>NZ_CP147987.1:0-4800000 GCF_045291505.1 Nonomuraea sp. N2-4H | reverse complement strand
AACGAGGCCGCCCAGCTGGTGTCGATGGCCGCCGCGCCCGACGCCAACATCATCTTCGGTACGGTCATCGACGACGCGCTCGGCGACGAGGTGCGGGTCACGGTGATCGCGGCCGGCTTCGACGACGTGCCGGGCCCGTCCGACAAGCAGGCGCCCAGGCCCGCGGGCCGCCCCGCGGCGCCGCCCGTGTCGTCTCCTGCGCGGCCGAACGCGGCCTCCCCGAGTGTGAAGTCCGACCCTCCTCCGTTGCGCGCTGAGCCGCGTTCTGAGCCGCGTACGGAGTTCCGCCCCGAGCCGCGCCCCGAGCCCCGCGCCGAGGTGCGTCCCGAGCCGCGGCCGGAGGTCAGGCCTGAGCCGCGCATCGAGCCCCGTGCCGAGGTGCGTCCCGAGCCGCGTCCTGAGCCGCGTACGGAGTTCCGCCCCGAGCCGCGCGCCGAGGCCAGGCCCGAGCCGGTGCGGCCGGTCGAGCCCGTGCACGACTCGGCGCCGGAGCGTTCCGACGGCAGGGCCGACAACCGGAACGACGGCAGGAGCGAGGGCCGCGACGAGGGGAGGCAGGAGTCCGGAGAGGCCGACGGACCGTCCGGCCCCGTCTCGATCCCGAGGCCCACGCCCGAGCCGGCCAATCCGCCCACGCCCATCACCTCCCGCATGTCGGAGCCTCCCAAACGTCCCCGGGTGATCTTCGAGGAGCAGGAAGAGGAACTCGACGTTCCCGACTTCCTCAAATAGCCGGTCAACGAGTCGTTCGCCTGACGCCGCTCCCCGCAGCGATCCGGGAGCGGCGCCGTCGTGCGTACGGCGGCAGGGCGCGCCGGACCGGCGGGGCAGCGGGCGGCGCGGTAACGAAGGAGAGGCACGTGAGAAGGGACGAGATCGCGGCCGGTCTCGCCGAGGTCGAGGAGCGCATCACCGCGGCGTGCCACGCCGTGGGCCGCGACCGGAGCGAGGTCACGCTGATCGCCGTCACCAAGACCAGGCCGGCCGACGACATCCGCATCCTGGCCGAGCTGGGCGTGCGCGACATCGGCGAGAACCGCGACCAGGAGGCCGCGCCCAAGGCGCGCGAGCTGGCCGGGCTGCCGCTGACCTGGCACTTCGTCGGTCAGCTGCAGACCAACAAGGTCCGCTCGGTGGTCTCGTACGCCGACGTGATCCACTCCGTCGACCGTTCCAAACTGGTGAGCGCCATCAGCAAGGAGGCGGTCAGGCAGGGCCGGCGCATCGGCTGCCTGGTCCAGGTCGCGCTCGACGACGACCCCGGCAGGGGCGGCGTGCGGCCCGACGACCTGCTCGCGCTGGCCGACGAGGTGGCCCTGGCGGAAGGCGTGTGGCTGGGCGGCGTCATGGCGGTGGCCCCGCTGGGCGAGGAGCCCGCCAAGGCCTTCGCCAGGCTCCGCGAGCTCGCCACGGCGCTGCAGGAGCAGCACCCCCGGGCCACCATGGTCTCGGCCGGGATGAGCGGCGATCTCGCCGAGGCGATCGCGTACGGCGCGACACACGTTCGGGTCGGTACGGCGTTGCTCGGTCGTCGCAAGCCCTTCGTCAGGTAATGTCCCCTCAAGTGGGTCTTCAGGCCCATGACCAAGTAGAGGTCGATCAGCGGTGAGCTCCAGGGGGTACGCCTACCGCCTCAGGGCACGGCGACGGGCCCGAGCGAGTGCGACCATGAGCAGGAGGACGACGTAGCGATGGCCGGCGCGATGCGCAAGATGGCGGTCTACCTCGGTCTCGTGGAGGACGACCGCTACGAGAGGTACGAGACCTACACCGACGACTACGCCTACGACGACGACGTGCAGCGCCCCGGTGAGGAGCGTCCTGTCGCGGTCCAAGACCGCGACGACGAGCCCGAGACCGGCGGCCCCGCGCCCAGGCCGACCACGACCATCGTGGAACGCCGTACGACGGATCTGGCTCGCATCACGACCCTGCATCCTCGCACGTACAACGAGGCGCGTACAATCGGTGAGCACTTCCGTGACGGGACCCCCGTCATCATGAACCTGACCGAGATGGTCGACAGTGACGCGAAGCGGCTGGTTGATTTCGCGGCAGGTCTCGTCTTTGGCCTACATGGCAGCATTGAACGTGTTACCAACAAGGTGTTCCTGTTGTCCCCTGCCAATGTCGAGGTGACCGCCGAGGACAAGGCTCGAATCGCGGAACGCGGGTTCTTCAATCAGAGTTAGAGTCTCTGTGTATGCCTATCGGACCCAACCAGGTCTCCCCAAGGCCTGGAGGCACATCAGAAGTGGAGGCGCGGCCGGGCCGTGGAGATCGTTAGTGGGATCTTGGTCGTAGTCCTGTCTCTCTACTTGGTGCTGCTCATCGGCAGGATGATCTTTGAGACGGTGCAGGCGTTCGCACGTCAGTGGCGTCCGTCGGGCGTGGTGCTCGTCGTGGCGGAGGCCACCTACACCGCAACTGACCCACCCCTCAAGTTCCTCCGCCGTTTCATTCCTCCGCTCCGGTTGGGTACGGTGGCCTTTGACCTAAGCTTCACTGTCCTGTTCATCGTGGTTCTGATCTTGATTCAGATCGCCCAGGCTCTCGGCCCACGGTGAGCATGGCCTGTGAGGCCGCCGGTCGTGTTCCAACTCGTGTCCGCGCTGAAGTGATTCGGGTTACCGTCCTCCGGACAGACTCCAAGCGCGCCAAGGAGACCAAAAAATGCCGCTGACGCCCGCTGATGTGCGGAACAAGCAGTTCAGTACCACCCGGCTCCGGCCGGGCTACGACGAGGAGGAGGTCGACGCCTTCCTCGACGAGGTGGAAGCTGAGCTTGACCGCCTGATCCAAGAGAACGAGGAGCTCCGCGCCAAGCTGGCCGAGTGCCTGCGCGGGAAGGTGCCGGGCGGCATGAACATGCCCATGGCCTCGGCGCCTGTCCAGGAACAGCCCAAGCCGGAGATGATGCAGCCGCCGCAGCCGGAGCCCATGCGGGCGCCCGAGCCGCAGCAGCAGCAGCCGCAGCAGCCCCAGGTCCCCGTGGGCATGAACATGCCGCCCGCCGAGGACAACATGGACACCGCGGCCCGCGTGCTCGCTCTGGCCCAGCAGACCGCCGACCAGGCGATCGCCGACGCCCGCCGGGAGGCGGACGAGACGGTGACCCGGGCCCGGCGCGAGGCCGACGAGATCCTCACCAAGGCACGCCGCCAGGCCGAGCAGGTCATCGGCGACGCCAGGGCTCGCGCCGAGACGCTCGAGCGCGACGCCCAGGAGCGCCACCGCCAGGCGATGGGCTCGCTCGTGCAGACCCGCGACGAGCTCGAGCGCAAGGTCGAGGAACTCCGCAGCTTCGAACGCGAATACCGCAGCAGGCTCAAGCTCTACCTCGAAAACCAGCTCGCCGAGCTCAACGTGTCCGCCGAAGGCAGCGGTGGCTTCCCCGTGCTGTCCGGCGGTCCGCAGGGCCAGGCACCCGCCATGTCGCACGCCGTGCCCCAGAGCGGCCAGCAGCCGCTGCCCGGAGGCCCCGCTCCGTTCGGCGGCGACGCTCCGCAGGGCGCTTTCCCCGGCGGTGACGGTCCTCACAACGACCGGCGGTAAAGTAACGGGTCACTAGGACCTGCCACTCGAAAGAGCCCTCTGTGATCCTTATCAGTGCTGGTTTGGTGCTCGCGGCAGTGGTGCTGCTGATCGCGGGCTTCGTACTGGCGAAGCCGTTCCTGATCATGTGGTCCATCGTGGTCAGCGTGCTGTCCGCGTTGTTCCTGGTGATCGGGGCGTTTCTGCGGCGGAACGAGCTTTTTCCCGGAGGTGGGCAGGCCGCTGCGCCGGCCACCCCCCCGAAGGGGCTCATGCCGTCCGCGGCGCCGTACACCCAGACCGGCCCCATGGCTCATCAGCCGCCCCCGCAGCCCCGACCGCATCCGCAGGCACCGCAGCAGCGCACGGCGGCCACCCCGGCCACCGCACCGCGCCGCCCCGCGGCCGCCGGCATCGCGCCGGATGCGATCGTGCTGGTCATCCCTGGACGCAAGCGCTACCACGTCCACGGGTGCAGGCAGCTGGTCGGGCGGGAACACGAGGAGCTCACGTACGAGGAGGCACGCGAGGAGGGCTTCACGCCCTGCACGGCGTGCCTGCCCGACGCCGCGCTCGGCGGACGGCAGCTGCCGCCTGCCGCCGACCCCGAGCCCGCCGTCCACTCCAGCACCGCTTCTGCCAAGAACCGAGCAGAAGACTCCGCGGAGACCCGCGACGTTCGTCCGCAGGTCACCCCGCCGAAGCCCGGCACGAAGGCTTCCACCCCCAGCCCGGAGCCTGCCGCCGCCCACGAGGAAGGCGCCGCCGGGTGGTTCGGCCGTCCCAAGGCCGCCCCGGCCGACCAGGCATCGGGCTCCACCTCCGCCGCCCCCGAGACCGGCACCGGCTCGGACGATGAGCAGGCGGAGTCAGAGACTTCCTACTTCCGGCCGTCGCCCTCGCGCGGGGCCGGCACCGCGCCCTCCCGATCCGGATCTCCGAAGGCCGGTCCTTCGAAGGGCGGCCCTTCCACGCCCGGGGCCGGCGAGTCCGGCTCCTCGGGTGGAGCGCCCGGGGCCTCGGGAGGAACGTCCGGCAAGCCCGGCTCCCCGAAGGGCGCGCCGTCGAAGGGCGCGCCGTCGAAGGGCGCGCCGGCCAAGGGCGCGCCGGCCAAGGGCACGCCCGGTAAGGGCGCGTCCTCGCCGAAGACCGCGTCCGTCGCCTCTCGGGAGTCCGCCGCCACCGCCGGGGGCTCCGACGACGAGACCTCTCCCAACGTTCCCAGCCCGGCCAAGGCAGCCCAGGGCTCGGGTCCCAGCCCGGCCAAGGCCGTCCAGGGCTCGGGCTCGGCCCGCCCCGATCGGCCCGGCGACAAGCCCGGCCGCCCAGGTGCCACTGGTCCGTCCGGCGGCGCGCCTGGCCGCCCGGGTGCCGCTCCTTCCGGTGACGCATCTGGCCGTCCGGGTGCTGGTTCGTCCGGTGACGGTCCTGGTCGTCCGGGTGGTGCCGGCTCGTCAGGTGGTGAGGCCGGTCGTCCCGGTGGGCCCGATGGCAAGCCCGGCACCGCCGCCGCGTCGACGCCCGCCAAGCCTGGAACGCCCGGTGCGTCTGCCCCCGGGAAGCCCGGAACGTCCAGCACACCCGCGCCCGCAAAGTCCGGAGCGTCCGGTGTGTCCGCGTCCGGGAAGCCGGGTGCTGCGGGCGGGTCCGCTTCCGGCAAGCCTGGGACGAGCGGGGAGCCGGCGTCCGGGAAGGCCGCCACGGCCGCCGGTGCGTCCGGGGCCGCGAAGCCGGGCACGGCCGCTGGGGCCACGGCTGGAAAGCCTGGGACATCCGGCTCGTCCGCACCCGGGAAGCAGGGGACGACGGGTGCGTCCGCGTCCGGCAGGCCCGGCGCGTCCAGTGGGTCTGCGTCCGGCAAGCCCGGTACGGCCGGTGCGTCCGCGTCCGGCAGGCCCGGTACGGCCGGTGCGTCCGCGTCCGGGAAGGCAGGACAGGGCAACGGCAAGGCCGGGCAGGGGGCCGGTCCTGGCGAGCGCGATGACGACGCCGGGCCCGTTACGGCGCCGCAGCCTCGGGTGACCGCGTCGGGCAGCCCGCAGCGTCCCGGATCGTCCGGTGCGCCGCAACGCCCGGGGACGTCCGGGTCGTCCGAGGTTTCGGAGCGGTCGTCGGCGTCGGGAGGCGAGTCGGCCAAGCGCCCGTCCGGCGGTGGCGACGAGCCCGCGCCGGGGGAGACCGTCATCCTGCACGAGCGGCCCGCGTCCTCGGCAGAGGCGACCGCCAAGCCTCGGGGGCCGCTGCCTCCGGGCGCGCCGGTCACGTCCTCCGGTGCCAAGCCCGGGGCCACGCCGGGGAAGAGCGGGGCGTCCGGTGGCGGTGAGCAGGCCGCCTCGTCCGCCGGTAAGGGAGCGTCGGCCGCCAAGGGGAGCGCTTCTCCCGGGCAAGGGCCTCGCGATCAGGGGAGCGGCCCGTCCAACGGTGGTGCCGCAGCCAAGGCCGCAGATCCCAAGGCTGCGGGTGTCAAGGCCGGTTCGTCCGGTGGCAAGGCCGGTGACGGCTCCACCGGGGCCAACGGCAACGCGAACGGGGCCGGAAACGGCAAGGAGCGAGGGCCGCAGACCGTCAAGGTCATCATCGGCACCCGCCGCTACCACGGCTCGGCGTGCCCGCTGGTCCGGGGAGCGGGTGACGGCGTCGAGTCGATGACCCTCGCCGCCGCCCAGGCCGCCGGGCTGACGAGCTGCCCGGTCTGCCAGCACGACCGCGAAACCGTCAGCTGACGCCCCCGGCCACCTGCCTTGCCGTAAGTCAGTCTCTGCCGCAGGCCACTCAGGATGTTTTTCTGCGGGGCGTCTCTTCGTGGGGGTGTCCTGCCGTGGGCTGTTCTGTCGGCGTTGCGGGGTGTCCTGCCGTGGGCCGTTCTGTCGGGCGTTGCGGGTCGTCCTGTCGAGGGCCGTCCTTTCGAGGGCTGTGAGGCGTTCTTTCGTGGGGCGTTCTGGCGGGGCTGCGGGGCGTTCTTCCGTGGGGCGTTCTTTGAAGCTGTGGGGCGATCTTCTGCGGGGTGTCCATCCGCGGGGGCGTCATTCCTGCGTGCGGAACTGTGCGGAACGCAGCCATTCCTGTGTGCGAGACGTAGCCGCGCCGCGCTGCCTTTCCGTCAGAGCGAGTGGGCTACGCGCATCCGCCTTCGGCGCTGGGTGGTCGCCTGTTCCTGCCTGCGCGGGTGAGGTAACGCATCTCTCTGGTGCGGGCGGGTGAGGTCAGGCATCTCCCTGCGCGGGCGGGTGAGGTGAGGGTGTCTCTGCCTGCGTGGCGGGCGGGGTGGGGGTGCCGTCTCCTGCGGGCGCCATCACACAGCCTGACGCCACGAAGCGGGCCCCGGGTGCTGGTACCCGGGGCCCGCTCGATGGGTCCTTACCGTCCGGGGTGCGTACGCCCCCGGACGAGCGGCTACTGAGCGCGGCGGAGCTGGAAGGTGAGGCCGAGGTCCTCGTCTGCGTGGGTGGGCAGGTCGGGGGCGGTGCCCTCGGTGAACGAGGTGGCGAGCACCTCCTCGGTCACCACCTGGCCCTGGGTGCGCAGCGCCGTGGCCAGGTCGGGCGAGGACGCGCTCCACCACAGGTCGATGCGGTCGGTGATGGACAGGCCGGTCGACTTGCGGGCGTCCTGGACCAGGCGGATGACCTCGCGGAGCAGGCCGGCGCGGCGCAGCTCGTCGGTCAGCTCCAGGTCGAGCGCCACGGTCTCGCCGGTGCCGGTGCCGATGGCGCCGGTCTCGACGGCCCAGCCGGAACGGGGCTGCTCGTTGACGATCACCTCGTCGGGGCCGAGCATGACCTCGCCCAGCTCCTCGGCCTCGACCATGACGGTGGAGCCGGAGCGCAGGGCGCGCGCCACGCGGGTGGCGTCGGCGGCGGCCAGCGCGGCGGCCACCAGCTTGGTACGCGGCCCGAACCGCTTGCCCAGCGCCCGGAAGTTGGGCTTGACCGTGTAGGACACCAGGTCGGCGCTGAAGCCCGACATGTCCTCGAGCGCCTGGACGTTGAGCTCCTCGGCGACCAGCCCGCGCAGCTCGTCGGGCAGGGACGGCCAGCCGTGCGCACCCACCAGGGCCCGCCGCAGCGGCTGGCGGGTCTTCACCCCGGAGGAGGCACGGGCCGAGCGGCCCAGCTCGACCAGGCGGCGGACGAGGGCCATCTGCTCCGACAGCTCGGTGTCGATGAGCTCCTCACGCGCCTGCGGCCAGGAGACCAGGTGCACCGAGGTCGGCGTGTCCTCCCCGCGCAGGACGTCCCACAGGTAGTCGGTGATGAACGGCGTGATCGGCGCCATCAGCTTGAGCACCGTCTCCAGGCACTCGTACAGCGTCGCGAACGCCTCTTCCGAACCCTGCCAGAAGCGGCGGCGCGAGCGGCGCACGTACCAGTTGGACAGGTCGTCGAGGAAGTCGGCCAGGCGGCGGCCGGCGCGCTGGGTGTCGTAGTCGTCGAGCGCCGCGGTGACCTCGGCCACGGTGCGGTGCAGCTCGGACAGCGCCCAGCGGTCGAGCAGCGGGCGCTCGGCCGGCGGGACGGCCTCGGCGAGCTTGGCAGGCGACCAGGACTCGGCGTTGGCGTACAGGGTGAAGAAGGAGGCGGTGTTCCAGAGCGTCAGCAGGACCTTGCGGACGATCTCCTCCAGCGTGGCGTGCCCCACGCGGCGGGCCGCCCACGGCGAGCCCGAGCAGGCCATGAACCAGCGCAGCGCGTCGGCTCCGTGCCGGTCCATCAGCGGGATCGGCTCGAGGACGTTGCCGAGGTGCTTGCTCATCTTGCGGCCGTCCTCGGCGAGGATCAGGCCCAGGCAGAGCACGTTCCGGTAGGAGGACTGGCCGAAGACCAGCGTGCCGACGGCCATCAGCGAGTAGAACCAGCCGCGCGTCTGGTCGGTGGCCTCGCAGATGAAGTCGGCGGGGTAGACGCCCTCGGGCTTGCCGCGCTCGCCCCACTGCGCGAACGGCATGGAGCCGGAGTCGTACCAGGCGTCGATGACGTCGGGCACGCGGCGGGCGAGAGCGCCGCAGGTCGGGCAGTCGAACGTGACGTCGTCGACGTACGGGCGGTGGGGGTCGAGGGCGGAGACGTCACGGCCGGCGAGCCTGCCCAGCTCCTCCAGCGACCCGACGCACGTCACGTGGGACTCGTCCTGCTCGCACACCCACAGCGGCAGCGGCGTGCCCCAGTAGCGGGAGCGCGACAGCGACCAGTCGACGTTGTTGCGCAGCCACTCGCCGAAGCGGCCCCACTTGATGGTGTCGGGGTACCAGTTGGTGCCGGAGTTCTCGGCCAGCATCTGGTCCTTGACGGCGGTGGTGCGGATGTACCAGGACGGCAGCGCGTAGTAGAGCAGCGGGGTGTGGCAGCGCCAGCAGTGGGGGTAGCTGTGCTCGAAGTGGCCGCCCTTGAACAGCAGGCCGCGCCGCCGCAGGTCCTCGGTCAGCTCCTCGTCGGCGTCCTTGAAGAAGCGGCCGCCCACCATGGGGACGTCCTCGAGGAAGCGGCCGTCGGGGCCGATCGGGTTGACGATCGGCATGTCGTACCGCTTGATGACGGCCATGTCGTCGGCGCCGAAGGCGGGCGCCTGGTGGACCAGGCCGGTGCCGTCCTCGACGGTGACGTAGTCGCCGAGCACGACGTAGTGGGCGTCGGGGATGTCGACCAGGTCGAACGGCCGGCGGTAGGTGGTGCGCTCGAGCTCGCGGCCGGTGTAGCGGGCGACCTCGGTGACGCCCTCGCCCAGCACGGACAGCAGCGGCTCGGCCACGACCAGCACCTCGCCGTCGGCGGTGCGGGCGGCGACGTACGTGACGTCGGGGTGCACGGCGACCGCGGTGTTGGAGACCAGCGTCCACGGCGTGGTCGTCCAGATCAGCAGCGAGGCGCCCAGCTCGGCCAGCGGGCCGGAGGTGACGGGCATGCGGACGTACACCGACGGGCTGGAGATGGTCTCGTAGCCGCCCGGCTGGCCCAGCTCGTGGTCTGACAGCCCGGTGCCGCAGCGCGGGCAGTAGGGCGTGATGCGGAAGTCGCGGAACAGCAGCCCCTTGTCGAAGATGACCTTCAGCGACCACCACACGGACTCGACGTAGGACGGATCCATCGTGCGGTAGGCCTGCGACAGGTCGATCCAGTAGCCCATGCGCTCGGTCATCTGCTCGAACGCGTCGACGTGCCGCAGCACCGACTCGCGGCACTTGGCGTTGAACTCGGCGATGCCGTAGGACTCGATGTCCTTCTTGCCGGACAGGCCCAGCTCGCGCTCCACGCTGACCTCCACGGGCAGGCCGTGGCAGTCCCAGCCGGCCTTACGCGGAACGCTGAACCCGCGCATCGACTTGTAGCGCGGGAACAGATCCTTGAACACGCGGGCCTCGACGTGATGCACGCCGGGCAGGCCGTTGGCGGTGGGCGGGCCCTCGTAGAACACCCACGAGGGGTTGCCGGCGTTCTGCTCGACGGAGCGCTCGAAGATCTTCCCGTCCCGCCAGCGGTCCAGGACCTCGCGCTCGAGCGCGGGCAGGTCGACCTGCGCGGGAAGAGAGCGGAACGTTGGGGAAGACATCTCGGGCGTGACCTCCACGCGTGAATCGGCCGATAGGGCTGTGGCGTGAAGGGACGAAGCCTCGCGGCCCCGCGGTACCACCCTTCTTGACCCCGCCCGAAGGCGAGGCCCTCTTCATTTGACTGCTGCCGGTTCTAATAAGCTCGCGCAAGCCGTTCTTCCGGCGGCTCCGGGGTGATATCCCTCACAGCGGGCCCCATCAACGCCTTGCAGACTCAAACCATAACGCAGAGTCGAGGTCAAGGCTTCCACGTTTCCCGCCTCAGGAGGTCACCCGCCTCCCAGCGGTACGTGAGTCGTAAAGGGCGCAAAGATGTGGGAATGGACGCCGCTGTGGAGGAGTTGAATGCGCGAGGCGGGATAGTACGGGCTAGGTAAACCGTCCGGCGGGTCGTTTGCCGTTCCGTTATCAGGATCCTAAGCTGCCCGCACCATTCACGGCCTTGATCAGCATGGAGGCAGCCATGGCGGCAGGCACGCAGACCGCTACACCGTCGATGTGGTCGGATGAGGAGCTGGCCGAGGTACGCGGCAGGCTCCAGAAGGAGATCGACGAGCTCGAGGCGGACATCCTCCGTCACGAGACGGAGATAGCCTCTGGGGACGTCACGCAGGGCGCGGGCGACGACCAGGCCGACGCCGGCGCGAAGACGTATGAGCGCGAACGCGAGATCGCCCTTACCCTGAATGCGCGCGATCTGGTCGCGCAGAACGAACGTGCGATCGCCAGGATCGACGCAGGGACCTATGGAGTGTGCGAATCGTGCCACAAGCCGATCGGCAAGGAACGCCTCCAGGCGTTCCCCAGGGCGACGCTGTGCGTGGCCTGCAAGCAGAAGGAGGAGCGCCGGTAGGCCGGCGGAGCACCGCCGGCAGGCCACGCGGGCGCCTGGTCGCCGTCCTCGTCGCGCTGGCGGCCGTGATCTACGCGGCCGACCTCGTCACCAAGACGGTGGTGTTGCGCACCCTCGAGGGTGAGGCGCCCCTGGTCGTGATCCCAGGCGTGCTCCAGTTCCGGGTCATCTTCAACTCCGGTGCCGCCTTCAGCATCGGCACCGGGATGACGTTCGTCTTCACCTTCATCGCGGCCGGCGTGGTCGTCGCCATCATCCGTACGGCGCGCAAGCTCGGCAGCCGTTCGTGGGCGGTCGCGCTCGGCCTGCTGCTGGGCGGCGCCGTCGGCAACCTCACCGACCGGCTGCTGCGCTACCCCTCCGGGTTCGGACGCTCCACGCAGCTTCAGGGCCACGTCGTGGACTTCATCGAAGTGCTGCCGGGCAACTTCCCGGTCATCGACTACTTCCCCGTCTTCAACATCGCCGACTCGGCCATCGTCTGCGGCGGCATCCTGGCCGTGATCCTGGCCTGGCGCAACGTGCAGATCGACGGCTCGAAGGAGGTGGCCGAGGATGGCTGAACGGCGCAGCCTGCCCGTGCCCGACGGGCTGGAGGGCGAGCGGCTGGACGCCGCGCTCTCGCGACTTTTCGGGTTCTCCCGCACCCGCGCGGCCGAGCTGATCGGCGCCGGCGAGGTGCTCGTCGACGGCCGCGTGCCGAGCAAGTCCGACCGCGTGCACGCCGGCGCGTGGCTCGACGTCACGATGCCCCCGCCCGTCACCGCGCCCATGCCGGTGGCCGAGCCGGTGCCCGGCATGACGATCGTGTACGAGGACGACGACATCATCGTGATCAACAAGCCCGTCGGCGTGGCCGCGCACCCCACGGTCGGCTGGACGGGCCCCACCGTGATCGGCGGGCTCCTGGGAGCCGGTCACACCATCGCCACCAGCGGCGCCGCCGAGCGCCAGGGCATCGTGCACCGCCTGGACGCCAACACCACGGGCGCGATGGTGGTGGCCAAGAGCGAGCACGCCTACTCGTTCCTCAAGCGGGCCTTCAAAGAACGCACGGTCGACAAGCGCTACCACGCGCTCGTGCAGGGGCATCCCGACCCGTTCAGGGGCACCGTCGACGCGCCCATCGACCGGCATCCGTCGGGCGACGGCCGCTGGGCCGTCGTCGCCGGTGGCAAGCCGTCGGTGACCCACTACGACACGGTCGAGGCGTTCCGCGCCGCCTCCCTGCTCGACATCAAGCTGGAGACGGGGCGTACGCACCAGATCCGCGTCCACATGTCGGCGCTGCGCCACCCGTGCGTCGGCGACATGCTCTACGGCGCCGACCCCACGCTGGCCGCCCGCCTGGGCGTCACCCGGCAGTGGCTGCACGCGGTCTCGCTCGGGTTCGAGCATCCGACGACCGGCGAGTGGATGTCGTTCAGCACGGACTATCCGCAGGACCTGCAGAAGGCGCTCGACCTGGTACGCGCGGAGTCCTGAGCCGCGCGCCCGCCGGTCCTGCCGCCTTCACGCCCCGGATCGGCCGCCGTCCGAGCCGGATCGGCCGCCGTCCGAGCCCTCGATCCGGCCGGGCGCCTCTGAGGGGGACTCGCCGCTTTCCTCCGTCCCGTCCGGTGTCTGTGCCGTCCGCCCGCTCTGAGCGGCTGTCCGTGCGTTCTGAGCGCGTTCCGGACGTGCTGGGGCGCGGTTCGGGGTCCTGTGTGCGCACCCCCGCCTCCGTGGCCCTGGGCTGGACGCGGGCGGGCGGCGGCGTGCCGCGCGGCGTGACCGGACCGGACCGGCCGCCGCCGCGCGTGACGTGCGCGCCGCGAAGACCTCGCGTCCGGCGTCCGTCAGGTCAGGAGGCGGGGCACCTCCTTGATCGCTTCACCGCGCACTCGGACATGCACCGCCGGCTACCCCAGAAGGAACCGGACGAGCGCCGTCATCGCCGCCGCGGCCGCCAAGACGACCAGGAAAGGCGCGCGGAGCAGGAGGGCCACGATGCCCGCGCCGAGCCCCGCCGTACGGGCGGCGTCGAAGCCCAGCCCGCCCTCCTGCGTGAACATCTGCACCGCGATCAGCGCCGCCAGCAGCGCCACCGGCACCAGCTCCGCGAACCTGCGCACCTTCGGATGGTCGAGCACCGCGCGCGGCGCGGCCAGGCCCGCCAGCTTCAGCGCGTAACAACCCGCGCACACCAGCGCGATCGCCCACCACAACGTCATCGCACCATCACCACCAGCACCGCCACCGCCGACAGCAGCACCGGCACCCCGGGCGGGAAGAACGGCGTCGTGCACAGCGCGATCGCCGCCGCGCTCGCGGCCAGCGCGCGCAGCTCGCCGCTGTCCTTCAGCCGGGGCCACAGGATCGCGAGGAACGCCACCGGGCCCACGACGTCCAGGCCGAGGACGCCGGGGTCGCCGAGGGACGAGGTGCCGTACGCGCCCGCCAGCGTGGTCAGGTTCCAGGTGATGTAGAGGGTGGCGAACGTGGTGACGAAGCCCGTACGCGCCGAGCGGGGGTCGGGCTGGGCCATCGCCACGGCCGTGGTCTCGTCGATGACGCCGTGGGCGGCCAGCAGTTTGCGCGGGCCGCGTACCTGGAGGAGGTCGGCCAGGCGCAGGCCGTACAGGGTGTTGCGGCCGCCGAGCAGCAGCGCGCCGAGGCCGGCCGCCAGCAGGTCGCCGCCCGCGCCCACCGCGCCCGTCAGCGCGAACTGTGAGGCGCCCGTGAACGCCAGCAGGCTCAGCACGCACGCCTGCGGCACGGACAGGCCCGCCGTGATCGCGGCGGCGCCGAAGGCGAGCCCGGACAGCCCCACGGCCAGGCCCACGCCGAGACCGTCCCGCACGGCCGCGGAACGGTGAGTTGTCGGTTCCATGCCTACCGAGGCTATGTGCCGCCTGAATGTCGGGTCTTGTACGATCCTGCGGCCCTTTGGTACACGGCGGGCGGTACGCCCATGACCCGCTTGAAGTGCCGGTTGAGGTGGGCCTGGTCGGTGAAGCCTGCCTCGGCGGCCACCTGCGCCGGGCGCATCCCGCTCAGCAGCAGCTCGCGCGCCCGGCGTACCCGCAGCGAGATCAGGTAGGCGTGCGGCGGCATTCCCGTCGCCGCCTTGAACGCCCGCAGCAGCGGGAACGGCCGCGCCCCCACCGCCTCCGCCAGGTCGTCGAGGGTCGGCGGGTCCACCAGGCTCTCGTGCAGCAGCTCCAGCGCCGCGCGCACGGCCCGGCCGCTCTCCGCCGTCCCGGTGGCGGGCGGTTTGGGCGCGGCGTGCCGCATCAGCAGCCGGGCGAACAGCGTACGGCTCAGCGTCGAGGTCGCCAGCGCGTCGCCCCGCTCGGCCGCCTGGTGCGCGCGCCGCAGCAGCGCCGCCACCTCGTCGTCGCGCACCACCTGCTGCGGGAAGTACGGCGTCCCGCCGGGCCCGCCCAGCTCGCGGGCGATCGCCGAGACCGTCTCGATCGACGGATAGAGCATCCGGTACGCCCACCCGCCCGGCACCCCGGCCTGCCCGGTGTGCACCGTTTCCGGGTTGACCAGCACGATCTCGCCCGCCCCCGCCCGGTGCAGCGTGCCCCGGTAGTCGAACTCCTCGACCCCGGAGACGATCAGCCCGATGGCGTAGCCGTCGTGCACGTGCCGGGAGAAGCGGTGGGTGACGTAGCGGGCCTTCAGCAGATCGGTCTCCGGCACCGCCGGATGCCGCCAGAACGTCGCCCGCTCCTCGGTGATCTTGCTCATAGCGGTCTGAACGTCCTGAGGAAGTCGTCGAAGTAGTGGCGGTCCCGCTCCCAGCGGTCCTGCGTGGTCTCCCACATGACGGCGAACGGGCGGCCCTCGGCGGTGCGCAGGCCGCGGTCGATGACGTGGATCGTCACGCCCTGATCAACGCGGGTGAACTCCCAGTCGGCGGCCGGGCGGCCCTGGAACTCGGTGGGGGTGATGGCGATCCGCCGGTACTGCTCGAAGTCGCCCTTCCTGCGGATCTCCGCCTCCAGGAGGACCCAGTGGCGTTCGGGGTCCTTCCAGGGGACGTCGGGGATCGTCCACTCCACGAGCAGCCTGCCGGGGGTGCCGGGGCGGGTGAACTCGACGCTGTCGCGGCCCGCCGTCTTCGTCGCCCGCCAGCGCGGAGGGACGGCGATCTGGAAGCGCCCCGCGGTGTTCCGGTACGCCCGCCAGCCGTCCGGGATCTCGGGCTCGTCGACGGGCTCCTCGGTGGGCTTTACGGCCGGCTCCTCCGTGGCCTCCCTGGTGGGCACGCCGGTCGTGGGGGCGGTCGTGACGTTCTCCTGCGAGGGCTCCTTCGAGGGCTCCTTCGACGGCTGCTCCGCGGGCTGCTCCGCGGGCTGCTCCGTGGGCTGCTCCGTGGGCGCGGGCGTGGGGGAGGGCCGGGGAGCGGCGGCCGTACCCGTGAGGCGGTCGTACAGCAGCACGCCACCGCCGCCCAGCGCCGCCACGGCGAGCACCGCCGCCGGCAGGGCGATCAACATCGCCTTGCGCCGCCCGCCGCCTCGCCCGTCGAGCGTCGCATCGGGGCGGCCACCGGTCGGGATGCCGTCGTGCGCGCTGCGCGGCGTCTGGTGCCACGAGGCATCGGGCGGCGGGGTGCCGCCGTCAGCGGGGACGGCAGGCGGCGTGTCGGGCCGTGAAGCGCCGGGAGGCGGTGTGGCACGCCAGGAGCCGTCGGCAGGCGGCGTGTCGGGTCGTGAAGCGCCGGGAGGCGGCGTGGCAGGCCAGGTGCCATCCGGAGGCGGCGTGTCGCGCTGAGAAGCGTTCGGAGGCGGGGTGCCGCGCCAGGAGCCCTCCTGAGGTGATGTGGCGCGCCATGAGCCCTCCGGGGAGGGGGAGCCCGCGGGGGCCTGCCAGGGGGCGTCCGCGGTGGCGGCAGGGCGCGGTGGAGCGGTGGCGGCGACGTCGTACAGGAGCCTCGCGGCCTCGGCGGCGGGCAGGCGCGCCTCGGGCTCGCGCCGCAGCAGCCCCATCACGATCGGCCCGAGCGCCCCGGCCCGCGCGGGCGGCTCGGGGTCGTCGCGCAGCACCGCCGCCACGGTCGCCGCCCACGAGTCGCGCTTGAACGGTGGCCGCCCCTCCACGGCGGCGTACAGCGTCGCGCCGAGCGACCACAGGTCGGACTCCGGCCGCGCGGGCTCGCCGTTGAGCCGCTCGGGCGGCATGTACGCGGGCGTCCCCACCAGCCCGCCCGTCGCCGTCAGCCCGCCCTCGGTCTCCAGCGCCGCGATGCCGAAGTCGGTGAGCACGACCCGGCCGTCATCGGCGAGCAGCACGTTCTCGGGCTTGACGTCGCGGTGCAGCACCCCGGTGGCATGGGCGGCCCGCAGCGCGTCGAGCACCCGGCCGCCGATCACCGCGGCCTGCTCGGGACGCAGCGGCCCGTCCTCGGAGATCACCCGGGCCAGGGAACGGGAGCGTACGAGCTGCATGACGATCCACGGACGGCCGTCCTCCTCGACGACGTCGTGGATGACGATCACCGACGGATGGTCGAGCCGCCCCGCCGCCCTGGCCTCGCGGATGGTACGGCGGTTGAGCTCGGCCCGCTTGGCGTCGCCGACCCCGGTGTAGCGGACCTCCTTGATCGCCACCGTACGGTCGAGCAGCTCGTCGTAGGCCCGCCAGACCACCCCCATGCCGCCCTCCCCGATCGGCTCGAGGAGGCGGTACCGATTGCTGACGTGCACGTCGCGCAGCCTACTTCTTGGGCTTGAACGTCGCGCAGAACCCTTCGAAGAAGTGGTAATCGTCCTTCCAGTGGCTGTTCAGCGTGTGCCAGTAGATCGCGTACGCCTTGCCGTCCTCGGCGATGAACCCCCGGTAGCGGATGCGGGACTTGCCGGTCTGGGTGGGCCAGATGAAGTCCCAGTCGGCCGCGGCCTCGCGGTAGGACACCTTCTTGATGCCGAGCTTGCGATAGCCGCCGTACTGGTGCTTCAGCCGCGGCTCCAGCTTCTTCCAGCCCTTGAGCGGGTCCTTGCCCAGCTTGGACGCCCGTTCGATGCGGACGTGCGCGTTGGGCGCTCCGCCCGGCCCCTTGAACTCGACGCCGTTGCCGGTGCGCTGCCACTCGTCCCAGCCCTTGGGCAGCCCGATCGAGAAACCGAGCTTCTTGTCCGTGTGCATCTTCCAGCCGGACGGCAGCGCGGCCCTCGTCTCCTTGGGCTTCGGCTCGGGGCTCGGCGACTGCGGCGCGGCCGGCGACGTCTCGCCCGCCGGGGAGGCCGAGGGGGACGCGGGCGGCGACGCGGGAGACGTCTGCGGCGCGGACGCGCTCGGCGCTGCCGGGACCGTGCTGACCGCCGCCTGGTTGCCGTCGGCGCCGTCAGGGGCCGAGCTCAGGCCCAGGTAGCCGCCGACGCCCGCGACCAGTAACACGGCCGCGGCCGCCGCCAGGATCGGCAGCACGCGCCGCTGCTCGCCCTTGGCGGTCGCGTCCATCGTGGACTCTCCGATGGGCGGCGCCGGGGCCTGCACGGGCGGCTGTGCGGACTGCTGCGGCGCCGCCGTCGGCGCCTGCGACAGCCGTACCCCGGTCTCCGGCACGCCTCCGGCGGACGAGGGCGCGGCCTGCGAGCGTGCGGGCGCGAGGCCGGGGTCGGTGGGAAGGTCGTCCTCCACCGGCGCGTACGGCCGCCGCGCCTTGGCCGGACCCGGCCGCTTCGGCCTGGCCGGCTGCGGCCCGGACCCCGGGGCAGGCGGCTGCACCGGCTTGCGGGCCGGCTTCTGCGCGGGCTCTGGCACCCGCAGCTCCTGCGCGGGGAACCGGGCGGCGGGGAACTGCGCCGTGGGCGCCGGGCTCGGCTGCGACAGGACCGCGATGGCGTCGCGCAGCATGCGCTGCGTCTCCTCGTACGTCAGCCGCTGCACCGGCTCCTTGGCCAGGAGCCCCATGATCACGTCGTGGAGCGGTCCCAGGTTCGGCGCGGGGTCGGGCTCGTCCGTGAGCACGGCGTGCATGGTCGCCAGCGCCATGCCGCGCTCGTGCGGCGAGCGTCCCTCGACCGCCGTGTAGAGGGTGGCGCCCAGCGACCACAGGTCCGACTCGCGGCGCGCGGGCAGGCCCTTGAGCCGCTCGGGAGCGATGAACGCCGGCGTCCCCGCGAGGCCCGTCACCGTCAGCTGCGTCTCGGTCTCCAGCGTCGCGATGCCGAAGTCGGTGAGCACGACCCGGCCGTCGTCGGCGAGCAGGACGTTCTCGGGCTTGACGTCGCGGTGCAGCACGCCCGCCTCGTGGGCGCGGTGCAGCGCGTCGAGCACCGCCAGGCCGATCTCCGCCACCCGCTTGGGCGGCAGCGGCCCGTCCTGTTTGATCACGGCACCGAGCGAGCGCGACTGGACGAGCTGCATGACGATCCAGGGCCGGTCGTCCTCCTCGATCACGTCGTGCACGACGATCACGTTGGGATGCTCGAACCTAGCCGCCGCCCTCGCCTCGCGCATAGTGCGCCGGTTCAGCAGCTGCACCTCCTCGCCGAGGGCGGCGGCATACCTGACCTCCTTGACCGCCACCGTGCGGTCCAAGAGCTCGTCGTAGGCACGCCAGACGATGCCCATCCCGCCCCTGCCGATGGGTTCCTGCAGCTGGTAGCGGCCGGCGATGCGGCGTCCCTCCTGCTTACGATCCGACATCAACGGCCTCAAACCCTCCTCTAGGCCAAGAAATACTCCCATAGGCAGGGATCAACGGCGACTCGCTCGAAGGCCACTCCGGCATGCGAGAAGTGCCGACCAGCAGGTGGAGGCCGGGTGTAGAGTTCAAACATGACCTTGCGTCGCTACGCGTTTACCGAGCCGGCTCCAGGAGAGCCGGTCGTACGCTAGCGACCACCTGGAGTCGGCACGAGGCAGAGACCACCGTCTCTGCCTTTTTCGTTTCCCCGCCGGCTCCAGGGGGCCGGCCTTTGACGAGGAGTCGGTATGTCATCGACCTTGGAACGTCAGCAGGAATGCCGGTCGCGGATCACGCTCGGCGGCGTGCCGCTCGGCGACGGCCCCGCCGTGGTCATCGACACCCGGATCAGCCTCCGCGATCGCCCCGCCGAGCCCCCGAGAGCCCCCGCAGCGCCGCCGTGGGCGCCACCTGAGGGGCGTTCTGAGGTCCCGTCCGGGAGGACGCCTGGAAGGCCGTCTACGGCGCTGTCCGCAGTGCCGTCCGGGGCGGGGTCAGCACGGCCCGCGGACGACGTCGCAGGGGCGCGGCCCGGGGCGCCGGGGCGTGGTGTGACGCTCGTCGAACCGGCCGGCGCGGCGGACCTTCCGGCGATCGCCGCGCACGCGCATGCGGTCATCGTGGGGGCGTCGTGGACCCGTGACATCCCCCTCGTACGCGCGGCGGCCGGGCTCGGGCTGCCGGTCGTCGTGGAACGGCGTCCCGGAGCGTCGCTGGAGGAGTGGCTGGGGCTGGCCGACTACTGCGCAGCCGAGGGCGACGGGCGGGTGATCCTGTGCGAGGGCGGGCGGCCCGATCTGAGCCTCGTACGCGCGGCTCGGGCCGCCTCGGGACGTCCCGTGCTCGTGGACGTCACCAGCGACCCCGGCCTGTCCGCCGCGGCCGTCGCCGCCGGTGCCGACGGGCTGATCGCCGGCCAGGACGGCCGGGCACTCGCCGAGGAGGCCGTCACCGTCGTCGGCGGCCTGCTGCGCCCCGAGTCGCCCGCCACGCTGCCCGAGTGCCGCGCGGCGATCGACCGGGTGGACGCCGCGCTGGCCACGCTCCTCGAACGCCGGGTGGAGCTGGCGGGCATCGTCCAGCGCATCAAGCCGGTCGGGGGCTTCGCCGGACGCGACATGGACCGCGAACGCGCCCTGGTCGCCCGGATGGCCCTGCGCGCCCCGTCTCTCGGCGAGTCCGGCCTGGCCCCGATCATGAACGCGGTCATCGAGGCCGGCCTGCGCCTGTCGGAGCAGCGCGCACCCCGCTGACCGGGCGACACGCGCGCCTTGCGGTGCCGGGACCGCGCCTCGGCGGACGACCCTGAGGACGGCCCGGCCCGCACGCAAGGCGCGTCATCCGGGCCGTACGCGACGGGCCCTGGGTCAGCCGGGGGTGCCGGCTGAGGCGGAGGTTGTTGAGCGGGCGGCCGGGGCCGTCGGCGATCTGCTTGATGATCAGCTCGGCGAAGCGCCGGTAGCCCTCGCCCGTCGGGTGGTAGCTGCGGGCGTTGACGCGCAGCTCCTTCACGTCCACCGCCAGCCCGTTCAGGTACGGCGCGGGCTGCCCCACCTCGTGCCCGCTGAACGCCTCGTAAGCGTCGATGTACTCGGCGCTTCCAGGCGCGCCGAAGGCCGCGATGGCGCGGTCGAAGTCCCTGACCACCGACCCCACGGTGTCGTTGAGCCGCCGCGTGACGTCGTTGAGCCAGCGCTGGTCGGCCACGCTCAGGTTGTCGACGGTGGCCACCGGGTCCTCGGGGAACGGCCGCGGGTAGCCGAGCACGATCACGCGCGCCTCAGGCGCGCGCACCCGCAGCTCCCTGAGCACCTGGAGCACGCTCGTACGCAGCTCCTCGATGCGCCGGCTGACCGCGGTCTCCTGATCGACGCACGCCGACGACCAGGGGAGCTTGGCGATGCACCCGGTGAGCACCTTGCTGAAGCCGGCGTCGTTGCCGCCGATGCTGAGCGTGATCAGGCTGGTGCCCGCGCCGACCCGGGAGATCTGCGGCGGCTGGCCGTGCTGCCCGGTCAGCAGCTGGCGGGTGGTGGCGCCGCTGCAGGCGTAGAAGGCGGTGCCGCCGCCGAACCGGTACGCCTTGGCGACGAGCGGCACGTACGAGCCGGTGGCCCGGTGGCAGCGGTCGGCGCCCTCGTTGATCGGCTGCTCGTCGAGCTCGTAGACGCCCTCGCCGGAGGAGTAGGAGTCGCCGAGCGCCACGTAGGTGCCGCTCTGCGCGGCCTGCAGGGCGGTCAGCCGGGTCACCCGCGGCAGGTCGCCGGCGGGCGAGCCGGGCGGGCAGCCCGCGTCGAGCAGCGCGCAGGCCAGCTTCGGATAGACCCCCAGAGGCAGGCAGGCCAGCGCCAGCACCACGCCGGTCGCGACCGCCACCCCGACCTTGATGAGCGACCACCTGGTGTCCCGTCCAGCCCCGTCCAGCGCGACCTCCCCGAGCGGCGACTCCTCATGGCTGCGCTGACGAGACTACCGAGCCGATCTCCGGGGCGGGTATGTCCGGACGGGTCAGGGCCGGGCGACCGGATCGGCCGGATCGGCCGGGTCCGTGGGGTCCGTGGGGCCGGTCGGGTCGGCCGGGCCCGGCGGCTCCGGCGTGTGGCGGCGCCGCTTGACCACGTGCCAGCCCAGCGCGATGCCGAGCGCGAGCACCGGGATGAGGAAGAACGCGACGAGCTGGTCCTCGTCGGCGAACGGCATCAGCAGCACCACCAGCGCGAGGAAGCCCAGCGTCAGCCAGTTGGTGTAGGGGGAGCCGGGCATCGGGAACGTGGAGCGGTGGCCGCTGCGGCGCAGGCGGGTCTGGCAGAACACCAGCACGCCCCACGTGGTGATCACGCCGAGCGAGGCGCAGGCGGTGGCGATGTTGAAGGCCCGCTCGGGCAGGAAGTAGAACAACGCCACCCCGCCGAGCAGCATCGACGCGGTGAACAGGATGCCGCCCATCGGCACGTGGCGTGAGCTGAGCGTGGCGGCGAAGGAGGGGGCCTCCCGCTTCAGCGCCATCGAACGCAGGATGCGGCCGGTGGCGTACAGGCCGGAGTTGCACGACGACGCGGCGGCGGTGATCACCACGAGGTTCATCGCGTCGGCCGCCCAGGGCACGCCGAGCCCGGCGAAGACGGTCACGAAGGGCGAGGTGCCGGCGCGGTAGGCGGTCCACGGCAGCACCATGGCGAGCAGCAGCACCGAGCCGACGTAGAAGATCGCGATGCGCCACACGACGCCGTTGATCGCGCGGGGCATGACCTCGTGCGGCCTGGCCGTCTCACCGGCGGCGATGCCGACCAGCTCGATCGAGGCGTACGCGAAGACGACCGACTGCAGGCTCATCAGCACCAGCGGGAACCCGGTCGGGAAGAACCCGCCGTGCGCCACCAGGTTGTGCGGCCCGGCGTCGCCCACCGCGAACACCACCAGCACCAGCCCCACGATCAGGAAGGTCGAGATGGCCAGCACCTTCAGCAGCGCGAACCAGAACTCCAGCTCGCCGAAGAGCCGCACGGACAGCAGGTTGACGGTCATGACGATGCCGAGCGCGATCAGCGCCGTCATCCACTGCGGGAAGGCGGGCGCCCAATAGTGGATGTACGCGGCGATCGCCGTCAGCTCGGCGATGCCGGTGAACGCCCAGTTGATCCAGTACATCCAGCCGCTGGCGAAGGCCGCCCACGGTCCGATGAACTCACCCGCGTACTCGACGAACGAGCCCGCCACCGGCCGGTAGAGCACCAGCTCGCCGAGCGCCCGCATGACGAAGAACGCGGCCAGTCCCGCGATGGCGTAGGAGAGCACGAGGGCGGGCCCCGTGGCGGCCAGGCGGCCTCCCGCGCCCAGGAACAGGCCCACGCCGATCGCCCCGCCGATGGCGATCATCTGGACCTGCCGGTTGCCCAGCGCCTTGCGGTATCCCTCGTCCGTCTCCGTGCGCACCGAGTCACTCCTTGGCTACGAAACGTGACATCGAGGATATCGGTGCCGTGTGCGAAGCCCGCCGCCGCCTCGCCGGTCCGCTGTGGCCGGGAGGAGATACGGACTGTCAGTGGCGGGGATTAAAGTCTGATCCGCACGTCCGCTTCGAGACTGGGAGGCGCGGTTCCATGTCGTCCAGCGACTCGTTCGTCCACCTGCACGTCCACACCGAATACTCGATGCTGGACGGAGCCGCGCGGCTGAAGCAGATGTTCCAGGTGGTCGGCGAGCTGGGCATGCCGGCGATCGCCATCACCGATCACGGCAACATGCACGGCGCCTACGACTTCTACAAGCAGGCGACGGGGGCGGGCGTCAAGCCGATCATCGGCATCGAGGCGTACGTCGCGCCGGAGTCGCGCCACAACAAGCGGCCGGTGCTGTGGGGCGAGCCGCACCAGCGCAAGGACGACGTGTCGGCGGGCGGTTACTACACCCACATGACGATCTGGGCCCGCAACAAGACGGGCCTGCACAACCTCATGAAGCTGTCCTCGCGCGCCTACACCGAGGGCTTCGTGCGCAAGTGGGCCCGCATGGACGCCGAGCTGCTCGCCGAGCACGCCGACGGGCTCATGGCCACCACCGGCTGCCCCTCCGGCGAGGTGCAGACCAGGCTGCGCCTCGGCCAGTACGACGAGGCCCTGAAGGCCGCCGCGAAATATCAGGACATCTTCGGCAAGGACAACTTCTTCCTGGAGATCATGGACCACGGCCTCGACATCGAGCGCCGCGTCCGCGACGGCCTGATCCGCATCAGCCGCGAGCTGGACATCCCGCCGCTGGTCACCAACGACTCCCACTACACCTACGAGTCCGACGCCGCCTCCCACGACGCGCTGCTGTGCATCCAGACCGGCAAGCGGCTGTCCGACCCCGACCGCTTCCGCTTCGACGGCACCGGCTACTACATCAAGAGCGCCGACGAGATGCGCGCCGTCGACTCCTCCGACCTGTGGGCCGAGGGCTGCCGCAACACGCTGCTGGTGGCCGAGAAGGTCGACACCAGCGGCTTCTTCGAGCACAAGAACCTCATGCCGACGTTCCCGATCCCCGACGGCATGAGCGAGACCGAGTACTTCCGCAAGGCCGTCTGGGAGGGCATGGCCCGCCGCTGGCCGGAGGGCTACGACGAGGAGCACCGCAAGCAGGCCGAGTACGAGATCGGCGTCATCGAGCAGATGGGCTTCCCGAGCTACTTCCTCGTGGTCGCCGACTTCATCAACTGGGCCAAGCAGAACGGCATCCCGGTCGGTCCCGGGCGAGGCTCGGCGGCGGGGTCGCTGGTGGCGTACGCGCTGGGCATCACCGACCTCGACCCGCTCCCGCACGGCCTGATCTTCGAGCGGTTCCTCAACCCCGAGCGCGTGTCGATGCCCGACGTCGACGTGGACTTCGACGAGCGCAGGCGAGGCGACGTCATCCGCTACGTGACCGAGCGGTACGGCGCCGACAAGGTCGCCATGATCGCCACGTTCGGCACCATCAAGGCCAAGGCCGCCATCAAGGACGCGGGCCGCGTCCTCGGCTACCCCTACGCGCTCGGCGACCGCGTCTCCAAGGCGTTCCCGCCCGCCGTCATGGGCAAGGACATCCCGCTCTCGGGCATCTTCGACCCCGACCATCCGCGCTACGCCGAGGCGGGCGAGCTGCGCCGCCTCTACGAGGAGGATCCCGACGTCAAGGCCACCATGGACCTCGGCAGGGGCCTGGAGGGCCTGATCCGGCAGACCGGCGTCCACGCGGCCGGCGTGATCATGTCGCGCGAGGTGCTGACCGACCACATCCCGATCATGCGCCGCGACTCCGACGGCGCGATCATCACGCAGTTCGACTACCCGACGTGTGAGACGCTCGGCCTGCTCAAGATGGACTTCCTAGGCCTGCGCAACCTCACCATCATGGACGACTGCCTCAAGCTGATCGAGGCGACCACGGGTGAGAAGGTCGATCTGCTCTCGCTGCCGCTCGACGACCGCAAGAGCTACGAGCTGCTCGCCAAGGGCGACACGCTGGGCGTGTTCCAGCTCGACGGCGGCGGCATGCGTTCGCTGCTGCGCCTCATGCGTCCCGACAACTTCGAGGACATCTCCGCCGCCCTCGCCCTCTACCGGCCGGGCCCGATGGGCGCCAACTCCCACACCAACTACGCGCTGCGCAAGAACGGCCAGCAGGAGATCACGCCCATCCACCCCGAGCTGGAAAAGCCGCTCGAGGACATCCTGGAGACCACCTACGGCCTGATCATCTACCAGGAGCAGGTCATGGCCATCGCCCAGCGGGTGGCCGGCTTCTCCCTGGGCGCCGCCGACCTGCTGCGCCGCGCGATGGGCAAGAAGAAGAAGGCCGAGCTGGACAAGCAGTACGCCAGCTTCGAGCGCGGCATGAAGGAGAACGGCTTCTCCGCCGAGGCCATCAAGGCGCTGTGGGACATCCTGCTGCCGTTCTCCGACTACGCCTTCAACAAGGCCCACACGGCCGCCTACGGCCTCATCGCTTACTGGACCGCCTACCTCAAGGCCAACTACCCGGCGGCTTACATGGCGGCGCTGCTGACGTCGGTCAAGGACGACAAGGACAAGTCGGCCCTCTACCTCAACGAGTGCCGCCGCATGGGCATCAAGGTCCTGCCGCCCGACGTCAACGACTCCGACTTCGACTTCACTCCGCGCGGCTCCGACATCCGCTTCGGCCTGTCGGCCATCCGCAACGTCGGCGCCAACGTCGTCGAGGGCATCATCAACGCCCGCAAGCAGAAGGGCCGCTTCACCGACTTCAAGGACTTCCTGCGCAAGGTGCCCGCCGCCGTCTGCAACAAGCGGGTGATCGAGTCGCTGATCAAGGCGGGCGCGTTCGACTCGCTCGGCCACCAGCGCAAGGGCCTGGTCATGGTGCACGAGCAGGCCGTCGATGCGATCATCGACATCAAGAAGAACGAGGCCATCGGCCAGGACTCCCTGTTCGGGGCGATCGACGGCGGCGACGACCAGACCTTCGACGTGCAGATCCCCGAAGGGGAGTGGGACAAGACCACGCTGCTGCAGTTCGAGCGGGAGATGCTCGGCCTGTACGTCTCCGACCACCCGCTGTTCGGCGTCGAGCACATCCTGGCGGCGGGGGCCGACTGCTCGATCGCGGCCGTACAGGACGAGAGCAGGCCCGACGGGCAGGTGGTGACCGTGGGCGGCATCCTGAGCGGGGTCCAGCGCAAGGTCACCAAGAAGGGCGACACCTGGGTGCTGACCCAGCTCGAAGACCTCGCGGGCTCGATCGAGGTGATGATCTTCCCGTCGACGTACCAGCTGTGCTCGACGGTCGTGGCCGAGGACGCCATCGTGTTCGTCAAGGGCCGCATCGACAAGCGGGAGGACGTCGCCAAGATCATCGCCATGGAGGTGACGGTGCCCGACCTGACCCAGGAGGCGGGCGGGCCGGTGAAGGTCAACCTGCCGCTGGCCCGCTGCACGCCGCCCGTGGTCGGCAGGCTGAAGGAGATCCTCACCACCCATCCCGGCACGTCCGAGGTGCACCTGCAGGTGCGCAACGGGCCGCGCACCACCGTCCTGCGGGTCGACGACCGGCTGCGGGTCACGCCGTCGCCGGCGCTCATGGGCGACCTCAAGCAGCTCCTCGGCCCGGCCTCCGTCACCACCTGACGGCCCGGCTGTATCGCCGCCTGACGCCCGCGCCCCGGCCTGCTCCACCGAGGTCGGCCGGGCGCGGGCCTACGGCCGCGGGCCGGGCGGCGTTCGGATCACGGAGCGGGCCGGGCGGCGTTCGGTAACCCTCGCCGTCGCCTCCCCGGCCGGCGTGGGGCAGGATCGCATCGTGAGCGAACTGCACTACCTGACCGCGACCGAGCTGGCCCGCCTCATCAAGACCCGGGAGGTGAGCGCCGTGGAGGTTCTCCGCGCCCACCTCGACCGCATCGACAAGGTCAACCCCGCCGTCAACGCCATCGTCACGCTCGCCGCCGACCAGGCGCTGCGGGCGGCGGAGGCGGCCGACGCGGCCCTCGCGGCCGGCGAGCCGGTGGGGCCGCTGCACGGCGTGCCGGTCGCGCACAAGGACCTGCTCGACACGGCCGGCATCCGCACCACGTACGGATCGCCGCTGTTCGCCGACCACGTGCCGGAGCAGGACGACCTGGTCGTCAGGCGGCTGCGCGCGGCGGGCGCGATCAGCGTGGGCAAGACCAACACCCCGGAGTTCGGCACCGGCTCCCACACGGTCAACGAGGTGTTCGGCGCCACCAGGAACCCGTACGACCTGACGAAGTCGGCGGGCGGCAGCAGCGGGGGAGCGGCCGCCGCGCTGGCCACCGGCATGGTGCCGCTGGCCGACGGCACCGACATGGGCGGCTCGCTGCGCAACCCGGCCTCGTTCTGCAACGTCGTCGGGCTGCGGCCGACGCCGGGCCGCGTCCCCACGCCGTCCGTCACGGCCGCCTGGTACACGCTGTCGGTGTCCGGGCCGATGGCGCGGACGGTCGACGACGTCACGCTCATGCTCGGGGCCATCGCCGGGTTCGACCGGCGCTCCCCGTTCGCGATCAAGGAGAGGTTCGCGCCGGAGCCCGAGCAGGGCGTGGCGGGGCTGCGGGTGGCGTGGAGCCCCGACCTGGGCGGCCTGCCGGTCGATCCGCGCACGGCGGCGGTGACCGCGGCCGCACCCGCCGTGTTCGAGGGGCTCGGCGCCCGCGTGGAGGAGGTCGAGCTCGACCTCGAGGACGCCGACGACGCGTTCAGAACGTACCGGGCCTGGTTCTACCTGCTCGCCCACGGCGACAAGAGCGGCCTCGGCCCCAACACCGCCTGGAACGTCGAGCAGGGCCGCAAGGTCACCGGCGCCGACCTGGCCAGGGCCGAGATGGCGCGCAGCCGCCTCTACCAGCGCATGGCCGACTTCTTCGACACCTACGACGTGCTGATCGCGCCGGTCAGCCAGGTGCCGCCGTTCCCCGTCGAGCATCCGCACGTGAGCGAGATCAACGGCCAGAAGCTGCCCGACTACCTGTCGTGGATGCGCTCGGCCTACCTGATCAGCGTGCTGCACGCGCCGGCCGCGTCCGTGCCCGCCGGGTTCACCGAGGACGGTCTGCCGGTGGGCGTGCAGATCGTCGGGCGGCCGTTCGAGGACGCCAGGGTGCTGCGGGTGGCGCGGGCGTTCGAGCACGCCACCGGCCACGGGCGGCGCAGGCCCCCGCTGTAGCGGCTAGAGCCGGTCCGGGTCGCCGGGCTCGATGCCGTACGGATGCCGCAGCGGCGACTCGCGATAGCCGTGCATGCCCTCAAGGAGGGCGAAGAACCCCACGGCCAGCAGCGGCCAGCACACCAGCACGCCGGAGGCGGTCAGCTTCAGCGCGCCGGGCACGATCGTCACCCCGGGCGCGGCGGCCGCCTCCACCGTGACCGCCCCGATGGTGAACGTGGACCCGATCCACAACGTCAGAAAGGACGCGAGCACCCCGCCCGCGCAGAGCCCCAGCAGCACCGGCAGCATCCACCGGCGGGCGATGAACCAGGCGACCCCGCCGCACACCAGCCCGAGACCGCCGGTGATCACCGCGAACCAGCCGTCGGCCGCGATCAGCGCCTGCGTGGTGGGGTCGGCGAGCACCGTCTGGCCCTGCCCGGTGACCTGGTAGGGAGCCCGGGGCGACAGCCCTGACCAGAGCAGGCCGGCGGCGGCTCCGAGTGTGGCGAGAGTGAGGACAGTTACCGCAAATGCGCGTACTTCCCTCGCCACGCCACTCCCCCTCACATGTACGTCCGAATCAGCTCGATGGTATCTCCCGGTTAGGCTCACTTCGTGATTGCTGAAGAGGTCTGGCTGATAGAACCCTCCGGTCCCCTCCGGGGTGACGTCGAAGTACGCGGTTCCAAGAACGGCGTGTCCAAGCACATGGTCGCCGCCATGCTCGGCGACGGCGAGAGCAGCATCCACAACGCCCCCGAGGTCGGTGAGGTGGGGATCACCGCCGAGATGCTGCGCGCCCTTGGCATCCACGTCGAGATCTCCGGTACGGAGATCAGGATCGAGCGCGGCGCCGAGATCGAGCCGCGGGTGCCCGACGCGTTCACCGGCCTGAACCGCATCCCCATCCTCATGCTCGGCCCGCTGCTGCATCTGGCGGGCGAGGCGTTCGTGCCGCTGGTCGGCGGCGACCCCATCGGGCGGCGGCCGGTCAACTTCCACGTGGACGCGTTGCGGGCGATGGGCGCCGAGGTCGAGGTGAAGGAGACCGGCATCTACGCCAAGGCCAAACGCCTCAACGGCACCCGCATCGAGCTGCCGTACCCGAGCGTGGGCGCCACCGAGACCGTGCTGATGTCGGCGGTGCTGGCCGACGGCAAGACCGTGCTGAAGAACGCCGCCACCGAGCCCGAGGTGGTGGAGCTGGCGCTGTTCCTGCAGCGGATGGGCGCGCGGATCGAGCTCTCGCCCGACCGCAGGATCGTCATCGAGGGCGTCGACCACCTGCGCGGCGCCTCCACGTGGCTGACCGGCGACCGCATCGAGGCGTTCTCGTACCTCGCCGCCGGGCTCATCACCCAGGGCGAGGTACGCGTCCACGGCTGCCCCCAGGACCGCCTGGTCACCGCCATCACCACGCTGGCCAGGATGGGCGCCCAGTTCGAGATCAACGACGAGTACCTGTGCGCCACCGCGCCGCCCGAGGGCCTGCGCGCGGCGGCCGTGCAGACCGACACCCACCCGGGCTTCATGACCGACTGGCAGACGCCGCTCATGGTGCTGTTCACCCAGAGCCACGGCATGTCCGTGCTGCACGAGACGGTCTTCGAAAACCGCCTGGTGTACGTGCCCGCGCTGCAGAAGATGGGCTGCGAGATCGAGGTGTTCGACCAGTGCCTCGGCGGCCCCGCCTGCCGCTACCACGACACCAACGCGCGCCACTCGGCCGTCGTGCGCGGCGTGTCCAAGCTCAAGGGCGCCGACGTGACGCTGCCGGACATCAGGGCCGGGTTCTCGGCCGTGCTGGCCGCGGCCGTCGCCGACGGGCCCTCGACGCTGCGCGGCGTGCACCACATCGAACGCGGTTACCACCGGCCGTTCGAACAGTTCGCCTCGCTGGGTCTGAACATCCGCAGGCAACGGTAAAGAGCTGCCAGCCGGGCGTTTGCCGCCGATCGGGACGTCGCACACAACTCACGTGAGCGTACTCAGATCCATCGGGGCACTCGGGCTGGCGGGAGCGCTGGGCGGGCTGCTCACGGCCGCGCTGGCCGTCCCGGTGGTGGGCGGGGGCGGCATCGCCACGAAGAACGCCGTGAACCACTTCGTGGACCTGCCGCCCGCCCCGCGCGAGGAGCAGCTCTCCCAGGTGACCAGGCTGCTCGACAGGAACGGCCGGCCGTTCGCGCAGTTCTACGAGGCCAACAGGACCGTCGTACGGCTGGCCTCCGTCGCGCCCGCGATGCGCAAGGCCATCGTGGCCATCGAGGACGCCCGCTTCTACGAGCACGGCGGCCTCGACGTCAGGGGCACGCTGCGGGCGCTGCTCACCAACACCCAGGCAGGCGGCATCAAGCAGGGCGGTTCGTCCCTCACCCAGCAGCTCGTCAAGAACATCCTGGTGGAGAGCGCCCGCACCGATGAGGAGCGCGACCGGGCCCGTGCGCCCAACCTCGCCCGCAAGATCACCGAGCTGCGGCTGGCGCTCGCGCTGGAACGCAAGTACCGCAAGGACGAGATCCTCGAGCGGTACCTCAACATCGCCTACTTCGGGGCCGGCGCCCACGGCGTGGAGGCGGCGGCCAGGCGGTTCTTCTCCACCTCCGCGGCCAAGCTCACGCTCACCCAGGCGGCCACGCTGGCGGGGGCGGTGCGCATGCCGTACTCGACCGACCCCTCGCTCGGACGCGAGCACCGCGAACGGCTCAAGGCGCGGCGCGACCTCGTCCTCGACCGCATGGCCGGGCTCAAGTGGATCACCCAGCAGCAGGCGGCCCAGGCCAAGAGCTCACCCCTCGGGCTGCGGCTGCGGCCCGAGCCGGGCGGCTGCGCGCAGAGCGACTACCCCTTCTACTGCGTGTACGTCCAGCAGGAGCTGCTGTCCAACCCCGTCTTCGGCAACACCGCCGCCGAGCGGCGCCGCCGCATGGCCAGGGGCGGCATGACGATCAGGACCAGCCTCGACCCCGTCGCCCAGCGCGCCGCGGAACAGGCCATCCGCAGATACGTCTCGCCCAAGGACACCGAGGTGGCCGCCGAGGCCATGGTCGAGCCCGGAACCGGGCGCATCAGGGCGATGGCCGCGAGCAAGCACTTCGGCCCCAACCCCGGCAACCGCAAGAACGGCCCCAGGACCACCTTCAACCTCGCCGCCGACGTCGCGCACGGCGGCGGGCAGGGCTTCCAGGCCGGATCGACGTTCAAGGTGTTCACCCTGGCCACCGCGCTGCAGCAGGGCTGGCGCTTCGGCGACGGCTTCCAGACGCCCGGCTCGCTGACGCCGTCCCAGGGCTACCGCAACTGCGCGGGACGCCCCGTGAACGACCCCGGCACCCGCATCCACAACGCCAGCGGCGAGGGCGAGGGCGGCCCGCACAGCATCGAGACCGGCACCTGGAAGTCGGTCAACATCTTCTACATGATGCTGGAGCGCAAGGTCGGGCTCTGCAACGTCGTCCGCACCGCCAAGAAGCTCGGCATCGTCAGGGCCGACGGGCAGCCGCTGCGCGAGGTGCCGACGTTCACGCTCGGCATCAACGAGATGGACCCGGTGACCGTGGCGGCCTCGTTCGCGGCCTTCGCGGCGCGCGGGCGCTACTGCCGGCCGCTCGCCATCGTCGAGATCACCGGCAGGGACGGCCGGCGCACGCACATCCCGCCCGCCTGCGAGCAGGCCATCGAGGCGCCCGTCGCCGACGCCGTCAACCACGTGCTCACCGGCGTCTTCGACAAGGGCACGATGAAGGGGCAGAGCATCGGGCGGCCGGCCGCCGGCAAGACCGGCACCAACAACGGCTACACCTCCGCCTGGTTCGCCGGCCACACGCCCGACCTGGCGGCGGCGGTCAGCGTGGGGGACATCCGGGGGTCGTACCGGTATCCGCTGCAGGGCGTGGAGATCGGCGGGCGGCACTACGGGTCGGTGCAGGGGGCGTCGCTGCCGGGGCCGATCTGGGTGGAGTCGATGCGGAAGGCTCTGCGGCGTACGGAGCCGACCCGCTTCCACAAGCCCGACATGTCCCGCTTCGGTGGCGGGCACACGCCCGGCCTGGAGAAGGCGCTCGCCGAGGAGGAGCGCAAGCGGCGCATGCATCCCTTCCTGCGGCGGCACCGGCGGCTCTTCGAGTGGCTGCTCGGGCAGGACGCGATCACCTCGCCGCGGCGTGGGCGCACGGAGTTCACCCTCGAATGGCCCCCGCTCCGCCGCCACCACCCCGCCACCCACACCGCCCCACCCGCCCAACCGAGCACGGCCCCACCCGCGCAGGCGCGCCCGCAGCCTCCCGCGCGGTCCCGCCCGCAGCCGCCGGCTCAATCGCGCCCGCAGGCGCCCGTCCAATCGCGTCCGAAGCCGCCCGCGCAGGCGCGCCCGCAGCCGCCTGCTCAGTCCCGCCCGCAGGCGCGTCCGCAGCCGGCCGCCCAACCGCGTCCGCAACAGGCGGCGCAGCCCCGCAGGCAACCCCCTGCGCAGTCTCGCCCTCAGGGCCCTGCTCAGAACCGCTCACAGCCGTCTGCTCAGCAGCGTCGGCAGCCTTCTGCTGGTGACCGCTCGCAAGGCAGCGGATCCGGCCGGGCGCAGGGTCGCGGGTCAGGTCGTTCGTAGGGCGGCTGATTTGGCCGCGTGTTGCGTGGCGGGTCCGGGTTGGGCGCAGGGTGGCGGATCGGGTCGTTCGTAGGGCGGCTGATTTGGCCGCGTGTTGCGTGGCGGGTCCGGGCCGGGCACAGCGTGGCGGGCAGACCGCGCACAGGGTGCTGCTCCGCCCCAGTCCTAGCGGGCCCGCCGCAGCTCGTTTCGCCAGTCGTGGTTGCGTGGCTCGGAGGGGCCGTCGGGCCAGAGGCCAGCGCGCCCGCAGACCCGCCTGCGAGCGTGCCTCCAGCCCCCGCCCACGCGCGCTCAGCACTGCCTCCAGCCGTCCGCTGGTGATCGCGCGCAAGGGAGCGGGACAGGCCATGCACAAAGCGGCGGGGCAGGTCGTGCGCAAGGGTGGCGGGGCAGGCCAGGCGCAGGGTGGCAGGGCCGAACTCGCCGTAGGGTCCCGCTCTGGCGCGGTCGGTGGCCGGGTTCTCGCAAACTCGTCGCTAGGGTGCCTCCGGCCAATTGTCGTCCCACGGCTCGGGGCTCCTCGGGCGAGGCATGGTTTGCGGCTCCGGCGCAGTCGTCGGCGCGGTGCAGCATTTCGGGTGGGGCGCAGCTTGCCACCACGGCGAGGTCGTCAGCCTGGTCGCAGGCGTCCTGCCCTGGCCCTGCGGCAAGCGGAGCGCAGGCTTCCTTGCGAGGCTCCGCTCGGCACCGCTTCGAGCCGTCTAGCCAGGCACCATCGCCAGCCCCTGCGGTGGCCGGTCGCAGGCGGCTCGTCTTGGTTGAATGCGGCCTGTCACTCCCCGGCGCGGTGCCGGGCCGGTCTCAGCCAGAGCGGCCCACCCGAGGTGCCAAGAGGCTCACCCGAGGTGCCGGGAGCTGGTCTGAGGTGCCGGGAGGCCGGTCTGGGGCGGGTAGTCCCGCGTTCGGAGGGGGCTCGTCCGGGGCGGGCGGTCACGCATTCGGAGGGCTCGTCCGGGGCGCTCAGGCGTGTGCTCGGCGAGCCGGTCGAGGGCGGGCAGACTCCCACGGTTCGGTCGGCGCACCTGGCTCTACGGAAGGCGCCGTCACACTCCGGTTCTATGAAAGCGCCGATGCACTCTGGCTCTACGGAAGCGCTGACATACCCCCGCTCTACAGAAGTGCTGACACACACCGGCCCTGCGGAAGCGCTGACGCACCCCCGCTCTACGGAAGCGCCGTCGCACCCTGGCCTTGTGGAAGCGCCGACACCCCTGCCCTGCCGAAGCGGGTGGTCAGGCGGGTTTGGCGATGGGGGCGGTGAGGGCACGGGTGAGGGTGATGAGGTTGGCGGGGGCGGTTTCGATCTGGAGGCCGCGCTTGCCCGCCGAGAAGTAGATGGTCTCGAAGTCGAGCGCCGACGAGTCGACCACGGTGGGCAGTTGCTTGCGCTGACCGAGGGGGCTGATGCCGCCGACGACGTAGCCGGTGACGCGTTCGACCTTGGCGGCGTCGGCCATCGCGGCCCGCTTGCCGCCGAGCGCGCCGGCCAGCGCCTTGAGGTCGAGTTTGCCGGCCACGGGCACGACGGCCACGGCCAGCCCGCTCTCGACCTCGACGACCAGCGTCTTGAAGATCCGCTCGTAGGGGACGCCGAGCGCGTCGGCGGCCTCCTCGCCGTAGGCCTGCGCGGAGGGGTCGTGCTCGTAGGGGTGGAGGGTGAACTCGGCTCCGGCCTTGGTCAGCGCCATGGTGGCCGGGGTGCCGCCCTTGCCCTTCGTTTTGCTCACAACCCTCCAGTGTAGCGAATCTACAATGTAAAGGCCCGGCCGGGGGTGTACCCGAAGGCCTTCTTGAACACGTCGATGAACGCGCTGGCCGTCGCCCACCCGCAGCGATGCGCGACGGCGGTCACCGGCAGCCCGTCGGCCAGCAGCAGGAGCGCGTGGTGCAGCCGGAGCTGGGTGCGCCACTGCGGGAAGCTCATGCCGAGCTCGGCCCTGAACAGCCGGGCGAGGGTGCGTTCGCTGGTGCCGGCGCGGGCGGCGAGCTGCGCCAGCGTGGCGGGGTCGGCGGGGTCATGGTGCAGGGCGGCGCACGCGGTGGCCAGGCGCGGGTCGCGCGGGGTGGGCAGGTGAAACGGCTGCTCGGGGGCGCGCTTGAGCTGATCGAGCAGGACGGCGAGGAGACGGGCGCGCTCGGGCTCGGAAGCGGCGGATTCGGCGGTGTACGCGATGATCAGCTCGCGCAGCAGGGGACCGACGGCGAGCACGGCGGGCCGTCCGAGCCGCAGCGGGTTGCGGGTGAGCCCGACGAGGCGCAGGTCGGTGTCGCCGTGGGCGCGATGCTCGTGCACGGTGCCTGCGGGCACCCAGATGGCGCGGTTCGCAGGGGCGACCCAGGTGCCGGCGTCGGTGGTGACGGACAGGACGCCGCGGCAGGCGTACACGATCTGGTGGGTGTCGTGGCGGTGGGCGTCGATGCCGGCGCCGGTGGTGAGGGGCCGGTGTCCGGTGGGCGCCTCCGGCATGTGGCGGATATTCGACATACATTGGCACTTTATCGGAAGCGTGCCAGCGGCCGTCCGAATCACCATCGGAGGCATGAACAGGATTCCTACGCTCGCCGCGGGTCACGCGGCGGTGGACTTCTACCAGGGCGCGGTTCCCGCGCTGGTGCCGTTCTTGGTGGCGCAGCGCGGTTACGGGTACGTGGCCGCGTCCGGCATCGTGCTGGCGGCCACGCTGTCGTCGTCGATCGTGCAGCCGCTGTTCGGAGTGCTGACGGACAGGTGGCGGATGCCGTGGCTGATCCCGGTGAGCACGGTGCTGGCCGGGGCGGGGGTGGCGGCGGGCGGCCTGTCCGGCTCGTACGCGCTGACGTGGCTGGCGGTGGCCCTGTCGGGCCTGGGCGTGGCCGCGTACCACCCGGAGTCGGCGCGGCTGGCGCGGATCGCGAGCGCGGGCGGCCATGTGCGGATGAGCTGGTTCTCGCTGGGCGGGACGCTGGGGTTCGCCTGCGCGCCGGTGCTGGTGACGCCGCTGCTGGCGGTGGGCGGCCTGGAGGCGTCGCCGTTCCTGGTGGTGCCCGCGGTGGCGGGCGCGCTGGCGACGCTGCCCGCGGTGCGGGCGCTGACGGGCGGCACGCGGGCGGCGAAGGCCGCGCCGGTGGCGCGCGGCAGGGACGACTGGGCGGCGTTCGCCAGGCTGACGCTGGTGATCGTCTTCCGTTCGGTGGTGTACGTGGGGCTGAGCGCGTTCGTGGCGCTGCTGATGGGCGGCGGCGCGGCGGGTGCGGTGGCGCTGTTCGTGCTGTTCGCGGGCGGCGCCGTGGGCACGGTGCTGGGCGGCAGGCTGGCGGCGCGGTACGGGCGGGTGCGCACGATGCGGATGGCGTACGCGCTGGCCGTGCCCGCGGTGGCGGGCGTGGTGCTGGTGCCCGGCCCGGCGGCGTACGTGTTCGTGGCGGCCTCCTCGATCGCCCTGTACACCCCCTTCTCCCTGCACGTCACGCTCGGCCAGGACATGCTGCCGAACAGGGTGGGCACGGCCGGCGGGGTCACGCTGGGCCTGGCGGTGAGCGTGGGCGGCCTGGCGAGCCCGCTGGTGGGCGCCGTGGCGGAGGCGTCGTCGCTGCGTACGGCGCTGGCCTGCCTGATCGTGTTCCCGGTGCTCGCCTGGCTGCTCGCGCGCACGATCAAGGAGCCGGAGCCGCTGCCCGCGGCCGAGCCGGCGTGAGCGGGGTCAGTGGCGGGCGCGCAGGCGCCGGGTGCCGGTGTTGTCGCGCTGGTCCGGGTCGAGGCTGGTGGAGACGACCCGGGCGGTGACGGGCAGGCGGCGCGGGGCGTCGGCGGCGACGTGCAGGCGGGCGGTGATCTTGACGGGCTTGCCGGGACGTACGACCGGGATGACGCAGGTGGCGTGGCGGCGGGTGGGCTTGCAGGCGACGCCGCGCACGGCGGTCAGCCCGGCGCCGCGCGGCGCGCTGAGCGTGACGGGCACCCGTGCGGCGGCCATGACGCCGCGCATGGTGACGGTGGCGGTGACGGTGGTGTTCTCGCCGCGCTCAACGGCTGTTGCAGGGCCGGTCAGCTTGACGGACAGGGCGTCGTAGACGCCCTTCGGGTCGGCCTGCCGGACGATGGCGCCGTAGCCTTCGAGGTTGAGCGCGGTGGCGACGGAGTTGCCGTCGGCCTCGCCGTCCTCCTTGCCCGCCGAGAGCACGCCGACGAGGTCGCCGGTGTCCTTGAGGAACCAGGGCCCGCCGGAGTGGCCCTTGTAGAGGTGGCAGTTGTACGTCGCCATGCGCCCGTCCCTGGTGGCCCGGTCGGTGGCGGGCAGGTGGGTGGTGTGGGCGGCGAGCACGGTCTCGGCCGGGGCGACGCCGGCGGTCTGACGGGTCCTGCCGAGGCACCAGAGCTGGTCGCGCCCGTCGTACGGCTGCCTGCCGAGCAGCCCCGGGTAGCCGGTGGTGGCGATGGTGTACCTGCCGCCCTGGTTGAGCATGGGGGTGAAGGCGCCGACGGCGTCCTGGAGGGTGCGGTCGCGCTTGCCGACCTCGATGAGGGCGATGTCGTAGCTGGAGTTCCAGTCGCCGCCGTGCAGGCCGGTGTAGCCGTCGGGCTTCCACGCACGGCGGCCGCCCCAGCGCCCGTACGGCTCGCGCCCGCGCACGGTGGTGGCGCGGCCGTCGTAGGCGGGCACGAACGCGAAGTCGCGGTGCCAGCGGCCGATGGTGGTGCCTTCGGAGACGCTGTAGACGCAGTGGGCGGCGGTGGCGATGAGCAGGCCGCTGGCCGAGCGTACGACGGAGGCGGTGCAGGAGTCGCCCTGCCCGGAGGAGTTGATGAAGAAGAGGCGGCCGCTGATGCGGCTGTAGGGGACGGCGGTGTACGGCCTGGGGACGCGGGCGTAGCCGTTGACGTCGCCGCCGGGGGTGAGGCGCTTGGCGGTGGGGACGCTGAGCAGCGCGACGGTGCGGGCGGCGCCGATGCGGCTCTTGGGCTCGGGGCTCTGGGGCAGGTCGGCGGTTCTGGCTTCGGCCTGCTTGGCGGCGGTCCAGTATTTGACGGCGCGGCCCGGCCGCATCAGCGGCGACGCCTCGGCGCCCCAGGGGAAGGCCGCGGCCTGGGTGGCGGTGCCGGTGGTGGTGCTGGTGCTAATGGTGGGGGGCGGCGCGGCCTCCCGGCCGGCGGCGCTTGACAGGGCCCGGCGGTCGGTGACGAGGGGCGGGGCCTGGCGGTCGGTGACGAGAGACGGGGCCTGGCGGCCGGCGACGGTGGGGGAGATCTGCCGGTCGCCGTGCCTGACGGCGGGCGCGGCCTGATGGGCGGCCTGGGTGGAGACGGCGGGCGGCTGGTCGGCGGTCGCATGCGGGACGGGCGTGGCGGCGGCCAGGCCGGTGAGCCCGGCCAGCCCGGCCATGGTGGTGACGAGAGTTCTGCGCACGATGTCCCCCGAACCGTTCAATGTGCCTCTCGGTAACTCTAAGTCACCATATGGGGACGATTCGTGGTCAGGGGTGGTGTGTCAGGGATAAGCCGTTACGTGTCAGCCGGCGGCGGCGTCGCCCCGGTGGGGGAGGAGCCCGTCGGTGCGGGCCTCGGCGGGCTCGCGGTCGGGCCGCAGCCCCCGCCATGAGGGGTGGCGCAGCCGCCCGTCGCCGGTGACCTCGGCGTACTGGACCTCGCCGACGAGCGCGGGGCGTACCCAATGGGCGTCGCGGGCGTGCTCGCGCGGCACCTCCTCGTCGAAGGGCGGCTCCGGCTGCTCCAGGGGGAGCAGCCGGTCGCGCAGGTCGCGCAGCGCCCGGTCGGTGAACCCGGTGCCGACGTGGCCGACGAAGCGCAGCCCGCCGCCCTGGTCGTACGCGCCGAGCAGCAGCGACCCGATCGTGCTCGCACGCCGCCCGCTGCCCGGTTTCCACCCCCCGATGACGACCTCGGCGGTGCTGACGTTCTTGACCTTGGTCCATTCGCTGCTGCGCCGCCCCGGCCGGTACGGCGAGCCGAGCCGCTTGCACACGACCCCTTCGAGCCCGAGCCGCCGGGAGGACTCGAAGGCGCGGGTGGCGTGGTCGGTGAACCAGACCGGCACCTGCCACCGGTAGCCGGGCGTGAGCGTGCTCTCCAGGATCTCGCGGCGTTCGGTGTAGGTCCGCGAGACGGTGCTGGTCTCGTCGAGATGCAGGATGTCGAAGGCCATGTACGTCACCGGCACGGCCCTGGCCAGCGCGGCAGCGGCGGCCGGGTTGCGCTGGTGCATGCGGGGCTGCAGGGCTTCGAAGCTGGGCCGCCCGGTCTCGTCGAAGGCGACGATCTCCCCGTCGATGACGGCGTCGCGGCCGCCGGTGGCGCCGGCCATGAGCTGCAGCTCGGGGTAGGCGGGGGTGATGTCCTTGGCGTTACGCGACATCAGGCGTACGGCGCCGTCCTCGATGTAGGCGAGGGCGCGCACGCCGTCCCATTTCATCTCCACGGCCCAGCCGGGGCCCTGGACGGCGGTCAGGGTGCCGGGCTGGGCCAGCATCGGGGCGTAGACCGGCAGCCGGACCATGGTGCATGCCGTACCCCGTCCGCTTGCTCGTCAGTGGCGGTCAGGGGTCTGCAGATGGTCAAGCGGCCGGTCGTCGGCGCGTTCGACGAGCTCGGCGAGGTCGACGCCGTGCTCGCTGAGCTCGTCGACGGTGGCGCAGTAGCCGCGCAGGTAGGTGCGGCCGTTGACGCGATGGGAGACGCGCAGGAGCGGGCGATCGTCCAGGATGATCGCCTCGACCAGGATGCCGTCGGGTCCGTGCCACTGTCCCATGCCGCTAAGGGTAAAAGGATGGACATAATGGACAGATAATCTCCGGCGTCCCGCTCCACGTCTCGCCGTAGTACCGCGCCGCGCGGTTTCCGGCGTTTCGCCACAAGCCCCGCGGTTCCGAAGTCCCCGGAGCCCCGAAGTCCCCGCGGTCCCGAAGTCCCCGGAGCCCCGGAGCGCCACAGGCCCGCCGAGCCGGTCGCGCCGCGCGACGGCTGGAAGATGTGGCTAAAAATCACGCAACGTCACCTTGTCGCGCCGCAAAGTTTGTCTTGAGAATCCGGGTTAGAGACCGTGTCTCCCGGGCAGTGGAGTTTCCCGTGACTTTCCCCGGCCGTGGCCGTACCCCCGTGACGGCTACGGCGCCGGCCCCGGCAGGCCCGGTCCGGGGCCGCGACGGCCGCGAGGGGCGTGCGTCGGCGAGCGCCGCCCCCGCGGCCGTCGAGCACCGGCCGCGGGGCGTCCGCGCTGTCCGCATGATGGACGCAACCTGAACCGGAGCCCGGACTCCGTAGACTGTGAGGGTGATTTCCCGTATCGACATGCGCGGTTCCCTGCCTGCGGACCTGCGCGACGTGCTGCCCCGCGCCGAGCTCGACGTCGAGGCCGCCCTGGAGAAGGTGCGGCCGATATGTGAGGACGTGCGCCATCGCGGGGCGGCAGCCGTACGGGAGCTGACCGCCACGTTCGACGGTGTTGAGATCGCCTCTACTCGCGTGCCCGCCGAGGCGCTGCGCGACGCGCTGGCCGCGCTCGACCCGCGGGTGCGCGCCGCCCTTGAGGAGTCGATCAGGCGGGCCAGGCTCGTCCACCGCGACCAGCGGCGCACCGACGTCACCACCCAGGTCGTGCCCGGCGGCACGGTGACCGAGCGGTGGGTGCCGGTCGACCGGGTCGGCCTGTACGTCCCCGGTGGCCGCGCGGTCTATCCGTCGAGCGTCGTGATGAACGTCGTGCCCGCCCAGGAGGCCGGCGTCGGCTCGCTGGCGGTCACCAGCCCGGCGCAGAAGGAGTTCGGCGGGCTGCCGCACCCCACGATCCTGGCCGCGTGCGCGCTGCTCGGCGTGGACGAGGTCTACAGCGTCGGCGGCGCGCAGGCGGTGGCGATGTTCGCCTACGGCACCGAGGAATGCGAGCCGGTGTCCATGGTGACGGGCCCCGGCAACATCTTCGTGGCCGCCGCCAAGCGGCTGCTCAAGGGCCGCATCGGCATCGACTCCGAGGCGGGCCCCACCGAGATCGCGATCCTCGCCGACGAGACGGCCGACCCGGTCCACGTCGCCGCCGACCTGATCAGCCAGGCCGAGCACGACGTGATCGCCGCCTCCGTGCTGGTCACCACCAGCCCCGAGCTGGCCGACGCGGTCGAGAAGGAGCTGCCCGGCCAGATCTCGGCGACCAAGCACTCCGAGCGCATCACCGAGGCGCTGAGCGGCCGCCAGTCCGGCATCGTGCTGGTGAGCTCGATCGACGACGGCCTGAAGGTGGTCGACGCCTACGCCGCCGAACACCTGGAGATCCAGACCGCCGACGCCGCCGCCGTGGCGGCGCGGGTGCGCAACGCCGGGGCGATCTTCGTCGGCCCCTACTCGCCGGTCTCGCTCGGCGACTACCTCGCCGGGTCCAACCACGTGCTGCCGACCGGCGGCTGCGCCTGCCACTCCAGCGGCCTGTCGGTGCAGTCGTTCCTGCGCGGCATCCACGTCGTCGACTACACCCGCGAGGCGCTCGCCGGCGCGGCGGCCCATGTGTCGGTGCTGGCCGACGCCGAAGACCTGCCCGCACACGGCGCCGCGATCCGCGCCCGATTCGACTGGCGAGTGCCGACGGAGACCTCGTGAACCTCGACGACCTGCCCATCCGTGACGATCTGCGCGGCAAGACGCCGTACGGCGCGCCCCAGATCGACGTGCCCGTACGTCTCAACACCAACGAAAATCCCTACCCGCCATCGCCCGAGCTGGTCGCCGACCTGACGGCGGAGATCGGGCGGCGGGCGGGCGAGCTCAACCGCTATCCCGACAGGGACGCCACCGAGCTGCGCGCCGACCTGGCCGGCTACCTCGGCCACGGCCTGACGGCCGCGCAGGTGTGGGCCGCCAACGGCTCCAACGAGGTGCTCCAGCAGATCCTGCAGGCGTTCGGCGGCCCCGGCCGCACCGCCATCGGGTTCGAGCCCTCCTACTCCATGCACCCGATCATCACGGGCGGCACCAGCACCGAGTGGATCAGTGCCTCCCGTGAGGGCGACTTCTCGCTCGACCCGGACAAGGCGGTCGCCGCGATCGAGGAGCACCGCCCCGACGTGGTCTTCCTGACCTCGCCCAACAACCCCACGGGCACCGCCCAGCCGCTGGAGACGATCAAGGCGGTGCTGGCGGCGGCCCCGGGCATGGTGGTGGTCGACGAGGCGTACGCCGAGTTCGCCCGCGAGGGCACGCCGTCGGCGCTGACCCTGCTGCCCGACCACCCGAGGCTCATCGTCACCAGGACGATGTCGAAGGCGTTCGCGATGGCCGGCACCCGCCTCGGCTACCTCGCGGCGCACCCGGCGGTGGTCGAGGCGCTGCTGCTGGTGCGGCTGCCGTACCACCTGTCCACGCTGACGCAGGCGGCGGCGCGGGTGGCGCTGCGCCACCGCGACGAGCTGCTCGGCACGGTCGACGCGCTGCGCCGCGAGCGCGACGCCACCGTTGACTGGCTGCGCGGCAAGGGGCTGGAGGTCGCCGACTCCGACGCCAACTTCGTGCTGTTCGGGCGCTTCCCCGACCGGCGCAAGGTGTGGGAGGGGCTGCTGGAGCGCGGAGTGCTCATCCGCGAGGTGGGCCCGCCGGAGTGGCTTCGGGTGACGATCGGCACGGGCGAGGAGATGGCGGCCTTCCGCGCCGCCCTGGAAGGAGCAATGTGAGCCGCGTAGGTCGCGTCGAGCGTGTCACGAAGGAGACCTCGGTCCTGGTGGAGGTCGGCCTCGACGGCACCGGCCGGGTGGAGGTGTCCACGGGGGTCGGCTTCTACGACCACATGCTGGCCCAGCTCGGCAAGCACGGGCTGTTCGACCTGACGGTCAAGACCGAGGGCGACCTGCACATCGACTCCCACCACACGATCGAGGACACCGCGCTGGCGCTGGGCGCCGCGTTCCGCGAGGCGTTGGGCGACAAGTCCGGCATCAGGCGGTTCGGCAGCGCGTCGTGCCCGCTGGACGAGTCGCTCGCCCAGGTCACCGTCGACCTGTCGGGCCGCCCCTACCTCGTGCACACCGAGCCCGAGGGCATGGCGCCGATGATCGGCCCCGACTACGACACGACGATGACCCGCCACATCCTGGAGTCGTTCGTCGCGCAGGCGGCCATCTGCCTGCACGTTCATGTGCCTTACGGCCGCAACGCGCACCACATCGTCGAGGCGCAGTTCAAGGCGCTGGCGCGGGCGCTGCGCGAGGCGTCCGAGCTCGACCCGCGCGCGAGCGGGGTGCCGAGCACCAAGGGCGTGCTGTGACCGACAACCTGCTCGCCGCGGTGCTGGTGTTCATCGGGCTGTTCCTCGGCGGCGGCGTGTACTCCCTGGCCAAGCAGGGGCTGAAGGCGGGCGCGGCGATGTGCGCGGTCGGCGCGGTGATGGCGATTACGGCGGGAGTGTTGTGGTGGTGAAGAAGAACGTCGTGGTGCTCGACTACGGCTCGGGCAACCTGCGCTCGGCCGAGCGCGCGCTGACCAGGGCGGGCGCCGAGGTGACGGTGACGTCCGACTTCCAGACGGCCCAGGAGTGCGACGGCCTGGTGGTGCCGGGCGTGGGCGCGTTCGCCGCCTGCATGGAGGGCCTGAAGGCGGTGCGCGGCGAGCAGATCATCGGCCGCCGCCTGTCCGGCGGCAGGCCCGTGCTCGGCATCTGCGTCGGCATGCAGATCCTGTTCGCGCGCGGCGTCGAGCACGGCGTCGAGACCGAGGGCTGCGGCGAGTGGCCGGGCACGGTCGAGCAGCTCGACGCGCCCGTGCTGCCGCACATGGGGTGGAACACCGTCAAGGCGCCCGCGGGCAGCGTGCTGTTCGACGGGCTCGACGCCGACACCCGCTTCTACTTCGTCCACTCCTACGGCGTGCGCGACTGGGTGCTGCGCACCGGCGACGGCTTCTCCGAGCCGCTCGTCACCTGGGCCGAGCACGGCGTGCCGTTCGTGGCCGCCGTGGAGAACGGCCCGCTCATGGGCACCCAGTTCCACCCGGAGAAGTCCGGCGACGCCGGCGCGGCCCTGCTGCGAAACTGGGTCAAGGCGCTGCCGTGAGCAAGGAGCGTGCGCGCCGCAGGGCGGAGCGGGAGGCCGAGCGGGCGCGCGCGATCCGGGCCAACGAGGAGCGGCAGGCCCGCAGGGCCAGGCGTCGCGCCCTCATCGCCCGGCTGACGCCGCGCCCGGTGCGCATCCGCCGCCAGGGCGGGCTGCTGGCCCGCCGCCATCGCGCCCAGAACGCCGTGGTGGCGCTCGGCTTCCTGCTCGTCCAGGTGATCGCGTGGCTGGTGTGGGGATCGCTCCTGGCCAGCTTCGCCGTCCTGGTGCTGTCGGTGCTGTTCGTGCCCGTCGTCGTGACGCTCGCTTTCGACCGGAGGACCTGATGTCACTCACATTGCTGCCCGCCGTCGACATCGTCGACGGCCAGGCCGTACGCCTGGTGCAGGGCGAGGCCGGCACCGAGACCGGCTACGGCGAGCCGCTGGCCGCCGCGCTGGCCTGGCAGGAGGCGGGCGCGGAGTGGATCCACCTGGTCGATCTCGACGCCGCCTTCGGCCGGGGGAGCAATCGCGAGCTGATCGCCGAGATGATCGGCAGGCTCGACGTCAACGTGGAGCTGTCGGGCGGCATCCGCGACGACGACTCCCTGGCCCAGGCGCTGGCCACCGGCTGCCGCCGGGTCAACATCGGCACCGCCGCGCTGGAGAACCCCGCCTGGTGCAGCAAGATCATCGCCGAGTACGGCGACCGCATCGCGGTGGGCCTCGACGTGCGCGGCACCACACTGGCCGCGCGCGGCTGGACCGAGGACGCCGGCGACCTGTGGGAGGTGCTCGACCGGCTCGAAGCCGACGGCTGCCCCCGCTACGTCGTCACCGACGTCACCAAGGACGGCATGCTCCAGGGCCCCAACCTCGACCTCTACCGGCGCATCCTGGCCCGTACCGACAAGCCCGTGGTGGCCAGCGGCGGCGTCTCCAGCATCGACGACCTGGTCGCCCTCGCCTCCCTGGTCCCCGACGGCCTGGAGGGGGTCATCGTGGGCAGGGCCCTGTACGCTCGCGCGTTCACCCTGGAAGATGCGCTGGCAGCGGTACGCGTGTGACCGTGCCAGGAGGGGGCGAGATGAGTATCGGGAGCATCGGCATGGAGAGCACCGGTTACCGAGTGTTCTCAGGCGGCATCTGGGAGGAGAAGTACGGTTACGCCCGCGCGGTGGTCGCGGGCGGCCGGGTGATCGTGTCCGGCTGCACGGCCACGGTCGACGGAGAGGTACGCCACGTCGGCGACCCGTACAAGCAGGCCCTGACCGCGATCGAGATCGCGCTCGAAGCCGTCCTGATGGGCGGCCTGACGCGTGAGGACGTCGTCATGGTCCGCTACTACGTGGTCGAGCAGCGCCACTTCGACCCCGTGGGCAAGGCTATCCACGAGGTCTTCTCGAAGGTGCGTCCCGCCTGCACAGGGGTGCGGGTGGCCGGGCTGGTCGACCCGAGAATGCTGGTAGAGATCGAGATCGAGGCACTGCGAACATGAGCGTGGCGGTAAGAGTCATCCCCTGTCTCGACGTTGACGGCGGCCGCGTGGTCAAGGGCGTCAACTTCGAGAACCTGCGCGACGCGGGCGACCCCGTCGAGCTGGCCAGGCGCTACGACGAGGAGGGCGCCGACGAGCTGACCTTCCTCGACATCACCGCCTCCTCAGGCGAGCGCGAGACCATGCTCGACGTCGTACGCAGGACCGCCGAGCAGGTCTTCATCCCGCTCACCGTGGGCGGCGGGGTGCGTTCGGTCGACGACGTCGACCGGCTGCTGCGGGCGGGGGCCGACAAGGTGTCGCTCAACACCGCCGCCATCGCCAGGCCCGAGCTGCTCACCGAGGCGTCCAGGCGGTTCGGCGCGCAGTGCGTCGTGCTGTCGGTGGACGCCCGGCGGGCGCCGGGCACGGCCAGCGGGTTCGAGGTGACCACGCACGGCGGGCGGCGCGGCACCGGCATCGACGCCGTCGAGTGGGCCGCCCGCGGCGAGGAGCTCGGCGTCGGCGAGATCCTGCTCAACTCGATGGACGGCGACGGCACGCTCGACGGCTACGACCTGGAGATGCTGCGCGCGGTCAGGGCGGCCGTGCGGGTGCCGGTGATCGCCAGCGGCGGCGCCGGCCGGCTGGAGCACTTCCCTCCGGCGGTGGCGGCGGGCGCCGACGCCGTGCTGGCGGCGAGCGTGTTCCACTTCGGCACGCTGAAGATCTCCGAGGTCAAGGAGACGCTCAGGAACTCCGGCCACCCGGTCCGCTGAGCGGGGGCTCAGAACACCCGCATGTGGTGGAAGAGCTCGAAGGAGGCGTCCTCGCCCGCGAACGCCGCGGCCTCGGACCGCTTGACGGCCAGATACGCGCTGCGCCGCAGCGGTCCGAGCGCCTCCATGAGCACCTCGTCGGCCTCCAGCGCGTCCAGCGCCTCATCCAGCGAGGACGGCAGGCGGGGATAGCGGCCGGGCCGGGTGTCGGGATCGACGTCCACCGGCTCGCCCGGGTCGAGCTTGCGCCTGATGCCGTCGAGGCCGGCGTGGATGACCGCGCCGAGCGACAGGTAGGGGTTGGCGGAGGAGTCCGACGGCTTCAGCTCCAGGTTCGGCTCGCCGGTCTCGCCCAGCGGTGAGCAGACGCGGACGGCGGCCTCGCGGTTGTCGGGGCCGTAGACGGCGTACGCGCTGGACCACATGCGGGGCGCCAGGCGGCGGAAGCTGTTGACGCTGCCGCAGGTCAGCGCCGTGAGCGCGGGCAGGTGGGCGAGCAGGCCGCCGATGAAGGCGTCGCGCACCTCGTTGCCGGTGGCGAAGACGTTGCGGCCGTCGTTCCACAGCGACAGGTGCAGGTGGGCGCCGTTGCCCGCCTGGTCGGCCAGCGGTTTGGGGGCCAGCGAGGCCCACATCTGCATGCGCAGGGCGACGCCGCGCACGGTCTCGCGGTAGAGCACGTGGTTGTCGGCGGCGCGCAGCGCGGGCGCGTGGCGGATCGACAGCTCCTGCTGGCCGTGGCCGAGCTCGGGATGGTAGTGCTCGACGCGCAGCCCCTGCGTCTCCAGCGCGCGCACCAGCGCCATCGTGTAGTCGTGGGCGATGTCGAAGCCGATGGCGGCGTAGCAGAGGGCGTCGTCGATGGGCACCAGCCGGTCGGGCCCGCCCGACGGGTCGGGCAGCCGCCGGCCGAGCGTGAACTCCGGCTCGAACGCCGCCTCCAGCGCGTAGCCCTCATCACGCAGCTCGGCGATCGCGTCCTTCAGGAACGTGCGCGGGCACGCCTCCCACGGGCTGCCGTCGGGCAGGCACAGGTCCGACAGCATCGCGGCGGCGCCCGGAGCGTACGGCAGCGGCACGTACGTGGCGGCGTCGGGCACGATGCGCACCTCGCCCACCGGCCCCATGTGCTCGACCTCCTGCAACTGGTCGAGCATGTTCATCGCCATCATGGCCACCGTGTGCCCGATGCCCGAGCTGAGCCGCTCGGCCAGCCGGGACCTGGCCGCCGCCTTGCCGCGGATCACGCCTCCGTGGTCGGCGTACAGGAAACGGATGAGCTCGATGCCCTCGAGCTCGGCTCGCTCGAGGGTGCGCCGGGCGGCGGCGCCGAGCTGATGCGGTCTGGTGCCGGTGGGGCGATCTGTCACCCTGCCTGCGTAACACGAACCGGCGGTGCGCGGAAGCACCGCACGCAGACAGAACCCAAGGTCAGGTCAGGATGCTCGAGAAGAACACCGCCAATTGGTTGGCTCCATGGATGATTCCGTCGAACACACCGTTGACCGCGGCGGCGGCCTGGGCCGGCCGGGTGAACAGGTAGAAGACCACGAACGCGATAGCCACGTAGGTGATCACCTTCTTGACCTGCATGGGGGGCCTCCTGCAGTCCGTTCCCAGCCGTATATACCCGAGTCTGGGCGATCCTTAGGCATCTCTATAGATGTACAAGATCCTAACCGGGGGGCTTCTTTCCTTTGCCATGGTAAGTGCAGTGTCCGGAACGCGAGCGCCTGCCCCGCCGGGTTTTCCGGGCATTCCGCACACCGAGCCGCCCCCACGGGGGCAGGTCAGACCCCGAGAGGAGCCTCGCGCAGCGCCTCCACGGCCGCCGGGTCCCCGGTCAGCTCGACCCGGGCGTGTCGCTGCCGCCCGAAGCAGAACATCAGCAGCTCGGCCGCTCTGCCGGTGACCTCCACGCGCGAGCGTCCCTTGGGGCCGCCGAGCACCACGCCGCCGCCGAGCCGGTGCAGCACCACGCCGACGGGCGCCTTGCGCAGCATCAGCCGGGCCCCTGCGGACACCCGCTTCCAGATGAGCCGCTCGAACTCGGGGTCCAGCTCGCGGGGCTCCCACGACGGCTGGGCGCGGCGCACGTCCTCGTGGTGGACGAACATCTCCAGCGTGTTGACGGCCGAGTCGAGCGCGGGCACCAGGCCGTAGACGCCGCCCGGCCGGCGGACGAGGCCGACCAGCTCGGGGTAGGGGTGGGCCTCCTTCATCCGCTGCTGGACCTTGGCGGTGTAACCGGCCAGCGGCTTGAGCCCGATGCCCGGCATGGCGTCGGGCCTGCGCTCGCGCACGACGAGGTGCGCGGCCAGGTCATAGGTGCTCCAGCCCGCGCACAGGGTCGGCGCGTCCGGGCCGAGCCGGTCGAGCAGGGTGCAGAGCGCAGCGCGTTCGCCACGAGCGTGAGTCACGTGGATCAGCCTACCGCTGGGAATAACCGTGTGATCGGGCGTGATAGGGACATACGTACAAACATCAGACCTGGAAGGAAACGTACCGAGTGGCGAGCAAGGTCACCTCGGCCGTGATGCGTCAAGGGCTCCGCGTCCTTGGGGTGGCCATTCGCACGGAGAAGACGGTCTTCACGCTCGCGGTGCTGGCCAGCGCCGTGTACGGCGGCATGACCGTCGCCTCGGCCTCCGCCCTCGGATGGGCGACACAGAACGTTGTACTGGCCGCGTTCCGCGACGGCGACGTCACCGCGGGAGCGCTCTGGACCGGCGTGTCGCTCATCGTCGGCGCCGCGCTGCTCAAGGCGATCGGCGTCGCGGGGCGGCGCATCCTGGCCGGTCTCCTGCAGTACCGCATGCAGGCGCGCTCCCGGCGCGACGTCACCAAGCAGTACCTGCGGCTGCCGCTGGCCTGGCACCACCGGCACCCGACCGGGCAGCTGCTGTCGAACGCCAGCTCCGACGCCGAGGCCGCCTGGGCGCCGCTCGCGCCGCTGCCGATGGCCGTCGGCGTGATCGTCATGCTGATCACCGCGGCGGTCGCGATGGTGCTCACCGACCTCGCGCTGGCGCTCGTGGGCTTCCTCATCTTCCCGGCCATCGCCGTGCTCAACCTCGTCTACCAGCGCAAGCTGAGCCCGCTGGCCACCCGCGCGCAGCAGCTGCGCGCCGAGGTCAGCGAGATCGCCCACGAGAGCTTCGACGGCGCGCTCGTCGTCAAGACGCTCGGCAGGGAGGAGCTGGAGACCGAGCGGTTCCGGCGGCGCGCCCAGGAGCTGCGCGACGCCAACATCGCCGTCGGCCGGGTGCGCGGCCTGTTCGACCCCATGCTGGAGGCGCTGCCCACGCTCGGCGTGCTCGCCGTGCTGGGCGTCGGCGCGGCCCGGCTGTCCGCCGGCGCGATCGACCCCGGCGACCTGGTGCAGGTGGCGTACCTGTTCACGCTGCTCGCCTTCCCGATCAGGGCGCTCGGCTGGGTGCTCGCCGAGCTGCCGCGCAGCGTCGTCGGCTGGCAGCGGGTGCAGGCCGTGCTCGACGCCACCGGCTCCATGGAGTACGGCACCGCCACCCCCGGCACCTCGGCCGGCCCCGCCGAGCTGAACGTCAGAGGCGTCTCCTACGCCTACGGCGAGTCGAAGGTGCTGCACGACGTCACCTTCGACGTGCCGGCCGGGCGCACGGTCGCCATCGTCGGCCCCACCGGCTCGGGCAAGTCCACGCTCGTGCAGCTCCTGGTGCGCCTGGTGGACCCCGACTCGGGTCAGGTGCTGCTGGACGGCGTGGACCTGCGCGACCTGCCCTACGGCGGAGTGGCCGCATCGGTGGCGCTGGTGCCGCAGCAGACGTTCCTGTTCGACGACTCCGTACGCGGCAACGTCGCGCTCGGCGGCGAGGTCACCGACGAGGACGTGCGGGCCGCCCTGCGCCTGGCCCAGGCCGACGGCTTCGTCGGCCGCCTGCCCGACGGCCTGGACACTCGCGTCGGCGAGCGCGGCGCCTCGCTCTCCGGCGGCCAGCGCCAGCGCCTGGCCCTGGCCCGCGCCGTCGTGCGCCGCCCCCGCCTGCTCATACTCGACGACGCGACCTCCAGCGTGGACCCGCAGGTCGAGGCCAAGATCCTGCACGGCCTGCGCGACGCCGCCGAGGCGTCCACCGTCGTGGTCGTCGCCTACCGGATGGCCACCATCTCCCTGGCCGACGAGGTCGTCTATCTCGACCACGGCCGCGTGGTGGACCGGGGCACGCACGAGGAGCTGATCGGGCGCTGCGAGGGTTACCGCAACCTGGTGACCGCCTACGAGCGCGAAGAGGCCGAGCGGGCCGCGATCGAGCTGTCCGACATCGACATCGAGGAAGAGGGGGTCAGCGCATGACCGCGCAGAGCATCCACGGCAACGCCGAGCGCTCCGCGCTGGCCACTATCCGGCAGGGCCTGTCGCTGACGCCCGAGTTCCGCACCGGCCTGCTCGGCACGCTGGCTCTGGCCGTCGTCGCCACCATCGGCAAGGTCATCGTGCCGATCGCGGTGCAGCAGGTCATCGACACCGGCCTCAAGACCGGCACGCCCGACATCCCGTACATCACGCGGGCCGTGGTGATCTGCGCCGTCGCCGTGGTGGTGACGGCCCTGGCCGGGTACGTCATGAACGTCCGCCTCTACAAGGCGACCGAGTCCTCGCTGGCCACCCTGCGCGTACGCGGCTTCCGCCACGTGCACGACCTGTCGGTGCTCACCCAGAACTCCGAGCGCCGCGGCGCCCTGGTCTCCCGCGTCACCAACGACATCGACCAGATCAGCACGTTCATGCAGTGGGGCGGGCTGATGATCATCGTCTCGCTCGGCCAGCTCTTCGTGGCCACCGTGCTGATGTTCGTCTACTCCTGGCAGCTCACGCTGCTGGTGTGGGCCTGCTTCATCCCGCTGATGATCGCCCTGCCGCGCTTCCAGCGGCTGCTGTCGCGGGCGTACACCACCGTGCGCGAGCGCACCGGCGACATGCTGGCCGCGGTCAGCGAGTCGGTGGTCGGCGCCGCCGTCATCAGGGCCTACGCCTCCGAGCGGCGCACCGCGGAACGCATCGACAGGGCCGTGGACGCCAACAAGAGGGCCCAGGTGCGGGCGCAGACCATCGTCGGGTTCGTCTTCCCGCTGACCGAGATCGTGGCCGCGATCGCCATCGCCGGCATCGTGCTGCTCGGCGTGCGGCTCGGCCTGTCGGGCGGCATCTCGCAGGGCGAGCTGGTGGCGTTCCTGTTCCTCGTGACGCTGTTCATCTCGCCGCTGCAGACCGCCACCGAGGTGCTGAACGAGGCGCAGAACGCCGTCGCGGGCTGGCGGCGCATCCTCGGTGTGCTCGACACCCCGCCCGACGTCGCCGACCCCGGCGAGCGCGGCGTGACGCTGCCGCGCGGCCCCATCGAGGTGGCCTTCGAGAACGTGCACTTCGCCTATCCCGGCGGCGCGCCCGTGCTGCGCGAGGTCACCGTGTCCATCCCGCCGCGCTCGCGCGTCGCCATCGTCGGCGAGACCGGCTCGGGCAAGACCACGTTCGCCAAGCTGCTCACCAGGCTCATGGACCCCGCCTCGGGCCGGGTCACCGTGGACGGCCACGACCTGCGCGACGTGCGCTTCTCCTCGCTGCGCGAGCGCATCGTCATGGTGCCGCAGGACGGCTTCCTGTTCGACGGCACGCTGGAGGAGAACATCCGCTACGGCAAGCCGTCGGCCACCAGGGAGGAGATCGAGCTGGCGCTGACCGAGCTGGGCCTGGCCGACTGGCTGGAGGGCCTGCCCGCGGGCCTCGACACCCCGGTCGGGCAGCGCGGCGAGTCGCTGTCGGCGGGCGAACGGCAGCTCGTCGCGCTGGCCCGCGCCTACCTCGCCGACCCCGACCTGCTGCTGCTCGACGAGGCCACCTCCGCCGTCGACCCGGCCACCGAGGTGCGCCTGGCCCGCGCGCTCGAAGGCGTCACCCGGGGCCGCACCGCCGTCTCCATCGCACACCGGCTGTCCACCGCCGAGAACGCCGACGAGGTGCTGGTCTTCGACGCGGGCCGGCTGGTGCAGCGCGGGCCGCACGCCCAGCTCGTGCAGGAGCCCGGCGTGTACGCCGACCTGCACGCCTCCTGGGTGTCGGCGGCGCGCTCGGAGACGACCCGCAACTCGTAGATGCGCTCGCAGGCCGAGCCGCGTCGCCTCGGGAGCGCGCCCGCCCGCCGCGCGTCGCTACGGGCGGGGTTCGCGGGCCTGGCGGGCTTCAGTCGCAGAGGGCGGCGAACGTCACGGTCGTCCCCGCCGGCCCTGAGACGATCATGACCTGGTCGCACAGCATGCCGGTCAGCCACAGCCCGCGCCCGCGGTGGTCGAGCCGCTCCGGCGGCCGGCCGTCGCCCATCCACCCGGCGGGCAGCCCCGGCCCCTCGTCGCTGACCTCGCACCACAGGCGGCCGCCGTGCGACCACATCCGCAGCCGGCCGTGGCCGCCGCCGTGCAGCACGGCGTTCGTGGCGACCTCGTTGACCGCCAGCACGAAGTCCTCGAGGCGGCCGCCGGTCAGCCCGTGCCGCCTGGCGTGCTCGGTGACGGTCCTGCGCAGGAGCGTGATGCGGCCGCGGGCGAAGCTGGTGCGGAGCGCCTGGCTAGTCATCGTCGGCCCGCCGTACGGCGAGATGCTGGTCCGCGCCGATCAGCCGCAGCACCCGCGCCATGGGGGCGCGGCAGATCACCGTCGTCGTGCCGCGCGGCCTGGCCATCGCCGTGGTGGCGAGCAGCTGGGCCGAGCCCGCGTCGATGAAGCCGAGCCCGCCCGCGTCGATCACGACCTCGCCCGGCTGCCTGACCAGGGGCCGCAGCAGGGAGGCGAACGCCGGGCGGTTGGTCAGGTCCACATCGCCCCACACCCGCAGCCCGGACCCGGCGCGGGCGAAGCGCAGCAGCGCCTGCTCGGGGGAGATCGGGTGCACGGCCGCCGCCTCCTCCAGGGCGTCGCGGGGGAAGACGCCGCGGTCGTACTGGCAGACCGCCGCCAGCCAGCCCTCGCCGAACAGCTCGTTGACGGCCGCCTCGAACGCCGCGTGCCCCGGCGCGTCGCCGAGGCCCCAGGAGGCGTCGACCAGCGCGTACACGCCGTGTCCTCCGGCGCGGTCGCGGGCGGCGGCGAGGCCCGTGCGCAGCCGCGCCGGATCGAGTAAGCCGTCGGTGAAGTGGGTGTCGGCGCAGGCCAGGATCTCGATCCGGCCGGCCGACTCGGCCTCGGCGAACCCCGGCACCAGCGGCGCCAGCCAGGTGCGCGTGCGCTCGGGGGTGTCGGTGTGCGTCATGATCACTACTTTGACGCGGCGGAGCAGGCCGTTCACGGTGAAGACCCGGGTGACCGTCATCCGCTCGCGCTCGCCGTCGAACGGCAGGCAGACATGGTCGCCCAGATCCGGGTCCAGGACGGAGCCCGCGACGTGCACCACGATCCTGTCCTCCCTAGCACGCGAAGGTCGGGTCAGAAGGTACTCGCACGGATGTGATCACGTACCGCATTCTCAGCAAAACCCACCGTGATGCGAGGCGGACGGGTGTACGTTTTCGGCGGAGCCGCCCACGGGAGGGGTCATGAGGAACATGGGCGTGGATGTGCTGGAGATGTCGCGACACGATCACGGGGGCTCGGTGGTGGTGAGGTTGTCGGGGGAGATGGACGTCGACAACGTCTCCCAAGTGCGGAAATGTCTGGATGAGGCGGTCGCGACGAACGAGCCGCGGCTCGTGGTCGATCTGACGGGGCTGACGTTCATCGACACCACGGGTCTGGGGGTGCTGGTACGCCTGCTCGCCTCGCTGCGCGAGCGCGGCCGCACCATGGCCCTCGTCGCCCCCGACGGCCTGGTGCTGCGCCGGCTCAGGCGCACCAACCTGGCGCCGCTGTTCCCGATCTACGACACCCTGCCCGAGGCGCTCGCCTGACGGCCGGGGCGCGCGGGCGGCCTGGTTGAATGGCAGCATGTCCCTCGATCCCAAGATCGCCGCGCGGTTGAAGCGCAACTCCGACGGCCTGGTGCCCGCGATCACCCAGCAGTACGACACCGGCGAGGTGCTCATGCTGGCCTGGATGAACGACGAGGCCCTGCACCGGACGCTCACCACCGGCAAGGCCACCTACTGGTCGCGCAGCCGCCAGGAGCTGTGGGTCAAGGGCGCCACCTCGGGCAACGTCCAGCACGTGAAGTCGGTGGCGCTCGACTGCGACGGCGACACCGTCCTGGTCAAGGTGGACCAGGTGGGCGGAGCCTGCCACACCGGCGACCGCACCTGCTTCGACGCCGACGAGCTCGAGATCGCGATCGGCTAGCACCATGCGCAGCGACAAGCGGGAGCTGTCGATCTGGGTCGTCGCCACCGCCCTGGGCTGCCTGCTGGTGCTGCTCGCCGCCGGCCGCGAGTGGGTGCGGGTGCTTCAGGACGGCGCGGCGGGCGTGACCACCGGGCCCACCGGCGGCGATCTGAGCCCGGCGCTCACGCCCGTGGCGCTGGCCGGGCTGGCCGGCGTGGTGGCCGTGCTCGCCACCAGGGGCACCGGCAGGCGCGTCGTCGGCGCGGTGCTCGCCCTGTGCGGCGCGGGCGTGGCGGCGGCGACCTGGGCGGCGATCGACGGCGGCAACGTCACCGGCTGGCTGAGCGAGCGCAACGTGCTCCACGGCGCCTCGGGCGTGCCCTGGGAGGCCGCGCCGCTGTGGCCCGCCGTAGCCGCGGCGGGCGCGCTGCTGATGCTCGCGGGCGGGATCACCGCGATCGTGCGCGGCGGTCGCTGGGCGGGCATGTCCGCGCGCTACGACCGCGCCAAGGGACCGGACGGCGAGGCGAAGGCGCAGGTCAGCGACGATCGGGCGCTGTGGGACGCGCTCGACAGGGGCGACGACCCCACCGAAGGCCGCTGACTCGCGGCGCTGACGAAACCTCCACTGTTCTGAATCCTTGTCTTCTTGGCAAAGAAATCCTCACTAAGCTGCCGTACCAACTCGCCACGAACGATTGAGGAGCCAGCTCATGAGCTACGGGGATCAGAGCGGTAGCGGCGGCTACGGCGCGCAGCCGCCCGGCGGCGGCTACGGGCAGCAGCCCGGCTACGACGGAGGCTATGGACAGCAGGCCTCCAGCGGTGGTTACGGCCAGCAGCCGCCGAGCGGAGGTGGCGGGTACGGCCAGCAGCCTCCCAGCGGCGGCGGCTATGGCCAGCAGCCCCCGAGCGGTGGAGGTTACGGTCAGCAGCCCGGCAGCGGCGGCTACGGTCAGCAGCAGCCGAGCGGCGGCTATGGACAGCAGCCGCCCAGCTACCCGCAGGACCTCAGCTACGGCCAGATGCCCGCGAGCGGCGGCTACAGCGCCCAGCCGCCGGGCTACGGCGGCTACGACCAGCAGCAGGCCTACTACGGCCAGCCGCAGCGCCCGACCAACGGCATGGCGGTGGCCTCGCTCGTCCTCGGTATCATCGGCCTGGTCTTCTGCGGGCTCACCAGCATCCCCGGCGTGATCTGCGGCCACATCGCGCTCAACCGGATCAAACGCAACGGCGAAGAGGGCTCGGCCCTGGCCATCGGCGGCCTGGTCACGTCCTACATCACCGTCGTGATCTGGGTGCTCACCTGGATCTTCCTCGGCGGTATCCTGCTGTCGTTGGTCGGGCTGGCCGGAGCCGCCAGCACCACCTACGACTACTGACCCGGCCACGCGGCACGGGCCGACCGGGAAGGCGGACATCGGGGGCATGAGTTTCGCGACCATCGAGCGGCCGCGCGCGCGGCGTATGAGAGCGCTGCTTGCGCCGCTCGGCGTCGCGGCCGTCACGGCCGCGGCCTTCGCGGTCGCGGGGCTGGTCGACCCCAACGAGCCCGGCCACTACCCGACCTGCCCGTTCCTGTGGCTCACCGGCCTCTACTGCCCGGGGTGCGGCACGCTGCGCACCATGCACGCGCTCGCCCACCTCGACCCCGTCGCCGCGCTCGGCCTCAACCCGCTGTTCGTGGCGATGATGCCGATCCTGCTGTTCTGGTGGGTGCGCTGGGTCGTGCGCGCGTGGCAGGGCAGGCCGCCGAGCACGGCCGTGCCTCACCCGGCGTGGCTGTGGGCGTTCATCGCCGTCGTCATGGTCTACTGGGTAGTCCGTAATCTGCCTTTCGGGGCGTTCCTCGCCCCCTAGGCGGGGACCGGTGGTGAGCGCGCCCCGCAGAGGCCGATACCATCGCAGGACAAGGCAGAGAGCGGACGCGACGCGAACTCTCCGCCACCCCCTTACAGCCGACCGGAGGGACCTCAAGCGCGTGAGTGAGCGGACGGAAGGGCCGAGTGTCCTCGACGACATCCTCGACGGGGTGCGCGCCGACCTCGCCGCCCGTCAGCAGGCCGTCTCTATCGACGAGCTCAAGCGGCGAGCCGAGCGTGCGCAGCCGCCCAGAGACGCCATGGCCGCGCTCGGGGGCGATCGGGTCTCGGTGATCGCCGAGGTGAAGCGTTCCAGCCCGTCGAAGGGCGCGCTCGCCGCGATCGCCGATCCGGCCGCGCTGGCGGCCGACTACGAAGCGGGCGGTGCCCACGTCATCAGCGTGCTGACCGAGCGGCGCAAGTTCGGCGGCAGCCTCGACGACCTCGCGGCCGTCCGTGCCCGTGTCGACATCCCGATCCTGCGTAAAGACTTCATCCTGACCTCCTATCAGCTCTGGGAGGCCCGCGCCTACGGCGCCGACCTGGCGCTGCTCATGGTCGTCTGCCTCGAGCAGGAGGCGCTGGTGTCGCTCATCGAGCGTGCCGAGTCCATCGGTCTGACCCCGCTGGTCGAGGTGCACACCGAGGAGGAGCTCGAGCGGGCCGTGGCGGCCGGCGCGCGGGTCATCGGGGTCAACGCGAGAAATCTCAAGACACTCGAGGTCGACCGCGATGTCTTCGCGAAGATCGCGCCTAAGATCCCCGATAATGTGATCAAGATCGCAGAGTCGGGCGTGCGCGGTCCGCACGACCTGCTCGCCTACGCCAGGTCCGGCGCCGACGCCGTCCTGGTGGGGGAGAGCCTGGTCACCGGCAAGGACCCGCGCAAGGCAGTGGAGGCGCTGGTGACCGCCGGTGCACATCCGTCGACGCGCCCCGACCACTCGACAGAGGGATAGCAGTGGCAAACGAAGGCACCATTCTGACCGCCGCCGACCTGGCGGGCAACGGCGCGCACGGCGACGACCCCGATGTGCACGGCAAGTTCGGCATCTTCGGCGGCCGATACGTGCCCGAGGCGCTGATCCCGGCGCTCGACGAGGTGGCCGCGGTCTACGAGAAGGCCAAGAACGACGCGCAGTTCATCAAGGAGTTCGACCACCTGCTGCGCACCTACGCGGGCCGCCCGACCACGCTGACCGAGGTGCCGCGGTTCAGCGAGCACGCCGGCGGCGCCCGCATCATCCTCAAGCGCGAAGACCTCACCCACACCGGCGCCCACAAGATCAACAACGTGCTGGGCCAGGCGCTGCTGACCAAGCGGCTGGGGAAGAAGCGGGTCATCGCCGAGACCGGCGCGGGCCAGCACGGCGTGGCCACCGCCACCGCCGCCGCCCTGATGGGCCTGGAGTGCACCATCTACATGGGCGCCGTCGACTGCGAGCGCCAGGCGCTCAACGTGGCGCGGATGAAGCTGCTCGGCGCCACCGTCGTGCCGGTCAAGAACGGCTCCCAGACCCTGAAGGACGCCATCAACGAGGCGTTCCGCGACTGGGTGACCAACGTCGACACCACCCACTACCTGTTCGGCACCGTCGCGGGCCCGCACCCGTTCCCCGAGATCGTGCGCGACTTCGCCCGCATCATCGGCGTCGAGGCGCGCCGCCAGATGCTGGAGCTGACCGGCCGGCTGCCCGACGCGGTGTGCGCCGCGGTCGGCGGCGGCAGCAACGCCATCGGCGCCTTCCACGCGTTCATCGGCGACGAGGGCGTGCAGCTCCACGGCTACGAGGCCGCGGGGCGTGGCCTGGAGAGCGGCGAGCACGCGCTCACCCTCACCGCCGGCTCGGTGGGCGTGCTGCACGGCTCGCGCACCTACGTCCTGCAGGACGACGAAGGCCAGACCATCGAGTCCCACTCGATCTCCGCCGGCCTCGACTACCCGGGTGTCGGCCCCGAGCACGCCTGGCTGAAGGACTCCGGCCGCGCCACCTACCACGGCATCACCGACGATCAGGCGATGGCCGCGTTCTCGCTGCTGGCCAGGACCGAAGGCATCATCCCGGCCATCGAGTCCTCCCACGCGCTCGCGGGCGCGCTCGAGCTGGGCCGCGAGCTCGGCCCCGAGGCGATCATCCTGGTCAACCTCTCCGGGCGCGGCGACAAGGACATGGGCACCGCCATGAAGTACTTCAACCTGTGACACCGCCGGCCCGCGGACGCCCGCGCCCTCGACACGACGTCCTGAGAGGCTTCGAACCGGGCGCGGAGCAGGGCATCATGGTGGGACTAGACCTTCGAAACGGACAGACATGACGACTCTTCAGACGGTCTTCGCCAAGGCGAAGGCGGACAACCGGGCCGCGCTCGTCGGCTACCTGCCCGCGGGCTTCCCGTCGAAAGACGGCGCCATCGCCGCCGCCGCGGCCCTGGTGGAGGCCGGCTGCGACGTCATCGAGATCGGCCTGCCCTACTCCGACCCGCTCATGGACGGGCCGACCATCCAGGACGCCGTGCACCGGTCGCTGACCAACGGCACCCGCATCGCCGACGTCATGCGCACCGTCGAGGGTGTGGCCGCCACCGGAGCCGCGACGCTCGTCATGACGTACTGGAACCCGATCGACAAGTACGGCGCCGACCGCTTCGCGCGCGACCTCGCCAACGCGGGCGGCGTCGGCACGATCACGCCCGACCTGACGCCCGAGGAGTCCGAGCCGTGGCGCGCGGCCTCCGCGGCGGCCGGCATCGACACGGTGTTCCTGGTCGCGCCCAGCTCCACCGAGCAGCGCATCAAGGCCGTGGTCGACTGCTGCACCGGCTTCGTCTACGCCGCCTCGCTCATGGGCGTCACCGGCGCCAGAGAGACCGTCAACTCCGCCGCCAAGGGCCTGGTCGAGCGCACCCGCGCCCACACCGAGCTGCCCGTGTGCGTGGGCCTCGGCGTCGGCACCGGCGCCCAGGCGGCCGAGGTCGCCGCGTACGCCGACGGCGTGATCGTGGGCTCGGCGTTCATCCGCCGCATGCTCGACGCGCCCGACGAGGCCGCTGGGCGCGAGTCCATCGCCGCGCTGGCCCGCGACATGGCCAAGGGCGTCCGCAGCCGCTAGCCGTCCGGTCTCATCGGCCGCCTCGGGGCGCGCGCCGGCGCGTCGTCGTGGGCGTGCCGCTGGTCCGCCTCGGTGTGCTGTGGATGCGTGCGTCTGGCCGGGCTCGGGCGCCGCGCAGAGGCGCGCGGAGCGGGACGGGGCTCGGGCGTGCGGACGCCTGCCGCCGGACCGCGCTCGGGGCGCGAAAACTCGCCGAGGCACGCCTGAGTATGTATCGGAACGCAGGCCTTCCACTTTGTCCGATTGATGGCTTATTGCGAAGACCCTCCCAGGTCAGCGGCGGGGTACGCGCTTAGCTGACGCTTATCCCAGACGTGATCGGATGGGACCGGGTACTGTGCGCATTCCGGCGCAGAGAAAAGAGGAGAGGACTCGTGGCCGCGTCTCAATCGTCACCATGGGCGAGAACGGCGATACCCTGGGTGACGACCGTCGCCCGGCTGGTTCTGGGCGGGGTGCTGATCGTCGCGGGTGCGCTGAAGATCGGCAACCCGGCCGACTCCGTGGTCGCGGTCAAGGCTTACCAGTTGCTGCCGGAGTCGGTCGCCATCGCGGTGGGCTACGCGCTGCCCATCGTGGAGATCGTGGTCGGCGTGCTGCTCGTCGTCGGTCTGCTGACCAGGGTGGCCGCGGTGATCGCCGCGCTGCTGATGTTCGCGTTCGTCTTCGGCATCGCCTGGGCGTGGGCGCACGGCCTGCGGATCGACTGCGGCTGCTTCGGCGGTGGTGGCCAGCTGGGTGCCGGACAGGAGCCGACCTACCTGCTCGACATCCTGCGCGACTTCGGCCTCGTGCTGCTCGGCGCGTGGACTGTGCGCTTCCCGCCGGGCCGTTTCGCGCTCGACGGAGCTCTCGGCCTCGGGGGCGACAATGGTGTTGATGAGGGGGAGGACGAACAATGAGCAAAGGCGAGCGCACCAAGACGAAGGCGCAGTCGGCGCGCGAAAAGATCAAAGCGCAGCAGGCCGCCCAGCGGGCCCGCGAGAAGCGGCGGCGCATCGTGACGTACACGACCGCGAGCGTGGTCGCCATCGCCGCCGTCGGCCTCGGCTGGTGGTACACCGCCAGCCAGTCGCGCTCTGAGGAGGCGCTCGGCACCGTCGCGCCGATCACCGTGCAGTCCGACGGCAGCGTCGTGATGGCCCAGAACGGCGTCACCTCGCCCGTCGTCGACATCTACGAGGACTTCCAGTGTCCGGCCTGCAAGGAGCTGGAGCGCGTCAGCGGCCAGACCTTCAAGAACCTCGCCGCCGAGGGCAAGGCCAAGGTCGTCTACCACCCGATCACGATCTTCTCTCAGGACCCGACCAGGGCCAACTCCGTGCGCGCCGGCAGCGCCATCCGCTGCATCGCCGACGGCAAGCAGTGGCTGGCCTTCCACGACCTGCTCTTCAAGAACCAGCCGCCCGAGACCGAAGAGGGCTTCCTGCCCGACCAGCTCAAGGAGTGGGGCAAGGAGGCGGGGGTCGACACGCCCGGGTTCGACCAGTGCGTGACCAGCAACAAGAACGCCGACGCGCAGCTCTCGTACAGCAAGAAGGTCAGTGACGAGCAGAAGCTCGACCACACGCCGACAGTGAAATTGAACGGAACAGAAATCGACAATCAGGTACTGTTCACTCCTTCTCAGCTGCGTGAAGAGATTACCGAGGCGGCCAAGTAGGCCCGCTTCCGCTACCCTCACCTGACATGCCCCTAGCCTCGATTCCCAGCCCTTCAGAAGGGGTCTGGCATCTCGGAATCATCCCGATCCGGGCTTATGCGCTTTGCATCGTGCTCGGCGTCATCGTCGCCGTCTGGCTGAGCGAGCGGCGCTGGCGCGCCCGCGGCGGCCAGGCGGGGACGATCGTGGACATCGCGGTTCCCGCGGTCATCTTCGGCCTCATCGGTGGCCGGCTCTACCACGTCATCACCGACTGGCAGACCTACTTCGGCAGCCGGGCGATCAAGGAGCCTTACCAGGCGCTGTTCATCTGGGAGGGCGGCCTCGGCATCTGGGGCGCCATCTCGCTGGGCGCGCTCGGCGTCTGGCTGGCCGTACGCAAGCGCGGCCTGTCCATGAGCGCCGTCGCCGACACGGTCGCGCCCGGCATCGCCTTCGCGCAGGCCATCGGCCGCTGGGGAAACTGGTTCAACCAGGAGCTCTACGGCTCGCCGACCACCCTGCCCTGGGGCCTGGAGATCGACGTCGACCACGGCGGCGAGCCCGGCGTCCTCTACCACCCGACGTTCCTGTACGAGTCGCTGTGGGACGTCGCGCTCGGCTTCGCGCTCATCTTCGCCGGCCGCCGCTTCGCGCTGCACCACGGCCGGCTGTTCGCCCTCTACGTCGCGGGCTACACGCTCGGCCGCTTCTGGATCGAGGGGCTGCGCATCGACCCCGTCGGCGGGGTCGACCACGCGGTCATGTTCCTGGGGCTGCGCATCAACCAGTGGACCTCGATCGTGCTGTTCGTGCTCGCGCTGGTGTACTTCTTCGCCACGCGCGGCAAGACCGGCGAGGAGATCGTCGTCGTGCCCGAGTCCGGCTCCGACGGCGAGGCGGTCGATCCGGCCCACGACGCGGGCCAGGCCGACCCCCGTGCCGGCGAGTCCTCGGCGCAGGCGGACGAGTCCGCGTCCGGTGGGTCCGCGTCCGGTGGGTCCGCGTCCGGCGGGTCCGCGTCCGGCGGGTCCACGGCCGGTGACTCCGCGTCCGGCGATGGCGCGGACACGCCGTCCGGTGACGCGCAACCGGAGGCCGCCGCCGAGCCTGCGCAGCCCGAGGGCGTCACCTCAGGCGGCCAGGAGGAGGGTGAGCAGGCGGGGCCCGCCGAGGCCGAGACGGTGACGAAGGAGAAGAACACTCGATGAGCGAACGCGCGGAGGCCCACCACGCCCATCGCGACGTCACCGGAGGGTGGCTACGGCCCTCGGTGTTCGGCGCGATGGACGGCCTGGTGTCGAACTTCGCGCTCATCGCAGGCGTGGCGGGCGGCACCGCCAACCCGAGGGTCGTCGCGCTCGGCGGCGTCGCCGGGCTGGCCGCGGGAGCCCTGTCCATGGCGGGCGGCGAATACGTCTCCGTCGCCAGCCAGCGCGAGCTCGCCCAGGCCGAGATCGCCGCAGAGCAGCGCGAGCTGGCCCACCATCCCGAGGACGAGCAGGCAGAGCTGGCGCAGACCTTCGTGGACAAGGGCGTGGCGCCCGACCTGGCCGCCGAGATCGCCCGCCAGATCTCGCAGAACCCCGAACGCGCGCTAGAGGTGCACTCGCGTAACGAGCTCGGCGTGGTGCCCGGGGAGCTGCCGTCGCCGGTCGTGGCCGCCGTCTCGTCGTTTCTGTCGTTCGCGGTGGGGGCGGCGCTGCCGCTGCTGCCGTACCTGTTCGGGGCGCGCGAGCTGGTGATCTCGGCCGCGGTGTCCTGCTGCGCGCTGTTCGCCGCCGGTGCGCTGGTGTCGGCGGTGACCGCCCGCACCTGGTGGTACTCCGGGCTGCGGCAACTGCTCGTCGGGGCGGTGGCGGCGGCGGTCACCTTCTCCGTCGGCAACGCCATCGGGGCGGCGGGGCTGTGATGGCCCGCCGACGCGGCACCCCGGGCTCCGGCCGCTCCGGCGGCGACGGCACCGGCCGCTCCCGCCGCACCCGCCGCACCCCGCCTGGCTCCGGGGCCGAATTCGAGCCCGGCTCTGAATACGGGTCCGGGGTGAGGCCTGAGTACGGGTCCGGAGCGGGGCCCGAGTACGGGTCTGACTACGGGACCGGGCCCGAGTACGGGTCTGACTACGGAACCGGGACCAAGACCGGGGCTGGGCCTGCGTACGGGGCTGACTACGGAACCGGGCCTGGATCTGGGCCTGAGTATGGAGCCGGTGCTGATTACGGGGCTGGTGCCGGGGTCGGCGGGCGTGGCCGGCCCGGCGCGGACGTCCCCGCCGCCGGACGACGTGACGGCGCCGTCAGCGGCTCTACCGGCGGCTTCTTCGACGATGGCGCGGGTGGCGGCGTCGGTGGCGTTGCCGGTGGCGGCGCGGACGGCGACTGGCCGAGCGCTGCACCTGGTGGTTCGGGCGGTGCACGCGGCAGGCTCGGCGGCCGTGGGGCCCGCGGGGATCACGGCGACGGGACGCCCGGCGGCCATGACAGCGGTGCGGGCGGTTACGACGGCCATGGCGTGGGGCCTGATGGTGGGCAGGCGTTCGGAGAGAGCCGTGGCCGGAGCCGCCGCCGCAGCCGGCGTGCTGCCGGAAGCCCTCAACCGCCGACCGGCCCTCAGCCCATCGACGACGGCCGCTCCGGCACGGGCGGCTGGCCCGCCGGCGACGGCCGGTCAGGCACAGGTGGCTGGCCTGCCGACGGCGGCCTGTCGGGTACGGGCGGCTGGTCCGCGGCGGGTGACCAGGCAGGCACCGGTGGTTGGCCCGCGGGTGATGGTCGGTCGGGGACTGGCGGTTGGGCTGCCGGTGATGGTCGGTCGAGTACGGGTGGCTGGGCTGCTGGTGATGACGGCCGCTCGGGTGCGGGCGGCGGGCGTGCCGCCGACGGTCGCTCCGGCACTGGCGGCTGGCCCGTAGGTGATGGCCGGTCGGGGACCGGCGGTTGGTCCGCGGGTGATGCCCCGTCGGGTACAGGCGGCTGGGCTGCGGGTGATGGCCGGACGAGTACGGGTGGCTGGCCTGCCGGTGAGGACGATCGCTCGGGCGCCGGTGGTCGGCGTTCCAGGGACCGCAGGTCGGACACTGGTGGCTGGGCCGCGGATGAGGAGCGCTCGAATACCGGAGGCTGGTCCGCTGGTGACGGTCGATCGGGCACCGGTGGCTGGGCTGCCGGTGATGGTCGGTCGGGGACCGGCGGGTGGGGTGTCGGTGACCTTGGTGCCTCGGGTGGCAGCCGGCCTGGCACTGGTAGTTGGTTCATCGGCGAGGGGCGTTCCGCTGGAGACGGCGGTGAGCCTGGGAGCGGTCGCCCGGCCGGTGACGCGGTGCCGGAGGCGGAGGCCGAGGGCGGCAGGAGAGGACGTTCGGCGGGGCGGCGCTCGCGTCGTCACGGCCGGTTTGCCGACACGGGCACGGACGCCGGTGGGTGGCCCGCGACGGGTGACGGAACGGCCGGCGATGTCTGGTCGGCCGCTGGGACGGACCCCGGGAGGCACGGTGCCGGGACCCGGAGCGGCGGCTGGCAGGCGGCCGAGAGCGGCAGGCCGTCGGCGTCCGGTGACGAGGGCGGTCAGGCGGCAACGGGAGCCGGTCAGGCGGTAACGGGCTCGGGCGACGTCTGGGGATCGGGTGCTGAGGGCCGATCCGAGGGTGAGCCGTCCAGGCGTTCCGCGCGCGGTCGGCTCGGGCGCAGGGCTGCTCGCCGAGCCGAGCAGGGCGCCCAGCCTGCCAGCGGAGAGTGGCCGGCAGGCAGGCCGTCCGCTAGCGGTGAGTGGCCGGTGGGCAGGCCGTCTTCTGGTGGGGAGCGGTCGTCGGCTGCATCGGCTGTCAGTGGTGAGTGGCCGGTGGCCGGGTCTCCCGCGAGTGGTGAGTGGCCGGCTGGTCGGCCGTCTGCCAGTGGTGAGTGGCCGGTGGGCAGGCCGTCTTCTGGTGGGGAGCGGTCGTCGGCTGCATCGGCTGTCAGCGGTGAGTGGCCGGTGGCCGGGTCTGCCGCCAGTGGTGAGTGGCCGGCGGCCGGGCCGGACGGTGATGGGCGCGCCGCGTATGGTCGGGGGCGGCGGTCGGTCGCCGATGAGGGCGACGGGTTCGCGGGCGGTGACCGTTCGGCTGCCACGCCCGAGGACGGTGGGCGTGCTGCCGGTCGAGGCCGACGGCGCGCGAGCGGCGACAGCGGCCGGTCAGCCACGGGCCGTGACGACCAGGGCTGGGGAGCAGCTCAGCGTGATGGTCGCGCTCGGGCTGAAGGCCATGGTGGTCCCGATGAAGCCGAGGTCGTCGGCCTCGGCCACGCTGCCCCCGATGGGGGCCGCCGGGGACGGGCCGGTGCCGAGGGTGGTGGCCGTCGGGCTGCCGGTCGCGGCGACCGTCACCTTGGCGAGGGCGCTGGTCGTGGCCGGGGCGCCGAGGCTGAGCCCGTCGGGGATGCTGGCGAGGCGGGGCTTGGCCACGCTGCCGGTGACCCTGACGGCCGCCGAAGGGCCGGTCGTGATAAGGACCGTCGTCGGGCTGCTGCTGAGAGTGATGGCCGGGGCCGCGGCAAGGGTCGGAGCCGGGCCGACGCCTCGGGCGACGGCGGCTGGGCTGCGGACGACGGCGACGAGGACTTCTGGAGCGCCGACCCCGGCGCGGACGAGGGTGGTTCGCAGCGGCGGCGTTTGGGGCTGCTGGGGCGTGGCCGGGGCAAGGGCGGCGGCAAGCGGTCCGGTGAGGAGTCCGAGGCCGGGTCGCGGGCGGAGAGCGGATCCGGTATTTCGGCTGGACCGGAGGACGAGCTCGGCCTGGGCATGCCGCCGGGCGGGATCGTCGCGAGCCGTAAGCGGGCGGCCGGTCGGCCCGGGAGCGGCGGGCGTACGCGGGATGACGGCGCCGGGGGGCCGAACGCCGGCTCTCAGTCCGATGAGTGGCCGGACGCGGGTCCTCGCGCCGGGCGGCGGTCGGACGCCGGCTCTCAGTCCGATGAGTGGCCGGACGCGGCTCCTCGCGCCGATGGGCGGTCGGGCGCGGGCGCTCGATCCGATGGGCGGCCGGGTGCCGGCGCTCGGCCTGATGGGCGGTCGGACGCCAGTGCACGGCCCGACGGGCGGGACGGCGGTCTGGATGATGGCAAGGCGGCGTCGCGCAAGCGGCGGAGGACGCCGCGGTCCGACTGGCAGTTCCCGGTGCTCACCGAGATGGGCATGCCGCCGGAGCGTCAGCGGCTGCTGGTGATCATCGCGACGGTGGTCGGGGTGATCGCGGCCGGGGTCGGGTTCGTGTCCGTGGTCAGGTCGCTGGGGACGTACCAGCCGGAGAGGCAGGCCACGGCGGCGGTGCTCGCGCCGGACGCGGTGCTGCCCGCGGTGTTCCACGGCTGGGAGTCGCCCAAGCTGTTCGACCCCGTGGCGGAGCGCGCGAAGGACGCCAAGCCGCTGACGGAGAAGGAGGTGTTCAGCCAGAAGGAGCTGACCGTCTCCAAGAAGCTCAAGCTGAAGCTCGCCGCCAAGAAGCTCGACAGCGACTGTACGCAGGCGTTGCAGGGGGAGGAGTTGCTGCAACTGGCGGAGGACGCGGGCTGCACCCAGACCGCCCGCGGCCTGTATCTCAGCTCCGACGGCCGCTACGTGGGCCAGTACACGCTGCTCAACCTTGAGGACGCCGAGTCGGCGGGCGAGCTGGTGGAGCAGCTGAAGGTGCTCTATCGGGGCGGCTGGGTGCAGCCGCTGTCGTCCGGCAAGGCCGTCTTCCCGCCCGGCGGCTACTCCGAGGCGGGCGGTTACGCGCTCGGCCACTACGTCGGCCTGGTGTGGCTGGGCCGGGTGGACGGCGCCGAGCCCACCGCGAAGGACGACTACGTCACGCTCACCCTCGCCCTGCGCGGCGCCGAGAAGGCGGTCTACCGCCGGGTCGTGTCGATCACGGGGCCGTCGTCCTGATGTCCAGGCGTGTGCTTCTGTCCGTGGCGGCCCTTGTGCTGGTCGTGGGCCTCGGCGTGGCCGGGTGGCTGTGGTTCGGGGCCGAGACGCCGCGCCCGTCCGCCCTGCGTGCCGAGTCCACCTCCGCCTTTTACGCGGCCATCGACAGCCGTCAGAGCGACGCCGCGCCGCTCACCCCCGATGAGGTCTTCCCCGCCTCGTCCGAGACCCTGGGGACCCTGAAGCGGGTCGCGGCGGACGCGTTCACCGACTGCTCCGAACTCCTCGTGGGCGCCTCGGCCGAGGGGTGCACGCAGGCGCTGCGGGCGACGTACAAGGGCGGTTCCCTGGCCGGCCAGTTCGTCATCTTCAACCTCGCCGACGGCAAGGCGGCCGACGCGCTGGTGGCGGCGCTGCGCCAGGACGCGTTCGTACGGCAGGACATCCCGTTCGACGTCCAAGGCAGCAGCGCCCAGGTCCGGGCCATGGGGCACTACGTGACGGTGAGCTGGGTGGGCGGCAAGGCGTCCGCACAGGACCTGGTCACCGCACTCATCGCGCTCGACGGCCTGGGACGGGTGGTCCAGGATCGCATCGTGGCGGCCACCTGACGCCTGGCCCGGAGCCGTATCGTGGCGGCCACCTGACGTCTGGCCCGGAGCCGTATCGTGGCGGCCACCTGACGTCTGGTTCGGAGCCGCATCTGACGCGTGGTCAAGTCGTGCTGGTGAGCGCGGTCACCGTCGTCTGAACGGCGGACGGCAGGGCGGACAGCCGGTGCAGGGGCGCCTCGATCGGGGTCAGCCCCTCCGACCAGCCGGCGGCCTCGCGGATCAGGGCGCGGGCCTCGTTCTTGGTGAGCGTCGTGCCCTGGGCCCGGGCGACCGCGATCAGGCCCTCGCGCCAGGAGTTGGCGAGCTTGCCGTGCCCATTGTCGAGGATCCTGCGCAGCACCGTCTCGGCCTCGCCGGTGGGCTGAGGGCGTCGTACGGCGTCGAAGGCCGTCTCGCTCGCGTTGCGCACCTCGTACACGGTGGTGAGAACCTCGGGGAGAGGCGGCAGAGCCGAGCCGACGACGCGGACGTGCTCCGCGCGCGTGGCCAGCAGCAGGCGCGCAAGCGCCGCCTCCAGGCCGGGCGGCACGGCGACGGCCACCCGGGACGGCGTGGCGGCGTAGGGCTTGGCGAGCCACGTCGAGAGCCTGACCCGGGGCTGGGAGAGCTCCTTGGGCCACTCGCCGACCAGCAGGTCCGGCTCGAAGTCCGCGAGCGCCTCGGCCGGGGCCACGGACGGACCCGCGCTTTCGACCGCCTGCGGCCCCTGCGTGTAGATGGCCGTGGACTGGCGTGACAGGCGTGACTGCACAGCGGGGCGGGTCTTGCTGGTGGGACGCAGGATGTACAGGTCGGCGGCCGAGCCGATGGCCTCCGCCCCGAGATACCGGTTGAAGTCGGGATAGATGGCCTCGTAGGCGAGGTTCAGCTCGGTCAGCTCCTGCTGGACCTTGAACGCCAGCATCGGCGTACGCTCGCTCGCCCCGTACGCCAGCAGTACCCGCCCGTCCTCGCGCAGCCCCTCCACCGCGCGCGCCACGAACAGGCCGATGCCCTCCGGCGTGTACGGGGGATCGGTGAGCGCCAGGTCGTGGTCGCGTGCCGAGGCCGGCAGGCCGAGCCGCAGGTCGGCCCAGCGCGTACGGACCCCCAGCCGCTGCTCGTCGATGTAGGCCAGGATGCGCTCGTCGACGTCCACCACCGTCACGTCCGTCTCGGGATGCACCAGCTTGACGGCCAGCGAGGTGAGGTCGTGGTCGCCCACGCACAGCAGCCGCGCGCCGGGCAGCCAGAACCGGGCACCGAGCAGCAGCGCCCGCCGCAGCACGGTGCCGGGCGTCGCGGAGACGTGGTCGAGCACGTGGCGGGCGCGCGGCGCCTTGGCGACGAGGCCGGTGAGGCGGTCGAGCACGTGGGCGTAATGGGGGACGAGGTGCGCGACCGGGTCCTCAGGAGGCGGCGCGACCGCGATGAGGTCCTGATAGGCGGGGGTGTCGATGGGCGGGACCCGCATCCGGTCGCCGTCGCGCTCCAGGACCAGCTCTCCGAGCAGGGCCTCGATGGTACGCCGTGACGTCGCGGTCTCCCTGACCAGGTCGGGCAGCGTCCACCACTGGCCGTCGCACAGCAGGGCCAGGGCGTGCCGCAGCCGCCTGCTGTCGGCCCCGGCCTCGGTGAGCAGCCGTTCCACCCCGTCGCGCTCCATGAGCGAACCCTATCGGTGCCGCGGCCCCAAGATCTCGCCTGACGCCGCCCGCTTGCGGCCAGGTCGTCGATGTCGCTGGTGAGGGTGGGCGCTGGTCAGGGAGACCGGGGTGTGGGGGCCGTGCGGGCGAAGACGGAGGCGCCGGGGGAGGAGCGCACGCATGGGCTCGTGGGGGTGGAGGTGGAGGTGGGGAGCAAGCGCGTACGGAGGCTGGTGCGGGGTGGATGTGGAGGTGTGGAGCAAGCGCGTCATGAGGCTGATGCGGGGTGGATGTGGAGGTGGAGAGAAAGCGCGTCCCGAGGCTGGTGCGGGTGGAGGTGGGGAAGGCGCGCGTGGAGCCGGGCCAGGGGCGCGGGCTGGGAAGCGTGTGCCGGCCTCAAGGGCCGGGGGAGGACTCGATCCCGCTCGCCGGGATCGCCGTCTACAGCGGGAATTCCGCGCCAGGTGTCCGGGGTTTGGGATGGGAAGTTCGGATGCCGGGACCTGCCCAAATGTTCGCAATACGGACGCGGCGGGCACCATTCCGGCAGGGTGAGGTAACCTCTACCCACGATATGCAGCAGGGCCAACGTCGTCCCTCGCCTGTACAGCGGTTCCAGACAGACGAAAGACGACGGGAGGGATTCAATGCCTGCTGCCCGCCTCGGGTTCCCCGAGCCTCAGGGTCTTTACCACCCCGCCAACGAGCATGACGCCTGCGGTGTCGCCATGGTCGCCGACGTCGCGGGACGGCGTGATCACGGCATTGTGGTCAAGGCGCTGACGGCGTTGTGCAATCTCGATCACCGGGGGGCCAAGGGTAGCGAGCCTGACACCGGCGACGGAGCCGGTATCCTCACGCAGATCCCCGATGAGTTCTTCCGGGCCAGTGTGCCGTTCACACTGCCCGAAGCCGGTTCGTACGCGGCCGGCATCGCCTTCCTTCCGGTCGAGGACGAGGCCAGGGCGGCCGCCGTCCGCCTGATCGAGGAGATCGCGGCCGAGGAGGGCCTGACCGTGCTCGGCTGGCGGGAGCTGCCCGTCGACCGCGACCTGCCGGGTCCGAGCGCGCGGGCTGTGATGCCCCACTTCGCGCAGCTGTTCGTGGCCGACCCGGGCGGTCGTTCCGGGCTCGACCTCGACCGGCTGGCGTTCTGCCTGCGCAAGCGGGCCGAGCACGAGGCGAAGGTGTACTTCCCCTCGCTGTCCTCGCGGACGATCGTCTACAAGGGCATGCTGACGCCCGAGCAGGTCGAGCCGTTCTTCCCCGACCTGAGCGACGAGCGTTACAAGACGGCGATCGCGCTGGTGCACTCGCGCTTCTCCACCAACACGTTCCCGAGCTGGCCGCTGGCCCACCCCTACCGCTTCATCGCCCACAACGGCGAGATCAACACGGTCAAGGGCAATCGCAACTGGATGCGGGCGCGCGAGGCGATGCTGGCCTCTGCCCACATCCCGGGCGATATTTCGCGACTTTTCCCCATCTGTGACCCGGATGGCAGCGACACCGCCAGCTTCGACGAAGCGCTCGAGCTGCTCCACATGGGCGGCCGCAGCCTCCCTCACGCCGTGCTCATGATGATCCCCGAGGCGTGGGAGAACCACACGGAGATGGACCCCGCGCGGCGCGCGTTCTACGAGTTCCACTCCACGATGATGGAGGCATGGGACGGCCCCGCCTCGATCACGTTCACCGACGGCACCGTCGCGGGCGCCGTGCTCGACCGTAACGGCCTGCGCCCCGGTCGTTTCTGGGTGACCGCCGACGGCCTGGTCGTGCTGGCCTCCGAGGCCGGCGTGCTGGACATCGCCCCTGAGGACGTCGTCCGCAAGGGCCGCCTGCAGCCGGGCCGGATGTTCCTCATCGACACCGCCCGCGGCAAGATCATCGAGGACGACGAGATCAAGGCGGAGCTCGCCGCCGAGCAGCCGTACGCCGACTGGCTGCACGCCGGGCTCGTCCGCTTCGAAGAGCTGCCCGCCCGCCAGCGGGAGATCCCCACGCACGAGGCGCTCGTCAAGCGGCAGCAGACCTTCGGCTACACCGAAGAGGAGCTGCGCATCATCCTGTCGCCGATGGCGCGCACCGGCCAGGAGCCGATCGGCTCCATGGGCACCGACACGCCCGTGGCCGTGCTGAGCGAGAAGCCGCGGCTGCTGTTCGACTACTTCACCCAGCTGTTCGCGCAGGTCACCAACCCGCCGCTGGACGCCATCAGGGAAGAGCTGGTCACCTCGCTGGCCAGCACGCTCGGGCCCGAGGGCAACCTGCTCGACCCGGGGCCGAGCTCCTGCCGCCAGCTCGTGCTGCCGTACCCGGTGATCGACAACGACGAGCTCGCCAAGATCATCCACATCAACGACGAGCACGACCTGCCGGGCTTCCACCCGTACGTCATCAGCGGCCTGTACGAGGTCGCCGGCGGCGGCCAGGCGCTGCTGCGGCGGCTGGAGGAGATCAGGGCCGAGGCGTCCAGGGCGATCGCCGACGGCGCCCGCATCATCGTGCTGAGCGACCGCGGCTCCAACGACACGCTGGCGCCCATCCCGTCGCTGCTGCTGACGGGCGCGGTGCACCACCACCTCATCCAGGAGAAGACCCGCACCAAGATCGGCCTGGTCATCGAGACCGGCGAGGCCCGCGAGTGCCACCACATGGCGCTGCTGATCGGCTACGGTGCCGCCGCGATCAACCCGTACCTCGCCATCGAGACCATCGAGGACCTGGTCGACAGCGGGGTGCTCAAGGTCGACAAGCACAAGGCCGTGCGCAACCTGATCAAGGCGTACGGCAAGGGCGTCATCAAGATCATGTCGAAGATGGGCGTGTCCACGGTGGCCTCCTACACCGGCGCGCAGATCTTCGAGGCGCTCGGCCTGAGCCAGGAGGTCATCGACTCCTGCTTCACCGGCACCACCTCGCGCCTCGGCGGCGTCGGCTTCGACGTGCTGGCCGAGGAGGTCGCCCAGCGTCACCGCCACGCCTACCCGCGGGTGGAGAACCCGCACCGCAGGCTCCAGGTCGGCGGCGAGTACCAGTGGCGGCGCGAGGGCGAGCCGCACCTGTTCAACCCCGAGACCGTCTTCAAGCTGCAGCACGCCACCAGGACCCGCCGCTACGAGATCTTCAAGGAGTACACGAGGCTCGTGGACTCCCAGTCGGAGCGGCTGATGACCCTGCGCGGCCTGTTCAAGCTCCGCAAGGGCAAGTCGATCCCCATCGAGGAGGTCGAGCCCGTCGAGAGCATCGTCAAGCGGTTCTCCACCGGCGCGATGTCGTACGGCTCCATCTCCAGGGAGGCCCACGAGACGCTCGCCATCGCGATGAACCGGCTCGGCGGCAAGTCCAACACCGGTGAGGGCGGCGAGGAGCCCGAGCGCCTGTACGACCCGGCCCGCAGGTCGGCGATCAAGCAGGTCGCCTCGGGACGCTTCGGCGTCACCTCCGAATACCTGGTCAACGCCGACGACCTGCAGATCAAGATGGCGCAGGGCGCCAAGCCCGGCGAGGGCGGCCAGCTTCCCGGCCACAAGGTCTACCCGTGGATCGCGAAGACCCGCCACTCCACGCCCGGCGTCGGCCTCATCTCGCCGCCGCCGCACCACGACATCTACTCGATCGAGGACCTCGCCCAGCTCATCCACGACCTGAAGAACGCCAACCCGGAGTCTCGGGTCCACGTGAAGCTGGTCGCCGAGGTCGGTGTCGGCACGGTCGCGGCCGGCGTGTCGAAGGCGCACGCCGACGTGGTGCTCATCTCCGGCCACGACGGCGGCACCGGCGCATCGCCGCTGACCTCGCTCAAGCACGCCGGCGCCCCCTGGGAGCTCGGCCTGGCGGAGACCCAGCAGACGCTGCTGCTCAACGGCCTGCGCGACCGCATCGTGGTGCAGGTGGACGGCCAGCTCAAGACCGGCCGCGACGTCGTCATCGCGGCGCTGCTCGGCGCCGAGGAGTACGGCTTCGCCACCGCGCCGCTGGTCGTCTCCGGCTGCGTCATGATGCGGGTCTGCCACCTCGACACCTGCCCGGTGGGCGTGGCCACGCAGAACCCCGAGCTGCGCAAGCGCTTCACCGGCAAGCCGGAGTTCGTGGTCAACTTCTTCGAGTTCATCGCCGAGGAGATCCGCGAATACCTGGCCGAGCTGGGCTTCCGCTCGCTCGACGAGGCGATCGGCCACGTCGAGATGCTCGACACCACCGCGGCCGAGGAGCACTGGAAGGCGAACGGCCTCGACCTGTCGCCGATCCTGCACAAGCCCGAGCTGCCCGCGGGCACCGCGCTGCGCAAGGTCGTCGAGCAGGACCACGGGCTGGAGCACGCGCTCGACAACACGCTCATCCAGCTCGCCGAGGGCGCCATCGACGACGGCACCCCGGTCACGCTGGAGCTGCCCATCCGCAACGTCAACCGCACGGTCGGCACCATGCTCGGCTACCAGGTGACCAAGCGGCACGGCGGCAAGGGGCTGCCCGACAACACCATCGACATCTCCTTCACCGGCTCGGCGGGCAACTCGTTCGGCGCGTTCGTGCCGCGCGGGATCACGCTGCGGCTGACCGGCGACGCCAACGACTACGTCGGCAAGGGGCTGTCCGGCGGGCGCATCATCGTCAGGCCGCACGAGGAGGCGCCGCTCGACGGCCACATCATCGCCGGCAACGTCGCCCTCTACGGCGCCACCTCCGGCGAGGTGTTCATCCGCGGCGTCGTGGGCGAGCGGTTCTGCGTGCGCAACTCCGGCGCCACGGCCGTCGTCGAAGGCGTCGGCGACCACGGCTGCGAGTACATGACCGGCGGCCGGGCCGTGGTGCTCGGACCCACCGGGCGCAACTTCGCGGCCGGCATGTCGGGCGGCATCGCGTACCTGCTGGACCTCAAGCCCGAGCGGGTCAACCGCGAGATGGTCGCCATCGAGGAGCTCACCGAGGCGGACGCCGAGTTCCTCAAGGAGACCGTCGAGAAGCACTTCGCGGAGACCGGCTCGCCGGTCGCCAAGCAGCTGCTGGCCGACTGGGACGCGGCGCTGGCCAGGTTCGGCAAGATCATGCCGACCGACTACAAGCGGGTGCTCGAGGCCGCCGAGGCCGCGCGCATCGAGGGCAGGGACATCGACGAGGCCGTCATGGCGGCCGCGGTTCAGGGTTAAGGGAGGCGTACCGAATGGCTGACCCGAAGGGTTTCCTCACGCACGAGCGGGAGCTGCCGGCGCGCCGTCCCGTCGACGTCCGCATCAGCGACTGGCGGGAGGTCTACGAGGACTTCCCCCGCGAGAAGCTGACCAAGCAGGCGGCCCGCTGCATGGACTGCGGCATCCCGTTCTGCCACAACGGCTGCCCGCTGGGCAACCTCATCCCCGAGTGGAACGACCTGGTCTATCGCACCGACTGGCGCGAGGCGATCGAGCGGCTGCACGCCACCAACAACTTCCCCGAGTTCACCGGCCGGCTCTGCCCGGCTCCGTGTGAGGCGGCGTGCGTGCTCGGCATCAACTCCGACCCGGTGACGATCAAGCGGGTCGAGGTCGAGATCATCGACCGCGCGTTCGCCGAGGGGTGGGTGCGGCCGCAGCCGCCGGCCGTCAAGACCGGCAAGAAGGTCGCGGTCGTCGGCTCGGGACCGGCCGGTCTGGCCGCCGCCCAGCAGCTCACCAGGGCCGGGCATGACGTGGTGGTGTTCGAGCGGGCCGACCGCATCGGCGGCCTGCTGCGCTACGGCATCCCCGAGTTCAAGATGGAGAAGCGGCACATCGACCGCCGCCTGGAGCAGATGCGGGCCGAGGGCACCGAGTTCCGCACCGGCGTCAACGTCGGCGTCGACATCACCGCCGCCGAGCTGCGCGAGCAGTTCGACGCCGTGGTGCTGTCCGGCGGCGCCACCCAGTGGCGCGACCTGCCGGTGCCGGGGCGCGAGCTCAAGGGCATCTACCAGGCGATGGAGTACCTGCCGCTGTCCAACAAGGTCCAGGAGGGCGACTTCCCCGTCTCGCCCGTCTCGGCCGAGGGCAAGCACGTCGTCGTGATCGGCGGCGGCGACACCGGCGCCGACTGCATCGGCACCGCCATCCGCCAGGGCGCCAAGTCGGTCACCCAGCTGGAGATCATGCCGCAGCCGCCCGCCACGCGGCCGGCCAGCCAGCCGTGGCCGACGTACCCGATGCTGTTCAAGATGGAGAGCGCCCACGAGGAGCTGGCCAAGGAGGGCGGAGAGCGCATGTACGCGGTCTCCACCACCGAGTTCGTCGGCGACGAGGACGGCAACGTGCGGGCGCTGCGCCTGGTCGAGGTCGAGGGGCCGCAGACCGGGTTCAAGCCCATCCCCGGCACCGAGCGGGAGATCCCGGCCGAGCTGGTCACGCTCTCCATGGGCTTCCTGGGGCCGGAGAAGGGCCCGCTGCTGCAGGACCTGGCCGAGGTCGCCGGTGACGGCTTCTTCGACGCCAGGGGCAACGTGGCGCGCGACAAGACGTACATGTCGAAGGTCGACGGCGTCTTCGTGGCCGGTGACATGGGGCGCGGCCAGTCGCTCATCGTGTGGGCCATCGCCGAGGGGCGCTCCGCCGCCTCCGGCGTGGACCGGTACCTCACGGGCGACACGGCGCTGCCGTACCCGATCCTGCCGACCGCGCGTCCGCTCGTCTGAGCCCGCCTCTTTTGAAGCGCCCGCCCCTGTGGCGGGCGCTTTGGTTTTTGCAGGGTCTGTACGGATTGCACGGCATGCATTCTTTGCATGACCTGCATGACTTGCAGAGTCTGCAAAAGATGCATATAGTGCAAAGCATGGAGAGTCCGCAGGAGCGGCGCGAGCGCCGCCGAGCCGAAAAGCGGCAGGCGATCAGGAACGCCGCCGTCCGCATCGCGCTCGACCAGGGGCTCGAAGCCGCCACCGTCGAGGCCATCAGCGCGGCGGCCGACATCTCGCCGCGCACCTTCTTCAACTACTTCGCCTCCAAGGAGGAGGCGCTCGCCCCCGTGCCGCTGTGGACGCCCGAGGAGTTCATCGAGCTGCTCAGCGCCAGGCCCGCGGACGAGCCCGCCTTCCAGTCGCTCAAGGTCGTGGCGCGTGCGCTCGCGCAGCGGCTGCGGCCGGTCATGGCCGACCTCAAGCCGTTCATGGAGCTGCGCAACCGCTACCCCGAGCTGGCCGCCAAGGCCAGGGCCGCCGACGAGACGAAGCTGCTGGAGAGCTTGCTGGGCGCCGTCAGGAGCCGTCCCGGCGTCACCGGCGCCTTGCACGCCAGGCTCCTCGTCGTCGCCACCTTCGGCGCGGCCGCCTCGGCCGTGCAGGAGTCGGTGTCCGGCGGCGGGCCGGTCGAGGAGCTGATCGAGGAGGCGTTCACCCTGCTCGAAAACGGATTTCGACTCTCCTGAAGACAAAGGCGGCGACCGGGGTGGCACCCCCGATCGCCGCGGATCACTCCTGCCCTCTCGCGAAAAAGAAGCAAGGAGTCTGCTCATGGTAGCGACAAACCCCCAGCAGTCCACCTCACGGCGAACACTGTGGGTGGTCATGGGGTCACTCATGCTCACCCTGTTCCTGGCCGCGCTCGACCAGACCGTCGTGGCCACCGCCATGCCCACCATCGTGGGGGAGCTGCACGGGCTTGAGAGCCTGTCCTGGGTGGTCACCGCGTTCGCCCTGACCTCCGGCATCGCCACCCCGCTGTTCGGCAAGCTCAGCGACATGTACGGCCGCCGCACCCTCTACCTCGCGGCCATCGTGCTCTTCCTCATCGGCTCCGCCCTGTGCGGCGTCGCCCAGTCGATGGGGCAGCTCATCGCCTTCCGAGCCTTCCAGGGCATCGGCGCGGGCGGCCTCATGGTGCTGACCTTGACCATCGTCGCCGACGTGTCCACACCCCGCGAACGCGCCCGTTTCCAAGGCCTGTTCGGCGCCGTCTTCGGAATCGCCTCCATCGCCGGGCCGCTCGTCGGCGGCTTCCTCACCCAGCACATCTCCTGGCGCTGGATCTTCTACATCAACCTGCCGCTCGGCGCCCTCGCCCTGGCCGTCGCCTTCACCGTGCTCAAGCTGCCCAAGCGCACCTCGCCGCACCACGTCGACTGGCTCGGCGCCGCGCTCATCGCCGGGGTGCTCACCTGCATGACCCTGTTCGCCTCATCGGCAGGCAGCACGTACGCGTGGACCTCACCCGTCATCATCGGGCTCGGCGCCGGCGCGGTGCTCCTCGGCCTGCTGTTCGTCCTCGTCGAACGGACCGCCGCCGAGCCCATCCTGCCGCTGCGGCTGTTCCGCTCGCGCTCCTTCACCATCCCCGTCGTCACCATCGTGCTCCTGGCCACCGCCCTGGTCGGCATGGCGACGTTCCTGCCCATGTTCCTCCAGCTCGTGCGCGGCGCCGGCGCGGCCGACTCCGGGCTGCTGCTGCTCCCGCTCATGGGCGGCATGATCGTCGCCTCCACGCTCGGCGGGCAGATCGTGACCAGGCTCGGCCGCTACAAGTGGATCATCGTGGGCGGTGCCGTCTGCTCCGGAATCGCCGGAATCCTGTTCTCCACCATGGACGTGACCACCGGCCCGGTCGTGTCGGGGGCGTACATGGTGCTGTGCGGGCTCGGGCTCGGCGTGATGGGGCAGAACCTCATGCTCGCCGTCCAGACCACTGCGCCCGTGGCCGACCGGGGAGCCGCCACCTCGGCCGTCACGTTCGCCAGGAACGTCGGCGGCGCCGTGGGCGTGTCCGTGCTCGGCGGCGTCTTCGCCGCCGGACTCGCGCCCGGCCAGGAGTCACTCACCCCCGCCGCCATCCAGGCGCTGCCCGAGGCCACCCGGCACGCCACGCAGCTCGCCTTCGCCGACGCGATCACCGGGGTGTTCGCGTGGACGGGGCCGATCATGCTGGTCGCGGCGGCGCTGCTGGCCTTCCTGCCGGACGTACGGCTGGGGTCGGAAGCCGCGGACGTACGGCCCGGCCGTCGCGAGCCCGACGCCCAGCCGAGTCACCACGCCTGACGCCCCGATCGGCTGACTGCCCACCTACCCGCCTACCCGCCTGTCCGCCTACCCGCCTGTCCGCCTGTCCGCCTGCCCGTCGCCGAGCGACGGGCAGGCACGGCCGTCACGCGCCCGTGAGCTGGGGCAGGACGAGGGGTCCCCTTCGCCCACCATCGACCGAAATTTCACCACTCGGTTGCATCACTGGTTGACTGTCGGGAAGATTCAGATTCTGCGGCATTCAGGCGTAGGGGGAGATATGCGGCGTGTCGCCTCGGGCATGACGGCTCTGGCCGCCGCACTCGCACTCGCCGCCTGCTCGGCCACCGCGCCGCACCCGAGCCAGGCCGGCCCCAAGCCGGAACCGAGCCAGGCCGACCGCAAGCCGGAACCGAAACCAGGACGGCCCGAATACCTCGTCTTCTACGAGTGGGGCCACCAGGGCCAGGCCAAGGCCGCCGTCGAACGCGCCGGCGGCACCGCCCTCTCCGACGACACCAGGCTCGGCTACCTCCTGGCCAGCGGCGGCGACGGCTTCCAGGCGGCCGTGGGCGACGACCCCTCCGTCGTCGGCGTCACCCCCGATCGCAGCATCGGCCGTACCGCGGGACGATTCATCACCAACCCCGCGGCCCTGCCCGACGAGCAGGCGTTCACCAAGCGCAAGGGAGAGCCGCTCGCCCCCCGCCAGTGGGACATGCGCATGATCGGCGCCGACCGCGCCAACGCCAAGGTCCCCGGCAGCAAGAAGGTCCTCGTCGGCGTCATCGACACCGGCGTGGACGGCAAGCACCCCGACATCGCGCCCAACTTCAACCGCGAGCTCAGCCGCAACTTCGTCACCGACCGTCCCAAGGACGACTACGGCGAGACGCTCGACGGCCCCTGCGAGGCCCGCGACTGCAAGGACCCCGTGGACGTCGACGACGACGGCCACGGCACCCACGTCGCCAGCACCATCGCCTCGCCCATCAACGGCATCGGCATCGCCGGCGTGGCGCCCGGCGTCCAGATCGTCAACATCAGGGCGGGCCAGGACTCCGGCTTCTTCTTCCTCAAGCCCAGCATGGACGCCCTCACCTACGCCGCCGACATCGGCGTCGACGTGGTCAACATGAGCTACTACGTCGACCCCTGGCTGTTCAACTGCCGCGCCAACAAGTCCGACACCAAGAAGCAGCAGCTCGAACAGCGCGCCATCATCACCGGCATGCAGCGTGCGCTCGACTACGCGCGCGAACGCGGCGTCACGCTCATCTCCGCCCTCGGCAACGGCTCCACCGACCTCGGCAAGCCCAAGATCGACAGGCAGAGCCCCGGCTACCCCAAGGGCGACGAGAAGACCCGCACGATCGACAACTCCTGCATCAACGTGCCCGCCGAGTCCAAGGGCGTCATCTCCGTCTCCGCGCTCGGCCCCTCCGGCCGCAAGGCCGCCTACAGCGATTACGGCGTGGAGCAGACCGACCTGTCCGCCCCCGGCGGCGACGTACTCGACGGGCAGGGCATCAACGCCACCAGGGGCATCCTGGCCGCCGCACCCGAACACGTGCTGCGCGCCACCGGCCGCATCGACCGCGACGGCAAGCCCAAGGGCGCCGACGTCGTACGCGACTGCACCCGCGGCACCTGCTCCTACTACCAGTACCTCGAAGGCACCTCCATGGCCGCGCCGCACGCCACCGGCGTCGCCGCCATCCTCATCAGCCGCTTCGGCAAGCCCGGCAAGGGCGGGCTCGAACTCGCCCCCGACACCGTCCAGGAGCTGCTCTACAAGACCGCCACACCCAAGGCGTGCCCCACGCCGCGCGAGTACTCCTACGACTCACTCGGACAGACCCAGAAACACCTGTGCGAGGGCGGCACCTCCGACAACGGCTTCTACGGTCACGGCGTCGTGAACGCCTGGAAGGCGGCAACCGCCGAGCCATGATGTACCGCCTCCTCGCCGACGCCGCGATGGTGGTGCACTTCGCCTTTCTCGCCTACATGGCCGTGGGCGGCTTCCTGGCCTGGCGCTGGCCGCGCACGATCTGGATCCACCTCGCCGTCGCCGCCTGGGGAGTCATGTCGGTCGTGACAGGCGTCGAATGCCCGCTCACACTCGTGGAAGACTGGGCACGTCGCCAGGCGGGCCAGGACGGCCTGCCCCCCAGCGGCTTCATCGACCACTACATCGAAGGCGTGATCTACCCGGAGGAGTACACGAACGTGGCGCGACTGGGGGTCGCCGTTCTCGTTCTGTTCTCTTATGCCGGGTACGTTCTCCGTCGTCAGTGACTGTTAAGTGGTCTGTACCAATTAAGGTAGGACTCGTGACTCGTCGCGCGAAAATCGTCTGCACTCTAGGCCCCGCCACATCGTCCAAGGAACGCCTCCGCGAGCTCATCGCCGCCGGCATGGACGTCGCACGGTTCAACCTCAGCCATGGCAACCATGACATGCACAGAGAGGTGTACGACCGGGTCAGGGAGGTGGCGGCCGACCTCGGCCGCGGTGTAGGCGTGCTCGCCGACCTGCAGGGCCCCAAGATCCGCGTCGGCACGTTCGAGGAGGGCCCCGTCAGGCTCGGCTTCGGCGACGTCTTCACCATCACCACCGAAGACGTGCCGGGAGACCGCGAGCAGGTCTCCACCACCTACAAGGGGCTGCCCAAAGACGTCCACCCGGGCGACACCATCCTCGTCGACGACGGCCGCCTCGTGCTCGAGGTCACCAGGGTCGACGGCGAGCGCGTCATCACCCGCGTCGTCATCGGCGGCATGATCTCGGACAACAAGGGCCTCAACCTGCCCGGCGTCAACGTCAGCGCCCCCGCGCTGACCGACAAGGACGAAGCCGACCTGCGCTGGGCGTTGCGCACCGGCTTCGACATGATCGCCCTGTCCTTCGTGCGCCGCCCGTCCGACGCCGACGTGGTGCGCAACATCATGGAGCAGGAGGCCGTACGCCTGCCGCTGCTCGCCAAGATCGAAAAGCCGCAGGCCGTCGAGCGCCTCCCCGAGATCGTCGACGCCTTCGACGGCATCATGGTCGCCCGCGGCGACCTCGGCGTCGAGCTGCCGCTCGAGCAGGTGCCGATCGTCCAGCGCCGCATCATCGAGCTGTGCCGCGAGAAGGCCCACCCCGTCATCGTGGCCACCCAGATGCTCGACTCCATGATGAACTCCCCGCGCCCCACCCGCGCCGAGGCCTCCGACGTCGCCTACGCGGTCATGGACGGCGCGGACGCGATCATGCTCTCCGGAGAGACCTCCGTCGGCAACTACCCGGTCGAGGCCGTCTCCACGATGGACCGCATCGCCTGCGCCGCGGAGAAGTCCTCCCTGCAGGCCACCCACACCCTCGACCGCATGCCCGAGACCACGGGCGGCGCCATCGCCAGGGCCGCGGCCGAGGTGGGCGCCATCGTCGGCGCCAAGGCGCTGATCGCGTTCACCATGTCCGGCGAGACCGCCCGCCGCCTGGCCCGCTACCGCTCGCCCATCCCGCTGCTGGCCTTCACCTCCGCACCCCATGTGCGCGGCCAGCTCTCGGTGACGTGGGGCGTGGAGACCTTCCACGTGCCGTTCGTGCACCACACGGACGACATGGTGCGCCAGGTCGAGGCGTCGCTGCTGTCGCTCGGACGGCTGGAGAAGGGCGACAAGGTCGTCATCGTGGCCGGCTCGCCTCCCGGCACGCCCGGCTCCACCAACGCGCTCCGCGTCCACACCATCGGTTCCGCGGTCTCTCACGCCCACTGACAGGCGGCGTTCCGGGCCGTCCGGCGTTCGACTGGGCCGCCGGTCCGGTCCGGCACCGGCCATCCGACCGGTGCGGCTCGCCTGGAGGGTAGGCAGGCACGGGCCTGGCCCGTCCGGGGTCGGGGGCTGCACTGGCCGGGCCCGCCCGGTCTGCCTGGCGTGGCCACTGTCCTGGGGTTGCCTCCGGTGCCGCCTTGGCCCCGCTCGACGCCCGCTCGCCGGTCCGGTGTTCGGCGTGGTCGCCGAGGCGCTGGCCCTCTGGCGGCGCGACGCCCCACCGGCTCCTGACGCGGCCGGCGTGCCGGGCACCGCAGCTCGCCCCGTGGCGGGGCTGGATCTACGGCCCGCTTCGCGCCCGCTCGACGCCCGCTAACTCCCTCCGGACGCCCGCTCGGTCCCTCCGCTGGTCGCCCCGCGGCTAGTGAGGTGCCTGCTCGGTTCGGTGGTGATGGTGCTGACACGGCTCGTTGGGCACCCGCCGGGTCCGCCAGGGCTTGCCCCGCGTTCGGCGCTCACCCAACCCGCCTGGTCAGTGGGGCGCTCGGGCCGCCGGTAAGAAAGCGCTGGGGCCGCCGACGGCGACGCTCGCCCGCCTGCGTCCGCCCCGGGCGGTCCTGCCCCAGGTCCGCCCTGAGGTGGGCCGCCCGCTCCACGGCGGCCCACCTGGAGTCATTCGCCAAGTCAGTCGTTGGCGTGCAGGGCGGCGTTGAGCTCGACCTTGCCGCCCTGGCGCGGCAGCGCCTCCACGACGCCCGTCTGCGAGTTACGCCGGAACAAGATCCCGTTGGACCCCGACAGCTCGGCCGCCTTGACGACGGTGCCGTCGGGCAGGGACACGCGGGTGCCCGCCGTGACGTACAGGCCGGCCTCCACCACGCAGTCGTCGCCCAGCGAGATGCCGAGGCCCGCGTTCGCGCCCAGCAGGCAGCGCTCGCCGATGGAGATGACCTGCTTGCCGCCGCCCGACAGCGTTCCCATGATCGAGGCGCCGCCGCCCACGTCGGAGCCGTCACCGACGACCACACCGGCCGACACCCGGCCCTCGATCATCGAGGCGCCCAGCGTGCCGGCGTTGAAGTTCACGAAGCCCTCGTGCATGACCGTGGTGCCCGGGGCGAGGTGGGCGCCCAGCCGTACGCGGTCGGCGTCGGCGATGCGCACCCCGGAGGGCAGCACGTAATCGACCATCCGGGGGAACTTGTCCACCCCGTAGACCGTCACCGGCCCACGCCCGCGCAGCCGCAGCCGGGTCCGCTCGAAGTCCGGCACCGGGCACGGCCCGTAGTTGGTCCACACCACGTTGGCCAGCAGGCCGAAGATGCCGTCGAGATTCACCCCGTGCGGGCGGACCAGACGCGCGGACAGCAGGTGCAGGCGCAGGTAGACGTCGTGCGCGTCGGCCGGAGGCTCGGAGAGCTTGGCGATGCCGGTGCGCACCGCCACCACCTCCACCCCGCGCGCCGCGTCGGGGCCGGTCAGCTCGGCCAGCTCCCCGGCCTCATCGCCGGACAGCCGCCGCGTGCCCGCGGCCGGCGCGTCGCCCAGCTCAGGGGCGGGAAACCAGGTGTCGAGTACGGTGCCGTCAGCGGCGATGGTCGCCAGGCCGGTGCCGAAGGCACCGATCGAGGTCGGGTCGATAGCAGTCACGGGCCCAAAAATACCGGTCCGCAGCTCAGCCCAGCGCGCCCAGGTCGGCCGACAGCCAATGTTCCGGCCGCATCCTGAACGTCACCAGCACGTTGAGATCGGACCCCTGCACATAGCCCGACACGGCGTCGGGCGGCAGATAGCGGGAGGAGATCCTGGTCAGGTCCTCCAGCGTCGTCGGCCCCGACCGCACCACCGGACCCTCTACGGACACGTACCGGTACGTCGGGCTCGAACGCTGCACCAGGAGCGAGAACCGCCCGGCCTTCGCGATCAGCCTGGCCTTCACAGAATCCCCATCGGTCAGGAACCTCACGTCGCCACCCGGGGAGTAGTCGTACCAGACGGGGACCGTCAGCGGGCCCCGCCCGTCACCGGACTCCACCGCCAGGCTCGCGATGTGCGGCTCCGCCAGGAACTCCTCCCGGTCAGCCAGGCTCAACGGCATGCCACCCCACCCCCGTGCGTTCGTCGATCTGGAACGGTGATTCCCGCCGTGCGGGATTCCGAAAAGTCCCGAACCCACCATCCTTCGCTGTTCTCTCCCTGACGCCTCCACGCACACCCGCCCCATCTGCCGCAGAAACGGTCAGTATTTGGGGCCGACGTGGCGATCGAGCAGCTCAACGGCCTCCCGCCGCGCGACGGACAACTCGTTGCGCTTGTTGTAGCGCCAGGCGACGCCGAGCAGGTCGAGGGCCTCGCCGCACAGGGCGAGGATGTCCGCCGACTCGTTCTTGAACAGGTAGCGGGGGTATTCGTACCAGCGGACACCGCTGGGCAGGTCGCGGCGGACGCGGTTGACCCCGCGGTAGCCGTCGGAGTGCATCAGCCCGCGCACGAAGCGCCCCGGATGCGTGGTGACGATCTCCCTCTGCCAGGAGAGGAGGGTGATCTCGCGGTCGTGTTTCTTGCCGGGGCCGTGCTGGGGGAAGAGGTGCGGCCAGTGCTTGGAGTAGGAGTTGACCTCGCTGCACCCCTGCCGCCGCAGCACCCGGACCTTGTTGGTCGGCCGGATCGCCCGTAGCGCCTCGACGCACTCCCGCACGAGGCCGGGCCAGCTGTCGGCGCACATGATCCGCAGGGACCAGACGCGCTTGGCCCGGTCTCCGACCCAGGAGATGCAGCCGTCGCCGAGATAGAGACCCAGGAGATAGGCGTAGTCGCCGGTGGGCGCAGGGAGATGGGGCGCCGCCGCGCAGCGGGGGCAGGTGCCGGTCATGGGGGAGTCGTGCGCCGGACGGTCGCGCCACTCGCGGATGGCGGCGCGGCTGACTCCGGTCTGACGGCTCGCCTCGCTGATGCTGAGCCCTGAGGCGAGCAGGCGGAGGGCCTGCTCACGGACCGTGAGATCGTACACGCGGAGAGTGTCGCATCCGGGTACGACAAAACCGCCCGGCCGAATGCCAGGCGGTCGTGTCAGGTGCCCCGGGTGGGATTCGAACCCACACTGTGCGGGTTTTGAATCCGCCTTCTCTGCCAATTGGAATACCGGGGCTGAGATCCGGATATGTCCGGAGGCGTGGGGGTCCCGCGCGTTGGAATCCTAGCCTAAGCATGGGCCGGATCGATCCAGCGTGGATCTAATCTACCGGACGTCGGTACTCTTCTGCTCGTGAGTACGCAGCGGCGAGTAGTGATCGCGGAAGACGAGGCCCTGATCCGCCTCGACCTCAAGGAGATGCTCCAGGAGGACGGCTACGTCGTCGTGGGCGAGGCCGGTGACGGTGAGCAGGCGATCCGGCTGGCCGCCGAGCTGAAACCCGACCTGGTCATCCTCGACGTGAAGATGCCCGTGCTCGACGGCATCTCGGCGGCCGAGCGGATCACCGAGATGCGCATCGCCCCGTGCCTCATCCTGACCGCCTTCTCCCAGCGGGACCTGGTGGAGCGGGCGCGGGATGCGGGGGCGATGGCCTACCTGGTCAAGCCGTTCACGAAGGCGGATCTGGTGCCGGCGATCGAGATGGCGGTCAGCAGGCACGACGAGATGGTGGCGCTCGCGAACGAGGTGTCGAACCTGTCCGAGCGTCTGGAGACCCGCAAGCTGGTCGAGCGGGCCAAGGGTCAGTTGATGGCGCAGCACGGGTGGACGGAGCCCCAGGCGTTCCGTTGGATCCAGAAGGCGTCGATGGACCGGCGGCTGAGCATGCGCGAGGTCGCGCAGATCGTCATCCAGGACGCGGCGGAGCGTTCCTGAGGGTGCCGATCCGGGCTTCTGCGGGCGCCTCCTCCGAGCTCTGAGGGGGCGGTTCCGTGGCGGGAGCTCCTGTGCGCCGGTTCTCGGGCGGGTGGCGCCTGGGCTGAAGGCGGTGTCCGCCCCTGTCGTCGGGCGTGCCCGGCCGTGCTCCGGTGTGTGTCGCGGTCGGGCACGCCTTTTCGGCGTGCTTCCGGGAGTTTCGGTCCGTACGGAACCCTGGGCGCGGATCGCCCTGTGGCCGCCCGGTCGCCCCAGAAATTGGGACGCAAGGGACTGTTGGTGTATTTGACCGCTGATCCCGAAATATCACCTCCCTGTCCTGGTGTCGGCCACGCTCGTAACGCTCATGAAACAAACCATTACCATCCGTGCTTGCGACATTACGAATCGGCATAAAAACATCGGGAGAACTCCCCATTTCACCCCACACCGGGCATGCTGAGCCCGTTAAACCCGGCGAAGGCGATCGTCCCTTCGTTGAGATAGGGGGAGTCTCATTTTGATGAACCGCATTGCTCCGGCTGGGCGCGTCCTGGCGGTCGCGGCCGCGGCGAGCCTGGCTTTGACGGCATGTGGCAGTGGCGGCGGCGACACGGCCGCGCAGGAGTCCGCCGCCCCGGCGTCCTCGGCGGCCTCCTCGGCCCCGGCGGCGAAGGGCGACGGCACCTTGACGCTTGGCACGGTCCTGCCCCAGACCGGTTCGCTGGCGTTCCTCGGCCCGCCCGAGTTCGCAGGCGTGGATCTCGCGGTGAAGGAGATCAACAAGGCCGGCGGCGTGCTCGGCAAGCCGATCAACGTGGTGCACACGGACTCGGGCGACACCAGCACGAACATCGCCTCGCAGTCGGTGGACAAGCTGATCGCGCAGAACGCCGACGCCATCATCGGCGCCGCGTCCTCGTCGGTGTCGGAGTCGATCATCGACAAGATCACGGGTGCGGGGATCGTGCAGTTCTCGCCGGCCAACACCTCCGACAAGTTCACCACGATCAAGGACGACGGCCTGTACTTCCGTACGGCTCCGCCGGACAAGCTGCAGGGCCGCGTCCTCGGTGACGTGATCGCGGCCGACGGCAACGACACGATCGGCATCCTGGCGATGCAGGACTCGTACGGCTCCGGCCTGGCCGACCAGGTGACGGCGACGGCCGAGGCGGCCGGTGCGAGCGTGGTGGAGCGGGTCGACTACGACCCGAAGGCGGCCGACTTCTCCGCTGACGTCGCCAAGATCAAGGCGAAGAACCCGAAGGCGATCGTGCTGATCGGCTTCGAGGAGGGCGCCAAGGTCGTGGCCGAGCTGGTCAAGCAGGGCCTGACGGCGGACAAGCACAAGTGGTACATGGTGGACGGCAACATGTCGAACACCAACTACGCGGGCATGCCGAAGGGCACGCTGAAGGGCGTCAAGGGCACCATTCCCGGCGCTGAGGCGCCGGACGCCTTCAGGGACAAGCTCAAGGACATCAACAAGGACCTCGACGACTACACCTACGCCGCCGAGTCCTACGACGCCGCGAACCTGATCGCGCTGGCCGCCGAGGCCGCCAAGGACGACAGCGGCCGCTCCATCGCCGCCAAGCTGCCCGAGGTCAGCAAGGAAGGCGAGAAGTGCAAGAGCTTCAAGGAGTGCGTCGAGCTGCTGAAGGCGGGCAAGGACATCGACTACGACGGCATCAGCGGTCCGGTCGAGTTCGACGACAACGGTGACCCGCAGGTGGCGACGATCGGCGTCTACCAGTACGGGGACGACAACAAGTACCCGAGCAAGGCTCTCGAGTACCGGACGGGCAAGATCGCGGGCTGATCCCGCCTGTCACCGAGACCGCCTCTCCCGCGCCGCGCCCGCGGGGGAGGCGGTCTTTCATTTGGGGCTTCCGGGCTGCTGGGGCAGGCCGCAGGTGCGGGCGGCGTACAGGATGAGCCGGTCCTGCAGGGGCTTGGGCGGTGAGACGATCACGACGCGCTCCTCTCCGCCGTCGAGCGTGACGCGTACGGGGAACAGGAACGCTTTCTTGGCCTCGGCGAAGGCGTGGGCGTCGCAGCGGCCGGGGGAGAGCCGGATCGGCGCCCGGGTCTGCTGCGTTCCCGGGTCGAGCACGCCGAGCGGCTCGTCGTGGCCGACGATGTAGTGGGTGGTGCCGCCCATGGAGACGAGGCGGACGGCGCCGGGGCCGCGCCGCGTGACGATGAGGTCGCCCCGCATGACCGCGTCCGCGCCGGAGCCGGTCTCCTTCCATTCCGGCCCGAACTCGATGTCGACGGCCTGTTTGACCAGGTATTCGGAGCATTCGTCGCGCAGCACCCTGGCCAGCAGCGGGTCGGGGTGCGGCACCGGGAAGGCGACGGTCCTGGGCGGCTCGTCACCGACGCTGATCCTGGCGACGATCTTGGCGGGTGCGACCTCGGGCAGGCCCTTGGGCAGGCAGTTGGCGGGGCCGTAGGGGAGCGGGAGGTCGGTGCGTTCGGTTTTGCCGATGACGGCGTCGGCGCGCTGCGGCGGCAAGGTCTTGAAGGACGCCGACACGAGCTGGACATCGGCGAAATAAACGCGTGTTTCATAAATGTTTCGGACGGCCACCAGAAGCCGGTGGGCCGCTTCATCCGAGCGATATTGCGCCAGCGAGACCGTGACCCCTGGCGGCGGCGCGGCAGGGGCAGATGAAGCCGGTTCGGTGGTGCCGCAACCGGCCGCGAGCAGCACCGTCGCAAGAACGGGGGTTATGCGCTTCACCTATCGCACATTAAGCGTCCTTGCCCAGGTCCGTAAGTTGAGGAGTGATTACGACTCCGCATCCAAGTGCCGACAGTTCCCCACCGCATCTGGTTGGATCATGCGACGGTTTTGTACGTTTCCTGCATTCGATCGGGAACGCTCGGCGGTGCTGACGGATCCCGGCCTGGAATGAAGGAGACACTTCATGATCCGCATTGCTCCCGTGGGGCGGGCGCTGGCTGTCGTGGCTGCCACCAGCCTCGCCCTGACAGCCTGCGGTGGTGGCGGTGACACCGCCACGCAGACTTCCGAGAGTGCCGCTCCGGCCTCTTCCGCTCCCGCGGCGAAGGGCGATGGCACGCTCACCCTTGGCACCCTGCTGCCCCAGACCGGTTCGCTGGCGTTCCTCGGCCCGCCCGAGTTCGCAGGTGTCGACCTGGCGGTGAAGGAGATCAACGAGGCGGGCGGCGTGCTCGGCAAGCCTGTCGTCAAGCACGACACCGACTCCGGTGACACGACGACGAACATCGCCTCGCAGTCGGTTGACAAGCTGCTCGCCCAGAACGCGGACGCCATCATCGGTGCGGCGTCCTCGTCGGTGTCGGAGTCGGTCATCGACAAGATCACGGGTGCGGGCGTGGTGCACTTCTCGCCGGCCAACACCTCCGACAAGTTCACCACGATCAAGGACAACGGCCTGTACTTCCGTACGGCTCCGCCGGACAAGCTGCAGGGCCGCGTCCTCGGTGACCTCGTCATCTCCGACGGCAACGACACCGTCGGCATCCTGGCGATGCAGGACTCGTACGGCACCGGCCTGGCCGACCAGGTCCAGAAGACCGTCACCGACGCCGGCGGCGAGGTCGTCGAGCGCGTCGACTACGACCCGAAGGCGGCCGACTTCTCGGCGGACGTCGCCAAGATCAAGGCCAAGAACCCCAAGGGCATCGTGCTCATCGGCTTCGAGGAGACCTCCAAGGTCATCCAGGAGCTGGTCAAGCAGGGTCTGCCGGCCAGCAAGCACAAGTGGTACATGGTGGACGGCAACATGTCGAACACCAACTACGTGAAGATGCCGAAGGGCACGCTGAAGGGCGTCAAGGGCACCTTCCCCGGCGCCGCCGCTCCCGACGAGTTCCGCGACAAGCTGCTCGCCGTCGACCCCAAGCTCGAGGACTTCACCTACGCCCCCGAGTCGTACGACGCGGCGAACCTGATCGCGCTGGCCGCCGAGGCCGCCAAGAGCGACGCGGGCCCGGACATCGCGGCGAAGCTGGGCGAGGTCAGCAAGGGCGGCGAGAAGTGCACGAACTTCAAGGAGTGCGTCGACCTGCTGAAGGCCGGTAAGGACATCGACTACGAGGGCGTCAGCGGTCCGGTCGAGTTCAACGACGCCGGTGACCCGGCCGTCGCCACCATCGGCATCTACCAGTACGGCGACGACAACAAGTACCCGGCCAAGGCGCTGGAGTACCGTACCGGCAACATCGAGGGCTGAGCAGCACCCGGCACTCGAGTTGAGGGCCCGGCCATCACGGCCGGGCCCTTTCCCGTGTCAGGGGCCCTTCCTCGTGCCAAGCCCGTGCCCACCGGCGAAGGAGCCCGCTCAAGGGCGGAGGTTCTTGCGCTGAAGGGCGAAGGGGTCGCTCAAGGGCGAACAGGCCCGTGCCCACCGGCGAAGGGCCCGAGGTCACTTGCAGCCGGCCACGATCCGGTCGGCGGCCGCGCGGTACTGCTTGAGCAGCGCCACCTGCCGCTCCCGGGGGACGTCGCTCTTCGACAGGCGGGCCGTGGTGGCCTTGACGGTCTCGGCGGCCGGCTTCAGCGAGCCGGGCAGCCGGTCGGCGAACTCGGTCGTGATGCCGTACGCCTCGGCCAGGCGGCCGATGACGGCGTCCTCGAAGTTCTGACGCTCCTCCTGGCCCTGGGGCTCCAGCAGCAGGTCGGCGTACCCGATGGCGGAGACCACGCGCGCGCACGGGTCGTCGGCGGGGTCGCCGCCGGTGCTGTACTTGGCCGAGGAGGACGCGGCCTCCTGGCAGCCGACGAGGAGGGCGGGGACGATGAGTGCGACTGCCGCGAATCGTTTCACAGCGCACATTCAAGAACGGGAAGGGCTCCCGAGGGAGGCCCTTCCCCGTCTTGCGGTTGATCCGTTACGTTACGCCTTCGCGAGCGTGCCGAGGTACAGCTCGATGACCTTGGGGTCGTCGGCGAGCTGCCGCCCGGTGCCGGTGTAGGCGTTGCGGCCCTGGTCGAGGACGTAGCCGCGGTGGCAGATCTGCAGGCAGCGGCGTGCGTTCTGCTCCACCATGATCACGGTCACGCCCGCCTTGTTGATCTGCTGGGCCTGGATGAAGACCAGGTCCTGCAGCTTCGGCGACAGGCCCGCGGACGGCTCGTCCAGCAGCAGCACGGACGGTTCGGTCATGAGCGCCCGCGCCATCGCCACCATCTGCCGCTCACCGCCCGACAGGGAGCCGGCGCGCTGCTTGCGCCGCTCCTTGAGCGCGGGGAACAGCTCGGCCACGAACTCGAAGCGCTCCTTGAACTTCCCCGGCACCTGGAAGGCGCCCATCTCGAGGTTCTCCTCGATGGTGAGGCTGGGGAAGACGTTGTTGGTCTGCGGGACGTAGCCGACGCCCCGCGAGACCAGGTCGTGCGCCTTCATGTTCGTGATGTCCTCGCCCTTGAGCAGGACGGTGCCGCTGCGGATGGTGACCAGCCCGAACATGGCCTTCAGCAGCGTCGACTTGCCGGCGCTGTTGGGACCGATGATGCCGATCAGCTCGCCCGGCTTCACGTACAGGTCGGTGCCGTTGAGGATGTTGACGCCCGGCAGGTAGCCCGCGATGAGCTCGTCGCAGCGCAGCACCGCGTCCTTGGCGCCCTCCAGGTGGGCGCTGCGGTCGGTGACGGCGCGCGCCGACTTCGCCGGGGCGGCCTCCGGGGTGGGCTCTTCGGCCTGCCCGTTCGCCGGGGTCGGCGATTCGTCGGCGCTCACTTCTGGGCCTCCTCTTCGATCTCGGCTTCGAGGGCCTCCTCGGCCTCGTGGAGCTGGGACTCAAGCTCGGTGTCGGTAAGCGGCGCGTCGTGGTGGGCGCCCAGGTAGGCGTCGACGACGCGCTCGTCCGACATGATCGTCGAGGGCGGGCCCTCGGCGATGACCGCGCCCTGAGCCATGACGATCACCCAGTCGCTGATGTCGCGGACCATGTCCATGTCGTGCTCGACGAACAGCACCGTCATGCCCTGCTCGCGCAGGTCCTTGACGTGGCCGAGCAGCGACTGCGTCAGCGCCGGGTTCACACCGGCCATCGGCTCGTCGAGCATGACCAGCTCCGGCTTGACCATGAGCGCGCGGGCCATCTCCAGCAGCTTGCGCTGGCCGCCGGACAGCGAACCGGCGAAGTCGTCGCGCTTGGCGTCGAGCTTGAACCGGGCCAGTAGCTCCTCGGCCCGCTCGGTGATCTCCGCCTCCTGGTCGCGCCAGAAGGCGGGGAACATGGCGCGCCAGAAGCTCTCGCCTTTCTGCTGCTGGGCGCCCAGGCGCATGTTCTCCAGCACGGTCAGCCGGGACAGCGCCTTGGTGAGCTGGAACGTGCGCACCATGCCGGCGCGGGCGACCTTGTGCGCGGGCACGCCGTTCATGGGCTTGCCGTTGAAGGTCCACGTGCCGGAGTCGGCCGTGTCGAAGCCGGTGAGCTGGTTGAAGAACGTCGTCTTGCCGGCGCCGTTGGGCCCGATCAGCGCGGTGATGGAGCCGCGCTGGATCTCGACGTGATCGACGTTGACGGCGGTGAGACCGCCGAAGCGGCGCACCACCTTGTCGACCACGAGGATGGGATCCGGCTTGGGCACGCCCGGGTCGCGGGGCAGGTCGGCGAACGCGGCCAGTGCGGCGGCCTTGCGCTCGCTGGTCGTGTTCTGGGTCTCAGCGTGCATCGATCGCTATCTCCCTCTTGTCACCGAAGATGCCCTGTGGCCGGAAGACGAGCAACAGGATGAGGCCGAGACCGACCAGGACGTACCGCAGCGCGCCGACCTGGTTGACGTCGATGAAGGTGATGTCGCCGGCCGCGACGGCCTCGCTGAGCACGCCGTTGAGCAGGACCAGCAGCACCCAGAACAGCATCGCGCCGACGACCGGGCCGAGCACGCGGGCCGCGCCGCCCAGAATGATCATCGTGTAGAGGTAGAACGTGGTCTCGGTGCCGAAGACGTCGGGCTGCACGGAGCCGTACGCCAGGCCGTAGATGAAGCCGCCCAGGCAGCCGATGACGCCACCGAGGATGAGCGCCTGCATCTTGTACGAGAACACGCTCTTGCCCAGGCTGCGCACCGCGTCCTCGTCCTCGCGGATGGCCTTGAGCACGCGGCCCCACGGGCTCTTCATGAGCATGAAGACGATGAGGCAGCACAGCGCGATGAGCACCCAGCCGACGGTCAGCACCCACATCGAGCGGTTGTTGAAGAACAGCGGGATCGGGCCGAGGTTGAAGCCGTAGTCGCCCTCGGGGTACGGGTTCAGCGCGTAGAAGCCGTCGCTGAAGCCGCGCTGTCCGTCGGAGCCGCCGAAGATGTCCTTGAACGTCACCGAGCGGAAGATGAGCCGGACGATCTCGGCCGCGGCGATGGTGACGATGGCGAGGTAGTCGGCGCGCAGCTGCAGGGTCGGGATGCCGAGCAGGAACGCGAGGACGACCGCGCCTGCGATGCCGACCGCGATGCCGACCCAGAACGGCAGGCCCATGACGGTCACCATGACCGCCATGCCGTAGCCGGCCACGCCCATGAACGCGGCCTGGCCGAAGTTGAGCAGGCCGGTGTAGCCGAAGTGGATGTTCAGGCCGATCGCGGCCAGGCCGTACAGCACCGTCTCCACGTTGATCGCGGACTTGATGGTGGTGCTGAGAATCGTGATCCAGTCCATTCTGATCCTCCCCCGATCAGCCGATCCGCTCGCGGCGGCCCAGGATGCCCTGCGGCCGAACGAGGAGCACGATGATGAGCACGGCCAGCGCACCGACGTTCTTCAGCTCCGGCGGCACCCACAGCGTGGAGACCTGGATGAACAGGCCGACCACGAGCGAGCCGACCAGGGCGCCGAACGCGGTGCCCAGGCCGCCGAGCGTCACGCCGGCGAAGATGAGCAGGAGGATCTCCTGGCCCATCGTGTACTTCAGGTTCTGGGAGAGCGCCAGCATGATGCCGGCCAGCGCGGCGATGGCGCCGCCGCCGGTCCAGATGATCCTGATGACGCGGTCGACGTTGATGCCGGAGGAGGCCGCGAGCGCCGGGTTGTCGGCCACCGCACGGGCCGCCTTGCCGGTCCTCGTCCGCAGCAGCGCGAACCCGACGATGATCAGCACGACGAGCTCGATGCCCATGGCGACCAGGTTCTTGGGAGCGGCCGAGATGGGGCCGATCTCGATGCCCGGTTGCGCGTTGTACTGGGCGTACGCTTCGGTCTGGCCGCCGAAGAAGATCAGGAACATGTAGCGCATGAAGAGCGCCACACCGATCGAGATGATCATCATGGCGATGATGCCGGTGCCCCGCTTACGGAGCTTGCCCCAGAACAGGCGATCCTGAAAGTAGCCGAGCACCGCTGCGACGAGGACGGCGATGATGGCGGCCGGGATCAGGTGCAGGCCCAGGCCGACGTTGAAGCCGTAGGCCAGCAGGGCGCCCAGGGTGACCAGCTCGCCGTGGGCGAAGTTGGTCAGGCCGGTGGTGCCGTAGATCAGCGACAGGCCGAGCGCGGCCAGCGCGATGATGAGGCCGAGGTTGAGGCCTTCGAAGGTGAGCTGGGCGGCCTGCGCCCAGAACGTGCTGCCGCCGCTGGTGCCGCCCTCCTCCTGCTGCTGCTCGCCGGCCGCGCCCTTGGGCTGGAGCGCGAAGAGGACGGTCGAGCAGTTGCCTTCGTAAACGGTCGGCGTACGGGTGTTGTTGCCGCCGCGCACCTCCGCGTTCTGCGGAAGGGTGCTGACATCGAGCGTGACCTTGTACTTACCCGGTTTGTCGACCTGTACTTCCCACGTGCCCTGGGGATTGGTGGTGACCTCCTCGACGGGTTGCCCGCTTTCGGTGGTCACGGCGATTTTGGCGCCGTTCACTGGCTGGCCTTGGAGTTTGAGCGTTCCCCTCAACCCCTGGCAATCGGCTGGATCCGCGTGCGCGGGGCCGGCAAGCAGGAAGATGAGTCCACTCAGAAAGGCCGTGAACGCGATCACGGCTCTGCGCAATGGTGCTCCCTCAAGTAGGTCAAGGCGGGGTTGTGCCCCTCCATCTCGACACGCGCGCATCGCAGGCACAACTGGGATGCAATGGCGGGAGCTTATTGCGGCTACGCCCGTTTCAGTATCGTTCGTCACCAATTAGTGACATGCGTGTGTCACTGATGTGAGCAAACAACGTGGCAGGTCAGGGGCTAAATCGGGGTAGACACCTGGCGCGCGGAGGAAACGATCTCGTAACGATCGGAAGATAAGGGTGGACGAGCCCGCGGGGGCGGCCGTTGGGGCCATGTCAGGCGCCGTCGGCCGTACACGGGAGCACCCCGCATACGCGGGGCCGGACACGTTTTCTACTTGGCCTCCCCGCGGGCTCTGGTGAAACCACCGTAGCGACCCGCGGGGGGCATGCGCAAAGGGTCAAAGAGAGTGACGTATGGGACGCTTCTGGTCAAGCGTCACGAAGCATGCAGGTGAGGCGTGAGGTGCACACGCGCCTGCCCTGCTCGTCGGTGATCTCGATGTCGTACGTCGCCAGCGTCCTGCCGCCGTGCAGCCGGGTCGCCACCCCCGTGACCCAGCCCTCGCGGGCCGAGCGGTGATGGGTGGCGTTGATCTCGATGCCCACGGCGATCCGGCCGGCGCCGGCGTGCACGGCCGCGCCCACCGAGCCCAGCGTCTCGGCCAGCACCGCCGAGGCCCCGCCGTGCAGCAGCCCGTACGGCTGCGTGTTCCCCTCGACCGGCATCCGGCCCACCACCCGCTCCGCCGAGACCTCGAGGAACTCGATGCCCATCCGGTCGGCGAGCGTGTTCTTGTGCATGTCGCGGAGTATCGAGACGTCCATAGGGTCGGTCTGCGTCAAAGTGACGCCTCCACTCTTCCGAGCTCGGGTTTTCTGTCGGAGACGCAGACTAGGCTGCGGGTGTGCCGAAGAGTGAAGTGACCCCCAGCCGCCCGTGCCTGCTGCTGCTCGACGGGCATTCGCTGGCCTATCGCGCGTTCTACGCGCTCAAAGACGCCAACCTCATGACCACCGACGGTCAGCACACCGAGGCGGTCTACGGGTTCACCTCGATGCTGACCAACGTCCTGCGCGACGAGCGCCCCACGCATGTCGCGGTGGCCTTCGACCGGTCGGAGCCGACGTTCCGCCATGAGGAATACGCCGACTACAAGGCCAACAGGGCCGAGACGCCCGAGGACTTCCGCGGCCAGATGCAGCTCATCTTCGAGCTGCTCGACGTGCTGCGCATCCCGCGCCTGTCCAAGGCCGGCTTCGAGGCCGACGACCTCATCGCCACCCTGGCCACCCGTGCGCGCGAGCAGGGCATGGACGTTCTGATCGTCACCGGTGACCGCGACGCGCTGCAGCTCGTCGACGAGCACGTCACGGTCCTGATGACGCGGCGCGGCATCAGCGACATGACCCGCTTCACCCCCGAGGCGGTCCAGGAGAAATACGGTCTGACCCCGGCGCAGTACCCCGACTTCGCCGCCCTGCGCGGCGACCCCAGCGACAACCTCCTGAGCATCCCCGGCGTGGGGGAGAAGACCGCGGCCAAGTGGGTGCGCGAATACGGCTCGCTCGCCGCGCTCGTCGACCGGGTCGACGAGGTCAAGGGCAAGGTCGGCGACAAGCTGCGCGAACACGTCGCCCAGGTGCTGATGAACCGCCGGCTGACCGAGCTGCTGCGCGACGTCCCGATCGAGGCCGAGCCCGCCGAGCTGAAGCAGGGCGCCTGGGAGCGCGAAGAGATCGACAAGCTGTTCGACACCCTGCAGATCCGCGGCGAGCTGCGCGATCGGGTCTTCAAGGTGCTCGGCACCGGCGAGCAGGAGCCCGAGCAGGGCTTCGAGGTCGAGACCGTGCTGCTCGGCCCCGGCCGGGTGGCCGGCTGGCTCGCGGCGCTGCCCGAGGGCCGGGCCGGGCTCGCGTTCAAGGGCGTCTACGGCAGGGGCACCGGCCGCATCGACGCCATCGCCATCGCCTCGCCCGACGGCACCGCCGCCCACATCGACCCGGTCAAGCTGACCGAGGAGGACGAGGCGGCCCTGCGTGCCTGGCTGGGCGACGACACCAAGCCCAAGGCCGTCCACGACGCCAAGGGGCCCATTCTGGCGCTGTGGGCGCAGGGCATGGAGCTGCGCGGGCTGAGCTGCGACACCGCGCTCGCCGCCTACCTCGCGATGCCGGGCCAGCGCACGTTCGCGCTCGAAGACCTCGCCCGCCGCTACCTCCACCGCGACCTGCGCGCCGAGCACGAGGACAACGGGCAGGCCGCGCTCTTCGGCGACGACGAGGACGCCCCGGCCAAGGACCTCGCGCTGCGCGCCCACGTCGTGCTCGAGCTGGCCGAAGCCCTGGAGAAGTTCCTGGCCGGCCGGGGCGGCACCCAGCTCCTGGCCGACGTCGAGCTGCCGCTGCTGTCGGTGCTCGCCGAGATGGAGCGGACCGGCATCGCGGTCGACCGGGACTACTTCGCCGCCCTCGAGGCCGAGTTCGGCGCCGCGGTCAAGCAGGCGGTGGAGGAGGCGCACCGCTCGGTCGGCGAGCAGTTCAACCTCGGCTCGCCCAAGCAGCTGCAGGAGATCCTCTTCGTCCGGCTCAACCTCCCCAAGACGAAGAAGATCAAGACCGGCTACAGCACCGACGCCGACCAGCTCGCCTGGCTGGCCACCCAGACCGACCACGAGCTGCCCACGATCATGCTGCGCCACCGCGACCAGCAGAAGCTGCGCACCACGGTCGAGGGCCTCATCAAGGAGATCGGCGACGACGGGCGCATCCACACCACGTTCAACCAGATCATCGCCGCCACCGGCCGGCTGTCGTCGGAGAAGCCCAACCTGCAGAACATCCCGATTCGCACCGCCGAGGGCCGCCGCATCCGGCAGGGCTTCGTGGTCGGCGAGGGCTACGAGACGCTGCTGACCGCCGACTACAGCCAGATCGAGCTGCGCATCATGGCCCACCTGTCGGGCGACGAGTCCCTGATCGAGGCGTTCGAGTCGGGCCACGACTTCCACCAGGCCACCGCCGCCCGCGTGTTCGACCTGCCGCCCGAGCAGATCGACGGCGAGCTGCGGGCCCGCATCAAGGCGATGAACTACGGCCTGGCCTACGGCCTGTCCGACTTCGGGCTCGCCGGGCAGCTCAACATCCCGGTGGCCGAGGCGCGGGCGCTGAAGGAGGAGTACTTCGAGGAGTTCGGCGGTGTCCGCGACTTCCTGCAGGCCATCGTCGCCCAGGCGCGCAAGGACGGCTACACCGAGACGATCATGGGCCGCCGCCGCTACCTGCCCGACCTCACCAGCGACAACCGCCAGCGCCGCGAGATGGCCGAGCGGATGGCGCTCAACGCCCCCATCCAGGGCTCGGCGGCCGACATCATCAAGGTCGCCATGCTCAACGTGCACCGGGCGATCGCCGAGGAGGGGCTGGCCTCGCGGATGCTGCTGCAGGTCCACGACGAGCTGGTGTTCGAGGTCGCGCCGGGCGAGCTGGAGCGGCTCACCCAGCTCGTACGCGAGCAGATGAACGCCGCCTACCACCTGCGCGTCCCGCTGGAGGTCTCGGTGGGCGTCGGCCGCACCTGGGAGGACGCCGGACACTGACCGGGCGGGGCCGGGGAGGGCTTGGGGCGGTAGCCGCGAAAGCCGCGCCGTGGGCGGTTCTGCACTAATGTGTGGAGCCGTCATCACCGAACGGCCGGGAGTTTCGTGCGGTTACCAGCGTCACTCACGCGGATCATCGTCGTCGCGAACGTAGCGGTGATCACGGTCGCCGTCATCGGGCTCGTCCTCATGCCAGGCGAGCCGAGACCGCACGCCAGACCCGAGGCCGCCACCACCGTCCAGGGCAGCGCGGAGCCGCCCGCGCCCACCCCGGTCGGAGAGCCGCCGGGGGTGGTGTCCACGCCCGAGTTCGCCCGGCAGGTGCGCGCCAACGAGGCGGGGCTGGTGCCGGTGCTGATGTACCACCGCATCCTCGCCAAGCGGCGCGCCTCGCTCGACCGTACGCCCGCCCAGCTCCGCAAGGAGCTGGAGAAGCTGGCCAAGCGCGGCTACGTGCCCATCACGGCGGCCGAGTTCGTCAAGGGCGACATCAGGGTGCCGGCCGGCAAGTTCCCCGTCGTGCTGACGTTCGACGACGGCCACCCCAGCCACTTCGCGCTGGACGCCAAGGGCCGGCCGCGGCCCGACACCGCCGTGGGCATCATCCAGGAGGTGGCCGCCCGATATCCGGGCTTCCGGCCGGTGGCCACGTTCTGGGTGAGTAAAGAGCCGTTCGGGCTGCGCGAGCACGACGCGCAGGCGGCGGCCGTGCGGTGGCTGGTCGACCACGGCTACGAGGTGGCCAACCACACCTGGAGCCACCCCGACCTGCGCACGCTCAAGAGCGAGAAGGTCAGGGAGCAGATCGCCCGGCTCGAGCGGCTGCTGAAGAAGCTCGGCGCGCCGCCGTCCCAGACCATGGCTTTGCCGTACGGGTCGATGCCCCGGGGGAAGAAGACGGCCAGGAAGGGCTCGTGGAAGGGCACGCGCTACGACTTCGCCGGCGTGTTCCTCGCCGGGGCCGAGCCGTCCGTTTCGCCGTACGCGAAAAAGTTCGACCGCGGGGCGATCCAGCGCATCCAGAGCAACGGCAAGAAGGGGGAGTGCCGCAAGTGGTGCTCCCAATACTGGCTCGAGTGGCTGGACCGCCATCCCCGCAAGCGCTTCGTGAGCGACGGCGACCCGGAAAGAATCTCCATTCCGAAGAAAGCTCGGGGTAATATCGTCGCCAAGCATGGGCTCCAGGTCATCACCTACTGAGACCTCCCCGGATTGACCCCGTGGCGTTGGTCTCATATGCTGATCGCTGCGCTGTGGGCTCGCGCGCGCCTCAGACGGAGCGGGCTCGCGCTCGGTCACGTCGATGTCGTAATTCCTCGGCTTGATGCGGAAGAGGGCCTGCCGCGCATCCGCCACATCGACATCCTGTCCGCGTTCGGAGCAATTCCACACATGACGTCCAGCACTGAGGCCACCTCGAGCACCCCGCAGGTAGCGGTCAACGACATCGGGTCCGAGGAAGCCTTCCTCGCGGCGATCGACGAGACCATCAAGTACTTCAACGACGGCGACATCGTCGAGGGCACCGTCGTCAAGGTCGATCGAGACGAGGTTCTTCTCGATATCGGCTACAAGACCGAGGGTGTCATCCCCTCGCGCGAGCTTTCGATCAAGCACGATGTCGATCCCGCTGACGTCGTGGAGGTCGGCGAACACGTCGAGGCTCTCGTTCTCCAGAAGGAGGACAAGGAGGGCCGCCTGATCCTGTCCAAGAAGCGTGCTCAGTACGAGCGCGCCTGGGGCACGATCGAGAAGATCAAGGACGAGGACGGCATCGTCACCGGCACCGTCATCGAGGTCGTCAAGGGTGGTCTCATCCTCGACATCGGCCTGCGGGGCTTCCTCCCCGCCTCCCTGGTCGAGATGCGCCGTGTTCGCGATCTGCAGCCGTACGTGGGTCGTGAGCTCGAGGCCAAGATCATCGAGCTTGACAAGAACCGCAACAACGTCGTCCTGTCGCGCCGCGCCTGGCTCGAGCAGACGCAGTCCGAGGTTCGCCAGACCTTCCTCAACACCCTGCAGAAGGGTCAGGTCCGCAAGGGCGTCGTCTCCTCGATCGTCAACTTCGGTGCCTTCGTGGACCTCGGCGGCGTCGACGGTCTGGTCCACGTGTCCGAGCTGTCCTGGAAGCACATCGACCACCCGTCCGAGGTCGTCGAGGTCGGCCAGGAGGTCACGGTCGAGGTCCTCGACGTCGACATGGAGCGCGAGCGCGTCTCCCTGTCGCTCAAGGCCACCCAGGAAGACCCCTGGCAGCAGTTCGCCCGCACCCACCAGATCGGCCAGGTCGTGCCGGGCCGCGTCACCAAGCTGGTGCCGTTCGGCGCGTTCGTCCGGGTCGAGGAGGGCATCGAGGGCCTGGTCCACATCTCCGAGCTGGCCGAGCGCCACGTGGAGATCCCGGAGCAGGTCGTCCAGGTCGGCGACGAGATCTTCGTCAAGATCATCGACATCGACCTCGACCGTCGCCGCATCAGCCTCTCGCTGAAGCAGGCGAACGAGGGCGTGGGTGCCGAGGTCGAGTTCGACCCGACGCTTTACGGCATGGCCGCCACCTACGACGAGCACGGCAACTACATCTACCCCGAGGGCTTCGACCCGGAGACCGGGGAGTGGCTCGAGGGCTTCGACAAGCAGCGCGAGGAGTGGGAGCGGCAGTACGCCGAGGCCCAGCAGCGCTACGAGGCCCACAGGCGGCAGATCGAGGAGGCCCGCAAGGCCGAGGCGGAGGCCGGCGAGGCCGCTCCCTCGTCCTACAGCGGCGAGAGCCAGGGCCAGCAGGGCGGCTCGTCCGCTCCGGCCAGCGGCGCGCTCGCCTCTGACGAGGCGCTCGCCGCGCTGCGCGAGAAGCTCGCGGGCGGCCAGAGCTGACGCCCCGCACCGGGCATCGGCCGCCGCCTGAGGCTTAGCCGCCTCGGGTTCGTGGCCGGAAAGAAGTGGCGGAAGGCCCCGCACGGATCACCGTGCGGGGCCTTCCGCATGCCGGGGAGGTTTTCCGCTGCTTTTGTTACGCCGGCGCCGCGCTCCTGGGGCCGCTGCCGTGCTGGATCGGAGGCCGGGTGTTCTCGCGCCGACGACCGCCCCACCAGCCGCGTGCCCTGCACCGCCCCCAGGCCCCGGCGGTCGCAGACGCGGGCTGCTTTTGCCGCCCTGGGGCGTGCTTCTCCTCGCTCACCGGGCGCGTTGGAACCCCGGCGGCGTGTTGCGAGTCGTCAGCCCGCTTGACTCGCACACGACATGAGCGAACTTTTCCGGATTCGTCGGCTGGCGCGCCGAGATTTTACTTGAGGGTCTTTGCAAACCTGTGACCTGTGGTGATGGGCGCTGCCAAACTGGGCGGCGCTTGGTGGCTGCGACTGTCAGGAGCGACGTACGTGGGCATGGTTCAGCCGGTCATCCGGGCGGCGGCGGGTCTCACGGCGGTCATCGCCGTCCTCGCTGCCGCCGTACCGGCCGCGTCGGGCGTGGCGGACCCGGCGGACGCGCCGAGAGGGCGTGACGATGGCGGGCTGTGGGCGGAGCCGCCCGGCGCGGCGAACGGCCGGCTCGGGCGGGTGCGATGGCGGGAGTGCGGCGACGGGCTCAGGTGCGGGAGACTTTCGGTGCCCGTCGACTGGAAGCGGCCCGGCGGGACGCGTACGGAGATCGACCTGGCCTGGCTGCCCGCCCGCGACCCGCGCCGCAGCCTGGGCCCGCTGATCGTGAACACCGGCGAGGGCTCCACCATCCAGGGCGTGCGCGCCCGGCCCGACACGGTGAGCGAGCTTGCCCGGTGGTTCGACGTGGTGCTCTTCGAGCCGCGCGGCATCGGTGACCGGGGGAGCACCGCCATGGTGCGCTGCTCCGTGCCGCCGCCCGACCCCCGGAGGCTCCAGCTGGCCTCCACAGAGGCCGCATGGCGCTCCTACGCCGGTCACAACGCCGCCTATGACAGAAGCTGCCGGATCGCCTCCGGGCCCGCCTACGACGGCCTCACGGCCTGGCAGGTGGCACACGACCTCGACGTCCTGCGGGACGCGCTCGGCGAGCGTCGCCTGCGGTACTTCGGCAACGGGTACGGGGCCGTCTACGGGCAGGCGTACCTGGAGTTGTTCCCCGGCAAGGTCGGGCGGATGTACCTGGAGGGCGTACCCGATCACTCCGAGCCCAGCCTGGGCAGGCGGCTCATCGCCCGCGCCCGTGCGGCCGAGCGGCGGCTGCGCTCCTTCCGCGACTGGTGCGCCGGTCGGCTGGGGTGTCCGCTCGACGGCGATGCGATCGCGGTCTTGGACGACCTCCTCGAACGCGCCCCCTTGCCGGTCCAGCCTGAGCACGGACGCACCCCGCTGCCTACTGGTCCGGGACGCGACCTCGCCTCTCCGTCCGTCGATCCGGGGCGCACAACACTCGCTCCTTCGTCCGTTGGTCCCGGGCGCCAAACACTCGCTCCTTCGCCCGCTGGGCCTGGACGTGATCCCGCCCCTTCGCCCGCTGAACCTGGACGCGAACGCCCGTCTCTGTCGGCCGGTTCCGGGCAGGAGCGCGCGTCTCTGTCGGTCGGTTCCGGGCACGATCGCGTGCCTCTGCCGGAGGGTCCCGGGCAGGAGCGCGCGCCCGCCGGAACACCGGCGGCACGCGGGCATGTGCGTGCGGGTTCTCTTGGCGAGCCCCGTTCCGCTTCCGGCCCTGATCTCGGCTCCCTGCTCGGCAAGGCTCCGCTGGTCGCGGGCGTCGGGCTTGGCGGGTTGCTGGCCGGTGCGCCTGGCGTAGCCGTTTCTGGGCCGGCGGGCTGGTCGGCCTCGTCTCTCCAGAGGCGGTGCGCCCCGGTGGCGATGCCCTGCTCGGTGGGAAGTCCTCGACGGCGGGCACTGGTGACGGTGGGCTGCCCGGCGAGGAGCCTTCGGTGGCGGGCGGCGGAGCCGGTGGGCCGGCCGGCAGGGTGCCTGCGGCGGCGGGTTCTGGGGCGGCGGGTCCTGGGGTGGATGTGCTGCTTGGGGAAGCGCCTTCGGCGGCGGCTCGCGGGTTTGAAAGGTTGCTGGGCGCGGCGCCTCTGGTGGCGGGTCCTGAGGTGAGTGGTCTGATCGGTGAGGCGGCTTCGGCTGCGGGTTCTGGGGGCCGGGGGTCGCGTGGCGGTGCTTCTTCGGAGGTGGAGCCTCGGGTCGATGGGCTGCTCGGCGAAGAACCTCTGGTAGGGGGGTCTCGGCTCGGTCGGCTGCTGGGTGCGGCGCCCTTGGTCGATGGCGGCTTGCTGAGTGGGGAGCCGTCGGCCGTCGCTCCTGGGCGTGGTGGCGCGGTGAAGAGACCGCCTTCGGAGCACCGTGCGGCACGCGACGAGGAGCATGAGCGGCTGCCGGGTGGGCGTGATGCGCTGCGTGGGCGGGCGGGGGAGGGCGTCCGGGCCGGGCGGGTGATCGACGAGCGGAGGATCACCGCCGCCGTGCTTGCCGGGCTTGAAGCGCGGCGGTGGCCGGAGCTGGCCAGGGCGCTCGCCGCTGCAGAGGAGGGCGATGTCCGGGCGCTGGCGGCGCTCGCCGCCGTGCGGCGGCCTGACGCGCCTGCCACCGTCTCCCGTGCGATGCACTGCCACGACTTCATGCCCGTCGTGCCCGGTTACCGGAGCTTCCTGCGCATGGAGTCCCGGCTGCGTGAGGTGGCACCTCGGGTGGGGTGGCTGACCGCTCGCTACGAGGTCGGCAAGTGCCTCGGCTTGGACACCCGCCCGAGCTGGCGGCCTCACCCCCTGCGGATCGACCGGTCCCGGCTGACCGGTGCTGAGGAGTCCGCGCCGGCCGGAGGTGGTGACGAGTCCGCGCCGGCCGGAGGTGGCGGGCAGCCCGCGTCAGCCGGAAGCGGCGAGGGCCGGCCTCTTCGGGAGCGGCCGGAAGCCGGTCGGCGCGGACCGGCGCCACCAGCCCTTCGCCCCACGGCCGCGGCGTATGGGAGCCCGGTGCCACCGTCCCCACGCCCCGAGGCGGTGACGCTTCTGAGCCCAGCGGCCTCGGCGCCTCGCCCCGCTATGGTGCTGGGTCGGAGGTCGGCGCCGTCGGTTCCTCGCCCCGAGGTGGTGCCGGTGATGATGCCGGCTCCGTGGGCCGGAGTGGCGGCGAACCGGAGGCCGGTGGTGGTGACCCCTTGCTCAGAGGTGGTCGCGGGCCGCAGGGCAGTGCCACCGGCTCGGCGGCAACCCCGGACGCGGGTGCCGGCCGCGAAGTGGATGGTGAGGTGGGCCGGACCCGTGGTGGCGAATCGGCGGTCATCGGTGGTGGCGGGTCGGCGGATGGCGATGGCGGTGGGTCGGCGGTCATCGGTGGCGGCGGGTCGGCGGGTGCCGATCGTGGTGCGTCACGAAGCGGTCGTGCTGCGCGACCCGCTGAGAGAGGGTCAGGGGCGGTTGTACTGGTCGGGATCGGGCGGCTCGACGTGGTGAGCCCGCCTGCGGCGGCGGCTCGGCTGGCCAGGCAGATCCCCGGCGCGGTGGTGCTGTGGCACGGGGACGGGCACGACGCGTACCTCCTGCAAGGGGCCGCCAAGCTGCGGGCCGCCTGCCTGCGGGCACGCGTGCACGACTTCCTGGTCAACGGCGTGGTGCCCAAGCCGCGTACGGTGTGCCCCGGCGAGCTCACGGCGGGGGAGGGCCGCTGAGGGTAGGCTGCGACGGGTGGTGATCGAGCAGGCGGTGCCCGACGACGCGGGCGAGGTCCTGACCTTGCAGCGGGCGGCCTACGTCAGCGAGGCCCAGCTGTACGGCGACCCCTACATCCCGCCGCTGGTCGAGTCGCTCGAACAGGTGCGCAAGGTCATCGAGGACGCGGTGGTGCTCAAGGCGGTCGAGGCGGGCCGCATCGTCGGCGCCGTACGCGGCCGCCTGGCCGGCACCACCTGCCTGGTCGGCCGGCTGATCGTGGCCCCCGACCTCCAGGGCAGAGGCATCGGTACGGCCCTGCTGCGCGCCCTGCACGAGCGGGTGCCGCAGGCGCAGGCGTTCGACCTGTTCACCGGTCACCTGTCGGAGGCCAACCTGCGGTTCTACCGGAGGCTGGGCTACCGCGAGACCCACCGCGAGCGCATGGACGACCACCTGACCCTGATCCACCTGCGCATGACGCCGGAGCCGGCGGCCTGAGGGACCGGCGGGGATGGCGGGCGATAGGCTTTCCCGCGTGTTGAAGATCGGGCTCACCGGCGGGATCGGTTCCGGCAAGAGCGAGGTGTCCAAGCGGCTCGCGGCCAAGGGCGCGATGGTGATAGACGCCGACGTGATCGCCCGCGAGGTGGTCGAGCCCGGCACGCCGGGGCTGGCGCGGGTGGTGGAGACGTTCGGCGAGGATGTGCTGCGTCCCGACGGCTCGCTCAACCGGGAGAAGCTCGGCTCGATCGTCTTCAACGACTCGGAGAAGCTGGCGGCGCTCAACGCGATCGTGCATCCGCTGGTGGGGGAGCGGGTGGCGGAGCTGCAGCGTACGGCCCCCGACGACACGATCATGGTGTACGACGTGCCGCTGCTCGTGGAGAACAACCTGGCCTCCATGTACGACGTGGTGATCGTCGTCGACGCCCCCGACGAGCTGCGCATCCGCCGCCTGGCCGCATACCGCGGCATGGCGGAGGCCGACGCCAAGGCCCGCATCGCCGCCCAGGCGAGCCGGGACGAGCGGCTGGCCGCCGCCGACATCGTGATCCCCAACGACGGCTCGCTGGAAGATCTGGACGCCCGTGTGAACGAGGTCTGGGACGAGCTGCTGCGCCGTGCGGCCCACGCCTGAGCCTGCGCGCCTTTCTGCGGTCGCCTTCTGCGCCTGAGCCCTTCAAAAGCCTGAGCCCTTTGAAGGCGGTCCTCGACTGAGAACCGCGCATGCCCTGTTCGCAAGGGTCTGTCCCCAAGATGCCTTGACGGCATGACATCCTTCCCTGACGATCAGAAAGATCGACCGGCAAGATCGTGGAAGGATCGCCGATGCCGCGCACGTCGCCGTGGCGGGCCGCTCACGTGGTGCTCGCCGCACTCATCGTCGCCCTGAGCCCGTCGATCCATGCACCCGCCCAGGCGGAAACGGCATCAGCCCAGGCCCAGCCCGCGGCCGCACCGGCCCAGCCTGCGGCGGCACAGGCCCAGACCATAGCGGCACCGGCTCAGGCCGTAGCGCCACGGGACCAGGCCGTAGCGCCACCGGCCCAGGCCGTAGCGCCACCGGCCCAGGCCGTAGCGACTTCGGCCCACGCGGCCTCGTACGAGCCGAAGCCCGGCACAGCGCGCGCGGCCGACTCGTTCCGCAACCCGGTCAACCCCTCCGCCGACCCCAGCCTGATCTACCACGACGGCTCCTACTACGTGGCCACGACCAGGGGCGACCGGATCGGCATCTGGCGGTCGCGCAGCCTGGCGACGCTGCTGGCCGAGCCGGAGCAGGTGGTGTGGCGGGACGGCGACGCGAGCCGTGACAAGCAGATGTGGGCGCCGGCCTTCCGGCACGTCGGCTCCCGCTGGTACATCTACTACACGGCGTCGGACGGGGTGGACGCCAACCACCGTATGTACGTCCTGGAGTCGGCGGGCGACGACCCCATGGGCCCGTACGCGTTCAAGGCCAAGATCGCCGACTTCGGCGAGTACGCGATCGACGGCGAGCCGATCACCCACAACGGGCAGATGTACTTCGTCTGGGCGGGCCCCGGCCGCGGCATGGGCGGGCCCGCGCAGCTCTACATCGCCCGCATGAGCAACCCGTGGACGGTCACCGGCGGCCGGGTGGCGATCCCGGCGGACGGCGGCTGCCCCGAGGTGCGCGAGGGACCGACACCGCTCTACCGCAACGGCCGGACGTTCCTCACCTACTCGACGTGCGACACCGGCAAGCCGGACTACCAGCTCTGGATGCTGAGCATCGCCGACGGCGCCGACCCGATGGTGACGTCGAACTGGCGGCAGCACCCGGGGCCGGTGTTCTCGAGGAACGACGAGACGGGCGTGTGGGGCCCCGGGCACCACTCGTTCTTCCGCTCGCCCGACGGCACCGAGGACTGGATCGCCTACCACGCCAAGAACACCAGCACCTACACCTACGACTTCCGCACCACCAGGGTGCAGCGCTTCACCTGGAACGCCGACGGCACCCCGCACTTCGGCCGCCCGCTCGCGGCCGGCGCCACCCAGCGGCTGCCGTCCGGCGACCCCGGCGCCGCCACCTCGGTGATCAACGACTTCGACCCGCAGGTCACGTACGCGGGCACCTGGCAGTCCGGCTCGGGCTGCGGCAACCAGTGCTTCTGGGGCAACGACCACTGGAGCGGCCAGGCGGGCGCGACGGCGACGGTCACGTTCACCGGCAGCCGGGTTGCGCTGCTGAGCGTGCGCGACCGCGGCAACGGCATCGCCGCCATCTCCATCGACGGCGGCCCCGAGCAGCGAGTCGACTACTACAGCGGGATCCGGGTGGGCGAGCAGCTCAACTACCTGAGCCCGGTGCTGCCGTACGGCACGCACACGCTGCGCGTCCGGGTGACCGGCGAGCGCAACCCGGCCTCGGGCAGCACCGTGATCAGCATGGACCGCATCGAGGTCTACTAGAACGGCTCGTCGAGCGGCACCTGACGCACCTCCGGCAGGTACGCGTCCAGCTCGCCCAGCTCGAACCGCGCCATGCCGACCACGTGCCAGAACTGCCCGCCCGGCTCGCCCTGCACCTTGTAGCGGCCGTCGGGCGCGATGGCCGCCCACCCCTCGGGCAGCCCCAGCAGCGTCGCCAGCCGCCGGTCGCCCTCCCAGAGGATGACCACGCCGTCGTCGCCGGCGCTGGCCAGCAGCTCGGAGTCGGGTGCGGGGCTGAAGGCGACCGACCAGATGCGGCGGTTGTGCCCGGCCAGGATGCGCCGCAGGTCGCCGGTGGCGGCGTCGTAGATACGGATGAGCGCGTCGTCGCCCCCGGTGGCCAGCAGTGAGCCCGTCCCGTTGAACGCCGCGCTCCACAGCCGCCCCTCGTGCCGCAGCGTGTGGACCAGGCGCGGCGCCAGGCCGGGCGGCAGCTCCCACACCATGGCCCGGCCGTCGTTGCCGGCGCTGACGAGGTGGCGCCCGTCGGGGGAGTAGGAGACGGAGTAGACCCGGTCGGTGTGCCCTTCCAGGACGGCGACCCGGCGTCCTGTGCGGATGTGCCAGACGCGGACTAGCGTGTCGTCGCAGCCGGTGGCCACGTAGGCGCCGTCGGGGCTGAACGCGATCGAGCGCACCCTGCCGCGATGCTCGGCCAGGTTGCCGGAGAGCCGCCCGGTCGGCCGGTACCACAGGCGTACCGTGTCGTCGTCGTTGGCCGTGGCGAGCAGGTCGCCGTCGGGGCTGAACGCCTCGGCCCACACGTGCTCGGTCTCGGCGTTGAGCTCGCGCTCGTAGTCGCCGGTCGCGGCGTTCCAGAAGTGCACGCCGCCGTCGTTGCTGGCGGTGGCGAGCACCGGGCCCGCGGGGGAGAAGGACGCCGAGATCAGCCGGTCGGAGCTGCCGGTGAACTCGCGCAGCCGGCGGCCGGTGCGCGGCTCCCACAGCCGCACGATGCCGTCGTTGCCGCTGGTGGCCAGCATCGAGCCGTCGGCGCTGAAGGCGACGGAGGAGATGCGGCGGCCGTGGCCGCGCAGCACCCGCTGGCACTGGCCGGTCTGCGGGTCCCACAGGCGTACGGTGCCGTCGTTGCTGCTGGTGGCGAGCTGCTGCCCGTCGGGGCTGAACACGAACGGCCACACCGAGCTGCGGTGCCCGGTCAGCTCGACCTTGCCGGAGTCGCCGACGCGCTGCAGGCGCACCACGCCGTTGGCGTCGCCGCTGGCCAGGATCTGCCCGCCGGGGCTGAAGGCGACCTGGTAGACGCTGGTGGCGTGGGTGGTGTGCACGCCGCGCGTCTCGCCTGACGAGGTCCACAGGCGCACCGACCCGGCCGTGTCGCCGCTGGCCAGCAGCGTGCCGTCGGGCGAGAACGCCAGCGAGTAGACGCTGCCGAAGTGGCCGGTCAGCTCGTGCAGGCGGGTCCAGGTGGCGGTGTCCCACAGGCGTACGGTGCCCGCCTCGTCGCCGGTGGCGAGCAGCTTGCCGTCGGGGCTGTGCACGGCGCGGTAGACGCTGCCGCGGTGCTCGCCCAGCGTCTCCTTCATCTGCCCGGATCCGATGTCCCACACGCGCACGACGCCCGCGGCGTCGCCGGTCACCAGGGCCGAGCGGCCGAACGACGCGGTGTAGATCGGCGCCTGGTGCCCGGCCAGCTCGTGCAGCAGCCGGCCGGTGGCGCTCTCCCACACCCGGACGATGCCGTCGCCGCCGCCCGCCGCCACCAGGTCGCCCGAAGGGCTGAGCCGCAGCGGCCAGACGCCGCCCGGGTGGCCGTCCAGGCGGCGTACCGGCTCGCCGGTCAGCGCGTCCCACAGCAGCACCACGCCGTCGCTCGCGCCGGTCGCCATCAGGTCGCCGGCGAACGTCACGGCGTAGACGCGGCCCCGGTGACCCTGGAGCGTGCGCACGGGCGCGCCGCCGACGCACAGCAGCACGCCGCCGTCCTCGTTGCCGACCGCGATGGTCGCGCCGTCGGGGCTGTAGGCGATCGGCTCGGGCAGGCGGCTGTTCTGGAAGTGGTAGCCGTACGGGACGCCGATGCCGGCCGGGGCGAACTCCACCTCGACCGGCTGCCCCGGCACCACGGCGGCGCCGGGCAGGCGCGGCAGCGTGCCGGTCACGTCGATGAGCGTGGCGCGGTGCCAGCGGGCGCCCTCGACGGCCGCGTCGCTCAGGTCGACGCGCGCCAGCCGGGCCCCCGACAGGTCGGCGCCGCGCAGGTCGGCCCCGGTGAGCTGGGCGCCGTCGAGCCTGGCCCCGGTCAGGCGGGCCTCGCGCAGCACGGCCCTGGACAGGTTCGTGCCGACGAGCGTCGCCTCGGACAGGTCGGCGCCGGTCAGATCGACCTCGCGCAGGTCACGGGCCGACAGGTCCTCGCCCTTGAGGTTGGCGCCGCGCAGGTCCGTACGGGCGGGCGTGCGCAGCCTGGCGGCGATCTTGACGGCGTTGGCGCGGGAGACGTCGTCCTGCGGCGGGTCGTTCACCCAGGCGCGCAGCGCCCGCACGTCGGCCAGGTCGCACAGGAACTCCACGGTCAGCGCCGACAGCGGCCGGCGCGACAGCAGCTCGGGGCCGTCCATGGTGGCGGCGATGTGGCGGGCGATCAGCCACTCCATCACCGAGGTGTGGATGAACCCGAACATGCCCTCCTCGGTGCGCACCAGCAGGCTGCCCGAACCCATGCGGAACGCCGCGTGCGCGGCCGTGAGCTGCCCGTCGGCCAGGTCGGTCAGCGTCTCGCCGATCTCGGTCAGCTCGTCCATGCCGAGCAGCGACTCGCCCGACTCCCACAGCCGCACCGCCAGCGCCGTCACCGCCTGCCACAGCTCGTCCACGCTGAGCCCGCCGGTGGAGCCGGGAACCTTGGCCCGCCGCTCCTCGAAGGTCAGCCAGGAGGTGAGGATCTCCTCGTACAGCAGGGCCGGGCTGATCGTGTGGCGGGCCTGGGCGACCGTACGGAGGCGGTCGGCGTCGAGGTCGGCGATGAAACTCAGCATGCGCGGGTTCTGGGCCAGCGCGAGCAGGTCCTCCATCTCCCGCATCAGCGCCATGCGGGCGCCCGCCTCGGCGTCGTCGCCGAACCTGTTGGCCAGGTAGGAGCTGATCTGGTCGGGCGCGAAGTTCTCGACGCCGAGCACCCGCCGCTGCGGCAGCACGCCCACCATCTCGCCCAGCGAGGTCAGCACCTGGCTGTGCGACTTGAAGTGCTGCGTACGGCTGGCCACCACGATCTTCGCCTTGTCCTCGGCCGCGGCGAGCAGCGTCGCCAGGTGGTCGGCCGCGCGGTCGTAGGTGAGCCGGGTCACCAGCTCGTCGAACCCGTCGAACAGCAGCACGATGCGGCCCTGCCTGAGCAGGTAGCGGAACGCCTTGAGGTCGATGACCTCCTCGCCGTGGCTCGCCAGGTGGGCCGCCACCAGCGCGTCCACCGAGTGCGCCTTGTCGAGCGCGCGCAGCTCGATGAGGATCGGCGTCAGGTGGGGCAGCTCGGTGGGGATGCGGCGGGCCAGCTCGCGCAGCGCGAACGTCTTGCCGTGGCCGAAGTCGCCGAGCAGCAGCACGAAACGGCCGTGGTCGGCCGACAGCAGCCGCATCAGCTCGTCGGTCAGCCCGGCCTTGACCTGGCTGCCGGGGCGGTCGAGCTCGCGGTAGCGCTGGGGGACGTACAGGCTGGGCGGGTAGCGGCGGTCGGAGGTGAGCCGCGCGGTCTGCTCGGCGACGTAGCCGCTCAGGTCGAGCAGGCCCTGGAACTCGGTGAAGCTGCGCAGCCGCACGCCCTTGCGCATGAGGTCGTCGCGGACCGCGCGCGGCGCGGGCGGTCCCTGATAGACCAGCTCGGCCGACAGCCCGGCGGCGTGGGCGGTGCGCACGAACGCGGCGGCGCTCTCCGCGGTGACCTCGCCGACGTACGCGCCGATCATGGTCTGCCGGACGAACCCGTCCTCGGGGTGCGTGACCACGAGGTGGGTGTCGAACCTGCGGATCCTGGCCCGCTCGTGCCGCGCCTCGCACACCTCGGCGATGCGGTCGAGCAGCAGCTCGACGGGGCTGGGCGCGCGCCGCTCCGGCTCGGGCGCGGGCGGCGGCGCAGGCGGGGTCTGCCCGGTGAACGTGGTCTGCGCGGACCGCCACCTGGCGCGCACCCGCTCGGGCAGGCCCGCGTCGGGCAGCCATGTGCGCAGGCCGTCGGGGCCGATCTCGATCACCTGGTGCCGCCCGGCGCGCGGCGCGGCGATATGGCCCTCGCCCGCCGGGCCCGTGCCGCCGTGGAAGAGCAGGTTGAGGCGGTGGCCGAGGAGCCGCTCGTAGGTGGCGGCGTCGCGCAGCTCGGCCGGCGGGTGGCCCATCGCGCCCAGGCGCAGCCACGCGCGCTCCTCGTAGGGGCGCAGCCGTTCGGCGAACCAGGCCGCCTGCGCCTCCCCGATCATCGCGTACGCGTCGCGCTCCAGGTGGCTCATCGCCATCGTGGAGTTGAGCCCGGCCACGACCACCTGCAGGTCGGGCACCTCGAACATGGTCCACGGCTGCCCGCCGTCGAACACCCGGTCGTCCAGCCCCTGGTAGACCTCCCCGAACAGGGAGGCGAAGTGCCGCCACTTGGGCCAGTAGGGCGGCTGCGGCGCGACGTCGTCGGCCTCGCAGGTCAGGAAGTAGGCGCTGGCGGCGGCCTTGGTGACGTCGCGCGGGCCGGGCAGCAGGATGAGCCGGTGCGGCTCCAGGCCGAGCAGCAGCCGCAGGTCGGTGACGAACCGGGTGGCCTGCCCGAACTGGCCGAGCGTGCCCGACTCGGTGAGGTCGCCCGCGATGACCATGAGGTCGGGGCGCGGCATGCCGCGGTCGTACATGGCGGTCAGGTCGGCCCAGATGCGGGCCTGCATGTCCTCGGGCGTGAACGGGTCGCCCGGGTCGGGCAGCGCCCGGCCGAAGCGGGGCCCGCCGATGTGCAGCACGCTGATCGTCTCGCGCCCGCGCCCGGTGGCCGCGGCGGGCGGGAACGTCGGCGCGGTCACCGGCCTGCGCCTGGCCCTGGCCGGCTCGGCGGACTCGGGCAGGGCGGGCAGGGCCGGCGGCGGGGCGGGCACGGACGCCGGCACCGAGGAGCCGTCCGGGAACGCGGGCGGGACCTCGGGCTTGGCCCGGCCCGCCAGCGCCTCCCTGACCCGGCCGAGCAGCAGCGCCCTGGCCTGGCCCGGGTCGGTGACGCCCAGCAGGTCCACCCAGGTGATGGTGGACAGCAGCCCTTCGAGCGGCACGTCCTCCAGGCGGATGGTGACGAGCTTGTTGGACGGGTTGTCGGGGTCGGCGCGCAGCGCGGCCTGCCACTCCATGCGGCCGTAGCGCGAGCCGAGGTAGTTGCGCGAGAGCACGGCCACGACGAGCTTCGCCTCGCTGACGCCGCGGTCCATGAAGTCGATGAAGTTGGTGCCGGGCACGAAGTCCCACGCCTGGATCATGGTCTTGTAGCCCGCCGCCTCGAGCTCCCACGCGATCCAGGTCGCCCAGGCCGTGTCGGCCGGGGAGTAGCTGACGAAGATGTCGATCGGCCTGCCGTCACGTGCCATCTGCTCAGTATCTCCTGTGGGATCGGCGTTTTGCAGCGTGTGTGCGATCATCGTCAGGTGTTGCGGCGTCTTGGCGTACTCGACTGGATCAGGATCGGGCTGCTGATTCTGGGGCTGGTCTTCGTGGCGACCGGGTTGCTGCCGTGGGAGGCGGCCGTCGAGAGCCTGAGCGAGATCGGGCCGCTGCTGGTCTTCCTGGTGGCGATCATCGTGGTGGCCGAGCTGACCAAGGAGGCGCAGGTCTTCGACGCGATCGCGGCGAGGATGGCGGTGCTCGGCCGCGGCAACTATGCCGCGCTCTTCCTCCTCTGCACGGCCTTCGCGTCCCTCGTCACGATCTTCCTGAACCTGGACACGACGGCCGTCCTGCTCACCCCCGTGATGCTGGCCCTGGCGCCCCGCGCGCGCATCGCCGCGCTGCCTTTAGCCATGACAACGATCTGGCTGGCCAACACCGCGAGCCTGCTGCTGCCGGTCTCCAACCTGACGAACCTCCTCGGCATGACCAAGATCGGTCTTACCACGCAGGAGTTCGCCGCCCGCATGTGGGCGCCCCAGCTCGCCGCGATCGCGGTGACGATGGCGTTCCTGTGGGTGTTCTTCTGGCGCAGGGGCGAGCGGCGCGATCTGCGCTACGTCCCACCGGTGCTGGAGCCGGTGGCCGACCGGGTGCTGTTCGCGACGGCGGCGGCCGGCTGCCTGCTGTTCATCGTGCTGCTGCTGCTCGGCGCGCACGTCGCGGTGGCGGCCGTGGCGGCGGCGGTCATCGTCGTGGCCGCGTTCCTGGTGCGCGCCCGCGAGCGGCTGAGGTGGAGCCTGATCCCGTGGCAGCTCATCATCTTCGTGACCGGGCTGTTCCTGGTGGTGCCCACGCTCAGCGGCAACGGCCTGTCGGCACTGATGACCTGGCTGATCGGCACCGACGACGATCCGCTGCGCATCGCCGCCGTGGGGGCCGGGCTGGCCAACCTGATCAACAATCTGCCGGCGTACAAGGCGGTCGAGATCGTCATCCCGGCCGTCCAGCAGGACCACCTGCTGGCGCTGCTGGCCGGCACCAACGTCGGCCCGGTCATCACGCCGTGGGCGTCGCTCGCCACGCTGCTGTGGTTCGAGTCGTGCCGCCGCCACGACGTGACCGTGCCGATGCCGCGCTTCCTGCTCACCGGCGCCGGCCTCGCCGTCGTGGGCACGGCGGCGACGGTGTGGGCGCTGGTCGCGTTCGGCTGATCGTTCAGGCCGTCACTGGAGCAGCGCGAGCAGGCCGGGCAGGGCGCGCGGATGCGCGGCCACGTAGCTGCGCTCATCGGCCGCGCCCTGGATGCGCTCGTCGTACGGGCCGCCGTCCAGCGCCCTGATCTCGATGCCCGCCTCCTGCGCGAGCAGCGCGCCCGCCGGCAGGTCCACCACCCCGGTGCGGTAGCCCACGATGCCGTCGATGTCGCCGCGGGCCAGCATCGCCCACGACAGCAGCGGCGTCCACAGCTGCAGCACTCGGCGGGCGTGGAGGTCGAGCGCCGACTTCAGCCTGAGCACGGTCGCGTCGTCCCTGGCGATGCCGTAGCCCTGGATCCAGGCCAGCAGCGGCCCGTGCGGGCTCGGCGCGTACGGCGCGGACAGCCGCCGGCCCGACGACGCCAGCGCGCCCCTGCCTTTGATGGCCGACCACGTCTGCGCCGAGACCGGGTCGTGCACCACGCCGAGCTGCGGCCAGGCCCGGCACAGCGCCACCCCCACCACGTACGCGGGCAGCCCGATGGCGATGTTGTTGGTGCCGTCGAGCGGATCGACCAGCCACGTCCACTCGCAGCCCGCCGCGCCGTTCAGCCCCGACTCCTCGGCGATCACCGCGTGCGACGGGAACGCCGTCAGGATCCGCTCAAGCAGCAGCTTCTCCGACGCGAGGTCGAGGTCGGTCACCACGTCTCCGGCGTCGCCCTTGGCGTGCACCCGCAGGCTGCGCCGCGTGCCCTCCCGGATCAGCGCCCCCGCGGCCTCGGCGGCTTCGACGGCGACCGTGCGAGCGTGGTCCAGGTCCATCGGCGTTGCCCTCTCAGGTCAGATGCGCGGTGATCAGGCGGACGGCCAGCGCCGTCTCCTCGGCGTCCAGCGGCTGCCTCGCCACGTGGTGGGCGCCGCCGTCAAGCGGGCCCAGCGACAGGTCGCGGGCGCCCGGCCTGCCACGGCCGAGCGCGATGGTGGCCGCCTCACCATCTTCGGGCACGACGCTGCTGTGGAAGCGGTCGGCGGCCAGCGTGTACGTGTCGCCGGGGCCGAAGACCTCCACCAGCCCCGTCGCATGGCGCACGGTGCGCCCGGTGGGAGAGATGCGGTCGCCGTCGGCGCCGCTGACCACCTCGTAGACGCGGTGGGTGGCGTCGGCTCCCGCGTCGGTGACGACCACGTGCACGTTGCGCACCTGGCCGTAGAGCACGTGACTGACCAGGTCCCAGCTGTGGCAGTGGATCTGCGAGGTGGTCACCTCGGCGTGGGCGAGCGAACCGGACCACACGTGCAGGCACACGCCGTCGCCGCCGTCGCGCTCGATCGGCAGGCAGACGAACCCGAGCGGATGACGCACCGCGGTCAGGCCCGGCCGCGACAGCTCCTCCAAGGCCCACGCCCTGGCGCGCCCCTCGTCGACCAGCCGCCGCACCCCTTCGATGCTCATCCGTACGGGTCCACGGCACGCAGCGCCTTGCGCGCGATGTCGACGACGTCGCGCCCGTTGTAGGACTTGGGCAAGGGCAGCCCCACGCGCTCGAACAGCTCCTGCACCTCCTCGATCGTGGGCTCGTCGCTCAGCGGCACCTTCCGGTACATCTCCAGCGGCACCCGCCGCGCCTGCTCGAAGCTGAGCCGCAGCTCGGTGTCGCAGTTCTCGTAGTAGAAGGTGTCCCTGAGCGCCGTCATGGCCTTGTTGGGGTCTTCGACCGTCATGATGACGCGGCTCGACGACAGGTCCCAGCGGAAAGTGGTCATCGTGGACGACAGGGCCACCCCGATGTCGAGCAGGCCGTAACGCTGGCGGTGCCAGAAGGCGGCCAGCACGGTCGCGTACGACTCCTTCCTGACCCGGTCGGTCGTCCACGTCTCGCCGGTGCCGTCGGGGGCGTCGGACAGCGAGCGGCGGTAGTGGGCGTACGTCTCGCACACCTCCAGGTCGGAGGGGTCGATGACCTCGATGCGCACGGTGAGGTGGCGCTTGTCCTTGCGGGCGGCGGCCACGCACTGCGGCAGCGTGACGGCCCGCAGGTAGGTGCCGGTGCCGCCCTTGAAGATCCACCGGGTGGTGTCGCGCCTGGCCTCGGCGTGGCACTGCGCGATCTCCTGCCTGCTGCCCAGCACGCGGACGAGCTGCAGCGCGTCGAGGGCGTGCCGGGTGCTGTGGGCCAGCGTCTCGATCTCCTCCAGGCGGGCCAGCCTGATCGGCAGCTCGGCCAGCGCGCCCGAGGTGATCGTCTTCTCCACGGGGGCCTGGCGGGCGCGGTCGCGCAGCAGCGCGGTGGCCACCAGCGCCATGATCACCAGGGCCGACGCGTTCACGAGCTGCGTCTGGATCTCGTTGCCGTCTTCGCCGAAGAGCTCCGGCGGCAGGATGCCGAGCACGCCCACCACGAAGGCAAGCCCGAGCGCGATGGCGCCGTCGGCGTTGCGCGCCCCCCACAGGGCGGTCCTGCGCATCGCCGCCTTGAACCGTCCCATGCGCCCCGCCCCGCCGTCTCATGATCAGTCAGTGCCTGTCGTCATGGTAACGATCGCACCATGGCACTGCCAGCTCGCGCAAAGGCGCGAAACCCCTACTGCGCCGGGGATTCCGTGCCGGGGTTCTGGCCTCGGGCCGGGGCTTCGCGCCGGGGATAATCGCTCGCCTCGCCCGCGGGGCGGCGCTGAGGATCGCGCCATGATCACCGATCCCGTCCTCATGGCCTACTACGAGCGCGGCGGCGAGCGTACCCGGCTGCGCGAGGGACGCGGCCGGCTGGAGTACGGGCGCACGCGCGACGTCCTGCGCCGCACCCTGCCCCCGGCCCCGGCCCGCGTGCTCGACGTGGGCGGCGGCACCGGCGTGCACGCCGGGTGGCCGGCCGAAGAGGGCTACGAGGTCGAGGTGATCGACCCGGTGCCGCTGCACGTGGCCGAGGCGGGCGAGCTGCCCGGCGTGACGGCGCGCCTCGGCGACGCCCGCGACCTGCCGGTCCCCGACGGCGAGGCCGACGCGGTGCTGCTGCTCGGCCCGCTCTACCACCTGCCCGAGCGCGACGACCGGCTGCGCGAGGCCCGCCGCGCCGCCAAGCCGGGCGGGGTGATCGCCGCCGCCTTCATCAGCCGGTACGCCGCACTCCACGACACCGTGCACCTCGGCATCTACCCGCAGGGCGCGTGGCGCTTCGCCGTGCACACCTCGCTCGAGACCGGCCTCCTGATCACCGGGGAGGGCGCGGGGAGCGGGTTCCGCGCCTACCTGCACGACCCCGACGACATCCCCGGCGAGTTCGCCGACGCCGGGCTGCCCGAGCCGCGGCGTTACGGCCTGGAGGGCGCCTTCTGGCTCTACGGCGACGTCAACGACTGGCAGGACGACGAAGGGCGGCGCAAGCTGCTGCTCGACGCCGCCCGTCGGGTGGAGTCCGTGCCGTCGCTGCTGGGGGTCAGCGGCCACCTGCTCGCGGTGGCACGGCTCTAGGACGCGCTAGAACCAGCCCCTGCGCCGGGCCATCGCCTCCAGCCCGCGCTGCAACGCCGCGTCCGCCGCCTGCGGCGGGTCGTCATAGCGCACGGTGAAGCGGTTGTACGCATCGTGGCCGGAGGTCAGGAAGCCGCCCTTCTTGTCGGCCTCCAGGATGACGTCCATCTGGTGCGGCCCGGCGATGAACGTCAGCTCCAGCTCGTTGAAGCGGCGCCGCCACTCGCCTCCCGCGTAGTACTCGATCTCCTGGAAGAACGGCATCGTCGAGCCGTACAGCGTGCCGCGCTCCAGGTCGGCGCCCTTGAACCGGAAGCCCATCCGGTCCAGCGCCGCGAGCACGTGGTTCTGGGCCGGCAGCGGGCTGACGTACAGCGGGTCGAGGTCGCCCTTGTCGAGCGCGCCCGCCAGCGCCAGCTCCGTGTGCACGCCCAGCTTCATGCCGTGCAGCGGATGCCCGCCCACCGCGCTGATCGGGGTCTCCCACGGGATCGGGACCTCGAACGGGTGCTGGTGCTGCGCGCCCGCCGCGAGCTGGAACGTCCCGGCGACCTGCGTGCGCTGGAAGCTGTAGCTCGTCTTGTACTCGCTGTCGCCCGACTCGACCTCGACCACGGCCGTGAGGTCGATGTAGATGCCCTCGACCTTGTAGTCGGACTTGCCGCCACGGAAGTGGACGACGCCGCGCAGCAGCTCGCCCGGCCGTACGTCCCTGCCGGTCAGCACCGTGTCGACCTCGACGCCCGCGCCGAAAGCGGCCATCAGTTTGCGGAACACCATGGAGGTTCTCCTAAGCGGAAGCGGAAGTTGTGTGGCCGTTCACGTTTGCCGACCCGGCTCCCGAGATGCGGGGGAGGAGCTGGGCGAGCAGGAGGGTGCTGAGCGCGGAGTCCGACTGGCCCTGCTGGGTGCGCACGACCAGCGGCTGCGGCGCGTTCTCCGCGAGCTTGGCGCCCACGTCGAGGCGCCTGCGGGCCAGCTCGTACTGCAGCACGGCCCGGTTGTCCCGGTACGACTCGGCCAGCCGCCGCAGCGCCTTGGCCTCGTTCTCGGCGGCGGTCAGCTCGGCCCTGCCGCGCGCCTCGATCTCCCACGTCACCCGCTGCGCCTCGGTCTCCTGCTCCTCCAGCATGCGCGCCACGTCCTTGCGCGCGGTGTTGTAGGCGGCCTTGACCTCGACCACGCGGGCGTCACGCGTCTTCTTCGAGCGCTCGATCTCCATCAGCAGCGTGTCGATGCGGCGCTTGCGGGTCAGCTCCCACTCGCGCTCGTAGGCCGACATCTCCTTGGCGACCTTCTCGCGGGTGGCCAGGTGCTGCTGGTACTGGTCGGGAAGCTGCACGTCGGGGATGTTGGCGCCGGTGATGCGCACGCCATAGCGGCCGAGCTGGCGGTTGAGCGCGTCCTGCATGTCGCCGACGTCGGAGCCGCGCAGGTCGTACGCCCGCTCGGTGTGGACCTTGCGGCTGCGCTGCCTGATGGCGTCCTGCACGGCGCTGGAGAGCACCAGGTCGAAGTTGCTCGCCCCGATGGTGCGGACGAACGCGACCGGGTCCACGATCCGGAACTTCAGGAAGAACTCGATCGACTTCAGCGGCACGTTCTCGGCCGTGGGGCAGGCCACGATCGGCGCCGAGTACGGGATCTCCGTCGAGGTGTCCACCACCGCGTCCACCCGGTCCCACGGCAGCCACAGGTAGTGGCGGCCCGGCGGGAGGGTGCCGGTGATGGCGCCCCAGCGGCTGCGCACGCCGGTCGTGCCCTCCTCGATCTCGATGATCGCCTTGCGCCACACCGTGAGCAGCGCGAGCAGCAGGAACACCAGCGCGGCGAGCGCCGCGATGAGCGTCAGGTCGGTGAGCACGGCCATGCCGGCGAAGTAGATCGCCAGGAACACCAGCGTCATCCACGCGAAGCCGCGCCGGTCCTTGGGGATGACGACCGGCACGAGCTGGCCCTGCTCGCCGCCGCGCAGGAGCTGGCGGATCTCACTCCAGGAGGCCAGCGACTCCTTGATCTTCGAGAATTCCCTGCTCATCAGATGGCACTCCCAGGCTCTCCGTGGTGCGGGCCGTTCGGCAGCAGCCGCTCCACCGTGCGTTCGAGGTCGGCGTCGGACACCTGCGCCTGCGGCGGCGTGTGCGGTGGCGGCTCCTCCACGTCGGCCGCGGCCTTCTGCAGCAGACCGGCGATCTCGGCCTCACGGGCGCGGACGCGCGCCGCGATCTCGTCGAGCCTGCCGCGGATGGCGGCCATGTCCTCCTCGGAGAACAGCGCCGCGTCCTTGCCGCCCACGAGCTGCTGGGCCAGGGCCAGGAAGTCGATCTCGGTCTCGTCGCCCACCTGCACCACCTGGGGCAGCCTGGCGGCGACGGACTCCAGCTTGTTCAACAGGTCCTGCTGGAAGCGGTAGTCGAGGATCTCGGGCGCCTCGGCGGCCGACAGCGCCCTGATGTCCAGCGCCTGCGCCTCCAGGAGCGCGGCGTTGGCGTTCGCCTTGGACTCCGCCTCGATGAGGCGCTGCCTGGCCTGCGCGGTCGCCTGGTGGGTGGCGCGTTCGAGCGCGGTGTCCATACGGGCCTGGTAGCTCGCGATCTCCGCCTGGATGGCGCTCAGCGTCTCCTGCAGCCCGGCCAGCTCCTTGACCAGGTCACCCTCGTTCTGCTCCTTGCGCAGCTGGAGCTCGTACTCGTAGGTGTAGGCCTCCTTGGCGACGCGCACCATCTCGGGCGCGGCCAGGTCCATGCGGTACTCCTGGCTGGACGGCTCGGCGTGCGTGATGTTGACGTCGGTGAGCCGTACGGCGGGCAGGAACTGCTGGTTGAGGCTCTCCAGCATGCCGACCGTGCTCTCGCCGACGAGGTCGTAGATCTCCTCGGCCCGCTGGGCGTAGATCAGGGAGCGGGTGACCTCGCTGATGGCGTTCTGCAGCTTGGACTGAAAGCCGCTGACCGAGCCGAGCACGAAGATGAACTCGGCCGGGTTCTCGATCCTGAACTGCAGGAACAGGTCCACGCTCGCCTTGACGCCCTGCTGCGTGGGCGCCTCGCTGATCGGGGCGTTGAACGGGTACTCGCGCGTGGTGTTGACGATGTAGCTGACCCGCTTCCACGGGTTGAACAGCGTCACCCGCCCGGGGTCGGCGATGTGCACGAGCTTGCCGAACTGCGTGATGAGCGCCTTGCAGCCCTCGGGCACCATCACCACGCTGCGCCGCCACCACAGGAACGCGGCGGCGAGCACCAGCACGATCCAGTAGTGGAGGCCGAAGAGCACCTCGGCGTTGGGGATGATGTTGCCGAGCGCGCCGATGAGGCCGAGCACCACCAGGACGCTCAGCGGCACGACCACCTTGGCGGTGCTGCCCTTGGGGATCACCACCGGGGAGATGACGTGCATCCCGTTCTCGGTCCAGCTGCGGTTGACGATCTCGCCGGCCTCGTTCAGCGAGGCGGTCCTCGCCTCGATCGAGGTCCCCAGCGACTGACCGCCGTCGCGGGCCGCGGCGAAGTCGTGCGGATTCAGCGCGAAGCCCTGGCCGGGCTGACCGCCTTGGTTCGGCATCGCTCCGGCCTGACCGGCCATCTGTCCCACGGCCTGTCCGACGGCCTGGCGGACGTCACCCCCTTGGGCCACCGCCTGGGCTACGCCCCGTCCTGCCTGGATCAGTGCCTCTCTGGGTCGTGACATCGAACCTTCCTTTTCCGCTACAGGCGGATTCGACCGTATCGGGTATGGCTTACGGTTCGCTTGCAATGTGATGCCATATGGGTATTGCTGGCTGTAGCGGAGGGGCGACCGACGGCGATCATGGACACCGATCGCGGCGCCGCATCCCCTGCCCGCCAAGGGATCGCGGCGCGCCATCGCCGCCGGCGCCCGGGTGGGCTTCCGGCCTGACTTTTTCTGTCAGTCGGGCCGCCTACAGTGGCAACATGCGACCGGTCACTGATTTGCAGCGGAAGGTGGCGCCGTTCAAGGTCGTCACCGAGATGACTCCATCAGGCGACCAGCCGACGGCCATCGCCGAGCTGGAGCGCCGCATCAAGGCCGGGGAGAAGGACAGCGTCCTGCTCGGCGCCACCGGCACGGGCAAGACCGCCACCATCGCGTGGCTGATCGAGCGGCTGCAGCGGCCCACCCTGGTCATGCAGCCCAACAAGACGCTCGCCGCGCAGTTCGCCAACGAGCTGCGCGAGATGCTGCCCAACAACGCGGTCGAATACTTCGTCTCCTACTACGACTACTACCAGCCGGAGGCGTACGTCCCGCAGAGCGACACCTACATCGAGAAGGACTCGTCGATCAACGACGAGGTCGAGCGGCTGCGCCACTCGGCCACCAACTCGCTGCTCACCCGCCGCGACACCGTCGTGGTCGCATCGGTGTCGTGCATCTACGGCCTCGGCACGCCGCAGGAATACGTCGACCGCATGACCCGCCTGCGCGTCGGCATGGACATCGACCGCGACCAGCTCCTGCGCCGCCTGGTCGACATGCAGTACACCCGCAACGACATGGCCTTCACCCGCGGCACGTTCCGGGTGCGCGGCGACACCATCGAGATCATCCCGAAGTACGAAGAGCTCGCCGTCCGCATCGAGATGTTCGGCGACGAGATCGAGAAGCTCTCGACCATGCACCCGCTCACCGGCGAGGTCATCACCGAGGACGAAGAGCTCTACATCTTCCCCGCCTCCCACTACGTCGCGGGCGAGGAGCGCATGGCGGCCGCCATCGCGGGCATCGAGGCCGAGCTGGCCGAGCGGCTGGCCGAGCTGGAGCGGCAGGGCAAGCTGCTGGAGGCCCAGCGGCTGCGCATGCGCACCACGTACGACATCGAGATGATGCGCCAGATCGGCACCTGCAACGGCATCGAGAACTACTCGCGCCACATGGACGGCCGCGAGCCGGGCAGCGCGCCCAACACGCTGCTCGACTACTTCCCAGAAGACTTCCTGCTGGTCCTCGACGAGTCCCACCAGACCGTCCCGCAGATCGGCGCCATGTACGAAGGCGACGCCTCCCGCAAGCGCACGCTGGTCGAGCACGGCTTCCGGCTTCCGTCGGCGCTCGACAACCGGCCGCTGAAGTGGGAGGAGTTCCTGGAGCGCATCGGCCAGACCGTCTACCTGTCGGCGACGCCGGGGCCGTACGAGCTGGCGCGGGTCAAGGGCGAGGTCGTCGAGCAGGTCATCCGCCCGACCGGCCTGGTCGACCCGGAGATCGTGGTCAAGCCCACCAAGGGCCAGATCGACGACCTGGTCCACGAGATCCGCGAGCGCGCCGAGCGCGACGAGCGCGTGCTGGTCACCACGCTGACGAAGAAGATGGCCGAAGACCTCACCGACTACCTGCTGGAGCTCGGCATCCGGGTCCGCTACCTCCACAGCGAGGTCGACACGCTGCGCCGCATCGAGCTGCTGCGCGAGCTGCGCACCGGCGAGTTCGACGTGCTGGTCGGCATCAACCTCCTGCGCGAGGGCCTCGACCTGCCCGAGGTGTCGCTGGTGGCTATCCTCGACGCCGACAAGGAGGGCTTCCTGCGGTCGGAGACGTCGCTGATCCAGACCATCGGCCGCGCCGCCCGAAACGTGTCGGGCCAGGTCCACATGTACGCCGACAAGATCACCCCGTCCATGGAGCGGGCGATCGACGAGACCAACCGGCGCCGGGCCAAGCAGATCGCCTACAACGAGGCCCACGGCATCGACCCGCAGCCGCTGCGGAAGAAGATCGCCGACATCCTCGACTCGCTGCAGCGCGAAGACGCCGACACCCAGCAGCTCATGGGCGGCGGTCGCCAGCAGTCCCGCGGCAAGGCCCCGGTGCCCGGCCTCAGCGCCCGCCAGGCCGGCCAGCACGCCAAGGCCATCGCGGGCGAGATGCCGCGCGCGCAGATGGAGTCCCTCATCGAGTCGCTGACCGAGCAGATGCACCAGGCGGCGGCCGACCTGCAGTTCGAGGTGGCGGCGCGGCTGCGCGACGAGATCAAGGAGCTCAAGCGCGAGCTGCGCGACATGCGCGAGGCGGGGGTCGAGTAGGGGGCGCGCCGCTCCGGGGGCGACGGGCACGGGCATGCCGCCGTTGCCGGGCCTGGCACCGTCGCCGGGCCTGGCACCGTCGCCGGGCCTGGCACCGTCGCCGGGCCTGGCACCGTTGCCGGGCCTGGCATCGTCGCCGGGCACAACCCTGCGCGACGCCTCCGCTTCAGCACCCGCCGCACCCGGCTCCCGCTGTAGTCGGCTTCCGCCGCGCTCACGGCCTGGTGTGCTTGTGCTCGCCGCGCTCACGGCCTGGTGTGCCGGTGCTCGCCGCGCTCATCGCCTGGTGTGCTCGTGCTCGCCACGCTCATCGCCGGGCGTGCTTGTGGCTGCCACGCTCATCGCCGGGCGTGTGCGCGCCCGCCGTACACCGCGCCCACCGCGCTGAACGCCGGCCGCGCTCGGCACACGCCGCGCTCGGCACCCGCCGCAGCCGGTACCCGCCCGGCGAAGGTGCTGTACCCAGCGAAGGCGCCGTGCCCCTCAGGGTTTGGACCCGCGATGGGGCGGTCTGATGAGGGCGCTGTGTCCGGCGACGGGGCGTGTCTGTGATGACGTGCGTATCCGGCGGCGGTGGTGCGCCTGGTGACGGATGGCGGCGTGCCCGGCGAAGGCGCTGTGCCCCTGAGGGCCTTGGGCCCGCGATGGCGGCGGGCCCGGTGACGGCGGGGTGTCTGGCGAAGGGCTGCTGGCGAGGACGGCGTGCCTGGTGAGGGTGGTGTTCCCGGCGACGGGGGCGTGTCCGGCGGCGGGGTGGGCGCAGCGGCAGACGCGTTCCGGTGGCCTGACCTGGGCGAATGCTTTACCTTCTGGCGGGCAGCGTCCAGGGTATGAACAAGTCGATCATCGGTGCCCTGGTCGGCGCCACGGTGCTCGCAGGGGGCTGCGGGGCGGTGACGAGCGAGGCCGAGCGGCTGGCCGTACGGTCGTCGCCGACCCTCGGCACGCCCACGGCCGAAAGCACCGACATGCCGATCAGCCCTGGCACCGCCACGCCGGACGGCAGCCCCGGCACGCCGGGCTCCGCCCAGCAGAGCCTGGAGGAGTTGAAGCAGGCCGGGCAGGCGGCGCTGGCGGCCGTACCCGGCTCCAAGGTGATCTCCATGGAGGCCGAGGAGAACGGCAGCCGCTGGGAGGTCCAGGTCGTCGGCGAAGACGGCACGGAGTACCAGCTCGACGTGGAGGGCGGCAAGGTCGTGACCGGCCCGACCAGCGAACAGGACGACGCCGACGACAAGGCCGAGCTCCGCGACCGGGTGGCCGCGGCCAAGCTCGACTACGCCCAGGCCGCCGACAAGATCACCGCCGCGGTGCCCGAGGGGCGCATCACGGAGCTGGCGCTGGACGACGAGCGGGACAAGACCGTCTGGGAGTCCGACGTCGTCACGACTGACGGCGCCAAGCACGAGGTCACCATCGACGCCGCCACCGGCGACGTCATCCGCACCAGCCCCTCCCCGTCCTGACCCTTCACTTCGAGAACCCCTCCCGGGCCGCCGCGCACCGACCACCCCGAGCGTGGTGGCGGCCCACCCCCCGCACCTCGCACAACCAGTGGCCGTCCGCTTACTTGGCTCGCAACGGCCGGCTCAGTGCTCGCACGCCATACGCCCGCCCGCCGTCTCTCCCGGCTTGCGGCGGCCTGTCCTGCTCTTCAGGCGGTTTGTAGCGCCGGCTTCGTGCCTCGCACGGCTCGCGGCCGCTCCGTTGTCGTGGCTTGCGGTGGCGCGCCCTTAGCGTCTCGCGCGGCTTGTAGCTGCCCGCCCTGCGGTTTGCGGGGGGTTCGGCTGGGGCTGGGGAGCGCGATCGGCGGTAGGCCGTCCCCTTGCTTCGCGGCGGGTGCGCCGAATAACACGCGTGTGCCGATGCGCCGTGTCTGGCTGACCGGGGGACCGGCTGTGCTGTGTCCCCGCTGCGGGCGGGCCGCGGTGTCCTGGCGTGTTCAGCTGGGCGGGGTTTCGCCGGGCGTTTCCAGGGCGGCGAGGGTGGTGTGGAGCCAGGCCAGTTCGGCTTGGCTGGTGGCGTGGGCGATGGTGAGCAGGCCCTGGCGGAACGGGTCGGGGAACTCCTCGGTGGCCATCGGCCGGTCGCCGTCGTAGAAGAAGCTGGTCGGCTCCTCCAGGAAGGCGAGCCGCCGCCGCAGCACCGCCGCCTGCTCCTTCGGCTCCCCGAGGTGCCTCAGGAACGCCAGCAGCGTGAACCACCGGTTCTCGTCGCTGATGTCGAGGTCGGCGGGCTCGCGCAGCCGGCGTTCGAGCTCGGCCTGCCCCTCCGGCGTCAGGTAGAGCATGCGGCGGGGCGCCGCGGCCACACCGGGCTCGTCCTTCCTGAGCACCCAGCCGGCGTCGGCCAGGCGCTTGATCGCGGGGTAGAGGGTGCCGTCGGCGATCGGGCGTACGTGGCCCATCAGGGCGGCCACACGCGTACGCAGGTCGTATCCGTGCAACGGCTGATCCCTCAAGAATCCCAGGATGGCCAGCTCCAGCATGCCCCGATTATACATCGGGTTCGATATATATTGGCTTCGATACATGAGGAGGGCTGTCATGCACGATGCCATCGTTCATCCCAGCGGCGCCCGCATGCGCTGGGTCGAGCTGCCGGGCGGGAGCCGGCCCGCGTGTACGTCCACGGCCTCGGCGCCACGTCGGCCCCCTACTACGCGGAGGTCGCGGCGCACCCGGCGCTGCCGCGCCGCCGTTCCCTCCTCATCGACCTGCTCGGGTTCGGCATCAGCGACCGCCCGCAGGACTTCTCGTACACGCTGGAGGCCCACGCCGACGCGCTCGCCGAGGCGCTGCGCAAGGCGGGTGTGGCGGGCGCGGCGGTGATCGCGCACAGCATGGGCGGGGCCGTCGCCATCGTGGCGGCGGCGCGGCATCCCGGCCTGGTCGCCGACCTGATCCTGGTGGACGCCAACCTCGACCCCTATCCGGTGACGCCCCCGCGCCCGGGCACCAGCGGCATCGCCGCCTACGGCGAGGAGGAGTTCGTGTCGGGCGGCTGGAAGGAGGTGCGCGACCGGGTGGGGCCGCACTGGTGGTCCACGATGCGCCTGGCCGACCTGCGCGGCCTGCACCGTACGGCGGTCAGCCTGGCCCAGGGCACCACGCCGACCATGCGCGAGCTGCTGATCGGGCTGACCGCCATTCCGCGTGCCTTCCTCTTTCCCGAGGGTGACGAGCCGGACGGGGCCGGGGAGCTGCGGGCGGCCGGGGTGCGGGTGCTGGGCATCCCGGAGTCCGGGCACAACATCATGCTCGACAATCCGGAGGCGTTCGCGCGTACTCTCGCGACCCTGCTGCCCTCCTGACGATCCTTTTCGGGCGCTCGCCCAGGGGCCTCTGCGCAGGTCTCGGGCGCTCGCCCAAGGACCTGTGCGCAGGTCTCGGGTGCGGCCCGTCAGGGGAGGTCTTTGCGCTCCTGCATCGTGCGGCGATACAGATCGTCGATCTCGTCGAGCGGGTCGGGGGCGGGGCGGCGGGCCTCGATCTCCAGGTCGGTGCGCTGGGTGAGGTCGGCGATGCCGGCCCCGGTGTGCTGGACCTGGTTGCTCAGCAGGTCGGCGCGGATGCGGGCGCACATGGCGGTCAGCGTGGCCTGGTGCCGGCGCAGGCGGTCGAGCGTGGCGTGATCGACGTACGGGGACATGCGGCGCTGCTGCGCGTACATGCCGAGCTGCTGGTCGTGGACGTCGGCCTGCGCGGTGAGGTCGGCCAGCAGCCGGGGCAGCTCGCCGAGCCCCCAGCCCTGGCGCTGGGCCTGTTCGACGGCCTGGCGGGTGAGCGAGACCTCGCGGCGCAGGTCGAGCCGGAGACGCTCCACCTCGGCGGCGTCGCCCGTGCCCATGGCGTTGACGTGGGTCGTGATGCGGGCGGTGGCCTCCTTGGCCTTGACCGCGGCCTTCTTGGCCAGCTTGACGATCAGGAAGATGCCGAGGCCGCCGAGGAACAGGAGGAACGCCAGGATCACCAGTACGACGATGAGGAACTCGCTGATCGTTGCCACCTCCTGTTGGCGCTGCTGCTTTGAAGGATAGTGCGCGCGGGCGGTTCAGGGGCGGGGCGCGTGACGGCGTACCCGAGCAAGCTCTTGATCGGGCCCGGACGCTGTGCTGACATGGCGGCAGGGATCACGCTCGCGAAGGGCGGGCCGGCATGGGCGGCGGGCGAGACGCCGCTGCTGCGGAGGGTCGGAGGCTAGGTGCCGTACGCGCAGGTCGAGCCGGGCGTCCGGCTCTTCTACACCGACGACGGCGAGGCGGGCGGCGAGCCGCCGCTGCTGCTCGTGCACGGCTGGGGCGCCGACTCCCACCAGTGGTCGTGGCACATCGACGCGCTGTCCGCCGGGCACCGCGTCATCGCGGTGGATCTGCGCGGCCACGGCTACTCGTCGGTCCCCGAGACCGGGAACACGCCGCGTGCGATGGCCGAGGACCTTGAGGTCATGCTCGGCCGCCTCGGCATCCCGCAGGTGGTGGCGGTCGGCCACTCCATGGGGGCGCAGGTGGTCTCGATCCTGGCCGTCGAGCATCCCCAGCGCGTACGGGCACTCGTCGCCCTCGACCCCGGCTACGGCATGAGCGCCGAGATCGCCGCCGGCTTCCCCGGGATGATCGCGGCCCTGCGCGGCGAGCGCCCGCACGAGGCCGCCGAGCGCATCGACGAGTGGTGCACGAACGCCGGCACCCCCGCCCTCATCCGGCGCTGGCACAAGCGCCGCCTGTACGGCATGCCGCCGCACGTGCTGGCGCAGGCGTTCGAGGCCATGTTCGTCAGCGGGGACGCGATCGGGGTGCGCCCGGCCAGCGACGACTATCTCGCACGCAGGCGCTGCCCGGTGCTGTCGATCTGGGCGGACCCCGGGCGCGCGCAGTGGGAGAGCGGGCTGCTCAAGGACCCGGCCTCGGCGGTGCTGTGCTGGGAGGGCGCGAGCCACCGGCTGCACGAGGAGCGGCCCGAGGCGTTCGTGCACGCGGTGGAGGGCTGGCTGCGCCGCCTCTGACCGCCCACGCGCCGGGCCGGGCGGGGTGGAGAGCCGCGGCCGGGCGGGGTGGAGAGCCGCGGCCGGGCGGGGTGGAGAGCCGCGGCCGGGCGGGGTCACAGGGGCGGGCCGGTACGCGCCTCCCTCTTGCGGGCGCGCGCCCGCCGTACCCGCCGGATCAGCAGGAAGGCGAGCACGGCGAGCACCAGCAGCGCGACCAGCACCAGCACGGGCGCGAACACCGCGACCAGGCTCATCCCGATGGAGCCCGCGTCCTCGGCGGTGCTCAGCACCGGCGCGCCGAACCCGGCCGTGCCCGCGTTGACCACCGGACGGACGAGCGCCTTGACCGCGTGTACGGCCAGCGCCGCCACGATGCCGATCAGCCACCCGGCCCAGGGGTGCTCGCTCATCCAGGCCGAGCGTTCGAACTCGGCGGCGGCGTTGGTGGCGGAGAAGACCACGCCGCCGGACGCAGGGCGGATCACGGTCTGGATGGTGTCGTTGACGCTGTCGATCGCGGGCACCTTGTCCAGCACCAGCTCGGCGATCAGCAGCACGGCGATGATCGCGAGCACGCCCCAGTTCGACAGCCAGGAGTAGCCGTCCGGCAGGCGTACGGCGTCGGTGAAGTTGGCGAGCACACCCACGATGAGGAGGGGGATGTAGGCGTTGAGGCCGGCCGCCGTGGACAGCCCCAAACCGGTCAGAGCGGCGAGCATCCCCCTAGTCTGCCCTGGCGGCCTCGTCCATGAGGTCCCGAAGACCGGGGTCGGTGACTTCGGTCAGCGCCCGGTCGAGCGGCCGGGCGCGGGCGATCTTGTGGCGCAGGCGTCGTTGTCGCACGGGACGGTGCCCTCGTCCCTGACGGCCAGGCACGCCCTGATGCGGTCCGCGACGGGGATGGAGCCGAGGTGGCGGGGCGGCAGCCGGTCACTCCGCTGTGAGCCTGCCCAGGCGCTCGACCGCCTCGCCGAACTCGCTGATCATGTCGTACACCACGTCCCTGGCCGGGCGTACCTGGTCGAGCTGGCCGACGACCTGCCCGACGAAGTAGTTGACCAGCTCGATCGCGCCGGGCTCGCCCTTCTCCGCCGCCGCGCCGATCCGCGCCATCGCGCCCTCGGCGAGCAGCAGCTGCAGCGGCATGCCCAGCGGTCCCGGGCTCTCCTCGGCGCCGTCCCACTCCTCGGTCCAGGCGGACTTGAGCTGGCGGGCGGGCTTTCCCGTACGGGAGCGCGAGCGCACGGTGTCCAGCGACGAGGCCGCGAGCAGCTTCCGCTTGACCGCGGGCGACGTCTCGGCCTCCTCGGTCGTCAGCCAGACCGAGCCGCACCACACGCCCTCCGCGCCGAGCGCCATGGCCGCCGCCATCTGCCGCCCGGACGCGATGCCGCCCGCGGCCAGCACGGGAACGGGCGCGACCGCGTCCACGACCTGCGGCACCAGCACCATCGTGGAGACGTCGCCGGTGTGGCCGCCCGCCTCCGTGCCCTGCGCCACGATGATGTCGGCCCCGGCGGCGATCTGCCTGCGCGCGTGCTCGACGGTGCCCACCAGGGCCGCCACCGGCACGCCCGCCTCCCTGGCTCTGGTCACCATCTCGGGCGGCGGCGGCCCCAGGGCGCTGGCGATGAGGCCGATGCGGTGCTTGAGCGCCACGTCGATCAGTCCCGTCGCGCCGGCCGCGGTCACCCGCCTGCCCATCTCGTCGGCGGTCGCGCCCATCGGCCTGACGGGCGTGCTGACGCCGTACTTGGTCATCAAGTGCGTGATGAAGTCGCGGTGCCGGTCGGGCACGGCGTCCATGAGGTGCGCGCGCCGGTCGTGGGCCGAGGCGTCGATCGTGCCGGGGACGAGCACGTCCACCCCGTACGGCCGGCCGCCCACCTGCTCGTCCAGCCACGTCAGCTCGGTGTCGAGCTGCTCGGGAGAGTACGCGACCGCGCCCAGCACCCCGAACCCGCCCGCGTTCGTGACGGCCGCCACCACGTCACGGCAGTGGCTGAAGGCGAACAACGGGAACTCGATCCCTAAACGCTCACATATCGCGGTCCGCATGCACCGACGCTAACCGTCAGAAGCTTGTTCGGTCCATCCCCGGAACCGCCGTCGCGTGCGGGGGTGGGGTGCGGTGGGCAGGGGGTTCGGCGTGCGGGACCGCGAGTGACGGGCGCGACGGCGGACCGGGCCTCAGCGCGTAGGGCCGGAATCGCTGCGGTGCTCAGCGCATGGTGGCGTCCTGCGTGACGGGCGTGTGCCAGCCCAGCTCGGGCGAATAGCCGCGGACCCGCCTGGCCGGCACCCCGGCGACCACGCTGTGATCGGGGAACTCACCGCGCACCACCGCGCCGCCCGCGACCACGCACTGGCGGCCCAGCGTGGTGCCGGGCAGGATGATCGCGCCCGCGCCCAGCCAGGAGCCCGAGCCGATCGAGACCGGGCTGTTGCGCGGCCACTGCCGCCCGATCGGCACGTCGGGGTCGTCGTAGACGTGGTTCTGGTCGGTGATGTAGACGTACGGGCCGGTGAAGACGTGGTCGCCGATGTCGATGGACTGGTGCGCGACGATGTGCGAGCCCCGGCCGATCGAGCAGCCGCCGCCGATGCGCAGGATGGAGTCGGGGCCGAGGTCGTGACCGGGCACCATGCCGCACGACAGCGACACCCGCTCACCGACGAGCGTGTGATCGCCGATCTCGATCCACTCCTCGCCGAAGATCGCGCCAGGGGGAAGGCGATGCTGACGCCGTCACCGATACGCCGGAATCGGTAGCCCGATGGCGTGGACGGGGTGATCGCTCCGGCATGGCGGATCGCCGCGTACGTACGGTGAATCAACGCCCCCAAAGCCCGCCGAACGAGTGACATAGGGACCAAAGTTACCGCTAGGTCAAGCCGTTCGGGCATGTGAAGGGCGTTGTTTGATATCCTGAGAGCCCGTGGACATTCCGACCACACCTCGAGCCACGGGAGCCCCTTTGCGCAGCGCATCGCAAACCAAGCATCTGTTCGTCACCGGCGGTGTCGCCTCCAGTCTCGGCAAGGGGCTCACGGCATCCAGCCTCGGTCGCCTTCTCAAGGGGCGCGGTCTCAGGGTCACCATGCAGAAGCTCGACCCTTATCTCAACGTCGACCCCGGGACCATGAACCCGTTCCAGCACGGTGAGGTGTTCGTCACCGAGGACGGCGCGGAGACCGACCTCGACATCGGTCACTACGAGCGCTTCCTCGACACCGATCTCCACGGCTCGGCCAACGTCACCACCGGCCAGGTCTACTCCAACGTGATCGCCAAGGAGCGGCGGGGCGAATACCTGGGCGACACCGTGCAGGTCATCCCCCACATCACCAACGAGATCAAGGACCGCATCCGGGGCATGGCCGGTCCTGACGTGGACGTGGTCATCACCGAGGTGGGCGGCACGGTCGGCGACATCGAGTCCCAGCCGTTCCTCGAGGCCGTGCGCCAGATCCGGCACGAGGTGGGCCGCGACAACGTGTTCTTCCTGCACGTGTCGCTGCTGCCGTACATCGGGCCGTCGGGCGAGCTCAAGACCAAGCCGACCCAGCACAGCGTGGCAGCGCTGCGCAGCATCGGCATCCAGCCCGACGCGATCGTGCTGCGCTCCGACCGTCCGGTGCAGACCGCGATCAAGCGCAAGATCAGCCTGATGTGCGACGTCGACGAGGACGCGGTCGTCTCCGCCGTCGACGCGGCCTCCATCTACGACATCCCGAAGGTGCTCCACGCCGAGGGCCTCGACGCGTACGTCGTGCGCCGGCTCGGCCTGCCCTTCCGCGACGTCGACTGGACGGAGTGGGAGCAGCTCCTGCGCCGGGTGCACCGCCCGGCCAAGGAGGTCACGATCGCGCTGGTCGGCAAGTACATCGACCTGCCGGACGCGTACCTGTCGGTCACCGAGGCGCTGCGCGCCGGCGGCTTCGCCAACGACGCCCGCGTCAACATCCGCTGGGTCAAGAGCGACGACTGCGAGACCCCCGAGGGCGCAGAGCGCGAGCTCGACGGCGTCGACGGCGTGCTGATCCCCGGAGGCTTCGGCGTGCGCGGCATCGAGGGCAAGATCGGCGCCATCCGCCACGCCCGCGAGAACAAGATCCCGCTGCTCGGCATCTGCCTCGGCATGCAGGGCATGGTCATCGAGGCCGCGCGCAACCTGGCCGGGCTCGAGAACGCCAACTCCTCCGAGTTCGACCCCGACACCAAGCACCCGGTCATCTCCACCATGGCCGACCAGGAAGACGTCATCGCCGGCGAGCGCGACATGGGCGGCACCATGCGGCTCGGCAGCTACACCGCCAAGCTCGGCGAGGGCACGCTGGCCCGGGAGCTGTACGGCGGCAAGGCCAAGGCCGACGAGCGCCACCGCCACCGCTACGAGGTCAACAACGCCTACCGCGAGCGGCTCGAGCAGGTCGGCCTGGTCTTCTCCGGCCTGTCGCCCGACGGCCGGCTGGTCGAGTACACCGAGCTGCCCACCGACGTCCACCCGTTCTTCATCGGCACCCAGGCGCACCCCGAGTTCAAGTCGCGGCCGACCCGGGCCAACCCGATGTTCAAGGGCCTGATCGCCGCCGCGCTCGTCTACGCCGACAGCCGCGTCGGCAGCGCCAAGGTGCACCCGTGAGCGGGCGCCCCGACGGCCCGCTGATCGCCGACACGCCCGAGTCGTGGGACGTCGTCGAAACGCGTCATCGCTTCAAGGGCCACATCATCGACGTCGTCACCGACACCGTCAGGATGCCCCGCGACGAGGTCGCCGAGCGCGACTACGTCGTCCACCCGGGTGCCGTGGCCGCGCTCGCACTCGACGAGCACGACCGCGTCCTGCTCATCAGGCAGTACCGCCACCCCACCCGCCACCTGATGTGGGAGCTGCCCGCGGGGATCCGCGACGTGGAGGGCGAGCCGCTGGTCGAGACCGCCGCGCGCGAGCTCGCCGAGGAGGCCGGCGACCGCGCCGAGACCTGGCACACCCTGGCCGACCTGCGCTCGTCGCCCGGCATGACCGACGAGCGGGTCAGGGTGTTCCTGGCGCGCGGCCTGACCAAGATCCCTGACGAGGAGAACGACTTCGTCCAGCGGCACGAGGAGATCGGCATGCCGGTCGAATGGGTGCCGCTGGCCGACGCGGTCGAGAAGGTCCTCCAGGGAATGATCCACAATTCCACGGCCGTGGCCGGTATCCTCGCCGCGTACGCGGCTTCGGCTGAGGGGTTCGCCCGGTTGCGCCCCGCCGACGCCCCGGAGGCGTGACGGAAGGACCTGTTCGTGGAGGCGGTGCTCTCCAGCTACCTCGCCCATCTCGCGGTAGAACGTGGTCTGGCTGCCAACACGCTCGCGTCCTACCGCCGTGACCTGCAACGCTACGTCGAGCATCTCCGGGCGCGCGGCCGCCTGGCGCTCGACGAGGTGGGGGAGGCCGACGTCCAGGCCTTCCTCGCCGCGCTGCGCGAGGGCGACGGCGAGCATCCCGCCCTCGTGGCCAGCTCCGCCGCCCGCGCCGTCTCCGCCGTGCGCGGGCTGCACCGCTTCGCCCTGCGCGAAGGCGTCACGGCGCACGACCCCGCCCATGAGGTGCGCCCGCCGCGCCGGCTGCGCCGCCTGCCCAAGGCGATCGGCGTGGACGAGGTCGAGCGGCTCATCGCCGCCTCAGGCCCCGACGGGGCCCCTCTGACGCTGCGCAACCGCGCCCTGCTCGAAGTGCTCTACGGCACCGGCGCGCGCATCTCCGAGGCCGTCGGGCTGGCCGTGGACGACCTCGAGGACGACCAGGTGCGCCTGCACGGCAAGGGCGGCCGCACGCGGATCGTGCCGCTCGGCCGCTACGCGCGCGCCGCGCTGGACGCGTACCTGGTGCGGGCCAGGCCCGGGCTGCTCGCCCACGGGCGCGGCACCTCCGCCGTCTTCCTCAACGCCCGCGGCGGCCGTCTGACCCGGCAGGGCGCCTGGGAGGTGCTGCAGGCCGCCGCCGAACGAGCCGGACTCGACGGGATAAGTCCCCACGTACTCCGGCATTCCTTTGCAACTCACCTTTTGGACGGCGGGGCGGACGTTAGGGTTGTGCAGGAGCTGCTCGGCCACGCCTCGGTGACGACCACCCAGGTCTACACCCTGGTCACGGTCGACAAGCTCCGCGAGGTCTACGCCGCCGCGCATCCGCGTGCCCGGCAGTGATCTATAGTCTTTTGGGACGTGCGCCGCCCACGGCGTGCCGCCTTGCCGCGTTAAGTGGCGACGCCATAGTGTCCGTCCGGACGGTCCGGTTCGGGATCGTCAGGGAGGTTCGAGCTGGTGACTGTGACGACCAACGGTTCGACCCCGGGGACCCCCGACAACCCCTGGGGCGACACCAAGACCAACGCGCCCTCCAACGGCGTCAATTTGGGCCCGACGCAGCGGCCCAGACCCGTGTTCCCCGAGCCGGTGCCTCCCACGGTGCACGGCCCGGCGCGCGTGGTTGCGATGGTCAACCAGAAGGGCGGCGTGGGCAAGACCACCACGACCATCAACCTCGGCGCCGCGCTCGTCGAATACGGCCTCAAGGTCCTGCTGGTCGACTTCGACCCGCAGGGCGCGCTCTCCGTCGGGCTCGGCATCAATCCGCTGCAGCTCGACCTCACGGTCTACAACCTGCTCATGGAGCGCGGGGTCACCGCGGAAGACGTCCTGCTGCAGACCGGCGTCGAGGGCCTCGACCTGCTGCCGAGCAACATCGACCTGTCCGCGGCCGAGGTGCAGCTCGTCACCGAGGTCGCCCGCGAGCAGGTGCTGAGCCGGGTCATCAAGCCGCTGCTGCCCCACTACGACGTCTGCCTCATCGACTGCCAGCCGTCGCTCGGCCTGCTCACCATCAACGCCCTCACCGCCGCCCACGGCGTCATGGTGCCGCTGGAGTGCGAGTTCTTCGCGCTGCGCGGTGTCGCCCTGCTCATGGACACCATCTCCAAGGTGCAGGAGCGGCTCAACGAGGGCCTGGAGCTCGAGGGCCTGCTCGCCACCATGTACGACGCCCGTACCCTGCACGGCCGCGAGGTGCTGGCCCGCGTCGTGGAGGCGTTCGGCGACAAGGTGTTCCACACCGTGATCAACCGTACGGTGCGCTTCCCCGACGCCACCGTGGCAGGCGAGCCGATCACGACGTTCGACCCGTCCTCGCTCGGCGCAAACGCCTACCGTGAGCTGGCCCGAGAGGTGCTCTCGCGCTGGCGCGCGCCTGCCACAATGGCCAGGTGACCGAAGAGCAGACCGAGCCCCAAGGCTTCCAGGTCCACCTGGACGTCTTCGAAGGACCCTTCGACCTGCTCCTCGGCCTCATCGCCAAGCACAAGCTCGACATCACCGAGGTCTCGCTCTCCAAGGTCACCGACGAGTTCATCGCCTACATCCGCTCGCGTGGGCCGGAGTGGGACCTCGACCAGACCAGCCACTTCCTGCTGGTCGCGGCGACCCTCCTCGACCTCAAGGCGGCCAGGCTGCTGCCGTCCGGCGAGGTCGAGGACGAAGAGGACCTGGCGCTGCTGGAGGCCAGAGACCTGCTGTTCGCGCGGCTCCTGCAGTACAAGGCGTACAAGGAAGTCGCGAAGATCTTCGCCGCGCGGATGGCCGAGGAGTCCCTGCGCTACCCGCGTACGGTGCCGATGGAGCCGCAGTTCGCCAACCTGCTGCCCGAGCTGGTGCTCGGCATCGGGCCCGAGCAGCTCGCGAAGATCGCGGCCAAGGCGTTCACCCCCAAGCTGCCGCCCACCGTGAGCACCGGCCACATCTACCAGCCGCTCGCCAGCGTCAAGGAGCAGGCCGCCATCCTGGTGAGCCACCTGCGCCGGCTGCGGCGGGCCACCTTCCGCGCGCTGACCGCCGACTGCCAGGGCACGTTCGAGGTCATCGCGCGCTTCCTCGCCGTGCTCGAGCTGTTCCGCGAGTCGGCGGTGACGTTCGAGCAGGTCGAGCCGCTCGGCGAGCTGCACGTGACCTGGACGGGCACCGACGACGGCGAGGTCGCGGTGGGGGACGACTACGAGGAATCGGCGGAGAAAGCGACCCATGACTGACGACAACCGGCTGCCCGGCCCGCGCCGCTCGCCCGACTCCGAGCCGCCGCTGCCCGCCTGGATGACCCTCCCGGGCTCCCTGGCCCAGCCGGGCGCCCCCCGCCTCGAGGACCCCGACCTCCTCCCGCCCATCACGGGTGCGGAGAACACGGCGTCGGCGGGCCCGGATCCCGCCGTCGCGGAGACCGACGAGACGGAGGCACGCGAGGCGGGCGCGCGCGAGACTGACACGCGGCAGACCGCCGACACGGACGCCCGCGACGCGGGGTCTGGCGGCGTGGACGCGCGCGGCGAGGCCGCCGACACGGGCACCCGCGCGGCGGGTGCCGCCGTGGCGGAGGATGCGCCGCGACCCGCTGAGGACACGCAAGGGGCCGAGCCGCCCGCGCCTGGCCTGGGCGCGTCGCGGCAGGGCGCGCATGAGGCCGCAGGAAGCGCCGACGTCGGGGGCCGGGAGGCCGCAGGAAGTGCCGTCCTCGGAGGCCGGGAGGCGCTGGGCGACGCCGTGAAGGCGCCCGAGGAGCCGACGGTCCCTGCGACGCCGGAGCCTGCAACAACGGCGTCAGCACCTGCCACGGCGGCTGGATCACCTGCCACGGGGGCTGGATCGCCCGCTAGCGGGGCCGGATCGTCCGCCCCGGTGGCTGGATTGTCCACCGAAGCGCCGGAGGGCTCCGCTGACGGAGGGCTCGGCACCGACGCAACGGCGGTCGGGGGTGACGGCGAGGTTCGTGCCGCAGCGTCGGCGGTTTCCGGAAGCGGCGAGCTTTCCGGCGCGGCGCCGGAGGCTTCGGGCGGCGGCACGGTCGGTGCCGCGCTGCTGGCGGGCTCCGGCGACGAGCCCTTTGGCGCGGTGGCGCTGCCCTCCGGTGACGGTGAGCCTTCCGGCGCGGTGCCGGTGCCTTCGGCCGCCGGTGAGGCCTTCCTTGAGACGAGTGCCAGGGGTGAGGCTGATGGGGCCGCCACCAGCGCTTCGGGCTCCGAGCGGCGGAATGGGGCCCGGGGAGACGGCGCTTCGGCGGCGGCAGGCGCGGGAGAAGGCGACGCTGAGGGGCGTGAGGACGAGGGCGTCGGCGGGGGCTCTGAGGAGGGGCCGTCGTTGGAGGCGGCGCTTGAGGCTATCCTGATGGTGGTCGACGAGCCGGTCGCCGAAGTGACGCTGGCTCAAGTGCTGGAGCGGCCGACGCACGAGGTGGCCGCTGCGTTGCGCGCGCTCGCGGCGGAATACACCGCCGCAGGGCGGGGTTTTGATTTGCGAGAAGTCGCGGGCGGCTGGCGTTTCTACACGCGCGCCGAGTGCGCGCCTATGGTCGAGCGGTTCGTACGCGACGGCCAGCAGACGCGGCTCACCCAGGCCGCTCTGGAGACACTCGCGGTCGTTGCCTACCGGCAACCGGTGAGCCGTGCCCGCGTCGCCGCGGTGCGCGGCGTCAACAGCGACGGCGTCATGCGGACGCTCGTCGCCAGGGGGCTGGTCGAGGAGGCCGGCACCGACCCGGAGAGCCAGGCAGTGCTCTACCGGACAAGCTCATACTTCCTTGAACGTCTGGGACTGCGGGACCTGAGCGAGCTCCCCGAGCTCGCGCCCTTCCTCCCCGACGACGTGGAAAATCTCGAGGAGACGACAAAGTGATCAACAGGCGTAGCACCCCGTCCGGTGATGGACGCGGTCGTGGACGTGCCGGCGGCTCCGGCCGTGGCGGGCGTCCCGCCTTCCGCTCCGGTGACACCCGCGGCGGCGGCACGCGTGGAGGGGATTCCCGCGGTGCCCGCGGCGGCCGGGGCGACTTCCGTGACGACGACTTCCGCGGCCAGGACGACTTCCGTGGCCGTCCGTCGCGCGACTCCCTGCGCGCCGACCGTAGCGGCACCCGCGCCCGGTACGGCCGCAGCGACAGGACCGACAGGTTCGACAGGTTCGACAGGTTCGACAGGTTCGACACGGGCGAGCGTTACGAGCGCGGCGAGCGGTTCCGCGACGAGGGCCGGGACGGTCACCGGTCCGGCCGGCGCGACGACCGTTATGACGACCGCTATGACGACTGGCGCGGCGACGACCGTGACGACCGCCGTGACGACCGCCGTGACGACCGGCGCGACGAGCGCGGCCCGAGCGTGTTCAGGGCCGGACGCGGCGGACGGCGCGAGGACGTCGCCCCCAAGCCCGTGACCTCCACCCGCGCCCGCTACGGCCGGCGTGACGACGATGACAGGCCGGGCCGGCGCGACTGGGCCGACCGCCCCGAGCGCGACCGCGACGAGTACGGCGGCCGCCAGGAGCGCTCCGGCAGGCGCGACCGGTCCGAGAGCGTGCGCAGCGGCCGCGGCGGCCGTCCCGCGACGCGTACCGGGCGCAGGGACACCGGGCGCAGGGACACCGGGCGCAGGGACGTCGTGCAGACCATCGGCGGCAGCAGCCGGCGCGGCGGCTCCGGCAGCCCGCAGCGCGACCGCGTCAAGGCGGCCCGCCAGCCGATCCGCGACCGCGACTTCTACCCCGAGGGCTACACCGACGAGCGCGACACCACCGAGGTCCCCGACGGCGTACGCCTGCAGAAGGTGCTCGCCCAGGCGGGCGTGGCCAGCCGCAGGGCCTGCGAGGAGATGATCGGCGAGGGCCGCGTCACCGTGGACGGCCAGGTGGTGCGCAGGTTCGGCGCCAAGGTCGACCCGGCCAAGCAGGTCATCCACGTCGACGGCAGGCGCATCCCGACCGCGCCCGACCTCGTCTACTACGCGCTGAACAAGCCCATCGGCGTCGTGTCCACCATGAACGACCCGCAGGGCCGGCCGTGCCTGGCCGACTACGTCGAGGACCTGGCGCCTCGGCTGTTCCACGTGGGGCGGCTCGACACCGAGACCGAGGGCCTGCTGCTGCTCACCAACGACGGCGAGCTGGCCAACCGGCTGACGCACCCCAGCTACGGCGTGCCGAAGAAGTACTGGGCCAAGGTGCCGGGCCCGATCCCGCGCAGCCTCGCCCGCAGGCTCAAGGAGGGCGTCGAGCTGGAGGACGGCATCGTCAGGGTCGACTCGTTCTCGGTGGTGCAGGAGCACGGCCAGCAGGCGCTGGTCGAGGTGGTGCTGCACGAGGGCCGCAAGCACGTGGTCAGGCGGCTGCTCGAAGCGGTCGGCCACCGGGTGATCGATCTGGCCAGGATCGAGTTCGGCCCGGTGAAGCTGGGCCGGACGAAGCCTGGCACGGTCAGGGCGCTGACGCTGAAGGAAGTCGGCGACCTGTACGCGGCGGTGAAGCTGTAATCTGGCCGGACGCAGGAGCCCGTGCGCGAACTCCGCACGGGCTCTACGGCTCTGGAAGGGGACGAAGCACATGGTGCGGGCGATCCGTGGTGCGATCCAGGTGGACGCCAACGACCGCGACTCCATCATTTCGGGCACGACCGAGCTGGTCAGCGTGATCATGGAGCGTAACAGCCTGACTCCGGACGACGTGATCAGCGTGCTGTTCACCGCGACGCCCGACCTGACGGCCGAGTTCCCCGCGCTCGCCGCGCGTAAGCTGGGTTTTCACGAAGTGCCGCTGATCTGCGCCACCGAGATCGACGTCCCCGGGGCGCTGCCGCGCGTGGTGCGCCTGCTCGCCCACATCGAGACCGACCGGCCGCGTTCCGAGATCCACCACGTCTATCTGCGGGGCGCGGTGGCGCTGAGGCAGGACATCGCCCAGTAGATTCGCTCCAAGCCCAGGACCACCCAGCCCAGGACCAACCAGCCCAGGACCAGGCACAGGACGCGGCAGGCAGGCCGGCCGCGCGGCACCTCTCAACCGTTCAGCCCGACCAATCAGGACATCGAGATGGATCTTCGTACCGTGCTCGTCGTCGGCACCGGTCTCATCGGCACCTCCACGGCGCTGGCGCTGCGCAAGCGGGGCGTCCGGGTGCTGCTCGCCGACCGCGACGAGGGAGCCGTACGGCTGGCACGGGAGCTCGGCGCAGGCGAGGAGTGGCGGCCGGGCACGGCCCAGGCCGAGGGTGTGGACCTCGCGGTCATCGCGGTGCCGCCCGCGGCCGTGGCGACCGAGCTGCACGAGCTGCAGCGCATCGGCGCCGCCCGCTTCTACACCGACGTGGCCAGCGTCAAGGGCGAGCCCATCCACCGGGCCAGGCAGCTCGGCTGCGACCTGGCGTCCTACGTCGCCTCGCACCCCCTCGCCGGGCGGGAGAAGTCGGGGCCCGGCGCGGCCAGGGAGGATCTGTTCCTGGGGCGTCCGTGGGCGCTGTGCCCGACCGAGGAGGCCGATCCTGAGGCGAAGGCGGCGGTGCTGCGGCTGATCGAGCTGTGCGGGGCCAACGCCGTCGAGGTGAGCGCCATCGACCATGACCGCGCGGTCGCGGTCGTCTCGCACGCACCCCACGTGGCCGCATCGGCGGTGGCGGCCCGGCTCGCCGACGCCACCGACGTCGCGCTCGGGCTGGCCGGCCAGGGCATCCGCGACGTCACGCGGATCGCGGGCAGCGACCCCGGGCTGTGGCTCGGCATCCTGTCCGGCAACGCGGGGCCGGTGGCCGAGGTGCTGGAGGCCGTGGCCAACGACCTCGTCGACGCGGCCAGCGCGCTGCGCGCCCTGGCCGAGGGCGACGGCACCGCCACCGACGAGATCACCCAGTTGCTCAAGCGGGGCGTGGCGGGGCACGACCGCATCCCCGGCAAGCACGGCGGGCCCGCCTCCGCGTACGCCGTCGTTCAGGTGGTCATCGGCGACCGTCCCGGCCAGCTCGCCCGGCTGTTCCAGGTGTGCGACGAGGTCGGGGTCAACGTCGAGGACGTCCGGCTGGAGCACGCCCCCGGCCTGCCGCTGGGCATCGCCGAGCTGTCGGTCGAGCCCGGCGCGGCCGCCACGCTCACCGAGGCGCTGCACGAGCGCGGCTGGCAGGTCCCCTGACTCCCCTGACGCACCACTGCCGACGACCGCGTCCAAGCCGCCTCTGACGCCCCGATGTCCGCGTTCAGGCGGCCCTGATGCGCGGTTGTCCGCATTCAGGCGGTTTCTGATGCGCGGTTGTCCGCGTCCAAGCGGCCCCTGGCGCGCGGTTGTCCGCGTTCAGGCGGCTTCTGACGTGCGGTTGTCCGCATCCTTGGAGGCAACGCCTGCGTGGAGCCGTCGGCGGCGACGGGCCGCACCCCGTGCCGGGACACGGATCGGGCGGAGCCCTGTGGGGCCCCGCCCGATGTCCTGCCGGGCGAATCAGCGTTTGGTGATCGCCTGGCTGACGGCGTTCGGGCCGTCGTATTCGCGGTCCGGCATGGATTCGAGTGCCTTGAGAATGTCCTTGCTCGCGTTCTGCTCGCGAGCCGCCTTGATCAGATCCTGCTTGCTGGCCGGGTAGTCGACCCCGCTCAGGTGCTTCTGCAGGTCGATCGGGTTAGGTGCGGTTGTCATACCTGCCTGATGCCCCCCAATCACGATACGTAACGACTTGCTCGCAGTGAGTTGGTAGATCCCGTTTCCACGTGTTAGGTCCGGCTCTACAGGACGCGTCCCGGGCTGAGCGCCCCGGTCTCCGGGTTGACGGGCCGGGCGGCTTCGCGTACAAAGATCGGTAACAGTGTTACCGACAAGAAACGGCGTTACCGTGAGCACCCCGTACCAGCAGGCCCAGCGCGAAGGGCAGGACGTCGTCAGGGCGACCATCCTCGAAGCGGCCAAGAACCTGCTCATCAACGAAGGGCCGGCGGCGCTGACCGTCCGGCGCATCGCGTCCGAGGTCGGCTGCTCCACGAAGGTCATCTACACGCTCTTCGGCGGCAAGGACGGCCTCAGCGAGGCCCTCTGGCTGGAGGGCTTCGCCCGGCTGGAGCGGCGGCTGCTGGACGTGCCGAGCGACGGCGGCCCGCTCGACCGGCTGATGGCCATGCTGGCCGCCTACCGCGACCACGCACTGGCCGAGCCCGACTACTACCGCGTGATGTTCCTCGGCGCCCTGCCGGGGTTCAAGGCGGGGAGGAGGCCATCCGGACGGCCAAGCGCACGTTCGGCATGCTCGTGGCGGGCGTGGCCGCATGCCTGGAGGCGGGGGAGCTGGCCGGGGCCGAGGCGCCGGAGATCGCCGACCTGCTCGGGATGGCCGTTCACGGGGCGGTCAGCCTGGAGATCTCCAGCTACTTCGAGGAGGCCGACACCTCGGCCCGCTACCGGCTGCTGTGCACCTCGGTGCTCACCCCGTTCATGACCCGGGACGGACGCCGTACCTGATCACGACAGGAGAGGGAGATCATGAGCACCACACCGTTCACCGGAGGCTTCGCCCCCGCCACCGAGGAGATCACGGCCTTCGACCTGGAGGTCACCGGCCGCATCCCGGCCGAGCTGAACGGCCGCTACTTGCGCAACGGCCCCAACCCGATCGGCCTCGACGACCCGGCCGCCGCCCACATGCTCCTGCCCGAGGGCATGGTGCACGGCATCAGGCTGCGCGACGGCCGCGCCGAGTGGTACCGCAACCGGTGGGTGCGCAGCGCCTCCGTCGCCGAGCGGCTCGGCGAGGAGCCGCGCTCCGGGCCGGTGCACGCCGGCCTGGACCTCGCGCCCAACACGTACGTGATCGGGGTGGCCGGCCGCACGTTCGCGACGCAGGAAGGGGGAGCGCGGCCGTACGAGCTGACGTACGAGCTCGACACGATCGGCCCGTGCGACTTCGGCGGGAAGCTGCCCGGCGGCTACACCGGCCACGCCCACCTCGACCCGGTCACCGGCGAGCTGCACGCGATGGCGTACTTCTTCGGCTGGGACCACCACCAGCACATCGTCATCGACGCCAAGGGCGAGGTGACGCAGGTGACGAAGATCCCGGTCCCCGACGCGCCGATGATGCACGACTTCGCGCTCACCGAGCACTACGTGGTGATCTACGACCTGCCGGTGACGTTCAGCATGGAGCAGGCCGAGAAGGGGACGACGCTGCCCGTCGCGTGGAACGAGGACCACGCGCCGCGGCTCGGCCTGCTGTCGCGGGCGACCGGCGAGGTGCGCTGGTTCGAGGTGGCGCCGTGCTGGGTGTTCCACACGCTCAACGCCTACGAGGAGGGCGATGAGGTGGTCGTGGACGCCGTGCGCTACCCCAGGCGGTTCGTGGACGGCCGATTGGATCTCGGGGGCGCGCCCACGCTCGACCGCTGGCGCATCGACCTGTGTACGGGAACGGTGACCGAGACGCGGCTCGACGACCGGCCGCAGGAGTTCCCGCGCATGGACGAGCGCCGCACCGGCCGGCCGTACCGCTACGGCTACACCGTCGCCACTTTCGACGTGGAGGAGCGCTTCTACCCTGGCGCCACCGATCTTGAGGACATGCCGGACTCGGCGTTCGACAACACTTTGATCAAGCACGACCTGACGACCGGCACGCGGGAGACGCGGCGGATGGGGCGCGACGCGTACGCGGGGGAGCCGGTCTTCGTCCCGGCGGGCGACGGCTCAGGCGCGGCCGAGGACGACGGCTACGTGCTCGCCTACGTCAACAACCCCGGCAGGGGAGCGGCCGATCTGGTGATCCTGTCCGCGCAGGACTTCACCGGCGAGCCCGTCGCCACCGTGCATCTTCCCGTACGCGTGCCGCTCGGCTTCCACGCGAGCTGGATCGCCGACTGACCCGGAGGCGGTAGCCTCTTTCCGGCAAGCCGAAACGTGAAGAGGGAGAGACCGTGGCCGGTCTGGTCGTCGCGATGGACGGCCCTTCGGGGTCGGGTAAGTCGAGCGTGTCGCGCGGGGTCGCCCGCGCGCTGGGCCTGCGTTACCTGGACACCGGGGCGATGTACCGCGCGATGACCTGGTGGATGCTGCGCGAGGGCGTCGATCTGACCGATCCCGCCGCCATCGCGGCCCGCTGCGGCGAGCCCGAGGTCGTCTCCGGCACCGACCCTGACGGCCCCACCATCCACGTCGACGGCGTCGATGTGGCGGGGCCGATCAGGGAGGCCGACGTGACCGGCGCGGTCTCGCTGGTGGCGGCGGTCCCCGAGGTACGCGCCCGCCTGGTGGCGCTCCAGCGCGAGATCGTCGGCGACGGCGACATCGTGGTGGAGGGCCGCGACATCGGCACGGTCGTCTGCCCCGACGCCGCCGTGAAGGTCTACCTGACGGCCAGCCCCGAGGCCCGCGCTCTGCGGCGCAGCGCCGAGGTGGCCGGCTCGACGGTGGAGGCGCAGCGCGAGGCCATGGCCAGGCGTGACACCCTTGACTCGACACGGAAGACAGACCCGCTCTCGATGGCGGAGGGCGCCGTCGAGCTCGACACCACCGACCTGACCTTGGACGAGGTCATCGCGGAAGTGTTGAGACTGGTCAAAGAGCGCACCTGACCCGAAGTCCGGTGCGGGACTCACAAAGGACGATGAATAGTGACAACGGGGGATTGGGTCGAGGCCGACCTCGAAGACCTTGAGATAGGCGAGCACGAGGACAGCACGCCGCTGCCCGTCGTGGCCATCGTGGGCCGGCCGAACGTCGGCAAGTCCACGCTGGTCAACCGCATCATCGGCCGCCGTGAGGCGGTCGTCGAAGACGTGCCGGGCGTCACCCGCGACCGGGTCACGTACGACGCCAACTGGCGTGGCCGCCGCTTCACCGTGGTCGACACCGGCGGCTGGGACCCCGACGCCACGGGCATGAACGCGCGCATCGCCGAGCAGGCGCAGGTGGCCGTCGAGCTGGCCGACGTGATCGTGTTCGTGGTCGACGCCACCGTGGGCGCCACCGACGCCGACGAGATCGTCGGCTCGGTGCTGCGCCAGTCGGGCAAGCCGGTCGTGCTGGCCGCCAACAAGGTCGACAACCAGCAGCTCGAGCTGGAGGCCAGCGCGCTGTGGTCGCTCGGGCTCGGCGAGCCCCACCCGGTCTCCGCGTTGCACGGGCGCTCCAGCGGCGACCTGCTCGACGTCGTGCTCGACCTGCTGCCCGAGACGCCGAAGGTCACCTTCGACGGCGAGCGCGGGCCCGCCCGCGTGGCGCTGCTCGGCAAGCCCAACGTCGGCAAGTCCTCCCTGCTCAACAAGCTGGCGGGGGAGGAGCGCGTGCTCGTCGACCCGATGGCCGGCACCACCCGCGACCCCGTCGACGAGCTGATCGAGCTGGGCGGGCGCACCTGGCGCTTCGTCGACACCGCCGGCATCCGGCGGCGCGACCGCGAGCTGCAGGGCGCCGACTTCTACGCCGCCATGCGCACCCGCGCAGCGCTCGAGCGCAGCGAGGTCGCGGTCGTGCTCATCGACGCCAGCCAGCCGCTCACCGAGCAGGACCTGCGCATCATCGGCCTGGTCATCGAGTCGGGCCGGGCCATGGTCGTCGCCTTCAACAAGTGGGACCTGCTCGACGAGGACCGCCGCTACTACCTGGAGAAGGAGATCGACCGCCAGCTCGTCCGCACCCCGTGGGCGCTGCGCGTCAACATCTCCGCCAAGACCGGCCGCCACCTCGACCGGCTCGTGCCCGCCCTGGAGAAGGCGCTCGACTCGTGGTCCACGCGGGTGCCGACGGCCCGGCTCAACGCGTTCCTGACCGACCTGGTGCGCGAGACCCCGCCGCCGGTGCGCGGCGGCAAGCAGCCGAAGATCCTCTTCGCCACCCAGGCGGCCATCGAGCCGCCCAAGTTCGTGCTGTTCACCTCCGGCTGGCTGGAGGACACCTACCGGCGCTTCATCGAACGGCGCATCCGCGAGGAGTTCGGCTTCGCCGGCTCGCCCATCGAGGTGACGATGAAAATCAGGGAGAAGCGCAAGAAGGACAAGTGATAAGGTCACCGGCAACGCGTTGACGGAGACGAGTAGCCGCGGGACCCACGGCCGCAGAGAGCCGCCGGTAGCTGCGAAGGCGGTGCCGTGACCCGCCGGTGAAGACACTCCTGAGTGCGGGGAGGAAATGCCCCGCCGGTTGACCCCCGTCATCGGGTCGTAACGAGGCCGCCCCCGTTCGCCGGGGGCGGTGAAAGTGCGGTGGCACCGGGAGCTCCCTTCTCCCCCGCACTCCCAAGGGGTCATGCAATTCTTCGCAGGAGTTGTGATGATCTCTCGTGTTCTGTCGGCGGAGCTCGCTGAGCACGCCGGGCAACGAGTGACGGTCGCCGGCTGGGTCCATCGCCGCCGGCGACTGAAGTCCGTGTCCTTCCTCGTCGTACGCGACCGCGCCGGGCTCGCCCAGGCCGTCACCGCGCACGACCCGCCTTCCGAGGTCGGCCCGTCAGGGGGCGGCCTGTCTTCCGCGAACGGCTCGGCCGAGAGCGACCTGCCTGCCGAAGAGACAGTGGTCGCGGTCACCGGCACCGTGGCCGCCAACCCGCAGGCGCCCGGCGGCCATGAGCTGGTCGAGCCCTCGATCGAGGTGCTGGCCGAGACGGGTGCGGCGCCGCCGTTCGACCTCTACCGGCCCGCGGTCAACGCGGCGCTGCCGACCGTGCTCGACCACGCGCCGGTCGCGCTGCGGCACCCGCTGCTGCGGGCGCCCCTGGAGATCGCGGCCGCGGGCGTCGCCGGGTTCCGCGAGACGCTCGACCGGCTCGGGTTCACCGAGATCCACACGCCGAAGATCGTCGGCTCGGCCACCGAGTCCGGCGCGAACGTCTTCGCCATCGACTACTTCGGCAGGCCCGCCTACCTCGCGCAGTCGCCGCAGTTCTACAAGCAGGCGATGGTCGGGGTGTTCGAGCGGGTCTACGAGGTCGGGCCCGTCTTCCGCGCCGAGCCGCACGACACCGTACGGCACCTCGCCCAGTACACCAGCCTGGACGCCGAGCTGGGCTTCATCCGCGACCACCGGGACGTGATGGCGGTGCTGCGCGAGGTGGTGGCGGGCATGCTGGAGTCCGTACGCCGCCGGGCCGGGCACGCCGTGTCACTGCTCGGCGTACGCCTGCCCGAGGTGCCCGCCGAGATCCCGGCCGTGCACTTCACCGAGGCGCAGCGGCTGACCTCGTCGCCGGAGCCCGACCTGTCGCCCGCGCAGGAACGGTGGCTGTCGGAGTGGGCCGAGCGGGAGCACGGGTCGGAGTTCCTCTTCGTCACCGGCTACCCGATGTCCAAGCGGCCCTTCTACACCCACCCCGACCCCGAGCGGCCCGGCTACACCAACGGGTTCGACCTGCTCTTCCGCGGGCTCGAACTCGTGACCGGCGGGCAGCGGCTGCACCGCTACGACGACTACGTCCGCGCGCTGGCCGACCGGGGCGAGGACACCGGCCCGTACGAGGGGTATCTCCAGGCGTTCCGGTACGGGATGCCGCCCCACGGCGGCTTCGCCCTCGGCCTCGAACGCTGGACGGCCAAGCTGACCGGCGCCGCCAACGTCCGCCAGGTCACCGCGTTCCCGCGCGACCTGCACCGCCTGACGCCCTGAACCTGCGCCGAGGGGCGGCCCTCTGCTCGGAGGGCTCGTGGGCCGCCCCTCAGCGGCGGGCCGGTAGGTCGGCGGGCACCACCGCCCGCGTGGGGCCGCCTTTCAGCGGCGGGCCGGCATGCGGGCGGCCACCACCGCCCCCAGCAGGCAGATGACCGCCGTGACCAGGAACATCTCGGTGTACTCGGTGTGCAGCGCAGCCTGCACCAGCTCTGTGTACTCGGCCAGCTGCCGGCGGTACGTCTCCGCGTCCACCCCGAACGGCAGCGGTGTGTCCAGATGCGCCGTCAGCGACTGGAACCGGTAGAAACCCCACGCCGACACGGCCGCGATGCCGATCAGCATGCCCATCATCCTCGCCACCACGACCGCCGCCGACGCCACGCCGTGCTGGTCCGCCCGGCTCACCCGCAGCACCGCCGACGACACCGGGGCGATCACCAGGCCGAGCCCCAGGCCCGCCAGGACCAGCGTGAGGTCCACCCTCAGGCCCGCCTCGGCCAGGTCGAGCGGCCAGCGGCTCATCAGCGCGTAACCGGCCGCCGCGGACACCATGCCGGCCACCGCCACCACCCGCTCGCCCAGGCGGCGGGCCAGCAGGCCGCCCAGGAACGCCGCCACCGTCAACGCCGCCAGGAACCTCGCCAGCACCAGCGACGCGCCCAGCTCGTCGGCGCCGAGCAGAGTCTGGGCGGTGATCGGCACGAACACCATCGTGACCAGCAGCGCCGCCCCCGCCAGGAAACTGACCGCCAGCGTGGCCAGCAGGGGGCCCTTGCGGGTGCCGGTCAGGTCGAGCAGGCGTACGGGGGAGCGTACCTCCCACCACACGAACCCGGCTCCCGCCACCACGCTCGCCCCGATCAGCGGCAGGCCCCACGGCGGGAGCACGGCGGCGGCCGGGTCGGGGTTGTAGAGCCCCACGATCAGCAGCGCCAGCGTGACCGCCAGCAGCGCCCCGCCGACCACGTCCACCCGCCCCGCGCCCGCTTTCGCGCCTGCGCGGGCCTCGCCCGCTTTCGGGGTCGATCCCGTGCCTGCGCTGGCCTCGTCCGCTTCAGTGGCCGTGTCGGTCTCGGGCCGGCGGCTTCTGCGTGCGTCTCTGCGGCCGCGCCGGTTCCGAGTGCGAGGGTTTCGGTGCGCGGGTCCGCCGCGTTGCTGCGCTCGCCCGCTTCCGCGAGCGTGGCGAAGCGGGCGGGTGCCGGCGGCGCGGCGGTGTCGCGCGGCTGCGAGCCCGCGCCAGGACCGGCCACCTCGCCCTCGCCGTACTTCCCGCCTCCTGCACCGGTGATGGGCTGGGCGCTCGCGGCGGGCGCGGGAGCCTGAGCGGGTTCGGTGTGCACGTCCACCGCTGAGCGCGCGGCCGCTCCGGACTTCCCGGGCGGGCTGCTCTCGCCAGAGGAGGGCGGCGGGGGCACGAGGTGGCCGGGTGGGAGGGCGCGGTGGACGGCCAGGGCGGCGAGGGCGGAGAGCGGGACGTTGATCCAGAAGATGGCGTGCCAGCCGCCCAGCTCGATCCCCGCGACCACCGTGCTCGGAACCCCGGCGAGCAGGCCGCCGTACAGGGGCCCGAGCGCGCTGCCCAGCTCCTGCGCGGCGCCGACGGCACCCAGGGCGACGGAGCGCTCGCGCTCCTCCCACAGGTCGCCGATGACCGCCATGGTGATCGGCAGCAGCGCACCGCCCGCGACCCCCTGCACGGTGCGCCCGGCCACCACTGTGATCTCCCCGCTCGCCAGCGCGGTCAGCACGGAGCCGAGCGCGAACGCGGCCAGGCAGGCGTGGATGAGCGGGCGGCGGCCGTACCGGTCGGAGAGCCGCCCGAGCAGCGGCATCGCGGCGACGTACCCCAGCAGGAAGCCCGTCACGATCGGGGTGGCGCGTTCGAGGTGGTTGAGCGGGATGCCGACGTCCTCGGCGATGCCGACCAGGACCGTCACCACCACGTACGCGTCCAGTGCGGCGAGCAGCACCACCGCGCCGCCCGCGCCGAGCACCACCCGCCGGGCGCGCCTCACTGCGCCCTCCTCATCGAGCACTTCCCGTCAAGCTCGCCTCACGTCCCGTCTGCAACGGCCTCACTGCGCGGGCGGCTTGATCGTGACCGGCGCGTCGTAGTCGCTGAACGACACCGTCACCGTGCCGCCCTCCAGCGGCAGGCTGGCCTTGGTGAGCCTGCCGCTGGCCTGGTCGATCCAGATCTTGGCGTTCACGCCCTGCGTGACGCCGGGGACGATCTGGCCGACGACGCTGCCGGGGAAGGTGGTGGCGACCCGGTAGGAGCCGTTCTCGACGGCCTCCACCTTGGGGTCGGTGCCGGAGGCGAGCAGCTGCGCGACGCCCTTGGTCGGCTCCAGGATGACCGACGGGTCGTAGATCTGGGCGAGCTGCTGCCGCGTCATCTTCTGGAAGCCGCCCGTGGCGCCCTTGAAGTGGACGGTGTCGCCGACCACGGCGAAGGTGACCTCAAGGAGGCTGCCCAGCGCCTCGAGCGTGATCGTGCCGTCGGCGTCCCCCTCCGCCGTGAGCCGCCCGTCGGCCTTCTTCAGCGGCACGTTCGGCTTGCCCTCGGTCGCGATGGAGAAGCCGGCCGACTTCACCGTCTTCATGGCGTCCACGGCCTTCTTCATCACGTCGGGCCCGGCCGGCAGCTCCGCCCCCGCGCCGCCTGACGAGCACGCCGTCGCGAGCGCGAGGACCGCCACGATCAGTAGCTTTCTCAGCATGACCGGATGCTAGCCAGCGCGGAGATCGCGCGTGGCCGCTCGCGTATATCGGTTGGGTGTCAGCGCAGCTTCTTCAGATGCTCGACGATCGGCGCGTACGCCGCCACGATCGCGTCGAGCTGGTCGTCGGTGAGGCGGTCGACGAAGTGCTCGCGCACGCCCCGCACGTGGTGCGGCGCCACCCGCTGGATCGTCTCCCAGCCCTCGTCGGTCAGCACCGCGTAGGTGCCCCTGCGGTCGTCGCGGCAGTCCTCCCTGACGACCAGGCCCTTGGCCTCCATGCGGGAGATCTGGTGCGACAGCCGGCTGCGCGACTGGATGGTGACGTCGGCCAGCTCGCTCATCCGCATGCGGCGGCCCGGGCTCTCGGAGAGGTTGACGAGGATCTCGTAGTCGTTGAGCGAGAGCGAGTGCGCGTGCAGCTCGCGGTCGAGCCGGTGCATGAGCAGCTTGTGCACCGCCAGATGCGTACGCCACGCACGTTGTTCGGCAGGCGACAGCCAGCGGGGCTCACTCACGCACTCAATCTAGCGCACGTAAGGTGGGGCGCTATGGGCGAGAAGTCTGGGGAGAGCCTGGGCACCGTGCTCGTGGCCGGCGCCGCGAACCTGGCGATCGCGCTGGCGAAGCTGATCGCCGGTCTCATCGGCGGCTCGGCCGCCATGCTGTCGGAGGCGGCGCACTCCGCCGCCGACACCGTGACCGAGCTGCTGCTGCTGGTGGCCGTGCGGCGGTCGGGCAAGCCGGCCGACCGGCGGCATCCGTTCGGGCACGGCAAGGCGGGTTTCGTCTGGGCGCTGATGGCGGCGGTGGCGACGCTGGTGGGCGGGGCCGGGTTCTCCATCACCCACGGCCTGCACGAGGTCGGCCACGGCGAGGAGCTGGCCGACCTCACCCCCTCGTACGTCGTGCTGGCCGTCGCGTTCGTGCTCGAGGGCACCTCGTTGCTCAAAGGGCTGGCGCAGCTGCGCCGCGAGGCCGCACGTTACGCATCCCGCCCCTACGGCTCGTACGGGTGACCTCCGACACGGCGCTGAAGGCCGTGCTGTTCGAGGACGGCGCCGCGCTCATCGGGCTGCTGGTGGCCGCCGGAGGGCTGCTCGGCTCGCAGCTCACCGGATCGGCGCTCTGGGACGGCGTCGCCTCCGTCGTGATCGGCCTGCTCCTGCTGGTCGTCGCGGTCACCCTGATCAGGACGAACCTGTCGCTGCTCATCGGCCAGGCCGCGCCCGAGAGCGTGCAGAACGGCATCCGCGCCGTGCTGCTCGACCAGCCCGAGGTGGCCGGCGTGGTGGAGCTGCTGACGATGGTGATCGGGCCGGGCGCGGTCCTGGTCGCCGCGAAGATCGATTTCCAGGACGAGGCCACGGCCCGTGGCGTCGAGAAGGCCGCCGACGAGGTGGAACGGCGGCTGCGCGAGCAGTTCCCCCAGGTACGGCAGGTGTTCCTCGACCCCACGCCGACCTGCCGCCGCTGATCACTTGTCGGCGGGCTTGCCGTCCAGGCTGTACCGGTCCCCCGACGCCGCGCCGAGCACGGTCACGTCGTTGATCTTCCTGGTGCCCTTCTCCTTCACCGTGCTGATCTCGAGGTGGGGGTCCTTGACGGAACGGATCGCCTCCGAGGTGTTCACCTGCTGGTCCACGACCACGATGGCGTGCGCGGTCGCCTCGTCCACGTCGGCCAGGTGGACCTCGCGCACGGTCGCCTGCGAGGTGGCCTCGAGCTTGACGATGACCTGCGCCATCGCGCCGCCGACGTGCCCGGCTCGCTACAGGAGCCCGCCCATCCAGGACTCGATCTCGTCGGGGTGGCGGGGCAGGCCGTCCGACAGCATGGTCGCGCCGTCCGCCGTGATCAGCAGGTCGTCCTCGATGCGCACGCCGATGCCGCGCAGCTCCTGCGGCAGCGTCAGATCGTCCGGCTGGAGGTACAGGCCGGGCTCGACGGTCAGCACGTGGCCCTCCTCCAGCACGCCGTCCAGGTAGACCTCGGCCCTGGACTTCGCGCAGTCGTGCACGTCGAGGCCCAGCATGTGGCCGCTGCTGCAGAGCGTGTAGCGGCGGTACAGGCCGGTCTCCATGAGCGTGTCGGCCGACTCCTTGAACAGGCCCCACTCGCGCAGGCCGTCGCAGATGACGCGCATGGCCGCCAGGTGGAAGTCGCGGAAGCGGGCGCCCGGCCGCAGCGTCGCGATGGCCGCCTTCTGGGCCTCGTACACCAGCTCGTACACCTGGCGCTGCACCGGGCTGAAGCGGCCGGACAGCGGGATCGTACGGGTGACGTCGGCGGTGTAGAGGGTGTCGGACTCGACGCCGGCGTCCATGAGCAGCAGGTCGTCGCGGTGCAGCGCGCCGTCGTTGCGGATCCAGTGCAGCACGCAGGCGTGCGAGCCCGAGGCCACGATGCTCTCGTAGCCGACCGCGTTGCCCTCAAGGCGCGCCCGCAGCCCGAACACGCCCTCCAGGTACCGCTCGCCGCGCGGGTGGCCGATCGCCTGGGGGAGCGCGCGTACGACGTCCTCGAAGCCGCGCACGGTCGCGTCCACCGCCGAGCGCAGCTCGCCCACCTCCCACTCGTCCTTGACCAGCCGCATCTCCGACAGGAACGACTCCAGCTCGGCGTCGCCGTCGCCGCGCTCGACCCGCGCGTCCACCGACGGGTCCACGCCGCGCAGCACCCGCGCCGGGCCCTTGAGGTCGAGGTCGCGGATGTGGGCGCACTCGATCTGGTACAGCTCGGACGCCTCCGCCAGGTCGGGGCGCGGCCCGGCCCAGAACTCGCCGTAGCGGCGGTCGCGGTAGAACTCCTGGCCCTCGGCGCGCGGGGCGCGCGGCCTGACGTACAGGACGGCCTCGCCGGACGGCTCGATCACCAGCACGTCGTCCGACTCGTTCGCCCCCGTCAGGTACGAGTACGCGCTGTGCGGCCGGAACCGGTAGTCGCAGTCGTTGCTGCGCACCTTCAGCGTGCCCGCCGGGATCACCAGCCGCTCGCCGGGGAAGCGCTGTGCCAGCGCGGCCCGCCGCTTGGCCGCCCACGGCGCGATCGGCCGGGGCGCGATCTCCGCCCGCCGCTCGCTCGCCCACCCGGTCCGCATGAACGCGGCCAGCTCCTCGGTGACGGGCAGATCATGGCTTCCGGTATTGAGCCGCTCGGTCATTTCTCACGGTCCCTGAGTGACGTGTCGGATTCGTACGCAGGCAGCCTACGGGACCGCTTGACTGGGCCCCCACCCGCTTGTTTGCTCTGGACACGGGCTTGGAACACTGAGGGACAGAGGTGGTGCACATGCTCATCGGTACGATCCTTCGGAACAAGGGCAGCGACGTGACCTGCGTGGCACCGTCCGCCACCGTCCGCGAGCTGCTCGCCAAGCTCGCCGAGCGCAACATCGGGGCGGTGGTCGTCTCCTCTGACGGCGTGACGATCGAGGGCATCGTCTCCGAGCGCGACGTCGTGCGCCGCCTGCACGACCGGGGCGCCGCCGTCCTCGACATGCCGGTGTCGTCGATCATGACGACCGAGGTGACCACGGTGGGGCCGGGGGAGAACGTCGACTCGCTGCGCCGCACCATGACCACCCAGCGCTTCCGCCACATGCCCGTCGTCGACCAGGGCCGGCTCGTCGGCATCGTGAGCATCGGCGACGTCGTCAAGAGCGCCATCGAGGAGCTGGAGACGGAGAAGGCGTCGCTCGTCGACTACCTGCACCGCTGACCCGGCGCATGCGGGGTTGACAGGGGTGGCACGCTAAAACCCGTGATGTACGGGCCGCCTCCCCCGACTACCCGCAATACCCCCGTGCGACGAGCAGCCCGCCGATCATCGTGCTCGTCGCGGGGCTGGCCGCGCTGCTGGGATTCCTGCTGGGGGTGTTCGTCGGGTTCGGCGCCGGCTCCCCGTCGTCGAGCGGCGAGCCCGCGCCCAGGGTGACGGTGACGGTCGAGAAGAGCCAGTCGCCTCCCGCGGACGCCGGTCTGCCCGCGCAGCCGACGCAGGGGGTGCCCACCGATCCGGCCCAGACCCCACCCGCGCAGACTCCTCCTCCTGGTCAGACCCCGCCTGCCCAGACCCCGCCTGCTCAGAGCGGGCCTGCTCAGAGCGGGCCTGCTCAGAGCGGGCCGATCGAGACTCCGCCCGTGCAGACCCCGCCTGGTGAGACGCCCGCCCAGAGCGTGCCCCCGCAGACGCAGCCCGGCGGGACCCTCACCAACTCCGCGTCCCTGCGCACCCTCCGCGTCGGCACCGACATCCAGCCGGGCACCTACCGCACCACCGGCCCGGCCTCCGGGTTCACGATGTGCTACTGGGCCCGGCTGCGCGACGAGAGCGGCGACGTGATCGCGGCCGGCATGCCGTCCGGCGCCGCCGTGGTCACCATCCAGCCCACCGACAAGGCGTTCCAGACCGGCGGCTGCGCGGAGTGGACGAAAGCCTGACGCGCGAGGTATCGGCGTGTTTGCTCTGGTAAGGCGAGCGTAGGAGGATGCGGCTCAGCCCTACCGAGGAGGAAGACATGTCGGTGTTGCAGAGCTTCGTGGACAGCGTGCGCAGCGGGGCGATCGAGGTGATCGACCTGACCGCGCCACTCACCGCGGAGACACCGATCCTCCAGCTGCCCGAGCCGTTCGCCAACACGATCCCGTTCCGGCTCGAGGAGATCAGCCGGTACGACGACCGCGGCCCGGCGTGGTACTGGAACGACATTCACACCGGAGAGCACACGGGCACGCACTTCGACGCTCCCGTCCACTGGGTCACCGCCCGCGACGGGCAGGACGTCTCCCAGGTGCCGGCCCGCAGCCTCATCGCGCCCGCCGTGGTGCTCGACTTCGCCGACGAGGCGGCGAAGGACCCCGACTTCCTCCTCCAGATCGACCACGTCGAGCAGTGGGAGCGCGCCAACGGCCCGCTCCCCGACGGCGGCTGGCTGCTCTACCGCACCGGCTGGGACGCCCGCTCCGGCGACCAGGCCGCGTTCATCAACGCCGACGACAACGGCCCGCACACGCCCGGCATCTCCGCCGAGTGCGCCGAGTGGCTGGCGTCCGAGACGCCCATCCTGGGGATCGGCGTGGAGACCGTCGGCACCGACGCGGGCGCCGCGCACTCCTTCGACCCGCCGTTCCCGTGCCACTCCTTCCTCCTGGGCGCGGGCAAGTACGGGCTCACCCAGCTCCGCAACATCGACCGCCTGCCCGTCACCGGCGCCGTCGTGGTCGCGCCGCCGCTGCCCATCGTGGGCGGCTCCGGCAGCCCCGTCCGCGTGCTCGCCCTGGTGGAACGTTGATCGTCGCCGAGGCCGTCGGCCGGGCCCTGGCCGCCTGCGGAGCCGAGACCGCGTTCGGGGTGGTCGGCAGCGGCAACTTCCACGTCACCAACGCCCTCGTGGCCGCCGGCGTGCGCTTCGTCGCCGCCCGTCACGAGGGCGGGGCCGCCACCATGGCCGACGCCCATGCCAGGATGAGCGGCCGGCCCGGCATCGTCTCGGTGCACCAGGGTCCCGGGCTGACCAACGCGCTGACCGGCATCACCGAGGCGGCCAAGAGCCGCACGCCGCTGGTCGTGCTGGCCGGCGAGGCCACCGAGCCGCAGTCCAACTTCCACATCGACCAGGCCGGGCTCGCCACGGCGGTGGGCGCGGTGGCGATGCGCGTCACCGACGCGGGCGATGCGGTCGCGCAGGCGGCGCGGGCGTACCGGCTGGCGGCGGGGGAGCGGCGTACGGTGCTGCTCAACCTGCCGCTCGACGTCCAGGCCGCGCCTCACTCCGGCGGACTCGACGTGCCCGCCGAGCCGGCCGCGCCCCGCGTGGAGCCCGAGATCGGCGAGCTGGCCGCCGCGCTGGAGACGGCCGGGCGGCCGGTGTTCATCGCCGGCCGCGGCGCCCGGCACGCCCGCCGCGAGCTGGAGGCGCTGGCCGAACGCACCGGGGCGCTGCTCGCCACCTCGGCCGTGGCCAAGGGCCTGTTCCGCGGCAGCCCGTGGGACCTCGACGTCTCCGGCGGTTTCGCCACCCCGCTGGCCGCGGAGCTGATCCGGGACGCCGACCTCATCGTGGGCTGGGGCTGCGCGCTCAACATGTGGACCACCCGGCACGGCTCGCTCGTCTCGCCCGGCGCCAGGGTGGCCAAGGTGGACCTCGAACCCGCCGCGCTCAAGACCCACGTGCCCGCCGGCATCGGCGTCGTCGGCGACGTGGCCGAGGTCGCCGCGGCGCTGGCGGACGCGGTGCCGCAGCGCACCGGCTACCGCACGCCCGAGCTGGCCGGGCGCATCAGGGCCGAGGGACGGTGGCGGGCGGTGCCGTACGACGACGACGGCGCGGGCGGCAGGATCGACCCCAGGACGCTCACCATCGGCCTGGACGACCTGCTGCCCGCCGAGCGCGTCGTCTCCATCGACTCCGGCAACTTCATGGGATATCCGTCGATGTTCCTGGACGTGCCGGACGAGAACGGCTTCTGCTTCACCCAGGCGTTCCAGTCGGTCGGTCTGGGCCTTGCGACCGCGATCGGCGCCGCGCTCGCCCGGCCCGACCGGCTCCCCGTGGCCGCGCTCGGCGACGGCGGCTTCCTCATGGGGCTCGCCGAGCTGGAGACCGTGGTCCGGCTGGGGCTGCCGATGGTGATCGTCGTGTACGACGACGAGGCGTACGGAGCCGAGGTGCACCACTTCGGCCCGCACGACCACCCGCTCGGCACGGTCACGTTCCCACCCGCCGGCCTCGCCGCCATCGCGCGCGGCCACGGCATGGACGCCGTCACCGTCACCCGCCGCGAGGACCTGGCGGGCGTCTCCGCCTGGCTCTCCGGGCCCAGGGACCGTCCGCTGCTGGTACACGGCAAGGTGACCAGGGAACGCGGCTCCTGGTGGCTGGAGGAGGCGTTCAAGGGCCACTGACGGGCGTTCAAGGGCCACTGACGGGCTCTGCCCGCCGAGGGGCGCCCGCGTCAGAACTTGCGGTGGGTGCGGGCCTCCTCGGCGGCCGCCACGACCTCGGCCAGCGTCTCTCCCGCGCCCGCCGTCACCGCCGCCGCGATCGCGCCTTCAAGGAACGGCACGTCGACCACCACCGCCTTGCCCTCATCGGCCAGCAGCCGGGCGTTCAGCACCGAGCTGCCGATGTCGGGGATGAGCACCACCCCGTCCCCGTCGTCGACGCTGCGCACCGCCTTCTCGATCACCTCCACGCTGCTGCCCAGCCCGCCGTCGGCCGTCCCGCCCGCGGCCGCCACCGGCACGTCATCGCCCGCGATGCCCCGGACCAGCCGCACGGCCTCGGCCGCCAGCCCGGCACTGTGTGAGACCAGCACCACGCCCACCGTCACAGCGCCTCGCCGCCCAACGATCGCACCGCCTTTCTCAAGCCCGGCCACGAGCGCGCACCCGCGGCCCTCATCCCGCCACGCTCGCCAGCGCTTCGAGCAGCAGCGCCGCCGAGGCCGCTCCCGGGTCCTCGTGGCCGATGCTGCGCTGCCCCAAGTAGCTCGCCCTGCCCTTCTTCGCCTGCATCGGGATCGTGGCCTTGGCCCCTTCCAGAGCCGCGTCCGCCGCCTTGACCAGCGCCTCGTGCACGCCGACGCCGTCGCGTACGGCCAGCGCCAGCGCACGGGAGGCGGGGGTGAGCGCGTCCACCATCGTCTTGTCGCCCGGCGTGGCCTTGCCCAGCCGCTCGATCGCCACCACGCCGTCCTCGAACGCCGCCGCGAAGCCCGCGAGCGTCACCGGCGACTCCCGCAGCGCCCTGCCCATCTGCCGGAACAACGACCCGTACAGCGGCCCCGCCGCGCCGCCCACCCGGCGGATCAGGATCGTCCCCGCCGTCGTCAGCACCTCCGACGCCGAGCCCGGGGGATCGTCGGCCAGCGCCTTGCACACCTCGGAGAAGCCGCGGTCGAGGTTGGTGCCGTGGTCGGCGTCGCCGATCGCCGCGTCCAGCCTGGTCAGGCGGTCGCGTTCGCGGCGGATCAGCCTGGAGCTCTCCTCGAACCAGGCCACGAACAGATCGGTGTCCATCATCGCCCCCAGCGCAGTCCCGGCGTCTCGACCGGCGCGTCCCACAAGCGGGTCAGCTCGTCGTCCAGCAGGCAGACGGTGACCGAGAAGCCCTGCATGTCGAGGCTCGTCACGTAGTTGCCCACCAGCGAGCGCGCCACCCTCGCCCCCCTGCCCTTGACGTACGCCGCCACCTCGCCGAACACCACGTACAGCTCCGACAGCGGGGTGCCGCCCATGCCGTTGACCATGACCAGCAGGTCGCCGCGCAGCGGCATGTCGCCGTGGATCGCGTCCATCGCCACGCCCGCCAGCTCGCGCGCCGGTGCGATCGGCACCCGGGTGCGGCCAGGCTCGCCGTGGATGCCGATGCCCAGCTCCACCTGGTTCTCCGGCAGGTCGAAGATGGGCTTGCCGGCGGAGGGCGGCGTACAGGAGGTCAGCGCGATGCCGAACGACCGGCTGCGCCGGTTGACGTCGGCCGCCACCGCGGCGACGTCCTCCAGCGGCCGGCCCTCCTCCGCCGCCGCACCGGCGATCTTCTCCACGAACAGCGTCGCGCCCGTGCCGCGCCGGCCCGCCGTGTAGAGCGAGTCCTGTACGGCGACGTCGTCGTCCACCAGCACGCTCGCCACCTCGACGCCCTCGACCAGCTCGGCCGCCATCTCGAAGTTGAGCACGTCGCCGGTGTAGTTCTTGACGATGTGCAGCACCCCGGCGCCGCCGTCCACGCTCGTGGTCGCCTCGATGATCGGGTCGGGCACCGGCGAGGTGAAGATCTCGCCGCAGCAGGCGGCGTCGAGCATGCCGTAACCGACGAACCCCGCGTGCAGCGGCTCGTGCCCCGAACCCCCGCCCGACACCAGGCCTACCTTGCCCGGCCTCGGCCCCGCCGCTCGATAGACCACGTTGTCGCGGACCCGCAGCGACGGGTGAGCCGCGGCCATGCCGTTCAATGCGTCCTCAACGACGGAATCAGCCGTGTTGATGAGCTTCTTCATGGTCAGAACATCTGCCCTTTTTCACGACCGCGCAAGCGTCATGGCGCGGGCGGGCTGGATGTCGTGCTCAAGCCGGCCGGCGCGGACGCTCAGGCCGGGGCCGCGACGGACGCGGTGGCCGGGGCCGCGACGGACGCGGAGGCCGGGGCCGGGACGGACGCGAACGGCCGGGCTCCCACGTCCGCCGGAGCCGCCCGAGTAGGTTACGGTCTGCTCATGGCTGAGATCGTGTACCCGCCGGTGATCGCCGCCGCGCGGACCCTCTTTCGCGTGCTCGACATCCGCTTCCACATGGAGGGGACCGAGCACGTGCCGCGGTCGGGGGAGCGGTGCTGGTCAGCAACCACATCAGCTACCTCGACTTCATCTTCGCCGGGTTCGCCGCGTTGCCGTCGAAGCGGCTGGTGCGGTTCATGGCCAAGGAGGACGTGTTCAAGCACCCCGTCTCCGGGCCGCTGATGCGCGGCATGCACCACATTCCGGTCGACCGGGGCGCGGGGGCCGGCTGTACGCCACCGCCCTGCGCATGCTCAAGGCCGGCGAGGTCGTCGGCGTGTTCGCCGAGGCCACGATCAGCCGCTCGTTCACCGTGAAGGAGATCAAGAACGGCGCCGTCCGCATGGCCCAGGCCACCGGCACCCCCGTGATCCCCGTCGCGCTGTGGGGCAGTCAGCGCCTGTGGACCAAGGGCCGACCGCGCAAGCTGCTGCAGCGGCACATCCCGATGACCATCCTGGTGGGCGAGCCGATGTATCCCAAGCGCGGCGAGAACGTGGCCGATCACGTCGCCGACCTGCGCGGGCGGCTCACCGAGCTGGTGGACCGGGCGCAGCGCACGTACCCGGAGATCCCGCCGGGCGTCTGGTGGCAGCCGGCCCACCTCGGCGGCACCGCCCCCACCCCCGAAGAGGCCGAGGCCATGGACGCCGCCGAGGCGGAGGCCCGCGCCAAGAAGGAAGGCTGACGCGCCTGCCACGACGTTGAGGCCGCTGACGCGCCTGCCACGGCGTTGAGGCCCCTGCCACGGCGTTGAGGCCGCTGACGCGCCCACGGCGCGCGATGGGCGCCGGGCGGCTGCGCTCGCGAGGAGCGGCTGAACGCTGGGACGCGCACACCTTCCGGACCTCGCCTCGGCCGGCGCTCGACGGCCGAGGCGTCACCGGACGGGTGTCGTCAGATGGCCGCCTGGTAGGCGCTGGCGCGCATGCCGGCCAGCAGGCCCGCCGTCTGCTCCAGGGTGAACCTGCGCACCGGGTCGTGGTGCAGCAGGCCCTCGATGAGCGGGCGCATGATCCCGGCGCGGCGCGGCGGCGGGTAGGGGCCGCTGCGCGCCATGCCGAGCACGGTCGCCGCGTCCTGGCCAGGGTAGGGCGGCTGGCCCTCGATGGCGCTGTACAGGGTGGCGCCGAACGACCACATGTCCGCTTCCTTGCTGGCCGGCCCGCCGTGCAACCGCTCAGGCGCCATGAACGCCGGGGTGCCGCGCAGCCGCCGCGACGTGGTCATGCGGATGTCGCCTTCGGCCGTCGCTATGCCGAAGTCGGTGAGCACCACCCGGTCGCCCGTCAGCATGACGTTGGCGGGCTTGACGTCGCGATGGAGCACACCCGCCTCGTGGGCGGTACGCAGCGCCGCCAGCAGGTGCTGGCCGATCGCCGCCACCGACTGCGCGGGCAGCGTGCCCACCTGGGAGAGCAACTGGTGCAGTGAGAGCCCGTCGAGGTACTCCATCACGATCCAGAGCTTGCCGCCCTCCTCGATCAGGTCGTGCACCGTCACGATATTGGGGTGGCTCAGCCCGGCGGCCATCCTGGCCTCACGAAGCACCCTCCGGCGTACCATCTCGACCTCGCCGGTAAGGGTCAGCTCCTTGAGCGCCACCGTACGGTGAAGGAGCTGATCGAACGCCCGCCAGACAACTCCCATACCCCCACGACCGGCCTCCTCGTTCAGGAGGTACCGTCCGCCGATCTGCCGCATACCATCCCCTCATGCTCGGGGATAATCATGTCACTTCCGTACAGGCTCTTGGGTGCCTAACGTGATCCGGATATGCCGGAAAGTGTGGCGGTGCTGGTCAGAGGCGTGGAATTTCGACCCGACAAAGCGCGCCACAGCAGCCCGACAGCCACCAAACATACTCCAGTCGCGCCTGTGAGGACGGCAGGAACCCCGGTGAATTCGGCCACGACGCCTCCGAGAGCCGCTCCGAGCGGCATCGCGCCCATGCCGATGAGCCGGTACGCCGAGTTGACCCTGCCGAGCAGCTCCACCGGGATGAGCCGCTGCCGGGTCGAGATCACCAGGACGTTGACCGCCGCGCCGGCCACGCCCCAGAGCACGGCGGTGGGGTGGAGGGTCCACGGGGACGGCACGAGCAGGGGCACCAGGAGCAGCAGGCTGCTGGCCAGCCAGCCGCCCAGGAGCGTACGCAGCTCTCCGAACAGCCGCGTCGCCCACTCCGACAGCAGCGACCCCGGTATGGCGCCTGCCGCCAGCGCCGTGGTCATCAGGCCGTACTGGGCGGGCTCCAGTCCGATCGCCGACTTCTCGCCGACCGCCCAGAGCACGAAGACGCCGAAGTAGGCGGCGTTGGCGAAGTTGACCGTCCCGGCCGTGAGCGCCAGGCAGCGCAGCACCCGGTGCGACCACAGGAACGCCAGCGCCTCTTGATGTCGGCCCGCATCGGCCGTACGCGGGCGGGCGCGGCCGGCGCGAACGTGCCCCGCATGCCCAGCAGGAGCAGGCCGGCGGCGGCGGCGTACAGCAGGGCCGGGGCGCCGAACAGGACGGCGGGCACGAGGGCGACGAGCAGGCCCCCGAGCGGCGCGCCGACGAATTCGTTGCCGATCATCATGGCGGTCGAGACGCGGCCGTTGGCCCTGGTCAGGTCGCGGCCTGAGACGGTCATCGGCAGGATGGACCGCGCGGAGAGGCCGGCGAACACCTCGCTCACCCCGGCCAGCGGTACCGCCGCGAGCAGCAGCGGGTAATGGAGTGTCCCTGTGAAGGCGAACGCGGTGACCAGGGTCAGGAGCGCGGCGCGCACGAGGTTGGCCCCCCACCTTCAGCAGGCCGTCGGCCAGGTTGGACAGCGCAGTCGATAACAACAGGAAGGCGAACGGACGCCCCAGGCCCGCCGTCGTCTCCTCCGATAGTCTGTGTAAGGAAAAGTGTGCACAGTATTCTTTGCAAAGAGCGGTTTGCACAAGATGGGGAGCAAGAGCTACCCGGCCAGGACACTCGACGCGAACGCCCTCAAGTCGTTCGCCCACCCGCTGCGGCTGCGCATCTACGAGCTGCTCGACGAGCACGGGCCGTCCACCGCCACCCGCCTCGCCGGCCTGCTCGACCAGAACACCGGCACCACCAGCTACCACCTGCGCGAGCTGGCCAGGCACGGCATGATCGAGGTGGTGCCCGGGATGGGGCGCGGCAAGGAGAAGTACTGGCGCATCCCGCCGGGTGGCTACTCCTACGGCGACCGGCCCGACGACGACCCCGAGACCGCCAAGGCCGTCGACTACCTGCTCGACGATCTGGTCCGTCAGCGTGGCGCCGAGCTGGCCCGCTGGCGGCGGATGCTCGGCAAGGCGCCGCAGGAGTGGGTGGAGGTCAGCGGCTTCGGCCGCCGCTCACTTCGGCTGACCGCCGAGGAGACGGCACGGATGCAGGACGAGGTGTACGAGGTGCTGGAACGCTACCGTGCCCTGTCGGACGCCCGCGCCGGGGTTGCCGCCTCCGCGGGCCCGGCCGGTTCCGGAGGGGCGGCCGTCTCTGGGGAGCCGGTCGAGACCGCCGCGACGGACGGGCCGGCGGGCGAGGCGGGGGTCGAGCACGTGGTCGTCCACTTCGACGTCCTGCCCCTGGGCGTCGCGCGCGAAGAATGATCGGGAAGAGATGATGGGGAGCGCGCGCCCGTACGCCTGCGAATGATCGGGAACGCGTGCTCGTACGCCAGCGAATGATCGCGCGCCCGCGCGCCCGCCACGGTCACGACAGCCCTCGGCGCGCCGCCGTCTGAGCAGTGGTCCGCGGCCGGTCGTGACAGCGGGGCGGTGAGGAGGTGAGGCTCAGCGCTTGGCGCGGCCTGCGGAGACACCACCCACCGCCCGGAGTGAGGCGTGGGGCGGTCGTGCCGCTCTCCGGGTTCGGGGGCGTTGCCTGCTGGGCCGGTCGCCGGTCGAAGACCGGGACGGCGGTGGGCTTCTAGGCGGGGACGTCGGTCAGGAGGTGGAGCGCGCGGTCGGGGATGCCTTCCGGGGCGCCCCGCAGGGAGCCGGAGGTGAAGGGCGGCTCGGGGTCGTACTCGATGGCCAGTTGCACGGCCTGGGCGGTGGCCTCGTCGGCGGCCTCGGCGAGGAGCGTGAGCGCCATGTCGATGCCCGCCGACACCCCCGCCGCCGTGACGATCTTGCCGGTCGTCACCACCCGCGAGCTCACCGGCTCGGCGCCGTACTGCTTGAGCATGTCGAGGAGCGCCCAGTGGCCGGTGGCCGGGAGGCCCTTGAGTATGCCGGCCGCGCCGAGCAGGAGGGAGCCGGTGCAGACGGAGGTGGTCCACCGGGTGTGCCGATGCGCCTGGCGGATCCAGCCGACCAGCGCCTCGTCGGAGAGCGCGTCGAGGGTGCCGGTGCCGCCGGGCACCATGATGACGTCCGGCGCGGGCACCTCGTCGTACGAGGCGGTGGCCTCGAGCCGGAACGTGCCCCAGTCGTCGGAGACGAGACCGCGCTCGGCGGCGACGAGCGTGACGGAGAACCCGGGCGCCATGTTCAGCACCGTGTACGGCCCGGCCACGTCGAGGGCGGTGAAGCGGCGGTAGAGCGGGATGGCGACGTGCATGAGGATTACCTCTCCTTGGACTGGAACCGGCGCCGGTGGTCGCCGGGGGAGATCCGCCAGTGCCGCCTGAAGACGCGGTAGAGGGTCTCAGCAGAGCCGAGCCCGGACTCCCTGGCCACGGCGTCGAGCGGCAGCGAGGTGACCTCCAGGAGCCGCCTGGCGGTGTCGGCGCGGCTGCGCTCGACGTACCGGCCGGGTGACATGCCGGTCTGTGCGGTGAAGACGCGGGAGAAGTGGCGCTGGCTCATGCCGGCCCGCGCGGCGAGCGCGGGCACGCTGAGGTCGGCGGCCGGGTTCGCGTCGATGTAGCCCTGCAGCTCCCTGAGCGGCTCGCTGCGCGGCGTCAGCGCCCGCATGGCGGTGCTGAACTGGCTCTGCCCTCCGGGCCTGTGCAGATAGACCACGAGCCCGCGGGCGACCTTCCTGGCGAGGTCGTGGCCGTGGTCCTTGGCGACGAGGGCGAGCGCGAGGTCCACGCCGGACAGCACGCCTGCCGACGTCCACACGTGGCCGTCCTCGATGTAGAGGGGGTCGGCGTCCACGTCCACGCCGGAGTAGCGGCTGCGCAGGTCGTCGGCGACGAGCCAGTGCGTGGTGGCGCGCCGCCGTTCGAGCAGGCCGGCCTCGGCGAGCAGGAACGCGCCGTTGCACACCGACGCCGTACGCCGCGCGCCCGCGGAGAGCCGGGCGATCTGCCCGATCAGCTCGGCGTCGCCCAGCCGGTCGGGTACGGAGGGCCCGCCCGCCACCATCAGGGTGTCCACCGGTTCGCCGATCCCGGCGAGCGGCCGGGTGGTGACGGTCACGCCGTTGCCCGCCGTGACCTCGCCGCCCGCCGCCGACCCCACCTCGACGGCATAGCCCGCCTCGGGCCGGATGTGCGTGGCGGTGGCGAAGACGTCGGCCTGCCCGGCCATGTCGAGCAGCTGGAAACCGGGGAAGACGACGATGAGGACTCGTCGCTGCATGCCTCCCATGCTGGGCGCGGCCCGGCGAAGGCGTCAATGACACGATCATTGCACTTCATGCCATCGGCAGAACGCCGAGAGCCATGCCGGGACCCCGAGAGCCACGCCGGGACCCCGAGAGCCAGGCCCGGACCCCCTGAAGCCATACCGGTAACGCCGAGAGCCTCCCGGGCAGGACCGGGAGGCTCTCGGCTGTGATGGGCGGTTCAGCCCATGTGCGGGTAACGGTGGTCGGTGGGAGGCACGAACGTCTCCTTGATCGCGCGGGCGCTCACCCACCGCGTCAGGTTGTGGATCGAGCCCGCCTTGTCGTTGGTGCCGGAGGCGCGGCCGCCGCCGAACGGCTGCTGGCCCACCACGGCGCCGGTCGGCTTGTCGTTGATGTAGAAGTTGCCGGCCGCGAAGCGCAGCCGCCGGGAGGCGTCGGCGATGGCGTACCGGTCGTCGGCGACGATCGAGCCGGTCAGCGCGTACGGCGCGATGCCCTCCATCTGGTCGAGCACCTTGTCGTAGTCGCCGTCGTCGTAGACGTGCACGCCGAGGATCGGCCCGAAGTACTCCTTGACGAAGATCTCGTCGGTGGGGTCGGCGCACTCCAGGATGGTCGGCTTGACGAAGTAGCCGACGGAGTCGTCGTACGAGCCGGTGAGCACGTCGATGTTCGCCGCCGCCCGCGCCCGGTCGATGGCGGTCTTGTGCTTGGCGAAGGCGCGCGCGTCGATGACCGCGCCCATGAACGTCGACAGGTCCCCGGCCACGTCGCCGACGGTCAGCGACTCGGCGGTGGCGACGAAGTCGTCACGCATGCGGTTCCAGACCGAGCGCGGCACGTACGCGCGGGAGGCGGCCGAGCACTTCTGGCCCTGGTACTCGAAGGCGCCCCTGATCAGCACGGTCGAGAGCACGGCCGGGTCGGCGGAGGGGTGGGCGAGCACGAAGTCCTTGCCGCCCGTCTCGCCGACGAGGCGCGGATAGCCGCGATAGCCGGAGATGTTCTCGCCGACGGTGCGCCACAGGTGCTGGAACGTCGCGGTGGAGCCGGTGAAGTGGATGCCGGCCAGCGCCGGGTGGGTGAGCGCCACCTCGGAGACGGCCTGCCCGTTGCCGGTGACCAGGTTGATCACGCCGGGAGGCAGCCCGGCGGCCTCCAGCAGCCGCATCGTGAAGTGCGCGGCGAACTGCTGGGTGGGCGACGGCTTCCAGACGACGACGTTGCCCATCAGCGCCGCGGAGGTCGGCAGGTTGCCGGCGATGGCGGTGAAGTTGAACGGCGTGATCGCCAGCACGAACCCTTCGAGCGGGCGGTACTCCATCCGGTTCCACACGCCGGGCGAGGAGATCGGCTGGTCGGCGTAGAGCTTGCGCGCGTACGAGACGTTGAAGCGCAGGAAGTCGATCAGCTCGCAGGCCGAGTCGATCTCCGCCTGCTGCACCGACTTCGACTGCCCGAGGATGGTCGCCGCGTTCAGCGTCGCCCGCCACGGCCCGGCCAGCAGGTCGGCGGCCCGCAGGAAGATCGCCGCCCGGTCGTCGAACGACATCGCGCGCCAGGACGGCGCCGCCGCGAGCGCGGCGTCGATGGCGTCCTGCACGTCCCGGGCCGTAGCGTCGTTGGTACGGCCCAGGACGGAGGCATGGTTGTGCGGCTGCACCACGTCGATGGGGGCGCCGCCGCCCAGACGCTGCTCGCCGCCGATGGTCATGGTGAGCTCGGCCGTCGAACCGGCCAGCTCCTTGATGCGGTCCTCCAGCGCGGCCCGCTCGGGGCTGCCGGGCGCGTAGCCGTACACACGCTCGTTCGCGGGCACGGGGACGTTGCTGATGGCATCCATTTACTTACCCCCAAGGGCACGAAGGAAGAAGGCGACGTTGGCGGGGCGCTCGGCCAGGCGGCGCATGAAGTACCCGTACCAGTCGTCGCCGTAAGGAACGTAGACGCGGACCGTGTGGCCTGCCCCCGCCAGGGACTCCTGCAGGTCGGTCCTGATTCCGTAGAGCATCTGGAACTCGTGGTCGCCGATCGTCCGCCCGAACCGGTCGGCGAGCAGCTCCGTGATCGCGATCATGCGATCGTCGTGCGTCGCCACCATGGGGTACCCCTTCCCCGCCATGAGGATCCGCAGGCATCGCACGTACGCCTTGTCGACGGCGGTCCTGCCCTGGTGCGCGACGGAGGCGGGCTCGCGGTAGGCGCCCTTGACCAGGCGTACGCGGGAGCCCTCGGCCGCGAGGTCCCGGCAGTCCTGCTCGCTCCTGAACAGGTACGCCTGGATCGCCACCCCGGTGCCGGGGTAGTCCTCGCGCAGCTTGCGCAGGATCGTCAGCGTGGAGTCGACCGTGGTGTGGTCCTCCATGTCGAGCGTCACGGTGGAGCCGTTGGCCGCGGCGGCGGCGCAGATCTCGCGGGCGTGCTCAAGCGCCATCGACTCGTCGAGCCGCTGGCCGACGGCCGACAGCTTGACCGACACCTCACCCCGCCCGCCCAGGTCGAGCGGCTTGATGGTCTGCAGCAGCGTGATGTACGCGTCGGTGGTCGCCTCGGCGGCCCGCGCGTCGAGCGTCTCCTCGCCCAGGTGGTCGATCGTCACGGCGAGCCCCGCGTCGCGCAGCCGCTCGATGGCGTCACGGGCCTGCTGAACGCTCTCACCCGCGACGAACCGCTCCACGACTCTCTTCGTGAGCGGGAAGCTTGACACGGAACGGCGTACGAGCCCGCTCCGTGAAGCGGCGAGCAGCAGTTGACCCAGCATGCTTCGAGTCTAAAAAGCCAGCTCAGAGGGGGCCATCGACGCGCGTAACGCCCGGTGTGGGAGGCTGTCGTACAAATGCACAACTCGGCAGATCTGCAAGAGATCGTGGACGAGATCGCCGCCCGGCTGGGCGCGTCCGCGACGCTGGAGGACCGCTCGTTCCGGCTGCTGGCCTACGGCGCGCAGCACGGCGACATCGACACGGTACGCCAGGAGTCGATCCTGCGCCGGCGCGCCACCGGAGAGGTGCGCGAGTACTTCGAGCGCTACGGCATCGCCCGCGCGAGCGGCCCGGTCAGGATCCCCGCCGACGCCGAGCTGAAGGTCCTCGCCAGGGTCTGCTGGCCGTTGCGACACGCCGACGTCACCTACGGCTACCTGTGGCTGCTCGACTCGGGCGAGCTGACCGACGAGCGGCTCGCGTCGGCCGCGCCGCTGGTGGCCAGGGCCGCCGCCGCGCTCGCCCAGGAGGCGCGCAGCCGCCAGGACCTCGGGTACGGGCTGCGCGCCCTGCTGTCGGCCGACCCCGAGGAGCGCGCGTCGGTCTCGCTGGAGGTGACGGGGCCGGTGACGGCCATCGCGGTACGCGAGTCGCCGGAGCGCGTGGCCGCCCTGTGGACGCTGCCGCGCGGCGTGCTGGCGCGTACCGGCTCTCCTGTGGCGCTGCTCGCCCCCTCACACCTGGCGGAGGAGGTGGCGCGTACGGTCCAGGGCGCCTACGGCACCGCGGCCGGCGTCGGCGCGCCCCGCGACGACCCGGGAGAGGCGTGGCTGAGCTGGCGCGAGGCCCGCCAGGCGCTGCGCGTCGCCGAGCACTTCCCGCGCCACGCCCCGATCGCCCGCTGGGAGGACCTGGGCGTGCACCGCCTGCTCGCCCGGCTCAGCCAGGCCGACCTGCGCGAGCTGGCGGCCGAGGCGGCGGCGCTGGACGCGGAGCTGGCCCACACGGTGGAGGTCTATCTGGATCGGGGCGGCCACGTCCAGCAGACCGCCGCGCAGCTCGGCGTGCACCGCCAGACGCTCTATTACCGGCTGGCCAAGGCCGAGCGGCTCACCCACCGCGACCTGTCGGACGGCGACGACCGCCTGGCCGTGCACCTGGCGCTCAAGGCCGCCCGTCTCCTCTGAACTCCTGGCAGGGAGACGGCAGGTGGCCGGAGCCACCTGCCGGGGTAGATGCGGGGGAGGGCGTGGGGCAGCAGGGTCAGGCGCAGGACTCGTAGACCCGGACCAGCTCCTGGCTCACCCGCTCCCAGGAGTAGCGCGAGCGTGCCCGGTCGGCGCCGGCGTAGCCGAGTGCGGTGCGCAGCGTGGGGTCGTAGAGCAGCTCGCGGGCCAGGTGCGCGGTGCGGGCCGGCCGGTCCGGCGGCACCAGCAGCCCGGTGACGCCGTCGATGATGGAGTCGAGGTGCGCGCCCACGGCCGAGGCGATCACCGGCACGCCGCAGGCCATGGCCTCCAGCGCCACGATGCCCGTCACGGCCTCGCGCGGCACCGACACCACGGCGTCCGCGCTGCGCATCAGCTTCGGTACGGCGGCCCGCTTCACCTGGCCGAGCAGCGTCACCCGGTCGGCGACGCCGAGCTGCTCGGCGAGCGCCCGCAGGCGGCGGGCGTCGCGGTCCTGCTCCAGCTCGTCCGGCTCGGGCCCGCCGGCGATGACGAGCTCAACGTCGTCGCCGAGCCCGGGAAGAGCCCGCACGATCGTGTGCGCGCCCCGGTCGATCGACAGCGGGCCGACGTGCAGCAGGCGCTTGCGGCTGCCGCGCGTGGCCACCGCGCCCCGGCGCTGGAAGCGCTCGGTGTCGACGCCGTACGGCACCACGGAGATGTTCCCGCGCGGGACGCCCAGCCGGATGAGCGCGGACTCCTCGTCGCCCGAGCCCGCGATGACCGCGTTGGCCCGGCGTCCGAGCGCCCGCTCCAAGTCCTTGTGTCCGGCGTCGACCCGGTGGAACGTCTGCGTCACCGGCACCCCGAGACCCTCGGCGCCCGCCACCGCGACCAGCCCGCCTGTCCACGAAAAGGCGTGGATCACGTCGGGGCGATCCTGCGACCAGCGCTTGCCGAGATGCAGGCCCACCTCGTTCAGGTACGGCGCCACCTCGTCGGCGGCCAGCTCCTTTGCGGGCCCAACGTCGATGTTCTCCAGCGTGACACCCGGGGCCACCCGCGTCTTGGGCTTGCCGTCGGCGCTGTCACGGCGGGAGTAGATGGTGACGTGGTGCTCGCGCCCCAGTTCTCGTGCCACGGAGAGAATGCGGTGGCGCTGGTTGCCGTTCGTGGAAGCGACGATTGCGATATTCATGGCACACCTCAGCGTGAAAGAGCAGCTTCAAAGGTGTGCCTGCGTCTTAGGCACGTCGTTCTACTTCTCCGACCATACCCAGGTTTGTCCAGATCGCAAACCACCGCGAATCAGACACCGCGGAGTGCGAACACCACAATCTCATCCCAAACCTGGCCGCCGGAGAACGCGTGCCGGTCATCCTCGACCGTCTTGACCACGGCAGACGGCGCCTGGCCCGCGCACCGGCCCAGCACGTCGGCCAGCCGCTCCTCGCCGTACGGCTCGCCGCGTTCGTTGCGCGAGGAGACCAGGCCCTCCGAATAGAGCACCAGCGTCTCGCCCGCCGCCACCGTGAGCGTCTGGACCTCGGTCTCGGCCTCGGCGGAGATGCCCAGCGGCACCCCGCCGCCCGCCGCGAAGCGCACCGCGCCGTCCGGCTGCAGGATGGCCGCCGGATGGTGGCCGGCCGACGACAGCCTGATCCGCCGGCCCTTGACGAAGCCCGCGACCGCCATCACGAACATGCCGGTGCCCTGCGCCACCAGGGCCTCGTTCACCTTGCGCATGACCGGCTCAGGGTCGGACTCCCAGACGCTCAGCACCCGCAGGCCGCCCCTGACCATCGCGCTGACCGAGGCCGCCTCCTCGCCCTTGCCCGCCGCGCCGCCCAGCGCGAAACCCCAGCCGCCGCCCGCGACCGGGAACACGTCGTAGAACTCCGCGCCCACCGACGAGCCCGGGTTGTAGACGGCCGCCGCCTCGTAGCCGGGCACGTCGGGCAGGTTGCGCGGCGCGACGCTCGCCGACAGCGCGTCCGCGGCCCGCGAGCGGCTCTGGAAGCTCACCTGGGCGCGCAGCGCCAGCCCGAGCTGCAGCCCCACCTCCTGCATGACGCCCAGGTCGGCGAGCCCGAAGGGAGGCCGGTCATGCGCGCGTACGAGCGTCAGCACGCCGTCGCCGTGCCCGATCGGCACCGACAGCAGCGAGCCCGCGCCCATGGCGGTCAGCAGCGGACCCTCCGCGCAGAACCCGAGCAGCGTCTCGTCGTCCACCATCTCCCGCACCACGCCGGTGCGGTGGTCGAGCACCCGCATCACGATCGAGCTGCCCGCCGGGTCGGCCGACTCCACCTGCCTGACCAGGTCGCCCAGCGGATGGTTCTTGGGCGCCATGACGGCCGCGCGGTGCGGCAGGCCGTCGCGCAGCAGGTCCGCGATCACCCAGTCGGCCCACTCGGCCGCGAGCAGCCGCGTGGCCCGCTGCAGCGCGCCGGGACGCATCAGCGCGTCCTCTTCCAGCAGCAGCCTGGCCATCCTGCTCAGCAGGTCCTGGCGCTTGGCCGCGGCCAGCAGCAGCGCGCCGTCGGCCTGCTCGGGCCGCCGCGCGCCCGGCTCCGGCAGCTGCACCTCCGTCGGCAGCGCCACCGCCGCCACCATCTGCTGCGGCTCGCCGGGCATCGTCAGCCTGGTCAGCGCGAGCTGCACGGTGTGCGTACGCCCTTGGTGCGCCAGCCGCGTCTCGAACGCCGACGGCTGCCCCGTCTGCAGCACCGCCGTCAGATGCGACCGGAACGCCGCCCGCCGCGACACGTCCACCAGCAGCGGGAACGAGCGGCCCACGAGATAGCCGTCGGGGCTGCCCAGCATGCGCGAGGTCTCGGGGTTGATCCGCCTGACCACGCCGCCGCCGTCCAGCACGATGACCGGCACGGGAAAGGAGCGGAACACCTGGCGCAGCAGCTTCAGCTCCCGCTGCCCGCCGTCCTTCTTGCCGCCCGGCCGCCTCGGCGCCTTGCGCAGCTCCTCGCGGGCCTCGGCGAGCAGCTCGGTGGCGGTGTCGAGCTCGGCCAGCGCGGCGTCGAGTGTGGGCGCCAGGTCGCTGGGGTAGGCGGCCCTCGCTTCGCGCAGCGAGGCGACGCGCCCGGCCAGCGCGTCAAGCGCGTGTTCGAGGTCCGGCATGGTCATGTCTGAACGCTACGCCACCCGGGATAACGCTAGCCATAAGGGGTAGATGCTTGTTGCTATGGAATCGACCGCGATGATCACCCCCGGACTCGCGCGAGACCTCGCCGCGCTCGGCCGCCTCGGTGAGGACACCTCGACGGAGAGCGTGCTGCGCGGGCTCACCGCGGCGCTGACGGCGGGCGTGCCCGGCTGCTCGGGCGCCTCGGCCGAGCACTGGCGCGACCACCGGGTGCTGGTCTCCGGCTCACATAGCGAGCTGATCCTGCTCGTCGAAGGCGAACGCGAGCTCGGCGAGGGCCCGTCCATCGAGGCCAGGCAGAGCGGCGGCCGCGCCACCGTGACCGACGTGCTCACCGAGACCCGCTGGCCCCGCTACGACGCGCTGGCCACCCGCTCGGGCGTCCGCTCGGTGCTCGTGGTACCCATCGAGGTGCCGCCCGCCCTGCTCATCGTCGGCCTCTACTCCGTACGCCCCGGCGCGTTCTCGCCGCAGGGCGCGAGCTCGCTCGCCGACATGCTGGCCGAGCAGGTCGGCGTGGCCATGGCGAACATGTGGGAGTTCGAGGAGGTGCGCACCGACGCCGCCCAGCTCCAGGAGGCCCTGGCCGGCCGCTCGCTGATCGACCAGGCCAAGGGCATCATCATGCAGACCAGCGGGTGCAGCGCCGAGGCCGCGTTCGAGGAGCTGCGCCGCATCTCCCAGCACCACCAGGTGAAGGTGGCCGACCTGGCCAGGCTCCTGGTGGAGGAGCACCAGCGCAAGTCGTCGAAGCGCAGCTGACGCGGGTGGCGCCGCCGCAAGGCGTGAGAGCGCGCCTGAACGTCGCTCCCGCCCTCATCGCCCGCCTGCGGCCCGCCCGCTTTCGACCGCCTCCGCCCCCCTGCGGCCCGCCGGATCCGTCCGCTTCGCCCGTCCGTGCGTCGGGAACGCGCCGTCCGCTTCGCCCGTCTGCGCGTCGGGAACGCGCCGGCGCGGCTACTTGTTGATGGCGGCCAGCGCGTCCTCGAGCGTCTCGTAGATCGGCAGCCTTTGGGCGAGACCGGTGATCCACATCACCTTCGACTTGGTGTATTCCACGCCGATGAGGGCGAACTTGGCATCGGCCGAGAGGCTGGCCTGCCAGCGATGCACGATCAGCCCGAGCGCGCGCGAGTCCATGAACGTCACCCCGGCCAGATCGAGGATCAGGTCGGAAGCGGCCATGGTGAGATAGTCGGCGAACTGGGCGCGCGTCGTGGCGTCGAGCACGCCGTCGACCCGCACCACGGTGATCCCGTCCACGGTCGACGACGTCAGGCTGAGGGACGCCACGGGCTCCCCGCCGTTCTCCGGCAATGTCACGGAGCAACCCTACTGTCACCAGGCGATCGAGGAATACTTCCGGCCGCACGGGGGACACTGGTTCCGGAAGTCCAGCAGAGGGCTTCGGTCTCGCGACCAGACGAGGCGTGCCTCTGCATGGGCTTTTTCCCTTGCGGGGGCCGCCTGCGATCCATATGAGGAGCAGCGATGGCTCTGCAGGAATACGTCCTCGAGGATATGACCGCGGAAGAACTCCTTGCCGAAATGGTCAAGGAAGAGACGCCCGACAGCCACAGGGAACGCCTGCGCGAGCGCATCGTCGAGATGCACAGGCCGCTCGCCATGGAGATCGCCCGACGCTACCGCTACCGCGGCGAGCCTTTGGAGGATCTCCTTCAAGCCGCGTATGTTGGCCTGATGAAAGCCGTCAACGGCTTCGACCCGACCCTCGGCCACGCGTTCAGGGGCTACGCGGTCGTGACGATGACCGGCGAGGTCAAGCGGCACTTCCGTGACCGCACCTGGGCCATCCGGGTGCCGCGCCTCTACCAGGAGCGACGCTCGGAGCTCAACCGGCTCGTCGCCGACCTCAGCCAGGACCTCGGCAGGTCCCCGACCGTGGCGGAGCTCGCCGCCAAGATGAACATCACGGAGGAGGACGTCCTGCTGACGCTCGACGCCTCGGCCGCGTACAGCACGCTCTCGCTCGACGCGCCGCTCGGCACCGACGACGACGCCGCCTCGCTCGGCGACGTCATACCGGAGGACGACGACACGCTGAGCACCATGGTCGACAGGGAGGCCGTCAAGCCGCTCATCGACGCGCTGCCGTCCCGCGAGAAGCACATCCTGCTGCTGCGCTTCTTCGGCAACATGACGCAGGCCGAGATCGCGGCCGAGTTCGGCATCTCGCAGATGCACGTGTCCCGCATCCTGCGCAAGGTCCTCGACCAGCTGCGCGCCGAGCTGGTCTCCTGACGGGGGCGGTCACCGGGTGAACGAGGGCGTGGAGCCTCAGCGGGGCCGTACGGGCCCGCCGCCCGGCGCGCCCGTGAAAAGCCTGCGGTTCACGCTGCCGGACCTGCCGCTGGTCCGGCGGCACGCCGAGGAGGAGGCCAGGGCCGCGGGCATGCCCGAGGAGGCCATCGGCGACTTCGTCATCGCCGTCAACGAGGTCGCCACCAACGCCGTCACCCACGGGCACGACCACGCGTCCATGCGCACGTGGACGCACGACGGGGACGTCGTCGTCGAGATCCACGACGACGGCTCGTGGAAGCCCGGCCCGATGCCCGGCTCCGTGGGCGGCATGGGGCTGTGGGTGGCCCGCCTGCTCTCCTCCGACCTGACCCTGCACGTCGGTGGCGGGGGCAGCACGGTCACCATGCGTTTCCCCGGCAAAGCCTGACGTCCCGTTCCCTTACCTCGCTTATGTCGTCGTATGTCGGCTTATGTCGCAGAGGCCCGGATATTACGTCGGGGAGGCCCGGATCTGACGTCGGAGGGACCCGGAGATCCGGGCCCCTCCGCTCGTCCCGCCGGTGGGTTCTCCGCCCTGCCGGCGGGCCCTGTGCCTTGTCCTACCGGCGGGCCCTGCTGCGCCAGCCGCCGGAGCCCGAACGGACGCCGGCCGTGCCGACCCCCGCCTGATGCAGCGCCAGCAGCGTCAGCCCCAGCAGGACGAACGTCATGCCGGAGAACCCGCCGGGGATCGACGCCCCTACCAGATCCAGCAGGAAACCGAGGCCGAAGATGACGGCCGCCACGATCGCGAGCATGGCACGTCACCTCGTTCCCAGAACGCTGTGCCGGGCCTCGGCGGCCTGCCCGGCGCCCTGCTGGGGGCTCGGGGAGCCGGAGAGCGCCAGCAGGCGCTCCAGCACGTTGCGGTAGTCGCGCAGCGCCAGACGAAGCTGCTCGGTCTCCGCCCCACCCGCGTCCTTCCAGCGGCCGCGCAGCGCCGCCGTACGGCTCGTCAGGCTGCTGGTGAGCGACTCCACCACCTCGCCGACCAGCCCGTCCGCGCGCCGCACCGCCTCGCCGGGGTCGTCCACGAACGACGCCTGCAGGTCGCGCCAGCGCGCCTGCACCTGGGTGGGGTCCTGGTCGAACAGGACGATGTCATCGGGGGCCGCGTGCGCCGGGGCCTGCTCCGCGCAGGGGCCGCCGGGCGGATCGTCGTCGTGATCGCCCATGGCCTGCGGGGGAATGCGGTCGGTCCGCGCCTCGGACCGCGCCAGTTCGTCGCCGTCACGGCTGGTCGCGTGGTCGTGCGCCGGCTCGTTACCGGTCCGGGCGGTCGCGTCTTCGCCGTCCCTCAGACCGTCTCTGAGGCCGTCTCCGGGGCCGTCCTGGACCCTCTCCCTGAACTCGTCCGTGCCGTCCCTGCCGTCCCTGCCGTCCCTGTGCGGGTCGCTGTGGGGGGCCTTCAGCTCGTCGTTGCCGCTCATGTCGTGCTCACCGTCCTCGGGTGGTCTCGTGGAGCAGCTCTTCGAACAGCGCGCGGTAGTGCACCATGGCCTGCCGGAGGTCCTCCGTGGAGGCGTCCTTCCTGGCCGCGCGCCCGCTGATCTCGTGAGCCGTTCTGTAGTGGTCGAGGGTCTCCGCGTGCCCAACCGACAGGTCGGACAGGCGCTGCTCGAAGTCCTCGGTGGGGTAACCGCGCTCGGCCATCACGGCCGTCACGAGCTGGTCCGCCTCCGTCACCGCGTAGCCGGGCGCGTCGACGAAGCGCTCCTGCACCTCGGTCCAGCGGCTCGCGTACGTGTCGCGCGACTCCTCCGGCAGCGGCCTGATGTCCAGCTCGGCGTGCCGCTGCTCGCGTTCCAGCAGCTCCTGCTCGGCCTCGCGGCGATCGTCGTGCTCGGCGACCGTGCGTTCGTACTCGGGGCCGAAGCGTTCGCGGAGGTGGGAACGACGCGTCTGCCGCTGCAGCACGAAATATCCCACTGCGGCGAGCGCCACCACCGCGACCACGACGACGGCCACCCATATCCAGGTGGTCATGTTTTCGCCTCCGGTCTCTCTGTTGAGGACCAGCGACTGCCCTGAGCGGGTATGCCGAAACCCACGCTTCAGCGAGCTTCGAGTGCCTTCCTGGCCGCCTCGAGCATCTTCGCGACGTGTGAGCCCTCCGGGGAGGCGGGGACCTCGCTGAAGCCCTCCTCGGGGTCGTAGGCCACGTCCAGGCCCGCGTCCACGAGCCGCTGAGCCCACCGCAGCGCGGTGTTCAGCCGTTCGGAGGCGGGCGGCTTGCCCTGGGCCGCCGCCGACAGGTTGCGCAGGTTCGTGGCCGGCCCCGACTGGGAGTGCTTCCTGGCCAGCTTCCACGGCAGTGCGGCGCTGTGGTCGAGCATCGGCTTGGCCAATCCGGCGGCGCGCTTGGCCTGCAGCACCCCCGATTCGCTCACCCCGAAGTGAGCCGCCAGCTCCTGCACCGTCCGCCCTTCAGCGACGAGTCTGGCCAACTCTTCGCGATCGATGCTCGGCCTACGCCCCACTGGCCGCCTCCGCTCCCGCTTTCCGTGTACGCGTGCACCTCCGATGTGCGCTAAGGTTATGACGTCCCACCCCGCAGGGGGCGGCCGACACAACCACCGGGACGTAGCGCAGCTTGGTAGCGCACTTGACTGGGGGTCAAGGGGTCGCAGGTTCAAATCCTGTCGTCCCGACTGGTGGAAGAAGGGGTGCCAGAATCTCTCTGGCACCCCTTCCGCGTTGTGGGGAGCCGAACGAGGAGCCACTGCTCTACCCGGCTCGTGACGCGAAGAACTGCTTCATGGCCACCGCGCCCCCGGCAGGCCGGTGAACGCGGCGTCCCAGGGCCGCGTGGGCCGCAGAGCAACCGGCCACCGGTGCCGGGCACCAGGTGGACCTGCGAACGAACCTCACCGGCGACGGCAAGGTGAGCCCGGCGCCGCGTCCCCCGCCGCAACGCCTGTATCCCCGCGCCCGCTCGCGGCTCTGTTCTCTGTGGGGTTCTCTGTGGGGACTTGCGCCTGCCGACGGTCTCTGTGGGGACTTGCGTTCGCCGACCGGAGGGGATCTTGCTGACCGGGCCTCATCCTCATCCTCATCCCGTTGTCCGAGGTGCCGACGGCGCCGTATGCATCCGAGGCTCCCCACGCCGGTGACGCCAAGGGTGCTGAACAATCAGCTCAGCTGAATTTCGTTTTTCGCGCCGTCCGAGAATGAGGAATTGCGGACGGCGGTGATCTCGCGCGATAAGCGTCGGTGTCAGGGTTTGGCTGTGTCGTGCGCGAAATTCGGAAACGTTCCGGAAATCGTCGCGATCCGAACATCATCCCGTCATTCCGCGGCTCGCGAGAAGTTTCTGACCGGCCCCTTTACGTGAAGGAAAGTTGCGCACATGATGAGGTGGTTTCGCCGATCACCTATGGAAGGGAAGAGTCATGAGCGCACGCTCAAGGCGCGCCGCAATCGTCGTCTTAACGGCGTTGCTGGCGGTCTCGGGGATGAGCGCGACCGCCTCCGGCCAGACCTCCGCCACCGGCACCGCAGCACCATCGCCCGACACATTGTCGAAGGGGGTGGTGAACAAGGCCGGCAGTGAGCGGATCCTCAGCTACTGGACCGAGGAGCGGATCCGCGCGGCCACGCCGGAACCGATCCCTTCGTCCCCGCCGCTCATCCAGAAGGGTGAGCCGCCCAAGAACGTCCTGCCGGGACAGAAGGCCGAGGGCTCGCTGCCGGCCAGGAGACTCGACCGGCCCATCGGCCCGTCGGCCGACGTCAACGCCGGGGCGCGGGCCGAGCGCTGGTACGGCCAGGGGAGCATGCCCGCCATCACCATCGGCAAGATCTACTACCGTCGCAACGACGGCTCGCCGGGTTACTGCAGCGGCAGCGTGATCACGGCCGCCAACAGGAACACCGTCTGGACCGCCGGGCACTGCATCCACGCAGGCGGCGGCGGTGACGCCAACTGGTTCAGCGACTTCATCTTCGTCCCCGACGCCGACAACGGGCTCGAACCGCACGGCCGGTGGACCTGGCGCTACGCCGCCACCGCCAACGGCTGGTGGGAGGACGGCGACTGGAGCTACGACGTCGCGGCCATCGCCTTCGACCCGCAGTCGCAGCACGGAAACCTGCAGGACTGGGTCGGCTCGCAGGGCTACCGGTTCGGATACGGCCAGGACTTCACCGACATCCACGCCTTCGGCTACCCCCAGGACGGCTACCAGCGCACCGACTTCACCGGTGACGATCTGTGGTACTGCTTCGGCGACGTCAGCCGGGCGGGCCTCTTGGACGACCGCATGGACATGGATTGCGACATGTTCCACGGCTCCAGCGGTGGTCCTTGGCTCCAGGAGCTACAGCTCGACCGGGGATGGGGCTACATCGTCGGGGCCAACAGCCACCGTACGGTCGACAACAACGGGAACCCGACCGACATCGTCTACAAGTCGCCCAACCACGGTGACGCCGCCATCAACGTCTACAACGACGTGAGCGCGAACTAGCCCGCCGCCGCGTGCGAGGGGTCTCCGTTCGCGCGGCTCCTCGCACGCGCTTTTCTCTCACCCCTCGGTTTCTCTCACCCTCCGGTGGCCTCGTCCATGCGCTCCCTGGTCCAATAAGACGAGACCTCTTCTGGAGATCGGGTGTTCTCCACGCCTCTGGAGGTCTCCTCGGGAGCCGTGTTCCCCAGGATCACGACCGCTCCGGCCACGACGAAGGCGGCGGCGATCACCAGCAGTGCGACGCCTTTTCGGCTCATACGGCCATCGTACGGCCGACGCGGAAGAAAAACGGGTCGGCGGTTTCGCAGCTCCGTGAATCGTTCGTCCCCGCCTCGGTGATCGAATACCGGTGACCATCCCTTTTGCGGCTCCGTGGCCTTCGTCGTTGCGATTCTTCGGCGCATCGGATGCCTCCCTGGCACAGGCGTGGGGGATATCAGCGCGGCCTGGCGCCGGCCGGTGGTCAGCTCGTCGAGCACCACCAGCTCGGGGTCGCCCGCCAAGGCGAGCGCGAGCTGCAGCCGTTGCTTCTGGCCGCCGGACAGATCGCAGAACGCCTTGCCCGCCAGCGGTTCCAGGCTCCACCGCGCCATCACCTGGCGCCAGTCGGCCGGCTGCGGATAGAACGCGGCGAACAGCCGCAGCGCCTCACCGACCTTGATCCGGTCGGGCAGCGATCCCTCCTGCAGTTGCACGCCGATCCGCTGGGCCAGCTTGCGGCGCCGGCGCACCGGGTCGAGGCCGAGCACCTTCACCGAGCCGCCGTCCGGCCCGCGCAGCCCCGTCAGGCACTCCACGGTCGTCGTCTTGCCGGCTCCGTTGCGGCCTGCGATGCCGAAGGTCTCGCCCCCGGCGATCTCGAAGGACACGCCGTCCACGGCGACAGTGCCGCCGTATCTCTTGCGGAGCCCGCGTACCTGTACTGCCGCCATTCCGCTAGTTTCACCTCGCGCGCGTTGAAGGCGACATCCTCCAGGACGGCCGAACCCATCCTCCCTTCGGAGGATGGCGCCGCCAGCGGACGCCCCTGGAACGGGCAGGTTGTCGTCGCGGCACGGCGGCCTGGATACGCCCGATGCATCGTCCACGCGGCCGGTGAGTCTCCATGCGCGCTCATGTGAGGTCCGTGAGTCGCATTTCGGTGACGGCATGACGGCGCAGTCGATCTGGTGACCGATCTTCTGCGATATCCGGCCTGCCCGTGAACCCGGCGGCCTGCCCGGAGCGGCGGGCCGACCATCTGCGAAAGCGACTCGTGCACTTCGCGGCCGGCTGCGGGCGGGGTGATGATGTCGGTGCCGAAAGCCATCGCCAGGCACGGACGGGTTAGCCCGCCCCATGCCGCCCGCCGGTCTCCGATGACGCTGACCTCGTACTGCGCGCTCGGTCCCGCGCCGGAGAGCGGACATCGCCGCGGCAATCAACGGCACCGTCGTGCTGGGCCCGGCCCTCACCCACCTGGGCCTGCTCTCCGGCCTGGCGGGCTTGGGGCTGCCGCAGGCCGACGCCGCCCTGGGGCCGCTACGGCGCGCCGTCTGACCATCTCGTCGCGGCAGCGGTGGGGGAGAACGGGGCAGTTGTCGTATGAATGGCGGATTTGTACGATGACTTGCGTACCACGCCCACCCTGACCCCGCGAGGTTCTGTCATGGCCGACCGCATCCGCCACGTCACGCTCTCCTCCGTCACGCTTCCCCTCGACGTGCCCGTCAGTGACGCCAAGGTGCTCACCGGGCGGCAGAAGCCGATGACGGAGGTGGTGTTCCTGTTCGCCGAGATCGCGACCGAGGACGGCCACTCCGGCGTCGGGTTCAGCTACTCCAAGCGGGCGGGCGGCCCCGCGCAGTACGCGCATGCCAAGGAGGTCGGGGAGAACCTCATCGGGCAGGATCCGTCGGACATCGGCAAGGTGTACGAGTCGTTGTTGTGGGCGGGTGCGTCGGTGGGCCGCTCGGGTGTGGCCACGCAGGCGCTGGCGGCCGTCGATGTGGCTCTGTGGGATCTGAAGGCCAAGCGGGCCGGTCTGCCCTTGGCCAAGCTGCTGGGGGCCTACCGCGACTCGGTGAGGACGTACAACACCTCGGGCGGGTTCCTGCACGCGCCGATCGAGGAGGTGAAGCAGCGCGCTTCGCAGTCCCTGGCGGACGGCATCGGCGGGATCAAGATCAAGGTGGGTCAGCCGGACATGCGGGAGGACCTGCGGCGGCTGGCGGCGGTCCGGGAGCACGTGGGCGATGAGGTGCCGCTGATGGTGGACGCCAACCAGCAGTGGGACCGGATCTCGGCGCTGCGCTTCGGGCGGGCGGTCGAGGAGATGAACCTGGTGTGGATCGAGGAGCCGCTGGACGCGTACGACGCCGAAGGCCACGCCCGGCTGGCGGAGGCTCTGGACACGCCGATCGCCACCGGCGAGATGCTCTCCAGCGTGGCCGAGCACGTACGGCTCATCGAGGCCCGCGCCGCCGACATCATCCAGCCCGACGCCCCGCGCGTGGGCGGCATCAGCTCCTTCCTGCGCATCGCCGCCCTCGCCGATCACGCGGGGCTGCAGCTCGCGCCGCACTTCGCCATGGAGATCCACCTCCACCTGGCCGCCGCCTACCCGCGCGAGCCGTGGGTCGAGCACTTCGAGTGGCTCAACCCGCTGTTCAACGAGCGGCTGGAGACGCGCGACGGCCGCATGATCGTGCCGGACCGTCCGGGGCTCGGGTTCACGCTGAGCGAGCAGTGCCGCGCCTGGACGACCGACCGCGTCGAGTTCGGCAAGGCGTGACGACGGCCGTGGGCGACGCGATCGCGTCCGTACGGCTCGGCAGGTACGCGGTGCCGCTCGCGACCCCCGTGAGCGACGCCAAGGTGGCCACGGGACGCCAGCGGCCCCTGTCCAGGATCGACGTGCTGACCTGCGAGATCGGCACCCGCGACGGGCTGCGCGGGCTCGGCTTCTCCTACACCACCCGCGCCGGCACGCCCGCGCAGTACGCGCATGCCAAGGAGGTGGGGGAGCACCTGCTCGGGCAGGATCCGTCGGACATCGGCAAGGTGTACGAGTCGTTGTTGTGGGCGGGTGCGTCGGTGGGCCGCTCGGGTGTGGCCACGCAGGCGCTGGCGGCCGTCGATGTGGCTCTGTGGGATCTGAAGGCCAAGCGGGCCGGTCTGCCCTTGGCCAAGCTGCTGGGGGCCTACCGCGACTCGGTGAGGACGTACAACACCTCGGGCGGCTACCTCCAGGCGCCCCTGGACGAGGTCAAGGAGCGCGCCTCGCGCTCCCTGGCCGGGGGGATCGGCGGGATCAAGATCAAGGTGGGTCAGCCGGACATGCGGGAGGACCTGCGGCGGCTGGCGGCGGTCAGGGAGCACGTGGGGGACGAGGTGCCGCTGATGGTGGACGCCAACCAGCAGTGGGACCGGATCTCGGCGCTGCGCTTCGGGCGGGCGGTCGAGGAGATGAACCTGGTGTGGATCGAGGAGCCGCTGGACGCGTACGACGCCGAAGGCCACGCCCGGCTGGCGGAGGCTCTGGACACGCCGATCGCCACCGGCGAGATGCTGACCGGCGTCCCCGACCTCGTCCGGCTCATCGGGGCCGTCGACGTCGTCCAGCCCGACGTGCCCCGCGTCGGCGGCATCACCCCCTACCTCAAGGTCGCCGCACTCGCCGACCACGCGCACGCCCAGGTCGCGCCGCACTTCGTCATGGAGATCCACGTCCACCTGGCCGCCGCCTACCCGCGCGAGCCGTGGGTGGAGCACATCGAATGGCTCGCGCCGCTGTTCGAGGAGCGGCTGCGCATCGAGGACGGGCGCATGCACGTGCCCGACCGTCCCGGGCTGGGGCTCAGCCTCGCCGGGCGGGCGCGCGACTGGCTGATCGACGACGTCGAGTTCCACGGCCCCGGCCGGTAGATTGTCCGCCGTGCCGCGCAACCCTAAGGGCAACCCCGAGGACGCCGCGCCGCGCAGCCCCAAGGACCCCGAGGACCTTGAGGACGCGGTGCCGCCACGGAACGCCGCCCACCGTCCCAAGGGCCGCAGGGGCGGCCGGGGCCTTGCTCATGAGGTGGTCGAGCGGCTCAGGGCCCGCATCCTGGCCGGCGAGATCCAGCCGGGCGAGAAACTGCCCACCGAGTCGTCGCTGATCGAGGAGTTCGGCGTCAGCAGGACCGTGGTCCGCGAGGCGATCTCCCGGCTGCAGGCGGCCGGGCTGGTGGAGACCTTCCAGGGCCGGGGCTCGTTCGTGCTGGCGCTGCCGCCGCCCACGGCCTTCTCGGTGGAGGCGGCGCAGGTGCGCACCCACCGCGACGTCCTCGACATGATCGACTTCCGCATCGGCATCGAGACGGAGGCCGCGGGCCTCGCCGCCGAGCGCCGTACGGACCTGCAGCTCAAGGCCATCGAGCGGGCCCTGATCGACCTCGGGCGCTCGGGCGAGCAGCCGGGCCACGCCGTCGAGGCCGACTTCGCCTTCCACATAAAGGTGGCGCTGGCGTCCGGCAACAGGTTCTACTCCGACCTGCTGGCCTCGCTCGGCCCCATGATGATCATGCTGCCGCGCACCCGCCTCGAACACGTCTACACGGTCTCCGACGCCACCCACCTCACGCGGGTGACGCTGGAGCACGAGAACATCTACCGCGCCGTCGCCGACCGTGATCCGGCGGCGGCGCGGGCGGCGATGCGGCTGCACCTGTCCAACAGCCGCGCTCGCCTCCAGGCGCCGTAGGACCGGCTACCAGCGGGCGGTGTTCGGGGTGAAATCGGGCACGATCGACTGCATGTACGCGGTGTCCTCGCGCCCGCGCTGACCGCACTTCAGGTACTGCTCGTGCAGCGCGGCGAGCGCGTCCTCGTCCAGCTCGACCCCCAGGCCGGGCCCGCGCGGCACGGCCACGCCGCCGTCGCGGAACTCCAGCACGCCCGGCTTGACGACCTCCTCGGTCTTCCACGGGTAGTGGGTGTCGCAGGCGTAGGTGAGGTTGGGGGTGGAGGCGGCCAGGTGCGTCATGGCGGCCAGGCTGATCCCCAGGTGCGAGTTGGAGTGCATGGACAGCCCCATGCCGAACGTCTCGCAGATCCCGCCGAGCAGCGCCGAGCGGCGCAGCCCGCCCCACAGGTGGTGATCGGAGAGCACGACCTGCACCGCGTCGGCGGCCACGGCGGGCTTGATGTGCTCGAAGGCGATCACGCACATGTTCGTGGCCAGCGGCAGCTCCGTGTGCTTGGAGACCTCGGCCATGCCCTCGATGCCGGGCGTCGGGTCCTCCAGGTACTCGAGCACCCCGGACAGCCAGGCCATCTCGACGGAGGTGCCGACCGTCCAGGCGCCGTTGGGGTCGATGCGCAGCTTGTGCCCGGGGAACGCGTCCGCCAGCGCCTCGACGGTCTCGGCCTCGTGGCGGGGCTCGTACACGCCGCCCTTGAGCTTGATGGCGGTGAAGCCGTACTCGTCGACCATCCGGCGCGCCTGCGCGACCATCTGCTCGGGCGTGCGGCCCTCGCCCCAGTCGTCGTCCTCCTGACCCGGGTGCCCGGCCCACTTGTAGAACAGGTACGCCGAGTACGGCACCCGCTCGCGTACGGCGCCGCCCAGCAGGTCGCTCAGCGGCCGCCCCATCGCCTTGCCCTGCAGGTCGAGCAGCGCCACTTCGAACGGCGACACCACGGTGTCCACGGCGCTGGAGACCTCCAGCATGCCGCCGAAGCTGGCACCGGCGCCGCCGGTCGACTCACCCAGGGCCTCGGCGACGATGCGCCGCAGGCCGTGCAGGTCGAAGACGTCCGCGCCGGGCAGGGCCGCAGCCACCGCCTCCAGGCGGCCGAGATGGGCCTGGTCGGCGTACGTCTCGCCGAGCCCGACCAGCCCCTCGTCGGTGTGCACCTGGACGATCGCGCGCAGCACGTACGGCTGGTGCACGCCCACCACGTTCAGCAGGGGAGGGTCGCGGAAGGCGACGGGCGTGACGACGACCCGGCTGACCCGGCCGGCGGAAACGGTCATGAAATCCTCTCCTCAACAGGGTCGGCGGCGCTGGGCGCGGGCTTGCGGCGTATCGCCTTGCGGATCAGCGGCCAGGCCGCGACGATCACCACGATGGCGAGCACTGTGCCAGAGATCGGGCGGGTGAGGAAGCCCGCGGGGTCGCCGCCGAAGATGAGCAGGCCCTGCCGCGCCGAGCTCTCGATCATCGTGCCGAGCACGAACGCCAGCACCAGCGGTCCCGGCTCGAAGCCGAACTTCTTCATCAGGTAGCCCAGCACGCCGAACGCGATCACGAGGAAGATGTCGTACACCTGGTTGCGCACGGTGTAGGCGCCGAGCAGCGTGATCAGCACCGTGATCGGGGCGAGGACGGCCTGCCGCACCCGCAGGATCCTGACGAACACCCCCACCATGGGGATGCTCATGATCAGCAGCAGGATGTTGCCGATGTACATCGAGTTGATGACGCCCCAGAACACGTCGGGGTGCTCGGTGACGAGCTGCGGGCCCGGCTGGATGCCCTGGATGAGCAGCGCGCCGAAGATCAGCGCCATCGTGGCGTTGGCCGGGATGCCCAGCGTCAGCAGCGGGATGAACGACGAGGTGGCGGCGGCGTTGTTGGCGGTCTCCGGCGCGGCCACGCCCTCCACCGCGCCGCGGCCGAACCGCTCGGGCTGCTTGGCGCGCCGCTTCTCCAGCGCGTACGCCGCCAGCGACGACAGCACCGCGCCGCCGCCGGGCAGCACGCCCAGCACGAACCCGACCAGCGAGCCCCGCCCGATCGCGCCCTTGGCCTGGCCCAGGTCGCGGCGCGACGGCCACACGTTGCCGACCTTGGCGGGGGAGTGCACCTTGTTGTGCCGCTCCTCCAGGTTGTAGAGGATCTCGCTGAGGCCGAACAGCCCCATGGCGATGGGGATGAAGTCGATGCCCTCGGCCAGGTTGAGGCTGCCGAAGGTGAAGCGCTCCGCGCCGGTGAAGGTGTCGCGGCCCACGGTCGCGATCAGCAGGCCGACGCAGGCGGCGATGATGGCCTTGAGCTTGTTGCCGTTGCCGATCGAGGAGATCAGCAGCACGCCGAGGATGCCGAGCGCGGCGTACTCGGGCGGGCCGAAGTCGAGCGCGAAGCCGGCCACGATCGGCGCGACCAGCGTCAGGCCGATGATCGAGATCGTGCCGCCGACGAACGAGCCGATGGCCGCGATGCCGAGCGCCGTGCCCGCCCTGCCCTGCTTGGCCAGGGCGAAGCCGTCGAAGACGGTCACCACCGACGACGCCTCACCGGGCAGGCGCAGCAGGACCGAGGTGATCGTGCCGCCGTACTGGGCGCCGTAGAAGATGCCCGCCAGCATGATGATCGCCGAGACCGGCCCGATGCCGTACGTGATCGGCAGCAGGATGGCGATCGTCGCGCCGGGGCCGAGGCCGGGCAGCACGCCGATGAGCATGCCGATGATGACGCCGATCAGGCAGTAGAGCAGGTTGGCCGGCTCCAGCACGACGCCGAAGCCGTCGAGGATCGGGGAGATGTCCATGGGGTTTTCTCGGACTTCCTCAGATGAGGCGGGGGAGCGGGATCTGCAGCAGCAGCACGAAGAGCACGTAGAACGCGGCCACGGCGCAGATGCTGATCACGATGGAGGAACGCCACGACTCCTTGCCCAGCCAGCGCAGCCAGACGAACATCAGCAGCAGCGCGGGGATCTCGAACCCGATCAGCGGCAGCAGCGCGGCGAGCGCCACCAGCGTCACCAGGCCGATCAGGGTCTGCAGGCTCGCGCGGGAGAACCGCTCGGAGTCCTGCAGGCCGCGGCCGGTGACGAGGAGCACCACCGAGAGCACGGCGATCACGACGCTGATGGCGAACGGCCACAGCCCGGGCCCGGGCTGGGTCAACTGCCCCAGGCCGAGCCCGTAGGAGCCGATCGCGCCGAGCACGCCGACGGCCAGCGCCACCAGCGCGGCCCCGACCTGGGCGGCCGGCCCCGCGTGCGGCGGCCTGGCCTCCTCCATCTCGGCCGCGAGCCGGTCGGCCTCGGCCTGCAGCAGGGCGGCCTCGTCCGCCTCAGAGGCCGAGGCCGGTGGCCGGACCGGGTCGGAGGCCGGGTCGGACACGGACATGCAAACTCCTTCGCAGGAAGGGGATCAACCGGCCAGGCTGATGCCGAACTCGTCGAGCTTCGCCTTGTACGTCGAGGCGTCCTTCTGCAGCGAGTCGATGACCTCCTGCGGGGAGACCTCCATCGGCGTGAGCGAGTTCTGCTCGTTGAACTTCTTGTACTCCTCCGTGGCGAACGTCTTCTTGGCCGCCTCCAGCAGCTTGGCCTTGACGTTCTCCGGCGTGCCCTTGGGCGCGGTGAGGAAGCGGTACTGCGTCACCTGGACGTCGAAGCCCTGCTCGATGGCGGTCTTGACGTCGGGCAGGTAGGGGATGCGCTCCTTGGAGAAGACGGCGAGCGGGATGAGCTTGCCGGCCTTGATGTTCTCGATGGCCTCGCCGATCTGCATGGTGGAGACGTCCACCTGGTTGCCGAGCAGGGCCGTCAGGTTGGGCGCGCCGCCGTCGAACGGCACGGCCGTCGCGTCGATGCCGGCGGTCTTGAAGGTCAGCGCGGAGGCGAGCTGGGCGCCGGTGCCGACGCCGGTGGTGCCGTACCGGATGGTCTTGCCGGCCTTCTTCATGTCGTCGATCGACCTGAAGCCGGACTTGGGGTTGGTGGCCATCACGTAGTCGTCGCGCGAGACACCGGTGATGACGTCGAAATCCTCGATCTTGACGGCCTCGGACGGCGACACCGTGAGCGGGGTGATCGTGAACAGCGAGGCGTTCTGCACGGCGACCTTGTATCCGTCGGGCTTGGCGGCCTGCAGCTCCTTGGCCGCCAGCGCGCCGTTGGCGCCCGGCTTGTTGATCACGGGCGCGGAGACGCCGAGCTCCTTGGCGATGCCCTGGGCGAGCGCGCGGCTGATGAGGTCGGATGAACCGCCGGCGGACGCGCCGACGCTGAACTCGATGTTGCCCGACGGATAGTCCCCGTCGCCGCCACCGGAGGAGGTCGTCTTGACGCCACCGCACGCGGTCAGCGTCATCGCGGTGACGACGCCGACGACACCCATGAGGATGCGGCGGGGGGCTGTCCGAGATGTCGGCATGGACTTCTCCTTCATGCGGGCGAGGACCGCCCGTGGATCTTTCGTGCGCGGAGATGGAGTTGCGTCAGGTTACGGCAAGGTTTCCGCTTTGTGGTTCTCCGGAGACTAAGGACCTGCCTTGATGCCTGTCCAACGTCATTTCGGTATCAAGTGATACTCTTGCGGCATCATGCTAACCCTCGATCAGATTCGGGCATTCGTCGCGGTTGCCGAAGAACTTCACTTCGGCCGCGCCGCCGACCGGCTGCGCATGACCCAGCCGCCGCTCAGCCGCCACATCCAGAAGCTGGAACGGGCGATCGGCGTGACGCTGCTGGAACGCGACAACCGCCGCGTCGTGCTCACCGACGCGGGCCGCGGCTTCCTTGAGGACGCCCGGCGCATGCTCTCCCTGGTCGACACCGCCGGGGACCGGGCGCGCAGGATCGCGAGCGGCGCGGCCGGCACCGTACGGCTCGGCTTCACCGCCGTCTCCGCCATCAGCATGCTCGGCACGCTGCTGCGCCGCCTGGCCGAGCAGCTCCCCGACATCGACGTCATCCTGCACGAACGGGTGACCGCCGGGCAGGTGGACGGCCTGCTGCGCGGCGAGCTGGACCTGGGACTCGCCCGCCCGCCGTTCGACATCGCCACCCTCGACTCCCGCATCGTCTTCCGCGAGCCGCTGTGCGCCGTCGTCCCCGCCGGGCACCGCCTCGCCACGCTCGGCCGGCCGCTCGCCCCCGACGACTTCGACGGCCTGCCGGTGATCAGCTATAACCCCGTGCAGTCGCGCTACTTCCACGAGCTGACCGTCCGCTTCCTCACCAACGCGCACCCCCGCATCGAGCAGCAGGTGCACCAGATCCTCACCGCCGTGCTGCTGGTCGCGGCCGGGCGCGGCGTGGCCCTCGCCCCCGCCAGCGCGCGCTCGCTCGGCGTGGACGGCGTCGCCTTCTGCGACCTGGTACGCGGCGGCGGCGACCCCCTCGACCCGGCCGGCGCCACCGGCGAACCCGTCGAGCTGCACGTCATCTGGGACCGCAACTCGACCAACCCCGCGCTCGGCCGGGTGCTCGAACTGCTGCCCGCCATCGGGGAGCCGCACGACCAGTGATGCTCGTACGGCATCGCTGGATAGAGAATCGCACTTGGACAGGAATCGCTCCTCCTTCTTAGCCTGGCGGACGTCGGACCTTTCAGCCGGTGCGGGGAAACCCCACGGCCGCATGTCAAGCGAGGAGCCTCGTCATGCCCAGTTACTCCCCGCAGGAGTTGGCCAGTCAGCTCAAGAGCGGACTGCTGTCGTTCCCCGTGACCCACTTCACCGAGGACCTGCAGTTCGACGAGAAGAGCTACCGCGAGCACCTGTCCTGGCTGAGCGGCTACCCGGTGGCCGGCCTGTTCGCCGCCGGCGGCACGGGTGAGGGCTTCTCGCTGACCGGTGAGGAGATCGACCGGGTCGTGCGCGCCGCCGTCGACGAGGTGAACGGCCGCCTCCCCGTGATGGCCCCCGCCACCGGCGGCACCGCCAACGCCGTCGCCCAGGCCAAGGCCGCCGAGGCGGCGGGCGCCGACGGCATCCTGCTCATGCCGCCGTACCTCACCGAGGCCGGGCAGCAGGGCCTCATCGAGCACATCTCCGCCGTCTGCTCCGCCACGAGCCTCGGCGTGATCGTCTACAGCCGCGCCAACGCCGTGCTCAACGACCGCTCCGTCGCCACCCTCGTCGACCGCAACGAGACGCTCATCGGCTTCAAGGACGGCGTGGGCAACATCGAGAACCTCACCCGCATCTACGCCGCCGTCGGCGACCGCCTGGCCTACATCGGAGGACTGCCCACCGCCGAGACCTTCGCGCTGCCGCTGCTGCAGCTCGGCATGAGCACCTACTCCTCGGCCATCTTCAACTTCGTGCCGCAGTACGCGCTCGACTTCTACGCCGACGTGCTGGCCCAGGACCGCGAGGCCGTCTACCGGCGCATCCGCGAGTTCATCCTGCCCTACCTCGACATCCGCGATCGCATGAAGGGATACGCGGTCTCTATCATCAAGGCCGGGCTGGCCGCCGTCGGCCGTCCCGCAGGGCCGGTGCGCCCGCCGCTGCAGAATCTCACCGAGAGCGAGCTCGCCGAGCTGACCGCGCTCATCGACAAGATCCGCTAGGGGGAACCTCCCGAGATGTCGCCCACCATCGAGAGCGTCGAGGTCGTCCCGGTCGCCGGGTACGACAGCATGCTCCTCAACCTGAGCGGCGCCCACGGGCCGTTCTTCACCCGCAACGTCGTCATCGTCACCGACTCCGACGGGCGTACCGGGCTGGGCGAGGTGCCCGGCGGCGAGGCCATCAGGCAGACCATCGAGGAGGCCGCCGCGCTGCTGACCGGGCGGCCGGTGGCCCGCTACCGCGCCCTGCTGCGCGAGGTCGCCGACCGCTACGCCGCCCGCGACGCGGGCGGGCGCGGCCAGCAGACCTTCGACCTGCGCACCACCGTGCACGCCGTCACCGGCCTGGAGTCCTGCCTGCTCGATCTGCACGGCCAGTACCTCGGCCTGCCCGTCGCCGACCTGCTCGGCGAGGGCCGGCAGCGCGACCGGGTGCCGATGCTCGGCTACCTGTTCTACGTCGGCGACCCCGGTAAGACGGACCTGCCGTACCTGGTGGACGACGAGGGCGAGGACCGCTGGTCGCGGCTGCGCCGCCGCGAGGCGCTCACCCCCGACGCGGTGGTGGCGCTGGCCGAGGCCGCCCAGGAGCGCTACGGCTTCACCGACTTCAAGCTCAAGGGCGGCGTGCTGCCCGGCGAGGAGGAGGTCGAGGCGGTCAAGGCGCTGGCCCGCCGCTTCCCCGACGCCCGCGTCACGCTCGACCCCAACGGCGGCTGGCTGCTGGCCGACGCCGTACGCCTGTGCCGGGGCCTCGGCGGCGTGCTCGCCTACGCCGAGGACCCCTGCGGGGCCGAGGGCCGCTTCTCAGGGCGGGAGACGATGGCGGAGTTCCGGCGGGCGACCGGGCTGCCGACCGCGACCAACATGATCGCCACGGACTGGCGGGAGCTGGCCCACGCCGTACGCGCGGACGCGGTGGACATCCCGCTGGCCGACCCGCACTTCTGGACGATGGCCGGCTCGGTGCGCGTCGCGCAGCTCTGCCACGACTTCGGGCTGACCTGGGGCTCGCACTCCAACAACCACTTCGACATTTCGCTGGCCATGTTCACCCACGTCGGAGCGGCCGCGCCGGGCGAGATCACCGCGCTGGACACGCACTGGATCTGGCAGGACGGCCAGGCGCTCACCACCTCGCCGCTGACGATCGAGGACGGCGCGGTGCGGGTGCCCGACAAGCCGGGGCTCGGCGTCGAGCTGGACAGGGACGCGCTGGCCGAGGCGCACGAGCGCTACCTCCGCCACGGGCTGGGCGCGCGCGACGACTCGATCGCCATGCAGTACCTGATCAAGGGGTGGACGTTCGACCCGAAGCGCCCCTGCCTGGTCCGCTGACGGCCGGGCCGCGCCGGGCCTCCCGAAGACGGCGTCAGAACAGCGTGAGCGGCTGGTGCGGCTCGGGGTCGGGCAGCGGGGCGAGCTCCGGCACCAGGGCGCGCACCTCGTCGTGGAAGCGGCGGGCCAGCGCCGGCGCGTCGGCGTTGTCGGGGGTGTGCACGAACACGGTCGGCGAGCGGCCCTCGCGCAGCCACCGGGCGACCGTGTCCACCCACGGCCGCCAGCCCGCCACCGTGCGCTCCTCGTCGTCACGGCCCAGGTAGCGCACGATCGGATGGCCGGTGAGCGCCCGTGCGCGGCGCGGCAGGCGCGGCTTGCGCTCCCACGCCTCACGCTCGGCGTCGCTGGTGGGCGGCGCGGCGAACATCACCGTGGTGTCGAACGGCACCCACTCGGCACCCGCGCCGTCCAGCACCCGCTCCAGCAGGCGGGCCGCCCGCTCGTCGGTGAAGAACGCCGGATGGCGCACCTCCACGGCGTAGCGGTGGCCCTGCGGCATCCGGCGCAGGAAGGCCGCGAGCGCGCCTGCGTCGTTCGGGCCGAACGAGCCGGGCACCTGCACCCAGAACGCGTGCACGCGCGGCCCCAGCGGCTCCATGGCGTCGAAGAACGCGCGCAGTTCGGCTTCGCCGCCCATCAGCCGGTGGTCGTGGGTGACGGCCTTCGGCAGCTTGACGACGAACCGGAAGCCGGGCGGGGTCTGCGCCGCCCACGACTCCACCGTGGCGCGGGCCGGGGTGGCGTAGAACGTGGTGTTGCCCTCGACCGCGTCGCACCACCCCGCGTACGCCCTCAGACGCTCGGCCTGAGGCAGGTGGGCGGGCACGAAACGCCCCTGCCACCGCGCGTGCGCCCACATCGCGCATCCCACATGAAGCCGCATGGGCACGACGCTACCGGACCCTCGCGCGGGCAAGATCCCGGTCCCGCCGCGCCCGCACCGTGACGGCCCACGTAAGGTTGGCGGCATGGGCATGGTCGGGACGGTCGGGCTGGTGCTGCACCCCCAGCGCGACTCGAAGAAGGCGATCGACACCATCCTGAGGTGGGCGGCCGACAAGGGCGCCACCGTGCTCGGCCTGCCCGAGGAGGTGGGCCGCATCGACTGCACCGCCGTCCCCGTCGACGCCGGCGCCCTGGTCGAGCGGGCCGACCTGGTCGTCGGGCTGGGCGGCGACGGCACGATGCTGCGCACGATGCGGCTGCTCGCCGGGCGGCCGACGCCCATCCTGGGGGTCAACCTCGGCAAGCTGGGCTTCCTCGCCGAGATCGGCGTCGACGAGCTGCCGGAGACGCTGTCGGCCATCGACCGGCACGAGTACACGATCGAGCCGCGCATGGCCATCCGCAGCGAGCTCAACGGCACCAAGGTGACGGCGTTCAACGACATCGCGCTCGTCCGCACCCCCGGTGACGGGCTGGCCGGCGTCGCCGTCACCCCGGCAGGCAGCCCGTTCGTCCGCTACTCCTCCGACGCCGTCATCGTGGCCACCACCACCGGCTCCACCGCCTACAGCTTCTCCGCCGGCGGGCCCATCGTCTCGCCCCGCGTGGAGGCGGTGCTGGTCGTGGCGGCGGCCGCGCACTCGGCGTTCAACCGGGCCCTGGTGCTGCCCGCCGACGAGGAGGTGACGCTCACCGTGCTGCCCAGCAGCGGGCGGCTGGCCGTCGAGGTGGACGGCAGGGTGATGGGGCACCTGTTCCCCGGCGACAGCGTCACCGTGACCGCCTGGCCGGGCGCGGCCAAGGTGGTCCGCCTGGGCACCACGTTCTACGAGCGCGCCCGGCGCAAGCTGCGGGTCGACGGCAGCCTGCAGCCCGACTGAGCCCCCGTCAGGCGCCCGCCCGCCGCCGGTGCCGCGCCGCCCGCTGCGGCGCCGTACGGTGCGGCGGCCCGGCCTCGCGGGGCGTGAAGAAGTCGCCGGGCTCCCGGCCGGCCGGATCCCGATCCCCGCGGTCCCGGCGCGGGGCGTCCCGCTCCTCGTCCTCCCAGAAGCCGCCCTCGTCGTGCGGATCGTGGCCGGGGTGGTCGCGGTCGCGGTCGCGGACGGCGGCCAGGGCGGCCAGGGCCGTCGTGATGGGCACGGCCGCGATGAGCCCGAGCGTGCCGACCACGCCGCGCACGATCTCCTGCGCGATCACCGGCGTCGTCAGCACCTGGCCCAGGGGCTGCGCGCCGATGCTGAACAGCAGCAGCAGCGGCAGCGACGCACCCGCGTACGCCAGGATGATGGTGTTGATCACCGACGCGATGTGCGCGCGCCCGATGCGCCCGGCCGCGCGGTAGAGGCGGGCGAAACCGTAGGACGGGTTGGCGCGGGCCAGCTCGGCCACCGTCACGGCCTGGGTGACCGTGACGTCGTCGAGCACGCCCAGCGAGCCGATGATGATCCCGGCCAGCAGCAGGCCCTGCGTGTCGATGGACAGGCTCATGCCCAGGGTGAGCGCGCTGTCGTCGGTGACGCCGTTCAGGCTCGCCAGGCCGAGCGCCGCGTACGACAGCAGCCCGGTCAGCGTCAGGCTGGCCAGCGTGCCGAGCACGGCGACCGACGTGGACGGCGAGAAGCCGTGCGTGAGGTAGAGCACGGTCAGCATGATCGCCGCCGACCCGACGATGGCCACCAGCATCGGCGGCCGGCCCTCCAGGATGCCGGGGATGACGAACGTCAGCAGCAGCACGAACGTCACCGCGAGCCCGGCCAGCGCCGTCACCCCGCGCCAGCGCCCGAACGCGATCACCGCCAGCGCGAACGCGATGCCGAACAGCCACAGCGGCATCGACCTGTCGTGATCGGAGAGCTGGTAGGCGCCGTCGGCGTCGCGCAGCAGGATCACGTCGTCGCCGGGCGCGAAGCGCTGCGCCCCCGGCCCGCCCGGCAGCCGCAGCTCGACGTCCCTGCCGCTGTCGCGGCCCTCGGTCAGCTTGACGACGGCCTTGCCGCAGGTGGCGGGGTCGGGCTTGGGCGCGCCCTCGGGAGCGGCGGGGCAGCGCTTCAGCGTGACGCTGGTGACCGTGCCGGTGAGCCGCTCGACGCCGGACTCCGGCGCGGGCCCCGCGGTCGTGCCCTCCGGCCAGAGCCAGACGAGCGCGGCCAGCGTGATGATCGCCAGCGGCACCAGGACGGCCAGCGCGGCCACCACGGTACGCCGCGAGGCGCGGGAACGGGAGACGGCGGTGCCGTGCGCGTGGTTGGCGCCCATCGCGTGAAAGGTCCTCCTCGGCCTGACGAAGTAGGACAGTACTGCACCCGGCGGGCCGGGGTAGACGCAACGGCATGACGTGGCTGGTCGGCACCTCGGGCTGGCAGTACAAGGACTGGCGCGGGGTGCTCTATCCGGAGGGGGTGCCGCAGCGGCTGTGGCTGGAGACGTACGCGCGCGAGTTCCCCACCGTGGAGAGCAACAACGCCTTCTACCGGCTGCCGAGCAGGCAGGTGTTCGCCTCCTGGCGCGAGCGCACGCCGCCCGGGTTCGTGATGGCGGTCAAGGCCAGCCGGTTCCTCACCCACATCAGGCGGCTCGGCGAGCCCGGAGAACCGGTGGCGCGGCTCATGGCCGCCGCGGCCGGGCTGAAGGAGAAGCTGGGGCCGGTCCTGCTGCAACTCCCGCCGTCGCTGAAGGCCGATCCCGCCCTGCTCGACCACTGCCTGGCCTGCTTCCCGCAGGGCGTGCGGGTGGCCGTGGAGCCGCGGCACCCGTCGTGGTGGAGCGAGGAGACGCGGGCGGTGCTGGAGGCGCGGGCGGCCGCCCTGTGCTGGGCCGACCGGCTGGGACGGCCGCAGGCGCCGTACTGGCGTACCGCGCCGTGGGGTTACGTACGCCTGCATGAGGGCAGATCCGCTTACGCGTACGGGGAGCGCGCGCTGCGGACGTGGGCCGCCCGCGTCGGCGAGGCCGCCTGGCCCGACGCCTACGTCTACTTCAACAACGACCCGGGAGGAGCGGCCGTGCGTAATGCTCGACGTTTCGCGGCACTCCTGGCCAGGATGGGCTGATGCACACGCGTCTGTACCGCGGTGGCCGCCTGGAGAAGGAGGGCTTCCCCATCGCGGAGGTTCCCGGCCATCTGGACGACCCCGAGGCCACGGTCTGGTTCGACCTGTGCTCGCCGACGCGGGACGAGCTGGACAAGCTGGGCGACGAGCTGGGGCTGCACGAGCTGGCCGTCGAGGACGTGCTGGCCGGCCACCAGCGCCCGAAGCTGGACATCTACGACAACCACCTGTTCGTCGCGGCCTACGGGGTGCACTTCGACGGCGAACGTGTGCACGCCGTCGAGGTGGACGTCTTCGTCACCGCCAACGCGCTGGTCACCGTGCGCGAGAGCGCGCACTTCGACATCGGCGAGGTGGTCAAGCGCTGGGACGCCGCCGCCCACCTGGCGGGGCACGGCGTGATGTTCCTGCTGCACGGCCTGCTCGACTACGTCGTGGACACCCAGTTCGACGTGGCGCAGGACCTCGACGCGCAGGCCGAGACGCTGGAGGAGTCGCTGTTCGCGGGCGAGCTCACCGACGACGAGAGCCTCCAGCGCACCCTGTACGTGCTGCGCAAGAACGTCACCAAGCTGCGCCGGGTCTCCCTGCCGATGCGCGAGGTCATCGGCACCCTGCTCAGGCGGGACGAGGCGCTGATGAGCGACCCGGTGATGGCCCCCTACTACGAGGACGTCCGCGACCACGTGCTGCGCGTCGGCGAGTGGGTGGACGAGGTCCGCGACATGCTCGCCAACGTCCGCGACACCCGCCTGTCGCAGCAGGGCTTCCGGCTCAACGTGATCATGAAGAAGATCACGAGCTGGGCGGCGATCATCGCCGTGCCCACCGCGATCACCGGCTTCTACGGGCAGAACGTGCCCTACCCGGGCATCGGCGAGCTGTGGGGGTTCTGGCTGTCCATGGTGCTGATGGCGCTCACCTCGGTCGCGCTGTACGTGGTGTTCAAGAAGAACGACTGGCTCTGATCGCAGGGCCCGCCCCGCACGTCGCGGGTGAGCCGCAGCGCCACCCGCACCTCGGCCGCGCCGTCGCGGGGGTAGAGCGGCAGGCAGCGCCCGCCCGACAGCAGCGTCCTGCGCCCGAGCGAGGTGGTCAGCAGCGGCAGCTCACGGTACGTCACCGGCTCGGCCAGGCGCAGCACCCACCCGCCGCCCGGCAGCCTGGCCCGCTCACCGTCCAGCGCGTAGTAGTCGAGCACGCCGCCGCTCAGCGAGAGCACCGCCCGCATCGTGAACCGGCCGCCCAACACGGTGAACACCTCGGCGGACGGCGCCCGGTACATCGAATGCACGTACGTGATCGCGAAGCGGCCCGCGACGACCGGCAGGCCGTTCACGGTCAGCCGCCCGGGCCGGCGGCGGTGCCGAGCGCCGCCACCGCCGCCAGCGCGAGAACCAGCCTGATCAGCCCTTCTCCCGGAAGTAGCGGGCCGCGCCCGGATGCAGCTCGACCGGGGCCACCTGCTGCGCGAGCGCCGGGTCCAGCTTCTTCGCCTCCGGGTGCACCTTCTCCAGCTCGGCCTTCTTCTCGAACAGCGTCTTGGTGATGTCGTAGGCGAGCTGCTCGTTCATCGAGTCGGGCACCAGCAGCATGTTCGCGATGCCGACGGTCTTGATCGTGCCGCCCTGCAGCTTGTACGTGGACAGGTCGATGTCGAGGCCGACGTACTGCTCGCCGTAGGTGGCGCGCATCTTCTCCAGCACGTCGGAGGTGTCCATGATCTTCATGTCCGGCTTGCTCACCGCGAGGTCGGTGATGCCGGCCGTGGGCAGGCCGCCGACCCAGAAGAACGCGTCGATCGTGCCGTCCTTGGCGGCCTGCACCGACTCGTTGATGGACAGCTGCTGCTTGCTGATGTCGTTGTCGGGGTCGAGCCCGGCCGCCTCCAGCACACGCCGCGCCACCACCTGGGTGCCGGAGTTGGCGGGACCGAGCGAGACGCGCTTGCCCTTCAGGTCGGCCACCGTGGCCGCGTTCACGCCGGGGGAGACCACCAGGTGCAGGTAGTTGTCGTAGATGCGGGCCAGCGCCTTGATCGGCTGCTTGGCGGTGAAGCTGTCCTTGCCGTTGACCGCGTCGGCCGCCGTGTCGGCCTGCGAGAAGCCGATCTGCGCCTTGCCCGAGGCCAGCAGCTTGATGTTCTCCACCGACGCCGAGGTGACCGAGGCGGTGGCCTGCGTGTTGGCGATGCCGGCCGACAGCTGCTTGGCCAGGCCGCCGCCGTAGACGTAGTAGACGCCCGTCGTGCCGCCCGTGGCGATCGAGATCCGGTTGCCCGAGCCGCCGCCCGCGCCACCGCCGCCGCAGCCGGCCACGGTCAGGACTGCGGCGGCGACGATCGTGAGTATCCGCTTCACCTTGGGTCCCTTCTCCTTCTTCTGACGAGGTGCACGACGGCGGCCACGGCGAGCACGCCCAGGCCGGCGACGATGGGGACGGGTTCGAGGAACAGCAGCAGCACCGCCGCGACCGCCGCGAGCACCCGCTCGGGCCAGGCCGCCGCGCCGCCGGTGGCCACCGCGAGCGCGGCCACCGCGACCGCCGACACGGCGGTCATCAGCAGCACGGTCCCGAACGGGCCCTGCCCGAGCAGCGCCTGCCCGTTGGGCGTGAGCACGAAGGCGAACGGCACGAGGAACGCGGGCAGCGTGTACCGCCAGGTCATCAGCATCGTCCGGTACGTGTTGCCGCCCGTGATGGCCGCCGCCGCGACCGCCGACAGCGCCGTGGGCGGGCTCACCTCCGACAGCACCGCGTAGTAGAAGACGAACATGTACGCCTCGGGCCGCGTCACGCCGAGGTCGAACAGCGCCGGCCCGATGATCACCGCGGCGATGATGAAGCTCGCCGTCACCGGCACCGCGAGACCCAGCAGCAGCACCGCGACGGCCGCCATGACCGTGGTCGCGATCAGGTTGCCCGCGCCGATGTCCACGATGATGTCGGCGAGGTTCTGGCCCAGCCCGGTCAGCGTGATCGCGCCGACGATGATCCCGGCCGCCGCGCAGACCGCGGTCACCGGCAGCACCTCGAGCGCGCCCTTGGCCAGCGCCCGCCCGATGCGCCGCGGCCCCATCCGGTGCCGCGGATCGAGGAACGACAGGCCGAACGCGACCGCCGTGGCGATCGTCACCGCCTGGAACGCCGACCGGTCCAGCGCCATCAGCACCACGATGAGGAGCAGCGAGCTGAAGTGGTAGCCGAAGCGCAGCAGCAGCTTCCCCGCGCGCGGCGCGTCCACCTCGACCGCGCGGGTGCCGAAGCGGCGCGAGTCGATCTCGATGGCCAGGAAGATGCCGAGGTAGTACAGCAGCGTCGGCACCGTCGCGTACAGCAGGACCTGCAGGTAGCTCACGCCGAGGTACTCGGCGATGATGAACGCCGCCGCGCCCAGCGTGGGCGGCGACAGGATCGCGCCGATGCCGCCCGCCGCCAGGATGCCGCCCGCCTGCTCCCTCGGGTAGCCGGCCCGCCGCAGCACCGGCCAGGCCACGCTGCCCAGGCTCACCGTGGTCGCCACGCCCGAGCCCGACACGGTGCCGAGCAGGAAGCCCGCCGTGGTCACCGTACGGCCGGGCGCCGACCGCGACCTGCGGAAGGCGGCGAAGCTCAGGTCGATGAAGAACTTGCTGGCGCCCGAGTAGTCGAGCACCGCGCCGTAGATCGTGAACAGGATGATGTAGCTGGCCGCCACCTGCATCGGGACGCCGAAGAAGCCCTCGGTGCCGGTGTAGAGCTGCGCGACGATCTGCGAGATGTCGAAGCCCGGGTGCCCGATCGTCCAGTCGATCGGCAGGTACGCGCCGTAGTAGGCGTACAGCAGGAAGACCACGCAGATGACGGCGAACGTCAGGCCGACCGTGCGGCGCACCGCCTCCAGCAGCAGCACCGTCAGCACCACGCCGGCCGCCACGTCGAGGTCCGTCAGTGCCGCGCCCGAGTCGCGCTCGCGGAAGGCGTCCATGTCGAGCAGCGGGTAGACCAGCACGGCCAGCGACGCGGCGGCGAGCAGCCAGTCGGCCACGCTCGGCCGCTCGGCGCGCTTCCCCTGCTCTGAGGGCTCGGGGCGCTCCGAGGGGGGTCAGGGTGCTCTGAGGACTCAGGGCTTTCCGAGGGCACGGGGCTGGGGCGCTCCGAGGGTTTCGGGGCGGGGCGCCGCAGCAGGCGGCGCACCCGCAGGTCCAGCCCTGAGCGGTAGCAGAGAAAGACCAGCGGCAGCGCGACCGCCAGGAACGTCATCCGGTGCTGGATCGCCTCCACCGGCTGGAACACCACCAGCAGCGAGTACGCCGACAGCACCCCGCCCACGACCCACACGCCGGCCTTGAGCGGACCGCCCAGCTCGCGCGCGGGGCGCTCCTGCTCGTGGGCGGACACCAGCTCGGCCTCACGATCGCTCAGCTCGGTCAAGCCGTCCTCCTCGGACCTCGGCCGTTGGAGCGGACTTTACGAGCCGTTCACACGATCGGGGAAGCCTCTGTTACCCGATTGATCACCAAGCGTCAGCCGAAACGGCCGGGACCAGCTCGGCCCGCAGCCCCGACGCAAGGCAGCGCCGCAGCACGCTCTCCGCGGCCGGCAGCTCGGCGTCCGACAGCGGCAGCACCACCGCCTGCACCGGGGCCAGCCAGGCGGGGAAGGCGCCGCCGCGCCTTCCGCTGCGGGTCCTGCCCGCCTCCCTGCTGGCGCCCGCCTTCCGCTCCGGGCCCCGCCCCCACCGATGCTCAGCCGCCGCCCCAGGTAGGCATTCGGTAAAGGGAGGGTCGGAAAACCGTAAATGATATAAAGGCAGGCGTGGCCCAGATCACCGTTGACGTGCGCCATCTTCAGGCGTTCGCCGAGGTCGGCTACCAGGTCGCGGGCGGTGGGGGCGCCCAGGGCGCGATGGCGGCGCTGCGCCGCGTCGTCCCGCTCGACGCGTACGAGTTCGTCGCCTACGACCCCGCCACCGGCCGCCACCACAGCGTGATCTCCGAGGGCCACCCGCGCATCGACCACGACGCGGCCGAGGAGTACGCCGGGCTCGACGCCTACCGCAGGGCGCTCGCCACCCGCGAGCCCGTCGAGATGCCCGAGCCGGACACCGAGCGTTACTTCCGCCGCCACCTCGCGCCCTACGGCTGGCGGGCCGGGCTGACCGCGCCGCTCTTCCTCGATGAGGGCCGCTTCACGGGCCTGCTCCACTTAGCCGCCAGGAAGGCGTTCCCGCCGCGCACCGGCGCGCTGGTGTCGGCCGTCAGCCCGCTGCTCGCGCACATCACCGACCTCAACCGGTGCGTGATCGATCCGGTGGGGCTGCCGCCCGGGTTCCGGGCGGTCGCCTTCGACCGGCTCGGCACGCGGCGCGAGGTGCCCGGCCACGAGGTCTCGCCGGTGCTGTGGGACGACCCGGCGATGGCCGCGTACGCGCGGTCCTTCATCGACTCGCGCGAGCTGAGCAGGCACGGCCTGTGGCTCGGCGGTGACGGCGGCTGGCACGAGGTGCGGCTGGTCAGGGCCGGGGTCGGGTTCCAGGGCTCGCTGCAGGGCGCGGTGGTGGCCGAGCGGCCGTGCACGCTGCCGTACGACCTGACCGGCCGCGAGATCGACGTGCTCACCAGGGTCGCGGCCGGCGACTCCAACCCGCAGATCGCGGCGGCGCTCGTGCTCAGCGTGCGCACGGTGACCACGCACCTGGAGCACATCTTCGCCAAACTCGGCTGCGACAGCCGTACCCGCCTGACCACCAAGGCGCTCGCCGAGGGCCTGTGCCGCCTCGACCTCTGACGCCCCCGCCGCGTCAGACGGCCAGGCCGGCGGGCAGCCGCTCGCCGACCAGCTCGAACCAGACCGTCGTCGAGCCCTGCTGGCGGGTGAAGCCCCAGCGGTGGCTCAGCGCCTCGATCAGCGGCAGCCCCCGGCCGCTGGTGTCCTGCGCCCCCGTACGGCACACGCACGGCGGCCGGTCCGATCCCGAGTCCGTCACGAACACCCGTACCGCGCCGCGCGAGCTGGCCAGGCTCACCGTGAACGAGCCCCCCGCACCCGATCTGCTGTGCAGCACCGCGTTCGTGGCCAGTTCGCTCGTCAGCAGCACCACGTCGTCGTAGAGCGGATGATCACGGCCGAGCGCCGACGCCACCAGCGCCCTGGCCCTCGACACCTGCGACGGTTTCCCCGGCAACCGGACCACGTGATCGTTCGGGCCGGGCCGGTAGTCCTCGATCACCTGCTGCGTGTCCGGCGGTGCCACGGCGACCTCCCCCATATCGGTGACGTAATGAGACGCGCGAACGGGGGCCCGGGGACTATCGCGAAAAGGTAGGAATCGCCTTTCCGAGGTCGCCTGCACGGCCTGCTGCGCCGACCGAGTACGCTGCGATCGACGAGTCGTCTAGGCCCATGGGGGAGCAGGAGGTCGCGTGAGCAGCCTGGAGGCCGTCTGGGTGCAACCGTACGACCGGCCTGGCGCGGCGGTCGTCACCGGAGTCTTCGACATCCTGCATGTGGGCCACGTGCGCTACCTCGGCGCGGTGGCCGCCCGGGGGCTTCCCCTCGTCGTCGGCGTCGAGGACGATCCGCGCGTACGCGCCTGGAAGGGGCCGACCCGGCCGGTCAACCCGGCGGCGGAGCGGGCCGAGGTGCTGGCCGCGCTCCGGTTCGTGACGGGCGTCTTCATCGTGGCCGGGCCGCCCGAGGCGCACGGGCCCGAGGACTACATCGACCTGCTCGCCCCCATGCGTCCCGGCGCGCTCGCCCACACCGCCGGCGACCCGCACGCGGGGGCCAGGGCCGCCGCCGCGGCCATCCTGGGGGCCGAGTGCTGGGAGATGGACGCCATCCCCGGCCGCTCCACCACCCGCATCGTCAACGCCGCTTCCAAGGGCTGAGCCTTCGCGGCCGGCGGGCCGGCCTCAGCGGCGACCGGCCAGGCGGTCGAGCAGAGAGTCGTCCCCGCCGGGCGCGAAGGGTGCGCCCAGCGTACGGGCGCGCAGGCCGAGGGCCGCGGCCTCGCCGAGCAGGCTGACGCCGATGGAGAGGGCCATCGGGCGGACCTGGTCGGGGGTGCCCGCCGCCGTCGCCAGGGCGCCGATGCCCGCGTTGATCCCGGCAGAGACGGCCCACGCGAGCAGGGTCCAGCCGGTGTAGCGCTGCCAGATGTGGCCGTCGCGGACGTACAGGCGCGGAGTGAGCCCCCGCACGGCGCCCAGCAGCACTCCCGCCACCGTGCCCGCCAGCACCCAGGCGAGGTCCGCCCCCGCCGGGTGCACGTCCTTGACCAGCGTGTACGCGCCGATGCCGATGAGCACGACGGGCGGTGTGAACAGGTCGCGGGCCCGCAGCGGCTCACCTTTGAACCGCCGGATCACCACCACGACGACCATCGCCACCACGAGCAGGGGGGACAGTGCATCGCTCATGTACGCCTCCGTTTATAGCACGACCATGCCAAAAAGAATCTAGCATGACCGTGCTATAAAAGAGCCCGTGCCGAAGATCGTGGATCCGGAGGAGCGGCGGCGCGCGGTCGCCGAGGCGGTGTTCCGCGTGATCTGCCGCGACGGCATCGAGCAGGCGTCGCTGCGCAACGTCGCCGCCGAGGCCGGGCTGGCCATCGGCTCCGTACGCCATTACTTCGCCGGGCACACCGAGCTGATGGTGTTCGCGATGCGGGAGATGGCCGCGCGGCTGATGACCCGGCTGACCGCCCACGCCGAGCGCCTCCTCGACCCGTCCGCCCCGCTGTCGCCCGGCGAGCAGCGCGAGATCGTCGCCGGCATGCTCGCCGAGCTGCTGCCGCTGGACGACGAGCGCAGGACCGAGGTCGTCGTCTGGCTGTCCTTCGCGGCCGCCGCCCGCACCCGGCCGGAGCTGCGCGCGTACGCCGACGAGCTGTACGACGGGCTGCTCGCGCTCACCACCCGCGTGCTGGAAGGCGCGCGCCGCTCGGGGAGGCTGCGCCCGGGCGCCGACGTCGCCCTGGAGGCCCGCCGCCTCTGCGCCCTCCTCGACGGCCTGGCCCTGGAAGCCGCCTTCTACCCGGATCGGCTGGAGCCCGACACCCTCCTCGCCGTCCTCCGCACCCACCTCACCGCCCTGACCCCCGGCCCACCCTCCTGACCACGCCCCGTTGCCACGCCGCTGCCACGGCGCCTTGCCGCGCCTCACCGCTTCGCGGGTGCTGCGGTCGGGGCGCCTGGGTGACGGGTCAGGGCACAGAACGGGTGGAGAAGGTGGGTATACGAGGGCTTACCTGGGGTTTTGCCGGGTCGGTTGGCCGGATGCGGGGCATGATCGCGTACTGTTTCGTGACATGACGGCCGAGCTGGTGGCGAAGCGGGTGACGAACATCCTGGCACCTCAAGTGCTGGTGATCGTCATGCCGCCCGCCGTCGGGCTGCTCGCGCAGGGGTGGAGCGGCGCCGCCTGGGGGCTGGTGGCGTCGGCGCTCTGCGGCGGGGTGCCGGCGGCGGTGATCGCGGTGGGAGTGCGCAGAGGGTGGCTCGACTCGCATCACATCGTGGACCGCACGCGCCGCACCAAGCCGCTGCTCGCGGCCGTGGCGGCCGTGCTGGTCGCGCTGGTGCTGCTGATCCTCATGGGCGCGCCGACGCTGCTCGTGGCCACGGTGACGGCGATGCTGATCGCGCTGGGCGTGACCGTCCCGATCACGCTGCGCTGGAAGATCTCCTTTCACGCCGCCGTCTCCGCGGGCACGGTCGTGGTGCTCGCGCACGTGCTGCCCGCCTGGCCGGCCGTGCTCGGCGGGGCGGCCGTGGTGGCGCTGGTGTGCTGGGCGCGGGTACGGCTCTCGCACCACACCTGGTCCCAGGTCACCGCGGGGGCGGCGGTCGGCGCGCTCATCACGTGGGGGACGCTGGCCGCCTTCGGTCTCAGCTGACCGGCGGCGGAATAGGCGTGCGGGCGGCCGGGTTGCCGCCGGTATGGATGCCAAGAGCCGCGGCCGGGTGCGCGTCGAGCGTACGGCCAAGCGTGTCAGGACCTACCTCGGCGGCCGGGTGGTGGCCGACACCACCTCCGCCCTCCTGGTGTGGGAGGTGCCCTACTACCCCACCTACTACTTCCCGCCGGCCGACGTCGAGGAGTCCGCGCTCAAGCCGACCGGCGCGACCAAGCACTCCCCGAGCCGCGGCGACGCGGTGGTCTACAACGTCGTCTCCGGCACGTCGGAGGCCGCGGACGCCGCCCTCGTCTACCCCGACTCACCCCTTGAGGAGATCAGGGGCCACGTGCGGTTCGAGTGGGACGCCATGGACGCCTGGTTCGAGGAGGACGAGGAGGTCTTCTTCCACCCGCGCGACCCGTACACGCGGGTGGACATCCTCAGCAGCTCACGGCACGTCCGCATCGAGGTGGACGGCGTCACCGTGGCCGACTCGCACAGCCCGCGGCTGCTGTTCGAGACCGGGCTGCCCACCCGCTACTACCTGCCCAAGACCGACGTACGGCTCGACCTGCTGGAGCCCACCGGCACCGTCACGCACTGCCCGTACAAGGGCACGGCCGAGTACTGGTCGGTCAACGGCAAGAAGGACCTGGCCTGGTCCTACCGCACGCCGCTGCCCGAGAGCGAGAAGATCGCCGGGCTGATCGCGTTCTACGACGAGAAGCTCGACGTCTACGTGGACGGCGTGCTGCAGGACCGGCCGAAGACCAAGTTCGCCTGACTGGCGGGCGGTCAGGCGGCCGTGAGCAGGCGGGTCAGCACGCGGGTGCCGAACTCCAGGCCCTCCACCGGCACCCGCTCGTCCTTGCCGTGGAACATGCCGAAGTAGTCGAGGTCGGGACGGAGCATGAGCGGCGCGAAGCCGTAGCCCTTGATGCCGATCCTGGCGAACGACTTGGCGTCGGTGCCGCCCGCCATCACGTACGGCACCGGCCGCGCCTTCGGGTCCTCGGCCATCAGCGCCCCGGCCAGCTCGTCGAAGAACGCCGACGGGTAGGGCGCGCCTGGCGCGTCCTCCAGGTTGACGAACTCGCGGGTCACCTTCGGGCCGAGCAGGTCGTCGATCACGTCGAGGAACTCCTCCTGCAGCCCCGGCAGGTAGCGCCCGTCCACGTGCGCCTCGGCCGTGGAGGGCACGACGTTCACCTTGTAGCCGGCGTCCAGCATGGTGGGGTTCGCCGAGTTGCGGATCTGGCCCTTGAACAGGTGGCCGAGCGCGCCGAGCCGGGCCGCCTCGGCGTCCAGGCGGTCGAGGTCCACCGGCTGCCCGGTGATCTCGCCGAGGTCCTTGATGAGCGCCGCGACCGGGGGCGTCAGGCGTACCGGCCACTCGTACGACGCCACCCGCGACAGGGCGTGCGCCAGCGTCGCGACCGGGTTGTCGGCCGGCGGGCGGGAGCCGTGACCGGCGACGCCGTGCGCGGTCAGCTTCATCCAGGCGGTGCCCCGCTCGCCCACCGCGATCGGGTAGACCCGGTGCTCGCCCGAGGTGACGCTGAACCCGCCCGACTCGCTGATGGCCTCGCTCACCCCGTCGAACAGCTCCCGGTGCTCGCCCACCGCGTGGCGCGAGCCGTAGTCGCCGGTCGCCTCCTCGTCGGCGAGGAACGCCAGCACCAGGTCGCGCTTGGGCCGCTCGCCGCGCTCCGCCATGCCGAGCACGGTCGCCAGCGTCATGGCGCACGAGCCCTTCATGTCGACCGCGCCCCTGCCGTACACGCAGTCGTCCACGATCTCGCCCGAGAACGGGTGCATGGCCCACTCGGACGGGTCGGCGGGCACCACGTCGAGATGGCCGTGGATCAGCAGCGCGTCGGGCGAGTCGCCGTCGATCCTGGTCACGACCGTGGTCCGCTTGGGCGCCGACTCGAAGACCACCGGCTCCATCCCGGCGTCGGCCAGCAGCGTGGCGACGTACTCGGCGGCCGGTCGCTCTCCGGAGCCGGGATTGGTGGTGTCGAACCTGATCAGGTCCGAGCAGATCTCGGCGACGCTCTTCACGCTCTCCCCTTCAGTGTCAGAGGCGGCACGTCGGGGGTCTCCATGTCGAAGATCAGCCCGTAGAAGGCCAGCTCGGCCTCCAGCACCGCGACGATGGTCTCTTCCCTGCGCCAGCCGTGCTGCTCGCCGGGGAAGGTGAGCAAAGCCCACTCTTTACCGTGTTTGTCCAGTTCGGCGGTGAACCGCTGGGCCTGGCTCACGTCCACGATCGCGTCCTCCAGGCCGTGCAGCATGAGGCACGGGCCCGACGCGCGGAAGGCGTTCAGGAGCGGGGAGCGTTCGGTGTAGCGCTGCCGCGTCTCGGGCAGCGGGCCCACCAGGCCGTCCAGATAGCGCGACTCGAAGTCGTGGGTCTCGGCGGCCCAGCTCTCCGGGTCGGTGATCGCGTAGTGCGCGACCCCGCCCGCGAACACGTCGCTGTGCACCAGCGCCGCCACCGTGGTCCAGCCGCCCGCGCTGCCGCCCCTGATGGCGATCCTGCTCGCGTCGGCCACGCCGCGCTCGACCAGCCCGCGCGCCACCTTGGCGCAGTCCTGCACGTCCACCACGCCCCACTGGTGGCGCAGCCGCTCCCGGTAGGCGCGGCCGTAGCCGGTCGAGCCGCCGTAGTTGACCACCGCGACGCCGATGCCCCTGCTGGTGAAGTAGGCGATCTCCAGGTCGAGCAGCAGCGGCATGGAGCCGGTGGGGCCGCCGTGCACGAAGATCACGTACGGGCCGGGTCCCTGCGCGCCGGACGGCGGGTACAGGTGTGCGTGCACGCCCTCGATCGTCACCGTCTCCGGGGCCGGCAGCAGCGCGCGGTCCGGCAGCGGCTTGGGCGGCGAGACGACCTCGTGCGCGCCGTCGTCCAGCCCGACTAGCGTGACCTCCAGCGGCGTGTACGGCGTCCCCTTCACCGCCGCCGCCTTGCCGCCCGCCACCGAGACGGTCGCCGACCAGTGGGTGGCGTCACCGCCGACCTCGCGCAGCTCGCCGGTCTCCGGGTCGAGCACGCCCAGGCGGCGGTGGTCGGCGGTGCCGTGCACGACCACCAGGCGGCCGTCCTCGGCCACCGCGAACGTGGCGAGGCCCGGCTTCCACATCGCCACGCCGAACTCCGACTCCATCGGGGTCAGGTTGCGGGCGGGGCCGCCGCCGAGCGGCACGAGGTGCACGTTCCACCAGCCGGTCGGATCGGTGACCGCGTACAGGCTGCCGGCGTCGCGCCACTCCGCCTGCGTGACCGACTCGCTCGGGCCGCCCGCCACCACCTCGTACGGCCCCGCCGTGCCGTCGTCGTTCAGCGGCGCGACGCACAGCTCCGTGCCGTCCCAGGGCATGTTCGGGTGGTCCCAGCCGATCCAGGCGACCTTGCGGCCGTCGGGGGAGATGCGCGGGTTCATCAGGAAGTGCTGCGCTTTGACGATGACCCGTACGCCGCCGCCGTCCAGCGGCACCGCCACCAGGTCGCGCACGTCGTTCGTCTCCCTGACCGCCCACACCTCGGCGCGGCCCGGCGGCAGGTACAGGTCGCCGTAGCGCGACGGGCCCTCGGGCGTGAGCGGCACCGGCGTCCCGCCGTCGTCCAGGCGGTAGAGGCGCTGGTCGGACCAGTTCGTGAAGACCAGGCCGCCGCCGGGCAGCGGACGCCAGGAGCGGCCGCCGTACTCGACGAGCCGGTTGCGCGCGTTCCAGCCCTCGGGGAGCGCGTCCGTACGGGTGCCGTCCGGCAGGCGGCGGACCACGCAGCGCCGTCCGCCCTCGTGCGGGCGGGGCTCGTCCCACCAGACCTCGACCCCGGCGGCGGTGGCCACCGCCTCCACCCATTGGGGGCCGCCGTCGGTCCTGGCCACATCGATCGGGCTAATGCTCATAACTCACCAATTGCCGTTGGTACTCGGAGGAAGAGGAACGTCTGGAGGGTGTAGCACGTACACGATGCCGCCGCTTCCCGAACGTCGGAGCCACACGTGCTCGAACGCGGCCCGCGGGTAGACCCGCCTGACCTCGTCGTCCGTGGGAGCGGCGGGATCGTTGACCACGACGTCGCCGCCGGCCGTGAAGCCGGTGACGACCAGGATGTGGCCGTCGGTGCTGTAGCAGGAGCCGGGCAGCTCGTGCGCCTTGAACGACTGCGAGGTGATCACCGGGATGCCGGCCCTGATGAACGGCTCGAGCTCCGCCGCCGACCGCAGCCGGGTCACGAAGCCTTTCAGACCGTAGCGGCCGGCGTAGGCCACGTTGAACGGCCAGTTGCCGGTGCCCTGGTAGCTCGCGTCGTACGTGCCCGCCGCCGCGTGGTCCACCGCCGGTGCGGGGTCGCCGTCGCCCACCCAGGCCAGCTCGTCCGGCGACGGGCCGCGGCCCCAGTACGCCAGCACCATCGCCACCGAGGCCGGGCTGCACCAGTTGGCGCCGCCGCCGTCGTAGCGCGGGTGGTGACCGGCGTGCGCGTACTGCGAGTGGCGGGGCACGTCCAGCTCCACCGCGCCGCCGGGGCCGAAAACGCTCGTGGACGGCGGGCGGGGTGGCAGGGCCGAGGCCATCACGCCCAGCCCGGTCACCTCGGCGCCGCCGCCGTGCCAGGTCACCCGTACCTGGTAGGCCGTCACCGGCCGCCTGGCCACGAACGTGTCCACCGCGACGTCGCCGTCCTCGTCGCCCTGGCCGGGCACGGACGTGCGCGGGTCGCCGTGCTCGGACCAGCGGCCCATGACGTACCACTTGGTCCACCTGCCCGGCTCCGCGGCGGGCCTGGCGCGTAACGCGATCTCGATCCATGAGCCGGGCGGGGTGCGGGCCGTCCACGACGGGATGATCTGGGTGGCGGCGAAGCCGATCGGGTGCTCCTCGCTCGTCCACTCCGCGCTTTCCTGGACCGTCGGTACGGTGCCTTCCGGAGCCGTCGGCACGGGGCTTCCGAGGAGCGTCGCCGCAGGGCTTCCGGGGGTCGTCGGCGCGGGGCTCCCCGGGGTCGTCGATGCGGCGTTTTCCGGGGTCGTCGGTATGGCGAAGCGGGTGAAGGCGACGCGGGCCGGATCGACGGTGAGCACCAGCCACATTGTGGTTTTGCGCGGCATGTCGCACATCGGATGGTTTACGTACCGGGGGATTGTCGGTCCGCCACCTTAGGGTTCGGCTCATGACTCCTGTATCTCAACGGCACACGCGCCCCGGGCGTCGCCCCGCGGGCCCCATCCCCTGGCACCGTCCTGCGGACGCCGGCAGGCCCGCCCCCACGCTCTCCGGCGAGGGGCCGTCACCCGGCTTACCGGCGGCGCGGGAGGTGGCGCCGTGAGCGTCGAGGAGGAGCCGGTCGCCGCGTCGTGGGCGGCGGTGGCGGCGGCCATCGGCTCCGGCGACGCCGATGTGGCCGCCGACCTCCTGCTCCGCCTCGACCCCCGCACGTTGTCGCCCGGCCCGCACACGCACGGGCACCCCGGCCCTGCGGCTCTCGCAGAGGACGCGGTGCCGGCCTCCGAGGGGCCCGGCCCGCGGGTTGCTGCGGAGCACGGCTTGCGCGCCTCTGAGCGGCCCGGCCCGCGGGTTGCTGCGGAGCACGGCTTGCGCGCCTCCGAGCGCTCCGGCCGGCGGGACGCCTCCCGTGCGCCTTACGGGCCCGACTCGCAGGCTCCCCTGGACCGCGGCATTGATGCCGCCGAGCGGTCCGCGCTGCGGGCTCCTGCGCAGGACGCTTCCGGCGCGCCGTACGAGCCCGGCGTGCCGGAGCCTTCAGAGGACGGCCTGCAGGTCGCCGCTGATCGGCCAGGTCCGCAGGCTCTGGTGGAGCATGGCCCGCACGCGGCTCGCCACGCCGGGCCCCAGGCACCGCATCACGCCACCTGCAAAGGCCGTCACTCGGAGCACGGGCGGCGGCGGGGACGATCGGGCGGCGCGGGCCCGCGTGGTGGGCGCGTCCGGAGTGACGACGATCCCGGCGACGCCGCCCTGTTCGGGCTGCTCGCCGACGCCATGGCCGGGCGTACGGCGGAGTGGCGGGCCGAGTTCGCCACCCTGGCCGCGCTCAAGCTGGTCCCTGGGCCGCGACGGCGCGGCGGACCCGGGCAGGGGGTCCGCATGGTGCTCGCCCTGCTACGCCACACCGGCGTGGTGCCGCCCGTACACGACCCGCTCGTCCTCACCTGGGCCGCGTGCACGCCCGACGCCGCCGCGCTGCGCGCCGACCCGCTGCTCGACCACCTCGTGCCGAGGCTGTTCGACGCCGATGGCGTCGGGGCGCTGCTGCGGGACGAACGCTCAGACCCGCCCAAGCCCCGCTCCTGGCTGGCCGCGCTGCACGAGCTCGCCGCCGACGGGCGGATCGAGCGCGACCTGCTGCTCGACGGGTGCCTGCGGCGTTTCCTGCGCGGCGGGCAGCCCGCCGACCTGCGCTTCTTCGTACGCCTGCACGAGCTGCTCCAACCCACCTACGACGAGGTGAGCGGGCGCCGCAGCGCCTACCTGGAGCTGCTGTCCGCCGCGCCAGGGGCGGTCGCCGAGACGGTGCTCAGGCACGTACGGCGGCTCGGGGACCTGGAGCCCGGCGAGGTGACCGGGGCGCTGCGGGCGTTGCTGTCCAGGCGGGAACGCAAGCTCCAGACGGCCGGCGTCACCTGGCTCGACGAGGTCGCCGCCGCCGATCCGGCCGCCGGGCTCGACGAGCTGGCGTCGGCGCTCGGGCGCGCGTTCGGTTCGGAATCCGCTGACGTGCAGGGGCGGGCCGTGCGGGTGGCGGTCAAGCACGCCAAGCGGTTCACCGCCGACGGAGCGCGGGCGATCAGGGAGGCGGCGCAGGCACTGCCGCAGGAGCTGCGGGAGACGCTGGCGGCCGTCTTCGGCGGGAAGACGGGGGAGGGGGCCCGGCATCCCGACGGCTTCCGCCCCGTGCCGCTGCCCGAACCGCTTCCTGTTGGAGCGTTCCCTTCGCCGGTGCGGGCGGCGTACGAGCTGGATCCCTGGCCGGGTGCCGGGTGGCAGGATGCGGAACGGTGGCTCGCCGGAGTCGTCCATCTGTACGGTCACGACCCGATCGGTCTCGCCGCCCGGCTCACCACTCGCCGCCCGCCCCCGAACCCGCCGTCCGGCCCCTGGCTGGACATCGACCAGTGGGCTCAGGCGATCACTCGCCTCATCCTCACCCTGCCCCGCACCACCAGGCCGCGCAGAGGTGCCGCCACTCGCTTATCCGGCCGTACGAGCCGGGTCGGCGGGGGTGTCGCGGGCGACGCAGGGCGCGGTGGAGACGGCTCCGGCACCACCCTCGCCGCTCGTGGGGCAGGCATCATGCCCGGCGCGCGGGCGGCGGGCGTCCCTCCCGCCGCCCGCGAGGTCGGCGTCGCACCTGGCGGCCAGGGGGCCGTCGCCGCCATCCGTGCGGGTGAGGGGGACGTCGGCTTCGGAGAGAGCGGGTTTGGCGTCGCGGCGGGCGCGCGTGAGGTGGGCGGCGTGTCCTCGGCTGCCTTGCAGCGGCTGCCGCAAGCCGGGGATGTGCCGGGGCCGCACCTGTTCCTGCTGCGGCGCTGGGCCGAGGTGCACGATGCGCTCGCGGCCGGAACGCCCCCGCCTTACCTGCTCGCCGAGCCCACCGACGACGCCGGAGGGCTCGACCCCGCGGTCCTGGTCGAGCGGCTGGCGGGCTACGAGCGGGCCGGGGCCGAGGCCCTGCCCGCCGACCTGCAGCAGGCGCTGCTACGGCTGCCACGCGTGATCCCGCAGGAGGTGGTGGTGCGCGCGGCCGGGCTCACGTCCAAGGCCGGCCGGGCCGCTGCCCGCTGGATGACCGGTGGGCGGCCGGAGCCGGTCGCCGAACTCCTCTGGTGGTGCCCCATCCTCGGCGGCCCCGGCGTGGACCTGTCCGGCGCCGCCCTGACAGAGCCCGCCCTGGCGAAGTCCGGCGCGTCCGGCGCGTCCGGTCCCGATCTGGCGGAGGCCGGTCCGTACGGCGTGTCCGGTCCTGGCCTGGCGGAGTCTGGCGTGTCTGGCGTGTCTGGTTCCGGCCTGGCGGAGTCCGGTTCGTACGGCGCATCCGGTTCCGGCGTGGCCGGTGCTCCCGGGACCGGCACGGGCGCTGCTCGCCACGGCGGTCCGGGCGGTGAAGGCGCCGGCCGGGGCCGGGGCATCGGCGGGTCTGCCGGTGAGGCGGCACCGCACGACAGGTGGCAGTGTTGTGCGGCGAGGGCCGGACGGGTGCATGAGCTGGGCGCGCGCCTGCGGCTGGCCGCGCCGACCGGGCTGGCGCTGGTGGACGGGCTGCTGGGCGGCTCGGCGGCGCACGGGTTACGCGATCACGGCGGTTACCTGGGGTGGTGGCCGTACCTGATGCCGTCGGATCGCGAGGCCGTGGCGGCGTACTTCGTTCCGCATCTCATGGAGCGGTGGCGGCGGGCACGAGTGGAGGCGGCGCAGGCGCCGGCCCTGGCGGCGGCGGGTGGGCCGCCCGGGGACGCGCTCGCGCTCGTCGTGGCCTACCTCGCGGCGGACCGGTCGCGGGCGGCGGCGAAGGAGCGGGCCCGCCCGGTCGTCGAGCTGGCCGCGCGCGGGGAGCTGGACGCCGAACGGGTGGGACGGCGGCTCGCGCTGCTGCTCCGCCGTACGGAGCTCAAGCCGGGCCCGGCGTTCGAGACCCTGGAAGCGGCGGCGGCGCTCGGCGCGCAACGGGAGGTGTGGCGGATCATGACCGCGTTCCTGCCGGGGTTCCTGCCGGGGCCGGGGGAGCGGCCGCACACCCGGCACACCCAAGGGCTCGTCTTCGCGCTGCGGGCCGCAAGGTGGGCGGGGGCGCGCGGTGCGGTGCCGTGCGTGGCGGAGATCGCCGGGCGCAAGGCGTCGAACACGTTCGTGCGTGAGGCCCGCCGCCTGCACACCTATCTCACCTGATGCCGGCGGTTCGGGGGCGCACGCCTTGCGCCCCCGAAACCGGCCGTTACAAGTAGAGGCCGGTCGACTCGTCGCCGGGCGTCGGGGTGATCTCGCGGCCCGCGCGCAGCGCATACAGCTGGGCCAGGGTGGCGCCCGACGGGCCGACGCCCTCGGACGTGCCGAGCCACGCGATCGCCTCCTCCTTGCTCAGCGGCCCCACCTCCAGCTGCGCCAGGCAGCGGCCGGGGCGGACGACGGCGGGGTGGAGGCGGGCGAGGTCCTCGTTCGTGGTGATCGCGACGAGCACGTCGCGGCCCTGCCCGAGCAGCCCGTCGGTGAGGTTGAGCAGCCGGGAGAGCCCTTGGCCCGCCTGCGCCTTGGCGCCGGAGCTGATGAGCTCGTCGCAGTCTTCGAGTACGAGCAGCCGCCAGCGCTGGGACTCCTCGTCGGTGTCGTAGCCGACGGCGACCTCCATGAGGTAGCCGGGCTCGTTGAACAGCCGCTCGGGGTCGAGCACGCAGTCGACCTGGCACCAGTCGCGCCACTGCTTGGCGAGGGTGCGCAGCAGCGTGGTCTTGCCGGTGCCGGGCTCGCCGTGCAGCAGGATGAGGCGGCCGTTGACGTCCTCAGGCGTGATCGACATGAGCCGGTCGAGCGCGGGGCGGATCTTGGCCGAGTAGTTGCCGCTGATCTCCGACCAGGGCTGCGCCGTGATCGGCTTCTCGGACCGGGTGCCGCCGTGCATGCCGCGCCACCAGAAGCCCATCTCCACGTGATCGGCTTCTGGTACGGGCTCTTCCGCCCCCTCGATGCTCTCCGCGAGCACGCTCTGGGCGAGGTCCTCGTTGACCGCGGTCACGCTGACCGTCGCCGTCCGGTTGCGGTGGCGCACGACCCGCAGCGTCCAGCCGTCTCCGCAGATGAGCTTCGACTCCGGGCCGTCCTCGACCCGGGCGGTGCGCAGCACCCGGCCGCCGGCGGGGGCGAGCGGGGCGTCAGGGCGTACGCGCTCCAGGTTGGCCAGGCGCGACCACGGCTGCACGCCTGTCGCGAACGGCGACAGCGCCAGCGCGTCGATCACGTCGATGGCGGAATCGGCGTCGTCGATCCAGATGTTCATCGGGAGCTCAGAGGAGTCCGGGCTGGGGAACGGCACCTCCTTGATCACAGACATACCGTTGATGATCTCCGTCTCGGGGCCGTATGTCGACGAGTTTTCGGCTGGGGACACGTATATCCCTCTGAGCGTACCCGGCCGGGTGATGAGGAGGGGGCCGGGCGCGCCAGCCCCTATGGCGTAGGGGATTCGGAGCGCTTCGCCATGCGTAGACCAACATCGCCCGGTACCTTGTGACGTCGGGTAAATCAGTGCTTAAGCGGAGGTATGGGGGAAGTGTCGAAAGTCACGTTCCGCGAGCGGGCGAGGTACTGGTTCGACAACACCATGTCGAAGGGCACGGCCTCGCTCATCGGGTGGCTGGCGATCGTGTCGCTCGCGCTCATCGTGGTCGTGACCGGGTTGACGCTGTGGCTGGCCCCCAACGAGCCCGAAGGTGTGCAGCACGCCGGCGAGGTGGCGTGGATCGCCCTCATGCACGCGCTCAGCCCGGGCAAGGTGGCCAGCGACGAGGGCTCGTTCGCGTACGTGGCGGTCATGTTCGCGATGTCGCTCGGCGGGTTGTTCATCGTCAGCATGCTCGTCGGTCTGCTGTCCAACGGGTTGAAGCAGAAGGTGGACCGGCTGCGCAGAGGGCGCTCGCGGATCGTGGAATCGGGGCACACGGTGATCCTCGGCTGGTCCGACCAGGTCTTCACGATCATCTCCGAGCTGGCCAAGGCCCAGGCCAGCCAGAAGCACTCCGTCATCTCGATTCTCGCGGAACGTGACAAATTGGAGATGGAGGAGGAGATCCGCGAGCGGCTCGGCGACCTCGGCCACACCCGCGTCGTCTGCCGTACGGGACGCCCGACCGAGCCGCGCGACCTGGAGCTGATGAACCTCGCCACCGCCCGCTCCGTTGTCGTGCTCTCGCCCGAGCGCGACGACCCCGACGCCCACGTCATCAAGATCCTGCTCGCGCTGGCCAAGCGCGAGGGCATCCGCCCGCCCGTGGTGGCCGCGCTCACCTCCAGCCGCAACATGGCCGCCGCCCGCCTGGCCGGTGGTGACGACGTGCACCTGGTCGACTCCGACGACACCGCCTCCCGCCTGATCGTGCAGTCGTCCCGCCAGTCCGGCATGTCCGTGGTCTGCATGGACCTGCTGAACTTCGACGGCGGCGAGATCTACCTGCGCACCCCGAAGAAGCTCATCGGCGTCACGTACGGAGAGGCGCTGCACGCGTACGAGACCGCCTCCGTGATCGGCCTGCGCCGCCCGACCGGCGTCGTGCTCAACCCGCCGTTCGACACCGTCATCAACGCCGACGACCAGGTGATCGTCATCGCCAACGACGACTCCCACGTCCGGCTGGCCGCCGACGAGCCGCACATCGAGGAGGCGGCGATCATCGCGTCGGAGAAGGCGCCCACCGAGCCCGAGCGCACGCTGCTGCTCAACTGGAACGGCCGCGCCGAGCAGATCATCCGCTACCTCGACGGCTACGTCGCCCCCGGCTCGGTGCTGGAGGTCGCGACCGACCACCCCAAGGCCGCCATGGAGCTCACGGGCCTGCGCAACCTCACCGTCAACGTCAAGGACTGCGACACCACCGACAGGTTCGCGCTGGAGGCGCTCGGCGTCGGCCTGTTCCAGCACGTCATCGTGCTCTCCGACGACCGCTTCGACCCGCACCACGCCGACACCCGCACGCTCATGACGCTGCTGCAGCTGCGCGACATGCAAAAGACGCTCGGCGAGCACTACTCGATCGTCAGCGAGATGCACGACGAGAACAACCGCGCCCTGGCCGAGGTCACCGAGGCCGACGACATCGTGATCAGCAACACGGTCATCGGCCTGCTGCTCGCCCAGCTCGCCGAGAACCGGCACCTGGCCGAGGTGTTCTCCTACCTCTTCGACTCGCGCGGCTCGGAGATCTACCCGCGCCCGGCCACCGACTACGTGAAGACGGGCGTGGAGGTGTCGTTCTCCACCGTCGTGGAGGCCGCGCGGCGCAGGGGCGAGACCGCCATCGGCTACCGCGACAACAGCGCCAGGAACGATCCGCCGCACTACGGCATCGTCCTCAACCCCGACAAGAGGAAGCCGATCGTGCTGGGCGAGCGCGACTCCGTCATCGTGCTGTCCGAACGCTGATTGCCGCAACGAGAGATTGGGTTAGCGTTTCTGCCGTGAGGACCATCGACTGGGTGGACGGCGCCGTCGAGATCATCGACCAGACCCTGCTGCCCGACAAGTGCGTCACGCTGCGCATCCACACCGTCGCCGAGCTGATCGACGCCATTCAGCGGCTGGCGGTGCGCGGCGCGCCCGCGCTCGGCGTGGCGGGGGCGCTCGGCGTCGTGCTGGCCGACGGCGACCCCGACCAGATCGCCGCGCTGCGCGCCGCCCGGCCCACCGCGGTCAACCTCGCCTGGGGCGTCGACCAGGCGGCCGCCCACCTGAGCGAGGGCCGTGAGGCCGTGCTGGCCGCCGCCCTGCGCGTACGCGACGACGACCTGGCCGCCAGCAGGGCCATGGGCGAGCGCGGCGCCGACCTGCTCGAGGGCGACCGCCTGCGCGTCATGACCGTGTGCAACACCGGCGGGCTCGCCGCCGTCGAGCGCGGCACCGCGCTCAGCGTCGTGCAGACGCTGCACGAGCGCGGGCGGCTGGCCGAGGTGCTGGTGCTGGAGACCCGGCCGCTGCTGCAGGGCGCCCGGCTCACCACCTGGGAGCTGGCCAGGATGGGCGCGCCCCACCGGCTCATCGCCGACTCCGCGGGCCCCTACCTGCTGGCGCAGGCCGACGTCGACGCGGTGCTCATCGGCGCCGACCGCATCGCCGCCAACGGCGACACCGCCAACAAGATCGGCTCGTACGCGCTGGCGCTCGGCGCGGAGCGGGCCGGCGTGCCGTTCATCGTGGTCGCGCCCGAGTCCACGATCGACCCCGACACCCCGTCGGGCGACAAGATCGAGATCGAGGACCGCGGGGCCGAGGAGATCGTCTCCATCCGCGGCGTGCGCATCGCCCCCGAGGGCACGCAGGCGCTCAACCCGGCCTTCGACGTGACGCCCCACGACCTCATCACCGCGATCGTGACCGAGCAGCGGGTCATCAGACCGTAAAGGAATATCGCCGATCCCCTGACCGGTCCGCGCCCTCCGGGTTACGCTCAGTTGCCAAGACAGCGAATCTCGGAGCTCACGGTGGCCATCGACCTGGTGTTAAGGCGCGAATGGAACGCCCGCGCCCCGCGCGGCGACTACACACAGCTCGACTCCACCAAAGGAGTCAAGGTCCACTACACGGGCGGCAGGGTCGACGAGGCCATCGTGTCCGACCATGCCCGTTGCGTGGCGTTGGTACGTTCCATCCAGGCCTACCACATGGACGGCAACGGCTGGATCGACATCGGCTACAGCTACGTCGCCTGCCCGCACCGCAAGGTGTTCGAGGGCCGGGGCCTGCACCACCTGCCCGCCGCCAACGGCCCGGGGCTGAACGCCGGCCACTACGCCGTGCTCGGCCTGGTCGGCAACGCCGGCCTGGTCCGCCCGCCCGACGGCGTGCTGCACGCCATCGTCGACGCCATCGAGTTCGTCCGGCGGAACGGCAGCGCCGGCAAGGAGATCAAGGGCCACCGCGACGGCTACGCCACCGACTGCCCCGGCGAGCCCCTCTACGCCTGGGTGCGGCGCGGCGCGCCCCGCCCGGCCGGCGGCGACGAGGGCGGCGGCCCTCCTGCGGCTCCGCCGTTCCCCGGACGGCTGCTCGGCTACCCGCCCGTGATGCACGGCGAGGACGTGCTCACCTGGCAGTCGCAGATGCGGCGGCGCGGCTGGGAGCTGGACGTCGACGGCGCGTACGGACCGCAGTCGCGCGACGTGTGCCGCCGCTTCCAGCGGCAGCAGGGCGTGACCGCCGACGGCATCGTGGGACCGATCACCTGGCGCCTGACCTGGGAGGGTTAGACCCGGGGTTACTGGGTTCGGGGGGTTCCGCCTACTATCCGAACCATGGAACTGGCAGCGGGGTTCGCTCCCACCTCACGGGACGACTGGCGGGCGCTGGCCGCGCAGGTGCTGCGCAAGTCGGGGATCGAGACGGACTCCCCGGAGCAGGCGCTGTCCAGGACGACGTACGACGGGCTGACGATCGCGCCGCTCTACGACGCGAACGACCTGCCCGGCGACCCCGGCCGCCCCGGAGCCGCCCCCTACGTGCGGGGCTCGCGCGTGCGCGGCGGCTGGGACGTGCGGCAGCGGCACGCCGTGCCCGACCCCGATGCCGTGCTCGCCGACCTGGAGAACGGCGTCACCTCGCTGTGGCTGGTCGTCGGCGACGGCGCCATCCCGGTGAGCGCGCTCGGCACCGTGCTCAAGGACGTCTACCTGGACCTCGCGCCCATCGTCCTGGAAGCGGGGGAGCAGACCCCCGAGGCCGCCGAGGCCCTGCTCGCGCTGGCCGCCGAGCGCGGCGTCGAGCCGTCCGGCAACCTGGGCGCCTCGGCGGCGCGCGGCACCGGCGGTGCCGAGCTGGCGCAGCGCTGCCTGGAGCGGCATCCGGGGCTGCGGGCCGTGACCGTGGACGCCACGCCGTACCACGACGCGGGCGGCAGCGACGCCGAGGAGCTGGCCTGCTCGATCGCGGCGGGCGTCGCCGAGCTGCGCGCGCTCACCGCTGCCGGGCTCAGCGCCGAACAGGCGCTCGGGCAGATCGAGTTCCGGTACGCCGCCACCGCCGACCAGTTCGCCACCATCGCCAAGCTGCGGGCCGCGCGCCGCCTGTGGGCCAGGGTCGCCGAGGTCTGCGGCGCGCCCGGCGCGGGCGGCCAGCTGCAGCACGCCGTCACCGGCTCGGCCATGATGACCGTCCGCGACCCGTGGGTGAACCTGCTGCGCACCACCCTGGCCTGCTTCGGCGCCGGGGTCGGCGGGGCCGCGGCGATCACCGTGCAGCCGTTCGACGCCTGCCTCGGGCTGCCCGACGACTTCTCCAGGCGGCTCGCCCGCAACATCCAGTCGCTGCTGCTCGAGGAGTCGGGGCTCGGGCGCGTCATCGACCCGGCCGGCGGCTCCTGGTACGTCGAACGCCGCACCGCCGACCTCGCCTCCGCCGCGTGGTCCTTCTTCCAGGAGATCGAGGCGGCCGGCGGCATCCTGGAGGCGGGGACGCTGATCGCCGAGCGCATCGCCGCCACCCGCGCGCGCCGCGACGACGACATCGCGCACCGCCGCTTCCCCATCACCGGGGTGAGCGAGTTCCCCGACCCGGCCGAGAAGCCGCTGCGCCGCGCTAGCGCGCCCGTGCCGCGCGAGTCCGGGTCCGGGCTGCCGAGGATCCGGTACGCCGAGCCGTACGAGCGGCTGCGCGACCTCGCCGACGCCCAGCCCGAGCGGCCCACGGTGTTCCTGGCCACGATCGGCCCCCTGGCCGCCCACAGCGCGCGGGCCACGTTCGCCGCCAACCTGTTCCAGGCGGGCGGCCTCGCCGTCGAGACCGCGGGGCCCGGCACCGACCCCGAGGAGATCGCCGCCGCGTTCGCCGCCAGCGGCACCTCCGTCGCCTGCCTGTGCTCCACCGACCGGCTCTACGAGCAGCACGCCGTCTCCGTCGCGGCCGCGCTGCGCAGGGCCGGGGCGAAGAAGGTGTGGCTGGCGGGGAAGGGACGTTACGAGGGGGTGGACGCGAACCTCTACGCCGGTTGCGACGTGCCAGGCCGTGCTCCGCGAGACGTTCGACGACCTGGAGGTGACCCGATGATCCCGGACTTCTCCGGCATCCCGCTCGGCCCCCTGCCCGAGCCCGCAGGGGCCCCCGAGCCGGACGGCGAGGTGTGGGAGACGCCCGAGGGCATCGCGGTCAAGCCGCTCTACACCGCCGCCGATCTGGACGGGCTCGACTTCCTGCGCACCTACCCGGGCGCGCCGCCGTACCTGCGCGGGCCGTACCCCACCATGTACGTCAACCAGCCGTGGACCATCCGCCAGTACGCCGGCTTCTCCACCGCCGAGGACTCCAACGCCTTCTACCGGCGCAACCTGGCGGCCGGGCAGAAGGGCCTGTCGGTGGCGTTCGACCTGGCCACGCACCGCGGCTACGACTCCGACCACCCGCGCGTCGCGGGCGACGTGGGCATGGCGGGGGTCGCGATCGACTCGATCTACGACATGCGGCAGCTCTTCGAGGGCATCCCGCTCGACCGCATGTCGGTGTCCATGACCATGAACGGCGCGGTGCTGCCCGTCCTGGCCCTCTACATCGTGGCGGCGGAGGAGCAGGGCGTCGCGCCCGAGCAGCTCGCGGGGACCATTCAGAACGACATCCTCAAGGAGTTCATGGTCCGCAACACCTACATCTATCCACCGGCGCCGTCGATGCGCATTATTTCGGATATTTTCGCTTATACGAGCGAAAAGATGCCGAAATTCAATTCCATCAGTATTTCCGGCTATCACATCCAGGAAGCCGGCGCCACGCTGGACCTGGAGCTGGCCTACACGCTCGCCGACGGCGTCGAATACCTGCGCGCGGGCACCGCCGCCGGGCTCGACATCGACCGGTTCGCGCCCCGGCTGTCGTTCTTCTGGTGCATCGGCATGAACTTCTTCATGGAGGTCGCCAAGCTGCGCGCCGCCCGGCTGCTGTGGGCCAAACTCGTCTCGCAGTTCGGGGCGAAGAACCCCAAGTCGCTCAGTTTGCGTACGCACAGCCAGACCTCCGGCTGGTCGCTGACCGCCCAGGACGTCTTCAACAACGTCGCCCGCACCTGCGTCGAGGCCATGGCCGCCACCCAGGGCCACACCCAGTCGCTGCACACCAACGCCCTCGACGAGGCGCTCGCCCTGCCCAGCGACTTCTCCGCCCGCATCGCCCGCAACACCCAGCTCCTCCTGCAGCAGGAGTCCGGCACCACGCACGTCATCGACCCGTGGGGCGGCTCCTACTACGTCGAACGCCTCACCCACGACCTCGCCGCCCGCGCCTGGCAGCACATCCAGGAGGTCGAGGAGGCCGGCGGCATGGCCAAGGCTATCGAGGCGGGGCTGCCCAAGCTGCGCATCGAGGAGGCCGCCGCCCGTACGCAGGCCCGCATCGACTCCGGCAGGCAGCCGGTGATCGGCGTCAACAAGTACCGGGCCGACGAGGACCGCGACATCGAGGTGCTCAAGGTCGACAACAGCGCCGTACGCGCGAGCCAGCTCGAAAAACTCGCCCGGCTCAAGGCCGAACGCGACCCCGACGCCGTGCGGCGCGCTCTCGACGCGCTCACCAAGGCCGCCTCGCACCCCGCGCCCGGCCTGGAGCACAACCTGCTCAAGCTGTCCGTGGACGCCGCCCGCGCCAAGGCCACCGTGGGCGAGATCTCCGAGGCCCTGGAGAAGGTGTTCGGGCGGCACGCCGAGCCGGTGCGTACGATCACTGGCGTGTACCGCGACGAGTCAGGCCAGGCCGCCGGCATCGAGCGGGCCCGCCGCGCCTGCGACGCCTTCGCCGAGACCGAGGGGCGCAGGCCGCGCATCCTGGTCGCCAAGATGGGGCAGGACGGCCACGACCGCGGCCAGAAGGTGATCGCCACCGCCTTCGCCGACCTCGGCTTCGACGTCGACGTCGGCCCGCTGTTCCAGACCCCTGAGGAGGTCGCCAGGCAGGCGGTCGAGGCCGACGTGCACATCGTCGGCGTCTCGACGCTGGCCGGCGGGCACCTCACGCTGGTGCCCGCGCTGCGCGACGCGCTCGCCGCGCTCGACGCCTCCGACATCATGATCGTCGTCGGCGGCGTCATCCCGCCCGGCGACGAGGACGCGCTGCGCGCCGCAGGCGCCGCCGCCATCTTCCCGCCCGGCACCGTCATCGCCGACGCCGCCTTGGACCTCCTGGAGCAGCTCAGCAAGCGCCACTAGCCGGGCGCGGCCCCCGAAGCGCCGCCGGTCCTGGCGGCTCAGGCGGCGGGCGTCAGTAGGTGCCCTGCTCGCACATCGGGACCGAGACCGTGCGCTCGACGGCCACCGGCGCGGTGATGCGCAGCGTCACGCGGTGCACGCCGCCGGTGCTGCGCAGGGTGCGGGGCGCGGCGAGGTAGCGCTCGCCGTTCGCCGAGATCACCGCCGAGGAGCGGCCGATCGCGGTGCCGTCGACCAGCCAGGTGTAGCTGAACGTCGTCGCCGCGCCGCTGCGCCGCACCAGCGCCTGCAGCGTCACCTGGCCGCCCGACCAGCAGTCGCCGGTCCTGGTGCCGCCCGCGCGCACGTAGACGAGGCGCAGCCGGTTCGTCGCGTTCGACGCGGTCTGCGTCTTGCGGTCGTCGGCCGGGAGCGTGGACGCGGTGACATCCGGGCCGGCGGTGGACCGCTGGGCGCCCGCATCCGACGACTCCTCGGCCGGCTGCTCCTCGGACGACGGCGGCTCGGCCGGCGCGGTGGCGGGCCGGGTGGCCGCAGGTGTGGTGGGGACGTTGCTGGTGGCGGGCACATTCCCCGTCTTCGGGGTGGGTTCGGTCGGGGTGAGCCAGATGATCGCGGCGCCCAGCACGCATACGGACACACCGGAGACGCCCGCGATGGCCAGCGTCTTGACCCGGCGCCGCCGCGACGGACGGGCCGCGGGCCGCTCCTGGCCGTCCCCGCCGTCCCCGGTTCCCTGACCGCTCTCCTGGCCGCTCGCCGCCGTGCCGCCCGTGGTGCCCTGGCCGACGGCGGCGATCAGGCTGCCCGTCGCGCCGGGCGCGCCTGCGAACCCGCCCGCCGGAGCGCCGAACCCGGCGGACGCAGAGCCGGAGCCGCCCGCCGACGAACCCGGGCCGCCCGCCGGAGCGCCGAACCCGGTCGAGCCGGAGCCTCCAGCGGCCGGGCCCGACCCGCCCGTCCTGTCCCCGAAGCCGGGGCGCGCAGACGCCGGCTCGAAGCCGTGGGCACCCGCCCCGCCACCGGAGCCGGCGTGGTCGCGGGGCGATCGCGTACCTGCCGGCGGCGCGTCGAAGGCGACCGGCGCGCCCAGCGGCACGGCGCTCCCTCGCCGGTCCCGGGCGCCGGAGGGCGGCTCCACCGGCGACGACAGGTCGAACAGCGCCTGCAACGACGCGGCCGTCTGGCCGTTCTGGGCGCTCACGTCGTGCTCGCCCTGCTCGGGCCCGCGCCGCTCCTCGCGGGAGCGCTCGCCCCCATGAGCCTGGGCGTCGTCCGAACGGGCCGCGCCATGGGCGTCACGCGGGTGCCCGCCCGCAGCGTGGGCCTCTGCGGCCTGGGCCGCGCCCGGCCGGTCAGAAGGGGCGTCCTGGGCGGCGGCGGAGCCGAAGTCGCGGGTGGTGGCCTCGGCGGGACGGCGGCGCGGCAACGGCGGCACGTTCTGCCGGTCGGGTGTGTCGTAGGCGTCCGGGGCGGCGTGCGGTGCCAGGGTGCGCCGGGAGGGCGAGGTCAGCTTGAGCAGCACGTCACGCATGGACGGCCGCGCGCCCGGGTCCTTGGCCAGGCAGGCGGTGACGACGTCGCGCAGCGGCCGCTCCAGCTCACCGAGCTCCGGCTCGTCGTGCAGGATGCGGTTGATCACGGCGGGCAGCGCGTCGTCGCCGAACGGCGGCACGCCGGTGGCCGCGAACACGATGACCGAGGCCCACGAGAACACGTCGGCCGCCGCGCCCACCGGCCGCCCGGCGAGCTGCTCGGGCGCCATGTACGCGGGCGTCCCCACGATGTTGCTGGTGGCCTTCATGCCCGAGCCGAGCACCGCGGCGATGCCGAAGTCCACGAGCTTCGCGCCGTCGGGGCCGAGCAGCACGTTGGACGGCGTGAGGTCGCCGTGCACGACGCCGGCCTGGTGAATGGCGTCGAGCGCGGTCGCGGTGGCCACGGCGAGCCGCTGCAGCTCCGCGCCGCCGCGCCGGCCCGCCTGCTGCAACGAGGGCCCGTCCACGTACTCGGAGACGATGTACGGCCTGCCGCTGGTCGAGGCGTCGAGCACCCGCGCGAGGCAGAACGGCTCGACCTTGCGCGCGGCGGCGACGGCCGCGGCCAGGCGGTCGTCCACGGCCAGGCCCTCGCGCAGCAGCTTGACGGCGACCGGGGTTCCGTTGCGTGCCTGGCCGAGGTAGACGACACCGTGGCCGCCCGCGCCGAGGCGTCCGACCAGCCGGTAGGGCCCCACCGCTGCCGGGTCGCCCTCGCGGAGGGGTTCGACGTTGGGCATGAGGGGAGTGACTCCTGTGACGGCTGTGAAACGAACTCCAGCACCCTACTGGCAAAAGTCAACATTTGTCAGAAGTTAGGCTCATCAACTGCGAAGAAAGGGGTGGTGGGGTGCACTCGCTGGAGGACTACGTCCGGGGCGTGCGAGCCGGTTCCCGTACGTGGATCGCCCGCGCGATCACGCTGGTCGAGTCGACCAGGGCCGATCACAACGCGCTCGCGCAGCGGCTGCTCGTCGAGCTGACCCCGCTGACCGGGCAGGCCCGCAGGGTGGGCGTGTCCGGCGTGCCGGGTGTGGGGAAGTCCACGTTCATCGACGCGCTCGGCACGAAGCTGACCGGCGAGGGGCACAAGGTCGCCGTGCTGGCCGTGGACCCGTCGTCCACCAGGACGGGCGGCAGCATCCTCGGCGACAAGACCCGCATGGCCCGCCTGGCCGCCGACCCCGGCGCCTTCATCCGGCCCTCGCCCACCTCCGGCACCCTCGGCGGCGTGGCCAAGGCCACCAGGGAGGCCATGGTCGTGGTGGAGGCGGCCGGCTTCGACGTCGTCGTGGTGGAGACCGTCGGCGTCGGGCAGTCGGAGACCACGGTGGCCGACATGGTGGACACGTTCCTGCTGCTCACCCTGGCCCGCACCGGCGACCAGCTCCAGGGCATCAAGAAGGGCGTGCTGGAGCTGGCCGACGTCATTGCGGTCAACAAGGCCGACGGCGAGTACGCGCTGCCCGCCAAGAAGGCGGCGCGCGAGCTGGCGGGCGCGCTGCGCATGCTGCGTACGGACTCGGCCCCGCCGCCCGTGCTGACCTGCAGCGCGCTGACCGGCGAGGGGCTGGACGAGGTCTGGGAGAAGGTGCTCGCCCACCAGGACGGCCTCGACCTGGCCGCCAAGCGCCGCCGCCAGCAGGTGGACTGGACCTGGGCGCTGGTGCGCGACCGGCTGCTCGCCGAGTTGCGCACGCACCCCCGGGTGGCGGAGATCAGCGCGGAGGTCGAGCGCGCGGTGCTGGCGGGGGAGGTGACCCCCGCGCTGGCCGCGGAGCGCATTCTGTCCGCATTCACCCGATCCTGATCCGGCAGGCGGAGCAGCATCGGAACCCCTCAGGTTGAGATACCTCTCCCGGGGATGAGGATTCCCCCTCCGCCCCGCTCCGGCCCGGCGAAACCGCCGTGTGATCCGTGCCACGATGGCGCGCAACCGACGTGGGGGAGGGGCGCACATGGGTGCGGATTCGATGCTGCCCGGAAGGGTGACCGACGAGCTCGAGGAGTACGGCCGCCTCCTCGACCGCCACGGCATCACCTGGGGAGAACCGGAGATCCATTACGTGAAGTTCTTCGCCCGGCGGAAGGTTCTGCCGCCTGCGCTTTTCGACCGCTTCTGGAGCCTGGTCCACCAGGCCGTGGCGGACGAACATCCGGGCGAGCCATGTGACCGGCTCGCCGCCCGGCTCGCCGAGCCCGACTACGACCGCGTCCTGCGCGACACCCTCGACGGGGAGCTGCCGGGACACCTCGTCGCCGTCCGCATCGGGCCAGGCGCGGTCTCGCTGGAGGGCGCGCCGCGCACGGTGCTGGTCACCGCAGAGGACACGGCGGGGAGGCGTGCGGAGGCGGGCGGGCAGCTTGCGGAGGCGGGCGGGCGGCTTGCGGAGGCGGGCGGGCGGCTTGCGGAGGCGGGCGGGCGGCTTGCGGAGGCGGGCGGGCGGCTTGCGGAGGCGGGCGGGCGGCTTGCGGAGGCGGGCGGGCGGCTTGCGGAGGTGGAGGCGGGCGGGAAACCTGCCGAGGCGGCCGGGCGGGGAGGCTCCGCCGCACCCTGGCAGGGGGAGCGGGCGCCGCTGCCGGGACGCGGGGTAGAGCGGATCTCGCTGCTGTTCGACTCCAGGCGCGACGAGCCCTGCACGGTCAGCGTGGACGACACCCGGCGGGTGCTCGCGCCGCGCGGCGCCTGGCTGGTCGAGGCGGACCAGGACAGCGTGATCGTGGTGGGCGGCGAGCGCGTACGCCTGGACAGCCTGCTGCGTCCCGTGCGCGCGGCCAGGCTGCGCCTGTCGGCGGGGCTGCCGTGCCGGTGGAGCGTGGTGGCCGAGGACGGCAGCGGCTGGTTCCCGTCCGGCGTGCCGCACCGCTACGACTACCACGGCCGCCCGTACTTCCACGGCGACGACCTCGTGGTGGAGGTCCCCTGCCTGCCGCTGACCGTGCGGGTGGCCAGGGGCATGGAGTACGGCGAGCGCGAGCTGGCGCTCACCCCGGTCCCCGGCGCCGAGCAGCTCGTTGAGCTGATCCCGGACCGCCTGTACGACGCCGCCGCCCGCGGCTGGTACGGCGGCGACCTGCACGTCCACCTCAACTGGGCGGGCGACCTGGTGGCCGTGCCCGCCGACGCGGCCGCCGCGCAGCTCGGTGAGGACCTGCACGTGCTCAACCTGCTGGCGGGCAACGTGTCGGGCCGCCGCGTGTACGACAGGGAGGCGCTCGAACACTGGACCGGCCGCGACCTGCCATGGTCGGACGCCACCCACGTGGCCAGGATGGGCGTCGAGTACCGCAACGACCTGCTCGGCCACATCTACGCCTTCGCGCCGCGCTCGGCCCCCGGCCGCTATCACACGGGGTTCGAGGACGACGCCGACTGGCCGCCGAACGCCGACGGGCTGCGCGAGCTGCGCGGACTCGGGGCGCTCGTCGGCTACAGCCACCCCTTCCACGGCGCGATCGGCGACGGGGACTCGCCGTCCGGCGTGGTCTCGCCGGTGCCGCGCGACTGCACCGCCCGCGAGCTGGTCGCCGACGCCGCGCTCGGGCTCGTGGACAGCCTCGACGTGCTCACCCACGCCTCCATCCCGGCCACGGCGGCCGTCTACCGGCGGCTGATCGGCGCGGGCAACCGGCTGGCGGTCACCGCGGGCACGGACGCGATGATCTCCTTCACGCGTTCCGACACCCACTCGAACCCGCCCGGCTGGGCGCGCGTCTACGCGCAGGTCGAGGGCGAGCTGACCGCGCGCTCGTTCGCCGCCGCCGTGCGCGCGGGCCGCACGTTCGCCACCACCGGCCCGTGGCTTGAGCTGGACGTCAACGGCCACGGCCCCGGCCACGTCATCCACGCCACGGAGGGCGACCGGGTCACGGTCACGGCCGCCGCCGTCGGGCCCGAGGTGGTGGCGGTCCGCATCCGCACCGCCGAGGGCGTGCGCGCCGGGGCCGAGCGGCTGGCACCCGACGGCCGCGACGGCGGTGACGACGTGCTGACGGTGACGGCGGAGCTGACGCTGGACGCGCCCACGTACGTGGTGGCCGAGGCGCTCTGCGAGCCGCACCCGCGCACGCTGACCGCCACCGGGTACGCGCTGACCAGCCCCGTCTACGTGAACGTGGAGGGCAGGCCGGTGGCGCGGCGCGAGGACGTGCTGTGGTGCCTGGAGTGGCTTGACCTGCTGGAGGAGCTGATCCGCCAGCACGGGAGGCTGGTGAGCCCGTACCAGTTCGGCGACCACATGTCCCTGCTGGAACAGGCCAGGACGGTCTACCTGAGCCGCCTGGAGTCCTGAGCCGCCCCGCATCGAGGACACGGGCCTGCCACTGGGGCCGCCTGGAGTCCTGCGCCGGCCTCATCGAAAAGACGGGCCCGCCACCGGCGGGCCCGTTCGCATGCCCGGGCCCTGCTCATTCGAGCCTCTGGCCGAGTGTGTTAAATTTTGGCCATGCGGTCAGAAAATGGGACGAGCGGCCAGAAGTCGCGCTCGTTCATCGAGGAGGCCAGGCGGGCGCAGATCGTGGCCGCGGCCATCGAGGTCATCGCCGAGGCGGGGTACGGCCAGGCGTCGCTCGCCCGGATCGCCAAGCACGCCGGCATCAGCAAGGGGGTGATCTCCTACCACTTCGCCGGCAAGGACGAACTGATGGAGGAAGTGGTCGAGCGGACCTACGGCGGCATCGCCGAGCACGTCATGGCCAGGATGGAAGGGCTCACCACGGCGACCGAGCTGCTCCGGGCGTACGTCCTCGCCGTGGCCGAGCACATGCGCGGCCACCGTGCGCAGCTCGCGGCGCTCGGGGAGATCTTCCACAACTTCAGGGACGCCGACGGCAAACCCCGCTACGGCGTGCACACCAGCGAGCAGATCTACCAGACGCTCGAGCACTTCTACCGGATGGGGCAGGAGAGCGGCGAGTTCCGCGACTTCGACGTCCGCGTCATGGCCGTCACCCAGTCGGCCGCCATCGACAACATGTTCGCCTACTGGGCCGCCCACCCCGAACACGACCTCGACGCCCACGCCAATGAGCTCGCCGACCTCTTCGAAAGGGCCTGCCGCGCATGACGACCGCCACCACCACCCCCGACACCACAAGGACGCTCAGGCTCTACGCCATCGACAACCTGCGCATCGTGCTGACCGTGCTGGTGGTCGCCCACCACGTCGCGGTCACCTACGGCACCATCCCCGTCTGGTACTACCTGGAGCCCGCCCGTGACTCCACCGGCGGCCTGCTGGACCTGCTGGTGGTCGTCAACCAGGCGTTCTTCATGGGGTTCTTCTTCCTCATCTCCGGCTATTTCACCCCGGGCTCGCACGCGCGCAAGGGCGGGCGCGGGTTCGTCCGCGACCGGCTGATCAGGCTCGGCATCCCGCTGCTCGTCTTCCTCCTGCTGCTGCGCCCGATCGTGACCGCCGGCGTGTACGCCGACCTCGACGGCCTGCCGTACTGGCAGTTCTACCTGCTCTCCTGGGACCCGGGCCCCATGTGGTTCGCCGAGGTGCTGATCGTCTTCGCGCTGCTCTACGCCGCCTGGCGGGCCCGCAGGCCGCTGCCCGAGCGGCGGGACCTTCCGCTGCGGGCGCGGCAGATCGTGCTGTTCGCGCTGGGGCTCGCGGCGGTGACCGCCGTGTGGCGGATCTGGGTGCCGGCCGCTCGTACGTGCCCGTGCTCGGCCTGCCGTCGCCCCACTTCCTGCCGCAGTACGCCGCCATGTTCGCGGCCGGATGCGTGGCCTGGCGGCGCGGCTGGTACACCTCGCTGCCCGCGCGCGCCGGCCGGATCGGGCTGATCGCGGCCGCCGTGTCGACCGCGACCGTGCTGCCCGCCTCGCTCATGACGACCGGGATGGTCTCGACCGCGCTGATCGCGCTGTGGGAGACGGCCTTCGCGATCAGCATGATCATCGGGCTGACCGTGCTGTTCAGGGAGCGCTTCAACACGCAGGGGCCGCGCGGGCGCTTCCTCGCCCAGCACGCCTTCACCGTCTACATCGTCCACCCGCTGGTGCTCGTCGGGCTCGGCTACGCGCTCCGCCCGCTGGAGGCGATCGCGATCGTCAAGTTCGCGATCATGCTGGTGCTCGCGCTCCCGCTGTGCTGGGGGCTGGCCTACCTGGTGCGCTCGCTGCCGGGCGCCAAGCGGGTGCTGTGAGCCGCGCCCGGCAGCCGTGAGCGGACCGTCCCAAGGTCCTCAAACCCTCAAGCGTCGTAGAAGCCGTCGAGGACGCTGCCGTAACGCTCCTCGACGGCCTTCCGCTTGATCTTGAGGCTGGCGGTCAGCTCGCCCGTCTCCACCGTGAAGTCGCTGCCCAGGATGGCGAACTTCTTGACCGTGGCGTAGCTCGCCTCGCCCGCGTTCACCTGCTGGATCGCCTTCTCCACCTCGGCCCGCATGCGCGGGTGCTCGCGCAGCTCCTCGGGGTCGAGCGGCAGCGACTGGGCCTGCGCCCACGGCCTGACCACCTCCATGTCGAGGGTGACCAGGCAGGTGACGTAGTTGCGGCGGTCGCCGTGCACGAACACGTGCGACACGTACGGGCAGGCCGCCTTGATCTTGCCTTCCAGGTAGGTCGGGGCGACGTACTTGCCGCCCGAGGTCTTGATCAGCTCCTTCTTGCGGTCGGTGATGCGCAGCCGGCCCACGTCGTCCAGCTCGCCGATGTCGCCCGTGTGCAGCCAGCCGTCCTCCAGCGCCTCGGCGGTGTCCTCGGGCAGGTTGTGATAGCCGCGCATGATGCCGCGCCCCTTGATGAGGATCTCGCCGTCGTCGTCGGCGATGCGCACCTCGGTGCCGGGGAACGGCAGGCCGACCGTGCCGAACTTGACCGACTCCGGCCGGTTGAGGAACGTGCCCGCCGACGACTCCGTCAGGCCGTAGCCCTCGAGGATGGTCAGCCCGGCGGCGTCGAAGAACTCGGCGATGTCCTGTGACAGCGGGGCCGCGCCCGAGATGAAGTAGCGGATCCTGCCGCCGAACCGCTCGCGCAGCTTGGCGAAGACCAGCCGGTCGGCGAGCGCGTACTCGATGCGGGTGGTGATCGGCACCGGCACGCCGCGCTGGCGGGCCCGTACGACCCTGATGCCGGTCTTGCGCGCCCACTCGAAGATGCGCAGCTTGAGCCCGCCCTCGTTGCGCATGTTCGCCACGACCGTGTTGTGGATCTTCTCGAAGATGCGCGGTGCGGCGGCCATGAACGTGGGCCGCAGCACGCCGAGGTTCTCGGCGATCTTGTCCAGGCGGCCGTCGATGGCGGTCGGCACGCCCTGGCCGATCATCACCACCTCCAGCAGCTTGCCGAACGAGTGCGACAGCGGCAGCCAGAGGAAGTGCAGGTCGGACGGGGAGATCAGGTTGATCTCGCGGACCGCATCGGCGGTGTAGAGCCAGTTGTCGTGGGTCAGCTCCACGCCCTTGGGGCGGCCGGTGGTGCCCGAGGTGTAGATGAGCGTGGCCAGGTCGTCCTGGGCGATGGCGTCCACCATGGCGTCGTAGTCGCCCTCGTCCGCGGGGACCGAGTCGAGCGGGATCACCCAGCCGTCGTCGCTGGGCGTGCCGTCGATGACGATCACATGGCTGACGCCGGGCAGCTCCTTGCGCACCGACTCGAGCTTGGCGACCTGGTCGTCGTTCTCGGCGATGACGATCGTGCTGCCCGAGTCGCTGATGATGAACGCGGACTCCGCCGCGGTGTTGGACGGGTAGATCGTGGTCGTCGCCGCGCCGGTGGCCAGCACGGCCAGGTCGCACAGGATCCACTCGAGACGGGTCGAGCAGAGTATCGACACGCGGGCGCCGGGGCCGGAGCCGAGCTTCGCCAGGCCCAAGGCCAGCCCGCGTACCCGGTCGCCCACCTCGCGCCATGACAGCGAGACCCACCCGTCGTCCGAGGGCACACGGTACGCCTCGGCGTCGGGGGTGGCCGCGATCCGGTCGCGGAGCAGGGAGGGAATGCTGGACATGCCTGACCTCCTGGGGGGTGGTTGGCCCCGACTTTAAGGTGAGTGCGGCCTTTCCGTCGATGGTTGATCAATGACGCCGCCGCCGGTGCTCTCCCCACGGCGGAGCGTCTTGCCTGGCCCGGAGGCTTCGCGTAAGCTCCCCACGTCCTGTCGCCGATCTGTGAGGGCAGCAGATTTGAGGATCTGAGGTCGCGGGCACCGCGCCGTGCCGCCCTGCCGTGAGCACCCGTACTCGGGCACCCCGTTGTGGGCGCCCTGCCGCGGGCCGCGCCTGGGCGTGCGCGCGTCACCTGGACCTCCGGCGGATCCTCGTCGTTCGTTTCGCAGGCCGCGGACTCTTCCTGCGAGCCTCCACGCTGACGCGTGCGCATGCGGTGATTCCCGCAAAGTCGCGATATTTCCGACTTTTGTGATGGGAGCCGCTTTTATGGCCTTTTCGATTGTTGTGGATCACGTGTCCTTTTCCTGGCCGGACGGCACGTCTGTGCTCGACAAGCTCGACGCCGCCTTCCCCGCCGGGCGTACCGGGCTGATCGGGGTCAACGGGTCGGGCAAGTCCACGCTGCTGCGGATCATCGCCGGAGAGCTGGCGCCGCGCTCGGGGTCCGTCACCGTCTCCGGGGTGCTCGGCCACCTGCCGCAGACCGTGCCGCTGCGCGCCGGCCGTACCGTGTCCGACCTGCTGGAGATCACCCGCAAGCGGGAGGCGCTGCACGCCATCGAACGCGGCGATGTGGCCGAGGAGCACTTCGCCGTCATCGGCGACGACTGGGACGTCGAGGAGCGCGCCCGCGCCGAGCTGGACCGCCTCGGGCTCGGCCATGTCGGGCTCGACCGTACCGTGGGCACGCTGTCCGGCGGCGAGGCCGTCATGGTCGCGCTCGCCGCGCAGCTGCTCAAGCGCCCGGACGTGCTGCTGCTCGACGAGCCGACCAACAACCTCGACCTGGACGCCAGGCAGCGGCTCTACGCCGCCGTCACCGCCTGGCAGGGCGTGCTGCTCGTCGTCAGCCACGACCGGGCGCTGCTCGAGCTGGTCGACCAGATCGCCGAGCTGCGCGACGGGGCCGTCCGCCTGTACGGGGGGAATCTCAGCGCGTACGAGGAGCAGGCCGCCGCTGAACAGGAGGCCGCCGAGCGCGGCGTGCGCACGGCCGAGGGCGAGGTCCGCCGCCGGCAGCGCGAGCTGATCGAGGCGCGGACCAGGATCGAGCGGAGCGCCAGAGCCGGGAGGAAGGCGTTCGAGAACAAGAAGGTGAGCAAGATGGCCGCGGGCGCGCTCAAGCGCAAGGCCCAGGTGACGGCGGGCAAGCAGCGCGCCCTGCACGAGGAGCGGCTGGCGGAGGCGCGCGAGCGGCTGCGCGAGGCCGAACAGGCGGTGCGCGACGACGCGGAGATCCGCATCGAGCTGCCCGGCACCGAGGTGCCCGCGGGCCGCGTCGTCCTGGACCTCCCGCTCGACCCGCCGCCCGCCAGGCTCCTAGACCCGCCCGCCAGGCTCCTAGACCCGCCCGCCCCGCCCTCTGGTCCGCTCGCAGATCCGGTCGGGCCGCCGGTTCAGCCGGACGGCGCGGACGGACGGCGGGACGGCGTGAGCGGGCGCCGGGACGGCGCGGACGGGCAGGTGGACGGGGTCGATGGGCCGGCGGACGAGGCCGACGGGCCGAGGGGCGAGGTCGACGGGCCGAGGGGCGAGGCCGACGGGCCGAGGGGCCGGGTCGGTGGGCCGGGGGACGGGGCCGATGGGGTGCGGAGGATCGTGCTGGAGAGGCTGGTCGTGCGCGGGCCCGAGCGGATCGCGCTGCTCGGGCCCAACGGCTCCGGCAAGACCACGCTGCTCAAGCGCATCGTCGCCCACGGCGCGAACGTGCCCGTCCGCTACCTGCCGCAGCGGCTCGACCTGCTGGACGACCGGCTGAGCGTGGTGGACAACGTCCGCGCCGTGGCACCGTCGGCCTCGATCAACGAGGTACGGGCCCGCCTGGCCCGCTTCCTGTTCCGCGGGGAGCGCGCCGAGCGGCAGGCGGGCACGTTGTCGGGCGGCGAGCGCTTCCGCGCGACGCTGGCCGCGTTGCTGTCGGCCGAGCCGCCGCCCCAGCTCCTGCTGCTCGACGAGCCGACCAACAACCTCGACCTGGCCAGCGTCAGGCAGCTCGCCGAGGCGCTGTCGACGTACCGGGGCGCGCTGATCGTGGCCAGCCACGACATGCCGTTCCTGGAGACGCTCGGCATCACCCGCTGGCTGCGGCAGGACCGTGAGGAGGGACTGTCGGCATCGTAATTGACGGTTAGGGATCAATCCGGAGATAGTGTGGCAGGTGGCTACACCCCGGTTGATTTCCTGCGTTCTCGCCCTCGCTACCGTCACCGCCCTCGGCGCGTGTTCCTCGGCCGGGGAGTCACCGACCGGGGGAGACTCGAAGGTGTCCGGCGTCGCGGGCGGCGACGGCACCGCCTCCGATGGCGGCGAGTCGAAGGCGGCGCTGACGCCCGAGGCGTACAAGGAAGAGCTGCAGAGCCGGCGCAAGGCGATGACCGACGCGATCACCGGGCTGGCCAAGGCGCGCGGGCTCAAGGCGCTCGACCAGCGGGTGGACAAGGCCGAGGAGACGCTGAGCGGCGCCGCCGAGGCGCTTGCCGCCATCACGCCGCCCGAGGACGTGCGGGCCCAGCACGAGGCGTACGTCGCCGGCCTGCGCGACGTCGCCACCGGGCTCGGCTCCACGGCCGGCAAGGTCGGCGCCCGTGACCTGTGCACCTCCTCGGCCGTGCTCGCCGACCTCCGTGACAAGCTGGCCGCGCTCGACAAGGCGGGCCGCGCCCTGCAGACCGCCGGCGACTACCCGGCCGACGTCGTCAACGTCAAGGCCGGGGAGCGCCGCACGCGGCGGCTGCGCAACGGCGCGTTCGTCCGCAAGGGCGGCACCCTCGACGGCCGCAGCACGCTGGAGATCGACAACGGCGGAGACCTCGACGCCGTGGTGACCGCGCTCAGGGGCGGCAGCAAGGTGTTCAGCGTGTACGTGCGCAAGAAGGCGACGTTCAAGGTCAAGGGCGTGCGCGACGGCAACTACAAGATCTACTTCACGCACGGCACCGACTGGGACGGCAAGACCGGCGCCTTCACCCGGGACTGCAGCTTCGAACGGTTCGAGAAGACCGTGAAGTTCAAGACGACGTACACGGCGACGCAGATCCTCTGGCACGACTGGCGGCTCACGCTGCACGCCATCAGCGGCGGCAACGCCCGCACCACGCAGGTGGACCCCGACGACTTCCCGGGCTGATCCGGACCTCGTGAGACGGGGAAGGCCGCGCTTCCCGGCAGGAGCGCGGCCTCGAAGACGATCAGATCAGGTGGAGAACAGCATGCCCACCCAGCTGCGCTGGCGGTGGTGACCGTAGTGGCCGTGGTGGGGAGCACCCCAGGCCGGGCCGGGGGCGGGCGGAGGCGGGGGCGCCGCGTGGTACTGAGCCTCCAACCTGGTCAGCGTCTCGAGCTCGCCGTAGTCGAGAAAGATACCCCGGCAGTTGTCACACTGCTCGATGTGGACGCCGTTGCGCTCATAAGTCCGCATGTTTCCGCGGCACTTGGGGCACTGCATCTAAGTCGTTCTCCTTGGCTTCCGAGGTCTCGAAGTGAAACCTACCGCGCGCAACCCCGTCACGCCCTGACGATTCTGTTGCACGCCTCGACTAACGAATGCTCGACCTCGTCCAGTTCCCGGCCTTCGCGGTCGGCGTTCACCACGGCCGCGGCGGCGAGCTGGATGGTGAGCGCCCTGGCCGGAACGTCCAGCCACCGCCACGGGTCGTCGCCTGGGCCGAGCGCGGGCCCTCCCGAGGCGAGGTAGGCGCCCAGGAACCGCTCCCACACGGCCGGTTCGAGCAGGCCGGCGGCGTACCAGGCGGCCGGTCTCGCGAGGTCCCACGCGGGGTCGCCCACACCGAGGTCGTCGACGTCGATGAGCAGCCAGCGCTCGCGGTGGACGAGCTGGCCGAGGTGCCAGTCGCCGTGCGTCAGCAGCCCCGGCGCGGGCGGCGGGTCGGGCAGCTCCTTGAACGCCCGCCGGATGAGCTGCTCCACCGGCCCGTCGCCCGGCATGCGATCGACCGCGCGCGCCGCCCTGGCCGGGCCGCCCGCGGGCGGCAGCTCAGGAAGCAGCGTCAGCGGCACGGCGTGCAGCCTGGCCAGCAGCCGCGCGCCCTCCTCCCAAGGCGCCGCGCCCGGGTCGTCGTCCTGCGAGATCGGCCGCCCGGCCGGCCACACCGTCACCGCGCGGCCCGCCGCCGACAGCACCTCGGGCTCCAGCGGGGCCAGCATCACGCCGCTCAGCGCGGCGCTCGCCGCCGCGCGCAGCCTCGGTCGCAGCGCCTCCGGGTCGTCGCGCGCCGAGTGGGCCTTCACCACGACCTCGCCCAGCCGTAAGACCCTCACGTCGGTGCGCGTCGGATGCCACACGGGCGTGCCCGTCCCGCCGTACGCGGCGGCGATGCCCGCCAGCTCCTCCTCCAAGCCCACGCCTCCAGACTATGCGCCGCCGCCGCGGACGATCATCGGGTCAGCCGCAGTGCACGTTGCCGCACTTGACGGACGTCCAGGCGGGCGAGCCCCCCAAGACGTCGATGCACTGGCCGCGCGCGGAGACGTACACCGGGCCCGCCTGGTAGAGGTGCTCGCCGGGGCCGGTGCCGCAGGGCCCGGTCGCGCTCGCGGGGGCGGCGCCGGGCTCCGGACAGGCGGCTGTCCAGGGGAGATCAGGTCGGTCAGACTAGGCGTATGAGAGTTGGTTTCGCCGTACCCGTGTCAGGGCCGTGGGCCACGCCGGAGCATGTGCGCCGGGTCGCCGTCAGGGCAGAGGAGCTCGGCTACGCGGAGCTGTGGACGTTCCAGCGGCTGCTCTATCCGGTGGGCAGCAGCATGGGGCCCACCTACCGCGCCGTCCACGATCCGCTGATCACGCTGGCGCACGTGTCGGGCGTGACGAGCCGCATCGGGCTCGGCGTCGCCGTGATCAACGCGTACGTGCCGCCGGTCCTGCTGGCCAAACAGCTCGCCACCCTGCAGACGCTGTCGGGCGGGCGGGTCACGGCGGGCATCGGCCTGGGCTGGCTGCCGGAGGAGTTCGAGGCCAGCGGCGTGGACATGGCGCGGCGCGGGCGCAGGGGCGAGGAGTTCGTCGAGCTGCTGCGCCGGGCGTGGACCGACGACGTGGTCGCCCACAGCGGCGAGTTCTACCGGGTGCCGCCCGCCCACATCGACCCCAAGCCGGAGCCGGGGCCACCGCGCGTCCTGCTCGGCGGGACGGCCGACGTCGCGCTGCGCAGGGCCGCCCGGCTGGCCGACGGCTGGGTCAGCTCCAGCAGGGAGGACCTGACGGCCATCGGCGGCAGGATCCGGATGATCAAGGAGGAGCTGGCGGCGGCAGGGCGCGACCCGGAGGCGTTCAGGTTCGTGGTGCGCGGCGTGACGCGGGTGCGGGAGGCCGGCGAGGAGCGGCCGCTGTCGGGCACGTACGACAAGATCCGCCGCGACGTGGCCGAGCTGGCCGAGGCCGGCGTCACCGACGTCTTCCACGACCTCAACTTCGACCAGGACATCGCCTCGGCCGACGCCAAGGAGGCGATGCGCAGGGCCGAGGAGGCGCTGGAGGCGCTCGCGCCCTAGCCGCCGTACGGCACGGTGATGATCTCCAGGTTGTGGCCGTTGGGGTCGGACCAGTAGAGCCCGCGCCCGCCGTCGTTGCGGTTGATCCGCCCCGGCTGCCGGTGGTACGGATCGGCCCAGTACGTCAGGCCGCGCTCCCTGATCCGGCCCCAGATCTCATCGAACTCCTCCTCGCTCACCAGGAACGCGTAGTGCAGTGCCGGCACCTCGCCGGCCTGCGCGACGTCGAGCGAGACCCCGTTGCTCAGCGTCACGACGCGGAAGGGACCGTAGACCGGCGCCGGCTCCAGGCCGAGCACGTCCACGAGGAAGTCCGCCGTGGCGTCCCGGTCCCTGGCCGGCACGATCGTGTGGTTCAGCTGGACGCTCATATTCGCAGGCTATGTCAAGGCGACCGGCAGGGACGCGACGCCGCGGATGAAGTTCGACGGCAGCCACGTCACCGGGCCCGTCACCTCGATCGACGACACGGTGGCGCGCAGCTCCGACAGCAGCGCCCGCAGCTCGGCGCGGGCGAGCTGGGCGCCCAGGCAGAAGTGCGGGCCGTGGCCGAAGGTGAGGTGCCGGTTCGGCTTCCTGCCGATGTCGAAGGTGTCGGGGTCGTCGAAGACGGCCTCGTCGCGGTTGGCCGACACCGTCCACAGCGCCACCACGTCGCCCGCCGCGATCGCCCGGCCGCCCAGCTCCGTGTCGCGCACGGCCGTCCTGCCGACGTGCGCGGCCGGCGTGGTCCAGCGCAGGATCTCCTCGGCGGCGGGCTCGACCAGCTCGGGGTCGGCGCGCAGGCGGGCCCACTCCTTGTCGTGCTCGGCCAGCGCCAGCACGCCGCCCGCCAGCGCCAGCCGGGCCGTCTCGTCGCCGCCGATGATCAGGTTGTAGCAGTTGAGCAGCACCTCCTCCTCCGTCAGGTCGGCGGAGACGAGCAGGCTGATGACGTCGTCGCCGGGCGCGTCCCTGCGCTCGGCGGCCAGGCGGGTGTAGTAGAGCAGGATCTCGCTCTGGGCGATCCTCGCCTCGGCGCCCGGCGTCCCGGTGCCGCTCTCGCCCAGCATCGCGCGGCCGGTCAGCTCCAGCACCCGCTGCCGGTCGCGTTCCGGCACGCCGAGCAGCTCGCAGATCGCGCGCAGCGGCACCTGCGCGGCCACCTCTTCGACGAAGTCGCCGCCGCCCCGCCGCACCAGCCCGCCCAGCAGGTCGCGGGTGGCCGCCTCGATCGAGCGGGTGATGGGGCCGAGCGTACGCGGGCCGAAGCCGGGGGTCAGCAGGCGGCGCAGGACCGCGTGCCGGGGCCCGTCGGTGACCACGATCATCCGGCCCGCGCCCGGGTCGTGGCCGCGTAGCAGCGTGCGCAGCATGTTGCCCTTGAGCGAGGTGAACGTCTCGGTGTCCCGGACCGCGGCCAGCACGTCGGCGTGCCTGGTGACGCTCCAGAACCCGGCGTGCCTGCGCACCGGGTCGTGGGCGCGCAGGTGCCGCCAGTAGGCGGTCAGGTCGTAGTCGGCGTGCAGGCGCGGATCGAGCAGGTCCAGGTCGTCGTAGGTGCCCGGATCCGGCTGCGGGCGGCCCCCGCTCATCGCTCGAACTCGTCGAGGAGGTCGCCGAGCAGGTCGTCCTCCTCGCCGTTGACGGCCCTGCCGATGATCTCGCTGAGCGGCAGCTCGGTCAGGAACAGCTCGATCGGAACCTCCAATCCGAACCTGTCGCGCAGCTCGCTCGCCAGGAAGACGGCGGTCAGCGAGTCGCCGCCCACGGCGAAGTACGTACGGGACAGGTCGCCGGGGCCGGACAGGGCGAGCGTGGTCATGAACAGCTCGGTCACCGCCGCCGTCACGTCCTCCTGAGGCGCTCGCGTGTCCTGCTCCGGCTGCGGGCGGGGGCGCAGGGTGAGCGCGCCGTGCCGGTCCCCGGCGAACGGGTACGTGGGCAGGTGCACCCGCCGGCCCGCCGGCCAGGCGACCTCCTCGCCCGCCAGCCACGCATCGCCCAGGGGATCGCCCCGGTCCCACCGCCGCGCCTCCAGGGCGGCGGCGGCCTGCTCGTGGCCGGTCGCGATCACGTACGCCCGCGCGTCCAGGGCGGCGCGGCCGTGCGCCAGCGTGTACGCGACGTCGGCCAGCGCGGGCGCGTCCGGCTCGCGCAACGCCGCCGCCAGCCGCCGCGCGGCCGTGGCCAGCTGCTCCTCGGTCCGCGCCGACAGCGGCAGCACGACACGGGGCGCCGTCTCCGTACGCGTCCCTGCGGCGGCCGGGGCCTCCTCCAGGACCACGTGGACGTTGGTGCCGCCGATGCCCAGCGACGACACCCCGGCGAGCCGGGGCCCGGAGGCCGGGGCCGGCCACTCCTCGGTGGCGGTGAGCAGGCGGAACGGGGTGGCGTCCAGGGAGAGGTCGGGGTGGGCGCGGGTGACGTTCACGGTGGGCACCATCGTGCGGTGCCGCAGCATCAGCGCCACCTTGATGAGCCCGGCGATGCCGGCGGCCGCGTTCAGGTGGCCGACGTTCGACTTGACCGAGCCGATCGCGCAGCGGCCCGGCCTGCCGGACCCGTCCTCGAAGGCGGCGGCCGCGGCGGCGATCTCGATGCGGTCGCCGAGGTCGGTGCCGGTTCCGTGCGCTTCGAGGAACTGGGCGTCCGACGGGTCGAGCCCGGCCGTCGCCCACGCCTCCACGATGGCCGCGACCTGCCCGTCCACGCCCGGCGCGGTGAAGCCGACCCGGCCGGGGCCGTCGTTGGTCGCCGCCGTGCCCCGGATGACCGCGTAGATCGGGTCGCCGTCGGCCAGCGCGTCCTCCAGCCGCCGCAGCACCACCAGGCCGACGCCGTCGCCGCCGACCGTGCCCGCGGCCTTCTCGTCGAACGGCCGGCAGCGGCCGTCGGGCGAGGAGATGCCGCCGGGCTCGTACACATAGCCGCGCGGGTACGGCGACTCGATGGACACGCCGCCCGCGAGCGCCAGGTCGCACTCGCCGCCGAGCAGCGCCTGCACGGCGACGTGCACGGTCGCGAGCGACGTCGAGCAGCCCGTCTGCACGGTCAGGCTCGGCCCGGTCAGCCCCAGCCGGTACGACAGCCACCCGGCGAGGAACTCCCGGTCGGTGAACACCCGCACGTGCATCGGCCCCAGCCGGGACCGCAGAGTCCCGTCCACCTGGGCCGCGACGGAGTGCTCCGACGGCCCGCCGCCCACGTACACGCCGGTCCTGGCGGGCGGGCGGCGCGGGTCGTACCCGGCGTCCTCCAGCGCCGACCAGGCCGTCTCCAGGAGCTGGCGGTGCTGCGGGTCGAGCGCCGCCGCCTCCGTGGCGTTGAACCCGAACAGCGGATGCTCGAACCTGTCGGCGTCGGCCAGGAACCCCTTGGCCGCCACGTAGCCGGGGCCGCGCAGCTCGGCCGGGTCCACCCCGGCGGCGAGCAGCTCGTCCTCGCTGAAGTCGGTGATCGAGCAGACGCCCTCGCGCAGGTTGCGCCAGAACTCGGCCACGTTCCCGGCACCAGGGAAGCGCCCGCTCATGCCCACGATGGCCACCGCCGGTACGTCGCTCAATGCCTTTCACCTCTCTGTGCGTTCCTGCGGGCGGCGAGCAGCTCGCGCCGCCGCTGCCCGCGCCGCCTGGCCTCGCCGTTTCCCGCGGTTCGCCGATCGGGGGCGCCGCCGTCGAGCCGGGCGGCCAGCGCGGCGACCGTGGGGTGGCGGAACAGGTCGACCAGCGTGAGCCCGCCGTCCCTGCCGCGCTCGCGCAGCGCGGCGAGCACGGCGAGCAGCCTGATCGAGTTGCCGCCCAGGTCGAAGAAGTTGTCGTGCAGGCCGACCCTGGTCAGGCCGAGCGCCTGCGCCCACACCTCGGCCAGCATCCGCTGCGTGTCCGTCTGCGGGGACACGTACGGTCTGTGCAGGTCGGGGCGGGTGAGCGGCGGGTCGGGCAGCCGGGACCTGTCGATCTTGCCGGACGTGCCCAGCGGCAGCTCGTCCAGGAAGACGACCGTGTCGGGCACCATGTAGCCGGGCAGCCGCTCGGCCAGCCACTCCCGTACGTCCGGCACCGTCGGCGGTCCCTCCCCGTCAGCGGGGACCGCATAGACGGCCAGCCGGTCGCCGCGTACCGTCGCCGCCGCGACCGACACGCGCGGGTGCGCGGCCAGCACGGTCTCGATCTCGCCCAGCTCGACGCGGAAGCCGCGCAGCTTGACCTGGGTGTCCACCCGGCCCAGGTAGGACAGCACGCCGTCCGCGTCGTAGCGGCCGAGGTCGCCGGTCCGGTACATGCGCGCGCCCGGCGGCCCGAACGGGTCCGCGACGAACCGCTCGGCCGTCAGCCCTGGCCGGTTGGCGTAGCCGCGCGCCACGCCGTCGCCCGCGATGTAGATCTCGCCGGTCACGCCGACGGGCACCGGGCGCAGCCGCTCGTCCAGCACGTACGCCCGCGCGTTCGCGACCGGCCTGCCGATCACCACGGGCCGCCCGGGTTCGAGGTCGGCGGTGGTCGCGTACACGGTGGTCTCGCTCGGCCCGTACGCGTCCACCACCCGCCGCCACGGCGTGGCCCAGCGCTCCACCAGCTCGGGCGGGACCGCCTCGCCGCCGATGGCGAGCGTGCGCAGGTCGGGCAGCGCGTCCTGCGGGCACGGCAGCGACATGGCGGCCGACGGCGGCAGGAAGGCGTACGTGATGCGGGAGTCGCGCAGCCGGGCGTACAGCTCGTCGCCGAGCCGCTCGTCCTCGCCCGCCACATGCAGCTCGGCCCCTGCCACGAAGGTGAAGAACAGGTCGGAGACGGCCACGTCGAAGCCGAACGACACGTACTGCAGCACCCGGTCGCCGGCGGTCACGGGGAACTGGGGGCGGACGGCGGTGGCCAGGTTCAGCAGCGCGCGGTGCTCGACGGCGACGCCCTTCGGCCTGCCGGTGGAGCCGGAGGTGTAGAGGATGTACGCGAGGTCGTCGAGGGTGGGATGCGTGTCGCGTACCGGGCCGACGGGCGGGATCGGGCCGTCGTCGCCGTAGATCGTCACCGGCGCGCCCAGGTCGGCGGGGGCCGCCGTGATCAGCAGCCGGACCCCGGCGTCGGCGACCATGAACCGCAGCCGGGCCGGCGGATGCGCCGGATCGAGCGGCACGTACGCGCCACCGGCGCGCAGCACCGCGAGCGCCGCAACGGCCATCTCCGCGCCCCTGGGCAGGCAGAGGCCCACCGGCACACCGGGGCCGACGCCGGCCGCGCGCAGCCGGGCCGCCAGCCGGTCGGCGGCCGCCAGCAGCTCCCGGTAGGTCAGCCGGGCCGAGCCGTGCACCAGCGCCGTCGCGCCGGGCCGCGCCGCCGCCTGCTCGGCCACCAGGTCCGGCACCAGGCGCCGGGGGACGGGCACGGCGGTGCGGTTCCAGTCGCGCAGCACGCGGCGGCGTTCGCCGTCGGCGAGCAGCTCGTGCGCGGTGACCGGCAGCTCGGGGCGGCTCAGCAGCCCGCCGAGCAGCGTCTCGAACGCCCGCGCCCAGTGCCGGATGGTCGCCGCGTCGAACAGGTCCGCACGGTAGACGAAGTGGGCGGCCAGCCCTTCGCCGTCGCGCTGGACGTTCAGCAGCAGGTCGAACTTGGCGTCGTCGAGCAGCAGCTCCAGCCGCTCGACCTGCGCGCCCGGCAGGTCGAGCGTCATGCCGGGGTCGTCGTCGTAGGCGAGCATGACCTGGACGAGGGGGTCGTGGCTCAGCTCGCGGCCCGGCGACACCGCCTCCACCACCGCCTCGAAGGGCGCCTCCTGGTGCGGCCGCGACTCGCGCAGGCGGTCGCGTACGCGCTCGATCAGGTCGAGGTACGACGGCTCGCCCGTCACGTCGGCCCGCATCGCGAGCGTGTTGGCCAGCAGGCCCACCAGGTCCTGCACGTCGGGGTGGTCGCGACCGGAGACCGGCACGCCGACCACGAAGTCGCGCTGGCCGGTGACGCGGGTGAGGAACGCGGCGAAGGCGGCGAACACGGCCGCGAACGGCGTCGCGTTCCGCCCCGCCGCCACCTCCGCCAGCCGATCGCGTACGCCCTCGGGCAGGTCCAGGCGTACGACGCCGCCCGCCGCCGACTGCACCGCCGGCCGGGGACGGTCGGTGGGCAGGGCCAGCGTCTGCGGGACGTCCTTGAGCGCGCCCGCCCAGTACGCGACCGCCTCGTCCAGGGCGTGCCCGGCCAGCCGGTCGCGCTGCCAGGCGGCGTAGTCCGGGTACTGCACCGGCTGCTCGCCGTTCCTGAAGGTGATCGTCTCGCCTTTCAGGCGGGCGGAGTAGGCGGCGGCCAGGTCGCGCAGCAGCAGGCGGAGCGACCAGCCGTCGCAGACCACGTGATGCGCCACCAGCAGGACGAGATGGGTGCCGTCGCCGAGCGCGTAGACGGTGCAGCGCAGCAGCGGGCCCCGCGTGACGTCGAACGGCTCGGCCGCGTCCGCCGCCATCCGCGCCCGCGCCTCGCCCGCCGGCACGTCACGCTCGATGCGCAGGCAGGCCCGCGCCCGCTCCGCCACGACCTGCACGTACTCGCCGCCGTGCGGGCGGAACACCGTGCGCAGCGCCTCATGCCTGTCCACCACCGCGTCCAGGGCCGCGCCGAAGGCCGCCACGTCGAAGCGCCCCCGCACCGCGAACGCGACCGGCACGTTGTACTGGGCGGTGCCCGGGTTGAGCTGGTCAAGCACCAGCATCCTGGCCTGTGCGGGGGACACGGGGAACTCGTACTCGACCGGCGTCATCAGAACTCCCTCAGGATCGGTTCGAGGACTTCGGCGATCTCGGCGGCCGGGCCCGGCCTGAGCAGGTCGCTGTGCCCGCAGTCCAGGTCGTGCACCCGCACCTTCGCCGGCGCCCACCGGGCGGCCTTGGCGGGCGAGGGCAGGCCGCCGGGCTGGGCGGTGGCCGAGAAGAGCAGCACCGTCCCGTCGTACGGCGCGGGCCGGTACGTCACCGCCAGCCGCAGATGCCCCGCCACGGCGTCCGCCACGGCCGACAGGCGCTCGTCGTCCAGCCCGGACAGCGGCCCCTCGCTCTCCCTGACCGACGCGAACACGCGGGCCCGCTCCAGGCGGCCGGGCTCGGCGTAGGGGCGCAGCGTGCGGGTGCGCAGCAGGATCGTCAGCGCCTCCTGCTCGGCGTCGCCGGGGTCCGCCTGCGTGCCCGGCGGCCAGGGGACCGCGTCCAGCGAGGCCACCAGCCCGGCCTCCTGCCCGTCCGCGCGCAGGCGGGCGGCCATCTCGTACGCGAGCAGCCCGCCGAAGGAGTGCCCGAGCAGCAGGTACGGACCCTCGGGCCGGACCCGCCTGATCCGCGCCAGGTAGTCGCCGGCCAGCTCGCGCATCGTGCCGGGCGGCCGGTACGAGGGGTCCTGGAGCACCGGCGACTGCAACGCGTACACCGGGCGGCCGGACGCGAGGTGGGGGAGCAGCGCCGTGTAGGACCAGCCGATGCCCCGTCCCGGATGCACGCAGAACAGCGGCGGCAGGTCGCCCTCGGCCCTGAGCGTCAGCAGCGGCGACAGGTCCAGCTCGGGCGCGGCCCTGTCGAGGCGGGCGGCCAGCCCGGCCGGGGTGGGCGACTCGAACAGCGCGGCGATCGAGGTGCGCAGGCCCAGCGCGTGCTCGACCGCGGCCATCAGGCGCATGGCGAGCAGCGAGTCGCCGCCCGCGGCGAAGAAGTCGGTGCCGGCGTGCGCCTCGGGGATGTTCAGCACCTCGGCGAACAGGCCGCACAGCTCCTTCTCGCGCGGTGTGGCCGGAGGGGTCCCCGAGGGCTCGGCCGCGTGCGCGGCGGGACGCGCGGCGGCCCGGCCGCCGGTGGCCCGGCTCCCGGGCGGGCCGTCGCCCGGCAAGCCGGAGCCGGGGATCCCGGAGTTCGGGAGGGCGGCGGAGGGGAGGGCGGCGCGGTCGATCTTGCCGTGCGGGGTGAGCGGCAGGTGCCCGAGCACCTCGTACCGGGAGGGCAGGAGGTGGCGGGGCAGGTGGGCGCCGGCGTGCCCGCGCACCCGGTCGAGCCGCCCGTTCCCGGTCAGCAGCAGGTACGCGACCAGCCGCCGCCCGGACGGCGACTCCGGCGCGGTGACGACGGCGCGCTCCACGTCGGGGCAGCCCTCCAGCACCGCCTCCACCTCGCCGGGCTCGACCCGGTGGCCGCGGATCTTGACCTGCCCGTCCGCCCGGCCCGCGAACTCCAGCTCGCCGGCCGGCGTCCACCGCGCCAGGTCGCCGGTCCGGTACATCCGCCCGCCCGGCGGGCCGAACGGGTCGGCGACGAACCGTTCCGCCGTCATCCCCGGACGGCCGAGATAGCCGCGGGCCAGGCTGGTCCCCGCGATGTACAGCTCGCCGATCACGCCCACGGGGGCGGGCCGCAGCCGGGCGTCGAGGACGTACACGCGGGTGTTGTCCAGCGGCCGCCCGATCGGGATCGGCCCCGCCGCCGGCTCCTGGGGCACGCGGTGGCTGGTGGCGAACGTCGTGGTCTCGGTGGGGCCGTACCCGTTGACGACCCGGACGCCGCGCCGCGCCAGCCGCCGCGCCGCGTCGGCGGGCAGCACGTCACCGCCCGCCCACACCTCGCCCGCCCTGGCCAGCGCGCCGGGCGCGAGGTCGGCGAGGGTGCGGAACAGCTCGGCCGTCAGCCACACCGCGTCAAGGCGGCTCCGCTCGATCGTGCTCGCGTGCAGCGGGCCCGGCGGCGCGATGACGACGGTGCCGCCGTTGAGCAGGGGGATCCACAGCTCGTACGTGGCCGCGTCGAAGGTGTGCGGGCTGTGCAGCAGCACCCGCCGGTGCCCGGCGAAGCGGCGGTCGGCGGCCAGCTCAAGGATGTTCTGGTGGGTGACGACCACGCCCTTGGGCTCGCCGGTCGAGCCCGAGGTGTACATGACGTACGCGGCGGCATGCGGACGCACCGGCACGGGCACGAACTCGCTGCTGCCGGTGTCGCAGCCGGCGGAGGTCAGCACGATCTCGGCGCCGCTGTCCGCGAGCAGCCGCTCCAGCCGGGCGGCCGGCTGCGCCGGGTCGAGCGGCACGTAACAACCGCCGGCCTTCAGCACCGCGAGCTGGGCGATCACCAGGTCGATCGAGCGCTCCATGAGCAGCGCCACCGGCGTCTCCGGCGCCCCGCCGGGTCGCGTGCGCGGCCGCATGCGGGCGGCGAGCCAGGCGGCCAGGCGGGAGGAGCGCTCGTCCAGCTCGGCGTAGGTCAGCGTACGCTCGCCGAACTCGACCGCGACCGCGTCCGGGGCATGCTTGGCCTGCGCCGCGAACCGCTCGGGCACCGACCCGCCCGCGGGCTCGCGCGCCGTGTCGTTCCAGGCGGTCAGCAGCCGGTGCCTTTCCGCCTCCGGCAGCACGTCGGCACCGTCCACGCCGGCGCGTTCGAGCGCGGTGACCAGCCGGGCGGCCACGGCCTCCGCCTCCGCGCGGGACACCACGCCCGCCCGGTAGCCGAGCCGCAGCCACAGCCGCTCGCCCGCCACCACCGTCACCGTCAGCGGGTAGTGGGTGGCGTCGTGGACACCGGTCAGCCGCAGGCCGGGGGTGTCGAGGCCGGAGCGCGGATAGTTCTCGAAGGCCAGCAGGGTGTCGAACAGCTCGCCGGTGCCGCGCTGCACGTCCGCCAGCCGTACGTGGTGGAACGGGGTGAGCGCGGCCTGCTCGTCCTGGAGGCGGCGCAGCAGGCCGGGCGCGGCGGTTCCGACGCGTACCGGGACGGTGTTGACGAACAGCCCCACCATCGACTCCACGCCCGGCACCTCCGGCGGGCGGCCCGACACCACCGCGCCGAACACCACGTCGTCGCTCCCGGTCATCCGCGCGAGCACCAGCGCCCAGGCGGCCTGCACCAGCGTGTTCACCGTCACTCCCGCCTCGCGGGCCCGCCGCCGCACGTCCGCGCTCAGCTCGGGGACAGCTCCAGTTCCAGCGCCTCCTGCCGGGCGGCGTCCGCTCCCACGCCGGGCCTGAGCAGCGTCGGTCCCGGCAGACCGGCCAGTGCCTCGCGCCAGGCCCGCAGCGCCCGCTCACCGTCCTGCTCGCGCAGCCAGGCCAGATAGTCCCGGTACGCGGGTGCGGGCTCCGGCAGGGTGCCGCCCGCGTACAGGGTGGCCAGCTCGCGGGCCAGGATCGGCATCGACCAGCCGTCCACCAGGAGGTGGTGCAGGGTCAGCACCAGCTCGCGCAGGCCCACCAGCATGGCGCGCACCAGCGGCGGCCTCGTCACCTCGAACGGGCGCAGCCGGTCCGCCTCCAGCATGCGGTCCAGCTCGGCCTCCGACGGCGGGTCCACCTCCGTCCACGGCAGGCGGACCCGGTGCGGGATGAGCTGGACCGGGCGGTCCAGGCCCTTGTGGCGGAAGCAGGCCCGCAGGTTCGGGTGGCGGCCGAGCAGCGACTCCAGCGCCGCCCGCAGGCGGGCCGGGTCGGCGGGCTCGTCCAGCGCGAACCTGGCCTGCACCACGTACGGGTCGTGGCCGCCGTACAGGGCGTGGAAGAGCAGGCCCTCCTGGGCGGGGGAGAGCGGCAGCACGTCCGCCAGACGGGCGCTCACCACTCGCCGTCCAGGTCGGCCGTGAGCTCGTCGAGCTGGGTCTGGGTCAGCTCGACCAGCGGGAAGTCACCGGCCGCCGGGCCCGCCGCCTCCGCCCGCCCCGCCAGCTCGGTCAGCGCCGACTCGAAGTGGCCCGCGAGGTCCGCGACCTGCTCCTCGGTGAGGGCCTCCGCCGCGTACGACCAGCTCGCCACCAGCTCGCCGGCGCGGGTCAGGGCGTCCAGCTCCACCGCGTACGCCATGGGCGCGTCCTGCATGCCGAGCAGCTCGCCGTCGAACCTGCCCAGGTAGTTGAAGCGCAGGTCGGGGGCGGGGAGCGCGGCCAGTTCCGCTGCGGTGGCGGGGTTGAGGTAGCGGAGCAGGCCATACCCGAGTCCGTTACCCGGCACGGCGCGCAGGCGCTCCTTGGTCCGCTGGAGCGCGTCCGCCGGCGTGCCGGAGGCGTCCAGGGCGATCGGGTACTGGGCGGTGAACCAGCCCACGGTGTTCGAGATGTCCACGTCGTCGGTGAACGGCTCCCGGCCGTGGCCCTCCACCTCCACCAGCACGTCGGTGCCGCCGCGCCACCTGGTCACCGCGATGGCCAGCGCGGTCAGCAGCACCTCGTCCGGGCCGCAGCGGAAGGCGGCGGGCAGGTGCGTGACGGCCTGCTCGGTGAGGCCGGGCGGGAGGACGGAGGTGAACGTCGCCCGCTTCCCCCGGCCCCGCCCGGCCGGCAGGAGGGGAGCGGCGTTCGCGGCGATGTCCTTCCACAGCGGCAGCTCGGCCGCCACCCGTTCCGGGTTGCGGGCCTCCGCCGCGAGCAGCCGCGCCCAGCGGGCGAACGACGTGCCGGGGGCGGCGGGCCGCGCGTCCGGGTCGCGGAGCAGCGCGTCCAGTTCGGAGCCGATGACCCGCCAGGACACCGCGTCCACGGCCAGGTGATGCGCCGTGAGCAGCAGCCGATCCGGCGCCACCCATGCGGCCGTCAGCATCACCCCCCGCTCCGGATCCGGCCGCGTCGCCGCTTGCCGCCCGCTGACGGCCGGGTGGATGAACGGGATGTCCTGGGGCTCGTCCGGGATCTCCAGCTCCCAGGCGGAGTCCGGGCGGCGGAGGAGGCGCATGCGCAGGGCCGCGTGCCGGGCCGCCAGCGTGCGCAGCGCCGTCCTGATGCGGTCGGCGTCGCAGCCGTCCGGCACGGGCACGATCAGCGACTGCGTGAACGACTCCAGCGGCCCGCCGTGCTCGCGCCACCAGTGCATGATCGGCGTGATCGGGAACCTGCCGGCCGGGGAGTCCGCGACCGGCCCGCCCACCGTCCGCGCCAGGGCGGCCAGCGCCGCCGGGGTCCTCGCGGCGAACACCTCGCGCGGCGTCAGCGCGAGCCCCTGGGCGCGGGCCCGGCTCACGAGCTGGATCGCGGTCACGCTGTCGCCGCCCAGCCGGAAGAAGTCGTCGTCCGCGCCCACCTCGGGCACGTCGAGCAGCTCGGCGAACAGCCCGCACAGGACCGACTCCCGCTCGGTCGCCGGCTGACGCGACGCCTCCAAGGCCGGGCCCGGTGCGGGCAGCGCGGTCCGGTCCAGCTTGCCCTGCGGCGTCACGGGCAGCGCGTCCAGCACGACGAACTCGCTCGGCACCATGTGCGCGGGCAGCACCGCCATCGCGTGCGCCAGCACCTCCCCGGTGTCCAGCCCCGCCCGGCCCGGGCCGGCCCCGGCCCCCGGCACCGGCCCGGCCCCCGGCACCGGCCTAGCGCCCGGCACCGGCTCGTTCGGGGCCTGGCCGGTCGCCGCCGGTCGCTGCGCCGGGGGCGTGCCAGGCCGTGCTCGCGTCCCTTCCGGTGGAGACGAGGTAGGCGATGAGGCGGGAGCCGTGGAGGGCGACCGCCGCCTGGGCGACGCCGGGGTGGCGGCAGAGCGCGGCTTCGATCTCGGCGGGTTCGATGCGCAGCCCGCGGACCTTGAGCTGGTCGTCGCTGCGGCCGAGGAAGTGGAGCTGGCCGTCCGGGCGGCGCTGGACGAGGTCGCCGGTGCGGTACATGCGCGTGCCGGGCGCGCCGTACGGGTCGGCGACGAAGCGCTCGGCGGTCAGGCCGGGACGTCCGAGGTAGCCGCGCGCGACCCCGGCACCGGCGACGTACAGCTCGCCGGGCACCCCGACGGGCACCGGACGCAGGCGGGCGTCCAGCACGTACGTGCGGGTCCCGGCGAGCGGCCGCCCGATGGGAGGCAGCGTGCCGTCCGGGGAGAGGGTCGCTGACGGTGGCGGCGACGGTGGTCTCGGTCGGCCCGTACGCGTTCCAGAAGCGCACACCCGCCGCCGTCCACGCCGCCACCAGCTCGGGCGGGCACACGTCCGCCCCGGAGGCCAGCCCGCGCAGGCCGGGGCAGTCACCAGGCGGCACGGTGGCGAGCACCGAGGGCGGCACCAGCGCGAACGTCACCCGCCCGTCCCGCAGCACCCGCGCCAGCTCGCCGCCCACGAGGGGACCGCCGGGCGGGACGACGAGCGTGCCGCCGGAGCCGAACGCCATGCACAGCTCGGCCACCGAGATGTCGAACGTGGCCGGGCCGAGCTGCGGGATCCGGTCGCCGGGTCCCAGCTCGAAGCGGGTGACCAGGGAGTGGGCGAGCGCGGCCAGGCCGGCGTGGGTGACGACGACCCCCTTGGGCCGCCCGGTGGAGCCGGAGGTGTAAATGACGTACGCCGCACTATCCAGCGAAATAGCTGGAAATTTCGTGACCTGCGCGGTGTCGCGCGGCGAGACCCGCTCCGCGTCCAGCTCGGGCAGCACCCCCGGCTCCGCGATCAGCAGCGAGGCCCCCGCGTCCGCCATCATGGACGACAGCCGCTCCGCCGGATGGCCGGGATCGAGCGGCAGGTACGCGCCGCCCGCCCGCTGCACCGCCAGCATCGCCACCACGCGGTCGACCGAGCGTTCCAGCGCGAGCGCCACCACCCGCTCGGGCCCCACGCCGCGCGCGAGCAGCGCCCCGGCCAGCCCGTCGACCCGCGACAGCAGCTCCCGGTACGTCAGCCGCTCGCCGCCGGACTCGACCGCCACCGCCTCGGGCGCGCGCAGGGCCTGCCGCGCCACCAGCTCCGGCAGGTTCGCCCCGGGCGGCGGCGCCTCGCCCGCGCACGCGGGCGGCTCGCGCAGCAGCGCGGCCCGCGACACGGGCTCGTCCGGCGCGGACACCAGCGACTCCAGCAGCACCGTGAAGGAACCGGCCCAGGCCCGCACGACCTCGGGGTCGTAGACGTCGGTACGGACCTCCAGGCTCGCCTCGAACCCGTCGTCACCGTCGCGCACGATCCCGACCAGGTCGTGCTCGCCGCCGGTGTGCACCCGCTCGGGGTCGGTGATCTCGCGCAGCCTGGCCACGCTCTCCTGCTTCGTCAGGTGCATGAACACCCACGAGTACAGCGGCGAGCGCCCGGCCACCCGCTCCGGGTTCACGGCCTGCACGATGCGGCCCACGGGCACGTCGCCGTTCGCCATGATCTGCGGGAACTCGGCGGTGAACCGGGCCAGCAGCTCCGCGAACGTCGTGTCCCGCCCGATCCGCCAGCGGACGGGCAGCGAGTTCATGACATACCCGATGACCCGCTCCAGGCCCCTGGCCGACCTGTTGGCGACGGGGGTTCCGGTGATCAGGTCGGACTCGCCGGTCAGCCGGTGCGCGAACACCGCGAAGGCCGTCATCAGCACCCCGTAGACGGTGGCGCCGCGCTCCCTGGCCAGGCGGCGTACGGCGGCCTCGATGCGCGCGTCGATGCCGAACGCGATCTGCTCGACGCCGAAGGGCCGGCCCGGCGCGGCGGAGCCGACCGCGAGGGGTTTCGGCGGGCCCGCGAGGTAGTCGCGCCACCAGGCGAGCTGGGCGTCGAACACCCCGGCCGCCTCCAGCTCTCGCTGCCAGCCCGCGAAGTCGGCGTACTGGACGGACGGGCGGCCCAGCCGGGGCGCGCCGCCCTCGCGCACGGCGCGGTAGGCGTCGCACAGCTCGTTGTGCAGCACGTCGAACGACCACCAGTCGGTCGCGATGTGGTGCAGCGCGAGCACCAGCGTCGCCCGCGTGTCGTCGACGGTGATGAAGCCGCCCCTGATCAGCGGGCCGCCGTTCAGGTCGAACGTGCGGCGGCTGAAGGCGTGCAGCGCCTCGCGCAGCGTGACGCCCGTGCCGCGCAGGTCGATGCGCTCAAGACGGAACGGCTCCGGCGGCGCGAACGTCACCCGCAGGTCGTCCACGTCCCCGGTGATCCGCATGCGCAGCGTGTCGTGGTGGCGCAGCACGATCGTCAGCGCCGCCTCCAGCTCAGCCGGGTCCACGGGGCTGTCGAAGTGGTACGAGCAGCACAGGTTGAGCGCGGCCGTGTCCGAATACAGCGACTCGAACACCCACAGGTCCTCCTGCGCCGGGCTGAGCCGCACCGGCTGCGCGGGGTCGCGCGGCGGCACCACCTCGGGGATCGCCTCCAGCTTGCCCGCCGCCACCAGCCGCCGCAGCAGCTCGACGCGGCGCTCCCCGCTGAGCGCGGCGAACCGCTCACTTGCGCTCTTGCCCGCCGTCCGCTTGACGGCGGGTCCTGCCCCCGTCCGGGTCCCGATCCCGGGCACGGTCCCAGGTACGGCCCCAGGTACGGTCTCAGTCACAGTCCCTCCCGCAGGTCGGCGAGGCGTTCCAGGCCGGCGAGCACCTCGTCGCGGCCGAGCCCGAAGTCGACGAAGCAGGCCACCTCGTCGCAGCCCAGCTCGGCGAGGTCCGCCAGGCTCATGCGGCACGTCTCCGGCGAGCCGATGAGGCCGCCCCAGGCCAGGTAGCGGCGGAAGGCGAAGTCGGTGAGCGCCGTGAGCTGCGCCTCGCTCAGCGCGGCCGCCCCGCCGTCCGGGCCGCCCTTGTTCGCGGCCGTCTGGGCCACGTACGACCGCAGGTACGCCTTCAGCGGCCCGGCCGCGCGCTCCCGCGCCTCCTCGTCCGATGCGGCCACGTAGGTGTGCGCCATGAGCGTCACCGTGCCTCTGGGCGGGGCGCCCGGCCGGCCGGGCGCCGCGTCGTAGGCGTCGCGATAGGAGGCGATCTTCCCGGCCAGCTCCTCGCGGGTCTGGCCGATGGTCGCGCCGAGGATGTTCGTACGCATCCGTCCGGCCGCCTCCCACGTGCTCGGGCTGCCCGATGTGGTGGTCCACAGCGGCAGGCTCGCCGAGTACGGCCTGGGCTGCGGCGTCACCTGAACCCGTCCGCCGGTCCCGTCGGTGAACTCGGCGGGTTCGCCCGCCCACAGCCGCCGCAGCAGCTCCAGGTCGCGGAAGGCGCGCTCCCTGCGGTCCTCGTACGCCTCAGGAGCCAGCACGAAGTCCCGCGAATGCCAGCCCGTCGCCACCGACAGGCCGACCCGGCCGCGCGACAGGTTGTCCACGACCGCCCAGTCCTCAGCCACCCGCAGCGGGTGGTGCAGCGGCAGCACCAGGCTGCCGGCGCGCAGGTGGATGCGTTCTGTGACGGTGGCGAGCGCGGCGCTGAGCAGGGCCGGGTTCGGGAACACCTGCCCGACCTGCTGGAAGTGCCGCTCAGGCGTCCACAGTGCGGTGAAGCCGAGCCGGTCGGCGGCCCGGGCGATGGCCAGGATGTCGTCGTACTTGGCGGCGTGTCCGCCGGTGCCGCCGGCGTCGGCCGGGTCGGCGCCGAAGAACATCACGCTGAGGTCCATGGACGTGCTCCTCACGGGCGCCCGCGACACGGGCTGCCTCAGTTGGTGCGGGTACGCGGGGTCCTGGGCAGTCGGGTGATGGCGGGTTCCGCCCTGGCCGGTGTCCGCGCCAGCAGGGCGGCCAGGGCGGCGACGGTGGGGGCCTCGAACAGGTGGGCGGCCGTGGCGGGCAGGCCCTGGGCGGACAGGCGGGCGGCGACGCGTACGGCACTCAGCGAGTTGCCGCCGAGCGCGAAGAACCCGTCGTCGGGCCCGACCCGCGCGACCCCCAGCACCTCGGCCCAGACAGCGGCCACCACCCGCTCGATCTCGGAGGCGTCCCGCCCGGGCGGCGGTGCCGCGCGCTTCCCGCCGTCCCGCCCGGGTCGCGGTACCGCGGGCTCCCCGCCGTCCCGCCCGGGTCGCGGTACCGCGGGCTCCCCGCCAGCCAGCCCGGGTCGCGGTACCGCGGGCTCCCCACCGGCCGGACGCGCCGGGCGGACGGGCGGCGGCGGCACGCCGATCCCCGAGACGGGAGCGTCAGGGGCGGCGCACATGCCGTCGAGCACCAGGACGAACGCCTCGGCCAGCCACTCCATCACGGCCCGCTCGAAGGCGTCGGCGCGGTACTCGACCGTCACCGCGATCCCGTCGGGCGCGCCATCCGCCGTGTAGGTGTCGGTGACGTCCACCAGCAGCTCGAACCTGGCCGCGCCCGTCCTGACGACCTCGACCCGCGCCTCCACGCCGGGCAGCGCCAGCTCGGCCCGCGCGTTGTTCTGCAGCGCGAGCACGACGTCCACGAGCGGCGGCAGTCCTGGCCGCCGGGCCGGGTTCAGCTCCTGCACGACCCGCTCGAACGGCGCCTCCTGGTGCGAGAACGCCTCCAGGTCGGTCTCCCGCACCCGGGCGATCAGCTCCTCGGCCGTCGGATCCCCCGACACGTCGGTACGGAGCACGAGCAGGTTGACGAAGAACCCCACGAGGTCGTCCACGGGCCCGGTCGACCGCCCGGCCACCGGCGCACCGATCGGCAGGTCCTCGCCCGCGCCCGCCCGCCGCAGCACCTCGGCCAGCCCGGCCTGAAGCACCATGAACAGCGTGGCGCCCTGTCGCCGGCCCAGCTCGGCGAGCCGCGCGTGCAGGCCGGCGTCGATATGCCGGACGACGGTCTGCGCCGCCCCGCCGAAAGCGGAGGAAGCGGCGGGTGAATCGGTGCCGGAAAGGGACGGGGAACCGGCCCCGGGAATTCCGGCGCCGGTGGCCGCGGAATCGGCGGGGGATCCGTTGGCGGAAACGCCGGGAAAAGCGCCGGCGGAAACAGCGGGGGAGCCGTCGGAGGAAACACCGGCGGAACCTGCAACGGAAACCCCGGGGGAACCCGCGCTGGAAACGCCGGGCGAGTCCGTAGGGGAAACACCTCGCGAGTCCGCAACGGAAATGCCGGAGGAGCCCGTAACGGAAGCGGCGGACGTGCCGATGCGGGGCAGCGTGAGCCGTTCCGGCAGCCCTTTCAGCGCCTTTCTCCAGTACGCCAGCTCATCGCCTGCGATGGCGGCCACGCGGTCGCGGTGCAGGACGGCGTACTCGGCGTACGTGATCGGCAGCGGCGGCCAGGTCACGGGCATGCCGTCGAGCCGCGCCCGGTAGGCGCGCGACAGATCCCGCATGAGCGGCGGCAGCGACCAGCCGTCGGTCGCGATGTGGTGCATGACCAGCAGCAGCGCCGACGACTCCGGCCCCGTGACGAACAGCACCGCGTGGATCGGCAGTTCGGCTTCCAGGTCGAAGCGGTGCCGCGCCGCCTCGGCCACGCGCGCGTCCAGCTCGTCCTCGGTCACCTCGACGACCTCGAACCCGGGCCGCGCCTCGGCCACGGGCAGCACCCGCTGGGCGGGCTCGCCGTCGTGGACGGTGAAGACCGTGCGCAGCGGCTCATGCCTGGCCACCACGTCCGCCAGCGCCCCGCCCAGCGCGCCGGCGTCCACGGGGCCGCGCAGGCGGACGAGCATCGGCATGTTGTAGGCGACGCCCGCGTCCACCTGATCGAGGAACCACAGCCTGCGCTGCGCCGCCGACAAGGGAGACGTATCCCCGGCCGCCCTGGAGTGCTGAGCCTCAGGCCGCGGGGAGGAAGCGGCAGGCACACCGCCGCCGGGCCCGGGACGTTCGCCGACGTGGCGGGCGACGGCCGCGACCGTGGGCGTCTCGAACAGCGTCCTGACGCCGACCTCCACGCCCAGCACGGCGTGGATCCTGCTGAGCAGCCGCGCCACCATCAGGGAGTCGCCGCCCAGGTCGAAGAAGTCGTCGTGCACGCCGACCCCGGGCACCTTCAGCACCTCGGCGAACAGCTCGCACAGCGTCTTCTCGATCTCGTCACGCGGCTCGTCGCGAGGTCCGGCGGACGCCTCAGAGGGCTCGCCGTAGACGGGCGCGGGCAGGGCGGCGCGGTCGAGCTTGCCGGTGGCGCTCAGCGGGAGCGCCTCCAGCGTCACGAACGCCGCAGGCACCATGAACTCCGGCAGCACCGCCGCGACGTGAGCGCGCAGCACACCGGGATCGACGGGGCAGCCCGACCGGTCGCGCGGCACCACGTACGCGACCAGCCGGCGGTCACCCGGCACGTCCTCCCTGGCCACCACGCAGGCCCGCCCGACCGACGGGTGGCCGGACAGCACCGACTCCACCTCGGCCGGCTCGATGCGGAACCCGCGCACCTTCACCTGGTCGTCGGCCCGGCCCACGTATTCGAGCACGCCGTCAGGGCGCCGCCGCACCAGGTCGCCGGTGCGGTACATGCGGCCGCCCGGCGGGCCGTACGGGTCGGCCACGAAACGCTCGGCGGTCGCGCCGGGACGGCCGAGGTAGCCGGTCGCCAGACCGTCGCCCGCCGCGTACAGCTCGCCCACCTGACCGTCGGGGACCGGCCGCAGCCGCGCGTCCAGCACCCGCACGTGCTTGCCGCGCAGCGGCGTGCCGATCGGCACGGGGCCGTCCACGGCGGTCACGGGATGCGTGGTCAGGAAGATCATGCCTTCGACCGGGCCGTAGCCGTTGCGCAGGCGCAGCCCCGGATGCAGGGCGAGGGCCCGGCCGACGTGCGCGGGGGAGAGCGCTTCGCCGCCGACGATCAGGTGGCGCAGCCCGGCCAGCGCGTCCGGGCACTCGTCCACGATCACGTTGAACAGGCTGCTCGACAGGTACATGCTGCTCACGCCGTGCTTGGCGATCAGGCGGCCGAGCACGAGCGGGTCGGGACGCGCGCCCGGATAGAGCACGCAGGTGCCGCCCGACAGCAGCGGGCCCCACAGCTCCAGCACGAACGCGTCCCACGACGTCGGCGAGCACTGCAGCCACACGGCGTCGAACGGCGCGTACTCCTGGCCGGTGACCGTGGCCGTGATCGCCCGGTGCGGCGCGGCCACGCCCTTGGGACGGCCGGTGGAGCCGGAGGTGAACATCACGCACGCGATCCCGTCGTGCCGGGCGGGATCGGACCGGCGCTCCAGCCCTTCCGGGGAGAGCACCGCCGACACGCCGGCGTCGTCCGCCATGACGCGCAGCCGCTCCTCGGGGAACGCCGGATCCAGCACCACGTACCCGGCTCCGGCCTTCAGCACCGCGAGCAGCGCGACCACCAGCTCGACGCCGCGCTCCATGCGCACGCCGACCAGGCTCCCTGCGGGGACGCCCAGCCCGGCCGCGCGCGCCGTGGCCCGCGCGTCCAGCTCGGCGTAGGTGAGCCGCTCCGCCCCGCAGACCAGCGCGACCCGCTCGGGGGTACGCGCCACCTGCGCCGCGAACGCCTCATGCACCAATGGTTCGGGCACGCTCATGGTCAGGCCCGGATGAGGCTCGCCGGGCGCATGTCCGTCCAGTGTGTCGCGATGTGCTCCAGGGCCGCGGCGCGCGCGGCGGGGCCGAAGGTCGTGCGCCAGCCCGCGGGCACGTCGATGTCCGCCGGCCACAGCGAGTGCTGGTTCTCGTCGTTGACCAGCACCAGGTAGGAGCCGTTCTCGTCCTCGAAGGGGTTGGTGGTCATGTCAGCCTCCCGCGGGTTGCTTCTCGAGGTCGGGCGTGAGCACGTCGATGTGGCGTACGGCACGCTGGGCCAGCCCCCACAGGGCGGCGGCGGCGCCCAGCAGCCCGGCGATGAGCAGCATGGCCGCCATGCCGCTGCCAGGGCCGGTGCCGATGAGCGGCGCGAGCAGGCCGGGCACGCCGGTGCCGGCCGCCGCCTGGGGTTCGAAGACGTGGTCGGCGAGCGGCCCTGAGAAGGCCATCGCGACCGGAGAGGAGATCTGCGAGACGAACATGACGGCCCCGAACACCCGTCCCTGCCGTTCCTCCGGCACCTTGGTCTGGATGATCGACTGCATGGAGCCGTTCACGATGGGCATGATCATCGCGCCCACGAGGATGGCCGCCGTCCACGCGACGACGCCCTGGACGACGGACATGACGATCTGCGCGCTCAGGCACATGCCGACGACGCCGAGCATCATGCCGCGCACCCGGTTCTTCGGCCCGCCCCAGGCGGCCAGCAGCAGGCCGCCGGCGATGCCGCCGGCGCCGATCCCCGCGTTCACGCTGGCGAGGACGGACACGTCGCTGCCGGTCCTGGCCAGGATCATCGGCTGCACGACGGCGAAGCCGAACACCATGACCAGGTTGACGGTGAAGAACACGAGGATCAGGCCGCGCAGGCTGGGCTGGGCGAACAGGTAGCGCAGCCCCTCCAGCGAGTCGGCGCCGAGCCGCTTGCGGGCCCCGCTCTCGCCCGCCCGGTCGCCGTCCAGGCGGACCAGGCGGATGGTGGCCAGCGCGACCGCGAAGCTGATCAGGTCGATCACGAGCACGGCGCCGAGCCCGCCGGTCACCACGAGCAGCCCCGCCAGGGCGGGGCCGCCGACGTCGGCGACGCTCTTGGCGGTGGCGAGCAGCCCGTTGGCGCGCTGGAGCTGCTCCTTGCCGACCAGCATCGGCACGGCCGACGACAGCGCGGGGAACTGGAAGGCGGCGCACGCCCCGAGCAGCGCGACGGTCACGTAGACCTGCCAGAGGTGCAGGTCACCGAGGAAGTACACGGCCGCCATGGCGCCGACCGCGACGAGGCCGCCGAGGTCGGCGAGTTGCAGCGCGGTGCGCTTGCGGCAGCGGTCCACGAGGGCCCCGGCGGTCGGGCTGAGCAGCATCTGCGGCAGCAGCGCGCACAGCGAAAGCGCCACCACCTGCGTGGCCTGGTGATCGACCGTCCACGCCTGGATCACCAGGGAGAAACGGAGAACGGAATTACCGATGAGGGTGACGACCTGGCCACACCACACCAGGCCGAAACGGCCCATTCCAGAAAATCGCTGGAGAAATCGGTTTTGGAGGGACGAGGGAGGTTGACCCATGCTGCCCGAGGCCCTTCTGGTGAAAGGAACCTGTGAGAGGCCAATTTGTCCTCGGCCGTCTCACTTGTACCATCACACACAGTTTGGCACCGGGCAATAAGCGGTTTGTGGTCTGGTAATTACTTCCCGTCAAGAAACGAGGTCAGCCAGCCTTAACGCTTCTTCCGCCACTTTGTGACGCAGGGTGCGGATGCCTTCACGCCCGCGTACCGGGTGCACGAAGTTCGTCAGCAGCACCACGGTGAGACGGCGGTCCGGATCGACCACCAGCGACGTGCCGGTGAAGCCCGAGTGGCCGTAGGCGTCCTTCAGCGGGCCGACGATGCCGGGATCGCCGATGCGCACGCCCAGCCCGTGGCGGAACGGCGCGTCTTCGACGCCCTGGTCCCGGGTCATCTCGGCCACGGTCGCCGCGCTCAGCACGGGCCCGCCGCCGAGCCGCAGCGCCTCGCCGAAGGCCAGCAGGTCGTCGGCGGGGGCGAACAGGCCCGCGTGCCCGGCCACGCCGCCCAGCGCGTACGCGGTCTCGTCGTGCACCTCGCCCCGCACGCACCCCGGCCCGGGGCGCTCGGCCTTCCACTCGGTCGCGGCCACCCGATCGAGCAGCTCGGGGCCCGGCCGGTAACCGGTGCAGGACAGCTTCAGCGGGCCGGTGACGCGCTCGCGTACGAGCACCTCCAGCGGCGCCCCTCCGGCCAGCTCCGCCAGATGGCCCGCCATCACCATGCCGACGTCGCTGTAGAGATAGGGGCCGCCCACCGGGTGGGCGGGCGGCGTGGCGACCATGGCGGCCAGGCGCTCGGCGGGACCGGCCTCCGGCAGCTCCCTGTCGATGCGCCGGCTCGCGGGCAGGCCCGCCGTGTGGGTGAGCAGGTGGCGCGGCGTGATGCGCGGGTCGGCGGCGGGCAGGCGCCCGGTCACCGGCTCGTCGAGGTCCAGTCTGCCCTCCTCGGCCAGCGAGAGCAGCACGACGGTGGTGAACAGCTTGCTGACGGAGGCAAGGTCGAAGATCGAGTCGCGCCGTGCCCGCGGGCGGTCCGCGGCGAGCGTGCCGTCCGCGCCGGCGTACCTGACCAGCTCGCCGGCCGCCGCCGCGGCCGCCACGGAGCCGTCCACGGCGATCAGCGCCACCGCGGCGGGGCACACCTCGGGCACCGCGGCCGCCAGGATCTCCTCCAGCCGGTCCGACATCCCCGTACTCCTCCTCTTCATCCGGCACCAAGACGTCCACCACACGCCGTAAACCACGCGGCCCGCCGTGCGCAAGCCCTCCCGCGCGTCCGGTGTTCGCGCGGCACCCCGGCCGGACCGCCCGGTTCAGCCGCTGAGCGCGTCGCTGAGCCGCTCGCCGTGCGAGCGCAGCAGCTCCCTGGCCGCCTCGGCGTCGAGCCCGTGCCGGATCATCAGCACCGCGATCTTCGCCTGGCCGCCGGCCGCGTCCAGGGCCGCCTCCGCCGTCGCGTGGTCGGCCCCGGTGATGTCGCTGACGATGCGCAGCGCCCGCCCGGCGAGCTTGCTGTTCATCGCCGACATCTCGATCATCTTGTTCCCGTACGTCCGGCCCAGCTTGACCATCGTGATCGTGGAGATCATGTTGAGCACGAGCTTCTGGGCCGTGCCCGCCTTCAGCCGGGTCGAACCGGTCACCACCTCGGGGCCCACCACCACTTCGATGGCGTGCTCGGCGGCCGCCGACAGCGGGGCGTCGTCGTTGCACGACAGCGCCACGGTCAGCGCGCCGCGATCTCGCGCCTCCGCCAGCGCGCCCAGCACGAAGGGAGCCCGCCCGCTGGCGGACACGCCCACCACCGAGTCGAGCGGTCCCACCTCCAGGTCCTTCAGCGCGGCGGCGCCGGCCTCGGCGTCGTCCTCGGCACCTTCAACGGAACGGGTCAGCGCCTCCGGCCCGCCCGCGATGATGCCCTGCACCATCGACGGGTCGGTGCCGAACGTCGGCGGGCACTCGCTGGCGTCGAGCACGGCCAGCCGCCCCGACGTGCCCGCGCCCACGTAGAGCAGCCGGCCACCCTCGTTCATCCTCGCGGCGATGGCGTCGATCGCCTCCGAGATCGCCGGCAGCGCCAGCGCCACCGCGGCGGGCACGGCGGCGTCCGCCTGGTTCATCAGCCGGGCGATCTGCAGGGTCGGCAGCCGGTCGATCTGGGCGTAACGGGGGTCGCTCTGCTCGGTGGACGCCTCTGATAGCGGATCAATCATGTCGCTAATTTCCACCCTCTACTTCTCTCTTGTAAATATCTTTCAGACAATGGGTTCATGCCACACGTGAGAACAGGAGCCGAACGGCTGGCCGCGGATCCCGCCCTGGCGGGCGGTACGCGCCTCGGCCTGATCACCAACCCGACCGGCGTCCTGCCCGATCTGACCCCCACCCCCGACGCCCTGCTGGCCGCAGGGCTCAAGCTCACCGCGCTCTTCGGTCCCGAGCACGGCATGCGCGGCACCGCGCAGGCCGCCGGCAGCGAGGCCGACGGCGTGGACGAGCGGACCGGCCTGCCGGTCTACGACACGCACAAGCGCTCCGGCGCGCCCCTGGACGAGGTGGTGGCCGCCTCCGGGGTGGACACGCTCGTCTTCGACATCGCCGACGTGGGCGCCCGCTTCTACACCTACGTGTGGACCATGTACGACCTCATGGCCTCCGCCGCCCGGCTCGGCCTGCGCTTCGTGGTGCTCGACCGCCCCAACCCGCTCGGCGGCGCCGTGGAGGAGGGACCGCTGCTCGACCCGGCGTTCGCGAGCTTCGTCGGCCGCTTCCCGCTGCCGCTGCGGCACGGCAGGACGGAGGGGGAGCTGGCCGGGATGTTCGGCTTCGACCTGGACCTGACCGTGGTCACGATGGAGGGCTGGCGGCGGGAGATGAGCTACGCCGACACCGGCCTGCCCTGGGTCATGCCCTCGGTCAACATGCCGACCCTCGACACCGCGCTGGTCTACCCGGGCACCGGGCTCTTCGAGGGCACGAACTTCTCCGAGGGGCGCGGCACCACCCGGCCGTTCGAGCTGATCGGCGCGCCCTACGCCGACGCGCGCTTCGCGCCGGCGCTCAACGAGCTGGGCCTGCCGGGGGTGCGGTTCAGGGAGGCGTGGTTCACGCCGACGTTCCACAAGCACGCCGGCGTCCCCGTACGGGGGGTTCAGCTCCACGTGCACGACCCCGCCGCCTTCCGCCCCGTGCTGACCGGCCTGTCGATGCTGCACGTGGCCCGCACCCTCTACCCGGACGAGCTGAAGTGGGCGGGGCCCGAGCTGTTCCTGGACCACCTGTGGGGGTCCGACTCCCTCAAGAAGTGCCTGGAGGCCGGGGAGGACCCGCGGGCGCTGTGCCCGCCGCCGGCCCGCCCGAGGGAGGACTTCTGTACTGACCGGCTCATCACGCCAGATCGCGCCGGTAGAGCCAGAAGACGCGTTCGGCTCGCGCGCCCACGGCGCGCGAGTAGAACCGCAACGGCCCCACCCAGCCGATCTGGGCGTGGTCCTGCCCGGCGGCCCGCTGCTCCGCCAGGCACCTGCGCAGCAGCACCCGCCCGAGGCCGAGGCCCCGGGCGTCGGGCGCGGTGCCCATGGGGCCGAACCAGGCCGGCCGCGCACCCCACGCGGCGAAGCCGAGCACCCGGCCATCGCGCTCGGCGTAGTGCAGCCCGGCCGCGTTGACCGCCTCCCAGGCCCATCGATCGTTCCACTGCTCCTCGACGAAGGCCGCCACCCGCTCCCGGCCGGCCGCGCGTCACCGGGACCGCCGAGCCCGTGCACCGAGACGCCCGCGCGCTTGAGCCGCGCGAGGTCGTCCTCGACGCCCAGGTCGGCGTGGCGCAGGTCGGCGGTCATGTTCCAGGCCACCTGGTAGCGCTCGTAGCCGAGGCTCTCGGCCAGGCACGCGGCGGCGGTGTAGCGCACGTCGATGCCCGGCCAGGCGTAGCACGGCGGGTTCCCGGCGAAGCGGGCCTCGCGGGCCCCCTGCCCGCGCAGCCACTCCTCGGCCGCGCGCACCAGCGCGCGCCCGCGCCCCGCGCCCTGCGCCGAGGGGTGCACGGCCAGCAGATCGACGTGCCCGACCGCGGGGTCCACGGTGTTGACCGAGGCCATCACCACGCCGCCGTCCACGGCCAGCGCCGTCCAGCGCCGCTCCGCAGGGGGCCGCGACAGGCTGCCCACCAGGGCGGCGGCCTCGCCGGCGTCGAGCGTCAGCGCGGCCTGCGCCACCCGCGCGGCCTCGCCCGGGTCGAATTCCCGCACCGAGTGCGCCATCACACCTCGCTCATCGGGCGCGCGATCACGCTGCGGCGCTCGGGGTAGAAGCAGGCGTGCTCCTGCGGGACGCCCTCGGTGCGCCCCAGCACCGGCCGCTCGGACATGCAGCGGTCGGTGCGGAACGGGCAGCGCCGGGCGAACAGGCAGCCCTCGTCGGGCCGGCTCTCGTCCAGCGACTCCAGCGGCACCACGGGCTGCTCGCCCGGCTGCTCGAGCCCGTGCAGCACCGGGATGGCCGACAGCAGCGACTGCGTGTACGGGTGCACGGGGTCGGCGATGACCGTGTCCACCGCGCCGCGCTCGACGACCTGGCCCCGGTAGATGACGTACAGCTCGCCGTCGTCGCCGATGTAGCGGGCGGTGGCCACGTCGTGCGTGATGAACAGCACGCTCACGCCGAGCCGCTCGCGCAGGTCCTTCAGCAGCGCCAGGATGCCCAGCCGCAGCGAGACGTCGATCATCGAGACGGCCTCGTCGGCGACCAGCATCTCCGGGTCCACGGTCAGCGCGCGGGCGATGACCACGCGCTGGCGCATGCCGCCGGAGAGCTGGTGCGGGTAACGCGCCAGCACCGTGCCGGGGTCGAGGCCGACCAGCGACAGCACCTCGGCCGCCCGCTCCTCGATCCACGCCCGCGACCTGCCGGTCTGCTTGGCCCGCAGGCTGAGCGGCGCATGCAGCGTCTGGTGGATGGTCCTGGTCGGGTTCAGGGCCGAGTACGGGTCCTGATGGATCATCTGGATCTTGCGGAAGTGCGGCTGGCGCTGCTTGGGCTTCAGGCTCGACATCGGCACGCCGTCGATCTCGATCTCGCCCGCGTCGTACGACTCCAGCCCGGCGATGATCCGCCCCAGCGTGGTCTTGCCGCACCCGGACTCGCCGATGAACGAGGCCGCGCCGCCCTTGGGGATCGCGAAGTCCACGCCCCGCAGCGCCTGCACCTCGCGGGCGCCGAGCACCTTGCCCCGCTGCTTGAACGTCTTGACGACGCCGGTTCCGGTGATCATGCGTGCTCCTTCACGGTCACGGCGTGGCAGGCCACGGTGCGCGAGCCGTCCGCGACGGCCTGCGGGTCCTCGGTCTCGCACACGTCCATGCGCAGCGCGCAGCGCTCCCTGAAGACGCAGCCCTGCTGGGGCACGGTCGCCAGCGTGGGCGGCCGGCCGGGCAGCGCCTGGGCCTCGGAGATGTCGCCGACGAGCCGCGGGATCGCCTTGATCAGGCCGCGCGTGTACGGGTGGCGGGGCGCGCCCAGCACCTCCGTGGTGGGGCCCTGCTCGACGATGCGGCCGCCGTACATGACGGCGAGCCGGTCGGCCACCTCGGCGACCACGCCGATGTCGTGCGTGATGACCAGCGTGGTCAGGCCGCGCTCGGCGTGCACCTCGCGGACGATCTTCAGGATGTTCGCCTGGGTGATCATGTCGAGCGCGGTCGTCGGCTCGTCCAGGACCACCAGGTGGGCGTTGAGCACCAGCGCCAGCATGATGCCGACCCGCTGGCGCATGCCGCCGGACAGCTCGTGCTGGTGCGAGTCGAGCACGCGGGCGCCGTCCAGGCCCATCCTGGCCAGCAGCTCCTTGGCCTCGCGCACCAGCCCGCGCAGGTCGTCCACGCCGTGCGAGCGGCCCAGGTCGAGCAGCTGCTTGCCGACCGTCTTGAGCGGGTTGAGAGAGTTCTGGGCCGCCTGGAAGACGTAGCCGATGTGCTTGCCGCGCGCCTTGCGCAGCTGCTCGCCCGACAGCGCGGCCACATCGCCCAGCCCGTCGATCTCGACGGTGCCCGCCGCGATCCTGCCGGGCGGCTGCACGGCGTTGAGCAGCGACAGCGCGAGCGTGGACTTGCCCGAGCCGGACTCGCCGACGATGCCGGTGATCGAACCCGGCTCCAGGGTCAGGCTGACGTCCCTGACGGCGGGCAGCTCGCCCGCGGGGGTCTTGTAGACGACCGTCAGGCCGCCGATGCGCACTCCTGGCGCCTTGTTGCTCACCCTCTACTCCTCGCGCAGCCGGGGGTTGAAGATCTCGTCCATGGCGTCGACCACGAGCACGATGGCCAGCGTCAGCAGCAGGATCGCCAGCAGCGGGCCCAGCAGGAAGCCGAGCGCGCTCGGCACGGTCAGCGCACCCGAGCGGAACACGGCCGTGTTGAGCATCTGGCCCCAGTTGTTCGACTCGTACGGCAGCACGCCCAGGAAGAACAGGCCCACCTGCGAGTACACGCCGCCGGTGATCGCGATCAGCATGTTCATCGCGATGTACGGCGCCATGCTCGGCAGCAGCTCCTTGCCCACGATGTGCGTGGTGGACAGGCCCAGCCCGCGCGCCGCCTCGATGAAGCCGCGCTCGCGCAGCGACAGCGTCTGCGACCGCACGGCCCTGGCCACGCCGCCCCAGCTCAGCAGCCCCAGCACCAGGCCCATCTGCACCGCGCTGCTGAACTTCCACACGGTGGACAGCACCAGCAGCAGCGGCAGGCCGGGGATGGTCAGCTTCATGTCGGTCAGCCGCATCAGCACGGTGTCCCAGCGGCCCCGCTTGAAGCCGGAGAACAGGCCGATCGCGGTGCCCAGCACGACCGTGATGACGGCCGTCACCAGTGCGGCCAGCAGCACGTAGCGGGAGCCGGTGACGACCAGCGCGATCACGTCGCGGCCCTGGTCGTCGGTGCCCAGCCAGTGCTCCCAGCTCGGCGGCCTGGTGATCTGGTTCGGGTCACGGGGCAGCGGGTCGGGGTAGAACATCGGGCCGAACGCGCCCATGAACACGAACCCCGCCATGAGCACCACGCCCACCAGGCGGCTCGGCTTGCGCCGCATCACCCGCCACACGCCCGACCAGAAGTTGCGGCGCATCGCCGCGCTGGTGGACGAGCTCTCCAGCAGGACACTCATGCCGACACCTCCTCCCCGCTGCGGACCCGCGGGTCGATGACGCTGTAGAACAGGTCCGCGAGGATGTTCGCCACGATGATCGACACCGTGATCAGCAGGAACGCGCCGCCCATCAGCGCGTAGTCGCGCATGGTGATGCTCTCGATGAGCAGCAGCCCGAGACCCGGGTAGTTGAAGATGCGCTCGATGAACACCGCGCCGCCCAGCAGCAGGCCGAGCGAGAGCGCGAGGATCGTGAACAGCGGCAGGATCGCGTTGCGCGCGATGTACCGGAAGATGATCGAGCGCTTCATGCCGCGCAGCTCGGCGGCCAGGATGAAGTCGTCACCGAGGACGGTCACGACGCTCGACTTCATCGCCAGGATCCATCCGCCGTAGGCGGCCAGCGCGTACGTCGCCACCGGCAGGATCGCGTGCTCGATGAGGGAGCCGATGTCGCCGGCGTTGAACCCGGGCTCGTACAGGATGTCCACCGGGCCGTCGGCCGGCAGGATCGGGATCAGCGTGGCGAAGATCGCGCTGAGCAGCAGGCCCAGCACGTACTGCGGCACGCCGTGCAGCAGCGACCCGGAGATCGCCAGCACGTCGCCGAGCTTGCCGGACCGCTTGATGGCCGCGTAGACGCCCATGATGACGCCGACGAGGAAGCTCAGCAGCGTGCCCGCCAGCACCGGTAGAACGGTCCACTTGGCCGCCTCGGCCAGCACGTCCGTCACCGGGGCGCCGGCGTGCGTGACCGACTGGCCGAGGTCGAAGGTGAACAGCCCGCCGAGGTAGCCGGTGTACTGCTCCCAGAGCGAGCCCTTCGGCTGGAAGCCGTAGAGGACGCGGGTGGCCTGCTCGGCTGCCTCGGGAGACATGCCCTGCTCGACCAGTTTCTGCACGTTCGCCGCCACGGGATCGCCCGGGATGCTCCTGACGATGAAGAAACTGATCGTGGCGACCACGAGGATCATGACGACCCCGCGGGCCAGGTGGCCCGCGAGTCGCCGTGCGATGACCGTCATAAGTTCTCTTCTACTGCTTGGCCTTGATCAGACCGAGCTGGATCCAGACACCGGCCGGCAGGCGGAGCAGGTCGCTGTCCTGCTCGGGCCACCCGGTGAAGCGAGAGGTGTTGACGAACTGCGTGTTGACGTAGTCCCAGAGCTGGATGACCGGTAGGTCCTGGTTGGCCGTCTTGGCGAGTTCCACCATGATCGGCTTGGCCTCCTCCGCGGTGGCGGAGTTCAGCTTCGCGGTGAGCTCGCCGGGGTTGACCTTCCCGACGCCCTCGACCTCGATCTCCTCAGGGCCGCCCATCCAGTTGCCGCCCTTGCCGGGGGCGCTGTGCTTGACCTTGCCCGCGACGTTGGTCCACCCGTTGGAGGCGCCGTAGAGGCGCTGGAAGATGTCGTACGGCGCGGGGCCGAGCGCCATCAGCCAGAAGCCGACGTCGTACTTGCCGGCCGCCAGCTCCTCCAGGTAGACGGGGTAGTCGGCGACGGTGACGACCTCGGCGTCCACGCCGTTCTCGACGAGCTGGCTCTTGATGTTCTCCTGGGCGGAGATCCAGTCGGAGAAGCCGGACGGCGCGGTCATCCTGACCTTCCACGGGGTGCCGTCGGCCAGCGTCCACTTGCCGTCCTTCTTCTGCAGGCCGGCCTCCTTGAACTCCGCCTCGGCCTTGGCGACGTCGTGGTTGTACGGCTCGAGCTTGTTCAGCTCGTCGCCGATCCACTCCTGCGCGGGCTTCTGGTGGATGCCGGAGGTCGTCACGGCCGGGGTGCCGCCGTCGGGCGAGGCTACCTTGGTGACCTGCTGGCGGTCGATGAGGTAGGCCAGGCCGCGGCGCACGTGCACGTTGTCGTACGGCTTCTTGGACTGGTTGAACGCCATGCCGACGGCCACCGGCGAGAAGCCGGTGATGGTCTGCGAGCCCGGAGCCTGCTTGATCCGGTTCATCACGTCCGGCGGCGCGGCGACGAAGCCGGAGTGGTCGAGCTTGCCGGCTGACAGGTAGTTCCAGATCTGCTCGTTGCCGCTGTAGTTCAGGAACTTGACCTGGTCGGGAGCGACGTTCGCGGCGTTGTAGAAGTTCTTGTTCTTCACCAGCAGCGCCTCGCCGGGGTTGACCCGCTCCAGCGTGAACGGACCGCCGGAGACGTCCTTGGGCGGCGCGAAGGACAGCACCTTCTGGCCCAGGCCGGTGATCTCCTCGCGGGCCTTCTCGGCGTCGGGGCCGTCGCCCTGGGCCGTCTTCAGCTTGTCCCAGAAGTCGGCCGGCAGCAGGCTGCCCCACACGTGCGCGGGAACGACCCAGTTGTCCATGACACCGCGGGCGAACTTCGAGCTCGGGTTGCTCATGTCCTGGGTGACCTTGATGGTCTTGTCGTCCACGACCTCGATGTCGGCCGCGAGGCCGGCCGCGCCGGGCGTGGTCGCGAACGCGGTGCTGCCGGTGGTGTAGGCGAGGCCGATCGAGGTCTTCACGTCCTCTGCGGTGATCGGCTTGCCGTCGGACCACTTGCCGTTCGGCTGCAGGTGGATGGTGATCGACGAGTTGTCAGGCGCGATCTCCCAGCTAGCCGCGATGCCCGGGTAGAACTGGTTCGGGTCGGTCAGGTGGTTCTTGACCCAGCCGAGCTTCATGGCGTTGTAGCCCTGGAAGGAGTTGCCCTTCGGGGCCCAGGGATTCGCGGGCGCCGACGCGTCGAGGCCCGGCCTGTTCACATCGATCGTGGTGAAGAGCCCGCCGCCTCCACCGCCCGACCCGGACTTGTTGGTGGTGCCACCGCTGCACGCTGCAGTCGCGGTGGCAAGGCCCAGCAACGCCACTACCGCTGCCAGTCGCTTCATTTGCCGCTCCGGGGGATGTCTCTAGGGATTGACCGGACATTACGATCGCGCCAGATCGGCGTCAATAATCTCCAGCGGTTGTGAGGCTAATGTAACTTTCCTTCATGAGTGTAGGAAGTGGCGCTCAGCGCCATCAAGTAAAACCTCAGGTCAGGGTCAAGACGGCCGCCCCGTTGACCCGGTCGGCGGCCAGATCGGCCAGCGCCCGGTCCGCCTCCTCGAAGGCGTAGGGGACCGCCGACACCCGCGGCGGATGCGCGAGCGCCAGCTCCAGGTACGCCCGCCCGTCGGCCCTGGTGTTGGCCGTCACGCTGCGCAGCGTGCGCTCCTGGAACAGGTGCCGCTCATAGTCGAGCGGCGGGACGTCGGTCAGATGGATGCCCGCCACGGCGAGGGTCCCGCCCCGGTCGAGCGCCTCCAGCGCAGGCGGCACCAGCGTGCCCACCGGCGCGAACAGGATGGCCGCGTCCAGCGGCTCGGGCGGCCGGTGCTCGTTCGCCGAGGCCGCGCCCAGCTCAAGCGCCAGCCTACGTGCTTGTTCCGACCGCGTGACCACATGAAGGGCGGCGCCCCGCGCGATGGCCGCCTGCGCGGTCAGATGCGCCGACGCGCCGAAGCCGTAGATGCCGAGCCGCCCATCGGGCGGCAGGTCGCACCGGGCCAGCGCCCGGTAGCCGATGATGCCCGCGCACAGCAGCGGCGCCAGCCACTCGGCCGGCCGGTCGCCGGGCAGCGGGTAGACGTAGTCCTCGCGGGCGACGACGTACTCGGCGTAGCCGCCGTCGGCGTCCCACCCCGTGTACGTCGAGTCCGGGCACAGGTTCTCCATGCCCCTGCGGCAGTAGCGGCACCGGCCGCAGGTGGAGCGCAGCCACGCCACGCCCACCCGGCGGCCGCCGCCTGCGATCCTGCCGACCACCTGGTGCCCGGGGGTGGTGCGCGGCCGGCGCGGCTCCAGGTCGCCCTCCGCCAGGTGCAGGTCCGTACGGCACACGCCGCACGCCTCCACCTGCACCAGGACCTCGCCGGGCCCCGGCACGGGCGTCTCCCGCTCGATCAGCCGCAGCGGCCCCGACGCGATGGGCCCCGGCCGCTCCACCACCCAGGCGCGCATGTGTCAGCTCCCTCCCCGGTTCACGCGGCCTCCCGGTTCACGCGGCCTCCCGGTTCACGCTGGCTCCCCGCTCGTGGCGGCCGCCCGCGCGAGCCTGGCGTGGGCCAGAGCGGCGTACAGGGCGGCGCCGTCGGGCAGCACCGAGTCGTCGAAGACCGCGTCGGGGGAGTGGTTGTAGGGGGCCGTCGCCGGGTCGCGGTCCGGCGGGCAGGCGCCCAGGAAGATGAACGCGCCGGGCACGTTCTCCAGCACGTACGAGAAGTCCTCAGAGCCCATGATCGGGTTCGGCGCGACGGCGTAGCGGCCGGGGCCGAACAGCTCGTCGGCCGTCGTGCCCGCGAACTCCGCCTCCGTCGGGTCGTTCACCGTCACCGGGTAGCCCATGCCGAACGACGTCTCCGCCGTCATCCCGTACGCGGCCGCGATGCCCTCCACGACCTCCACCAGCCGCCGCTTGGCCAGCGCCCGGTTCTCCTTGCTGAAGGTCCGCACCGTCGCCTCGAAGTGCGCCTCGTCCGGGATGATGTTGTCGGCCGAGCCCGCCTGGAACTTGCCGACCGTCACCACGACCGGGTCGAACACGTTGAACGTCCTCGTCACCATGGCCTGGATCGAGGTCACCATCTCGCAGGCGGCCTGGATCGGGTCCAGCGACAGGTGCGGGGTCGAGCCGTGCCCGCCGCGCCCCTTCACCGTCACGAGGAACGTGTCGGCCGCCGCCATCAGCGGCCCCGGCCGCGACGCGAACACCTTCGGCGGCAGCACCGACGACACCACGTGCATGCCGTACGCGGCCACCGGGCGGGAGCCCGCCGCGTCCAGCACGCCCTCCTCGATCATGTGCCTGGCGCCGTCGTGGCCCTCCTCGCCCGGCTGGAACATGAAGATCACATCGCCGGCCAGCTCGTCGCGCCGCGCGCTCAGCAGCCGCGCCGCGCCCACCAGCATCGCCGTGTGCAGGTCGTGGCCGCAGGCGTGCATCCGGCCCGGCTCTTGGGAGATGAACGGCAGGTCGTTCTTCTCGGTCACGGGCAGCGCGTCCATGTCGCCCCGCAGCAGCACCGCCGGGGCCTGTCCGCCGCCAGGACGTCCGCCGCGCAGCACGGCCGTCACCGAGCTGAGCGCGGACCCGGTCGTGATCTCCAGCGGCAGCCCCTCCAGAGCCGCCAGCACCTTCTCCTGGGTGCGCGGCAGGTGCAGGCCGATCTCGGGGGTGGTGTGCAGGGAGCGCCTGAGCTGGACGATCTCGTCCCGCATGTCTTGGGCGGTTTCAGTGAACGACATGGGGAACATTCTTCATCTGCGGGACGGGAAGTCGATAAGGCCCTATCGGTACGATGGGCGCGTGACTCAGCGTAAGCGGATCGACGCCTGGTTGTCCGACATGGACGGCGTGCTCGTTCATGAAGGGCGGCCCATCCCCGGTGCGGACGAATTCATCAAGAAGCTCAGCGAGTCGGGGCGCAAGTTCCGGGTCCTGACCAACAATTCGATCTACACCCCACGCGACCTGTCCGTCCGCCTCGCGAACGCCGGCCTCGACGTGCCAGGCCGAGTCCATCTGGACCTCCGCCCAGGCCACCGCGCAGTTCCTCGACGACCAGCGGCCCGGCGGGTCGGCGTACGTGATCGGCGAGGCCGGGCTGACCACGGCGCTGCACGAGGTCGGCTACGTGCTGACCGACCTCGACCCCGACTACGTGGTGCTCGGCGAGACCCGCACCTACAGCTTCACCCAGATCACCCGCGCCATCCGGCTCATCGAGGGCGGCGCCCGCTTCATCGCCACCAACCCCGACCCCATCGGCCCCTCCACCGAGGGCTCGCTGCCGGCCTGCGGCGCCGTCGCCGCCATGATCACCAAGGCCACGGGCGTGGAGCCGTACTTCGTCGGCAAGCCCAACCCGCGCATGATGCGCAGCGCGCTCAACGAGATCGAGGCGCACAGCGAGACCACGGCGATGATCGGCGACCGCATGGACACCGACATCGTCTCGGGCATGGAGGCCGGGCTCTACACGATCCTCGTGCTCACCGGGGTCACGCAGCGGCGGGAGATCGAGCGGTTCCCGTACCGGCCGTCCCTGGTCGTCGAGTCGGTCGCCGAGCTCATCGACCTGATCTGAGCCCGGCTCGGCCGGGGTGGCGCGACGAGGCGCGGGCAGGGCGGCATTCGCCGCCCGCTCACGCGGGGAGGCCGGGCGCGCCCGCGTCACAGCACCGAAAGCGCCGGCTCCATGACCTCGGCAGGGCAGAGCTGCCGGATCACCCGCCGCACCTGATCGCGCAGGTCGGCGGAGGTCAGGTGGCCGTTGTCGTCGAAGTGCGGCCAGGCCGGCGAGATGACCAGCTCGGCGCCCGACACCACGGCGCCCGCCCCGAGCAGACGCTTGTACAGCTCCGCCTGCGCCCACATGGCACCGCAGGCCCGCGCGCTCGCGCTCATCACCGCCACGTGCTTGCCCGCCAGCCCGTCCCGCGCGGCCATCCAGTCCAGTGCGTGGGTCAGCTCCATCGGCAGCAGGCTGTGCTCAGGAGCCGTGAGCAGGATCGCGTCGCTCCCGGCCACCAGCGAGACCAGCTCCCGCGCCGGTGCGGGAACGGGCCCCGGCTGGTACGGCGGGATATCGCTCAGCCCCCGCCACACCTCGAAACGCACGCTCTCCGGCAATTCGCCGCCTGCCGCGTCCAGCAATCTGGTGATGAATGACCCCGCGTGGAGACTGGCGGCGATCCCGATGATTTTCACCCACTGCTCCCAAGGGGTTCCGGTGTTACCGGGAACCTGCCCGATGCCGCGGATGTCCAAGACCATGCAGAAGTCAAGAGGCGCACAGTCTTCCCCGAACCGTCGCCTTTGTGACGTCGGCTCGGGGTGTACCGGTCCGGCCGGACATGTGCCCAGCGCGTACCCGGACGAGCGCGCGTCGTACCCGGCGGAACGCCGGTTCAGCGTGCGCCTTCCCGCACATCGGAGTCCCTCGGGCGGCGGAAGATGAGCGCCAGCACGCGCAGGCCCAGGATCGCGGCGATCATCAGCAGGTTGTAGCCGATGAGGTGAAGCAGCGTCGTCGAGCCCGTCAGCACGGGCCCGCCGTCGGTGGTCAGCAGGATGACCGCCATCAGCCCCGCCGTCGCGCCCAGCACCGTGAGCAGCACCTGGTGCAGCAGGCCCGTCAGGTAGCGGCGGTCGCGCTCGTCGGCGAGCAGCCGCACGTTCATCGTGAACCGGCCGTGCTCGGCGGCGCTGGCGATGCGCTCGACCCGGCGCGGCAGGCGGCGCAGCATCGGCACGAGGGCGGTCAGCTCCTGGGTGAGCGAATCGCGGACGGTCTCGGGCGTGATCTGCTCCGACAGGTAGCGTCCGGCGAACGCGCGGGCCTCGCTGATGAGGTTGAAGCCGGGCGACAGGCGCACCAGCGTGCCCTCCAGCGTGGCGAGCGCGCGGAAGACGGCGGCCACCTCGGGCGGGATCGACAGCCCGTACGCCGAGACGATCTTGAACAGGTCGGTGAAGAGCTGCGCGCTGTCCAGACCGGGCCCGAGATGCCGGGCCATGAACTGCCCGACGGCCCGCTCCAGCGCCGGCTCGTCGATCTCCTCAGGGCGCGGCACCACCTCCAGGAGCGCGTCCGTGACGCCGAGGGGGTCCTGGCGGTTCATGGCCAGCAGGAAGCGCTGCAGCGCCGCGCGGACGGAGCCGTCGAGCCGGCCCACCGAGCCGAAGTCGAGCAGGCCGAGCGTGCCGTCGTCCAGCAGCATGAGGTTGCCGGGGTGCGGGTCGGCGTGGAAGACGCCCTCGATCAGGATCTGCCTGAGCAGGCAGTCGAGCAGGCCACGGGCGAGGCGTGTCCCCTGGCCGGGGTCGGCGGCGGTGACCGGGCGTCCCGACAGGCGCTCCATGACCAGCACCCGCTCGGAGCACATCGCGCTGATCGGCGCGGGATACCTCACCGGCACCGTGCTCCCGGAGCTCCCGGAGCCCCAGGACCCGCCCCGGTCGCCTGAGCCGCGGGCCGGGAGGGAGGCCGAGACGGCGGCCATGTTGGCGGCCTCGACGCCGAAGTCCAGCTCCTCCATGATCGCCGTGGCGAACCCCTCGGCAAGGTCGCACAGGCCGAGCGAGCGGCCCCACCGGGTCCTGCTCTCCAGCGTGGCGGCCAGCCGCCGGACGATCTCCAGGTCCCGGCCGACGACCGCCTCGATGCCCGGCCGCCGTACCTTGACCACGACCTCGCGGCCGGAGTGGAGCCGGGCGGCGTGCACCTGGCCGATGGAGGCGGCGGCCAGCGGGGTACGGTCGAACGCGGCGAACACCTCGTCGACCGGCCCGCCCAGCTCCTCGCGCAGCACCGGCTCGATCTGCTCCCACGGGGCCGGGGCGACCTGGTCCTGCAGCCGTCCCAGCTCCTCGACGAACTCGGCGGGCAGCAGGTCGCGCCGGGTGGACAGCACCTGGCCGAGCTTGATGAACGTCACCCCGCCGTCGTCGAGCGCCGCACGCAGCGACGCGGCCAGGCGCAGCTTGCCCGACCGGTCGTCCAGGCGCTCGCCCCGGCCGCGCAGGTACGGGCCGAGGCCGTGCCTGACGGCGATCCTGGTGATCTGCGAGTAGCGCCTGGCCCGCGACAGCCGCCCGCGTACGGACCTGGCCAGCTCCAGCGGCCCCGGCACCGACCCGGGCGGCACCAGAGCCTCGGCCAGCACCAGCAGCGCCATGGGGATCAGCACCATGGCCATGAGGACCAGCAGCAGCACGCCCAGCGCGGCCGCGTCGGGCGGCTGACGGCCGTCCGCCGGGACCACGGTGGCGACGATCGGCCGCAGCACCGACTGGCCCAGCCCGAGCGCGAGCAGCGCCGCAAGGAACGTGCGCAGCGCCCCGAACCTGACGCCCAGCAGCCGCTGCGTGACGACCGCGAGGAGCATGATCGTCAGCAGCGTGGCGATCCCGACGACGACCGATGAGGGGAAGTCCATGGGGCAGGATCCTCCCACGTCACCGCAGATCGCCACATCATGATCCTCGCTGAGGACGAACCACCACCAGCCGGCCTGCCGGACCTCGCCGGGGCACGAACGGGCGGCCGGGGAGTGCCGGTCACCGCCCGCACGGGCGGACCGGGGGCGCGGGCGGGCGATACCGCCTTGCCCCTGGCGGGGTCACTTCCGAGTCGTCGCCGGGCGGGTCACTGGCGGGCGGCCATGCGGGCGCGCCGCTCCTCGCGGCGCTCGACGAAGCGGGTGGCGGTCGCGTCGGTCTTGGCCAGGAACGCGGCAAGCTCCTCCCGCGCCTTCTCGCCCTCGTCGTCCAGCCCGGTCTTGTCGAACACCGACCACTGCCGCAGCACCGGCATGAGCACGTCGTCCAGGTGCAGCCGCAGGTCGTAGATGCCCTCGTTGGCGATGATCAGAGACTTGCGCGCGAAGCCCTCCATGCCCTGGCCGGGCATCTGGAAGGTGGTCACGACGTCGGTGACCGCCCGCATGGTCTGGTTGGGGTCGAGCTCGAAGGCCGCCTTGAGCAGGTTGCGGTAGAAGAGCATGTGCAGGTTCTCGTCGGCGGCGATCCTGGCGAGCAGGCGCTCGCAGCCCTCGTCGCCGGAGGCCTTGCCGGTGTTGCGGTGTGCGATGCGGGTGGCCAGTTCCTGGAAGGAGACGTACGCGATCTGCTGCAGCATCGTGGCGTACTCGGTCTTGAAGCCCTGCTCCATGTGGCGCATGCGGGCGCGCTCAAGAGCCACGGGATCCACGGCGCGGGTCACGGTGAGGTAGTCGCGGATGGCGCTGCCGTGGCGGTCCTCCTCGGCGGTCCAGCGATGCACCCACGTGCCCCAGGCCCCGTCGCGGCCGAACGTCGTGGCGATCTCGTGGTGGTAGCTCGGCAGGTTGTCCTCGGTCAGGAGGTTGACGATGAGCGACACCCTCGCGGCCTCGGGGAGCTTGGAGTCGCTCTCCTGCCACGCCTCACCCCCGTAGATGCCGTCGAAGTCGCGGCCTTCGCTCCACGGGATGTACTCGTGCGGGAACCACTCCTTCGCCATCTTCTCGTGGCGGTCGAGTTCTCGGGCCACGACGGGCTCGAGCTCGTGCAGCAGCTCCGTCTGAGTCATCGCCATAAAAGATCTTCTCCTTCAGGTTACGGTACCGTAGGTTAGGCTACCCGAAGGACGTACCGGTCAAATAGGGTGGATATATGCGACCCAGTGTCCGTGGTGTCCTTCTCGACCACGACGAGCGGCTCGTTCTGTTCCGTCGTACGGTGCCGGGACGCGCGCGCTACTGGACGGTGCCGGGCGGGCACGTCGAGCCGGAGGACGGCACACTCGAGGACGCTCTGCATCGCGAGCTGCTGGAAGAGCTGGGTGCCACGGTCTACGCGGTGCGCCACCTCGTGACCGTGTCCTACCCGTGGATGGGCGAGGTGAAGACCCAGCACGTGTACGGGTGCCGTCTTGTGACCATGGACCCCGCGCTGCGCACCGGCCCCGAGTTCTCCGATCCTGCGCGCGGGGTGTACGAGGTGGAACGCGTACCGCTGAAGCGGTCTGAGCTCTTCGCGCGGAACCTCATTCCGCAGGCGGTGGCCGGCTACCTCTCGGCCACCATCACCGCCCTTCCCCGCCTCATCGTCCCCTGACGCGCCGGGAGGGTTTCCACGCCGCAAGCCGCCCTTCCGGCGGGCCGAGGCAGAGGGATGCGGCCGCGTCAGGCCGGTGACGGGCGCAGACGTGAGGTGGCGCCGGCATAGCGGAGAGGAGCGGGCCGTTCGCGGCGGGGCGTGGGCCTCGGTGCGGTGGGCTGTTCGCGGCGGGGGATGGGCCTCGGTGCGGTGGGCTGTTCGCGGCGGGGGATGGGCCCCGGTGCGGTGGGCCGTTCACGGTCCGAACAGTGGCTCCGACGCGCGGTGGCGACGTGCGGGCCGGCCGTTCGCCGCCGGATGGCGGGCCCGCCGGTGGCGGGCAGCGGGCCGAACCCCCGGTGGGGTGGCGAGGGCGTGCGGCCGGAAGCGCGGTCGCTGGAGACCGGCGAGTGAGCGGTCAGGGGTCGCGGCGGAGGCGCTTGAGGTCGGAGCGGTGCTTCTTGGCGGCGATGCGCCGCTCGACCGCGCCCCGGCTGGGCTTGGTCGGCCGCCGGCGCTTGGGCGGCGGGGCGATCGCCTCGCGCAGCCGCTGCGCGAGCCGGTTGGCGGCGGCTTCGCGGTTGCGGAGCTGGGAGCGGTGTTCGGAGGCGGCGATCGTGATCGTGCCGCTGCCGAGCCGGCTGAGCGCCCGCGCCTTGAGCGCGGGCGGCAGCGCCGTGGTCGCGGACACGTCGAAGATCAGCTCCACCCGGCTGTCGGTGGTGTTGACGCCCTGGCCGCCAGGACCCGAGGAACGCGAGAAACGCCAGACGAGCTCGGCGTCGGGGATGACGACCGAGTCGTTGACGATCAGCGGGCCGGGCATGGCGGGAGACTCCTGTTCGCGAAGTGCTGCTACGTACGACATGTCACCGTATACGGGCGGCATATACCACCTGCAACGGCATTTTCCGCTTCATCCTTCCGTTGACGCCCCGGCGGGCGGCGGCGTATGCCACTATCGCGCGAGAGGACACGGGGATGGGGGAGGCGCGATGCCCGGCATCGTCGGCGTGCACGGAATCGGCAAGTACGACTACTACCTCAGAGCCGGACGTTCGGTGCCCGGCGCGGAGGCGGCCATGCGCCGCAAGTGGGACCGCTACCTGCACGCGGCACTCGGCGGCGAGGCCAAGCCCTACTTCGCGGAGATCGCCTACTACTCCCACCTCCTGAACGACGGCGGCGACCTCGACGCGGCGCCCAAAGATGCCATGGAGGCGCAGGCCCACCAGGTCCTCGCCGAGTGGGCCAAGAACCTGGGGATCGGCGAGCACGTCACGGGCGCGCTCAAGTCGTTCACCGGCTGGCTGCTGGAAAGGCTGGACGAGCGGTCGGCGGCGTTCGCCAAGCTGTTCGCGCCCGAGGTGGCCACGTACCTCACCGACCAGGGCAGGCGGGAGAAGTGCCGGGGGCTCGTGGCCGACGTCATCCGGCGGCGTCGGCCCCGCGTGGTCATCGCGCACTCGCTCGGCAGCGTGGTCACGTACGAGGCGCTGTGGGCCTGCCCGGACATCGGCGTGGACCTGCTCGTCACCCTCGGCAGCCCGCTCGGCATGCGCAACGTCGTCTTCGAACGCCTCCTGCCGGCCCTCGTCAACGGCCGTGGCGAGCGCCCGCCGGGCGTACGCCGCTGGGTGAACATCGCCGACAAGGACGACATCGCCGCCATCCCGCCCGAGCTGGCCGGGTGCTTCACCGGTGTGGACGCCGAAGAGCTGGTCAACCTCGACTGGATCGACTTCCACACCGCCGAGAAGTACCTGGGCTGCCCGGCGCTCGGCGCGCATCTGCGACCATTCCTCGCATGACGTGGATCGTGTTCGACTACGGCGGCGTGCTCTCCCTGCCCCAATCGGCGGCCGACGCCGAGGCGATGGCGCGGGCGGTGGGAGCCGACCCCGACGAGTTCCAGCGCGGCTATTGGGAACATCGCCTCGCCTTCGACCGTGCCGACCTGAGCCCGCAGGCGTACTGGAGCGCCGTGCTCGGCCGCACCGCCACCGCCGAGGAGGTCGCCCGGCTGGTCGCCATGGACGTCGCGAGCTGGGCCAACCCCGACCCGGGCACGGTCGGGCTGCTCGCCGAGCTGCTCGACGCCGGACGTGACGTGGCGCTGCTGTCGAACGCGCCCATCTGCGTCGGCGACGGCCTCGACCAGCTCCCCTGGATCTCCGCCATCGGCCACCGCTTCTACAGCGGCAGGATGGGCCTGGTGAAGCCCGACCGGGCGATCTACGACGAGCTGGCGCGCGGCATCGGCGCCGACCCGTCCGAGATCGTCTTCATCGACGACCGCGAGGAGAACGTCGAGGGCGCCCGGCGCGCCGGCATGCGCGCCGTCCACTTCACCGACGCCACCGCCCTGCGCGCCGCCTTGCCCTTGTCGGCTTGACGGCGGACTGCGGACGTCCTCCGGGCGCCGCCCGCCCGGACGCTGCCGGATGCCCGCCCGGCGGATGTGGCCTGGCCGGGACACGGACCGACCCGCGTGGACCGCTTGCCGGCCGTCACCGCCCGCTGGGTCGTCCGGCCGGCCGCGGTGCTCGCCGCGCCGAAGCGCGTCGCCCTCCGACGCCGCGCAGGCGGGGAGGTTCTCTGGAAGGTTGCTGAAAGGCGGCTGTGGGTTTGCTCAATCGCGGGTGGGGTGGCCGGGCCCCGGCGGTGGCAGGTGATGCCGGGGTCCGGCCGGGTGACCGGGCCGGACGGGCGGGTGGTGACCGTCCGGCCCGGTCGGCTCAGGTGCCGGGCCAGCTCGCGTCGGGGAACTCGCCCGACGTGCCGCCCGGCATGACCACCTGGTCCTGCTCGCTCAGCCCCGAGACGACCTGTACGTACTGGTCGCCGCGCACCCCCGTGCGCACCACCTTGGCCGCGTCCCGCCCTCCGGCGCGTACGGTGACGACCTGGGTCCCGTCGGGACGGCTGCGAACGGCGGACGCCGGCACGTACAGCGCGTCCTTGACCTCGTCCGTGGTGATCGTCACCGAGGCGGTCTGGCCGAGCATGAGCCCGGACGGTGGCTTGTCGAAGGCCAGCGTCACCCCGTACTGGACCAGCCGCCCTGACACCGTCGCGGCGGGCGCGATCGCCGTCACCGTGCCCGCGTACCGCTCCCCGGCCCGGGTCGCCAGCGTGATCGCGGCCTTCTGCCCGACCTTCAGCCGGTTCACGTCGGACTCGGTGACCATCGCCCGCACCTGCAGCTCGTCCAGGTCGCCCAGGGTGATGAAGGCGCCGGTCCCGGCCTTGTCACCGGCCGCGCCCGCGATCGAGAGGACCGTGCCCGCCGCCGGGGCGACGATCCTGGTCCCCCGTACGGCGTCCGCGGCCTCCTCGACGGCGGCCTCGGCGCGTTCCACGTTCGCGGTGGCCTGTTCGGTGCTGAGCCCTCCCTTGGCCTGCCGCCGCCGGTCCTCGCCTGCCGGGTTCCGTCCTGCGCGCAGCTGTCCCGTTCGGTGCGGGGCTTGGACTCCTTGGACGTCCTCGCCGTCGTCGGTCTGCCGGTGGCCGCCGGCCTGCCGCTGGTGGCGGGTCTTGCCGAGGGACCGGGGGTGGTCGCTTGCGGCGTCTCGCCGGCCTCGTCCGCGTCACCGGTCCCGGGAATGCCCTGGAGCCTGTCGGATGGGGTGGCGGGTGGTTCGTCAAGGGCGGGTGGGGGAGTGGCGGTGACCGTGGCCGTGACCGTCACGGTGGCCGTCGCGGTGACCGTCACCGTCGGCTGAGGTTCCGGCCCGGGCTCCCCGGGTTCGGGCGTGGGCGTCGGATGCGGCGTGTACGGCGCCTCGGGCCCCGCCACGCCCCCAGCCGCCGATGCGCACCCCGGCGGCGTCCCGCCCGCAGCGGCCGTTGACGCCTTGTCCAGCGCCTCCTGAGCCGCCGCGAGATCCGCCTTGGCCGCCTCGTACGCCTCCCGCGCCGCCCGCCCGTCGATCCTGGCCAGCACCTGGCCCTTCTTCACCTTGGCCCCGACCTTGACGTACACCTTCGTCACCGTCCCGGCCGAGCCGAACGCCAGGTCGCGACGGGAGCCGTCCACGGTGTTGCCCGCCGCGCTGACCGAGGCCGTGACCTGCCCGCGCTGCGCGGCGGCCAGCCGTACCTGGGCGGCGGGCACGGGGTCGTCGCGCAGCGCCAGCGCCAGGCCGGTCCCGGCCATGAGCACGGCGAGGGCGAGCCCGCCCAGCGCGATTGTCGGTCTCATGACGGGACATCCTGGCCGAGCAGGTTGGCCGCAGCCTGCGCGCACCCTCAGAGTTTCCTGGACGCCGCCGGGACGCCGCCGTCGTCCAGCGAACGTTCAGCTTGCTCGCGGCTGCGTCACAGCCTGGTGTGCGAGGGTCACCGCTCGTGAAGGTGTCGATCAGACGCAGGGCGCTGGTGACCAACGGGGTGCTCACGGTGCTCCTGCTGGGCGGTGCCGGCCTCGTGTACGCGCAGCTCGGCACGGACCGGGCCGCGGGTGAGACGGCCGTGCGCACGGTGACCGCGAGCCGCGGCTCGGTGACCGCGTCGGTGTCGGCCTCGGGCGCGGTCGAGAGCGCGCGGGCCCGCGCTCTGTCGTTCGGTACGAGCGGGACCGTCGAGAAGATCTACGTCAAGGCCGGCGACAAGGTGGCCAAGGGCGACATCCTGGCCAGGCTGGACGACACGGCGGCGCAGGAGAACCTGGCGGCGGCCAAGGCCGCGTACGACAGCGCCGTGGCGGACGGCACGGACACGGCGCAGCTCTACGCCGCCTACATCAAGGCACGCAACGCCTACCGGCAGGCGCAGCGCACGGTGGCGGCCACGGTCATCAAGGCCCCGTTCAAGGGCACGGTCACCGCGGTGAACGGCTCCGTCGGAGGCCAGAGCACCGGCGGCACGGGCGCAGGAGGCGACCAGGCGGCGGGCGGCTTCATCGAGCTGGCCGACACCACCAAGCTCCGCCTCGTCGGCACGTTCACCGAGTCGGACGCCGGCCGTCTCAAGAAGGGCCAGCAGGCCACGATCACGTTCGACGCGCTGCCCGGCGTGACCGCGACCGGCAAGGTGACGCAGATCGAGCCGGTCGCCGCCACCAGCGACAACGTCGTGCGCTACCCGGTGACGATCACGTTCACAAAGGTCCCGGAGCAGGTCAGGCTGGGACAGACCGCCACGGTCGAGGTCGTGGTCGGCAGGGCCGAGAACGTCGTCACCGTCCCCTCCACCGCGGTCTCCACCAGCGGCGGGCAGACCACGGTCACCGTGCTCAGGGACGGCCGCCAGGTCAGGACCCCGGTCGAGGTCGGCGTCCAGGGCGCCGCGCTCACCGAGATCGTCTCCGGCGTGTCGGAGGGCGAGCAGATCGTGCCGCCCTCCACCCCGACCGGCGGCACCGGAAGCGGCCCGGACGGCCGGCGGTTCGGCGGCGGCTTCCCCGGCGGAGGCCGCAGATGACGGTCCCGGTCCTGCGGGTGCGCAACCTGGTCAAGGAGTACGGCGAGGGCGAGGCCAAGGTACGGGCGCTGCGCGGCGTCAGCCTCGACGTCGAACAGGGCGACTACGTGGCCATCATGGGCGCGTCCGGCTCCGGCAAGTCCACGCTGATGAACATCCTCGGCTGCCTCGACGTCCCCACCTCGGGCACGTACGAGATCGACGGCACCGACGTGGGCCGCCTGGACGAGCACCAGCTCGCCGTGCTGCGCAACCGCCGCGTCGGCTTCGTCTTCCAGGCGTTCAACCTGATCCCGCGCATGAGCGCGCTGGCCAACGTGGAGCTGCCCCTCGTGTACGGCGGCGTCGCCCCGGCCGAGCGGCGCGCCCGCGCGCTGGCCGCGCTGGAACGGGTCGGCCTGGCCGGCCGGGTGCACCACGAGCCGAACCGGCTCTCCGGCGGCCAGCAGCAGCGGGTGGCCGTGGCCAGGGCCCTGGTGACCGCCCCGGCGCTGCTGCTCGCCGACGAGCCGACCGGCAACCTGGACACCGCCTCGACGGCCGACGTCCTGCAGATCCTGGACGGGCTCAGCGCGTCCGGCCGCACGATCGTGCTGATCACACACGAGGACGACGTGGCCGCGCACGCCAAGCGGGTGATCCGGCTGGTGGACGGCGAGATCGTGGACGACCGCCGCCAGGCCCCGGTGGACGGCCCGCCGCCCCGCCTGGTGGAGGCCGCCCGGTGAACCAGATCGAGATCCTCCGCTTCGCCCTGCGCGGCCTGCTGGCGAACAAGCTGCGCAGCGCGCTGACCACGCTCGGCATCCTCATCGGCGTGGCCGCCGTGATCATGCTGGTGGCCATCGGCGAGGGCTCCTCGCGCAGCATCCAGCAGAACATCCAGCGGCTGGGCGCCAACACGCTGACGATCTCGCCGTCGTTCTCCGGAGGAGGGGGCCAGCGCGGGCCTTCCGGCGGCAACACCGGGCCGCGCACGCAGGCCAGGCAGCTCAGCCTCGCCGACGCCAGGGCGCTGACGGACAAGACGCTGGCCCCGTCGGTGAAGAGCGTCTCGCCGGTGGTGACGGTCTCCGCGGCCCAGGCGGTGTACGGCGCCGCGAGCCACCCGATCGCGCAGCTCGTCGGCACCTACCCGAGCTACTTCGAGGCCGTCAACAAGCCGGTCGCGAAGGGCGCCTACTTCTACAACGACGACGTGCTCGCCGCCAGGAAGGTCATGGTCATCGGCCAGACGGTCGCGGACGAGCTGTTCGGCGCGACCGACCCGATCGGCCGGCAGGTCAGCGTGAAGGGGGTGCCGTTCACGGTGGTCGGGGTGCTCAAGGCGGCCGGGTCGAGCGGCGCGCAGGACGCCGACGACGTGGCCGTGGCGCCGCTGCCCGCCGTACAGCAGAGCCTGAGCGGGTTCGGCTCGCTGAACCAGATCGTCGTGCAGGCGACCGGAGCGAAGACCACCTCGGCGGCCCAGGCGGAGGTCACCGCTATTCTCAACCAACGACACGGCATCACGAACCCCCACAACCCCGACTATCGCCTCCTCAACCAGGCGACGTTGCAGGAGACCGTCAGCGAGGCCACCGGCACCTTCACCGTGCTGCTCGCCGCGGTCGCCGCGATCTCGCTGCTCGTGGGCGGCATCGGCATCACCAACATCATGCTGGTGACGGTGACCGAGCGCACCCGCGAGATCGGCATCCGCAAGGCGCTGGGCGCGCCCAGGAGCGCCATCCTGGGCCAGTTCCTCATGGAGGCCACGCTGCTGAGCCTGGTCGGCGGGCTGTCGGGGGTGCTGGTGGCGTTCGCAGGGACCCGGTTCAGCATCGCCGGCATCGAGCCGGTCCTCGTGCCGTCGTCGGTCGTGCTGGCGCTGGGCGTCTCGGTGGGGATCGGGCTGTTCTTCGGCGGCTACCCCGCCAACCGGGCGGCCAAGCTCAGGCCGATCGAGGCCCTGCGCCACGAGTAAGGAGAAGGAGATGGACAAGCTGGACTCCTCGCCGTTCCCCGGCGACCTGCGTGAGGAGCTCGCCGTCCGGCCGGCGAGGGGCGTCTCGAAGGTCACGCTCGCGCTCGGCGCCGGGGTCGTGCTGGTGGCCGGGATCCTCATCGGCATCCAGGCGCACAGCGCGTTCGGCTCGACGTCCCGGGCCGGTGCGGGCCCCCAGGCGGGCCCCCTGGCCGGCGCGGCGCGGCAGGCGACCGGCGAGCAGGCCGGCGCCGGGCAGCGCGCCCGGCAGCCGGGCCGCTTCGGTGGTCAGGGCAGAGGAGCGGGCGGTACGGCCGGCACGATCGAGAAGGTCGAGGACGGCACGATCCACCTGAAGACCGCGGCCGGCGAGACCGTCACCGTCGCCACCACCGGCGAGACCACCGTGCTGATCTCCAAGCCGGGCGAGCTCGCCGACCTCAAGGCGGGCGACACGATCGTGGTACGCGGCACGCCCGGCGCCGGCGGCGCGGTGACCGCGACCTCCATCACCCAGGGCGGCCCCGCGCCGCGAGGAGGGGGCCCGCGATGAGCGAACCCGAGGCCAGGCTGCTGGTGGTCGACGACGAACCCAACATCAGGGAGCTGTTCTCGGCGAGCCTGCGCATGGCCGGGTTCGAGGTGCTGACGGCGGCCGACGGCAAGGAGGCCCTGCGGGTGGCCGAGGAGAGCTCGCCTGACCTGGTGATGCTCGACGTGATGCTGCCCGACCTGGACGGCCTGGCGGTCGCGGGAAGGCTGCGGTCCCGCGGCCGCCGGGTGCCCGTCCTCTTCGTGACCGCCAAGGACACGCCGGAGGACCGCATCGCCGGGCTGGGGCTCGGCGAGGACTACGTGACCAAGCCGTTCAGCCTCGAGGAGGTCATCGCGCGCATCAGGGCCATCCTGCGCAGGACCCGCCGCGGCACCCCGCCGCCGAACCGGCTGCGGGTCGCCGACGTCGAGCTGGACGAGGAGAGTCACGAGGTCTGGCGCGACGGCGTCCTCGTACGGCTGTCGCCCACCGAGTTCCGGCTGCTGCGCTACTTCATGCTGAACGTGGGCCGGGTGCTGTCGAAGAAGCAGATTCTCGACCACGTCTGGAACGGCGACTGGCGCACCGACGTCGGGCTCGTCGAGTCGTACGTCTCCTACCTGCGCCGCAAGATCGACACCGGCGAGGAGAAGTACCTCCACACCCTGCGCGGGGTCGGTTACATCCTGCGCCCGCCCCGCCTATGAAGAAGATCAGGAAGCACCTGTCCAGGACGCCGCTCTGGCTGCGGCTGGTCTCGGCCACCCTGCTGCTGGTCACCCTCGCGATCACACTGACCGGCCTGTTCGCCGTGCGGCTGCTGCGCAGCTATCTCGTCGAACGCGTCGATCGCCAGCTTCACGTGGCCGCCATGCCGCGCGAGGCCCCGCTGCCCGTCGAGCCCCGCGCCGACGGGCGTCCGCAGCGCTTCTTCGGCCTGTTCCACGGCGTCGTGCTGAGCCCGGAAGGCGACGTCGTCAGGACCTTCAGCGAGTCCACCGAGGAGTACAGGCCCGCCCTGCCCCGCATGACCGGCGCCGAGGTGCGGGCCCGCGCCGGACGCCCGTTCACCGTGGAGTCCACCGCCGCGGGCGGGCCGAGCTGGCGGGTCGTCGCCGCGCCCGCCCGCGACGGCCACAACAGGATGATGGCCATCAGCCTCGGCGAGGTGGACGCCACCGTCTCCCAGCTCGCCCTCATCGTGGCGGTGGCCGGCGGCGGCACGCTCGCCGTCCTCGGGTTCCTCTGTTATTGGCTGGTACGCAGGAGCCTGCGCCCGCTCGGCGAGATCGCGCGTACCGCGAACGACATCGCCGGCGGCGACCTGTCGCGCCGCGTGCCGCTCTGGGCCGGCACCACCGAGGTCGGCAGGCTCGGCCGCTCGCTCAACACCATGCTCGCCCGCATCGAGAGCGCGGTCCGCGAACGGGAGGAGGCCGCCGAGGCGGCCCGCGAGTCCGCCACCGCCGCCCGCCGCTCCGAGGAGCTGATGCGCCGGTTCATGGCCGACGCCTCGCACGAGCTGCGCACGCCGCTCACCTCCATCAGGGGGTTCGCCGAGCTGTACCGGCTGGGGGAGAAGAAGGACCTGGACGAGGCCGTACGGCTGCTCGGCCGCATCGAGGGGCAGGCCGCCAGGATGGGGCTGCTGGTCGAGGACATGCTGCTGCTGGCCCGCCTGGACCAGCGGCGCGAGCTGGCGATGCGGCCCGTGGACCTGCTCAGCCTGTGCGCCACCGCCGTCATCGACGCCCAGACGCTCGCCCCCGACCGGCGGATCGAGCTGGTACGGCTCTTCGACGGCGAGGGCGAGGTCGTCGTCACCGGCGACGAGACCCGGCTCGGCCAGGTGCTCAACAACCTCGTCACCAACGCGCTCACCCACACCCCGCCCGGCACCCCCTTCCAGGTCCGCGTGGGGATCGACGGCGACCACGCGGTGGTGGAGGTCGCCGACGAGGGGCCCGGGTTCGCGCCGGAGGTGGCGGAGCGCGTGTTCGAACGCTTCTACCGCGCCGACCCGGCCCGCAGCACCGGCGGCTCCGGGCTGGGGCTGTCGATCGCGGCGACCCTGGTGGAGGCGCACGGCGGCGTCATCATGGCGGAGTCGGAACCCGGCAAGGGCGCCCTGTTCCGCGTCATCCTCCCCATGGACCCCGAACAGCCGCCCGAGAACCCCGCCCCTCAGCCCCCCGCCCCCGGCTCCTGACCCGGCCGCCTCGCCCTCCGGCCCCGACCTCCCACCCGCGCCGACCCCGGCTCTCAAGGCCGCACCGCGCGACGGCCCGCCGTCCACCTGTGGCATCGGCACTCCGCCCCTTGAGTGGCTCGCCTGCGCGACGGCCCGCCGCCCGCCTGTGGCATCGGCACTCCGCCCCTTGCGGCTTTAGCGGCCCGCCGCTCCTCACTTTCTCCTTCAAGGGACCTCAACCCGTTCTGTGGGTTGCGCCCGTGCGGTGGGAGGCGGGCAGAGCGGGAGGAGGGCGCGCCTGCGCCGGGAACCGGCCGACGGCGCAGCCGCTCCGCGTGCCGGCCGGCGGCGCAGCCGGAGCCGGCCGGGGAAGCCGCCGCTGCGGGCGTCGGCCGGCGGCGCAACCGGAGCCCGCCGGAGGATCGCCCGGCGAGCACCTGCACCGCCTTCCCCGGGCACGCCGAGGGGGAGCGCCAGGGGAGCGGCGAGCAGCGCGTTCGTACCGCCAGTAAGACCAAGCGTCACGAATAAGGGCTGAACGCTACGAGAACGGGTCAGAAGGGCAGGATGCACATCCGTGTCGGTCCCGCAGGCCCGTGATATCCGGGCTTTCCGTCCGGCGTCGGTGGCGGGACCGGCCTGGGAACGTGCCAGGATAGGCGGGTGGACATCGACCTCGCTGATCTGGATTTCTGGCGCAAGCCGCTGAAGGAGCGGAACGAGGCTTTCGCCCGGCTCCGGCAACTGGAGCACCCGGTGTTCTTCCCCGAGAAGAAGGTGCCGTTCCTTCGCTCGGGCAAGGGCTTCTACGCCCTCGTACGCCATGCCGACGTCGTCGAGGCCAGCCGCAATCCGAAGATCTTCTCCAGCGAGCCGGCCGTCACCAACCCCGAGCCGCCCGGGTGGATCAAGCAGGTGTTCGGTGAGTCGATGGTCAACATGGACGACCCGCGCCACGCCCGCCTGCGCCGCATCGTGACCCGCTCGTTCAGCCCGAAGATGCTGGCCGGCCTGCAGAGCGACATCGAGGCCGCGTGCAAGCGCATCGTCGACGATGTCATCAAGGACGGCCCGCGCGACTTCGTCTCCCAGGTCGCCGCCCGGCTGCCCATCCACGTCATCTGCGACATGCTGGACATCCCGCAGGAGCTGCGCGAGCGCGTGCACAAGCATGTCGACATCTCCACCGCCTACACCGGCGTGCGCCCCAGCCTGGCGCGCAGCGTCCAGATGGCCGGCCAGAACATGATGGCCCTGCTCGCCCTCCAGCGCATGGTCATCAAGCTCGGCCACGAGCGCGCCGCGAACCCCAAGGGCGACCTGGTCTCCCTGCTGGTCACCGCCAACGTCGACGGCGAGAAGCTGACCGACAAGGAACTCGGCTCGTTCTTCTCGCTGCTGCTGGTCGCCGGCAACGAGACGACCCGCAACGCGATGGCCCACGGCATCCGGCTGCTCACCGAGAACCCCGCACAGCGCGAGCTGCTGCTGAGCGACTTCGACGCGCACATCAACAACACGATCGAGGAGATCGTCCGGTACGTCTCGCCCATCATGCAGTTCCGCCGCACGGTCACCCAGGACTACTCGCTGCGCGGGCTGGAGCTGAAGAAGGGCGACAAGGTCGTGCTGTTCTACGGCTCCGCCAACCGCGACGAGTCGGTCTTCCCCGACCCCGACACGTTCGACATCACCCGCGACACCAAGCCTCACGTCGGCTTCGGCGGGCCCGGGCCCCACTTCTGCCTCGGCGCCAACCTGGCGCGGCAGGAGCTGCGGACGATGTTCCGCGAGCTGTTCACCCGGCTGCCCGACATCCGCACGGTGGGGGAGCCGGAGCTGCTGCTGTCGAACTTCGACAACAGCGTCCGCAGCCAGCGCTTCACGTTCTGATTCCGGGCAGGCCGCGGGCGCGGTCAGTCGCCGGCGGCCAGCACGTTCGACCTGATCGTCACCCACGTGATCGCCGCCGCGACGGCCATCATCGCCGCCGAGATCAGCATCGCCGTCCTGAACCCGGCGTCGAACACCGGCGGGTTCTGGAAGGCGTCGCCCACCAGCCCCACCAGCGGCGGCACCGCGGCCACCGCCAGCAGCCCGCCGGTGCGCGCGACCGCGTTGTTGACGCCGCTGGCCATGCCCGCGTGCCGTTCGTCGGCCGAGGCGAGCACGGTCGCCGTCAGCGGCGCGACCGTCGCCGACAGCCCGAGCCCGAACAGGAACACCGCGGGCAGCACCTGGAACGGGTAGGAGGCGCCGAACCCGATCGTGCTCATCGCCAGGAACCCGCCGCCCGCCGCCAGCATCCCGAGCGTCATGGGCGTGCGCGGCCCGAACCGCTTGGCGAGCTCGCCGGCCCTGGCCGACAGCAGCATCATCAGGATCGTCGCGGGCAGCATCGCCATGCCCGCCGCGATGGGCGAGAACCCGGACACCACCTGGAGCTGCACCACCAGCAGGAAGAACACCACGCCCATGGCCGCGTACATGATGAGCGTCACGATGTTGACGGCCGTGAACACCCGGTCGCGGAAGATGCCCACCGGCACCAGCGCGTCCGGCGACCTGCGCACCTGCACCACCACGAACGCCGCGCCCAGCACCACCCCGGCGGCCAGCGGCGCCACCGCGCCCCGCTCGATCAGCCCGTACGTGAGCCCGGCCAGCGCCAGCGCCGCGAGCACCGAGCCGAGCACGTCGAAGCGTCCCGCCGCCTGCTCGTCCCGGCTCTCCGGCACGTGCCGCAGCGTGACGAAGACGATGAGCGCCGCGAACGGCAGGTTGATCAGGAACGCCCACCGCCAGCCGGCCGACTGCACCACCCAGCCGCCGACCAGCGGCCCGACCGCGCTGGCCACGCCGCCGAGCCCCGACCACACGCCCACCGCGCGCGGCCGGTCGTGCCGCAGGAAGCTCGCCTGGATGATCGCCAGCGAGCCCGGCGTGAGCAGCGCCCCGCCGACGCCCTGCAGGGCGCGCGCCGCGATGAGCATCTCGATGCTCCGCGACAGTCCGCACAGCGCCGATGCGACCGCGAACCAGACGACCCCGATGAGGAAGATCCGGCGGCGGCCGTAGCGGTCGCCGAGCGAGCCGCCCAGCAGGATGAGCCCGGCCAGGGTCAGCGTGTACGCGTTGATCGTCCACTGCAGCCCGTCCATGCGGGCGTCCAGGTCGCGGCCGAGGAACGGCAGCGCCACGTTCACCACGGTGCCGTCGAGCAGCGCGAGCCCGGACCCGAGCACCGTCGCCGCCAGGATCCACCGGCCACGCGCCGACTTGACGGCGACGTGCCCATCGGCCTGCTGGGACGGGTTGCTCATGCGAACATCATCCAGCCCTGGCCTGGATCACCCGTACGCGGGGGTGCGCGGCTGGGCCCGAGGTGCGTCAGCGGCGCTCGATCGCCCGGAGCACGAACTCCGACACCAGCTCCCCGGCTCGCTCCACCGTGACGTCGCCGCTGATGAGCGGCACCCGCTCGGCCCCGATGACCGCGAGCACCATGCGCGCGGTGGCCGCCACATCCAGCACGCGGAAGTCGCCCGCCTCGATCCCGCTCTGCAGGATGCCGGCCAGCACCTGCTGCATCGGCGCGACGTGCTCGGCCAGCCGCTGGTACGCGTCGGGCCCCAGCGCGGCGCTCAGATCGGCGGCCCCGGGATGCGGATGGGCGAGCAGCCCGGCGAGCTGCAGCCTGACGAACGCCCGCAGCCGCTCGGCCGGCGACGCCCTCTCGGGCAGCTCACGCTCGTAGCTCTCGATGAAGTACCGCGTCACCCGCTCGGTGAAGGCCAGCAGCAGCGCCGCCTTGTCGGGAAAGTAGTTGTAGAGAACGGTCCGCGTGATGCCGGCCTCGTTGGCCACGTCCGTCATCGAGATCTCATCGATGCCCTGCACCCGCGACAGCCGGGAGACGGCCTGCAGGATGCGGTCGCGCGTCTGCGCGCGATGCTCACCGATGGTGGCGGCCGAGATACGGGGCATACCCACCATCGTAGGCCGCCCCGCTCACTCCGCCCCCGTCAAGCAGGGATGATCACGCGGCCTTCCTGATGACGCGGTGGAGGTCGGTGAGGACGTCGGTGTTGAGCCGGTACGCCAGGCGCACCTCGGCGATCATCCGCTGCCGCTCGGCCTCGTCCAGCTCCTCGCCCAGGGCGTCGAGGCGGGCGCGGTACTCGCTTTTGAAGCGGGGCAGGCTGCCCAGCTCGTCGAAGACGTAGAAGTCGACGCCCCCGCCCCTGCCGTAACCGTAGATCTTCTGCAGCTCCATCCGGATGAACTGGCCGCCGGACAGGTCGCCGAGGTAGCGGGTGTAGTGGTGGGCGACGTAGCCGCCAGGCCAGCCGGCGACCTCGCGGATGCGGGCCACGAGGGCGCGGGTGGACTCCGACGGCGCGATGCGGTCGCGCCAGCCGGGGCCGTAGATGGCGGCGAGGTCGCGTTCCAGCGCCGCCTCCCGATAGAGCTCGGGGAAGACGAAGCGGCCCGCCACCGGGTGGCCGGCCAGCTCGCGGGAGACGCCGTCGAGCGCGGCGTAGGCGAAGTAGTGCTGGGCCACCATCTCGCCGTATTCCTGCTCGGTCAGGCGGCCGGCCATCAGCGCGGCGAGGTATCCGCCGGACTCGGCGGACTCGTGGTCGGACCACGTGGCGTTCCGCAGCGTTTCGGAGAAGGTCGAGGTCACGGCCCACCTCTGCTCGTGCCGGCGTTTCATGACGAAGTGTCACAAACGGCGGCGGGCGGCGTCAAGAAGATGACGACAGTCTGTCAGCAAAGTCTGCCTCTCCTTTCCGCTGCCAGGAAAAGGCCACGTCAGGCCGGGCGTTCGGCGTAATGGCAGGCCGCGAAGTGGCCGTCCACCTCTTCGAACGCCGGCTCGACCTGCCCGCACCGATCCGTGGCCTTCCAGCAGCGGGTGTGGAAGCGGCAGCCGGGCGGTGGCGCCACCGGGCTCGGCGGGTCGCCGGCCAGCATGATGCGCTTGCGGCCGCGCAGGGCGGGCTTCGGCACGGGCGCCGCCGACAGCAGCGCCATCGTGTACGGATGCGCCGGCGCCGAGTACACCTCGGCCGCCGTGCCCAGCTCCGCCATCCGCCCCAGGTACATCACGCCCACCCGGTGGGAGACGTGCCGGACGACGGCGAGGTCGTGCGCGATGAACACCAGCGCCACCCCGAGCGTGCGCTGCAGCTCGGCGAAGAGGTTGACCACCTGCGCCTGCACCGACATGTCGAGCGCCGACACGGGCTCGTCGCAGACGATCACGTCGGGCTCGGTGGCAAGGGCGCGGGCGATGCCGATCCGCTGCCGCTGGCCGCCGGAGAACTCGTGCGGGAAGCGGCTCATCCGGTCGGGCGACAGGCCGACCAGGGTCAGCAGCTCGGCGACGCGCTCGCGCATGGCGCGGGAGTTCGGCGCCAGGCGGTGCACGCGCAGCGGCTCGGCCACGATGTCGTGCACGGTCATGCGCGGGTTGAGCGAGGTGAGCGGGTCCTGGAAGACCATCTGGACCCGCCGCCTGATGTCGCGCGGCACGCCGCCCCTGGTGAAGAAGGGCCGGCCGCGGAAGGTGACCTCGCCCTCGTCGGGACGTTCGAGGCCGACGAGCATGCGGGCCAGGGTGGACTTGCCGCAGCCCGACTCGCCGACGATGCCGAGGGTCTCGCCGGGATAGAGGTCGAGGTCCACGCCGGAGACCGCGCGTACGGCGCCGCCCCTGGACAGCAGGCCGCCCCGGTACGTCTTGTGCAGGTTCACCGCCCGCAGCACCGGCTCGCTCTCCTGCTCGGAGGTCCTGGTGGGGGCGGCGTCAGGTGAGAGCGCCATCGAGCATCTCCTCCGCGTGGTGGCAGGCGACGTAACGGTCCGATCCGGCCCGCAGGACCGTGAGCGGCGGCCGGGTCCGGCCGCACACCTCGCTCGCCCGCGCGCAGCGCGGCGCGAACGAGCACCCCGGCGGCACCTCGGCCGGGCTGGGCGGCGCGCCGGGAATGGCGCGCAGCTCCGATGCCGGGCTGTCCAGGTCGGGGACGGCGGCGAGCAGCGCCTCCGTGTACGGGTGCGCGGGCCGCTCGTACAGCTCGCCGACCTCGCCGCGCTCGACGATGCGCCCGGCGTACATGACCGCGATCCGGTCGCTGACCTCGGCCGCGACGCCGAGATCGTGCGTGATGAGCAGCACGGCGGTGCCCAGCTCGCGCCGCAGCCGGTCGATGAGCTCCAGGATCTGCGCCTGGACGGTCACGTCGAGCGCGGTCGTCGGCTCGTCGGCGATGATCAGGTCGGGCTCCAGCGCCACCGCCATGGCGACGAGGATGCGCTGCCGCATGCCGCCGGAGAACTGGTGCGGGTAGTCGTCGATGCGCTTGGCGGCGGCGGGGATGCCGACGAGGTCGAGCATCTCGATGGAGCGGGCCCGCGCCTCCTTGCGCGACAGGCCGCGGTGCACGCGGAACAGCTCGCCGATCTGGTCGCCGATGCTGAGCACGGGGTTGAGCGCCGACAGCGCGTCCTGGAAGACGAGCGTCATCGCGCTGCCGCGCAGCGCTCTGAGCTGCTCGGCGTCCATGGCGAGCAGGTCGCGCCCGCCGAGCCTGGCCGACTCGCAGCGTACGCGGGCGTTCGGCTGGTCGAGCAGCCCCATGACGGCCTTCGCGGTGACGGATTTGCCCGAGCCCGACTCGCCGAGCAGCGCCAGCGTCTGGCCGCGCTCGATGGTCAGGTCGACCCCGCGGACCGCCGGGATCTCGCGTCCCTGGACGGTGAAGGTGACATGCAGGCCGCGGATCTCCAGGGCCGGTGGTTCGCTCACCGCACCCCCTCCTCGATTGTGACGAATACTGGCGCTGATGGATGGTCTGCTGCCGAAAAACAACTCGGATATTGTCTTTGGCGCCTGATCCTGGCAAACTTCCGGCAATCGGACAAGAGGGGATACCAGATGCTGGAAGCCGCGAAGAGCTACAAGGGCTACCGTTCGTACGAGTACCTCGAAGAAGGTGTCGACTACCGGCACTTCGACCTGGCCCCCGAGATCGGCCGCGTCCCCGCCTACCAGGGGCCCGAGCTCACCACCGAGCAGACCGAGCGCGTACGCCGTCTCCTCACCGAGAGCCTCGTCGTCTCCCTGCACGACCACCCGTCGGTCTTCCCCGACGACATCAGCCAGACCGTCGACTACAACCGCACCGCCCGCCACCGCACCGGCTACGAGGGCCTGGCCCGCTCCGGCATGACCGTCGTCTTCGACAACCTCATGGACGGCACCTGCTGCGTCACCAGCCAGGCCGGCTGGAAGTGGACCGACGTGGTCGCCGACATCGGCATGCGCCTGTCGGACATCGCGCACCAGGACTACCTCATCAAGGTCGAACGCCTCGCCGACGTGTACGAGGCGCACAACAGCGGCCGCATGGGCCTCGTGCTCGCCCTGGAGGCGGCCACGATGATCGAGAACGAGCTCGACAGGATCGACATGCTGTACGGCTTCGGCGTACGGCAGATGGGCATCGCCTACAGCGAGGCCAACACGCTCGGCAGCGGCCTGAAGGAGCGCCGCGACGGCGGCCTGACCCTGTTCGGCGAGAAGGCCGTGCGCCGCATGAACAAGCTCGGCATCGCCATCGACGTCTCGCACTCCGGCGACCAGACCTCGCTCGACACGATCAGGCACTCCACCAAGCCGATCCTCATCACCCACGCCGGCGCCCGCGCGGTCTGGCCCACCAACCGCATGAAGCCCGACGAGGTCATCAAGGCGGCGGCCGAACGCGGCGGCGTCATCGGCCTGGAGGCGGCCCCGCACACCACGCTGTCGCCGAACCACCCCAGGCACAGCCTGGAGTCGGTCATGGACCACTTCACGTACTGTGTGGACCTGGTCGGCATCGACCACGTGGCCTTCGGCCCCGACACGCTCTTCGGCGACCACGTCGGGCTGCACGACACGTTCGCCGACCACCTGTCGATCAGGGAGGCGCACGCCGGGATCGACTACGAGAAGGTCGAGTACGTGGACGGCCTGGAGAACCCGGCCGAATGCTTCTGGAACATCATCTCCTGGCTCGTCGCCCACGATTACTCGGACGACGAGATCACCAAGGTCGTCGGGGGCAACGTCATGCGGGTGCTGGAAGAGGTCTGGATCTGATGAAACGTGTCACGCTCGCCGCGGCGCTGGCCGCCGCACTTACCGCCATCACGGCTTGCGCCCCCAGCGTGCCCGGCCAGTCGGGCTCACCGTCCGCACAGCAGGCCGCTCCGGCCTCGGCCGACCGGCTGACCATCGGCACCACCGCCGACGTGGTCAACTACAACCCGCTGGTCGGCAACAGCCGTACCGACTCGTGGGTCACCAGCCTCATGTACCCCCACCTCATGCAGATGGACGAGGCCGGCAAGCGCACCCCGTACCTCGCCACCGAGTGGTCGTACGCGGAGGACGGCAAGAGCGCCACCGTCAAGCTGCGCGACGACATGAAGTGGTCCGACGGCAAGCCGGTCACCGCCGACGACGTGGTGTTCGCGATCACGGCGGTACAGAAGGAGCAGTTCGGCGTCGTGGCCGGGCTCATCACCGCGCTCGACAAGGCCGAGGCCGTCTCGCCCACCGAGGTGCGCTTCACGCTGACCCGCCCCGACGGCACGTTCCTCGACAACGTGGGCTTCTGGCTGCCGATCGTGCCCAAGCACGTCTTCGAGAAGGCCCCGAGCGTGCAGAAGTTCGCCAACGACAAGGACTGGGTGAGCGCGGGGCCGTTCAAGCTGACCAAGGTCGAGCGCGGCCAGCGCTACATCATGGAGCGCGTCGACGACTTCGGGCCCGGCAAGCCCACCGTCAAGGAGGTCGTCTTCCGCGTCTTCCCCGACGTCAACACCGAGGTGCTGGCGCTGCGCAACGGCGAGATCGACCTCATCGGCAACGTGCTGCCGCCCGCCACCGCGGCCGAGCTGAAGAACGACCCCAAGGTCAAGCTCCAGCAGATCCCCTCGCTCGGCTGGGCCCACCTGCAGTACAACACCAAGCGCAAGCCGCTGGACGACGTGCGCGTGCGCCAGGCGCTGGCCCACGCCGTGGACTACGAGGCCATCAGGAACATCGCGCTGAAGGGCTTCGCCAAGTCCTCCAACTCCAGCGTGCTCACCCCCACCCTGCCCGACTGGACCGACCCGACGTCCAAGGAGTACGCCTTCGACCCCGAGCAGTCCAAGAAGCTGCTCGCCGAGGCGGGGCAGACCGGCCTCAAGCTCGGCATGATCTACGACCAGGCCGACCCGAACATCGCCCGCTGGGCGCCCATGGTGCGCGACTCGGCGAAGAAGGCCGGGATCACGATCGAGCTGCAGGGCCTGGAGCGCAACACGTACCTGGACAAGACGGCCAAGCGCGACTTCGACATCTACGCCGGATCGTGGGCGATCATGGACAACCCGCCCGCGAACCTGGGGCTGGCGTTCAAGACCGGTGGGTTCATCAACTACGCCCAGGTCGAGGACCCCAAGCTGGACGCGCTCATCGACAAGGCGCAGCGCGCGCTCACCGTCGACGAGGCCAGGGGCCCGATCCAGGAGGCCGCCCGCATCATCCACGACCAGGTCTACGACAACGTCCTGTACGTGGAGACGTTCAACATCGCCTACTCCGCGAAGTGGACCGGCTTCAAGCCGATGCCGAGCGAGCTGCTGTCCATCCTGAACCCGCTCTCCCTCGCCTCGGCGAAGCCGGCGGGCTGATATGCGGTTCATCGGCCTACGGCTGGCCCGCGGCCTGCTCACCCTGTGGTTCGCGGTCACGGTGACGTTCTTCCTGGTCCGCCTGCTGCCGGGCGACCCGGTGCTGGCCGTGGCCGACCCGAACATGACCGAGGAGCTGCGCCGGAAGCTGCTCGCCGACTTCGGCCTGGACAAGCCCCTGGCCGCACAGTACGTCGACTACCTCGGCCAGCTCCTCCACGGCAACCTCGGCATGTCGTTCCGCCAGTCGGTCCCCGTCACGACCGTGCTGATGGAACGGCTGCCGTGGACGCTGATCCTCACCGGCTCGGCCATGGTGGTGACGATCGCGCTGGGCATCCCGCTCGGCGTGCTCGCCGCCACCAGGGCCAAGGGCTGGCTCGACCGGGTCATCCAGCTCACCGGCGTCACCGCCCAGTCGCTGTTCGTGCCCAGCGTCGGCATCTTCCTCATGTACGTGCTGGGCGTCTGGCTCGGCTGGTTCCCCATCGGCGGCGCGGTGGACCTCGACGCCACCGGCATCGCCGCCACCGTCAGCATGGTGCACCACCTGGTGCTGCCCTGCCTGTCGCTGGTGCTCATCCAGCTCGGCGGCTACGTGCTGACCATGCGGACCACGCTCATCGAGGCGCTCGGCGAGGACTACGTCTCGCTGGCCAGGGCCAAGGGCGTACGGCCCGGGACGGTCGTGTGGAAGCACGCGCTGCGCAACGCGCTGCTGCCCACCACCACCATCGCCGGACTGCAGCTCGGCACCCTGGTCGGCGGCGCGGTGCTGACCGAGACCATCTACGCCTACCCGGGCATCGGCCGCGCCATCTACGAGGCGGTCGGCCAGCTCGACTTCCCCGTCCTGCAGGGCGCGTTCGTGCTGCTCGCCGCCGCCGTCGTGGTGGCCAACCTGATCACGGACGTGGCCTACGGCATCCTCGACCCGAGAGTGCGCACCACATGACCGCCATCGCAGCGGAGCTCACCCCGCGCAGGCGGACCTGGAGCTCCTTCCGCCGCAACCCGCTCGGCATGGCCAGCGCGGCCGTGCTGCTGCTGATGCTGCTCATCGCGATCTTCGCGCCGCTCATCGCGCCCTTCCCCGAGGGATACGGCCCCGACACCTCGCAGCCGCCCTCGGCCGCCCACTGGTTCGGCACCGACGACATCGGCCAGGACGTCTTCGCCCAGGTCGTCTGGGGCACCAGGGTCAGCATGGCGGTCGGCGCCAGCGCCTCCGTGCTGGCCATCGGCATCGGCCTGCTCATCGGCGTCAGCGCCGCGTACTTCCGCCGCCTCGACACCCCGCTCGGCGTGCTGGTCGACCTGTCGCTGTCGCTGCCCGTGCTGCCGCTGATGATCCTGGTCGCCGCGCTCGCCGGGCCCAGCGTGCGCACGCTGGCCGTGGTGATCGCGCTGTTCAGCTGGCCCGAGGTGGCCCGCGTGGTGCGCTCGCAGGCGCTGGCCATCGTGCCCATGCCGTTCGTGTCGGCGGCCAAGGTCGTCGGCGGCTCGTCGTGGTGGATCGTCCGCAAGCACCTGCTGCCCGGCGTCGTCCCCGTCGTCGGCGTGTCCGTCGTGCTCACCACGTCGCGCGCCGTGCTGTCGGAGGCCGGGCTCTCCTTCCTCGGCCTGGGCGACCCGAACAGCTGGTCGTGGGGGACCATCCTGCACAAGGCGCAGCAGTCGGGGGCGCTCGCCTCCGCCTGGTGGACCACGCTGTTCCCGTCGCTGGCGATCCTGCTGCTCGTTCTCTCCACCACGCTGCTGTCCGTGGCCTACAACGACGCCCGCAACCACAGGAGCGACACATGACCTTCTCCCAGCGGCTGCCCGGCTCCTTCTACGCGGGCGCCCTCGACCGGGTGCGCGCCCGCATGGCCGCCGACGGGCTGGCGGCGCTGCTGCTCGACGACCCGCTGGACGTCGCCTACCTCACCGGATTCCACCACTTCCCGAACGAGCGCCCGGTCGCCTGCTGGCTGCCGCTCGACGGCGACCCCGTGCTGCTCGTGCCCGACCTCGAACGCGAGTACGCCGAGGACCAGGGCGCCAGGGCCGAGATCCTCGCCTACCCAGAGTTCCCCGGCACCCGCTCGCCGTTCGCGGTGCTCGCCGCGCACGTCCCCGCCCCCGCCACGGCCGGGTACGCGCCGTCCACCTCGATCGGCCGTACGGCGGCGCTGGCCGAGGCGTTCCCCGGCACCCGCTGGCGCGTCTGCGACGCCGTCGGCCAGGTGCGGCTGCGCAAGCAGCCCGAGGAAATCGCGCTGCACGAGGAGGCCGCCCGCATCGCCGACCGGATGATCGACGCCGGCGTGGAGCTGGTCAGGCAGGCCCTCGAAGCGGGCGGCGAGCTGCCCACCGAGACCGAGCTGGCCGGCCACGTCATCTCCTACGGCTCCCGCCTCATGTACGCCTCCCACGAGGACGTCGTGGTCGTCCCCATGCTGACCGGCGGCCTCGTCTACGGCGGGCCCAACTCCGCCCAGCCGCACCGGCTGCCCGGCGGTGACCGGCTCAAGGCGGGGGAGACGTTCATGCTCTCGCTCGGCTGCGCCGTCGGCGGCCGGTTCGTCGAAAGCGAGCGCACGTTCGTCATCGGCGAGCCCACGCCCGAGCAGGCCCGCTACTACGAGGCCGTACGCGAGGCGCAGGAGATCGGCACCGAGGCGCTCGTCCCCGGCATCACCTGCGAAGAGGCCAACCGCCGCTGCCTGGCCGTCATCAAGGAGGCCGGCGACGGCGCGCACCTGCGCCACCGCCAGGGGCACGGCATCGGGCTCGGCTTCCACGAGCCGCCGTGGCTGTCCGACGGCGACGCCACCGAACTCGCCCCCGGCATGATCCTGTCCAGCGAGCCCGGCGTCTACGTGCCGGGCCACGCCGGCTACCGCATCTCCGACACCGTGCTCGTCACCGAGTCGGGTCCGCGCCGGCTCACCGCGTACCCGCGCGAGCTCACCGACGTCGTCATCTGAGAGAGGACACCTGTGTACGTCGACATCAACGGCAACCGCCTCAACGTCGAGATACTCGGCGACGGCGAGCACGTCGTCATCGCCCACCACGGCGCACCCGGACTCGGCTCGCTCGCCGAACCCAAGGCCAGCTTCGGCCGCCTCGCCGACGCCTACCGGGTGCTCGTCTTCGACGCGAGAGGTTCCGGGGCCAGCGGGCTCAACGGGCCGTTCACCCACGAGCAGTGGGTGGCCGACGTCGAGGGCCTGCGCCAGTGGATCGGCGCCGAGAAGATCGTCATGGCCGGCGGCTCGTACGGCGGCTTCATCGCCATGGAGTACGCCGCCCGCCACCCCGACCGCGTCAGCGCCCTGGTCCTGCGCGACACCTCGGCCGACAACGCCAACCAGGACCTCGCCATCCGCAACGCCGCCGCCTCCTCCCGGGTGACGATCGACCGCGACAAGCTCGACCGCATCATGTCGGGCACCGTCCGCGACGACGACGACCTGCGCGACTGCTGGCGCGAGATCCTCCCCCTGTACGACCACGACTACGACCCCGCCAAGGTCGAGCAGCGCGTGGCCGCCACCCCGTACCACTACCAGACGCACAACTACGCCTTCGCCCACAACCAGCCGAACTACGACATCAAGCACCTGCTGCCCGGCATCACCGCGCCGACCCTCGTCACCGTCGGCCGCCACGACTGGATCACGCCGCCCGAGTGCAGCGAGACCATCGCCCGCCTCATCCCGGGTGCCGAGCTGCGCATCTTCGAGAAGTCCGGGCACTCGCCGCAGGTCGAGGAGGCCGAGCTGTGGGAGGCCACCGTCCGCGACTTCCTCGCCAGAGCGCTCGCCGGCACGTCCGGCTCCTCGGGCACCGCCGTTTCGGCGGGAGCGTCCGGCTCCTCGGGTACCGCCGATTCTGCTGGCGCGTCCGGCTCCTCGGGTACCGCCGATTCTGCTGGCGCGTCCGGCTCCTCGGGTTCCGCCGGCTCTGTCAGCGAGGAGCCGGGTGGCGCGCGGCAGGTGCGAGAACGGCCCTGATCGCGCGATGATGCCCCCGATGGAAGATCTCGACGACCTCGACCGCAAGATCCTCGCCGCGCTCCACGTGAACGGCCGGGCGAGCTGGACCGACATCGCCCAGCTCATCGGCACCTCCACCACGACGGTGGCGCGGCGGGCCCAGCACCTGTTCAGCGCCGGCCTGGCCCGGGTCGCGGTGCTGCCGCACCTGGAGCACGAAGGACCCGTCCACGTGTTCCTCGTACGGCTGACCTGCGCGCCCGGCAGCCAGCTCAGGGTGGCGGGCCTGCTGGCCGCCAACCCCGACATCCGGTACGTCACCATCGTCACCGGCGGCTACGACATCGTGTTCGAGCTGGTCGCACCCAAACACCGCGACCTGTACTCGATGCTGGTCGACTTCGTCCAGTCCATCCCCGGGGCGCAGCAGAGCAACGCCGACCTGGTGCTGCACACGTACAAGGTGAGCTACGACTGGAGCGCGCCGCTGCTCGGGCAGGGCGCGAGCGCCTTCGCCACGCCCATGCCCGGCCACACCTGCGAACCCGGGCACCTCGACGACGTCGACCGCGAAGTGCTCGCCGCGCTCCGCGACGACGGCCGGGCCAGCTTCCAGTCCGTCGGCCGGCGCATCGGCATCAGCGAGAGCACCGCCAGGAGGCGGCTCGAGGCCATGCTCGAACGCGGCTGCGCCAGCGTCACCACGTTCATCCCCGCCGCCGCCCTCGGCTACGAGGCCGAGATCCTGTTCTGGCTGTCCATCGAGCCGAGCATGCAGGACAGCGTGGCCGAGCGGCTGTCCGGCGAACGCGGCGTCCGCATGATCGCGTCGGTGCTCGGGCAGGCCTCGCTCATCTGCGAGGTCATCGTCCCCACCACCGCCGACCTGCACCACTTCACCTCGCGCACGCTGGCCTCCGTACCCGGCATCCAGTCGTGGACGGCCGGAGTGCAGGTGCTGACCGTCAAACGCGGCTTCCTCATGGTGCCGTGGGCCGAAAGCAGAATCGCCGCGGCCCTGGCGGGCTGACCGGCCTCGGACCTGGCACGACCGGGGATGCGGCGCAGCGGCGCTGATCACGCAAAGGGGAGCCCCCGGGAGCTAGCGGGTGTAACGGTGCTTGGCGCCCGGAGGGAAGTACTCCGGGTCGCCGGCCTCGCGCAGCCGGATCACCGGCCGCTGCCGCTCGGGAGGCACGTAGGCGGCGAACTCGCTGTTCAGCCGGAGCAACCGGCCCAGGATCGCCTCGCCCGCGGCCGCCGCCACCTCCTCCGACGGCCGTACGCCCGGCATCAGCTCCACCGTGACCGTCAGGGCCCGGTCGCGGCGCTCGTCCTCGGCCACCTCCAGCACGAACTTGCCGGTCACCGCCCCGCTCACCTCCGGCTGCTCCAGGCCGACCGCGATGTTCTCCGGGTAGACGTTCGCGCCGTAGAAGGAGACCGTGAAGTGGCTGCGGCCGAACACGTACACGAACGGCCGCTCCGGGCCGCTCGCCGACGGCTTGAACCCGTGCTCCGCGACGTACGACAGCAGCCTGTCGTACGGCAGCACGCCGCCCTCGTCGGCGATGTGGTAGCGGATCAGCGGGACGCCGTTGTCGCCGGTGAACAGCAGCGTGCCCTCGTGCTCCTCGAAGTAGCGGACCCGCGGGTCGTACTGGACGAGGGTCGGCAGCCGCGACTCGCCGAAGATCTCTCTCGCCAGGTCCGGCCTGCCCGACAGGAAACGGCGGATCTCGGCCGACAGCGGCGTCTCGTTGCCCAGCACGCCGGCGTCGGCGGTGCCGTACAGGGAGGCGATGCCGCGCAGGGGGTCGGCGATGCCCGCCCGCTCGGCCACCAGCGCCCGCCACTCCTCGCTGAACACCTCGCCCGCCGTCACCAGCTTGAGGTCCCACTCGTGCCACGGCAGGTCCTCGGTGTCGATCACGTTCTTCAGGAACGGCGGGTAGCCCAGCAGCACCACCTGATCGAAGTACGGGGCCAGCGCGGGCAGCACCCGCCGGATCTCCCGCCGGTCGGTGCCCGGCGCGACCACCGTGATCGGAAACCCGCGCTCGGCCAGGTGACGGCAGCAGCTCACCGTGAACAGCCCGCCCACCCACGTGCCGAGCGCGAAGCACACCACCGCCAGCGTGCGCCGCTCGCGGGCCCCGAACGCGTCGCCGAACACCTCCGCGAACCGGTCCGTGATCACCCGCTCGTCCGACGCCGAGCGCGGCCAGAACGACGGCTCGCCCGTCGATCCCGACGACACGGCGACCATGTCCCCGATCACACCGTTCCTGCACAGGTCGGGCAGGGGATGGCGGCGCGTGTAGCCGTCCTTGGTCGTCATCGGCAACGTCGCGAAGTCCGCGAGCGTCCGCACCCTCGCCGGATCGACCTGATGCTCGGCCAGGAACCTGCCGTAGGCGGGCACGGTGGCCGCCACCTCGTGAAAGAGCTCAACGGGATCCACTCGCCGACTGTACGACCCCACCGCCTCCCGGAAAACCACCCCGGCCCGCGCGTTCCCCGCCGGACGCGCTTTCGTCACAGGAGCGGGTGCGGGGCGGTGTGTCCCAGCGCGTTGCGGGTGTGGTTGGTCGGGACGTGATGGGGGTGGGTGCGGGGCCGTCTGCTTCAGTGCGTTACGGGCGCGGTTGGTCCGAACGTCACAAGGGCGGGCGCAGGGGCGGTGTGCTCCAGCGCGTTGCGGGTGTGGTTGGTCGGGACGTGATGGGGGTGGGTGCGGGGCGGTGTGTGTCCCAGCGCGTTGCGGGCGTGGTTGGTCCGGGCGCGACAGGGGCGGGCGCGGGGTCACTCGCCGGGGCGGACGAGGCCGGATTCGTAGGCATAGACGATCGCCTGGGCGCGGTCGCGCAGGCCTAACTTCATCAGCACCCGCCCCACGTGCGTCTTGACCGTCTGCTCGGCCACGAACAGCTTTTCGGCGATCTCCTGGTTGGACAGCGCCTGGGCGACCAGCAGGAGCACCTCGGTCTCCCGCTCGGTCAGCTCGTCGAGCCGCCGCCCCGGCACCGGGCGCGGCGAGCCGAGCCGGGCGAACTCGGTGATCAGCCGCTTGGTGATGGCCGGCGCGAGGAGCGCCTCCCCGGCCGCGACCACGCGTACGGCCTCCACGAGCTGCGCCGCCGATGCGTCCTTCAGCAGGAACCCGCTCGCCCCTGCCCGCAGCGCCTCGTAGACGTAGTCGTCGAGGTCGAACGTCGTCAGGATGAGCACTTTCGCCCCGATGTCGCGGGCCATGAGCTGCCGGGTCGCCTCAAGGCCGTTCATGACCGGCATGCGCACGTCCATCAGCACCACGTCGGGCTTGAGCTCGGCGGCCCGCTCGACGGCCTCGCGCCCGTCGGCCGCCTCGCCCACCACCTCGATGTCCGGCTGGCCGCTCAGGAACACCGTGAACCCGGTGCGCACCATGCCCTGATCGTCCGCGATCAGCACCCTGATCACGCGCTCTCCCTTCCCGCGATCGGTAACGTGGCCCGCACCTCGAACCCGCCACCGGGCACGGGACCTGCCTTCAACGTGCCGTCGAGCAGCGCCACCCGCTCCCGCATGCCGATGAGCCCATGACCGCTCCCCGCCGGCCGGTCCCGCACGGCCCCGCCACCCGGCACCTCGTCCCGCGGAGCCGCGTCGTCCGGCGCATCGTCGCGCGAAGCCCGGCTGCCCGGCGCATCGCCGCGCCGGAGCCCACCGCCCACTGCGCCGGCTCGCGAAACCCCCTGGCCCGGCGTCTCTGCCCGCAGCGCCCGGCCGCCCACCTCGGGCTCGCCGGCGTCCCTCGAACCGCCGTGCTCAGACCCGCCCCGGCCCAGCTCGCCGGCCGGTCGGTGGCCGAGCGCCAAGACCCCGCCCGACGGGTCGCGGCCGGCGCCCTGCGGCAGGGCGGGGCCGGGGCCGTTGGTGACGGTGAGGTGGAGCTCGTCGCCCACGCGGGCGATGTCGACGGCGACGGCCGCCCCGGGCGCGTGCCGCATCACGTTCGACAGCGACTCCTGGACGATCCGGTACGCCGACAGCTCCACCGCCGACGGCAGCCCGCTCAGCTCCCCGCTCCGTTTGACCAGCACCGCGAGCCCGGCGGCGCGCGCGTTGGCGGCCAGCTCGTCGATGCGGTCGAGCCCCGGCTGCGGCGCGGTGTCGGCCCGCCCGGTGGGGTCGCGCAGCACGCCGAGCACCTGGCGCAGCTGCGCGATGGCCTCGAGGGACAGCCCTCTGATCTCGGCGAGCCCCGCCTCTAACTGCGCGGGGTCGCCCGCCGCCTTGAGCGGCACCGCCTCGGCCTGAATGGCGATCACCGACATGTGGTGCGCGACCACGTCGTGCAGCTCACGCGCGATGCGGGCCCGCTCTTCCAGCACCGCCTGCGCGCTCTCGGCCTGCTTGGTGCGCCGCTCCTCCTCGACGAGTTTGGCGGTGGCGCTGCGCCGCACGCGTACGTTGTAGCCGAACAGCAGCGCGACCGTCGTGAAGACGGCGACCAGCGGCATGGAGTTGGGGTGGATGATCCACGCCGCCAGCACCGTGAGAACCCATACGCCCACCGTGATGCGCCGCTCGCAACGCACGGCGACGGAGTAGAGCACCAGCGGGTAGGCGATGGTCATCGAATCGGGGTAGGGGGCGAGGTCGGGGGCGCGGCTGAGCTCGACCCAGACGCTGAGCGGGACCGCCGCGAAGGCCACTCGCCAGGCGGCCAGCGGCCAGCGGTGGCGCAGGGCCACGGGGAGCGCGACGCCCAACGCGGTCAGCGTCGGATAGGTGTCGGAGACGGGAGCCTGAGGCCCGTTGCGCGCCATCAGCACAGCGGCCTGGGTGTTCCACTCCAGCACCCAGGAGATGGTCACGTTGAAGAGGATGAGCGCCAGCAGCAGGTCGGCGATCTGCACGAGGTCGATGGTCCGCAGCGGCAGCACCCGCTGCACCGGTTGCGGCATCCGGAACGTCAGCCGGCGCCGCTGCGTCGGCGGGTCGGCCTCGCCGCGGTAGAGGGCGAGCACGATCGGCTGCACCAGGGCACTCGTCGTACGCCACACCGCCCCCTTCTTCACGACACCCCCGTCCGGTCACCAGCTCCTCCGGCGAGCGGGGGAGGAGCAGAGGAAACGCCTGCTCAACAATAAATCGCGACCTTCGCCGGAGTCGTCACACCGAGGTCTGATCCTGACTCAACCCTAGGTATGGCTTACATCATTACGATCGCCGTGAGCGAACATCGGCAAGGAAGGGAACAATGCGAGGCTCCAATGAATTGAGTCGGTATAACTCAACCCTTTGGAGTTCGTATGAGTGAGAGCTTGACCCTGCCGGTCCTGCCGCTTGACGACGCCGTCGTCCTGCCGGGCATGGTGGTTCCGCTGGACCTGTCCGACTCCGAGGTGCGCGCTGCGATCGAGGCGGCCCGTGCATCCGGTGGCAACAAGCCACGGGTCCTCCTCGTTCCCCGCATAGACGGCCGCTACGGCGCCATCGGCGTCAGTGCCGTCGTGGAGCAGGTCGGGAGGCTGCCGGGCGGCGAGCCCGCCGCGGTGGTGCGCGGCGTCGACCGCGTCCGCGTGGGCACCGGCACGACCGGCCCCGGCGCCGCGCTGTGGGTGGAGGCCGACACCATCGATCCCGTCCCCGCCGGCGACCGCGCCCACGAGCTGGCCAAGGAGTACAAGGCGCTGGCCACCACGATCTTGCAGAAGCGCGGCGCCTGGCAGGTGGTCGATCAGGTCAACCAGATCGACGACCCCTCGGTGCTCGCCGACAGCTCCGGCTACACCCCGTGGCTCAGCACCGCGCAGAAGGTCGAGCTGCTCGAGCAGCCCGACCCGGCGGAGCGGCTGGCCAAGCTCATCGAGTGGTCCCGCGAGCACCTGGCCGAGCTCGACGTCGCGGAGACGATCCGCAAGGACGTCCAGGAGGGCATGGAGAAGCAGCAGCGCGAGTTCCTGCTGCGCCAGCAGCTCAACGCCATCCGCAAGGAGCTGAAGGAGCTGAACGGCGACTCCGCCGAGAGCGAGGAGGAGGACTACCGCGCCCGCGTGGAGGCCGCCGACCTGCCCGACAAGGTGCGCGAGGCCGCGCTCAAGGAGGTCGACAAGCTGGAGCGGACCCCCGATCAGTCGCCCGAGACCGGCTGGATCCGCACCTGGCTCGACACCGTGCTCGACATGCCGTGGAACGTCCGCACCGAGGACAACTACGACCTCGCCAACGCGCGGGCCGTGCTCGACGCCGACCACACCGGCCTCGCCGACGTCAAGGACCGCATCATCGAGCACCTGGCCGTGCGCAAGCGCCGCCAGGACAAGGGGCTCGGCGTGGTGGGCGGCCGCCGCAGCGGCGCCGTGCTGGCGCTCGCCGGCCCTCCCGGAGTCGGCAAGACCTCGCTCGGCGAGTCCGTGGCGCGCGCGATGGGCCGCAAGTTCGTCCGCGTCGCGCTCGGCGGCGTACGCGACGAGGCCGAGATCCGCGGCCACCGCCGCACCTACGTCGGCGCGCTGCCCGGCCGCATCGTCCGCGCCATCCGCGAGGCCGGCTCCATGAACCCGGTGGTGCTGCTCGACGAGGTCGACAAGGTCGGCGCCGACTACCGCGGCGACCCCACGGCCGCCCTGCTCGAGGTGCTCGACCCGGCCCAGAACCACACGTTCCGCGACCACTACCTCGAGGTCGAGCTCGACCTGTCCGACGTGCTGTTCCTGGCCACCGCCAACGTGCTGGAGGCCATCCCCGGGCCGCTGCTCGACCGCATGGAGGTCGTCACGCTCGATGGCTACACCGAGGACGAGAAGGTCGCCATCGCCCGCGACCACCTGGTCCCCAGGCAGCTGGAGCTGGCCGGGCTCACGGCCGAGGAGGTCACGGTCGAGGAGCCGGCGCTGCGCAAGCTGGCCGCCGAGTACACCCGCGAGGCGGGCGTGCGCTCGCTCGAACGCTCCGTCGCCCGCATCCTGCGCAAGATCGCGGCCAAGGACGAGCTGCCCGTCACCGTACGCGAGGAGGACCTGGTCGACTACCTCGGACGGCCGAGGTTCGTGCCCGAGTCGTCGCTGCCGGAGAACAAGCAGCGCACCTCCGTCCCCGGCGTGGCCACCGGCCTGGCCGTCACAGGGGCGGGCGGAGACGTCCTGTACGTCGAGGCGTCGCTGGCCGACCCCGAGACCGGCGAGACAGGGCTCACGCTGACCGGCCAGCTCGGCGACGTGATGAAGGAGTCGGCCCGCATCGCACTGTCCTACCTGCGCTCCCACGGCGCGGAGCTGGAGCTGCCAGTCACCGCGCTGAAGGACCGCTCGGTCCACGTGCACTTCCCCGCGGGCGCCGTGCCGAAGGACGGACCGTCCGCCGGCGTGACGCTGACGACGGCGCTGGCCTCGCTGCTGTCCGGCCGGCTGGTCCGCAGCGACGTCGCCATGACCGGCGAGATCTCGCTGACCGGGCGCGTGCTGCCGATCGGCGGTGTCAAGCAGAAGCTGCTCGCCGCCCACCGGGCCGGCATCACGACCGTCCTCATCCCGGCGCGCAACGAGCCCGACCTCGACGACGTGCCCGAGGAGGTCCGCAAGGAGCTCACCATCCACACGGTGAGCGACGTGCGCGAGGTCCTCGACATCGCGCTCAGCCCGGCCGAGGTCGCGACCACCGTCGCGGCCTGACCGCCGCCCGGCCCGTGCCGCGCCACGAGCCACCGCCCCGCCGTACCTGGCCTCCTGGGGTACGGCGGGGCGGTCATGTCCGCGCCCCATGGCGGAGTACGGCGGGGCCGTCCTGCCCGCCGCCACGGTCGAGGAACCGCGCCCCCACGCGCCCAGTGCCCTGCGCCCCGCCCCCACACGCGCCCCGCGCTTGGCGCTCGCCCGGCGCTTGGCGCTCGCCCCGCGCCCTGCGCTCCCGCTCCCGCTCCCGTGCCCGCGCCTCGCTTCCGCGTTCGCGCGCCCCGCGTTGGCGCGCCGCGCGTTGCGCGCCCCGCGTCCGTGCGCCCTGCGGCCGGTGTCCGCGCGCTCTGCGCCTGCGACCCTGTATCGCCTGCGTCGTTGGCTCCCTGCGTCGCGCCGCGAGCCCCGCCCCTGCTCGCACCCGGTCTCCCGGGTTGTGGTGGGACGGCTGTGTGGGCGTCACTTCGATAACACCCTGCTGCATTCGCCGCCCTACCGCTTCTGCCCGCTTTGGCGTGCTGCGCAGGGTGGGGCTGTTGTGTGTGGCCCTTCGGGGGCCGTGCCCGGCTCCGTCCCTTACTGCTCCCGTCCTGCTGTGCAGGCGGGGTGGCTGTGTGCGCGGCTCTTCGGGGGCCTGCTGGCTTCCGCCGCCCGTCCACACCTGGTCATCTGGCCTGCCTGGGGCGGGCGTGTGCCAGCCCTTTGAGGGAGGCCCTGTCGGGGGAGGCCCGCCTGCTTTCGCCACCCCTCTGCCCATCGCCTCCCGGCCTACGGCGGGGCGGTCGTGCGCGAGGGGTCATCGCCGGGCGTGACGTATATCACTGAAAAGACCGGGAATAGCGGAAAAGATCACCGTCGTTGACCCGGGCGTGAACGAGGCATACGCGACCGATCGCTGCGTCCCCGAGGGCGCCGCGTGTCGCCGCATGCGTATGGGGCGAATGCCGGCCCGCTAGAAGCAGACCCACCCGCCCGTTCCTCGAAGTCGAAGGTCGTCATGATCAGACCAGGTCACGTGCTGCGCAGGCTGAGTCACCTGCCCTTCCACCCCGGCATGCACTGACTTCGGCGCGCCTCAGGCGCGCGCCAGCCCTTCCGGTGATGTTCGTTCCCGCGGCCCGCCACGCGGCCGCCCTCAGTCGTGGGGATTCTCCGTGATCCAGGCTTCCGGCCTGCGCAAGCAGTACGGCGACACCGTCGCGCTCGACGGCGTCGATCTGCATGTGCGCGAAGGCGAGATCTACGGCGTGCTCGGCCAGAGCGGCGCCGGCAAGAGCACGTTGCTGCGCTGCGTCAACCTGCTCGAACGCCCCACCGCGGGCACCGTCACCGTCGCGGGACAGGACCTGACCGCGCTCGGCGACCGCGAGCTCAACCGCGCCAGGCAGCGCATCGGCATGATCCACCAGCACTTCGCGCTGCTCTCCTCGCGCACGGTGGCGGGGAACGTGGCCTTCCCGCTGGAGATCATGGGCGTGCCCAAGGCCGAGCGCGAGCGCAGGGTGGCCGAGCTGCTGGAGCTGGTCGGCCTAGAGGGGCGCGGCAAGGACCGCCCGCACCAGCTCTCCGGCGGCCAGAAGCAGCGCGTCGGCATCGCCAGGGCCCTGGCGGGCAACCCGTCGGTGCTGCTGTCGGACGAGGCCACCTCGGCGCTCGACCCGGGTACCACGCAGTCGATCCTCGCCCTGCTCAAGCGGCTCAACACCGAGCTGGGCCTGACGATCCTGCTCATCACCCACGAGATGAACGTGGTCAAGAGCGTCTGCGACTCGGTCGCCATCATGTCGCGCGGCCGCATCGAGGAGTCCGGCGCCATCGCCGACCTCATCAGGACCCCGGGCTCCCGGCTGACCAGGGAGATCTTCCCGCTGCCCGAGCCCGCGCCCGCGGGGTCGGTGACGCTGACGTTCACCGGCGACCCGCGCCAGCCCGTGGTGTCGGAGGTGGTGCGCAAGTTCGACGTGGACCTCAGCATCCTCGGCGGCTCCATCGAGGACCTGGCGGGCGGCTCGGTCGGCCGGCTGCGCGTCGTGCTCGACGGCTCCGACCGGCAGGCGGCGCTGGCGTACCTGCGTGACTGCGGGCTGATCGTGGAGGAAGCGGGGGAGGCCGCGTGACCTGGGAAGAGATGCTGCCGCTGCTGGGCCCGGCGACGCTGGAGACGGCCGCCATGGTCGGCTGGTCCACGCTGTTCACGCTGCTGCTCGGGCTGCCGCTCGGCGTGGCGCTGGTGGTGTTCGACCGCGACGGCCTGCGCCCGCTGCCCGCGCTGAAGTCCGCGCTCGGGTTCGTCGTGAACGTGGGGCGCTCGCTGCCGTTCATCGTGCTGATGATCGCGATCATCCCGTTCACCCGGCTGGTCGTCGGGACCACCATCGGGACGGCCGCCTTCGTGGTGCCGCTGACCGTCGGCGCGGTGCCGTTCTATGCCCGGCTGGTCGAGACCGCGCTGCGCGAGGTCGGCAAGGACGTCGTGCAGGCGGCGCAGGCCATGGGCGCGAGCAGGACCGCGATCGTGCGCAAGGTCCTGCTGCCCGAGGCGCTGCCCGGCCTGGTCGCGGGCCTGACCGTGACCGTGGTGGCGCTCATCGGCTACTCCGCCATGGCCGGCACGCTCGGCGGCGGCGGGCTCGGCGACCTGGCCGTCCGGTACGGCTACCAGCGGTTCGAGACGCTCCTGATGATCGTGACGGTCGTGCTGCTGCTCGTCATCGTGCAAGTCCTGCAGAGCCTGGGCGACTGGGTCGCTCGGCGCCTATCGCACAAGTAAGGAAAAATCATGAAAATTCACCGCATTGTGGGTGCTGTCGCGCTGGCTCTGTCGCTCGCCGCATGCGGCACGTCGCAGTCGGCGACCGGCCCCACGCAGGCCGAGTCCGCCGACGACGTGATCAAGGTGGGCGTCAATCCGGTGCCGCACGCGGAGATCCTCAACTTCGTCAAGGACAACCTCGCCCCCGCCGCCGGGCTCAAGCTCGAAGTCGTCGAGTTCACCGACTACGTGCAGCCCAATGTGCAGCTCGAAGAGGGCAAGCTGACGGCCAACTACTTCCAGCACCGGCCGTACCTCGACGACTTCAACAAGAGCAAGGGCACGAACCTGACCTTCGTCGCGGGCGTCCACCTGGAGCCGCTCGGCCTGTACTCCAAGAAGGTCACCGACGTGTCGGCGCTGCCCAGCGGGGCCACCGTGGCGCTGCCCAACGACGCCACCAACCTGGGCCGCGCGCTCAAGCTGCTCGCCGACAACGGCCTGATCACGCTCAAGGACGGCGTCGGCACCGCCGCCACCGAGCGCGATGTGGCGCAGAACCCGAAGAACCTGCAGTTCAAGCCGCTGGAGGCGGCGCAGCTCCCGCGCTCGCTGGAGGACGTGGACGCCGCGGTCATCAATGGCAACTACGCCATCGAGGCCGGTCTCAAGCCCGCGTCGGAGGCGCTGGTGCTGGAGAAGACCGAGGGTAACCCGTACGTCAACGGCCTGGTCGTGCCGAGCGGCCACGAGAAGGACGCCAACATCGTCACCCTCGGCAAGCTGCTGCAGGACCAGAAGGTCAAGGACTTCATCCAGCAGAAGTACCAGGGCTCGGTCATCCCGGCCCAGTGATCCAGGCCGTCACCACCGGTGCAGCCGACGTGAGCGCCCGCCCGCGATAGAGCGCCCGCACGGGTCCGGCCCGGTGCGTCGCGGTTCCCGCGCGAACTCCGGTTCGCGCGGGCGTGAGATCCCGGCCCGGTGTCCGTTGCGGCCCCCGCGTGAGTTCCGGCTCGCGCGGGGGCTGTTCCGGTTCTGGCGGGGCTGTTCCGGTTCTGCTGGCGTTGCGGTTCTGCTGGGCTGTTCCGGTTCTGCTGGGCCGTTGCGGTTCCGGCGGGGCTATTCCGGTTCTGCTGGGCCGTTGCGGTTCTGGTGTGGGCCGTTCCGGCTCTGATGCCGGCTGTTTCGGTTCTGGCGGGTGGCAAAGTAACCGAATACTGTTCTGTTCATGTATCCGGGAGCCATCGCAGCAGTCACCCCCGACAAGCCCGCTGTGATCATGGCGGGCTCCGGACGCGTCATCACCTACCGCGAGCTGGACGAGGAGTCGAACCGGCTGGCCCACCTGTTCCGCTCCGCCGGCCTGCGCCCCGGCGACCACGTCGCCTTCATGCTGCCCAACCACCCGCTCTTCCTCGCCGTCGCCTGGGCCGCGCACCGCGCCGGCCTGTACTACACCCCCATCAGCTCCCGGCTGCAGACCGACGAGCTGGCCTACATCGTCGGCAACTGCGGCGCCCGGGTCTTCATCTCCAGCGCCGACCTGGCCGCCGTCGCCACCTCCGTCACCGCCGCCACCCCGGACGTCGAGCTGCGGCTCATGCTCGACGGCGAGGCCGAGGGCTTCACCTCGTACGAGCGGGCCGTCGCCGCCCACCCGGCGACGCCCATCGCGGACGAGTGCACCGGTGCCGACATGCTCTACTCCTCCGGCACGACCGGCCGCCCCAAAGGCGTCAAGGTGCCCGCCTCGCACGGCCCGCTGGAGGAGCCCGGCATGCTGCTCAAGCTCATCCAGGCCCTGTTCGCGCCGACGGCCGGCAGCGTCTACCTCTCGCCCGCCCCGCTCTACCACGCCGCGCCGCTGCGCTACTGCATGTCGTTCCAGCGCCTCGGCGCCACGGTGGTGGTGATGGAGCGCTTCGACCCCGAGCAGTACCTGGCGGCGGTCGAGCGGTACGCGGTGACGCACACGCAGCTCGTACCGACGATGTTCATCAAGATGCTGAAGCTGCCGCAGGAGGTCCGCGCCAAGTACGACGTCTCCTCGCTCAAGTACGCCATCCACGCCGCCGCGCCCTGCCCCATCCCGGTCAAGGAGCAGATGATGCAGTGGTGGGGACCGATCATCCACGAGTACTACGCGGGCACCGAGGGCAACGGCTTCCTCTACGTCGGCCCTGAGGACTGGCTGACGCACAAGGGCACGGTCGGCCGCTCCCTGCTCGGCATCGTGCACATCTGCGACGAGAACGGCGATGACCTGCCGCCGGGCGAGCACGGCACGATCTACTTCGAGAAGGGCGGCCGCTTCGAGTACCACGGCGACCCCGACAAGACCCGCTCGGCCCAGGACCCGAAGGGCAGGGGCTGGACGACGCTGGGCGACATCGGCTACCTCGACGAGGAGGGCTTCCTGTATTTGACCGACCGCCGCTCGTACATGATCATCTCAGGTGGTGTGAACATCTACCCGCAGGAGGCCGAGAACGTGCTGTCGGTGCATCCGAAGGTGGCCGACGTGGCGGTGTTCGGCGTGCCGGACGAGGAGATGGGCGAGCAGGTCAAGGCCGTGGTCGAGCCGGTGAACATGGACGAGGCGGGACCGGAGCTGGAGTCGGAGCTGATCGCGTACTGCCGCGAGCACCTGGCCCACTACAAGTGCCCCAAGTCGGTGGACTTCCGGGCCGAGCTGCCCCGCCACCCGACCGGCAAGCTTTACAAGCGGCTGCTGAGGGACGAGTACTGGCCCGCCGGACGTTAAGAAAGATCGAACGGAGGCTCCGCACCCCGCGCGCCCGCCGCGAGCTCGTCCGATGAGCGCCGCATCAGGGCGTGCGGCGCCCGCGGAATTCCGCTCTTAGCCCGCTCTTACGAGAGTCTTGACACCCTTGAAGCAGAGGGATTCGAGGGAGATGACAGGATGAACGCGAACGAGCCTCGCGAGCAGGGTCCCGAGCGGCGGGACTCCGGTGGGTGGAGCCAGTTCGGCGCCACCCCGCCGATAGCCGGGGGCTTTCCCCGACGGGAGACGATCGTCATGGAGGTGCCGCCGCCACCGCCGGCGCAGCCCGAACAGGCGCGCTTCACCGTCGGCCAGAAGGTCATCGCGGGTCTCGCCATGGCCGCCATGGCCGTCGTCGGCGGCGTCGTGGGGGCCGCTGTCGCCACCTCGTTCCAGCCTGAGCCGGTCGCGAGCAGCGCTCCCGTGACTCCCGGCCCGGTCTTCAAGTCGGCCTCCGACCAGCTCACGGTGGCCGAGGTGGCGGCCAAGGTGCAGCCCACGGTCGTGATGATCAAGGGGCAGACCGGTGAGGGCTCCGGCGTGGTGCTGTCGGAGGACGGCATGATCCTCACCAACAACCACGTGGTCGTGGGGGCGGGCCAGGGCGGCCAGATGACGGTCAAGTTCAGCGACGGCAAGACAGCGCGGGCCACCATCGTCGGCACCGACCCGGCGACCGACCTCGCCGTCATCAAGGCCGAGGGCGTCTCGGGCCTGGTCAAGGCCACGCTCGGCGACAGCGACAAGCTCAGGGTCGGCGACCCGGTGCTGGCCATCGGCAGCCCGCTCGGCCTCGACGGGTCCGTCACGGCGGGCATCGTCAGCGCGCTCGACCGTACGCTGAACCTCGGCAACCAGGAGCGCAGGCAGCTCCCGCCCGGCTGGCCGCAGGCCAATGAGAGCATGCCCACCACGATCGGTGGCGCCATCCAGACCGACGCCTCGATCAACCCCGGAAACTCCGGCGGCGCGCTGGTGAACGCGGCGGGCGAGCTCGTCGGCATCAACACCGCGATCGCCTCCGAGGCGGCGGGCGGCGGCGTCGGCTTCGCCATCCCGGTCAACACCGCCAAGCAGGTCTCCGAGCAGCTCATCTCCAGCGGCAAGGTCACGCACGCCTGGCTCGGCGTGAGCGTGACCGACGCCACCGGCGACGTGCCAGGCGCGCTGATCAGAGAGGTCACCCCCGGAAGTCCGGCGGACAAGGCCGGACTGCAGCAAGGCGACCTCATCACGAAGATCGGTGACAAGATGGTTGACGGAGGCGATACCGTTGTTGGGCAGGTCAGAGGTTTCAAACCCGGCCAAGAGGTCAAGATCACATATATGAGGGATGGCGACAGTCACGAGGTGAACGTCACCCTCGCGGAGAACGCGTAACACACGGGACCCCTCATGGACGGGTGTGTCGTCGAGATCGCTGCGGACTCGGCGGCACACCCCCCAGTTCTCCGGCACATCCCCTCAGGTGAAGCGCCGCCCCTCGTCGCGGCGGTACGCCCACACGGCCCCTACGGCGGCCAGCACCGTCCAGCCGGCCAGCGCCGCCAGCGCCACCCCGTCGGGCGTCGTGCCCGCCGTCACCGCCCACAGCAGCTCGGCCACGCCACGCGCGGGCGTGAACGGCGAGACCGCCTCCACGACCCCCGGCAGGATATGCGGCGGCAGCAGCAGCCCGCCCAGCACGCCGAGCGGAAAGAACAGCAGCTGCGACACCGCGATCGCCGCCTTGGCGGTCAGCAGGAACCCGACGCACAGCCCCATCAGCATGAACGGCACCGAGCCCGCGACCAGCGTCGCCAGCGCCGCGAGCAGCCGCACCGGCGTGATGACGGCCTCGGTGAACAGCGCCGCGACCAGCAGCACCGGCACCACCCCGAGCAGGATCTGCACCACCGCGGCGAGGATCCGCCCCGCGAAGCGGGGGAACGGCCCGGCGGGCAGCGTGCGGACGTAGGGGTTCCAGGGCTGCTCGCGGTCCTGCGACACCGTGACCGCCAGCCCGATGATCGCCTGCGACATCGCGCCGAACAGCATCAGCGACGCCGTCGCCATCGTGGCCGCCCGCGGATCGTCACCGGCGAACGGCACCACGAACGCCAGCAGCGCTATGGCCGGGAACAGCGCGCCCGCCGCCAGGCCGATGGGCACTCTGAGCTGTTCGAGCAGCAGGACGCGGGTGTGCGCGGCGACCAGGCTAGACATGGGCCGACTCCTTGCCGGTGATCGTGAGGAACGCCTCTTCCAACGTGGTGGGCCTGATCTCCAGGCCGGAGAACGGCGCGCCGCTGCGGACCAGCTCGACCACCAGCCGATCGGGGTCGGTGGTGACCAGGCTGATCCGGTCGCCGGCCCGCTCGCTGCCGAGCACGCCGGGCAGCTCGGGCAGGCGCTCGGCCACCAGCGAGACGCGCCGCACGCCCACCAGGCCGCGGATCGCGTTCACCGTGTCGTCGGCCAGCACCCGGCCGTGGCCCAGCACCACGACCCGCTCGGCCAGCGCCTCGATCTCCTCCAGGTAGTGGCTGGTCAGCAGCACCGTGCCGCCGCTGTCGTGAAAGGCCGTGACGCCCGCCCACAGGGCGTGCCTGGCCTCGACGTCGAGACCGGTGGTCGGCTCGTCGAGGAAGACCAGCCGCGGGTTCCCGGCGAACGCGAGCGCCACCGCCAGCCGCCGCCGCTGACCGCCCGACAGGCCGCCGACCTGACGCCCGGCCAGGTCGGCGAGCCCGAACCGGCCGAGCAGCTCCTCCCTGCCGACCGGATCGGGGTAGTGGGCGCAGACGAAGTCGACCACCTCGCCGACCCGCAGCGACTCCGGCAGCCCCGTCTCCTGCGGGGTCACGCCGATGCCGCGCCGCGTCACCGGGTCGAGCGGCGAGCCGCCGAGCAGCTCGATGGTGCCCGACGTCGGCCGGCGCAGCCCGGCGAACAGGCTGAGCAGCGTGGACTTGCCGGCCCCGTTGGGGCCCAGCAGGCCGACCAGCTCGCCCGCCCCGATGTCGAGCGAGACGCGGTCGAGCGCCACCACGTCGCCGTAGCGGCGGGTCACCTCTAAGGCGCGGGCCAGAACCGTCATCGGACTCCTCCAGCGTTGTCCAGCAGGGCGCGGATCGCCGCGGTGTACTCCTCGAAGGCCAGCCGCCCGCGCTTGGTCAGCGCCACGTACGTGACGGGCGTGCGGCCCCTGTGTGTCTTGGTGATGCGGACGTCGCCGGCGTCCTCCAGCTTGGTGAGGTGCACCGACAGGTTGCCCGCCGTCATGCCGAGCAGTTCCTTGAGCGAGTTGAACGCCATCTCGTCGCCGTCGGCCAGCACGTTGAGCGCGGCCACCACGCGCAGCCTCGCCTGGGCGTGGATCACCGGGTCCAGCTCGGGCGGCGCGCCCCCTGGCTTGTTCTCCGCGTCCCCGCTCACCCGCGCTGCCTCCGCCACAGCCACAGCCCGGCCGCGATGAACCCGCCGCCCAGCAGAACCGCCGTCAGCAGCGCGTGCGGGCCGGGGCCGAGCAGCACGCCCAGCGCGTTCACACCGGCCGTCCAGCCGCCGATGAAGAACATCGGCCAGTTGAGCCAGATGGCGCCGCCCAGCATGTAGAGCAACGCGACGACCAGCAGCGGGCCGCCCGCCCACAGCAGGCCGCGCTCGGCGGCGGGCAGCATCGGGCCCAGCCTGATCGCGATGAGCGAGGCCAGCACCATGCCCGCCAGCCACGCGTAGCCGTACATCGCGCCCCTGGCCGAGGTGTCGCCGCGCACCGACTTGTTCATCTTGACGATCCCGTACGCGGACACCGCCCCCGCCACGATCATGGCCCCCATCAGCACGCTCACCGCCTGCATCTGCGAGATCGGCAGGTAGGAGCGCCCGTCGAGGCCGTAGTGCAGGAACAGGGCGGCGAAGCCGAGCAGCCAGGACACCCCCCACGGGACGTAGAGCAGGCGCGGGTCGCCCTTCAGCAGCCGCACGGTGGCGTGGCTCTGCTCCTCGATGACCCGCAGCATCTCCTCGGGGCTGGGCGCGCGCTCATCGTCATCGGCCATGCAAACTCCTCGAATCAATAAAGTAGTTTGCACTTTAAACCTGATGGCGTCGCCAACTCAACTCGCGGGCACGGGGCGGTCACCGCCGGGTGAGGACCTCCGACTCCCACAGGTCGCGGTAGTAGCCGGGCACGCGTACCAGCTCGTCGTGCGTGCCGCGCTGCGTCACCCGGCCGTCCTCCAGCACGATCACCTCGTCGACCGACTCCAGGCCCTTGAGCCGGTGGGTCACCAGCAGCGTCGTGCGGTCGCGGGTGACGTCGAGCAGATCCTCCATGAGCCGGTCGGCGGTCTCCTCGTCGAGCGCCTCGGCCGGCTCGTCGAGCAGCAGCACAGGCGGGTCGTACAGCAGCGCCCTGGCCAGCGCCAGCCGCTGGAGCTGGCCGCCCGACACCGTCCTGCCGTCCTCGCCCAGCTCGGTGTCCCAGCCGGTCCGCTCGACCCAGCCGTCCAGGCGGGCGTCGCGCACCGCCCGCAGCAGCCGCTCGTCGTCCGCGTCGGGGCCCGCCAGGCGCAGGTTGTCGCGCAGGCTCGCGCGGAAGATGTACGGGTCCTGGGTGAGGCCGGTCATGAGGGCGCGTACGTCGTCGCCCGGCAGGTCGCGCACGTCCACGCCGTTCACCGTGATGCGGCCGGAGTCGGGCTCGACCAGGCGCATGAGGGCGGCCAGCAGCGTGCTCTTGCCCGCGCCGCTCGGCCCGACGATCGCCACCCGCCGGCCGGGCTCGACCCGCAGCGACACCCCGTCGAGCGCCGGGCGACCGCCGTAGGGGGCCGGGTGGTCGCCGTCGCGTGCCTCCCCGTCGAGCGCCGGGTGGCGGACCACGAGGTCCTCGATCTCGATGGTGAGCGGCGGCTCGGGGCGGGGCTTGGGCGCGGCGGGCTCGGTGACGGCCGGCTCCGACGAGCGCACCTCGCGCAGCCGCCGCAGCGCCGCCGTGATGCCCGCCATCCGCTCGCCCGCCGCCGCCAGCGGCAGCACCGGCTCGAACGCCACCAGCCCGGTCAGAGCGAGCACCGCCGTGCCGACCGAGTCCACGCCCGCCGACTGGGCGAGCAGCACCACGGCCGCCACGGTCAGGCCCTGCAGCAGGGTGCCGCCGGCCAGGGCGGCGGCGTGCACGCGGGCCTGGCGGCGTTCGAGTGCGGCCAGCGCGTCATCGGCCGCCAGCGCCCGGTCCAGGGCCGCCCCGTCCGCGCCGTACGCGGCCAGGTCGGCCGAGCCGTGCACCAGGTCGGCCACCCGGCCCGCCAGCGCCGCCCGCGCCGGGGCGATCCGCGCCGACCAGCGGCGCGCCGCGGCGGCCGTGCCCGCGGGCAGCAGCACCCCGGCCAGCGCCAGGCCCGCCAGCAGCACCAGCGCCGCCACCGGCAGGATCGTCAGCCCGATGACCACGGCCGCGAGGCCGGCGATCGCCGCGGCCACGGCCGGCAGCAGGCAGCGGACCAGCAGGTCCTGGACGGCCTCGGTGTCGTCCACCATGCGGCTCAACAGGTCGGCACCGCCGTGGCGGGGGCGCTGCGGCGGGATGAGCGCCTCGTACAGGTCCTCCCTGGTGCCCGCCTGGGCGCGCAGGGCGACGTCGTGGCCGGTGAGGCGCTCGGCGTAGCGGAAGACGCCCTTGCTCGTGGCGAACGCCCTGGTCGCCACGATCGCCACGCTCAGCGCGGCCAGCGGCGGCTGCTCGGCGGCCCGGGTGATCAGCCAGGCGGCCGCCGCGATGAGCCCGAGACCGGCCAGGTCGGCCGCCGACCCGGCCAGCACCGCCCACCACAGGCGCAGGCCCAACCGCCGCTTCATCGTCCGCTCCCTTCCCCACGTGCTTGCCCGGCAGGCGCGCCGTCCCGAGCCTCCGCGTGTGCCTGCTGGGCCCGCTCGCCGTCCTCTGGCTCCGCGTGTGCCTGCTGGGCCCGCTCGCCGTCCTGAGGCGCCACGCGTACGTCCTCGGCCGCCGCGCCATCCGCCCGGGTGCCGGTCCTGGCGGTGTCGGAGAGGATGCGGCCGTCGTGGACGCGGATCACGCGGTCGGCGAGCTCGATCATGGCGGGCCGGTGCGCGACGATGACCGCCGTACGGCCCTGGGCCAGCTTGGCGGTGGCCGCCACCACCGCGGCCTCGCTGCGGCCGTCGAGCCGGGCCGTGGGCTCGTCGAGGAGCAGCACCGAGGCGTCGGGGCGGCAGAAGGCGCGGGCCAGGGCGACCCGCTGGCGCTGCCCCGCCGACAGGTTCGCGCCGCGCTCGCCCAGCACCGTGTCGAACCCCTGCGGCAGATCGGCGACGAAGTCGGCGTGCGCCGCCTCGGCCGCCCTGCGCACGTCGTCGAGCGAGGCGGAGGGGGCCCCGAGCCGGATGTTGTCGGCCACCGACGCGGCGAACAGATGCGGCCGCTGCGCCACGAAGGCGAGCCTCGCCCGCCACCCCGCGAGGTCGAGCTCGCGCAGGTCGGCACCGTCGATCAGGACCCGGCCCGAGGACGGCTGGACGAAACCGAGTATGAGGTGGAGCAGCGTGCTCTTGCCGCCGCCGCTCTCGCCCACCAGCGCCACCCGCTCGCCCGGCGCGATGGTCAGCGAGACGTCCTCAAGGGCGGGCGTGTCGCGGCCGGGGTAGCGCACGGTGACGTTCTCCAGCCGGATCTCCGGCGCGCCGCCGCCCGCGACCTCGCGGGTCCCGCCCGTGCGCTCGCCGGTCTCGGCGTCCAGGACGGCGAAGGCCGCGTCGGCCGCCGCCACGCCCTCCATGGAGGCGTGGAAACGCGTCCCCATGGCCCGCAGCGGCAGGTACGCCTCAGGCGCGAGCAGCAGCACCAGCAGCGCCGTCGTCAGGTCCAGCGAGCCGCCGAGCAGCCGCAGCCCGATCGGCACCGCGACCAGTGCCAGCGACAGCGAGGCGCACAGCTCCAGCACGAGCGACGACAGGAACGCCACCCGCAGCGTCCGCATGGTGGCGCTGCGGTGCGCGTCGGCGACCTGCCGGATGACGCCGGCCTGGTAGCGGGCCCGGCCGAAGGCGCGCAGCGTGGGCAGCCCGCGCACGACGTCGAGGAAGTGGCCGCCGAGCCGCGACAGCGCCTTGAACTGACGTTCGGTGACGGCCTTGGTGGTCATGCCGACGAGCGCGCCGAAGATCGGGATCAGCGGCAGCGTCACCAGCACGATCACGGCGCTGGCCAGGTCGGCGGCGAACAGCCGGACGAGCACGGCCAGCGGCACGACACCGGCCACGGCGATGGACGGCAGGTAGCCGGTCAGGTAGTTGTCGAGCCCGTCGAGACCGCGTCCGGCGAGCGTGACGAGCTCGCCGGAGCGGTGGGCGGTCAGCCGGGCGGGGCCCAGCTCGCGCAGCCGTCCGAGCAGCCGCCGGCGCAGCGCGGACTTGACGCCGGTGGCGGTGCGCCCGGCGAAGACGCCCTGTGTCCAGGCCAGCAGCGCCCGCACCCCGACCACGGCCGCCAGTACGCCGAGCGCGGCCGCGGTGAACCGCCCGGACAGCACGCCCGCGAGCAGCTCGGCCTGCACCAGCACGAGCAGCCCTGCGAGCACGGCGGCGGCCATGGTGACGGCGAGATGCGTGCGGACCGCGCGCTCGGCCCGCATGAGCGAAAGCAAACCCTTGTGCACAGAGCCCCTAGTAGTAGCCCTCGGTGGTCCTCAGAAGAACGACGGGAGCAGGACGGCGTCCTTGCCTGGCCGGAAAGTGCGCCATACCCATACTTGCGCCCCTACCAGGATGGGCGCGACAGGCAGGACCATGAGACTGAGCACATTCAGCGTGGCCGGGGGAGCGGTGTGCTCCAGCAGGTACGGCATCGCGGCCACCAGCACTCCGAGCGCGGGCAGCGCGGCCGCCGCCCCCGACACCAGCAGCGCCCGCCCGGACCGCGCGGCCCCGAACACGCCGGGCGTGCGCCAGGCCAGGAACGTCCAGCCGTGGAAGGCGAACAGCAGCGTCACCACGACGCCGAGCAGCAGCCCGAGCGGGTGCACCGCGGGGGCCTGGAAGCCGGTGGCGGCGGCGTACAGGGCCATGCCCCAGCCGGCGGACAGGCCGAGCGAGCCGAATGCGATGGCGGCGTCCCAGAAGCCCCGCCAGACCGTGCCGCCGGCCCTGCGGCGGAACCACAGCCCGGCATCGCGCAGCACCCAGCTCAGCAGCATGGCCACGACCAGCGGATACAGGGCGGACAGCACCCGGCCGTCCAGCAGCGGGTAGACCCCGGCGAGCGTCCCGCCCACGGCGACCAGCCACACCTCGTTGGCCAGCACGTACGGGGCGATCGCGGCCACCATGCGGTCCCGGTCGGCGCGCGTCCTGCCGAGCAGCGGCAGCAGCAGCCCCACACCGAGGTCGAAGCCCTCAAGGGCGAAGTAACCGGTCAGCAGCACCGTGAAGACGGCGAACCACAGCAGCTCCATCGTCAGCACCTCTTCAGTAGGTCAGGGCGGGGGAGGGCGTGCTCTCGGCGGCGGCGCCGAGGTCGGGCGCCTGCGGGCCCCGCCTGATCGCGCGGGCGATGAGCACGTAGTCGACGACCGCCAGCAGCCCGAGCACGGCGGTGAATCCGATCAGCGAGGTCGTCACCATGCCGGCGGTCAGGCCGGGCGTCATGGCGTCGGCGACGGTGAGCCGCTCCCAGATCATCCACGGCTGCCTGCCGATCTCCCTGGCCATCCAGCCGAGGATCGCCAGGATGAACGGCAGCGGTGTCATCAGCATGAGCACCGGGTGCGCCCAGCGGGCCCGCGGCAGCACCCGGATCAGCGGCAGCATCACGAACAGCACGACCAGCGCCAGGAGCTGGCCGATCTCGATCATGAAACCGAGCGCCACGGACGCCGGCACGTTGCCGCTGCCGAACTTGCCCTCGGCGACGCCGCCGAACTGGGCGTAGCCGAAGGCGACGGTCACCATGATGCCGAGGGCGGCGGCGAGCACGCCAGTGCGCAGCGACCGGCCGAAGAACTCCGTCTCCTCCGCGCGCCGCCACAGCCGGTACGCGCTCGCGCCCACCAGCACCATCCCGCCGGTGAACAGCCCGGCCCCGATGACGTGCGGGAACGAGAAGGTCAGCGCCTTGTTGGTGAGCAGCGCGCCGAAGTCCGCCAGCCGCAGCCGCTCGCCGTCGGCGACGGCGCCCGCCGGGTTCTGCAGGAACGAGTTGGCGACCATGATGAAGAACGCGCTCGCGTACGCGGTGAGCGTCACCGCCCAGATGCAGGCCACGTGCGCCCACTTGGGCAGCCGGCCCAGCCGAAGATCCACAGGCCGAGGAAGGTGGACTCCAGGAAGAAGGCGAGCAGCGTCTCCATGGCGAGCGGCGCGCCGAACACGTCGCCCGCGTAGTCGGTCAGCCCGCTCCACGCCAGCCCGAACTGGAACTCCATGACGAGCCCGGTCACGATGCCGAGCGCGTAGTTGATCACGTAGATCTGCCCCCAGAAGCGCGTCATGCGCTCGTGCAGCGGCTGCCCGGTCCGTGCCCACCGGGTGTGCATGATCGCCACGAGTGGCGCCAGGCCCAGCGTGAGCACCACGAACAGGAAGTGCAGGCTGCCGGTCAACGCGAACTGTGTGCGTGCCAGATCCAGGACGTCCATCACCGCTCCGAAGTCGTGTCCCTCGATACGTAGGTAGCCTACACGTAGAAAGTCTACATGTAGACTGGCTACATGGGAGACCGGTCACTAGGATCGAAGTCATGAATCCGGACGCGTTGCGCGGGCACATGGACGCTCTGCTGCTCTCCGTGCTGGAGGACGAGCCGCTGCACGGCTATGCCATCATCGAGGCCCTGCAGGAGCGCAGCGGGGGAGTGCTCAGCGTGCCCACCGGCACCGTCTATCCGGCGCTGCGCAGGCTCGAGCGCATCGGTTACCTGTCGAGCGAGTGGGCGACCGTGGGCGGGCGCAAGCGCCGCACCTATCGGCTCACCGAATCGGGGAGGAAGCAGCTTCAGGGAGAGCGATCGGCCTGGCGGGAGTTCTCCACCGTGATCGGCAGCGTGCTGCGCGCCGAGTCCGCAGCGCTGGGGTGAGCCGGGCTGGGGTGAGCCGGGCTCAGGAACGCGTCACGCGCACGCACTGCGTGGCGCCGTAGATCTGCAGGCCCCACATCGCCGAGGTGACCAGGTTCGCCAGCAGGGCCGGCAGCGGGGCGAGCGAGGCCGAGGTGTCCAGGGCGAGCGACAGCACCAGCGACAGCCCGGCGGTGATCGCCAGCGTGCCGAAGACCATGAAGGCCATCGACCTGATGGCGAGACGGGGCCGCTTGATCCAGCGGGCGCCCCTGCTCAGCGCGAAGACCACCAGGCCGCCGTACACGCCGGTGGCGAGCTGGAGCACGTCGATCAGCTCGGAGACGACGCCGGACCAGGCGGGCGCGGCGGCCCAGGCGGCGGCGTCGCCGGGGTAGATCCGCCACAGCACCGACCACATCGCGACCGTGATCGGCACGCTCACGAACAGCAGCGTGCCCAGCCGCCGGCCCGACGCGGCGGTCAGCTCCATCTGGTAGCCGGGGGTGATCTCGGCGATGTCGCCGAACTCCTTCACCGCCTGCCGCTCGGCCTCCTCCCGATCGAGCCCTTCGGCCTCGAGTGCCTCGGCGGTGTCGAGCAGGCTGTCACGTGCCTCGACGACCAGGTCGCGCTTGGGTCCCGGAGGGCCGCACAGGGCCCGATCAAGCTCGGACACGTAGTCGTCGATGAGCATGGCTCAAGTCTAGAGAGCACGACCCTGGGCTTCATCGGGGAATTCCCTGATATTGCGCCGGAGGCCGGGGGTGACATGTAGGAAAAAACCTACGTATAGTGTCCGACATGCCCATCTCCTTACTCGCGACCGTCGCTGCTCGCGCCCGCGGCCATGTGAAGGGCGGCCGGACGTGAGCACCGACCACGTCTTCAGCGCCCTGGCCAGCCCGGTGCGGCGCGAGCTGCTGCGCCTGCTGCTCGACGAGGGCGCCCAGCCCGCCGGGCGGCTGGCCGAGCACTTCGACATGAGCAGGCCCAGCGTGTCGGAGCACCTCAAGGTGCTCAAGGACGCGGGGCTGGTCTCCGAGAGCCGCAGGGGCCGCGAGCGCCACTACCGGCTGGAGGCGGGGCCGCTCATGGAGATCCGCGACTGGCTCAGCCCGTACGAGCGCTTCTGGCGGGAACGTCTCGCCGCGCTCTCCACCCTGCTCGACGACATGGAGGACGACGATGCCACCGACCCTGCCCCCGGCGGGAACCCCCAAGACCGATGACGACCGCCGGGCCATCAGGCTCGATCAGGTCCTCGCCCACCCGCCGGCCAAGGTGTGGCGGGCGCTCACCGAGCCGGAGCTGATGGCCCGCTGGCTGATGCCGAACGACTTCAAGCCCGAGGTCGGCCACCGCTTCACGTTCACCACCACGCCCAGGCCGCAGGTCGGCTTCGACGGGATCGTGCGCTGCGAGGTGCTGGCCATCGAGCCGGAGAAGCTGCTCAGGCTCGCCTGGAGCGACGGCCGGGCGGACTGGACCGTGACGTGGCGGCTGGAGCCCGAGGGCAAGGGCACCCGGCTCTTCCTCGACCACGAGGGCTTCGATCCGGACGACGAGCTGCAGCAGATGTCGCGGCGCATCATGGGCGGCGGCTGGCGCGGGCACTTCGCCGCCATCGAAGAGATCGCCGCCGAGTTCTGACCCCTGCCTGGGCGGCGGTCGGCGGGGAACGCCCCAGTGAGCCGGGGACGCGTCCGGTGCGGCCTGTCCAGGCCGCCCTTGCCGCGGAACGACCCGGCGCGCCGGGGACGCGTGCTCGCCGGTGCGCGAAGCCGCGTCGTACCGGAATCCGTGTCTCACAGAACGGCCGCCCGGGTCAGCGCCCCCACCGGCCGTGACCGGCTCGGCGGCGCATCTCCGTCGTGGCGAAGGCGAAGCCGGCGTCGGTGGCCTGGTCGCCGGGCCGCAGGCCCGCGTAGAGGGCGGCCGGCCCGTCGGGCGCGGCGCCGGTGTCGTCGGGGCCGTCGCCGCGGCTTCCGCTTCCGTGTTCTCCGCTGTGTTCGCTCCCGTGCAGCGTGCGCTCGCCGGCCGGTGCCCGCCGCCGGGAGAGCCGGCGCAGCATCGGCCAGCGCAGGCTGAGCCGCACCCCGCGCGGCGTGAACGCGAACGTGCAGTCCTCGACCCGCACCCCCGACGGGTGCACCAGCCCCGCGAAGCGGCACGTCGTCAGGTCGAGCCCGTGCAGGACGAGGTCGCCGGCGTCGACATGGCGCAGCGAGGTGAGCGTGGACCTGCCGCGCCCGGTCACGGTGGCCGGGCCGTGCAGCACCGCGCCCTCCAGATCGGCCTGGGAGTCGGTGAGGCGCACGTTGGCCGGGCCGGTCACCTCGACGCCTCGCAGGTCGACGCCGCAGCGCGCCACCGCCACGTCGAGCAGCCCGTCGGCGCGCGCCCTGGCCGCCGACAGCCGGCCGGTGGCCGACAGGTAGGCGTCGGAGGCGAAGTGGGCGGCCTCGAACCAGGCGTGCCCCCTGACCTTGCGGAACGACAGCGTACGGCCGAAGCGCGCGCCCCTGAAGACCCCGCCGTCGCCCAGGCCGGCGCCGTCGAAGGTGGCGTACCCGTCGAACCTGGCCCGCTCGCACGACAGCCCGTGCCCGAAGTCGGCCTCGCTGAACAGCGCGTCGCGCGACATCACGGCCTGGTCGAGCGAGACGTGCCCGCGTACGGTCACGCCATGGAAGGACAGTTCGCGGCCGAACCTGACGCCCGCGAGCGACACGTTGCCCTCGAAACGGGCCCCGAAGAACGAGGCCAACCGGTCGAACCTGGCGCCGTCAAGGGACACGTCGCCGCAGAAGGTCACCCCGGACAGCCGCACGTCGCCGGTGAACCTGGCCCGGTCGAGGCGGGCGCGTCCCGGGCGGCCGCCGGTGGCGTCGAGCACCATGCCGAGCAGGGTACTGGTGACGGTGGTGCCGCGCAGGTCGAGCAGGCGGCCGGGGGAGAGCCCGGCGAGCGCCGCGCGCGAATCCTCGGGGCCGAGGTGGGCAAGGCACAGGCCGGTGGGACGGCTAGCGATTCCTGTGCAAGCAGCGGAATGCGCGCAGGTGACCCAGTCCATGCACAAGTGATACCCGCAACCGCCGATGTCAAGGTTCGACAATTTAATGTTCTAGCCATCTTTATGTGGAAATAGGCAGCCGGAATTAGCCGTAAAGTGCCGGACATGCAAGCTTTATCGCGAGCGTCCCTGGCCGCCGTCGTCGCGGCCTGCGCGGCGCTGCCCGCCGCCCCGGCCGCCGCCGACCCCGCTCCAGGGGCGAGCGCCGCCTGCGCCACCCCCGCCTCCCACCGCATCGCGCAGGTTCAGGGCGCCGGGGACGCCAGCCCTCTGGCCGGACAGACCGTGCGCGTCGAAGGCGTCGTCACCGCCGACTTCCAGCGGACCGACCAGCTCAGCGGCTTCTTCCTGCAGGATCCGCGGCCCGACGCCGATCCGGCCACGTCCGAGGGGCTGTTCGCGTACGCCCGCGAGTCGGTCAGGGACGTCAAGGTCGGCGACCGCGTCCTGATCACCGGCACGGTCACCGAGTACAACGGCCGGACCGAGCTGTCGCCCGTCACCGCCGTGGACGTCTGCGGCACGGGCCGGGTGGCGCCGCTGCCGTACCGGCTGCCGGTGGCGGCGGGCGCGAGCCTGGAGCAGGTCGAGAACATGCTGCTGACCTTCCCGCAGCCGCTGACCGTCAGCGACCACTACAACCTGGGCCGCTACGGCGAGGTCACGCTCTCCGCGCAGGGCCTGCTTCCAGCCGACCGACCGGCACGGCGTGGACGCCGCCGGGAACGAGCGCCGCGCGCTGCTCGTGGACGACGCCTCCACCCGGGAGAACCCCGCGACGCTGCCGCCCGTCGTACGCGCGGGCGACGTGGCGCGCGGCGTCACCGGCGTGCTCGGCTACGGCTTCGGCTCCTACCGGCTCCAGCCCACCGAGCCCATCGCGTACGCGAGCGCCGGCCCGCGCCCGGCCAGGCCGGCCCGGGTGGGCGGCAACGTCAAGGTGGCCTCCTTCAACACCCTCAACTGGTTCACCACGCTCGGCTCGCGCGGCGCGGACAACGCGGAGGAGCAGCGGCGCCAGCTCGCCAAGCTGGTGTCCGCGCTCAAGGGGCTCGACGCCGACGCGGTCGCCCTCATGGAGGTCGAGAACAACGGCCAGACCGCGCTCCAGGCGCTCGTGGACGCGGTCAACGCCGAGGTCGGCGCCGGTACGTACGCCGCGCTCGCGCACCCGTACCCCGGCACCGACGCCATCCAGGTCGGCATCATCTACAAGCCGGGCAAACTGACCCCGGTCGGCGCGGCGACGTCGTCGCAGGACCCGGTGTTCAGCCGTCCGCCGCTGATCCAGACCTTCCGCAGGAAGGGCGGCGGCCAGCCGTTCACCATGCTGGTCAACCACCTCAAGTCGAAGGGAAGCTGCCCGTCCGGCGGGCCCGACGCCGACCAGGGCGACGGCCAGAGCTGCTGGAACGCCACCCGCGTCGCCCAGGCCAAGGCCCTGCTCGGCATCATCGAGGAGCAGGACCTGCCCCACCCGATCGTGCTCGGCGACCTCAACGCCTACGGCGAGGAGGACCCGATCCGCACACTCGAAGCGGGCGGCCTGGCCAGTGTCACCAAGCGGTTCGTGCCCGCCGGGCAGCGCTACAGCTACCTGTTCGACGGGCTGGCGGGCGAGCTGGACCACGCCCTCGTCGGCCGGCAGCTGCTCAAGCGGGTCAGCGGCGCCACGATCTGGCACATCAACGCCGACGAGCCGCGCATCCGCGACTACAACACCGAGTTCAATCCGCCGGATCTCTACCGGCCCGACGCCTACCGATCTTCCGACCACGATCCCCTGGTCATCGGCCTGAACCTGCCCGGCGGCCGCTGATCCGCGCGGGCGCGGTCGCCAAGAGGGGCCGCGCCCGGCGCCGGAGCATGGAATGCTGGGTGTGGGTACGTGGTTGAGACGGATGCACTGCTAGCGACAACGAGCAAGGAGCCACTTGTGGCGACCATCGAAGTAACCGAGAAGAACTTCAACGAGATCGCCGACAAGGGGATCGTGCTGCTCGACTTCTGGGCCGAGTGGTGCCCGCCGTGCAAGAAGTTCGGTCCGATCTTCGAGCAGGCGTCGGACAAGCACGAGGACATCACCTTCGGCAAGATTGACACCGACGCTGAGCAGGGGCTGGCTCAGGGGTTCGACATCACCTCGATCCCGACGCTGATGGCCATCCGCGACGGCATCGTCGTCTTCGCGCAGGCCGGCGCCATTCCGGCGCCCGCGCTTGAAGACCTCATCCGTCAGGTCAGGGCCCTCGACATGGACGCGATCAGGGCCGAGCTCGCCGAGGAGCTGAAGAACGCCCAGCAGCAGAACTGAGCTTCCGACACGCGTGAGGCCCCGCCGGACGACGGCGGGGCCTCACGCGCGTGCGGCCGGCGTCAGAGCTTGCGTGCGACGCCGACGTAGCCGAACGTGATGTTGTCGCCGAGCGGCTTCTCCTCGTCGGGACGCCAGCGGGCCGGGAACGTCAGCCCGGGCTCGGCCAGCTCGTAGCCCTCGAAGAAGCGCTCGATGTCCTCGCGCGTGCGCAGGTTGAGCTGGGCCGTCGACTTCTTGTAGATCTCCAGCGCCTGCGGCGTGATGTCCGGCGTCGGGTCGACGGCGTGGCTGATCACCAGGTAGCTGCCGGGCACGCTGGCCGCGCGCAGCTTGGCCACCAGGTCGTAGGCGTGCTCGTCCTCGATGAAGTGCAGCAGCGCCAGCATCAGGAACGCCACCGGCTTGTCGAAGTCGATCAGCCCGCGCAGCTTGCCGAGCAGCACGTCCGGCTCGCGCACGTCGGCCTGGAGGAAGTCGACGTTCTCCTTCCTGGCCAGCAGCGCCCTGCCGTGCACGCACACCACCGAGTCGTAGTCCACGTAGACGACGCGCGCCTGCGGGGCGATCTCGTGCGTGTTGCCCTGCGTGGGCAGGCCGGCGCCCAGGTCCACGATCTGCTCGATGCCGGCGTCCACCAGATAGCGCACGGCGCGGCGCAGGAAGTCGCGGTTCGCCCTGGCGCCTTCCTTGGTGTGCGGGAATTTCTTCAAGATCTCTTCGGCCGCTGCCCGATCGGCCGCGAAGTTGTCCTTGCCGTCGAGGAAGTAGTCGTACATACGCGCGACGTTGGGGACGTTCGGGTCGACCCCCTCCGGAGCACCAGCCACGTCATTTCTCCTGAAATATGAGAGCTTTTGCGGGCGATCATAGCTCTCATACCTCACCTTTCTCTCAGGTTCCGGAATGCCCGCCGATGAGACCTGGATCACTCTTTATCGGAAAGCGCGAACGGCGGGCCGGAGCATCACTCCGGCCCGCCGTCCGGCCACGCTGAGTAAGCCGCGACGCGTCAGCCGCGGTAGAGCTCGGCCACCTGGAAGGCGAGGTCGAGCGACTGGCTGCGGTTGAGCCGCGGGTCGCAGGCCGTCTCGTAGCGGGTGGCGAGATCGGCCTCGTTGATCTCGTGGCCGCCGCCCACGCACTCGGTCACGTCGTCACCGGTGAACTCGATGTGGATGCCGCCGGGGTGGGTGCCGAGCGAGCGGTGCACCTCGAAGAAGCCGGCCACCTCGTCGAGCACGTCGTCGACGCGCCGCGTCTTGTGGCCGCTCGGCGCCTCGAACGTGTTGCCGTGCATCGGGTCGCACACCCACGCGACCCGCGCGCCGGACGCGGTGACCTCTTTGACCAGCGCGGGCAGGTGCTCGCGGATCTTGGATGCGCCCATCCTGGTGATGAACGTCAGCCGCCCCGCCTCGTTGGCCGGGTTGAGCTTCTCCACCAGCGCGAGCGCCTCGTCGGGCGTGGTGGTGGGCCCGAGCTTGACGCCGATCGGGTTGCGGATCTTGGAGAAGAAGTCGACGTGCGCCCCGTCGAGCTGGCGGGTGCGCTCGCCGATCCAGACCATGTGGGCCGACACGTCGTACGGCAGCCCCGTGCGCGAGTCGATGCGCGTGAGCGCACGGTCGTAGTCGAGGATCAGCGCCTCGTGCGAGGAGTAGAACTCGACCGTGTGGAACTCCTCGGGGTCGGCCCCGCAGGCCCGCATGAAGGCGAGCGCCTGGTCGATCTCCCTGGCCAGCTGCTCGTAGCGGCGGCCCGCGGGTGACTCGGCGACGAAGTCCTGGTTCCACGCGTGCACCTGGCGCAGGTCGGCGTAGCCGCCCTTGGTGAAGGCGCGGGCCAGGTTGAGCGTCACGGCGGAGGAGTGGTACGCCTTGAGCAGCCGCCACGGATCGGGCGTGCGGGCCTCCGGCGTGAAGTCGAACCCGTTGACCATGTCGCCCCGGTACGCCGGCAGCTCCACGCCGTTGCGGACCTCGGTGGGCTTCGAGCGCGGCTTGGCGAACTGCCCCGCGACCCGGCCGATCTTGACGACCGGCACCCGGCCGGCATAGGTCAGCACGATCGCCATCTGCAGCAACGTCTTCAGCTTCTGCCGCACGTTGTCGGCGGTCGCGCCCGCGAACGTCTCAGCGCAGTCGCCGCCTTGCAGGACGAACGCCTCACCGCGCGCTACGGCCGCCATCTGCTCCTTGAGCTGGTCGCACTCGCCGGCGAAGACCAGCGGGGGCAGGCCGCCGAGCTCGGCGACAACCTTGTCGAGCTCGCCGCGGTCGGGCCAGTCAGGCTGCTGTGCCGCGGGGAGGGCTCGCCAGGAATCGAGATCCACTAGATTGCTGCTCACGAGATACGAGGGTATTCCACTGGCTCGACCCCACCGACCCCCTTGTCCACGTTGTGAGAATGCGGTTATACGGGTGCGAACCCAGAGGAGGTCAAGGCTCCTTTGCCAAGAGGTGCTCGGGCCGTACGCCGAGGCCGATCATCCGCGCCGCCAGCGCGTTGAGCACCGGGATCCGCGTCAGGTCGCGGGGCAGCCTGTCGGGGTCGAAGCCGTCGGTGAGCGCGGGGCTGATGAACCTGTCCTGCACGAACCGCTGCACCGCCTGCGTGATCAGGGTGGGCGGCATGCGGCGCCGCTGCACCAGGTGCAGCGCCCGCTCGGGGAGCGGCCTGCCGTACCTGAGCGGTCCGGCCAGCAGGTTGGCGGTGGCGACCGCGTCCTGCACGGCCAGGTTGATGCCCACGCCGAAGACGGGCGACATCGCGTGCGCGGCGTCGCCGATGCACAGCAGCCCCGGCAGGTGCCAGCGGCGCAGCCGGTCGAGGCGGACGGTCAGCACGCTGACGTCGTCGAAGCTCCTGATCAGCTCGGTCCGGCCGGCCAGCCAGGGCAGCAGCTCAGCAGCAGGCCCGCGCAGCGCGTCGATGCCCTGGCGTGTCAGGCGGTCGTAGCCGCCCTTGATGATCACGTACGCGAGCTGCCAGTAGTCGCCCCGGTTGATGGCGACCATGAGGCGGTTCTTCGCGATCCGCAGGAACGGGTCCTGCCGGTCGCCCGGCTCCCGGGGCAGCCGGAACCACACCACGTCCATGGGCGCGCCGAGGTCCTGCGGCACCAGGCCGGCCTTCGCGCGCAGCACCGAGGTACGGCCGTCGGCGGCCACGGTCAGGTCGGCCCTGATCTCGTGCTCGCCTGACGGGTCGCGGTAGCGCAGCCCGCGGACCGCGCCGTTCTCGCGGATCAGGTCCGTGGCCTCGGCGTTCATGAGCAGTTTGAACGTGGGGTACCGGGCCGCCGCCCGCGTGATGAGCGTGAGGAAGTCCCATTGCGGGACGAACGCTATGTAGTGGAACTTGCCGGGCAGGTGGCTCATGTCGGCCAGCCTGATGGCGCCGGAGTCCGAGACGAGGCTGAGGTTGTACGCCTTGTAATGGGGGAGCTTGTGGAACTCCTCCGCCAGGCCCAGCTCGTCGAGCACCTGCAGGGTCGAGGGGTGGATGGTGTCGCCTCTGAAGTCCCGCAGGAAGTCGTTGTGCTTCTCCAGCAGCGTCACCTCGACGCCTGACCTGGCCAGGAGAAGGGCCAGCATCGCACCGGCCGGGCCGCCTCCCGCTATGACAGTTCCCATAATTCATCACCTAATGAGATTCTACCTCTCGGGTTCTCGCTCGCCGAGGGCCATCCGGGAGGGCTCGTGCGCCAAGCGATGAGCCCCAAGGCGTGATCGGAACGAGATGGACTATCGGGTCTGATCACCCGATAGTGCGATCATGCGTATATTCGCGGCCGTGACACTGGCCGCCACCGTGTTCACCGCTCCGGCAGCGCCCGCGCACGCCGCCGAGCCGGGCTCGGCCACCGTCGTGCCCGTGCAGGTCACCGGAGCACCGGCCAAACGGTTCAACCTGATCGTGATGGGCGACGGCTACACCGAGGCCGAGCAGGACGAGTACCGCGCCGATGTGGACCGGCATCTCAACGTGATGTGGTCCATCGAGCCGTTCAAGTCGTACCGGAACTACATCAACGTGTACCGGATCGACATCGTCTCCGGAGAGTCCGGCATCAGCTGCGATCCCGGCCTGGACGCGCCGCGCCGGGACACGCCGCTCGGCATGGGCTTCTGGGGCGGCTGCAACCCCTCGAGCGTGCAGCGCCTGATCACCATGGACAACGCGGCCGCCACCCGCTACGCCGACATGGTCACCGGCACCGACGCGGGCAACCGGCAGATCCTCGCGCTGGCCAACAGCGGCACGTACGGCGGCGCCGGCGGCGCGTACGCCACCGCCTCGGGCAGCAACAGCATGTCGGCCCTGATCAGCCCGCACGAGCTGGGCCACTCGCTGGGCGGCCTGCAGGACGAGTACGACTACTACCAGCGCGGCGTCCCCGGCGGCGCCTACACCGGACCTGAGCCGGCGTCGGCCCACCACACGCTGCTGACCGAGCAGCAGATGCGCGAGCAGCGCACGAAGTGGTGGCGCTGGCTGGGCGAGGAGAGCGAGTCCGGCGGGAAGATCGGCCGCTACGAGGGCGGCCTGTACTACACGACGGGCGTGTGGCGGCCGAGCGCCCACTCCATGATGAAGACCCTCGGCTACGCCTACGACCAGGTCGGCCGCGAGGTCATGGTGCAGCGCATCACCGCCAAGACCGCGGTCATCCAGGACGCGACGCCGGCCGAGGCCCCGGTGGGCGCGGACCGGGTGCTGTGGGTGGAGCCGATGCGGCCCGTCGGCCACTCCCTGGTCACCACCTGGACGGTGGACGGCGAGGAGATCGAGGGCGGCCGCGACGCGCTCGACCTGCGCACGCTGGAGCTGTCGCCGGGCAGGCACACGGTCACCGCGACGGTCACCGACCCCACCGAGTTCATCAGGGATCCGGAGATCAGGAAGGCCGTCAGCGCCACCCGCACCTGGACGGTGGACACCGCGATCACCACCCCGCCGGACGCCACCCGGCCGGCGTTCGTCTCCTCCACGCCGACGGACCGCCCGGTGGGCCGCGACGATGTCGTGTACGTCGAGACCACCCACCCGGCCACGTCGCTCCCCGAGGTCACCTGGACGCTGAACGGCCGCCGGTACCAGGGCACCGACCTGGACCTCGGCGAGCTGGACCTGCCCGAGGGCACGCACACGCTCACCGCGACCCTGGCGGGCGAGACCCGCACCTGGACGGTGGACGCGACCGCGCCGCGCACCGCGTACGAGCTGTCGGAGCCGCTGGCCAGGTCCGGCGACACCTACGTCTACAACGGCCCGTTCACGATGAAGCTGACCGGCGAGGACGACCACGACGGCTACGTGGTCTCGGAGTCGCGGGTGGACGGCGACGGCTGGTTCAACTACTTCGGCTGGCCCACCTCGTCCGAGCTGCCGTGGAGGTTCTCCGAGGAGGGCACGGAGATCGACTCCCTGGTGTACGGCAAGCTGCCGCGCGGCCGGCACACGATCGAGTACCGCTCGATGGACGCGGCGGGCAACTACGGCGAGCCGAGGAGCTTCACCGTCACCACGATCGCCCCGCCGCCCGCCTGCACCCGCACGATCACCGGCGCGCACCGGGGCCCGCTCACCGTCACCGGCGGCGTCACCTGCCTCGACGGCGCGGAGGTCACCGGCGCGGTCACGGTACGGCGCGGCGCGTCGCTGGTGGCGTCGGGCGGCCGGATCACCGGGGCGTTCAGCGCGGACCGGCCCGCCGAGGTGCACCTGCTCGGCACCCGGGTGAACGGCGCGCTCGCGGTGCACGGCGCGGAGAACCTGACCGTCGTGGGCGCCGACCTGCGCGGCGCGGCGCGGCTCACCGGCCTGACGGGCACGGCCGTGCTGTCCGGCAGCACGATCACGGGGGCGCTGTCCTGCTCCGGCGGCACCCCGGCCGACCTGGGCGTGCCGAACGCGGTCAAGGGCGGCAGCGGCTGCGGCGACCTACCCGACGGGGCGCGCGGCCGCGCGTACGAGGCGGTCCAGCACGTCCGTCAGTGACGCGGTCGCGATCGTGCGGACCCTGGCGTACTCGTCCGGCGGGTACTGCCGGGGTCCGTTCTCGATGAGCAGGATCAGATAGAGGTAGGCGCGGTAGAGGTCGATGCGGACGCGCGCCGCCGGGGTGAGCTCCAGCGGCGTCACCTCGCGGTAGCCGGCGAGCAGCGGGTCGTCGCCGGCCAGCTCGCCGAAGATCGTCGGCGTGACGAACTCGGCCAGCGGGTCGCCCCAGAAGGCGCGCTCGTGATCGATGATGGCCTGGATCTTCGGCGGCCCGGTCAGGTCGAGGAAGACGTTGCCCGCCCACACGTCGAAGTGCACCAGCCGGGGCGTGGTCACCTCGTCGAGCACGGGCGCCGCCGCCTCGACGATCGCCATGATCTCGGCGGGCGGGAGCGGCAGCGGCGTCGGGTAGCGCTCGGTGTCGCCCAGCAGCGCCGCCACCATCGCGAGGAACGCCGCCCGCCAGGTGGGGCCGGTGATGCCGGCGTGCGGGTAGCCGAACACCTCGCCGGTCACGCTGTTGAAGCGCGCCAGATGCCGGCCCAGCTCCCTGCGCAGCGCGGCCTCGCCGTCCGGCTTGACGTCGTTCCAGGACACCCCGTCGAGCGCGGCCAGGAACAGGTAGTCGCCGCCCAGCACCGGGTCGTCGAACCCGGCGCGCAGCAGGCCCGCCACCGGCACGCCCGCCCGCGCCGCCAGCTCGATGGCGACGGCCTCCATGCGCAGCAGGTTGCGCTCGTAGCTGAGCTGGTCGAGATCGGGAGGCGGGCTCAGCTTGAGCACCGCCTCGCGGCCGTCGTCCAGCGCGAGCCGCCACACGGCGTTGGCGTAGCCGTCGGTCAGCTCGGTGGCCGAGGCGACGCCCGCCCCGACGGCACGGCGGGCCAGGGCGTCGAGCTCGGCCGCCGCTAAGCGGCGTTTGGTCCTGCTGTCCACGGCGGCCTCACCCTGCCTCTCGTGCCGCTGCTCACCCGCGTGCGCGCCGGTCCGTCAGGCGGACTCCCTGCGTACGAGGTGAGTGTCGAGGATCACCACGGGCTGGCGCAGCTCTTCGCCGTTGATGCGGGCCACCAGAAGCTGCGCCATCTGCCGTCCCATCGCCTCGGTCGGCTGGTGCACCGTGGTCAGCGGCGGGTCGGCGTGCAGCGCCGCCTTGGAGTCGTCGAAGCCGATCACCGCCACGTCGTCGGGGATCCGGCGCCCTTCGGCCTTGAGCACGCGCATCGCGCCCAGCGCCATCGGGTCGGAGGCGGCGAAGACCGCATCGAGATCGGGGTGGGCGCGCAGCAGCTCGGTCATCGCGGCCGCGCCGCTGTGCTCGGAGAAGTCACCGTAGGCCACGAGCTCGGGAAGGCCCGTCGGCAGCAGCGCGTCTCGGTAGCCCGAGAGCCGGTCGACGCCCACACCCATGTCCTGGGAGCCGGCGATCGTGGCGATCGCGGTGCGGCCGAGGCTCAGCAGGTGTTTGACCGCCTGCCTGGCCCCTGCCCTGTTGTCCATGTCCACATAGCTGTAGGGGTCGAGGCCGACGGGGCGGCCGCCCAGCACGGTCGGCACTCCCATCGCCTCCAGCCTGCCCGGCAACGGGTCGGCCCCGTGCAGGGACAGCAGCAGCACGCCGTCGACGTGCTGGCCCGTCAGGTAGTGCTCGAGCCGCGCGTGCTCCTCCGGGGTGCGCGCCATCGCGAGGATGAGCTGCAACCCGGTCTCGGCCAGCGCCGAGCCGATGCCGCGGATCGTGCCCGCGAAGTACGGCTCGTCGAAGACGCGGAACTGGGACTCGGACACCACCAGCGCCACCGTGTCCGTGCGGCGCGTCACCAGGGCGCGCGCCGCACGGTTGGGCACGTAGCCCAGCTCGCGGATCGCCAGCTCGACGGCCTCGCGGGCCTTCGCGCTGACGTTCGGCGAGCCGTTGATGACTCTCGACACCGTGCCCCGGCCCACCCCGGCCCGAGCAGCGACTGCCTCAAGAGTCGGTCGGTTCATAACGCCTATTCTGCCGGATGATCTCCGAGTACCAGAGTGCGCTGTCCTTCAGCACCCGCTCCTGCGTCTCGAAGTCCACCCGAACGAGGCCGAAGCGCTTGCCGTAACCCCAGGCCCACTCGAAGTTGTCCATCAACGACCAGGCGAAATAGCCCTCAAGAGGCACGCCCTTGTCGATGGCCTCCTTGCAGGCGCCCAGATGCGCCTCCACGTACGCCCGGCGCTCCGTGTCGTGGACCCGGCCGTCCTCCAGCACGTCGTCGAAGGCGGCGCCGTTCTCGGAGACCACCATCGGGATCGGCGGGTACTCGCGCGCCACCCTGGTGAGGATCTCCACCAGGCCGCTCTCGTCGATCTCCCAGCCCATCGCCGTCACCGGGCGGCCCCCGCTGACGAACGAGACGTGCTCGCTGCCGACCCACGGCGAGCCCGAGTCGGTGGGCGCCGCGGCCGCCGACTGCCTGCCGCCGGGAGCGCCCGAGACCGTGAAGCGGCTGTAGTAGTTGACCAGCAGCACGTCGATGGGCGCGTTGATGATCTTCATGTCGCCCGGCTGGATGTAGGCGTCCGGCTCGATCGGCAGGTCGGCCAGCACGTCCTCCGGGTAGCGGCCGAGCAGCATGGCGTCCAGGAAGAACCGGTTCTGCAGCCCGTCGATGCGGCGGGCCGCGTCCAGGTCGCGCTCGCTGTCGGTCTCCGGCGTCACCGCGTACAGGTTGACGCAGCCGCCGACCCGGCGGGCGTTCATCGCCTGCACGGCCAGCCCGTGGGCCAGGTTGAGGTGGTGCGCGCCCCTGATCGCGTTCTCCGGCTCGCGGCGGCCGGGGGCGTGCTCGCCCGAGGCGTAGCCGAGGAACGCGGCGCACCATGGTTCGTTGACCGTGCTCCACGTGTGGACGTAGTCCTTGAGCGCATCGTGGACCGCCGCCGCGTACTCGGCGAAGCGGTAGGCGGTGTCGCGGTTGGGCCAGCCGCCCTCGTCCTCCAGCGCCTGGGGCAGGTCCCAGTGGTACAGGGTCAGCCAGGGGTCGATGGAGTGCTTGCGCAGCTCATCGCAGAGCCGCCGGTAGAAGTCGAGGCCCTTCTGGTTGATCCGGCCCGAGCCGGTGGGCTGGATGCGAGGCCAGGAGACCGAGAACCGGTAGGCCGACAGGCCCAGCTGCGCCATGATGGCGACGTCTTCCCGGTAGCGGTGGTAGTGGTCGATGGCCACGTCCGCGTTGTGCCCGTTGAGCACCTTTCCCGGCTTCTTGGTGAAGGTGTCCCAGATGGACGTGCCGCGCCCGTCCTCCGCGACCGCCCCTTCGATCTGGTACGCCGAGGTCGCGGCCCCCCACGCGAAGCCCGCAGGGAAGCGCAGCCCGGAACGCGTCTGTTCCTCTTGTGTCGTCACGCTTTGACCGCACCTTCCATGAGGCCGCCGACGATCTGGCGGCCGAATGCGACGAATACTGCGATGAGCGGAATGATGGACAACGCGGTGCCCGCGAAGATCAACGAGTACTCCGTGGAGTACCTCGCGTTGAGGCCGTTGATCGCGATCTGCACGGTCGGGTTGTCCTGGTTGAGCACGATCAGCGGCCACATGTAGTCGTTCCACATGAGCATGAACGTGTTGATCCCGAGCACGGCCATGCCGGGCCGCACCGCGGGCAGCACGACGTTCCACCAGATGCGCAGCGTGGCGGCGCCGTCCACCCGGGCGGCCTCGACCAGCTCCATCGGCACCGATTGGCGCGTGTACTGCGTCATCAGGAAGACGCCGAACCCGTTGAGCAGGTACGGCAGGATGACCGCCTTGAGCGTGCCCGTCCACTCCAGGCTCACCATGAGCCGGTAGAGCGGCACCACGCCCATCTGCTGCAGCGGCACCGCCATCGTCAGCAGCACCAGCAGCAGCAGCGCGTTCCTGCCGCGGAAGTTCAGGTTGGCGAACGCGAAGCCGGCCAGCGTCGAGATGATGATCACCGAGACGGTGACGACGCTCGCCACGATGAACGAGTTCGTCAGCCCGGCCACGAACTTCGCCTCGGGATGCTGGAGCACCGCGAGGATGTTCTGCCCCAGATTGCCGCCCGGCAGGAACTTCGGCGGCGAGGCCACCGCGTCGGAGTTCGTCCGCGAGGCGATGACCAGCATCCAGTACAGCGGGAACGCCGACAGGAAGATGGCGAGGCCGAGCAGCACCCGCGTCAGGACGGTCGGTTTCCAGATGGTCATCGCGTGCCCCCGATCCTGCGCACGAACGCGAAGTTGATCGCCGCTCCGATGAGGATCAGCAGGAACAGCAGCCAGGCCGCCGCCGAGGCGTAGCCGTAGTCGAACTCACGGAACGCCTCCTTGTAGACGAACATGGCCACCGTCTGGAACTGGCCCTGCGACCCGCCGTCCGGATTGCCGTTGTAGAACGTCATCGGCTCGGAGAACAGCGTCAGGCCGCCGATCGTGGAGTTCAGCACCACGAAGATCATCGTGGGGCGCAGCATCGGCAGCGTGATCTGCCAGAACTGCCGGCGCTGCGAGGCCCCGTCGATCGAGGCGGCCTCGTACAGATCGCGCGGGATCGTCTGCATGCCGGCCAGGAAGATGATCGCGTTGTAGCCGGTCCAGCGCCAGTCGACCATGGTCGCGATCGCGATCCACGACGGAACGCGCTCGGCGCGCCAGTTCAGCGGGTCCACCCCGAACATGCCGAGGATCCAGTTGACCAGGCCCCAGTCGCGGGCGAACAGCTGCGTGAACACCACCGCGACCGCGACCACCGACGTGACCAGCGGCAGCAGCACGCTCATCCGCAGCGCGAGCCGGAACCGCATGCGCTTGTTCAGCGCGTTGGCCAGGAACAGCGCGAGCAGCATCTGGGGGACGGTGGCGATGATGAACATGGCCACGGTGTTGATCGTGGCCCGCCAGAAGTCGTCGTCGCTCAGCAGCGCCGCGTAGTTGCCCAGCCCGGCCCACTCGACGGTGCCGGTCAGGTCGTAGTCGTACAGCGAGTAGTAGAGCGTGAACGCCAGCGGGAAGAACCCGAAGGCGGCGAACAGCAGGAAGTACGGGGACACCAGGACGTACGGCATCGCCTTGACGTCCAGACGGGAACGCCAGCGGCTGCCGGGCGGGCGGGCGCGGCGGTGATTGCTCCGCGTCGCCCGCGGAAGGGGGTCGAGGCTCATAACAGACCTTTCGGCGGCAACAGGCCCGGCCCGCCCCTGAGGCGGGCCGGGCGGGAGATCAGCCCGCGGCCTTCACCGCGTCGTCGACCAGCTGCTGCCAGGCCTTGTCGTACGGGACCGAGCCGTCGTCCACGCCCTGGATGACCGACTCGATGGCGTTCTTGACCTGGGCGTGCTTCACGCCGAGGAAGACCGGCTGGAGGCTGGAGGCGGACTTGGCGAAGATCTCACCGACGGGGGCGTCGTTGAAGAACTCGTTCTTCGCGCCCTGCACCGCCGGGTCCTGCTGCGCCTTCGTGTTGCTCGGCATGTTGCCGAAGTCCTTGAAGACGCTGGCCTGCGTCTCCGCCTGCGTCAGGTAGTCGGCGACCATCGCCGCCTCCTTCGGGTGCTTCGACTGCTTGGGCACGGCCAGCCAGGAGCCGCCCCAGTTGCCGCCGCCGCCCGGCACCGCGGCCACGTCCCACTTGCCCTTGGCGTCCTCACCGGCGTTGTCGCTGACCACGCCGAGCATCCAGGACGGGCAGCCGAGCGTGGCGAACGCGCCCTTCTGGGTGCCCGTCGCCCACTCCTCGGTGAAGTTGCGCAGCTTGGCGGTCAGGCCCTGCTGGCTCAGCTTCGTCGCGAAGTCGAAGGCCGTCTTGACCGCCGGGTTCTTGTCGACGATCAGGTTGTTGTCCTTGTCGAAGTAGGAGACGCCGCCGTTCTTCTCCGCCTCCTGGTACAGCACCACCTGGTACAGCGTGTTGGTGCCGTCGGCCCACTTGGTGTCCTTGACCTTCGACTGGAACTTCTCGCCCACCTTGAGGTAGTCGTCCCAGGTCGGCCAGAGCGCGCTGACCTCGTCGCGGTCGCTCGGCAGGCCGGCCTTCTCGAACAGGTCCTTGCGGTAGCACAGGCTCATGCCGCCGACGTCGGTGCCCAGCGCGAACAGCTTGCCGTCGGCGGTGACGCCGTTCTCCCACTTCCAGGCGGGGTAGTCGGCCTTGCGCGACTCCAGGCCGTACTCCTTCAGGTCCGCCCACCACTCGCTGCGCGCCTTGGCCAGGCCCATGCCGCCCTCGTCGATGCCGACCACGTCACCCGCGCCGCTGCCGGCCTGGAGCCACTGGATCATCTGCGGCCAGTACTGCTGCTCGAACTGGTCGGTCAGGTTCTCGTACTGGATCTGGATGTCCTTGTGCTCGGCGTTCCACTTGTCGACGGCGTTCTTGTAGCCGAAGTTGCTGCCGCCGCCGAACGTCTGCAGGCGGATGGTGATCGGCCCCGAGGCTGAGGAGGATGCCGAGGCGCCGCTCTGCTCTGCGGTGCCGCCGGAACCGCACGACGCGACGGCGAGCGCCGCCGCGGTCAGCGCCGAGGCCGCGGCCAGGGTGCCGCGACGCTTCCTGATCATCATGGTGGAGCCCTTCTGGGGGTGATTGGTGTGAGGGCACCGCGACATGCGCTCTGCCGCGGTGGAACTTTTGGGAGCGCTCCCACAAAGGGTGCACTTGCGTGGGTGGCCCGTCAATGCTGCGAAACGTAACCGTTACCAATGGGGCGGTTTGGAAGAATGAAACCGGATTTATGGGGATATACTGCGCAAAGAGCTGATTGGGAGCGCTCCCATCACAAGAGGCATCTTTTGTGTCGCATCGGGGCATGTCTCCCCCGCTCGAGCGCCGGTCGGATCGCCCCGTGGCCAGGGGGCGGCCGGGCCGGCGCGGGGAGCGGCCGGGGCGGGGTGTGCTCGGCGAGGGTGCGCCGCGCCGGATGGCCGCTCGAGGCGCGCTCGGGCGGCGTGGGAGTGTTCATCGCTCCCACCGGCCCTGCGCTCTGCCTCTGTGCCGCCGTGTGGGCGACCGAGTTGCGGCGAGGCTGGGTGTCGCCCGCCGCGGGGGTGAGCCGCGTTTCCGGCGAGGCTCCGCCTGTGCGCCTTCCATCCGTCCCTGCCGAAGCTGCTGAGCTGGGGCTCGGCGGGCGGATGAGCGCGAAGGCCGGCGTGTGCCGGCGAAGGGGGGCCGCGTCGAGCGGGTGGGCGGATCTCGCCGCCGAGCAGCGCACCGTGTCGCGGCTGTACGGCGTTCCGTTCTCAGAAATCTACAACGTAAAGGCGCTGTGAAGGGACAGCTCGCCGGAGTCCGTGCGGGGTGGGTGCCATCATGGGGCGGCACTGATGAGCAGGGGAGTGAGATGTTGCATCTGCTGTTGCTGCGTTACACGGGCTCGGAGGAGGCGGCCGGGCCGTACGTCGCCGCCCACGTCGAGTTCCTGGAGCGGCACCATCGCGCGGGCGTGTTCCTGGCCTCCGGGCAGACGGTGCCCACGTCCGTGGGCGGGGCGATCGTGGTGTGCGGGGTCGATCGCGAGGAGGCCGAACGGATCGCGGCGGAGGACCCGTTCGTGGTGGCCGGGGTGGCCGCGTACACGATCACCACGATCGACGTGGGGCGGGCGCACCCGGTGCTCGCCGAGATGCTCGGAGCGCGGGCCGTCGGCTGAGACGGTGGTCCGCCGAGGTCTCAGGTGAAGCGCCGTCCGCCGGCCGGGCGGCCTCCGCCTGCCGCGGCGCGGCCGGCCCGCGGCCGATGAGCCGGCCGTACCGGGCGGCCTTTCCCGGTGGACGGCCCCGTCACGGCCACGGCGGAGGCTCGGAGAGGTCCCGCAGCGCCTCGCGGGCGTTGTGACCCGCACCGGCGGAGACCTCCCTGCCGTCGCGGTCGCGGGCGACGGCCAGCACCAGCCCTTCGGCCGGGTTGTGGGTGAGCGTGATCGTGTGGCCGCCGACCAGCAGCGCGTCGGCGGCGGACGGGCGTTCGGGGCCCTCCTTGCCGAGCAGGACGTGCGCGCCGACCAGGCCGGCGACGGGCTTGCGGTGCCGTCCGAGCACCACCGGCTCGCTGTACGGGTCGGCGACCTGGCGGACGAGGTCGCCCAGCTTGGACCGCGCGGTGGACAGCCCCACGAGCGGCAGGCCGGTCAGCACCCCGCCCACCTTGGACAGCGGCACGAGCGCGGCCCACTCGCAGCGCTCGCGGATGATCATGACGGTCCGGCCGCTCTTCGCCTCCTCGATGAGCCCGCCCCAGCGGGTGCGGGCGTCCTCGACCGTGATGGGCACTCCCAGCATCGACACCAGCTCGTCGTACGACGGCCGCTCACCATGGATCACCGAAGCATCGTAAGCTCAGGTGATGTCCAATGTGATCACATCGGATTGACCGGCCCAACCGTGCCGGGTCGCCGACCCGGGTGGGGCAAACCAATGTGATCACATTAGATTGATTGCGGGAGAGCAGGGACCTGTACTTCGCGGTGTGGGCGCTCGCCCTGGTGGCCGAGCACGCCGTGCGGATCGGGCTGGGCGTGGCGCTGCTCGCCGCCGTGCATCCGCTGCTTCCGCTGCTGCTCGGAGCGGCCGTGCTGCCCTCGCTGCTGGTACGCGGCTACGCCGCCGCACGCATCGACGCCGCCACTGAGCAGACCGCCGAGACCGCCCGCCTGGAGCTGAGCCTGTCGGAGACGGCCACGTCCGCGGTCGCCGACCGCCGCGCTGGACGCCCCGTCCGGGAGCGCGGTCTTCGCCCGGTACGCCGAGGCGGCGAAGTGCCATCCAGGAGCCGTCACGCTGCTGATCACCCACCGCTTCCCGACGGTGCGGATGGCGGACCTCATCGTCGTACTCGACGGCGGCCGGATCGTGCAGTGCGGCACGCATGACGACCTCGTCGCGGTCCCGGGGCTCTACGCCGAGCTTGACGCCGTCCAGCGCCGGGCGTTCGAGAGCCCTGCATGACGAAACGCGCACCCCGGTGATGGGGCACGCGTTCTGCCGTCACGAAGAAGGTGGGAGCACCCGCCGGTGGGAGTGCGTCAGGAGGCGTACTCGGGGTAGCCGTAGCCGACGACCTGCGACTTGGGCCGGACCCGCTCCTCGACCTTGCCGTTGCCGGTGTTGCCCTCGATGGTGGTGATGGTGCCGTCGCGGTTGTCCTTGACGACGAAGCCGACGTGCTGGATGTCCTTCAGCGCCTTGCCGCCCTTCCAGGAGAAGAACACCACGGCGCCGGGCTTGGCCTCGTGGCCGAAGCGCTTGTTGGCGGCGAACCACTTGGCGTGGGCGACGGTCCAGGCGTCCCAGCCGACCTGCGGGCGGGCGCCGGTCTTCTCGCCGACCCAGGAGACGAACATCGAGCACCAGGCGGCGTTCAGGTAAGCGGTACGGCTGCCGCCGTCGCGGGCGACGGTCTCGGCCGCGCGCTGGGAGTTGGCGTACCACTGCTGGTACGGGGTGCCGCCGCCCTTGGCGTTCTCGGAGGTGCCGATCTGCGACCTGGCGACCGCGAGCACCTGGTCGGCGGTGACGTTGATCTTCGTCTCGTCCCGCTCGCCCGCCTTGTGGGCGGAGCGGGCGGTGTCCGGGTGCTTCGCGGCGGTGGCCGCGGCGACGGCGATCGAGGTGTCGGCGTGGGCCGCGGTGGGGACGCCGAGGGCCGAGGCCAGGACGCCGGCGCCGAGCACGGCGCGGGCAATGGTGTTCTTCGAGACAGCGGTAAGACGGTGCTTGGCCATCGAGGGGATTACTCCTTGCTTCCATGCCGCTTACCGGGTTAGCTGACGGGTTCGGGCGTGGAAGCTGCCCTACGGCACCGAAGTGCCGATTCACCCCAAAGGACGTGGGTCCCCGGTTCCGCACGTGGCGGATTCAGCGGTCACAGGACAAACCTGTGATCTTTCGTGCGATGGTCTGACATAGCCGGACAAACCGGACGTATGCCTTAAGATGCCCCATAAGGTAATACACGAGGCAAGAGGATTACAAATCCATAAAAGTAAAGTCAGCCGAGCTGACTGCGAGCCTCGGCCAGAAGCCCCATCATGGCAAGGGATTCGTCAAGAGGCATGATCGAGGATTCGGTCCTGCCTTCGGCCGTGGCGGCGCGGACTTCGCGGAGCTCTCCGGCGTAACCGTTGTCCGCCGGATTGAGCACGTGCTCCTCCGGCTCCATCGACGGCCCGGAGAGCACGATCCGCTGCGGTGCCCAGAACGGCGCCTGGATGTCCGCGCGCATCTGAGTACCCACAACGCTGGCCTGGTTCGGGTAATTCCCGAGCAATGAGGTCGCCACGAGAGCGTGCTTGCCGCCGGGGTAGAGCAAGACGCCGGCCGCCTCCGCGTCAACGCCGTTCGGGGCGAGCTTACCGGTGACGTGCAGGCCGGTGGGCATGCCGAGCAGGAGCTGGGCCAGCCCGAACGGGTAGATCCCCAGATCGAGCAGGGCTCCGCCGCCCAGCTCCGGCGCCCACAGCCGGTGTGCGGGGTCGTACGGGTGGGCGAAGCCGAAGCTGGCCTGCACCGACCGGATCTCGCCGAAGCGCGGGTCGTCCTTGATCAGCTGGATGAGCGGGTTGAAGCGCATCCACATCGCTTCCATCAGGAAGACCCCCGCCTCGCGGGCCAGGCGCACCATCTTCTCGGCGTCGTCCACGGTCGCGGCCAGCGGTTTCTCGCACAGCACCGCCTTGCCCGCCGCGATGGCGGCCTCGGCCACCCGCAGGTGCTGGGCGTGCGGGGTGGCGACGTAGACGGCGTCCACCGCCGGGTCCGCGCACAGCTGTTCGTAGGAGCCGTACGCCGACTCGGCGCCCAGCTCCGCCGCCAGGGCCTGCGCCCTGTCCAGGCTTCTCGATCCGACGGCGGCCACCCGCATGCCGGGTTCCGCCACGATCACCTTGCCCACGGTACGGGCGATGCCGCCGGTGGCGGCTATTCCCCAAGTGAAATCTCGCACGCCGGCGATCGTATACGGAAGGTAAAAACGCTTAAATGGCGGGTGGTGCCGGAAATATCAGAAATGTCCGGCAGTCACATCCGTCACATTCACACCCCGTGGAATGTGCCGGGGTCGGGCCCGAGTCGCTGCCCCCTGCTCATCGCACTGATGGCCGCGAGGTCCTCGTCGTCGAGGAAGAAGCCGAAGACGTCGATGTTCTCGGCGATCCTGGCCGGCGTGATCGACTTCGGGATCACCACGTTGCCGATCTGGAGGTGCCAGCGCAGCACGATCTGCGCGGGCGTCTTACAGTGCTTGTCGGCCAGCACCCGCAGCGCCGGGTCGTCGAGCAGCCCCCTGCCCTGGCCGAGCGGGCTCCACGCCTCGGTGAGTATGCCGTTGGCCTCGTGGAACTCCCGCATCTGGCGCTGCTGGAAGTACGGGTGAAGCTCGATCTGGTTGATCGAGGGGACGATGTCGGCCTCGTTCATGAGCCGGGTGAGCGTCTCGACCGTGAAGTTGGACACGCCGATGGCCTTGGCCCGGCCGTCCCGGTAGATCCTCTCCATGGCCTTCCACGCCTGCACGTACTTGTCGTGCTGGGGCATCGGCCAGTGAATGAGGTAAAGGTCGACGTAGTCGAGGCCGAGCCGGGCCAGCGACTCCTCGAAGGCGGCCTCGGCGCGGTGGTGCTGGCCGTTGGCCAGCTTCGTGGTCACGAACACCTTCTCGCGGGGCAGCCCGCTGGCGCGCACCGCGCGTCCCACGCCCTCCTCGTTGCCGTAGGCGGCGGCGGTGTCGATGTGCCGGTAGCCGGCCTTGAGCGCGGTCAGGACCGCCTGCTCGGCCTCTTCGGCCGGTACCTGCCAGACGCCGTACCCGAGCTGCGGGATCTGCACGCCGTCCGTGTTGAGCATGAGCGAGTTCATACCCTCCATTGTTCACGTCGCGTTTCTGGCGGCTTAAGGCGGTGGGGCTAGCTTGAAGCGGTCGTGAACGGCCCATCACCCGGGAGGGCAGGAGTGGTCGAACAGGCGTCGGCCTGGGTGGAGTCCCCGCTCCAGATGCTGTGCGCCGTCGAGGCCCACCATGCCGGGCTGCTCGGCCCGGCCACCGCCATCGTGCCGCGCGCCGGCCTGCGCCCGCTCAAGGCGACCAGGCGCGAGCTGCGCTCCATGGCGCTGCCCGAGGGCCTGGAGCTGGCCGAGCCGCGTGAGCGCATGCCGCGCCACGTGCAGGCCGTGGGCGACGCCTTCTCCGGCAAGGTGCAGCTGCGCTGGCTGCTGTCCAGACCGGGCCGCGTCGTGGTGGTCGACGACGGGCTGGCCACGCTGCGGCTGCTCGAACTGCTCGCCGGAGGCCCGTTCCGGCCGCTGCTGCGCGCCCGCGCAGCGCCGGGGCCGCTGCGCAGGGCACTCGGCCTGGCCGCGGCCGTCCGGCTGCGCCTCAGCGACGTGTCGATCTTCACAGCGCTGCCCGTGGACGACGCGCTCGCCGAGGCCGTACGCCGCGCCGGCGTGCACCTCGTACACCACGAGTTCGCCTGGCTGCGCGCCCAGCCGCCGAGCGCCGAGTGCCCGGCCGAGCGTACGGTGGTGCTCGGCACCGCGCTCGTGCGCAACGGCCTCGTCCGCCGCGACCACTACCTGCGCTGGCTGACCGACCTGGCCGCGCGCGAGCCCCTGGCCTACTACCCGCACCGCCGCGAGGACCCCGTGGACGTCGCGCTGATCCGGGAGCGCCCCGGGATCACCGTCCACGACGCCGGCGTGCCCGCCGAGCTGACGCTGCGCGGCCTCGGTGCCGGCCAGCGCGTGCTCAGCCTCCCCTCGACCGCGATCACGTCGCTGCGCGTGCTGCTCAGCCCGCGCGGCGTCGCCGTCGAGCCGGTGGACGTTCCCGATGACTGGTGGACCAGCAGGGCGGCGCCCGCCCTGCGCTCGCATTTGACAGGAGTTCCCGGGTGAGAGTGCTGGCCGTCGCCGACTCCGACTCGTATCTGAAGTGGGCGGCCTGCCTGCTCGGCGATCTGCCATCGGAGTGCGCGACGGAGGTGGTCGTGGTGCGCACGCCGATCGCTCCCTCGCCCGAGCAGATCGCCGCCGCAGTGGGCGATCTGCCCGCGCCGCCGGTGCTGTCGGCGCGGTCGGTGCGGCGGCTGGCCGAGCGCACCCGGCCGGACGCGATCCTCGTGGCCTGCACGGGCCCGGTGGTGGACGTGCTGGTCGCCGACGTGCTCGACGGGCTGAAGCCGCGCCCGGTGTTCGTCTCCGGGCTGCCCGGCATCTCGGTGCCGGCCACCGAGAAGGCGTGGACGTTCCGCAGCGGCTGCGACCTGTTCGTGGTGCACAGCGAACGCGAGGTCGCCGAGTTCTCCGAGATCGCCGCGAGGCTCGGCGGCGGCGGCGCGGTGGGACTGGCCAGGCTGCCGTTCCTGCGGCCCCAGCGGGGCGCCGGCGGCGGCGACCGGGTGGTGTTCGCCACCCAGGCCAAGGTGCCGCGCCGGCGCGACCAGCGCGAGCAGATCCTGCGGTCGCTGGCCGCGCTGGCCGCCGTCCGGCCGGACCTGGAGGTCGTGGTCAAGCTGCGCGCCCTGGAGGGCGAGCGGCAGACGCACAACGAGCGGCTGCCGTACCAGCGGCTGTGGCGGGAGATGGGGGAGCCGGGGCGGCTGGCGTTCGCGGCCGGGTCGATGCGCGAGCACCTGGAGCAGGCGGCCGGGTTCGTCACGGTCAGCTCGACGGCGGCGCTGGAGGCCATCGCGATGGGTGTGCCGTCGCTGGTGCTCGGCGACTTCGGGGTGAGCGCCGAGATGATCAACCTGGTGTTCGAGGGCAGCGGCCTGCTGGGCACGCTCGACGACCTGGCGCAGGGCCGCTTCCGCACGGCATCGCCCGATTGGTGCGCGGCCAATTACTTCCACCCCGCAGATCGCGACGACTGGGCGCGGCGGCTGTCGGAACTGGTGGAGTCGGGGCCGCGCACGCCCGCCGTGTCGCTGCTCGACGGGCCTGAGCACGCGGCGGCGCGGCGCAGGGCCAGGCTCAGGGTGGAGGTGCCGCCCAAGATGCTGCGGGTCGGCTACCTGGCCAAGCGCCGCGTGCGCCGCTATCTCAAAGCGCTGACCTGAACTTCCTGCGGATCCTGGTGAGCGCGCCCGGCCGGGTCTGCTGCTTCGGCGGCGGAGGCTCGGCCAGGCCCAGCGCCTCCAGCCGGCGGCGCTTGAAGTAGCGCGGGTCGAACGCGGTGCCCTCGTCCGGCCGCAGGCCGGGATAGGCGTCGGACTGCATGCAGTAGCCCACCGCGCGCACCAGGGCCGGCAGGTCCGTCTCCGGCGGCGGCTCGACGCCGCCGTCCGCCGACAGGCGCGGCAGCAGCGCGTCCACGATGGTGGCGGGGATCCTGTTGCTGTTCTCGTACGGGGTCAGCCGCTCCAGCACCAGGTCCGTCCCGTACGAGGCGACCCGGAGCCCGAAGTAGCGCCACGCGGTGACCAGGGCCGTGGAGAAGCAGCCCACGACCAGCTCGGGCCGCAGCGCGGAGAAGCACACCTCGGCGGGCACGCTCTCCCCGGCCACCTCCAGCCGCACGCCCGCGGCCTTCGCGGCGGCCCGCAGGAGCCGGGCGTGGCGGCGTCCGGCGGCCGGGTGCGGCTTGAAGACGACGTGGGCGTGGCCGCGGGCGGCCAGCGCCTTGAGCATCGTCTCGTGCAGCCCGGCCTCCTCCTCCGGCGTGACGATCTCCAGCGCCGACAGGTACTGGCCCAGGATGACCGCCTGCCCCGGCCGGGGGACCGGCGCCTGGGCACGCGTGAAGACCGCCACCTCGTCCACGACCGCGAGGAAACGCTCGGCGGGCAAGGCCTCGGGGGCGACGCCGTACTCGCTGAGCAGCAGCGGCGCCAGCCCCGGCACCAGGTCCAGATGGAGCAGCCGGGTGATGCGGCGGAAGATCTCGGCGGGCAGCGGGTCGCGGGTGGGGCCGTAGCTCATCAGCCCGTCGGAGTAGACGGTGATCGGGCAGTCGCGCACCAGCCCGGCGATCGTCCGCGCGGGCGGCACCGCGATCGACTCCAGCACCAGCTCCGTCACGCCGTCCAGCCCCCAGTGGGCGCCGATGAGGCGCTCCAGCATCGGCACCTCGATGACGCGGGCCCGCCAGTCCGACGGGTGCAGCGGGGCGATCAGCTCGTTCCACGAGCGCACCTCGTGGAAGCGGGAGCGCAGCGCGGCGAAGCCGGGCGTCTCGTCCAGCGGCGTCGCCACCTCGGGCACCGCCGCGTTCGTCGAGACGATCAGCAGCCTGCGGCCGTCGTCTCCGAAGCGGCCGTCGTCGATGGCCGCCGCCAGCGACATCGCCCCGAACAGCGTCGAGGCGTAGAAGACCTGCACGTCACCTCTCCTCACGGTCGCGGCGGACCCCGGCGCGCGCTCCCGATGACGCGGGCAGGCCGGGCAGCAGGTCACGCAGGGCGGCCTCGCGCTCGGCGGTCATGCCCGCCAGCGACTCGGCCACCATCTCCCGCGGCAGCGTGGCCAGCATGTCCCTGCCGCGCTCCGCGAAACGGGCGCGCAGCTCCGGCGTGAACCGGTCGCCGATGGTCAGGTGGTGGGCGAGCAGCGCGCAGAAGTTGCGCACCGCCTTGGGCAGGAACTCCGGCTCCAGGTCCTTCAGCACCAGCTCGAAGGCGTCGAAGAAGTGCAGCTGGCGCTCGTCGCCCGCCTGGGTGAGCGAGCCCGGCACCATGCGCCGGTAGAACACGCCGGCCAGCGACACCACCGCGAACGAGGCGGCCTCGCGGTGCAGCCGCCAGATCCACGGCCGGTCCTCGGCGGTGTGCAGCGAGCCGGGGAAGTGCAGCAGATCGCCGAGCGAGCGCCGGTAGACGCCCGCCCAGGCGTACGGGTAGTCCACCATCGTGCGCACCCCGGCGGGCAGGATCGCCTCGCGGGGGTCGAGCACCACGCCCCGTCGCGCCAGCGGGGCGCGGTGCACGACCCGCTTGCGGCCCTCCGCCTGCACATGGTCGGTGCGCACGAAGTCGCAGCCGAGCCCGTCGATCGCCGCGACGAGCCGTGCCAGGTGGCCGGGGGCGAGCCAGTCGTCGCCGTCCATGAACGTGACGTACCGGCCGGACGCCGCCGCCAGGCCCGCGTTGCGCGCGTCCGCAAGACCCACCGGCGTGGGATGGCGCAGCACGGTCAGCCCCGGCAGGTCACCGGCGAAACCGCCGATGATGTCCGCCGTGGCGTCGGCGGACCCGTCGTCCACGACGATGAACTCGAAGCCGGGGGCCGCGTTGCGGCACAGGGAGGCCAGCGCGTCGGCGATGTGGCGCTCGCCGTCCCGCACCGGCACGACGACCGAAAGCGTGGTCAAAGCGGCTGGTCTCCAGGGGGTGGGGGAGCGGGCTCAGACGGTCACCCGGCGCAGGCGGGCCTTGGGCGCCTCCTCGCCGGGGAAGACGCGCTTGACGCCGTCGCCCAGGGCCTGCTCGATGATGCGGATGTCGCGTACCAGGTGCTCGAGCCCGGCCGGCTCCAGCGAGGCCGCGTGGTCGGAGCCCCACATCGTCCGGTCGAGCGTGATGTGCCGCTCCACGCAGACCGCGCCCAGGGTGACCGCGGCCAGCGAGATCTGCAGGCCGCGCTCGTGGCCCGAGTAGCCGACCGGCACGCCGTAACGCTCCTTGAGCGTGGTGATCGTGCGCAGGTTCGCCTCCTCAGGCGGCAGCGGGTACGTGGAGGTCGCGTGCATCATGATCAGCTTCTCGGTGCCGAGGATCTCCACGGCCGCGTCGATCTCCTCCAGCGTGGACATGCCGGTCGACAGGATGATCGGCTTGCCGGTCGCCGCCAGCGCACGCAGCAGCTCGTGGTCGGCGACGCCGGCCGATGCCACCTTGTGCACCAGGACGTTCATCTCCTCGAGGAACTCCACCGACGGCACGTCCCACGGCGAGGCGAACCAGTGCAGGCCCCGCTCGTCGCAGTACTCGGCGATCTGCGTGTACTCGTCGCGGCCGAACTCGGTGCGCTCCTTGTACTCCAGGTACGTCATCTCGCCCCACGGCGTCTGCCGGATCTGCCCCTTCTGCTCCTCGGGCACGCAGATCGACGGGGTGCGTTTCTGAAACTTGACCGCCTGGCAGCCCGCGTCGGCGGCCACGTCGATGAGCCGCCTGGCGATGTCGAGGTCGCCGTTGTGGTTGATGCCGATCTCGCCGATCACGTACACCGGCTGCCCGTCGCCCACCAGCACGTCACCGATCGCGACCGGCTCGGGGCGCGGACGCACGCTCGCTCCAGCGACGACCGGCGAGACGGCCGACGCGACGACCGGCGCGACGACCGGCTGCGTGGCGGCGGCGGGCCGGGCGGCGACGGGCTGCTCCGGGCGGGCCGCCAGCACCCGGTCGCACAACTCGCGCACCGCGCCCGACCCGCCCGGCCTGGTCAGCACCACGCGGGCGGCGGCACGCACCCTCGGGTGCGCGTCGGGCGTCGCGACCGGCCAGCCGACCTCCGCCATCGGGCCCAGGTCGTTGACGTCGTTGCCGACGTACGCCACCCGCGCGGGGTCGAGGTTCTCGATCCTCAGCCAGTCGCGCAGCACCGTGCGCTTGTCGGCCAGGCCCTGCAGCACCGGCACGCCCAGCTTGCGGGCGCGGGCGGTCACCACCGGGTTCTGTTCGGTGGACATGACCAGCACCTTCACACCCGACCGCGTCAGCAGCGAGACGCCCATCCCGTCGGAGCGGCTGACCAGCACCATCTCGCGGCCATCGGAGTCGACGTAGGCGCGGTCGTCGGTGTGCACGCCGTCGAAGTCGGTGATGACGCAGTCCACGTCGATCGGCTCGGGCTCGTCGATGAACGGCGCGAGCGCCCTGACCAGCTCCAGGTCCTCGGGCTCGTCGATCTCGATGGCGTGCCGCGACGGCACCGGCTGCACCGCGATCCTGCCGAAGAAGCGATGGCCGTGCGCGCGCAGGCCGGAGGCGCGCATCACGTAGAAGGCGCCGTTCTCGCGGAACTGCGGCTCGCGATCCTGCCGGCGCGGGCGGAACGCCGGATCGTGGTTGACACCGGCGCCGGTGGCCGTCCACAGGAACTCGTGCGTGGGCAGCCCGGACACGACCGAGTCGGCCTCGCCGTCGAGCACCTTGCGCACCGCCGCCGACAGGTCGGCCGGGTCGATGAACGCGCTCGTGCACTGCACGAGCACCACCACCTCGGGGTCTTCGCCGAGCGTGTCGAGCGCGTGCAGCACCGCGGACTCGCTGGAGGCGGTGTCGCCGCTCAGCTCGGCGGGCCGCTCCACCACGAGCGCGCCCGCCTGCCTGGCGGTCTCGGCGATCCCGTCGTGATCGGTGCTCACCACCACCTGGTCGATCAGCTCGGCGCGCCGGCAGGCCCGCACGGCCCTGGTGACCAGCGGCACGCCCCCGACCAGGGCGAGGTTCTTCAGGGGTACGCCCGCCGAACCTCCGCGGGCGGGAACTACGGCCAGGACTCGCAAGGTGTCTCCTCAGTGCATCGGATTGCACCCAGAAGCTAGAGGCCGGTGTTGAACGGCCAGCGTCACCGTCCTGAACTCTGCGTGGGGATCCGGTAGAGCAACTCTGGCCTGCCCACCCCGCCGTACTGCGGGATGCGGGCCGCCACGCCCAGGTCCACCAGGTATTCGAGGTAGCGCCGCGCGGTCACCCTGGAGATGCCGATCGCGTCCGCCACCGCCTGCGCGCTCATCCCCGCGGGCCGCTCGCGCAGCTGCGCGGCCACCGCGTCGAGGGTGTCCTGCGCCATGCCCTTCGGCAGCTCGGCCGCGGTGCCCCGCAGGGTGCCGAGCACCCGGTCCACGTCGCCCTGGCCGACCGCGAGCCCGGCCTCCTCCTTGAAGCGGGCGTAGCGGGTCAGCCGCTCGGCCAGCGCCGCGAACGTGAACGGCTTGAGCAGGTACTGCACGATGCCCAGCGACACCGCGGAGCGCACCATGGCGAGGTCGCGCGCCGAGGTCACCGCGATGACGTCGCACAGCAGCCCGGCCGCGCGCACCGCCCGGCACACCTCAAGGCCGTGCATGTCGGGCAGGTAGAGGTCGAGCAGGATGAGGTCCACCGGCCTGCGGCGCAGGAAGCGCAGCGCCTCGCCGCCCGACCTGACCACCCCGGCCACCTCGAAGCCGGGCACCCGCTCCACGTAGATGCGGTTGGCCTCGGCGGTGATCTCCTCGTCCTCGACCACCAGCACGGTGATGGGCCCGCCGCCCGGTTGCGCGGTCACGACACCGGCTCCTTGCGCGGTGCGGGCAGACGTACGGTGAAGACCGAGCCGTCCACCTCGATCGTGCCGCCGAGCCGCCGCACCGCCTGGCCCACCAGCGCCAGGCCGAGGCCGTGGCCGTCGCCCTTGGTCGTCCAGCCCTTCTCGAACGCGGCCCTGTCGGTCAGCCCCGGCCCGTCGTCGGCCACCCTGATGAGCACGCCGCGCTCGTCGCCGCTGATGTGCACGTCGACCCGGTTCGCCGCGTCGATGGCGTTGTCGATGAGGTTGCCGACGATCGTGACCAGGTCGCGCGGGTCGAGACCCAGGTCGTCCAGCTCGCTGTCCTCGCTGATCACCAGCTCGCTGTCCTCGCTGATCACCAGCTCGGAGCCGCGCTCGGCCGCCTCTGCGCTCTTGCCCAGCAGCAGCGCCGCCAGCACGGGCTCGCGCACCGAGCCCACCACCCGGTCGGTCAGCTCCTGCGCCGCCCGCAGCTCCGCCGTGCCCAGCGCGATCGCCTGCTCGGTGCGGCCCAGCTCCACCAGCGTGATCACAGTGTGCAGCCGGTTGGCGGCCTCGTGCGCGGCCGAGCGCAGCGACTCGGCGAAGCCGCGTTCGGCGTCGAGCTGGCCGGACAGCGCCTGCAGCTCGGTGTGGTCGCGTACGGTGACGACCGTGCCGAGCCTGCTGGCCGCGCTGTTGACCGCGAGCACCCGGTCACCGGCGAGGTGGATGCGCTCTTCGGTGTCGGCCACCATCTCCGCCAGGCCCAGCTCGGCCACATGCTTGCCTTCGGCGTCGGCGGGCAGGCCGAGCAGCTGCCTGGCCGCGTCGTTGCACAGGGTCAGCATGCCGTCCCTGCCGACCAGCAGCAGCCCCTCCCTGACCGCGTGCAGGACGGCGTCGTGGTGCTCGTGGATGCGGCCCAGCTCCACCGGGCCCAGGCCGTGCGTCTGGCGGCGCAGCCGGGCGGTCACCAGCCAGGTGCCCGCCGCGCCGAGCCCGAGCGCGAGCGCCACGATGAGGCCGCCCCAGGCGAGCTGCTCGCGCAGCCTGGCGTCGATGCGGTCGATGGTGATGCCGGCGCTGACCAGCGCCCGTACCCGGCCGTCCGCCACGACGGGCGTCACCGCCCGCTTCGACGGGCCCAGCGTGCCGGTGTAGGTCTCGGTGAACGTCTGGCCGCGCAGCGCGGGCTCGATGTGGCCGAGGAAGCGCCGGCCGATCTCCGCCGGGTTCGGGTGGGTGTAGCGGGTGCCGTCGGTACGCATGATCGTGATGAAGTCGACGCCCGTCGCGGCGCGGACGCGCTCGGCGTACGGCTGCAGCCGCGCCGTCGGGTCGGGCTCGTCGAGCGCGGCCAGCACGTCGGGCGAGGCCGCCACGCTGACCGCCACCGCCCGCGCCGTGCCGCCCGCCTCCTCGGTGAGCAGCCGGTGCGCCTGCACCAGCGCGAGCGTCGCGCCGCCCGCCGCCGTGACGGTCACCACGAGCAGCTGCAGCACCAGCATCTGGCCGGCCAGGCTCCAGCGCCGCATGCTCCACCCTCCCCGTGAACGAAACTTACGCAATGGTGACCTGCATCACTCGTGAGGCGCATAGTCGCACGGAGAGAAACCCGCTCCCAAACCGCCGGAGAACCCCCCTATGCGCGATCGCACCCGTTATCTCTATCTGGCCGTCGTCGTGGCGGTCCTGCTCGGCATCGTCGTCGGCTTCGTCGCGCCCGACCTCGCCGTCCAGCTGAAACCCATCGGCACGGGCTTCGTCTCGCTGATCCAGATGGTGATCGGGCCGGTCATCTTCTGCACGATCGTGCTCGGCATCGGCTCGGTACGCCAGGCGGCCAAGGTCGGCAAGGTCGGCGGGCTCGCGCTCGGCTACTTCATCGCCATGTCCACGGTGGCGCTGATCATCGGCCTGGTGGTCGGCAACGTCATCGACCCCGGCTCCGGCCTGCAGCTCACCGACGCGGCCAGGGAGCGGGCCGAGGCGGAGGCGGCCAAGGGCGCCGAGGCGAGCATGGTGGACTTCCTGCTCGGCATCATCCCGAAGACGCTGGTCTCGGCGCTCACCGAGGGCTCGGTGCTGCAGGCGCTGCTCGTCGCGCTGCTGACCGGGTTCGCGCTGCAGGCCATGGGCCGCAAGGGCGAGCCGATCCTGCGCGGCATCGAGCACTTCCAGCGGCTGGTCTTCCGCATCCTCGCCATGATCATGTGGGCGGCGCCGGTGGGCGCGTTCGGCGCGATCGCGGCCGTCGTCGGCGACACCGGCATCGAGGCGCTCAAGAGCCTGGCCATCATCATGATCGCCTTCTACGTCACCTGCGTGCTGTTCGTCGGCGTCGTGCTCGGCGCGATCCTGTGGCTGGTCGCCAGGATCAACCTGTGGTCGCTGCTGCGCTACCTGGGCAGGGAGTTCCTGCTGATCCTGTCCACCTCGTCGTCGGAGACGGCCCTGCCGCGGCTCATCGCCAAGATGGAGCACCTCGGGGTGAGCAGGACGGTGGCCGGCATCACCGTGCCGACCGGCTACTCCTTCAACCTCGACGGCACCGCCATCTACCTCACCATGGCCACGCTGTTCATCGCCACGGCCACCGGGTCGCCGCTGGGCTTCGGCGAGCAGGTCACGCTGCTGCTGTTCATGATGATCGCCTCCAAGGGCGCGGCGGGCGTCACCGGCGCCGGCCTGGCCACGCTGGCCGGCGGCCTGCAGGCGCACCGGCCCGAGCTGGTGGACGGCGTGGGCCTCATCGTCGGCATCGACCGGTTCATGTCCGAGGCCAGGGCGCTGACGAACTTCGCGGGCAACGCCGTGGCCGCCGTGCTCATCGGCACCTGGACCGGCGAGTTCGACAGGGAGCGCGCGGGACGCGTGCTCGCCGGGCAGGCGCCGTTCGACGAGGCCACCCTGCTCGACGACGGCGATGACAGCGGTGACGAGGATCCCCGCGAACCCGCCAAGGAGCTGTCGCCCGCCTGACATCGCGCCCGCGTCTTCCGCCGCTCGTCCGCCTGACACGGCGCCTGCGCCTCCCGCCGCTCGCCCGGCCGGGAGGCGCGGCGCTTTCGCCGTGCGGGCGGTCATGCTATCGGGAGGCGCAGCACGAAGCGGGCGCCTCCCGGACGGTCCTCGACGCGGATGGTGCCGCCGTGGGCGATCGCCACGTCGCGCGCGATGGCGAGGCCCAGCCCGGTGCCGCCCGCGTCGCGGCTGCGGGCCGCGTCGAGGCGGGTGAACCGCTCGAAGATGCGATCGCGGTCGTGCGGGGCGATCTCGACGCCGTCGTTCTCCACGGCCAGTACCACCATGGCGTGGCTCTCGGCGCCGTTGTCCCGGCGCGGCACTCTGCCGCGCTCCTCGCGCACGGTGACGAGGACCATGGTCTCGGCGTGCCGCTGGGCGTTGTCCAGCAGGTTCGTCAGCAACCTGGAGAGCTGCAGCCGGACGCCCTCGACGTACGCGCCGTCCGCCAGGTCCACTTCGACGGGGATCTTGTCGCCGCGGGTGGCCAGCTCCTGGCGTACCAGGCAGGACAGGTCGAGGCGCTCCCTGACGATGTCCACCCGCGAGCCGATCCTGGCGAGCAGCAGCAGGTCGGAGATGATGGCCTCCAGCCGGTCGGTGTCGCGCAGCGCGCTCTCCACCAGGGCCTCCAGGTCGGTGTCCTCCGGGTAGAGCTGGGCGCTCTCCAGCTGGGCGCGCAGCCCGGCGATGGGGGTGCGCAGCTCGTGCGAGGCGTCGGAGGCGAACTGGCGCTGCTGCTCGGCGGAGCGTTCGAGCCGGGCCAGCGTGCCGTTGATGGAGCGGGCGAGCTGGGCCACCTCGTCCTCGCCGGGCGGCTGGGTGACGCGGCGGCTCAGGTCGCCGGCGTGCACGCGGTCGAGCTCGGCGCGCATGGTGGCGACGGGCCGCAGCGCCCGGCCGGTGACCAGCCACGTGGACCAGGCGGCCAGGGCGATGAGCATGGTGACCTCTATCGCCACGACGATCTCCAGGGTGCGTGTCTGCAGCACGTCGGGCGAGCTGCGGCCGGCGTAGACGATGGGGGAGTCGGGGGAGACCGACACCCGCACCGCCGAGACGTGGATGCATTCGGTGGGCAGGCAGTTCGTGGTGTTGATGACGCGGTCGGCGGGCGTGGGCCGGATGTCGCTGAGCGGCGGCAGGGTCCTCGCGCCGTCGCTGGCGCCCAGCAGCAGCCCTTCGGCGCTCACCACCTGGACGAGGTCGACGGTCGGGTTGGGCACCGGGATGGCGGCGCCCAGAGGCAGGACGCCGCCGCGCAGCTCGAACGCGATCCGCTCGGCGGTGTCCTGCGTGTCGTTGAAGACTCCCTCGGCGACCAGCGTCTTGGTGACGACGATCCCGGCGATGGCAACGGGGATGAGCACGAGGGCGGCTATGGCCGTCGCGATGAGAGTGAAGCGTCCCCGCAGGGATCTGGCCCACCAGGGTGCCATCCCCTGAGGCTACCGAGGGTAAATGCAGCGATTTGTCCGCTATGTGCCGGGTAAGGGAAAAGATTCGGCAAGTGCAGCGGTTCGGTCAGCGCTGCAGCCACACGGTGGTGTCCGGGGGGACCGCGCCGTCGTCCGCCAGCGGGCCGCTGGACAGCAGCACCTCGCCGCCCAGGTCGAGGCGTACCGGCTCGTCTCCGGTGTTGAGCACCACGACCAGGCCGGGATCGCGCTCGATCACCAGCACGTCCTCAGAGGGGGAGTCGAGCCACGTCAGCGTGCCGCCGCCGAGCGCCGGGTGCCGCTTGCGCAGCCGCAGCGCGGCGCGGTAGAGGTTCAGCGTCGAATCCGGGTCGTCCTCCTGCGCCTCGGCCGACAGCGCCGCCCACTCCGGCGGGATCGGCAGCCACGGGTCGCGCCAGCCGAGCCCCTCCGACGACGTCCACGGCAGTGGCACCCGGCAGCCGTCGCGGCTCTCGCCGCGCCGCAGGAACGCCGGGTCCTGGCGCAGCTCGTCGGGGATGTCGAGCACCTCGGGCAGGCCCAGCTCCTCGCCGTTGTAGAGGTAGGCGGAGCCGGGCAGCGCCAGCATGAGCAGGGTGGCCGCGCGGGCGCGGGCCAGGGAGCCGTGGCGGGTGACGTGGCGCGGCTTGTCGTGGTTGGACAGCACCCACGTGGTGGGCGCGCCGACCAGCTCGGCCTCCTTCAGCGACTTCTCGATGACCGAACGGAACGACTTGGCGTGGAAGTCGGCCATCATGAACTCGAAGTTGAACGCCTGGTGCAGCTCGTCGGGCCCGACGTACCGGGCCAGCCGCTCGGGCGAGGACACCCACGCCTCGGCCACCGCCATGCGCCCGCCGGGGTAGGAGTCGAGGATCGGCCGCCACTCGCGGTAGATGTCGTGCACGCCGTCCTGGTCGAAGTACGGCACCTGCTCGTCGCCGAGCATCTCGGCCTGCGGGCCGTCCTTCTGCCCCACGTCGGGCAGGCCCTCGGCCTTGATCATGCCGTGCGCCACGTCGATGCGGAAGCCGTCCACGCCCCGGTCCAGCCAGAAGCGCAGGATGTCGCGGAACTCGGCCCGCACCTCGGGGTTCTCCCAGTTGAGGTCGGGCTGCTCGGGGGCGAACAGGTGGAGGTACCACTGCCCGTCCTCGACCTGGGTCCAGGCGGAGCCGCCGAAGATGGACTCCCAGTCGTTCGGCCGGTCGCGGAAGATGTAGCGGTCGCGCCGCTCGCCGCGCAGCGCCTGCTGGAACCAGGGGTGCCGGTCGGAGGAGTGGTTCGGCACCAGGTCCACGATGACCCTGATGCCCTTGGCGTGCGCGTCGGCGACCAGCGCGTCGAAGTCGGCGAGCGTGCCGAACATCGGGTCCACGTTCCGGTAGTCGGCCACGTCGTAGCCGCCGTCGGCCATCGGCGAGGTGTAGAACGGGCTCAGCCAGATGGCGTCCACGCCCAGCTCGGACAGGTAATCGAGGCGCTGGCGCACGCCCTCGAGATCCCCCATGCCATCGCCGTTGGCGTCGGCGAAGCTGCGGGGGTAGACCTGGTACACGACGGCGTCCCGCCACCAGTCGTCGTTGCCGAGCATGTGCGTCCTTCCCGGGAGGGTCCGGATGTCCGGTGTGGTTCTGGTGAAGGATGTCCGATTCACCGCACGAAGGTCAAGTGCAAGTTTCCGAAAGTTGCAGATCTCTGTCCCGCCGTCATGATCGGGTGTCCACCAGGTCAGGACCATTCGTGAGGGTGATGATCGGGTAACGCTCTTGCGCAAGTTCTTCCACTTTTTGCAAAGAGCCGCTAACGTCCCGGAAACGTCGAGCCAACCTCGGCGGCGGCGCGAGCCGCCGTTCCTCCGTGACCTCAGGAGGTCCCCCCATGCGCATCCGGGCTCTGGGTGTGGCAGCTCTCGCGACTCTGGCGTTCGCGGCGACCGCGTGCGGCGGATCGTCGTCACAGACCCCGGCGGAAGGCACGGCGTCATCCGCCGCGTCATCGGCCCCCGCGACCGCGGGCGGCACCCTCGTGATCTGGGCCGACCCCAACAGGGTCAAGGCGCTCAAGCCGTTCGCCGACCAGTTCGGCACCGAGAACGGTGTGACCGTCGAGGTCAAGGAGATCAGCAAGGACAACCAGACGACCTTCCTGACCGCCTCACAGCAGGGCAGCGGCCCCGACATCATGATCGGCGCGCACGACTGGATCGGGAACCTGGTGCAGAACGGCGCCATCGACCCGGTCACCCTCACCGAGGAGCAGAAGGCGGCCTTCTCCCCGAAGGCGATCCAGGCGATGACCTTCAACGGGCAGATCTACGGAGCCCCGTACGCGGTGGAGAACATCGCCCTGATCCGCAACACCGAGCTCGCACCCGACGCCCCCGCGACCATCGAGGACATGATCGCCAAGGGCAAGGAGCTCAAGAAGGACGGCAAGGTCAAGGAGGTGCTCTGCCTGCCGGTCGGCCAGAAGGGCGACGCCTTCCACGTCTACCCGATCTTCGCCTCCGGCGGCGGCGCGCTGTTCGGCACCACCTCCAGCGGCGACCCCGACCCCAAGCAGGTGCTGCTCGGCTCCGAGGGCTCGGTCAAGGCGTTCGAGAAGCTCGCCGAGCTGGGCGAGAAGGGCGAGGGCGCGCTGCGCACGTCGCTGACCAACGAGAACTACATCCCGACCTTCGCCGGCGGCAAGTGCGCCTTCCTCATCTCGGGCCCGTGGGCGATCGGCGAGATCAAGAAGGCCGGCGTCTCCTACGACATCACCGCCGTCCCGCCGTTCAAGGACGGGCAGCCGGCCACCCCGTTCGTCGGCGTGCAGGCGTTCTTCGTCGCCTCCAAGGGCAAGAACAAGGCTCTCGCCCAGGAGTTCGTCGCCAACTACGTGACTAACAAGGACGTCGCCAAGGCGCTCTACGACGCCGACCCGCGGCCCCCGGCACTGTCCGCCGCCCTTGAGGAGGTCCAGGCGAGCGACCCCGACGCCGCCAAGTTCATGGAGGCCGGCAAGGACGGCCTGCCGATGCCCGCCATCCCCGCGATGGCCGCCATCTGGGAGCCGTTCGGCATCGCCGAGACGTCCGTGGTCAAGGGCGGCGACCCGGCCAAGGCCGCCGCGGCCGCGCAGAAGGCCATCGACGGCGCGCTCAAGAACTAGCCGCTCATGACGACGGACGTGCGCGAACCCGGGCGCGCGGCACCGCGGCCACGCCCGGAGCGGACCACCGCGTTCGTGGTGAGCAGGATCGCGGTCCTCGGCGTGGCCGCCGCGATCCTGCTCTACGCCGTGCCGCCGCTGGTGGCCGCCGAATCGTGGGTGCCGCTGACGCTGCTGTGCGCCGCCACCGCGGGCATCTCCTACCTCTATCTGACCCGGCGCTTCATACCGGCCAAATACCTCATCCCCGGCACCGTCTTCCTCATCGCCTTCCAGGTGTTCCCCGTGCTCTACACGGTGACCACGGCGTTCACGAACTTCGGCGACGGGCACCGGGGCGACAAGGCCGCCGCCATCGCGGCCATCCAGAGCGGCTCGGTCCGGCAGGCGCCGGGCTCGCCCGAGTACACGCTCACCGCCGCCCTGCGCGGCGAGGAACTGGTGTTCCTGCTCGTGGACCCGAAGACCGAGCAGGTCTCGTTAGGCACGAAGGACGGCGTGGAGCCGCTGCCCGGCGCGCAGGTCGGCCTCACCGGCAAGGTGCTCGCCGCACCCGGCCTCACCGTGCTCAAGGCACCCGAGGCCGCCGCCCGGGGGCAGGAGATCAGCGCGCTGGCCGTCCCCACCCGCGACGGCCTCATCAAGGCGAACGGGCTCAGCCGCGCCGTCGAGGGCAAGGCGACCCTGGTGTACGACGCCGCCTGCGACTGCATCCAGGGCGAAGGCGGCCCCTGGCAGGCCGACGAGTCGCAGGGCTACTTCGTCAACGCCGAGGGCGAGCACCTGGCCCAGGGCTGGCAGGTCAACGTCGGCTTCGACAACTTCCTGCGGGTGCTCACCGAGCCCACCATCTCCCGCTACTTCGCCGGCGTGCTGGGCTGGAACCTGGTCTTCGCGCTCGCCTCCGTGCTCGGCACGTTCGCGCTCGGCATGTCCGTCGCCCTCGCCCTGCACCATCCGCGCATGCGCGGCACCCGCGTCTACCGGATCGTGCTGATCCTGCCGTACGCGATGCCGGCCTTCGCGATGCTGCTGGTCTGGCGCGACATGTTCAACCGCGACTTCGGCCTGATCAACCAGCTACTCGGGGCCGAGATCGACTGGCTCGGCCAGACCGCCACCGCCAGGCTCGGCGTCGTGCTGGTCAACCTGTGGCTCGGCTTCCCGTACATGTTCCTCGTCACCACGGGTGCGCTGCAGGCCATCCCGCGCGAGCTGACCGAGGCCGCGGCCATCGACGGCGCCACCCCGTGGAAGGCGTTCCGCCGGGTCACGCTGCCGCTGCTGCTCGTCGCGCTCACGCCGCTGCTGATCTCGTCGTTCGCCTTCAACTTCAACAACTACAACGCCATCGCCCTGACCACCGACGGCGGGCCGTTCCCCGCGGAGAACCCGATGGTCGGCGGCACCGACCTGCTCATCACCTACACCTTCAGGCTCGCGTTCGGGCCGGCCGGCGCGCAGTTCGGCTTCGCGGCGGCGATCTCGGTGTTCATCTTCGCCATCGTGGCGATCATCTCGGCGGTGGCCTTCCGGCGTACCCGCAAGCAGGAGGAGGTCTACGCGTGAAGCTCGCCCTGCGGCACGTCTTCGTGCTGGCCGTGTGCGCGTTCGCGGTCTTCCCGATCCTCTTCGTGATCTCCGCGGCGCTCAACCCGCTGGGCACGCTGGCCTCGACCGAGCTGCTCCCCACCGGGGCCAGCCTGGAGAACTTCGGCGACCTGCTGACCTCCGAGACCTATCCCTTCGGCCGCTGGTTCTTCAACTCGGTGTTCATCGCGCTGGTGTCGTCGTTCGCCAGCATGGTGCTGTCGCTGATGGCCGCGTACGCCTTCAGCCGCATGCGCTTCACCGGCCGCCGGGTCGGGCTGCTCGCGCTGCTGCTCATCCAGATGTTCCCGCAGTTCCTGGCCATCGTGACGATCTTCATGATCTTCACCAGGGTGACCGAGCTGTACCCCGCGCTCGGCTTCGACACCGTGTGGGGCCTGCTGCTGCTCTACCTCGGCGGCGCGCTCGGCGTGAACACCTGGCTGATGAAGGGCTTCCTCGACACCGTGCCCAAGGAGCTGGACGAGGCCGCCACCGTGGACGGCGCCACCCACGCCCAGATCTTCTGGCGCATCATCCTGCCGCTGGTCACGCCGATCCTCGCGGTCACCGCGCTGCTGGCGTTCATCAGCACGATGAGCGAGTTCCTGATGGCGAACGTGTTCCTGCGCGACCCCGACAGCAAGACGCTCGCGGTCGGCATGTACGGCATGATCGCGGGGGATCACCGCAACACGAACTTCGGCATGTTCGCCGCGGCCACCCTGATCACCGCCGTGCCCACGGTCGGCGTGTTCCTGTGGCTGCAGAAGTACATCGTCTCCGGCCTGACCGCCGGAGCCGTCAAGGGGTGAAAGGGCACAGTGCGTTACCTCGGGGAACCTCATCACGACGGCTCCGCCCTGTACGTCTCCGACCAGCGGCCCGAGCTGGGCGCGCGGGTCACGCTCTGGCTGCGCGCCCCGCTGGCCGCCGGGGTGACCGGCGTGCACGTGCGCGCCGTGCACGACGGCGAGCCCCGCTACGCCGAAGCCCGCGTCGACGAGACACGCCAGGGCGCGGGCGGCTACGGCAGGACCGACGTGTGGTGGCGGGCCGAGATCACCGCGGTCAACCCCGTCACCCGCTACCGCTTCCTGCTGCGCACCCGCGCCGGGCAGCGGTGGCTGACCGCGGCGGGCCTGGCCGCGCACGACGTCACCGACGCCACCGACTTCCGGCTCATCTGCCACGAGCCGCCGCCGTCGTGGCTGGCCGACGCGATCGTCTACCAGATCTTCCCCGACCGGTTCGACCGCTCGGGCCCCATGCCCGAGACGCCGGCGTGGGCGCTGCCCCGCGACTGGGACCGCGACCCCGTCATCCCCAGCGGCCCCGGCACCTCCACCCAGTTCTACGGCGGCGACCTCGACGGCATCACCCGCAGGCTCGACCACGTGAGCGCACTCGGCGCCGACACCGTCTACCTCACGCCGTTCTTCCCCGCCCGCTCCAACCACCGCTACGACGCCTCGACCTTCGAGCACGTCGACCCGCTGCTCGGCGGCGACGCCGCGCTGCACCGGCTGTCGGACGCGCTGCACGCGCGCGGCATGCGGCTCATCGGCGACATCACCACCAACCACTGCGGCGACGCCCACGAGTGGTTCACCACCGCCGTCTCCGACGTGCACGCCCCCGAGCGGGAGATGTTCTACTTCGACTCCGCGACCGGCGACTACGAGTCCTGGTGGGGCTTCAAGTCGCTGCCCAAGTTCAACTGGGGCAGCGAGCTGGTGCGCGAGCGCATGACCGCGGTGCTGAAGCGCTGGCTCGGCCCGCTCGACGGCTGGCGGGTGGACGTCGCCAACATGACCGGCCGCCTGGCCGCCGACGACTACGCGCACGAGGTCGCCGCCATGCTGCGCGCCGAGGTCGGCCCCGACGCCGCGCTCATCGCCGAGCACAACCACGACGCATCGGCCGACCTCGACCGCGGCGGCTGGCACGGCACCATGAACTACGGCGGCTTCACCCGCCCCGTCTGGGCCTTCCTGCGCGGCCCCCAGGTGGACCTGGAGCACTTCCTCGGCACGCCGGGCGGCATCCCCGAGCGCGACGGCCCCGCCACGGTGGCCACGTTCCGGCAGTTCGCCGCCCACATGTCGTGGCGCTCGTACGTGCACTCCTGGCAGCTGCTCGACTCCCACGACTCGCCCCGCGTGCGCACCGTGACCGGCTCGCGCGAGCGCCACCTCGTCGCGGCCGGCCTGCAGGCCACGCTGCCCGGCACGCCGATGATCTTCGCGGGCAGCGAGTTCGGCCTGACCGGCGTCAACGGCGAGCACTCGCGCACCCCCATGCCCTGGAACCGCCCGGCCGACCAGGACCTCGCGACGCTGGCCGGCTACCGCGAGCTCTTCGGCCTGCGCAGGGCCGAGCCCGCCCTGCGGCACGGCGGCCTGCGCTGGCTGCACGCCGACGCCGACTGCCTGGTGTTCGCGCGGGAGACGTACGAGGAGACGATCGTGGTGTGCGCGCGTCGGGCGCCCGGCGCGCCGATCCCGCTCGGCGAGCACGCCACCGGCCTGTACCAGGCGGCCGACGCAGACGTCATACCAGGCGACGGACCTTTGGTGAGTATGTGGCGCCTGAGACGTTGATCACGCTACGGTGGCACCCGTTGATTCTCCGTACCTTCTCATCTCGATAGTGGTGTGCCACGTATGAGGTTGGTGTCTGTAGCCGTCATTGCTTCGCTCCTGCCCGCCGTTCCTGCCGCCGCCGCGACGGAGTCCACGCGGTCCGCGCCATCGACCGCGAGCGCGAAGGCGGGCACCACCTATTACGTCGACTCCCGTGCCGGTGACGACTCCGCCGACGGCACGAGCGAGCGCACCGCGTGGAAGACGCTGGCGAACGTCAACGCCGCCGAGCTCAAGCCGGGCGACACGATCGCCGTCAAGCGCGGCAGCACCTTCACCGGCCCGCTCACCCTTGAGGCCGACGGCACCGCCGCCAAGCCCATCGTCGTGCGCGCCTACGGAAAGGGCCCGCTCGCCAAGATCGGCGGCACCGAGGACGACTGCGTGATCGTCAAGGGCGACTACTGGCGCATCAGCGGGCTGCGCGCCTCCGGCTGCCGCTGGGCCGGCTTCCGGCTCGACGGCCGCCGCATCGAGCTGTCCGGGGTGAAGGCCGACCGCAACATCGCCGGTGTGATGGTCGCGCCGTCCGGCTCGCACAACACCATCCGCGACAGCGTGCTGACCGACAACAACCGGATGAGCGTCAACGACTCGGGCGGCGACAACGACTCGGGCGCGTTCGGCGTGCTGCTCAACGGCGACGACAACCTCGTGACCGGCAACACCATCACCGGCAGCTACGCCAAGAGCAAGGACTACGGCACCGACGGCGCCGCCGTCGAGATCTTCAACGGCGACCGCAACGTCGTCACCCACAACATCGCCCGCGACAACGACACGTTCACCGAGCTCGGCGCGAAGAAGGGCAAGACCGCGACCGGCAACGTGTTCGCCTTCAACGTGGTCACCTCCAAGCGCAGCCGCGGCTCGTTCCTCATCACCCGAGGCCCGCGTCACATCGTCGGCCCGGTCAAGGGCACGATCGCGGTGCACAACTCCGTCTACCTGCCGGCTCGTGACACCATCGGCTGGTCCTGCCACGACGGGTGCTCGCCGTCGATCCTGAAGCTGCGCAACAACGTGATCCACGTCGGCGGCGAGGCCGGCTTCGCCGACGGCAAGGGCGCCGACGAAGCCGGCGGCGTCTACAAGGGGCGTACGGCCAGGTTCAAGCCGGGGCCGAAGACGGTGATGGCCGATCCGCAGTTCGTCTCCCGCACGGACCTGCGGCTGCGTCCCGGCTCCCCGGCGATCGGCCGTGGCGTGAAGCTGAGCTCCAAATGGTACGGCGGCAAGGCGATCCGCAAGGACGCCGCCGGCAAGCTCCTCACGTCCGCGCCCGACGCGGGTGCCTACCAGCACTGAACGCGATGCTGGATTCCGAGCACCTCGCGGCGCGCCGGGAGCTGGTGCGCAGGCTCGCCGAGTCCGACGCCCCCAGGCGCTACTGGCACCTGGGGGACGCCGGCGGGCGGGCCTGGCTCTTCGAGAGCGTCGAAGGCGACGGCGAGCACTGGGCCGTACGCCAGGTGGAGGTGGGCGCCGACCGGGCCGCCCGCCGCTACTGGTGGCGCCGCCTCCAGGACGACCAGGGGTTCCTCGCCGACCAGCCGCTGGAGATCTGGGAGCTGGCCGAGATCACCCCTGAGGCGTTCGAAGCGGTCTGGGACGCCGCCGGCTGACCTGCAACCGGTGCCCGCGGCGCCGCCCGCCGGCCTGAAACGGCCCGCCGCCTGCGACGCCGCGGGCCACTCAGAGCGGCGACCGCCGCTTTCCTGCTCGGCTTACTCGGCGAGGGCCGGATAGAGCACGTCGAGGCCGGCGGACAGACCGGACCTGGCCTGCTTGCTGACGTCGTCGGCCAGCACCTCGTACGCCCCCGACTCCAGCCCGTCCAGCGCCGCCGCGACCGCCGTCTCGGGGAGATCTTCGGCTCGGTGAGGCCGGCGACCATGTCGGTGTCGATGTCGCCGGCGTGCACGCCCACCACCTGCGTGCCCTGTTCGAGCAGTTCGAGCCGCAGCGCGTTGGTCAGCGACCAGGCCGCCGCCTTCGACGCCGCGTACGTGGTGACGCGGGGGAAGGTGATCCACGACAGCACCGACAGGATGTTCACCAGCGCGCCGCCGCCGTTGCGGCCCAGGACGGGCGCGAAGGCGCGGCTCATGGCCAGCGTGCCGAAGTAGTTCACCTCCATTTCGGCCCTGGCACCGTCCAGGTCGGCCGCGGGGCCGCGCGAGATCCCCGCGTTGTTGATCAGCAGGGTGACGTCACCGCACTGCTCGGCGGCTGCGGCCACGGCGGCCGGGTCGGTCACGTCGAGCGCGATCGGGGTGAGTGCCGGGTCGGTGATCGTCTCGGGGTCTCTGGCGGCGGCGTAGACCTTCGCCGCGCCGCGCTCGAGGAGGGCGCGGGCGAAGGCGGCCCCGAGGCCGCGGTTGGCGCCGGTGACGAGCGCGACGCTGTCGGTGATCTTCACGAGATTCGCTCCAGGATGAGGGCGTTGGCCAGGCCGCCGGCCTCGCACATGGTCTGCAGGCCGTAACGGGCGCCACGCTCGTGCAGGGCGTGGACGAGGGTGGTGGTGATGCGGGCGCCGCTGGCGCCCAGAGGGTGACCGAGGGCGATGGCGCCGCCCTTGACGTTCACCTTGCCCGGGTCGGCTCCGGTCTCCTGCTGCCAGGCCAGCACGACGCTGGCGAACGCCTCGTTGACCTCGAAGAGGTCGATGTCGGCGAGGCTCAGCCCGGCTTTGCGCAGCACCTTCTCGGTGGCCGGGATCACGCCGGTGAGCATGAGCAGCGGGTCGGAGCCGGTGACGGCGAAGCTGTGCAGCCTGGCCAGGGGCCGCAGGCCGAGGCGGGCCGCGGTCTCCGACGTGGTGATCAGCACCGCCGCGGCGCCGTCGTTGATGGGGCTGGAGTTGCCGGCGGTGACCGACCAGTCGATCTGGGGGAACCGCTCGGCGTAGCCGGGGTCGGCGAAGGCCGGCTTGAGCCCGGCGAGGATCTCGGGCGTTGTGGTCGGACGTACCGACTCGTCCCTGTCGAGCCCGGCGAGCGGCGCCATCTCGGCGCTGAAGTCGGCCGCGGCGGCCTTGGCGTGCGACTGCGCGGAGAACGCGTCGAGCCGCTCGCGGCTGAGCGACCACTTGGCGGCGATCAGCTCGGCGCTGATGCCCTGCGGCACCAGGCCGTCGGGGTAGCGGGCGGCCAGGCCGGGCCCGAACGGGTCGGTGCCCGGCGGCACGTTCGACCACATGGGCACGCGGCTCATCGACTCCACGCCGCACGCGATGACCAGGTCGTACGCGCCCGACATGACGCCCTGGGCGGCGAAGTGCACGGCCTGCTGCGACGAGCCGCACTGCCGGTCCACGGTGACGGCCGGCACGGAGTCGGGGAAGCCGGCCGCCAGCCAGGCGTAGCGGGTGGTGTTCATGGCCTGCTCGGCCACCTGGTCGACGCAGCCGCCGATGACGTCGTCCACCTCGGACGGGTCGATGCCGCTGCGCTCGACGAGCGCTTTCAGCGCGTGGGCGAGCAGATCGACCGGGTGCACGCCGGACAGGGCGCCGCCGGGTTTTCCCTTGCCGATGGGGGTGCGTACGGCCTGCACGATGACGGCGTCACGCATCGCGGACCCTTCCTCGTAGGTTGGATTTTCCAACCCACCATAAGTGAGTTGGAAAATCCAACGCAACTCCTACGAGGTCGGCGAGGAGAAATTCGCCAGGCCGTGGATGATCAGCCGGATCGCGGTGTCGAAGTCGCGCTCGATCTCCTCGGGGTCGTCGGGCAGGTGGCCCTGCGTCTCGGCCATGACGAAGCCCGTGACGAACGCGTGCAGCACGTCGCTGGTGCGCCGCAGCTCGGACTCCGGCACTCCGGCAAGGCGCAGGATGCGGTAGAGCGCCTGCCAGAGCGCGTGCTTGCGGTCGGAGATGATCTCGGGGTGCTGGTGGAGGTAGGCCCACAGATTCGAGTGGGTGCGGGTGTGCTCGTGATAGGCGATCGCGAGCCGCCTGAGCTGGTCCTGCCAGGGTGAGCCGTCGTCGGCGGGCAGCTTGATGCGCTGGTCGGCGGTGGTGCAGAGGATCTTGATCAGCGCCTCTTTGTTCTCCACGTGGTGGTAGAGCGACATCGGGTTGACTCGTAGCTCGGCCGCCAGCTTGCGCATGGACAGCGCCTCCACGCCGCCCTCTTCCACCAGGCGCAGTGCCGTGGTGCAGATCTCTTCGATGGTCAGGGGTGTGCCTCTGCGCGCGCTCACAGCCATACGCCGTATGGTAGCGTCAGCCATACGGTGTATGGCTAATGGAAGGGAGCAAACCCATGGCGCGGATTCCCGCCCCTAAGGGCCTGCCGATCGTCGGCAACACCTTGCAGATCCCCTCGCACGCCCCGGTCGAGCACTTCATGAAGGTGGCCTCGCAGTACGACGAGGGCATCGTCCAGTTCGAGGTCGCCGGCCGCCGGATCGTGATGGTCTACGACCCCGACCTCGTGGCCGAGGTGTGCGACGAGAGCCGCTTCGTCAAGCGCATCAGGCCGCCGCTGACGATCGTGCGCGACTTCGGCGGCGACGGGCTGTTCACCGCCGACTCCGACGAGCCGGTCTGGGGCCACGCCCACCGCATCCTCATGCCCGCCTTCAGCCAGCGCTCGATGAAGGCGTACTACCCGCAGATGCTGGAGATCGCCGAGCAGCTCGTCGCCTCGTGGGCCGCCCGCCAGGGGCAGGACCTGCGGGTCACCGACGACACGACCAGGCTCACCCTCGACACGATCTCGCTCACCGGCTTCGGCTACCGCTTCCGCTCCTTCGACTCGCCCGAGCTGCACCCGTTCCTGACCGCGATGGGCGGCGCGCTGACCGAGGCGATGCTGCGCAACCAGCAGCTCCCGATCGTGACCAGGCTCAAGAAGTCGCACGAGCGCTCCTACCGGCGCGACATCGCCACCATGCAGTCGCTGGTGGACGACGTGATCAAGCAGCGCAGGGCGGAGGGCGGCGGCGAGTCCGCCAAGGACCTGCTCGGGCTCATGATGGAGGCCGCCGACCCGCAGACCGGCGCCCGGCTGTCGGACGAGAACATCCGCAACCAGGTGCTCACCTTCCTCATCGCCGGCCACGAGACCACCAGCGGGCTGCTCTCGTTCGCCCTGTACAACCTGCTGCGCGAGCCGCACACCCTGGCCCGCGCCTACGACGAGGTGGATCGGCTGCTGCCCGGCGACGAGCCGCCCACGTACGAGACGATCATGAAGCTGGACGTCATCCCCCGCGTCCTGGAGGAGACGCTGCGGTTCTGGTCGCCCATCCCGCTCTTCAACGTCAGCGCCATCCGCGAGACCACGATCGGCGACTACCTCATCCCCGAGGGCCAGGGCGTCGGCGTGCTGCTGCCGCTGCTGCACCGCCACCCCAAGGCGTGGGAGCGGCCCGACGAGTTCGACATCGACCGCTGGCTGCCGGAGAACAGAAAGCACCACCACCCCGCCGCGTACAAGCCGTTCGGCAACGGCGAGCGCGCCTGCATCGGCCGCCAGTTCGCGCTCACCGAGGCCCGGCTCGCGCTCGCGATGATCCTGCGCCGCTTCGCGCTGTCCGACCCCTCCGCGTACCGGATGAAGCTCAAGCAGACGCTCACCTTCAAGCCCGACGGCTTCACGCTGCGGGTCCGCGAACGACGGCCGCACGAGCGCGCCGTGCCCGCCGAGCCGACCGCGCAGGAGAGCGAGCAGCAGGACGTCACGGTGACCGGGGTGCCGCTCACCGTCGCCTACGGCTCCAACCTCGGCACCAGCGCCGACATCGCCGAGCGGCTGGCCGAGCGGGCCGGGCGGGCCGGCTTCGCGGTCACCCTCACCACGCTCGACGAACTCACCCCGCCGAGCGAAGGCCTGCTGATCGTGGTCGCCTCCTCCTACAACGGCAAGGCGCCCGACAACGCCCAGGGCTTCGACGCCCTGGAGAGCCTGCCCGACCTGTCGGGGGTGCGCCTGGCCGTGCTGGGCTGCGGCAACACGCAGTGGCCGACGTACCAGGACTTCCCGCGGCGCGCGTACGACAAGCTCACCGCCGCCGGGGCCGTGCCGATCGTCGAGCGGGGCGAGGCCGACACCGACGGCGACTTCGACGGCGACGTCACCGCCTGGACCGCCCGCCTGTGGGCGGCCCTCGCCGAGGAGTACGCCGCCGACGCGGGCGGCGCAGGGCCTCGCTACCGGATGGAGGTGCTCCCCGAGACCGAGGTCAGGCCGTCGGTGGTGTCGGAACGCGCCGTGCCGTTCACGGTGGTCGCCAACGAGGAGCTGACCGGCGACCCCGAAGGGCTGTGGGACTTCTCCGTCGAGGCGCCGCGCCCCGGTGTGCGCTCCATCGTGGCCAGGCTGCCCGAAGGCGTCACCTACACGGCGGGCGACCACATCGCGGTCTTCGCCAAGAACGACCCCGAGCTGGTCGAGTGGGCGCTGCGCTGCCTGCGGGTGCCGCGCGAGCAGGTCGTCCGGCTGCACGCCGACGGCGCCACCCACCTGCCCGTCGGCACGCCGGTCACCGCCGGGCTGCTGCTGACCGAGTTCGCCGAGCTGCAGGAGGTCGCCACGAGGTCCGGCCTGGAGGCGCTCGCCGCGCACACCGAGTGCCCGTGGACCAAGCGGCAGCTCGCCGAGCTCACCTCCTCCTACGCCGACGAGATCCTCGCCAAGCGCATCTCGCCGCTCGCGCTGCTCGACCGCTTCCCCGCCATCGAGCTGCCGCTGCCGGTGTTCCTGGAGATGGCCGGGCCCATCAAGCCGCGCTACTACTCCGTCTCCTCCTCACCGCTCGCCGACCCTGGTCTCGTCCGGCTCACCGTCGGCCTCGTCGAGGGCCCCGCCTGGTCCGGCAACGGCACCTACCAGGGCATGTGCTCGGCGTACCTGGCCGGGCTGAAGGAGGGCGACGTCTTCTACGGCTACGTACGTGTGCCCGCGCCGCCCTTCCGCCTGCCCGCCGACCCCGCCACGCCGGTCATCCTCGTCGGCCCCGGCACCGGGTTCGCGCCGCTGCGCGGCTTCCTGGAGGAGCGGGCGCTCACCGGGGCCCGCGGGCGCGCCGAGGTCTTCACCGGCTGCCGGCACCCCGAGCACGACCTGCTGTACGGTGACGAGCTGGCCGCCTGGGAGCGGGCCGACGAGGTGAACGTGCACCGGGCGTACTCGGCGGTCGCCGGGCATCCGTACCGGTTCGTCCAGGACGCCGTGGCGGCGCACGCCGACGAGGTGTGGGAGCTGCTGGAGCAGGGAGCCCACGTGTACGTCTGCGGCGACGGCCTGCGCATGGCCCCGGCGGTCCGGCAGGCCCTGCTCGACATCCACCGGGACAAGACCGGCGAGGACGGCACTGCCTGGCTGGCGGAGCTGGAGGCCCAGGGCCGCTATCAGCAGGATGTCTTCGCCTGACGCCGACCCGCTCCGCGCGGCACGTCTGTGCGCGGCGCCGCCGTGCCAGGTCCGCCGTGCCAGCGCCCCCGTGTGCAGCGCCGCCTTGTGCAGCGCCGCCTTGTGCAGCGCCGCCTTGTGCAGCGCAGTCCGTGTAAGCGTCGCCTTGTGCGGCGTCACCCGTGCAAGCCGGCCGTCCAGGCCCGCCGCACGCACCCTCTGCCCCACCCAGGTGCGCCGTACACAACCCCCGCCCCCGCCCAGGGCGCCGCACACGACCCCCGCCCTGTACAGGGGCGCCGTACGCGGGATCGCCGTGTGCTACGTCCGCGACGCGCGGGATCGCCGTGCGCACCCCCTGCACCGTACGGGATCGCCGTGTGCGACCCCCGCGACGTGCGCGATCGCCGTGTGCAACCCCCGCCAAGTACAGGCTCGCCGTGCATAAGCCCACTGTCCAGGGCGCGCCGCACAAAGCTCGCCGTGCAAAGCGCGGTGCGCTTGGGCGCGGCGGGCTGCCAGTGCGAGGTACGCGCGGCAGGCCTGCTTGGCTGGCTTAGGTGCGGCGACCGGCACGCTGCGCCTGGCGGGCTGTGGCGGCGGGATTAGGTGCCGGCGAGCGACGGGAATGCGTCGGCGGGCTGTGCCTGGTGGTCTGTGGCGGTGGGTTGCCGTGTGGCGAGCGGAGGGCTGCGCGTGGTCAGCCTGCGTGCGGCGCATGGCGAACCTGTGTGGTGCGGGTGGCGAGCCTGTGTGGTGCGGGTGGCGGGCTCGTGCGTGGCGTGCTGCGTGTGGCGGGCTTGTGTCGCGGTGAGCTGTGCTTTGTCGGGTGATGCGTCTTGGCGGACGCTCCCTTTATCGACAATCCGGACTTAACACAGCAATGTTGGAAATAACCGCAGCATGTACGACATATCCGTGGAACATGCTCGAAACCTTTCCACGGCAATGTGAGAGCCTCTGCGGAAAGGGGGCGGACATGCTGCTGCGTCTGAGGGTGTCGCTGCCCGACAGGCCCGGCGGTCTCGGCCAGGTGGCCAAGGCGCTGGGCACCCTGGGTGCCGACATCCTGCAGGTCACCGTGCTCGAACGCGAGGCCGGGCGGGCGGTGGACGACTTCACCGTCTCCTGGCCGGCGCCGGTGACCGCCTCCGAGGCGCGCGAGCGGCTCTCCGCCCTGCCCGGCGTACGGGTCGAGGGGGTGTGGCCGACCAAGGAGGTGCCCGGCTCGGCCCCTGACTACGACCTGCTCATGCACGTCGCCAGCGAGCCCGCCAGGGGTTTCGCCACGCTCGTGGACGCGCTGCCCGGGCTGTGCGGGGCCGAGTGGTCGCTGGCGGTGGCCGACGGCGTCGTACGGCACGCCTCGCTGGCCGCGCCCGCCTCGTTCGAGCTGCCGGAGCCGCCGCCGCGGCCGGTCACCATGGACGCCGAGAAGCTGCGCCTGCTCCTGCTGCCGGTCGCCGCCGCCGGGATGCACCTGGTGGTGGCGCGGTCCGACGGCCCCCACTTCCACCGCGCCGAGGTCGAGCGCGTGTCGCGCATCGTGGACGTGGTGTCGAAGCTGGCCGCTCGCGCCGACCCGCAAAAGCCGGCCGCCCGCGCCTGACCGGCGGCCCCGCGGCCCAGCGCGAGACGCCCGCGGTCAAACGCGGACCATGACTCGGGGCGCGCGCGGCCTGATACGGACCATGACTCGGGACGTCGCGCGGCCCGATGCGGACCATGGCTCGGGATGCGCGCGGCCCGGCGCGGATCATTGACCGAACATTGATCTGGTCACTAACGTGGGCGTTCCGACGGTGTGCACAGCTGCCGAGGAGCCGCCCTTGACCGTCCACCAGCCCGCCATCGGCCGCTACTACGAGGACTTCACCGTCGGGGACGTCTACCAGCACCCCATGGGCCGCACGATCAGCGAGGCGGACAACACCTGGTTCACGCTCCTGACGATGAACACGAACCAGAACCACTTCAACGCCCACTTCGCCGCCAAGGCCCCCACCGGGAAGATCATCGTGAACTCGGGGCTGACCGTGGCGATCGTGCTCGGCCTGTCCGTCATCGACATCAGCCAGACCGCGATCATGAACCTGGGCTGGACCGACATCAAGCTCACCCACCCGGTGTTCGTCGGCGACACCCTCTACGCCGAGTCGAAGGTGACCGCCAAGCGGGAGTCGAAGTCGCGCCCGTACGCGGGGATCGTCACCGCCTACACGCGCGGGCTCAACCAGGACGGCGACGAGGTCATGTCGTGGACCCGCACGGTCATGGTGTACAAGCGCGACGCCCCGCACGACAAGGGCTACTTCCCCCAGGCCAAGACCGGCCCGCTCTGAGGAGGCGACCCGCATGGACTTCGAGCTGACCGACGAGCAGAAGGCGTTCCGCGAGACCCTGCGCGCGTTCGTGGACAAGGAGATCATGCCGGTCGCGATCGAGTGGGAGCACTCCGGGCGCTACCCGGCCGAGATCATCGACAAGATGAAGCAGATGGGGCTGTTCGGACTGTCGGTGCCCGAGGAGTACGGCGGTCTCGGGGCCGACATGGTCACGTTCGCACTCGTCTTCGAGGAGATCGCGCGCGGGTGGATGGGCGTGGCCGGCACCATCGGCTCCCACTCGCTGGCCTGCTGGATGATCGCCCGCCACGGCACCGACGAGCAGAAGCGCCGCCACCTGCCCGACCTCGCCACCGGCGCACGGCGCACCGCCATCGCGCTGACCGAGCCCGGCGCCGGCACCGACCTGCAGGGCATCCAGACCCGCGCGGTACGCGACGGCGACCACTACGTCGTCACCGGCACCAAGACCTGGATCACCAACGCCCGCCACGCCGACCCGCTGCCCGTCCTGGTCAAGACCTCGATCGAGGAGCCCGCGCACAAGGGCATGTCGGTGCTGCTCGTCGACCCCGACCTGAAGGGCTTCAGCGTCAGCCGCGACCTGCCCAAGCTCGGCTACAAGGGCACCGAGACCTGCGAGGTCGTACTCGACGAGGTGCGTGTGCCCGTCTCGTGCCTGCTCGGCGGCGTCGAGGGACGCGGCATGCAGCAGGTGCTGGGCGGGCTGGAGATCGGCCGTATCAACATCGCCGCCCGCGCCGTCGGCGTCGCCCAGGCCGCGTACGACGCCGCGCTCGCCTACTCCCGCCAGCGCACCGCCTTCGGCCAGCCCATCTCCGACTTCCAGGCCATCCAGCTCAAGCTCGCCGACATGGCCACGGAGATCCAGGCCGCGCGGCTGCTCACATACTGGGCCGCCTCCCAGGCCGACGGCGGCCGCCGGGTGGACATGGAGGCCGGCATGGCCAAGTACTTCGCGTCGGAGGTGGCGCTGAAGGCGTCGCTGGAGTCGATGCGCATCCACGGCGGGTACGGGTACTCGCAGGAGTACGTGGTCGAGCGGCTCTACCGGGACGCGCCGCTGATGGCGATCGGCGAGGGCACCAACGACGTACAGCGCATGGTCATCGCCCGCGCGCTCATCTCGGGCAAGGGCAAGGTCGGCTGGTGACCCCGCCGCTCCCCGGGCCGCTCGACGCCGCTGCTCATGCTGGCCGGGAGCACGCCGCGGGGGAGCGAGGAAGACCACGTCCGACCGGCCACATCCCGCCCCGGCGCCTGGTCACGGGCATGGGAACGGACACGGCCACGGGCACGGGCATGCGGGGCGCCGGCGGGGGACAGGGGCGGTTCTCGCCGGGTTCGTTCACGCCATCAGGCCCCGCGGCATGGAGGCGCGGCGGCACAGCCGTCAGGTGGAGGTGCGGCGGCACAACCGTCAGGTGGGGGCGTTCTTGAGGGGTTGTTCGCCCGTCCTCCGCGCATCGTTCAGCCGGTAAAGGGTAGGTTGGGGCGGGTGTCCGCAGCCACTTCACCCCCTGTGTCCCCGTCCGCCGTCACCTCCGCCGGCCGCCTCGCCTGGCTGGACGCCCTGCGGGGGATCGGCGCGCTGGCGGTCGTGGCCGAGCACATGCTGCCGTGGTTCGTGCCCAGCCTGCGGCCCTACTGGTTCAGTCTCGGCGTCTACGGGATTCTCGTCTTCTTCCTGGTCAGCGGCTACATCATCCCGGCGTCCCTGGAACGGCACGGCGACGTGCGGGCGTTCTGGATCAGCCGCTTCTTCCGCCTCTATCCCCTCTACCTCGCGGTCATCGCCGTCGTGCTGGCGCTGTCGTGGTGGGTGCCGGTGCGGGAGGCGGTGGTGCGCGACGGCAGCGCGGTGGCGGCGCACGCGACGATGCTGCTCGACGTGGTGGGCATCGGCGGGGTCGCCGACACCATGTGGACGCTCTCGTACGAGATGGTCTTCTATCTGGTGGTCACGGCGCTGTATCTGACCAGGGGACATGAGCGCAGCGGGACCTGGGCGATCGTGTTCGCGGTCGCGGCGGTGCTGGTGGGTCTGGTCGCGTCCGGCGCGGTGTTCGGCGGCGGATGGCCGGCGTACGTGTCGTGCGCGGTGTTCGTGCTGGGCCTGACCGGCGTGCTGGTGGGCCGCCTGCGCACGTTCTCGGCGTGCGCGCTCGGCGTGATGGCGGTGGCCTGCCTGCTGCTGAGCAGCCGGGTGCCGTGGCTGGGGACGGCGGTGCTCGCGGTGATGTTCGCCGGCACGGCGATCTACCGGTGGGAGCGGGGCACGGGCCCGCTGTGGCCGGTGGCGGTGACCGGGGCGCTGGTGGTGATCGCGCCCGTGTGGGCGATCGAGAGCGGCTGGTGGTGGGTGCAGGCGGACGTCTGGCTGACCACGATCCTGCTGGCGGCGGCCACGTTCGCGGGCGGTATGGCGCTGCGGGGGCGGCGGCTGCCCAGGATCCTGGTGTGGTTCGGGCTGATCAGCTACTCGCTCTATCTGGTGCACCACCCGCTGCTGCGGTACTTCGTGCGGGTCAGCGGCGACCTGCGCGGCGAGCCGCTTGCGTACCAGCTGGTGATGACGGCGGCGGCGCTGGTCGTGATCATCGCGGTGAGCGCGGTGACGTACCGGTTCGTGGAGAAGCCGATGCAGGACCTGGGACGGCGGATCTCACGCCGGTGCCGCGGCGGGCCGCAGGGCGGCGGCGAGGTGCGGGTGCCGGGCGAGAGCACCGGCGACGACCGGGTCCTCCGCCATGAGGAACGCCAGGTGCCGCACCGCGTGAGCGACGACGTTGACCAGGGCGAATCGGTCGGGTGACGGCGCGGCGGGAGTGCTGCCGCGGGCGATCTCCAGCACCGGCGCCTCGGTCGCGGGCAGCCAGGGCTCGGGGTCGGGGCAGATGGCGTACGTGAGGACGACGGTGCCGTCCGGCTCGTAGCGCCAGCTCGTGGAATGGACGACGGTCCCGGGGTCGGCGGCGGAGATCCCGCCCAGCCGCCTGGCCGCCTCGTCCGGGCTCTCCCCGGGCCGGGGGATCGTCGAGGCCGTCCGGTACGACCAGCGGCCGCCGGCGTCCACCCTGAGCATGAGCGTCTCAACTGAGACCACGTGTCCTGCCGTCATCGCCACCAACTTACTGCCAATCATGTGCAGGTGCGTTGAACTGGCATGTCCCGTGTCGGTCTTGAAACGCCCGGGCGGCCGGGTTGTGATCGATGGCGTGTGAGGAGGTGGCCGACGGTGATGCCCGGTTTGCTGGTGTTGATGGGGTCGGGGGAGACGAGCCCGACCATGGTCGAGGTCCACCGCGCCGCGGCGCGGACGTTGCGCGCGGGGGCGCGGGCCGTGCTGCTCGACACCCCGTACGCCTTCCAGGAGAACTGCTCCGACATCTCCGCTCGCGCCCGCCGCTACTTCGCCCGCAGCGTCGGGCTCGAGGTGGAGGTGGCGCCGTCCATCGCCGGAGCGGACTGGGTGTTCTCGGGGCCTGGCAGCCCCACGTACGCGCTGGACCGCTGGGCCGCCTCCGGCGTGGCGGGCGACCTGCGCGCCCGGGTGCGCGCCCGTGAGGGCGTGACGGTGCTCGCCTCGGCGGCGGCCTGTACGGCGGGCCTGGCCACCGTACCGGTCTATGAGATCTACAAGGTGGGCGCGGACCCGCACTGGCGCGAGGGCCTCGACCTGCTGGAGCCGCTGGGCCTGCAGGCGGTGGTGATCCCGCACTTCGACAACGCCGAAGGCGGCACCCACGACACCCGCTACTGCTACCTGGGGGAGCGGCGGCTGTCGCGGATGGAGCGCGAGCTGCCGCCGGGCACCGCCGTGCTGGGCATCGACGAGCACACCGCGCTGATCATCGATCTGGCGAGCGAGGAGGTGCGGGTGGCGGGGCGCGGCGGGCTGACCGTGCGCAGGGCCGGGTCGGCGACGGTGCTGCCGTCCGGGACGCGTACGGACCTGGCCGGGCTGCGCCGCCTGGCCGAGGGCGGTACGGCGGGCGGCTCACCCGTCCTGGCGCCGCCTCAGGACCAGGCCGCGCCCGCCGAGGTGACGCTGGAGGAGTCGATCCGCTCGTGCGAGGAGACGTTCGCCGCCGCGGTAGCCGGGCGCGACCCGATGCGGGCCGCGGAGGCGGTGCTCGACCTGGAGGCGGAGATGGTCAAGTGGGCCGCCGACACCGAGGAGGACGCAGGCGGCGTCGAGCAGGCCAGGGAGCTGATGCGGCTGCTGATCGCCCGGCTCGGCGAGCTGGCCGCCGAGTCGGGCCGGCGCTCCGAGCAGCTGACCGCCCTGGTGGAGCCGCTGCTGGAACTGCGGGCCGAGCTGCGCGCGAGCGGCCGGTACGACGTGGCCGACGCCCTGCGCGCGGCCCTGGTCAGGGGCGGCGTCGCCGTCGAGGACACCCCCGAGGGCTCCCGGTGGAGCCTCGCGTGACGCCGTACGCCGGCTGCGGGGCGCGGCGCGCTCCGGCGGCGGGCCGGATCGGCCCCGGGCGCGGCCCACGAGCCGGGCAGTCCGGACTTCGGTCAGCGGCGGGGCGGTGCAGGCTTCGGTCAGCGGCGGGGCGGGTCGATGCGGGCGCCGTCCAACGTGAAGATCATGATGCGGGAGAGGTCCACGGCGACCTTGGCCGGGTCGCCCTGCCGCCAGATGGGCCGCCCGCCGAGGCGCACGATCAGGTCGGAGCGCCGGTGGACGCCGCTGCCGTTCGGGTGCTGTCCCACCCGCTCCTGCTCCTGCCACTCCTCTTCCTCGCGGGAGAGCAGCCGCCGCACCAGCCCGGTCAGCCTGCCGCCGCCCGCGGAGCCGCCGTTGGAGCGGCGGCGCTGACGCGGGTCCGGCGGCTCGGGCACCGGCACGCCCGGCATTCCGCACTCCAGGTACGCCAGCCACTCGTGCCCGTGGTACTCAAGCGCACGGACGCGCCCGAAGAACGACGGCCCCTCGTACGACTCGGGCACCGGCGCCAGCCCGTCGGGCCGCAACCCGACGAGCACCTGCCCGCCGGTGTGCTGCGAGACCGCGTACGCCCTCGGATCGCTCCACGGCATCGTGAGCCGGTGCGTGCCGAAGTCCAGCATCACGTACTGGTTCTGCGGCGTCCTGACGGTGGCCGCGAGCAGGTTCAGCTGCTGCGAGTTGAGGAACGCGGCGACGAACGCGGTGGCTGGATCGTTGTAAATCTGGGCCGGTGTGCCCACGTCCTGGAGGACCCCGCGGTTCAAGATGGCGATCCTGTCGGCCAGGGTCAGGGCCTCCACCTGGTCGTGGGTGACGTAGATGGTGGTGACGCCGAGCGACCTGACCAGCGCTGAGATCTCCATGCGCAGCTCGGTGCGCATGCCCGCGTCGAGGTTCGACAGCGGCTCGTCCATGAGGAAGAGCTTGGGCTGGCGGACGATGGCCCGCCCCATCGCGACCCGCTGCCGCTGGCCGCCCGACAGCGTGCCGGGGCGGCGGTCGAGCATCTCGTCGATGTGCAGCGCCTTGGACAGCTCGGTGACGCGCTCGCGGACCATCGCGGGGTCGGCCTTGGCGATCTCCAAGGGGAAGGCGATGTTCCCGCGGACCGTCCTGTGGGGGTAGAGGGCGCCGTTCTGGAACACCATCGCCACGTCGCGGTCGCGCGGGGCTAAGTGGTTGGCCAGCTCGCCGTCCAGCCATAGGTCGCCCTCGGTGATGTCCTCCAACCCCGCGATCATGCGGAGCAGAGTGGACTTGCCGCAGCCTGACGGGCCGAGCAGGACGAGGAACTCACCGTCCTGCGCTTGAAGGCTCAGCCGGTCGACTGCGAGATAGCCACCCGGATACACCTTGGACACTTTGTCGAGAACGACCGAGCTCATGGGCCCACACCTTGCGCGCGTGTCACCTGTGACGGGGCTGATTGAAGAGGTAGTACATCGCGCCTTAACACTCGATGTCCACCCTTGACATAAAGAATCTCATTCGGTCGGGGTTTCGGACGGGAGTTTTGGGGGCCCGAACGCCTAGATTTCCGAATCTGATGGGCGTGGAAGCAGTTGCGCAAACTTGCGGAAAGGGATTTCATAGTCGAGGCGTGCTGGGGAGACCTCGGGGGAGACCGATGACCGACTGGTGGCGAAATGCGGCGATTTATCAGGTCTACGTGCGCAGCTTCGCCGACGGCAACGGCGACGGCGTGGGCGACCTGATCGGCATCCGCGATCGCCTGCCCTATCTCGCCGGCCTCGGGGTCGACGCCATCTGGCTCACGCCCTTCTACCCCTCCCCGATGGCCGACTTCGGCTACGACGTGGCCGACTACCGCGACGTCGACCCGCTCTTCGGTACGCTCGCCGACGCCAAGGCGCTCATCGACGAGGCGCACGGCCACGGGCTGCGCGTCATCGTCGACATCGTCCCCAACCACACCTCCGACCGGCACCCCTGGTTCCAGCAGGCGCTGCGCGGCGAGCGGCGCGACCGCTACATCTTCCGCGACCGGCCGAACGACTGGGAGTCCATCTTCGGCGGCTCCGCCTGGAGCCAGGTCGAGGACGGGCAGTGGTACCTCCACCTGTTCGCCCCCGAGCAGCCCGACCTCAACTGGGACAGCGAGGAGGTGCGCGGCGAGTTCGAGTCGATCCTGCGCTTCTGGCTCGACCTGGGCGTGGACGGCTTCCGGGTGGACGTGGCGCACGGCATGGTCAAGCCGCGCGGCCTGCCCGACATCGGGCGCGGCGACCAGGCCACGATGGTCGGCAGGGAGCCGGTGCCGTTCTTCGACAACGACGAGGTGCACGAGATCCACCGCTCCTGGCGCCGGGTGCTCGACTCCTACCCGGGCGAGCGCATCGGCGTGGCCGAGGCGTGGGCGCCCACGCCCGAGCGGCTGGCCATGTACGTCCGCCCCGACGAGCTGCACCAGGCGTTCAACTTCCACTACCTGTTCGCCCCCTGGGACGCCGCCGCGCTGCGCGAGGTGATCGACGACTCGCTGGCCACGGCCGGGTCGGTCGGCGCGCCCACGACCTGGGTGCTGTCCAACCACGACGTCAAGCGGCACGTCACCCGCTACGGCAGCCTGGCCAGGGCACGCGCCGCCGCGCTGCTCACGCTCGCGCTGCCCGGCTCCGCCTACCTCTACAACGGCGAGGAGCTGGGCCTGCCCGAGGTGCTCGACCTGCCGGCCGAGCTGTGCCAGGACCCGCAGCGGCTGCGCGACCCCGACAGCGGCCGCGACGGCTGCCGCGTGCCGCTGCCGTGGACGCGCGACGGCGGCTGGCGCGACCCGTGGCTGCCCATCCCCCGGGAGTGGGCCGAGCTGAGCGTGCAGGCCCAGGAGGGCGTGCCGGGCTCCACGCTGGAGCTGTACCGCACGGCGCTGCGGCTGCGCCGCGACCTCGACGGCGACCTGGTCTGGCACGACTCTCCGGAGGGCACGCTGATGTTCTCCCGGGGCTCGTTCGTCTGCGCCGTCAACCTCACGGGCGAGCCCGTCGACTTCGGCGTGGACGGCGCGCTGCTCATCGCCTCCGACGTCCCTGGAGCAGCCGATTCGGCGGCCTGGTGGAAAGTAAAGTGTCTGCCATGAACGGTCACGCTCGCCTCGCCGACATCGCCGCCCAGGCAGGGGTGAGCGAGGCCACCGTCAGCAGAGTGCTCAACGGCAAGCCGGGCGTCTCTGCGGCGACCCGGCAGGCCGTCATGGCCGCGCTCGACCTCATGGGGTACGAGCGCCCGCCCCGCCTGCGGCAGCGCAGCAACGGCCTGGTCGGCCTGGTGACGCCCGAGCTGGACAACCCGATCTTCCCCGCGTTCGCCCAGGCCATCGAGAAGGCGTTGACCCAGCACGGCTACACGCCCGTGCTGTGCACCCAGCTCCCCGGCGGCGCGCCCGAGGACGAGTTCACCGAGCTGCTCGTCGATCGCGGCGTGAGCGGCATCGTGTTCGTCTCCGGGCTCCACGCCGACACCACCGCCCGCATGGACCGCTACACCCGGCTGACCGACCGCGGGCTGCCGATCGTGCTGGTCGACGGCTACAACGAGCACATCGACGCGCCCTTCATCTCGCCCGACGACCGCATGGCCGCCAGGCTCGCCGTGCAGCACCTCGTCGACCTCGGCCACGAGCGCATCGGCCTCGCGCTCGGGCCGCGCAGGTTCGTCCCCGTCATCAGGAAGATCGAGGGCTACCGGCAGGCCATGGCGCAGCTGCTCGGCGCGACCGACGTCGATGAGCTGATCTCCCACTCGCTGTTCTCCGTCGAGGGCGGCCAGGCCGCCGCCGCGCAGCTGCTCAGCAGGGGCTGCACCGGCATCGTGTGCGCGAGCGACCTCATGGCGCTCGGCGCGATCAGGGCGTGCAGGGAGAAAGGGCTGTCGGTGCCGGGCGAGGTGTCGGTGGTCGGGTTCGACGACTCGCCGCTCATCGCGTTCACCGATCCGCCGCTGACCACCGTGCGCAAGCCGATCGGCGCGATGGCCTCGGCCGCCGTGCAGACGCTGCTCGAAGAGGTCAACGGCGCGCCCGCCAAACACATCGAGCTGATCTTCCAGCCGGAGCTCGTCGTGCGCGGCTCCACCGGCTCGGGCCCGCTGGTCAACCGGTGAGCGGCCACGACCTGCTGGTGCTCGGCGGCTCCGGCGTCGACACCACCGTCTACGTCCCCGAGCTGCCGCTGCCGTACCGCGACACCTGCCACGTGCCGCCCGTCGCCGACCGCATCGGCAACACCGGCTCCGGCGTCGCGCTCGGCTGCCACGCGCTCGGGCTCAGCGTCGCCTTCGCCGACCTCATCGGCGACGACCCGCAGGGCGCGCTCATCCGCGACGCGCTGCGCGGCCTCGACTGCCGCTTCGGCCGCGCCGCCGCGGGCACCCGCCGCAGCGTCCTGCTCGTCGGCCCCGACGGCCGCCGCACCTCCCTGCACGACGCCAGGACCACGCCCGGCGAGCGCCTGCCGCGCGAGCTGTACGCCGGCCTGCCGGTCAGGCATGCCCACGTGTCGATCATCGACGCCTGCCGCGACGTCTTCGACGACCTCGACGGCGTGCCCGTCTCCACCGACCTGCACGACTGGGACGGCGTCAACGACTACCACGAGGACTTCGCCTACCGCTCCGACCTGGTGTTCCTGTCCGCCGCCGCGCTGACCGACCCGGCCGCCACCATGCGCGCCATCGTCGAGCGCGGCCGGGCCCGCACCGTCGTCTGCACGCGCGGCGCACTCGGCTGCCTGGTGCTCACCCGCGGCTCCGCCGTGCGCGCCTTCCCGGCCGCGCCGCTGCCCGGTCCGGTGGCCGACACCAACGGCGCGGGCGACGCGTTCGTCTCCGGCTTCCTGTACGGCACCCTGCGCGGCAGGCCCTTGGAGGAGTGTGTACGCCTCGGCGCGATCGCCGGTGCGCACGCCTGCACCGTGCCCGGCACCCACGAGTCCCCGATCAGCGAGGAGCTGCTGCTCGCCCGCGCCTGACCCTCAGCCTCTGAACGGGCGGGAGCGGTCCAGCTCCCGCCAGGTGCGGAAGACGAACGGCGGCACCGAGATCAGCACGTACACGCAGGTGAACATCAGCAGCGTCACGTCCAGGCCGGTCAGGGAGCTGAGCGAGCCCGCGAGCAGGCCGCCGATGGGCATGCCCGCGTACATGGCCGCCGTCATCGTGCCGATCACCCGGGCCCGCAGCGGGGCGGGGATCCTGTCGTACTGCAGGATGCCCAGGATCGGGTTGATCGCGCCCGCCGCGAACCCCGACACCGCCGTCACCGCCAGCGCCACCGGGAACGGCGCGCCCAGGGCCAGCACCAGCACGCGCGGCACCCCGGCGAGCAGGAAGGCCAGCCCGTACGTCAGCCGCATCGGCAGGCGCTCGCCGGTGGCGCCGTACACGATGGTCCCGGCCACCGCGCCCGCCCCCAGCACGCCCGTGAGCAGGCCGAAGGCGCGCGGGTCGCCCACCACCTGGCGCGAGTAGAGCGCGAGCAGCACCTGCGTGACGCCCGTGTCCAGCAGGTTGACCACCACGACCATGACGGTGGCGCTGAGCTGCAGCCGGTCCCGCCACAGGAACGCCAGCCCGGCCCGCAGGTCGCCGAGGTAGCCGGTCGAGTGCCGCTCGCCCCGCCACACGCGCGGCACCCCCGACCCGATCAGCAGCGCCGACAGCAGGAACGACACCCCGTCCACGAACAGCAGCAGGTGCGGGCCGAACCACAGGATCAGCACCCCCGCCAGCGGCGCGCCCACCATCGCGGCCGCCCGGTAGACCCCGTCGTAAGCCGCCGCCGCCCGCTCGATGCGCACGTCCGCCGCCACCGACAGGTCGGGCAGCATGGCCTTGCGCGCGGTCTCGCCGGGCGTGGTCACCAGCCAGCGCAGGAAGAGCAGCAGCAGGAGCAGCGGATAGCCGAGCTCTGAGGTCACGAACAGCAGCGGCACGGCCAGCGCCACCACCCCGCTCGCCAGGTCGGACAGTACGCTCGTCGCGCGGTACCCGAGCCGGTCCACCAGCGTGCCGCCGAACGCGGCGGAGATCACGATGGGGAAGGTGGTGGCGAACGAGGCCAGCCCCGTCAGCACCGCGCTGTCGGTCGTCTCCAGCACGAACCAGGGGACGGCGAGCAGGGAGAGCATGTTGCCGGTGACGGATAAGGCGTTGGCGGCCAGGAAGATGATGAATGGACGCCTCACGCGATGCCCCCGGCAACGGTTGTCGCTACAGCGTTGCTCATGGGTGGCTTATGGTCAAGCGCCCCACTTTACGACTTGAGTCCCGATAAATCGGGATGATCTGCCGGTACGGCGTGCGTAAACCGATATTTCGGAAATGCCGAACGCCGGAACGGGTGACGCGCCGTCAGCTTGACCGCCGAGCGAAGCCCGGCCCCTGTGCACGCGCCAGAAGCCGAGGAGGGCGCTGTCCTGGCCGTCGCGGGCGGAGTGTGCCCGTCCGGCGGAGACCTCGGCAGACGGCGGCCTTTGCGGGCCGGATAAGCTCGTGCCCGATCCACGCGTACCACCGGGAGGCAGCCCCGATGACCGTCGCCGTCCACGTCGGCCCCGAACCCGTTCCCGTGCTCATCGACGCCGTCAGCCGCGCCGGCGGGCGGGTCGTCCCGCTGGAGCAGGCCGAGGCGATCGTCTACTACGGCAACGACGACCCGGAGGAGCTGCGCGGCATGCTGCACGAGGGCATCCGCTGGGTGCAGCTCCCGCACGCCGGCATCGAACGGTGGGCCGACGCCGGCATCCTCGCCGACCACCCCGTCTTCACCGCCGCCACCGGCGCCTACGGCCCGGCCGTCGCCGAGCACGCGCTCGCCCTCATGCTGGCCGCCGCCCGCTCCCTGCACCGCCACGCCAGAGCCACCACCTGGGGCCGCAACGACTCCCGCGTGCTGGCCGGATCGACGGTCGCCATCGTCGGCGCGGGCGGCATCGGCAGGTCGCTGACCCGGCTGCTGGAGCCGTTCGGCTGCCGCGTCGTGGCGGTCAGCGACCGCGGCGAGGTGCCGGGCGCCGACACCATCCTGCCGCGCGCCCGCTTCCGCGAGGCGCTGCCCGAGGCCGATTACGTCGTCGTCGCCGCGCCCGCCACTCCCGAGACCAGGGGGATGTTCGGCACGCACGAGTTCGGGCTCATGCGCGAGGACGCCTGGCTGGTGAACGTCGCCAGAGGCAGCCTCGTCGTCACCGACGAGCTGGTGGAGGCGCTGCGCTCGGGCGCCATCGGCGGGGCGGCGCTCGACGTCACCGACCCCGAGCCGCTGCCCGACGGCCACCCGCTGTGGACCCTGGAGAACGTGCTCATCACCCCGCACAGCGCCAACCCGCGCCCGGCCTACTGGCGCGGCCTGGCCGACCGGGTCACGGCCAACGTCCGCCACCTCATCGCCGGCGAACCCTTGGAAGGCATCGCCTCCCCCTCCCAAGGCTTCTGACCCTTGCCCTTCCCGGCGGTCTGACCGCTCTTCCCGGTTGTTTGACCGCTCTTCCCGGTGGTCTGAGCGTCCTTCCCGGCGGTCAGATCGCCCCTCCAGGCCATCTGACCGCCCCTCCGACCGGCCTGACCGCCCCTCCCGCCTTCCCGCCCCTCCCGGGTCGCCTGATCGCCCTCTCGACCGCCCGAGCGTCCCTTCCACCACCGCCTGACCTCCCAACCGCCGGTTCGGCTCAGGCGCCTGCCGCGGGGAAGGCGGGCCTCCGTATCCGGCGGTCGAGGGCTCCGCCTCCCGGCTGCCGTCGCTGAGGATGGCGGCCGACTTGCCACGCCGCCGCGGCCGTGGCGAGCTGGATCTGCTGGTGGCGGCGCGGCTGATGCCGGCCGAGCCGGAGACCGACCGGGCGCGGCAGGTGCCGGTCGCACACCGCGGATGGGTCACCGCCTCCAGCGTGCCGGGTGTGCCGGGTCCACGCGTCTCGCCGGTGCGGTGGGTGCGGCGGATCCGCCCGTCTCGTCGGGCGCCCACCTTGAGCGTGGGGGTCGCGGCGTTCCGGCTCCGGTCGGTCGCCTCGCCGTTGTGCTGAGTGCGGCGGATGTGCGCGTCTCGTTGGGTCCGGTTCCACCCCCAACTGCTGCGGTGGTCCGCACCCGGCGGGCTGCCTTGGCAGCGGGGGTTCGGCGGGGTGCTGTCCCGCTGTGGGCAGCGGGGTGCGCCTTGCCGGGGTCAGTGCTCGCTCGCCCGTGCGGCGGCGGGTGCCTGGCTCGGGCTGGGGCTGCAACCCCCTCGGATCAGTCGAGGTTGAGGCGGGCGCCTCGGCTCAGGCCGGAGTCGTGGACCTCCAGGCCCAGCGGGTCGAGGTCGTTCGGCAGCTCGAACACCAGCGCCCCTTTGAACGTCCGGCCCGCCTCGATACGGACCGGGGTGATCTCCTTGCCGTCCTCGTCGAGCAGCTTGGTGCCGCCGTGCAGGGCCTTGTCCTCGTCGATCAGCTTCTGCTGACCGGGGTAGAGCACGCGGGCCTCCTGGCCGACGTTCCTGACCTGGATGCCGACCTCGCACGTACGCTTGGCCGCCGCCTTCCCCGTGTCGGCGCAGTTCACGCCGGTCACCGCGAAGCGGAGCTTGCCGTCCTGCACCGGCCCGTCCTCGCCGACGGCGGGCGAGCGGAAGAACCAGGACAGCCCGGATATCACCACCACCATCAGCACGGCGACGATCGCCACCGCGGCCAGGCAGCCGGTGGCCACGCCGCGCTTGGGGTTGCCGTAGAGCTGGCGCGGCCCCCGGCCCGGCCGCTGGGGCATGGGCCTGCCCTGGCGTGGCGGCACGGGCACCTGCGGCATCGGCCCGGTCCACTCCAGCGGCGGCTGCTGCGGCGGGTGCGACACCCTCGGCAGCGGTCCCGTGCGCTCGGCGGGCGATGGCGGCTGCGGGTGTGCGCCACCCGGCCGCGGCCCGGTGCGTTCGGCGGGCGGCGGCTGCTGGGGCGGGCGTGACGAGCCCGGCCGGGGTCCGGTCCGCTCGGCGGGTGGCGGTTGGTGCGACGAACCGGGGCGCGGTCCCGTGCGCTCGGCCGGTGACGGCGGCTGTGGGTGCGCCCCACCGGGCCGTGGTCCGGTGCGTTCGGCGGGCGGCGGCTGCGGCGCACCCCCTTGCGGTGCGCCTTGCGGGGCGCCTCCTTGGGGTGCGCCTTGCGGAGCGCCTCCTTGCGGGGCACCTTGCGGAGCGCCACCTTGCGGGGCGCCTCCCGGTACGACCTGCTGCGGCGCGTGCGCCGACGCGGCCTGCGGCACGTTCGGGCCGGGCTGCGGAGCCCCCGGCCCGGCCTGGCCACCCTGAGGCGCGCCAGGCCCACCCTGCTGGGCGCCAGGTCCGCCTTGCGGCGAGCCCGGCCCACCCTGAGGTGCTCCGAGGCCGCCTTGAGGCGTGTTCGGTCCGGGTGGGGGCGTGGCGGGGCCACCTTGAGGTGCTACCGGGGCAGGCTGGGGTGCTCCCGGGGCGCCTTGCGGCGTGTTCGGTCCGGGTGGGGGCGTGGCCGGGCCGCCTTGGGGTGCTCCAGGGCCCGGTTGGGGCCCGCCGGGGCCGGCCTGGGGCGCACCTGTCCCACCTTGGGGTGCGGCGGGGCCGCCCTGCGGCCCGCCAGGGCCTCCCTGAGGGCCCGGCTGGGGCGTGCCAAGGCCGGGCTGGGGCGTGCCGGGGCCGGGCTGGGGCGCAGGTGCGTGGGCCGGGCCGGGCTGTGGGCCATGGGAGGGGCCTGGGGCGCCCTGCGGTGCGACGTGAGGGGCCGCGCCGGGGTGCGGTGCCGGACCGGGAACGGGGCCGCGATCGCCAGGCGGCTGCGGTGCCCGGGAGGTGCCGGGCGTCGGGCCGGTGCGCTCGGCCGGCGGCGGCTGCGGCGGAAGGTGGGCAGCGGGGTGGGCCCCGGCGTGGGCGACGTCGGGCGGGGGCGGCATGAGCGGCCCGAACTCCGACGGGTTCCACGCGTTGGTCAGATGCTTGGTGGCGGCGAGCTGCGCGGCGGGCTCGTCGGCCGCGCCCACCAGTTCGAGCAGCAGCTGCCGGGCGGCGGGCCGGCGCGCGGGGTCGGGGTGGATGGCCGCCGCGACGAGCCGGTCCAGCGGCTCGGGCAGCCCCCGCAGGTCGGGCGGCGCCTGCCGGGCCCTGGCCGCCATCACGTACGCGTCGCCCTCGCCGAACGGATGCCCGCCGAGCCCCGCGTACGCGATGAGCGACCCCCACGCGAACACGTCGCCGGCCGGGCTGGTCTGGCCCTCGAAGACCTGCTCGGGAGCGATCCACCCGGGCGTGCCCATGACCATGCCGGCGTTGGTGTGGCGGGAGTGGACGTGGGTGGATCGGGCCAGCCCGAAGTCGATCACGCGCGGCCCGGCCAGCGTCAGCATCACGTTGGCGGGCTTGAGGTCGCGGTGGACGAGCCCGGCGGCGTGGATGGCGGTGAGCGCGGCGGCCACGCCGACGGCGGCGGCGTGCAGCACGGACGGCGACAGCGCGCCGTGCTCGATGAGGTGGTCTTCGAGCGAGATGCCGTCGATGTACTCGGTGACGAGGTAGAGCCGCCCGCGGTCCTCGCCGTGGTCGAGCACGCGCGCGGTGCAGAACGAGGCGACCTTGCGCGCGTTGGACACCTCTTCGTGGAACCGCGCCCGGTAGACCGGGTCGGCGGTGAAGTCGCGCCTGATCGCCTTGACCGCGACCTTGGAGCCGTCGGGGGCCTTGGCGAGGTAGACCACGCCCATGCCACCGGAGCCGAGACGGCGGATCAGCTCGTAGGGGCCGATCGCCGGCGGGTCTTCCGGCTCAAGAGGAGTGCCTGCGGAGCGCCCCAACGTCGCCGTCCTCTCGCCGTCGTCATCCCGTCGCAACCCGAACCGTTCCTCCCGCCGGTTCGTATCGTGTGACAACCCGAACTGTCCCCGCGCCCGGCATCCCGTTTGTACCCCAGACTCTAACGGAGACAGGCGATGTCCGTTGGCCACTAGGCCGTGCATGGCCCCAACGGGTAGGCCGTTCAGCAGCCTCGGGCGGGGTCGCGGCGCAGGGGCCGCATGGAGACGCGCAGGCGGGCGAGATCGATGGCGTGCGGCAGCGGCCGGTGGGGCGAGAGCAGCCTGCCGACGGGCTTGGGGCGTGCGGTGCGCAGGATGGCGCCGAGGAAGGCGGTGCCGACGGCGAGCGTCAGGTGCACGCCGTCGCAGCCGGGCCGCGCCCACCACTCGGTGGCGGCGGTGCCGTCGAGCCAGATCTCGGGGGCGAAGGTGTCGGCGTACGGCAGGCGCGGGCTGCGCTGGTGCGCCGCGACCGGCACGAGGACGGGGGTGCCCGCGGGCACGGTGGAGCCGTACCACTCGGTGTCGGTGGTGGTGACCCGCGACAGCGCCGGCACCGACGGCCACAGGCGCAGGCCCTCGCGCAGGCAGGCGCGCAGGTGGTCGGGGTCGTTGCGGGCGGTCTTGCGGTGGCCGGGGTGCGCGGCGAGCAGCGCCAGCGTCTGCGTCAGCCCGGCGGCGGCGCAGCCGAACCCCATGAGCCAGTACGCCGCCTGCATGAGACCGCGCGCCTCGGGCTCGGGCGTCTCGGCGATCAGTCCGGCCAGGCTGCCGGGCTCGGCCCTGCGCAGGTGGTCGATGATGCGGGCGTCGTAACGTCCTGACAGGATCTCCTGGCGGCGGCCCGCCCGCCACCGGCCGGCCCGCGTGATGCCTTCGAGCAGGCGGGTGAGCTCCTCGTCGCGGGCGGCCCCGTCGCCGTAGACGCAGCGCCTGGCCACGCGCTGCCAGCAGGCGTTCAGCCGCGAGTGGTCGACCACGCCGCTGGCCAGCTCGCCGGCCTCCTCCTGGGCGATCTCGGTGAAGCGCGGCCGCAGCACGTCGGTGGGCAGGCCGAAGGGACGCTCGTCGAGCGCGGGCGCGAAGGCGTCGTCGTCCCCGTCCAGGACGCGCAGGGCGTCGCGCTTGGACAGCACGAGCAGGGCTGCCCGGCGCGGCTTGCGGACGAGCACGGGACGGCCGCCGTAGCGGGCTTCGAGGTCGGCCAGCAGCGCGCGCGAGCGCAGCAGGTCGCGGCCGTGCGTGACGTGCGGCATGCCCGGCGGGAGGAGCAGGGCGGTCAGGCGCAGGCTCTCCAGCAGGGTGGTCCTGGGCAGCCCCCTAGGCACGCGTGGCCTTGCGGAGAACGGGTGGGTAGGTCATGGATCGATGTGATCGTCCCTGCGACGCCGCCGCAATGCGGGGTCTCGGTCAATGGAACACTTCCGGCTTCAAGATCGGTCGGTGTTCCGGCCACCGGAACGATCACCTGCTGAGCAGGGCCCCGGAGAGTGCCTGGGCGGCCCCGCGTACGGAGATGTCCAGCCGCGCCAGCGGCAGGTGGGCAGGCGCCGCCACCGCCACCGCCATGCAGACCCGCCCGCCCGGGCCGAACACCGGAGCCGCCACGCAGGACACGCCCTCGGTGTACTCCTCCCGCGCGTACGCGACGCCATACCTGCGCACCTGGGCAAGCTCACGTTCGAGCGCCGCCAGGCCGGTGATCGTGCGGCGCGTCATCCGCTCGAACGGGCTGCGCGCCGGCAGCCCGTCGCGCAGCTTCGGGTCGAAGGCGAGCAGCGCCTTGCCGGCCGCCGTGCAGTGCAGCGGCGCACGGTCGTCGCCGTCGGAGCGCGAGCGGACCCGGTCGTGGCCGTAGATGCGCTCGACGTAGCGCACCTCGAGACCGGCGGGCACGGCCAGGTTCACCGTCTGCCTGGTGGCCTCGTACAGGTGGAGCAGGTAGGGCAGCACGAGCCTGCGAGTGCCGGGGATGCGCGGGCAGGTCACCCCGGCCATCGACTCCAGCAGCTCGCCCGGCAGGTACGCGCTGCCCACCCGCCTGGCGAGCGCGCGCGAGCACAGCACGCCGAGTATGCGGTGGGCGGTCGACTTGGGCAGGCCCGTGCTGCGGCACAACTGCGACAGCGTGACGGGCCCTGAGGCGGCGCTGAGCGCGAGCAGGATGTCGATGCCCCGCTCCAGGCTGCCCGGCTGGGACGCGGGGCGCTCGTCCGGCACCGTGTGCGCTTGGCTGATCGTTTCCGTCGGCATCGATGTCCCTTTCGCTCTCCGAGGAGCAGAAGGGGCTTCCCGGGGCTGCGGTTGGGCTTGCTGTTACAACCGCTCACCTACCCGGCCGCCGCCCGGTGATACCACGCTCAGTGAAGAGGGATGATCTCTCTGTACGCGGACACGGTGACCTCCGCCCTGCCGTGCGCGTCTCGATCTGGAGCTGATCAGAGACGCCGCAGCCGCTTCCCGAGGAGCTCTCCGTTCTTCGCCTTCTGGCCTCCGAGCAGGTACACCTTCAGCCGGGTGTTTCCCGCCAGCGGGGCGAGGTCGAGGCCAGGAGGGCACGCCGCTAGCGACAGCGCCCGCAGCTCGGGCAGCTCTGCCAGGGGCGAGAGGTCTCCCACCGGCGTTTCCACGAGCTGGAGGTCGCGCAGCGTCCGGCAGGCAGCGAGGGGCGAGAGGTCATTCAGACAGGGGACGCGGAAGAAGGCGAGCTGGGTGACGCCGGTGTGGCCGAGCGCGTCAAGACCGGTGAGGCGATCCTGGCGCCCTATCGCCAGGAACTCTAGGGCGGGGGCGCGCTCGACGAGATCGCGGACCGAGGCCATGAGCGGCGTGCCGTAGATCGCCAGCGACCGCATCCGGTCCAGCGGGGGCAGGCACTCCCACGTGGTCAGGGAAGAGGCGTCTGCTATTTCCAGGTGTTCGAGCCCGATGAGGTGGTTGAGGAGAGCGACGCCGGAGCCGGACGGCACATGACCCAGACTGAGCGAGGAGAGGCGCGGCAGGTCCGCCAGAAATTCCAGGCACTCCGCGCTGCCCACGGAAAGGTCCGTCAGCGCACTGAGCCGGCGCAGGACGGAGACCCCCGCCGCGTCGATGACGCTGTTCACGTTGAGCCGGGTCAGCGTCGTGCGGTGGGCGAGCAGCGGCTCCAGATCTCGCACCGCCGGCATGACGATGTGGATGTACTCCTGCGGTGGCAGCCCGCGCACGGCTTCCATCTGCCCAGCCGTGGTCACGAGGAGCCGGCGCGGGCTCTTCACAGCGGAGATCACCCGCCGGGCGTAGGCATGCGGTTCGAAGTATCGCCAGCCGTCCACCAGCTCCTCCTGGACCCGCTCATCACGGGCATACCCGGCCAGCAGGTCCAGTGCGGCGGGTCCATTGATCATTTGCGCGGTTGCGGTGCAGGCGCGGGCGACGGCGGGAGAGAGGCCGCTCAGGTCCTTCGGGAGGCGGTCCACAACCACCTGGCCGGCCAGGGACAAAGAGCGGGCCGCACTGATGTCCCTCGGCGGGATGAGGTCGTCCAGGCATTTGTCCACGGCCTCGCGGAGGCGCTCCGGGACCGAGGGCAACGTTTCCAGGCAGGCGCAGACGACGATCTTGAGGCGGCGGGCGCGGCGGGGTTCGGTGGCGATGCGGTGCAGCAGCCCCTCCAGCAGGGCCTCGCGCAGGGGGCCGTTCGCGTGGCCGGCGGCCATCACCACGACCTCACGCCACTGATCACGATGGGCGTTGGAGACCAGCGGCTCCACATCACCGACCTCGGCGGCGGCCCGCGCCGTCAGGTACTCCTGCACGGTCCGGTGCACGAAGTCGATCCGCCCTTCCACAGGTTCGCGGATGACGCCGCTCCGGGCGAGCAGGTAGTCGAGCACCTGCCCGCCGTCGGCACGCACGCGGGGCATCGTGGCGACCACCCGGTCGACGTACCCCCGCGCCGCCTGCTTGGACAGCTCGACCCGGTTGGTGACGGACAGCTGCCAGGCCAGCTCCTGCAGCACCTGGAGCTTCTGCGCCCGGTTCAGGTGCAGCTCGCCGTAGCTGGGGATGACCCGCTCGGCGTCCCTGCGTTCGAGCAGCATCTCCAGCGCCGCCGCGTACAGGCCCATGCGGTCGGGCGGGAGCTGGGAGGTGCGGTCGAGGTTGAGCGCGCAGAGCATGGAGGCGAGCAGCGGGGTGGCGGCCAGGGCGCGCAGGTGCGGGGCGCTCTCCAGGTGGGACAGCAGCCGCTCGCGCACCACGGGCAGTTGCTCGGGCGGGCAGGGCAGGTCGGCGCTGCTTCTGATGGCCTCGTGCCAGTGTTCGATGAGCGCCCGCGTGTCGGCGGGCGTCATGCGTTCGAGGAACGCGGGCGCGAAGCCGTCCTCCTCCAGCCACGCCGCCGACGCGGCAGAGGGGCGGCTGGTGACGAGCACGCGGATCGAGGGGAACTCGGCGAGCAGCCCGCTCAGCCACGGCTTGATGGCCCTGCGCTGGCCGCCGGTGAGCTCGTCGACGCCGTCGATCAGCAGCAGCGCCCGGCCGGATGCGAGCTGCCGGTGCACCCAGCCCGCCGGCATCAGCCCGGCCAGCGGCCCCGCGGTCAGGTCGAGGAACTGTTCCGGTCTCGGCAGCTCGCGGTCGGCGTAGCTGCGCAGCTTCACCAGGAACGGCACGCAGCCGTTCCAGCCGGCCAGCTCGCCTTCGAAGCCGCCCTTGGCGGCGGTGACCGCGAGCCGGCGCAGCAGCGTGCTCTTGCCGCCGCCGGCCTCGCCCCGCAGCAGGATGCGGCGGCCCTGGCCGAGCGCGCTCTCCACGCGCATCGCGGCGAGCTCGTCGGGTACGTCATGCCAGGCGGCGTGCAGGCCGCTCGCGGCGCGCGAGGCCGTCACCGACAGGCTGATGTAGGCCACGCTCAACGACATCCGCGGACGGAACCGCTCGACCCGGACGCCCAGCAGCTCCAGGTTGTCCAGCGTGCGGGAGATGTGCTCCAGGTAGCGGCGGCGGAATTCGGCGTCGAGGTCGGACCCTTCGGGAGCGAACAGGGTGCGCGCGGGTAACCGTTCGAGCATCGCGGCGAGCTGCTCGCCCAGGCCGGTGAGCCGCGACAGCGTCTCGGCGGCGGCGCGCGGCTGGAACTCGGGCAGGTGCCGCACCACCCGGACCAGGCAGTCGCAGCACTCGTCGAGCACGACCTCGTACAGCCGCGCCTGCGGCTCGCTCAGGTCCTTGGAGGCGGGCAGGGCCCTGCGCAGCTCGCGCGCCAGCCGTACGGGGTCGGCGTCGGCGGCGAAGATGGCGCGGTCGGACAGGTCGGCCCGCCCCAGCGCGTCGGTGACCTCGGCGAGCACGACGAGCCGGTCGTCGTCGCCGAGCCCGGGGTACTCGTGACCGCACAGCTTGGTGATCCGCGCGGTCACGGCGTCGGCGATGTCCTCGATCTGCCGCTGCGCCTTGCGGCGGACGAGCTGGTCGGGGAAGCGGGCGCGCATCAGCTCGACGAGCGGCAGCCGGCCGCTCTCGGCCGACGACCTGGCGGCCAGCCAGGCGCGTACGGCCCGCTCGCCGACCGCCGTGCCCGCCTTCAGCGCGGCTGTCTCCCATGCCACCCCGCCATTATCGGGGTCAGCGGAGCGCGGCGGCCTCCGCGGCCAGCTTCTCCACGCGGGCCCAGTCGCCGGCCGCCAGCGCGTCGGCAGGGGTGAGCCAGGTGCCGCCGACGCAGCCGACATTGGGCAGCGCCAGATAGTCGGGGGCGGTGGCCAGGCGGATGCCGCCGGTGGGGCAGAAGCGCACGTCCGGCACCGGGCCGCCGATCGCCTTCAGGTACGGCACGCCGCCCGCCGCCTCGGCGGGGAAGAACTTCATCTCCTTGATGCCGCGCTCGGCCAGCGCCATCACCTCCGAGACGGTGGCCGCGCCCGGCAGGTACGGCACCCCGCTCGAGTCCAGTGCCTCCACCAGCGACGGCGTGGTGCCGGGCGAGACCAGGAACTTCGCGCCGGCCGCGACCGACGCGATGACGTCCTCGGCCGTCCTGACCGTGCCCGCGCCCACCGTGGCCTCCGGCACCTCGGCGGCGATCGCGGCGATGGCCTCGCGCGCGGCGGGCGTGCGCAGGGTCACCTCGATGACCGGCAGCCCCCCGGCGACCAGCGCCCGCGCGAGCGGGACGGCGGTGGACGCGTCCTCGATCACCACGACGGGGATCACGGGGGCGAGATCGAGCAAGCTCATGCGGTTTTCTCTCTCCTCATCGGCACTCATGGAAGAGGCCGTCTCATCCGGGGGCGGGTGGTCAGCCCACCAGCTCCCTGCGGGCCCGATGGCTCAGCCAGGCGGCCGCGCCGGTCATGCCCGGCTGGGCCGCCACGATGAGCGACGTCCCGATCCCTGACAGGTAGGCGGCCATGTCGGGGTTGGACTCGAACCGCGTGCGGAAGGCGCTGCCGCGCACGCGCTCCACGATACGGGGCAGCACGCCGCCGGCGAGATAGACCCCGCCCCGCGCGCCGAGCGTCAGCGCCACGTTGCCGGCGAAGCCGCCGAGCAGCGCGCAGAACATCTCGACGGTCTCGGCGCACAGCGAGTCGTCCACCCTGGCCACGATGTCGGCGGCGGTCAGCTCCGGCGCGGTGACGCCGTTCACCAGGGCGAGCGCCCGGTGCAGCCGCACCAGGCCGGGCCCGGACAGCAGGTGCTCGGCCACCACGTGCTCCACGCCCTGCGAGCGCAGCGCGCGGACCACCTCGAACTCGCGCGGCTCCACGACCGGCACCGTGACGTGCCCGCCCTCGCCGGGCACCGGCACCCAGCCCTGCCCGGACGGCACCAGGCCGCCCACGCCGAGCCCCGTGCCGGGGCCGAGCACCGCCTTGACGCCCTCGTCGCCGGGCGGCGGGCCGCCCAGCGAGACGAGCTCGTCGCCCTCCAGGTGGGGCAGCGACACGGCCAGCGCCTCGAAGTCGTTGAGCAGCCGTACGTACGGCACGTCGAGCTCGTGGACGCTGCCCGCCCACGAGGAGTTCGTCAGCCGGTAGCGGTCGCCCTCGATCGGCCCCGCCAGCGCCAGGCAGGCCGCGCCCGGCCTGACACCGCCCGCGTGCTCGGCGAGGTAGGCGGCCATGGCGTCGGGCAGCGTCGGGTAGTCGCGGCCGGGCAGCACCGCCACGTGCGAAGGGCGCGCTCCGAGCGAGGTGACCAGGCCGAACCTGGCGTTGGTCCCTCCGATGTCGGCGACGAGCCACGGAAGGTCAAAGGCACTCACGCATACCTCCGGCGTTCAGGGGCGGCGTCAAGATCGCGCAGCCGATTGCTCCACCGAAGGATGCCACGGCGGCTCACGACCGCCCAGAGGGGGTCGTGAGCACCGCGTCGTACGGGAGGGCGAACGTTCACCGGACCAGTCCGGCGGGCCGCGCGCCGACCGGCGCGCCCGTCTCCAGGTGCGAGGAGCCGGCCTGGGCGGGGAAGCCGAGGCCGGGGCCGTGGTCGGGCGACTCGGCGCCGCTCACGCCGAAGATGCCCGCGCCCTGCTCGGCGTGGCCGGCCATGCGGCGGAACGCGGCGAACAGCTCGCGGCCGGTGCCGACCCACTGGGCGTCGCTCAGCGGCCGGCCCTCGGGCGTGCGCCTGGCCAGCTCCTCGGCCGGCACCAGCAGCTCCAGCGTGCCCTGCGCGGAGTCCAGCCTGATCACGTCGCCGTCGCGTACCAGCGCGATCGGCCCGCCGTCGGCGGCCTCGGGCGACAGGTGGATGGCGGCCGGCACCTTGCCGGACGCGCCCGACATGCGGCCGTCGGTGACGATCGCCACCCGCTGCCCCCTGTCGAGCAGCACGGCCAGCGGCGGGGTGAGCTTGTGCAGCTCCGGCATGCCGTTCGCGCTGGGGCCCTGGTAGCGGATGACCGCCACGAAGTCCTGGCCGTCCAGCTCGCCCGCCTCGAACGCCTTCAGCAGCTCGAGCTGGTCGTCGAACACCTTGGCCGGCGCCTCGATCACCAGGTGCTCGGGCTTGACCGCCGACACCTTGCTGACCGCGCGGCCCAGGTTGCCCTCCACCATGTGGATGCCGCCGTCGGGCGCGAACGGGTCGGAGACCGGGCGCAGCACGTCGAGGTCCTTGCTGCCGCCGGTGACCGGCGCCCACACCAGCTCGCCGTCCACCAGCTCCGGCGCCTCCCGGTAGCGGTCCAGGCCGGGGCCGGCCACGGTCATCACGTCGCCGTGCAGCAGCCCCGCGTCCAGCAGATCGCCGATGAGCACCTGCATGCCGCCGGCGTCGCGGAAGTGGTTCACGTCCGCCTGGCCGTTGGGGTAGACCTTGGTCAGCGACGGCACGACCCGCGACAGGCAGGCCATGTCGTCCCAGGTCAGCACGATGCCCGCGGCGGCGGCCATGGCCACCAGGTGCAGCGTGTGGTTGGTCGAGCCGCCGGTGGCGAGCAGCGCCACGCAGGCGTTCACGATCGTCTTCTCCGTCACCAGCTCGCCGATCGGCGTGTACGCCGGGCCGTGCGCGGTGATCTCCACCGCGCGCCGCCCGGCCGCCTCGGTGAGCGCGTGCCGCAGCTCGGTGTGCGGGTTGACGAACGTCGAACCCGGCAGGTGCAGGCCCATGACCTCCATCAGCGCCTGGTTGGAGTTCGCGGTGCCGTAGAAGGTGCAGGTGCCGGGGGAGTGGTACGACTTCGCCTCGGCGTCGAGCAGCTCGTCCCTGCCGACCTTGCCCTCGGCGAAGAGCTGGCGGGTGCGCGCCTTGACCTTGTTGGGCAGGCCCGAGGTCATCGGCCCGGCCGGCACGAAGATCGCGGGCAGGTGCCCGAAGTGCAGCGCGCCGATGAACAGCCCAGGCACGATCTTGTCGCACACGCCCAGCAGCAGCGCGGCGTCGAACATGTCGTGCGACAGCGCGATCGCGGTCGACAAGGCGATCACGTCACGGCTGTAGAGCGACAGCTCCATGCCCGCGCGGCCCTGCGTGATGCCGTCGCACATGGCGGGCACGCCGCCGGCGACCTGCGCCACGCCGCCCGCCTTGCGCACGGCCCGCTTCAACTCCGGCGGGTACGTCTCGTACGGCTGGTGCGCGGACAGCATGTCGTTGTAGCTGGTCACGATGGCCACGCCGGGCTTGGCGGTGCCGCGCAGCGCCGGCTTGTCCTCGGCGGGGGCGCCGGCGAAGCCGTGGGCGAGGTTCGCGCAGCCGAGGTGGGCGCGCGCCGGGCCCTTCGCCCGCGCGGCCTCCCCGTCGCGGCGGATCCGCTCCAGGTACGCGGCCCGGCTGGCGGCGCTCCGCTCGGTGATGCGCTCGGTGATCTCCTGAATGACGGGGTTCACAGTTCCTCCTCGTGCCAGGCGCGACCGCTGCGGCCGAGCAGCTCGTGGGCTCCGGCGGGGCCAGTGGTTCCTGCGGGGTAGGGCTCGGGCAGCGCGGGGTCGGCCTTCCACGCCTCCAGGATCGGATCGATCCAGCGCCAGGCCGCCTCGACCTCGTCGCGCCGCATGAACAGGGTGGGGTTTCCGGCGAGCACGTCGGTCAGCAGCCGCTCGTACGCCTCGGGCACCCGCGTCGTGAACGTCTTGCCGAAGCTCAGCGACAGCGGCACCGGCTTGAGCGTGACCTCGCCCGCGCCCGGCTCCTTGGCCATGATGTGCAGCTCGATGCCCTCTTCAGGCTGCAGCCGCAGCACCAGCCGGTTGGGCGAGCCGCCGGGGAAGATGGAGTGCGGCACGTCCTTGAACTGCACCACGATCTCGGAGCGCCGGTACGGCATGCGCTTGCCGGTGCGCAGGTAGAACGGCACCCCGGCCCAGCGCCAGTTCTTGATCTCGGCCCGGATCGCGGCGAACGTCTCCACCCGGCGCGAGGCCTCGGTCGGCGGCGTCGAGGCGGGCTCGTCCAGATAGCCGGGCATGTCACCGGCGCCGGTGTACTGGCCGCGCACGGTGAAGCGTTCCACTTCGCCGCCCGTGATGGGCCGCAGCGCCTGCAGCACCTTGACCTTCTCGTCGCGGATGGCCTCGCGGTCGTTGCGGGTCGGCGGCTCCATCGCGGTCAGCGTGAGGAGCTGCAGCAGGTGGTTCTGCACCATGTCGCGCAGCGCGCCCGCCTGGTCGTAGTAGCCGCGCCGGCCCGGCGTGCCGACGGTCTCGGCGGCGGTGATCTGGACGTGGTCGATCCACAGGGAGTTCCAGATCGGCTCGAGGAAGGCGTTGGCGAAGCGCAGGACCAGCAGGTTCTGCACCGTCTCCTTGCCCAGGTAGTGGTCGATGCGGAAGATCTGGCGCTCGTCGAAGATCTCGCCGACCTCGTCGTTGATGCGCTGGGCGCTGGCCAGGTCGTGGCCGAGCGGCTTCTCCAGCACCACCCGCGAGCGCGGCGTCACCAGGCCCGCCCGGTGCACCTCGCGGCAGAACGGGCCGAACGTCGCGGGCGGGCTGGCCAGGTAGAAGACGCGGTCGCGCTGCTCGTACCCGGCGAGCAGGCGGCTCAGCGCGCTCCAGCCGGAACGGTTCTGGCCTCCCACGTCCACCGACACGTGGTGCAGGCGGCCGAGGAAGCGCTGCCAGCCGTCCGGGTCGTCCGCCGGCACCTGGCCGCGTACCTCGGCGTCCACCTTGCCGCGGAAGTCGGCGTCGGTCAGCCCGCCCCTGGACATGGCGATGATCCGGGTCTCCGGGGCCAGCCGGCCGTCGCGGTCGCTGTGATACAGCGCGGGGATCAGTTTGCGCATGGACAGGTCGCCGGTACCGCCGAACACGACGAGGTCGGCGGTGTAGGCGACGGCGGGGTCCGCAGGGGTGGGTGCGTCTAGGACGGGGGACGGACGGGGACACGGTAGGGGCTCCGAACGATGTACCAAGCAAGGACAGAACGGACACTAACGAGAGTTCTGGTCGTACACAAGCGGAGTTTTGGTATTTGAGATAAAAAAGTCTCGACTTTTCATGACAGAACCCCATGTGGTTCACTTAAGCGATGCCTCGACGTACCGCCTCCGGCCTCGCCACGAGCGGCGAGGTGCTCCGCCTCATCCGCAGTGGAGAGGCCGTGACCCGGGCCGACCTCGGCCGGGTGACCGGCCTGTCGCGGCCCGCGGTGCAGCTGCGCGTCGCCGAGCTGCTGGAACGCGGCCTCGTCGTCGAGCGGACGGACGGCCCGTCCACCGGTGGGCGCCCGCCGGTCCGGCTGGAGTTCAACGCCGAGGGCGGCGTCGTGCTGGTGGCGGCGCTCGGCGCCAGCCGCACCCGCGTCGCCGTGTGCGACCTGGCAGCCCGCGAGCTGGTCGGCCGCGAGTTCGCCATGGACGTCGAGCAGGGGCCCGACATCGTGCTGCCGCTGCTCATGGACACCTGGGAAGAGCTGCTCGGTGACCGGCCGCATTCGATGATCCGCGGCGTCGGCATGGGCGTGCCCGCCACCGTCGAGTTCGCGCAGGGCCGCACCGAGAGCGCCCGCGTCATGGCGTCGTGGACCGGCGTGGTCATCCCGCCGATCATCCGCGAGCGCTTCCCCGTTCCCGTGCTCGTGGACAACGACGTGAACGTGCTGGCCATCGGCGAGCACCGCGGCGTCTACCCCGACCTCGACGATCTGATGTTCGTCAAGATCTCCACCCGGATCGGCGCGGGCGTGATCGCCGGAGGCGGCATCCTGCGCGGCGCGCTCGGCGCGGCCGGCGAGATCGGCCACATCCCGGTCATCGACGGCGGCGGCGTGCTGTGCCGCTGCGGCAACTACGACTGCGTCGACTCCGTCGCCAGTGGCACCGCCCTGCTGCGCGACCTGCGCGCCATGGGCAAGGACGTCAAGACGATCGCCGACGTGACGGCGCTCGTACGGGCCGGCGACGCCGAGACCATGGCCACCGTGCGCGAGGCGGGCCGCCGCATCGGCGAGGTGCTCGCGGGCGCGGTCAACATACTCAACCCGTCGGTCGTGGTGCTCGGCGGCGACGTCGCGGAGGCGTTCGGGCCTCTGGTGTCGAGCATCCGCGAGGTCGTCTACCGCCGCTCCACCGCCCTGGCCACCCGCCGCCTGCGCATCGAGCCCAGCAGGCTCGGCGCCGGTGCCGGCATCAGCGGGTGCGCGGTGATGGTGCTCGACCACGTGCTCTCGCCCGAGGCCATCGACGAGACGATGACCCTCGCCTCCCTGCGCCGCGACCGCGCCACCTCCGCCGCGGGCTGATCACAGGTCCCAGCGAGGCTGGGCGCTCTCCCGTACGACGTCGGCGAACCAGCGGTCGTGCGTGACCGCCGGCACGCCGGAAGGGAGTCGTCGGGGCGGGCCTGAGCCGGGACGCCATCGCAGGCGCTCGCAGTTCTCCGCCACGCGAAGGCGTCAGAGGGCGTCAGGGAGATCAGCAGGTGCACAGCAGGCCGCGCAGCGCCGTCTCCAGGCACAGCGTGGAGCGCGCGGGCCGCGGCCAGGGGAAACGGACGAGCGTCTCGCCCACCCGTACGGTCGCGCCGTAGCGGTCCAGCTCCCACAGCCACACCTCGTCGGCGGGCTCGCCGAGCCGCCTGGCCACCCCGGCGGCGAGCTGGGCCCGGTGCGCGGCGTTGACGTGGGCGAGCACGCGCTCGGCGACGTCGGCGAGCGGGTCGGGCGCGGCGCCCAGGTACTCGTCGGCGTCGAGCATCCCCGACTCCTGCCCGGTCAGGTACACGACCTGGCCGATGTCCAGCCGGAACAGGCGCGGCGCGCCGGGCGCGCCGAAGCGTTCGAGCGCGTCGAAGAGATTCTCATCCGGGCAGCGCGCCGCGACGGTCACCGCGGCCGCGCGGGCCTGCTCCTGCGGCACCGGCTCCGCCCAGCCCTGCACCTCGATCGACCCGCGCGGATGGGTCGCCGAGCCGAGCCGCCGCATCGAGGTCAGGTTCACCGCGACCACGGCGTCCGACCGCACCCGGTGCAGGGTCTCACCGGGCAGCACGAGCAGCACCGGGCGCCCGCGCTCGTCCACCGCGCCCCGCGCGGGCGAGGGGGCGCCGTCCACGGTCAGCTTGGCGACGTTCGCGGTGGCGGCGAGGGTGCGGACCCGCTCGGGGATCGGGAGCATGGACGCCTCCTTGAGGGCAGCAACTCATATAGGTTAGCCTTACCTAAGTAAGGACTACCTAACCACACGAGGTGAACGTGCGCTACACCGGCCCGAAGGTGCGACTGTCACGTCGCGCGGGCGTCCCGCTGACCAGGAAAGCCGTCCGCTACTTCGAGCAGCGCCCCTACCCGCCGGGCGAGCACGGCCGCAAGACCAACCGCCGCAACACCGGCGACTACGGGCTGCGGCTGATGGAGAAGCAGAAGCTGCGCTGGTACTACGACGTCTCGGAACGCCAGCTCCGCCGCTACTGGGACCTCGCCGTCCGCAAGCCGGGCGCCTCGGGCGCCGAGCTGGTCGCGCTGCTGGAGAGCCGCCTGGCCTCGCTCGTGCTGCGCGCCGGGCTGGCCCCGTCGATCTACGCGGCCCGGCAGTACATCAGCCACGGCCACATCGCCGTGGACGGCCGCAAGGTGGACATCCCCAGCTACCTGGTCAAGCCCGGCCAGACCGTCTCCGTACGCGAGCGCTCCCGCAGGATGCAGCCCTTCGTGGCGGCCGCCGAAGGCGTGCACGCCGACGAGCGCACCGCGCCGTACCTGTCGGTCGATCTGCCCGAGCTGCGCTTCACGCTCACCCACCGGCCGGAGCGCGAGCAGATCGCCGTCCCCGTCGACGAGCAGCTCGTGGTGGAGTTCTATTCTCGTTAGCCATGAGCCAAGCGGGAGAGCGTCACGCGAGCTGGCTGGAGCTGTTCTTCGATCTGGTCGTCGTCGTGGCGGTGGTGCAGCTCGCCCATCGCCTGGCCCATCCCACCTGGCCGGACGTGGCGCTCTTCGTGCTGCTCTACTACGCGGTGTGGAACGCGTGGACGTCGCTGACCCTCTACTCCAACGTCCGCGGTGAGAGCGCCGGCGTGCGCAACATGCTGGTCGGCATGGCCGGCATCGCGGTGATGGCCGCCGCCGCGCCGGACGTGGCCCACGAGATGCCCACCGGCGGCACGCACGACGTGTGGTTCATCGGGGCGTACATCATCGCCAGGATCAGCGCCTCGCGCAGCCTGCAGCGCGCCGGCACCGTCCTGACGGCCTGGCCGGCCGCGCAGCTCGGCGCGGGGCTCACGCCGTGGATCGTCTCCTTCTGGGCCGAGGGCACCTGGCGGTACGTGCTGTGGGGCCTCGGCGTCCTCCTCGACCTCGCCTTCTCCATCCTGAGCGGCCGCCGCCCCGACCGGCTGCTGGCCGAAGTGCGCGAGCGGGCCGACAGGGCGGAGGCGCGCATGCTGCGCCGGGCCGCGACCGCCGCCCGCCGCGGCGGCACGGCCGAGGTGCGCCCGCGCCCGGTGCCGCGGGTCGCGCCCGCCGTGCTGGAGCTCGCCCACCTGGGGGAGCGGCTCGGGCTTTTCGTGATCATCGTGCTCGGCGAGGCCGTCATGCAGGTCGTGCTGGCCTCGTCGGGGCACACCTGGGGTCCTGAGCTCGGCCTCGCGGCGCTGGCCGGGTTCGGGCTGATCTGCTCCCTGTGGTGGCTCACCCTTCAGTACGGCCTCAGCGCCGTCCCCGGCGCCACCGAGAGCGGGCTGAAGCCGTACGTGGCGCTGCCCGCGCACTTCGTCATGACGGCGGGCATCACCGCGACCGCGGCCGGGCTCGGCGCGGTGGCCGCCGCGCCCGCCGAGCACCTGCACGGCGGCGTCGGCTGGGTGCTGGGCGGTGGCCTCGCGGTCTACTTCGCCGCCTCCACGGCGGTGGGGCTGGCCATGCGCGCCGAGCGGCGGTGGATCTGGGGCTGGGCGGTGCCCTCCGTGCTCGCCTCGCTGGTCGTGGCGGGGGTGTCGGCGCTGCTGCCGGGATGGCTGGTGGTGGCGCTGCTGCTGATCCCGGCGCTGTGGCTGGTCGCCTACCGGCACCGCCCCGCCGGGGTCTGACTCACCGTACGGGGCTCACCTGCGGCTCTTCTTGGCGCGCGAGCCGTTGCCGTTGTGGCCGTTGCGCCGCGCCTTGGACGACCCGTTCTGCGCCGCGCCGGCGGCGGCCGCCACCGGCACGGCGGTCTGGAGCGCCCGCAGCTCGGCGACCTCCTTGCGCAGCTCGGCCAGCTCCGCGAGGATCCGCTCGGTCTGCGAGGCGGCGTCCTGCTTCTGCGCCACCCGCTCCTCGGCGTTCTCCTCGTCCATGGCGCTCACCACGACGGCGAGGAACAGGTTCAGCACCACGAACGTGCAGACCAGGATGAACGAGGCGAAGAAGATCCACGCCGAAGGGTGCGTGGCCATCACCTCGCGGGCGATGTTGCCCCAGTCGTCGCCCGTCATCGTCTGGTAGAGCGTGAACAGCGAGGTCGGCAGGGTGCCGAAACGGTCGGGCGCGGTCGCACCGTACAGTTTGGTGGCCATCACGGCGGCCACGTACAGCACGAGCGAGAGCAGCACCACGATCGAGCTCATCCCCGGCATCGCCCGCAGCAGCGCCGAGACGACGCGGCGCAGGCTGGGCACGACGGACAGCAGCCGCAGCACCCGCAGGATGCGCAGCGAGCGCAGCACCGACAGGCCGCCGTTGGTGCTGGCGAAGGCGATGCCGACGATGATCGTGTCGAAGATGTTCCAGGGATCGCGCGCGAAGGCGGTGCGCTCGACGTACAGCTTGCCTAGCAGCTCGGCGGCGAAGATGTAGAGCGCCATGTGGTCGACCACGGTCAGCAGGGTCCCGTAGCGCTCGACGACGGCGGGGAAGGTCTCCAGGCCGAGAGTGGCCGCGTTGATCAGGATGACGCCGATGATGAAACGCTGGAAGTACGGGTGCGCGAGAAGGGCGCGGATGCGTTCACGCACGGGGGCAGGCTCCTCAGGGGTGGACATGTGCCTCACCATGATGGCGCAAACATGATCAAGAGGGTGACTGTGGTATAAACCCACCTGACCTTGACCACGTGAGGGGACCACAAACGCATGTCCTATCCCGACTACGGCCCTGGCTACTACGGACCGCCTCCGCAGAGCCATCCCAACGGCACCACGATCCTCGTGCTGGGCATTCTCAGCATCGTGGTGTGCAGCTTCATCGGCCCGTTCGCGTGGGTGATGGGCAACAAGGCACTCAAGGAGATCGACGCCAGCGGTTACTACTACGAGAACCGCAGCCAGATCCAGGCCGGCCGCATCTGCGGCATCATCGGCACGGTCTTCCTCATCCTCGCCGCTCTCTTCGTCGCCTTCATCATCACGATGAGCGTCATCGCGAGCATCAACACGTACTGATCGCGCCGGACGTCTGAGCCCGGCTCACGCGGGACGGCTCCCGCCTGAGCCGGGCTCTTCGCCTTTTCGCGTCACGCCGCCCTCTTGGGCCGTCCGCTAGGCGGGCGGCTCCTGCGCGCCAGACTCCCCGCCGCCGGGCCCGCCGCCGCCGCGCTCCCCACCGCCGGGCTCGCCGCCGCTGGGCTCGCCGCCGCCGGGCTCGCGGCCGAGCGCCCCCAGCCCGGACTCCAGCAGGTCGAAGGCGCGTTCGGCCTGCTCGCGCAGCATGGGAGCGATGCGCTCCCACACCTCGCCCGCGACCATCATGGTCATCGCGCGCTCGCTCAGTATGCGCGTGGTGCCGAGCAGGTGCGCCGCCACGAGGCGCGGCGTCAGGTCGTCAGGATGCGCGTCGAGCTCCTCGGCCAGCGCCCGCGCCAGCGTCTCCTCCTGCGCGACCGCGATCTCGCGCATGCGGGCCGTCAGCGCCGGGCTGTCATTGACGATCTTCGAGAAGACGTGGCTGCCCTCGTTGAGCCCGTAGCGCCAGTGGCGGGTCTCGATCGCCTCGAGGTAGTCGCGCCGGAACGCGCGCACGATGCTCTCGCCCGGCCGCCGCTCCCGCAGCACCCTCGGCGCCTGCTCCACCACCTCGTCCTGCCGGTCGGCGAACAGGTCCTCCTTCGTGCCGAAGTAGTTGAAGACCGTGTTGACCGAGACGTCGGCGGCCCGCGCCACCTCGGCCACCGTCACGTTGTCGAACCCCCGCGCCATGAAGAGCCCCGTCGCGACGTCGGAGATGCGCTGCCTCGTCGCGCGCTTTTTCCGCTCCCGCAGTCCCTCGGTCATGCCTGCCATCGTACCAAGTTTGCAGTCGCACCAAAATTGTGGTTGCTTAAATTTTGGAGGCAGTGAAATGATCATTGAGACATCGGGTCTGAGCAAGACCTTCAAAGGCGGCGTGCAGGCCGTCGCCGGCGTCGACATGACGGTGGAGCCGGGGGAGATCGTCGGCTTCCTCGGCCCCAACGGCGCGGGCAAGACCACGACCATGCGCATGCTGACCACGCTGCTGCGCCCCACCGGGGGCACCGCGACCGTGGCCGGGCACGACCTGGTACGCGAGCCCGCCCAGGTGCGCCGCCGCATCGGCTACGTCGCTCAAGGCAGCGGCCTGCCGCCCGTCAGCCCTCTGAGGGGCGAGCTGGAGCTTCAGGGCATGCTCTACGGGCTCGGCCGCGCCGAGGTCGCCGGCCGCATCACGGACGTGCTGGCGCGGCTCGACCTGACCGGCCTCGCCGACCGCGCGGCCGTGACGCTTTCCGGCGGGCAGCGCCGCCGCTTCGACATCGCGTTCGCGCTGTTGCACGAGCCCGTGCTGCTCTTTCTCGACGAGCCCACCACCGGGCTCGACCCGCAGAGCCGCGCCGGCCTGTGGCAGCACATCCGCTCCCTGCGCGACGAGCGCGGCATGACCGTGTTCCTGACCACCCACTACCTCGACGAGGCCGACGCGCTCTGCGACCGCATCATGATCATGGACGGTGGCCGCATCGTCGCCGAGGGCACCCCCGCCGAGCTGAAGCGCGGCGGGCGCACGCTGGACGACGTCTTCCTCGACATCACCGGCAGGTCGCTGCGCGAGGAGAGCGCGATGAGCGGGCAGGGGGTGTGACGATGCTGCGCGACACCTGGTTGCTCTTCCGGCACGGCCTCGGCGTCACGCTGGGGCAGCGCGTCGGCATCGTGGTCGGGGCGATCCAGCCGCTGCTGTTTCTCGTGCTGTTCGGCCCGATCTTCGTCACCATCGGTACGTGGGAGACGCTGGTGCCCGGCCTGATCATCCAGCTCGGGCTGATGAGCGCGGGCATGGCCGGGTTCGGCATCGTCTTCGACAAGCGCTCGGGCGTGCTGGAGCGGCTGCGGGTCACCCCGGCGAGCCGGCTCGCGCTGCTGCTCGGACGGGTGCTCAACAACGTGGTCACGCTGGTCATCCAGACCGTGCTGCTGCTCGCCGTGGCCTACGCGTTCGGACTGCGGGCGCCGCTCGCCGGGATCGCGGGCGGGTTCGTGCTGATCGTGGTGCTGGGCGCGAGCCTCGCGGCGCTGTCGTACGCGATCGCGCTGACCATCGACGACCACCTGTTCCCGCCGGTGATGACCACGGCGGTGGTGCCGCTGATCCTGCTGTCCGGCTCGTTCCTGCCCATGTCGATGGCGCCCGGCTGGCTGGACGCGCTGTCGCACATCAGCCCGTTCAGGTACGTCCTGGAGGCGCTGCGCGACCTGTTCCACGGCCACTACCTGACCGGCACGGTGGCGATCGGCGCGGCGGTCACCGTCGTCTTCGCGGTGTTCAGCCTCGCGATCGGCACCCGCGTGTTCAACCGCGAGCAGGCGTGAGCACGCGGGGCCCCCATAGGCGCCGGGCGTGAGCGCGGGGCCGGGTCGCGTGCCCGGTTCCGCATGCCCGCACCGTGAAACCCGCTCCAGGGGCGTTCGGGCGGTATGAAACGAAGCTCCCCGCATTCCCGCTCCGCCGCTGAACGCCCCGGCCATTCTGCGGCTTTTGAGCTGCGCGAACCTCTCAAAGAGTGCAAATAGCGTCATCTCGCCCCGGCGGCGTCAGGCTTCCGTGTTCCCAGCACGTTCACTACGGTGAGGGCTTATGACGCTGCAGGCGCAAAAGCCCGTCGACGACGGTGAGAAAACCCACTGGCTGGCGGTCCGGCCGAGGCTCGTCCTCGCCAGCGCCTTCATGCTCTTCCTGGAACTCGCGCTGATCCGGTGGACCGGCTCCAACATCGTCCATCTGAGCTATTTCACCAATTTCGTACTGCTCGGCTCTTTCCTCGGCATCGGGCTCGGCTTCCTGCGCGTCGGACGGTCGAACCGGCAGCCCTACTACTCGCCGGTCGTGCTCGCCCTGCTGGTCATCGTCGTGCTGGCGTTCCCCGTCACCGTCGACCGCGACACCGAGGGCGTCCTGTACTGGACGAGCCTGTCCACCAGCGGCCCGCCCGCCTGGGCGATCCTGCCGGTCGTCTTCTGCGCCGCCGCTATCGTGCTCATGGGCCCCGCCGAGCTGGTCGGCCGGTGCTTTCCCGAGCTGCCGCGCCTTGAGGCGTACCGCTACGACCTCATCGGCAGCCTCACCGGCATCGCGGCGTTCACGCTGCTGTCGTTCCTCAGCGCGCCGCCCGTCTTCTGGGGGCTGATCGCGGCCGGCTGCTACGCCGTGCTGCTCGTGCCCCGCCCGCCCGCGCTGTACGCGGGCCTCGTCGTCGTGCCCGCCGTTGCCGTCATCGGGCTGCTGCTGGCCGAGACGGTCACCGCCGGGGCCCTCTGGTCGCCGTACTACAAGGTCACCACCAAGCCGCTCGTGCTGGCCGGCGTCCCCGTCACCGACATCGCGGTCAACGGCATCCCGCACCAGCAGGCCGTGCCCGCGGAGGTCCGCCTGCAGTGGGAGGCGCAGTACGGCCTGCCGTACGAGCGCACCACCAAGCAGCCCAAGGACGTGCTCATCGTCGGCGCGGGCAGCGGCACCGACGTGGCGATCGCGCTGTCGAAGGGCGCCACCCGCGTCGACGCCGTCGAGATCGACCCCAAGCTGCGCGAGCTGGGCGGCTCCACCCACCCCGACCGCCCCTACGACGACCCGCGGGTCACCACCCACATCACCGACGGCCGCGCGTTCCTTGAGCGCAGCGGCGACACCTACGACCTGATCCTCTTCGCGCTGCCCGACTCGCTCACCCTCGTCTCCGGCGCGAGCTCGCTGCGCCTGGAGAGCTACCTGTTCACCGAGGAGGCCATGCGGGCCGCCCGCGCCCACCTCAAGCCCGGCGGCACGTTCTCGATGTACAACTACTACCGCGAGAGCTGGCTCGTCGACCGCCTGGCCGCCACCATGCAGCGCGCCTTCGGCCACGCGCCGTGCGTCGACGTCGTCAGCACCGCGGGGCAGCAGGCCGTGATCACCGCCGGGCTGACGGCCGCCGACCAGCGCTGCGCCACCGAGTGGCCGGGGGCCGCACCCGGCACGCCCGAACCCGCCGGAGACGACCGGCCCTTCCTCTACCTCAAGGACGCCACGATCCCGCCGATCTACGTCATCACGCTCGGCCTGATCCTCGTGGTGAGCCTGCTGGCGGTGCGCGCCGTGGCCGGGCCGTACCGGCGGATGCGCCCGTACGCCGACCTGTTCCTGCTCGGCGTCGGCTTCATGCTGCTGGAGACCAAGAGCGTGACCGGGTTCGCGCTGCTGTTCGGCACCACCTGGGTGGTCAACGCGATCGTCTTCGCCGGTGTGCTCGTGGCGGTGCTCTGCGCGGTCGAGGTGACCCGCCGCTTCCGCACCCCGCCGCTGCCCGTCATGTACGCCGTGCTCTTCGCCGGCCTGCTGCTCGCCTGGCTGGTGCCCAACGAGTGGCTGCTCGCGCTGCCGGTGCCGCTGCGCGCCGTGGCGGCGGTCACGGTGGCGTTCCTGCCGATCTTCGCCGCGAACGTGATCTTCGCCAAGCGCTTCGCCGACACCGCCGACGCCACCACGTCGTTCGGCGCGAACCTCCTCGGCGCGATGGTCGGCGGCTGCCTCGAATACGTCGCGCTCGTCGTCGGCTACAAGGGCCTGCTCATCGTCGCCGCCGTGCTCTATCTCGGGGCGCTCGTGCTGCTGCCGCGCCGTAACTCCGTCACCGCCTGACAATCGCCGGAGACCGTATAGGAAAATATGAAACGGTCTCTGATTTTGCCGGCGGCCGGTCGGATGAGTTCCTGCGCGGCCTGCGGCGCGCCGGCTGGTTCCCGAACCGGCCGCGCAAGATCGGCGTGGCCACCGGCACCGGCGGAACGTGCCACTCGATGCCAACGGCGCCGCCGACGGGACCGGCAGGAACGTGCCGCCCGACGAGCAGGTCTTCGCCTGGGACGCACTCGACGGCCTGGCCGGCGCCACCATCGACGCGCGGTTCCGCTGGCGTGCCTCGTCCCGTCGGTGAGTCCCGTCGCCCTGCGGTTCGACCCCGTGGGCCTGCCGGTGGACCTGTACACCGACATCACGGCGCTGTCGCCCGAGCAGAGCGAGCTCGACGACTTCCCATGCGACGCGCACAACAGCGAGCACGGCCAGGTGACCGCGACGCTCGCGGAGTGGATCCTGGACCGGCTCGGCACGTGAGCTCTCCCGGCGCTGCGGGCCCATGGGGGCAGGATGGGACCGTAGCCGACGTCCGGGGAGCCGCATGACCGCGCACACACCACCGTCCGAGCGCCCGTCGCCGTCCGCGAGCCCGTCTTCGGAGGGTTCGCCGTCCGAGCACCCGTCGCCGTCCACGAGCCCGCCTTCGGGGAGCTCGTCTTCGGAAAGCTCGTTGCCGGCGAGTCTGCCGGTCGGTGAGGCGATGCTGTGGGAGTCGCTGCCCGACCCGTACCCGCTCTACGCGCGGCTGCGCGAGGAGGGCGCGCCCCGGCTCGTACGCCTGCGCAGCGGCCTGTACGGCCGGCTCGTCACCCGCTACGACGACGCCCGCGCCGCGCTGGCCGACCCCCGGCTGAGCAAGGACCCCCGCCTCGCGCCACCCGACTGGCAGGAGGCGGGGCGCGGCCGCCCGCTTGAGGACCGATCCGGACTGGGCACCCACCTGCTGACCACCGACCCGCCCGAGCACACCCGGCTGCGCCGCCTGGTCTCCCGCTACTTCACCGCGCGCCGGCTGGCCGGCATGCGCGACGGGATCGAGGCCCGCGCCCGCGACCTCGCCGCCGCGCTGAAGCCCGGAGACGACCTGGTGGCGGACTTCGCCTCGCCGCTCCAGGCCGGCGTCATCTGCGACGTGCTGGGCGTGCCCGCGCAAGACCGTACGGACTTCCGGCGGTGGACGGCGGCCGTGGTCTCGTCGGAGCCGGGGGAGCGGGACGCCAGGCCGGCCGCGATGCGAAAGCTGGCCGCGTACGCACGCGAGCTGGTGGCCGCCAAGCAGTGCGAGCCCGGTGACGACGTGATCAGCGCCGTCACCGAAGCCGCGCGGGACGGCGACGGGATGACCGGCGACGAGCTGCTGTCGATGCTCTTCCTGCTGCTCGTCGCCGGATACGAGACCACCGTCGGGCTCATCGCGCTCGGCACGTACACGCTGCTGCGCCACCCCGACCGGATGGCCGAGCTGCGCGCCCGCCCCGAGCTGGTGGAGCAGGCCGTGGAGGAGCTGCTGCGCTATGACGGCCCCGTCGAGCTGGCCACCTGGCGGTTCGCGCGGGAGCCCGTGGAACTCGGCGGAATGCGCCTGGAGGCCGGTCAGCCCATCCTGGTCGCCCTCGCCGCCGCCAACCGCGACCCCGGCCGCTTCGACGCGCCCGACGTGCCGGTGCTGACCCGCGAGGACAACGCCCACCTGAGCTTCGGCCACGGCCCGCACCACTGCCTGGGAGCGCCGCTGGCCAGGCTCGTCGCCCGCGCCGCGCTGACCGAGGTCGCCGGCCTGCCGGGGCTCGCGCTCGCCGTCCCGCCGGAGGCGCTCCGCTGGCGCGGCAGCATCACCGTACGCGGCCCCCGCGCGCTGCCCGTCACTTTCTCCCGCTGACGGGCCTTCGCCGGCTTCCCATCACTTCACCCGCCGGCCTCTCCCAACGGCGGCTCCCGCAGCTTCCTCCCGCTGACGGGTCCCCGCCGGCTGCCCGTCACCTTCACCCGGTGACCGGTGGCGCGGCGGGGGATCAGAGGCCGCAGAGCTCGTCGAGGGACTGGGCCTTCGCGGCGTTCTTGGTCGGCGTCTGCGTGGGCGCCATCGCGCGCGTCCGCGTCGGGCTCGCGCCGGTGACGCTGGGGGAGGCGGAGACGTTCGCGGTCTGCGCCCTGCGGGCCGGACGGACCGAGTCGGCGATGGCCTTCTTGGTGGCGCGGCGGATCTTGGCCCAGTCGGGGCGGCCCGAGTAGAACTCCGGCGGCACGAACTGCAGGCTCGTGATCTTGGCCTGCTTCACCTTGAGCGCCAGCTCGACCAGCGGCTGCACCAGGTGGCGGGGGATGTTGGTCTGCGCGAGCCGCTTGGCCGCCCTGGCGATCTTCTCGAACCTGGCGAGGATCACGGCCGGCGTCGCCTGCTGGGCGAACGCGCCGATGACGCAGCGCTGGCGGGCCATGCGGGAGAAGTCGTCGCTGCCGACGCGCGAGCGGCCGTACCACAGGGCCTCCTCGCCGTTCAGCTTCCGGTAGCCCGCCTTGATGACACCGGCCGTGCCGTACAGGCCACCCCACTTGATGTCCTTCTCGACCCTGATCTTCAGCCCGCCGATGGCGTCCACCAGGTCGGCGAAGCCGTACATGTTCATCAGCATGTAGTAGTCGATCTTCAGGCCGAGCGTGTAGCCGATGGCGTCCATGAGGGCGCGCGGGCCCTGGTTGCGGCCGCCCATGACCTGCGGGTGGTCGTTGGCCCACTGCCAGACCTCGTTGAGCAGGCCGCCGTTGGGCAGCTCGGCCATGAAGCCGTTCGGGAACTGCTTGCGCAGCGGCGAGCTGGGCGGGAAGCGGACGTGCTGCAGGTTGCGCGGCAGGCTGAACAGCACGGTGGCGCCGGTCTTCAGATCGACGCTGGCCACGTTCATGCTGTCGGTGCGGACGCCGGTGCGGTTGCCCGCCGCGTCACCGCCGATGAGCAGGAAGTTCACCCGCTCCTTGTCGCCCCACGGGTTCTCGGGGTCCTTGGCGGCGACAGTGGCCTGCGGGTCGTCGGGGTGCGAGGGGAAGATCGCGCCGATCGAGTCGCGGGCGGCGATCACGTAGTTGGCGGTCAGCGCGAACGGCGACATCACCGCCACGCACAGCACGCCCACCACGATGCCGGTCACCACCTGGCCCTGCTGGGGCAGCCTGCTGGGGCCGAGTGCGATGTACGAGGTCACCAGCAGCGCGAACCACGCCAGCGCGAACACCACCGCGAGCACGATCACCGTGGTCATCGCAGTGTCGTCGGCCAGGAACGCCGCGTTCGACAGGTCGCTGGCCACACTCAGCCCGTAGGCGAGCAGACCGAGCAGCAGCACCGCGTACGCGCTGATCAGCACCAGTCCGGTACGGCGGTGCCCGGCCCGCAGGTGAGCGGCGCCGGGCACGATGGCGGACAGGGCGGTCCAGCCGAGGAAGGCGGCCGGGGACAGCGGCTTGGCGAAGCGCGGCGCGGCGGAGCCGGAGCCGGGCTTGCGCGCGGGACGCGCCTTCTTCGAGCCGTCGGGGCGGGAGGACGAGCCGGGCCGCGTCCGCGACGGGCTCTCCGAGCGGTTCCTGGCGCCGGAGCGGGCGGACGACTTGCCGGAGGACGAGCCGCCGGGCCTGGCCGCCCCCGAGGCGGCCCGCCCGCCGCCGTCCCTGGCGGAGTCCTTTCCGGAGCCGGGCTGCCGGGGCGCGGCGCCCTCGGGCCCGGCCGCACGGGAGCGGTCCGAACGGGCGCGCGGAGCCTCAGGCCCCGGCGTGCGAGAGCGCGACGCGGAAGACTCAGACCCCGGCGTGCGAGAGCGCGACGCGGAAGACTCAGGCCCCTGCCCGCGGGACCGGTCCGAGCGGGACGAGGCCGGCTCCGAGCCGGACGAGCGGGACGCCGACGGCCCCGCTACCGGAATGTCCTGACCGGCCGCCCCCGGCTCGGTGCTGCCACCCGTGCGCGATCGTCGCTGGGGGCGCCGTTTCCTGCCTTCTGGCACGGTGTCTTCCCCATCGCGATTGCTCACACCCGGCTCCTTATCACGCCTACCAGGCAAAACTGACGTTTGCCCCCCGTTGGGCACAAGATTGCCAGGATTCTAGTCCCCATATCTGGACAACCGAGACATGTGCCCAACCTGAGATGAACATCAGGGGAGCATCAGGAGACGGTCGAGGCGGGCGCCATCCACGTGTTGCACTGGTATGCCTGGTTCCGCTCCCAGCCCTGCCGGAACCACCGGTGGTTGTTGACGGGTTTGCCGTGGTCGCGGGGCCAGCCGGGGTAGTCGCCGACCTGGCCGTAGAACCAGAACAGCTTGTTGCGGTTGGCGGTGCTGACCGGGTACGACGCCGCCACCGACCGCATCCACATGCCACCGAAGCAGGTTGCCTGGAGCTCCAACCTTCGGCTGAGTGCGAGCTTGCCGCTCTGGCTGCTCGACGCGAGGGTCTGCCGCCAGAAGGAGTCCATCAGGCCGGTGATGTTCTGCACGTGGTGGCCGTACTCGTGCGCCATCATGCTGATGATGCCGCCGTGCCAGCTCAGGATCTGCCCGTAGCCGCGCGCGTTGCCGTTGCCTCTGGCCATGGCCGAGGTGGAGGCGTAGATCGTGTTGTTGCGCGGGCAGTAGTACGGCACCATGCTGCCGGGCTGCGGGTAGTCGCCGCACGCGCCGCGCCCGCGCCCTGAGGCGATGGCGTACCGCGGCGGGCTGAACTTGATGCCCTGCTTCTCCAGGATCGGCTTCCAGGCCCGGTTCATGCACTGGCCGGTCTTCAGGATCAGCGCCTTGAGCTGGCTGTGGCTGTAGATGCTGGCGTTGCCCGCCGGGCACCGCAGCCGGGGCAGCATGCCGGCCTTGTACATCGTGTTGGTCTTCAGGCTCGTGTCGAGCGTGACCTCCGGCTCCGGCCGCCGCGTCGGCTCCCTGCTCGGCGTCGGCTTCTCGCTGCGGGTCTCCTCCTCGTCCGGCCTGTCGGAGGTGTCGTACGAGGGCACCTCGGACGGCTCGTCGTCATCCGGGTCGTACGAGGGGATCGCGACCGGCGTCGTCGTGTCCTTGCTCGACGCGCCGTCCAGCAGCGCCGCGCCCACGATGAGGAGCACGAACAGCGTCGCCAGCGACCCGAGCACCAGGCCCAGCGTTCCCCCGACGCCGAGCCCGCGCTTCACGGGCGGTCCCTGCCAGCGCTGCGTCGGCACCGGCGGCAGGAGAGGAGGGGGCGGAGGCGGCGGCTGCCCGTACCCTTGGCCGTGCGGCGGCCGGGGCGGCTGCTGCCCGTGCGGCGGTTGCGGCGGCCCGTACGGCGGCTGCCCCTGCGGCGGCCCGTACGGCGGCTGTCCCTGCGGCGGCCGCCCGTAGGGAGGCTGTCCCTGCGGTGGCTGCCCATAAGGTGGATGGGGCTGCCCGTACGGCGGTGGCGGAGGCGGCCCCTGCTGCGGATGCGGCTGTGGCGGCTGCTGTGGCTGTGGGTACGGGCCGCCCTGCTGCTGCGGCCCCCGGTAGCCCGGCGGCGGCCAGGGCAACGAGGGTGGCCGTTGAGGCTGCCCTGGCCCTTGTGGCGGGGGTGGATAGTGCCCGTTCCCTGTCAACCTGTCTCCCCGTTTAGCTGGATGTCTGCATTTGCCATGGTTTGGGACATGGCTTGCCGGACCCTTGCCAAATTTGGGGCAAAAGCATACTGACGTATCACCCGTCACGGATGTAGCAGCACTCGGTTACAGTTCGTAATCAGTCGAGGTGATCTCCGCTATATCCCGGTCTCGACGGCGGGCATTGTCCTAGCTTCTTTGGCATGAATCTCCAGCAGCTCCGCTATGTGGTCGCGACTGCGGAGCACCGCACCATGACCGATGCGGCCAGATCGCTCTATATCGCGCAGCCTGCGCTTTCCCGCGCGATCCGCGATCTCGAGCGCGAGCTCGGCATGACACTTTTCGCTCGCTCCGGACGCGGGGTGGTCGTCACCGCGCAGGGACGCCGGGTGGTCAAGCTGGCGAGGGAGGCACTCGACGCCGTTCACGAGATCGAGGGCCTGGCCAACCAGACGACGGTCACCGAGGCGGAACTCCGCATCGCCGCCACTCCCAGCCTGGAGCCCGGCCTGGCAGGGCGGCTGCTGCCCGCCTACGCGGCCGAGCATCCGGGCGTGCGCGTCCACATCGTGCGCTGCGACGGCCGCGACGGCGTCGTCAGCGCCATCCGGGATCAGCGCGCCGACCTGGGTCTCACCGACCTGCCGGTGCCCACCGATCTCATCACCCATCCACTCGAACGCCAGGAGATCGTCCTGATCTCCCCGCCGGGGCTGGAACTGCCCAACCCGGTGCCCATGGGCAGGCTGCACGGCATGCGGCTGGCCCTGCCCGCCCGGGGGAGCCTGCGCCGCAGGGAGCTGGACGCGATGTTCGGCAAGTTCTCGGTCACCCCGAAGGTCGTGCTCGAAACCGACGAGCGCAACGGCTGGCTCAACGCCGTGCGCGCCGGGCAGGCCTCGCTGCTGTGGTACCGGGGCATGGCCGAGCAGGCCGCGCGCGCGGGCCTGGTGGTGCGCTCGCTCGAACCCGCGGTGCGTCGCGTCGTCGCGGTCGTGCACGCACGCCGCCGCCTGCCGCTCATCGCCCAGGACTTCCTGGCCACCGCCGAGAAAGGAACCGCAGCCTGACATACCCATCTGGAACGATCCATTTCCGCATGGCGAGCCACGCCATCCCGGTGACGCCGCCTGCCCCTGAGGCGCCGGCGCCGTGGCAGCCGCAGCTTCGTCAGCGGACCGACAACACCCCCCGGTGAACCCCGGAACTCCCGGAACCCCCTGCTGATCCCCGCGAGGACGTCATGCGCGCATGCTCCGGCGGCATGCGCGGATCCGGCGACGGCCTCGAGCACAGGCCCAGGCGAGAGTCCCTGCGCAAGCCGGGGCACGAGTCCACGCACGAGTCCGGACACGGGCTCAGGGCCTGCCTCACGCGGCGTCGCAGGGGGAGTGAGCGCAGGCGCGGGAGCGGGCGCCGCCATGGAGGCGGCGCTCCGATCGAGCCCCGATGGCCGGTCCCGTACCACGCGCATGACCCGTGCGTAACACGCAGAGCCCCGCGAGACCAGGGCCCAGCCCCTCCATGGACACCAACGGGTATGGCTAGCGGGCAGGCGGCAGCGTGACGACCGCCCGCAGCCCCGGTTCGGCGTCCTCCAGCCGGACGGTCCCGCCGTGTGCGCGCACGGTCTCCCGGACGATCGCCAGCCCCAGCCCGGCGCCGCCTTCGTCGCGGCTGCGGCCGGTGTCGAGCCGGGTGAAGCGGTTGAAGACCCGCTCGCGATCCTGCTCGGGAATGCCGGGACCGTCGTCGGTGACGGTCAGCACGCCGTCACCGGTCAGCGCCACCTCGACCGTGGAGGTGGTGTGGCGTACGGCGTTGTCCAGCAGGTTCGTCAGCACCCGGCTCAGGTCCAGCGCATCGCCCGTGACCACCACCGGCTCACAGGCGGTCAGCCGGACCTCGGGATAGCGGTCCACGGCCCGCCGTACGACCTCGTCGAGATCGACGGGCTCGCGGCGGGCCAGCACACCCCCGCGCTCGTCCAGCCTGGCCAGCGCCAGCAGGTCCTCGGCCAGCCTGGACAGCCGCAGGGTGTCTTCGAGCACGCCCTCGGCGGTCTCCTGCCAGTGCTGACCGTCGGGGTGGCCGAGCGCCACCTCCAGCTGCAGCCGGATGCTGGCCAGCGGGCTGCGCAGCTCGTGGGCGGCGTCGGCGACCAGCGCGCGCTGGCGCTGCTCGGCCTCTTCCAGCCGGGCCAGCATGTCGTTGAGCGTGGTGGCCAGCGAGTGCACCTCGTCACGCGACTCCGGCACCGGCAGGCGGCGCGAGCGGGCGGTGTGCGTGATCTCCGCGGCGCCCCTGCGCAACGCGGTGATCGGCCGCAGCGTACGGCCGATCATCAGCCAGCTCGCCACCGCCAGCAGCACGATCAGCGCGGGCGTGCCGACGAAGAGCACCTTGCCGGCGGTGGCCAGGCTGGTCTGGATCTCGTTGACCGGCCGGGCCGCCACCACGGTCTGCCCGCGGTCGGCGCGCAGCACGACGACGCGCAGGAACCCGGGGATCGCGTACGGCCGCCCGTCCAGCAGCACGGGCTCGCCCTTGGCCAGCACCTTGGCCCTGCCCTCCGCGTCGAGCAGCGGCACCAGCCTGTCCGCGCCGTACGTCACGTGCGTGATCCGCCCGCCGGCGTCGATGACCTGCACGATCGTGCCGTCGTGAGTGGTGATGGGGCTGGTCAGCGTGCCCGCGTCGGCCGCCACCCTGACGGCCTGCGCGTGCTGCCTGGTGGTGTCGTCGACCGTGGAGATCAGCGCCCGGTCGAGCACGCTGAGCAGCACCGACGCCGACAGCGCCAGCGCCAGCGCGAGCACGGCGGCGGCCGCGACGGTGAGCCGGAAGCGCAGCCCCTGCCGCCGCCACCAGACCAGCGGCGAGTCAGCCACCGTCGCCCGCCAGCCGGTAGCCCGCGCCGCGCACGGTCTGCAGCGCGTTCCTGCCGAACGGGGCGTCGATCTTGCGGCGGAGATAGCCGACGTAGACCTCGACCACGTTGGGATCGGTGTCGAAGGTGTCCCACACGTGTTCCAGGATCTCCGACTTCGACACCACCTCGTCCCGCCGCCGCATCAGGTACTCGAGCAGCGCGAACTCCCTGGGCGTCAGCTCGATCGCGGTCCCGCCCCGCTCCACCCGGCGCCTGGCCGGATCCAGCGACAGGTCGCCGGCCAGCAGCACCGACGGCCGCCGCCCGGCGTCCCGCCGCATCAGCGCCCGCAGCCTGGCCACCAGCACCACGTACGAGAACGGCTTGGTGAGGTAGTCGTCGGCCCCCAGGTCGAGCCCGTCGGCCATGTCGTACTCGCCGTCCTTGGCCGACAGCATGAGGATCGGCACCCAGTTCTCCTCCGCGCGCAACTGCTTGCACACGTTGTAGCCCGAGAGCTTGGGCAGCATGATGTCGAGCACGACCACGTCGTAGTCGCCGTGCCGGGCGGCGTGCAGGCCCTCCTCGCCGTCGTGGGCGAGGTCGACGGCGAAACCCTCGGCCTGGAGCCCCCGCTGGAGTGCGGCGGCCATCCGGCGCTCGTCCTCGACGACAAGTACTCTCATGTGCTGATTCTCCCGTTCCGGCGCTGAGACTGCGCTGAGAAGACTGAGAGCCGTCTCAGACTGTCTCAGGATCGCCACAGGATCGCTGACGCAGGCTCTGAGCATCGACATACCGTGAAGGAGTGAGATGCGAAGAGGCACGCTCGTGAGGTGGGGGGTCCCGGTCGCGGCGGCCGCCGTGATCGGAGCCGCGATCGGCGCCGGCCCCGTCATCGCCGCCGTGAGCGGCGAGCCCGTGCTGCCGGAGCGCTCGGCCGAGCAGCTGCTCGCCGACGCCGTGGCGGCGACCAGCAAGGAAGGCGGCATCCCGCCGATGTCCGGCACCGTGCAGCAGACGGCCTCGCTCGGCCTGCCCGCGCTACCGGCCGCCGCCACCGGCTCCTCGCCGCTGAGCCTGCTGTCCGGCTCGCACGAGGTGAAGGTCTGGTACGGCGCCGATGACAAGCTGCGCGTGGCCATGCCGACCCAGCTCAACGAGACCAACCTGATCCTGAACGGCGGCCAGGCGTGGTACTGGGACAGCGCCACCAACACCGCCACCAAGCTGACCATCAAGCAGGGCGGGCCGGAGCGGCCGGAGACGCCCGTGCCACAGCCTACGGACTTCACTCCGCAGCAGGTGGCCGAGCGCGTGCTGGCCGAGGCGGGCGAGCACACCGCCGTCCGGGTGATCAACACCGCCGAGGTGGCCGGGCGGCCCGTGTACCAGCTCGTGCTCTCGCCCAAGGCGGAGAGCTCGCTGGTGCAGGAGGTGCGCATCGCGCTCGACGGCGAGACGTACGTCCCGCTCCAGGTCCAGATCTACGCCAAGGGCTCGGCCGAGCCCGCCTACCAGGTGGGCTTCACGCAGGTCACGTTCACGCCGCCGGCCGCCGAGAACTTCACCTTCACCCCGCCCGCGGGCGCCAAGGTGGAGGAGAAGGAGATCGGGCTCGACCGGGCGGCCCACGCCGAGCACGCCGAGCACGCCAAGGACGTCGCGGACACCGCGAAGATCGTCGGCGAGGGCTGGGCGAGGGTGGCGGTGCTGCCGTTCGACCCCGGCGAGCTGTCGGCCAAGGCCGAGCAGGCGCGCGAGGACGGCTCCGGCCACCGCGGCCACGGCAGGTTCGACGGCGGCGGCGACCCGCAGGCGGTGCTCGACAGCGTCTTGAACAGCGCCACCCCGGTCAGCGGCCCGTGGGGCTCAGGCAGGCTGATCAAGACCAAGCTCGTCACCGCCCTGCTCACCGACGACGGCCGGCTGCTGGTCGGCGCGGTCACCCCGGAGGAGATCATCCGGGCGGCGGGCGTCAAGTGACGTCGGTCACGCACGAAGCGGGGGCGCCCTCCGGGGCGGCCCCGCCCTCCGGCGGAGGAGGATTCAGTACGGATGCGGGGGAGACGATGGACACGGCGACGCGTGCGGACGCGCCGGACACGCTCGTGGAGACGGTGGGCGCGGCGATCGTCACGCGGGGGCTGACCAAGCGCTTCAGGAGCGGCCAGGTGGCGGTCGACGCGCTCGACCTGACGGTGCCGCGCGGCTCGGTGTTCGGCTTCCTCGGGCCCAACGGCTCGGGCAAGACCACCACCATCCGCATGCTGCTCGGCCTCGTGACGCCCACCTCGGGCGAGCAGTCCGTGCTCGGGCTGCCGCCCGTCCAGGCGCTGCCGAAGGTGGGGGCGGTGGTCGAAGGGCCGGCGTTCTACCCGTACCTGTCGGGCGCCGACAACCTCATGCGCTTCGACGCGGCCGACCCGACCGCTTCGCGCGCCACCGCCCGGCGGCGGATCGCCGACGCGCTCGACCGGGTCGGGCTGGCGGCCGCCGCGGGCAAGCGCTACCGCACCTACTCGCTCGGCATGCGCCAGCGGCTGGCCATCGCCGCCGCCCTGCTCAGGCCGCGCGAGCTGCTCGTCCTGGACGAGCCCACCAACGGGCTCGACCCGCAGGGCACCCGCGAGGTGCGCGCGCTGGTCAAGGAGATCGCCGCCGACGGCACCACGGTGTTCGTCTCCTCCCACCTGCTGGCCGAGGTCGAGCAGATGTGCACGCACGCGGCGATCATGCGTGCGGGAAAGCTCGTGGCGCAGGGCACGATCGCCTCGCTCAGCGCCGGGCTGGCCGTCCGCATCCGCGTCGAGACGCCGGACGCGGCCGCCGCCGTCCGGGTGCTGGAACGCCTGGGCATGGACGACGTGCGGACCGGGGACGCGCACGTCACCGCCGAGCTGGGCGGCCACGCGCCGGAGCGGGTTAACGCCGCCCTGGTGGGGGAGGGCGTCGCCGTACGCGGGCTGGCCGTGGTACGGCCGAGCCTTGAAGACGTGTTCGTGGGACTGACAGGGGAGGGCTTCGATGTCGACGGCTGAGAACGGGGGATCGGCCGGCACGTTCACGCTCGACCGGCGCTCCCCCGGCTCCGCCGCCGGGACCGCCGATGGCGGCCGGACGGCCGGGGCCGTCGCCGGGGTGGGGCGGCCGGTGGCGGCGTTCTGGCGGCTGCTGGCCTCCGAGCTCGGGCTGACCTTCCGCCGCCCGCGCAACCTGGTGATCCTGGGCGTGCTCGCCCTCGTGCCGGTCATCGTCGGCATCACCTTGCGGGCGGTCGGCGGCTCGGGCGAGGGCATGGACGGCATCGTCCAGGACGTCGCGGGCAACAGCCTGATGCTGACGTTCCTGTCGTTCTCGTTCCTGGTGCTGCTGATGATGCCGGTGGCGGTGAGCGTGGTGGCGGGCGACTCGATCGCCGGCGAGGCCGGCGCGGGCACCCTGCGCTACCTGCTGGCCGCCCCGGCGGGCCGCACCCGGCTGCTCGCGGTCAAGTTCCTCAACGCGGTCGTCTACTCCTACGCCGTGACCGCGGTGGTGGCGCTGTCGGCACTGCTGACGGGGCTGCTGCTGTTCCCGGCCGGGCCGGTGACGCTGCTGTCGGGCACCACCGTCACCATGACCGAGGGCCTGCTGCGGATCGTCGTCTGCGTCGGGTACGTCGGCGCCGGGATGGCCGCGCTCGCCGCGATCGCGCTTGCGCTGTCGACGTTCACCGAGGTGTCCATCGGGGCGATCGCCGGCACCATCGTGCTGGTCATCGTCTCCCAGGTGCTGCGGGCCATCCCCGACCTGAACGCGGTCACCCCGTACCTGCTGCCGACCAGGTTCACGGACTTCGACGCGGTGCTGCGCAGCCCGATCGACGTGGCCGCGCTGCGCGACGGGCTGCTGGCGTTCGGGGCGTACATCCTGCTGTTCGGCTCGATCGCCTGGGCGCGCTTCTCAGGCAAGGACATCACGTCCTGAACGTCGGGAGCGTCAGGGCGTCGTGAGCGTCCTGGGCGCCCGTGCGGCGCTCGGGGCGTGACCCGAGCGCCGCACGGACGAAGGGGTCAGGCCGAGGGGCGGCGGCGCAGGCCGAGCACGCCGACCACGACGCCGGCGGCACCGACCAGCAGCCCGGCCCCGCCGAGCAGCCGCGCCGTGGTGTCCGACGCCGTTTCGGCCGCCGCCACCGGCGCGACAGACGGCGCGGAGCTCGCCGGAGCGGTCGCGGCGGTCGTGGCCGCGCCGTTCTCGTCAGCGGCGGCGGGGACCAGCTTGAGCAGCGGCGCCGGGTGCTCGGGCTCCGAGCCGTCCGCCTTCGGCGCCTCCGACCAGTCGACGACCTCGCCGTTCGAGTACGTCTGCTTCGTCGGGAACATCAGCGAGTCGACGTCCTTGGGCAGCTGCCCCATGGACACCTCGAACTCCTGGAACTGGCCGGGCTCGACCTTGCCGCCCGACCAGACGACCTTGGTGACGGCCTCCTTCAGCTCGCCGTACTCGGTCGTGACCGGCTTGGGCAGCTCGCCCTCGGTGACCTCGACCTTCCAGCCGGGCACCGGCTTGACCGAGACGAACGCCAGCGGGTGATCGGTGGGGAAGGACACCTCGATCTTGGTGGTCGAGGCGTTGTCGCGCTCGTTGGGCACCCGGAAGGCGACCTTGGTGAAGCCGCCCTGCTCGGCCGAGCCGGGCTGGATGGAGACGTGGGCCATGGCGGGCAGGGCCAGGGCGGTGGTGAGCGCGGCGGTGGCGGCGAGCACGGTCGCCGCACGGCGTACGAAGGACATGCGAGAACTCCACGTGTGATCGGGGGGTTGGACAGGGGCGTCAGAAGGTCAGGCGGGAAGCGGCGGACCGCGCCTGGCCACGCTGTGCCGGAAGACCGGCCGCAGCGGGAGCACCCTGGTCACCACGGGTGGAGCGCACCGGGGCCGCACGGGTACGGCGGGCAGGACGAGCAGCACGAGGCGGCGGCCGAGCCGGCGCAGCACCGACCAGAGCGCGGCCTCGCCGCGCGCCAGCCACAGCCCGGTGATGATCGTCGCCGTCAGGTGGGTCACCAGCATGCCCGCGTTGACCCCGAGCCCGCCCTGCGCGTGGCCGTGCACCGACACGTAGCCGGCGCCCTCGCCCGCGAACAGCTCGTGCAGCCCGATCTGCACCCCGACCAGCGCCAGGTTGATCGTGCCCGCCGAGCGTTCCCTGCCGCACAGGGCCAGCCCCAGCACCGACACCCCGGCGAGGCCGAGCGCGGCCGTCCACGGAGCCGGGGCGGCACCGCCGCCGAGCACGTGGGCGAAAGCGGCCAGCGCCACGCAGACGGCGGCGAAGGCGGCCGTCCGCGCGAGCCTCATCGGGAGTTGCGCACGCATGGGTGTGCTCATGGTCTCACGGGCCGAGGCCGGTGGAGACCCAAGCTGCCCAATGCCTGGGCCGTATATGGCATTTGTCGCTAGTGTCAGTGCCGACCACGTTGACATAGAGGTGAGAACGTTGCGGCACTTAGCTGGATTGCTCGTCGGTGTAGTCGTGACGGCGGCCGTGCTCGGGGGCGGCGGATGGGCGGTCCGGCACGCGCTCGATGTCGCGGCGGCGACCACGGTCGACGAGAAGACCCTGTGGATCTCGCTGGGCTCGATGGCCGCGGTGGGTCTCGTCGTCGGGCTCGTGACCGCCGGCCGCATCTCGCCGCTCGCGACGTTCGTGCCCTCGATGGTGCTGCTGGCCTGGACCGTCGTGTACGCCCTCGACGTCAACAGGGCGCTGTCCTTCATCCCGTCGGGCCAGTCGATGAACCAGATCGTCCTCGAAGCCGGCGAAGGCGCGAGGACGCTGCTCACCAGCGGTGTGTACGCGCTGCTCGGCGTGGCCCTGTTCATCCCCGTGCTGATGCCGTCACGCTGGTCGCGGCAGCAGGACGAGTACGACGAGGAGTACGAGACCAGCCGGCAGGGCGGCTACTACTGATTCGCCCCCGTGTACAGGCGGGTGACCACCTCCTCCAGAGACGACTGGCCGGGCGCGGTGGCCATCAGGTCGTCGAGCGTCCCGTCGAAGGCCAGCCGCCCGTGGTCGATCAGCATCACCCGCCGGCACAAGCGCTCGATGTCGCCCAGATCGTGCGTGGTCAGCAGCACGGTCGTGCCCCGTTCGGCGTTGAGCCGGAGCAGGAAGTCACGGATTCCGGCCTTGCTGACCACGTCGAGCCCGATCGTCGGCTCGTCGAGCACCAGCACGTCGGGCGCGTGCAGCAGCGCCGCCGCCAGGTCGCCGCGCATGCGCTGGCCGAGGCTGAGCTGCCGCACCGGCGTGCGCAGGAAGGAGCTGAGGTCGAGCGTCTCGGTCAGCTCGTCGAGCCGGGCCCGGAACGTGGCCCGCTCCACCTTGTACAGGTGGCGGATCAGCTCGAAGCTGTCGCTCAGCGGCAGGTCCCACCAGAGCGTCGTGCGCTGGCCGAACACCACGCCGATGCGCCGCGCCAGCGTGGTGCGCCGCCGCGACGGCTCCAGCCCGGCCACCCGTACGGTGCCCGTCGTGGGGGTGAGGATGCCGCACAGCATCTTGATCGTGGTGGACTTGCCCGCGCCGTTGGGCCCGAGGTAGCCGACGAACTCCCCAGGTTGCACGGTGAAGGTCAGGTCTCGTACGGCATGGACGACTTTGCCGCGCACCTTGAACGAGCGCCCGGCCCTGTCGAGCTCGATCATCATCAACTCCCCGTGGATCGGTAGTGCCGTACGCCCTGCCGCCAGGCGAACCCGGCCACCAGGGCGAGGACCAGCGCGACGGCCGGCCCCAGGAACCGCATGAACTCCGGTGTGCCGAAGGGGTCGGCACGGCCCAGGACGTACAGGCCGGGCTGCCAGTTGATGAAGGCGAGCGGCAGCACGTACGTCACGCCCGCCACCAGGTCGCGGGCATAGATGCTGAGCGGATACTGGTTGAGCTGCTGGCTGCCGTAGGTGAAGGAGTTGACCACCTCCGGCGCGTCGGTCAGCAGGAACTGCGCGGCGCCGGCCAGCGTCCACAGCGCCGCGAAGATGACGATGCCGGTGATCACCATGACGGGGATCATCCAGGCCCGCCGCGGGTCGATGCCGAGGGCGGCGATCGCGTAGCCGAGCACGAGGCCCGCCTGCACGATGCGGCCGACCCTGGTGGGGTTGAACCGGTCGGTGGCCAGCTGCAGCCACGGGCTGACCGGCCTGATGAGGATCGTGTCGAGCGTGCCCGCCTTGATGTGCTGGCTGACCCGGTCGAGGTTGCTGACGAACGTGTCGCACACGGTGAACGACACGCTCGCGGCGCCGTACAGGAACAGCACCTCCTCGCGGGAGAAACCGGCCAGGCTGGTGGTGTTGGCGAAGACCACCAGGATGACGCCCACGTCGATCGCCGCCGTGATGAACCCGAAGAGGGTCATCATCACGAACGAGGCGGGGTAGGCGGCGGCGGAGCGGGTCCACGTCCAGACGAGCAGCAGGTACGTCCTAACCACCCTGGATCACCACCTTGTGGCGGATCGCGCGGGTGCCGAGCGCGCCGAGCCCGAGCAGGACGACCGTCCAGAACACCTGGAAGGCCAGCGCCTCCACGACGTCGGCCTTGCCGAGGTAGAGGTCGGCGGGCACCTGAACCATGGCCGCCCAGGGCAGCACGGCGACGATGTCGCCGAAAGCGCCGGGGAAGAGGTGCAGCGGCACCATCATCCCCGAGAAGAACGTCATCAGGACCAACGACAGCACCTGGACGCCCCGGTCGTCGAGCAGCCAGCAGACCGACAGGGCGAGCAGGTAGCGCCAGGCGAAGCTGAGCACGACGGCGATGGCGAGACCGGCCACCACCGCGGCCCACTGACCCGCGCCGGCGGGCACCTTGATGCCGAACAGCACCGCGCCGATCAGCATCGGCGGGATCCCGCGCACGAGGAACAGGTAGGCGGCCCTGCCGATGTCCTCCGACAGCGTCCACAGCTGCAGGGACGCCGGGCGTACCAGGTCGAGCGCGATGTCGCCGCTGCGGATGCGCTCGGGGATGGTCAGGCCGCCGCCGAAGAGCTGCATCGGCGCGATGAACGCCTGGGTGAGGAAGCAGAAGGTCACGGCGTCGGTCACGTCGTAGCCGGCCAGCCCAGGGCGAGCCTGCCAGAGCGCGATGAGGACGTAGGCGCGCAGGACGCCGAACACGCTGTTGGTGAACGCGCCGGCGAGTGCGGCCCCGAGGTAGGTGGCGTGTTTGCGAAAGCCGTACCGGACGAGCCGGGCATAGAGCGGTATGGTTTGGCACCTCCGGGGAGTGATGGCGCGGTGACGTTCCGTGCCTGGGCCCGCACATGGGTCCGCGATCGGGAAGCACGGAATTATGCGCTGATGCGGCGGCTCTTGGCAACGCCTTTTTTCCGTACCGCGGGTGGATCGCCGGGGGTATCGGCAGCGGTCGTCACCGTGCCGAAATGTCCGGGTAAGAGATGAGTTACTTACTCGCCGGTAGGAACGCGATCTCCAGGGAAGGACATCCTTGGAGGGTCACACAATGCGGATCGACACGGACGTGGTTCCCGACTACCCCCTGAGCTGGCAGGCCCGCGCGCTCACCGGCCTGATGTGGAGCACTGTCAAACCGGTCTCCAGCCTGCTCATGCGCCATCCGCTCGCCCTGGCGGGCGCCGCGCGGCTGGGCGAGCTCGGACGGGTGGTGCGGGTGCCGTGTCCCGAGCACGTCGTGGTGGAGGCCGCCGCGTTCTCGGCGTGCGGCGGCGAATGGGTGCGCGCCGGGCGGGAGCTCGACGAGCGCAAGGCGGTGCTCTACTTCCACGGGGGCGGCTACTTCTCGTGCTCGCCGCGTACGCACCGGTCCATCACCTGGCGGCTGTCGGCGGCGGCCAGGCGTCCGGTCCTCGCGCTCGACTACCGCCAGGGGCCCGTGCACAAGCTGGCCGACTCGCTCGCCGACGCGCTCGACGCCTACGACTGCGTGCTGGGCCAGGGGTACGCGGCAGAGGACGTCGTGCTGGCGGGCGACTCCGCCGGTGGCCACCTGACGCTCGCGACCCTGCTGGCGCTGCGCGACGCGGGCCGGCCGCTGCCCGCAGCGGCGATCTGCCTGTCGCCGTGGGCCGACCTCACCGACATCCCGCGCCGCGAGAACCGCTGGCAGGACCCGATGCTGCCGGCCGGGCGGGTACGCTGGCTGGCCCGCTGGTGGACCTCGGGCCTCGACCCGTGGGACCCGCTGGTCTCGCCGGTGCACGGCGACTTCACCGGGCTGCCGCCGCTGATGATCGTGACCGGCTCGACGGAGGTGCTGCGCGACGAGGCGCACAGGGTGGCCGCGCGGGCGCGGGAGGCGGGCGTGCCGGTGCGGTACGAGGAATGGCCTCGGATGCCGCACGTCTTCCCGATCCTGGCCGACGTGCTGCCGGAGGCGCGCCAGGCGTTCCGGCACATGTCGCGCTTCCTGGGGGAGGTGGCAGGAGCGGGGTCCGCCGCGGGTGACACGGCGGCGGCCTGAATTTTTGCCTGTCCCATTTGTGGGCAAAGGCATACGCTGAGAAATGAGGGCAGTGTAAGGTTAGGTATACCTAACTTGCTCAGGGGGACTGCTCATGCCGGAGAACCACGTTGACCACCATCGGGGGGTCGTCCAGCGCACCGAGCGCATCTCGCGCCACATGGTGCGGCTCGTCGTCGGTGGTGACGGGCTTTCCGGCTTCTCGACGAACGGGTATACGGACCACTACGTCAAGCTCGTGTTCCCGTACGAAGGGGTCGACTATCCCCGGCCGTTCAGCATGAAGATCTGCCGCGAGACGATGCCGCGGCAGCTCTGGCCCAGGCTGCGCACCTACACCGTGCGCGCGTGGGACCCCGACGCCCTTGAGCTGACGCTCGACTTCGTCGTGCACGGTGACGAGGGCCTGGCGGGCCCCTGGGCGGCGCAGGCCGCGCCCGGCGACGAGGTGATCATGCTGGGCCCCGGCGGCGGCTACGCGCCCGACCCCCGGGCGGATTGGCACCTGTTGGTGGGTGACGAGAGCGCGCTGCCGGCCATCGCCGCCTCGCTCGAAGCGCTGCCAGAAGACGCTCTTGCGCACGTGTTCGTGGAGGTCGACTCCCCTGAGGACGAGCTGAAGCTGGAGACCTCCGCAGACGCCCGCATCACCTGGCTCTACCGGGGCGACCGGCCGGTGGGCGAGAAGCTCGTCGCCGCCGTGCGCGCGCTCGGCTTCCCCGAGGGTGACGTGCACGCGTTCGTGCACGGCGAGGCCGGGTTCGTGAAGGAGCTGCGCCGCTTCCTGCGGCTGGAGCGGGGGATCGGCCTCGATCGGCTGTCCATCTCCGGCTACTGGCGGGCGGGCGTGGACGACGAGGCGTGGCGCGCGGTCAAGCGCGACTGGAACCGCCAGGTGGAGGCCGAGGAGGCCGCGGCGATCGCGTCCTGACCAGCGTTCGGCGCCGGAAAAGGGCAGCGCCGGAAAGGGCAGCGCCGGAAGGGCAGCGCCGGAGCAGGGCCGGAGGGCCGGAGCAGGGCCGGAGCAGGGCAGGGCCGGAAGGGGCGTGGCCACCCTGAGGGCATAGCGCCACTTCGGACCGCTATGTCACTTCATTCACTCACCTAGAAGGTACGACCGCCTTACCTTCAATACCCCTTGTGTAAGGCATGCGGAAAGCATCCGCGGATGCCGCCACAGTGTGCTCTGGCAGGACACTGATCAGGGAAGGCGGTCCGGATGGCGCGTGGTGCGAGCGGCATGCCTCCCGGCGTGCGGCCGCTTACGGTGGCGGACCCGGTCATCATCGGCCGTTATCTGCTGCTCGGCCGCCTCGGCGCCGGCGGGATGGGCGTCGTCTACCTCGCCGAGCACCCGCAGGGCGGCCTGGTCGCACTCAAGACCCCGCATCCGGTGCATCTCAACGATGCCACGTTACGCGCCCGCTTCGCGGAAGAAGTCGCATACTCCCGCAGATTGGTGCCCTTCTGTACGGCCGCCGTCATCGAGGACGGCGCCGACAGGGACCGCCCGTACCTCGTCACCGAGTACATCCCCGGCCCCGCGCTCTCCCAGGTCGTCACGGCCGGCGGCGCGCTCACGCCCGACCTGGCCTACGGCGTCGCGCTCGGCGCCGCCGCCGCGCTGGTGGCCGTGCACGAGGCCGGGCTGGTGCACCGCGACCTCAAACCCGCGAACGTGCTGCTGTCGCCCGACGGGCCGCGCGTCATCGACTTCGGCATCGCCCGCGACGTGGACGTCTCCGCCGCGCACACTCAGGCGGGACAGGTCATGGGCAGTCCGGGATGGGTGGCGCCCGAGCGGCTGACCGGCGGGCCCGCGCTGCCCGCGTCCGACGTCTTCGCCTGGGGCTGTCTGGTGGCCTACGCCGCCACCGGGCACCACCCTTTCGGCAGCGGCGACGACGACGTGCTCACCCGGCGCATCCTGTTCGAGCCGCCGCGCCTGGACGGCGTGCCCGCGCCGCTCCGGCCCACCGTCGCGGCCGCCCTGGCCAAGGACCCTGCCGAGCGGCCCCTGGCCGCCGCCCTGCTGCGTGCGCTGCTCGCGGCGGGCGGCGTCGGCGATTCGTGGAACCCGCGGCAGGCGGTGTCCGAGGTGCTGGCCAGGATCTGGACCCCGGTGCCGCACCCGGCAGCGGCCGGTCCCGGCCACACGGCCGGGCTCGCACGTACCCCGGAAGCGGCCACCGCCGATGTGGACCGTTCCCGTGCGGCCGAGCGCGGCCGGCGGGCCCGGCAGACCGCGCATCTCGGGCACGCGGGCTTCGCCGCGCTGGCCACCGTCTCCATCGCGGCGCTCACCGTGATCGCTGCGGCCGGCGGCGGTGACGGGACGGGCGGCGAGGGCGGCGCGCTGCCGCCCGCCGACCCGCCCGCCGTCGTGGAGACGTCCGGCAGCGCGCACTCGACCATCCGGCCCACCGCCTCGGCCTGGCGTGGCCTGCCGGTGGTGCGCCCGGCGACGACGGCTCCGCCGCCGGGCACGTCCACGGTGGTCGTCACGGAGACCATGACGAAGGAGCCGGTCAGGACACTCGCACCGCCGTCCCGCAGCACGTTCACGACTCCCCGTACCCCGCCGCGCACCTTCGGCCCGGACGGCAGGGACGGCGATCGCGGCCGGGGGCGCGGCGACGACGAGCCGGAGACCTGCGCGTGGCCCGGCGGCCATCGGACGCGGCCGGGGAACCGCCCGATCAGGCGTCCGGTGCAGCGCCGCGCCTGCCCCATCCCGTCGGCCTCGATCAGCGGCATCCCGCAGGAGGGCCCAGGGGAGCCGGGAGAGCCCTCACCGGCGCCCTCGCAGAGCCCGGCCACGGGCGACCCCACACCGTCGGGACGCTGAAGGGCCGCGCCGGTGCTGGGGGAAACCGGCGCGGCCCGTTCGCCGGGGAACACTCCCATGCCCTGGAGGCGTCCGGCGAGCCTTGATCGAGGTCAGTGTGCGAACTGCTCCTCTTCCGTCGAGCCCTTGAGCGCCGTCGTCGAGGAGTCGGGCGCCACGGCGGTGCTGACCAGGTCGAAGTAGCCGGTGCCGACCTCGCGCTGGTGCCGGGTGGCGGTATAGCCGCGCGCCTCGGCCGCGAACTCGGCCTCCTGCAGCTCGACGTACGCGCTCATGCCGTCGGTCGCGTACGCGTGTGCCAGGTCGAACATGCCGTAGTTCAGCGAGTGGAACCCGGCCAGCGTGATGAACTGGAACTTGTATCCCATGTGCCCCAGCTCGCGCTGGAACTTGGCGATGGTGGAGTCGTCGAGGTGCGCCTTCCAGTTGAACGACGGTGAGCAGTTGTAGGCGAGCATCTTGTCCGGGTACTCGGCCTTGATCGCCTCGGCGAACGCGCGGGCCACGTCGAGGTCGGGCGTGCCGGTCTCCATCCAGAGCAGGTCGGCGTACGGCGCGTACGCCAGGCCGCGCGCCACGCACGCCTCCAGCCCGTTCCTGACCCGGTAGAAGCCCTCGGCGGTGCGCTCGCCGGTGACGAACGGCTGGTCGCGCGGGTCCACGTCGCTGGTCAGCAGGGTCGCGGCCTGTGCGTCGGTCCGCGCGATGACCAGGGTGGGCACGCCCGCGACGTCGGCGGCGAGCCGGGCGGCGTTGAGCGTCTTGATGTGCTGGCCGGTCGGGATGAGCACCTTGCCGCCGAGGTGGCCGCACTTCTTCTCGGAGGCGAGCTGGTCCTCCCAGTGCACGCCCGCGGCGCCGGCCGCGATCATCGCCTTCATCAGCTCGAACGCGTTGAGCACGCCGCCGAAGCCGGCCTCGGCGTCGGCCACGATGGGCGCCAGCCAGTGCGGCGCGTCGTCCGCGCCCTCGGCCCAGGTGATCTGGTCGGCCCGCAGCAGCGCGTTGTTGATGCGGCGCACGACCGCCGGCACGGAGTTCGCCGGGTAGAGGCTCTGGTCGGGATAGGTGTGCCCGCTCAGGTTCGCGTCGGCGGCGACCTGCCAGCCGGACAGGTAGATGGCCTTCAGGCCGGCCCGCACCTGCTGCACGGCCTGGTTGCCGGTCAGCGCGCCGAGGCTGTTGACGTAGTCCTCGGTCTGCAGGAGGCTCCACAGCCGCTCGGCGCCGAGCCGGGCCAGCGTGTGCTCCTCCTGGACGCTCCCACGCAACCTGATCACGTCCTCGGCGCTGTAGGTGCGCTCGACGCCCTCCCAGCGAGGGTGGTTCTCCCATTCGTCCCGCAGCTGCTCGGCAGCTCCCTTGAGGCGATCGTTCACCGTTCACTCCTTCGGTCGTCCCCTGGGGCTCACGCCGAAGTCTCTGCCCTGGCAACCATGGTCAAATAGGGCATCGAGCTGAGAAGATTCGCTGATTTTTCGTGTGCATGCATTACTTGTTGGTATTCAAGTGTGAAGAAATCGCGAGTTTTACCTTTGGCCTAGACCAATCCCGCGGGCGGTGGGCGGTCGCGGCCCAGCGTCGCTCTGTGGGGCGCTGCTTCTAGAAAATGCCCGGAATTTCTGTCTAAGATTCCGGCATGGCGTCCGTGCTGAGCGAAGAACCGCTGTCTTTGACGCAAGAGCTCGATCTGATCGCGTTCGGACAGCGGCTGCGCCACCTGCGCAAACAGCGCGGCCTCACGCTGTCCGACCTCGGCGCGCGCGTCGGCCGGGCCCCGAGCCAGCTCTCCCTGCTGGAGAACGGCAAGCGCGAGCCGAAACTCTCCCTGCTCAAGTCACTGGCGAACGCCCTGGGCGTACCCATCGAAGAGCTGCTGCGCCGGCAGCCGCCCAGCCGCCGCGCCCAGCTGGAGATCGCGCTGGAGGAGGCGCAGCGCGACCCCATCTACGCCGGTCTCGGCCTGCCCAGGCTCAAGGTCTCCGCCCGTGTCCCCAACGACGTGCTCGAACACATCCTCGGCCTGTACGGCGAGCTGCGCGCCCGCCAGGCCAGGGGCACCGCCACGCCGGAGGAGGCCAGGGCCGCCAACGCCGAGCTGCGCCGCCGCCAGCGCGAGGTGGGCAACTACTTCCCGGAGATCGAGAAGGCGGCGGCCGAGGCCCTGGAGGCGGTCGGCTACCGTACCGGCGCGCTCTCGCAGAGCATGATCCAGAGCCTGGTCACGCACTTCGGCTACACCGTGCACACCGCGCAGGACCTGCCGCGCTCGGTGCGCTCCATCACCGACCTGCGCCACCGCCGCATCTACGTCAAGCACGAGCAGCTCGGCATGCACACCCCGCGCACGATCCTGCTCCAGACGCTCGGCCACCTCGCGCTCGGCCACGACAAGCCCCGCGACTTCGCCGACTTCCTGCGCCAGCGCACCGAGGCCAACTACTTCGCCGCCGCCATCCTCGTGCCGGAGAAGGCCGCCGCGCTCTACCTCCAGGAGGCCAAGGCCGACCGCGCGCTGTCGGTGGAGGACCTGCGCGACGTCTTCGCCGTCTCGTACGAGATGGCCGCACACCGCTTCACCAACCTCGCCACCCACCACCTCGGCCTGGTCTGCCACTTCGTGCGCAACGACGCGGGCGGCATCATCTACAAGGCGTACGAGAACGACGGCATCGTCTTCCCCGCCGACGAGCAGGGCGCCATCGAGGGCCAGCGGATGTGCCTGCAGTGGTCGGGGCGTCAGGTGTTCGCCTCACCCGACCGGTTCTCCGTCTACTACCAGTACTCCGACTCGCCCACCGGCACCTACTTCTGCGTGGCCCACGTCGACCCGTCGCGCGAGCGGGACTTCGCGATCACGCTGGGGGTGCCGTACAAGGAGTCGCGCTGGTTCCGCGGGCGCGAGACGACCAACCGCACCCGCTCCAACTGCCCCAACGGCGACTGCTGCCGCCGCCCGCCCGCCGAGCTGGCCGAACGCTGGGAGGGCTACGCCTGGCCGTCGGCGCGCGCCAACAGCCACGTGCTGGCCGCGCTGCCGCCCGGATCGTTCCCCGGCGTGGACGAGGCCGACGTCTACACGTTCCTGGAACGGCACGCGGCCGACGCCTGAGCAGGCCTGGAACGGCGGCCTCCGCCCTTGAAGGTCACTCGGCCGATGCCTGAAGCCGTGCTCAGCCGCGCCCGGTGATCCGCGACCACCACGACGACGCCTGCTCCACCGCCCGGTCGAAGCGGTAGTACAGGCGCGGCGGCACGTGCGGCAGCACCGGCGAGTGCCGCTGCCCGAGCAGCGCGAGCAGCTGGTCGGGCGGCAGGTGGACGTAGCGCGGCAGGTTCTCGTACCAGCGGGCGCTGTAGCGCGCCGCCTTCTGGGCGCGCCGGATCGTACGCTGCCGGCCCCGCTCGTAGCTCGCCAGCGCCGACGGCAGGTCCCGCTCGGTGGTGAGCGCGTGCACCAGGTAGGCCGCGTCGCCGAGCGCGAGCGCCGTGCCCGCGCCGATCGAGTAGTGGGTGGTGTGCGCGGCGTCGCCCATCAGCACGACGTTGCCGTGGTACCAGCGCTCGTTGGTCACCGTGCGGAAGTTCAGCCAGCGGGCGCTCTCGCCGGCGTCGTCGCGGCCGATCAGCGGATGGCCGTCGAGGATGTCGGCGAACAGCTTCTCCAGCATGGCGAGGCCGTCGGCGTCGGTGGCCTCGTGCAGGCCCAGCCCCTCCCACGTCTCCGGTGAGCACTCGATGACGCAGGTGCTGTGGCCGGGGTCGTATCCGTAGCCGTAGCACCAGATCCAGCCGTACGGGGTGTCGGCGAAGGAGAACGTGAACGGGCCGAACGCCTTGGTCGTGCCCAGCCACAGGTAGGCGTTGCGGCCGGCCGTGACGGCGGTGCCGAAGTGTCCGGCGTGCCGCTCGCGCAGCCCGCTGTTGACGCCGTCGCAGGCCACGATGAGGTCGCAGTCGGCCAGCTCCTCCTCGCCGGAGATCTCACGGCCGTACTCGATGTCCACGCCGAGCGAGCGTGCCCGGTCGGCGAGGATGGCGAGCAGCACGCTGCGGCCGATGCCGAAGCCGCCGTCCCAGTGGCTGATCCGGGCGGGCGGCTGGTCGCCGACGCGGGCCACCCAGGTCTTCCAGCGCACCGAGGCGTCGCGGATGGCGTGCGCGGACTCCGGGTCGATGGCGCGCAGGTTGGCGTACAGCTCGTCCCAGTACGTCACGCCCCATCCGTACGTCGAGCCCTCGGGATAGCGCTCGTAGACCGTGACCTCGCACGCCGGATCGGTGCGCTTCAGCAGCGACGCGAAGTAGAGACCGGCGGGACCGCCGCCGACGCACGCGACCTTCACCCCAAACCCCCGATGTGACGCAATGACAGCAGAACGTTACAGAGGGTAACAGAGCGTGGCGCGGTGGCCGGTGGGAGGGTCCGCGCTCACGCCGGGTCGCCGTCGAGCATCTCGTGCAGCCAGGCGCGCTCGGCGCGGCTGGTCGCCCGCGCGATGACGAGCATGCCGCGCCGGTAGGGATCGCTCATGTCGGCGGCGCGCAGCGGGCGGTCGCCGTCGTGGAAGAAGCTCGCCGGCTGCTCCAGGAAGGCGAGGCGGCGGCGGAGCACGGCCGCGCGCTCGCCCGGGTCGGGCAGGAGGGACAGGAAGGCCAGGATCGTGAAGAAGCGGCTGCCGTCGGTGATGTCGTGCTCGGCCGGCTCGCGCAGGCGGCGCAGCAGCTCGTCGCGGCCGGCCGCGGTGAGCGTGAGCGTCTGGCGCCGGGCCGCCGCCGCGCCCGGCTCGTCGCGGCGGTCGAGGAGGCCGGCCTTGACCAGGCGGTTGATCGCCGGATAGAGGCTCCCGTCGCTGACCGGGCGGGCGTGGCCGGACAGTGCGGCGACCTTGCGGCGCAGCTCGTAGCCGTGCAGCGGCCCTTCGGCCAGGAATCCCAGTATCGCCAGCTCCAGCACGCTGCTATCGTGCCACATCGAAACGAGGTATATCGAATCGAGGTATAAGCCGTGATCTACACCGAGGAGTGGGTGACGCAGCGGGCGCGCGAGGCGTACGAGCGGGGGCGGGCGGGTTTCGACGTCCACGCGGAACGGTCGGCGCTGCTGCTGCGGCACCACCGCCAGGCAGGCGTACGAGCGGGGCTACCGGGTGGTCTTCGGCTCCGACGTCACCGCCACCGACGACGAGTCACGTCAGGAGCCTGAGCTGGCCGTGCTGCGCAAGGGGTTCGCGCTGGTGCTGACGGCCGGCGAGATCGCCGGCCGGCTCTCCGGGCGGCATCTCTGATCGGCACCTGGGCGGCCCTTTGAGCGGCCCCTCCGGGCAGCTCGGTCAGAGCGCCAGGTCGACGCGGTAACGGCTCAGCCAGTGGTGGAGCTGGACGAACCGCTCCAGCGCCGCCCGCGTCTCCGGCGAGGCGGGCTCCTCGACGGTCGCGCGGGCCTTGTCCCAGTCGACCAGCCGCGCCGCGGGGGAGTCGGCGATGTCGAGCAGCTCGCGGGCCCGCTCGCGCAGCCCCTCGTCGTACGCGGGATCCTGCGTGGCCGGATACGGGCTCTTGACCCGCTGCAGGATGCTCTCCGGCAGCAGGTCCGCAGACGCCGCCCTGAGCAGGCTCTTCTCCCGCCCGTCGAAGGTCTTCAGCGACCACGGCGCGTTGAACACGTACTCGACCAGGCGGTGGTCGCAGAACGGCACCCGCACCTCCAGGCCGTTCGCCATGCTCATCCGGTCCTTCCTGTCCAGCAGGACCTGCACGAACCGGGTCAGATGCAGATAGCCGATCTCCCGCATGCGCCGCTCGTGCCCGCTCTCGCCCGGCAGGTGCGGCACCTCGGCCAGCGCCTCGCGGTAGCGCTCTTCCCGGTAGCCGGACAGGTCGAGCTGCCGCTGCAGATCGTCGTGGAACAGGCGCTCCGCGCCCGCGTGCGCGGACAAGGCCGGACTGGCCAGCCACGGGAACATCTCGGCCGACACCGTCTCCGGGTCGTGAAACCACCGGTAGCCGCCGAACACCTCATCGGCCGACTCGCCGGACAGCGCCACCGTCGAGTGCTCCCTGATCGCCTTGAACAGCAGGTAGAGCGAGGTGTCCATGTCGCCGATGCCCATCGGCAGGTCGCGCGCCCGCAGCACGGCCGCGCGCACCTCACGGTCCATCAGCGCGGCCGAGTCGAGCACGATGTCGCTGTGGTCGGCCCCGGCGAAGCGGGCCAGCTCGTGCACGTACGGCGTGTCGGGCGTGGAACGGGTGAGGTCGGGCTTGAAGTTCTCGGTGTACCCGGCGAAGTCCACCGAGAACGAGCGCACGGTGCCGAGACCCTGCTCGCGCAGCAGCCTGGCCGCCAGCGAAGTGATCATGCTGGAGTCGAGGCCGCCCGACAGCAGCGCGCACAGCGGCACGTCGCTGATGAGCTGCCTGGCCACGATGTCGTCCAGCAGCTCGCGCACGGTCTTCACGGTCGTGGCCACGTCGTCAGGGTGCTCGCGGGATTCGAGTCGCCAATAGCGGCGCTTGACCAGGCCGTCCCTGTCCACCAGGACGATCTGACCGGGGCGGACCTCGTACAGGCCGGACAGCACGCCGTGCTCCGGCGTCTTGACGAACGCCAGCAGCTCGCGCAGCCCCTCCAGATCCAGCACGCGGCTCGCCAGCGGGTTGGCCAGCACGGCCTTGGGCTCGGAGCCGAACAGCACCCCGTGCTCGGTGGGGTAGTAGTAGAGCGGCTTGATGCCCATGCGGTCGCGCACCAGCAGCAGCCGCTCGGCGCGGGGGTCCCAGATCGCGAACGCGTACATGCCGTTGAGGTGCTCGGCCAGGTCCTCGCCCCATTCGAGGTAGGAGCGCAGCAGGACCTCGGTGTCGCTGCGGGTGCGGAAGACGTGGCCGCGGCTCGACAGCTCGGCGCGCAGCTCCTCGAAGTTGTAGATCTCGCCGCTGTAGGTCAGCACGGCGAGCTCGCGGCCCTCCTCCTCGGCCACCATCGGCTGCCGCCCGCCCGCCAGGTCGATGATGGCCAGCCTGCGGTGCCCGATCGCGGCGTGCGGGGCCAGCCACAGCCCCTCGTCGTCGGGCCCCCGGCAGGCCATGGTGCCGGTCATCTCCTGCGCGGTCTGCCGCTCCCGCCGCAGGTCGCGCTCGAAGTCCACCCAGCCGGCGATGCCACACATGTTCGGTCCCCCGTCTCACCCCAGGCTCGGAATCGTGCCCGGTAACGGGTAGACCGTTGGGAAAAGGCGCGGCAAAGGTGGTCATCGCGGGCGGGCGATCACGCGGCAGCCCGCCGCCGGCACGTTGCAGAACGCCTTCCACCTGACCCGCTCGTCACCCGGCCAGGCCGGCGACAGCGCCAGCTCGCGGGTGAAGACCTGCAGGAACGTCCGCATCTGCACCATCGCGAGGCGGTCGCCCAGGCAGGTGTGCGCGCCGCCGCCGAACGGCATCCACCCGTAGCCGGCCGGCCTGCCGTCGAGCCAGCGCTCGGGGCGGAACGCGGCCGGGTCGGGATAGAGCGCGGGGTCGTGGTGCAGCGTCCGCAGGTGCACGATGACCGTGGTGCCCGGGACCAGCACCCTGCCGCCCAGCTCGAACGGCCGTCTGACCGTACGGCCGAAGAACGTGACCGGCGGGCGCACCCGCAGCGCCTCGTACGTCACCGCGCTCGCGTACGCGTCGCCCTCGCCCCGCTCGCTCTCGCCGGTCACCCGGCGCAGCACCTCGGGGTGGCGCACCACCCGCTCGAACACCCAGGCAAGACCGTTCGCCGTGGTCGTACGCGCCCCCGCGATCATGCTCATCACCTGGTCGCGCACCACCGCGTCGGGCAGCGGCGCATCGTCGTCGTCGCGGGCCCGCAGCAGCGCGCCGAGCAGATCGCCGCCCTCGCCGCCGGTCTTGCGCCGCCGCTCGATCTCGGCGTGGATCAGCCGGTCGCACGCCTCCTTCGCCCGGTGGTAGCCGGGCCACCAGTCCAGCGCGCCCGCGTGCCGCAGCGCGTAGCGCACCGTGACCTCGTACGAGTCGGCCCGGCGCAGCAGCTCGCGCAGCGGCACCCGCCAGGCCCGCTGCCGCTCGGGGGAGAGGCCCACGATCAGCTCCAGCACGGCCTCGAGCAGCGCCCTGTGCAGCAGCGGGCGCAGCGGGAACGGCCTGCCGCGCGGGCACTTGGCGGCGGCCCGCAGCGCCAGCCGCTCCGTGGCCGCGCGCAGCCGCTCGTGCACCCGGTCGCGGACCACCGGCACCATGATCGAGCGGATCTCGCGATGCTCGTCGCCCTCCAGCCGCGCCAGCCCGCGCGGCCCTATCACCGGCTCGCGCATCCGGCCGGCCGGGCTCGCCGCCATCACGCCGTCGGGCGCCCGCATGACCGCTCTGACCAGCGCGGGATCGGACACCACCACGGCCCTGCCCAGGCCGGGGGCCCACAGGCCGAACATGCCTCCCGTACGGCGGAGCATGCTCTCCACGACGCCGTCGCCGGCCAGCAGCGCGGCAGGCAGCGCGCCGCTGCCCACCAGGGTTTCCCAGGGTCGGGGGGTACTGCGGCAGACCGTCACGAGAGAGTAACTTACCGTCATATGACATACGCGCAGCGTGATTCCCGAGACTCCGGTGGCCCCGCGCGGCCGTCGATCGCCATCATGCGTCCGCTCCGAGGTGGCCGGCGCAGGAGCGTCGCCATCAGGCGTCGGCCGCGCTCACTTGACGATCTCGCGAGCCGAGGTCCCTTCAGGGAGGGAGAAGAGGGCGACGGGACCGGGCGCTCGCTCGGGTGGCGCGTCCGGACGATCTCGCGGCGGCGGCGGACGGCGCCGGAGGCTCGGCGGATCGAGGTCAGGCGTCGGCGGGGGCTCTGCGGCGCCGGCGCGGGCGGTGGCCGGTGACCTCGTTGCCGGCGTCGGGGTGCAGGCGCAGCATCAGCAGCGCGCCCGTCAGCGCGATCGCGCCGGTCACCCAGAAGGCGGCTGTGAAGTCGCCCTGCGTGAGCGGCGTACCGGACCCGCCGTGCGCGAACTGCAGCGCGATCGCCGCCACCGCCACTCCCAGCGCCACGGAGAGCTGCTGCATCATGCTGAACAGCGTCGAGGCCGAGGCGCGATCGGCGGAGCCGACGTCGGCGAACGACAGCGTGTTGGTGCCGGTGAACTCGATCGACCGGGTGGCCCCGGCCACGAACGCCACCACGGCCGCCACGGCGAAGGCGGTACGCGCGTCCAGCAGCCCGAACGCCGCGATCGACAGCGCCACCGCGATCCCGTTGCCCACCAGCACCGTGCGGAAGCCGAGCCACCGCATCAGCGGCGTCGTGATCACCTTCACGACGAGGTTGCCGAGGAAGTACACCAGCACGAGCTGCCCCGCCTCCAGCGGCGTCTGCCCCCACGCCTCCTGCAGCATGAGCGGCAGCAGGAACGGCGTCCCGCTGATCGCCAGGCGGATGAGGGTGCCCGCGTGCAGGCTGGCCGCCGCGAACGTGGGCACCCGCAGTGGCCCGAGACCGACCAGCGGATGCTCGGCCCGCAGGAACCACCACACGGCGGCCGCGCCTGCCGGCAGCCCGACCGCCAGCAGGGCGAGGTCGAGACCCACCGCGGACGGGTGCGCCAGCTCGGACAGTCCGTAGATGGTCAAGCTGAGCGACGTGACGATGAGGACGGTGCCGGCGCGATCGAGCGGCTTGGGCTCGCTGTCGCGCACGCTCGGCACGAACGCCAGGACGAGGGCGGTCCCGGCGAGGGCGAGCGGCGCGTTCAGCAGGAAGATCCACTGCCAGCCGTACCAGGTGGTGAGCGCGCCGCCGAGCACCGGGGCGATGACCGGCGCGACCAGCCCCGGCCAAGTGATCAGCGCGGTCGCGCGCATGAGGTCCCGCTTGCCGGCGTTCTTCAGCACGATGATGCGCCCGACCGGCATCATCAGCGCGCCGCCCGCGCCCTGGACGACGCGGGCCACGACGAACTGCCATAAGGAGGTGCAGGCCGCGCAGGCGACCGAGGCCAGGCCGAACATCACGATGGCGGTCGCGAACACCCGCTTGGCCCCGTACCGGTCCGACAGCCAGCCGCCCACCGGGATGAAGGCCGTTCCCGAGGCGCGTTCGTCATGTCCTCCCTGTGGTGCGCGCTGCTGCCTGGCGGGGGAGGTCCGGGAGCGCCTCCCGGAGGGCAACTTTAACTCCGCACCCCATGACGGAAATGTCGGGCCACTCGGCGGTTCGGCGGAAGGTCAGCCCGCCTCGGCGCGCAGGTCGCGGAGCGCGGTCCGGTAGGCGGAGCCGACCATGGCGAAGACCTCCAGCATCATCGGCATCCGCTCGATCCCGTGCTGCTGTGCGAGCGCTTCGAGGTGTTTCCTGGTGGATTCGCAGGCGGCCTCGTACACCGCCAGGCCCTCGGGCACGAGCTCCACGGTCACCATGCGGCGGTCGCGCTCGCCGCGGACGCGCCGGGCGTACCCGCCCTTCTCCAGACGGTCGATCAGGCGGGTGGTCGAGGCGGACGGCAGCCCCAGCTCCTCGGCGATCGTGCCCACGGCGAGCGGGCCGCGCGTCTCGAGCAGCATGAGGGCGGCCACGTCGGCGGGTTGCAGGCCGAGACGGTCGGCGAGCGCGTCGTTGTGCACCAGGATCGCGATCACGAATTCGCGGAAGACGGCTTCTGGTTGCGCGGAACCCACCGGGCCACCCTACTTGCCGCCAATGTAACTTCGAAGCGAAGATACATCGAAGCGGAGAAAATCGGATGGATGTCATCGTCATCGGCGCGGGGATCGGCGGGCTGGCCATCGCCCGCGTGTTACTGGCCGCGGGTCACCGCGTCCGCGTGTACGGGCAGGCGCCCGAGCGCCGCACCGGCGGCAAGGCGCTGCTGGCCTGGAGCAACGGCAACGCGATACTCGACGACCTCGGCATCTCGCTCGCCGGCGTCGGCGCCCGCATCGACAGGATCGACGCGCTGACCCCGCGCGGCAGCTGCGCACCACCATGGACCTCACGCACGCCGCCGCCCGCTACGGCTTCCCGACCAGGGCCGTCCCGCGCGCCACCTGCTCGACCGGCTGGCCGCCGGGCTGCCCTGCGACGTCGTCCGCTACGGCATGGCCTGCCGCGACGTACGCCACAACGATGACGGTGTCACCGCCGTCTTCGCCGACGGCTCCACGGCCACCGGCGACGTGCTCGTGGGCGCGGACGGGCACCACTCCGTCGTACGCCGGAACGCTGTGGGGCGAGGGCACCGTACGGCCCGCCACGTTCGGCACCTGGCAGGGCATGAGCCGCATCGACATCGAGATCACCGGTACCACCAGGCACCTCATGATCAGCGGGCGGGAGGGCGCCTGCGGCCTCATGCCCGCGGGCGGCGGGCTGCTGCAGTGGTGGTTCGACGTCCGCTGGTCACCCCGCGATCCCCGGCCCGCCGCGCCGCCGGCCGAGCTGCGGCGCAGGTTCGGGCGCTGGCGCTCGCCGGTCTCCGACGTGCTCGCCGCCGCCCGCGAGGAGGACCTGGAGTTCTTCGGCCACCACTGGAGCAAGGTGCCCGAGGTGTGGGGCGCGGGGCGGGTGACGCTGGCCGGCGACGCCGCGCACACCATGCCGCCCACCCTCGGCCAGGGCGCCAACCAGACCCTGGAGGACGCCTGGGTGCTCGGGCGGGCCTTGGCCGGCGCGGGCGACCCGGGCGGCGCGGCTGCGCGCGTACGAGCGGGCCCGCTACCCGCACATCTCCCTGGTCTCCCGGCTCGCCAGGCGCAACCCGGCGAACTGGCGCACACCGCCGATCCTCGCCCGGCTGGTCCCGGAGACGGCGCAGACGACGATGCCGGCCCGCTTCAGCAACCGCCTCTCCGTCCAGGTGGGCTGACCCGTCATCACGCCGTCTCGCTCGAACCCCGTTGACCTGCATGTTCTCCCTTTCCGTCGCGGGCGTCAGCTCGCCCCACGAGGTCAGAGGAGTGATGGTCCTTCCGAAATAGGGGCCGGGCAGTGAGATCCACCTTACTCATCGTGTTCATTCGATGACGTCGCGTATAACGTCCCGTGGTGTTCCAGCAGACACGGAAGGAGCATCATGAAGATCCTCAGCGTGATCGCCGCGCCCGCCCTCGCCGCCGCTCTCCTGGCGGTGCCCGCCGCGACGGCCCAGGCGGCCGTGCCGGCCTGCCACGCCCACGTGTGCCTGTGGACCGGCGCCAACTACACCGGCGCCGTCTACACCTGGTGGGAGGCGAACGGCAACAGGTTCATCGGCAGCACGCACGCCGACAACGTCGGCTCGTTCGTCGCCACGAGCGGCGCGTGCTTCGTCGACACGGCCGACTCCGAGTGGAACTGGCGCGCCAAGCGCCTGGCCTCGCGGGGCGACTACAGCTCCAACTACAAGGGCAGGTTCGGCGGCGTGATGGACCGCATCGCGCCCGCACGCTACTGCTGATCCACCGGCTGGCGCGGCCGGCGGCCGGGGATCCCCCTCACCCGGCCCCGCCGCGCTCCGGCGAATACAGCTCGGCGATGGCGGCGAGGACGCGGTCGCGGGCGACCGGGCCCGGGGTGACGCCGGTCAGCACGTACGCGGCCAGCCCCTCGGCCAGCGCCACCAGGGAGAGCGCCGTCCCGTGCGGGTCGAGCCCGGGGTCGATACGGCCGGCCTGCTGGTCCCTGCGGATCAGGTCGGCCATCCGGCGGTGGAAGCCGGCGTACAGCACCCGCATCCGCGCGGCGATGGACTCCTCGGCGAAGGCGAAGGCGTGAAACGACTGCCGCACCCGCATGTGCGCCTCGGTGACCGCGTCGTACGGCACCAGCTCGGTCAGCACGGTTGTGAGCACCAGGCGCGGATCGGCGGCCTCCAGATCGGATCCGGCCTTCTCCCTGATGCGGGCGGCCGACAGCGCGTTGCCCCGCTCGAACGCCGCCTCAAGCAGCTGCCGCTTGGCGGGGAAGTAGTGCTGCACCCGGCCGGGGGAGATGCCCGCCTGCGCGGCCACCTCGGTCAGTGAGACGGCCCCGAGGCCCCGCTCGGCGACGATGGCGAGCACGGCGTCGGCGATCTCGGCGCGCCGCTCCTCGTGGTGTGCCCCCGGTCCCCTGGTACGCCGCTCCGCCACGTACGCTCACCCCCTGATCGATGCGATCGCATCGGAGTGTAGCGGTCAGGCGGGCGGCGGGGCCGTGCTGGCGCGGACGACCAGCCGCGTCGGCACGAGGTCCGTGCCCGACGGCGCGGTGCCCCCCTCGCGGATCTGCCGCAGCACGAGCTGCACGCACCGCCGCCCGACCTCGGCGAAGTCCTGGTGCACGGTCGTCAGCGGCGGCACGAAGCAGGCCGAGTCGGGGATGTCGTCGAACCCGACCACGCTGACCTCGCCGGGCACCGAGCGTCCCCGCTCGTGAAGCGCCCGCAGCACGCCCAGCGCCATCTGGTCGTTGGCGACGAACACCGCCGTGCAGCCGGGCTCCTCCGCCAGCCGGAGACCGGCGGTGTACCCGGACCCCGCCGACCAGTCGCCGTGCAGCGGCGGCGGCACCGGCCGGCCCGCCTCCTCCAGCGCGAGCCGCCACGCCTGGGCGCGGCGCTGCGCGGCGAAGGACGACTCCGGCCCGGTGACGTGCCAGACCGTACGGTGTCCGAGGCCGAGCAGGTGGCGTACGGCCGACCGGGCGCCCTCGGCCTGGTCGGTGTCCACCACGCTGTAGCGATCGCCCGCGTCGGAGTCGACGACCACCGCGTGCACCCCGGGCGGCAGCGTCACCGTGCCGGCGTTGAGCAGGTGCACCTCCAGGATCACGATGACCGCGTCCACGGCCAGCTCGCCCATCCTGGTGAACGCGCCCAGCACGTTGTCCTGGGTCGGCACGTCGATGGGGATGAGCGTGATCGCGTAGCCCTCGGCGGCGGCGTGGGTGGCGATGGCCTCGACGGTGCGGCTGTTGCCGATCGTGGACAGGTTGAACAGGATCACGCCGATCGTGTTGAACTGCCCGTACCGCAGGGCGCGGGCGGCGCTGTTGGGCCGGTAGCCCAGCTCGCGCATCGCGGCCAGCACCTGCTCGCGGGTGGAGCCGATGACGCCGGGATGGCCGTTGGCGACCCGCGAGACGGTCTGTGACGACACGCCGGCCAGCCTGGCCACGTCGGCCATCGACACGCGCTGCCTGCGCCGCCCGCCGGGAACCCCCGATCCGCGTCGCGCGCCGCCGGCGGGCCGCTCGCCACCGGCCTGCCGTGCGTGATCAGCCGGGCGTGCGCCCTCCGCGGGGCGCGCCTTCTCAGCCGGGTGCGCGTCCCCCTCTGATTGCGCACCCCCGCCCGGCCGCGCACCGCCGGTCGGCGCCTGCCGTTCGGGGTCGTCCAGATCCATGCCCGTGCCGCTCCTGCCTGCCGGTCTAGGTCGCTGACTCTCTGCTCGTGTCCGTCCGGTACGCGCCCGCCCCGGCCGGCGTCCGAGCCGTTCAGCCAGGAAATCCTTTGTGGAGGTCCCGGCCGCTGTCAATGAGGGGGCGCCCCTTGACCCCAGGTCAGGCGGGTGCCACCATACCGCAGCAGACGTTAACGTAAACATCACTGCGGCATCCCCCACCATCGCTCTGCGTGACATGCGTCCGCGGTCGATGTTTACGTGAACATGGCAGCGAGAGGAGTGACCGGTGGTCACGGAAGGCTACGCGCCCGGCAGGCAGGCGCGAGGGCGCCCGCCCGCGGCGGCCCAGCGCGGCCGGGGCACCAGAAGGCGCGGGACCGGCGGGCGGTCCTGGACCGGCTGGCGGTTCGTGGCGCCGTTCATGGCGGTGTTCGCGCTCGTCTTCCTGGCGCCGATCGGCTATTCGATCTACCTCAGCCTCTACCGCACCCAGCTCGTCGGCGGCACCGCGTTCGTCGGCCTGGACAACTACATCAAGGCGTTGCAGGATCCGCAGTTCTGGTCGGGGTTCGGCAGGGTGGCGCTGTTCCTGGTCGTGCAGGTGCCGATCATGCTGTTCCTCGCGCTGCTGGTGGCCCTCGCGATCGACAGCGGCCGGCTCTACGGCGCGGCGTTCTTCCGCATCTCGGTGTTCCTGCCGTACGCGGTGCCCGCCGTCGTGGCGACGCTGATGTGGGGCTTCATGTACGGCACCAGGTTCGGCCTCATCGGCAACCTCAACGAGGCGCTCGGCTGGTCGCTGCCCGACCCGCTCTCGCCCGACCTCATCCTCGCCTCCATCGGCAACATCGTGACCTGGGAGTTCGTCGGCTACAACATGCTGATCCTGTACTCGGCGCTGCGCGTGGTGAGCCCCTCGCTGTACGAGGCCGCCGAGATCGACGGCGCCGGCCAGTTCCGCATCATCTGGTCGATCAAGCTGCCCGCCCTGCGCGGCGCCCTGGTGATCGCCACGATCTTCTCGATCATCGGCAGCTTCCAGCTCTTCAACGAGCCCAGCATCCTCAAGACGCTGGCGCCGAACTCGATCACCACCTATTTCACGCCCAACCTGTACGCCTACTCGCTGTCCTTCGCCGGCCAGCAGTTCGACTACTCCGCCGCCGTCGCCATCATCATGGGCGTCATCACGATGATCATCGCGTACATCGTCCAGCTCCGCGGCATGCGAAAGGCGGTCTGAGCCATGACCGCAACCGCACATCCCGGAGCCCGCGCAGGACGCGGCCCGCTGGTGATCCGCCACCAGCGCCCGCGCCACCGCCGCCGCAGCCGCACGCTCACCGCGCTGACCACGCTCATGCTGGTCTACACGCTGCTCCCGCTGGCCTGGCTGCTGATCAACGCCACCAAGACGCAGGAGAGCCTGCTGTCGTCGTTCGGCCTGTGGTTCTCCGGCGACTTCGCGCTGTTCGACAACATCGCCCAGACCTTCAGCTACAACGGCGGCGTCTACACGCGCTGGCTGCTCAACACGCTCCTGTACGTGGTCGCCGGCGCGGGCGGCGCGACCCTGCTCGCGACACTGGCCGGCTACGGCCTGGCCAAGTTCGACTTCCCCGGCAAGAAGGCCGTCTTCGCGGTGGTGATCGGCGCGGTGGCGGTGCCCGGCACGGCGCTGGCCGTACCGACCTTCCTGCTCTTCTCCGACATGGGGCTCACCAACACCCCGTTGGCGATCATCATCCCGTCGCTGATCTCGCCGTTCGGCCTCTACCTCATCTGGACGTACGCCGCCGACGCGGTGCCGAAGGAGATCCTGGAGTCCGCGCGGGTGGACGGCGCGGGCGAGTTCCGCACGTTCTTCCGGATCAGCCTGCCGCTGCTCGGCCCCGGCATCGTCACGGTCCTGCTCTTCAACGTGGTCGCGACCTGGAACAACTTCTTCCTGCCGCTGATCATGCTCAAGGACCCCGACTGGTACCCGCTCACCCTTGGCCTGCACGCCTGGAACCAGCAGGCGGGCACGGCGGGCGGCGAGGCCGTCTTCAACCTGGTGATCACCGGATCACTGCTCACCATCGTCCCGCTGATCGCGGCGTTCCTGCTGCTGCAGCGGTACTGGCAGTCGGGCCTCGCCACGGGGAGCGTCAAGGGCTGACCCGGCGCCGCCGGAGCGCCGGCGACACGAACGCGTACACCAGAGCAGACATTTCAGAAAGGCAACGCCCATGACGATCAACCGTCGTCACGCCCTCCTGCTGGGCGCGGCACTGACCGTGTCACTCGCCGCCACCGCCTGCGGCTCATCCGGCGGCGGCGACGGCTCAGGCGCGACCGCCACGGCCGCCGCCTCCCAGAGCGTCTCCGACGCCGACCTGCAGAACGCGCTGAACGCGGGCGGCGACCTCACCGTCTGGGCGTGGGAGCCGACGCTCAAGCAGGTCGTCGCCGACTTCCAGGAGAAGTACCCCAAGGTCAAGGTCAACCTGGTCAACGCCGGCACCGGCAACGACCAGTACACCGCGCTGCAGAACGCGATCAAGGCCGGATCCGGCGTGCCCGACGTGGCACAGATCGAGTACTACGCGCTGCCGCAGTTCGCGCTGTCGAAGTCGGTGACCGACCTCAGCGCGTACGGCGCCGGCTCACTCGAAGGCACCTTCACCCCGGGCCCGTGGAACTCCGTGCACGCCGGCGGCCCCGCCGTCTACGGGCTGCCCATGGACTCCGGCCCGATGGCGATGTTCTACAACAAGGAGGTCTTCGACAAGCACGACATCGAGGTGCCGAAGACCTGGGACGAGTACGTGGCCGCCGCCGAGAAGCTGCACAAGGCCGACCCCAAGGCGTACATCGGCAGCGACAGCGGCGACGCGGGCTTCACCACCAGCATGATCTGGCAGGCGGGCGGCAGGCCGTACAAGGTGGACGGCACCAGCGTCGGCATCGACTTCTCCGACGCCGGCACCCAGAAGTTCACCGCGACCTGGCAGAAGCTCATCGACGGCAAGCTGCTCTCGCCCGTCGTCGGCTGGACGGACGAGTGGTACAAGGGCCTGGCCGACGGCACCATCGCCACGCTGGTGACCGGCGCCTGGATGCCGGCCAACTTCGAGTCGGGCGTCAAGGCCGCCTCCGGCAAGTGGCGGGTCGCGCCCATGCCGCAGTGGGAGGCCGGCGGCAAGGTCACCGCCGAGAACGGCGGCAGCTCTCTGGCGGTGCCCGAGGCGTCCGCGAACAAGACCCTCGCCTACGCCTTCATCAAGTACGCCACCGTGGACGAAGGCGTGCAGACCAGGATCGACGGCGGCGCCTTCCCCGCCACCACCGCGCACCTGCAGGACCCGAAGTTCAGGGACAAGGAGTTCCCCTACTTCGGCGGCCAGAAGGTCAACCAGGTGCTCGCCGAGTCGGCCGAGCAGGTCGCGCCCGGCTGGTCGTACCTGCCGTTCCAGGTGTACGCCAACAGCATCTTCAACGACACCGTCGGCAAGGCGTACACCTCCGGCACCACGCTCCAGGACGGCCTGAAGGCGTGGCAGGACGCCTCCATCAAGTACGGCCAGGAGCAGGGCTTCACCGTCCAGTAACCGATCGACATTCTCCGCCAGGAACAGCACGAGACAGGAGCAGACGTTGCAGGTCGATCACGGCCGCCGGTGGGTGCGCTGGCCGTCAGAGCCGGACAGGGCCAGGCTGGCGTTCGGCGCGGACTACAACCCGGAGCAGTGGCCCCGGGAGGTGTGGGACGCCGACATGCGCGCGATGCGGGCGGCCGGGGTCAACATCGTGTCTCTGGCCATCTTCTCGTGGGCGCATCTCCAGCCCGCCGAGGACAGGTGGGACTTCGCCTGGCTCGACGAGGTGATGGACCTGCTGCACGCCAACGGCATCGCCGCCGACCTCGCCACGGCGACGGCCTCGCCGCCGCCGTGGCTGACGGCCAAGCATCCGGAGATCCTGCCGGTGGACCAGCAGGGCCGCACGCTCTGGCCGGGCGCGCGCCAGCATTGGCGCCCCACCTCTCCGGTCTTCCGCCGGTACGCGCTGCGCCTGGTCGAGGCCCTCGCCACCCGGTACGCCGGCCACCCGGCGCTGGCCGCCTGGCACGTGTCGAACGAGCTGGGCTGCCACAACGTCTACGACTACTCCGACGACGCCGCCACCGCCTTCCGCGACTGGCTGCGCGCCCGCTACGGCACACTCGACGAGCTGAACCGGGCCTGGGCCACCGCGTTCTGGTCCCAGCGTTACGGCGACTGGGCGGAGATCCTGCCGCCGCGCCTGGCCGCGTCCTTCCCCAACCCGACGCAGCAGCTCGACTTCAAGCGCTTCTCCTCCGACGCGCTCAAGGAGCACCTGCGCGCCGAGCGCGAGGTGCTGCGCCGGATCACCCCAGACGTCCCGGTCACCACCAACTTCATGGTGATGGGCGAGACCAAGGGGATGAACTACGCCGACTGGGCTTCCGAGGTCGACTTCGTGGCCAACGACCACTACGTGCTGACCGGCCCGCAGGCCCAGGACGAGCTGTCGTTCTCGGCCAACCTCACCGGCATGCTGGCCGGCGGCGAGCCCTGGTTCCTCATGGAGCACTCCACCAGCGCCGTCAACTGGCAGCCGGTCAACCTCGCCAAGCGGCCCGGCGGCATGGCCCGCGACTCGCTCACCCACGTCGGCTACGGCGCCGACGCCGTCTGCTTCTTCCAGTGGCGGCAGTCGGCGGGCGGCGCCGAGAAGTACCACTCGGCGATGGTGCCGCACGCGGGCGAGGACAGCGACGTGTTCAGGGCCGTGACCGACCTCGGCGCCACGCTGGCCGCGCTCGCGCCCGTCGCGGGCAGCAGGCGGCGGCCCGCGCGCGCCGCGATCCTGTTCGACTGGGAGTCGTGGTGGGCCGCCGAGCTGGACTCCCACCCCACCTCCCTGCTGCGCTACCGGCAGGAGGCGCTCGACTGGTACTCGGCGTTCCTCGCGGCGGGCGTGCGCGCCGACGTGGTGCCGGTGGCCGCCGAGCTGTCCGGCTACGACCTGGTGGTCGCGCCCATCCTGCACGTCGTGCCCGCCGCGCTGGCCCGCCGCCTGGAGGCGTACGTGGCGGGCGGCGGCCACCTCGTCGCCACCTACTTCTCCGGCATCGTGGACCAGGACGACCGCGTCTGGCTCGGCGGCTATCCGGGCGCGCTGCGCGACCTGCTCGGCATCCGCATCCAGGAGTTCGGGCCGCTCCTCGACGGCGACGGCGTCGATCTCGACCTCGGCGTCACCGGTACCCTGTGGACCGACCGCATCGACCTCGCCGGGCCGGAGACCGAGGTGCTTGCGGCGTACAAGACGGGCGAGCAGGCCGGGCGTCCGGCGATCACCCGCCGCCGCTCGGGTGCGGGGACGGCCTCGTACGTCTCCACCCGCCTCGGCCCCGACGGGCTGGCCGTGCTGCTGCCGCTGCTGCTGGAGCCGGCGGGCGTCGGCTCCGAGCTGCCCGACGAGCTGCGCGGGCAGGTCGAGCTGGCCGTACGCACCGACGGGAGGTACGACTACTGGTTCCTCGTCAACCGCGGGGACCGGCAGGTGGACGTGTCGGCGCTCGACGGGGAGCCGCTGACCGGGCCGTCGCTGGCGCCCGACGCCGCGCTCAAGCCCGGCCAGGTGCGCGTGCTGCGCCGCCCGGCGGCCTCATAGGGCCTTTCCTGGCCGTCTCATTGCCGAACCCGGACGGATCAGCCGGCACCGGCGGGCCGTCCGGGCGCGGAACGGACGAGGGCCGGGCCGATGACGCGCCCCACGGGCCGCCGGGCCGTCCAGGCGGGGGACGGACGAGACCGGGCCGTCCAGGCGGGGGACGGACGAGACCGGGCCGTCCAGGCGGGGGACGGACGAGACCGGGCCGTCCGGGCGGGGGACGGCCCCGAGCCACCCGCTTGAAAACCGGAACCGCACCCCGCCTGTACACAGGAACCGGCCACCTCACCACGAAGCGCTTATTCCTTGAGCGCGCGAACCTTGCCCGCGCTCCGGTCGCGCCTTTGCGACGGCGTTACTTACCGCCCGAACTTTCTCAAAGCCCCTTGACCCGCGAAGACGATCGCTTCTCGGGCTTAATGGGCATCTCACATACGCTGACATATCGGGATACGGAGGGAGGGGTCGCATGCTTCCTGAAGTGCACGGATGGTTGCGACGCCGCACTTCGTCCGCCGGGGACTGGCCGGTTCAGGACCTGGTGGCCGCCAAGGGTGATACCACCGTCAGCGTGGTGCTCCCGGCCCGCGACGAGCGCGAGACCGTGGGAGAGATCGTCGGCGTGATCCGGCGGGAGCTGGCTCCGCTCGTGGACGAGCTCGTGGTCATCGACTCGCGTTCGACCGACGACACCGCCCGGGTGGCCGCCCGGGCAGGAGCGAGGGTGCACGCTCAGGATGAGATCCTTCCGGGACTCAAGCCCATGGACGGCAAGGGAGAGGCGCTGTGGAAGTCGCTGGCCGTCACGTCGGGTGACGTGCTCGTCTTCGCCGACGCCGACATCCGCAACTTCCGCGCCTCGCTGATACTCGGCGTCCTCGGGCCGCTGCTCTCCGACCCGACCGTCATGTACGCCAAGGGATGCTACGACCGCCCGCTCCATGGCACCCCCAACGGCGGCGGGCGCGTCACCGAGCTCGTCGCACGCCCGCTCATCAACCTGTACTGGCCCGAGCTGGCCGGGTTCATCCAGCCGCTCGCCGGCGAGTACGCCGGCCGCTGCTCCGCGCTCGAACGCATCCCGTTCCTCACCGGGTACGCCGTGGAGCTCGGCCTGCTCATCGACCTGCTGGAGCTGGGCGGGCTCGACGGGCTCGCACAGGTGGACCTGGGCTCGCGCGAGCACGCGCCGCAGTGCACCGAGGCGCTGGGCATGATGTCCGCCCAGATCATGCTCGCCGCCTGGTCCCGCCTGGAACGCCAGGGCCGCATCAGCTCGGTCGCCCCGCCGGCGACGCGGCTCTGCCAGTTCAGGAGGGGGCTGGAGGGGCACGAAGTGCTCATCCGCGACATCGGCATCGGCGAACGTCCACCGATGATCACCGTCAACCCCTGAACCGCACTCGCGGGACCGCAGGGCCTACTCGCCGGTAAGGTGTTGCCACCGCGAAACGGCGACGCGGTCCGAGGGGTGCGGCGACATGACGGGTTTCTGCCCGGAGCTCAGCGACGACGTCAAAGAGGTGCGCGACTGGGTCCACGCCTTCGCCCGCGACGTGATCCGCCCCGCCGGCGCCGAATGGGACGAGCGCGAAGAAACCCCATGGCCGGTCATCCAGGAGGCCGCCAAGATCGGCCTGTACTCCCTCGACTTCTTCGCCACCCAGTGGTTCGAGGAGAGCGGGCTGGCGCTGCCCGTGGCGTTCGAGGAGATCTTCTGGGGCGACGCCGGCATCGGCCTGTCGATCACCGGCACCGGCCTGGCCGCCGCCGCACTCGCCGCCAACGGCACCCCCGAACAGATGGGGGAGTGGCTGCCACAGATGTTCGGCACCGAGAACGACGTCAAACTCGGCGCCTTCTGCGCCTCCGAGCCCGACGCCGGCTCCGACGTCGGCGCCATCCGCACCCGCGCCGTCCGCGACGGCGGCGACTGGGTGCTCAACGGCGTCAAGACCTGGGCCACCAACGGCGGCATCGCGAACGTTCACATCGTCGTCGCCTCCGTCGATCCCTCGCTCGGCACCCGAGGCCAGGCGTCGTTCATCATCCCGCCCGGCACGCCGGGGCTGTCCATGGGGCAGAAGTTCCGCAAGCACGGCATCCGCGCCTCCCACACCGCCGAGGTCGTCCTGGAGGACGTCCGGGTGCCCGCCTCGTGCCTGCTCGGCGGCGAGGAGAAGCTGAAGGCGCGGCTGGCCCGCGTACGCAACGGCGAGCGCGCAGGCGAGCAGGCCGCGATGCGCACCTTCGAGACCACCCGCCCCTCGGTCGCCGCCATGGCGGTCGGCATCGCCCGCGCCGCCTTCGAGTACGCCAGGGACTACGCCCGCGAACGCACCCAGTTCGGCCGCAAGATCGGCGAGAACCAGGCGATCGCCTTCCTCCTCGCCGAGATGGCCACCCGCGTCGACATGGCCCGCCTGCTCACCTGGCGCGCCGCCTGGATGGCCCGCAACGGCCGCCGCTTCGAACAGGCGGAAGGCTCGATGTCGAAGCTGGTGGCGGGCGAGACCGCCGTGTGGGTCACCGAACAGGCCATCCAGATCCTCGGCGGCGCCGGCTACACCAGGGACCACCCGGTGGAACGCTTCCACCGCGACGCCAAGATCTACACCATCTTCGAAGGCACCTCGGAGATCCAGCGCCTGATCATCGGCCGCGCGGTCACCGGCCTCCCCATCCGATGAGACCACTGCACTTCGGGGAGGTCTTGTCCGCAACCCGCCATCCCTCGCGCTCACCGACAGGCTCACTACGGCCTCGTGCGTTCGCCGATCACCGTCCTCCGCCCTGGGCGCCGGCAGGCCGGTAACTCAGGCGAAGCGACCGGCAACCGCCCGGCGAAGAGCGAGGGCGCGCCGGAAGTCGTTCGAGAACGCGCCCGCCGCCCAGGGTCGCCGTTCTGGTTTTCGGCAAGATTGCCCAGCCGCACGCCATATGCGGCGCAGTGTTCGGCGTGTACGGCGACGAATGCCGTGGACGTCGCGCATGCTCGGTGGACCCCGGTCAGCCAGCCGCCGGCCGCTTCGACGCCGTCAGCGATGGGAGCGTCCCGGCCGGCACGGCGGTTCCTGAGGCGACAGCCCAGACGGCGGGGAAGGCGGGCCGAGCCGCCCTTCCGGTCGCGCTGGGGACGGCCTGATCGAAACATCGGCGCTCACAACATCTGGAGGGTTTCGTGGCAGAGCAGGGTCCGGGAGGCCGTCTCGGGGCGGTGCCGCCGCGCGTGTGGCTGGCGCTCGTGCTGCTGGTGCTGGCGGTCGCGTTCATCCTGCAGAACCGGCAGGACGCGGTGATCCGCCTGTTCACGATCGCGGTGACCGCCCCGCTGTGGGTCGCGCTGGTGGCATGCACCGTCGTCGGGATCCTGATCGGCGCGCTGGCAGGCAGCAGGAGCCGAAAGGGCCGGTGACGGCGTGCGCAGCCGGCTGCGGGAGCGCGTCCAGTCCGCGGCGCAACGCCGCCCGCGCAAGGCAGCACGATCCACGCCGGCCAGGTGGGTGCACCCTCCTATGATCCTGGCGTCCGGCCTGCCGTTCCTCGCCAAGGGCATGGCCGGCCCGTTCGCCTGAGAGGTCACGGCGTCACGATCGCGAACGCGGGATCGGGGTCTTCCAGGACGGCGATCAGGCGGGCCAGGACGTTCATGTCGCCCTCGTGCTCGATGCCGTCGGCGGGCCGGCCCGTGAGCAGGCCGAGAAGCTGCTGCTTGGTGAGCGCGAGCGTCAGGTCCGCCGGCTGCCGTGGCGGCGGATCGGCCTGGTGGATGAGCGCGCCGTTGGACAGCGTGGTGCGGTGGTACTGGTTCAGATCCGTCAGGTGCCAGTCGATGGCCAGGCTCTCCTCCCACGCTCGGGGGCCGTCGACGCGGATGGCCAGGGAGTCGAAGATCTGCTCGACCGTCAGAGCCGCCATCAGCTCCGGCGAGGAGGTGTCGATATCGGCGGGGACGACGCCGCCGGTCAGCTCCAGCGCGCCGACCAGGTAGAAGTTGCGCCAGGTGCCGTTCTCGGAGCCGTGGCCGAGCCGGGTGTAGACCTCGGCGAGCATCGATCGCGCCTGGTCGTCGTGCTCGTCGGCGAAGACCGCGTGGTTGAGCAGCGAGGCGGCGAAACGCAGGTCGCCGTCGTCGAGGTAGCGGCGGGCGAAGGCGAGGACGCCCTCGCGCCCGCCCATGCACTCGACGTACCGGCGTGCCTGCTCGACCGGGGGATGCTCCCACAGATGGGCCGGGTTGCCGTCGAACCAGCCCAGATAGCGCTGGTAGATGGCCTTGACGTTGTGGCTGACCGAGCCGTAGTAGCCGTGCGTGTGCCACGTCTGTTCCAGGGCCGGAGGCAGCCGCATCGCCTCGGCGATCTCGATGCCCGTCATGCCCTTGTTCAGCATGCGCAGCGTCTGATCGTGCAGGTACGCGTACATGTCACGCTGCCGGCTGACGAACCGCACGATGTTCTCCCGGCCCCAGGTGGGCCAGTGGTGGGAGGCGAAGACGACGTCGGCGTGGTCGGCGAACAGGGCGATCGCCTCGGTGAGATAGCGCGCCCAGACACGGGCGTCGCGGACCTGAGCGCCGCGCAGCGTGAGGATGTTGTGCTGCGTGTGCGTGGCGTTCTCGGCCATGCACAGCGCCCGGCGGTCGGGGATGAGGAAGTTCATCTCCGCCGGGGCCTCGGTGCCCGGGGTGATCTGGAAGACGATCCGCACGCCGTCGAGCGTCTCCTCCTGGCCGGTACGGGTGATGTCCTTGGTCGGCGGGATGAGGGAGATGGTGCCGGTCGACGTGGTCATGCCGAGCCCGCAGCCGATCTGGCCCTCCGGCGAGCGGGGCAGAGCAGGGCCGTACATGTAGGTGGCGCGCCGGTTCATCGCGGTGCCGGCGTAGACGTTCTCCGACACCGCGTGGTGCATGAACCCGGCCGGCGCCAGGATCGGCACACCGCCGCCGGTGACGCCGCGTACCCCGCCGAAGTGGTCGGCATGGGAGTGCGTGTAGATCACCGCGGTGACCGGGCGGTCGCCCCGGTGGTCGCGATAGAGCTTCAGCCCGGCCGCGGCGCACTCGACGGACAGCAGCGGGTCGACCACGATGACGCCGCGCTCGCCCTCGATCAGGGTCATGTTCGACAGGTCCAGGCCGCGGATCTGGTAGATGCCGTCGGTCACCGCGTACAGGCCCTGCTTGACGCACAGCTGCCCCTGCCGCCACAGGCTGGGATGCGCCGTGTCCGGGCACTCCTGCTGCAGGAAGGAGTAGGACTCGGTGTCCCACACCGCGCGCCCGTCGGCCGTCACGGTCGCCGGGTCCAGCGCCGCCACGAATCCGCGGTCAGCGGCCTCGAAGTCCGCCCGGTCGTCAACGGGAAGATCTGCCATGCACCCAGACGTTCCCGCCGGTGCGCCCGCTCCGCACCGCGAGCCGCTACCCTCACCCGCCCGTGACCGTCTCTTTGACAGCGTCACCACAGCGTCACGGCATGCTCTCTGCATCGGCCACGCCACGGCTCCGCCGGCACAGGACGGCCCAAGCCCCCGGCCAGGCCGCCGGCGGCTCGTCGCCGCCCTGTCGTAGAGGATCCACCCAGCGTGCAGGGTCAGTAGAGCCAGCGGTACGAGCGGACGATCTCGGCGGCGTCCTGGCCCTCCGCTCTGGCCGCGTCCGACTGGCGTACCACGCGGAACGCGTCGGTCAGGTCCTCGCCCAGCGCCCCGCGGATGCGGGCGTTGCCCAGCAGCGCCCCGAGCTGCTGCTCCACCGTCGAGGGCAGGCGGTGCACGCCGTGCTCGGCGCGCCGCGCCTCGCTCCAGTCGCCGGGGTTGTCCTGTACGGGGGCGGGCGGCACGAGACCCTCTTCGATGCCGCCGAGCCCGGCGGCGATCACCACGGCCAGCGCCAGGTAGGGGTTGGCGGCCGCGTCGGACGGCTTCAGCTCGACGTTGGCGTGGCCGGGGCCGAGCAGCGGCGTGGCGGGGACCAGACGCAGGGCCGCCTCGCGGTTCTCGACGCCCCAGCACGCGTACGCGCCGCACCAGTAGCCGGGCCGCAGCCGCTGCAGCGACGACAGGCTGGGCGCGGTCACCGCCACCACGGCGGGCAGATCGCGCAGCAGCCCCGCGAGGTACGCCGCCCCCTCGGCGGTCATCCCCGCGGGCACGTCGCCGCCCGACAGCAGGTTGCGTCCGGCCCGCGACACCGAGGTGTGCAGGTGCCAGCCGTTGCCCACCTGGCCGAGCGTGACCAGGGGAGCGAAGCTCGCCCGCAGCCCGTGCGCCCTGGCCGCCGCGTGCACGGTCTGGCGGGCCAGCAGCTGCCGGTCGGCCGCCGTGACCGGGTCGGCGGGGGCGAGCGAGAACTCGAACTGCCCGGGGCCGTACTCGCCGTGGAACTGGACCACGGGCACGCCGTTGTGGTGCAGGTCGCGCAGCAGCTGCTCGGCGAAGCCGTCGACGGACAGCATCTTGGCCGGACCGTAGGAGGGACCGTCGTAGATGGGGCGGACCTCGCCGTCGCCGTCATCGTCGCCGGCCCGGCTCAGGTGGAACTCCATCTCATCGCCGGCCCGGAACTCCAGCCCCAGCGCCGCCGCCCGTTCGACTTGACGCTCCAGCACCCCGCGCGGGCAGTACGGCCACGGCGACCCGTCGGCCGCCACCTGGCGGCCCGGCACCCAGGCGAACCCCGGCTGCCCGGCCAGCCGGACCATCCGATCGACGACCGGCACCAGCCGGATGTCGCCAGAAGGCCCGCCCAAGGGGGCGTGGCCGAAGCAGATGGTGTCGTGGGAGTCGAACACCGCGAACAGCGGCGTGATCCCGACCCCGCGCTCGGCCACGGCGTCGAACGCGGCGGCCGGCACCGTACGGGAACGGGGGATGCCGTTGTTGTCGGCCCACACGATCGTGATCCCGGCGACGCCGAGCGGGTCGAGGGCGTCCGCCCCGTGCTGCGCCGCACCGGCGATGGCTTGATCGAGCATGGGCCACCCCTTCGTCACCTTGCGTAGTCGTGTGATCACTCTACAGCGGCCCTGCGATGAGCGCGGGCAGGTTTCGACCCCGGCGACCCCCGGTGCGACACTGGCCGTATGTCGGAGAGCGAGCATCGCCCGCTGCTCCCCCAGATGCGCCTCGACGAGCTGCTGGCGGAGCTGCAGACCAGGCTCAACGCGGTGCTGGCCACCCGCGACAGGGTGCACGCGCTGCTCGAGGCCGTCGTGTCCGTGGGCAGCGACCTCGACCTCGAGACCGTGCTGCGCCGCATCGTGGAGACCGCCACGAAGCTGGTCGACGCCGGCTACGGCGCTCTGGGCGTGCTGGGGGAAGATCAGACGCTCGTCCAGTTCATCCCGGTCGGGCTGACCGAGGAGGAGATCGCCCGCATCGAGCACTGGCCGCACGGCCTCGGCATCCTCGGCCTGCTCATCAAGGACGCCAGGCCGCTGCGGCTGGCCCGCATCTCCGACCATCCCGAGTCGTACGGCTTCCCGCCCGGCCACCCGCCCATGGGCAGCTTCCTCGGCGTGCCGCTCCGCGTACGCGACGAGGTGTTCGGCAACCTCTACCTCACCGAGAAGCGCGGCGGCGGCGAGTTCGACGAGGACGACGAGGCCGTGGTGGTCGCGCTGGCCAGCGCCGCCGGCGTCGCCATCGAGAACGCCCGCCTGTACGAGGAGTCGCGCCGCCGCGAGACCTGGCTGCAGGCGTCCGCGGAGGTGACCACCAGCCTGCTGTCCGGCGCCGACACCCGGCTGGTGCTGAGCACCATGGCCGCCCGCGCCCGCGACATGTGCGACGCCGACGTCGTCGTGGTGCTGCTGCCCGACCCGGAGGGCCGGACGCTGACGGTGGAGGTGGCCGAGGGCGAGCGGGCGGAAGAGCTGCTCGGCACCACGTACGGGATGTCCGGCACGGCGCTCGGCGAGGTGTTCACGCGCGGCGAGCCGCGAGCCGAACGCGACCTGCGGGACGCGCCCGACACGTCCGCCGCGGCCCGCAAGCTCGGCCACGGACCCGGGCTGATGATCCCCCTCGGCGCCGCCCCGAGCGTGCGCGGCGTGCTCGCGCTGGCCAAGCGCAGCGGCAGGCTGCCGTTCAGCGACGCCGACCGGCGCATGCTGGAGTCGTACGCGGGCCAGGCCGCGATCGCGCTGGAGCTGGCCGAGGTCCGGCGCGACGCCGAACGGCTGAGCCTGCTGGAGGACCGCGACCGCATCGCCAGGGACCTGCACGACGTGGTCATCCAGCGGTTGTTCGCGACCGCGATGACGCTGATGAGCACCGCGCGGCTGGTGGACCATCCCGAGGCGTCGAAGCGGCTCCAGCACGCCATCGACGAGCTGGACGAGACGATCCGGCAGATCCGCTCGTCCATCTTCGCCCTCCAGGGGCCGCACGAGGAGGCCGTGCCCGGACTGCGCTCGCAGATCGTCGGCCTGGTGGAGGGCGCGGGAGCGCACCTGGGGTTCATGCCCGGTCTGCGCATGGAGGGGCAGCTCGACACGCTGGTGCCGGAGCCGGTCGCCGAGCACCTGCTCGCCGTGCTGCGCGAGTCTCTGTCCAACGTCGTACGCCACTCACGCGCCACGCGCGCCGAGGTGTCCGTCGAGGTCGGGGGCGGCGTGCTCACGCTGACGGTCACCGACGACGGGGTCGGCGTGGGCGGCGGCGGACGCCGCAGCGGCCTGCGCAACATCGAGGAGCGCGCCGCATGCCTGGGCGGGACGGCCGAGCTGGAGACGCCCGGCGAGGGCGGCACCCGGCTGATATGGCGCGTCCCCATCGAGCAGCCCGGATGATGCGGGAAGAGGCCATGACGGCGGCTCCATCGAGCGGCCGGGTCGATGCGGGAAGGGGCCGTGACGCGCCCCCCGCCGATCAGGACGGTTCGTACGCCACCTGCGCGGGCACCAGCACGAACCCCGTGACGATCTCCGGCCGGATGCGGATCACCTGGTCCATCTCGCCCGTCACCCACGGGCGCACCAGGCCCCTCAGCCGGGCCGCCTCCTCGGGGTCGGTCACCGGCGCGGCCACCCCGGTCACGATGACGCTCCAGCCGAGCCGCTCCTGCCCGTCCAGCTCGTCGGCCTCGTACGCCACCACCGCCTGCTCCATGTGCCCGCCGATGATCATGCCGGGGGTGGTCCTGATCACGATCGCGCCGTCCACCACCGCGTGGTTCACCGGCCTGACCGCCGGCAGGGCGTGCCGGGTGAAGACGATGCGGCCGAGCGGCGCCCTCGCCAGCAGCCGCATCGCCTCCGCAGCGGGCAGCTCGCGCAGATCCCGGGCGCCGTTCAGCCCGTCTTCCTGGTACGTCACCTGGCCAGCGTGCCCGGCGCACCGGCCGTACAGGTAGGGACCAAAGTCCCTTTACCCGCCGGGACGAGGTCACGTCACCGCGCCGTCTGCTCGGGGACCGCGTACATGTGAGGAAAGTCCTAGCAATCGATTGCCTCGCCCGACCGGCCCGATCTCACCGCCAGTAGGATGGCGGGAGCGAGGTTTCGGGAAAGCAGGGGGAAAGCGATGGGGAAATTGGAGCGTCACCCCACGATCTCCGACGTCGCGGCGCTGGCCGGGGTGTCGGTGGGCACGGCCTCCAAGGCCCTCAACGGCCGGGGCTCGCTGCGCGAGGAGACCCGCGCGCGGGTCAGGGACGCGGCCAGGCAGCTCAACTTCGAGGTCAACGCGGGGGCCCGCAGCCTGCACTCCAGACGTACGTACACCGTCGGCATGATCACCACCGACACCATCGGGCGGTTCAGCATCCCCGTCCTCATGGGCGCGGAGGACGCGCTGGGCGCCGGGCAGATGTCGGTGTTCCTGTGCGACGGGCGCGGCGACCCGATCCGCGAGCAGTACCACGTCAAGACCCTGCTCAGCCGCCGCGTCGACGGCATCATCGTCACCGGCCGCCGCACCGAGGCCCGCGCGCCCATCGGGCGTGACCTGCCGGTGCCCGTGGTCTACGCGTTCATCAGCTCCACCGACCCGGCCGACTGCTCGGTCGTACCGGATGAGGAAGGCGGGGCGCGCAAGGCGGTCGAGCACCTGATGGCGATCGGCCGCACCCGCATCGCCCACATCACCGGGCCCGAGCACCACCACTCCGCCCGTGTCCGCGCGGCCGCCGCCGAGGAGCGGCTGGCCGAGGCGGGGCTCGCGCTCGCCGGTGCGCCGCTCTACGGCGCCTGGAGCGAGATGTGGGGGCGTCAGGCGGTCGGGATGCTGCTCGCCTCCGGCACCGAGTTCGACGCGGTGTTCTGCGGCAGCGACCAGATCGCCCGGGGCGTCGCCGATGCGCTGCGAGCCGTCGGGCGGCGGGTGCCGGAGGACGTGGCGCTCGTCGGGTTCGACAACTGGGAGGTCATGGCCGAGGCCAGCCAGCCGCCGCTGACCAGCGTCGACATGAACCTCGACGGGCTCGGCCGCACCGCCGCGGAGATGCTGCTCGCCGCCATCAACGGCAAGCCGTCGCCCGGTCGCCACCCCCGTCCCTGCCATCTGGTGGTGCGGGAGTCCACCACGGTCCCGCTGGTGCCCGGCGGCGCCTGACCGCCACCCGGCGGCGGATCAGTGCCCTGGGCGATGGATCAGGAGCATGGCCGCGTCGTCCAGCAGCGGGCCGCCCACGTGCTCGACCAGGTCGGCCCGCAGCGCGTCCAGCGCCACCTGCGGGTCCTCGCGGCGCAGCAGCGTCGTCCGCTCCTCCAGTGGGTAGAACTCGCCCTCGGCGTTCCTCGCCTCGATCACGCCGTCGGTGAAGAACAGGATGCGGTCGCCCCGGTGGAACGGCACCCGGTACGGCTTGGCCCGCGCGGCGTCGAACACGCCGAGCCCCAGCGGCAGCCCCTGATCCGGCGGCTCGGCGACCTGCACGCCGCCGTCGGAGCGGAGCAGCAGCGGCGGCGGGTGGCCGAAGCTCACCAGCGACACCTCCGTGTCGTGGATCTCCGCGATGATCGCCGTGACGAACTGCTCGCTGGTCAGATGGCGGGTCAGGCTCGCCTCCAGGCGCTCGCCGATGTCCACCAGGTCGGCCTCGTCGTAGGCCGCCTCGCGGAACGCGCCGAGGACCCAGGCCGCCGTCTCGACCGCCGCGAGGCCCTTGCCCTGCACGTCGCCGATCAGCAGGCGTACGCCCTGCGGGGTGGTGACGACTTCGTACAGGTCGCCGCCGATGCGGGCCTCGGCGGCCGCCGACGTATAGGACAGTCCCACCCGCAGATCGCCCGCCCGCCGCGGCACCGGCCGCAGCAGCACCCGCTGCGCCGCCTCCGCCACCTGCCGGACGCTGGCCAGCTCGCGCTCGCGCTGCAGCCGCAGCCTGGCGGCGAGCATGCTCGCGCCCGTCACGCCGGCGATGCCGACGACGGTGAGGCAGTTCTCCCAGGTGAGCAGCATCTCGTTGTAGAGCGCCATGGGCACGCAGATGCCCAGCGCCACCGCGCCGACGAAGGCGGTGCGGCGCACGCCGCCCGACACCGACGCGAAAGCCGGGCCGAGCGTGAGCAGCGGAAGGAAGACGAGGGAACGGCCGGCCAGGATGTCCAGCAGCGCGACACCCGCCATCACGACGAAGGGCAGCCAGCGCAGGACCCGCAAAGAGCTCATCCCACCCCCGAATCGACCACCGATCGCTGCTGACGTACCAGCATCGCGCAGGCCGAGGGCGGTTCTCAAGCCAACGCTCCGGTGAGAACCACGACAGATGGGCATTTATCACGGTAATTTCTGTCCGTTACGTGTTCATCACAGTACCCAGCGTCAATAACACGGCTGAAAACATCGGCCGCGCGCCAATTCACGAAAGAGAGCTAGATTCTCCACTGATGGAAAGGAGTCAAGAAGTGGCGATGGCCGACGCCGGCATTCGGCGATTACTGGTGGATTCCGGGGAGCCTCGCACCTGGGTGACCCCGAGGACAGACCTGGTCACGGCCCTGCTCGGCATCTGGTTCGGTGTCGGATTGATGATCGACGCTTGGGCGCACACCAACCTCTCCGAGCTGGAGACCTTCTTCACGCCGTGGCACGCGGTGTTCTACTCGGGGTTCGCGGTCGTGGCCGGCTGGATCATCTGGCAGGTCTGGCGCAACGTACGCGCGGGGCGGCAAGGGCTCGCCGCGGTGCCGGCGGGATATCTCGCCGGGCTGATCGCCATACCCGCGTTCGCGGCGTTCGGATTCGCCGACATGATGTGGCACACGATTCTGGGCATCGAGACGAACATTGACATTCTGTTCAGCCCATCACATCTCGGGCTGGTCTCGACGATGCTCCTCATCATCACCACTCCAGTGCGTTCCATCTGGAACGCCCCCGACATCGGCGAGAGCCCGACGCTCGGGCGGCTGCTGCCCGCCATCATCGGGCTGGCGTTCGCCACCACGCTGGTGTCGCTGTTCCTGTCCTACGCCGACGCGATGCAGTACCGTCCCGAGACGATCGTGGAGGCGTTCTCCGCCGTCCGTGACTCCGGCGCGGGCGACCTGGCCGCCGCCATGGTCGTGAGCAACGTCATCCTGCTCGCCCCGGTGCTGCTGCTCGCCCGTCGCTGGCAGCTGCCCTTCGGGTCGGTCACGATCATGTACGCCTTCGCGGTTCTCATGCCCGGTGCGCAGACCGAGTTCGAGAACCTGCCCGTCCTGCTGTCCATCGTGGCGGGCGGCCTGGTCAGCGACCTGCTGATCGCCTGGCTGCGCCCGTCGGCCACGCGGCGCGGCGCCTACTGGGCCTTCGCCGGGCTGTCGGCGCTCGCCACATGGTCGCTCTACATCGCGGTCGCCTCGGTGACCGGTGGCGGCCTGCCGGCCGTGCCCGAGCTGTGGACCGGCGCGCCCGTCGTCGCCGGCCTCGTCGGGCTGACGCTCGGAGCGCTGTTCCTGCCCGACGCCCGCCCCGAGCGGGCATGATCCGAGCCCTGTGGCTGGCCGCCGTCCTGGTGCTGGCGATGGCCGTACCCGCCGCGGCGCACAACGTCACGGCGGGCGCGGACCTGCGCTTCGCGCAGACCATCGCCGGCGCCGAGGTCACGGTGGTGATCAAAGGAACCTCCCGGGTGCCGGGGCCGCTGCGGATCGGGGTGATCGCGTACGAGCCGGTCGCCGGGCCTGTCTTCGACCTCGAGGTCCGGTCGGTCGAGGACGGCCGTACGGTCACCGGCACCGCCCGCGCCGCCGCCGACCCCGCGTACACCGAGCTGCGGGTCGAGCGCACCGGGCCGCACGAGCTCAAGCTGAGCGCCGGGGGTGAGGTCGCCGTGGTGCCGTTCCGGGTGCTCGTCGATCGTGGATCCCCTGGCGACTTCCTCATCTACGGCGGCCTGTTCGTGGCCGGGCTGCTGCTGGTGGGCGGTCTGCTCACCGGGGCGCTGAGCCGGCCGGGCCGGCGATGGGGCTGGCCGCCGTCGCCGCCGCCGGGGTGACCGTGGCGGCCATGGTGGTCGTGTTCGAGCCGCAGCTCCCGCCCGCCCCGCCGGACGGCGCCGCGCCGACCGCCACGAACGCCGCCGGGCGGCCGTACGCGCAGGCCCGGGTCTCCACCGTGCCGGAGCGGCCCGGCGCGGGGAGGAGTACACGCTGCGCATCGACCTCCTGGACGGCTCGACCGGGCGGCCCGTTGACGACCTCGTCGTGCACCACGAGGCGCTCGCTCACGTGGTCGTCACCTCCGAGGACGGACGGTACTTCCGCCACGTACACCCGCTCCGCACCGCCCCGGGCCGCCTCGAGGTGCGCATGCGCGCCGACCGCTCGGGGCGCTACCTGGCCTACGCCGAGCTGGAACGCGAGGACTCGGGCGGCCAGCTCGTCTCGTCCTCCTTCCAGGTCGGCAAGGGGAGCGCTGACGACAGCGAGGAGGAACGACCGGAGACCGGCGATGCGGCACCGGTCCTGCGGCCCGCCGTCCCCGTGGCGGGACGCCCGGTGACGATCGAGCTGGCCGCGCCCGCCGGCGTACGGCCCTGGCTCGGCATGACCGGCCACCTCCTGGTGCGCAACGAGGACGGCTCCTTCCTCGGCCACGTCCACGAGATGGGCACGCCCGGCTCCCGCCTGCGCTTCACGTTCAGCTTCCCCGAGCCCGGCCGCTACCTCGCCTGGGCCCAGTACGCCACCCGCGACCGCATCGTCACGGCCCCGTTCACGGTGAACGTGACAGGTGACGCGCCCGGGACCGCGGCGGAACCGACGGGTGAGGCCACCGGCCAGGACACTGGGGAGAGCGCGGCGGGCGCCGAGGCGGGGGACACGGCGCGGAATGAGGCAGGTACGGCCGCGTGGACTGCCGCGAGGGAGGCGGCACGCGGCGAGACGGGGGAAGCGATGGGTGACATGACGGGGAGCGGCCGATGAGACGTGTGCTGATCGCCGCCGGGCTGGTGGCCGTGGCGGTGACGTTCTTCGTGGTGGGCAGGAGCGCGTCGGCCGAGCCGGTCCGCGTGACCAGCAACGGCGCCCGCTATGCCGCCACGGTGCTCATCGGCGACCCCACCCCGGGGCCCGGCACGGTGGAGGTCGTGGTGGACCGGGGCGACGCCGACACGGTGAACGTGTCGGCGGTGATGGCCGACATGGGACACGCCATGCCGGAGCTGACGGCCACCGAACGGGAGCCCGGCCGCTTCGCCGCCGAGGGCGAGCTGTTCTCGATGGCCGGAGTCTGGGAGGTGACCGTCCACCTCGACGGCCCCTCCGGCCCGGAAGACCTCACGGTCAAGGCCCTGATCACAGAAGAGTGACACCACGGCGCTGAACCCCGGCCCCGCGCCCTGAGCCGGGACGATCGGTCGTGCGTTCCCCCGCCGTGCTCTCGGTCGCGCGGCGGCACCGGTCGTGCGCCACCCGCACAGGTGCCGCCGCCGGACCCACGGAAGACGACCGCCTCTCGGACCCTGCCGATACGAGGGGAGCCGCTCGCAACCGGATGGGCTTTACCTGGACGTGACTTGACAGGACGATGCGCGGCTTAAAGTATTATTCCTACTTCTATAGTAGGAATGGTAGGGAGAGGGAGATCGTGCGAGCGCTCATCCTGCTCGGGCTGGTCGGTTTCGCGGCCCAGCTCGTCGATGGCAGCCTCGGCATGGCGTACGGCGTCACGTCGACGACGCTGCTGCTGGCCATCGGCACCAACCCGGCGGCCGCGTCCGCCACCGTCCACCTCGCCGAAATCGGCACCACGCTGGCCTCGGGCGTCTCCCACTGGCGTTTCGGCAACGTCGACTGGAAGGTCGTCGGCAAGATCGGCATCCCCGGCGCCATCGGCGCGTTCGCCGGCGCGACGTTCCTGTCCAGCCTCTCCACCGAGGTCGCGGCTCCGGTGATGTCGCTCATCCTGCTGGCGCTCGGCGTCTACATCCTCATCCGCTTCACCGCGTTCGGCCTCCCGCGCGGCAACCTGGGCAAGCCGCTGCGCAGGCGCTTCCTGGCCCCGCTCGGCCTCGTCGCCGGCTTCGTCGACGCCACCGGCGGCGGCGGATGGGGCCCCGTGGGCACGCCCGCCATCCTCGCCAGCGGCCGCCTGGCCCCGCGCAAGGTCATCGGCTCCATCGACACGAGCGAGTTCATCGTCGCCATTGCCGCCAGCGTCGGCTTCTTCGTCGGCATCGGCTCCGAGCGGATCGACTTCGCCTGGGTGGCCGTGCTGCTGCTCGGCGGCGTGATCGCCGCGCCGATCGCGGCCTGGCTGGTCCGCCACATCCCGCCGCGCATCCTCGGCTCCGCCGTCGGCGGCATCATCATCCTCACGAACGTCCGCACGCTGCTGCGCAGCGACTGGATCGACGCCCCCGGCAACGTCCAGACCGTCGCCTACATCGCCATCGCCATCATCTGGGCGGGCGCCATCGCGTACTCGGTGCGTGAATACCGCCGCGACAAGGCCAACGAGTCCGTCGAGGCGGTGGAGAGCGAGCTGCAGAAGCGCGGCGCCGAGGAGGAGGAGACGACGGCGTCCGCCTGAGGCGGCCCCAGACCTCGTATGAGAATCTCCGCCCGCACGCAGTACGCACTCGGCGCCATGCTCGCCCTGGCCACGGCCGACCGTCCGGTCCACGCCGAACGCATCGCCGCCAGCCAGGAGATCCCGCGCCGGTTCTGTGACAACATCCTGCTCCAGCTCCGCCGGGCCGGGCTGCTCCGTAGCCAGCGCGGCCCGGACGGGGGCTACTGGCTGGCCCGGCCGCCGGGGGAGATCGCCCTCGCCGACGTCATCCGCGTCACCGAGGGTGCGGAACAGGCCACCCGGCCGTTCCCCCGCGCGGCCGCGCCGCTCGCCGCCATCTGGGAGCGGCTGCGCAGCCACGAGAACGCGCTGCTCAGCGAGATCACCCTGGCCGACGTGGTCGCATCGGGAGCAGACCACGTCGGCGACGGCATCTCCGGCGACGGCACTTCCGGCGACGGGGCTGCCGGCGACGGGGCTGCCGGCGACGAGGCTGCCCGGGACGGCACTTCCTTTACGGCCGCATCCGTGGCCAGCTTCACGGCCGGTTCTCCGGCCGCCTCCACAGCCGCCTCCACAGCCGGTTCCCCGGCCGCCTCCACAGCCGATGCGGTCGACGCGCGCCCTCCGGCCGGATCCGGCAAGCCGACCGAGCCGGCTGAGTAGGCCGGGTTCGTCGAGTCGGCCGCGCCGGTTCGGCCTGACCCGCAGAGACGGTCAGACCTGCTGGTTCGGCCGCGCTCGCCGGTTCGGTCAGACCCGCCGAGCCGCAGAGCCGCCGAGGCCGCTGAGCCGCTGAGGCCGCTGAGCCGCTGAGGCCGCTGAGCTGCCGAGCCGCTGAGCCGCTGAGGCCGCTGAGCCGCTGAGGCCGCTGAGCTGCCGAGCCGCTGAGCTGCCGAGCCGCTGAGCCGCCGAGGCCGCTGAGGCCGTCAGGCCCGTCGAGTCCTCCGGACACCCTGGGACGCCCTGCCCCCTGACTCCCTGTCTCCGCCTTCCCTCTGGTCTCGGTCGCGGGCCTCGGGCCAGGGTCCGGGTCCCGCGGCGGCGCGGTGGCCACGGCGGGCTCCCCGCGCCGGGCCCAGCCTCTCCGTGCGAGTTCCTGCGACGGAGCCGGGGCTGGCAGGGTGGGGGAGTGACGTTCGGTGTACGCGAGTTCGAGCTCGCCCTGATGCATCGCATGCGCGACCTCAACCCCGAACGGGTCGAGGAGGCGCTGCGCGAGATGGGCGCGTCGAGAGCCGAGGTACGCGCGGCGCACGCGCACTGGACGCGGCTGGCCCACGCGCCCAGGGCTCCCAAGGGGGCGGCGGCGCTGCGGATGGCGCTCGGGCCCGCGCCGTACCGGGGGAGGAGACCGGCGGGCAGCCTCACCTGCACCGTCCTGCGCTGGACGCTCCCGTCATGGCCGGGCCTCGCCTACGAGGCGCTGCTCGGGCCCGGTGACGAGCTGTGGAACCAGTGGTTCGTACGCCCGTCCGGCCCCGCCGCATCACTCACCTTGGCCGATCTGGCGCCCTGGACGTGCGTGGTGGCCGACATCGGCGCGAGCTTTCCCGGCGCCGTGCAGATGGAGGGCCCGGCGCCGCACCACTGGACGGTCGACGTCCCGTCCGGCGGGCGGACCTACCGGGCCAGTTTCGTGTACGGCCTCCTCCAGCGCCTCGACCCCGCCCCGGCGACCGGATGAGGGGAACGCCCCGCGGAGCATCTCCGCGCGGCCTCCCCATGCCGGGAAAGGCGCCGGCGGGCCGGGCTACTTGCGGCCTCTCACCGCCAGCAGCGCCTTGTACGCGGGCTTCGGGGCGAGGTTCTCGTCGAGCAGCGTCGCCGCCCCCTCACCCTCGAACCAGCCGGGCACCCACGAGTGCCGGTCGGTGAAGCCCCAGACGGTCATTTCGCGGCAGGCGCGGACGCTCAGGCAGTCGGTGAGCGCGCGCCGGTAGTACTCGGCCTGGGTGGCGAGCTTCTCCGGGGTGACCGGCAGCACCATGCGGACGTCCAGCTCGGTGATGGCGACCTCGAGACCGAGGTCGGCGAAGCGCCGCATGACGTTGGCCCAGTCGGCGGGGTAGTCGTACTGGATGCCGAGGTGGCCCTGGAAGCCGATGCCGTGGATGGGGACGCCCTGCGCCTTCAGGTCCTTGACGATGGACAGGGTGGTCTCGATCTTGGGGGCGTTCCACTCGAGGTTGTAGTCGTTGATGAACAGCCTGGCGTGCGGGTCGGCGCGGTGGGCCCAGCGGAAGGCGTCGGCGATGTAGCCGGGGCCGAGGTGCTGGAGCCAGATGCTCTGCCGCAGCGAGCCGTCCTCCTCCACGACCTCGTTCACCACGTCCCAGGCGCGGATCTTGCCCTTGTAGCGGCGCACCTGGGTGGTGATGTGCTCGCGCAGGATCTCGCGCAGCTCGGTGGCGTCGATCGTGCCGTCCTCGACGCCGCTGGTCAGCCAGGCGGGGAGCTGGTTGTGCCAGAGCAGGGTGTGGCCGCGGATCTGCTGGTGGTTGCGGCGGGCGTTCTCGACGAGGGCGTCGGCGTCGTCCCAGGTGTAGACGCCCCGCTCCGGTTCGACGGACTCCCACTTCATCGCGTTCTCGGCGGTGACGTGGGTGAACTCGCGGTTGAGCCGTTGGCGGTAGTCGGGCTCGTCGCGCAGGGCGGCGATGTCGACCGCGGTGCCGATCTTGATGCCGTGCTGCTGGGCGAGCTGGCGCAGGTCCTTCGCCGGGTGGGGGTGGGGGTGGGGGTGTGGGTGCGCAGGAGGCGCGGGTGCGGCGAGCACGAGCGCCAGTGCGAGGATCAAGGGCTTCACCGTACGGACCTCCGATACCGGAGCAGGGGATGCCAGGGACGTTTCCGAAAGTTTCGGAAGGATGTCGATAATTTCACCGACTGCCGGAACGGTAAGCGTTCACGAAGGCCCCGTCAACCACTCACACCCCGGCCTTGGCCCGCGCCCGCCGCATGCTCGCCACGTGTCCGCCATGGGGCCTGGTACGCCCACTGCCAGACCAGCTCCAGCGGCCCGCGGTCGAAGCGGCGCAGCCACAGCGACGTCCCCGCCATGAAGCCCAGGCAGACCACCGCCCAGGCCACCGGCACCCACCAGGGCCGCAGGCCGGCGAAGCGCTCGGCCAGCCCCAGTCCCCAGCCGTAGCAGAGCACGCTCGCGGCGAGGTTCTGGAACACGTAACAGGACAGCGCGGTGCGCCCCACGCCGGTGAGGCTGCGCCGCATCGGGCCCGGCGCGCCGCGCATGCCCTGCACGATGGAGGTGACCAGCGCCAGCAGGCCCACGGAGACCAGCGGCGCGGCCACGTACCTGTCCACGATGGCCCAGGACGGTCCCGCGAAAGAGGTGGCCAGATTCAGCGGCACGCCGATGCCGAGCCCCACCGCCGCGAGCCGCGCCCGCAGCGCCGCCCCGCGCTCCTCGAAGACACCCGCCCGCATCAGCCGCGCCCCGAGCAGGAACAGCACCGTCCCCAGCGGCAGGATGACGACCAGCTCGGCGCGGAAGACCACGACGTTGTCCAGCCGCATCCGCACCTGGCCGAGCCAGTCCCGCGGCGGCATCCCGCTCGGCGACGGCGCGGGCCCGGCGAGCAGCGCGGCGGTGACCAGGGCGACGATGGCCAGGTGCACGGTGCCCGCCGCGATCATCCACGCCGTCACGGCCCGCTCGCTCCGCCCCACCAGGTACGCCACCACGATCGAGGTCAGCGCGTACCCCATGAGCACGTCGAACTCGAAGACCAGCACGTAGTGCAGCACGCCCTCGCAGAACAGCAGCGCCGCCCGCCACAGATACCGGCCCGGCCAGCGCAGCCCCTTGCGTACGGCGCTGCGATACTGCAGCTCCAGCCCCACCCCGAACAGCAGCGTGAGCAGGCCGAGGAACTTGCCGTTCGACAGGAACCGCAGGAACGTCTCCACCGCGCCGCCCGAAGGGCTCAAAGCCTCCAGCGGCCCCGCCGGCGAGGTGAAGAGCCAGATGTTGGTGCCGAGCGTGCCCAGGATGGCCACCCCGCGCAGCACGTCGAGTGCGTCGATGCGTCGCGTCACAGTCTCCACTGTGCTGGCCGCGCGGGACCCCGCCCTCGTCCCGAGGAGCGAAAACGCCGGTACATCGATCGATGTACCGGCCTCCGTCTTTCGTCGCTCAGGGGCCCGGGTCCGAGCCGCCGCGGGCGACCCGGCCCGGGCCCTGAGATCGCGCGTCAGGAGGAGACGCCGGCCTCCTTGGCGGCCTGGTCGATGGCCGCCAGCTCCTCCTCGGTGAAGCCGAGCCGGTCCACCGCCGCCACGTTCGCCTCGAGCTGCTCGGGGCTGGACGCGCCGACCAGCACCGACGTGATGCGCGGGTCGCGCAGCGCCCAGGCCAGCGAGAGCTGCGCCACCGTCTGACCGCGCGACTCGGCCAGCTTGGACAGCGAGCGGACGAACGCCAGCACCTCAGGCGTCACCCGGTCGGCGGTCAGGAAGCGGCCCTCGGCCGCCCGCGAGTCGGCCGGAATGCCGTTCAGGTAGCGGTCGGTGAGCAGACCCTGGGCCAGCGGCGAGTACACCACGCAGCCCACGCCCTCCTCCTCCAGCACGCCGAGCAGCGCGTCCTCGATGCCGCGGTTGAGCAGCGAGTACGGCGGCTGGTGCACCAGCAACGGGGTGCCGAGCTCGCGCAGCAGCCTGGCGGCCTGCGCGGTGCGCTCGGGGGAGAAGTTGGACACGCCGACGTAGAGCGTGCGGCCGGTGCGGACCATGTGGTCCAGCGTGGCCACCTGCTCCTCCAGCGGCGTCTCCTCGTCGTCGCGGTGCAGGTAGAAGATGTCCACGTAGTCGAGGCCGAGCCGGGCGAGCGAGCGGTCGAGCGTGGCCAGCAGGTGCTTGCGGGAGTTGCCCTTCCCGTACGGGCCGTCCCACATGGGGTTGCTGCCCTTGGTGGTGACCACGACCTCGTCGCGCAGCGACCGGGGGAAGATCCGGCCGAACACGGACTCGGCGGCGCCGATGGGCGGGCCGTAGCGGTCGGCGATGTCGAAGTGGGTGATGCCGAGGTCGAGCGCCTTGTGCAGGATCGCGCGCTGGGTCTCGATCGGCTTGCCCTCGCCGAAGTTGTGCCACAGGCCCAGCGACACGGCGGGGAGGAGCAGGCCGCTGCGGCCGCACCTTCTGTACGGCTGGCGTTCGTAGTCCAAGGGTGACCTTCCGCGATACAGGGGGTGAAACGTTTTTACGGGTCCAAGTTAAGCACTTCCGCCCGCACTGCCGGCCGCCCTCCCCGCGCGATGGATCGTGCTCTACCTCGGCACCTCCACCGTCATCTTCAGCCTCACCCGCGTACCCGACCAGGTGGCGGCGAGCGTCATGACCGCCTGCCACCGGGCAGTGGCCGGTGGCGTGCGGCCACCCCGCGCCGATATCCGCTCGGCCTGCGAGACGGTCCCCAGGAAGCGTGACCTGGGGTGCGCGCGTCAGGCGGCGCGCAGGGTGGCGGTGAGCACGACCGTCGCGTACGGCATCACGAACTCCCCGCCCAGAGCGTCCACCGCCGCGCCCATCTGCCGCAGCAGCTCCTCGCGCTGCTCGGCGGGCAGCAGGCTCTGGCCGCCGAAGGTGGGCACGGCGTCCAGCCACTCGTCCCGCGTGTACGTGCGTTCCCAGTCGGCCTGCCACCGCTCGGGCTCGTCGAACGCGCCGCACGCTTCGATCCCCTCGCGCGCCTTGCCCGCCATGGCGTCGTACGCCTGCATGGCGGGCCCCGCCGCGCCCACGGCCGGCATCTGCGGCAGCACCCGCCGGTAGACCTCGGCGAAGGCGTCGGCCACCGGGGGAGAGGGCTGCATGACGTTCCAGAGCAGCGCCAGCCGGCCGCCGGGCCGCAGCACCTCGGCCGCCTTGGCGGCGCCCGCGACCGGGTCGATCCAGTGCCAGGTCTGCGCGGAGACCACCGCGTCGAAACGGCGCCCGCGGGCGTCCCACGTCTCGAACGAGGACACCTCGACCTCGAGGCCGCGTTCCCGCGCGAGTGCGGCCATGCGCTCGTCCACGTCCACGCCGAGCACCCGGCAGCCGGCCGTCTGGAACTGCCGGGTGGCGATGCCGGTGCCGCAGCCGACATCGAGGACGTCGGGGCCGGGGGAGGCGGCGGCGATGCGGGCGATCAGGGAATCCGGGTAGCTGGGACGCGCCCGGTCGTAGCGGTCGGCCTCGGTGCCGAAGGACTCGGCGACCTGGCGGAGCTGATGGGTCTCCTGCCCGGGCGGCAGCCCGGGCGCAGGGGAAGTTGTGGGCATGCGCCCACAGTAGGTGGGCATTCGCCCACTCGGCAAAGGGAGACAGCGGCTCCCAGCCCAGGTTTCGCCCGAAGCGGACGCGGCAGGCTCTCGGCCCGGGTTCGCTGGAAGCGGGCTCAGGAGGCTTTCAGCCGCGTTTCTGCGGGGGCGGGCGCAGCAGTGACAGCATGGTGGTCACCAGCACCTTCTCCACCTCGCCAGGAGACAGCCGGCCCGCCTCCCGCTCCTGAGCCGCGCTGTGCACGATCGCGAAGAACGCCGTCACCAGCCACTGCAACGGCAGGTCCGTACGGAAGTCGCCCGCCCGCCGGCCCCGCGCGATCAGCCGCTCCACCCGGCGCAGCGGGCGCTCGTGATGCTCCCTGATGCGCTCGGTGGGCAGCGTGCGGTCGGCGGCGAGGAAGATGCGGCGATGCCGGTCGAGCACCTCCCACGACGAGCGCAGCAAACCCTCCATGGCCTCGGACGGAGGGTCGCTGTCGATGCTGTCGTCCTCGATCACGGCGTCCGCGAGGCCCACCGTGTGGTCGAGCACCGCGTCCACCAGCGACTCGCGGGTGGGGAAGTGGGCGTACAGGGTCACGCTGCCCACCCCCGCCTCCCGGGCGATCTCGGCCACGCCGGCGGCGGGATCGGCGCTGAGCAACCGCGTCCCGGCCTCCAGGATCGCGGCGATGTCGCGCTCGGCGTCCGCGCGCCGGGCGGGTACGGGCTCTCTGGCCACGGCCTTCACCATGACCCCAGCCTACGCGCCTCCGTCCGTTTTCCCTGGTAAGCCGGTTTCGCGCCCGCGGCCAGGGGCGGCGGCCTCAGGGCCGGAGGGCGTGTGCGAGCAGGGACTGCAGGGTGACCGCGCCGATCAGCCGCCCGTCGTCCACCACCGCGACCAGCGGGCTGTGCATGCGCGCCATCAGCGCCGCGAGCTCCAGCATGGTCGCCTTCGGCTCGGCCACCGGCAGCTCGCGCGGCTCCTCCGGCAGGCACTGGCGTACGGTCCTGTCGTCGAGCCGGCGCAGGAACCGGTCGGCGTGCGCCTCGTCCACCACCCTGGCCAGCGCCGGGTCGTCCTGGCAGTAGGCGGGCACCGCGAGCCGCAGCACCTGCGTGCCGGGCAGGATGCTGCAGGGCAGGCCGTCCGGGCCGACGACGATGAGCCCCGGCAGGTCGCGGTCGGCGAGGAGCCTGGCCGCCTCCAGCGCCGGAGTGTCGAGGGTGACCGTCGGGAACTCGGCGGCGAGATCCTGTGCGCGCATGCGATGACCTCCTCTGCCAGGGTAGGCCGCGCCTCCGCCCGGGCCGCAGGCGGCCCGGTGCCGGGGCGGCTCGCGGTCAGGGCCGCTCAAGACCAGGGGGCGGCCCGGTGTCAGGCAGGCTCCGGAGTCAGGGCAGTTCGGCGAAGCGCTCCACCTGTTCCGTCCGCCCCGAGACGAGCACGATGTCGCCGTACGACAGCTCCGTATCGGCCGTCGCGTACGTGAACTCCTCGCCCGGCGGCTTGACCGCCACGATCGTCACGCCGTATTTGCGGCGCAGGTTGGACTGGCCGAGCGGGATGCCGACGTACTCCTTGGGCGGGCTGGTCTTGGCCAGCGCGAAGTTCTCGTCGACCTGCATGTAGTCGAGCATGCGGCCGCTCACCAGGTGCGCGACGCGCTCGCCCATGTCGTGCTCGGGGAAGACGACGTGGTGGGCGCCGATGCGGCTCAGGATACGGCCGTGCTGGGTGCTGATGGCCTTGGCCCAGATGTCGTTGATCTCCAGCTCGACCAGGAGCGACGTGGTGAGGATGCTGGCCTCGATGTCGCTGCCGACCGCCACCACGGCCTGGTAGAAGTCGGGCACGCCGAGCTGGCGCAGCGCCTCCATGTCGGTGGCGTCGGCGGTCGCGATCTGGGTGATGCGACCGGCCAGGCTCTGGGTGATCTTGGGACGGTTGTCGATGGCCAGGACCTCGGTGCCGCGCCGGGTGAGCTCCAGCGCCAGCGACGTGCCGAACCTGCCCAGGCCGATGACGACGACCGGGTCGCCTCTGTACTCAGCCAACGATCACTCGCTCCTCGGGTAGTTCGTAATGCCGGGCGCGCTTGTTGAGGGCCAGCGCGGAGCCCAGTGTGAGCGGGCCGATGCGGCCCACGAACATGAGCATGACGAGCAACACCTGCCCGGCCGTGCCGACATCAGCCGTGATGCCGGTGGACAGCCCGGCCGTGCTGAACGCCGACACCACCTCCAGCATGACCTGGTCGAGGCTGTACGGGGAAAGGGCGAGCAGCACGTACGTGGCCGCGCCCACCAGCGCCACCCCCAGCGCCGTGACGGTGACGGCCTGCCGCTGGGTGGTGTCGGGCAGACGGCGGTGGCCGACGTTCACCCGGCTCTCGCCGCGCAGCTCCGCCCAGACGACGAAGGCGAGCAGGCCGACCGTGGTCACCTTGATCCCGCCCGCGGTGCCGCTGCTGCCGCCGCCGATGAACATGAGCAGGTCGGTCAGCAGCCAGCTCGACGGGTACATGGCCGAGACGTCGAGGGTGTTGAATCCGGCCGAGCGCGGCATGACGGCGGTGAAGAACGCGGCCAGCAGCTTGTCGGGCTCGTCGAGCGCGCCGAGTGTGCGCGGGTTGCGCCACTCGGTCATGAGGAAGACGAGGGTGCCGAGCACCAGCAGGGTGACGGTGACGCCGAGCGTGATCCTGGTCAGCACGCTCCACCGGTGCGGGTGGCGCCAGGTGCGGGCCAGCTCGAACACCACCGGGAAGCCGAGCCCGCCGACGATGCAGGCGATGGCGATGGTCAGGCAGATCCACGGGTCGGTCACGAACCGCATGAGGTTGTCGGGCCACAGAACGAACCCGGCGTTGTTGAACGCCGACACCGCGTGGAAGCCGCCCAGGTAGAGCGCCCGGCCGAACGGCTCGCCGTACGCGATGAGAAAACGGCCGGTCAGGACGGCGGCGGCGACGGTCTCGCACAGCAGCGTGAACAGCACCACCTTGCGGACCACCCGGCGGATGTCGCTGGCGCTGAGCGCCTTGCTCTCGGCCTGCGCCACGATCTTGGCCCGCAGGCCTAACCGCCCCGAGACAAGCAGCGTGAACACCGTGGCGATCGTCATGATGCCGAGCCCGCCCACCTGGAACAGCCCCGCGATCACCAGTTCGCCGAACACCGACCAGTGGGAGGCGGTGTCGACCACCGTGAGCCCCGTCACGCAGACCGCGGAGGTGGCCGTGAACAGCGCCTCGACCAGCCCGGCGGGCTCGCCGGACGCGGTGGCGGCGGGCAGCGACAGCAGCGCCGCGCCGATCGCGATGGCGAGGCCGAACCCGAAGACCACGACCTGGGCCGGCTGCTCGAAGCGGGACGTCAGCCAGGCGAGCAGGCGATTCATGCACGCGCCCCGATGCGACGAGCACGGCTACGATCACGCATTCGTGAACGCCTCCCCCGACCGTCCGGCCGGCAGTCCATGCCGAACCAGACTTTCCGGCGTACCGCGCACTACCGTAACAGGCCCGCCGAGCGCCTTGGCCCGGGTGGCCGTTCAGCCGCCGAGCGCGAGCGCGAGACGCCTGGCCAGGCCCGTGTCGCGGCGCCGCCCGACGCGGTGGACGGCCAGCTCCAGCGCCTCGCGCTGCCCCACCAGCACCACCCACGCCCTGGCCCGGGTGACCAGCGTGTAGAGCAGCTTGCGGCGCAGCATGATGCCGCCGGACTCGGCCACGATCGGCGCGACCACGAACGGGTATTCGCTGCCCTGCGACCGGTGCACGCTGATGGCGTAGGCGTGGGTGAGGTCGTCGAGCTCGTCGAACCCGTACGTCACCCGCTCCCCGTCGTCGGTGCGGATCTCGACCGCGCGCTCCTCCCGCACCACGGCCGTCACCGTGCCGGTCTCGCCGTTGAAGACGCCCTTGTCGTAGTTGTTGCGGATCGGCATGACCCGGTCGCCCACCCGGAACACCGTGGAGCCCGACCAGTGCTCGGGCTTGTCGTCGGCGGCGGGATTGAGGCGGTCCTGGATGAGCCGGCCGAGCGCGGTGGCGCCCGTCTCGCCCTTGCGCATCGGGCACAGCACCTGCACCTGGCCGGGATCGACGCCCTGCTTGCGGGGGATCGCCACCATCGCGAGATGCGCCACCCGCTGCGCCACCTGCGCGGGATCGTCGAGCTCTTCGAACCAGAACCCGCCGCCGCCCGGCGTCGCGGGCAGCCGCCCCGCGCGGATGCGGTGGGCGGCCTCGATGATGCCGCTGCCGCCGGCCTGGCGGAAGACGTGGGTCAGCTCGACGCGGGGGATCGCCTCGACCCGCAGCAGGTCGGCCAGGACGTCGCCGGCGCCGATGCTGGGCAGCTGGCCGGCGTCGCCGACGAAGAGCAGGTGGCTGCCGGGCCGCACCGCGGCGGTGAGCCGGGTGGCGAGGTGGAGGTCGAGCATGGACGCCTCGTCGACCACGATCAGATCGGCCTGCGACGGCCGCTCGTCGAACAGCGTCTCGGGATCGGGGTCGGGCTGCTGGGCGAGCATGCGGTGGACGGTCATCGCGGGCATGCCGGTCAGCTCCGACAGCCGCTTGGCGGCCTTGCCGGTGGGCGCGGTGAGCGTGACCGTGCCGCCCGATGCCCGCACGATGGCGGCGATGGCCTTGACCGTGTGGCTCTTGCCGCATCCCGGGCCGCCGGTGATGATCGAGACCGTGCTGGTCAGCGCCATGGTGACGGCCGCGCGCTGGTCGTCGTGGAGCGTCGGGTCCTCGCGGAACGAGCGCAGCGGCAGCGTGGAGCGGGCCCGCATGAGCGCGGCGAGCCGCGCGGCCAGCGCCACCTCGCGGCTGTGGACGTGTTTGAGATAGGCGACGTGGACGTCGGGCCGGTCGGGCTGGTGCGGATGCGTCTCGACCACCAGCCGCCGCTCGGCCGCCAGCGCGTCGACCATCGGGCGTACGAGCTCCTGATCCTGCTCGATGAGCTGGGCCGTCTCCCTGACCAGGGCCGCCACCGGCACGAAGCAGTGGCCGTCGCGGTTGCCCGCCGCCTCCAGCCGGTCGAGCAGCGCCGCCTTGATCCGCTGCGGGCTGCGCTCGGGCACCCCTGAGCGCAGCGCGATGCGGTCGGCGATGCGGAACGCGATGCCCCTGACCCGGCCGATGAGCTGGTAGGGGTCGGTGGTCAGGACCTCTTCTGCGTCTTTGCCGAACGCCTGGTGGATCTTGGAGGCGAGCAGCGGGCTCACCCCGAGCCCCTGCAGGGTGACCATGAGCGCGGCGATGGCCTTCTGCTCCTGCCACGCCTGGACGATCTGCCCCTGCCGCTGCGGCCCGATGTTGACGACCTCGGTGAGCCGCTCGGGCTCGCCGTCGATGACCTTGAGCGTGGCCTCGCCGAAGTGGTCGACGATCGCGTACGCGAGCTTCGGCCCGATGCCCCTGATCAGCCCCGACCCCAGGTAGGCGCGGATGGCGCGGACCGACGACGGCGTCACCCGCTCGCACCCGCTGACCGCGAAGCGCCGCCCGTAACGGGCGTGCCTGCCCCACTCGCCGAACAGCCGCAGCGTCTCGCCCGGCTGCACCCCGGCGAGCGCCCGGCCGGTGGCGATGAAGTCGGGCTCGCCGTCGGCGCTCATGCGCGCGACGGTGTACTCGTCATCGCGGACGTAGACGAGCTGCTCGACGGAGGCTTCCACACAGCAGATCCAACCAAACGTCACCGACAACCGCGCGGCACGGCCCGCGGCCGGGACAGGGGAGGGGAGATGGGGCATCGCACGGGACGGCGGACCGCACGGCCGGGGCATGGGAGGGGGAGGCGGGGCATCGCGCGGCATGGCCCGCACGGCCGGATGGGCAGGGGAAGCGGAGGCGGGGCATCGCACGGGACGGCGGACCGCGCCGGGCGCTTCACAGGGCGGGGTCCGCCTCGGGGCCGTCGAGCAGCAGCAGGCACTCGCGGGCGAGCTGCAGCTCCTCGCGCACCTGTACGACCAGGACGGGGATCGCCGCCGCGTACGCGCTGACCGGCCCGTCCTCGGACCGCTCCCGCAGCTCAGGCGCCTCGATGCCGAGCGGCCCGAGCCGGCGGCAGACCGCCTCGCGCACCTCCGGCTGGTCCCAGCCGATCTCCCCGGTGAAGACGAGCGCGTCGATGCGCGGCAGCGAGGTCGCCGCGGCGGCGACCTCCTCGGCCACCCGGCGGGCGAACACCCGCAGCGCCAGCCCGGCCGCCGCGTCGCCGTCCCGCTCGGCCGCCACCAGCGCGCGCGTGTCGCCGGACCGGCCGCCCGACAGGCCGAGCAGCCCCGAGCGGCGCTGCAGGCCCTCGCGCAGCTCGGCGATCGACAGGTGGCCCTGCTCCAGCAGCCACACCAGCATGCCGGGGTCCACGCTGCCGGACCGCCTGCTCATCGGCAGGCCGTCGAGCGGCGTGAACCCCATCGAGGTGAACACGCTGCGCCCGCCGGACAGCGCGCACACCGACGCGCCGCCGCCCAGGTGCGCGAGCACCAGCTCAAGCTCGGCCACCGGCCGTCCGAGCAGCTCGGCCACCCGGTCGGCGGCCCAGGCGTAGGACAGGCCGTGGAAGCCGTAGCGGCGCAGGCCGTGGCGCTCGCGCCACTCGGGCGGCAGCGCGTACACGGCGGCCTCGTCGGGCAGGCCGGCGTGGAAGGCGGTGTCGGGGCAGAGCACGTGCGGCACGGCGGGAAGCTGCTCGCGGGCGGCGTCCAGCAGGTCCAGCGCGGGCGGCAGGTGCAGCGGGGCGAGGCCGGTCAGGGCGCGCAGCGCGGCCACGGTCTCGTCGTCGGCGACGGCGGGTGCGCGCAGCACGTCGCCGCCGTGCACCAGCCGGTGCGCCACGGCCCTGATGTCGCGGTCGAAGTGCCCGCCCAGGAACTCCGACAGGGCCTCCCACGCGGACGCGGCCCCCGCCGCTCCGTCCGCGCCGCCGCCCGGCCCGCCTTGCCCGCCCGGCCCGCCTGACCCGTCCTGCCCGCCCGGCCCGCCCGAGGGTGCGGCGAGGTCGGCGTGGGCGCTGTCGATCACGCAGCCGCCCTGGACGAGATCGAGCCGCAGGCTCGACGAGCCCGCGTTCACGGTGAGTATCGCCGCCTGCCGGTCCGCCTGCTCGTCCAAGGCCAGCCCCATGCCCGCCCGGCTACCCGCCACCACCCCGGCAAAACCGGACGTACAGGGATGTAAGACGACCGCCTTTACCGCTCTCAGGGGTTGTCGCTCACGGCGCTCGGGTAGTCGTGCGAAATGAACATCACCCTGCAGGTCAACGGCGTACCGCGCACGGTGGACGCAGACCCGCGAACGTCGCTGCTCGACCTGCTCCGCGAACGCCTCGGTCTCATCGGCGCGAAGAAGGGCTGCGACCACGGCCAGTGCGGCGCCTGCACGGTGCTGATCGACGGGCGGCGGGCCAACGCCTGCCTGGCGCTCGCGGTGGCGGTGGACGGCAGGGAGATCACCACCGTCGAGGGCCTGGCGAGCGGCGGCGAGCTGCACCCGCTGCAGGCGGCGTTCATCGAGCACGACGCGTTCCAGTGCGGCTACTGCACCCCGGGGCAGCTCTGCTCGGCGGCAGGGATGCTGGGCGAGCCTGGCCCGAGCGCCGTCACCGCCGACCTCGCCACCGACCCCGCGCTGACGCCCGAGGAGATCAGGGAGCGGATGAGCGGCAACCTGTGCCGGTGCGGCGCGTACGTCAACATCGTCAGCGCCATCCGCGAGGTGACGTCGTGAAGCCCTTCGAGTACGCCCGCGCCGCCACCCCGGCGGAGGCCGTGCGCGACTTCACCCCCGGCACCATGTACCTGGGCGGCGGCACGAACCTGGTCGACCTCATGCGGCTGGGCGTGGCCGAGCCCGAGCGCCTGGTGGACGTCAGCCGGCTGCCGCTGGACGAGATCGAGCAGGCGGGCGACCGCGTCCGCGTCGGCGCCACCGTGCGCAACACCGACCTGGCCGTGCACCCGCTGATCCGCACCCGCTACCCCATGCTGGCCAGGGCGCTGCTGTCGGGCGCGTCCGGGCAGGTGCGCAACATCGCCACCGTGGCGGGCAACCTGCTGCAGCGCACCCGCTGCCCGTACTTCCAGGACGTCTCCAGGCCCTGCAACAAGCGCAGGCCGGGCTCCGGCTGCCCGGCCATCGCCGGCGACCACTCCGGCCTGGCCGTGCTCGGCGCGTCGGATGCGTGCGTGGCCACCCACCCCTCCGACATGGCGGTCGCGCTGGCCGCGCTGGAGGCCGAGGTGCACGTCACCGGGCCCGCGGGCGACCGCATCGTGCCCATTCCCGGGCTGCACCGGCTGCCCGGCGACCGGCCCGAGCGGGACACCGTGCTGGAGCCCGGCGACCTCATCACCGCCGTCGAGCTGCCCCCGCCGCCCCCGGGGGCCCAGATGTACCGCAAGGTGCGCGAGCGGTCGTCGTTCGCGTTCGCGCTGGTGTCCATCGCCGCCGCGCTCGACGTGCGCGACGGCCGGGTGGCCGGCTGCCGCATCGCGCTCGGCGGCGTGGCCCACGTGCCCTGGCGGGCCGGACGGGCCGAGCAGGCGCTGACCGGCGGCCCGGCGACGGGGGAGGCGTTCCTCCAGGCCGCCGAGGCCGAGCTGGAGCAGGCAAGGCCGCTGCCGCGCAACGCGTACAAGGTGCCGCTGGCCCGCAACCTCATCGTCGCCACACTGGAGGAGCTCGCGCCGTGAACCGCATCGAGGGCCGCGTCAAGGTCACGGGACTGGCCACGTACGCGGCGGAGTACCCGGTCGAGGGCGTCACCTACGCCTACCCCGTGCAGTCACGCATCGCCAGGGGCCGCGTCAAGCGGGTGGACGCCGGGCCCGCCCTGGAGCTGCCCGGCGTGCTCGCCGTGCTGTCGTGCGAGGACCCGCCGCCGTTGCCCGAGGACGCCGACCCCGAGCTCGCCCTGTTCCAGAGCCGCGAGGTCGCCTACCGCGGCCAGATCGTCGCCGCCGTCGTCGCCGACACCTACGAGCGCGCTCGCGCCGCCGCCGGCGCCGTCCGCGTGGACTACGACCCCGGCGACCACGACGTCACCCTGCGCATGGACCATCCCGGCCTGTACCGGCCCGGGGTGGTCAACCCCGGCTACCCGACCGACACCGAGAAGGGCGACGTCGAAGCCGGGCTGGCCGCCGCCGCGACCACCGTGGACGTCGTCTACGAGACGCCCGTCCTGCACAACAACCCGATGGAGCCGCACGCGGCGCTGGCCTATTGGGACGCCGATGGCCGCCTCATGGTGTACGACACCGCGCAGGGCATCTCCACCAGCCGGAACATGATCGCCCGCACCCTGGGCCTGCCGCGCGAGCAGGTCAGGGTGGTGTCCAGGCACGTCGGCGGCGGGTTCGGCTCGAAGGGCACCACCAGGCCGCAGGCGATCCTGGCCGCACTGGCCGCCAGGGCGGTGGGCCGCCCGGTGAAGATCGCGCTGACCCGGCAGCAGATGTTCGACGTCACCGGCTACCGCACGCCCACCATCCAGCGGCTGCGGCTCGGCGCGGACGCCGGCGGCAGGCTCACGGCCATGGAGCACGTGGCGTACGTGCAGACATCGACGCTGGTCGAGTTCGCCGAGCAGACTGCCGTGCCCGCCAGGGTCATGTACGCCGCGCCCGCGCTGCGCACCGCACACCGGGTGGTCAGGCTGGACGTCGCCACCCCCTCGTGGATGCGCGCGCCCGGCGAGTGCCCCGGCATGTACGCGCTGGAGTCCGCCATGGACGAGCTTGCCTACGCCGCCGGCCTGGACCCCGTCGAGCTGCGCATCCGCAACGAGCCGGAGACCGAGCCGGACAGCGGGCTGCCGTTCAGCTCCCGGCACCTCGTGGGCTGCCTGCGCGAGGGCGCCCGCCGCTTCGGCTGGGAGCACCGCGATCCGGCGCCCGGCATCAGGCGCGAAGGGGAGTGGCTGATCGGCACCGGCGTGGCCGCCTCCACCTACCCGGCGCGGCGGTCGCCGTCGAAGGCGCTGGCCAAGGTGCTCGACGACGGCGACATCCTCGTCCAGGTGGGCGCCGCCGACATCGGCACCGGCGCGCGTACCGCGCTGACCAGGATCGCCGCCACCGCGCTGAACGTCGCCCCCGAACGGGTGCACGTCGAGCTGGGCGACAGCGACCTGCCGGACGGCCCGGTCGCGGGCGGCTCCATGGGCACCGCCTCGTGGGGCTCGGCCGTCGTACGCGCCTGCGAGGAACTGGTCAAGGACGGCAAGGAGGGCCGCGCCGACACCACCGACGAGGTGAAGAAGGAGGCCGAGCTGGCCAGGCACGCCTTCGGCGCTCAGTTCGCCGACGTGCGGGTGAGCGCCGTGACCGGCGAGGTACGGGTCTCGCGGCTGCTCGGCGTCTTCGCCTGCGGGCACATCGTGGACGCCAAGCTGGCCAGGTCGCAGTTCATCGGCGGCATGACGATGGGGCTCGGCATGGCGCTGATGGAGGAGACGCTGACCGACGAGGAGTTCGGCGGGTTCCTGAACCGCGACCTCGCGCAGTACCACATCCCGGTCTGCGCCGACGTCCGCGACGTGGAGGCGTACTGGCTGGACGAGCAGGACGACGCGCTCAACCCGATGGGCAGCAAGGGCATCGGCGAGATCGGCATCGTCGGCACCGCGGCCGCCATCGGCAACGCCGTCTTCCACGCCACCGGCCACCGCGTGCGCGACCTGCCGATCACGCCCGCGAAGGTGCTGCGGAACACGCTTTAACGGCTCTTGGTCCATCGCGCCGCCCGCGCAGCACCGCGTGCTGTTCCGTCAGGGCCGCAAGGAGACGCTGGTACGCCGCTCCGACCTGTACGGCATCCTCGGCGCGCTCGCGCTGGCGGTGTCGATGACCACGGCCACCATGTTCGTCATCGACTACCTGTTCGACGCGACGGTGGCGTGGCTCACCGCGGGCCTGCTCGCGCTGCTCGCGCTGTGGACCTGGTTCGGGCAGCCCGCGCTGGACCGCTCCGGCGCGCTGGAGCACGGCGGCGCCGGAGAGGAGCGGCGGAGGGCGGCTCGCCGCACGCTCAGTCCTCCGACGGCAGCCCGGTGTCGTCGCGGGAGGACTGACGGGCGTTCGCCGCCCGCGCCACCACGTACGCCGCGACCGACACGGTGATCACCTGGGAGAGCGCCACGAGCAGCAGCGGCCCCACGTACGCCAGGGACGGCCGGTGCAGCCACAGCGCCAGCAGCACCAGCAGCACGCCGAGCACCTGCGGTTTCGTGCCGGCGTGCATGCGATCCAGCGTGGTGCGGAAACGCACCAGCCCGATGCCGGCCGACAGCGCGAGCAGCGCGCCCAGCAGCAGGCAGCCGGCCGCGATCGTGTCAAGAACGCTCATCGCCCCTCCGCTCCTCCTTGCCGGAGAAGAAGCGGGCCAGCGACACCGACCCGACGAACCCCAGCAGCGACAGCACCATCAGGATCGGCAGGTCCGAGTAGTCGTCCCTGGCCACCGCGTATGCACCGGCCCCGCACATCGACAGCGACGTGAACACGTCCAGGGCCATCGCCCGGTCCAGCATCGACGGCCCGCGCCCCACCCGGTACAGCGCCGCGGCCGCGCCGCAGCCGAGCAGGGCCAGTGTCACCAGGTACACCGTGTTCACACCAGCTCCTCCTTGTCCCTCGAAGTGCCGAAGGCGGTGACGATGCGCTCCTCCAGACCGGCTACGTCCCGGCGTACGGGCTCGGCGACGTCTCCCGGGCGGCCCAGCACGTGCAGCAGCAGCTCGCCGGGATAGCGCTCCACGACCAGGCTGCCCGGCACCGTCGAGATCGCCACCATGACCAGCACCGTGATCGGCTCGGACGTCGTGCGCAGCGGCACCCGGACGAACTGGGCCGGCGGATCCCCGGGACGCAGCACGTAGAACACCACCCGCCCCGTCGAGATCACCAGGTCGAACGCGAAGTACGCGAGGAACCGCACCAGCGGGAGCGGGTGCAGCCGGATGCCCCGGTCGATGGGCGGCATGGGCAGCAGCCACGTCACCACCAGCCCGGTCACCAGCCCGCCCAGCACGGTGCCCACGCTCACCTCGCCCCACAGCGCCGTCCACACCAGCGTCAGCCAGGCCGCCAGCGGCAGCGGCACCCGCCGGCCGAGCAGCCGCGGCCGCAGCGCCTCCCGTCTCATCGCCACCTCCCCTGGACGCCTCTCATCGGGGACGCTCCAGCACCGCCGACACGTACGGCTCCCGCGCCAGCAGCTCGTCCGCCGCCCGCTCGGCCAGCGACGTCAGCGGCCCCGCCAGCACCGTGAACGACAGCCCCAGCACGACCAGCGCGGCCACCGACAGCGGCAGCGCCGCAGGCAGCGAGGTCGTGGTCACGGTCGGGTCCTCGCCGGTCTGCTCCTCGCTCTCCAGCACCCGGCCCACCGCCTCGGCGCGCGGCGTACGCCAGAACGCCTTGCCCCAGGTCTTCGCCACCGCGTACAGGGTGAGCAGGCTCGTCGCAAGACCGGCCGCCACGAACGTCACCGGCAGCCAGCCGCCCGCTGCCAGTCCGGCCTGCACCAGCATCAGCTTGCCCAGGAACCCCGACAGCGGCGGGATGCCCGACAGGTTCATGGCCGGCACGAAGAACAGCACCGCGATCAGCGGCGTCGCCCGCATGAGCCCGCCGAGCCTGGTCACCGACGTCGTGCCGGTGCGCCGCTCCACCAGGCCCGCCACCAGGAACAGGCTCGTCTGCACGGTGATGTGGTGCACCACGTAGAACACCGCGCCCGCCAGGCCCGCCACCGTCGACAGCGCCACCCCGAACACCATGTAGCCGATGTGGCTCACCAGCGTGAAGGAGAGCATCCGCTTCATGTCGGTCTGCGCCACAGCGCCCAGCACCCCGGCCACCATCGTCGCCAGCGCCACCCACATCAGCAGCGTCGAGACCGGCCCCACCGGGAACAGCAGCGCCTCCAGCCGGATGATCGAGTACACGCCGACCTTCGTCAGCAGCCCCGCGAACACGGCCGTGGCGGGGGCGGGCGCGGTCGGGTAGGAGTCGGGCAGCCACGCCGACATCGGGAAGATCGCCGCCTTGATCGCGAAGGCCAGCAGCAGCGTCAGCTCCACCAGCAGCTGCACCTGCTCGGGCAGCGCGGCGAAGCGCTCGGCGAGCTGCGCGAGCGACAGCGTGCCCGTGGCGCCGTAGGTGACGGCCAGCGCGATCAGGAACAGCATCGACGAGGCCAGCGCCATCAGCGTGTACGTCGCGCCCGCCCTGATCCTGAACTCGGTGCCGCCGAAGGTCAGCAGCACGTACGAGCCGCTCAGCAGCAGCTCGAAGGCCACGAACAGGTTGAACAGGTCGCCGCTGAGAAACGCGTCGGCCACCCCCGCCACCATCACCAGGAACGCCGGATGGAAGATCGCCATCGGCGCGTCGTGCTCCTGGTCGTCGTAGGCGTTGGCGACCGAGTACACCATCACGCAGAGCGTCACCGCCGACGACACCACCAGCACCAGCGTGGACAGGCGGTCGGCGACCAGCGTGATGCCGATCGGCGCCGGCCAGCCGCCCAGCTCCGTCACCAGCGGGCCGTGCGTGTCGGCCGCGACCATCAGCACCACCGACACGCACAGCGACACGCCCAAAGTGATCACGCTGATCAGCGACTGCAGCCGGCGCAGCCGCCCGCCGATCGCCAGCTTCACCCCGGCGGCCAGCAGCGGCAGCAGCACGGGCACGCAGACGAGACCGTCCAGCCCGCCGATCACCGCTCACCGCCCATGGCTCAGTCGTCGCCCTCCAGCTCGGGGTCCTCCGCCAGGGCCTGCCTGGCGCGTTCCCTCCTGATGGCCGCGCGCATCTGCTTGCGCGCCTCCCGCTGGCGGGCCTTGAGCTGCTTGCGCAGCTCGCGCTCCCTCGCCTCCTGCTTGAGCCTTCTGCGCTCGAACTCCTCGCGCAGCTGCTCGATGCGCTCGGCGTTGCTGATCCCGCCGGTGTCCGCGCGCAGCCCCACGTCCTCGAAGCGGCGCTGCAGCTCCTCCTCCGACAGGCCCTGCGCGCGCAGCATCCGCATCCACTGCTCCAGCTCGGTGTGCACGCGGGCGATGCGCCGCTCCAGGTCGGCCTCCTCAAGCCGCTCCCGCTCGGCCCGCTCCGCCTCCAGGTTCGCAAGCTCCGCCCGCTGCTCGACGATCAGCCGCCGGTACGCGTCCCGCTTGGCGCGTACGGCGTCGCCCAGCTCGCCGCGCCGCGCGCGCAGCCGCACCCGCCGGTCCTCGGTGTCGTCCTGCACCTCATCGCTGCCGGTGAGCTGCCAGGAACGGTGCACCATCGCCAGCAGGAACCCGGTCACGCCCAGCGTGATGACGATCGCGGTGAGCACCATGGCCTGCGGCAGCGGATCGGCCATCCCGGTCGTGCCGGTGAACGGCGGGCCTCCCGCGTCCCCGCCCGAGGTGACGATGAGCAGGTTGACGCCGTTGCCCAGCACGATGACGCCGGCCATCACCCGTACCAGGCTCCGTTCGAGCAGCAGCGTCACGCCCGTCGTGATGAGCACGCAGCACGCGGCGAACGGCACCAGGGAGACGCTGTTCACGGGGTCTCCCCGGCGTCGATCTGCCGGTCCAGCTCCGCGCCCAGCGCGCGCAGCAGGTCCTGCACCATGCCGATGACCGAGAGGTACACCCCGAGGTCGAACAGCAGGCCCGTCGACAGGTGCAGGTGACCCACCAGCGGCACGCTCACGTCCGTGGCCAGCATGGCCAACGCCGCCTCGCCGAACAGCAGCCCGATCAGCGCCGTGCCCGCCGACAGCGTCAGCCCCACGCCCATCAGCACGCCCGCGTGCACCGGCACGGCGGCGGCCAGCTCGTTCCTGCCGCCCGCCAGATAGCGCACCGTGATCGCCAGCCCGGCCACGATGCCGCCGGCGAACCCGCCGCCGACCCCGCTGTGCCCGACGAACAGCAGGTACACCGAGAGCACCAGCACCGTGTGGAACGTCAGCCTGGCCGCCACCTCGAACGCCAGCGCCCGCTGGCTGCGCGGCAGCGTCGAGGCCAGCCAGTGCGTCCCCTCCGTCGGGCGGTGCTCGGTCGTGGCCCGCTCGATGGCGTACGACCTGCGCCGCAGGAACACCAGGCTGGTCACGCCCAGCGTCAGCACGATGAGCACCGCGCTCTCGCCCAGCGTGTCCCAGGCGCGCACGTCGAGGATGATGGCGCTGACCACGTTGCCCGCCCCCGCCTCCTCGGCGGCCTCGGGCATCGACGCGCCCACCGGCTCGGTGCCGCGCGCCGCCATCGCCAGCATGCCCGCGCCCGTCGCCACCACCCCCACCGCCAGGCCCACCGCCAGCCGGAACGGCATCGGCAGCCGCCCGCCCGCCGGCTCCACCGGCAGCCGCCGCAGCACCAGCGCGAAGATCACCAGGCTCAGCGTCTCGGCGAGGAACTGGGTCAGCGCCAGGTCGGGGGAGCCGTGCACGAGGAACAGCAGGGCCGTGCCGTACCCGGTCAGGCCGATGACGACGGCGACCAGGATGTAGGCGCGGGCGAACATCGCCAGCGCGGCCGCCGCCGCGAGCAGTACCGCGATCACCGGCTGCTCGGGCCGCTGCCAGGGGACGACCGGCACATCCAGGTGCGGCGGGCCACCGTACGCGAAGGAGAACAGGCCCACACCGACCGTCGCGAGCAGCGTCAGCAGCAGGTAGTCGGGCACCGAGCCGCGCTGGATGAGGCCGGTGAGCTGGATCGCGAACCGGTCGAGGCGGCGGATCGCCGTCCAGAAGACCTGCCCCGAGTCCACCACGTGCAGCGCCGCGCCCGCCCTGGCCATGGGGCGGCGCGCCAGGAACAGCACGAATCCGGCCGCCAGCGCCGTCGCCGACAGCAGCAGCGGCGTCGAGACGCCGCTCCACGGCGCCAGGTGCGCGTCGTGCCCCGGGTCGGCGTACGTGCCGGTGTAGCCGGACATCGCGCCCTCATACCAGGGGGCCAGCGGCCCCATCGCCAGCCCCAGGGCGGCCAGCAGCACCACGGGCACGGCCATCACCGGCGGCGTCGGATGCGCCGGAGTCGGGTCCAGCCCCGGCTTGGCGGCGAACGCACCCCACAGGAACCGCAGCGTGTACGCCGCCGTCAGCGCCGAGCCCGCCACCACCCCCGCCAGCACGGGCGGCGTGTCCAGCAGCGACTCCAGCGCCGCCTCCTTGCCCGCGAAACCCACCAGCGGCGGCAGCCCCGCCATCGACGCCCCCGCGAGCACCGCCGACCCGCACGTCCACGGCATCGTCCCGGCGAGCCCGCTCAGCCGGCGCAGATCCCGCGAACCCGTCACCCGATCGACGATGCCCACCACCAGGAACAGGGCCGCTTTGAACAGCGCGTGCGCCAGCAGCATCCCGGCGCCCGCCACCGCCGTCCCCTCGGTGCCCGCCCCGAACAGCAGCGCGAGCAGGCCGAGCTGGCTGACCGTCCCGTACGCGAGCAGCCGCTTCAGATCCGTCTCCCGCAGCGCCCGCCAGCCGCCCAGCAGCATCGTCACCACGCCGAGCGGCACCGTCACCGACCGCCACAGCGCCAGCTCGCCGAACGCCGGGCCGAGCCTGGCCAGCAGGTACACCCCGGCCTTCACCATCGCCGCCGCGTGCAGGTAGGCCGAGACCGGGGTCGGCGCGGCCATCGCGGCCGGCAGCCACGTGCTGAACGGGAAGATCGCCGACTTCGACAGCGCCCCTGCCAGCACCAGCACCAGCGCGACCGGCGCCATGTCGGGCGGGCGCGCGACGATCTGCGAGATCTGGTACGTGCCCGCCGCCTGCCCCAGCAGCACGAACCCGGCCAGCATCGACAGGCCGCCGAATGTCGTCACCGCCAGCGCCTTCATCGCCGCCTGCCTGCTCGTCCGGCTGGCCGGGTCGTGGCCGATGAGCAGGTAGGAGAAGACCGTCGTCAGCTCCCAGAACACGTACAGCAGGAGCAGGTCGTCGGTCGCGACCAGGCCCAGCATCGAACCGGCGAAGGCCACCATCACCCCGCCGTAGCGGCCCAGCCCCTCCTCGCCCGCCGCGAAGTAGCGGGCGCTGTAGCACAGCACGAGCACGCCGACCCCGGTGACCAGCGCCATCATCAGCACCGTCAGCGGGTCGGCGCGGAACGACAGCTCCAGGCCCAGCACCGGCACCCACGACCTGCTCTCCCGCACCGGCAGGCCGCGCAGCGCCAGCCACCCCGTGTACACCAGCCCGGCCGCCGGAGGCACGGCCAGCACGGCGAACGAGGCCCGTCCCAGGCGGGCCACCAGCCAGGGAGCGCAGACGGCCGCCACCGCATGCAGGATCAGCAGCGACTCCATGGGCTCCTCGGGAGGGAATTTCCAGCTACGTCCGCCCAATCTCTCCCACGGCGGCGGCGCCATCGCGCAGGCGCGGCCAGGGTTGACCCGAACGTCACCACTCCCACACCGAGGTGTGGTGTCACCTCAGACGCCGCCTGGAACGACCGGCCGGAACGAAGGTGGGAGCGACCGGCTGGGGCGACCGGCTGACCGGCTGGGGCGACCGGCTGACCGGCTGGGGCGACCGGCTGACCGGCTGGGGCGACCGGCTGACCTGCCGGTCCGACTGGCTGACCGGCAGAGGGCATCAGGCGGGCTGACCGCCTGATGCCCTCTGCGCGGCCCTCGGGCATGGCTGAGGCCCCCTGGCGTCGGATGTGCCAGGGGGCCTCAGCAATGGGTCCTGCGGGTGGCTCTGCGCCCGTCTCAGGCGCTGACCTTCGCCCCCGCCTTCGCGGTGGCGTCGGCGTCGGTCTTGCTGTCCGGCTTGCACGTGGCCGGCCGGGGCGCCTTCGCCGTCAGCAGGTAGGCGTCGATCTTGCTGTCCAGGCAGGACGAGCCCCTGCGGTAGCCGGTGTGGCCGTCGGCGTCGTTGGTCAGCAGCACGCCGTGCTCCAGCTGCCGCGCGAGCGCCTGAGCCTCCTTGTACGGCGTCGCCGGGTCACGCGTCGTGCCCACCACCACGATCGGCGGCGCGCCCTTGGCCTGCACCTTCTTCGGCAGGCGGTTGCCCTTGACCGGCCAGAACGGGCACGGGCTCTCCGGGTGGTCGACGCAGTTGATGGCCATGAGGGCCTCGAAGCTGTTGTCGTAGCGACCGTTGGGCCGCCGCCCGTTGCTCTCGTCGGCCAGCAGCAGCAGCTTCGTGCCGTCGCCCTTGTACGCCTGCGCCAGCGCCTGACGCAGCCGCGGCCAGGTCGCCGTCTGGTACAGCGAGTACTCGACCGCGCTGCGGACCACGGCCTCGGTGACCTGGCGGGCGTCGTACTCGTTGCGCAGCGGAGCCCGGTCGGCGCGGTCGTAGAGCCGGTCGAGCTTCTTGACCGCCGCCTTCACCGAGTGCTTCTTGAACGGGCAGTCCTTGGCCTTGAAGCAGTCGCGCAGGAACGACTCCGTCGCCAGCTCGAAACCGCGGTCCTGGTCGCGGACGAAGTCGTCGGTGTCCTGCGACGGGTCCTCGGCGCCGTCCAGCACCATCGCCCGCACCTTGTCGGGGTACATGTCGGCGTACAGCGAGCCGAGGTAGGTGCCGTACGAGAAACCGAGATACGTCAGCTTCTCATCGCCCAGCGCGGCGCGTATCACGTCCATGTCGCGCGCGGCGTCGACCGTGCCGACGTGCGCCAGCAGCTTTTTACCGGAACGCTTCGCACACGAATTTGCGAAGGCTTTGTCCCACTTTTCCTGACGCTTTACTTCTTCCTCGGTGTCGGGCGTCGGATCGAGGGTGAAGTACGAATCCAGATCGAGCGGCTTCATGCAATGGATGGGCGACGACCCGCCGACGCCGCGGGGGTCGAAGCTGACCACGTCGAAATGCTCGCGGATCGCCGGAGAAACGACGTCCTTGCTCTGCATCAGCGTGTCCACGCCGGACGCTCCGGGGCCGCCGAAGTTGAGCACGAGTGAGCCGATCTTGCGCCCCGTCGCAGGCAGACGCGCCATGCTGAGCCCGATGCGTTCTCCCTCAGGGTGCGCGTAGTCCAACGGGACCGACAATTTCCCGCACTCGTAGCCGTCGCCGCAGCGGGACCAGGCCAGGCGCTGTCCGTAGAAATCGCCAAGCCGTTCCGGCGCGGCGGCCCGGGCGGGACCGGTGACTCCGGTGAGGGTCAGCAGGCCCGCCAGAGCAGGCGTAAGGAAACGGAATAGTTGTCGCATGTCTCAGGGGAGGTAGGCAACGGTTTCGCCGTTCTTTATAGACGTTGCTCCACATCGAGGGCAAGTCTGCAAAACACCTGAATTCCCATACGGGAAAAGATCTACTGAGGGGCATTGGACTTTCCGGCGTGTCCCGGGACGGAAATCCCGCCGCCGCGGGGCTTTCCGGGTGATGAAAGGGCTCGATGTTCGGCCACCGCCCGGCCTCGCCTCGACCCGGCGCCGTGCGCGGGGCGGCGCCCGCGATGTTCGCCGCCGATGGCGGTCACCGCAAATGGCGGTCACCGCTCTCGGCGATCACCGCCCCGCAGCCAGTCGCCCGCCGACCCTCGGTCTTCATCGCGCTTCGGACGGGTCGTCCGGCGGCCGGCGGGGTGGGCCGAACGGGCGGTTTCCCGATGGCGGAGCGGGCCGCACGGGCGGGCTCGCGGGCGGCGGGGGAGGGGCGAGCGGTTCCTGGCGGCCACCTGAAGACGCCGCTGCCGGCCCGGTGCCGGCGACGGACGAGGGGCGGCGCTCGCGAGGGTCGCCGCCCACCACGGATTCCGGCGGCGGGGGAGGCCGCTCGGATAGCGGCTCCGGCGGCGGGGGAGGGGCGTTGAGCCGGTCAGCCGGCGTCGGAGACGCGGCGCTGGACCTCGTCGGCGAGGCTGTCGAGGGAGCGGTCCAGCAGGCCGCGGACCTCGTCGGCGCGGGTCCCCGTGTCCGGCTCGTCCAGGAGGCTGATGTGCACGGTCACCTCGCTGGTGCCGGCGGCCGCGTCGGACACCTGGAGCCAGCCCGAGTAGTCGGGGTGGTCGCGCCCGCCCCACTCCACCCTGAGCTGCTCCTCCGAGGTGCGGAAGAGCCCTTCGTCCGGCCTGCGCCGGGCACCAGTGAGCCGTCGGCCTCCACGGTGCCGGGCCCCGCGTCGTGGACCGACAGGCCCTGCGGCAGCCACCGATCCATGAGTTCCACATCGGATGCCACCCCGAACACCACCATGCTCTCCGCCGGCATCCCGCGAGTCGCCTCGAACTCGGCCATACCGTCCCCCCGAACCCCTGGGTTCCAATGCCAGCGCCGTACCCCCGTGATGTGCGGGCAAACAGCGGCACCCGCGACGGTGCGTCCCGCTACGGTTGCGTGGGGTAATCGAGCGGCGAGGGGAGCGGGTGATGGCGAGCGCGCCACAGGTGCCGCCGGAGATGTTCCGGTTCACCACGACGGAGCGGGCCGACCTGCACACGGCGGTGCTCTTCGCCTTCGGCGAGGCCGACGAGCGCCTGGAGACGGCGCTGACCGCCGACGAGGTGCGCGAGCGGCTGCGCGCCACCGGCTGCTACGCCCCGGTGGGCGAGCAGGACCTGGCGGGCACGCTGCGGCAGCTGGCCGGGTGGGGGCTGCTCGACGTGGTCTTCGACCACTCGGGCGGCTTCGCCACCGCCGAGGAGTACGAGCGCAGGAACCTGCAGTACGCGCTCACCAGGCGCGGCGCGGCGGCCATCGCCGGGCTCCAGCACGCGACGTCCGTGCTGGAGACGGGAGGAGCGCTGCAGACGGCGGTGCTGGACGCGATCGCCGACCGCCTCGGCGAGCTGGACGAGCTGCTGCGCGACCCCGGACCCGGGCGCAACCGGCGTATCTTCGCCTGCCTGCTGGAGCTGGAGGGCCATCTCGACGCGCTGCGCGCCGACACCCGCCGCTTCAACGCCGAGCTGCAGCGGCTGCTGCGCGCCGAGGGCACGAACCTCGCCACGTTCCACGAGGTCAAGACCGCCACCGTGGCCTACCTGCAGGACTTCGTGACAGACCTGGAGCAGCGCGGCGACACCATCGCCGCCGCCGTGCGCGCCATCGCCGAGCAGGGGGTCGAAACGCTGCACGCCCGCGCGCTCGACGGGGCGGACCTGCCGAAGGTGCCGGGGGCCGACCACGCCACGCCGTGGCTGGCGGCGCGGGCGGAGCAGTGGGAGCGGCTGCTGGCCTGGTTCGCGCCCGTGGACGGCAGCGTGCCGAGGGTGCGCAGGCTGCACGACGTGGCCAGGCGGGCCATCGTGGCGCTGCTGCAGGTGCTCGACCGCATCACCGATTCCCGCCGCCGCTCCTCCAGTGCCGCCGCCGACTTCCGTACGCTGGCCCGCTGGTTCGCCACCGCGCCGGCGGAGGACGACGCGCACCGGCTGTGGGATGCGGCGTTCGGGCTCGGCTCGGCCAGGCACGCCCACCTCGGCCACGCCGACGCCGAGCTGATCCCGCCGGGGGTGCCGTGGGCGGAGGCCGAGCCCGTCGAGGTGTCGGCGCTGCTGCGCGCGCGGGGACGTACCGAGCGGATGGGCCGCACGGGCAGGGTGCGCGACGTGGCCGAGCTGCGGGCACGCCGGCGGGGCCCAGGCCGAGCGCGAGCGCGCCGAGCTGGAGGCCGCATGGGCGGCGCTGGCCACGACGGGCCCGATCAGGCTGTCGCAGCTCGGCGAGCTCGACCACGACGCCTTCGGCCGGCTGCTCGACCTGATCGGCAGGGCGCTGGCCGAGCGGCCCGACCCGACCGGGTTCCGGCGGGCGGTCACCTCCGACGGCCGGGTGGAGATCGTGCTGCGCGCCCCCGACGACACGCCCACCGGCCGTGCGGTGGCGGTGCTGCGTACGTCCGAGGGCTGGTTCCGCACCCCCGACTACCTCATCGACGTGCGCGCGCCCGGAACGCTGCGCGAGCGGGTGGTGGGCGCGTGAGCACCCTCGCCAACCAGCTCGTACGCGCCGAGAAGGAAGAGCTGGCCCGCGCCATCAGGACCCTGCTCGGCCGCCCCCTCGTCTCCGCGCACGACGACCCGGCCGCCTTCGACCTGGTCAGGAAGCGGCGCGGGCCGCTGATCCAGTGGTTCGACTACTTCTGCGGCTGGCGGCTGATCGTGGAGCCGCGCCAGGGCTACGCCCGCCTGGTCAAGGTCAGGTCCGAGCCCGGATCCACCCGCCCGGCCCGGCGCCGCCGCACCACCAGGGCGCCGTTCGACCGCCGCCGCTACACGCTGCTGTGCCTGTGCGCGGCCGAGCTGCTCACCTCGCCCGTCACCACGATCGGGATGCTGGCGGGCCGGGTGGCGCAGGCCGCCGCCGTGGAGCCGGGCGTGCCCGCGTTCGAGCCGGTGCGGGTGGAGGAGCGCGCCGCGTTCGTGGACGCGGTCAAGCTGCTCGAGCACTACGGCGCGCTCACCGCGATGGACGGCGCCACCGACGCCTACCTCGACGACGAGGAGGCCAAGGTGCTCTACCGGGTGGACACCATGCGGATCATCCGCCTGCTGGCCGCGCCGGTGCCGCCGTCGGAGGCGGCGGCCGCAGAGCCGGTCGAGAGCGTGTGGGAGGGCGGCGGACCGCCGGTCGCGCTGACCGCCGAGGCGCGCTACGGCGCGGGCGAGCCCAGCGAGACCCAGCGCGCCCTGCACGCCCGCCACACGCTCATCCGCCGCCTGCTGGACGAGCCCGTCGTCTACCGCGACGAGCTGACCCCCGCACAGGCGGCCTACGCCGCCTCCCTGACCGGCCGCAGGATCCTGCGCCGCGCCGCGGAGGAGGCCGGGTTCGTGCTGGAGGAGCGGGCCGAGGGGTTCCTGCTGGTGGACCCCGACGGCATCGCCACCGACAGCAGGTTCCCCGACGACGGCAACCACGCCAAGGTGGCCGCCCTGCTCATGCTCGACCTGCTCGTCACCTCGGGCCCCGTCAGCGCCGCCCGGCTCGACGAGGAGGCCGCCGAGCTGCTGCGCCGCTTCCCGCAGTGGGCCAAGGCGTACCAGTCGGACGGCGGCGGGCCGCGGCTGGCCGCCGACGCGCTTGAGGTGCTCGTACGGTTCGGGCTCGCCCGCCGTACGGGTGACCGGGTCGCGGCCCTGCCCGCCGCGGCCCGCTACCGGGTCGATCGCGCGGCCGTACAGGAGGATTGATGACCGTTACCGAGCTCGCCCCGCAGCGCGCCGCGCAGGGGATGGACGCCCGCTGGGTCCCGGTGCGCGCCGGGATACTCAACGTCTGGCGCTACTACGACGAGGTGTTCGAGTTCCACCGGGGGCGGCTGCTGCTGCGCGGGCCCAACGGCAGCGGCAAGTCGAAGGTGCTGGAGCTGCTGCTGCCGTACCTGCTGGACGCCAGCCTCAAGCCGAGCAGGCTGTCCACGTTCGGCGGCGGCGAGCGGACCATGCACTGGAATCTCATGGGCGACGGCGCGGGCGGCGGCACCACCCGCGTCGGCTACGTGTGGCTGGAGTTCCGCCACGCCGACGGCCGCTGGTTCACCTGCGGTGCGCGGCTGCAGGCCACCGTGCACACCAAGAACGTCACCGCCACCTACTTCACCACCGACGCCCGCGTTGACGCCCCCGACGGCATCAGGCTCACCGGCGAGGGCGGCCAGCCGCTGACCAAGGCCCAGCTCATCGACGAGCTGGGCCCGTCCGGCACGGTCCACGAGACCGCCGAGTCCTACCGCGACGTCGTGCGCAGGACCCTCTACCGCGAGCTGAACGAGCAGCGCTACGACTCCCTGCTGACCGCGCTGCGCCAGCTCCGCACCCCCAAGCTGTCCGAACGCCTCGACCCCGGGCTGCTGTCCGACCTGCTCTCCAGCGCCCTGCCGCCGCTCGGCGAAGGCGAGATCCACGAGATCGCCGAGGGGTTCGAGCGGCTCGACCGGCAGCGCGAGGAGCTGCGGCGGCTCGACCGCGACGTGGAGGAGGCCGACCGGCTGGCCGAGCGGCAGCGCGGCTACGCCCAGCGCGTGCTGCGGGCCGCCGCCGCGGCGGTGACGTCCGCCTGGGAGCGGGTGGAGTCGCTGGCCGCCGAGGTCAAGGAGCGGCGCGAGGCGCTCAAGGAGGCCGAGCGCGAGCTCGCGGCCACGACCGTGCGGCTGGGCGAGGAGGAGGCGCGGGAGCTGGCCCTGGCCGCGCGGATCGACGGGCTGAAGGAGAGCGCGGCCTACCGCGAGGGCGGCGACCTGCACCGGCTGCGCAGCGAGGCGCAGGCGGCCCACGAGACGGCGGCCCGGCTGCGCGACCAGGCCGGCCAGGCGGCCAGGGAGGTCTCGGCCCGGCAGGAACGTGCCGAGCGCGCCGCGGCCGCCGCCCGCACGGCCGCCGCCCTGGCCGACCGCGCCCGCGCCGAGGCCCGGCAGGCGGCCGCCCGCGCCGGGCTGCTCTCCGTCCATGAGGAGGCCGAGCACCCCGGAGGGTCCGGCGGGGACATGAAGGCCGGCGCGGGCGACGCCGAGGCCGCCGTACGGCGGGCGCGCGAGCTGTCGCGGGCCGCCGTGACCAGCAGGACCGCGCAGATCCGCGAGGTCAGGGCCGGGGTGCTGGCCCACGAGGAGGCCGTCGGCCGCCGCACCGCCGCCGAGCGCGACCGCGACGAGGCCCGCGACGACCTGGCCGCCGCGCACGAGGAGCGCGAGCGGGCCGAACGCCTGCGCGACGAGCGGGCCCGCGACCTCGCCGCCGCGCTGGCCGACTGGGCGGGCGGCTGCACGCAGCTCCAGCTCGACCCCGCCACGCTGGCCGGGCTCGCCGAGGACTTCGAGCGGGCCGACGACCTGGTGAGCACCGCACGTACGATGGCCGCCGTCGAGCTGGCGGCCCGCGAGCAGCAGCTCACCGGGCTGCGCGACCGGCTGGCCGCCGAACGGGCCGGGCTCGCCGAGGAACGCGAACGCCTCAGCGACCAGACCGCGCTCGAACCGCCCGCCCCGCCCACCCGCACCGCCGCCGGGCGGCTGGCCCGCCCCGGCATACCGCTGTGGCGGGCGGTCGCGTTCCGGTCGGGACTCGACCCGGTGGCGCAGGCGGGCGTGGAGGCGGCGCTGGAGGCGTCCGGGCTGCTCAACCTGTGGCTGCGGCCGGACGGCGGGTTCGACCCCGGCGAGCACGACGCGTTCGCGGTCGCCGCGCTGGCCCGCCCCGCACCCGGCTACAGCCTGGCCCACGTGCTGCTCACCGAGCCGGACTCGCCGGTCTCCGCGGACGCCGTGCTGGGCGGCATCGCGTTCGCGCCCACCGCGATCGGCGTCGACCACCCGGCCGTCATCGGCGCGGACGGCACCTGGCGGCTCGGCCCTGCGGCGGGCCGCTGGGTCAAGCCCGAGCCCGCCTACATCGGCGCGACCGCCAGGGAACGCGCCAGGCGGCGCCGCGTCGCCGAGCTTGACGACCGGCTGGGCGAGCTGGCCGGACGCATCGCCGAGTGCGACCACCTGCTCGCCGTGGTGGACGCCGAGCGCGAGACGCTGGCCGCCGAGCTGCGCCGCAGGCCCGACAGGAGGCCGTACGCGCAGGCCCTGCAGGCGCTCGACGGCGCCGAGCGCAAGGTGGCGCTGCTGGAGGACCGGCTGCGCGCGTACGAGGAGCGGCTGCACGAGCGCGAGCAGGATGTGGCCAGGTCGCTGCGCCGCCTGACCGAGCTGGCCGACCGGCACGCGCTGCCCGCGGCGCCGTCCGCGCTGGACAACCTGGAGCAGGCGCTGCGCACCGCCGAGACCACCGGCGCCGTCTGGCACGACCGCCGCGCCGACGCCCGCGCCGCCGCCGAGCACGCCAGGCTGGCGGCCGAGACCGCCGCCCAGTACGAACGGCTCGCCCTCGACGCCGTCGAACGCGCGGAGCGCGCCGCGTCCGCCGCCGTCGTGCTGGCCGAGCGGCTGGCCGCGATCGAGGCCGTGGTCGGCGCCGAGCAGCACGAGGCGCTCGCCCGGCTCCAGGAGGCCCAGGCCGCTTACCAGGAGTGCCGCCACGCCATCAAACAGGTCAACGAGGGGCTGGCCAGGCTCAACGCCCGCCTCGGCCGGCTCAGGGGCGAGCTGGGCGCGGCCGAGGAGCGGCACGCCGAGGCGGCGCGGGCCCGCGACGAGGTCTCCGGGCGCTTCCGCCGGCTGGTGGCCGGGCACCTGCCGGCCGACGCGCGGGTGACGGTCGCGCCCGCCCCCGAGGCCGGCGGGCGGGCGGTGCTTGAGGCTGCTGAGGCGGTGGCCGCAGAGTTGGACGCAGGGCTGGACGGGGTCCCGTACGAGCACAAGCACGTCAGGGAGGCCGAGGCGCGGCTGCGTGACGCCTTCCACCACGCCAGGGAGGCGCTGGCCGGGCGGGCGGACCTGCAGCTGACCCCCGACGAGGACGTCCAGGTGCTCACCGCCACCGTGGGCGGCGTGCGCGCCGGCGCGGCGGCGCTGTGCAGGGCCCTGCACAAGGAGCGGGACGCCCGCCGCCGCGACATCACCGAGGCCGAGCGCGACCTGTTCGACCGCACGCTGGCCGGGGACACGCGGCGGCATCTCGCCGACCGCATCAGGCAGGCGACGGCGCTGGTCGAGGCCATGAACCAGCGCCTGGAACGGGTCCGCACCGCCTCCAAGGTCGCGGTGCGGCTGGTCTGGCAGGTCGATCCCACGCAGTCGCCCGGCACCCGCGCCGCCCGCGACCTGCTGCTGCGCGACCCGGCCGGGCTCAGCGAGGCCGACAAGGAGGCCCTGTACGTCTTCTTCAGGGAACGCATCGAGGAGGCGCGGGCCGACGACTCGTCGGCGAGCTGGGAGGACCAGCTCATGAAGGTCCTCGACTACACCGCCTGGCACCGGTTCGTGGTCAAGCTGGACCGGGGCGACGGCCAGGGCTGGCAGGAGCTGACGCGGAAGCTGCACGGGGCGCTGTCGGGCGGGGAGAAGGCGATCGCGCTGCACCTGCCGCTGTTCGCCGCCGTGGCCGCGCACTACCTGACCGACCCGGGCTGCCCGCGCTTCATCCTGCTCGACGAGGTGTTCGTGGGCGTGGACAGGGCCAACCGGGGCCAGGTGTTCGACCTGCTGGTGAACCTGGGGCTGGACCTGGTTCTGACGTCCGACCACGAGTGGTGCGAGTACCGCGAGCTGGACGGCATCGCCATCCACCAGCTCATCACGGGCGACGGCGACGACGCGGTGACGACGGCCAGGTTCGTGTGGAACGGCTACCGCACGGTGCCGGCCGAGTGACCCGGGCCTCGCCACGAGCCGGTGGTGGCGCACACACCTGCGGCCGCCGCGCCGGGGCCCGCTCCCGTGCGACCGGTGGTGGCGCCCATGCCCGCGCCGGGGGATCCGTTCCTGTGCGACCGACTAGTGTCTAAATCGTTTTAGAAAATTTATGGCCAGGCGCAAGTCGCGTACGAGCAGTATTGACACGTAACTCCCCGCCGTTTTACGTTCTGGACACATTAAAACGTTTTGCCGACAACGGCGCCGGAGGGCGTATGAGCGAATCTCCTCCCATCATGTCGCTACGCGATGTCAGCAAGTCCTTCGGTGCGGTCCAGGCCCTGTCGGGCGTGCGGCTCGACCTGTACGCCGGAGAGGCGCACGGCCTGGTGGGAGAGAACGGGGCCGGCAAGTCGACGCTGGTGAAGATCCTCGCCGGCGCCCATCCCGCCGACACGGGCACGCTGACCGTGGACGGGAAGGAGCTGGCGTTCTCCGGCCCCGCCGACGCCCAGGCCGCCGGAATTGCGGTGATTTATCAAGAGCCAACACTATTTCCGGATTTGTCGGTCGCCGAGAACATCTTCATGAGCCACCAGCCGCTGCGCAGCATGCGGCGCATCGACGCCAACGCCATGCGCGCGGCCACGTCCGAGCTGTTCGCCAGGCTCGGCGTCGGGCTCGACCCCGACCGGCCCGCCCGCGGCCTGTCCATCGCCGACCAGCAGCTCGTGGAGATCGCCAAGGCGCTCGCGTTCGACGCCCGCGTCCTCATCATGGACGAGCCCACGGCCGCGCTGTCCGGCGTGGAGGTCGAGCGGCTGTTCTCGGTCGTCGGGTCGCTGCGCGAGTCGGGCGCGGCCGTGCTGTTCATCTCCCACCGCTTCGACGAGATCTTCACGCTCTGCTCGCGGATCACGGTGATGCGCGACGGCCGCTGGGTCTCCACCGACCCGGCCGCCGAGCTCACCGTCGAGGAGCTGGTCCGCAGAATGGTCGGCCGCGAGGTGTCCTCGCTGTACCCCAAGACGGCGGCCGCCGTCGGCGAGTCCCGCCTGGAGGTGCGCGGCCTGACCAGGCACGGCGTCTTCGAGGACGTCTCCTTCGCCGTGCGCGGCGGCGAGATCGTGGCGCTCGCCGGGCTCGTCGGGGCCGGGCGCAGCGAGGTGGCGCGGGCCGTGTTCGGCGTTGACCGGCCCGACGCCGGCGAGGTGATCGTGGACGGCAGCACGCTGCCGCCCGGCGACACCGCCGCCGCCATCGCCGCGGGACTGGCCCTCGTCCCCGAGGACCGCCGCCAGCAGGGCCTGGTCATGGAGCTGTCGGTCGAGCGCAACGCCACCCTCACCAGGCGCTGGTCGCTGAGCCGGCTCGGGCTGCTGTTCGGCGGCGCCGAGCGGGCGGCGGCCCGCATGTGGAGCGAACGCCTCCAGGTCAAGACCGCCCGCCTCACCGACCCCGTCTCCACGCTGTCGGGCGGCAACCAGCAGAAGGTGGTGCTGGCCAAGTGGCTGTCCACCGAGCCCGGCGTGCTCATCGTGGACGAGCCCACCCGCGGCATCGACGTGGGCACCAAGGCCGAGGTGCACCGGCTGCTGTCGGAGCTGGCCGGGCAGGGCGTCGCGGTGCTGATGATCTCCAGCGAGCTGCCCGAGGTGCTCGGCATGGCCGACCGCGTGCTCGTCATGCACGAAGGCCGGCTGGTGGCCGACATCCCGCGAACGCAGGCGGATGAGGAGTCGGTGATGCTGGCCGCGACCGGACAGGGCGGTGGCGCATGACGGCGATGACCGAAACGGCCACGGGACAGGACGGTGGCGCATGACGGCGGTGACGCAGGCCCCCACGGGAGCGCGCGAGGGCACCCGGCTCGTGCACCGGGTGTTCGTGATCAGAGAGCTGGGCATCGCCGCCGCGCTGGTGCTGCTCGTGGCCGTGACCACGCTGGTCAACCCGCGCTTCCTCACCGCGCAGGGCATCAAGGACCTGCTGCTCGGCTCCACCATCCTCGCGGTGCTCGCCGTCGGGCAGAGCATCGTCGTCATCACCCGCAACGTGGACCTGTCGGTCGGTTCGGTGCTGGGACTGTCGGCGTTCGCGACCGGCAGCCTCTTCCTGGCGAACCCCGGTCTGCCCATCCCGGTGGCGCTGATCGCCGGCGTGCTGCTCGGCGCGGCCTGCGGGGTCGTCAACGGCGCGCTCATCGCCGCCGCCCGCGTCCCCGCCCTGGTGGTGACGCTCGGCACCCTGTACGTCTTCCGCGGCGTCGACTACACCTGGGCCACAGGACGGCAGATCAACGCCGCCGACATGCCGCCCGGCTTCCTGCGGATGGGCAGCGCGACCCTGCTGGGCGTGCCGGTGCTGGCGCTGTTCGCGGTGATGGTGCTGGTGGCCGCCGGCTACTACCTGCGGACGTACCGCAGCGGCAGGGAGCTGTACGCCATCGGCTCCAGCCCGCCCGCCGCCCGCCTGGCCGGGATCCCGGTCGGCAAGCGGGTCTTCGCCGCGTTCGTCGTCTCGGGCGCGCTGGCGGGCCTGGCCGGCGTCCTGTACGCGGCCCGCTTCGGCACCCTCGACGCCAACGCCGGCAACGGCTTCGAGCTGAACGTCGTGGCCGCCGTGGTGGTCGGCGGCGTGGCCATCTTCGGCGGCAGCGGCTCGGTCTACGGCGCCGCGCTCGGCGCGGTGCTGCTCACCACGATCAGCAGCGCGCTGCCGGTGCTCGGCGTGAGCCCGTTCTGGCAGCGGGCCGCCGTGGGTGCGCTCATCCTGGCCGCGATCGGCCTGGACCGGGCGCTGGCCGTCCGCATGGCGAGGTCCCTGCGAGGAAGGAGCGGCCGTGGCTGACCGGGTGCGTGACGAAGCGGCGAAAAGTGCGGGGGACGCGGCGAAAAGCGCGGGGGACGGCGTGAACGAGAGCACGGCGCGCGGCATCCGGACCGGCACCAGGACCGGTAGCGGAAGCGGGGCGGCAGCGGATGCGGGCGGCGGCCTGCTGCGGCGGGTGCGGCCGGTCGTCGGCTCCTGGGACGCCGCCCTGGTCGTGGCGCTGATCCTGGTCGTCGCGGCCGGCGCGCTCACGATCGAGGGCGTGGCGAGCCCGCGCTTCTGGCGGTTCGTGACGCTGGAGGTCATCCCGATCGCGCTCATCGCGCTGCCCATGACCCTGGTGATCATCACCGGCGAGATCGACCTGTCGGTGGCCAGCATCCTGGGTCTGACCTGCACCGTCATGGGCCAGCTCTGGCTGTGGGGCGTCACCTCGCTGCCCGTGGTGATCGTGCTGTGCCTGCTGCTGGGCGCGCTGCTCGGCGCGGTCAACGGCCTCTTCGTGACCGGCTTCGGGCTGCCGTCGCTCGCGGTGACGATCGGCACGCTGGCGCTCTACCGAGGGCTCGCGTACGTGGTGCTCGGCGACAAGGCGGTGGCCGACTACCCGCCCGAGTGGACCATGGGCGCGATCGCCCCCATCCCCGGGCTGACCATCCCGTGGATGATCCTCGTGGTCGCCGCCCTGGCGATCGTCTTCGCGCTCGTGCTGCACGCCACCCCGATCGGCCGTGGCCTGTACGCCATCGGCAACAACGCCGAGGCCGCCCGCTTCACCGGCATCGGCGTGGCCCGCACGAAGTTCTGGCTCTTCGTCGCGACCGGCGCCATGTCGTCGCTGGCCGGCGTCTTCTGGACGCTGCGCTTCGCCAGCGCCCGCGCCGACAACGGCATGGGCCTGGAGCTGGCCGTGGTGGCCGCGGTGCTGCTCGGCGGCGTGTCCATCTTCGGCGGGCGCGGCGGGCTGCTCGGCGTCATCGCCGCCGTCATCCTGCTCGGCACGCTGCGCAACGCGCTGCAGCTCGCGTACGTGCCGGCCAACACCCTGACCATCATCACCGGATCCCTGCTCATCGTCTCCGTAGTGGGACCCAACGTCGCCGGCATGGTGCGCGAGCGGTTGCGCCGCCGGCGATCCGTCACCCCCTGACCGCGATCGCGGGCCGCGAAAGGAACCCCATCATGGCAGCGATAACTCGAGGAGGCAGGGCCGTCGCCCTGGCGGTGCTCACCGCGTTCAGCCTCGCCGTCTCCGGCTGTGCGAGCCAGGAAGAGGTAGCCCAGCCCACCTCCGGCGCCTCCGCAGGCACGGGGACGATCAAGGAGGGGCTGAAGATCGCCTTCCTGCCCAAGCAGGTGAACAACCCGTACTTCGACGCCTCCGACAACAAGGGCGGCAAGATCGCGGTCGAGGAGTTCAAGGGCGTCTACAGTCAGACGGGTCCCTCGGAGGCCAGCCCGTCGGCGCAGGTCAGCTACATCAACACGCTGTCGCAGCAGGGCACCGACGTGATCGTGGTCTCCGCCAACGACAAGGACGCGATCTGCGGCGCCCTCCAGGAGGCCCGCACCGCCGGCGCCAAGGTGGTCACGTACGACTCCGACACCAACCCGTCCTGCCGGGACCTGTTCATCAACCAGGCCAGCGCGGAGGGCATCGCCGCCTCGCAGATCAAGCTCATCAGCGAGGCGATCGGCGAGGAGGGCGGTGAGATCGCGATCCTGTCGGCGACCGCGAACGCCACCAACCAGAACACCTGGATCGAGATGATGAAGACCGAGCTGGCCAAGCCCGAGTACGCCAAGCTCAAGCTGGTCGACACGGTCTACGGCGACGACGACGACCAGAAGTCGTTCCAGGAGACGCAGGGCCTGCTGGCCAAGCACCCCGACCTCAAGGGCATCATCTCGCCCACCACGGTCGGCGTCGCGGCTGCCGCCCGCTACCTGTCCGCCTCCGAGTACAAGGGCAAGGTGCAGCTCACCGGGCTCGGCACGCCCAACCAGATGCGCGCGTACGTCAAGGACGGCACGGTCAAGGCGTTCGCCCTGTGGAACCCGTCCGACCTCGGCTACCTGGCCGCCTACGCCGGCGGCGCGCTGGCCTCCGGGCTGATCACCGGCAAGGAGGGCGAGACGTTCAAGGCCGGCAAGCTCGGCGACTACACGGTCGGCAAGGACGGCACGGTCCTGCTGGGCGACCCGTTCGTCTTCACCAAGGACAACATCGACGACTTCGACTTCTGACGCACGGAACGGCCGGGACCGCACCTGAGGCGCGCGGCCCCGGCCTCCGCGTTCTCCATCGGGCTCCGTGCCTGCGCCCGGGCCGGCCTCCGCGTTCCCAGCGGGCTCCGCACCCGCGCCACGGTTCGGCCCCCGCGCTTTCCCGGCTCAGAGCTGGTGCGACCAGGGTGGGTCGGCGCCGGGGACCGTGCACGTCAGCGCCGCCACGCGGGCCGCGAACGTGGCCGCCGCCACGGCGGTGTCCAGGTCGAGCCCGTCCAGCCGCCCGCCGAGCAGCCCCTTGCCCTCCAGGTGGTGCAGCAGCCCGGCGGTGAACGCATCGCCCGCCCCGACCGTGTCGGCCACCTCCACGGGAACGGCGGGCACGGTGGCGCGCTCGCCGTCCAGCGACACCAGCGCCCCCTTCTCGCCGAGCGTGACCACGATCAGCCGGGCCCCGGCCGCGTGCCAGCGGTCGCAGGCGGCCTCCGCCGTGGTGCCCGGCAGCAGGAACGCGAGGTCGTCGTCGCTCAGCCGCAGCACGTCGGCGTACGCGCACCATCGTTCCACCTGATAGTCGTCCCGCGCGGCGAGGCTGGGCCGCACGTTGGGGTCGATCGAGACTGTGACCCGCTCGGCGGCGGCGGCCGCCGCGAACTCCTCGACGGCCGCCGCGCCCGGCTGCTTGACCAGCGCGAGCGAGCCGGTGTGCAGGCACGAGGCGGTGCCGAGCCGCGCAAGGTCCAGCTCGTCGCGCGTCCACTGCCAGTCGGCGGTGCCCTGGGCGTAGAAGGTGTACGCGGCCCGCCCGCTCTCGTCCAGCGCGGCCACCGCCAGCGTGCTCGGCTCTGCGGCCGCGACCGCCGCCGACAGGTCCACGCCCGACGCGGCCAGCCGGGCGCGGAACATCTCGCCGAAGACGTCACCCGACAGCCGCCCCAGGAAACGGGCCCGCGTGCCGAGCCGGGCGAGCGCCACCGCCGTGTTCGCCGGCCCGCCGCCGGGCAGCACCCGCAACCCCAGCCCCGCCCCCGCGCCGCCCTCACCGTTCGCGCCGCTGGGCCCGTTCGCGCCGCTGGGCCCGTTCGCGCCGCTGGGCCCGTTCGCGCCGCTGGGCCCGTTCGCGCCGCTGGGCCCGCTCGCGCTGCTCGGACCGCCCGGCACGCTCGCGTCGCCCGCCGGTGGGGACTCGGTGAAGCCGTCGGCGACGCACTCGCCGAGCACAGCGATCATCGGACCAGCCTCTCTTCCCGGGTACGCTGCCGTGTCCGCACAGTCAGGAGCGCGGTCATGTGCATTGACGCCCTCCTGGACGCAGTTCATCATCGCAGCACGGCCCGGATGTCATCGATGACACCTGACATCGATGACATCGCCAGCACCGCGATGGGAACCGCCATGAACGTCAGAATTCCGGCCGGACTCCTCGTCACCGCTCTCCTCATCGCCGGCTGCGGCGGCGCCGACCAGGCCGCCACCGCCACTCCCAAGGTCGGCCTCATCACCAAGACGGAGACGAACCCGTTCTTCGTCAAGATGAAGGAAGGCGCCCAGAAGGCGGCCCAGGCCGAGGGCCTGGAACTGATGAGCGCCGCAGGCAAGTTCGACGGCGACAACGCCGCCCAGATCACGGCCATCGAGAACATGGTCGCCGCCGGCGTCAAAGGCATCCTCATCACCCCGAGCGACACCAAGGCCATCGTGCCCGCCATCAAGAAGGCGCGGGACGCGGGCGTCCTGGTCATCGCGCTCGACACGCCGACCGAGCCGCAGGACGCCACCGACGCGCTGTTCGCCACCGACAACTTCAAGGCCGGTGAGCTGATCGGCCGGTACGCCAAGGCCGCCATGGCCGGCACACCCGCCAAGATCGCCACCCTCGACCTGGCGCCCGGCATCACGGTCGGGCAGCTCAGGCACGACGGCTTCCTCAAGGGGTTCGGCGTCCAGGAGGGCGACCCGTCGATCGTCTGCTCCCAGGACACCCGCGGCGACCAGGCCAAGGGCCAGACCGCGATGGAGAACTGCCTGCAGAAGGCTCCCGACATCAACGTCGTCTACACCATCAACGAGCCCGCCGCGCTGGGCGCCTACACGGCGCTGAAGGCCAAGGGCAGGGAGAAGGACGTGCTGATCGTGTCCGTGGACGGCGGCTGCACCGGCACCAAGGCCGTGCAGTCCGGCCAGATCGCCGCCACCAGCCAGCAGTACCCGCTCAAGATGGCCGAGCTGGGCGTCAAGGCGGTGGCCGCGTTCGCGAAGACCGGGCAGAAGGCCACCGGCTACACCGACACCGGCGTCACGCTCATCACCGACAAGGCCGTCCCCGGCGTCGAGGCCGAGGACACCGCCTACGGCCTGGCCAACTGCTGGGGCTGACGATGGCCGTGCTGGAAGCGCCGCCGCTGCGGCGCCGCCTGATGGGCCGCCTGATCGCCACCCCCGTCGCCGGGCCCCTCGCGGCGCTGGTGCTGGCCTGCCTGTTCTTCGGGCTCAACAGCGCCCAGTTCTTCACCGGGCCCAACTTCTCGCTGATCATTCAGCAGGTGATGGTGGTCGGCACGCTGGCCATCGGGCAGACGCTGATCATCCTGACCGCGGGCATCGACCTGGCCTGCGGCGCGATCATGGCGTTCGGCGGGATCGTCATGACCAAGCTGGCCGTGGACTCCGGCTGGCCGCCGCTGCTCGCCGTCGCCGCAGGGCTCGCGGTGTGCGCCGGGTTCGGGCTGGTGAACGGGCTGCTGGTGACGCGGATCGCGCTGCCGCCGTTCATCGTGACGCTCGGCATGCTGAACGTCGTCTTCGCGCTGACCCACATCTACTCGGCCGAGCAGACGGTGACGAACCTGCCGGCGCCGCTGACCTTCCTCGGGCAGACGTTCCGCATCGGGCAGACGAACGTCACCTACGGTTCGCTGCTGACGATCCTGCTGTTCCTGCTGTTCGCGTACCTGCTGGGCTCGACCGCCTGGGGCCGCCACGTCTACGCGCTCGGCAACAACCCCGAGGTGGCCCGCCTGACCGGCATCAGGACCCGCCCCCTGCTGGTCGGCGTCTACACACTGGCCGGCCTCGTGTACGGCGTCGCCGCCCTGCTGCTGGTCTCCCGCACCGGCGTCGGCGACCCGCAGGCGGGGCAGACCGACAACCTCGACAGCATCACCGCGGTCGTGCTCGGCGGCACCAGCCTGTTCGGCGGGCGCGGCCTGGTCATCGGCACGCTCATCGGCGCGCTGATCGTCGGGGTGTTCCGCAACGGCCTGCAGCTCATGGGCGTGCCGTCGATCTACCAGACGCTCATCACCGGCGTCCTGGTCATTCTGGCGGTCGCCGTCGACCAGCTCTCCCGCAGGAGGACGCGATGACCACACCGGTGCTGCAGGCCCGCGGCCTGGTCAAGCGGTACGGCCACGTGACGGCGCTGGACGGCGCCGACTTCGACCTGATGCCGGGCGAGGTGCTCGCGGTCGTCGGCGACAACGGCGCCGGCAAGACCAGCCTGATCAAGGCGCTGACCGGCGCGCTGCAGCCGGACGCCGGCGAGATCAAGATCGACGGCGAGCCCGTACGGCTGCGCGACCCGCTCGACGCCCGCAGGCACGGCATCGAGACGGTCTACCAGGACCTCGCCGTGGCCGCCTCGCTCGACATCGCCACCAACATGTTCCTCGGCCGCGAGCTGCGCAAGCCCGGCCTGCTCGGCACGGTCTTCCGCATGCTGGACAAGAAGCGCATGCGGGAGGAGTCGGCCAGGCACATGGCGGAGCTGAAGATCGGGCTCGGCTCGCTCACCCAGCCGGTCGAGACGCTGTCCGGCGGGCAGCGCCAGGGCGTGGCCGTGGCCAGGGCGGTGGCGTGGGCGACCCGCGTCGTCGTCATGGACGAGCCCACCGCCGCGCTCGGCGTCAAGGAGTCCGGGCAGGTGCTCGACCTCATCAGGCAGGTACGCGACCGCGGCACCCCCGTCGTGCTGATCAGCCACAACATGCCGCACGTGTACGAGATCGCCGACCGCATCCACGTCCAGCGGCTCGGCCGCCGGGCCGCCGTGCTGAACCCGCGCGAGCACGGCATGGCTGAGGTGGTCGCCATCATGACCGGGGCCGTGCGGGTGTCGGACGGCACGTCCGTCGTCGCCGACGAGGACGCGGCGCGGGCGATCGGCCTGTCCTGACCGGCCGGGCTCCGGTCATGCGGCGCGCGCGGCGGCCCGCGGCGAGCACGATGCCCACGCTGGCGGACGTCGGCCGCGAGGCCGGGGTGACCGCCAAGACCGTCTCCCGCGTGCTCAACGGCGACGGCCCGGTCGCCGGGCGGACCCGGGAACGGGTGCTCGCGGCGGTCAGGCGGCTCGGCTACCGGCCCAACCTCATGGCGCGCAACATCAGGATCGGCGCGCGGGACGCCACGGTCGGGCTGGTCATCCCCGAGCTGGGCGACCCGTTCTTCGGCGCGGTCGCGGGCGGCGTCGAGCACGCCGTACGGGCGCGCGGGCTCACGCTCATCGTCGGCTCGTCCGAGGAGACGGCGGCACGTGAGGAGGCGCTGATCGCGACGTTCCTGAACCGCCGGGTCAGCGCCCTGCTGATCGTGCCCGCGGCCGGCGGCGACCACCGGCACCTGCGCGCTGAGCGCGCCGCCGGGCTGCCCGTCGTCTTCCTCGACCGGCCGCCCGCGCGGCTCACCGCCGACTGCGTGGTCAGCGCCAACCGGGAGGGCTCGCGAGCCGGCGTCGCCCACCTGATCGCCCGGGGCCACCGCAGGATCGGCTTCGTCGGCGACCTGCCCGCGCTCTACACGCGGCGCGAGCGGCTGCGCGGCTACCGGGACGCGCTCGCCGCCGCCGGCCTGCCGTTCGAGCGCACGCTCGTCACGACCGGGCACGGCCCGGAGGCCGCCGCCCGCGCCACCCTGCGATTACTCGGCCTGCGCGAGCCGCCTACCGCGCTGTTCGCCGGCAACGACCTCGCCGCCCTGGGCGCGGTGGTGGCGCTGGCCAGGGCCGGGCGCAAGGACGTGGCGCTGGTCGGGTTCGACGACCCGCCGCTCGCCGAGGCGCTCGACCCGCCGCTGACCGTGGTCGCCCAGGACCCGGCGGGCATCGGGGGAGCGGCGGCCGAGCTGGCGCTGGCCCGGCTGGACGGTGACCGCTCGCGGGCCCGCCGCACGGTCGTACCGACCCGCCTGATCGCCCGAGGTTCGGGCGAGCTGCCGCCGCCCGGCTGAGCCCGCACGCGTGGAGAAGAGCCCCGCCCGGCCGAGCCCGCGCGGGGTCCCCACCCCTGAGCCCGCACACGCAGAGGGGGCCGCCCCTTCCGGGACGGCCCCCTCGTCATGTGATCATCGTCCGGCCGTGGAGCGGCCGGGCAGCGGCGTTGGACGCTTCACCGCTTGACCGTGAAGTGGCCGGTCAGCGGGCCGAGCGTGACGGTGTACGTGCCCGCCTGGGTGCGCCGCAGCTCGAACGAGACCTTCGCGTCCTTGCCGGGCTTCAGCGTCACCGCGCGCCGCTGCTCCTCGGCGCCGTTCACGCGGACCACGGCGTCGTACGTCCCCTCGCGCTCGCCGATGTTGCGCACCTGCGCGCTCACCCGCACGTGCCCCGAGGGCGACGACTCCGGCGTCACCTTCAGGTCGCTCACCACGAACAGCGCCTCGGGCCCGTTCACCAGGTCGTGCACGAAGATGTCCGAGCGCTTGTTGGTGTCGCCGTCGACCAGGTTGGTCGAGGTGCTCTCGAACGTCACGTACCGGCCGTCTGCGCTGATCGACGGCAGGTACGAGCGCCCGTCGCCCTCACCGCCCCCGGGCACGGCGGACACCCGGGAGGTGGTGCCGGCCGCGACGTCCCGGACGAAGATGTCGTTGAGGTTGTTGGTGTCGCCCTCGACGAGGGTGTCGGCGCTGCTGTAAAAGGCGACCTTGCTTCCGTCGGCGGAGAGCGAGGGGGCGAAGGTCAGGGCGTTCGCGCCGGTCCCGTCCAGCGTCACCGACACCATGTCGGCCTTGCCGGTGGCCAGGTCCTGCACGTAGATCTCGCCGAGCCCGAAGCCGTTCGAGTACGCGATCTTGGTGCCGTCCGCGCTGATCACGGGGCCGTCGGTGGAGGTGGCCGGGTCGGGGCCGGTGATGCGGGTGAGCGTGCCCGTCCGCCGGTCCAGCAGGAAGGTGTCGATCTCCCCGTTGTCGTCCCCTGGCACCAGGTCGGATGCGTCGCTCTGGAAGGCGATGTACCGGCCGTCGGCGCTGATCGTGGCCTCGCGGGCGTTGCCGTTCGACTGCTCGCCGTCCTGCGTCACCGAGATCCGCTCGGTGGTGCCGGTCTGCCGGTCGTGCAGGAACACGTCGTTGCGGCCGTTGGTGTCGCCGGGCACGAGGTTGGTCGCCATGCTGTCGAAGACGGCGTACCGGCCGTCCGCGCTGAGCTTCGGCGAGCCCGAGTTGTCGTCGCCGGGCTCACCGCTGGACGACACCGAGACCATCTCGGTCGTCCCGGTCTGCCGGTCGCGGACAAAGGAGTCCGTCCGGCCGTTGTCATCGCCCTCGACGAGGTTGGTCGCGCCGCTGCTGAACCCGACGTACCGGCCGTCGCGGCTGACCGTCGGCGTCAGCGAGAACGAGTCGGCGATCCCGCCGTCGGCCGCCACCGAGATCCGCTCGGTCACGCGGGTGCGCAGGTCGGTGGCGAAGATGTCCAGCTCGCCGTTGGTGTCGCGCTCGTCGGTGAGGTTGGTGGCGAAGCTCGCGTACACCACCGTGCTGCCGTCGCCGCTCAGCTCGGCCCACCAGGAGTCGTGGTTGGCCTGCCGGCCGTCCGTGCCGAGCGAGACCCGCTCGGTGGGGGAGCGGCGGGGCAGCGTGAAGTCCGCCGACGCCTTGTGCTTGTCCACCGTCACCTCGATCTCAGGCGACCTGGAGACACCGGTGGCCTGTGCGGCGATCTTGTACGCACCGACCGGCACGTCCTTGATCGTGTAGTGGCCCTTGGCGTCGGTGGTGGCGGCCAGCTCGTCGGGCACGCCCAGCACGCTGACCGTGGCGCCGGGCACGGCCGTGCCGGTCGGCCCGTACGTCACCCGCCCCGAGATCGTGCTCCACCTGGTCCGCTCCAGCTCGAACCGCGTGTCGGAGAGCCGGTTCTCGCGCACCGTGACGGTCTTCTTCACGTCCTCGTAGCCGAACCTGGACAGCGTCAGCTCGTGCTTGCCCGGGGGCATCCGCAGCTCGAAGCGGCCGTTCTCGTCCGTCTCCGTGCTGCGCCCGTCGGGCCTGGTCACCCGCACGCCGGCCAGCGGCTTGCGGCCGCGCTTGTCGACGACGGTGCCGCGCACGCCGCTGGTCAGCGTCGCCTCGGCGACCGCCGCGTACGCGTCGATGCGGCCACGGCCGTAGCGGGAGTTCGGCAGCGGGCCGTAGCGGTCGTCGGCGACCGCCGTGCCGGCCAGGATCTCCTCGGCCGCGTCCACGGTCAGGTCGGGGTGGGCCTCCAGCATGAGGGCGACCGTGCCCGACACGTGCGGGGTGGCCATCGAGGTGCCGTTCAGCGCCGCGTACCCGCCGCCGGGCATCGTCGACACCACGTCCACGCCGGGCGCGGAGACGTCGGGCACCACGTACGAGTCCGGCCACTCCGGCGGCGCGTCGAACCAGTCGGTCGACTTGACCACGCCGCCGCAGGAGAAGTCGCCCACGTTGTCGTCGGCGTCGGTCGCGCCCACGGAGATCGCCTCGTACACGTTGGCGGGGCTGGAGGACGCGCCCTCCGCGCAGTTGTTGCCGACGGCGAAGGCGGGGAACGCGCCCGCCCGGTAGATGTTCCTCGCGGGCTCGACCATCTCGTCGAAGTAGCCCTCGGCGCCGAGCGACATGCTGACCACGTCGGCGGGCTCGCCTGCCGGGGTGCCGTCGGCGGCGTACGGCGCGATCGCCCACTGCATGCCCGCGATCACCTGCGCGAACGTGCCGTTGCCGCCCGGGATGGTCAGCGCGGCCATCAGCTCGGCGCCGGGCGCGACGCCGATCTGCGTGCCGGAGGTGTCGCCGCCCGCGATCGTGCCCGCCACGTGGGTGCCGTGGAAGGCGCTGTCGTGCGGCTCGCTGGCCACGGGCTTGCCGTCAGGGTCGAACTCGATCCAGCCGCCCGCGTGCTCCGGGCCCGAGCCCACCAGCTTGCCCTGCAGGTCGGGGTGGGTGATGTCGATGCCGGTGTCGAGCACGGCCACCCGGACGCCCTTGCCGGTCAGGCCGCGCTCCTTCTGCACGCGGTCCGCGCCGATCTTGGCGATGCCCCAGGTGGTCTCCTCGGCCGCCATGGTCCTGGGCTGCGGCGCGCGCTCCGGCTCGGGCGCGGTGAGGGTGAAGTTCGGGATGATCCGATCGACCAGCTCGAGCTCGGCAAGCGCGGCCAGCGTGGCGGGCGTGGCACGTACCAGGATCATGTTCTTCAGCCAGAACGTGTTGACCACCTGGTCGCCGCGCGAGCGCACGAACTCGGCCACCGGGTCCTGCACCGGCTCCGCGCTCTCCTTGAGCGCGGCGCGCGCCTGCACGGGGGTGTCGGCCGGGGGCGGCTCCTTCAGCGTACGCAATACGACGAGCGCCTCGATGCGACCGCGCGCGCTCTTCATCTGCTCGGCAAGCTTGGCGTCGATCTTGCCGCCCCGGTCGGGGGCGGGGGCCGTCTGCGCCGCGGCCGGGCTCGCGGTCGCCGGGACGAGCGTCCCGAACGTCGCGGTCGTCAGCAGAACTGCAGGTAAGACGGCTGCCAGCAGTCGGCGACCAGGCGAGCGACGAGGGGACAACGGCATGATGCTCCTTCATTCCTGTGGCCACTGGGGCCGATGGTGCTCAAGAACGCTGACATCTTCCGCCAATTACTGACAAGATCTGTTAGTGGCGAGTTTCCGCCATGTGTCGTTATCCGGACAGGAGGATCGCGTGCTGGAGGCGATCGGGCTCAGCCCTCAGGACGAGGAGGTCTACCACGCGCTCGTCCGCCGAACCCAGGCCACCGTCGCCGAGATCGTCGCCGACTGCCACCTGCCGGCCACCGCCGCCCGCCGCATTCTGCAGACGCTGCTCGACCTCGGCCTGGCCACCCGCTCCACCGGCCGGCCCACCCGCTACGTCGCCGTCTCACCCGACAGCAGCCTGGAGGCGCTGCTGCGCGAACGGGAACGCGAGCTGGACGGCGTACGCGCCCACATCCGCGCCCTCATGGACGTCTACCGCGCCAACACCCGCTTCGCCCACCCCGGCGAGCTGGTCGAGGTCGTCTCCGGGCGTGACGAGGTCAACCAGCGGTGGGTGCAGATGCAGCGGGACACGCGGGCGCAGATGCGCGGCTTCGACTGCCCGCCGTACGCCGCCCCGGCCCAGCACCGCGAACCCAACTCCGTCGAGCTCGACCTGCTGCGGCGGGGCGTGCGCTACCGGGTCATCTACGACACCAGCGTGCTGGAGATGTCCGGCTGGCTGGAGGACGTCACGATCGGGATGCAGCACGGCGAGCAGGCGCGAATCCACGCCGGGCTGCCCATGAAGCTCGGCATCTCCGACGACCGGCTCGCCATCATCCCGCTGATGCGCGCCGGGGACGACGTGCTCACCGCGTCGTACCTGATCCACCCGTCGCCGCTGCTCGACGCGCTGATCGCCCTCTTCGAGGCGCTGTGGGACCGCAGCGTCCCGGTCCGCCTCCCCGGAGCCGGCGGGCCGGGCGGGCAGGGCGGGCCGGACGGGCTCACGGGAGCCGCGGGGTCGGGCGGGGCCGGCGGGCTCGGTGGCGAGCTCGGGGGCGGCGAGCCCGCACCCGATCGGGACCTGCCACCCGACGAGGAACGCCTGCTGACTCTGCTCGCCGCCGGCGCAACGGACCGCTCAGCGGCACGCGCCCTGGGGTGGAGCGAGCGCACGGTGCAGCGGCACATCACCAAGCTGATGCACCGGTTAGGGGTCCGCACGCGCTTCCAGATCGCCATGGAAGCCACCAGACGCGGCTGGATCTGACCCCACGCCGCCGCCCCGCCCCACTGGTCAGGGAGGCTCTGACCAGCGCCGACGCCCCAGCCCGGAATGTCCCATCCCGGCTCTTGGCCTCCCGGGACGAGAAGGCTCGTCGGCCTGCGTCGCCCGCGAGCCCGGTCTCGTTCATCGTGCGGGCCTGGTCTGGTTCGCCGTGCGGGCCTGGTCTGGTTCGCCGCGCGAGCCTGGTTCTGTTCGCCTGCCCAGCCCCGCCGGCTGGTCAGGGCCGCCCGCCGCGTGTGTTCAGGGCCGGCCTCCCCTGCAGGCTCAGCTCGGTCTCGGCCCCTCGGGCGACCCGCTTGCCCCTTGCCTGCCTGGCCGCTTGCCTGCTTGCCTGCCTGGCCGCCTGGCCGTCCGACGGGTCCCACCTCGTTCCCCCTTCGGTGCCGGGGCCCCCTTCGGTGCCGGGGCGTTCGTTGCCGCTGCGGCCAGGACCGCCGGACGAGGTCGAGGTCGCCGCCGATGCCGCCGCTCGCGACGATGACGGCCTGCGCGGTCAGCTCGAAGGAGCCGGTTGCCAGGGTCCGCTTGGCCGGGCTTACCCCTTGCGGCTCAGCTCAGGAGCACTGGTAGCCAGAGGGGACGCTGGTGTCGCCGGAGGGGCGGGTGGCTTGGAAGCCGAACGTGGTGCTCTGGCCGGCCGCGAGCGTGCCGTTGTGCGCGGTGTTCCTGGCCGTGACCGTCTGGCCGGAGACGGTCAGGGTCGCGTTCCACGAGCCCGTCACCGCGTGGCCGTCGGGCAGCGTGAACGTCACCGTCCAGCCGTTCTGCGGCGCGGTGCCGGTGTTGGCGACGGTCACCGGCTGAATCACGTAGCCGGTGCTCCACTGCGTCTGCGTGGTGGCCGTCGCCGTGCAGGTGCCGGACGGCTCGCCGCCACCGTCCGTCGCGGGCGGGATGCGGATGATGCGATCGTCCTGCGCCACCGGGGTGCCGCGACCGTCGCGGTTGCTGGTCGCCACCCAGAGGTGGCCGTCCGGGCCCGCCGCGACCGCGCGCAACCGGCCGTACGACGAGCGCAGCTCCGCCACCGGCGTGCCCGGCGTGCCGGCGTTCAGCGGGATCGTCCAGAGCCGCTGCCCGCGCAGCGCCGCCACGTAGAGGGCGCCGTCGGCGTAGGTCAGGCCGCTGGGCGACGCCTCGGCGGTGGACCATGTGACGATCGGGTCGCGGTAGGAGGAGTTGCCGCACCTGCCCTCGCACACCGGCCAGCCGTAGTTGCCGCCCGCGACGATCTGGTTGACCTCGTCCCACGTGTTCTGGCCGAACTCGCTCGCGTACATCCGGCCTTCGTCGTCCCACGCCAGGCCCTGGACGTTGCGGTGGCCGTAGCTCCACACCCGCGAACCGGGGAACGGGTTGCCGTCGGGGACACCGCCCTCGGGCGTCATGCGCAGGATCTTGCCGGCCGGGCTGTTCAGGTTCTGCGCGTTGGAGGTGTTGCCGGCGTCGCCGGTGGCGATGTACAGCATGCCGTCCGGGCCGAACGCGATGCGGCCGCCGTCGTGGATCGTCCCGCTCGGCACCCCGGAGAAAAGCACCTCTTGCGTCTGCGGGGCAGAAAGCTTCAGCCTGACCAGGCGGTTGTCGCCGGCGGTGCTGGTGAAGTACGCGTACACCCAGCCGTCCTGCGCGTACGCCGGCGAGACCGCGATGCCCAGCAGGCCGCTCTCGCCAGAGGCCCGCACCCCGCTGATCGTCGCCACCGGCGTCGGCGTCTGCCCCGGGCGTACCTGCATGATGCGGCCGGTGCTGCGCTCGGACACCAGCGCGCTGCCGTCGGGCAGGAACGCCAGCCCCCACGGCACCTGCAGCCCGGTGACCGACACCTCCGCCCGCGAGAAGTCGAACCCGTTCTGAGCGGCCCCCGGCTCGGCCTCGCGCGCCGTGTCCCGTTCGGCCCTCTTCGCGACCCCCAGCGCGGTGCCCTGCGCCGCCTCCGGCTCAGCAGTCTGTGCGCCGGCCGGTGGCGCGCCGAGGCCGAGGGTCAGGAGGGCGAGGGCAAGGACCGGGATGAGGCGGGCGCGCATGACAGGCTCCTTGACCGGATCTCCGGGTGCGTTTGTCAGCACTGTAGGCGGCGGTGTGGCCGATCACCATCACCGCGACTTCAGGGCTCCGCACAAGCTGCAAAGACAGCCGTTCGCCGATGAAACTTTCACCCCGGCCGTTTCACGCAACGCTCCGGCTGTTTCGCCCGACGCCCTTGGCCGGTCTCGCGTAGTGCCCTAGCTGTCTCCCTCCGCGTCCGGCTCCCTCCGCGTCCGGCTCCCTCCGCGTCCGGCGGCCTCGCGCAGCGCCCCAGACGTTTCACGTAGCGCTCCGGCTGTTTCGCCCAGTGCCCCTGGGCCGTCGCGCGTAGTGCCCCGGCTGACTTCCCCGCATCGGGCGGCCTCGCGCAGCGCTCCGGCCGCCTCGCCTGGTGCCTCACCCAGCGGCCCCATCCCCGCGCCCCACCGCCTCGCCAGCCGCTTCGGACGCCCCACCGAGCGGACCGGGCGCCTCGCCCGGTGGCCCGGCTGCCTCACCCGGCACCCGGGCACCGGTGGTGGTGGTCGCGAAGGAGTCGGGGAGTCGGAGGGCGCGGGGAGGGGCCGTCGCCGTGTGAGGGGCAGCGGGTGTCAGCGGCGGCTTGTGCCGAGCGCCGCGCCGCGTTACGGGCGTCGCCCGCACACCTTCGGTTTCGGCCCTGGCCGCGCACACTCAACGCCGGCACCCGCACCCGCACCTGCGGCCTCGGCCGCAGTCGTGCGAACTTGGCGCCGACGCCCACCACCCTCAGGTTTCGGGTGCCGCCCGCACACCTGCGATCTCCGGCGCCGCCCCGCACGCCTACGAGCGCAGGCCGGCGAACAGGTCGTCCTCGCGGGCGGGCGCGTCGACCTTGCACAGCACGCGCTCGAACGCCTCGTGCGAGAACGCCTGCTGCTGCGCCTCCTCCGGCATGCGCAGGAAGAAGATGTTCTCCCCCTGGCTCTCGTGCGCCTGCAGCGCCTTGAGCTTGCGCTCGGTGTAGGCGGAGACGTCGACGATGGTGGTGACCTTCTCGTCAGGGGTGCCGAAGTCGTCGGAGGGGACCTCGCCGCCGAGGTCGATGCCGTGCGCGCGCATCAGCTCGAACATGCGCTTGATCGCGGCCCGGGGGATGGCGGTGTGATAGAGCTTGTCGGGAATGCCGGTGCGCTCGGCGGCGGCCATCGTGATCTGGTGGGCGCGCACGTGGTCGGGGTGGCCGTAACCGCCGCCGCCCGTCTCGTCGTACGTCACCACGACCTGTGGCCGGTAGCGCTCCATCAGCTCGGCGAGCCGCCCGGCCGACGCCTCCAGCGGCACGTTGGCGAACGCCTCGGGATGAGAATTGGCCGCCCAGCCCTGCATGCCGGAGTCGCGGTAGCCCAGCAGCTCGAGGTGCTCGACGCCGAGGTGGGCGACCGACTCGCGCAGCTCGCCGAGCCGCTGTCTGGCCACCGCGGCGTCGTCGTGGCCGGGGTCGCCGGGCTTGACGCCGCCCTCGCCGTCGCCCTGCTCGCCGTTGGTGCAGGTGACCAGGACCGTGCGGATGCCCTCGTCGGAATAGCGGGCGAGGACGCCGCCGGTGCTGAGGCACTCGTCGTCGGGGTGGGCGTGCACGACCATGAGGGTGAGTTGCCGTTCCATGCCCTGCAAGCTACTCGACGGCACCGACATTCTCGCCGGCCCCGCCGCCGCGCGCGAGGTCATCGGCGCGGACCCGGGCCACGGCCGCCGCCGCGCCGTCGCCGAGCGCGTCGGCCAGCGCCGCCTGTTTGAGCCAGTTGTACGGGCTGCACGGCCGCAGGCTGATCCGCTCGCTCACCAGCACCCTGGCCAGGTGGTGCCGCCCGGCCCGCAGGGCGGCCTCCAGCAGCGTGCGCTGCACGGCGTCGCGCTGCGCGTGGCTGCCGCCGAACTCGGCGATCCGGTGCCTGATCGGATAGAGCAGGTCCACCACCGCGTCGTAGTCGCCCCGCCCGAACGCCACGATCGCCTTGCACACCGGCAGGCCCACCCGCAGTGTCATGCCGTGGTTGGTGACTCCGGGCAGGGGCCGCGCCACGTACGCCTCCCGCTCGGCGACCAGCTTCTCCGCCTCGCCGATCCGCCCGGCGCCCACGTACGACATCACCGCGTGCATGTCGTTGAACGAGTAGAACGGCTCGGCCACCCGCGCCGGCCACCGGTCGGCCAGCGCCCGCCACCGCTCGTGCTGGTCGGAGCCCTCCAAGTGCAGCCGCCACAGCAGCGCGGCGGCGTCCAGCAGCTCCAGGCACGACTGCCCGTCGGCGAGCACCGAGTCGTAGATCGCCAGCACCCGCGCCAGGTCGCCGCTCTCCAGCGCGTACAGGCAGTAATGCCACCAGGTGTGCACGTTGAAGAACGTCCCGGCGGACCAGTCGGGCAGCCGGGCGTCGAGGTAGCGCAGGCCCTTGCCGAAGCGGCCCTGCTCCTCGTACGTGTGCACCACCGCGTGGATCGCCCACACGTCGCGCGGGTTCAGCTCGACCGCCCGCAGCCCGGCCTCCTCCGACCGGTCGTGGTGCCCGGTCTCCTCCAGCCCGAACGCGTACATGCCGAGCAGGTGACCGAAGTGCGGGTCGTCCTCCGGCCAGGCGGTGAGCGCGCCGCCGACGCGGTCGCGCAGCATGCGCGCGTCGCCGGTGAAGAAGTCGATCTGGTGTCCGACCGCGAGCGCCAGCGCGTCGCGCGGGTACGCGGCGGTCAGCTCGGCGAGCAGCGACCCGCAGGTGAGGAAGTCGCCGTCGAGCAGCGCCCGCACCGCCGCGACGTGCGCCCGCTCGCGGGGCAGCAACTCGGCGCCCTCCGTCCTGCGCTGGAACGCCGCGAACCTGGCCCGCGCCGTCCGCGCGTCCTCCACCTCGGTGGTCAGCAGCCCGAGATAGGCCACCAGGACGTTGCCCATCGGGAAGCCGGGCGACTCGGCGACGGCGGCGTTCGCCTCGGCGTCCACTTCGGCCCTGAAGTGCAGCAGCTCGTCGATCGCCTGGTCGTAGTGGCGTACCGCCGCCGTGCTTGCGCCCGTCATGGCCAGGCCGTGCCGATCGTGGCTCACGGCCTCACTGTAACCAGCGGATCCGCCGCGGGCACGGCTCGCTTGGTCGTGCCGCGTGCCGCGTACGGCGGGTGGGCACGAAGTGAGGGATAACGGTGATCACGGGGCTGGAGGGGACATGGAGGATCTTGACGGGCGGGTGGCGCTGCTCACCGGGGCGTCCGGCGGCATCGGGCAGGCGATCGGACGCCGCCTCATCGCCGCCGGGGTGCGCACGGTCTTCGCGTACGGCGGCCGCGCCGCAGAGGCCGGGCAGCTCGTCGCGGAGTCGGTGGCGGCCGGGGTGCCCGCGCTGGCGCTGCCCGGCGACATGGCCGACCCCGACGTGCCCCGCGCCCTGCTCGACACCGCCGCCGGTGAGCTGGGCCCGGTGGACCTGCTCATCGCCAACGCCGGATACGCCGAGCCGCTCGGCTACGCCGAGGTCGGCCTGGAGACGTGGGAGCGCACGATGGCGGTGAACCTGCGCGCGCCGTTCCTGCTCGCCCAGGCGGCGCTGCCGGGGATGGTGGAGCGCGGGTTCGGGCGGGTGCTGTTCATGTCGTCGGTGGCCGGGTTCACGGGCGGGATCGTGGGGCCGCACTACGCGGCGTCCAAGGCGGGGCTGCACGGCCTGGTGCACTTCCTGGCGCCGCGCGTGGCGGCGGATGGGGTGACGGTGAACGCGGTGGCGCCCGCGCTCATCGAGGACACCGCCATGCTCCCGCCGGGTGCGAGGCCCGGTGCGCTGCCGGTGGGGCGGTTCGGGCGGCCCGAGGAGGTGGCCGACCTGTGCATGGCCGTCCTGCGCAACGGCTACCTGACGAACCAGGTGCTCAGCGTGGACGGCGGCGCCCACCCGAGGTGAGCGCCGCGCCGGCGCGCGCATGACGGGCCGGTCGGCCTGGTCGGTCTCCGTGCCCCGGCGGCGCGGAGACCGGCCAGGCCGCTGAAAGGCCGATGGCTTCAGAAGCCGGCGGCGATGATGTGCTCGATGTTGCGCTCGGCCGGCGCCGTGATCGAGACGTGCCCTCCCTGGCGTTGATCTTGTCGAAGATCGTCTTGGCCATGTCGATCGACGGCCGCTTCCAGGCGGCCCGCCAGCTCAGCTCGACCCTCTGTGCCGCCGCGTTCCAGGTGAACTCCGCCCGGTGCGGGTTGTTCGTGATCGACAGGTAGAGGGACGCTCACGTCTCGATGCCCGCCGGCAGCGGCGCGACCTCGGCGAACGCGCCACCGGCCGCCCAGTTGCCGATGCCGCAGCAGGGGGATGGCCGACTGCGGCGTGCCGGTCGGGTCCCACAGGTGGTTGGCCCGGCCGCACATCACGTTGCCGTTGTCGCCCCAGCCCTTGCCGCCCGCCGACGGGTTGCCGCCCTCGTCGGCGGCCTCCAGCGCGTCGTTGGCCCAGCCCGGGTCCACGCCGGAGGCGAAGAACGACCCGCCGCCCTCCGCGACGGCCTTCAGCGACACGGGCCTCGACGCCGGCGTCCTCGAAGGCCGCCGGTTCCCCGGACCTCAGGCGGTGAGACGGCGGGCGGCCGAGAAGAGGAGGGCCTCGTCGCCGGGCCGGGAGACGAGCTGCAGGCCGACCGGCAGTCCGGCGACCGTGCCCGCGGGGACGGTCAGCGCGGGGAAGCGCAGCACGTTCCAGGGGCAGGTCAGCGAGAGCAGCGCGACCCCTACGGGCACGGTCTCGCTTCCGAGAGCCACCTCACGCCGGTCGATCGGCGGGGCGGTGATCGCCGCCGTCGGCAGGGCGAGCACGTCGTGGTGCTCGAACAGCGCGCCCGCGGCGGCGATCAGCCGCTCGCGGTCCTGCACGGCGCGCACGTAGCGACATCCGGGCACCTGCGCCGCGCCGCGCAGCCGTTCCAGCACCTCCTCGCCGAACAGCTCGGGCGCCCGCTCCATCCGCTCGGCGTGCACGGCGACCGCCTCGCACGACTGGATCGTCCGGTACGTGCGCAGCACCTCCTCGGCGAACCCCTCGGGCAGCCGTACCTCGGGCGGCTCACCCGCCGAGCCGGCCGCCGCGCGGGCGACCGCGACCACCTCGGGGTCGCCCGCGAACAGGTCGCTCGCGTCCAGCCACGCCACCCGGGCGTCCTCCGCCCGCTCGGGCACCTCGTCCCCGGTCAGGCAGCGGTAGGCGGTCAGGCAGCTGTCCGCGTCGCCCGCCAGCACGCCGACGTGGTCGAGCGAGCGCGACAGCGGGAACACGCCGTCGGCGGAGATGGCGTCGTACGCGGGCTTGAACCCGGCGACCCCGCACAGAGCGGACGGGATGCGGACGGACCCGCCCGTGTCGGTGCCGAGCGCCAGTGGCACGATGCCCGCCGCCACGGCGGCGCCGCTGCCCCCGCTGGAGCCGCCCGACATGCGGCCGGTGTCGTGCGGGTTGCGCGAGGCGCCGTTCGCCGAGCGGTCGCCGGTGGGGCCGTAGGCGAACTCGTGGGTGGTCGTCTTGCCCACGATCACCGCCCCGGCCTCCCGCAGCCGGGCCACGCAGGCGGCGTCGCGGCCGGGGACGTAGCCGGTGAAGTGCCGGGAGCCCATGGTGGCGGGCAGTCCGGCCACCTCGATCAGGTCTTTGACCGCGACCGGGATCCCGTGCAGCGGCCCCCGGTCCCGGCCCGCGGCCAGCTCGTCGTCGGCCGCCTTGGCCGCCTCCAGCGCGCCGGTGCCGTCCACGGTGACGAACGCGTTCAGCGCAGGGTCGAGCGCGGCGGCGGCGCCGAGCGCCTGCTCGGTCAGGTCGGTCGAGGTGGTACGGCCGTCGCGGAGGTCCTGGGCGAGCCGGGCGAGAGTGCGGCCTATGAAGGGGCCGGGGGGAATGGGCATGGCATCTTTCTACACATTTCCTGCCATCCAGATCGACCCCCGCCACTACGATCGGCCCGATGCCCGCAGCCCTGTCCCTCCGGTCCGTCAGGCGCGCAGCGCGGCGGGCGGCCGCCGTCGTGGCCGGCCTGTGCGCGCTGCTCGGAGCCGTACGCCTGATCGCGCCCGCCACCGCCGCCGACGGCGAGCCGCCGGGGGTGCGGCGGCAGCTCACGTTCCTGCGCGCCGAGCTGGACGCGGGCGCCGGAGACGAGGCGCAGGCGCTCTTCCCCGAAGGCTACTTCTTCCTGCACGTCCTGTACGGCCTGGCCTGGGTCGAGCTCGGCCACCGCCGGCCGGACGAGCGGGCGGCGGCGCTGCGCGAGGCGAGGTGGGCGCTGGCCCGGCTGGACGGCCCAGGCGGCAGGGCCCCGTTCGACCGGTCGCTCGATCCGCCGTTCGGCGTCTTCTACCGGGGCTGGGGCAACTGGCTGCTCGGCGGCGTGCTGAGCCTGCAACAGGACGGGCGGCGCGACCCGGCCGAGCTGCGCCGCTTCACCGAGGACTCGGCCGCCCTGGCGCGCGCGTTCGACGCGGCGCGCTCGCCGTTCCTGGAGGCGTACCCCGGGCAGGCGTGGCCGGTGGACTCGACGGTCGCGGTCGCCTCGCTGCGGCTGCACGACGCGCTGACCGGCGAGCCGCGCCACGCGGGCACCGTCGCCCGCTGGCTGGAGCGGGTACGCGAGCGGCTCGACCCGCGTACCGGCCTGATCCCGCACGTCGTCGCGGCGGACACCGGCGAGCCAGAAGGAGTGGCGCGCGGCAGCTCGCAGAGCCTCATCCTGCGCTTCCTCGTGGACATCGACCCGGCCTTCGCCGCCGCCCAGTACGCCCGCTTCCGCGAGCTGTACGTCGCCGCCCCGCTGGGCCTCGGACCGGCCGTCCGCGAGTACCCGCACGGCATGGACGGCCCCGCCGACGTGGACTCCGGGCCGCTCCCGCTGGGCGTGAGCCTGTCGGCCACCGCGGTCGCCCTCGGTGCGGCACAGGCCCAGGGCGACGCCGCGCTCGCCGGGGCGCTGGCCAACTACGGGGAGCTGGCCGGGCTGCCGATCGGCACGCCCTGGACCAAGCGGTACGCCTTCGGCCTGCTCCCCATCGGCGACGCCTTCCTCGCCTGGTCCAAGACCGCCCGCCCCTGGGTCTCGCCACCGCCCGCCACCCCACCCGCGACGGTCGGCTGGTGGTGGCGGCTGCCGCTGCTCGCGCTGCTCGCGCTGATCGGTCTCGCGCCCTGGCTGCCCGCGATCACGCGGGCCGTGCGCGGGCGCTCGCGCCCAGCCGGGCGGCCAGCCGGTCCAGCGCCATGTTGATCGCGATGAAGATGGCCGCGATGAGCACGGCCGCCTGGATCACGTTCGAGAAGTTCGCCGCGATGCCGTTCAGCCCCCGGTCCACCAGCTCGTCGTAGCCGACGATCAGTCCCAGCGCCGAGTCCTTCAGCAGCACCACGAACTGGCTGATCAACGCGGGCAGCATGGCCTTGACCGCCTGGGGCAGCAGCACGAGCCGCATCACCTGCCCCTTGCGCATGCCCACCGCGTACGCCGCCTCCCGCTGCCCCTTCGGCAGGCTCAGCACCCCGGCGCGGATGATCTCGGCGATCACCGAGCCGTTGTAGAGGGTGAGGCCGAACAGCACGGCGGCGAAGGCCGAGATGTTCACGCCGATGAGCACGTACGAGCCGAAGAACGCGAAGAAGATCAGCAGCAGCAGCGGCACGGACCTGAAGAACTCCACCACCACCGCCGCCGGGATCCGCACCCACCGGTGGTCCGACAGCCGCGCGGTGGCGAAGACCAGCCCGAACAGCCCGGCCAGCACCACGCCCGCCACGGCCGCCGCGAGCGTCCCCGCCAGGCCGGGCAGGATGAACGTGGCCCAGACGTCGGCGCGCAGCAGCGGTGTCCACTTCTCGGCGGCCCACTGGCCCTTGGCGTCGAAGCGGGCGTACACGAAGGCGGCCACGGCGAGCAGCGCCAGCACGACGAGCACGGTCAGCACCCGGTTGCGGCGCACGCCGCGCGGGCCCGGAGGCTCGTACAGGGTGGTGCAGACGCTCATCGGGCCACCGCCAGCCGCCGCGACAGCCAGCCGAACGCGAGCCCCATCGGCAGGCAGAGCAGCACGAACCCGGCCGCGAAGCCGAGGAAGATCTCGATCACCTGGTCTCCGTACGTCTCGATCATCTCGCGCATCCGCACCGACGCCTCGGCCACGCCCACCACCAGCGCGATCGTGGTGTTCTTGGTGAGCGCGATGAGGATGCTGCCGAGCGGTGCCACCACCGCGCGGAACGCCTGCGGCAGCGTGATCAGTGCCAGCGTCCTGGCGAAGCCCAGGCCCAGCGCGCGGGCCGCCTCCGCCTGCCCCACCGGCACCGTGTTGAGCCCCGAGCGCAGCGCCTCGCACACGAACGCCGAGGTGTAGGCGGTCAGCCCGATGACGGCGAGCCAGAAGTTGTTGGTGGCGATGTCGTCGGACAGCTCAAGGCCCAGGTTCGCGCCCACCCCGAGGCCGGTGAAGAGCAGCACGAGCGTGAGCGGGGTGTTGCGGGCCACGGTCACGTACGCGGTGGCGGTGGCGCGCAGCGCGCCCAGCGGCGCCACCCGCATGGCGGTCAGCAGCGTGCCCAGCACCAGCGAGCCGAGCGCGCTGACCGCCGTCAGCCGCACCGTCATCCAGAAGGCGGCGATGATCGTGCCGCCCTCGGTCAGCAGCGCTTCCATGGCGCCTCAGTACCGCTCGAGCTGCGGGGCCTGGGGCAGCGCGAAGCCGGAGGCGCCCACGCTGTCCTGCAGCGCCTTGGTCCAGCTCCCGTCGGAGAACATCTTCTCCAGCGCGTCGTTGATCGCCTTGCGCCCGGCGGCGTCGTCCTTCTTCAGCCCGATGCCGTACTTCTCGGTGCTGAACGGCTTGCCGACGACCTTGAGCTTGCCGGCGTGCTGCGCGGCGTAGCCGGCCAGGATGACGTTGTCGGTGGTGATCGCGTCGAGCTGGCCGCCGAGCACCCGGTCCACGCACGCCGAGTACGTGCGCTCCTCCTGCAGCTGCACCTCCTTGGCGTACTCCGCCTTGACCTTCTGCGCCGGGGTCGAGCCGGCGACCGAGCAGAGCTTCTTGCCGTTGAGCGCCTCGGGCCCGGTCAGCTCGGTGTCGTCGGCCCTGACCAGCAGGTCCTGCCCGGCCACGAAGTACGGCCCGGCGAAGGAGACCTTCTGCTTGCGCGCGTCGGTGATGGAGTACGTGGCCACCACCATGTCCACCTGGCCCTGCTCGATGAACGCCTCCCGGTTGGCCGACACGGTCTCCTTGAACGTGATGTCCTTCTCCTCGACGCCGAGCTGCTTGGCCACATACTTGGCGACCTCGATGTCGAAGCCGGTGAACTTCCCGTCGGGGGTGCGCAGCCCGAGCCCCGGCTGGTCGGCCTTCACGCCGATGACCAGCTTCTTGTCGTTCTTGGCCTTGTCCACGATGGACGCGGTGGAGGCGTGGCTGTCGGCGCCGCACCCGGACGCGGCGGCTGCCACGGTCAGCGTCGAGGCGATCACGGTGAGTAGCGATATGCGGGACATGACGACTCCTCAGGAGGTCTCTGCGGTCGGTCAGTGGGTGAGGATCTTGGCGAGGAAGTTCTGGGCGCGGTCGCTGCTCGGCGCGCCGAAGAAGGCGGCGGGGGTGTCCTGCTCGACGATCTGGCCGTCCGCCATGAACACGACCCGGTCGGCGGCGCGGCGGGCGAAGCCCATCTCGTGGGTGACGACGACCATGGTCATGCCCTCGCGGGCCAGCGCCGTCATGACCTCCAGCACCTCGTTGACCATCTCCGGGTCGAGGGCCGAGGTGGGCTCGTCGAACAGGATCGCCTTCGGGTCCATGGCCAGCGCCCTGGCGATGGCGACCCGCTGCTGCTGCCCGCCGGACAGCTGCGCCGGGTACTTGTCCGCCTGGCCGCCGATGCCGACCCGGTCGAGCAGTTCGCGGGCCCTGCGCACGGCCTCGTCCTTCGGCCGCTTCAGCACGTGCACCTGCCCGAGGACGACGTTCTCCAGGACGGTCTTGTGCGCGAAGAGGTTGAACGACTGGAACACCATGCCGACCTCGGCCCGCAGCCGGGCCAGCGCCTTGCCCTCGGCCGGCAGCGGCACGCCGTCCAGGGTGATCGTGCCGGAGTCGATGGTCGCCAGCCGGTTGATCGCCCGGCACAGGGTGGACTTGCCCGCCCCGGACGGCCCGATGATCACCACGACCTCGCCCTGCCGCACGGTCAGGCTGACGTCCCTGAGCACGTGATGGTCACCGAAGCGCTTGTTCACCCGGTCCAGCACGATCAGGTCCGCGTGGCTCATGCGTCACGCTCCTTGTCTCGGTCGGCGTTGGCGTAACCGTAAGAAGCGGGACCCGCCGCGAAGCGACTTATGATCGTTTAGATCCTTCTGATCGTTTAATTCAGGGGTTGGCCGGTCGCGACGAGGCGGACGTGGTGCCGGTGACCCCGATCGTGGCGACGAACGCGCGGTCCCACTGCCCGTCGCGCAACCAGCGCGCGATCAGCCCGTTGAGGTAGTCGCGGAACACCGCGTCCCCCTTGCGGATGCCGATCCCGTACGGCTCGCGCCCGAACGGCTTGCCGACTAGCCGCAGCGTGTCGGGATGCTGGGCCAGCAGACCGAGCAGGATCGTGTCGTCGGTGCTCACCACGTCCACCCGCCCCGAGATCAGCGCGGGCACGCAGATGCTGTAGGCGTCCACGATCTCCAGGTGCGCCGTGGGCACGGTCGAGCGCAGCCGATCGACCGACGTGGAGCCCTTGGCCGTGCAGACGGTCTTGCCCTTCAGGTCCTCGACGCCGTTGATCGTCGTGTCGCCCACCCTGACCAGCAGGTCCTGCCCGGCGTAGTAGTACGGGTCGGTGAACGACACCACCTTGGCCCGCTCCGGCGTGATCGAGTACGTCGCCACCACCAGGTCCACCAGCCCCTGGGTGATGAAGTTCTCCCGTTCGCGCGAGACCGTCTCCACGAAGCGGATGTTGCGCTCGCTGCCCGTCAGGTCCTTGGCGATGAGCCTGGCGATCTCCGCGTCGAAGCCGGTGATGCGCCCGCTCACCGGGTCCTTGTAGCCGAACATCGGCTGGTCGAACTTGATGCCGACGGTGAGCACGCCGCGCTCCCTGATGCGCGCCATCGTCGAGTCCTCGGGGAAGGGGTCCGGCTCGCCGCAGCCCGCCGGCGCCAGGCAGATGAGCACCGCCGCGAGTAAGGCCCGCAACCCTTTCACCGGTCCTCCCTCATCGGACGCGGTACCGGTGCTGCGGCCGCCCTGTCGGTCCGTACCTCGGGCGGCCCTCGACCAGCCCGCGATCGGCCAGGTGCTCCAGGTAGCGGCGGGCGGTGGCGCGGCTGACCCCGATCATGCCGGCCAGCTCGTGCGCCGAGGCGTCCTCCTCGACCTCCGCCAGGGCGTCGAGCACGGCCTGCTCGGTGGCGGGGGAGATGCTCTTGGGCCGGGAGGCGGAGTCGAGGTGCATCGAGCGGAAGATCCGGTCGATCTCCTGCTGCTCGGCGAAGCTGTCGCCGGACTCGAGCTGCTCCAGGGTGGCGGCGTACCGCAGCAGGGTCTGCTCCAAGGTGCCCGCCCGCGTGGGTTTGACCAGGTAGTAGAGCGCGCCGCGCTGGATCGCGGCGCGCACGGTGGCCGACTCCTTGCGGCCGGAGATGACGATCACGTCGGCAGGGGGCTGCTCGGGCCTGCGCAGGCGATGAGCCACCTCTAAGCCGGGCATATCCGGAAGGTGAAGATCGAGCAGGACGAGACGCGGCGCGAAGCGGGCGGCGGCGGCCAGAGCGGCGTGACCTGTATGGGCGATCCCCACGACCCTGAACCCCAGTACCCGGTTGACCTGGGCGTGCAGTGCGGCGGTCACCACGGGGTCGTCGTCCACGATGAGTACGGTGATGTCCCTGAGCTCAGGCATCGCCACGCTCCTCGTCTAACTGGTCGATCAATGCAGCTTAGGCGGGTTTTGCCGAAAAACATCGACTTTTGCTCGTTCTGTTCATCGGGAACCGGCGCGAACGCCGGAACCCTCCTACTCTGTACCCCAACGAGAGGGGGAGGGACGGACGCCCGTGCGATGGTTGCTCGCGGTGACGGCCCTGTGGACGTTGCTCGGCCTGCTGCCGCTGGCGCTGCTCACTTCGTCCAGCATCTCGCTGTCGGAGGGCGCGGTCAGAGACGAGGTGAGCGACCGCGTCAAGACCACGGCCTCGGTCAGCCGGGTCGTGGTCGAACAGCAGATGGACTCGCTCAAGCAGCTCGTCACCGCCTTCGCCCAGCGGCCCGAGGTACGCCAGGCCGTCAAGAGGACCGAGCCCGGCACATTGGCCGGCTGGCTGGCCGAGCTGAAGCGCATGCGCGACGGCGTCAGCGGCGTCGTCATGATCTCGCCGGAGGGGCAGACGCTCGGTGTCGAGCCGCCCGTCGTGCTGCCCCAGGACACCGCCAGCACCGACTGGTACCGCGCCGTGCGCGACCAGCGGGCCGCCTACGTCTCGCAGGCGTACACGCCGACCATGCGCGACGTCTCCAGAGCCGTCGCCGTGGCCGCGCCCATCCCCTCCGCCGACGGCGTGGGCATGGTCGGCATGCTCGCCGTCGTCTACAGCCTCGACGCGATCCAGCAGTTCGCCGAGAAGGCCGCCGACGCGCAGGACATCCGGCTGCTCATCACCGACAAGGCCGGCGTGCTCGTCGCCGACGACCCCAGCAAGAAGATCAACGCCCTGACCTCCCTGCGCGAGGACCCGCGCGTGGACAACGCGCTCAACGGGCAGGCGTGGAGCGGCGAGTACAAGGGCATCGACGGCGTCGTGCTGTCGGCGTCCGAGCCCATCCCGAGCATCGGCTGGACGGTCACCGCCGAGGTGCTCGCCGCCGAGGCGCTGGCCTCCGCCGAACGGGTGCGCACGAACGTGCTCACCGTCGCCGCCCTGCTCGCCCTGCTCATCCTCATCGGCCTCGGCCTGCAGATCCACAGCACCCGCGGCCGCCGCCGCGCCCAGGCCACGCTCGCCAGGTACGCCGCCGAGCTGGCCGCCGCCCGCGACGAGGCGCTCGACGCGTCCAACGCGAAGTCCGAGTTCGTCGCCAAGATCAGCCACGAGATCCGCACCCCCATCAACGGCGTGCTCGGCATGAACTCGCTGCTCATGAACACCCGCCTGGACGACGAGCAGCGCTACTACGCCACCACCGCCCAGGAGGCCGCACAGAACGTGCTGCGCCTGCTCGACGACTTCCTCGACCTGTCGCGCATCGAGGCGGGCCACCTCCAGGTGGAGGCCGTGCCGTTCGACCTGCCGCGCCTGTGCGACGAGGTCGTGGCGCCGTTCGCGCCGCACGCCTACGAGCAGGGCCTGTGGCTCACGCTCCGGCTCGACGAGAACGTCCCCAGACAGGTCGTGGGCGACCCCGCCCGGCTGCGCCAGGTGCTGACGAACCTCGTCGGCAACGCCCTCAAGTTCACCGTCCAAGGCGGCGTCGACCTGCACGTCACGCTCGACGAAGGCGAGCCTGGACAGGACCGCGTGGTGCTCAGGTTCGCCGTGGCCGACACCGGCATCGGCGTCGGCCCGCAGGACCGCGAGAAGGTGTTCGGCGTCTTCCGCCAGGTGGACACCCCGATCACCCGCAGGACCGGCGGCAGCGGCCTCGGCCTGGCCATCAGCCGGCAGCTCGTCGAGCTGATGGGCGGGCGCATCGGGCTGGACAGCGTGGAGGGCGTCGGCAGCCGGTTCTGGGCGACGCTGCCGATGGACGTGCTCGACTGGTCGGAGCCCGGCGCCGCCGCCCTGGAGGGACGGCGCGCCCTCGTCGCCGACCAGCGGCCCGAGGACCGCGCGCTGGCCGCCCGCTTCCTCGCCCAGGCGGGCGCCGACGTGGAGGAGACCAGGGACGTCGAGTCCGCCCTGCGCATGCTGCGGGCCGCCGCGGGCAGCGGGGAGCCGTACGAGCTGGCCGTCGTCGCACTCGACCTCAGCGCCGGACCGTACAACGGCGAGTCCTCCGACGTGCCGCGCTCGCTGGCCCACGCCATCCTCGTCGATCCGCTGCTCCAGGCCACCAGCGTCATCGTGGTCGTCACCCCCGGCCGCTCGGGCGTCGCCTGGCCGGCGCCCGCGGGCGAGCGGGCCGTCCAGTCGATCACCCGGCCGCTCAGCCGCCGCCGCCTGCTCGCCGCCGTGGAGAACGCCCTCGGCACCGCCGAGAACCCCGGCGGCGCCTCCGGCGGGTCCGGCGCTTCCGGCGGCGGGCCGACCGGCGGCGCGCGCATCCTCGTCGCCGAGGACGACGAGGTCAGCCGCCAGGTCGCCATGCTCGTCCTCAGCCAGGCCGGGCACGAGGTCGAGACCGTGGACGACGGCGAGCAGGCGGTGCGCGCCGTGCTCGCCGGCGACTACGACCTGGTCTTCATGGACTGCCAGCTGCCCGTGCTCGACGGGCTCGCCGCCACCGAGGAGATCAGGAGCCGCGAGGAGTCCCACACCCCGATCATCGCCATGACCGCCGCCGCCATGCCGGACGACCGCATCCGCTGCCTGGAGGCCGGCATGGACGACCACCTCGCCAAGCCCGTCGACTGGGCGCGCGTGCTGGCCAGGATCCCCGAGTGGACCGCCTCCGCCGGGCTGCCGCCCGAGCTGGCCGGGCTCTCCGCCGAGGCGCTCGCCGACGTGGCACGGGCCTACCTGGCGACCGCGCCGCGCACGTTCGAGGAGCTGCGCCAGGCCGTACGCGACGGTGACCGGCCGCAGGCGGCGGCGCTCGCGCACCGCCTCAAGGGCGCCTGTGCCACGGTCGGCGCCACCAGGGAGGCCGAGCTGTGCCGGCGCGTCGAGGAGATCTCCAGGGCCGGCGGCGTGGTCGGGGAGGCGCTGTTAGAGGAGCTGGAGGCGCTGCTGAACGAGGTCCCGGACTGGATGGGCGCGGTCCGCTCACCCTGACCCGTCTCCGCTCGGGAAGACCGGAGGGCCGGGCTCGGCACCGCTTGGAAAGGCCGGGTCCGCCGCCGTTTACGGTTTTCCGCCATCGAGGTCGGCGGATCGCCCCCATGGTCCGCGCCGTCCTCCACTCCTAGCGTGAGCGCCGTGATCAGTTTGCAGGGCTTGACCAAACGCTACGGCGACCGCCTCGCCGTGGACGATCTGACGCTGGAGCTGCGGCCGGGCAAGGTGACGGGCTTCCTCGGCCCGAACGGCGCGGGCAAATCCACCACCATGCGCCTGGTGCTCGGCCTCGACCGGCCCACCGCGGGCACCGCGCTCGTCTGCGGCCTGCCGTATCACCGCATGGAAAACCCGCTGCGCACGGTCGGGGCGCTGCTCGACGCGCGCGCCGTGCACCCGGGCCGCAGCGGGCACGCCCACCTGACGGCGCTGGCCCGCAGCAACGGCATCCCGGTGCGGCGGGTGGGAACGCCGGGGACCTCGCCGACCGGCTGCGCGCGGCCGGGCTCGCCGTCGAGCGCCTCGGGGAGAACGAGCTGGAGGTCACCGGCGCCACCGTCGAACGCGTCGGCGACCTCGCGTACGAGGCCGGTGTCCGCCTGCACGAGCTGCGTACCAGGCATGCCTCACTCGAGCAGGTCTACCAGGAGCTGACCTCCGGCAGCGTCGAGTACGGAGCGGGCGTATGAGCCGGATCGCACCTTCGACGCCGGCGCGCGTCGTGACGCGGGCCCTGCCGCAGGCCGTCGCCGCGGAATGGGTGAAGGCGTGGTCGGTCAGGTCCACCTGGTGGTGCCTGGCCTGCGCGGTCGTGCTCGGCGTCCTCGCCGCCGCCACGCTGGCCGGCGCGAACGCCACCGACGCCGTACGCGAGGGCGGCGCAGTGCGCATCCCGGCCAGCGAGGCCGTGGTGTCGGCCACCTCGTTGCTGTCGCTCGACGCGTTCGGGCACCTCGTCGTGCTGCCGCCCGGCGAGGTCGCGCTCGACCTGCTCCGCACGGGCGTCTACTTCGCGCTCGTCGGCGTCATGACCGTGGGCGTCGGGGTCGCGATGCGCAGCGCGGCGGGCACGCTCTCCGTGGTGTTCATGCTGCTCATGGGGCTGCCGCTGCTGCTCACCATGACCGGCACCGGGCTCGCGGTCGAGGCGTCCCTGCGCATGCCGATGTTCGCCGGGCTGGCGTTCATGGACAGCGCCGGCAACCTGACCGGAGGGCCGATCCCGTACTCGGCGGGGGAAGGGCTGGCCTGGCTGCTCGCCTGGACGGCTCCGGCCATGGCGGCGGGCCTGACCGTCCTGCACCGGCGCGACGCGTGACCCCTCCCGCGTCCGGCGCCGGCTGTGGGAGGGAACCTGCGCCCGGTGCCGGCTCCGGGAGGGAACCCGCGCCCGGAGCCGAGACGGGGAGCCGTGTCCGGTGCTGGGGCGTCTGGTCCGGGCGCAGGCGGCGGCATAGATCTCACGGCCGTGTCAGGCAGCCGGATCGCCCGTGCCCTCGCCGGAGTCCTCATGGGCGTCCCGCTCGGGCTGGCCGAGCTGGCCTTCCTCGCGATGGCCGGTCCTGCGGCGCTCGTCCCGGCGCTCGAGCTGCCCGGCGTCCGGCTCGTCACCGGCAGCGGCATACTCGGCGTGGGCGGCGGCGCGGTGCTGCTCGCGGTGTCCATCCTGCTGCTCCTGGCCATGGCCGCGCTCGAACGCCGCCTGGCCACGTACTTCCTGGGCCCAGGACCCCAGGAGCTGATGCGGGCCCGCATCGCCGAGCTGACCGCCACCCGTTCCGGCATCGTCGAGGCAGTGGACGACGAGCGCCGCAGGATCGAGCGGGACCTGCACGACGGCGTGCAGCAGCGCGGCGTCGCCCTGGCCATGCTGCTCGGCCGCGCCCGGCACGCCCGCGACCACGACCGCATGGCCGAGCTGGTCGCCCAGGCGTACACCGAGTCGCGTCGCCTCCTCGACGAGCTGCGCAGCGTCGCCTGGCGCGTCTACCCGACCGCGCTCGACGAACTGGGCCTGCGCGCCACGCTGCCGAAGGCGCCGCCGTGCGCGTGATACTCGCCGACGACTCCGTGCTGCTGCGCGAGGGCCTGACCCGGCTGCTCGACGACGCGGGCCACGAGGTGGTGGCCGCCGTCGGCGACGCGCCCGCGCTGCTCGACGCCGTCGAGCGTCACCGGCCCGAGGTGGCGGTCATCGACGTGCGCATGCCGCCGGGGCACAAGGACGACGGCCTGCGGGCGGCCCTGGAGATCCGCGAGCGGCTGCCGGAGGTCGGGGCGCTCGTCCTGTCCCAGTACGTCGAGCAGCACTACGCCGCCCGCCTCCTGGCCGGTCCCGCGGAAGGGCTCGGCTACCTGCTGAAGGACCGGGTCTCGGAGGTGGCCGAGTTCCTCGACTCGCTCGAACGCGTCCGCGCCGGCGGCACCGTACTCGACCCCGAGGTGGTGCGCCGGCTGATGGCCCGCGCCGCCCGTACGGACCCGCTGAGCACGCTCAGCCCCCGCGAGAGCGAGGTGCTGCGCCTGCTCGCCGAGGGCTTCGTCAACGCCGCCATCGCCGAACGCCTGCACGTCTCGCTCAGCACCGTGGAGAAGCACGCCAACGCCATCATGGAGAAGCTCGACCCGCCCGCGACCCCGGCTACAGCCGCCGCGTGCTGGCGATCCTGCGCTACCTCGACGCCTGACCTCGATCCAGCGCTCGGACCGGCGTGGCGGCGACGGGGCATCTCATCGGCCTGACCATCGGGCTCAGAGGGCTGCCCGCAACAGCGCTCAGAACGCGGTGTGGCCGAGCCAGTGCCGCAGCAGCGCCAGGTCACCGCCCACCCGGCGAGGCGGCACCCGCCGCGCGAGCACCAGCATGCACTCGGCCACCGGACCCGACACCACCACGTCGGCCTCCGTATCGGACCGCTCCCACCGGGGCCCGCCGGGCGTCCTGGTGATCAGCCAGCCGGGCATGCCGTCCGCCCGCACCGCCAGCCGCTCGCCCCGGCCGCGCAGCGCGGCCAGCTCCGGCTTGAACGCCTCCACCCCCGGCGCCGTCACGAGCTCCAGGGCCTCGGTGATCACGTCGGCGGCCAGGTCGTCGGCGATCGCGTAGGCCACGCCCGTGGTGGTCGCCGCGTCGTGATGATGTACGGCGGTCTCGCAGAACATCCGGCGCAGCCAGAAGGCAGGCGGCACCGCACCCGTGAACGACCAGACGGGCGCGTCCGGCGCCGCCGACCGTACGGCCGCGATCAGCTCCTCTGCCCCGTCCCGCAGCCACGCACCCCATGCGGCGGGCGAGCCCGGCAGGCCGTCATGCGGATCGGGGACGGGCAGCGGCGCACGCGTCGCCCGGGCCTGCCCGTTGCTCGGTGGGTCATCGAGTGGGTCGGGGAGAGGCGGCGATGCGCTGGCCGCGCGGGCCTGCCCACTGTCCGGCAGACCGTCTGCAGGGTGGGAGAGGGGCGGCGGTGTGCTCGCCGCGCGGATCAGGCCGGCCGCCCAGCGGGTGGCCTGTCCCACGTGTCCGACCAGGTCGCGCAGCCGCCACTGCGGGCAGGCCGGCACCTTCGCCTCCGGGTCGCCGCCCGCGACGGCGCGGCCGAACGCCGCCGTCTGCTCCCGCAGCCCTTCCACCAGCCGGTCCGGCTCCAGGGTCGTCATGGTCTCCACCCACTCCTCGCTCCGTTGGCCGAGATCGCCGGTAGCGTAGGAACTCCACCCGGGTGGAGGTTCAAGTGCCGTTTCGCGACGAGACGCTCGCCATCGGCGACCTGGCCAGGCTCACCGGCGTGCCCGTGCGGACCATCCGCTTCTACTGCGACGAGGGCGTGATCGCGTCCGTGCGCAGCGCGGGCGGCCACCGCAGGTTCGACCGGGCGGCCGTCGAGCGGCTCACCCTGGTCAGGCGGCTGCGCGGGCTCGGGCTCGGGCTGAGCGCGATCGGCGCGGTACTGGAGGGCGAGACCACGCTGGCGCGGGCGGTGGCGGACGAGCGCGCCGCCCTCGACGTACGGCTGCGCGAGCTGGCCTGGCGACGCGCCCGGCTGCGGGCCATCGAGGAGGCCGGGCCCGCCGCCGAGCAGGCGGCCAGGCTCGCCCTGCTGGCCGCCGTCGAGGACGCCGAGGCCGCGCGCGAGCGGCTGGTCGCTTTCTGGCGGCTGCAAATGGTCCTGCCGGTCTCCGACGAGCTGTTCCGCTCGTTCGCCGCCATGGCCGCCCCGCCGCCTCCGGCCGATCCGGCTCCTGCACAGGTCGTCGCGTACGCCGAACTCGTCGCCCTCGTCGGCGATCGCTCGCTGACGCGCGTCCTGCGCGCGAGGGCACGGGAGAACGCCCGCGCCATCACCGACGAGAACGAGCTGATGCACGGCGTCGCCGAGGCCGTCGCCCTGGCACAGCCGCTGGTCGTGGCGGGCGAGCCACCCGGGGCGGGGCCGGAGCTCGACCGGTTCGTGGCCGCCCACGCCGGTGTACGCCGCCGCGCCGACACCCCGGAGTTCCGGCGCGAACTGCTCGGCGTCCTCGCGGCCGACCACGACCCCCGCGTGCGCCGCTACTGGCGGCTGGTGGGCGAGGTCAGCGGCACCTCCGTGACGGTCGGCCACACGATCACCTGGCTCAGCGACGCGCTGGCGCACTCGCTCGCCGCGCCGGGCGCAGGACACGGGAAGGCCGCGCCTAAAGGCCGCGGCCGGTCCTGACGGCCCCGCTCTCAGGTGTCGCGGCACTCCTGGGGAGCGGGCCTGGTCTCGGGCGGTGCGGGCCGCAAGCGCGTCTCAGGCGTCCTGGCCGGTTTTGACGGCTGGGGCGGCCTTTTCGACGACCCTGCGGGGCGGGCTTGCGCGGCGGGCGGTGAGTACGAGGAGGGCGGCGAGCAGGAGCCAGCCGCACGTCATGGCGATCAGCCAAGGCCAGCCCGCGTGCCCGTACACGATGGCGCCCGCAGTGCCGCCCGCGCCGCTGCCCAGGTAGTAGCAGAGGGTGTAGATGCCGGCGGCGCGGCCACGGGCGCGCGGGGGAGCGTCGGCGGTGACCCAGGCGTTGGCGATGGCGTGCGCCGCGAAGAACCCGGCCGTCAGGACCGCGAAACCGGTGACGATGACGGCTAGTGAGGAGTGGGCGGTCAGCACCGAGCCCGCCGCCGTCACGCCCAGGGCGGCCACCAGCGCGGCCGTCCTGCCCAGGCGGGCCGTCAGCCGTCCGGCGGCGGCCGAGGACATCGTGCCCATCGCGTACGACAAGAACACCAGCGATGCGGCGGCCGGGCTGAGCGAGATGGGCGGCGCGGCCAGCCGGAACCCGGCCGCGTTGTAGACGGCCACGAACGCCCCCATGGCCAGCCCTCCGACCGCGACGGGCACCCCCAGCACCGCCCACGTGCGCCCCGCAGCCTCAGGCCCAGCCGCGGTTCCGGCTTCGGCCTCGGTGCCGGCCCTGGCTCTCGCCCCGTTCCCGGTCTTGGTCGTCTCGGTCGCGCTTCCATCGGGCAGGGTGGCGGCGGCGAACCCCGCGCAAATCAGAGCCACTGCTGCGACGGCGAACTGCGAACCCTGCCAGCCCAGCGGTCCGGCGGCGAAGCCCGCGCCCAGCCGTCCCAGCATGCCGCCCACGGAGTTGCCCGCGATCATCGCGCCGACCGCGCCCGCCAGCCGGCTCGTGCCGAGCTGGTCGGCCAGGTAGGCCGCCGCCACTCCGGCGAACCCGGCGATCGCCACCCCCTGCGCCGCCCGCAGCACCAGCAGCACAGGGAACGACGGCGCGAGCGGCAGCAGCAGCCCGAGCAGCGCCGGCACCAGCACCGCCCACAGGATGACCCGCCGCCGCCCCACGCGGCCTGCCAGCCAGGCCAGCGGCAGCACCGCGACGGCGAGCGACCCGGTGGCCACGCCGACCGCGAGGGACGCGCTGCCGGGATCCAGCCCGTACGCGGCCGCAAGCTGGGGCAGCACCGGTTGCGGCGAGTACAGCAGGGCGAAGGACGACAGGCCCGCCGCGGCGACGGCCGCGCTGACCCGCCGGGTGTCATCAGGGGAGGAACCACGCAAAACCGCCACGCTCAGCACGCTAGGTCGGCGGGAACAATACGTCCAATACGGAGATAGCTGATAATTCATGCTGTGACGTATGAATCCGACGACAGGTTGGCCGCCCGGCTCGCCCCGTCGCTCGCCCTGCTGGCCGCCGTCGGCGAGACCGGCCACGTGACCCGCGCCGCCGAGCTCCTCGGCATCCCCCAGCCCACCGCGAGCCGCCGCCTGGCCGTGCTCGGCGAACTGGTCGGCGCCCCGCTCACGCTCCCGTCGGGCCGTGGCATCCGCCTCACCCGGGCGGGGCGTACGCTGGCCGCCGCATCAAGCCGCGCCCTGACCGCCGTGACCGCCGCCGTCCGTGAGGTCCGCGAGGAAATCGACCCCGCCACCGGCCGTATCGTCCTCGGGTTCCTGCACCTGCTCGGCCGTACGCTGGTGCCCTCGCTCATCGGCGCGTTCCGCGAGCGCAACCCCGGCGTACGCTTCAGCCTGGCGCAGGGCTCGCGCCAGGACATGCTGCGGGCGCTCCGCGACGGCGAGATCGACCTGGTGTTCGTCGCCCCCATGCCGCTCGACGACCCCGACCTCGTCAGCCATCCGATCGCCGACCAGGAGCTGGTGCTGTCGGTGCCGCCCACGCACCGCCTGGCCGCCAGGAAGCGGGTGCGGGCGGCCGAGCTGGCGGGGGAGGAGCTGGTGACGCTCGAACCCGGATACGGGCTGCGGCAGATCACCGACGACCTGTGCGCCGCGGCCGGGTTCGAGCCGCGCATCGCGTTCGAGGGGCAGGAGTCGGAGACCGTACGCGGGCTGGTGGCCGCCGGGCTCGGCGTCGCCGTACTGCCGCACGCCGACCAGCCGCCCGCCGGGGGCGTCATCGAGATCCCCCTGTCGCCGCCGCTGTTCCGGACCATCGGCATGAGCTGGCGCGCCGGCGACGGCCTCACCCCGGCCGCCCGCGCCTTCCGCGACCACGCCCTGTCCGCCCTTCCGCTGCATACCCCTGGCTTCCGCCCGCCCAGGACGCCCACACCGGGTGCGGGTGAGTGAGTGCTGGGGGAGGCGGGGCCTGTGCGGCTGAGGACGGCCGGAGGCCGCGCGTGTGCGGGGCAGAGCTGCGGGAGACTGGGGCGCATGGGACAGCAGGACGGGGACGCGGGAGTGCCGGGGTCGCTGGCGCGGGTGCTCGCGGAGGTGCGGGACGAGCGAGTGGCGCAGGACGAGCGGTGGGGCATGCAGGTGCTGCCCGACGGGACCGGCGGTCATGGCACGGTGGCGGCGGCCGATGCGGCACGCGATGAGACGGAGACGGCGGCGCGGGCCGGCGGGCTGACGTGGCGGCACATCCTGGCCGAGGAGGTGATGGAGGCGTTCGCCGAGGAGGATCCGCAGCGGCTGCGCAGGGAGCTGATCCAGGTCGCGGCGGTCGCGGTGAAGTGGGTGCAGGCGCTCGACAGGCGGCCTGCGGGGGATCGGCCAGGCGCGCGTGACCGGACAGCCGTCAGGCGGCCTGAAGGCGATCAGCCGGGTCCGGGCGATCAGGAGGTGGAGCGGCTCCCCGGAGACGATCAGCCGGGTCCGCGCGACCAGACGGTGACGGCGAACGGCCGGGGCGGTGCCGCGTAGACCTCCTCGCTGAGCCGGGTCAGCGTGCCGCAGACGTCCAGATACCCGTGCAGCCGGTTCGCCTCCGGCCACGGATGCACCGCCACCAGCACCCCGTCCGGCGCGAGCAGCGCGCTGAGCTGCTCGGACGCGCGGCGCAGCCGTTCGTGGCGGCCCAGGTAGTACAGGGTCTCGGAGCAGAACACCAGGTCGTAGCGGGGCTCGGGGCGGTGGGTGAGGATGTCGGCCTGGATGAAGCGGACCCGCCCGCCCTCCGGCACGCGCGCCCGGGCGCGGGCCAGCGCCCGTTCGGAGACGTCCACCCCGGTGATCTCCGCGTCGGGGTACGCTGCGGCGAGCGTCCCGGTGAACACGCCCTCGGCGCAGCCCACCTCGATGATGCGCCGGTACGGCCTGGGCGGCAGGTGCGTGAGCGTCACCCGGTACTTCTGCTGCTCGTAGCCGTCGGTCGCCAGCCTCCACGGGTCGGGCGTCCGGTGCCGCCACTCGAAGTAGCCGCGCAGGACGAGGCCCTGTCCCTTGGGGGAGAGCAGGGACAGGGCGCGGAAGAACGTGCGGTGCAGGCGGTCAGGCAGACTCGGCATGCGGCCTCTCTCGGTCGGGACCTCCACGGCCGGTCGGTCCGGGACTTGAGGTGAAGTCGTCGCCGGATGGAGATTCCCGGGAACCGAGCGGGCAACGCCTGGTCAAAGCCACATGGGTCGCGATATTTCCGCAATCGCGGGCGTCTATGCCATGGTGTCGCGCAGCTCCCGCTTGAGCACCTTGCCGGAGGCGTTCTTCGGCAGCGCGTCCACGAACACCACCCGCTTGGGCGTCTTGAACGGCGCGAGCCGCCCCCGCAGGAACCCGATCAGCTCGCCGGCGGTCAGCTCAGAGCCCTGCCGCAGCACCACCGCGGCCGTCACCGCCTCGATCCACTTCTCGTCGGGCACCCCGAACACGGCCGCCTCGGCCACCGCCGGATGCTGGTAGATGGCCTCCTCGACCTCGCGGCTGGCGACGTTCTCGCCGCCCGTCTTGATCATGTCCTTCTTCCTGTCGACCACCGACAGGTAGCCGTCGGCGTCCATGACCCCGAGGTCGCCGCTGTGGAACCAGCCGCCGCGGAACGCCTCGGCGGTCTTGTCCGGGTCGTTCCAGTAGCCGAGCATGGCGTGCGGGCTGCGGTGCACGATCTCGCCCACCGTGCCGGGCGGCACCGGCCGGTCGGCGTCGTCGACGATCCTGGTCTCGACGTTCAGCGCCGGCCGCCCGGCCGAGCCGAGGCGGGTCAGCTGCTCCTCGGGGCGCAGGATGGTCGCCACCGGAGCCATCTCCGTCTGCCCGTAGAAGTTGAACAGCCGCACGTCCGGCAGCCGCGCGGCGATCTCCTTCAGCACCTCGACCGGCATGATCGAGGCGCCGTAGTAGCCCTTGCGCAGCGAGGACAGGTCGCGGCGGTCGAAGTCGGGGTGGCGCAGCAGCGAGATCCACACCGTGGGCGGGCAGAACAGCTTGGTCGCGCGCTCGCCCTCGATCGTGGCCAGGATGACCGCGGGGCTCGCGCCGGGCAGCACGATGTTGGTGGCGCCCAGGTAGATGCCGGGCGTCAGGAAGCAGTGGAGCTGCGCGCAGTGGTAGAGGGGCAGGGCGTGCACCTCGACGTCGTCGTGGCTCATCTCGCCGTCCACCATGCAGGTGACGTACTGGGAGATGAGGCTCCTGCTGGACAGCACGGCGCCCTTGGGGCGGGACTCGGTGCCGCTGGTGTACATGATCTGGATCGGGTCGTCGTCGGCGATCTCCACGGCGGGCTCGGAGTCGTCGTCGTGGGACGACCAGGCGCTGAACGGTTCCCACCCGTCCTGCTCGGCCCCGATGACCCCGCGTACGGTCACCCGCTCGTTCACGGCCTCCCGCGCGACCGGCAGCAGCGCCTCCTCGGCCAGGATCCCGGTCGCGCCGGAGTGTTCGAGGATGTACGCCACCTCCTCGGCCCCCAGCATGAAGTTGACCGGCACGGAGATCGCGCCCAGCCGCGCCAGGGCGAAGTAGGCGACGACGAAGGCGTGGTTGTTGTGGCTGAAGACGGCGAACCTGTCGCCCTTGCGCACCCCGCGCGCGGCCAGCGCGTTGGCCGTCCTGTTCACCATGAGGTCCAGGTCGGCGTAACTCTGGCGCAGATCGCCGAAGACGATCGCGGTCTTGGCGGGATGGCGGGCGGCCGAGCGCCGCAGGAGGTCACCGATGGTGTGCTGACGGGTCATATGGGGGCACCCTTCAGTCGCAGAGCGATGTTCGGGCGATCCTAACCCGTGAACAGCGCCGCGAGCCGCCGGTAGGAGTCGAGTCTCCGGTCCAGATCGTAGGTGTTCATGGTGATCAGCACCTCGTCCGCGCCGCTCGCCTGCACCAGTGAGCCCAGCGCGACCGCGACCTCACGCTCGGTGCCGTGGATCTGCCCCTTCAGCGACTGCTCCAGGTAGGAGCGCTCCCGCTCGGTCATCTCCATCGCGGCGATCTCCTCGGCCGGGATGAGCGGCGGGAACGAGCCGCTGGTGCGCGATCGCGCGGTCGCCCACGCCTCGGGGAGCTGCAGCAGCGCCGCCTCCTCCGTGGTCGCGCCGACCGCCACGTTCACCGCGATCATCACGTACGGCCGCGCCGCCCACGCCGACGGCCGGAACCCGGCACGGTAGCGGGCCACCGCGTCCAGCATCCGCGAGCCCGCCCCGATCACCATGGGCAGCCCGTGCGCGGCCGCGATCTCCGCGCCCGCCCCCATGGCCAGCACGAACACCTGCGGCCGCAGCCCCTCGGCGGGCAGCGCGTGCACGCCGGGATAGGCGGTCTGGCCGCCGGTGAAGAAGCCGAGCAGTTCGTCGAGCTGCTCGCCGAAGCGGTCGGCGTCGTCCTTGCCATGCCCGAGCGCCCTGCGGATGCCGCCGGTGAACCCCACGGAGCGCCCCAGCCCCATGTCCACCCGGCCGGGATACAGCGACTCCAGCACGCCGAACTGCTCGGCCACCACCAGCGGCCGGTGGTTGGGCAGCATCACGCCGCCGGTGCCCACCCGGATGCGGGAGGTCGCCGCGGCCACGGCCGCCGCCAGTACGGTCGGCGCCGAGCCCGCCACGCCGGGCACGCTGTGGTGCTCCGACACCCAGAACCGGTGATAGCCCAGGTCCTCGGCCTGCCGGGCGAAGCGCACGGTCTCGCGCAGCGCCTCGGCGGGCGTGGAGCCCCGGCGGACGAGCGAGCGGTCAAGGATCGAGTACAACGAGCCGGTCACGTCCCAGTGCAACGCCCCCGGCTCCCGGATCAATCCACCGGGTCGCCCGGGACGCCCTCGTAGTAGGCCAGCACCCGCTCGGCGAGCCCGGCGTCCAGGCGCAGCTTCGTGCCGTCCACCTCGCCGACCGGCATCACGCCCCACGAGTTGCACAGGAACACCAGGTCGAAGTCCGCCAGGTCGGGCACCCGCAGCGGGCGGCGCTCCTGCGGCACCTCCATCCGCTCAAGCAGCCGCATGGTGATGCCGTGCAGCTTCGGCGCGTCCGGCCAGATCAGCCTGCTGCTGGCGAAGCCGCCCAGGTTCGTGATCGCGCCCTCGCTGATCAGGCCGTCCTCGGTGGTCAGCAGCGCCTCGTCGAAGCCGGCACGGTTCACCGTACGCAGGATGTGCGGCTGCTGGAAGCCCGACGCCTGCTTGATGTGCGCCAGGTAGCGCTGGTAGACGACCGGGGTGACGCGCAGCGGGCCGGGCAGCGGCGGATGCGGCGGGGCCGTCGTGGCGATGACCCGCGGCCTGCCCGCCACCTCGACCTCGTGGACCCGTACGCTCGCGTCCTGCGCGTCGCCCAGCGCCGCCCGGATCGTGGCCAGCACCACCTCGCGGCCGGGACCGGCGCCGAACAGCTCCTTCCCGGCCTGCTCGAGACGGTCGAAGTGCAGCTCCAGGCCGCGCACCCGGCGGCCGGCGACCTGCATGGCGGTGAAGTGGCCGTAGCGGGCCTCCAGGCCGAGCAGCGCCTCGTCGCCGAGCGGCTCGCCCTCCATCGCGGCGCGCCGGACCATCGGCCGCCCCCTTTCCGTTTCGCGATCACCGTACGGTGCACCACCGTACGGCCTCACTTCCGGTAGAGCGCGACCGCCCATGCCACCGGCCGGTTGGTGGCGGCTCCCCACAGCCCCACCCGCACCTGGACCTTCACCTTCTGCCCCTTGCGCACGGTGAACGCGTCCGCGCCCAGCGAGCGCGCACCGCACCCGGTGAGGGAGGGCGACTCGACGCCGTCGATCCAGTACTTGAACCACAGCCGATCGCCCAGGTCGCCCGAGCAGTCCCGCTCGATGGTGTAGCGGCCGGGAGCGGTGACCGTGGTCTCGTAGGACCCGTCGCCCGGCCACGTGCCGGTGAACCCCTTGATCCGCTTCGCGCCGTCGAGGCGGTCGGGCAGCGTGACGGGGCGCGGCTTGACGGGGCGCTCCGGCGGCGTCCAGTCGTAGACCGCCACCTTCCAGCGGCCCCCGCGCGGCCGCTCGGGCGTGCACGGCCCGTGCTCCGTCCTGCGCACGCAGGCGGGACCGGTCGTGTCGAAGGTGACCGTCACCTCTCCGGCGCCCGCGGGCACCTCCAGGGGGCGCAGCTGCATGCCGGGGCCCGCGCAGGCGATTCCGGGCGACTCCACCGGCCGCCCGTTCACGAGCACCTCAGGGGCGATCGCGAACGGATCCCTGCCGCACATGACGGCCGCCTCCAAAGGACGCCCGGTGCTCGTGACCGTGATCGTCGTCTTCTCGCCCCGGGCGTCCACCATGGCCTCCTCCAGCCGCCGGTACGCCGTGCCGTCGGGCGAGACGTAGTACGCGGGCAGCTCAGCCCCGCCGTCGTCGACCCGCGGCACGGACGCCGCGTCCCGCCCGCCCGGCTGGAGCGCGCCCGTGACCGCCACCGAGGCGAGCACGGTCACCGCGGTCGCGGCCCCCGCCAACGTCACCGTGGCGACCGTGCGCCGCCGCCTGACCCGCCGCACCCGCTCGCGGACCTGCTCGGACCGGTACGGGTTCGCCGGCGCCGGACCCTCCGCCCGCTCGCGCAGGACGTCACGGAGATCCTCCACGCTCATCGGTATGACTCCTTCATGATCGACTCGTCCACGCGCAGCTTGGCCAGGGCCTTGGCGGTCTGGCTCTTGACCGTGCCCTCACCGCAGCCCAGCAGCCTGGCCACCTCGCTCACCGGCAGGTCCTCGTAGAAGCGCAGCACGATCACCGCGCGCTGCCTGGCGGGCAGGCGGCCCACCGCCCGCCACACCTCCTCGCGCCCTGAGTCGCCTCGATCCTCGACGGGCTGTTCGGGCAGGGCGTCGCTGGGCAGCTCCCTGCGCCAGCGCCGCCGCCACCAGGAGGTGTACGTGGTCACCAGCACCTTGCGCACGTACGCCTCGGGCTCATCGATGCCCGGCCAGGCGAACCACGCCTTGGCCAGCGACTCCTGCAGCAGGTCCTCGGCGACGCCCCAGTCCCGGGTCAGCAGGTACGCGGTACGTAACAGCCGATCCGTGCGCGATGCCACGAAATCATCGAATATCGCCCTGTCTGCCACCTTGATATGCCTTCCGCCGCCCTTGCCGGTCGCCGGTACAGACGCATCGTCCGCCGACCCGGGTTGCCCGGGAAACGCGGACGGCTCAGGTGAGTTCTGCGCGGGCCGCCCGGAGGCGTGGAGGGCTCACGTGGAGTCGGCGCGGCCTGAGGCGCGGACGGCTCAGGTGGATTCGGCGCGCAGCACGGTGTACGGGGCCAGCTCGCCGAGCCCGCGCACCGACAGCCGGTTCACCTCGCGCAGCCGGAACGCGCGATCGCCCTCCAGCTCCTCGGCGAGCTGCGGGTCGGCGAGGATGCTGCCGGGCAGCGCCAGCGCGGTCAGCCTGCTGGCGAGGTTGACGGTGGTGCCGAACACGTCGCCCATGCGCCAGATGACCGGCCCCGACGCCAGGCCCACCCGCAGCTCGGGCATGTCGCGGCCGCGCGCGTGCGTCTCCACCAGCTTCAGCGCGATCTCGGCCGCGACGTGCGCCTTCTCGGAGACGAACAGCACCGAGTCGCCCAGCGTCTTGACCACCCGGCCGCCGGTGGAGGTCACGATGTCGGCCGAGCGCCCCTCGAACCTGTCGATGAGTTTCGCCAGCTCGGCGGCGGTGATCTGCCGGCTCAGCCGGGTGAAGGCCACCAGGTCGGCGAAGCCGACCGACAGGCGTACGGCGCTCATGTCCTGCTCGGCGATGCGCCCCGCGGCGGCGGCGAGCTGGCGCTGCCAGGCGTAGACGAGCAGGCGCGCGAGGTCGGGCACCACCCGCTCGGCCCGCCGCCGCCACGCCCTGGGCCGCTCGGCCAGCGGCACGCCCGCCCGGTCCAGCGCCTCCGCGCCCAGCTCGGCCTGGGACTCGGCGAGCCGAGCCGTGGCCTGGCCGAGCGCGCGGGCCGTCAGCAGCACATGCTCCTCGTCGTAGACGCCGGAGGTGACCATGCCCAGCAGCGTCTTGAGCGCCTCGACGTCGGAATCGGTGAACTCGATCGCGTCGTCGGGCACGTTGGGGAACCCGAGGGCACGCCAAAAGCGCCGCGCGCGATAGACCGGCACGCCCGCCATCTCGGCGACCTGGTGACTGGTGTATCGGCGCGGCTCGCGCAGAAAAGCCTCAGTCAGCCGGTCCCGGTCCACGCGCGCCACCTGGGCAAGATAACACCCTTGTGGGCCAGATCACTCCAGGAGTGCTCGCAGGGCGCTTGTCTCGCTTTCCTTTACATAAGGTGCGTAGTAGTCGTACATCGCCCTGCGTGACAGGCGGGCCGCCAGCGGGCCGTCGCCCGCCCTGATGGCCTCGATGACCTCCTCATGGTGCTGGATGCTGCGCCGCATCAGCGCCTGCCGGTCGTCGGCGGCGTCGATGCGGGCGGAGATCTGCCGCAGCACGATCTGGCGTACCACGTCGGTGCAGATCTGAATGAGCTTGTTGCCGCTCGCGGCGACCACCGCGTCGTGGAAGGCCACATCGGCCCGGCCGAACGCCTCGGTGTCGGCCGCGCCCGGCTCCGTGCCCGCCGCCGCGCGCATCGCCTCCACCGCCTTGTTCATCTCGGCGAGCTGCTCCTCGGTGCGCAGCCGCGCCGCCAGCAGGATCGCCGCGGAGTCGAGCACCATCCTGAACTGCACCAGCTCGCCCAGCGACAGTTGCTCCACGCGGGCCAGCGTGGTCATCGACTTGTGCAGCGCGGCGGGTGAGAACGGCAGCACCTCCGCGCCATGGGGGTCGCCGGGCCGCGAACGCACCAGCCCGCGGGCCTGCAGCACGCGCAGCGCCTCGCGTACGGTGGAGCGGCCGACCGCGAGCTGCACCATCAGCTCGCGCTCGCTGGGCAGCCGCTCGCCCGGGGACAGGGCGCCGCTCTCGATCGCCTCTTCGATCTGCTCGACGACCCGCTCGTAGGCGCGCACCGCGCGTACGGGCTCAAAGCGCGGACCACCCAATGTAAGCCCCCTTGACCCGAGCCGTCTTGAACTGGCAATGTGCGTAGCCTACTGGTCAGACCAGTGCACTAGCCAGGAGGCTGTAAGACATGAGGCGAATCGGGATCTGGCTCGCCGCGGGCGGCCTCCTGCTGGCCACCGCCGCGTGTGGCGGAGGCGGTGGCGGTGGCGGCGGCGGTGACACAGGGGGCTCTGCGGCCCAGTCGCTGTCGGTCGGGTTCGTGGCCGAGCCGGCCAACCTCGACTTCACCTCCACCGAGGGCGCCGCCATCCCGCAGGCGCTGCTCGTCAACGTCTACGAGGGACTGGTCAAGCTCGACCAGGACGGCAAGATCGTGCCGCTGCTCGCCGAGAAGTGGGACGTCTCCGACGACCGCAAGACCTACACCTTCACCCTCCGCAAGGGCGTGAAGTTCTCCAGCGGCGCGCCGTTCACCGCCGACGACGTCGTCTTCTCGCTCGACCGCGTCAAGACCGACTGGAAACTCAAGATCAAGTCGCAGCTCGACGTGATCGACGACGTGGAGAAGAAGGACGACAGCACCGCCGTCGTCACGCTCAAGCGGCCGAGCAACGGCTTCCTCTACGCCATGGCCACCAGGCTCGGCGCGATGTTCAGCCGCACCGGCGTGGACGACCTGGCCAACAAGCCCGTCGGCACCGGCCCGTACGTGCTGGGCGCCTGGCGGCGCGGCGACTCCATCAGGCTCGACGCCAACCCCTCCTACTGGGGCACCAAGCCGGCCCTGTCGTCCATCACCTTGAAGTACTTCAAGGACGCCACGGCGATGAACAACGCGCTGCTGACCGGCGGCATCGACGTCATCTCCAGCGTGCAGGCGCCCGAGTCGCTGCAGCAGTTCGCCGACCCCAACCGGTTCGAGACCGTCGAGGGCACCACCAACGGCGAGGTCGTGCTGTCGATGAACAACGGCCGGCCGCCGTTCGACGACAAGAAGGTCAGGCAGGCCGTCCGGCACGCCATCGACCACAAGGCGCTGCTCGACACCGCCTGGGCCGGGCGCGGCCAGCTCATCGGCTCGATGGTGCCGCCCACCGACCCCTGGTACGAGGACCGCACCGGCGACTACCCGTACGACCCGGCCAAGGCCAAGCAGCTCCTGGGCGGCAAGACGTACAACGTCAAGATGCGCATCCCCAACCTGCCGTACGCGGTCAGCAGCGCGCAGGTCGTCAAGTCGCAGCTCGCCCAGGTCGGCATCAACGCCGAGATCGAGCCGCTGGAGTTCCCCGCGCGCTGGCTCGACCAGGTGTTCACCAAGGGCGACTACGACCTGTCGATCATCAATCACGTCGAACCCCGCGACATGGGCATATTTGCCGACAAGTCGTACTACTTCCGGTACGACAATCCGGAGTTCGGCAAGCTGCTCGCCTCCGCCGACGAGGGCACCGAGCAGCAGCAGATCGACGACCTCAAGAAGGCCGCCAAGCTGCTGTCCGACGACGCCGCCGCGGACTTCCTCTTCCTCTTCCCCAACCTGATCGTGGCGAAGAAGGGCGTCACCGGGCTGCCGAAGAACGCCATCTCCGAGTCCTTCGACTTCACCGCACTCTCCCGGCAACAGTGACGCTCTACCTGCTTAAACGCCTGGCGGTGCTCATCGCGAGCACCGCCGCGGCCGCCGTGGTGGTCTTCGCGTTCATGGCGCTGCTGCCCGGCGACCCCGCCGAGATCGCGCTCGGTGTCAACGCCACCCCCGAGGCGGTCGCCGAGCTGCGCCGCCAGTTCGGCACCGACCGGCCGCCGCTCACCCAGTTCCTCGACTGGGCGGGCGGCCTGCTCCAAGGGGACTTCGGCATCTCGTACGTGACCAGCTCGCCCATCGGCCCGCAGATCTCCGACCGGCTCGGCGTCACCGCCGTGCTCGTGCTCGGCGGCATGGTCGTGGCGCTGGTGCTGGCGGTGCCCGCCGGCACGTTCGCCGCCGTGCACCACCGCAACCCGCTCGGCGCCGCCATCAGCGCGTTCAGCCAGGTCGGCATCGCCGTCCCCGCGTTCCTCGCCGGCATCCTGCTGGTGTTCGTCTTCGCGGTGCAGGCGCAGGCGCTGCCGTCCGGCGGCTACGTGCCGATCTCGGAGAGCCCGGGAGAGTGGCTGCGGAGCCTGCTGCTGCCGTGGCTGTCGCTCGGCCTCGTCCAGGGTGCCGTGCTCACCCGGTACGTGCGCAGCGCCGTGCTCGACGTCATGCGCGAGGACTACCTGCGCACCGCCAGGGCCAAGGGCCGCGGCGCCACCGGAGCGCTGTGGCGGCACGGCCTGCGCAACGCCTCCATCCCCGTCGTCACCGTGCTCGGCCTGCAGCTCGCCACGCTGCTCATCGGCGCGGTCGTCGTCGAACGCGTCTTCGTCATCCCCGGGCTCGGCGACCTGCTGCTCAACGGGGTCGCCGGGCGCGACCTGCTGCTCGTCCAAGGCGTGGTGATGGTGCTGGTGGCCGCCGTCCTGCTGATCAACTTCGTGGTGGACGTCGCCTACCACCTGCTCGATCCGAGGCTGCGATGAGAGGCAGGCTGAACGCCGGGCTCCTGGTCGGCGGCACGCTCGTCGGGCTCGTCACGCTCGCCGCGCTCGTGTCGTTCTTCTGGACCCCGCACGACCCGACCCTCGTCGACGCCGCGCAGAAGCTGCGCGAGCCCGGCGGCGGCTACCTGCTGGGCGCCGACAAGTTCGGCCGCGACACCTTCAGCCAGCTCATGGTGGGCGCCCGCACCACCCTGTACGTCGGCATCGTCGCGGTCGGCATCGCCGCCGCGCTCGGCATCCCGCTCGGCATGATCGCCGGGATGACGCCCCGCGGCTGGCTGTCGGAGCTCATCATGCGGGTCAACGACCTCGTCTTCGCCTTCCCCGCGCTGCTGCTCGCCGTCATGCTGGGCGCCGTCTACGGCCCCGGCACGCTCACCGCGATGATCGCGATCGGCGTGGCCACGGTCCCGGCGTTCGCCCGGGTGGCCCGCGCCGCCACGCTCCAGGTCATGGTGACCGACTACGTGCTGGCCGCCAGGGCGGCGGGCCGCCGCAGGCCCGCCATCGCGCTGCGCCACGTGCTGCCCAACATCGGCTCCGTGCTCATCGTGCAGGCGTCGGTGTCGTTCGCCATCGCGATCCTCGCCGAGGCGGCGCTGTCGTTCCTCGGCTTCGGCACCCGGCCGCCCACCCCGTCGTGGGGGCGCATGCTGCAGGAGTCGCAGGAGCTGCTGTTCTCCACCCCGCGCCTGGCCCTGTGGCCCGGCCTCGCCATCGCACTCGCCGTGCTCGGCTTCAACCTGCTCGGCGACGGCCTGCGCGACTTCCTCGACCCCAAGCTCAGGAGGATCCGTGCTGAGCGTTGATGGGCTCACCGTCCGCGCCGGCGACGTCGAGCTCGTCCACGACGTGTCGTTCGGCATCGCGCCCGGCGAACGGGTCGGGCTGATCGGCGAGTCCGGGTCCGGCAAGTCGCTGACCGCGCTGTCGCTCATGGGCCTGCTGCCCGAGGGCGTCACCGCCTCGGGCAGGGCGAGGCTCGGCGAGCACGACCTGGTGGGCGTGCCCGAGAGCCGGCTGAAGCGGCTGCGCGGGCGCGAGCTGTCCATGGTCTTCCAGGAGCCCATGACCGCGCTCAACCCGCTCATGCGGATCGGCGCCCAGGTCGCCGAGGTCATGACGCTGCACGGCAGGCCGCGCGACGAGGCCCGCGCGCGGGCGGTCGAGCTGCTGGACAAGGTGCGCCTGCCCGAGCCCGCCCAGATCGCCCGCTCGTACCCGCACCAGCTCTCCGGCGGCCAGCGCCAGCGCGTCATGCTCGCCATCGCCCTGGCCAACGACCCCTCGCTGCTCATCTGCGACGAGCTCACCACGGCGCTCGACGTCACCGTGCAGAAGCAGATGCTGGAGCTGATCGCCGAGGTCGCGCCCGCCCTGCTGTTCATCACCCACGACCTCGCCGTCGTCGCCTCCGTCTGCGAGCGCGTCATCGTCATGTACGGCGGCCGCGTCGTCGAGTCGGGCCCGCTGCGCGAGGTCTTCGCCCGGCCCCGCCACCGCTACACGCAGGGCCTGCTGGCCGCCTCCAAGCTCACCCCGCGCGGCACCCGCCTGCCCACCATCGCGGGCAGCGTGCCGCCAGCCGGGCGCTTCCCCGCCGGCTGCGTGTTCAGAAACCGCTGCCCGCACGCCACCCCCCAGTGCGAGACGGCGCCGGACCTCACGGGCGACGGCCACGCGTACGCGTGCTGGCACCCCGCAGAAGAGCACGCGGACGACCCCGCGGCAGACCCCGCACAAGACCGCGCGGACCACTGACGGGAGAGCGACATGCCAGGCACCCCGCTGATCGAGGTCACCGGCCTCACCCGCGTCTACCGCCGCCCCCGCACCTCGCTGACCAGGCCCGGCGCGGAAGTGCGCGCGCTGCGCGACGTCTCCCTGACCGTGCACCGCGGCGAGCGCTTCGGCATCGTCGGCGAGTCCGGCTCCGGCAAGTCCACCCTGCTGCGCCTGCTGTGCGGCCTCGACCGGCCCACCTCGGGCAGCATCCGCTTCGACGGGCGGGAGATCACCGGCCTGCCCGAGCGCAGGCTGCGCTTCCTGCGCGAGAACCTCCAGATCGTCTTCCAGGACCCGCTCAGCTCGCTCGACCCGCGCATGCGCGTCCGCGACCTCATCGCCGAGCCGCTCGTCGCGCTCGGCCTGCCCGTGGACGACCGGGTCACCGAGCTGCTGGAGGCCGTCGGGCTGCCCGCCGACGCGGCCGAGCGCTACCCGCACCAGTTCTCCGGCGGGCAGCGCCAGCGCATCGCCATCGCCCGCGCGCTCGCGCCCAGGCCCGCGGTGCTGGTCGCCGACGAGCCGGTCAGCGCGCTGGACGTCTCCGTGCGCGGGCAGATACTCAACCTGCTCACCGACCTCGCCGACGAGCTGGGGCTCACGCTCGTGTTCGTCTCGCACGACCTGTCGGTGGTGCGGCACGTGTGCGAGACCGTGGCGGTCATGCGGCAGGGAGAGATCGTCGAGACCGGGCCCGTGGACGACGTCTGGGCCGCGCCCGCCCACCCGTACACGCGGGCGCTGCTGGAGGCCGTACCGACGCTGGAGGGATGGACATGATCGAGGTCGACGCCGACGGAGTGGTGGAGTTCACGCAGGCGCTGGTACGCATCCCCAGCACCAACGACCCGGCGAAGGGCCGCTCGGAGCAGCCCGCCGCCGACCTGGTCGCGGCCAAGATGCGCGAGTGGGGCTGGGACCCCGTCGTGTACGAGGCCGCGCCCGGCCGCCCCAACGTGGTCGCCGTGGTCGAGGGCGGCGGAGGGCCGGGCCCGACGCTGATGTTCGAGGGGCACACCGACGTCGTCACCGAAGGCGACCTGTCCTCCTGGACCGTCGACCCGTTCGGCGGCGAGATCCGCGACGGGAAGCTGTGGGGCAGGGGCAGCGCCGACATGAAGTCCGGCCTGGCCGCCACCCTCTACGCCACCCGCGCGCTGCAGCTCGCTGGACCGTTCCCCGGCCGGATCAAGGTGTGCGCCCTGGCCGACGAAGAGGGCCTGATGATCGGCGCGCACCACTTCGTCTCCGAGGGCCTGGCCGCCGACGTGGACGGCGCCATCGTCGCCGAGCCGGAGGCGGGCGAGATCTGCGCCGTCGCCAAGGGCGCGCTGCGGCTGCGCGTGGACCTCACCGGCAAGATGGCGCACGGCGCGATGCCGCAGCACGGCCGCAACCCCATCCAGGCCGCGGGGCCGCTGCTCGTCGAGCTGCGCGCGCTGCAGGACGAGCTGCAGGCCCGCCACCCCGCCCACGAGCACCTCGGCGAGGTGTACGTCACCCCGACCGTGCTTCAGGCGGGCTCGCAGGAGCAGGTCAACGTCATCCCCGCCGTCGCCTCGGTCTTCGTGGACGTGCGCACCATCCCCGGCGTCGAGCACAAGGACATCGCCGACCGGGTCGCCGCGCTGGCCGCCTATGACGGGATCACCGCCGAGGTGAGCGTGCTGGTGGACCGGCCGCCGGTGGACGTGCCCGTGACCGATCCCGTGGTCGCCGCGCTCGCCGCCGCCCACCGTACGGTGACCGGCGAGGAGCCCGTCTACGGCGGCGTGCCGGGCAGCACCGACGGCACCGTGCTGACCCACTGGGGCGGCATCCCGTCCGTCGTGTACGGCCCCGGCGGCAAGTGGATCGCCCACCAGGCCGACGAGTACGTCGAGATCGACGACATCGTGCGCTGCACCCGCGTCTTCGCCGAGGCCGCCAGGCGCTTCCTCACCGGGGACCACTGATGCGGCCGGGACCGGCCAACTGCCTGTCCGACGTGGCCGGGCTGAGCGTCGGACACCACCAGCGCACCGACGGCGGCCACCGCACCGGCACCACCGTCGTGCTCTGCTCGGGGGACGGGGCGGTGGCCGGGGTGGACGTGCGCGGTGCCGCGCCGGGCACCAGGGAGACCGAGCTGCTCGACCCGCGCAACCTGGTCGAGCGGGTGCACGCCGTGGTGCTGACCGGCGGCAGCGCGTACGGGCTCGCGGCCGCGTGCGGCGTGGTGGACCGGCTGGCCGACGCCGGCATCGGCTATCCGGTGGCGGGCGGCGTGGTGCCGATCGTGCCCGCCGCCGTCATCTTCGACCTCGGCCGCGGCGGCGACTTCCGCGCCACCCCCGATCCCTCCTTCGGCGCCGCCGCCTACGACGCGGCCCTGGCCGGGGGCGTCCCGGGCCAGGGCAGCGTGGGCGCGGGCACCGGGGCCGTGGCGGGCGGGCTGGCCGGCGGAGCCGGGACGGCGAGCGCCGTGCTCGACGACGGCACGACCGTGGCCGCGCTGAGCGTGGTCAACGCGGCGGGCTCCGTACTCGACCCTCTCGACGGCACGCTCGCGGGGGTCCGCTACGGCCTGCCCGGCGAGTTCGGCCACCTCCAGGTCCCCGACCCCGCCGAGGTGGCCGCCTGGGCGCCCGTGCGGGCGCCGTCGTTCAACACGACGATCGGCGTCGTCGCCACCGACCGCACGCTCACCAAGGCCCAGTGCGGCAAGCTGGCCGCGGTCGCCCACGACGGCCTGGCCAGGGCGATCAGGCCCGCCCACACCATGACCGACGGCGACACCGTCTTCGGCCTGGCCACCTGCGCGGCCCCCGCCCCCGACCACGACGCCTTCCAGGACATGCTCGCGGCGGCGGCCGACGCGTTCAGCCGCGCCGTCGCGCACGCCGTCCTGGCCGCCACCGGCCGCGACGGAGCGCCCGCGTACCTCGACGTGTTCCCGAGCGCCAGGAGGCCGTCGTGAGCGGTGCGCGCCCCCCGCTCGAAGCGTCTCCCAGCGGTGCGGCGCGTGCATCCGCGCTCGGCACGTTCCCGAGCGCCGCCGCGCGTGCGCCCGCGCCCGGCGCGCCCCTGAGCGCCCCCATGCGCTCGCGGGGCCGCCGTCCGAGTCTCAACGTTGTTCCAACCCTGAGGAGGCGGTCATGAAGCAGGAGTGGCCCGGCGGGCTGCCCATCGGCGGCGGCTGGGTGGAGACCGCGGACACCACCGGCGTCATCTTCCCCTACGACGGCTCCACGGTGGCGGCCGCGCCGCTCGGCACGCCCGAGCTGGCGGCGCGCGCCCTGAACGCCGCGCTGGACGTCGCCCCGGAGATGGCGGCGCTGCCCTCGCACGCCCGCCGCGCCGCGCTGACCGGCGCCCGCGACGCCCTGCGCGAGCGGCGCGATGACGTCGAGCGGCTGCTGGTGCTGGAGACCGGCAAGCCGCTGGTGGACTGCCGGGTGGAGGTGGACAGGACGCTCGTGACGCTGGAGACCGCCGCCGAGGAGGTCGCCCGGCTGCACGGCGAGACCGTGCCGCTCGACCTGCTGCCGTCCGGCGAGGGCCTGGTCGGGTTCTGGACGCGCCGCCCCATCGGCGTCGTCGTCGGCATCACCGGCTTCAACTATCCGCTGCTTCTTGCCGCCCACAAGATCGCCCCGGCGGTCGCGGCGGGCTGCCCCGTGATCGTCAAGCCGGCCCCGCCACCCCGCTCGCCACGCTCTGGCTGGTGCACCTGCTCAGGGAGGCGGGCCTGCCCCGGCCGGCGTGCAGCTCGTCACCGGCGACGTGGAGGTGGGCCGGCGGCTGGTGGAGGACCGGCGGATCGGCGCGGTCTCCTTCACCGGCTCGGCCGCCGCCGGCCACGCCATCGCCCGCTCGGCCGCCCCCACCAAGGTGCTGCTCGAACTCGGCTCGAACGCGGCGCTCGTCGTGGCCGCCGACGCCGACATCGAGGCCGCGGCCGACGCGGTCGTCAGAGGCGGCTACTACGCCTCCGGCCAGGCGTGCATCTCCGTGCAGCGGGTGCTGGTCGAGGAGAGCGTGGCGGAGCCGTTCACGGCGCTGCTCGCCGCGAAGGTCAAGGGCGTCACCGTCGGCGACCCGCGCCTGCCCGGGACCCGCGTCGCGCCGCTCATCGACCCCGCCGCCACCGACCGCGTCCTCGACTGGATCGCCGCCTCCGGGGCCGAGGTGGTCACCGGCGGGCACCGCGAGGGGCGGGCCATCGCGCCGACCGTGCTGTCCGGGGTGCCGGACGGCGCCGCCGCCTGGGAGGAGGAGATCTTCGGGCCCGTCGTGTGCGTGCGCCCCGTGCCCTCGCTGGACGCCGCGTTCGACGCCGTCAACGCCTCACGGTACGGCCTGCACGCCGCCGTCTTCACCCGCTCGCTGGCCACGGCGTTCGCCGCCATCGACCGCATCGAGGCCGGGGGAGTGGTGGTCAACGAGGTGCCGGGGTTCCGTGCGGACAACATGCCGTACGGGGGCGTCAAGGACTCCGGTGCGGGGCGCGAGGGGCCCAGGTTCGCCATCGAGGAGCTGACCGTCACCCGCATGGCCATCATCCGGCCGTAGCAGCGAGCACCCGGCCTCCCGCGCGGCCGACGGCGGGGAGGCCGGGGGAGCGGTCAGTTGGGCGGGTCGAAGCGGCCGTCCACGGCGGTCCAGCCGCCGTCCACGTACAGGACGGAGCCCGTCACGAAGCTGGCCGCGTCGCTCGCGAGGTACACCACCGCGCCCGCCATCTCCTCGGGCGCGGCCCACCGGCCGAGCGCGCTCTTGGCGGCGTAGGCGTCGTACCAGGCGGGGTTGTCCTTGATCTGCCGGGTCAGCGGGGTCTCCACGACGCCGGGCGCGATGGCGTTGACCCGCACGCCGCTCGGCCCGAACTCGGCCGCCGCCGTCCGCAGCAGCTGCACCAGGCCGGCCTTGGTCGCCGAGTAGACGCCCTGGCCCGGCTCGGTGACGGAGGCGCGGATGGAGGCGAAGCCGATGATCGATCCGCGTCCCCGCTCGACCATGCCGGCTCCGAAGGCGCGTACGACGTCGAAGGAGGCCCGCAGGTTGAGGTTCACCACGCGGTCGAACTCCTCGCCGGAGTAGTCGAGCAGCCGCTTGCGCACGTTCGTGGCCGCGGTGAACACCAGCACGTCCGCCGGCTCCTCGGCGGCGAGCGCCCGCACCGCATCGCCGTCGAGCACGTCGAGCAGCCGGGCGCTGCCGCCGCACCCTTCGGCGGTCTCGGTGGCGGTGGCGAGGTCGCGGTCGGCGCAGATCACGTGAGCGCCGTGGGCGGACAGCGCCAGCGCCGCCTCCCTGCCGATGCCGCTTCCGGCGCCGATCACCACGGCCCGCCGCCCGTCCAGGCGGAACAACGTGTCATATTTCATACGACGCACCTTAGCCGCATGCCGATGTGATCAAAGGGGCAGGTGAGGCGGGCGACGCTCGGCATCCGGTCGGCTCCCGCGACGGTTCAGCATCCGGTCAGCTCCCGCGACAGGGCGCGCAGCCGGGCCCGCGCCTCCGGATCGTACGCCTGCTCCAGCGCCCGAGCGGGCCGCAGCCCGTCGTAGAAGCGCCCGGACACCTCGTCCAGCTCCGGGTCCGTGACGAGCCGCGAGGTGGCCTCCACGCCCTCGCGCAGCTCGCTCAGCGGCGCCGCCGTCACCATCTTGGTCGGCATGTACGTCGCCGGGTGCAGCGCGTTGGCCGTCACCCCGGTGCCCGCCAGCTCCTCGGCCAGATCGACGGTGAACATGATCTGGGCCAGCTTGCTCTGCGTGTAGGCCCGGCCACCGCTGTAGCCCTTGAGCAGCATCACGTCGTCGAAGTCGATGGGCGACTGCCCGAGGCTGCTGACGTTGACGATCATCGCGGGCGCCGCCGCCTTCAGCACCGGCAGCAGCAGCCGGGTCAGCAGATATCCGGACAGGTAGTTGACCGCGAACCGCAGCTCGTGGCCGTCGGCGCTCTCCTGCCGCGCCGGGCCGCCGGGCACCGTGGCGCCGATGCCGGCGTTGTTGACCAGCGTGTCGAGCCCTCCGTGCGCGGCGGCGACCGCGGCGGCCAGCTCGCGTACCTCGGCGAGCGAGGCCAGGTCGGCGCGGTACCAGTGCAGCCGGGCTTCGGGCACGCGGGCGCGGATCTCCGCCATCGTGGCCCGCCCGCGCTCGTCGTCGCGGCCGTGCAGCAGGACGGTAGCGCCGCGCTCCGCCAGGTCGGCGGCCAGCGCGCGGCCGAGCCCGTCGGTCGCGCGCGTGACGAGGATCGTGCGCTGCTCCATGGGGCGCATGGCTGCCTCCTGATCGTCCGTGCGGTTCCGACGCTATCGCGCCGTGCCGCGTACGGACGCCGCGCCCTCAAGAGCGCCGTGCGACGCGCCCTCACCGGGCTCACGCGACGCGCCCCTACGGGCTCGTGTGGCTCTCCCCTCATCAAGGGCCCGCGCGACCTCGCCGTCAGAGGGCGGCGGGCCGCGCGACCTCCTTCAGACCTCCTCAGAAGCTCCTCAGAAGCTCCTCAGGAGCCTTCTGGCGGCCTCCTGGGCCCCCGGTCAGTCCTGCCTCTCGGCCGGGACGATGACGGCGTCGGGCCCGGGGAAGACGAACTGCTCGTGGCCGTCGGGGAAGCGCACGACGTAGGGCGGCGCGCCCTCCGGCCCCCGGACCTCGATGATCTCGCCCTCCCTGTCGCCCTGGCCGACGACATTGCCGTGGATGACCAGCTTGTCACCGGTCTTCGCATGCATGGCGGGCTCCTCTCAGCCGGACATTTCGTCAACGTTGAGGTGCGCTACTTCCACCTACTTCCACCTTGCAACATGCCGTCCGTCCCGCAAAGCGGCGGCCCGGTGACACGGACGTCAGGACCGTGTGACGAGAGCGTGCGTGAGCCGCAGCGGCGCGGGCGGCGGCAGCGGTGCGGCGTTCCCGGCGCGGAACGCCTGCAGCATGTACGCCACCAGCCGCCGCGACGCGACCGCCGCCGGCTCGCCCGCCATCGCGGCGACCCCGCAGTTGGCCTGCAGCAGTACGACCAGGTCGGCGATGGCGAAGTCGGCGCGCAGCCGCCCGGCGGCCTTGGCCCTGCGCACGACCTCGGCCAGGCCCTGCTCGGCCCGCCGCCGCATGCGCTCGAAGTCGATCGCCTCGGGGAAGGCCGTCATGAACGCGGCGGTGAACCCCTTGTCGGCCACCTGCATCGCGCACACCTTCTCCACCAGCGTCTGGAACGCGTGCCACGGGTCGGGGTCGGCCAGCGCCTCGTCCACCGCTCCCGCGCACTCGGCGACCTGGTCGGAGAACACCTCCGTCACCAGCGACTTGCGCGAGGGGAAGCGCCGGTAAAGCGTGGCGACGCCCACCCCGGCCCGCCGCGCGATGGCCGCCATCGGCACGTCGAGACCGCGCGTCGCGAACGCCTCCCTGGCCGCGTCGAGTATCCGATCCCGATTGTGCCGGGCGTCCGCCCGCAGCTCCCGGCGATCGGCGATGTGAGAGCGATGACCAGGCATGTTTCTCACATTAGCGTAAGTGGATGGTGTCATCCGTTTAGCTGTCAGAGACACCCGAAGCGAAAGGGAATGAGCACAGTGAACGAGATGCGCGCGGTCCTGTTCGACCGGTACGGCCCGCCCGACGTGCTGTACGTCGGCACGCTCCCGAAGCCGGTCCCCGGCCCCGGCGAGGTGCTGGTGCGCGTGCACGCGGGCAGCGTCAACGGCGGCGACCTGCACGGCAGGGCGGGCGAGGTGCGCCTGGTGACGGACGTGAAGCCGCGCGGCTGGCCGAAGCCGCTCGGGCTGGACTTCGCCGGCGAGGTCGCCGGGCTGGGTCCCGGTGTCACCGGCCCGAAGGAGGGCGACCGGGTGTGGGGCGTGCTCGGCAGGACGTTCGGCAGCCTCGCCGAGTACATCGTCGTGCGCCCCGGCGTCATCGCCCTGATGCCGTCCGGGCTGGATCATGTGCAGGCGGCGGCCCTGCCCGTGGGGGCGGTGGCGATCACCGCGCTGCGCGACAAGGCCCGGCTGCGCCCCGGCGAGCGGCTGCTCGTCCGCGGTGGCAGCGGCGGCGTCGGGCACCTCGCCGTACAGCTCGGCAGGGCGTACGGGGCACACGTCACCGCGCTCGCCGGGGCCCGCACGCTGGACTTCGTCCGCGACCTCGGCGCGCACGAGGCGTACGACTACGCGACCACGGACCCATCCGAGCTGGGCCGCTTCGACGTGATCCTCGACACCGTCGGCGCCGATCAGCCGGCCTACCACCGCCTGCTCGCGCCGGGCGGGCGCATGGTGGCGATCGCGTTCGACCTGCGCCGCCCCGTCTCCTCGCTGGCCTTCATCGCCGCGTCGGCCCGCCACGGACGCTCCCGCGTGCGCTTCTTCAGCGGGAAGCCCTCACACGGGCTGCTCACCGACCTGGCCCGCCACGTCGAGAAGGGCGAGCTGCGGCCGGCCGTGGACCGGGTGTTCCCGCTCGACGAGGCGGCCGCCGCGCACCGGGCGCTGGAGGCGGGCGGCGTACGCGGCAAGATCGTCATAAGAGTGGCCTGAACTCGCCCGTATCCCCTGACCTGCGGCGAAACCCGACAGCACGGAAAAATTGGAGTCCCATGTCCGGAGGAGTTTGACGCCCTGTGAGGATATGTGGTCATCTCGTGACCAATGTTTCTGAAGGGATGAACCGAGACTAGGTCGGGGAAACGCTCAATGCCGCACGCCCTCCTGCGCGTGCTCGTTTCGACGACGATCGCGGGCACGGCCCTGACGGCCGTGCCACCGGCGGCCCAGGCGGGAACCGTGCCGACGCCGGCCCAGGCCGGAACCGTGCCGACGCCGGCCCAGGCCGGACCGCAGACCCCGGCGCAGGTGCGGGCCAGGCCCACGGCGGTGCGCGCCACGCCCGTACCGGCCATGGAGGAGCCGCCTCCCGCCGTCGTCACCGTCGCGCGCCGGCCCTCGCTCGCCCTGCGGCCGGTCGGAGACCAGCGGGTGGGGCCGGGCGCGCCGGAGGTGACCACGCCCGCGGGCCCCGGCCTGGCCGGCCAGATCACTTCGGGCGCCGCCGCCGTGCAGGAGCAGCAGGGGTACGGCAGGGGAGTGCCCGACGCGGGGAACGTGCTGCCCGACACCTCGCGGGCCCGCCCGCTCGGGCTGGCCAAGGCGACCGAGCGGGCCGGCAAGGCGGTCGACGACCTCGGCAAGACGCTGGGCAAGGTCACCTCCAAGGTGCTGCCGAAGACCACCACGTCGCTGTCGGACTCGGCGGCCAAGACGGTCTCGGGGGTGACGTACCGGCTGTGCGTGGAGAGCGCCGACGTGCCGGTGTCCTGCTCGGCCCGCCGGCCCGTCGCCGTGCCGATGTACGCCGACGTCACCGGCGACGACAAGCCCGACCTGGTCGCCAACCTGGTGCCCGCCACCGAGCCGGGCAAGGGCGTGGCCGGCGTGACGTTCACCGTCAAGCGGCTGGGCAAGCGGAACCTCAAGGCGCAGGTCTGGGCCGAGTACGACGGCAAGGTCTCGGTCGGCTTCGACGGCCTGCGCCGCGGCTCCTCGCTGTCGGCCTCCGACAAGGGCACGTTCACCGTGGATCTGGCGGGCAAGCGGGTCAAGGCCGTCGTCCAGCGCAAGGAGCCCGGAGCGTCCGCCGCCCTGGTCGCCGGGCTGAAGGGCCGCAACTCCGTCAGCCTCCGCCAGACCCCGGCCACCTCGCAGCTGACCGTGAACGCCGCGCTCGGCGAGCCCTCGCTCGACGTCGCCGCCTCCGCTCCCGCCCGGCTGGAAGCGCTCGCCGTGACCGGCCGCCGCTTCACCCACGCCGTGCTCGACCGCATGGGCCCCCGCGCCCAGGTCCGCGTCTCCGGCGGCAAGATCACCTTCACCAGCCCCACCTCCGTGGGCCGGGCCGAGCTGGACGACCTCTCCTACCGCGACGGCCGCCTGTCGCGCGTCATCCGCGTCGACATGGACCGGGTGCCGCCCTCCTTCACCGCCCGCTACCGCTCGGCGAACAAGAAGCAGACGCTCTCGGCCGCCACCGCCAAGGGCGGCGCAGGCCGCTCCGACATCGTCTTCTACGACCGCGCCGCCGGGCAGACCGTGATCAAGGCGCGGCTCAGCGCCGTGCCCGCCCGGGTCAACGTGGTCAACGACATGGCCGCGCACCGCGTCACGCACAGCTCCAGCGCGCCCATCAAGGACTTCGCCGTGGTGCTGCAGCGCGGCGGCGGCGCGATCTCCACCCCGCGCGGCGACCACGTCACCATGATCAAGGACGGCGCCGCGATCGGGGTGTCCGGCAGGCTGTCGGGGCTGCGCGGCTTCGACGTCACCTACGGGGCCACGCCGCACGCCCACCTCGACGCCGCGGCGGGCGGCGGGGCGTTCCTGGGCGCGGCGAGCATCGACCGCACCCATCTCGCCCGCCTGGAGCTGTCCAACACGCCCGCCACCGTGGACGTCACCCTCGACCCCGCCGCGCGCAAGGCCGTCTACCGGCAGGCGGCGTGATCGGCACGATGCGGGCCGCGTACGCGAACGTCAAGTCCGGCCCCACCGTGGACGGCACCGTGCTCGGCGTACGCGACAACGTGGAGGCGTCATGGGCGCTCGGCGAACGCTCCACGGTCAAGGTCGAGTCGTCGGGCAAGGTGCGGTCGGTGCGGATTTATGCCAATAAAGCGCACGTGACGACGCCGTCCGGCGAGGACGTCCGCGCCGTCGTCGAAGGCGTGCGCAAGCGCGCGGAACTCGTCGCCGACACCAAGGCCCAGACCCTCACCTGGGACTCCGACGGACCGGTGTCGAAGGTGACCGCGCTGGCCAGGGTGAAGCTGGGCGACCGGTACGCCAGGGCCGCGGCCCAGGTCACCGGCGTGCCCGCCAAGTTCGACGCCTCGTGGGCGGCCGGGTCGTACCGCTTCCGCGGGCTGTCCGGCCCGGTAGGGTCGGCGGAGCTCGCCTTCACCAACCACGACCGCGCCACCTCGCCCGCGGGCCCGCACCTCGCCGCGCACTACGACCGGGCCAGCGGCGACCTCGACGCCAGCGTACGGGTCGAGAAGCTGAAGCAGGTCGAGCTCACCCCGTCCCCGCAGGGTCTCACCGCCGGCCTGGACGCCGCAGGACGCCGCATCACCGTGGACGCCGACATCCGGCAGGGCGACGACCGCTTCGGCCTCGCCGGCACCGTCGGTCCCGTGCCCGGCCGCTTCTCGGTCGCCTCCGAGGGAGGCAAGCTCACCTACACCGGCTCCCCGCTCGATGTGCAGGCCCGCGCCTGGCTCGGCAAGGCCGCCGCGCTCAGCCGCATGCGCGCCGCGCCCGCCGTGTCCGGCGGCGTGTCGCTGGTGGACGGCGCCTGCACGCCCGGACGCCCGGGCTGCGCGCAGGGGGCCTTCTGCGTGGCCCAGCGCGGCTGCTTCGGCCTGCAGGGCTACCTCGACGTCAGCGGCCTGCCCGAGCAGGTGACGGTGGACCTCGGCGGCAAGACGTTCGCCTTCTCCGGCTTCCGTCCCAAGAACCGCTCCCTCGACGTCTACCTCGCCAGCAGCGTGCTGTCGCCGGTGCCCGTCAAGGCCAGGGCCAAGCTGGCCGGGCTGCCCGAGAAGATCACCGGCATGTCGCTCGGGCCGATCTCGGTGTCGCAGGGCAACGCGGTGCAGGCCGCGTACAAGATCGAGCCCGCCGCCACGCTCGGCGCGCTGTCGGTGCGGGCCGAGGCCGCAGGGCTGCGCGGCCGGCTCGCCATCGACCCGGTGCCCGCCTCCATGGCCTTCCAGGGCACGTACGGGGCCAAGACCCGCATCAGGGTCACCAACTCCGCGCCCGTCAAGCACCTCAGCGCCAAGGTCACGCTGCCCGGCAAGGGCACCGGCGAGCTGCGCTTCTCCGACGTGCCCGCGGTCTTCGGCGTGGACGCCGACGCCTCGGCGGCCGGGCTGAGCGTGCCCGCCGTCACGTACAAGGCGGTCGGGGGCGTCAACACGCTCGACGGGCGGCTCAGCGTCGAGGGCGGCCTGGTGGACCCGTCGGGGCGGCTCGGCGACGTCGCGTTCTCCGTGCGCGACCTGGCCGCCGACACGACCATCAGGCTCAACCCCGACCAGTCACTCGACCTGGTCTCCAAGCCGGTGCCCACAGGACGCATCACCGTACGCGGCGGGCTGCGCATCGACGGCATGCCCGCGCAGAAACTCGCCGTGGACAAGGAGGTCCCCCACACCGGCGGCTTCCTCACCTATCACGTCGGCGGCAGGTTCGGGCTGCGCAAGAGCTCGGTCGAGCAGGTCACGTTCACCATCTCCCGCATGTCGTGGCTGCGGCTGCGGCCCGGCAAGATCCCGTTCGGGCTCAAGGCGCCCGCCGCGATCGGGTACGTCGCACCCGGCTTCGAAGGGTCGTACGGCACCGTCAAGATCGCCGCCAAGGGCGTGGACCTGCGGCCGGACGTCAAGCTGGACATCAAACTGAGCCGCGAGATCGGCGCCGACGTCTTCCGCCAGTCGGTCCGCATCGGCCGCACCACCTCGCTCGCCCTGCGCCGCTACGACCAGCGCATGCGGCGCATCGGGGCCAAGCAGCAGATCAAGGCCGCCGGCATCAGCCTCGCCTGCGTGACCGTGGACGCCAAGCCGGGCTTCGCGGCCGGCGGCGGCGCCGCCAACAGGATCACGCTGCGCGGCGCGGACGGGCCCCAGATGGTGTCGCTGCTCGACCCGGGCGGTCAGGTGCCCGACTACGCGGTGGACCTGCTCACGCACTTCATGAGCCCGTTCCCGGGCGCGGAGTGGAAGGTGGCCGGGCTGGACGCCGGGTCCTGCGGGCCCGGCAAGAACGGCAAGCCCGCCGGGCGCGGCGACGACCGCTGAGTTCTCGTCCATAATGTCGGATCAAGTCACGCCCGCCGCCCGCGGCCGTGACGACCGCCCGACAGGAGAGGAACGCATGACCGCCCCCGCCCCGCGCAGCCCGCACCAGCGCAAGCAGGACACCCTGCACCGGCTCGAACACGACGTGGACGCCTGGGTGGCCACCGCGAGCGCCGACGGGACGCCGTACATGGTGCCGCTGTCATTCCTCTGGGACGGCGAGTCGCTGATCGTCGCCACCACCGCCGCCAGCCCCACGGGGCGCAATCTGCTGGCCAACGGCAAGGTCCGGGTCGGCATCGGGCTGGTGCGCGACGTGGTGCTCGTCGAGGGCACCGCACGCGCCACGCCGGCCGGTGAGCTGCCCGCCGAGGCCGGCGACGCGTTCGCGGCCAAGGCCGGGTTCGACCCGCGTAAGGAGCCCGAGTCGTACTACTACTTCCACATCACGCCGCTCCGCATCCAGGCGTGGCGTGAGGCGAACGAGCTGGCGGGCCGCACGCTGATGCGCGACGGCCGCTGGACCGTCGAGTGACCTTCCGCTGCCTTGCCGGAGGTCAGGACGGGAGGGTGACGGCCAGCGCCGTATGGCGCTTGCGGAGGACGAGCGGCCCTGAGACGTCCGTACCGGCCGGATAGGCGTCGATGCGCAGACCGGCCGGCTGCGGGCGTCCTGCGCCCGTCCAGGCCCGCACATGGGCGGCCAGCTCGCGGGCGAGCCGCTCACCGTCCGGCCCGTGGCCGCGCACGACGGGATCGCCGTGCAGGGGGAGGAGCGCGAGGCCGCCGGGCTCTGCGATCCCGGCGCTGAAACCGTGGCCGGCGCCCATGACCGTGCACCAGCGCGGCTCGTGCAGCGCAAGCCACATCGGCACGCCCGTACGGTGCCCCGCATCCCACGGGCCGCCGTCCTGCGGCGTATCGGGATCGCTCAGGAGGCCGTCCAGGGAGAGCTCGGCAGCGGTGTCGCCGAGCGCCGCCGCCACATCGCCGAGCTCGCGCGGCTCCGGCAGCGACATCACCACGTACGGATCCCGGCTCACGACCTCGGTCACCTCGGTGCCCGAGAGCGGCCCGCGCATCCGCATGAAACCGCACGGCAGCACCGACCGGCTCGTCCAGCGGCCGCCGTCGCGCTCCAGAGCCACCGACAGCTGCAGGCCGTTGACGTCGAGCGGCACCACCAGCCGCCCGCCGGGCGCGAGCTGCTCCGTCCAGGCGGGCGCGAGGTCCCAGACGCCCACGGTGGCGATCAGCCGGTCGTACGGGGCCCGCTCGGGGTGGCCTTCGGCGCCGTCCCCGCACACCACCTCGACCTGCGGCAGCCCGGCCTCGTTCAGATGGGCGCGCGCCTCGGCCGTGATATCGGCGTCGATGTCGAGACAGACCACCAGGCCGCCGGGCTCCGCCAGCCGGGCCAGCAGCGCCGCGTTGTAGCCGGTGCCCGCCCCGATCTCCAGCACCCGGTGCCCCGGCCGCACGTCGAGCTGGTCGAGCATGGCGGCCATGATCGTGGGCTGCGACGAGGAGCTGGTCGGCCGGCCCGCGTCGTCGCGCCGGGTGACGATCGGCTCGTCGCGGTAGGCCTCCTCCGGCGGGACGTGCGGCACGAAGAGGTGGCGCGGCACCGCGCGCATGGCCGCCGCGACCCGCTCGCCCACCTCCTGCTGCTCTGTGAGCTTCGCCACCATGGATTCCCGCAAGCCGGTCAGATCCATGCGGTCATTGTCCACCGCGACCGGAAGGGCGCGTAAAGAAAACCGTCGGAGAGGGTTGAGCGGCGATCCAGAGGGAAGGGCAGCCAATTCATGTACGTCGAACGTGAGGAGGAGCCGTAGTGCTCACCCTGACAGCCAACGCAGCCCAGGCCATCCGCGATCTCACAGCGGCGGCGCCCGAACCCTCCCAGAGCGGGATCCGCATCTCGGCCCAGGGAGAGGGCGCCGGCTCGCTCACCCTGACCCTGGCCACCGCCCCCGAACCGGCGGACGCGGTGGTCGAGTCCGAAGGGGCACGCGTCTACCTCGACCCCGTGGCCGCGACCGTGCTCGAAGACAAGTCCCTGGACGCCGGATCCGACGACCAGGGCAGCGTGTCGTTCCTGGTCACCGACAAGCCCGCCTGAGGCGGCCTCGCCGCGCCGGGGCGACACCGGCGCGGCGAGGTCCCCGGCACCGTCAGCCGTCGGAGAAGAGCTTGTGCAGGTAGCGCACCTGCTCCTCCGACTGGTAGCCGCCGCCGCCCTCGTGGTTGTTCCACGGCCAGACCGTGATCTCCTTCGGGCCCTGCCAGTGGTTGTAGGCGGCGAACACCGTGGACGGCGGGCAGATGTCGTCCATCAGCGCCACCGAGTACAGCGCCGGCACCGTGCCGCGGGCCGCGAAGTTCATTCCGTCGAAGTACGACAGCGTGCGGAACACCTGGTCGGCAGTGTCACGCCGGGTCGCCAGGAAGCGCACCAGCTCCTGGTACGGGTCGCGCGGCGTGATCTCCACCGCCCGCCGGAAGTGCGACAGGAACGGCACGTCGATCAGCGCCGCCTTCACGCCCTGGTGCAGCGCGGCCGTGGCCTGCGCGATCGCGCCGCCCTGGCTGCCGCCCGCCACCACGATCCGGCTCGCGTCCACCGAGGGATGCTGCGCCGCCGCGTCCACCGCCCGCACCGCGTCGGTGAACACCCGGCGGTAGTAGTACTCGGCGGGGTCGAGGATGCCGCGCGTCATCATGCCGGGCGCCTGCGAGTTCGAGCTGCCGTGCGGGTCGCCGGTGACGCCGGGGCTGTTGACGTTCGCGCCACCGTGGCCGCGCGTCTCCATCACGAACACCGCGTACCCGGCGGCCGGCCACAGCAGGTGATCCTTCGGGAAACCGCGGCCACCGCTGTAGCCGATGTAGTGCACCACGCACGGGATCTGGCCCTCCGTGCCGTGCGGCAGCAGGAACCAGCCGTTGATGCGGTGCCCGCCCCACCCGGCGAACGACACGTCGAACACGTCCACGGTCTTGAAGGGCAGGTCGTACGGGACGTACTCGGCGGCCAGGTCGTGCTCCCTGGCCTCGGAGAGGGTCGCCGTCCAGAACGCGTCGAAGTCGGCGGGCTCGTCGCGGTCGGGGAGGTAGGTACGGAGCTGCTCCAGGGGCAGGTCGAACAGTGGCACTGTGGTTACTCCAGCTGTGTAGAGAGGTTCCTGCTATTTCATCCCAAACCGATGGAAAGCGCTATCCCGCCTGCTTCATCCGCTCAAAGTGCGAAATATGGGTAGGCGCTGGGCCGTGAGCGAACATGTTATCGAGGTCCCCTCTTCGCACCTCCGCCCCGGTTTGGTGCTCGATGTGCCCGCCGGCACCCGCGACTTCCTCGTCCTCATCGGCGACACGGACTCCCGCGCGCAGCTCCTCAACGACGAGACGGGCCTGCCGCTGCTCAGGGTGGGCGGCTACATGACGGCCGACGGGGCGGTGATCGACGAACGCGTGTGGACCGTCCGCGAATCCGTCCGCCACGGCAACCGCCTCCACCTCCACCTCGGCCCCTCCATCCCCTGACCGGGCCTGAAGACCCCCTGACCGGGCCTGAAGACGGAACCCGGCCTGGGCGGACGAGAAGCGGGCCGGTCGGAGCCGGAGGCAGGCCGGCCGGGCCTGACCGCGGCACCGCTCGCGGCGGTCAGACGGGGCCGCGGTAGCCCGGGGGAGGGGTGCCGCCCTGGTAAGCGGGAACGGGGCGGCCGGTCAGGAACGCCCGGAGCAGTCGCAGATGGGCCGTGCTGCGGTCGCCCTCGGCGACGTCGCCAAGGTAGGCGAGGCGGGCGTCGGGCAGCGTCTTCTGGTACGCGGCGGCGGCCGACCAGCTCTCGGCGTCACAGGCGCTCTTGACGATCAGCACAGGAACCTCCACCTCGGCCAGGTCCGCGCGCAGAGACGCGGGCCCCGGCCGCCCGGTCACCGCGACGTAACCCCCAGGAGGGTCCCCGGTACCCCCGGGAGGGTCCCCGGCCAGGGCGGACTTCTCTCGGGACGCGCCGGTCTCCTCCTGGGGCGTGCCAGACCTTCCGCGCGTGACGGCCGCTCCTCCGCGAGGGGCGGTCTCCTCTCCACGCGGGGCGGTCTCTCCGCCGCGTGCGGCGGGTTCCCCTCCGCGTGCGGCGGGCTTCCCAGCAGGGGCGCTGGAGTTCCCTTCGGATGCGGTGGACATCGCTCCGGACACCCGAGTCTCCGCAGGCGCCCGAGGTTCCTTGTCCGTGCGCTTCTTCTCGGGTGCGCGAGTCCCCGCAGGTCCTCCGGCGCCCTCACCGCGGTCGGAGGTCGTCCCGGGCGGCGATGGGCACGGGGGCTCGACGGTCCGGCGCAGACGGGCAAGGTACGCCGCCAGACCGGCCTCACCGGCGTAGGCGTGCGCGGCAGGCGGATCCACCCGGAGCAGAGTCGCGATGGCGAGCGTACGAGGATCCGGCAGATCGGAGGCCAGGTTAGCGGGGTTCGGGAGGGCTGGGGCGGCGGGACGGGACGGGGTGAGCCCGTCAGGGGAGTACAGGGCCGCTCTGGCGACCCGCCCGGGATGGCGTACGAGGTAGGCGGCGGCGAGCTGGGCACCGTGGTCGCGGGCGACGAGGTTCAGCCGCTCGGCACGGAGAAGGCGGCGGATCGCCTCCAGGTCGGCCACGTCCCGGTCGAGGCCGTAGCCGCGCGGGTCGGCGAGCCGGGCGGACCGTCCCGCGCCGACCTGGTCGTAGACGTACACCTCGAAACCCTCGGACGCAAGCCGCCCGTAGAACGCAGCGTCGCCGGCCAGGTCACCGATCCCGGGCCCGCCGTGCAGGAACACCACCGGCTCCGGCCGGGTGACCCTCTTCGGAGCGGTACGTACGTACGCAAGCCGAGACCCCGTCGGCAACCGCCACTCCCGCTGCCCCGGCACCTTGGCGACCGGCTCGGCCGGCGGAGGCGGCCCGAGCGTAGCGGCACCGACCTGCCACACCACCAACGCCTCGACGGCGAGCAGCGCCACCGCCCGCACCCAACGCCCCCACACCGCCCGCGGCCGGGGCACGCACAGCAGCAGCCCCAGGAAGAACACCGACGCGAACACCGCCAGCCCCGTCACCGCGAACACCACCGGCCGCGCCCCCACCATCGCGGTCCCGGCCAGCGCGGCCAGCCCCAGCACCGGCGAGAGCGCCAGCACCCCGGCACCCGCCAGCACCCGCCCGGTGATCCTGGCGACCAAAGCCACAAAAGGGACGGTAGTGCAATCCACCCCGCCGCGACCCGCAAACCAGCCGCACAGTGCGCCTGGCCCGCGACGTCCACCCGCGAGCCCGGACGGGCGCGGCGTCCTCACCCCCGGGTTCCGGGTGCGGCTGCGAGGCGGTGAAGGCCGCGGCGGGTTCGGGCGAGGGAGCCGGGCAGGTGCGGGTTTTCCGGCGGTTCGGCCGGGCAGGCGGGACCCGGTGATCGGAAGCGCGAATGCGCCTGCGGCGTGGACACGATCGGAAGGGACGGACGCGCGGCACGCAAGCGTGATCGGAAGGAGCGGGCACCGACGCGATCCGGCCGGCATCGGGAGGGCGCCTGGGTGGGCGAGTGAGCGTCGGCTGGTGGACGAGTCGGCGTCGGGTGGGTGGACGCGGGTGGACGCGCCCGTCGAAGGCGGATGCCGGGCTGGGGCAAGGGTGACGATTACGCTCTGTGTGTGAGATGTACCACTCCGTCATAGGAAGCCTTCATGCGCGCACGTCTGACCCTGTCGCTGGCCGTCATCACCCTGGCCGTTCTGCCCGGCTGTGCCGGGCAGCAGCCGCCGCACACCGCGGCGGTGCCCGCATCGCCGACCGATGCCGGAGCCGAGGTCTCTGAGCAGGACCGCGAGTGGATGCGGCTCATCCACCAGGCGAACCTGGCCGAGGTCCAGGCGGGGCGGCTGGCTCAGGGCAAGGCCACCACGAAGCAGATCAAGAAGGTCGGCGAGACGCTCGTAAAAGATCACACCCAGCTCGACATCAAGGTCACCAAGACGGCCGAGCAGCTCGGCATCGACCTGCCCACCTCGCCGTCGCCGGAGCAGTACGAGATGCTCGACCGTATCCAGAGCGTCAGCGGGCAGGACTTCGACCAGGACTTCCTGTCAGGGATGATCAAGGCGCACCGGCAGGCGCTGAACGCCACGAAGACCGAGATCTCCAAGGGCTCCGCGCAGCCGGTGGTGTCGCTGGCCAAGGAGGCGGCGTCGTCCCTGGAGAAGCATCTCGCCGACCTGCGCAAGGCTCAGGGCGGCGGCTGACCGGCACGACACGGATCGCGCAGGAGGCGATGGACGGTGAGCGGGACGGACGAAGCCGCGCGCAAGCTCAAGGGTGCGGCGGGCGAGGTCGTGCGCAAGCTCAAGGGTGCGGCGGGCGAGGTCGTGCGCGGGCGTGAGGGTGTGGCGGGCGAAGCTGCGCGCGGGCGTGAGGGTGTGGCGGACCAAGTCGCGCGCAGGCTCGGGAGCACGGCCGGGAAGGTGGCGCGGGCGGTGGCGCGGCTGGTCGCGGTGCTGCGGCGCGGGCGCGCCCTGCACCCGCGCGGTCAGCTACTGCAGGGGACGCTCACGGTGGGGTCGGAGCTGCTGGGGGAGCACGGCGAGCACGAGGTTCCGGTACGGCTGTCCAAGGGCGTGTCGCTGCCCGGCCGCCTGCCCGACGTGCTGGGCCTGGCCGTACGCCTGCCCAACGGCGTCGATCTGCTGCTGTCCACCGGGTACGGCTTCCTGCCGGTGCCCAGGCGGGGCTTCACCTCGGGCCCGTACTCGACGCTCGCCTCCTACCGCTGCGGGTCGCGGCGCTGCAGGATCGTGGCCAGGCCGGAGGCCGGCGGGCGGGTGCCGGTCGATCCGGCGGAGCTGCCAGGAGTGCTGGAACACCGGGACCTGGTGTTCCACCTGTGGGCGGGGATGCGGTACCTGGGGCGGCTGCGGGTGCACACGGCGCTCACCGGGCAGGATCTGACGTTCGATCCGCTCGTCAACAGCGTCCCCCACCTGTGCCCGGCGAGCCGCCTGCAGGTGCTGCGCGGTGCCGCGTACGAGGGGTCGCGGCAGGGCCGGCGGGCGAAGCTGGGACGCGGCGGGGATTGGCGCGAGAGTCGTTCCGCGAAATAGGGCGAAACGTGCCCAGAACATATACGGAAAAGTCGCGATATGGGGTATTTGTCCTTTTTGGAACCAGGACAACACACCAGGGGGATCGTCGTGGCTATGAACACAGAGATCCGTAACCTGCTCGACTGCCATGTCGTGGGATCCGACGGGCAGCCGATCGGGAAGGTGGGCCAGGTCTACCTCAACGACCGCTCGGGCGAGCCCGAGTGGGTGACCGTACGTACGGGGTTCTTCGGCATGAAGCAGACCTTCGTGCCGCTGCAGGACGCTCGCCGCTCGGGTGAGGAGCTCAGAGTCCCCTTCGACAAAGAGATGATCAAGGGGGCGCCCAACATCGACGTGGACGGCAGACTCTCGCTCGACGAGGAGGCCGACCTCTACCGCTACTACGGCATGCAGCCGGCGGACGTCCCACGCCAGCGCACCGGCGAGACGACGGCCGGCGGCGGCCAGGGCCTGCTGGGCAGACCGGCCGCGATGGAGACGGACCGGCCGGGCGGGCTGGAGGAGTCCGATCGCCTCATCGGGGACACGCCAGACAGGACCGACAAGCCCGGGTTCATGTCCGACAGGACCGACGAGCCCGGCTTCATGCCCGGCGGCCCGGCCACCGGCAGGCGTGCCGACATGCCCGGCGAGGCCGGCGGCATGAGAGACGACATGTCCGGCGAACGGGCGCGGAGCTTCGCGGGCGAGACCGGCGGCGGCTTCGCCGAGGACCGCGACATCGACATGACGCGGTCGGAGGAACAGCTGCACATCGGCAAGGAAAGCCGGGAAAGCGGACGCGTCCGGCTGCACAAGTACGTGGAAACGGAGAACGTCCAGGAAACGGTCCCGCTTTCGCACGAGGAAATCGTCATAGAGCGCGAGGACATTCGCGACGCCGGATTGTCCGGGCCGTACGAGATCGGCGCGGAGGACAGGGAGATGATCCTGCACGAGGAGCGTCCGGTGATCGGCAAGGAGACCGTTCCCGTCGAGCGCATTCACGTGCACAAGAGGGACGTCCAGAGCGAGGAGGTCGTCGAAGGGCAGATCCGCAAGGAGCGCCTGGAGATCGACGAGGAAGGCACGAACAGGGACGACAGAGGATTCGGCCGAGGCGACGGGTCCCCACCGAGCCGGTAGGCGAACGCGCGCCCCGGACGGTCGCGCGCCGGACGGCCGGGGCGCAGGCGGCCACATGCCAGGCGGCCACGCCGGTGGCTGGTCGGGCGCCGGGCGCCGGGCGGCTACGCCGGTGGGTGGTCGGGTGCCGGGTGCCGGGCGGGCGCGCAGGTGCAGATCCTAGCCGTCGCGGACAAATCCGAGGGCCGCTACGTCGCACCAGAACGGTGATTCCGAAAGCGCGCCGGCCGACGTCTCGCAGCACCACGCAGTGACGTTTCCCGATAGCCGTTGAAGGCGAAACCACGGACCACCCGACCACCTCTCGGCGGCTTTTCAGGAAATAGCTCAGGAATACAGTTCCAGCTCGTTCAGCATGCTGCACGATGCCCCGATCTCCGGTTCACAACCGGACCGGACGGCAGGCAGCACGATCTTGACGTACCGGGCGGTCCGTCCGATCGTCGCGTACCGCAGCGCGTAATCGATCCGGTCCTCGACCGTGAGCACCGGCGGACCCCATGATCGCCCGTCCTCCGACACGTACACGCGCGCCGACGCCGGATGTCCGGGCCGCAGGCTGAGCCCGATGCGGCTGATCGGTCGGGGACGGTCGAAGCGGAGCACGTAACGGCCGCGCCCGGCCGCGACGGCGCTCGACCAGTAGCCGGTGCCGCCGTCGAAGGCCCCGGCGGGACGCGTGCGCGGGCGGTGCGGGCTGGACCAGCGCATCGTCGTGGAGATCCGCAGCTCGCCACGGCGGCGCAGGTCGGCCAGGTCGAGGCGGGTGCCGGGAACGGCGACGTCGAAGAGCAGCCGCTTGATCGCGTACCAGCCGCCGTGCTCGAACCGCCCGTGCGCGGGGCAGGCGGTCTCGTCGAGCAGCCCGTCCGGCCGTACGCCCGGCAGCTTGCAGTTGTCGAAGACCTGGATGAGCCGGTGCGGCCCGACGGCGGCGATGCCGGTGTAGCCGGACGAGCCGTGCGCGTCCCAGATGCCGTCCCGGTTGTGGTACGTGACGCGCGGCTCGAGCCACTGCTCGCCGATGCCGTCGGGGGAGATCGCGAGCCAGTTGTCCGGGCGTCCCGCGCTGAGCACGAGCGCGCCGCCGGGCATGAGCAGCAGCCGCGGGGCGACGCCGCGCACCACGCAGTCGAGCCCGGAGAAGCGCAGCTCGCGGGCCGGTGCCCAGGTGTGGCCGCCGTCGGCGGAGCGGCTCTGCCACAGCGTCGCGTACGGCCCGCCGTCGCGCCGCAGCACCGCCACCAGGCTCCCGTCCGCGGCCTGCGCGATCGCGGCCTCGGTGAAGGCGAAGCCGCCGGCGGGCTCGGCGATGACCCCGCGCCTGACGAAGGTGCGGCCGCCGTCGCCGCTGGCGTACACCTCGGCCTGGTAGGCGTCCGTGCCGGCGTAACGGGCGTACACGGTGATGAGGATCGTGCCGTCGGCGAGCTGGACCGGCGCGCCGTGCGCGGCGCCGCCGGGTAGCAGCTCGCCGGGCGTGACCAGCGTGGCCTCGGAGCGCACCCAGCTCTCGCCGTCGGACAGCGCGGACGAGGTGAGCACGCCGAGCCGCGCGGTGTGCGGCCCGGTGCGGGCCGGATAGTACTCGGTGGCGAAGAAGCGGCCGTCCAGCAGCTCGATCGGCGACTCGCGCAGCGGCGTGGGCCCGGCGGGGCCGAACGTGCGCCCGTCGTCATCGGAGACGGCCGCCGCGCTGGTGAGGACGACCACGCGGTCCACGTTCGTGGTGAACGTGGTGATGACCTTGCGCGCGGGCCGCCCGTCCGGCCCGATCACGTCAAGTGCCGACACGTTGGGGAACCCGGCGAAGTCGAGCCGCTCGGTGTTGGTCGGCTCGGGCGCGAGTGGCGGGGGATACGGGTGAATCCAGCCCAGTGAGGAAGCAGTGGCGATGAGGTAAGCCCCGGACTGGAGGGAGTGCTCCGGTAGCACGCAGTAACCGGGCTCGGCCTGCGCGCGACCGGGCGCCGCGGGCGGCGCGAGGACCGCCGACATGGCCAGCGACAGGCCTGCGACCATGGATCTTGGCACCCGCACGCGCTCGCTCCTCGGCTCCCCCTGCCGACCGCCGGCATCTGAGCGCACTTTAGATCATCGACAGCGCGTAACACCGCATTCACCTGCGGGAAGTCGGCGGTTCACGGCGCTACCCAGGTTCGGCCGGGTGTATGCATGCCGGTTGCGTAAAGTGGCAGTTGACAGAGAACCGGCTCCTGACGACTATCGGGACGGCACTATTAAGTGTCAATTTACGTAGGTCGGGTCAGGAGGTGGCCCTCAATGAGCATCGAGCCGAGGGCGAGCGTAGCCCCCGAGCGCGTGCTGCCCACCCCGGCGCCGATGGCGCCGGAGACGGCCGCGCAACAGCGGGTCGTCGAACGGATCTGCGCCAGGGTCGCGCCGGCCGGCGTGGACGTCGGCGTAGCAGAACTACCCCCCGGCGGACTGCAGGTGTGGATCGACACCCCGGTGCCGATCGCCGAGCAGGAGTCGTGGGTGCTGTACCACCGCATGGCCCGCGAAGTGGCGCTGGTCGGCTGGCACTGCGAGGCCGACGCCGACCGCCTGCTGGTCCTGGGCTGGAGCGCCGCGTGCCTGCACAACCGGGTACGCCTGCTGCAGAGCGGGCTGCGCAGGCTCGCCGACTTCGAGCCCACCGCCCAGCGGGCCGTGCAGCTCGACGGCCGCGACCCCGGCGACGCGCCGGCGACGCGGCTGGTGGACGAGGTGTGCGCCGCCATCAAGCGGCGGCTGCGCTGGCCGGAGCGGCTGGCGGAGCTCGACGGGTTCGAGCGCAGCTCGGGCCTGCCGCACCTGCAACTGCTCCTCGCCCAGGTCGCCGGCCTGGAGGCGAAGGTGGCAGCGGCCTGCGAAGAGCACCTCGTCATGGCGCGGGTGCTGGCGCGGGCCGTCATCGAGCACCACGCGCGGCACGGGGATCCGGCCCGCGCGCGGCGCGACGTACTGGCGGAGTCGCGCCGATGGGTGCACGCCAGTTCCATGATCCGCGTGACGGCCACCGCACGGCCGATCACCACAGGCGCGGGCCGGCCGCACATGAGCCTGGCCGAGCGCCGCATCGCCGCGAGCGTCATCAACCACGGCGTGCCGCGGGCGACCCCCGTGGCCGTCACTCCCCGGGTCGCACCTGTCGATCTCGGAGAGGGCGCGCGCTGACCTCGAACCGCTCAACGGCGAGCGGTCGCCCGGAAAACCCCAGATTGATCCGGTAGGAGAGTCCCGTCATGCGAACCCCCCCGCACCTTCCCGCCCGACCCAGGCATGACCGTACCGACCGGGCCCGCGCCGAGCAGCCCAGGCGTCACCCGTACGGGCGGGACCTGCCCGCCCAGGCCGCTCCGCACACCACGTACACGGTCCAGAACGACCACGTGCAGGGCGATCCGTTCCGTGGCCGCTTCGGCACCCCGTTCGAGGCGGCACCGCCCCCCGAGGCGGACGCGTTCGTCGAGCAGCGGCTGCTCGGCATCAGGGAGATGTCCAACCAGGCCATCGGCTCCATCGACGACCTGCTCCAGCACACCGTCTGAAGTCGTCACCAGCGGCCCCCGACGGCGGAGGCCGGAAGAGCGTCAACCGCACCACTTTGGAGAGAGTCATGCAGGACCTTTCGCGCCCCGAACTGCGGTCGCGTGACGTCGGGGGCCACCAGCCGCGCACCGTGGCGGGCATCGAGACGCCGCGCACCCTCGACGAGGTACGCACCCTCGTCCGGCAGGCCATGGTGGACAAGCTCCGCCTGTACCCGATCAGCACGGGCAGGAACTGGGGCATGGGCTCGGCCATGCCCGTCACCGACGACAACCTCGTCGTCGACCTCGGCGGCATGAACCGCATCCGCGGCCTCGACCTCGACAACGGCTACGCGATCGTCGAGCCGGGCGTCACCCAGCGGCAGCTCGCCGAGGTGCTGGAGGGCACCCCGTGGATGCTGAACGTCACCGCCTCGTGCGCCGACACGTCGGTGATCGGCAACGCGCTCGACCGCGGCGACGGCTCCATCCGCTCCCGCGTCCACGACGTGGCCGGGCTGGAGGCCGTGCTCGCCGACGGCAGCGTGGTCACCACCGGCGGCCTCGACCCCGCCGGCCACTACCACGGCCGGGTCGCCGGACCCGACCTGACGCAGGCGTTCGTCCAGCACAACCTCGGCATCGTCACCGCGATGGCGGTCTCGCTGGTGCCGCGCCCGCAGACCATCGCGCTCGTGCACGGCCGCCTGCCGGCCCACCAGGCGGGCCTGGCGGTGGAGGCGGTCTCCGGCTTCCTGCGCCGCGGCAACCCGGCCGACGGGCTGATGCGCGTACGCGAGCTGTCCCTCGTCCCCGCCTACGGCGACTGGACGCTGCCCGCCGGCGTCGACCCGAGCCTGTTCACCGTGCTCGGGCCGCTCATGGGCAGCGACGCCACCGTGGAGCTGGCCGAGGAGCTGCTGCGCAAGTCGCTCATCGAGGTCGAGGGCGCCGAGGCGCTGCGCGTCGTCGACACCGCCACGGTCGACCCCGGCGACCCCCTGTACCCCAGGGCGCTCATGTCGCGGGGCATCCCCACCTGCCTCGGCGTGCACCACGCGCTGAACGTGACCTCCTGCGACCAGATCGACGACGGCCCGATGGGCTTCCTCGCGCTGCTTCCGCTCATGCCGCAGCAGGCCCGCAAGACCGAGCACATCGTGGCCGGTCTGCAGGCCGCGGTGGACGCGCACAGCACCGCGATGATGATCGAGTGGAACATGGTCAGCCCGCACCGGGCCAACGGCGTCATGCAGATCTTCTTCGACCGCGGCGCCCCCGGCGCGGCGCACCGGGCGCACCAGCTCCGCAACGACGGCAACTGCGTGCTGCGCGCCAACGGCTGCGCCATCTACCGCTCCGACATCGACCACGCCGCCGCCGACGTCTGGTCCGAGACCAGCACCGCCGGCCTCGGCATGCTGCACCGCCTCAAGACGGCGCTCGACCCGGACGGCCTGCTCTCGCCCGGCCGGTACGGCGCCTGACCCAGGAGCCAGACACAGACAACGCGCCGCCCCGGCGCGCGGCCGGAGCGCCCGGGGCGGGGAGAACGGCTCGACGCATCCCAAGGAGGATCCACGTGCGTTCGTCACCAGCGGCCGTCAGGCCCACCACGACCAGCAGGCGTCACGGCGTGATGCTGCGCCTGGTCGGCGCGGGCGTCATGTTGGCGGTGATGGCCGACACCACGGCCACCACTCTGGCGGTGGGAGTGCTCAAGTACACGCCCGCCGGCGCCGGCATGCCGCTCGGTGACCTGGTCTGGCTGACCAGCGCGGCGTTCATCCCGATCGCCGCGCTGCTGGCCACCGCGGGCCGCTGGGCCGACCTGTTCGGCCGGCGGCGGGTGCTCGCGGTCGGGCTCGTGGTGTTCGTGCTGGGCGGCATCGCCACCGTCACCGTGGAGTCCTGGTCCGCCGTGCTGGCCGCACGGGCCGTCCAGGGCGCGGGTGCCGCGGCGATGATCCCGGCCAGCCTCGGGCTGCTGCTCGGCGAGCTGCCCGAGTCGCAGCGGCGCGGCGCGATCGCGCTGTGGAGCTCCGCCTCCGGGCTCGGCTGCCTGCTCATGCAGGCCGGCGGCGGCTGGCTCGCCGCGGCCATCGGCTGGCGGGCGCTGTTCGTCCCCAACGTGGTGATCGGCGTGCTCCTGCTGATCGCCTGCCTCGGAGTGCCCTCGGGCAAGCGCGGCAACGCCAAGGGCGTGCCGGACGTCCTCGGCGCGTGGCTGCTGGCCGCCGGCATCGCGGTGATCGTGCTCGCCATCTCCAAGGCCATGGAGTGGGGGACGGACGTGCTGTGGCTGGGGCTGGCCGCCCTGGCGCTGATCGGCGGCGCGCTCGCCCAGGCGCGGCACCACCACCTGCCCGCCATCGACCTGGCCCTGTGGCGGCGGCCCAAGTTCGTCTGGGGCTGGCTGGCCACCTGGGGATTCGGCGCGCTGTCGTACGGGCTGCTCACCGTGCAGCCCCTCTACCTGCTGCACCTCGGCTACCCGATGCTGGAGGTGGCCATGTGGCTCACCCCGACCTCGGTGGCCGTCGTCGTGACGAGCTTCCTGGCCGGGAAGCTGGTCAAGCGGGTCGGTGCGTACGGGCTCATCTACGCCGGCTCGCTGCTGTGCGGCGGCGCCTGCGTGATCGTGCTGACGCAGGCAGGACCCACCATCTGGGGACTGATCGCCAGCGTCGTGGTCGGCATGGGCGTCGGCGCGCTCGCGCCCGGCACCTCCGTCGCCACCACCCTGGCCGCCCGCCCCCACCAGTACGCCTCCGCCGTCGGCGCGGCCACCATGGCCCGCATGGTCGGCGGAGCGGTCGGCGTCGCCGTCGTGTCGGTCGTGATCGACCACCCGTTCATGACCGGCCCCTTCGCGGGCCTGGCCGGCGCGCTCGCCATGTGCGTGGCCATCTCGGTGCTGATCGGCGCGCTGGCACTCACCAAGATCACCCGGCTCAGGCCGGACCCGGGTGACGTAATGATCAAGGTGCCCCGCCGGATGCTGCTCGAACTGCGCATGACCCTCGCCACCGTGGCGGCCGAGGCCGACGCGCTGCTGCCGGTCGAGACCCGCGCTCCCTCCGCAGATCCGCACACCGCCCCGCACACCGGCCCGCACACCGACCCGCACAACGACCGGGTCCCGCGGCCGCGTACGGCCGAGCCGGGGCCGCTCGCCGGGACCCGCGGGCACACGAACTAGATCAACCATTCAGAAGGGCTCTCGTCATGGCTACCACATCGTGCGACGTAGCGATCGTCGGCGCCGGGCTCGGCGGCTGCTTCCTGGCCTTGCTGCTGGGCCGCCGCGGGCAGCGCGTCGCCGTCATCGAGCAGGGACCATCGGTCCCGAGCGCGGGCGCCGACTTCCTCAAGCCCCCGGGGCTGCGCGTGCTGGCCAGGCACGGGCTGGCGGACCTCGTCGGCCGCCAGGGCCTGCGGCGCGACACCATCCGCTACTACCACGATGGCGACCCCATCCAGGAGATCCGCTTCCCCGAAGGCGGCTTCCTGATCCGCCCGTACCGCGAGCTGGTCGAGCTCATCTACACCTCGTGCACGATGGCGGGCGTCGAGTTCTGGTTCGACGCCGGCATCGGCGACCTCGACCTCGGCGAGGGCCGCCCCGCCGAGCTGACGCTCAAGGACGGGCGCACCCTACGAGCCGGCGTCGTCATCGGCGCCGACGGCACCAAGTCCGTCGTCCGGCGCTCGCTCGGGATCGAGCAGCGCGTATCGCCGTACGAGCGGCTGATCATGCGGGTGGCGACCGTGCCGCTCAGCGCCAGCGTCGCCCAGCTCAACCGGCTGTACTTCTCCTCCGAGGGCTGGTTCACCTACCTCTACCCGGTCGGCAGGGACGAGGCCCGCGTGTTCGTCGGCCTGCCGCCGGAGGACGACCAGGAGATCTTCGAGGACGGCATCCCGTCGCTGCTCGACGAGCTGAAGAAGTTCGTCACCGACAGCTCCGACGCCTTCAACCACCTGCAGGCGGCGACCTGGCAGCGCATCAAGGTGTCGTCGCTGCGGGTCGAGTCCTACCACCGGGGCAACGCCGCGCTGCTCGGCTCGGCCGCGTTCGCCTGCCACCCGATGACCGGCATGGGCATGAGCTACACGGTCCGCGACGCCGAGATCCTCGCCGACGTCATCTGCGCCGCCGGCGGCGACCCCGAGGAGCTCGACCGGCTGCTGTACGCCCGCTACGAGCCGCGCAGGCACGCCCACCGCCAGCTCATCGACTACGGCGACGCGCTGGCCACGACCTTCCCCGACCGGGAGGCCTACCTCGCGGCCTTCCGCCCGGACCTGCACATCTTCGGTGAGGCGGGTGCCGTGCCGAATGTGCCGCAACTCGTCTGAGCCGCGCCCCCGCCGCCCGCCGTTCCCCACCTGGTGAGGTCGTTCAGTGCCGCGCTGAGTGCGGTGGCAGCCCGATACCCAGGCGGCGGGGGCGCTCCGGCGGGCGATCACGGGTAGTGCTGGCCCTACCCCCGAATCGGGTGGCAGCGGGGGTCCGCCGGCACCCCTCGCGCCGCGATGCTGAGGAGCGATCACACAATCCCCTCGGCATCCGGAGACGCATGTGACTGTGACGGAGACCTCCCGCGCCCCCTCGGGGCGGCGGGGAAGCGACTACGCGAGATTGTCGCGGCTCATCGCCCAGGCGGGGCTGCTCGACCGGCGGCCCGGCTACTACGCGGTCAGGATCGGACTGGTCGCCGCCCTGTTCGCCGGCACGTGGGCGCTGTTCGCCGCGGTCGGGGACTCGTGGTGGCAGATCCCCGTCGCCGTGCTGCTCGCGGTGGCCTTCGGTCAGGTCACGCTGCTCGCCCACGACCTGGCGCACGGACAGATCTCCCGCTCCCGGCGCACCAGCAGGATCGCCGGGCTGCTCGTCGGCAACCTCGCCGTCGGGCTCAGCTACGGCTGGTGGATGGACAAGCACACCCGCCACCACGCCAACCCCAACCACGAGGACCACGACCCCGATGTCAGCCCCGACATCCTGGTGTGGTCGCGGCGGCAGGCCGAGGCCAGCCGGGGGCTGCCCCGCTTCATCGGGCGTTACCAGGCGTGGCTGTTCTTCCCGCTGCTCACCCTCGAAGGCGTCAACCTCAAGGTGTCGAGCTTCCGCGCGCTGCGCAGGCCCACGCTCAAGAACCGGGGGCTCGAAGGAGCGCTGCTCGGCGGGCACACGCTGGCGTACCTGGGGGCGCTGCTCCTGGTGCTGCCGCTGCCCAAGGCGCTGCTCTTCCTCGCCGTGCACCAGGCCTGCTACGGCATCTACCTCGGCTGCACCTTCGCGCCCAACCACAAGGGCATGCCGGTGCTCACCGCGGAGGACGAGCTGGACTTCCTCCGCAGGCAGGTGCTGACCTCGCGCAACGTGCGCGGCGGGCACCTGGTCACCATCGCGCTCGGCGGCCTGAACTACCAGATCGAGCACCACCTGTTCCCCAGCATGCCCACCGCGAACCTGCACAAGGCGCGGCCCATCGTGCGCGACTACTGCGCCTCGCTCGGCATCGACTACGTCGAATGCGGGCTGCTGGAGTCGTGGGGGCAGGCGCTGCGCCACCTCCACGACGTCGGCCGCCCGCTGCGCGCGGCCAGGGCGTGACGACCGCGTCCCCTCGACGGCCGGGCTCCTGATGGCCGGGCTCTTGATGGCCGGGCTCTTGATGGCCGGGCTCTTGATGACCGGGTGCCGCCGCCCCGACGCGGACCTGATGGCCGGGGTGCCGTCATCCGACGCGCGCGTCACGGATCCCGGGGGCGCGGGTGGCGTGTGGAAGGATGGCGGTTGTGTCCTCCGCGACATCCCCGGCCCCACTGCCCTGCGCGCCCGCCGCTGCGCGGGCGGCTGGCGCGCCCTCGGCCGCCGCAGTTCTGCGGCTGGCGCGGGCCGTGGTGTTCGCCACGGTCTGCGGCGCGGTGTCGGCGGGCGGGCACGTGCTGGCCGGGGGAGGCCCGGTGCCGCTCCCGGTCTACCTGGCCGCGGTGCTGGCGACGCTCGCGATGGCGTACCTCGCCGACGGGCGGGAGCGCGGGCTCGGCGCCGTGCTCGCGGCCACCGCCGGCACCCAGACGCTGCTCCACCAGATCTTCGAACGGCTCGCACCCGGCGAGCTGACCGGCCACGTCCACGGCCACGCGGCCACGGGCATGATGCTGGTCCACCTGACGGTCGCGGCGCTGACCGCGTGGTGGCTGCACCGCGGCGAGCGCGCGCTGTGGCTGATCATCCGCCTGTACGGCATCCCGCTCCCGGCCACCAGGCTGCTCGTCACCGCACCGGCCGTGGCAGAGCCCTGGACGCCCGCTTGGCGACCGGCCACCCCCGAGGCCGCCCCGCGCAGGGGCCGCCTCATCTCCCGCGCGATCAGCAGGCGAGGGCCGCCCGTGCTCCGGCGTCACTGACGCCCGCCACGGTTCCTCTTCACCCCTGGCCTGTGTCCGGACGTCCGGCGCCACGGGCGCGGTCGTCCGGAAGATCATTCTGGAGACCCATCATGGCATTCCCGCCACGCCACATCCACCGAGCGACCACCCGCACGGCCGCCCCGGCGCCCACCGCCGGAGGCACCCCCGCGCCTGTCGCGCGGCTCCGCGCGGTCGCCGCCGTGCTCGCCGCGCTGTTGAGCGCCTGCCTCGTGCTGGCCTTCACCGCCTCGCCCGCGCTCGCGCACGACTCGCTCAAGCGCAGCTCGCCCGCCAAGGACGCCGAGGTCGCCGCGCTCGACGAGATCGAGCTGGAGTTCACCGCGAGCGTCAAGTTCCCGTTCGTGGTGCTGCACGACGCGGGCGGCGAGCAGCTCCCGCTGGGCGAGCCCGAGCTGAACGGGCCGGTCGTCACCGCGGGGGTGACGCAGCCGCTCGCGCCCGGCTCGTACACGATCGCCTGGCGCGTCGTCTCCTCCGACGGGCACCCCATCGAGGGCGAGATCCCCTTCAGCGTGAAGGGATCGCCGTCGGACGCTCCCGCGTCGCCGCCGGCCACCGGTGAGGCGGCCGCGGCGCCGTCCACCGCCGCCCCGGCCGGGCGGCAGGGCGACGCCGCCGCCGAGTCCGCGGCGCAGACCGGCGTCCCCGCCTGGATCTGGATCGTGTTCGCGGTGCTGGTCGTGCTCGGCGTGCTCGTCTGGCTGCGGACCGCGCGCCGCGCACCGGAGGAGGCGCCCAAACCGGAGGAAGTGGATGCGGATTGAGCGGGCACGGGAGATCGCCCGGCAGTGGGTCCTCGACGAGGGGACGGGGCTGCCGGGGTTCGGCGGGGCGTTCCTGACCGGGTCGGTCCTGTGGGCCGAGCCGGACGACGAGCTGGCCCCGCACTCCGACGTGGACGTCATGGTCGTCGCCGACCCCGAGGCCGGCGCCGGGCACCTCGGCAAGTTCCGTTACGAGGGGGTGCTGCTCGAGGTCTCCACCATGGCGGCGCCCCGCTCCGTCCACGACGTGCTCAGCGACTACCACCTGGCCGGCAGCCTCCACCTCCCGGGGCTGCTGGCCGACCCCACGGGGCGGCTGGCCGAGATCCAGCGCGGGGTGGCCCGCGACTTCGCGGAACGCCCCTGGGTGCTGGCCCGCTGCACGGCCGCCATGGACCGGGTGCGGGCCTGGCTCAACGGCATCGACGAGTCCGCGCCGCTGCCCGCCCAGGTCACCTCGTGGTTGTTCGGCACCGGCGTGACCACCCATGTGCTGCTGGTGGCCGGGCTGCGCAACCCGACCGTACGACGCCGCTACGCCGCCGTCCGCGACCTGCTCGGCGAGCACGGGCGGCTCGACCAGCACGAGAGCCTGCTCGACCTGCTCGGCTGCGCCCACCTCGGCCGCGCCCAGGTCGAGGGGCACCTGGCGGTGCTGGAGAAGGTGTTCGACGCCACCGCCCCGCTGCGGGTGCCCGGCTACCGGTTCGACACCGACATCAGCCCCGCCGCCCGCCCGTCCGCCATCGACGGCACCCGCGAGCTGATCGACTCGGGCCGGCACAGGGAGGCGGTGTTCTGGCTGGTGGCGACGTACGCGCGCTGCCTGGACAAGCGGGCGCTGGCGGGGGAGCGGGGCTACGAGGACGGCTTCCGCGAGCTGCTCGCCGACCTGGGCGCGGCCACGCGCGCCGACCGCCGCAGGCGCGCCGACCGGGTGCTGGCCGCGCTGCCGGAGCTGTGGCACACCGCCACCGCGCTCATGCCGCCCTGAGCCGGGGTCAGGCTCTGCGCAGCGTGCGGGTGAGACCGGTCGCGATCGTCGTCGCCAGCACCCACCCGGCGGCGATCAGCCCGTACGCCAGCCACTGCGCCCCGCCCGCCGGGTTGAACGCCTTCTCCTGACCGAAGTCGATGATCGGCAGCAGCAGGTCCAGCGTGTACACCAGCGGGTTGAACTCGGGCGACTCGCCGCGCTTGAGCGGCGGCGGCCGGTTCAGCCCGAACACCACCGTGCCGACGGCGAGCAGCGCGAGCAGCCAGGCCGCCGCGCGCAGCGGGCGGAAGCCGTAACCGACGGTGACGTCCTGGAGGTGGCCCCAGGCGCGCGCGTACCAGGGGAGCGTGGTGCGGCGATGCTGCTGCCCGGCCAGCATGGTCGCGCGGGCGTCGGCGTCGCCGCCCAGCCGCCGGTACATCGCGGCGAGCTGCTCGTAGGCGTTGGGCCGGTAGCCGTCGGGGTCGCGGCGCAGCCAGGCGATGCGCTCGGCGGCCGGCAGCATGGGTTCGAGCACCTCGTACGACGCGCCGTCCATGCGCAGCTCGCCGGGCCAGACCGCGGGGGCGTCGCGCAGGACGCCGATGCGGGCGTGGCCCAGCTCCACCCGGCCGCGGATCGGCTCGGCGGTGCGCATGGCCAGCTCGCGCGTCTCCAGCCGCCAGCACTTGAGCGCCACGTCGCCGGGCGCGGACAGCACGGCGTCGTCGAGGCACAGGCGGCTGCCGATCTGCGCGTTCGTCAGGCGTATGCGGCCCTCGGCGGAGAAGCCGTAACACAGGTTGAGCACCTTGCCGACGGTGATGCCGTTGGCCGACAGCGCCGCGCCGCCGGGATTGACCAGCCGCGCCCCGTCGAAGTGCGCGGGGCCGCTGACGGAGGCGTCGAGCAGGCTGATCTCGCCCTCCGCGACCAGGCCATGCCGGGCCGCCAGCGAGCCGTTCACGGACAGGCCGTCGCCGGCCAGCGCGAGCCCGCCCGGATCGGCCAGGCGCGCGCCGTCGAGGCTGAGCGTGCGGCCGACGGCGGCGGACTTCAGCCACACCGTGCCCTCGGTCTGGGCGTGCGACAGGAACAGGCCGCCCTCGGCGTTGAGCCCGCCGCCGTGCACGGCGAGCCCGCCGGGGTTGCGCAGCCGGGAACCGCGCAGCGTGAGCGGGCCGCCGACGCGCGCGGAGCGCAGGCTGACCTCGCCATCGACCTCCATGTTCCGGGCGAACAGCCCCACCTGGACGTCGAGGTTGGAGCCGCCGAAGGCCAGCCCGCCCGGCGCGCGTAACCGGGCGCCGTCGAAGTTCACCGCCGCGCCGACCCTGGCGGCGGTCAGCACGATCTCACCGTCGCAGGTGAAGCCGTCCTGGGCGCGCAGGCTGGCGCCGACGTCGAGGTGCTCGGCGTTGAACGCGGCACCGCCGGGGTGTTCGAGCCGGGCGCCGCTGAGCGTGAGCGTGCCGTTGATCCTCGCGCCGTGCATGCGCAGCTCGCCGGTGACGTGGCAGTCGTTGAGCCGCATGTTGCCTTCGACCTGGGCGTTGGAGGCGATCAGGCCGGGGAGCCTGGAGCCGGCCAGGCTGAGGAACCTGGTGCGGGCCTGGTAGATGTCGGGGACCTCGTCGAAGACGCAGTCGTGCAGCAGGATCGGCAGGTCGAGCTCCGCGAACGCCAGGTGCAGCCGCCCCTCGATGCGGGCCCCCGTCACCCGCAGCGCCGGTTTCGCCCCCGGCTCGGTGCGGTCGGCGAGCAGCAGCTCGGTCAGCACGCCGGCGCGCACCCGCCCGAGCGGGCCGGCGTCCACTTTCGTGCCGTGCGGGATGGCCTCGGCGATGGCCTGCTCGGCGGGGGTCAGCTCCTTGTCGCGCACGAGGACATCCTGGCGTTCATTTGCGTACGTCGAAACCCAGAGCGGCGGCCACCGCCACCGCCTGGGCCGGGTCGATACGCGTGTCCTTCAGCGTGACCTCGGCCGGGTGGAGGGTGCCGAGATCGCTGCCGCGCAGGTCGCACTTGGTGAGGTCGGCCTCGCGCAGCAGCGCGCCCGACAGGTCGCACGAGCGCAGGGCCGACTTCTCCAGCCGGGCCCCTGACAGGTCGGCCTCGCGCATGCGCACGCCGTGGAAGGTGCTGCCGCGCAGGTCGGCGCGGGCCAGCGAGGTGTAGGACCAGTCGCCGCCCGTCGCCTTGAGCAGCCCGAACGTGCAGTTGACGAACGTGGCGCCGGTCAGCTTGCAGCCGGTGAACGTGGCGTCGAAGAACGAGCAGTGCGAGAAGACGCAGCCGGCGAAGCTCGCGTCCTCGTGCGCCGAGACGTTGAAGCGCACGCCCTCGAACCTGCACTCCTCGAACACCGAGCCGTGGTCGGTCAGCTCGGTCATGTCCACCTCCTGGAACAGCACCCTGTGATGGTGCTCGCCGGAGATCTCCCGGCCGTTCCAGTCGGCGGACATGACCGTACGCTCCATGGCGCCCGCGGACGCTCTGCCTGGTCCTTCCGTCATCCGAACACGGTATCGGATGCGGCCGGTGTCAGGCGGTGCGTTCGGTGATGGCGGTGATCAGCGGCTGGACCAGCTTGGCCGCCAGCGGGCCGAACGCCGCCAGGATGAGCACGTACGCGGCGGCCAGGGCGCCCAGGTCGGGGTGCACGCCCGCGCCGACCGCCAGACCGGCGATGACGATGTTGAACTCACCGCGCGGGATGAGCGCGATACCGGCACGTGCCTGGCCGGCCTTGGCGATGCCCGCGCGCCTGGCCGCGTACATACCGGTCAGCAGCTTGGTGATCATGCTGACCAGGGCGAGCAGCGCCGCGAGACCGGCCACCGGCAGGATCTTCGACGGGTCGGTCTGGAAACCGAAGAAGACGAAGAACACCGCCGCGAACAGGTCGCGCAACGGCGCGAGCAGCGCGTGCGCGTCCTCGGCGAGCTGCCCGGACAGCGCGATGCCGACCAGGAACGCGCCGACCGCGGCCGACACCTGAAGATTCTGGGCGAGACCGGCCACCAGCACCGCCAGGCCGACGACCTTGAGCAGCATCACCTCGTTGTTGGGGCTGCGCACGAACGCCTCGATGTAGCGCCCGAACTTCAGCGCCACGACGAGGACGACGCTCACGGTGAGCAGCGCGATGCCGACCGAGATCGCCCCCTTGAGCAGGCTCAGCCCGGCCAGCATGGTCGTGAGGACCGGCAGGTAGATCGCCATCGTCAGGTCTTCGAAGACCAGCAGCGACAGCACCGTGGGCGTTTCGCGGTTACCGATCCACCCCAGGTCGGACAGCACCTTGGCGGTGATGCCCGAGGAGGTGGCGTACGTGACGCCCGCCATGGCGACGGCCGCGACCGGGCCCCAGCCGAGCAGCAGGGCGATGATGGCGCCCGGGGCCGCGTTGAGCACCAGGTCGACCAGGCCCGCGCGGAAGTTGCTGGTCATGCTGGTGACCAGCTCGTCCGCGTTGTATTCGAGACCGAGCGTGAGGAGCAGCAGGACCACGCCGATTTCGGCACCGGTGGAGATGAACGACTGGCTCGTGGCGAGCGGCAGCACCCCGCCGGTACCGAACGCCAGACCGGCGATCAGATACAGAGGGATGGGAGAAATGCCGCCGCGAAGTGCGAGCGCGCCGAGGATCCCCAAGCCGAGAAGGACGGCGCCGAACTCCAGGAAGATGACCGCGGTTTCGTGCACCCGCAGCCCTACCCGTTCACCAGAATGCCGGCGACTTCGGACGTGCTGTCCTCGCTGCCCACGACCACCACGACGTCACCCACGGCGAAGACGAAGTCGGGCCCGGGGCTGGCGAACACCTGTCCGCTCCGGACGACCGCGACGATGGACGCGCTGGTACGGGTGCGCACGCGAGCGTCCCCCATCGGACGGCCCGCGTAAGGGGAACCGGCCGGGATGGGCAGCTGCACGCTCACCAGACCCTCGACCTGCTGGTGCAGCTGGTTGAGCCGCTGCACGATGCGAGGCGCGCCGAGGAGCTCGGCCAGAGCGTCGGCCTCTTCGTCATTCAGCTTCACCGTGTGGCAGACGGCGTCGGGGTCGTTGGCGTCGTAGATGACGAGATCCCGGCGGCCGGTGCGATGAGACACGACACCGACCCGCTGTCCCTTGCGAGTGGTGAAATCGTGCCGCAGTCCGATGCCCGGCAGTGCTGTTTGTTCTACCTCCACCTGTCCCACCCGTATAGATCCGCGCATTTCTGGATAACCCTACCAATGGTGTGACTCTGCGTTGCCCATGGGTTGAGATGCGCTTGACCGGAAGGGCCTGTGCGTGAAGTGGGCTTGGATTACGGCTGCTCGCCGTTGATGAGGGCGTGGGCCTGGCGGGCGATCTCCCATTCCTCGTCGGTGGGGATGACGAGGACGGCGACCTCGGATCCGTCGGGTGAGACGGCGCGTTCGTCCTGTGAGGCCGCGTCGTTGCGGGCGGGGTCGAGAGTGATGCCGAGGCGGCCGAGATTGTTCAATGCCTCTGTGCGGGTTTGGGGGTCGTTCTCGCCGACACCGCCGGTGAAGATGATCGCGTCGAGGCGGCCGAGGAGTGCGTAATAGGCGCCGACGTATTTGCGGATGCGGCGGGTGTAGACGGCCAGGGCGAGGCGGGCGTCCTCGTCGCCGTTCGCAGCGCGGGCGCGGACCTCACGCATGTCGCCTGACCCCGCCAGGGCGAGCAGGCCGCCCGCGTGGCCCAGCGCGTCCTCCGCGCTCTCGGCGTCCAGCCCGTCCACTCTGGCCAGATAGCCGGGCAGCGCGGGATCCACGTCGCCTGATCGGGTTCCCATGACCAGGCCCTCCAGCGGGGTGAGGCCCATGGAGGTGTCGATGCTGCGGCCGCCTGCGATGGCGGTGGCGCTCGCGCCGTTGCCGAGGTGGAGCACGATCAGGTTCAGCTCGGCCAGGTCGCGGCCCAGGAGGGCGGCGGCGCGGCGGGAGACGTACGCGCACGACGTCCCGTGAAAACCGAACCGCCGCACGCCGAGCCGCTCCCTCCAGTCGCGCGGCACCGCGTACGTGTACGCCTCCGGCGGCAGCGACAGCTGGAACGCCGTGTCGAACACCGCCACCTGCGGCACCGAAGGGAACGCCGCCCGCGCCACCCTGATCCCGGCGAGATTGATCGGATTGTGCAGCGGCGCGAGCGGGGCCAGCTCCTCGATCGCCGCGATCACCCCATCGTCCACCAGCACCGCCCGGCCGAACCTGGCACCGCCGTGCACCACCCGGTGAGCGACCGCGACCGGATCCAGCGCGGGCCCTGCCTCGGCGAAGGCCGCCAGCATCGCCGCCAGCCCCTCCCCGTGATCGGGAAAGGGCCGCTCCGCCACGTACGGGGGAGCGTCGCCGTGATGGTGGACGAGCCGCCCGCGCTCCTCGCCGATGCGCTCCACCAGGCCCCTGGCCGGGCGGTCCCGGCCGGCCACGTCCACCAGCTCGTACTTGATGGACGACGAGCCGGTGTTCAGGACGAGGATGTGTCCGGCCATGTCCACGACCTGATGTCCGGCGGATCCTCGCCGTGCTCGCGCGTGTACGCCCTGGCCCGCAGCCGCTCGTCGCTCATCCGCTGCCGCAGGTGCGCCGCCCTGCTGCCGAGGCCGGGCACCCGGTCGATCACGTCCATGACGAGGTGGAAACGGTCGATGTCGTTGAGCATGCACATGTCGAACGGCGTCGTCGTCGTGCCCTCCTCCTTGTAGCCGCGCACGTGGATGTTGTCGTGCCCGTGGCGGCGGTAGGTGAGCTGGTGGATCAGCGACGGGTAGCCGTGGAAGTTGAAGATCACCGGCCGGTCCACGGTGAACAGCGTGTCGAACGCGGCGTCCGGCATGCCGTGCGGATGCTCCGACTCCGGCTGCAGCCGCATGAGGTCCACCACGTTGACGACGCGCACCCTCAGCTCCGGCAGGTGCTCACGCAGCAGCGCGGTGGCGGCCAGCGTCTCCAGCGTCGGCACGTCGCCCGCGCAGGCCAGCACGACGTCCGGCTCGCCGCCCTCGTCGCTGGAGGCCCACGGCAGGATGCCGAGGCCGCGCGTGTTGTGCGCGATGGCCTCGTCCATCGTGAACAGGTCCAGCACCGGCTGCTTGCCCGCCACGATCACGTTGACGTAGTCGCGCGAGCGCAGGCAGTGGTCGGTCACCGACAGCAGCGTGTTGGCGTCCGGCGGCAGATAGACCCGCACCACCGACGCCTTCTTGTTCACCACCACGTCGAGGAAGCCCGGGTCCTGGTGGCTGAAGCCGTTGTGGTCCTGCCGCCACACGTGCGACGACAGCAGGTACGTCAGCGACGCCACCGGCCGCCGCCACGGGATCTTCTGCGACGACTCCAGCCACTTGGCGTGCTGGTTGAACATGGCGTCCACGATGTGGATGAACGCCTCATAGCAGTTGAACAGCCCGTGCCTGCCGGTCAGCAGGTAGCCCTCCAGCCAGCCCTGGCACAGGTGCTCGCTCAGCACCTCCATGACCCGGCCGCCGGGGGCGAGGTTCTCGTCCGTGGGCAGCGTCTCGGCGTTCCACGCCCGGTCGGTCACCTCGAACACCGACGACAGCCGGTTCGAGGCCGTCTCGTCCGGCCCCATCAGCCGGAACGTGCGCGGGTTCGCGGCGATCACGTCGCGCAGCAGCCCGCCGAGCACCCGCGTCGGCTCGCTCATCTGCGTGGCCGGCGACTTGACCTCCACCGCGAGCCGCCGGAAGTCCGGCAGCCGCAGCGGCTCGAGCAGCTCACCGCCGTTGGTGTGCGGGTTGGCGCTCATCCTGCGCTCGCCGCGCGGCACCGTCTCCAGGATCGCCTCGACCGGCCGCCCGTCCGGGCCGAACAGCTCCTCCGGCCGGTACGACCGCATCCACTCCTCCAGCAGGGCCAGATGCGTGGCGTTCTCGCGTACCTTGGCCAGCGGCACCTGGTGCGCGCGCCACGTGCCCTCCACCGGCAGGCCGTCCACCTCCCGCGGCCCCGTCCAGCCCTTCGGCGTACGCAGGATGATCATCGGCAGCCGGTCGGCGTCGCCCGCCTTGTACGCGGCCAGCTCGTCGAACGCGGTGTCCAGCGTGCCCGCCATCTCCTCGTGGTCGGGGCCCACCAGATGGGGGCGGTAGCCGTACCCCTCCATCAGCTTGACCAGGTCGCCGATCGGGATCCGGGCCAGGACCGTGGGGTTGGCGATCTTGTAGCCGTTCAGGTGCAGGATGGGCAGTACCGTCCCGTCACGGCGGCGGTCCAGGAACTTGTCGGAGTGCCAGCTCGCGGCCAGCGGGCCCGTCTCGGCCTCGCCGTCGCCGATGATGCAGGCCACCACCAGATCGGGGTTGTCGAAGGCGGCGCCGTACGCGTGCGCCAGCGCGTACCCCAGCTCACCGCCCTCGTGGATCGAACCGGGCGTCTCAGGCGCGACGTGGCTCGGCACGCCGCCGGGGAAGGAGAACTGCCGGAACAGCCGGCGCATGCCCGCCGCGTCCTGCGACACGTCCGGATAGCGCTCGGAGTACGTGCCCTCCAGCCACGCGTGCGCCACCGCGGCGGGACCGCCGTGGCCGGGTCCCGCGATGTAGATCATGTCCTGGTCCCGCTCGCGGATCACCCGGTTGAGGTGGGCGAAGCAGAAGTTCAGGCCGGTGTCGTCCCCCAGTGGCCGAGCAGCCGCGGCTTGATGTGCTCGGGCCGCAGCGGCTCGGTGAGCAGCGGATTGTCCAGCAGGTAGATCTGCCCGACGGACAGGTAGTTGGCCGCCCGCCAGTACGCGTCTATGTGCTCCATCCCCTGCTGCTTCCTCCACAGAAGGGGTGCAATCCCCCCACGGCCCGATATGCCGCCCGGCACGCGAATTTCACGGACCTTTCACTGAGCGCCTAAAGACTCCGCTCCGCCATGCGCGGAATCAACCGCGCGGGGTACACGGTTACGGGACGATGGGACCAGGCAAGATCGGCTTGGCGCCACGTCTTTTGGCGACATGAGGAGGCATTGTGAACGGCGACATCACCCAGAGCCAGGAGTGGGCGGCACTGGGCAAGCACCACGAAGAGCTTGCGGGCAAGCACCTGCGCGAGCTGTTCGCGGACGACCCGGGCCGGGCCGGGCGGATGACGGTGGCCGCCGGCGACCTCTATCTCGACTACGCCAAGCACCGTGCCACGCAGGAGACCATCGACCTGCTGGTGGCGCTGGCCGAGCGTGCCGGGTTGCGCGAGCGCATCGACGCCATGTTCCGCGGCGACCACATCAACGTCAGCGAGGACCGCGCGGTCCTCCACGTCGCGCTGCGCCTGCCGCGCACCGCCGAGCTGGTCGTCGACGGGCAGGACGTCGTGGCCGACGTGCACGCCGTGCTCGACAAGATGAGCGACTTCGCGAACCGGGTCAGGTCGAAGGAGTGGAAGGGCGCCACGGGCAAGCCCATCGAGACCGTCGTCAACATCGGCATCGGCGGCTCCGACCTCGGGCCCGCGATGGCGTACGAGGCGCTGCGCGACTACGCCGACGCCGGCATCACCGCCAGGTTCGTCTCCAACATCGACCCCGCCGACATCACCGGCAACCTCGCCGGCCTCGACCCGGCCACCACGCTCTTCGTGGTCAGCTCCAAGACCTTCACCACGCTCGAGACCCTCACCAACGCCAGGGTCGCGCGCCGCTGGCTGGTCGACGCGCTCGGCGAGGACGCCGTCGCCAAGCACTTCGTCGCCGTCTCCACCAACGCCGCCAAGGTGCAGGAGTTCGGCATCGACACCGCCAACATGTTCGGCTTCTGGGACTGGGTGGGCGGCCGCTACTCCTACGACGGCGCCATCGGCCTGTCCCTGATGATCGCCATCGGCCCCGAGCGCTTCCGCGAGATGCTCGACGGCTTCCACACCATCGACGAGCACTTCCGCACCGCGCCGTTCAAGGAGAACATGCCGGTGCTGATGGGCCTGCTCGGCATCTGGTACACCGACTTCTTCGGCGCCGAGACCCGCGCCGTGCTGCCCTACAGCCAGCGGCTCCACCGCTTCCCGGCCTACCTGCAGCAGCTCACGATGGAGTCCAACGGCAAGTCCGTACGCGCCGACGGCACCCCCGTCACCGCCACCACCGGCGAGATCTTCTGGGGCGAGCCGGGCACCAACGGCCAGCACGCCTTCTACCAGCTCCTCCACCAGGGCACCCGGCTCGTGCCCGCCGACTTCATCGGCTTCGCCGAGCCCTATGAGGACCGCGAGGGCATGCACGACCAGCTCACCGCCAATCTGCTGGCCCAGACCTCCGCCCTGGCGTTCGGCAAGACCGCCGAGGAGATCGCCGCCGAGGGCACCGCGCCCGAGATCGTGCCCCACAAGGTGATGCCGGGTAACCGGCCCACCTCCACGATCCTCGCGCCCAAGCTCACCCCGTCCACGCTGGGCCAGCTCGTCGCGCTCTACGAGCACATCGTGTTCGTCGAGGGCACCATCTGGGGCATCGACTCCTTCGACCAGTGGGGCGTCGAGCTGGGCAAGAAGATGGCGCTCGACCTGGCGCCCGCGCTGGTCTCCGACGAGCCGCCCACCTCCTTCCCCGACACCTCCACCGAGCAGCTCATCCGCCGCTACCGGGCGCTGCGCGGAAGGCGCGTCTGACATGGGAACCGGTCAGGCGGCCCCCGGCTCGGGGGCGACCGGCCAGGCGGGCCCGGCCTCGGGGGAGGCCGGGCAGGCGCGGGTGACCTCGGCCGGATCTGGTCGTGCGGGGGCGCTGGTGCTGTTCGGCATCACCGGCGACCTCGCGCACAAGATGCTGCTGCCGGCCCTCTACCGGCTGACCGCCGCCGGTCGGCTCGACCTGCCGATCGTCGGCGTCGCCAAGACCGACCTCGACCTCGACGGGCTGCGCGAGCGCGCCCGCGAGACATGCGGCGGGGTGCGCGACGCGGCGTTCGACCGGCTGGCCGGCAACCTGCGGCTCGTCGCCGGCGACTACGGCGACCCCGCCACCTTCACGCGGCTGCGCGACGAGGTGGCGGGCATGGGCTTCCTCGTCCACTACCTCGCCGTGCCGCCCGCCCTGTTCGCCCCCGTCGCCGAGGGGCTGGCCGGGGTGGGGCTCAACCGCGACGCCCGGCTGGTCGTGGAGAAGCCGTTCGGCCACGACCTCCAGTCGGCGCGCGAGCTCAACGACCAGCTGCTCAGGCACTTCGACGAAGACCACCTGCGCCGGGTCGACCACTTCCTCGGCAAGGAGCCGGTCGAAGACCTCATGGTCTTCAGGTTCGCCAACATGCTGCTCGAGCCCATCTGGAACCGCTCGTACATCCGCAGCGTGCAGATCACCATGGCCGAGGACTTCGACGTACGCGACCGAGGGGCCTTCTACGACGCCAACGGCACCGTACGCGACGTCGTGCAGAACCACCTGCTGCAGCTGCTCGCCCTGCTCGCCATGGACCCGCCGCCGTCCACCGACGCCCGGGCCACGCTCGACGAGAAGTGGCGGGTGCTGCGGGCGGTCAAGACCATCGACCCGGCCGACGTCGTACGCGGCCAGTACACCGGCTACCTCGGCACCGAGGGCGTGCGGCCCGGCTCCACCACCGAGACCTTCGTCGCCCTGCGCGCCTACATCGACAACTGGCGCTGGGCCGGCGTGCCCTGGTGCATCCGCTCCGGTAAGGCCATGCCCATGACCGACCTGGAGGTCGTCGCCGAGCTGCGCCGGCCGCCGGTCACCATGTTCGACGACGCCCATGCGCCCGCCAGCCCCAACCTCATCCGGTTCCGGCTGCAACCCGACGCCGGGGTGACCTTCGACCTGCTGGCCAAGGAGCCAGGCAAGCAGCGCACCCGGCCGGTCCCGGTCAGTGTCGACTTCACCAAGGAGTTCGGGCCGATGGACGCCGCCTACGAACGCATCCTCGCCGACGCGGTGAGCGGCGATCCGCGCAGGTTCCTCAGATTCGACCTGGTGGAGGAGGCGTGGCGGATCGTCGCGCCGGTCCTCGACATGACGGAGCCGCCGTTGCCGTACGAACCGGGCACCTGGGGCCCGGCCGCCGCCGCGAAGATCGCCCCGGGCGGCTGGCACGAAATCTCCAACAGCTTCGACTGACGACCGATCACCCGCCCCGCACCGGGCACGGGGCCGCCGGGTCCGGTGCGCGGGCTGATCGAACCGCTGGGCGAGGATCTACCGCACGCGTCGCGGATGGGCCGCCGACTGGTCCGTCGTGCATGGGCCCCTCCCTGATGTGCCGTGCATGAGGGCTGGCGGTCGGTCGCGCAACGGGGTGCGGAATCGTCGACATGGCATGATCGGTGGGTGGCCGCCGAGCCCGCCGACAGCGTCGGTAGAGCGCCATCGGCGGGGCGGTGCGTGTGCCGGCGGAGTCGTTCAGAGCGCGGCGCCCGGAGTGGAGCGCGGCGCCCGGAGTGAAGCGCGGCGCCCGAAGAGACGCCGCCCTGCCAACGCGCCAGGGTGTCAGTGCTTGCGGCGGCGCCTCTTCAGGATCGAGCGCAGGGTCAGCAGCAGAACGACCGCGACGAACTGGCCGCCGATGACGATGCGGTTGACGTCGACCGCAGGGCGCCAGGAGACCTCACCGTCCTTCAGGACGAAGACGCCTGCAGGACTGGCGCCGAAGCCGAAGCCCCCGCCGCCACCACCGCCGACCTCGCCCTTCTCGCCCTTGCCTGCGCCCTGGCCCCCGCCGCCGCCCTGAGCGACCCTGGCGACCGGGATGACGACGATGTCGCCGTGCCGGACCGGTTCGCCGAAGACCCGGCTCACCGTCGCGGTGTCTTTCGACTTCTCGACCAGTTCCATGATGTCCATCCCTCCATCGTCTCCCCAGGACGCCACCCCGTCGAACCTGGGACGCCGCGCGTCGAACACCGCATGCCAGGCGGATCGAGCCATCGGGCGCCGTCGCCGAAGTGGTGGCAGACGCCTACTTCGCCGCCGCCCACCCCGCGCCGGCGGCGTGCGAACGCGCAGCCGCCTGCGGTCACGCCGCCTGCGGTCACGCCGCCTGGGCCACGGCGATTCCGCCCACGGCGGCGGCGCGCACGGTCACGCCGCCCACGCTCGTGGCGCCCACGGTCACGCTGCCCACGCTCGTGGCGCCCACGGTCGCGGCGCGCATGGGTCGCGGCGCCTGCGGCCAAGGCGGTCAGGGCCACGGCGCCCACGGCCAAAGCGCGCACGATTACGGCGGTCAGGGCCTCAACGTCCGCCACCCCACGCGCCTTCGGGGCGGTTGGCCACGACTTCAATCCCTATCGCCCTGCTCGATGGCGGCTTCGACGCGATAGGCGCTGTTTCCTCCCCTCCCTCGTTCCGCCCTCGTCTGGGGCGGAGTGGGATGCAGTGGGGCAGTGGGCGTCTGCGCCTTCTCACCTGAGCCCCAGGGCTAGTGCTTGGTCGTCACCATGCCACGAGCACGCTGAGGGGCGCAGAGGGGGACGTCGATGCTTCCCGGCGCGGGTGTTGCGGGGTTCGGCGCGGAGATAAGGGCCGGTGCAGAGACGAGAGCCGGTGCAGAGACGAGAGCCGGTGCGGAGACGAGAGCCGGTGCGGAGACGAGGGGCGGTGCGGAGACGAGGGGCGGTGCCGGGGCGAGGGTCGTAGGGTGAGTGGTATGTCGGCGGTAGCGGAGATTGTGGCGTTTGGCGGCGTGGTGATGCTCGGGGCGATGTCGCCCGGCCCTGACTTTGCCGTGGTCGTGCGGCGTTCGGCCGTCTCGGGGCGCGTGCACGGCATGGCGGCCGCTGCCGGGATCGCCCTGGGCGTCTTCGCCTGGGTGGTCGCCGCCGCCACGGGTGTCGCCGCGCTGCTCGCGGCGTCCGCAGCCGCGTTCACCGTTGTCAAGGTGGTCGGCGCTGCCTACCTGCTCTACCTCGGCATCCGGTCGCTGCGCGCGGCCTGGCGCGGTGGCGGCACCCTTCAGCGGGACGTGGCGGACGCGGGCGGGCGAGGGCCGGGGGCCGCGTTCATGGAAGGTTTTCTCACGAACGTGCTCAACCCGAAGGCCGCGCTGTTCTTCGTGGCGCTGGTGCCGCAGTTCCTCGGGGCCGGGGTGCCGGTGGCGGCGCTCTCGGCGGTGGCGCTGGTGGGGACCGTGGCGTGGTTCCTGGTGGTGGCGAACGTCGTGGGAGCGCTGCGCAAGTTGTTCGCCCGGCCGAACGTGCGGCGCGCGATCGACGGGTTGACCGGCATCGCGCTCGTCGCCCTGGGGCTCAAGCTGGCCACCACCACTCGCCCCTGAACCGCCCTAACGCCTCGCCCCCTGAACCGCAGTGACGCCTCACCCTCTGTACCGGGCGTGACGCCTCGCCTCTTGAGCCGCTATGGCGCCGCCCCTCCATCTCTGCCCCGCCGTCTCCGCGCCGCCTTCCGGCGCTTGCCCTAGAGGAGGCTCGGCTGATGTAGAGCGGGGTCAGGCGATGGTGACGCCTAGGAGGTGGCCCAGGCCGAAGGTCACGGAGGCGGCGCCGACGCCCAGGGCGAGCTGCCGCAGGCCGCCCAGCCACCACGGACGTGCCGTCATCACCGCCACGACGGCCCCGAACCCGAACAGCGCCAGCACGCTCACCACCAGCGCCACCATCAGCCCGGACGCCCCGAACAGGAACGGCACCAGCGGCACCAGCGCTCCGGTGGCGAAGGCGCAGAACGACGATCCGGCGGCCACGTACGGGGACGGCAGGTCGTCGACGTCCACCCCGAGCTCTTCGCGGACGTGCACCCGCAGCGCCTGCTCGGGGTCCGCGGACAGCCCGTCGGCCACCCGTTCGGCCAGCTCGGCGTCGAGCCCGCGCGACCGGTACAGCGCCGCCAGCTCGGCCCGCTCTCCGTCCGGGTTGCGGGCCAGCTCGCGGCGCTCGACCGCGATCTCCGCCCGCATCAGCTCGGTCTGGGACTTCACGGACGTGTACTCGCCCGCCGCCATGGAGCACGCCCCGGCGATCAGCCCCGCGAAACCGGCGAGCACCGCCCCCTGCCCGGCCCCCGCCGCGCCGACCACTCCGGCGATCAGCGCGAAGTTGGACACGAGCCCATCCATCGCCCCGAACACCGCCGGCCGCAGCCACCCACCGGTCACGTCCCGGTGGCTGTGGTGCGCCTCGGGGGAGTGGGGACGAGCGAGCTCGATGGTCATACCTTTTCCTCCCCTTTTGGATCTCTCGCCTTGAATGTGACATAGGCGGCGCAAGATCCGCAACGAAGGAGAGGCTTGCCTGACCTGCGGCATTAGGGCTGATTGTCGCTCTACGCGCTCGCAAAGTCTCTCAAGGTGATCGGGGTCGGAGTGCGCGGCTGAACGTGAGCGGGCAGCGGCGAGCGGGGGCCTAGGGGCCGCTGAACGGCGGTTTTGCGCACGCGGGCATGGCGCGCCTGGCCGGACGGGGGTGGAGAGAAGCAGGCGCTCCCAGGCGGTGCGCCTGGCCGGGTGAAGTGGCGGGTGCGACCAATGTCACCCCGCCGGCCGCGCCCTGGGGCGGCTGAGCGCGCGGGTTCAGCCCGGGAGTGGCGCGGTGCGGACGGGGGTGGCCAGGCTGCGGCTGAATGGTCGGCCGTGGTCCGGGCCGGCTTGCGGTGCTTGCGGGCCGGCGCATGGCAGCGAGCATGACGGCGGCGGGCATGGACCCCGGGCCCCGGGCGACCCCGGAAAGGTCAGGCGTGGGCCGGGGTTCGGGCCGGGAGGTCGATCAGGGTGGTGGGCTGGGGCCGGGAGGGACGGATGAGGGCGGTGCACTCCTCGATCGTCTCCTCCAGCAGCTTCCGCAGCAGCCCGTCGGGGTCGGGGATGCACGCCTGCACGATGCCGACCACGGCCAGCTGTACGGCGTTCGGGGCGGCGTACCGGCGGAAGCCCTTCTCGGTGATGCGGGCGGCGCGGCTGAAGCGGCGGGCCTGCTGGGCGGCGTGCGGGACCTCCGCCATGGCCTGCCGGCTGCGCTCGCTCATGCGCCCGGACGGCGCGCCGTCGAGCCTGGCCAGCATCTCCTCGGCCGCGAGCACCGACACGGCCAGCGCGAGCTGGCGTTCGGCGGCGGCCACGGGCAGCGCAGTAGTGGCGCAGCGCAGCGCGATGTGGGCGTCCACGCGCAGGTCGTCGCTGACCAGGCCGATGATGGACGGCACGAGCGGGACGAGCTTGGCGCGGTTCTCGTCGTCGGTGTTGTCGTTGACGAGCCGGGCGAGCGCGGCCAGCAGCGGGTGCGTGCAGGCCGGGTGGTCGCTCCAGCGCTCGCCGGCCAGGTAGGAGGCGAGTTCCATGAAGCAGGCGCCGCGCTTGGGGTTGCGATGCCTGCCACGGGAAAGGACCGGGAGGTGATCAAAGTGATTGTTCACGGGTGCTCCACTGCTCCACGCGATCGCCGTCTATCCAGTCTGCGCCGTCGTGCGGCTCATTGCCAGTGATGCGATGAACGTTCCCTCTACCCCGTGAGGTCACACTCCAACCCGCACTGACCGGCATTTCATGCCGGCTCGACGAAAACGGCGACCGTGCGGGCCGGGACCGTCAGCGTGCCGGTGGCCGGGTCGTACGAGGACTGCCGCACGACGGGATCGGCCGAGTTCGCCTGCACCGGGTGGAGCCGCACACCAGGCCTCGCCTGCCCCGCGGACGGCGGCATGGCCTGGGTCTGCGTCCACGGCGTGGCGTTGAACACCACCGTGACCGACCGCCACCGCTCGTCCAGGCCCGAGGTGTCCACGTGCATGGCGATCACCCCGTCGGCTGAGGCGGGGAACGTGAGCCGCCGCCGCACCTCCTCCGCCGACCCGAGCGAGAAGGCCGGCGTCGACCACCGGATGCGCAGCAGCTCGCCGAACCCGGCGCGGGCCGCGCGGATCTCCGCGCAGCCGGGCCGCAGCGCCGGATCGGCGAGCAGCGGCCGCGCGTACGGCCAGCGGGCCTCGTTGTCGCGCCGGGGAGGCAGGCCCACGCCGAAGTTGTTGCCCTGCGCGCAGTCCCACAGCAGCCGGTTGAACCAGTCGCCGGAGTCGTAGGAGTTGCGGTCGAGCGACTTCGAGCGCAGCCGCTCGCTGCCCGCGTGCACGAACACCATGCCCTGCGCCAGCACCGCCATGGCCAGCGCCAGCACCTGCATGCGCACCCGGTCGGCCATCGGCGTCTGCTGCGGCAGCTTGTACGCAAGCGCGTCGTAGAGCGTCTCGTTGTCGTGCGCGTCCACGTACGCGACCGCCTCGCCCGGCTCGGCGGCGTACCCGGCGGGCATGCCGTTGTACCAGATGTCGCGGGCCGCCCGGCCGGACGGCAGCACGTAGTCGGCCAGGCCGCCGGTGAGCCCGATCCTGATGAGGTCGGCGTAGGCGGCCAGCCGCTCCCGCTGCTGCTCGGGGCCGCCGTTGACGGGGGCGCCGTTGGGCGCGCCGGCCAGGCCGGAGCCGTAGCCCTGCACGCGCGGGTCGGCGTCGAAGGGCGCGCCGCCGCGCACCGCGTCCCGCAGCCGGTCGTTGAACGTCGCGATGCCGGTGCCCGCCATGTGGGCCTGGCTGGCCTGCAGGAAACGGGCGTCGCCGGCCACCTCGCCGAAGCTCCAGCCCTCGCCGTACAGGATGATCGACCGGCCGTCCACCCCGTCGGTCTCGGGCGTGAGCGCGTCGAGGGCGCGGCGTACGGCGAGCATGTTGGACAGCGGGTGGTGGCCCATGAGGTCGAAGCGGAAGCCGTCGACGCGGTACTGCCTGGCCCAGGTGACCACCGAGTCGACGATGAGCTTGCCCATCATCATGTGCTCGGGTGCGGTGTTGGCGCAGCAGGTGGAGGTGGCGAGCGAGCCGTCGTCGAGGCGCCGGTGGTAGTAGCCGGGCACGACGGGGTCGAGCACGGCGGTCGAGTAGGTGTGGTTGTAGACGACGTCCATGACGACGCGCAGCCCCGCCTTGTGCAGCGCGGCCACCATCGCGCGGAACTCCCGTACGCGGTTGTCCGGATCGGTCGCGTACGAGCCCTCCGGCGCCGTGTAGTGCAGCGGGTCGTACCCCCAGTTGTAGGAGTCGACGGCGGCGGTGCGGGCGATGATCTCCTGCTGCCGCTCGGAGTCGGGCGGCAGCGCGGCCAGCTCGCCCGCGGGCGGCTCGGTGCGGTCGGCGCGGCGCTCGGGGACGGTGGCGAAGTCGAACACGGGCAGCAGGTGCACGTGCGTGACCCCGTCGGCGGCCAGCCTGCGCAGCTCGCGCATCCCGGCCGAGTCGAGGGTGAAGGCCGCGTACGTGCCGCGCAGCTCCTCCGGCACGGTCGGGTCGGAGGCGGAGAAGTCGCGGACGTGCAGCTCGTAGACCACGGCCTGGTGCTGCGGCACGGGCGGCGGCGCGGCGTGCCGGTCCCAGCCGGGCGGCTTGAGCGCCGCCCTGGACAGGTGGACGAGCCTGCTGCGGCGGCCGTCGGCGGTGACGTCCACGCTGTAGGGGTCGGTGACCTCGTTCGTGACCACCGCCCCGGCCTCGGGCGAGTAGACGGTCACCAGGTACGTGTACTCCAGCCCCCACCACGCGGGCGGCCCGTGCACCGACCACACGCCGGTCTCGTCGTCGCGCTTCATGCGGTGCACCCGGCGCCCGCCCGGGCCGTACAGGGCCAGCTCGACCTTCCGCGCGGTGGGCGCCCACACCGAGAGCTTCGGGAACATCCGCCCCGACGGGCCGAGCACGGCGTCGGCGGCGCCCGCGTACAGGTCGTCGAGCACGCCCGCGATCTGCACCCCGGTCACGGCCGCGACCCCGCCCTCGGCGTCCCGCCGCACGGCCACGACCTGGCCGCGCAGCGCCTCGTGGACGAGGTCGATGTCCGCGGGGTCCACCTGGAACGCGGGATGGCCGGCCAGGTGCGGCCACCGTACGCGCTGCTGCGCGGTGAGCCTGCAGGGCAGCAGCCGGATCAGGCCGGACCCGCATTCCTGCTCGCCGTGCCGCAGCGGCACGTCGCCGGGGTGGAAGACCAGGAACGCGCCCTCCTGCGAGTTCGGGTCGCCCGGCCACACCACCGTGTCACGGTCGATCCAGTGCGCCCGGGCCTCACGCAGGCACTCGCCGTCCCTGCCGGCCGGCCGCTCCTGCGGCGCCTCCGCGTCGTCACGTCTGCGAATGATGTTCCTCAGGCTCCCCGCCCCCTCGGTGAACAGGCATCCCGCGCTTCTCCACGTCCCCCTCGCGTGTGGACGCCTCTGCGGGTCGTCGTTCCCACCTGAGTGAAAGCGAAGCGAAGCGTCCGGAAAACCTCTCCTTAGGGCCGCTTGCCGGAAGTTTCGAAAAAAGTAACGTTGACCTGGTCTTTCGCACTCCGCGCTCTTCATGCCTGCAAGGTCCGCCAAGCCCGGTGGCACGCGGGATGAGCGCGCGCGATCGCGCCAGATCGATCACTTTGTGTATTTGACCGATTACCTAAAGTGATTAGATGCTGGGTTGATGGACGGATTCATCGACGAGACCTGCGAGGGTGTGACCGAGCTGCGCGTGCACGGCGTCTCGGGCACGCCGCCGTCCGGCATCCTCGCCCACCCCCACCCCAGGCTCGTCGCGGGCGACGGCACCACCGGTTTCTACCGCCGCTGGTGGGAGGGCGGTCCGCCCTCGGGAGACCACGCCGACGTGCCGGGCGTACGCCACCGTGAGGCCTACGCCTGGGGCAACCTCACCTCAGGCGGGCGGGCCATCGCGCTGTGGCTGCTCCTGCTGCCGTTCTCGCTCGCCAACCTCGCCTACTTCATGCTGCCCAGGCCCGCCCGCGCCCGCCGGCTGCGCCACGTGACCGAGGCGGGGCAGCGGCTGTTCGCCCTGCTGCTCACCGGCACCCTGATCGGCGCGGTCACCAGGACCGCCGTCGACGTCATCGGCTGGCAGTGCACCGCCGCCGGTCGCGCCTGCGCCGCCGAGACCGCGCCCTCCTGGGTGCGGTGGCTCGCGGTCATGTGGGGTGACGAGCCGTCCAGGCGGCTGGCGGTCACGTCGCTGGTGCCGCTGCTGGTCGTGGTGCTGCTGTGGTGGCTCGCCCGGCGCACCTGGCGGCGCGACGAGAACACGCTTCCGCCTGGCGGGCCCGCGACGCCCGTACCGGCCGGTGGGCCCGCGGCGGCGGTCCCCCCTGCGGGTGGCGTCCCGGCCCCGCGCGCCCAGGCGGACGACGCCCCGCCCCCATCCGCCGCACCGGGCGGGGGCGGGGCCGCGGTCCCGGCCGCACGCACGACGAGCGCCGCGGCCACGAGCGCACGCGTGAAGGGCGCTCCAGGCACGGGCGTCTCCACCGGACCGGGGAGCGGCGCGGCGGGAACAGGTGTGCGGGGGAGTGGGGTCGCGTCGGGTCCGGGCGTTTCCGCGGGGCGGGCGAGTGTCGCGGCCGGAGTGGGCGCGCGGGCGGGCGGGGTCGCGGCGGGCGCGGGGGAGCGGGCGGGTGGCGGGCTGTTGCTGGGACGGCCGCGGCTGTGGCACGGCGGGGCGCCGGTGTGGCGGCTGCGGGTGGTGCACGTGGCGTTCGCCGTGGCCTCGATCGGGGTCGCGGTGGCCGCGCCGTTCGCCGGGACGGCGGTCGGGCTCGTGCTCACCGTCGCCAACGCGGCGGTCCTGGTGGTCGCCGCGGTGCTGGTCACGCTGCCGTGCATCGCGCGCCGGGTCGATCCGCACTCGGGACGCCGTACGCCCGTCCTGCTCGACGTCGCCTGCCGGGCGCTGCGGGTGGCGGCGCCGGTGGTGTTCCTCGCCACGGCCGGGGCCGCGCTCGCGGGCCTGCCGCCGGGCGACGGCGGCACGCTCGCCTGGCAGCTTCCCGGCGTCGGCATCGGAGCCTTCCAGTACGCGCTCACCGTCGGACTCGGCACCTTCCTCCTGATCACCACGTTCGTCCTGGTCCGCGCCGACCGCCGATCCCCCTCCGAGCCGGGGTCTCCGAGCGACGGGGAGCCGCGGGCGATGATGGGCATGGCCGCCTGGTTCTTGCTCATGGTGGCCGTGGGCAGTGCGAACGTGCTGGCGCTCGGCCTGCTGTTCTGGACCGCCGCGTTCTTCGGCGTCCCCGGCACCGCCGCCGAGCCCGGCCCGCTGGAGCGGGCGCTGCTCATCGACGACTCGGCCTGGTGGACGGCCGCGCTGGTGCCGCTGCTCGCGTTCGGCCTGCTCGCGCTCACGGGCGTGCTGTGGCTGATGCGAAAGACGGCGGCGGCCCGGCTGGCACCCGAGCTGAAGGCGTACTACGACCAGCGCGACGACGCCGAGCGGGTCGCCGCCGCGTGGGCGCTCGCCGCGCTCACCGACCGGGCCGGGCTGGTGCTCGGCGTGCTCACCGCCGTCGGCGCGGCGGGCTCCGCGGTGGTGGCCGTGCTGCACTGGCTCGGGCCGTTCACGCCGGGCGGCGGGGTGGCCGGAATGCTCGCGTCGGCGGGCAGCTGGACCATGGTGGCGGCCGTGGCGGCGCTGGTGCTGGTGGCGCGGCGTACGTACCGCGACTCGCGGCTGCGCAGGGCGATCGGCGTGCTGTGGGACATCTGCACGTTCTGGCCGCGCGCCATCCACCCGCTCGCGCCGCCCTGCTACACCGAGCGGGTGGTCCCCGAGCTGGTCTCCAGGGTGCGCAGGCTGGCCGCGACCGACCGCGACCAGGTCGTGCTGTCCGGGCACAGCCAGGGCAGCGTCATCGCCGCCGCCGTGGTGCTGCAGCTCGACCCGGCGACCCGGGCGCGCGTGCGGCTGCTCACGCACGGCTCGCCGCTGCGCCGGCTCTACGCCGCGTACTTCCCCGCCTACTTCGGTCCTGCGGGTCTTGCGGCGGTACGCGAGGCGGTGACGTGGTGCAACCTCTACCGGCTCAGCGACCCGATCGGCGGCCCGGCGTTCCGCCGCGTCGATCCCCTGGCGGGCGGGCGGCCGGACGGCGTCGACCGGTTCTGCTGGGACCCGCGCCGTCCAGGCCCCGGCGAGCCGCTGCCGGAGACGCGCTGGCACACCGCGTACTGGCTGGATCCGCTGTACGACGAGGCCCTGGACAGCTTGATCACCGTCACTCCCGCCGTCTGAGCGTCCCGCGCTGTAGGGTGGCCCGCGGTCCGAGTCGGTGAGCCATGGGGGCTGACGGTGCGGTGGGTCCTGCTACTCGTGCTGGTCGCGGGGTCGTGGGTGGTGCCTCCGGCGGGGGAGGCGGCGGCGCAGACCGTGGCTGGTCCCGCCGTGGAGTCCGGTGAGCAGGCCCGGCGTTACGAGCGGGAGGCGCCCATCGGAGCGGCTGCGCCCACCGGAGCGGTCGCGCCCACCGGGGCCGCAGCGGCGCCCACCGGAGGGGTCGCGCCGGGCGGCCGGGTGGCCTTCATCGGCGTGCCCGGCCTCATGTGGGACGACCTCGACCCGCGCGACACCCCGCGCCTGTGGGAGCTGGCCGGGCAGAGCGCGCTCGGCTCGCTCTCGGTCAAGGCCGTCGGCACCGTCACCTGCCCGTACGACGGCTGGCTGAGCGTGTCGGCGGGCGTGCGCTCGGCCGTCGGCCGCCACTGCGGGCTGCCGCCGGAGCCGATCTCCACGGGTCCGGGCGCGATCGTGCCCGAGCTGCCCGAGCTGATCGGCACCACCAACGCCGCGTTCGCCGGCACGCTGGGCAGCGCCGTGCACGCCGCGGGCGGCTGCACGGCGGCGATCGGCAGGGGCGCGGCGGTGGCGCTCGCCGACCGGGAGGGCCGGGTCGATCTGTACGCATCGGAGCCCGCCAGGCTGCCCGACTGGTCGCGCTGCCGGGTGCTGGCCGCGGACGTGGCCGCGCTCGTGCAGCCGTACCTGGTGGACGGCAGGCTGCCCCGCGAACCCGAGGTGATCTCGCCCGAGCAGCGCCGCGAGCTGGCCAGGCAGGCCGACACCGAGGTGGGCGCGGTGCTCGACCGGCTGCCCCCGGACACCGAGATCGTGCTGGCCGGCATCGGCGACCACGGCTCGGTGCCGCACCTGCGCGTGGCGATGTGGCAACGGCCGGGCACCGAGGCCGTCGCCGGCGAGGCGGGGCCGTCGATCGGGGCGGGCTCCACCATGCGCGACGACCTCGTGGTGCTGCCCGACATCACGCCCACGATCCTGAACGCGGCCGGCATCGCGCCGCCGCCCGGCGTCGTCGGGGTGTCATGGCGGCTCGGCGAGCCTGTCACGCCCGCCGACCTGGTCAGGGCCGACGTGGCGGGCACCAGCGTGCGCGGCATGACCGGCTGGTTCTTCACCGCCTTCGCGGTGGTCCAGGTGGCCTTCTACGTCGCGGCGTACCTGCTGCTGTCGCGGCGGCGGCACCTGCGCCTGGTCGGGACGGCCGCGGTGGTCCCGGCCTGCGTGCCCGTCGCCACGTACGCGGTGAACGTGCTGCCATGGGACCGCAGCCCCTACCCGGTGGCGACGCTGATCGGCGCGGTACTGGCCGTGACGGCGGTCATCGCCGCCGTGGCGCTGCTCGGCCCGTGGCGGCGCGACCCGCTCGGCCCGCCCGCCGCGGTCACCGCGATCACCGCGGGGGTGCTCGTCGCCGACCTGCTGACCGGCACGACGCTGCAGTTCAACAGCCTCATGGGCTACACCGCCGTGGTCGGCGGCCGCTATTACGGGCTGGCGAACATCCCGTTCGCGCTGCTCGTCACCTCCGTGCTCATGGGCTCGGCGGTGGCGGCCGAGCACCTCGCACGGGCCGGGCGGCGGCGCGCCGCCGTGGCCGGGGTGGTCGTGCTCGGCGTGGTGGCGATGCTGCTGGCCGGCTGGCCTGGCGTGGGCAGCGACTTCGGCGGCGTGATCGCGTTCGTGCCGGGCATCGCGGTGACCGCGCTGCTGGTCGCGGGACGCAGGGTGTCGCTGCTGAAGCTGGCCGGGTTCTGCGTGCTCGGCGGTGTGGCGGTGACGGTCATCGCCGTGCTCGACCACCTGCGCCCGCAGGAGGCGCAGACGCACCTCGGCAAGTTCGTGGGTCAGGTGCTCGACGGCACGTTCCTGCCGGTGATCGGGCGCAAGCTGGGCGCGATGCTCAACACCCTGCTCTCGCCCAACCTCATGCCGATCGTGCTGGCCGGGCTGATCTTCCTGGTCTTCGCCGTGCTGCGGCCGGGCAAGGTGAGCGCGGGCGTGGTGCCCGCGGCGTTCGCGTGGGCGCCGATGCTGCGGGCCGGGCTGCTCGGGGCACTGGCCAGCGGCGTCATCGGCATGCTGGTCAACGACTCCGGCACGGCGGTGCTGTCGATGGTGGTGGCGCTGGCGGTGCCGCTCGTGCTGCACGTCGGCGTCCGGCTGCCGGAGGTGGCCGGACAGGAGGAGCCTCCTGAAGACGCGGTGGGGGAGCGGGTCGGCCTCAAGATCTGAAATTTTCTTTTAGTTCATGCCAAAGTCTTGAAACTTATAACCACGAGCGATTGCATTCGGGTCGTGCAGACCCTCCGATTGCTGGCCGCCGCCGCGCTCGTGTTAGGCCCCGTGGCCATCGGCACGCCCGCGCAGGCCGATCCCGTCTCTCCCGCAGAGGACGCGCTCCAGGCGTCGTCCTACCCCGCTTCCTCCACACTGCTCGCCAAGGCCACCGGGAACCGGCGGCTGGAGACCGCTAAGACCACCCGGCCGGTCGCGCCCGGCATCTCGCTGACCTCGTTCGACACCTTCGACGAGCTCGGCTGGCTGCGCGCCGACGCCCTCACCGCCGACCTCGGCAGCGCCAAGGCCGACTACGTGTTCTCCGGCGAGGTGTCGAAGACCGAGCCGCTGTCCGGCCCGGCCAAGCGCAGCCGCGCGGTCGCCGCCGTCAACGGCGACTTCTTCGACATCAACAACTCCGGCGCGGCCCAGGGCATCGGCGTGCAGAACGGCACGCTCATCCAGTCGCCGATCGCCGGCCACGAGAAGGCCGTCGCGATCTCGGCCGACGGCGTGGGCCGGGTCATCGAGATGTACTTCGAAGGCACCGCCACCCCATCCGGCGGCGAGCCGATCACGCTGACCCAGTTCAACCAGATCATCCAGAAGGACGGCGTCGGGCTGTTCACCCCGCTGTGGGGCTCGTACACGCGGGCCCGCGCCGTCGAGGGCGCCACCGCCGTCGCCGAGGCCGTGCTGGTGAACGGCGTCGTCTCCGAGGTACGCGACGCCGCCGGCAGCGGCCCCATCCCCGCGGGCAGCACGATCCTGCTGGGCCGCGACAAGGGCGCCGCCGCCGTGGCCGCGCTCAAGCCGGGCGACACGGTGGACGTGACCTACCGGCCCAGGCCCTCCGACGGCGGCCCGGTCAAGGCGGCCGTCGGCGGCAACTGGGTGCTGGTCAAGGACGGCGTCGTGCAGAACTCCAGCGACCCCGCCGCCCACCCGCGCACCGCGGTCGGCTTCTCCGCCGACGGCAGGAAGATGTACCTGCTCACCGTGGACGGCCGCCAGGCCGACAGCCGCGGCGTGACGCTGAACGAGCTGGCCGCCATGATGAAGGAGCTGGGCGCGGCCAACGCGCTCAACCTCGACGGCGGCGGCTCGTCCACGATGCTGGCCCGCGAGCCCGGCTCCGCCGAGGTACAGGTCGAGAACAGCCCGTCCGACGGCGGCGAGCGCCACGTGCCCAACGGGCTCGCGCTCTACGCGCCCGAGGGCAGCGGCAAGCTCAAGGGCTTCTGGGTGGAGACCGCCTCCGACCCGGCCAAGGCGCCCGGCGTCGGACCGGTCGCCGGCGGCCGTCCGGACCGCGTCTTCCCCGGCCTCACCAGGCGGCTGACCGCCGCCGGTTACGACGAGACGTACGGACCCGCCGCCGGCACCCCGTCCTGGCGCGCCAAGCCCGCCGTGCACGGCGTCGTACGCGACGGCAGGTTCCACGCCCTGGTGCCCGGCCAGACCACGGTCACCGCCTCCCGGGGCAAGGCCCAGGGCAGCATCGAGCTGACCGTGCTCCAGCCGCTGGAGCGGCTCGGCGCCACCGCCGACCGCCTCGGCATCGCCGGCCAGGACGGCACCGCCGTGTTCGGCGTCGTCGGCTACGACCGCAACGGCAACTCGGCGCCCATCGAGCCCGCCGACCTCACCCTCAGCTACGACAAGAACCTCTTCGAGGTCACCGCCGCCGAGCACGGCTACTTCACCGTCAAGGCGCGGCAGGCCGGCGGCTCCGGGCTGATCACCGCCAAGGTCGGCAAGCTCACCACCGCCGTGCCGGTGACCGTCGGGATGGAGGACAAGCAGGTCGCCGACTTCGAGGACGCGGCGAGCTGGACGTTCTCCGCCGCCCGCGCCACCGGCTCGCTGTCGGCCGGGCCCGGCCACGACGGCGGCGGGCTGAAGCTGTCGTACGACTTCACCACCTCCACCGCCACCAGGGCCGCCTACGCCAGCCCTCCGGGCGACCTGGTGATCGAGGGGCAGCCGCAGGCGTTCGGGCTGTGGATCAACTCCACCGGCAAGGGCGAGTGGCCCAGCCTGGAGTTCTACGACGCGCTCGGCCAGTCGCAGATCCTGCGCGGGCCGTACATGACGTGGACCGGCTGGCGCTACGTCGAGTTCACCGTGCCGCCCGGCGTCAACTACCCGCTCAAGCTGCGCCGCTTCTACGTGGCCGAGACCAAGGCCGACGCGCAGTACACCAACGAGATCACGATCGACGGCCTGGTGGCCAAGGTGCCGCCCGCGGTGGAGACGCCGCCCGCACCCAAGATCACCGACCCCGTGGTCAAGGCGGACGTGGCGGACATGCCGTGGCGGTTCGCGGTCATGTCGGACGCGCAGTTCGTCGCCAGGGACCCGGACAGCGACCTGGTGAAGAACGCGCGCCGCACGCTCCGCGAGATCAAGGCCGCCAAGCCGGACTTCCTGCTCATCAACGGCGACCTCGTGGACGAGGCGTCGCCTGAGGACTTCGCGCTGGCGAAGAAGATCCTCGACGAGGAGCTGGAAGGGAAGCTGACGTACCACTACATCCCCGGCAACCACGAGGTGATGGGCGGCCAGATCGACAACTTCAAGGCCGTCTTCGGCGACACGTACCGCACCTTCGACCACAAGGGCACCCGCTTCATCACCCTGGACACCTCGCGCCTGACGCTCAGGGGCGGCGGCTTCGACCAGGTGGCGATGCTGCGCGACCAGCTCGACAAGGCCGCCAAGGACCCCTCCATCGGGTCCGTCGCCGTGGTGTTCCACGTGCCGCCCCGCGACCCCACCCCGGGCAAGGGCAGCCAGCTCGGCGACCGCAAGGAGGCCGCGCTCGTCGAGGACTGGCTGGCCGCCTTCCAGCGGGAGACCGGCAAGGGGGCCGCGTTCATCGGCGGGCACGTCGGGACGTTCCACGCCGAGCACGTGGACGCGGTGCCGTACTTCATCAACGGCAACTCCGGCAAGAACCCCGCCACCGCGCCCGGCGACGGCGGCTTCACCGGCTGGTCGCTGTGGGGCGTCGACCCGGTCAGCAAGGCCGAGGCCGAGCAGGTCAAGCGGAACTGGTTCACCGACGCGCCCACCTGGATCGGCACGCAGGTGCGCCCGCACGTGGACGAGCTGACGCTCACCGCCCCGGCGAGCGTCGCGGTCGGCAGGCCGGCCACCGTCAGCGCGTCCGTCGTCCAGGCGGGGCGGACCGTCCCCGCCGCCTACCCGGTCTCGGTCGCCTGGTCGGGCTCGCCCAACCTGCACATCGGCGACCGTACGTCGGCCAAGCCCCGGCACGTCGCCGTCCTCGACCCGGACACCGGAACGCTCACCGCGCTGCGGCCGGGCAAGGTGACGGTCGCCGTCACCGTCAACGGCGTCACCAAGAAGGCCGAGGTGGCGCTGACCGCCAGGGCCGCCGCCTGACCCTTTTCCCGCTCCGCAGGCCCCTGGGAACCCGCTCCCGGGGGCCTGCCCCGCGTCCGGGAGCGGGGTGGCGACGAGTTCTGCACACCGGGCAGGGCCTGCCCGCGTCCGGCGGCGGGGCTGTGCCGGACCTCGGGGTCCGCCCACCCGTCCGTCCCGCGCCCGGCTCGCGGTCGTGCGTGTCCGCGTGTCCGCCTGCGCAGAGCGGGTACGAGATCGTTTTGGCGCCGTCTGATCGAGAGGACCGCCGATGTCGATGGAGCTCGAACTCGTGCCCGCCGGGCTGGCCCATGCCCTTGAGGACCTGCTGCTGGTCGATCACCACGTGCACGGGGCCACCTCGCACGACCTGTCGCGCACCGCGTTCGAGGACCTGCTCGGCGAGTCCGACCGGCCGGTGCCCGACTGGATGACCCGCTTCGACTCCCAGCTCGGGTTCGCCGTGCTGCGTCACTGCGCGCCGGTGCTCGGCCTCGAACCGTTCTGCCCGCCGGAGGAGTACCTCGCCAGGCGGGCCAGGATCGGCGCGAAGGAGGTCAACAGGCTGCTGCTCGGCGCCTGCGGCGTCGGCCACTTCCTGGTGGAGACCGGCTACCGCGCCGAGGAGCTGCTGGGGCCGTCCGGGATGGCGCAGGCGAGCGGGGCGCCCGCCGACGAGATCGTGCGGCTGGAGATGGTGGCCGAGCAGCTCGCCGGGTCGGGGTGCGCGGCGGCCGACTTCGCTGAGCGGTTCGCCGAGGCCCTGTGGGAGCGTACGCGCTCGGCTCGCGGGCTCAAGACCGTCGCCGCCTACCGGTGCGGGCTCGACTTCGACCCGGCGCGGCCGACAGCCACCGAGGTGGCGGAGGCGGCCGGGCGGTGGTTCGAGGAGGGCGGGCGGCTGCGCGACCCCGTGCTCGTCAGGCACCTCATCTGGACCGGGATCGACCGGGGGCTGCCGCTGCAGTTCCACATCGGCTACGGCGACCCCGACGTCGATCTCAGGCGCTCCGACCCGCTGCTGCTGCGCGGCCTCATCGAGCTGGCCGAGCCGACCGGGGTGCCGTTGCTGCTGCTGCACTGCTACCCGTTCCACCGGAACGCGGGGTACCTGGCGCAGGCGTACCCGACCGTCTTCTTCGACGTGGGGCTGGCGGTCAACCACGCAGGGGCGCGCGCCGCGGCGCTGCTGGCCGAGAGCCTGGAGGTGGCGCCGTTCGCCAAGATCCTCTACTCGTCCGACGCGTGGGGACCGGCCGAGCTGCACTACCTCGGCGCGCTGCTGTGGCGGCGGGGGATGGCGCGGGTGCTCGGCGAGTTCGTGGCCGAGGAGGAGTGGTCGGTGCCGCAGGCGGTACGCGTCGCCACCATGATCGGCGCGGAGAACGCGCGCCGCGTCTACGGACTCGGCGGTTGATCGCCGGGATCTCCGCGTGGACGGGTATGGGACGTCCGTAAGGGACGCATGCGGACGTTGCCCCGGGACGGGCCTCCGAGGGAACGCCGCAGGCAAGGGTCGTCAGTGTCGCAGGTGTGTCGCAGGTGAGTCGCAGGTGAGGAGAGACGGTGACGGGGGCAGTACGAGCGGGCGGAGACGGGCATCGAACGGCCGGGATGGAGGCCGCGCTGCGCGCCGCCCTGCGGAAAGAGCTGCCCTCCGCCGTCGTGCTGCGCCGCGAGCTGCACGCGATGCCCCGCGTATCCGGGCATGAGGAGCCGACGCTCAAACGGATGCTCGACGCGCTGCCCGCCGGGCACGTCGAGTACGTGGCCGGCACCGGGGCCGTGCTGCGCGTCGGCGGTCCAGGAGCCGCCATAGGCGTACGGGGTGAGCTGGACGCACTGCCGATCGTCGAGCGCACCGGCGTGCCGTGGGCCGCCACGAACGGCGCCATGCACGCCTGCGGCCACGACGTGCACCTGGCGGCGGTGGTCGCGCTGGCCCGCGCGGTCGCCGCCGTCACCGCCGTCGCCTCGGGCGGCGCGGACGAGACGGCGGGAGAGGTCGTGGCCGAGGCCGCCGCCCAAGGCGCCGCGGCCGCCGCCACTGAAGCCGCCACTGAAGCCGCCGCTGGGGCCGCCGCTGAAGCCGCCGCTGGGGCCGCCGCTGGGGCCGCCGCTGGGACCGTCACTGAGGCGGTGGCGGAGGTGGCGGGCGGGCCGCCATCGCCGGCGCCGCTGCTCGTGGTGCTGCAGCCGCGCGAGGAGACGTTCCCGTCCGGGGCGCAGGACGTCGTACGGTCGGGCGTGCTGACCCGGCACGGCCTGCGGGCGATGGTCGGCGCGCACGTGCAGCCGGTGCTGGCTGAGGGCACGATCGCCTGCACGCCGGGGCCGGTCAACGCGTCCTCCGACGAGTTCCGGGTGGTCGTCACCGGGGCCGAGGGGCACGCGGCGTACCCGCATCTCACCCGCGACCCCGTCCTGGCGATGGCGCAGGTGATCGTGGCGGCGCAGCAGCTCGTCAGCCGCGCCGCAGACCCGATGGTGCCGACCGTGGTCACGTTCGGCACGGTCGCGGCGGGCACCACCCCCAACGCGGTCCCCGGCGAGGCGGTGGCCACCGGCACGCTGCGGACGATGTCGCAGCGCTGGCGCGAGGAGCTGCACGGCCGGTTCAGGCAGGTGGTCAGGGACACCGCCCGCGCGTACGGCTGCACGGCCGACGTCGAGATCCTGCCCGGCGAGCCGATCCTCATCAACGACCACGACCTGGCGCTGCGGGCGGGGGAGCGGCTGCGCGAGCAGGGCTGGACGGTGTCGGACGAGCTGCGCTCCTGCGGGGCCGACGACTTCGCCAGGTACGGCAGCGTGGCGGCGTCGCTGATGATGTTCGTGGGCGTGGACACCGAGGCCGGGCTGCACAGCCCTCGCTTCCTGCCGGACGACGAGGCGGTGGCGGCGGTCGCGGAGGCGCTGCTGGCGGGCTACCTGGCCGCCTCGCACCCCTGAGCGGCCGCGAACGATGCTCTGAAGGGCCGCGCTCCAGGACCGGGAAGCGGCGCTGGACGGCTGGGCGGACGGGTGTCGGTCAGGTCAGGAAGACGGCGCGTCAGCGTACAGTCCGGACAATGGACGCATCGCTGACGAAACAGGCGCGAACCTCTAGGCTCAGCGGCGATGGATCTCGAAACATTCACCCCCGGCTCGGGCAGGCTCGCCCCGCGCGCGGCCCTCCAGTCCGACGCCCCCGCGCTCAGCCTCAACGGCACGTGGCGCTTCCGCCTGTCACCCACCGCCGGTATCCCAGAGGACTTCGCCGACCCCGGCTACGACGACTCCGGCTGGGACGAGCTGCCCGTCCCGTCCCACTGGAACCTGCACGGCCACGGCGCCCCCGCCTACACCAACGTGGCCTTCCCCATCCCAATCGACCCGCCCCACGTGCCGGACGAGAACCCGACCGGCGACTACCGCCGCGTCTTCGACCTGCCCGAGGGCTGGCAGGGCGGGCGGCTGCGGTTCGAGGGCGCCGAGTCGTTCGCCCGCGTCTGGCTCAACGGCCACGAGCTGGGCTTCTCCACCGGCAGCCGGCTGCCGGTCGAGTACGACGCCGCTCCCTACCTGCGGCCGGGACGCAACGTGCTGGCCGTGCGGGTGCACCAGTGGTCGGCCGCCACGTACCTGGAGGACCAGGACATGTGGTGGCTGCCCGGCATCTTCCGCGACGTCACGCTCACCCGATCCACCGCCGACGTGTACGTCCGCGCGGACTACCGGGGCGGCCGCGGCACCCTCGCCTACCTCGAAGGCCCCGGCCCGCTGAGCGTCCCCGAGCTGGGCGTGACCGGCCTGGAGCCGGGCTCCGAGATCACGGCCGAGGTGGAGCCGTGGACGGCCGAGACGCCCCGCCTGTACCAGGCCGTCATAACCGGTGACGGCGAGACCGTGCGGCTGCGGATCGGGTTCAGGACCATCTCCATCGAGGACGGCGTGCTGCTGGCCAACGGCAGGCCGCTGCTGCTCAAGGGCGTCAACAGGCACGAGTTCCACCCGGAGCACGGCCGGGCGGTGCCGTACGAGACCATGCGCGAGGACGTGCTGCTGATGAAGCGGCACAACGTCAACGCGGTCAGGACCAGCCACTATCCGCCGCACCCGCGCTTCCTCGACCTGTGCGACGAACTGGGCCTGTGGGTCATCGACGAGTGCGACCTGGAGACGCACGGCTTCGGCGAGGTCGGCTGGCGCGGCAACCCCACCGACGACCCCCGCTACGCCGACGCGCTGCTCGACCGTATGCGCCGCATGGTCGAACGCGACAAGAACCACCCCAGCGTCATCATGTGGTCGCTCGGCAACGAGGCCGGCGTCGGCCGTAACCTGGCCGTCATGGCCGGCTGGACGCGCGAGCGCGACCCGTCCAGGCCGCTGCACTACGAGGGCGACCGCTCCTGCGCCCACACCGACGTCTACTCGCGCATGTACGCATCACACGCCGAGGTCGAGGCCATCGGCAAGCGCGAGGAGGACCCGCTCGACGACCCCGAGCTGGACGCGCGGCGGCGCGGCATGCCGTTCCTGCAGTGCGAGTACGCCCACGCCATGGGCAACGGGCCCGGCGGGCTGGCCGAGTACCAGGAGCTGTTCGAGCGCTACCCCCGGCTGGCCGGCGGGTTCGTCTGGGAGTGGATCGACCACGGCATCGCCCACCCGGAGTTCGAGTACGCCTACGGCGGCGACTTCGGCGAGCCCGTGCACGACTCGAACTTCGTCATCGACGGGCTGGTCTTCCCCGACAGGACGCCGTCGCCCGGCCTGATCGACCTGAAGAAGGTGTTCGAGCCGGTCCGCTTCGACTTCGACGGCGGCTCCGTCCGGATCGTGAACGGTTACGGCTTCCGCGACCTGTCCCACCTGCGGTTCGTGGCGACCGTGCAGGTGGCGGGCGAGACGGTGACCGAGCACGTCCTCGACGTGCCGCCGGGCGGCGGCGAGGTCGCGCTGCCCGTCACGGACGGTGGGCCCGAGGGCGAGCGGTGGCTCACCGTACGGGCCGAGCTGGCCGAGGACCAGCCGTGGGCTCCGGCCGGGCACGAGGTCGCCTGGGGCCAGACGCAACTCGCCCCCGCCCCTGGGACCGCTGTCCCTCAGGATCCGGCGACCGCCGCAACGACCGCTGTCGCTCAGGGCCTCGCGACCGCCGCAACGACCGCTGCCCCGCAGGACCCAGCGCCCGGCGTCGCGGGCGGACCGCAGGCGTTCACCCGCGGCGAGGACGGGCTGATCATCGCCGGCGAGTGCGCGTTCGACGCCTCCGGGCGGCTGGTGCGGCTGTTCGGGCTGGAGGTGGAGGGGCCCAGGCTCGACCTGTGGCGGGCGCCCACCGACAACGACCGGTACGGCGGGCTCGAAGGCCGCTGGCGCGCGCTCGGCCTGTACCGGCTCACCCACCGGGTGGACGAGGTCAGCGTGGGTGACGAGCTGGTCGTGCGGACCCGGGTCGCGCCGGCCGCGACCGACCTCGGGATGCGGGCGACGTACCGGTGGACGTACGACGGCGGGCTGCGCCTGGAGCTGGACATCGAACCGGAGGGCGAGTGGCCCGACCCCATCCCGAGGCTCGGGGTGGACATGACGCTGCCTGGAGAAGCCGTGGACCGGGTGACCTGGTTCGGCCCGGGCCCGGGGGAGTCGTACCCGGATACCGGGATGGCCGCCCGCATCGGCCGCTGGTCGGCCACGGTGGAGGAGCTTCAGACGCCGTACGTCTACCCGCAGGAGAACGGCCACCGCGCGAACGTCCGATGGGCCACGCTCACCGGCGCGCGGGGCGGGATCAGAGTGTCGGGCGAGCCGGCGTTCGGGCTGACCGCCCGTCGCTGGAGCACCGCCGAGCTGACCGCCGCCAGGCACCGCCCCGACCTGGTGCCGGGCGACCGGCTCCACCTCCACCTCGACCTCGCACACCAGGGCATCGGCACCGCCACCTGCGGCCCAGGCCCGCTGCCCGCCTACCACCTCCTCGCCCGCCCGGCCACCCTCCGCCTCCGCTTCACTCCGGCGTGAGGAGCCCGGCCTCGCGCGCCGGGTGAGCGCCGCCGGGTGAGCCCCGGTCGCGGGCGTCGTGACGGGCACGGTCCCTACACCTCTCAGGTGGGGGACCGCCCCGCAGCGGACACCTCGACGGCCGCCCCGGCCGGACCGGGACGGCCGTCGATCGAGGCGGGCCGCTGCGCGAGGCCGCCCCGACGGATCGGGACGGCCGGAGGGCGAGTGCGGCGCCGGTGCCGATCCGTGGGGGAGGCCCCCACGGATCGGCGGTGGTCAGGCCGCGAGTACGGTGCCGGCGCCGACCGTGAGGCCGCCCTCGCGGATGGCGAAGCCGAGCCCCTCCTCCAGCGCGACCGCCTTGCCCAGCCTCACCGACACCTCCACCGTCTCGCCGGGCGCGGCGCTCTCGACGCCGTCCGGCAGGACCAGCTCGCCCGGCACGTCCGTCGTGCGCAGGTAGAACTGCGGCCGGTAGCCGGAGGAGATCGGCTTGCGCCGGCCGCCCTCCTCCGGGGTCAGCAGGTAGACCCGGGCGGTGAACGCACCGAGCGCCCGCTGGCTGCCCGGCGCGGCCAGCACCATCCCGCGCCGCACCTGCTCGCGGCGGACCCCGCGCAGCAGCACGGCGGCGTTGTCGCCGGCCTCGCCCCGCTCCATCGTCTTGCCGAACGTCTCGACGCCGGTGACGACGGTGGTGAACCCGTCGCCGAACCCGACCACCTCGACGGTGTCGCCGACCCGGACGGTGCCGCGCTCGATGGCGCCGGTGACGACCGTGCCCCGGCCGGTGACCGTGAGCACGTTCTCGACCGGCATGAGGAACGGCGCGTCCACGTACCTGATGGGCACGGGGATGTGCTCGTCCACCGCCCGCAGCAGCTCGTCGATGGAGGCCGTCCAGGCCGGGTCGCCCTCCAGGGCGCGCAGCCCGGACACCCGCACCATCGGCACGTCGCGGTAGCCGTGCTCGGCGAGCAGCTCCTGCAGCTCCAGCTCGACCAGGTCGATCAGCTCCGGGTCGGCGCCGTCGGCCTTGTTGACCGCGACGACCAGGTGCTCGACGCCGACCCGCTTGGCCAGCAGCACGTGCTCCCTGGTCTGCGGCATGATGCCGTCGTGCGCGGACACGACCAGGATCGCGCCGTCGAGCTGCGCCGCCCCCGTGATCATGTTCTTCACGTAGTCGGCGTGGCCCGGCATGTCGACGTGGGCGTAGTGCCGGGTGCCGGTCTCGTACTCGACGTGCGAAATGTTGATCGTGATGCCCCTGGCGGCCTCCTCCGGGGTGCGGTCGATCCGCTCGAACGGCGTGTACGTCGCCTGCCCGCGCTGCGCCAGCACCTTCGTGATCGCGGCGGTCAGCGTCGTCTTGCCGTGGTCGACGTGGCCCATCGTGCCGATGTTGAGATGCGGCTTGTTGCGTACGTAGGCCTGCTTGGCCATGGTTCCCTTCCCTAGAACCTGGAGACTCAGTGACCCGTCAGGGCCGGTTCGACCTCCCCCCGCCGGGTCACTTCAGGAACTAACGGGAAGAGGTCAGCGCTCCAGGCCGTCGCAGGCACGCCCGAACGCGCCCGGCAGTGCGGGCGTCGCGAGGTGGGCGAGCGGGAACATGACGACCATAGTGCGGTGATCAGCACCGCGCCGCAACGGATTATTCCCCAGGGGCCAGGGCAGAGGCCGCCCCTGACATGGGGGCGGCCGGCCCTCAGGTCAGGGGCGCCCGACCCCCATGTACGTGTAGCCGAGCCGGCGCATCTCCTTCGGGTCGAGCAGGTTGCGCCCGTCGAACAGCACCGGCCGCCGCATGGAGGCGGCCATGCCCGCCCAGTCGGCCTCCTTGAGCTGCGGCCACTCGGTGACCACGATGGCCGCGTCGGCGCCCTCGACGGCCTCCTCGGGAGTGGCGTGGCGGGTGGTGGAGATCCACGGCTCGGCCTCGGCGGGCCTGGCCATCGGGTCCCAGCAGCGCACCTCGGCGCCCTCGGCGAGCAGCCGCCCGGCCAGCACGGTGCTGGTGGCCTCGCGCATGTCGTCGGTGCCGGGCTTGAACGTCAGCCCGAGCAGCGCCACCCGCATGCCGGTGAGCGTGCCCAGCTCGTCCTTCAGCTTCTGGATCGCGCGGCGCTTCTGCAGGTTGTTGACCTCGATGACGGCCGACAGCAGCTGCAGGTGGTAGCCGGTGTTGCTGGCGAGCTGGCGCAGTGCCTCGGAGTCCTTCGGGAAGCAGGAGCCGCCCCAGCCGATGCCGGGCCGCAGGAAGTGGGGGCCGAGCCGGTGGTCGAGGCCGACGGCGCGGGCGACCTCCTCGACGTCGGCGCCGGTCTTCTCGCACAGCGTGGCGATCTCGTTGATGAAGCTGATCTTCGTGGCGAGCAGCGCGTTGGACGCCAGCTTGACCATCTCGGCCGAGCGTACGTCCATGACGACGACCGGGCCCTCGATGCCGTGGTGCAGCTCGGCGACCAGGTTGGCGGTGGCGTCGTCCTCGGCGCCGATGACGATGCGGTCGGGGTGCATGAAGTCGCGCACCGCGGTGCCCTCGGCGGTGAACTCGGGGTTGGCGGCGTACCCGACATGGGACAGGCCCGCCTCGTCGAGCGCGGCGCGCACGCGGCTGCCGGTGCCGACGGGCACGGTGGACTTCATGACGACCGCCCGCAGGTGGGTGGCGCCCTCAAGGGAGCGCACGACCGACCACACGCGCGACAGGTCGGCGTCGCCGGAGGCGGACGGCGGGGTGTCGACGCACACGTACACGATCTCGGCGCCGTCGAGCGTCTCGGCGAGGTCGGTGGTGAAGGAGAGGCGCTCCTTGTTCCTGGCGATCATGTCGCCCAGGTCGGGCTCGTAGATCGGCACGTCTCCGGAGCGCAGCAGGGCGACCTTGTCGGGGTCGATGTCGCGGACCACGACCCGATGACCGAGCTCCGCGAGACAGGCACCGGTCACCAGACCGATGTATCCGGCACCGAACACGGCCACCTGCCGTTCCGGCGTGCGTACCATGCTTGACCATCCATTTCTCGGGGGAGATGACATGCCGGGGACCGGCGGGGGGACCTTCACCTTAACGTCCGCGGGTCATTCTCCCGGACGGGCGAGGCGGCCTGGAGCCCGGCCCGGTCGTGTCAGGCCCACTATTGCCGGGCGCAGTCGTGCCGGGCCGGTCAAGTCAGGCGCGGTCATGTCGGGCCCGGTCATGTCGGGCCCGGTCAAGTCAGGCGCGGTCATGTCGGGCCCGGTCATGTCGGGCCCGGTCATGTCGGGCCCAGTCATGTCAGGCGCAGCTATGTCAGGCGCAGTTGTGTCGGGGCACAACGGCGGGCCCGGCGTTCGTCCAGGCGGCCGAAGCAGGGCCGATGCCGGTGCCCTACGGTTCGCATATGCGACGTCTCACCCTGGACGATCTGTACGGCTTCGCCGTCCCCTCCGGCCCGGCCCTGCGCCCCGACGGCGGCGCGGTGGCGTACACGCTGACCACCGCCGACCGCGAGTCCGACGCGAACCGCTCCGAGGTGTGGCTGGCCGCGCCGGGGGCGGAGCCGCGCCGCCTGGCCGAGGGGAGCGCGCCGCGCTGGTCGCCCGACGGGCGCACGCTGGCGTTCCTGCGCCCGGTGGACGGTGTGCCGCAGCTCCACCTGCTGCCCATGGACGGCGGCGAGCCGGTGAAGCTCACCTCCGCGCCGCTCGGTGCGGGCCCGGCCGTCTGGTCTCCCGACGGCACCACGATCGCGTACGCGGGGCCGGTCGGGCCCGGCGACGGCGGGCCGCCCGACCCGCACGCGCCCGTGGTGGCCGAGCGGCTCGACTACAAGGCAGACGGCGCGGGGCTGCTGCGCGGGGTCACCGCGCACGTGTTCGTCGTGGACGTCGCATCGGGGGAGGCGACGCGGCTCACCGAAGGCGACTTCCACGCGGGCGAGCCGTCATGGCGGCCCGACGGCACCCGCCTGGCGTTCGTCGCGTCCACGGCCCCCGAGCGCGACCTGCGGCCGGACGCCGGAGTGTACGAGGTGCCCGCCGCCGGCGGCACCCCGGAGCGGCTGACCGACCCCGAGCTGCTCTGCGCCGGAGCCTGGTGGCTCGGCGACCGGCTGGTGGTGGCCGCGCAGAAGGGCGAGCCGGTCGGGCACGTCCGGCTGTTCACGCTCGGCTCCGGCGGCGCCGCCGAGGTGGAGACCGGGCTCGACCGCAACGTCATGCTCGGCCACCCCGGCTACCCCGGGGCGAACCCCGCCGTGCACGGCGGCGACCTGCTGTTCTGCGCCCGCGACCGCGGCCTGACCCGCCTCTACCGCGCCCCCGCGCACAAGCTCGTGCCGGACGACGTCAGCGTGGCGGGCGCGAGCGTCGCGGCGGGCAAGGTGGCGTACGTCGCCGCCACGCCCCGCAGCCCCGGCGAGGTCTTCCTCCTGGACCTCGCCGGATCCGCCCCCGAGCGGCTGACCCGGCACACGCCGGCGGACATCGACCCGTACGTGCCGGTCAGCCGCACCTTCACCGCCCCCGACGGCACCGAGGTCGAGGGCTTCGTGCTGCGCGACGAGAGCGTCACGGAGCCGGGCCCGCTGCTGCTCGACGTGCACGGCGGCCCGCACAACGCCTGGGCGCCCGTGCTCGACGGCTTCCACCTCTACCACCAGGTGCTGGCCGCGCGCGGCTGGACGGTACTCACGCTCAACCCGCGCGCCAGCGACGGCTACGGGGAGGCGTTCTACACGGCGACGGCCGGCGCGTGGGGCCTGTCCGACGCCCAGGACTTCCTGGCCGCCGTGGACGACCTGGTCGCGGCGGGCCTCGCCGACCGCGAACGGCTCGCCGTCACCGGCTACAGCTACGGCGGCTACATGACGTGCTGGCTGACCGGGGCGACAGGAAGGTTCAAGGCGGCGATCGCCGGGGGCGCGGTCACCGACCTGACCAGCCTGTCGGGCACCTCCGACCTGGGGATGCTGATCAAGACGTACGAGTGCGCGGGCGACCTCGCCGCCCAGTCGCCGATCACCCGCGCCGGCGAGGTCACCGCCCCCACACTCCTGCTGCACGGCGAGGACGACGACCGCTGCCCCGTCGGGCAGGCCGAGCAGTGGTTCGCCGCGCTGCGCGAGCGCCGCGTGCCGGTCCGGCTCGTGCGCTACCCGGGGGCCTCCCACCTGTTCATCCTGAACGGCCGGCCCTCACACCGGTACGACTACAACGAAAGGATCATCGCGTGGCTGGAGCAATGGATCAGCGGCGGCTCGCCGAGCTGATCGCCCGGTACGAGGTGCCCGGCGCGGCGCTGGCGTACCTGCACGACGGAGAGCTGCACGAGGCCGCCGCGGGCACGCTCAACACCGCCACCGGCGTCGAGGCCACCCCCGACTCGCTCTTCCAGATCGGCTCGGTCACCAAGGTCTGGACGGCCACCCTGCTCATGCTGCAGGTCGAGCGGGGCAGGCTGACGCTGGACACCCCGGTGTCCGAGGTGCTGCCGGAGTTCAAGGTGGCCGACCCCGAGGTCACCAAGGCCGTCACGATCCGCCACCTGCTCTCCCACACCAGCGGCATCGACGGCGACCTGTTCCTCGACACCGGCCGTGGCGACGACTGCGTGGCCAAGTACGTCGAGGCCTGCGCCGACCTGGCGCAGAACCACCCCATCGGCGTCACCCAGTCCTACTGCAACTCCGGCTTCGTCATCGCCGGCCGCGTCGCCGAACGGCTGGGCGGCAAGCGCTGGGACGACCTGCTGCGCGAGGAGATCGCCGAACCGCTCGGCCTCACCCACACCTGGACGCTGCCCGAGGACGTGTTGCGCTTCCGCGCCGCGATGGGCCACGTGGAGGGCGGCGCGCCGGCCCCGGTGTGGGGGCTGATGCGCGGCATGGGCCCCGCCGGGCTCATCTGCGCCCGCCCCGCCGACGTGGTCGCGTTCGCGCGGGCCCACCTGGAGGGCGGCCTGCTCGACGACCCGCAGGCCATGTGGGAGCCGCAGGTGGACGTGCCCAACCCGCACGGACTCGGCCGCCAGTGGGGAATCGGCTGGATCCTCGACGAGTGGAGCGGGCAACGCGTGCTCTCGCACGGCGGCAATACCATCGGCCAGCACGCCATGCTCTGGGCCGTGCCCGGAACCGGCACCGTCGTCTGCGTCGCCGCCAACGGCGGCCACTCCGGCGCCTTCACCCGCGCCGTGGCCACCGAGCTGTTCGCCGAGCTCGACGGCCTGGCCGTGCCGCAGATGCCCACGCCGCCGGAGACCCCGGTCGAGGTGGACGCCACCCCGTACGCCGGCGTCTACGAGCGGGCCGGCGCCCGCATCACGGTCACGGCCAAGGACGACGGGCCGTGGATCAGGATGGAGGCCACCGGCGCGCTCGCCGCCCTCCAGCCGGAGGCGGAGGAGCACCGCCTCATCGCCGTGCACGGCGGCGACCGGCCGTTGTTCGTCTGCAAGGCGCCCGACGCCCCCGACTGGGTCACGGTCGTCTTCTACACGCTGGCCGACGGCTCCCCGTACGTCCACGTGGGCGCCCGCGCCACCCCCAAGACGGAGTGAACTATCGTGACCCCATGAGAATCCGCCCGCGCGCCAGCCTCGGGCGGATCCTCGACGACCTCGGCACCACCGTGCTCGACGTCGCCGCCTCGCCAGGGCATCTCGACGCCGAGGTCACGGGCGTGCACATCTACGACCCCCTCGACGAGCTGATCGTGGCCGAGGGCGCGATGGTGCTCGCGGTCGGGGTGCAGGGCGCGGCCGAGATCCGCGCGCTGCTCGCCCGCGTCCCCCACGCGGCGGGCGTCGTGGTCAAGCTGCCCGTCGACGTGGACGAGCGGGTACGCGCCGCCGTGCTGGAGACCGGCGTGGCCGTGCTCGGCCTGACCAGGGCCGCCTCCTGGGCGCAGGTGGCGGCGCTGCTGCGCTCGCTGCTGGCGGAAGGCGACCTGGCCGAACCCGGGGAAGGGGTGCACGGCGACCTGTTCGCCCTGGCCAACGCCGTGTGCGCGCTGCTCGACGCGCCCGTCACCATCGAGGACAGGTCCTCGCGGGTGCTCGCGTTCTCCGGCCGGCAGGAGGAGGCCGACCAGGGCCGCGTCGAGACCGTGCTCGGCCGCCAGGTGCCCGAGCGCTACCTGCGCCTGCTCGACGAGCAGGGCGCGTTCAAACGGCTCTACCAGAGCCGCGAGCCCGTCTACATCGAGCTCCCCGACGACAGCGTGATCAACAGGGTCGCCGTGGCGGTCCGCGCGGGCGACGATATCCTCGGCTCCATCTGGGTCGCCGTGCGCGAGCCGCTCACCCCGCAGCGGCAGCGCGCGCTCGCCGACGCCGCCAAGGTCGTCGCGCTGCGGCTGCTGCACGAGCGGGCCGGCGCCGACACCCAGCGGCGGCTGCGCGCCGACCTGCTGTCCACCGTCCTCGCCGGCGGCGCCGACGCCGCCGAGGCCGCGGGCCGGCTGGGCATCGCGACCGGCAGGCTGTGCGTGCTCGCCGCCGAGCTGACCGGCCCGGCAGCCGATCCCGGCGGCCGCGCAGCAAACGCCGCCACGGATCACGCGGCCGACCACGTGCGCAGCGAGAGCGAGCGGCAGCGCTTCTGCGACGCGCTCGCCCTGCACGTCGCCGCCATCCACCCCAAGGCCGCCGCCGCGCTCGCCGGCTCCGTCGCCTACGCCGTGCTGCCCCTCACCCCCGGAGGCGGTGAGGAGGAGCGCGCCGTCCGCGTCGCCGAGAGCTTCCTCGCCAGGGTCGGGCCCCGCCACGCCGCCAACGTCGGCGTCGGCCGCCTCGCGCACAACCTCGCCCAGGTCGCCCGCTCCCGCGCCGACGCCGACCGCGCCCTGCGCGTGCTGCGCCACCGGGGCGTCACCGGGCAGGCCGCCGGCTACACCGCCGTGCACTTCGAGTCGCTGCTGCTCCAGGTCGCCGACGTGGCCGCCGCCGAGGAGCAGGCGCCCACCGGCCCCTACCAGCGGCTGCTCGAGCACGACGCCGAACACGGCACCGAGCTGGCCGCCACGCTGGGCGCGTACCTCGACGCGTTCGGCGACGTCAACCTGGCCGCCGCCCGCGTCCACGTGCACCCCAACACCTTCCGCTACCGGCTCAAGCGGCTGACCGAGATCGGCGGCCTCGACCTGAGCGACCCCGACGCCCGGCTCACCGTCCAACTCCAGATGCGCATCTTCGGACGACGGCACTAGACGGCCGCGCTTTTTCGTGCCCGGCGCCGAAGAACGGGCACCGGCGAGCCGCGAAGGTGGAGCTCACCCCCACGCTCGTCTGGAGTACCCATGAGAACACCATTCGCGGCGGGCCTCGCCGCGCTCGCCCTGCTCGCGGCCGGCTGCGGAGGGACGGGGGCGGAGGGCGGGACGGCCGGGGGCGGCACGTTCACCTACGCGCTCCCCGCCGACCCGGGCGTGCTCGACCCCGCCATGGGCGTACTCAACGTCACCAACACCACGCTCTCGCTCGCCTACGACACGCTCGTCGGCATCGACGCGCAAGGCGAGATCGTCCCCGCCCTCGCCGAGCGCTGGACGGTCGAGCCCGACAAGGTCACCTTCACCCTGCGCAAGGACGCCACCTGCTCCGACGGAGCCCCCGTCACCCCCTCCGACGTGGCCGCCAGCGTCAACCACATCACCGACCCGGACACCAAGTCGCCCATCTACGGCGTGCTCATCCCCACCGGCATGAAGGCCGAGGCCGACGACGCGGCGGGCACCGTCACGCTGTCGATGCCGAAGCCGTTCAGCTTCATCCTGGAGACCGGCCGGGCGATCTTCGTCGTCTGCGGCAAGGGCGTCGAGGACCGCTCGATCCTCGCCCGCTCCACCTCCGGCAGCGGCGCGTACCGGCTCACCGAGGCGGTGCCCGGCGACCACTACACGTTCAAGGTGCGCAGGGAGTACGCCTGGGGCGCGCCCGGCACCTCCATCAAGGACGCGCCCGAGACCGTCGTACTGAAGATCGTGCCGAACGAGCAGACCGCCGCCAACCTGCTCGTCTCCGGCGCGCTCAACGGCATCACCCTCTACGGCCCCGACCGCACCCGCGTCGAGGCCGCGCCCGGCGTCACCAAGACGATCACGCCGGTCGCCAACGGCCAGTTCTTCTACCACCAGGGCGAGGACCGGCCCACCCACGACCCCGCCGTCCGCAAGGCGCTCACCCAGGCCGTCGATCTCAAGGAGCTGGCCGGCATCGCCTCCAGCGGCACCGGCAAGCCGCCCACCGGCCTCGTCCTGCACCCGCGCCCCTGCCAGGGCGACACCGTCACCGGCCACGTGCCCGCCCACGACCCGGCGGCCGCCGCAGCCGCGCTGGACGCGGCCGGGTGGAAGCCGGGCCCCGACGGGGTGCGCGTCAAGGACGGCAAGCGGCTCACCCTGCGCTACCTGTACGCCACCACGCGCGGCGCCGGCGTCCAGGCCGCCGCCGAATACCTGGCCACCGCCTGGGGCGCGATCGGCGCCGAGGTGAAGCTGAACGGCGCCATCGACACCAAGCTGTCGGAGTCGCTCAACACCACCCAGGACTGGGACGTCGTCTGGCTGCCCATCGGCGTCACCCTGCCCAGCCAGCTCGTCGGCTTCCTGTCCGGCCCCGCCGCGCCCAAGGGCGCCAACTTCGCGCACCTGTCGAACAAGCAGTACCAGTCGCTCGTCGACGAGGCCTCGCAGGTGCCCGCCGCCGAGGGCTGCGACAAGTGGCTGCAGGCCGAGTCGGCGCTGTTCGAGGCCGCCGACATGGTGCCGGTGGTCGAGACGACCGTGCTGGAGGCCGCCAAGGGCGCCACGTACGAGATGGTCGCCGGGATGTTCGTGACCACCTCCATCCGCCTCACCCAGGGGGCTGAATGAGCCGTCGCACCGGCCTGCGGCGGCTGGTCCGCTTCCTGGTCTCGCTGGCCGTGCTCGTGGTGGCGACGTTCGCGATGATCCACCTCATCCCCGGCGACCCCGTGCGCTCCGCGCTCGGCCCCGCCGCGCCGGTGGAGCTGGTGGAGGCGCGGTGGGCGGCGCTCGGCCTGGACCGGCCGCTGCCAGAACAGCTCCTCACCTACGTCGCGAACGTCTTCTCCGGCGACTTCGGCACCTCGTTCGTCACCGGCGAGCCGGTCGGCGAGGTCATCATGGCCCGCCTGCCCAACACGCTCAGCCTGGCCCTGCTCGCCGTCCTCGTCGCCATGCTGGTCGCGGTGCCGCTCGGCATGTGGACCGCCATCCGCACCGAGAACGGCCGCAACCGGGGCACCGAGCTCACCTTCAGCGCCACCACAGGGGCGGCGGTGGCGGTGCCGGAGTTCCTGTACTCGATCGGTCTGGTGGCCGTGTTCGCCATCGGGCTCGGCTGGTTCCCGCCCGCGGGCAAGGCGGGCGCGATCACGTACGTGCTGCCGGTCGCCGCGCTCGCGATCGGGCCCGCCGCCATGATCGCCCGCATCTCCCGCGTCGAGACCCTGCGCGAGCTGGGCAAGGACTACGTGCGGCTGGCCCGCGCCAAACGGCTGCCCGCCGCCCGGCTGCACCTGCGGCACGTGCTGCCCAACACGCTCACGGCCACCCTCACCGTCGGCGGCCTGCTGCTGACCTCGCTCATCGCGGGCGGCGTGCTGGTCGAGTACGTCTTCGCCTGGCCGGGGCTCGGCCTGAAGATCGTCGAGTCGGTCACGCAGAAGGACTACCCGGTGGCGCAGGGCGTGGTCCTCGTCTACGGGGCGATCGTGCTCGTCGTGAACCTGGCCGTCGACCTGCTGCTCGGCATGCTCGACCCGACGTCCGCGATCAAGGAGACCTGATGACCTCGCTGATGGGGCGGCTGCGGCGCAACGTGCCCGGCGCGGCGGGCGCCGTCATCGTCGCCGCCATGGCCGTGCTGGCCGTGATCGGGCCGATCATGTGGGGCGCGGAGGCCGAGCGCATCGACGCCGCCGCCATCCTCCAGGGCGCCTCGCCGGGCCACCCGCTGGGCACCGACAACCTCGGCCGCGACCTGCTGGCCCGCGTCCTGGTCGCGGGACGCTACTCGCTGCTGCTTGCGCTGGCCGCCACGCTGATCGGCGCGCTGGCCGGGCTCGTGCTCGGCACGCTGCCCTCGGTGCTGCCCAGGCGCGCCGCCCGCCTGGTCGCCGGCACCGTCAACGCGCTCGTCGCCTTCCCCGGGCTGCTGCTCGCCATGTTCACCGCCGTCGTCACCGGGCTCGGCGCGCGCGGCGCGGTGCTCGGCATCGGCGCGGCCATCGCCCCCGGCTTCGCCCGGCTCACCCAGAACCTCGCCGCCACCGTCGCCGGCTCCGACTACGTCTCCGCCGCCCGCATGCTGGGCGTGCCCCGCAGCCGCATCCTCACCCGGCACGTGCTGCCCAACATCGCAGAACCGCTCATCCTGCACCTCACCCAGGCGCTCGGCAGCGCCCTGCTGGGCCTGGCCGGGCTGTCGTTCCTCGGGCTCGGCGTGCAGCCGCCGGACTTCGACTGGGGACGGCTGCTGTTCGACGGGTTCCCGCGCATCTACGTCACCCCCGAGGTGGCGCTCGGGCCCGCCGCCGCCATCGCGCTGGCCGGCATCGGCTTCAACCTGCTCGGCGACGCCCTGGCCAAGGCCGCGGCCCGCACCGCCGTGCCGCGCGGGCGCGCCGTGGCCCCCGCGCCGTCCGGGCCGCCGCCCGAGCCCGACCCCGAGGCGGTGCTGGAGGTGCGCGACCTGACCGTGACCTTCCCCGGCGGGGCGTCCCCCGTACGGAACCTGTCGCTCACCGTCGCGCCCGGCGAGATCGTCGGCCTGGTGGGGGAGTCCGGCAGCGGCAAGAGCATGACCGCCGCCGCGATCGGCGGCCTCGTGCCCTACCCGGGCGTCGTCACGTACGCGGCGCTGCGGCTCGGCGGCAAGGACGTCGCCGCCCTGTCGGACAAGGAGCTCGGCACCACGCTGGCGATGGTGTTCCAGGACCCGCTGGCCGCGCTCAACCCCGCGCTCAAGATCGGCGGCCAGCTCGCCGAGGTGGCCATCGTGCACGAGGGCGCCACCCGCGAGCAGGCCCGCCGCCGCGCCGTGGACCGGCTCGCCCAGGTGCACCTGCCCGGCCCGGAGAAGCGCGCCGCGCAGCACCCGCACGAGCTGTCGGGCGGCATGCGGCAGCGCGCCGTCATCGCCATGGGCCTCATGGGCACGCCCCGCCTGATCGTCGCCGACGAGCCCACCACGGCGCTCGACGTCACCGTGCAGCGGCAGATACTCAAGCTGCTGCGCGAGGTCGTCGAGGAGACCGGCGCGGCCACGCTGTTCATCTCGCACGACATCGCGGTCGTGGGCGAGCTGTGCGACCGGGTCGTCGTCATGTACGCCGGCCGCGTCGTCGAGGAGCTGCCCGCCGACCGGCTCGCGGACGGGGCCGCGCACCCGTACACCAAGGCGCTCATCGCGTCACTGCCGGACCTGGACACCGACCGCGACACGCCGCTGGCCGGCATCCCCGGCACCCAGCCCGCCCCCGCCGACGTCGGGCCCGGCTGCGCGTTCGCCCCGCGCTGCGAGCTGGCCACCGCCCGCTGCGCAAGCGAGCGCCCCGAACTCGCCGACCTCGGCCCCGGCCGCAGGGCCGCCTGCTGGGAGGTCAAGTGATCATCAGGAACCTGAGCGTGCGCTACGGCTCCTTCACCGCCGTGGACGACGTCACGCTGGAGATCCCCGACGGCCGGGTGGTCGGCCTCGTCGGCGAGTCGGGCTCGGGCAAGTCCACGCTCGCCAGGGCCGTGTGCGGGCTCGTCCCCCACACCGGGACGATCGAGGGGGCGCGGCGGGTGCAGATGGTCTTCCAGGACCCGTACGCGTCCCTGAACCCGCGCATGACCGTCGGCCGCACCATCGCAGAGGGCTGCGGCCCCGGCGCGGTGGAGCGGCTGCTCGGCCTCGTCAGGCTGCCCGCCGAGCTGGCCGGCCGCTACCCGCGCGAGCTGTCCGGCGGGCAGCGGCAGCGCGTCGCCATCGCCCGCGCGCTCGGCGGCGACCCCGAGCTGCTGGTGGCCGACGAGATCACCAGCGCGCTCGACGTGTCGGTGCAGGGCGCGGTGCTCAACCTCGTGCGCGGGCTGCGCGACGAGCTCGGCCTGTCGATGCTGTTCATCTCGCACAACCTGGCCGTTGTGCGCTACGTCGCCGACGTGGTCGCCGTCATGCACCGAGGCAGGCTGGTCGAGGTCGGGCCCACCGAGCAGGTCGTCGGCGAGCCCGCGCACGACTACACCCGCGCCCTGCTGGCCGCGGTGCCGCGGCTCAGAGAGTGATCCACTCCGTGGCGGTGGTGACCTCGTCCAGCACGTCCGCGATCGGCTCGACCCCGAGACCCGGCCCCGTCGGCACCTCCAGATGCCCGTCCACCAGCTCGAACGGCTCGGTGATGTCGGTGGCGAAGTAGCGGCGCGAGCCGGAGGTGTCGCCGGGCAGCGTGAAGCCGGGCAGCGCCGCCAGCGCCACGTTCGCCGCCCGGCCGAGGCCCGTCTCCAGCATGCCGCCGCACCACACCGCCACGCCGTTGGCCCGGCACAGGTCGTGGATGCGCCGCGCCTCCAGGTAGCCGCCGACCCGGCCGGGCTTGATGTTGACGATCGAGCACGAGCCGAGCGCGATCGCCGCAGCGGCGTGCTCGGCCGACTCGATCGACTCGTCCAGGCAGATCGGCGTGCGCAGCCGCTGCGCCAGCTTCGCGTGCTGCACCAGGTCGTCGTTGGCCAGCGGCTGCTCGATCAGCAGCAGGTCGAACGCGTCGAGCCGGGCCAGGCGGGGCGCGTCCGACAGCGCGTACGCGGCGTTCGCGTCCACCTGCAGCAGCAGGTCGTCGCCGAACCGCTCGCGCACCGCGCGCACCGGCTCGACGTCCCAGCCGGGCTGGATCTTCAGCTTGACCCGGACGTACCCCTCGTCGATGTAGCCCGCCACGGCGTCGAGAAGCTGCGGGATCGAGTCCATGATGCCGACCGACACCCCGCACGGCACCCGCGGCTTCGACGCTCCCAGGAACCGGCCGAACGACTCGCCCGCCGCCCGCAGCTGCGCGTCCAGGATCGCCGTCTCCACCGCCGCCTTCGCCATCCGGTGCCCCTTGATCGGCTCCAGCGCGCGGGCCACCTGGTTGGCGTCCACGTTCTGCGGCAGCGCGGGCAGCAGGAAGCGGCGGATCACCTCGGCGGAGCCGTCGACGTACTCGGAGGAGTAGAGCGGCTCGCTCATCGCCACGCACTCGCCCCAGCCCTCGGCCTCCGGCGTCACCACCCTGACCAGCAGCACGTCACGCGCCGTCTCGGTGCCGAACGAGGTGCGGAACGGCGACACCAGCGGCATCGCGATCCTGCGCAGCTCCACTCCGGTGATCTTCACAGTCTCTCCACTACGTAGTACGACTTCGCGGCGAACCCCGTCACCTCGCGGCCCTCCGCCATCAGCCCTCCCAGCACATCACGGACGGCGTGCCGCCACGCCTTGCCCGCACCGCGATCGGCCCGGCGCAGCCCCTCGATGTCGGGCGGCACCGCGACCAGCACCACCGGCGCGTCCACCGGGCCCGGCACCGGCCGCCCGCCCTCGTCGGCCAGCGCCACCACCGCGCCGTCCGGCAACGGCCTCTCGCCCGGCTCCCGCCTGGCCAGCGCCTCGACGTGCGGCGCGGTCAGCGGCCACGAGGCCAGCAGCCGGTCCGACTCGTCGCCCTGGTTGATCGCGTCCTCCATGACGCCGTAGAAGCACGGCAGGTACTCCACCGGCCGCGCGCCCAGCTTGGCGAGGTTGAAGTGGGCGTTGCGGCGGACCAGCGGATCGTAGGTCCAGGTGATGCGGGTCAGGCCGCGCTCCAGCGCCCAGCGGCGCTGGTGCTGCTTCAGCTCGAACCCGATGCCCCGCCCCGCGATCGAGCCGGTGACGTGGGAGTGCAGGGCGCCACCGGCCGCCAGGAACCCCACGGAGGCGCCGACCATGCGCCCGCCGTCGAACGCGCCGGCGACATAGCCGCCCGCGTGCGACAGCGCCCGCATCAGCTCCATCGTGATGGGCGGGTCTCCGGAGCCGAAATGCCAGATGTCGTCGAACAGCGCGTAGACGCGCTCCAACTCCGGCATCTCGTGGAGCTCCCTGACCTCGATCAACGTCTCACCTTTCCCCTCACTGAGGTTCCATGGCGACGTTATGCCATGCGGGGCCGCCCGGGATTCGTCCGGGACCACCAAGAGGGGAGCGGTCTTTCGTAGCGGAAGCTCAGCGGGCCGGCGCCGCCCGGCAGAGGAGGCCCGGCGGCCCGCGCCGGCCCGCGATCTCGCCGGGTTCAGCGCAGGCTGCGGGCGTCGAGCTGGCGCAGGATGCGCGAGATGATCGCCGGGTCGGTGTTCGGGTCGCGCCGCGCCTCCAGCACCGCCTGGCGGGCCGCCGACATCATCTCGCCCTGCACCCGCCGCAGCAGCTTCAGCCGCCGCACCCGCTGCTCGTACGCCTCACGCCGCTCCTCGTCGGCGGCCTCGGGGCTGAGCCGCACGTTCATGTCCATCAGCCGCCGCTTCAGCGCCTCCAGCACCTCCTCCGGCAGCTCCTCGGCCTCGTTGATCTCCCGCAGCCGCCGCTTGGCCGCCTTCGCCGCCTCCGTCGCCAGCCGCCTCTCCAGCGCCCGCTCGGCCGCCGTGTCCGCCTTCACCCCGAGCCTGTTCACCAGCCACGGCAGCGACATGCCCTGCACGATCAGCGTCGTCAGGATGACCGCGAACGCGATGAACACGATGATCGGCCGCTGCGGGAACGCCTGACCGCTCTCCGTCTGAAGCGGGATGGCCAGCGCCAGCGCCACCGACGCCACCCCGCGCATGCCTGACCACCACATCACCACCGTCTCCCGCCAGCTCAGCGGGATCTCGGTGTCCTCGTGGCCGGGCCCGCGCGTCTTCTTCGCCAGCCAGGCCGCGGGCAGCAGCCACACCAGACGTACGAGGACCACGACGCCCACCACGGCGGCGCTCCACCACAGCACCTCGCCCACCTGGCCGTGCACGGTGCCGAACACCGCGTGCAGCTCCAGGCCGATCAGCCCGAACGCCACCCCGACCACCAGCGTGTCCACGACCTGCCAGAACGTCGTCGATGCGAACCTGCCCAGCACGTCGTCGGCGTCGGCCATCCGCTCGCTCAGGTAGAACGACGTCGTCAGCACCGCCAGCACGCCCGAGCCGCGCAGCTCGTCCGCCAGCGCGTACGACACGAACGGCACCAGCAGCGAGACCCCCACCCGCAGCGTGGCGTCGCCGAGCCACTCCATCAGCCGCCCGCCGACCCAGCCCAGCGCCAGGCCCACGACCACGGCCACCACGGCCGACAGCACGAGCTCCGTCAGCGCGCCCGGCCATGAGAACGTGCCCGTCACCGCCGCCGCGATCGCCACGTGGTACAGCACGATCGCCGTCACGTCGTTGAACAGGCCCTCGCCCTCCAGCAGCGACACCATGCGCCGGGGCAGCCCAGCCGGCCCGCGACCGCCGTCGCCGCCACCGGGTCGGGCGGCGCCACCAGCGCGCCCAGCGCCACCGCAGCCGCCAGCGGCAGCCCGGGCACCAGCGCGTGCGCCACCGCCGCCACTGCCGCCGTCGTCACGAACACCAGCGCCACCGCGAGCAGGAAGATCGGCTGCCAGTTGGCCGCGAACTGCCGCCACGATGTGCGCTGCACGGCCGCGTAGAGCAGCGGCGGCAGCAGGAGGGGCAGCACGATGCCGGGCGGCACGTCCACGTTCGGCACGAACGGCAGGACGGCCATCAGGATGCCCAGCAACGTCATCAGCACCGGCGGCGGCAGCCCCAGGCGGTCGCCGAGCGGCACCATGAGCAGCGCCCCCAGGAGCACCAGCATGAGCAGCACCAACTGGTCCACGAACGCCCCCAAATGATCGCCCGCCCCAGCCTAATCCAGTCCCTTCCGCCCACTCCGCACCCCCTGCCGCCCTCGCACCCCCTCACCCTGGGAGGGCCTCAGCACGCGACCCCTCACTCCGAAGAGGACCTCGGCCCGCTCTCCGAGTGGACCTCGGTCCGTTACCCTCTTCGCACTCCGAAGGGACCTCGGCTCGTTACGCTCTTCGCTCTCCGAAGGGACCTCGGCTCGTTACGCTCTTCGCTCTCCGGAGGGACCTCAGCCCGTAACCCCCACTCTCCGAAAGGACCCCAGCCGGTGCGGCAGGGAGGGCGCTCGCCCACCTCGGCCCACGACGGACCTCCGGCCCGAAACCCCTCTCACCCCCGAAGGACCTCGACCCGTCCCCCGGAGGTCAGTGGCCGAGGGTTTCGAGGGTGTGGGGGAGAACCCCCAGAGGCAGGGGCCCGGAGGCGGTGCAGGCGACCACGTCGGCCACCCGGGCCCCGAAGAGATCCGGCACGTAGATCGCCAGCTCCAAGCAGAAGGTCATCCCGTCCGACAGCACGGTGTCCTCGCCGGGCCGCGGCCCCTCGTCGGGACCCAGCCCGACGCCCCGGCCGACGTGCGGGGAGGCGAAGCGGCCGTACCCGCTGCCGTCGATCACCTCGCCGACCGCCGCCGCCACCTCCGACACGGGCACGCCGGGCCGTACGGCCGCCAGCCCCGCCCGGTGCGCCTCCCGCACCACCGAGTACATCGCCTCGAAGTCCTCGGGCGGCTCGGCCACCACGAAGACCCGGGCCGCCTCCGCGCAGTAGCCGCCCCACCGCCCGCACACCGACACGGTCACCGCGTCCCCGGGGTTGATGATCCGCCCGCCGGGCACGTGGCAGGGCCTGGCCGTGTGCTCGCCCGCCGCCAAGCGCAGCGCCACCACCTCCTCGCACCCCGACTCGGCCAGCAGCAGCCGCAGCCGGCGCGCCATCTCCCGCTCGGTCGCCCCGAACCACGACAGCTCCTTGACCCGCGCGAGCACGCCCTCCGCGGCGGCCACCGCGCGCCCGATGGCGGCCACCTCGCCGGGCTCCTTGCGCAGCCGCAGCGGTGCGAGCACCGGCGACGCCGGTACGAACTCCGCCTCGATCGCCAGCCCGAACAGCTCCCGCACCCGCATCTCGGCGTCCACCCCGACCCGCCGCGCGTCCGGCGGCACCAGCAGGGCCGGGTCGCGGGTCTCGGCCGCCACGTCGGCCGTCACCACGAGGAACGCCCCCTCGCCGCCGCCCAGGAACCGGTAGTCGGGCGAGGGCCGCAGCACCAGCGCGTCCATCCCGGCCGCCGCCATCCGCTCCCGCACCGCCGCCACCCGCCCGGCCACCAGCCGCGCCGCGTCCTCGCCGGCAGGCGCGCCCGCCGCCCCGGCCCCGGACTCGCCCACCGGCCCAGCGCCCAGGCCGGGCGCGGGCTTCCGATCGAGAGCGGGCAGGTCGCCGGGCGCGGGCTCCCAGTTGAGGGCGGGCGGGTCGCCGGGCGCGGGCTCCCCGCCGGAAGCCGCCCGGCCGCCGGGAGGCGGCCCCTCGTACGGTGCCGGGGTCACTTCGGCTCGTGCAGCCAGCAGGCGACCGGCCCGAAGTCCGGCGACTTCTCCCTGCACACGTCCATCACCTTCGGACACCTCGGGTGGAACCGGCACCCGGACGGCGGTGACGCCGGATCGGGCACGTCGCCGGGCAGCTCGGCGGGCAGCACGCCGCGCCCGTCCGGCTTCGGAACGGCCGCGAGCAGCGCCTCCGTGTACGGATGCCGCGGCCGCGCCCACACCTCGGCCGTGCCGCCCACCTCGACGATCTTGCCGAGGTACATGACCGCGATCCGATCCGCGATCAGCCGCACCACCGACAGGTCGTGGCTGATGAACAGCAGCCCAGCGCCCGACTCCACGGCGAGATCCCGCATGAGCCTGGCCACCTGCGACTGCGCGGAGGCGTCCAGCGCGGAGATCGGCTCGTCGCCGATGAGCAGCCGGGGCCGCGCGGCCAGCGCCCTGGCGATCGCGATGCGCTGCCGCTGCCCGCCGGAGAACTCGTGCGGGTGCCGCCCGGCGAAGTCGCGCGGCAGGCCGACACGTTCGAGCAGGTCGGCGGGCGTGGTCGAGGTGTCGCCCGAGGTGCGCAGCCCGTCGGCGATCTGGTCGCCCACCCGCCGCCGGGGGTTCAGCGACGCGTACGGATCCTGGAACACCATCTGGATGCCGGTCAGCCTCCTGCGGCGCAGCCCGAGCGGCGTCACCGGCTGCCCCTCGAAGGAGACCGAGCCCGACGTGATCGGGTTCAGCCCGCAGACCGCGCGGGCCAGCGTCGACTTGCCACAGCCGGACTCGCCGACGAGCCCGACCACCTCGCCCGGCCGCACCTGCAGGCTGGCCCCCGCCACGGCCCGCACCACGGGACGTCCGGGCGAGCGGTGCTCCACCACCAGGTCGTCGATGGTCAGCATGCTCAGCGCACCTCCGTGTCGGGCAGCGAGTCCAGCAGCGCGCGCGTGTAGGCGTGCTCGGGCTCGCGCAGCACCCGCCCGCGCGGGCCCGACTCCACCACCAGGCCGTCCTTCATCACGCTCACCTCGTCGGCCACCGCCGACATGACGCCCAGGTCGTGCGTCACCAGCAGCACGGCCAGCCCCAGCTCGTCGCACAGACCGCGCAGCAGCCGCAGCACGCCCGCCTGCACGGTCACGTCCAGCGCCGTGGTCGGCTCGTCCGCGATCAGCACCTTGGGGGAGCAGGCCAGCGCGATGGCGATCGCGATGCGCTGCCGCATCCCGCCGGAGAACTGGTGCGGAAAGCGCCCGTACGCCTCGGCGGGCCCGGGGATGCGGACCTTGCCGAGCAGCTCGATCGCCCGCTCCCGCGCCTCCGCCTTGCCCAGCCGCAGGTGGTGGCGCATGTGCTCGGTGAGCTGGGTGCCGATGGTCAGCATCGGGTGCAGGCTGGTCGCCGGGTCCTGGAACACCATGGCGACCTCGCCGCCGCGCACCCGGTTCAGCTCCTTGGGCGGCAGCCGCAGCAGGTCGCGCTCGCCGAGCGTGATGGAGCCCGACGCCTTCGCGCCGTGCGGCAGCAGGCCGAGCACGGCCAGCCCGGTCATCGTCTTGCCCGAGCCGCTCTCCCCGGCCAGCCCGTGCACCTTGCCGGCCTCCAGCCGCAGGTCCACGCCGCGCAGGATGTCCTTGCCGCCGATCGTCACCTTCAGGCCGGCGATGTCCAGCGTCACAGGGCACGCTCCTTGATCGCGCGGGCCGTACGGGGGTCGAGCGCGTCGCGCAGCGTGTCGCCGAGGAAGTTGAACGCCAGCACCACGGTCAGGATCGCAAGACCCGGGAACGTCGCCACCCACCAGCTGTCGAACACCTCCACGCCCGACGCCACCATCGCGCCCCACTCCGGCGACGGCGGCTTGGCGCCCAGGCCGAGGAACGACAGGCCCGACAGCAGCAGCAACGCCGTGCCGATGTCGAGGGTGGCGAGCACCAGCACGGGGCCGGTCACGTTCGGCAGCACGTCCACGCGCAGCGACCGCCACACCGAAAAGCCCAGCAGCCGCCCGCTCAGCACGAACTCCCGCTCCCGCACGCCCAGCACCAGGCCGCGCGTCACCCGCGCGTACGCCGGCCAGGCCACGACCAGCACGGCCAGCACCGCGTTCGTCAGGCTCGCGCCCAGCGCCGCCGCCACCACCATGGCCAGGATCACCGTGGGGAACGCGAACACCAGGTCCGCCACCCGCATGATCGTCTCGTCCACCCAGCGGCCGAAGTAGCCGGCGCACGCGCCCAGCAGCCCGCCGATCAGCACCGACAGCGCCACCAGCAGCAGCGTCAGCGGGATCGACACGCGCGCGCCGTACATGACGCGGCTGAGGATGTCGCGGCCGAGCTGGTCGGTGCCGAACCAGTGGCCGGGCCCGGGCGCGGCCAGCCGCGGCAGGTCCTGCGCCAGCGGATCGTGCGGCGCCAGCACCGGCGCCACGAGCGCGATCACCAGCCAGGCCACCGCCAGCACGGCGCCGGTCACGGCCAGCGGCTGCCGCCACGCCTGGGGCAGCCGCCGCAGCAGTCCCCCTCGGGCCAGGGGGTCACGGCGTCTCATTGCAGCCTCACTCGGGGATCGATGACGCCGTACAGGACGTCCACGATCAGGTTGATCACCAGGTAGACCACGCCCACGACCAGGCCGACGCCCATCACGGCGGGCAGGTCGAGGGTGGTGGCGCTCTTGTACGCGTACTGGCCGATGCCGGGCCAGGCGAAGATGGCCTCCACCAGCACCGTGCCGGACAGCAGGCTGCCGAACGCCAGGCCCGCCACCGTGATCACGGGCACGAGCGCCGAGCGCAGCACGTAACGGAACAGGATCGTCCGCCCCGGCAAGCCCTTCGCCCTGGCCGCGCGCACGTAGTCCTGGCCCAGCACCTCCAGCACCGCCGAGCGGGTGAAGCGGGTCAGCAGGCCGATCGTGTAGAGCGCGAGCACCAGCGCCGGCGTGATCAGGTGGCCGACGGCGGAGGTGAAGATGTCCCAGCGTCCGGCCAGCAGCGCGTCCACGGTCGCAAGGCCGGTCACCGGCGGGGCCGCGCCGAGCGCCGCGTCCACCCGGCCGCTGCCCGGGGTGAGCTGCAGCCGGTAGAAGAAGACGTAGAACGCCACCAGCGCCAGCCAGAACGTCGGCACCGAGATGCCGATCAGGCTCAGCACCCGCAGCGTGTGGTCCGGCAGCCGGTCCCTGCGCAGCGCCGCGATCACCCCGAACGCCACGCCCAGCACCAGCGAGACCAGGATCGCCGCGCCCGCCAGCTCGAGCGTCGCCGGGACGTACTCGGCGAGGTCCTGGCTGACCGGGCGGTGGCTCTGCTGGCTGGTGCCCAGGTCGCCCTGCACCAGGCCCTGCAGGTGGAGCAGGTACTGCTGCCACAGCGGCTTGTCCAGGCCGTGATCGGCCCGCCACTGCGCCACGATGGCGGGATCGCCGAGCGCCCGCTGGCCGAGGTTCGCCGCCACGGGGTCGCCCGGCACGAGGTTCGTCAGCACGAACGTCACCAGCGTGATGCCCCACGCCATGAGCACGGCGAGCAGCACGCGCCGCACGAGGAACCGCGCCAGCGGATGCCGCACGCGCCCTTTCTCCTTGGAGCCGGCGGCGCTTCGGCCCGCCGCCGGCTCCGGGGTCTCCGACACCTGCGACGTCCCCTACTTCACGCCGAGGTCGGCGATGTCCACCGTCCACACCGGGTGGTACTCGATGCCGGTCACCGACGCGGCGGCCACGATGTTCTGGCTCGGCTGGATCAGCGGGACGAACGGGCCGGCCTCGTTCAGCTTCGTCTGCACGTCCACGTACGCGGCCTTGCGGGCGTCGTCACCGATCGCCGCGGCGGCCTTCTCACCGAGGGACTCCAGCTCCTTGGCCGCGCCCTCCTTCCAGCCGGCCCGCAGCCCCACGGTCTTGCCGGGCAGGAACGCCAGGTAGTCGCTCGGGTCGGGGTAGTCGGGGCCCCAGTACCACAGCCCCATCTCCTCCTTGCCGTTGCGGTAGTTGTCCAGCGCCGTCGTCACCGGGGCCGGCTGCAGGTCCACCGTGATGCCGACCTCCTTGAGGTTGGCCTGGATGCGCTCGGCAAGCGGCTGGAACGACAGGCCGTTCACGGTCAGCTCGCTCGGGTACTCCAGCTTCACGGCCGGGTTCGACAGGCCGCTCTCGGCCAGCGCCGCCTTGGCGCCCTCGACGTCCCGCTTCGCGGCCTGGCCGGCCGGCAGCGCGCCCAGGAGCTGCGACGGGATGACGCCCGGCGCCTGCGCCGAGCCCTCACCGGCCAGCTCCAGCAGGCCCGCGTAGTCCACGCCCTTGCGCACGGCCTCGACGAACTTCGGGTTCGTGGTGGTCTTGCTGATCGCCGGGTCCTGGTTGGCGAGCAGGAACAGCACGTTCGCCGACGGCGTCTTCTTCACCTGCAGCGTCGGCGGCATGCCGGTGACCTGGTCGCCCGACAGGTTGAGCGCGATCTGGCTGTCGCCGCGCTGCACGTTCAGCTTCTGCGTGGCGGCCTCGACGTTGCGGATGACCACCCGGTCGTAGGCGGGTTTGGCGCCGTAGTACTTGGGGTTCGCCTTCAGCGTCACCTGGCTGCTGACGTTGAAGGACTCGATCTGGTACGGGCCGAGCTGGCCGAGGAGTTGTTCAGGTACTGCTCGGCTTTGTCCTGCGGGTCCGTGGTCGCGCCGTGCTCCTTGGCGACCTTGCTGTTGATGATGCCGAGCGCCGGGTTCGGCAGGATGTACGGCAGCGCCGGGTTCGGTGACTTCGACGTCAGCGTGATCGTCGAGTCGTCCTCCTTGGCCACCTCGACACCGTCCAGCAGGAACGACGGCGTACCCTTCATGTCACGCACCCGCGTGAGCGAGAACACCACGTCGTCGGCGGTCACCGCAGACCCGTCGGCGAACGTGGCGCCCTGCTTCAGCTTGAGCGTCAGCGTCTTGCCGTCTTTCGACAGCTCGTACGACTCGGCCAGCGCCGGCACCGGCTTGGTCACATCGGCACCGTCGAACGTCAGCAGCGTCTCGTAGACCGCCTTGCCCACGATGAGCCCCGTCGGCTCGTACGTGCGGCCGGGGTCCGCGGTCTTCAGGTCGAAGGAGGTGTCGATGACGAGGGTCTTGCCCCCGGCGGCCCCCGAGGCCCCGGAGGTGGGAGTGGTGCCGCCGCTTCCGCAGGCGGCCAGGGCGAGTGCACCGGCGAGCAGCACAGCCGCCGTCTGCGAGCGGGTCGCCATGTAAGTCCTCCAAGATTGGACGTTCGGCAGAAGGATGTCGAGGATTGTGCGGCAGAACGTCCAGGCTCTGTGCGGTCGGCGAGACGTCTATGAACAGCGGTGAGGTACTAATGAGTGAAATTTCCAGAAATGGGGTCGCCGGTGGCGGTCAGCCTGGACGGATCGGAATCGGTCTCGAACTGGACGAGATCCACATGAAGATCCTCGAAGTGCTCCGCGAGAACGGCCGCATCTCCGTCTCCGCCCTCGCCGAACGCGTCGGCATCTCCCGCGCCAACGCCTACACGCGCTTCGAGGCGCTGCGCGCCGACGGCGCCATCAAGCGCTTCACCGCCGAGATCGACCACGTCAGAGCCGGGCTCGGCATCACCGCGCTGATCTTCGTCACCGTACGCCAGCAGATGTGGAAGCAGTTCAGGGCCGAGCTGGCACGGATGCCCGAGGTCGAGTACTGCGCGATCACCACCGGCCAGCACGACGCCATGATCCAGGTGCGCGTCGCCGACGTGGCCGCCGTGCACTCCATGGTGACCGACCGGCTCGCCAACATCCCCGCCGTCAAGGCCACCGAGACGGTGTTCATCCTGGACGAGGTGCTCAAGCGGCCGTACGTGCTGCCCAGCGACCGCGACCACGCCGCCCGCGCCCAGCGGCGGCCCGCTCCGGAGGCGCAAGGGGACGTGCCGCTGGGCAAGATGCGCTTCGTCGGCGCCGCCGAAGGCCGCGCCGCCCTCCGCAAGGACACCTGACCCTCGCATGGACGCCTGGGGCGGCCCCACGCCGGCCGCCCCACGTCGAACCTGCCCGCTCGCTCCGGCCCGCTCGCTCCGGCCCGCTCGCTCCGGCCCGCTCGCTCCGGCCCGCTCGATCCGGCCCGCTCGATCCGGCCCGCTCGATCCGGCCCGCTCGATCCGGCTCGCACCTCCTTACGCGGTCCTGCCGCGTCACGGAGCGGACCGCTGCCGGCCCTGCCGAGGTGGCCACCGGCCTCTTCGGGACCGTTGCCGGCACCGCTGAAGTGTCCACCGGCCTCTTCGGGGCCGGGCCGGCCACCTCGGCTCCGACGATGCCGCCACAAACCCAAGTACCGCCGGGGTGAGTGCCTGAGCCTCCCGGATCAGGTTCCGGTAGGCCAGAAACATCACATGGCCTGAAGCCGGGGTGTCAGGGCACCTCGACGCACACGCTGACATGGGGCGTGTCGTCGCCCTCGAAGCTGAACTCCTCTACCAGCCGCAGCCGCCCGTCATCGCCGGTCTCGATGCGGCTGGTGCTCTTTCCCGCCGCCTTGCCCCCGGCCACCAGGGCGTGCACGTAGGAGATCGTCACCTGGTCGCCGTCGCGCGTCCCGACGAAGCGGCCCTGGGTCACGGTGTCGCCGGTGTAGCTGCCCCACACCAGCCCGTCGTCCTCCCAGTACTCGAACCGCGTGGGACCATCGGGGTTGACCTTGCTGGCCGTCGAGCTGACCATGACGAATTTACGACCGTTGAGCTTCACACGATCCATGGTCCCGAGATTTCCGAAATTTCATCATCCGGCTGGACATCTAGTGAGCGATCCAGTCACCACCCGAACAATCCGTCCAGCCCGCCCCCGACCAACCTCCACCCCGCCACACTCCCAGTCCACCACCCGCCGCATCTTCGAACCCGCCACCCCACGGCACTTTCAAGCCCGCCGCTCCGCCACACCCTCCAGCGCGCCCTTCCATGGCGCTTTTCGAGCCCGCCCATCCACGGCACCTTCCGTCCGCCGCTTCGCCGCGCACTCCTGTCCACCACTCCACTGCGCTCTCCGTCGTCACCTCTCCCACGGGCTCCGTACCTCCGCTGAGGCCGGTGCCGGCCGCGCGCCACCTCGGCCGACCGCACGCCCCTTGTGTCCCCTTCGCAGGCCACTTCGCTCTCGCTCCGCGAACGGCCCGGACGCTCCCACCTCCACCCCACCCCCGAGATGATCACTTAGCCGGATTTTCCGTACGATTGCGGCTCAGGGTCTGGCCCAGGGATCACCCCGGGGCACGTCCCCGGGGCCTTTACTGTGGGCCCTTCCTGGCGGCTCGCCGGGGGTATGGGCTTGCCCTGGACTTTACCTTTGCGCGCCTGACGCCATCATTGCACTGTGTGATAGTAATGTGACACTGCGTATCCGAAAGAGGTGCGGGAGATCTTCATGGTGGCGTACACGCTATCGATCTTGGCGGCAGTGGGCGCTGTGGCGCTCACGGCGCTGGTGTTCAGGCGGGTCAAGAGAGCCGGCGAGGACCGCGATCCCGGCGGCCCTTCGGCCTCGCACGCCGGGGCGATGCTGTCGGCGATGTTCCTGCTCGTGTTCGCCATCGCGATCATCGTGCCCTGGACGACCGCCGACGCCGCCAGGCTCAACACCCACGCCGAGAGCCAGGCCGCCGTCGACGCCTACTGGGCCGCCGCCGAGCTGCCCGGCAGCGCGTCGGAGGAGGTGCGCCGGTCGCTGCGGGAGTACGTCGCCTTCGTGGTCAGGGACGAGTGGCCGCTCATGGCGGAAGGCAGGATGCATCCGGTCGGCGGCGAGCGCTTGGACAACCTGCGCGCCCGGGTCACCGCACTCGAAACCCGCGACGACGAAGAGACCGACGCCAAGGCCAACGTGCTCGAACACCTCAGCGCACTCTCCACCGCCCGCGCCCAGCGCACCGCCGACGCCGCCGCCCGGCCGCCGGACGGCCTGCTCTTCCTCACGATCCTCACCGGTGTCCTGGTGATCATCTTCCCGTTCCTCGCCGGGGCCAGGCCGCGGGGGCTCGCGATCCTGCCCCTGGTGGCGACCGCCGCGCTGATCGGCTTCGGCACCTACTTGACGTGGGACATCTCCCGTGCCTTCGACGGGCCTTTGGCGGTCGGGCCTGATGCGTTCAGGAGCGCGCTCGATGAGTTCGCCCGGATCGCCGGAGGTATGTGACCGTGGGAGCCAGGCGCGCGCCGCTCCTGCTGGCCACTGCCCTGATCACCGCCACCGTGACCGGCCCGGCCACCGCCGGACTCCACACCTCTCGGACGCAGAATGCCGCCACCACTTCTCGGACGCAGGATGCCGTTGCGGCATCTCGCGCCTCACAGGGTGCCGTGGCGGCTCACGCCCCGCAAGGTGCCGCGGTGGCTCACGCCTCGCAGGAGGCTGTGGCGGCTCGCGCCTCAGGGGCCGTGGTGGCTCGCGGGTCGCAGGGGGGCGTGGTGGGTCGCGGGTCGCAGGCTGCCGGGGTAGCCCCTCGATCGCGGGGCGGGTGGGCGGTCTCCCAGGTGCAGGGCGCAGGGACGGTTGCCGACACCCAGGGTGCGCAGCCGGCTGCGCAGCCGCAAGGCGCGGGGACGCTGCCTCAGGCACAAGGCCCCCGCGCGGTTCCTCGGGCGAAGGGCTCGGTCGCAGCCGGCAGCGGGGCGTCGTGGGAACGCGGTTCGCGGCGTGCGCGGGGCGCGGAAGGTACGGCGCGGGTGCGGGCAGCCGGGGTCGCGCAGGTGCCGGTGCGGGGGAGAGCGGCCGCAGCGGTGCCGGTGCCGCTGCGAGCGGGGGCGGCACAGCCTGTGCGGGTGTCGCGTCCCGTTCCGGATCCTGGACGGGTGCGGCTGCCCCGTCCCACCTCCACCCAGCCGGTGATGAAGCCCCGTCCGGTGCCGAAGACGTCCGTACGCCCACCGGCGCCGCCCAAGCGGGTCACCGTCGGGCCGAAGGTCCGGGTGCCCCGCGTGTGGGTGCAGAGCTCGCCCCGTCCCAGGGTGTCGATCTCGATGCCGCGCGCGAAGCGGAACGCCGCCCCGCAGGTCACGGTGCCTCAGGTGACGGTCTATCCGGACGGGCTGTGCGCGGGCGACGTCCACCTCGGGGAGTGCCCGCGCGGCAGGCCGGGGCCGGTGCCGAGGGCCGTGCCGGCTCCTCCTGCACCGGTCCGGGTGCCTGCGCCCGCCCCGACCCGAACGCCCACTCCCACTCCGTCCCCGACCCCGTCGGCCCGGTCGCACGCCCTGCAGATCAAGCCTGCGGAGCGGCGCCCCAACCCGCTGGGCACCGTGCTGCTCACGGTCGCCCTGGTGACCGCGATCACCTCGACCACCGCCGTCGCCTTCAGAGCCCGCTGAGCCTGCTCACTCGACGCGCCCGTCGGCGGGTGCGGGCATCGAAGAGCCGAGCGGTGATCGCACCGGGCAGTCGCAGCTCGTGCGGTGGGCACGCAGGGCGGGAGTGCCCGCCGCACGTCACACACCGGGTCAGGAGATCTGCGACTTCAGGGCCTCCGTGCGGGTGGTGAGGGTCTTGCGGAGGGCGGTCGCCTCCTGGGCCGCCTTCGCGGTGTCGGCCCCGGCGTTGCGGTTGTAGGCCGCCAGCGCCTCGTCGAGGAGCTTCGTGGCGGTGCCGCCCGCCAGCAGCTCGCGGTACAGAGCGGCGTACTCGCGCAGGTAGAGCCGCTGGAAACCGGCGTCCTTGAGGAAGCGGTCCTTCAACGTGTGCCCGGGACGCATACCGACGCCTCGGCGCTCAGGGGGCACCTGAGCCTCCCGGCCCTGCTGCTCCTGCTGGTCGGGCGCACCGGCGCGGGCGCGACGGCCGCCGAACCGCATGCCGACCGTGTCGTTCGGCCCGGCCGTGGCGTCGCCGCTGAACGCGAAGTTGAGGTCCCAGCTGATCACCTGGAACTTGGAGGTGCGCAGGTCGTACCAGAGGTAGTAGTTGCGCCCAGGCCCCGCCATGTCGTCGAAGTTCAGCATCAGGTTCTGCAGAGCGGCGTAACGGGCGAACGACTCCACGTCCATCCGCTCGGCCAATCCCTTGGAGAACTCCTCGTCCGAGGCCTCGTCCACCCACTTGATGAAGTCGATGACCGGCTGGAGGTCGCGCTGGCCCTTGAGGTTGATCTGCTTGAAGTCGTCGACGTACGCGGTCTGGTCCTCGCCCTGGTAGGTGAACTGGCTGGAGGCCAGCGACTTGTACAGGACGCCCTCGCCGAGGCGCTCGGCGTACCCCTCGTCCAGGTACTCGACCAGCAGGCGCGGCTTCGATGCGCGGCCGTTGACGGAGAACGAGGCGTACGCCGAGCGCTGGGTGGGCTCGCCCGCCGCCCCCACCATGGCGATGGCCAGCGCCTCGTTGAGCAGGGCCGACGACTGCTGCATGGCCGGGCGTACGGCGATCTGGCTGTGGCCCTGGTAGCGGCGGCCCGCCACGAACTCGTCGAAGCTGATCAGCCACGGCAGGTTCTCCGGCTCCTCGGCCTTCAGCTCAGGGGGCCGCCCGTTGCCGGGAGGCGCGTCGTTGCGGCGGCCCCGCCCGTTCTCCTGTGCCTCCCCGTTCGCCGGGGGTTGCGCGTTCTGCTGCTCCTGGCCGTTCTGCTGCGTCTGCCCATCGGCCGGTGGCTGCTCATCGGCGGGCGGCTGTCCGTCGGCGGGTGGCTGGCCGTTGGCCGGGGGCTGTCCGTCGGCGGGCGGCTGCCCATCGGCCGGGGGCTGCCCGTTGGCCGGGGGCTGCCCATCGGCCGGGGGCCGGCCGTTCCGCTGTTGCCGGCCGCCGGGCCCGGTGCGCGGGCGGGTCCGCCCCTTCCAGGTCAGCCCCTGCAGCGTCGAGTTGCCCTTGAGCCGGATCCCCACGCTCGGGATCCTGGTGCCGTCGATGGTCAGGTCCGCCTCGACGTACTTCTTCTCGCCGTCCTTGAAGTACTCGGTCAGCATGTCCTGGTAGCCCTCGTCGCGGAAGGTGAGCGTCACCTCGTGCGGCACGGAGGTGTCGAACAGCTCGCGGGTGCCGGTGAGGTCCTGGACGACGTCGCCGGTCCGTACGGTGCCGGAGGTGGTGACGTACGGCCGGATGGTCCCGCTGCCGAACACCCCCCAGCACGCCGCCAGGAACGCCGTGCACAGCGCGACGAGCTTCCAGTTGTGCCGGAGCTTGACGGGGATGCGGTGCTTGAGCCGATGCGGCTGTGCCATGACGGGGCCCTCACAGGTCGGTCTGGTCGTACCCGGTCAGGACGGTGACGTTCTGGCCGTGGTTGCGCTCGCGCAGCGCGGCGATGACGTCCGCGGGCTCGCTGCCCTTCTTGATCTTGACCGTGTACATGAGCTCGAGCAGCGCGCCGCCCCTGATCGACTCCATGCTGACCAGCTCGAACTCGTCGGTGTGGCGGATGAGCACGTCCTGGATGACGTGCGTGTAGTCGTCGTCGGACGGCACCTGCACCTTGACGACCTGCCGGCGCACGTTGAGCTGGAACCAGTTGAACCGGTGCATGATCATGATGATCAGCGAGATCGCCACGGCGGCGACCACGGCCAGCAGGTAGAACCGGGTGCCGACGGCCATGCCGACGCCCATCACCAGGAAGATGAAGCCGACGTCCCGCGTCTCCTTGATCGCGTTGCGGAACCGCACCACCGACAGCGCGCCGACCAGGGCGAACGCGCGGGCGATGTTGGAGCCGACGACCAGCATGATGAGCGAGATCAGCATGCCGAGGATGACGAGCGTCTGCACGTACGACTGGCTGTAGGAGACGTTGCGGTGCGTCGCCCGGTACACCCAGCCGATCATGGCGCTGAGCACGAACGACAGGGCCATCGCGAGCGCGATGTCGGCGACGCTGAACGTGCCCGACAGGTCCTGGAAAGAGAAGTCCATGGGAGTCACGCCTCCTTGGCGATGGTCATGGCCGGAGCGCGGCCGGGGGCGGGGCAGTCGAGGTCGAGGTCGTGGCCGGGGATGTGGAAGAGCGAACGGGGCGCCAGCCCATACGCCTCCACGCTCTGGCAGTACTTGGAGACCCGGACCACCTGGAGGTTCCGCTTGGCCGTCAGGTCGGTGAGCCAGTACGGCACCCGCTCGTTGGCCTTGACCTCCATGATCACTTTGCCGGGCGGGATGATGAACCGGTTCTCCGCGTCGGCGCCCAGGTGGAAGTCCCGGTCGCGCCCGCGCACCCGGTGGTCGAACGTCACCCGCAGGCCCACGTCGGCGCCGCGGCCCACGTACGCGTGCCGCTGGTAGCCGGTCATCGCGGTGGCCCGCAGGTCGAGACGGCAGACCAGGTCGAGCACCTCTTCGAGGAAGGCCCGCTCGGACGGCTCGTGCGCGACCATCGCGCGCCCGTCGCACAGCGCGATCGCGTCGCGGTACGGCAGCCGCACCCGGCGCTTCTGGGTGACCCGGTTGACCCGCTGCTTGATCTCCACGAAGACCGGGGTGCCGCCGGTGACCTGGAACCGGTCGCCGTAGTGGCGGATGCGCAGCTTCCTGCGGAACTTGAGGCCCTCGATCTTCTCCCAGTAGAAGCGCAGATGCCGGGTGTCGTAGTAGACGCTCCAGATGCCGTACCCGTTGTCACCGCTGTGCCGGTCGCGGTCGAGCAGCTTCTCGATCTCGGCCCGCAGTTCGCCGGCCGTGGCGGCGTCCACGAGGTACTTGATCTCGTATCGGTTGAACGCGTGCAGCTTGCTGGGGGCGCGCAGCGCGTGTCCCGCCTCGTCGTGGGGAGGGCCGGGACTGGCGGGCTGACCTGCGGAGACGGTAGGTCTGCGGAATCTTCCCAGCATGTCTCTCCTTCCGTGTCAGCCCATATGGGACCGCAACAAGCTGGGAATAATGTGTGAACGCCGCCTTACCGCTGCGGGACGGCCGGGAGCAGCACGCGGAAGGCCGTGCCACGGCCGGGGCGGCTGCGCGCCTCGATGCGGCCGCCGTGCGCCCCCACCAGGGCGGCCGCGATCGCGAGCCCCAGCCCGGTGCCGCCGCCGCGACGCTTGCGCGACGGGCCGGCGCGATAGAAGCGGTCGAAGATGCGCGGCAGATGCTCGGGGTCGATCCCCGGCCCCTCGTCGCGCACCTCGATCACGGCGACCGGCTCCCGCACGTGATCGGCCCCGGCGTGCACCACGGCCGCCGCATCATCACATGCTCCGGCCTGACCGAGCACCACGTGGACGGGCGTGCCCGGCGGCGTGTGGGTGATGGCGTTGCCCACCAGGTTGGCGAGGACGCGGTGCAGCCGGTGCTCGTCGCCGAGCACGCGTACCGGACCGTCGCCCAGCACCAGCTCCACCTCGCGCCCGGGGTCGCGCGCCCGCGCCCCGTGCACCACGTCGCCCGCGATGACGGGCAGATCCACTTCGGTCATGTCGAGCGCGCGCTCCTCGTCGAGGCGGGCGAGCAGCAGCAGGTCCTCCACCAGCACGCCCATCCGCTCGGCCTCACCCTCGATGCGGCTCAGGATGCGGGCCACGGCGGGGTCGGGGTCCGGCCTGCCGTGCCGGTACAGCTCGGCGAAGCCGCGAATGGAGGTGAGCGGCGTGCGCAGCTCGTGGGAGGCGTCGGCGAGGAAGCGGCGCAGCCGCTGCTCGGAGCGCTCGCGCTGGCGCAGGGCCTCGCTGAGGCGGCCGAGCATGACGTTGAGCGCGTGGCCGAGCCGGCCCGTCTCGGTGCGCGGGTCGCTGTCGGAGACCCGCCGGTCCAGCTCGCCGGCCGCGATGGCGGCGGCCGTGCGCTCCATCCGGGTGAGCGGGCGCAGCCCGATGCGTACCACGACCAGCGCCACCGCGCCCAGCAGGACCAGCACCAGGACGCCCGCCGCCGCCTCGATGAGCAGGAGCTGGCGCACGGTGCTCCGGTGGGACTCGAGCGAGAGCGAGACGGCGGCCCGGTTCCCGTCGTGCATGCGGACGATCATCGTGCGCCACTCGCCGTCACCCGACCTGTCGGGCACGGTGAACGGGGCGGCGGGCGGGTGTTCGAGCAGCTCGGGCGGCACGTCGGGGCCGTCGCCCGTGCCGGGCAGCCGCCGCACGACCACGCCCGACCCGGCGAACACGGTGACCCGGAACTGGGTGGGCAGCTCCACCTCGCCGCCGCGGCGCGGGGGCGGCGGCGGAGCGCCGGGCGGCGGGCCGTTGCCGAACGAGGTGGCGAACGCGGTGAGCTGGGCGTCCACGCGGGCGAGCAGCGAGCGGTCGAGCAGCAGCACCCCCGCCGCCGCGAACACCGCCAGCGCCGCCGCCGACAGCCCGAGCAGCGCGGCGAGCAGCCGGTGCCGCAGCGGCCATGCCCGGCCGCGCCGGCGCGGAGCGTCGCCGTGAGAGGCTTCCATCAGCGTTTCCGGTCCATCAGCGCCTGGTCGCGCAGCGAGTAGCCCACCCCGCGCAGCGTGTGGATCAGCGGCGTTCCCGCGGCGTCGATCTTGCGGCGCAGATAGCTGATGTACGACTCCACGATGCGGCTGTCGGCGCCGAAGCCGTGGTCCCAGACGCGGTCGAGGATCTGGGACTTGCTCACCACCCGCTCGGCGTTGATCATCAGGTAGCGCAGCAGCGCGAACTCCGTCGGCGACAGGTGGATGTGCCGTCCCGAGCGGCGCACGGCGTGGGTCTCCTCGTCCAGCTCCAGGTCGGCGTAGCGCAGCAGGCCGTCGTCGAAGGACTCCTCGCGCGACCCCGTACGGCGCAGGATGGCGCGGATGCGCAGCACCACCTCCTCCAGGCTGAACGGCTTGGCCACATAGTCGTCGCCGCCCGCCGTCAGCCCCGCGATGCGGTCCTCGACCGTGTCGCGGGCGGTCAGGAACAGCACCGGGGGACCGCCGCCGTCCGGGCGCAGCCGCTGCGCCACCGCGAAGCCGTCGAGGTCGGGCAGCATCACGTCGAGCAGGACCAGGTCGGGCCGCTGCCTGCCGACGCTCCTGAGCGCCTGCGTGCCCGACGCGGCCGTGCGGACGCGGAACCCGTTGACCTCCAGGGCGTCGAGCAGCAGCTCGCGGATGTTGGGCTCGTCGTCCACGACGAGCACCACCGGTGCTGGGTTCATGCCGCCTGTTCTACCGCGCGCCCGGGAAGACCGGGATAAAACCGCTGGTATCGCGGACTCGCCGGACGGTAGAAGGGAGGGCGTGCGGAGAAGCGAGGACGGCGAGGAGATCCTGACGGGCGGCGGCGTCAACCACGTGGTCCGCGTCGCGGGCACCGTACGCCGGCCCACCGGCCCGTGGACGCCCGCCGTGCACGCGCTGCTGCGCCACCTGGCCGGACGCGGCTTCACCGGTGCTCCCCGGGTCCACGGCGTGGACGAGCAGGGGCGCGAGGTGCTCGGCTTCGTGGCGGGGGAGACCGCCGACCACCCGCTGCCGGCGTGGGCGCGTACGGACGAGGCGCTGACCGGCGCGGCCCGGCTGCTGCGCCGCTACCACGACGCCACCGCCGGTTTCACGCCGCCGCCCGGCGCCGTCTGGTACCTTCCGCCGGTCGAGCCGGCCGAGGTGATCTGCCACGGCGACGTGGCGACGTACAACACCGTGTTCAGGGACGGCGAGCCGGTCGCGTTCATCGACTTCGACACCGCGCACCCGGGACCCCGGCTGTGGGACGTGGCCTACGCCGCCTACCGGTTCGTGCCGCTCACCGATCCCGGTCACGCGGGCGGGGCGCCGGTGGCGGAACAGGCGCGCAGGCTGGGGCTGTTCGCCGGCGCGTACGGGCTCGGCGACGACGCGCTGAAGGCGCTGCCCGATATGGCGGTGACCAGGCTGGAGCGCCTGGTCGCCTTCATGCGCGAACGCGCCGCCGCGGGCGACGCGGCCTTCGCCGGCCACGTCGCCCGCGGGGACGACCGTCTCTATGAGAGGGACATGGCGCACCTGGCCAGGCACGCCGGCGAGCTCACTTGCCGAACCCGGCGGTGAGGCCGGCGAGGAGCTGGCGGCGGCCCACCACGTACAGCACCAGGATGGGCAGGGTGGTGAGCACGACCGAGGCGAGCACCGCGGGCACGTTGATGCTGTACTGGCCCTGGAACGACCAGAGCGCCAGCGGCAGCGTGCGCTTGTCGGGGCTCTGGGTGAGCACGAGCGGCAGCAGGAAGCCGTTCCAGATCTGCAGCGCGTTGTAGATCGTCACCGTCACCACGGCGGGGCGGGTGAGCGGGAACGCGAGCTTCCAGAGCATCTCGCTCTCGGTGGCGCCGTCGATCCGCATGGAGTCGAACAGCTCCTTGGGCACGTCCCTGATGAAGTTCGACAGGACGAGCACCGACAGCGGGATCGCGAACGCGATCGACGGCAGGATCAGCGCCATCAGCGAGTCGTACAGGCCGAGCTGGATGATGATCAGGTAGATCGGGATCACCACGGCCTGCAGCGGGATCGCAAGGCCCATGAGGAACATCGAGTTCGTCCAGCGCAGCAGGCGGCTCCTGCCGCCGCGGACGATCGCGTACGCCGCCATGAAGCTGACCAGCACGGCTGGCACCACGGCGCCGACGGTCGCGATGACGCTGTTGATGAAGTACTGGATGAAGTCGGCCTCGATGACCAGGCGGTAGTTCGCCAGCGTCGGCTCGGCCGGCGGGGCGAACGGGTTCTCCTGGTAGTAGTTCGACTGCGACTTGAAGCTGGTGATGACGATCCAGTAGATCGGCACGACGACGATCACCAGCCACAGGATGCTGGTCAGGCCGGCCATCCAGTTGGGTCGTTCCTGGCTGCGCGAGACCCGGCGGCGGTGAGCCGGTCCCGCCGCGAGCGTCTCGCGCCTTTGAGCCCTGGTGGGGGCGGTGGTCATGCGTCAGGCCCCTTCAAGCTGGCTGTGGCTTTGGTCTCGGCCGCCGAGCCGGCGCAGGAACAGCGACAGGGCGAGGCCGACGAGGACGAGGATGACCGCGATCACGCTGGCCGGTCCCATGAGGTTGGCCTGGAAACCGCGCTTGTACATGTCGAGCGCGAGCACCCTGGTGGCGTCGCCGGGACCGCCGGCGGTCAGCACGAAGATCAGGTCGAACAGGGTCAGCGAACCGACCACCATCAGCGTCGACGACGTGATGATCGTGTACTTGAGCTGCGGCAGCGTGATGCTGAAGAACCTGCGCACCCGGCCGGCGCCGTCGAGCTCCGCGGCCTCGTACATCGAACGCGGGATCTGGCGCACGCCGCCCTGGTAGATCAGCGCGTGGAACGGGATGTACTGCCAGGACACCACGAAGATCACCACGCCGAAGGCGAGCACCGGCTCACCGAGCCAGTCCTGCACGAGGAAGGGGATCCCCAGGCCGGCGCCGAGACCGAAGTTCGGGTCGAGCAGCGCCTTGTACGTGATGGCCAGCGCCGCCGAGCTGAGCAGCAGCGGAATGAAGAAGATCACCGACAGCACCGCCCGGTACCGCTGGTGACCGGCCAGGAAGGTGCCCATCAGGATGCTCGCGGGCGTCTGCACCGCCCACGAGATCGCCATGACGAGGAAAGTGATCCACAGCGCGTGCGGCAGGCCGGGATCCGAGAGGATCGCGGTCCAGTTGCTGAACCCGGCGACACCGATCTCCCCGAGCCCGTCCCACTGCGCGAAGCTGAGGGCGAGCACCCCCACCAGCGGAATGAGAGCGAAACCGACGAAGAACACCAAGGCCGGGATGGTCATCCACCCGAGGGAGCCGCGCCGGCCCGCCCTGGAGGCGGGCCGGGCGGTCGTCATCACAGCGCTCACTTGCCGATGACCGCATTCATGTTGGTGGCGAACTGCTGCGGCGAGATGCTCAGCTGGAACAGCTTGGCGATGTTGTCCAGCAGCACCTCGGCGGCCGTCGGGCTGAGCGCCTGGTCCCACGACTGGGCGAAGGACTTGGCGTTGACGGCGATGTTGTAGACGAAGGTCAGGAAGTCCTTGTCCTCGGAGTTGGCGAACTCCTTGTCCGCGCCCTTGATGATCGGCACGGCGCCGGTGCCCACCCACTCCTTGACGGCCGTGTCGTCGATGAGCGCGCCGGCGAAGAACTTCTTGGCGATCTCCTTCTGCTCGGGCGTCGCCTTGGAGGAGATCGAGATGTACTGGCCGGGGTTGCCCACGGTGTTGCCGGGGTCGCCCTTGCCGCCGTCGATCGGCGGGAAGTTCATGTAGCCGAGGTTGCCGCCGGAGACGAAGTCGCCGCCGTCGGCCTTCATGCTGCCGTACGTCCAGCCGCCGTGCAGCATCATCGCGGCCTTGCCGGTGTAGAGCAGCGCCTGGTCGGCGTTGGAGTCGGCGGTGATGGAGGAGAAGCCCTTGACGAAGCCGTTCATCTTGACCAGCTTCTGGATCTCTTCCAGCGCCTTGATCGCGGTCGGGTTGGACCAGGCGTCCTTCTCACCGTCGAACACGGCCTGGAAGATCTCCGGACCGCCCATGCGGTCGAAGAGGAACTCCAGCCACATCATGTTCGTCCAGCGCGACTGGCCGCCCAGCGAGAACGGCGCGATGCCCTTGGCGTTGAACTTCGGCACCAGGTCGAGGATGTCGCCCCACGTCTGCGGCGGCTGGGCGCCGATCTTGTCGAAGGCCCGCTTGTCGTAGTAGAGCACGATCGGCTGCAGGGTCTCGCACGGCATCGCGTAGATCTTGCCGTCGATCGTCGCCGCGCCGAAGGACGAGGGGAACAGCTTGTCCTTGACGGCCGGGTTCTGGTCGAACCACTCGGTCAGGTCGTCGACCTGGCCGGCCTGCACGTAGCTGCGCAGGGTGCCGCCGCCCCAGCCCCAGATGAGGGTGGGGGCCTGGCCGGCGCCGATGGCCGTCTTGATCTTGGTCTTGTAGGCGTCGTTCTGGAAGGTCGTGCCGACGATCGTCCCGTTGGGGTTGGCCTTGTTGTGGCGCTCGATCGTCCGGGTGCGCACACCCTCCTGTGGCTGCGTCGACAGGTACCAGTACGTGGCGCTGTTGGCACCGCCACCACCGGTGGTCGCGTTGCCCGTGCCGCCACCGGCGCCGGTCTGGGTGGGTCCTGTGCCGCCGCAGGCGGCGAGTGCTGCTCCTAGGGGGACACCCATGGAGACGAGGCTGAGAAAGTTGCGGCGAGAGGTGGTTGTCCTGGACTCCACGCTGATCTCCGTACTTGAGTGCCGCGGGCTGGGGGTCGCGGCTCGTTGATCAATGGATGCGATGACCGGCGGTCGTGGATTGGCACCCTAGTGCCACTCTTCCACTCCTCCTAGTGTCAGCTCATCGAAACATTTTCGACATGACCGCGGGGGTCGCCAATCTAGGTTTCGAAAATAGTGGTGTCAAGACCTTGTCGATCAGGGAAACATCTGGCTATCTGATGTGGCGCGTGTAAGGTAGCAGCGCGCGTGCTCTTAGCTGGAGGTCTGGGACGGCGAAGGCCGCGCGCGGAGATCGGCACCGCTGTCGAAACATTTTCGAAAAGTTACGTGAAGACCGCACCTTCTTAAGGAGCGCAGTACATGACGGCTCTAGATCGGACCCCGACGGCGGATCGGGCACTGCGCCCGTGGCAGGACCCGGCGCTCGCCGTGGCCGACCGAGTCGAAGCCCTCCTTGCCGAGATGACCCTGGAGGAGAAGATCGGCCAGCTCGGCAGCCGGTGGGTCGGCAACGACATGAGTCAGGCCGAGGAACCGGAACCGGGCGCCGAGCCGCTGAACGTGGCACCCATGCAAGACGTCTTCGCCGCCTCCGGCACCATCCCGCTGGAGGAGGCGGCCCGGCACGGCCTCGGCCACCTGACCCGCGTCCACGGCAGCGCACCCGTCACCCCGGAGGAGGGCGCGGCCGAGGTCGTCCGCCAGCAGCGGATCGTGATGGAAGGCTCCAGGCTCGGCATCCCCGCCATCGTGCACGAGGAGTGCCTGACCGGCTTCACCGCCTTCGGCGCCACCGTCTACCCCGCCGCCATCGCCTGGGCCGCCACGTTCGACCCCGACCTGGTCGAGCGCATGGCCGCCGCCATCGGCCGCGACATGCGGGCCGTCGGCGCGCACCAGGGCCTGTCGCCGGTGCTCGACGTCGTCCGCGACTACCGGTGGGGACGGGTCGAGGAGACCATGGGCGAAGACCCGTACCTGGTGGCGACGCTCGGCGCCGCCTACGTCCGCGGCCTGGAGAACGCCGGCGTCATCGCCACGCTCAAGCACTTCGCCGGCTACTCCGCCTCCCGCGCCGCCCGCAACCACGGCCCCGTGCCGATGGGCCGCCGCGAGCTGCTCGACATGATCCTGCCGCCCTTCGAGACCGCGATCGCGCTCGGCGGCGCCCGCTCGGTCATGCACTCCTACTCCGAGGTCGACGGCGTCCCCGCGGGCGCCGACCCGTGGCTGCTGACCGAGGTGCTGCGCGATGAGTGGGGCTTCACCGGCACCGTCGTCTCCGACTACTGGGCCGTTCCGTTCCTCGCCACCATGCACCGCATCGCCGCCGGCACCGAGGAGGCGGGCGTCCACGCGCTCACCGCCGGCGTCGACGTCGAGCTGCCCGACACGCTCGGCTTCGGCGCGCACCTCGCCGAGCGCGTGCGCAGCGGCGAAGTGCCCGAGGAGATCATCGACAGGGCCGTGCGCCGCCTGCTCACCCAGAAGGTCGAGCTCGGCCTGCTCGACCACGACTGGACGCCCGAGAAGTCCGTCGCCGGCGCCGCCGACGTCGACCTCGACTCGCCCGCCAACCGCGCCCTCGCCAGAGAGCTGGCCGAACGCTCGATCATCCTGCTCGACGCCGGCACCGCGCTGCCGCTGCTCGGCGAGGGCCGCACCGCGCCCCGCCGCGTCGCCGTCGTCGGGCCCGCCGCGCACGACCCGCGCACGTTCATGGGCTGCTACGCCTTCCCCAACCACGTGCTGCCCCGCCACCCCGGCCTCGGCCTCGGCATCGAGGCGCCCAGCGTGCTCGACGCGCTCACCGCCGAGCTGCCCGACGCCGAGGTGCGCTACGAGAAGGGCTGCGAGGTGCGCGGCGACGACCGCTCCGGCTTCGCCGCCGCCGTGGCGGCCGCCCGCGAGGCGGACGTGTGCGTGGCCGTCGTCGGCGACCTGGCCGGGCTGTTCGGGCAGGGCACGTCCGGCGAGGGCTGCGACGCCGAGGACCTGCGGCTGCCCGGGGTCCAGGCCGACCTGCTCGCCGAACTGGCCGGCACGGGCACGCCCGTGGTCGTCGTCGTGGTCTCCGGGCGCCCGTACGCGCTGGGCGAGGTCCGCGACCGCGCCGCCGGGCTCGTCCAGGCGTTCATGCCCGGCGAGGAGGGCGGCGCCGCCATCGCCGGCGTGCTGACCGGCCGCGTCCAGCCCACCGGCAAGCTGCCCGTGCAGATCCCGCGCACGCCCGGCGGCCAGCCCGCCACCTACCTGCAGCCGCCGCTCGGCACCGACAGCCACGGCATCAGCAACCTCGACCCGACCCCGCTGTTCCCCTTCGGTTACGGCGCCTCCTACACCACCTTCGAGGTGTCGGACCTGCGGCTCAGCTCCGCCGAGGTGCCCACCGACGGCGAGTTCACCGCCACCGTCACCGTGCGCAACACCGGAGCGCGGGCCGGCGCGGAGGTCGTCCAGCTCTACATCAACGACCTCGTCGCCCAGGTCACCAGACCCGTCAAACAACTCATCGGATACGCCCGCGTCCCGCTCGAACCAGGCGCCGACGCCGAGGTCACCTTCCGGATACACGCGGACCGCACCTCCTTCACCGGGCGCGACCTGCGCCGCGTCGTCGAACCCGGCGACATCGAGGTGCTCGTCGGCACCTCGGCCGCCGACCTGCCGTGCCGCGCCGTCGTACGATTGACCGGCCAGGCCCGCCACGTCGGCCACGACCGGCGCCTCGTCACACCCGTCGAGGTGAGCGCCGGCACGGCCGCGGGGCAGTCTCGGCAAGGGGGTGCAGATGCCGCCCAGCTCTAGACGGGCCACACTCGCCACGGTCGCGGCCTCCGCAGGAGTGTCCGTCGCGACCGTCTCCAAAGTGCTCAACGGCCGCAGCGACGTCTCCCCGGCCACTCGCTCCCTGGTGCAGGAGCTGCTCCAGCAGCACGACTACGTCGCCCCCGCACCGCGCCGCGAGCAGGCCGGGCTCGGCACCGTCGAGGTGCAGTTCGACACCGACCTCAACGCCTACTCCACCGAGATCATCCAAGGCGTGATCGAGGCGGGGGCCGAGGCCGGCGTCGGCGTCGTCGTCAGCATCAGGAGAGGCGAGGCCCGCACCACCGCCTGGGCGCGCAGCCTGGTCGCCGCGGGACGGCGCGCGCTCATCGCCGTCACCAGCGAACTGACCGCAGGACAGCCCGCCGCGCTCAGCAGGGCACGGCTGCCGCTCGTCCTCATCGACCCGCTCAACCTGCCGCGCACCCGCGTGACCAGCATCGGCTCGACCAACTTCGCCGGCGGGCTGGCCGCCACCCAGCACCTGCTCTCCCTCGGCCACCGGCGCATCGCCTACATCGGCGGCCCCGCCACCGCCGCGTGCAACCAGGCGCGGCTGCACGGCTACCGGGCGGCCATGGAGGCCGAAGGGGCGCCCGTGCTGCCCGGCTACGTGCGCTCCAGCCACTTCCACTACCAGGACGGCGTCGAAGGCGGAGCCGCCGTGCTCGACCTGCCGCACGCCCCGACCGCCATCTTCGCCGGCAGCGACGAGATGGCCGTCGGCATCATGGAGGCGGCGCGGGCGCGCGGGCTGCGCATCCCCGAGGATCTGAGCATCGTCGGGTTCGACGACACCCAGATCGCCAAGGTCACCTCGCCGCCGCTCACCACCGTCCGGCAACCGCTGCGCGAAATGGGGCAGGCCGCGCTGCGGACCGCGCTGCGGCTGGCGGAAGGTGAGCGGGTGGACTCGCATCATGTGGAGCTCGCGACCGAGCTGGTCGTCCGCGGCTCCACGGCCCCGGTCCGCAAGCCCTGAGGTGTGACCGCTCACCCCGGGTCCGCCCCTCGTACCGGCCCGGAGTCTGTCACGCACGCTCTTCGTTGCCGTCCACTACTCACCCCCCGACCTCTCGTCCCCGTCCGCACCCGGCCGCCCAGCCCTTCGTCCTGGCCGCCTGCCGTCCGGGCTCCTGCCGGTTCCCGGCCCGGACCGGGCGCTCCCGGCCACGGGCCGCCCTTTCTCCCGTCGGCGCTTTCCGGCGGGGGAGGGGGAGGCGGCTCAGCGGCCGTCCTTCGCTGCACCTCCGTCCTGGCGGGGCCGGACGGGAACAGGAGTCCTCCCCGCCGCAGGCCACGGCACCCCCAGGCGCGTCCCCGCCGTGGAGAGGGGATGGACGCCCTGACGGCCATGGACGCGACGGCAAAAGGAGCGGGTGGGAAGAGGGGCGGGGCCCTGGTGGTTGAGGGTGAGCGTGGAGGAGACCGAGGTCGTCGTCATCGGGGCCGGGCAGGCCGGCCTGTCCAGCGCCTACTTCCTGCGCCGGTTCGGGTTCGAGCCCGTGGTGCTGGACGCGGGCGCGGGCCCGGGCGGGGCGTGGCGGCACCGTTCGCCCTCGCTGACGATGGACAAGGTGCACGGGGTCTTCGACCTGCCGGGCTTCCCCAAGCCGCCCGGCGGTGACGGGTCGCGGCAGGCGGCCGAGGTCGTTCCCGCGTACTACGGCGCGTACGAGCGCGCCGCCGGGCTCCACGTCGTACGTCCGGTACGGGTCACGTCCGTACGCGAGGGCGAAGCGGGACGGTTGCTGATCGAGACGGACGCGGGGGAGTGGTCCGCCGCCGCCCTCGTCAACGCGACCGGCACCTGGACCCGCCCCTACTGGCCGTACTACCCGGGCGCCGCCACCTTCGCCGGCCGCCAGCTGCACTACGCCGACTATCGGGGGCCGGCGGAGTTCGCGGGGCGGCGGGTGGTCGTCGTGGGCGGCGGCGCGTCGGCGGTGCACGTGCTGTCGGAGATCGCGGGGGTGGCCGCCGCGACCGCGTGGGTCACGCGGCGGCCACCCGAGTTCCGGGACGACGACTTCGGCGAGGACGCCAGGCGGGAGGCCGTCGCCATGGTGGAGGAGCGCGTACGCGCCGGGCTGCCGCCGCAGAGCGTCGTCGCCGTGACGGGCCTGACCTACAGCGCCGTCGTACGTGAGGCGCTGGCCAAGGGGGCGCTGCACCGGCGCCCGATGTTCCGCCGCATCACCGAGAGCGGCGTGGAGTGGGACGACGGCACGTTCCTGGCCTGCGACACCATCATCTGGGCCACCGGATTCCGGGCGGCGCTCGACCACCTCGCCCCCCTGCACCTGCGCGAGCCGGGCGGCGGCGTCCGCGTGGACGGCACCCAGGTCGTCCGCGACCCCAGGATCCAGCTCGTCGGCTACGGCCCCTCGGCCAGCACGATCGGCGCCAACCGCGCCGGACGCGTCGCCGCCCGCAACGTCCGCCGCCTCCTGACCGCCGCCTCCGCCCGCCCGGCCGCCTGAGCACGCTCGCCACATCGCGGCCTTGGGACCGCTGATTCCACGCGCCTCGCCGTCCGAGCGCGCTTGTGGCCGCCGCTCCCGGCCGACCAGCCCCCGCCGACCAGCCCCCGGCCGACCAGCCCCCGCCGACCAGCCTCCGGCCGACCAGCCTCCGGCCGACCAGCCTCCGGCCGACCAGCCTCCGGCCGACCAGCCTCCGGCCGACCAGCCTCCGGCCGACCAGCCTCCGGCCGACCAGCCGCCAGGCCGACCAGCGCCCGTCTGAGTCTCGCCGTCGCTCCACTGACGTCCCACCCGCGTCCCCACCGAGAACGCCGGAACCGCGCCCGATGCCCCACGCCACCGCTATCGGGAAATGTCCGGTGGATGTCCGGTCTATGTCCTTGTCCTGGAAGCGCAGGTCGAACACCATCCGGAGGTGACTCATATGCGCGGTGGGAAGGGGCGATCATGCGGGGCGGAACGTCAGCGGGCAGAACCCGCCATCCAGGCATCGACCAGCGGCTGAGCGCGGCTGCGCGGCCATCGGAGGCCGGGCGATGACGGAGAAGGAGACGCGCACGGGAGCGCTCCGTACGGCGGGCCGCCTCTTCTGGCACTACGCCGAGCTGGTCATCGCGGTCAACCTCGGCATGCTGCTGCTCGGCATGGCGGGCAACGCGCTGCTGCCCGCGAGCACCCGTGCCGACGTCCGGCTGCTCATCATGGTCGCCGAGATGGCCGTCGTCCCGGCGCTCTGGATGGCCGTCCGCCGCCACCGCAAGCAGGCCATCGGCGAGATGGTGGCGATCATTTTCGCGCCCTTCCTCGTCCTGTTAGTCCTGTTCTGGTTGGGCCTGCTCGGCGTCGCCCAGGTCTCGATGATCGGCCACTGGGCGATGTACATCCTCATGGCGGCCGCCGTGTTCAGGCGCCGCGACGAGTACGCCGCCCTGCCCCGCTTCACCGTCCGGGGGAAGTGGTTCAAGGGCGCGGCTTCCGTGCTGATCGTGCTGCTCATCCCGGGCGCGGTCTCGGCGGCCAGCACGATCGGCAGGTTCGGCGACATCTACGAGGCGCGCGCCGACGCCGTCTCGGTCGCGCCCGCGGCCAAGAGCCACGACCCGGCCAAGCCCACCGTGGCCTTCCTCACCGGCGGCAACGGCACCAACGCCGCCGACCTGCTCGGCCCGTACGAGGTGCTGGCCCGCACCGGCCGGTTCAATCTCTACGTCGTCTCCGCCGGCCCCCGGCTGATCCACATGACCGGCGGGCTGGACCTCGTCCCCGACATGACGTTCGACGAGCTCGACCGGCTCATGTCCGGCCAGGGCGACACCCTCGACGCCGTGATCTTCCCCGCGATGCAGACGCCTGAGCCCGCCGAGCTGGCCTCCATCAACGCCTGGGCGCGGCGGCAGTCGGCCGCCGGCGCGCTGACCGTCAGCGTCTGCAACGGCGCCCGCGCGCTGGCCCGCACCGGGCTGCTCGACGGCCGTCCCGCCACCTCGCACTGGCTGCGCATGCGCGGCCTGCGCGCCGACTTCCCCGCCGTGAAGTGGCGAAGCGGCATGCGGTACGTCGACGACGGCGACGTGATCACCGCGGCGGGCGTGCTGTCCGGCATCGACGCCGCCCTGCGCATCGTCGAGCGCCTGGCCGACGCTCCCGCGGCCCGCCAGGCGGCCGACGCCGTGCACTGGCGGCACTACTCGCCCGGCGCGCCCGCGAGCATCCCCGTACGCAGCCTCGAACTCGCCGACCTCGTCGCCCCGCTCAACTCCTCCTACCAGACCGGCCCGTCGGACATCGGCGTGCTGCTCACCGACGGCGTCGGGGAGCTGGAGCTCGCCTCGGTGTTCAACTCCTACACCGAGCAGTCCGTGGTCGGGCGGACCATCGCCGTGGCCGACGGCCCCGTCCGCTCCGAGCACGGCCTGACGTTCGTCCCCCGCGCCACCCTCGCCGCCGCGGCCACCGGGCTCGACCGGCTCCTCGTGCCCGGCCTGGACGCCGCGCGCCGCCAGGTGCCGGGCGTCGGCGATCTCCGTCCGGAGTACCTCCACACGACCGGGGAGTTCGCCTTCGACGCGGTGCTGCGCGACATCGCCCGTACGTACGACGTGGCGACGGCGAGGTTCGCCGCCAAGACGCTGGAGTACCCGGTGGTCGACGTCAAGCTGACCGGACCGGGATGGCCCTGGCTCCCGACGCTGGTCTTCGTCCTGCTCCTGCTGCTGGGCGTCGCCGCCGCCTGGACGATCACCGTGGCGATCCGCTTCCTGAGCCGCAGAAGGGCCCACGCCTAGCGGCCATACCGATCCGATCACTGTCGCCGTCACTTCCGGTGGAGGGGGTCGACACGTGTGGTGACATCGGGTTAGCGTCCTGATATAAGGATCTTTATCCGGTCAGGAGGTCTCCATGGAGGTTCCCGGCTACACAGAGATCCGGGAACTCGGGCACGGCGGAACCGGCCGGGTGATGCTCGCCGTCCGCGACTCCGACGGCTTACACGTGGCGATCAAGCACCTCTCCGGTGAGCTGCGCGAGGACGAGGCGTTCGTCGCGCGGTTCAGGGAAGAGGCGCGGCTCATCCAGGAGATCGACAGCCCGCACACGGCCCGCGTGCTCGACTACGTCGAGGGCGACGACGACGCGGTCATCGTGATGGAGCTGGTCGACGGCGTCACCCTGCGGCGGCTGCTGAGCAACGAGGGTGCGACAGGCCCGCAGGCGGCGCTGTCGGTGCTGAAGGGCTCGCTGCTCGGCCTGGCGGAGGCGCACCGGCACGGCGTGGTGCACCGCGACTTCAAGCCCGAGAACGTGATGATCACCCAGGAGGGTGAGAGCAAGCTCGTCGACTTCGGCGTGGCCGCCCGGGTCGGGGAGACGGGTGTGCTGGCGGGCACGCCCTCGTACATGGCCCCAGAGCAATGGGACGAGGCGCCGGCCGGGCCCGCCACCGACGTCTACGCCGCCACCCTCGTCTTCTACGAGTGCCTGACCGGCCACCGCGCCTTCCACGGCGAGAACATCGCCGCCCTCGCCTACCAGCACCAGCACCTGCCGCCGCCGATCGACGACATCGAGGCGCCGCTGCGCCCCCTGATCGAGCACGGCCTGGCCAAGGACCCGGCGCAGCGTCCCGAGTCGGCGCTGGCGTTCCTGGAGGAGCTGGAGGACACGGCGCGGACGGCGTACGGGAGTGAGTGGGAGGAGCGCGGCCGTGCCAGGATGGCGGCGCTCGTCGTGCCGCTGGCCGGGCTGCTGCCGAAGCCGCCCGCCGTCCCGGAGCCCGGCACGGGGACGAGCCTTTTCCACAGCGCGCTCTCGCCGGCCGGGAAGCTCGCCATGACCGGCGGCCTGGTGGTGGCGACGGCCGTGGCCGTCGTGTCGACGTTCGCGATCCTGGGCGACGCGCCCGACCCGCGCAGCGTGACCGAACCGCCGCCCGCCACCGTGGCGCTGCCCCCGCCGACGACACCCGCCCCGTCCTCGCCGTCACCGTCGCCGACCCGGGAGACGCCCACGCCCGAGCCGACGCGCACCGAGGCGTCGCCCACGGCGAGCGAGCCGACCGCGCTGACACCGGCGGTCACGTCCCCCGTCCGCCCGGTGACCAGGCCGCCCGTGGTGAGCAGGCCCACGACCCCGCCCACCACCAGGCCCACCACCCAGCCGACGACCCGGCCGACGACCCGGCCGAGCCAGCGGCCCACCACGAGCCGGCCCACCCGCGAGCCGACCCGAAGGCCGACCAGGACGAGCCGGCCCACCCGTCAGCCCACCGCGGACCCGACCACCATCCGGCCGACGCCGCCTCGCGACGACGACCCGCCCGCACCCAACCCGCCCGACACCCAAGAGCCGCCACCGCCCGTGACCAACGAGCCGGAGCAGCCCGCCGGCCGGGTCCGCTCCTGTCGGTGTCGGTGAGCGTGTCGCTCGGCGTGCCCGTACTCAGGGGCGAGAGGGGACTCCTGGACGCCGACATCGGCCTCGGCCTCGGCACCAGCCTCCTCGGCTTCGCGGTCGTCCCCGGCTCCGTGCTGCTGGGCCGCCACCTCGTCGTCCGGAGAGTCCGCAAGGGCCGCGACCGCGACCAGCAGTGACGCGGCGGCGAGACGTTCTGTGACCGCGTGGTCCGGCCGCGAAAGGGCCGGTGACCACGTGGTCCTGTGGCGAGCAGGTCCGTGATCGCGTGGCGGGGACCGCTTCGGCCGTCCCGCCACCGCACCGAGCGCGTCCGCAGTGCCGGGCGCGTCCGCAGTGCCGAGCGCGTCCACAGCGCCGGGCGCGTCCGCAGTGCCGGGCGCGCCCGGGCCCGCAGAAACGCGCGGCTTCGCGCAGCCTCGCGCCTTCGGGCGCGCGCAACCCGGTCGGGGCTGCGTCGGAACACCTTCGCGTCGTGCTGAGACGCAAAGGGGAGAGTGCGCCGCCCCCCGAGTCGCGTCCGTGGAACGCGCCGTCGTGCCGGGTTATGCCGGACGAGAGTGCGCCGTCGCGCTGAGCCGCGTGGGGTGGGAGAGGGCCGTTGCGCGGTGCCGGTCTGCGGTGGTGCGCCGTGGAGGCGGGTCATGGGTGGCTGCGTGGACCGTTGCGCGGGGCCGGGTTCGCGGTGGTGTGCCGTCGCGCTGGGCGGCGTCTGTTGCCGTCATCGTCGTGCTGGGGCGCGACACCGGGAGCGCGCCGCTGCGCCGGGCCGCGCAACAACGTGAGCACGCCTCTGCGCCGGACCCCGCGGCCGGCGGACACCTGGCGCGGCGAGCCTGTGTGTGCCCGCGAACGTGCCGTGCCGGGGGCGGGACGCCTGGCGGCCGGGGTGGTCAGTCCTTAGCGAGGGCGGCCAACAGGCGGTCTTCGGTGACCTCGGGGCCGGTGAGCTGTTCGGTGATCGCGCCGTCACGCAGCACCACCACGCTGTCGCAATTCTCCACCAGCTCGCTCACATCGGACGAGATGAGCAGGATCGCGAGCCCGTCCACGGCCAGCTCGTCGAGCAGCGCCTGCATCTCCGTTTTCGTGGCGACGTCCACCCCCCGGGTCGGCTCATCGAGCAGCAGCACCTTCGGGTGCATGGCGAGCCAGCGGGCGAGCAGCACCTTCTGCTGGTTACCGCCCGACAGCTCGCCGGCGGGCTGGCGGGGGAGACGGCCTTGATGCCGAGCCGCCGCATGAAGGTGGCGACGATGTTGTCGATCTGCGCGTCGGATACGATGCCGGCCCGCGACAGGCGGGGGAGCGCGGCCAGGGCGATGTTGTCGCGTACGGACAGGGTGGGCACGATGCCCTCGGTCTTGCGGTTCTCCGGCACCAGCCCGATCCCGGCGCGTACGGCGCTCCTGATCGACCACTTGCGCACGGGAGCACCGGCGACGGTGACCTGACCGGCGTCCACCGGCAGCACGCCGGCGATGGCGCGGGCCGTCTCGCTGCGCCCGGCGCCGAGCAGACCGCCGAGCCCGACGACCTCCCCAGCCCGCATGGCGAGCGAGACACCGTCCAGCATGTGGTGCCGGGTGAGGCCCTTGGCCTCCAGGACGGGTTCGTCGGCGGGCACGTCGGGCTCGCCCGCGGGCAGGGACGGCGCGGCGGGGTGGAAGGGGCGGCCGAGCATGAGCGAGACGAGCCGCAGCCGGTCGAGCCCGGCCAGCGGCCCGGTGTGCACGACCCGGCCGTCGCGCAGCACCGTGACCCGGTCGCAGATGCCGTACAGCTCCTCGAGCCGGTGGGTGACGTAGATGACCGAACGGCCCTGCTCGCGCAGCCGGGTCACCGCGCCGAACAGCACCTCCAGCTCGCCGTGGTCGAGCGCGGTCGTGGGCTCGTCCATGATGACCAGGCGGGCGTCGGCGGACGCGGCCCGCGCGAGCGCGACGATCTGCCGCGCGCCCTCGCCGAGCGAGCCGAGCGGGCGGCGTACATCCACCTCCAGCCCGTACGCGGCCAGCAGCTCCTCGGCTCTGGCGTGCACGGCCGCGGAGTCGATCAGCCCGAGCCGCCCGCGCGGCTCACGGCCGAGCAGCAGGTTGCGGGCCACGCTCATGGTCGGGACGAGGTTGGTCTCCTGGTGGATGGTGGCGATGCCGGCTCGCTTGGCGTCGGCGGTCCCGGCGAAGCGGACCTGCTCGCCGAGTAAGCGCAGCTCGCCGGCGTCGGGCGGGTAGACGCCCGAGAGCACCTTCACCAGGGTGGACTTGCCCGCGCCGTTGCCGCCGATGAGGGCGTGCACCTCGCCGGCGCGTACGGACAGGGAGACGTGATCGAGGGCGGTGACACCCTGGAACGCCTTGAGAACGCCAGCCACCTGCAGCACGGTTGCCTCCGCCTCGATGGTGATCGAGGAAGGAAACATTACAGTAACGGCCTTGTCACATTCGATCAGTGTGGCGATCAGAAACCGCACCGATCGGACTCGGGCGACGTGCGCGGGTAGGCCGCGCAGAATTGGGCCGCGTGCGGGGCGGGGGTGTGCCGCGCAGGATCGGGCCGCGTGCGGGGCGGGGGCGCGCCGCTCACAATCGGGCCGCGTGCGGGCGCGGGCCGATCAGAGCCGGGCGACGTGCAACCGGCTGATCAGAACTGGGCGACGTACAACCGGCTGATCAGAACTGGGCGACGTGCAGCCGCACGCCGCGCGCGCTGAGGTCGTCGAGGACCTCGCGGGGCGCGGCGTCGTCGGTCACCAGGTGGTCGATGCGGTCGGGCGCGACGGTCTGGACCATGGTGTCGACACCGATCTTGGTGTGATCGGCCAGCACCACGACCTCTTCCGCGGCCGCGGCGAGCGCCCGGTCGACGCCCGCGACCTGCATGTTGGGCGTGGACAGCCCGCGCTCGGCGGTGAGCCCGTTGCCGGAGATGAACGCCCGCCGGACCCGCAGCCCGGCCAGTGAGTGCTCGGCCGCGCTGCCGACCAGGGCGAGGATGGAGCCGCGCAGCGTGCCGCCGGTCATCATGACCTCGATGCGCGGCGAGCCGGCCAGCACCTGCGCGACCAGCAGCGAGTTTGTCACCACGGCCAGCTCGGAGTGCCTGGTCAGGCGGCGGGCGAACTCCTGCGTGGTGGTGCCCGGCCCGATCACGATGGCGTCGCCGTCCTCGACCAGCGCGGCGGCGAGATCGGCGATCGCGGCCTTCTCCGCCGACTCCAGCGAGACCTTGTGCGCGTAGCCGGTCTCGCGGGACAGCTCGCCCGGCAGGGTGGCTCCGCCGTGGTGGCGGTTGAGCAGGCCCTCGGACTCCAGGGCGCGCAGGTCGCGGCGGACGGTGACCTCGGACGAGCGGACCGCCTGGGCCAGCTCGCGCAGCGACACGGCGCCGTTGGCGCGCACCAGCTCGAGGATGCGCTGGCGGCGCTCGGCGGCGAACACGGGCCTGCGTCCGTCACTCTGCGTGTCGCTCACGAGCCGATCATAGTCGACCCGCCAACATCAGTTCACCTCTGACCGAACGCGAACGAATCTGATCGGAAATCTTGACCGGCTTGGTCCATCGGTGCTTATTTTGGTGCCTGTCAGGGTCAAAAGCTGTCCGAACCTGATCGGCGCCTTCCGAAAGGACACTCCCCGTGCGCAAGCGCCTCGCGTTGCTGCTGGCCGTGCTGACGGCCGTGTTATGGCAGCTACCGGCAACCGCCTCCGCAGGAACGGCGGCCCTCCCCGAGCGGAACGGGCTGCGCGGCGACTACTACCTGGCCTCGGGGCCGGGGCAGTTCGACTTCGCCGAGCTCAAAGCGAGCATCATCGACCCGAATCTGGAACTTCCCGACCTCAACCCCACGTTCCAGCTCCTGACCGGCAGAGAGGACGACGTCACCGTCCGATGGACCGGCCAGATCACCCCGAAATACTCCGAGACCTACACGTTCTCCATCATCGGTGACAACGGGTTCCGCCTCTGGGTGGACGACCAGCTGATCATCGACCACTGGGTGGACGACTGGGACATCGAGCAGGTCGGCACCCCGATCGCCCTGGAAGCGGGCCGCAAGTACGACATCAAGGTCGAGTACTTCGAGCACTACGGCGGCGCCCACCTGCGCCTGCGCTGGCAGAGCCCCAGCCAGCCGAAGCAGATCGTGCCCACCGAGGCGTTCACCGTGCCGGCCGACTTCCAGCCCGCCGGACCGTACGACGCCCGCGTGAACACCGCCGGCGACGCGGTGACGCTCACCTACTCGGAGCCCCTGGCCCCGCTGCCCGCCGACGCGGCCGGCAAGCTCAAGCTGACCGTCGGCAACGCCGCCTGGCCGGTCACCTCGGCCGTCCAGAAGAGCCCGGAGACCGTGGAGCTGGCGCTCGAGTACCCGATCCCGGCCAAGGCCGGCACCACCGTGCGCACCTCGTACGACGGCGAAGGCGGCATCACCTACGCCGACGGCACCCCGCTGCCCGCCTACGCCCACGCCGGCGTGGTCAACCTCTCCACGTACGTGCTCAAGACCCGCTGGACCGACAAGGTCGACAAGAACAACCCGCTGCCCGAGTACCCCAGGCCGCAGCTCGCCCGCGACCGCTGGCGCAGCCTCAACGGCGTCTGGCAGTTCGCCCCGGCGAAGGAGGGCGAGGCCGCGCCGATCGGCCGCACCCTGCCCGAGCGGATCACCGTGCCGTTCCCCGTCGAGTCGCAGCTGTCCGGCATCGGCCGGCACGAGGAGCGCATGTGGTACCGCCGCACGTTCGAGGTGCCGCGCTCCTGGAGCGGCGAGCGGCTGCTGCTGCACCTCGACGCCGTCGACTGGGACGCCACCGTCTACGTCAACGGCAAGCGCGTCGCCACCCACAAGGGCGGCTACGACCGCATCAGCGTGGACGTCACCGACGCTCTCAAGCGCACCGGCAAGCAGGAGCTGGTCGTCGGCGTGTACGACCCGACCGACCGGGGCTCGCAGCCCGTCGGCAAGCAGCGGCTCGAAGCCGGCAACATCTGGTACACCCCGGTCTCCGGCATCTGGCAGACCGTCTGGATCGAGCCGGTCGGCAAGGCCCGCGTCGACCGCGTGGACACCGTCCCCGACGTGCCCGGCCAGGCCGTGTACGTCACCGTGCACGGCACCCCCGGCACCGCCACCGTGATCGCCAAGGACGGCCGCCGCGTCGTCGGCACCGTACGGGGCAAGGTCGGCGAGAAGCTGCGCATCCCCGTACGCGACCCCAAGCTGTGGTCGCCCGAGAACCCGCACCTGTACGACCTGGAGGTCCGCCTCAAGGACGACAAGGTGACGTCCTACTTCGGCATGCGCGAGATCAGCCTGTCCGGCAACCGCATGCTGCTCAACGGCAAGCCGGTCTTCCAGATCGGCCCGCTCGACCAGGGCTTCTGGCCGGACGGCATCTACACCGCGCCGACCGACCAGGCGCTGCGCTACGACCTGGAGCAGACCAAGGCCCTCGGCTACAACGCCGTCCGCAAGCACGTCAAGGTCGAGCCCGACCGCTGGTACTACCACGCCGACAAGCTCGGCCTGCTGGTCTGGCAGGACATGCCGTCGGCCTTCAAGACCGACGACAGGCAGCAGTTCGAGACCGAGCTGCGCAGGATGATCGACCAGCACAGGAGCGTCCCGTCGATCATCATGTGGGTGCCGTTCAACGAGGGCTGGGGCCAGTACGACCAGGCCCGCATCGCCGACCTGGTCAAGAGCTGGGACCCGACCCGCCTGGTGAACAACATGAGCGGCGTCAACTGCTGCGGCGCCGTGGACGGCGGCAACGGCGACGTCAAGGACTTCCACATCTACCCGGGCCCCGGGAACCCCGGAAAGCCGGAGGGCACCCGCGCGACCGTGCTCGGCGAGTACGGCGGCCTGGGCCTGCCGGTCGTCGGCCACACCTGGTCCGGCGGCGGCTGGGGCTACGCGGTCGAGCCGAACCCGCAGGCCCTCACCGACCGGTACGTGGGCATGATCGAGGAGCTGGAGCGGCTGCACGCCTGTGAGCAGCTCAGCGCCGCGATCTACACCCAGACGACGGACGTCGAGACCGAGATCAACGGCCTCATGACGTACGACCGGGCCGTCACCAAGCCCGACGTCAAGCGCCTCCACGACGCCCACAAGCGGCTCACGAGCGCGATCAACCCGCCCTGCAGCTGAACCCCCCGCGCGCCCGGACCCCGTCGGACGGGCACCGTCGGACGGGCACCGTCGGACGGGCACCGTCGGACGGGCACCGTCGGACGGGCACCGTCGGACGGGCACCGTCGCACGGGCCCGGGCGCGCACCGGCAGGACCTGATAAGAAGGGAACCGCGATGACCCCCCATCTCCGGACGGCCGCGCTGGCTCTGGCCGTCCTCCTCACCGCGACGGCCTGCGCGAAAGCGGAGGAGCCGCAGAGCGCACCCGCCCCCACCGGCACGGCGGGCCGGCAGGTCGTCCAGTCGCCCACGGGCACGGCCGGCCCCACCTGCACGCTGGAGCAGTTCGGCGGCACCACGTTCGACCTCAAGACGGCGACGGTGGGCTTCTCCCAGTCGGAGAAGGAGGCCAACCCGTTCCGCATCGCGGAGACCAAGTCGATCAAGGACGAGGCGGCCAAACTCGGCATCACCCACCTCAAGGTGACCAACGCCCAGTCGCAGTTCTCCAAGCAGATCACCGACGTGCAGCAGCTCATCGCGCAGGGCGTGCAGCTGCTCGTCATCGCGCCGCTCAACTCCGACGGCTGGGAGCCGGTGCTCCAGCAGGCGGCGGCCAAGAAGATCCCCATCATCACGGTCGACCGCAAGATCAACGCCAAGCCGTGCAGCGACTACCTGACGTTCATCGGCTCCGACTTCTACGAGCAGGGCAAGCGCGCCGCCGACCGGATGATCGAGGCGCTCGGCGGCAAGGGCAAGGTGGCCATCCTGCTCGGCGCCCCCGGCAACAACGTCACCACCGAGCGCACCAACGGCTTCAAGGACCGCGTCAAGGAGAAGGCGCCGGACATCACGATCGCGTTCGAGCAGACCGGCGAGTTCGCCCGTGAGAAGGGCCAGCAGGTCACCGAGCAGCTCATCCAGTCCAACCCCGACATCAACGGCATCTACGCCGAGAACGACGAGATGGCGCTCGGCGCGGTGACGGCGCTCAAGGGCGCGGGCAAGGAACCGGGCGACATCAAGATCGTCTCGGTGGACGGCACCCGCAGCGCCGTGCAGGCCATCGCCGACGGCTGGCTGCACGCCGTCATCGAGTCCAACCCGCGCTTCGGGCCGCTCGCCTTCGAGACCGCGCAGAAGTTCCTCGACGGCGAGCCGATCCCCGACAAGGTGATCATCTCCGACCGCGACTACGACACCACCAACGCCAAGGACTCCCTCGGTGAGGCGTACTGACTTGGCCGAGCAGACCGACGAACCGGTACTCGAGGCGCGCGGGATCAGCAAACGCTTCCCCGGCGTCCTCGCGCTCGACGGCGTGTCCCTCGCCCTGCGGCCGGGCGAGGTGCACGCCCTCGTCGGCGAGAACGGAGCCGGCAAATCCACCCTGATCAAGGTCTTCACCGGCGTCTACCGCCCCGACGAGGGCCGGCTGCTCTACAAGGGCGAGCCCGCCTCCTTCGGCACCCCCATGGAGGCGCAGCGGGCCGGCATCTCCACCATCTACCAGGAGGTCAACCTCGTCCCCATGATGTCGGTGGCCCGCAACCTGCTGCTCGGCCGCGAGCCGCGCGGCAGGTTCGGCGTCATCGACACGGCCGCCATGTACGAGGAGGCCGAGCGGGTGCTGGCCGGCTACGGCGTCGAGACCGACGTGCGCCGCCCGCTGCGCACGCTCGGCGTCGGCGCCCAGCAGATGGTGGCGCTGGCCCGCGCCGTCTCGGTGGACGCCCGCGTCGTCATCATGGACGAGCCCACGTCATCGCTGGAGCCGCGCGAGGTCGAGACGTTGTTCGGCGTCATCAGGCGGCTGCGCGACAGCGGCATCGCCGTCATGTACGTCAGCCACCGCCTCGACGAGCTGTACGCCGTGTGCGACCAGGTCACGGTGCTGCGCGACGGCCGCCTCGCGCACACCGGGCCGCTCGCCGAGCTCGACCGGCTGAAGCTGATCTCCCTCATGCTGGGCCGCGACCTCGACGAGGTCCGCTCCGGGGGCATGACCCGCTTCTCCCGCGACCGCTCCAGCGAGAACCGGCAGGGTGACGGCACGCGCACGCCCGTGGTCGAGGCCCGCGGGCTCACCCGCAAGCACGTCCTCGACGGGGTGAACGTCAGCGTCGAGCCCGGCGAGGTCGTGGGGCTCGGCGGCCTGCTCGGCGCGGGCCGTACCGAGACCGCCAAGGCCATCGTCGGCGCGCTCCCGCTCGACGGCGGGCAGGTCCTGGTGGCCGGGATGCCGCTGCGCGGCGGCTCCACCGCCGCCGCCATCAAGGCCGGCGTCAGCCTGCTGCCCGAGGACCGCAAGGCCGAGGGCATCATCCCGACGCTGTCCGTACGCGAGAACATCGCGCTCGCCGCCCTGCCCTCGCTCGGCAGGGCAGGGGTGGTGTCGGAGGCGAAGATCGACCGGGTGGTCGAGATCTTCATGCGGAGGCTGAGGATCAAGGCCGCATCACCGCACCAGCTCGTCTCCGAGCTGTCCGGCGGCAACCAGCAGAAGGTGCTGCTGGCCCGCTGGCTGGCCGTCCGGCCCAAGGCGCTGCTGCTCGACGAGCCGACCCGCGGCATCGACGTCGGCGCCAAGGCCGAGGTGCAGGCGCTGATCGACGAGCTGGCCCAGGAAGGGCTGGGCGTGCTGCTCATCTCCTCCGACCTGGAGGAACTGGTCGAGGGCGCCGACAGGATCCTCGTGCTGCGCGAGGGCGCGGTCGTGGGCGAGCTGTCCGGCGACGAGGTGACCGAGGAGAAGATCATGGCGACGATCGCGGAGCAGAGCGATGGCTGAGCTGACCTCCAGGGGGAGCGCCCGGGTCGCCGTGCTCAAACCCCAGGTGTACGCGTGGGTGCAGGACTACGGCGTGTACGCGGCCGTCCTCGTGCTGCTGCTGTTCAACGTGCTGTTCACCCCGCACTTCCTCGACGCGTCCAACTTCCGCACCCAGCTCGTCCAGGTCACCCCCGTCGTGATCGTCTCGCTGGGCATGGCGCTGGTCATCGGCACCCAGGGCATCGACCTGTCGGTCGGCTCGGTGATGGCGCTCGCCGCCGCGCTGACCGTGCTCTACCTCGGCTACGGTTGGCTGCCCGCCGTCCTCGTGGCGGTGATCGGCGGCGCCGTCGTGGGGGCGGCGGGCGGCGCGCTGGTCGCCTACGTCGGCGTGCAACCCATCGTGGCCACGCTGGCGCTGCTGGTCGGCATCCGCGGCCTGGCCAACGTGCTGGTGCCGCAGCTCGTCGAGTTCCGCAACCCCGGTCTCATCGCGCTCGGCAGCAGCTCCGTCGCCGGCATCCCGGTGATCGTGATCATCGCGGCGGCGCTCACCGTGATCGTGCTGTTCGTGGTGCGGCGTACGACGTTCGGCCGGCAGGTCGTCGCCATCGGCGGCAACCGCTCGGCCAGCGAGCTGTCCGGCCTGCCCGTCAAGCGGGTGCTGCTGACCGTCTACGTGATCTCCGGGCTGCTCGCCGCCCTGGCCGGCGTGCTGGCCACGGCCCGGTTGCAGGCGAGCGACCCCACCTCGCTCGGCCTGTTCATCGAGCTGTCGGCGATCACCGCCGTCGTCGTGGGCGGCACGCCGCTGACCGGCGGGCGGATCAGGGTGCTCAGCACGGTCATGGGCGCGCTGCTCATGCAGCTGCTGTCGGCCACGCTGATCAAGCACAACCTCCCGCAGTCATGGACCCAGATGGTCCAGGCGGTCATCATCCTGGCCGCCGTCTACGCCACCAGGAAGCGGGGGACCCGATGAACCGCGAACAGGTGAGCCGGCTCATCCAGCAGCACGGCGCTGTCATGGTGCTGGCCCTGCTGGTCGTCGTGGGCAGCCTGGCCTTCGACTCCTTCGCCACGGCGGGCAACGCCGCCAGCGTCGTCGTCTCCTCGTCGTTCCTGGCGATCATCGCCATCGGGATGACGTTCGTGATCATCAGCGGCGGCATCGACCTGTCCGTCGGGTCGCTGTTCGTCCTGGGCGGCGTGCTCGCCGCCTACGGCTCCCAGTACGGCCTGCTCGTGGCGCTGCTGCTGCCGCTCGCCGTCTGCGGGGTCGTCGGGCTGCTGCAAGGGCTGGTCATCGCACGTACGGGGATGGCGCCGTTCATCGTCACCCTGGCCGGGCTGCTCGGCGTGCGCGGGCTCATGCTGGCCATCTCCGACGAGGGCGCCACCACCTACCTCGTCGAGGACCCCGCGTTCGCCGCGCTCGGCCAGGGCGGGATCCTCGGCCTGACCTGGCCCGTCTACATCACCGCCCTGCTCGCGCTGCTCGCCATGGTGCTGCTGCAGCGCACCGGATTCGGCCAGAACGTCTACGCCATCGGCGGCAACGAGCAGGCGGCGGCCCTGATGGGCGTGCCCGTCGCCCGTACCAAGGTGTACGTGTACGTCATGTCGGGCCTGCTGGCCGGGCTGGCCGGCGCGCTCAACGCCGCCCGGCTCTCCTCCGGCGTCACCATCCTCGGCATCGGCCTCGAACTCGACGCCATCGCCGCCGTGGTGATCGGCGGCACGCTGCTGACCGGCGGCGCCGGCGGCATCACCGGGTCGGTGGCCGGGGTGCTGCTGCTCGGCGTCATCCAGAGCCTCATCAACCAGGTGGGGAACCTGACGTCGGCGTTCCAGCAGGTGGTCAGCGGCGCGTTCCTGGCACTCGTGGTGGTGGCGCAGCGCCTGCTCAGCAAGGCACAACGCCTCACCTGACGGCTGCGGGGCCGCGCGGCCCGCAGCCCGAGATGGTGGGGACGGCCCGCTGGACCTGTCCGCCCAGGGCACCCCGGCGGTGGGTCCTCAGCGGACGCGGCCGCGCGGCTTGAGCCGCGTGCCGGGCAGGACGGGCGCGGGCAGCGGCTCCCCGTCGAAGCCTTCGACGACGCCGAACCCCTCGCCCTCCATCCACTCCTTCCGGTACGCGGCCACCTCCTCGTGGGAGCGGCCGACGAAGTTCCACCACATGACGATCTCCTCGCCGAACGGCTCGCCGCCGATGAGCAGCACCCGCCCGCGCCCCGCGAGCCGGATGGAGGTCCGGCCCGGCGGCAGGTACACCAGCGCGCCGCGCTCGGCCCCGGCCACCTCACCGTCGAACAGCAGCAGCCCGTGCTCGAACCCCGGCTCGACCGGCACCTCGGCCTCCCCCTCGACGTCCAGTTCGGCGCCGACGAGCGGGGAGTAGGCGGTGGCGGGCGAGGTCACCCCGCCGAGCGTGCCCATGATGACGCGGGCGCGGAAGCCGGGCCCGGCCAGCCCGGGCAGCTCGGGGTGGTGCTCGAAGCCGGGCGCGACCTGCCGGTGCGCATCGGGCAGCGCCACCCACAGCTGCACGCCGTGCAGCGTCGTCTGCGGCGACTCCTCGGAGTGCGAGATGCCGCGCCCCGCCGTCATGAGGTTGAGCTGCCCGGGACGGATCTCCTGCAGCGAGCCGATGCTGTCGCGGTGCAGCACCTCGCCCTCGACCAGCCAGCTCACGGTCTGCAGGCCGGTGTGCGGATGCGGCGGCACCCGCATGGTGGCGACCTGCGGCCCGTAGGCGTCGACGAAGCACCACGCGCCGATCATGCGGCGGTGCTTGTGGGGGAGGGTCCTGCTGACCAGCATCGCGCGGGGACCGCCGAGCGGCACCTCGCGCCCGGTCAGCACCTCGCGCTCATCGGCCGCACCGGCGCCGCAGCGGATCTCGCGCGGCTCGCGTTCCAGATTGCTCACATCCGAACCCTATGCCGGGGTGCTCAGGTGAGCATCTCCCACCAGCCCTCGACCGTGGGCGCGGCCGAGACGTCCACGGCCTCGCCCGGCCGCGGCACCGCGATGCGCACGTCGCGCGCCTTGGCCTCGCGCCACAGCCGGTCGACGGGCTCCGCCCACGGGTGCAGGGCGAGCGTGAACGTCGCCCAGTGCACCGGCAGCAGCAGCTTGCCGCCCAGGTCGAGGTGGGCGTTGACGGCCTCCTCCGGGTTCATGTGGATGTCCGGCCAGGCCGGGCTGTAGGCGCCGATCGGCATCAGCGTCAGGTCGAACGGGCCGTGCTTGCTCCCGATGCCCTTGTAGCCGTCGAAGTAGCCCGAGTCGCCCGCGTAGAACACCCGTTTGGTCGGACCGGCCACCACCCAGGAGCCCCATAGCGTGTCGTTGCGGGTCAGGGTCCGGCCGGAGAAGTGGCGGGCCGCCGTCGCGACGAAGCGCAGCCCGCGTACCTCGGTCTCCTCGTCCCAGTCCAGCTCGATGATCCGGTACGCCGCCACGCCCCACCGCTCCAGGTGCGCCCCGATGCCGAGCGGCACGATGAACGGCGCCTTCTGCGTGCGGTTGAGCGTCTGCACGGTCGCCATGTCGAGGTGGTCGTAGTGGTCGTGGGAGATCGCGATCGCGTCCACCTCGGGCAGCTCGTGCAGCTCCACCGGCACCGGGTGGTGCCGCTTCGGGCCGACGAGCTGCGAGGGGGAGACCCGGCGGCTCCACACCGGGTCGAACAGCACCCGGCGGCCCTCGATCTCCACCAGCGTGGAGGCGTGGCCGTACCAGATCGCGCGCACGCCGTCGGCGGGCGGCGCGTCGGACGGCGGGATGCGCAGCGGAACGGGACCTGCGGGGCGCCGCTGGGAGCGGTCGGTGGCGAGCTCGCCGAGCATGCTCACGGGCGGCCCTGACGGCACGGTCGCCGGCTCGGACATCGTGTTGACGAACGCGCCGTCCCTGAACTGCGGCGAGCGCCGGATCCGCGCCGCCCGGTCCGGCCCCGACGCCAGCGGCCGCATGCCCAGCTCGGCGGGAACCTCGCGCAGCGCCCAGCCGGCCGCGGCCAGGACCGCGCCGCCCGCGAGGATCCGCCGTGCCGTCCGCATCCCTGCCATCGCTCACACTCCCCTGGAAAGTTCTCGCGTCCCGATCGGCGGGACTCCCCGATGTTTCCGCTTCTACGATATATCGCGATAGGTCAGACGGTCGTGATCGCTCAACCGGCGATGACCGGGAACCGGCCGCCGCCGGCGCCCCCCGCGCTTCCTGGCGGCGTACGGCGTTGCCGGGCCCCGTCACCGAAGCGGCGACTCGTCCGGTTGATGGAAACCTATCGGTAGCTTCGGCGCCAGGGAACGCCGCCCCCGCCCGCCACGCGGCGTTGCCTGCTCACCGCCCCCGCCAGGCCCCGCTCGCCGCGCGGCCTCCGGGGCGCTGCCCTCGCCATCGCCCGGCCCGCTACGCGGCTTCGGCAGCCCCGCCGGCATGCGCCACCGGCCCCGGTGCGGAGCTAGCGGCGCTTGTCGTGGTCGCCGTGCGGGTACGGCCAGGGGTTGGGGCGGCAGCGGCCGAGCGACTTCGACTGCTGGACCATCACCGGCGCGAGCCTGCCGGGGCCGGGACAGCGCCGGTGACCGTGGCCAAGCGCGTGGCCGACCTCGTGGTTGATCAGGTAGCGCCGGTACGCGGCCAGGTCGCCGCCGTACTGCGGGACGCCCTTCGCCCACCGCAGCGCGTTGATGACCGAGCGGCGGCCGTTCCAGCAGGACAGCTCGCCGCCGGTGCGCAGCGGCAGGCACTGGCGGATGGTCATGCGCGGGCTGGACAGCGCGACGCGCACCCGTACCGGGCCGTGGTCCACGCGCTGGAAACGGGCCCAGCCGCGGACGTCGTTGAGCGTGCGGTGCACCTCGGCGGCGAACGCGAAGGGATCGAACGGCAGCCCCCGCTCCACCTCCACCAGGTAGCGCACGAGCGCGCCCCGTCCACGCCTGGCCCGGTCGGACCCGGGGACGACGGCGTACCGGCCCGAGGCGGAGTGCGGCACCCGGACCTCCTGCTCGGGCGCGCGTCCGCGATGGCGGGGCGCCAGCGGCTTGGGTGCGGGAGCCGCGGAGGACGGCGGGGGACTGGCGGACGGAGACGGGGGCGCGACCGCCTTCGGGTCCGCACAGCCGGCGAGCACCACGAGCAGCAGCAGGAGCAGTGCGAGCAGCGGCAAGGCGGCCTCCCCACGACGTCACCGGTGGGGAGGTATCCGATCTTACGTTGCTGCTTGTCGTACTTGACGGGCAGGGTGGCTTATCGCGCTCAGTGACCGATTTTGGGGCCCGATGTCAGGGGCTTCTCGGTGGCAGGTACGGCGTGATGTCGATCGGCGGCCGCTCACCGAGCACCAGCGCGGCGGCGATCTCGCCGGCGAACGGGCCGGCCGTCAGCCCGTACGCGCTCAGCCCCGTCGCCACCACCACCCGATCGGTCACCGGCCCGATCAGCGCCGGACCGGGAGCGTAGACCGGGCGCAGGCCGACCCGGGTCTCCGACACCGTCGCACCGGCCAGCCCCGGAGCCACCCTGAGCCCCGCCTCGATCACCTCGTCGAGCCCGCCGACCGTGACGCGCGGCGCGAACCCGACGTCCTCCACCGTCGCGCCGATCACCACCCGCGAGTCGGGGAAGCCCAGCAGGTACGGCCCCTGCCGGGGCAGGATGATCGGCCACCACGCGGTGTCCACACCCTCCAGCGTGGCGTGCAGGATCTGGCCGCGCCGCGGGAAGACCGGCAGCTCGACGCCCAGCGGCAGGCACACCTCACCGGTCCACGCCCCGGCCGCCACGATCACCCTGTCCGCCTCGATCGGCACGCCCTCGCCCGTCGGTGTCTTGCAGACGCCGGGCATCGAAGGCGCGGAGGCGACCGGCGCCGACTGCCGCCACGAGTCACCGCCGCCGGCGGCTTCGGCCGCTTCCCGCCCACCTGCCGCCGGCCTCTCAGCCTCCGGCCGGGCGGCTCCCCGCCGGTCCGTTTCCGCGCCCTCCGTCCCCGGGCGAGCCGCCTTCTGCGCCGCCGTCTCGGATGCGTCCGTCCCGGCAGCAGCGGAACCGGCGGCCCCGGAGACAGCAGCCGTGTCCCCGGGAGAAACGGCCCGGGAAGAGGCTGGAGAAGCGAGAGGCCCGCCGGGCTGATCCTCGGTGGGGTGCAGCAGGACCTGACCGCCGGGGGTCAGGGTGGCGGTGCCCGTACGGACCTCGGCGCCTCTGGCCACGGCCGCCGCGAGCAGCGCGTCGCGTACCGAGCGGCCGTCCACCCTGGCCGCGCCCGGTACCAGCAGCGCGCTCAGCGTGTCGGACAGCGGCGGGAACAGCTCGACGGGGGTCGGGACGTCCACGACCTCGCCCATCTCGGGCGCGCCCGCGTGGCGGCGGCGCAGCAGCGCCCGCACCGGCTCCAGATCGACCGGGTCCTCGGCCACCAGCAGCGCGCCCACCTTGGCGTAACCGATGTCCTCGCCCAGCTCCTCGACCAGGCCGGGGTAGTGGCGCGCGCCCTCGCGGGTCAGGCGGTACCAGTCGTCGTCCTCGGGGTGGTCGACCCACGGGCAGACGATGCCGGCGCCCGCCTGCGTCGCCTCACCGGGGAAGCCGCCGTCCACGACGGTCACCGCCGCGCCCCTGCGGCTCAGGTGGTAGGCCGCGCCGGCGCCCACGATGCCGCTTCCGATCACCACAACACGCATGCTCCCCATGTTCGCAGCCGGGGTGAGCAGCACTGACGACCGGGCCCGGCGACTTGCCATGCGGATGACCTACGCGGGCCGGCCACCTGCGTCAGCTGGGGGCGGCGGCGCGCATGCTTTCCCGCAGCCGCGGCGTCAGGAAGGACGAACGCGGCCCGGCCAGCGCCGAGTCCATCCGCTCCGCCTGGCCCTTGGTGAACATGAACATGGCCGCGTCCTCGACGTAGTCCATGTAGTTCATGAACATGTCCCCGTGGGGCGCGTTGCCGCAGCTCACCTGGGGGAAGGACGGCGCGCCGTGGTTGGGGCCGGCCTGGTTGGGGGTGTCGTCGACGAAGTCGCTGCCCGAGCAGCCGTCGCCGTCGTCGCCCCAGATGTGGCGCAGGTTGAGCCAGTGGCCGACCTCGTGGGTGGCGGTCCTGCCCCCGTCGTACGGGGCCGCCGCCGTGCCGGTGGTGCCGAACGCGGAGTGCCGGATGACGATCCCGTCGAGCTCGGGCGGCCCGCCGGGGAAGGCGGCGTAGCCGAGCGCGTCGTCCAGCTCGCACACCCAGATGTTGAGGTAGCGGTCGGCGGGCCAGGCGTCGGAGCCGCCCCGGGCGGTGAACTTGACCCGGTCATCGGTGGAGAAGCCGGTGACGTCCGTCGAGACGCGCACGACGCCGGTGGCGGGCGAGCCGTCAGGGGCGGTCTCGGCCAGGCGGAACTCCAGCCGGGCGTCGGCCACGAGGTCCCGCCACACCTGCGGCACCTTGCTCACGTCGGGGTTGGCCCGCCGGAAGTCGGCGTTGAGCACCTCGAGCTGGCTGTCGATCTGCTCCTGCCCGATGTCCTGCTCAGGGCTGTGGTGGACGACGTGCACCACCACGGGGATGGTGACGACCTCCTCCCTGCCGGGCGCCCTGGCGGTCCTCCTGGCGAACGTCTCGTTCTCGATGGCGGCGAGGGCGAGCGCGTAGCGAGGCGATGAGGCGAGCAGGCGGCGATGGACGGGCATGGTCGCGCACCGGTCGAGTCCGGGCATGGGGGCTCCCTTTCGTGCGCGCGCGGCGGAGAGGGGAACGCCGCACGGGGGGGACGTTGGCTCCTGCACATCTACCCGGATTGTAGTCGGACAATCACAGAAAGTGACGACAGGAGCCGGCGTCCCCCTGAGCAGGGCTCAGCGCAGCGGGGCCGATGCCGCCGCCGTGCCGCCGTCGCGGGCCGCCCAGCCCGCCAGCACGGTCGCGCCCTCGCCCGGGATGCGGGTCACCGGCACGGTGACGGTGGTGACCCCCTTGCGGGAGATCTTCACGACCTCGCTCCCGGCCGTGCCCTCGGCGTCGCGGACGAACAGGTGCGCCTCGCCGGGCTCCCCGGCCTGCAGCCGCACCCGTACGGAATCACGCCCACTCGACGCGGACACCACACGCGCAGCAGGGTCGGCGGCCGGCGCGCCCGCGGGCGGCACGTTCACCCGCACCGACTGCTCCAGCGTCTGCGGCGAGTCCAGGCTGGACAGCGCCGTGTCGGGGATCACCGGCTCGGGCGGCGTGACAGGCCGGTCGGCGGGCGGCTGGTAGCCGGGCAGCCTGGCCACGCCCCACCGGTACGGGTCGCCCTGCACCCCGCCCCACGTCGACCAGCCGATACGGGTCTGGCCGGTCTTGTCCTGGGTGTCGGAGTCGTACACGAGGATGTTCAGCCCCAGGTGCTCCGGATCGACCGCGCCGGGCAGCACCTCCATCGGGATCGACATCTCCACCGTGTACTCGCCGTCACCGGTCGTGGACGCCACCTTCATGCCGGGCGCGGTCTCCTCGCCGGGGCCCTGGCGGTTGTCGGCGTCCCGCAGGAAGCACGGCGGCCCCTCGGCGGTGACCGGCAGGACCGCGGTCTTGAACGTGGTGGAGGTGTTCTCGGACGCGCCGCGCGGGTCGAGCGTGACCTCCACCGCGTCGGTACGCCAGTGCCGCTTGCAGTCGGAGGACTCCAGCGCGGTGCCGAGCACGTCGTCCTTCACGTGCACCAGCACGTACAGCGTGTCGTCGTGCCAGGCGAGCTTGGCCGTGCCCGAGCAGTCGGCCGCCGACGCGCACTCGCTGCCCTCCCACCGGCGGGAGATGTCGAGCGTGTCACCGGTGTACTCGCCGTCGCCCTCCGCGCCGTCCACGGCCGGCGCGGTCTCGGCCTGCGGCACCGTGGTGGCCGGGACCAGTTCGAGCGCGGGCCTGGTGACGGCCGAGCCGCCGCCGTCGATCGTCGTGGTGATCGTGTACGCGTAGTCACCGCCCTCGTTGGAGGTCTTCAGCGACGGGTCGGAGTTGGTCACCTTGAACGGCACCGTCACCGACTCGCCCGCCGCCAGGTCCTCGAACGGCGCCTCGGTGCGCTCGGCGGTGAATCCGCCGGGCAGGTCGATGCGCACGGTGCCGGAGCGGGTCTCGGAGCCGACGTTGGTGACGACCACGCCGACCTCGCGGCTGCCGCCCGACGGCAGCGTGAGCACCGGCTGGACGATGCCGCCGAGCTGCGGCACGCCGACCTCGGCTGTCCACTCCTCGTACTGGGCGACCTGGGGGAGCGGCTGCTGCGCGGCGCGTACGGGCGGGCTCACCTCGACCTGCCGGTCGGTGTAGCCGCCGCCGTTCTCGGTGGTGAGGGTGGCCGCGACGCGCACCCGGCCCGGCTCGGCCTGCGCGGGCGGCGTGACCGTGAACGTGGCCTTCGCCGTCTGCCCGGCCCGCACCCGTCCGAGGTCGCCCGAGCCGGTGACCTGCCAGCCCTCCGGCATCCGCAGCGCCACCGTGGAGCGGCCGAGCCGGTCCCGCTGCGGCGCGCTCACCTCGGCCTCGACCGTGAACGCGGCGCCCGGCCGCACGTCGAAGTCGCTCGTGCGCAGGAAGAACCGCGTGCCGAGCGGCACGCCGCCCTTGGGCCTGGTCAGCGCGCCGTCCAGGATGTTCGCAGGCGCCGCGGCGGCCGCGCTGCCCGGCTCGGGGAACGGCACCCGCGCGTCCACCTGGGTGAAGAAGTCGCAGCCGAGCTGCTGCGGGTCGGACGGCACGTCGGGGAAGCCGGCCCAGCCCTGCGAGGCGTACTGGCGCTGCGCCTCACGCTCGATCGCCGCCCACGTCTTGCCCTGGCGCGCCGAGGTGCGGCCGCTCCAGACGCCGAAGACGTTCTGCGCCGGGTTCGCCGGCTTGTACGTCGACGAGCACGCCTCCCCGGGCTGGCCGGTGCCGCGCGCCCCGCTGGTGAGCAGCCGGGCGGGCGCGAACGGCTTCAGCCCTTCCTTGGTGATCTGCTCGGGGAACCTCTTCGGGTCGGCGGCCGCGTAGAAGGCGGCGATCGCCAGCCTGGCCGCCTCCTGGTGGTTGCCGTGGTTGCCCGGCGTCGGCGCCGGGTCCATGGTGAGGATGATCTCGGGCCGGGTCTGGCGGACGACCCTGACCACCTTCTCCAGCGTGTCGCCGCCCCACACCTGGTCGGTCAGCGGCGCGCTCACCGTGTAGTAGAAGTCGACGTCGTCGAGGTTGAACACCTCGCGCACGCCCGCCTTGCCGACGGCGGAGCGCTCCTCGGCCTCGCGCAGCAGGCCGAGCGCCGGGCCCTCCTCGGGCCCGACCGCGTTGCCGCCGCCCTCGCCCCTGGTGACGGTCACCACGCCGGCGCGCACGCCGTGATCCTCGTTCCACTGGCCGAGTGTGGACAGCGTGCCCGACTCGTCGTCGGGGTGCGCGCCGACGAACAACGCGTCCAGATCGACGGGCGTCTTGCCTGGACGCTCGTGAACAGCCGATGGGGGAGCGGCCGCCGACGCCGGGAGTGCGGGCGTGACGCCGAGGACGAGCGCGGCCGCGGCCAGCGGCGCGGTCACCGCGGTCCGCCGCCGCGCTACGGATCTTGTGATGGGCATCGAACCTCCGGGGGGTTACTCGCGGACCGCCCCCTGGAGCAGTCCGCGGACGAAGTGGCGCTGGAGGAACAGGTAGAAGACGACGACGGGCGTGGCGACGATGACCGATCCGGCCGCGAGCAGCGTGAAGCCGGAGGTGTACTGCCCCTGGAAGAACGCCAGGCCGAGCGGCGCGGTGCGCAGCGACTCGCTGGTCACCATGATCAGCGGGATGAGGAACTCGTTCCACGTCCACATGAACACCAGCAGCGTCAGCGTGACCACCGCGGGCCTGGCGGGCGGCAGCAGCACCTGCCACAGGATGCGCCAGCTCGACGCGCCGTCGATGCGGGCCGCCTCCACGATCGCCCGGCTGGAGGTCAGGAAGTAGGCGCGCATCCAGAACGTCCCGAACGCCACCGACAGCGCGACCTGCGGCAGCGTGATCGACCAGAACGTGTCGATGAGCCCCAGCGAGCGCAGATCGAAGTAGAGCGGCACCGCCACCGCCTCGCTCGGCATCATGATGCCCAGCATGAACAGGTAGAACAGCACCGTACGGCCGCGAAAACGCATGGTGCCGAAGGCGTACCCGCTCATGATCGACAAAATCACGCTGACGACCACCACGAACGCCGACACCGCGAGGCTGGTGCGCAGATAGGAGTCGAACCGGCCGATCTCCCACGCCGCCGCGAAGTTCCCCAGGCCGGACGTGCCGCCGCTGTCGGCCGGGCCGAGCGCCGCCGACAGGATCACCACGATCGGGTAGAGCGCGAACGCGGCGAACACCGTCAGGATGACGTAGTTCGCCACCCGCTCACCGCGCGAGATCACGACAGCCTCCTGTCCGCGAAGCGGTTGACCCCGAACGACACGATGAAGATCAGCACGGTCAGCGTGACCCCGATGGCCGCCGCCGAGCCGACCTGCCCCAGGCCGAAGGCCCGGTGGTAGACCTCGTAGGACGGCACCGAGGTGGAGTCGCCGGGCCCGCCGCGGGTGGTGACGTACACCAGGTCGAAGGTGCGCAGCGCGGCGATCACCGTCAGCGTCAGCGCCACCGCGATCTCCGCGCGCACCGACGGCAGCGTGACCGCGAAGAACTCGCGCACCGCGCCCGCGCCGTCGAGGCGGGCCGCCTCGTACAGCTCCGACGGCACCCGGCTCATCCCGGCCAGCAGCAGCACCGTCACCAGGCCCGTCTCGAACCAGGTGCCCACCACGCCCACGGCGGGCAGCGCGAACGTGTAGTCGCCCAGCCAGCCGCGGGTCAGCGAGTCCAGCCCGAGCGCGCTGAGCAGGGAGTTGAGCGAGCCGTCGGGGGCGTACACGCGCCGCCAGGCCACCGCCACCACGACCATCGCGATGACCTGCGGAAGGAACACCACCGTGCGGAAGAAGCCGAGGCCGCGCACCTTGGCGTGGTTCAGGATCGCGGCCAGCGCGAGACCGATGACCAGCGGGAACACCGCGTAGAAGACGACGAGCACCAGCGCGTGCGCGAACGCCGCGCGCAGCCCCTCGTCGGTCACGATCGCGAGGTAGTTGTCCAGCCCCGCCCAGGTGCCGACCGACAGCCCGTCCCAGTCGTACAGGGAGAACTGCACGGCCCGCCCGATCGGGAACAGCAGGAACGCCGCATAGATCACGAAGGCGGGCAGCAGGTAGAGGTAGGCGACGCGGCGGGGTTCCCCGGGCGGTCGGGTCATCCTCCGTTGCTCTCGACGAACGAGGTGTAGTCCTTCTCCAGCTTCTCCAGGAACTCCTGCGGCGTGGCCTTCTTGGCGAGGAGGTCCTGCAGCGCCGCGCCCAGCGTGTCGGCGAACGTCGGGGTGGCGTAGTCGAGGTAGGGCACCAGCCCGTCCTTCTCGGTGGCCGTGCCGAACGCGGTGAACACGTCCTGCTGCGGACCCTCCTTCACGCTCTGCGCGGAGGTGTCGGCGACCGGCAGGTTACCGGTCTCGGTCAGCACCTTCATGGCGTCGGCGCTGGTGATGAAGTCGATGTACGCCGCCGCCGCGTCCGGGTTCCTGCTCTTGGACGTCACCGCGAACGGCAGCCCCGTGCCGCCCGTCGCCACCGGCGGGGCGTCGGCCGTCGCGCCCGGCGGCAGCATGAAGCCCAGGTCGGAGCCGAGCGCCTTGTCCAGGTCGGCGAGCAGCCACGTGCCGGCGATGAGGAACACGCCCTCGCCCTTGCCGAACGCCTGCCAGGAGGCGTCGTAGCCCTGCCCGTTGAAGCCCTTGGCGAAGTAGCCCTTGTCCACCCAGCTCACCAGCTGCTCGGCGGCCTTGAGGTTCTCCGGCGAGGTCCAGGACGCGCCCTTCTTGCCGAAGGCCAGCGTGCTGATCTGCTCCTTCGGCACCTCGCGGCCCTGCACGGTGCCGAACACGTGCACCGCCGGCCACTTGTCGAGGTTGCCGAACTGCAGCGGCACCTCGCCCTTCGCCTTCGCCGTCTCCAGCGCCGACTCGAACTCGGCCCACGTCGCCGGCGGCTTCAGGCCCAGCTTGCCGAGCTTGGCCTTGTTGTAGAAGATGCCGACGACCTCGCCGACCTGCGGCAGACCGTACAGGTTGCCCTCGCCGAACACCTTGCCGTCGGCGGTGTAGCGCGAGTAGCGCAGCACCGACTCGGGGTAGCGCTGCTTCCACCCGTAGGCGTCGGCGTAGGCGTCCAGCGGCAGCAGCTGCCCCGCCTTGACGAACGCGCCCATCGACGAGCGGCCGTTGTTGGCCTCCACCACGTCGGGCGGCTCGTTGCCGCTCAGCGCCAGGCGCAGCGTGGTGTTGAGGTCGTCGAACGAGCGGGAGACCCGGTTGAGCTTGATGTTGGGGTACTTCTCCTGGAACGCCTTGTTGAGCCGCTCCATCTGCGCCGCCTGGCCGCCGCGCACCTCCTGGTCCCACACGGTCAGCGTGACCTGGCCCAGCTGGGCGGGGTCGGTGCGCACCGCCGAGGCCGACGGCTGCGGCGGCGACGAGGCGGGAGGGGCGGAGGAGCCGGGCGCGCACCCGGCCAGAACCCCGGTGAGGGTCAGAGCGCCGGCGGCGAGCAGGGCGAAGGCTCTCGAACCGCGCGGTCGTCGCGTCGGGGCGGTCATGCGTTACTCCTTCTGGACAGGGGCGCGAGGCGTGTCCGGTTCGTCACCCTCGGGCGAGGGTCGCGGCGCTTCCGGCCGCTGCCCGGAAGCGGGGGGTGCCATGCCCACGTCGGCGTACCGGGCGATGGTGGCGGCGGCCCGGCGCACCGCTCCCACCGGGTCGGTGGGCACCAGCCGGTCGAGGAAGGCGTAGCGGCGGGCCAGCGAGCTGCCGTACGCGCCGCCGTGCGGGGCGGCCTCGCGCACCTCGTGCCACCAGTCGGCGATGTCGCCCCAGCCCGGCGCGGCCAGCGAGCCGCCGAACTGCTGCACCGCGAGCCCGGCGCACAGCTCGGCGAACGCCAGCCGGTCGTCGAGCGGCCAGCGACACAGCGTACCGAGCACGAGTCCGGCGCCGAACACGTCCCCCGCGCCGGTCGGGTCGAGCGCCGTCACCCGGGGCGCCGGCACGAACGCCTCCTCGCCCGTCGTGGAGTCGATCGCCATCGCCCCGTTGGCGCCGTCGGTCACCACGGCCAGGGGCACCTTGTCGGCGATCGCGTACAGCGCGTCGCGCGGCGTCTCCGTACCGGTGTAGGCCATCGCCTCGGTCGCGTTCGGCATGAACGCGTGGCAGTTCTCGAGCTGGTCGAGCACCGAGCGCGACCAGGCGCCCGACGGGTCCCAGCCCACGTCGGCGAAGATCAGCGCGCCGTCGCGGGAGGCCAGCTCCGCCCACGAGCACGGCGCGTCGGGCGAGCCGAGCGGCTCGTCGGGCGACAGCGTCGCGATCACCGCGCGCGAACGCGGCGGCTTGCCGATCATCTCGTTGGCCGGCATCGGCGCGGGATGCCCGTGGGTCACCATGCTGCGGTCGCGGTGCACGGCCATCGACACCGTCACCGGCGAGTGCCAGTGCTCGAAGCGGCGCGAGCGCGACAGGTCCACCGACTCCTGCTCCTCGAGGGTGCGCCAGCAGAAGTCGCCGTAGTCGTCATCGCCGAACGCGGCCGCCAGCGACGTGCGCAGCCCGAGCCGGCTCGTCGCGATGGCCAGGTTGGCGATGCCGCCGGGGCACGAACCCATGCCCTCGGCCCAGATCTCGGTGCCCGCCGCGGGCATGGCGGGCAGGCCGGTGAAGATGATGTCGAGAAAGACGGTGCCCGCCAGGAAGACATCGAACTGCGGGGCATCGGGGCTGCGCTCACCGGCAAGAGGGTCGTACGCCTGGACAGACACGGGAATAAGTCCTCCTCGACACACCAGGTTCTGCGCAATCTTGCACGTTTGCTCGCACTCTGCAAGTGCTCGCGCACTCGTTTGGCGCAAGTTGCTTACTTCTGCGCGTTTTTGAATGTTAGACTCCCGGCGTGCTCCAGCGCCTCCGGCATGCCGAGATCATGCGCCGCGTCCGCGACTCGGGCGCCACGAGCGTGCGCGATCTCGCCAGTCAGCTCGGCGTGAGCCCGTCCACCATCCGCAGGGACCTCGAGGTGCTCGACCGCGACGGCACCCTGCGGCGCGTCAGGGGCGGCGCCCTGGCCACCGTCGACGCCGACGCCGACCGGCCGTTCTCCGAGGTCGCGGCCACCGACGAGCAGGACAAGGAGGCCGTGGCCGCCCGCGCGGCCGAGCTGGTCGGCGACGGCGACGTCGTCCTGCTCGACATCGGCACGACCACCATGCGGCTGGCGCGCAAGCTGCGCGGCCGCCGCGTCACCGTGGTCACCTCCAGCCTGGCCGTGCTCGACGTGCTGCGCTCCGACCCCGCCGTCGAGCTGCTGCTCCTCGGCGGCATGGTGCGCCGGCCCTACCACTCGCTCGTCGGCGTGCTGACCGAGGCGGCGCTCGCCCAGGTTGTCGCCGACCGGGTGTTCCTCGGGGCGAGCGGCGTACGTCCGGACGGGCAGCTCGTGGACACCACGCTCGCCGAGGTGCCGCTCAAACGGGCCATGATCGCCGCCGCCGGGCAGGTGGTGCTGCTTGCGGACCGGCACAAGTTCCCCGGCACCGGCGCGCTGCGCGTGTGCGGTCCTGAGGACGTCGATGTGCTGGTCACGAACGAAGGCGCCGACGAGGCGACGCTGCGCGCCTGCGCCGCCGCCGGCGTCGAAGTGCTGCTCACGTGAAAGGCTGAGGATGAGACTGGCCGTACTCGGCGGCGGGGGCTTTCGCGTCCCGCTCGTCTACGGCGCGCTGCTGCGCGACACCGCCAAGCCCCGGGTGGAGGAGGTGGTGCTCTACGACGTCTCGCCCGAACGGCTTGAGGCGATCTCCCACGTGCTGCGCGGCCAGGCCGCGGGGCACGACGACCCGCCTCGCGTGCGCGTCACCACCGACCTCGACGAGGCGCTCACCGGAGCCGACTTCGTCTTCTCCGCCATCCGCGTGGGCGGCCTGGCCGGGCGCACCGCCGACGAGCGGGTGGCGCTCGAACTCGGCCTGGTCGGCCAGGAGACCACCGGCCCAGGCGGCATCGCGTACGGGCTGCGCACCGTGCCCGTCGCCGTACGGGTGGCCGAACGCGTCGCCGCCCGCGCGCCCAAGGCGTGGGTCATCAACTTCACCAACCCGGCCGGCATGATCACCGAGGCCATGCGCGGCGTGCTCGGCGACCGCGTCATCGGCATCTGCGACTCGCCCATCGGGCTCATCAGGCGGGCGACCGGCGCGCTCGGGCTCGACCCCGCCCGCGTCTCGCCCGACTACGTCGGCCTCAACCACCTCGGCTGGCTGCGCGGGCTCCAGCACGACGGCCGGGACGTGCTGCCCGACCTGCTCGCCGACGACGCCGCGCTGCACCGGGTGGAGGAGGCCAGGCTGCTCGGCCCCGACTGGGTGCGGGTGCTCGGCGCGCTGCCCAACGAGTACCTGTACTACTACTACTTCTCCCGGCAGGCGGTGGCCGCCGGCGCCGGGCGCACCCGCGGCGAGGCGCTGCTGGAGCAGCAGGAACGCTTCTACGCCGCCGTGCGCGAGCGGCCGGAGGACGCGCTGAACGCCTGGCGGCTGGCCCGCAAGGAGCGCGACGAGTCGTACATGGCGGAGGCGCGCGAGGCCGCCGACGCCGGCGAGCGCTCGGCCGAGGACCTGGAGGCCGGCGGGTACGAGGGCATCGCGCTCGCCCTCATGGCCGCCATCTCCAGAGGTGAGCCCTCGACGATGATCCTCAACGTGCGCAACGGCTCGGCCGTGCCGGGCCTGCCCGACGACGCCGTCGTCGAGATCCCCTGCGCGGTGGACGGCTCCGGCGTCCGTCCCCTGGCCACCAGGCCGCTGCCCGGCCGCTTCCTCGGGCTCATGCAGCAGGTCAAGGAGGTGGAGCAGACCGCCATCCAGGCCGCGCTCACCGGGTCGTCGCGACTCGCGGTCGCCGCGTTCGCGCTGCACCCGCTGGTCGACTCGGTGCCGACGGCGCACAAGCTGCTCGACGGCTACCGCGCCCGCATCCCCGAGCTGGCCGCCGTCTTCCCCGGCTGAGCACGCAACCGCCGGGGGACTCCCGGTTCATCGGCCGCCCCAGCCGGGGCGTGCCGGACGGCTTACAGGGCTGCGACGGCCTCCCCGATGGGGGTGTCGCCGGAGACGAGTTCGAGCGTGCGACCGGCCGTTCCCGGACTCGCCAGCAGGGCGACGATGACGGCCGCCACGTCGTCGCGCGGCACCGCGCCCCGCGGCACCTCGGGGGCCAGCAGCACCCGGCCCGTGCCCGGCTCGTCGGTGAGGCGGCCGGGCCGCAGGATCGTCCAGTCGAGGTCGCGGCGGCGCAGGTCCTCCTCGGCCTCGGTCTTGGCCTTGATGTAGGCGGCCCACACCTCGTCGCTGCCCGGCGCGGGCGGCTTGCCCGTACCCATGGCGGAGATCTGGACGAAGCGCCGTACCCCGGCCCGTTCCGCGGCGTCGGCCATCAGCACGGAGGCGGCCCGATCGACGGTGTCCTTGCGCGCCGCCCCGCTGCCCGGACCGGCCCCGGCCGCGAACACCACGGCGTCGGCCCCCTCGACGATCCCGGTGACCTCATCGACGCCCGCGCGCTCCAGGTCGCACACCACGCCCTGGCCCCCGGCGGCCTCGACGTCGGCGACGTGCGCCGGGTTGCGTACCAGGCCGACCGCCTGAGACTCCGGCGCGAGCCGGGCCGCCAGCCGCAGCGCGATCTTCCCGTGTCCACCCGCGATGATGATCCGCATGTCGGCCATGGTGTCATGGACGCATGCGTGACTTCCCGCAGGCTCCCACCGCGGCGTTTCTGTTCGACCTCGACGGCACCCTGATCGACAGCGTCTACCAGCACGTGGTGGCCTGGCGGCAGGCGCTGTCCGGGATGGGCATCGACCTGTCCGTATGGCGGATCCACCGGCGCATCGGCATGAGCGGCGGATTGTTCGTCAGCGCGCTGCTGCGCGAGACCGGGCTCAAGCTGTCCAGAGAGCAGATCGACGAGCTGCAGACCCACCACGCCGAGGCGTACGAGCAGCAGGCACACTCCGTCAGGCCGCTGCCCGGCGCGGTCGAGCTGCTGGGCGAGCTGACCGAGCGGGGCGTGCCGTGGGCCATCTGCACCAGCGGCTACGCCCGCACCGCCCGGCTCGCGCTGGGCCTGCTCGGGCTCCCTGGTGACACGCCGATGGTCACCCGCGACATGGTGCGCAGGGCCAAGCCCGACCCCGACCTGTTCCTCGCGGGCGCGGCCTTGGCCGGCGTCGATCCCACGCACGCCATGGTGGTGGGCGACAGCGTCTGGGACCTGCTCGCCGCCCGCCGGGCGGGGGCGCTCGGCATCGGGGTGCTGTCCGGCGGGTATGGCAGGGACGAGCTGGAGCGTGCGGGGGCCTTCCGGGTGTACGCCGACCCGGCGGACATGCTGGACCGGCTCGACGAGCTCGGTGTGCGCCAGAGCGACTGACGGGAATATCCCCGCGAACCGCCGGGCTTGATGTTGCGTATTCCCCACAGAGGAGCTGACTAATGGACTTGGCAGACATCGGCGTCACCGGCCTGGCGACCATGGGGCGTAACCTGGCCAGGAACCTGGCGAGGCACGGCTACACCGTCGCCGTGCACAACCGTTCCTACGGCCGCACCGAGCAACTCGTGAAGGAGTTCGGTGACGAGGGCGCGTTCGTGCCCGCGAAGGAGATGGCCGACTTCGTTGCCTCGCTGAAGCGGCCACGCCGGGCGATCATCATGGTGAAGGCCGGCGCCGGCACCGACGCGGTGATCGAGCAGCTCGCCGAGCTGATGGAGCCGGGCGACATGATCGTCGACGGCGGCAACGCGCATTACGAGGACACCCGCCGCCGCGAGGCCGCGCTGCGCGAGCGCGGCCTGCACTTCGTCGGCACCGGCATCTCCGGCGGCGAGGAGGGCGCGCTGAACGGCCCGAGCATCATGCCCGGCGGGTCGAAGGAGTCCTGGGAGGCGCTCGGCCCGATCCTGCAGGACATCGCGGCCAAGGTCGACGGCGTGCCGTGTGCCGTGCACGTCGGTCCCGACGGCGCCGGGCACTTCGTGAAGATGGTGCACAACGGCATCGAATACTCCGACATGCAGCTCATCGCCGAGTCCTACGACCTGCTGCGCCAGGCCCTGGGCGCCACCCCGGCCGAGCTCGCCGAGGTCTTCAGGGAGTGGAACAGGGGCGACCTCGACTCGTACCTGATCGAGATCACCGCCGAGGTGCTCGACCAGGTCGACGCCGAGACCGGCAAGTCGTTCGTGGACATCGTGGTCGACCAGGCCGAGCAGAAGGGCACCGGCCGCTGGACCGTGCAGAGCGCGCTCGACCTGGGCGTGCCTGTGACCGGCATCGCGGAGGCCACGTTCGCCCGCGCCCTGTCCGGCCACCCCGAGCAGCGCGCCGCCGCCCGCTCCCTGCGCGGTCCGAACCTGTCCGGCGTCGGCGGGCGCGAGCTGATCGAGGACGTCCGCCAGGCGCTGTACGCCTCCAAGATCGTCGCGTACGCCCAGGGCTTCGACCAGATGGCCGCCGCCTCCAAGGAGTACGGCTGGGACCTCGACCTCGGCGCCATGGCCACCATCTGGCGTGGCGGCTGCATCATCAGGGCCAAGTTCCTCGACCGGATCAGGGCGGCGTACGACGCGAACCCGAACCTGCCGACGCTGCTCGCCGACCCGAGCTTCGCCGGGGCGCTCGAGGCGGCCCAGGAGTCGTGGCGGCGCGTGATCACCACGGCGGTGCAGATCGGCGTGCCGACGCCCGGCTTCTCCTCGGCCCTGGCCTACTACGACGGGCTGCGCCGCGACCGCCTCCCGGCGGCGCTGGTGCAGGGACTGCGCGACTACTTCGGCGCGCACACCTACCGGCGGGTGGACAAGGAGGGCACCTTCCACACCGACTGGTCCGGCGACCGCACGGAACGTCCGGCGTAGCCCGCTACCCGGCGCTGGGCGGCTTCGTCATGGCGGAGCCGTTGGCGAGGGCCGTCACCACGCAGAAGCCGAACGGCCCGGCGGCGTCGTGCACGGTCACCTGACCGGTCGCGACGCCGCCGTCGCTGACGTGGCCGGTGCTCTCCATACCGATGAGGTCGCCCTCGGGCGGCCTGGCCAGGGTCAGCGTGTAGTCGGCGTTGATGAACCGCAGGCCGTCGGCCTGGGAGTTGCTGAGCGGGCTGGCGAAGTCGGCGGCCAGCGCGGCCCGTACGATCGGGGTCAGCGGTTCGTCGTCCACCAGCGCGAACCGCTCGCGCATCCACACCCGGCCCGGCCCCGGAGCGCCCCACTGCGTCACCCGCCACAGGTCGAACGGCGGCGTCCACGGCCCGTTCGCCTCAACCGGCGGTCCTTCGGGCGGCGGCACGTCCCAGGCGGGCGTGACCAGCGACCGCTCACCGCCGGGCTGCTCGCCCTCCCGCAGCAGCACCGCACTCGCCCGCGCGATGACACCCTGGGCGGTGGAGATCGTCGCGTCCGCCACGCGGATCCTGCGGCCGTCTCTGACCAGGGAGGTCTCGACGGTGACCGGCAGCATCGGGCTGTTGCGGAACAGATCGACGGTCAGCCGGGCGAAGCGCAGGCCAGGCCGGGCGTGCCGCTGCTCGATCGCGCGTGCGGCCAGACCGCCGAGCAACCGGCCGTGCAGCATGCCGGGGGACCAGGGACCACGGGCGTGCGGCGCGGGGACGTACTCGTCCCGCTTGAGCGTGAAGAACGCTGACTCTGACGACACAGAACGAAATTCTAGAGCAAGGTGCGCGCGTGAGATCGCTCGCCGCCGGATGAGCGGCTACCGGCTACCGGCGGCGCAGCCGGCGAACGAGCGTGGCATTGCGGCCGGAATGTGGCCTGTAGGGCTCCTAGCCTGCCGCGCATGCCATCGCTCATCGACGACCACGTCCTCGACATCGCCCAGGACGAGCTCGACGACCTGCGCGAGCGCCTCGCCGGCACCCGCTGGCCGGACGCGCTCGACGCGCCGCCATCCAGGGCACCAGGCCGCAGACCCTCTCCTACGCGCTCACCGACTCACCGGCCGGGCTGCTCGCCTGGAACCTGGACGCGTCCGCCTCCCGGGGCCGGGACGTCGGCGGGCTCGACCCGGGCGACATCCTCACCAACGTCGCCCTCTACTGGTTCACCGGCACGGCGGGCTCGGCAGGCCGCCTGTACAAAGAGAGCCTGCCCGACTAGGCCCCGCCCGCCGCCCCCGATCCCACGCCGACCGGCATCGCGGTCTTCCCCGGCGACACGACCGTGCGGCGGTACGCCGAGCGCGTGCACAACGTCGTGCACTGGTCGGAGTTCGAGCGCGGCGGCCACTACGCCGCCGTCCAGGCTCCCGACCTGCTCGCCGACGACATCAGGACGTTCTTCGCGAAGCTGACCTGACGGGCCGGGCCGGCCGCTGCGGCTGCCCGGCCGTCCGGCGAACGCGAATGCCCGCACGCGGCGGGGCCGTTGACCGGCGACGCGAGCACCCGCGCGACCGAGCGGCTGGGACAGGGGCGAACGCCCGCGCGGTGGCCGGGCCGCTGGGCTCGGGTAGGGACCGCCCCCAGCGGCCCGGCCATGCCGTCTAACCGGCGGCCATGATGCAGAACGGATGCCCCTCGGGATCGACGAGCACCGTCCAGCCGTCACCGCCAGGCTGGAACTCCGGCACCGTCGCACCCAGCGCGACCAGCTCCTTCTCGGCCGCCTCGACATCGGGCACGGTGAGGTCGAGGTGCGCGTGCTTGCCGCCACCCGGCCACCCCGGCCCTTGATAGCCGTCGATCCGCTGGAACGACACCGAGACCGGGCCGCCCTCGAGCGACGCGAAATCGGCGTCGCCCGTCTGCTTCCAGCCGGTCGCCTTGGCGTAGAAGCCGGCGAGGGCGACCGGGTCGGCGCAATCGAACACGATGGACGAAATGTTCGCTGTCATGGAGCCCAGCGTGCCGGGGGAGCGGCGGCCCGGTCTTGAACATCCTTGCGGCCCTCGGACAGTGGCCTCAGCGGGTGCGGACGAAGTGGAACGGGCAGTGCGTACCGCCCGTCCCGATGGTGGTGCGGCGCTCGAATCGGAAGCCGTGCCGGTCGGGCGCGATGGCCTCGATCCAGTTCGCGTCGAACGCGCACATGACCGGAGTCAGCTCCGGCGCCCCGTTGGCGAGCAGGACATCGTGGTAGAAGCACCGGCGCACCTCGACGTGGTAGCGCTCGCCGTCGTCGACCGGCCGGGCGAAGACGAACCCCTTGCCGAACGCGTGCTCCTCACGCGACTTGCTCAGCTCCACCATGGCCTGGAACGCGTCCTGCGCGCCGTCCAGCATCGCCCGGGTGCCCTCCTTGAGGGAGTCGCCGAGCGGTTCGATGAAGGCCGCGCGTACGGCGGCGATCGCCTCTTCCCTGCCCAGCCTGGGCGAGAGGACCTCGTACGCGGCGACCAGAGCCAGGGTCATGCGCAGGTTGTGGCGGGCAGGCTCATCGACGATCAGATGCGCGTTCGCCGCTTCGAGCTCGTCCTGACGCGCCCGCATGGCGGCGGTGAGAGGCGCGTACTCGGGCAGTGCAGTGGCGAGGTGCTGGTAGAAGGCGCCCAGCAGCAGCGCCGTGTCGCGCTCCGGATCGGGGATGTAGTGGTCGGCGCCGGTGAGTCCGAACGGGTCGGTGGACATGCGGTTCCTTTCGTGTACGGCTCGGCGCGTACACGACCGCGATCCCGCCTGGAGGCACGACCGGCCGTGCTCGCGACCGAGCGAGCAGGCCAGCGCACTCCACCGACCGACCAGGCGCTGACAAGCTGTTGTCGATGTGTCGCCGCCCAGTTTGGCACGAGCCCGGCGATCACGTCCACGGCCGCCGAGGCTGCGACGGGGCGGAATTGTCGGAGGCGGTGGCTAACGTTTCCGGCGTGCGTTCGTCAGTGTCTCTGGCCTCCGGTCCCGGGTTCCGGCTCGACGTCGTGACCTGCGTCGACGATCACCGCCGGTGGTCGGCTCCCGAGGTGAGCGACCGCTATCGGGTGGTGCTGGTGCGGCGGGGCGTGTTCCGGCGGATGACGCGCGGGCGGGCCGTCGTCAGCGACCCGACGATGGCCTACATCGGGCTGCCCGGCGAAGAGGAACGCTTCGCCCACCCGGCGGGCGGCGACGTCTGCACCTCCCTGTCCCTGTCGCCCGGTTTGTGGCGTACGCTCACCAGCGCGATGCCGCTCCACGACGGCGCCCGTACGTCCGGCGACTCCGGCCCAGCCTTCGCGGCGCCGGCGTTCTACGTGGACGCCCGCCTCGACCTCGCCCACCGCCGCGTCCTCAGGGCGGCCCGCGACGGCGACATCGCGTACGAGCTGCCCGAGACCCTGATGCTCCTCCTCCGCGCCGCCCTCGCCCCGGCCACGTCCGCTGGTGATGGCGCTCCGTCCCACGTCACAGCGGCGCCTACCCGGCGCACCGCCGCAGGGCCGGGCGCGCAGGCCGGTCCGCGCGGCGAAGCCCCGGCGATGACCTCTGCACAGGTGGCGGGGCGGACGCACGCAGCATTGACCCCGTCGCAGGCGCCAAGGAGGGAGGACGCGGTGACCGCGTCTCGGGTCGCTGGACGGAAGGACGCGGGGGTGACTTTGTCCCGGGCAGCGGGGCGGATGGACGCGGGGGTGACTTTGTCCCGGGCTGCGGGGCGGATGGACGCGGTCGGCATCGTTGGGGCCGCCCGTGAGGCGTTCGCCGCCGACGTCCCGGAGACCGCCACGCTCACGTCGCTGGCGGCCTACCTCGGCGTGTCCCCCTACACGCTCAGCCGCGCCTTCACCCGCGAGCTGGGCGTCTCCCTCACCCACTACCGCAACCGAGTGCGCGTCGGAAGGGCGCTCGACCGGCTCGAAGACGGCGCGCCGAGCCTGGCCGAGCTGGCCGCCGACCTGGGCTTCGCCGATCAGGCCCACCTCACCAGGACCATCCGCCGCCACGTCGGCCACACACCGACGGCGGTGCGCCGCCTGCTCGGCGCCCGGCTACCGTGACGGTCCCGGCTCGCGAGCATCATCGGTGGTCGCCTTCGGCGCAGCTGCGTTCCGTGGCGGCGGTCGGCCGCACGTCTGCGACTGTGTCGGCTGCTGTCCGCGCGGGAGCCACGTGCCGGCGCCTGTTGCGGTTCGGCTCTTGCAGGAGGCCCTGTCCATTCGGAGGTGTCGTCATCGGGCCGGTGCGTGGCGTCTCCTGCGGGCAGGCGAGCAGAGGGCGCGAGCTTCCGGGGCGATGCCGTGGTCGTGCGGCGGGCGGGGTGGATTTTCGGAGGGTGCGCGCCGTAAGCTCCCCCAATGCGTGATCTAGGTGAGGACCCCCGCCCCGCCCGGGGCGCCGTACGTGAGGTCTACGACGTGCGCGGCGCCGCCACTCTGGCGTACTCTCCCGACCTCGACGGCCTGGCCGACCCGGGGGAGATCGTGTGGGCGTGGGTGCCGTACGAGGAGGACCCGTCCCGGGGCAAGGACCGGCCGCTGCTGGTCGTGGGACGTGCCGGGCGGCGGTTGCTCGGCATGATGCTGTCCAGCAAGGGCGACGACGGCCCCGAGTGGCTGGAGCTGGGACGGTGGGGGAACGACGACCGCGTCTCCTACGTCCGCCTCGACCGGGTCTTCGAGCTCGACGAGGACGACATCAGGCGCGAGGGCGCGGTGCTGGACGGTGAGCGGTTCGCCAGGGTGGCGGCCCGGCTGATGAAGCTGCACGGCTGGAAGGTGGGCAGGTGAGGTTCTCGCCTGCGGCCCGGTCGTTCGTGGCGGGGCTGCTGGTGAGCAACAGCGCACCCCACCTGGCCACGGCCGCCACGGGACGCCGCCACCTCACCCCGCTCGCCAGCCGCGCTCCGGGCCGGGCGTGAACCTGGTGTGGGGGCTGGCCAACCTGGTCGGCGGGCTCGCGCTGCTGCGCTCGGCGGCCAAGACCGGGCGTCCGGGCGATGCCTGGGACGGGCGGCTGGTCGCGTTCGAGGGCGGGTGCGTGGCGTTCGCGGCCTGGATGGCCGCCACCGAACGCCTCACGCACATGAATCACAAGGAGCGGTCCGCCGATTGACCGGTCTTCGGTGGCCGTGCCCCCCCACGACGTCCACGACCGCCGCGCCTCACACGGTGAGCCGTCCCGCCCGGACCGCCCTGCTCCCAGGTTTGAGCCGACCGGGCGGGACGGTCAGGTCATTCCAGGGCGGCTCGCGCGCGTTCGCGGCATTCGGCGAGCGTCAGGCCGGCCAGGGCCTCCCGTACGGCGGGGACGCACACCGGCGCCATGGACAGGCTGGTCACCCCCAGCCCCACCAGCAGCGGCGCGAGGAGCGGGTCGCCCGCGGCCTCCCCGCACACCCCCACCGGCTTGCCCGCCTCCTGCCCGGCCCGCGCGCACATCGCGATCAGCTCCAGCAGCGCGGGCTGGCGCGGGTCGAGGATGTCGGCGAGGGCGGAGTGCTGGCGGTCGGCGGCGAAGGTGTACTGGGCGAGGTCGTTGGTGCCGATGCTGAGGAAGTCGACCTCCTGCAGCAGGCGGTGTGCGCGCAGCGCCGCCGCCGGGACCTCGATCATGACGCCCACCTTGGCGATGCCCTTGGCCCTGGCGCGGCGGGCGAACGCGCCGGCCTCCGCGACCGTGGTGACCATGGGCGCCATCACCCAGGGTTCGGTGCCGGTGCGGCGGGCGGCCTCGGCGATGGCGTCGAGCTGGGTGTCGAGTACGTCGGGCAGCAGCCGGTCCACGCGCAGGCCGCGTACGCCGAGCGCCGGGTTCTCCTCGCGCGGCAGGCCGAGGAAGGGCAGCGGCTTGTCGGTGCCCGCGTCGAGCGTGCGCACGATGACGCTGCCGCTCCCCGCGAACACCTCGGCGTACGCGCTCACCTGCTCCTCATGCGACGGCGCCTGCTTACGGTCGAGGAACAGGAACTCCGTCCTGAACAGTCCGACACCCTCGGCGTCCGGCCGCAGGTCGGCGGCCGAGCCGATGTTGAGCAGCAGCCTGACCGGGTGACCGTCGGCGGTCTTGCCCGGCCCTGAACCGGCGGCGAGCCTGGCCCTGCGTGCCTGTTCGGCCTCGGTGACCGCGGCCGCCTCCGCCTCGGTGAGGCCGACGGCGATCTCGCCGGTGGTGCCGTCCACGCCGACGACGGTGCCGTCCTGAAGGTCCATGACGCCCTTGCAGGCCACCACGGCGGGCAGACCCCGGGCGCGGGCCAGGATCGCGGTGTGGCTGGTGGGCCCGCCGCGCTCGGTGACCAGCGCCAGCACGTCGTCGCCCAGCCCCGCCGTGTCGGCGGGGGAGAGGTCGTCGGCGGCCAGCACGTACGGGTGGCCGGGGTCGGGCAGGCCCGGCATGGGCAGACCGAGCACCGACGCGACGGCGCGGTGCTTGAGGTCGTCGAGGTCGGCGGCGCGTTCTGCCAGGTAGCCGCCGAGCGCGGCCAGCGCCTCGCGGTGCTGGGCGAACGCGGCGTCGAGCGCGTGGGCGGCGTCCACGCCCGAGGCGGCCCTGGACTCGGCGTCCTCGCGCAGCATCGGGTCCTCGCAGATCATGGCGAGCGCTTCGAGGATCTCGGACGCCTCGCCGCCGGCCTCCGCCGCCCGCCTGTTCAGGTCCTGGGCCACCGCCTCCAGCGCCTTGCCGACCGCGGCCACCTCCGCCGAGGGGTCGCCGACGGCGCGCGGCGCGGGCAGCGCGGGCGGGCCGGCCATCCGCAGCACCGGCCCGGCCGCCCGTCCCTGGCTCACACCGAGCCCGGCCAGCCGCCCCGCGCTCCCTTTCCACTCCCCCTCCCCGGCATCGGGGGACGGTGACGCGGGGACGGGCGGGGCGGTGTCGTCACGCATCGGGGGCCTCTTCCGCGTCGAGGTCGCGCGCCAGCAGCGCCGCCAGCGCGTCCAGCGCCTCCTCGGCGCCCGGCCCGTCGGCCTCCAGCGTGACCTCCGTGCCCTTCACGGCCCCCAGCGACAGCACGCCCAGCATGCTCTTGGCCGGTACGGCCTTGTCACCGGCGCGGATCGTCACCGGCACGCCCGCCTTGGCCGCCGCCTGCACGAACAGCTTGGCGGGGCGGGCGTGCAGGCCGCTGGCCGAGGCGACGACCACCGTACGTTGTGCCATGGCAGGACCTCCTAGGGCTCGATGGTGACCTTGATGGCCTCGCCCCGGCTGACCAGGTCGATGCCGTCCAGCACCCGCGGCAGCGGCAGCCGGTGCGTGATCAGGTCGGACACCACCACCGACCCTTCGGCGACCAGCTTCAACGCCTGGGCGTTGTTGGCGGGGCTGGAGCCGTTCGCGCCGACGATGGTCAGCTCGCGGTAGTGAACGAGGTTGGAGTCGAGCGAGATGATCGGGTTGTCCTTGGGCAGCCCGCCGAAGAAGCTGATGCGGCCCTGCCTGGCCGCCATCCGCACCGCCTGCTCCTGGGCGGCCCCCGAGGCGGCCGCGGTGATGACGACGTCCGCGCCGCGCCCGCCGGTCAGCTTCAGCACCTGCTCGACGGGGTCGCTGTCGATGGCGGCGTCGGGGCGTACGAGCTCGGCGGCCATGGCCAGGCGCTCGGCGTTGACGTCCACCAGGAACACCCGGTTGGCGCCGCGCGCCCGCGCCAGGCGGACGTGCAGGCAGCCGATGGGCCCCGCGCCCATGACCACGACGTCGTCGCCGGGCCCCACGCGGGCCAGCGTCTGGCCGTTGATCACGCACGCCAGCGGCTCGGCGACCGACGCCTCGGCGAAGCCCACCCCGTCGGGGATGGCGTTGACGCCGTCGACGGCGAGCACCTTGGCCGGGACGATCATGTACTCGGCGAAGCCGCCGTCGTAGTGGTAGCCCATCGACTCCTGGTTCGGGCAGACGGTGAGCCGCCCGCGCCGGCACTCGCCGCAGGTACCGCACGGGATGGCGGCGATCACCTGCACGCGCGCGCCGGTGTCGACGACCTCGCCGGCGATCTCGTGGCCCATCACGCGCGGCGGCACGATGTGGTGGTGGCCGAACTTGAAGATCTTGGCGTCGGTGCCGCACGTCGAGCAGTTGCGTACCCGGATCTTCAGTTCGCCCGGACCGGCGACCGGCTCGGGCGCCTCTTCGATCCGGATGTCGCCTGGCGCGTGGAAACGCGCGACCTTCATGTCAGCTCCTTCATCACCTGGGAGACCTCGGTGGCCTCCCGCAATGTCCGCGCCCTGCCGGGGTCGAGCAGGATCTCGGCGAGCGCCGCCAGCAGCGGCACGTGCCCGTCGTCCTTGGCCGCGATGCCGACGCAGAGCGTCACCTGCTCGCCGTCCCAGTCGACGCCGTCGGGGAAGCGCACCACGCAGATCGCGTCGCGCTTCACGGCCTCCTTGGAGGCGTTGGTGCCGTGGGGGATGGCGACGCCCTCGCCGACGTAGGTGGAGATCGAGCGCTCGCGTTCGAGCATCGCCTCCACGTACGACTCGGCGACCGCTCCCACCTCGACCAGCGCCCGCCCGCACCGGCGGATGGCCGCGGTGCGGTCGGGGGCGCTCTCGTGCAGCAGCACGGCCCGCGGGTCGAGCAGGCCGTCACGCATCGACCGTGCCGCCGTTCTTGATGGTGTTCACGAGCTTGGTCACCGCCGGGTCGCCGAGGAAGATCTGGAACGGGATGAGGACCTTACCCGGGGCGGCCGCCCTGGCACGGGCCGCCAGGCCGGAGTGGCAGACGATCACGTCGGCGTCCTCGGGGATGTTGTTGACCGGGGTGTGCTCCACGGTCACGCCCGTGTCCTTGAGCTGCTTCTTGAGCTGGGAGGCGAGCATCACGCTGCTGCCCATGCCCGCGTCGCAGGCCACGATGACCTTGCGGATGTCCTTGCTGTCGATGCCGGCCATGGCTCAGCTCTCCTTCTGAGTGGTTTCTACGATTTCGGCCTCTTGCGCCGCGCCGGGCTGGGCCTTCTCGCCCCTGCCGAAGCCGAGCAGGAGTGCGGCGATGACGAACGAGACGCCGGTCGCCACGAGGATCCCCAGGCTGGAGCCGAGCCAGCCGCCCTTGGGAGTGACCGCGATGTAGGCGAAGATGCTGCCGGGCGACGGGGTGGCGACCAGCCCGGCGCCGGTGATCATGAAGGTGAAGACGCCGGCCGCGCCGCCCGCGATGACGGCCAGGATCAGGCGGGGCTTCATGAGCACGTACGGGAAGTAGATCTCGTGGATGCCGCCGAAGAAGTGGATGATCATCGCGGCGGGGGTGGTGGGCCGCATGGCGCGCGGGCCGAAGAGCAGGAACGCCAGCAGCAGGCCGAGGCCGGGTCCGGGGTTCGACTCCAGCATGAACAGGATCGACTTGCCGCTCTCCGCCGCCTCGGCGACGCCGAGCGGGCTGAGCACGCCGTGGTTGATGGCGTTGTTGAGGAACAGCACCTTGGCCGGCTCGATGAGCACGGACGCGATCGGCAGCAGGTTGTTGGTGATCAGCCATTCGACGGCGTCGCCCGCCGCGCTGGTGACGGTCTGCATGACCGGGCCGATGGCGTAGTAGCCGACGATGGCCATCGCGCCGCCGACGATGCCTGCCGAGAAGTTGTCGACCAGCATCTCGAAGCCGGCCTTGGTCCGCTGCTCCGTGAACTTGTCCACATATTTCAGGACCAGCGCGGCCAGCGGGCCGATGATCATGGCGCCGAGGAACATCGGCTTGTCCGTGCCCACCACGACGCCCATCACCGCGACCGCGCCCACGACGGCTCCGCGCTGATCGTGCACCATCCGCCCGCCGGTATAGGCGATGAGGACCGGAAGCAGGATGCGGATGATCGGGTCGACCATCTGGGCGAGCGACTCGTTCGGCAGCCAGCCGGTCGGGATGAACAGCGCGGTGATGAGACCCCAGGCGATGAACGCGCCGATGTTCGGCATGATCATGCCGGCCAGATGGCCGCCGATGCGCTGGATGGTGGCCTTGACCCCGGTTCCGGTGACCGGGGGTGTGTAGGTGTCGGCCATGGGAGGTGCTCCTTTGGAGGATGAGCAGGAGATCAGCCGGGTTGCGGGAGTGCCGCGGGTACGGCGGTGGAGAGCGGACGTTCGGGGTCGGGCCGGCACACGGTGACGGCGTCGATGTCGATGTGGGCGGGGCCCGGCATGCGGCTGCCGGGCTGCTGGACGGCGGCGGCGCCCCAGGCGAGCGCCTGCGCGAGCGCGCCGGGGCCGCTGCCGCCCGCGGCGAGGAAACCGGCGAGCATGGCGTCGCCCGCGCCGACCGAGCTGCGCGGCACGGCGGCGGGGGCCTCGCCGTACCAGGTGCCGGCCTCCTCGACCAGGACGGCGCCGTCGGCGCCCAGGCTGGCAAGCACTGTACGCGCTCCCGCCGCGCGCAGCTCGCCCGCCGCCGCGACCACGTCGCCCAGGCTCCCGATCGGCATGCCGGTGGCCGCCGACAGCTCCTCCAGGTTGGGCTTGACCAGGTCGGGAGCGGCATCGAGCGCGTACGACAGCGCGGGCCCGCTGGTGTCGATCGCGACGTGGATGCCGGCCCCGGCGAAACGGCGGCACAGCGTGGCGTAGACGTCGGCCGGCACCTCGGGCGGCAGGCTGCCGGAGGCGACCACCCAGTCGGCGCCCTGGCCGCCGGAGTGCGCCGCGTCCAGCACGGCCTCGGCGATCGTGTCGAGCTCGGCGGGCGACAGCGCCGTGCCGGGCTCGTTGATCTTGGTGACGGTGCCGTCCGGCTCGGCCAGCGTGACGTTCGACCTGGTCGCGCCGGACACCGGCACGGTCACCATGTCCAGCCCCTCGGCGGCCAGCAGGCGGACGAGCTGCCTGCCCTCGTCGCCGCCGTACGGCACCACCGCCCGGCTCGCCACCGCGTTGGCGAGCAGCGCGCGCGAGACGTTGACCCCCTTGCCGCCGGGGTCGAGGTGGGCGGTGGCGGCGCGGATGACCGTGCCCCGGTCGAGCGAGGAGATCTCGATCGTGCGGTCGAGGCTGGGATTGAGCGTCAGGGTGACGATCACGCCCTGATCACCTCCGGTCCTGCGGCGGCCACGTCGGCGGCCTGGGCCACGTCGAGGCCGGTGTCGGTGATCACCACGTCGATCTCGCTCAGCTCGGCGAACGTCGCCAGGTAGGTGTTGCCGAACTTCGTGTGGTCGGCCAGCAGCACGCTGCGCTGCGCGGCCTTGACCATGGCCCGCTTGATCGCCGCCTCGGCCGGGTCGGGCGTGGTCAGGCCGCGGGTCAGCGAGCAGCCGTTGGTCGCCATGAACGCGACGTCGACGTTGAGGTGGGCCAGCGGGCGCAGCGCCCAGTCGTCCACGGTGGCCAGCGTCTTGCCGCGCAGCCGGCCGCCCAGCATGATCACGTGCAGGTTGGCGCGCGCGGCCAGGGCGGTGGCCAGCGGCGGCGAGTTCACCACGACCGTCAGCTCCCGGTCGGCCGGCAGCACCTTCACCAGGCGGCCCGTGGTGGTGCCGGCGTCGATGATGATCGATCCGTCCTCGGGCAGCTCGGCCAGCGCGGCCTTGGCGATGCGTTCCTTCTCGGCCGTCATGACCTCGTCGCGGGTGGCCAGCGCGGGCTCGAACCCCAGCCGCTCGACGGAGATCGCGCCCCCGTGCACGCGGCGCAGCACGCCCGCACGCTCCAGCGCCGTCAGGTCGCGGCGGATCGTCTCTGTGGTCACGTCGAGCTCGGCGGCCAGCGTCACCACGTCGACGCGGCCCGCGGCACGCGCACGTCGCAGGATCTCCTGCTGCCGCTCCTCGGCGTACATGATGTTGATTCACCGCCGTTTCGTGTTGGTTTCATCTGTGTTTATACCCGCTTAGTTGGGCAGGTCAAGGGTGTACTGGGGAGATCTGGTAGTTATAGGCGGATGCGAACCAAGGTCCTGGGATCCCTGCTCCTCGCCGGCACCCTCACCGCCGCGATCGCGACACCCGCGAAGGCCGCCGCCGCGCCCCGAGTCCCCGCGGGCACCACCGCGGCGTGGGTGGTGTTCGACCGTCAGGCAGGGAAGTTCGTCGCGCTGCGCAACGCGCACCGCAAGTACCGCTCCGCCTCCGTCGTCAAGATCCTCATCGCGATCGACTACCTGGAGGGGCGCAGGACCGTGCCCCCCGCCGACGCCAAGCTGCTCAAGATCATGCTGCGGTCCAGCGACGACGACGCCGCCTCCGCGCTCTGGGACCGGCTCGGCAAGGGGCAGATCATCGTGCGGCAGGCCCGCAGGCTCGGCCTGTCCGACACCACCCCGCCGCCCGCGTCCAAGCCCGGGTTCTGGGGCTACACCTCGCTCAGCGCGTACGACATCGTGCGCACGTACCGCTACCTGCTCGACAAGGCCGAGCCCCGGGTCAGGGACACCATCCTCGGTCACCTGCGCAAGGCCACGCCGTGCGGCACCGACGGCTTCGACCAGACCTTCGGCATCCCCGACGGCGTGCCCAAGCCGCACGCCGTCAAGCAGGGCTGGTCGGGCTTCGGCACCAGACCGCCCGCGCCGTGCACGGGCAACGCCAACCACGCCGCCGGTACCGCCGCCGCGGGCGGGGCCGTGGGGGCGCCCATCTCGTGGGTCGCGCAGCGGGCCACCGGCTCGGGCGTGCCCGACTACGGGCGGCCGGTGCTGCACACGACCGGGCTGGTGGGCCCTGGCGAGCGGTACGTGATGGCGGTGCTCACCGCCCACCCGGTCGGCGGCACGTGGAACGCCTCGGTCAAGCGCATCACCACACTGACCCGCGACCTCTACCGCTCGATCACCCGCTGATCCCGCCGCCGGGCGTCCTGTCCTATGGGGCGGGTGGGTGGCCGGTCGCCAGGGTCTCGCTCACGCGCTGGCACCGCCGCCTCGCCGCCCCCGTCAGGGCTTCGTTCCGCCGGAGAGGGCGGCGGCGCGTTCCTGTTCGAGGCGGACCTTCTTCGGTACGCACATCCGCCACGCCTCCAGCACCAGCTCGCGCATCTCGTCGGGATCGAGCGCGGCCACGCGCGCCTCCACCCAGTTGAAGCGCATGTCCGGCTCCCGGGGCAGGAGGAACTTGTCGGGCTCGGCGGCCACCAGCGCCGCGCGCTCCTCCTTCGGAAAGCCGAAGCCCATGATCGTCTCGTCGCGCGAGAACGCCACGTAAACGATCCTGCCCACCCGGAACTTGATCCGGTCGCGGATGAGATGTTCGCTCGTGCGCGGCAGCGTGAGCGCGAACCGGCGGACGTCCTCGACGGTGACCACGCCGCCAGGCTACTCCGCCCAGAGCCCGCGCCCGCAGCGCCTCCAAGAGCGATCGCTAGAGCTCCCGCAGCTCGTCTACAGGACCTTGGCGGCCAGCCTGATCTCCTCGAGCAGCACTTCGAGGTCCGCCTCCGTGGTGTCCGGGTGCAGGAAGCAGGCGCGCAGCGCGTCCCGCCCGCCCAGCCGGGTGCCGGTGATGAACGCGTTGCCGCGCACCTGCACCGCGTACGGCAGCGCCCGGTTGAGCGCGTCGAGATCGCGATCGCGCGGCGTGTGACGGAAGGCCGCGATCGAGGTGGTCACGGGGGCGAGCAGCTCGAAGTCGGGCGCCTGCTCGACCATCGCGGCGAGCGTGCGCGCCAGCCCGGAGGTGTGCTCCACGAGCCGCTTGATGCCGGCCCGGCCCAGGTGCGACATGGTCGCCCAGGTCTTCAGCGCGCGGAACGGGCGGGTCTGCTCCGGTCCGTACTCGGCGAACCAGCCCAGCTCGCCCGCGTTCTCGTCCACCAGGTACGACGGCACCAGGCTGAACGCCGCCCGCGCCGCCCCGGGATCGCGCAGCAGCGCGCACCCGCAGCCCACCGGCACGCCCAGCCACTTGTGCGGGTCGAGCGCCAGCGAGTCGGCCCGGTCGAGCCCCCGGTAGTGCGGTGCGGCGTCGTCGGCCAGCACGCCGAGCGCCCCGTAGGCCCCGTCCACGTGGAACCAGATTCCGTACGCGGCGGCCACGTCGGCGATCTCGCCGAGCGGGTCCACCGCGCCGGAGTTCACGGTGCCCGCGCTGGCCGCCACGCAGAACGGCCGCAGCCCGGCGTCGAGGTCCTCGGCGATCATGCGCCGCAGCGCGGCCGGGTCCATCCGGTACGCGCCGTCCACCGGCACCTTGCGCACGTTGCGCGCGCCCAGGCCGAGCAGCTCGGCCGCCTTGCGCAGGCAGCTGTGCCCCTCCTCGGTGACGTACAGGACCATCGGCGCCCGCCCGGACAGGCCGTCGCGGCGGACGTCCCAGCCGTCGGCCAGCGCCGCCCGCTGCCGGGCCGCCGACAGGCAGATCACCGTCGCCATGGACGCGCCGCTGGTCAGCAGCCCGCCGCCGGGCGGGTGCGGGAATCCGACCAGCTCGGCGAGCCAGCGCACGACCGTGCGCTCCAGGTGCGGGCCCGCGTGGTCGCCGCCCGCGCAGCTCGGGTTGAGCGCCGCGGCCAGCGGCTCGACCAGCACGCCGGCGGGGTTCGGCGGCGAGTTCACCCAGCCGAAGAAGCGCGGGTGGCCGTTGCCCATCGGGTACGGCAGGATGTGCTCGCGCGCGTCCTCCAGCAGCGCGCCCAGCGGCCTGCCGGTCTCCGGCAGCTCCTGCCCGGCGATCCAGGCCAGCTCGTCATCGGGCACCGGCCGCCACACCGGGCGCGCGGCGAGGCCGTCCAGGTGGCCCGCCACCAGCCCGGCGGCCCGCATCCCGGCCGTACGCAGCACCTCGGCCCGCATGCCGGACGTCGGCGGCTCATCGGCCCGGACACCGGCCGTCCCCGGCTCATCGGCCCGGACACCGGATGTACGCGGCTCATCCATCGTGCGGCTCCCTCCCCGTCTCGTGCCGCCCGGCTCCGTGGTGTCCCGCCGCGCCCGAGAGACCAGGCGTCAGCTCCATGGCGAGGTAGAAGACGCAGCCGCTGCCGGGATCGCCGGCGAAGGCGTGGCGGCAGTCGCCCGGGTAGTAGGCGGAGTCGCCCGCGCCCAGCTCGTACGGCCGCCCGTCGATCGTCAGCAGCAGCCCGCCGCGCTCGACGGCGAGGTACTCGCGCGACCCCGGCGCGTGCGGCGCGAACTCGCCCGCGTCCACGCCGGGCCCGATGGTCGTGCGCATGAACTCGAACTCCACGTCGCCGAGCACCGGCGACAGCACCCGCCGCTCCCAGCCCGACGGGTCGCGCAGCACCCGCTGCTCGGCGTGCCGCAGCACCCGCACGCCGCCGTGCGCGGGCTCGTCGAGCAGCCGCGAGATGGACGTGCCCAGCGCCGTGGCCAGCCGGTCGAGCACCAGCACGGTCGGAGTCTTCGCGCCCCGTTCGACGTCGGAGACCATGCTCCTGCTGATGCCGCTCAGCTCGGCGAGCCGCTCGATGGACAGCCCGCGCGCCCGCCGCTCGTCGCGGATGCGCCTGCCCAGCTCGGCCATGGACAGGCCGCTGGACAGCACCCCTTCGCCAGTCATTCCTCCACTATAGCGATGCTTTGTCCGCTTTAATGGATTCCTGGTACGCCTTCAGCACCTGCTTGCGCCGCTTGGCCGGCAGGCGGTCGATGTAGAGGTGGCCGTCGAGGTGGTCGGTCTCGTGCTGCAGGCAGCGCGCCAGCAGGCCGGTGCCCTCGACGGTGACGGGCGCGCCGGTCACGTCGAAGCCGCGCACGATGGCATGGTCGGGGCGGGGGAGCGGTGCGTACTGGCCGGGCACCGACAGGCAGCCCTCGTCGCCCGCGTCGAGGTGCCGCTCGCCGAGGCTCGGCAGCTCGAGTTCGGGGTTGACGACCACGCCCTTGTGCTGCTTGCCCTCGGCGTCGGGGCAGTCGTAGACGAAGACGCGCAGCGACACGCCGATCTGATTGGCGGCGAGGCCGACGCCCTCGGCCGCGTACATGCTGGCGAACATGTCCTCCACCAGCGCCGCCAGCTCGTCGTCGAAGCGGGTGACCGGCTCGCAGGGATTGTGCAGGACGGGGTCGCCCACGAGGGTGATCGGCCGGACCTCTGCCACGGACTCCGCCTTTCATGCAGTTCTCGTACGTCGTCGGGAAAAGTCTACGTACGCTGATCGATGTCTTGTCATGTGAGACAATATCTCTTGAATGATGAGACAGCGGCTAGGGTGGTGGAGTCCGCGATTGGAAGGAGTTCACCGATGAACGCCGTCTACACCCACGGCCACCACGAGTCCGTGCTGCGCTCGCACCGCTGGCGCACCGCCGAGAACTCCGCCGCCTACCTGCTGCCTCACCTGCGACCGCACATGAGGCTGCTCGACGTGGGCAGCGGACCCGGCACCATCACCGCCGACCTGGCGGGCCGCGTGGGGCACGTGACGGCCTCGGAGGTGAACGACGACGCCCTGGCCCTGGCCAGGGCCGAGATCGCCGCCAGGGGGCTGACGAACGTCGACTTCGCCGTGGCCGACGTGCACGACCTGCCGTTCCCCGACGGCTCCTTCTGCGTCGTGCACGCCCACCAGGTGCTCCAGCACGTGGGCGACCCCGTACGCGCGCTGCGCGAGATGGGCAGGGTCACCAAGCCCGGCGGCATCGTCGCCGCCCGCGACAGCGACTACGCCGCCTTCGCCTGGTGGCCGCGGGTGCCCGCGCTGGACGAATGGCTGGCCCTGTACGAGAAGGTCGCCCGCGGCAACGGCGGCGAGCCGGACGCCGGGCGGCGGATGCTGTCGTGGGCCCGCGCCGCCGGCTTCGGCGACGTCACCGCCACCTCGTCCACCTGGTGCTTCGCCACCCCGGGCGACCGGGAGTGGTGGGGCGGCATGTGGGCCGACCGCATCCTCGCCTCCGCGATGGCCCAGCAGGCCCTGGCCACCGGCGCCGCGACCGAGGCCGACCTGAGGCGCATCTCGGTGGGCTGGCGCGAGTGGGCGGCGGCCGAGGACGGCTGGTTCTCCGTCCTGCACGGCGAGATCATCTGCCGCGTCCCCGCCTGACCCGCCGTACGCGCGCCGCGGGAGCCTGACGCGCAGGAAGGGTGGCGCGGCGGGCACCCGGTCACGATGCCACGGCCTTGATCGCGCGAGCCGAAGAGGCGGCATGCGCCGGGTAATGACCGCACAATGCCCGGCCGCAACCCTGGCCGAGAGACCGTTCCCGATGGAGATTTGAGCGGGCGGGGAGACCTCCCTCTCCCCGCCCTTCGGCCGCCCGCCGCCTGGCGGGTGCGGCGGGGAGCGCCGCAGAAGGTCCAGTCAGTCCAGGGAAAGGGAAAAGGATGTCCGCATTCGCCAGAGGTGCCGCCGCGATCGCCGCCGCGCTGGCGCTGACCGCCCTGTCAGCCGGGCCCGCGCAGGCCGCGGGATCGGCAGCGAGCGCCGGTACGGTGTGCGTGACCGCGGTCGAACCCGACCGCGCCGTCTGCGTCTCCGCCGATCCGGGCTTCCACCCGCTCCAAGCGTCCGTCACGCGAGCGCAGAACCTCAGTTTCAACGCCGTACGGCTGCGCCCCGCCGAGGGGATCAGCGTCGCCTGCCTCGCTCCCGGCGCTTCGGTCACCTACTCCCAGCCCCGCAAGATCCTCGGCATCGACGTGCTCTCCAGCAGCACGTGCGTCGTCTGACCGGCTGACATGATCCGGCCCCGGGCGAGCCGCCCGGGGCCGCAATCCGGACGTCTAGCGGCCGACGGTGCGGACCCGCTGCCACTGCGGGTCGCGGTAGAGGACCATGTCGGTGCCGATCATCTCGTCGGGCGCCGACACCATCGCGATCTCGCCCGCCGCCTGCAGCTGCAGCAGCAGGTCGCGGACGCGCGGGCCGACCGGCAGCCGGCCCGCGGGCAGGCCGAGGCCGTTCCTGACCGTGTCGGCCACCTCGGACAGGTGGAACGGGCCGTCGAACCCCGCGACGACGCCGCGCACGATGGTCATCGTGATCAGGTGCTCGGCCTCGGCGTGCGCGAGCTGCCAGGTCACCTGCTCCTTGCGACGGCCGGTGCCGGCGCAGGAGGTGCACGGGCGCACCAGGTCCGGCGCCACCTCCTCCTCCGCCGTGCCCAGGCAGGCCGAGCACAGCCCGCTCTCGGCGGCGTGCACCTCGGCCGTCATCCGGCCGGCCATCAGCGCGCCGCACACGCAGGCGAACGTGTCACCCAGGATGCCGGTCTGTGGGGAGATCGCATGCTTGGTCACCGAGCCGACTCTACCGGTGATCGCCGCGTGCGCCGTCCCACGTGTCCCGCATGTCACTCCGGTCACACGGCGGAGAACGGGCCACATGGCGAAGCGGCGGTCAGAGCCGGACGTCGGCGAGGCCGCGCAGGCGGCGCAGCGCCTTGCGGGCAGCCGACACGACCTTCTCGTCCGGATGGTGGTCGATCAGCACCTGTAGCACCCGTCCCGTCCACGGATGGTCGCAGAAGGCGAGGATCGCGATCGTGCCGGCCTGCTCGTCGGCGTCCATCCCCATCGAGATCGACTCGATGACCTCGCGGATCTCGCCGCCGAACTCCAGCAGCGCCGCCGCCATGTCCACCAGCACCCAGGACATCTCCTCGGGCGCGGGACGCCGGTTGTCGCGGCCGGTCCTCGCCGCGATCACCGCGCCGAGCTTCGGCTGGTCGAGCAGCCGGGTCAGCGCCAGCCGCCCCTCGTCGCCGAGCGCCGTGGACAGCACCTCCACGCCGACCGCGCGGGCCAGCGGGCTCACCGTGCCGAGCGCGGAGGCGATCTCGGCGGCCGCGTCCGCCTGTCCGCGGCCCTTGAGCCAGCCGGCCAGCTCCTCGGTGCGCTCGGCCTCCGGGTACGAGCGCAGCCCGTGCAGCAGCGCCGCCGCGTCCGCCTCGGCCAGCGAGCCCATGACGGGGATCTCCTGCCCGGTGGTCTCGGCGATGATCTGCCGCGCCACCCACAGGCCGAGCCAGCTCAGCGTGTACGGCTCCTCCTGCCGCACCAGGCCCAGCCCGGTCAGCGTGGCGGAAGGCGCGCTCGCGGCCGGCTCCCTGGACAGGAACAACCTGATCAGCTCCAGCAGCAGGCCCTCGTCGCCGGCCAGCCGTTCGCGGCAGTGCGCGGCCCAGAAGCCGAGCACGTCCGAGTCCTCGGCGTCCGGCTTCAGCTCCCCGGCCTGCTCGCTCACCTCCTCGAACGAAGGCGCCGAGCGTACGGCGGAGGCGAGCGTGGCCGCGGCGGGCAACCGGATCGGAGGCTGCAGGGGCAGTGTGTCGTCGTCGTAGGAGCTCACCCGCCCATCCTGGCGCGAGATCTGGGCTAAAGTGCCCTCTGACACCGAAAAGCCGGAAGAAAGGAGGCGCTGAGATGTTCCGCACGTCCAGGGGCGCGCTCCGCGCCCGCTTCTGCTTCTCGGAGGATGCATGCGTTTCCGTCCCGCCCGGCGAGACGATCTAGACCGCCTGCTCGGCTGCGTCGTCGACGAGCCGATCAGCTGGGCCCACCCGGATCGGCTGCTGACGTTCCTCGGCACCGGCAGCTACCGCTACGACCGCATCTGGCTCGCCGAGGACGAGCAGACCGGCGAGATCATGGCCCGCGCCGTCTGGTGGAGCTTCCCCGACGGCGACCGCCCGCTCGCGCTCGACTGCCTGTACGTCCACCCGTCCGTCACCGATCGCCGCGCCCTGGCCGCCGAGCTGCTGCGCCGCGCCCACGACGCCTACGGGACCGTGCCCGAGTACCACGTGTTCGTCACCCCGGGCTGGCGCGACGACCCGGGCACGCGCGCCGCCGTCGGCTGGCGATGGGAGGCGGCCGGCAAGGCCGGGCTGACGGAGGAGCTGGAGCGCCTGCGCTACGCCTGGACCGACGGCGAGGCCCCGGTGCCGGAGCCGTCACGGCGGCTGGTGTTCCGCGCCGATGACGACGACGAGGCGTTCGTGGCGGCGTTCCGCCGGGTGGCGGAGGGCACGCTCGACTTCCACACCCGCCAGGCGCTGGCCGTCATGGACCCGGAGGAGCAGGCGCGCGCGGACGTGCGCGACTACACGTCCATGCGCGGCGACCGGTCATGGTGGCGGCTGGCCTACGACCACGGCGGCGACCTCGTCGGGGTCGCGCTGCCGTCGGCCAACGACGCCGGTCCCGTGGTCGGCTACCTCGGGGTCGTGCCGGAACGGCGCGGCCAGGGGTACGTCGACGACCTGCTCGGCGAGATCACCCGCTTCCACGCCGGACGCGGGGTGCGGCGCATCGCGGCCGACACCGACGTGGGCAACGTGCCCATGGCGCGGGCGTTCGAGCGGGCCGGCTACCGCGTCTTCGCCGTCCGGCTGGTCCTGTCGGCCGCCACGGGACGTTCCGTCTGACACGCTGAGCGATCGCCGTACGGCCGCTCGGCGACGCCGGCCGACCGTACGGCGACGCTCATCGACCGTACGGCGATCGCCGCCCGAACTCCCGCGCGTCACGTCTTGCGCCATCGGCGCACGCTTGTTCTGATCGACAAGTGAGTGCTTACGAGGCGGTCTACCGGCGCAGCATCGAGGAGCCCGAGGCGTTCTGGGGCGAGGCGGCCCGCGGCATCGAGTGGGACACGGCGGCGAGCACCGTGTACGCCGGCGGACGCTGGTTCCCCGACGGGCGGCTGAACACCTGTCACAACGCGCTCGACCGGCACGTCGCGGCCGGCCGGGGCGAGCAGGCGGCGCTGATCCACGACAGCCCGGTCACCGGCGTCACCCGCACCTACACCTACGCCGAACTGCTGGAGGAGACGGCGAGGACCGCGGGCATGCTGCGCGGGCTCGGCGTCACCGCCGGCGACACCGTGGTCATCTACATGCCCATGGTGCCCGAGGCGGTGGTGGCGATGCTGGCCTGCGCCAGGCTCGGGGCGGTGCACTCGGTGGTGTTCGGCGGGTTCGCGGCCGGGGAGCTGGCGGTGCGCATCGACCACGCGCGGCCCAAGGTCGTGCTGTCGGCGTCGTGCGGGATCGAGCCGAGCCGGGTGGTGGCGTACAAGCCGCTGCTCGACGACGCGCTCGCGCAGGCGAGCCACCGGCCTGACCGCTGCGTGATCCTGCAGCGGCCGCAGTGCCGCGCCGAGCTCACCGAGGGCCGCGACCTCGACTGGGCGCAGGCCGTCGCGGCGGCCGAGCCCGCCGGGTGCGTGAGCGTGGCCGCGACCGACCCGCTCTACATCCTCTACACCTCCGGCACCACGGGCGCGCCCAAGGGCGTCGTGCGCGACAACGGCGGCCACGCGGTCGCGCTGCACTGGAGCATGTCGAACGTGTACGGCGCCGCGCCGGGCGAGGTCTTCTGGGCCGCCTCCGACGTGGGCTGGGTGGTCGGCCACTCCTACATCGTCTACGGGCCGCTGCTGGCGGGCTGCACCACCGTGCTGTACGAGGGCAAGCCCGTCGGCACCCCCGACCCCGGCGCGTTCTGGCGGGTGGTGGCCACGCACGGCGTGCGCACGCTGTTCACCGCGCCGACCGCGATCCGCGCCATCAAGAAGGAGGACCCTTCCGGCGAATACGCGAAAAAGCATGATCTGTCGGGGCTGCGGTACCTCTTCCTCGCCGGCGAGCGCCTCGACCCCGACACCTACCACTGGGCCTCCGGCCTGCTCGGCATCCCCGTCATCGACCACTGGTGGCAGACCGAGACCGGCTGGCCCATCGCCGCGAACTGCGTCGGCATCGAGCGGCTGCCCGTCAAACCCGGCTCGCCGACCAAGCCCGTGCCCGGCTGGGACGTCCACATCCTCGACGGCGAGGGCCGCGACTGCGCGCCCGGCGCCGAGGGCGCGGTCACCGTCAAGCTGCCGCTCCCGCCCGGCGCGCTGCCCACCCTCTACCGCGACCCCGAGCGCTTCACCCGCTCCTACCTCGACCGCTATCCCGGCCACTACCTGACCGGCGACGGCGGCCACTTCGACGCCGACGGCTACCTCTACGTCATGGGCCGCATCGACGACGTGATCAACGTCGCCGGGCACCGCCTGTCCACCGGCGCGATGGAGGAGGTCATCGCCGCGCACCCCGACGTCGCCGAGTGCGCCGTGATCGGCGTCGCCGACGAGCTGAAGGGCCAGCTCCCCGTGGGGTTCGTGGTGCTCAAGGCGGGCACGTCCCGCGACCCGCAGGAGGTGGAGCGCGAGCTGACCGCCCTCGTACGCGAGCGCATCGGCCCGGTCGCCGCCTTCCGCCGCGCCGTCGTGGTGTCCCGGCTGCCGAAGACCCGGTCGGGCAAGATCCTGCGCGCCACGATGCGTGACATCGCCGACGGCCGCCCGTACACCACCCCGTCCACCATCGAGGATCCCGCGGCGCTGCCGGAGATCGAGACCGCGCTGAAGGGTACGTGACGATCAGGGCGAACCCCGACCGTCCTGGCGAACCGCCTGCGGCGCTCGGGACCGACGACGCATGATGGGACATCCCCAGTCCCCCGGGAGAAGGCCATGATCGAAACCCCGAGCTACGCCGACGCCCTGAGGATCCTCGGATGCAAGGACACCAGGCTCGTCAAGGTCATCGGGCTGGCCTCGGCGGCCGAGCGCACCGGCTGGGCGCTGTCCGGCGGGCCGCAGCTCTCCGGCGGCCTGCGCGACCTGCGCGATGCGATCGTCGCCTACGGCGAGGACGTCGTACGCCGCCTGCCCGAGCTGCGGGCCGGGGTGGACCGGCACACCCGCACCCGCCGCCTGGCCGCCGCGCACGCCGCCGTCGTCGTGTCCGCCTACTTCGAGGCGCTCGGCGAGGCCAAGCTGCCGTTCACGCTCGACCGGCTCGACCGGGGCGAGCAGATCTCCCGGGTGGTGCCGGCGGCGGAGCGCTTCACCCGGCTGGTCGCCGAGCTGCTGCTGGAACGCCTGCCCACGCCCGAGCCGCACGTGCCGTACGCCGACACCCGCGCCGCCGTGGAACGTGCCTACCTGCGCATGTCGGAGTGCCTGGCCGCGTACGTGAGCGGCCTGTCCTTATGGGACGAGCTGCCCGTGGACGACCAGCTCCAGCTCCCGCGCCTGCTCGCCGACGGGCCGCCCGCGCACGCGCTGCGCATCTACGACGAGGACTACCGGTCGCTGGCGCTCGACAGCCACGAGTTCGGGGTGCGCAGCCTCGTCACCGAACCGCCGCCGCCCGCCACCGCCCTGTCGCGGGTGGCCTGGCTGCTCGCCGAGCTGGCACCGCCCCGCGCCGGCGACCGCCCCGTGATCCACCGCGTCAGGATGGCCGCCAACGCGCTCGACCAGCCGCTGCTCGTAGTCGGCAAGCTGCCGGAGGACGTCTACCTGCCGCTGCTCGGCGAGGGCTACCTGAGCCCCCGCTGCCGGGTCGCCGAGCTGACCCAGGAGTCCACGCCCGCGCTGCGCGGCTGGTGGGAGGGCCAGCGGATGCTGGCCGACACCGAGGCGTTCCTCGTCGGCCACCTCACCTCGCTGCGCGCCACCCAGGTGCCGCTGCTCGTGCTCGGCGAGCCCGGCTCAGGCAAGACCAAGCTCACCGAGGTGCTGGCCGCCCGGCTGGCCCGCTCGGAGTTCCTGCCGATCCGGGTGGAACTGGGCAGCGTGCGGGCGCGGGCGAGCGTCACCGAGCAGATCGAGCAGGCCGTGGCCGAGGCGCTGGGGGAGGAGGTGGCCTACGCCGACCTCGTCGCCGCCGCCGACGGCGCCATGCCGGTCATCCTGCTCGACGGCATGGACGAACTGGTCGCGGGCGCCGCCGCCCGCTACGACTACCTGGAGCGGGTACGCGAGTTCCAGGCCAGGGAGGCCGAGGCCGGGCGGCCGGTCGCGGTCATCGTGACCAGCAGGACGGTGGTGGCCGACCGCGTCCGCTTCCCCGACGGGCTGATCGCGCTGGAGCTGCGGCCGTTCGACGACGACCAGGTACGCCAGTGGCTCGACGTCTGGGACCAGGCCAACCGCGCCCTGCTGGCCAGGCGCGACCTCACCCCGCTGCCGCCCGAGGCGGCGCTCGCCCACGGCGAGATGGCCAGGCAGCCGCTGCTCCTGCTGCTGCTCGCGCTCTACGACGCCGGCGGCAACGCGCTCCAGCGCGACCACGGGCCGCTCGGCCGCGCCCGCCTGTACGAGGTGCTGCTGCGCGACTACACCGAGCGCGAGACAGGAGGCGCGCACCGCGTCCTCATCGACCAGGAGCTGGTGCTGCTCGGCGCGGTCGCGCTGTCCATGCTGGCGCGCGGCAGCCAGGTCATCACCGACGAGCAGCTCGAACGCGACGTGCCCGCCCTGTGCCGCGGCGGCGAGGACGAGCCGGACGACGACGTCGAGCCGGGCGGCTGGGCCCGCAAGGCCACCGAGCGGTTCTTCTTCGTCCGCCGCCGCGGCCACGCGTTCCTGCACGCCACCTTCGGCGAGTTCCTCGTCGCCTGGATCACCATGTACGCGCTGCGCGACCTCGACCGGCGCCGCCGCCTGGCCGGCGACGAGCCGCTCGCCCTCGTGCAGGCCGTGGACGACGACCTGCTGTACGCCGTCACCTCGCACTCCTGCCTGGCCGAGCGCACCCCCACCATCGGCTTCATCCTGGAGCTGCTGGCCGAGGTGCCGTCCGCGGTCCGCGCCCGCTGTGTGGACCTGCTCACCGGGCTGCTGCGCCGCGCCCTGCACGAGCGGACCCGCCGCCACTTCACCAAGTTCCGTCCGGTCCGGCTCACGATGACCCGCCGCCTGGCCGCGTACTCGGCGAACCTCGCCCTGCTCATCGTCTGCGCATCCGAGCAGCCCGTCGCGGTCTCGGCCCTGCTGGGCGGCCCCGACCACCTCGAACGCTGGTCCACGCTCACCCACCTGTGGAAGGGGGAGCTCGGCCAGGAGGGCTGGACTGGCCTCGTCACCACTCTGGCCGCCCGCCGCGTCGTCGTGGACGGCCGCGAGGACGTCATGCTCGGAGGCGGCGCCGACTCCGCCGGCATGGGCGACGTCATCACCGCGATCGCCACCGGCCACGACTCCCGGCACCGGCGCCTGCTCGACCTGCTGCTGCGCGCGCTGGGCGCGGGGGAGGCGCTGCCGTTCGGCCAGCGGGTGGCGCTCATCGAGGAGCTGCTGCGCACCGCCGGCGTCCGCTCGCCCGCGCTCTACCGCGCCCTGGGCGCGCTGTGGTACGAGGAGGGCGCCGACCGCACCGTCCTGCGGCCCCTGCTGCGCACCCTGCTCGACGACCCCGCCGACCGGATGGCGACCTGGGAGCAACTGGTCAAGGCCGGCATCCCGGAGAGCGCCCTGTGGGAGATCCAGCAGGCCGCCCTCCTGCAGGGCGAGTGACCGTACCCCTTGCGCGGTAGCGCGAGTACCGCCACGGCGGTATCGCGCGGGGCGGAGACGCCGCACTACGGTGCGGGTATGCGGACGACCGCTCTCGTGCTCGTCATGGCGGTGAGCGTGCACGCCTCCACCGTCATGGCGTACGCCAACCAGCCGCACGCCCGGCCGCTCGACCTGCTCGGCCACGTCCTGCTCGCCGCCTCCGCGCTCGGCCTGGCGCCGCTGCCCAGGCGTCCTGACCTGGCGCTGGCCGTGTGCGCGGGAGCGGCGGCGGTGATCTTCGCCCGCGGCTACGCGATCGCCCTGTGGCCGGTGCCCGCGCTCATCGCGCTGTTCGCCACCATCGCCGCCGGGCGCAGAACCGCCGGGTGGGCGGGGGCGGCGTGCTCATGGTGCTGCTCGCCTCGCTCACCCTGCTGCCCGCCCTGCTGGCGCTGATCGGCACCGGCATCGACAGGTTCTCCCTGCCGCGCAGGAGCGGGGGAGTGCCGCTGTCGTACCGGTGGAGCAAGGTCGTGCAGCGCCGCCCCTGGACGGCGGGAGCCGTGGCGCTGGTCGCGCTCATCACGCTGGCCCTGCCCGCCACGCACCTGCGCGTCGGCTGGTCCGACGCGCAGAACCGGCCGGTCACCGACACCACGCGCCGGGCGCACGACCTGCTCGCCAAGGGCTTCGGCCCCGGCATGGCGGGGCCGCTCATCCTGGCCGCGCCCGCCACACCAGAAGGCGGGGCCGAGCTGCGCACGGCCGTCCGGCAGGCGGCCGGCACACCCGGCGTCGCCCGCACCCTCCCGGCGGGGGAGAGCGCCGCGCTCGTGATCCCCGAGACCGGCCCCCAGGACGAGCGCACCGAGGACCTCATCCACCGGCTCCGCGCCGAGCTGCCCGAGCAGGTGCTGGTGACGGGCTCGACCGCGGCCGCCGCCGACTACGCCCGCCACACCGCCGACCGGCTGCCCTGGGTGGTGTGCGCCGTGCTGCTCGCCGCCTTCGCGCTGCTCGTGCCCGTGTTCAGGAGCGTGGTCCTGCCGCTGAAGGCCATCGTGGTCGACCTGCTGTCCATCGGCGCCGCCTACGGGGTGGTGGTGGCGGTGTTCCAGCTGGACGTGCTCGGCCAGGGCACCGCGGGACCCATCGACGCGTGGGTGCCGATGATGCTGTTCACGATCATGTTCGGGCTGTCCATGGACTACGAGGTGTTCTTGCTGTCGAGGATCAGGGAGGAGTACCTGAAGGACCGCGACAACACCCGCGCGGTCGCGGACGGGCTCGCCAGGACCGCCGGGGTCATCACCTCCGTGGCCACGATCATGTTCTGCGTGTTCGCCGCGTTCGGCGCGTTCGACGATCGCGCGCTGCGCATCATGGGCGTGGGACTGGCCGTCGCGGTGCTGGTGGACGCCACAGTGGTGCGGCTGGTGCTCGTGCCCGCTGCGATGGAGGTGCTCGGTGACCGCAACTGGTGGTTCCCCGGACTGACCTTTCGGAGGCTGACACCTGGGCAGAAATCTACGTAATATCCCAATATCACGAGCGTTGGGGGCGCCAGGGTGCCAGGGCAGAACGTGGGTGTGGTAGTGGATCCGGCCGTCCGGCTGGAGGACGCGACGACGTTGCGCGCCAACGCCCCGCTGCTGTCCAGGATCAAAGCCGGATGGGTGCCGCCCGCCGAGGTGGTCCCGGCCCGCCGCCGCAGCCCGTCGAGCGCGCTGCTCCTGGCCGCCACGCCGGTGGTCATCGCGCTCATGGCGGTGCTGCTGGCCTCCCGGTACGCCGCCGCCGGCTTCGTGCTGCTCGGCACGTACGTCTTCATCGTCCTCATCAAGATCGCCTCCATGAGCGAGGTCCCCGAGGACGACCGCCCGCACGAGCGCGCCGTCTACGAGAAGGCCCGCCTGTACGAGGGCCGCTACCTGCTCCCCGAGGACTTCGACGAGGAGGCCGCGGCCGTCCTGGCCAGGGCGCAGCGCGCGATCGGCACCGTGCTGCGCTCCCACGTCAACGCCGAGGGCCTGCTGGACGGCGCGCGCAACGGCGTGATGCTGCCCGCCCAAGAGTGGGAGATCGCCCGGCTGCTCGCCAAGCTGTCGGCGCTGCGGATGGAGCACCGCGAGCTGCTGGCCAGGGGCATCGCCCCCGAGGTCGCGCAGGTCATCGAGCCGCTCGAACGCGCCCTGGCCGGCAGCGAGGCAGCCGTGGTGGCCCGGGTTGAGGCGCTGGAACGTTACGCCGGCCACGTCGCCGAGGCCGAACGCGCGTACCACGCCCGCAGCCAGATCGAGGAGCTGCGCGCCCGGCTGCCGCGCTACGAGGAGCTGCTCGCCGAGTCGGGCGCCGACAAGCTGTCCGTACCCGAGATCGACCGGCTGGCGCAGGACGCCGACGCGCTGGAACGCACCTTACGCCGCAGTGTGAAGTCCGCCCACGAGGCGTTCCGCCACCTGGAGAGCTGACGACCGGACAGGAACACGCGCGGAGGATCGAGGACGTGCCCGGACGATACGCGAAGGTCATCGTCGATCCGTCCGTGCCGGACGAGGTCGCCGCGGTGCTCCGCGACAACCGCAAGCTCCTGCTCAGGATGCGGGCCGGGTGGGTGCCGCCCTCCATGGGCCGCCTGCCGCTGGCGGGCGCCGCACGGGCCGCCGCCGCGGTGACCGCGCTGATGGCGGCCGTCTACGGGCTCGTGCTGTTCAACGCCGAGCGCTACACCCCGTTCGTGGTGATCATGACGGCGTCGGCGCTGCTCATGGTCGCCGTCCTGCTCAAGCCGCGGCCCGACGCCCAGACGCGGCGGCGCATGGCCCTGGAACGCGAGGTCTACGAGATCGCCCGCGCCCACGAGGGCCGCTACGTGCTGCGCGACCGCCTCGACGAGCAGGCCAGGGCGCTGCTCACCCGCGCCCAGACGGCCATCGACCAGGTCATGTCGTCCAGCGTGCACGCCGAAGGGCTGCTGGACGGCGCGCGCAACGGCGTGATGCTGCCCGCCCAGGAGTGGGAGATCGCCCGGCTGGTGGCCAAGCTGTCGGAGCTGCGCGCCGAGCACCAGGCGATCATCGCCGAGGGCGTCACCCCCGAGGTCGAGGCGGTGGCCGAGCCGCTGGCCCGCGCGCTCGACAGCAGCGAGAAGGCGGTGCTCGCCCGCGTGGAGGCGCTGGAACGCTACGCCGGTCACGTCGCCGACGCCGAACGCGCCTACCGCGCCCGCAGCCAGATCGAGCGGCTCGGGGCCAGGCTGCACCGCTACGAGGAGCTGCTGGCCGAGACCGGCGCGGACGGCGCCGAGATCCCCGAACTGAAGCGGCTCTCCGACGACGCCGACCGCCTGGAGCAGGCGCTGCGCGACAGCGTCAGCTCCGCGCACGAGGCTTTCCGCCACCTCGGCGACTGACTTCGCTTAGGATCCGGGCTGTGGCGGACATGGTGATCGATCCGGAAATACCGCCCGACGACGCCCGGCTGCTCAGCGACGGCCGCCGTGTCCTGCTGAAGATGCGCGCCGGCTGGGTGCCCCGGCCCAGGGCGAGCAGCTCCGGCAGGCGCGTGCGCAGGGCAGTGGCCGCCAGTGCCGCTGTCTTCCTGTGCGTGCTGCTCGGCTTCGGCGCGCTGCGCATCGGCGTCAGCCTCCTGCTGCTCCTCGTGCTCGGCCTTCCCTTGCTGATGGTGGTGTTCACCCGCGACGACCTGTTCGAGGACGAGGTGACCGAGTACGAGCGCGGGCTCTACGAGCGGCTGCGCTGGTACGAGGGCCGCTACGTGCTCCCCGACGACCTCGACGAGTCGGCCGCCCGCCTGCTGGAACGCGCCCAGCGCGCCATCGCCTCCGTGACCGGCTCCCGCGTCAACGCCGAGGGCCTGCTCGACGACGTGCGCAACGGCGTGATGCTGCCCGCCCAGGAGTGGGAGATCGCCCGGCTGCTCGCCAAGCTGTCCGCGCTGCGCACCAAGCACAGGGAGACCGTGTCCAAGGGGCTCACCCCCGAGGTGGAGGCCGTGGCCGAGCCGCTGGCCCGCGCGCTCGACGACAGCGAGGCGGCGGTGCTGGCCAGGGTCGAGGCGCTGGAGCGCTACGCCGCCAACGTCGGCGAGGCCGAGCGCGCGTACCTGGCGCACCAGCAGATCGAGGAGCTGCGCGGGCGGATGCACCAGTACGAGGAGCTGGTCGCCGAGACGGCGCCGGCGGGCTCGCCGTACCGGAGATCGAGCGCCTGGCCCAGGACGCGGACCGGCTGGAACAGGCGCTCAGGCGGAGCATCAGCTCCGCCCGCGAGGCGTTCCGCTCCCTGGACCCGGGAACCGCCGAGCCGGACCCCGGATCCCCTAGCCGGCCCCGGATCTCGTGAGTCGGACCCTGGATCTCGTGAGTCGGACCCTGGATCTCGTGAGTCGGACCCTGGATCCTCCGAGGCGCCCTGACGGCGGCGGGCCGGAGATGCCCCGACCGTCCGCCAGGAGAGCGGGACCTACCGGCCGCCGGTGTAGACCTGCGGCATGCCGTAGCTCGCGGTCTCCAGCAGCAGGTCGCACAGCGCCTCGGCCGCGTCGAGCCGGCCCAGCTTGGCCGCCGCCTGCCCCATCGTGTGCCGCAGCTCAGGATCGGCGAGCAGCGGCATCAGCTCGGCCAGCAGCATCTCGCCCGTGGGATGCGGCTCCAGCAGCGCCCGCGCCGCCCCCGCCGAGGCCAGGTAGGAGGCGTTCTTGCGCTGCTCGTCGCCGCCGGTCGGGATGAGCGGGATCAGCACCGACGGCTTGCCGATGGCGGTCAGCTCCGACACCGTGCCCGCGCCGCTGCGCGAGATCACCACGTCGGCGGCGGCGAACAGGTCGGCCAGCTCGCTGCCGACGTACGGGACCGGGTGGTAGCGCTCGGCCAGGTCGGGCGGCAGCTCCACGGCCCGCATCTGGTCGATCCACGCCGGGCCGCACTGATGCACGATCTGCGCGTGCGGCAGCAGCCGCGGCAGGATCTCCATGATCAGCGTGTTGATCTGCTTGCTGCCCTGGGCGCCGCCCGTCACGTAGATCAGCGGCACCTCGAACGTCAGCCCGAACAGGTCGTACGCCGCCGCCCGGTTGCCCTGCAGCAGCTCCGGCCTGATCGGGTTGCCGGTCACCACGGCCTTCTTGCGGGCCTTGGCGGGCAGGTAGTCGAGCGACGACTCGTGCGACAGCGCGATCCGCGTCGCCAGCCTGGCCAGGATGCGGTTGGCCAGCCCCACCACGGTCGTCTGCTCGTGCATCACCAGCGGCCTGCGGATCAGCTTGGCCGCCACGCCGATCGGCACCGCCACGTAACCCCCCGTCGACAGCACCACGTCGGGGAGGTACCGGGCGGCGTGCCCCACCGCCTGCAGCACCCCGATCGGGATGCGGAACATGTCGGCGATGTTGGTGCCCAGCTCCTTGAGGTTGGGCAGGCGGCGCAGCTTGCCCGTGGTGATCGCCTTGAACGGAATGCCGTGCTCGGCCGTGATGCGGGCCTCCAGGCCGTTGGCGGTGCCCACCCAGAGCACGTCGTGCGGCACCTGACGTCGCTGGACGGCCGACAGGGTCGTCAGGGCCGGGTAGGTGTGACCACCGGTGCCGCCGCCGGTGATCAGCAGTCGCAGGGTTCGTGACATGACGCTCAGACTATGGCCGCGCAGCGGAAGCCGGTGTGCCCGGTCGACGAGTCGGGCGTGTTCGACGTGCGCGCCGCCACGCGGTAACGGTTGCAGTAGGAATCGTGACACATGTACGAGCCGCCCCTGATCACCTTCGCCGTGCCGTCCGCCGGGCCGAGCGGGTTCTCCGCGTACGGCTCCCACTCGGTGCCCCACCAGTCGGCCGTCCACTCCCACACGTTGCCGGCGACGTTGTAGAGGCCGTAGCCGTTCGGCTGGAACGACTTGACCGGCATCGTCCCCTTGCTCGGCGCGGTGGGGAAGGGGCCCTGCCAGATGTTGCAGCGCTGCCGGCCGTTCGGCGCCAGCTCGTCGCCCCACGGGTAGCGCTTGCGCTCCAGGCCGCCCCTGGCCGCCATCTCCCACTCGGCCTCGGTGGGCAGCCGCTTGCCCGCCCATTCGGCGTACGCGGCGGCGTCGTTCCACGACACGTGCACGACCGGGTGATTCTGCCGGTCGCCGATCGACGAGCCGGGCCCCTCGGGCGAGCGCCACGTGGCGCCCTCGACGCCGACCCACCAGGGCGCGCCCGGCACGGTCGCGTCCATCACCCCGGCCCTGGCGAACTGGTAGAACACGAACGACCAGCCGATGCGCTCGGCCTCCGTCACGTAACCGGTCTCCTTGACGAACGTGGCGAACTGCGCGTTCGTCACGCATGCCGCGTCGATGAGGAACGGGTCCAGGCGCACCTCGCGCACCGGCCCCTCGCCGTCCTCCGGCCTGCCGTCCGGGTCGTCGCCGCCCATGAGGAACGTCCCGCCGGGGATGCGCACCATCCCGCGCGTCGTCGCCTTGCGCTTACGCGCCGGCGTGGGCGCGGCGAGCCGGACGGCCTCGTGTGACGGCCCGGCGGCCTCCTGAGACGGCCCGGCGGCGCTCTCCCTGCTCGGGCCACAACAAGCGGTCAAAGGTCCCCCAAACGTGTCATGCCACCAAGGAAGGGTAGTGCCTGGAGCGTGCCCACGATCACGCGGCGGGGCGAGACGGCGGTGGGCGCCGCGGTCGGTCCGGGAGATCCCCGCCCCGGGAGTGTGCCCCCAGGGTGCAGCGGGGGCTCCAGCCGGTCGCATCGCGAGAGCAACGTTCCGGGAGGCTCCGCACCCGGTCACATCGCGAGAGCAACGTTCCGGGAAGCTCCGCACCCGGTCGCATCGCGAAGGTGGCGTTTCGGGAGGCTCAGCCCGATCACCTTGCGAAAGCCGCAGAACGGTAGCGTGTTCTCCCATGCGACTCGGCGTGCTGGACATCGGCTCGAACACCGTCCATTTACTGGTCGTCGACGCCCACCGCGGCGCGCGCCCCATGCCTGCCTTCTCCCACAAGGCCGAGCTGCGCCTGACCGAATACCTCGACCAGGACCAGAACCTCGGCAAGGAGGGCGTCGAGCGGCTCGGCGACTTCGTCGAGGAGGCCGTCCGCATCGCCGAGGACAAGGGCGTAGAGCACCTGCTCGCCTTCGCCACCTCCGCCGTACGCGAGGCCGCCAACGGCGAGGAGGTGCTCGCGCGGATCGACCGGCGCTGCGGCGTGCACATCGCGGTGCTGTCCGGGCGTGACGAGGCGCGGCTGACGTTCCTCGCCGTGCGGCGGTGGTTCGGCTGGTCGTCGGGGCGGCTACTGGCCTTCGACATCGGGGGCGGCTCGCTGGAGATCGCCGCGGGCGTGGACGAGGAGCCCGACGTCGCCGTGTCGCTGCCGCTCGGGGCCGGACGGCTGACCCGCGACTGGTTCACCGCCGACCCGCCGGCCCCGAGGAGGTGCGCGGCCTGCGCAAGCACGTACGCGCCGAGATCGCCCGCACGGTCGGCGACGTCATGCGGTACGGCCGTCCCGACCGCGCGGTCGCCACCTCCAAGACCTTCAAGCAGCTCGCCAGGATCGCCGGCGCGGCGCCCTCCAGCGAAGGCCCGTACGTCGCCCGCTCCCTGTCCCGCCAGGACATGGCCGACTGGGCGGCCAAGCTCACCACCATGGAGTCGGCCGCGCGCGCCCGGCTGCCGGGGGTGTCGCCGGGGAGGGCCGCGCAGCTCGCCGCCGGGGCGCTGGTGGCGGACGCGGCGATGGACATTTTCGAGGTGGAACGGCTCGACGTGTGCCCGTGGGCGCTGCGCGAAGGCGTCATCCTGCGGCGGCTCGACCTCATGCCCGGACGGCTCGACCAGCTCGACGCCGGGGCGAAGTAACCTTGATCTATCCCAAATTCCTGGAATAAACCGCTGGTAGGCGGGCATTGTCCGGCGAATGATGACCGTGCTCGGCTTGATCGGGACCCTGATGGTCGTCCTGGTCCTCATCGTCTCGGCGGTACTGCTCATCGCGGTGGCCTCGATGCTCACCTTCCTCGGCCTGGCCGCCACGATGATCCGCTGGCGAAAAGCCATGACCCGCCTCCTCCGGCTCCTCCGCCTCCCCACCGGCCAGCGCTCCACCCAGAACCCCCGCACGACATCACCCCGCCCGGCAGCGGCCAGGGCCGGCTCGGCGGCGGAAGCCGGCCCGGCGTCCCGCCCGGCCGCGAGCCCGGACCTCGCGGAGCGGAAACCGCACGCGCGGCCCGCCGCGGGGCAAGCGGGCGTCGGACGGGAGTCTCGCGCCGGGCAGGCGGGCTCGGGCGTGGGACGGGAGTCTCGCGCCGGGCAGGCGGGCTCGGGCGTGGGACGGGAGTCTCGTGCCGGGCAGGCGGGTTCGGACATGGGACGGGAGTCTCGTGCCGGGCAGGCGGGCTCGGGCGTGGGACGGGAGCCGCACGTCGGGCGAGCAGGCCCAGGCGTGAGACCGGAGCCCCGCAGCGGGGAGACGGGCGGGCTGGAGCTGAAGCAGGCGAACGGCCGGGCCGGCGACAGCCTGGGCCGCGCGAACAGCCGGGCCGGTGACCACGCGCACCGCGTGGCGGGCCGGAGCGACGACCGGCTGGAACGTGCCGGACGCCACGCCGACGATCAAGAACCGGGCGCGCAGGACCGTCGTGACGACCGTCCGGCGGGCGAGCAAGCACCGGAGAGCGCAGTGAGCGGGCGTCCCGAGAGCAGCAGCGTGGGGGAGCGGATACCCCAAGGGCGGTGAGCGGTCGGCCAGGGGGAGGGGGCCGCCAGGGGGAGGGGTCAGGTGGCCATGAGGTGGCGGCCGGCGGCGCCGGGGGCGTAGCGCAGGCGCTTTTCCAGGCAGACGACCGCGCCGTGCTCGCGGCGGTTGGTGAAGCGGACGTCGTCGGCGAGCGCGCGCATGATCTGCATCCCGCGCCCCTGCTCGGCGCCCGGCTCGGGTTCGAGCAGGCTGCGCGGGTCGAAGCCGCCGCCGGTGTCGATGACCTTGATGACGCACAGGTGGTCGTGGACGGACGCGCTGACCGTGTAATCGTCGCTGGGCCCCGCGTGCTTGATGACGTTGGAGCACGCCTCGGTGAGCATGAGCTCGATGTCGTCGCGCACCTGCGGCTCGACGCCGAGCGACCGCAGCGTGCCGTCGAGCAGCTGCCTGATCAGCGGCACGCTAGCCGCATCCCTGGGCAGTCGGAGCGCTATCGTAGCCTCCACCACGTCTCCTCCCCTTTGGATGCGTGACGGGTCACTGCCCCGAAAATGCCGCCCCATTCGTCCGTATAGGGGGCATCGCGCCGGAAATCGCGGTCAGGCGTCCAGGAGCCGGAGCGCCACCTCGACCGTCGCCTTCTGGATCTCCTCCTCCGGCAGCTCGTCCTCTTTCAGCAGCCACTTGCCCGCGTGCAGGGCGAAGAGCGCCAGCGAATAGCTGACGCGCTCGGTGGGCGTGGCGCCGGACTCGCTGAGCTCGGAGATCAGCTCCATCATCCGTTCGCGGATCTTGATGAGCGTGGGGTGGTCGCGCAGCGCGGTCTGGTTGCGCTCCAGGAACCGGGCGATGCCGTGGTGGCGGGAGTCGCGGAGGTCGGCGGCGTAACGTTCGACGAGCTCGCGGCGCGTCTCCGGCGTCTTCGGCCGGCTGCGCACCCACTCCAGCAGTTTCTCCAGCTCGATCAGCCGCTTCTCGACCAAGCTGGCCACGATGTCGTCCTTGGTCTTGAAATGGTAGTAAAGTGCGGCCTTCGTCACCCCGAGCTCCTCGGCGATCTCCCGCAGCGAGGTCGCTTCGTATCCCTGCTCCGTGAAGCGCCGGAGGGCGACTTCCTGGATGCGGGTTCGGGTGTCTTCGCGCACTTCACACCTTTTCGACTTGTCGGCCGGTAAGTATGCGCCTTCATTCTACGGCGCATGCCCCCCGCCCCCGCCGCCGGTACGGAAAAGGAGAGGCGGTTTCGCCGGGGTTTGGGGACAATCCGGAGCATGTACACCATCAGGCGGCCCACGGCGGACGACGCCCCCGCCATCTTCGAGCTTGTCTCGGCGCGCAACACAGAGGTCATCGGCGAGCCGGACACCACGCTCGCCGACATCGTGGACGACCTGAACGAGCCCGGCTTCCACCCCGCCAGGGACGGCTGGAACGCCTACGCCCCCGACGGACGGCTCGACGGGCACGCCTGGGTCTACCGCAACGGCGACAGCGACCTGGTGGACGTGGACGTCATCGTCCGCCCCGGCGTCCAGGACCTGGCGGACGAGCTGTGGCGGCTGGTGCTCGACCGCGCCGCCGAGCTCGGGGCCGCGTGCGGGCACGAGAGCGTCACCCTGCACTCCGGCGTCTACCGCGCCGACCGCGAGAAGCAGGAGACGCTCGGCAGGTTCGGCTTCGAGCCCGGCACCTGCTTCCACCGCATGCGCATCGACCACGACGGCCCGGTCGAGGCCCCGGAGGTGCCCGGCGGCGTCACCCTGCACACGGGGGAGAGCGAGGAGGTGCGGCGCCAGGCCCACCAGGTGCACCAGGTGGCGTTCGCGGAGCACTTCGGCTTCGTCGCGGTCCCGTACGAGGAGTGGTACCAGCGCCGCCAGGCCATGTCCGCGACCGACTGGGCGCAGCTGACGCTGGCCAGGGTGAACGGCGACCCGGCGGCGGTGGTCGTCGGCAACGACCAGTTCGTGGCCGACGAGCAGTGCGGCTACGTCGCCACGCTGGCCGTGCTGCCCGAATACCGGGGCCGGGGGCTCGGCCGGTTCCTGCTGCGGCACGCGTTCGCCGCCGACGCCGCCCGCGGGCGCAAGGGGACGCTCCTGCACGTCGACTCCAACAACACCACGCCGGCCCTGGACCTGTACGAGTCGGCGGGCATGCGCCCGGTCCTCATCGTCGACGTCTGGCGCCGCCGCCTATGACCGGCCTCTCCGACCCGGCGCCGCCACCATGCCGCCTGCGATGGACGTCCCGGCCTCACACGCGGTGCTCGGCCAGGTGCTCGAGCACCGCCTGGTTGGCCTCCCAGCCGTCGGGGAACTTCACCGGCACCCCGAGCTGCACCGGCTCGGCCGACGGGTGCGCGTCCAGCAGCTCGGCGATGCCCGCCCTGGCGACCACCACGCAGGCGTGCCGGTGCCGGGACGTCAGCACGCACAGCCGCCCCGACTCCAGGTGGAACGCCGTGGCGTCGCGGCGGCCCGACAGCGGGTGCAGCACGATCGTGACGTCGTACTCGCGGCCCTGTAGCCGGTTGGCGGTGTCGACGGTGATCTCGGGCGGCAGGCCCGCGGCGCGGATGGCGGCCACCTGGTCCCGGTGCGCCGCGCCGACCGCGATCCTGTCGGCCGTCACGGGCCGTTCGCCCTGCTCCGAGCCCGCCACCGCGCCGCGCTGCAGCAGCCGCTCGGCCAGCATCGCCACCGCCTGCACGGCCTCGCCGTCGGTGCGCACGGTGTGGCGGTTGGGCAGCTCCAGCAGCGCCCACCCGGACCTGGCGGCCTCCTCGAGCGCCCGGTCGTGCACGGTGCCCATGCCGCCGGTGGACAGCTCGAGCCACCGCTCGCCCTCCGAGGTGCCCGAGCGGAACCCGGTGAACGGATAGAACGCCTGCGACACCACCGGCGCCGCCGACGCGGGCAGCCGCCACGACACCGGCAGCCGGTGCACGGGCAGGTCGGGATTGTGCCGCAGCAGCACCGCGACCGCGCTCTGCAGCGGGTCCCACGACAGGCCGGACCAGCGGTCGCCGTCCACGATCGAGAACGGGTCGAGCTGCCCGGGATCGCCCACGAACAGCGCCCGCTCGAACAGCCCCGCGATGCGCAGCAGCTTGTCCGAGCGCATCTGGTACGCCTCGTCCACGATCGCCCACGGCCACACCCGGTCGCCGATCCACGCCCACTTGTCGGCGGTGGCGATGACGATGTCGGGGTCGCCGAGGTCCTGGATGCGGGTGCCGACGCGGACGCCGGGCAGCTCCAGCATGCGCAGCGGCGGCACGTACCCGCTCGCCGACAGCCGCCCCACGGTCAGGTGCGGATGCTTGTCGCAGATCCTGGCCACCAGGTCGTCGACCTGCTCGTTGGTCTGGGCGACGATCATCAGCGGCTCGCCGGTCGCGGCGATGTGCGCGGCGGCGCGTACGACGAGGGTCGACTTGCCCGCGCCGGGCGGCGAGTCGACCACCACGCCGCGGTGCCTGGGCAGGTCGGCCAGGACGTTCCTGATGACCTGCTCGGGGCTGTCGGTCACGACCAGTCCTCCAGAGCGTCCTCGTCGTCGGGCACGTACTCCTGCGGCGGGCCGCCGTGCGTCCACGGCGTGGCCTCGGCCTCGGGCAGGGCGGGCGAGCCCTGGAAGTCGTCGGTGAGCGAGGTGTAGCAGACCCGCTCGCCGACCTCGGGCACCGCTCCGGGCGCGGGCGTCTTGCCCCGGCCCATGCCCTTGGTGATCTTCAGGGTGACCAGGCCCTCGGCCGCCTCCACCAGCTCGGCGCCCTGGCCGCGGCGCTGCGGGGTGCCGAGCGAGGTGCCGGGCGCCAGGCGTACCGGATCGTCCGTCTTGATCACCACGAGCGGCCGGAGCTTGCGCGAACGGCCCTCGCCCTCGGTGTTGTCCGGCACCGTCTCGACGACCTCGCCGGCGAACGCCTCACCGGTCAGGCGGTACTCGGCCATGACCAGCGGGTCGTCGTAGGCGCGCTGCACCTCGTAGGCGGCCTGCGCGCGCTCCATGCGGGCCAGCCGGGCCGCGGCGGCCACCGCGCCGTCGCGGCGGGGCTGCGGCGGCGCGCCCTCGGCGATGCTCTCCGCCATGCCGCTGAACGAGCCGCGGTCCTGCTCCCACCGCTGCGCCACGCTCGCGCCCTCGGGCAGCCCGGCCAGCAGGTCGATCGCCTGCCACATCAGCCGCCAGGTGGGTTCGAGCTGGGTGCGCAGCGCCTCGGTGATGCGCTCGGGCGACCCGCTCTCCATCGCCGGGGCGAGCACCTCGGCGTCGAACCCCGGATCGGTGGCGGGCCCCGCGGGCGGCCAGATCAGCGGGTCCTCGGCCTCGTCGCTGGGCCCGGTGGTGATCCAGCCGATGAGCGAGGCCAGGTTGGCGTCCTCCAGCGCGCTCTGCCCGCTGGCCCAGTGGCGGCCCAGCTCCTGCGTCGCGGCCAGCATCAGCGACGACCCCGGGTACGCGGCCCGCTCCCCGAGATAGGTCAGCCACCGCCCGAGCAGCGGCACCGACTCCGGCACCGGGTAGGGCCCGTCGGGGCGGCGGAACCGGGTCGAGCGGCCGAGCAGCCGGGTGAACGCCACGCCGCCCAGATTCGGCACGATGAGCTGCGGGGCGTCCAGCGCACGCTCGTAGGGGTCGGCGTTCCTGCGCTCGACCGTCTCGGTGTCGTGCAGGAAGCCTTCGATGTACGGCAGCAGCACGTCGGCCACCTGCGCCGCCCACGCGAAGCGCAGGTCGCGGTTGCGCGGCTGGGTCACCACGAGCAGGTGCGGCCGGTCGCGGTCGGTGCCGAGCATCGCGGCAAGCGGCGCGGCGGCCTCGCCCGACAGCTTCAGCGGGATGAACACCATGGGCCGCTCGGACAGGTGGCAGTGCCTGACGGTCGCGACGGGCTGGGCGATGCCCTCGTCGAGGGCGCGCAGCCGGGCGAGCGAGGTCAGCAGGCTCATGCCTGGCCCTCCCCCTGGGGCGCCGGGCGCAGCGGCGGGGCCGGCGGCGGGATCGGTCGCGGGTTCATGCGAGGCACTCTCTTCGCAGGCGTTCGGCGTTGCGGAGCAGGCGGGCGATCTCCTCCTGCCCCTCGGCCGGGTCGAGCGTGCCGTCGGCCAGGCCGAGCGCCTCGGAGACCGAGGCGACCCCGCCCAGCTCGTCGCGCACCTGGCGGCCGAGCAGGTCGGACGCGCCCTCCTGGCGGGCCTCGTCGCGGCAGAAGAAGCACAGGTCGCAGGTGGACAGGCAGTCGGGCGCGTAGCGGGCGGTCGTCCTGCGCAGCGCGTCGGCCAGCTCGGCCACCGGCCTGGTGGGCCGGCCGTCCTCGTCGGGACGCAGGTCGAAGCTGAGGTCGTCGGGCAGGTCGGCGAGCAGCCGGTCGAGCGTGGTCATCCTGGTGAGCTGGCGGCGCAGCACCGCGAGCTGCTTGCGTACGTCGACCAGCGACGCGACCGGACGGTTGGCGAAGTTCTCCGGGCAGACCAGCACCACGTCGTGGGAGACCTTGAGCGGGTCGTGGCCCAGCTCCTCCAGCAGCGTGCGCAGCGCCAGCACGTAGACCGCGGCCTGCCGGGCGGCCGCCGCGACCGCCGACGGGTCGGCCTGACCGTCGATCACCGCGAACGACTTGATCTCCACGATGTGGAAGCGCCCGCCGAGCTGGAAGGCCACCACGTCGGGCTCCAGGTAGGCGGTGTGCCCGGCGATCTCCAGCGTGAGCAGCGGATGGTCGTACAGCGTGCCCGCGTCGTGCTCGTCGCGGGCCGCCCGGTCGATCAGCGCCCTGGTGTGGGCGTGGCGCAGGTGGGCGCCGACGTTCTCCACGTCGTGGTAGGCGACCTCCGCGATGGGCAGCCCGAGCAGCTCGCGCAGCATCCGCAGCAGCTCCGCGCACCCGTCGGCCTTCACCTGCGCCTCGAACATGTTGCCGCGCGTGATCGCGAACGGCGACTGCCCGAACGGGGCGGGGAAGCCGAGGTGGCGGGCGGCGGCGTCCTTGTCGATGCCGGCGCCGTCGAGCAGGGCCCGGCGGGCACAGCCGGGGTTGGCGGCCAGGGCCGCGATGGCGCGGGCGTCGTGCGGCCGCGGCGGCGTGGTGCCCCGCAGCGCCTCCAGGCGGTGCACGTGGTCGCCCTCGCGCTTCAAGCCGCTCACTTGGCGTTCTCCTTCTTGATCGTGCTCAGCGTAGCGGCGCCGAACAGCCGGGCGGCGTCACCGAGCTGCGCGGCGGCGCGTTCGGCCAGCTCAGCGCGGTCCCGCGTGTCGCGATCGACGTGGACGCGCAGCTCGGCCTGGGCCGCGCGGGTCACCCGCTCGGGGTCGGGCGGGCCCAGCGTGCCGTCCGTGGCGCCGGGGATGTTCCTGGCCATGCGCAGCAATAAGCGGCTCGCCCGCTCATCCAGCGGCTCACGCCCCTCCCGCTCCCGCGCCGCGTGCTCGCGGGCCACCGCGATGGCGCAGGTCAGGAAGTCGACGCGGGGGCTGAGCGGGCCGACCACGCGCCGCTCCAGCGGCCAGGTGCTCAGCGTGAGCAGGCCGCGGGCGGGGGAGAGGCGGTCGGTGAGCGCCGCGCACAGGTAGTACGGCCGGCCGTACGGCGAGGACCGGAACGAGCGCTCCTCGTCCCTGCGCAGGCTGGTGAGCTGGCCGCTGCGGATGGTGCCGCCGAAGAACGCGTCGCTGACGGCCACGATCAGCCGGGGCTGGGCGGGCGCGCCGAGCAGCCGCAGCCCCTGGTGCACCTGCTCGCGCACGGTGACCAGGCGCGGCGGCTCCTCCTTGACCGGCTCGGTGCCGCACACCAGGGCGTCCCAGGCGCGCTCGGCGCTGCGCAGCTCGGCGCGCAGCACGCGCGCGGTGGCGCCGTCCCTGGCGCGCATCGCCTTGCGCACGGCCGCACGCAGCTCGTCGATCCGCCGTTCGAGATCGTCCAGCCGGTCACTCATGGCGCGACTTTACCAACAGTCCCAGCATTTTCCAGTAAATCGGGGAAGATCGGCGCCATGCTGAGATCTACACTGTAAAGGCGCCCGCCCGGGTCAGGCCGGCCTGGCGACCGCCCACGTGTGGTCCTCGGTGAGGAACCGGTCCAGGCGCAGCCCGGCCGCCGCGAGCTGCGCGGCGAGCTCGTCGTCGGTCAGCCGCAGCGACTCGAAGGACTGCGTCCAGACCTTCCTGGTGCCGTCCTTGACGTAGCCGTACTCCATCGTCACCGCCGCCACGCCGGGCCGGACCGGCTCGTACGACGCCATCTTGATCGTGATGTCGCCCTCCGAGCGGCTCCTGCCCACCTGCCAGCGGTCCTGCGACGTGGCCGGCATCCATTGGATGAGCACCGACCCGCCCGGCTTGACGTGCCGGACGCAGGCGTCGAGCAGCTCGCGCCGCTCGGCGTCGTCGGGGGTGTTGACGAGCTGCGAGGCCAGCATGACGGTGTCGAAGCGCTCGTCCAGGTGCAGGTCCTGGATGCGGGACAGGACGGTACGCGCGCCCCGCACGTACGCCAGCATGTCCGGCGACTCGTCCACGGCGACCACCGTGAAGCCGCGCTCGATGAGCGGATGTGTCACCCGCCCGACGCCGCAGCCCAGCTCCAGCACCGTGCCGCCGTGCGGGGTCACCTCGGCGACATGGTCGGGTTCCGAGCCGGCGCCGACGAGGGTGTAGAACTCGACAGGGGATCCGTCAGGGGTGATGGGGCCGGGGCCCGTGCCTGTTTGACGCATGCTCCGAACGTAACCCGGGACCCCGCGAAGATCAGCCCCCTATGCGCTGCCGCCGGGAGCCGTCGCCGGCCGGACGCTCCGGGGCGTGGCAGACCCACATGCTGAGCAGTGAGCCCGCGCCGGTCTGCTCCACCGTCACCGCGTCGCACAGATGCCGGATCACCCACAGTCCGTAGCCGCGCGAGGCGGTCCGGTCGAGCGCGGCGGCGGCGAGGTGGCCGCCGGTGAGCAGCCCGGCGACGTCCAGCACCTGCACCATGACCCCGTCGGCGAGGCCGCGCGCGGTCAGCACGCCGGAGGCGCCGCCGTGGTCGAGCACGTTGGTGACGGCCTCATTGGTCGCCAGCACGAGGTCGTCAAGGCGCCGCTCGGGAAGGCCGCAGCAGCGGCCGTGCAGGCGGACCAGGTCCCTGATCAGGCCGAGGTCGGCCGTGATGGGACAGCGCAGTTCGAACTCGGATGCCATCGTCCTTCGTGCCCGCCGAGGGCCGGGAGGATCGGCGGGCGTCCGGCACCTGACCGAGCAGAAGATCGCCAAACCCCGCCGGCGCGCTGACGAAGATCTCGGGGCCTTTGACGCGGCTCTGACACGGCACAGAACCCGACAAAACGGGCGTCGGCGTACGTTGGTGACATGCAGGCACCCGGTGGTGACTCCCGATACCTGCCGATCGGCGAGCACGGGCTGATCGGCGACCTGTGCACGGTCGCGCTCGTCGGCACCGACGGCACGATCGACTGGTACTGCTGCCCGCGATTCGACGCCCCCAGCGTCTTCGCCGCCCTGCTCGACGCCGGCAAGGGCGGCTCCTTCGAGCTGCACGCCGACGTGCCCGCCACGACCAAGCAGTTCTACTTCCCCGACACCAACGTGCTGATCACCCGGTTCTTCGCCGACGACGGGGTGGGCGAGATCCAGGACTTCATGCCCATCGCCACCGACCCCAGCGAGGCAGACCGGCACCGGCTGATCCGCCGTGTCTCCTGCGTACGCGGCCGCATCCCGTTCCGCGCCCGCGTGGCGCCCCGCTTCGACTACGCCAGGCAGCCCCACGTCGTCACCCGCGAGGCGGGCACCGTCACCTTCGCCTCGCCGGCGCTGGCGCTCGCGCTGACCTCCAGCGTGCCGCTGCAGACCGACGAGCGCGACGCCTGGACGACCTTCGAGCTGAACGAGGGCGAGCACGCCGTATTCGCGCTCGACAACATGGCGCCCGGCATCGCGCCGCGCGGCTGCCCGACCGAGGAGGCGGAGGCGGAGTTCACCGCCACCGTGCGCTTCTGGCGGCGCTGGCTGTCGGCCTCCCGCTACCGGGGCCGCTGGCGCGAGGTCGTGCACCGCTCGGCGCTGACGCTCAAGCTGCTCACGTACGCGCCGACCGGCGGCATCGTCGCCGCGCCCACCACCAGCCTGCCGGAGCGCATCGGCGGCGGCCGCAACTGGGACTACCGCTACGTCTGGATCCGCGACGCCGCGTTCTGCGTCTACGCGCTGCTCAGGCTCGGCTTCACCGAGGAGGCCGACGCGTTCATGAGCTTCCTGTCCGACCACGTCTCGCTCGGCCGCGGCGGCCGCGACGGCCCCTTGCAGATCATGTACGGCATCGACGGCCGCTGCGACCTGCCCGAGCAGGAGCTGCACCACCTGGAGGGCCACCGCGGCTCGGCCCCCGTGCGCATCGGCAACGCCGCCGCCGACCAGCTCCAGCTCGACATCTACGGGGCGCTCATCGACTCCGTCTACCTCTACAACAAGTGGGGCGCGCCGATCTCCAGCGACCGCTGGGAGGAGGTGTGCACGCTGGTCGACTGGGTCTGCGACAACTGGAACCAGCCGGACGAGGGCATCTGGGAGACCCGCGGCGGGCGCAAGAACTTCGTCTACTCGCGGCTGATGTGCTGGGTGGCGATCGAGCGCGCGATGCGCATGGCCACCCAGCGCGGCCTGCCCGCCGACATGCCCCGCTGGCGGCACGCCCGCGACAACATCTACCGCGACATCATGCGGCACGGCTGGCGGCCCGATCTCGGCGCGTTCGTGCAGCACTTCGACGAGGACGTGCTGGACGCCTCGATCCTGATGATGCCGCTGGCCAAGTTCGTCTCGCCGACCGATCCCAAGTGGCTGTCCACGCTCGACGCGCTCGGCGCGGGGCTGGTCTCCGACTCGCTGGTCTACCGCTACGACCCCGAGGTCAGCCCGGACGGGCTGGAGGGGCCCGAGGGCACCTTCTCGATCTGCTCCTTCTGGTACGTCGAGGCGCTGGCCCGTGCGGGCCGCCTGGACGAGGCGAGGCTGGCGTTCGAGAAGATGCTCACCTACGCCAACCACCTCGGGCTCTTCGCCGAGGAGATCGGGCACAACGGCGAGCAGCTCGGCAACTTCCCGCAGGCCATCACGCATCTCGCGCTCATCAGCGCGGCCTTCAACCTCGACCACGCGCTCGGCTAGGGGGCGGCCTCGACCGGCCGGGTGGCACACCCCAGCCTTCCGGCGACGGCCGCCAGCCTGGCCTCGAACGCCCGGCGCGTCTCCGCCGCGAACCCGGCGAACATGCGGTTGGCCAGCGGCACCGCCCAGCGCGCCGTCCGCGCCACGTTGAAGACGCGGTGGACGAGCAGCGCGCCCTGCGGGTGCGGCTCGACGCTCCACTCGCCCCGGTACCACCAGCCGCCCTGGAACGCGATCGTGCGCCCGGAGATCTCGACGGTGGAGGTGTGTCCTGGGGCGTCCTCGACGGTGAACCGGCCGGAGCGCCGCCCGTCGGGCAGCAGCTCGCCGGCCAGCGCGTCCCAGACCGCGGCGACCGGCGCCTCCAGGATCGCGGCCGCCTCGGCGAGCGCCGGCGCACCCCGGCGGCCGCGTTTCATGACTCGCTCTCCTGCTCGTCGAGCACCTCGGCGAGCAGGCCCTGGTTGACGGTGCCCGACCAGGTGAGCTCGCCCGACTCCAGGCGGGCGATGAGCCCCCTGATCCAGCCGAGCTCGGCCTCGCTGAGCGTGCGCTCGTAGTCGAGCTCCACCGTCAGCACCTCCGGCAGCCCGGAGGTGCGCAGCGCCTCGAGGTGGGCGTTGAGCCCGGCCAGCTCGCCCTCCAGGGAGGCCGCCCTGGTGCGCAGCGACTGCAGCGCGTCGGGCACCGGCAGCACCCCCATGAGGGAGACGGCGGCGGTGAACGTGCGGCGCTCGCCCTGCGGGCTCTCCAGGAGGGCGCGCAGCCGGGTGGCCAGCTCGCGGCGGCCCTCGTCGGTGATCTCGTAGATGGTGCGTTCGGGACGGCGGCCCTGCCTGCTCGTCTCGACGGGGACGATCAGCTCCTGGCCGGCCAGCTTCTCGACCGCGTGGTAGAGACTTCTGGGCAGGCCGGTCACGTAGTCCTTGTGCGTGTCGACGATGAAGCGGTGCAGCTCGTAGGGGTGGGCCGGGCGTACCGACAGCATGGCGAGCACGGTCAGGCCGACCAGGTCGGGACGTCGCGCCATCGTTCCCCTCCGCTTCTCGTGCGCTTCGCACTTTAGCCCAGCCGACCCCTCATAGTGCAACTCGCCATATTAGGGAGAGCATCGGCGGGTGAATGTGAACAGGCGTCGGTTCCTGCTTGATCGACGGCGCATTCGAGCGCATTCTCAACACGAAAGCCCGATCATCTCCACGCCCAGCCGACCGCCCGCCGGAGGAGAGCGCATGAGAACGGGAGCATGGCTGATCGGAGCCCGTGGTTCGGTCGCCGTCACCAGCATGATCGGTGCCCTGGCCGTCAGGTCGGGCCTGACCGGCCCCACCGGATGCGTCCTCGAGTCGCCCGCGCTGCGCGACCGCGTCCGGCCGGGGATCGGCGACCTGGTGTTCGGCGGACACGACGTCACCTCGGTGCCGCTCGACAAGAAAGCCGCCGAGCTGGCCGCGGCCGGGGTCGTGCCGGCGGCCGTCGCGTCGGCCGTGCAGGCGGAGCTGACGGCCATCGACCAGCGCTTACGCCCGTTACCTTCCGCCGCCCGCCAGGCCGAGACCGCCGCCGCCATCAGCGCCGACCTCGACGCCTTCCGCCGCCGCCACGACCTCGAACGCGTCGTCGTCATCAACGTCTCCACCACCGAGCCCGCCCCGCCGCCGCATCCCGCCCACGCCGAGCTGCCCGCGCTGCGCGCCGCGCTCGACCGTCCCGGCAACGTCCTGCCGCCCAGCGCGCTCGCCGCCTACGCCGCCTTCCACGCCGGCTGCCCGTACGTCGACTTCACCCCCTCCACCGGCGCCCGCCTGCCCGCGCTCGACGCGCTCGCCCGCGAGCGTTCCCTGCCCTACGGCGGGCACGACGGCAAGACCGGCGAGACGCTGGTGAAGTCCGTGCTGGCCCCGATGTTCGCCCAGCGCAACCTGAAGGTCCGCACCTGGTCGGGCGTCAACCTGCTCGGCGGCGGCGACGGCGCCAACCTCGCCCGCCCCGGCGCCAACGCCGCCAAGGCCGCGAGCAAGCAGCGCGTCCTCGCCGAGACCCTCGGCTACGCGCCCCAGGGGGAGACCCGCATCGACTACCTGGAGGACCTGGGCGACTTCAAGACCGCGTGGGACCTCGTCACGTTCGAAGGCTTCCTCGGGACCGCGATGCGGATGGAGTTCACCTGGCACGGCTGCGACTCCGCGCTCGCCGCGCCGCTCATCCTCGACCTGGCCCGCCTCACCGCCGCCGCGCACCGGCTCGGCTGCGTGGGGCCGCTGCCCGAGCTGGCCTTCTTCTTCAAAGACCCCCTGGGAGAGGTCCCGCACGGGCTCGCCGAGCAGTGGCAGGCCCTGTGCGCCTTCATCGACACCCTGGAGCCCGCTCGGTGACCTCCTGTCCGTCCGTCCTCTCGAAACCCGTCCTCCTGCCCGCCCACGCGCCGTCCGTCCCGCCCACGCATCGGGGCGCGGTCACCCGCCCGCGGCTCGTGCGCGGCGGCCCGGGGCACCTCCACCCCGCATGGGGACCTCGGCGGGTGAGCCGGTCGAGAGCAGGGTCGCCGGCGAAAGGAGCGCGGATGTGAGACTTCGGGACCTGATCGACCTCGTGCGGGCCCCGGCCGCGCTGTCGGTGCCCGGCGACGTGATCGCCGGAGCCGCCGCGGGGAAGGCGCTGGGGCCCGGGACGGCCGGGCTGGTCTGCTCGTCGGTCTTCCTGTACTGGGCGGGGATGGCGGCCAACGACTGGGCCGACCGGCACCTCGATGCGGCCGAGCGGCCGGAGCGGCCGATCCCGTCCGGGCGGGTGCGGCCGGGGGAGGCGCTGGCGGTGGCGGCCGGGCTCACGGCCGCGGGCCTCGCCGTCGCGGGGCTCACCGGCGGGCGGCGCGCACTCGCGGTCGCCGCGCCGCTGGCGGGGGCGGTGTGGGCGTACGATCTGGTGGCCAAGAACACCCGGGCCGGACCGCTGGTGATGGCGCTCTGCCGCGGCCTGAACGTGCTGCTGGGCACCACGTCGGCACCCTCGCCCGCCGCCCCGCGCCCCGCACCAGCCGGACCGGGCCGTTCGTCGGGTGCGGCGGTTCCCGCGGCGCTGACCGTGGCGGCGCACACGTACCTGCTGACCGCTCTGTCGCGGGGCGAGACGGCCGGGACCACCTCGGCCCGCCCCGCCGCCACGCTGGCCGCCACCCTGGCGCTGGCCACGACCGCCGCCGTTCCCTCCGGACAGGTCCGAACGGCCGGCGGACCGGCGGCGCCCGCGCAGGGGGCGCTGGCGCTCTGGTACGCCGCGCAGTTCGGCCGCCCCCAAGCGCGAGCCGTCTCGGACCCCTCCGCGAGCAGGGTCAGGGACGCCGTGACGGCCGGGATCGTCAGCCTGCCCGCGCTCCAGGGCGCGCTGGCCGCCAGGGCGGGCAGGCCGCTCGCCGGAGTCACGCTCGCCGCGGCGGTGCCGCTCGCCCGCCGCCTGGCCAGGAAGGTGTCGCCCACATGATCAGGTTCGGTTACGGCACCAACGGCTTCGCCAATCACCGCCTGACCGACGCGCTGGACATCATCGCCGGCCTCGGCTACAGCGGCGTCGCGCTCACCCTCGACCACCACCACCTCGACCCGTTCGCCCCCGGCCTCGCCCGCAGGGTGGCCGAGGTCGCAGACCGGCTCCGCACGCTGGGCCTGGCCGTGGTGATCGAGACCGGCGCCCGCTACCTGCTCGACCCGCGCCGCAAGCACGCGCCCACCCTGCTCGACGACGACCGCGCCGAGCGGGTCGGCTTCCTGCGCCGCGCCGTCGCCGTGGGAGCCGACCTGGGGGCGGAGGCGGTGTCGTTCTGGTCGGGGGTGCGCCCGGCCCGCGTACCGCCCGCAGCGGCCTGGGAACGGCTGGTGGCCGGATGCGCGCAGGTGCTGGAGCACGCCGGCGGGATGCCGCTGGGGTTCGAGCCCGAGCCCGGCATGCTGGTCGACACGATCGCGGGCTGGCGCAGGCTGCGGAAGGCCCTGGGCGAGCCGGAGGGGTTCGGCCTGACGCTCGACATCGGGCACTGCCGCTGCAACGAGCCCGACCCGGTGCCCGACTGCGTGACGGCCGTGGCGGGGCACGTGGTGAACGTCCAGATCGACGACATGCGGCGCGGGACGCACGAGCACCTGGAGTTCGGGGAGGGCGAGATCGACTTCCCGCCGGTGCTGCGGGCGCTGTCCGACTCCGGCTACCGGGGCCTGGTCGCCGTCGAGCTGCCCAGGCACTCGCACGCCGCCCCGGACGTGGCGGCCCGCTCACTCGCCTTCCTGCGCCGCGCCGAGGAAGCATCGCGCCGCCTCGTACGTACCGGAGCAGGCGAGGGGCGCGTGCCCACGACGGAGGGAGGCGGCGCGTGACCACCATCGACGCACTGCGCAAGGCGCTGACCGGCACCCCCGGATGGCCCTGGCTGGAGGAGGCGCTGGCGAAGGCCGCGGAACGCCCGGAGTCGGCCGTGCGGCCGTTCTCGTCGGCGGGACGCAAGGCCGGGCGGGCGGAGCTGCCCGACGCCCCCGGCTGGACGGCCGACGAGGCGGCCAGGGCGCTGCTGCTGGCCGCGCTGCCGCCCGACCGGGTGGCCGGGGACGTCACGGCCTTCTACCAGTACGGCGACGCCGACGAGAAGCGCGCCGTGCTGAAGGCGCTGCCGCTGCTGCCCATAGGCGCGCAGGCGGTGCCGCTGCTGCTCGACGCCATCCGGACGAACGACGCCCGCCTGCTGGCCGCCGCGCTCGGCCCCTACGCCCGCCACCTGGACCCGCCGGCCTGGCGGCAGGCGGTGCTGAAGTGCGTGTTCATGGGCGTGCCGCTGGACGCGGTGCACGGCCTCGGCGAACGGGCGGACGCCGAGCTGGCGGAGATGCTGGCCGCGTTCGCCGAGGAGCGCGCCGCGGCCGGACGTCCCATGCCCGCCGACGCCGCCGCCCTCCTGAGCCGCCTCACCAGCGAGGAGACCTGATGCGCATCTTCGACCCCCACATCCACATGACCTCGCGCACCACCGACGACTACGCCAGGATGTCCGCCGCGGGCGTGCGCGCCGTGGTCGAGCCGGCGTTCTGGCTCGGCCAGCCGCGCACCAACCCCGGCTCGTTCACCGACTACTTCGACTCGCTGCTGGGCTGGGAGCCGTACCGGGCGGCGCAGTTCGGGGTCGTGCACCACGCCACGATCGCGCTCAACCCCAAGGAGGCCAACGACCCGCGCTGCCGTCCCGTCCTGGACCTGCTGCCCCGCTACCTCGACAAGGACCGGGTGGTCGCGGTCGGCGAGATCGGCTACGACTCGATGACGCCGGAGGAGGACGACGCGTTCGAACGCCAGCTCGCCCTGGCCGTCGAGCACGCGCTGCCCGCGCTCGTCCACACCCCGCACCGCGACAAGGCCCGCGGCACCAGGCGCACGCTGGAGGTGGTCGCGGCATCCGGCATCGCGCCCGAGCGGGTCGTGATCGACCACCTCAACGAGGTGACGATCGAGCTGGTGCACGGCTCGGGCTGCTGGGCGGCGTTCTCGATCTACCCGGAGACGAAGATGTCGCCGCCGCGCATGGTGGAGATCCTGCGCCGGTACGGCCTGGAGCGCATGCTGGTCAACTCGGCCGCCGACTGGGGCGTCTCCGACCCGCTGCTGACGCTGGAGACGGCCGAGGCGATGCTGAAGGCCGGGTTCGACGAGGACGACGTGGACAAGGTGTTCTGGCGCAACCCCGTCGAGTTCTACGGCCAGTCGGGGCGGCTCGACCTGTCGGCGGTCGCCGGCGCGGACGAGCCGACGTTCGCGGGCAGCTCGATCAAGCGCGGCGGCGAGTGATGCGGCTCCTGCATCCGTCGGGCACGCCGCTGCACCTTGGCTACTGCACCAACGTGCACCCCGCCGAGGACCTCGACGGCATCGTGGCCCAGCTCGACGCGTACGCCGCCCCCGTCCGCGACCGCCTCGGCACCGACGTGCTCGGCCTCGGCCTGTGGCTGGCCGCTCCCGTCGCCGGGACGCTGGCCGCCGACCCGTCCGCGCTCGGGCGGCTGCGCAGGGAGCTGGACGCGCGCGGCCTGGAGGTGGTGACGCTCAACGGCTTCCCGTACGCGGCCTTCCACGACCCGGTCGTCAAGCACGCCGTCTACCGGCCGGACTGGACCGAGCGGGAGCGGCTGACGTACACGCTGGATCTCGCCCGCGTCCTGGCGGGGCTGCTGCCGGACGACGCCGCGCGCGGCTCGATCTCCACGCTGCCGCTCGGCTGGCGCGAGCCCTGGGACGCCGCCATGGCCGATGCCGCCGCCCGCCACCTGGACGAGCTGGCCGCCGGGCTGGCGGAGGTCGAGGCGGCGACCGGGCGGACGATCAGGGTCGCGTTCGAGCCGGAGCCCGGCTGCGTCGTGGAGACCACCGAGCAGGCCGTCGCCCACCTGGCGCACGCCGACACCGAACGGCTCGGCGTCTGCCTCGACCTCGCCCACCTCGCCTGCGCCTGGGAGCAGCCCGCCGCCGCGCTCAAGGCGCTGGCCGCCGCCGGGCTGCCCATCGTGAAGGTGCAGCTCTCCGCCGCCCTGGAGACCGCCGAGCCCGAGGCGCTGCGCGAGTACGCCGAGCCGCGCTTCCTCCACCAGACGCGTACGAGGACCGGTGAGCGCGCCGACGACCTGGACGAGGCGCTCGACCGCCGCCTGCCCGGCACCTGGCGGGTCCACTACCACGTGCCGCTGCACGCCGCCCCCGCCGCGCCGCTGGCCACCACCGCCCCCGTGCTGCGCGACGCGGTCGCCGAGCTGGCCGGCGGGCCCGAGCCGCTGTGCGACCACTACGACGTCGAGACCTACACCTGGAGCGTGCTGCCCGCCGCGCTGCGCCCGCGCACCCCCGCGGAGCTGGCCGCGGGCATCGCGGCCGAGCTGGAGTTCGCACGTACCGAGCTGCGGAAGGCGGGAGTGACGGCATGACCAAGCTGCTGGTCCTCGACGTGGTGGGGCTGACCCCGCGGCTGCTCGCCCACATGCCCCGGCTGCGCGCGATCGGCGAGCGCGGCTTCCAGGCGGGGCTCGGCACCGTGCTGCCCGCCGTCACGTGCAGCGTGCAGTCCACGTTCCTCACCGGCCTGCCTCCGTCGGGACACGGCATCGTCGGCAACGGCTGGTACTTCCGCGACCTCGGCGAGGTGTTCCTCTGGCGGCAGCACAACGCCCTGGTCGAAGGGGAGAAGCTGTGGCAGGCCGCGCGGCGCGAACGCCCCGGCTACACGGTGGCCAACGTCTGCTGGTGGTACGCCATGGGCGCCGACGTCGACTGGACCGTCACGCCCAGGCCCATCTACTACGCCGACGGCCGCAAGGAACCCGACTGCTACACCGACCCGCCGGAACTGCACGACGAGCTGACCGCCCGGCTGGGCACGTTCCCGCTGTTCAGCTACTGGGGGCCGGGCGCCGGCATCGCCTCCTCCCGCTGGATCGCCCGCGCCACCCGGCACATCATGACCGCGTACGACCCGGACCTCACCCTCGCCTACCTGCCGCACCTCGACTACGACCTGCAGCGCTACGGCCCCGATGACCCGCGCGCCGCCGCTGCCGCCGCCGAGCTGGACGCCGAGCTCGCGCCGCTGCTGGACGTCGCAGGCGACCGGACCGTGGTGGCGCTGTCGGAGTACGGCATCACCGGCGTCGGCCGCCCCGTGCACGTCAACCGCATGCTGCGCTCCGAAGGGCTGCTGCGCGTCCACACCCAGGACGGCATGGAGTACCTCGACCCGTGGACGTCCAGGGCGTTCGCCGTCGCCGACCACCAGATCGCGCACGTCTACGTCCGCGACCCCGCCGACGTGCCCGCCGTGGCCAAGCTCTGCGCCGCCCTGCCCGGCGTCGGCACCGTGCTCGACGAGGACGGCAAGGCCGCCCACGACCTCGCCCACCCCCGCTCCGGCGAACTGGTGCTGCTCGCCGAGCCGGACGCCTGGTTCACGTACTACTACTGGCTGGACGACGCCCGCGCCCCCGACTTCGCCCGCCTGGTCGAGATCCACCGCAAGCCCGGCTACGACCCGGCCGAGCTGTTCTTCGACCCCGCCGCGCCGGGAGCCGCCAAGCGGCGCGCCGGTCTCGCGCTGCTGCGCAAGAAGCTGGGGCTGCGCTACCTCATGAGCGTGGTCGGGCTGGACGCGGGCGCGCGCGCCGTACGCGGCTCGCACGGGCTGCTGCCGGCCGATCCCGCCGACGCGCCCGTCCTGCTCTGCTCCGACCCCGCGCAGGCCCGGGAGCGGTACGCGGCCACCGAGGTCAAGGACCTGCTGCTCCGCCTCGCCCGGTGAGCGGGTCACCGCCCTGGGAGCCGGCCGGGACTCCGCTCAGGAACCCCATGCGATCCTGACGATCGCCAAAAGCGCGACGCAGACCACCATGGCGACCTGAGCCAGCCGGCCCAGAGCGGAAACCGCGCCCTCGACGCCCCGGACGGACCGCTGCGCCCGCCAGATGAGGAAGGCGCAGACGATGACGATCGGCGCGAAGATCAAGGTCAGCCAGTCGGCCAGCACCGGCAAGTTCATCGGGGGATCTTTCCTCTGGCCACATTCCTCTGGCCACGCGAACGGCGGTCGGACGGGACGGCCGGAGCCGTGGAGAGCCCCATTGTGCGGCACACGCCCCGGGACCCCTCCCGGCGCCTGTGCGCGCACGCGGGGCACCTGGCGCACCGCCCCCGCATCCGCCGCCGGAGAGCCGCGACCCCGCACGACCCCCGCCGAGGCCGGGCGCGACGGGCGGGCCGTTGATGAGAAGCCGGCTGTTTTCGCAGGCAGGCAGCGCGAAAGGCCCTGCGGCGGCTAAGGTTTCCACGACCGGACGAGGAGGGGTGGCAGGTGAAGCGAGGCGGGCAGCTCCTGGCGGCCGTCGCGGGCCTGGTCGCCGCGATCCCCGTCTACTACCTCACCGACGCCGCCGCGAGGGCGCTGCGCGGCGGCACCGTGGCCTTCGCCCCCGCTCCGTCCGCGCTGGCGTACGTGGCGGGCGTCGCCGTCCTGGTCAGGCTCCTGACGGTGTGGCCGGTCGCCGCCCTGGCCTGCGGCGTGCCGCTGACGGCGGCCGGTGTGCTGTTCGCGCTCGACCTCGGCTCCGCCGTCGATCTGGCGGCCACGCTGCCGTGGGCGCGGGCGGGCGGCCTGCCGTGGACGTCCGGTCCGGTCCCGTGGGCCGAGCCGGGCGAGCCGCCGGGCACCCTCGCCGGGATGACCGGCCTGTACGCGCTCACCGGCGCCTTCCTCGTGCTCTCCGCCCTGCTCCCGGCCCGCAGGAGACCCCTGCTCGGCGGATGAGCGCGTACACGACCGGGTCACCGGTCGCGGAGCAGCCGCAGCAGGTCCCACTCGGTCTCGCAGACCCGCCGCCCGATCGCCGCCGGCTCCACCGAGCGCGCGCCGCCCCGCAGGCGCCGCATCGTCAGCATGACGCAGATGACGCCCCACTTCAGCACCCCGAACGTCTCCCACCAGCGCAGCGGCTCCCGGTCCACCGGCTGCCCGCCCGCCTCCTCGCAGGCGCGGATCAACCCAGCCTCCACCTCAAGCCCCGGCCCCACACCCGCATCACCCGCGTCAGCCCCAGGTGCCGCCCGCCGCGTACACGCCCGGAATGCGCCGCCCCACCGAGTCGATGTGCACCTCGTCGGGACCGTCGTAGATGCGACCGGCCCGCGCGTGCCGGTACATCCGCTCCAGCGGCGTGTCCGGAGTGAGCCCCGCCGCGCCGTACACCTGGATGGCCCGGTCGATGACGTTGTGCAGCATCCGCGCGCCCACCACCTTGATCGTGCCGATCTCCACCCGCGCCTGCGAGCCCGCGTCGATCGCCTCGGCGGCGTGCGGCGTGAGCAGCCGCGCCGACTGGATCTCGGCGTAGAAGCCGAACACGTGCTGCCGCATGAGCTGTTCGGCCGCCGGCGGCTCGCCGAACGCGCGGCGCTCGTGCAGCCTGCGGCACATCAGGTCGAAGGCCCGCTGCGCCTGCCCGAGCCAGCGCATGCAGTGGAAGATCCGCCCCGGGCCGAGCCGCTTCTGCGCGATGACGAAGCCCTGCCCGCGCGGCCCGAGCAGGTTCTGAGCGGGCACGCGGACGTTCTCGTAGCGCACCTCGCAATGCGACCCGCCGAGCCCCAGCACGGGCGTCTCGCGCACGATCGTGTAGCCGGGGGTGTCCGTCGGCACCAGGTGGTCATGAACCGACCCGACAACAGAACGTCATTCTGGTCAGCGGTCTCAGGGCAGCCAGCTCACCTTGCCGTGCAGGAAGGCGTACCCGACGAAGGCGACGGCGTCGATCAGCGTGTGCGCGACGATCAGCGGCATCGAGCGGCCCCACCGCTGGTAGAGCCGCCCGAACACCAGTCCCATCACCACGTTCCCGACGAACCCTCCGAACCCCTGATACAGGTGGTACGACCCGCGCAGCAGCGACGACACCACGACCGCCTTCCATGGCCCCCACCCGGCCTGGCCCAGCCGGTGCAGCAGGTAGCCGGCGACGATGACCTCCTCGAGCACCCCGTTCTGCGCCGCCGCCAGCAGCAGCACCGGCACCTGCCACCACACCTCGGGCAGCGCGCCCGGCACCACGGTCAGGTTCACCCCTGCCGCCCACACCGCGAGGTAAAACGCCAGGCCCGAACCGCCGATCGCGGCCGCGAGCGCCGCGCCGCGCAGCAGGTCGCCGCCCGGCCTGCGGAAGTCCGCGCCGATCGTGCGCAGCGACTCGCCCGAGCGCACCATCAGGTATGCCACCAGTCCCACCGGCGCCACCGCCACGGCGATCTGCACCAGCTGCAACGTCAGGTCCAGCCACGGTCGCCCGGGGGCCATCGACCCGACGAGCACGGCCTGCTGCCCCTTCAGCTCGCGCGGCGCGGTGAGCGCCCCGATCAGCCGTACGAACGCCACCAGCGCGCTGGCCCCGAGCGACACCGACAGCACGACGAAGACCTCGGCCCGGATCAGCCGGGGAGTGAGCAGGTGGGGCGGGGCGAGGGGGACTGTGTCTGCATGGCCGCAGACTAACCCCGACATGATCGGATCCCGATAAAGCCCACATTCCCGATGCGCCCCACGACCACCGACCCCGCCCACCCTCCGCGCACGCCTGCAGCGCCGCCCGCCGCCGATTCCGCACGCCTCCAGCCATCCAGCGCCGAGCCTGCGCGCTTGCGTCGCTGCTCACCCCGCCCCCGCGCGCTTGCGTCGCGGCCCATCGCCGACCCCGTGCGCTGCGGCGCCGCCCATCCCGCGTGCCTGCGGCGCCGCCCTCGCCCAACCCGGCACGGCCCCCTCGCCGGCCGCCACCTGAACTCTTCGGACGGCGCCCCCACCTCCCAGACCGGCGCTGGGCTCTCCGCGCGGTCCCACCAGCGGTCCCGCTCTCAAGACCGCTGCGTGGCCGGTGTCCGGCCTCTTTCAGCGGCACCTGGGTGAGCGTCCACTGCCCTGCGGCGGAGCTTGCGTCCGTCCGAGCCGGGGAGGGGCGGGCTGCGGCGGGATGTTGGGATCGGGGCGTGGGCGTGTCAGGCAGGACGGTGTGACAGGCACCGAACCGCACGACGTTCCCAGCGCGGCGCAGCTCGTGGCCGCCGTCCGCGAACTCCTTCAGAGCGACGTGCTCCCGGCCGTCGAGGGCCCGGTCCGTTTCCACACGCGGGTGGCCGTGAACGTGCTGGCCATGGTCGAGCGGGTGATCGAGCTGGGTCCTGCCCAGGCCCGTGAGCACGCGGCCAGGCTGGCCGGCCTGGGCGTCGCGGACGAGGCCGAGCTGGCCGCCGCCATCCGCGCGGGCCGTCTGCCGGACGACGAGCGCCTGCTCACCGCCCTGGAGGCCGCCGTACGCGCCAAGCTGGAGGTCGCCGATCCCGCCTACCTCACGGCGGACTGACCGGAGACGAGCGGATCGCCCACCCGCCGGCCAGGCGGGGAGAACGGCGAGCGGCCCGCCTCCCTCAGATCGGGAAGCGGGCCAAGGGTGCGCCGAGAACGGCGAGCGGCCCGCTCCCAGGTCGGGGAGCGGGCCGCGAAGAGACGCCGGACGGGTCGTCCGCCGAGGTCAGTGAGACCCGGTCAGGTCGAGGTCCTTGACCTTGGGGTCGCCCTCGTCGGCGAAGTAGTCGTCCTGCTTGGTGGCGTCGTCGCCGTCGGCGACCTTGGCGGCCTTCAGGATCGCCGTGGCCACCACCGCCACCACCAGGTTGACGATCAGCGCCAGGAACCCGGCGTAGATCGTCATCGAGGTGTCGAAGCCGAAGTTCGACAGCGGGAACGCCGAGCCGCCGAAGTGCGCCTTGCCGTTGGCGGGGTTGGGGATGAGGTACAGCATCCACATGCCCGCGGCCAGGCCGGCCGCCCAGCCCGCGATGAGCCCGCCCTTGTGGAACCAGCGGGTGTAGAGGCCGAGCGCCACCGACGGCAGCGTCTGCAGGATAATGACGCCGCCGATGAGCTGCAGGTCGATCGAGAACTGCGGGTCGAGCAGCAGGATGCACAGCACCGCGCCGATCTTGACCAGCAGCGAGACGATCTTGGAGACGTTCGCCTCCTGCGCGTCGGTGGCGTTCTTGTTGATGTACTCGCGGTAGATGTTGCGGGTGAACAGGTTCGCCGCCGCGATCGACATGATGGCGGCCGGCACGAGCGCGCCGATGCCGACGGCGGCGTAGGCGACGCCCGCGAACCAGTCGGGGAACATCTGGTCGAACAGCTGCGGCACAATCGTGTTGGCGTCGGCCTTGCCGTCGGTGGTGACCGGCTTGGTGCCGGCCGCGATGGCCATGAAGCCGAGCAGCGCGATCAGGCCCAGCACGAAGCTGTAGGCGGGCAGCGCCGACATGTTCCGCTTGATGACGTTGCGGTTCTTGGAGGCGAGCACGCCGGTGAGGCTGTGCGGGTAGAGGAACAGCGCCAGCGCCGAGCCGAAGGCCAGCGTCACGTACTGGAGCTGGTTGTTGGCGTTCAGGACGAAGCCGTCGCCAGGAGCCGGGGTGGCGTCGAACTTGGCCTTGGCCGCGTCGAAGATCGAGTCCCAGCCGCCGAGCTTCGCGGGGATGTAGATGACCGCGGCCAGGATCACGATGTAGATGAGCGAGTCCTTGACGAACGCGATCAGCGCGGGCGCCCGCAGGCCGGACTGGTAGGTGTAGGCGGCCAGGATGGCGAAGGCGATGATGATCGGCAGGTGCCCGGTGATGCCCATCGTCTTCAGCACGGCCTCGATGCCGACGAGCTGCAGCGCGATGTACGGCATCGTGGCGATCAGGCCGGTGATGGCGACGGCCAGCGCGAGCGTGGGCGAGCCGAAGCGGGCGCGCACGAAGTCGGCAGGGGTGACGAACCCGTGCACGTGCGAGACCGACCACATGCGGGCCAGCACCAGGAACACCAGCGGGTAGACGACCACCGTGTACGGCAGCGCGTAGAAGCCGAGCGCGCCGGAGCTGAAGACCAGCGCGGGCACCGCGACGAAGGTGTAGGCGGTGTAGAGGTCGCCACCGACGAGGAACCAGGTGATCCAGGAGCCGAAGCTGCGCCCGCCGAGGCCCCACTCGTTGAGGCTGGCGAGGTCGTTCGGGCGGCGCCAGCGGGCGGCCACGAAGCCCATGCCGCTGACGATGAGGAACAGCAGAACGAAGATGACCAGCTCGGTCGTGTGAGCGCTCACTTGGTCATCCTGTAAACGAGAGTGGTGGTGGCCACGCCGACGATGATGAAGGCGAGCTGCAGCCAGTAGAACAACGGAAAGCCGAACAGCCGCGGCTCGTCGTAGTTGTACAGGAATGTCAGCAACGGCAGCACGATGGGCACGATCAGCAGCCAGTTCCATGGACTGCGATCGCTACGTGGCTGCCCGGGTTCCCCGGTAGTCATCTGGCCCTCCGATGAGTTGATCAAGCGCGCTGGCGGTGACCAGGCTCGTGACATGAAGTCAACGGAGGGAGGTTAGCTTTTCGAGGGGATTAAACCCAATGAACGCTATGTTACGGTTTGGCCTAAATGCCGAGTTGATATCTCGATATCTGAGACGGACATTCGGTCAGGCCGCTCAGAACCCTAACTCTGGCGAGGCGGAGAGCGCCGCACATTGTCGCCGAGCGGTCGGTTGGCCGCGACGAACGGTCATCCCATTAACCCAGGAAGTGCGGTCAGGTCAGGGTGAAGAGTCAGGACCGTCGTAGAGGCGGGTCATCCGGGCGGCGGCGTCGGCCACCATCGCCCGCAGCCGCGGCGGGGCGAGCACCTCTGCCTCCGGCCCGAACCGCAGCACCTGCGAGAAGGCCACCGGCAGCGACTCCACCGCCAGCCGCACCGTCCCGTCCTCCTGCAGCGAGGCCATCGCGTCCGGCACCGCCGCCGGGTCGGCCACGTGCCGCAGCATGCGCACCCCCCGCTCGGTCAGCCGCAGCGTGATCTCCTCCCGCAGCAGCGACCTGGCGAACGCCGCCGCCTGCTCCGCCCAGAAGGCCGCCAGGTCGAAGTCCTGGTCCCGGTCGAACGTCTCCTCCAGCACCGAGATCTCGCCGAACCGGTGCACCCGGAAGATCAGGAACCTGCCCCGGTGCCGCGCCGCGAGGTACCAGACCCCCGCCTTGAGCACCAGCCCGTACGGCTCCAGCACCCGCAGCACGTCCTTGTAGACCGCCGAGACCCGCCGGTCCCGCCACACCGCCCTGGCCAGCGGCGCCAGCGCGGCGGGCGGCGGGTCGTCGCCCGCGAACCAGCCGGGTGCGTCCAGGTGGAAGCGCTGGGCGGCGGTCGCAGGCGCGTCGCGCAGCGCGGGGGCGAGGGCGGCGGCGGCCTTCAGCCGGGCCGCCGCCGCCACGTCCTGCAGGCCCATCTCGCGCAGCGCGGCCGGCACGCCCGACAGGAACAGCGCCTCGGCCTCGGCCCTGTCCAGCCCGGTCAGCCGGGTGCGGTACCCGTCGAGCAGCCGGTAGCCGCCGCCGCGGCCCCGGTCGGCGTAGACGGGCACGCCCGCCTCCGACAGCGCCAGCATGTCGCGGTGCACCGTACGCTCGGAGACCTCCAGCTCGTCGGCCAGCTCGGCCGCCGTCATCCCGCCCCTGGCCTGCAGCAGCAGGACCAGCGACATCAACCGCGAGGCGCGCACAGCGGCAGCACCACGGCCGAGGGCCGCTCGGGCGAATGGAACACTTCGACGTCCACGGGCACCATCCTGCCGTCTCCGCCGGGGGAACCGAGCGGTTCGCCGGTGCCCGGGTTGCGGGCGATCGTCGGGTACGCCCCGGCCGCCACGTGCACCCTGATCCGGTGCTCGCGCCGGAACCGGTGCCCGATCGGCCACAGCTCCACCTCGACCCGCCGTACGCCGTCGCCGTCGAAGTCCCCGTCGAAGTCCCCGTCTCGGGGCCCGAGCCGCCTGACGCCCTCGCACACGTTGTACGAGCGCCCGTCGGGATGCACGTCGCACACCCGCACCACCACGTCCACGTGCGGCGTGCTGGAGCGCACGTAAAGCTCGGCGCGCACCGGCCCGATCGCCTCCAGCGGCCGGTCGAGCGCGGGGGAGCTGTAGACCAGCACGTCGCGCCGCTGCTCCAGCCGCCGCTGGTCGCGCGGCCTGGAGTCGCCGAGCAGCACGGGACCGCCGATGCGCGGCGTCGGGTACGCCGGGTGGTAGCGGAAGCGGTCGGGCCCGCCCTCCAGCGGCCCGTCGGGCCCGAGGCCGAAGCCGTGCTGGAGATGCCAGCGCGCCTCCCGCATGCCGGGCACCGGCCAGCCGGGGTAGTCGCGCCACTCGCCCGCCCCCGTCACGTGGATGCGCACCGGGTCGGGCCGCAGCAGCGAGGAGTCGCCGAGCAGGTGGGCGCGGAACCAGGCCGACGCCTCCTCCATGGTGGCGCGGCCGTGCCGGGCGTCGATGTGGTACCAGGGCCCGATCGTCAGGTACGGCCGCCGCCCCGCCGCCCGCAGCGCCGCGTAATCCTTAAGCTGCCACGGCAGGAACACGTCGTACCAGCCGCCGAGCATCGTCACCGCCGCGTCCACCTCGCCCACCTTGGCGGAGAAGTCCCGCTTGTGCCAGTACGGGACCGCGGGGTTCTCGTGGTGGGCGAGCAGGTCCCGGTAGAAGCGCAGCGGACGGCCCGCCGAGACCAGGTCGAGCTCCGCCACCGGTCGCCCCGACAGCACCGCCCTGCGGGTCAGGCGGGGCGCGGTCAGTATCGACGCGCCGCCGAACCTGCGCGACATGCCGTCGGTGAGCGTGGTCCAGCTCAGCGCCGACTCCAGCGCGAACGCGCCGCCGACGTACGCGGCGTCCCTGAACTGGGAGGCGGTGATCTGGGTGGCCATCGCCTTCAGCTCGGGCCCGGCGAAGGGCGCGACGGCCCACTGCGCGTAGCCGAGGTAGGAGGGGCCGAACATGGCGAACGAGCCGCCGTAGAACGGCTGCTCGCGCAGCCAGGCGACGGTGGCCAGGCCGTCCTCGTGCTCGTCGCCGAGCGGGTCGAGCAGGCCGCCCGAGCCGAAGCCGCCGCGGCAGCTCTGGATGACGACGTGCAGGCCCTGCCGGGCGAAGCCGCGCCCGAAGTACCAGCCGAGCAGGCCGCGCCGCCCGTACGGCGAGCGCATGAGCACCACGGGGCCCGGCCGTCCGTGCGGAGGGGCGTAGTGGTCGGCGAGCAGCGTCACGCCGTCGGGCATCGGCACGTGAAGGTCGCGCCGGATCCGCACGCGTCTCATGTACCAAGCAGTAACATACGCCGCCCCGGGCGGGTAGCCCGGGGCGGCGTCAACGAAAGCGCCGGACGGCGGCCGGCACCCGGCGTCATCAGGAGCGCCGGACGGCGGCCGGCACCCGGCGTCATCAGGAGCGCCGGACGGCGGCCGGTCAACCGGCGTCACCAGGAGCATCGGGTCGCGGCCGCCCCGCCCCGCCGCGCGCGGCGGGGCGGACCGGAACCGCCGGGGTGCCGTTAGGGCGTCGCCCGGTCAGGACGCTCCGAGATGCGCAGCGCGTTGACGATCGGCGAGCCCTGCCGCGTCGCGAACCGCACGTTGAGCTGACCGTCGGTCACCTTCACCGTGTACTGCCTGCTCACCGCCGTGTACGTGCCCGCCTCCAGCGCGAGGTCCAGCGCCGGGATCGCGAGCTCGCCCTCGACCAGCACGTCGAAGACCCGCTTGCCCATCTGGGTGCGCGACAGGTCGGCGAAGTCCAGCTCGACGGTGTACGTCCCGTTCGGCACGTTGTCGAAGCGGTACTCCAGCATGCCCTCCCTGGCCGTCTGGAACAGCGTCTGGTCGGCGGTGCCGGAGACGCTCTTCGACGTCTTCACCGTCTTGCTCTTGGTGGCCACGTAGCCGTGGCCGCCCTGGGTGTACTTGCGGTCGGGCGTCCAGGCGTCGCCGGCGGAGTCCACGGCCTTCTTGGTCGCGCCGACGTCCACGGCGACCTGGAGCTTGGGCACCACGACGGTCACCTTGACCTCGATGGTCGGCTGCCGCCCGCTGGCCGACTTCACCAGCAGCGTGCCCGTGCGGAACGTGCCCGCCGCCACCCCGGCGCTGGACACCTCCACGGTCAGCGTGGCCTTCTGTCCCTTGGCGAGCTCCCCGGAGGCCGGGGTCACCGTGAGCCAGGAGTCGCCGGTCACCGTGTACGGCGTCGCCGTCCCGAGGTTGGTCAGTTCGAGCGTGCGCTTGCGGGTGGAGTCCGCGGGCTGCACCACGGTCAGCTCCGCCGCCGACGCGCTCACCCGGCCGGTGACCAGCTCCGTGTCCACCCGCGTCACCGCTGCCGGGGCCACCGTGACCTGCTGGGCGAACGAGCCGTAGTGCTCCTTGGTCACCTCGACGTCGTAGTCGCCGGCCAGCACCTGGCCGTAGAAGGCGCCGTCGTCGCCGGTGGTGAACGTCGCCACGTCGCCCACCGTGACCGTCGCCCCGGCGATGGGCTCGCCGTCGTTGGCGTCGGTCACCGTGCCAACCACCAGGCCGTGCCTGCTCGCGGTGAACGCCAGGCTCTGGCCGGTCGCGAGCACCGGCTCGTTGTAGGAGTAGAGCAGCGCGTCGTCGCCCGCCGCGTTCTCGACGCCCACGGTGGCGCTGGAGCCCTGCTCGCGCTCGCTCTCGATGTCCTTGTACCGGAACCCGATCGAGCCGTCCTCACCGAGCAGCGCCGAGAACGAGATCCGCTGCGAGGGCTCGTTGTAGAAGGTGACGTTGCGCCACTCGACCACGAACACCCGGTTCGGCGCGGTGCCCGTCACCGCCGTGTAGACGCCGGCCTGGTCGTCCACGATGAAATCGTCCCAGTACGGGTAGATCGCGTTGTTCGGCGTGGCCGACGACGGGATCCGGACGTTGCCCGCGGTGGTGACGCGGGAGTCGCCGAAGGTGAGGAAGCCGTTGGTGGCGATCCACGCCCGGCTCTGGCCCGTGCCGTAGAACGGCACCGGGAACGGCAGCGTGACCTGCACCGCCTCGTCGTCGCCCGTCAGTGCGAGCTTCTCGGTGCCCGCCACGTACGGCTGGGCGCCGGAGGCGCAGGTGTAGCCGAAGTTGTCGCCGCGCAGCGGCAGCTCGATGTCCTTGACCAGGTCGCCCTCCAGGGTGATCGACTCGGTCGTGGAGCTGGAGCAGCGCGAGGCCGGGGTGACGGTCAGCTCGTACGTGCCGTGCGGCAGCGTCAGGCTGTAGCGGCCCGCCTCGTCGGTCACCGCGCTCACCGGCGTGCCCGTGGCGGCGACGGTCGCGCCCGGCTCGGGCGTGCCGGCCGTGCTGACGGTGCCCGACACGACGGCGGCCGGCTGGGCCTCCAGCGTCAGGTCTGCGGTGCTCGCCTGCTCGGCGGTGATCGTCACCTCGGTGGTGGCCTCGGCGTAGCCGAACTTGGCCGCGGTCACCTCGTAGTCGCCGGGCAGCAGGCGCGGCAGCGCGTACGTGCCGTCCTCGCCCGTCGTGACCGAGCGGGTCAGCGGGCCGGTGACGGTGATCGTGGCGCCGGGCACCGGCTCGCCGCCGGAGGTGACCGTGCCGGACAGGTCGCCGAGGCCCTCCTTGGGCGCGGCCTGCACGGCGGCGTAGGCGTCCAGCCTGCCCTCGCCCCACACGTTGTTGTCGGCCGCGGTGCCGCCGCAGCTGGTGTCGTCGACGTCGATGGCGGTGCCGTCGAGAAGTGCCCTGGTGGAGTCGATGGCGCCGGTCAGGCCCGGCGCGGCCGACCAGATCAGCGCCACCGTGGCGGCCACGTGCGGTGAGGCCATCGAGGTGCCGGTGTAGGAGTCGTAGCCGTTGCCGGGCACCGAGGAGCGCACGTTCACGCCCGGGGCGGCGATGTTCGGCTTGATCTCGCCGTTCTCGCCCTCGCCCTTGCTGGAGCGGGCGTAGAGGTCGTTGTTCACGTCGAAGGCGCCGGCGCTGTAGGCGGTGATGTACTGGCCGGGGGAGCCGCTGGTGCGGCAGGCCGGGCCCTCGTTGCCGTTGGCGAAGGCGGGGAAGATCCCGGCGGCGAGCCAGGTGTCGACGACCTCCTTGTACCAGGGGTCGAAGCCGTCGCCGCCCCAGGAGTTGTTGACGATGTCCGGCGCGAGGTCGGGGCGCGGGTTCTCACCGTTCAGGTCGGTGGGCCGGGCGATCCACTGGCCGGCCGCGAGCAGCGAGGCGTCGGTGCAGGTGTTGTACTCGCAGCCCTTGGCCGCGATCCACTTCGCGCCCGGGGCCACGCCGATGCCGTTCGCGCCGACCATCGTGCCCATCACGTGGGTGCCGTGGCCGTTGTTGTCGCACGGCGCGGACGACGGGCAGACGCGGGCCGGGTCGAACCAGTTGTAGTCGTGGGTGTAGGTGCCGTCGGGGTTCCTGCCCCGGTAGGCGGCGGCCAGGTCGGGGTGGTCGAACTGCACGCCGGTGTCGATGTTAGCGACCACGATGCCCTCACCGCGGTCGCCCAGCTCCTCCCAGACGCGCGGGGCGTTGATCCGGTCGATGTTCCACTCGACCGCGTTCACCCTGGCCTGTGCCTGCCCATGGTCCGGCTTGGGCACGGAGACGGTGCGGATCGGCTCGATGCTTCGGACCTCGGGCAGCTCGGCGATCTCGGAGGCGAGCTTCTCGCCGGCGGTCACCTTGACCGCGTTGACGATCCAGTACGGGGTGTAGTCGGCCTTTCGGGCGTCGAGTAATTTGCGTAAGCCCTCCTGGGAGGACTTCGCCCGCTCGCTCTTGGCTTTGTAGACGGCCTCGACCTTCGCCTCCTTGGTCACGGCACGGCGGGCGCCGCTGAGATCGGCGGAGCCCTTCATCCTGACCCAGAAAGTGGCCTTGCCGTCCTGTTCCAGCCGCGCCTGCACGGCGGCGTCGATCTTGTCGGATTCCGGCGCCGCCTGAGCCGCGGTCTGCGGGACCAGCAGACCGGTGGCGGCCACGACGATCCCCGCGAGGATCGCTCGCCAGCGGGAGATGTGGGGCACGTGCTCTCCTTCTCGACGGGTGAAGAGGTGATCTTCACGCCTCTGTCGAGAAGAGTGAAGTGATCAAGTGAAGAAAGCAATAGTTGTCAGAAAAAGTTACTTTGCGATCATAAATGTAATCTGGTCAGGTCGCCTGCCGGTACGGTCAGTGAGCGCGGTGACCGAATTGGTCAATGATCGCCATGAAATAGGCGGCGATGCGTTTCGGCTCCTCGTCGTCGGGGTGCGTGCCCACGTGCAGCATGACCGCCGCGGTGAGCACCTCCTGCACGACGTCCACGTCCAGCGCCGCCGGCAGCCGGCCGGACTCGCGGGCGCGCACCAGCACGTCGCGCACCGCCGCCGCGCGCCGCCCGCCGTTGACCTTGCGCCACGTCTCCAGCAGCTCCGGGTGGTCGTCGCGGCTGCCGTACAGGCGGCGCAGCAGCCGCCGGTTGCGGGGCACCGCGAGATAGCGGCCCCAGTCGGCGAACAGGTGCTCGAGGTCGCGCCAGCCCGTCAGCGCCGGGTCGTGGTCGTGGTCGGCCCACTCCAGTGTGCGCACCAGCAGCGCCGTCTTGTCGGCGAACCTGCGGTAGACGGTCGCCCTGGTCACCCCGGCCCGCCGCGCCACCTGCTCGATGCTGGTCTGCTGGGCGCCCTGCTCGATCAGCAGGTCGAGCGCGGCCGACAGGATGGCCAGGTCGGCCTCCTGGCTGCGCGGCCGGCCCGCCGTCCGCGCCCGCGGCCGCTGATCGTCGCTCATGCCTCTCCGGTAGCCGTCCGTCGTCGCGTCCCGCGCGAGTCTAGTGATCCCCAGGTGACGGGCTGTTGGTCCACGCCCGCCGCGCCGAGCGGCATGAACCCGACGCGCCCAGCTCGGGGCCGATCGGCCGGGCCATCTCGGCGACGAAGCCCGCCCGGTCCTGCTCGGGCACGCCGAGCGGCGCGCAGATGACCGCGGCGGGTATCGGCGCGGTGCACGCCTCCACCACGTCGATCGGCGGCCCGTGCCGCTCCATCGCGTCCAGGCGGGCCCGCGTGACCTCCTCGATCCGCTCGGTCAGCCGCCGCATCCTGCGCACGGTGAACTCGCCGGTCAGCAGGCGGCGGTAGCGGGTGTGCCGGGGCGGGGCCATGGCGACGAACAGCCCCGGCGGTGCAGGCCGCCCTGCGGCGCGTCCGACGGTGTGGGCAGGCGGCGCGGCTCCGAGCGGGCGGTGAAGCGCGGATCGGCCGGCACCTCGCGGGCGAACGCGTGGCCGGTGACCAGCCACTCCCTTCGGAGGAAAAACAATACAGTACAGATCTGTATTGAAATAGGGGTGGCCGGGGAGCGGTACTGTGCGAAGACGCGCCACACCAGCGGGCTCGTTGCGCGATCATGGTCGGGGGGTTAACCTTGACGGCATGCGAAATCACGCTCAGCTCCAGTGGTGGCGCCGCTCCTAGGCGGCGCGTGTTTCGCATTCCACAACGGACGGCCGCCCCGGATGGCGGCCTTTCTCGTGTCCGCCCCCGGGGCTCGATCATTTGAAGGGGCAGGAAGTGGAGAAGAGCGGATATACCACCGCCGGGGGCATCGGTGTCGAGCGCGAGACACGCGAGGTGGACGAGGCCGCCCTCGAAGAGATCGTCACAGCCCTGTCGGAGCGGCGCGGTGGCGCCTTCTCCTCCGGCATGGACTACCCGGGCCGCTACAGCCGATGGGCGTTCGGCTACGTGAATCCATGCCTCGAGCTCGTCGCCAAGGGCCGTACGATCTCGGCGACCGCGCTCAACGAACGCGGCCGGGTCGTGCTGCCCGCGATCGCCACGTGCCTGCTGAGCGCGGGCAAGCCCGTCACCGACCCCACCGCCGACCGGGTCTCGGTGTACGTACCGGAGTCCGAGGACCTGCTGCCCGAGGAGCAGCGCAGCCGCAGGCCCACCGTGTTCACCGCCATCCGCGAGGTCATCGCCGCCTTCAAGGGCGACGATCCGCACCTCGGCCTGTACGGCGCGTTCGGCTACGACCTCGCCTTCCAGTTCGAGCCCATCAGGCAGGAGCTCGTCCGCCCCGACGACCAGCGCGACCTCGTGCTGCACCTGCCCGACCGGCTCGTCGTCATCGACCGCCAGCGCGAGACCTGCGTCGAGCACCGCTACGAGTTCACCGTCGACGGCGCCACCACCCGCGGCCTCGAACGCACCGGCGAGATCGTCACGCCCGCCGCGCCCGGCGAGGTGCCGCCCAACCCGCCCAAGGGCGAGTACGCCAAGGTCGTGGCCGCCGCCAAGGAGAAGTTCAAGCGCGGCGACCTGTTCGAGGTCGTGCCCGGCCAGGTCTTCCACGCCGTCTGCACCGACCCGTCGGCCTTCTACCGCAGCCTGCGCACCAGCAACCCCGCCCCGTACGAGTTCATCATCAGCCTCGGCGAGGGCGAGCACCTGGTCGGCGCCTCACCCGAGATGTACGTCCGGGTCAACGGCGACCGCGTCGAGACCTGCCCCATCTCCGGCACCATCGCCCGCGGCCGCAACCCGGTCGAGGACGCCGAGGCCATCCGCACCCTCCTGTCCAGCGTGAAGGAGGAGTCGGAGCTGACCATGTGCACCGATGTCGACCGCAACGACAAGTCGCGCATCTGCGTCCCCGGCACGGTCAAGGTCATCGGCCGCCGCCAGATCGAGCTCTACTCCCGGCTCATCCACACCGTCGACCACATCGAGGGCCGGCTGCGCCCCGAGTTCGACGCGCTCGACGCGTTCCTCACCCACATGTGGGCCGTCACCGTCACCGGCGCGCCCAAGACGTGGGCCATGCAGTTCATCGAGGACCACGAGGCCACCACCCGCCGCTGGTACGGCGGCGCCATCGGCTTCATCGGCTTCGACGGGTCCATGAACACCGGGCTCACCCTGCGTACCGCGCAGATCAAGGACGGCATCGCCGCCGTCAGGGCCGGCGCGACCCTGCTGTTCGACTCCGACCCCGAGGCCGAGGAGCGCGAGACCGAGCTGAAGGCCAGCGCCCTGCTCGGCGCGCTCGCCGCCGTCAACCAGCCCGGCACCGTCAAGGCCGCCGAGCCCAGGCAGCAGGCGGGCCTCGGCATGAAGGTGCTGCTCGTCGATCACGAGGACTCCTTCGTCAACACCCTGGCCGACTACTTCCGCCAGGAGGGCGCCGACGTCGTCACGCTGCGCCACGGCTTCCCGACCCACATGATCGACGAGATCGCGCCCGACCTGGTCGTGCTCTCGCCCGGCCCCGGCTGGCCCACCGACTTCGGCATGTCGGCGCTGCTCGACGAGGTCTACGCCCGCGACCTGCCCGTCTTCGGCGTCTGCCTCGGCCTGCAGGCCATGGTCGAACACGCCGGCGGCACGCTCGAGCTGCTCGACTATCCCGAGCACGGCAAGCGCGGCCGGGTCTCCAAGATCGCCGAGAGCGTGCTGCTCGACGGCCTGCCCGACGAGTTCACCGCGGCCCGCTACCACTCGCTGCACGCCAAGCGGCCCGGCGTGGTCGGCTTCACCCCGACCGCGCTCACGCCCGACGGCAACGTCATGGCCATCGAGGACACCGAGCGGCGGCGCTTCGCCGTGCAGTTCCACCCCGAGTCGATCCTCACCCAGGAGGGCAACGCGGGCGCGAAGATCATCGCGAACGTGCTCCGGCTCGCCCGCAGATGAGTAAAACCCGAGCGGGGGCATGCGGGGCTCCCCTAGAGTCTCCGCATGCTCCCCGTAGACCTGCCCGGCACGGTGCGTGACGCGCTGCTCGCCCCGCTCGTCGACCACCACTGCAACGGGGTGCGGCGCGACGACCTCGGCCGAGCCGGCTTCGAACTGCTCATCAGCGGCTCCGGCAGCCCCGCGCCGCCCGGCACCACCCACTTCGACACGCCGCTCGGCGTGGCCGTACGCCGCTGGTGCGGGCCGCTGCTCGACCTGGAGCCGCACGCGCCGCCCGCCGTCTACCTCGCCCGCAGGACCGAGCTGGGGGCCGCCGAGGTCAACCGGCGGATGCTGGCCGGGGCCGGGGTGGTGGCGTTCCTCGTCGATTCTGCGGCGCAGGACGGCGAGCTGCTCGGCGCCGCCGAGATGGGCCGCCTCGGCGGGGCCGCCGCCGACGAGCTGGTCCGCGTCGAGCACATCGAGCGCGACGTCGCCGCCTCCGCGCAGCTCGCCGTCGACTACCTCGACGACCTCGGCGAGGAGCTGACCGCCAGGGCGGCGCGGGCGGTCGCGCTCAAGACCGTCGCCGGCGCGCTGTGCGGGCTCGACCTGGAGGCCGGCAGGCCCGCCAGGGGCGCGGTGATCGCGGCGGCCAACCGTCGCCTCGCCGACCCCAAGGCGCCGCTGACCGACCCCGTCCTGCTGCACTACCTGGTCTGGAGCGCCGTCGACGTGGCCAAGGAGCGCAACCTGCCGGTGCAGTTCCACGGCGGCTTCGCCGGGCTCGCCGGGCCGGGCGTCTTCGGCGGGCCGGGCGCGTCGAGTGCGGCCGGTGGCCCGGGCGGCCCGCTGGGGGAGCCGCACCGCGCGGACCCGGCCAGGCTGAGCGCCTTCGCCGCCGCGCTCCAGCCGCTCGGCGTGCCGATGATCCTGCTCCACTGCTACCCGTTCCACCGCCAGGCCGCCCACCTGGCGGCGACCTTCCCGCACGTGTACGTGGATGTCGGCTTCGCCCCGCAGCACACCGCCGCCGCGACCCGCGTCATCGACGAGCTGCTGGAACTGGCCCCCTTCCACAAGCTCCTGTACGGCTCCGGCGCGTGCGGCCTCGCCGAGACCGCCTACCTGGCCGCCCTCGCCCACCGCCGCGCCTTGGCCGTGGCCCTGGCGGCCAGAATCGGCACGGGGGAGTGGAGCGCCGCCGACGCCGCCCGCGTCGCCCACATGATCGGCTCCGCCAACGCCCGCCGCATCTACCGCCTCTGACCGCCCCGGAACGACAGCGCCGCCCCGCCCGCCCGATGCCACGCGGGGCCGCTCCTTCACCTCGGCGAACACACCGGCAGCCCCGCTCTGCCCACCCCGGTGACCGGCGGTGAGGATGAGCGCCGAGCGAACCGGCGCGTGTGGACGAGCCTGACCATCGCGTGGGGCGGGGGCAGAGCGCCGCCCCGATCCGGCACCCGAGGCGCCCGCACCCTGACCGCCTCTGCGGGTTGAGGGACCGCAGGTCGGTGCAACGTCGGGCCATGGCTGCGCCCGCGCTACGTCCGGGTGGATGGGCGAGCGCTGGTCGGTGCGGCGCAGGCGGGCTCGCGCCTGTGCCACGTCCGGGCGAGCGCCGGTTTGTGCGGCGCGGGTGTGTCAGCAGCCTCACCGGCCTTTCGCTGCGATCCGGATGGCGGCCGCTTGCGATCGTGCGCGCCCGGTCTGATCGCCGCCGACGCGCAGGCCCGATGGGCGCTTCCTGCCTCTGTGGCGTGCGGCCTCAGGCGCGGCGCCCCAGGCCCGTCTCACAGATCGTCTCGTGGCTGCGTCGGGCCGACGTCGCGTCGTGGGCCTGGGTGCGGTGGCTCCTCGCGTCGCTTGCGGACCGCAGGGCGTGAACGCTACCCGCTCCAGCGGTCGTGTGGCCCTCGCGCCAACGGTCGTGTGGCCTTTCGCGCCGGCGTTCACCGACGTGTTGCCGTAAACCCTCCGAAAGGCGCTTTCGACGTGCGGCGCCGGGCCCGCACAACAGGAAATGTCAAAATAAAAATCCAAATTTCCTGATTACGCTCCATCTAATGGCTCTTGTCGATGTGTAAAAAGCGCTGTCATGATCGGGAACGCCAGACAACCTAGCCCTTGGAGGTGTCGTGTCCTGGCGTCCCATCACCCTCATGGCCGCGTTATGCCTGGCACTGGCGGTGCCCGGCACCGCCGCAGCCGATGATCCGCCGCCCGAGGTGGAGCAGCGCGCGGGCACCCGCGCCCCCGCCGAGGTCTACGGCCTGTCCGAGCCCGCGCAGGCGGGCGACCCGGTGGCGGCGGCCAAGGCGCACCTGGCCGATCCCCGCTACCACATCGACCCCGCCGACCTCGTCCCGCTCAGGACCGTCGTGGACGGCAGGGACGAGACGGTCAGGTTCGCCCAGCGCCACCGGGGCGTGCCCGTCTTCGGCGCCCACTACCTCGTGCACTTCCGCAAGGACGGCGACCGGCGCGAGGTCGTCGGCGCGGGCGGCCGCTTCCTCACCGAGCTGACCGTCGACACCACTCCCGCCGTCACACGGGAGTCCGCCGCCGCGATCGCCCGCATCGCCTTGATCCGCGACCGCCGGGCGAAGGAGAGCGCCAAGGCCGAGACCGCCGGGCTCGTCGTGATACCGCACGGCGCCGGACAGCTCGCCTGGCACGTGGTGCTCACCGGGCGCGACCCGGTCGCCGGGCGGCCGCTGCTGCTCGACGCCTACGTGGACGCCCACTCCGGCCGGCCCCTGTTCGCCGTGGACCGCCTGCGCATGGAGGGCCCGGTGACGGGCACCGGCGAGACCGCGCACGGCCGTACCGTCGAGCTGAACGCCTACCAGCGCGCCGACGGCGCCTACGAGCTGCGCGACCGCGCCCGCCCCATGTGGGACGGCTCCGACGGTGAGATCCTCACCTACGACGCAGCGGGCGGCGACATCACCGCCTGGCTCGGCGCCGGCGTCCCGGCGGACGCCGAGCCCGCCCGCTCCGGCACCCTCGCCTTCGGCCCCGAGCACACCGCGAGCGGCGCCGTGGACGCCCACTGGGGCGCGGGGCAGGTCTACGAGTTCTACCGCAGGCTCGGCCGCGACGGGCTCGACGGCCGGGGCGGCACCATGCATTCGGTGGTCAACGTCACGATGGAGGGCGAGCCGTTCGCCAACGCCTTCTGGGACGGCACCAAGATGATCTACGGCGGAGGCGTCGGCGACTACCGCTCGTTCGCCTCCGGGCTCGACGTCGTCGGCCACGAGATGACCCACGGCGTCATCGAGCACAGCGCCGGACTGGTCTACATCGGCCAGTCGGGCGCGATGAACGAGGGCCTGGCCGACTACTTCGGCAACGCCATCCAGGTGGACAGCTTCGGCATCCCGATGAGCGACCCGAACGCGAGCCTGCTCGGCGAGACGCTGTGCACGACGCTCCCGCCGGAGCAGTGCGCCGCCCGCGACCTCGACGACGGCCGCGTGGCGGGCGAGGACTACCTCGGGATGACGGTCGCCCTCGACTACGGCGGCGTGCACTACAACTCCACGATCTTCTCCGGCGCCCTGTGGGACGTCAGGGAGGCTCTCGGCGGCGCGTCCGCCGACCGGCTCGTCTACAAGGCGCTCACCGAGTACATGACGCCGCTGGACGACTTCGTGGACGGCCGCCGCGCGGTCGAGTTGGCGGCCCGCGCGCTCGGCATGTCCGCCCGCGACCGGCTGACCGTGAGCCGCGCGTTCGACCGGCACGGCATCAAGCCCGGCTGGGAGCGCGCCCTGCGCACCGACACGCGCGTGCTGATCGACGGCATCACCGATCCGTACGCGCGGCCCGACGTGGCCGGCGGCCGGTACGTGGTGTCGAACTCCTCGCCCGACGTCGTGGAGCCCTCCCACATCCTCACCGGCCGGGTCGGCGGCGGCAAGCCGGTGCGCCTGTCGGAGAACGACCGGTGGAACTTCATGCCGGCCACCGACGGCAAGCGCGCCGCGTGGATCTCGTTCGACGCCACGCGGCAGAGCTACCGGATCCACACGCGTCCGCTCGACCGCTCGTCGCCGGAGAAGCTCGTCCACGACGGCACCGTCGTCATCGAGTCGGTGGCCATCGACGGCGACACGATCGCCTGGGACGGCGTCGGCCCCGACGGCGAGCACTCGGTCTGGGTCAAGCGCGGCGACGCGCCGCCCGTCGATGTCACCGCCGCGGCCGGGGTGCGCGGTTACGCGCCGTCGCTCAAGGGCGGCAGGCTCGCGTACCACAAGGTCTGGACGGAGGGCGACGCGGCCCACAACGCGCCCGCCGTCCTCGACCTCGAGAGCGGCGCGGAGACCGTCGTGCCGATGCCGCAGGGCTCGGTCAGCGCCGAGCCGACCCTGACGGGACGGCACCTCGTCTGGATCTACGACGAGAACGGCGACGGCCGCGCCGGCATCATGCGGGCCGCCATCGACGGCACCCGCACGGCCGTGGTCGTGCCGGACGGCCCGCAGGCGCCCACGGCGTACTGGTTCGACGCCAACGACGCCTTCGCCACCATCGGCGTGTGGCCCGACGGCACCGAGCTGTCGAACGACATCCTGCTGAAGATCCACCAGGTGCCGCTCAGCGGCGGAACCCTGCAGCGGTTCTCGTGCAACCGGGGCTTGCAGGAGGCCTTCGCCTCCGGCGACGGCAGGACCGTGGTCTGGCTGGACGGCACCGACGGCAACACCGACCTGGTCACCCGCGACCGGCCGGCGGGGCGCTGCCGCGGCGGCGCGTGACGCCCGGTCAGGCGACCGGCAGGCGTCGGCCCGCGCACGCGGGCTGACCTGGACAGGCGCCCGCCGCACCACAGTGAGGGGGGCGGCGGGCGCCGAGTCGCGTACGCTCGCCCGACCTGGTTTGCTTAAGGGCCGTCACACTGCCGAAACCGAGCGGGGGGCTATCCATGCGCACTGTCGAACCAGAGGTCTTCATCGTCGCCAGGCCGGCGCTCGACTACGACGAGCTCGCCCGCTACCTCAGGGAGGTCGGCGGGGAGAGCTGGCTTGAGCGTCTCGACCGCGGCGACCTCGACGCGCAGAACCTCGCCGAGTTCGCCGGCCGGCTCTGCTACCGCTCGTTCGAGCCGGGCCTCAACCCCAACGTGGTGCGGATCAGGGAGAACCAGGACGACTACCTGCGCAACATCCTGGCCAGCGCGCACGGCTCGGTGCTCGAGCACGTGAGCTTCAGCTTCGTGCTGCACAACGTGAGCCGGGTGCTGACCCACGAGCTGGTGCGCCACCGGCCGGGCGTGGCCATCTCGCAGGAGTCGCTGCGCTTCGTCCGCCTCGACGAGCTGCCGTTCTGGTTCCCCGAGTGGGCGCGCGAGGACGAGGAGCTGATGAAGCGGGCCACGGCCGTGCTGGAGCAGCTCGAGCAGTTCCAGCTCTGGATGGCCCAGCACTTCGGGCTCGACGAGGAGGGCGTGCCGTTCTCGGAGAAGAAGCACCGCACGTCGTTCATGCGCCGCTTCGCCCCCGAGGGCGTGGCGACCGGCCTGGTGTGGACCGCGAACGTGCGCACGCTGCGGCACACCATCGAGGCCCGCACCGCGGCCGGCGCGGAAGAGGAGATCCGCCTGCTGTTCCAGCGCATCGGCGAGCTGATGCGCAAGGAGGCGCCCGCGCTCTTCGGCGACTACGTCGTCGAGGACGGCGCCTGGATCCCCGGCTGGCGCAAGGTCTGACCACCCGCCCGGAACAGGCGCGGGCCACAGTGCGGGCGGCCCGCCCGAGCGGGCGCGGGCCACGGTGCGGGGCGGCCCGCCCGAGCGGGCGCGGGCCACTGTGCGGGGCGGCCCGCGCGCACGGGCGACGGCCAGGAGGCGAGGGTCAGGCGAGGGCCGGCAGCACGTAGACCTCGGCCCCCGGAGGCATGGCGCAGTCGAGCCCGCCCAGCCCCCGGGAGTGCGTACCGCACACGAACATGCTGATGTGACGGCGGATGCGGCCGCACTCGTCGCGCAGCCGCTCCTCCAGCAGGGGGTGGCTGCGCCGCAGCGCCTCCAGGGCCGAGCGCAGGGTGGGCGGCGAGTCGCGGTCGTCGCCCACCGCGAAGACCGCCACCTCGCCGCGCCCGCTCACCCACCGCCGCAGCGAGGCGGGCAGCACGAAGACGACCATGGTCACCGGTCTGGCCATGGCCTAGAGCACCGCGGCGCGCACGGTGAGCACGTCGGGCAGGTAGCGGGCGACCGTGGACCAGGTCTCGCCGTCGTCGCGCGAGGCGTAGACCTCGCCCGATCGGGTGCCGAAGAACACCCCGGCAGGCGAGGCGGTCATCGCGTCGCGCAGCACGGTGGAGTAGACGGGCTCGCCGGGCAGGCCATCGGAGAACGCCTGCCAGGTGGCGCCGCCGTCGTCGGTGCGGTGGACGCGGTAGCGGTGGCCGACCGGCGTGCGGTCCATGTCGGCGTGGAGCGGCAGTACGTAGACCGTGTCGGGCCGCGACGGGTGGACCGCGATGGGGAAGCCGAAGTCGGACGGCAGCGACGAGCCGATGTCGCGCCAGGTGCCGCCGAAGTCGTCGCTGCGGTAGACGCCGAAGTGGTGCTGGAGGTAGAGCCGCTCGGGATGTGAGGGGTGCATCGCCACCTTGTGGACGCACTGCCCGAACTCCGGATATTGCTGCCCCTCCGGCATGAACGGGGCCCGGATGTTCTTGTTGGCCGCCTCCCACGACAGCCCGCCGTCGGCGGTGCGGTAGAAGCCGGCCGCCGAGACGGCCACCGCCATGACCTTGGGGTCGGTGGGGTGGGTGACGATCGTGTGCAGGCACAGCCCGCCGCCGCCCGGCTCCCACCGCTCGCGGTGCGGGTGCTCCCACAGGCCCTCGACCAGCCGGTAGGTGACGCCGCGGTCTTCGGAGCGGAACAGCGCCGCGGGCTCGGCCCCCGCCCACACCACGCCGGGCTCGGACGGTGACGGCGCGAGCTGCCAGACCTTGGCGAGCGTCGCGCCGGTCTCTCCGGGGAAGGCGACGGGGGGCCGGTCGGCCTCGTGCCAGGTGGCGCCGAGGTCGTCGGAGTACATCACCGACGGGCCGAAGTGGCCGTACTCGATGCCCGCCAGCAGCCGGGGCGCGGCGCCGCCGGTGTCGATCGCCACCGAGTGGACGGCGATCGAGGAGAACTGGATCGGCTGGACCTCGAATGGGCCGCCGCCCTTCGACAGGGCCAGGAACAGGCCCTTGCGGGTGCCGACCGCGAGCAGTGCGTCACTCATGACTTCGCTCCCATGTTCGCTTGCCGGCCATCGTGACACGCGCCACCGACAGTTACCGAGGATCGGGAGATTCGGTGCGCGGGCCGCCGCTTACCCGGGGGGTAATCGAGGCGCTTCCCTGTGATCGCCTAACGTGGGCGGCATGGAAGCGGTCGCCGTACATGAGGAGTCTTTCGGCCCGCTGCTGCGCTCGTGGCGGCAGCGGCGCCGGGTGAGCCAGCTCGACCTGGCCATCGAGGCGGGGGTGTCGGCCCGCCACGTCAGCTTTCTGGAGACCGGGCGTGCCCGGCCGAGCCGGGAGATGGTGATGCGGCTGGCGGAGGAGCTGGACGTGCCGCTGCGGCACCGCAACCGGCTGCTGGTGGCCGCGGGGTTCGCCCCGATCTATCCGGAACGCGAGGTGCACGCGCCCGAGCTGGAGGCCGTCAGGCAGGCGCTGGACACGATACTCGCGGGGCACGAGCCGTACCCGGCGGTCGTGGTGGACGCGGCGTGGAACCTGGTGGCGGCCAACGCGGCGGCCGGCCTGTTCCTGGAGGGCGTGCCGGAGGAACTGCTGAAGGAGCCGGTCAACGTGCTGCGGCTGTCGCTGCACCCCGACGCCCTGGGCGGGCGGCTGCTCAACCTCGCCGAGGTACGCGCCCACCTGCTGCGCCAGCTCCGCCGCCAGGCCGAGTCGTCGGGCGACGGGCGGCTGGCCGAGCTGCACGACGAGCTGGCCGCGTACACCTATCCGGACGCCGCCGGCGACGCGAGCGTGGCGCACCTGCCGGGCCCGTCCGACATCCTGGTGCCGATGCGCGTCACGGCGGGAGACCGGGTGCTGTCGCTGTTCACCACCATCGCGACGTTCGGCACACCGCTGGACGTCACGGTGTCCGAGCTGGCCATCGAGACGTTCTGGCCCGCCGACGAGGAGACGGCCGCCGCGCTGCGGGCGCGGATCAGCGAGCGGTGAGCGGCAGCGCGGGCGGCGGCTCGCCGGTGGCGACCGCGGCCTCGATCGAGACCAGCGGCTGCGGGCCGGGCACGATCGGCAGGCCGCCGGTGACGGTGTGCGTGCGCACGTCGGGCGTCCCGTTCGCGGGCGGCCCGGCGACGGCGAAGGCGGGGAAGGCGTTGCCGCCGGGCACGACCGAGGTGGAGATGTAGTCGCCCACGCTCCTGCCCTGGTCGGTGAGCGCCAGCCAGCCGACCGCCATCGGGCCGTGCAGCTCCAGCGGCGACGACCAGCTCGCGCCGCCGTTGGCCGACGAGGTGTGGCCGACGGTGAGGCGGCAGGTGGCGGGCACGCAGGCGGCGTCGGCGTAGCGGTAGTAGGTCACCGCGAGCCGCGCGTGCCCGCCGTCGCTCGTGCGGTCCACGCCGAGCCCGGGGATGACGTGGTCGCCGCCGTCGGCGGTGACCCGCAGCACGTCGCCCCACTTCTCGCCGCTTTCTGACGTGCTGAGCACGATGTCGTTGCCGGCGCAGCCGTGCTGGAAGCGGCAGTCGTGCCAGGCGACGTAGACCGTGCCGGCGGCGTCGGTCTCGGCCGACGGCAGCGGCAGGGCCCGTAACCCGCCCGCCGGCGTGTGCCGCTGCACCCGCGAGACCAGCACGCTCTCGCTCCAGGCGGTCCCGCCGTCGCGGGAGCGGAAGGCGCGGATCTCGCCGTCGTTGCTCAGGTACGGCACCACCACCGTCCCGTTGGGCCGCACCACCGGCTGCCCGCCGAGCCCCGTGGCCTCGGTGGCGGCGACCGACCAGGACAGGCCGCCGTCGGCCGAGCGCGCCACCCTGATCGCGTTTCCCGCCGCGTGGTCGTCGAAGACGGCGTAGCACTGCCCCCGGTACGGGCTGCGCTCTCCGTTGTCGCAGACCACCCAGCTCTTGTCCAGGTCGCCGCCCACGGCGGTGACGACGGGCGGCGACCACGCCACCCCGTCGGTGGAGCGGCTGGTCAGCACCGCCGCCCCGGACACCCCGCCGCTGTCGGAGAGCCCCAGCGAGGTGATCAGCCACACGCCGTGCCCGGCGTCGTAGGCCACCGACGGGTCGGCGGTGCGGGCGTGCACGCCGCCCGCCGCCGTGGTCAGCCCGGGTAACACGCCCCGCGTCCAGGTGGCGCCGCCGTCACCGGAGGTCGCGAACGCGATGCCGGCCGCCCCTCCGTCGGATGAGCGCCCGATCTGGTGCGCCGCCACGATCACGCCGTCCCACTCGTAGGTGTCGGCTCCGCCCTGCGGGCCGGGACGACCCTCGGAGACGCCGATCTCGGTGAGCGGGACCGCCTCAGACGCCGCTCCGGCGGCCGTGGCGGGGACGGACGTGACCAGCGACGCCGCCGCGAGGACGGCCACGAGCCCGCCGATCACGCGGCGCCGGGCGGGAAGAGGCACGCTCCACCTCCACGAAGGGGATCATCTCCAGATGGCCTCTTCCCCGCCCGATTGTCAACCGTTCGAGTGAGTTGTCAGCGTTCGCCGTGCACCACGTCCCGGTGAATGCGGGCGGGCGGGACGCCGTCGCCCTGGAGGCGGCGCACGGTCTCGTTGACCATGCCGGAGGGGCCGCACACGTACACGTCATGCTCCGACCAGGAGTGGAAGCGCTGGGTCACCTCGGGCAGACGGCCCCGCATGCCCTCGTAGCCGGGCTCGTCCGACACCACGGGCAGCACCCGCAGCCAGGGGAACGACGACTGCATCCTGATCAGGTCCGGCAGGTCGTACAGCTCGGCGGCGGTGCGCGCGCCGAACAGCAGATGGATGTTGGGACGGCGGCCGGAGGCGATGATGTGCTCCACGATCGCCTTCAGCGGCGCCAGCCCGGTGCCGCCCGCCACGCACAGCACGTCGCGCTCGCTGTGCTCGCACGGCGTCATCGTGCCCATGGCCGGGCCCAGCATGAGCGTGTCGCCGATGCGGGTGTGCCGGATCAGCGCGGTCGAGACCCAGCCGCCGGGCACCGACCGTACGTGCAGCTTGATCATGTTGTCCTCGCGCGGCGCGTTGGCGATCGAGAACGTCCGCCAGACGCGCGGCCAGCGCGCGGTCTGCACGGTGACGTACTGCCCCGGCGTGTACGGCAGCGGCTGCGCCGGGCGCAACGTGATGACCGCGATGTCGCGGTGGCGCAGCTCGTGGTCCACGACCTCGGCCAGCCACCACGCGGGCGAGGTGCCCGCGTCCGACTCGGCCGCCTCGATCATGATCTTGGAGGCTTCGGAGAACGCCGCGGACCAGGCCGCCTCGATCTCGTCGTTCCAGACCTCGGCCGCGAAGCGGCGGATCGTGGCCAGCAGGGCGTTGCCCACGGCCGTGTAGTGCTCGGCGACGACGCCGTACTTGCGATGGTCACGGCCGAGCTGCCCGAGATAGGCGGCCATGCCCTCCGGGCTGTCCAGGCTCCACACGATCCTGGTCAGCGCGCTGAACAGCCGGTCCCGCTGCACGTTCATGGCAGGCGGGAACATGCTCCGCAAGTGCGGGTTCTCGGCGAACAAGCGGCCGTAGAAGTAGGCCGTGGCCTTGTCGGCCACGGGTTCGACGAGAGAAAAACTCTCCTTCACCAGGCGCGGATTCAACGACATGAAAACAACCCCACCCCTTGACCGGAATCGCATTCCGGCCCTCGCCGTTCACCTCCCTGACGTTCCGGGTGATGAGCGCGGGACCCCTCCCCGGCATGTCCGTACGCTCGAAATCGAGTGTTACACCGGCGATGACCCCCCACAACCGTTTCGCCCAATACGGTGCTAAGCAGAACTATCAGTAATGGATCCGTGATTCTCCGCGTTCGGCGGCCTGTGAATTGCGGTCGTGAAATACGAAAAGAAGTAATTTTCATATTGAGTGGCGATTTTCCCGTGCGTCGCCGGAGATGTGCCGTTCCCGTCGATCAGGGGAGGGCGCGCGGCGCGGCGATTTCCGCGTGCATCGACGGAGCACCGGCACCCCGGCCGGCCGGGAGGGCCCCTCACGCGGCGGGCAGGCCGGGGGAGGGGATCTTCAGGAGGGGTGACATATCGGAAAGACTGTGCGCCATGATGGGGAATGCATGGGGCCGCCGCCGCACCTCGGCGGATGGCGGCCGTACGAACTCCACCATGCCCCTGGAGATCGCATGTCCCGACCGCTGATCGGCATCACCGCCTACTGGGAGGCCGCCCGCTGGGGCGACTGGGTACGCGAGGCCGTGCTGTCTCCCCCTCCTACGCCAAGGCGGTCGGCCGGGCCGGCGGCGCGCCCGTCGTGCTGCCGCCCATCGCCCCGAGCTCGGCCGGCGACTACGTGAGCGGCCTGCGCGGCGTCGTCCTGGCCGGCGGCGCGGAGCTGGGCGCCGACACCTACAACGGCGAGCAGGACGCCAGGGCCGACGAGCCCCAGCCGCACCGCGACCGCTTCGAGCTGGCGCTGGCCAAGGCCGCCATCCGGGCCGACCTGCCCGTCCTCGCCATCGGCCGCGGCATGCACGTGCTCAACGTCGCCCAGGGCGGCACGCTCATCCCGTGGCTGCCCGACGTGCTCGACAGCGACCGCCACTCCGAGCCCGACGGGCCCCACGTCATCCAGGTCAGCGTCACCAGCAGACTCGGCAAGGCCGTCGGCGACCGCGTCGAGGTCAGCGCGCCGCACCGCCAGTCCGTACGCAGGCTCGGCACCGGCCTGCTCGCCGTCGCCTGGGCCGAGGACCAGATCGTCGAGGGCATCGAGCTCCAGGGGCACCGCTTCGGCGTCGGCGTCCAGTGGCACCCCGAACGCGGCACGGACAACCGGCTCTTCGATGCGTTCATCGAGGCGGCCCGATAGGCTGCGGATCATGCCGCTGCACCCCCAGGCGCGGGATTACGTCGCCCAGATCCAGGCCGGCTCCGACGAAGGGCTGGCAAGCCTCGACCTGGCCGCCATCCAGGAGATGCGCGCGACCGACCCCATGGCCGTCCATCGGGGGCCGCTGACCAAGCTGCCGTTCGTCCGCGACGAGGTGGCCGAGGGCGTGCCCATCCGCATCTACCGCGCCGACCCCGGCGACGGACCCCTGCCGGTCCTGGTCTACTTCCACGGCGGAGGCTGGGTCTTCGGCAGCGTCAAGCGCAACGACGCGACCGCCCGCGACCTCGCCATCCGCACCGGCGCCGTGGTGGTCTCCGTCGACTACCGCCTGGCGCCGGAGAACCCGTTCCCCGCCGCCGTCGACGACGCGTGGACGGTCGTTCGCGACCTGTTCGCCCGACCGGCCTTCTACCAGAGCAACGGCAGCGTCGCCGTGCTCGGCGACAGCGCCGGAGCCAACCTCGCCGCCGTGGCCGCCTGGCAGGCCCGCGACGCCGGCCTCACCCTGTCGCACCAGGTGCTCGTCTACCCGGTGCTCGACGCCGCCATGGACACCCCCAGCTACACCGAGAACGCCACCGGCTACGGCCTCGACGCCGCCGACATGGCCTGGTTCTACCGCCAGTACGCCGACGGCGTCGACCCCGCCGACCCGCGCCTGTCGCCGCTGCGCCTGCCCGACGTCTCCGGCCTGGCCCCCGCCACCGTCATCACCGCCGAGTACGACGTGCTCAGAGACGAGGGCGAGCGCTACGCCGCCCGCCTCACCGAGGCCGGCGTGCCCACCGAGCTGCGCAGGTACGACGGCGCCGTCCACGGCTTCTTCGTCCTGCCCGGCCTGTTCGACCAGGCCGTCGAGGCGCGCGACTACGTGGCACAGCGGCTGCGGGGGCACCTGTGAAAGACACCTACACCAAGCTGCGGCTGGACACCCCGGCAGACGGCGTGCTGCGCGTCACGATCAGCGAGCCCGCCAGGCTCAACGCCGTCGACGCCACCGCCCACCGCGAGCTGGGCGAGATCTGGCGCGACGCCGACCGCGACGCGTCCGTACGCGCGATCGTGGTCAGGGGAGAGGGCACCGCGTTCTCCGCGGGCGGCGACCTGTCCATGATCGAGGATATGATGCGCGACCACGACACCCGCATGCGGGTGTTCGCCGAGGCCCGCGACATCGTCTACAACGTCCTCAACTGCTCCAAGCCCATCGTCTCCGCCATCCAGGGCCCCGCCGTCGGCGCGGGACTCGCGGTCGCGCTGCTCGCCGACATCTCCGTGGCCGGCCGTACGGCCCGCATCATCGACGGCCACACCCGGCTCGGCGTCGCGGCCGGCGACCACGCCGCCATCATCTGGCCGCTGCTGTGCGGCATGGCCAAGGCGAAATACCACCTGCTGCTGTGCGAGCCGGTCACCGGCGAGCAGGCCGAGCGGATGGGCCTGGTCAGCCTGTGCGTCGACGACGACCAGGTGCACGAGCGGGCGATGGAGATCGCGGTCAGGCTCGCCTCCGGCGCCCAAGACGCGATCAGGCTGACGAAATACGCGCTCAACAACTGGCTGCGCCTTGCGGGGCCGTCCTTCGACGCCTCGCTCGCCATGGAGTTCCTCGGCTTCACCGGCGCCGACGCCGCCGAGGGCGTGCGCGCGCTGCGCGAGAAGCGGCCGCCCTCGTTCGGCTGAGCTCATCGACCCTGGTGGGGTGTGCTTCGCCAACCATCGGGTAGTCGGGGCGCGTGGGCGACGACGGCGCGGCCGGGCATCTGTCCGTCGAGGTCGAGAACGCCGCCCCGGCACGCAGCGCCGAGATCCTTTGGCGGCCCGCGTGACCGTCGGGCGTCCACGCGCAGGGGGAGGAGGTCAACCAGCCGCCGTGGCCACGGCCGCGGCGACCAGCCCACCGGCCGGTCCACCCTTCGCCATCATGGCGGGACCAGGGACGTGATCGCTACGGCGATGGGCACGCCGGTCCGCAGGCCGGCGGGAACCGCGGGGGCGGTCCGGACACTCGCGCCGCCGGGAAGTTGAGCAGGCAGCTCCCGGCCGCAGGCGCAACCCGTCCGATCCCGGCGCCGATCGGGCGGCCGGACACCCCGCGCTCCTCCTCCTACGCCCGGCCGGCCGCAGGTGTGTCAGCGCGGCCGGCGGGCGTGGAAGACGAACGCGGGAGGCGTGTTGCGCCACACCGTACGTCCCGGCACGACCTCCTCGAACCGCTCGGCCAGCAGCGCGCGGAACCGCCGCGCCGAGCTGAGCGGAATCGCGTGGATGTAGGAGAACGTGGTGAACGCCGCGCCCGGGCTCATCGCCTCCGTGACCGCGCCGAGCAGCTCGCGCTGCATCACGTCGGGGAACGCCGCCCACGGCAGGCCGCTGATCACCACGTCGGCGGAGCGCAGCCCTCGCTCGGCGAGCAGCTCGCCCAGCCGCATCGCGTCGGCGTGCGCCACGTCAACGGCCGGATAGCGCCCGGCCAGCAGCCGCGCCAGCTGCTCGTTCACCTCAACGGCCAGATGATGCCCGCGCCCACCGAGCCGCTGCTGGATCTCCGCCGTGAACGCGCCCGTACCGGGCCCCAGCTCGACCACGATCGGCTCGCCCCGCTCGGGGATCGGCGCGCAGACGGCCGCCGCCAGCCGCCGTGAACTGGGCGCGACCGCGCCGATCGTGCCCGGGGAGCGCAGGAACTGACCGAGGAAAAGTGCGGTGTCGTTGGGCATGCCATGAACGTAGGCCGATCGGCGCCGGTGATCGCTCCCCCTCCCGGGCGGACCTGCGGCCACTTGGAGGAGGCGGGCTCCTCCACTCGGAGGATCAGCAGGCCGGACGAGGCGGCTACCGTGTGGTTCATGCGTTGGCGTGGCGTGCCGCTCGATGTCCTCCTTGCGGCCTCGGGGGTGGGCCTCGACCTGCTCACCACGGCGCACGCGGGCGACACCGAGTACCTCCCCGCCGAGGCGGCCATCCCCATGGCGCTGCTCGTCGGCCTGCCGATGGGGCTCGTCCGCCACCGGCCCATCGCCGTCACGCTCTACCTCGCGGCCGTGCTCGCCGTCACCGACCAGCTCGGCTCGTTCACCTCCAACACCGCGCAGATCCTCCTCTGCGTCGCGCTCGGCGTGGCCGGATACCGCGCCAGCGTGCGCGCCACCGCACTCGCGGTCGTCGCCGCCATCGGCGCGACCGCGATCAACATCGCAGACCCCGGCATCGCACTCACCGGCAACACGTGGATGTACGCCATGCTGCTGCCCGTCTTCCCCGCCGTGCTCGGCGGCTACCTGCGCGGCTCGGCGGAACGCCTCAACGAACGCGACGTCACCCCCGACGCGCTGCTCGCCGCCGGCGGCGTGGCGATCACCGTGCTCAGCACCTGGACGTCCTGGCACTCCGGCAACCAGCCCGTCTGGGTCATCGGGCTGCTCGCCGTCGTCGGCGGCCTGTCGCTCGGCGTCGCCAGGCGGCTGCCCGGACTGGTCTTCCTGCTCCAGGGCGTGCTGCTCGTCTCCGCCGACGCCTACCTCAACCAGGCCGTCAACACCTGCGTGATCCTCACTCTGATCGCGATCGGCGTGTTCGCCATGCGGGTGGTGTCGTGGGCGTGGACGCTGGCCGCGTATCTGACCGGCTGCCTGCTCACCGCCATCGCCGTCGTCGGCCCCGCCACCGAGATCACCCCCTTCCGCGTCGGCGTGCTCATGACGCTCGTCGCCACGCCCATCGCCATCGGCCGCTACCTCGGCATGCGCCGCGCCGCCGCCGCCGCCGAGCGGCTGCGCGCCGAGGAGGCCGCGCGCGCCGCCGTCGCCCAGGTCCGCGCCGACCAGCTCGCCGAGCGCGAGCGCATCGCCCGCGACGTGCACGACATCGTCGCCCACCACGTCGGCGCCATGGTGCTGCGGGCCAGCGCCGCCCGCTACACCGCGCCCGACGGCCCCGTCGCCGACGCGCTCGACGACATCCGCGAGACAGGACACCAGGTGCTGCAGGACCTGCGCGACCTGCTCGACCTGCTGCGCGACCCCGAACGCCAGCCCGACCTGCTCGCCAACCCGGCCGACGTCGTACGCGAGTCCGCCGAGCGCATGGCCGCCGCCGGCCTCGTCGTGGACCTCGACCTCGACCCGGCCATCGACCAGACCCCGCTCATCGCCCGCGCATCCGCGGCCAGGATCGTCCAGGAAGGACTCACCAACGTGCTCAAACACGCCGGCCCAGGCACCCGGGTCCGCGTATCCGTGACCTCCTCAGACGAAGGACTCGCCGTCGAGGTCCGCAACGGCCGCCCCCCGACCGCCATCGAACGCCTGCCCTCCTCCGGACGCGGCCTCGCCGGCATGCGCGAGCGGGTCCGCACGCTCGGCGGCACGCTCAGCGCGGGTCCCGACGGCGACGGCGGCTGGGTGCTCGCCGTCCAGCTGCCCGCCCGCCTGTCCTCGGGGAGCGTCGCGTGATCCGCGTACTGGTGGCCGACGACCAGGCGCTCGTACGCGCGGGCGTGCGCATGCTGCTGCAGGCCACGGGCGACATGGAGGTGGTCGCCGAGGCCGAGGACGGCGCCGAGGCCGTCCGCCTGGCCGAGCGCCACCTGCCCGACGTCATCCTCATGGACCTGCGCATGCCCAGGGTCGACGGCCTGGAGGCGATCAAGCGGGTGCTCGCCGCCCGGCCCTCGACCAGGATCGTGGTGCTGACCACGTTCGCCGAGGACGGCAACGTCTACGCCGCCCTGCGCGCCGGCGCCGTCGGCTTCCTCGTTAAGGACGACGACCCCGAACGCATGGTCGACGCCGTCCGCCGGGCCGCCGCCGGCGAGCAGCTCCTCGCGCCCTCGGTGCTGCGCCGCGTCGTCGAACGCTTCCTCGCCGCCGAGGAGCAGGCCGCGCCCGTCGTGCCGCCCGGCCTGACCGAGCGCGAGCTGGAGGTCCTCGCCCTGGTCGGCACCGGCCTGTCCAACGCCGAGATCGCCGAGGAGCTGCACGTCGGCGTCACCACGGTCAAGACCCACATCGCCGCCGCCATGGAGAAGCTGGGGCTGCGCAACCGGATCCAGGCGGCCGTGGTCGCCCACCGTACGGGGCTGGTCGACGCCTCCTTCCGCCCCGTACGCCACCCCCGGAGCTGACCTGGCGGGCGCGGCGGGCCTTCCGGCGGCGTACGGCAGGGACGGCGGGTTCACCCCGGGGCGTACCGGCGTCTCATCCGGCGGATGGACGACGGGACGCCCCCGCTACGCGATCATGTGAACGCACATCGATCGCGGCAGCGGAAGGACCCGCCATGCAGAAGACCCTCGGTGCCCGGGCCCGGCCGGACGGCGCGGCGGGCAGGATCTCCGCCGGCCTGCTGTACGGCCTGCGCCTGGCCGTCACCGCGCAGGCCGCGGCGCTCCTCGTGGCCGCCGCGTTCGCCGGGCAGGCCGCGGGGAACGCGGCGATGGCCGAGGCCCACATCATGGCCGGGATGGTCGTGCACGTCGTGGCGTTCGTGCAGATCGTGCTCGCGGTGCTGTTCTGGCGGCCCGGTGGCGGGGCGGGCGGGCCCGCGCTGGGCAGCATCGCGCTGTTCGCCGTCGGTCTCGCCCAGCACGTCACCCTGCCGGTCGCGCACCCGCCCAGCGGCGTGATCCTCCTCGTCCTCATCCTGGCGCTGCTGTTCTGGGTCTGGTTGTCACCGTCAGCCACCTGGCGCCGCTAAGGTCGAAGGCGTGTACGTGAAGATCTGCGGGCTGAGCGAGCCCGAACACGTCGCGACCGCCGTCGAGGCCGGCGCGGACGCCATCGGATTCGTCATGACCAAGAGCCCACGCCGCATCACGCCCGAGCGGGCGGCCGAGCTGGCCGCGCTCGTCCCGCCGCACGTCCTCACCGTCGGCGTCTTCCGCGGCGAGGACCCGCAGACCGTGCGCGAGGCGGCGCTGGCCTCCGGCGTACGCGCCGTCCAGCTCCACGGCAAGCACCCGCACGGCGACTTCACCGCACTCAAAGACCTCGGAGTCCGCCTGATCAGGGCCGTCGACGCCCAGGCCGACCTGCGCTGCGGGGCGTACGACGAAGACCTGCTCATCGTCGATGCGCCCCACGCAGGCTCCGGTCAGCCGTGGGACTGGGCGGCCGTGCGCGGGCGCCCCTCCGGCCAGTGGATGCTGGCCGGCGGCCTCGCGCCCGGCAACGTCGCCGAGGCGGTCGCCGCCGCCGAGCCCTGGGGCGTCGACGTCTCCAGCGGCGTCGAGACCGCGCCGGGCAAGAAGGACTCCGACCTGATCAGAGCGTTCCTCAAGGCAGTACGGGATCTCGATGCCTGACACCCCCCTCTCTCGTGGCCCGCAAATCGCCGTCGCTTCGCCGGCCCCGCACGAGGCCGATGACCTGGCACGGGTGCTCGGCTTCCTGCACGGCTTCGCCCGCCGCCGGGCGTCCCGCGTGCTGCCCGCGCCGGGCGGTTTCGCGGTGCTCGACGATCGCTACCCCGGCTCGTACGACGACAACAAGCTGATCGTCACGACCGCCCCCGACCCGGACCCCGGCCGGGCCACCGAGCTCCTGCTGAAGGCGGCCGACGAGCTTTTGGCCACGCGGGCCCACCGCCTGATATGCGTCGACGACGACCGGCTCGGCACCGCCTGCGCGCCCGCGTTCGAGGACGCCGGCTACGAGCGCGAGACGACGTTCGTGATGACCTACCACGGCGAGCTGCCCGAGTCGCCGCCCCCGGTCGAGCGGCTGGAGCTGTCCGAGCTCATCCCCGTGCTGCGCCGCGACTGGCGCCAGACGCTCCCGCAGGCACCGGACGACGTGATCGAGGGCCTCGCCCGCCGCGTCGAAACCCGCCTGGACGGGGCCGACGTTGTCCGCTTCTATGGGGTGCGCGCGCCGGACGGCGAGGTGGCCGCTCGCGCCGACCTGTACGTTCATGGAGGCGTCGCCCAGATCGAGAACGTCTTCACCAGCCCTGCCCACCGCGGCTCCGGCCACGCCAGAACCTTGATGACCGCCTTGCTGGCAGAGGCCGCCACCCTCCTATCCGGCACCTCACCCGCGGACACCCCGAACGCGCGGCATGGTAAGACCGAGGGGATCCCCATCGCCGGCACGGGCGAGCCTGTCGGGAGCCCTACCGCTGGGGCGGGCCAGCCTGTCGAGAACTCCGCCGCCGGTGCAGGCGAGCCCGTCGGGTACTCCCCCGCCGGGGCGGGCGAGCCCGGCGAGAACACCGAGGTGAAGACCGGCAGCGGCACGGGCGGCCTGATCTTCCTCCTGGCAGACGCCGACGACTGGCCCCACCAGTTCTACCGCCGCCTCGGCTTCACCCCGGTCGCCCGCACCCACGCCTTCCTCCACACCTGACCCGCCCGGCTCGGAGCGCCCCTGACGCTCCCGGCACGACGCGGTTCGCCGTGAGCCGCCCTCGGCACCATGCGGCCCGCCCCGGCCGTAGCCCGTCCACCGGGGCTGCGGCCGTTACCCCGCCAGGGTGGCTTGCGCGCGGCCGAGCGGGAGCCCGCTTCCGGGGCGCCCGCCGCGACGCGTCTCGCTTCCCGGCCGCCCCCGGCGCGGCGCGGCCCGGCTTCAGGGCGGCCATGCGCGGCGACCCGACCTCCGTGTCGCGCTATCCCGTCAGCCCCCGTGTTCCGTAGTCCCGTTGTGTGGGCTCTGCATGCCGTTCCTGCCTTGCGGTCCGGCCGTCGGGACGTGGCCGCGGTCGCGAGCCAGGCACACAGGGCGGTTGTCGGCGTGCGCCTGGCAAGGGGGAGCTTCGTCCTGGCAGAGTCCGAGCCCGTCGCCGTCCAGCGGGCTCCTGGGGCGCTCTGGCACGTCGGGCCGGCGGGTCGGTGTCGTTGCTCGGATGGCGCGTTCCAAAGCCCGGAGGGAGCTTCACAGGCGGCCGGAGGGCGGGCGGATGGGGACCGCTGCGGCGGAGTTCCAGGCAGTAGGGTCTCCTGCGTGAGTGAAACTTCCGCCGAGGACCGGATCTGGACGGTTCCTAACCTGCTGAGCTTCCTGCGCCTCCTGGGCGTGCCCGTGTTCTTCTGGCTGGTGCTCGGGCCCAAGGCCGACGGGTGGGCCATCGGGATCCTCGCGGTGGCCGGTTTCACGGACTGGCTCGACGGAAAGATCGCCCGCGCGTTCAATCAGACGAGCAGGCTCGGCCGGCTCATCGACCCGGCCGCGGACAAGCTGTACGTGTTCGCCACCGTCATCGCCCTCCTGCTGCGCGACGTGATCCCGTGGTGGCTGGTCGTGGTCGTGCTCGGTCGTGATCTCTTCGTCGGCTGTTTCGGCCCTGTTCTTCGCAAACACGGCTACAGGGCACTTCAGGTGCATTTCCTGGGCAAGGCGGCCATGTTCAATCTCATGTACGCCTTCCCGCTCCTCTTCCTTGCCTCGCACTCCGGGTGGTATGCCGAAATAGCACGAATTGTCGGGTGGGCGTTCGCGCTCTGGGGAACCGGCCTCTACTGGTGGGCGGGCGTCTTGTATGTCGTCCAGGTGCGCCAGCTCGTGGCGGAGGCCAGAAGGGGATGATCGGGTGAAGGCGGTCGTCATGGCGGGCGGGGAGGGCACTCGGCTGCGTCCGATGACCGCCAACCAGCCCAAACCTCTGCTTCCCGTGGCCAACCGCCCGATCATGGAGCACGTGCTGCGCCTGCTCAGGCGGCACGGCGTCACCGAGACCGTGGTGACGCTGCAGTTCCTCGCGGCCCTCGTGCGCAACTACTTCGGCGACGGCGGCGAGCTGGGCATGAGCCTCCAATACGCCACCGAGGACGTGCCGCTCGGCACCGCGGGCAGCGTCAAGAACGCCGCCGACCGCCTGCGCGACGACCGTTTCCTGGTCATCTCCGGAGATGCCCTGACGGACATCGACTTATCGGCGATGATCCGCTTTCATCGCGAAAAAGGCGCTTTAGTCACGATCGGCCTGAAACGCGTCCCCAACCCGCTCGAATTCGGGATCATCATCGTGGACGAGGAGGGCCGGGTCCAGCGCTTCCTGGAGAAGCCCACCTGGGGCCAGGTCTTCTCCGACACCGTCAACACCGGCATCTACGTCATGGAACCCGAGGTCCTCGACGCCGTCGCCACCGGCCGCCCCGTCGACTGGTCCTCGGACGTCTTCCCCGCCCTCCTCGCCCGCGGCGCCGCCATCTACGGCTACGTCGCCGACGGCTACTGGGAGGACGTCGGCACCCACGACAGCTATCTCAAGGCCCAGGCCGACGCCCTGTCGGGCCGGGTCGCGCTCGACATCGGCGGCTTCGAGGTCTCGCCCGGCGTGTGGGTCGCCGACTCGGCCTCCGTCGATCCCGACGCCGTGCTCAAGGGCCCGCTGCTCATCGGCGACTACGCCAAGGTCGAGGCGGGGGCCGAGCTGCGCGAGTACACCGTGCTGGGCAACAACGCGGTCGTCCGCGAGGGCGCGTTCCTGCACCGCGCGGTCGTCCACGACAACGTCTACCTCGGCCCCGGCACCCACCTGCGCGGCTGCGTCATCGGCAAGAGCACCGACGTGATGGCGGGCGCCCGCATCGAGGAGAACGCCGTCATCGGCGACGAATGCGTCATCGAGGCCGAGGCGTACGTCTCCAGCGGCGTCAAGGTCTATCCGTTCAAGACCATCGAGGCCGGCGCGGTGGTCAACACCAGCGTCATCTGGGAGTCGCGCGGCCAGCGCAACCTGTTCGGCCCGCGCGGCGTCAGCGGCCTGGTCAACGTGGAGATCACCGCCGAGCTGTGCGTGCGCCTGGCCAGCGCGTACGCCACCACGCTGAAGAAGGGCGAGCACGTCGTCACCTCCCGCGACTGCTCGCTGGCCGCCAGGGCGCTCAAGCGGGCCGTCATCGGCGCGCTGACCGCGGGCGCCATCAACGTCCTCGACCTGGAGGCCGCCCCGCTGCCGGTCACCCGTTTCCACACGGCCAGGGTGTCCGCGGCCGGCGGCATCGCGCTGCGCACCACTCCGGGCGACCCGCAGAGCGTCGACATCGTCATCATGGACGACCGGGGCGCCGACCTGCCGCCCGCCGCGCAGCGCAAGCTGGAGCGGGTCTTCTCCCGCCAGGAGTTCCGCCGCGCCTTCCCCGGCGAGATCGCCGAGCTGACCTACCCGTCGCGCGCGGTCGAGGACTACACCCACGAGCTGCTGCGCCATGTGGGCGTGAGCGGCGTGCGGGACATGAAGGTCGTCGTCGACTGCGCGGGCGGCACCTCGTCGCTGGTGCTGCCCACGCTGCTGGCCAGGGTCGGCGTCGAGGTGCTCACGGTCAACGCCAGGCTCGACGACGTCTCGCCCACCGAGACGCTGGCCGAGCGCCGTCGTGACCTGCAGCGCCTGTCGGAGCTGGTCAGCTCGTCGAGGGCGGCGTTCGGGGTGCGGTTCGACCCGGTGGGGGAGCGCATCGCCCTGGTGGACGAGAAGGGCCAGCTCATCAGTGAGGAACGCGCCCTGCTCGTCGTGCTCGACCTGGTGGCCGCCGAACGGCGGGGCGGCCAGGTGGCGCTGCCGGTCACCACGACCAGGGTCGCCGAGCAGGTCTGCCGCTTCCACGGCGTGCAGGTGCAGTGGACGCCCACCGCGCTCGACGCGCTCACCTCGGCCGCCGCGGGACCCGACATGATCTTCGCCGCCGACGGGCGCGGCGGGTTCGTGGTGCCCGAGTTCAGCCCGGCCATCGACGGGCTTGCCGCGTTCATGCGGCTGCTCGGGCTGGTGGCGCGCACCCGGCTGTCGCTCAGCCAGATCGACGCGAGGATCCCCGAGGCAAGGCTGCTCAGGCGGTCGGTGCCCACGCCGTGGGCGGCCAAGGGAGCGGTCATGCGCTCGGTCATCGAGGCGGCCGAGGCCGAGCCCGACGGGCACCGCGTCGACACCACCGACGGTGTGCGCGTGGCCCGCGACGACGGCAGCTGGGTGCTGGTGCTGCCGGCCGCCACGGAGCCGGTCACCGACCTGTGGGCGGAGGCGGCGGATCTGGACGGCGCCCAGGCCCTGCTCGAACGCTGGGCGCGGGTCGTGGAGCGGGCGGCGGGCTGAGCCCGTCACGCAGAGTCAACGGAAAGGGTTTGCCGATGACGTGCCCAGAGAGTGCCGCAAGATCGTAATGTAGAAACGCGCGGCGGCATGGACCACGGGGCGGGGGCGGCGGTAACTTTATCTGCGTCCGAACCACAGTGCAGCGCCCCGCCTTGACCTTTGCCGCTGATCAGCGTAAGTTGCGGCATTCGCAAACGTGAAAATAGCGAAGCGAGGCGCGCCCAGAGCACCGTCGCCGCGTCTTCGCGGTAGGAGGCCGAGCCGATCGATGCCGAGCGTCTACTGCACGCAGTGCGGGCACGCCAACCCCGAGGATGCCCGTTTCTGTTCCCGTTGTGGGTCGCCGCTGACCAGACACGAGGTCTCCGGGGACACCACCTCGACGATCTCCATAGCGGGAATCGAGGCGTACGAGGCTGAGACAGGCGACATGCTCCAGGCCGAGCGGGCGCTCGTCGAGCAGCTTCCGCCCGGCACGGCGTTGCTCACCGTGACCAGGGGCCCCAACCAGGGGAGCCGTTTCCGGCTCGACAAAGACCTGACGACGACGGGGCGCCACCCCGAGAGCGACATCTTCCTCGACGACATCACGGTCTCCCGCCGCCACGTCGAGTTCTACCGCCACCCGGGCGGTCAGTTCTCCGTGCGCGACGTGGGCAGCCTCAACGGCACGTACGTCAACCGCGAGCGTATCGAGGAGGTACCCTTGCACTCGGGCGACGAGGTGCAGATCGGCAAGTTTCGCCTTCTCTTCCTGATGCGGGGCAGCTCCGGCGTATGACTTCACAGGCGGCACGCTCGCACATGAGCATCGGGGAGGTGCTCGCGCTCCTGCGGAGCGAGTTCCCCGATGTGACGATCTCCAAGATCAGGTTCTTGGAGGGCGAAGGGCTGATCGAGCCCGAGCGCAGCCCCTCCGGCTTCCGCAAGTTCACCCACCTGCACGTCGAGCAACTGCGCTTCATCCTGACCGAGCAGCGCGACCACTACCTGCCGCTGCGCGTGATCAAGGACAAGATGGCCGAGAGCTTCGGCCGGCCGCGCGCGGTGCAGCAGGCGCAGGAGGTCAAGCTCAGCCGGGCCGAGCTGCTCGAGAGGGCGGGCATCGACGACGAGACGCTCACCGAGCTGGAGGACTACGGCCTGCTGGCCCCGGTGGCCAGGCGCTACGACGAGGAGGCGCTCAAGATCGCCCGCACCGTCGGCGCCCTGGCCCGTTTCGGCCTGCACGCCCGGCATCTGCGGGCGGTCAAGGCGGCGGCCGAGCGCGAGGCCGGGCTGGTCGAGCAGACGGTCGCCCCGATACTCAAGCGGCGCCGCCCCGGAGCCATCGGAGAGGCCGACGAGGTCGCCCGCGAGCTGTCGAATCTTCTGCTCGACCTGCACGCATCCCTTGTGCGCACGGAGGTGCGGTCGGTCCTGGGTCGTTGACGACGAAGCGAGCTGGGAGGCGAGGGCACATTCCGGGCCCACCGGGTGTTACGTTGAATTGCAGGAACCAGTCAGCAGAAGCGATGTTCACAAGCTGTGCCGGGTGACCGGTCAGGAATACGGAGCAGCCCGTGTTGCAGATGGAGGTCGTGGGCGTTCGAGTTGAAATGCCCACAAATCAGCCGATCGTCTTGCTCAAGGAGGCACACGGGGAGCGGTTCCTTCCTATATGGATCGGCATGACCGAAGCCACGGCCATCGCACTGGCCCAGGCTGAGGAGCCGCCGCCGCGGCCGCTCACCCACGATCTCTTCCGAGACGTGCTGAGCGCCCTGGGTGTGGGCCTGCGAGCGGTCAACATCGTCGCCCTGCGCGACGGCATCTTCTTCGCCGACCTGGTGTTCTCCAACGGCGTGGAGGTGAGCGCGCGGCCGTCCGACTCGATCGCGCTCGCCCTGCGTACGGGGGCGCGGATCTTCGCCAGCGAAGAGGTCGTCCAGGAGGCCGGGGTGATCATTCCGGACGACCAGGAGGACGAAGTGGAGAAGTTCAGGGAGTTCCTTGACACGATCACTCCTGAAGACTTCGGCAGGGCGGGGTAGGTATTTCAGTGCATTTACGCTTCACGACGCGCCGAGCCGGATCGTTGACTGAGCATGGTCACGGTCCTACGGTGCAAGTGAAACCCGTGGCCGCCCTTTACGAACCCCCAGATCAGGCCACGGGATGAGAGAAAGCCGGAGGTCCGCGTGGCGGTCAGCAGCGGCGAGGGAAAGACGGCCGGCCAGGAAGATCCGGTGCGGCGCGAGAGCGCGCGGCAGCGTGCCGGAGAGCAGGGACTGCTCTTCGACGAGCAGCCGACGGCGCTGCCGGGTGACATCGGATACCGCGGGCCCACGGCCTGCGCCGCCGCCGGCATCACCTACAGGCAGCTCGACTACTGGGCGCGCACGGGCCTGGTAGAGCCCACGATCAGGGCCGCGCACGGTTCGGGCTCACAGCGGCTCTACAGCTTCCGCGACATCCTGGTGCTCAAGGTCGTCAAACGGCTCCTCGACACCGGGGTGTCGCTGCAACAGATCCGTACGGCCGTCCAGCACCTGCGTGACCGCGGGGTCGCCGACCTCGCCCAGATCACGCTCATGAGCGACGGCGTCAGCGTCTACGAGTGCACCTCGGCCGACGAGGTGATAGACCTCCTCCAGGGCGGGCAGGGCGTGTTCGGCATCGCGCTCGGCCGGGTCTGGCGCGAGGTCGAGGGATCCCTCGCGGAGCTGCCGGGGGAACGAGCGGCGGTCGAGGACACCGTCCCGGCCGACCACCCCGCTGACGAACTGGCCCGCAGGCGGCGCGCCCGCCGCATCGGCTGACCTGATCACTTCCGTACCGCTCGCACCCGGGGGAACGCCGCCCGGGGCGGGGCACGCAGGGGAGCGGAGAGGCGGCACAGCGTCACCGCGCCATCAGGCCCTCACCGCCGGACCTGCGGTGAAGTGCGCCCTTCACGCGTGGTGCGGTGCACGGCAATCCCGGCCTAACGTAGTAATCTAGGACAGCAAAGCTGACGACCCCGTGCGGGAGAGTCCCCGGGCACCGTGCCCAGGGCGCCGAAGGAGCAACCCTCCCCGGAATCTCTCAGGCAACCGGTACCGCTCGGGCGAGGCGACTCTGGAAAGCAGGCGCGCCCGCCAGGCGTGTCTCACCGACGGTGCAAGCCCTGCGTCAGGGTGAAGCTCTCAGGTCGTGGCGCCGCGCAACGCGTGGCCCGCGCTGACAGAGGGGGAGATCCGGCACTCGCCCGCGCCCCGGCGCCGGTCTCCGAAAGCCTCGGGAGGCACACCATGACCGATCTGTCAGCTCCGCCGTTCTCGTCCAGGCATATCGGCCCCTCCGAGTCCGAGCAGCAGCGCATGCTCGAGGCCGTGGGCTTCGAGTCCGTCGCCGACCTCGTGGCCGTGGCCGTGCCGGAGTCGATCAGGGCCAAGGACCGGCTCCGGCTGCCCGCCGCGATCGGCGAGGCCGAGGCCATCGCCGAGCTGCGCGCTCTGGCCGGCCGCAACAAGGTCCTCACCTCCATGATCGGCCTGGGCTACTACGACACCGTCACGCCCGCCGTCATCCGCCGCAACCTGCTGGAGAACCCGGGCTGGTACACCGCCTACACGCCGTACCAGCCGGAGATCTCGCAGGGCCGCCTTGAGGCGCTGCTGAACTTCCAGACGGTCGTCTCCGACCTCACCGGCCTGCCCGTCGCCGGCGCGTCCCTGCTCGACGAGGGCACCGCCGCCGCCGAGGCCATGACGCTGGCCCGCCGGGCGGGCAAGTCCAAGAGCAACGTGTTCGTGGTGGACGCCGACGCGCTGCCGCAGACCAAGGCCGTGCTCGCCACCAGGGCCGAGCCGCTCGGCATCACGCTCGTCGAGCACTCGCTCGACGGTGAGCTGCCCGAGTGCTTCGGCGTGCTCGTGCAGTACCCGGGCGCCTCCGGCCGGCTGCGCGACTTCCGCGACGTCGCCGCCGCCGCGCACGACAAGGGCGCGCTCGTCGTGGCCGCCGCCGACCTGCTGGCGCTCACGCTGATCGCCGCCCCCGGCGAGCTGGGCGCCGACATCGCCGTCGGCTCCTCCCAGCGCTTCGGCGTGCCGTTCGGCTTCGGCGGTCCGCACGCGGCCTACATGTCCGTACGCGACGGGCTGCAGCGCCAGCTCCCCGGCCGCCTGGTCGGCGTGTCCGTGGACGCCGACGGCGACCCCGCCTACCGGCTGGCCCTGCAGACCCGCGAGCAGCACATCCGCCGCGAGAAGGCCACCAGCAACATCTGCACCGCCCAGGTGCTGCTGGCCGTCATCGCGAGCATGTACGCCGTCTACCACGGCCCCGAGGGCCTGCGCCGCATCGCCCGCCGCGTGCACCGCCAGGCCAGCGCCCTGGCCGAGAGCCTGAAGGGCGCCGGCATCGAGGTCGTGCACGGCGAGTTCTTCGACACCGTGCTCGCCCGCGTGCCCGGCAGGGCCGCTGAGGTCGTGGCCGCCGCCGCCGAGCGGGGCATCAACCTCTGGCAGGTGGACGCCGACCACGTCTCCGTCGCCTGCGACGAGAAGACCGGCGCCGCCGAGCTGGCCGCCGTACGCGCCGCGTTCGGCGTCACCGGCGACGCGATCGAGCCCGAGCAGGCCCCCGACGCGCTGCCCGCCTCGCTGCTGCGCGAGAGCGACTACCTGACCCACCCGGTCTTCCACCAGCACCGCTCCGAGACCGCGATGCTGCGCTACCTGCGCAAGCTCCAGGACAAGGACATCGCGCTCGACCGCTCGATGATCCCGCTCGGCTCCTGCACGATGAAGCTGAACGCGACCACCGAGATGGAGCCGATCACCTGGCCGGAGTTCGCCGCCATCCACCCGTTCGCGCCCGAGTCGCAGGCCGAGGGCTACCGCGAGCTGATCGGCACGCTGGAGAGCTGGCTCGCCGAGGTGACCGGCTACGACGCCGTCTCCATCCAGCCGAACGCCGGCTCCCAGGGCGAGTTCGCGGGCCTGCTGGCCATCCGCGCCTACCATCGCGCCAACGGCGAGGACCGGCGCGACGTCTGCCTCATCCCGTCGTCCGCTCACGGCACCAACGCCGCCAGCGCCGTCATGGCCGGCATGCGCGTCGTCGTCGTGGCCTGCGACAAGGACGGCAACGTCGACCTCGCCGACCTCGACGCCAAGATCGAAAAGCACCGCGACGCGCTCGCCGCGATCATGGTGACGTACCCGTCCACGCACGGCGTGTACGAGGAGGCCATCACCGAGATCTGCGCCAAGGTGCACGAGGCCGGCGGCCAGGTCTACGTCGACGGCGCCAACCTCAACGCGCTCGTCGGCCTGGCCAAGCCGGGCGAGTTCGGGGCCGACGTGTCCCACCTCAACCTGCACAAGACCTTCTGCATCCCGCACGGCGGCGGCGGGCCCGGCGTCGGGCCGGTGGCCGTCCGCGCCCACCTCGCCCCCTACCTGCCCGGCCACCCGCTGCGCGGCGGCACCCCGGTCGGGCCGGTCTCGGCGGCGCCGTACGGGTCGGCGGGCATCCTGCCCATCTCGTACGCCTACGTCAGGATGATGGGCGCCGACGGCCTCACCGCCGCCACCCAGCAGGCCATCCTGTCGGCCAACTACCTCGCCCGCCGGCTGGCCCCGCACTACCCGGTGCTCTACACCGGCCGCGGCGGCCTGGTCGCGCACGAGTGCATCATCGACCTGCGGCAGATCACCAAGGAGACCGGCGTCACCGTGGACGACGTGGCCAAGCGCCTCATCGACTACGGCTTCCACGCGCCGACCATGTCGTTCCCGGTGGCCGGCACGCTGATGATCGAGCCCACCGAGAGCGAGGACCTCGCCGAGCTCGACCGGTTCGTCGACGCGATGATCGCCATCCGCGGCGAGATCGCGAAGGTCGCCTCCGGCGAGTACGACAAGACCGACAACCCGCTGCGCAACGCCCCGCACACCGCCGAGTCGGTCACCGCCGACGAGTGGACGCACCCCTACAGCCGCAGCGAGGCCGCCTACCCGGTGGCGTCCCTGCGCGAGAACAAGTACTGGTCGCCGGTGCGCCGCATCGACCAGGCGTACGGTGACCGCAACCTGGTGTGCTCCTGCCCGCCGCTGGAGGCGTACGAGGACTGAGCGGAGACCGGAGGGCGGGCCGCACGAGCCCGCCCTCCGGCATGCGCGGCCGCTCCCGCGCCCCGCCGGCGAGCCCGCCAGTCCTTCGGCGTCAAGTGAGCAGACATGATCGACGGAAGTCGTTAGGCTCGGGGCCGACCGTCCCCACAAGGAGCTCCGTTGACGTCCTCAGAACTGGAGACCTCGCCCCTCGACACCGCCCGCCGCCTGGCCGAACGCGGCGAACTCGACGCGGCGGCGGCGATACTCGGCGAGCTGGCCGACGATCCCGACGAGCCCGACCGCGCCCAGGCCGCCGTGGGCCTCGCCGTGGTCCTGGAGCAGCGCGGCGACGTCGAGGCCGCACGGCGGGCGGCCAGGACCGCCCTGGCCACAGGACACCCCGAATACGCCGCCCAGGCCGCCTGCCACCTCGCCCAGGGGTTCGAGCGCGAAGGGCGCGACGAGCAGGCCAGGGGCGCCTGGCAGGCGGTGCTGGGGGTCGGCACGCCCGCGTACGTGCCGCTCGCGCGCCTCGGGCTGGCCAGGCTCGCCGTCCGCGAGGGCAACCTGGCCGAGGCCGAGAAGGAGCTGCGCGAGGCCATGCAGGCCGGCGTCGAGGCCGGAGACGCGCGGATCGGCGCGCACGCCGCCCAGCGCCTGGCCGATCTGATGGTCGAGCACGGCGAGCCGGGCGCGGCGGCCGAGGTGCTGCTCGACGCCCTGGAGTTCGCCCCGGAAGACGAGATCCCCGGGCTGCGGGTGCAGCTCGGCATCGCGCATCTGGAGCTCGCCTGCGCCGAGTTCGCCGAGAGCGTCGAAGGCGGCGCCGACCCGCAGACCAGCGCCCTGGCCATCGAGCTGCTGGCCCGCACGCTGCCGCTGCGCGGGCGCAATGAGGACGCCGAGCGGGTGTGGACGTACGGGCTGGAGCACGAGGACGAGACGCTCGCCGCCGAGGTACGCCTGCGCTACCACCGCGACACCTGACGCGCTGGCGGATCGCGTCGCCTGGGCGCCGCGCCGGTCAGCGGCGCCGTATGATCACGGCGGCGGCCGCCACGTTGATCGCGACGATCGCCATCCAGGTGATCAGCAGGCCGCCCGCGCCCGCGCTCGCGACCGCGATGCCGGTCAGCGGGATGCTGAGGGCCAGCGAGCCGATCACGATCGCGACCATCGGCCCGGCCGGGCTCTGCCGCTTGCCCTGCGGCGCGGGCTCGTGGCGGTCGAGCTCGGCGCGTACGCGGTGTGCGATCGTGGCGTCGAGACGCTCCATGAACGAGTCGATGAGGGCGGCCTCGTACTCCGGGCCCAGGTCGCGCCGGGCGTCCAGCGTGGCCTGCAGGTCGTCCCTGAGGCGTTTGTCTGACATGCGATCTATCATCCACGGGCCGTGGCACGCCGTCATCCCACCTGAGAGGTAGGGCGTGATCCTCCGGAGGTACGGTGCTGCCATGCAGGTGATGACCCCGAGAGGCCCGGCGATGGCCGAGATCGACGAGGCCGAGGACCCCAGGCTGTTGCTGGTGATGACCCACGGCGCCGGCGGCGGCGTGGACTCGCCCGATCTGCTGGCCGTGCGCGATGCGGCCCTGGCGGTGGGGGCCACGGTGGCGCGGGTGACGCAGGCGTTCCGGGTGGCGGGGGCGCGGGCGCCCGGCTCCGCGGCTGCGCAGGACGAGGCGTGGGAGAGCGTGGTGAACGCGCTGCGCGAGCGCTTTCCCGGGCTGCCGCTGGTGCAGGGCGGGCGGAGCAACGGCGCGCGGCTGGCCTGCCGTACGGCCAAGGTCGTCGGCGCCGTCACCGTGGTGGCGCTGGCCTACCCGGTGCACCCGCCGGGCAAGCCGGAACGTTCACGGGCCGACGAGCTGCGCGAGGCCGGGGTCGATGTGCTGGTGGTGAACGGCGATCGCGACCCGTTCGGCATACCCGATGCGGAGGACGCGGCCCGGCTGGTGGTGCTGCCGGGGGAGAACCACGACCTCAACAAGAACCCCGCCCGGGTGGGCGAGATCGTCGCGGAGTGGCTCACCCGGTACGCCTAGCCCGCACTGTCCGGGCCTGAGCGCTTGTGCCTGCGTGGGTGTGGTTCGCCCGCACCGCGCGGGCCTGCGCGCGTCGTACGCTCCTTACCCGCGCCGCCTGCCCGGCCGGACCGGGCGGGCCTGCACGGGCGCTGCGCGATCTTCATGCGCGTCGTGTGGCTTGCTCAGGCGCCTTGCTCGGCCTGTGCGCGGCATCGCGTGCGCTTCTTGCGCACGTCGTTCGGTTGCAGGTTCACGCGCGCTGTGCGGGCCGTCGCATCAGGCCGCACGGGCGGGATGCCGGCTTCTGGGCTGGCTTTGTACGGGTCTAGAAGGGTCTTCGCGCGAAACCTCTGGGCGGCCCTTCACGGGCCTTCGTATGGGCCCGCGCGCGGCGTTCATGTGCCGCTGGCGCGGGCCGGCGAAGATGGGCGGCCTGGCGCGGAGCCGCGCAGCGGCCGCCCGGTGGCGGGTCAGGCCGCGCCGACCACGGGCCGGTGCGGCGCGATGGCCGCGCCGCTGGGCAGAAGCTCTCCGGTGTCCTCGAACAGGACGACACCGTTGCAAAGCAGGCTCCACCCCTGTTCGGGGTGACTGGCGAGTGTGCGGGCCGCTTCGCGGTCCGGCGCCTCTGCATCCGGACAGGCCGGTTCATGCGGGCACATCGGCGTGCCTCCGATATCTCGTGGGATGCTCCCGTGGTGGAGGGGCGGGAGCCGGCTCGGGTAGTTGTGCTGGCCCGTGTGGCGAGTCACACGTTTCGGCATGGCCCGCAGGGACTGTTACAGGAGGGTCCCCGAACCGTGTGACCTTCGACACAACGTGCCTCTTGCAGGATAACGGGCCGAGCGCACCACGCGCATCACGTTTGCAATCCCTTGAGAAGAGCGTCGAGTCCGCGCTCGAAGTCCTCATCCGCTCTTTCGTCCCGCCTGACCCATTCATCGACCTCGGGGTCGGCCCAGCCGGACTGCTGCACCTCGACCGCCACGCTGCCGAACACGAAGGCCCGCAGCGCGCGTACGGCCTCGGCGGCGTTCTCCAGGCCAGCCTCGGCGAGCTGCTCGGTCTGCTCCCTGATCGCGATCGCCGTGGCGCCCTTGGGCGGCTTGGTCAGCGCCAGCGCCAGTACGCCCGGGTGCTCGCGCAGCAGCTCCCTGCTCGCCCGGCACCACGCCTTGGCCGTCTCCTGCCAGGTCGATCGCGGCTCGACGTGCACGGACGTGACGTGCTCCGCCAGGGCGTCCATCAGCGCCTCTTTGCCGCGGGGCAGGTGGTGGTAGATGGCCATGGCCTCGACCTGCAGCGCGTCGCCCAGGCGGCGCATCGTGAGCCGGCGCAGGCCCTGGCTGTCGGCGATGTGCAGCGCGGCCTCGATGATCCGCTCGCGCGAGAGGGGGACCGGCGGTCTCTTGGCAGGCATGCCGGTGATCTTACTATGTAAAGGCGCTCGCGCCGGGGCGATTTCCGTCCGTGTCGCCGGACGGCGTACGCTTGGCGGTTGAACGAGTAACGACAGCGTGAAAGGGCCGGGTCGAATGGCGTTTTTCCGTCCGCGGGTGAGCCGGGAGGCAGAGGTTCGCTACCACGCGGACCAGGAGATAGCCAAGAGCTTCCCCGAGTTGCTCGACAAGGCCAGGCAGGCCGAGCGCACGCTGCAGGAGCTGCGTGCCGCCGACGCCGACGAGTTCGAGCTGCGCGAGGCCGGGCTGGCGTTCGACCGCGCGCTGACCGAGGCGCTGCGGGCCGCCGAGGCGGGGCAGCGGGCCACGTTCGGAGTGAAGGCCTACGACGACCGGATCGCGCGCCGCAAGGCCAAGGCGACCCCCAAGGGCGCCATGTGGACCGCCGAGGTCAACCGCCTGCGCACGCTGCGCGAGGAGAACCGCCTGTGGGGCATCCCGCGCGTCCCGCAGCGCGTCCCCGCCGCCCGCTGAACACCACCGTTTTCCGCTGACGGCCGCGCCGCTCGCTGACCAGCATCGTCTTGCGCTGACGGCCGCGCCGCCCGTTGAGCGGCACCGTTTTCCGCTGACGGCCGCGCCGCTCGCTGACGCCGTGCGCCTGGTGAACGGTCGCGGCCGCCCGGCTCGGCGTCCGCCGGACGCAGGCGACCCCCGCGCTCGCCGCCGCCTTCGGCGGTCTCTTCGCGGTGGGCGGCTTTTCGTGGTTTCAGCGGTCTAAGTGGCTCGTGATCGCCCGGCGGGCCGGTCGGGCCCCGTGCATGACAGAGCCCCGGTGGATCACCGGGGCTCTCGGTGCCGGCACGCCCAGCCGGGCGGCGTCAGCTCGCCCAGTCCAGCAGCGGACGCGTGTTGCTGGGGTGGCGGAGCTTCGACAGCGACTCCTTCTCCAGCTGGCGGATCCGCTCCCGGGTCAGGCCCAGGTGCTTGCCGATCTCGTCCAGGGTGTGCGGCTTGCCGTCCACGAGGCCGAAGCGCAGCGCCATGATCTTCGACTCGCGCGGCGAGAGGTTGTCGAGCACGCCGCGCAGCTGGTCGCCCAGCAGCTGGCGGTCGACGATCTCCGACGCCTCGGGGGAGTCGACGTCCTCGATGAGGTCGCCGATCGTGGTCTCGCCGTCCTCGCCGATCGTCGCGTTGAGCGAGATGGGCTGCCGGCTGGTGCGCAGCAGTTCCTCGATCTGATCGGGCGTCTTGTCCAGCTCGACGGCCAGCTCCTCGGGGGTGGGCTCGCGGCCCAGCCGCTGGTGCATGTCACGCTCGACCCGCGACAGCTTGGAGAGCATCTCCAGCACGTGCACGGGCAGCCGGATGGTCCGCGCGGAGTCGGCGAAGCCGCGCTGGATGGCCTGCCTGATCCACCACATGGCGTAGGTGGAGAACTTGAAGCCCTTGGTGTAGTCGAACTTCTCCACGGCCCTGATCAGGCCGAGGTTGCCCTCCTGGACGACGTCCAGCAGGGACATGCCGCGGTCGGTGTACTTCTTGGCCACCGACACCACGAGGCGCAGGTTGGCCTCCAGCATGTGGTCCTTGGCCTGCTTGCCGTCCTCGACGACCATCTTGAGGTCTTCGCGCAGGTCCTCGGGCAGGTCGGGCTGGGTCTCCAGCTTGTACTCCGCGTACAGGCCCGCCTCGATGCGCCTGGCCAGCTCGACCTCCTGCGCGGCGGTGAGCAGGGTGCGGCGGCCGATGGACTTGAGGTAGGTGTGCACGGAGTCGCCCATGACGGACGCGGTGTCGTCGAGGTCGAGCGGCTCGTTGTCGAGGTCGGCGTCCTCGCCGTCGATGGCGAGGTCCTCGGCGACGTCCTTCACCGGGTCCTCGACCGGCTCCGGCGTGGGCTCGGGCTCGGCGCCGTCGGTCTTGCGGGACTTCTTGCCGTTGGGCTTCGCCGGCGCCTTCGCGTCGGTTTTTGCCTCGCTCGCCTTGCGGCCGGTATTCTTTGCCCGCGAGGTGGTCTTCTTGGCGGTGGCCTTCTTGGTGGGGGTCGTGGTGCTGAGAGACGGCTCGTTCTCGGCGGCCAGGCTCACGCCGGCCTCTGAGAGTTCACGCAGAATCGTGCGGCCTTCAGAGGGGCTGATACCGGCCTTCGCGAAAGCGTCACGCAGCTCCGCCAGAGAGAGGTGACCCTGCGCTCGCCCTCGTTCAATGAGCTGGTCGAGAGATACGGGCGGGGTCGCCACGGCGGTTCTGGGCATGAGGACACCTCCTCCGTACGGAGTGGAAGCGATCAGGCAGGTTGTGGTGGGGCGGTCGACGTCCGCACGGCGCACCAGTATCAATAACGCCAATCGCCGTCATTTGTTCCCGTGCGCCCGATGCGGGGGATGAGAAGGGGCCGATGGCCCGAATACTCAACCGCCCCGTCCCGGTTCTTATTCCGGCTGCCCGGCGATCTCTCCGGATTCGCCCTCGCTCGGCTGCTGCCCGCCCGGCTCGGCGTCGCCGATCTCCAGCTTGCCCACCTCGGGCATCGGCATCGGCTGGGCGTCCTCCATCCGCTGGTCGCTCCAGTAGCGGAGCACCGTCTGGGGGTCGGGGTTGACCTCCGTGGAGACCACGGCGGGCTCGCTGCTCTCGGGGCTGGGCTGCTCGCCGGACGGTGACGCCTTCTCCATTTCGGCTCTGGTCTCCCTGGCGACCTGGTCGAGCTTGCCCGCCGAGGCGGCCGCCGCGACTGAGGCGCCCCCGACGATGATGACGCCGACGACGGCCGCGGATGCCCACATCTTGCGGGTCTGGTCCATGAAGGCTCCCTCCTTCTCCCCACTATGACGCAGCCGCAACTCGTCAGGTTCCTGCCCTCAGCCGTACTAGATCGGTCTTTCCGTTCGGCAGCAGTGGCAGCCGGGACATCAGCCGCAGGTCGCGCGGGGCGGCGTGGGGAGGAAGCCTATCGCGGCAGTATGCCCGCAATTGTGAAAGTGTTGGTGGTGCGTCGGGGTCGGCGGGGACCACGACGGCGGTGACCAGCTCACCCCACTCCGGATCCGGTACGCCGATCACGGCCACGTCGGCGACCTCGGGGTGCGTGGCGAGCACGGCGGTCACCACGCCCGCCACCACCTTCTCGCCGCCGGTGTTGATGACGTCGTCGGCCCGGCCGAGCACGCGCAGCCGCCCGCCGTCGAGGTCGCCGAGGTCGGAGGTGACGAACCAGCCGCCGTCGAGCGGGGCGGGCGGCCGGTCGAAGCGGTAACCGGAGAACAGCACCGGCCCGGCGATCCTGATCAGGCCGTCATCGCCGATCTTGACGTCGACGCCGTCGAGCGGACGGCCGTCGTAGACGCAGCCGCCCGAGGTCTCACTGCTCCCGTACGTCGTCACCACCCGCGCGCCCAGCTCGCGGGCGCGCTCCAGCAGGCCGGGACGGGCCGCGGCGCCGCCGAGCAGGATCGTCTTGAACACCGACAGGTCCGCGCCCATCTCGACCAGCCGGTGGAGCTGGGTGGGCACCAGCGAGACGTGGTCGGCGCCGGATTCGAGCACCGCCCGGGGGTCGAAGGCCGGGTGGATCACCGGCTCGCTGTCCGAGAGCAGCGCGCGTATCAGGACCTGCAGGCCGGAGACGTGGGAGACGGGCAGGCAGCACAGCCAGCGCTCGCCCTTGGCCGCACCGACGCGGCGCAGCGAGGCGGTGGCGGAGGCGCGCAGCGCGGCGGCCGAGAGCATGACGCCCTTGGGCGGGCCGGTGCTGCCGCTGGTGGAGATCACGACCGCCACGTCGCCGGGGACGCCGGCGCCGTCGTCGCGGGGTGAGCCGCCGACATGGGTGGGCCGCAGCGCCTCGATGGCGGGACCCTCCTGGCCGGGGGTGAGCGGGAGGATCGCGGGCCCCTCACCCGCCAGCGCGTCGCGGATCGCCGCGAACAGGGCAGGTCCCGGAGGCTGCACGATGGCATGCAGTGGCCGGTCCGGATGCGACGGGTTCCTCCACATGCTCGTAAGGTTAATGGCGACAGGTCGGACAGCGGGTTCAGGGAGGGTCGTGACGCGTTCCCCCGTGGTCTTCCGGATCCCGATGCGTACACGGCTTCGCGGGCAGACCGCCACAGCGGGGCCGCCCCCGCGGGCTTGCGCGCGGCGGTCTGAGCGCCCCGGTCCGCCTGGCGTGTCCCCGTGCGACCCGCCGGGGGAGCGGGCGGCGCGGCCGTCCGCCGGCGTGCGGCGGATGGAGGCGGCGCCTCCGGTGCCCCCGCTCCGCCTTATGGGGAATTTTCAGCATTTGTCGGCATTTGAGATCCACTGGCTTGGCCGGAAGCAGGAGGCGTCCCGTTGAACCCCGCTACCGCGCTGGCCACGGTGCTGGTCGACGAGCTGGTGCGCTGCGGCCTGACCGACGTGGTGCTGGCGCCAGGCTCGCGTTCCGCACCGCTGGCCATGGCGCTGCACGCCGAGTCGCGGGTGCGCCTGCACGTGCGCATCGACGAGCGCTCGGCGTCGTACCTGGCGCTGGGCCTGGCCAAGCGCTCCGAGCGGCCGGTCGCGCTCATCTGCTCATCCGGCACCGCGGCCGTGAACTTCCACCCGGCGGTCGTCGAGGCGTCGGAGTCGGGGGTGCCGCTGCTGGTGCTGACCGCCGACCGCCCGCCCGAGCTGCGCGGCACCGGCGCCAACCAGACGATCGACCAGCTCAAGCTGTACGGCACCGCGACCCGCTGGTTCGCCGAGGTCGGCGTGCCCGAGGAGCGTCCCGGCCAGGTCGCCTACTGGCGGTCGCTGGCCTGCCGCGCCTACCAGCACGCCGCCGGCGCGGGCAACCCCGGCCCCGTCCACCTCAACGTGGCCTTCAGGGAGCCGCTGATCCCCGACGGCGACACGAGCTGGTGCGAGCCGCTCGACGGCGCCGCGAACGGCCCGTGGGTGCGGGCCAGGGTCGCGCCGCCGCCTGTCGCCCTGCACCTGCCGCCCACCAGGCGCGGCGTGCTCGTGGTCGGCGACGGCGCGGCGAACGTGCGCCGCTACGTGGCCGCGGCCGGCATGGCGGGCTGGCCGGTGCTGTCGGAGCCCAGCGGCGGCGGCCGTTACGGCGACAACGCCATCTCCACCTACCACTACCTGCTGAGCACGCCCGAGTTCGCCGACGCCCACCGGCCCGACGTGGTGGTCACGCTGGGCAGGCCGGGGCTGTCGCGCCCGCTGCTGTCGTGGCTGCAGCGGGCGGAGGAGCACATCGTGGTCGCGCCCGACCTCGACCGCTGGCCCGACCCGACCCGCTCGGCCACCCAGGTCGCGCAGGCCGTGGAGATCCCGGTCGCCTCCGGCGACGACAGCTGGCTGCACGCCTGGCGGCGCGCCGACCGGGCGGTCAGGGCCGTCATGGACGAGGTGCTCGACCTCACCGGCACCAGCGAGCCGCGCCTGGCCAGGGACCTCGTCGACGCGCTGCCGAACGGCTCGCTGCTGTTCTGCGGCTCCTCGATGCCGATCCGCGACCTCGACCAGGCGATGCGGCCCCGGCGGGGCATCAGGTTCATGGCCAACAGGGGCGCCTCCGGCATCGACGGGCTCGTCTCCACCGCCATGGGCGCCGCGCTGGCGCACAACGGCCCCTCGTACGCGCTCATCGGCGACCTGTCGTTCCTGCACGACCAGAACGGCCTCATCCTCGGCCCCCGCGAGCCCCGGCCCGACCTGTGCCTGGTCGTCGTCAACAACGACGGCGGCGGCATCTTCTCGCTGCTGCCCCAGGCGGCCATCCGCGACCCGTTCGAGCGGGTGTTCGGCACGCCGCACGGCGTGGACCTCGGGTACGTGGCGGCGGCGACCGGCACGCCGTACACGCTGGTGTCGGACATCGGCGACCTGCCCAAGGCGCTGCGCGGCCAGGGGCCGCGCGTGGTGGAGGTGCGCACCGACCGCGAGGAGAACGCGCTCGTGCACGCCCGCCTGCGCGAGGCGGCACAGGACGCCGTGCGCGCCTTCCTCAGCGCCTCCTGAGCGCCCTCACCGGACCGCCTCGTCGGCGTCCCCGCCGGACCGCCTCGTCGGCGTCCCCGCCGGACCGCCTCGTCGGCGTCCCCGCCGGACCGCCTCGTCGGCGTCCCCGCCGGACCGCCTCTTGGGCGCTCTCGCCGGACCGCGTCCTGGGCGTGCCCGCTGGACCGCGTCCTGGGCCTCCCCGCCGGACCGTGCGGGGGCGTCAGCGGGCGAGCGCGTCGAGCAGGCGGTTGAGCGGGCCGTCGATGCCGTAGCGGTCGGCCAGCGCGACCAGCGCCTCGGCGTCGCGCGGCTTGCTCGGCAGCGTCAGGTCGGCGTCCGGCAGCGGCGCGTCCTTGGCCACCTCCACCACGGTGGGGGCGACGCGCAGGTAGTCGCGGGCGGCGGCCAGCTTCGTACGGCTGCCGGCCGGGAAGCCGTCGGTCTCGCCCGCGTCGAGCGCGTCGAGCAGCCCGCCGAGCGAGCCGAAACGGGTGATGAGCGCGGCCGCCGTCTTCTCGCCCACCCCGGACACGCCGGGCAGGCCGTCGCTGGGGTCGCCGCGCAGGGTGGCGAAGTCGGCGTAGGCGCGGCCGGGGATGCCGTACTTGGCGGTGACGAACGCCTCGTCGACGATCTGCAGGTTGCGGATGCCGCGCGCGGTGTAGAGCACGCGCACCGGGCGGGAGTCGTCGACGAGCTGGAACAGGTCGCGGTCGCCGGTGACGATGTCGACCGCGCCGCTCGCCTGATGCGCCAGGGTGCCGATGACGTCGTCGGCCTCGTAGCCGGGCGACTCCAGGCGGGCGATGCCGAGCGCGTCGAGCACCTCCTGGATGACCGCGATCTGCGGCACCAGCGCCTCGGGCACCTCCTCGGTGTCGCCGTGCGCGACCCGGTGCGCCTTGTACGTGGGGATCGCCGCCACCCGGAAGGCCGGCCGCCAGTCCGCGTCCATCGTCGCCGCGAGCTGATCGGGCGCGTACTGGCGGACGAGCGTGGCGATCATGTCGATCAGCCCGCGCACCGCGTTGACCGGCGACCCGTCGGGAGCCTTGATCGACTCGGGCACGCCGTGGAAGGCGCGGAAGTAGAGGGACGGGGTGTCCAGAAGCATCAGCACGGACCCATGCTGCCATCCTCCACCGACAACCCGCCCGCACCGCTCACTGGTCGAGGATGCCGACCGCCAGCAGGCACGCGTCGTCCTCCGGGTTCGGGCCGCCGATCTCGGCGAGCAGCGCGTCCAGCCCGTCGTCCAGGTCGCGGCCCGACAGGCGGCGGGCGGCGGCCAGCACCTGGTCCAGGCCCTCGTCGATGTCGCGGGTGCGCCGCTCCACCAGCCCGTCGGTGAACATCAGCAGCAGGTCGCCGGGCAGCAGCCGGGTGGTGGCCAGCTCGTACGGGCTGCCGGAGGCCGCGCCCAGCAGCACGCCCCTGGGCTTGGGGAGATGGCTGGCCACCCCGTCGCGCACCAGGATCGGTGCGAGGTTGCCCGCCTGACCCCAGGCGAACACCCGCGTCGCCGGGTCCAGGTGGCCCACGATCGCGGTGGCGGTGGTGTCCTTGAGCTGGTGCATGACCAGCTCGTTCAGCCAGTCGAGCAGCCGGTTGGCGGCCTGGCCGGTCATCGCCAGGCCGACCAGGGCGTGGCGGAGCTGGGCCATCCGGGAGATCGCCGGCAGGCCGTGGCCCGAGACGTCGCCGATGGTCAGCAGCAGCCGGCCGTCGGGGGCGGGCGCGGTCTCGAACCAGTCGCCGCCCAGGTTCGCGGTCTTCTCCGCGGGCACGTACCGCACCGCGACCCTGGTGTGCGGCAGATCGAGACAGCCGACCGGCTCGGGCAGGATCGCCTCGCGCAGCGCCAGCATCACGTGGCGCTCCTCGGCCGCCTGCTCGCGCGCCTCCAGGAGCTGGCGGCGCGACTCCGAGACCATGCGCTCGGCGCGGCGGCGGCCGGTGATGTCCTGGATGACGCCGTGCATGCCGATCGTGCCGCCGGGGCCCGGCAGGGGTTCGAGCACGACCCGCAGGTCGCGTACGTCGCCGGCGCCGCGGCGGATGCGGAACTCGGCCTGCACCGGCTCGACCCCCTGCACCACCGACCACAGCAGCCGGTCGAGCGTGGCCACGTCGGCGGGATCGACGTGCTCGGCCAGGTCGGGCAGCGGGATGGGACCTTCCTCCGGGTCCCTGCCGAAGATCACGTAGACCTGCTCGGACCAGATGGTCTCGCCCGTGTGCAGGTGCCACTCCGCCCAGCCCATGTTGCCCAGCCGCTGGGCGTGCGCCAGCCGTACGGCGAGCATCTCGGCCTCGCTCTCGTGCCCGAGCAGCTCGGCCGCGCCTATGACGTCGACCATCGTTCTCACTCTCGAACGCAGTGGAACTGGACAATTGGCCCCACACTACGTGATCGACCGCTAACGTGGTGTAGTTCTGAGTTGGTGCGTGGCGAGACCTTTTCCCGGTTTTTAGGCGGTGCCGCAAGAGTAGATTGGGCCTGTGACGTCCTCAGATCTGTATCCCGTGTCCCGTCTGGCCGCCGTCCAGGAGGCCACCGCCAAAGCCGGTCTCGACGCCCTGCTGCTCACGCCGGGGCCCGACCTGCGCTACGTCAGCGGCTACGACGCCAAGCCCTTGGAGCGGCTGACCTGCCTGGTGGTGCCGGCCTCGGGTGAGGCGTACATGATGGTGCCCCGCCTGGAGCTGCCCGCCGCCGAGGCGTCGCCGGCGTTCCGGCTGGGGCTCGAGTTCGTGGCGTGGGACGAGACCGACGACCCGTACGCGATCGCCGCCGCCCGGCTCGGCAGGCCGGCCAAGGTGGGGCTGGCCGACCGCATGTGGGCCATGTCCACGTTGCGTTTCCGCGAGGTGCTGCCCGGCACCGAGCAGGTGCTGGCCGGCAGCGTGCTGCGGGAGCTGCGGATGCGCAAGTCGCCCGCCGAGGTGGCGGCGCTGCGCGAGGCAGGCGAGGCCATCGACGGCGTGCACCGCCAGGTGCCCGAGCTGCTGCGGGCCGGGCGCACCGAGCGCGAGGTGGCCAGGGACATCGCCGAGGCGATCCTCGCCTCGGGGCACGCCACCGTCGACTTCGTCATCGTCGCCTCCGGGCCCAACGGTGCGAGCCCGCACCACGACGTGTCCGACCGGGTCATCCAGGCGGGCGAGCCGGTCGTGGTGGACATCGGCGGCCAGCTGCACAACGGCTACTGCTCCGACTCCACCCGCACCTACAGCGTGGGCGAGCCGCCGGCCGGGTTCGCCGCCTACTACGAGGTGCTGCGCCAGGCCCAGGAGGCCGCCTGCCAGGCGGTGCGTCCGGGCGTGTCGTGCGAGTCGATCGACGCCGCGGCCCGCGACGTCATCGCCGCCGCCGGGTACGGCGAGTACTTCGTCCACCGCACCGGCCACGGCATCGGCATCGAGACGCACGAGGAGCCGTACATCGTCTCCGGGAACGGCGAGCCGATGGAGCCCGGGTTCGCGTTCTCCGTCGAGCCCGGCATCTACCTGCCCGGCCGCCACGGCGCGCGGATCGAGGACATCGTGGTCTGCACCGACGACGGCTTCGAGCGGCTCAACGACACGCCGCGCGAGCTGGTCGTCGTCTGACGGGCGTGTTCCGCGAGGTCGTATGCGCCACCAGGCCCGGCTCCGCGCGGCCCAACGAGGACCTCGTGATCGCCGGGCCGTCCTGGATCGCCGTGCTCGACGGCGCCACGGCCCCGTCCGGCGTCGACAGCGGCTGCGTGCACGACGTGGCCTGGCTGGTGGGGCGGCTCGGCGGCGCGCTGGCCGCCGAGCTGGCCGGCGACGCCCCCGGCTCGCTCGCCGCGATCCTGGAGCGCGCCATCGAGGCCACGGCGGCGTCCCACGCCGCCACCTGTGACCTCGCCAACCCCGACTCGCCGTCCGCCACGGTGGCCATGGTGCGGGTGCGTGAGCGGCTGGAGTACCTCGTGCTGGGCGACTCGCCCGTGGTGCTCCGGCTGGCCGGGGGAGGGGTGCGGGTGGTGTACGACGACCGGCTCGACCGGCTGCCCGGCGGGCGGCCGTACTCGCTGGAGCTGGTGCGCCGCCTGCGCAACGCGCCCGGCGGGTTCTGGGTGGCCGCCGCCCGTCCCGAGGCCGCCCGCGAGAGCGTCACCGGCGAGATCGCTCTCGGTGACGTGCGCGGGGCCGGGGTCTTCACCGACGGGGTGGCGCGGCTCGTCGACTGGTACGGCCGGCGGTGGGAGGACGTCCTCGACCTGCTCGCCGGGCAAGGGCCGCAGGCCGTCATCGCGGCGGTGCGGGAGCTGGAGAGCGAGCGCGGGCCGGTGTGGGGCAAGCGCCACGACGACGCCACCGCCGCCTGGGGACTGCTGCACGGCCCCGCCTGAGCGCCGTCCCCGCGCGCTTCCGGCAGTCTCACAGGTCCGGCCGTCTCGCAGGCCGCTGAGGCGCGTGAGGGATGGCGCGGGGGAGAGCCGGAGGGGACGGTGCGGCCAGGCTACTGATACCTTGATCGATAGTACGTGATCATGAAAGAATTCCCCTGACAGGTGTATATCCAGGGGAAATGGGGGTCGTCGGGCATGATCCGCGAGCCGATCGAGCGGCCCTAGGATGCCGGGCGACGAGCTGGACGAGGCGTTCGAGCTCGGCGAGACGTGCGCCCTGGCCGCCGAATGCGGCCGAGATTTGCGGCGATGTGCCGAAATGTACGGTGGGTTGTTCCCGGCTGCCGCCTTCAGCTCCGAGCTCTTCACCGCCCTGACGCTGTCCACCGCCTTCAGCGCGCCGTGGGCGAGCGCTCACCGGCTGAAGGTCGTCAACCGGGCCGCCCTGTGGGTCCTCGCGGTGGACAGGCTCATCGATCACCGCGCGCTCACCCGTTCCCACGTCGACCGCCTGGCGAAGGACTGCCTGGACGTCGCCGAGGGCGCGGCACCGCGCTCGGCGGCCTCCCGGTTTCTCGCCGATCTGCGCGACGAGCTCGGCACGGTCAAGGAGTTCGGCGGCCTGCAGGACGTCTGGGCGGACCAGCTCGGGTGCATGCTTGAGGGCATGGCGCGGGCCTGGACGTGGCGCGACAGGCGCGACCGGCCCTCGCTGGCCCGCTACGTCGACAACGCCGACAGCAGGGGCTCCTGCTTCGTGGACCTGTGTCACTGGATCTACGCGGCCGACGACTGGGCCAAAGCCCACTTGGAGGAGTTGCGCGCGGTCAGCCGGCAGGTGCAGCGCTACCTGCATCTGCTCGGCGACGTCGTGAGCTACCGGCGGGACCTGAGCTGGGGCGGGCTGAACGTGCTTGCGCTGGGAGTGGAGCGCTCGGAGGTGACGCTGGCGATGGCGGATCTGGCCCGCCGGGCGGAGGAGCTGATCGAGCCGGTCGCCGTTCACAGCCCGCGCACGGCCTTCTACCTGCGCAGACAGCTCGGCTTTCACACCGGGTTCACCGGCGTTTCGGACTTTCACTCGCCACGGTAAAGTGCTCGTCTGCATACATGACAGACAAACTTGACTCTTTGCCTGTTAGATCACCGAATAAGCGTGCGACTCGCCACAAACCGTGACATTTTCATTCTTGTAAAAGATTGCGGCTTGAGTGGAAAATGTGGCGTTGCTAGGGTGTCTCGATGCCAGGCATGTGGGCCGACCTTCACAAGCTTCCTTGACAGGTACCACTGACCACGGCACCTGGGGCGGGGTCGCGCATGCGCGAAATTTGTACGGGCGGTGCTGGATGGAATTCGGTCGCTCAGACCGTTGGCGGCTGCCGACCGCGATCAAGATCTTGATCGCCGGAGGTTTCGGCGCCGGCAAGACCACGATGGTAGGGGCCGTCTCGGAGACCAGGCCGCTGCGCACGGAAGAGGCGCTCACGCAGGCGGGCACCCACATCGACGACCTGTCGGGCGTGGAGCGCAAGCTCGCCACCACCGTGGCGATGGACTTCGGCCGCATCACGATCCGCGACGACTACATGCTCTACCTGTTCGGCACCCCGGGTCAGGAGCGTTTCTGGTTCGTCTGGGACGAGCTGGCCATGGGCGCGCTCGGCGCGGTGGTGCTGGCCGACACCCGCCGCCTCGACGACTGCTTCCCGGCCGTCGATTACTTCGAAAAGCGCGACCAGCCGTTCATCGTGGCGCTCAACCACTTCGAGGGCACCACCCCGTTCACGATCGGCGAGGTGCGCTCGGCCATCGGCCTGGAGCCGGACATCCCGATCGTGCGCTGCGACGCCCGCCGCCGCGACTCCGGCAAGGAGGTGCTCATCACGCTCGTCGAGCATGCGATGCGCAGGGGAGCCTCTCCTGTCGGGACCATGTCGTGACCATGACGGGCTACCTTTGACCGATGGAGGAGATCGACCGCCGCATCGTCACGTTGCTGGCCCGTGACGGCCGCATGAGCTTCACCGACCTGGCCAGGGAGACCGGGTTGTCGGTCTCGGCGGTGCACCAGCGCGTACGCCGCCTGGAAAAGCGCGGCGTCATCCGCGGATACGCCGCGATCATCGACCACGACGCGGTGGGGCTGCCGCTGACCGCGTTCGTGTCCATCAAGCCGATCGATCCGGCCGCGCCCGACGACGCCCCCGAGCGGCTGGCCCACCTGACCGCCATCGAGGCCTGCCACAGCGTGGCGGGCGACGAGAGCTACATACTCAAGGTCCGGGTGGCCTCGCCGGTCGCGCTGGAGGACCTGCTGCAGCAGATCCGCGCATCGGCCAACGTCTCGACCCGCACCACGGTCGTGCTCAGCACCCCTTACGAGCACCGCGCCCCCGACGTCGCCGGCGAGCCGCCCGTGGCCGCCGAAGGCGCCTGAGCGGCCTCAGCGGGGCCCGTACGCGGCAAGCAGCGCCGCCAGGGCGCTTCCGGCGGCGCCCAGCCGTTCCAGGCCGAGCGGCGCGGCCCCCATGACCGGTGGCCGGTCGGCCACCACCGGCTCGGCGTGCGGCACCCGCAGCGCGAACCCCGACTCCGGCGGCGTGGTCATCAGCGGGTCGCGCGGTCGGCAGGCCGCCGCCGAGCACCACCTCCATCGGCGTCTCCAGCAGGCCGTGCCGGCGCAGGCGCACCTCCGCCGGCACCGCCACCTCCTCGGCCTGCCGCTCGACCGGCTTCCTGGCCACCGCATCGCCGTCAACGGCCGTCGATGTGACGCCCGCCTGTGTGAGCGCCCAGCAGAGGCCGTACGCACCGGCGCGGCGGCGACCGCCAGAGGGACGAAGCGCAGGGGGGTGCCTCCTGCCGTCCATCATGACGGGACGGTCGAGCTGAACACCTCGTCGCGTACGGCGGCGAGGGCGAGGTCGAGCGCACCGGCGAGGACGGGGTTGCCCTCGACGCTCGACAGGCGGACGGGCGGCTGGGGAATGGTCAGCGCGTGCAGCTCGTGCTCGACCAGCTCGCGCAGGGTCTCGCCGCCCGGCAGCACGACGCCGCCGGTCAGCACGATCAGGGCGGGATCGACGACCGAGGTGATGGCCGCCAGGCCCACCGCCAGGCGGGCGGCCACGTCGCGCAGCCCGGCCCTGGCGTCGTCGGCCTCCTTCCCGGTGCCGGCCGCCGCACGCACGGCGTTCGCGACGGCCTGGCGGAAGTCGGAGCCGCGCACGCCGTACGAGCGCAGCAGCTCCAGCACCGCGGGCCCGCCGGTCAGCGCCTGGTAGCCGTGGCTCGCGTAGCGCCCGGCCTCGCGGGCCGTCGGCGCGCCCGGGATCGGCATGTAGCCCACCTCGCCCGCGCCGCCGGTCGCGCCCCGGTGCATGCGGCCGCCCAGCACGATGGCCGAGCCGATGCCCTCGTCGGCCCACAGCAGCACGAAGTCCTGCTGCCCGCGCGCCGCGCCGTGCGCCTGCTCGGCCACCGCCACCAGGTTGACGTTGTTCTCCACGTCCACCGGCACGCCCAGCCCGGCGCTGAGCGTGGGCACCAGGTCGGGGATCTGCCAGCCCGGCACGTCCTCGGCGGCGGCGTAGCCGAGCCTGCCGGTGGTCGGGTCGATCGCTGCCTGCACGCCGATCACCACCCGGCGCAGCTTGTCCGGCGGGTTCGCGCCGCGCAGCGCCGCGTTCAGCCGGTCCACCAGCTCGCCGTGCGGGCGGCGCGGAGTCGGCAGCACGTACTCGCCGGCGACCGTGCCGGTGATGTCGGCCACCTTGGCCTCGATGCGGTCGGGGGTGACGTCGAGCGCGGCCACGTACGCGGCGGCCGGGTTGATCCGGTAGACCTCGGCCGTACGGCCCGGCAGGCCCTCCCTGACGCCGTCCTGCACGACCAGCCCCGCCTGCTGGAGCCGGAGCAGGAGCTGGGAGGCCGTCGGCTTGGACAGGCCGGTGATCGCGCCGATCTCGGGACGGGTCAGCGGCCCCCGCTCCAGGAGCGCCTGCAGGGCCGCGCGATCATTGATGGCACGTAGCAGACTGGGGGTTCCCGGCACCGGGCCGCTCACAGCGTCTCCTTCGCTAGGTTAGGAAACTTTCCTAACTGACGATGACCCTAAGAAGCCGCAGGCGAGACGGTCAAGAAGTGAGACCAAGACGTGATCGGGAAAGGGGGAAAGTGCTGAGACCAGTGAAGCAGGCGTGCTAATGTCGGCGTTTGTCGCAACAACAAGCAGAATGGCCCGGAGTGTCCCATTAACCACATTAACGGTCAGGCGGCAACGCGTCAAACCGAACTGGCAAAAGAGCAGGCGTACGTCACCCGCCTCTACGACCGCCTCGACACCCTGCGCGAGCGTACCCAGCGGCAGCTCAAGGAGGTGCTCGCCGCGGGCGCCGTCGGCACGATGCAGAACAGGTCCGAGCGCGACACGTTCGCGGGCATGTACGCCTCGCGCCTCGCCCGGCTCTGGGCGGTCGAACGCGGCCTCGCCTTCGGCCGGCTCGACCACGTCGAGGAAGGGCGGCTCTACATCGGCAAGATCGGCATGACCGACGACGAGCAGCGCCGCCTGCTCATCGACTGGCGGGCGCCCGTCGCGCAGCCCTTCTACCGCGCCACCCCCGCCGCCCCCATGGGCGTCACCCGCCGCCGCCACCTGCAGACCAGGGGGCGCCAGGTGGTCGGCGTCGATGACGACCTGCTCGACATCGACGCGCTCACCGACGACGACCGCGCCACGCTCAACGGCGAGGCCGCGCTGCTCGCCGCGCTCGACGAGCGGCGCACCGGCCGCATGCGCGACATCGTCGCCACCATCCAGGCCGAGCAGGACCGCGTCATCCGCAGCGACCTCAACGGCGTGCTGGTGGTGCAGGGCGGGCCCGGCACCGGCAAGACCGTCGTGGCCCTGCACCGCGCCGCGTACCTGCTCTACACCCACCGCGAGCGCCTCGAACGCCGCGGCGTGCTCATCATCGGGCCCAACCTCACCTTCCTGCGCTACATCGAGCAGGTGCTGCCCTCGCTCGGCGAGACCGACGTGCTGCTGTCCACGATCGGCGAGCTCTACCCCGGCCTCACCGCCACCGCGCGCGAGCGTCCCGAGGTGGCCGCGCTCAAGGGCGACATCCGGATGGCCGACGTGATCGCCAAGGCCGTACGCGACCGGCAGCGCGTCCCGCGCAAGCCGATCGAGCTGCCGCTCGGCCGCATCACGCTCACCATCGACCGGCAGATGATGGAGACCGCCAGGAACAAGGCCCAGCGCTCGCGCCGCCCCCACAACCAGGCCCGCACCGTGTTCGTGCGCACCCTGCTCAACGCGCTGGCCAGGCAGCAGGCCCGCAAGATCGGCAAGGGGCTCATCGACGACGAGGAGCTGGCCGACCTGCGTGAGGACCTGCGCACCGAGCCGGTCGTCAAGGCCGCGCTCAACCGGCTGTGGCCCTACCTCACGCCGCAGGGACTCCTGCTCGGCCTGTACGGCTCCGCCGAGCGCCTCGACTACGCCGCCTCCTCGCTCACCCCCGAGGAACGCCTGCTGCTGCGCCGTGACGGCGGCGAGTGGACCGAGTCCGACGTCCCGCTGCTCGACGAGGCCGCCGAGCTCCTCGGCGACATCGACGAGCAGGTGCTGCGCGCCACCGCGATGCAGGCCGAGGAGGAGCTGGCCGCCGCCAGGCAGGCGGCGGAGAACGAGCGCGAGGCCGAGCTGGCCTACGCCCGCGAGGTGCTGGAGCTCACGGGCCTGTCCGACGTGATGGAGGCCGAACGCCTCGCCGAGCGCCAGCGCGCCGACGGCCCCCAGCTCACCACCGCCGAGCGCGCCGCCGCCGACCGCACCTGGGCCTACGGGCACGTCATCGTGGACGAGGCGCAGGAGCTGTCGCCGATGGCCTGGCGGGCCGTCATGCGCCGCTGCCCGACCCGGTCGATGACCATCGTCGGCGACATCGCCCAGACCGGCTCGGCCGCCGGGGCGCGTTCCTGGGCGGAGGTGCTCGACCCGTACGTGGCCGGGCGCTGGCGCCAGCAGGAGCTGACCGTCAACTACCGCACCCCGGTCGAGCTGATGGACGTCGCCGCCCGCGTGCTCGCCACCATCGACCCGGAGCTGCGGGCGCCCATGTCCGTGCGCGAGGCGGGCACCCGGCCCTGGTCGGCGCCGCTCGCGGCGCTGCCGGACCTGGTCGCCGCCGAGGCGGCCGATGGCGGCAAGGTGGCCGTGGTCGCCCCCGACGACATGGTGGCCGACCTCGGCGCCCGGCTCGCCGCCGCCGTGCCCGGCACGGTCGCCGTCACGCCGGGCGCCGGGCGGGGCAGGGGTGCCGAGGCCCTGGACGCGCCCGTCGCCGTCATGAGCGTCGCGGACGCCAAAGGGCTCGAATTCGACTCCGTCATCGTGGCGGAGCCCGATCTCATCGCCGCCCAGTCGCCACGAGGGCCCAGCGACCTGTATGTTGCTCTCACGCGTGCGACGCAGCGGCTCGGGGTCGTCCACGAGCGCCCGCTGTCGCCCGCGCTGCGGGACTTGCCAAGCCGCTCACCGGAGCCCGCGAATGGGGTTTGACCGGCTTTGAAGCCGCCAGTCAAACATGTCCTAGCTGCTGAAACTTGATGTTTCTGCTGATCGGGACACGGTTGACATCTGAGGTGGAGTCGGTAGTTTGCTGCGCAGTCCAGCACGGGACTTGGCCGGTTGGCCGTCTCTGACATCGCCGGATCCTGCGTCCGTGACGGAGCGCGACTCCGTCCACACAGCCAGGTGCAGGGCCGTCGGTCCGTCGAGTCGGGGCACCCCAACCGGGCGGGGGGTTGGACCCGGGACGGGTCCGGGAGCCCAGTAGACAACGGAATTCCGCGCTCGCCGCCGACGAGACGGGTCCGGTCCGAAGGGTTTCCGGGCCCTCTTCCCGTTCCCGTGTTCCAGGACCGCCGACGCGCCGGGTGGTCCCGCCCAGATCGCTGCGGGACCGCCCTGCCGTCTTTCCCCTTCTCCGATCTTCTGCGGGGTGTGCCGGTCTGAGTGCGGCCCGGGAGCGGTAGCGTTTTCGCAAGCAGGCGTTTGCGAGGTGGCGAGGAGAGCCCGGAGTGGTGCAGGACCGTACGAATCCCACGCCCGTGTCCGGGCGGGCCGCTGTCGGCACGACCGCCGACGCCCCGGTTGCCGCCGCGAAGCCGGAGCTTGACGCCCTGGCCGCCGCCGGTGAGGCGCAGCCGGCCGCCACGGCCGGCGCTGCTCAGGCGCCGCCCGATGTCCATGCCGCTGGAGCCGAGGCGCGGTCCGAGGCTCAGGGGGCATCCGAGGGCGATGCCGGGCGCTCGGGGGAGGGGCGTGCGGTGCCGGGGGAGAGGTGGCAGGTGCTGCTCGCGCGGATGCTCGCCGCCGTCACCGGTGGCGTGACGCTGTTCCTGGCGTTCCCGCCGCTCGACTGGTGGCTGTGCGCGCCGCTCGGCATCGGCCTGATCGCCGCCTCCCTCTACGGCGCCCGCCCCCGCCGCGCCGCCTGGCTCGGCTACCTGGGGGCGGCGGCGTTCCTGCTGCCCGGCGTCGCCTGGGTGCGCACGATCGGCGACGACGTGTGGCTCATGCTGGTGGCCACCGAGAGCGTCTTCTACGCCGCCATGGCCGCGCTCGCGGCGCCGGTGTTCCGGCTGCGGGCCTGGCCGCTGTGGTTCGGCGGCCTGTGGGTGCTGATGGAGTGGGCGCGCGGCCTGGTGCCGATCGGCGGCTTCCCGTGGGCGCGCGCGGCCTTCAGCCAGGGCGAGTCGATGTTCACCCCGTACGCCGCGCTCGGCGGCGCGCCGCTGGTGTCGTTCGCGGTCGCGCTGTGCGGTGCGCTGCTCGCGTACGCGGTGGTGGACCGGCGGCAGTTCGCGGTCAAGGGCCCGATCGGGGGCGCGGGCAGGCTGGTGCCGGTCGCGCTGGCGGTGGCCGTGCCCGTGCTGGGGCTCGCGGTGCCGAGGTACGGCGACGAGGGCCGTACCGTCAACATCGGCATCGTGCAGGGCAACGTGCCGGGCCGCGGCATGTACGCGCTCGGCGACGAGCCCGCCGTGGTGCTGCGCAACCACGCCAACGAGACCAAGCGCCTGGCCCAGGCCGTACGCGACGGCAAGCTGCCCAAGCCCGACATCGTGGTCCTGCCGGAGAACTCCACCGACATCGACCCCTACCGCGACGAGTACGCCCGCCAGGTCATCCACGACTCCGTGCGCGACGTCGGCGTGCCCACGCTGGTCGGGGCGGTCGTGGCCATCGGCGAGGAGAACCGCGCCACCCGCAGCCTCGTCTGGGACCCGGTGACGGGGCCTGGCGCCTACTACGACAAGCAGCATCTGGTGCCGTTCGGGGAGTACACCCCGTTCAAGGAGATCGTGCTGGCGCTGTGGGAGCGGGCGAACCTCGTCGGCAGGCAGTCGGTGCCCGGTGACAAGCCGGGCGATCTGAAGATGGGGCCGGTCACGATCGGCGCCGTCAACTGCTACGAGGTGGCCTACGACGACACCGTACGCGGCACCGTGCGGGCCGGCGGCACCCCGCTCGTCGTGCAGACCAACAACGCCAGCTACGCCCTGTCCAACCTGCCGCCGCAGCAGCTCGCGATGTCCAAGCTGCGTGCGGTCGAGCACAACAGGGCCGTGGTCACCGCCGCCACGACCGGTATATCCGCTTATGTCACGCCTGACGGTAAGGTCTCCTGGCAGACCCGTGAGCTTGTCGCTGACATGAACGTGGTCAAGGTGCCCGTACGTACGCAGGAAACAATCGCCACAAAGGTGGGCGCACTTCCTGAATGGGCATTGATGGTAATGGGAGCGGCGGCTGCCGGGTTCGCCGCGTGGCGTGGCAGGCGGCGAGCCGATCAAATGAGGAACGACGGATGATGGAGAGTCTCGGCCGGGTGCTCGTCGTCGTGCCGACATACAACGAGCGCGACAACCTGCCGGCGATCGTCCAGCGCGTACGCGCGGCCGTGCCGGAGGCCCATGTGCTGGTGGCCGACGACAACAGCCCCGACGGCACGGGCGAGGTGGCCGACGCCCTCGCCGCCGACGACGAGCAGGTGCACGTCCTGCACCGGCCGGGCAAGCAAGGACTCGGCGCGGCCTATATCGCCGGGTTCCGCTGGGGGCTCGACGAGGGCTTCGACGTACTGGTCGAGATGGACGCCGACGGCTCGCACCAGCCCGAGGAGCTGCCGAAGCTGCTGCAGGCGCTGGCCGACGGCGCCGACTTGGCCATCGGCTCCCGGTACGTGCCGGGCGGCAAGGTCGTCAACTGGCCGCAGCGCCGCGAGCTGCTGTCCAAGGGCGCCAACCTCTACACGCGGGTGATGCTCGGCCTGCCGGTCCGTGACGCGACCGCGGGCTTTCGCGCCTACCGCGCGGCCACGCTGGAGAAGGTGGGCCTGGCCGGCGTCGAGTCGCAGGGCTACTGCTTCCAGGTTGACCTGACGCTGCGCACCGCGCGTAACGGGCTGCGGGTGGTGGAGGTGCCGATCACGTTCGTGGAGCGGACGGTCGGCAAGAGCAAGATGAGCGGCAAGATCATGTCCGAGGCGCTGTGGCGGATCGGCATGTGGGGCGTCACCGGGTTGCCCAAGCGCCTCAAGGGGGACGGGCCGCGCGGCTAGCGCCAGAGGGCGGGCGGCTCCTGCGGCTTGCCGCAGGGGCGGAGGATCGCGCGGCCCGCGGCATCCGGCGGAACCCGTAACGGCGTGCCCGAGCGCTTCATCCCGATGCAGGCGGAGGATCGCGCGGCCCGCGGCATCCGGCGGAACGCTCAGCAGGCGCCGGGCGTTGTCCAGTGCAGTGACGCGTGTGCGGAAACGAGGATTTGAACGATGCGGCTGCTGCTCTTCCTGGCCTTTCTGGTCATCCCCATCCTGGAGATCTGGCTGCTCATCCAGGTCGGCCAGGTGATCGGCGGACCGGCCACGATCGCCCTGCTCATCGCCGACAGCCTGCTGGGCGCGTGGCTGGTGCGGCGCGAGGGCAGGAGGGCGTGGCGGGCGCTGCAGGAGGCCCTGCAGAGCGGCCGGATGCCCGATCGGGAGCTGGCCGACGGCGGCATCATCCTGGTGGGCGGCACGCTGCTGCTCGCGCCCGGCTTCTTCCTCGACGTGTTCGGCCTGCTGTGCCTGATCCCGGCCACGCGGCCGATGATGCGCCGGCTGGGCTCGTGGTTCTTCGAACGGCGGATCAAGCGGCTGGCGCAGTCGTCCCCCTACGCGAACCTCTTCCCGCCCACGTCCGGCTTCCCCGGCGACGACCCCGGCCCCGCCTCAGGCGCGCCTCGCGGCACCCGCGTGGTGCACGGCGAGGTCATCCGCGACGACAACGAGTCCTGAAGCGCATCCGGCTCTCAACCGCATCCGGCCCGAGGAATGCTCGACGGGTTGCAGGGGCGTTCGATTGGCCGAGGACACCACACGTGCGGCCGACAGAGGACACAACAGTGCGGCCGGCCGAGGACACAACACGTGCGGCCGACAGAGGACACAGCGGCCGGCCGAGGGCACAAGTGCGGCCGGCCGAAGGCACAGAGAAACCCCCGGGCCTGAAGCCCGGGGGTTCACCGTGAGAGGAGGTCAGGCGCTCTTGCGACGCTGGGCCCGGAGGACCGCGAGCCGCTCGTTGAGCACCTCCTCAAGATCTTCGATGGACCGCCGCTCCAAGAGCATGTCCCAGTGCGTCCGCGGGGGCTTGGTCTTCTTGGATTCCGGCTGCTCGCCGTCCACCCGCACCGCGGTGGCGCCGCACATCCGGCACTCCCAGCTGGCGGGAATCTCGGCCTCGGCGGCAAGCGGAACCTCGAAGCGATGGCCCTTCGGACAGGTGTAGGACACCTCCTGGCGCGGAGCCAGGTCCGTGTTACGGTCGTTCTCGTAGCTGGTTGCCCCGAGCCGGGTGCCACGAAGCGCGCGCTCGCCCATGTTTACATGCCTCCTACAGGGCCCCCTTGCGTGGGGGGTCTGTCTCCCACGGTGTCTAACGCTTGGTACCGTGATGGGATTCCCACCTGTGAGGTGATCCAATCGCGCTTGGGGCCATGGTTCTTCAGGTGATCGCCGATCAGGGCCGTAACCTGCGGTGATGCCGGTGCTCGCGCGGCACGGGGGGCATATATCCGGATTTTTTTGCCCGCACGTAGCCCGCCGTCCGGCGCGTGAGCCGCCCCGCCTGCCGTCCCGCCGCGTGCCATGAGGGGCGAAGCGCTCGCTCCGGTGGCCGGGTTTGGCGGCCGGGGGGATGCGTGATAGCGTGAACGAGTTGCAGTTGTTGTACCCATAAGACTTTGTGCGCGTCTGGCAGAGTGCGGCTGGACGCGTTTTTTGTTTTCTCCCGGTCATCTCCGGATGGGCTTTCACGCGGCGACACCGCGGTCCGCACGGTGCGGATCGCACCCATCTCTGAAGGAGATCGACATGGCTACCGGAACCGTCAAGTGGTTCAACTCTGAAAAGGGCTTCGGCTTCATCGCGCAGGACGGCGGCGGGTCCGACGTCTTCGCCCACTACTCCAACATCGTCTCCGACGGTGGCTACCGCGAGCTGTTCGAGGGGCAGAAGGTGTCCTTCGACGTCGTGCAGGGCCAGAAGGGCCCGCAGGCGGAGAACATCGTGGCCGCCTGACCAGGCGAGCATGTAACGGGCCGGGCCCGCATCCCTTCGGGGGTGCGGGCCCGGCCTTCTCGCGTGCGGGGCCTTCTCTCCGGCCGGTGCCGGCGGTTTTCAGGTGCGGGCCGGCTCGCCGTGTCCGGGCTCGCATCTGCTCCGGAGCGCAGGCCCGGGTGGTGCGCGCTGCGGAGGTTCGGGCTGCGGGGACGTCAGGCCGGTGGCCCAAGGGCAGGTCAAAGTCTCATGGCCGGAGAGTCGGGGCCGGTCGCCAGGGCAGCGCACCCATGAGGGCCGGACACCTCGTGGGGAGGGCCGTGGTGCGGGAGCCTGGCGTGGGGTTCGTCCTGGTGGGCTACGACGAGTCGCCGGGGAGCGAGCAGGCGCTGCGGTGGGCGGTGCAGGAGGCGCGGCTGCGCGGGCGCCCCGTGGTCGTCTGCCACGCCTGGCACTGGCCGTACGCGCTGCGCCCCGTGAGCCGGACGCTGCTGGCGGAGGTCGAGCAGGTCGCCGCCGGGGTCGTGGAAGAAGGCGTGCGGCGGGCGCGTGCACTGGGCGGTCCGCTGGACGTGCGTCCGCTGCTGGTCAAGCGGCCGGCCGCCGCGGTGCTGCTGGAGGCCGCTCACGAGGCGGAGCTGGTGGTGCTGGGCTCGCGCGGGGTCGGAGGGTTCGAGGACCTGCGGGTGGGGTCGGCGGCCGTCCAGGTGCCCGCGCACAGCCCCGCCCCGGTCATCGTGGTACGCCCCGACGGCTCGTCCGAGGAGCCGGCCGGTGGCGAGCAGGCCGTGGCGTACCCGGGCGACCTGTCCGGGGAGCGGGCCGGCGGTCTGGAGCGCCCTGGCGGGCCGTCGGAGAGGCAGGGCGGCGAGGAGTGGGACGTGGCGTACCCCAGCGGCGTGGCCGACGAGGACGCCGGTGGGGTGCGGATCGTGGTGGGGCTGGACGGGTCGCCGGCCAGTCAGGCGGCCTTCCGGTTCGCGTTGCGGGAGGCGGCGCTTCGCGGCGGCTCCCTCGAGGCGGTCTGCGGCTGGTGGGATCCCTGCGACCGTCCGGGGGAGGACGAGCAACCGTTCGTGGACGCCAGGTCCATCCGGGCCGGGGCCGAGAGGAGCTTCGAAGAGGCGGTGCGCCGCCTGGCCTCTGGAGGGCCTGGCGTGCCCGTGACGGCCGACTTCGTGACCGAGCGGCCGCCCAGGGCGATCGTGGAGCGCGCGAGCGGGGCGACGCTGCTCGTGCTGGGGCGCAGCGGCAGGCGGGCGGGCGCGCTCATCGGGCCGGTCCTCCAGGCCGCGCTCGCCGAAGTGCGCTGCCCCGTCGCCGTCACCCCGCCCCCGCACTCCCGGAAGTGCGCTGCGTGATCATCGTCACTCCGCTGACGCACATAGACTCCTGAGTGGTTAGCGTCCTCATGGGGAGTCTGGGGGCGGTTTTTCGGAAGAGTGATGTGTTTCACTCAACTCGATGGGCAATTCTTGCGTCGGATCTGACAGGGTGTTGATCGGTTCTGTGAAAGTGCCGGAACGCCGCATCCGGCGCGACGGCCCGTACGGCGGACCATCTCGCGTCGCGAGTTGACGTCGTACGGGCGGATCGGTTGAACTCCGGGCGGGGGCGCCAGGCGCGGAGAGCGTCCCCGCCCGGTCGCCCGTCGGCCGCCGCGCCGCGCCTCGCCGTCCACCTGAGCAGACCGCATGGCCCTGAACGGAAGGTCGATGCCCGCGCCCGATCAGCAAGCCCGGCGGGCCCGTGCCGCCGTCGCGGCGCTGTTCCTCACGAACGGCGCCGTGTTCTTCAACGTCGTCCCGCGCTACCCGGAGATCAAGGCGGGGCTCGACGTCGGCAACGCGGTCTTCGGCGGCGCGGTGGCGGGCATGCCGATCGGGGCGCTGCTGGCCGGGCTGTTCGCGGGTGCGGCCGTGCGCCGCTTCAGCTCGGCGCGGGTCGCGGCGTTCGGGGTCGTGGCCATGGCGGTCGTGACGCCGGCGATCCCGTTCGTGTCGCACTGGACGGCCTTCTGGGGCGTGCTGTTCGTCCTGGGCGCCCTCGACGCGGTCATGGACGTCGCCCAGAACGCCCACGGCCTTCGTGTGCAGCGCCTTTACCGGCGTTCCATCGTGAACTCGTTCCACGGCGTGTGGAGCATCGGCGCGGTCCTGGGCGGGCTGATGGGCTCGGCCGCCGCCGGGCTGCACCTGCCGCTCTCCGTGCACCTCACGATCTCCGCCGTGCTGATCAGCGCCGTCGCCCTGGTCGCCTACCGTTTCCTGCTCCCTGGCTCCGACGATGCCGAACGGGCGGTCGTGGCGACGCCGGCTCCTAAGCGGCCGGGCGTGCTCTCCGAGGCGTCCGGTGACGCGACGGGGCGTGCCGGCAGGCGGTGGCGGCCGGCCGTGCGGGCGCTGATCGCGCTCGGCGTGCTGGCCGCCTGCGGCGCGCTCGTCGAGGACGCGGGGGAGTCGTGGGGTGCGCTGTTCCTCAGCGGCGACCTGGGCGCCGGTGCCGCCACCGCCGGGCTCGCCGTCGTCGTCTTCCAGGCCGCCATGACCGTCGGGCGGCTCACCGGCGACCGCGTCGTGGACCGCTTCGGCAACCGGACGGTCGCGCGGGCCGGGGGCCTGCTGGCCGCCGCGGGGATGGGCGGCGCGCTGGCGGTGCCCTCCGTGGCGACGGCACTGGCCGGGTTCGCGCTGGCCGGGCTGGGCGTCGCCACCGTCGTACCGGCCGCCATGCACGCCGCCGACGAGCTGCCGGGGCTGCCTCCTGGCGCCGGGCTGACCGTCGTGAGCTGGCTGCTGCGCGGTGGTTTCCTCATCTCGCCGCTCATCGTGGGGGCCGTGGCCGACCTGGCCGGGCTGCGGATGGGCCTGCTGTCGGTCGTGTTCGCCGGAGTGATGACCGTCCTGCTCGCCCGATCCCTGGCCGGCCGCTTCCGCCCCAGAAGCGAGCGAGCGTGACGGCGGCCGTCCCTCTGCGGAGGGGCGTCAGGCGCGGCTAGGCGTCCTCCTGGGCCTCGGCGACGGCGGACTCGTACGCGAGCAGCGTGTCGACGACCAGCCGCCGCTGCTCGGCCGTCAGCGGCGCCAGCGCGCGCTGCCAGGCCCGCGCCCCCGGGGACAGCCACCGTGAGATGGCCGCGGCTCGCCGGGCTGATGTCGACGATGCGGCGGCGCCGGTCGGCGTCGTCCTCCCGCCGCTCCAGCACGCCTTTGCGGCTCAGCTCGCCGACCAGGAGGCTCACGGTGGTCGGCGCGACGCTCAGCCGGTCGGCGAGCTGGGAGACGCTCAGCGGGCCGTCGAGCAGGAGCATCGACAGCAGCGACAGATGCCGCGGCGCGAGGTCGAGCGAGCGCAGCTCCTCGGGCGGCGGATCGAGGCGCTGACCGACGCCGTCGTCGCCGTCTACGGTGAGTGGGCGCGCGAGATCGCCGAGGTCCGGCTCGTCGGCGTCCCGGCGGGCCGCTGGGGCATCGGCGGCAAGCCCGCCGCGGATCCCGCGCCGAGCGTGACGTTCGCCATCAAGGAGGCCGCCTTCGGCCGGCCGGACGCCGACGACATCGTGGCCCGCCTGATCTCCGGCGTGACGGACGTGATCGCCGCCGTCGTCGGCGAACGCGTCCGCCCCAGGGTGAGTGTCGACCTGGTGGGCATGCCCGCCGGGCGCAGCGGCGTCGGCGGGGTCGTGCTCACGTCCTAGCCGTCCGTGGGCGTCAGATGCGCTCGGGGACCTCGTTGCCGGCCGCGCGGATGGCCTTGGGCAGGTTCGTCAGCGCCAGCAGCACGAAGCCGATCACGAAGAACACGATCATCGACATGATCGCGATCCGGTAGCTGTTGGTGAGCTGCAGCGCGATCGTCACCGTCAGCGCGCCGATGAACGCCGAGCCCTTGTCGCTGATCTGCAGCAGGCTGAAGTACTCGGCCTCCCGTCCCTTCGGGATGACCAGCGAGAACAGCGAGCGCGACAGCGCCTGCGTGCCGCCCAGCACGATCGCGATCGCGAACGCCATGAGGTAGAACTGCACCGCCTGCCCCTCGGCCACGAACATGGCCATCGCCACGATCGCCGTCCACAGCACGAGGCTCGCCAGCACCGTGCGCTTGGTGCCGAAGCCGCGCGCCAGCCGGCCCAGCAGCAGCGCGCCGAAGAACGCCACGAACTGCACCATGAGGATCGCGGTGATCTGCACGGTCTGCGGCAGCTTCAGCGCCTCCGACGCGAACGCCGCGCTGTTGGCGATCACCGTCTGCACGCCGTCGTTGTAGACCAGGTACGCCACCAGGAACAGCAGCGTCAGCGGATACTTGCGCAGCCCGGCGATGGTGCGGCCGAGCTGCCGGAGGCTGCCGCCGACCGAGGCCAGCGCCGTCGTCTCGTGGGCGGGCACGGGACGGTTGCGCAGCCGCAGCAACGGGATGATCGTGAACGTCGCCCACCACAGGCCCGCCGACATCATGCAGATCCGCACCGCCATGCCCTCGGTCAGCCCGAGGTTCTCGTGCTGGAGGTAGAGGACCAGGTTGAGCGCGAGCAGCAGGCCGCCGCCGAGGTAGCCGATCGCCCAGCCGCGCGAGGAGACCGCGTCGCGTTCCTCGGCGGTGGAGATCTGCGGCAGGAACGAGTCGTACACCACGACCGAGGAGCCGTAGGCCAGGTTCGCGATGACGAACAGCACGCCGCCGAGCATGTAGCGGTCGCCCTCGACGAAGAACAGGCCCATCGCGGCCAGCGCGCCGATGTAGGCGAACACGCCGAGCATCTCGCGCTTGCGCCCGGTGTGGTCGGCCAGCGCACCCACGATCGGCAGGAACACGATCTGCAGCAGCACCGCGACCGTGGTGATCAGGCCGAAGAACGCGGCCGGCCGGATGTCGGCGCCGAGCACGTCCACGTAGCCGAGGCCGGGGTTGGCGGCGGCCAGCTCGTCGAAGGCCGACACGCACGTGTCGGAGGCCACGTCCGGGAAGTCCTTGGCACAGGCCGCGGTCTTGGCGACCGGGATCAGGTAGGGGCCGAGGAAGACCGAGATGACCGCGGTGTAGAAGGCGGAGTTGGCCCAGTCGTAGAAGTACCAGCCGCGTTGCTCGCGGCGGCGCGCTGCGGGGGAGTCGTCGAGGGCCGCGGGGGGTGCGGATGCGGGCATGGTGTCGTGTCGCTCCTCTGGGGCCCTCTGCGCGGGGGCCGGGCGTGTCGGGACGGTGCCGCTACGATCTCAGGCCGCCAGGCCGGAATGCCAGAGCCCGCGGCGGTCGAGCACGTTGCGCAGGCCGGTGACGTTGTCGGTCATGATGCCGTCGACGCCGAGATCCAGCAGCTGCTCCATGCGGGCGGTGTCGTTGATCGTCCACACGTGCACCTGCATGCCGATGGCGTGCGCCGTACGGACCAGGGCGCGCGTGGTGACCCGCAGCCCGCGGAAGCCGACCGGCACCTGCGCGCAGGGGATCCCGGAGCGCGACAGGCGCGCCAGCGTGCGGCCGTAGCCGGAGGTGGCGGCGGCGGCGCGCAGCGCGGCCACGCCGCGCGGGCCGAGCGAGGAGCACACCTCCCTGCCCAGCGCCCGCCTGGCCGCCTCCAGGCGCTCGTCGTTGAACGAGGTCAGGCAGATCCGGTCATAGGAGTTGGTACGCCTGATCGCCTCGGCCAGCGGGCCGATGGCCGCCCACTCCTTGACGTCGATGTTGAAACGGATCTCCGGCCACGTGCCGAGCAGGTCCTCCATCAGCGGGATCTCGTGCACGCCGTTGATGCGCGCCTGCTTGACCGTCCGGTAGGGCAGCTCGGAGATGCGGCCGCGCCGGTCGGTCACCCGGTCGAGGGTGTGGTCGTGGAAGGCGATCAGCACCCCGTCGGAGGTGGCGTGCGCGTCGGTCTCCAGGTACGTGTAGCCGAGCCCGATCGCGCGTTCGAAGGCGGCGACGGTGTTCTCAGCGCCCTCGGCCGCACCACCGCGGTGGGCGAAGGCCAGCGGGCCCGGATGGTCGAGGAAGGCGAATCGACGGCTCAGCACGTGGAGAAGTATGCCCCTTCGTGATGAACGGTGCGGTTACGAATCGGGGAGATTCTGCCACTCCTGCCGCCGCGCCTCGGCGAGCGCGATGGCCGCCGCGACCGCCACGTTGAACGAGCCGACCCGCCCGACCTGCGGGATGTAGCAGGCGCCGTCGACGGCCTCCAGCAGGGCCGGGGAGCAGCCGTGGTCCTCGCTGCCGACCACCAGGCACACGTCGCGGTCGAGGTCGGCGCGGTGCAGCGGCACCGACTCGGCGGTCAGCTCGATGGCCAGCACCGCGTAGCCCTCCTCGCGCGCCGCCTTGACCGCCTCGGTGGCCGGGACCGGGTCGTGCCAGGTGACCAGGCGTTCTGTGCCGAGCGCGGTCTTGCCCGCCTTGGGGTTGGTGGGCGGGGTGGCGTTGCCGGCCAGCCAGATCTCGTCCACGCCGAACGCGGCGGCGCTGCGGAAGATCGAGCCGATGTTGAACGGCCCGGTGACCGACTCGACGATGAGCGCGAGCCGGTTGCCGGTGTTCCTGCGCCAGGTGCGGTTGAGCCGCTTGACGTCGGTGGGGCGCAGCTGTTTTCTCAACGGGTCACCTTCAGGATGCGGTAGGCGGCCCGGCTGGCCTCGCGTGAGGCCTGCCAGCCCTGCTCGCCGAGCCAGCGCTGCAGGGAGTCCGAGCCGAGGTGTTTCTGGACGACCAGGTGGGCCACGCCGTCGGGCGTCAGCCGGGTCAGCCACCTGGTGAGCATCTCGTGCAGCGCCTGCTTGCCGATGCGGATCGCGGGGTTGGACCAGATGGCGCGGAACGTCACGCCGTCCGGCACCTCGTCGATGTGCACGGCGCGCACGTTGCCGAGGCCCGCCTTGCTCGCGTTGCGCTCGGTCAGCTCCAGGCCGCGCCGGTTGACGTCGATCGCCCACACCGTGGCGCCGGGCGCCCGCTTGGCCATGGTCAGCGCGATGGGCCCGTAGCCGCAGCCCAGGTCGAGCAGGTCGCCCTCCTGAGGCGGCGGCGGGACGCTCTCCAGCAGCACGCGCGTGCCGACGTCGATCCGCTCGGGCGAGAACACGCCGCGGTCGGTCTCCAGCCGCAGATGCAGGTCGGGCAGGACGAGATCGACCGACGCCGGCCTGCTCGCGGTCTCGGGCTGCTCGGAGAAGTAATGGGCCACGTCGCCAAACGTTACGGGATCCGCGTACCGAACAAGACCGCGGCGCCCGCCACCAGCAGCCCGGCCACGAGCGCGGCCACGATGAACCACTGCGTGATCTCCTGGTTGACCAGTTTGTAGCCGAGCGAGGTGCCGATCTGCTCGTAGACCTCGCGCAGCTCGCTACCGGACTCGGCGGTGTACGCCCGTCCGCTGGTGCCGTCGGCGAGCGCCTGCAGCGTCTGCTTGTTGACCGGCACGTTGACCGGGCGGCCGTCGATGTTGACCGTGCCCTCCTGGGTGCCGTACGCGATCGTGGAGACCGGCACGCCGGCCTGCGCGGCCGCCTCGATGGCCTCGCTGACCGAGCGGCCCGAGGTGTTGTCGCCGTCGGACAGCAGCACGATCGCGGCCGGCGGCGGGTCGGTCGCGGCCTGCTGGTCGAACGAGCGCACCGACTCCAGCGAGTTGAACACGGCCTCGCCGATGGCGGTGCCGGGCCGCGTGGTGAGGTTGCCGAGCGCGGTGATCACGGCCTGGTGGTCGGTGGTGGGGGAGACGATCACGTTGGCCGAGCGGGCGAAGGAGACCACGCCCACGTTGAAGCGGTCGGGCAGCTCCTGCGCGAACGCCTGCGCGGCGGCCTTGGCGGCGCTGATGCGGTCGGGCTGCACGTCGTCGGCGTCCATGGACAGCGAGATGTCCAGGGCGATGATGATGGTGGCGCGGTCGCGGGGGACGCGTACCTGGTCGGCGGGCTTGGCGGCGCCGATCACCAGCAGCGACATCATGACGAGGAACAGCGCGGGCGCCACGTGGCGGCGCCAGCCGGGCCCTGCGGGGGCGACGAGGTCGAGCAGGGCCAGATTGGTGAAGCGCACCGTGTAGCGGCGGCGCGCGAACATGGCCGCCACGTAGCCCGCCACGAGCAGCAGCACCAGCACGAACAACCACAGCCAGCCGGGGGCGAGAAACGTCATGCGGTCGGTCTCCTGTGGGCGAGGTGGCTCATGCGGCGCTGGCGCAACACGAACTGCGCGACGTCGAACACCCAGTCGCGGTCGGTGCGCAGCACCAGGTGGGCGACGCCGGCGCGGCGCAGGGCCAGGCGGGTGCCCTCGCGCTGCAGGGCCGCCGCCTCCGCGTACGCCTGCCGGATTTTCGGCGAAAGGTGCACTTCGCGTACGTTCCCGGTCTCGGGGTCGGCGAACGCGACCCGGCCCACGTCCGGCAGCTCCAGCTCGCGCGGGTCGATGACCTCGACGGCCAGCACCTGATGGCGGGCCGCCAGCCGCCGGATCGGGCGCTCCCACGGCCGCTCGGCGTCGGGGTCGAGGTCGGGACTCGCGTCGAGGAAGTCGGAGACGATCAGCCGCATGCCGCGGCGGCGGCGCGTGGCGTTCAGGATGTCGATGCCCTCGGCGAGGTCCGGCGGGTCGGGCACCACGCGGCCGCGCGGCGCGTCCATGAGGGAGTGCAGCAGGCCGTAGAGCGCGGGGCGGCCGGTGCGGGCGGGCATGCGGTGGACGTACTCGTCGTGGATGACGAGCGCGCCGAAGCGGTCGCCCATGCGGCTGGACAGGAACCCGATCGCGCCGACCGCCGCGACCACCAGGTCGCGCTTGTCGGTGTCGGCGGTGCCGAAGTCCATGCTGGGCGACAGGTCGGCCAGTGCCCAGGTCTCCAGCTCGCGGTCCGCGATCAGGTCGCGTACGTGGGGGATGGTCGTGCGGGCGGTCACCGCCCAGTCCATGCGGCGCACGTCGTCCTCGCCCGGCACGTAGACCCGGCTGTCGCCGGACTCGCTGCCGGTGCCCGGCAGCAGGCCCTGGTGCGCGCCGTGCAGCAGGCCGTCGAGCCGGCGGGTGACCGTCAGCTCGAGCCGCCGCAGCGCCTGTTCGGCAGTGGTGCTCAACGGTTCTGGTTCCAGACGACGAGGGGAGGGGGCACGGCGTGCAGGATCTGCTTGACGACGTCCTCGGGATCGACCCCGTCGGCCAGGGCGTCGAAGGTGAGCATCAGCCGGTGTGCCATCACGTCCACGGCGACGTCGCGTACGTCGTCGGGCAGCAGGTAGTCGCGCCCGCGCAGCAGCGCGAGCGCCCGCCCCGCCGACACCAGCCCGAGCGTCGCGCGCGGGCTGACCCCGACCTCGATCGTGTCGCTGAGGTCGGGCAGGCCGTACTCGGCCGGGCTGCGAGTGGACATCACCAGCCGCACGACGTAGTCGGCGACGAGCTGGTGCACCGAGACCTGCTCGGCCGCCTTCTGCAGCTCCAGCAGCTTGGGCGGGTCGAGCACGCGCTCGGGCACGGGCGGTGTGACGCTCATGCGGTGCAGGATCTCCAGCTCCTCGTGGGCGCTGGGATGGGGGACGCGCACCCGGAAGAGGAACCGGTCGCGCTGCACCTCGGGCAGCGGGTAGACGCCCTCGGACTCGATCGGGTTCTGTGTGGCCAGCACGATGAACGGCTTGGGCAGCGGATGGGTGACGCCCGCGAGCGTGACCTGGCGCTCGGCCATCACCTCCAGCAGCGCCGACTGCACCTTGGCGGGGGCGCGGTTGATCTCGTCGGCCAGCAGGAAGTTCACGAAGACCGGGCCGAGCTCGACATCGAACTTCTCGTTGGAAGGGTGGTAGACGCGGGTGCCGACGATGTCGCTCGGCACGAGGTCGGGAGTGAACTGGATCCGGGCGAACGTGCCGCCCACGACGGTGGCCAGGGTGGAGGCGGCGAGGGTCTTGGCGACCCCCGGCACCCCTTCGAGCAGGCAGTGCCCGCGCGCCAGCAGCGCCACGACGAGGCGTTCGACCATGTGGTCCTGGCCGACGATGACACGCCGGACCTCGTCGAGACTCTGACGCAGCAATGCCGCGTCGTTTCCGCCTGGCAACTCTTCGGCGACGCTCATGACGCCCATTCCACCAAACGCGCCGCAAACTCGCACGACGCCACGTCTGTGCTTACATGGCAAACGTGGCAAGTCCCCTGCAGTACGGCGACCCACCCCGGCTGGGGCCCTACGTGGTGCAGGCGCGCCTGCACAGCGCGCCCGCCGGCTTCGTGTACCTCGGCCAGGGCCCCGACGGGCGCGCCGTTTCGCTGGCGGTGCTCACCCGGGGCGCCGCCTACGACGCCGCGGCCCGCGACCGGTTCGTCACCGCCATCAAGGAGGCGGGCGGCCGGGAGCGGTCGGGCGTGCGCGGCTGGCTCACCCGTCCCGCCAGGCCGCGTACCGGCGGCGCCGTGCTCGAGGGCATGCCCGAGGTGCTCATGTACGACGGCGGGCGGGCGCCGTGGGTGGCGGTGCCGTACCAGCCGGGGCGGCCGGGCGCCGAACGGTTCCTGGAGCCGGTCATGGTGGGCGGGACGCTCATCGGGCAGGCGCACGGGCCGGACTTCGTGCCGTACTGGCTGACCGACCGCGCCCCCGCGCTGCCCGGCCCGCCGCGCCCCCGGCGGCCGCTGACCGAGACCCGCAAGCGCGTGCTGCTCGCCGCGCTCGCCGTGATCATCCTTCTGCTGCTCGTGGTGGCGATCCTGCTCATGCTGGTGTTCGGGCGGCAGGACAGCCAGCCGCAGCCGCGCCAGCTCCCGCCGACGGTGTTCGTGCCCACGCCGCCGCCGACGCCCGAGACGCCCAACCCGCAGCCCTCGCCGTCCGAGTCGCCGTCGCCGTCGGAGAGCGGGCAGCGCACACCGGGCCGCTCACCCGGCGAGGACCCGGGTGACGAGGCCCCGCTGTGACCGGGCGGCGGAAAACCGTTTGAGCCTCACGTAACGTGAGGGTTTAGCGTCCGGGGCCATGGAGTTCATCGTTCACGACACCCTCACGCCCATCGCGTCCCTGCTGGAGCAGCCGCTGGAGCGCAGGCCGGACGCGCTGCGGGAGATCCTGGAGCCGATGCGCGCGCAGATCCCGATGCCGGGCGACATCGTCGACATCCACCACCAGGGCGGCGGCTTCCGCGTCGACGCCGACGACCCGCGCTACCTGCCCGCCGTGCGCCGCATGATCGAGCAGGACGTGCTCGGCCAGGTGAAGCACGAGCTGGAACGCGCCTCGCAGGCGCTCGGCGACGCCAAGCAGCCCGGCAAGCTGGACGTCTACCTCATCATGGGCGACCCCGGCAACGAGCACCTGATGAAGACGTCCGGCGGCTACTACGGCATGGGCGCCGGCACCGGCTACATCTACCTGCTGGCCTGGCCGTCCGACGAGGTCATCGGGCGGATCTCGCACCTCGCGGTGCACGAGTTCCACCACCACGTGCGCTTCTCCAACGTGGAGTGGAACCCGGTCGCCGTGACCGTGGGCGAGCACGTGGTCGCCGAAGGGCTGGCCGAGGCGTTCGTCCGCGAGCAGTCGGGGCCCGAGGCCATGGGTCCGTGGTCGTCCATGGTGACCGGGGAGGCGTTCGAGGGCGCCTTCGCGAAGATCATGGCCGACTTCGACCTGCAGGGGATGCAGAACACGCCCGCGTACGTGCTGGGCGACACCATCGCGCGCCGCTTCGGCGGCGAGCCGCGCGGCATCCCCGACATGGCCGGGTACGCGGTGGGCCTCCACCTCGTCGACCAGGCCCTGGCCGCCACGGGGATGAGCGCCGCGGAGGCGACCGTCGTACCCGCCGCCGAGCTGCTGCGGCGCGGCGGCGTACGCAAGTGATCCGGGCGCCGCGCCGCACGCTTCCGGCGCGGCGCCCGGTCAGCCGGGGGAGACGCCAGCCGGGGGAGACGCCAGCCGGGGGAGCTGTCAGGCGGGAGACGTCAGCCGGGGGAGACGAAGCCCGACTCGTACGCGGCGATCACGGCCTGGGTGCGGTCGCGCGCACCCAGCTTGGTCAGCACGTTGCCCACGTGCGTCTTGACGGTCTCCTGGCTGACCACCAGTGCGGCGGCGATCTCCTGGTTGGACAGGCCCTTGGTCATCAGCCGCAGCACGTCGCCCTCACGCTCGGTCAGCCGGTCGATGCCCGGCACCCGCTCCGGCGAGCCCGCCCGTGACCGGCGGCCGGCCAGGGCGCGGATCGCGGCGGGGAACAGCAGCGAGTCGCCCGCCGCCACCAGGCGCACCGCCTGGACGAGATCGTCCGGCTTCGTGCGCTTGAGCAGGAAGCCGCTGGCGCCCGCGCGCAGCGCGTCGTAGACGTAGTCGTCGTTCTCGAACGTCGTCACCACCAGCACCTTGGGCGGCTGGTCCAGGGCCAGCAGCCGCTCCGTGGCTCGGATGCCGTCCACGGCGGGCATGCGGACGTCCATCAGCACGACGTCGGGCCGCTCGCGGCGGACCACGGTCAGCGCCTCCGCGCCGTCGGCGGCCTCGCCCACCACGGTCAGGTCGGGCTCGGAGTCGATGATGATGCGCAGGCCGGCGCGGATGAGGTCCTCGTCGTCGGCGATCACGACACGCAGTGTCACGGACTCGACCGTAGCGGCAGGCGGGCGGCCACGCGCCAGCCGGTTTCCGTGGGACCGGCCTCCAGGTCGCCGCGCAGCAGCCTGACCCGCTCCCGCATCCCCGCCAGGCCCCGTCCGCCGCTCAGCCCGCCGCTCTGGACGCCGCTCTGGATGCCGCTCTGGACGCCGCTCAGCTTGCCGCTCTGGATGCCGTCGCCGCGCCGCCCGTCGCACGGGTTGACGACCTCCACGCGCAGGTCGCCGCCGTGCACGGCGGCGGTCAGGCGGATGGGGCCGTGGGCGCCGTGCTTGATGGCGTTGGTGAGGGCCTCCTGAACGATCCGGTACGCCTCGCGGGACACCACGGCCGGCACCTCCGACAGGTCGCCCACCTGCTGGTCCACGGAAGCGCCCGAGGTGGTGATGAGGTCGCCGAGGTCGTCCAGAGTCGCCTGCGGCGCTCTGCCGCGCCGGTCGTCAGGGCGCCCGGCCGGGCCGTCGCTCGCGTTCCCGGCCGTACGGGGGCTGTCGCTGGTGTCCCAATCCGTACGGGTGCCGCCGCTCGGGTCCCCGGCCGTACGGGGGCTGTCGCTCGGGTCCCCGGCCGTACGGGGGCTGTCGCTCGGGTCCCCGGCCGTAGGGCGCCCGTCGCTCGGGTCCCCGGCCGTTCGCGGCGCGGCGTCGTCGTCTCTGAGCAGGCCGAGGACGTGGTCGAGATCGGCGAGGGCGGCGCGGGCCGACTGCTCGATGGCGGCCAGCGCGCTGCGCGCCGTCTGGGGCGCGCCGTCGGAGCCGCGGTCGAGGACCCGCCCCGCCGCCGCGGCCTGCAGGGTGACGACGCTGAGCGCGTGGCCGACGGAGTCGTGCAGCTCACGGGCCAGGCGGTTGCGCTCGGCCAGCGCGCGGGCGTGCTCCTCGGCGGCGGCCAGCCGTTCGGCCGGCGTGGGGCCGAGCAGGACGGGCGCGAGCCTGGCCAGCAGCGCACCGGCTCCGGCCGCCAGCGCGACCAGCCCGGCCAGCAACGCCACTCCGGCCAGCGCCCACAGGAACGCGTTCCAGCCCGGCGCGATCTCCAGCCCCATCGTCTGCGTGGGCGGGCCGGTGAAGAACACCACGACCGTGAAGATCGTGAACGGCACGATCGCCAGCGTGCAGCCGCTGACCACGCCGCCGACGCCCAGGTGGAGCGTGAACCAGGCGGCGGTGCGCCGCCGCTCCTGCCAGGACCGGCCCGGCTGCCGGGGCGGGGTGAGCACGCGGGCTCCGAGCAGGCCCTGCGCCGCGCTCACCTCAAGCCCGCGTATCGGCAGGAACAGCCCGGTCACCGCCACGACGGGCAGCATCGCGAAGAACACGCCGACCTGCGCGGGCAGCAGCAGCAGGTTGGCCGTCCTGCCGCTCCCCAGGCCCGCGATCAGGCTGCCGACCATCATGTACGGCATCAGCAGCGCTCCGCCCAGGATCAGGCACGACCACCGGCGGGCCAGGTTCCGTATCACCTATGGGATTGTATGCCGTCGAATTCACCGCGTTTATGCCGATGAATGCGCGGCCGGTGACGTATTTCCCCTTTTCCGGTGGCGTGGCGCTCCAGGCGGTTTCGCTCGCGTGGAAAGGCGGCCTGACCTGGCTTGATCCGCTTTATCGGGACCTGATCAAGGGTGCGTCGCCGTGCTCGGTCGGCGAATTCTCCGCCGGTCGCCGATTTGCATCGATGGCCGACGATCCGAGGCGGCGCGTTCGTCATCGGCGTGCTGGACGGCCGGTCGAGCCCCCCGCGCGGACCGGCTGATCGCCTCGCTGCGCTGGGCGCCAAGACCACCCGGAGCCGCTCATCCAAGGACGTCGTCTGCCGAGGCTCCGCGTTCGGTAATCGGTTCGCCGGGCGGGCGTGTCCGCCGTCGGCCGGGGTAGGCGGCCCCGTACTCGAAGGAGGACAGACATGACGAAGACGGCTCCGGAGAAGATGGCCGAGACGGACGTCATCGACCTGCTGGTGGCCCAGCACGGCGTGATCAGGGACCTGTTCGACGAGGTCGAGCAGGCCCCCGCCGGGCAGCGGGGCGAGGCGTTCACCCGCCTGGTGCGCATGCTCGCCGTGCACGAGACCGCCGAAGAGGAGATCGTCCACCCCTACGCCCGGGGCAAGATCGACGGCGGTGACGGCGTCGTCGAGGATCGGCTGGCCGAGGAGAACCAGGCCAAGCAGCTCCTCTCGCTCATGGACGAGGCCGGACCCGACGCGCCCGACTTCATGGAGAACCTGCTGATGCTGCGCGGCGCCGTCGAGGCGCACGCCCGCGCCGAGGAACGCTACGAGTTCAACAAGCTCATCGCCCAGACCACCGAGGCCGAGCGGCGCAGCATGGCCGCAGGCGTCAAGGCGGCCGAGGCCATGGCGCCCACCCACCCGCACCCCGGCACCGAGTCGGCCACCAAGAACGTGCTGATGGGCACGCCGATGGCGATGATGGACCGCGTCCGCGACGTCATCCGCAGGACCATGGGCAAGAACCCCTGACCATGACGGCCCCCAAGGGAATCGGGCTGCCCGGCACGATCCTCGGGATCGGGCTGGGCGGCTTCGTCGACGGCATCCTGCTGCACCAGCTGCTGCAGTGGCACCACATGCTCAGCAGCCGCTACCCGGTCGACACCGTGCCCGGGCTGCGGATGAACACGGTGTGGGACGGGTTGTTCCACACCGTGACCTGGCTGGCCGTGCTCATCGGGCTCGGCCTGCTCTACTCCCGGGTGACCGCCTCGCGCGGCCGGGTGTGGCGCTCGCGGACGCTGTGGGGCTGGATCCTGTCCGGCTGGGGGCTGTTCAACCTGGTCGAGGGCGTCATCGACCACCACCTGCTCGGCGTGCACCACGTCCGTACGGGGCCGGGACAGCTCTGGTGGGACCTCGGGTTCCTGGTGCTCGGAGTCGTGCTGCTGGCCGCCGGGTGGGGGCTGCGCCGCGGCGGCGACGCGCTCGACCTGTGCCGCGACGCCGAGCCCGCACCGCGATGAGCCACGGGCACCACGACCACGTCACGGCGCTGCCGGTCGTCGCCGTGCTGCTCGTGGCCGCCGCGTACCTGATCACGGCGGCACGGCCCGGCCCCAGGAAGTGGAGCCGGTGGCGCTCCGCTGCGTTTCTATCCGGACTGGCGCTGCTCGCCGCCGGTCTGACCGGGCCCGTCGCCGCGCTGGCCGCGACCGACTTCCGCGGCCACATGCTGCAGCACCTGCTCATCGGCATGCTGGCGCCGCTCGGCCTGGTGCTGGGCGCGCCGATGACGCTGCTGCTGCGCACGCTGCCGGCCGCCCGCGCCCGCCGCCTGGCCGCGCTGCTGCGCTCGCGCGCCGTCCACGCGGTCGCGAACCCCGTCGTCGCGCTGCTGCTCAGCGTCGGCGGGATGGTGATCTTGTACAGCACCCCGCTCTACCGGCACAGCACCGCCGACCCCGTGCTGCACGGGGCCGTCCACGTGCACTTCCTGCTGGCCGGGTGCCTGTTCGCCTGGGTGATCGCCGGGCCCGACCCGGCTCCCCGGCGGCCGTCCGTGCCTGCCCGGCTGGTCGTGCTGGGCGTGGCGATCGCCGTACACGCCGGGCTGTCCCAGCTCATGTACGCCGGCGTCGGCGTGGACCTGCCCGTACCCGCCGAGGAGCGGCGCGGCGCGGCCGAGATCATGTACTACGGCGGGGACCTGGCCGAGCTCCTTCTCGCCCTGGCCCTGGCGAGCTCCTGGCGCCCCCGCCGCCGCGTCACCGCTCCCGATGACGCTTGCGCACCCTCACGGCCCCTCGCATCCTCCTGACCCGGCCGCTCGCGGACGCCGGCGGCGGAACGCCCCACATCACAGGTTCATTGCAGTATGCAAGGTTCTCTTGGTCTCCTTGATCAGTCCGGCTGGAATGTCAGTCGTCGTCAGGATGTCGAGCATGGCGCGAAGCGGGGAGTACACGGGGGCGTGTCCTGGGTGCCGCTCTTGGGCCGCCGAGGAGATGAGGCATGGGTCTATCCCGGGAAGAGCGTCGGGCACTGGAGGAACTGGAGAAACGGTTAGCGCTCGATGAGCCCGAGCTGGACGCGCTGCTCTCCGGGAAGGCCGGTCACCACCGGCGGCGCGGGTCGGCCATGCATGTCTGGCTCATGCTGATGCTGCTCACCTGCGCGATCGTCATGATGGGGATCGTGCTGCTGATCACGACGGGGGAGCGGGAGTGTCCGGGGGTGCCGTTCAGCTCCTGTGAGAGGGCGCCCGCGCGGCAGGAGGGGTAGCGGCGGTACAACTGTGGACATGGGTGACATGTCCTCAAACGTGGGGACACACGTCGCCGGCCAGGATGACGACCTGTCGGCCGTCGTCACGGCCGTGCTGAGCGGGTCCCGGCTGCTCGTCGCCGTCGCCGCGAGGTCGCTCGGCGCGGTCGAGGACCGCATCACGCTGCCGCAGTTCCGGATGATGGTGCTGCTGGCCGGGCACGGCGAGACCAAGCTCGTCACCATGGCCGAGCTGCTCGGCGTCAACTCCTCCACCGCCATGCGCATGGCCGACCGCCTGGCGGCCGCCGGGCTGGTCGTCCGCGAGGTCAACCCGCAGAACCGGCGCGAGAGCCTGATGCGGCTCACCGGCGAGGGCCGGCGCATCGTCGACCAGGTGATGGAGCGCCGCCGCGCCGACATCGGCGCCATCGTCGCCCGCATGCCGGCCGAGCAGCGCCGCGCGCTCGTCTCCGCCATGAACGCCTTCAACGCGGCGGGCGGCGAGTCACCGGACGCCGCGCCCCGCCCGCTCGGCCTGCAAGACGTCTGACCTGCGGGGCTCTCCGCCGTCGCCCGCCGTCTCGCCGCCGGACCGGTGGGGTGGTCAGGTGGGAAGCCGCTTCAGCGCCCTGCCGTCACCCGGCCGCCCCTGTGCCCGCCCTCGCGGCAGGCCGTCAGCCCCACCGGCAAGCGGGTTCAGGCGGCCGGACGGGTGCGCGGAGGCGGTTCGTGCGGCGGGGTGGTTGGCGTCAGGCCGTCGGGTCGGGGAAGCTCTCCGGGGTCGTCAGGCCCGTGCTCTCCAGCAGGCGCTGGTGGTTCAGCACCGCCTCGTTGCACTGCTCGGCGAAGCGGCGGACCAGCGTGTTCTGGGTGCTGCCGCGCACCTTGCCGATCAGGCCGAAGACCTGGCCGTGCGCCAGGCGCAGCCATTTGACGTACGTGGCGTCGTACGAGGAGCCGGTGCTGCCGGAGATGTCGCTCATCCAGCGCTGCTGCTGCTCGGTGGGCTTCACCGGCAACTTGACCTCCAGCTTCGATGCCACCTCGCGGACCTGCTCGTCCAGCGTGTGGTGCTGGCTCGCGATGGTCTCGCTGACCTGCCTGACCTTGGCCGATGTGGCGCGCTGCACGGCGTCCTGGGCCATCGGCATCTCCCACAGGCCGGCGAGGCGCACCTTGCGGATGAGGTCCCGGTCGAGCTCCGACAGCGGCCCCCACTTCGTCTGCCAGGTCCCGGTGTCCTCTTCCTCCTCCGCGGGCGGCGCGGATTCGGAGGGCTCCGCTGCGGGAAACGGTGTTTCGCTCGCCAGTTCGGCGAGTGCGGCCGTGTCGGCGGTGGGCGTCGGCGTGTAGCCGGCGCACGCCGTCAGCGGCCAGAGCGCGGCGATGCCGCAGACGATGAGTACGCGTCGGGGTCCCATGATCATCGTCCCCTTCCCCGGCCTGAGACGGCCGTCATGGTGAGGTACGCCGCCGGAGGCGGGGCCGTTCATGGCACTGTGCGAAGTCGTATGGGAGCTCGTGGTCCCCGGGTGCACCGGCGTCCAAGCCCGACGAGCTCGTTTCCTCCTAAGGTGCCGGGCATGACGGAACTCGATGTGAACCGGCCCGAGATGGCCGGACTCGGCCGGCAGGCCGTGGACGCGCTGGCCGACTGGCTCGATGCGCTGGAGAAGTCGCCCGCCAGCGACTACACGCCGGCGGAGTACCTGGCGGAACGCCTGCGCCGCCCGCCGGCCGCCGGGCCGGGCGACTTCGGCGAGCTGGTGGAGACGTTCCTGCGCGCCGCCGGGCAGGGCGTCAACACGGCGGGTCCCGGCTACCTCGCCTACTTCCCCGCGGGCGGGCTGTACTCGGCCGCGCTCGCCGAGCTGCTGGCCAACGCCGTCAACCGGTACACGGGCCTGGCGCAGATGGCGCCCGCGCTGGTCGCGATGGAGCACGGCGTGCTCACCTGGCTGTGCGAGCGCTTCGGGCTGCCGCCGGGCGCGGGCGGCATCACCACCAGCGGCGGATCGACGGCCACCCTGTCGGCGGTGCTCGCCGCCCGCCAGAGCCGCCTCGGCGACGACCTGACCGGCGGCACCCTGTACGTCACCGCGCACACCCACCACTGCGTGGCCAAGGCCGCCCGCATCTGCGGCCTGCCCGCCGGCGCCGTGCGCCAGGTGCCGATGACCGGCGACCTGCGCATGGACGTGCGCGCCGCCGCCGAGCTGATCGCCGCCGACCGGGCCGCGGGGCTGCGGCCGTTCCTGCTGGCCGGGACCGCGGGCACCACCGGCACCGGCACCATCGACCCCCTGCCCGAGCTGGCCGGGCTCGCCGCCCGTGAGGGGCTGTGGTTCCACGTGGACGCGGCCTACGGCGGCGGCTTCCAGCTCACCGAGCGCGGCCGGCCGCTGCTCGCCGGCATCGAACGCGCCGACTCCATCGCCATCGACCCGCACAAGAGCATGTTCCTGCCGTACGGCACCGGCGTGCTGCTCGTCCGCGACCCGGCCGCGCTGCACGCCGCGCACGCCGACGGCGGCGACTACCTCCAGGACCTCGCCGCGATGGACGGCCTGCCCGACTTCGCGAACCTCGGCGTCGAGCTGACCAGGGAGTTCCGGGGGCTGCGGCTGTGGCTGCCGCTGCACCTGCACGGCGTGGACGCCTTCGCCCGCGAGCTGGAGGAGAAGCTCGACCTGGCCGCCGTGGTGCACCGGGAGCTGGCCGCCGATCCCCGCTTCGCGGTGCCGTGGCGGCCGGATCTGACCGTGGTGGTGTTCCGGCTGCGCGAGGGCGACGACGAGCGCAACCGCCGCCTGCTCAAGGAGATCAACGACACCCGGCAGATCTACCTGAGCAGCACGAACGTTCAGGGGCGGCTCTACCTGCGGCTGTGCGTGCTCAGCTTCCGTACGCACGCCCGCCACGTCGAGCGCGCACTCGACATCATCAGGGCTGCGGCCGACGCCGTGACGGCAGTGTGATCGTCAATTTTCGGGGTAGCCACGAAAGTTTCACGGCCTTCGTGGGGGACGATTCCGCAGCTTGCTGCGGGTCTGTGGTCAAGTGGGCTTCACAACGAGCAAGAGGCCGTTGACAGACACCGGAAGCGAGTCCGATACTTTCGCCAGCTTCCCGATATTTTCGGAAAGCGACTCGCTCTCACCCATCGTCGATCCGGGGCCCTTGAGGCCATGGGGCGCGTACCCGCGCGCCCGCATTCCCGCCGCCATCACGCGAGGAGGAAGCACCCCATGAACGGCGCACCCCCCTATCCACCGGGCCGCAGGCGCCGGTGGCGATTCGCCGCCCGCGCGTTAGCCGTCATCGCGGCCCTGGGCGTCGCGATGCTCCCCAGCGTCGCCCACGCCGCCGTCACCACCAACCAGACCGGCAACCACGGCGGCTACTTCTACTCCTTCTGGACCGACGCTCAGGGCACGGTCTCCATGGAGCTCGGCTCGGGCGGTAACTACAGCACCTCCTGGCGCAACACCGGCAACTTCGTCGCCGGGAAGGGCTGGGCCACCGGCGGGCGCAGGACCGTGACGTACTCCGGCAGCTTCAACCCGTCGGGCAACGCCTACCTGACGCTGTACGGCTGGACCAGGAACCCGCTCATCGAGTACTACATCGTCGACAACTGGGGCACCTACCGGCCCACCGGGACGTACAAGGGCACCGTGACCACGGACGGCGGGACGTACGACATCTACCAGACCACCCGCTACAACGCCCCGTCCATCGAGGGCACCCGCACCTTCGACCAGTTCTGGAGCGTCAGGCAGCAGCGGCGCACGGGCGGCACCATCACCGCCGGCAACCACTTCGACGCCTGGGCCCGCGCCGGCATGCATCTGGGCAGCCACGACTACCAGATCCTCGCCACCGAGGGCTACCAGAGCAGCGGCAGCTCCAACATCACCATCGGCACCGGCGGCGGTGACAACGGCGGTGGCGACGACGGCGGCGGTGACAACGGCGGTGGCGGCTGCACCGCGACCCTCTCCGCCGGCCAGCAGTGGAGCGACCGCTACAACCTGAACGTCTCGGTCAGCGGCTCCAACAACTGGACCGTCACGATGAACGTGCCGTCCCCGGCGCGGATCATCGCCACCTGGAACATCAGCGCCACCTACCCGAGCTCCCAGGTGTTGCAAGCGAGACCCAACGGCAACGGCAACAACTGGGGGGTGACGATCCAGCACAACGGCAACTGGACCTGGCCCACCGTCTCCTGCAGCGCGGGCTAGCCTTCTCCCCCTCCTGAGAACCCTGTGGCGCGGCGGTCGCGAAACACCGCCGCGCCACAGCGCTGCCCGCCCCGCCACGGCGCTCCGCTACAGCGCCCCCGCCCTATCACGGCGCTCTGCTATGGCGCTCTGCCACGGCGCCTGCCGGGCCCCGCCCTGCTACGGCGCCGCTCGCCACGCCATGGCGCCCGCTCGCCGCAGCGCTGCCTGCCCGCCTCCGCGTTGCCCTTCTCGCCGCGCTCGCCGCGGCACCGCCCGCTACGCCATGGCGCCCGCCCGCCTCTGTGCTGCTCGCTCTGCGCCGCGCTGCTCGGACCTGCCACGGTGCCCTGCTGGGGTGCCGCTTGCTACGCCATGACGCTCGCTCGTCGCAGCGTCGCCTGCCCGTTCCGCCACGGCGCCGCTCGCCTTGCCGCATTGCCCTCCTCGCCACGCTCGCCAGGGCTGGCCAGGGTTGGCCAGGGCTGGCACGCCACGGTGCTGCCCGCCCCGTCAGGACGCGGGGCCGACGCGGCGGGCGGCCACGATGGGGGCGCGGGACCGGCGTGGCGAGGCGGCCGCGATGGTGGTGCGGGGTCAGCGGGGCGGGCCGGCTGCGATCGTGCGGCGGGCGTCGGCGACGCCGCCGCGCCACCAGCCCATCGCCTCCACCCACCAGGTCATCCCGGCCGCCGCGTACCCCTCGACGAGCCCGTCCGCCGCCCGGCCCTCCAGCGCGATGTCGAACCCGTCCAGCGACCCCCGCTCCTCACCCAGGAAGTCGACCACCCGCGCGAACTCGTCCACCGGCACCGGCGGAAGATCGTGGCCGTAGTCGCGGAACGTCGGCATCGCGCCGTCCCAGCGGGCCGCGCGGCGGAAACCGGCCTTGGTGGGCCAGCGCCCTGGACACCAGATCGGGATGCGCGGCCGCTGCACGGGCGTCGGCGGCAGCCGCTCCCACAGCCGGGTCAGCTCGTCGAGGCCCTGGTCGAGCTTGGCCGCGCGGACCTTCAGATCGGGGTCCTCGCCGAAGTCGGCGTACTCGGAGTCCAGCGACCCCAGCCCCGCGCCGAACACCAGCCTGCCGCCGGACAGCCGGTCGAGCGAGGCGGTCTCCTTGGCCACCGTCTGCACCCGCCGCCGGGGGAGCGCGGTCATCAGGATGCCGAGCCGGACCCGGCTCGTACGCGCGGCGATCGCCGACAGCGTCACCACCGGGTTCGCGACCGGCCAGCTCGGGTCGTGGTAGAGCAGATGGTCCCAGAGATAGACCGCGTCCCAGCCGTGTTCCTCGGCGGCGACGCCGAGCTCGGTCAGCAGCGTGGGGTCTCCGAACTCGCCGACGTTCGGCAGTCCGACAGCGAAGCGCACCATGAGCCAAGGCTATGCCCGCGACCGCCGTCACAGCGGCTCTCGCCGGTGTGGCGCTCTGCCGCGAGCGTCGCGCCGACCGGCCTCCTCGGCTGGAAATCACCGCAACCGACTGGCAAACGTCCCTTGACCTGCATATTTCACGATACATCGTAAGCAGAGCTAATATTTCGGGCATGAGTACGGACGAGGATCTGCCCGGTGCGTTCGCCGGCGTGCTGCTCGGCCTCAACCGGCTGATCCGGCGCCGCCTGCGACAGGGCCTGACCGGGCCGCGGCTGCGCGGCGCCCAGGTCGAGCTGCTGCGCCTGGTCGCCGACAACCCCGGCATCAGCGTCTCGGCCGCGGCCAGGGAGCTCTACCTGGCGGGCAACTCGGTCTCCACGCTGGTCAACCAGCTCAGCGGGGCCGGGCTGATCGGTCGCGAGGTGCGCAGGGACGACCGCAGATCCGCCAGGCTGCTGCCCACGCCGGAGGGCGAGGCGCGGCTGCGGGCCTGGCAGGAACGCCGCACCGCGCTCGTACGCGAGCACCTGGCACGGCTCGGCGAAGAGGACCTGGCCGCACTGGAGGCCGCACTCCCGGCCATGCGCCGCCTGGCCGAGAGCCTGCAGGAGGAGGTGACGGCGTGATGACGGACGCCGACGGCGTACGAGACCATGCCACGGGGACCGCCCACGACGGCCCCGCCCACGACGGCCCCGACCACGGCGGCGGGCACTGTGGCAGACACAGTGGCGGGCTGGACGGCGAGGTGAGCCGCTACGGCGGGCGGGACGGCGGCGCGCCGGAGAGCGGGGCCGATGCGGAGGCGGCGGCGGTCTCGTGTACGGGGCTGCGCTACTCCTTCGGCGAGTCCACCGCCGTGGACGGCCTCGACCTGACCGTACGCTCCGGCGAGGTGTTCGGCCTGCTCGGCCCCAACGGCGCGGGCAAGACCACCGCCATCAGGTGCATCACGACGCTGCTTCCCGTGCCCAAGGGCATGGCGCGGGTGTTCGGCCTCGACGTGGCCGCCGACAGGATGCGGGTGCGCCGCCTGCTCGGCTACGTCCCCCAGCAGCTCTCTGCCGACTCGGGGCTGACCGGCAGGGAGAACGTCTCGCTCTTCGCCCGCGTCTTCGACGTGCCGAGGCGCGAGCGGCGCGCCCGCGTCGACCAGGCGCTCGAGGCGGTCGGGCTCGCCGACGCCGCCGACCGGCTGGCGAAGACGTACTCGGGCGGCATGGTGCGCCGCCTGGAGCTGGCCCAGGCGCTGGTCAGCGCGCCGCGCCTGCTCATACTCGACGAGCCCACGATCGGGCTCGACCCCATCGCGCGCACGGTGGTGTGGGAGCACATCATGGCCGTGCGCGCCGCGACCGGGATGACCGTCCTGGTCACCACCCACTACATGGACGAGGCCGACCAGTACTGCGACCGGGTGGCGCTCATGCACAAGGGCCGGGTACGCGCGTCCGGGACGCCGCGCGAGCTGACCGACGACCTGCGCGCCCGGCGCGGCGGCGGCCCGGCGCCGACCCTGGAGGACGTCTTCCGCGACGTCGCCGGCAGCGGTCTCAACGAGGAGGGAGGGGAGTTCCGCGATGTCCGCCGTACCCGCACCACCGCCTCCCGCGTCGGCTGACGGCTCGCTCGCCGCGCCGCTAGCCACCCCGCCGAAGGACCGGCCCGCCTGGCGGGTGGTCCCGGCCAGGCTGGCCGCGATGTGCGTGGTCGAGCTGCAGAAGCTGCGCCACGACCGTACGGAGCTCTACACCCGCGCCGTCCAGCCCGCGCTGTGGCTGCTGGTCTTCGGCGAGACGTTCACCCGCATCAACGTGATCCCGACCGGCGGCATCCCCTACCGCGACTACCTCGCGCCGGGGATCATCGCGCAGTCCACGATGTTCATCGCCATCTTCTACGGCATCCACATCATCTGGGAGCGCGACTCGGGCGTGCTGACCAAGCTGCTGGTCACGCCGACGCCGCGGGCGGCGCTGGTGGCGGGCAAGGCGTTCGCGGCCGGGGTGAAGGCCATCGTGCAGGCCGCCGTGGTGGTGGTCATCGCCGCGCTGCTGGGCGTGCACCTGGGCTGGCATCCGCTGCGCCTGCTCGGGGTGGTGGTGACGGTGCTGCTCGGGTCGGCGTTCTTCGCCTGCCTGTCGGTGACGATCGCCGGGATCGTCCGCACCCGGGACCGGTTGATGGGCTTCGGGCAGGCCATCACGATGCCGTTGTTCTTCGCCTCCAACGCGCTCTACCCGACGACCACGATGCCGGACTGGCTGCAGGTGGTCAGTGCGGTCAACCCGCTCAGCTACGAGGTGGACGCGCTGCGCGGGCTGCTGCTCGGCGTACCGGCGCACCTGCCGCTGGACTTCGCGGTGCTCGCGGTGGCCGCCGCGGCGGGGATCACGGCCGCGGCCGCGCTGCTCGGCCGCCTGGCCCGTTAGAGCCGGTCCGTTGCAGCAGGTCGCAGCTCGTTTAACCCGATCTTCCCCGGGAAGCCGCCGCCCATGATGGACTACGTGCTCCCGCTGCGCTGGGAGGACGACCGCGGCCTCGGCGAGCTCACCGCCTACCTGCGGGCGCTGGCCCGCCACGTACGGGAGATCATCGTCGTGGACGGCTCGCCGCCCCCGCTGTACGAGCGGCACGCCGCCGCCTGGCGCGGCCTGGTCACGCACGCCCGCCCGGACCCCGGCCTGCGCTGCGCCAACGGCAAGGTGGCCGGCGTGCTCACCGGCATGCGGCTGGCCCGCGCCCGGCACGTGGTCATCGCTGACGACGACGTACGCCACGACGGGGACACGCTCGCCAGGATCGACGCGCTGCTGGAGACCGCCGAGCTGGTACGCCCGCAGAACCACTTCACCGAGCTGCCCTGGCACGCCCGCTGGGACACCGCCCGCACCCTGCTGAACCGCAGCGCCGGCGCCGATTACCCCGGCACGTTCGGCGTGCGCCGCGCCTTCTTCGAGCGCATGGGCGGCTACGACGGCGACGTGCTGTTCGAGAACCTGGAGCTCATCCGCACGGTGCGCGCCCACGGCGGCAGGGAGCTGCGCCCGCTCGACCTGTACGTGCCGCGCCTGCCGCCCGACGCGGCCCGCTTCTGGAACCAGCGGGTCCGCCAGGCCTACGACGACCTGGCGCAACCGGCCCGGCTGGCGCTGTTCCTGCCGGTGCTGCCCGCGCTGGCCTGGTGCCTGTGGCGGCGCCGGTACGTACCGCCGCTGGCCGGAGCCGCGCTGGCGGTCGCGCTGGCCGAGGCGGGGCGGCGGCGGGCGGGCGGCAGGCGTGTCTTTCCCGCCACGTCGGCGCTGTTCGCGCCCGTGTGGGTGCTGGAGCGGGCCACCTGCTGCTGGCTCGCCGCCGGTGCCGCGCTGCGGGGCGGCGTTCCGTACGCGGGGCGCAGGCTGCGGCGGGCCGCCCACTCCCTGCGGTGGCTGCGGCGGGCGGCGCGCTCGCAGGCGGAACGTACCTCTGCGGAGCGACATCAGTCCGGCGGGTCCGGCTCGCTCGGCGCGCGGAAGCCGGCCACCTTGTGCGAGCCGTCGCAGAACGGCTTGACCGCCGAGCGCCCGCACCGGCACAGCGCCACCGTCGAGCGTCCGGCGGGGATCGGCACGCCGTCCTGAGTGACCAGCCGGAACGGCCCTCTGACCAGCAGCGGCCCGTCCTCGCACGGCGTCACGGTCACCACATCGTCCATGCCGTCCCCGTCTTCCCGGTGTTGCGACATCCCACTTCAGTTCCCGAGAGGCGGGGCGGTATGCCGGAATGATCCGTGACCTGTGGGGTAGCACTGCCGTGTGACCACACGTGAGCAGCGCGTGACCAGAGTGGGGGAGCGGCGATGACGACCGGCTTCGACCCGGCCGCCTATGGGCGCGGCATCGCCGACATCTACGACCTCACGGTGGCGAACCTGCCCACCGAGGCCACCGTCGAGCAGCTGTGCCTGCTCGCCGAGGGCGGGCCGATCCTGGAGTTCGGCATCGGGACGGGCCGGCTGGCCGTGCCGATCGCCGCACGCGGGCACGAGGTGGCCGGCATCGACGGCTCGCCCGAGATGGTGGAGCTCCTGCGCGCCAAGCCGGGCGGCGAGCGCATCCCGGTGGCGGTGGGCGACTTCTCCACCACCCGGGTCGAGGGCTCGTTCTCGCTGGTGGCGCTGACCACCAACACCATCTACGCGCTGCCCTCGCAGGACGCGCAGGTCGCCTGCTTCCGCAACGCGGCCGCGCACCTACGGCCCGGCGGCAGGTTCGTGGTGGAGGCGTGGGTGCCCGACCCCGCGGCCTTCCGCAGGGGCGGCGCGCTGCGGCTGCTCGCGCTGAACGAGGACGTCGTGCTCGCCGAGGCGGCCCGCATCTCGCCCGCCGAGCAGCTCATGGCCACCACCAAGGTACGGCTGACCAACGGCGGCGTACGCCTGCTGCCCGCCAACCACCGCTACGCCTGGCCCTGCGAGCTCGACCTGATGGCGCGGCTGGCCGGCATGGAGCGCGAGTACCGCTGGGCCGACTGGAACAGGACGCCGTTCACCGACACCAGCACCGAGCACGTGTCGGTCTACCGCCTGCCCGGCTGAGGCTCAGGAGGGCCGGGACAGCGACGAGTCGCCGCGTTCCCACCGCGCCATCACGTACGCCGCCCACAACCGCTCCAGCTCCACCGCGCACGCCGCGCCGAACACGATGTCGCCCGCCAGGTGCGGCTCGTCGGCGGCCAGCACCGCGCACAGGTCGTGCGCCGCGACCTGCTCGTGCACGGCGTCGGCCTGCACGTGCTCGTCGTAGAAGCGCGTGCTCACGGCGTCGCCGCCGAGCCGGCGCAGCCCCCGCGCGTAGCGGCGGTTGGGCAGCGACGAGGTCATCTCCAAGGCGGCCAGGTGCCCGGCCAGCGCGCCGCGCAGCCGCCGGTGCAGGCCGAACAGCGACATGGCGTTGGAGATGGCCAGCGTGACGCCGGGGACGTGGTCGAGGTAGGCGCCGTAGGAGTCGTCGAGGCCGAGGCCGCGCATGGTGGCGCGGAACAGCTCGGAGTGCATGCGCTCGGCGCGGCCGCCGCCGTACTCGTCGGCCTGGATCTCCACCAGCGCCGCCTTCGGCCCGCCCGCCAGGCGGGGGATCGCCCACGTGTGCGGGTCGGCCTCCTTGAGGTGGTAGATCGAGCGGTGGACGACGAACTCGCGGAAGTGCTCTCGGCCGGCCCGCTGCGCCAGGAACCGCGAGACCGACGGCCCGCTGTCGTCGGCCGTGAGGGCGACCAGTGTGCGCCGCACGTCGCCCGGCCCGTTCACGCGCGGCCGGGGCACGGCGCGCGCGAGGAGCTTCTCGAAGTGCCGCTCCAGCACCGCCCTGGCGGCCAGCAGCGACGGCTCCCACTCCCAGCGCTCGTCGACGCCGGAGAAACCCCGGTAGTGCAGCTCGTAGCAGGTGAACAGGGCGAGCTGGAAGTCGCCGTCGCCCAGGTCCGCGCCGGTCACGTCGAGGTGCAGCGCCCGCCCGTCAGGGGGCGCGGCCAGGCGGCGGAACAGCAGCGCGGTGACGGGTCCGCGCGGCGCGGGCAGCCCCGGCGAGAGCCCGCCCGGCGTGTCCTGGACGGTCCTGCCGTGTCCACCGATGGCGTCGACCGCTGTCACGAAGCACCCCCTCTTACCGGCTCCAAGTCGTTTCCCCCGCGCTGACCAGGCAAACCGCCGGTATGACTCACCCCTGGCGGGGTAGTGGGGGCACGGCGGGAAAGGTCCTCGCCGGTCGTACGGGGGAGGTGATGTCCCTGATGACCCGCGAAATGGAGCGGCATCCCGACATCATCGGCATGCGTGAGAAGTACGACGTGGCCGCGGCCAAACCGGCCTTTCAGGTGGCGGACGGGCTGACCATGCTGGCCGGGCTGTTCCTGGCCCTGTCTCCATGGATCGTCGGCTTCTCCGGCATCACGTCGCTGACCGTCAACAATCTGGTGACGGGGCTCGCTGTGACGCTGCTGGCGGCGGGGTTCAGCTCCGCGTACGGGCGGACGCACGGAATCGCGTGGATCGTGCCCGTCATCGGTGTGTGGACCATCCTCGCGCCCTGGCTGATCAGGGGGAGGCGGACACGCCGGCCACGATCACCACCAACGTGATCGTCGGCGCGATCATTCTCATCCTCGGCCTGGTGGCGCTCGGCATGAGCATGACGAGGAGGCGATGAGACCAGGGCCGGCCCTCGAGACCGGCCCTTCTCACGCCTTCACCCGCCTCCCGCGCCTGCTCCGTCTCCCGCCATCCGCCCCTCTCACGCGCTCACCCACCCTCACTCGCGGGCCGGACGCGCAGCGCCAGCGCCACCACGGCGGCGTCACCCGGCACCCGCACGTCGCGCCCGGTCAGCTCCCTGAACCTGGCGAAGCGGTGCTGAACGGTGTTGCGATGGCAGTAGAGCGCCGCTGCCGTGTCGGCGATCGAGCCGTTGCCCGCGAGATGCACGCGTACGGTCTCCAGCAGCCGCTCCCGCTCCACCGCGCCGATCGACTCCAGCGGCCCCAGCACCCGCTCCGCCAGCTCCGCCGCCAGCTCGGGGCTGTGCGCGACGAACACCTCGAGCCACCGGTCCTCCAGCCGCATCGGCCCCGCAGGCGCCGCGCCGCCGGCCCGGATCGCGGCCGCGGCCAGACGCACCGCGTGCGGCACCCTGGCCAGACCCGCCACCCGCGGGGACACGCCGCACGCCACGCGCGCCAGCGCCTCCAGCACCAGCCGTTCCGGATCGGGCGCCCGATGGGGCAGTTGCACCACGAGCATGTCGCCCGACGGCGACTCGTGACGGTGCGTACGCAGCCCGAGCCCGCTCATCCCGCTCGCCGCCACCCGCAGCGCCGCCCCCGCCGCCGGGGACGCCACCACCGCGACGAACGAGGCCGTCACGTCGAAGCCGAGCACCCGCCCAGCGTCGCGCACCACGTCGGGGTTGCGGCCGTCGTTGTCCAGCAGCCGCGCGAACCACGTGCGCCGCTCGTCCTCGCGCTGCCTGCCCATCTCCAGCACGGCCCGCTGATAGCCGGTCATCAGGCCGGTGTTGTGCTGCTCGACCGCCTCCCACACCAGGATGGCCCCTTCGAGCAGCGGCGGCAGGTCCTCCGGCGCGGCCAGCCGGACCAGGCCCAGCCAGAGCGCGCGGGCGTCCAGCCGTGCCGCCGCGAGCAGCGACTCCAGCGGCACGCCCTGCCCGGCCCGCCGCTCGCCCAGCCGCTCGGAGTGCGGCCGCAGCTCGGGCGGCACCCGGCCCTCGGCGAGGTGGCGCAGGATCAGCTCGAACCCGACCCTGGCGCCCTCCAGCACCTCCTCGCGGCTGACCAGGCCCCGCGCGTACGGCTCCATCGCCATCACTTGCTCGGCCCAGTCGTCGATGAGGTCTTCGTAACTCTCCAGACATCGCCGGGCGAGACGGACCAGCACGTCGTTGGTCATGTGCACAATCTAGCCGCGCATTTACGCACCGTCTCACCGTTGGTCGGCCCCCTGACCTCGCCATACCGTGAGCGAAACGGGAGGTTCGACGTTGCATCTGACACCTCGCGAGCAGGAGCGGCTCACCATCTTCACGCTCGCCGAGCTCGCCCGCCGCCGCCGCGCCCGTGGGCGCAGATTGAACGCCCCCGAGGCCATCGCCCTGATCTGCGACGAGATCCTCGAACTCGCCTGGGACGGCGCCACGCTGCCCGAGGTCATCGAGGGCGCCAAGGCCGTGCTCGGCCCCGGCGACGTGATGGAGGGCGTCTGCGCGCTCGTGCCCCACGTCCAGGTCGAGGCGCTGTTCCCGAACGGCACCGCGCTCGTCGCCGTGGACGCCCCCATCGGCCCGCCGGAGCCCGGCGGCCCCGGCGCGGTCCGGCCGCTGCCGCGCGAGGTCGAGCTGAACCCCGGCCGCGAGCGCACCACCCTGCGCATCACCAACCGGGGCGAGCGCACGGTCTACGTCTCCTCGCACTTCCCGCTGGGAGAGGTCAACGCGGCGCTGTCGTTCGACAGGTCGCCGGAGGGGCTCAGGCTCGCCATCCCCGCCGGCACGGCGACCGCCTTCCCGCCGGGCGAGACCGTCGAGGTGGAGGTCATCACGTCATGAGACGCGAGACGTACAACGCGATCTACGGCCCCACCACCGGGGACCTCATCAGGCTCGGCGACACCTGCCTGTGGGCCGAGGTGGAGGCCGACGACGTGCCGCACGGCGACGAACTGCTCGGCGGCTGCGGCAAGACGCTGCGCGACGGGCTGCTGGCCAGCCCGCGCGGCGACAGGGAGTCCGCGCTCGACCTGGTCGTGGCCGGGGTCGTGCTCATGGACCCGGTGCTCGGCGTGCGCAAGACGCACATCGGCGTCAAGGACGGCAGGATCGTCCCGTTCGAAGGCGCGATCATCGACTCGCACACGGCGATCGTGCCCGGCGAGGGCCTGATCGCCACGCCCGGCGTCGTGGACTCGCACGTGCACCTGTCGTCGCCGGAGATCGCGCCCGCCGCGCTGGCCTCCGGCGTGACGACCGTGGTCGGCATGGGCCTCGGGGGCGTGTGGGACGTCGGCGTCAACCCGGCGCACAACCTGCACACGCTGATGGCCGCCTGGCGCGGCACCCCGCTGAACGTGGCGTTCCTGGCCCGCGGCTCCTCCAGCTCGCAGCGGCTGCTGGAGGAGGCGGTGCTGGCGGGCGCGGGCGGCTTCAAGATCCACGAGGACTTCGGCGCGACGCCGCGCGTCATCGACACCTGCCTCGGCGTCGCCGAGCAGGCCGACCTGCCGGTGGCGCTGCACTCCGACTCGATGAACGAGTCCGGTTACCTGGCCGACACGATCGCCGCGACGCGCGGGCGCACCGTGCACGCCTACCACGTCGAAGGCGGCGGCGGGCATCCCGACCTGCTGGAGATCCTCTCCGAGCCGCACGTGCTGCCCTCGTCCACCACCCCCACGCTGCCCTACACCACGAACACCGCCGGCGAGCTGTTCCCGATGACGATGACCGTGCACCGGCAGAACCACCACATCGACAGCGACGTGGCGGTGACCCGCAGCCGGGTCAGGGAGCACGGCATCGCGGCCGAGAACGTCCTGCACGACCTGGGCGCGATCAGCATCGTCAACTCCGACTCGATGGGCATGGGCCGGGTGGCCGAGACCGTGCGGCGCACGTGGCAGGTGGCGCATCTCAACGCCCTGGCGGCCGGCGCGGGAGACCCCGCGGGAGATAACGCGCGCATCCTGCGCTACCTCGCCAAGCTCACCGTCAACCCGGCCGTCGCGCACGGCCTGGCCCACGAGGTCGGCACGCTGCAGCCCGGCCGCCTGGCCGACATCGTGCTCTGGCAGCCGGCCTGGTTCGGCACCAAGCCCGAGCTGGTGATCAAAGCCGGTTTCGTCGCCCACGGCGTCTCCGGCAGCGGCTCCGGCTCCACCCGGCTCACCCAGCCGCGCGTCTACCGGCCGTACTTCGGCGGACTCGGCGACGCGCCCGCCCGGCTGTCGCGGATCTTCGTCGCGCACGACGCGCTCGACTCCGCCGACAGCAGGGACGCCCTGCCACGCGGCCTGCGGTACGCGGCGATCCGGCACTCCCGCGGCCTCACCCGATCCGACATGTGCCGAAATATGGCGACTCCTCGCGTCGAGGTGCCGCGCGAACCCGGACCCGTCCTCGTGGACGGCGCCGCGGCGAGCATGGCCCCCGCCACCGAGGTGCCGCTGGCTCGACTCCACCACTTCGCCTAGGAATCCCCCCGTATGAGCTCCACCACCGCCCGCGGCGCGGGCATCGCGTCCTTCGTCGGCACCTCCATCGAGTGGTACGACTTCTACATCTACGGCACCGCGTCCGCCCTCGTCTTCAGCAAGCTGTTCTTCCCCGAGGTCAGCCCCGCCGCCGGCGTGATGGCCTCCTTCGCCACCTTCTGGGTCGGGTTCCTGGCCAGGCCGCTCGGCGGCGTCGTCTTCGGCCACCTCGGCGACCGCATCGGCCGCAAGCGCACGCTCGTCGTCACCCTGCTGCTCATGGGCGGGGCCACCACGCTCGTCGGCGTGCTGCCCACGTTCGCGCAGATCGGGGTGCTCGCGCCGGTGCTGCTCGCCACGCTGCGGCTGGTGCAGGGCATCGCCGTCGGCGGCGAGTGGGGCGGCGCGGTGCTGATCGCCGCCGAGCACGCGGGCCCCAAGCGCATCTTCTACGCCGCCTTCGCCCAGCAGGGCTCGCCCGCCGGGTCGATCCTCGCCACCGCCGCGTTCGCGCTGGTCAGCATGCTCCCCGAGGACGCCTTCCTGTCCTACGGCTGGCGGATCCCGTTCCTGTGCTCGGCCGTGCTGCTCGTGGTCGGCCTGGTCATCAGGATGCGGGTGGAGGAGTCGCCGGAGTTCACCCGCATGCAGGAGCGGCGCGAGGTGGCCAAGCTGCCCGTCGCCGAGGTCTTCCGCAGCTCCTGGCCGCTGGTGCTGCTGGGCATCGGCGCGAGCGGCGTCGGCATCGCCTCGGCGTACTTCACCAACACCTTCATCCTGTCGTGGGCCACCACCGACCTCGGCATCAGCCGGAGCACGATGCTCGACGTGCTGCTCATCGTGGCCATCACCCAGTTCGTCACCCAGCCGATCGGCGCGGTGCTCGGCCAGCGCTACGGCGCCGCCCGCTTCATGCTGATCGCGTTCACCGCGCTCATCGTGTGCACGCCGATCACCTTCGCCATGGTCGGCACCGGCTCGCCCGTCCTGGCCACGCTGGGGCTGGCGCTCAGCATCGTCTTCGGCGGCATGTCGTACGCGGCCCTGGCCGGCTTCCTGGCCGAGGCGTTCCCCGCCCGGGTCCGCTACACCGGCATCTCGCTGTCGTACCAGCTCTGCGGCGCCCTCATCGGCGGCACCGCCCCGATGATCGCCCAGGCGCTGCTCACCTCGACCGGCACCATCTGGGCGGTCGTCGCCCAGTACCTGGTCATCATTCTGCTCACCATGGCCTGCGTGGCCGCCCTGCGGCGCAGGAGCGTGGCGGCGCGGGAACCGCTGGAGGTCTGATGCGTCTCGACGCGCTGTTCGTCAACGGCCGCTTCACCACCCTCGACCGCGACCGGCCGCAGGCCACCCGCCTGGGCGTGCTGCACGGCCGGATCGCCGGGCTGGACGAGGAGCTCGACGGGGTGAGCGCCGAGACGGTCGTGGATCTCGGCGGTGCGCCCGTCGTGCCCGGCTTCAACGACGCCCACCACCACCTGAGCATGCGCGGCCAGCGGCTGCGCGAGCTGGACGTGCGCGTGCGCAGCCTCGACGAGCTGTACGCGCGGGTCGCCGAGCGCGCCGCGACCCTGCCGGAAGGGGCCTGGATCCGCGGCGGCGGCTACGACCAGAACAAGCTGGGCGGCGTCCACCCCACCCGCGAGGCCCTCGACCGGGCCTCCGGCGGCCGCCCGGTCTGGCTCCAGCACACCTCCGGCCACATGGGCGTGGCCAGCACGGCGGCGTTCGCGCTCATGGGCTTCCCGTCGCTTGAGGACGTGCCCGACGTGCCGGGCGGCTCCGTCGGTCGCGACGAGCGCGGGCTGCCCGACGGCCTGCTCGCCGAGCAGGCACAGGACCTCGCGCTGCGGGTGCTGCGGCCGCTCGCGCACGAGGAGTTCATCGAGGGCATCGCGCTGGCCGGGCGGGCCGCCGCCGCCGAGGGGCTGACCAGCTTCACCGAGCCGGGCGTCGGCGCCGGCCTGGCCGGCAACGGCCGCTGGGACGTCGCCGCCTTCCAGGACGCGATCAGGCGGGGCCTGCTGCCGCAGCGGGCCACGCTCATGCCGGGCTCGCCCAATTTGCACGACGTGGACGCCGAGTTCGGGCTCGACCTCGGCGTACGCTCCGGGCTGGGCGACGAGTGGCTGCGGATCGGGCCGGTCAAGCTGTTCTCCGACGGCTCGCTCATCGGCCGCACCGCCGCCATGTGCTGCGACTACGCGGGCGAGCCCGGCAACCGGGGCTTCCTCCAGGAGGAGGCGGAGGCGCTGCGCGGCTTCATCCTGCGCGCCCACGGCTCCGGCTGGCAGATCGCCACCCACGCCATCGGCGACGCCGCCGTGGACGTCGTACTCGACGCCTACGCCGAGGCGCAGGCCCGCACTCCGCGCCCGGACGCCCGCCACCGCATCGAGCACTGCGCGGTCACCAGCGACGCCCAGGTCGCCAGGGTCGCCGAGCTGGGCGTCATCCCCGTGCCGCAGGGCCGGTTCATCTCCGAGATCGGCGACGGCATGCTGGAGGCGCTCGGGCCCGAGCGGTCGCGCGGCTGCTACCGGCAGCGCTCGTTCCTTAAGGCCGGCATCGTGCTGCCGGGCAGCTCCGACTGCCCCGTGGTGGCGGGCGCGCCGCTGCTCGGCATCCACGACCTGGTCAACCAGCGCACGGCGAGCGGGCGGCCGTTCAACCCGCCGGAGGCGCTCACCGTCGAGCAGGCGCTGCGCGCCTACACCGAGGGCTCGGCGTACGCGGTGCACGAGGAGCACCTCAAGGGCACGCTGAGCCGGGGCAAGCTGGCCGACTTCGCGGTGCTCTCCGACGACCTGTTCGCCGTCGATCCCGCCGCGATCAAGGACGTCACCGTGATCGCCACCGCCGTGGGCGGGCGGCTGGTCCACGACGGGCGTTGACCCGGTTTCTCCACCTATGACCCGCACGTTGCGGCGGCATTGGCTCCCCATGAACCGGCAGTTGCAAGCATGGCCCTGAGGAGCGAGGCGAGCGGGGAGGTTGCCTATGCCCCTGCGTCCCGGCGCCTCTCCGTGCAGGCCCGCCTCATCCTGATGACCGCGCTGCTGTCGCTGGCGAGCCTCACCGGGGTCGCGGTCGCCGCGGACCTGATCGTGCGCGAGAAGGTCGAGAGCGAGGTCTACCAGAGCACCCAGCGCGCGGCCTCGGACTGGATCGCGGCCATGGACACCTCGACCCCGCAGCCCGTGACCACGGCGGAGGTCAACCTGCTCCAGCTCGTGGACGCCACCGGCCGCGTCGTGGCGGCCAGCCGCGACGCGGCAGGGCGCCCGCCGATCAGCACGCTGTGGCCGGGCTCCGACGACCGCATCAAGCACGGCAGGGAGTGCGCGAACGGCGAATGCGTGATGTTCACCGCCTTCCGGCCGTCCCCGCAGGAGGAGGAAGGGCTGTGGGGCGGCGCCTCCCACGTCGTGTACGCCGGCCGCGTGGAGCCTCCCGTCCTGGCCGGCTGGAACCTCGAGCTTGGCCTGGCCGGCGCCGTCCTGGTCGCCAGCGCGCTGGTGACCGGCCTGGCGGCGCTGCTCATCCGCCGTACCCTGCGCCCGGTCGAGGTGATGCGGGACCTGATCGCCGAGATCACCGTCACCGACCTCGGCCTGCGGGTGCCCGTGCCACGCGGCCGTGACGCGATCGCCACGCTCGCCCGTACCGTGAACCGGACCCTGGCCAGGCTCGAGGAGGCCGTCCGGCAGCAGGGCTACTACTCCTCGATGGTCTCCCACGAGCTGCGTACGCCGCTGACCGGCCTGCGTACCCGGCTGGAGGAGGCGCTGATCTATCCGGGCGTGGACCGAGGCCAGACGATCAGCGACGCGCTCGGCAGCGTGGGCCGTCTCCAGGTGATCATCGATGAGATGCTGCTGCTCACCCGGGTGCGCACGTCGTCACCGCAGCAGGCCGAGCGGGTCGATCTGGGCGCTCTCGTACGGGACGAGGTCGAGCGCCTGTCGCCCGCCTACCGGCCGCGCGTGTCCGTCGACGACGCTCCCCGCGTGTGGGGCAACCGCGTCCAGCTCGGAGAGGTGCTGACGAACCTGCTGGTCAACGCCGAGCGGCACGCCCGAAGCGCGATCGAGGTGAGCGTCGAGCGCGCCGACGGCGAGGCCGTGCTGACCGTCTGGGACGACGGCGACGGCATCGCGCCCGACCAGCGCGAGCAGGTCTTCCAGCCCTTCATCCGGCTGGCCGCGGGGCGCGAACGCGACCCCGGGGGCAGCGGGCTCGGCCTGGCCATCTCCCGCGCCATCGCCCAGGCACACCAGGGCAACCTGGCCATCGAGGAGACCCCGCGCGGCACCTGCTTCGTGCTGCGGCTGCCGCTGGCGGGCGAGCACGAGCCCGGCTGAGCGAGGCCAAGGGTCCTCGCGATCAAGGGACTTTCGGCCCTAGGGAGCGGCGGCCGGAACCGGGAGCATGGGTGGCGCACCCGCTGAGGTGCGGAAGAGAGGCACTCATCCCAACAGGACGGCTCCGTCCGGCCGCGGGCTCCGGCGAAGACCGGCGGTCATCACCGGACCCGCGACCGCGGCGGAGCCGTTCGAAGCCGAGGACGCGACCCGAGCCCGACGCGGCGTCAGCCCTTCTCCGCGCCCTCGTTGGCGTCGCGGACGAAGTAGCGCTGGAAGATGAGGAAGATCACCGCGACCGGGACGGTGGCCAGGAGCGCGGCGCCCAGCTTGAGCGGGAACTGGGTGCCGCCGCCGAGCGAGCCGCTGACCAGTTCGGCGAGGCCGCGCGGCAGGGTGAACAGCTCCGGGTTCTGCACCGCCACCAGCGTGTGCGGGAACTCGTTCCACGAACCCTGGAACGACAGGATCGTCAAGGTGATCAGCGCGGGCCGGGACATCGGCAGCACCACCGACCAGAAGACCCGGAACGTGCCCGCCCCGTCGATCCTGGCCGCCTCCTCGACGCTGCGCGGCACCGACTCGAAGAACTGCTTCATGATGAAGACCCCGGTCGCGTCCGCCACGAGGGGCAGGATCAGCGCGAGGTACGAGTCGTACATGCCGAGCTGGTTCAGCACCAGGAACTTCGGGATGAACAGCACCACGCCCGGCACCGCCATCACCGCGATCACCGCCGCGAACAGCCCCGCCCGGCCGCGGAAGCGCAGCCGGGCCAGCGCGTAGCCCGCCATCGAGTCCAGCAGCACCCGCCCCAGCGTCACCACGATGGTCACCAGCAGCGAGTTGCCCAGCCAGATCGGCATGTCGGTGCCGCCGAACACCCGCTCGAACGCCGCCAGCGTGGCCGGGTGGGGGATGGGCGACAGCGGGTTGGCGGCGGCGTCGGGGTCGGTCTTGAAGGAGTTCGCGATCTGGATGACGAACGGGTAGATGAAGACGACCGAGAAGACGATCAAGACGAGGCGTCTCATGCCTTGCGCTCCCTCATGACCCACCGCTGGAACAGCGTCAGCAGCACGATGATCGAGAAGAGCACGAACGAGATCGCCGTGCCCACGCCGTAGTCGAAGTCACGGAAGGCCGTCCGGTACGACAGGAACGCCGGCGTCAGCGTGGTCTTGGCCGGATCGCCCTGGCTCATCACGTAGATCTGGTCGAACACCTGCCACGTGCCGATCAGCCCCAGCGTCAGCACCAGGAACATGGTCGGCTTGAGCATCGGCAGCGTCACCCGCCAGAACCGCTGCCACCGGGTGGCGCCATCGATCATGGCGGCCTCGTCGAGCGTCTTCGGGATGTTCTGCAGCGCCGCGAGGAACATCAGCATGAACGTCCCCGACGTCGTCCACACCACCAGCATGATGATCGCGCACATCGCCACGCTCGGCCCCGACAGCCAGTCCCACCAGCTCAGGCCGAGCATGCCGTGCTCGGTGAGCACCGCGGGCGGATCGCCGATCAGGAGCTGGATCACGCCGCGCGGGTCGGAGAACCACTGCGGCCCCTGCACGCCGAGGAAGCCGAGCACCTGGTTGACCGCTCCGGAGTTGCTGAAGATGAACAGGAACACCACGCTGATCGCGACGGAGCTGGTCACCGACGGGAAGTAGAAGGCGGTGCGGAAGAACCCCTTGCGCTTGTTCACCACGAGTGCGAGGAAGAGCGCGAGCGCCGTCTGCAGCGGCACGACCGCGGCGACGTAGTAGATGTTGTTGCGGATGCTCGTCATGAAGTCTTCGCGGGCCAGCCCGTCCTCGGTGAACAGCCGGGCGTAGTTGTCGACGCCGACGAACGGCACCTCGGCCCGGAACGGGCTGCCCTGCCCGTTCCATCCCGTGAGGCTCACCCAGAGCGCCATCAGGATGGGCAGGAGCAGGAACAGCCCGAGGATCACCACGACCGGCGCGACGAAGAGCCACCCCGCGAGGTTCTCCCTGGTACGGCTGCGCATCACGTCAGCCCAGCGTGCTTTCGGTGTTCTTCTGCAGCCTGGCCAGGATCTCCTTCGGGTCCTTGGAGGCCAGCTGCTGCAGGCCCGCGTCGAAGTCGGACAGGACGCTGTCCATCTTCGGGGCGTTCACCGGGCCCTGGGCGTAGTCGGCGCCGCCCACGAAGGCGGCGTCGCCCGGGAACTCCTTGAGGTAGTCCTCCTTGGCCGAGGCCCTGGACGGCATCACGCCGAACGCCCTGGCGAAGGCGAGCTGCTGCTCCTTCTTCGTCATCGCCTCGACGAAGCTGATGGCCGCGGCCTTCTGCTTGGACTTGGCGGCGATGCCCCAGCAGTTGCTGAACGACAGCGTGCCCTTGCCCTTCGGCCCGGCGGGCAGCTCGTGCACCGAGAACTTCACGTCCGGATAGTCGGCCTTCATCGCGCCCTTGATCCAGTTGCCCTCGATCGTCATGGCGGCCTTGCCCTTGCCGAACGCCTCGCCGCCCCACTCGGCGTCGAGCGCCTTGGCGTACTGGGCCTGCTTGCCGGTGAGCAGGTCCTTGACGTACTGCAGCGCCTGAAGGTTCTCGGGGCTGTCACCGGTGGCCTGCTTGCCGTCGGCGCTGGTGATCCAGCCGCCCGCCTGCACCATGAACGCGCCGACCCGGTCGCGCGTGTCGCTGAACGTCAGCGGCGTCACGTCCTTGATCTTCTTGGTGACGGCGGTCAGCTCCTCCCACGTGGTGGGGATGTCGTCCTCGGTGAGGCCGTTCTTCTTCCACAGGTCGTCGTTGACGATCAGGGCGAGCGTGGAGAAGTCCTTCGGCACGCAGTAGAAGCGGCCGTCGTAGGTGTAGGTCTCGCGCAGCTTCGGATAGAAGTCCTGGACGTCGGAGATCTTGTCGGCGTACGGCTCCAGCGCGCCGACGCTCGCGTAGTCGGCGAAGCGCGAGGCGTCCACGTAGAACACGTCGGGCGGGTTGCTGCCCGCCAGCGCCTGGCCGAGCTGCTGGTGGATGTCCTGGGCCGGGGTGACCACGGCCTTGTTGCCGGTGGCCTTGGCCCACGCGTCGGCCGCCTCCTTGACCGCGTTCGTCTCGGCGTCGCCGGACGAGGCCATCAGGACCTGTAGCTCCGCCGGGCCGCTGGTCTGCTGCTGCGGCGCGGCCTGCCGGTTGTCGAAGCCGCTGCCGCAGGCGGTGGCGGTCAGGAGCACGGCGGCCGCGGCGGGGATCGCGAATCTCTTCATGATCGAGGGTCCTTCCGGATGACCAAGGTGGGACTGAGCAGCGCGTGGGACTCGGTCGGCCGGCCCGACAGGCGGCCGGTCAGCATCTCCACGCAACGGGCGGCGACCTCGGCGAGCGGCTGGCCGAGGCTGCTGAGACCGACGGCGGCGGCCACCGGCGTGTCGTCGAACCCGACGACGTCGCGCGTGACCTGCAGGGCGCCGAGCGCCACGGCGTCGCTGACGCACACCAGGGCGGTGGCCCCGCGCCCGGTCAGCTCGAGCGCGGCCGCCCTGCCCTGGGTCAGCGTGCCGTCCGTCGCGAGGTCGAGGTCGGTGTCGAGCCCTTCGGCCGACAGCGCCCTCGACCAGCCGGCGCGGCGGTCGTCGCCCACACCGGAGCCCGGTTCCCAGCCGATGAAGCCGATCCGCCGGTGCCCGGTGGCGAGGAAGTGGCGGGTGGCGGCCTCGGTGCCGGCCGCGCCGTCCACGTCCACCCAAGGGTGGCCGACGTCCGTGGCGCCCCACGGCCGGCCGAAGGTGACGAACGGCAGGTCACGCTCGGCCAGCCAGGCGGTGCGCGGGTCGTCGTGGTGGGTGCTGGTCAGCACGTAACCGTCGGGCTCGAACTCGCCGCGGAGCCGGTCGATGGTGTCGATCTCGTTCTCGTCGTCGGTGGCGGTGTAGAGCAGTACCCGGTAGCCGGACCTCTCCGCCGCTTCGGTGAGGCCGTGCAGCCAGCGGTCGAAGACGTTCATGCCGTCCTCGGTCGTCTCGATCCGCACGGCAAGGAGCCGCGACCGGCCGGTCCGCATCTGCCTGGCGGCGGCGCTCACCCGGTAGCCGAGGGTCTCCACCGCGGCGAGCACGCGCTGCCGGGTCTCCTCCTTGACGACCTCCGGGGAGTTCAGGACGTTCGACACCGTCTGGCGGGACACACCGGCGAGCCGCGCCACATCGGCGATCGTGACCTTCGCCGCCATATATCGCCTTTCCGTGAGTTTGAACGATCAAAATGATGTATGCCAGGATTAGATCGTTCAAGTTAACGGAGTGTCAAGGGGGCCTCACGTGACCGACCACCGGCTGCAACCGCTGTTGCACGATCTCGTCAGCACCGTGATGGCGCCGACGACCGCGCTCAGCAGTGCGGACGGCCAGATCAGGCCCGCAGGGGTGCAGGGGCTCTTCCACGCCGACGCACGGGTGCTCTCCCAGGCCGGGCTGCTGATCGACGGCCGCGAGCCGGAGGCCGTCGCGCACGCCGTGCCGGGGCCGGGGCTCTCGCGCTTCGTCGCGCTGGCCCGCTGGCTCGGCGACCCCGCCCCAGACCCGACCGTCAGAGTGGACCGCCTGCGCCGGGTCACGCCCGGCGGCATGGACGAGGAGATCACCCTCGCCTCCACCGCCTCGGCCCCCGCCACCTGCACCATCACGGTGGAGCTCGGCTGCGACCTCGCGCCCATCGAAGTGGTGAAGTCCGGCGGGGACACGGCGCCTCTCGCCCCCGTGTCCGATGCCGGCGGGCTGGTCTGGGAGTCCGGTGACGTCCGGGTCAGCGTGCGGGCCGACGCCGAGATCAGCGGGCAGACGCTGCGGTGGCGTGTCACCGTCCCGCCGGGGGAGCGGGTGACCGTACGGTGGGGCGTGACCGTCCAGGACCCCGAGGCGGTCGTCGCCGCGCCTGCCAAGGCGCTCGAATGGAGCAGGCCGCAGGTGGAGGCCGACGACGCCCGCCTGGTACGCCTGGCCCGCCAGTCGCTCGACGACCTCGAGTCGCTGCGGCTCACCGAGACCGGCGCGCCCGATGACACGTTCCTGGGCGCCGGAGTGCCCTGGTTTCTGACCCTCTTCGGCCGCGACAGCATCTGGGCCGCCCGCATGCTGCTCCCGCTCGGCACCGAGCTGGCCGCCGGCACCCTGCGCGTCCTGGCCCGGCGCCAGGGCACGAAGATCGACCCCACCTCGGGCGAGGCGCCCGGCAAGATCATGCACGAGCTGCGCCGCCACGAGTTCAAGCTCGAAGCGAACCAGCTCCGCCTGCCCGCCGCCTACTACGGCACCATCGACGCCACCCCGCTCTGGATCACGCTGCTGCACGACGCCTGGCGCTGGGGCATGCCCGAATCCGAGGTCGCCGCGCTGCTGCCCGCCATGGAGGCGGCGCTCGGCTGGCTCGCCGACCACGGCGACGCCGACGGCGACGGCTTCCTCGAGTACATCGACACCAGCGGGCGCGGCCTGGCCAACCAGGGCTGGAAGGACTCGGGCGACGCCGTCCGCTTCCACGACGGCTCGCACGCCGAGCCGCCCATCGCGCTCGTCGAGGTCCAGGGGTACGCGTACGAGGCGGCCACCGCCGGGGCGGCGTTGCTCGACGCCTTCGGCCGGCCCGGCGCCGAGCGGTGGCGCGACTACGCCGGCCGGCTGGCCGAACGGTTCCGCGCGAAGTTCTGGACGGACCGCGGGCACCCCGCGCTCGCCCTCGACCGCGACAAGCGCCCGGTCGACGCGCTCACCAGCAACATCGGGCACCTGCTCGGCACCGGCATCCTGACGCCCGACGAGGAGCTGCGCATCGCCGGCCTGCTGAGCGACCCGGCCATGTCGGGCGGCTTCGGGCTGCGCACGATGTCGAGCGGCGATGCGGGGTTCAGCCCGCTGTCGTACCACTGCGGCTCCGTCTGGACCCACGACACGGCGATCGTCATCACCGGCCTCGCCCGCGCCGCCCTGTCCAGGGAGACCGCGCTGACCGCCGCCCCGTCCGGGCGGGCTGACGTGGCCGGCGCGCCTGGTGCGGTCGGGACGTTGCCCGGCGAGCCTGATGTGGCCGGCGCGCTGTCCCGCGAGACGGATTCGGCCGGCGCGCCGTCCGGCCCGGCCGATCTGGCCGCCGGCCTCGCCCGGGGGCTGCTCGCCGCCGCCGAGGCGTTCGACTACCGCCTGCCGGAACTGCACGCGGGCGACTCGCGGGAGCTGTTGGGCCGGCCGGTGCCGTACCCGGCGGCCTGCCGCCCGCAGGCGTGGTCGGCCGCGGCCGCCGTCGCGATCCTGCACGCCGCCACCGGCCTCTACCCCGACGTCCCGGAAGGCAAGGCGGTCCTCCGTCCACTGCCCTCCGCCCCGCTCGGTGCCCTGTCGGTCCGCGGCCTGCGGGTGGCGGGCTCCTCGGTGGACGTCACGGTGGACGCGTCCGGCACCGCCCACGTCACCGGCCTGCCCGAGGGCATCACCCTCGTGACGGAGTGACCCGCCGCCCGGCCGCCCGCCCCGTCGCGCCTGCCGCCTGGGCGATGCGCGTGCCCGGCCAGGCCGCCGCCGCGGAGCGCGACCTGCGCCAGGCCGCCGCTCGTTCTGGGCGGCACGATCCGCCACCCCGCCCCGCAGCGATGCCCGCCCGGACGGCTAGGGCCGGAGGGCGTCCATGAGGAGGTCGAAGAGGCGGTCCATGCGGTCCCAGGTGTCGCCGGCCGCCGTGGACAGGAAGACGCCCAGGATCATCGCGGTGACGTCGTCGGGGTCGATGTCGCCGCGCAGGGTGCCCGCGCGGGCACCGCGCTCCAGGATCGTGCCGATGGCGGCGGTGATGCGTTCCCTGGTCGTGGGCGTGGCGAGCCGTCCTGAGGCCCAGCCGGCGCGCAGGGTGTCGAGCATGGCGCGCTTGGTCGAGACGAACGCCCCGTAACGCTTCATCCACGCCCGCAGCGCGACCTCGGGCGGGTGCTCGGCAAGGAGGGCGGGTACGCATCCGGTCACCTCGTCGAGCTCGGCGGCGTACACGGCCTCGACGAGCGCCTCCCGGGTGGGGAAGTGGCGGTAGAGCGTGCCGATGCCGACGCCGGCCTGCTTGGCGATGCCTTCGAGCGAGACGGGCCCGTCGGCGGTGGCGAAGGCCGCGCGGGCGACGGCGAGCAGGTTCTCGCGGTTGCGGCGCGCGTGCGCGCGAACGGGCCGCCCGGGGGCCGGAGATTCGGAAGATTCCGGGGCAACCAAAACGGAGGCACCTCCGATAGTGCTAGGGTCGGTCTTGGCGGAGGGTCCTCCGCTTTCTCTCGTCATTGTCTCAAGGACGGTGTTTCCTGATGTCCTCCGGCACCTCTTCCTCCGACGTCACGGCCACCGGAGCACCGCGTCCCGGCGGCTCCGGCCTGCTCGGCGACCTTACCGTCTCCCGCGTCGGCTACGGCGCCATGCAGCTCGAGCGGCTGCACGACGACCGCGCCGCCGCCGTACGGCTGCTGCGCCGCGCCGTCGAGCTGGGCGTCGATCACGTCGACACGGCCGACTTCTACGGCGACGGCTTCGTCAACGACGTGATCCGCGAGGCGCTGCGCCCCGAGGACGGCGTGGTCGTCGTCAGCAAGGTGGGCGCGGTCGTCGACCCGGACGGCCCGTTCCCGCTCCGCCCCGCCCAGCGTCCCGGGGAGCTGCGGGCGAGCGTCGAGGCCAACCTCAAGAGCCTCGGCGTCGAGCGCATCCCGGTCGTGAACCTCCGCAGGCTCGACGTCGGCCCCGGCATCCGCGCCACCGGCCCCCAGGTGGTGGACGTGGACGACCAGCTCGAGGTGATGACGGCGCTGCGCGACGAGGGCAAGATCGGTGGGATCGGGCTCAGCGCCGTCTCGCTCGACGTGCTGCGCCGTGCCCTGCCCGCCGGCATCGTCTGCGTTCAGAACGCCTACAGCCTCGTCGGGCGCGACCACGAGGAGATGCTGGCGCTGTGCGCCGCCGAGGGGATCGCCTGGGTGCCGTACTTCCCGCTGGGCGGCGCGTTCCCCGGCATGCCCAGGGTGGTGGAGCAGCCGGCGGTGACCGAGGCCGCCGCCAGGCTCGGCCGCACGCCGTCCCAGATCGGTCTGGCCTGGCTGCTGCGGCACGCGCCCAACGTGCTGCTCATCCCCGGCACCGCGTCGGCCGCCCACCTGGAGGAGAACGTCGCCGCGGGCGAGATCGCGTTCGACGACGAGACCCTCGCCGCGCTGGACGCCGTACCGTCGCAGTCCACGAACATCCTGCTCGGCTGATCGCCTTCGCTTCCGGTCAAGGGGGTTTGGCGCCGCGCTGACCCGCGCGGGACGCGCACGTGCCGGCCTGCGGGGTAGAGCCGTGACGGGAGGCGCGGAACGGGCGCCGCCCCCTTGTACGCGAAGGCGGAGGAACACTTGTGACCCGGCTCTACGATCCCCGTCACACGGCGGTCCTGCTGATCGACCCGTACAACGACTTCATCTCCGAGGGCGGCAAGCTCTGGCCCAGGCTCGCCCCCGTCGCCACCGAGGTCGGGCTGGTGGACAACCTGCGTACGGTGACCGCCGCCGCGCGCGGGATCGGCGCCCGGCTGCTGATCGTGCCGCACCGCCGCTGGGAGCCGGGCGACTACGAGAGCTGGCGGCACCCGAACCCCACCCAGCGCGGCATCATGGAGCGGCACTCGTTCGCGCGCGGGACGTGGGGCGGGGAGTTCCACCCTGACCTCGCGCCGCAGCCCGGCGACATCGTCGTCCACGAGCACTGGGCGCAGAGCGGCTTCGCCAACACCGACCTGGACTTCCAGCTCAAGCAGCACGGCATCACGCACGTGGTGCTGATCGGCGTGCTCGCCAACACCTGCCTGGAGTCGACCGGCAGGTTCGCGATGGAGCTGGGCTACCACGTCACGCTGGTGCGCGACGCCACGGCGGCGTTCAGCCCGGAGATGATGTACGCCGCCCACGAGCTGAACGGCCCCACATTCGCCCACGCCATCCGCACCACGGAGGAGCTGGTGGAGGCGTTCGGCCTGACGGCGGCCTGACCGGACGCGATGGCCTCACCGCGCCTGGGCGGCGGGCCGGGTGGCCGGCTGGAACCTGAACGACCGGGGGAGCCGGGCGCCCGCGCCGGGCTGACCACCGGCCCGACCACCCGGCTCATCGACCGGCTGGAGCAGGCCGGATACGTCCGCCGCAGCCCCGCCACCGACGACCGCAGCAAGGTCATCGTCGAGCCCGTCGGCAAGCCCGCCGAGCTCGACGAGGTCATGACGCCGGTCAGGCGCGAGGTGGGCGAGATCCTGGCCGGCTGCACCGACGACCAGCTCGACGTGCCCTACGACTACTTCCGCAGGGCCGCGCGCGCCTACGAGCGGGCGGCGGAGCGGTTGCGCGCCGGCTCATGACGGCGGTGCTCAGGCGCCGGCTCATGACGGCGGTGCTCAGGCACCGGCTCATGACGGCGGTGCTCAGGAGGCGGTGAGCGCCCGGGTGACGGTCAGGCTGTCCTCGTAGATGTGGTAGCGGGTGATCAGACCGTCCTCGACCGTCAGATGCAGCGCGAACGGCGACGTGTACGCCACTCCGCCGCCCCGTACGGTCTGCTTGATCACCCCGAGCACCACGGCATGCGGCCCGTCCACCAGGATGCGCTCGATCGAGGTGCCGTTCAGCTCGGGCACGTGGTGCTCGGCCAGCGACCGGAAATGCTCGGCCACCTCGGCCCGGCTGGACCGGGGACGGATCCACGGCACGGCGGGATGCCCCTCGGAAGGCCAGGAGAGCCGCCAGTCCACCGGTTCGGCGAAAAGTTCCGCCGTACGGTCGTGGTCTCCCTCGGCGATCCTGGTCAGCAGCTGGGTCACGACGTCACGGGTGCGTTCACTCATGACGGCGATGCTTCCACCTCAGGCCGGAAGCCGTCGATTACCTGGGAGGTCATGCCGGGCGGCGGCAACGCGCCCCGCCGGGCGGCTCCGGCCTCGCCAGATCCGGCCGCTCCGCGCCGGTCCGCCGCTCCAGGCGGGTGCCGTGCGGCAGGGTGACGGCCAGGATCGTGCTCGGGATGTCCAGCTCGATACGGTGCCAGCGGCCACGCGGCACGATGGCGGCGGTGCCCGCCCCCAGCCTGACCACCTCCTCCCCGCGCCCGTCCGGACGCAGGAAGAGGCGGATCTTGCCGACCACGCAGGAGACGATCTCGTCGGCCTCCGGGTGCATCTCCCAGTGGTCGGCGTGCACGTCGTCGGCGGTCTTGGCGTGGAAGGCCGTCAGCCGCCAGCCGTCCCGGTCGCCGCCCGCGCCTCTCCTGCCCGCGCGGATCTCGCCGTCCCGGCCCAGGTGGATCTCGGACGCGAGGAGGTCGATCGGCCTCGAGCCGCTCACGTCATGTCGGGGGATCAGCGGGACGAGCGCCTCCAGTTCTCCGTTCATGCCCGCCATCCTGACGATTCCCGGCACCGAGATCGCCCGCCAAGCGTCGGGGATGTCCCGGGCATGACGCACCGATCGGCGCGCGCCCGGGGATCAGGTGAGGAGGCGGAGCAGCTCGGCCTCCTCCTCGGCGGTGAGGCCGGATTTGGTGACCTGGTGACCGGAGTCGCGCAGCCAGGCGAGCGTGTCGCGCGCGGTGTCGGCGACCGGGCGGATGCGCAGCCCGGCGTCCAGCGTGGCCGAGACGTCGCGGGCCATGAAACCGGCGTATTCCGGCAGCGGCAGCCACAGCGGCAGCGACCGCGGACCCATCCACGGCGCCACCTTGTGCTCGGTGAGGAACGCCTGGTCGGCCCAGACCAGCTCGGGCCGCACCGACAACCCCTCGGCGATGCCGGCCAGCATCTCGCCCCTGGTGAACGGGCTGGACATCACGTCGTACGGCCCGGCGAGCCCCTTCTCGGCGGCGTCGAGCGTCCAGGCGGCCACGTCGCGTACGTCGATGAGCTGCACCAGGTCGTCAGGGGAGCCGGGAGCCAGCACGGGCCCGCCGCGCGCCAGCCGATCCACCCAATAGGTGAACCGGTCGGACCCGTCCTCCGGGCCCACGATCAGCCCGGCGCGGACGATCAGCGCCGCGTCACCGGCGATCTGCTCGCACGTCACCTTCGCCGGCCCGTAGTTCTCCGGGGCGCTCTCGTCGGCGCCCGGCGCGAGCGGCTCGTGCAGCACCTGGTTGGCCTCGTGGGTCTCGGCGTAGACGCTGCACGAGGAGATCAGCGTCCAGTGCCCGGCGCGCCCCGCCAGCTCGGCGACCGCCCTGCGGACCATGCTCGGCTGCCTGGCGACGTCGATCACCAGGTCGAACGAGCCGTCCAAGGGCGACAGGCCGCCGTCCTGCGCGCGATCGACGCGGACGAACTCCACCCCCTGCGGCGGGTCGCCCGCCTGGCCGCGCGCCGCGCACACCACCTCGTGCCCGCGATCGCGTGCCTGCCGCGCGATCTCCCTCGACAGAAACCTCGTGCCACCCAGAACAAGTGTCCGCATGCCCTCATCCTGGCCCATCGAGGCAGGCGGAACCGGCCCGCTTCACTCCCAGCGCAACCCGAACCGCCGCCTCGATGGGAGGGGCGCTAGCCGGAGGCGAATCGCTGAGCGCGGTCGCGGGCCCACTGCACCATCTGCGCGGTCTGCTCGTCCGGGATCGGCGAGCCGGGCATGCCGCTCAGCCGTTCGACCTGCTCGGCGAGGCGGAGGTGCTCGCGGTGGGCGTGCTCCCTGCACGGCAGGCAGGTGACGCGCTCGGGGTGGGGCGAGGTCATCGCGTACGGCACCTGAAGCCCGCAGCCGGAGGTCACCACGGACGGCGCGTCGGGGACGCGGCCCAGCGTCGAGGCGATCACGTTGCGGAAGGCGGCACCGGATTGCAGCACCTTCTGCTCGACGTGGATGTGCGGGTCGATCTCGCGCATCGGCGGCGCACCTCCGTCAGTCCGGCGGCTCTGGAGCCAGACTAGTGCGATGGCGGACGGGCTTACGCTTCTGCTGCTTTTCGGTCACTTTCCGTGCCGTCCGATCGTTGCGTTACGCAAAGGACTGTTATGGTCGCGATAGGTGATCTGGTCGGCGCAGATCTTCCTCGTACGTCCACGCTGGGACCCTTGTCATGCACCCCTCAGAACCTGGCATCCACGAGAGCGCTCCGGACTTCGACATCCGGCTCGACAGGCAGGAGGAGGTCGTCCTGCTGTCCCTGACCGGGCGGCTTGAGGGGGTGGCGTGCCTGATCCTGCAGCAGTACCTGGTCAATGCGCTGGTGGCGCGGATCCCGCCGCTGATCGTGGTCGATCTGCGCGAGCTGGCGGCGGTGGACGAGCACGGGCGCGACGTCCTGCGATCGGCGGCGCGGCACGCCAGGGTGTCCGATGGACGGCTGATCGTGATCCCAGGGGACGGCATCACCGGCCATGGGCACGCCGGTGAGCGGGCCGGGATCGAGGTGGCGGAGTCGGTGGACGACGCGCTCGCCGAACTCGCCTGCATCCCGCGCCGGTCTTCCGGCTGACGCGGCCGAAGACGCCGGGGAGCGGTCGACGCGGCCGGCCGACGCCGGGGAGCGGTCGACGCGGCCGGCCTGCGCCGGGGAGCGGCTGACGCGATCGGCCGGCGCCGGGGAGCGGCTGACGCGATCGGCCGGCGCCGGGGACCGGCTGACGCCGTTGGAAGCGGCGGAGGATCGGCTGACACGGCCCCGGAGCGCAGGTGCGAGAGGCGTTCCGATAGCTTGCCTGATCGTGAGGCGCAGATGGATGGCACCGGGCCTGCTGGCGGCGATCGGGGTGGTGCTCGCGGCGTGGACGGCCGCGAGGGGCGGTCTCGTGGCGGCGGCCGCGATGCTGGTGGTGTACGCCGCGCTCGGCTTCGTGATCTCGCCGCTGGCGTTCCCCAGGCCGGTCGGCGCTGAGGAGGCGCGGCGGCGCAGCGCGGCCGACGGGCGGGCGATCGTCTACTGGCGTCCGGGCTGCCGGTACTGCATGCGCCTCAGGTTCCGGCTCGGCCGCGCCGCCCGGCGGGCGTACTGGGTGGACATCTGGCGCGACCCGAAGGGCGCGGCGGCGGTGCGGGGGATCACCGGCGGCGACGAGACCGTCCCGACCGTGGTGCTGGCGGGCGAGCCGCACGTCAACCCCGACCCGAAGTGGCTGCGCGACCGGCTCGGCTGAGTCCTCAAGTGACGGGTCAGCCCGCCGCCGGGCGAGGTGCTGCCCGCGCCGGCCGGTGCCGCCGAGCGTGCGTGCGTTCAACGTGCCAGGTGTGCCGGAACAGGGGAGTGCCCGCCTCCGGGCCGCTGAGCCGGAGGCGGGCACGTGTGGCGGCGAGGCGCGGGCCCGTCATGGGCCGATCGGTCCGGCCGCCTTTCAGCGGCTTCGCTCCTCGCCTTCGCCTTCTTCCTCCTCGTATTCGCCTCCTTCCGGCTCCTCTTCGGCCTCTTCCGCTTCCTCCTCTTCCAGTTCTGCCTCCTCCCCGGGCTCCTGCTCGGCGGGCTCCTCGCCCTCCTCCGGCTCTTCGCCCTCTTCCTCCTCGTACTCTTCTGGCTCTTCTTCCTCTTCCTCGGCCTGAGCCGCGCGTTCCTCTTCCATCGCCGTCTCGTGGTCCTTGACCACCTCGCCGTCGCGGATCTCGCCGCGCCAGCCCTCGCCGACGTCCTCCGGGTGCAGCAGCAGGTGCGCATTGACGTGGCGGCGGAAGTGCTTGAGCTCGAGCCGTACGCGGCGGCCCTGCGCCCGCCACAGATTGCCGGTCCGTTCGAACAGCCCCTGCGGGTGGTACTCCAGCACCACCAGTACCCGCGTCAGGTCGTCGCTCAGCTCGTGGAACGTCACCGCGCCGTCCACATGACCCTTCGGCCCCTCGGACCGCCAGATGATCCGCTGGTCGGGGATCTGCTCGACGATGCTCGCCGTCCAGCTCCGGTGCGACCAGAAGACCTGCGCCTTCCAGGTGAGCTTCTCGTCGGACTCCTGCTTGACGTTCTCCACTTTCTTCATGAACGACGGGAAGTCCTGGAACTGCGTCCACTGGTCGTACACCAGGCGGCGGGGCGCACCGATGTCGATCGTCTCGACGATGTTGGTGACCTTCTCGAAGCCGCCCTTACCGCCTTTGCCGCCTCCGGTGATCTTCTGCATGATGCTCTGCAGCCCGCCCTTGACACCGCCCTTCAGCACTCCGCCCAGGACGCTGCCCGAGCCGCCTCCGTCGTCTGAACCCGAGCCGCCCTTGCCGGTCACCGCGCTCAGCAGGCCCTTGCCGCCGTGCTCGGCGTAGTCGGTGAGGCGGCCGGTGAGGCCCTCGAGCTTGTCGCCCGCCTTGGATACCGCGCGGTTCAGCGCGGCGTGCATGAGGTTCTTCGCCTCGTCGGCGAGCCGCTCGGTCGGCAGCGCGGCGAGGAAGTCCTTGCCGACGCCCTTGACCGCTCCCGCCGCCGTGCCCGCGGCTCCCTTGGCTGCGCCGGTGACACCCTTGGCGGCGCCTGTCACGCCCTTGGCGGCTCCCGCGACCTTTCCGGCCGCGCCGGTAGCGCCCTTGGCGGTGTCCGTGACGCCTTCAGCCGCACCTTTGGCGGTGTCGGTGGCGCCTTCGGTCGCGCCTTTGGCGGTGTCCGTCGCGCCTTCGGCCGCGCCGGTGGCGCCCTTGGCGGTGTCGGTGGCCTGCTCGGCGGCGCCGGCGGCGGCGCCCGTCGCCTGCTTGGCCGCATCTGCGGCGCCCTTCACCGGGCCCTTCGTGGCGCCCTTCGCCGTACCGGCGGCCCGAGTGGCCGTGCCGGTCGCCGTCCGCGTGACCTTGCCTGCGGCCGACGTCTTCTCCGTGCCTTCCTTGGCGGCGCTCGCGGCCTTGCCCGTCGTGCCTTGCTTCGCCGCACCGGCGGCCTTGCCGAGCCCGCTGACCGCACGCTTGCCCGCGCCCGCGGCCTTACCTGCCGTACGCGTCAACCGCCGTACTGTGGGGCGGCCCGCTCCCGCTCGTTCCTCAGCCACCTGTGCTCACCTCCGCACGGAGGTCCGCCGGATGGTACGCGGCTGCCGTCGCGCCCGTTCCTGCCCAGCAGGCTCTCGCTCGGTTTCATCCTGATCCCCGGCCTCGTCGCCGGTATCGCTCTCGGGCTCGCCGTCCGAGGAGGACTCGTCGGTGGGGCCGGTGCCGTCCGCGCCCTCGGCGGGCTGGTCCGCGCCCTCGGTGGGCTCGTCCCCGCCCTCGGCGGTGGCCGGTGTCTTGAGCTGCTCGGCACGTTCATGGAGCTTGTCGCTCAGGGAGTCGACCTGTCTGCTCGCCGCGGCCTTACCGGCCTCCAGCAGGCCGCCCTTGACCTGCTCGGTGAGCTTGCCGATATCGGCCGATGAGCCCAGCGCCTTCAGCCCCAGCGACAGCAGCCCGCCGTTCCCTGAGGCCTTTCCCGCAAGCCCGGCCGCCGCCAGGAACGCCGCCGTGCGCAGCTTCCGTCGCCGCCCGAGGTAGTACCCGGCCAGCAAGGCGCAGGCGATTCCCATCTTGTTCGCCATGATCGAGTTTTCCTTCCCCGAGGCCGCGTCTGTGAAGGCCGACCCATCGCCGCCCGCCTGCCCTCAAAGGGGGCAAAGAACCTGAAATCAGGCGAAACTTCAGCAAAACTCGGCATCGGCCGGTCTCCGTGCCGGTGCCCGAACGGCCCGCCGCGTGGCATCGGCGGGCCTCCGTGCCGGTGCCTGAACGGCCCGCCGCGGGTCAATCGGGGAGCAGCGTCACGCAATCCTTTCGGGTGGGTCGGCACGCGTCGTGACGGCGAGCACGGGTGGGCCGGGGTGAGGAGCGGGGGCGGCCCCGCGCGGCGCCTGCCGGCCGCGGGGCCGAGCCCGGCGGCGTCGAGATGGTTGGTCGGCTCGTCGAGCAGCAGCAGGTCGTGCCCGGCGCCGAGCAGGCAGGCGGCCGTCGGCGACCCCGATGGTGCCCGCGCGGCGCACGATGCCCGCGTCCGGTGCGAGCCTGCTTGCGAGCACCTGCAGCAGTGTGATCTGCCACGGCCGTTCTCGCCGGCCACGCCCAGCCGGTCGCCGGCCGAGACGGTCACGTCCACGCCGGTCACGCGCAGGGCGGCCACGACGAGCGAGGAAAGGTCAGAGCTGACGCGGATGCGCTCAGCCGCGCCCGTGGCAGGGCGGGGCGGGCCGCGTCGTCCTCAGAGGAAGTACACATGCATGCCGGGCACTTCACCCGATGCCGCGCACACCCGTTCGGGCCCGGCGGGAGGCGATCACGTACGCCGCGCTGACGATCACGAAGAACGGGACGCCCGCCCACCAGGCAGGCCGCAGCGGCTCGATGAACAGCGTCGAGACGATCACCGCGGCAAGGAACACCATCACCACGCCCGACGTCACGGGCGCGCCCCAGAGCCGCACCGGCGACGGCGGCAGCCCCTGGGCGGCGCGCTTGCGGCGGAACGCCTGGTGGGTGGCCAGGATGAGCAGCCACACCACCAGCGCGCCGAACACCGACACGCCGAACAGCGCCAGGTACGCGCCGCTCTCGCTGGCCGCCGACACCCCGGCCGCGAGCGCCAGGCCGAGCGCCGACAGCGCGAGCGCGTTGCGCGGCACACCCGCCCGGCTCAGCCGTCCCGTCCAGCGAGGGGCGTAGCCGTTGGCGGCCAGGGAGTGCATCATCCGGGTGGTCAGGTAGAGGTTGGTGTTGGCGCTGGACAGCGCGGCGGTGAGCACCACGAAGTTCATGATGGTCGCGGCGGCGGGGACTCCGGCGGCCGAGAACACGGTGACGAACGGGCTCTCGGTGACCGAGCCGCCCTGCGCCGTCACCGGCCACGGCACCACGGTGAGCACGATCGCGATGGCCACCACGTAGAAGAGCGCGAGCCGGGTGATCATGCGGCGGGCGGCGCGCGGGATGTCGCGTACGGGGTCCTCCGACTCGGCGGCGGTGACCGACACGACCTCGGTGCCGATGTAGCTGAACAGCACGAACACCATGGCGAGGAACAGCCCGCTCATCCCGTTCGGCAGGAAGCCGCCGTGCGCGGTCAGGTTGGCGAGGCCCGTGGCGTCCGCGCTGGGCAGGCCGACCGTCACCAGCACCAGGCCGAGCAGGATGAACACGATGATCGCCACCACTTTGATCATCGCGAACCAGTACTCGATCTCGCCGAACAGCCGCACCGCGGCCGCGTTCACCGCCAGCACGACGAGCGAGAAGACCGCGACCGGCAGCCACAGCGGCAGCGACGGCCACCAGAACTGCACGTAGATCCCGGCCGCGATCACCTCGCCGCCGATCGCGATGACCTGGATCGTCCAATACGTCCACCGCACCACGAACCCGGCCCACGGCCCCAGATAGCGGTGGGCGATGACCCCGAACGCGCCCGCCTCGGGGTGTACCACCACCATCTCGGCCAGCGACCAGCCGATCACCATGGCGACCGCGGCGCAGATGACGTACGCCACGATCGTCGCCGGGCCCGCCTGCGAGATCGCCAGGCTGGAGCCGAGGAAGAGCCCGGTGCCGATGGCGCCGCCGAGCCCGATCATCGTGAGCTGACGGCCGGTCAGCCGGCGCTGCAGGCCGGGTGCGTTGGGGGTCGCGGGGTCGTCCACGGCGGGTGCCTCTCGGTAGGGGGTGGTCAGCTCCTCCGATAGGAGCTGATGGCTTCGACGGCCGCGTCCACATCGGAGCGGTCGTTGTAGTAGTGGAACGACAGCCGCAGCAGGTCGCCGCGCGGCGCCGTCCAGATGCGGCGCTCGGCGAGCGCGGCGGCCAGCCGGTCGGGGGCCTGGTCGGCGATGGCCACCTGCGGGCCGCGCGCGCCCGCCGGGCTCGCCACCCGCACGCCCTCCGCGGTCAGCCGCTCGGCCAGCTCCTCCACCAGCCCGGACACGTGCCGCCGCACGTCGTGCAGGTCGATGCGCTCGATCAGGTCGAAGCCGGCGTTGGCGGCGTACGCCGACGGGATGGGCGGCGTGCCGGTCTCGAAACGGCGGGCGTCGGCGGGGAAGTCGAGCAGCCGGGGGTCGAACGCGAACGGCTGCCTGCGGCCGAACCACCCGGTCAGCTCCGGCTCGCGCTGCTGCTCGAGCCCGCCGCGCACGTACAGGAAGGCGATGCCGGGCAGGCCCAGCAGGTACTTGAGCGAGCCCGACGCGAGGTAGTCGCAGCCCAGCTCGCGCACGTCGATCGGGGTCACCCCGGCGGCCTGGTAGGCGTCCACGAAGACCCGCGAGCCCTGCTCGTGCGCCAGCCGCACGACGTCCTCGACCGGCAGGCGGGCGCCGTTGCGGTAGGTGTGCAGCGGCACCGACACCAGGCCGACGCTCTCGTCGATCAGCTCCTCGTACGCCTCCGCCGCCACGTGTTCGCCGCTGTCGGCCACCACCCGCACCCGCGCGCCGCGCTGACCCTGCGCCAGCCAGACGTGCGCGATGGATGGGAACTCCAGGTCGGTGGTGACGATGCCGGGCCGCCGCGACCAGTCGAGCGAGGAGGCGGCCTGGTATGCGGCCTCCGAGGCGCACGACAGCACGGCCACCTCGCCGGGCTCGGCGCCGATCAACCGGGCGAAACGCTCCCTGGCCCGCTCGACCTGCGCCATCCACGTCCCCCACGGGGCGCCCTCCACACGCAGCGAGTGGCCGATCTCCTGCAGCGCGTACGCCAGCCGCGACGACAGCGCGCCCTGGCTGCAGCTCGCGAGGTGCACGCAGTCGGCCAGAGAGGGGAACTCGGCCCGGAACTGGGAGGCGTTCAACATGTACGACATTTCGGGCACCTTATCCAGGGGATTTCAACCAGGTCAATAGCCGTTCAATGTGGTTGAACGACGGTAGGATCGCCGGGTGATCGGTGCCAGGATCCGGCAGCTCCGCACGGAACGCGGGCTGACCCTCGCCCAGCTCGCCGCCGCCACCGGCGTGTCCAGCGGGCTCATCAGCCAGGTCGAGCGCGACCTCGCCGACCCCAGCCTGGAGACGCTGCGGAAGATCGCCAAGGTGCTGGACCTGCCGCTGTTCGACCTGTTCAAGGAGCCCGACGCCGAGGCCGTGGCCGTGGTGCGGCGCGGCGGGCGGATGCTGGTCAAGTCGCCGGCCGGCGGGATCTCCTACACGCGCGTCTCGCCCGGCCATGGCCGCCTGGAGGTGCTCGAAGGCCACCTGCTGCCCGGCGGCGCGTCGGCCGCCGAGCCGTGGACGCACCCGTCGGAGGAGTGCGTGCTCGTGCTGCGCGGGCGGCTCGTGGTCGAGGTGGCGGGGACCGAGCACCTGCTGGAGGAGGGGGACAGCTGCTACTTCGACTCCACGCTCCCGCACCGCTACATCAACCCGGGCGACGAGCCCGCCGACTTCCTCGTCGCGGCGACCCCGCCCAGCTACTGACCGGTGCGCCGTAAGGGGAGAAGCCGGTGGAGTGCGGCCGTCAGGGGAGAAGCCGGTTGGGAGCAGCGGTCACTCGCCGGCCATGGCGTACAGTGCGGCGTCGGCGATGACGCCCACCGTGCGGATCACCGGCTCGGCCGCCCAGCCGCCCTCGGCGACCTCCTTGTAGCGCCGGTCGTCGTAGCCGGGGAAGAACGTGCGGGTGTACCGGTCGGCGTGCAGGATCGCGATGAGCGTCCCCGTACGGGGGTCGGGCTCCGCGCCGCCCAGCACCGCCGCCACCCGCGCCCTGATCTCGGCCCGCCCGCCAGGACGCGCCTCCGGCCACCGCTTGACGGGGAAGAAGCCGAGCGCCTTGCCGCGCGTCTCGGCCAGCACCCCGCCCGTCACCAGCCGGGTCAGCAGCCGCCGCCGTAGGCCGTGCCGTTCCAGGAGCTGGACGCACGACACGGGCCGCCTGCTCTTGGCGCCCATGAGGGCCAGCGCGGCGTCCAGCTCGTCCTCGCCGAGCCGGCTCTGGTCGCGAACGCGCAGCCTCCTGCCCGACATCTCCACCCGGCCGTGCACGACCAGCTCGGCCAGGACGGCGGCGGCGATCGCGGGATCCAGCCAGGTCATGGTGACGTCCGGCCGGCCTTCCTTGTCGTAGGCGAGCAGGAGCAGCTCTTCCGCGATGGTCATGCGACCTTCACCCTCTTCGCGCGGCATGGTGCTCACGGCGTGATCCACCTCGGACGTGGTCGCGCGGCCAGCCGGGGAAGATCCGTCGATCAAGCCGGGTGCCTTCGAGCGTCCAGCCAAACGGCTACGCGGTCAAGGGCCCGCCTCGGCGAAGGAGCGGGCGGCGCACGGGCCGGCGTGAGCGAGACAGCGCTGCGAGGGCGCGAAGCTGTGATCACTACCATGACGGACTTGTCCCTCACAGCGTGAAAACGGCGTTGTGCGGAGAGTCCATCCTCTATGCTCCGGCCATGACTTCTCCGTCCTATGCCGCTCACCCTGCGGATACTCATATTTCGGACTTAGCATCCGAAGCCCCTGAGCCGGAGGCCGAGGAGAAGGTCGGCGTCATCGACCTGCTGGAAAAGGCCGGCTCCGTCCTCGTCCCGCTCGGCGTGACCCTGTACGCGCTGCTCTACATGGGCTACCAGGCCATGTACGCGATCTTCGGCATCACGCCCGAGCAGGCCGGCATCGACCAGGCCGTGCTGCTCGGCCGGTTGCTGGGCACGATCCTGCCGCTGCTGATCCTGGGCGCGATCGCCCTCGGCCTCGCCGTCAGCCTGGGCTGGCTGCTCAACGTGATCACCCGCGGCTGGGCAGGCCGGATCGTGCAGAAGGTGCGCCGGCAGCCGTGGATCGTCGCGGTGATCGCCGCCGCCTGGGCCGGCGCCTCGTACCTGGGCTTCATGTACTTCATGACAGCGCTGTCGGGCGACGACCCCACCGCCAAGATCAGTGTCGAGGCGGGCGACGTGCTGCTCGCGGCCGGTCTCGGCGTGGTGGCGTACGTGGTGCCGTTCCGGCTGCTGCGCCGCAAGCCTGTGGGCAGGGCGGGCCTGAAGGTGCTGGTCGGCGCGCTCACCGGGATCGGACTCGGCTACGTCCTCATGATCCAGATGATCTACGGCGCGATCAACGTGCTGGAGAAAGGCGAGTCCACCGCCCTGCTCGACGCCGTCGGCTTCCAGACGCAATGGGCCAAGCTCCAGGACAGCAGCGGCAAGCCCCTGTACGACAGCCGCTGGATGATGGTGCTCGGCGAGCACGAGGGCGGCTACGCCATCTACGACTGCGACAGGGCGCTGACCTTCCGCAAGTTCTCCGAGAGCACGATCCTGACCGAGGTGCAGATGTTTCCGCCCGACAGGGAGAAGGGCTTTACCTGCGGCAGCCTCGCGGAATAGCCCGCGGCCAGGGCTTCGACGCCCGCCCGCCGGACCGGCCGGCGGGCATCGTCATGGAAAGGTCTGACGACCGCCATCCACGTCTCGGTAACCGGTCAGATTACGACAAGTAATCACCTATCGGGCTAAAGCGGTAGATACCGTGACCGTATGGCTCGCGTAGGGAGGCGTGAGGAGCCGATGCTGTCGCGCGGGACCGAGTGGCTCACCGCGTCTCACCGGCTCCAGCCGGCCGGGCCCCCGGCCACCTCGGAAATGGACGAGACGCTCGTGCGCGCCGCACGGGAGACCGGGGCCCACATCGCCATGCTCTATCTGCTCGACGCGGCCGGCGAGGTGCTGCTCATGCAGTCCCAGATGGGACTGCCGGGCCCGATGGTCGGCCAGTGGAGCAGGCTGCGCGCCGAGGCCGGCGTCCCCGCCACCGTCGCCGTGCGGCGCAGGGAACGGGTGTGGGTGCCCGACCTGGAGGAGCTGGCCCGCCGCTTCCCGGCCATGGCCTTCCTCGTGCCGTACCACTTCTCCGTGCTGGCCACGCCGCTCAGGATCGGCGACCGGGTGGTCGGCTCCTGGGTGCTCATGTGGTCGTCGTCGCGGCAGCCGCGGCTCGGCTCGTACGAGCTGGAGGTCATCGACGAGGCCACCCGCCGTATGGAAGAGGTGCTGAAGGAGTCGGCGGGGGACGACCAGCGGCCCCCGGTCACCCCGCAGCCGCGCACGCTGACCCCGCTGCCGTCGCGGCCCTCTGAGGGGGCGCGCACACCCGCCGCCTTCGGCTTCGCCGACCGGCTGCGCGACGGCTGCGTCTCGCTCGACCTGTACGGCCACATCACCTACCTCAACGACCCGGCCGCCGAGATGCTCGGCGGCGCCTCCCACGGCACGCTGCTCGGCCGCGTGCTGTGGGACGCGGTGGACTGGCTGCGCGGCCCCGTCTTCAAAGAGCGCTTCCGGCACGCCGTGGTCAGCCAGCAGCCCACCACCTGCCTGCTCGGCACGCCGGGCGGCGTCACGGTCGAGGCCCGCCTGCACCCCGACCCGACGGGCGTCAGCCTGCACCTCGTGTCCACCGGCAAGCTGCCGCTGGCCGACAGCTCGGCGCATCCGCAGCCGCACCACCTGCACGAGCTGCTGCACCTGGCCGCCACCCTGACCAGGGCGCTCACCGTGCGGCAGGTCATCGAGGTGGTCACCGACCACATGATGGCGGTTTGCGGCGTGCACTCCATGGCGGTCTTCATCGCCGAGGGCGGCAGGCTGCGGGTGCTCGGCTCGCACGGGTTCAGCCGTACGTTCGTCGAGCGGCTGAACGGGATGCCGGTGGACTGCCTCACCATGACCGGCCGGGTCATGCGGACCGGCGAGGCCAGGTTCTACGGCGACCGCGAGGAGATGGGCGAGGTCTACAAGCCCGCGCTGGACGCCGACGACATGGAGGCGTGGGCGTTCCTGCCGCTGTCGCTGCCCGACCGGCTGGCCGGCACCTGCGTGGTGGCCTTCGAGCAGCCCCACCCGTTCAGCGGGGCCGAGCGCACCACGCTCACCTCCCTGGCCGGGCTGATGGCCCAGGCGCTCGACCGCGCCCTGCTGTACGAGGCCAAGGACCAGGCCGCCCACTGCCTGCAGACGAGCCTGCTGCCGCGCCGCCTGCCCGACATCGAGGACCTGGAGGCGGCCGCCCGCTACGTGCCCGCCACGCGGGGCGTCGGCGTCGGCGGCGACTTCTACGACCTCATCCGCCTGCACGACCACGCCGCCGTGGCGGTCATCGGCGACGTGCAGGGACACAACCTGTCGGCCGCCGCGCTCATGGGGCAGGTGCGCACCGCCATCCACGCCTCCGCCACCGACCCCGAGGCCGATCCGGGCACGGTGCTGCGCAACGCCAACCGGCTGCTGCTCTACCTGGACACCGACCTGTTCACCAGCTGCGTGCTGCTCCACCTGGACCTGCGGCTGCGCGCGTTCTCCATCGCCAACGCCGGCCATCCGCCGCCCCTGCTGCGGGCTCCCGGCGGCGCCGCGGAACCCGTGGAGGTACCGCCGGGCCCGCTGCTCGGCATCGACCCGGACGCGGAGTATCCCACCTTGCAGGTGCCGTTCTCGCCCGGCGCGATCCTCGCGCTGTACACCGACGGCCTCATCGAGGCACCGGGCGTGCACCTGGACGACGCCATCGCCCGCCTGGCCGCTTACCTGACCAAGGCGGGGCAGCAGCCCCTGCACCTGCTCGGAGAGACCCTGCTCGACCAGGCGCCCGCCGCCGAGCAGCGCGGCGACGACATCGCGCTGCTCCTGCTCGAACACCTGCCACGACCATGACGGGACCATGACGGAAGGAGCCTACCGACCGTTCCACCGAAGCCTGCTCCGGCTGGGGGCGGGCAGAGGAGGTCGCATGAGGCTGAGCGGGACGGGATGGCGATGGCCGTACCCCCGGTCGATCCGCGCGCGCTACACGTGCTGGGTCGGGGTGCTGTTCCTGGTGATCCTCTCGGTGGTCGCCGCCCTCGCCGTGCTCGGCATCCGCAACAGCATCTCCAAGGACGTCTACGAGGACCTGCGGCAGGACGTCGTGGGCTGGGCGAACCAGATGGTGCCCGGCCAGATACCGCGGCCCACGCCGAGCGTGCGCAGCGACTATTTGCAGCTCATCAACGCGCGGGGCGAGCTGGTGGCGGGCAACGGCTCCGGGTTGCGCATCCCGCCGCTGACCACCGTCCGCCCGCCGCCCGATGCGCGTCTCAAGGACGCCGTGGCCTGCCCCGGGGAGGGGCCGTGCCTCATGGTGGCGGTGCTGCGGCTCGACGGCAGGGTCGCACAGACGCTGTTCGGCGGCGAGGAGCACTTCGTCCTCGGCGGCAGGCTGATGCCGCCCGCACTCGCCACGCCCTACCTGGAGATCGGCTTCGGCACCGCGGTGCTGATCGCCTCCGCTGTGGCGGCCTGGGCCACGTGGATGGTGGTCGGCCGCACGCTCCGCCCGGTGCAGGAGATCAGCGCCACCATGCGCGAGGCCACCGCGAACGACCTCAGCCTCCGGGTCCCCGCGCCCCCGGGCGACGACGAGATCGCCGAGTTCGCCCGCACCTCCAACCTCTACCTCGACCGGCTGGAGAAGGCGGTGTCCGCGCAGCGCCGCTTCGCCTCTCTCGTCTCCCACGAGCTGCGCGCCCCCGTCTCCGCCCTGCACGTGCAGCTGGAGGAGGCGCTCATGTACCCCGACGAGGTGGAGCCGCGCTCGGCCCTGCGGCTGACGCTGCGCACCACCGAACGCCTCCAGGCCATCATCGACGACCTGCTCGCCTACACCCGGGTCAAGAACTCGGGCATGGCGGCCCAGCAGCAGCTCGACCTGGTCGAGCTGGTGGAGGAGGAGCTCGCGGCGCTGCCCCGCTCCGGCATCGACATCCGGCTGCACCGATCAGGCCGCCCCACCGTGATGGGCTCGCGGGTGCAGCTCCTGCGCGTGCTCGACAACCTCCTGGCCAACGCGCGCCGGCACGCCCGCACCTGCATCGACGTCTCCGTCGCGCGCTCGGACCGGCAGGCCGTCCTGGTCGTGCAGGACGACGGCGAGGGCATCCCGCCCGAGGACCGCGAGCGGATCTTCGAGCCGTTCGTCCGCCTGGAGGAGGGGCTGCGCCTCGATCCCGGCGGCAGCGGGCTCGGGCTGGCCGTCAGCCGCGAGACGTGCGTGGCGCACGGCGGCTCGCTGACGGTCGAGGACTGCCCGTCAGGCGCGCGGTTCGTGATCCGCCTGCCGGTGTACGAGCAGCCCTCGGCCGCCGACGCCGCCTGAGCCGCCCCTTCCCGGATGGCCGAGCCGCCGCTTCGGCACCGCCTTTCAGCGCAGCTTGGCCACGCCGTCCAGCAGGCGCTCCACGTCCGATGCGTCGTTGTAGTGCACCAGGCCCGCCCGCACCGCGCCGCCCGAGTCGCGGATGCCGAGCGCGCCGGTCAGCTCCCAGGCGTAGTTGTGGCCGTTCCAGACGTTCACCCCCAGCTTGGCCAGGTGCTCGGCCACCTGGCGCGGGGTGTGCCCGGCCACGTTGAAGTAGGCCGTCGCCGTCCGCCGCGCGGGCTTGCCGTACAGCGTGACGTGCGGCATGGACTCCAGGCCCGCCAGCATCTCGGCGAACAGCTCCAGCTCGTGCTCCTCCGCGGCGGCCATCGAGGCCAGCAGGCGCTCGCGGCGGGTGCCGGTGCCGGGCACCATGGCGGCCAGGTGGTCCACGGCGGCCGTCACGCCGTCCAGGTCGGCGAAGGCCGCCGTGCCGGTCTCGAACCGCTCCGGCACCGTGTCCGGCGACGACGCGAGCTTGTCCGGCCTCAGCGTCTCCAGCAGCTCGGGATCCGCGACGACCGCGCCGATGTGGGGCCCCGCCCACTTGTACGCGCTCGTGGCGTAGAAGTCGGCGCCCAGCGCCCGCATGTCCACCGGGCCGTGCGGGGTGGCGTGCACGCCGTCCACGTACACCAGCGCCCCGGCCCGGTGCGCCAGCTCGGCGATGGCGGGCACGTCGGGGCGGGTGCCGAGGATGTTGCTCGCCGCCGTGACCGCGACCACCCGTGTCCGCTCGTTGATCAGGTCGGCGTACTGCTCGACCGGCAGCTCGCCGGTGACCGGGTCGACCTCGGCCCACCGCACCGTGGCGCCGGTCTGCGTCCACGGCCGCACGTTCGCGTCGTGGTCGAGCCGCGAGACCACCACCTCGTCGCCGGGACCGGCGATGGCCTTCGACAGCCGGTACGTGAGCGTCGTCATGTTGGGCCCGAGGATGACGCCTTCGGGACGGCCGCCCACCAGGTCGGCGACGGCGGCGCGGCAGGCGGCCACGATCGCGTCGGAGCGGTGGCTGGCCGGGAAGGCGCCGCCCACGTTGCCGATCCCCGTCCGGTAGGCGGTGGCGATGGCGTCGATCACGGACTGAGGGACCTGGGTGCCGGCGGCGCCGTCGAGATAGGCGTGGCCGTCGGAGAGCGCGGGGTACGCGGCGCGTACCTCTTTGATGGGGAAAGGCATGATATCTAGATGCTCACCTGGCGCGACCTCAATCGTGCGATCTTGACTCGCCAGTATCTTTCGTCCCTTCAGGAGACGGGGTGGCGTGCCCGGCCCGTACGCGGGCAGCTGTGAGTCGAAGGGGTTCCGGCCGCTCTTGAAGTGACCGGTGTGCTCTGATTGCGTTCGGGGCGGAGGTGGGACGATGCCGCAGCTTTCCGCACTCGACGCGCAGTTCCTGCACTTCGAGACCGTCACCAACGTCGCCAACATCGCCGGCCTGGCCGTGCTCGACGGCCACCTGCTCCGCGCCGACCTGCAGGACCTGCTGCAGCGGCGGCTGCCGTACGTGCCCGCGCTGCGGCGCAAGCTCGCCCCCGTGCCCCTCGGGCTCGACCACCCGTACTGGCAGGAGGAGGACGATCTCGACCTCGACTACCACGTACGCGAGATCGGCCTGCCCCCGCCCGGCGACGACCGGCAGCTCGCCGAGCAGGTCGCCCGCCTGCACTCCCGCCGCCTCGACCGCGGCCGCCCGCTGTGGGAGATCTACCTGATCCACGGCCTGCCCGGCGACCGCACGGCCCTCTACACCAAGATCCACCACGCCGCCGTGGACGGGATCGGCGGCGCCGACGTACTGGCCGCCCTGCTCGACGTCACCCCCGAACCCGCGCCCCCGCCACCCGTCGAACCCGAGCACGACCAGCCGCCGCCCGGCCTCGCCGAGATGGTGGCGCGCGGCCTGGCCCGGCTGGCCACCAACCCGGCCCACGCCGTGCGGTTCGCCGCCGACGCCGTCCCTCACCTCGACGAGATCCCCGTCGTGTCCCGGCTGCCCGGGGCCGCCCTCGTCTCCGGAATCGCCCGCCGCCTCGCCGGTGAGGGCCACGCCCCCGACCTGCCGGTGCTGCCCGCGCCCAGGACGCCGTTCAGCGGGCCCGTCTCCGCGCACCGGCGCTACGCCTTCGTCTCGCTGCCCTTGGAGGAGATCAAGCAGGTGCGCAAGGCGTTCGGGGTCACGGTCAACGACGTCGTGATGGCGGTGTGCGCGGGCGCGCTGCGCCGGTGGCTGGCCGCGCACGGCGGCGTGCCAGGCCCGGCCGCTGGTGGCCGGAGTGCCGTTCTCGGTGCGGCCGGGCGAGGGCACGGGCCGGTCGGGGGAGGGCTCGGAGCGCTCTGGGGAGGGCGCTGGGCGGTCCGGCGAGGGCTCGGGGCCGGGCAACCAGGTGGCCATCATGACGGCGCCGCTCGCCGTGCACCTCGCCGACCCGGTGGAGCGGCTGCACCACGTACGGCAGTCCATGCACCGCATCAAGGACCGCTTCTCGCTCGCGCCCGCGCGCTGGCTGCGCGAGTTCAGCGAGTCGATGCCGGCCGCGCTCATGGGACTCGCCGCGCGTTCGGCGTTCGGCCTGGTCGGCCAGGCCGCGCCGCCCATCAACCTGATCGTCTCCAACGTGCCGGGACCCCAGTTCCCGCTGTACGTGTGCGGCGTCCGGCTGCTCGGCAACTACCCCGTCTCGGTGATCACCGACGTCAGCGGCGGCATCAACATCACCGCCTTCTCCTACGACGGATGGCTCGACGTCGGCGTGGTCACCGATCGGGACATGGTGCCGGACGCCTGGGAACTGACCGACGACCTACGCGCGGCCCTCCAGGAGCTACGCGAGGCAGAACCCGGCCGGCCGCATTAGCGCCGCCCGGCCGGCTCCACTGCGCCGTTCTGGGCGCGCCCGGACGGCGTCGCTCGGCGTGAGCCGCTCGCACCCCACCCTGCCCGGCGCTGTCCGGCTCGTTCCTCCTGTGCCGTTTCAGCGTGCACCGCCAGCGGCGCCCGGCTTGCCTCGCTAGCGCCCCTGGGCCCGCGCGGAATTGTCGGTGGCGGGTGACACGCTGGGTATCGGCGTGCTCGTGGGTAGGGGGTTCGAGCAAGGGTCGGTCGGCGGATGGCCGCCGTGCCCGACGAAGCGGTCAGGCGAAAAGGCCGGGCGAAGCGACCGGGCGAACGCGACCGGCGGCGGAACGCGGCCGGGCGAACGGGGCCGGGCGAACGGGGCCGGGCGAACGCAGCCCGGTGAAGGGGGTGGTCAGCGGATGGCCAGGGTGCCGAGTGAGGGCTCCAGGAGGTCGAAGACGCGGCGGGCGATCTCCGTGACCTCGGCGGCCATGCGGTCGATCGCCGCGTCGTCGCCGTCCTCGGCGGTCAGCATGCGGGCCTGCAGCTCGCGGAAGATCAGCCGGTCGGCCGCCGCGAGCTGTGCCGCCACCGCCCGCGCCCCGACGGGGTCGCCGGGCATCTCGGCGGCGAGCTGCTCGGCGAGCGCCTCCTCGCGCAGATCATGCAGCTCGCGCAGGCGCGCCACCAGGGTGGGGCTCTCGGCGATCATGCGGGCGAAGGCGGGCCCGGTGAAGCCGATGATCGCGTCGTGGCGTTCGATCGCGGCCAGATACTCCCGCCGCATCGCGGCCAGCGCCGACTCCCCGGCCGGGCGGCGGGCGAGCGTCGAGGCGGGCCCGGCCACGAACTCCTCGTGGTGGTCGAGCGCCAAGTCCTCCTTACGGGGGAAGTAGTTGGTCACGGTCATCTTGGCGACCCGCGCCGCCGCGGCGATGTCGGCGATCGTCGTGCGGTCGAAGCCACGTTCCAGGAACAGTTGGGTAGCGTGGTCAGAGATGGCCTGCCTGGTCTCACGCTTCTTCTGTTCTCTCAAACCCAAGGTGTCGGTGCTCATGGCTCCAGTCTTACATAAAAACTTAGGTTCGACCTTATTTTAGGTTGACTCTTCGATCGAGAGAACCTAAAGTTAGGCGTGACCCAAGTTTAGGACGGCGTCCGTGCACGCAAGCGAGGAGAGGGTTTTGTCCCAAGCAGCAGAGGTTCTCGAACTGGACGACAACACCGCCGACGGTGTCACGACCGTCGGGGCCGACTCGGTCAAGGCGTATCTCAAGGAGATCGGCCGCGTGCCGCTGCTCAGCGCAGAGCAGGAGATCGACCTGGCCAAGCGGATCGAGGCCGGGCTGTTCGCCAGGGAGCGGCTCGACACCGAGCCGGACCTGCCCGACGACCTGCGGGCCGACCTGGAATGGATCGCGGAGGACGGCGTACGCGCCAAGCAGCGCATGCTGGAGGCCAACCTGCGGCTGGTGGTCTCCATCGCCAAGCGCTACACCGGGCGCGGCATGCTCTTCCTCGACCTCATCCAGGAGGGCAACCTGGGTCTGATCAGGACGATCGAGAAGTTCGACTACCGGCTCGGCTTCAAGTTCTCCACGTACGCCACGTGGTGGATCAAGCAGGCGATCACCAGGGCGATGGCCGACCAGGCCCGCACGATCCGCATCCCCGTCCACATGGTGGAGCTGATCAACAAGGTCGCGCGGGTGCAGCGCCGCCTGGCGAGCGACCTCGGCCGCGAGCCCACGCCCGAGGAGATCGCCAAGGAGTGCGAGCTCGACGTCGATCGCGTCATCGAGGTCCAGGGGTACGGCCGCGAGCCGATCTCCCTGCACACGCCGCTCGGCGACGAGGGCGACAGCGAGTTCGGCGACCTGATCGAGGACACCGAGGCCGTCTCCCCGGCCGACGCGGTCTCGTTCACGCTGCTCCAGCAGCAGCTCCGGGCGCTGCTCGACCAGCTCACCGAGCGGGAGGCGGGGGTGATCAGCATGCGGTACGGCCTCAACGACGGCAAGCCGATGACGCTCGACGAGATCGGCCGCGTCTACGGCGTCACCCGCGAGCGCATCCGCCAGATCGAGGCCAAGACCATGTCCAAGCTCCGCCACCCGTCGCGCTCACTGGCGCTGCGCGACTACCTGAGCTGAGCGCCGCCGCCTCCGGTGTGAAAGGCTGCGCAAACGGGTCATCAAGAGTGTCGCCACAGCGCTCTCAGGGCCGGGCCGTCGGCCTAGATTCCGTGGCGTGAAACGCGCCCGTTCGAGCCTCGCCCACCAAGCGACGTACGCAATCAAGCATCCGGAAAAGATCGTCCCTCACCTGCGGCGGCTGGCCCGCGACACGTGGTTCAGGCTGCGCACGCGGGACCACGTCTCCTACTACCGAGCCGTCATGCGCTCCGACACCGCCCGCGACCCCGAAGGGGCGGTCGGCTCGCACAGCCACAAGCGCTGGCTGGAGGTGGGCCGCATGCAGTTCGACTACCTCGTCGAACACGGGCTCAAGCCCGAGTGCCGCCTGCTGGAGATCGGCTGCGGCAACCTGCGGGCCGGGCACCTGTTCATCGACTACCTGCACACCGGCAACTACTACGGCATCGACATCTCGCCCGACATCCTCATCGCCGCCCAGGACACCATCGTCCGGCACAAGCTGGCCGACAAGCTGCCCCACCTGACCCCCGTACGCGACCTGCGCTTCGCCTTCCTGCCCGATGCGCACTTCGACGTCGTGCACGCCCACAGCGTGTTCTCGCACTCGCCGCTGCACGTCATCGAGGAGTGCTTCGCCCACGTGGGACGGGTGATGAAGCCGGGCGGCTGGTTCGACTTCACCTTCGACCGCACCGAGGGCAAGGAACACCACGTATTGCGCGAGGACTTCTACTACCGCACCGAGACGCTGGCCGGCCTGGCCACCTCGTACGGGTTCAACGCCACGTTCATGGAGGACTGGGAGCGCGGGCCGCACAAGCAGTCGAAGATGCGCCTGACCAAGCGCACCACCCTCTGACCTGGCCTGTCCGTCGCGGGTGAGAGTGGAGCCCGTTGCGGGCGATGGCTCGCGCCGTTGCGGCGCGAGAGGTCATGGGTGCGGCGCTCGACCGGGGCAGGCCGGGAGCAGCCATGTGCAGGGCTCTGCGGCGCCCCGGGCCCTGCGCCGGGGCAGGTTCCAGCCGGCGGACGGGCGTTAGGGTGATCACCATGCACCGCAGCCGCGTCTACGCCCTCCTCATCGACACCCCCACCCCGGAGGCCGAGGCGGCCGCCGCCTTCTGGGCCGCGGCTCTCGGAGTCACGGCCCGGCCGCTCCCTGGTGAAGAGCAGTTCATCAGCCTCCACGGAGCCATGCCCGGCCTCATCGTCGCCGTCCAGTCGGTGGACGACGCCCCTCGCTTCCATGTGGACATCGAGACCGACGACGTCGAGGCGGAGACCCGGCGCCTGCTCGGCCTGGGCGCGGAGGAGGTGTCACGCTGGCGGGAGTGCCGTACTCTACGCGTCCCCGGCGGCCACCTCATGTGCGTGCTGCCCGTGCACAGCGACCCCGCGGTCTTCGAAGCCGAGGCCAGCACCTGGCCCTGACGGAACCCGGCCTCTCGGGGCGATAATGCGGTGCGCCCGTGCCGGGCGGCTGCCTAGGGTGGGGGCACGTGAGAGACGTACGCGCGTTGCCCAAAGCCCACCTGCACGTGCACCTGGAGAGCACCGTCCGTCCCGAGACCGTCCGCGAGCTGGGCGGCGAGCCCCTGCCCGAGGGGGTGTTCCGGAGCTTCAGGGAGTTCGCCGACCGCCGCGCCCAGATCCGCGCGCTGCTCCGCACCGCCGAGCACTTCCGCCGCGTCGCGCTGGAGTTCTGCGCCGACGAGGCCGCCCAGGGCACCAGGTACGCCGAAGTGACGTTCACCGCCGCCTCCCACGGCGAGCGGGTCGGGCAGCCGGACATGCCGCTGGCGGCCGTCCTCGACGGGCTCGCCGAAGGGCGGGAGCGGTACGGCATCGAGTGCCGGGTGCTGCTCGACCACTCCAGGCGGCGGCCGATCGAGCGGCTGTGGCGGACGTACGAGCTGGCCACCCGGCACGACGAGGTGATCGGCATCGGGCTGGCCGGCGACGAGAGCCACCCGCTCGCGCCGTTCGCCGCCGTGCTCGACGCGGCCAAGGACACCGGGCTGCACCTCGTGCACCACGCGGGGGAGGCGGCGGGGGCGGCCAGCATCCGCGAGGCGCTCGACATCGGGCACGCCGAGCGCCTCGGCCACGGCATCAGGGTCCTCGACGACGACCGTCTCGTGGCCGAGGTCCGCGAGCGCGGGATCCCGCTGGAGGTCTGCCCCACCTCCAACGTGCTGCTCGGGCTCGTGCCGTCGCTCGCCGAGCACCCGCTGCCCCGGCTGCGCGCCGCCGGGCTCGCCGTCACGATCAACACGGACGGGGAGACCGCGCTGGCCGGCGAGTACGCCCGGCTCCGCGACGTCTTGGGCTACACCGACCACGACCTGGCCGACTTCGCCAGGGCCGGCATCGACGCCTCCTTCGCCCCGGAGGCGCTCAAGGCCGAAATGCGGGCCGGCGTGGATGCTTGGCTGAAGGCGGACGCATGACCCCCGCCGCCGACGTTGCGCCGTCCCGTGGCCGTGCGCCTCGCGTGTCCGGGGCCGCGCCATCCGTTGAGGCGGTGGTCGCGTGACTCCCGTCCCTGACGGCGCGCCGGCCGCTGAGATCGTCACCGCGTTCGGGGGAGCGGGGGAGCCCGTGTGGCTGGGCGGGGCGTGGCGGGCGGGGCCGGTCGTGCTCAAGCCGGTCACCTTCCTGCCGGAGACGCTCTGGCGGGCCGAGGTGCTGGCGTCCCTGCCCGAATCGCCGCGGTTCCGGCTCGCCCGGCCGATCCAAGCGAGCGGCGGCGGTTGGGTGGTGCGGGGCTGGGAGGCGTCCCGGCTGGTGGCGGGGGAGCCGGATGTACGCAGGCCGGACGACGCACTACGCGCCGGCGCGGCCTTTCACGCGGCCGTCGCGCACCTGCCGAGGCCCGCCTTCCTCGATGACCGCGACGATCCCTGGACACATGGGGATCGGGTGGCCTGGGCGGAGCGGCCCGTGACGCTGGACGCGGCGGGCCTGCTGGAGCCGCTCGTACGGGCTCGCCGCCCGATCGATCTGCCGTCCCAGGCGGTGCACGGCGACCTGGCGGGCAACGTGCTGTTCGCCCCCGGCCTGCCCCCGGCGATCATCGACTGGCCGGTCTACTGGCGGCCCGCCGCGTGGGCGTCGGCGATCACGGTCGTCGATGCCCTGTGCTGGTACGGCGCCGCCCCCGCCCTGGCCGCCCGCTGGGCGCACCTGCCCGAGTGGGGGCAGCTCCTGATCAGGGCGCTGATCTACCGCATCGTCACCGACCAAGCCCTCCTCGGCGGGGACGGCTGGACCCGCGACCGGGTGGCCGCCTACCGCCCGGTCGCGGACCTCGCCGTCACGTACGCACAACACCCCGGCTGAGCGCCGGCACCGGCGCTCGGCCTCGGCCCCGCACCGGCCCCAGCCATCCGGACAACCTCGGAAAGCGAAAGCCCCGGGAGGCGGGAAGCCCCCCGGGGCCGGAAGCACCAGAAGCGCCTGGTCAGCCGCGCGCGACCTGAACGACCGCCGCGCCCAGCGGATCCAGCGCCACCTCGCCGGACACCTGACGCCCGGTGAGCAGGTCCGTACCGCTCACGTCCACGGCCACCGACGCCCCCGACTCGGCGCTGTGGTTGAGCAGGAACACGTACTCGTACGCGTCATCGCCCCGCACCGAGCACTCCACGTGCGCAGGCACGCCCTCGAAGCGGGAGCGCACCCCCGACTCGGCGACGACCCGCGCCACCGTCTCGTCGAACGCCTCCTGCTCCAGCAGCGTCGCGAAGTACACCACCCGCCCGGCGCCGAACCGGTTCTCGACCACGGCCGCGCGCCCGGCCAGCAGCCCGTCGGCGTACGTGGCGAGGGCCGTGCCCGTCTCCAGGTGCAGGTCCTCGCGCCACCAGGTGGAGGCGGCGCGCCGCCCGTCGGCGAACTCCACGGTGAACGACTCGTGCGGCCGCGCCGGCCAGTACTCGTCGATCTTCGCGCCGATGAGCCGCCGGAACGCACCGGGGTAGCCGTCCGGCCTGACCCGGTTGTTCGCGTCCACGACGCCGGAGAAGAACGACATGATGACGGTGCCGCCGTCCTGCGCGAACTTCTCGATCCGGGCCACGCCCGCGTCGTCGATCAGGTACGCGTTCGGCACCACCAGCACCTTGTACCCGTCGAGCGAGGAGGCGGCCGACACCACGTCCACGGCGTGATGCCGCTCCCACAACGGCGTGTAGTGCCGCATCACCGTGTCGGTGTAGCTCCAGTCGTTGCGCGGCAGGCCGAAGACCTCCTCAAGGCCCCACCAGCCGTCCCAGTCGAACAGGATCGCGATGTCGGCCGACGAGCGGGTGCCGGCGACCGGCGCGAGCAGCTTCATCTCCCGCCCGAGGTCGGTGACCTCCCTGAACGTCCGCGACTCCGGCCCGGAGTGGGGCAGCATCGCCGAGTGGAAGCGCTCCTGCCCGCCCCTGCTGGCCCGCCACTGGAAGAACATCACCGAGTCGGCGGCCCGCGAGACCGCCTGCAGCGAGCCGAGCCGCATCCGCCCCGGCTCCTTGACGACGTTGAGCTTCCACTGGCTGACCGCGCTGGCCGCCTGCTCCATCAGCATCCACGGCTGACCGCCCTTGAGCGAGCGGAACAGGTCGTAGTTGAAGGCCGCCGACACGTGCGAGCCGGCGTCGGCCGGATCGGGGTAGATGTCGAGCGCGGCCGCGTCCTCCTCCTGCGCCCACTTCCAGTAGTCGGCGTGGCGGAAGAAGCGCATGAAGTTGGTCATGACCGGGATGTCGTCGCGGAACGAGCGCACGATGTCCCGCTCGGCCTTGAAGCACTCCAGCAGCGCGTCGGAGGTGAAGCGCTTGAAGTCGAGGCGACGGGTGGGGTTCATCCACGTACGCGGGATGTGCGGTACGTCCACCTGCTCCCAGTCGGTGTAGACCTGACCCCAGAAGCGGGTGGTCCACGCCTCGTTGAGCGCGTCCAGCGTGCCGTACTTGCGCTTGAGCCACTCGCGGAAGGCCACCGAGGCGGCCGGGCCGTACGACGTGGGCCCGTACTCGTTGCTGATGTGCCACATCGCCAGCGCCGGGTGGAACGAGTAGCGCTCGGCCAGCTTGGTCGTGATGCGCGCGGCGTACTCGCGGTAGATCGGCGACGACGGGTCGTAGTGCAGCCGGTTGCCGAACCCGAACGGCTGGCCGTCCTCCCTGATCGGGAACACCTCGGGGTGCAGGTGGGTCAGCCAGACGGGCGGCGCGGCCGTGGGCGTGGCCAGGTTGACGCTGATGCCGTTCTCGTGCAGCAGGTCCATGACCTCGTCGAGCCAGCCGAACTCGTACGTGCCCGGCTCCGGCTCAAGCGACGCCCACGCGAAGACGCCCAGGCTGACGATGTTGACGCCCGCCTGCCGCATGAGCCGGACGTCCTCTTTCCACACCTCCCGGTCCCACTGCTCGGGGTTGTAGTCGCCGCCGTAGGCGAAACCGCCGACACGTCGCCTGAAGGCTTCCATGCGGTCCATGCTCATCGGTCCTGGGGGGCGTCGGCCGTCACCACGACGGTGGTGAGCCGTGGCTCGTCGCCGCCGAACGCGTACACCGAACCGGTCAGCAGCACCGTACGCTCCTCGACCACGTCGGCGACCGAGCGGCGGATGGACAGCCCGACCTCGCCCGGCTCGACCACGCGCCGCCCGTCACGGCCGGTGAACGACAGCAGCCTGGCCGGCACCTCGAACTCGACCCGAGCCGACCGCCCGGGCTCCAGCTCGACCCTGGCGTACCCGACGAGCTGGGCGAGCGGCCGGGTGACCGAGGCGATCCGGTCGGAGGCGTACAGCTGCACCACCTCCGCGCCGGCCCGGTCGCCGGTGTTGCGCACCGTCACCGAGCAGCGGATCGGCTCGCCCGCCACGACCTCCTCATCGGCGGTGAAGCCGGAGTAGCCGAAGCTCGTGTAGCTCAGCCCGTGGCCGAACGCCAGCACCGGCGCCGGGTCGAGGTTGGTGACCGACCCCGCGCCGCCCAGCTTGGGGTGGAGATAGCTGTACGGCTGGCCGGCGATGCCGCGCGGCATGCTCATCGGCAGCCGGCCCGACGGGTTGACCGCGCCGCTCAGCACCCGCGCGATCGCGCCCGCGCCCTCCTGGCCGGGGAAGTACGCCTGCACGACGGCGGCGGCGCGCTCGATGATGCCCGGCACCGCGTACGAGCGGCCGGTCATCAGCACCACCACGGTCGGCGTGCCGGTGGCGAGCACCGCGTCGGCCAGCTCCTGCTGCGCACCCGGCAGGGCGAGCGACTCCACGTCACAGCCCTCGCCCGAGGTGCCCCGCCCGAACAGCCCGGAACGGTCGCCCAGCACGACGATCGCGACGTCCGACTCGGCGGCCAGGCGGGCGGCGTCGGCGATCCCCGAGCGATCGCCGTCGTCCACCCCCGTGCCGCGCGCGGTCTCGATGCGCGCCTGCGGCAGCTCCTCGCGCAGCGCCTCCAGCAGGGTCGGCGCGGCGATGCCGGTCTCCACGTCGGGGAAGTGCGGCAGCACATGGTTGACGAACGAGTAGCAGCCGAACAGCGCCGCCACCTGGTCGGCGTTCGGCCCGACGACCGCGATCTTGCGGCCCGCCGTGTCGCCGAGCGGCAGCACGCCGTCGTTGGTGAGCAGCACCACCGACTCCTCGGCGAGGCGGCGGGCGATGTCGCGGGAGGCGGGGTCGTCGAGGTCCACCTCGCCCTGCGGCTCGGGGTCGTAGTCGTCGTCCAGCAGGCCCAGCTCTGCCTTCTGCCGCAGCACCCGCAGCAGCGCCCGGTCGATCAGCGCCTCGTCGATCCGGCCCGACTCCACCGCCGCGCGCAGCGGGTCCAGGTACGTCACCCCGGTCGGCAGCTCGATGTCGATGCCCGCGCTGAGCGCCTGCACGGCCGCGTCACCGGCGTCGGCCGCCACGGCGTGCAGGGTGTGCAGGAACGCGACCGCGAAATAGTCGGCCACGACCGTGCCGTCGAAGCCCCACGTGTCGCGCAGCACGCCGGTCAGGTAGCGGGGGTCGGCGGCGATCGGGATGCCGTCGATCTCGGCGTAGGAGTTCATCACCGAACCCGCTCCTGCGTCGCGCACCGCGACCTCGAACGGGAACAGCAGCGTGTCGGCCACCTCGCGGGCGCCCGCGTGCACGGGCGCGAGGTTGCGGCCCGCGCGGGAGTTGGAGTAGCCGACGAAGTGCTTGAGCGTGGCGATCACACCGGCGGACTGCAGGCCGCGCACGTAGGCCGAGCCCACGGTCGCCACCTCGTACGGGTCCTCCGAGATGCACTCCTCGACCCGTCCCCAGCGCTGGTCGCGGATCACGTCCAGAACAGGGGCCAGCCCCTGGTGCACACCGAGCGACCGCATGCTCGCACCGATCGCCTTGCCCATCTCCTCCACCAGCTCCGGATGGAAGGTGGCGCCCCACGCGGGCGGGGCCGGGTACGTCGTGGCCCGCCAGGCCGCCAATCCCGTCAGGCACTCCTCGTGCGCGATGGCCGGGATGCCGAGTCTGGTGTTCTCACGCAGCCACCGCTGCCGCTCGGCCAGCGTCTTGCGCGCGGCCTCCGGCTCGACCGGGGTCGTGCCGAAGTGACGGGTGATGTGGCCGACGCCGTTGCGGGCGAACTCCTCGAACCCGAGGTCCTCGCTCTGCATCGAGTCCTGCAGCGGGGCGACCACGCCCTTCTTCCTGTTGACGTTCAGCCAAACGCCGACGAGCTGGGCGAGCTTCTCCTGCAGTGACATGCCGGCGAGCAGTTCCTCGACCCGCCGCGCCCGCTGCTGCGCGATCTCCGGCTCCGGCGGATCTTCAAGTGCTGGCATGACCCCTCGCGACTTTCCTGGTACCGGAAAGTTTCTGGTTAACTTTCCGATAAATCATCGTGACTTTGCCGAGCTGTTACGCTAAGGTCCGGGTCGTATCCCTGTCAATAACCCGCTCATATGGCGGAATACCGCCTGTTCAGCGGGCCGCCATCGTTCGGGCGGGTTTTCCGAAAGTCGCAACTTCACCGGTGCCGCCGGAAGGCGGCGCCACGGCCAACGGGAGGTCCTGTGCGTCGAGCCACGCTGGCCGACGTCGCCGCGGCCGCAGGAGTGTCCGTACCGACGGTCTCCAAGGTGCTCAGCGGCAAGAAACACGTCTCGGCCGCCACCCGCGACAAGGTGCTCGAAGCCGTACGAGCCTCCGGCTACGAGGCTCCGCGCCCGCCCAGCAAACCCCGCGCCGGCATCATCGACCTGCTCATCGACGGCCTCGGCTCGCCGTGGGCGCAGGTGCTGATCAGCGGCGCCGAGAAGGCCGCCGCCCGCTGGGGCTTCTCCCTGGTCGTCACCTCCTCCTACCGGCCCGACTTCGACCTGCGACGCTGGATCGGCATGGTGCGCAAGCGCAACACCGACGGCATCGTGCTCGTGCTGTCCAGGGCCGACCAGCGTGAGATCGAGGCCCTCGAGGAGCTGCTGCACGTGCCGCTCGTGCTGCTCGACCCCGTCGGCCAGCGCGACCCCCGCCTGTCCACCGTCGGCGCCACCAACTGGCTCGGCGGCGTCATGGCCACCACCCACCTGCTGGAGCTCGGACACACCAGGATCGGCTTCATCGGCGGGCCGCTCGACACCCAGTGCACGCTCGACCGGTACGAGGGCTACCTGGCGGCTCACCGCACGTTCGGCATCGAACCCGACCCCGCGCTCACCCGCTACGGCAACTTCATGGTCGGCGGCGGCAAGACGCTCGGCGGCGAACTCCTCGACCGCGACGACCCGCCCACCGCCGTCTTCGCCGGCAACGACCTCCAGGCCGCCGGCGTCTACCAGGCCGCCACCGAACGCGGCCTGCGCGTCCCCGACGATCTCTCCGTCGTGGGGTTCGACGACTCGACGCTGTGCGAGATGCTCTCGCCGCCGCTCACGACCGTACGGCAGCCGCTCGACGACATGGCGAACGAAGCCGTCCGCCTCGTCCACGAGGAGCTCACCCACCCGCGCGGGCCGTCCGGCACCCGGATCGAGCTGGCCACGAACCTGATCATCCGCCGCAGCACCGCGCCACTGAAGGCCCGGCCCTGAGCCTCAGTGAGTTGGCGGGGGTGGTGTGGCGGTGTCAGGTGTGCGCACGCCACAGCACCGCCTTCTTGACCGCCCGATCCTGACTTGACCGCCCGATCCTGAGCCTTGGTTCGGCTGATCGGCGTCGCGGCGGGGGTCCGGCCGCGCGCACGCCGCAGCACCGCCCTCCCCCGATCGACCACTCGCGACCGGGCCAGGCTCAGCACGGGTCGGCCGGAGTGCCGGCTGCCAGCGCGTCCGCCGCGGCACCTCTCGGTCGGAGGCGGAGGGGGCCGGGAGAAAGCGGCGTCTCGCCCGAAAGCCCGCGAGGGGCCTGACCGGAGCCCGCCAGCGTCTGACCGGAGTGGCCTGCGAGCATCTCGGCCAGCGCCCGGCCTACTAGCACCTCAACCCGTCCGGCTTGTGAGCGCCCCGACCCGAGCCTGGTTTGCGAGCGCCTCGCCCAAGTTCGGCCCGCGAGCGCCGCAGCCTGAGCCTGGCTTGTGAGCGCCTCGCCTGAGCCTGGTTTGCGAGCGTCTCGCCCACGTTCGGCCTGCGAGCGCCGCCGCCCGAGCCTGGCCTGCGAGCGCCTCGCCTGAGCCTGGCTTGTGAGCGCCCCCGCCTGAGCCTGGCTTGTGAGCGCCCCCGCCTGAGCCTGGTTTGCGAGCGCCTCGCCTGAGCCTGGTTTGCGAGCGCCTCGCCCACGTTCGGCCTGCGAGCGCCCCGCCTGACCTGGCTTGCAAGCATCGCCGCCCGAGCCCCGGTCGGCGAGCGCCCCCGCCCGAGCCCGGCCCGCGAGCACCTCGCGCCTCGCCTGCGACGGTCAAGCCAGAGCAGGCTGCGCCCGGAACAGATCAAGCCGGATTGGACCTGAAGGGCGCACCCACGAGGAGCGGAGCCTAGGAGCCTCGGAGCGGAGCCGGCGAGCAGGCATACCGAGGGAACGGTCAGAGGAGACCGGCGTCGCGGACCTTCATCGCCACGTGCACGCGATTGTCCGTGCCGAGCTTGGCGAAGATGCGGGTGATGTTGGCCTTGACGGTGGCCACGCTCACCGACAGATCCCTGGCGATCTCCGCGTTGGAGCTGCCCTTGGCGACCTCGATGGCCACCTCCCGCTCGCGTTCGGTCAGCTCGGCCAGCTCGCGTGCGGCGTCGGGCCGGCGCGGCTCGTAGCGTCCGGTGGCGGCGGCGATCACCTGCTGGGTGACGCTCGGCGACAGCACCGGCTCGCCCTTGGCCACCGCCCGCACCGCCTCGATCATCTTCGGCGGCGGCGTGTCCTTCAGCAGGAACCCGTTCGCGCCGATCTGCAGCGCCCGCAGCACCATGTCGTCGGCGTCGAACGTGGTCAGCACCAGGATCCGGGGCGGCGACGGCTGCCGAAGCAGCAGCTCGGTGGTGGTCAGACCGTCCTGCTCCGGCATGCGGATGTCCATCAGCACGACGTCGGGCCGCAGGTCGCGGATCACCGTCATCGCCTGCTTGCCGTCGCCCGCCTCGCCCACGAGGTCGATGTCGGACTCGCCGCCCAGGATGAGCCGCAGCCCCGTACGCACCATGGGATCGTCATCCACGATCACGACTCTCACCACGCGTCAAGCCTCCCACGGCAGCAGCGCGTCGAGGACGAAACGCCCGTCGCGTACGTCATGAGTGATCTTCCCACCGGCCATCCGCGTCCGCTCGGCCAGCCCGATCAGGCCCAGCCGCCCACCCGGCCCCGGCCTGCCCGGCACGGTCGCGTTGCTCACCCGGATCCGCAGCCCGTCGCCCGGCCGCCCGCCGATCTCGGCCCGCACCACGCTCCCCGGCGCGTGCTTGCGCGCGTTCGTCAGCGCCTCCTGCACGATCCGGTACGCGTGCCGCCCCGTCTGCGTCGGCAGCCGATCCCTCTCTGTGACGGTGTCGTGCACCTCGACCTGCTGCCCGGCGGCGCGTACCTCGGCGAAGAGCGCGTCGAGGTGGGCCAGCGTCGGCTGCGGCGCGGCGGGCTCGGTCTCGGCCGCACCGTCGTGCTCGGCCTGGTCGTCGTGCCCGCCCCGCCGCAGGGTGCCCAGCACGGCGCGCAGCTCGTTCAGCGACTGGTGCGCGTTCTCCTGGATCGCCAGCGCCGCCTCCCGCGTCTGCTCGGGCGTCAGGTCCTTCCGGTACGCCAGCCCGCCCGCCAGCATCGCCAGCAGGGAGAGGCGGTGCGCCAGGACGTCGTGCATCTCCTGCGCGATCTTCAGGCGTTCGGCCAGCTTGGCCTGCTCCACCCGCTGCGCCTGCCCGCGCCGCTCCGCCTCCAGCCGCTCCGCCTCAAGCTCGCGCCGACCCCTCAGGTAGAGCCCGAACGCGGTCACCGCGGCCAGGACGGCGGCCGAGACGATCGCGTAGAACACGGTCAGCTGGATGTCGTCCTTCCACCGGCTGTAGAACACCTCGCACGCCCAGAACAGCACCGCGACCGGCACCACCTGCCGCCACCGGCGATGCGTGGCCAGCGAGGCGAACGCGACGATCGCCGGCCCGCCCATCGTCATCGAGAAGGCCGTCGGCACCGCCAGCACGGCCGCGATCTGCCACTGCCACCTGCGCCGCAACGGCAGCAGCGCCATGCCCGCCGCGCCCGTGGCCATGTCGGCGAGCAGCATGCCCACGTTCACCTGAGGTCCGTAGGTGCCGCTGCTGATCAGTATCACCGCGGAGAGCAGCAGGGGCAGCGCGGCGAACAAGTAGAGCAGCACGGCCCCCAGCTTGTCGGTGGACCGCCCGATGTGTGACCGCCCTGCGGCTGACCGCCCGCTGGCTGATCGCCGGGTGGCTGACCGCCCGGTGGTTGACCGGCCGGTAGTGACGGCCTCAGGCATGCCGAGCCGCCCGTCCGGACCTAGGCGTTCGGCCGAGCTCGGGCGCGACAGGTCCGGACGCTCGGCCTGGTCTAGACGCTCGGCCGGGTCTGGGTACTCGGCAACACTCTGCCGCGGCGGATCCGAGGGCTCGGCGGTGTGGCTCGGGTGCGGCGGATCCGAGGGCTCGGCGGTGTGGCTCGAGCGCGGCGGACCCAAGCGTTCGGCGACGTCACTCGAGCGCGGCGTGCCAGGGTCATCGCCTGGTGTCTCGTGCACCGGGCTGGGGTCGTGGCCTGATGCCCGGTCGAGCAGGGAGGGGTCGTGGCCTGATGCCTGGTGCGGCGTGCCGGGGTCGTCACGTGCCATCTGGCGCGAAGGGACAGCGTGGTGGTCGTGCACGGCCATCAGCCTAAACATGGCCTGGCCTGCGCGTTAGCACCCTGGGTCGACTCCGCTATAGACCCTCGGCTACAACTCGCCGCGCAGGTGTAGCCCTGGCGACGGCGACTTTCGACCCTGGTCCGATGTGATCCGGTGGCGTTTCCGATGAACTTCTGATCGTGATCGAACTCCACCGCGTCACCAAGACCTACAAGGGCGTGAAGGCGCTCGACGACGTGTCCTTCACCGTCCACCCCGGCTCCGTCACAGGCTTCCTCGGCCCCAACGGCGCGGGCAAGTCGACGGCCATGCGCATCCTGACCGGCCTCATCAAGCCCACATCAGGCCGCGCCACCGTGCTGGGCAAGCCTTATGCCGAGCTGGCGCGTCCCGGCTACGACGTGGGCACCCTGCTCGACGCCGGCGCCCAGCACCCCGGCCGCACCGGGCGCGAGGTGCTCACCCTGGGCGCGCTCATGCTCGGCCTGCCGAAAACGCGCGTCGACGAAGTACTCGGCATGGTGGGCCTGACCGCCAAGGAGGCCGGACGGCCGGTGCGCGGCTACTCACTCGGCATGCGACAGCGGCTCGGCATCGGCCACGCGCTCCTCGGCCGCCCCAAGGCGCTCATTCTGGACGAGCCCGCCAACGGCCTCGACCCCCAGGGCATCCAGTGGATGCGCGAGCTCCTGCGGGACCTGGCCGCCTCCGGCTGCGCCGTTCTGCTCAGCTCACACCTGCTGTACGAAGTGGAGCAGGTCGCCGACCGCATCGTGATGATCGGCGCCGGGCGCGTCCTGGCCCAGGGCACACTCGCCGAGCTCAGCCAGGGCCGCAGCCTCGAACAGACCTTCCTCGACCTCACCTCCCGCGCATCCCGCACCCCCGCCTGACGCTGGCTTCGGCCTGGTCTCCCAGCCCCCACGACCCCGTCTTGGAACCCGATGATCTCTCTCAGTCCCGATGACCTCGTCCGCCGTAGCAATGCGACCAGGCATCGTCGCCTGCAGTCGCGACCTGGACAGGTGCCATCGTCCGCAGTCGCGACCTTGGCCGGCGCCGTCGTCTGCAGTCGCGATCTGGGCCGGTGTCGTCGCCCGCCGTGGCGGGTCGGCCCGGTGCTATGGCGTGCCATCGCAACCCGATCCGGCCCTTACCTACCGTCGAGATTCGGCTCGGCGTTTTCGCGTGTTGTCGCGGCCTGTCCTGGCGTTGTGGCTTGCTGTGGCGGCCCGATCCGGCGATGCGGTCCCGCCGTTGCGAGCGGATCGGCGTCTTCGCCCGCCGTCGCCGGCTGGCCCGACCTGGCCCCGTCTACTGCCGTTACCCGATCCGGCGACCGTGCGTCACCTGGCTTCCGGTTACGTTCCGGATGCCGGTCCGGCAAGGGCCTGCGTCGTCAAGCGGGTCTGCATGCGCGGGCCGGGCGGGCGAGCGTCGGCGGCTCCACCGGGCTGGCGTTCAAGGACCCTCCGCCGGTCGTCGCCCGCAAGGCGGCCCACGCGGCCCTGCTCGAGAGGCGGCCCATGCGGTCGTGTTCGGGAGGCGGCCCATGCGGTCGTGTTCGGGAGGCGCTGCATCTGGTCATCGAGACACGGCCACGTTGGGGGTTTCCCTGCCATTCGGCGTCGTCCGCGAAGCGTCCTTACGCAGGGTGCGCTCGATAGCCGTCCGTGAGGCGCTTGTGAGGCGGCCGTAGTTGGTCGTCGTCGCTCGCCAATTTGGCGTTGCCCGCGGAGCCTCCCGGCGCGAGTGCGCTCAACCGTCGCCTTGAGGCGGTCGTAGTTGGTCGTCGTTTCGCTGCTTGGTGTTGCCTGCGTAGCCTCCCGGCGTGAGTGTGCTCGGGTGTTGTCTGTGAGGTGCTTGCGGGGCGGCTGTCATCGGTCGTCGTTTCGGCGCTTGGTGTTGCCCCGCGGAGCCTTCCGGCGTGAGTGTGCTCGGGTGTTGTCTGTGAGGTGCCTGTGAGGCGGTCGTAGTTGGTCGTCGCTTCGCCACTTGGTGTCGCCCGCGAAGCGTCCCCACGCGACTGCCCTCGACTGTCGTCCGTCAGGCGCTGAGCTGTCGCCCGTGCAGCGCTTGCGGGGCGGCCGCAATTGGTAGTCGCCCGCGAAGTGGCCATCGAAGGATGCGCTCGGGCAGCGCCTGGCCTGGCCGGACGACCCCACGTGACACAGCACCCGCACGCTCAGCGGTCGCTCGCGAAGGGCCGCGCTCGGCCGTGGCCCTGCCACTTGGCCATCGGACGCAACGCGTGTGTGACGCGGCTGCACTTAGGCGGCACTCGTGAAGCGTTGGCGACGGCTTCCACTCGGCGGCTTCTAGGCCGGAGGGGCTGGCGGTTGCCTGGCCAGACGATCGGCGGGTGCCTGGCCAGACGGCTGGCGGGTGCTTGGCCAGACGGCTGAGCGTGGCTCGCCCCTTCTTCCCCCTACTTCTTCACCCCCACCACCGACAGAACCACCCCTTGCACCCATAGCGATTGGAGCTGCTCATGACCACCCACATCGCCCCACGAACCTGGCAGCGCAGCACGTTCGGCACCCTGCTGCGAGTTGAGACGCGGAAGCTGCTCGATACCCGGACCAGCCGGATCATGACCGCCGTCCTGGTCGTCGTCGCGGTCGCGCTCGTCGCCGGCCGGGGCGTCGTGACGGGGACAGCCGACCTGTTCACGTTGGCCGGGACGGCGGGGGCGGCGTTCGGGATTCTGCTGCCCGTGCTCGGCATTCTGTCGATCACCGGCGAGTGGCATCACCGAACGGCGCTGACCACGTTCACCCTGGAGCCGAGACGGGCGCGGGTGCTGGTGGCGAAGTGCGTGCCGGTACTGGTGGCGGCCGCGCTGGCGTGCGTCCTCGCGGTGCTGGTCGCGCTGCCGGTGACGGCGGTGGCGGCGTCCGTGGCGGGCGTGGAGGCGTCGTGGCGGCTCGAGCCGTACGAGCTGCTGGGCTGGATCGCGACGATGGTGCTGGTGACCGCCCAGGGCCTGGCGTTGGGGCTGCTGGTGCTGAACGCCCCGGCCGCGATCGTGATCTACCTGGTCAGCCCTATGGTGTGGAGCTTCGTCGGTCAACTTGGCAAGGGAGGTAAAGCCATGGCACAGTGGCTGGACCTCAACTCCACCAGCGACGTTCTGATGAGCGGCGACGTGACAGGCGGCGATTTGGCGCGCCTGGCGGCGTCTGTGACGGTCTGGATCGTCGTCCCTGCCGTGGTGGGGACCCTGCGAGTGCTCCGCAGCGACGTGACCTGATGCTTTACCCACAAGGTAGATCTATGCCGGTTTCGTGGCGATATGTTTGCCAATGTCCGGTTTTAAGAGGTAGCGTCGTAGACGTCACCGAGCAGTGACCCGCGCCTGACCAAGAGAGGCGGGGCCTGCCTCGGTTCTTCGGATCCCACGATCCACGCGGATTCCCGCTGCGCTCCACGTAGCGTCTGTACGGCGTGCTGCCCGGCTACGTACGTCCCGACGAGCGCAAAGTTCCCGTCCCCTAACAAAGGACCTGAATTTTCCTATGTCTGCTCGCCTGCGTTCTGTCGCCCTGCTCGCCGCCTCCGCCGCCGCGGCCATGACCGTCGGCGCGTCCACCGCTCACGCCGGGACCGGCGTCGAGCAGCGCGGGGTGCTGAAGGGCTCGACGACTGCGTCCTACTTCTGGGACGACGCCTCCGGCCGAGCCGGCGACACCGGGCTGCCCGCGGCGGGCAAGCCCATGCAGAAGGGCCTGGCCGCCAGCCCGAGCTGGCCCCTCATGACCGAGGGTTACGTCATCTACAAGGGCAAGAAGCTGCCCTTCTTCGTGGGTGACCGCGGCCCCGGCGCCCCGTCCAACCGCGGCGTGATGCTCGACCTGGACGCCAAGACCTTCGCCGAGCTGACCGGCGGCACGTTCAACCCGCGCACGCTGGGCGTCGACGGCGTCAACGGCGAGGGCCACATCAAGGTCGACTACATCATCACCAAGTGGGGTGACGGGGTCGGCAAGAAGAGCTACCCCGTGGCCTTCTCCACCGGCGCCTGGGCCGAGAAGGACGACAACCCGGTCATCCAGCAGGTGTCCGTCAAGGTTCCTGCCACCCGGTAAGGCCGGCCATCAGACGTCATCGAAGAGGGCGCTCCCATCGGGCGGAGCGCCCTCTTCGGCGTTTCCCACGGACGTCAGCGTCGCCGTGATACGCGGGCGTCGGCATCGCCGCTTCATGCGGGAGGCCGGTGTCGGCGTCTCATGTGAGCGTCAGCGCTGGTGTTTCATGCGGGTGTCAGCGCAGGTTCGGTACGGGCACCTTCGACCAGTCGATGTCCGAGCCGAAGTAGAAGCTCGGGTACGCCGGCTGGTTGTAGCCCGTCTGCTGCCTGGCCACGTCGACCCGGTACTGCGGGTCGTGCATGAGCGTGTACAGCTTCCTGTCGGTCACCTCGGTGCTGACGTAGATGCGGATCGCGCTGCTGTCGGCCGTACGGACCAGCAGCTCCTCGCGCCAGTCGCCGAAGACGTCGGCCACCAGGCCAGGGTTGCCCTTCGTCCAGTTGTTCGTCAGCGTGCCCTCGGCCGTCAGCAGCGTTCCCCTGCGGTGGTCGTCGATGGTGGGCGTCTGCAGGACGTCGGTGGCGGTGCCGTTGACGAGCTGCGTGGTCATGTCGGCGGCCCAGCGGATGCTCATGTTGGTGCCGGGGGTGTTCCTGCCCAGGTACTCGCCGCGCGCCGACCACAGACCGGCCTGCACCGCCTGGTCCGGCGGCATCGAGGACCACATCTCCAGGCCGCGGATGCCCGGGTCGATGTCGCCGACCATGCCGCGGCCGGTGTCCACGCCGCTGTAGCCGCCGTGGATCACCTCGCCGGTGGCGGCGTCGCGCAGCGCCCAGCCGTACGGGGCCCACGAGCCGCCCTCGTGCACGGTCCAGATCTCCAAACCGGGATGATCGGGGTCGAAGTCGCCCACGTGCATGGCGTCGCCGTGCCCGAGCCGTACGTTCTGGCCCGGCACGTTGCTCTGCGGCGGCGCTACGTCGAAGGAGGAGTACAGCAGGTCGCCGTCGTCGTCGATGGTGGCGGAGCCGTACACGATCTCCTGCCTGCCGTCGCCGTCCACGTCGGCCACGCCCATCGAGTGGAAGCCCTGCGTGGTCAGGTCGGCGTACTTCGGGTTGCTGCCGGGGACGCCGTGCGGCGAGGCGTTGAACGGGTTCGTCATTGGGGCGTGGCCGCTGTCGACGTACCAGCGCTCCTTGAGCCGCCTGCCGTCCCAGTCGTAGGCGACCAGCGTGGTGCGGGTGTAGTAGCCGCGCGCGAAGATCGCCGACGGGCGCCGGCCGTCGAGGTAGGCGACCGACGACAGGAAGCGGTCCACCCGGTTGCCCGGCTCGATCCTGGCCATCGCGTAGTCGCCCCAGAGCAGGCCGTCGTCGTCGCGTCCCGGCTTGTAGTGGACGGTCTGCAGCTCGCGGCCCGTCGCGCCGTCGAACACCGACAGGTACTCGGGGCCGGTGAGGACGAAGCCGGCGAACTCGCGCAGCCGGTTGTTGCCGCTGCGGGAGGGCGCGTAGACGTCGATGAAGTACGTCGCCAGCTCCTCCGCGTCGGCCTTGGAGAGCGGGTACCGGTACTTCGGCTCGATGCCGAGCGCCTCTTCGATGGTCTTCGGCCAGCGCCCGGCGACGACCTCCGGATGCTCATGCCACTTCGTGAACATCGCCGCCAGGTGGTCGAAGTAGTCGGCGGCGCTCATCCGGTAGTCGTCGGTGTGGGCGTACCCGGCCTTGCGGTCCTCGCGCGGCATCGTGATGTAGCGCTCGGAGACGACCTGGCCCTTGGCGCCGTACCGGATGATCTTTGTGCCCGGGGCGGTCTTCAGCATCATCTCCGAACGGCCGTCGCCGTCGAAGTCGTAGACCAGGAACTGCGTGTAGTGGGCGCCCGAGCGGATGTTCACGCCCAGGTCGAGCCGCCAGCGCAGGGTGCCGTCCAGCTCGTAGGTGTCGAGGTACGTGTTGCCGGTGTAGCCGCGCTGCGAGACGTCCTTGGAGTTCGACGGCTCCCACTTGACCACGTACTCGTACTGGCCGTCGCCGTCCACGTCGCCCACGCTCAGGTCGTTGGCCGCGTACGTGTACGCCTCGCCCGCCGGGGTCACGCCGTCGGCGGGCTTGCGCAGCTTGAGATTGTAAAACGTTTTAAGCCAAGGCCTGACAGCAGGGCTCTTCCGGCCCTCGCGGCCCCTCGCGATCGGCGCCACCCGGTACTCGGAGCGGGACGTGCCCGCAGGGTCGCGGTAGTTGGTGCTGTCGGTCACCGTGGCGATCGGACGGCCGTCGCGGTAGACGCGGAAGTCGGTGCCCGTCATGCCGTTCGGGCCGTGCCCGGTGACCTCGTCGCCGAGCAGTCGCCAGCTCAGGAACACGCCCTCGCTGGTGGAGGCCGCCACCAGGCCCCGATCGAGATGCTCAAGGCGCGGGCCCGGGCGGTGTTCGCCCTGTGGTGCGGAGGCGGCGGTGGCGGGGGAGGGGGTCATGGGCAGGCACATGAGTGCGGCTAAGCCCACGGCCATGGCGCGGCGGATGCTGCTGGGGGGTCTCATCGTGACGAGCTCCGCTCATTGAATCGATTAAATTTGGCTGGAGATTATTGGGGACTGTGAGGTTTGTCAAGGGCATGTTTCGCCAGGTGATATAGGGGGTGGCGGGGGCGGCCGAGGTCGTGAACCACCTTGAAAGCGTTCAGTGGGAGGGTGGGGAGGACCGCTGTGCGGCGCTGTGATGTACGCGCGATCGGGGGGTGCCAGCACCGTCGCTTGAGCTCAGGGCGCCTGCGCCATCGCTTGAGATCGGGGGCGTCACCGCCGCCCGCCTCGTACTGCGACGGTCGCCGTGCCCTCTGGCCGCCGTCCGTTTGCGATCGCGGCGATCGTCGCCACGGCCTGCTCAGCCGCAGCATGCGGCCTCGACCGGCTGCGGCGATCCCGCTGACAGTCGCAGGTTGCGAGTGTGCGGACGATCTTCGGAGGGGCTGGCAACCCCGGTTGATCGGAGCACGATGCGAAAGCCTGGCCCGACGTCTTGGCCTACACGCTGCGGCTGCGGGCGCAGGACCGGCATGGTCTGCCCGTGGAGCGGCCAGGCCGCCGTCAAGCGCAGGGGCGTTGCGGTAGCTCTACGGCAGCGTGACGGCGCTGGCCGCCGTCACCGGCGCGCTGCATCGGGCCGCCGGTCGCTACCTTGAGGTCATCACGTGGTGCGCCCAGAACTTCGAGGCGATGGCCGACCCGGATCAGCGCCTGGGCGCGTCCCTGGGCTACGTTCGGCTCGGTGAGGCACCCGTCTGCCCCCGGCTGCGCCGCGCGGACGCTGCGCAGGCGGGGCGGTGCTCGTGGCTGTGCAGATCGGGCGGTGTTGGGGCGCTGCACAGGGGAGGTGCCCTGCGTGGTTGCAGTGTTTGGCGGGGCGGGCTCGGTGGTTGCGCAGGTCGGGCGGTGTTGGGGCGCTGCACAGGGGAGGTGCCCCGCGTGGTCGCAGTGCTTGGCGGGGGTGCTCGGTGGCTGCGCCTGGGGTCACTGCTGCTCTCCCCGCGCCGTCGTAGGGTTGTTACTTCCGCAGGTGGCCCCGGGACTCTTCGCCCCGGGCGGTCGCCGCTTGGTCGGCGGGGCCGCCGCGCCTCCGGCCGCTCCACACCCACGCGTGCGCCGCTACGGTCATCGGCCCCCGTGCAGGAGGAAGCGGGAAGCCGGCCACCTGGTCCGGGCGTGGCCGGTCGCCCGTCGCCCCGCGCAGGTGGAAGCGGGTCAGGGGGCGAGGGTCGTGCGAACGGGGAGGGTGAAGCCTTCGGGGAGGGCGTCGGTGATGAGGCGCGTGACGGCGGACCAGGTGCAGACCCTGATCGGGGCGCTCAGCTCGAACTTGCGGGCGTCGCTCACCACGATGGTGTCGCGGGCGATGGAGATCAGGCGGCGTTTGGTCTCGGCCTCGTAAGGGGTGGCGCCGTACACGCCGGCCTCGTCGAGGGCGGTGGCGGCCAGGAACAGCGTGCGGACGCCCAGGTGTTCCAGCGCCGCGAGGTTCTCCGGGCCGCCGAAGGAGCGGGTGTCGCGGCTGTACTGGCCGCCGATGCCGATCAGGGTGATGTCCGGCCGGGGTGCGAGGGCGGCGATGGCCGGCAGCGAGTGGGTGACGACGGTGAGGTCGGCGTCGGCGGGGAGCAGTTTGGCGATCTCCAGCGTGGTCGTGCCCGAGTCGAGCGCCACCGTCGTGCCGGGCTCGATGTGGCGTACGGCTGCGGCGGCGATCGCGCGCTTGGCGTCGGCGGCCTGGATCGAGCGGTCGGAGAACGGCAGAGCCGTGGCGTCCGCCGGAGTGGCGCCGCCGCGCACGGCTCTGATCAGGCCGTCGCTCGCGAGGCGTTGCAGGTCGCGGCGGATGGTGTTGGGGGAGACGCCCAGCTCGTCCACCAGGTCGGCGGCCGAGACGTAGCCGTCGCGCGAGACGCGGCGCAGGATCGCGGCCCGTCTCCCGGGCGCGGACCCGTAACGCAGGCCAGGGTCGGGCTGCCGGTCCGCGGGCATGCCGGAAACGGAGGTCGGGACGCCCTGGGGGGCGGATGCGGTGGTGGGGACGACCTGGGGGGCGGATGCGGTGTCGGGGGCATTCTGGTCGCCGGGGCGGGTGGCGGGCATGTGGCCATGATGCACCATAAGTTGGCACTTTTCCGCCAACTTATGGATTTATAGTGACAACATGACGCCGAACGGGCTGCTGGCCGGGATCGATGTGGGCACCACCCACGTCAAGGTGGGCTTCTTCGACGGCCGGGGCGGCGAGGTGGCCTGCGTCCGGCGGAAGACGCCGTCCGACCTTCCCGCCCTCGTCAAGGTCGTGACGGACGCGCTCGGGGAGTGCGCGGAGCGGGCGGGACGCGGGCCGGAGGCGATCGGGATCGCCGGCATGGCCGAGACCGGCGTACCGCTCGACGCGGAGGGACGGCCGCTCACCCCGCTGATCTGGTGGAACGACCCGCGCGGCGCGGCGGAGATCGCCGAGCTGGGCCTGGACGACGCCACGCTCTACGCCGCCGCCGGCCGCTGGGCGGATGCCAAGGCACCGCTGGCGAAGTGGCTGTGGCTGCGCCGCCACGAGCCCGGGGTGCTGAAGGCCATGCGCTGGTGGGCGGGCGCGCCGGAGGCGGTGGCGTACGCGCTGACCGGAGTGCTGCGCACGAACGCGACGCTGGCCGCGCGCACCCTCGCCTACGACGTACGGACCGGCCGCTACGACGCGGACCTGATCGCCGAGGCAGGGCTGGACGGCGACCGGCTGCCGCCGGTGATCGGCGCGGCCGAGCCCGTCGGCGGGCTGGTCGTGGACGTGCCCGGCGTACGGCGCGGAGCGCCGGTGGTGATCGCCGGCCACGACCACGCGGTGGGGGCGTGGGCCGCCGGGGTACGGCGGCCGGGCGACGTGGCCGACTCGCTCGGCACCGCCGAAGCACTCATGGTGCCGGCGGAACGCGCACCCGACCCGCGTACCGGGATCGCGCTGGGCGTCACGGCGGACCCGGCGCTGGACGGCGAGCGTACGGTGCTCGTCGGCGGCCTGCCGACCAGCGGGGCCATGCTCGACTGGGCGCTGCGCCTGCTCGGCGGCAAGGGGTATGACGACCTGCCCGTCCTGCTCGACGGCGTGCGGCTGCCGACCGGCATCGTCGTGGAGCCGTACCTGAGGGGGAGAGTGGCGCCGGCGCCCGACCGGGGTCGGCGGGCGGTGCTGGCGGGGCTCGATGCCGCGCACGGGCCGGGCGAGCTGCTGGCCGCCGCCGTCGAGGGCACCTGCCTGCACGCGCGCTGGATGCTCGACGAGCTGGCCGCCGTGGCGGGAGCCGTCCCCGAACGGCTGGCCGTCTTCGGCGGGCAGGTCAGGATCCCGGCGTGGATGCGGGTGAAGGCCGCGGTCTCGCCGGTGCCGGTCGAGATCGTCCGCTGCCGCGACGCGGTCTGCGCGGGCGCCGCCCTCATCGCGGGCCGGGCGGGCGGCTCGCTCGCCGACGTACCGGTCCTGCCCCGCGAACGCCACTCCGACGAGCCCGGCCTGCGCGCCGCCTACCGCCCGCAGTACGAGACCTTCCTGTCCAGGGCCGCGCCATGACCCAGGACTCAGACCTTCCTGCCCGAGGCCGCGACATGACTTTCATGGCCAGAGCCCAGGACGCGACCTGCCCGGCCGAGCCCGCGGCGCGAACCGCCCGTACCAGCCGGAAGACCCACCCATCACCCGAACGGGAGCACGCATGACCACCGCCGACCAGCCCACCCTCGACCTGCTCGCCCGCCCATCGGGCGGGTTCGCCATGGTCGCCATGGACCAGCGCGAGAGCCTCAGGCAGATGTTCACCGCCGCGACGGGGCGGCGCGCCGGTGACGACGAGCTGCGGGAGTTCAAGCTGACGGTGGCGCGCGAGCTCGGCCCGTACGCCTCGGGCTTCCTCATCGACCAGGACTACGGGTTCGAGCAGGTGGCCGAAGCCGGCACGGTGTCCGGCGGGCTGATCGTGGCCGTGGACAGCCTTCAGCAGGACCCCGACGGGCCCGTCGAGGACACCGGCATCGACGACCGCGTGGACATGGAGGCGGCGCGCAAGCTGGGGGCGGTGGCGGCCAAACTGCTGCTCATCTGGCGGGACGACGACGAGCGGGAGCGGCGGCTGGAGACGGCGGCCGAGTTCGTCCGGCGGTGCGCCGCGGCCGGGCTGCTGTCGGTGCTGGAAGGGGTGGCCAAGCCCGCCCGCGGCAAGGAGGCGGAGTTCGACGGGCCGGCCGCGATCAGGGAGGCGGCCCGGGAGCTGGCCGGGCTCCGTCCCGACCTGTACAAGGCGCAGGTTCCGCTCGGCGGCGCCGCGCCCGAGGAACGGCTGGTCGAGGAGTGCGCCGCGCTGGACGCGGTGATCCCCGTGCCCTGGGTGGTGCTGTCGCAGGGCGTGGAGCGGGACGACTTCCCGGCGGCGGTCCGCGCCGCGTGCCGCGCGGGCGCGTCCGGCATGCTCGCCGGGCGGGCCGTCTGGAGCGACCTGGTCGGCTCGGCGGACCTCGCCGCCGATCTGCGCACCACGTCGGTGCCGAGGCTGCAGCGGCTGGCCGCGATCGTGGACGAGCACGCCCGCCCCTGGACCGCCCGATGACCGGCACGCCGCGCCGGGAAGGCGCGCACGACACCGGGACGCTGGACAGGGGTTGCGGTCAGAACGCCGCGACCGGGACGTCTCGCCGGGCAGGCGCTCAGGACACCGTCGCGATGCTGCACACCGTGCCCGCGCTCGCCACCTCGCTCACCACCCTGGCCAAGGAGGTACGTCCCGGTGCCCGGGTGCTGAACTTCGTGGACGAGAGCCTGCTCCAGGACACCATCGCCGCCGGCGACCCGCCGCCCCACGTGCTGCGCCGCCTCATCGCCTACGCCACCTACGCCAAGGAGTCGGGCGCGGGCGTGCTGCTGGTGACGTGCTCGTCGATCGGGGAGGCGGCCGAGCGGGCCCGCCCGTACGCGGAGCTGCCCGTGCTGCGCATCGACGAGCCGATGGCGGACGAGGCGGTACGGGCGGGCGCCAGGATCGGCGTGCTGGCCACGCTGGCCTCCACGCTCGGCCCCACCACGCGGGCGGTCGAGCGGGCGGCGGCCCGCCGCGAGGTTGCGCGCGAGGTGGTGCCGCACCTGTGCGAGGGCGCGTTCGAGGCGCTGCGCGGCGGCGACGCGGCCCGTCATGACGCGCTGGTCCTCGAGGGCTTCGCGAAGCTCGCCGGGCAGGTGGACGTGGTGGTGCTGGCGCAGGCGTCGATGGCCCGCATCGTGGAGCAGGCGGGTGACGCCGGCGTGCCGGTGCTGTCGTCGCCGCGCTCCGGCGTGGCCCAGCTCGCCCGCCAGAACGGCTGACCACCGCTCCGGACGGTTCGGGTGGCCGCGCGTCCGGCGGGGCGGACGCCGGCCCGAGCCACCGCCCTGAGGCCCTCACGCAGGTGAGCCGCCGTGCCGCTCACCTGCGTCATCGGCAGGAGTGATCGGCTTCCGCGCCCTCCTGGGTCTTGCTTGTTGTGATTTGTCAGCTTTCAATGAGCCCCATACGGCAAGATCCAGGAGGGTCCAGATGCGTGGTTTACGGGCGTCCGCAGTCGCCCTGTTGATCGCCGCCACGGCGTTATCCGGGGCGGCGCCGTCCGTTCCCGCGGTCGCCGGGCCTGGCAGATCCCGAGGCGGTCTCGCTGGTCACGCTGTCCGTGCCGGACCGGGCGGTCATGGAGCGGCTGGTGGCGTCCGGCGCCGACCTCACCGAACGCGTACGTCCCCAACCCGACGGCAGCGTCCAGGTGGACGCCGTCGTCACCCCGACCCAGCTTGCCGAGTTCCGCACGCTCGGCGCGGCCCCCGCCGGCGAGGCGAGCCCGGCCAGGACGCACAAGGACTCCCGGCCGGCGCAAGGCCGCGACCAGGTCGTGATCGAGCGGGCGGTCTGGTACAAGTCGCGCGACGGCTACTTCCTCTCCGTGGAGGCGTCGAGCAGCGCCGCACAGGCCGCCACGCTCACCGTCGAGTGGCGGGGCAAGCGCGGCACGGCGGGCAGGGCCGAGATGGTCGCGTACGTGGACGCGGGCGCGTACCTGGGCCACCAGTTCAGCACCCCGGTCCCGGCCGACCAGCAGCCGCAGAAGATCACCGTCACCTCGACCGGCGGCGGCAGGGCCGACGCGCGCGTGCGCGAGTGGCCGGACGGCGAGCGGCCCGGCAAGCACGGCCGCGGCTACCAGAAGGACTTCATCACCCAGTACATGCCGCCGGCCCAGCTCAACGAGCGCATCAAGACGCTGCACCGGCAGTTCCCCGAGCTCACCGACATCATCACGCTGCCGTACCGGACGAACGGCTACCGCCGCCACGCCCAGGCGCTCATCGGCACCGTCCCGGACAAGGCCATCGTGATCACCTCGAACGCCTACGGCTCCGAGGGCGGCAACGACCTGTCCGTCGAGCTGGTCGCCCCGGGCACGCCGGGCAGCCCGCTGCGGGTGTCGCTCGACGGCAAGCTCGTCACGGTCAGCCTGGCCACGAACGACGCGGGCGAGCCGGTCAGCACGGCGGCCGAGGTGGTCGCCGCGATCAACGCGACGCCGGGCCTGCCGCTGAAGGCGTCGCGCTACCGTACGGACCCGGGGGCCGGCGTCATGGCGCCCACGCCGCCCGTCCAGCTCGACGACTTCCTCAGCGCCCCCGCCGACGTCTCCAGGAAGCCCGCCGAGGTGCTGGCGCTGCGCATCGGCACCCGCCGCGACGGCTCGCGCACCGGCGTGCTCGCCTACGCGCAGGAGCACGCGCGCGAGTGGGTGACGCCGCTGGTCACGATCGAGGCGGCGGAGCGGCTGCTGCGCAACTACGCCGGGGACAAGGCGACCCGGCGGCTGCTGGAGCGTACGGACATCTTCATCGTGCCGACCGTCAACCCCGACGGCGCGAACTACAGCTTCTACGACTTCAACTCCCAGCGGAAGAACATGACGAACCACTGCCCGCCCGAGCAGTCCGATCCGGCGCTGCGCAACCAGTGGGGCGTGGACGTCAACCGCAACTACGCCGTCGGCTCCCATCACGACGGCTACTTCGGGGCCTCGGGCAACTGCCAGAGCGGCACGTACGCGGGCCCGGCCGAGCACTCCGAGCCGGAGAGCCGCAACGTCATCTGGCTGGCCGAGCGGTTCCGCAACATCAAGTTCGCCATGAACGTGCACAGCTACGGCGGCTACTTCATGTGGCCGCCCGGCGCGTACAAGGCGGACGGCCGCCTCACCCTGCCCAGGCCGACGCCGAAGGAGGAGAAGTTCTTCGAACGCTCGTCCGAGACGATACTCAAGGCCATCGCCGCCGAGCGCGGCACCGTGATCTGGCCGCAGCAGACCGGGCCGGTGACGGACGTGCTGTACTCGGCGGCCGGCAACTCGGCCGATGAGCTCTGGTACGACCACGGCATCTACGGCTGGGACTTCGAGGTCGGCGCCGACCTGTGGAACGCCGAGACGCGCAGCTGGCAGGGCGTGGGCTTCCAGCCGCCGTTCGAGGAGGGCCACGCCGAGGCGATGGAGTTCGCCGCCGGTCTGATCTCGCTCATCGGCATCGCCGCCGACTACCGCGAGCCGTAACACCGGGAATGACCACCGGGCGGCCGGGACCTCGCACCCGGCCGCCCGGCCGTATCGACATCCGCGACAACCCTTGCCAGCACCCCTCCGCCCCCCGCAACACCGTCGAGCCGGAACCCCGGAGGTTCTCCGTGCGCTCACCGGCCGCCCTGCTCGGCACCGCGGTCGCGACCCCCTGTTCACCGCACCCCAGCAGGTCTCACCCGCCGAGCCCGCGCAGCCCGCGCAGCCCGCCGTCCGCGACTCCGGCAACGGCCTCGAGCGCAACGAGATCGCGGCCGGCCTCCCCGAGCAGGCCAGGGGTCAGGCGGCGGTGATCAGCGGCAGGGACGAGGGCGGCGCGGCGGTCGTCATGTTCGGCACCGAGCCGATGTTCCGCAACCCCCCAAGGGCCTGTTCCCGCAGGTGGCGCGGGCCCGGTACTGGGCGTCATCGATCCACTCCGCAGCGGTCACAAGTCCATGATCTGCTAGTATTCCGGTACTCCATCCCTTCCGGCCGGAAATCACCTTAGGTTCCGGCCGGAAACTGCGTTCATGACCCTTTTCACCGTACGTCCCGTCATTCCCTCCGACCGGGCGGTCGTGGAACGCCTGTGGCTGATGTTCCGCCACGACATGTCCGAGTTCCAGGGCGGGCTGCCCCTTCCCGACGCCACCTTCCGCAGCGAGCGGCTCGAATCCGCCTTCACCGGCCCCGGCTGGGCGGCGTACCTGCTGAGCAGCGGCGACCGGCCCGCCGGGTTCGCGTTCGTGCGCGGCCTCGACGGGCCGGTCCGCGTGCTCAACAGCTTCTTCGTGGTGCGCGGCGCCCGCCGCTCCAGCCTCGGCCTGCGGGCCGTCAAGGAGGTCATCGCCCGGCACCCGGGCCGGTGGGAGATCGCCTTCCAGGACGCCAACGCCGGCGCGGTCGCGTTCTGGCGGCGCGTCGCCACCGAGCTGGCGGGCGACGCCTGGACCGAGGAGCACCGCCCCGTGCCCGGCAAGCCCGATGTCCCGCCGGACACGTGGATCTCGTTCGCGACCGCATGAGCGGATCCCCGCCCCCGGCAGCGGTAAGCCCGGGGGCGGGGAGCGGTCAGCCGGCCGGGGCGTAACCGGCAGGCCGGGTGGTGAACGTGCCCCGCCCCTGCGTACGGCTGCGCAGCCGGGACGCGTACCCGAACACCTCGGCCAGCGGCACCACCGCCGTGATCACCACACTGCCGGCCCGCGCCTGCGAGCCGGACACGCGCCCGCGCCGGGCGGCGAGGTCGCCGAGCACCGCGCCCGCCATCGCGTCGGGCACCGTCACCGTCACCTCCACCACCGGCTCGAGCAGCACCATCTCGCAGGCCCGCAGCGCCTCGCGCAGACCGAGCCGGCCCGCCGCGCGGAAGGCCATCTCCGATGAGTCCTTCACGTGCGTGGCGCCGTCGGTCAGCGTCACCCGCAGCCCGGTCACCGGATGCCCGCCGAGCGGGCCGCTTTCCAGCGCGTCCCGGCAGCCGAGCTCGACCGCGCGCACGTACTCGCGCGGCACCCGCCCGCCGGTCACGGTCGACGCGAACGCGAAGCCCTCATCCAGCGGCTCCACGTCCAGCACGACGTGGGCGAACTGCCCGGCGCCGCCGTCCTGCTTGACGTGCCGGTAGAGCACCCCCGACACGCCGCGCACGACGGCCTCGCGGTAGGCGACCTTCGGCCGGCCGACCGCGACCTCCAGCCGGTGGTCGCGGCGCAGCTTCTCGGCCGCCACCTCCAGGTGCAGCTCGCCCATCCCGGACAGCACGGTCTGGCCGGTCTCGGGGTCGGTCCGTACCGACAGCGACGGGTCCTCCTCGGCGAGCCTGGCCAGCGCCGCCGCCAGCCGGTCGCTGTCGACGCTCTTGCGCGGCTCGACCGCCACCGACACCACCGGCTCGGTCGCGGCCGGCGGCTCCAGCAGCAGCGGGGCGTCCTGCGCGCACAGCGTCGTACCGGCGCGGGCCGCCTTCGGCCCGACGACCGCGACGATGTCGCCGGCCACCGCCACGTCCGTGTCGGCGTGCCGGTCGGCCTGCACGCGCAGGATCCGGCCGACGCGCTCGGTCTTGCCGGTCCCGGCGTCCAGCACCGTGTCGCCCTTGCGCAGCGTGCCCGAGTAGACGCGCAGGTACGTCAGCCGCCCCGACGCCGCCGAGGTCACCTTGAACACCAGCGCCGCCAGCGGCGCCTCCGGGTCGGCCTGCCGCTCCTCGCCCTCCTGGCCGCGCACGGCGGGCACGTCCAGCGGCGACGGCAGGTAGCGGACCACCGCGTCGAGCAGCGGCTCGATGCCCCGGTTCCGGTACGCCGAGCCGCACAGCACCACCACGCCCGCGCCCGTACGGGTCAGGTCGCGCAGCGCGGCCGTCAGCGTCTCCTGGGACAGGGACGGCCGGGCGCAGAACTCCTCCAGCGCGCCCGCATGCAGCTCGGCCACCGCCTCCTCCAGCAACCGGCGCCGCCGCGTCGCCTCCTCCACCAGGTCGCCGGGCACCGGCCCGGTCTCGTAGGCGTCACCCGACCACACCAGCGCTCGCATGGCGATGAGATCCACCACGCCGGTGAAGCCGTCCTCACGGCCGATCGGGAGCTGCACGACCAGCGGCGCCGGGTGCAGCCGCTCGCGGATGGACTCCACGGCGGCGTCCAGGTCGGCGCCCGGCCGGTCCAGCTTGTTGATGAACGCGATGCGCGGCACGCCGTACCGATCGGCCCGCCGCCACACCGACTCGCTCTGCGGCTCGACCCCGGCCACGCCGTCGAAAACGGCGATCGCGCCGTCGAGCACCCGCAGGGAACGTTCCACCTCGTCGGAGAAGTCGACGTGGCCGGGCGTGTCGATGAGGTTGATCCGGTGGCCGTCCCAGGTGCAGCTCACCGCCGCCGCGAAGATCGTGATGCCGCGGTCGCGCTCCTGCGGGTCGAAGTCGGTGACGGTGGTGCCGTCGTGCACCTCACCGCGCTTGTACGTGGCGCCGGTGATGTACAGCATGCGCTCGGTGACGGTGGTCTTACCGGCGTCGACGTGCGCGAGGATGCCGAGGTTGCGGACGGTGGCCAGAGCGGAGGAAAGGTGAGCACGCAAGGTCCCACAGCCTTTCGGTGACGTTTCCGAACAGGACTGCGCGATTGGGCCCCGCGAAGGGGGTCTTCGTCAGGGCAGCAGCCGGCGCTGGCCGCGCAGCGGGCGCCGGGGCGACGAAGACACCTGGATCACCTCATGACGCGACGAGGGGATGACGACGGCGATGCGGTGGCGCATGGCCGGTCTCCCTTCTCTCGTCGCGTGATGATGCCGGTGGAAGAGTGTACTGATCTAGGAACGTCCGGCAACCAGTTTTTCCGGCTACTTTCGGCTTATCTGAAATATGCGGATAGTGATAATTGATGGCTCGTGAGGGTCATTTGGGCGTGCGCCGAGAATGCGGAAACCCCGCGTACGGCGGGGAATCCGCGCACGTCAGCGCCCTTCCGGCCCGATGAGAAGGCGTTTGATGCCGCGGAGTCGATGGTAGGGGCGTAGGTAGCAGGGGATGAGGAGATCGCCCCGCTATCGGAAGCCTTCATCGTGAAGGCGTGATAGGCGGTCTCCGCGGTCGCGAGACCGCCGGATCGGGGGAACCCAATGCGCAAGACCCTCACCGGGCTGGGCCTGGCGTTCTTTCTCACGCTGGCACCGGCATCCGCAGCACTGGCCGAGGTACCGGCCGGGCCGGTCGCACAGAGCCAGGTGACACCGGCACCGCAGGAGAACAGGGACGAAGGAGGCGGCAACGCCGGCCTGTGGGGCCTGCTGGGCCTCCTGGGTCTGATCGGCCTCGCCGGCATGCGCAAGCAGCGCAATCACGTCGGCAGCGCGGAGCACATCACGCACCGCGGCAACAGGCCGTAACCAGGCCGATCCCCGGCCGCCCTGCCGGGGTGACGTCCCGACGTGACACGGCTGCCGTAGCAGGTCGGCCGTGTCACACCGGAGCGTCTTCGGGGCTGTTCACATTCTTCACAGGGTCACGTGCCCGACGTGGAAGACGCCGTCAGGGTCGTAGGCCCGCTTGATCTCGCGCAGCCGCGCGTAGTCGTCCTTCTCGTACGCGGCCGCCGTCCGCGACGGGTCGGCCATGAAGTTCAGGAACCCGCCGCCGCTGGCGTGCGGCCGCAGCTCATCTGCCAGTCCCGGCACCACCGTGTCGACGATCACCGACAGCCGCGTCGAGCGCCGCCCGACCGGCCCGGTGTCCGGACCCGTCCTGCCCAGCGCGCCGCCCCAATGGCGCACCTCCACCGTTCCCGCCTGCTCCGACGCCCGCAGCAGTACGCCGATCACCTCGTCGCCGACGGCGTCGAACAGGTCGAGATGCCGCACCGGCGTCCCGCCCATCGAGCTCTTGGCGAACGTGGTCGGGCGGATCTCGTCGAGCAGCGGCTCGCCCGCGGCCCGCCACAGCGGCGCGAGCAGGCGCCGGGCCTCGGCGGACGGGCCCGCGTACAGCACCTTGATCATCACCACGTGCCGCCCGCGCACCGCCGCGGGCGTGCCGTCGTCGTCCGGCATGCGCCGCAGCACCACCGCCGTGCTGATCTCGTCGGGCGCGTCCTCGATCCAGCGCCGGTAGGCCGCCAGCGTGTCCGCCGCCGCCTCGATCGGGAAGTACGCGAACCCCGAGCACACCTCCGCCACCGGATACAGCCGGAACTCCAGCGCGGTCACCACGCCGAACCCGCCACCGCCGCCCCGCAGCGCCCAGAACAGCTCAGGGTGGCCGTCCGCGCTCGCCGTCACGTGCCGCCCGTCGGCCAGCAGCACCTCGGCCCGCAGCACGCTGTCGGCAGCGAACCCGTACGCGCGGCCCAGCCAGCCGAGCCCGCCGCCCAGCGTGTAGCCGGTGACCCCGACCGACGGCGCGGAGCCCGACAGCGGCGCCAGCCCGAACGGCGCGGCCGCCGCCAGCACCTCGCCCCACTGCGCCCCAGGCCCCACCCGCGCGACCTCGCGCACCGGGTCCACCAGTACCGACGCCATGGGCGCGGTCTTGACCAGCACGCCGCCGTCGCAGGCGACGTGCGTGCCGTGACCGGTCGCCTGCACCGCGAACAGCAGGCCGTGGGCCCGCGCCGCCAGCAGCGCCGCCCGCAGGTCGCCGGCCCCGTACGCCTCGGCCACCACGGCCGGGCGGGCGTCGAGCGCCGGGTTCACCGCGCGGCGCTGCTCGTCGTAGCCCGGCTCGCCCGGCCGGTGCACGGGGCCGGTGAAGCCCGGAATGCTGATGTCGTCCCGGATGTCCTGAATGCGGTGCGGCTGGCTCATCTGTCGGCCCCTTCTCGGCTCGCGCTCCCGGGACCGCGCCTTTCGGGTCCCTTGTGAGCTTCAGAATCCGCCGTTTCGGCCGCCCGCGAATCGGTCGCCCGTCGCCGCCCCGGCTACGCCGGCGGGCGTAAACGCGGGGCTGGGGCGTACGCCATGAGGATCATATGGTTAGGTAAGGCTAAGCTAATATCCAGTCCTTCAGGGCAAAGCCCGCGCAATGAGGAGCATCCATGTCCGCTGCCCCGCGCCGCACCCTCGCCGCCCTCGGCATAGCCGCACTCCTCGGCGCCAGCGCCTGCGCGGGGACCTCCGCCGTATCCTCCGCCGGGCCCTCCACCGGGTCCCCGGCCACCCCCTCCGCGTCCGGCGGCCGGACGCAGGGCGAATGGACCTGGACCGACGACCGCGGCAAGACCATCACCCTGCCTGAGCGGCCCGAGCGCATCGTGGCCCAGTCGGGCGCCGCGGCGGCGCTGTGGGACTTCGGCGTGCGGCCGGTCGGCGTCTTCGGCCCGCACAAGCTGAAGAACGGCGGCCGCGACCCCGAGGTGGGCGAGGTCGACATCGACACCGTCGAGTCGATCGGCAACGTGTGGGGCGAGTTCAACGTCGAGAAGTACGCCTCGCTCCAGCCCGACCTCCTGGTGGCCGGGATGTACCAGAAGAACACCCTCTGGTACGTGCCCGAGGAGTCACTCGACGCCATCGACCAGATCGCGCCCACGGTCGGCGTGCAGCTCAGCGGCAAGCCGCTGCCCGGCATCATCGAGCGGTACGGCGAGCTCGCCGCCGCGCTCGGCGCGGACCCTGACGCCCCCGCCGTGGCCGAGGCCAGGAAGCGGTTCGACGCGGCGAGCGCCGCGCTGAAGGAGCTCGCGGCCAAGCGGCCCGGCCTCACGGTGATGGTGGTCACCGCGACCCCGGACGCGCTGTACGTCGCGTACAAGCCGGACCACCCCGACATCGCCTACTGGAGCGAGCTCGGCCTGAACATCGTCTCCCCCGAGCGGCCGACCGAGAGCGAAGGCGGCTTCTGGGAGGTGCTGAGCTGGGAGAACGCCGACAAGTACAAAGCCGACGTGATCCTCGTCGACGCCCGCGCCCAGTCGATGAAGGCCGAGGAGATGGCCAAGAAGCCGACCTGGGCCGACCTGCCCGCCGTCAAGGCCGGCCAGGTCTACCCGTGGCACGCGGCCGAGCGCTACAGCCACCTCGGCTACGCCAAGGTGATGGAAGAGCTGGTGGCCGAGCTGGACAAGGCCCGCGACGACGTCGTCTCCTGACCGCGGTTCTCACGTCACCGGGACGATGACCGCCGTTCTCAGGTCACCGGGACGATCTCCGCGCGCACCAGCGCGCCGTCCTCGATCGTGAGCAGCCCCAGCGTGCCGTGCGGCTGGCGGCGGCGGTCGGTGGGGGAGCCGGGATTGAAGATCCGCAGGCCGTCGCCCGACTCGTCCAGCGGGATGTGCGAGTGACCGAAGACGACCAGGCCGGCGTCCGGGAAGCGGCGCCGCATCCTCGCCGTCCTGCCCTTGGCCGGGCCGCTGTCGTGGATCATGCCGACCCGCAGCCCGTCCAGCGTCAGCTCCAGCGTCTCGGGCGCGTCCACGTCGGGGCCGTCGTTGTTGCCCTTGACGACGTGCACCGGCGCGTACGCCGCCAGCTCCTCCAGCACCGACGGCACGCACACGTCGCCCGCGTGCAGGATGACGTCCGCGCCGCGCAGGTGCTCGGCCACGCGCGGCGGGCACGAGCGCCAGCGCCTGGGCGCATGCGTGTCGGACAGCGCGACCACCTTCACGCCGTCACCCCTGCCCGCCGCACCGCACGCCTCACTCCAGCGCCGCCGCCCGTTCCTCCAGGTAACGCTGCTCGGGCAGGCTCGTGGTCAGCCGCGCCGCCTCGCGGTACGCCGCCACCGCCTCCGCCGTGTCGCCCGCCAGCTCCAGCAGGTGCGCCCGGACGGCCACCCGCCGGTGGTGCCGCGCCATGCGCCCGTCGGCGGCCAGCTCGTCGAGCAGCGCGAGCCCGGCGCGCGGCCCGCGCACCATGGCCACGGCCACCGCGTGGTTGAGCCGGACCACCGGGTTGTCCTCGATGCCGAGCAGCATCTCGTACAGGGCCAGGATCTGCGGCCAGTCGGTCTCATCCGCCGTCGCCGCCTCGTCGTGCACCGCCGCGATGGCCGCCTGCAACTGGTACGGCCCCACCGGCGACGTCGCCAGCGCCTTGCTCACCAGCTCCACGCCCTCCTGGATGAGCGCGCGATCCCACAGGCCGCGGTCCTGCTCGGCCAGCGGGATCAGCCGCCCGTCACCGTCGGTGCGGGCCGGCCTGCGGGCCTCGGTGAGCAGCATCAGCGCAAGCAGCCCGGCCACCTCGCCGTCGCCGGGCAGCAGCCGGTGCACCGCCCTGGCCAGCCGGATCGCCTCGGCCGTCAGATCGGTCCTGAGCAGCTCGGGGCCCGAGGTCGCGGTGTAGCCCTCGTTGAAGATCAGGTAGAGGACGTGGAGCACGACCCGCAGCCGCTCGGCCCGCTCGCTCTCCGGCGGCATCGCGAACTCCAGGCCGCTCGCCTTGATGCGCTGCTTGGCCCGGCTGATGCGCTGCGCCATCGTCGCCTCCGGCACCAGGAACGCGCTTGCGATCTGCGCCGTCGTCAGGCCGCCCACCGCCCGCAACGTCAGCGCGAGCTGCGACGGCGCCGACAGCGACGGATGGCAGCACAGGAACAGCAGGGTCAGCGTGTCGTCGGAGTCGCCCGGCCGCTCCTCGCCCGGCGGCGCGGCCACGTGGGCATCGGCGGGGACGCCGACCGCCACGCTCTCCTCCCTGCGGCGGCGCGCGTTCTCGCTGCGGATGTGGTCGATGACCCGCCTCGATGCCACGGTCGTCAGCCAGGCCCGCGGGTTGTCCGGCACCCCCTGCTCCGGCCACTGCACGGAGGCGTCGAGCAGGGCCTCCTGCACCGCGTCCTCGCAGGTGTCGAACTGCTCGTAGCGGCGCACGAGCGTGCCCAGGACCTGCGGGGCCAGCTCGCGCAGCAGCGCCTCGACCTCGCTCACGCCCTCACCTCGCACGTCCCGCCTTCCACCTGGCCATCGTAGGGGCGGTACGGCGTCCCGCGCCGATTTCCGGTGGCGCGCGCATGACCGCCGGGAGATGTCCTGACGTGCTGACTATGCTCGGCGGAATGCAGCACACAGACCATGACAGGCCCGACCTGAACGGCCGTGACCTGGACGGCCCCGACCTGGACGGCCCCGACCTGGACGGGATCGCGCGGCGGCTGCTGGAGGTGCCCGGAGTGGTGGCGGTGGCGCTGGGCGGCAGCCGCGCCCGCGGCACCCACCGCCCCGACTCCGACATCGACCTCGGCCTCTACTACCGGGGCCGGCTCGCCGTCGACGAGCTGCGCGCGCTCGCACGCGAGATCACCGGCGCCGACACCGACGTGACCGAGCCGGGCGGCTGGGGGCCGTGGGTGAACGGCGGCGGCTGGCTCGTCGTGGACGGCTGGCACGTGGACTGGATCTACCGCGACCTCGACCGGGTACAGCGGATCTGGCGCGACTGCCGGGCCGGCCGCTACGAGGTCGGCTTCCAGGTGGGTCATCCGCTCGGCTTCTACTCGCACGCGTACGCGGGTGAGGTGGCCCTGTGCCGGGTGCTCGCCGATCCCGGGGGAGAGCTGACCGCGCTGCGCGCCGAGGCCGTCCACTACCCGCCCGCCCTGCGCGACGCGCTCATCCAGGGACTGTGGGAGTGCGACTTCGCCCTGACGATCGCCACGTACGGCATGCTGGGCAACGACCCCTCGTACGCGGCGGCCACCCTGTTCCGCGCCATCGGCGTGGCCTGCCAGGCGCTGCACGCGGCCGAAGGCGTCTGGCTGATCAACGAGAAGGGCATGATCGCCTCCGCCGCCCGGCTGCCGTCGGCTCCCGAACGCTTCGCCGAGCGCGCCCAGGCGCTCCTGGCCAACGTGGGCGGCACTCCCGAGGAGATCGGCCGCACCCTCGAAGACGCCAACGCCCTCATCGCCGACGTACGCGCCGCCTGCGGAGCCACCGGCTAAACATCAGATGTCTGACACGCTGATAACTTGGGCTCCGGATGTGAAGCGATGAAGGGAGAGACGTGGTGACGCAAGCGTCCACGACGGACGGCGCGAAAGCGGTCACGGACGGTGAGGTGGCACGATGACGGTCGTCTCCCGCCCCGCCGACAGCGGGCCCGTGCTGCGGGCCGGAGAGGTCGCGTTCATCCGTGACGGCCGTCACCTGCTGAGCGACATCTCGCTCACCGTGCACCCCGGCGAGCACTGGGCGCTGCTCGGCGCGAACGGCGCGGGCAAGAGCACGCTCCTCGCCCTGCTGGGCGCGGTCAACCATCCGAGCCGGGGCGTGGTCGAGGTGCTCGGCCGCAGGCTGGGCCGGGTGGACGTCCGTGAGCTGCGCTCCTACCTCGGTCACGTCAACCCTCGCCACACCCCCGACGGGCCCATGCGGGTGCGCGAGGTCGTGCTGACCGGGCTGACCAACACCGCCGCGCTCGTGCCCCGCTGGCAGCCAACCGAGCAGGAGGCGGAACGCGCCGACCGGCTCCTCGCCATGCTCGGCATGAGCGCCAAGGCCGGCGACCGGTGGCCCACCCTGTCGCAGGGCGAGCGCGGCCGTACGCTGATCGCCCGCGCCCTCATGCCGCAGCCCCGCCTGCTGCTCCTCGACGAGCCCGCCACCGGGCTCGACCTGGCCGCCCGCGAGCAGCTCCTGGCCGGCATCGACGCCTTGCGCGCCCGGCACCCCTCGCTGGCCACCGTCCTCGTGACCCACCACCTGGAGGAGCTGCCCGCCACCACCACGCACGCCATGCTGCTGCGTGACGGCCGCTGCCTGGCGAGCGGCCCGGTCGGCGACGTCCTCACCAGCGAGCTGGTGAGCGCCTGCTTCGACCACCCGGTACGCCTCGTGCGCGGCGACGACGGCCGCTGGGCCGCCCGCGCCGCCCGCGTCCCGGTCACCGTGCCCGGCGAGCCCGTCCCCGCCGCCTGACGCTTTCGGCGGATGGCGGAACATACCTGTCCGCCTCGTCTCCAAGGCCGGCCGGAACCGGCTCGCCGCCCAGGCCGGCCGCGACAACCGGAGAGTGGCGGATAGTCGAACGCGCGTGCCGCCTGCCCGCCGTGCGGGTCGGCAAGCAGTACCGCATCGCCGAGGACGACCTGGCCGCCTTCGCCGGGCTGCCCGCCGAACGGCCGCTGAGCCCGCGCCGCGCCGAGGCGACCAGCGTCGTCCAGGTGGACGGCATCGACCGGGCCGGCATGGACCGGATCGGCACGATGGTCCTCGGCGCGCTGTCGGCCGAGCGGAGCGGGCTGCGCGTCGAGTTCGCCTACGACGAGGAGCGCGCGCAGCTTAAGATCATCGTGCTCGGCGGGCTGGAGGAGACCGCCCAGGTCCTGCGGATCGTCGACGCTCTCGTACGGCCATGAGCACCCCAGGAGGGAACCCGATGCCCGGCGTCCACTGGTACGACCCCCAAGCCGCGCCGTTGAACGAGGCTCGCGACGTGATCGACCTCATCGGCGAGGCGTGGTCGAGCGGCGCCGCGTGGGTGGCCGTACCCGCCGACCGGCTGCCCGGCGGCTTCTTCACGCTCAGCACCGGCGTGGCCGGCGAGATCGCGCAGAAGTTCGTCAACTACGGCGTCGGCCTGTCGATCGTCGGCGACGTCTCCGGCCACATGGCGGCGAGCTCGGCGCTGCGCGCCTGGGTGCTGGAGTGCAACAGGGGCCGCCACATCTGGTTCGTCCGCGACGGTGATGAGCTGACCGCCCGCCTGGCGGGCGCGTCCACCTGAACCCCGGAGGCGTCACGTGGAAGGTGGCGCGGCCTGGCCGCCGTTCCCGTTCTGGGCGGCTCGGGCGGCCGCCGCCTCGATGCCGTCGAGCAGCACGGCAAGCCCGACCGAGAACGTCTCGCTCACCCGATGCTCCAGGTACGGCTCGTCGCCGCCGGGCTCGGAGTCGTCCGACTCCACCCACCGGACCAGCGGGAACCGGTCGGCGAAGCCCGGCGCGACCTCGTCGAGCAGCGACGCGCGCGCCTGCCACCACTCCTCATCGGACACCCCGGTCGCCGAAGGGGCCTGGCGCGACTCGGCGACCGTCGTGGCGGCGCCCCTGACGAAGTCGAACAGCAGCGCCACCATCCCGCGCACCCGGCGCGGGCCGAGCCCGGTGCCGCGCAGGATCGCGACCAGGCTCTCCAGCATCGCGAACTCGTTGGGCCCCAGCACGGGACGCGCCTGCGACACCTGCAACGTCCAGGGGTGGCGCAGGTAGAAGGCGAGCGTCTGCTCGGCCCACGCCGTCAGCGCCGACCGCCAGCCGCCGCTCAGGTCGTACTCGGCGGGCAGCTCGGCCAGGGCGCGGTCGTACATGAGGTCGATCAGCTCGCCCTTGCCCGGCACGTACGTGTAGAGCGCCATGCCGGTGCGGCCCAGCCGCTCGCCCACCCTGCGCATGGACAGCGCCGCCATGCCCTCGGAGTCGGCCACCTCGATCGCGGCGTCCACGATCGCGTCGACGCTCAGCCCCGGTTTGGGCCCAGGCCGCGCCTCATTCGGCTCGCCGCTGCGCCACAGCAGCGCCATCGACCGTCGCGCGTCACCCTGACCGGCGTAGACGACCAAGCCGAACTCCCCGGAACCGACAACTCCTTACGGCATAAGATATCAGCGGCCCGGTCACCGGCCGTCACGCTCAGACGCCAGAGGTGATCTTGAGGAGGGCGACGCCGCCGATGATGGCGACGAACGAGCCGAGCTTGACCGGGGTGATCTTCTCCTTGTAGATGAGCGCGCCGAGCACGACCGTGCCGATGGAACCGATGCCGGTCCAGACGGTGTAGCCGACGCCGACGTCCAGCGTCTTGAGCGCCAGGCTGAGCGTGAAGATGCCGCCGGCGGCGGCCAGCAGCGTGAAGACCGACGGCCAGAGCCGGGTGAAGCCCTTGGTGGCGTTGGTGCCGAGGGCGAAGGCGATCTCGAAGACGATCGCGATGGACAGGTAGATCCAGGCCATGATCAAGCTCCTTGGGTTGCGAGGGGTGTCAGGCGGCGGTCGGCTCCGTGGGCTGCCGCTTGGCGCCCGTCAGGCGGTCGGCCATCTTGAGCCCGAGCACGCCGCCGATGATCAGGACGAAGGCGAGGGCCTTCCAGGCGTTCATCTCCTCACCGAAGATCAGGGTGCCGAGGACGACGGTGCCGACCGAGCCGATGCCGGTCCAGACGGTGTAGCCGACGCCGACGTCAAGGGTCTTCAGCGCCAGGCTCAGGAAGAAGATGCCGCCGGCCGCGGCGACGGCCGTGAGCACGGACGGCCACAGCCGCGTGAAGCCCTCGGTGGCGTTGGTGGCCAGCGCGAAGACGACCTCGAAGACGGACGCGATGAGCAGATAGATCCACGCCACTAGTGCCTCCTATATGTATGTACGTGCAAATAAGTACGAGCTATGTTGTATGTACATGTATCCTCCTGTCAAGCCGATCTCCAGGACGAAGAGAGGCTCAGCGATGACCCGTACGGCACCCGCCGCCCCCGATCCAGAGCCGGCTTCCGAGCCGGTTCCCGGGCCGGTTTCCGGCTCGCCCGCCACTGACGCTCCAGGTGACATCACCGCCACCTGGCAGCGCGTCCTGCTGCTGCACTCCCAAGTCGAGAGCAGGCTCGCCGCCGCGCTCCAGCGCAAGCACGGCGTCGGCCTGTCCGAGTACCGCGCGCTCGGCCACCTCGCCGCCTCTCCCGCCAGCGAGCTGCGCATGCAGGAGCTCGCCGACAAGCTCGGGCTCAACCAGAGCTCGGTGACCCGCCTGGTCGCCCGGCTGAACGCGGCCGACTTCGCCTACCGCGACCTGTGCCCTGACGACAAGCGCGGCGTCTACGCCGTCATCACCGACGCCGGCCGTGCCCGTTACGCCGAGGCGCGCCGTACGTACGAGGAGGCCCTGCAGGCGGCGCTCGCGGAGGCGGGAAAGGCCGACCCGCACCTGACCGCCGCGCTCACGGCCCTGGCCGAGACCGCGCGGAGCGGCGGCAAGTGACGCCGGACGGCGCCCGCGACCACGCCCGGCTTCTGCCGCACCCAGGCGCTCGCCCGCCGCCGACCGGTGCCTACTTCCGCGTCCCGGCGGCGACGGCGGCCAGCATCTCCCAGGCGGCCTCGGGGTGCAGGGTCTCGGCCGGATCCTCATGGAACGGGTCGAACACCACCGTCTCCGCGCCCATCTCCCGCAGCCGCTCCAGGTCGTCCATGACCTGCTCGATCGTGCCTTCGCCCAGGCGCCGCTCGGCGCCCGTCACCGGCCGGTCCGTCACGCGCAGCAGGATGCGCGGGGCCAGCGCGGGCGCGGGACGCTCCTGCCCGGCGGCCATGTCCCGCAGCTTCGCCCACGTCTCGCGCAGCCACGGCAGCGTCATCCTCAGCGGATGCCACGCCTGGCCGAAGCGCAGCGTACGGCGCAGGGCCGCGTCGCTGCCGCCGCCCACCCAGATCGGCACCCCGCCGGAACGGTAGTCGCTCTCGTTCGCCCAGGCGGCCTTGATCGTCGCCAGGTGCTCGTCGGTCAGCCGGCCGCGCCGCTCGTGCGCCACCCCGAGGGCCTCGAACTCCTGCCGCGCCCAACCGGCGCCCACGCCCAGCACGAACCGGCCGCCGCTGAGGTCGTTGAGGTTGGCCGCCATGCGGGCGGTCAGCAGCGGGTGGCGGTAGGGGACGATCAGCACGGTGGTGCCGAGCGTGAGGCGGGTCGTGGTGCCCGCCAGCCAAGCCAGGGTGGTGAACGGGTCGTAGAAGGGGGCCGGGTACTGCTCGGCGACGTCAGGCGTGATCACCACGTGGTCGGAGACCATGAGCAGGTCGTAGCCGAGCCCCTCGACGGTGAGCGCCCACCGCCGCAGCGTCTCGGGGTCGGTGCCGGGGCCGAAGTTGGGGACGTTCACGCCAAGTCGCATGATCGCAGGCTACCGGTGATCGTCTCGGGGGAGTGCGAACGGCCGAGGGAGTGGGAACGGCCGCCGCGGCCCGGGGGAGGCCCCGGGCCGCGGCGGCCGGAGGCCGGCTGAGTCGTCGTCCGCGTCCCAGCCGAAGTGGTGCACGTGCTGCTTGCAGGCGTTGGCGTGGCGCGTGCCGGCGAAGACGCCGTGCTTGGTGATCCAGTGGTAGGTGCTGTCGTCGTTGAGAGCGAGCCCGCACGCCCTCGGGTGCTTGTTCCACTTGTGGTCGGACCAGATGTCGGCGGCCGCAGTGCCGGCCGTTCCGAACACGGCTGCCGTGATGAGCAGCGCGCCGCCGGCGGCAACGAGGCTACTTCTCATGATCTCCCCCTGTAATCACGAAGTGACATCGGCCATCACTATACGTAGCGATCTTGTGGCGGGGTGCTCGCCACGCCCCGCTATTCGATCAACAGGAGGCCGCCGCCCGGCAAAGCATCCACCCGCCTCTGCAATGCGCGGGGCGTGCCATCATGGCGGCTCATGACCAACTTGGCGGAGGTGCTCCGCGACGCCCAGGACGGCCGCTTTCCCCTGCGGACGGCGGCGTCACCCTCGTGCCCCAGCCGTCGCCGCGCGACCTCGGCGTGCTCTCCTTCACCGCGCACGCCGTGGTCTTCGCCGACGTCGACCCCGCCTGGATCAGGGAACGCCTGCCTCCCGGCGACCTGGACGCCCCGCTCGGGCCGCCGTTCCTGCAGGAGCTGGCGGCGCTGACCGGCCGGGCCGCCGGCAACCTCGACCTGCTCGCCGTGGCCTGCCCGCTGCCCGGGTCCGCGCCGCTCGCTCTGGAGGAGCTGCGCGACAGCGACCACCCGAGGGTGGCGCGGGCCCGCCGCTACCGCGACGACGTCCGCGTTTGGGTCGCACCCGCCCAGGACGACGGGACAGGAGGCGGCGTGGCCGGTCTGCTGACGGTCGGGCGGGGCGTGGGCGGACGGTGGGAGGTCGCGATCGAGGTCGAGCCCGCTCATCGGGGCCGCGGGCTGGGCCGCCTGCTCGCCGCTGCCGCAAGGCACCTGGCGCCCGCCCCGGTGTGGGCGCAGGTCGCGCCGGGCAACGCGGCGAGCGTCCGTGCCTTCATCGCCGCCGGGTACGCGCCCGTCGGCGCCGAGGTCCTGCTGTCACCGGAGCCCTGACCACCCGGCGGGGGAGCGGGATCCCCGCGCGGGGGGAGCCACAGGGTGCGGGCCGGTCGGCAAGGTGAGGCGCATGAGCCGCTGACGCCGGAATCGCCTGGACCGGCCTGCACGTCGCCTCGAAGGCCGCCTGCGCCCTAGCGGGCCGCTGGCGGGCACCGGCTCAGCGCGGCCATGGCCTCAGCGGGAGCCGCAGGCACGACGGACCGCGCGGCCCGGTACGCCCATGGCGACGGCGCGGCACCCGGATGAGAGATGGCGGCCGCGGTCAGGCCGCGTAGTCCGGGGTCATGGCGGCGGCCAGGGTGAGGTGGGAGGCGGCCTCCTCGTGCCTGCCCTGGCGCTGCAGGGTGCGGCCCAGGAGGTGGCGGGCGTAGGAGTCGTCGGGCGACTCCTCGACCAGCGACTCCAGTGTCGTGCGCGCCCGGTTGAGCTGCGCCGACGCGAAGTACGCCCGCGCCGCCAGCATCCGGACGCCCCGGTCGCCGCCATGCTCCTCCATGAGGGGACGCAGCAGCGTCAGCGCCCCGAGCGGGTCGCGCTGGTCGAGCAGCGACTCGACGTGCCGCAGCCGCTCGACCTCGGCGGGCAGGCGGCGCGGGGTGTGCCCGGCGGCGTCCCGGAGGAACGCGGCGATCGTCTCCGGCGACTGCGCGCCCTCCAGCGCCAGCCCGTTCGCGACGATGGTCGGCGACGTCCGCACGCCCTTCGCCTTGCCGATGAGCAGCAGCTCCCGGGTCAGCTCGGCCCCAGGCAGCGCCCGCCAGGCGGCGGTGCCGGGGAGCAGCGCCTGCGGGCCGGCGCCGCCTTCGGACGGTGCCCGGCGGCCGGCGGGATCACCGGCCGGTGCCTGCGGGCGGGCGGAGTCGCCGGACAGCGCGGAAAGGGCGGCGGTGCCGGTGTAGCCGGCCTCGTCGGCCAGGCCCGCGTCCGCGGCGATCTCGGTCAGCACGGCGACGTCGCTGATGTCGCGTACCTCGACGAAATGGGCGCGCAGCAGCCGCTCGGCCACGCGGTCCTGCAGCGCGGCCCCGCCCTTCTCGTACGCCAGCGCGATCAGCCGGTGCGCCTCCAGCGTGGCGACCCGGTAACCGGAGCCCCACTGCGCGCCCAGCCCTTCTGACGCGGCGATCTCGGCGACCCGGGCGCGGTTCTCGGCGGGGGAGAGGCCGGGCGCGCAGGCCCGCAGCGCCTCGTCGGCGACGGGGTCGCGCAGCACCTGCTCCATCGGCACCGCGCGGGCGGGCGCGGACGGATCGATCTGGAACGGCCGCCACATCACCTCGACCGGCTCGCCGTCCCAGGACGCGAGCGCCTTCTCCAGCCGTCGCTTGCCGATGTGGGCCCACCCGCAGACCACGTCTGCCCAGATCTCGATACGCATACCAGCAAGCTATGCGACAAATGTTGATTAGTCAACACATGTCGCTTAAGCGATGCCTGTCGTATAGTGAGGTGCGTGAACCCGGACGATCCGAGAGCCCGGCGCACCCGGGCCAGGCTCAAAGAGGCCGTACGCCACCTGGCCGCCCAGCAGGAGCCCGCCACCATCACCATGTCGGCGCTGGCCAAGCGCGCCGAGGTGAACCGCGCCACGATCTACCTGCACTATCCCGACCTCGACGCGCTCGTCACCGACGCCATGGAGGACACCGTCGCCGCCGTCGCCAGGGCCGCCGCGCTGTGCCCGCTCGACGCGCCCCGCGACCGCGCCCCAGAGCCGCTGGCCGAGCTGTTCGCGTACGTCGCCGCCAACGCCACCCTCTACGCCCGCATGCTCGGCCCCCAGGGCAGCGCCCGCTTCTCGGCCCGCATGCGCGAGCGCCTCACCGCCGAGCTGGCGGGCCGGTTCGCCGGCGGGCACCGCCCCCCTGGGTGGGATGACGTGCCAGGCCGACGTGCACGCCGCCTACCTGGCAGGCGCGCTGGCCGGCGTCATCGCCCACTGGGTCGCGGGCGGCTGCCCCGGCGGCGCGGAGGAGGCGGCGCTGGCGTTCTGGAAGTTGTTCCGTACGGGCTGCCGGGCGGATGCCTGAACGTCACGGAAGCGTCCCTTTCGGCGCCTGCCGGAGGTGGATATCAGGAAAGATCAGATTCCGGCCCCTCACCCGCGCCATTCTTGGAGGGTGCACACGACTGACCTCCTTCACTCCCTCTACGCCCGGCGGCTGCGCCGCCAGGTGATGTCCGGCCCCCTGCCCCGCCACGTCGGCCTGATCATCGACGGCAACCGGCGATGGGCCAGGCAGAAGGGCATGGCCAACCCGAGCATGGGTCATAAATACGGCGCCGATCACATCCAGGACGTGCTCTCCTGGTGCGAGACGATCGGCATCAAGCATCTGACGATCTTCCTCTGCTCCACCGAGAACCTGCAGCGGCGCGGCGATGAGGAGGTCGCCTTCCTGCTGAAGGTGATCGAGCAGATGGTCGAAGACCGCTTCAACGTCGCCGACTCGCGCTGGCAGGTGCACGTCGCGGGCTTGCTCGACATGCTGCCCGACACCACCGCCCGGGTGCTCAAAGACGCGGTCGAGAACACCCGCACCTGCCAGACCGGCTTCCACCTCACGCTCGCCATCGGCTACGGCGGCCGCCAGGAGGTCATCGAGGCCCTGCGCGAGCTGCTGTACGAGCGGGCCGAGGCCGGCCAGTCGATGGTCGAGCTGGCCTCGACGCTGACCGTGGACGACATCGCCCCGCACCTCTACACGGCCGGGCAGCCCGACCCCGACCTGGTGATCCGCACCAGCGGCGAGCAGCGCATGTCGAACTTCCTGCTGTGGCAGTCGGCCTACTCCGAGCTGTACTTCTGCGAGGCCTACTGGCCGGCCTTCCGCGAGATCGACTTCCTGCGCGCGCTGCGCAGCTTCGCCGCCAGGCAGCGGCGTTACGGCGGCTGAGCCGGAAGGCCGCACCCCCGTACGCGAGTACCCTTGGCCTGCCGCCCCGTACGTGAAGAGGAGAACCGCCCGGTGCCAGGAACCCACCCGCGCGAGCTCGGCCTGCTGTCCGACTGTGCGAGCTGCTTCGGGCTGTGCTGCGTGGCGCTGCCGTTCTCGGCGTCGGCGGACTTCGCCGTCGACAAGGACGCCGGCCGGCCCTGCGCCAACCTGCGCGACGACTTCCGCTGCTCGATCCACTCGCGGCTGCGCGAGAGCGGGTTCAACGGGTGCACGGTGTTCGAGTGCTTCGGGGCCGGGCAGAAGGTCTCGCAGGTCACGTACGAGGGGCGGAGCTGGCGCGAGGCCCCGGAGACGGCCCGGCAGATGTACGCCGTGTTCCCGGTGATGCGCGGGCTGCACGAGCTGCTGTGGTATCTCGCGGAGATCCTCACCCTGCCCGCCGCCGCGCCCGTGCACCCCGACGCCCGCGCCCTGCTGGAGGAGACGGAACGCCTCACCCGCGAGAGCGCCGTCGTGCTCGAACACCTCGACGTCGGCGCCCACCGCGCGCGGGTCAACGAGGTGCTGCTGCGGGCGAGCGAGCTGGTGCGTCACGGGCTCGGCGGCAAGCGGCACCGCGGCGCCGACCTCATCGGGGCCCGGCTGCGCGGCGCCCGGCTGCGAGGGGCAGACCTGCGCGGGGCGTACCTGATCGGCGCCGACCTGCGCGGCGCCGACCTGCGGCAGGCCGACCTCATCGGGGCCGACCTGCGCGGCGCGAACCTGACCGGCGCCGACCTCACCGGTGCCGTCTTCCTCACCCAGGCCCAGGTGAACGCCGCCATGGGCGGCCCCGCCACGCGCCTGCCCGCCGCCCTCACCCGCCCGGCCCACTGGACGGGCGGCACGGCGGCGGGCGCTCCGGCGGCCGGCGGCCGAGAGACCGGCGGCTGGGCGGCAGGCGCTTCGCGATCGGCGCGCCCCCGCCCCAAGACCCGCCGCCTCAGACGAGGCCGCTGAGCCCCGTACGGCGGGGAGCCTCCGACACCCACAGCAAAACCGGGACGTGTAACATCCCCTTTCATGCGGATGGGAGAAGGGGTCGAGTGGGGTCTGCACTGCTGCCTGGCGCTGGCCTGGCTGGAGGATGAGGCGCCGATCCCGACCGGGAAGCTGGCCGAGCTGTTCGAGCTGCCGCCCGTCTACCTGAAGAAGCGGCTGCAGGACCTCGTACGCGCCGGCATCCTCGCCTCCGTGCCCGGAGTGAAGGGCGGCTTCCGGCTGGCCAGAGCGCCGGAGCGCATCACGCTCCTCGACGTCGTGGCCGCGATCGAGGGCCGCGACGAGGCGTTCAGGTGCAACGAGATCCGCCGGCGCGGAGCGGGCGCCGAGGAGCCCGCCGGCACGTTCGCCAAGCCCTGCGGCGTGGTGATCGCGATGCGCCGCGCCGAACTGGCCTGGCGCAGGGAGCTGGCCGCGCAGACCCTCGCCGACCTCATGCGCGAGGCCGCGCCGTCCGCGCCGGGGCGCACCCGCCGCCACTACGCCCGTCTCACCGGCTGAGACCGGAGCCGAGGCCACGTGAGGGCTGAGGCGCGCTTTCCACGACCACGATCCAGGTGTCGCTTTCTCGGGAGGAAAAAGGGGATGTTGGATGTCCCGGTTCAACGGCGGCGGGCGTTCGTGCCCGTGGCCGTGCTGGCCGTCGGCACGTTCGCCGTGGGGACGGACGCGTTCGTCGTGGCCGGATTCCTGCCGCAGCTCGCCGCGTCGCTGGAGGTGAGCGAGACGGCGGCGGGGCAGTCGGTCACCGCGTTCGCGGTGGCGTACGCGATGCTCTCGCCGATCCTCGCCACCGTGACCGCCCGCCTGTCGCGGCGGGCGCTGCTGGTCGGCGCGCTGCTCGTGCTCGCGCTCGCGAACCTGGGCTCGGCGCTCGCGCCGACCTTCGCGGTGCTGCTGGTGACGCGCGTGCTGGCGGCGGCGGGCGCGGCGGCGTTCACCCCGAACGCCGGAGCCGTGGCGGCGGCGCTGTCGCGGCCTGAGGTGCGAGGACGGGCGCTCGCCACCGTCATCGGCGGGCTGACCGTGGCGACGGCCGCGGGCGTGCCGCTCGGCGGGCTGGCCGGTCAGGTGCTCGGCTGGCGGGCCGCGCTCGGCCTGGTGGCCGGGGCGTGCGCGGCGGTGGCGGTCGCGGTCTTCGCGATCCTGCCCGCGCTGCCCGGCCAGCCGCCGGTGCCGCTGCGCGAACGGCTCAGCGTGCTGCGGCGTCCCGCCGTCCCCGCCGTGCTGGCGCTGACCGTGCTCGGCATGGCCGCCACCTACACCGTCTACGCCTACAGCGCCCCGGCGATGAGCGCCGTCGGCGTGGAGTCCACCGCGTCGATGCTGTTCCTGTACGGGGTGGGCGCCATCTTCGGCAACATGGCCGCCGGGTACACCATCGACCGGTGGGGAGCGAGCCGCGTGCTCATGGGGGGATATGTCGTGATGGCGGCCAGCCTCGCCGGGCTGGGATGGCTGGCCGGCGGGCAGGACGTGCCGGTCGCCCTGGTCGGGCTGCTGGCCGTCGGATGGGGCGCGGGCACCTGGTGCCAGACCCCGCCCCAGCAGCACCGGCTCATCGGCGTCGCACCTCAGGAGGCGTCGCTGGTCGTCTCGCTCAACGCGTCGGCCATCTACGTCGGCATCGGCGCGGGCACGCTCATCGGCGGCCTGACCCTGGCGCAAGGGGTGGCGGTGACGTACGCGGCGGGCGCGGTGCTGGCGGTGCTCGCCCTGCTGCTGATCGTGGCCACCCGGCGCATCTGACCACTAGGCTGGCCTATCGCAGCGATCATGGAGGAGAGCGGCATGGGCATCACCGCGTACACCGTCACCGACCCCGTCGCCCAGCACGGCGAGGGGCCCGTGTGGTCCGCCCGGTGGGGCGGGCTGCGCTGGGTGGACATGCTGAAGGGCGACGTGCTCGCGCTCACCGAGGCCGGCGAGGTGCGCCGCCGCCACGTCGGCAAGGTGGCCGCCGTCGTCCGCCCCCGCGTCTCCGGCGGCTACGTCGTCGCGGCCGAGCGCGAGCTGCTGCTGGCCGACTCCGACGACCTCGACGCGCCGCTGCGCTCGCTCGGCGAGGCGTGGACCGACCCCGGCGTCCGCATGAACGAAGGCGGCTGCGACCCCGACGGCCGGTTCTACATCGGCAGCATGGCCTACGACGAGACCCCAGGAGGCGGCTCCTTCTACGTGGCCGAGCCCGACGGGCGGCTGCGCGTGGTGCTGCCCGAGGTGACGATCTCCAACGGGTTCGGCTTCAGCCCCGACGGCCGGCTCGCCTACTACGCCGACACCACCACCGGCCGCGTGGACGTCCTCGACTACGACCCGGCCGGCGGGCTGAGCGGGCGGCGGCCGTTCGCCGTCATCGACCCCGGACAGGGGGCGCCCGACGGGCTCACCGTGGACGCCGAGGGCGGCGTCTGGGTGGCGCTGTGGGGAGGCGGGGCCGTCCACCGCTACACCCCCGGCGGGCGGCTCGACGCCGTCATCACCCTCCCCGTACGCAAGGTCACGGCCGTCGCGTTCGGCGGCGAGCGGCTCGACCGGCTCTACATCACGACCTCGGCCCTCGACATCGACCGGGCCGAACAGCCCGAGGCGGGCGCCCTCTTCGCCGCCGACCCCGGCGTACGCGGCCTCCCGGTACTCCCCACCACGCTCTGAAGCCGGCTCGCCGGAGGCGGGCCGGGCGGCGTCGGCGGGGTGACCTGGGCCGTCGCAGGCGGGCCACGCACGTGGTGATCAATCGGTAACGTGAGCGCATGCGTTCGCGCGGTGCGTCGTTGGATGGGCTGTTCGCCGCTTCGGCCGTCGCCCTGGAACTGCTCATCAACGGTCACGCCGGCGAGGGCATGCCGACGCCGTCCGAGTTCGCCGTGGCGCTGCTGGCCGGTCTGCCCATGGGCGTCGTACGCCGGCGTCCCGGCCCGGTCACCGTTCACCTCGCCGCGCTCCTGGTGATCGCCGGCCGGTTAGCGCCGGGCGCCGACAGCGCGCAGGTCCTGATGTGCGTGGCTCTCTGCGTCACCGGCTATCGGCACGGCTTGAGGGAGGCGCGCGGCCCGATGCTCGCCGCCGTACTGGCGACCGCCCTGAACGTGGCCGGCCCCGGCGTCACCCCGGGCACGATGGCGCTCGCGCTCCTCCTGCCTGCGGTGCCCGCCGCCATCGGCGCTGGGTTGCGCCGCGCCGCGCACGCTGACATCGGCGACGACCTGCGTAGTGCCGGGGACGCCGCCATCGGCGCTCATCCGCGCCATGCTGACGACGACGGCACGATCGACGTGCTCCTGGCCGGCGCAGGCGCGCTGCTGGCGGTGCTGAGCACGTGGGACATCTGGCACACCGGCGGCCAGCCCCTCGCGATCGTCCAGGTGGCCACGGTCGTCGCCGGGCTGGCGCTCGGCCTCGCCAGGAGGCTGCCCGGCCTGGTGGTGGCCGTCGAAGCGGCGCTGCTGCTCGCCGCGGACGCCCACCTGCACGGGGCCACCGACACCGGCATGCTGCTCCTGCTGGTGGCGATCGGCGTGTTCGCCAAGCGGGTGTCGTCGTGGGCGTGGACGGCGCTGGTGTACGCGGCGGGCTGTGCGTGCGTCGCGGTGGCCGTGTTCGAGTCCTTCAGCCGGATCACCACGCTGCGCGTGATCGTGCTGGTGACGCTGGTGGCGATGCCGGTCGTCGCAGGCCGCTATCTCGGCATGCGCCGCGCCGTCACCGCCGCCGAGCGGCTGCGGGCCGAGGAAGCCGTACGCCTGACGCTCGCGCGCGCCCGCGCGGACCTGCTGGCCGAGCGCGAGCACATCGCCCGGGACGTGCAGACGCTGGTCGCGGGGCACGTCGGCGCGATGGTGCTGCGGGCCGGTGATGCCCGGGCCGCCGTACCCGACGGGCCGCTCGGCCACGCGCTCGCCGACATCCGCGAGACCGGCGACCAGGTGCTGCGCGACCTGAGCAACCTGCTGCACGGCGGCGACCCGCACCTCGAGGCGCCCGACCTGATACGCGCGGCGGCCGGCCGCATGTCCGCCGCCGGCCTCGTGGTGGACCTCGACCTCGACCCCGGCATGGCGACGGTCTCGCCGGTGCTGCGCGCGTGCGCCGCGGGCGTCGTCCAGGAGGGGCTGACGAACGTGCTCAAACACGCCGGCCCCGGCACCCGCGTAGCGGTCACGGTCACCGCCTCGGGCGGCGGAGCGTCGGTACGGCTGCACAACGGCCCTCCACCCGCCGCCCCGGAACGCCTGCCCTCCTCCGGACACGGCCTGGCCGGCATGCGCAAGCGCGTCCGCGCCCTGGGCGGCACCCTGGACGCCGGCCCGGACGGCGACGGCGGCTGGCTTCTGTCAGCCGCTCTGCCACCCCGAGCCCCCGAGTGAGGCCGCCACCCGGCCCGAGGCTCACGACACCACGCCTCCCACGGCAGCGCCCACGGCGACGCCGCCGGAATCATCAGCACGCTCGCTCCCGCCAGGCCCCAGGCGATGAGCGCGAGCGGGTTCACCTCGTCGCCGAAGCTCTCGTTCATCAGGAAGTATCCGGCCGAGCAGGCCGCCGCCAGCAGTCCCGTCGCCAGGCCCAGCCCGTCCAGGCGGATCTCCTGCCATGCCTCCACGACGATCGCCAGGCCGGCGATCGCGACGATCGTGCCCGCGTACGCGGACCGGGGCAGCCGCCGGCGGCGTACCAGCCGGACCCAGGCCACCACGAGCACCGGCGACAGCGACACCAGCAGCAGCGCGATCCCGACCGGCAGCCGGGTCCACACCGCCTCGATCGGCGTCATCCCGGCCGCGACGAGGTACTTCGCCATCGGACCTGAGAACGCGAACCCGCACGCCGACCCGATCGCGAGCGCCGGGCCCGCCCACCGCATGCCGTCACCACCTGCGCTGTCATGACCGTAAAGGATCTTTGATCATGTCAGTACGCCGCTGAGGCCCGCAACGCGATTTCCGCTCGTACGAAGAGCCCGCGGGGCGCACCCAGCGCGGGCGCTTGACGCGAGGGGGCACCCCGTCGCCTCGCGCAGCGACCCGCTGGGGTGTTGAGGCTCGGTCGGGGAGCCCGGTCGGGTGGCCGAGGTTCAGTGGGGCGTACGGCCGGGGCGATCCAGTCCGGCGGCCAGCTCGGCGATGGCGGCGTCGAACTGGCGGCGCAGCACCGCGATGTCGCGCACCCTGCCCGGCTCGTCGGCCCAGCGCGACCAGCGGTCGATCACGACCCGCAGCGCGCTCAGCACGGCCCCCGCGCACACGATCGGATAAACACCCGCCTCATCGAACCTCCCGCCGTCCTGGGCGGTCACCTCGCGCGGGACGGTGCGGGCAGGCGCCGCCTCGGCCTGGGCGCGTGGGGTGATCGCCTCGGTGCGGGCGGAGGCCGCCTGCGTGGGGGTGATGCGTTCGGCGATGGCTTCGGCCAGCGCCTGCTCCTGGGCGGCGAGGACGGCCAGCTCGTACGGCACCAGCGACGGTGTGCTCCTGACCAGCCGGAGCGCGCGGATGTGGTCCCGGCCGGCGGCGTCGCTGTCGTTCATGACCGCGAGCACCGCCTCGCGGAAGGCCGTCAGCACCGGCTCCTCCGGCGGGCGGGCACGGAACCGGGCGATGAGCTGCTCGGCGGCGGCCGACAGGGTCGCCACCACCGCCTCCTCCTTGCTGGAGAAGTAGTTGAAGAAGGTGCGCAGCGCGATGTCTCGGCCGCGCCGGCGATCTGCTCGACGGTGACGTTCTCGACGCCGTGGCGCAGGGAGAGGCGGAGCGCGGCCTCGCTGAGCGCCGCCCGGGTGGCCTGCTTCTTGCGCTCGCCCCGCCCGACGACCGCACCCGCCGCCGGACGCTCACCGCCGCGCAACACCACCTGGCGGACAGGACACCGCGCTCGGCCCCCTCCGCCTGGTACGAACGGTCGCAGCGCGGCTCGGCCGGCAGGACGCCGGTGCGGGGTCAGGTGAGGGGGTGGGTGGCGGCGGTGTGGCAGGCGCCGAAGCCTTCGGCGCGGAGCTCCACGCGGCCCGCCCGCACCCGCAGCGCCACCTCGGTACGGTCGCCGGGCGATGCCACCCCCGCCGCGGCCGCCAGCGCGCCCGTGTCGTCGTGGACCACGCGGAGCCGGGGCCAGGCGGCGCGGGGGAACGCCTGCCGCAGGCACGTGCTCACCTCGGCGACGACCAGCCGCGCCAGGGGCATCAGCTCCTGGGGCGTGCCGGTGACGATGACGGCGGTCACCTCGGCGTCGGGCGGCGCGGCGCGTACGGCCTCCTCGGCGGCCGACAGCCGGTGCAGCCCGAGCACCGCCACCACGCCGTCGCGCTCGGGATGGGCGGGCTCCCCGGTGACCGCGTCGAGCGTCCCTGCCGGCGGCGACCACGGCGTGCCCGGCGACCGTACCTCCGGCACCATGGGCGCCACGAACCAGCGGTCGCCCAGGTCGAGGTCGGCGAGCTGCTCGCACACGCGGATCACGTTGAACGGCTCGACGAACCCGGGCGCGGCGGCCGAGAGCTGCGAGGACCCCTGCAGGACGGTGAGCGCGGCCTCGGCGAGCCGGACCAGCCGCCCGTCAGGTTCGCGGGGCGGCCGCAGCCGCTCCATGGCCAGCCCGAGCAGGATCGCGTTGAGCCGCATGAGCTGCGCGTACGGCTTGCGCGTGGCCTCGTCGGCGAGGATCTCCGGGATCAGGTGCATGCCGAGGCGGCTCGGCTCGCGTTCGCCGTCGCTGACCAGCGGCAGCCGGGTCACCCATGCCCGCGCCACCTCCCCGAGCGCCTCGCGCACGGTCAGCGCGGGTTCTTCCGGCGGCCGTACGGGTGCGCGCTCGGCCAGGTCGGCGAGCACCGCGAAGTAGAGGGCCCGCTTGCCGGGGAAGTTGGAGTAGACCGCGCCCCGGGTCAGCTCGGCCCGGTCGGCGATGGCGTCGATCTTGGCGTCGCGGTAGCCGCGTTCGGCGAACTCCTCCTTGGCCGCCGCCAGCACCTTCGCCCGGTTGCGCTCCTGCGCCTGCGCCCTGGTGAGCCGGACCAACCGCCCTCCTCCGTTTCGTGCCTTCTCAGCAGGCGTCGTCCGTGCCTTCAAGCCGTGGGCTCGAAGACGGTGTCATGCGCCCAAGCACGTTACCGGGCGCTGCAAGCGAGTTGCCGGAGGTCTCAAGCCAAGATACCGTCACCATCCAGATGATGACATCATCCGAAATGGAGGCGACGGATGACCGACGTGCCGGAGATCGACCTGTCCGACGTGGCCGTGCTGCGCGACCTGGCCGCCGCGTACGCCCCGGCCAGGGAGAAGTCCCCCGTGGCGCGGCTGCTGGCACCGGGGCTCGGCCACCTATGGGCCGTCACCCGTTACGAGGAGGCGAGGGCGGCGCTGGCCGATCCGCGCCTGGAGATCAACTCGGGCAGCTTCCTGCGTCCCGGCGTGCCCGAGCACTGCGCCCGCTATATGCGCACGATGTCCGAGATGAACGGTCCCGAGCACACGCGGCTGCGGCGGCTGGTCGCGCCCGCGTTCACGCCGCGTCGGGCCCTGGAGTTCGCGCCGCGCGTCGAGGCCATCGTCGGACGCCTGCTCGGCGAGCTCCAGGAAGGCAAGGCCGACCTGCTCGCCGGCTTCGCCAGGCCGCTGCCCATGGAGGTGATCTGCGAGCTGGTCGGCATCCCCGCCGCCGACCGCCCCGCCTGGCGCGAGTACGGCGCCGCCGTCGCGACCGGTCACGGTGAGGCGTTCGCGAAGGCCATCCCGGCGATCATCGAGGGCGCGAAGGCGGCGATCGCCGAGGCCCGCAGGGCGCCGTCCGCGAACGTGGTCTCCGACCTGGCCCGCATCGCCGGCGAGGACGGCGACCGCCTCTCGGACGACGAGCTGGTGACGATGGTGTGGCTGCTGGTCCTCGCGGGCCAGACCCCCGCGAACCTCATCGCCAACGCCCTGGTCACGCTGTTCCAGCACCCCGATCAGCTCGCCGCGCTGCGCGCCGACCCCGCGCTGATGCCGCGCGCGGTGGAGGAACTGGCCCGCTGGTGCACCCCGCAGATCATGACCGTGCCCAGGTTCGCGGCGGAGGACGTCGAGATCGGCGGCGTGCGCATCCCCAAGGGCGAGCCGGTGACCGTCTCGGTCGTGGCGGCCAACCGGGACCCGCGCGCGTTCGACGACCCGGACAGGTTCGACATCACCAGGGAGCCGGTGCCGCACCTCGGCTTCGGCCACGGGCCGCACTTCTGCGTGGGCGCCGGGCTGGCCCGCGTGGAGGTCGCGGTCGCGCTCGGCGCGCTGCTGCGGCGCTTCCCCGGCATGGAACTCGCGGGCGAGGCGGCGTACCTGCCGGATCCGGGGACGCAGCGGCTCGCGGCGCTGCCGGTGACGCTGGGGGCGGCGCGGCGCTGAGGACCGGCGCGGACGACCTCATCGCCCAGATCGACGTCGGGCTCGGCGGCGACACTACTGCCGGCCCGGCCGGATCACGGCTCGCCCGCCGCGCACCTGGCGCGTCAAACCTGGCGGACGCCGTCGCGCCAGACCGCCCAGACGAGCGGCACGCCCGGCCGGTAGGCCAGGTGGACGTGGCTCGGCGCGTCCAGCAGCACCAGGTCGGCGCGGGCGCCGGGCGACAGCCGCCCGATGTCGTCGCGGCGCAGCGCCCTGGCGCCGCCCAGCGTCGCCGCGACCACCGCCTCGTCCGGCGTCATGCGCATCTCGCGCACGGCCAGCGCCACGCAGAACGGCATCGAGCTGGTGAAGCTCGACCCCGGGTTGCAGTCGGTCGACAGCGCCACCGTGACACCGGCGTCGAGCAGGCGGCGCGCGTCCGGGTACGGCGAGCGGGTGGAGAACTCCGCGCCCGGCAGCAGCGTCGCCACCGTCGAGCCGCTCGCCAGCGCGTCCACGTCGGCGTCGTCGAGATGCGTGCAGTGGTCGGCCGACGCCGCCCCCAGCTCGACCGCCAGCCGTACGCCGGGTCCGGGACCGAGCTGGTTGGCGTGCACGCGCGGCGTCAGACCGGCCCGCAGCCCCGCCTCCAGCACCGCGCGCGACTGGTCGCCGTCGAACGCGCCCCGCTCGCAGAACACGTCCACCCAGCGCGCGTGCGGGGCGCACGCCTTCAGCATCGGCCCGGCGACCAGCTCCACGTACGCGTCGGGGTCGCCGGCGTACTCGGCCGGCACCACGTGGGCGCCCAGGTACGTCACCTCATCGGTGTGACCGGCCGCGATCCGCAGCGAGCGGGCCTCGTCCTCCACCGTGAGCCCGTAACCCGACTTGACCTCGATCGTCGTGGTGCCCTGGCGCAGCGCCTCGGCGACGTACCTGGCGACGTTCGCGTCCAGCTCGGCGTCGCTCGCCGCGCGGGTCGCCGCCACCGTCGTACGGATGCCGCCCGCCGAGTACGGCTGCCCCGACATGCGCGCGTCGAACTCGGCGGTGCGGTCACCGGCGAACACCAGGTGCGCGTGCGAGTCCACGAACCCGGGGATCGCGGCCCGCCCGCCCGCGTCCACCCGCTCGTCAGCGTCGGGCACGCGGGACTCAGGCCCCGCCCAGACGACGCGGCCCTCGTCGAAGACGACGGCGGCGCCGGTGATCGTGCCCAGCTCGGGATCGTTGGTGAGCAGGCTGCCGATCCCGGTGATGGCGACGGACGCGACGGACGCGACGGACGCGACGGACACTGCACGGCTCCTTTCGTTGGGGATGTCGCGGAATGCTACGGGCGGGTGACGCGGGCGATCGCGCGGGACAGCGCGCCGGGCACGTCCGGCACCAGCAGGTGCGCACCGTCGCGGACGACGGGACGGCCGCCGACCACGACGTGCCGGACGTCGGCGGCGGACGCGGCGAACACCGCCGTCTCGGCGCCCAGCTCCGGCGGCGGCCCCGCCGTGCGGACGGAGTCGAGCGCGACCGTGACGAAGTCGGCGGGCGCGCCCGCCTCGATCCGGCCCGCCTCCGGCCAGCCCAGGCTCGCGTGCCCGTCGAGGGTGGCGGCGCGCAGCAGCGCGGCGGCGCTCCACGTGCCGCGGCGCAGCGTGCGCAGCCGCTCGTCCAGCTCCACCGCCCGCGCCTCCTCGAACAGGTCGATCACGGCGTGGCTGTCGCTGCCCAGGCTGATCGGCGACCCGGCGGCGGCCAGGTCGGCGGCCGGGCCGATGCCGTCGGCCAGATCCCGCTCGGTGGTGGGGCACATGCAGACCGTGGTGCCCGAGCCGCCCAGCGTGGCGATGTCGTCGCCGGTCAGGTGGGTGGCGTGCACGGCGGAGGTACGCGGGCCGAGCGCGCCACGGTCGGCCAGCAGCCCGGCCGGGGTGCGGCCGTGCGCGGCCAGGCACGCCTCGTTCTCGGCGGGCTGCTCCGACAGGTGCACGTGCAGCGGCGCGTCGCGCTCGGCCGCCCACCGCGCCACGGTCGCGATCTGCTCGGCGGGCACCGCGCGTACCGAGTGGACCGCCGCGCCGATGCGGGCGTGCGCCCGCTCCTTCAGCTCGCTCGCGCGGGCCGCCCACGCGTCCGCGTCGCCGTCGCTGAAGCGGAGCTGGTGCCGCTCGGGCGGCGCGCCGAACCCCGACGACAGGTAGCAGGTGTCCAGCAGCGTGATCCTGATCCCGGCCTGCGCCGCCGCCTCGATCAGCGCCTCGCCCATGGCGTTGGGGTCGCCGTACGGCGTGCCGCCGGGGGCGTGGTGCAGGTAGTGGAACTCGCCGACGCAGGTGATCCCGGCCAGCGCCATCTCCGCGTAGACGGCCCTGGCCAGCTCCAGGTACGCGTCGGGGTCGAGCCGCCCGGCGACCTCGTACATGGTCTCCCGCCAGGTCCAGAACGTGCCGGAGCCGCGCTGCGCGATGCCGCGCAGCGCGCGGTGGAAGGCGTGCGAGTGCGCGTTCGCCAGGCCGGGCAGCGTCAGCCCGCGCAGCACCTCGGCCCCGGGCGGGGGAGCGGCGAGGCCCGTACGGACGCCGCAGACGCGCCCGCCGGACACTTCGATCACCACCCCTGAGGCGACCGCGCCCCCGACCCAGGCGTGCTCGGCGAAGAACGTCACCGGCATGCCAGCCCCTCCAGCACGTCGGCCAGCGCCTCCACCCCGGCCACGCAGTCGTCCTCGCGAGCGTGCTCGGCGGGGGAGTGGGACACCCCGGTCGGGTTGCGGACGAACAGCATCGCCGTCGGCACCTTCGCCGCCAGGATGCCCGCGTCGTGCCCGGCGCCCGTGGGCAGCACCGGCACCTCGTACGCGCGGCGCGCGGCCAGCAGCCGCACCAGTTCGTCACGGAGCGCGGGCGCGAAGTCCACGACCGGCGTGAACGACTCGCGCTCCAGCCCGACCTCCACACCCTCGCGGGCGGCGTGCTCGCGCGCCGCCTCCTCGATGCCGGAGAGCAGCCCGGCGAGCGCGTCCTCGTCGGCGGCCCGCGCGTCCAGCCAGGCCCGCACCAGGCTCGGCACCGCGTTCACGCCGTTCGGCTCGACCAGCAGCTTGCCGAACGTGGCCCGCGCGCCCGCCGCCGCGGCCCGCTCGCGGGCGGCCAGCGCGGTCGCGGCGTAGGCGAGCATCGGGTCGCGACGGTCCTGCATGCGGGTGGTGCCCGCGTGGTTGGCCTCGCCGCGGAAGTCGAAGCGCCACCGCCCGTGCGGCCAGATCGCCGACGCCACGCCCACCGGCGAGCCGGTATCGGCGAGGTAGCGGCCCTGCTCGACGTGCAGCTCCACGAACACGCCGACGCGGGCCAGCCGCTCGTCGTCGGGGCCGATCGCCTCCGGGTCGTAGCCGGCACGCTCCATCGCCTGCGCCAGCGTCACCCCGTCGGCGTCGCGCAGCGCGGCCGCCCGCTCCGGCGTGAGCTGACCGGCCGTCAGCCGCGAACCCGCACAGGCCACCCCGAACCGGGCGCCCTCCTCGTCGCCGAAGTTCACCACCGCGACAGGACGCGACGGGCGGGCGCCGCGCGCCGCCAGCTCGTCCAGCGCGGCGAACGCCGACACCACGCCGAGCGGCCCGTCGAACGCGCCGCCGTCCGGCACCGAGTCCAGATGCGACCCGGTCACCACGGCGTCGCCCGCCGCCGGATCGCCCAGCCAGGCCCACTGGTTGCCGTTGCGGTCGGTCTCGACCGCGAGGCCGCGCGCCTGCGCCTGCTCGCGGAACCAGGCGCGGCACTCGGCGTCCGCGCCGGTCCAGGCGAAGCGCCGGTAGCCGCCGGAGCCGGCGTGCCGGCCCACCGGCAGCAGCTCCGCCCACATCTCCTGGAACGACGACGGCATCAGGACTCCTTCATCGGCACCCGCACGCCGGTGCGGCGGGCGACCTCCTCGGCCTCCTCGTACCCGGCGTCCACGTGCCGGATCACGCCCATCCCCGGGTCATTGGTGAGCACCCGCCGGATCTTCTCCCCGGCCAGCGCGGTGCCGTCGGCCACCGTCACCTGCCCGGCGTGGATGGACCGGCCGATGCCGACGCCGCCGCCGTGGTGGATCGACACCCACGACGCGCCGGAGGCCACGTTCACCATGGCGTTGAGCAGCGGCCAGTCCGCGATCGCGTCGGACCCGTCGCGCATGCCCTCGGTCTCCCGGTACGGCGAGGCCACCGACCCGCAGTCGAGGTGGTCGCGGCCGATCACGATCGGCGCGCGCAGCTCGCCCGAGGCCACCATGTCGTTGAAGCGCTCGCCCGCCCGGTCCCGCTCGCCGTAGCCGAGCCAGCAGATCCGCGCCGGCAGGCCCTGGAAGTGCACCTTCTCACCGGCCATGCGGATCCAGCGGGCCAGCGGCTCGTTCTCCGGGAACAGCTCCAGGATCGCCCGGTCGGTCGCCGCGATGTCGGCCGGGTCGCCCGACAGCGCCGCCCACCGGAACGGGCCCTTGCCCTCGCAGAACAGCGGCCTGATGTAGGCGGGCACGAACCCGGGGAAGTCGAAGGCCCGGTCGTAACCGGCCAGCTTCGCCTCGCCCCTGATCGAGTTGCCGTAGTCGAACACCTCGGCGCCGGCGTCCTGGAAGCCGACCATCGCCTCGACGTGCCGCGCCATCGACGCGCGCGCCCGCTCGGTGAAGCCGGCCGGGTCCTTGTCCCGCTCGGCCGCCATGTCCTCGAACGCCACCCCGAGCGGCAGGTACGCCAGCGGGTCGTGCGCGCTCGTCTGGTCGGTCACCACGTCGATCGGCGCGCCCTCGGCCAGCATGCGCGGCACCACGTCGGCGGCGTTGCCGAGCAGCCCGATCGACAGCGGCCTGCGCGCGTCCCTGGCCTCGGTCGCCAGGCGCAGCGCGTGCGCCAGGTCGTCGGCCTGGACGTCCAGGTAGCCGTGGTCGAGGCGGCGCTGGATGCGCGACGGGTCGCACTCCACGCAGATCGCGACGCCGCCGTTCATGGTGACGGCCAGCGGCTGCGCGCCGCCCATGCCGCCGAGCCCGGCGGTCAGCGTGATCGTGCCGGCGAGCGACCCGCCGAACCGCTTGGCCGCCACCGCGGCGAACGTCTCGTAGGTGCCCTGCAGGATGCCCTGCGTGCCGATGTAGATCCACGAACCCGCGGTCATCTGGCCGTACATGGTCAGGCCCGCCGCCTCGAGACGGCGGAACTCCTCCCACGTCGCCCAGTCACCGACCAGGTTCGAGTTCGCGATCAGCACGCGCGGCGCCCACTCGTGCGTCGTCATCACGCCGACCGGGCGGCCCGACTGCACCAGCATCGTCTCGTCGGACTTCAGCGTGCGCAGCGTCCGCACGATCGCGTCGAAGGAACGCCAGTCACGGGCGGCGCGGCCGGTCCCGCCGTACACGACCAGGTCGTCGGGGTGCTCGGCCACCTCGGGGTCGAGGTTGTTCTGCAGCATCCGCAGCGCGGCCTCCTGCTGCCAGCCCAGGGCCGTCAGCTCGGTGCCGCGGGCGGCCCTGACCGGGCGTGCGCCTTCCATGATGCTTCCTCTCTGTCTGTCGGCTGTGTCAGCGAGCCTGTACGGGCTCGGAGGACGGATAGATCATTTCCACGGGCGGCTTCGAGGTACGCCTGGCCCACGGGTAGTACAGCGCGGCGGTGGCCACCAGGCCGACGATCCACGAGATGTCGGCGCCGCCGAGCAGCTCGGTGATCGGGCCCGTGTACAGCTTCTGCGCGAGGAACGGGATCTGGATCACCACGCCGAAGGCGTAGCTGACCAGCGCGGTCATGTTCCAGCGGCCGTAGCGTCCCGCCGGGTCGTACAGGGCGGGGATGTCCACCCGCTCCTTGGAGATCAGGTAGTAGTCGGTGAGGTTGATCGCGCTCCACGGCGTGAACACCATCAGCAGCGCGAGCACGAAGTTCTTGAAGTTGTCCAGGAAGTCCGCGCTGGCCAGCAGCGCCACCGCGATCGAGACCGCGGTGAAGCCCACGATGTACAGGGCGCGGACCACGGGGGAGACGCGCGAGCGGCCGTTGAACGCGGTCACCGTCGTCAGCAGGCACATGAAGCCGCCGTAGGCGTTGAGCGTGTTGACGGTCAGCTTGCCCACCACGATCACGATGTAGATGAGCAGCGCGATGGCGGCGGGCCCGGCCAGCTCGCCGACGAACCCGACCTGGTCGCCGACGAACACCGCGCCCGAGACGGCCGCGATCAGCGCGCCCAGCGACATCGCCCACTGCGAGCCGATCACGCTGCCGAGGAACGTGCCCCAGAACGTGGCCCGCTCGCTGGTGCTGCGCGGCAGGTAGCGCGAGTAGTCGGCGACGTACGGGCCGAACGTCAGCTGCCAGGCCGCGCCCAGCCCCACGGCCAGCAGGAACGTCGGTACCTCGAACGGCTTGGCGCCGATGACGGCGCCCACGTCGTACGTGGTGAACACCTTGACCAGCAGGTAGCCGAGGCCGGCGATGCCGACCACGGTCGCGATCCTGCCGACGCTGTGGATGAGCCGGTAGCCGGTCACCGCGACGATCGCCGTCAGCACGCCGAACAGCAGGATGCCCGCGGTCGTCGGCAGGTGCAGGACCCGGGCGAGCGCCTGCCCGGCCAGCACGCTGCCGGTGGCGGCGAAGCCCAGGTACATCAGCACGACGAGGACGAGCGGCAGGACCGCGCCGAGCACGCCGAACTGCGCCCTGCTGGAGATCATCTGGGGCAGGCCGAGCCGCGGCCCCTGTGCGGAGTGCAGCGCCATCACCGCGCCGCCGAGCACGTTGCCGATCAGCAGGGCGATGATCGCCCAGAGGGCGTCGGCGCCGAACACGACGGCGAGCGCGCCGTCCACGATCGCCGTGATCTGCATGTTCGCGCCGAACCAGAGAGTGAATTGGCTGCGCGGCGTGCCGTGCCGCTCGGCGTCCGGGATCACGTCGATCGTCCGGCGCTCCACGGCTGGAGCCGCGCCCAGGGTTTGGTGGTCTTTCATGGCGGTCCGCCTCTCGCGCGTCACGCGCCCTGGGGGATACGGGGGGTCGAGGGGAAATGTACAGTCCTGTATATACAGATCGCTACCCTGGGAGGGAAGATAAACTTCGGTCATCGGTCACGGAGATCTCTCCGCCCGCTGTCCCCCGACCCGAGGATCCGCCGCGACATGGTGCCCATCTCGGTGGTCGAGTCCGAGCTCGCCGCCCAGTTCCAGCAGCTCGGACCCGCGTCGGCGCCCGCGTACGAGCGGGTCAAGAAGGTCATCGCGGCCGGCGTGCGCTCCGGCCGCTGGGCCCACGGCCAGCAGCTTCCCTCCGAGCACCAGCTCGTCAGCGCGCTCGGCCTGTCCCGCATGACCATCAACCGCGCCCTGCGCGAGCTCATGCACGAAGGGCTCATCGAGCGCAGGGCGGGCGTCGGCACGTTCGTCGCCGTGCCCAAGGCCGCCTCCGCACTGCTCCAGGTCAGGAACATCGCCGACGACATCCGCCGCCACGGCCACCGCCACCGCACCGAGGTGGTCTTCGTGCGCGAGGAGTCGTCGGAGGACGCCGACCCCGAGCTGCGCGACGCCGCCGGGCCGGTCCTCTACCGCTCGCTCATCGTGCACTTCGAGGAGGACACCCCGATCCAGCTCGAAGACCGCCTGGTCAACCCGGCCGCCGTGCCCGGCTACCTGGAGCGCGACTTCACCCGGCAGACCCCCCACGCCTACCTCAACGAGGTCGCCCCGCTCACCAGGGGCGAGCACATCGTCGAGGCCGTGCTCGCCGACGCCGCCGAACGCCGGCTGCTGCGCATCGGCCGCTACGAGCCGTGCCTGCTCGTACGCCGCCGCACCTGGTCAGGCGATGTGCTGGTGAGCGTGGCCCGGCTGCTCCACCCCGGCTCGCGGCACCGCCTCGAGGGCTCCTTCGGGGCCGACTGGTCGCTCGGCCACGCCGTCGATCGCTGACCTCAGCGGGTCGCCTCGATGAGGGCGCGGTGCGACGGGATCAGTCCTTCCGGCAGGTCGCCGGGGTCGCACCAGCGGGCCTCGAGGATCTCCATCGAGTTCAGCCGCAGGGTGCCGCCGCCTTCGTACACGGCCGCGTACGCGACCTCCATCCTGAGCCGGAACCCGCTCCTGAGCTGCACCAGCTCGCCCACCCGCACCTCGAGCCCGGTCTCCTCGCGCACCTCGCGCGCGACCGTCTCCTCGAACGTCTCCCCGCGCTTCGCGCCGCCCGTGGGCAGTCCCCACGGGCGATTCTCCCCCAGAACCGGTGCCGCAGCAGCAGCACCCTGCCCTCGCGGTCGCGCACCACCCCGGTCACCCCGACCATGAACTTGTCCTGCGTCAGGTAGAGCAGCCGCCACTGCACCGACCCGCGCAGGCTCCGCCACAGCCGCGCGATCAGTCTCTTCACCCGGGTCCTCTCAGGTGGGCAGCGATGCGGTGGTGGTGAAGGTGGGGGCGAGGTGCGCGGTGTCGTTGAACCTGCGCAGGATCCACCGCTTCTCGGTCAGCACCAGGTGCGACACCGAGGCGTTGTCCACCCCCAGGAACGCGAACGGCCGCGACCCGCTCGCCGCCGCCAGCGCCTCCGCGATCACGCCGCCGTGGGTCACCACCACGATGCGCTGGTCGGGGTGGGCGCCGGCCAGCTTCTCCAGCGCCTTGCGCACCCGGGCCGAGAAGGCCGCCGCGGGCTCCGCGCCCGGGATCACGTCCCAGCGCTCCTCCGCCGACATCCTGCGGGCCAGCGGATGGCCCTCGGCCACCATGCGGCGCAGCAGCCCGCCCTCCCACTCGCCCAGATGCACCTCGCGCAGCTCCGGCTCCACCACCGGCGTCAGGCCCAGGCGGGCGGCCAGCGGCGCGGCCGTCTCGGAGGTGCGGCGCAGCGTGCTCACGTAGATCGCGTCGATCGGCTCGGCGGCCAGCCGCAGCGCCACCCGCTCGGCCTGCTCGCGGCCCTCCGGCGCCAGAGCGGGATCGCCCTGCCCGTCGACCAGGGGGAACGGCCGGTCGGGGCGGGCCGGCTCCGACTCGCCGTGCCGCACCAGCAGCACCTCGGTCGCGCCCGGCGGCGTACGGAACCGGTGTTGCCGGTACTCGACCGGCTCGTCGCGCTCACTCCTCACAGTCACCGGACCTTATCCCTTTCCCGCGCCCCCGTCATGATCGTCTCGTACGTGCGTGATTGAATCGGCGATCGCCCGGCCACGAAAGGGGAGCGCATGGCGGTGGACAGGAAGCGAAGCGTGATCTTCGGCGAGGCCGTCGAGCAGTACGAGGCCGCCAGGCCCGGCTACGCCGAGCGGCTCGTCACCGACGTCCTGGACTACGCCCCCTCAGGACCCGTGCTGGAGGTCGGCGCGGGGACGGGCAAGGCCACCGCCGGCTTCGCCGCCCGCGTGAGCGACCTGACCTGCGTCGAACCCGACCCGAGGATGGCGGCGGCGCTCACCGCCAAGTGCCCCGGCGTGCGGGTGGTGAGCGGGACCTTCGAGGAGTACGTACCGGATCGGCCCTTCGCCCTGCTCTACTCCGCGCAGGCCTGGCACTGGGTGGACCACGACCTGCGCTGGGACCTCGCCTGCGCGGCGCTCGCCCCCTCCGGGGCGCTCGCGCTGTTCTGGAGCCACTACGTGCCCGCCGACCCCGAGCTGCACGCCGCCCTCGTCCGGCTCGCCCACCGCTACGGCGTCACCAGCCAGAGCCTCCACCAGGACGAGGGCGACCGCGCCGCGGAGGCCCATCGGCTGCTGGCCGCCGATCCCCGCTTCACCGGCCTCGACCGGCGCCGCTACACCTGGACCGAGCGCTACGACACCGCCCGCTTCGTCACCTTGGCCGGCACCCTGTCCGCGTACCGCATCCTCGCGCCGGACGTGCGGGAGCGGGTACTGGGGGAGATGGGTGCGCTGGTGGGCGACGGCCTCGACATGACCTTCACCACCGACCTCGTCCTCGCCCGCCGCACCTGACCGCCTGTCCGGTCCCGCACCTGACCGCCTGCCCGCTCCCGGACCTGACCGCCTGCCCGGTCCCGCGCTCTGCTCCGGCCCGGATTCGCCGCCCCGCGCCCGGTCGCGGGGCGGCCAGAAGCGCTCTGGTACTGTGACGTCCGCAGACGTGATCGTTAGATCTCCGGGTTCGTCCCGGGGAGGTGAGACCCATCACCGCCGTGTCAGGCCGGGTGCTCCCTTCCAGCGACCGTGCGGCCCACCGGGACTAGGTGACCGCGGGAGCGCCCGACGGCATCCCGAAAGGCTCCCATGCCAGTCTCCTCCTCGTCCCTCCCGAACGAACGCATCGTCGCCAGGCTGCGTGCCGCGGGATGCGTCTTCGCCGAGGACGAAGCCGCGCTGCTCGTCTCCACCGCCGCCACCGGCGCGGCACTCGCCGCCATGCTCGAACGCCGGGTCGCGGGCGAGCCCCTGGAACACGTCCTCGGGTGGGCGTCGTTCTGCGGGCTGCGCATCCACGTCGAGCCGGGCGTGTTCGTCCCCCGTCCCCGTACCGAGTTCCTCATCGGACGCGCCGTCGCCCTGGCCCGCGAGGTGCCGGGCAGGCCGGTGATCCTCGACATGTGCTGCGGCACCGGCGCGATGGGCGCCGCCATCACCGCCGCCCTCGCGGGCACGGTGGAGGGGCCGACCGGGCGGGTGGAGCTGCACGCGGCCGATCTCGACCCCGCCGCCGTGCGCTGCGCCCGCCGCAACCTGCCCGGCGCGTGCGTCTACCAGGGCGACCTGTACGACCCCCTGCCCCCGTCACTGCGCGGCCGGGTGGACATCCTCATCGCCAGCCCGCCGTACGTCCCCTCGGAATCCCTCGCCCTCCTGCCCCCTGAGGCCCGGCTGCACGAGCCCCGCTCCGCCCTGGACGGCGGCGCGGACGGGCTGGACGTCGTACGCCGGGTGATCGACGGCGCCCCCTCCTGGCTGGCCCCCGGCGGGCGCCTGCTCGTGGAGACGAGCCGCGACCAGGCGGCGGCCACGGCCGCGGCGGTGTCGGCGGCGGGCCTGCTCGCCAGGGTCGCCACGTCGGAAGAGTTCGACGCCACCGCCGTCATCGGCACCCTCCGCCGCCCCACCTCCTGATCTTCCTCGGGAGCGGGACGCGGCGTCAGATGCCGTGGATGCGGCGGCCGGTGACGTGCTGGGGCGTGATGCGGATGTAGAGCGGCCGGTCGCCGCCCGCCCACGGCGTGACGCCCGTACGGGCCAGCTCGGGCGTGTCCTCAGGCGGCATGTGGTGCGCCGGCCCCTGGATCAGCACGCTCCACCCCTCCCTGGCGGCCTCGTCGATGTGGTCGATCTGGAACGCGATGACGATGTCCACGCCTTCGAGCCCCGTACGCAGGTCCTGGTCCATGGGCCCGCCCGTGGCGGTGCGGAAGACGATGGCCCCGTCGTGCAGCTTGTAGTTGACGGGCAGCACGGTCGGCCCGTGCGAGCCGTTGAACGCGACCCGCCCGATGCCGCCGGGCGCGATGAGCCGCAGCGACTCGGCCTCGTCCAGCGTCTCCAGGGTCGGGTGCGCGGTGGCGGGGCCGCGCCCGGGCGGCCGGTCCTGCCCGCCGCCGAGCAGCTCGTCCACCGTGGTCTGCAGCGCGTCGGCGAGCCGGTAGAGCACGCCGCCGTCGGGCGTGTCGGCGTGCTCTTCGAGGTATTCGAGATACCCCGGCGACATGCCGGCGCGCTCGGCGACCTGCTCGCGGGTCAGGCCGAGGCGTTCGCGGTGGTGGATGATGCGTCGTCCGAGGTCGCCGGTGCCGGACATGATGGCGTCTCCTAGCGTGAAGGTGCGGCACGCGGTCCCGTTCACGCGTGCCTCGTGGTGGTCGGCGTCGATGAACAGCCGCCGGCCCCGGTAGCAGACGGGCATGGACACCTGGCCGAGCCGGCCGGGCAGCAGCGGGTCGAGGTACAGCCCGTCGCGGTGCGGCTCCAGCCCGAGGTAGCAACGTTGCAGCAGGTCGAGGGTGCCGCCCATGGCGCCCAGGTGGATGCCTTCCGCGGTGGTGCCGCCCTGGACGTCATTGAGGTCGCTCTGCAGCGCCTCGATGAAGAACTCCCACGACCGTTCCCTGTCGAGACGGGCCAGCGCCCAGGCGTGCACGACGGCGCTGAGCGTGGAGCCGTGGCTGGTGCGCCTCAGGTAGTACGCGATCGTGCGGGGGATGAGGCCGTCGTCCACCTGGTAGCCGAGGTGCTGGAGCAGCCCGGTCAGCTCGTCGGCGGTCAGCAGGTAGCAGAGCATCAGCGTGTCGGCCTGTTTGGACGCCTTGTAGCGGTTGACGTCGTCGCCTTCGGCCTCCAGCGCCCGGTCCAGCCGGCGCACGCCCCGGTAGCGGCTCCAGTCCAGCTCGTCGAGGCCGGCGTAGCCGGTGAACTGGCTGATGACGCCGTCGTGGAAGTCGACCCGCAGCCGGCCGCCGACGTCCTCCCAGCGGGCGAGCTCCCCGGGGCGCAGCACGATGTCGGGGCAGATGACGGTGGTCTCCTGGGCGCGGTGCATCAGCCAGGCGGTCATCACGTTGGTGTAGGCGTTGTTGTCCAGTCCTGGCCGCTTGGCGCCCGGGCAGAACTCGTGGTACTCGTCGGGCCCCATGACGCCGCGGATCTCGTAGCGGCCGTCCACCTCGGTGGCGAGCGAGGCGAAGAACCTGGTGATCTCCAGCAGCAGCTCGGCGCACCAGGGCGGCATCGAGCCGGTGGCCAGGTAGTGCTGCCACACGTTGTAGGCGACGGCCAGGCCGACGTGCCGCTGCAATCGCGAGTGGTCGGGCAGCCAGCGGCCCGAGCTGGGGTTGAGGTGCAGGGTCTGGGTCTCCTCGCGGCCGTCGCTGCCGCTCTGCCAGGGGAACATGGCGCCGTCGAGCCCGGACTGCCGGGCGGCGTCCCTGGCCTCGGGCAGCCGCCGCCACCGGTAGCGCAGCAGCCCTTCGGACACCTCGGGGAGGCGCAGGCCGAGCCAGGGCTGCACGAACAGCTCGTCCCAGAACACGTGCCCCCGGTACGCCTCCCCGTGCAGCCCGCGCGCGGGCACCCCGGCGTCGAGGTCGGCGGTGTGCGGGGAGAGCGTCTGCAGCAAGTGGAAGATGTTCACGTGGACGAGCCGCGACAGTTCGGGGCCGTCCACGTCGACCTTGGCCCGGCTCCACAGCCGCCGCCACGCGGCCATGTGGCGGGCCAGCAGCTCGGGGAAGAACGGCGCCCTGCGCACGTGCCGCAGCGCCGACGAGCGGGGGTCGTGGCAGGCGTGGTCGCGCGACGACGTCAGCGCCACGGTCTTGACCAGCCGGACCGGCCGCCCCTCCGGCAGATCCAGGACGTGGTCGGAGCCGATGTGGTCGCGCGCGAGCACCGGCCGCGCCGGCGGGCCCGTCTCGGCGTCGATCCTGGCGGCCAGCGCCACGGTGATCCGCGACGAGCGGGTGACGGCCGTCAGCCAGGCGAGGTGGTCCTCAGAGCCGGTCTCGTGGCAGGTCAGGTGGTCGCCGCGCAGGTCGCGGTAGCGGGCCACGCCCTCGTTGGCGACCCGTCCCTCCAGGGCGGCCCGCACCCGCAGCGGTCCCGACCAGTTCTCGGCGGTGAACGTGTTCTCCTGCGCCGCGAGGTACGGGTCGTCCATCGACACCAGGCGGCGCTGGCGTACGAGGGTGACGCGGCCGTCATCGTCGCGCCAGCGCAGCTCCCGCAGCAGCACGCCGCGCCGCATGTCCAGCTCGTGCCGGTAGAGCAGGAGATCGGCCGTCTGCGGCCGGAACCAGTCGCCGCCGGGCGTGGCGAACCACAGCGGCAGCCAGTCGGGCAGGTTGACCATGTCCTCGTTGGTGACGCTGTGTCCGGCCACGAGCGAGTCGATCCTGTCGTAACACCCCGCCAGATACGTGCCCGGCGTGCGCGGCTCGCCGTCGGGCGTCGCGCCGCGCGTGGCGAAGCGGCCGTTGCCCAGCGTGCACAGCGCCTCGCGCAGCCCCTCGCTCTCGGGGTCGAACCCCTCGTACGTCAGCGTCCAGGCGCTCATCGCCGGCCCACCGGCACCCGCCCCGCGACGTCGGCCTCCGCCAGGTCGGACACCACCGCGTCGGCCCCGGCGGCGAGCAGCGCGGCGGCCCGCGTACCCGTCCTGTCCACCGCGACGATCCGCCCGAACCCGCCCCTGCGGGCCGCCTCGACGCCCGGCACCGCGTCCTCGACCACGCCCACCGCCAGGGGCGGCAGGCCGAGCCGCCGCGCGGCCTCCAGGAACAGCGCCGGATCCGGCTTGCCCGGCGCGCCGAGCCTGGCCGCGTCCGTGCCGTCCACCAGCACGTCGAACAGGTGCAGCACGCCCGCGGACGCCACCATCGCCCGGCAGTGCCTGCTCGCCGACACCACCGCGGTGCGGCAGCCGCGCCGCCGCAGGTCGTGCAGCAGCTCGACCGTCGAGGGGAACGCGGCCACGCCATGCTGTTCGATCTCGCTGACGAACAGCTCGTCCTTGGCCCGGCCGAGCCCGTGCACGGTCGGCGCGCCCGGCTCGTCGTCCGGCCCGCCCTCGGGCAGCGAGATGCCGCGCGAGGCCAGGAACGTGCGCACGCCGTCGAGCCGCGGCCGCCCGTCCACGTAAGCCAGGTAGTCGCCGGGCACGTCGAACGGCGCGGAGCGGCCGCGCAGGAAGCCGTCGAACACGTGCTTCCACGCCGCCGCGTGCACCCGGGCGGTGTCGGTGACCACGCCGTCGGTGTCGAAGACGACGGCCCGCAGGCCGGTCAGGTCGAAGGTGGTCATGCCGGGACGCTACCCGCGCAGGCCCGCCTCAGCCATGGACCTTGGACCTCACCTGGCGGGACCTTCGCAGGCCGCGGACGCGAACCACCACCGCCCCGGGTACGTCTACCTCATCAGACGGCCCTTGAGCAGGAGGTACCGCATGGAAGCGATCACCCGGCGCGTGCTGCCCCTGCTGGCCGCGATCACCCTCGGCGCGGCGGGCTGCGCAGGCGCCTCCGGCGGGCAGGCCACCGCCAGGGTTGGCCCGGGCGGCGAGCCCACGCCGTCCGCCACCGCGCCGGTGCCCGCCTCGGGCACACCCGCGCCGTCGGCCACCGTTCCCGTGCCCACCTCGGGCAAGCCCTCGCCGGCCCCGCAGAAGTCCGGCGCCTCGGCCTCCACCCGCCTGCTCATCGCCGGCCGCTACCAGCCGCTGTGGCCGTTCTCCGGCCCCGACGAGGTCGCCGCCTGGCAGCGCGCCTACCAGGCGGACGGGCACCAGCCGTGGCACCTCGACCCCGCCGAGACCGCCATCGCCTTCTCCCGCGACTTCCTCGGCTTCACCGAGATCGACCAGGTCGTCAAGACGGTCGTGGACGGCGAGCACGCCCGCGTCCACGTCGGGCTGAAGGGGGAGGGGTCCGAGCCGATGGTGGCGGCCGTGGTCCACCTCATGCGGTACGGCTCCGGCGACCAGGCACCCTGGGAGGTGGTCGGCACCGACGACACCACGCTCTCGCTCACCACGCCCGCGTACGGGGCCTCCGTCACGTCGCCGCTGACCGTCGGCGGCCGCATCACCGGCGTGGACGAGAGCATCAGGCTGCGCGTCCTGCGCCCCGGCGCCGACGCTCCGCTCGGCGAGCGCTGCTGCGTGGCCGCGGGCGGCGAGAAGGCGCCCTGGTCGGCCACGCTGTCCTTCAAGCCGGATCACGGACGTACGCTGACCGTCGTCGCCTCGACCGGCGGCCACGTCGCCGAGGTCGAACGGTTCGCGGTGACCGGGGTGACCCTGCCGGAGTGACCGGGTGACCCTGCCGCGGTGACCGGGGCCGGCCTGGTGCGGTGACCGGGAATCGGCCTGACGCGGTGGCCCGGCACCCGGCCGTACCGGACGTGCGATAGTAAGTGAACGCACATTCGGTAACGCGTTTTCCCCGGAGGCACCACCATGGGCAGGCCCCGCACGACCAGCGACGAGGCGATCCTCCAGGCCACCGCCCGCGCGCTCGGCAGGCACGGCCCCCAGGGCCTCACGCTCGCCGCCGCCGCGAGCGAGGCCGGGCTCGCCCCCGCCACGCTCGTCCAGCGGTTCGGCTCCAAGCGGGGACTGCTGCTCGCGCTCGCCGCGCACGCCGCCGACACGGCCGGGCGTCCGTTCGAACAGGCCAGGCAGGAGCACGGCTCGCCGCTGGAAGCGCTCCGCGCCGCGCTGATCCACCTGTCGGAAGGCGTGGCCACGCCGGAGGACCTCGCGGGCAGCCTCGGCTTCTTGCAGCTCGACCTCACCGACCCCGAGTTCCGCGCACACGCCGCCGAGCACGCCCGCCGCGTACGCGACGAGATCGCCGCCCTGCTCGACGCCGCCGTCACCGGCGGCGAGCTGGCCACGGGCACCGACGCCGCCGCGCTCGCCAAGGCCGTCCACGTGGCCTACAACGGCGCGCTCATCCTGTGGGGGCTCACCGGAGACGGGCCGCTGCCCGCCGCGATGGCCGAGGCCATCGACCAGGCACTCCGCCCCTATCTGACCGCCTGAGCTCTGGCCGCCTGAGCCTTGGTTGCCTGATCCCTGACCGCCTGACCCCTGGCACCCTGAGCGCTGGACGCCTGAGCTCAGGGCGGCTGAGGCCGGGAAGACAGCCGACCGCCGGTCACGTCTAACCTGGCGGTCGAAATCACTCGAATCCGCGACGCACCGGACTCAGACGGGACCGGCGGCCCCGACGCGAGAGATGATCGACAGGCGAACGACCAGCGCGACGCTTCGAGGTGTTCATGAGTCACGTGGAAGAAACGGCAGAATCCGCGCCGGGCTCGCTGGCCGAGCTGGCCCGCCGCTACGGCCTGCGCCCCGCCATCGCGCGGCCGCCGTTCCCCGTCTACCTGCGCCAGCTCTGGCAGCGGCGGCACTTCATCCTCACCTACGCCATATCACGTAACGTCTCGAAGTACTCGGGCTCAGCGCTCGGCCAGCTCTGGCAGGTCATCACCCCGCTGCTGAACGCCGCCATCTACTACGTGATGTTCGGTCTCATCCTGGGCGGCAGAGCCGGGGTGGAGAACTATCCGGCGTTCCTGCTCACCGGGATGTTCGTCTTCACCTACACGCAGCGCACGGCCACCGCGGGCGCCAAGTCGATCTCCGGGAACCTGTCGCTCATCCGCGCCCTGCACTTCCCGCGCGCCTCGCTGCCCCTCGCGTACACGATCCAGGAGCTGCAGCAGCTCGCCGTCTCCATGAGCGTGCTGCTGGTCATCGTGGTGATCACCGGTGAGCCGCCCACCTGGTTCTGGCTGATGATCCCCGTCGTGCTGGTGCTGCAGACGCTGTTCAACATCGGGGCCGGACTCGTCCTCGCCCGGCTCGGCTCCCAGGTGCGCGACCTCAACCAGCTCCTGCCGTTCATCATGCGCACCTGGTTGTACGCCTCAGGCGTGTTCTTCGCCATCCACGACAAGGTGGTCAACAGCGCCGGGCTGCCCGAATGGGTGGCGACCGTGATGTACCTCAACCCGGCGGCCTCGTACATCGAGTGGATGCGCGACATCCTCATCGGCAGCCACACGCCGCCGCCGATGGTGTGGGCGGCGTGCCTGGCCTGGGCGGTCCTCGCGCTCGTCATCGGCTCCTGGTACTTCTGGCGCGCCGAGGACCGCTACGGCCGCGGCTAGGAGCCGCTTCCGCAGATGAAGCCTGCCCGGCTCACCGCGATGAGCCGGGCCCGCCTCACTTGCCCGTACGGCTCGTCGTCTTGCGCGGAACCCGGGTCTCCCCCTCGCTCGGCGTCTCGACCAGCGGCGTGTCCACGAGGTGCTCGACCAGGAACCAGACCTGCATCTCGCCGGTCCTGATCACCTCGGAGACCAGCAGGTCGTTGGTGCCGTCGTCACCCAGCTCGGCGGCGCGCGAAGCCGCGTCCCGCGCCGCGAGCAGGATGGTCTCGTGCGCCTCGACCAGGCGCGAGAGCATCGCCGGCACCTCCTCGGCGCCGTTCGGCGGACGCGGGACCACGGTGATCTCGGCGACGTGCCGCGGGTCGCCGACCGCGATGCCGCCCAGCGTCTGCACCCGCTCCGCGATCTCGTCGATCAGCTCCAGCTGCTCCTTGGCGTGCTTGTCGAGCAGCAGGTGCAGCTGGTAGAAGGTGGGGCCGCGCATCAGCCAGTGATGCTTCTTGTACAGGGCGTACAGGATCTGCGTGTCGGCCAGGATCTGGTTCAGCCGCCCGCAGGAGTAGTGGCGGGCCTCCTCGGACAGGGCCAGCGGCCACATCCGCACTGTGCCGAATTCCTGGATCTCGGTGCCGTCCACGTGCAGCCACGGCTGGCTGCTCGCTTTCTTGGACGCTTTACTGCCTTTGGGTGGCACGATCATCTCCCGGTGCGGTGGTTTTGAGCCGGTCCGACCTCGAACCTTCCCGTACGTCCGCCGATAGAGCCCTAGCCTGTGCCAGCGCACGGCAAAAGCTTGTTCACGCCCGGATCAGCTCATGATCGGGCGGCGGGGGAGCCAGACCGTGCCGCGTCCGTACGGACAAGCCGTCGCGGCGCAGCACGTAGCGCGGCCTTTCACCGTCCAGCAGCGCGTCGAGCGGCCTCCAGGCGTGGACCCAAGCCGGCACCGAGCGCCGGCAGCGCTGCGTCCCGGCGCTCGTCCAGCACGCAATGGCAGCCGCTCCTCCGATCCCAGCCGGCCGAAGCCGAGGTCGGCGGGCGGGAAGCGGGGGACGAGTCCATGCCTTGGCCGAGGCGGAGTCGGATGCCTCGTGGAGGGGCGATATCGGATTGCCTTGGGTGGTGTGGCGCTGTCAGGCTCTCCGTCATGCCCGCTTTCTCCGCCTTCGACGGCACCACCCTCGCCTACCACGAGTCCGGCTCAGGCAGCCCGCTCATCTGCCTGCCGGGCGGGCCGATGCAGCACTCCGGCTACCTCGAAGACCTCGGCGGCCTGTCCGCGCACCGGAGGCTCGTCAAGCTCGACCCGCGCGGCACGGGCGATTCGGCCACGCCCGACGACCCCGAGACGTACCGGTGCGACCGGCTCGTGGACGACGTCGAAGCCCTGCGCGCCCACCTCGGGCTCGACCGCCTGACCCTGCTCGGCCACTCGGCGGGCACCAACCTCGCCCTCATGTACGCCACCCGCCACCCCGCCCGCGTCGCCGCCCTCGTCCTCGTCACCCCCAGCCCTCTGGCCGCCGGCATCGAGGTCACCGGCCAGGAACGCCTCGAGGTCGCCCGCCTGCGCGCCGCCGAGCCGTGGTTTCCGCAGGCGTACGCGGCGTTCGAAGCCATCGTCGCCGGCACCGGCACCGACTGGGACGTCATCGACCCCTTCTTCCACGGCCGCTGGGACCACGAGACCCGGCGCCACCAGGTGTCCCAGGCCGCCGCACGCAACGACGAGGCCGCCGCCGTTTTCAGTTCCGCGTACGATCCTCCCGCCACCAGGAAGGCGATGGCTGCGCTGCGCATGCCCGTGTTCGTCCTGGCAGGCGAGGTCGACGTCAACACGCCGCCTGTTGCCGCCTCCCGGCTCGCCGCGCTGCTGCCGGGCGCCGAGCAGGCCGTCCTGCCCGCTGCCGGGCACTTCCCCTGGCGCGACGATCCGTCCCGCTTCGCCGAGACGATCGAAACGTTCCTCAAGACCGCTCTGTAGCGGTGGCCAGGCCGCACTTGGAGGTGAAGCCGTCCCGGCGTGGAGCCACACCCGGCGACAAGGCCGCACTCAGCGGTGAGGCCGAGTACGGCGGTGGGGCCGCGCGCCCGAAGGGAAGACCGCGCCTGACGGGGAGGCCGCGCCTGATGGCGGTAAGGCCGGGTCCGGGGCGAGGTCGCGTCCGGTGGGAGGTGAGCCGCTGGCGCTGCTGTGGCAGGCGTACGAGGCCGCCATCGGGCTCGGGGGACTGGCCGTCGTGGTGCTGGCGGCGGTCCTGTGGCAGGGCCGCACGCATGTGCTGCAAGCAGCGCCGGCCGTACTCGCCGCCACCGGGCTGGTGGGCGTGGCCGTGGTGGCGATGCTCGCCGTTCGGGACGGCTTGTCGGCACGGTTCCGGTTCAGGAGGTTCGAGGCGGCGGACGCCCCGTGTCGCCGCTGTGGTTCACCGCCGTCTGCGTGGTGGCGGCGCTGCTGCTGTGCTGGACGCACGTGCTGCGCGCCGGTGGCGCGCGGCGCGCAGCACGTGCGACGCCCCCGTGATCGGCCCCGAGATCAGATACCGTGATCAGCCCCGAGAGCAGATACCGTGATCAGTCGCCGTGACCGGCCGTCGTGATCAGCCGCAGTGATCACACGCGGTCCGCGGCGATCAGCAGGTACTGGAAGCTGCCGCTCTTGTACGCCTCCAGGAACGCGTTCTCGATCCCCGTGGCCAGGTGCGTCCTGGCCCGCAGCTCCCAGTAGGGGATGGTGGCCGCGGTGAGGTCGATGACGCTGACCGGGACGAGCCGGTTGGCCGCCATCTCCTTGAAGTACGTGCTGCGAGGATGGATGTCGCAGATGTAGTGGGCGTTGATCTGGCTGATGGCCCGGGAGGGCAGACCGTAGGCGTCGTTGTAGCAGCCGGTGATGCAGACGTACCGGCCGCCGCGCGCCAGCAGCCTGGCGTGCTCGGCGAACAGCAGCGACAGTTCGACGTACATGGTGCTCTCGTTGTTCCAGGCGGCGTGGAAGGCGCCGGTCGGGAAGCCCGTGTCGAGCATGTTGCGGAAGTGGAAGCGCACCCTGTCGGCGACGCCGCGCTCCTCGGCCTGCCGGTTGGCGAAGGCCACCTGCGATTCGGAGATCGATACGCCGTCCACCTCGCAGCCGAACCGCAGGTGGGCGAGGAGGCTGGAGCCGCCCCTGCCGCACCCGGCGTCGAGCACGCGATACTCGGGGCGCGGTGGCCCGAGGTGCGCCATCAGCGTCTCGGCCTGGGCGGTCTCCAGCCGGTGCAGCTCCTTGACCACCCGGCTCTCCCGGGTCGCGGCCGGGCCCTCCAGCACCGACCAGTCCACCTCACCGATCCCGTAGTGATGGTGGTAGAGGCCGTCCACCTCGCCGAGGCGCAGGTTGACCGGGTTCTCCTCGGTGTTCCAATAGTCGGCGACCGACTGCTGGTAGCGGCTGGTCAGTACGGGGGCGGCGGGCGGCGTCATGGTCATCAGCGGGCTCCTTCTCGGTGTTGGAGATCGGGACGGCGGCGCGGACAAGGACGGGACACGGCGGCTCTGGCAAGCCGGTCATGAACGGGCGGTCAGGACTGGTAGCGGCTGGAGCTGCCGTGCCATTCGAGGCACCCGGCCATCCACGCCTGCGCGCCCCGCAGGAACCGCTTGAGCTCGGGGGAGGGGATCGCGGACAACGCCTGCCGGCTCTGCTCGAACCCGCGGACGAAGTGGTTGTGCAGGTGAACGGCACGCTCGGTGGCCTCGCGGGCCGAGCAGCCGTCCTCGGCGGCCATGAGCAGGATGACGTTGGAGTCGGGCAGCTCGTCGGCCGCCTCCTTGGCCGCCGAGTGCAGGTCGTTGACGAGCACGCTCGCGGTGCCCGCCTGCATGAGCGCGGTGTGGAAGCGCGGCTCGCCGAACAGCTCGGCGGGCAGCCGGTAGCCGCCGACCAGGTCGATGAGGGTCATCGAGGTGTAGAAGCTGTCGTGCTGGCGGGCGGCGAGGTAGCGCCAGACGGGCGGCGGAGCCTCCAGGTAGCGCCAGGCGGCGTACGCGGCCCAGCTCACGTACATCTGGCTCGTGATGTTGCGCACCCGCATGATCTGGGAGTCGGTGGCGTGGCGGGCGACGTGGCTGAGCGCCGAGCGCAGCGCCACCAGCACCGGATCGGCGGCGATCGCCGCCTCGAGCTGCTCGGTGTAGCGGCCCGCGTCGGGCGGCGGGTCCATCGCGGACGTCACCAGCGCCAGCCGGGGCGGCAGCTCGGTCGGGGTGGCGCCGAGGTCGGTCTCGTCGGCGTAGTAGTCGTCGGCGGCCCACCAGGCGGCGTTCATCTGGGCGGCGACCAGCAGGCGGTCGGGATCGTCGGTGTCGGGGTGCGCGAGCATGGCCAGCCGGCCGAACCCGGTGGCCGCGAACTCCTCCATCCTCCCCTCGTGCAGGCCGATGCGCCCGGCCCACGCCACCAGCCGCCGGTCCACCTCCGCGCCGAGCGCGTCGTCCACGCGCACGGTCTCGGGGCAGTACAGTGGCGGGTACGTCCCGGTGCCCCACTCGCGCTCCTGGTAGGGCAGCGGCGTCAGGTCGTACCCGCGCGGGCCGGAGATCGGCGGAGCGGCGGGCTCGTGACCGTCCCCCTCCTCGTACGCGCGCCGGTGCGGCAGCAGCGCGGCCCGCGGGCTCGACGAGGACGCGCCCAGCCCGGCAGGTCCGGCCAGCAGCCGCGCCACCGCAGCGTCGTGGGGAGATATTTCCGGCATGTCACGCCTCTTCCTCGGGCTGGGTTCGGCCGGTCAGGGGATCTCCGGGTGTCGGGCCGGTCACGGGGCCTCTTGGGACCGGACCGGTCGCGGGCTCTCCTGGGGTCTGACCGGCCGCGGGTCCTCTCGGGGTCCGGTCGGTCAGGGGATCTCTTGGGGCCCGGCGGGTCACGAGCGGGGCGCGGCGATGTCGACGTCCTCCAAGATCCCGACCGCGTCCGGCACGAGGATCGCCACCGAGAAGTACGCGCTGACCAGGTACGAGATGATGGCCCGCTCGTCGATCCCCATGAACCGCACGTTCAGCCCCGGCTCGTACTCCTCGGGGATGCCCGTCTGGTAGAGGCCCACCACGCCCTGGTCCTCCTCGCCGGTCCGCAGGGCCAGGATCGACGTCGTACGCGACTTCGAGATGGGGATCTTGCCGCAGGGGAAGATGGGGATGCCCCGCCAGGCCGGCACCTCGTGACCGTTGACGTCGGTGCTGCCCACCACCAGCCCCCGCTTGTTGCACTCGCGGAAGAACGCCGCGATCGCCTTCGGATGGGCGAGCAGCAGCTTGGTCTTGCGGCGCATGCTGATCAGCTCGTCGAGGTCGTCCGGCGTCGGCGGGCCCGACCAGGTGTAGATGCGCTGGTCGTAGTCGGTGTTGTGGAGCAGCCCGAACTCGCGGTTGTTGAGCAGCTCCCACTCCTCGCGCTCGCGCAGCTCGTGGATGGTCAGGCGGAGCTGCTGCTCGAGCTGGTTCATCGGATGGTTGTACAGGTCGGCCACCCGGGTGTGCACGCGCAGGATGGTCTGGGCGACGCTCAGCTCGTACTCGCGCGGGTGCAGGTCGTAGTCGACGAACGTGCCCGAGATGGCAGGCTCGCCGCTGTGGCCGGCCGCGATCTCCACCGCCGCCTCACCCCTGCGGTTGGCGGGCCTGCGCAGGATCTCCAGGTAGCGGGCCAGGTGGTCGCGCAGCGCGGGGGAGCGGTCGGCGATGCGGCGCAGCTCCCAGCGAGGGGCGACCAGCACCGTGCAGGCCGTCGCCGCGCGGTAGGTGCACGGCCAGCGCGGCTCGTCCTCGGTCAGCGCCTCGTCGCCGAACTGGTCGCCGCCGGCGATGATGCCGAGGAACTGGCGGGCGCCGTACGGGCCGGTGCCCAGGCGTTCCAGCCGGCCGTAGGCGATCACGCAGGTCTGCGTCACCGGGCGGCCCGCCTCGGCGACGATCTCACCCGGCTGCACCTCGCGGACGGTGAACGCCGAGGCGATCTCCGCCAGCACGCCCGCGTCGCCGAAGCCGCGCAGTGCCGGGATCTCCGTCAGCGTCTCCGGCACGATCCGCACGTCGTCGGCCCCGTCATGGGCCACGGCCACCCGGCCGCGCCCGATGCGATGCGACAGCCGGCGGTTCACCCGGTACGTACCGCCGCGCACGTCCACCCAGGGCAGCATGCGCAGCAGCCAGCGCGAGCTGATGGCCTGCATCTGCGGGACGGTCTTGGTGGTGGTGGCCAGGGTTCGGGCGGCCCTCGTGTCGAGGCTCAGCCGCGTCTCCGTCGGCTCCGATGGCATCTTTCCTCCGGGCTGGTCGGCAGGGGCGGACGCCACCCAAAGTAGTGATATTGATACGCAGCGTAGGAGTCTCTGGGCAGACAGGAATGCTGGCGACCGGGGAAGATCGATGTCACGGGCTCGCCACCCTTGGACGAGCCCGTTCACGGGAAGCCCGGGGACGGTTCTACCACCCCTGGCCGCGCAGGAACGCGGCGCAGCGGGCGGTCCAGTCGGCCGCCACCGGGTTCTCCTCGGCCAGGCCGATGCCGTGCTTGCCGCTCGGATAGACGTGCACCTCGTGGGCGACCCCGTGACGGGCCAGCTCGGCGGCCAGGGCGTACGTGCCCGGCACCGGCACGGACTCGTCGTCGGCCGTGTGCCACAGGAACATGGGCGGCGTATCGGCCGACACCCGGGAGGTCAGCGACAGCTCGGCGCGCAGCGACGCGGGCGCGCCGGGGCCGAGCAGGTTCTCGGCCGAGCCGCGGTGGCCGTCCAGCTCCGCCACCGGATAGCAGAGCACGGCCAGGCCCGGCCGCGGGTCGGCCCGGTCGATCTCGTCACGCGGGCCCTCGGGCAGCGCCGGGCCCGGTTCGGTGGCCAGCAGCCCCGCCAGATGGCCGCCCGCCGAGAAGCCGAGCACCCCCACCCGCGCCGGGTCCACGCCGTGCGCGCCCGCGTGGTGACGCACCCACCGCACCGCCCTGGCGGCGTCGAGCAGCGGCAGCGGATGGCGGTGCGGGGCGAGGCGGTAGCGCAGCACGTACGCGGCCACGCCGAGCCCGTTCAGCCACCGGGCCACCGGGGCGCCCTCATGGTCGGCCAGGTGGTGGTAGCCGCCGCCGGGGAACACCACGACGGCCGGCGCCGGCCGCCGCGCGCGTACGGGGAACGCGGTGATGGTGGCCTCGCCGCCCGCCGGCCACAGGGGGTGCTCGCTCACGTGTGCGCCTTTCATCGTCGTCGTCCGGGCACGGATGTTAGCGACCCGGCGCGGGCGCACCTGCCCCGGCCTACTCTCGCGGCGAAGACCGTGCGACGATCATCGTGCGTCCCGAAACCACGGCGCAGGAGGGCCGGATGTCCGTTCTGTCGTACGAGCCCCTGACCCCCACGAGCTTCCTCCAGCGCTCCGCCGCCGTCTTCGGCCACCGCCTGGCCGTCGTGGACGGCGACCTGGAGCTGACCTACGCCGAACTGTGGCAGCGCGTGCAGCGGCTGGCCGGCGGGCTGGCCGAGTCCGGCATCGGCCCGGGCGACCGGGTCGCGTGCTGGCGCTCAACGGCCACCTGCTGCTGGAGTCCACGTTCGGCGTCCCCGCCGCGGGCGCCGTCATGGTGCCGCTGAACATCCGCCTGTCCGCCGGCGAGCTCGCCTACATCCTCGACCACGCCGAAGTGTCGCTGCTGCTGCACGACGACGAGCTGGCCGGCCTGGCCAAGGCGGCCGCCGGGCAGAGCACGGCGGCGCCCCGCCTGGTCTCGGGCACCGCGTACGAGAGCCTGGTCGCGGGCTCACAGCCGCTCCACGTGCCCGTCGCCGACGAGCGGTCCCCGCTGTCGATCAACTACACCAGCGGCACCACGGGACGCCCCAAAGGCGTCGTCTACCACCACCGCGGCGCCTACCTCCAGGCCCTCGCCATGGCCCTGCACACCAGGCTGGAGGCGGCGAGCAGCTACCTGTGGACGCTGCCGATGTTCCACTGCCACGGCTGGTGCTTCCCCTGGGCGGTCACGCTGGCCGGGGCCCGGCACGTGTGCCTGCCCAAGGTCGATCCGGGCGAGGCGTGGCGGCTGGTGCGCGCCCACCGCGTCACCCATCTGTGCGGTGCGCCGACCGTGCTCACCTCGCTGCTCGCCCATCCCGACGCACCCGACGAGGAGCTCGACCCGCGCCCGCTGGCCTGCGTGGGCGGCGCGCCGCCGAGCCCCGCTCTGCTGCGCCGCGCGCTCAGGGCCGGGATCGACGTCATCCACCTGTACGGGCTCACCGAGACGTACGGGCCCGCCGTGATCTGCCAGCCGCAGCCCGAGTGGAAGGGCCTGGACGCCGACGAGTACGCCGCGCTCGCCGCCCGCCAGGGCGTCGGCAACGTCATCGCCCAGCCCTTGCGCGTCGTGGCCGAGGACGGCGGCGACGTGCCCGCCGACGGCGCCACGGTGGGCGAGATCGCGGTACGCGGCAACGACGTCATGCTCGGCTACCACCGCGACCCCGCCGCCACGGAGAAGGCCGCGCCCGACGGCTGGTTCCGTACCGGGGACCTGGGCGTGGTGCACCCCGACGGCTACGTGCGGCTCGTCGACCGCGCCAAGGACGTCATCTTCTCCGGCGGCGAGAACATCGCCTCCGTCGAGGTGGAGAACGTCCTGACCGCGCACCCCGCCGTGCAGGAGGCCGCCGTCGTCGCCCGCCCCGACGACCACTGGGGCGAGGTGCCCGTGGCCTACGTCACGCTCGCGCCGGGAGCGAGCGCCGGCGAGGCCGAGCTGATCGAGGCCGAGCTGATCGAGGCCGAGCTGATCGCGTACGTACGCGCCCGCCTCGCCCACTACAAGGCGCCGAAGGCCGTCTACTTCGGCGATCTGCCCAAGACCTCGACAGGAAAGATCCAGAAGAACGTGCTCAGGCGGCGCGCCGCAGGTTAGGGAGCCGCCAGAAGGGAAGGTCGCCTCCACGGAGCCGACGACGGCCTTGGGGGGTGTCATGGTCGATTCCGCTAGCGTGTTCCGGCGCAAGCCGGTTGAGCAGATCGCCACCGAGCACGAGGGGGAGCTGGCCAGGACGCTCGGCCTGTGGCAGCTCACCGCCATCGGCGTCGGCGGCATCATCGGGGCCGGCATCTTCGCCCTGGCCGGGGCCGTCGCCCACGAGACGGCCGGGCCCGCCGTGCTGGTGTCGTTCCTCATCGCGGGCGTGGCCAGCGCCGCCGCCGCGCTCTCGTACGCCGAGTTCGCCGGCCTCATCCCGAAGGCCGGCTCCGCCTACACCTACGGTTACGCGGTGCTCGGCGAGATCGTCGGGTGGTTCATCGGGTGGGACCTGCTGCTGGAGTACACCGCCATCGTCGCGGTCGTCGGCATCGGCATCTCCGGCTACTTCGGCTTCCTCGTGCAGAACCTCGGCATGACCCTGCCGCCCTGGATGCTCGGCGCGCCGGGCACAGGCGAGGGGCACGTCGTCGACCTGTTCGCGGCACTGCTGTGCCTGCTCATCGCGTTCCTGCTGAACCTCGGCATCCGCGCCGCCGCCAGGTTCGAGACGTTCGTGGTGGGGGTCAAGGTCGCGGTCGTGCTGCTCGTCATCGTCGTCGGGTTCTTCCACATCAACACCGCCAACTACACGCCGTTCTTCCCGTTCGGCATCAGCGGCGCCATCACCGGCGCGGCCACGGTGTTCTTCGCGGTCTTCGGCTACGACGCCATGAGCACCGCCGCCGAGGAGTCGCGCGACGCCCAGCGCCACATGCCCAAGGCGATCATCTACTCGCTGATCATCGCGATGGTGCTGTACGTGCTGGCCACCCTGGTGCTCACCGGCATGCAGAACTACCGGGAGATCGACCCGGAGAGCGGCTTCTCCTCGGCGTTCGCCTCGGTCGGGCTGTCCGGGCTCGCCTCGCTCATCGCGGCCGGCGCGATCGTCGGCATCCTCACCGTCATGTTCACGTTCATGCTCGGCGTCACCCGTGTCTGGTTCGCGATGAGCCGCGACGGGCTGCTGCCCGCCTGGTTCGCCAAGCTGCACCCGGTGCGGCGGGTGCCCACCCGCGTCACCTGGATCGTCGGCGCCGCCTCGGCGGTGATCGCCGGGTTCCTGCCCATCAGGGAGGCGGCCGAGCTGACCAACATCGGGATCCTGCTGGCGTTCGTGGTGGTGTGCGCGGCGGTGATCGTGCTGCGCTACCGGCAGCCCGATCTGCCGCGCACATTCCACATGCCCGGCATGCCCGTCGTGCCGGCCATCGGGGTGCTCTTCTCGATCTGGCTGATCACGTTCCTGGACCCGCTCACCTGGCTCCGCTTCGCCGTCTGGTTCGTCATCGGCCTGATCATCTACTTCACCTACAGCCGCCGGCACTCGGCGCTGAACTGACTCAGGCCCACTCGCCCAGCGCCGCGACGGCGAGCGTCTGCTGGGCGCCGAACTCCTCGAACGTCCCGGCCGTTTCGAACCCGAGCCGGGACGCCAGCCGCAGCGACCGCTCGTTCGCCGTCTGCGTCACCACCAGCACCGGCCGGTCCGGCAGCTCGGCCGCCGCGGCGCGCAGCGCCGCCGTCGCAGCCTCGCAGGCCGGCCCGGCGCCCCAGACGAAGCGGCGCAGCACGTAGCTCAACTCCAGCTCCCACCCCGCCTCGGTCACGTGTCCCGGGCGCTCCGGGTCGCGGCGGTCGAGGGTGAGGGTGCCGAGGAAGCGGTCGGTCTCCGGGTCGGCGACGACGTAGCTCCCCGGCCCGGTGGCGGCGGCCACGCCGTGGGCGTCGAGGAACGACTCCACCTTCGCGCGGGGACGGGGGCCGCCGAGGTAGGTGCGGACCTCCGGATCGGTCATGATCTCGACGATGCCCGCCCGGTCGGCCTCCCGCGCCGGGCGCAGCAGCACCCGGGCGGCGGGGATCAGCGTGGTGGACAGCGTGGGCGGTGCGCTCATGAAACGGTGATCATAACGGTCAGGAGGGGCGGTGGCGCCAGTGATCGTCGGCCAGCGACCAGGCGACCGCCCACTCGCGCAGCCGTACGCGGTCGAGGGCGTGGCGGAAGATCGCGAACGTGCACAGCACGAGGCAGGCGGCCACGCCGAGGATCATCAGGGCCGTCGCCGCCGCCGTGATGCGCAGCTCGGCCTCGCTGGGCGGCGGCGGGGCCGGTCGGCCGGCGCCGTCGATCCAGATCGTGAGCTGCGAGCCGGCCTTGGCAGGGGAGAGCACGGACACCTTGCCGGTGTGGCGGCGGCCGGACGGCGCGGTCCAGCCGGCGGCCACCATCCCGCCGCCGCCCACCTCGCCGAACGACAGCGCGGTCACCGGCGTGTCGGCCAGCAGCGTCGCCCGCACCTGCCGGCGGTCGGCGCCCGCGGCCTGCGCGCCCTCGTACGCCTGACGGGCCGCCGCCGTCGCCGGCCACAGGGCGAGCAGGATCAGCAGCATCGCCACCGCCAGTCCCGCGCTCTCCCACCGGTCGGTACGCCGGCGCAGCGGGTTGCCGTCCAGCCGGTAGCGCCGTACGAGTCGCGTCACCCCGTCGATCACCAGCCTCATCGAGCACCCCCTGCACGGACTTTAAATCCTTCCCCGCCCCGCCGCCGGGACTCCGCGTGGACATCGCCCCTGCTGCGCAGGCTGAAGGGGGAGAGAAGGGGATGAGCCGGGCGGTCAGTCCTGGCGGCGGGCGGGACGCGCCCGTACGTGCATGCGCTCGCCCTGCGGCCCGAACAGCGCCAGCACCTCGGACGGCTCGTCGCCGGGGTTGGTGAACGCGTGCGGCGTCCGCGTGTCGAACTCGGCCGCCTCCCCGGGCAGCAGCGTCGTGTCGTGCCGCCCGAGCAGCAGCCGCAGCCGCCCCGACAGCACGTACACCCATTCATAGCCCTCGTGCACCTGCTGCTCGGGCTCATAGCCCGGGTAGCGGGGCGGGATGATCTGCTTGTACGCCTGCAGCCCGCCCGCGCGGCGGCTGAGCGGGATGTACGTCATGCCGTGGCGCTTGATCGGCCGCATGTGGACGCGCGGATCGCCGGTCACGGGCGCGTCGATGAGCTCGTCGAGCTGCACCTGGTAGGCCCTGGCGAGGAGCAGCAGCAGCTCGAGCGTGGGCTTGCGGCCGCCGGACTCCAGCCGCGACAGCGTGCTGACCGAGATGCCGGTGCTCTTGCCGAGCTGGGCCAGGGTGAAGCCGCGTTCCTGGCGCAGCGCCCTCAGCCGGGGGCCTACTGACTGGAGCACCTCGTCGAGTTCCATGCACCCAGCTTGCCATTTCGGCAAAGAATTTTGCCAACTCGCCTGTGGGGGCCGCACAGTTGCGCGCATCGGGACAAAAGAAAGGCGCGACATGAACGCGACGACATACGACGTGGTGGTGATCGGCGGCGGGGCCGCGGGACTGAGCGGGGCGCTGGCGCTGAGCCGGGCCCGCCGCAGCGTGCTGGTGATCGATGCGGGGCGGCCGCGCAACGCCCCCGCCGAGGGCGTGCACGTCTACCTCGGGCGCGAGGGCACGCCGCCGCGCGACCTGGTGGCGGCCGGTCGCGAGGAGGTGGCCGGATACGGCGGGCGGTTCGCGACCGGCACCGTCACGGCCGCCGAGCGGCTCGCGGACGGGCGTTTCCGCCTCACGCTGGACGACGGCGGTGCCGTGGAGGCGGCCAGGCTGCTGGTCGCCACCGGATCGACCGACGAGCTGCCGCCGCTGCCCGGCCTGGCCGAGCGGTGGGGCAAGGACGTGCTGCACTGCCCGTACTGCCACGGCTGGGAGGTGCGCGACCAGGCCATCGGCGTGCTCGGCACGAGCCCGCTCGCCGTGCACCAGGCGCTGCTGTGGCGGCAGTGGAGCGCCGACGTGATGCTCTTCACGCACACCATGCCCGAGCCGACCGGCGAGCAGCGCGAGCGGCTCGACGCGCGCGGTGTCACCGTGGTCGAGGGTGAGGTGGCCGAGCTGATGATCGAGGACGGGCGGCTCGGCGGCGTCAGGATGGCCGGCGGCCGCGAATACCGTCGCCAGGCGCTCACCGTGGCCACCAGGGTGACCGCGAACGTCGGGGCTCTCGCCCGGCTCGGGCTGGAGACGGCCGAGATGGAGATGGGCGGCCACGTGGTCGGCACGTACGTGCCGGTCGATCCGACGGGGAAGACCTCGGTGCCGGGCGTGTGGGCGGCGGGGAACATCACCAGCCCCACCGAGCAGGTCATCGGGTCGGCGGCGGCGGGCGTGAAGGCCGGGGCCGCGATCAACGCCGACCTCATCGAGGAGGAGACCCGCGCCCTCGTCGCCGCCCGCAGGGCCGCCCCGGGCGTCGCGGAGGCGGCGCTCACCCCCGAGGAGCTGTGGGACGCCCGCTACTCGGAGAAGGAGCGCCTCTGGAGCGGCGAGCCGAACGCGGTGCTCGTCCGCGAGGTGCGCGACCTGCCGCCCGGACGGGCGCTCGACCTGGGCAGCGGCGAGGGCGGCGACGCGGTGTGGCTGGCCGGGCGCGGCTGGCGGGTCACCGCGGCCGACGTGTCGGGGGTCGCGCTGCGCCGGGCGGCCGAGCTCGCCGAACGCGCCGGGGTGGCGGGCAGGATCGACTGGCAGCAGCACGACCTCGGCCAGTCGTTCCCCGAAGGGACGTACGACCTGGTCACCGCCTGCTACCTGCACTCGCCGCAGGACCTGCCGCGCGAGAAGATCCTGCGCGCCGCCGCCGCGGCCGTCGCCCCCGGCGGGGTGCTGCTGGTGGCCGGGCACGCCGGCTGGCCGAGCTGCGCGGAGAACCCGCTGCCTGACGTGCACTTCCCGACCACACGCGAGGTGTACGAGTCGCTGGAGCCGGCCGAGGGCGAGTGGGAGATCCTCACCGAGGAGGAGTTCGACCGCCCTCACACCGGCCACGGCGGTGAGCAGGGCACCCGCAGGGACAACGTGCTGAAGCTCCGCCGCTTGCGATCTACTTTGTAAAGGCGCCGGGCTCGGCGCGGTACGCCGTCCCCTTGCCCGACAGCGTCACCGAGGGGACGGCGGCCGGCACGAACGCCGACTCACCCGGCCGCAGCACCAGCTCGTCGCCGAGCCGCGCCTCGCCCTCCACGCACAGCACGATCTGCGGCACCCCACCGGGCAGCTCATGGCCGGACTCGCCGGTCAGCTCGTGGCGGGTGAGCGCGAACTCGGGGCCGGCGGCCGGTAGGCGTACGCGCCGGGCGCGTCCTGCGCCGGCTCGACCAGGTGCGGAGCCGTCGGCGCGAAGTCCACGACGCGCATCAGCTCGGGCACGTCCACGTGCTTGGAGGTCAGGCCGCAGCGCAGCACGTTGTCGGAGTTGGCCATGATCTCCACGCCGATGCCGCCGAGGTAGGCGTGGGGGACGCCGGCGCCGAGGTAGAGGGCCTGGCCGGGGGCGAGGTCGACGTGGTTGAGCAGGAGCGCGGCCGCGATGCCCGGGTCGCCGGGGTAGTCCCTGGCGATGCCGGCGTAGGGGGCCAGCTCGTCTTCGGCGTCGGGGGAGACCTTCAGCAGGGCGCGCTCGACCTCGGCGCGCAGCGGGCCGGCGGCGTCGTCCAGCATGGCCGCGAACACCTCGCGCAGCGCCTGGCCGGGCTCGCCGCCGGTGAGCGCGTCGATCCAGGGACGCAGCCCGGCCACACCGAGCCGGTCGAGCAGGGCGGCCGTCGCGGCGGGGTCGCGGAAGCCGCACAGGCCGTGGAAGGGGGTGAGCGCGCACACCATCTCGGGCTTGTGCGAGGCGTCCTTGTACGTGCGGGTGCGGTCGTCGAGCGGGATCCCGCGCGCGTTCTCGGCGGCGAAGCCGGCCTGCGCCTGCTCGGTGGTGGGGTGGACCTGGAGGGAGAGCGGGCGCTCAATGGCCAGGACCTTGAGCAGGTAGGGCAGCTCGCCGCCGAAGCGGGCGGCGACCGGGTCGCCGAGCGTGGCGGCGGGGTCATGGGCGATCAGCTCGCCCAGCGGGACGTCGCCGACGGTCGAGGGGGCGCCGGGGTGCGCGCCCATCCAGAGTTCGGCCTGCGGTTCGCCGGTCGGCTCCGTGCCGAACAGGCGCGGCAGGGCGGTGACCGAGCCCCAGTCGTAGGGGCGGATGGTGGTGGCCAGGCGCATGGGTGCGGTGGCCGGTGGCAGGTCGGGTCGTGGCACGGCGTTGGCTCCAATCATCGTTCATGGAGCGTAGAACGCGCGGGGGCGGCGTGCGTACCCGGGGGCGGGCCGCGCGAGGCGGCCCTTGATGGATGGTGCCGGGTGGTGCCGGGTCAGGTCGCGCGCGGGCCGAGCAGGACCGGCATGGCGCGGGTGCTGTTGCCGAGCAGCGTGTCCAGCGGCGGCAGCTCCTCGACGGGCCTGGCGAGCCGCATGCCGGGGAAGGCGGAGAACAGCGCGCGCAGCGCGATCTCGCCTTCGAGCCTGGCCAGCGGCGCGCCGAGGCAGAAGTGCGGCCCGTGCCCGAAGGCGAGGTGCTGGGCCGGCGGCCGGGTGATGTCGAAGGTGCCGGCGTCGGGTCCGAACTGGTCGGGGTCGCGTCCGGTGGAGGCGAAGCAGGCCAGTACGGGCTCCCCCGCGCGCAGCCGTACGCCGTCGATCTCGACGTCTTGGACGGCGTAGCGCATCGGGAAGTACGCGATGGGCGAGTCCCAGCGCAGCGTCTCCTCGACGGCGGCGCTGTACGGGCACTGCCCCGACCGCAGCAGATCGAGCTGGCCGGGCCGGGTGAGCAGGGCGCCGATGGCGTTGGTGATGAGGTTGACGGTGGTGACGTGCCCGGCGATGAACAGCAGCTCGATGGTGGCGAACAGCTCGTCCTCCGACAGCCGCCCGCCGTCCTTCTCGTGCAGCCGGAACAGGTCGGTGATGAGGTCCTCTCCCGGTGTGCCGCGGCGCTCGTCGATGATCTGGTCGAGCAGTTCGCGCAGCTCCTTGCGCAGGCCGGGCGAGTCTTCCAGGTCGCCGACCTGGGCGACGGCGTCGGTGAGCCGGTGCAGCTCGTCCTGGTGCTCGGGCGGGATGCCGATCAGCTCGGAGATGACCTCGCGCGGCAGCGGGTAGGCGAACTCGGCCCGCAGGTCGACCGGCTCGTCGGGCGGCTGCTCGACGAGGTGATCGATGAGCCGGCCGGTGAGCTCCTCGATGCGCGGGCGCAGGGCGTTCAGCCGGCGCTGCGAGAACGCGGCGGTGAGCGGCATGCGCAGCCGGCGGTGGCGCTCGCCTTCGGCGTTGAGCATCGAGGTGTCGGTGACGATGCGGTCGATGGCGGTGCCGGGCTTCAGCGCGTCGCGGCCGGACCAGTGGCGCAGCTCGCGTGACATGTCCGGGTGCGTGAGGACGGTCATGACGGTGGCGTACCGGGCGGCGGCCCAGACCGGCACGCCTTCGGCGATGACGGGCACGAGCGGTCCCGCGGCGCGCAGGCGCTCGTTGTCGCCGTGGATGTCGCGGGTGGCCGGGTCGAGGATGAAACGGTCGTCGGTCATGGTCATCCCGTTCGTCGTGGGCTCACCGCGAGCGCGGTGACGTCCATACCGGGGTCTCGGCCGAGGTAGAGGTCGCGGACCAGCTCTCCGGCGGCGGGCGCGTTGCACAGGCCGTGGCCGGAGAAGCCGGTGGCGTACAGGAAGGCCGGCGGGGCCCGGCTGGTGGCCGATGAAGGCGGTCTTGTCGGGGCTGGCGTCGCGCAGCCCGGTGACGGCGGTGTGCAGGGCCAGCCCGGCCAGGCTCGGGTACGTCTCGGCGAGCCGGGCGGCGACGTCGCGGCGCCAGGACTCGCGGTCGGATCCCGGATAGCCCATGCCGATGAGCAGCCGGCCCTCGCGCACGCGGACGAGCAGGCCGCTGGCGGCGTGCAGGGTGACCGGGATGTCGGGCGTGCCGGGCGGGAGCGGGTCGGTGGTGAGCAGCTCCTGCTCGATGGGCTCGGTGAGCGGCAGGTCCACGCCGGCGCAGCGGACGAGCGCGGCCGACCAGGCGCCCGCGGCGCAGACGACGGCGTCGGCGGAGATCTCGCCTTCTGCGGTCTGGACGCGGCCCGCCTCGATGTCGATGGCGGTGACCGGGCAGCCGGTGCGCAGCGTGGCGCCCGCCTTCTCCGCGGCCACGGCGTAGGCGTTGACGATGGCCGTGGTGTCGGAGATGAAGGCGTCGGGCGAGTAGGCGGCGGCCTGCAGCGGCAGGTCCCCGATGAGCGGGTTGCGCTGCCGTGCCTCGTCGGCGCTGATGAGGCCGACGTTCACGCCGGCGGCCTGCTGGGCGGGCAGGTCGGCTTCGAAGGCGGCGACCTGCTCGGGCTGGGTGAACAGCACCAGGTAGCCGACCTGGCGCAGCGGCAGCTCGATGCCGGGCCGTTCCGGGAAGGCGTGGTAGGCGGCGAGGCTGCGGACGGCGAGCGCGGAGCTGACCGGGTTGCCGGCGAAGTAGGAGCGTACGACGTCGGCGGTGGCGCGGGAGGCGCCGGAGCCGAGCGCGCCGCGCTCCAGCAGGGTGACCTCGACGCCGGCCTCGGCGAGGTGGTAGGCGGCCGACAGGCCGATGACGCCGCCGCCGATCACCACCGCCCGCGATCCGGCGCTCATGCCGGCACCTGCAGTCTGCGCAGGTGGTCGCCGGCCTCCCACGGGAACAGGTGCAGGTTCCAGCCGCCGAGGCAGTTGCAGTACAGGGCCATGTGGGCCATGATCGCGATGTAGTCCTCGTGGCTGTCGAGGCGTTCGAGGCCGTCCAGCAGGCGCTGGGTGAAGTCCCACAGGCGGTCGAGGCCGCAGTAGCCGAGGAACTCGGCGGGCGTGTGGGCGAGCTGGCGGGTCATCTGGCGCAGCCACGGCATGGGCATGCCGTCGAGCGCGGCGCGGACGAGGCCGCCGTAGCAGCTGTAGCCGAGCGGGCGGGTCTCGCCGTTGACGAACAGCAGCGTCGTCAGGACGGTCTCGTAGCTGCCCGCGCCGGACGGGATGCGGCCTTCGTGCAGGTCGAGCAGCTCTCTGGGCGGGTCGAGCCAGATGCGTTCGGTCTCGGCGTGCACTTCCTTGGCGAGCTGGTTGAGCTCGGGGTCGCCGACGGGCAGGCGGGGCAGGACGTGGCCGCCGCTCTCGCCGGCGCGGCGGACCTCGGCGATGACGGGTTCCTTGGTGGTGTAGACGGACCTCCACACCTCGCGGCCGGCGTGGACGAGGGCGTCGAGGTCCTCTTCGACGACCTGGCCGATCGGGGTGGCGGTCATGGGCTCGGTGAGCTCGCCGTACTTGATGCCGAGGTGCTGCAGGCGCGAGCAGAACAGGGTGCCGTCGGGCACCGTACGGCGGTCCACCTTGTACTCGGCGGCGGTGTGTAGCAGGGCGTGGACCGGGGCGACGTGGTACAGGTGGTACCCGGCGACCAGGGCGTGTCCTTGGAGGCTGCGGTAGGGCAGCGCGTCCCACAGGGCCTGGGCGAGCGAGGGGTTGCGCTGGTCGAGTTCGGCGGCCACGGTGATGCCGAGGCTGGGCCACGATATTTCCACATGCTTAGTCTCGTTCACACTACGTCACTCTAACGTCACGTTTGGTGGCGATCGTGTGGGGGTGGGAGTGTTGACCGCCCTTTGACCTGGGCGTTCGCGCGGGTCAGGCGAACGGGCCGTGCTCGCCGGCCCAGATGGAGGCGGGGTCGACGTAGGGGCGCAGCAGCTCGGTCAGCTCGCGGTCGGGGCGGCCGTCGAGCTCGTGGGCCGCGGCCCTGCGGGCGACGCCCGCCAGCACGTCGGCGACCTGCAGGCGCTCGTCCAGCTCGGAGTTGATGAGGCGCAGCCCGGCCATGCGGCCGCCGAGGATCCGCCGCATCTGATCGATCCGCTCGTCGGTCAGCGTGGTCTGGCGGTCGTGCACGACGACGACGGGGCCGCGGCCGTCGCCCCAGGAGGTGACGGCCGCGGCGATGGCGGGGATGAGCGGGTCGAGCGCGGGGAAGACGTAGGGGTCGGCGAGCAGGCGTTCCCTGAACTCCTCGACCCGGTCGCGGGCCCGCCACAGCGCGCGCATGACCTCGCCCGCGGGGCCGCCGGCCGCGCGCATCTCCTCGACCAGCAGGTACGCGTCGGCGACCGAGATGGTGATGCCGTGGCCGTTCTTGGCGCGCAGCAGATAGTTGAAGGAGTCGAGGAAGGCGGCCCACAGGCCGGGGCCGAAGGCGCGGGGGCCCTCGCGGTAGAGGGTGACGGCGGCGGCTCTGGCGCGCGGGTCGAGGCCGATGCGCGGGGTGTGGTCGTCCTGCAGCAGGCCGGCGACCTTGCCGACGATGTAGAAGGTCTTGTCGGTGAGGAAGACGCGCACGTGGCCGAGCACCGGGCCGCCGGGGCCGAGCAGCCAGAGCAGGGCGGCGCGGTGCTTGTCACGCAGGACGTGGCCGGCGCGGTATTCGGTGGCGGGGGTGGGCGCCCGTTCGCGCAGCTCGGCGACGCAGGCGGCGGCCGTGTCGCGGTCCATGAGCACGCTGGCGTGCGCGAAGACGCTGCTGTTGCCGCCGACGAGTTTCTCGCCCTCCGCGCCGGACTCGTCGCACGCGACCTCGAGGGGTTGCGACACGTTGCTGAATCTAGCCGGGGCGGTGGGCCCGCCGCGAGGAGATTTTCCGCCGGTCGGGCGGGGTGCCCGGCGATGAGCGGTGTGCGGGGTTCTGGGAGAATCGCGGGACGCCCTGCTGGAAGGAGCGCATCGACCGCATGCCTGCCGACACGTTGACCCGTCTGGTCCGCGAGATTCACGAGGAGGCCGAACGGGCACGCGCGACCCCGGCTCCCGAGCTGACCTTCTCGCTGTGGCGCCGCTTCGCCGACACCGGCGACCGGCTGGCGTACGAGGGCGCCTACTTCGAGCGGCGCCGCCGGCTCGCCGCGCTGCTGCTGGCCGCCCACCTGGACGATCGTCCCGACCCGGCGCTGGACGACCTGCTGTGGTCGGTGTGCGACGAGCGCTCGTGGGTGCTGCCCGCGCACGAGCCGGAGGGCGGCGACCCCAACGCGTTCGTGGACCTGTTCGCCGCCGAGACGGCGCAGACGCTGGCGGAGGGCGTGCGCCTGCTGGGCGGGCACGTGGACGCGCGGGTGCGCGACCGGGTGCGCGAGGAGGTGGAGCGGCGGGTCTTCGCGCCGCTCGCCGAGCGGACGATGTGGTGGGAGTCGGCCCGGCACAACTGGTCGGCGGTGTGCGCGGGCGCGGCGGGCGCGGCGGCGCTCGCGCTGGACGCCGGTCACGTGGTGACGCGGCTGAAGGGCGCGATGAAGGCGTTCTTGTCCGGTACGGGGGCCGACGGCGCCTGCCTGGAGGGCCCGGACTACTGGGCGTACGGCTTCGGGTACTTCGTCTACTTCGCCGAAGCGCTGCGCGAGCACACCGGCGAGGACCTGCTCGACGATCCGCACGTACGGGAGATGGCCGCCTACCCGGCCCGGGTGGACCTCGGCGACGGCACCAGGCCGGCGTTCGCCGACGCGCAGGCGCGCGGCGCGTACCCGGCGGGGCTGCTGTCGCGGCTGTCGGAGCGGCTCGGCGTGCCGCTGCCGGTGCGGCGGGGCGAGCCGTCGTTCCACGACGACGCCTGCTACCGGTGGGCGCACCTGTCGCGCACGTTGTGGTGGACCCGGGAGGAGCCGCCCGCCGAGCCGGAGCCGCACTCGTACCTGCCGGACGCGGGGATCGTGGTGGCCAGGGCGGGCCGGTCGGCGTTCGCGGCCAAAGGCGGGCACAACGACGAGCCGCACAACCACCTCGACGTCGGCACGTTCGTGCTGCACGTGCGCGGCGAGACGCTGCTGGACGACCTGGGCGCGCCCGAGTACACCCGCGACTACTTCCGCGAGGGCCGCTACCTGGTGCCGCAGGCGTCGGCGGAGTGGCACTCGGTGCCGCTGGTCGAGGGGCAGGGACAGGTGCCGGGGCGGGAGCGGCGCGCCGAGGTGATCGAGCACGCCGCCTCCGGTGACGCGGTGACGTTCGCGCTGGACCTCACCGCCGCGTACGAGGTGCCCTGCCTGGAGCGGCTGACCCGCACGTTCCGGTGGCGGCCCGGCGGGCTGGAGCTGACCGACGCCTTCGGCTTCACCACGCCGGACGCGCTGGTGGCCGAGCTGTTCGTCTCGCGCCGCCGTCCGGTGCTCGGCGAGGGCAGCGTCGCGTGGGGCCCGGTCACGCTCCAGGTGCCGGACGGGTGGCGGGCGGAGGCCGACGAGCTGGAGGTACGCGGCCACGACGGCGAGCCGGAGACCGTGCACCGGGTGCGGCTGTCGGCCAGGGTGGCGACCGGCGAGCACCGCTTCGTCTTCACGCTGCCCGAGTGAGCCGGGCCGAAGTCGGCCGGGCCGGAGTGAGCCGTGCCGGGCCGAGTGGCGCGGGACCGGGGCGCGCCCGGCCCGGTGTCAGGACTCGGTGGCGGGCGCGGGGTCGGTGGCGACGATCACGCGGCGGGGCGGGCCGCCGCGCCCCGGCAGCGCCATCGTGATGAGCGCGGCGGCGAGGGCCGCGCCGCAGCCGATGAGCATGCCGGTATGGAAGCCGTCCTGCGACGGCAGCGGATGCCCGCCGAAGTCGATGGTGAGGTGCGAGAGCACGACCCCGACCACGGCGGCCGAGACGGTGGTGCCGATGGAGCGCATCAGCGTGTTGAAGCTGTTGGCCGCGCCGGTCTCGGAGCGCGGCACCGCGCCCATGATGAGTGCGGGCATCGAGCCGTACGCGAAGCCGACGCCGATGCTGCACACGCAGCTGATGACGAGCAGCCCCCAGGTGGAGCCGAGCAGGACCACCGACAGGCCGTAGCCGAGCGCCATGACGAGGCTGCCGGTGATGAGCGTGACCTTGGGGCCGCGCGCGGCCGACAGGCGGGCGCCGACCGGCGAGACGATCATCATCATGAGGCCGGAGGGCGCCATCCACAGACCGGCGGCCAGCATCGACTGGCCCAGGCCGTAGCCGGTGGCGGCGGGAAGCTGCAGGATCTGGATGACGATCAGCGACTGGGCGTACATGGCGAAGCCGACCACGATCGAGGCGACGTTCGTCACCAGCACCTGCGGGCGGGCGGTGACGCGCAGGTCCACCAGCGGGTCGCGGGTGCGCAGCTCCCACCAGCCCCACAGCGGCAGCAGCAGCGCGGCGGCGGCCAGCAGCCCGAGTGTGGGCGCGCTGCCGAAGCCCCAGTCGGCGCCCTTGGAGACGCCGAGGAGCAGGCAGATCAGCCCGGCGCCGAGGCCGAGCGCGCCGGCGACGTCCACGCGGCCGTGCGCCGAGGCCGGTGTGTACGGCACCAGCAGCCGGATGAGCGCGGCCACCAGCAGCCCGAGCGCGGCCGTGGCCCAGAAGAGCACGCGCCAGCTCGCGTACTCGGCGACGGCGGCGGCGAGCGGCAGGCCGAGCGCGCCGCCGATGCCCAGGGAGGAGCTCATGAGCGCGATGGCCGAGCCGAGCCGGTCGGGCGGCAGGACCTCGCGCAGGGCGCTGATGCCGAGCGGGATCAGGCCCATGCCCATGCCCTGCAGGCCGCGTCCGGCGATCATGGGGGCGAGCGAGCCGGCCAGCGCGCAGGTGACACAGCCGAGGACCAGCGGCACGGCGCAGACGAGCATCATGCGGCGCTTGCCGTACAGGTCGCCGAGCCGTCCCATGACCGGGGTGGTGACGGCGCCGGCCAGCAGGGTCACGGTGATCACCCAGGAGGTGTCGGACGCGCTCGCGTGCAGCATCTCCGGCAGGCGGCCGATGAGCGGGACGACGAGGGTCTGGGTGAGTGAGGCGACGATGCCGGCGACGGCCATCACGGTGACGATGCCGTGGCGGCCGTCGCGGGCGGCGGGTTGGCTGGGCTCTTCTTCCACGCGGTTCCCCCCCGATGGTGTTCACGTCACGTCTATCTTGAAAGCGATGTGCACCATACACATAACGTGTTAAATGCACACATTGTGGGTGCTGCACATTTCTGTGGAAGATATGCTGACCCGCACCCATGGTTGGGAGAAGGACTGGCATGGACGAGCCCACGGACTCCCTGGCCGCCGTCGAGTACGAGACCATGCGGCTCGGCCGGCACCGCCACCTCGACCGCAGCGCGTACGTCCTGCTCAGCCGGATCCGGAGGGAAGGCCCGATGTCCATCGGGCAGCTCAGCACGGCGCTCGGCCTCGACGTCTCCACGCTCAACCGGCACACCGCGGCCCTGCTGCGCGAAGGGCTCGCGGAGCGCATCGCCGACCCCGACGGCGGCATCGCCCGCAAGTTCCGCCTCACCCCCGCGGGCGAGCGATTCCTGGACGGCGAGCAGGCCAGGAACCTCGACGGGCTGCGCGAGGTGCTGGCCGGCTGGCCGGACGACGACGTCGCCGCCTTCGCCGCCTATCTGCGGCGCTTCAACGGCGACGTCGAGCGCTCCGCCTCCCGGCCCTGGCCCCACCACGCCCGCAAGGGCGTGGCCGGCCCCTCGGGCGGTTAGGCCCGCGGAAGCGCGCCCCGGCTCTGCGGGGAACCGGGCCGGCTCCGCCTGATCCGGCTACGCCGGCAAAAGCGCGGCCTGAACCGGTTACTCGTATTGAGCCCGCTGAAGAGCTGCCTGAGCCGGTTGCTCCCGTCACACCCGCTGAAGAGCTGCCTGAAACGGTCGCTCCCGTCACACTCGCTACAGCGCGGCGCTTGAACCGGTTGCTCCCGTCACATCCGCTACAGCGCGGCTTTGAGCCGGTTGCTCCCGTTACACCCGCAGGGGAGCGGCCGCTTCGGCCTGGCCCGGTTCCCCGCGCAGCGGGAAGTGGCAGGCGACCTGGTGCTTCCCGCCTTGCAGCGGCGGCTCGGTCGCGCAGATGTCCTGCGCCAGCGGGCAGCGGGTGCGGAAGCGGCAGCCGGTCGGCGGGTTGAGCGCGCTCGGCAGCTCGCCCTTGATGGTGGTGTCGGGGCTCGGCACGTGATCGGGGTCCGGCGACGGCACGGCGTCGAGCAGCGCCTGCGTGTACGGGTGGCGCGGCGCGCGCACGACCTGGTGCGCGGGGCCGATCTCCACCATCTTGCCGAGGTACATCACGCCGATCCTGTCGGCCATGTAGTCGACGACCGACAGGTCGTGGCTGATGAACACGTACGACAGGCCCAGCTCGCCCTGCAGGTCCCGCATGAGGTTGAGCACCTGCGCCTGCACCGACACATCCAGCGCGCTGACCGGCTCGTCGGCCACGATGAGCCGCGGGTTGAGCGCCAGCGACCTGGCCAGCCCGATGCGCTGGAGCTGGCCGCCGGAGAACTCGTGCGGGTAGCGCTCCAGCGCCCGCCGCGGCAGCCCGACCTGGTCGAGCAGCTCGCTCACCCGGGCCCGCCGCGAGGCGGCGTCGCCCACCCCCTGAATCTCCAGCGGCTCGGTGAGTATCGCGTCGATGCGCATGCGCGGGTTCATCGCCGCGTAGCTGTCCTGGAACATCAGCTGCACCTGGCGGTGCATGCGGTGGCGGGCGCGCCGGTCGAGGGTGGCGATGTCGGTGCCGTCCACCACGATCCTGCCGCTGGTGGCCGGTTCGAGCCCGGCGACGAGGCGGCCGACGGTGGACTTGCCGCAGCCGGACTCGCCCACGATGCCGAGCGTCTCGCCGGGCACGACGTCGAACGACACCCCGGCCACGGCGCTGACCCTGCCCTTGGCCCTGCGCAGCCCCGCGCCGCCCGCCTCGTACTCCTTGACCAGGTCGCGCACGCTGAGGATCGGCTCGGCGGCGGAGGCGGCGGACTGCTCGCGCCCGGTGGGCGGGGCGAGCACGACCGGCTCGGTGACCGGATGCAGGCAGGCGAAGGCGTGCCCGTCGCCGGCCGGGACCAGCTCGATGTCGCCGGTGCGGCACTCGTCGGTGGCGAAGCGGCAGCGCGGCGCGAACCGGCAGCCGGTCAGCGGGCGTGACAGGTCGGGCGGCAGGCCGGGGATGCTGTAGAGGCGGCCGCCGCCGTCGGCGGCAGACTCCGGCAGTGCCCGCATGAGCGCCTCGGTGTAGCGGTGCTTGGGCGCGCGGAACAGCTCGGCGGTGGTGGCGGTCTCCACGACGCGGCCCGCGTACATGACGGCGACCCGGTCGGCGCGGCCGGCGATCACCCCGAGGTCGTGGGTGACCAGGATGACCGCCATCTTGAACTCCTCGCGCAGGTCGTCGATGAGCTCGAGGATCTGGCGCTGGGTGGTGACGTCCAGGGCCGTGGTGGGCTCGTCGGCGATGAGCAGGCGCGGGGAGCGGATGAGCGCCATGGCGATGACCACGCGCTGGCGCATGCCGCCGGAGAGCTGGTGCGGATAGTCATCGACGATCTTGTCAGGGCGCGGCATGCCGACCCGGCGCAGGATCTCGATCGCCCGCTCGCGCGCCTCGGCCTTGCCGACCTTCTGGTGCACGCGCAGCGGCTCGGCCACCTGCGCGCCGATGCGCATGGTGGGGTTGAGCGAGGTGAGCGGGTCCTGGAAGACCATGCCCATCTCCACGCCGCGCACCCGGCGCAGCTCGGCCGGCTGCATCGTGCGCAGGTCGCGGCCGTCGAAGAGGATCTCGCCGCCGACGACCGAGCCGCCGGTGGGCAGCAGCCCCATGATCGACAGCACGGTCATGGTCTTGCCGCTGCCCGACTCGCCCACGATGCCGAGCGTCTCGCCCTGGCCGACCTCGAGGTTGACGCGATCGAGCGCGTGCACGGTGCCGCGCCGCAGCGCGATGTCGGTGCTGAGGTCGCGCAGCCGCAGCAGCGGCCCGCTGGTGGGGTGCCCCATGGTACGGAAAACTCCTGTCAACGCCGCCGGAGGCGGACCTCGAAGACGTCCCTCAGGCCGTCGCCGATGAAGTTGAAGGCGAGGACGATGAGGATGATGGCGATGCCCGGCGGGTACAGCAGCCACCAGTGGCCGCTGAAGGTGTCCGACAGTCCGTCCGACAGCATGCCGCCCCAGTTCGCCGCGGGTGGCGGCACGCCCAGGCCGAGGAAGGACAGGTAGGCCACGTACAGGATGGCGTCGGCCACCTGGAAGGTGGCGTTGACGATCACGGTGCCGATGGCGTTGGGGATGATGTGCCGGCGCACCGCGCGCCCGCCGGTGCCGCCCATGCCGCGCATCGCCATGACGTACTCGCGGGTGCGCAGCGTCAGCGCCTCGCCGCGCACCAGCCGGGCGGGGCCGAGCCAGGCGAAGGCGCCGATGATGACGATGAGCATCGGCACGGTCGGCGTGACGATCGAGGCCATGAGCATGAACAGGAACAGCGCCGGGATCGACATGAACGCGTCGACCACGCGCATCATGACCGCGTCCACCCAGCCGCCGGCGAAACCGGCGACCGCGCCCCAGACGGTGCCGACGACCGTGGCCAGCAGGCCCGCCGCCAGGCCGACCACGATGGACGTCTGCCCGCCCAGCATGAGCCGGCCGAGCTGGTCGTAGCCGACGCCGTCGGTGCCGAGCGGATGCCCGTCGGTGCCCGGGGTGAGGAACACCTTGGTCAGGTCGGTGTGCACCTGGTCGGTCTGGTAGAACAGCGGCCCGAGGAAGCTGAAGGCGGCCAGCACCACGAACAGGCCCACGCCCACCAGGGCCAGCCGGTTCTCGCAGAAGACCTCCAGGCCCTGGCGCCACATGCCGCGGACGGGTGCCTCGTCCTCGTGGGGGATCGCGGTCATGAGCGGCCTGCCTTGAGCCGGACGCGCGGGTCGACCGCGGCGTAGAGCACGTCGGCGATCAGCGCGCCCACCACGGTGGCCACCGAGATCAGCAGCGTGACGCCGAGCAGGATCGGGTAGTCCCGCTTGAGCGCCGCCTGCCAGAACAGCAGCCCCATGCCGGGGTAGTTGAACAGCCGCTCGACGACCAGGGCGCCGCTGAACAGCGCCGGCAGGTACATGCCGAGCAGTGTGATGACGGGGAACAGGCCGTTGCGCAGGGTGTGGCCGACGATCACGCGGGTTTCCGAAAGGCCCTTGCTGCGGGCCGTGCGTACGTAGTTCTCGTTCAGGTTGTCGACCATGGACGAGCGCACGTAGCGGGAGTAGACCGCGACGGTGAGGATCGCCAGCGTGACCGTCGGCAGCACCAGCCCCTCGGGCTCGGCCAGCATCTCCGCCAGCGTGAAGCCCTGCGGCGCCTCAGGCGGCAGCAGCGGCCACACCTGGGAGAACAGGATGATCATCATGAGGCCCATGAAGAAGATCGGGGTGGCGTAGGCCAGCAGCGACAGCCCGTTGATGGTGTAGTCGGGCCAGCGGTTGCGCCGCACGGCCTGCACCACGCCGAGCGGAATGGCCACCACGACCGCCAGCAGGGTCGAGGCCAGCGACAGCAGCATGGTCTTGGGCAGCCGCTGCCCGATGGCCTCGGCCACCGACTGGTTGAGCTGGAAGGAGTAGCCGAGGTCGCCGGTGACCAGCCGCTGCAGGTACATCGCGTACTGCTGCCACAGCGGCCGGTCGTACCCCATCTCGTGGTTGAAGGCCGCGATCTGCTCGAGCGTCGCTTCCTTGCCCAGGATGGCCCTGGCCGCGCCTCCCGGGAGCAGGTGCAGGATCACGAACGTGATCAGCGTCACCAGGATCACGATGACCAGGGCCTGGCCCAGGCGGGTGAGGAGGTACCGGGCCAAGGGTCAGCTCTTCCAGGACCAGTCTTGGAAGTACATGAGGTTCATCGGGTCCTGCGGCTCGACGCCCTGCAGCTCCGACTTGTACGCCGAGATCTGGTAGACGGGGTTGGGCATCCACAGCACCGGCAGGTCCTTGGCCAGGAAGTCGTTGTACTCCTGGAGGGCGCCGGCGTCGGCGGAGAACTGCGCCTTCTCGATGAGCTCGTCGGCTTCGGGGTTGCTGTAGCTGCCGAGGTTGACGGGGGCGTCGGTCTGGAAGAGCCGCTCGCCGGAGGCGAAGGCCGGGTAGTACCAGCTGCCCTGGGAGCCGAAGAACGACATGTCCCAGTCGCACTTGGACTCCTCCGGCTTGCAGGCGGGGGTGACCGCGACGGAGTCGGGCACCTCCTTGATCGTCAGCTGCACGCCGACCTTGGCCATCTGCGACTTGATCTCGGCGAACATCTTGGTGGTCGCGGAGAAGCCGGACTGGCTGGTGACGGTGAAGCTCAGCGGGGTGTCCTTGGCGATGCCCTCACCGCACAGCGACGGGTCGGCGCAGGTGGTCTGCCCGTCGGGGACGACCTTCCAGCCGTGGCTCTCCAGCAGCTGCTTGGCCTTGGCCGGGTCGAACGGGTAGACGCAGCCCTGGCCGGGCGGCGTGCCCTGCTTGGCCGGGACCGGGCCGCAGGTCGGCTGCGCCATGCCGGCCCAGATGACCTTGCTGATCGTCGGCTGGTCGATGAGCATCTGCAGCGCCTGGCGCAGGTAGAGCTGCTTGAACAGCGGGCCCGTCTTGGGGTTGTTGAAGTTCAGCTGCAGGTACGTGATCGACCACCCGTACCAGGGGGCGACCTTGTACCCCTTGGACTCCAGGTACGACTTCTGCGACAGGTTGGCCGGCGGGATGTAGCCGTAGTCGATGTCGCCGGCGCGCAGCACGTTGAACTCGGCGTCGTCGCCGGTGAACGGGCGCAGCACGATCTTGTTGATCTTCGGCTTGTCGGGTCCGGAGTAGGCGTCCTGCTTGGCCAGCACCACCTCGCCGCTGGGCACGTAGCTCTCCAGCTTGAAGGGGCCGCTGGTGGTCTTCCACAGCGGGTTGGTGGCGTAGGACTTGGGGTCCTTGGAGGCGGCGGTCAGCTCGTCGAACGTCTTCTTGGGGTCGCCCTTGTCCCAGGCGTGCTGGGGGAGGGGGACGATGCGGTTGAGCTGGTTGCCGACGAACCAGGCGGCGTTGTAGGCCTTCTTGGTGGTGATGGAGAAGGTCTTGTCGTCCTTGACCTTGAACTCGGCGACGTTGTCGGGGAAGCCGCCGGGCCGGTAGGAGGCCCACTTGTCCTTGTTGGCGGTGACGAGGTCCCACCAGAACCGCACGTCCTTGGTGGTGATCGGCTTGCCGTCGGACCAGGTGTCGTCCTTGAGCGTGATGGTCAGCGTCTTGCCCTTGTTGCTGACCACGGGCGGCTCGGCCAGCGACCGCGTGGTGTTGATGTTGTCCTCGGAGCTGCCGTCGAGCTGGAAGCTGTAGAGCTTGCGGTACAGGGCGGTGGAGAAGATGTCGTTCTCGCCCTGGGTGAATCCGGGGGCCGAGATCGGCAGGATCCAGTTCGGCGTGCGCAGGGCGACGGTCACGGTGTCCTTGGCCTGCGCCGCTCCGCCCTGCGGCGAAGCGCCGCCGGCGCCCGCGCTGCAGGCGGTCAAACCGAGGCCGATGGCCATCACGCCGCTCACGATGCGGGTTCTCGTCCCCATGTTTCTCCTCGTCGAGACGTGCGCGGGCCCTTCTGGGGGCCTTCAGTCCGGAGAATGTATAGAGGTGCAAGTAGTAAGTCAATGTGAAAAATCCACTTTGTTCGGGACACTTATTTCGGGATAGAGTCCGCGGCGGAGCTATCCGCCGATGAGATCCGTGCGGAACGTCCGCGACATCCGCGCGACATCTTTCGGTGATCGTCTCCGTGCCCGATGATGGGCGTCTGCTGTGATGGCCCGCCGCCGGGCCCAGGGGTCGGGCCCGCTCGCGGGCCCCCGTGCTCGCCCTGCACACTGCCAGGGGAGAGGAGAGAGATGCCGGAGCCGCCCGCCAATCTGCGCGAGCAGGCGCTCAGCCTGCTGGCCAGTGGCAAGGCCGCCTCCCGGGCGGACCTGGTGGAGCTGCTGGAGGTGGCTCCCTCGACGGTTTCCAGCGTCGTACGCCGCCTGCTCGAGGAGGGCGCGATCCTGGAGGAGGGCGTGGGCGCCTCCACCGGTGGGCGCCGCCCCAAGATCCTGCGGCTGCGCGAGGACGGCGGCGTGTACGCCGTGGCCGAGCTCGGCGGCCGGCACGCCCGCGTCGGCCTGTGCGCGCCCTCGGGAGAGCTCCAGGTGGCCGAGGAGTTCGCCTGCGATATAAGCGCAGGCCCGCAGGCGATCTTCGACGAGATCACCGAGGCCTTCGACCGCATCAGGGCCGCGCACGCGCCAGGCCGCCGGCTGCTCGCCGTCGGCATGGCCCTGCCCGGCCCGGTGGACTTCCCGCACGGCCGCCTCGTCGGCCCGGCCCGCATGCCCGGCTGGAGCGGCTACGACGTGCAGAGCGACCTGCGCGAGCGGTTCCAGGTGAGCGCCGTCGTCGACAACGACGCCAAGGCCGCCGCCATCGGCGAGTACGTCACCCGCCGCGCCACCGGCGACATGATCTACGTCAAGGCCGGCAGCGGCATCGGCGGCTGCCTGGTCACCGACGGCCGCATCTACCGCGGCGGGCGCGGCCTGTCCGGCGACCTCACCCACGTGCGGGTGGCCGACAGCGGCGAGCGCGAGTGCTCCTGCGGCAGCCGCGGCTGCCTGGAGACCGTCGCGAGCGGCGCCGCGCTCGCCCGCGAGCTGGCCGGGCGCGGCCGGCCCGTCACCAACCTGCGCGACGTCGTGGCCGCCACCGTGGACGCCGACCCCGCCGTGGTCACGCTCGTCCGCCAGGCCGGGAGGCTGCTCGGCGTCGCCCTGTCGGGCCTGGTCAACTTCCTCAACCCCGACAGCGTCGTCATCGGCGGCGCGCTGTCCAGCCTCGACGTCTACGTCGCGGCCGTCAAAGGCATGCTGTACGAGCGCTGCCTGCCGCCCCTGACCCAGTCGCTGACCATCGAGCCGAGCGCCGCCGGCCCCGACGCCGCCCTCATCGGGCTCGGCCGCCTCCTGCGCGAGACGGCCGGCGTGAACCTCTCACCCGAGCAGCGGCCCGCCGCCGACGCCACCACCACCTCCTAGCCCCGAATCTTCTGGAAAGCAGCACCGTGTCCCTGCGCATCGCCATCTGCGGCATCCACATCGAGTCCAGCACGTTCTCGCCGCACCTGAGCGGCACCGCCGACTTCGACGTCACCCGAGGGCAGGCCCTGCTGGGCCGCTACGACTGGCTGGAGCAGCCGTGGGCCGCCGAAGTGGAGTGGGTGCCGCTCGTGCATGCCCGCGCCTTGCCCGGCGGCGCCGTCGAGCCCGCCGCGTACGACGCCTGGCGCGAGGAGATCGTCCAGGGCCTCGGCCAGGGCACGTTCGACGGCGTGCTGCTGGACATCCACGGCGCGATGAGCGTCGTCGGCCGCGAGGACGCAGAAGGCGACCTCATCACCGCCATCCGCTCCGTCATCGGCCCCGAGCCGCTGGTGTCGGCCGCGATGGACCTGCACGGCAACGTCTCCCACGTCCTGTTCGGCGGCTGCGACCTGCTCACCTGCTACCGCACCGCGCCCCACGTGGACGTCTGGGAGACCCGCGAGCGCGCCGCCCGCAACCTCGTCGAGGCGCTGCACCGCCTGCGCGCCGGCGAAGGACGGCCGCACAAGTCGCTCGTGCACGTGCCGATCCTGCTGCCCGGCGAGATGACCAGCACCCGCGTCGAGCCCGCCCGCGGCCTGTACGCCCGCATTCCCGAGGTCGAGTCCAGGCCCGGCGTGATCGACGCGGCCATCTGGATCGGCTTCGCCTGGGCCGACGAGCCGCGCTGCACCGGCGCCGTCGTGGCCACCGGCACCGACGCCGCCGCCACCGAGCAGGCCGCCCGCGAGCTGGCCCAGGCGTTCTGGGACGCCCGCGACGACTTCGCCTTCGTCGCGCCCACCGGCACCATGGACGAATGCCTCGACGCGGCGCTGAAGGAGGGCGCGGCCCGGCCGTACTTCATCAGCGACTCCGGCGACAACCCCGGCGCGGGCGGCGCCGACGACGTCACCTACGCCCTGTCGCGCCTGCTGGCCAGGCCCGAGATCCGCGACGGTTCCGTCCGTGCCGTCTACGCCTCGCTCTTCGACCCCGAGGCGGTGGCGCTCATCGGCCACCTGCCGGTGGGCTCTTCGGTCAGGGTGCGCGCCGGCGGCCGGGTGGACACGCGCCCGCCGGGCCCGATCGAGCTGGAGGGCACGCTGGAGGCCGTGGCCGACGACCCCGACGGCGGCCGGGTGGTGAGCGTGCGGGTCGGCGGGCTCAGCGTCTTCCTCACCTCGCGGCGCATGCAGTACCGGCTGCTGGAGTCGTACCGGCGGCTGAGCGTGGACGTCGCCGATGTGGACGTCGTCACCGTGAAGATCGGCTACCTGGAGCCCGAGCTGTACGAGGCCGCCGCCGGCTGGATGCTGGCGCTCACGCCTGGGGGCGTGGACCAGGACCTGCACCGGCTGCCGTACCGCAGGCTCAACCGTCCCATCTTCCCGCTCGACGCGGACGCGACGCTCACGCTGTAGCGCTCACCGCTGATCGGCGGGAGCGCGGAGCTTGGCCATGATGCGGTCGAGCTCGGCCAGGTCGTCGGGACCGAGAGCCAGCAGGGAGCGCGGCGGCCGGGCCATGATCCGCTCGGCCTCCTCGGCGGCCGCCGTCCCCGCCGGGGTGAGTGTGACGATCTTGCTGCGCCGGTCCTCGGGGGAGACGCTGCGGGTCACGTAGCCGCGCCGCTCCAGGTCGTCCACCATCAGGCTCGTGTACGGCTTGTCGGTGGCGAGGTCGGCGGTCAGCTCCCGCATGGTCATCGGCCCGGACGACAGCAGGTGGCGCAGCGCCTTGACCCGGTAGAAGCTCATGCCGAGGGCGTCGGCCACCTCCTTGCGGCGGTTCTCCTGCCGCAGCACGAGGTCCTGCATGGCGGCCCAGACCCGGCTCACCGCCTCCTGGCCGTGCTCGTGACCCTGCCGCTCGTCGGAGGGCTCGCGGTCCGGGGTGTCGGTCATGACGTGGTCGCCGTTCTGTCGGGGGAGTGGGCGAGCCGTTCGGCGGTGCGCGTGGCGCTGCGGCGGGCCCAGCCGGTCGTGGTCAGGATAGCGAGCAGCACGATCGCCGAGCCGCACCCGGTGACGATCCACCAGCCGATGCGGCTGGCCTCAGGGAAGTGGGTGGCGAACGGTCCCGCCACCGCCGAGGTGACCAGCGAGCCGATGACCGCGACGCCGAGCGTCTGCCCGATCTGCCGGCTGGTCGAGGTCACCGCCGCCGCCACTCCGGCCTGGGCGCGCGGCATGCCGGAGACGGCGGTGTTGGTGATCGGCGCGTTCAGCATGCCGAAGCCCAGCCCGAACAGCACGTACGCGGCCATGAGCCGCCAGAGCGGGGTGCCGGCCGCCAGCCCCGTCATGATCAGGCCGCTGGCCCCGATGGTGATCCCGGCGAGCAGCAGCGGGATGCGGGTGCCGGACGCGGCCACGATCCGGCCCGAGAGCGGCGAGCAGATCACGGTCAGGCCGGCCATGGGCAGCGTGTAGAGGCCGGCGTGCAGGGCGGACAGGCCCAGCACGTTCTGCAGGTAGAGGGTGTTGACGAAGAGGAAGCCGCCGAAGGCGGCGAACCCGCACACGGCGGTCACGGTGGCGCCCGCGAACGGCACGCTGCGGAAGAACCGCAGCTCGATCAGCGGCTCCTCGGTGCGCAGCTCGTAGCCGATCAGGCCGGCCAGCGCCAGCGCCGCCACCGCGAAGCAGCCCAGCGTGCGCGGCGATCCCCAGCCGGCGGCCGGCGCCTCGATCAGCCCGTACGTCAGCGTCACCAGCATCACGATGACCAGCACCTGACCCACCGGGTCCACCCGGCGCGGGCGCGGCGCGCGCGACTCGGGCACGAACAGCGCGCACAGCACGAACGCGGCCACCCCCACCGGGATGTTGATCCAGAAGATCGACTGCCAGCCGACCGCGCCCACCAGCGAGCCGCCCACGAGCGGCCCCAGCGCCATGCTGACGCCGCTCACGCCACCCCACACGCCGATGGCCCGCGCCCGCTCGCGCGGCTCGGTGAACGTGTTCGTGATGATCGACATGGCGACCGGGTTCAGCATCGACCCGCCTACGGCCTGCACGGCCCGCGCCGCGATCAGCCAGCCCAGGCCGGGCGCGAGCGAGCACAGCAGCGAGCCCAGCGTGAACAGCGTCAGCCCGGTCTGGAACGTCCGGCGCCGCCCGATCCTGTCGGCGGTGGAGCCGGACAGCATGAGCAGGCCGGCCAGCACCACCGTGTAGGCGTCGATGATCCACTGCAGGCCGGAGACGGAGGCGTTGAGATCGCGCCGGATGGAGGGCAGCGCGATGTTCACGATCGTGACGTCCAGGCCGACGATGAACAGGCTCATGCAGCAGATGGCCAGGACGAGCATCCGCCGCCGGGGGCTGAGCACGGGGGTCACGGCCGTGGGGGAGGACCGATCAGTTATAGGCACACAACGATTATATTCGCGTAACTAAAGATTCGTCCCAGGTGGGGGATGTTCGACGGCCTTGGACGCTACCGGCAGGTTCTGCTCTCCGGCGCGCAGTGCTTGATCTCGGGGTAGCCGGGCGACGGCCTGTCGAGCAGCGGCCGGTGCCCCCTGCGCAGGTGCCGGTCAAGGAAGGCCGTCACGTAGGCGCGGGTGACCGCCATGGCGCGGGCGCCGGAGATGCCGGCGCTGGCGTCGAGACCGAGCTGATCGACCAGCACGCCGAGGTCCGTGAACGACAGGTGCTCCGCCCCGGTCAGCAGGAGCCGGCGCTTCCACCCGGTGAGCCGCTCCCAGTCCCGCTCCCACGTGGCGGCGGCGGCCTCGCCCTGCCCGGGTGTGTAGGTGGACGGCTTGCCGAGGAACACGAACGGCCGCGACAGCCCGCCCTCCGGGATCGCCATGTCCGTGGTGCCGTCGATGTCGATGCCGGCCCGTACGCGGGAGTCGCTCAGCAAGGCCGGGATCGTACCGGCCCCGCCGACCGAGTGACCGGCCATCGCGATCCTGGACGGGTCGATCAGGCGGGCGCCCTTCCACGCCGCCCGCGGCCCGGTGAGCCGGTCGAGCACGAACGACACGTCGCGCGCCCGGCTCTTCACAAGGCCCACCCACCACTCGGGGGTCTTCTCGATCTCGCAGGTGACGCATGTGGTGACGCGCCCGTCGGGGAAGGTCGTCGCGATGCTCTCGTAGGTGTGGTCGATCGCGGCCACCACGTACCCTCTGCTCGCCAGCTCCTCGGCGAGCCCGGTCAGCTCCGAGCGCGGCTTGCCGTGGCCGGGGGAGAGCACGACCAGCGGCAGCCCGCGCTCCCGCCCGGCCGGGCGGGCGTCGGTGTAGGCGTGGGTCCTGGTCGTGCTGAGGATGCCGGGAGGAACGCTGGTGATTTCCCGTCCTTCAGCAGCAGCTCGGACTCCTTGGGCGTCATGTACTGCGCGCGGTGGCGGCCCGGCGACTTCGCCGGGTACCAGACCGACACCATGAGCTCGCGGTACTTCACGCTCGGCAGCCACGGGTCAGGACATGAGGTGTCCTTCAGGTGCAGGGCCGTGAAGCCCACCGGGCTGGAGCCGGTCGGCGCGGGCAGGGCCGGGGCGGCGGCCGTGGCCTGGGCGGGGGTCGTGTTCACGGCCGGGGTCATCAGGGCGAGCAGCCCCGCGACGACGGCCGCGCCGCGCTGGAACCGGGTGCGGGCATGACTCATGACGGTGTCCTTTCTCATGGGGTACTTCTTCGGGGCGTTTCATGGCAGGGGTGAGCGCCCCCGTGACCCGGGGGTGCGTCACAGGGGAGGGGTCAGGGCAGGCGGTGGCGGGTCCACCAGAGGCAGAAGCCGGTGAGCAGGGCGGTGGCGGTCAGGAAGAGCGCGGTCTCCGCCCATTGGAGCGGCCAGAAGCGGCCGGCGGGGTAGTACGTGATCCGCTGCTGGTAGCCGTGGTCGGCGAGCTCGTCGAAGCACGCCTCGATGGCCGGTACGTCGAGTCCCGTCCGTACCGGTCGATCCGACCCAGGTGGCGGCGGCGCGCAGCGACGCACCCAGTCGGGCAGGGCGGCGACCGTGCGGCCGGACGCGTCCACGGTCTCGTTGACGACGACCCAGGCTCCCGGCGGTCCCGCCACGGGCACCGCGACCCGCACCAGCGCGAAGACCGCGACGGTGACCGCCATCGCCGGCACGGTGCGGCGGACGACGGCACCGGCGGCGATGCCGGGCACGAACGCGAAAGCGGCGTAAGCCATGGGCGCCACGCCGCGCGCGCCGAAGAGCCGCGGATCGACACGCGTGAGGAGCTCGACGCTTCCCGCGCCGACGGGCAGGGCGGTGACGTCGGGCCACCACGTCGTCTCCGCCGTGTCCGCGATCGTGTCGAGAGGACCGGCCCACCAGGTGACCGCCAGGCTGAGCAACTCTGATGCGGCCACGGCCGCCAGGCCGACGACCGCCAGCTTGGTGACCAGCCAGCGGGTACGGGTGACGCGTACGGACGACCAGCGTCGTCTGCCGCTCGGTGTGCGCGGCGGTGACCACGTGCTGGTCGGCGGGCAGCCTGGCGGGGTAGCGGCGGGGACCGCTGAGCCGGTGGTGCACCGCCAGCAGCTCCTCGACCTCCCCTTCGACCCTGATCCGGCCGCCGGCCAGCACCACAACGCGATCGCAGACGCGTTCAAGATCGGTGATCAGATGGGAGGAGAGCACGACGCTGAGTCCGTGCTCCGCGACCGCCTCCATGAGATCCTGCAGGAACTCGCGGCGGGCGAGCGGGTCGAGCGTGGCGACGGGCTCGTCGAGGAGCAGCAGCTCAGGCCGCTTGGCCAGGCCCAGCGTGAGGGCGAGCTGGGCGCGCTGGCCGCCCGACAGCTTGCCGGCTCGCTGCCCGGGGTCCAGGCCGAGGCGGGCGATCCTGTCGCGGGCCAGGGCGTCGTCCCAGCCGGTGTTGAGCCGGGCGCCGAGGCGGAGGTGGTCGGCGACGGTCAGCGCGGCGTAGACGGGGGCGTCCTGGGCGACGTAACCGACCTTGGCGAGCTGGCCGGCACCGCTGCCGGGGCGGCCGCCGCACACCTCGATCGTGCCCGAGGTGGGGGTGAGCATCCCGGCGGCCAGATTGAGCAGCGTCGATTTGCCCGCGCCGTTGGGGCCGACGAGGCCGGTCACGTGCCCGGCCGGGATGTCGAACGTGCAGCCGTCCAGCGCGGTACGCCGTCCGAACCGCTTGGTCAGCGCCCGAGCCCGGATGCTCGGAGCCTGGTCGGTGGTCGTGCCGGCCGTTCCGCCGCTGGGCTGCCTTTGCCTGGCACGGTCACGCTATGTTCTCTTGAGCGACGCCGCGAAAGGTGGTCATGAACAGGGCCTCGATGCTCTCGTCGTCCAGCCCGGCCCTGCGGGCGTCGGCCAGCCAGCGCTGCAACCGCTGCCGCAGCGGGCCGTGCGCGGCCAAGGTGGTGTCGGCCAGCGTCCTGGTCACGAACGTGCCGACACCGGGACGGGCGGCGACCAGCCCTTCGTGTTCGAGCTCCCGGTAGGCCTTGAGCACGGTGTTGGGGTTGATCGCCAGCCGGGACACCACGTCTTTGACGGTGGGCAGCCGGTCTCCTTCGCGCAGCATGCCAAGGCGTAGCGCGTGCCGTACCTGCTGGACGAGTTGCAGGTACGGCGACAGGCCGGAACGGCCGTCCAGATAGAACTCGATCACGTGACTTCCTCCATTTATCTATATCTATAGCACTTTGGAGGAGGGGTGAAGACCGAGTCCGGATCGAGACGGCACACGCTCCAGCCCGTGAACGGCACTATCAGTGCGAAGGCGCGGTGACCAGGCCGGCCCGCCCGCACCGCACACCCGCGCCCCAGCCCGCGTCCCACCAGATGGGCCGCCGACGACCCCACCGGCACACCCGCCCCTCCTGCGGCGAGGTACGCCCCGAGCACCCAGGCGGGATGCCCCAGCCCGGAGACGCCGGCGTGGCCGCGCCCGTCAGCACGGCGATCCCGTCGAGCCTGCCCATGGTGAGCGCGTCCAGCCGCCACGCGAGCGGGATAGACAGCGGCAGCGCGGCGCGCAGCAGGGTCCGTCGCGATCAACATCGGGCGGCGCCTGACCCGGTCACCCAGGAGCCGGTGGGCAGGCCGAGTACGAGTACCGTGATCGTGGTCGGGGAGCTGAGCAGGCCCACTTCGCCGGGGCGGGCGCGCCGAGAGCGGTCACCGCGAGCAGCGGCAGCTCCACGTACCCGGCCTGCGGCCTGGCCGGCGCGCATCGTACGGGCCGCTACGTCCTCTACGCCCGCACGGCCGTCGCCGAAACCCTGCTGTCCGGCGCCCCTGGAGCCCGCGCGGGCGCTCGTGGGGATGGCGCGGGTGTTCGAGGGAGAGTGTGAGGGGCCGCGGGGATGGCGCGGATGCTCGCGGGGAGGGTGCGAGGGCTCTGGGGATGGCGCGGGCGCTCGTGGGGAGGGCGTGAGGGCTCGTGGGGAGGGTGCGGGCGATCACGGGAGGGACGCACGGAGCGCGGCGGTAGCGGGGGCGACCGCGCTGGGAGCGGTGGGACGGGCCACAGCCCCTGACCGCGACAAGCCCGGCCCGCCGCTCCCAGACACGGCTCAGACCGTGGACACCTCGCCGGCCACGATCTGGTCGCGCAGCGGGGCGAGCGCGCCCGCGATCGTCGCGATGGTCTCCTGCGGCACCCCGCAGTGCGTCAGGGCCCCCGCCAGATGCCCGACCACCGCGTCGAAGTCGCTGCCGGTGATGCCCAGGCCGGCGTGCGCCTGGTCCATCGTCTTGCCCCGGTACTCCTGCGGCCCGCCCAGCGCCGCCGCGACGAAGCTGCGCTGGTGCGCCTTGAGCTTGCCCATGTCGGTGCCGGCGAAGTAGCGGCCGAGCGCGGGATCGGCCACGACCCGCTCGTAGAACTCGTCTACCACCGCCGAGACCGCGCTCGCGCCGCCGATCTGGTCAAAGATGGACGCCATTGGTGACCTTCCCTCCGGTGCGGATACCAGGAGGGTCACGCCGGGCCGTTCCATCGCCGTGACACACCGGCAATACGCCTGCACCATCGCGCTCACCGAGGTGACATCGGCGTAACGTGGCGCCTTCACGCGGCCGAGCGGACGAAGGAGCCGGCAGGCGCGCAGGCGGACCTGTCCCCCGGGCGCCGGCCGAGGCCCGCACCCGCCGTGGGGCTCTTGACGGGGCAAATGAACGATTTTTTAATTCGCTCAAGGACGTCCCGGAACCGAGACCCAGCACAGACGGGAACGAGGGCATGAAGGTACAGATCGACCCCGGGTCCCCGAGCGGAGCCGTACGATGACCGCCACCGACCGCTTCGGCGAAGAGCTCGCGCAGGCGCGCAAGAACCGCCCCATCGGCACGGCCACCGCCCCGGTCACCGACCCGGTCACGGATTGGGCGACCGACTTCTCCCACGTCGATCCCCAGTGGGCCGCCGATCCCTATCCCATCCAGGATGATCTTCGCGAGCGCTGCCCCATCGCGCACACCGAGCGGTTCGGCGGGGTGTGGCTGCCGACCCGGTACGAGGACATCGCGTCGATCGCCTACGACACCGACCGGTTCTCCTCCCGGGCGATCATCGTGAGCAACGTCCGCCCGCCCAAGGAGCTGGCCCCGGTGGGGGCGGTGCCGCCGATCTCCTCCGATCCGCCGTTCCACCACGATGCCCGCAAGCTGCTGCTGCCCGCGTTCACCAGGTCGGCGGTGGCCAAGCGGGAGGCGGCGACCAGGGCGTACTGCCACGAGCTGATAGACGAGATGCGCGGCAAGGAGGTCGTGGACGCGGCCGCCGACTACGCCCAGCACATCCCGATGCGGGTGATCGCCGACATGCTGGGCTTTCCGCCCGAGGACGGGCCGAAGTTCGCCAAGTTCGTCGAAGCCGCGCTGGAGAGCATCAACCGGCCGCAGGAAGAGCGCGTGGAGGGCTTCGAGAGGCTGACGGACTACCTAGTGGCGCAGATCCACGACCACATCGAGCACCCGCGCGACGACCTCACCACGTACCTGATGAACGCCGAGCTGCACGGCCGCAAGCTCGACCCGATCCACGTGGTGGGCATGATGACGCTGCTGCTCATCGCCGGGATCGACACGACGTGGAGCGCGATCGGGGCCTCGCTGTGGCATCTGGCCAAGACGCCGGCCGACCGGGAGCGGCTGGTGGCCGAGCCGGAGCTGCTGCCGACGGCGATGGAGGAGTTCCTGCGGGCGTACGCGCCGGTCACCATGGCCCGCCTGGTCAAGGAGGACATGACCTGGCGCGGGGTGGAGATGAAGGCCGACGACTGGGTGCTGCTGTCGTTCCCCTCCGCCAACCGGGATCCGCGGCAGTTCGAGCGGGCCGGTGAGGTGGTGATCGACCGCGAGGTGAACCGGCACGTCGCGTTCGGGCTGGGCATCCACCGGTGCGTCGGCTCGCATCTCGCGCGCATGGAGCTGCGGGTCGCGCTGGAGGTCTGGCTGGAGCGGATCCCCGTGTTCGAGCTGGCCGACCCGGCGGCGGTGACCTGGGCGGCCAGCCAGGTACGCGGGCCCAGGACCCTCCCCGTCCGTATCGGCTGACGGCCCCCACCGGCTGTCGGCCTCCCAGGCTCCACACCGCCGCCCTGGACGGGAACGTACGGCGAATCTAGAATCCGAATCTAGAATTTGCGTCCGTTCCTTAAGGTGGGGTCATGCCGCATCGGATCTATGTCGACGGTGAGTGGGTACAGGCGAGCGGCGGCACGCCGATACCGGTGGTGAACCCCGCCACCGAGGAGGTCTTCGACGAGGTGCCGCGCGGCGGCGTCAAGGACGTGGCCCGCGCGGTCGAGGCCGCTGCCGCCGCCCTGCCCGGCTGGTCGGCCCGGCCGGTCGCCGAGCGGGCCGCCCTCTGCGCGAAGGTGGCCGAGGCCCTGCGGGAACGCGCCGACGAGCTGGCCGACATGATCGTGGACGAGCTGGGCATGCCGCTGAAGCTCACCAAGGCCATCCAGGTGGGCGCGCCCATCCGGACGTTCGCCTCGATGCCGCAGGTCGCCGCCGAGATCGCGTTCGAGGAACGGCTCGGCAACTCGGTCGTGCACCGCGACCCCATCGGCGTCGTCGGCGCCATCACCCCGTGGAACTACCCGCTGCACCAGATCGCCGCCAAGGTCGCCCCCGCGCTGACCGCCGGCTGCACGGTGGTGCTCAAGCCCAGCGAGGTCACGCCGCTGAACGCGTTCGTGCTGGCCGATGTCATGCACGAGGCCGGCGTGCCCGCGGGCGTGTTCAACCTGGTCTCCGGCACCGGGCCCGAGGCCGGGGAGGCGCTGGCCGGCCACCCGCAGGTGGACATGGTCTCCTTCACCGGCTCCACCAGGGCCGGGCGGCGGGTCGCCGAGCTGGCCGCCGCCGGGGTCAAGCGCACCGCGCTGGAGCTCGGCGGCAAGTCCGCGAACGTGCTGCTCGACGATCTCGACGACGGCGCCTTCGAGGACGCCGTACGCAAAGGCGTCGCCGCCTGCTACCTCAACTCGGGCCAGACCTGCTCGGCGCTGACCCGGCTGCTCGTCCCGCGCGAGCGGCTGGAGCAGGCCGAGCGCGTCGCCGCCGACGAGGCGAGCACGTACACGGTGGGCGACCCGCGCGACCCCGCCACCAGGCTCGGCCCGCTGGTGTCGGACGTGCAGCGCGAGCGCGTACGCGACCACCTGCGCTCGGCGGCCGAGGACGGCGCGACCGTGCTCACCGGCGGCCCCGACGCGCCCGACGGCCTGGAACGCGGCTTCTACGTGCGGCCGACCGTGCTCACCGGCGTGACCCCCGAGGCGCGCGTCGCCCAGGAGGAGATCTTCGGGCCGGTCCTGGTCATCCTGCCCTACGACGGCGAGGACCAGGCGGTCAGGATCGCCAACGGCACCGCGTACGGGCTGGCCGCCGGAGTCCGCGGCGCCGACCCCGAGCGCGCCTACCGCGTCGCCCGGCGGCTGCGCGCCGGGCAGATCAGCGTCAACGACGGCGCGCACAACGGCCTGGCCCCCTTCGGCGGCTACAAGCAGTCCGGGTACGGCCGCGAGTACGGCCGCTTCGGGCTGGAGGAGTTCCTCACCACCACGTCCATCCAGCTCTGAAGCACCGGGGAGAAAGATCGATGCGAGGCGTCATCCTGCGCGAGACGGGCAAGCCGGTCGAGGTCAGCGACGGGCTGGCCATCCGGCCGCCAGGCCCTGGCGAGGTGCGCGTACGGCTGCGGGCCGCCGGCGTCTGCCACTCCGACCTGTCGATGTGCGAGGGACGGCTGCCCGCCCGGCTGCCGCTCGTGCCCGGCCACGAGGGCGCGGGCGAGGTGGTCGAGCTCGGTCCCGGCGTGACGGGGCCGCCCGTCGGCAGCCACGTCATCCTGTCGTGGATCCCGCCCTGCGGCGGCTGCGCGTACTGCCTGGGCGGGCAGCCCAACCTGTGCACCTCCGTCAGCCCGCCCGCCGAGCCCACGCTGACCGTCGGCGGCGAGCCCGCGTACGCGGGGCTGGGCGTCGGCTGCTTCGCCGAGGAGACGGTCGTGGACGCCCGCGCCGCCATCCCCATCCCCGACGACGTGCCGTTCGAGGTGGCCGCCGTGGTCGGCTGCGCGGTGCTCACCGGCGTCGGCGCGGTGATCAACACCGCCCGCGTGCGGCCCGGCTCGTCGGTGCTGGTGATCGGCTGCGGTGGCGTCGGCGTCAACGTCATCCAGGGCGCCGCGCTGGCCGCCGCCGCGCCCGTCGTGGCGGTGGACCGCGTACCGGAGAAGCTGGCCGCCGCCCGCGCCTTCGGCGCCACCCACACCCTCACCCCCGACGAGCTGCGGGAGGCCGCCAAGGAGCTGACCGGCGGGCTCGGCTTCGACTACGCCTTCGAGGTCGTGGGCCGCTCCGAGACGATCAGGCAGGCGTACAAGTCCACCAGGCGCGGCGGCACCACCGTCGTCGTCGGAGCGGGCAGCGCCGACGACCCGGTCACGTTCAGCGCCGCCGAGCTGTTCGCCACCGAACGCCGCCTGCTCGGCTGTCTGTACGGCTCCGGCGACGTGCGCACCGACTTCGCCCGCCTGCTGCGGCTGTGGCGGGCCGGACGGCTCGACCTGGAGGGACTGATCAGCAGGCGCATCACGCTCGACGGGGTGGGCGAGGCGTTCGAGGCCATGGGTTCAGGGGACGTGATCCGCTCGCTGGTCACGTTCCCATGACCCGGCCGGGAGAACCGGCCCGGGACGATCCAGGGGTACCGGACGACACCGGTGAGCGCGCGCGGCTCCGCTACGCCTGGCGCGTGCTGTCCGTCGTCGGCCTGGCCAGCATCCTCATCGCGCTCGGCAGCAGCTCGCTGAACGTCGCGCTGCCCGAGGTCGTCCGCCACTTCGACGCGGGCGCCGCCGCGGCGAGCTGGATGCTGCTGTCGTTCATGCTGGCCAACACCGTGCTCATGGTGGTGTTCGGGCGGCTTGCCGACATGTTCGGCCGCCGCGCGATGTACCTGTGGGGCCTGGCCACCTACACCGGCGCGAGCCTCCTGCTCGGCTTCGCCCCTGGCGAGTGGTACGTCGTCGCGCTGCGCGTCTTGCAGGCCGCGGGCGGCGCGATGCTGCTGACCAACAGCGCCGCCCTGCTCACCGACGCCTTCCCGCGCCGCCACCTCGGCCGCGGCATGGGCATCTACATCGCCTCCTTCTCCGTCGCCCAGCTCGTCGGTCCCACGCTCGGCGGCTTCCTGACGCACCGGTTCGGCTGGCAGTGGGTGTTCTGGTACAACGTGCCGCTCGGCGTGCTCTGCCTCGTCTGGGGGGCGATCACGCTGCGCCGTACCGCGTCCCGGACGGGGGAGCGCGGCATCGACGTGCCGGGCAACCTGCTGGTGCTGGTCTCGCTCGGCGGGCTGCTGTTCGGGCTGTCGCAGGCCGCGGACTTCGGCTGGACGGACCCGGTCGTGGTGGGCGGGGTGGTGCTGTTCGTCCTGCTCATGCCGGTGTTCGTGGTGGTCGAGCGGCGCAGCGCGCACCCGGTGGTGGACGTACGGCTCTTCGCCGACCGGGTGTTCGCGCTCGACCTGCTGGCCACGTTGCTCAGCACGGTCGGGCGGATGGCGGTGGTGCTGCTCGTCGCGCTGTTCTACCAGGCCGTGCACGGCGAGAACCCGGTCGCGGCAGGGCTGAAGGTGCTGCCGCTGTCGGTCGCCATGATGATCGCGTCGATGAGCGCCGGCCCGCTGCACGCCTGGCTCGGCGCCCGGGTCGTGGGGCTGCTCGGCAACGTCGTCGGCACCGCGGGGCTGGTGGTGCTGCTCGCGTGCCTGTCGCCGGACGTCGGGTACGCGCCCGTCTGCGCCGGCACGGTGCTGGTCGGAGCCGGCGCCGGGATGTTCCTGCCGGCCACCGCCACCGCGATACTCGACCAGCTTCCCTCCCACCGGATCGGCATCGTCAACGCCATGCGGCTCATGGTGCAGAACACCGGCGTCGTGGTGAGCACCGCGCTCGCCCTCTCCCTGGTCACCGGGCCGCTGCCGGCCGCGCTGCGGCCCGCCGTCTTCGCCGGGACGCTGTCGCGGGTGGCCCCCGAGGGGATCGGGGCGCTGATCACCGGGTATCGGATCACGTTCGGGGTGCTCGCCACCGTGTCCGTGCTGGCGGTGCTGGCCTCGCTCGGCGGGCTGCGCCGCCGCGCCCGCCAGGCCGCCGTACCCGCGGGGGAAGAGCCCGCGCCCGCCGCACCCGGGGGTGCGCCGGCATCGCCAGGGGAGCGGAGATCGTGACGCACGTGCCGCCCGCGATCGAGCCGGCGTCACCGCCCGACACCCAGCGGCCCGTGCCCGCCGGATGGGTGCGGGTGGACTGCCACGTGCACACCGTGGCCTCCGGCGACGCGGTCACCACGCTCGACCTGCTCGCCGAACGGGTGGCCGCGCACCGCATCGACGTCGTGTGCCTGACCGACCACAACCACCTGGCGGGCACGGCCGAGGAGCTGTCGCGGGCCGTCGGGTGCCGGGTCGTGCCGGGCGAGGAGATCCGTACGGGGTGGGGCGAGCTGCTCGGGCTGTTCCTGACCGAGCGGGTGCCGTACGTGCTGCCCGCCCGCGAGGCGATCCGGCGCATCCGCGCCCAAGGCGGGCTGGTGTGCGCGCCGCACCCGTACGATCCGGAGCGCTCCGGCCTCGGCGACCGCCTGGAAGAGCTGTGCCGCGACGGGCTGATCGACGCCGTCGAGGTGTTCAACGCCAAGATCGAGGACCAGGAGCACAACAGGGCCGCGCTACGGGCGGCACGGGCGTACCGGCTGCCCGGCACCGTCGGCTCCGACGCCCACGACCCGGACGGGATCGGCGCCGCGTACATGGAGATGCCCGACTTCGACGGCCCTCGGGCGTTCCTGGAGGCGCTGCACCGGGCCCGCCGCTACGGCGAGTACCGCGCGCACGCGCCCCGTTACCGGTGATTCTTTACCTGCTTTTGACCAATCGGTCCGGCCACCACGCCTCCCTGTCGGCAATGTCACAACAGTGGCAAAAGGCGGCATTGCGGTCGTTAGGATTCTGCGGGAAGTACGTGAACGTCCGGGGCGGGGGAGATCGGTGAGCGAGCAGACGGAGGCGGCGGCCGCCAACGGGTCCACCGGCCACACCTCAGGGCGCGCGACGGCCTCCGGTGGGAATGGGACCGCCGCCGGCGCGACGGCCTCCGGCAGCGGGACGGCCGCCGGCGGGAGGGCCGCCTCGGCGGATGCGGTCGGCCGGGTCCTCGGCACCCACGCCGCCTCCCCGCTGTCGTTCTGGGTGGGGCTGGAGCCGGGCCGCGTCGTCCAGCTCGACGACGTGGTGGTGACCAGGCGCGACACGCCCGACTACGGTCCGGTGCTGGTCGCGGGCGTGGTGTCGGCCGTCGAGGCGCGCCACGAGGGCGCCGGGTTCGACTCCGACGTCTTCCTCATCGCCGACGGCGCGCTGCCCGCCGCCGTGGTCGAGCGCGCGGAGGTGCGCGTCACCCGGGTCGAGCCGGAGGTCTTCGTGCCGCCGCTGCCCGGCGCCCCCGTCTACCGCGCCGCGAGCGGCGACCGCGACCAGGCGCTCTACTTCGACGTCATGGACCGGCGCGTCCCCATGGGCCTCGGCCGCGACGGCCGGCCGATGTACGTCAATTTCGATTTTCTCGACGGCACTCGCGGCGCGCACGTGTCGATCTCCGGCGTTTCCGGCGTGGCGACAAAGACGTCATTCGCCACATTTCTCCTCTATTCGATATTCAATTCCGGCGTGCTGGGCGCGGAGGCCGCCAACACCAAAGCCCTGATCTTCTCCGTGAAAGGCGAGGACCTGCTCTTCCTCGACCACGCGAATACCCGCCTCGACGCCGCCGCGACCGCCCAGTACGCCCGGCTCGGCCTGCCCGCCGGGCCGTTCGGCAGCGTCCACGTGTTCGCGCCGCCGCGCCCCCGCGACCCCAACGGCGTGCCCGACGTCTCGGCCAGGACCCGCGACGTCAGCGCCTACTACTGGACGCTGGCCGAGTTCTGCGCCGAGGAGCTGCTGCGGTTCGTGTTCACCGACGCCGACGACGAGCGTGCCCAGTACTCGCTGCTCGTCGGCCAGGTCGCGGCGCGGCTGCAGGCGTGGGCCGAGCCCGTGGGGGACAGCGGCGCCGTACGCATCCGCCGCCCCGGCGAGGAGGGCGGCCCCGTCTGCCGCACGTTCGGCGACCTGGTGGACGTGATCGGCGCCCAGCTCGCCGACGAGGGCACCCGCGCCGTCTGGACCGGCGCGCCCACCCCGCTGGGCACCGTCAACGCGTTCCTGCGCCGGCTGCGCGGCGCGGTCAGGGCGCTGTCGCCCATCGTGCGCGGTGATCTGCCCGGCGGCCGGCCGCACGGCATCGGCACGTCCGGCGCCCAGGTCTCCATCGTGGACCTGCACAACCTGCCGGATCGGGCGCAGCGGTTCGTGGTCGGCGTGACGCTGCGCGGCGAGTTCGCCCGCAAGGAGAGCGCGGGCACCGCACGCCCGCTGCTGTTCGTGGTGCTGGACGAGCTCAACAAGTACGCGCCGCGCGAAGGCGAGTCGCCCATCAAGGAGATCCTGCTGGATGTGGCCGAGCGCGGCCGCTCCCTGGGCGTGATCCTCATCGGCGCCCAGCAGACCGCGTCCGAGGTGGAGCGGCGCATCGTGGCCAACTGCTCGGTACGCATCGCGGGCCGACTCGACCCGGCCGAGGCCACCCGCCCCGAGTACGGCTGGCTGCCCGCCACCGCCAGAGACCGCGCCACGATCGCCCGCCCCGGCACGATGTTCGTCACCCAGCCCGAGATCCCCGTGCCGCTCGCCGTCACGTTCCCCTTCCCGGCCTGGGCCACCCGTCCCGCCGAAGCCGCGGCGCGGCCCGCTTCGAGCCCGAAGGCCGCCGCCGATCCGTTCGCCGGGCTGCCGGGCGCCGACGACGACATCCCGCCCTTCTAGGTCAGGGAAAGCGCGCATGAAGATCCTGCACACCGCCGACTGGCACGTCGGCAAGGTACTCAAGGGCCGCCACCGCATCGACGAGCACCGCGCCGTGCTGCGCGACCTGGTGACCATCGCCCGTACGGAGGACGTCGACGCGGTCCTCGTGGCCGGGGACCTCTTCGACACCAGCGCCCCCACGCCCGAGGCGCAGGCGCTGGTGCTCAACGCCCTCATGGCGCTGCACGAGGGCGGGCGCCAGGTGGTGGTGCTGGCCGGCAACCACGACAACCCGCACCTGCTGGAGGTCTACCGGCCGGTGCTCGGCAAGATCGGCGTGCACGTCGTCGGCGCGTTCCGGCGGCCCGACCAGGGCGGCACGCTCGCCTTCACCGCACGTTCCGGCGAGCCCGTGCGCCTCGCCGTGCTGCCGTTCCTGTCGCATCGGTACGTCGTACGCGCCGCGGAGGTGCTGGCCGGCACCCAGGCCGAGCACAACCGCGACTACGCCGCCCGCATCGCCGAGCTGGTCGCCGCGCTCACCGCGGGATTCTCCGCCGACACCGTCAACCTCGTCACCACCCACGGCACGCTGCCCAGCGGCCGGTTCGGCGGCGGCGAGCGGCGGGCTCAGTCGATCTTCTCCTACTACTTCGAGCCCACCGCGTTCCCGCCCGCCACCCAGTACGCCGCGCTCGGCCACCTGCACCGCCGCCAGCAGATCGCCGGTCCCTGTCCCATCTGGTACAGCGGCTCCCCCATCGCCGTCGACTTCGGCGAGGAGGACAACACTCCCGGCGCGCTGCTCGTCACCGTCGAGCCGGGCCGTCCCGCCCAGGTCCGCGAGGTGCCCATCACCTCGGCCCGCGCCCTCGCGACCAGGACGGGCACGCTGGAGGAGCTGGAGGCCATGGCGCCCGGCCTGGCCGAGACGTGGCTGCGGGTCGTCGTCACCGAGCCGCCCAGGCCGGGCCTGGCCGAGGCCGTACGCGAGATCCTGCCCACCGCCCTGGAGGTCACCGTCCACGAGCGGTTCCGCCCCGTACGCGACCCCGGCCGCGCCCCGGCGACAGGACCCGCCCGCAGCCCCCGTGACCTCTTCCGCGACTACCTCGCCGCCTCCGGCCGCCACGACGACCGCGTCGCCGCCCTGTTCGACCGCCTCCACGAGGAGGTGACCGGCTGATGCGCCCGCTGCGGCTGCACCTCGACAACTTCGGCAGCTTCCGCGAGCCCGCCACCGCCGACTTCTCCGGCGTCGAGTACTTCGTCCTGGTCGGCCCCACGGGCGCCGGCAAGAGCACGCTCATCGACGCCATCTGCTTCGCCCTCTACGGCACCGTCCCGCGCTGGGGCAAGGAGAACGTCATCGCCCATGCTCTGGCGCCGTCCGCCGTCGCGGCCAAGGTCGCGCTCGTCTTCGAGAGCGCGGGCCGTCGCTACGCCGTCGTACGGGCGCTCAAGCGCGACGCCAAGGGCAAGGTGCACACCGCCGAGGCCCGCCTCGACGAGCTGGACCCCGCCGTGCCCGGCTCGGCCGAGCTGGAGGAGCTGCTGGCCGCCGTCGTCCGGCCCGTCGCCGAGGGCGCCGCCGTCACCGCCGAGGTGCAGCGCATCACCGGCCTCGAATACCGGTTCTTCACCCAGTGCGTGGTACTGCCGCAGGGCAGGTTCGCCGAGTTCCTGCACGCCCAGCCGCGCGAGCGCCAGGACCTGCTGGTGCAGCTTCTCGACGCCGACGTCTACGAACGCATCCGGCAGCGCGCCGTCCAGGAGGAGGCCGCCGCCGCGCAGGCCGCCGGCTTCGCCAGGGAGCGCCTGGCCAAGCTCACCGACGCCGACGAGCAGGCCGAGCGCGCCGCGTCCGACCGGCTCGCCGCGCTGCGCGACCTCGACGGGAGCATCAGGGCCGACCTCGACGCGCTGCGCGGCCACGACGAGGAGCTGCGCCGCCTCGCCGATGAGCGCGACGCGCTGCGCGACCGGCTGGCCGCGCTGACCGCGCTCGCCCTGCCCGCCGACGTGCCCACGCTCGCCGGGAGCGCCCGCGCCGCCACCGACGAGGTGGCCGCGCTCACCGAGGCCGTGGCCGCCGCCGAGGCCGCCGAGCAGCGCGCCGAGGACGCGGCCGCCGCCTGCGACGACCCGGCCGTGCTGCTGGAACGCCTCCAGGCGCTCGACACGTACGAGCGGCTGCTCGCCGACCTCGGCACCGCCGAGTCCCAGGCCGCCGAGACCCGCGCCGCGCTCGAACCCCTCGCCGCCCGCGCCCGCGACCTGGAGGCCGCACTGGCCGAGGCCGAGCAGGCCCGCGACCGGCTGCGCGACGCCCACGCCGGGGCCGACCTGGCCCGCCGCCTCGTCGTCGGCGAACCGTGCCCCACTTGCCTGCAGACCGTCACCGCCCTGCCGCACCACCCGGCCACGGATGATCTGCGGGCCGCCGAGCAGCGGGTCAAGACCACGCGAAAGGAGGCCGAGCAGGCCCGCCGCCGCCACACCGAAACCGGCACCGAGCTGCGCCACCTCGACCGCACCGTACGCGAACTCGCCGCCCGCGCCGCCGAGCTGCGCGGGAAGCTGGCGGCGGTTCTCGGCGACGCCGCCACCACGAGCGGTGCGGATGATGTCGGCGACGCCGCCACGATCGGCCGGGATGGGAGGCCGCGCACCGATGCCGGAGCGCGGGCGGCGGCCGCCGCCGCGGAGGGGGCCGACCCGCAGCCCTGCGAGCGGGCCGCGTCCCCGGTGCCGCCTTCCGGGGCGGAGGCCATCGACGGGGGGCTCGAAGCCGAGCGGATCGCCAAGTGGCGGGCCGGGCTGGAGGAACGGCTGGCGGCGGGGCGGGCCGCGCGGCAGCGGGCGGCCGAGCTGCGGCGGGCCGCGCGCGAGGCCCGCACCGCACTGAACCGGGCCAGAAGCCGCGCCGACGAGCTGGCACGGAGGACCGAGCGGCTCTGGCGCGACCTGGACGCCGCCCGCGACACCGTGGTCCCGCTCGGCGCGCCGCCGCTCGACCGCGCCGACCTCCACCACGCCTGGACGGCCCTGCTCGCCTGGCGCGACGAGGCGGCCGTACGCGAGCGCGCCGCCCTGGAGGAGCAGGAGGCCCGCATGGCCGGGACCGACCGGCAGGCCCGCGCCCTGTGGACGTCGCTGGTCGCCCGCCTCGCCGAGCACGACGTGACCCCGCCGGAAGGCACCGGGGAGCGGGCCGGACGGGCGGGGCCCGCCGCGCGCCTCGGCGAGGCCGTCAGCGCCGCGATCGCCCAGGCCGAGGCCAGGCTCGCCCAGGTCAAGGAGAACCGCGCCACCGCCCGCGAGCTGGAAGAGCGCGTCAGAGCCGAGGAGGAGCGCGCCCAGGTCGCCAAGGAGCTGGCCCAGTGCCTGCGCGCCGACGCCTTCGAACGCTGGCTGTGCACCGAGGCGCTCGACCTGCTCGTCACCGCCGCCTCCGAGACCCTGCGCGAGCTGTCCGACGGCCAGTACGAGCTGGCGCTCGGCGCGCGGAACGAGATCGAGGTCATCGACCACGCCGAGGCCGGGATGCGGCGCAACGCGCGCACCCTGTCGGGCGGCGAGACGTTCCAGGCCGCGCTCGCGCTGGCACTCGCCCTGTCCGACCAGGTCGCCGGGCTGTCGGCCACCGCCGCGCGCAGCCTCGACTCGCTCTTCCTCGACGAGGGCTTCGGCACCCTCGACCCGGCCACACTCGACACGGTCGCCACCACGCTCGAACGCCTGGCCGCCGGCCGCGACCGCATGGTCGGCGTCGTCACGCACGTGCCCGCGCTGGCCGACCGCATCCCGGTACGCTTCGAGGTCAGCCGCGACGCCAGGGGGTCACACCTGTGCAGGACGACCGCATGACGGCCGGGTTCACCGTCGACGCGTGGGACCCCGCCTACTCGGCGGCGCTCGACGCCGAGGCGCTCGCCGAGCTCGACGCCACCAGCGCCGAGCTGGACCTCGACGTCGAGCTGCCCGCCGCCCGGTGGCGGCCGGTCACCCCCGACCCCGCCACCGCGCCGCCCGGCGTGCTGCTGATCGCCGACGGGGTGCGCCGCATCGACGCCCGGCTGTGGACGTACGCCGACGGCGAGCCCGACGTGCTGCCCGGCATCGCGGCCTCGTGCGCGGCCGGGATCGTCCGCTGCGCCCCGGGAACGGGGGCCGCGCCGGTCGCCGTCGAGGTGAGCCGGTCGCTGTTCAGCGCCTCGCCGCACGCGGCCGACGTCGTCACCTCCTCCGCCGCCTACCGCGCACGCAGGGCCCCCGGCTCCGGCCCCGACGAGCTGACCCTGGCCCTGCAGCGCCACCTCACCGAGCTGGAGGTCGGCCTGGCCGTCCGCTACCGGGCCGAGGCGGGGGAGGAGGACCTGCTGCTGGTGGACGGGCCGCTGCGGGGGCGTACGCACCTGCCGCGCACGGTCGGCTACGTCAAGACCCACCACACCGCCTACCTGCCCGCCCCGCAGGCCGCCACCGTGCCGGCGCTGCTGCCCGGCCAGCGCACCCCGGTCTTCCTCATGGGCACGAGCTGGCGCCGCCACACCTGGTACCTTCGCCTGCCCACGACCTCCGACATGCCGTGGGCGGGGATCGTACGCTGCGAGGCGAGCGCCGACCTGCCGCTCGACGACCTCGTACGGCTGGCCGACTCGCTCACCCGCGCCCTGCCGCCGCTCGCGGGCGTCGACTACAAGGACCCGCGCGCCCCGCAGAACCTCGTGCCCATCGGCGGGCTCGAAAAGCTGCTGCGCCACCGCCTCGGCGACGCCCGCCTCCTCTACCGCGCCCTGCGCGCCGCCGCCCGCCAGACCCGCCCCACCTCTCCCCGCACCCCGGTCCCCACCCGCTGACGGGTCGGGCGAAGGGGAGGAAACGGCGCCGGTTCTGTGCCACGTCGCTCCTCACCCGCTGGGATGCGCGGTGGGGGCGGGGCCGGCCGGTGCCGTGCGGCCTCGTCATGCGCTTCGCCGGGGCGCGCGGTGAGGCGTAGGGCCGGCTGCTTCCATGCGGCCTCGTCGTGCGCTCGGCCGAGGGCGCGCGGTGGGGGCGTGGGCCGGCCGCTTCCGCGCGGACCCACCATGCGCTCCGCCGGGGCGCGCAGTGACGCGGCCGGGAAGGGAGCGGCGGGCGAACAGGAACCACAAGGGTTGAGAACGGGACAGAATTGTCGGGTGACCGTCGATGATCACTTTCCGGCCAGCCCCTTCGAGGAGCAGTTGCTGGCGGCCTATCAGGACGGGCAGCAGGCGGCGTGCCTGAGCCTGCTGCGCGAGGCCGACCTGGCGTTGCCGATCACCGCCGCCGCGGCCGCCGGCGCCGAGCGTCCCGCCTGGGCGACCGCCGCCGACGGCGAGCGGACCTGGGTGATGGCCTTCACCTCGGTCGAGGCGATGACGCTGGCCACCGGCGGCGCCGCCACGCACTGCCGGGTCGCGTCGATGACCGAGCTGGCCGCCGGCTGGCCCGACCTGCGCTGGGGGCTGGCGATCAACCCGGGGCTGCCGGTGTCCTTCCTGCTCGAATCCGGTACGGTGGCCCGCCTCGCCGTGCCCACCCTGGAGCAGGACCTGCAGATCGCCCCCGGCTCGGGCGTGCCGGTGGTGCAGAAGCTCATCGCGGCCGCCGACATCCCCGACCTGCTCGCCACGTCCGAGCCGCGCGTGTCGGGCTACTGCCACCACGCGCTCGACGTCTCGCACATCGCCACCCCCGCCGTGCTGGCCGCCGCGCTGAACCAGACCGACATGCTCACCGAGACGGGTTCGCTGAACATGCTGCGCTGGCGTCCCGTCGGCCTCGACCTCTACCGCACGCCGTACGGAGGCACCGACGAGGAGGGGCGGCAGGCCGTGGCGGGCTGGGTCGTGGAGGAGCCGCCGTTCTTCGGCATGGGCCTGGTCCCCAGCGTCGACAACGTCATCCGCGAGTACAAGGTGTACGGCGTGGGCCTGCCGCACGGCGCGGAGATCTGGGAGCTCACCCAGGCCGGCACCGAGTACCGCCGCGCCTTCTACCACGGCGACCTGCGCCGCTGGCTCCTGGTGGGGAGGCGATCATGACGTCGTGGCACGGCTACCGTGCGCGCTGGAACGGCGAAGAATATCCGGTCAGCCCCGAGCCGCACGCGCTGGAGCTCTGGGTACGGCTGCGCAGCGAGACGCCGCGCGACGGCTTCGAGGAGGTCGAGCCGGACTGCCACGTCCGCACGGTCCCGGTGCAGGAGTGCGAGTCGCTGCACTTCGTGACCGTCGTGTGCCGGTGGCGCGACGAGCCCTTCCAGGTGCACGACGAGCGGGACGGGCGGCTGTTGCTCGAATACCTCGGCGGGTCCGCGCTCAAGGCCCGTGACCTGGGACTCGATCGGGTGGAACGCGGCGTGTGGCGGGCCTGGGTGCCGCGCGCGGAGGTGACGGACATGCGGGAGGAGGCGGTGCCCCTCACTTCGAGGTTTCTGAACGTTTAGGTTAAGCCCTTGTTTCCTGGTGTTAATGTGACGGAAACTGACCTCTCAGGCACATGTGGCGTCACATGGTGCAAACGTAGCGAGGGGGTTATGGGGGCTTCCGAACAGCCGGATGTGGCCGCGATGCGGGCATACGCCGACGAGCTGCGTGAGACGTTCACGCGCCTGCAGGAGCAAGGGCTGGAGCTGCACGCCAAGGCCAAGGCCGTGCAGGTCACCGAGACCTCCAGCGACGGCCTGGTCTCCGTCACCGTCGGCCCGCGCGGCGACCTGATCCGCCTCGACCTCGACCCCCGCATCTACCGCCGCCCCGACGCCAGGGCGCTCGCCGACACGATCGCCGCGACCGCGCGCAAGGCCGCCGAGGCCGCCCAGCAGCGGGTCATGGAGATCTTCGAGCCGGTGATCCCGGCCGAGCAGTTCAAGGCGCACCTCGAGGGCGACGTGGAGGCCGCGATGGCCCAGCTCGTCGACGGCATCGGAGGTGACCGGTGATCGAGGACTGGTCGGGCGCGTACGTCTCCAAGACCGTCGTGAACCGCGGCATGTCGGCCTGGTCCACGACCGCCGAAGAGGTCGGCAGGACCCTGCCCAAGCTCGCCGACGACGTGGAGTCGTACCTGAGCACCGCGCCGTGGGGCGGCGGAGCCGAGGGCCAGGCCTTCTACAAGGCCCACTGCGGCGACGGCGGGCCCATCGAGATGGTCCGCCAGGCCAAGCGGCTGGCCGAGCAGATCGTGGACGCCGGCGACCGGCTGCGCGCCGCGATCGACAACACGTTGCAGACGGACGCCGACATCCGGCACGACCTCACCCGCATGGCGCGGGAAGTCTGAGACGGGGTTCATGGCGTACTCGGGCGACCACAACTCCAACATCCAGACCCCCGGCGGACAGTCCGTCCAGAAGCAGATCGTCCAGATCGACAGCGACGTCCGGCCCGTCTGGGAGACCGAAGCGCTGCCGGACTGGGTGAACTACTGGCTGATTCCGATGTTGTCGGCCGGTCAGAAGTGGCCGGAGGCCAGCGAGGCCGGGCTGTCGGAGCTCGCACGCCGGTACGCGGCGCTGTCGGACGGCGCGATCTCCTCCGCCGAGCCCGCTGGTTCGGCGGTGCGGACGATCGTCACGGGATGGGCGGCGCCCGCGACCGCGAAGTTCGTGGGCCGGGCGCGTGAGCTGTACAGCAAAGAGAGCGGCATCACCGGCGTCAGCCACAACGCGCACGCGTACGCGGTGCAGGCCAGCAACTTCGCGGTGCAGACGCAGTACTCGAAGCTGACGATCAACGTGGCCTTCTGGGTGACGGTGATCGCCATCGCGATCACGCTGCTGGTGGCGTTCTTCACCGCGGGCGTCTCAACGCCGTTGATCGGTCCGTACGCGGCTGGTGCACGCGCGGCCATCAGCCGGATCCTGGTCAAGCTGGTGGGCGCCGCCGGGCAGAAGGTCGGTGCGGCCCGCCTGGCGCAGGTGGCGGCGTTGAGCGGCCCCACCGGGCGGGCGTTGCTGCTGCGGGTGCTGGCCTCGCCGATCGGCAGGGAGCTCGTCGAAGAGATGGGCGAGGAGTTCTTCATCGAGTTCGTCGCCCAATACCTTCAGAGGCTGAAGGGCACCCGGGAGGACTTCGACTGGCGGGAGATCGCCATGGTCACGGCGAGCGGCGGTGGCGGCGGAATCACCGGGACGGTGGTCGGAGGGCCGATCTCGCGGGTCACCCAGGTGGTGCCGGGGTTCGCCGGGCGGGCGCTGACGACGGGTGCGACCAATGTGATCGCCTCACCGGTCGGCAGTTTCATGGGCAACGCGCTGGTGTACGGGGAGCTACAGAATCCGTTCACCGCCGAGTCCATGGTGGGCGCGTTCATGGGTGGCGTGGGGCGTACCGGGACGATCAGCCCGTTCAACCCGGACGTGGCCCTGGCGCTGGCGCATCCGACGACCACGCTGGCCTCCGCCTACGACGCCGCCGCACGGACCGACGCCGCCCGCGCCGCCGCCTGGGCGGGCGGAGGCAGCCCGTCCGCTGACCCCTCCGGGACCGCTGTCGCGCCGACCGGCCCCGGCGGCAACCAGCCCGCCACGGCCGGCGGCATGCGTACGTCCGAGCCGGTCACCATCCCCGCGCAGCGTACGGCGAGCACGGCCGGCACGATGTCGTCGGCCGGTTCGTCGTCCGGCTCGGCGTCCCGCCCGAGCGTCGGCGTCCCCGACGCCGACGCTTCGCAGCGTCGCCGCACCCCGGAACAGCAGGTCACCCCGGCCCCCGACCGGAATCAGGAGCCGAACCAGGACGACGCCCCCGAGGCGACCCCGGAGCGGCAGCCCGCACGCACCACCCCGGACACCGCACCCCGGCTCGCCGCGGACGCCCAGCCTTCCGCGAGCGTCACCTCCGACACGCGTCCTGACGCCCGCACGCCGCACACGAACGCGACGCCGGAGTCGGAGCCGGCCACCGCACCGGAGCCGCGCACGGCCTCGTCGCCGCAGTCCGGCTCGGCTTCCGCGCAGCAGCCGGCCGCCGGGCAGGCGCCGGGCGCGCCGGCCGCCGCCACGCTCGGCGACCCGGCCACCGTCAGCAGCCCGACCGGCACCCCGGCGGGCACCACGGCGGGCATCACGGCAGGGGACACGACCAGCGCGAACACGGCGGTGACGACGAGCGAGCCGTCCGCCGCACGCGCCGATGGCCGGCCGCAGCCGGCCGCTGGGCAGCAGCAGACCACCGCGCAGAGCCCGGCGAACGAGGGCGCGGCCCAGCCTGTGGTGGCGGCCGGCGCGCCGACCGGCCCGTCCACCGGCCGGACGGGCAGCGACGCGGCTCAGCCGGCCACGCCGCCTGCCGACCGCAGCGACGCGACCCAGCAGCCCGGCACAACCGCCCAGCCCGTCGTAACGGGCCGGCCTGGTACGTCCGGTCAGCCCGACACGGGCGGCCGGGCAGCGGCCGCCCAGGCGGCCGATCAGGCGAGCAACCAGGCAGCGGACGCGGACCACGAGGCCGACAGGACGGCCGCCGACCAGGGCGGCCGGACGAAGGCGGCGTCCAAGGCCGGGGCGCCGACGAGGGCGCGGGCGGCGCTGGTGGAAGCGCTCGAGACCACGTTCCCCGGCGCCGTGATCGGCCCAGACGGCGAGGTGATCGTCCCGAAGCCGGACGGCGGATTCCGCGTCCTGCCGAACGACACGATGAAGCGCCTGCGCCGCACGCTCGACGACGTCGCGGGCAACGTGGACAGCCACCCGGAGCTGGTGGTGGAGGCGTCCGCGCTGCTGGTGCTCGCCGCGTCCAGCGACTCGCTGTCCTCGGACGTCACCCGCGTCACCCCGCCGGAGACGCACACCAGCATCCCGGGAACGGTCACCTCGCAACCGATCGCCGGCACCGCGTACGTCACGGACAGCGGCCGCGACACCGACGTCACCCTTGACGAGATCAAGCAGGCGGCCCAGGCCCTCGACCCCAGGCACTTCGTGCACGGCGCCCAGGAGGTGCGGGGCCTGTCCTGGGACGGCGACGCCCTGACGGTGACCACGGGGAGCGGCGTCCAGCACTTCACGTTCACCGTCGGCGAGCCCGGCCAGCGCGAGATGGCGCGGACCAGGGTGCGCGCGGGCACCGCCGAGGACCCGCACGTGGTGACGTTCGCCCCGCGCGTCGCCACCGACCAGCTCACCAGGGTGTGGCTGCACGAGATCACCGACACGTTCCAGCGGCAGGCGGCCGGCCAGGGACGCAGGGGCATCCTGCGCCGCATGCTGCCGGGCCGCCCGGCGCGGGAGGTCAGGGACGAGTGCGTGACCGCCCGCCGGAACGAGCGGGTGCTGCTGATCGAGCAGTGGGAGAACGCCCCCACGATGCCGGAGAAGCGGCAGAAGGCGATCGACATCGACGGCCTGGACGCCGAGCTGCGCGCCCGGGGCGCGGAGGTGCCGCCGCCGCCGTGGGCGGTGGGGCCGGACGACGTGCGTACCGGCTTCGACATCCCCAGACCGTCCGAGGACGTCGATGAGCTGCGCCGGGCGGCCGAGCAGCTCTCGACGGTCGAGAAGGCCCTGCGCCACCTGCTGAAGGCCCACGTGGCGATCGCGCAGGAGGCCGCGAAAGACGCCGAGGAGGCCGAGAAGAAGGCCGAGACCGCCGGCCGGGACAAGGACAGCGGTGCCGACATCCGCGCCACGACGGCCGCCGAGGACGCCCGCGCGGGGCGGGACAAGCAGGCGCGGAACGAGCGGATCGCCGCCGTGTACGCGAACGCGGTGAACGCGTCGATCGCGGCGAGGGTGGCGTACGAGCGGTACGCGCGGCTGCTCGCCGCGCCGCCCGGCAGCCTCGGGCCTTCGCTGCATCCGGGCCAGCCCACCATGGCCGACCTCATCAGGCAGGCCCGTCGGGAGGCGGAGAAGGCGTACGCGCGGTACGAGCAGGTGCTGGGGCGGAGCAGGCCGGACCCGCTGTCGCTGCCCGAGGCGATGCCCACCGGCCGGCTCGCGCACCTCGACGAGCTCACCGACCAGGTCAACGCGCTGCTGGAGCGGAAGAAGGTCGCCAAGCGGTTCACGCCGAACGAGCTGGAAGGGCTCATCCGCGCCGACTGGCACAAGGCGGTGGCGGGCGACGGCCTGGTGCTGCCGATCAACTTCAGCGGCAGGGCGATCGAGCTGCGGATCAAGCTCAGGCTGTCGGACCTCGTGGAGGTGGACAGCCCCGCCATGCGGGCGTCCCAGGTGACGGTCGGCCTGTTCTACCAGACGGGACAGTCCTACACCGCCACCGAGGCGGGCAGCTTCGGCGTCAACGTGGACTTCAACACGGCGAAGGCGGCGGAGTACCTGATTCCGGGCAGCTGGGGCGCCGCCCTCTTGGAGGTGGCGGGCATCTCCGTCGGCGGCCGCTTCGGTCGCAACTGGTCGGCCTCCGGCGGGGGCAGCATGTTCGAGCAGGGCGGTTCGGTCGCGGACAACCGCACCGAGTCGCTGCTGTACGACGCCGTCGCCGAGTGGACGATCGAGGAGCGCTCCGGCAAGAACGCTACGTGGAGCGCGCCCATCCGGGTCAGCGAGGGCAGCCGCGGCGACTCCCGCACCCAGCGCTTCTGGGTGTGGCACTCGTACGCCGACGCCGGCACGGCCTCCCAGCAGACCATCGACCCGCAGCTGCGCAACCCGAAGCCGCCGAACCAGGAGGTCATCAGCATGACCGGCCTGGAGGAGGCGTTCGACGCGCTCGCCGAGCAGCTCGGCGGCGAGTTCGCCCAGGTCGGCACCCCCGCCCGCCAGAACCTGCGCAAGTTCGTCGTCCGCGAGCTGCAGACGCGCTTCCGCCAGACCCTGGACTCCGGCCTGTCGGTCGATCTGGTGGTGCCGGGCGACACCGACTTCAAGATCACCGCCCACAGCGAGATCGTCGAAGAAGAGACCCGCATGGTCGGTGGGTGGACGCGCGACGCGCTCGAGGAGGAGGTGCTCACCGAGACCGCCACCTCCACCACCAAGGCCGAGACCGGCGACTCGTTCGAGGGCAAGGTATCCGCGGGATTCCCCAAGGCGGAGATCGAGGATCTCGACGTCACCGGGCCGCTGAGCGACTACCGGCCCGACTCCATCGGGCCCAGCGCCAACACCAGCAGGCCGGTGTCGCAGTCGTCGTCGTCCACGGCGAACGAGGTCGCCGTCCATCCGCAGGTGGACAAGCGCAGCGGCCCCTCGCAGGCCTACCGCAAGGTGGCCAAGGTGACGTTCACCATCGAACGGAAGAACAAGCCGCCGCGGACGCTGGAGCCGTTCCAGACGGAGCTGCTGGTGCGCCAGCAGGTGCTCGACGCCTTCCACGCCGGCGACCCCGTGCCGGTCGAGCTGTTCGTCACGGAGAACGGCCGCATCAAGATCGGCGACGACGGGCTCGCCGTGCTCAAGGACTCCAAGGGAGCCGAGCCCATCCCGGGCCGCGAGATGCGGCTGCCGGAATGGCTCGGCGCCGGGGATGGACGGCTGCGCGGCGCAGGCCCCACCGACGTGCGCGAGGTCCACGGGCTCGACGGGCTCGTGGACGAGGTACTCGCCGAGCTGTCCGGCACCGGGCTGGTGGGCGAGGAGGTGGACGGCAAGCGCGTCTACAGCAAGAACCCGCTCGTCCGCGCCGCCCAGCGGATGAACGAGAGCGACATCAAGCTTCACCTGGAGGAGAGCCCGGTCCGCAGCGCGTTCGACCAGCTCGCCCAGGGCGGCGTCATGGTCCCGCTGCAGAAGCACGGCTTCAACCGGGCTCTCGGCCTGGACGCGCTGTACATCGTCGTCCGGCAGGACCCGGACGACACCGGCACCGGCACCGGCCAGGTCACCAAGGTGCGCACCCACCTCGACATCGCCAGCGACACCGCCGGGCGGGGCGTGAGCCGGTCGGTGGCGGGGACGCTCGGCGGCTCGGCGTCCAAGACCGACGGCCCGGAGGAGGGGCAGGACGGGATCTCGCACAAGGCGGGACCGAACGTCGGCGGCGACCGCTCGTACTCGGCCGCGACCAACGTGACCAGCATGGTCAACAAGGTCGGCATGACCGAGGACGGCAAGAACAAGCCGACCGCCGTCGTCGAGACCAGGGCGACGATCGAGGTCCACCAGATCCACGGGGCCACGATGGCGCCCCTGATCGAGCCGCGCCCCATCACGGCCGTCCTGATGGTGCCCGGCGACATGCTGCCCCGCGAGGGCGGGCCGCGCTTCTCCGGCTCGATGGGCAAGCCGAGCAAGCGGCTCATGCGGCTCTCCACGCTGGAGCACTTCGACGTCGGCCCAGAACTGAGCGACATCGACCAGGTCCGCCGCCTGCTGCCGAAGGCGCTGAGAAAGCGGGTCGCGCCGCTGATCCAGCTCTGGCCGATGCTGAGCCGCCACCATCTCGCCGGCCACATCTTCGAGGGCCCGATCTCCAACGATCTCGTGCTCGATCCGCAGGGGCCGAAGCCCACGCGGGCCAAGGTGGACGTGCGCGCGGAGCTCGGCGAGGCGGAGTTCGTCGACATCGCCGACCCGGTGTCCGGCCGCATCATGCTCGCCCTGCGCAGCGTCGGCATCTCCTGGAACGGGGCCAAGAACTTCCTGCTCAGCCTGGTGAACAGCGTCGGCGACTCGGACGACAACGGTGCCAGCAGCGACACCGGCAGCGCCTCGCTGCCCTCGCGCAACCGCACCAGGATGCTGCTGACCGCGCTCGTCGCCATCTTCGGCACCGAGTTCCTCGGCATCGCGACCGGCCGGAAGTACCGCTTCAAGGTCCCGGTCGACGTCGTCACGACCGTCAGCACCAGCAAGGTCGGCCTGGTCGGAGACGAATCCCGCACCCAGCGGGGCGACACGCTGCGCAGCCACGGCAACGGGGTGTTCGTCGTCCCCGAGCACGACGCGCTGCGGATGTTCGCCGAGGGAGAGCTGAAGCTGCCGGTGGCCGTCGTGGCCGACGCGGTCGACCGCTTCATCAACGGCCACATGGACCTGCACCGCACGGTCGCCGTACCGCTGATCACCCGCTACATCCAGGCCAGGAGGGAGGCGGTCGAGCGGGGCGAGGACATCGGGCTCGGTAAGCGGCACTATCCGTCCGACCTGCTCCAAGCGCTCAAGAAGGTCGCCGACCTCGAGCCCGCCGTCGCCCCGGCGGCCGAGGCCACCCGTCACGACCCCGGCAAGGGCTTCATCCACCTCGCGGACGCGCTGAGCAAGGCCCAGGAGGTCAACGACCGGCTCAAGGAGGTCGTCCTCGCGCCCCAGTACGCCGCCGGCATGAGCTCCAGCGTGCCGACGTCGTTCACCGTGACGAACAGGCAGGGCGACGAGGTCAACCTCATGGACGAGGCGCTCAGCCTCATCGAGGAGGCCGTGCCGGGCGCCAACGCCGCCACCCCGAACCTGGCCAGGCAGGTCAGGGTGGACCTCAACGACACCCGCTCCGAGATCCACCTCGACGAGATGATGTCGCGGCGCGGGTTCGAGCGCGAGTACGAGGTGCAGTCGAGCACCCCCAACGCGGCCCCGCAGGTCGTCACCGTCCGCGCCAAGCTCAGGCCCAAGGGCGACCCGAGCCGGGCCCGGATGGTGAGCCAGACCGCTGAGAAGGGCAACATCATCCAGCGCTACCGCGGAGGTGAGCTCGCGCACACGGAGTCGCACTCCGTCGCGCTGTCCGCCGGCGTCGACTACAACGCAGCCGAGGAGGGCGGCGAAAGCAAGGCCGGCGCGTCCACCAAGCGCAGCCGCTCCTTCTCCAACACCAAGATCAACAACGTCATGCGGCTGCTGCGGATCGCGAGGTTCGTCGGCGTGACCACGGTCGCCCAGGACATGGAGCTCGTCCTCGAGGTCGAGACCCGCCCCGCCCGCGTGCGGCGCATCCCGTTCGAGCGGCGCATGCCGGGCACCGCCGCCAGGATCCGCAAGACCGTGCACGCGGTGGGGCGCAAGGGCGAGCCGCCGCAGCGCACGTACGACGTGGTGCTCGAACGCGACGTGCCCAGCGACATGGTGCGCCCCGTCGCCGAGGACCCGGGTCCGGTCCGCGCCGTGACCGACCCGCGCTCGGTCGAGCTGGAGCCGGGCTTCTTCCCCGACACCCTGACCGAGGACCCGGACAGGCCCACGCTCTACGACGCCGTCATCCGCCAGCTCACGAAGATGGTCGGCGACGCCGCGGTCAGAGAGCGCTTGGGAGCGCTGTCGGCCTGGCTGTCGCACTCCGGCCTGATCACCGGCCTGGAACAGATCTCGGGACGCGACGGCGCCGTGGTGCCGCACGTCGCCGAGGCCAAGCTCCGCAACCAGGGCGTGGACGTCTCGATCAAGACCCGCATGTCGGACCTCACGGTGGTGGCCGGGCCGTTCGACGGCGAGAAGGGCGAGGTGGACAGGCGGGCCGAGGCGCAGAACGTCTCCGTCGGCCGCAGCCAGGTCACGCCCGTGGGCGTGAACGGCGGCCAGAGCATCGGCGCCCTCGGCGTGAGCGTCGGCACCAGCGCGGGCGCCCAGGCGTCGCAGAGCGTCAACGTCCACCAGGGCGCGCGCAGCGAGCGCAGCATGTTCGAAAGCGGCAAGCTCTACACCGTCCAGGTGCGGGTGGACTACGACCTGACGTTCGAGCGGGTCAAGCTGCGGCGCGATGGCGACGTCCGGTCCGCGCGCGAGGCCGTCCATCTGCCCGGCGCGAGCGGCGGCACCGCCATGGTCACGATGTCCGGCGAGGAGCTGAACGAGCTGCACGCCAGGATGCAGGCGGGCATCCGCATCGCGGCGCCGCTCGACGGGCTGCCGACGTTCAGGTTCACGCCGGAGCCCGGCCGCGAAGGGCTCATCCAGGTCCTTCAGGACGCCCGCGTGGCCGCCCGCGACCGCGGCGCGGTGGCCCGCGTCCGCGTGCAGGAGCCCGACGGCCTCCACCACTACCTGGCCGCTCCCGACGGCACCGTGCGCAGCGACGACTCCGGGCGGAACAGCCACCGCGACGCCGGGTTCGCCGAGGCGTTCTCCACGCTGCCGCCCCACATTCTGGACGCGGCCGACCAGCAGAACCTGGACCTGCGCGAGGTGTTCCTGAACTCGCCGGTGTCCGGCACGTTCACCGACCAGGTCTCGGCCGCGCTGGCCGAGCGCGGCGCCCTGCCCAGGCCGCCGGAACCGGTCTGGAAGATCGTCCAGGTCGAGGAGTCGGAGCCGCCGCCCGGCGCCAGCACCTTCCAGGGCACGCTCCCGTCCAGCGCGCACGAGGAGGCGCTGCCTGACAGCCCGCTGGGCGCCTCGGCGCGTCCCGAAGGCGAACCGGACCTCACCGTCGCCGAGATCCGCAGCCGGCACGTGGCCGCCACCGACTTCGGCGGGGCCGTCGCCGACGTGCGCTGGACCGGTGAGGACCGCCTCGTCGTCCGGCTGCCCGGGGCCGCCGACCAGCACGTCCGCGTGGTGGCCGCGAACCCCGGCGACGGATTCATCGGGCGCACCGACTTCCGCGCCGGCACCGCGGAGGACCCGCACATCACTTTCGTCGCTCCACGGGTGCACCCGGACATGGTGTCCACGGTGCTGGTCCACGAGATCTCGCACATCGCCCAGGAACGCGCCGCGCAGGCGGCCGGGGCGCCCCAGGGGACGATCAGGGAGTCGCTGTCGCCCCGGAAGGAAGGCGCGGACCACTGCCTGGTGCCCCGGCTCAACGAGCACGCCCACCTGTCGCGCAGGTGGAGCGCGACCGCCGACCCGCAGCTCAGGGAGACGCTCGCGGCCGCCATCAACGCCGTCGCCACGGACATCCGCAAACGCGGCCACACCCCGCCGCCCCCGCCCTGGCCCACCCACCCGCCGTCCGGCCCTCCGGCTGCGGAGGGTGTGCCCGGCGTGCGGGTCAGCGACGAGGACGCGGCGGCCGCCGCCCGCCTACGCGCCCTCATCGACGCGCTCCACAACGCGCAGCCGGCCGAGCCCTCCCTGGCCGCCGCCCTGACCGGCAGCGCCACGGCGTCGGGGCCGTCACTCGCCGACGCCTTGCACGGCAGCGCCACGGCGTCGGGGCCGTCACTCGCCGACGCTTTGCACGGCCGTCCCGCTGCTCCGCACTCCTTGGCCGACGTCGTGAACGGTGGCGCGTCAGCTCCGGGCTCGCTCGCCGGCGCCTCGAACGGCACTGCCCCTGCCACCGGATCCCTGGCCGATGCGCTCAGTGGGCGGCCCGCCGCGCGCCGGTCGCTCGGCGCGGTGTTCGGTGGCGGGCGGTCCGGTGCCGCCGAGGCGGCAGCCGCGATCCGTGCCGAAGCCGAGAGAGCGGGCCTGGCACCGGGGCAGCCGGGTGCGACCGCTAAGCTCGTGGCCCTGGCCAGGGCGGGCGAGCTGGCCCCCGAGCACGTGGCGGCGCTGCGCGGCGCGCCTGAGCTGCCGGAGCTGGCCGCGGCCAACGCGGTCAGCAGGGCCGCCGCGCTCATGGGCGCGAAGGCCCGCGTGCTGGGGCCCGGCCTGATCGACGTCCAGCTCCCCGGCCGGCCGCCCCTGGCCGTCGAGATCCGCCCGCCCGCCCCGGCCATCCCCGCCCAGCCGACAGCCGCCGCGAACGGCGCCGCCCACCACAACGGCGAGGCTTCGCCGAACGGCGTGGGGCAGGCGAACGGCACTGCCCATGGGACTGGCATGGCCCGAACCCTTGGCAAGGCCCAGGACACCGGTGTCGGACAGGACATCGGCATGGGGGCGGCCGGTGTGGCGGGCTCGTCCGGCTCGGCGAGCGCGGGCGGGGCCGTGGAACCGACGGGCGGTGGTGTGGTGACGTACCAGGTGGACGGGCTGCAGCCGGTCGGCGCGAACGAGCGGGCCGCCGCGGCCGTCACCGCCGGAGCCATCGCGGCGGCGATGGGCCTGCCTGCCGCACCGTACCGGCACGTCGCGGCGCTGGTCGAGGCCGCCCGCCAGGTGCGGGCCGCGACGGTGCCGCAGCGACGGGCCCGGCTCGGCGTGCTGTACGACCTGGCCGCCACCGCCCCGATGCACCTGGTGCCCGCTCCGGTAGCCGCCGAGCTGACCAAGCTGCTCGACGGTCCACGGCCCGGCGGCCGCGACGACCGCTTGGAGCGGGCGCGCACGTACCTGGAGCGCGGGCGCAAGCTCTCCGCCGGCGTCGGCAGGCTGCCGGACGAGGAGTGCCACTGCCCGAAAGCCGGTCCGTGCCACTGCGGCCGCCGCGAGCAGCGCGACACCGACCGCCACGTGATGCGGGTATGAGCGGGCCGTCTCGTGGCGCGTGCGCGGGCGGGTCGTCTGGTGGCGCGGGGGTGACCCGGCCGTCGTGCGACGCGCGCGTGGGCGGGCCGTCTCGTGGCGTGGGCACGAGCCGGTCGTCTCGTTGGGCGGGCATGATAGGAGAACGGCGAGGAGAGGACGGTTATGGCCTTCGCGGTGGCGCGGACAAGGGATGAGGCGCATCTCTACCTCGACCTGCACCCGTGCGAGTGCGGCTCGGTCGAGACGACCTGGGAGAACGGCCTGGTCGCCGTCGACGAGGGGCTCGCCAACCGCTACTGGGGCACCTGCGACGACTGCGGCAGGCAGCGCGAATACCTGTTCGGCCTGCCGGAGCGGCCGGTGATGCCGTCGGGCTACCCGACGTTCGGGGGCGAGGAGCCGTCGCAGCTGCTCGACGCGGGGGAGTGGCTGTGGGTGGCGGACCTGTCGGCGGGCAATGTGCCGGCGGACGACGCGGCCGAGGCCCACCGTACGCTGTCGATCGCCACGGCCGCCGTCGAGGAGGTCGTGAAGTTCATCCCGCCGGGCGCCGACGAGGTGCCCGATGACGCGTTCTGGTCGCAGCGGGGACGCGAGATGCGGGCGGCCGAACCCGGCAGGTTCCAGCTCGACCGGCTGCTGATCGTCCGCGACTCCTACCGCGATCTGGCGGCCAGGCATGCTTGACGGCGCCACGGCGCGCTCGCTGGTCGAGGCGCACATCTACCTCGATCTGACGGTCTCCGGCGGGTCGGCGGAGGCGTCGGTGATCGAGGTGCCCGACGGGTGGCTGGTGCGGGCGGGCGGCGTGGAGGTGCCGGTCTCGTACGAGGGCGAGCACGCGGCCAGACGGTCGGGCGCCACGTTCGGCACCGGCGCATCCGAGCTGCTGGACGCCGGCCAGTGGGTGCTGATCGGCGCCACGTACGCGAGCCGGGCCCTGGAGGGCCAGCTCGACTACGTGGCGGGCGCGCCCGACGCCGAGCGGTTCCGCGCCGTGGAGACCGACTGGATCTACGCGGCCGATGCGGTGGCCGAGGCGTTGAAGTTCCTGCCTGAGGGCGCCGCCGAGCTGCCGCCCGAGGCGTTCTGGACCGAGATGGGCAGGTCCGCGCGCGAGGCCGACCCGGGCCGCTTCACCAGGGCCAAGCTGGAGAGCGACCACGCGTTCTTCCGCCAGAGCCTCGGCGACTTCCGCCGCATCGCCGGCCCCGCCGCCGGCGACCGCTGACCGGCGCGGCGAGGCTCCCGCGAGCGCCGCTGACGGCGGTTCTGCCGGGGGCACCGGTGACCGCCCTGGAGAAGGCTTCGGCGAGTACGAATGACCCGCCCGAAAAGGGCCCTGGCGAGGCGTGCCTGACCGCCCCTTCAGCAGGCCATGGACCGCCATCGACAGAAAATCATGTAAACCTGGTAGGAAATGTTGACTTATGGCCCTGGCGCTCGTACCTTCGTGGTCATGAGCCAGGGCCCCTACCACACGTCCTCGTTACGACCCGTGCTCGCCGCGCTTCTCATGCTGGTCATGACCGCCTGTACGCCGGGCGCCGCCCAGGAGTCCTCAGGACCCGAGCTGTCCGCGCAGGCGCCGCTGCCGACCGCGGTCCCGGAAGGCACCCGGCTGATCGTCGGAGACCCGGCGACCCGGGTGGCGCTGGAGCTGTCCGGCGAGATCGACAAGTTCTCGTTCGACATCGAGTGGGCCAACATCAGCGGCGGCCCGCAGACGACCGAGGCCTTCAGGGCGAACGCGCTCGACGTCGGAGCGGTGGCCGACATCCCGCCCATCCACGCCACCTGGACCGGCCTGCCGGTGAAGATCGTGGCGGCCAAGTTCCGCAAGGACCCGATCGACCACCCCACCTACGAGCTCGGCATCGCGCCAGGCGTCCAGGTCAAGAGCCTGGCCGATCTGCGCGGCAAGAAGATCGCCTACAGCCCCGGCCAGGCGCAGGGCGCGCTGGTGCTCAGGGTGCTGAAGAAGGCCGGGCTCACCAAGGACGACGTCGAGCTGGTAGAGCTGCCGAGCACCGGCGACGTCTACCCCAACGCGCTGGCATCGCGCCAGGTGGACGTCGCGCCGATCGGCGGCGTCAACATCAAGCGCTACACCGGCAAGTTCGGCAGGGACGGCGCCACCACCGTCCAGCACGGCCTGCGCGACGACCCCGCACACCTCTACGTCCGCACCGAGACGCTGAAGGACCCGGCCAAGGCGGCCGCCATCCGCGAGTACGTCGCCGCGTGGGCGCGCGCCTCCCGCTGGGCCTACGAGCACCCCAAGGAGTGGATCGAGGGCTACTACGTCAAGGACCAGGGCCTCAACACCGCCGACGGCCAGTACCTGGTCGAACAGGCGGGCGAGCCCGACATCCCGGCCGACTGGACGGAGGTCATCGCCCGGCACCAGGAGACCATCGACATCCTGGCCGCCGAGACGGGCAACCCGCCGCTGAAGGCCGAGGACCTGTACGACCGCCGCTTCGAGCACATCGCCGCCGACGCGCTCAAGGAGGGCGCGTGATGGCGCAGCCCGGCGTCCGCGCAGGCCGTGGCCAGGCGGCGCGACCGGACGCACGCGAAACCGCGCAGGCCGCCGGATCCCCGAGAACCGCGCTCAAGGAGGGTGCGTGACATGACTCTGCTCGCCTCACGTCCCGTCGCGCCCGCCCGCGTACGGGCCCGCCGCCGGCTGAGGCCGGGCCGCCCGATCAAGCTGGGCTTCCTGGTGGGCCCGCTGCTGCTGCTCGCCCTCTGGGCGGTGGCATCGGCGACGGGCCGGCTCGACCCCCGCTTCCTGTCCGCGCCGTGGACCGTGGTCGCCACCGCGGGCGAACTGATCGAGAACGGCCGCCTCCAGGACAACCTGCTGACCTCGCTCGGCCGGGTGGCCTCCGGCCTGGCCATCGGCGTGCCGCTGGGGACGGTGCTCGCGCTGGTGTCCGGCCTCAGCCGCTGGGGCGAGGCGATCATCGACGGCCCGGTGCAGATCAAGCGCGCCATTCCGTCGCTGGCGCTGATGCCGCTGCTGATCCTGTGGCTGGGCATCGGCGAGACCATGAAGGTCACCGTCATCGCCGTCGGCGTGCTCGTGCCCATCTACATCCACACGCACAACGGCCTGCGCGGCATCGACAGCCGCTACGTCGAGCTGGCCGAGACCGTCGATCTGACGCGCGGCGCGTTCATCAGGAAGGTGGTGCTGCCGGGAGCGCTGCCCGGCTTCCTGCTGGGGCTGCGCTTCGCGGTCACCACGGCCTGGTTGTTCCTGGTGGTGGCCGAGCTGATCAACTCGACCAGCGGCATCGGCTACATGATGGACCTGGCCCGCACGTACGGGCAGACGGACGTGATCCTCGTCGGCATCGTCCTGTACGGCCTGCTCGGCCTGTTCTCCGACGCCGCGGTCCGCCTCGTGGAAAGGAGGGCGCTGTCGTGGCGACGGACGTTGGCGAGCTGATCCGCGTCGAAGGGCTGACCCGCGTCTACGGCTCCCGCCGGGTGCTGGACGGCCTGGACCTGGAGCTGGCGCCCGGCGAGTTCACGGCGCTGCTCGGCCGCAGCGGCTCGGGCAAGAGCACGCTGCTGAAGGCCCTGGCCGGGCTGGACGCCGACGTGGCCGGCGGCGGCACGGTGCAGGTGCCTGACGAGGTGTCCGTGGTGTTCCAGGACGCCCGGCTGCTGCCGTGGCAGCGGGTGCTGCCGAACGTCGTGCTCGGCCTGACCGGAGCCGAGGAGCGCGGCAGGCAGAGCCTGGCCGAGGTCGGCCTCGCCGGGCGCGAGCGGGCCTGGCCGAACGAGCTGTCGGGTGGCGAGCAGCAGCGGGTGGCGCTGGCCAGATCCCTGGTACGCGAGCCCCGCCTGCTCCTGGCCGACGAGCCGTTCGGCGCCCTCGACGCCCTGACCAGGCTGAAGATGCACCGGCTGCTGCGCCGCCTGTTCGAGCAGCACCGCCCGGCCGTGCTGCTGGTCACCCACGACGTGGACGAGGCCATCGCGCTGGCCGACCGCGTGCTGGTGCTGGACGGCGGCCGGATCGCCGTCGAGAAGCGGCTCGACGCCACGATGGACGCCGCCGAGGTCCGCGCCGAGCTGCTGCGGGCGCTCGGCGTCACCGGGGACGAGTGATGCACGCCGACGCGACGCGAGCGGCCTGCGCTTCGAGAGCCGTTCTCGGCAGAGCCGTACCCGGCATCAGAACCGTCCCCGGTAGCGGGGCCGTCCCCAGCAGCGGGGCCTTGCTCGCCGTCAGAGCCGGCGGCGCCGCCGGAACCGCAAGTGCTGTCGCTCCCGCGCGGCTATTTGTGCCGCGGCCCGGACGGGTGGAGCATCGTGTCCACATCTGCTTCGCCCGCTTTCCGAGTCTTCCTACTAAGTCTATGGGAAAATGATTCCATGAGCCTGGACGAGATGCGCGCGTCGAGCGCCCGCGCCGACACGCCGCTGACCGCCGCCATCCTGGCCGGGCGGTGGGTCCGCTCGGCCGCCGTCGACGACGAGCACGGCCGCTGGTGGCAGGCCAACCCCGACACGCGCGGCGCGTCCGCCGTCACCGCCGAGCCCTGGTCCCTGTACTCGGGGGCCGCCGGCGTGGTGCTGTTCTTCCTCGAGCTGGCCGCCGCCACTGGGCACGAGGCGTACCTGGAGGACGCCAGGGCCGGGGCCAGGCGGCTCGCCGCGACCTGGCGCGAGCAGGAGGACCTCACCCTCTACCACGGGCTCACCGGCATCATGATCGCCCTCATGGAGGCCGGATGGACGCTCGGCGATGCGCGGTTCGAGGCCGAGGCCGCCGCCATCGCCGACCACATCGTGCGCAAGGGCACCGAGCGAGGCGACGGGGTCCAGTGGTCCCGCGACCCCGCGCAGCGCGGCGAGGGCGGCATCATCCTCGGGCTGCTGCGGGCGGCCACGCACCTCGGCGTGCCGGCGTACGAGGAAGCCGCCGTGGAGGCGGGCCTGCGCGTCGCCCGCGTGCCGGTGCCGGGCCACTGGTTCGGCGAGTGCGCCGACCTGCCGGTGGACGCCGTCACCCCCGGCTTTCTCGCCGGTACGTCCGGCACGGCGTACCTGCTGGCCCGCCTGTACGGCGTCACCGGCGACCGGCGCTTCCTCGACGCCGCGCGCAGCGGCGCCGCCTTCGTCCGCGAGGTCAGCGTCGTCAGCGGGCGCTGCGCGGTCGTGCCGCACCACGTGCCGCAGGCGCGCGGCCTGCACTACCTCGGCTTCTGCTCCGGCTCGGCCGGCGTGGCCAGGATGTTCTACGAGCTGTACCGGGTGGGCGGCGACCCCGCCGACCTGGAGTGGGCCGAGCGGCTGGCGCGCGGCATCGTCAGCAGCGGGGCGCCGCGCCGCCGCACCGAGGGCTACTGGAACGTGGCCTGCCAGTGCTGCGGCACGGCCGGGGTGATCGAGCTGTTCGTCGGCCTGTGGGCGGTCACCGGCGACCGGGCCCACCTGGAGTACGCCCACACGCTCGCCGCCGACCTGATCGCCCGCGCCACCGACCACAACGGCCGGGGCTACCGCTGGTACCAGGCGTACCGGAGGCTGCGGCCGGGCGAGGTCACCGCCGACACCGGCTACATGGTCGGTGCGGCGGGCATCGGCGCGGCGCTGCTCCACCTCGACGCCGCCAGCACGCCCGACCGGCCGCGCCGCGTGGTGCTGCTGCCCGACAACCCCTTCCCGGCCATCCCGCTGCCCGCCTCGGCGGCCGGCGGCCGCTGACCCGCCGTACCGGGGGACCGTCAGCGGGGGTTGAGCAGGTCGGTGACGCGCAGGAAGCCGTCCCCGCCGTGTCCGAGCCCGATGACGCGGCGGGCCAGCCCTTCGGCGGCGCGCATCACGCTCGCGTCGATGCCGCGCTCCTCGGACGCCTGCACGATGTGCCGCATGGACGACGCCGCCGAGGTGATCGGGTTGATGTCGCCGGAGAAGACGCCCGCGTCGGCCTCCCGCGCGCCCTGCTCGAAGAGCGGCGGCAGGATCGCGGAGATGCCCTTCGCGAACGGCGCCAGCTCCTGGGCCGTGACGCCCTCCGCCTTGGCCAGCGCCAGCGCGTGGGCGTACCCGGCCATCGCGGTCCAGAAGATGTCGAGCAGCGCGAGGTCGTACGAGGCCGCCCGGCCGACATCGGCCCCCAGGTGGGTGTGGGTGCCGCCGAGCGTCTCCAGCACCGCCCGGTGCTCGCGGTAGAGCTCCTCGGGGCCGCTGTGTAGGAACACCGCGTTCGGCGTGCCGATGGTGGTGGACGGCGTCATGATGGCGCCGTCCAGGTAGCCGATGCCGTGCGCGGAGGCCCACGCGCCCATGTCGCGGGCGCGCGCCGGCGTGTCGGCGGTCAGGTTGACCAGCGTGCGGCCCTTGAGTGCGGCGGCCACCGCGTCCCTGCGCACGATCGCGTGGGCGGCGTCGTAATCCACCACGCAGAGCACGGTGAGCGGGCTCGCGGCGACCGCGGCCTCGGGTGACGGCGCGCCCGACACGCCGCGGGCCACCAGCTCGCGGTCCCGGCCCCGCGTACGGTTCCAGACCGTGACGGCCAGGCCCGCGTCCAGGAACGCGCCGGCCAGCGCCCGGCCCATCGGACCCAGGCCGAGCACGGTGACGGCAGACTGTGGGGTGGATACGGACATCCGTGAAGACTCCTCGACGACATGGCTTGTGAAGGGTGAAACGGCGATGACGCGCAGCAGAGCACAGGACCCCAACGTCTGCGGGGTGACCGCCGCGATCGCCGTGATCGACGGCAAGTGGAAGACGACGCTGCTCTGGCTGCTGGAGTCAGGCCCGTGGCGTCCCGGCGAGCTGCTGCGCCGGCTGCCCGGGCTCAGCGAGAAGGTGCTGACTCAGACGCTGCGCGAGATGGAGGGCGACGGGTTGGTCCACCGGCAGGTGTACGACGAGCGGCCGCTGCGGACCGAATACTCGCTGACCCCGTTCGGCCGCGACCTGGCCGAGGCGCTGGAGCCCCTCGCCGGCTGGGGTCACCGCCGCCTGGAGAGGCTGGCCGCGGCCCGGCAGGTCTCGTGACGCGCACCGCCCCGGCCTCCTCTCGTACGTCCTGCTGGTCCCCGGCGGCCCTCCGGCCGCCGTGTCCTCAGCTTCGTCCGTGGAGTGCCGGGGCGGCAAGTACCCACAAAAAAGTGGGTATCCGCACGGCCGGTCAGGCGTATGCCTTGACCTCGAGAAGCCCGACCAACGCCGCTCAGTACTGCAGTTTCCAGCTCGCCGCAGCCGCACGCCGCCGCCGTCGTCGAAGACGTACACCTCGGCCGAGCCGATCGTGCGGGCCGACGGCCAGGTCAGCTCGGCCCACTGGGTGCCGGTCTGCGGCCAGGCGCCCCAGCGGGGGTTGGCGGTGTCGTTGGATGACGGCGGGTCGATGCCGTCGTTGATCGCGGCCACGCTCTCCCAGGGCGCGGTATAGGAGGCCGAGGGGGCGGCGTCCGCGGCCAGGTCGGTCGCGGGGCCTGCGCCGCCGCTGCCGACGTTCAGCGTGAACGTCTTGGTGACGGAGCTGCTGAGCCGGTCGTAGTCGCGCAGCCGGACGGTGAAGGTGTGGCTGCCCGCGGCGGTCGGGGTGATGGTGCCGGTGAACCGGTCGAGGGTGAGCCCGGCGGGCAGCGACCCGCTGGTGATCTGCCAGTCGTAGAACGGCACGCCGCCCTTGGCCCGCAGCTCGTGCCGGTAGGCGGTGCCGGCGGCGGCCTGGGGGAGCGAGGCGGTGACGATGGACGGTTCCACCGCCGCCGGCCGGTGGCGGGGCGTCGCCATGTCCGGGCAGGCGCCGTCCAATTTCCCGTATAACAAGTAGGAAATATTGACTTATCCGAGAGTCCGGCTTAGCGTCGAAGACATGAGCCAGGGCTTCCTCCTGACCGCGCGCCCGCACGTGGACTTCTGCCACGTCGCCAGCGCGCAGTGTCGCTGATCACGGACCACCGCCCGCGGCCTTCCGCCGCACGCCGCCATCACCCCTTGAGCTCGGGCGTGGCCGACGCCGTCCACGCACCCGCTGACGACCCCGTACACCCGCGTTCGCGCACCACCGCCAGCGCGCCGCGCGAGCGCGCCTTCCCCGTGAGGAACGATCCCGTGATCCCATCACGTCCCACCACCCCCACCAGCCCAGCACCGGCCGGCACCGACCGCGAGGGGAGTGCCCGGGCATGACCGACACGCTGCCCGGCCGCGCCGTCGGCGCCGAGTCGTTCCGCCGCGCGCTCGCCGTCCACGCCAGCGGCGTCGTGGTGATCACCGCGCAGAACGAGGGCGTCCCGGTCGGCATGACCGCCACCTCGTTCTCCTCGGTCAGCCTCGAACCGCCGCTCGTCTCCTTCTACGTCGACCAGTCCTCGACCACCTGGCCCTGGCTGCGCTCCGCCGACCACTTCGCCGTCAACATCCTCTCCGCCGACCAGGCCGACCTGGCCGCGAGGTTCGCCCGCAAGGGCATCGACCGCTTCGCCCCGCCCACCAGGTGGCGGCCGGGCCCGCTCGGCGCGCCGCTGCTGCAGGACGTGTGCGCGCACCTGGTGTGCCTGCCGTACGAGACCGCCGACGTCGGCGACCACGTGCTCGTCGTCGGCCTGGTCGCCGACGTGCGCACGCACGGCGAGGGCCGGCCGCTCCTCTACCACAAGGGCCGATTCGGCCGCTTCCGCCCGCACAACGAAGACTGAGCGACCCGCGTCTGGAGCTGAGTGTGACCGTGCACACCGGGATCAACCCCCGGACCGACACCGGGACGGCGGCCCCCGCCTACGCCAGTCCCGTCGACTACGACGCCTACGGCTCGTACGGCCCAGGCCGCCTGCACCTGTCGCCCGGCTGGAACCGCCCCATCTACCCCTTCCAGGGCCGGATCACCGCCGACGGGTCCAGCGGCTACCGCGCCGAGCCCGGCCGCTACCACCTCTACGTCGCCTGGGTCTGCCCGTACGCCCACCGCGCGGCGATCGTCCGCAAGCTCAAGGGGCTGGAGGAGGTGGTGTCGCTGTCCTACGTGGACGACGAGCGCGACGGGCGCGGCTGGGCCTTCAGGGAGCGCAGGGGCCCCGACCCGGTCAACGGGTTCACGCTCCTTGAGCAGGCGTACGACGCCACCGAGAAGGGCTACCCCGGCCACATCTCGGTGCCCGTGCTGTGGGACCGGCGGCGCGGCAGGATCGTCAGCAACAACTTCCCCGACATCACGATCGACCTGGCCACCCAGTTCGAGGAGTGGGCCGACCGCAGCGTGGACCTCTATCCGCGGGCGCTGCGCCCCGAGATCAACAAGCTGAACGCCTGGATCTACCACGACGTCAACACCGGCGTCTCGCGCGTCGCCCGCGCCGCGAGCGAGCGGGAACGCGACAACGAGCGCCAGCGGGTCGCCGGCATGCTCCGCTCGCTCGACCGCAGGCTGGAGGAACGGCGCTACCTGCTCGGCGACACGGTCACCGAGGCCGACGTGCGCCTGTGGGTCACGCTGGCCAGGTACGACACCGAGTACAACCGCCACCACCTCATCACCGAGCACGACCTGTCCGGCTTCCCGAACCTGTGGGGCTACGCCCGCGACCTCTACACGCTGCCCGCGTTCGCCGAGACCACCGAGGGCCTGCCGGACACCTGGCGCACTCCCCACGGGCGGGACCGATGACAGCACGCAAGCGGGTACATCTCGCCGCGCACTTCCCCGGCGTCAACAACACCACCGTCTGGAGCGACCCCCGCTCCGGCAGCCAGATCGACTTCTCCTCGTTCGTCCACCTGGCCAAGACCGCCGAGCGCGGCAAGTTCGACTTCTTCTTCCTTGCCGAGGGCCTGCGGCTGCGCGAGCTGAAAGGCCGTATCCACGACCTCGACGTGGTCGGCAGGCCGGAGTCGCTGACCGTGCTGAGCGCGCTGGCGGCCGTCACCGACCGGCTCGGGCTGGCCGGGACCGTCAGCGCCACCTTCAACGAGCCGTACGAGCTGGCCCGCCGCCTGGCCACGCTCGACCACCTCAGCGAGGGCAGGGCGGCATGGAACGTCGTCACCACCTCCGACGCCTTCACCGGCGAGAACTTCCGCCGCGGCGGCTTCCTCGACTACAACGACCGCTACGAGCGGGCCGCCGAGTTCGTCCGCCTGGCCCGCGAGCTGTGGGACTCCTGGGCCCCGGACGCCGTGCTCGCCGACGCGGACAGCGGCGGCTTCCTGCGGGAGGGAGCCATCGGCGACGTCGTGCACCACGGCAAGCACTTCGACGTCGAAGGCCGCTTCACGCTGCCGCGCAGCCCCCAGGGGCACCCCGTGATCATCCAGGCCGGGGATTCGTCCGACGGCAGGGAGTTCGCCGCCGCCACCGCAGACGTCGTCTTCACCGGGCACGGCACGCTGGAGGACGGCAAGCGGTTCTCCGCCGACGTCAAAGGCCGCATGGCCAAGTACGGCCGCGAACCCCACCAGCTCAAGATCATGCCGGGCGTCACGTACGCGCTCGGCGACACCGAGGAGGAGGCCGCCGAGAACGCCGCCGCCATCCGCAGGCAGCAGGTGAGCCCGCAGACCGCCATCGCCTTCCTGGAGCAGGTGTGGGGACGCGACATGTCCGCCTGCGACCCCGAAGGCCCGCTGCCCGACGTCGAGCCCGACCTCAGCGAGGGCGTCTCGCGCGGCCGGGTGCCGATCAAGGACAGGGCCGCCGTGGCCGCCAAGTGGCGGGCGCTGGCCGCGGAGAAGAAGCTCACCATCCGCGAGCTGGTCATCGAGGTGACCGGGCGGCAGACGTTCATCGGCACCCCCGAGACCGTCGCCCGCAAGATCGACGAGCACGTGCAGGCCGGCGCCGCCGACGGCTTCATCCTCGTGCCGCACCTGACGCCCGGCGGCCTGGACGACTTCGTCGACAAGGTGGTGCCGCTGCTGCAGGAGCGCGGCGTCTTCCGTACCGACTACACCGGCGCCACCCTGCGCGAGCACCTGGAGCTGGCATGACCCCACCCGCACCCCTCCACCTGGCCGTCGCCCTGGACGGCGCGGGCTGGCACCCGGCCGCCTGGCGGGAGGCGCCCGGGGCCGCCCGCGCCCTGTTCACCGCCCGCTACTGGGCCGGGCTCGTCACCGAGGCCGAGCGCGGCCTGCTCGACTTCGTCACCATCGAGGACGCGTTCGGCCCGCAGTCCTCGCTGCCCGACGGCTTCGACGACCGCACCGACCAGGTGCGCGGCCGGTTCGACGCCGTGCTGCTCGCCGCCCGGGTGGCCCCGCTCACCCACCGGATCGGCCTGGTGCCGACCGCCACCACCACCCACACTGAGCCGTTCCACGTCGCCATCGGCATCGCCACGCTCGACCACGTCAGCGGCGGCCGGGCCGGCTGGCGGCCGCAGATCTCCGTACGCTCGGCCGAGGCCCGCCACTTCGGCCGCAGGACCATCCCGCCGCTCGACCCCGCCGCCGGGTCGGTCAGCGCGCACCCGCACGTACAGGACCTGTTCGAGGAGGCCGCCGACGCGGTCGAGGTGGCCAGGCGGCTCTGGGACAGCTGGGAGGACGACGCCGAGATCAGGGACGTCGCCACCGGCCGCTTCATCGACCGCGACAAGCTCCACTACATCGACTTCTCCGGGAGGTTCTTCTCCGTCAAAGGGCCGTCCATCACGCCGCGCTCGCCGCAAGGACAGCCGGTCGTGGCCGCGCTCGCCCACCAGCGGCTGCCGTACGAGTTCGCCGCCGCGAACGCCGACGTCGTGTTCGTCACACCGCACTCGGCCGGGCACGCCCGAGACATCGTCGCCGAGATCAGGGAGCTGTCGCCGGACATCAAGATCTTCGCCGACCTGCTGGTGTTCCTCGGCGACGACGCCGCGCGGCGCAAGGCACGGCTCGACGAGCAGGACGGCGCCGAGCTGACCTCCGACGCGGCGATCTTCACCGGCCACGTGCGGGAGCTCGCGGACCTGCTGCTGCAGTGGCGGCGGGCCGGCATCCAGGGGTTCCGGCTGCGGCCGGGGGCGCTGCCGTACGACCTGTCACAGATCACCTCGGGGCTGACCGCCGAGCTGCGGGCGCGCTCGGCCTTCAGAAGCACCTACGAGGCCGGGACACTGCGCGGGCTGCTCGGCCTGCCCCGGCCGGCGAACCGGTACGCGGAGGCACGATGAAGTTCCTGGCCATCACCCTCATCTCGCACCACGCCGCCACCTCGCCGACCGAGCGCTTCGGCGAGGTCGTCGCGACCGCGCAACTGGCCGAGGAACTGGGCTTCGACGGGTTCGGGGTGGGGGAGCGGCACGAGTGGCCGTTCCTGTCCTCATCACCGCCCGTCGTGCTCAGCCACATCGCCGCCAAGACCTCCCGCATCCGGCTGTTCACCGCCGTCACCACGCTGAGCCTGCTCGACCCCGTACGCGCCTACGAGGACTACGCCACGCTCGACCACCTGTCCGGCGGGCGGCTGGAACTGATCATCGGCAAGGGCAACGGCGCGGCCCAGGCCAAGCTGTTCCACGTCACCACCGAGGACCAGTGGGAGCGCAACCGGGAGTCGTACGAGCTGTTCCGACGTCTGTGGCGGGAGGAGAAGGTGACCTGGAGCGGCCGGTTCCGCCCCGCCCTTGAGGACGCCCAGACCTGGCCGCGTCCCCTGCAGCGGCCGATCAGGGTCTGGCACGGCAGCGCCACCAGCAAGGAGTCGGTCGAGCTGGCCGCCCGCCACGGCGACCCGCTGTTCTCCGCCAACGTCTCCAACCCCATCGAGCCGTACGCCGAGCTGATCGACCACTACCGCGAGCGGTGGGCGCACTACGGGCACGACCCGGCGGACGCGCTGGTCGGGGCCGGGTTCGCCGGACTGTACGCGGCCCGTACCTCGCAGGAGGCCATCGCCGCCTACCGGCCGGTCTTCCAGGCGCGGCTGGACTATCAGCGCAAGGCCGGCATCCCGATCGTCTTCCCCACGCTGGAGGACGCCATCGAGCGCAGCTCGGTGCTGGTGGGCAGCCCGCAGCAGATCATCGACAAGGTGCTGCGCTACCACCGGCGGTTCGGGCACGAGGTCATGCACATCCCCGCCGACGCAGAAGGGCTCACGCCCGCGCGGCACCGGGCCACGCTTGAGCTGTTCCAGTCGGAGATCGCGCCGGTGCTGCGGGCCGAGGTCCCGAGCCGGCCGTTCCCCTCACCGCCTTCCTCTCCCGCCGCGTCCGACGACCGGGTGCCCGCCGTCGCAGGAGGCACGTCATGACGCTGTCCATCCTCGACCTCGCCCCCATCCCCTCGGGCGGCACGGCCTCCGACGCCCTGAACAACACGATCGACCTGGCCCGCAGGGCCGAGGAGTTCGGCTACCGCCGCTACTGGCTGGCCGAGCACCACTTCGCGCCCGGCGTGGCCAGCTCCGCGCCCGCCGTGCTGATCGCCCTGGTCGCCGCGGCGACCTCGCGCATCAGGGTCGGCTCCGGCGCGGTGCAGCTCGGACACCAGACCCCGTTGTCGGTCGTCGAGCAGTTCGGCATCATCGACGCCCTGCATCCAGGACGCATCGACCTCGGCATCGGCCGCTCGGGTCAGCGCCGCGCCGAGCTCGCCGCCGCCCCCAAGGGTCCTCCGCCGCGGCCGCGCGAGGACCGCGAGGACAAGGTGGTGGACGGGCTGCTTATCCCGGCGCCGCTCGACCTGTCCACGCTCGCCGTCCACCCGCAGCTCGTCCACTACGCCACCTTCCTCCAACAGCCCGGCGCTCAGACGCCCGACTTCGCCGAGCAGATCGACGACGTGCTCGCCTTCATCAACGGCACCCACGAGGTGCACGCCGTCCCGGGCGAGGGCGCGGACCTGGAGGTGTGGATCCTCGGCAGCAGCGGCGGCCAGAGCGCCAGGGTGGCGGGGGAGCGCGGGCTGCCGTTCGCCGCCAACTACCACGTCAGCCCCTCCAATGTGCTGGAGGCGGTGGAGGCCTACCGGGAGGCGTTCAAGCCGTCGGACGAGCTGTCCGAGCCGTACGTCATGGTCTCCGCCGACGCCGTCGTCGCCCCCACCGAGGCCGCCGCCCGCGAGCTCGCCTCCCCCTACGCGCTGTGGGTGCGCAGCATCAGGACCGGCGCGGGCGCCATGCGCTTCGCCACGCCCGCCGAGGCCGCCGCCCACGTCTGGACCGACGAGGACCGCGCCCTGGTCAAGGACCGCGTCGACACCCAGTTCGTCGGCACCCCCGGCCAGGTCGCCGAACGGCTGCGCACCCTGCGCCGGGTGACCGGGGCCGACGAACTGCTCGTCACCACCATCACCCACGACCACGAAGACCGCGTGCGCTCGTACGAGCTGCTCGCCGAAGCATGGAACCACCAGTGACGCCCATGACGCCGATGAAACGCCTCGCGCCGGCCTTACTGCTCGCACTCACCCTGGCCGCCTGCGGCGCCGAGCCCGCGCAGGAGGGGGCCGCGCCCGCCAGCCTGACCTGGGCCATCGAGACGGAGCCGATCACGCTCAACCCCCAGCAGTGGGTGCAGAACAAGGCCAGGCTGCTGGTGTTCAACCAGTTCGACGCCCTGCTGTCGCGGGACGAGCAAGGCGAGTTCCACCCCTGGCTGGCCACGTCGTGGAAGGTGTCGGACGACGGCCGCGTCTACACCCTCCGGCTCCGCGACGACGTCACCTTCCACGACGGCACCACGTTCGACGCCGCCGCCGTCAAGGCCAACCTCGACCAGTTCATGGTGCCCGGCTACAACCCGGCCGTCGCGGCCATCCAGCTCAAGGCGTACGAGAAGTCCGAGGTCGTCTCGCCGACCACGATCAAGATCACCCTCAAGGAGCCCGACGCGCTCTTCCTCGACTTCCTCGCCTCCCCCTACGCGGGGCAGGTCTCGCCGCGCTCGCTCAAGAACGCCAAGGACCTCAAGTTCGGCGGGCCCGACCTGGTCGGCACCGGGCCGTTCATCCTCGACAGGTACGTCCCGGGCCAGGAGATCCACTACCGCCGCAACCCCGACTACAAGTGGCCGCCCGCCGGGGCCGCGCACCAGGGCCCCGCCCACCTGGCCGAGATCACCTACCGGTTCCTGCCCGAGGCCGCCGTCCGCGTCGGCGCGCTCACCTCCGGCCAGGTGCAGGTCATCGAGGGCGTGCCGGCCACCGAGGCCGCGATGATCGAGCGCGACCCCGACCTCACGCTGAGCACCGCGCTCAACTCCGGCACCTCCTTCAGCTACTACTTCAACACCTCCCGCACCCCCTTCGACGACCAGCGCGTACGCGAGGCGTTCCGCGAGGCCGTGGACCTCGACGCCGTGCTGCGGTCGGTCTACCAGGGCACCGCGACCAGGGCGTGGAGCCTCGTCGCCAAGTCGAGCCCGTTCTACGACGCGAGCCTGGAGGGCCGCTACGGCGGCGACGCGGCCAAGGCCAACGCGCTGCTCGACGCCGCCGGATGGAAGGAGCGCGACGCCGAGGGCTACCGCGTCAAGGACGGCAAGCGGCTGACCGTGCGCGTTTTCGCCTCCGCGGCGTTCCAGCGCGACCGCCGCGATGTCCTCGCCCAGGCCATCCAGGCCCAGGTCAAGCAGAACGCCGGCATCGACTACCAAGTCAAGATCGTCGATCAGGGCGCGGCGCAGCAGGCGCTGCAGGACAACGACTACGAGGTGTTCGAGAACTCCCGCGGCGACTCCGACTCCGGCGCCGCGCTCAACCTCATCCTGCCCGCCGAGGGCTCGCTCAACAGGACGCACTACGCCGACAAGCGGCTGGACTCCTGGCTCGCCGAGGCCGGCGCCATCTCCGACCAGGAGCGGCGCAAGGAGCTCTACCACAAGGTCCAGCAGACCGCGGTGCTCGACAAGGCCATCGTGTTCCCGCTCTACGTGCCCGCCGACCAGATCGCCGCGCACAAGAGCGTGCAGGGTCTCGGCTTCGAGCCCGCGTCGGGCACCCCCGCGGGCGCCTACGACGTGCGGATCGGCACATGATCAGAAGGCTCGGCAGCGGGCTGGCCGTGCTGTGGGCCGCGGCCACCGCCGCTTACCTGGCGCTGCTCCTCGCCCCAGGCGACACCGTGGACATCCTGGTCGGCGACGGACCCGACACCCCCGAGATCCGGGCCAAGATCATCGCCGAGTGGGGGCTCGACCGGCCCGAGATCGTCCAGTACCTGTCCTACCTGTGGCGGCTGCTGCACGGCGACCTCGGGCGTTCGTACCGGCTGCAGCAGGACGTCGGCGAGGTGCTGGCCACGCAGGTCGGGCCCACCCTGCAGCTCACCGCCGCCGCGGCCGGCATCGGGATCGCGCTGGCCGGGGTGATCGCGCTCGTCACCGCCGGCCGGGGGCGGCTCGCGCGCGGCGCGGCCTCGCTGGCGGAGCTGGTGGCGGTGTCGGTGCCGCCGTTCCTCATCGGGATCCTGCTGCTGTCGCTGTTCTCGTTCACGCTGGGCTGGTTCCCCGTCTCCGGGGCGCAGGGGCCGCGCGCGCTCGTGCTGCCCGCGCTCGCGCTCGCGCTGCCCATCGCGGGCGTGCTCGGGCAGGTGCTGCGCGGCGGTCTCGAACGGGCACTCGAGCAGCCGTTCGCGGTCACCGCGCGGGCGCGCGGGCTCACCGAGCGGGCGCTGGTCGCCAGGCACGCGCTCAGGCACGCTCTCATCCCCGCCGTCACGCTGGCCGGCTGGTTCACCGGCGCGCTGCTCGGCGGCACCGTCATCACCGAGGTGCTGTTCGGCAGGCCGGGGCTCGGCCGCGTCGCCATGGACGCCGTACAGGGCCGCGACATGCCGGTGGTGATGGCGGTCGTGCTGCTGTCGGCCCTCGTGTACGTCACCATCAGCACCCTGCTCGACCTGGCCTACCGCGCCATCGACCCGCGAATCAGAGGCTGACCGTGCGCCGCCTGATCCTCCCCATCGTCTTTCTCGCCGTGCTCGCACTCGCCGTGGCCGTGCCGGGGCTGGTCACCGGTGCCGACCCGCTGGCCGCCGACCCGCTCGCCGCGCTCGCCCCGCCCGGCGGCGAGCACTGGTTCGGCAGCGACCACCTCGGCCGCGACGTGCTGGCCAGGGTCGTCTACGGCGCCCGCCACTCCATCAGCATCGGCGTCGCCGCGACCGTCTTCGCCGTCACCTCGGGCGTGCTGCTCGGCCTGGCCGCCGGGCTGTCGCCGAAATGGCTCGACGAGGCGCTGGCCCGCTCGTTCGACGTGCTGTCCACGCTGCCCGAGCTGCTGCTCGCGCTGCTCATCGTGGCGATCACCGGCCCCGGCACCGGAAACGTGATCTTCGCGATCGCCGTCGCCCAGGTACCCAACTACGCCCGCGTGATCCGCGCCCAGACGTTCGTGGTGCGCCGCTCCGGCTACGTCGAGCAGGCCGTCACGTTCGGCCGCTCCCGGCTCGCCATCACCGTGGGGCACGTGCTGCCGAACGTGCTCGGCCCGATCCCCGTGCTGGCCACGATCGGGCTCGGCCAGGCCGTCATCGCCGGATCCGGGCTCAGCTTTCTCGGCATGGGACCGCAGCCCCCGGCCGCAGAATGGGGCGCCATGCTCTCCGAGGCCCGCAACTACCTGCGGGTGGCCTGGTGGGAGGCGCTCTTCCCCGGCCTGGCGATCACGCTGACCGTCGTGTGCCTGACCGTCGTCGGCCGCCGGCTCCAGCAACGCTTCGAAGGAAGGACGTCATGACCACCACCCACGACGCCGTCTCCGCCGCGGCCGCGCCGTCCGGCTCCGCCGGGCCGCTGATCGACGTGCGGGACCTGCGGGTGAGCTTCGGGGAGCACGAGGTGGTGCGCGGCCTGTCGCTGGCGATCGCGCCGGGCGAGTGCGTCGCCGTGGTGGGGGAGTCGGGGTCGGGCAAGAGCGTGACGGCGCGGACCCTGCTCGGGCTGACCGGCCCCGGCTCGACGGTGGAGGCGGCGGCGTTCACCGTCGCCGGGCGGGACGCGCTGCGCTTCGGCCCGCACGACTGGCGGCGGCTGCGCGGCCGCTTCGCCGGGCTCGTGCTGCAGGACGCGCTGGTCTCGCTCGACCCGCTGCGCACCGTGGGCTCCGAGATCGCCGAGGTGCTGGCCGTGCACGACGTGGTGCCGCGCGCCCGCCGGGCGGAAAGAGTGCTGGAGCTGCTGGAGGCGGCCGGGGTGCCGGAGCCGGAGCTGCGGGCGGAGCAGCGCCCGCACGAGCTGTCGGGCGGGCTGCGCCAGCGGGTGCTCATCGCCTCCGCCATCGCCGCCGACCCGGCGCTGATCATTGCCGACGAGCCCACGACGGCGCTGGACGTGACCGTGCAGGCCCAGATCCTGCGGCTGCTCGCCGGGCAGAAGGCGGCAGGCACGGCGCTGCTGCTCATCAGCCACGACCTGGCCGTGGTCGGGTCGATCGCCGACCGCATCCTCGTCATGCACGACGGCCGGGTGGTGGAGGAGGGCCCGGCGCGCGACGTGCTGACCCGGCCACGGCACGACTACACCCGCGCGCTGCTGGCCGCCGTACCGTCGGCCGCCTCGCGCGGCACCCGGCTCACCGACGGCCGCCCGCTGGCCCGCCCTGCTCCAACCGCGGAGGGCGGGCCGGTGCTGGCGGCCACCGGGCTGACGCGCACGTACGGCGCCCGCCGCGCCGTGGACGACGTCTCCTTCACCCTGCGCAAGGGCGAGACGCTGGGCATCGTCGGCGAGTCCGGCTCGGGCAAGACCACGCTCGCCCGCCTGTGCATGGCCCTGCTGGAGCCGGACGAGGGCGGCGTGACCCTGCTCGGGCGGCCGTGGAGCGAGCTGCGCGAGCGCGAGCGCAGGCCGCTGCGCCCCCGCATCCAGGTGATCACGCAGAACCCGCTGGACTCCTTCGACCCTCGCCACAAGGTCGGCCGCCTGGTGGCCGAGCCGCTGCGGCTGCCCAAGGCCGAACGGCGGGCCCGCGTGCTGGACCTGCTGGCCCGCGTGGGCCTGCCGCAGGACGTGGCCGACCGGCACCCCCGCGAGCTGTCGGGCGGCCAGCGCCAGCGCGTCGCCATCGCCCGCGCCCTCGGCACCCGCCCCGACGTGCTGCTCTGCGACGAGCCCGTCTCCGCGCTGGACGTCTCGATCCAGGCCCAGGTGCTCGACCTGCTGGCCGAGCTGCAGGCCGAGTACGGCACCGCCATGGTGTTCATCTCCCACGATCTCGGCGTCGTCCAGCACGTCGCCGACCGGGTGCTGGTCATGAAGGACGGCCAGGTCGTGGAGGAGGGCGAGGTGGCCGAGGTGTTCCTGCGGCCGCGCCATCCGTACACGCACGAACTGGTCGCCGCCGTGCCCCGATTGCCCGCGGAAAGGGTGGCAGATCTTCCAGGATCCAGCACGGAACCGCAGGTCAGCGCGGGTACATAGGCTCCGCCTGGTGGCGCAATCCACCCGTTATCCCATTTTTCCTACCGATTGAGTAGGTTGAAGAGCCATGGAACGGGTGGCCCTCGACGATCGGCGGCGCCGGGCGGACCGCGCCCGGCAGGTCGCCGACCTGCTGAGAAGACAGATCATCCACGGCGGATACCCCGGCGGGCAGCTCCCGCTGGAGTCCGCGCTCGCCCGCGAGTTCGACACCTCGCGCAACACCGTGCGCCAGGCGCTGGACCTGCTGCGCGAGGAAGGACTGGTCGAACGGTGTCCCGGCGTCGGCACCACGGTCGCCGCCGAGAAGTACCCGCACGGCCTGCACCGCCTGCTCGGCCTGGCCGAGACGCTGCACGAGCACGGCCAGGTGGTCAACCAGGTGCGCACGATGACGCTCATCGAGCCGCCCGCCCCGGTCAGCCACCGGCTCGGGCTGGCGCCCGGCGAGCAGGTCGTCTACCTCGAACGCCTGCGCAGCCTCAACGGCCTGCCGCTCTCCCTCGACCTCACCTACCTGGTGCGCGACGTGGGCGAGCCGCTGTTCGACGCCGACCTCACCGGCAACGACATCTTCGTCCTGCTCGAACACATCGCCGGCCAGCCGCTCGGCACCGCCGAGCTGACCCTGGAGGCGGTCAACGCCGACCCGCACACCGCCGCCGTGCTCGGCGCGCCGCGCGGGGCCGCGCTGCTCATGGTCGAGCGGCTCACCCACCTGGCCGACGGCAGGCCCGTGGACCTGGAGTTCATCCGTTTCCGCGGCGACCGCCTGACGATGCGCGGTCACCTGCGGCGTAGCGAGAAAGAGGAGCACGCATGGCCCTGATCGACCAGCGCGTCGAGGTCCCGGTCACGATCGACGAGTCCCTGTGCATCGACGGCTGCACGCTCTGCGTGGAGGCGTGCCCGCTCGACTCGCTGGCCATCAGCGACGAGACCGGAAAGGCGTACATGCACGTGGACGAGTGCTGGTACTGCGGGCCCTGCGCGGCCCGCTGCCCCGTGGACGCGGTCACCATCAACATCCCCTACCTGCTGCGATGAAGGAACGCCCGATGCGCACAGCACTCATGGCCGCCGCCACCGCCCTGCTGCTCGCGGCGACCGGCTGCTCGGTGGCCGGCGCGGCCGGCGGCGGCTCCGGTGACTCCGGCGCCTCCCATGGCGGCGGCACGACCAAGGTGGTCGTCGGCTACCAGTCCAAGACCATCAACACCGTCACCGCAGGGACCCTGCTCCGCTCGCTCGGCTACCTGGAGAAGCGGCTCGGCCCCCGCTACACCGTCGAGTGGCAGGACTACGACACCGGCGCCCCCATCACCGCCAAGATGGTCGCCGGGAAGATCGACATCGGCTCGATGGGCGACTACCCGCTGCTCATCAACGCCGCCCGCACCCAGAACGTGCCCTCGGCCAAGACCGAGATGATCTCCATCACCGGCTACAACCTGCGCGGCGGGCTCAACATGGTGCTCGTCTCGCCCGCGTCGTCCGCGCGCACGCTCGCCGACCTGGCCGGCACCAAGATCTCCGCCAGCGTCGGCTCGGCCGGGCACGGCACGCTCGTGCAGGCCATGGAGCGGTCGGGCATCAGCGCCGACGTGGTCAACCACCAGCCCGCCGTCGGCGCGGCCCAGCTCGAGTCGGGCGGCGTGCAGGGCTACGCCCAGTTCGTGGCCTGGCCCGGCCTGCTCGCCTTCCAGGACAAGGGCCGGCTCATCTACGACGGCTCCGCGCTGGACGTGCCGACCTTCCACGGCGTCGTCGCCCGCAAGGCGTACGCGGAAGAGCACCCCGAGGTCGTGGACGCCTTCCTCAAGGCGCAGATCGACGCCACCCGTTACCTGCACGAGCACCCGGTGGAGGCGGCCGAGTCGGTGGCCGAGGCGACCGGGCTGCCGCCCGAGGTCGTCTACCTCTACAACGGGCGCGGCGGCATCGCCACCTTCGACGTCACGCTCAAGGAGCCGCTGCAGGCCGCCCATCAGCGGGACGTGGCCTACCTCAAGCGGATCAGCCCCGACTTCTCCGGCGTGGACGTGGCCGCGTTCGTCAACGACTCCTACCTGCGCAAGGCGTACGGGGCGAACTACGACGCCGACCGGGCCTCGACCGCGAACCCCGCCGCCGTCACCGGCACCGACAGCGCCTGCGGCACGCCCGTCAACGCCCCTGGGACCGCCTCCGAGTTGTGGCTGACCGGGGAGAAGGACACCAGGCCCGCCGCCACGCCCACCTGCCTGCTGCGCCAGGTGGCCGCCGCGAACGCGCAGGTGCGGGCCGCGTACGTGCCCGACACCACGACCGGCACCCGCTGGTTCGCCGACCGCTCGGTCTGGCTGCGCGACCCCGATGCCGACCCCGATCACCGGTTCCTGCCGTTCACCACGCAGGAGGGCGCCGACGCCTACCGCGCGAAGCACCCGGACACCAGGCCCGTCAGCTACGCCGACGCGCTCAAGGCCGCAGGAGGTGACGACCGATGACCGCCGGCACCGAGGTACGCGCACCCGCGCTGCCCGCCTCCGGCGGCAGGCCGCGCATGCGCGGCGGCGGCCGAGCGGGCAGGGCGGGCAGGGCGCGCAGGCGGCTCGTCCGCCTCGCCTCGCTGCTCGCCGCGGCCGGGCTGTGGCAGCTGCTGACGGTCACCGACGCCCGGCTGTGGCTCAGGTTCGACCGGCTGCCCACCCTCGTCGAGGTCGCCGAGCGGGCCGCGAGCCTGCTCGCCACCCGGCTCTACTGGCTGGACCTGCTGCAGAGCCTCATCAGGATCTGCACGGGCTTCGGGCTCGCCGCCGTGGCGGGCGTGGCGGCGGGCATCCTGGTCGCCAGGTCCGCCAAGGCCGGTGACGTGCTGCTGCCGCTGCTGGAGGCGGTGCGGCCGATCCCGGCGATCGCGCTGGTGCCGGTCGCCATCCTGCTGTTCCCCACCGACGAGCAGGGCATCGTGTTCATCACGTTCGCCGCCGCGTTCTTCCCGATCATGGTGAGCACCCGGCACGCCGTACGAGCCCTGCCCACGCTGTGGGAGGACGCCGTCAGGACGCTCGGCGGCGGGCGCCGCCACGTGCTGCTGAACGTCGTACTGCCCGGCATCCTGCCCGGGGTCTTCGGCGGGCTGTCGGTCGGCATGGGCGTGTCGTGGATCTGCGTCATCTCGGCCGAGATGATCTCCGGCGAGTTCGGGGTCGGCTACCGCACCTGGATGTCGTACACGATCGTGGACTACCCCTCCGTCATCGTCGGCATGATCACCATCGGCCTGCTCGGCTGGCTCACCTCGGCCGCCGTCGAACTCGCCAGGCGCCTGACGCGGTGGCTGCCACGCGCGGAGGAGGCCGCGTCATGACGCTCGGCATCACCATGGAGTCCCTGACCCTCGGCTACGGGCGCGGGCCCGTGCTGCGCGACGTCGACCTGGCCGTCCGGCCCGGCGAGGTGCTGGTGATCGTCGGCGCGTCCGGGTCGGGCAAGTCCACGCTGCTGCGCGCCATCGCCGGGCTGCTGCGCCCGCGCGACGGCCGCGTGGTCGCCGACGGCGCGGAGATCACCGCCACCTCCGGCGAGCGCGCCATGGTCTTCCAGGACGACGCGCTGCTGCCCTGGCGCACCGTACGCGGCAACGTCGAGCTGCCCCTGCGCATCCGCGGCTGGTCCACGGCGCGGCGGCGGGCCGTCGCCGAGGAGTGGATCGCCCGCGTCGGCCTGGCCGGGCACGAGGACCGGCTGCCCCGCGAGCTGTCCGGCGGTATGCGCCAGCGCGTCCAGCTCGCCCGCGCACTCGCCGGGGCGCCCAGGGCCGTGCTCATGGACGAGCCGTTCGGCGCGCTCGACGCCCAGACCCGTGCCGGCATGCAGGCCCTGCTGCTCGACGTGCTGCGCGACACCCAGGCGACCGTCGTGTTCGTCACCCACGACGTGGACGAGGCGCTGCTGCTCGCCGACCGGGTCGTGGTGCTCGGCCACGGCGCCGTGCGCTCCGTCATCGACGTCCCCTGCCCTCGTGCCCCCGCAACCGGAGCCGCCGATCGTGCCGGGCTGCGCGCTCAGATCCTCAAGGAGTTGTGAACGATGGAGATCCCCGCGATCGAAGACCGCCTGCACCTGGAGTGCGAGGTGCTCGTCATCGGCGGCGGCACCGCCGGCACCATGGCCGCCATCACCGCCGCCGAGCACGGCGCGCAGGTGCTGCTCCTGGAGAAGGCCCACGTCCGCCACAGCGGCGCGCTCGCCATGGGCATGGACGGCGTCAACAACGCCGTCATCCCCGGCAAGGCCACCCCTGAGGACTACGTCGCCGAGATCACCCGCGCCAACGACGGCATCGTCAACCAGAAGACCATCAACCAGACCGCCACCAGGGGCTACGACATGGTCCGCCGCCTGGAGCGGTACGGCGTGAAGTTCGAAAAGGACGAGCACGGCGACTACGCGGTGCGCCGCGTGCACCGCTCGGGCAGCTACGTGCTGCCCATGCCCGAGGGCAAGGACGTCAAGAAGGTGCTCTACCGGGTGCTGCGGCAGCGCCACATCCGGGAGAAGGTGCGCATCGAGAACCGGTTCATGCCGGTCAGGGTGCTCACCTCCGGCGGGCGGGCCGTCGGCGCGGCCGGGTTCGACACCCGCAGCGGGCGGTTCGTCACCGTCTCGGCCGGCGCCGTCATCCTGGCCACCGGCGCCTGCGGGCGGCTCGGGCTGCCCGCCTCCGGCTACCTCTACGGAACGTACGAGAACCCCACCAACGCCGGCGACGGCTACGCCATGGCCTACCACGCGGGGGCCGAGCTGAGCGGCATCGAGTGCTTCCAGATCAACCCGCTCATCAAGGACTACAACGGGCCCGCCTGCGCGTACGTCGCCAACCCGTTCGGCGGCTACCAGGTCAACAACAAGGGGGAGCGGTTCGTCGACTCCGACTACTGGTCGGGGCAGATGATGGCCGAGGTCTCCGCCGAGATCGCCTCCGCCCGCGGGCCCATCTACCTCAAGCTCACCCACCTGCCCGACGAGACCATCACCGCCATCGAGAACATCCTGCACACCACCGAGCGGCCCACCCGTGGCACGTTCCACGCCGGGCGCGGCCACGACTACCGCACCCACGACGTCGAGATGCACATCTCCGAGATCGGGCTGTGCGGCGGCCACTCCGCATCCGGCGTCTGGGTGGACGAGAACGGCGCCACCACCGTCCCCGGCCTGTACGCGGCCGGCGACCTGGCCTGCGTGCCGCACAACTACATGATCGGCGCGTTCGTCTTCGGCGACCTCGCCGGCGCCCACGCCGCCGCGCACCACGCCCCGCTCGCCGAACCGCCCGCCGACCAGGTCGCCGCCGCACACGAGCTCGTCTACCGGCCGCTGCGCAACCCCGACGGTACGCCGCAGCGGCAGGTCGAGTACAAGCTGCGCCGCTTCGTCAACGACTACGTCGCGCCGCCCAAGACGGCGGCCAAGCTGGAGATCGGGCTGGAGTCGTTCGAGCGGATGCGCCACGAGATCGCCGCCATGGGGGCGCGCACGCCGCACGAGCTGATGCGCTGCGCCGAGGTCGACTTCATCCGCGACTGCGCCGAGATGGCGGCGCGAGCCTCGCTGGCGCGCACCGAGAGCCGGTGGGGGCTCTACCACGAGCGGGCCGACCTGCCGCAACGCGACGACGCCGAATGGCTGTTCCACCTCAACCTGCGCAAGCGGGACGACGGGGCCATGGAGTTCGTCAAGCGGCCCGTGGAGCCGTACCTCGTGCCGGTCGAGGAGTTCACGCCCGTCCAGGCCGAGCCCGTCGTGCTCGGCACCGTCGGCACGGCCGTCGTCGCGCGCCGCGGCACCCGCGAGCGCCGCCAGGAGGCCGCGGTCGGCCGCTCGCCGCGCATCCTGGAGCTGCACCGGCTCGCCGAGGAGCAGCCGACCCTGACCGACCTCGCTCCCTACCTCGCCGATGCCGACCCCAAGGTGCGCAGGGCTGCCATCGCCACCCTCACCGAGACCGTCCCCGAGGGCACCGGGACCGCGCTGGCCGAGGCGCTCGCCGACCCGCACGGCACCGTACGCAGGGCCGCCGCCACCGGGCTCACCGAGCTCGTCGAGGTGCTGCCCGCCTCCGCCGGCCTGGGCGCCGCCCTGACCGCGCGGCTCGCCGGCGGCGACGCCTTCGTCCGCGCCGCCGTCCTCGACGTGCTGCGGGCGCTGCGGCTCGGCAGCGTCGAGATCTTCCGCGCCGCGATCGGCGACGGCGACCACCGGGTGCGCATCGCCGCCATCCGCGGGCTCGTCTCGCTCGACGCGCCGGACGAACTGGCCGCCGCCGCGTCCGACCAGTCCCGCGAGGTACGCGTCTGGGCCGCCAAGGGCCTCGGCCTCATCGGCCGCCCCACGCCCGTCCTCGCCGATCTGGCACGGGACGCCGACCCCCTCGTCAGGGCGGCCGCCCTGGAGGCGTCGGCCGCCACCGGCGCGCCCCTGGTCGCCCAGGCCCTGCCCGCGCTGTCCGACCCGGCCTGGCAGGTCCGCGTCGGCGCGGCCCGCTGCCTCGCCGCCGCCGACCCGGACACCGCCACGAAACCCCTGGTGGGCGCCCTCTCGGACGGCAACCTGGACGTCCGCAAGGCCGCCGTCCTGGCCCTGACCCCGTGGGCCGCCGACGCCACCGTCTCGGCCGCCCTGGAAGGAGCCCTGACCGACCCCGACGCCGACGTCCGCGCCTACGCCCGCCACGCCCTCACCCCCTGAAGGGTCACCCATCACGTGTCCCCTCGGGAGGGGCGGCCGCTCGCCGCGTTTCACTCTCTCGGGGTGGCCGCTCGCCGCGTTTGACCCGCTTTGGGGGTGGCCGCTCGCCGCGTTGCACTCCCTTCGGGGGTGGCCGCTCGCCACGTTTGACCCGCTCCGGGGGCGGCCGCCCGCGACATTTCACCCCCTCCGGGGGCGACCGCCCGCCAGGTCGCCCCCGGAGGGGCCGCCCGTTGTGTCATCACGCCGGGGCCGGGGCGCCCCGTCCTCCACCGCCCCCCTGGGGAGAGTGGTGGCTGCGGCCTTTCGCCGGAGAGGGGTCCAGGTTTCTTCGAGGTGAGGCGAACTTCTCGTTGCCGGTAGGAGAAAGGGGGTGGGGGTTTCGGGGGAAGTCAGACAGAATTGGCGAAGTGTGCCGCTATTCGTGGAATGGGCGGTACGCAACGGTTTATCGTTCAACGAGTGATTGGCGATTGCATGGCGGGCGAGCACACGCGCAAGGTTCTCGTGGTGCGAGGGGGATGGGAGGGGCACGCCCCGGTGGCGGCCACCGACCTCTTCGTGCCCTTCCTGGAGAAGAACGGCTTCGAGGTGCGGCTGTCCGACAGCCCGGCCCCGTACGCCGACCCCGCGTTCATGGCCGAGATCGACCTCATCGTGCAGTGCTACACGATGGGCACGATCGAGCCCGATCAGCTCAAGGGCCTGCGGGCGGCGATCGAGGCGGGCACGGGGATGGCGGGCTGGCACGGCGGCATCGCCGACTCGTTCCGCAACTCCTCCGACTACCTGCACCTCATCGGCGGGCAGTTCGCCTGTCACCCGGGCAAGCATCCCGACGACCCGGACGCGGGCACCGAGCGGCACAACTTCGTCCCGTACACGGTGAACATGCTCCCGGAGGCGGCCGCGCACCCGATCACGGAGGGCATCGAGGACTTCGACCTGGTGACCGAGCAGTACTGGGTGCTGACCGACGACTACATCGACGTGCTGGCCACCACGACGCAGAAGGTGCGCCCGTGGGACCCTTGGCACCGCGAGGTGACCTCGCCGGCCATCTGGACCCGACGCTGGGGCAAGGGGCGGATCTTCGTCACGACCCCGGGGCACAGCCTGGACGTTCTGCAGCACGACAGCGTACGTACGATCATCGAGAGGGGCATGCTGTGGGCCAGCCGCTGACCGTCGGGATCGTGGGCTGCGGAGCCATCTCCGCCCAATACCTCAAGACCATCGACCGCCTGCCCCAGGTGAAGCTCGTCGCCGTGGCCGACCTCGACCCCGAGCGGGCGCGCGCGGCGGCCGAGCAGTACGCGGGCGTCGAGGCGCTGGGCGTGGCCGAGCTGATCGCGGACCCGCGCATCCAGGTGGTGCTCAACCTCACCATCCCGGCCGCGCACGCGGACATCGCGCTGCAGGCCATCGCGGCGGGCAAGGACGTCTACTGCGAGAAGCCGCTGGCCGCGACCGGCGAGGACGCCCGGCGCGTGCTGGACGCCGCCCGCGAGGCCGGGGTACGGGTGGGCTGCGCGCCCGACACCGTGCTCGGCACCGGCACGCAGACGGCCCGCGCCGCCATCGACGACGGTCTCATCGGCCGCCCCATCGCGGCGACGGCGACCATGATGACGCCCGGCCACGAGCGCTGGCACCCCAACCCGGACTTCTACTACGTGCCGGGCGGCGGCCCGCTCCTGGACATGGGCCCGTACTACATCAGCAGCCTGATCACCATGCTCGGGCCGGTGCGCTCGGTCATCGGCGCGGCCAGCAGGACCCGCTCCAAGCGCACGATCGGCTCGGGCCCGCGTCAGGGCGAGGAGATCCCGGTCACCGTGGACACGCACGTCACCGGCGTGCTCGTGCACGAGTCGGGCGTGCTGTCCACGCTGGTGATGAGCTTCGACGCGGTGGCCACCCGCGCGCCCAACATCGAGGTGCACGGTGAGCGGGGCTCGCTCGTCGTCCCCGACCCCAACCGCTTCGACGGGCAGGTGCTGCTGACGAAGCTCGGCGACGGGGAGGCGCGGGAGCTGCCCGTCTCGGCCGGGTACGCCGAGGCGGGACGCGGCGTCGGCCTCATCGACTTCCTGTCCGATCGGGAGCCCAGGGCGGGCGGGACGCTGGCGTTCCACGTCCTGGACGTCATGGAGTCGCTGCTCGCCTCCGCCCGCTCCGGCAGGTCGGTGGACGTCGAGAGCACGTGCGAGCGCCCTGCGGCGGTGGCGCTCGGCGACCCGGCCGCACTCGGCTGACGGTCTTCGGAACGGTCCCGGCCGCGCACGGCCGCAGACGCCGAAAGCGCACGGCCACAGACGCCGAGAGGCGCGCGGCCGGGACCCGCTTCCGCGCACCGGCTCTTCCCCAGGCGTTTAATGGAGGCCAAGGGGGAGCGACTTGATGACTGATTCCACGACGGCGCCCGAGATGCCCGTCTACATGCGGCGCTCGACCTTCACCCCGGATCCCGAGCTGGCGAGGATCCGCGAGGAGGAGGGCGTGCGCAAGGTCAGCACCTCGTTCGGACTCGATGTCTGGATGGTGACGAGGTTCGCCGACGTCCGAGAGGTGCTGGGCGATCCCCCCAGTTCAGCAACGCCCGCTCGGCAGGTCACCGGCCGCCGGGCGCGCCGCGGCTCACCGACGACGAGCTGCGGCGCATACGGGCGGGCAACCTGCTGATGTTCGACCCGCCCGAGCACACCCGGCTGCGCCGCATGCTCACCCCCGAGTTCACGATGCGCCGCATGCGCCGCCTGGAGCCGCGCGTCAGGGACATCGTCACCGCCCACCTCGACGCCATGGAGGCGGCGGGTCCGCCCGCCGACCTGGTGACGTCGTTCGCGCTGCCGATCCCGTCGCTGGTGATCTGCGAGCTGCTCGGCGTCCCGTACGAGGACCGCGCCGACTTCCAGCGCCGCAGCGGCACCATGCTCGACCTGTCGCAGCCGGTGGAGCGGCGGGCCGCCGCGCAGCTCGAATCGCGCGCCTACATGAGCGAGCTGGTCGGCCGCGCGCTCAAAGACCCCGGCGACGACCTGCTCGGCATGCTCGTCCGCGAGCACGGCGACGACCTGTCCGCCGATGAGCTGGTCGGCATCGGCAGCCTGCTGTTGCTGGCCGGCCACGAGACCACGTCCAACATGCTCGGCCTCGGCACGCTGGCGCTGCTGCGCCACCCCGACCAGCTCGGCCTGCTGCGCAAGGAGCCCGAGCGGTGGGGCGCGGCGGTCGAGGAGCTGCTGCGCTGGCTCAGCATCGTGCACTCGGGCACGATCAAGGTGACCACCACCGAGGTGGAGGTGTCAGGTGTGCGGATCCCGGAGGGCGAGCTGGTGGTGTGCGCGCTGCCGGCCGCCAACCGGGATCCGGCGTTCGTGCCCGACCCCGAACGGCTGGACATCTCGCGCGGCGAGATGGGCCACGTCGCCTTCGGCCACGGCGTGCACCACTGCCTCGGCGCGCCGCTGGCCAGGATGGAGATGACCATCGCGTTCCCCGCGCTGTTCGAGCGCTTCCCCGGGCTGCGCGAGGAGGGACCGCCCGCCGAGTTCCGCTCGTTCAACGTCGTGTACGGCCTCACCTCCCTGCCCGTCGCCTGGTAGGCGCCCCTGGTAGAAGGCTCAGCCCTTGAGCCCGGTGAACGTCATGGTGGCGACGAACTGCCGCTGCGCCGCGACGAACCCGACGATGAGCGGCAGCGTCGCCACCACGTTCCCGGCCATGAGCAGCGACCACTGGGTGTGCCGGGTGCCCTGGAAGTTGGCCAGGCCGAGCTGGATCGTGTAGATGTTCTCGTCGCTGATGGCGATGAGCGGCCAGATGAGGTCGTTCCACGAGCCGAGCAGCGTGAACACCGTCAGCGTGGCCAGCGCGGGCCTGGCCAGCGGCAGCACCACCCGCCAGAACACGCCGAACGTCGTGCACCCGTCGATGCGGGCGGCGTCCTCCAGCTCGGCGGGCAGCGACAGGAAGAACTGCCGCATCAGGAAGATCCCGAACGCCGACGCCAGCCACGGCACGAACGCCGCCGCCAGCGTGTCGATCAGGCCGAGCCGGCTGAACATCACGTACGTCGGGATCATCAGCAGCTGGGTCGGGATCATGATGGTCGCGAGGATCATCAGGAACCCGGCCTGCTTGCCGAAGAACTTCAGCCGCGCGAAGCCGTACCCGGCCATGGAGCACAGGACGAGGTGCGACACGACCGAGACGGCGGCCACGATCACCGTGTTCAGCAGCCACAGCAGCGCCTGCGACTGGCTGAACAGGCCCGCGAACCCGTCGAGGGTGAGCCGGCTCGGGATGAAGCGCGGCGGGAAGCGGTTGATGTCGCTGTCCGGCATGAACGCGGTCAGCACCATCTGCACCAGCGGCAGCGCGAACAGCAGCGCCAGCGGCATGAGCAGCAGGTGCCACGGGCTGAACGGCAGGCGTCGCATCAGAAGGCCTCGATCTTGCTGCGCCGGGAGTAGAGGATCATCCCGACGGTGATGAGCATGGTGGCGGCGAACAGCCCGTACGCGACGGCCGAGCCGTAGCCGAACTTGGTGAGCTTGAACGCCTGGACGTAGACGTAGTAGACGATCGTCTGCGTCGCCCCGAGCGGCCCGCCCCTGGTGGTGGTGAAGACCAGGTCGAACAGCTGCAGCGCGGTGATCGTCTGCCAGATGGAGGTGAAGACGGTCACCGGGCCGAGCTGCGGCATGGTGACGTGCCGGAAGACCTGCCAGCGGCCGGCGCCGTCCATGCGGGCCGCCTCCACCACGTCCTTCGGGATGTCCTGCAGCGCGGCCAGGTAGACCACCACGGTGAAGCCGACCTGCCCCCACAGCGCGATCAGGCAGATCACCGCGAGCGCCTGCGACTGGCTCTCCAGGAACTGCTGCTGCGGCAGGCCGAGCACGCGCAGGACGCTGTTGGCGGCGCCGTACTGCGGGTTGAAGACGAAGTTCGCGAGGATGCCGGTGGCCGCGGCCGAGGCGACGAACGGGATGAAGATGCACGTACGGTAGAAGCCGACCAGCTTGATCGGCCGGTTGAGCGCGACCGCGACGAGCATCCCGAGGAAGATCGACGACGGGACGAACAGCACCGTGAACACCAGCGTGTGCCGCACGGCCGCGAGCAGATCGGGGTCTTGGACCATGAGCTCGTAGTTGAGCCAGCCGATCGGCTTGGCGGGGGAGATGCCGTTCCACTTCTGCCGGGAGATGAGGAACGCCCACACCGCCGGGAAGATCGACAGGCCGACCACGAGCAGGGTGGCGGGGCCGGCGAAGCCCCATCCGGTCAGCGTGCGATGCAGCCACCGCACCCGGCCGGACGGGAGCGTCGCCGCGTGTGCGGCCGGACGGCGCCCGGCGAACAGCACCGACATCGTCAGCCCCCGGCCAGCGCCAGGGCCGACTTCTGCGCCGCCTCGTCAAGGGCCTGCTTGGGCGTCGCCGCGCCCTGCATGGCCTTGGCGATGGCCTCGCCGACGTGCCGCGACATCTCCACGTAGCCGCTGACCGTGGGCCTGGCCTGCTTGGCGTTGGCCAGGTTGGCGACCATCTTCTCCGCGCCCGGGTACTCCTTGATGTACGTCTCGTACTCGGGCAGCTCCGTCTCGGAGGTGCGCAGCGGCAGGTTGCCCTGCGTGAGGTTCCACTGGGCGTCGCCCTCCGCCGAGGTGAGCCACTTGATCAGCTCGAACGACCAGTAGGCCCGGTTGGCGTCGCCGTTGTCGAACAGCGTCCACAGGTCGGGCCCCGAGACGGTCTGGTGGTCGCCGTTGGTGCCGGGCAGGAAGGCCACGCCGTAGTCGGTCTTCTTCCGCTTGAGGTCGTACAGCGACCACGGCCCGTTGATGATCATGGCGATGCGGCCGTCGGCGAACAGCGGCGCGTACCGCTCGTCGGTCTGGTCGAGGTAGACGCTCTTGTCGTCCACCGCCATCGCCCGCAGGAACTCCAGCGCGTCCACCCCGGCCTGCGAGTTGAACGCGGGCTTCTTGTGATCCGGCGTCAGGATGCTGCCGCCGCGCTGCCACAGCAGCGGCCAGAAGTGCCAGGTCGTGTCCTCCGACGCGCTCACCGAGTACGCGGTCCCGTAGATCTTCTCCGCCGGGTCGGTGAGCTTCCTCGCCGCCTCGCGGAAGTCGTCCCAGGTCCAGTCATCGGTCGGGTACGGCACGCCCTTGGCGTCGAAGAGCTTCTTGTTGTAGAGCAGCGAGAGGTTGTCCACGATCGCGGGGAAGCCGATGACCTGCCCGTTCGGCGTCGCGGTCGAGCGGGCCGCCTCGGGGAACTCCTCCCACCCGACCGACGGGTCCTTCACCTTCTCGGTCAGGTCGAGGGTCTTGCCGGACTCCTGGAGCTGCGAGGCCCAGCTTCCGAAAGCGTAGGAGATGTCGGGGTAGACGCCGCTCGCGAAGCCGGCGGAGAGCTTCTGCAGCAGGTCGTCGGTGGTCGAGGCGCCGGAGGAGACCTCGATCGTGACGTTGGGGTGCTGCTGGGTGAACTTTGCGGCCAGCCCTTCGAGGACTTTCTGCGCGTCCGCCGTCTGGCCCGTCCACCAGGTGAGCTTCACCTTCGCCTGCGGGTCCACCGTCTTCGCGCCCTCCTGCGCCGACCCTCCGCAGCCCGCGGCCGCCAGGACGATCGCCGCGACCAGGGCCGCCGCGGTTCTTCTTCGCACTGTGGATGCTCCTCCCGGAATGATTGGAGCCAATCATGGTGACTTTCGAAGTCTTGTCAATACCTTCGAAAAATCGCAAGACTTGACAAGCTTCCACAACACCTGAAACGGTGCCGTGGTGTCCAGAACGACCTTCGACCTGCTTGTCGTCGGCGACGCCAACCCGGACGTGATCGTCTCCGGCGCGCCTCGCCATCCCGAGTTCGGCCAGCGCGAACAGCTCGTCCCCGCCGCCGGTCTGGTGCTCGGCGGCTCCGGAGCGATCACCGCGTACGGCGCCGCCCGGCTCGGCCTGCGCACCGCGTTCGTCGGCCGGGTGGGGGACGACCCCGCCGGGGCCTTCGTCCTGGACGCCCTGCGCGGCGGCGGCGTCGACGTCTCCGCCTGCGTCGTCGACCCCGACGTGCCCACCGCCATGACCGTGGTGCTCGCGGACGGCGACGACCGGGCCATACTCACCGCCTCCGGCTGCCTCGACCGGCTCGCCGCCGACGACGTGCCGCGCGGGCTCGTCGAGCGGGCCGCGCACGTCCACGTCTCGTCGTACTTCCTCCAGCCGCGGCTCGCCGCCGGGCTCCCCGGGCTGTTCGCCCTGGCCAGAGCGGCCGGCGCGTCCACCTCGCTCGACACCAACGACGACCCCGCCGGCCGGTGGGCGGGCCTGGCGGAGGTCCTGCCCGTCACCGACGTCCTGCTGCCCAACGAGGCCGAAGCGCTCGCCATCGCCGCCGCCGTCGCGGGCCCGCCGCCCGGCGGCGCCGGTGTGGAGTGGGCCGTACGCGAGCTGGCCGCCCGCGGCACGCTGCCCGTCGTCAAGCGCGGCGCGCTCGGCGCGCTCGCCTTCGCCGACGGAGAGCCCGCCGAGGTGCCCGCCACGCCCGCCACCGTGGTCGACGCCGTCGGCGCGGGCGACAGCTTCAACGCCGGCCTGCTCGCCGCGCTGCTGCGCGGCCAGCCGCTCAAGCAGGCCATGACCGTGGCCGTGACCTGCGGCACCCTTTCCACCCGCGCCGCAGGCGGCACCGCGGCGCAGCCCACCTGGGAGGAAGCAACGTCATGAAGAAGATCGTGTTCGTCGGGGCGGGAAGCGTCGTCTTCACCCAGGGACTGCTCGCCGACCTGGTCGCCTTCCCCGAGCTGCGCGGCATGCGCATCGCGCTGCACGACATCGACGCCGAGCGCCTGGAGGTCGCCGAGGCCGTCGCCCGCCGCATCACCGCCGGCGCCGCCACCGTCACCGCCCACCTCGACCGCCGCGAGGCGCTCGACGGCGCCGACTTCGTCATCAACATGGTGCAGGTCGGCGGCTACGACGCCACCGTGACCGACTTCGAGATCCCCGCCGGGTACGGGCTGCGCCAGACCATCGCCGACACCATCGGCGCCGGCGGCGTGTTCCGCGCGCTGCGCACGTTCCCCCTGCTCGACGCCCTCGCCGCCGACATCGGCGCGGTCTGCCCCGACGCGCTGCTGCTCAACTACACCAATCCGATGGCGATGAACGTGTGGTACCTGTCGGGCAAGGTCAAGAACGTCGTCGGCCTGTGCCACTCCGTCTACTGGACCATGCGGGGACTGGCCGATCTCGTGTCGGTGCCGTACGAGGAGGTGTCGTACGTCGCGGCCGGCGTCAACCACCAGGCGTGGGTGCTGCGCTTCGAACGCGACGGCGAGGACCTCTACCCGCGGCTCGACGTGGACGACCCCGAACTGCGCAGGCGGGTCAGAATCGACATGTACCGGCGGCTCGGCTACTACCCGACCGAGACCAGCGAGCACTCCGCCGAGTACGTGCCGTGGCTGATGCACCACGACGGCGAGATCGACCGGCTGCGCATCCCCGTCGGCGAATACCTGCGGGTCAGCGAGGAGAATCTGGCCGAGTACAAGCGCACCCGCGATCTCGTGCGGAGCGGCGGCGAGCTGGACATCGCAGGAACCGACGAGTACGCGCCGCAGATCATCCACAGCATCGTCACCGGCACGCCGCGCGTCGTCTACGGCAACGTCGTCAACGACGGCCTCATCTCGAACCTGCCGCAAGGCTGCGTCGTCGAAGTACCGTGCGCGGTGGACGCCACCGGCGTCCGGCCCACCGCCGTCGGCGCGCTGCCGCCGCAGTGCGCGGCGCTGAACCGGGCGTACGTGAGCGTCAACGAGCTGACCGTGCGCGCCGCGCTGGAAGGCGACCCCCGCCTGGTCAGGCACGCCCTGATGGTCGATCCGAACACGGCCGCGTCACTGACGCTCGACCAGATCTGGGCCATGGCCGACGACCTGACCCGGGCACACGGCGACCTGCTCCCGGAGGCGCTGCGCGCCTGACCACCGCCGCCTCACCCGCGCCCGCCACCCGCACTCGCGCCCAGGCCCGCCACCCGAACCCGTGTCCGGGCCCGGCACCCGCACCCGCGTTCGGGCCCGTCGCCCCACCTGCGTCCGGGCCGGCTACCCCATCCGCGCCCGGGCCCGCCGCGGGGGTCGGGCGCGCGGCGGCGGCCGGCGGGACGGGGAGCGACGGCCCAGGGGCCGGACCGGGCTCAGCGGGCGATCTCGACCTCAAGCCCCTTGTCCCGCAGCGCCGCCACGCACTCGGGATCGGCCGACTCCCCGGTGATCAGCAGATCGATCTCCCCGATCGCGCAGATCGGCGCCATCTCCACCACGCCCAGCTTCGACGCGTCGGCCACCAGGATCTTCCTGGCCGCCGCCCGCAGCATGCGCTGCTTCATCTCGGCGTCGGGCAGGCTCACGTTCGTCACCCCGGCGACCGGGTCGATGCCGCCGCAGCCCATGATCACCGTGTGCGCCCTGATGCCCTCGAGCAGCTTGCCGCCCAGCGGATCGACCAGCGAATGCTGCTGGCGGCGCAGGGTCCCGCCGGTCACCACCACCGAGATCCGGGGCAGCGCGGGCTCCAGCTCCAGCGCGGTGCGCAGCCCGTTGGTGAACACCGTCACCTCGGTCAGATCGGTGCGCGCCACCAGCTCGCGGGCCACGTACGAGGTGGTCGTGCCCGCCCCCATCAGCACGGACTCGCCGGACGTCACCAGCCGCGCCGCCACCTTCGCGATCAGCGACTTCTCCACCGCCGCCGTGCCCAGCGACAGCTCGAACGACGGCTCCACGTGCGGCGCGGGCCCGGCGATCATCGCGCCGCCGCGCACCCGGCGTACCTTGCCCTGCTCCTCCAGCGCGTCGAGGTCGGCGCGCACGGTCACGCTCGACACCCCGAACGCCTCGGCGAGCTCCGCCACCCGCGCGAACTCCTGCTCGGCGAGCATCGCCAGCATGCGCTCGCGCCGCACCTCCGTCGGCATCTGCTCCATCACGCACGGACCGCCGCGGGCAGCAGGTCGCCGTGCGCCTCGATCAGCTCGTCGCACAGCTCCTTGATCTTGGGCAGCGGCAGCGTCGCGCCCGTGTTCGGGTCGAGCATCGCCGCGTGGTAGACGTGCGAACGGTCTCCGTCGAGCGCCGCCCGCACGGTCAGCTCCACGACGTTCAGGAACGTCCGGTTGAGCGCGGCGAGCTGCACCGGCAGGTCGCCGACGGGCCGGGGCCGCACCCCCGCCGCGCCGACCACGGCCGGCACCTCCACGCAGCACCCCTCCGGCAGGTTGCCGATCAGGCCCCGGTTGGCCACGTTGACGTAGATCTCCTTCTCCTCACCGGTCAGCATCGCCAGGATCATCGCAGCCGCCGGCTCCTGATGCTGCCACCGGATCAGCAGCGGGTGGCCCGCCGACAGGGCGCGCCGCGTCTCCTCGTACAGGTGCAGGCTCTTGCCGACGCGCCGCAGGTACTCCTCGACCGGCACGCCCAGCCGCGCCGTCTCGTCGGGGTGGCGCATGATCCACGGCACGTACTCGGCGGCGTGCTCGCTCGACTGCGTCGGGAAGTAGCCGAACGTGCGGTAGAGCTCGACGCGTACGTGCCGCCGGAGCTGCGGGTCGGCTTCCAGCACCGCGTCGAGCTCCGGATAGAGCGAGCGCCCGTCCGCCTCGAAGCGCAGCACGAACGACTGGTGGTTGAGCCCGGCGCTGAGGAACGTCACCTCGTCCTCGTCGCGTCCCACGAGATCGGCCAGGTACGCGTGTGTGTCGCACACCGCGTGGCACAGCCCGGCGAACCGCTCGAACCCGGTCGCCTCGTGCACCGCCCACCCGGTCATCGCCATCGGGTCGCTGCAGCTCAGCAGCCACGCGTCCGGGCACTCCTCGGCCATCTGCCCGGCCAGCTCCACCAGCACCGGGATCGTGCGCAGGCCGCGGAAGACGCCGCCGATGCCGATCGTGTCGCCGATGGTCTGGCGCAGGCCGTAACGGTGGGGGATCTCGAAGTCGCGCAACGTCGCGTCGAACCCGCCCACGTCGAGATGGCTCACCACGAAGTCGGCGCCCTTGAGCGCCTGCCGCCGGTCGAAGACGCTGCGGATCTTCGCCTCCGCGCCCGCCTCGGCGTCGATCGCGCGTACCAGCCGCTCGGTCGTGACGAGCTTGCCCGGGTCGTCGTCGTGCAGAATGATCTCGAGTTCGCCGCGCAGGCCGGGACCCAGCACCAGCGCGGAGACCACGCGGCGCGTCAGCTCCACGTCACCGACCCCGATGAAGACGATCCGCGCCATTTCCGCAGTATCCCACGCCCACCCGGGTGCCCCGCCCCTGTGATCCGGCCCTGTCCGCCGGGCGGGCCGGTGGGGCGGCGCTCGGCGGGCATGACGAGTACAGTGCGCGCCGATCCCCCAGCACGACGAGAGAGCGACCATGGACCTGTACCTCGGCATCGACGCCGGCGGCACCTCCACGCGTGCCCTGCTCACCACCTCCACCGGCGAACGCGTCGGCTACGGCCTGGCCGGAGGCGGGAACCCCGTCGCGCACGGCGTCGATGCCGCGCTCGCCCAGATCACCGCCGCCGTCAAGCAGGCGCTCGGCGAGATCGACCCCGGCCGGGTGGCGAACGGCGTCATCGGGCTCGCCGGCCTCGGAGCCCTCCAGGACTCCGCCGTGCACGCCGCCTTCACCCGCGCCTGGGCCGGCTGCGGGCTGCGCTTCCCGGTACGCGGCCTCGAAGACCCTTTGCTCGCCTTCGTCGCGGGCACCCCGCAGCCGTCCGGGCACGTACTGCTGTCGGGGACGGGCGCGGTCGCCCTGCGCGTCGAAGACAGGCGCGTCACCCACGTCGCCGACGGTCACGGCTGGCTGCTGGGCGACGAGGGCTCGGGCTTCTGGCTCGGCCGCGCCGCCGCCCGCCACACCATCCGCCACCTCACCGCCACTCCGGCAGTCCGGCCTGAGCCCGGCATCTCAGGCGGCAGCTCGACTCATCCGCCCACCACCGGCACGGCGGGCGAGCAGCGCACGGAAACCGGCCGCTCGCCCGCTTCCGCCGCCGCGGATCCGACCGGCGAGCACACGGTGGACGGCCGCTCGCGTGGTTCGGCCGCCGGAAACGCGACCGGCGAGCGGACGGTGGATGGCCGCTCGGACCGTCCTGCCGATGCCGGTCACGCGGGTGAGCTGGTGCGGCTGGTGGCCGAGGCGGTGGCCGGGCCCGGGGCGGAGCCGACGGCGCGCATCGCCGATCTCCTCATCATCCGGGCGCAGGCCGCGCCCGTGGCGACGCTCGCCCCGCTGGCGCCGCTGGTCGGCAAGGCCGCCCAGGCGGGCGATCCGGCCGCCGTCGCGATCGTCGAGTCCGCCGCCGAACGGCTGCTCGCCACGCTGGCTCAGGTGCGCGCGCCCGGGGAGACGTCGCCGATCGTGCTGGCCGGCGGCGTCCTGACCGCCGAAGGCCCGGTACGCGAGCACGTCCGGCGGCTGTGCGAGAAGCGATGGACCACCCCGGTCACGATCGCCGGCGACACCGCAGCCGCAGCCGCCTGGCTCGCCGCCGGAGCCCAAGGCCCGCACGCCGCCTGGTTGCGCGCCACCCCCTGACGCACGGCCCTGGGGAGTGAGGTGAAGGTGCGTGCGTGCGGGACTCGGGGAGGAACCGCACAGGATGTGCGCTGGAGCGGCAGGGTGACGAAGCCGAGTACGCCGCGGTAGCCGTTCAGCCACATGTCCCGGTGCTCCCTGGCCGCCGCCAGGGCATCCTCGGCCGCCGCGTCCATGGCGGACGGCGAGACGTCCACCCCGTCGGCGGCCGCGCCGGGACAGCGCGCCAGCGCCCGCACCAGCCACGCTTCCTCCCCGCACCCGTAGCCGACGATCCGCAGGTCACACTCTCCCCGCCGATTTCGTCATAGCCGGTGACCCCGAATCGATTCTCCGGGGCCGTCGGAACGATCCAAAGGAGCAGAGGACATATGACGAACGCGAAGCTGCGCGCGGCCGTGCCGGGCGGCAGGGTGCTGCTGCCGGGCGACGTCGGGTTCGAGGAGGCGGCCAGGCCGTGGAACGCGTCGGTCCGCCAGCCCGTCGCCGCCGTCGTCGAGCCCGGCGACGCGCAAGAGGTGGCGGCGGTGGTCAGGTACGCCGCCGAGTCGGGGATCGCGGTCGCCGCCCAGGCGGGCGGGCACGGCGCGACGGGCGACACCGAGGGGGTGATCCTGCTGCGCACGACCCGCCTGGGCGGCGTCGAGGTGCGCCCCGATGAGCGGGTCGCCCGGGTGGGCGCGGGCGTGAAGTGGGGCGAGGTGCTGGCCGAGGCGGGCCGGCACGGGCTGACGGGCCTCGCGGGCAGCAGCCCGGTCGTGAGCGTGGCGGGGTACACGCTGGGCGGCGGGCTGAGCTGGTTCGGGCGGCGGTACGGGTTCGCGGCCGACGCCGTACGGGCCTTTGACGTCGTACGCGCCGACGGTGAGCCCGCCACGGTGACGGCCGAGTCGGACCCGGAGCTGTTCTGGGCGCTGCGCGGCGGCGGTGGCGACTTCGCGGTGGTCACGGCCGTCGAGTTCGAGCTGTTCCCCGCCCCGGCCCTGTACGGAGGCCGGGTGGCGTGGCCGGCGCACCGGGCGCGCGAGGTGTTCGACGCCTACCGCGAGCTCACCGCGGAGGCGCCGGACGAGCTGGCGCTGTGGTTCGGCCGGGTGAACCTGCCCAACCTGCCGCCCATGGTGACGATCGACGCCGCGTTCCTCGGCGAGGAGCAGAAGGGGCGCGCGCTGCTCGACCGGCTCGGCAAGATCGATGACGTGCTCCGCGACACCCGTGGGCCGCTCGCGGTGGCCGACCTCGGCTCGATCACCGCCGAGCCCGTCGATCCCACCCCCGGCAGGTCCCGTTCGGAGCTGCTGACCGGGCTGGACGACGAGGTCGCCGATCTGGTGCTGGACGCGCCGCTCGCGCCGCTGGCCGTCGCGCAGGTGCGGCACCTCGGCGGCGCGCTGGCCGCCTCCTGGCCGAACGCCGGGCCGAGCGGCCCGGTGGCGGAGCCGTACCTGCTGTACCTGCTCGGGCCCGCCTTCACACCCGAGCTGGCCGAGGCGGCGGGGGAGCGGCTGCGGTGGTTCGCCGGTCAGCTGGGGGAGCGGGCGAGCGGGCGCAAGCCGTACACGCTGCTCGGGTACGGGGAGCGCGCCTCGGCCGCCTTCCCCGCGCCCGTGCTGGAGCGGCTGCGCGCGATCAAGCGCGCCAGGGACCCGCACGGCGTGCTGCGCGCCAACTACCCGGTCCTCGCCTGACCCCCGCCTACCCGGGCCCCGTGTGACCCGCCACCCGGGCCTCGCCTGACCCGGCTCCTGGGCAGGCCCTCGTCGCCGTGCAGGGGTCTGCCCGAGCCGGGGCAGGTCAGGGGAGGCCGCCAACGGCGCTTCCGACCCAGGTCAGGTCAGGGAGTCGATCCAGCGCTCCAAGCGGCGGCCTTCCACGGTCATCAGCTCGGGCTCCCGGAAGGTGTTGGTGAGCAGCGAGACGCCCTGGTACGAGGCGAACAGCCCGACGGCCAGCTCCCGCGCGTCCCCCCGCCCCATGGCGGCGAACTGCGCCTCCACCCAGTCGAGCACCCGCCGCATCACCCCGGCGATCGCCTTGTCCAGCCCGTCGTCGCGCTTGTCCAGCTCGGATGCGAGGGTGCCGGTGGGGCAGCCGTAGCGGGCGGTGACCTCAGGCCGGCTCATCCAGCCGCGTACCAGCCCCTTGAGCCGCTCCTGCGGGGTGCCGAGCCGGTCGAGTTCGGCGATGACGGTGTCGAGCTCGCGGTCGTGCTCGTCGATCGCGGCCTGGATGAGCTGGTCCTTCGTCTTGAAGTAGTAGTAGACGTTGCCCACGGGCACGTCGGCGGCGCGCGCGATGTCCGCCAGAGTCGTCTTCTCGACCCCTCGCTCGTGCAGCACCTGGGCGGCGGCGCTCGCCAGCCGCTCCCGCTTTCCCGGCCGCTTTGAGTCAGTCACCTGACTAACTATAGACAACCGCGCCTCGGGCCCGCTATGGTCGCAGCTCTAAGTCAGTCAACTAACTAAGAACTGAGGAGCACGTCCATGTTCGTCATCACGGGAGCCACGGGGAACGTCGGCGCAGAGGTCGTCCGCCTGCTCGCCGCCGCAGGAGAGCAGGTCACGGCCGTCTTGCGCAACCCCGCACCGCAGCCGGCGGGCGTCCGTCACGTCGCGGCCGACCTGGGTGACCCGGCGAGCCTCGAGGCCGCCTTCGCCGGAGCGAGCGCGCTGTTGCTGCTGGTCGCCGGGCAGGAGCCGGAGGCTGTCATGAAGACGGCAAAGGAGGCGGGGATCCGGCGCGTCGTCCTGCTCTCCTCGCAGGGCGCGGGCACCAGGCCCGGCCAGTACGCGCACCCGGCCGCCTTCGAGGACGCCGTCCGCGCCTCAGGGCTGGAGTGGACGATCCTGCGTCCCAGCGGCTTCTACACCAACACGCTGGCCTGGGCCGGATCCGTGCGCGCCCGGCAGGCCGCCGCCGCGCCGTTCGCCGACGTCGCGCTGCCGTTCATCGACCCGGCCGACATCGCCGAGGTCGCGGCCACGGTGCTGCGGCAGGACGGGCACGCGGGCCGCACGTACGTGCTCACCGGGCCCGAGCCGATCACCCCACGCCAGCGGGCCGCGGCCATCGGGCGGGCGCTCGGCGCCGAGGTGCGCTTCACCGAGCAGAGCCGGGAGGAGGCCCGTACGGAGATGTCCAGGTTCATGCCGGCCGAGGTCGTCGAGGCCACGCTGGACGTCCTCGGCGCGCCGACGGCGGCCGAGCAGCAGGTCAGCCCCGACGTGGCCGCAGTCCTGGGCCGCCCGGCGCGCACCTTTGCCGGCTGGGCCGCCCGCCACGCCGCCGCCTTCCGCCCCTGATGGGCGTCACTTGGCGTCCGGGCCGCCGGGAAGCTCATGCCCGCAGAACTTCTCGGCCGTCTTCTGCGCCGCAAGCCAGCGTTTGCGGGCGGGTCCGTAGTCGATGACGATGCCGGGCCGGGGCTTGTGCTCGGTGACGTATCGCGCGACCGCGGTGCTGGCGGAGGCGCACTTGATCAATGTCGGCTGTAGTCGCCCGGGGGCCTGGGCCGCGTCAAGGAGGAGCTGATCGGCGAACCTCCGGTAGGTCCTGGCTCGGCCCGTAACGCGGAGTCCTTCTTCTTGCCGCTGACGGCCTTCACCTCGGCGAAAATCCGGCCGGACACCGACAGGCTCAGCATGTAACAGGGATCGAGTGTGGGGTCGGTCTCAGATGACGCGGTCGTCGCCGTCGTCCCGGGAGCAGCAGGAGTGCTGGGAGGGGTGGCGGCGGTGGGAGGAGCGGTGCCCGCCTGTGGCGTCTCCTGCCGCCTGCCCTGGCCGGAAGGGCCGGTCAGCAGGAGTGCCGGCACCGTGACCAGCGGCGAGCGTCACGACGATCAATCCTGCGCGCGTCCTTCTGCCCATGCGTTCCCTCCGCGTCGATCTCCGCTGTACGGTTCGCTCTCGGGACCGGCCCCCGGCCTCCGGGACATGTCATACAAGCGTTGGCCTACACTTGTTGTCATGGCGTTCACGGAGAGATCGGCGGCGACCAGGAGTTCGATACTCGCCGCCGCCAGGAAGCTGCTCATCGAGCGTGGCTACGAGGCGATGACGATCCGGGCGGTGGCCTCGATGGTCGGCGTCGACCCCTCGATGGTCATGCGCTACTACGGCAGCAAGGCCGGGCTGTTCAGCGCGGCCGTGGACGTCGACCTCAAGCTCGCCGCCGTCGACGATCCGCCCGTCGAACGGCTCGGCGAGCTGCTCGTACGCCACTTCCTGGCCCGCTGGGAGGGCGACCTCTCCGACGACGTGCTGATCCTGCTGCTGCGCTCGGCCAGCACCAACCCCATGGCCGCCGAGCGCATGCGCGAGGTCTTCGAGACGCAGATCGCCGCCTTCATCGGCCGGGTGACGGGGGCGGACGACGCGGCCTACCGGGCCGGGCTGGTCAGCACCCAGATGCTCGGCCTGGCACTGACCCGCTACATCCTGCGCCTGCCGCCGATGGTGGAGGCCGAGGTGGACGACCTCGTACGCGACATCGGACCGGTGATCCAGCGCTACGTCACGAGCGCCTGAAGCCGGTCAGCGCAGCGAGATGTGCGGCATCTCGCCCGCCGTGCGGTAGCCGATGCGGGTGTAGACGCTCGCGACCTCGGCCGTCCCGAGACGCGGGCCGCCGAGCTGGCCGCCGCCGACCACCTGGCCGGTGGCGGCGGCGCCGGCGGCGACTGGGGGCAGCGCGTCGGCAGCGAGTACTACATGTCGAACCTCGACGCCGACAACATGCACATCCTGCTGCACGAGATCGGCCACTCGTTCGGCCTGGACGACTTCTACGACTGGACGCCGAGCGGCGTCTGCTGCTTCCTCATGAAGGCCGGCAGCGCGTCGCAGATCACGGAGTTCGACGCGTGGATGTTCCGCGACTGGTGGCGCGTCCGGCTGACCGGAGGTTGCGTCCGGGCTTCAGCGGGTACGCGTACCTCCTCCTGGCTCGTACCGGAAAGGTGAGGGGGCGCCGGTGCTCGGACGGCTGATCGACCTGGGCGGCTTCGGAGTGGAGGCCGTCGCCACGCTCACCCGCAACGGGCTGCTCGGCCCGGTCCATCCGGCCGCGCTCGCCCGCGTCGTGGAGGCGTACCGGCACTTCCACCTCACCCCCGCGACCGGCCTGGCCGTCGCCGCGGCGCGCTGGCCGGACCGCCCGGCCGTCATCGACGAGGAAGGCGAGGTCACCTTCGCCGAGCTGGACGCGCGCGCCGCCGCGCTGGCGGCCGGGCTGCACCGGCGCTTCGGCGTCGGGCCCGGCACGACGGTCGCCGTCATGTGGCCGAACGACCGGGGATTTCCCGCCGCCGCGGGCGCGGTGTCGCGGCTCGGCGCCGACCTGCTGCTGCTCAACACCGGCCTGGCCGGGCCGCGCCTGCGCGAGGTGCTGCGGCGCGAGGGCGTGCACCTGCTCGTCGCCGCGCCCGGCCTGTGGGAGGTCGAGTTCGACGGGCCGCGCGTGAGCGACCTCGACGACCTCGCCGGCTCCGCGCCGGGGGATGAGCCGCCGTACCCGAAGCGGCCGGGGCGGCTGGTGCTGCTCACCTCCGGCACGACCGGCACCCCCAAGGGGGCACCGCGCCGGCTGTCGATGGCGGCGCTGGCCGAGCCGTTCGTGTCGATGCTGGCCACCGTGCCACTGCGCAGTGGCGAGCCGATGCTGATCGCGCCGCCGCTGTTCCACGGGCTCGGCCTGCTCTGGTACGCCGCCGCGCTCGTCCTCGGCTGCCCCGTCGTGCTGCGCCGCCGCTTCGACGCCGCTGCCGTGCTCGACGATCTCGACCGCACCGGGGCGGGCGCGCTGATCGCGGTGCCGGTCATGCTGCGGCGGCTGCTGGAGCTGCCGCCCAGGCCGCTGCCCCGCCTGCGCGTCGTCGTCTCCGGCGGCTCCGCGCTGCCCGCCGACCTCGCCACCCGCTTCATGGACACGTACGGGAACGTGCTCCACGACCTGTACGGCTCCACCGAGGCCGGCTGGGCCGCCCTGGCCACCCCCGCCGACCTGCGCGACGCCCCCGGCACCGTCGGCCGCCCGCCGCGCGGCGCCACCGTCCGCATCGAGGACGCCTCGGGCGAGGAGCTGCCGCCCGGGGAGGTGGGCCGGGTGGTCGTGGCGGGCGGGCTGACGTTCGGCCCCGGCGGGCCGCTGCCCACCGGCGACCTCGGCCACCGCGACGAGCACGGGCGGCTGTTCATCGACGGCCGCGACGACGACATGATCGTCTCCGGCGGCGAGAACGTGTTCCCGCAGGAGGTCGAGGACTTCCTCGCGGCCAGGCCGGGCGTGGCCGACGTCGCCGTGCTGGGCGTGCCCGACGAGGAGTTCGGGCAGCGGCTCGCCGCGTACGTCGTCCCCGAGGACGGTGTCGAGCTGTCGGCCGACGAGCTGCGCCAGGCCGTCAAGGAGGAGCTGGCCGGGTTCAAGGTGCCCCGCGACGTGGTGTTCGTACGGGAGGTGCCGCGCAACCAGACGGGCAAGGTCGATCGGGCGCGGCTCGTATGGGAGTGAGCCTCACCCCGCGAGCCCGGCCGCGATGAGCCGCTCGATCGGCGGGTTCACCCGCGCGAACCCCTCCTGGTTCCGATACGGGTGGTACGGGTAAGGCGCGGTGACCTCGCTCGCCTTGTCCAGCCTGCTGACCTGCTCGGGGGTCAGCCGCCAGCCGACGGCCCCGAGGTTCTCGCGCAACTGCTCCTCATTGCGCGCGCCCACGATCACCGAGGACACGCTGGGCCGGGTCAGCAGCCAGTTGAGCGCGATCTGCGGCACGCTCCTGCCGGTCTCGGCGGCGAGCTCGTCCAGCACGTCCACGACCCGGTAGAGCAGCTCGTCGTCCACGGCGGGGCCGTACACGGCGGTCTTGTGCAGCCTGCTGCCCTCCGGGATCGGGCTGCCCCGCCTGATCTTGCCGGTCAGCCGTCCCCAGCCGAGCGGACTCCACACCAGTGCGCCGACGCCCTGGTCGAGGGCGAGCGGCATCAGCTCCCACTCGTAGTCGCGGCCGACCAGCGAGTAGTAGACCTGGTGGGCCACGTACCGGGGGCGGCCGTGCCGGTCGGCGTGCGCCAGCGACTTCATGAGCTGCCAGCCGGAGAAGTTGGACGCGCCGACGTACCGGAGCTTGCCCGCCGTGACCAGGTCGCCGAGCGTGTCCAGCACCTCCTCGACCGGGGTGGCCGCGTCGAAGGCGTGGAGCTGGAACAGGTCGATGTAGTCGGTGCCGAGGCGGCGCAGCGCGTCGTCCACGGCCTTGATCAGCCGGGAGCGCGAGGTGCCCGCGCCGTTCGGCCCGTCGTGCATGGGCAGGCCGGCCTTGGTGGAGATGAGCACCTTGTCGCGCCGCCCCTTGACGGCCTGGCCGAGCACCTCTTCCGAGGCGCCGTCGGAGTAGACGTCCGCCGTGTCGAACATGGTCATCCCCGCGTCCAGCGCCACGTCCACCAGCCGCCTGGCCTCGGCCACATCGGTGTTGCCCCAAGCGCCGAACAGCTCGCCCCTGCCGCCGAACGTGCCGGCGCCGAAGCTCAGCACGGGCACGTCGAGCCCGCCAAGCCGCCTGTACTCCACAATGCCCTCCTAAACGGAACGGATTTACCGTTAAGCACTGTAGCACGCTAACGGGAGAGTTGTCCCGTTTAGGAGGGTGCGGCTTCGCGTTCGAGTGCGATGTCCCGACGGAGCGCGGTGTCCTGGTGGAAGGAGCGGTCACCGGCGTCCCTGGCTCACCGCCCAGCTCGCCGTGCGGATCACCCGCAAGCCCTGGGGGCCGGTGACGCCGCGGGTCTTCGAGAGCTTCGGCCGCCCAGGCGCTGGGCGTGCCGGCCCGCGACCGGTTCACCGTGACCTCGACCCCGGCGAGTGCCCGTTCATGAAGGCCATCGCCGGTCAGGTGCGCGCGCACGACGACCGCGAGCGGTTCCTGAGCGGAATCGACCTGGTCCTGCGCGGCATCGTCGGCGGGTCGGCCATAACGCCGTGATAGGTGCAAAGTGATATGAGGCGGGCGGCGGGCTTCACGATCTACGGTTGCTGCCAGGAGGCCCAACCCGCATGAACGCGTACCGCCTTGCCGCCACGGCGCTCACCCTCGGACTCGCCCTCATCACCGGCCCTTCGGTGTCGGCCTTCGCACCCGGCCCCGACGCCGATGTGGCGCCGGCGATGGAGCGGGACCTCGGGCTCGCCTCCGGACAGGCCGCCGCCCGGCTCGCCGCCGAGGAGCGCGCCAGTGCTGCGGAGACGGAGTTACGGCGAGAGCTCGGAGACGCCTTCGCGGGCACCTGGCTGGCCGATGACGGGACGCTCGTCGCCGCCACCACGGACGCCGCCCGCGTTCCGGCCATCGCGAAGGCCGGCGCCCGCGCCGACGTCGTCACCCGCCCGCTGGCCGCGCTCGACGCCGCCAAGGCCCGCCTGGACGCCGCCGCCCGCGCGGCCGGTCCCGACGTGCACGCCTGGTACGTGGACGTGGCCGCCAACGACGTCGTGATCCTGGCCGCCGACCCGGCCGAGGCGGCCGCCTTCGTCGAGGCCGCAGGGGTGGACGCCTCCGCCGTACGCGTCGAGCCGTCGGCCGCCAGGCCCGTCCCCTACGCCGGCATCCGCGGCGGCGACGGCTTCATGGTCGAGGGCAAGGGACGCTGCATCGTCGGTTTCACCGCACGGCAGGGCACCACCGACGGCTTCCTCACCGCCGGCCACTGCGGCGAGCCCGGCGACATCGCCACGACCACCGACGGCACCCCGATCGGCGTCTTCGCCTACTCCTCCGGCTCCGGCTACGACTACGCCTGGGTCACCCTCTACCCCGGCTGGACCCCGCGCGGCGCGGTCGCCGCCGGCGGCACCGAGCAGCTCATCCGCGGCGCCACCCCCGCGCCCGTCGGCGCGTCCGTCTGCCGGGCCGCTCCCGGCGCCGGCTGGCACTGCGGCATCATTCAGCAGCGCAACGTCACCGTGAACTTCCCCGAAGGCGTGATCACCGGCCTGGTGCGCACGAACGTCTGCTCCGAGCCCGGCATGTCGGGAGCGCCGTTCGTCTCGGGCGACCAGGCCCAGGGCGTCACCGTGGGCGGCTCGGGCAACTGCGCGTCCGGCGGCACCACGTTCTTCCAGCCGGTCGCCGAGGCGCTGTCCGCCCTGGGGCTGACGCTCATCACGTCCTGACGTCCTCCTGGTCGCCGAGGAGCGCGGCCACCATTCGCTGGACGGAACGCGTGAAGTAGCGCGGATCGCCCGGCGGCGTCACGTGGCGGATCAGGTCGCCGTCGAAGACCGCGAGCACCGCGTGGGCCGCGAACTCGGTGTCCAGCCCCGGGCGGGCCTCGGCCAGCAGCTCGCTGAGGTGCCGGTGCCAGAAGCGGTAGCTCGGGTCGGCGTACTTGTCCTCGGCGCACGCCTGCTCGTGCGCCGACAGCAGCACGGCGTTGCCCTCGGCGATCGCGCCCAGCGCATCGAGGAACGCCGTCAGCCGTTCCCTGGCCGGCACCCCCGGGCCGAGCGGCGGCGGCCCGGTCATGATGGCCTCTTTCAGCTCACGTGAACGCTCCTCCAGCAGCGCCTGCAGCAATCCCGCACGGCTGCCGAACCGCCGGAACACCGTGCCCTTGCCCACCCCGGCCAGCGCCGCGACCCGATCGAGCGACACGTGGTCGCCGCCGCCTTCGGCGAGCAGCCGTTCGGTGGCGTCGAGCACCGCGCGGCGGTTACGAGCGGCGTCGGCACGTTCTGTACGGGTCATGGGGTTCCCCTCTGCGCATGGCGTCGCGCTCTCGTCTGCCGGCCGGGCCGGGCACCGGGTTCACACGATACGGACTGCCGGTCCGCATATGCTACCGTTCGGGAAAACCGGACCAGCGGTCCGAATGGGCGATGCGAACGTTTCGCATCACCCCCGACACCCATAGGAGCCTCGACCCGTGCGCGCACTCCTCATCGACCCCGACGTCCCATCCGCCATCCGCCTCGGCACCGCCCCCGAACCCGAACCCGCCCCCAACCAGCTCCTGCTCGACGTCCGGCACATCTCGCTGAACCGCGGCGAGGTCGCGTTCGCCGCCCGCCGTCCGCCCGGGACCGTGCACGGCCACGACGCCGCCGGCGTTGTCGTACGAGCCGCCGCCGACGGGACGGGACCCGCCGTCGGCACCCCCGTCGTGGCCTTCGGGGAAGGCGCGTGGGCCGAGCGGATGGCCGTGGACACCACGGCGGTCGCCGAAATCCCCGACGGCGTCGATCCGGCCGACGCCGCCGCCCTGCCGATCGCCGGCGTCACCGCGCTGCGCACCCTCCGCGCCCGCCCGATACTCGGCCACCGCGTACTGATCACCGGCGCGGCCGGAGGAGTCGGCCGGTACGCGGTCCAGCTCGCCGCCCTGGGCGGCGCCCACGTCATCGCCTCGGTCGGCTCACCCGCCCGCGCCGAGGGCCTGGCCGAGCTGGGCGCCGACGAGGTCATGATCGGGCTGGAGGGGATCGACCAGCCGGTGGACCTCATCCTCGACACCGTCGGCGGCCCCCAGCTCGCCGCCGCCTGGGAACTTCTCGCGCCCGGTGGGAACGTCCAGAACATCGGCTGGGCATCGGACGAACCCGCCGTTTTCAAGCCGTACTCGCTGTTCTCGATCGGGCCTGCGAAGACGATGAGCACGTTCGGCGACGTCCACGAGGTCGGCCCTGACCTGGCCACGCTGCTCCGGTTTCTCGCGACCGGACGGTTGAAGGCGGAGGTGAGCCGCCGCGGCCCTTGGGAGGACGTGGCGACCGCCGCCCGTGACCTGCTGGAGCGCCGAGTCGCCGGCAAAGCCGTCCTAGACGTAACCCCCGCAACCCCCTGACCGCCCTGCGGCCTCCTCGGACCGCTCTTCAGCCGGCCGGTGCGATCACTTTCTGACGTCCTGCGCGGTCACCTCTCAACGTCGTGCGCGGTCGCCGTCGGTCCGCCCGTGCGGTCGCCGCACGGCCGCATGCGCAGCCGCGCCGGTCTGGACTCCGCACTGCTCCCAGCCCCGCGCCCCTCCTCGGTCGCCTGCGCGGCCACGCTGTGGGCCATGCGCCGCCCCAGCCGCGCCGCCCTCGCCCTCGCCCTCGCGGAACGGCACGCGCCGGCTCTGTGCCAGCCTGCCCCGCGCTGGCTTGGCCCGCATCCCCTTCTCGGCACCCGAGGCGGAACGAGCATCGTGGACCTCGCCCCCACAGACTCGCACCTGGTTGAATTGGCGGCGGCGGTTGAGCTGGCGGTGCAGGGCGTGGCCGGCGCGGGGTCCGGGCGGCGCCGGCTGTCTCGGCAGCAGTGGTCGTCAGCTCGGGAACGTGGCGGTGCCGTGCGGGTTGTCGATGACGTACCGCCACTGCCCGTCCGCGCCGCGCCTGAGGACGTCGGTCGCGGTGCCGCTCATATCGATCTTGGTGCCGTCGCGGGCGGTGCCGCGCATCGACCAGTCGACGATGAGCAGGGCGATGTCCCCGGCGACGTACACCTGACGCGGGACCGCCTCCATCGGCACCCCGAAGCTCTGCAAGTGGCGGTTGGCGGCGGCGAGGGCGGAACCGGTGACGGGGTGGCCGGGCACCGGGATGAGTACGGCGCCGTCTTCGTAAACGTGATCGAGGGAGCCGCCGGAATTCATAGCCTCGACGAAGCGGGCGGCGGCATCGGCAGGGCCGGAGTTGTCATGAGTCTTCATGACAAAATGATCATATCACGTTTTCGTGATCACGTTCGAGATCTGGAATTGTCGTGGGCGCTCGCTATGGTCCTGGCCATGGTGGATGCGGTGATGCCGGCACGGCGGCCGGGGGTCGCGGAAGCGTGGGCGAAGCTGCTCACGCTCGCCCGAGCGGGTGACGTGCCCGGCACCGAGCGATACGTCAGCACGCTGGACCCGGCCGCACGCGCCGTGATCGCGGCCGAACTGCCCGGCTACGTCGCCCGCACGCCCGGCCTGGGACGGCAGGCTGGGCCGTTGCTGCTGGCCGGGGTGGGCTGCCTGAGCGACCCGTCGCAGGTCGCGGCCTGGCTCTTCCGCCCAGAGCTCCGGGAACACAGCGCCCCTGGCGAAAGCGCGAGAGGAGGAGGTGGGACGCGCGAGCAGCACGGCATCGGAGGAGGGAACGCGGCGCGACGCGAGGGCAGGGGAGCGGAGAGCGAAAGCGCAGGACGCCGCGGGAAGGCCGAGCACGCGGAGGCCGAGTGCAAGGAGGGCGGCAGCGGGGGAAGCGGGCCCGCGGAAAGCAGCGTGGGAAGTAGACGCGCGGAGGGCTGCGGCTCGCATCGCGGTAGCGCGGAGGGCGAGCGTGCGAAGGGCGGCAGCGCGGAAAGAGGGCGCGCGGAGGGCGGTAGCTCGGGGAGCGAGGGCGTGGAGAGTCGGCGTCTCCTTCGGCTGTTGCGGAGCAGGCCGCTGGAGTGGCGGGCCGAGGCGGCACGCCACATCGCGTCCCGGCTGAGGTTGCCGGAACTGCGGCACTGGGACGTGGCAGCCGCGCTGGTGCGCGAGACGGGCATCGCACCACCCGAGGACAGAGCGTTCGTCGTGGGCTGGCTGCGGTCACTGCGAGCACGGCGATCAGCGTGGTCCGGCACGCAGGTGGACGATCCGCTGCTCGCCGCGTACGCGCCGCGCCTGCTCGACATCGACGGCCTTCCGCACGCCGAACTGTGGCCACTGGTCGGTACGGTGGTACGGCTCGTCGAAGACGGGCTGCTCGACCGGGCGAACGTCATCGAGGCCCTCCTCGGCCGCCTGACCCGCTTCGCCTATCACCCGGGCCAGTTCGAGCAGCGGCCCATACGGGATGAGGGCGCCGCCCCACGCGCCGGGTGCCTGACACCGGCCCAGCTCGTGGGCCTGCATGATCGCCTCAACCTCACCATCGATGAGTCGGCCGCGCACGCCGCCGACTACGTACGCCTGCTGCCCACCGGCCCGGTCGCGGTCGCGGACATGGCAGTGTCGCAGCTTTGGCGTCTTGAGGAGGCGGGGCGGCTGGACGAGAGGCTGTTCGGTCAGGCATTGACGGCGCTGACGTCCCGGCCGGAGAAGAGGCTGCTGCGTGCGGCGCTGGAGTGGGCGGGCGAGGCGGTGCTGCGCGACGCGACCCGCGCCGGCGTCGTGCGGGAAGCGCTGGCTCCGATCCTCACTCAGGACACGCCCGCCCTGCGGGAACGCGCAGCCCGCCTAGCGGCCCGCTTGACGCCGCTGGCAGGCCCGAGGGGCCGCACGGCCCCGCACCAGGCGGCGGTACTGCGTGCCGAACTCCCGTCGCTCCGTCATGCGGCGGGACCACTCGGGGGACGCCATACGGTCCGTCGCCTCCGCCCCGGTGACCGGCGCCGGTTGAGGTGAGCAGTGGGAGAGTGGCAAGCCCAGCACGCAGCCGAGCGAGAACACGTCCGCCGCCGGACCGGCCTTCTGCGCGCGGGCCTGTTCCGGGGACATGAACGCCGCCGTGCTGAGGACGGTGGAGGTGTGGGTGGTGGAGGTGCCGTCGAGGGCTCGGGCGATGCCGAAGCCGATCAGCCGGGGCCCGTCCTCGGCCAAGAGTACGTTGGCGGGTTTGAGGTCGCGGTGCACGATCCCGCTCATGTGCACGGCGGCCGGCCCCTCGGCCAGAGCGGCCCCGAGTACGGCCACGGACTCCAGGGGGAGCGGGCCTCGGCCGGCGATGGCCTGGTGCAGGGAGGGGCCGGTACGTAGGCGGGTGGCCAGCCACGGCAGGTCGGCGTCGGTGTCGGCGTCGATGAGCGGGGCGGTGAAGGCGCCGCTGACCTTGCGGGCGGCGGCCACCTCGTCGGCGAAGCGCCGCCGGAAGTCCGTACGCGGTGCGACCGGCTCTGCACAACTCGTACAGGCGCGGTGGCGGTCAACCCAGTACGGCGCCGATGGCGGTCATGATCGGGATGGACAGGCCGGTCGTCACCAAGATGGTGCCGCGCGCCAGCCGCCGGGCGGTGTCGTACGTGACGGCGTACACGTAGATGTTCTGGGCCGTGGGCAGCGCGGCGAAGAGGGTGGCCGCGAGCAGGTGCAGGCCGTCGAGGTGGAGGGCGAAACGCGCGGTCAGGTACGCCACCGTCGGCTGGGCGACGGCCTTGAGCGCCACGGCCAGCGCGATGTCCTTGCCCACGCCGTCCTCCTCGGGGGCGGGCGCCTGGCGGCGGGAGCCGTACAGGCTGAGGCCGTACGCCAGCAGCGCCACCGGCACGGCCGCGCCGCCCAGCAGGTCGATCGGGCGCATGACCGCGACCGGCAGCGAGACGCCGCTCACCGCGAGCGCCAGGCCGAGCAGCGAGGCGACCGTGAGCGGGTTCCTGAACGGCAGCAGCAGGGCGGCGCGCGGGGAGCGGGCGCCCTTGTCCAGGATCAGGAACGACACCGGGGTCAGCACCAGAAGCTGGAAGAGCAGGATGGGGGCGATCAGGGCGGCGTCGCCCAGCACGTACAGGGAGATCGGCACGCCCAGGTTTCCGGCGTTGACGTACGAGGAGGCCAGGGCGCCGATCGTGGCCTGCCGGGTGTCGCGACGGAACACCAGCCTGGCCACCAGCACGAAGACCAGCTGCGTGAACGCCACCGCGATGACCTCGGTGAGCAGCACCGGCGACAGCAGCGCCGCCAGATCGGCCTTGGAGACGGTGGCGAACATCAGCGCCGGGGTCGCCACGAAGAACGCCAGCCGCGACAGCGTCAGCTCGTCGCTCGCCCGGAGCAGTCCGGTGGCCCCGATGACGTAGCCGAGTACGGCGACCGACACCAGAGCGGCGAACGCCGCGACAACCCCCGACACCCAATACCTCCCCAAGTGGTCGATTCAGGAGGCTATCGGAGGTCGATTTCTCGGCTGTGAGCTGGTGGTGTGTGTGAGGTGGTGTGGGCGGTGTTCGACTCAGGGAGGCTGTCGGAGGTCGGCTGTGCGGCTGTTGCCTGGTGGTGCTCGGTGGACACAGGTGGGTCACGGGCGCCGCGGGGTGCGCTGAGCATAGGTCCGGACGGAGAGGGTAAGCCCGTCGTACGGCGCTGACCTGCGAAAACAGGGCAGCGCAGGCATGTGGGGGCAAAATGGGGGGCTTCGGTGACCATTGAGGAACCGCGTACTGACGAACCGTTGACGTCCGCCCTGTCGCCGGTCGAGGCCAAAGGCAAGGGGCGGCTCATCGTGGCCTGGCTCTCGAGCACGGACCACAAGATCATCGGCTACATGTACCTGATCGCCTCGTTCCTGTTCTTCCTGCTGGCCGGGATCATGGCCCTGGTCATCCGGGGCGAGCTGGCACAGCCCGGCCTGGACCTGGTCAGCCCCGAGGCGTACAACCAGCTGTTCACCATGCACGGCACGATCATGATGCTGTTCTTCGCGACCCCGCTGTTCGCCGGGTTCGCGAACGTGATCATGCCGCTCCAGATCGGCGCCCCCGACGTGGCCTTCCCCGGCTCAACGCGGTCAGCTTCTGGCTCTTCCTGTTCGGCGGCCTCATCGCCGTCAGCGGGTTCTTCAGCGCCGGCGGCGCCGCCGACTTCGGGTGGTTCGCCTACACCCCGCTCTCGCACTCCACGTTCAGCCCCACCATAGGCGGCGATCTGTGGATCATGGGCCTGGCGCTGTCAGGACTCGGCACCATCCTCGGCTCGGTCAACTTCATCACCACGATCATCACCATGCGCGCCCCCGGCATGACGATGTTCCGGATGCCGATCTTCACCTGGAATACGCTGCTCACCAGCATGCTCGTGCTGATGGCGTTCCCGGTGCTGGCCGCCGCGCTGCTCGCGCTGGAGGCCGACCGCAAGCTCGGCACCCACGTCTACGACCCCACCAACGCCGGGGCCATGCTCTGGCAGCACCTGTTCTGGTTCTTCGGGCATCCCGAGGTCTACATCATCGCGCTGCCGTTCTTCGGCATCATCACCGAGGTCATCCCGGTCTTCAGCCGCAAGCCCGTCTTCGGCTACATCGGCCTGGTCGGCGCGACCATCGCCATCTCGGGACTGTCGATGACGGTGTGGGCGCACCACATGTTCGGCACCGGCCAGGTGCTGCTGCCGTTCTTCGCCTTCACCACGTTCCTCATCGCCATCCCCACGGGCGTGAAGTTCTTCAACTGGACCGGCACCATGTGGCGCGGCCACATCAGCTTCCAGACGCCCATGCTGTTCGCGGTCGGCTTCCTCGTCACCTTCCTGCTGGGCGGGCTGACCGGGATGATCCTGGCCTCGCCGCCGCTCGACTTCCACATCACCGACACGTACTTCGTCGTCGCCCACTTCCACTACGTGGTCTTCGGCACCGTGGTGTTCGCCATGTTCTCCGGGTTCTACTTCTGGTGGCCCAAGATGACGGGAAAGATGCTGAACGAACGGCTCGGCAAGGTGCACTTCTGGATGCTGTTCATCGGCTTCCACACCACGTTCCTGGTGCAGCACTGGCTGGGCGTGGCCGGCATGCCGCGCCGGTACGCCGACTACAGCGCCATCGACCACTTCACCGACCTGCACCTCATCTCGTCCATCGGCGCGCTGATCCTGGGACTGTCCACGCTGCCGTTCCTCTACAACGTCTGGTGGAGCGCCCGTCACGCGCCCCGCGTCACCGTGGACGACCCGTGGGGCTTCGGCAACTCCCTGGAATGGGCGACGAGCTGCCCGCCGCCGCGCCACAACTTCACCAGCCTGCCGCGCATCCGCTCGGAGCGGCCCGCCTTCGACCTGCACTACCCCCACTCGGCTCCTCCCGCCGTCGAAGCCGCCGCGGAGAAGGAGTGAGCATCGTGGACGGCCTGTCGCCCCACGAGCAGCTCATCCTGGCGGAGATCGAGCTGGAGCTGCGCCACACCGAAGCGCGCCTGGCCAGCAGGCTGAGCGCCTTCAACGCCAGAGTCGGCGAGGACAACCCGCAGCGCTTCGCCTCGCAGGTCGGCAACTGGGAGGTGGCCGCCGTGCTGGGCATGGTGCTGCTCATCTCCGCCCTGGTGACCCTCTTCGTCCTGTCCTGCTGACGCGGCGGGAGGCCCTAGGCCGCCCGGTTATGGGCTCACGCACGCGCCGCTCCGGTACGGCTCGGCGTCTGAGCGTGTGCCGGGGTGTCAGCGGCGGCCGCGGAACGTGCGGCGCAGGTCGGACACCCACTCCTGCGGGATCTCCCACGGGATGAAGTGCCCGCCGCGATCGTGGCAGGTGACGCCGGCGTGGTTGTACCAGGCCGCCCGGTCGCTCTCCAGGAACTGCGATGCGCTGCTCGCCGGTCGTCACGCCCGGCGGGTTCTCGTAGCCGACGAACGTGATGCCCGTCGGTGCCTCCACCACCGGCCACCGGCCGTGCGACGGCGTCCACGGGTAGCGGTTGTTGTTGGCGTACGTGCGGATAGACGAGGCGATCGACTCGCCCGCCCAGTAGATGGCCGCGTGCGTGAGCAGGTCGTCCTTGCTGAACACCCGCTCCACGTCGCAGCCCGCCGCCGCATACCGCTCGTGCCCGAGCACGCCGGTCATCAGCTCGTGCCAGACGTCGACGACCTTCGACCAGTGCCAGAACGTCCATGGCCAGCCGTGGCGCAAGATAGCGGCACCGGATCCGGCCCAGCCCCGGGGCGGCGCATGAAGTGCACGTGCAGCGGCACCGGCTCCGGCGGCCTGTTCATGGTCGATCCTCCAGTCGTTCGGCGATCTCGGTCAGCCGGCCGAGTACCCGCATCACGTCGGCGAGCGCGGCCCGGTCGTCGCCGTCCAGGTGGTCCACCAGGCGGCGCAGCCGCGCGACGCGGTCGGCGCGCCGGGAGTCGACGATCCGCCGGCCCTCGGGCGTGAGCGACAGCAGGACGGCCCGCCCGTCGCGGGGGTCGGGACGGCGTGACACCAGCCCCTCGCGTTCCAGCTTCGCCACGAGGCTGGTCAGCGCGGGCTGCTTGAGCTGCTCGGTCGCCGTCAGGTCGGTGAGCCGCATCGGGCCCTTGCGCGACAGGGTGTGGAGCACCGACAGGGTCGATGTATTTCGGCTCAGGAGGGTCGGTCGCCTGGAAGCCGGACATGCCGGGTGACGAACGGGGCGGAACGCGGAGGAGATGGGGCCGCTCCGTGAGAAGATCGAGATCATGATTGGACTGCCTGGCTCAGGCCGCCCGGGCGCTCACGATGCCCGCGCGACGGCCACCGACTCCTCCGTGACGTCCTTCGCGCGGCCGGGGCTGCTCGGCCATGCCGCTGTCGTGGAGAGGACGGGTGCGGTCGAGTGCTGAGCATGCCGAAAGCCCACGACGACGCCGCCGTCCCCGCCGTCTCCGGAGGCGCGCAGTCCTTAACGTCCGGCGATGACCATTCCCTGCACGGGCCTGACCCGCTGACCGGCGACCTCGCCGCGCCACACCGGTCCGGCTCCTTGCCCGGTGAGCTTGCCGCGCCGCACCTGCCGGGTTCGTTGCCGGGCGACGAACGCGCCGCGCACCCGCCGGACCCGCTGCCCGGCCCTTCCCGGCTCCCCAGCCGCCTGGCCGCCAGGGCGAGCGGTCCCCGCTCCGGCCCTGCCGGGGCGAGTCCTGGCACGGCAGGTGAGCCGGAGGGCCATGCCCTTCGCGCGGCAGGCGGGCCGGACGATCGGAACCCGGGAATGACAGGCGGGCCGGAAGACGGTGACCCTCGTACGTCCGAGCCGCAGGCGAGCGGACAAGGTGACCTTGATGCCGGGACGGCGGAGCCGCGGGCCGGGAGCGTCGGCCGGATTCCAGGGCTCCGGCCGCGCCGCAGGCCCGGTGACGGGGGTGAGGTGGCCGGTGCCGACGTCGACTTCGTGGACGGGCTGGCGGCGCCGACCCGCCGTACGGTCGTGGCCTGGCTGACCGAGAAGCCCTCCAAGGCGACCCGGCAGGCCAGGCTGCAGGTGCTGGCCGCGTTCCTGCGCTGGCTCCAGGACGCCGAGCCCGCCCTCGACCCGCTCGCGGCCACCGGCGCCCACCTCGACGCCTACTGCAACGGCGCGCTCAGCGGCACGCTGACCGTCGGCGTGCGCACCCCGGGCAGGCCGCTGTCGCCGACCACCGTGTCCAGGAAGCGGGCGATGCTGTCGGCGTTCTACACGTTCGCCTGGCAGCGGGGCGCCGTACGGCCCGGCCCCATCCCCGCGCTGACCCCCGGCGACCGGCGGCTGCTGCGCAAGGGCGTCGCCCGGCTGGCCGCCGAAGGCAAGCCCGCCGAGGCCGTCGCGGTCGCGCTGCTCGACGCCACCGGCGCGCCGGTCTCCTCGCTGGCCGGGATCACCCTGCAGGACCTGCGGGCGGTGACCGCCGGCGAACCCGCCATCGTCACCGTCGCCGACGGCCGCGGCGACCTCGTGGCCTTCCCGGTCCCGCCGGTGGCCAGGCCCCTGCTGCGTACGCTGTCGTCGTCCAGGACCCCTGGAGAGCCGCTCATCAAGCAGGAGGACGGGCACCCCGTGGACGTCCGGTGGGTCAAGGAGGCGCTCACCGAGGCCGCCCTGGCCGGCGGCATCCCCCGCCGCCGCGCCGAGGCGCTCGACCCCCACATGATGCAGGCGCCGACGGTCTCCGACCTGCTCCGCACCCACGCCCCCCGCTGACCCGCCCCGGCGGCCGTCGTGACCGCCGGGCGCGACCGTGCCCAAGCCCGCCGTCCCTCCACGGCGGGCCGCACCCCCGAATCGCCGCCTCCGACGTGCGACAAAGACGCGTACGAGCGGCGGAGGCCGGTACAAGCGGGCAAAGCCCGTGCCTGCTGCGAGGCCGCACGAGGGGTGAGGCCGAGCAGATCATCACTTCCCGCTCCCATGGGCGGCTCGCAGCTCGGCGAGCTTCTCCTTGACCAGCTCGTCCAGGGCCCGGCGCTGCTCGGGGTCCTCCTCCCAGGTGGCCTCCGCGCACAGCACCCTGGCCGCCTCGTGCGGTTCTGCGTTGCGCGCCGCGTACCAGTCGGGGCCGCCGCCGCAGTGCCTTGTTTCGTCGCTGCGCAAAATCGTCACGATGCCGGAGACGAGAATCTGCCTGGTCCACGGATTCTCGGCCACCACCTGCCGATCCACCGTCAGCCCGCCGCCCCGCAGCGCGCCGCCGAGGTAGTCGGTCTCCCACCGCCACACACGGAGGCTGTCGCCGGGTGCGACACTGCGGCGTTCGACGGGCACCGAGAACGTGGGCGTGCCGCGGCGGCACAACTCCTTGGCGATGCGATCGGCGTCGGCGCGCTCGCGCAGCCCGTACTCGGCCAGGTTCGCAAACGAGTCCCGCCTCGCCTGCTCGGCGTAGTAGCAGTCGATCACCGGATCCTCGTACCGGCCGGCGCGCCAGTACGGCGGGGCGCACGCGGCCAGCGTGAGGTCCGCGCCGTCCTCGATGTCGATCCCGTGCGCGCGCAGCCGCTGGTAGATGGTGACGCCGTCGGCTTCGGCCGTGCGGCGTTCCCGGCGCAGCCAGCCGTCGAAGGTGTCGAGGTCGGGGTCCGGGCACAGCGACACCCAGTCGGACACCGCCGAGACCGGCACCGGCACCTTCCGCCGCGACGGAGGCGGCACGAGCCGCTCGGGCTCGATGTCGATCGAGTGGTACCCGACTCCGGGCACGAAATAGTGCTCCGGCGCCGCGTGCTCGATGGGGTCGAAGACGTCCCGGATCGGCCAGAACCTCAGCATCCACGTCTCGTCGCTCTTGCCCGTGCCGTGTCCGTCGCCGGGCCGGGGCTCGCGTAAGTACATCTGCACGCCGTACTCGAAGTGCGGCGGCCCGATCAGGAAGTCGTGTCCCCTGTACTCCATCATCGAGGTGATCGCGACCACGCCGCGCTCCGCGACGAACGTCTGCGTGCTGACCGGCGTCCATGAAGCGTCCGCGGGCTCCGGCTCGGCGTCCCACGACTCGAGCCGTACGGCGGCGGTGAAGTGGTGGATCTCCTCGGTGGGTGAGCTCCACAGCAGATCGGTGCCGTCCAGACCGAACGTGTTGTACTCGATGTGCACCTCGTCATCGAGCCTTCGCAGCAGTTGCGCCATGTGCCACACCCTTCCTTCGTGATCATGCCGGCTCGGCGCAGTATGGCCTGCCGCACCGACAATCCCGGGGGCGCAGGAGCTTCACGGTGTCGTACGCACCCAGCGCAGCACGTCCTGTACCTACTAGTATGTCCAGCATGGACACCAGGGAACGGCTCATCGAGAGCACCCGCGAGCTGCTGTGGGAGCGCGGCTATGTCGGCACCAGCCCCAAGGCGATCCAGCAGCGGTCGGGGGCCGGGCAAGGCAGCATGTACCACCACTTCAGCGGCAAGCCGGACCTCGCCCTGGCCGCCATCGACCGCAGCGCCGCGGAGCTGAGGCAGCGGGCCGAGGCCGCGTTCACCGGGCCGGGCAGCGCCGTCGAACGCGTCGCCGCCTACCTGCGCCGCGAGCGCGACGCGCTCAAGGGCTGTCCCGTCGGCCGCCTCACCCAGGACCCCGACGTGATGGCCGACCCCGGGCTGCGGCGGCCGGTCGAGGAGACGTTCGCCTGGCTCACCGGACGCATCGCCGAGCTGCTCGAAGAGGGCCGCGCCGCAGGGGAGCTGGACCCCGCGCTCGACCCCAGGGCCACGGCCACCGCGCTCGTCGCCACGCTTCAGGGCGGGTACGTGCTGGCCCGCGCCGCCGGCGACGCCCAGGTGTTCGCCACGGCCGTCGAAGGCGCGCTCAGCATGCTCACCCGATAGCCCCGCATCCGAAAGGGAGACGACCATGCCGTTCGTCCGCATCGACGCGATGCGAGCCGCCCCCGAGCGGCTCGACGCGCTCGGCCGTGCCGTCCACGACGCCATGGTCGAGACCATCGGCATCCCGTCCGACGACCTGTTCCAGGTGCTGACCTCGCACGACGGCGCCCGCAGCGTGATGCGGTACGGCACGTTCCCCGGCCTGCGCCGTACCGACGACGTCGTCTTCATCGCGATCACCTTCCGGGCGGGCCGTACGCCCGAGCAGAAGAAGGCCATGTACCGGCGGATCGCCGAGCTTGCCCGCGAGTACGCGGGCACCGAGCCGCGCGACGTCTTCATCTCGGTGACCGAGAACGGGCCGATCGACTGGTCCTTCGGCGACGGGGTCGCCCACTACGTGCCCTGACGCGCCGCCCGCTCGGTGATTCCCTCGCTGAAAAATCTGTGATCTTCCAAGCGAAGGGCAGTGCCCCCTTTACATGGACTAATGCGATATGTCTACATAGAGTCTGGCGATCACTGAAAATCCGGTCGGGCGGTCCGGTGGCGTGCCGGGCCCGCGTGAAGGGGGCACGTGAACGGCGCGAGCACGGCGGCCGCCAGACAGACGGTGGGCGCTCGGCTGCGCCATCTGCGGCTCGACCGTGGACTCACCCTGGAAGCCGTGGCCGCGGAGACGGGCAGCTCGGCGCCGACGCTCTCCCGCATGGAGCGCGGCCAGGCCCCGTTCGACCGCGCCTTCCTGTCCCGGCTGCTGACGCTGTACGGGATCACCGACCCCTACCAGCAGGAGGCGCTGATCTCCGTGGCCGTGGGGCGGCGGGAACCGGGCTGGTGGGACCAGACGGTCCCGCTGGAAGAGACCGTGCTGTGGCATCACGAGCAGGCCGCGACGCTCATCCGCACGTACGCGACGCACTTCGTGCCGGACCTGCTGCGCACGCCGGAGTACGAGCAGGCCGTGCAGCGTGCCGTGCAGTTCCCGACGCCGCCCGGCGAGGTGACGCTGGCGAAGGCCGAGAACCTGCGCCGCCGCCAGGAGAGCCGGCGGGCCCGCCTGTGGGCCGTCATCGAGGAGACGGTGCTGCGGCGCCCGCTCGGCGGCGACGTGGCCGCGCACGTCCGGCAGCTCGACGAGCTGCTCAAGGCGTCCCGCGAGCCGGACATCACCCTCCAGATACTTCCCGCGGACTCCGCGTTCCTGCCGCTGGAGCCGTTCACGGTGCTGCGACTGCCGGATCAGCAGGTCATCGTGTTCCACCGCTTCGGCGGCGAGGAGCTCGGCGACCTGCGCGAGCACGAGCGGTACGGGTTGCTGCTCGACCAGCTCGCCGGCGTCGCGCGCACCCCGGCCGAGTCCGCGCTGATGCTCGCTGCCATCCGCGATCAACTCCGAGAAGGGACATGATGGTGAGTTCCCCCACCGAGCTCGACGCCTCCAAGCCGTCGTCGGCGCGCATCTATGACTACCTTCTGGGCGGCTGTGACCACTTCGCGGTCGACCGGGAGGCGGCCAAGACGTTCATGCTGGCCGTGCCGAACGCGCGCAACTCGGCCCGCGCGACGCGCGGGTTCGTGCTGCGTGCCACCCGGGCGATGGCCGAGCTGGGCATCCGCCAGTTCATCGACATCGGCTGCGGCATCCCGATCTACCCGAACGTGCACGACATCGCGCGCAAGGTGGTGCCGGACGCCCGGGTCGCGTACGTGGACAACGACCCGATCGTGCTGGCGAAGGGCCGCGCGCTGCGGGACGAGCAGGGCGTGGTGACCGTGGAGGGCGACCTGCGCAAGCCGGCCGAGATCTTCGCCGGCCCCGAGGTGTCCGGGCTGCTCGACCTCGATCAGCCGGTCGGGGTGCTGACGATCGCGGTGTGGCACTTCCTGCCCGAAGACGAGGTCTACCAGTACCAGGCGCAGATCCGGCAAGCGCTCGCCCCCGGCTCCTGCCTGGCGTTATCCCACGCCTGCGTGGACCACGTGTCGCAGGAGGAGGTGGAGGGCGGGCAGGCCGTGTACCGGCAGACCACGAACCCGATGCGGGCGCGCACCCGCGAGGAGATCGCCGGCCTGTTCGAAGGGTTCGAGCTGATCGATCCGGGCCTGGTGCCGTTGAGCGAGTGGCGGCCGCGCAAGGACGACCCCTACCCGGAGCGATCGCTGGAGGCGCTGGCCGGCGTCGGGGTGCTGCCCGCCCGCTGACAGCGGGCGGGCAAGGGGGATGACCGATGTCCGCTCCTTCCGCGCCGGCACGCGGGACTCTCGCGCCGGTATCCCGAGCCCGCGCACCGGCGCGGAAGGACGCAAGCGAGCGACGGCTACCTGCGGTGGGTGGCGTCGCTGCGGTAGTCGGTGTACGTGTACGGGTTGTCGAGCACCTTCGTCGTGGGGATGTCCGGGTTCATGCCCTTCTCCCAGGCCTCCTCGCCCAGCTCGCCGCGCAGGTACTCGACGGTCCTGTCCACCTGGGCACGGGCGGCGGCGAGGTCGATGCCGACCAGCCGGTGCTCGTGCTTGACCACCCGCCCGTTGACCAGCACCGTGTGCACGTCGCCGCGCTGCGCCTGGAACACCACGTGCCCGAACGGGTTGAGCAGCGGGAACGACACCGGCGAGTGATCGTTCTTGATGAGCACGATGTCGGCCTTCTTGCCCGGCTCGATGACGCCGAGGTCGTCGCGGCCGATGGCGTCGGCGCCGCCCCGGGTGGCCCAGTGCACCACCTGGTCGGCGCGGAGCGCGGCGTGCGTGACGGTCTCGCCCTTGGCCTGCGCCTCCAGGTGCTCGCGTGCGCGGTCGGCGCCGAGCGTGGTGCGCATGGCGGAGAACAGGTCGCCGCTCCACCACACGCTGGTGTCCATCGACAGCGAGACCGGGATGCCGTGCAGGCGGATGGCCCAGGTGGGCGGGTAGCCCTGGCCGGCGCTCTGCTCGCTCTCGGTGGAGACCGAGATGGAGCCGCCGGTGGCCGCGATGCGGTTGTAGGAGTCGGCCGACAGCGAGGCGGCGTGCACGTAGACCGTGCCGGGCGTCATGAAGCCGTGCTCGTACATGAGCCGGATGCCCTCGTCACTGGTGGCGCCCCACACGCCGGCGTGCGTGGTGACGTTCACGCCGAGGTCGCGGGCCACCTCGAAGGCGGGTTTCTCGGGGAACGACGGGTCGCCCGTCACATCGAAGGCGATCTGGAAGCCGAGCATGTCGTCGCCGGTGATGCGGCGGCGCACGAAGTCGCGGAACTCGGGCGCGGTGGTCCACTCGGCGGGCGGCGCCTGGATGTTGCCGTAGGCGAGCACGTACCGGCCGGGCACCGCCTGCAGCGCGTCCACGGCGGCGTCGGCGTGGTCGGGCGTGCGCAGGCCGTGCGACCAGTCGACGACGGTGGTGACGCCGGCGTCCAGGGCCTCGATGGCGGCCAGGGTGTTGCCCGCGTGCACGTCCTCAGGGCGGAACAGCTTGCCGTACTCCAGGTAGTACCAGACGAAGTACTGGGTGAGCGTCCAGTCGGCGCCGTAGCCGCGCATCGCGGTCTGCCACATGTGCCGGTGGGTGTCGATCATGCCGGGCATGACGATGCCGCCGGAGGCGTCGATCTCGGCCGTGCCCTCGGGCACCTCAAGCCGGGGACCGATGGCGGCGATCTTGTCACCGGTGACCAGCACGTCCGTCTCTGTCAGCACCCGCCTGCCGTCCATCGGCAGCACGGTGCCGTTGCGCAGCACCAGCGGCCGCCCGGCCTCGAACTCGGTCATCGTCATAACTCCTCAAGGAAAGCAAAAAGCGCGAACATCTGTCCGTACAACGGTCATTCTGCCGGTAACTCTACGAGCGCACCGCACGCTGTCAAGGTCGCTCCGCGCTATGGCCTGAGCGCAGGGCAGTGTGCCAGAATCCCGATGGCGGACATATGTCCGCTGAACGAACGGTGTGAAATCGAAGGGGAGACAGGATGACACGAGACGCCGCAACGAACGGACCGGCGGGGGGCGGGCCGCTGTCCGGCGTGCTGGTGGCCGACTTCTCCCGGATTTTGGCGGGTCCGTACGCCACGATGCTCCTGGCCGACCTGGGCGCCGACGTCATCAAGGTCGAGAGCCCGAACGGCGACGACACCCGCGGCTGGATGCCCCCCACGCGCGGCGAGGTGTCCACCTATTACCTCGGCGTCAACCGCGGCAAGCGCTCGATCGCGCTCGACCTGCGCGACGAGGAGGACGCGGCCGCGGCCAGGGAGCTGGCCAGGCGCGCCGACGTGCTCATCGAGAACTTCCGCCCCGGCGGCCTGGCCAAGTACGGACTCGACTACGACGCCGTCAAGGCCGCCAACCCCGGCATCGTCTACGCCTCCATCAGCGGGTTCGGCTCCGGCAAAGGCGCCCGCGTGCCCGGCTACGACCTCATGGTGCAGGCCATCTCCGGGCTCATGAGCCTCACCGGCGACCCCGACGGGCCGCCGTACCGGGCCGGCATCTCCGTCTTCGACGTGATGGCCGGCAACCACGCCGTCATCGGCATCCTGGCCGCGCTGCGGCACCGCGACGCCACGGGCCGGGGGCAGCACGTCGAGATCAACCTGCTGTCGTCGGCGCTGACCGGGCTGGTCAACCACAGCTCCGCGTACGTGGCCGGCGGGGTGATCCCGTACCGGATGGGCAACGCGCACCCCAGCGTGTTCCCGTACGAGCCGCTGCCCACCGCCGACAACGACCTCATCGTCACCGCCGCCAACGACGGCCAGTTCCGCAAGCTGTGCGAGGTGCTCGGCATCCCCGAGGTCGCCGACGACCCGCGCTTCGCCCGCAACGCCGACCGCACCGCCAACCGCGACGTGCTGCGCCCGATCCTCGTCGAGCGGCTGCGCACCCGCGGCGCCGTCGAGTGGTTCGAGCTGCTGGTCGAGGCCGGCGTGCCGAGCGGGCCGATCCAGACCATCGACGGCGGCTTCGCGATGGCCGAGCGGTTCGGCCTCGACCCGATCGTGGAGGTCGGCGAGGGCGAGCGCGCCGTGCCGACCACCCGGCATCCCATCCGGTTCTCGGAGACGCCCGTCAGCTATACGCTGCCGCCGCCGGATCTGGACGAGCACGGCGCGGAGCTGCGCAAGTGGCTGGCCACGACCGGCGGGCAAGGGGAGCGGGCATGAGCGAGCGCGAATATCCCACGGCGCTCGGAGCGTCGTCCCTGAAGAAGATCACGCTGCTCGGGCAGGACCTCGCCGGCGACGTCATGGGCGAGGTGGGCTTCGGCGAGCTGGCGTTCTGGCTGGCCACCCAGCGCCGCCCGTCACCCGGCGAGGTACGCGTCTTCGAGGCCGTGCTGGCCGCGCTGGCCGACCACGGGTTCACGCCGACCGCGATCGTGACGCGGCTGACGTACCTGTCGGCGCCCGACTCCGTGCAGGGGGCGCTGGCGGCGGGCCTGCTCGGCGGTGGCTCGCGCTTCCTCGGCGTCACCGAGGACTGCGGGCGCTTCCTCGACGACGTGCTGCGCGAGCACGGCGACCCGCTGCCCGCCGACGACGCCCACTGGGACGAACTGGCCCTGCGCACCGTGCGGGAGCGCCGCGAGCAGCGCAAGCTCATCCCCGGGCTCGGCCACCACGTGCACAAGGAAGGCGACCCGCGCACGCCCCGGCTGTTCGAGATCGCCGCCGAGGAAGGGCTCTACGGCCCCCACCTGTCGCTGTTCGCCGCGATCGGCCGCGTGCACCCCCAGGTGCTCGGCCGTACCTTGCCGCTCAACGGCGCCGGCGTGTGCGGCGCCGCGCTCGCCGACCTCGGACTGCCGCTGGAGCTGCTGCGCGCGTTCGCCCTGCTGGCCAGGACCGCGGGGCTCATCGGGCAGCTCGCGGAGGAGCTGCGCAACCCCGTCGCCAACGACATCTTCCTGTCGGTGGACCTCAACAACCGGCCGATCGATCCCGAGCCCTACGGAGGTTTGCATGGCTGAACTCGTCGCGGTCATCGCATCCACGCATCACCCGTTCTATTACCGCGCCTCCACCGCCACGGGGGAGGACCGGCCGCCGTTCGCCGACGAGTGGGTACGCAAGGTCGAAGCCTTCCGCGAGACCCTGACCAGGGCGAACCCCGACGTCCTCGTCATGGTCGGCTCCGACCACTTCCACCAGTTCTGGCTGGACAACATGCCGCAGTTCCTCGTCGGCAAGGCGCCCTTCTACGACGCCAACTGGTACAACGAGGAACGCGAGTTCGGCCTGCCCCGGATGTTCTTCACCGGCCAGGAGGAGCTGTCGGCGCACATCCTGCGCGGCGGCATCGACATGGGCTTCGACCTCGCCTTCTCCAACGAGCTGCGGATCGACCACTCCATCACGTGCCCGATCATCACCCTGCGCCCGCAGAACGACCTGCCGATCGTGCCCGTCTACACCAACATCTTCGCCCCGCCGCTGCCGCAGCCGAAACGCTTCATCCAGCTCGGCCAGGCCATCCGCGAGCTGGTCGAGTCGTGGCCGGGTGACCAGCGGGTGGCGGTCATCGGCACTGGGCACCTGTCGCTCGAGCTGGGCGGCCCCCGCCAGTTCGGGCCGCACGGCCCCGACCCCGAGTTCGACCGCAAGGCCGTCGAGTGGATCTCCACCGGCGACATCGAGGGCTGCCTGTCGGAGGTCACCCTCGACAGCCTGTGGAACCCCGGCAACGCCACCCACGGCTTCATGGACTTCATGCTGATGATGGGTGTCGCCGGCGAGGGCGCCAAGGCCGACTACGTGGACACCTACGACCTGTTCCACACCATGGAGGCGTACTTCACCTGGTATCCCAAGGGAGGCGGGCGCGCATGAGCAAGTACCTGCTGGACAAGTTCCTCTTCACCGTCGATCGCGACCCCGAGCTGGTCGAGCGCTACCGCGAAGAGCCGCGCGCGACCGTCGAGTGGTGGGAGGCCGAGTACGCCAACCGCCTGCTCAACTGCCACGCCGGCGAGGCGTCCACCTGGCTGCGCTTCGACGACGTCGAACGTGAGGCGCTGGCCACCCACGACTACGGCAAGCTGTTCGAGCTGGGCGCCCATCCGTTCCTCACGCTGACGCTGTTCATCGCGATGTTCGAGCGCGACTACCCCGAGCCGCTGGGCTTCCAGCACGAGTACGCCCGCCGGCTGTCGCACCACAAGCTGCCGTACCCGGACATCGCCACGTGATGAGGGCCGCGCAGATCGACACGTGCGGCCGGCCGCCGCGCCCGGCCGACCGGCCCGCGCCCGAGCCGGGGGAGTCCGAGCGGCTGGTGCGCGTGCTCGCCGCCCCGATCACGCCGCTCGACCTGCTGTGCGCCGGCGGCGCCTCCTACTTCGGGGCGCCCGCCACGCCGTACGTGCCGGGCGTGCAAGGCGTCGGGACGGTGGACGGGCGGCTGGTGTGGTTCCCCACCTCGGCCGGCATGGCGCCGGGCGACGGCAGCATGGCGGAGCTGGCGTGCGTGCCCGCCGGCGACCTCGTCGAGCTGCCCGACGGCGCCGACCCCGTCGCCGTCGCCGCGCTCGGGCTGTCGGCGGTGGCCGCGTACCAGGCGCTCACCTGGCGCGGCGAGCTGGCCCCCGGCGAGCAGGTGCTGGTGCTGGGCGCGGGCGGCGTCGTCGGGCAGGCGGCCGTGCAGCTCGCCCGCGTCGCCGGGGCGCGCCGGGTCGTCGCCGCCACCCGCTCGGCCGCCGGGTGCGAACGCGCCGCGCGGGCCGGCGCGGACGCCGTCGTCGCGCTCGACACCGAGGACGTGGCCGAGCTGGCCGAGCGCCTGGCCGACGCCTGTGACGGCCCGCTCGACCTGGTGCTCGACCCGCTCTTCGGCGCTCCCGCCGCCGCGGCGGCCCGCGTCCTGCGGCCCCATGGCCGGCTCGTCAACCTGGGTGCCTCCGCCGGCGAGACCTCGCCGTTCGACTCCTCCACCCTGCGCAGCCGCTCCCTGCGCCTGCTCGGCTACACCAACACCGAGCTGAGCCGCACGCAGCGGGCCGAGGTCATGGCGAAGGTGGCCGAGCTCGCGGTCTCGGGCCGGCTGCACGTGGACCACGAGGCGGTGCCTCTGGAGGACGTCGCCTCCGCCTGGCACCGCCAGAGCACCGGCACCGCCGCCGGCCGCCTCGTCCTCACCCCGCCCTGACCGGTCGCTCGCGTCACCCGGCAGCATGGCCTTCGCGCCGCTGCCGGGTCCGCTGCTGCGCCGCTCGCCGTTCCCGTCGCCAGGTGGGGTGGTCAGGGGGCGAGGGTGGCGTGGGGGACGGTGTCGTAGGCGGCCCAGTCGGCGCTGATCGCGCCGGCCGTCTTGAGCAGCAGCGGCAGATACTCCTCGGTCAGCCGCTCGACCGAGGTCTCGGCCGCGTTGACGTTGACGTTGATGGCGGCGATGACGTTGCCGAGCCCGTCGCGCAGCGGCGCGGCCACGCTGCGGATGCCGAGCGCCAGCTCCTCGTCCGTCAGCGCCCACCCCTTGGCCCTGACCTCGCGCAGCGCCGCCTCGCGCTCGGCCGCGCCGGGACGCCAGCGCGGCTCGATGCCGGAGCGGCTGGGCTCGGCCAGCACCCGGTCGACCTCCTCGGGCGGCAGCGCGGCGAGCAGCACCTTGCCCAAAGACGTCTGCAGCGCGGGGAACCGGGTGCCGATCTGCGCCGACAGGGTGACGATCTTGGGGACGGAGACGCGGGCGACGTACACGATGTCGGAGCCGTCGAGCTGGGCGATGGACGACGACTCGTGCGTCTGCTCCACCAGCCGCTCCATGTGCGGCCGTGCAACCTCCCACAGCCCCATCGACCGCACGTACGACACGCCGAGCTCCAGCACGCGCGGCGTCAGCGCGTAGCCGCGCGGCTCGCTGCGGGCGTACCCCAGCTCCTGGAGGGTGAGCAGGATGCGGCGGGCGGTGGGCCGGGCGAGCCCGGCGGCGGTGGCCACCTCGGTCAGCGACATGACCGGCCGGCCCGGCTGGAAGACCTTGATGACGTCGAGGCCGCGTGCGAGCGCCTCGATGAAGTCGGGGCCGGTGTCAGCACGTGCCATGAATACGCCTCCCTGCGTCGGGGTCCCGCGGGACCCGACTCTAGACCCTCGCGGCCGGATGTCCGCACAGCGGCGGCCGGGGAGAGCATAGCGGTGCCCGCCTCAGCCGCGCTTATAGAGTCAAGGGTACGGGTGAAGTGGCGTACACGTTGCCAAGCGATCGTTCTACGGACGGTTGTCCGTCAGGGTGGGCGCGCCGGGCAGCAGGGGATGGGCGGCCTCGGCCCGCAGGCCGTCGAGGAAGAACGACAGGCAGCGCCGCCAGGTGTCCGGCGCGGTGTCCATCGACTCGCGGATGACCCGCGACATCGCCCAGATCAGGGTGACCAGGTCGGGCATGCCGAAGTCGGCGCGCAACCGGCCGGCCTCCTTGGCCCGGACGACGATCCGCTCCGCGTCGAGGAAGCCCTGCTTGCAGACTTCGAGCACGTCGGTGGCGAGCGTGAACCCCCGGGTCAGGGCGTCGTTGAGCCCGTGATCCCGCGACTGCAGCGCGAACAGCCCTTCAAGGAAGGTCACGAACCCGTCCCACGGGTCGGGGTCGGCCAGCGCCGCCTCGGTGACCCGCTCGAGCGCGGCCAGCTGGTCGGGCAGGACCGCCGCGAGCAGCGCCTCGCGGGTGGGGAAGTGGTTGTAGAGGGTGCCGATGCTGACGCCGGCGCGGCGGGCGATGTGTTCGAGGGGGGCGTCGAGGCCGCGGTCGGCGAAGATCTCGGTGGCCGCGACCAGGAGCTTGTCGCGGTTGCGCGCGGCATCCGACCGCAGCGGCTTGGGTGCGGCTGCCATGGCAGACATCCTACGAAGGCGAGCCGGCCTTCATGACGCCGTCGCCGCCCGTCCGTCGCGGCCCCGCCCATCGTCTCGTTCTTGCCCGGGCACTCGTGGTACGGTCGCGAGCAAGAACTTGAGGCATCCCTCAACTTATCTCGGGAGGACCCGCCATGCCCGCACGTAAGACCGCCGTCATCGCCGGAGCCGGTCCGGGACTCGGCATGTCCATGGCCCGCCGCTTCGGCCGCGAAGGCTACGCCGTCGCCCTCATCTCCCGCTCACCCGACCGCCACCCCGGCTACGTCGCCGAGCTCGCCGAGTCGGGCGTCGAGGCCGCCGGGTTCGTCGCCGACGTCCACGACCGCGACCGCGTGCTCGAAACCCTCGACGAGATCACCGCCCGCTTCGGCCCGATCGGCCTGCTCTACTACGGCCCGGGCGCCGCCGACGTGACCGCGATGCCCGAGCCGATCACCGAGACCACCTCCGACGACGTCAGGAAGGCGATGAGCGTGGTGTACGCGGCCGTCGACGTCGCAGGCCACGTCCTGCCCGGCATGGTCGGCAGGGGCGAGGGCGGGCTGCTGTTCGCGGGCGGACTCAGCGCGGTCCTGCCGATGCCGCCGCTCGGCGCGCTCGCACCGGCCGCGGCGGCGCTGCGCACGTACGCGCTGACCCTCAACGCCGCCCTGGCCGGACAGGGCGTCTACGCCGGCAGCCTGACGATCGGCGGGCTGGTCGAGCGCGGCGACATCCACCGGTACATCGCCGCCGACCCGGCCCGCCTCGCCGAGCTGGGCGGAAAGACGCTCGATCCCGACGCCATCGCCGACACCGCCTGGGACATGTTCACCAAGCGCGACCGCGCGGAGGAGACGTTCAGCGCCCTGTGACGTATCCGGCAAGCCCGGGCGGAACCCGGCGTTCCGCTCGGGCCGGACAGGGGTAGGCATGAGGGGAGATGTGGCCATCGGGGGAGGTCACGATGGGGGATGAGTGTGATCGCGCTATCAGCGGGCTGCCGTTCGAGGTGCTGGATCCGGCACCGGTCAGTGTGGCGGTGACGCGCGGGGCCGATCACCGGCTCGTCTACACCAACGACGCCTACCGCGCGGAACTCGGCGACCGCCCGATCGGGTCGCCGCTGCCCAGGTCGTTCGCCGACGGCCGCCGGCAGCACTACCGGGAGCTGCTCGACCGGGTGTACGCCACCGGCGAGCCGGTCGTGCTCACCGCCGCCCCGGCCAGCACCGACGAGCCCGACCGGTACTTCACCTCGAGCCTGTCACGGGTGTCGTTCGGGGGCGGCGAGTACGGCGTGCTGGTGGTCGCGGTGGAGGTCACCGACCAGATCACGGCCGCCCGGCAGGTGGAGGCCCTCGCCAACGAGCGCAGCCACATCCTGCGCCGCTACCAGAGCATCATGCAGGTCAGCGCGCAGATCTTCTGGGTGGCCGGGCCCACGGGCGAGGTGATCGAGCACAGCGCGAGCTGGGAGCGGGTGACCGGCCAGCCGTGGGAGGAGTACCAGGGGCAGGGCTGGCTGAAGATGGTGCACCCCGACGATCGGGAGGCGGCGATGGCCTCGTGGGCTGAGGCCCTCGGCAGGATGGAGGTCTGGGAGTACGCCTACCGGCTGCGCACCGTCGACGGCTCCTACCGCCACTACGCGGTCACGGCCGTGCCGATCAGGGAGCACGGCGAGCTGGTGGAGTGGGTGGGCACCTGCACCGACATCGAGCAGCAGTGGCAGGAACAGCGCTGCCAGCAGCTGCTCGACCGCGCCGCCGCCGCCACGGCCGAGCGGACCAACCTGGAGGAGATGCTCGGCGCGGTCGCCAACGTCATCGTGCCGGAGCTGGCCGACGGCTGCGGCGTCCACCTCGTCACCGACCTCACCGGCGAACAGCGCAGCGGGGCGCCGTTCGTGGTCGAGCGGGTCGCCACGGCCGCGCGGCCCGGCCTGCCCCGCCTTCCGCCGTACGGCGAGGAGCGGCTGCCGCCCGACAACGCGGTCGTGCAGGCCGCGCGGCGGCGCCGCCCGCTGTCGAATCGGTTCCCGCCCGGCTGCCCGCCGCCCGGCGTGGCACCGTCCTGGTCGCAGCAGTGGATGGTGGCGAACAAGGCCAACAGCATCGTCGTGCTGCCCGTCGTGGTGGACGGCGCGGTGCCCGCCGTCGTGACGCTGATGACCTGCGGCGACCGCCCGCCGATCAGCCGGGCCGACATCGCGCTGCTGAGCCGCATGTTCGAACACGCGCACGACGCGCTGAGCAGCGCCATACGGTTCCAGCGCACGCAGCAGATCGCGCTGGCCCTGCAGCACAGCCTGCTCGTGGAGCCGCCCAAGCTGGCCGGCCTGCGCATCGAGGCCCGCTACCGGGCCAGCCCGTCGGCGGCCGAGGTGGGCGGCGACTGGTATGACTCGTTCGTCCTGCCCGACGGCGTCCCCGTCATGGCCATCGGCGACGTCGCGGGTCACGACCTCGGCGCGGCCGTCGCCATGAGCCAGATCCGCAACATGCTGCGGGCTCTTGCCATGGACCGGTGCGAGCCGCCGGGGGAGATACTCACCAGGCTCAACATCGCCATGAGCTCGCTGTCGTCGGACGTCACCGCGACGTGCGTGCTGGCCAGGATCGAGGAGTACGGCGGCCGGTACCGGCTCAACTACGCGGTCGCCGGCCACCCGCCGCCGCTGCTGGTCACCGAGGACGGCGCGGGCCGCTTCCTGGAGAGCTGCGTCAACCCGCTGCTCGGCTTCCCGAACGAGGACGGCTGCCGCTCCAGCATCGAGCCGCTGCCGCCCGGCTCCACGGTGCTGTTCTACACCGACGGCCTCATCGAGCGGCCCGGGGAGAACATCGACGACGGCCTCGAACGGCTGCGCCACCTGGCCGGCGCGCTCGCCCGCTGCCCCCTGGACCGCTTCTGCGACCAGGTGCTCAGCAGCCTGCCGACGACCGGGCTCGACGACATCGCGGTCATCGCGCTCCGCCTGCCGCCCGCGCCGGACGACGCCGGCGGCTGAGGCCGGCGTCAGTACCGGCTGAGCCTGGGCACGCTCTCGACCAGCCGCCGCGTGTACGGGTGCGACGGCGAGCCCAGCACGTCGGCGGCGGCGCCGCGTTCGGCGATCCTGCCTCGCTCGATGACCGCGATCTCCTGGCACAGCGCGGCCACCACCGCCAGGTCGTGCGAGACCATCACGACGGTCAGGTCACGGGAGGCGCTGAGCTCCTTCAGCAGCTCGACCACCCGCACCCGGGTCGATACGTCCAGCGCGCTGACCGGCTCGTCGGCCAGCAGCACCCGCGGCTCGCACACGATGGCCCTGGCGATCGCGATGCGCTGCCGCTGCCCGCCGGAGAACTCGTGCGGATAGCGCTCGGCCGCGTCGGCCGGCAGGCCCACCGAGCGCAGCGCCTCGGCCACCCGGTCACCGATCTCGTCGCGCGGGCAGGCGCGCAGCGCCCGCAGCGGCTCGGAGACGATCCTGCGGACCCGCTGGCGCGGGTCGAGCGACGAGTACGGGTCCTGGAACACCGGCTGGACCGCCCGCCGGAACTTCCGGTCCCGCGCGGACGTCACCGGCCTGCCGTCGAACAGCACCTGCCCCGACGTCGGCCTGGCCAGCCCGAGCAGCAGCCGCAGCAGCGTCGTCTTGCCCGCGCCGGACTCGCCGACGATCGCCAGGTTGCGCCCGCGCGTCACCTCGACTGACACGCCGGACAGCACCTCGGCCCCGCCCCGGTAGGCGAAGCCGACCTCCCGCGCCTCCATGATCGTCACGGCGCCATCCGATCCAGCTCGGCCTCCAGCTCCCTGGCGCTGTCCACCAGGGACCGCGTGTAGGGGTGGCGTGGCTCGCGCACGATGTCCCGCGTCCTTCCCGACTCCACCGCGGAGCCCTCCTTCAGCACGATCAGCCGGTCCGCCACGCCCGCGACCACCGCCAGGTCGTGCCCGATGAACAGCAGCGCCATGTCCCTGGCCGCGATCAGCCGGTCCAGCAGCGCCAGCACCTCGGCCTGCACGGTGACGTCCAGCGCCGTGGTCGGCTCGTCGGCGATCAGCAGCGCGGGCTCGCAGGCCAGCGCCATCGCGATCGCCGCCCGCTGCCGCTGCCCGCCGGAGATCTCGTGCGGGTACGCCCGCGCGACGCGTTCCGGCAGCGCCACCTCCTCCAGTGCGGCCAGGACCGCCGAGCGCAGCGCCGCGCCGCGCAGCCCGCGCCGCCGCCGGATCGGCCCGGCGACCTGCCTGCCGATGCGCATGAGCGGGTCGAGCGCGGTCAGCGGCTCCTGGAAGACGACCGAGGCGGCCCGGCCGCGCAGCCGGTCGAGCCGCCTGCCGGGCGCGCCGACGACCTGCGTGCCCGACAGCAGCACGCTGCCGTGCGCGGTCAGGCCGGGCGGCAGCAGGCCGAGTACGGCGAGGGCGGTCAGCGACTTGCCGGAGCCGGACTCGCCGATCAGGCCGAGCCGCTCGCCGGGGGCGAGGCCGAACGACAGGCCGTGGATCAGCTCGTGGCCGTCGGAGCGGCGTACCGACAGATTCTCCACCGACAGCAGCTCGCTCACCGTGACCTCCCTCCGCTGAGGTCGCGCAGCCCGTCGGCGACCAGGTTCGTCCCGATGACCAGCACGACGAGCAGCACGCCCGGCGCGACGGCACCGACCGGCGCGGTCAGCACCGTCGCCTGCGCCTCCTGCAGCAGCCGGCCCCACGAGGCGTTCGGCGGCGGCGGGCCGAGCCCCAGGTACGACAGCGACGCCTCGGCCAGCACCGCGAGGCCGAGCTGCAGCGCCAGGTTGACCATGAGCGTCGGCCAGATGTTCGGCAGCACGTGCTCGGCGATGATCCGCGGCCACGAGCTGCCCGAGGTGCGGGCCGCGGTGATGTAGTCCTGCGCCAGCACCCGCTTGACCAGCACCCGCGTCAGCCTGGCCACCACCGCCGACATGGCCAGCCCGATGGCCAGGATCGCCGAGCCCAGCGACGCCTCGCGTACCGCCACCACCAGCATGGCCAGCAGCAGCGTCGGGAACGCGATGAGCGCGTCCAGCACGGCGGCGAGCGCGTCGTCGAGCCAGCGGGTGGCGAACCCGGCCGCGAGGCCCGCCGCCACCCCGAGCAGCCCGCCGAGCAGCACCGATCCGGCGCCGGCCGCGAGCGCGATGCGCGCGCCGATCATGAGCTGGGTGAGCAGGTCGCGGCCCAGCTTGTCGGTGCCCAGCAGGTGCTCGCCGCCCGGCGGCGCCAGCCGCCCGCCCGAGGTGTCGGCCGGATCGTACGGCAGCCACACCAGCGACACCGCCGCCACGAGCACCACGAAACCGACCAGCACGCAGCCCGTCACGAAAGACTTCATGAGCGCCCCAGCCTGGTCCGCAGCCGCGGGTCCACCAGCCGCTGCACCACGTCGGCGGCGAACCCGATCACCAGCACCGCGAGCGTGCTGACCGCCAGCACGCCCTGGATCACCGGATAGTCGTGCTCGGCGATGCCCTTGACCAGCATGGTGCCGAGCCCGGGCAGCGCGAACACGCTCTCCACCACCACCGCGCCGAGGAACGTGGTCGCAAGCTCGATGCCGAGGATCGAGATGACCGGCACCGAGGCGTTGCGCAGGCCGTGCCGCCACATGGCGCCGGCGAACGACTCGCCCATGGCCCGCGCCGTGCGCAGGTAGTCGGCGGTCAGCACGTCGAGCGTGGCCGAACGTACGTACCGGATCAACGAGGCCGACATCACCAGCGCGATCGTCACGACCGGCAGCGTCAGCGAGGTCAGCGCGCGGCCCGGCTCGGCCCAGTCCTGCCGGGGAAGCCGCCCGCGGGCAGCAGCCGCAGCTTCAGTGCGAACACCGTCACCAGCAGCATCCCGATCCAGAACACCGGCACCGCGATGCCGAGCTGGGACAGGCCGCTGAGCAGCGCGCCGTACCAGCGGTGCGCCCGGTACGCGGCCAGGAACCCGACCGGCAGCGCCACCAGCACCGCAAGCGCGAACGACAGCAGCGTCAGCGGCACCGTGACGGCCGGCCAGGCGATCTCCTCGCCGACCGGCAGCTTGCTGATGTAGGAGGTGCCGAGGTCGAGCCGGGCCAGATCGCCGAGCCAGGCCGCGTACTGCTGCGGCAGCGGCAGGTCCGAGCCGACCTCGTGGCGGGCCGCCGCGATCTGCTCGGGCGTCGCGCCCATCGGCAGCAGCGCGTTGGCCGGATCGCCCGGCAGCAACCGCAGCAGCACGAACAGCAGCGACGCGGCGAGCAGCAAGGAGGCCAGCAGGAACGCGGTACGGCGCAGCAGGTAGCGCCCCATCAGCCCTTCTTGATCCCGTAGGCGTAGAACTGCGAGTTCAGGCCGTTGACCGGGTAGCCCGACAGGTCGGACGAGGCCACCACGATCTGCGGGTACAGGTAGAGCCATTCGCTCGCGGCGTCCTCGGCGATCTTCCTGTTGGCCTTCTTCAGCAGCTCGGTCTGCTCGGCCTCGGTACGCGCCCGCTCGGCCTCCTCGATCCACGTGGAGACCTGCGGGTTGTCGTAACCCCAGTAGAAGTCGGGGTTGCCGTACCAGACCACGTCACGGTCGTTGACGTGCTCCTGCAGGGTGGCGGCGAAGTCGTGGTTCTTGTACACCTTCGTGTACCACTCGTCGGCGGTGATCACGTTGATGTCCACGGTGATGCCGACCTTGGCCAGCTCGCTCTTGATGAACGTGGCGGCCGTCGGGTGGGGGTCGTAGTTGGGCGTGTCCAGCGTGAAGCGGAAGCCCTTGGCGTACCCGGCGGCGGCCAGCTCGCGCCTGGCCGCCTCGACGTCGTAGGTGTCGAGCGAGGTGAGGTCCTCGTACCAGGGGTCGGTCGGCGGCACCATCGAGCCGATCAGCGTGCCGTGCCCGGCCCACACCGACTCCAGCAGCTTGGCGTCGTCGATGGCCGCAGCGACCGCCTTGCGCACCTGCGGCTTGTCGAACGGCGCCTTGCGGTCGTTGAACGCGAGCAGCAGCTTCGTCGTCGACTTGCCCTCGCTGACCTTGTAGTCGGGGTTGTTGTCGAACTGCGAGAGCGCGTCGGGGCTCTGCTGGCTGGTCACCACGTCCACGGCGCCGGTCAGCAGCGCGTTGTTGAGCGCCGATGCGTCGGTGAAGTAGTGGAACACCACGCCGCCGTTGGCCGGCTTGGGGCCCCAGTAGCCGGGGAACGGCTCGAGGCTGAGCGTCGAGCCGCGCTTCCACGACCCCAGCTTGTACGGCCCCGTGCCGTCCGCGCTCGTCGCCAGGTCCTTGGCGTCGGCGTTGACCACCCACACGTAGCTCAGGTTGTAGATCAGCGAGATCGAGCGGTGCTTCAGCTTCACCACGACCGTGCTCTCGTCGGGCGCCTCGACCGACTTGATGACCTCGAGGTTGCTCTTGCGGGCCGACTGGGAGTCCTCGGCCGTCACCCGCTCGATGCTGCGCTTGACGTCGTCCGCGGTCAGCGCCTTGCCCGAGTGGAACGTCACGCCCTTGCGCAGCGTGAACGTGTAGGTCAGGCCGTCGTCGGAGACCGTGTGGCTCTCGGCCAGCAGCGGCTCCACCTTGCCCTCGTCGGTCAGCCGGAACAGGCCCTCGTAGACGTTGCCGTTGAACGCCTCGGTGATCCCCTGGCCGCCGCCGGCGGTATTGTCGAGGTTCTGCGGCTCATAGAGGGAACCGATCTCGATCGTGGCCGGCGCGGCCGGGGCGCCGCTGGGCGACGCGTCCTCCGGGCCGGAGCCGCACGCGGCGAGTGCGAGGGCCAGTGCGACCGCGACGCCGGCGAACTTCCTGTTCAACGTAAACTCCACCATTGCTTACCAAATTAGTAGGTTTAGCGGAATATACCTCCTTGCCCGGTTCGGTGCGGCTTTGACCCCCGTGATCAGCGCAGCTCGGCGGCGGCGAAGGCGCGGAAGCTGCGCGGCGGGCGGCCGGTGACGCGCTGCACCGTGTCGGTGACGCGGTCCTCGGTGCCGAGGCTGATGTCGGTGTCCAGCGCGGCCAGCATGGCCGCGAAGTCCCGCGGCATGCCGTGGGCGGCGAAGTGCGCGGCGAGCTCGTCCTCGGTGACCGGGCGGTGCCGCAGCGGGCCCGCGCCCAGCTCGGTGAGCAGCGCGGCCACGTCGTCGTAGCCGAGCGCCTCCGGGCCGGTGATCACGTGCTCGGTGTTGTGCGGCTCCGGGTCGGTCAGCGCGTGCCCGGCCACGGCCGCGATGTCGCCCGCGTCCACGAACGCCACCCGGCCCGCGCCGGTCGCGGAGATCAGCTCGCCGTCGCGGAGGCGCAGCGCGAGCGCCTGGCCGGTGAAGTTCTGCATGAACCACGAGGGCCGCAGCACGGCCCACTCCGGCATCACCGTACGGACCAGCTCGTACAGCGCCACGGCCCCCGGCGTGCGCTCGGGGCGCGCCGACGTGCCGAGCAGCACCGCGCGCCGCACGCCCTGGCGTACCGCCTCATGCAGGAACGGCTCCACCAGCGGGGCCGGCTCGGTCACCCCGATGGGCGGCAGGACGTAGACGGCGCGCGCGCCGGACAGCGCGGGCGCGTAAGTCTCCGGCTCCGTCCAGTCGAAGCGCACGAAGCCCGGCCGGTCGGCCTTGCGGCTTGCGGGCCGCGCCGGCACGCCGCGTTCGCGCAGGAAGGCCGTCACCCGCGAACCGGTCGTGCCGGTCGCCCCGATCACCAGCACCTCGCTCATGCCGCACCTCCGGCGAACGCCTTCGTCAGCGCCTCGAGCCCGCCCATCGCCCGGGCGGCCTGCAGCGGGTTCCAGTAGTCGCGGTAGTGGCGGATCTCGCCGTCCCGCACGGTGATGATCGCGACGTACTCCATCCGGTACGGCTCCCCGCTGCGCGGCACGATTCCGGCCACCTCCAGCTCCACGACCACCACCTCGGGGTTCTCGGTCCGGTGGATCACCTTACGGACGACCTCCCGCACGTCGTACTTCTCGGGATAGTCGCGCAGGTACTCCCTGATCGCCTCGCGTCCCTCCACTTTGCGCGGGTACCCGGGAGGTGCGAACGGGAACTCGATCACGCCGTCCTCGGCCCACAGGCCCGCGAAGCCCGACATGTCCTTGGCGAGCAGCAGGGCGATGCCGCGCTCGACCAGCTCAGTGGCTTCCATGGCAATCCTCTCTACGTCGCGACGGTACGGTACCGTCCCGACGTCCACCATAGACGGAACGGTCCCGTATCGTCCAATCGCTAGACTGCGTGCCATGAGCCGCCGCACTCCCACCGGCGCAGCCGTGCTGCAGCCCCAGGTCACCGAGGCCATCACCGAGGCCGTGCTGGACGAGCTGGCCGAGCACGGCTACGCCAGGCTCTCGATGGAGGGGGTCGCCAAACGGGCCGGCGTGGGCAAGAGCGCGCTGTATCGCCGCTGGAAGTCCAAGCAGGAGATGGCCATGGCGGTGATCTGCGACCACTTCATCGCCACGCTCGACGTGCCCGACACCGGCACGCTCCGCGGCGACCTGCGCGCCTCCCTGGAGTCCGTGACCGGGTGGCTCACCCACCCGCGCTTCGCGCGCGTCCTGCCCGACCTCGTGGCCGAGATGGTCTGCAACCCCGAGCTGGGCGAGGTCGTGGGGCTGCTGGTGGGGGAGCCGAAGCGGGAGCGTACGGCCGAGATCTTCCGGCGCGCGATCGCGCGCGGCGAGCTGCCGCAGGACACCGACATCGAGCTCGCGCTCGACCTGATCGCCGCCCCGGTCTACTGGCGGTTCGTGGTACGCGCCGCCGAGGCGGGCCCCACCTACCTCGACGACCTCACCGACACGCTGCTGCGCGCCCTGCGGGCCACGTCCTCTTGAGGTCGCGGATGACATATCCGGTTGTAGGGTGGGGCACATGCCCGCCGCACCGCTGAGGAAAGACGCCGCACGCAACCGCCGGCAGATCCTGCAGACGGCCAGGGCCATGCTCGACGCGGGCGCCACCCTGCAGCTCAACGCCGTCGCCCGGGAGGCCGACGTCGGCGTGGGCACCGTCTACCGGCACTTCCCGACCCCCGAGGCGCTGCTCGCCGCGCTCGCCGAGCAGCGGTTCGAGGAGCTGATCGAGGAGGTCAGGCAGGCCACCGCCGCGCCCGACGTCCGCGCCGCCCTGCGGGAGATCCTGGAGCACGGGCTCACCGCGTACCTCGAGGACAAGGCGTTCGCCGCCGAGGCGCTCGGCCCGGCGCCCACCACCGAGCGCACTCGCGAGCTGCGGGACGAGCTGGCCGGGCTGCTTCGCGACCTGCTGGCCCGCGCCGTCTCCGATGGCGTCATGCGGCCCGGCATCGACGCGCTCGACCTGCTCGTGCTGATCTGCGGGATCGCGTACGCGGTCAACCACACCCCGCACCCCGGCGATCCGGGCGTCGCTTCCCGCTACCTGAACGCCCTGCTGAACGGCGTCCTGATCGGCGGCGGCACCGTGGAAGGGCCTGCGGGCGACGGCAGCGCTTCGGCTCGGGGTTCTGGGTGAGGCCGGGCGGCGCTCCGCCCGCCCCCTTCGAACCGGTCATCACCAAACCGGCGAGCCCGAGCCGCCCACCCTTCAAGGGTCCGGACGAGGAGCGTGGCGGCGCGGCACGCCTGCTTCGGCCTGGTCGCCGCCAATGCTTGATCATTTAGCGGTTCGATGCTTAGCCTGCCCGTGCCGATCATCCCCGACGCTAGGGAGTCAGCACGCATGACGATCATGAAGAAGGCGGCGTTACTGACCACGCTGGCCGCGCTCGGCACGACGCTCGCAGCACCTGCGGCGCACGCCCGGCCGGCCGCCGTCGCCTGTCCCGAGGTCTTCGGCCACGGCGGCTACCCCACCGGGCCGAACCCATGGGACCGTGACCAGATCCGCCAGCCCAACCACGCCCGCGGCATCGACGACCAGAAGGCGTGGGGCGCCGACGGGGTGGAGGGGGACGTCCAGGTCACCAGGCAGGGCACCAAGGCCGTCATGTGGCACAACACCACGACCAACGGCCTGACCGGCACCAGGAAGAACATCACCGACCTGTGGTGGGCGGCCGGCAGCGACAACCTGCGCGACCGCAGCATCTCGCGCGGGCCCTACAAGGGACAGAAGGTGCACACGCTGCGGCAGTGGCTGGACCATGTGAAGTCGCGGGGCATGATCGCGCTGCTGGAGATCAAGCCCGAGGCCCGGCCCGTGCTGTCCGACCCGACGTACGGGGCGCAGGCGTGGAAGGAGGTCTCCGACCCGATCAAGGAGCGCCAGGCGTCGATGCGCATCCTCGTCTACTCGAACGACTCCTGGATCCAGTCCGAGCTCGCCAAGCGCCACCCCGGCCTGCTCAAGGGCTCCCAGGCCCGCTGGACCGACAGCGTCGGCTGGGAGGAACCGCCGCCGTCCTGGACCGGCAACACCGCCCGCTGGACGGAGGTGCTGGCCCAGGCGCCGAAGAGCGTGATGACGAACTACACGAAGGAGTACCGCGCCTGGCTCCAGGGCAAGTGCACCTGACCAGTGCTCAACGACACGTCGCTCAACGACGCGCCGCCCAGCGACACGGCGTTCAGCGACACGCCGTTCAACGACGCGGCGCTTAGCGACACGGCCGCGCGCCCGTAGCGCCGGAGACCCCGTCGCCGACTGCGGTCTCCGGCGCCACGGGCGCCCCGCCTGTGTTACGGGTGCTCCGGCCCGGCAGCGCGTGCGTGCGTGCGCTCGGAGATCCCGCCGCCGACCACCGGTGCGCCTCCGGACCACCCGTGCCGTGAAGGCAGCGAGGCGGGGGCGGGGATCAGCTGGGGGTCGCGGCGCGTTCGAGGACCTCCAGGACGGTCGCGGTGAGCAGGGTGACCTTGTAGCCGTTGCGGGCGGCGGGGGTGCAGCGGGCGGCGGCGAGCCCGGCGGCGGTCTCGAAGGGCTGCCCGGCCAGCACCGCGTCCTCGACCTCGCCGAGCCGCAGCGGCACCCGCGCGACGCCGCCGACGGCAACGGCGGCGGCGGTGATCCTCGACCCCTCCGTGACCAGGCGGGCGGTCGCCTCCGCCAGCGGCCACTCGGCCTCAGACCGTGCGATGGCGCGACGGTACGCGGCGCGCTCCCCGGCCACCGGCGGCGGCAGATGCACGGAGGTGAGCAGCTCGCCGGGGCCGAGGAGGTGGTCGCGGGTCGGGTCGGACCCGTCGCCGTACAGCTCGGCGATCGGGAACGGGTCCCTGCCGTGCACCTCCACGACCGCGTCGTAGGCCAGCAGCGCCATGGCCAGGGATGACGGATGGGGTGCCAGGCAGGGGCCGGTGTCGATGACGGCGGTGTACATGCTCTGGCCCGCACGGGCCGGGCAGGAGTCGCCGCCGTCCTGGTGGCAGGTGAAGGCGGGGTTGCGGTAGTACGAGCAGCGGTTGCGCTGGAGCAGGTTGCCGCCGACGGTGGCCATCGCTCGGATCTGCGGGGTGGCCAGCCCGCGCGCGGTCAGCGCCAGCGCCGGGTACGCCGCACGCAGCCGTTCGTCGCGGGCCACCTCGGCGACGGTGGTGAGGGCGCCGATGCGGGCGGAGCCGTCCGGCTGCCAGGTGATGCCCGATATTTCGGGTGCGTCGCGCAGCCCGGCCAGGTCCACGTACGGACCGGCCACGCGCCGGCTCATCAGGTCGGTGCCGCCCGCGCGCGGCACGCCGTGCCGGGCGGCCTGGAGAAGATCGGTGGAGACGGTCAACGTCTGTTCCCTTCGAGAGGCGGAGCGGAGGAGTTCTTCGAGGCGGCGGTCGCCCGGGAGTTTTTCGAGGAGTGGCCGAAGTGGTCACGGGGAGAGGCCCTCGAGGACGCGGTCGGGGCGGATCGGAAGGTCGCGGGGCCGCCAGCCCGTCGCGTTGTACACGGCGTTGGCCACCGAGGCGGCCACCCCGACCGTGGAGACCTCGCCGAGCCCCACGCCGCCGCCGTTGACGTGGTCCCACCCCTCCTGATGGAAGTGCAAGGTGATCTCCGGTACGTCGCCGATGCCGGGGATGCGGTAGTCCTCCAGATTCGAGGTGAGGACGGTGCCGGTGACGGGGTCGATGAGGCGTTCTTCGTACAGGGCGTACCCGATGCCCTGGATGATGCCGCCCTCGCACTGGTTGCGCGCCGGCTTCTCGGCGTAGATGCGCCCTGCGGTGATGCCGCCCCAGACGCTGAGCGGCCTGATCGTGCCGAACCTGGTGTCCACCTCGACCTCGGTGACGTGCACCGCGCCGCTGAACCCGCGGCCGAGCGCCATGCCGTTCATCGGGAACGGCGTCACGTAGCCGCCGCGGTCGCGCCGCCGCTTGCCGACGACCTCGGTGCCGGGCTTGAGACCCTGCGCGAGCAGGCGGCGGGCGGCGTCGCGGGCGGCCGGGGCCACCGAGGTGGTGCTGCGGCTGCCCAGCGCGGGCGGGCCGGGAGGTGCGGAGGAGCGGCCGATCTCGACCTGGATCCGCTCGGCGGGCAGCCCCAGCTCCTCCTGCAGGACGCCGGCGATGACGCTGCGCACGCCCGTACCGATGTCCTGGGTGGCGGTGCGGGCCACGACCACATCGCCCACGACCTCCAGCTCGACCTGGGTCGCCGGGGTGATCGCGTAGATCCAGCTGGCCATGGCCACGCCGACGCCGCGCCGGAACCGTCCCGTCTGCGACCCGCTGCGCGGCCGGTCGCGCCAGACGGGCAGCGCCAGAGCCCGCTCGTAGAGCGCGTGCCGCTTGGGGTTGCCGTCCCAGCGGCGGCGCAGCACGATCGGGTCGACGTCGAGGCGGTGCGCCATCTCGTCCACGGCCTGCTCCAGCGCCCACAGCATCGGCGGGGCACCGGGCCCCCTGAACGGCGTGCCGGGCGGCTCGTTGGTGACCACGTCGTAGTCGCGCAGCCGCCGGGGCGCGGTGCCGTACACGAAGCGGGCCAGCGCCGCCGACATCCCTCCGACGGCGACGCCGCCCCGGCTGCGCACGTCCATCGCGAGCGCGGCGAGCTCCCCGTCCCGGCCGGCCAGCAGCGCGATGTTCGTGGTGCTGCCCGGCCAGCTGCCGGCGTCGGTCAGCTCTTCCGCGCGGCTGAACACGACGCGTACGGGCGCGCCGCAGGCCCGCGCAAGCTCGACCGCCGCGACCGCCTCCACGGTGATCCCGGACTTGGCGCCGAAACCGCCGCCCACGTGCTCGGCGACGACCTGCACCCGGCCCGGGTCGAGCTTCCAGCGCCTGGCGGCCTGCTCGGCGGCGATGGCCACCGTCTGGGTGGACAGGTGCAGGTGAAGGTCGCCGCGCTCGTCCCACCTGGCCAGGCAGGCGTGCGGCTCCAGCGGCGTGTGCACCTGCACGGCGGTGCTGAACGTGCCCGTCACCAGCAGCGGATCGCCGCGTCTCCGGGCCGCGTCGATCAGCTCGGCCGCCTTGCGGCCTCGCTTGCTCGCCCCGCTGAACGGCCCGCGCACGTTGCCGTCCCAGGAGGCGGGCAGCGTCATGCCCTCGCTGGAGCTGGGGGCGTTCTTCCTGCTCCGCTCGTCGTAAACGGGCGGGGCGTCCGGGCCGTCGCCGAACGCGGCGGGGAACGGCTCGTACCCGATCCGCGCGCTCGCGGCGATCGCCTCGGCCTCCCCGCGGGTCGCGGCGGCGACGGCGGCGATCGGCTGCCCGGCGTAACGGACGATCCGGTCCTCCGGCAGCAGATCCACCACGGGGGAGCCGTCCACCTCCACCGAGGTGACCCGCGCGTGCGCCCGCGCCGAACGGATGATCACCCCTTCGAGCATGCCGTCCAGCCGGACGTCCGTCGTGTAGCGGGCGCGTCCGGTGATCTTCTCCATGGCCTCGACCCTGGCGGGCGTGACCTCGCCGTCGTCGTGCTCGCCCCGGCAGGCGGCCGCGACCGCCTCGTAGATACGTCCGTACGCGCCGCAACGGCACAGGTGACCGGCCAGGGCGGCGGCGATCTCCTCTCTGGGCGGCTCGACGTCGCCGTGCCCGGCCCGCCAGGCGTCCACGAAAGCGGCGGCCTCCACCACGAAGCCGGGCGTGCAGTATCCGCACTGCAGGCCGTCGTGGGCGGCGAAGGCCCGCTGGACCGGATGGTCGAGCCCTTCCGCGGTGGTCAGGGCGCGTCCCTCCACCGCCGCGGCCGGCAGCAGGCAGGCGGCCTGCGGGGTGCCGTCGACCGCGATCGTGCACGCTCCGCACACGCCCGTACGGCAGACCGCCTTGGTCCCGGTCAGGCCCAGGCCGTCGCGCAGGACGTCCACCACGGGGTCGTCGCGTCCGGCGGCCACCTCGTGCGGCTCGCCGTTCACCGTGATCTTCATAGCTCTCCTGCTGACGCTGTCAACATCGGGATATGTGGACAGTGTCAACGACTATGCTGACATTGTCAACACAGAAGGTCGTGAGAGAGTGATGCCATGATCGACGGCACCAGGTCCCGGCTGATAGAGAGCGCGCTGACGTTGCTGCGCGAGCAGGGGCTCGAAGGCGTGACGTTGCGCGCGGTCGGCGAGCTGGCCGGGTTGTCGCGCATGGCCCCCTACCGTCACTTCGCCGACAAGAAGGCGCTGCTCGCGGCGGTTGCCGCCCGCGTCATGACCGACATCGCCGCCCACATCGCCGCCGCCGTGCTCCCGCAGAGCGGCCAGGGGGAGCGGCTGCGCGCCTTCTACCGCAGCTACGTCGAGTACGCCGTGGAGCACCCCGAGGAATACCGGCTGGTGTTCTCCTCGATGTTCGTCGCCGGGCGGCATCCCGAAGTGGAGCAGGCCATCGACGAGATCATGTCCGCGCTGAGCGTCGACATCGCCGGCGGAGGCCGTCGCGACAAGGCCGCGCTCGCGGCCCTGCTGGCCAGCGCGCACGGCGTGGCCGAGCTGGTCACCGTGGGTGACTTCGCGCACAAGGGGATCGGCGCCGACGACATCATCGACGTGATGGTCAGCCGCGCAGCCCGCCCCTGACCCCCTCGCTACCGGCGGGATGTATCGATCACCCCGACGACGTCGGTGACCTCGATGGTCCCGTTGCCGGGGGCGCCCTGGTGGGCGCGGGAGTCCAGGGCGACGTGGCGGTTGTCGTTCATGATCCAGAGCCGGCCGGGCGGCACCCGGACGTCGAACGTCACGTCGGAGGCGGGCGGCCGTGCGATGTAGGGCTCATCCAGCGGCTGGCCGTTCAGCTCCAGCCGGCCATCGGCGTCGCAGCATGTCACCGTGCTCTCCGGGATGCCGATGACCCGCCCGACGCGCTCCGCGCCCGCGGTGGTGCCCGTCCAGCCTTCGGGCGTGCGGAAGACCACGATGTCCCCGGTACGGGGAACACGGTCGCCGATCGGACGGACGGACAGGTGCGCGCCCTTCTTGAGCGTCGGCTCCATGGACTCGCTCGAGATGCTGACGGTGAAACCGCCGCGAGCCACCTCGACGAGCCCGCAGCCGGAGACCGGCAGAAGGAGCAGCGCGAGGGACAGAGCGCGTAAACGTGTAGGAATCACCACGGCATTCTGTCGGACCGGACGCCCGGCCGCGATCCGCGCTCAGCCCGGTGGCAGGTCCCTGACGTAGCAGAGGGCGTCGCTGCCGGTCAGGTCGGCGGGGCCGAGCGGGAGGTAGCCGTACCAGGGGGAGTCGCGGGGAACGAGACCGGCGCCGTCCAGCTCCCGGCCGGCGACCAGGAAGCGATCGCCGGGCAACGCGTGCAGCAGTCCCTCGACGGTGTTCGGGGGAGGATCGCCGACGCCGTGGTGGCGGATCGTGCCGACCGCGGTGGCGACGAAGGCGTACGCGCCGCCGAGCCGGGCGGTGAGCTGCGCGCCCGCGCTCCACCAGTCCACCCGCAGCCCGCCCAGCAGCACCGTGCTGCGGTGCCGCTGCAGGTGCCGGTTGTGGGCGTGGACGAGCGTCGGGCCGCGTTCTGCGAGGGCGAGCAGGTTGGCGGCCATCATCGCATCACGCAGGCCCATCATCGCGTCGGCCCGGCCGGGTGCGGTGTCGGCCATGCGGGCGTGGTAGCGCAGCAGGCCGATGGCGGTACGGGCGTACAGGCAGGCCCGCTCCCACGCCTCCCGCGAGGTCGCCGCGACCAGCTCCGGCGCGTGCGCGCCGAGCAGCGCGGCCAGGTCGTCGGCCAGCAGCCGCAGCCGCCCCGCCGCGTCCGAGCGGCCGATCGACCGCGAGGGGTCCAGCATCGCGCCGCCGTTCGCCCACCGCTCGTCGGGCCCCAGCAGCCGATCGAGGACGTCCGCGCGCACGCCGGTGTCCATGTGCGCGGCCAGGTACGCGTGAAGGGCGGTGAGCGCCTGCCGGGGGCTCCCCGCGCCGGTCATCTCCAGCGGTGCGTCGAAGCCCGCGAAGCGCACCCGCTCGGCGGCCGGCCGCCCCGCGTTGTACGCCCGCAGCCACCGCACCAGCTCCCGGTTGCCCCGCCACGCCCCCGCCCCGTGGCTGAAGCCGCGCTCCATGACCTCGTCCAGGTCGCCCGCGCCCGTGGTGACGTGGTCGTCCACCACCAGACCCTTCAAACAGTCGCTCTCGATCGCGACGCACCGGTACCCCTGCTGCTCGACGAGCCGCACGAACAGCTCGTTGCGGAGCGCGAGCAGGGTCTCGTCGCCGTGGGTGGGCTCGCCCACGGCGAGCAGGCGCGGCCGGGACGGCAGCAGGCTCATGAGGGCGGCGGCATCGACGCCGTGCGCGGGATTCTCCATACCTTCGACGGTATCGTTGAACCATCTGTTGAGACCTTCATGCGGTGATCGCCTCGTGCGCGTACGCCCAGAGCCGGTCCGCCGCGTCCGGGTCCACCGACCACGACGCCACGCCCGTCATCACCTCGGGCCCGCCCCGGACCACCGCGGCCTCCTGGTTGCCGGAGAAGTACCGGCCGGTCACGCCCTTCACCAGCGGAGACCCGGCGAGCAGCACCGAGGTGGCGGCCCCCTGCTCCGGCGTCTTGAAGCAGGCGGGGGTCAACAGGCGGCCCTGCTCGTCCATCGCGCCCATCGCCCGCATCGTCGCCGCGTCCACGTGCCGCTGCAGGTTCGTGTGGATGTAGCCGGGTTCGAGGGCGTTGGCGGTGATGCCGTCACCCGCCCAGCGCCGCGCCGCGCCGACCGCGAGCAGCACCCCGGCCGTCTTCGACTGCGCGTACGCCGCCCACGGGTCGTACGGGCGCCGCTCGAAATGCGGATCGTCGAAGTCGAACGGCTCCCGCAGCTGCGCGCCTGAGCCGACCACGACCACCCGCGCGTCTCCGGCCTGCCGCAGATTCTCGTGCAGGGCCGTGACCAGCGCGAAGTGGCCGAGGAAGTTCGTGGCGAGCTGCAGCTCCCAGCCGTTCGCCGCGACCTGGCGGGTGGGCAGCGCCATGACACCGGCGTTCGCGACGATCACGTGCAGCGGGCCGCTCCAGGAGGCGGCGAACGCGCGTACGGAGCCGAGATCGCTCAGATCGAGCCGCCGCTCGCCGGCGGCCGGGTTGCGGGTGGCGACCGTGACGTCCGCCCCGGCACCCCGCAGAGCGCGTACGGTCTCCAGCCCGATCCCGGACGCCCCGCCGGTCACGATCATCCGCCGGCCGGTCAGATCGACGCCTTCGAGTACTTCGGCGGCGGTGCTCCTGGCGGTGAAAGGGGTGCTGATACGTGTCATGCGAGCAACCCTAGGAAGCTCCGATTGGACGCAGAAGCCTCAAACGTCCAGGATTGTTGCGTGACAGTCCGACCGGCCGACCCGCTCGAAGACGTGCTGACGCTCGTCGGCACCACCAGCCGCCTGTCCACCGGGCTGGTGGCCGGCGGCCGGTGGGCGCTCGCGTTCGACCCTCCACAGGGGGTCAAGTTCAACGCCGTACGGCGCGGCCACTGCCTGCTCACCGTGGACGGCGTGCCCGGGCCGATCGAGCTGCGCGAGGGCGACTGCTTCCTGCTCGTCCAGCCGCGCGCCTTCACCCTGGCCGGCGGGCCTGATGTGGCGCCTGTACCTGCGGCGCCGGTCTTCAAAGCGGCGGGGAGCGATCTGGCGCGCGCGGGCGACGGCGACGACGTGGAGCTGATGGGCGGCCGGTTCGACTTCGGCGAGCGGGCCAGGGAGCTGCTGTTCGACGTGCTGCCGCCGGTGATCCACGTGCCCGGGCGTACGGCGCAGGCCACCACCGTACGCTGGGCGCTCGAGCTCATCGCCGCCGAGCTGCGCGACCCGCAGCCCGCCGCCGCCCTGGTCACCGAGCACCTCGCGCTCGTCATGCTCATCCACCTGCTGCGCCTGCACCTCGCCGCCACGCCGGGCGGGACCTCCGGCTGGCTGGCCGGTCTCGCCGACCCCGTCGTGGCACCGGCCCTGCGCGCCATGCACGCGCGCCCCGCCCACGCCTGGACGGTGTCGGAGCTGGCCGGCGTCAGCGCGGTGTCCCGCTCGACGCTCGCCGCCCGGTTCAAGCGGGTCGTCGGGCGAGGACCGCTGGAGTACCTCACCGGATGGCGCATCGAGCTGGCCGCCGGACGGCTGCGCCACGGCGGGGCCACGATGGAGTCCATCGCCCGCGAGGTCGGTTACGCCTCGGTCAGCGCGCTCAGCAACGCCTTCAAACGCGTGACGGGCCTCGCTCCGCGCGACTACCGCAGGGCCGCCGGCGTCGCCGGCCGCTTCGCCGACGGAGAGCCGGTCGGCGGCGGGTAGACCACGAGGAACGCAAGATCGCCTCCCGTTCGGGGAACACCCTTCGCGCATGGGGCCGAGGATCACCCCGGCGGATCATGTTGCGCTCGGCGCGCGGCATGGCCTCGAAGGCCAGGCTCTGCGCAGACCAGGGCTCGCCGGTATCACCTGCGCGGGCACGCCGGGGTCGGGGGCGGCGCGCCCGGGGGCGAAGCGGTCCCCAGGGGCGCCGCCCGGTCATCAGGCCGCGGGGGCGTTGCGGACGGTGACGTTCAGCCGGTTCCACGCGTTGATCTGGGCGGTCGCCATCACCAGCACGGCCAGCTGCTCCTCGTCGTACACGTCGGCCGCGGCGTCCCACACGTCGTCCGGCACGCCCTCCGGGTTGTCGGCCAGCCGGGTCGCCGCCTCGGCGAGCGCCAGCGCGGCCCGCTCCTCTTCGGAGAAGAACGGCGCGTCCCGCCACGCGGCCAGCGCGTGCAGCTTCCGCTCGGGCACGCCCGCCTCCTTGGCCTCCTTGGAGTGCATGTCCACGCAGAAGGCGCAGCCGTTGATCTGGCTGACCCGCAGTCGCAGCAGGTCGAGCGTGGTGCGGGGCACCGGGCCCGCGTTGAGGTACGCCTCCACCGCGTACATGCCCTTCAGCCCTTCGGCGGCGGGGCGCTTGACGTCCATGCGCATGATGTCGTCACTCCTTTGTCGATAATTTGGGTATTTGATATCCAGAATTTGGCGAAGCGAAAGGGCTCGGCGGGGCCGCTCACCGTCAGGACCTGCGGCGGGCGAACCACTCGCGCGTGGCCCTGGGCGTGCCGGGGGAGGCGCGCTCCACCTTCGCCTTGATGTCGGCCAAGGTTTGGCCCGCCAGCTCCTTGCGCCAGGCCAGCTCGGCCTGCCGCATCGCCTGCGAGATGAAGCACGACTTGCGGTAGTCGACGTCGTCCCGCCCCTCGGGGCCCTTGCGCAGCACCTGCTCGCAACGGAACGCATCCCCCGGACCCTCGATCGCCGTGACCACGTCGAGCAGGGTGATCTGCTCGAGCGGCCGGGCCAGCCGGAACCCGCCGCGCGGTCCCGGCGTCGAGGTGAGGATGCCGACCCGTGCCAGCGCCTGAAGCTGCTTGTTCAGGTACGCCGGCGGCAGGTCGTAGAACGCCGCCAGCCGCGCCGCGGTCATCGCCTCGTCGGAGTCGAGCCAGGCGAGGTTCAGGCAACTGTGCATCGCCCACTCCACGCCTTCGCTCATCCTCATGAATCTGGATATTAGACCTCCAGGATGGGGGTCCGCAACCCGCGCGCGTCGCGTCGGCACTGCGCACCCGCCGCCGCCGGCCGGAGGCGCGGTGAGTGGGTGCGGCCTGAGCGCGGTGGTGGCGCGGGTGATGGCGCGTTCCGCCGGTCGGAACGGCTGGGGGTGGTCGGGCGGGCCGGGGCCTGGGCTGCGCGCTCTGCTCCTCCGGTTTGGCGGGCGCGTTGGCCGGGACGGGCCTGAGTGCGGACCGCGTGCAGGATGTGGCCGTGGTGCGTGCCTTCTCGGCCACGAGGTCACAGGGGTGGATGATCGGCGCGAGGTCAGGAGGGGTGGGTGATCGGCGCGAGGTCAGGAGGGGTGGGTGACCGGAGCCAGCCAGAGGCCCACTAGGGCGTCGATGAGGCCGGTCGCGGCGTCGTGCCAGCTCGCCCGTGGCGTGGCCGCGCCCCGCGCCAGGGCGCGTTCGCGCTCCGCGCAGGTGTGCAGGATGAGCTGGCGCATCATCGTGCCCCGCTCGGCCTGGACGGCGGCGGGCAGCTCGGGCAGGCAGTGGGTGAACCCGTCGACGGCCCGGCGCAGAGACGGCGACGTGCGATTCTCCTCGTCGAGGATCTCGCACAGCGCCGGGTCGGTGCCCACCTGGGCGAGGAAGCGCGCGTACCAGGTGGGGGAGCCGAGCGCGGCGAGGTGCTCGGTGACGGGCCGCACCATGCACGAGACCCAGTCGCGTACGTCGTCCGACCCCTCGGCGGCGGCCACCATGCGGGCGCGCAGCTCCTCGATGGGCACGGCGTGCCGGCGCACGATCGCCCTGACGAGGTCGGCCTTACCGCCGAAGTGGTAGCCGACGGCCGCGGTGTTACCTTGTCCTGCGGCCTCGCTGATGCGCCGGTTGGACGCGGCGCACACGCCGTACTCGGCGAACAGCCGCTCGGCCGCCGTGAGGATCTGCTCGCGGGTCACGCCGACGCGCTCGGCCCGGATGGTCCTGCTCATCATCATCACCGCACCGGAACTGCTCGCCTGCCCTGCGCCCGACGTCCGGCGCCATGATTGCAGCCGCAGGCGGCTTCGCCAAATTCGGCTCCGGTTACCAGAGTCGCAACGAGCCGGAAACATCGATCCTGCTAATTTTAACTCAAGCGCTTGATTTAACTCGTTGCTCCGCGCTGCCGTCCCACTCCCACAACCGGAGGCCTCCGCATGACCAACCCGTCCCCCCGCGCCGCCCACGCGGCCGGTCCGCCGCGGGCGTCCACGTTCGTCGTGGTGCTCGCCTTCAGCGGGATCGCGGTGTCGCTGATGCAGACCCTGGTGATCCCGCTGGTGCCCGAGCTGCCCACGCTGCTCGGCGCCTCCGCGGCCGACGCCGCCTGGGCGGTCACCGCGACGCTGCTGGCCAGCGCCGCGGCCACGCCGGTGATGGGACGGCTCGGCGACATGTACGGCAAGCGCCGCATGCTGCTGGTGAGCCTCTTCATGCTGGTCGCGGGCTCGGTCATCTGCGGGCTGAGCGACGCGCTGACCCCCATGATCGCCGGACGCGCGCTGCAGGGCCTCGCCTCGGGCGTCATCCCGCTCGGCATCAGCATCATGCGCGACGAGCTGCCGCCCGAGCGGCTCGGCTCGGCGATCGCGTCCATGAGCTCCTCGCTCGGCGTGGGTGGCGCGCTCGGCCTGCCCGCCGCCGCGCTGCTCGCTGAGAATTTCGACTGGCACGTGCTGTTCTGGACCGCCGCAGGGCTGGGCACCGTCGCGTTCGTGCTGGTGGTGGCGCTCGTGCCGGAATCGGCGGTCCGCAGCGGCGGCCGCTTCGACCTGGTCGGCGCCATCGGGCTGTCGGCCGCCCTGGTGGCCCTGCTGCTGGCCATCTCCAAGGGGGCCGACTGGGGGTGGACGGACGCGCTGACGATCGGCCTGTTCGCCGGGGCGGTCGTGGTGCTGCTGCTGTGGGGCTGGTGGGAGCTGCGCACCCGCGAGCCGATGGTGGACCTGCGCACCACCGCGCGCCGCCAGGTGCTGCTGACGAACCTCGCCTCCATCATGCTCGGCTTCTCGATGTTCGCGATGTCGCTGGTGCTGCCGCAGATCCTGCAGCTGCCCGAGGCCACCGGCTACGGGCTCGGCCGGTCGATGCTGGTGGCCGGCCTGGTGATGGCGCCGTCTGGCCTGGTCATGCTGCTGCTCTCGCCCATCGCGGCCCGCGTGACGGCCGCGCGCGGCCCCAAGCTGACGCTGATGATCGGCGCGCTCATCGTGGCCGGCGGCTACGGGCTCGACATCGTGCTCATGTCCGAGGTGTGGCACCTCGTGCTGGTCTCCGTCGTCATCGGCGCCGGCATCGGCTTCTCGTACGCGTCCATGCCCGCCCTGGTGATGGCCGCCGTGCCGGTCACCGAGACGGCCGCGGCCAACAGCCTCAACACGCTCATGCGCGCCATCGGCACCTCGGTCTCCAGCGCCGTGGCCGGAGCCGTCCTGGCCGGGATGACGATCAGGTTCGGGCCCGCCGAGCTGCCGTCGGACGACGGGTTCCGCGTGGTGCTGGCGATCGGCGGCGGCGCGGCGCTGCTGGCGTTCCTGATCGCGTTCTTCTTGCCGCGCCGTACCGGGGCCGCCGCGCCGGCTGCGCACGGCGGGTCGCATCGGCACGCCGCGCCCGCCCCATCGGGAAGGTGACGATCCGTTCGGGCAACGTGCCGGAAGGTAGGCGTCAAGCGGTCAACGGCACGACCGCCCAGGTGAAGGTCGCGAGGAACGACCCGTGGAGCATCGCCACCTCCGTCAGGGCGCCGCGCTGAGCCCGGCGCGACGGTGAGTGCGGAGCCGGACGTCTCGGCCGTACGGGTGCCCGTCAGCGCCACGGAACGCCGACCGTCTCGGGGAACAGCACGCTCACGGCGTCCACGACGAGGAAGATGCCGGCGATCCAGACCATCCAACTGACCGTGGTGCGCGAGCCGGACGACAGCCTGGCCCGCCACCGCTCCAACCGCCCGCGCGTCCGCTCGCCCAGCGCGGTCCAGGCGGCTTAGGGCAGGATGCCGGGCAGCACCATGATCACCACGTACGCCCCGAGCAGCGGCAGCCATTCCGCCGCGGCCAGCCCCGCCGAGGTCATGAGGCCGATCGCGGCGAAGTACGGCACCGCCGTGGCGAACTCGAACAGCCACGTCCCGAGCCCAGCAGCAGCATCGTGCCCGCGGTGAAGGACCTGGCCTCAGCGGCGCGCTGCCCGTCCCGCCGGGGGATGAGGTAACTGTCTCGCTGCTGGAGGAGCTGCTGCCGCTGGACGACGACCGGCGAGAGGAATACGCGCTGTGGTCGGCCGTCGTCGCCTGGGAGCGCCGTCGCCCCTCGCAGGACGGCTCCCCGGTCTGGAACGACCAGCGGGCGCTGTGCCGCCAGTGCGTCGCCGTGCTGCGCGGCCAGGAGCCGGTACGCGACCCCGACGCGGCGCTCCGCCCGCACCCCCACCCGCAGGTCGAGCTGTGGGCGGGCGTGCTGCACACGTTCGTGGACGGGCTGGCCGCGCAGCTCGTGAACACCCCGCACCGGCTCGGCCCCGGCGGCGCGCGAGCTGCTGCGCGCGCTGCTCGAGGCCGTGCCGGGCCGGGCGGTGTGACTCAGCCGTCGCGCGGCGCGGTGTGACTCAGGCGCCGGACGGCTCGGCCAGCGTGACCGTCGACTCGTGCTCGACCAGCGGACGGATGACCGCCCGCTCGTTCGGTGAATCGTTCGGCTGGTGCAGGGTGAGGGCGAGCGAGCCGTCACGCAGCCGCACGATCATGCCGTGGCCGCCGTCCTCCGCCCACAGCGGCCGCTCCTCCTGCGTCCACGGCCCGGTCACCAGGCCGCTCTCGGAGTGGGCGATGCCCATCGCATAACCCTTATCGCCGTAGCTGGACCACAGCATGAGCAGGTGGCCGCTGGACAGCCGGAACAGGAACGGGCCGTCCGTGACGTACGACGGCAGCTTCGCATCACGCGTGGACGGACGGTCGAGCGGCCTGACCCAGGGCGCGTCGGAGGCGTTGAACAGGAACACCGGCGTGCCGGCCGTCTCGCGCAGGTCGGCGCTGAGCCGCTGCGCCCACATCGCGCCGTCGTGCACCTGCTGCCACTCCTGGCAGTAGACGATCCAGGGATCGCCCGCCTCGTCCACGAACAGCGTGCCGTCGAGGCACTGCCACTTGCGCGGGGTCACCGCGCCGTCGCTCCACGGCTGGAACGGCCCCTCCGGCGTGTCGGCCACCAGCACCTGCGTGCCCCGGTAGCCGTCGGGCGCGGTGAACGTGGCGAACATGTAGTAGCGGCCGCCGTACGGGTGGACCTCCGGCGCCCAGAACTGGCCCTTGCTCCAGAACTTCGCGGGCGGACGGAACGCCGGGAACGGCCCCTCCCAGGTGCGCAGGTCCTCGCTGCGGTAGGTGTCGAAGCCCACGCCGGGGCCCGACCAGATGTCGGGGTCCGTGCTGCCGTACAGCCAGTAGGTGGAGCCCACGCTGAGCAGGAACGGGTCGCGGATCTGAATCTCGCCGAGCGTCACGTCCGCGCGGACCGGCCGCTCCTCGGGCCGCGGCGGCTCCGCCGCGCCGTCGAAGAAGTCGCGCAGGTGCGCGAGCACCACATCGGGACGCTCCTCGGCCAGGAAGTGCCCGCACTCGGGGATCACCGTGCCGCGCACGTCACGCGCGTACTTCCGCCAGATGTCGAGCACCGGCAGCGTGCTCAGCAGGCCCGCCGAACCCCACAGCGCCAGCACCGGCATCTCCAGCCGCCGGCCCGCCCGCCAGTCGGCCTCGTCGTGCTCGGCGTCGTCGGGGAACGAGGCGCGGTAGTCGTCGAAGCCCGCCCGCAGCGCGCCCGGCCGCTCGAACGCCCTGACGTACTCCTCGACGTCGAGCCCGGCCCGGTGCACCGTCCACTTGTCGAAGAAGTAGTCCAGGTAGCCGCGCACGTCGTGACCCGCCAGCCGCTCCGGCAGGTCGGGCTGCAGATGGAACGTCCAGTGCCAGGTGCCGCGCGCCACGCCGGTCTTCATGTCGAAACGGGCCCACATCTCCCTGGTGGGCACGATGTCCATGACCACCAGGCGCTCCACCTCGTCGGGGTGGTCGAGCGCGTAGCGGTGCGCGACCCGCGCGCCGCGGTCGTGGCCCACCAGGGTCACCCTCATGTGGCCGAGCGAACGTACGAGCGCGCGGACGTCGGCGGCCATCGTGCGCTTGTCGTAACCGCTGGTGGGCTTGTCGGTCAGGCCGTAGCCGCGCAGGTCGGGCGCGACGACGGTGAACCGCTTCGCCAGCTCCGGCATGATCCGATGCCAGCAGTGGCTGGTCTGCGGCCATCCGTGCAGCAGCACCAGCAGCGGGCCGTCGCCCTCGATGAGGTAGTGCATGCGCAAGCCGTCGAGAATCGCGGTACGGGACTCAGCCATCGATGCCTCCTTCAAGCACTGACATCCTCCGGCATATCACCCGGCACCGACAATAGAATCGTAGGATCTTCGGACGAATTTGTTCCGTCGTCGTCGTAGTGCCGTGCGACGCTGGGGACATGCCCTACGGCGAGAACCGATGGCTGGAGGTCGCGCCTCCCGGCGGCGGCACCCGCCCGGTGCTGATGAAGGCCGATCCGCAATGGCCCGAGACGCCCTCCGGCGTGCCCGGCTACGTGCTGTTCGAGGCCGATGACATCGAAGCCGAGTACGAGCGATTGAGCGTGGCCGGCGTCCACGTCGTCCAGCCGCCCACGCAGGAGCGACGACGCCCGCGATGGGCGCGTGATCGTCTCCTTCGACCCGTTCTCGCCCGGCAACCGGCGGGCGGCGCGGGGGCGAACCGCACGCTTTGGATCACCTGATGGACGGGGCTGCGCTTCACGATCAGCGACGATGACACGCACGGTGACGAACGCGTGGAGGACCCGGAGAGCGTCGGCTCCGCCCTCACCCTCATCGGCCGCTTCCACCGGCACCGACATCGCCGCCAACCGATCCTTGGCGACGCACTCCCGCATGAGACCCGCCGGCTCGTAGGCGGAGGGACGTTCGCCGTGGCCTGGTGAGCCGAGGCAAGGAGTGCTCCGGCTGCTTCCCCACAGCCGGAGCACTCCTTGCGGGGTGGGCAATCGATCCCTGCTCGCAACCTACCCACATCGCCCCAAATCTATGCATATGTCCGTTTTGTGCGATCGCTGTGTGGAGTGGCGACCCCGTTCCCGGGCAGGGGCCCGGGCATGACACAACAGGACGAAGGCACCTCCTTGCCCCCGGCCGTCGGCAAGGTGAACGGGGAGAGCGACACGATCGCCAAGCGGGCCGGCGTAGAGCTGAGAGCCAGCCGCCGCCCCATCCCGGCCGAGCCCATCGATCCACCGCCCGACCTCGAGCAGAAGGTCGAGGACGAACGGCGCGAGGCGGCGACCGACGACGAAGAGATCCGCCCTGACGCCGAACCCACCGACTGACTCACCGCGGTTCGGCGGCTCTTCGCCGCGGTCGGCGCTCCGCCGGGAGCCTCCTTCCGCCCGCGCCTCGGCCTGAAGCCGGCGCAGGCGGCGGGCCACCGCCCCGCCGGCGACGAGGTCGATCAGCGCGTCGGCTGTGACCGCCTCGGTGTCGGGTCGGGGCTGTTGCGGCACCCGCGGATGCACCTCGACTTTCGCGGGGTTCGCGGGGATGGCGCCCAGCTCGGCCGCGTGGTCCTGCCGGCCTGCAGGGCCACGTGCCGGCCCGGCGGATTGCCGAGGCCGGCGCTCGCACCTCGAATCCCGATAAGGGTTGGAGCCCGGCGGCAGGCGACCGCTAGCGTGCCTCCATGCTGAACGCGCAGGAGCGGTTCGTGGACTCCGGGCCGGTGCGGTCATGGACCGAACGGACCGGAGATCCCGATGATCCCGCCGTGCTGATGGTGATGGGCTCGGCGCCGCGCACGTGGCGGGCACCTCGCTGGGCGGCATGATCGCCCAGTGGCTCGGGGTGCATGCGCCGGACCGGGCGCGGTCGTTGACCATCATGTCCAGCTCGCCGATGGGGCACGAGCCGAGGCCGGCGATGAAGCGGGCACTGGCGGGTGAGCCGGCCGCCCGGGCGATGCTGGAGCTGGCCCTGTCGCGGGCCGTCGATCCGGGCGCGGCGGCCAGCCATCACCGGGCCGTGTGGCTGGACGATCCCTCCCTGGACGCCCCGCTGTCGTCGATCAGCGCGCCGACTTCGATCGTGGACGGCGACCGGGATCCGCTCTATCCCCTGGCCCACGGTGAGGCGCTGGCGGCCGCGATTCCCGGCGCGGTCCTGCACGTCGTGCCCGGGATGGGCCATGTCATGACCTCGCCGGGCCTGTCCGAGGAGGTCGCCGACCTCATCCGTTTGTGATGACCGGCAGGGGTCTCAGTCGTCCTCGAGGCGGTCGACGACGAGCTGGGTGCGGCGCGTCGCGCGAACTCCGTACACCTGCGCGATCGGCTCGGCGGTGAGCACCTCGCAGCGCAGGCCGGTGAGCGTGTCGTCGATGCTGAACTGCGGCACCTCCTCGGGGCCGCACCGGCCGCCCAGGATGTAGACGGGGCTGCCGGCCGCGTCCAGCTCCTCCACGGTCGCGTAGCCGCCGGCGGCGTCGAAGCTCCGCCACGCTGTTGTCCAGGACGAAGTCCGCGCCCTGGGTGAGCATGACCTCCCTCTGCGGCAGCATGGTCGTGCCGGAGATCTGCGGGATCTTGTCGTACTGCTCCTTCTGACCCGGCAGGAACGCGCTCTCCCCGACGTACGTGCGCCCGGTCACCCAGCCCGAGCGCGAGCAGAGTCTCCAGCGGCGGGTGGTAGCCGGTCACCGCCTTGGACGGCGGGCGGCCGAAGGTGAGCGTACGGCCGCAGTTCTCCACCGTGACGAGAAACCCCGCTCCCGAGGCTCGGGCCGGCGGGCGCCTGCCCGCAGGCGGTCAGCGCCAGCGCCGCCACCAGGACGAGCAGCCTCCTCATGAGCCGGACACCGCCTCGCGGTCGCGGGCTGTGGAGTCGGGGGCGGTGCAACCACAAGGTGCCGGCCGGCGAAGAAACAAGGTGCCGGCGGGCAAAGAAACAAGGTGCCGGCGGCGGAGAAAGAGCCCGGCGGACCGAGGAGAAGCCCGCCGGGCACGTGAAAGCACAGAAGGGGGCGGGGTCAGGTGCGGAGCAGGGGCAGGAGCTGTTCGCCCTGGCGCTTGATCTCCGGCAGGTACGGCGTGTCGGACAGGATGAAGTGCGTGATGCCGAGCGCCTGGTAGCGGCGCAGCGACTTGGCGACGTCCTCAGGCGAGCCCACCAGCCACGTGGTGCCGGCTCCGCCGCCGCCGTACTTGCCGGGCGCGGTGTAGAGGTTGTCGTCGAGCACCTCGCCACGGGCGGCCAGGCCGAGCAGGCGCTGCTGGCCGACGGCGGTGTGCCGGTTGGGGTCGCGGAAGGTGCCGTCCTGCGACATCTTGGCGACCTTGGCCTCGGCGTCGGCCCACGCCTGCTCGGTGGTGTCGCGGACGAACGTGGTCACCCGCAGCCCGAACTCCAGCGGCGGCAGTTCCCTGCCGAGCCGTTCGCTGAGCGTCTTGAGGCGGTCGATGCGCTCGGCGATCCCGTCGAGCGGCTCGCCCCAGAAGAGCTGCACGTCGGCGTCCGTCGCGGCCACCCGCTCGGCCGCCTCGGACGCGCCGCCGAAGTAGAGCCTCGGATGGCGGCGCTCGCCCCTGACGACCGGGCGCGGCCGCACGGTGGAGCCGGTGACCTGGAAGTGCTCGCCGTGGAAGGTGACGTCCTCCTCGGTCCACAGCCGCCGCACGATCTGCAGGAACTCCCTGGTACGGGCGTAGCGCTGGGCCTGGTCGCCCTCGCTGTCGCCGTAGGCGGCGAGGTTGTCCTTGCCGGAGACGATGTTGACGAGCACCCGCCCGCCGGTCAGGTGGTCGAGGGTGGCGGCGGCGGAGGCGAACTTGGCGGGATGCCAGTAGCCGGGCCGCACGGCGATCAGCGGCCGGAACGTCGTCGTGCGCGCGGCCAGCGCCGTGGCGACGGTGAAGGTGTCGGGACGCCCCCAGCCGGTGCCGATGAGCGCCCCCTCCCAGCCGTGCTTCTCCAGCGCCAGGGCATGACTGGTGAGGGTCTCCAGGCTGTTGTGGCCCTCCACGACGTCGTCGCCGCGGTGGCCTGGGTCGTTCTGGTTCGGGATGTACCAGAGGAACTCGGAGCTCATCGGTGCGTCTTCCTGTTCCGGTCGGCGACAATAACCCAGTGTTCGAGTAGGAAAAGCATAAAATATGGATGCGCCGCCACGGAAGCGTCCGAGACGAAACTCTCAGGGCATCCAGAGCCGAGCAGGTATCGCCGTCTCCCGATGGCTTCCGCCCGGCCCCGGCTCGATGAAGCAGGCATGCCGCTCCGGCAGCACGGCCACCGCCTCATGCAAGCGGGTCCCCACATAGTGCAGGGCCACGCCGTCCTCGGTGGCGTATCCGGCGGGCAGCTCGCCCGCGCCCACGGCCCGGCGGAAGCTCGTACGTCTGGGCTGATCGCCGAGGTCGTCGTGCACCCCGTTGGAGAACGGCAGGAACGCCAGGCCGTCGGCGACCACATCCAGCCGGTCGCCGAAGGAGTCGGTCACCCCGCCGAGGTGCCAGCACAGGCTGCCCGCGCTCTGCCCGGCCAGCACCACCCCCGACTCCCAGCACTCGCGCAGGATCTCCTCCAGCCGGTGGGCGCGCCAGACGGCGAGCAGGTTGACCACGCTGCCGCCGGAGACGAAGATCACGTCCTGGGCGCGCAGGTGCGCCCGCACGTCGGGCACGTTCGGCTGGGTGAACAGCGTGAGGTGGGACAGCTCCGCGTCCCCGAACGAGCCGGCCCGTTCGTACCAGCCCGTGATGTGCTCGCGCGAGTCGCCGGTGGCCGTGGCGATGAGGCACACGCGCGGCCTGCGGACGTCCGCCAGCCGCATGGCCTGCCAGATCTGGGCGCCGGGGTGGCGGTAGTCCGCGGGCGGGTACAGCACGCCGGAGCAGGCGAGGATCTGCGGTTCTCTGATCATGGGCACCCATGCTCCGCTCGCGCGGCGAGCCAGGCAAGGCAGCGCAAGGCGAAGGGTCAGGCGGGGGCGCGGCGCCCGGCGTGCGGGAAGGGAGAGGCCGGGGACGCCAGGGGTGCGGGGCGGGCGGGGACGAGGATGAAGCCGCTGGCCGGGCGGGCGGGCATCCGGCGCAGGGAGATGGTCAGGTCCTGGCGCGGCACCTCATAGTCGAGCCTGGCCAGGCGGGGCGCGACAGCGCGCAGCAGTGCCATGGTGAGCGCTTCGCCGGGACAGCGGTGGCCGCTGTGCGCGTCGCCGCCGCCCTGAGGGATCAGGTCGTACGGGCCCGGCGCGGCGCCGAGAAAGCGGCGGGGGTCGAACGTGTACGGGTCACGCCAGTACCTCGGGTCGTGGTGCTGGCCGTACACGTCCAGCAGGATCAGCGACCCGCGGGGGATGTGCGTGCCGCGCCAGTCGAGCTCGCGCGCGGCCCGGCCGCCGAGCAGCGGCGCGAACGGGTAGAAGCGCCGCAGCTCGTGCGCGAACGCCTCGGCGAACTCCGGGTCGCCGCCGGCCAGCCGGGCACGATGCTCGGGCCGGCGATGCAGGGCGTGCGCCGCGTACGTGATGAGCCAGGAGACCGCCACGGTCGGCCGCAGCACGTTGAGCAGCTCCACGGCCGCCACGCGCGGGGGCAGCGGCCGGCCGCCGGCGTCGCGGTGCACGGCCACCACCTCGGCGGCGGAGTCGGGCGGCGCCTCCTCGCAGCCGTTGCGCAGGTCGCGGACCAGCCGGTCCAGCCAGGCTTCGCGCCGCCGCCGCGCCTGCCTGGCCCGCCAGTGCCGGGGCCCGGCGGTGCCCAGCCCGTCCACCATCGCGACCAGGTCGGCGGCCAGCTCCGGCAGGTCCTCCTCGTCCACGGCCAGCCCGGTCCACTCGCACACCGCCCTGGTCAGCATCAGGGCGCTCTCGTCGAACAGCACCACCGGCCGCCCCTCCCAGGACGCCACCGCGAGATCCCACTCGGTGGTGACGTGCGCGACGAGCGCGGCCACGGCGGGCCCGCTGAACAGCGAGGTGAACATCGCCTTGCGCACCCGGTGTGCGGCGCCGTCCAGGCCGTGCACCGAACCGTGGCCGAACAGCGTGCTCCTGACCGGGCCGGGCAGCGCCGCCCGCCGCTCCACGTTCTCCTCGTCGTAGAAGAAACGCGCGGCGTCGGGACCGCACAGGCCGGTCGCCCGCCGCCCGAGCACGCGCGTGCGCACCACGTCGCCCGCCGCCCGCCTGCGCAGGTCGGGGAGCCAGGCGTATCCCTTGAGCAACAACATCAGCGTCTGGTCCACAACAGGCATGCGGCGCGTCTGCCCCGACCGGCGGCTCGTAAACAGTCGGGAGATCAGGTCAGGTCACGTGTCCACGTTTCCGGCGCTCCCGGCGCTCCCGGCGCTCCCGGCCCTCTCGGCCAGCGATCGGGGCCGCAGGTCCGTCCAGTGCGTCTCGATGTACTCCAGGCAGGCGGCGCGGGTGGTCTCGGGCAGCACGACGGTCCACCCGGCGGGCACCGGCGCGAACGACGGCCACAGCGAGTGCTGGTTCTCCGGGTTGACCAGCACCAGGAAGCGGCCGTCCGCGTCGTCGAAGGGGTTGGTCATGCTCGTTCCTCTCTAGGTGTTTCACCTGGCGACGGCCAGGCGGTAGGTGTCGTCGCGGGACAGCAGGTCACGGTGGGCGCCCTCGGCGGCGATCACGCCGCCGTCCAGGACGAGGACGCGGTCCGCCGCGTCCAGCAGCGCCGGGCTGCCGGTGATCACCACCGTGGTGCGGCCACGGCGCAGCGCGGCCAGGTTGCGGGCGATGAGCTGCTCGGTGACCGCGTCCACGGCCGTGGTCGGGTCGTGCAGCACGAGGATGGCGGGGTCGGCGGCGAGCGCGCGGGCCAGCGACAGGCGCTGCCGCTGCCCGCCGGACAGGTTCGCGCCGCGGTCGCGTACGGGATGGTCGAGCCCCTCCGGGTGCAGGGCCACGACGTCGGTCAGCATGGACGCCTCCACCGCCGCCGCGACGTCGCGGCCGGTGCCCGACGGGTCGATGTTGCTGCGCAGCGTGCCGGCGAAGATCTCCGCGTCGTACGGGTTCACCAGCAGATGCTCGCGCACCCCGGTGACCGACAGCTCCCGGATGTCCCGGCCGCCGATCCGCACCACGCCCTCGTATGCGCCGGGCGGCACCCGCGCCCCCAAGACGGCGACGAGGTCGGCCGCCGCGCGCTGGTCGTAGGCGGCGATCGCCACGAAGGAACCGGCGGGCACGTGGAACTTCAGCCCGTCGAGCGCCCCAAAGCGCAGGCCGTCCACCTCCAGGTCGCCGTCCGGAGGCGGATGCCCGGAGCCGGGCGCCGCCACCGGCGGCGCGGCCAGCACCAGCGCCATCCGGTCGGCCGACGCCCGCGCGACCGTCACGTACTTGGGCATCTCGGAGAACAGCTTGAGCGGCTCCATGATGAACTGCGCGAGCCCCACCGCCATGACCAGCTCCCCGATGGAGATCTCCCCGGACAGCGCCAGCCAGCCCGCCGTCAGCGTCACGGCGGCGGCGAGCAGGGTGTTGAGCGCGAGCGCGGTCCCGGCGTACGCGCCTGCGGCCTTGGCGACGGTGATCGCCTGGTCGCGGGCGTGCGCGCTGACCTTCCGGTACGACAGGAACGCCGCGTGCCCGCCGCCGAAGCCGTGCAGCGGGCGCAGGCCGCTGATCAGGTCGGCGACCTTCGCGCCCGCCCGCGCCACCCTGGCCTGCTGCTCGCGGGTGCCGGCGCCGATGCGCCGCGACAGCACGCTGAGCGCCGACAGGATGGCCGCCGTGCCGGCGATCACCAGCAGGCCGAGCGGCATGCTGGCCATGCCCAGCGCCACCGCCGCCACCACGACCGCGACCAGCGAGCTGATCAGCAGCGGCACCACCTCGATGATGTCGGCGGTCTGGTCGGCGTCCTCGGTGGCGATGGTCAGCACCTCGCCGGACTTGAGCCCGGTGTCCCTGGCGACCGGCTGCAGCGCGCAGGAGGCGATCCTGACCCGCCAGCGGTGCGCCTCGGTCGTGTTGGCCTTCTGCAGGATGCGCATCCCGAACCGCCACGACAGCGACACCGTCGTGACGATCACGGCGAGCGCCGCGATCGACAGGGCCAGCGAGCCCAGGCTGCGCTCCTGCAGCGTGTGCTCGACGATGAGGCCGAGCGCGATGGGGAAGGCGGTCTCGGCCGCCTGGTACATCCCCATGAGCAGGGTGCCCGCCGTCATCGCGCGCGCGTTGCGGCGCAGCGCGGCGCGCAGCACGTCGGAGCCCGTGCGCACAGGAGTCTCTTCGGTCATGTCAGGAGTGCTCATCGATGTGGCGGGCCAGCGCTTGCGGGGTTCTCAGGGTGAACAGGTCGCGTACGGTGACGACCGGGCCGAACTCGCGGCGCAGCAGACCGGCCAGCCGCAGCGCGAGCATGGAGTGCCCGCCCATGGCCAGGAAGTCGCTCACCGCGCTCACCTCGTCGTCGTCCAGGTCGAGCGTCTCGGCGAACAGCGCGCACACCACCGCCTCGGTCTCGGTCGCGGGCCCCCGCTCGCCCGCGGAGGTCAGCGCGCCGAGCGGCTTGGCCTCGGGCAGCGCCCTGGTGTCGGCCTTGCCGTTCACGGTCAGCGGGATCGCGGGGACCTGCGCGTAGTGGGTGGGCCGCAGGTAGTCGGGCAGCGCGGCGCACACCTCGGCGGCGACCGAGGTGAGGTCCGCGCCGTCCAGCACGAGGTAGGCGGCCAGCCGGTACGCCCCGTCAACCCCCGGGTCGGGCTGCGCCACCGCCGCGGCGAACCGCACCGCCGGATGCGCCGCGAACGCCGCCTCCACCTCGCCCGGCTCCACCCGGTGTCCCCGGATCTTGACCTGCTGGTCGGTGCGGCCCAGGTAGGCGAGGTTGCCGTCGGGCCGCCGCAGCACGAGGTCGCCCGTGCGGTACATCCGCTCGCCCGGCTCGCCGAACGGGCAGGCCACGAACCGGTGCGCGGTCTGCCCGCTCTGCCCGAGGTAGCCGCGCGCGATGCCGATGCCCGAGACGTACAGCTCGCCGGGCACCCCGTCGGGCACCGGGCGCAGCCACGGGTCCAGCACGTACACGTCGGTGTTGTCGATCGGCACGCCCACCACCGGGTCGGCGCACTCGAACGTGCCCACGCCGAGCGTGTTGATCGTGTACTCGGTGGGCCCGTACAGGTTGTAGCCGCACGTGCTCTCGGTCTCGGCGAGCCGCGACCACAGGCCGGGCGTCACCGCCTCGCCGCCGAGCAGCACCAGCGCGGGCCGCCGCGCCGGGTCGTCGAGCAGCCCCTCGGCCAGCAGCTGCTGGGCGTAGGTGGGGGTGACGTTGATGACGTCGATGCCGTGCTCCAGGCAGTACGCGACCAGCCGGGGCGCGTCCCTGCGCAGCTCCTCGTCGCAGATGTGCACCTCGTGGCCGTCGGCGAGCCACAGCAGCTCCTCCCACGACATGTCGAACGCGAACGACACCGTGTGCGCGATTCTGAACACCCGGTGCCCGTGCTCGGCCAGCACCGGCTCGAAGATGCGGCGCTGGTGGTTGAGCAGCATGTTCGTCAGCCCGGCGTACTCCGTCACCACGCCCTTCGGCCGCCCGGTCGAGCCGGAGGTGTAGATGACGTACGCGGGGTGCCGCAGCCGGTCGGGGTCGCCGGGCGCGAACGTCACGTACGGCTCCGCCTCCGGCAGCGGCCGGTCCAGCTCGATCAGCTCCGCGGCGGTGCCGCGCAGGCGGGACGCGACCGCGCTCACCGTGAGGACGACGTCGGGGCGGGCGTCGGCGACGATCGCGGCGATCCGCTCGTCCGGGTGGTCCAGCTCCAGCGGCACGTACGCGGCCCCCGTCCGCAGCACGGCGAACAGCGCCACGATCGAGTCGAGCGAGCGCGGGACGGCCAGCGCGACGGTCCGCTCGGGGCCGATGCCGCGCCGGGCGAGCACCCCGGCCACCGCCCTGCTGCGCTCCTTGAGCTGCTCGAACGTCATCGACGCGCCGCCCGCGACGAGCGCCGTCCGGTGCGGGGAACGCTCGGCCGCCCGGTCGAACAGGTCCACCACGGTCTCGGTGCCGACGTCCGTACGCGGGCCCGGCACCGGCGTCGGGCCCAGGCCGGGCAGGGCCGCGACCGGGCCGCCGGCGCGGGCCAGCTCGTCGAGCAGGAGCAGGTAGTCGTCCAGGAGCCGCTCGGCGCGCGCGGTGTCGCCGTCGCGGTACTCCAGCTTCACCGTCAGCCGCTCGCCCGGCGTGACCACCCAGGTGAACGGGTAGTGCGTGGAGTCGTCGGCGCGCACCTCGACGATGCCGTGCCGGGCGTTGATCTCCTCCAGCGCGTCCAGGTCGAGGAAGTTCTGCAGCACGAAGAGGTTGTCGAACAGCGTGTCGTGGCCGGTGTCGCGCTGGATGTCGCCCAGCCCCAGGTGCTCGTGCTCCATCGCGGCGGCCCTGGCCGCCTGCACCTCCGCCAGATAGTCGCCTACGGTGCCGGCCGGGCGGGGCCGCGTCCACATCGGGACGGTGTTGAGCAGCACGCCCACCATGCCGTCCAGGCCCGGGAACTGCTGCCCGTCGCGGCCGGAGACGGTGACGCCGAAGACCGCGTCCGAGCGGCCGGTGTGCGCGCCGAGCAGCAGGCCGAACGCGCCGGTCAGCACCGTGTTGAGGGTGACGCCGTGCGTCCGCGCCGCCGCGCGCAGCCGCTCCGACCGCTCGGCGGACAGCGTCCGTACGAGCGCCTGCGGCAGCCCGTCGCGCAGCTTCGGCGCGGGACCCGCGAGCAGCGTCGGCCCGGGCAGGCCGGCGAGCTGCTCGGCCCAGAACCGCCTGGCCGGCGCGGGGTCGCGGGCGGCGAGCGCGCGGGCGTACTCCTCGAAGCCCGGCGTCGCGGGAGCCGGGTCGAGCGGCCGGCCGGCGAGCACCGCCTCGTAGGCGGCGAACAGATCGCGCAGCACGATCTCGCGCGACCAGCCGTCCCACAGCAGCAGGTGGTAGCTGAGCAGCAGCACGTCCCCGCCGCCCGGGCGGCGCAGCACGGTCATCCTGATCAGCGGCGGATCTTCAAGGTCGAAGCCGGTGGCCCGGTCGCGGGTGCGCAACTCCTCGGCCTCGGCGTCCGACGCCACCTCCACGGTCCGCACCTCCACCCGGCGGCCCGCCGCCAGCACCTGGACGGGCACGCCGTCCGCGCCGGTGGTGAACCCGGCCCCGACGCCGGGATGCCGGGCGATCACGTACGCCATCGCGCCGGCCAGCGCCTCGGGGTCCAGGCGGCGGTCGAAGGTGAAGCAGCTCTGCGCCACGTAGTGCCCGGAGGGGCCGGAGAGCTGCGCCTGGTAGAACAGGCCCTGCTGCAGCGGGGTCACCGGCGCGGTCCGCTCGGCCGCCGCCGCGGCCCGCGCGACCTCGCCGACCGCGTCCCGCCAGTGCTCGGCCAGCTCGTCCGGTACGCCCTCGGCCAGCGCGAACGTGGCACGCAGCGCCCCGGTGCCCGCCTCCAGCCAGGCGTCCGCCTCGACCGCGTAATGGCAAGGCGCGTCCCCCGTGACCTCCACCGCCTGGGACTCGCTGCCCTGGCCGAGGTAGTTGAAGAGCACCTGCGGCCGCCCGGTCAGCAGCGGGGCCGTCTGCGGGTTGAGGTAGCGGAGCCGCCCGTAGGCGAGGTGCGCGTGCTCGTCCGGCTGCCGCTCGGCCAGCTCGCGCGCCGCCGCCACCGGGTCGGTGTGCGGGGCCAGCCGGACGGGCGCGATCGAGGTGAACCAGCCGACCGTGCGCGTGTAGTCGTGGTGCGGCAGCACCGGGACCCGGCCGTGCCGTTCCAGGTCGATCGCCAGATCATCCGGTACGTCCTGGACGCGGGTCAGCGCGGCCCGCAGCGCCCCGCACAGCAGCTCGGTCACGCCGACGCCGAGCGCGGCGGGCGCGTCCCGCGTGACGGCCGCGCTGACCTCCGGCGCGACCTCCACCGTCACCGTCCGCCGCCCCCCGGGCGTGCCGGGCAGCAGCGGGGGCGCGTCCAGGGTGGTGAGCCAGCGGCCGAGGGAACCGGTGCCGTGGGCGGCGGTGGCGGCCAGGGCGTCGGCGTAGTCCGCGTACGGCGTCGTCTCCGGCGGCAGGCCGGCGCCCCTCAGCGCGGCGGCCAGGTCGTCGAGCAGCACCAGCCAGGAGACCGCGTCCACGGCGAGGTGGTGCGCGGTGACGACGAGTGTCCGGCACGCCTCCAGCCAGGTGAACGCGACCATCTTTCCGGACTCGGGATCCAGCCGCCCGGCCGCCTCGTCCGCCGCCGCCTTCGCGTCGGTCCCGGCCGCCCGGACGACGGCGACGGGCCTCGGCGGCTCGGTGCACGGCGTCCACACGCCGTGCTCGATCCGCAGCCGCAGCCGCAGCGCCGGGTGGGCGGCGACGACCGCGTTCGCCGCCCGCTCGACGTCCGCCAAGCCGGCCTCGTCCGGTACTGCCAGCGTTCTGGCCTGCGCGAACCTGGCCGGCGAGCCGCCCAGCTCGCGCTGCCGCAGCATGATCGGGGTCGGCGCGAACGGCCCGTCCGCACGGGCGGCGGGCGTGGCGGGCGCGACGGGCTGGGGCGCCGGTTCGGCGGGCACGTCCAGGTGCTCGGCGAGCGCGCGCGGCGTCTTGAACAGGAACACCTCGCGCGGTGTGACCGGCAGCCCGAGCGCCCTCGCCCGGTTGACCAGGGCGATGGCCACGATGCTGTCGCCCCCGGCGCGGAAGAAATCGGTGTCGGCGTCCACCTCGACACCCGGCAGCGTCTCGGCGAACACCCCGACCAGCGCACTCACGACGGCTTCGACGCCCGGCGCGGGTGAGGGGTGAGAGGAGGCGGCGTCCGCTTGTCCGGCGGTGCGGGCGGCCAGGGCGGCGCGGTCCAGCTTGCCGTTGACGGTCAGCGGCAGCGCGTCGATCGGCAGCATCAGCCCCGGCACCATGTACGCGGGCAGCCGCGCCCCCAGCAGGCCGGCCCAGTCGTCCGGCACCCGGCCGGCCACGTGCGCCACGAGATGGTCACCGGACGGAGCGACGGTGACGGCCACGTCCACGACCCCGTCCAGGTCCCGGATGGCCGACTCGACCTCGCCGAGCTCGATCCTGAACCCCTTGAGCTGCACCTGGTCGTCGGCCCGCCCGACGAACTCCAGCTCCCCGTCCAGCGTCCGCCGCGCCAGGTCGCCCGTGTGGTACATCCTGGACCCGTCACCGGCAAAGGGATCCGCCACGAACCGCGACGCGGTCAGCCCGCGCCGCCCCAGGTAGCCGAGCGCGAGCTGCGCACCCGCCACGTAAACGGCGCCTGCCCGGCCGGGCGGCACCGGCCGCAGCAGCTCATCCAGCAGGTACGTGACCAGGCCGGGGATCGCCCGCCCGATCGGCGACACGGCGGAGCCCGCGAAGTCCTCGTCGGTCAGCACCCGGTGGGTGACATGCACGGTGGTCTCGGTGATGCCGTACATGTTGACCAGTTCGGGCGCGCGCGTGCCGTACCGCCCGACCCAGCCGCGCAGCCGTCCGAGGTCCAGCGCCTCGCCGCCGAAGATCACCAGCCGCAGCGACTCCATGCGCTGATCGGCGTGCCGGTCGGCCTCGGCGAGCTGGTAGAACGCGGAGGGTGTCTGGTTCAGCACGGTCACCCCGCGCTCGCGCACCAGGCGGTGGAAGTCGGTGGGGGAGCGGGTGAGCGCGTACTCCGGCACCAGCAGCTCACCGCCGTGCGCCAGCGCGCCCCACAGCTCCCACACCGCGAAGTCGAACGACGCCGAGTGGAACTGCACCCACACGTCATCCGGTCCGAACCGCATGTCCGGCCATGTGCCGGCGAGCAGCGACAGAACGGCGGAGTGCGGCACCACCACGCCCTTGGGCCGGCCGGTCGAGCCGGAGGTGTAGATCACGTACGCGGGGTCGTGCGCGGCGACACGCGGCCTGGAGGGGTCGAGCGGCAGGTCGTCGTCCTGGACGAGCACGGGCACCCGCCCGCCGGCCAGCCGCGCCATGCGGTCGCGCCGCTCCCGGTCCGCGAGCACCACCTTGGGCGCGGAGTCGGCCAGCAGGTACGCCAGCCGCTCGTCCGGGTACGCCGGGTCGAGCGGCACGTACGCGCCGCCCGCCGTGACGGCCGCGATGATCGCGACGACCTGTTCGAGCGAGCGCGGCATCGCGACCGCCACCCGGTCGCCGGGCCCCACCCCGGCCGCGCGCAGCGCCGAGGCCAGCCGCTCCTTGGCCTCCCGCACCTCCCGGTACGTCATCGACCGGGTGCCGCCGTCCAGCGCGCACTGGGTGACGGCCACGGTATCGGGGTGCCGCGCGGCGGCGGCGTCGAACAGCCCGCCGAGCGTGATGTGCTCACCGCCATGTGCGGGCAGGGCCGGTGCGGGCTCGCTGACGGGGCCGTCCGGCCGGGTGAGCAACCGGACGAGCGTGCGGGTGAACGTGCCCAGGATGTGCCGCGCGCCCCGCTCCCGCAGCAGCGCGCCGTCGTAGATGAGGGTGAAGCGCGGCCCGCCGCCGGGCTCCCGCGCCACGACCAGGGTCAGCGGATAGTGCGGCGCGCCCTCGTTCACGACCTCGGTGATGATCAGATCGTCGCCGGGCCTGCGCAGGCTCGCCACGTCGGTGGCGACGTCGAACACCACGAGCGTGTCGAACAGCGGCCCGCCGCCCGCCGCCCGCCCGATCGCGGTGAGCGAGACGTGCTGGTGGCCGCGCACCGCGCTCTGGTGCGCGCGCACGGACTCCAGCAGCTCGCCCGCCGTGGTAGCGGCGTCCCACCGCGCGCGCACGGGGATCGTGTTGATCAGCAACCCCACCATGTCCTGGACGCCGGGGACGTCCACCTCCCGCCCGGACACCGTGGAGCCGAACACCACGTCCGTGCGCTGCAGGATGCCGCCCAGCGTGGCGGCCCACGCGCTGTGCACGGCCACGCTCAGCGGCACCCCCGCCGCCCGAGCGGCCTCGTCGATGTCGGCGTCCGGGATCTCGGTGACGTCGGCGTACCGGTCCGACGGGGTGTGACCCTCGGCCACCAGCGAGGGGCCCGCCAGCCCGTCGAGCTGCTCGCGCCAGACCCGCTCGCTCCCGGCGTCGTCCCGCCCGGCCAGCTCCCGTACGTACGCGGCGAAGCCGTCGTCCGCGTACCCGCTGCCCGGCCGGTGGTATTCGTCCAGCAGCGCCCGCAGCATCACCGGCACCGACCAGCCGTCGGCGACGATGTGGTGCACGGTCTGCACCAGGACGTGCCGGCCGGGGCTCCGGCGGATGAGCGTGTACCGCATGAGCGGCCCCGTCGCGAGGTCGAACCCGGCGCGCCGGTCCCGCTCGGCGAGGTCACGCAGCTCCTCGTCGGTGATGCCGGGCCGGTCCAGCGTGGAGAACGGCGCGCGCACGCCGTCCTCCAGCACCGAGACGACGCGGCCGTCGGCGAGCGCCACGAACCGCGCCGCCAGGTTCGGATAGAGCGCGAGCAGCCTCGTGGCCGCCGCGGCGAGCCGGTCGGCGTCCACCGGGCCGTCCAGGGTGATGATCTGCTGCTCGACGTAGCCGCCCGCCGATTCGCCGTCGAAGACCGAGTGGAAGTACAGGCCCTCCTGCAGCGGGGTCAGCGGGAGGATGTCGCGCAGCGCGGGGCCGTCGAGGGCGTCCACGTCGGCCTGGGTGAGGACGAGCGGCAGGAAGTCGCTGGGGGAGTGGCCGCCGTCTTGGAGCGCGGCCAGCGACTCGAGCGCCTGCCGGTAGTAGCCGGCCAGCGCCTCGATGTCGGCGCCGGTGAAGACTCCTTCGGGCCAGGAGATCGTGGTGACCAGCTCGTACGCGCCCGTCGGCCCCGGCTCGGCGATGGCGTTGAACTCCAGGGGGCGCGGCAGCCGCATCCCCGGGTCGCGCCGCTCGCCGAGCTGCCCCGTCGCGACCGCGAGCCGCCAGTCCGCCCGCGTGCCCGCCTCGTACCTGCCGAGATAGTTGAACAGCACCTGCGGCGCGGGCGCGTCGAACGCGACGCCGCGCAGGTGGCGCAGCACGCCGTAGGCGAGGCCGTTGCCCGGCACCCCGGCCAGGTCCTCCTTGACCCGCTTCAGCGCCGCCGCCAGGTATGCGGGGTCGGTGAAGTCGTCCGCCGCGCCCGGGTCCACGGTCACCGGGAACAACGTGGTGAACCAGCCCACGGTCCGCGACAGCTCGGGCTCGAACCCGGCCGACGCGGCGACGAACCGTCCCTCGCGGCCGTGCCCCTCCAGCTCGACGTGCGCGAACGTCTGCTCCTGCCCCAGGTCGCGGCGGCGGCGGGCGAGCGCGACGGCCAGCGCGGTCAGCAGCACGTCGTTGACCTTCGCGTGGAACCTCGCGGGCAGGTCGCCCAGCAGCGCGGCGGTCACCTCAGGGCCGACGGTGACGACGTGCGTGCGCTCGCGGGCCACGGTGTCCGACGCCTCCAGCGGCCGCCTGCCCAGCGGCAGGTCCGCGCCGGGAAGCGGGCGGGCGAAGTACGCGCGGCCGGCCGCGAAGTCCGCCGACTCCAGCACCTGCGTCCAGCGCCGGAACGACGTGCCCGCGGGCGGCAGCGCGATCGGCTCCCCGCAGGAGAGCCGCCGCCAGGCGGTGGCCAGGTCGTCCATGAGGATGCGCCACGAGACGCCGTCGATCACCACGTGGTGCGCGGCCAGCACGAGCTGCCGCTCCGCCCGCCGCCACACGGCGCGCAGCATCACGCCCCCATCCGGGTCCAGCGCCGACACGGCCCGGTCCACGCACTCATCAAGGCTCCGGTCGCTCTCCTCCCAGAGCGCGCCGCCTTGGTGAGCAGCGGCGGCGGGGACGTCGAAGCCCCAGCGCTCGCCGCGCACCAGCCGCGCCCGCAGCATGGGGTGCCGGTCGAGCAGGGCGGCGAGCATCGCATCGAGCGCCTCGCCGGTCAGCCCGTCCGGCGTGTTGAGCACCACCGACTGCGCGAACCCGCCGATCGCGTCCGTCGTCTCGCCGAGCCACCGCAGGATCGGCGACCCGGTGATCGGCCCGGTGGCGACGTCGGAGGGGTCGGCGGCGGCGTCCTCCCGCTGGGCCACCGCCGCGAGCGCGCCCAGCGTGGGGGAGGCGAAGACCTGCGCCGCCGTGATGTGCAGGCCCCGCTCGCGCAGCGCGCTGATCAGCGAGATCGCGAGGATGCTGTCGCCGCCGAGCCGGAAGAAGTTGCGGTCCACGCCGACCGCGCCGGCCGCGCCGGTCTCGTCCAGGCCGAGCACGGACGCGACGGCCGCGCACACCGCGCGCTCCTCCTCGGTGGCGGGCGCGACGACCCGCTCGGCCCGCGGCTCGGGGTCGGGCAGCGCGCGCCGGTCCAGCTTGCCGTTGGGGGTGAGCGGGAACGCGTCCATGACGACGACGTGAGCGGGCACCATGTACTCGACCATGTGCCCGGCGGCCCACTCCAGGACGTCCTCAGGCCGCAGGTCCTCGTGGCCGGCCGCCGGGATCACGTACCCCACCAGGTAGGTGCCGCCCGATGCGTGCTTCTTGGCGGCCACGCACGTGTGCCGCACGCCCGGGTGCTCGGCGAGTGCGACCTCGACGTCCTCCAGCTCCAGCCGCATGCCGCGGATCTTCACCTGGTTGTCGGCGCGGCCGAGGAAGTCCAGCGACCCGTCGGGGGCGAACCTGGCGAGGTCGCCGGTCCGGTACAGGCGGGAGCCGTCGGAGGCGAACGGGTTGGCCACGAACCGGGAGGCGGTCAGGCCGGGCGCGTTGACGTAGCCGCGGCCCAGCAGGAAACCGCCGGCGTACAGCTCGCCGCCCACCCCGACGGGCACCGGGCGCAGCTCGTCGTCCAGCACGTACAGGCAGGTGTTGGGGTTGGCCTTGCCGATCGAGGTGGACAGGCGCTCGGCTTCGCCCCGGTAGATGACGTGCGAGACGCCGATCGTCGCCTCCGCCGGGCCGTAACCGTGGTAGAGGGGGATGCCGAGACGGGTGCGGAACCGCTCGTACAGCTCGGGGGTGAGCACCTCGCCGCCGCACCACACGTGCCGCAGGCTGTCCAGGCGACCCGAGTCGCCGGCCATCTCCAGCAGCACGTCCAGCATCGACGACACCAGGTACGTGAACGTCACCCGCTGCTCGGCGATCACGCGGAGCAGGTGGTGGGGGTCGCGCTCGCCGCCGGGCCGCAGCACCACCAGCCGGCCGCCGCAGACCAGCGGCAGGAAGATCTCGTTGATCGAGATGTCGAACGACAGCGGCGCCTTGAACAGCGAGGCGTCGTCGGGCCCGAAGCCGAGGATCTCCTGCGACTGCCACAGCAGCCGCTCGCTGATCGCCTCATGCCGGATCATCGCGCCCTTGGGCCGCCCGGTGGAGCCGGAGGTGAAGATCACGTACGCCAGCGCGGGCCCCGGCACGGTCACCCCGGTCTCGGTGGCCGGGTAGCAGCCGTAGCCCCAGGCGTCGAGGTCCACGGCCACCGCGTCCGGCTCTGCGGGGTCGTGCTCGCCGGTGCGGTCGAGCTGCGCGACGAGCCCGGCGTCGGCGATGACCTGGGCGCGGCGCTCGGCCGGCCAGTGCGGGTCGAGCGGCACGAACGCGCCGCCCGCCATGAGCACCGCCAGCAGCCCGATCACCATCTCGGCCGAGCGTTCCAGCGAGATGCCGACGGTCTGCTCGGCGGCCAGCCCGCGCTCGATGAGGTGGTGGGCGAGCTGGTGGGCCAGCTCGGCGGTCTCGCGGTAGGTGAGCGTGCGGCGCTCGTCCACGATGGCGACGGCGTCGGGACGGGTGCGTACCTGTTCGTGGAAGAGCTCCACGATGGTCGGCCTGACCCGGTCGGCGCGGGTGTCGTTCCATCGGGCGAGCTGGGCGAGCCGGATCTCGATGCTCGACGGGGCGATGGTGCCGATGGGCCGGTCGGGGAAGTCGGCCAGGTCGTCCAGCGCGAGCTGGGCGTCGGCGAGATCGACGCCCTCCGGGACGGCGATGCCGAGGCCGTCTGCCCGCCAGCGCTCCGGTGCGCGGCCGCCGCCCGCCGCCCAGGCCAGCACGTCGGCGAACGGCGTGCCGGGCGTGAGCGCGAGCCCGTCGATGCCGTCCGGCCCGTCCGCCCAGTACGCCAGCCCGATCGCACAGGCCTCCAGCAGAACCCCGTCGGGATGGTCGCCGGCCCGGCGGCGCAGGCCGGCCAGCCGTTCGGGAGAGAGGGAGACCACACGAGTGCTTGGTCGAAGCATGAAGACCTCAGCCGCCCCTTCAGACGTTCGTAAGTAAGGTAAGCCTAACCTAACAATGATCGGCTAACCAGACTCGCGCCAGGCCCGCCAGAGCCGCGCGTACCGGCCGTCCGCGGCCACCAGCTCCTCGTGGGTGCCCTCCTCGACCACCCGCCCCGCCTCCAGCACCGCGATGCGGTCGGCGGTCATCGCCTGCGTCAGCCGGTGCGCCACGAACAGCGCCGTACGCCCCCGGCACGCGGCCAGCACCGCGCGCTCCAGCTCGGCGGCTCCCTGGCTGCCCGCCTCCGCGGTCGACTCGTCCAGCACCACCACCGGCGCCCGCCCCAGCACCAGCCGGGCCAGCGCGAGCTGCGCCGCCTTGGTGCCGTCGAGCCGCTCGCCGCCCTCGCCGACCAGCGTGTCCAGGCCGTCGGGCAGCGCCGACACCCACGGCTCCGCGCCCACCGTGCGCAGCGCGTCCATCAGCTCGGCGTCGCTCGCCTCCGGCGCGGCCAGCCGCAGGTCGTCGGCGAGCGTGCCGGAGAACACGTGCGTCTCCTGTGTGAGGATGCTCACCAGTGCCCGCGCGTCCGCCTCGTCCAGGTCGGAGATCGAGGTCGAGCCGATGCGCACCGCCGGCCTGCGGGGTGCCGATGCCGGCGATGAGCGCCGCCAGCGTCGTCTTGCCCGCGCCCGTGGCCCCGACCAGCGCGAGCGAGCGCCCGGCCGGGATCGTCAGGTTCACATCGCGCAGCACCGGCCGGTCGGAGCCGGGATAGCCGAACGTCAGCCCCTCCACCGTCACCGCCTGCGGGCCGGGGCCCGCAGGGGCGATGTCAGGGGCGCCCGCCAGGCGTTCCTGGGTGGCCTCGCTCAGCACCCCGACCAGCCGGGCCAGGCTCGCGCCCGACTTCTGCGCCTCGTCGAAGGTGAACATGATCGAGCCGAGCGGGTTGAACAGCCGGTGGAACAGCAGCGGCGCGACCGACGCCTCGCCCAGCGTGATCTGGCCGGTCTCCAGCAGCACGTACCCGGCGACGATGATCAGGGTGAGCCCGATGAACTCGGCGCGGTTCTCCCGGCCGACGAACCGGCCGAAGAGCCGGAACACCTGGATGCCGAGGTTCCGCACCCGCCACGACTCGCGGGCCACCCGCTCGCGGAACAGCGGTTCGAGGCGGTAGGCCCGCACGGTGCCGATGCCGTTCAGCCCGCTGATGAGCGCCTGCGCCCGGTCGGCCTGCGCCTCGCGCTGCCGGCGGTAGAGCGGCGCGGAGCGGGGCAGGTACCAGCGCAGCGCCAGCGCGTACGCGGGCAGCGCCCCCGCGCCGGCCAGCCCCAGCCGCCAGTCCAGGCCGAACATGCCGGCCGTGGCGATGACGACCAGCACCGCCGCAGAGAACAGGGTGGGGATCGCCGTGCGGATGCCCTTGGACACCACGGCCACGTCGTCACCCACCCGCGACAGCACGTCACCGTGCCCGACCTGCTCGATCCTGGCGCTCGGCAGGCCCAGCACCGCCCGCACCGCGCCCTCGCGCAGCCGGGCGAGCAGGTCCGCGCCGAGCCGCCCGATCAGGTACGACGACGCAGCGGCGGCCACCGTGCCGAGCAGCAGGGCGAGCGCCAGCAGCACCCCGATCGTGACCAGCAGGTCGTGCGGCTTCCCGGCGATCACGCCGTCCACCACCTGGCCGAGCAGGAACACCGGCAGCACCTGCAGCGCCGCCCCCGCCACCGTGGTCACGGCGGTCGCGGCGGTCAGCCACGGCGTGTCGCGGCAGTGCGCCACGACCCACCTGGCCGCCTCGCGCGCGCTCGCCGTGCGCAGGATGGCGAGGGCGGTCTCGGTCCCGGTGCTCACACCAGGACCGCCGAAGCTTCGCGGGAATGCGTCCTTGTCACGACTCCACCGACTTGACGAGCTCGTCGATCGCGTACGGCAGCGACAGCAGCGTGCTCTGCGACATGGCCGCGCCGATCGCCGGGCCCTCGCTGTCGAGCAGGTACGAGACGTTGCCGTTCTTGACCGCGGGCAGGTTGGCGAACAGCTTGAACTTCTTCAGCGCGTCCTGGTCGGCCTGGTCGGCGATGACGAAGATGTGATCGACGTCCACCAGGTCGATGCGCTCGGGGGACAGCACCGTGTAGAAGCTGCCGCCCGCGATCTCGTCGATCTCCGGCCGGCCCTTGAAGCCGATGCCCGTCACCAGCCGGCCGCGCACGTCGGTGGTGGTGAAGGGCGCGACCGAGTTCTTGTACCAGGACAGCGCCACCGCGGTCTTCCCGGCCCACTCGGGGTGCGCGTCGCGCGCCGCCTTGAGCTTGGCGTCGATCTCCGCGACCATCTTCGCGCCCTCCTCGGCCTTGCCGAGCGCCTTGGCGATGTGCAGCGCGTTGTCCTGCCAGGGAGCGCTGAACGGCTCCTTCTCGGCCTTGGTACGGGCGACCACCGGCGCGATCTTGGACAGCCGGTCGTAGGCCGCCTGGTCGATCTCCGAGTAGACCGCGACGATCAGATCCGGCCGCAGCGCGGCGATCTTCTCGTAGTTGGGGCCCGAGTCGCCGTTGGTCATGACGACCTCGGGCCGGGTGTCGCCCCACTTGTCCTTCACCCAGGGCCACTGGGTGTTGATGTCGGGCGTCGTGCCCGGCGGGTTCGGGTACTGGTCCACCATGCCGACCGGCTTGATGCCGAACGCCAGGACGGCCTGGTCGTCGGTGTAACCCACGGAGACGACCCGCTCGGGGGCCTTGGTGATCTCCGTGGTGCCGAAGGCGTGCTCCACCGTGACGGGGAACGCGCCGCCCGAGCCGGCGGCGGCGCTCGCGCCGGTGGTCGCGTCCGGCTGCTCCGCGGCTCCGGACCCGCACCCCGCGAGCAGGGCCGCGGCGGACAACACCACCGTCAACCGCCGCAGGGTCTTCGCAACTGTGGATCGAGGGGAGAGCATCCGCAAGTCCCTTTGCTGTCGTGCTGTGGCTGCACCACCGACGTGGGGCAGGCAAACCGTAACACGAACTAGTTAGGCAAGGCTAACCTAACTTTCTAGCGACCTCTGGTTCTCCTGAGGTTGGCCCGCACCAGGACGTACACCAGGAACGGGCCGCCGATCGCCGCCGTCACCACGCCGACGGGCAGCGCCACCGGCAGCGCCGTGCGCGCCACCAGGTCGGCGCCGATCAGCAGCAGCGCGCCCGTCAGACCCGAGGCCACCAGCGGCGGCGTCGCGTACCGGGTGAGCCGCATCGCCACCTGCGGCGCCACCAGCGCCACGAACGGCACCGGCCCCGCCGCGCTCACCGCCACCCCGGCGAGCAGCACCGCGCACAGCAGCAGCACGCCGCGCACCATCGAGAACCGCACGCCCAGCCCGGTCGCCACCTCGTCGCCGAAATGCAGCGGTTTGAGGTGGAAGGCCACGTACGCCACCACGGCGAGCAGCGCCAGCCCGCACCACAGCGCCGGCCACACCTCCTCCCAGGTGCGCGAGTCCAGCGACCCGACCAGCCACGCCTGGGCCCTGGCCACGTCGCGGATGTCGGCCGTGGCGAGCAGCCACACCGTGATCGCCTCCGCCACGGCGCTCACCGAGATGCCGATGAGGATCAGCCGCAAGCCGTCGATGCCGCGCCGCCAGGCCAGCAGATACACCAGCAGGCCGGTGCCCAGGCCGCCGGTCAGCGCCGCCGCGGGCAGGCCGACCGTGCCGGCGATCGCCGACGCGGCCCCGCCCGTCACCGTCACCAGGAACACCGCGACCATGCTCGCGCCGCCGGTGATGCCCAGCACGTCGGGACTGGCCAGCGGGTTGCGCGCGATGGACTGCGTGATCGCCCCCGACACGCCCAGCACCACCCCGACCACCAGCCCGGCCAGCGCGCGCGGCATCCGCAGCTCCAAGACCACGAACTCGTCCACCCGCTCGCCCTGCCCGAACAGCGTCGCCACCACCTGCGGCAGCGCGATGGGGAAGTCGCCGAGCGCGATCGACAGGCAGAACACCAGGAACGCCGCCGCCGCGAGCAGCAGGGTCACGCACACCATCCACGGCCGCCACACGAACGACGCGCGGCCGACCCGGACGCCCCGCACGCCTCGAACCAGGGTCCCGATCACGTTTTCCTGAACCTTCCGCGCCACACGAGCGCCGCGAAGAACGGGGCGCCGGCCAGGGCGACGACGACGCCCGCCGGCGACTCGCCGGGCCGCGTCACCACGCGCCCCAGGATGTCGCAGGCCAGCAGGACGACGGCGCCGAGCAGCCCGGCGAACGGTACCAGCCAGCGATAGTCGGGCCCGGTCACGTACCGGGCGATGTGAGCCACCATGAGCCCCAGGAACGCGATCGGCCCGCAGGCCGCCGTCGCCGCCCCCGCCAGCACGGTGATGGCGACGACGCCCACCGTCCTGTTCCGCGCGATGTTCACGCCCATCGCACGGGCCACGTCGTCGCCCAGGTTGAGCAGGTTGATGGCGGGCAGCGTGGTCGCCGCCAGCACCAGCCCCGCCCCGATGAACGCGACGACCGGCCAGATCACGTCGAAGCCCACACCGGCCACGCCGCCCGCGTTCCAGAACCGCAGGGCGTTCAGCGAGGTCTGGTCGGTCAGCGCGATCGCCGTCGTCATCGCGGCCAGGAACACCGCGATGCCCTGCCCGGCCAGCGCCAGCGTCAGCGGGCTGCCCGCGCCCTGGCCGAGGCTGGCCAGCCCGAACACCACCGTCCCGGCCGCCGCCGCGCCCAGGAACGCGAACCACACGTACTGGTACGGGTTCGCCAGCCCGAACAGGATGATCACGGTGACCACCGCGAACGAGGCGCCCGCGTTCACCCCGAGCAGGCCCGTGTCGGCGATCGGGTTGCGGGTGTAGCCCTGGATCAGCGCCCCGCCCACGCCCAGCGCGATGCCGGCCGCGATCGCGAGCACGGTCCTCGGCACCCGTACGGTCTGCACGATGAGCGCGATCTCGGTGAGCCGCTGATCGCCGCCCGCCGCTCCGAACAGGCCCTGCCAGACCTCGCCGAGGCTGAGCGCGCGGGCCCCGACGGCCAGCGACGCGCCCGCCGCGACCACCAGGACCAGCGCGAGCCCGCCCGCGCCGAGAACCCGCCGCCGGCGGGCACGTTTCATCGCAGTCGTGCTCATGGCGACGTCGGCAGTTCCTTCGTGCTGGGAAGATCGGACTTAGGTAAAGCTATCCTTAGTTCGCGGTCGATGGGAAGGGACGCGCGCATGGGAGAGACCTTCGCCCGGTACGGGCTCACCGGCGAACCCGGCACCGAGCAGTTCTGGCAGGCGGCGCGCTCGCCCGTCAGCGCGCCGGACGGCGGCGGCTGGATGACGCTCTTCCTGTGGCGCGGCGGCCCGGCCACCCTCTCCTTCGAGAGCCTGCCGGAGCCGGTGCCGCTGGCCCGCTGGGGCGAGACCGACTGCTGGTACGCCGAGGTCGCCATGCCCGCGCGGCTGCGGGTGACGTACCGGATCCTCACCGGCGACGGCGCGCACGCCGACCCGCTCAACCCCGTCGGCGCGGGCGGCGAACGGTCCATCGCGGCCACCCCCGACGTGCCCGGGCAGCCGTACTGGCCCGCCATCGGCCCCGACGACGTGCTGCCGCTCCCCGAAATCCGCCTGCGCTGGACCAGCGCGCTGCTCGGCGGGCGGCGCACCGTGCGCGTGCATCCGGCGGGCGGTGGCGGGCCCCTCGTGCTGCTGCTCGACGGCGACGACTGGCTGTATCTGCACCCGGCCATGACCGCCTTCGACGCGGCCGTGGCCGATGGCGCGGTGCCGCCCGTCACGCTCGTCTTCCTGCCCGCGCGCGACCGCGAGCACGAGTACGCCTGCCGCCCCGAGCTGTGGCGGGCCGTCCGCGACGAACTGCTGCCGCTGATCGTCGGCGGCGGCGTGCCCGCCGACCTCGGCCGGCTCGTGGCCGCCGGGCAGAGCCTCGGCGGGCTCAGCGCCCTGTACGCGGCGCTGGAGTTCCCCGGCCTGCTGGCCGGGGTCGCCTGCCAGTCGGGCTCCTTCTGGTGGGCGCCCGGGGCGGAAGACCGCACTGACCCGCTCGACGGCCTGCCAGGCGGCGCCATCGCCGCCCGCCTGGAGCGGGACCGCCCCGACCTGTCCGGCCTGCGCGTCGCCTTCGACGTGGGGGAGCACGAGCGCCGCATGCTCCCGCACTGCGAACGCGTCGAACGCCTCACCGAGCAGGCCGGAGCCGCCGTGCGGGTGTCGCGCTCGCCCTCGGGCCACGACCGGGCGGGCTGGCGGGGCGCCCTGCTGCGGGACGTCGCCTGGACGCTCGGGTGATCGTTGGCCGTGTCGAGGGCTTCAGGGCCAGGACTGCCGGGGCCTGGGGTGCCGGGTTCCGGGCCGCCGGGTCTAGGGCCGGCGGGTGAGGTAACCGCCCATGCTGCGGAACAGCTCGGTGGCGGGCAGCTCGGCGCCGTCCTCCGTACGTACCTGCTCGATCACCAGACCGTGAGAGCGCCCCTTGCGCGCTTCCGCGCCCGCCACGATGACCACGCCGTCACCCTCACGGATGAAGATCCGCCCCGGCGTGCCGCCGTAGAAGCCGCGCGACACCGACGCCTTGGTCACCCTGATCCGCTCGCCCTTGTAGTAGGTGAAGGCGTTGGGATACGGGTCGGACTGGGCGCGGACCAGCCGCTCGATGTCCTCGGCGGGCCAGGTCCAGTCGATGTTGCCGTCCTCGATCGAACGCTTGTGGAAGAAACTCGCCTGCGAGCGGTCCTGCGGGGTGAAGACGGCCGTTCCGGAGCCGATGAGGTCGAGCGCCTCGGTGACGATCGGGCCGATCAGGTCCACGGTGCGGTGGAACAGGTCCGTGGCCGTGTCCTTCGGGCCCACCGGCACCGCGCGCTGCACCACGATGTCACCGGCGTCCAGCTCCTCGTTCATCATGTGGGCGGTCACCCCCACCTCCTTCTCGCCGTTGATCAGCGCCCAGATCAGCGGGGAGAAGCCGGCGTATTTCGGCAGCAGCGAGTCGTGCACGTTGAGCGTGCCGTGACGGGGCAGGTTGAAGATCTCCGGCGGGATCCAGGTGCGCCAGTTGTTGGCGACGATGAGGTCGGGGTCGGCCTCCTTGAGCCGGGACATCAATTCCTCGTCGTCCGGCCGGTTGCGCAGCAGCACCGGCACACCGTGGGCCTCGGCCAGCTCGGCCACCGAGTCGTTCCAGATCCTCTCGTACGCGTGCTCGCTCCTGGGGTGTGTGACCACGAGCACGACCTCGTGCTCGGAGTCCAGAAGCGCCTGGAGCGTGCGATGCCCCCAGGTCTGGTAGCCGAACATCACGACCCGCATGGTGTCTCCTTGTCGAGAGGAACCGCTTCGGTTAGGGTGACCTTAATTAGGCAAGGCTAACCTAATTTGGGCCTCGTCTCCATCCCCGGTCCGGTCGTCAGAAAGGCCTCCATGTCCTCCTCGGAGCAGCACGTCCATGACCTCATCGGCATCGGCTTCGGGCCCTCCAATCTGGCCCTGGCCATCGCGCTGAAAGAGCGTCACGGTGACGGAGCCGACGCGGTGTTCCTGGAGAAACAGCCCGCCTTCGGCTGGCATCGCGGCATGCTCCTCGAAGGCGCCACGATGCAGGTGTCGTTCCTGAAGGACCTGGTCACGATGCGGAACCCGGCCAGCGAGTTCAGCTTCCTGTGCTACCTGCGGGAAAAGGGGCGGTTGCTCGACTTCATCAACCACAAGACGATGTTCCCGTCCCGGCTGGAGTTCCACGACTACCTCGAATGGGCCGCCGCGCGCTTCACCGGCCAGGTGGAATACTCCTCCGAAGTCGTCGGCGTCACCCCGGTGCATGTGGACGGCGCCATCGAGTTCCTCGACGTGGTGGCCCGCCAGGGCGACGGCACCCTCGTCACCCGCCGCGCCCGCAACCTCGTGCTCGCCGCCGGACTCGAACCCGTCCTGCCCGACGGCGTGGTGAGCGACGAGCGCGTCTGGCACAGCGAAGAGCTCCTCGACAAGCTGCCCGCGCTGCGCGACCCCCGCAGGTTCGTGGTCGTCGGGGCCGGGCAGAGCGCCGCCGAGGTGGCCGGCCACCTGCACGCGGCGTTCCCCGCCGCCGAGGTCTGCGCCGTCTTCGCCAAGTACGGCTACACCCCCGCCGACGACAGCTCCTTCGCCAACCGCATCTTCGACACCGCCGCCGTCGACCACTTCTACGCCGCCCCCGACGACGTGAAGGAGCGCCTGCGGGCGTACCACGCCTCCACCAACTACTCCGTCGTGGACCTGGAGCTGATCGACGAGCTCTACCGCCGCCACTACCAGGAGAAGGTGCAGGGCAAGGAACGCCTGCGCATCTTCAACGCCTCCCGCCTCACCGACGTCTCGCGCGACGACGACGGCCTGCGCGTCGCCGTCCAGTTCCTGCCCACCGGCGAGCGCACCCTGCTGGACGCCGACGTCCTCGTCTACGCCACCGGCTACCGCCCCACCGACCCGCTCACCCTCCTCGGCGAGACCGGCCGCCTGTGCGAGCGCCTCCCGGGTGGCGGTGTGCGCCTCGGCCGCGACTACCGCATCGCCACCTCACCCGAGCTGCGCTGCGGCATCTACGTCCAGGGGGCCAGCGAGCACACCCACGGCCTGACCTCGACCCTGCTCTCCAACACCGCTGTACGCGTGGGCGAGATCGCCGACTCCCTCGCCGACCGCCTCCACGCCACCTCCTCTTCCTCCTGCGCTCCCGGCTCGGTCCGCTCCCTGGTCTGACCGCCCGTCGCGCCGACCGTCCGTGCCTGGTCGATGGGACGGGTCGCCCCGCCGGCCCGTCCCATCGCCGACGGTTCCACCCGTCGCCGCGCGTTCGCACAGCGCTCCCCGCCTCTGCTGCGCTTTCGCCGCGCGCTCCCTGCCTCCGGCGCGCCGCCGCTACGATTCGCTGCGCCGCACGGCGCAGGCGATGGAGACCCGCGCCGAGATAGCCCGCGCCGCGCGCCGCCTCTTCGTCGCGCGCGGCTGGGGTGCGTCGACCGTACGCGACGTCGCACGCGAGGCCGGGGTCTCGGTGCCGACGGTCTATTCGGTGTACGGCAACAAGACGGGGCTGACCCGGGCGCTGGCGGACGCCGCCGGCCTGTCCGCCGACCTCTCGCGCCAGCTCGCCGAGCTGGAGGCACCGGAGGCGACCCCCGGACGCCAGCTCGCCGCGATGGCGGCCTTCGACCGGCGGCTGTTCGAGCAGGCCGGAGACGTCATCGTGCCGCTGCGCGAAGCCACCCGCACCGAGCCCGAGCTCGCCGCTCTCTACCGCGACAGCCGTGCCCGCGCCGACGAGACCCGCCTGACGGTCTTCTCCTCCTGGCCGGACGGCACCCTCCGCCCGGGCCTGGACGTCCGCACCGCCACCGACATCTACGCGGCCCTGTGCAACATCGACGTCTACACCACGCTCACCGTGGAGCGCGGCTGGTTCCCGGACCGCGTCGAACAATGGTGGGCCGAAACCTTGGCCCGCGAACTCCTCACCTCACCGGCTGGCTGAGAGGCCGCCTGCCCGGAGTGGGGTCTCATGGGGCGGGGCGAAGGGCTCCGGCTTCGATCAGCCGCGGAACCACGTGATGGCGAACCGCCGGAGCCAGCCGAGCCTCATAGCCGTCACGCCCATCGGTCCATCCCAGCGCGGCGAGCTCGGCGGCAGGCTCAGGGCGTCCGGCGAGCGCGGCCGTGAACACTGTCATGCGCATCGGCACACCCTCGAGCGCGGCCACGTCCTCGACCTCGCAGAACAGCTCCGGATCGCGCGGCGCGACGCCGAGCTCCTCCTTCAGCTCCCGCACCAGGGTCTCCTCCGGACTCTCCCCGGCCTCCGGCTTCCCGCCGGGCAGGTAGAACGTCCCCGGCGCGGCCTTCTTGCTGACGACGAGCAGCCGCCCCTGATCAACGACGGCCGCCGCCACCACCCGCATCACACCCCGATCGAACACGCCCGCCAGTATGTCAGCCCGACCAAAGCCCGGCATCGGGGCACGTGTTCAGCGGGCTGTTGACGCAACACTCCATGCCGGGTTCGCACACTTGCCGATCCCAAGATGCGGAGTGGCCGAGATCTCTGATGACCGGCAGTTATGCCCCACCTCTCATACCTGACGTGGTGCGACGGCCCGGAAGCCGAGGATGCGCTGCTCCGGATCGGCGGACTGCCTGACACGATCGCTCACCGCACCATCTTCGAGACGGTCACGGCGGCCTACGCCGCGCGCCCTGAAACCACGGGGCCGCTTACGCGGGAAAGCTGGGGCCCAGGGACCCTCGTCCCGGAGCCGAACGGGTTCCAAAGTTCCCGCCTGCCGTTGCCGGCCGGGCTGTCGCGCGACGGCCGGGCTACGAGCGTGTCCCGGAACGCGAACGGGGATGCTCAGATCGTCCACACCGAGTACGGCCGGCTCGTCACCGTCATAGACCCATGCGACCCGGAGGAAGAGGACGGCGACGAGGAACCCGCGGAACTCGCGCTGCGCTGGAGAAGCGTCGCCGAGGCGAATGAGGACTGGCGGGCGGGCCCGCTGCGCTGCGGATACGCGGCGAGGCGGCTAATTCATCGCACTGCCTGACGAACGGGCTCAGCTTCGATGGAGCCATCGAGCGGATGCGTCAGGGTGTGGTTGTAGGGGATGGCTCGGGGGTGCCGTTGGGCCAGAGGCAGGTCGAGGTGGCGGTGAGGGTGAGCACGTTGTCGGCTACTCGACCGATGGTGATGAGGAAGTCGTCGGGGCGGGAGTGCCCGAACAGTTGTAGTCCGTTTTCGTGCTCAGCCGTGATATTGTGCCCCTCTTTTTGCCAGTACGCCTTGACGTCGGCGACCACTCTTCTAAGGGCGTTCTCGTCTTTGGGTAGTCCTTCCAGGTGGTACTCGCGGCTGACTTCTATCGGGTCCTCAAAGCCGGGGCCCAATGGATTGTCGCAAACACCGTCAATGAGGCTGGGCCTATAAAGCTCCAGTCGAGGCTTAGGACGAATCACTCCGACGGTTCCGTTGATCAATTGCTCGATGCGAGTGAGCGCCTGCGACTTGGTGATCGTTGGCTCGTCGGCCGACGAGTTCATGCGTCCTCCAAGAGTTCCGCCGGGTTCGCATCCGGCGATGCTAATCACTGCCGCGATAACCAGAATCAACCGGACGGTGCGGAACATTCAGTCTCCCGGCGATGTGGATGAGGACTGCGAAGTGGGTGATGACCGGGGCACCGGATCCTGAGCAGAGCGTGAGCGCGGTGTCGGCAGTTTATCCACGTCCTGGTACCTGCCGGTGATAATGTGCCCCATGTTCAGTAAAGAGGATGAACCCCGAGCCCAGTAGCCGGAGTGAGCGTCAAGGCTGTAGCCGGTCCACCCGGCAGGCGTAGGGTCGACGACAAAGCGGTTCGCGCCGAAGGCGATGTTGCTGGGGTCGGTCCCGAAAGGGCCTTCGCCGTTCGGAAGCCAGGGATGCAGGATGCCCGAGATCGGGTGCCGTCCGCCGCTCATTCCAAGATGGCCAAGATCGGCGATAGGGTCTTGCGGCGACTCGCCTACCCACACATGCTTCACCCCGAGATCGCTGGCCTTTGCCGCCATAGTGCCAGGGCTTCCCAGCAGAATGAGTTGATCGGCGAATCTTCCTTTCCTCGACTGGGCGGCTATACCGGTCACCACGCTGCCATAGCTGTGGCCCAGAACGGTGAAGCGAGGCGTTCCGGTCGGCTGGTGTGTTGCGTGCAAACCGTCGAGGAAACCTGCCAGTGGACCCGCTCCGTCTTCGGCGAGCTTGGGCGATGCCACTGACGAGTCGGCCCAGAGAACGCTGGCGTCGAGTTGCGGTGCCTTATAGCCAAGCCAAATGATCGAAGCGACTTTTGTGTCAGGAGAGGAGCTGTTGGACTGGTCCCACAGCATTGCGGCGCGATTTGCGTCACCGCCGATCCCCTCCAATGTGCTGCCCGTGCCCGGTACGGAGGTGACCACTGAGTCCGCCTTGTCGGGGTCGCCGAACGAAATGGCCGCCTTACCGAGCCCGGCCAAATCGACCTGGAGCAGAAGGGCCGGCGGGCGACCCTCGATTCCGCCCATCGCCAGGCTCCTTTCGACGGCCGCGATCTTGCGGAGTTCCTCCTCCAGCGCATCTATTTCGAAGAGTAGCTGAGTCTGCCGTGCCCCTCCCTTCATGTTTTCTGCCATCTCGCGCAGTTCCGCTAACTGCTTGTTGATCACGCTCTTACGCATGCCGAGATAGGCGCGGTTCGCGCTGTCGCGGGTGGCGGCGGGTACGCCGTTGAGTGAGCCGACCAGCCGGGGCTCGGCGTCGATGAGGCGTTGGCGAGCGGCCGGGTCGAGCATCTGCCACCAGGCGTGGACGCGGGCGGCGAGGGTGGGGTCCTTGCCGGTGTTCTGTGCCTCCACCACCTTTTTCAGCGCCGCGGTGTCGCCGTTCGCGGCGGCGGCGAGGAGGCCGCCGACGCCGTCCGGATCGGGTGCGAACCCGCCGAACAGCCCGAAGCCGAGCAGGGCCGCGTTCGCCAAGGCACCGTCGGGGCGCTGCTGGAGCACGGTCAGCCGCCTGCGCAGGTCGGCTGCCTGCCCTGTTGCCCAGGTGCCCACAGCCGCGACTTGTTGGGCGGGTACGGGGCTGACGCAAACCGAGCCCAACGCTGCGGAGAGCCGGCTTCCTGCGGCGGGCAGGTCGTGTCCGGCGCGCTCCAGGTCGGCCACCATGCGGGTCATCACTCCCACGTCCATCCCCGAGAAGCCGCCGCGTGTCGACGTGCTGACCGGAAGCGCGGTCGCCAGTGATGGAGCGGTGGCGTTTCCGCCCTGGGCCCGGATGCGCTCGACGATCTGCGCTGCCGCGGTTTCGAAGGCCCGCTGAAGCCGGGTGCGCTGGTCCTGGGTGGCTTGGGTGAAAGGGGCCGCGCCGCCGCCGACCCAGGCGTGGGCCGCCATGTGGCGCAACGTGGAGTCGAGCGCGCCGATATGATCGCCCGCCAGCCGCACCACGCGACTGAGGGCCTCTTCCAGACCGGTCGTCTCGCCCGCCACAAAATCCTAAGATGTCACGCTTCGACAACATTCGTCCGCATGGCATGCGTACTTGTTATGAGCAGCACCCGTGATGCAGTTTCGGACCTTAGCAGGCCCGCACGCAGCGCCCAAACTCCCGCCATGACCTCGCCGCTTGTAAATCCGTATATATCCGGACATGGGCGCCCGGCGGCGCATCGCGGTTCATCGTGCGTCGCTCCTTTTTGCTGGCTGTAGATATGGTCGCTAGGGCGCGGGTTGATTTGTCATCCTCCGCGAGCTTTGAGGCATTCGAATGTCGCCGCTGGGCAGGCATCTCCGGTAGATCAAGAACGGCTGTGGGTGACGTCCTGGACCGGGTTCGGCGCGTCGGCCACGATGAGCGCATGGCTGACAGCGGGACGGCGGGGACGGGTGGTGGGGGAGTGGGGTCGCGTTTCAATTGGACGGCGGTGAGTGCGATCGCGGGTTCGCTTGCGGCTCTGGTCGCGCTCGTCGCCTACCTGAGGCCGTCGGTGACATCTGGGACCTCCGCCCCGACTCCGATCCCGGGCGTCACCGTGATCGAGAGTCCGACCCCGACTCCATCTCCTTCGGAAGAAGTCCCTCAATCTCCTCCAACACAGGAGGGTCCACCGACTGATGACCCGACGCCCGAGCCTGCTGCACCTACGCCGTCACCTCGTTCGCACGAGGTGCGAAGTGCCGAGCCGACGCCGGCATCCGTCCGGCCCGACGGCTGCGACCAGGCGGAGGCGGCCTTGGCCGGATATCGCAGGAACGCCGGGACCGGCCGCAGCGGTCAGGCGGCCGCGGCTCAACAGGCGTACCAGGAACTGATGGGGGCGGGTCTCCGTGCGGAGGAACCTGTGGCGGCGACGATCAGGCGGCTGGCCGCTGAGTTCCAGGAACTCAACTTCCGCCTGACCGGCATGACCGGTGGCGACCCCAATCAGGTGATCGCGGATATCAATACGGACATGGCGGGGCTCTACACGATGTGTCACGTCGGTTGATCGAGCAGCGGCGGCAGTCGTTCGGTCGCGTACCGCCTCCGAGGGGCGAAGACCTCACAACGTGTGAAAGTTTCATGGGCGGTCGGGCTTGACCTGCGGCTGTTAGGAGGGCTTGCTCGTCGCAGTTTCCATCTCGCGTACGCGGATCTACGGTGGCTCCACCTCCCCGCCGGAACCCAGCTGCTGTTCGTCGAACGATTGTCGAAGCGCTTCGACAAGCGTTCGACAACACCGTCAGACAGGTGCCGGCGGGTGGACCCCAGCGGAAAGGGAGAACATGTTCAGCAAGCTCCGCCTCCTCATCCCCGTCTCCGTGATCGTCGCGCTCGTCACCGTGCTCGCCCAGCCGGCCCAGGCCGCCGTCTGGTCGTCGTCCGACCAGTGGGGCACCTGGACCAACGGCGGCTACACGCTCTACAACAACATCTGGGGCAGCGGCGCGGGCCCGCAGACCATCTGGGCGAACTCGTACAGCGACTGGGGCGTCTGGGCGAACCATCCCAACACCGGCGGCGTCAAGTCCTACCCCAACGCCACCAGGAACGTGAACCGCCGCATCAGCTCCCTCGGCAGCGTGACCAGCCGGTTCGACGTGTCGGTGCCGAACGCCGGGGCGTACGCGACCGCGTACGACATCTGGTGCGACGGCCACACCTACGAGATCATGCTCTGGATGAACAAGTACGGCCCGGTCGGGCCGCTCGGGTCGTACCAGACCAGCGCCTCGGTCGGCGGCCACTCCTGGGACGTCTACCGCGGCTCCAACGGGTCCAACCAGGTGTTCTCCTTCGTCCGCCAGGGCAACGCCTACGCGGGAACCGTGGACATCAAGGCCGTGCTGACCTGGCTGCGCGACAGGAACTGGTTCGGCGACGTGACGCTGGGCGACGTGCAGTTCGGATACGAGATCACCTCGTCCAGTGGCGGTCTGGACTTCCACACCAGGAGTTTCTCGGTGTCGGCCGGCTGAGGCTCGGAAGCCCCCGCTGCGGGGCGGCGTCCGGCTCACCGTGGCCGGTGGGCTGGACGCCGCCAACGCCGACCGGCCGCAATCCGCCATCGAGCGCGACCGGCTTCCGTGCCTGCCGTCGGGCCTGGACCCCCTCGGACACGCAGGTGAGCGGGACCGCCTCTGGCTCCGCCCGCTGATCCTCGACCTCGGCGGGCTGAGGTTCATGGGGCTGAGGTTCATGGACAGCACCGGCCTGTACGTGCCGCTGCGCGTTCACGGTGACGTGGACGCGGCCGTCATGGCCGTGTGGGGCCCGGCGGCGGTGAGCCAGTGAAGCTCTCCATGTTCAGTATCGGCAGCAGGCCGGTGATCTCCATCAGCCGGGCCAGTATGCCGTGGACGCCCTTCAGGTGCAGCGAGCCGCCCGCGTGCCGCAGGGCGACGTGCAGGTTCTCCAGGACCCGCAGGCCGCTGCTGTCGATGAACGTCAGCATGGTCATGTCGAGCACCACCCGCTCCCCGGGCGACGCGTGCTCGCGGACGTATTGCTCAAGTACGGCGGCATTGGTCATGTCCACCTCGCCCAGCACCGTGATCACCAGGCCCGCGGTGTGCCGGCGGTGTTCGAGGGTGAGGGGCGATGCGGCGCGCGCCAGGCTGCCGCTGGGCCGGTATGCGATGTGAACGTGCATGGCGTCCTCCCGGGCGAGGTCGGTCCGACGTTCGTCTCAGGCTCTGCAGCCTAATGCCCGAATTGCAATACCGGAAGTGCTCTTCGTGTGATCTTCGTCCTGGGGCCCTCGTCCGAATCTCCGAGCGTCTACGCGTCCGTACGAGCGGTCCTGCGTTCGAGGGCCGAGTGTCCGGCCCGTCCGAGGGGGAGCGCGCCGCGAACCGCCTGATCTGGTACAACTAGAGATTTCGTGAGCACGTCCGTGAACCGATCCAGCTCCTGGACCTTCCTGACCAACCACGCCCGCGTGTTGGTGGAGATCGCCCGCAACCCGCGGGCGCGCGTCCGTGACATCGCCGCCGGCATCGGCATCACCGAGCGTGCCGTCCAGGGCATCGTCTCCGACCTGCAGCAAGCCGGTTACGTCACCATCGACCGCGTCGGCCGGCGCAACGAGTACAGCCTCAACCCCGACGCCCGGTTCCGGTACCCGACGGAGGCCGACCTGCCCGTCCGCCTCCTCATCGACATGTTCACCCAGCACGACATGCCGGACCCGGAGGAGACCGCCCCGGTCAAGGAGGAGACGAAGGCCGACGAATGAGCCAGGCCGGGCGGCGCTGGCCGGGCTTCAGGCGCTGGCCGGGCCTCAACTGACGGGCTTCCGCGGGCGACGCGCTACGACGGCGCCGCCTCGATGGCCGGTTGCGCGGCCGCCGGTGCGGGCAGCCGCAGGGCCGCCAAGACCGCCTCCTCCACGGTGTCGTGCACGTGCAGCACGGTATGGGCGTGGGTGAAGCGCATCATGGCCGCGAGCCGGGGATGCGGCGCGGCCAGACGCAGGGTGCCGCCGTGCTGACGGGCGAAGGCGTGCGTGTTGAGCAGCACCCGCAGCCCGGCGCTGCCCAGGAAGTGGGCGTCGCTGAGGTCGATCACCAGGTGCTCATGGGGCGCGCGGCGGGTCGCGCGCAGTTGCCGGTCGAGCAGTACGGCCGTGACGGCGTCGATCTCGCCCGCCACGGAGATCACGCTCACCCCGGGTAGCCGCTGCGTGGCGAACGTCAGGTCCGGCACGGGCACCTCCCCCCACCACGAGAAGTTCGCAGCCCTACGGTAACGGCGCGGAGGACGGCCGTACAGAGGTATGCGAAGGCGCACCCGAGACGAAATTCGAGGGACGGCCGGAATGGCCGCGGAAGGGGCGCACGAATGGTCCGGAGGTACAAAAAGGGAGGGCCCGGAAACGTTCGTTTTACCTGCGCCGGGATTCCTCATGGAATCCCCTGTCCAGGCCGTGGGGAACCGATGTCCCTGGCGGGATGGTCATGGGTTCTCTTGAGAACGACCAAGGTTTCTTGATCATCTTTGTCGGGGTGGCGCGCGGCATCGCGGCAGACGCGGTCTTACTTTCTTTCTTGCTTCCTATCGGGACGCGAACGAAAGGAAAACACATGCTCCGTCGTACTGTGTCAGGCGCTTTCGCTCTGACGGTCGCCGGTCTCATCGCGGCTGCGGCTTCTCCCGCGCACGCCGAGTCCACGAGCCCGGCCGACTTCTACGACACGGCCGCGGCCATCATCAACTCCGACGGCACCCTGAACAACGGGACGAACGTCTTGCGGTCGTGGCGGGCAGGCACTGGCAAGTACTGCATCCAGCTGAGCCACAAGGTGTCCGCGCCCCACACGCTCATCCAGCTCACCCCGCGCGAACCGCGGAGGCTGCCGAACATCGCCTACCGTAACCCGTCCGCGACGTGCTGGCAGCACAACACCATCACCGTCAACGTCTACGACACCAACACCGGCCGGCTCGCCGACGGCGGTTTCGACCTGCTGGCGATCTGACGTTCCGGCCCTGCAAGCGCCGCGCCGCCGATGAGCTCCGCAGGGAGCGCACGGCGGCGCTCGCTGTTTCGCCCCCGCATCCGAGCCGCGCGCGCCCGAAAGCCGTGACCCGCTCGCGACCCCCGAGCGCGACACTGTCTGTCGACGTCCGGCCCGCCCGCGCATCACCCGCCGTTCGCCTCGGCCTGCGAACGTGTCGCCGTGCAGCGCAACGGCGCGGCAGTCGCGAACGGCAAGGAAGGTGATCGCGTGTCACTCCCCGGCCCGGCCCCCTCCCCGGGACGGACTCCCGCCTGGCGCTACGCCGTCGGAATGTTCGGCACCTCCATCCCGATCAACATGATCAAGGGGTCGATGATCCTCTTCTACGTCGACATCCTCGGGCTCGACGTACGCGCCTACGGCGTGGTCATGGTGATCTACGCGGTCATCGACGCCATCGACAACCCGGTGCTCGGCCACCTGTCCGACCGCACCCGCACCCGTTTCGGCCGCCGCCGACCGTGGCTGCTGGTCGGCGCGCCCATGCTGGCCGCCTGCATGATCGCGTTCTTCTCCGCGCCGGAGTCACTGGAGGGCATGGGCCTGCTGCTGTGGTTCGCGGTGTTCGCCATCCTGTGCGAGGCTTTCGACTCGATGCTGAACGCGAACTACGGCGCGCTGCTGCCCGAGCTCTACCCGCGCGAGCGCGATCGCGCCGTCGCCAACAGCCTGCGCCAGGGCTTCCAGCTCGTGGCGCTGGTGATCTCGCTCGCGGTCACCCCGGTGCTCACCACGCAGGTGTTCGGCACCGAGACCTCCACCCAGGGCTTCCGGACGACCGCGATCATCTACGGCGTCATCGCGGCCGCCGTGATCGTGTTCATGGCGCTGAGCGCCCGCGAGAACCCCCGCTACGCCACCCGCGAGCGCCCGCTGCTGCTGCGCAGCATCTGGTCGATCCTGCGCAACCGGCTGTTCTGGACGGTCGGCCTCACCGGCGCCTGCTACGGCGTCGCCATGGCGCTCGTGCTCTCCGGCATCCAGCTGTACGTGCGCTACTCGCTCGGCCTCCCCGTCGGCCACGCCCTCTACCTCCAGGGCATCGTCATCCTGGTCTCGGCCGGCGGCCTGGTCGCCTGGACGCGGGTCGTCGCCCGCCGTGGCGCGCTGTGGACATGGCGGCTGGCGTTCGCGGTGCTCGCGGTCAGCTTCGCCGCCCTGTTCTTCGCCACCGGCCTCGTCACCGCGATCGCCGCGGGCGTGCTGGTCGGCGCCGGCTGGTCGGGCATGCTCGCCACGAACGACCTCATCGTCGCCCGCGTCCTCGACGCCGACGCGGCACGCAACGGCGAGCACCGCGAGGGACTGTTCCTGTCGGCGTTCGGCTTCTTCGGCCGGCTCAATGGCGTGGTGACCGGGCTCGCGCTCACCTCGCTGGGCGTGTTCTTCGGCTACAACTCGGGCGACGACCCCGGCGGCGATCCCGGGCTGGCGTTCCGCGTCTACCTGTGCGTCTATCCGTTCGTGCTGACCGCGATCGGCGCGGTCGCCGCCCGCTTCATCTCCGTCCCGATCGAGACGCCCGCAGAACAGCAGTCCGCAGAACAGCAGTCCGCCGTGGAGCAGCCGAAATGAGCCGCCGCGTCGTCATCACCGCCGACGACCTCGGGCGCGAGCCCGGCACGACCGAGGTCATCGCCTCCCTGCTCGCCGAGGGCCACGTCAGCGCCACCACGCTCATCTGCGTCTCGCCCGAGGCGGAACGCGCCGCCCGGCGGGTGCGGGAGCTGGGCGTGCTGCCGCGCCTGCACATCACGCTCACCAGCGAGCGCGGGGTGCCGCGCTGGCGGCCGCTCAACGGCGCGGCGAGCATCGCCGGCCCCGACGGCACGCTCACCGACGACCCCTTCGCCTTCGCCGCGCGCGGCAAGGCCGGCGACGTCATCGGCGAGGCCGACGCCCAGCTCGCCTGGATGCGCGAGCACGACCTCGCGCCCGTCGCCGCCGATTCCCACGCCGGCACCGTGTACGGCCTGCACGGCAGGTCGTTCCTCGCCGAGACGCTCCAGTGGTGCGCCCGCCACGGCCTGGCGTTCCGGTTGCCCCGCGACCCCGAGCCGTACATGGGCGGGCCGCTGCCGCCGCCGCTCGCCGCGGCCCACGAGGGCGCCGTCGCGCTCGCCGACTCGCTCGGCGTCGCCCTGCCGCAGACGATCGCCACCAACCGCCGTACGGCCGCCGACCTCGGCACCTACGAACGGCTCCGCGACGACTACCTGCGCCGGCTCGCCGACCTGCCGGAAGGCACCAGCGAGCTGTTCCTGCACCCCTCGCGCAAGGACGCCGTCACCGGACCCGACGGCATCGTGCGCACGTGGGAGGCACGGCTGCTGCGCGACCCCGTCTGGCACGCGGCGCTGGAACGCGAGGACGTCGAGGTCGTCCCCGGCTGGTGGAGCTAGGCGCGGGGTCAGGAGAACCAGTTCGCGCCGATCTCCTGGATCGTCTTGCTGCCCTTGGGGACCAGTACCGCCTCGTTCAGCACCTGGTTGACGTGCTTTTTGTCGTTCAGCATGGCGAACAGGAAGAACGAGCCGCCGTCCGCCGTCGTGAAGCCGTAGATCGAGCTGCGGCCACGGAAGGCCACGTACGCGCCCTGGGAGACCTCGGGGAACGCCTTGCGGCCGAAGCTGTTCTTCGCCATAGCCGGACTCGCCCTCCTTCTTCCCGTGGTTCCAGAAGTTCTGGTATTCCGCCGTCACCGCGAGGGCGATCGCGTCGCTGGGCATGCTGATGTAGCCGTCGGCGTCCAGCTCCGCCTTCGGCACCCGCCGGCCCCAGTGCACCGGCGTCGCGACGGCGAGCTTGAACGACGACTCGTCCCTCCGGCGCAGGAAGCTCAGCAGGTGCGGGCGCACCTGGCCCTTGGTGTCCTGGTACGTCGCCTGCGCCATGAACCAGTCCGCGAAACCCGGCTGGTTCTCCGGCCGCACCACGTAGATGACCGGAGTGCCTTGGATGGCGATCGGCCGGTGCCCCGGCGACGTGCCCATCGCCTCGCGGGTACGTTCGAGCACGCCTTCGTGCAGGGCCCTTCGGTGAACAGCGCGTCGAGCGTGTCGTTCTTCCGCCACCACTTCGGCTTCTTGAGCGCCTTGTTGTACGCGGCCACCCACTGCCGGAATGCCTGCTCGGCCTGGGCGGCGGTGAAGGGCCGCCCGGTGGGGGAGGGAGCGGGGGTGGCCGGGGGCGTCGGCGAGGGGGAGGCGGATGGGAACCCGATGGCCCGCGTCGTGGCCGGCGTCATGGCCCGCGTCGTGGCCGGCGTCGTGGGGGTCGGTTGGGCCGGCCGGGGTTGAGCGGCGGCAGCGTTCCGCAACCCGCGAGGCCCGTGACGAGAGCCAGGCCCAGCACCGTCCGGCGTGCCGACATCCAATCCCCAACCCGAAATCAGCGACAAATCGGGACGAACCTATCGGATGCTCTGTGCGGGTACGCGCCGGTGGCGCGCCTGATCGCCGCTTGATTCAATCGCCGCAGGGGCGTCGGCCGGAAGGTGGGATCATGCGCAGCGTGTCCAGGGCGGCGGCCCTGCTGTTATCGCTCTTCGTCCACGCGCTCACCCTGGCGTTCATGGCCGTGGGGTGCTGGATCATCTGGGCGAACGCCCGCCTCGCTGTCTTCTGGCTGATCGGGCTGCTGCTCATCGGGATCGGCGTGCTGCTGCTGCCCAGGGCGCGCCGGTTGCCCGCCGACGCCGAGGTGCTCGGCCGCTCCGCCGCGCCCGAGCTGTACGCCGCCGCCGAGCGGGTGGCCCGCGCGATGGGGGTCGAGCCGCCCGAGACGCTGGCCGTGCGCGATCTCGCCGTGGCCACCGAGGTGCTGCGGGCGGGACGCCGTCGCGTGCTGCTGATCGGGCTGCCGCCGTGGCTCGTGCTGTCGCCGCGGCAGCGGGTGGTGCTGCTCGCCAGGGCGTACGCGGCGGAGCCCGACGACGGGCGGATCGTCGGCGGCGCGCTCGCCGGTCTCGCCGTCTGGCGCGAGTCGCTGCTGCGCGGCAAGGAGGCGCCGGGACGCTCCGACGTCCACACGCGGATCGGCGCCACGCTCGGCTCGGCGGGCACCCCGTCCGGCGCCTACGCCGGCATGGGCACGATGGGCCGCGGGCTGGGCGCGGTGCTCGGCCTGCCGGTCCTCGCCCTGGAGTGGGCGCTGACCCGGCTCGTCCAGGCGGCGCGCGGGGACGCGGCGGCCGAGGAGCTTCAGCGGGTACGCCGCGTCGCCACGGACGCCGAGCCGGCCGAACTCGACGGGCTGCTGCGCGACGGCCGCTTCCTCGCTCCGGTGCAGGCCGCCGCGCTACGCGGGCAGAGCGCGGCCGAGATCCGGGCGGCCGCCCGCGACCGTACGGACGCCGGGGATCGTACGGACACCCCCGAACCCGAGGACGGGCTGCTCACCGCCGGCGCGTCCGAGCGCATCGACGCCGAGCTGAGCGGGCACTTCGCACGCGCGATCAAGGGGTTCGGGCTGATCTCGTGAAGCGTCTCACCGGGAGGCCGGCAGGGGCGACGCTGACCTCGCGAGGCGTCCTCACCGGGAGACCGGGAGCGGGAGATCGCGCAGCCGGGGCTTGTGGATCTTTCCGGAGCCCGTCTTCGGCAGCTCGTCCACGACATCGACGTACACCGGGATCTTGTACGCCGCCAGCCGCGGCCGGAGGAAGTCCCGCAGCTCCTCGGCCGTGACCCGAGCGCCGGGACGCAGGACCAGGAACGCCCGGCCCACCTCGCCCCACTTGGCGTCCGGCACGCCGAGCACGGCCACCTCGGCGACGGCGGGATGCTCGAAGATCGCCGCCTCGACCTCGGCCGGGTAGACGTTCTCCCCGCCCGAGATGAACATGTCCTTGACCCGGTCCACGACGTACAGGTGACCGTCCTCGTCCAGGACCGCGACGTCGCCGGAGTGGAACCAGCCGTCGCCGGTGAACGCGGCGGTCGTCGCCTCGGGGTCGCGCCAGTAGCCGGGCGTCACGTTCGGGCCCTGGATGAGCACTTCACCCGGCTCGCCCGGCGGGGCGTCGGTGCCGTCGGCGCGCACCACCCGTACGTCGGCGAAGAACACCGGCACCCCCGCCGAGCCCACCTTGCGCGTGCTCTGGCTGGCCTCCAGGAAGGTGGCGCCGGGAGCGGTCTCGGTGAGCCCGTACCCCTGGCAGAAGACCAGGCCGCGCTCCTGGTACGTGCGGATCAAAGCGGCCGGTACCGCCGCGCCCCGGCCATGAGGTGGCGCAGCGACGACAGGTCCGCCCCGGCCCACCTCGGCGAGCGGGCGAACGCGGCGAACATCGTGGTGACCCCGAACATCCAGGTGATGCCGTGCTTTTCGATGAGGTCGTAGCAGGCGTCCACCTCCCACGACGGCATGACCACCGAGCAGCCGCCCTTGAGGAACGTCGGCAGCAGGGTCTGGTTCAGCGCGGCGACGTGGAACAGCGGCGCGCTGATCAGCGTCATCTCGTCGCTGGTGACGTCGACGCCGAGCAGCAGGTTGAAGCAGTTCCACACCAGGTTGCCGTGGGTGAGCGTGGCGCCCTTGGGCCGTCCGGTCGTGCCGGAGGTGTAGAGGATGAGCGCCGGGTCCTCGAGGCGTACGGGCGTGTCGATCGGGGTGGGGTCGCCCTGCGCGAGCCAGCTGTCGTAGTGCCGCTCGCCGGGCGCGGGGTCGGCGAGCGCGACGATCTCGCGCGGGCGTGCCGCGTCGCCGGGCAGCGCGCGCACGACCTCGGCGCACTCGGGCGCGTAGACCAGCACGTCGGCGCCGGAATGGCCGAGCATGTACGCGACCTCGGGCGCCGCCAGCCGGAAGTTCAGCGGTACGAAGATCGCGCCCAGCACGTGGGCGGCGAACATCGTCTCGACGAACGCGAGGTGGTTGCGGCCGAGGTAGGCGACCCGGTCGCCGGCCCGCACCCCTGACGCGCGCAGCTGCGCGGCCAGCCGCGTGGTCCGGTCGTGGACCTCGGCGTAGGTGACGGGCCGGTCGGCGAAGATGAACGCGGTCCGCTCCGGCGTCATCCTGGCCCTGCGGGCGGGCCAGCATCCCAGTCCGGCGTTGCGCATCGGTGTTCGGCCTCCTGTCGGCGGGGGGATCGGCCAGGATCAGGTGGAACAGGCCAGAAATCGGTCAGGGGGTCGGGGACGGCGGTGATCGGCAAATTCGGGCAGGGATCGGTCAGGGGTCGGGGACGGCGGTGATCGGCAGGTTCGGGCAGGGATCGGCCAGGGGCGGGCGGCGGTGATCCGTGGGGATCGGCCAGGATCGGGCGGCGGTGATCCGTGGGGATCGGCCAGGATCGGGCGGAACGGGCGCGGCTCAGGCGTAGTGGCGGTAGATGGCGCGGGCGACGCAGGCCGGCCGGTCCGACCCCTCGATCTCCACGGTGAAGTCGAGGTGCATCTGCACGCCGTCGCCGGGGACGTCCTCGACGGAGGCGACGACCCCGCCGAGCCGCACCCGCGCGCCCACCTTCACCGGGGCGGGGAAGCGGACCCTGTCCAGGCCGTAGTTGATGCTCATCTTGACGCCCTGGATCTCCAGCAGCTCCCCGAAGAGGGGGATGAGCAGCGCCAGCGTCAGATAGCCGTGCGCGATCGTGCCGCCGAACGGCCCCTCGGCGGCCCTGACGGGATCGACGTGGATCCACTGGTGGTCGTTCGTGGCGTCGGCGAAGGTGTTGACGCGGTCCTGGGTGATCTCCAGCCAGCCGGTGTGGCCGAGGTCCTTGCCGGCCAGGGCCTTGATCTCCGACAGTCCGTGCGCGGTGATGGTCATCAGGCGTTCTCCTTCAGGCCGAGCAGGCGGGCGGCGTTGTCTTTGAGGATCTTGGGGCGGACCTCTGGCTTGATCTCGAGCTTGTCGAAGTCGCTGAGCCAGCGGTCCGGGGTGATCACGGGGTGGTCGGAGCCGAAGAGCACCTTGTCCTTCAGCAGCGAGTTGGCGTATCTGACGAGCTGCGGCGGGAAGTACTTCGGCGACCAGCCGGACAGGTCGATGTAGACGTACGGCTTGTGCACGGCCACCGCCAGCGCCTCGTCCTGCCAGGGGAAGGACGGGTGGGCGAGGATGATGCGCAGCTCGGGGAAGTCCACGGCGACGTCGTCCACCAGCATCGGGTCGCCGTACTTGAGCCTGATGCCGCCACCGCCGGGGACGCCCGCGCCGATGCCGGTCTGCCCGGTGTGGAACACGGCGGGCACGCCCAGCTCCTCGATGGCCTCGTACAGCGGGTACGCCATGGGGTCGTTGGGCGCGAAGCCCTGGATGCTGGGGTGGAACTTGAAGCCGCGCACGCCGTGCTCCTCGACCAGCCGCCGCGCCTCGCGCACCCCGGCCTTGCCCTTCCACGGGTCCACGCTGGCGAACGGGATCAGCACGTCGGCGTGCTCGGCGCAGCTCTCGGCGACCTCCTCGTTGGAGATGCGCGGGTGCCCGGTGGCGTGCTCGGCGTCCACGGTGAACACCACGGCGGCCATCTTGCGCTCGCGATAGTACGCGGCGGTCTCCGCGATGGTGGGCTGCCGGTGGCCGTGGGCCTTGAAGTACTCCTCAGAGGCGCCGAACAGCTCGGGGCTCAGCGAGCGGTGGCCGTCCTTGGAGATCTCGGCGTGGGTGTGCACGTCGATCGCGACGAGGTTCCCGACGTCGATGCCCGCCATCTCAGGCCCCCTGGCCGGTCTCGGCGGGCGCCTTGGGCGCGGGGATGCCGTACGTCTCCGGCTCGGCCCCGACCCCCGACCGCCAGGACTCGGCGATGGCGTCGGCCGTCCAGCCGCCGTCACGGAAGGCGACGGCCTTCTCGGCGGGGTGCGACCAGAGCGCGAGGCGGTCGCCGCCGATGCCGATCGCCTGGCCGGTGATCCCGGCGGAGGCGTCGGAGGCGAGGAACACGATCAGCCCGGCCACGTCCTCGACGGTGCCCATGCCCTCGTCCTTGCGCAGCCAGTCGGGGAACGGCTTGCCGGTCCGCTCGGCCTCCTCGATGACGGGCGCGAACGCCGGAATCGTCTTGGTCATCTCGGTGGCCGCGACCGGCACGACCGCGTTGACCGTGATGTTCGCCCTGGCCAGCTCCATCGCCCAGGTCCTGGCCATGGCGACGATGCCGGCCTTGGCGGCGGCGTAGTTGGTCTGGCCGAAGTTGCCGCGCTGGCCGGCGGGGAGGAGATGAGGATCAGCCGGCCGCCGTCGCCCTGCTCCCGCATCTTGACCGCGGCGGCCCGCGCGCAGGTGAACGTGCCGCGCAGGTGCACGTCGATCACCGCGTCGAAGTCGTCGTCCGACATCTTCCACAGCACCCTGTCGCGCAGGATGCCGGCGTTGGTCACCATCACATCCAGCCGCCCGAACTCGCTGGTCGCGGCCTCGACCAGGCGCTCGGCCGCCTCGGACGACCCCACGGGGGCGGCGACGTCGCGCGCCCTGCCGCCCCGATCCGTGATGCCCGCGGCGACCTTGGCCGCCGCCTCCGCGTCCACGTCGTTGACGATCACCGCCGCTCCGGCCGCGGCGAGCGCCTCGGCGTACGCGCGGCCGAGCCCGCGGCCCGCACCTGTGACAACGGCGACCTTGCCGGAAAGATCCATGGGATTCCCCCTGAGGTGGTAAGGCGGACGAGAGCGAATATATGTCACTGTTCTGACGGGCGTCAAAGATTTGCCCAACGTTAGGGGTCTGCCTACGCTCGTGCTGTGACGCGTACGCAGGCGAACAACACCGGGAACGGCACGGCGAACGACACCGTGAACGACACGGCGAGCACCACGGCCAACGACAGCCGGCAGGCGGCCTCGGCCGCGCGGCCGCAGTCCCTGCTGCTCAGCTTCCTGGGGATCTACGTCCTGGGCCGTGGCACGGCCGTGTACTCCGGGAGCTTCATCGAGGTGTTCGCCCGCCTCGGCGTCTCCGAGGAGGCCGTCAGGTCCACGCTCGCCCGGATGGCCAAGCGCAACCTGCTGGAGCGCCACCGGCGCGGGCGCAAGACGTACTTCGGGCTGACGGAACGCGCGGAGCAGGTGCTGGAGGACGGCCGCCGCCGCGTCTGGGAGACCGGCGCGGTCAACCGCGAGTGGGACGGCACCTGGACGCTCGTCGGCTTCTCCCTGCCCGACAGCCTCCGCCCCACCCGCCACGACCTGCGCTCCCAGCTCATCTGGGCCGGCTTCGGGCTGCTGCAGAGCGGCCTGTGGGCCGCACCCGGCACCAAGGACGTCGGCGGCATCCTCACATCGCTCGAAGCCTCCCTCGCGGGGAGCGGCCTGCGGGTGACCGACCACGTCACCGTGCTGCAGGCCAGGGCGCTCGGGCCCACCGAGTCGGCCGACATCGTCCGCAAGGCGTTCGGCATCGAGGAGATCGCCGCCCGCTACCGCGCCTTCCTGGAGCGCTGGGACACCGAGCGGCCCTTGCCGGAGGCCGCCGACGACCTCGCCCGCCAGCTCCTGCTGCACACCGACTGGCTGCAGCTCATCCGGCAGGACCCGCACCTGCCCGCCGAGCACCTGCCGCCCGACTGGCCGGCGATCCGCGCCGAGCAGGTCTTCCACCGCCTCGCCCGCCTCTACGAGCCGCCGGCGGCGAAGCTGGCGTCGGAGATCGTCGAGACGGCCGAGGTCCGTGACGAGCCCGCCCGCGGCAGCACCACGGTCTCCAGCCACTGAGCGACGCGATCGGCCACGTCGCCGCCGAACGTGCGGGTGTCGACGTTGTCGGCGTGCACCTCGAGCACCGGGAACCCGGCCGACTCCAGCGCCCTCGCCGTGAAGTAGCTGCCGCGCGGGTCGTCGGAGACCAGGTGCACCACGCCGTCGATGCCGTGCAGGCGGGCCTCCTTGACGTACCACTCGCTCGACCACGGCGGCGTGTAGAGCTGGTCGCCGAAGGCGGCGAAGCGCGCCGCCAGCGCCCGCATCGGGTCGTCGCCGTAGCGGATGTAGCCGTCGGCGGCGATCGCGAGGTACATCGACCAGACGAAGACCGCGCCGTACTCCTCCTGGAAGCGCTGGTAGAAGCCCATGTCGTACCAGAGTCCCCGGCCGATCCACATCAGCCGGGCCCGCTCCTCGCGGCAGACGCCCACGCCGGCCTCCACCCGCTCGCGCACCTCCTCGTAGAAGCTCCGCGCGAGGTCGCGGGCCCACGTGGTGCCGCGATGCCACTGCGGCAGCATGACGCTGGGGATGCTGTCCACCACGCTCAACGGCGCGGGACGGGCGCGGGCGATGAGGTCGCGGGCCTTCCTGTTCCACTCCTCCTGCTCGTTGACCAGGGCCATCACCTCGCGGAAGCGGGACTCCTCGAACCGCCTGCCGGTGGTGGTCTCCAGGAACCTGACGAGGTTCTCCAGCTCGGCGGTGAGCAGGTCGAGCCGGGCCGTGCCGACCGCCTCCTCCCATCGGTGCGGCATCAGCTCCCACCAGTTGACCGGGACCTCGTTCTCCGCCGCGCTCTCCAAGGGGAAGAACGTCACCCCGGGCTCGTGCCCCCAGATGTCGAAGATCTTGCGGGTGACGTCGCCGGTGGCCTCGCCGACGATGATGTCCGGCTTCGGCAGGCCCCCCCACGGGCCCTCATCCGGCTCGGGGTCGAACGCGGAGCCGAGCGTGACCGCGTTGTACTGCTCGGAGTAGTCGGGGTAGCCGCGCCGCCGCACCAGGTCGAGGTAGTGCCCTGAGCGCTGCTTGGCGGTCACCAGGGACGCCCACCACTGGCCCACCACGTACGGGATGTCCATCGTGCGGAAGATCTCGTGCGGGACGTCCGCGTTGAGCAGGGCGAACGGCTCGCCCGCCGCGACCCTGCGGCGCAGCTCGGCGAACCATTCGCGCTGGTGCCTGCCCGCCTCCGCCGCCGTGGCGAGCGACTTCACGCTGCGCGAGCTCACTGGGGGCATGGATGCTCCTTCCGCAGGGCGGTCAGGTCGGCGCGCCCGTACTCCTGGCGTTCGAGCAGCACGGCGGGGATGCTCATGGCGGCGCGCTGGGCGGGGAAGTCCCAGGCGGGGGCCTCGTCCGACTCGCGGCAGTAGGCGACGAACAGCTCGGCACGGCAGCGGCGCACGGCCACCGCCGCGTACGCGGCCCGCGCCCCAGGCGTGGCCCGGTGCGCGGTCAGGCCATGGCGGTGATAGTGCTCGGCCAGCGCGTCGAGGCTCGCCGTGCCGACGGGACCGGTCACGGCGAGGTCGCCGAACGAGTGGTCCTCGCCCACGATGACGTCGCCCTCGGCCTCGATGGCCTCGTACACGTGCGGGGTGTCGTGGTCGCTGCCGCTGAGGAAGACCCGCCGCCCGCGATGCTCGCCGAGCCGGTCGGCCTCGTCCAGCAGCCGGCGCAGCAGCGCGACGTGCTCGTGCACCGGCAGGGCCGCGTTCGCCGCCGCGAGGAACTGCCGTCCGGTGAGCCGGGCCGGCACGGCCCTGCGCAGCTCGGCGACGGTGGCCAGCAGCCGGCGCCGCTCGTCGTGCGCCGCCACCGCTGCCGCGAGATTGAGCGGCCGGCCGCTCCACGCCTCGAGCCGGGCGGCGAACTCGCCGATCCTGCGCCGGTTGTAGCGGGCGGTCGTGCGGTGCGGCAGGTGGAGCAGGTCCACCAGGTACGCCTCGGGCAGCCCCCGTTCCGGCTCGACGCGGCGAAGCTCGCGCAGCGCGTAGAACAGCCGCAGCGACGCCTCGCAGTCGTGCGAGACCACCACCTTGTCCAGGTCGCCGAACGCCCCTTCGAGCAGCCGGGTGAGTACCGAGCGGGCCGCCGGGTCCACCCCGCGTCCCAGGTAGCGGTCGCCGAGCGCGGAGCCGGACTCCGGGTCGCCCGTCAGGCGCACCGCGCGCATCCCGGCGGCGGTCAGCAGCTCGACCGGCACGTCCGCGCCGACGTATCCGACCACCGGGCCGTCCTGTACGACCGAGTCGTTCTGCGCGGCCAAGTCGTTGTCCGCGGCCGAGTCGTTCTGCGCGGCCGCGCCGTTCTGTGCGATCGAGCCGTTCTGTGCGGGCGGGCCGTCTCTTCCGGGCGGCGGGGCGCCGCGCCGCGCGTAGGCCTCCTCCAAGGCGGCCAGTGCGGTGACCACGTCAGATCACCCCTTCCTCGGCCAGCGCCTTCAGCTCCTCGGGGGAATAGCCGAGCAGCCCGCCGTAGATCTCGTCGTTGTGCTCGCCGAGCGCCGGCGCCGGCCGGTCGAGCGCCGCCTCCGCGCCGGAGAAGCGGATCGGCACGCCGGTGCCGTACAGGTCGCCCGGGTCGCCGTGGCGCGGGTGCGCGAGCGGCACGACCTCCTCGCGCTCCAGCACGAGCGGGTCGCGTACGGCGTCGCCGGGCTCGCGCACCTCGGCGGCGGGCACGCCGTGCCGCGCCAGCAGGTCCAGCACCTCGGCGAGCGGGCGCTGCGCCGCCCACGCGCCCACCAGCTCGTGCAGCTCGCCGGCGTGGGCCACGCGCGCGTCACGAGAGGCGAAGCGCGGGTCGGCGGCCAGGTCGTCGCGGCCCATCGCGGTGAACAGGCCGCGCGCGAACGCGTCGGTGGGTCCGCACAGTGCGAACCAGCCGTCCGCGGCCGGGAACGTTCCGAACGGGGCCAGCCTGGGCACGGTCGCCCCCGTGCGCATGGGCAGGCCCAGCTTCTCGTAGGCGTCGAACGGCTCGCACGCCACCAGCGAGGTGAGCGCGCCCAGCATGGACACGTCCACGTGCTGGCCCCTGCCGGTCGCGTCGGCCTGCAGCACCGCAGCGAGTGTGCCGATCACCGCGTACAGCGGGGCGACCAGGTCGCCCACCGGCAGCCCGAAGCGGACCGGCGGCTCGCCCGGCGCGCCCGCGGTCATCATCACGCCGCTCAGCGCCTGGATGATGGTGTCCATCGCCTTGCCGGAGCCGGGACCGCCCTGGCCGCCGAAGCCGCTGATCGACGTGCACACGATGCGCGGGTTGATCGCGCTCGCCCAGTCGTGGCCGATGCCGAGCCGCGCCGTCACGCCCGCGCTGTAGTTGTCGATCATGATGTCGGCGACCCTGACCAGGCCGGCCAGCACGTCGCGGGCCTTGGGGTGCTTGAGGTTGAGCGTGACGCTCTGCTTGTTGCGGCCGCGCAGCAGCATCGACACCGACATGTCGTCCTCGCCGCGGCGGGCCAGCGACAGGCCGTCCGCGCCGAGGTAGGGGGCGTTGTTGCGGGAGCTGTCGCCGCCGGTCAGCGGGTTCTCCACCTTGATCACGCGGGCGCCGAGCCCGGCGAGCAGCAGGGTCGCGTACGGTCCCGACAGCGCGGTGGTCAGGTCGATCACCGTACGGCCGGCCAGCGGGCGCTCAGCCACGCAGCACCACCTCATCACCCTCCCAGCGGAACTCCGTCTCCAGGCCCGCCTGCCGCGTGATGCGCTCGATGTAGGCCGCCACCTCGCGGCCCTGCTCGCCGTCGCCGAGCGGCACCGGGCGTCCCGCGCCGTCGATCCAGCAGGGCAGCAGACCCGCCGAGACGAGGCCGTTCCGGTCGAAACGGCACAGCGCGATCGCGGTGTTGCGGCTCTCCGGATGGAACGGGTAGTACGGCATGTCCGGGTCGGGGGCGAAGCCGTACAGCTCGACCCTGCGGCGCGCCCACGCGGCCCGCTCGCCCTCGTCGCCCGGCGCGGGCGTCAGCGCCCGGGTGACCGTGACGAAGTTGCCCAGCCCGTGATAGATCGGCCGGTCGCGGTAGATCTCCACGCCGCGCATGATGTGGGCGTGATGGGCGAACACCGCGTGCGCGCCGGCGTCGATCGCGGCGTGCGCGACGGGCCGCTCGTACATCGCCAGCACGGCCGGCGTGTGCCCGACGCCCTTGTGCAGCGACACCAGCACCACGTCCGCCTCGGCGGCCAGCGCCTTGACATCGGCCGCCATCTGCTCCAGGGACTCGGGGGCGGCGAAGGTGTAGACGGTCGGCGGGCCGCCGGGGCTCGCGTGGTCGAGCTCGTAGTGGGTGAGCACCTTGACGTACGCGCAGCCCGGCTTGCGGCTGGTCGCCCACGACTCGCGGGGACCGACGCAGTTGTAGCTCAGCACGCCGACGCGCAGCCCGTCGCGGGTCACCACGGCGGGGCGGCGGGCCTCGGCGAGCGTCATGCCGGCTCCTGTCGTGACCATCCCGGCCTCGGCCGCGTACGCGATGGTGTCGGCCACGCCCTGGTCGCCGGCGTCGTAGACGTGGTTGCCGGCGAGCGTCACCACGTGGAAGCCGGCCTCGGCGACGGCGCGCAGCGCGGCGGGGTCGGCGGGCGGTGCGGGCACGTCGGTGCTGACCTGGGCGGTGGAGGTGCTGTGCGGCACCTCGACGTGGCCGATCACCACGTCGCCATGGCCCAGCGTCTCGCGGGCGGGGTCGAAGAAGGACGCGGGATCGGGCTCGTCGACGACCAGGTCGCCGACGGCCATCACCGTGAGGCTCACGAAGTGCTCTCCTCCTCAAGCACGTGGTCCGAAGGGGCCTCCTCCGCGCGCCCGGTGAAGCGCGACAGGAAGGCCCGCAGGCGGGGCGAGGCGGGGGAGTCGAAGATCTCCTCGGGCGTGCCGGTCGCGGCCACGCGGCCCTGCTCCATGAAGACGCAGCGGTCGGCCACCTCGCGGGCGAAGCTCATCTCGTGCGTGACGATGATCATGGTCATGCCGCCGCGCGCCAGGTCGCGCACCACGCTCAGCACCTCGTCGACCAGCTCGGGGTCCAGGGCGCTGGTGGGCTCGTCGAACAGCATGATCCGCGGGTCGGTGGCCAGGGCCCTGGCGATGGCGACCCGCTGCTGCTGGCCGCCGGAGAGCATCCGGGGATGGGCGTCCGCCTTGTCCGCCAGGCCCACCCGGTCGAGCAGCCGCAGCGCCTCGGCGCGCGCCCGCTCCGGATCGCGGCCGTGCACCGCCACCTGCGCCTCGACGACGTTGCGCAGCACGCTCCAGTGCGGGAACAGATTGAACTGCTGGAAGACCATGCCCATGCGGCTGCGCTGGGCGGCCACCCGGCGGTCCGGCAGCGGGCGCAGGTGGCCCCGGTGCATCTCGTAGCCGAGCAGCTCACCGTCGAGGTACATCGCGCCGCCGTCGATGCTCTCCAGCTGGTGGACGCAGCGCACCAGCGTGGACTTGCCCGACCCGGACGGGCCGATGACGGTGACGACCTCGCCCTCGTGCACGTCGAGGCTCACCCCGTCGAGCGCCGCGTGGCCGCCGAACCGCTTGCGCACGTCGCAGACGCGCAGCACCGGCGTCTCCCTCACCGCTGCCCCTTCCCGAAGTGCCGCTCCAGGCGGCGCTGGCCGAGCGAGAGCACGGTGACCACCGCCAGATACCAGGCGCAGGCGACGATCAGCAGCGGGACGATCTCGTACGTCCTGTTGTAGATCACCTGCACCGAGTACAGCAGGTCGGCCATCGCGATCACGCTGACCAGCGAGGTGCCCTTGAGCAGGCTGATGAACTGGCTGCCCGTCGGCGGCACGATCACCCGCATCGCCTGCGGGAGCACCACCTTGACGAAGCCCTGCGCGGCGGTGAAGCCCATCGCGCGGGCCGCGTCGCGCTGCCCTGAGTCCACCGCCAGGATCCCCGCCCTGACGATCTCGGCCATGTACGCCGCCTCGTGCAGGGTGAGCCCGATGATGGCGGCGGTCAGCGAGCTGATCACCGAGTTGGTCGGCCACGAGACGAAGGTCGGGCCGAACGGCACGCCCAGCGAGATGCGCGGCAGCAGGTAGCCGAGGTTGAACCAGAAGATCAGCTGCACCAGCGGCGGGATGCCGCGGAAGACCGCCACGTAGATCGCGCACGCCCACGACACCGGCTTGAAGCCGCTCAGCCGGCCGGCCGCGAGCAGCACGCCGAGCAGGCTGCCCAGCACCATGCCGATGACGGTGAGCAGCAGCGACATGCCGAGGCCGCGCAGGATGTTCGGGTCGAACAGGTAGCGGGCGGCCACCGGCCACTCGAAGCGCGGGTTGGTGACGAGGAACCAGGCGAACTGCGCGGCCAGGACGAGCAGCACGGCCCCGGCCACCCAGCGCAGGGGACGGATGCGCGGCCGGGCCGTGGCGACGTCCACGGGCCGGGCGGCGGCCTGCGGGGCGACGCTCATCGCCCGGCCGCCGTGTTCATCGCGGGCTCCTCGACCGCGACGTTCTGGAGCCCGTACTTGTCCATGATCCGCTTGTACTCGCCGTTCTTGAAGATCTCCTTGAACGCGTCGAGCATGACCGGCCCGAGACCGCTGGACTTGGGCACGAGCATCGCGAGCTGATCGACGCCGGCGCCCTGCTCGTCGGTCTGGGTGACGTAGGTGAAGGCGTCCTTCTCCTTGTTCAGCACGTCGAGCGCGGCGCTCTCGGTCATGCCCGCCGCGTCGGCGCGGCCGGACTTGGCGGCGAGGATGGTGCCGTTGGTGTCGGCGAAGCCGATGAAGTCGATCTTCGGCTTGCCCTGCTTGGCGCACCAGTCGGTCAGGCGCTTGACCTGGTCCTCCACGATGCTGCCCGCCGTGCCCGCGACGCGCTTGCCGCACAGGTCACCCGAGCTCTTGATGGCCGCGGAGCCGGACTTGGGGATCAGGTAGGAGGTCCTGGTGACCATCCAGACGATCGCGTCGAACTGCTTCTCGCGCTCGGCGGTGTCCTTGACCGGGCCGTTGAAGGCGTCGTACCGGGAGGCGAGCATGCCGGACAGCGCCGCGGGCAGGCCGCTCACGATCGAGATCTCGGTGCGCACGCCCAGCGCCTTGCCGAGGGCGTCCTGCAGCTCCTTGTCGATGCCGGTGACGGTCTTGCCGTCGTCGGCGACGATCCGGTACGGCGGATGCGAATCACCGGCAAATCGGATGACGCCCGCTTCCTTGATGGCATCGGGTAGAGCGTCGTACAGAGCCGTCGCGCCGGCCGGCCGCTGCGCCTCACCGTCGCCTCCGCCGCACGCCGCGACGGAGGCGAGAGCCACCGCCGCCGCTCCCGCGAGCATGGTCCTGGACAGTCTCATGGGGGGTCCTTCCGCGACCAGCTAATGATGCACTTGGATGTGCGGTCGTTGGGGCAAGTGTCACACGTTGAGGTGCACAGCTGTCAAGGGCCCGTTGTGCGGCGGAGAGCGGGGAAGCGCGATCAGGAGGGGCGATCAGGTGGGGGTGAGGATGGAGCCCGTCCGGTGGTGGGAGACCAGCTCGGCCAGCGCGGGGTCGAACCCGGCGACGATCTGCCGGACGCGGAACTCGGCGAGCGGCCCGAGGGTGTCGTATATTTCCACGAACAGGTCGCGGGCGGTGGCGCGCGGCCAGTCGGCGGGCAGCAGCTCGGCGGGCAGGTCGGGGTCGTGGCTGGGAAAGGTCCGCCAGGTGTCCATGAGCCCCGTGCGCGCGACCAGCGCCTCCGACGCGCCGACCGTGCCCCGGCGCACGCGGTCGAGCAGCGGCTCGTACCGGGCGATGAAGTCGTCGTACGCGCGCCGCAGCGCGTCGAAGTCCCACGCCTGCTGCGGGGCGCGCATGCCGGGCAGGCCGAGCGCCTCGGCGCGGAACACCGTCGCCATGGGGATCTCCAGCTCGGCCAGCACCGCCGCCGCGCCGTCGGCGTCCGCCCTGGGCGAGACCCACAGCCCGTCATAGAGCGGGGCGAAGCCGAGCCAGCGCAGCCGCGCGCGCAGCGTGTGCCGCAGGTCGCGCTGCTCCTCGGAGATGGAGAACGCGGCCATCACCCACCGGCCGTCCCAAGGGCCCTGCTCAAGGCCGAAGGACATGATCCGCCGGCGGCCCTCCTGCAGCACCGCGGCGGCCTGGTCGGTCAGCCGGTAATAGGTGCGCCGCCCCGACTTGGACGACACCAGCAGATCGCGCTTGGTCAGGCGGCTCAGCGCGGCCCTGGCGGCCACGGCGGACACGCCGAACTCCTCGGCCAGCCGCACCAGGGCCGCCGACGGCAGCTGCTCCGGCCGGCTGATCCAATAGTCCCCGAGCAGCGTCGTGATCAGGTGCTGCGGGGGCGTGCCCACCTGGAAGCGCGGAAAGTCGATGTCTCTTGCCTCAGACAGCTTCCGATCATTCACATCCCGAGTATATTGACAACGTTTGCAAGTGCGGTCGTTATCGAGATGTCATGCTTTCTGGCGGGACCGGCCGTTCTCGTCGAGCAGGTCCAGGCGGGCCCGGTCGGTGTCCTCGTCGAAGCTCGTACGGCGGCGGATCGCCGGCGACTCCAGCGTGGCCGCCTGCGCGAAGGTGTGATGCGCCGCCAGCCCGGCCAGCTCGGGGTCGAACCCGGCGAGGATCTCGCGGAAGCGCTCCTCGGCCGGCTTGCCGAGCGAGTCGTAGATCTCCACGCAGAGCCGCCTGGCCTCAGCACGCGGCCATCCGTCCGGCAGCAGCTCGGCCGGCAGGTCGGGGTCGAGCGCGGGGAACGTCCGCCAGTCCGTCATGATCGCGGTGCGCAGCCGCAGCGCCTCCGCGGGCGGCGGGCTGGAGGCCGCGATCCGCTCGGCGATCGGCCGGTGGGTCTCGATGAAGCGGGCGTAGCGCTCGCGCAGCGCGTTCACGTCGAACGCCCGCTCCAGCACCGGCTCCAGGTCGCCGCCGGCGATCTCGCGGGCGCGGAACACCGCGGCGCCGCGCACGCCCAGCCTGCTCAGCAGCGCGAGAGCGTCGTCCGCCCGGTCGTGCGGCGACACCCAGACCGCGTCGAAGACCATGCCGAAGTGCAGCAGGCGCAGCCCGTCGCGCAGCGCGCGGCGCACGTCGCGCTGCTCCTCGGGCACCGAGAACGCGACCACCGTCCACTGCCCGTCCCAGCGCGGCGTGACCGCGCCGAACGTCAGCAGCCTGCGCATGTGCGCCACGATCACGTCATGGGCCCTCGGCGGCAGCCCGTACGCGGTCGTGCGGCCGTTGCGCGAGCTGGTCAGCAGCCCGCGCGAGGTGACCCGGCGCAGCGCGGCGCGGGCCCCGGCCGGTGTGATGCCGAACTCCTCCAGCAGGCGGACCAGCGCCGCCGACGGGATGTGCTCCTGCCGCCAGAACCAGTAGTCGCCCAGCAGCGTGGTCAGCAGGCGCTGAGGTTCGGCCCCCTGCCGCGCTCTGGGCAGGGCGCCGGGCTCCGGCGACGCGGTCACCTGGCGCCCCCCATCATCTGAAGTCCTGTCGGCTGCGGCCGGCTGAATCCTACGTCCTCACCGATCTCGATCTCCTCTCATCGCGGCACGTGCGGGCGCAGGAACCGGCCGGGACGGTGATCGGTGAACTGCGCGCTTCCCAGGCCGGGGTCGGCGTCGGCCAGGCGCGCGGCCAGCCGGCCGAGCCCGTGAGCATGGGCGTCCTTCCAGTGGCCGGTGGCGACCCGGTCGCGCAACGTCTCGACCGCGGCGGCGAACTCCGCACCGGTGTAGCGGCAGTGACCGGGCCTGTCCACGTACGCCTGCCGCAGCAGCGGGCCCTTCCCGGCTCGCTTGACCGCGTCGGCGTACGCGCGGGCCTGGGTGACGGTGGGGTAGTTGTCGCCGCGCTCGTGCAGCGTCAGCACCGGCACGCCCAGCCGGCCGCGCGGGGTGAAGTAGTCCTCCATGTACGCCACCGCCTCCGGGTCGGCGGCCACCCTGGGCGCCTTGGCCAGGGCCGCGAGGTCGGCGTCGAGGTCCAGCCCCGCCCGCTCGTAGAGCGCGCGCACCTGCCGCTCGCGCCCCGACTCGCGCAGCTGCTTGCGGTAGTCCACCCCGGTGTTCCAGGAGAAGTTCCCGCCCGCCCGCTGCTCCAGCGGATGGCGCGGGGAGAAGACGGTCGCCATGAACGCGGCGTACTCCTGGGCCTGCTGCCTCTCCCAGTCGTGCGGCGCGGGCTCCGGCGTATCCGGCACCGACCAGGTCGAGACCTGTGCGAAGGCGGCCGCAAGCGCGATGCGCGCCCGGCCCTGCGCCGTCTGCTGCGCGGCCTCCAGCACCTCGCGGGCGGCCGCCGTGCTGCGGGCCTCCTCTTCCGCCGAGGCCAGGTGGACCAGCTTGATCGCGTCCTCGCCGGGTGCGAGCAGGGTCTTGAACGCGAACGCCGCGTCCAGCGACTGGTTGAGCATCGCCACCGGCCCGGCGACCGAGGCGCAGTACGGCAGCGCGCCGTCGATCAGATCGGGCCGCAGCTCCGCCAGGCCCGCCGCGATGGCGCCGCCCATCGACGCGCCCCACGCCAGCGTCATCTCCGGCTCGCCGGCGGCCTTCGCGAACGTCGCCAGCGTCTCGGCCGAGGCGCGCAGGCTCTCCTCGACCGCCCAGCCGTCGCCGTACGGGCGGGTCCCGGCCAGCGCGTAGCCGTGGGCCAGCAACCAGGCGCGCGAGGCCGCGTCGCCGCCGAGCTCGGCCGGCCGGTGCTCGGGACCGGCGCCCTGGCCGTAGCCGGGGGTGAAGGAGAGCACGGTGCCGTTCCAGTCGCGCGGGACCTCGATCGCGTACGTGGCGCCGCTCGGGTGCACGCCCGCGAGACTGAGCGGGCCGTTCCCTGCGGCCTGGGCGGATGCCGGTGGTGCGAGGGCGAGCGCCGCGAGCACCGTCGCGGCGCAGGATGCCCGTTTGATCACGATAAGGGGATTGATGTCCGCCTCCAGGGGTGGGAAGCTGCAACGCAAAGAAAGGCAACACATCGAGGGACGCTCGTCCGGATCGAGTCGCCGATGTTATTCGACACAAATCCTACGGTCGTCACATAAGTGTTGACAATGGTGTGAGGGCTGCTTACTTTGGCCCGACCACCTGCATGTGAGGAGCCTCGATGTTCCGCAAGTCAGCTCTGGGCGCCATCGCGGCGGCTGCCGCGATCGCACTCCTGCCCGCCTGCGGCGCCGGCCCCGGAAGCACCACCCGCAGCGCGTCCGCCGACGGAGGCCGGCCCGCCGAGCTGGTCTTCGCCGCCATCCCGTCAGAGCAGAGCGACGACCTCGAGGCGTCGTTCGCCCCGATCGTCACCGCCCTTGGCAAAGAGCTCGGCATCCCCGTCCGCTTCCAGGCCGTCACCAGCAACGCGGCCGTCGTCGAGGCGCAGGTCGCCAAGCGGGTGGACGTCGCCGTCTACGGCGCGTTCAGCTACTACCTCGCCCGCACCCGCGCCGACGTCGAGCCCGTCGCCGTGCCGGTCGCCGAACCCGGCGGCGAGCCCGGCGCGTACGCCTACGGCGTGACCCGCGGCGGCGACAGCGGCATCTCCTCGCTCAAGGACGTCGCGGGCAAGGACGTCTGCTTCACCGACCCCGGCTCGACCACCGGCTACCTCCAGCCGCTCGCCTCCCTGCGCGAGGCCGGCGTCGACGTGGACAAGGACGTCAAGACCGTGTTCACCCACGGGCACGACACCGCCGTCGCCTCGCTGCTGGCCGGCGACTGCGACATCGCCTTCGTCGGCGACGTCTTCATCGACCAGCTCTTGCCCGCCCGCGGCCAGCTCAAGCCCGGACAGGTCACCAAGGTGTGGACCTCGCCGCTCATCCCCGGACCGCCGATCGTGGTGGGCACCTGGCTGCCGCAGGACGTACGCGACAAGATCGCCAAAGCCGTGACCGGCCTGACCGCCACCGGCGCCGCCTCCGCCGGGCTGTGCAAGGGCAGCGAGATCAAGGGGCCGAAGACCTGGGGCGAGCACGCCGGCGCCCCCGCCTGCACGCTCGGCACCTCCACCGCCTGGACGTTCGTCAAGGCCACCGACGCCACCTACCAGCCGATCACCCGCATCTGCGAGGTCACCAAGGCGGAGGTGTGCACGTCCGGTGGCTGAGATCACGAACGGCGACCCGGTCCTGCGCCTGTCGGACGTCGGCAAGAGCTTCGACGGCGTCACCGTGCTCGACGGCGTCTCCCTGGAGGTGCCGCGCGGGAGCTTCGTCGCCCTGACGGGACCGTCGGGCGCCGGCAAGTCCACGCTGCTGCGGCTGGTCAACGGCATGCACCTGCCGGACCGCGGCACCGTCAGCACGCTGGGGGAGAACCCGGCCGCCTGCTCCCGCGCCCGGCTGCGCGCCCTGCGGGCCAGGGTCGGCTTCGTCTTCCAGCAGTTCGGCCTCGTCGGGCGGCTGTCGGCGATGGAGAACGTGCTCATGGGAGCCCTCGCCACGCTGCGCCTGCCCCGCTACGGGGTGATGAGCTACCCGCGCGCGCTGCGCGCCCGCGCCGTCGAGCAGCTCGACCGGGTCGGCCTGGCCGACCAGCGCTTCCAGCGCTGCGACACGCTCTCCGGCGGCCAGCAGCAACGCGTCGCGGTGGCCCGCACGCTGCTGCAGGGCCCCGAGCTGATCCTCGCCGACGAGCCGGTCGCCTCGCTCGACCCGGCGGCGAGCGTGCTCGTGCTCGACACGCTCAAGCGCATCAGCGCCGAGGACGGCATCTCCGTCCTGTGCAGCCTGCACCAGGTCGAGCTGGCGCTGTCCACCGCCGACCGGGTGGTGGCGCTGCGCGGCGGCCGCCTGGTGCTGGACGAGCCCGCCCGCGACCTCACCGCCGCCCGGCTCCGGACGATCTACGACCTCGCGGGGGCCCGCGATGGTTGACACCGCCCCTGCCCCTTCCGCCACCGCCGCGCAGGACCCCGGCCCCCTCCGGCCGCCGGTGAGCGGCCGCGCGCTCGTCGCGGCCGGGCTGCTCGGCGCGGCCGTGGCCGTCACCTGGCTGGCGTTCTGGTGGATCGGCCTGTCCCCGGCCACGCTCGCCGCCGGGCTCGACGACACCGCCCGGCTGCTCGCCCGGATGTGGCCGCCCACCTTCCCCGCCGCCGGCGACGTCGCGTCCATGATCGCCGAGACGCTGCTCATCGCCGTCGCGGGCACCGGCCTGGCCACCGTGGCCTCCGTACCGCTGGCCTTCACCGCCGCGCGCACCCACCGCGGAAGCGCGTGGACGCGGCAGGCCGCCCGCGCGATTATCGTGCTCACCAGAGCCGTGCCCACGCTGGCCTTCGCGATCCTGTTCGTCAGGATCTTCGGGCTCGGCCCGGCGGCCGGCGCGCTCGCCGTCGCCGTCCACTCGGTCGGCATGATCGCGAAACTGCTCGCCGACGCCATCGAGGAGACCGACCCCGCCCCCGCCGAGGCGGCGCGCGCGTGCGGCGCCCGCGAGACGCAGGTGGCCGCCGCCACCGTCCTGCCCCGTGTCCTGCCCGCGCTGACCGCCATCGTGCTGTACCGGCTCGACATCAACATCAGGGCCTCCGCCGTGCTCGGCATCGTCGGAGCCGGCGGCATCGGCGTGGCGCTGCAGACCGCGCTCGGCAGCCTCAACTACCACCGCGCCGCCGGCATCATCTGCGTGATCGTCGCCCTCGTCCTGCTGCTCGAACTGCTGTCGGTGGCGCTGCGCCGCCGATCGACCGGGCGGACGCCGGGCGCCGCCGCGCTGCCCGCCGGGCGGGCACCGTACGACGTCGGCTGGGACCGCGGCCGGGTGCTGCGCGTGCTCGGCGCGACCGCCGCCCTCGTGATCTTCCTGGTCGCGCTGTGGTCGGTGCGCCCCGATCCCGGCCGGCTGTCGTCCGCATGGCCCAACCTGAGCGCGCTGCTCACCGGCATGTGGCCGCCCGCGTTCACCCTCGACCTGCTCATGGCGGTGCTGGAGAGCCTGCTCATGGCGCTCGGCGCGGCGGCCGCGGGCGCCGCGTGCGGGCTGGTCGCCGCCCTGCTCACCGCCGCGAACACCACCCCATGGCCCGCACTCGGCGCGGCGCTGCGGGTGCTGCTCGTGGTGGTCAGAGGCGTCCCCGACCTGGTGTACGCGCTGCTGTTCGTCGCCGCGCTCGGGCTCGGGCCGTTCGCGGGCTTCCTCGCCCTGTGGATCTCCTCCACGGCGCTGGCCGCCAAGTTCTTCACCGACTCGCTCGAACAGCTCGACCCGCTGCCCCGCGAAGCGCTGACCTCGGTCGGCGCGAGCCGCTGGCAGGCGTTCACCGCCGGGACCTGGCCGCAGTTCGTGCCCGCGTTCACCGGGAACGGCCTGTTCGTCGCCGACCTCGCGCTGCGCGAGTCGGTCGTGCTCGGCATCGCGGGCGCGGGCGGCGTCGGCTACCTCATGCAGGAGTCGATCGCCACACTGCGCTACGACACCACCGCCGCGATCGTCATCGCGATCGCCGTCGTCGTGTACGCCATCGAGACGCTCGCCCGCACCGCCCGCCGCCACCTGCTGTGACCGTGACCGGACGAGCCCGCGACGAAGGGACTCTGCCATGACCACCACCGCGGACCCCGGCCGCGCCTCCGACTGGGATCCCACCGCGCCCGAGACGTTCGACAGCTCCCACGCCGTCTACGCCGGCCTACGGCGGCGCTGCCCGGTGCCGTGGAGCGACGCCTTCGGCGGCTTCTGGGCCGCCACCCGCTACGAGGACGTGCTGCGGGTGGCCCGCGACAGCCTGACGTTCAGCACCGCCACCCAGAACGTCGTCCCGCACGTGCCGCGCACCCAGCGCCGCCCGCCGCTGCACTTCGACCCGCCCGAGCACGGCGTCTACCGCGCCCCCATGGACCGGGTGCTGCGCCGCGCCGTCGTACGCCGGCTCGAACCGGCCTTCGCGCGGGCCGCGCGCGAGCTGCTGGAGCCGCTGCTGGCGCGCGGCCGCGGCGACTACTCCCAGGAGTTCGCGCTCCCGTACGCGGCGCAGTGCTTCGCGATCTTCCTCGGGCTGCCGGTCGAGCAGGTGCTGGAGATCCGCCGCATCGGCGTCGAGTACAGCTTCGCCATCCAGGAGATGGACCGGGCGAGGGTCGCCGCGGCCAGCGAAGAGCTGTACGCCATCGCCCGCACCATCGTCGCCGAACGCGCCGCCGACCCACGAGACCCGGACGAGGACCTGGTGTCCAGCCTGCTGGAGGCGTCCCGCGACCCTGAGCGGCCGATCCCGCACGACATGGTCGTGGCCACCGTACGGCAGACCGTCGTGGCCGGCATCGGCGCGCCGCACGCCGTGCTCGGCAGCGCCGCCGTCCACCTGTCCCGCGACCCCGCGCTCCAGGACCGGCTGCGCGCCGACCCCGGCCTGCTGCCCGCCGCCATCGAGGAGCTGCTGCGGCTGTACGCCCCCTACCGGGTGTTCGCCCGCACCGCCACCCGGGACGTCGAACTGGGCGGCCGCACGATCCGCGCCGGTGAGCCGATCGCGATGATCTTCCCCTCGGCGAACAGGGACGAGGCGGTGTTCGACGACGCCGACCGGCTCGACCTGGAACGGCGGCCCAACCGGCACCTCGCGTTCGGCCGCGGCCCGCACCGCTGTCCCGGCGCCGCGATGGCCCGCCTTGAGCTGGCCGCCGCCCTCGGCGAGCTGCTCTCCTGCACCTCACTCGTCGCGGCGGACGGCGAGGTGGAGATGTTCAACTGGCTCGAATTCGGCCCCAAGTCCGCCCCGCTGCGCTTCGTCCCCCGCACCTGACCCCGCTTCCCGGCCCAGCCGGGTTCGTCCGCGTCCAACCCTTCCCGGCACGACCCTCTTGCCGGCCTCACCCATCCGATGTGGAGGCACACACCGATGTCGGCCCGCTTCAAGACCGCCCGGATGCTGCTGGCGGCGACCGTGGGAGCGGTCGTCCTCGCCGGCTCCGTCCCCGCCGCGACGGCCTCGCCCGCCCGCAACCCCTTACCGCCGGCTCCCGCGGCGGCCCGCACCGTCCTGCCCACCGTCAGAGAGGCCGCCGACGGGCTCCCCGGCCACACCGTCTACCGCCCCGCCGACCTGAAGAAGCTGCGCAAGGGCAGCCTGCCCGTGATCGTCCACGGCAACGGCGCCTGCGCGAAGAGCAACCTCGAAGGCATCGCGTTCCTCACCGGCCTTGCCTCCCAGGGGTACATCGTGATCGCCAACGGCGGTGTGTCCGACTTCCCCGTACCGAGCACGCCCGAGGAGACCATCGCGCACCCCGAGGCGCTGCTCGCCGCCGCCCGCTGGGCCACCGAATCGAAGCAGGCGCGCAAGCAGTTCGAAGGCCGCGCCGACACCACGCGCGTCGGCGTGCTCGGCCACAGCTGCGGCGGCGTCGAAGCGCTCGCCGCCGGCACCGACCCGATCGTGGACGCGGTCGCCGGGTTCAACACCGGGTACCTGCCCGAGCCGGCGTTCGGCGGATACGGACGCGACCGCCTCGCCGATCTGCACACGCCGACGCTCCTGGTCAACGGCGGCCCTGACGACGTCGCGTACCAGAACAGCATCGACAACTACGCCCTGCTCGACGTCCCCGCCGTGCTGGCCTCGAACGCGAGCGCCGGGCACGTCGGCTTCATCGCCGGGCTCCAGGCGACGACGGGCTGGCAGGTGGCCGCGGACTGGTTCGACTACACCCTGCGCGGCGACCGGAAGGCCGGGGCGCGCTTCGTCGGCCCGGACTGCGGGCTGTGCGGGGAGGACGGCTGGACGGTCGAGTCGAAGGGGCTGTCGCTGTGAGCCGCCGCGCATCCGCGATGCTGAGCCTGGCCGTCGCGGTCACGACCGCCGTCTCGGCCGCCACCATCACGGCCGTTCCGGCCGCCGCCGTCTCGCGTGGCGGCGCCGGTTCCGTCCCCGGCGCCGCCGCCGGGAAGGCCACCGCAACCCCCGCAGCCGCTTCACACGTACGGCGGGGCGGGACGCCGTGCCTGCCCGGCTCGCCCGCCCGTCCCACCTGCATCAGCGGCACGCTCAGCGACGGCACGCCTTACGAGTTCGTCGTCCCGGCCCGCTGGAACGGCACCGTGGTCGTCGCCCTCGACTTCGCCGGCACCGGCCGTAACGAGGAGCTGACCGCCCGGCTGCTCGCCGACGGTGTCGCCCGAGGCGGGACCAGCCGGGAGATCACCGGCTGGAACCTCCGCGCCGCCATCGACAACCAGGCCGAAGCGCTGGCCCGCTTCGAGCAGGCGTACGGCAGGGCCCGCTACGCCGTCGCCTCAGGGGCGTCCATGGGCGGCTTCGTCTCCGCCGGTGCCGCACAGCTCCACCCCGGCGCCTTCCACGCCGCCGTCCCCATGTGCGGCGGGCTCAGCGGATCCGTCGCCCAGTGGAACCAGAAGCTCGACACGATGTTCGTGCTGGAACGCCTGGTCGCCCCGGGACTCCCGGTGATCGACATCCCGGAGGACGTCGAGTCGGCCCGCCAGGCGTGGCTCGACGCGCTCGCCGCCGCCCAGCGCACCCCTGAGGGCCGGGCCAGGATCGCGCTGGCCGCCGCCATCGGCCAGCTCCCCGCGTGGGGCAGGAACCCCGACGGCACCACGCCGCCGCCTCCCGCCAGCGGCGACGCCGCCGCCCTTGAGCAAGGCGCCTACCTCGCGCTCGCCGGCGGCCCCCTGCCGTACGTCGGGCAGGCCATGAGCAGCCGCCGCCAGATCATGCAGGTGGTGGGCGGAAACCCGTCGTGGAACACCGGCGTCGACTACGCCGCGCAACTGCGCCAGGCCGACCCCGCGCTGCGGCGCGCCGTCGACAAGCTGTACAAGGCGGCGGGGCTCGACCTCGCCGGCGACCTCAAGACGCTGGCCGCGGCGCCCCGCATCGCGGCCGACCCGGACGCCGTCGAGCGGTTCGCCCGCGGTCTCGTGCTGGACGGCAGGCTGCGCATCCCCGTCCTGACCCTGTCGAACATCGGCGACCAGATCTCCACCGTGGCCCAGCAGCAGGCGTACGAGGAGAACGTGCGCCGGGCGGGAGCGGGCTCTTTGCTCCGCCAGACGTACACCGAGAGCGCCGGCCACTGCGACTTCTCACCGGCGGAGCAGCACGCCGCGCTGGCCGTCATGTTCGACCGGCTGCGCACGGGCCGCTGGCCGGCGACGTCCGCTCCGGCGATGAACGCCCGCGCGGCGCGCCTGGGAGCCGACCCCGCTCCCCGGTACATCCCGTTCACCCCACCCCGCTTCAACCGCCCGTACCCGGCGGGAACCACGCGCCCGTAGCGCTGGGATGCGGCCGCGCGGCTGTCCGGCCGCGCGGCCGTGTGACCGGTCGGGGCGGAGGGCTGTGAGCGGTGCGGCCGTGTGGCCGGTCGCCGCGGAGGGCCGGGCCGGGCGGCGTGGGCGACGTCGAGCAGTCGGGTGGACGCGAAACCAGGAGAACCGGACGCTGCTTGCCGAAAGCTAGAAATGCCTTCTGCTAGCCACTACCAGGCTCCGGGTACTTCCGGTCGCGGCCGGGCGATCGGCGTCCGGCGTACGAGCCGAGCGAGGACCCAAGCCCATGCCACCCACCATGCGCGCGATCACCCAGGACACCTTCGGCGGCCCCGAGGTGCTGCACCTGGCCGAGGTGCCGCGCCCCGCGCCGCTGCCCACGGAGATCCTGGTACGCGTGCACGCCGCCGGCGTGAACCCCGTGGACTGGAAGACCCGCCAGGGCTCCGGCATGGCGGGGGTGCTCGGCGACCCGCCGTTCGTGCTGGGCTGGGACGTCTCCGGCGTGGTGGAGGAGGTCGGCTTCGGCGTGACCATCGTCCAGCCGGGCGACGAGGTGTTCGGCATGCCGTGGTTCCCGCGCCAGGCGGGCGCGTACGCCGAGTACGTCACCGCGCCGTCCCGCCAGTTCGCCCGCAAGCCCCGCTCGATCGGCCACGTGGCCGCCGCCGGTACGCCCCTGGCCGCCCTCACCGCCTGGCAGGCCCTCATCGACACCGCGCACATCGGCAGCGGGCAACGCGTGCTCATCCACGCGGCGGCCGGCGGCGTCGGCCACCTGGCGGTGCAGATCGCCAAGAACGCGGGCGCGCACGTGATCGGCACCGCCCGGTCCGCCAAGCACGACTGGCTGCGCTCGCTCGGCGCCGACGAGCTCATCGACTACACCACCACGCGCTTCGAGGAGGCCGTACGCGACGTGGACGTGGTCATAGACCTGATCGGCGACGTCCACGACCAGACCAGCACCCGCTCGCTGGGAGTCCTGCGCCCCGGCGGCCTGCTCATCGCCGTCCCGTCCGGCGTGGCCGCCGAACTGCTCGACCGCGCCCGCGAGCAGGGCGTACGAGCCACCGGCATCCTGGTGGAGCCCGACGGCGCCGCCCTCACCCGCATCGCCGACCTCATCGACGAGGGCGACCTGACCGTCGAGGTGGAGCAGACGTACCCGCTCGCCGAGGCCGCCGAAGCCCACCGCCAGGGCGAACAAGGCCGCACCCGCGGCAAACTCGTCCTCACCGTCACCTGACCGTTCGATCGACGATCGTTTTCGACCGCGCCGCCAAGCCATTCCCGGAAACGCGCGAACTCCGCGGGGCCACGAACACCGTGGATTTCGCCGTGATGCTCAGCCATGGCCACCGATCGGGTGCCGGCCGGGCGACATGACCGTCCTCATCGTCATCCGCCCGTCAGGGGCGCGGTTGAGCGAGCGTACCAATGGATAATGAACGGTGCTTGCCGATCGCGTCGCACAGTCATTCCTGAAAGTGGGGCGAATTTTTCGCGCGGTGAATCGTCGAATTCGATGCGACGATCCGACGGGCTGCCTTATGGAATTGTCTGCGACACATAAGGAGGTTCACATCGCCGAGTCGCCATACGCTGACCTCGTGCCGCGCGCTCAGTGTCTCCAGAACGTCATTCGACGTCGCAGTTCGTGACCGGCGGTAGGTGTTCCGTTCGACTTCACGGCTGGCAGTCGCCCGACAGCGCACGAAGAGTCCGGCGGGCCCCTTTGCTGGGACGTCGGCTACGCGGGCCCGCCGTTTGCCGTGCTCCTGTGCATGCCATCGTTCACCTGTCGCCTGACGTGAGCGTCGTCCTGGGTCGGTGTGTTGCCAGCCCAGTCCGCTTGCGCGACGTGTGTGCGCTCACGGCGAGTTGTCGTTTCATGCTGGCCGAATTCAGATTATTTCGGCCGCCTTTACTCTCAATTCGGCGGCTTGGTACTCCGACTCTAGGGCTTGGCGTGCGAGTCGCTGGGCAATCTCCACCAAGGCGAGATCGTCGCGTGTCAGGTCTTCGTCGCTTGCAGGGCTTTGTGGCACATGCTCTGGTTTCGACATATGTGTCCCCTTCGACATGGTGATCTGTGTACGTGGCTCATTCAAAATAGCCTGCAACCGCCTCCGGTGTCAGCCTGGTGGAGTTGACGATTAGCCGACTTCCCTGCAGGCGGGCGCTCATTCCGGACCATGAAGAAGTTTCCGGATGTCGTCACGGAGTTTGCGCGTCCGTGCGGTGTCCGGATGACGATCTCCCAGTACGCGGGCGCGGCGCGCAAGCAGCGCGTTGGCCTGCTCGTATGCCTTGCTCAGCTCGTTCAACTCCAGCAGGATGGCGATGTAGGAGAAGGTCAGCGCCATGGCGTGGACCTCATCCAGGCGTTCCTGGTTGCGCGCGAGCGTAGCCTCCGCCTCCTGCCTTGCTTCGTCGATACGTCGCTGGACATGCAATGCGCGGACCAGCGTGCCTCGCACGAAAAGGACCTCGTTAAGAGGTGAAGTCCCGCTTGGATCCCACTGACTCAGGATTTCCCGGCACATCCGTTCGGCCAGCGGAGCCCGTCTTTCTTCTTGCGCGAGGATGGCGCGGGCGAGGCTGTGCTTGACGACCATGCTGTCCGTATGGTTCGGGTCGAGCGCGTCCTCGGCTTCGAGAATCCCCCAGAGGAGTTGCTCTGCCTCCTGCCAGCGGCCCTCCTGGACCAGGATCGCTTTGGCGAGCTTGTGCCGGCTTGCCCACGTATCGCGGTCGTTCTCGCCGAGTACGCGCGCGCGATCCGCGATCAGCTCGCGCAGGCGTGTCTCGGCGAGTTCGGCCTCTCCGATCTCGATCAGCATGCGTCCGTGCTCATGACGCAGTGCCATGATCTCCCTGTCATCCGAGGAGAAGCCGTACGAGCCGCAACGATCGATCAACCGGGGAAGAAAGTCGTTGGCCGGTGACAGGAGGCCGGCCGCGATGAAGTAGCGGCTCGTGGAACGGGCCAGGCCAAGGGCCTTGCGAATGAGGTCCTGCTCGTGCGGAAGGGTGGCGACGACGGTGTCGGTGATTTGCACGACATGCGGCGCAACCAACTGCCACAGCGCACGGTCTTCGCTCTGATCGGGATCCGACTTGCCGAGAGCGTCTTCCAGCAGTCGTAGCGCGAAGCCGTAGTAGGCACGTGGCCGGCTCATCACGTCGCGGTCAGTGCGCAGGACCAGGTGTACGGCCGGGTGCATGGAGACGGTCTGGGTCAGGTATTCACCCAGCCGGTTCCCTTGTCCACGGACCGGCTGCAAAGTGACGAGTCCGACATCGTTCAGTCGTTGCAGGATCCTGTCGATGTCCGGAGTGGGGTGACCGTCGAACAAGTCGGCGTGAGCCAGCTTCTCCGCTGTGTGCACCGGATAGGGGATGGCACTGGGATTCATGCAGGCCAGCACTTTCAGCAGTGGTGCCGCTTGAGGCATCCCGCTCTTCGCCAGTGCGTCGAGGGAGATCTTGAAGACCTCGTACACCAGCTCCAGTCCCAGCTCTTGATCCAAAGGACCGCATCCGGGGACCGCTGTCAGGCGGGATTCCAGGTCACGCCGATAGGCGGTGAACGTGTGTCCGGTCTCCCCGGACTGTTCGAAGCTGTTCTTGATGTGCCTCGCCGCGCACCAGAGCGCGAGCGGGAGGCCGCCCAACGTCCTGGAGAGCAGTCGCGCGTCTTCTCGTGTCCCGGCTGATGGCTGTCCGACCGTCTTGGTCAGTATCGCTATGCCGTCATCTTCTGCCAGGGGATTGATGGTCCTGATCTGGCACCAGGGTCCCCACGTGGTCTCGTTGCGGTCATGGCTGGTCACGATGACCCGGCCGTGTTCGGTAGCGGGTGTGCGCAGCCAGCCTCTGCCGTCGGCGACTCGTCCGATGCCTGCTGCGAGGGAGTCGGCGTTGTCGGCGTTGTCGAAAACGATGAGCCAGGGGCGTCCATGGTTCTCGAGTGCGTTCCAGATCACGTCCGGAACGTTCCGCGCGCTCGTCGCTTCGACGAGGGTGCTCTTCGGAATGCCGAGGCGAAGTCCCAGTTGCTGCATTGCGGTATGAAGTTCGGTGACGTTGATCCACCAGACGTCGCGCTGAGGACGCATCCGGTGAGCCGCTTCAAGAGCCACGCGGCTCTTCCCCACACCGCCCAGTCCGGCGAGCACGAGGACTTTCGCGTTGCTGGCCAGTATGGCTTCGACATCCTCGGCGCGACCCTGTAGATCGCTCACCTCCCGCTGCGACCACGGCGGTTCGATCGACACCTGAGCGATACCGTCGAGGGAGGGGATGGGGCCGGCGGGGCCGGTGCCCCCAGTGGAGCGCTACGTCCGCCGTCTGATGCCAGATATTGGCGGATAAGACGTTTGAAGAGCTGGTAGGACTCGTCGCTCGGGCCGCGCGGCCGAATGATCGACTTGTGGTCGCCGGGGACCGTCTCCCTGTTGCGGAAGGGATAGGTGGCGTCGACGTTGGGCGCCACGCCATCGGTGGCACCGCCGCATGCCGTTATGGGGAAGGGGCAACGCTCCTCAAGGGTCTCGATTGCCGGAACGTCCGCTTGCATGCGGCGGTGCAGCCACTCCTGCGGGTGCCGGATGAGCAGCAGCCTTCTCAGCCCGAGTGCGATCTTTGAGCCCGCGTTAGTACTCCAGCCGCATTTAGTGATCGATGATTCGTCGCTGTCGCTGGTAATGGCAGCGGCGGGCGCGGGCTTGATGCCGACGTCGCCACTGTGACCAGCGGATTCGATGACTGGCAGGGTGCCGGGGCTGGGCAAGATGAGCATGCAGACGCCGGATCTCGTTGACGGTAAGCGGGATCAGCTCGCCGGAATCGTCACCGTTCGCACCCTCAAGCTGTGATCGTCCCTGTCGGCAGGGCCCCCTGTGTGGCCAGGCCCGAGAAAGCCTCGCCCTGCTGAGCGCCCGTTGCGCCGGGTGGGCCGGCGGCGAGGAAAGCCAGGTGAGCGTGAGCGACCATGGCCAACGTGACGTGCCGATACCAGGCCAGGTGCTTGCGGACCTGGTAATGGTCCAGGCCGACCTCGTTCTTGGTGGCCTGGAAGCATTCCTCCACGCTCCACCGCGATCCCGCCACTCGCACCAGCTCCGGCAGCGCGACCGGGCCGGTGGCCCAGCAGGTGTAGAACGCCAGCTCGCCGGAATCAGTGATGGAGCGGCGGGCCAGCAGCCACTCGGCCGGGCCGAGCGGGATCCACGCCCAGTCGTAGTAGCGGTGGCCCTTGGCACCCTGGCCGCAGGAGTAACGCTGCCACGCCTGCTCCTCCAGCGCGGCGAAGACCTCATCGGCACGCATCTTCCGGCCGGCCAGCACGATCGGGTGGTCACAGGAGACAGCGAACACGTAGCTCAAACCCCGGCTGCGGCACCGCTCACGCAACACGGGGTTGTCGCCGTAGCCCTCATCCGCGGTGAGCCAGGCGAAGGTGAGCAGCGGATCGTCGGCGGCCCGCTCGATCATCCTCCAGGCCAGCTCCGGTTTGGTCGCGAACTCCACCTGCTCCGGGATGCCGGCGTCGGTGCGCCGCTCGGGTGCGGTGAACCAGGAAGCGGGCAGATACAGTTCCCGGTCGATCAGCACCCGTTGCCGGCCGGGTGCAGGTAGGAGGCGAACACTCCGACCTGACAGTTGGTGATCTTTCCGGCCGTGCCGGTGTACTGGCGCTGCACCCCGGCCGAGCGGCGGCCCTTCTTCTCGAACCCGGTGTCGTCGACCACCAGCACCCCGTCCAGGCACCCGAGCCGCTCGGCGACCTGGGCCCGCAGTGCATCCCGGACCGCATCGACGTCCCAGCGGGCGTGGTTGAGCAGTCGTTGCATCCCGTCGGGTGTCGCGTCTCCGGCGAACTCGGCCAGGGACCAGCCGTTCTTGCGTTCCAGCGAACTCAGCAGGCCCAGCAGGTAACCACGCGCTCTGATCCGCGGCTCACGCCGGCCGAAGAACGGTGCCACTACCTGCGCGAACAGGTCATCGAACGCATCGGCCCATACACGCGGGTCGATTTCGGCTACCGTGGCTGCCACGGCCACCGCCGATCATCTGGATTCCACACACCCACATGATCACTGCGGTGGCCGTCTCACGTCTCAGCCTCGACCAGATCGAGATCTCGAAGTGCGGCTGGAGTATTAGGACAGGCGTACATGAGCAGGTGGCTGATCCGGGAAAGATCGTATGAGGCACCGTTCCGCAGGGCCTTTGACAGGAAGATCTGTGCGACGATGCCTCCCTGGCTGTGCGTCACCAGGAACACCTTGTGTCCGTCTGCGACATTGCTTCGAAGGAACGATCCTAAATTGTCGGCAATGTCGTTGAATGTCGGTATTTTTCTCGAGAATCTTGTGATGAAGAATGGAGAGGAGTAGCCGAAGTGAAGCAAGGTGGTTTTGTCTGATAGGTCAGGATCCGTGCGGATTGTCCACTCGAAGTGCTTCCAGGTCTTGGGGCTTGAGAAGAGGCCATGGATAAAAACCACGTAGATGCGATCTTTCCCCACGCTACCCCTCCGTCTCATCATCGTCCGTTAGTGGTCGGTGTTCATCACGATAGTCCCCATAGTCGGACTTTTGTGTAGCCCAAGAGGAAGATGTCAAGATTGGATATGATTGCGGCGGCTGATGCGCAGTGGTCAAGTTCGGCGAATCATGCATAATTCGGACATCCGGCAAAATGCTGTGCGCTGACCATGCGGTCGCGTACCTTGTACCTATGAGAAGGGGAACTCCTTCTGCGAGGCTCTCAGAACTCGGCTTGAAGCTGCCGCCCGTCAGCCCGGCGAAAGGCTCCTATGTCCCGGCTGTTGCCGCAGGGGACTTCTTGTTCGTATCCGGCCAGATCCCGATGACCGGTGGGGAAGTGGTCGTCACCGGGAGGGTCGGCGATCAAGTATCGGTGGAGGTCGCAGCCGGTCTGTCGCGGCAGTGCGCGCTTGCCGCACTGGCGGCGGCGGATGCCGCTGTGGGGCTCGACCGGATACTGCGCGTGGTGAAGGTGGTCGGCTATGTATCGTCGGCGCCTGGCTTCACCTCACAAGCCGACGTTGTCAACGGCGCCAGTGATCTGCTGTGCGAGGTTTTCGGAGCAGCGGGACGGCACGCGCGCACTTCGATCGGGGTCGCGGTGCTACCCCTGAATGCTCCCGTCGAAATTGAGCTGACGCTGCACATCGATACGTAGGTCCCGCATCGCTCATCCCCGCCACCGACGCTGACCTGATCCGGCCCAAGGGGCGCGAACGCTCTGATCACCGCCCTGGCCCGTCCGTGCCGGCACTCGAGGGACAACGACCGACGGCCAATCGTGGCGGTGACCATGATGACACGCCACGTCCACTGCGTGATGCTGATCCCAGCCACGCGGTACCCGGGATGCGGTGCCGAAGCGAGGTGGGCCTTCAGATCACAGCCTGAGCGCTGATCCTGTGACGGCGATACCGCTAGCGGGATCCTGTGGGATGGACACGGTGATGGTACTGGGGCGACCCATGTCCTCGCCCTGCAGAACGGTTACCGTCGCCGGGAGCGCGACGAGCTTCAACGCGCGCAGGTAACCGCCGAGCGCCGCAGCCGCCGCGCCAGTAGCGGGATCTTCCACGACGCCCCCGGGTGGGAAGGGATTCCTGGCATGGAAGATGTCGTCGCTCTCCCGCCAGACGAGGTCGATGGTCGTCCATCCGGTACGTTCCATCAGCATGGCGAGCAGGGAGAAGTCGTAAGACAGATGCGCAAGGCGTTCACGGGTCCGGGCGGCGATGATCGGATGAGAAGCGCCTGCGTGAGCGACTTTCGGCGGGAGGCCGGCATCGAGGTCGGTTCGCGACCAGCGCAGGGCTGCAAGAAGCTCGTCGAGGAGTGTCGTGTCCAGATCATCGACGTGCGGTGGCACGCTGACGAGGGTCGCGACCGTGAGCCCGGTGTGCGTGACCGAAGTCGACACTTCGATCGGACCGGCCTGCGTGTCCAGCAGCAGTTCTCCGGGGCCATGCCGGTCGGCGAAGGCCACGGCCGTCGCGATGGTGGCATGACCGCAAAAAGGAACTTCCACCATCGGGCTGAAGTAACGGACGGCTAGGTGCCGGTCGGCTCTCCCGGTGACGAAGGCGGTCTCCGAATAGCCGACTTCGGCGGCGATCTCGAGCATCTGCTTCGGGTCGAGGCCCGCGGCGTCGAATACGACCCCCGCGGGATTACCGCCGTCGGTACTTTCGCTGAAGGCCGTGTACCGCAGAATCTCCATGAGGGCACGCTAAACTCTTCGATAAGTGGCCGACAACCGCTTTGCTGAAGTTGTGCAGGCGCGGTGGTCAACCCCAAGTCAGTAATTGTCCGGTATCCGTCATGGAGACGGAAAAGCCGAGGGCTATTCTGCGGCCGCCGTTGCTCGGTCGTACCGCATGAAAGTTTCTCGGATCGAGTAGCACGGCTTCGCCGGTTCGTGGCCGCATGTGGAAGGATTCGGCATCGCCGACGACGGACTCTTCGAAACCGTAGGATCCAGCGGGTTTGTGCTTGTCGTCGGCAGGATGCCAACGGTGTCGCCAGACAACCGTTTCGCCTCCTTCGTCCGGTACGCTGAGATACAGGTTGAAGGCGAATTGGCAGATGATGTCGGCGTCGAGGAAAGGGCCGGAGAACTCACGCTGCGCGTCGTCGAAGTGCACGAGAAACCCTTGGTTGGGCTCGCGGGCGACTCCGGCGCCCATGGGTCGGCCGCCATGCCGGGCGACTTCCACTGGCTGTGGCAGTTCGGCGCCCAATCGGCTCCGGCATAGTTCGAACGGGTCGAACGGAAGCTTCAGGTCATCCCAAGCGCGCCTGCTCTCGTCGACCGCGGTCCAATAGTCGTCGGAAATGGTTCCGTTCTTGCGGTAGTCGCTGACGCCTACGCCGAAGCGCATCACTTCGGGCCGCACTCGTTGCCGGCCGTACGTGGCGAACTCCACCTTGAGGAGCGCGTCCAAGACGAGCGCACACTCGTCTGGCGAGAAAAAGCCCGGCACTCGAATGGCTGCGCATCGACCCGCCGCGAGATCGGCAATCAATCGGCGCTCGAACCGGTCGGCGATCACCGGTTCAAAGAACGGATCGTGATCATAGGCTGGGTCCATAGGCACCCTCCGACCCTATTGAACGACCGTATGCCCGAATCATACTCAGGTTGAGCAGTGGTGCATAGACCTGGGGCGTCCGGGTGCATTCGAAGAGCCGTTATCTGATCAATCGGTGCGGCCGAAATGTATACGGCAGAGGGTGGGCCGCCGTTTCCTTCTCGGGTGCGTGTCGTTGACTCCCGTGTCGGCCTTCGTCGGGTGTCCCAGTCAACGTCGCCGCCCGCTGTACCGTTCATCGAGATTTTTGTGCCGTGAGTTGCCGGTGATCCGTATGACTTCTGGTATGAACGGTGCAAGTCGTACAAGAAGCTTTCAGAAAGCAAGTACGAAGAGGTGGGAAGTCGACTGTTGCTCACCGGCTGAGGTGAGTTTCGCGCACCGGGTCCGGACCGGACGACCGGCACGGCCGGGTCGCCGGGAACGAAAAAATGTAGGCGCGTTCGTCGGCGACTACGGCACCGCAGATGAAGACGATCAAACAGCCATACCACCCGGCGCCAACACGATCACGGTTTCCTGAATGTCGCTGAGACGAAGCGCGGCAGCCCGGGAGCGAGCCGCGGAAAAGTCGTCCGAGAAGGGAAGGGCGGGAACCCGTCCAGGCACGCCGCCTTCCGAGGGCCATGCGACGGAGGCCGATACCTCCGCCGCCGCTCGCCGGTCCGGGCAAGCCGGCGGAAGCGCTGTCCCCGTGCGGGGGAGAACCGCGAGGTGCGCGCTCTTCCCCCGGCGGGTTCGGCTTCGTGCAGCACCCGAGCGCCGTCCGCACGCGGCGGGGCGGCGCGTGCGTGGACGTCGATCCGACGTCAGAACGGCGAACCGCGCGCTGGAACCGGCCGCCGCGACCGTGAACCTGCGCCCGTCGGGCGGTGGAACCGAGCCGTTCGCTGACGGCTTCGCCCACGTATCGGTGGTGAAGACCCCGCAAGCCGCGCGCGACCCGCGCTCGCCACGTGCGGGTCGGGCTCTGCATGTCAGGGCTGGAGGTGAAGGCCGACGGCTCGGGAGTGCTCGGCGTCTGTGACCTGGTCACTGGCGCGTACGAGGTGCAGACCGATGCCGTACCCGCTGATGACGACGAGCGTGTAGGCGTCGATCGGCGTCCCGTCCTTACGGTAGGCGACGCCGGTGATGGAGAGGGCGGGCTCGCCGGGGGAAGCGCCGCACAGCCGGGCGGTGGCGGGGTCCAGCGAGGTCGGTTCGACGCGCTGGAGGCTTTCCTGGACGCGATGGCCCACGGCCGCCAGCGCGTCGACGACGGTCGCACAGCGCTGGAGCACCTGGGCGTCGATCCGGTCACCGACGTCCGCGGGAAGGATGTCGGTGGCGACACCGTAGACCTTGCCATCGCGCACCCGGGTGCCACGGAAGCGGACGGCCGGGCTGCCGGCAGGGATGTGCAGCCGAGCGGCGAGCGCCTCGTCGGCGATGATGGTCCGCCGGGATCGGTGCAGCTCGTGGACGTGGTGGGCCTCATCGTCGAGGTCGTCGAGGAAACCGGTGTAGACCGGCCCCGAACGAGGTGACAGCGGCTCGATCGGCGGTTCGGTGTTCACGTAGGTGCCCGAGCCGCGCCGGCTGGTGAGATATCCCTTGCCGCGGAGGTCGGCGATGGCCTGGCGGATGGTGCTGCGGCTGGCGCCGAAGCCGGCCGCGAGCTCCTCTTCGGGCGGCAGCCGGCTACCAGGCGGGTAGGTTCCGGCGAGGATCCGCGCCTTGAGCGACATGGCGATGCGGATGTAGAGCGGCCGGTCCGGTCCCGGCGGGCGTACCACTGCTTGATGGCCTTTCAGCTGCTCGCGGATGCGGGTCTAGATCGTGCTGCCAGCATAGGAGGCGTCCGGCAGGGCGGTGAGCCGGAGCATCGTGCCCGGCCACGGCGAACCTCCCCAGATGCCGGTGCAGCTCCCCCACAACCGTTAATTTGTAGGGTGTACCATACAAATCCGGCCGAGGCTCGCCGATGACGCTCACGCCGTGCTCCCCGCACCCCGCTCGGCAGAAAGGTGGCAGACCGCATGCACCGCCGGCTCGACGTTCCCGTGCTGACCGGATCTCGCGTACGCCTGGAGCCGCTGGCGATGAGCCACGCGGCGGATCTGGCGGAGGCCGCCGAGGAGGACCGCTCCTCCTACGCCTTCACCCTCGTGCCCCGCGCCGATGAGGTCCCGGCCTACCTGCGCGCCCAGCTCTCCCGCGAGGGGCTGACCCCTTTCGCCCAGATTCGGCTGAGCGACGGGAAGGCGGTGGGATGCACCGGGCTCTGGGATCCCCGTACGTGGCCGGGCCGGGACGAGCTGCGCGCGGTGGAGATCGGCTGGACCTGGCTGTCCGCCTCGGCCCAGGGCACCATGATCAACGCCGAGGCCAAGCTGCTCCTGCTCACCCACGCGTTCGAAACGCTGAACGTGACCCGCGTCGATCTCAAGACCGACGCCCGCAACCACCGCTCACGCCGGGCGATCGAGCGGCTCGGCGCGCACTTCGAGGGCGTCCTGCGAAGCTGGTCACCCTCCTGGGCGCCGGGTGAGGAGGGCCTGCTGCGCGACTCGGCCATGTTCTCGGTGATCGCCCCGGAATGGCCCGCCGTCAAAGCGGCGCTGCGCGAGCGCCTCGCCGCCGCGCCGGCCGAGTCCGCGCGAGCGAGGTGAGATCCACATGCGGATGTTCGCCGAGCTGTTCGTGCCCGAGGACAGCGACCCCAGGCCCGCCGTGCCGGCCCGGGGACGAGAAGGCGATGCTCGCCGCCTGCCTCCGCTGGCATCGCGAGACGCTGAAGCTGAAGTGCAAGGACCTCGACCCGGGAGCGCTCGCCCGCCGGTCGGTGCCCTTCGCGAACCTGTCGCTGCTGGGGCTCGTACGGCACCTCGCCGACGTCGAACGGCGCTGGTTCCGCCGGGACATGGCCGGGCAACCGGCCGGCCCGTACTTTCAGACCGAGGAGCGTCCCGACGCGGCCTTCGACGACGCCGTGCCTGACGCGGAGATCGTCGCCGAGGCGTGGCGGCTCTGGCACGACGAGGTGGACTTCGCCGACCGGTTCGTGGCCGGGGCGGCGAACCTGGAGATCACCGGCACGGACCCCTGGCGCGGTACGATCACGCTGCGCTGGGTGCTCCTCCACATGATCGAGGAGTACGGGCGGCACAACGGCCACGCCGACCTCCTGCGTCAGGGCATCGACGGTGCGGTGGGCCTGTGACCAGGCAGGAGAGCATGAGCAGGAGAACGGACGTGCTGGTCAGGGCCGCACGGCCGGACGAGGCGGAGCCGCTGAGCGAGCTGGCGTTGCGCTCGAAGGCCTACTGGGGCTACGACGAGACGTTCATGGCGGCCTGCCGGGACGAGCTCACCGTCCCGGCATCGCAGGTGGAGGCCCGGCGGACGACGGTGGCCGAACGGGACGGCCGCGTGCTGGGGTTCGTCACCGTCGAGGGCGATCCGCCGGAGGGGGAGCTGGGCATGCTCTTCGTCGAACCGGACGCCATCGGGCACGGCATCGGCCGCCTGCTGCTCGAGCACGCGGTGACCGCCGCGCGGAGGCTCGGCTTCGTGCGGTTGCTGATCGAGGCGGACCCGCACGCCGAGCCGTTCTACCTGGCGATGGGCGCCGCCCGGATCGGTCTGGCCCCGTCCGGCTCCATCTCCGGGCGCAGCCTTCCGCTCCTGTCTCTCGACACGTGAGCGATCACGCGGGAGCGCGTCGCCCGCCCGGGGCGCGATCGTGCTCATGCGGTGCCTCCTCGCGTGCCGGTCACCGGAGCTTGATCAGCGGCCTCGATATTCGGCCTGACGAGCACCCCGAATCGCCGGGCCTCGGGCAGGATGGCGGGCATGGTCTCGTATCAACTGGTGATCGATTGTGCGAATCCTGAGCGGATGGCCCGATTCTGGGCGGACGCATTGCGCTACAAGCTGGAGCCGCCGCCGGATGGCTTCGATACGTGGCGGGCGTACTGGCGCAGCATCGGCGTGCCGGAGGACGAGCTGGGCGAGGGCGACGGCAACGACAGCATCGTCGATCCGGAAGGGCGCGGGCCGAGGATCTGGTTCCAGCAGGTGCCCGAGGGCAAGGTCGTGAAGAACCGGTTCCATTTGGACGTGCTGGTCGGCGGCAAGCGCGACGAAACGCCCCTGGAGACCAGGCGAGCGCGAGTGGATGCCGAGGTGGAGCGGCTGGTCAAGGCAGGGGCGTCCGTCGTACGGGTGCACTCGCAGCCCGGGGCCGACCACTACGCGGTGGCGATGCTCGACCCCGAGGGCAACGAGTTCGACGTGGTCTAGTACCGCCGTCGCCGGCGGAGGTCAGCGGTAGCCGGTGACGTCGGCGGGTCTGCCGGGGTCCTGGACCTCCACCAGGTAGCGCCAGCAGTCCGGCTGGGAGCCGTCCACGTCCGTGAAGCCGTACTCCTGCGCGAGCTGCCCGCTCGACAGCGACCGGCCGGTCCACCGCATCACGTCAGGGTCGGCGGCCAGGGCGGCGACGGCGCGGCCGACGTACCGGGGCGACTCCGAGATGGCGAAGTGCGGCTCGCGCGCGGTCGCGTCGCGCCAGTTCTCCTCCTTCACCCCGTAGTGGTCGAGCATCATCTCCGACCGCAGCCAGCCGGGGGTCAGCGACACCGCCGCGCACCCGTACGGGCGCAGCTCGTGCGCCTGCGCGTAACCGAGCCGGATGACCGCGCTCTTGGCCTGGTCGTAGAAGAACGAGACGCGGTAATTGCGGTCGTTGTACTCCTTGGTGCCGTCGGTCATCTCCACCACCAGCCCGCCGGGCCGCTTGATCAGCAGGGGCAGCATGAAGTGGCTGGTGATGACGTGGGTGTCGACGGCGAGCCGGAGCAGGCGCAGGCCGGCGTCCAGGTCGTGCTCCCACAGCGGGGTGTCCCACTGGGCGAGGTGCTCGCCGCCCCAGATGTCGTTGACGAGCACGTCGAGGCGGCCGTGGTCGCGGCCGATGCGCTCGGCGAGCGACCTGACCTGGTCGCGGTCGAGGTGGTCGGCCGGTACGGCGATGCCGTGGCCGCCGGCCGCGTTCACCAGCTCGGCGGTCTCCTCGATGGTCTCGGGGCGGTCGTACTCGGATCGCGACCGCCGGGTGGTGCGGCCGGTCACGTAGACGGTGGCGCCGGCCGCGCCCAGCTCGACGGCGATGCCCCGGCCGGCGCCCGCGTCGCGCCGGCGACCAGGCAGACCTTGCCTCGCAGGTTCGGATGATTGCTCATGCGGCGAACGTAACGAGAAAAGCCGACAACGCCTGTCATGTTTTCCGTGCCGGTGCGGGGCCTTGCCGGGTGAGGTCAGCGGGTGGTGAACGCGCCGCCGTTCACGTGGATGGTCTGGCCGGTGATGTGGCGGGCGCCGGGCGAGGCGAGGAAGAAGACGGTCTGCGCGATGTCATCGGGCGTGCCGGGCCGCTTCAGCAGCGTCTCCTCCACCAGCGCGCGGTGGCGCTCCTCGGTCATGCCGTCGCCGAAGAAGTTGGTGCCGGCGACGTAACCGGACGAGATGACGTTGCAGGTGACGTCGCGTGGGCCCAGCTCGGCGGCGAGCGAGACGTTCCAGGCGGCGAGCGCGGCCTTCGCGGCGCCGTACGAGCCGCCGCGCCGTTCAGCCCCGATCGAGCCGATGCTGACCACCGTGCCGCCGGGCGCCAGCCGATCCTGTACGGCGGCCGTGGTGAGCGCGGCGCTGACCACGTTGAGCGACAGGCTCGACTGCCACTGCAGGGCGAGCGCCTCAAGCGGCGGCGTGCCCTCGGGTGGGGTGGCGGGCAGCCCGCCGGCCGCGTTCACCAGCACGTCGAGCGGTCCGCTCAGCTCGGCGGCCAGCGCGGCGACCTGATCGGGACGGGTGGCGTCGCAGGCGGCCCCGCGCACGCCGAGCTCCTTGGCGGCGGGTTCGACGGTGGCGGCGCGGCGGCCGGTGATGACGACGTCCGCGCCGTCGGCGGCGAAACGGGCGGCGATGGCCCGGCCGATGCCGCTGGTTCCTCCGGTGACCAGTACGGTCCTGCCCATGAGTCCCTCCTGACGGCAGGTATGTTTAGGGCTAAATATAGCGAAGGGTTCCGAGATGGCCGACGCCCCCACCAGTCCCGCGGAGATCGCCGCCGCCTGGCAGCGCGAGCGCCCCGGCACGCCGACCTCGTCCATCGAGATCGTCACGCCCATCTGGCGGCTGGCGAAGCTGTTCGCCGACGACCGCGCCCGCGTGCTGCGCGCCGCCGGGATCGACGCGGCCACGCTCGATCTGCTGTCCGTGCTGCGCCGGTCCGGGCCGCCGTACCGGCTGACCACCCGCGAGCTGGCCCGCCGCACGCTCGTCACGGCAGGAGCGATCTCCCAGCGGGTGGCCAGGGCCGAGCGGGAGGGCCTCATCCACCGCGCGCCCGGCGGCACCGGGCGCAAGAGCGTCGTCGTCACGCTGACGGAGGAGGGGCACGCGCTCATCGAACGTTCGGTGGACTCGGTGCTCGGCCGCGAGGCGTCCCTGGTCGCCGGGCTGACCCCGGAGGAGCGCGCCACCCTCGTCCAGCTGCTGGACAAGCTGACCGCCGACGTGCGCAGGCGGCTGTCAGCCGAGCCCTGACCGGCGGCGCAGCCCGGCCGCCGTCGCCACCGAGGCCGCGCCGAGCAGCAGCGCCGGCACGAGGTACAGCAGCGTCGAGAGGCTGAGCAGGTCGAACGGCTCCAGCCCCAGCGCCGTACGGCCAAGCGCGACCGCGAACAGGCTCGCGTACCCGGCGATGGCCGCGCTCATCGCCACCAGCCGCGCCCGCTCGGACAGCCGGCTGAAGCCCATCAGCCAGGCCAGCCCCGGCAGCACCTGGATCGCGTGCATCGGCACCGCGTGGGCGTACTTCATCGCGCCCGCCCGCCCGTACGTGCTCATCGAGTGCGTCAGCGGCGAGGCGCCGGCGTCGAGCAGGCCGATCCCGTGCACGATCATCCACATCCCGACCACCTGCGCGGCCAGCAGCGCCAGCATGCCGCCGCGGATCGCCCACGCCATCGGCGCGGGCGCGGTGCACGCGGTGAAGGCCGCCACGGTGATCAGCAGCAGCGCGATGTCGGTGACCGCGATCGTGACGCCGCCCGCCGTGAACAGCGCCCCGTCCAGCGCCGTCATGTCGTTGAAGTGCGACGGTACGCCACGCGCGCGCTGCACGCTCACCCACACCACCTCCAGCGCGGTCGAGACGCACAGCAGCACCGACACCAGCCACCCCGACCACGCCGGCACCCGCAGGTGGCCGCCGATCCAGCCGAGCGTGAGCGTGGTCAGGCCGAACGAGAGGCCGAACGTGGCCGGCTTGCGCCACGACAGCGGCCCCTCGATCGGGCCGCCGACGACCGCCCAGATCGCGCCGTGCGCGAGGCCAGTGAGGACGAGGGCGGCGCCGACGACGTACGCCAGCCGCTGGTAGCCGCGCGCCTCATCCCAGAACGTGGCGCGCAGCGACGCACCCATGGCGCGGGGGAGCGGCATCTCGGACATGGGGGACCTCCTGGTGGCAGCGGTCGGAGAACGGTGAACCGGTGTTCCAGCGGGATCCCTCTGACCTCTGACGGTAGGCGGCGGGCCGCCGTACCGGATCCCCCGCCGCACCGAACCTCCGGCTCACCCGGCCTGGGGAGGCTCCCTCCTGAGAGGGAGGTCAAGCGCGCCGCAGCGCCTCATACTTGGGCGTATGCCGACGAAACGCGTGGCGGCCTGGATCCGGGAGCACCCGGTGGCCGCCGACGGGGCGCTCGCCGTGCTCCTCGCGGCGATCTCCCTGATCGCGCTCTTCGTCCGCGCCGCCGCCGAGCACATGCCGCGCCCGGGGCCGCTCGCCGTGATCCTGGTCCTGCTCGGCACGCTGCCGCTGGCCTGGCGGCGCCGCCACCCGCTGTGGATCAACCTCGGGGCCGGCGCGGTGGCCGCCGTTTACGGCGCCGCGCCCTTCCCAGACCTGGTCACGCCCGTGGCGCCGGGCGGCGTCGTCGCCCTCTACACCATGGTCGCCTGGTGCGGCAGGACCGTCTCCGCCGTCGTGGGCGTGCTCGCGGGGGTCGGCGTGGCGGTGGTCGCGCTGGTGCCCGCCACCGACAGCGACCTGCTGGACGTCGCCTTCGCCATGCTGCTGCTGGCCGGAGCCTGGGTGCTGGGGGACAGCGCGCGGATCAGGCGGGCGTACACGGCCGAACTGGAGGCGCGCGCCGAGCTGCTGGCCCGCGAACGCGACTTCGAAGCCCGCCGCGCGGTCGCCGCCGAACGCGCCCGCATCGCCCGCGAACTGCACGACGTCGTCACCCACCACGTCGGCATGATGGTGGTGCAGGCCGAGGCCGGGCCGGTGCTGGCCGAACGCGACCCGCAGGCCGCCGAGCGGACGTTCGACACCATCGCCGAGACCGGGCGGCAGGCCATGACCGAGATGCGCCGCCTGTTGGGCGTGCTGCGCGAGGAGAGCCCGCAGGGGGAGGGCGCGCTCGCTCCGCAACCCGGGCTGGCGCAGGTGCCCGAACTGGTCGAACAGGCGCGCCGGTCCGGAGTGCCGGCCTCGCTGGAGATGGACGGGCCCGCCGGGCGGTTGCCCCCCGGGGTGGAGCTGTCGGCGTACCGGATCGTGCAGGAGGCGCTGACGAACGTGGTCAAGCACGCGGGCGGGGCGCGGGTGCGCGTACGGGTGCGGCACGGTGAACGCGACCTTCGTATCGAGGTCTGCGATGACGGTCCTGGGAGCGGAGGGGGCGACGGCCTGGACCGGCACGATTGCGACGGCTCCGATCCGAGCGGGCAGGGTGCGGACCGGCACGGTCTCAGCGAGCGGAGTGCGGACGGTAACGGTTCGAGCGGGCACGGGCTGGTCGGGATGCGGGAGCGCGTCCAGCTCTTCGGCGGCGAGCTGACCGCCGGAGCCCGGCCCGAGGGCGGCTTCGCCGTGGTGGCCCGGCTCCCGATCGGCGGCGGACGATGACGATCAGGGCGATCGGGAGCCGGGCGCGATGACGATCAGGATCGTCGTGGCCGACGACCAGGAGCTGGTACGTGCCGGCTTCCGCGCGATCCTGGACGCCCAGCCCGGCATGGAGGTGGTCGCCGAGGCCGCCGACGGGGTGCAGGCCGTCGAGGCGGCTCGCCGGTGGCGGCCCGACGTCGTGCTCATGGACGTACGCATGCCCCGCATGGACGGCCTGGAGGCCACTCGCCGCCTGGCCGGCCACGGCGTGGCCGACCCGGTCAAGGTGCTCATGGTGACCACGTTCGACCTGGATGAGTACGTCTTCGAGGCGCTGCGCGCGGGCGCCAGCGGCTTCCTGCTCAAGGACGTGCGCCGGTCCGGCCTGGTCGAGGCCGTACGCGTGGTCGCCGCCGGGGAGGCGCTGCTGGCACCGTCGGTCACTCGGCGGCTCATCGGCGAGTTCGTCCGCGCCCGGCCGCCCGCCCGTACCGCCCGGCCCGCGCCGCCCGAGATCAGCACGCTCACCGCCAGGGAACGGGAGGTACTGGAGCTGATCGCCCGTGGCCGATCGAACGCCGAGATAGCGGCCGACCTGACGATCGGGGAGCAGACGGTGAAGACCCACGTGAGCAACGTGCTGAGCAAACTGCTGCTGCGCGACCGGGTGCACGCGGTGATCCTCGCGTACGAGACCGGCCTCATCCGCCCCTCCCGCGACTTACGCCCCTGACGCACCCGCACCAGGGTTCCGGCACGCCCGTTATCGAATTGCGACGCTGACAAATTCACATCGCGCGCGTTTGAATGGTGAGGCACCATCCCCGGCGAGGTGATCGTCAGCGGCCCTTGTCCGGAACCCCCCACCAGCACGAACGGAGCCGACGTGACGAGTGAACCCCGCTCCATGACCGGCGACGACCGCAAGGTCCTCGCCAGCACCCTGGCCGGCACCACCATCGAGTGGTACGACTTCTTCATCTACGCCCAGGCCGCCGGCCTGGTGTTCGGGCCGCTGTTCCTGGCTCCGGTCAACGAGCAGGCCCCCGGCCTGGCCACGATCATCTCACTGGCCACGATCGGCATCAGCTTCCTGTTCCGGCCGCTCGGCGCGATCGTCGCGGGCCGCTACGGCGACCGGCTCGGCCGCAAGCGCATGCTGGTCATGACGCTCCTGCTCATGGGCGGGGCCACCACGCTCATCGGCCTGCTGCCCACGTACGGGTCGATCGGGGTGGCGGCGCCGATCGCCCTCATCCTGCTGCGCATCGTGCAGGGCTTCTCCGCGGGCGGCGAGTGGGGCGGCGCGGCCCTGCTGGCGGTGGAGCACGCGCCGCGCGAGCGCCGCGGCTGGTGGGGCACGTTCCCCCAGATCGGCGTGCCGATCGGGCTCATCCTGGCGACCGGCGTCCTGTGGATCATGAGTACGGTGACCACTCCCGAGCAGTTCCAGGCGTGGGGCTGGCGGGTGCCGTTCCTGCTCTCGCTGACCCTGATCATCATCGGCTACCTCGTGCGCCGCGCCGTGGAGGAGAGCCCGGTCTTCAAGGAGCTGCAGCAGCGCACTAAGACCTCGTCGGCGCCGCTGCGTGACCTGTTCCGCGGCCACAGCAAGAACGTCCTGCTGACCGCGCTCATCTTCGTCGCCAACAACGCGGCGGGCTACCTGCTCATCGCCTACTTCATCAGCTACGGCACCACCGCGCTCGGCCTGCCCCGTCCGTCCGTGCTGCTCGCCACCGTCGCCGGCTCGGTCGCGTGGCTGATCTTCACCCTGTACGGCGGCGCGCTGTCCGACCGCATCGGCCGCGTCCGCACGTTCCAGATCGGCTACGCGCTGGTGTTCGTCTGGATGATCCCGCTGTTCCTGCTGATGGAGACCCGCCAGATCTGGCTCTTCGCCGCGGCGGTCCTCGTCCTGGCCGTCGGTCTCGGCCTGTCGTACGGCCCGATGTCGGCCATGTACGCCGAGATGTTCCCCGCATCGGTGCGCTACTCGGGGGCGGCGATCGGGTACGCGCTCGGCGCGATCCTCGGCGGCGCGTTCGCCCCCACGATCGCGGAGGCCCTGGTGCAGAGCACGGGATCGGCGCTGTCGGTGGGCGGCTACATCATGGTGCTCTGCGTGATCTCGCTGGCCGCCGTCACCGCCGTGAAGGAGCCGAAGGGCGCCGATCTGGGCCTCGCCCGGCAGCCGATCACCTGACGCCCGAGGCGGGTTCCCGCCTCGCTCCGGCCGTCGTCGCGGCGCTCGTCCCGTAACGGAAAAATCACCACTTTCGTTGTGCCTCGTCTCATTGTTCACTAAAGGCGCGCCATGATCATCATGGCGTTCCGCAGCAGATGACAGGAGACTTCATGGCACATCTGAGGCCCGCCGTACGCCGGGTACTGACGGTCGCTTCCCTGACCGCCGTCGTGGCCGCCGCCGGCGTCGCGATACTCGGTGACGCGGATCCGGCGGAGGCGGCGCGGATCACCGCGACCTGCGCGAACAACGACGGCGATGCCGCCAGGATCCAGTCGGTGATCGACGGCTCCGACGAGGGCGACGAGATCATCATCGACGGTCCCTGCTTGATCACCAGCACCGTCCTGCTGGCCGGTGACCGTACCTACCGGGGAGAGAGCCCCACGACGCTCCTCAAGCAGGCCGACAACCGCAACCTTCCTGCCGTGCTTGCCTCCAAGTCGTGGGCCGACAACGACGCCACCGCCGACGGGCGCGTCGTGTTACGCGATCTCACCATCGACGCCAACGCCGCCGGGAACGCCTCGGGCGGAGACGGAGTGCTGATCCGCGCCTGGGGCTGCGTCATCGAGAACCTGCACATCCAGAACGCCAAGGCCAACGGACTCCACATCACCAGCATCGCGCGCGATGGGACGACAGTGGCGCCCACGGGCGGCATGGTCAACGGCCGCATTCACGGCCTCTTCATCGACCAGTCCGGGCAGAACGGCATCTACGTCGAGGAGGGCGACAATGCGGTGACCGACTGGAACCTCACCGAGACCTGGATCGATGAGACCGGGGGCGACGCGATCAAGCTGGAGAACAGCGCCGGCTGGGTGATCGAGCGCAACCACGTCTACAACGTCGGCGGTGCCGGCATCAACGCGGACCGCCTCTACGCGACCAGCCTCAGCGACAACTACATCGAGGACTTCGCCACCTACGGCATCGAGGCCGCCGTCCAGGGTGACGCCGCGAGCACCATCACGGGCAACCGCGTCTTCCAGTTCAGCGGCACGGGGACCACGTACGTGGCCATCACGAGGGTCAACTACGGCACCGGGAACGTCGCCGTCACCGGCAACGTCATCCGCGGCAACGGCTCCGGCACCGGCCTGTCGTACCAGCGGGGCGGCAACCAGCTCACCGTCACCTCGACGGGCAACCTCGTCACCGAGGTGACCACCCAGCGCTCGGTCGGCTCGGGCGTCAACGTGACGGCCGGAGTCTGACCTGGACGGCCCGCGAGAGCGAGAGCCTGAGCCGCATGAGGGCGCGTTCTTGCGGGCCGCCAGGCCGAACGTCCCCCGGGCGCACCCCGGGCGCGCTACCGGGGCGAGCAGGCCGCAGGGGCCGAGCGCGCTACCGTACGGTCTTGGCCAAGGCGCCCGCGCTCATCCCGAACGACTGCCGAAAGTGCCTGTCGAGGTGGCTCTGGTGGAAGAAGCCCAGCTCGCCGGCCACCTCCGCGACGCTCCTGCCCGCCGCCGGCTCGTCGAGCCGTTCGTGCAGGAGCTCGCGCACTTCGGGCAGAGCACGGTGGCGCAGTGCGGGGCTCGCCGCGTCCGGGGCGGTGGCGTGCCGGGTGACCAGGCGGTCGAGCCTGCCGGTCAGCGGCGACCGCTGGGTCAGCGCGTCGTCGCCCTCGGCCGGGAGACCGTGCAGCGCCGCGACGCCGTCGAACAGGTCGCGGTCGCGGTAGCGCGGCTCGCGGAACCGGGGCCGGTCGGCACGCTCGCCGGGCGGCATGAGCGAGGCGTCCACGACGAGGAGCGGCCGCACTCGCTGCAGCGGATCCGGCGGGGGCGCGCCGCCGGACGACGTCCTGGTGGACGACGGCTACCTGTACGTCCGCGGCGGCCGCTCCAGGGGCGAGCGGTACGCGAGCATCCTGTGCCGCGACCGGCTCCAGCCCGTGGACGCCACCGGCGGCCACAACCCGCCACCGCCCCACGAGGCGACGATCGCGAGCCGCGCCTTCGGCGCCGACTTCGCTGAGGTGAAGGTGGACCCGGAGCTCGGGACGGTCCGCGTGACCAGGCACGTCAAGGTGATCAAGGCCGGCCGCATCCTCAACCCCCGCACCGCGCGCTCCCGGGGCATCGGCGGCGTCGCGATGGGCATCGGCCAGGCGCTGGCCGAGGCCACCGAGGCGGACCGCCGCGACGCGCGCACCTCCAACGCCGGCCTCTGAGGCTCCTGCCGATCACCCCGGACAAACTGCTGTGACCTGCCGGCGGCCGTACCTGGCGGATCTCCGGGAACCTGCCCGCCTTTTCCCGCTGACGACGACTTGAGGCGGGGTTCCGGACGAAAAACCGGAACCACGTCACCGCGTACCTGATCAAGCATTTCCCCAAATTCGGCGACGGCCGCGCTTAGCCCGCGTTTCCCCAGGAAAAGACATGATCCGCGCTCGCCGTCGGGCTAGCACGACGACATGTCCGACATGCGCGACATTCAAAGGAAATTCGTTTTCTGGGGGATTCATGGATGCATTTCATGGCCGGTGTTCCGGCCTCATCATCACGGCGGCGGCTCTTCTGATGTCCGCACCCATGGCCGCGTACGGCGACACGCAACCGCAGCAGGCCGACGCCGGTCCTCCGGCGAGTGCGGCCGTCCTGCCCGGCATCGTCACCGCCAGCCACTGGGGCATCATCGGGCGCAACACCATCGGCGGGCCGAACGCGGTCCTGCGCGAGGGCCCCTACGGGCGCACCGGCTCCACCTTCGCCGCCACCCAGCCGCCCCCGTACGGGCACGGCAGCCTCGGCATCATCGTCGGCAGCGGCGCCGAAAAGATCGCGTGGGGCAATGAGAAGATCTTCGCGGGCACGCGGCTGTCGTCCATCAAGACGCTCAAGTACTGGGTGTTCGCCGGCATGGACAGCCTCACCGGCGTCAGCCTGCCGAACATCACCATCGAGGCCGACCCCAACGTCGGCCCGGCCGACTACACCAGCCTCGTCTACCTGCCCGACACCTCCACCAGCCCGTCCGCACCCGCGACCCGCGAGGTCAACCAGTGGCAGCAGTACGACGCCTCCGCCGACGGCAGCAGGTGGTACGCGACCGGCGCCACGGGCGGAGCCATCACCTGCACCCAGGCGTCGCCGTGCTCGTTCACCGAACTCAAGGCCAAGATGCCGGACGCGGTGATCAGCCTCAGCCTCGGCATCTCCAAGGGCCGCGACAACCCGTTCATCGGCGCCGTGGACGGACTCCAGGTCAACCACACGGTCTACGACTTCGAGTTCAGGGGCGTGCGTACGAGGTTCGTGCGCGAACGATGAGTTCCGCTGCGGCCGGCGGTCATACCTCGGAACCCGAAGTGCCGAGGAGGAACCCCGATGCGCAGCGTCACCTACTCCATGGGCGTCTCGCTCGACGGCTACATCGCCGGCCCCGACGGCGGCTTCGCCTGGGCCGAGCCCGACGCTGAGATCTTCCGCTACCACATCGACGAGCTGCGGCAGGTCGGCGTCCACCTGATGGGGCGGCGGCTGTACGAGACGATGCTCTTCTGGGAGACCGCCGACCAGGAGCCGTCGCTCGACGACGACACGCGCGAATGGATCGCGCTGTGGAACCCGCTTCCGAAGGTCGTCTTCTCCACCACGCTGACCGAGGTGAAGGGCAACGCCCGCCTGGCCACCGGCGGCCTGGCCGAGGAGATCGCGCGGCTGCGCGCCGAGCCGGGGGAGGGGGAGATCGCGATCGGCGGCGCGAGCCTGGCCGCCGAGGCGGCCGCCCTGGACCTGATCGACGAGTACCGGGCCGTCGTCTATCCGGTGCTGGTGGGCGGCGGGGTGCCGTTCTTTCCGCAGGGCAAGCGGCAGGTGGACCTCGACCTGGTCGAGACGCGCACGATCTCGAAGGCCGTCGTCCACCGCTACCGCGTACGGCGCCCCTAGACGGCCCGCACGGCTGTCAACCATCCGGGTCCACCTCTGGGGGTACGTCGCGTCCGCCTCAGGGTGGAGAGGCCGCCCTGAGGTACACGCTCCGGTGGAGGCAGAGACCCAGTCCCGGATTGATGATCGACCACCTCGCCTTCCTTAACGTTTTGTCCACCCGGCCGGGCCCGGTCACTGATGCTCCTTCGCTGGTCGTCAGAGGAGGTCTTGTGCGGACAGGTAAGGCGTCGTTGGCCGCGGTGACGGTGGCCGTCGTGATGATGAGCCCGCTGCACGTCCCGCCCCAACAGGAACCCGCCGTCATGGGCCCGCCCGAGGTCAGCGACGATCGGTGGGCGGTGCGAGGCAAGAAGGTGCCGGTTCCTGCCCGCGTCCCGGACCCCGCGGCAGGCCGGGACGCGCCGCGACCCCGCTGGCCGGCCGCGGGAGACACGTCGGCGGTGCGAGCGACGGGCGCCGCCCGGGTTCGCCTCCTCGACCGGAGCACGGCCGCGAAAGCGGGTGCCGATTTGTCAGTGAGGGTCGACAGCTCCGGCCCCGCCGCCGTAACCGTGGACTACGCCCCCTTCGCCACCGCCTACGGCGGCTCGTACGGCTCCCGATTACGTCTCGTCAAGCTGCCACAGTGCGCGCTGACCACCCCCGACCTGCCCGCATGCCGCACCGCCACACCGGTGGCCGGCCGCAACGACGCCGAGTCCCGCACCCTCACCGCCGGCCTCCCCGCAGGCACCGCCGTGCTCGCCGCCGTCGCCGCACCCGCGAGTGCCGCCGGCGACTATCGGGCCACCCCGCTGGCTCCGGCCGCGACCTGGAACAGCAGCGGCAACTCCGGCGACTTCACGTGGTCGTACCCGCTGCGGGTACCGCCGGTGCCGGGCGGCCTTACCCCGCAGCTCGCGATCGGCTACTCCGCCGCCTCCGTGGACGGCAGGACCTCCGCGACCAACAACCAGCCGTCCTGGGTCGGCGAGGGCTTCGACCTGTGGCCGGGCTTCATCGAACGCAGCTACAAGCCTTGCGCCGACGATGGCGCCCCCAAGAGCAACGGCGTGGACCCCGGCGACCAGTGCTGGGCCTACGACAACGCCACCGTCATCTGGAACGGCAGGGGCGGAGAGCTGATAAAGGCTGCGGACGGCACGTGGCGCATGCGCGGCGACGACGGCACCCGCTTCGAGAAGATGACCGGCGGCACGAACGGAGATAAGGACGGGGAGTACTGGAAGGCGACCGCCACCGATGGCACCCAGTACTTCTTCGGCCTGAACCGGTTGCCCGGCTGGACCTCCGACCGCGGCGAGACCTCCTCCGCGTGGACGATGCCGGTCTTCGGTAACGACGCCGGCGAGCCCTGCCATGACACGGCCGGGTTCGCGCGGTCGTCCTGCCGCCAGGCGTGGCGGTGGAACCTCGACTACGTCGTGGACACCCAGGGCAACGCCATCGCGTACTACTACGACAAGGAACGCAACAGCTACGGTCGCAACGTCTCGCTCACCGACGACGCCGAGTACGACCGTGGCGGCCGGCTGACCCACATCGAGTACGGGCTGCGCTCCGACGACCCGTTCGCCCCGCCGCCGGCCAAGGTGGTGTTCGAGACCTCTGAGCGGTGCATCCCCACTGACGCGTTCGACTGCGCCTCCTCGAAGATCGGCAGCAATCCTGATCATTGGCCGGATGTGCCGTGGGACCAGAACTGCACGTCGCAATGCACCAAGGCCGGGCTCATCGCCCCCACCTTCTGGTCCCGTCACCGGTTCACGGGCGTCACCACCAAGGTCAGGCAGGACGACGGCACCTACCGCGATGTGGACACCTGGACCCTGCGGCACGCCTGGGGCGACGCCGACGTCGATCGGGCGCTCCTCCTGAAGGGAATCACGCACACGGGCAAGGCGTCCGGCACCGCAGTGACGCTTCCCGAGGTCACCTTCAACCATCATCGAGTCCGACCGCACCGCCCGCGGGCCCGACATGGTCACGGAGTACCGCTACCTCGGCGGCGCGGCCTGGCACTTCGACGACGACGACGGCCTGACCAAGACGAAGGAGAAGACCTGGTCACAGTGGCGCGGCTACGGCCATGTCCAGGTTCTGACCGGCGGCGACGGTGAGCCGCTCACCCTGGAGGAACGCCTGTACCTGCGAGGCATGCACGGCGACCGGCTCAACGCCTCGGGCGGTACCAAAAGCGTCAGCGTCGCCGACGGCGAGGGCGGAACCCACCCCGACCACAACGACCTGGCCGGCTTCGAGCTCAAGCACATCGTCTACACCAAGCCGGGCGGCAGCGTGCACAGCAAGACCGTCAACACGCCAGGGCGGCATAAGACCGCCTCACGTACCCGCTCCTGGGGCACGTCAGACGCGGTGCTCACCGGCGTCGCCGCGAGGCATACCTGGACCGCCATGGACGGCGGCACGTGGCGGGAGACCCACACCGACACCGAGTACGACACCGTGACGGGTCTGCCCGTCCAGGAAGACGATCAGGGCGACATCGCACGCGATGACGACGACCTGTGCACCCGCACCACGTACGCGGTCAACGCCGACGCGTGGATCCGCGTGCTGCCCTCACGCGTCGAGACGGTCGCCGTCCGCTGCTCCGCAACACCTGAGAGGCCGAAGGACATCGTCTCCGACGTGCGCACCTTCTACGACGGCGGTACCACCCCTACGAGGGGCGACGTCACCCGCGTGGAGAAGATCGCAGACCATGACGGCACGACCGCCAGGTATGTGCCCACCGCCCGCACCACCTACGACGATCACGGCCGGGTCACGGCGGTCACGGACGCTCTCGGTCACACGACGACGACCACGTACACGGAGACGGCCGGGCTGACGACCAAAGTCACCACCACCGGCCCGCCCGTCGACCCCGACGACCCGGCCAGTGCGCACGTGACGACCGAGACCCTCGACCCCGCGCACGGCCGTCCGACCGCGCAGACCGACGCGGCAGGTCGCACCACCCATCTCGCCTACGACGGGCTGGGCCGCCTGACCAAAGTATGGCTGCCCGGCCGCCCCACCACGGCCACCCCTGACACCGAGCACTCCTACCAGGTCGCTGACGGGAAGATCTCTGCCGTCACCACGAAGACCCTCACCCCCACCGGCGCTCAACGGGCCGGCCACGCCCTGTTCGACGGTCGGCCACCAAACGGCTGATGGAGGCGTTCACCGGCCCGCCGAGCAGCTCGCCGCCACCCGGGCTCGACCGGCTCACCGCTCGCGAACTCGAGGTGCTGAGCCTGGTCGGACGGGCCCTGTCCAACAAGGAGATCTCCGAACGGCTGTCTGTCAGCGAAGGCACCGTCAAGACGCACATCAACCGGATCATGGCCAAGCTCGACCTGCGCAGCCGCGCCCAGGTGGTGGCGCTGTCCTACGACGCCGGCCTGGTGAAACCGGCCGCTCGCTGAGAGCACGCGCGGGACGGAGGCTTAAGCGGACGTAGGCGTGGCCGACCACGCTTTCGGCGTTGCCGGACGGCGGCGAGCCGCCGATCGAGAGGGCCGACCACTCCAACGGGCTGATCGTCGTGATGTCCACGGGCGTACTCGTCTACACCGGCATTGACACCGGGATCGTGCAGGTCGCGGTCACGCTCGCCTCGACGACGTCCTCTCAGGAGGCGTCGATGCCGGTCTGGATCAGGCCGTCCGCAAGGCCACCGGTCGCCCGTACCGAGGGTGAACCGGCCACCCCCGCGAACGCGGACTGTTCACAAGGTGAGACGGGCTTCCCAAGGAGTGGTCACGCGTGCCAGAATCATGCACAACCTGTAGGTAATGAGAATTTTCGGAAAGGGAGGGGCATGGCGGCACGTGCCGCAGGGGTGCGGTTGCGCGGCCTCGGCCACACCTTCGGCAACGGTCACGCCGTGCTGCGGGACATCGACCTCGACCTCCCGCCCGGAGAGATCGTCGCCATCCTGGGCCCGAGCGGCTGCGGCAAGTCGACGCTGCTGCGGCTGGTGGCCGGGCTCGACACGCCATCGGCGGGCGAGGTGCTGGTGGACGGGCGCGCCGTCACGGGCATCGACGAGCGCTGCGCCGTCGTCTTCCAGGAGCCGCGCCTGCTGCCCTGGCGCGACCTCGCCGGGAACGTACGGCTCGGCCTGCCCAAGGGCACCCGCAAGGCGGAGGGCGACCGCATCGTCCGGCACTGGCTCGACGTCGTCGGCCTGGCCGGTTTCCACGGGCACCGTCCCCGCCAGGTCTCCGGCGGCATGGCGCAGCGCACCGCCCTCGCGAGAGCGCTCGCCAGGGAACCCGGTGTGCTGCTGCTCGACGAGCCGTTCGCCGCCCTGGACGCGCTGACCCGGCTGCGCATGCAGGACCTGCTGGCCGACGTGCAGCGCGGCGCCGGGACGACGGTGCTGCTCGTCACCCACGACGTGGACGAGGCGCTGCACTTGGCCGACCGGGTGGTCATGCTCGGCAGCGTCCCGCCGGAGCCCGGCGCGACCGTGGTGACCACGCTCGACGTCAAGCACCCGCGGCCGCGCGACCGCGCACACCCCGAGCTCGCCGAGCTCCGCGCCGACCTGCTGGAACGGCTCGGCGTGCCCAGGCCCGTCCCCGCCGAAGAGGCGGCGCCGTCATGAAGCCCCTGAAGGAAACACCATGATCCACCGTCGCCTCCTGCTCACCACCGCGCTGCTCGCGACCCTGGCCACCGGCTGCGTGCAGGGCGAGAGCGACACCGCGGCGCCCGCGCAGGGGCAGCTCCGGCTCGACTACGCCTACTACAACCCGCTCAGCCTGGTCATCCGCCGGCAGCGCTGGCTGGAGAACGAGCTGAAGGGCACCACGGTCACCTGGGTCCTGTCGGCCGGCAGCAACAAGGCCAACGAGAACCTGCGCGCCGAGACCATCGACGTCGGCTCCACCGCGGGCGCCGCCGCGCTGCAGGCCCGCGCCAACGGCACGCCCATCAAGACCATCGGCATCTACACCCAGCCCGAGTGGACGGCGCTCGTCGTGCCCAAGGGCTCGCCGATCAAGGACGTCAAGGAGCTCAAGGGCAAGAAGGTCGCCGCGACCAAGGGCACCGACCCGTACTTCTTCCTGCTCCAGACGCTGGAGGAGGCCGGGCTCGGCGGTTCGGACGTCGAGGTCGTCAACCTGCAGCACGCCGACGGCAGGACGGCGCTGGAACGCGGCGACGTGGACGCCTGGGCCGGCCTCGACCCGATGATGGCGCAGAGCGAGCTGGAGGCCGGCTCGAAGCTCGTCTACCGCAACCCCGGCTTCAACACCTACGGCTTCCTCAACGCCCGCGAGGGCTTCATCAAGGACCACCCCGACCTCGCGCAGAAGGTGGTCGACGCCTACGAGCGGGCGCGCGCGTGGGTCGCCGAGCACCCCGACGAGGCCGTCAAGCTGCTGGCGCAGGAGGCCAAGCTCACGCCCGAGGTCGCCTCGGTGGTGCTGAAGGAGCGGACGAAGACCGACATCAGCCCGGTGCCGGGCGCCGAGCAGCGTACGGTGCTCGAACGCATCCTGCCGACCCTCGTACGCGAGAGCCAGGTCCGCTCCGAGGACGAGGCGCGCAAGGCGCTCGACTCGCTGTTCGAGCCGGGCTTCGCCGCGAAGGCGAAGGCGGCGTCGTGACCACCCGCCCCACCGGAACGCCGAGCCTGGGCCGCACGCAGGAACGCCCCGCGACCCCGCCGCCGGACCGGGGGAGCGCACGGGCGGGAGGGCGGCGGTTCGCGCAGGTGGGGCGGGTCGCCGCCGGGCTGGTGGTGCCGCTGATCGCGCTGGCCGCCTGGCAGGCCGCCGCGGCGGCGGGCGTGTTCACCCCGGCGCAGCTCCCCGCGCCGTCGGCCGTGCTGGCGGCGGTCGGCGAGCTGATCCAGCGCGGCGAGCTGTGGCAGCACATCGCGATCAGCGGTCAGCGGGTGCTGCTCGGCTTCGCCGCGGGCGCGGTCGCCGGGCTGCTGCTGGGCGCGGCGGTCGGCCTGTACGCCCCGGTCAGGGCGCTGCTCGCGCCCAGCGTCGCCGCCCTGCGCGCGGTGCCGTCGCTGGCCTGGGTGCCGCTGCTGGTGCTCTGGCTGGGCATCGCCGAGGCCCCCAAGATCGTGCTGGTGGCGATCGGCGCGTTCTTCCCCGTCTACACCACCGTCGCCTCGGCGCTGTCCCACGTGGATCCGCACCTCGTCGAGGCCGGTCGCGCGTACGGGCTGCGCGGCGTGGGCCTGCTGACCCGCATCCAGCTTCCGTACGCGGCGCCGTCCGTGCTCGCCGGGCTGCGGCTCGGCCTCGCCCAGGGCTGGCTGTTCCTCGTCGCCGCCGAGCTGATCGCCTCCTCGATGGGGCTCGGCTTCCTGCTCATCGACAGCCAGAACACCGGCAGGACGGACATCCTGCTGCTGTCGATCCTGCTGCTCGCCCTGCTGGGCAAGGCCGCTGACGCGCTGCTCGGCCTGCTGGCGCGTACGCTGTCCGGCCCGCTCGCCCACGACAAGGACTGAACGCGGCACCACCAGGACCGGGTCCGGCGCCGCCGGGCCCGGCTTCCGGCGTGCCCGCGCCCGGTCGCCGGCATCCAGGCAGCGCGGGATCAGCGCCCGCGATACACCTCAAACAGGGTGAACTATCCATACATACCGCATACGAAAACAATTTTCCACATGACTGACTTGTTAGAAAATTTCTTCCGAAATCCGCTTGACCTGGCCCGTTGACACTGGGAAAGCTGTGGCGGGAGTGCAAAGGTGAAAGGACCGCTCCCCCATGGCCACCGTCCGCCCGTTCCAGCCCGGTGATGAGACCGCGCTGGTCGACGCCTGGAACCGCAGCATGCCCGCCGACCCGACGACGGCCGGCTGGTTCAAGGACTGCGTGCTGCTCGACCCCAACTTCGACCCCGAGGGCCTGCGTGTGGCCGTGGAGGATGACGAGGTGGTGGGCTGTGCGTACGCCGTCCGCCGCCTGATCCCATTAGCGCCGGGCACCGACCTGGAGCCGGACGTCGGCTGGATCCCGTTCTTCTTCGTCGTCCCCGAGCACCGGGGCGGCGGCCTGGGCCGGCGGCTGCTGCAGGAGGCGGTCGCGTTCCTGGAGGGCCTCGGCCGCACGAAGATCGAATTCTCCTCCTACACCCCCTTCTACGTGCTGCCGGGCGCGGACGCCGAGCTCTACCCCGCCGGATACCGGCTCCTCGGACAGCTCGGCTTCACAACCCTCTACTCGCCGGTCGCCATGGACCGCACGCTCGTCGGCTACCAGGCGCCGCCCGAGGTACGCGAGCTGCGCGAGCAGCGTGAGCGCGAGGGGTACGACTTCCGCAGCCCCACCGTGGGCGAGCTGCCCGAGCTGATCAGGTTCGCCGCCGGCGCCTTCAACCCCGACTGGGGCGAGGCCATCCGCGGGCACCGGAACCCCGAGCGCATCGTGATCGCCAAGAAGGACGGCCGCATCGCCGGCTTCGCCCTGTACGCCGCCTACCGCGGCATCCCCGAGCGCTTCGGCCCGTTCGGCGTCGACCCCGAGCTGCGCGGCACCGGCCTCGGCAAGATCCTCCTCCACCTCACCATGACCAGGATGCGCGCGGAGGGACTCCACTCCTCCTGGTTCCTCTGGACCGGCGCCACCAGCCCCGCCGGCCACCTCTACACCAAGGCCGGCTACGAGATCACCAGAAAGTTCCACGTGATGAGGCGATCCGCATGACACACGTTCTCGCCATCGGGGCCCACGCGGGCGACATGGACCTGACCGCGGGCGCGGTGCTCGCCCAGCACGTGCTGCGCGGCGACCGCGCGACGCTGCTGCACCTGACGCTCGGCGAGCGCGGCCACCCCCGCATGCCGGTCTCCGACTACGCCAAGCAGAAGCGCGAGGAGGCTGAGACGTTCGCCGAGCGGATCGGCGCGGGCGTGCGCTTCCTCGACTACGAGGACGGCCTGCTGCCCGAGGACGACGAGACCAAGATGCGCGTCGGCGACATGATCAGGGAGCTGCGCCCCGACGTGATCATCACGCACTGGAGCGCCTCGATCCACAAGGACCACGCCCGCACCCACCGCATCGTCGAGGACGCCCGCTTCTACGGCGGGCTGAAGACCCTGGAGCGCGAGCACCCGGCCTACTGGGCGAGCGAGCTCTACTACGCCGACAACTGGGAGGACGCCGAAGGCTTCGCGCCCGACACGTTCGTCGAGATCGAGGAGGAGGCGTACGAGATCTGGTCGCAGGCCATCACCGGCTACGCCTACGCCAGGGGCGAGACCTACGGCTTCCCCTACGTCGACTACTACCGCGCGCTGACGATCGTGCGCGGCGCCCCCGCCGGGTTCAAGCGGGCCCAGGCGTTCGCCGCCCCCAAGGGCTCGCGGCAGCTGCGCACCAAGTACTTCGGGAAGGGAGCCTCCGCATGAGACGACCGGTGAGCCGGATCGCGGCGATGGCGGCCACGCTGGCACTGGCACTGGCGGGCTGCTCCGGCGGCGGGGGCGGCGGTGGCGCCGCCAAGAGCGGGGACGCGCCGCCGCTGGTGGTGCACGCCGTGGACGCGGGCACCTTCCAGGAGGACTTCAACCCGTACCACCTCGAAGGCGTGAACTTCGGCACCAGCGGGATGATCCACGAGACCCTCATGTTCTTCAACAAGCTCAAGCCGGGCGAGATCACGCCCTGGCTCGCGCTGGAGCACAAGTGGTCCGACAAGGGCAAGTCGGTGACGTTCACGCTACGGCAGAACGTCAAGTGGTCCGACGGCAAGCCGTTCACCGCCGACGACGTCGCCTTCACCTTCGACATGCTGAAGAAGCACCCGCAGCTCAACAAGAGCGCGCTGGAGATCGAGGGGACCGAGGTGCTCGCGCCCGACAAGGTGCGCATCGACTTCGCCGCCACCTCCTACGCCAAGCTGTACGACATCGCCGGCAACTCGCCCATCGTGCCCAAGCACATCTGGGAGAAGGAGAAGGACCCGGCGACCTTCACCAACCCCAAGCCGGTCGGCACGGGGCCGTACACGCTGTCGAAGTTCTCCGCCCAGCTCTACGAGCTGGTCAAGAACCCGTCCTACTGGCAGCCCGGCAAGCCCGAGGTGCCGGTCGTGCGCTTCCCCGCGTACACGGCCAACGCGCTGCAGACGGCGCTGCAGCAGGGCGAGGTTGACTGGGCGGGCGCGTTCGTGCCCGACATCGACAAGATCTACGTGCAGGGCAAGCCGGAGCAGAACAAGTACTTCTTCCCGCCCGAGGGCCTGGTGACGCTGCTGCCGAACCTGACCCACCCGGTGCTGGGCAAGCCCGAGGTGCGCCAGGCCATCAGCCTCGCCATCGACCGGGAGAAGATTGTCCGGATCGCCGAGCGCGACTACACCAAGGTCGCCCACCCGAGCGGCGTGACGATGCCGGGCGGCGAGGCGTACGTGCCGGAGGAGTACCGCGACGCCGCCTACAAGGTGGACATCGAGAAGGCCAAGGAGCTGCTCAAGGGCATCGACCCGGCGCAGCTCACGTTCGAGCTGCTGGTGCCGTCGCCGTACACCGACTGGGTGAACGCCGCGCAGCTCATCCGCGAGGACCTCGCCAAGGTCGGCATCACCGTCGAGACCAGGGGAGTGGCCTTCCAGGACTGGGTCTCCAAGGTCGGCAAGGGCGACTACGACCTGTCGATCAGGGGCACCCCGGCCGGCCCGACGCCGTACTTCCAGCTCCGCAGCCTGCTCTACGGCAAGCTCGCCAAGCCCGTCGGCGAGTCCTCCACCGGCAACTACGAGCGGTGGAAGGACGAGGAGACCGACAAGCTGATCGCCGAGTACGCCGCCACCGAGGACCTGGCCGAGCAGCAGAAGGCCACCCAGGGCCTGGCCAAGATCATGATCGAGAAGCTGCCCGCGCTGCCGCTGTTCTACAGCCCGTCCTGGGCGCAGTTCCGCACCAACAAGTACGTCGGCTGGCCCTCCGAGCAGGACCCGTACGCCATGCCGTCCCCCTACACCTCGCCTGACGCGGCGATGGTGCTGCTGCGACTGAAGCCGGCGGGCACGTGAGGTTCCTGGCCAGGCGGCTCGGCTTCTACCTCCTGACGGCCTGGGCCGCCATCACGCTGAACTTCCTGATCCCCCGGCTCATGCCGGGGGATCCGGTCGAGCTGCTGGTCGCCCGCATGAAGGGCAACGTCGAGCCGGCCGCCATCGACGCGATGCGCAAGGCGTTCGGCATCAGCGACGCGAGCCTGTGGCAGCAGTACGTGGACTACCTGGTCAACCTCTCCCACGGAGAGCTGGGCCGGTCGATCACCTTCTACCCGACCGAGGTCTCCACGGTGATCGCCGACAGCCTGCCGTGGACGATCGGGCTCGTCGGCGTCGCCACGCTGATCAGCTACCTCATCGGCACCGCGCTCGGCGTCATCATGGCGTGGAAGCGCGGCACCTGGCTGGACGGCGTGCTGCCGGCCGCCACGTTCATGCACGCGGTGCCCTACTTCTGGGTGGCGCTCGCGCTGGTCTTCGTCTTCGGCGTGACCCTGCAGTGGTTCCCGGTCAGCCGCGCGTACGGGCTGGACGTGACGCCCGGCTTCAACGCCGAGTTCGTGCAGAGCGTGCTCTACCACGCCGCCCTCCCGGCGATCACCATCGTCGTCGCCTCCATGGCCGACCGCATCCTCGGCATGCGCAACGTCATGGTGACCACGCTCGGCGAGGACTACGTGGTGATGGCCGAGGCCAAGGGCCTGACCTCGCGCCGGGTCATGTGGGCCTACGCCGCCCGCAACGCCATCCTGCCCAACATCACCAGCTTCGCGCTGTCGCTCGGTTTCGTGGTGGGCGGCTCGGTGCTCACCGAGATCGTCTTCTCCTACCCGGGCATCGGCTCGATGCTGCTCAAGGGCGTGGAGAACGAGGACTTCCCGCTCATGCAGGGCATCTTCCTCGTCATCTCGCTCGCGGTGCTCGTCGCGAACTTCCTGGCCGACCTGGCGTACGTGGTGCTCGACCCCCGGACCAGGCAGGAGTCGGAATGAAGATCAAGATCGGGGCCGGGATCCTCGCCTTCTTCGCGCTGGTGGCGATCTTCGGCCCGCTGTTCATCGGCGCCGATCCCGCCGCCACCAGCGACGCCGGGCTGCAGCCCCCGTCGGCCGAGCACTGGCTCGGCACCACCCAGACCGGTCAGGACGTGCTCGTCCAGCTCGTCTACGGCGCCCGCGTCTCGCTCGGCGTCGGCGTGCTGTCGGCGGTCATCGCGACCGTGCTCGCGGTCGCGGTCGGCCTGGTCGGCGGATACATCGGCGGCGCCGTGGACGAGGTGCTGTCGGTGCTCACCAACATCTTCCTCGTGCTGCCCGCGCTGCCGCTCATCATCGTGCTGGCCGGCTACCTGCCGCAGCGCGGCGTCACCTCGGTCGCCGTGGTGATCGCGGTGACCGGCTGGGCGTGGGGCGCGCGCGTGCTGCGCGCCCAGACCCTGTCGGTACGCCGCCGCGACTTCGTCCAGGCCGCCAGGGCGAGCGGCGAGGGGCCGCTGCGGATCGTCTTCTTCGAGATCCTGCCGGTCCTGCTGCCCGTCATCGCCACCAGCTTCCTGGCCACCGTCGTCTCGGCGATCCTGGCCGAGGCCGGGCTGTCGTTCCTGGGCCTGGCCGACCTGTCCACGGTGAGCTGGGGCAGCATGCTGTACTTCGCGCAGAACGGGCAGGCGCTGCTCATCGGCGCCTGGTGGTGGTTCATCCCGCCCGGCCTGTGCATCGCGCTCATCGGCACCGGCCTGGCCCTGGTGAACTTCGGCATCGACGAGATCGCCAACCCGCGGCTGCGCACGATCAAGGTCCCCAGGAAGGCACGCGCATCATGAACGTCCTGGAAGTCCGCGACCTCAGCGTGGACTACCTGTCCGGCTCCGGAGCCGTGCACGCGGTCTCCGGCGTCTCGCTCGACCTGCGCCGCGGCGAGATCCTCGGCCTGGCCGGCGAGAGCGGCAGCGGCAAGTCCACCATGGCCAACGCGGTGGCCAGGCTGCTGCGCCCGCCCGCCACCGTCACCTCCGGCACGGTCACCTACCGCCGCCAGGACGGCACCGCCGTGGACGTGCTCTCGCTCGGCAAGAACGAGCTGCGCGCCTTCCGCTGGAAGGAGCTGGCCGTCGTCTTCCAGAGCGCCATGAACTCCCTCAACCCGGTCAGCACCGTGGGCGCCCAGATCGACGACGTGCTGCGCATCCACGCGCCGGGCATGTCCCGCGCCGAGCGCACCGAGCGGGCGGTGGAGCTGCTGCAGCGCGTCGGCATCAGCGCCGACCGCCGCCGCTCCTACCCGCACGAGCTGTCCGGCGGCATGCGCCAGCGCGCCGCCATCGCCATCGCGCTGGCGCTCAACCCCGAGATCATCATCATGGACGAGCCGACGACCGCGCTCGACGTGGTGGTGCAGCGCGACATCCTCGCCGAGATCAGGGCGCTGCGCGAGGAGTACGGCTTCGCGGTCGTCTTCATCACCCACGACCTGTCGCTGCTCATGGAGATCTCCGACAGGATCGCCATCATGTACGCGGGCCGGGTCGTGGAGACCGGGACGGCCAAGGCGCTGCACCGGGCGCCGCGCCACCCGTACACGCTGGGCCTGCTGCGCTCCTTCCCCCGTCTGCGCGGCCCGCGCGAGGAGCTGCTCGGCATCCCCGGCACCCCGCCCGACCTGCGCACCCTGCCGCCCGGCTGCGCCTTCCACCCCAGATGCGCCAAGGCGATGGAGGAGTGCTCGCAGACCCTCCCGGTGCTGCGGTCCGAGGCGGACGGCGAGGTCGCGTGCCTGCTCAACGACGGGAGGGGGCTGTCATGAACACCGCCATGAACGACGTCGTCCTCGAGGGACGCAACCTGACCAAGCACTTCACCGCCGCCCGCGGCCCGCGCGGCCGCTTCGGCAAGCGCCCGCCGGTGCGGGCGGTCGAGGACGTCTCGATCGCGCTGCGCGCCGGCACGGTGACGGCGCTGGTCGGCGAGAGCGGCTGCGGCAAGAGCACGGTCGCCCGGCTGCTCGCCCAGGTCTATCCGGCCACCTCCGGCGAGGTGCTGCTCAACGGCGAGCCGGTACGCGCGCACCGCGGCCCCGCGTTCAAGGAGTACCGGCGGCAGGTCCAGCTCATCTTCCAGGACCCGTTCGCGTCGCTGAACCCCTTCCACCGGGTCCGCTACCACCTGGCCAGGCCGCTGCGGCTGCACGGCCACGCCCGCACCGACGCCGAGGAGCGCGAGCAGGTCGCCGAGCTGCTCGAACGCGTCAGCCTCACCCCGGTCGAGCAGTTCATGGACAAGATGCCGCACGAGCTGTCCGGCGGCCAGCGGCAGCGGGTGGCGATCGCGAGGGCGCTCGCCGTCCGGCCCGTCGCGCTGATCGCCGACGAGCCGGTGTCCATGCTGGACGTGTCCATCAGGCTCGGCGTGCTGCGCCTGCTGGAGGGGCTGGCCAGGGACAACGGGCTGGCGCTGCTCTACATCACGCACGACATCGCCAGCGCCCGCTACTTCGCCGAGGACATCACGGTCATGTACGCGGGCCGGCTGATCGAGAGCGGGCCCAGCGAGGAGCTCACGCAGTCGCCGCGCCACCCGTACACGCAGCTGCTGCTGGAGTCGGCGCCGGACCCCGACCGGGTGGCGCCGCCTGCGGGCGAGCGGCACGGCGAGCCGCCCAGCCTCATCGCACCGCCGAGCGGCTGCCGGTTCCACCCGCGCTGCCCGGTGGCGCTGCCGGTGTGCTCGGCCGAGGTGCCGGGGCGCACGGAGCTGGGGGACGGGCACTGGACGCACTGCTGGCAGGCGGAGGCGGCCGTCACCCGCTGAGTCGTGCCGGCCGGCGGGCTCCCCTGACACAGGGGCCGGTGCTTGGTAGAACAGGCAAATGCCGAAAAGGCGGCACCCCTCACCCCGACAAGGAGCAGCCCGTGGCCGACGACTCCCCGCTCAGCCGGATCGACACCAGCCGGCCCAGCCAGGCGAGAGCGTGGAACTACTGGTTAGGAGGCAAGCACTACTACCCCGTGGACAAAGAGTTCGCGGACATGCTCGAAAAGCACTACCCCGGCATGCAGGAGATCGCGCTGCACACCCGGGCCTTTCTGCGCCGGGCGGTCCGCCACCTCGCCGAGAACGAGGGTATCCGCCAGTTCCTCGACATCGGCACCGGCCTGCCCACCGAGGACAACACCCACGAGGTGGCCCAGCGCGTCGACCCGTCCAGCCGCATCGTCTACGTCGACAACGACCCGGTGGTGCTGCTGCACGCCCGCGCCCTGCTGACCAGCCACCCCGATGGGAGCTGTGACTACCTGGACGCCGACGTGCGCGACCCCGACGACATCCTCACCCGCGCGGCCCGCACCCTCGACTTCAGCCTGGCCGCGGTGATGATGCTGGGCGTCCTCGGCACCGTACGCGACGACGACGAGGCCTACGCGCTGATCCGGCGCTACATGGACGCGCTGCCGTCCGGCAGCTACCTGATGATCGAGGACGGCACCAAGACGGTCAAGCCGGAGGCGGCGGCCGAAGCCGAGCAGCTTCGCGACGAGGGCCACGTCTACAGCTACGAGCTGCGCACCCCCGCCAGGATCGAGCGGTTCTTCGACGGCCTGGAGCTGATCGAACCGGGTGTCGTGTCGGTCTCGCAGTGGCGTTCCGAGGCGGAGGCGGTCACCGGATCGCCCGACCCGGTGGACGCGTACTGCGGCGTCGCCCGCAAACCCTGAGCGCTGCTCAGCTTGACGGTGTGGCCGCCAGGTCGCGCAGCAGGCCGGCGGTCTCGTCCGGCGGCAGCGCGGCCAGCCCCAGCTCGTCCATCAGGGCGTGGTGCGGCAGCACATCGGCGCTCTTGGTGACGTACTGTGCGGTGGTGAGCTGCTCGATGTAGACGACGTCGGGCAGCTGCTGCTGCGGGAAGCGCAGGATCGTCACCGGGCCGATGCCGCCGGCGATCTCGCTGGAGGTGAACGGCAGCACCTGGATGGTGACGTGGGGCAGCTCGCTCATGCGCGCCAGGTGCTCCCACTGGGCGCGCATGGTGGCCTCGTCGGCGACGCGGCGGTGCAGCGCGGCCTCGTCCAGCACCACCCACAGCTTCGCCGGATCGTCCCCGGTGAGCACGCTCTGGCGGCGCATCCGCACGGCCACCCGCTGCTCCAGCACGCTGCCCGTGGCGCCTTGGGCGATGACCGCCCGCGCGTACGCCTCGGTCTGCAGCAGGCCAGGCACGAGCTGCACCTCGAAGGCGCGGATGAGGCAGGCGTCCTGCTCGAGGCCGAGATAGGGCTCGAACCAGTCGGGGATCGCCTCGCGGTACTCCTGCCACCAGCTCGGCGCGTTGGCCTGCTCCACCAAGGCGAGCAGGCTGGCCCGCGCGCCCTCGTCGGTGACGCCGTACAGGGTGAGCAGGTCGGCGACGTCGCGCACCTTGAAACTCGTGCGGCCGGCCTCCATCCGGCTGATCTTCGAGGTCGAGCCTCGGAGGAGGAACGCGGCCTCCTCACGGCTGACCCCGCGCGCCTCCCGCAGCCGCCGCAACTGGGCCCCGACGAGGGCGCGCAGCGTCGTGGGCGCGGACCAGAGCCCGGTGCCGTCAGTGACGTCGCTCAGGTCGCTCATGTCGGCAGCCGGCATCAATGCTCCCTCGGTGTCAGGCCCTCGCCCACTCCAGCATCGCCCCCATATTGGCACGAACCAACGGCCGCACGATCGGCGATCCGCCGAAGGAGAACGCGCGGGTGCGGCCTGTGCCGGTGGCGATCATATGTGATGTCCGTGGTGCCACGACGTATTCGCCCTTCGCGTTTTTCTCCGGCGGTCCGTGCCTCTTTGGCGGCTTTTGGGGAGTTTTCGTGGTACCGGGTCTGAGCAGGTCTCGATCGCATGTCGAACGGCGGGCGGGGAAGGGCTTCCGCTTCCTGGCGCCGCTTTTTTGAGAGTGGCGCCCGATAAGCTCCGCTCCCGTGTTATCAGCTGATTTATGGCGCTATATCAGGATCGGATTGGTAAGTCTGGTCCTGCTGGGCGCGATCGCGGGCCTCATACTCGGCGACGACGTGCTCTGGGTGGCCGTCGAATGGTCGCCGCCGCCGTACATCGGGTTCTTCCACCGCAGCCCTTACGGCCTCGCCGTCGTCACGGCGCTGCTCGCCGCCGCTCCGGTGAAGGCCGCCGCCCTGTGGATCATCCTGCGTCCCCCGGAGCCGGGGCCGCTCAGAGGGCGGGAACGGGCGCTGCGCCTGCTGCTCTATCTGGCGGTGGCGGACGGTCTCGTGCTGTGGGCGCCGATCTCGTGGATCTCCGACGCGGCAGGCGCGGCCTTCCAGCTCGCGCTATGGGCCGCGATCGACACGCTGCTGCTGCTCGTCATCCGCTGGCGGTCCCGGGTGCTGCGGGCCGTGGCGGGGGTGATGTTCGCGTGCGAGCTGGCCTTGGCGGTGGTGGACCTGCTCGGCTCGCTCGGCCTCACGGATGCCGGATACGGCACCGTCTACACGGTGGGCTCCATCGTGGCCGCCCTGGCGACGACCGCCCTCACCGTCGCCGGGCAGTGGCGCGACGGCCGGTGGAGCCGCGGCACGTTGGGCGCGGGCTGGCTGTCGACGGTCTCCGTCGCGTCGGCGTACCCGGTCTTCTTCGTGGGCGGCTCGGACTTCGAGGGCCCGCTGGTGTGGATCGTGGTCACCGACGTCATACGGCTCACCGGCGCGCTCTATCTCGCGGCGACCGCCAGGGAGATGCCCGTCGCGCCCGTCCCGTCGGCGTCCGGGCGCCGGTCGCGCGGGCGGGCGTACCGGGCCGCCGTGGCAGCCCTGGCCCTCCTGCCGATCGCCGTGCTGGTCCAGCCGGAGGAGCACGCGCGCCGCACCCTCACCGGCGCGGCGGAGGACTGCTACGACCGGCCGGAGTCCGGCGACCTGGACCCGGCGCGGCGCGAGGCCGTGTTCCTGTGCCTGGCGCGCGAGGGCAGCCAGGGGACGCCGCCCATGTTCCCGGACAGCATGTCGGACCAGGCGATCCTCGCGTACGGGCGGGCGCTGTGCCGTACGCAGGACCCCGCGAAGCAGCAGACGCTGCTGAGGGAGGCGGGAAGCCCGCGGGCGGAGTGGGGCGCCGATCCGTGGGACCTCGTCTACGTCTGCCCGGAGATCGTCGGCAAGACCCACCCCGATCTGCTGCGGTCGAGCGAGGAACGGAAGCAGGCGGAGATCGACTACGTCGCCGAGCACAACGCGACGTGCCGCGACCCGTGGCCCAGGACGAAGGGCGTCGTCCAGGCCACCGCCTACTACTTCCTGTTCGTCGACGGCGACCCCGGCTACCTCGTTTACGACCCCGCAGATGAGCAAGGGGAGGGTGGGGACCGGACGATGGACGAGCTTTACCAGAAGGGCAACAAGACGGGGCTCGGGGTGACCCCCACCGCGGTCCTCGTCGGGCACGTCGCCGACGTCACCGGCCTCTGCCTCACGGTCAAAGCCTTCCGCAAGGCGCCGCCGCCCCGTACGGGCGGGTGGGACACCGTGCACGAAGTGCCGATCACGACCCGCGGCGGGCGGCTCACCGTCCCGGAGATGGACGGGGGAGAGGTGGGCGCGGGCGCGCCGATGCCGAACCTCGCGATCAACGGCAAGGGCCGCTACCGGCTCCGCGTGTACGTCCGGGTGACGCGCGGGGGAGAAGAGGAGCACCTGGTCGTGGTGTACCCCGGTTCTTCGAGGAAACGGCTCGACCTGAAGTCGTTGTACGGACGCCGCAACTCACGAGCTCAGGGACAAGATTGATCCGATGGGAACCATCGCCCCTGCTCCTCCCATCACATCTACGGAAGGAGCGAGGAACCGGCCACCCGGTTCCCGCGCGTAGCATCGACAGCGCAGGGGAGGTCACCGAGACGAGGTGAAAGCAACGGGCCGCGACCACGCCCACCACGGCGGCACGACCGCCGGCGGCGCGGCGCGCCCGATCGATCCCTTCCACGGCCGGGGGAGTGGCCACCCCCCGGCGCCGTCGCCCGCGCAGGCGTACGGTCGTCCGGCATTTTCCGAGCGTCCCGAGTCCGAGCACACCGTGAACGTGCCCGGTGCACCCTCCGACGACGGAGGTTCCGCGTTCGACCCGGACCTCTGACCGCGCGCGGCCGGGGGAGCGCGACCCGTTCCGCCGCCGCGTCCACCACGACGACGAGGAAGACAAATCACATGCATCCTGAGGCGTTAACCCAACGCGCGCGCCGCCACGGATGGAAGGTGGCGTCCGCCGAGGGTCCAGTGATCGCCGTTGAGCGCCACCATTGGCGCATGAGGGTCACCTTCACCGGGAAGGCCCCTCAGACGGCCAGCATCACCGGCCCCGACCTCGAGGAGAGCCGGCCCGTCAATCTCCGTCTGATCAATTCGTTGCTACGGGCGAGCCCGGCGGAGTTCGCCGAGCACGCCCACGAGGCGATCATCGGCGAAGGCCAGAACGGCAGTCAGGCACGCACGTGACCGAACCGTCAGGAGGGTGGCCGGGGCCGCTCGGCCCCAGGCCCCGTCCCCTGCGACGACCCGCCGGGAGTCGTCGCGGCGCAGTGAGCGATGCCCGGCGATCGACGACCAGAGCAAGCCCCTCGGCGTGAGTGCCGAGACCGAGATATCCGAGACCGCGCTCATCCGGCGCGGGACTCCGCCGGTGCGGTCCCCGCACCCACCCCCATCCCGCTCCGCGCGTGAGGTGCGGCGTCCGCCCGGCCCCACGGACCGAGCTCGGGCCGGGCGGACGCCGCCGTCTTGAGCCGCGTCAGGTGCCGCGCGCGGCGTCGTAGCGGGCGATACGCCGTTCCAGTCGATGAGGTCGCACAGCTTCTCGACGTCGTCCGGGCGGACGTTGCGGTACTGCAGGTGGCAGGCGTGCTCCCGGGCGTCGAAGACGAGCGGCGGGGTGGTGTTCATGCCGACGTTGCCGTGGTGGTCGTAGACCTGCTCGACCACCAGACGACGGCCGACCGGCTCCCAGGCCGGCACGCCCCAGCCCGAGCCCTGCACGGTCTTCTCCAGCCCGACCAGCCCGCCGAACTCGCCTTCTCACGAGCCTCCGCCGGCCGCTCCAACGTGTCGTTGGCGCCCTCGGCACAGGCGGCGTGATGCACCTAGGGGTGGAGCGCCGCAGGCGGCGGTGACATGCGGGCCTGCGCCGGTGAGGCGCGGCCCGCGGGCGAGGGCTACGGCCTGGTCGGAGGCGGGTTCTCCGCGCTGTGGAGGTCCGGAGGGAGGGGGTGGGCTTCGGGGTGCAGGGCTCGGGCGCACAGCGTGAGCGTCTCGGCGAGCCTCCTGCGGTCCGCGGCGTCGACGTCGGCGAGCATGACGGCCTCGATGCCGTCGAGCGAGCGGTCGCAGCGCTGCAGCTTCCGCAGCCCTTCAGCAGTGAGACGGGTACGCAGGGCGCGCCCGCCGTCGGGATGAGGTTCGCGGGCGATCAGGCCGCGCTTTTCGAGATCGCGGATGACGAGGTTCATCGCCTGCGGGGTGACGAAGGCGATGCGGGCGAGGTCGGCCGACGAGGGCGCGTCGCGCAGGCGTAACTCGCTGAGCGCCATGTACTCGGTGGTCGTGATGCCGTGCCGGGCGAGCGCTTCGTCGAGGCAGGCGCGGATGCGGCGTTCCAGCCGGAACACCAGATAGCTCACGTGGGGCGGCGGTGCGTGCGGCGCGGCGGCCGCGGGGACAGCCGGATCGGTCACCAGCCGACCATATCGTGCCCGGGCGCCGATGTAAGTTTCCTGAACATGTATCAAGGACCTTGATGTCAAGGTACTTGATAACCAGCGGAAACGGCCTTTCTCCGAATGATCGCGTGAACGCGCCTGCCGGGCGTCCATTGACGACGTGCCGCGGCGCTTTTATTTTCCAGCAACCCGGATCCACACGCTGAGACGGAGAAAGGGATCGCGAAATGACACGATTAACCACAGTGCTGGCCCACGCCTGCGCCGCGGCGCTCTTCGCCGTCATGACCGTGGTGGCCGGCTCACCGGCCGCCGCCGCGACCCTGGTCGAGGTGACGAACTTCGGCAGCAACCCGGGCAACATGCGGATGCACGTCTACGTACCGGACTCGCGCCCCGCCTCGCCCGCGATCGTGGTCGCCATGCACGGCTGCGGCGGCTCCGGCCCCGGCTTCCACCAGAGCAGCGAGTTCGCGTCCCTGGCCGACCGGTACGGCTTCATCGTCATCTACCCGACCGCCACCCAGTCGGCCGGGTTCGGCAACTGCTTCGACACCTGGTCGGACGCGGCCAAACGGCGCGGTGGCGGCAGCGATCCCGTCTCGCTCCTGTCCATGATCGACTACGTCGAGCGGACCTACGGGGGCGACCCTGACCGGGTCTACGCGACCGGCAGCTCGTCCGGCGGCATGATGACCCAGCACATGCTCGCCGTCTACCCGGACGTGTTCAAGGCGGGCGCGTCCTTCATGGGCGTGCCGTTCGACTGCTTCGCCGGCGCCTCCGACTACCCGCCGGGCAGCAGCAGGTGCACCGGCGGCAGCATGGACCGCACACCCCAGCAGTGGGGCGACGCGGTACGCCAGGCGTACCCCGGCTATTCCGGCGCCCGCCCGCGCGTGCAGCTCTGGCACGGCACCGCCGACACCCTGGTGCCGTACTCGCTGCTGCGCGAGTCGATCGAGCAGTGGACCGACGTGTTCGGGCTGAGCCAGACGCCGACCTCCACCGACAGCCCGCAGGCCGGCTGGAACCGCAGCCGCTACGCCGATGCGTCCGGCACCGTGCTGGTGGAGGCGTACAGCATCCAGGGCGCGGGCCACGCGCTCCCGCAGTCGGGCATGGCCCGCTACGCCGTCGAGTTCTTCGGCCTGACCACCCAATCGAACGACACCACGCCGCCCACGGCCCCATCCGGGCTCACCGCCTCGGGCACCACCGCGACCGGCACCACCTTGACGTGGACCGCCGCCACGGACGACACCGGCGTGACCGGCTACGACATCCTGCGCGCACCGGGCGCGTCGGGCGGGACCTTCGCCCAGGTCGGCACCTCGGCCACGACCTCGTACGCCGACACGGGCCTGACCCCGAACACGACCTACCGCTACCAGGTCCGGGCGCGCGACGCCGCCGGCAACGTCTCGCCGGTCTCCGACACCGTCCAGATCACCACCCAGGAAGGGGGTCCGAGCGACGGCACCTGCTCGGCCGTCCCGACCGTGCAGTCCGAGTGGGGGAACGGCTACGTCATCCAGCCGCTCACCGTCACCAACACCGGCACCTCGACGATCACCGGCTGGACCGTCACCTTCACCCTGCCCGCCGGGCACACCCTGACCGGTTCATGGAACGCCGACGTCACCACCAGCGGCCAGACCGTCACGGTCAGGAACGTCGGCCACAACGGCACGCTCGCGCCGGGAGCCGCGACGACCAGCGTCGGCTTCCAGGTCAGCAGGCCGAACGGCGACAGCGCCCTGCCGTCCGGCTACACCTGCGCATGACCGCCCAGGGTCACGGCCCCTTGACGCCGGGGCCGTGACCCTGGGACACCCGCCTAGACCGTCACAGCCGCGCCCTCGAGCACCCGCATGAAGGCCCGCGACCATTCCGGCAGGTCAGGCCAGCCGCGGCAGGACACCATGGAGCCGTCCACCACGTCGGGCGCGTCGACGAACGTCGCGCCCGCCAGCTCCATGTCCGTCTTCAGCGGCGGGAACGCCGCCGTCCTGCGCCCGCGCAGCAGCCCGAACGCCGCCGGCACCTGCGGGCCGTGGCAGATCGTGCCCACCGGCAGGCCGCGCTCGAAGAAGTGGCGCACGATCGGTCCGACGTGGGGATCGGTGCGGATGTACTCCGGCGCACGCCCACCCGGGATCACCAGCGCCTGGAACTCCTCCGGACGCACGTCGCCGAACGCGAGATCCACCTGCAGCTGGTGGCCGGGCTTTTCGGTGTAGGCGTCCCACCCGGGTTCGAAGTCGTGCACGACCAGCTTCAGCGCGCGGGTGGTGGGGGCGGCCACGACCGCCTCGTGTCCTCCCTCGCGGAGCCGGAAGACGGGGTACATGGTGTCGAGCTCTTCCGCCGCATCACCGGCCAGAACAAGCACACGTGCCATGGCTCACTCCTTGCTCTCCCTTCGGTTGAGCGTAGTCCGCCTGCGCCGGAAAGGGCAGACCTCGGCCTGGTGCTCCGATGCGATCGACACCGTCGGCCGTCCTCCAGGTGAGGCGGTGGCTTCCGCTCTGGTTCTCTGACGGGAACGCGTCATGAGATGCGGGACCAGCGCTGGTTGGCCGCACCCGTGCACGTCCAGATCTGCAGCCGGCTGCCGTTCGCGGTGGCGTTGCCCGCCACGTCCAGGCATTTGCCCGCGCCCACCGCCGTGATGGTGCCGTCGTCGTTGAAGCGCCACTTCTGGTTGTCCTGGCCGTTGCAGTCCCAGATGATGACCGCGGTGCCATCGGCGGTGCCGGCCTGCTCGACGTCCAGGCACTTGCCGCCGTAGACGCGCAGCTCGCCGTCGGCGGTCACGGTCCACTGCTGGTTGGCCTGCTGGTGGCAGTCCCAGATGATCACGGGGGTGCCGTTGGCCTGGGAGGCTTCGGTCACGTCGAGGCAGCGGCCCGAGCCCGCCCCTTGAATGCGGACGGGCGGCGGGGCCGGGGTGCCGCCGCTGACGCGGAACACGGCGGTGCCGTGCGCCGGCACCGTCGCCGAAATGGTGCCGGTCGTCGTGGTGACGGCGTTCGTCCAGGCGTCGCGCAGCGTGAACGGGCCGCCGGTGAGGCCGATGGCGGCGGCCGTGGTGCTGATCGTGGTGGTGCTGCCGCCCTGGTTGAACAGCGCGACCGCGACGTCGCCGTTGCTCAGCCGCTTGGCCAGCACGCGGCGCGTTCCGTCGAAGCCGACCTGAACGGCCTGCAGGCCGAGCGGGTCCTGGTTGATCGCGATCAGGTTCGCGTTCTTCAGGATCGTCGAGGTGGCGGAGTCCATGTTGCGGATGTCGTTCCCGGCGATCAGCGGGGCGGCCATGATCGCCCACAGCGCGAAGTGGCTGCGCATCTCGGTGTCGTTCATGCCGCCGCGGCCGACGACCATCATGTCCGGGTCGTTGAACTGTCCCGGCCGGGCGTTGCCCGCGAGCGGCACGTTCACGTCCACGATGTTCTTGATGCCCATCGGGTAGCCGTTGGTCTGCCCCGTGTCCCAGGCGTTCGTGATGTCCTCGGTCGTGCGCCAGATGTTGGCGACGTCGCCCCAGTCACGCTGCGGCCCGGTCTTCTCGTGGATGCTGTTGGGGTTGATGCTGTAGAGGATCGGCCGGCCGGTCGCGGCCAGCGCGTCGCGCATCTTCGCGAACGTGCGCACCTGGTCGTCGATGGTGCCGGTGGGGGAGCACCAGTCGTACTTGAGGTAGTCGACGCCCCAGGCGGCGAACTGCCGGGCGTCCTGCTCCTCGTGGCCGAGGCTGCCGGTCGCGCCCGGATAGCTGCCGAAGTACTGTGCGCAGGTCCGGTCGAGCGGCGCCTGGTACAGGCCGAACTTCAGGCCCCTGGCGTGCAGGTAGTCGCCGAGCGCCTTCATGCCGCTGGGGAACCTGGACGGGTTGGCCTGCAGGTTGCCCGCCGAGTCGCGCTCGGGCGCGAACCAGCAGTCGTCGACCACCACGTACTCGTAGCCCAGGTCGCGCATGCCGGAGCTGACGAGCGCGTCGGCCGTCTGCTTGATCAGCGTCTCGTTGATGTTGCAGCCGAAGGTGTTCCAGGTGTTCCAGCCCATCGGCGGGGTGCGGCCCACGCCGTTCTCCAGCGCCTGCGCGGGCGGGCCGGTCACGATGGCGCCCGCCGTCATGGTGAGCAGCATGGTCAGGGCGAGAGAGATGCGCGTTCGTTTCCTGGTCATCGAAGTCTCTCCTCAACGGGGGGTACGGGGGCTCGTCCGGCGGTTCACTGGGACGTGAAACGCCACCAGTCGACGTTCAGCAGGTAGCCGCTGCCGCCGGTGAAGCGGAGGTAGAGGTCGTGCGTGCCGGTCGCGCCGGACACCGGGCAGCTGACCGAGGTCCAGCTCTGCCAGCCGCCGGTGCCGGTGACGGTGCAGGTGCCCACGAGGGTGCCCGTGGGGCCGTCGAGCCGCAGCTCGATCCGGCCGCCGTCGGTGGCCGAGGCCACGCGGGCGGTGAAGGAGGACGCGCCGCCGCCGAACGCGACGCCCTTGACCTTGAGGTAGTCGCCGTTCTCGATATAGCCGACGTTCATGCCGCCCTCGCTGGACGGCTCCGTCTCGACGCCCTGGGCCCACGCGGTCGTCTCGGCCTCCTGGCGGACGTACGGGTCGAGCGTGCCGATCTGCGGCGGCCCCGCGGTGGTCATGGTGATCGTGGGGAACGTGCCGTCCGCGTTGTAGCTGAACTTCTCGACGGCCACTGACCTGGTGAAACCACCTCCGCCCGGGAGCGCGCCGTTGTGGTAGAAGAAGTACGAGCCGCCCCGGTAATCGATGACGCCCGGATGGTTGGTGAAGCTGCTGCCCTGGGTCGGCATGATCGTGCCCCGGTACGTCCACGGGCCGGTCGGGGTGGGCGCGGTCGAATAGCCGATGAACTCCGAGCAGCACTCGGCGGCGAAGACGATGTAGTACAGGCCGTTGCGCTTGTAGACCCAGGGGCCCTCCTCGTACAGGGTCGGGCGGTCGGGGTTGCCGGTACGCGTGCCGAACCCGGCGGTGGTGAGCGGGATCTGCGTCGGGGCGCCGGAGTAGGAGATCATGTCGGGATTAAGCCGGACGTACCAGAGGTTGGGGTTGCCCCAGTACAGGTAGGCCTGGCCGTCGTCGTCGATGAAGACGTTCGGGTCGATCTCGTTGTTGTTGACGAGCGGGCGCCCGAGGGCGTCATGGAACGGCCCTGTGGGGCTGTCGGAAACCCCGACACCGATGGCCATCGAGCCGGTGGCGCGGTGGCGTACCGGCACATACCAGTAGAAGCGGCCGTTGCGGTGGACGACGTGGCCCGCCCAGGCGTTGTCGTCGGCCCAGGCGAACGTCTCCAGGCTCATGGGCGAGCCGTGATCGGTCCAGTTGGCCATGTCCGTGGTGGAGTAGACGCGCCATTCGCGCATCGTGAACCACGTGGAGCCGTCCTCGTCGTGGCCGGTGTAGACGTAGAGGCGGCCGTCGTGGACGAGGGGCGCGGGGTCGGCCGTGTAGATGGTCTGCACGATCGGGTTGTCGGCGGCGGCCGCGGACGGGAACAGCACGCTGGGAAGCAGCAGGCCCATGGTGCACAGGACCGTGCGCAGGACGGATTTCACCGATGGTCTCCCTTGTGGCAGGTGCTGTTAGCGCTAACATCAAGCGGGTACGTGAAGCTCCTGTCGCGGAGTACAGCCGAGGGCCTGGGCGGAGTCAATGACGGGATCCGCCCGCCGGTGGGGGCGTCGCGGCGGGCACACCTTCTCGCCTGGCGTTTCGCGCCCGGGGAGATCACGATGCGGCGCCGGCGGGCGTGAAACTTTCAGGGCGGCGCGGCGTTGACGATAGAGATCCGATGTTAGTTGTCGTTCCTTCGCCGGGTGTTTCGGGCGCCGATTTTCCTGTCCGATGCGTGATCGGCCGGTTGACGGGCACCGTCATGCCGCTTTACCTTCCTCCAGGAAGTCGGCGCGCCCCCGTAAGCCCGCGACCCCCAAGGGGACGATCACAGAGATGTCCGATGTATCGCGAAGGCAAGTTCTGAAGTTCGGCGCTGTCGGTGCCGGTGCCGCGATGTTCCCGCTGTCCTGGACGGCCACCGCGAGGGCCGCCGTCGCGCCGCCTCCCGAGGTGCGCGCCGCCCACGACCTCGCCCTCTGGTACGACGAGAGCGCCGGCACCGACTGGCTGCGCGCCCTGCCGATCGGCAACGGCCGCCTCGGCGCCATGGTGTTCGGCAACACCGACACCGAGCGGCTGCAGCTCAACGAGGACACCGTCTGGGCGGGCGGCCCGTACGACCAGAGCAACCCCAGGGGCGCGCAGGAGCTGGACCGGATCCGGCAGCTCGTCTTCCAGGACAAGTGGAGCGAGGCCCAGGCCCTCATCGACCAGGCCATGCTCGGCGCCCCCGCCGGGCAGCTCGCCTACCAGACGGTCGGCGACCTGCGGCTCACCTTCCCCGGCGGCGCCGCCGTCGCGGAGTACCACCGCTACCTCGACCTCACCACCGCGATCACGGGCGTGTCCTACCGGCGGAACGGCGTGCGCTACCGGCGCGAGGTGTTCGCCAGCGCCCCCGACCAGGTGATCGCCGTCCGCCTGACCGCCGACACACCCGGCTCGATCACGTTCTCCGCGACGTTCGCAAGCCCCCAGCGGACGACGCTGACCAGCCCCGACGCGACCACCGTGGGCCTCGACGGCGTCTCCGGCGACATGGAAGGGCTGAAGGGCTCCGTCAAGTTCCTCGCCCTGGCCCGCGCCGTCGCCGAGGGCGGCACCGTCAGCAGCTCGAACGGCACCCTCCAGGTGCGCGACGCCGACAGCGTGACGCTGCTGATCTCCATCGGCTCCAGCTACCGCGACTGGCGCGACGTCAGCGGCGACCACGAGGGCATCGCCCGCCGCCACCTCGACGCCGCCGCGGGCAGAGCGTACGACGACCTCAGAGGGCGGCACGTCGCCGACTACCGGCGGCTGTTCGGGCGCACCACCCTCGACCTCGGCCGCACCGCGGCCGCCGACCAGCCCACCGACGTGCGGATCGCGCAGCACGCGAGCACCGACGACCCGCAGTTCTCCGTGCTGCTGTTCCAGTTCGGCCGCTACCTGCTGATCTCCTCCTCCAGGCCCGGCACCCAACCGGCCAACCTGCAGGGCATCTGGAACGACTCGCTGAGCCCGGCGTGGGACTCCAAATACACGATCAACGCCAACCTGCCGATGAACTACTGGCCGGCCGACACCACGAACCTGCCGGAGTGCTTCGAGCCGGTCTTCAAGATGATCGACGAGCTGGCGGTCAGCGGCGCACGCACGGCCAAGGCGCAGTACGACGCCGGCGGTTGGGTGACCCACCACAACACCGACGCCTGGCGGGGCACGTCCGTCGTGGACGGCGCGTTCTGGGGCATGTGGCAGACCGGCGGCGCCTGGCTGGCCACCCTCATCTGGGACCACTACGCCTTCACCGGCGACCTCGGCTTCCTCCGCGAGCACTACCCGGCCATGAAGGGCGCCGCGCAGTTCTTCCTCGACACGCTCGTCGAGGAGCCGAACCTCGGCTACCTGGTCACCAACCCGTCCAACTCGCCGGAGCTGGCCCACCACCCCGACGCCAGCGTCTGCGCGGGGCCCACGATGGACAACCAGATCCTGCGCGACCTGTTCGACGGCTGCGCCAAGGCCGCCGACGCGCTCGGCGTCGACGCGGACTTCCGCGAGCAGGTCCTCGCCGCCCGCGACCGGCTCGCCCCCATGAAGATCGGCTCGCGCGGCAACATCCAGGAGTGGCTGTACGACTGGATCGAGCCCGAGACCAACCACCGGCACGTCTCCCACCTCTACGGCCTGCACCCCAGCAACCAGATCACCAAGCGCGGCACGCCCGAGCTGCACGACGCCGCCCGGCGCACCCTCGAACTGCGCGGCGACGACGGCACCGGCTGGTCGCTCGCCTGGAAGATCAACTACTGGGCGCGCCTGGAGGAGGGCGACCGGGCGCACGAGCTGCTCCGCCTCCTCGTCCGTACGGACCGGCTCGCGCCCAACATGTTCGACCTGCATCCCCCGTTCCAGATCGACGGCAACTTCGGCGCCACCTCCGGCATCGCCGAGATGCTGCTGCACAGCCACGCCGGCGAGCTGCACGTGCTGCCCGCTCTGCCGCCCGCCTGGCCGAACGGCGAGGTGCGCGGCCTGCGCGGGCGCGGCGGTCACACGGTGGACGCCACCTGGAGGTCCGGCGCGGCCACGGAGGTCCGCATCGCCTTCGACCGCACGGCGACGGTGAACGTCCGCAGCCGCGCGTTCACGGGCGAAGTCAAGGTGACCGACACCGGGACCGGCGACGCCGTGAAGGTCGAGCGCCCCGAGCCGGACGTCATCACCGTGTCAGGCCGCGCGGGCCGCACCTACCGCATCACCGTGACCGGCTGACCGTGTTGTCAGGGCTGCCCTGACGCCGTATGCTCTCGCGTACAGGTGTCAGGGCTAACCTGACAAACGTCTCCGCCGGAAGGGCGCACGCGCATGAGCTCCACTCCTCCGCCCCGCTGCTCGTTCTGCGGGAAGGCGGCCGCCGAAGTCGGCAAGATCATCGCCGGGCCCGGCATCTACATCTGCGACCAATGCGTCGCGGCCTGCAACGACATCCTGGCCGCCGGCGCCGGGCCGTCCCAGCCGGAGATCCCCGAATGGGGGAGCATGTCCGACGAGGAGATCCTGCGCGCCCTGCCCAGGATCGACGCCGTCGGCACCCAGGTCGAGCTCGGCCTGCGCCGCAGGGTCGCCGACCTGCGCGCCCGGGGCGTGAGCTGGGCCAGGATCGGCGCGGCGCTCGGCATCACCCGCCAGTCGGCCTGGGAACGCTTCGCCGACGAGGAGAAGCGCTCCCACGCCGGCACCCCATGACCGCGCACTGCCGCGCGTACGCGTGACCGGCCGGGGCAGCGTCGCCAGTGCCCGCCACGGCAGGTGTAGGTGCGCCCGTTGGAGACGATCCCGATCGCGCCGGGAGAGCCGCAGAAGCCCCCGTCGCCCCCTTCCGCGACGACGCCGAATGCCTGCGCCGGCTGCGCTGCCCCGAACCTCCCGACCGGCGCCGCCGGATGGAGCTCTTCGCCGCCGCCTACGGCCTGCCCTCCCTGGAGGGCCTGGTCGATGCGGTCATCGACGTGCAGCGCGACACCATCGAGCAGGTCGCCCGGCTCGCCGCCGCCCGCATCCAGCAGGCGCGGCGGCCGCTGCTCGAATGGGGCTCGACGCTCCTCGGCGACGCCGAGTTCGCCGCCGCCACCACCGCCCTGCGCCGCGTCCTCGACCGTGCGTGAGCGGTGAAGCTTGCATGTGCCCACCCCAGATGGATAGCGTCCAACCGGAATAAGCGTTCCAGTTCGTTGACGTGGGAGGGCGTTCCAGATGTCGACCCCCAAGGCGGCCCAGCAGCAGCCGCGCCGGGCGGATGCGATACGCAACCGGAACCTCGCCTTGGAAGCGGCCAAGACACTGCTCGTCCGGCCCGGCGCGACGCTCACCGTGGAGACCATCGCCCGCCAGGCCGGGCTGGGGGCCGCGACGGTCGTACGGGCCTTCGGCACCAAGGACGCGCTCATCGACGCGGCCACCGCCGACCTGCTCGAACCGCTCGTCCAGCGCGCCCGCGAGGCACTGACCGAGGACGACCCGGGCGCGGCGCTGCGCGCGTTCCTGCTCGAACTGATCGACTTCCAGGCCGCCCACCGGGTCATGAGCGGGCAGCTCGAGGGCCTGCAGCTCCCCTTGACCGCCACGCTGCGCACCGAGCTCCGCGACGCCCTGCACGCCATGCTCGCGCGGGCGCGCGACGCCGGCGCGATCAGGACCGACATCCACCCCGCCGTCACCACCGTGCTGCTGGGCGAGGCGACCTACGCCATCGCCCGCTCCAGCGAGAGCTCCCCGGAGCTCGCCGCCGGCTTCGTCACGGTCATGATGGACGGCCTGCGCCCGCAACCTGGTAGCGGCGCGCAGGAGCCTGAAGCGCGACCGACGGTGTGACGGCGGCGGCCACGCCCTCCGTCCGCTGCGAGCCGCCCGGTGGCCGCCGGTGAGCGGCGAGGCCGATCACTCGTCGAGAATCGTGACGGGACTCCCGCAGATCCAGCACAGGCGCATCAGGATCTCGTCTGACGGATGTGGCTGCTCGTCGTCCGGATCCCACAGAAAGCCGTGCGTGATCGTCGTCTGTTCGCTGCCCGTGGCCTCGTAGCAGGCCCGGCAAGCGGCGCTCCGGCACTGCGTGCACCGGTACCCCGCTCCGGCAAGGATCACCCGGTCGGCACTCCACGCGAAGTCCGCCGTGTGCCAGGGGTGGCCGCAGTCCGGGTCGCCGCAGGAGGAGGGCGTCACATCGGTGACGGGCAGGACCGGGTAGCCGCAGCGGGCGCAGTGGGTCGGCGACGGCGTCGGCTACGGAAGCGGCGTGCGCTCGGGTATCTCGATCAAGGAGCCGTCGGCCTCGTCGAAAATCATGATCATGTCGCGGCCGAGGTCGCGGTGCGGCGTCTCCACGATCACGTAGTGGCCCTCTCGGCGGACGTCCCGGCGGCGCAGGTACTCCAGTGCGATGGCCTCCGTCTTGACCCAGGACACCTCGTAGACGTGACCGTTGTCCTTCCTGTCCACGATGTGGTCGCTGCCCTCGACGGAGTCGGCGTAGACGCGCCACGCGCCGTACGCGCGGACGCCGGGCTCGTACGGGGACCGTTTGCGACGTCGCCACCACATGAGGTCAGTATCCACGCGCCGGCCGGGACTCGTCCCGATAGGAATTCCAGCCGGCCTCGGCCGCGCGGAACGCCGGTGCGATGTGCGACGCAGGCGGGCCTGGGCGGTGGCGTTCCGGGTTCGTGCACCATCCTTGTGACAGCCGGCGAAGAGTGAGGAGAGTCGTGCAGTTCACACCGTCGTGGGAGTCGTTGGAGGAGCGGGAGACGCCAGAGTGGTTCCCGAAGGCCAAGTTCGGGCTCTGGGGACACTGGGGGCCGCAGTGTCAGCCGGGGTTCGGGGATTGGTACGCCCGGAACATGTACCTCCCGGGCACCGACGCCTACCGGTTCCACCTGGAGCGGTACGGGCATCCGTCGCAGTTCGGGTTCAAAGACGTCATTAACGAGTGGAAGGCGGCTCGCTGGGATCCTGAGGAACTGCTCGGCCTGTACGCGCGTACGGGTGCCCGCTACTTCGTGGCCATGGCCAACCACCACGACAACCTCGACCTATGGGACAGCCCGCACCACGCGTGGAACTCGGTGCGGGTGGGCCCGCGCCGCGACATCGTGGGGGAGTGGGCCGCCGCTGCGCGCGGGCAGGGGCTGCGGTTCGGGGTGAGCGTGCACGCGGCGCACGCCTGGTCGTGGTACGAGCCGAGCCAGGGCGCCGATCCCGACGGGCCGCTGGCGGGCGTGCCGTACGACGGGCGGCTGACCAAGGCGGACGGCGCGGGCACCTGGTGGGAAGGGCTCGACCCGCAGGAGCTGTACGCCCAGAACCACCGGCCGGTCCCCGGCTTCGACCAGCCGGAGACGGTCAACCGCACCTGGGACTGGCCCGACCCCGAGCACTGGCCGGACGCCGCCTACCAGGCGAACTTCAAGGCCAGGACCCTGCAGCTGGCCGGAAAGTACCGGCCGGATCTGGTGTACTTCGACGACACCGTGCTGCCGCTGCACCAGTGCGGCCCGGTCGGGCTGGAGATCGCGGCCGAGCTGTACAACCTCAGCGAGGACATGGTCGTCTGCGGCAAGATCCTCGACGAGCGGCAGCGGCGCGCCCTCACCTGGGACGTCGAGCGCGGCGCGAGCGACCGCATCGAACCGGAACCCTGGCAGACCTGCACCTGCCTGGGCTCGTGGCACTACGACGAGCGCAGGCTCGCCGAGCACGGCTACAAGAGCGCGGCGCAGGTGATCGGCATGCTCGCCGACGTGGTCAGCAAGAACGGCAACCTCCTGCTCAGCGTCCCGATCACCGGCGATGGCGAGATCGACGACGACGAGCGGGCGATCCTGGCCGGCATCGGCGACTGGCTCGCGGTCAACGGTGAAGCGATCTTCGACACCGTCCCCTGGAAGGTGTTCGGCGAGGGACCGTCGGCGGACGACCCGCCCGCGCTCAGGGCCCAGGGCTTCAACGAGGGCGGCGCGATGACCGCCGAGGACATCCGTTACACCGCCACCGGCACGTCCCTCTACGCCATCGCGCTCGCCGAGCCGGTTCGGGGACCGGTGGTGCTGCGGCGGCTCGGGCGGGCGTCCGGGCTGCTCGACCGGGAGATCACCGGGGTGCGCGCGCTCGGCGACGGGCGGCCCGTGACCTGGCGGCAGGAGGAGCGGGCACTGGTGATCGAGTCGGCGGCGCAGGTCCATCGCATCGATCTCGGGCCCATGCCGCATTGAGTCTGTTGTCCCCATGCGGGCGGCCGGGGGTGGCGGTCCAGCGCCCCGGACAGCAGACCGGGGGTGGTGGTCCAGCACCCGGGACACCAGGCCGGGTGGTGGGGGTCCAGCGCGCCATCACCCGGCCGTCCTCGGCAGCGGGCCGGGTGATGGCTGCGGACATCGTCACCCTGCCGCCGCGCGGCTCACGTGCCGATGTTCGCCTGCGGGCCCGCGCCCGACTGGACGATGGACGGCACCTGCGACGCCGCGTCCAGGCCGGACGCCGCCGTTGCCGTCATGGCGGATCGTGCTCGCCAGTTCCAGAGCCGGCCAGCGCTTCCACGGCCGCCAGGGACCGGCCCATCAACGAGGCGCACCACATCGGCGGCGCCGCCATCCTCATGTGCGACGCCACCATCCCCGGCCGCGGCGAGGGCCGCCTCGACGCCGAGACCCTCGCCTGAACGCGCTCCACCCTCGGCGGCCTCGACTTGCGTGTTCGACCGTGCGCGGAATGCGCCTTTCCTTATATCGGTGGTTTTCAAGGGTTGATAGGAGAGGCCAGGACGACGGTGATGTCCACGGGTTCGGTGTCGGTGCGGTAGAAATGCGGGGCGTCGCCGGCGAAGGCGAGCATATCGCCGGGGTTCAATTCCTGCGGGGCATCGACGGGTCCGGCCGTCACCCGCCCGGAGGAGACCAGCAGGTGCTCGATCGTGCCGGTCGCATGCGGCACCCCGGCCAGCTCCGTCTCGGGCGGCACCCGCAGACGCCAGATCTCCAGGCTGTTGCCGCTGCTGATGCGGCGCAGCAGCTCGCGTGAGACCTCACCCGGCGCGGCGGGCGTGCCCGGCCGGTAGACCGGGCCGGTGTCGGCCTCGCGGGCCAGCAGGTCGGCGAGCGGGATGCCCAGCGCGATGGCGATCGCGTCCAGGGTGTCGATGGTCGGGTTGCCCTTGCCCGCCTCCAGCTGCGACAAGGTGGCCTTGCTCAGCCCGGCGCGCCGCGCCGTCTCCGCCGCGCTCATGCCGCGCTGCTGGCGGCGCAGGCGGATCTTCGCGCCGATCGCGGCCGCGGTGCTGCTGACCGGCTGCCGGCCGGTTGCGGTCATCAGGCGCTCCTGTGGGCGGCGGTGTAGGAGACGCGGATGCGGCCCTTCTTGACCTTCAGCCCCGTCACGGTCACCTCGGCCAGGTCGGCGAGGCTGCGCACGTGGGTGCCGCCGCACGGCACCGCGTGCAGGTCGTCGATGTGCACCATGCGCCGCCGCTCGCCGTCGTTCCGCGCGAAAACCGGCAGATCATCCTTGATCGCCTCCACCACCGCGGCCTGCAGGGTGGCGGTCACCTCCTCCCGGCCCTGCGGATCGGCCAGCCGCGTCTCCGCCTCCGGCATCAGGAACTCGATCCGCGCCTGACCGGGGAAGTGGTTGTTGCCCACCTTCTCCCATCCCTGCCGCTGGCCCATCGCCTCGACCAGGTGTCCCGCCGTGTGCAGCGCGGCATGCAGCATCCGGGTCTGCAGGTCGATCCGCGCCCGTACGGGCTGCCCCTCGGTGAACGGCGGCAGGCTGCCGCCCTCCGGCGCCATCGCCACCACCAGGCCCGACTCGTGGTCACGTACCGGGACGATCTCCTCGTCGTCCAGCCAGCCCCGATCGGCGGGCTGCCCGCCGCCCTGCGGGTGGAACGGGCACTGCTCGACGGCCGCCCACGACGTGCCGTCCCGCTTGCCGGTCGCGATCACCCGCGTGTCGATCTCTGCCAGGTAGGTGTCGTCGAGGTAGACGCTGACCTGTTCGGTGTCCGTCCCTATTGGGTGAATCATACGTTCACTATAACGAACCACAGAATGCGGTTGAACGTACCGTTCACTTCATCGAACGGTGACCTTCTGGCCGCACGGAGGCTCATACGGCCGGTCAGGGAGGTATCGCCGCCACTGCTCGGGGGTGATGGGGTCGCCGACCGCCGCGCAGATGTCTCTGAGCACGCTCTCCGGCCTCATGTCCCAGGTGTCGACACCCGCACCGCTTCGCACGGTGTTGAGGAAGCGCCCATCCGGGCTGAAGGCGAGTGCCGAGATCGATTTCGACGACTCGCTGGGCAGATAAGACTGCAGCTTGGGAGAGCCCGTGTCGCTCACCTCCCAGATCTCGATGCGCTCCTTGCCGGTTCCGCCGTGGTCCGCGACCAGGGCGAGAAGGGTCCCGTCGGGGCTGAAGCCGAGGGGACCGCCGTCGTTGCCCAGCGTGAGGCGGGTCACCGCTTCGGGGGACCGGGGGTTCGCGATACGCCACAGGGTCAGTGTCCCGGCGGGGTCGTAGACGGCGAGGAGCCTGCCATCCGGCCGGAACGCGATCCGCGCAGAACCTATCCCGCCCTGAACGTTCCGTTCCCACACCTTCTCGGGCCGCGCTGGGTCCGTGACATCCCACCCCTGCAACAGATCGCTGTCGTTGGCCTGTGGCTGAGCGGGATCCGTGCGGGGTGCGTCGACGAGGACGAGGGTTTCACCGTCCGGCGAGAAGGCGAACTGACTGGTGATCGCCTTGATCTGGCTGATCTCCCGCGGATGCCTGGGGTCGGCGATGTCGTAGATCCGTACGACCGGCGGTTTGCGGTTCCCCTTGACGAAGCCGCTGAGATCGGAGAGCGCAAGGATGGGCCGGGTGGGGCTGAAGGCGATCCCCTGCACACCGTTGTCCAGCTCTTCGATGGTGGCCAGCAAAGGCGCGTCTTTGGCGGCCGTGCGCAGCCGCAGACCCACGTAATCTGCTTTCTCGCCTTTCTTGTTCACCTTCTCGAACATCTCCACGTCGGCGAGCAGACGTCCGTCGGGGCTGAGGGCGATGCCGGCGCCGTAGAGCAGGCCGGGGGAGCGGGTCGCGGCCAGGACCTCGCTCTCTCGCGTGGACGTCACGTCGATGAGGAAATTCCCCGTACTCCCTTCAAGGGCGAGCAGCTCCTTGTCCCCCGCCCGGCGGTGATCGAAGTGAGCTCCGCCTCCGGGCTCTATCGGGATGACCGATTCGGCGCCGAGCTGGCCGTAGTTGTCGATGTCCCAGACGCGAACCCCACGGTTCGTGGCCTGCAACATTCTGCGAGGATGAGCGGGGTCGAACAGGACCATGCCCGCCTCGCGTTCCGTTGCCGCGGCGCCCTCTCCCGAGGCACCGGTCTTGATCGATGCGGGTTCATCGGTCCTCGTGTAGAACTGGACGTGCCAGGAGCGGCCGCAGGTCCCGACGAAATACTGGTGCGCCGGGTTGAACGCCACGGAATCCACGCTGTCGTGACAGCCGGGCAACGGCCGGTCGCCTGCCGGCCCTTTCTCTTCCGGGCCCACGCGCCTGGGGCGGCCCGGCTCGTCCAGCCGCCATAGCCGGAGCTTGTCGTAGGTGCTCCCCGCCACCGCTGCCGCGAGCAGCCGCCCATGGGGATCGAAGGCCACCCGGTGCAGTGGCTGAGGGTTCGTCCTGGTGTCGTGGCGGTACTTCGCGCCTTCGAGCACCGCGACCCGGTCGGGCCGTCCGGAGCCTGCCGCCGTCCAGATCTGGATGCGGCCGTCCACGCTCATGCTGGCGAGCAGGTCGCGTTCGGTGGACGCGGCCAGGGAGTCCACCCGCGAGGAATGCGCCTTGAGCGGCGGCAACGGTTGGGGCCTGGCGCGGTCGGCGACGTCCCAGACCCGGATCTCGCCCGCCTGCGTACCGGCGTAAAGGATCCCGCCGTCCGGGGTGAGCGCGAGCGAGTAGGCGGCCTGGTCCAGGTCGGATGCGGAGACCTGCCGGGGACGGCGGGGATCGGCGACGTCCCACAGCCGGATCCTCGTCTGCGGCCCGTACGTGACCATGGCGAGCGTCCGGCCGTCCCGGCTGAGCACGACGGGGCCGATCAGGTCGACGTCCTGCGGCTCGACCCGGCCGGAACCACCTTCGAACCGCAGCTCGACGGCCCTGCCGGCCGAGATGGCGAGGACGCGCCCGTCGCCGCTGAAGGCGAGGTCGTAGGCCGGCTCGTCCTCGTTGATCACACCGGGTGTGCGCCTGCTGTTGAGCAGCGCGCCGCGCCCCGCCTCCTTGTTCATCCGGTACGCCATCAGGCTGAGCTGCTTCGCCAGGCCGGGTTGTTCCTCGCGCAGGCTCTCGGCCTCGGCCGCGAGGTACCTGGCGAGGTCGCGTTCTGACGCCTGCTCCGCCCGCCGCTGGAAGACGAAGGAGCCGACCCCGCCGGACGCCGCGAGCACGACCAGGACCAGCAGGGACGCCATCACGATCCGGGCCCGCCGCACGCTCCGCCGCTCCTGCCGCCAGGACGCCGCGACGAACTCGGCGATCACGGGATCGGGTTCGAGCGCGCTCGCCGACGAGGACTCGGCACGCGCCCGGACGGCGGCCAGCCTGCTGCCCCGATACAGCAGCGACGGCTCCCGCCCGGCCTGCTCCCATGCCCGCGCGTCGGCGGCGAGCTGCTGCCGGGCACGCAGCCACTCTCGGTCGGCGTCCACCCACTCCGCCAGCCGTGGCCAGGCGCGCAGCAGCGCCTCATGGCTGATGCGGGCGGAGTCGTGGTCGAGCGTCAGCAGGCGAGCCTCGATGAACGCCTCCAGCGCCCGCTGCCCGGCCGCGCGGTCGGGCAGGCCCTGCAGCAGCGTGGAGCGGTCGACGGGCTGGGCGGTGTCGGCGGAGTCCTCGCCGACGCGCACCAGCCGGGGCAGCATGAGCCGCGCGGCCTCCTTCGCCTGCTGGTCGAGCTCCTCGTACGCCTTCTCGGCCGTGGTCTTGATCGCCTCCGCGATGCCGCCGGTGGCGCGGTACTGGGCGACGGTGAGCCGCGATCCGACCCGGCGCAGCCAGGTCGCCCACAGCACGTGGGACAGCAGGGGCAGCGCCCCTGCGGTCGGCTGCCGGTCGGCGGTCGCTCCGAACTCGTGCAGGATGATGTCGGCGAGACCGTCGTCGAGGATCAGCCCCGCGGCCGCCGCGGGCCCTTCGATGGCGGAACGGAGCTCGTCCGGGGTCATCGGCTCGATCAGCACCTGCCTGTCGCGCAGGGCGGTGAGCAGTTCGGGATGGGCGGCGGCCCGGCCGTAGAAGTCGGCCCGGAGCGCGAGCACCACCGGCGCCCTCGACGCCAGGGCGGTGACCGCCCGCAGGAACGCGGCCCGCTCCGACGGCACCCGGCAGAGGGTGAACAGCTCTTCCAACTGGTCGACCAGCACGATCAGCCGCTGCTCGGGCCGCCCCGCCAGCAGCCGTTCCGCCAGCTCGACGGCGTGATCGGGGCTGTCGCGCAGAGCGTCGGCGTCCTCAGGGCCGGTCCCGAACGCGGCCGCCAGCCGCCGCAGCGGGTCACCGCCGGGAGTGAGGCGCAGCGGAAGCCAAGAGGTGGTGCCCGATAAGCCCCGTTCGCGCAGACTCGCCGTGAGACCGGCATTGAGGAGTGACGTCTTCCCCGAACCCGACGGGCCCACCAAGATCAGCGGACCCGGCTCGGCCGCCTCCGCGAGCGCGGCGAACAACCGCTCCGTCATGCGGTCGCGCCCGAAGAACACGCCGGCGTCGTCCACACCGTACGCGTCGAGACCGAGGTACGGGCAGCGGCCCGGCGCGGGCTCCGGCTCCTCCTGGACCTCCGGCCTCGCGGGCACCGCCGGGTTCGGCGCGATGACGAGGTGCCCCGAGCGGTCCCCGGCCTGACGCCGTGGCAGCGGCCCCTGCCGCTCGCTCATGGCACGGAACACTCCGTCGAACACGGCGTCCAGGGTCAGCGGCTGGACCCCGCGCGGGTCGCCGTTCGTCAGCAGGTCGATGAGCGCGCCGGTGAACGCGGTGTGCTTCGCATCCGGGGGAGCGAGGGCGAGCTGCTCGGCCGAGCTCATGAGGTACATGCCGTGCGCGGGCGTCATGGGAAGGGCCGCGCCCCCTCCCAAGGACGCTCGCCCGGAGAAACAGCAGTCGAGGACGACGACGACGGACGACGCCCGGCTCGCCTCCAGGGCCTGCCGCAGCGAGGAGAACGACAGAGCCTGGTGCTCGGCCATCCCGGGAGTCAGCCGGTCGGTGCTGGACGCCGCCAGGTACAGCTCTCCGTCCGGGCCGATGAGGCCGTGCCCGATGAAGTAGACGAGCAGCACCGTTTCCGCGCGCTGCGCCTCCTCGGCGACGGCCCGTGCCATGGTCCGCGCGTCGGGCGGATCGAGCAGCGTGCGCAGGCGGTCGGGCCGTACGCCGCAGCGCTCCGTCAGGACCTTGCCGAGGTCCTCGGAGGAGGTGGCGACCGCCTTCACCGACGGCAGCCCCGGGTTCTCGTGATGCGCCGTGGCGATCAGCAGCACCCGTACGCCGGGGCCCGACAGGTCGGTCACGGCAGCGCGCGTGGCTCGGGCTCGTCGGCGTTCCGCTGATGCTGCTTGAGCAGGGCGGCGACGTCGGTCACCTGCTGCTGCAGCGCGGTGCTGTCGAGACCGGCGACGCGTTTCGCGGTCAGCTCCAGCGAGGTGCCGTCGGGGAGCGTCACCTTGATGCTCACCTCACCACGGCGGGTGCGCAGCCAGGCGACGAGCCCGGTCACGAACGCGGTCACCGCCCCGGCCGGCCCGAGCGCCACCGACAGCGCCTCCAGCAGCGGACCCAGGGTGCCGGGCTCCGGCGGCCGTTCCACGCCGTCGATCCGCCCGCGTAACTCGGGAGCATCGCTCAGCCAGTCTCGCAGGGAACGGAGTAAATCTCCTCGATCGGAGCCTTCCGCGATGACCGTGACGTCCATGGGTTTCCCGTCCTCGCCTGAGATGGTCCTTTGCCGCGCCGGAGGTGTTCGCCGCCTCTCTGGTGGCTTAACGGAGATCATCACTTCGATCCTAATGACGGCGGATCATTTCGCGTGGTCGCGCTTTCCGCGCCGTTGCTCTTTCGGTGATCGCGCACATGCTGACCTGTTGTGATGGCGGCACTGTCACCAGACGTAGGACCGGCTTCACTGATGTCGATCTTGACGCGCATATCTCCGTCTGGCTTGATCGTGGGGTTTCGTCTTCACGAGAAGCGGAGGTGTGCGTGCGCTTCTTATCCTCTGTCCGGCGCAGGTCCATCGCGTCACGATCGTCCGTGATCGGTGGAGTTCTGGCTCTGGCCGCCGGCCTGGTCGTCGCCGTGGCGCCCACGGCCGCGGCCGACGATACCTTGACCGACCTCGGGCCCGTCCCCTCGAACCGCAACGACATCGTCGTCGCGGGTGACAAGGTCGTCGTGTCCCTCGACGATCGCATCGTCTTCACCGACAGGAAGGGCGAGGTCGAGGAAACGATCACCGATGTTTCCGGCGCCCACGGACTGATCGCGACAGCTGACGGCACCCGCGTGTACGCGGCGCTGTCCGGCTCCGGAGAGGTGGCCGAGATCGACATCGCCACGCGGGAGATCGCGCGGCGCATCAACCTCAGCGACTACGGCTGCCCTTACGATCTGGCGCTCACCGGCGACCGCCTGTGGGTCGCCTATTCCTGCGGCGAGAGGGGCGTGCTGGGCCTCGACCTCTCCACACCGGAGTCCGAGCCGGTGAACGTCGACACCTCGCTGCTGAAGGCGGGTCCGCTCATCGCGGCGGCCGGCGACACGCTGGTCCTGGGCGAAACGCTGAGCCCTGCCGACTTGTTCGTCTACGACGTGAGCGGCGCCGCTCCCGTCCTGCGCGGCGAGATCGACGGACACGCCCACGATCATCACGGCTTGGATGACGTCGCGGTCACTCCGGACGGCTCGTACATCATCTCGGCGTTCACGCTTCCTGATGCCTTCAGCATGTGGGACGCCGTCACCTTGACCAAGGTGCGCGACTACCAGAAGGGACCCGAGGCCGAGGGCTACCCCCGGTCCGTCGCGATCAGCCCGGACGGCGCCTACATCGCGGGCGGGCGCACACTGGGCTTCGGGATGACGGTGTACGACAGGGCGTCGGGCGCCGAACTCTTCACCGCGAACCCTCCCAAGGGCGAAGTGGCACGCGGAAGCAGCGCCTACGCCGGCCGTGACATCTACAGCCTGGTGCAGGCGGACGAGCGCATCTACCTGTGGCGGCTGCACGACGTGACCCTGCCGGAGAGTTCCCTGACGCTGACGGCGGAGCCCGGCGCGACGGTGCACGTCCCGTTCACCATGACAGGACGGCTGACCTTCCCCGACGGCACGGCCCCGGGCGCGCAGCCCCTCATCGTGACCCGCACGGCCGGCGACGGCACCACCGAGACCCTGCCCGGCGTGACCACCGCTGAGGACGGCACCTACACGATCAACGACACACCCCCGGCCGGCGGTCAGACCACCTACACCGTGCTGTGGGACGGAGACGGCAAGCGCCGGTGGAGCAAGGCGTCGGTCACCATGATGGTCAGATACCAGGCCGTGCTCACGCTGAACGGACCGGCCACCGCGGTCGCCGGCACAACGCTGCGGCTCTGGGGATCGCTGGAAGCCGTGGGCACCGACCGGCCGGAGAACGTCTGGATCCCGATGGAACGCACCCGCAAGAGCGACGGCCAGACCGTCACCGGCAACATCTACCAGGGCGGCATCGGCACGTTCACCTTCAGAGACAGCCCGGAGCCCGGCGAGTACACCTACACGCTGCGATGGCCCGGCGACTCGCGCACGGGACCGGCGGAGGCCAGCCACACGGTCATCATCGAAGCACCCGCGGGCTGACCTCGCACCGCCGCTGGGGCCTGGCGTTCAGAAGGCGCGCTCGTGGTGGATGTGCTGGGGGAGCAGGTCGAGGAACGCGTGCAGCGCCCGCGTCGGCTTGTGCCGGGCCGAGCGGATCGCACAGAGCGTCCAGGACAGCCGCTTCCCGTCCAGGCGCAGCGCCCGCACGCCCGGCGGTACGCCGAGCGCCTCGGGCAGGAGCGCCACGCCGAGGCCGTGGGCGACGTACTGGGGGATCGTGGTGATGTCGGAGACCTCGACCCGCACCTGCCGGGTGAGCGCCGAGCGGGCGAACGCCTCGTCCACCCGGTGCCGCTGGCCGAACCCCAGCGGCATGTCGATGAACGGCTCGCCCGCGACGTCGGCCAGGCTCACCGCCTCGCGCCGCGCCAGCGGGTGGTCCTCGGGGACGAGGAGCCGCAGGTCGTACCTCTTGATCGGTACGACGTGCAGGTGCTCGTCGCGCAGGTGCGTGCCGACGAAGGCCACGTCCATGCGGCCCTCCTTGATGTGCTCGGCCAGCCCCGCCGTTCCGCGCTGCGACATGGAGATGCGCAGCAGCACGCCCGGGTGCCTGCGGTGGAAGTCGCCGGCCAGCGCGGGCACGTCCACGATGGTCATGCTGGTCAGCATGCCGACGGTGAGGCTGCCGCGCAGGCCGGACGAGACCGGCTCGACGGCGGCGCGCGCCCGGTCGAGGGCCTCCAGCGCGGCCCTGGCCTCGGGCAGGAACGCCGACCCCGCCTCGGTGAGATGCACCGATCGGGTCGAACGCGACACCAGCTCGACGCGCAGCTCGCTCTCCAGTGCCTTGATGCCCGCCGACAGCGTCGACTGCGTGACCTGGAGGCGCTGGGCGGCGCGGGTGAAGTTCATCTCCTCGGCCACCGCGATGAAGTACTCCAGCCTGCGCTCGTCCATGCCGCCCTCCCTCATCTATCGAAGCACACGATAACGGCATCGGAACTCTTCGTTGGACGCGATAGGTCAGCGTCGGTGAGAGTGGGCATGCGGCTCTCGACATGCAGGCCGCCATCCACGACATCGCGACGAAGGACGACTCATGCGCGTATTTCTCACCGGCGGCACCGGCTACGTCGGCGCGGCGGTCCTCCACAGGCTGGTAACTGCGGGGCACCAGGTCAGCGCACTGGTCCGCGACCCGGACAAGGCGGAGATCGTAAGAGACAGGGGAGCGGAGCCCGTCATCGGCGACCTGGCCGACGGCCCCTCCGTGCGACGGTTCGCCGACGCCGCCGACGGCGTCATCCACACGGCGCTCCCCGCCGACGGATCCAGCGCGCGGATCGACGACTCGGCGGCGACGAGCATCCTCGCCGCGCTCGAGGGCAGCGACCGGCCGTACGTCCACACCACGGGGGCGTGGGTGCACGGCAGCGGCGCCGCGATCACCGAGTCGAGCCCGATGAACCCGCCGCGCCTGACCGCCTGGCGGGTGCCGATCGCGGAACGCGTGCTCGCCGCGCCGGGCGTGCGCGGCGTCGTGATCGCCCCCGCCCTGGTCTACGGCCACGGCGGCGGGCTGGTGAACCTGGTCGCCGCCGGGCCGCGCACCGAGGGGGACGCACCGGCCCTCACCATGATCGGCCACGGCGACCAGCACTGGGCCACGGTGCACGTCGACGACCTCGCCGACCTCTACGTACGGGCGCTGGAAGGCGCACCCGCGGGCTCGTACTTCATCGGCGCGAGCGGTGTGAACCCCACCGTCCGCGAGATCACCGAGGCCGTGAGCCGGACGATCGGCCTGGACGGCCGGGTCGCCCCTGAGACGGTGGTCCAGACGCTGGAACGCCTCGGGCTGCTCGGCGAGGCCCTGCTGCTCGACCAGCAGGCCGGCGGGGAGGCCGCGCGGCGGATCCTCGGCTGGGCCCCGGAGCGTCCGTCGATCCTCGACGACATCGCCGCGGGCGCGCTCGCCGCCGCCTCCTGACGCACACCGACCCAGGGGAGGCTCCATGACCTCGACCACCATGTCTCGCCGGGCGCCCGCCCGGTCACCGTCCCGCTCGCGCGTCCTGGCCGTGGTCGCGGCCGTCGCGGCGGGCACCGTCGTACCGGTGCAGTCCCGCCTGAACGCCGAGCTGAGCCACCGGCTCGGCGACGGGATCGCCGCCGCGGCCATCAGCTTCACCGGCGGCCTGATCATCATGAGCGTGCTCGCACTCTTCCTGCCGGGGCTGCGCCGGGCGCTCAAGGACGTGCCCGCCGCCACGCGCGAGCGCGGCCTGCCCCGCCGCTACCTGCTGGCGGGCGTGCTGGGCGGGACGTTCGCGCTGGCGCAGTCCACGGTGGCGCTCGTCACGGGGATCGCGGTGTTCACCGTGTCGGCCATCGCGGGACAGACCATCGGCGGGCTTATCGTCGACGCGCCGGGGCGTCGGCGGCGGCGTCAAGCAGCGGCCCAGCGTCCATCGCCTGGCGGGCGCGCTCCTCACGCTGGTGGCCGCGGTGGTCTCCGCCCTGCCGGGGCTCTCCGGCGTGCCGTCGGCGGCCACGGTGCTGTTCCCCGCGCTGCTCGCCGTGTTCGGCGGTCTCCTGCTGGGGTTGCAGCAGGCCATGAACGGCGCCACCGGGGCGGCGGTCGCCTCGCCGCTCGCCGCCACCTGGGTGAACTTCGCCGTCGGGTCGATCTTCCTCGGCCTCGCCCTGACCGCCAAGACCCTGGCCGGCGGACCATCCGGCCCCGCGCAGCCCACCGCGTGGTGGATGTATCTCGGCGGCCTGTGCGGGGTGGTGTTCATCGGCACCGCCGCCGTGCTCGTCCGCAGAATCGGCGTGCTCCTGCTGGGTATGGCATCGATCGCCGGGCAGCTCGCGGGCTCGATCGTCCTGGACGCCGTGCTGCCGTCCGGTGATCACGCGCCGGGCGCGTTCACCGTCGCCGGCGCGCTCCTCACCTTCGCGGCCGTCTCGATCGCCGCCCGCCGCACGCCGGCCGCCAAGACCTCCTGAACCACGAGAAGGAAGAACCATGTCGTACGAACGCATCCTGATCAAGGGCGCGTACCTGATGACGCAGGACGAAAAGCTCGGCGACCTCGTCGGGGACGTCCTCATCGCCGATGGAACGATCCAGGCGATCGGCCGCGACCTCCAGGACGACCGCGCCCGCGTGATCGACGGCTCCGGCAGCGCCGTGCTCCCCGGCTTCATCGACACCCACCGCCACAACTGGCAGGGAGCGCTGCGCAGCCTGGGCCCGTCCTGGACCTACCAGGAGTACCGCAACGCCATCCAGATCGGCCTCGGCCAGTACTTCGAGCCCGAGGACGTCTACATCGGCAACCTCGCCGCCGACCTGCTCTCCATCGACGCCGGCGTCACCACGGTGCGCGACGAGTCGCACATCAGCAACAGCTCCGAGCACACCGACGCCGCCATCAACGCGCACTGGGACTCGGGCATCCGCGCCGTCTTCGACCACGGCTGGCCGTCAACGGAGGCCGAGGAGTGGCAGTTCGGCAGCGCGAGGACGCACCCCGAGGACATCAGGCGCGTACGCGCCGAGGTGCTCGCCGACGACACCGCCCGCGTCACGCTCAACGCGATGCTCCGCGGCCCCGAACTGTCCACGTTCGAGGTGGCCGAGCACGACATCCGGCTCGCCAGGGAGCTCGGGCTCCGCATCAGCATGCACGTGGGTCTCGGCGAATGGGGCGCCAAGCAGCAGGCCATCCGCAAGCTGGCCGAGGCGGGGCTGCTCGGCTCCGACATGACGTTCATCCACTGCTGCACCTCGACCGACGAGGAGCTGCGGATGCTCGCCGATCACGGCGCCACCGCGTCCGTGGCCTCCGCGCTGGAGGTCTTCATGCCGGGGCTCGGCCAGCCGGCGACCAACCGGCTGCTCGCCGCGGGCGTACGCCCGAGCCTGAGCGTCGACACCGAGACCATCGTCAGTGGCGACATGTTCGGCGTCATGCGGGCGGCGCTCGCCTACCAGCAGCTCGTCATCGCCGGGGCGGCCGGCCCGATGGACCGCGCCCCCGGCCTGCCCACCTTCGGCTCCGCGGACCTGATCTCGTTCGCCACCATCGAGGGCGCGCGGGCCTGCGGGATCGACCACCGTACGGGGAGCCTGACGCCCGGCAAACAGGCCGACCTGATCATGATCAGGCTCGACCACGCGAACCTGCTGCCCGCCACCGACGTCGCGGCCGCGATCGTCGCGGGCGGTCACGCGGGCAATGTGGACACCGTGCTCGTCGGCGGCCGGGTCCTGAAGGAGGGCGGTGTGCTGAAGGGTGGTGAGACGGTGTTCGAGCAGGCGGCGGCATCCCGCGACCGCCTGTTCCGCGCCGCCGGCTACCCGCCGCAGTAGCCGTCCAGGCGGAAGCGCACCAACTTCGCACCAACGTGGGTTCGTACGATCGGCGGCCATGTCGTATTCGCCCCACAAACCGTTGCTCGCGTCGATCCTCGCTCTCGTCCTGGCCGGTGGCGGTGGCGCCACCGCCTGCGCGTTGCCGCCCCAGCCGGGGCGCGGCGGCGACGACGGCGCGCGTACGGGGGCGACGGCGCCGGAGGAGAACGAGCCGGAGAAGGAGCGAGCGGCCGTCCGGCTGGCCTCCTACAAAGGCGAGGACCTCTGCTCGATCTTCCCCGCCGCTCTGCTGAAGAAGCTGGTGCCGAACGCGGAGGAGAACCCCGCCGACGACACCTCCACGCTGTCGTCCGCCGAGAGCACCTGCGAGTGGAACTCGGGCGAGCAGCCGAGCAGCAGGATCGATCACAAGCGCCACCTCGAGGTGAGCCTGCTCACCTACGACAAGGCCCAGGGCGGTTTCAACGCGCAGCGGCACTTCGGCATCAAGAAGCAGGACACCCAGGAGATGCTGGCGGACCCGCCTCCGGGGACCAGGTTCGGCAGGCTGACCAGCGTTCCCGGCCTGGGTGAGTCGTCGTACGCGTTCACGACCGTGGACACCGGCACGCCCACGAAGAGCGTGGACGCCGAGGTGACCTTCGAGCTCTCCGGCGCTCTGGTGATCCTCCGCTACAGCGGGTACGACAGCCTGCCCGGCCTGAACGGCGGCTACCGGCGGCTTCCCGAGTCGCAGGTGATGAGCTCCGCGCAGCAGGCGGCGAAGGCGTTCGCCGCCGCGCTGCTGAAGGGCGGCACCCGGAGGGACGACGACAGCGGCGAGGCCGGCCGGATCACCGCCGCTTCCAGGGGGCAGGACGTGTGCAAGGCGCTCCCGGCGGAGACCGTGCGCAAGTACGTCGGTAAGGCCAGGACGAGCGCCCGCAACAACGAGTACTCCGACGAGCGCTGGGCGGTGTGCAGCTGGAGCAGCACCTTCGAGCCCGACGGCAGCGGCGAGACCGCGTACGACATGGTGGACCTGCGGGTCCAGGTCACGACCATGAAGAAGGGCGCCGCCGCGGCCCGCGTCGAGTTCCGGGAGAAGAAGGAGGCCGCCGCGGCCACGCCCGCCGGGGTGTCCGAGCGGCTGACGAAGGACAGCGGGCCGGTGGCGGTGGCGGGCATCGGCGAGGAGGCGTTCGTCCAGATCAAGACGAGTACGCAGATCGTCAACCGGCGCGAGGCGGTCCTCGTCTACCGGGTGGGCGGTCAGGTCGTCCAGGTGACGTTCGGCGGTCTGTCGACCGTGGCCACGACCGCCGGCCCGGACTCCGGCACTACGGCCCTCAGCCAGGAGCGGGTGCTGAACCCGGTCAAGGACGTCGCCAAGCAACTGGCCGCGCGCACCACCGGCAGGTGACGCCCGCACGCCCCGTGTATCGCACGGGGCGTGGGTCCAGCGTGAGGCGGCGTCAGCGGGCGAGCGACTCCTCCTGGCGAGTACGCAGGGTGGACAGCGCCCAGCGGCCCGGGCCGAGTACGGCGATCAGCAGGAAACCCCAGCAGAACAGGGCGGCCTTCTCGCCGCCGTTCTCGATGGGGAACAACGCCTGCGGCTGGTGGACGACGAAGTAGGCGTAGGCCATGGTGCCCGAGCAGATCACCGCGGCGACGCGGGTGGCCACGCCGAGAAGCACCAGTCCGCCGGCGACGAGCTCGATGACGGCGGCGTACCAGCCCGGCCATTCCGCGAACGCCGGTGGCGCGCCGCCCTGCGGCCCGCCGGGAACGCCGAAGAGAGTGGCGGCGCCGTGGCAGGCGAACAGCAGACCGAGCACCATTCTGTAGAGGGCCAGGAAGAGATCCTGCCGCTCTTTGACCAGTGTTTCCATGGCGGGCGTCCTTTCTCGGCAGGGCTCTCACCGTGCCGCCTTGTGTCATCTCCACAAGCCGGATGAAAAGTCGTGGGAGCGCTCCCAAAAAGGTCAACTCTCGGGCTGTGTCATGTCAACTCGAGGTGGTCAGGAAAGAACGGCCGAAGGCGTGAGAAAGCGGCTTTGACTTGGTTCAACGGCGCGCCGCTAAAACTTTCGGCAAGGTGAAAATTTCATCGGCATCGGAGGGGCCCATTGGGTCGAAGCCGCACGTCGAGCGAGGCGTGTCGGAAGGCCGGGGCGGCGGGTCGCCGGTGCCGGTTCTCACGAGCCTTTTCCCGCCGCCGTGTTAGCGCTAACTTGGCGCTGTAAGGCGAAGTGATCTCCGTGGGGCGACGGCGTACGAGAAGGGTTCGCTCATGGACACATCCCGAGCCAGGAAGCTGCTCGCCGGGCTGGCGGCGCTGGTCCTCCTGCCGATCATCACGGTGAGCTTAGGGGCGACGCCCGCCGTGGCCGCCACCGCCCAGTTCCGCGGTGTCAACTGGGCGGTGCTCGGCGACAACTTCAGCACCGGCCCGCTCGTCATCGACGGTCTCAGCAGCTCCGACAGCTACGCCACCGTGCAGGCCAAGGCCAACGCGGTCTACGACGACATGCAGGCCACGCTCGGCGTCAACACGGTCCGGCTGCCGATCAACACCCACACCGTCGGCACCGCCTGGTGGAACGCCTACCGCGGCGCCATCGACGCCGCCACGGCGCGCGGGTGGAAGGTCATCCTCGCGTACTGGGAGGACGGCGCGGCATCGGGCGGCCGCATCACCAACCTGACGGCGTGGCACTCGATGTGGTCCACCGTCACCTCCCAGTACGCCTCCAACAACCTCGTCTACTTCGAGCCGATGAACGAGCCCCACGGCTACAGCTCCACCGAGTGGCGCAACCTCGCCGCCGACTGGCTGAGCCGGCACTCCGCGGCCCCGCACGGCCGGGTGCTCATCGGCGGCACCGGCTACAGCCAGGACCTGCGCGATCTGTGCGGCGACTCGCGCTTCGCCGGCACGCTGTTCTCGTTCCACCACTATGCGTTCTTCTATCCGGAGAACACCTACGACGGCTGGCGCTCCCACGTACAGACCCGGCTCGGGAGCTGCGCCTCGCGGGCGATCGTCACCGAGTTCGGCGCGCCGATGAACAACGGGCTCAACTACCTCGACCCCAACAGCCCGGACAACTTCGTCCGCCACATCCGCGCCGTCACCCAGGTGATGCGCGACAACGCCATGGGCGGCACGTACTGGCCGGCGCTCGGCGGCAAGCCCGGCGACATCGGCTACGACTGGTACTCGATGTACGCCAAGAGCGGCAGCGGCACCAACCTCGACCTCACGATCCGCAACCAGTCCGGCGCCGACCGGCTGCGCTACGGCTGGGGCGACGACGTCGACGACGGCGGCAGCACACCGACCACTCAGATCGTCAACCAGAACTCCGGCAAGTGCGCCGACGTGCTGGAGGCGTCGACCGCGAACGCCGCCGAGATCATCCAGTACACCTGCACCGGCGCCGCCAACCAGCAGTGGCAGCTGCGCGATCTCGGCAACGGCTACTACAACATCGTGGCCCAGCACTCCGGCAAGTGCCTCGACGTCAACAACGCCTCCACCGCGAACAACGCGCCCGTCATCCAGTACACCTGCGGCACCGGCACCAACCAGCAGTGGCAGCTCCGCCCCGTGTCCGGCACCGGCTACGTGGAGATCGTCGCCCGCCACTCGGGCAAGTGCCTCGACGTGTCCGGCCAGTCCACGGCGAACAGCGCCCGCATCCAGCAGTACGACTGCTGGGGCGGCGCCAACCAGCGCTGGGACGTCTGAGCCCCACACGACCGTGTCCGGCGGACGGCTGCCGCCGCGTCGAGCCGTCCCGCCCGGTACACGCCCGGCCCCGCCGCCGTCGCGTCACGGCGGCGGGGCGGCGTCCTGAGGTGCCCGGTCGCGCGCGGCGGGAGGCCGGCCGTGCACGCAGTCAGGGAGCGGTCAGCCGCGCCTGGCCGGCGGCCAGCCGTACCCCCAGCCGCCCTGCACCATGGTCTGGAACGCCCACCCGTCCTCGGTGCGCACGAGCAGGTCGGCGTAGTGCATCCGCTGCTCCTGCCCGTCGATCGTCATCGTGGCCTCGGTCTCGACGATCACCAGGTTCGGGCTGAGGAAGCGCGGGGTGCGGGTCGAGCGCAGATCGAGCCCCGCGGTGCCGCCGCCCATCGACTCCTTCATCGCCTCGATGTACTCGGCCCGCGTCCACTGCTTGACGCTCGCGTAACCGTCAGGCACGTCGGTGACCACGTTCATGGGGAACACCGCCAGATCGGCCAGCTCCTCGATCGCGCCCTGCTCGGCCAGCGCGTCGTAGGTGGCGAACCAGTCGTCGATGCTCTTCAGCTCGTCAGCGCTCGGTCGGTACACGCCGCCCCTCCTCATGTCGTTGTCGTACGAAGTACCGTACACCATACGCTAAGTCTTCGCATCCTGAGGCGCGGGTGACGCGACGTCAGGTATGACCGGAGACGACAGGAGCCTGCGCTCAGCCCTCTACGCCAAGATCGACCGGCAGGGCGCGGAGACTCCGGCGAAGGGGGTTCACCACGGCGGCCTGGAAGTACCTCAAGCGCGCCGTGGGCTTCGGGCCTCGACCGCGCGCGGCCCACTGACAGGCCGGGCGTGCCGGCGTCCGGCCGCGGGCCTCAGCCGCGTGCGGGCGACGGTGGCCGTGGAACTCAGCGGCGGGCGATGTCGCCGGTGGCGTCCTGCCCGGCGTCGGTGGTGCGGCGGAGGAAGTCGGCGAGCAGGTCGAGCTCGGCATCGGTGTACCGGTCGCAGATGTCGTCCATCTTCGAGCTCATGCCGCCGTACAGCTCGAACAGCTCCGCGTTGCGCTCCTTGAGCGCCCGCACCATGACGGCGCGCCGGTCGGACGCCTCCGGGTCGCGCTCCCGGGTCACCCAGCCGCCGCGCTGCAGCCGGTCGAGGATGCCGGTGATGGTGGCCGGGTGCAGGCCCGCGCGGCGGGCCAAGGCGGTGGGGCTGATCGGACCGTACCGGTTGATGATGTCCAGGCACGACAGATCGACGTCCTTGAGACCCGCGTGCGCACCGACCTGATGGTTGAGCAGCGAGAGCTGGATGCTCAGCGCGCGCAGCGACTCCTTGATCTCGCTCGTCACCCGGCGCCGCCGCCGCGCGGGCTCGGCTTCTCCGGAGGTCGAGGACGTCATGCGATGGGCCTTCCGCGGGCGAGTACGACCTGCGTATTTTATGCGGCTCGAAACACTTCGGCGGTCACGCGAGAAGCTCCGCGCGACCCCGCGACGCCCTGGACGTGTGCGCGGCGGCCGCGAGGTGATCGTGCAGGCCAGGCGACGTCCACGGCGGCGTAATCGCAGGGTGATGGCTTGTGCGCGTTCAGCGGCGCAGGGCGGTCACCCGGTCCATGCGGGACAGCTTCTCGGGGTTGCGGACGGCGTACAGGCCGGTGATGAGGGAGCCGTCGACGCGCAGCGCCAGGACGGAGTCGAGCTCGCCGCCCTGCCGGGCGATCAGCGCCGGGTGGCCGTTCACCTGCGCGGGCTCCAGGGAGACCGTGGAGTGGAGCCGGCAGAGCACGCGGGCCACCTCGTCCGCCCCCACGATCGGCGCGAGCGCCGCGCGTACGACCCCGCCGCCGTCGGTGAGCAGGACGACGTCCGGCGCGAGGATGCCGAGCAGGCGCCGCAGATCGCCGGTCTCCACCGCTTCCTGGAACGCCGCCAGCGCCCCACGGCTCTCGGCGGCGGAGACGGCCGTGCGCGGTCGCTGCGCGGCGACGTGCGCGCGTGCCCGGTGCGCGGTCTGGCGGACCGTGGCGGGGGTCTTGCCGACGGCGTCTGCGATCTCCTCGTACGCCACGCCGAACACCTCCCGCAGGACGAACACCACCCGCTCGACCGGCGTCAGCGTCTCCAGCACCAGCAGCATCGCCATCGAGACGCTGTCGGCGAGCTCGACGTCGTCGGCCACATCGGGCGAGGTCAGCAGCGGCTCGGGCAGCCAGGGGCCGACATAGGACTCCTTGCGCCTGCCGAGCCTGCGCAGATGGCCGAGCGCCTGGCTGGTGACGATGCGCACCAGGTACGCACGATGGTCCCGTACGGCCTCGACGTCCACGCCCGCCCACCGGAGCCAGGTCTCCTGCAGCACGTCCTCGGCGTCGGCGGCGGAGCCGAGCAGCTCGTAGGCCACGGTGAACAGCAGGTTCCGATGCGTGACGAACGCCTCGGTCACCACGTCCACACCTGCCGGGTCGTTCATCGGGTCGGCTCCTGCCTGTTTCGCTGACTGCCGGGTCGCACACGAGATGCCCGTCACCGCCGTTCTGTGACATCCGGGGCTGGTGGCGTATGTCACATCGCCGCGCCGTCACACGGGGCGGGGCGCCGGCATCTCGTGGTCGTCCAGTACGCGACAAACCTAGTGAGGACGGACAATCATGGAGCCTCGTTTCAACCTGTTCGACAGCCCTACGGCGGCGAAGGTGGCCAAGCGGTTCTTCGGCGTCTCGGCGATCCTCGACCAGTCCACGCTGCCGAAGACCCTGCGCGAGCTGGTCGAGCTGCGCGTCGCCCAGCTCAACGGCTGCGCATACTGCGTCGACGTGCACACCAAGGAGGCCGCGGCCGCGGGGGAGAGCGCGCTGCGGATCAACCTGGTCGCCGCCTGGCGGCACAGCACGGTCTTCACCGAGGCCGAGCGGGCGGCGCTGGCGCTCGCCGAGGAGGGCACCCGGCTCGGTGACGGCGGCGTGTCCGACGAGACCTGGGCGGCGGTGCGCGAGCACTACGACGACGACCAGGTCGGTGCGCTGGTCTGCCTGGTCTCCCTGATCAACGCGGCCACCCGGATGAACGTCATCGTGCACAACCCGGGCGGCTCGTACCAGCCGGGCGCGTTCGCCGCCCTGTCGAACTGAGCCGCGCGCGGCGGGACCGGACGGGCCGGCGCTCCGCCGACCCGTCCGGTCCGGTTCACCTGGTGGGTGCCGAGCCCGGGAGCGGGCTGTCGTCGGCGTACCTGACCTCGTAGACGCGCTCGGCGAACTTCCAGCCGTCGGGCGTGCGCCGGTAGCGGTCGTGGTAGACGGCGTAGTTCGCGTGGGAGGCGCCGTCGCGCATGCGCCCGAACTCGTGGATGTAGGCGCGTCCGGTCGCGGTGTCGCCGTCGATCCTGATGACGCCGGGGTGGACGTTCTGTACGAAGAACTCCCACAATCCCTGCCCCCACTCGATCCCGGCGCGGATCTCCTTGCTGCCCACGAACTCCCTGCCGATGTGCGGCCACCGCATGGCGGCGTCGGGCGTGAACAGGGATTCGACGCGGTCGTAGTCCCGGGTCAGCACCGCGTCGGTCAGCTCGCCGCGCAGCGCCTCGATCTCGACGCGGTCGGCGATGGCTCGCATGTCGCTCATGGGTTCCCCCTCGTTCCGATGCTGGGGTTCCAGCATCGGAACGAGGGGGCGGCGGAACAACGTAAGGTTCGAGCGGCGATCCATAACATGGGGGTTATTCGTGGAGCTGAGGGACATCGAGATCTTCCTGACGCTCGCCGAGGAACTGCACTTCGGCCGCACCGCCGAACGCCTGCGCGTCTCGCAGGCGCGCGTCAGCCAGGCCATCGGCAGGCAGGAACGGCGGCTCGGCGTCGCGCTGTTCGACCGCACCAGCCGCCGCGTCACCCTCACCCCCGTCGGGCGGCGGCTGCGCGAGGACCTGGCGCAGGCGTACGAGCTGATCCAGGAAGGGCTCGCCCGGGCGAGGGCGGCCGGTGCGGCGCGGACCCTGCGGGTGGGCGTGTTCGGCCATGCCGGGTACGTGCTGCGCCCGCTCGTCGACGCCTTCCGCAGCCGCCACCCCGGCGGCGACGTGCAGTTCTGCGAGGTCACCGGCGGCGACCCGTTCGGCGCGCTGCGCGCCGGAGAGGCCGACGCGCACGTGCTGTGGCTACCGGTGGCCGAGCCCGATCTCACCGTCGGCCCGACCGTGCTCACCAGCGGGCGGGTGCTGGCGGTCGCGGCCGGCCATCCGCTCGCCGAACGCGGCAGCGCGTCCCTGGAGGATCTGGCCGACGAGCACGTGGTGGACCTCGGGCCAGGCGCGCCCGAGTACTGGGTGGCGTCCATGGTCCCCGTCCGTACGCCGTCCGGGCGGCGGGTCCCTCGCGGGCCGGTCGCGCGGACGTTCCACGAAATCCTCACCCTGGTCGCCGCCGGTCGCTGCGTCCACCCGCTCGGCGAGATCGCGGCCCGGTACAACAGCCCGCCCGGCGTCGTCTTCGTGCCGCTTCGCGACGCCCCCGCCCTTCACTTCGCCCTGGTCTGGGCGACGGCCGCCGACGGCCCGCACGTGCGCGCGCTGGCCCAGACCGCCGCCGACCTCGGGCCGATCGCGTTCGGCGAGCCAGACTGAGGGCGTCTCGGGACGCCTCGTTGAGGCGTCAGCCCTCGCGCAAGGCGCGGAAGGCGCCGGCGTGGTCGGCCACCCAGGCGGCGTACGTACGCGCCGGTCGGCCGAGGATCCTCTCGACCTCGCCGGTGACGGCCTCGGCGGGGCCCATGCCTCTGGCGTACCTGGCCAGCAATGCCTGCACGAACGGCTCGGGGAAGCCGCGCCGGATCATGCTCTGCCCGTACGCGTCCGGCGGGATCTCCTGATAGTGCAGCGGCCTGCCGATCGCCTCGCCGATCGTGACCACCAGCTCCTCGTGGGAGATCGGCTCCGGGCCGGTGAGCGGCACCTTCATGAAGGTGAGCTCGTCGCCGAGGAGCGCCCGCACGGCGACCTCCGCCAGGTCCCCTTCGTGGATCAGCGGCTCGGCGAAGGAGGCGTACGGGCCGCGTACGACGTCGCCCGCAGACCGCTCGCCTGCGGATCGCGGGTGACGGCGCGTACCTGCACGCCTTCGGCGGCGAGGAAGGAGAGGAGAGGACGCCCGATGGTGCCGGTGGCACCGGTGACAAGGATCATGACATGTCCCTTCTGATATGAAACTCATATTATATGAGTTTCATATCAGTTAGCGGCGGGGGGTGGATGGACCGAAGTGGACAGAGGGTGCAGAAAGGTGCCAATCGGCTGACTGAAGGTGATCTTCGCCGCTAGCCTGCGTGATCACCGAACATCACCCTCAGAACGGGAGCATTCATGCGACACCCTGTTGTCGTGGGCGCGTTACTCGCCGTGGTCGCGACCGCCGGCCTCCTGGCCGGGCAGACCACCGGCGCCGCCGCCTCGGCGGAGAGCGCGTCCGGCGGCTGGTACACCGAGTTACCGGACGCCATACGGGTCTGCGACAACGCCACGTGGCAGGACGGCCCGGAGAGCGCGCCGGAGGGGGCCATCGTGGTCCCGGCCGGCGACAACGCGGGCTTCGACTTCGGCCAGAGCGGCAAGACGTACTGGTTCGCCCCGGGCGTCCACACTCTGGGCGACGGCCAGTACAGCCAGATCACCCCCGGAGACGGCAGCACCTTCCTGGGCGCTCCGGGCGCCGTCCTCGACGGCATGAACAAGAACGTCTACGCCTTCACCGGCCACGCCTCGAACGTGCGCATCGCCTACCTCGAGATCCGCAACTTCGGCAGGGGCGCGGACAACAAGAACGAGGGCGTCATCAACCACGACGCGGCCTCCGGCTGGGTCATGGAGCACCTCTACGCCCACCACAACGACGGCGCCGCCGTGTTCCTCGGCAACGCCAACACCGTCCGCTTCAGCTGCCTGAAGGACAACGGCCAGTACGGCGCCAGCGCGTACCGGGAAGAGATCGAGGGCGAGCGGGCGGTCAAGGACCTCGTCGTCCACAACAACGAGATCGCCGGCAACAACCAGGACGACTGGGAGACCAGGGAGCAGGGCTGCGGCTGCAGCGGCGGCGTCAAGTTCTGGGACGTCGAAGGCGCCACCGTCACCCAGAACTACGTGCACGACAACCTGGGCGTCGGCCTCTGGGCCGACACCAACAACGTCGACTTCCTGTTCGACCGCAACTGGATCGAGCACAACGAGAGCGAAGGCATCTGGTACGAGATCAGCTACAACGCCACCATCACCCGCAACGTCTTCAAGAAGAACGGCTGGGTCGGCGGCAACGACAACCAGGGCTCCCCGTCGCCCGCCATCTACATCTCCGAGTCCGGCGGTGACGCGAGGCTCCCGAGCGAGGTGAGCGGCAGCACCGATCTCAACATCGCCGACAACTACTTCGAGGACAACTTCTCCGGCGTCTCGATCTTCGAGAACGCCAACCGCTTCTGCAACAGCAACGGCAACACCAGCAAGAGCTACTGCACGCCGTTCGTCTCCCCGACGGTGATCCCGGAACCGCACAACACCGACTACCCGAACCCCATCAACGACACCCACCCCTGCTACACCGGCATCGCGAACGAGCCGCTGCGCACCGACTGCCGCTGGCACTCGCGCAACGTGAAGGTGACCGGGAACGAGTTCCGCTTCGAGCGTTCGAACGTGCCCTGCGCCGGCACCTACTGCGGGGTTCAGGCCCTGTACGCCCAGGGCGCCGACAACATGTCGTGGGCGCCGTACACGGTGACGGAGATCCAGCAGAACGTCATGTTCAACGCCGGCAACAGCTTCGCGGACAACACCTACATCGGTGACTGGAAGTTCGCCAAGGGCTGGGGCGAGACGGTCACCTGGGACGTGTGGCGCGCCGCACCGTACAACCAGGACGCTGGCAGCACGCTGAACGGCTCCTCGGAGGAACCGCCGACGCCCAACGCCCTCGACACCGACACCTCGACCCTCGAAGGCTCGATCGGCACCTGGGCCGCCTGGTACAGCGCCTCCGCCGAGCGGTCGGCCGAGGCCGCCCACGAGGGCGACTACGGCCTGCGCGTCGAGGTGACCGAGGCCCACGGCTGGGGCGTCACCACGGACAACTGGCCCGGCTTCACCGCCAGGCAGGGCGGCAAGCAGATCGGCTTCTGGGCCAGGCAGGGCAGCCCCGGCGTCTCCGCCGCGACCCTGAGCGTGCTGTGGCGCGACTCGAGCGAGGAGCTGCTGCGCAGCGACGAGATCACGCTGGACGGGCTGAGCACGAGCTGGAAGGAGTTCACCGCCGAGCTCACCGCCCCGGCGGGCACCGCCACCGTCGCCCTGGAGCTGACGGGTGACGGCGACGCCGGCGAGGTCCTCCACCTCGACGACATCGTGATCGCCGACGCGTGACCACCCGGGGTGGGATCGGCTACCTCTTTCCCGATCCCACCCCGTCACCCCTCGGACGACATGGTCCCCAGCAGGTATTCATCCGCCTTCTCGGGATCGGACCGCATCACCTGAAGGATCTCCCCCTCCGGCTCGGGCCCGACCTGCCGCACCTGCTCGACGCTGGTGACGTTCACAGACGTCCCCTCCCACCTGGCGGATTCCAGGAAGAGCACTTTGTAGCTGGAGCCCACGACCTACCAGCCGCGCTGCTCCAGCCTGCCACGTGCTATCTCCAGCGCCTCGTCGCCGCCCGATGCGCCGACGTCGATGAGCATGTTCTCCAACACCAGGATCGTGTTCTCGTACATGGGGTCGTCCTCGGTGCGGGCGACCACCGTGCCGATGCCGCTCACCTCCTCGACGGCCGCGGGATCGACCGATAACACCCTCGGCGCCCCACCCTGCGGGGAACACCGTGGCATCATCGTTGCGCTGCCCGGAAGGCGCAGCCGAGGAGCGGGGAACGGCGGACGGGAAGGGCGGCCATGGCAGACCCGTCACGCGATCCGCCCTGGCCGGCCACCGCCTACCGTGGGACGCCGGGCCGTCGCAGCCAGCGTGAGCCCGGTCAGCACGGCGAGCAGGACCCAGGCGGCGGCGAAACCCCCGGTCACGTCCGTGAGGAGCCCGAGCGCGGGCGGCGCGAGGATGATCGCCACCTGGTTGACCGCCATGGCCAGCCCCAGCGCGAAGCCGGTGCGGTCGGGCGGCGCCGCCTCGGCCGCATATGCGACCCACGGGCCGTACCAGCCGATGCCGAAGAAGCCGAGCCAGACGAAGAGCAGGCAGGCGACGGCAGGGGAGCGGCCGGCGGGGGTGGCGAGCAGCGCCATCCCGGCGATCACCGCGGCCAGGCAGGCCAGCACGCAGGCGTACCGGCCGGACTTGTGGCGATCGCTCCAGGCCGCCAGGCAGACCCGGCCCAGCGCACCGGCGCACTGGACCGCCACATAGACCAGCGCGGCCGGGGCGGCCTCCATGGACGCCACCTCGTGCAGGTAGAGCACGGTGAGCACGCCAAGCCCGCTGTGCACCGACACCAGGCACGTACCGGACAGGATGACCTTCTTCATGTACGGCTCGCGCAGCAGGTCCAGCCGCATGGGGGACGCCGTCCGCGCGGGAGGCCGGTGCGGCGGGCGGCGGTAGAAGGCCATGAACGCGACCGCCCCCGCCAGCGCGACGAGCGCCCCGGCCACCAGCGTCGAGCGCCAGCCGAAGGCCGTGGCCAGCGCGGGCAGCGCGGAGGCGGAGAGCACCCCGCCGAGCGGCAGCCCCGCCTGCCGGATCCCCATGGCCAGGCCGCGCTGCGAGGTGTCGAACCAGGACGCCACCGACTTGCTGCCGCCCGGCTGGATCGTGCTGTATCCGGCGCCGACGATCAGCAGTGCGGCGAGCAGCGAGACGTATCCGGGGGCCAGGCTGCCGGCGGCCAGCGCCACGGCGACGACGAGAGCGCCGGTGCCGACCACCCAGCGTTCGTCGTGCCGGTCCAGCAGCCGTCCCGCCACCAGCAGCCCGGCCAGCGGCAGGAGCTGAGCCGCCGACAGCAGCAGGCCCAGGCGGGTGGTGTTCAGGTCGAGGTCCCGCTGCAGGTGGACGCTCATCGCGCCGATGCCCTGCACGAAGAACGCCGCCGCGGCCTGGGTGAACGTCGCGACCCCCAGGACGACCCAGCGGTACCGGCCCGCCGCCCTCACGGGATCCGACATGACGGGCAAGTCGGGACGATTCCTGAAATGTCGTGATCGGATGGCGCCATGGCGTACAGGCTTGCGTAAGGGCCTTATACGCCTCAACCCTTACTGTCTGCGACCGTCACAGGAGCAGGCGGGAGGCGGCGTGCAGGGCGACGTACCGCCTGCTCAGACGGGAAGCGGCGCGGGCCTCGCCAGGCGCTCATGCCGGGTACGCGTGGGTCTCGGTGGCCTTGACCGACGCCCAGATCCGCTGACCCGGGCTCAGGTCGAGGTCGGCCACGGCGGCGGGCGTGATGTCGGCGAACACCGCGATCGGGCCGTCGAGGTGGACGCGGACGTTGTCGCCGTGCCGTTCGATCCCGTCGATGCGGGCCTGCCAGAGGTTGCGCGGGCTGCCGTCGGGACGGGAACGGTAGAGCGCGACGGCACCGGGCGGGAACGCCACGAACACCGGCCCCGTCAGCTGCTCGGAAGCATGCAGCGGCACCTCGCCGACCTTGACCTGGTGCCCGTCCGCCGTGCCCCGGTAGAGGTTGAGCCCGACGAGGCGGGCGACGTAGTCGGTACGCGGGCGGCGCGCCACCTCGGCGGGGGCGCCCTGCTGGACGACGGCGCCGTTCTCGATGACGATCAGCCGGTCGGCCAGCACCATGGCGTCCAGCGGGTCGTGCGTGACCAGCACGGTCGCGCCGTCGAAATCGGCGAGGTGGCGGCGCAACCCTGAGCGGATCTCCAAGCGGGTGTGGGCGTCGAGCGCGGCCAGCGGCTCGTCGAGCAGCAGCAGTTCGGGACGTACGGCGAGCGCGCGGGCCAGCGCCACCCGCTGCGCCTGCCCGCCGGACAGTTGCCGGGGCCTGGCGGCGGCGCGATCGGCCAGCCCGACCCGCTCCAGCAGCTCGGCCGCGACACGACGTGCCTCGGCCTTGGGCACGCCCTGGCAGCGCGGCCCGAAGGCGACGTTGTCCAGCGCGGACAGGTGGGGGAAGAGCAGGTAGTCCTGGAACACCATGCCGATCGGGCGGCTCTCGGCGGGCAGTGTGTGCAGCGGCCGGCCGCGCAGCGTGATGTGGCCACCGGACAGCCGGGTGAGCCCGGCCAGGGCCCGCAAAGCGGTGGTCTTGCCCGCGCCGTTGGGGCCGAGCAGCGCCACCACCTCGCCCGCCCGGACGCTGATGGCGATGTCGAGGGTGAAGGCGGGCCTGGTGACGACCAGGTGGGCGTCCAGCGTCATGGCGCGCTCACCCACCGGTCGCGCAGGCTCGCCAGGATGATCACCGAGACGGCCAGCAGCACCAGGCTGAGCACGATGGCCGCCTCGGGTTCGGTCTCCAGTGCCAGGTAGACGGCCAGCGGCATGGTGCGGGTGGTGCCGGGGAAGTTCCCGGCGAACGTGATCGTCGCCCCGAACTCGCCGAGCGCCCGCGCCCAGCACAGCACCGCCCCCGCCACCACGCCCGGCATCACCATCGGCAGCGTGACCCGCCGGAACACCGTCCACCGCGAGGCCCCGAGCGTGGCGGCGGCCTCCTCGAAGCGCCGGTCGGCCCCGCGCAGCGCCCCCTCCACGCTGATCACCAGGAACGGCATGGCCACGAACGCCTCGGCCACGATCACCCCGGCCGTGGTGAACGGCAGCGTCACGCCGAACGACGCCTCCAGCCACTGCCCGGCGATGCCGCGCCGCCCGAGCACGAGCAGCAGCGCCACGCCGCCGACCACGGGCGGCAGCACCAGCGGCACCGTGACCAGCGCCCGCACCACCCGCCGCCCGGGGAACTCGACCCTGGCCAGCAGCCAGGCCAGCGGCACGCCGAGCAGCAGGCACACGGCGGTGGCGACGGTGGCGCTCACCAGCGACAGCCGCAGCGCCTCCAGCACCTGCGGCTCGGCCAGCCGCGCGGGCAGCGTGCCCCACGGGGCGCGGATGAGCAGCCCGGCGAGCGGCAGCACCAGGAACGCCAGCCCGGCCAGCGCGGGCACGACCAGCATCCACGGCAGCCGCCCGGCGACCTCGCGGCTGCGCTGTTCCTGAACGGGCGCGCTCATCAGGGGGCGTCGAACCCGGCCTTGACCAGCACGTCCTTGCCCTGCTGCGACAGCACCAGGTCGACGAACCGCCGGGCCGCCGCACCGGCCGGAGCCTTGTCAAGCGCGGCGATGGGATAGTCGTTGACCGCCTGATCGGCCTCGGGGAACGCGATGCCCTGCACCTTGCCCGCGGCGGCGATGACGTCGGTCTTGTAGACCAGCGCGGCGTCCACCTCGCCCAGCTCGACCTTGGTCAGCGTGGCCTTGACGTCCTGCTCCAGGGTGACGGGCGTGACCTGCAGGTCGGCCGCTTGCAGGGCCTTGACGGCCGCCGCGCCGCACGGCACCTGCTCGGCGCAGAGCGCCACCTTCACGTTCGGGTCGGTGAGGTCCTTCAGCTCGTCGACCTTGGCCGGATTGCCGGCGGGTACGGCGATCTGCAGCGTGTTCCGCGCGAACGTCGTCGGCGAGCCCGCCAGGGACGCGTCCGTGACGGTCTTCATGGTGGCCGGGCTGGCGGCGGCGAACACGTCGGCAGGGGCGCCCTGGACGATCTGCTGGGCCAGGGTGGCGCTGGAGCCGAAGTTGAACGTCACCGTCGTGCCCGGATGCGCGGCCTCGTATATCCTGCCGAGCTCGGTGAACGTCTCGGTCAGCGACGCCGCCGCGAACACCGTCAGCTCCGTGGCCGCTCCGGCCCCCGAGCCCGTGAACGCGGCGGGCTCGCCGGAGCCGCAGCCGGACAGGCCCGCGAGCGCCAGCGCGACGGGTAGCACGGCCGCCCATCGGGACACACGCCTGAACACCACGGGGCCTCCTCACACGTTGCCGGCCACGCGCTCGTGACCCGGGATCTCCACGACGACGTTGGTGGACTTGATCACCGCGTCGGCCACCACACCCGGCTCCAGCCCCAGCTCGTCGGCGGCCTGACGGCTCATCAGCGACACCACCCTGAACGGCCCGGCGGCGATCTCCACCTGCGCCATCACCGCGTCGCGCACCACGTCGGTCACGATCCCCCGGAAGTGGTTGCGCGCCGACGAACGGCCGCCGCCCTCGCTCTCCCCGACCTGGGAGCGCGCGAAGGCCGCCAGATCGGCGCCGCCGACCCGCCGATGACCGTGCTCGTCGCGCTCGGCCCGCAGCCGGCCCGCGTCCACCCAGCGGCGGACGGTGTCGGCGCTTACCCCGAGCAGCGCCGCCGCCTCGCTGATCCGAAACGTCGTCACAAGCCCCACTCTATGCCCGCATCTGCAAGCCTGACCACTCTCCTTTCCCCGCAGAAGCGGTGGGAACCCTCACTTCGGCTTGGTATCTACGAGATCACGCACGCGCGCGGGGGGCGTGACCCGGGAGGCGGCGGCTTCGAGGAGCCGTGGAGCGAGGGCGGCGGCCTGGGCGCGGATCTCGGGGACGGCGGTCGTCTCGTACAGGGTGCCGCGCAGCAGCGGGCCCAGCGCGAACAGGCGATCGCTCGGCCGCCCGGACGCGTCCAGCACCGCGCCGTCAGCAGCGGCGTCCAGGCCGAGCATGAGCGGGTCGGGGCGGGCCTGACCGGCGTTGATGAGGCTCGCGATGAACGGGTCGGAGGTGACGTCGGGCGACGGCCCGGTGGCGTTGACCAGCCAGCCGACGTCCAAGCCGGTGATGGCGCCGTCAAGGTCGGCGTGGACGCGCAGCCCGCTCGCGGCGGGCCCGGCCGTGGTCGGGCTCGCCGCGAGCTCGGCGCTGATCAGGGTGCCGCGCAGCAGCCGCAACCGCCCGCTCGCGCGCAGCTCGTCGAGGGCGGCGGCGGACGCGGGCGGGATGCGGTGCCGGTGGACCTCCCAGTAGCGGGCCACCCGCCGCAGGAACAGCCGCCGCTCATCCGGGGCGAGCCGCCGCCACAGATCCTGTACGTGCGGCCGCAGCCCCTCCATCACGCCCTGCCAGTCGCCGCCGTTCGCCCGGATGGCCCGGCGGACGACGGCGAGCAGCTCCGCCACCCGCAGCGGGCCGCCGGGGACGGCGACGGGGATCGGCAGGGCCGGGCGGATCGGGTGCGCGCGGGGGAGCAGGGCGTGCCGGGACAGCGCGTACACGACGGTGCCGGGGTGCGCCCTGGTCACGGTGAGCGCGACGTCCACCATCGTCAGGCCGGTGCCGAGCACCAGCACGGGCGCGCCGTCGTCGATCGCGGCAAGCGCGCCCGGCGCCCACGGGTCGGCGATGTGGCGGGGATGCGCGGCCACGCCGGGCAGCGGGGCGGGGCGGCGGTTGCCCAGCGCGAGGACGACCGCGCCGGCCTCGACCCGCCCGCCGTCGGCGAGGCGTACCGCGTGGTCGGCGTCGAGCGAGGCGGCGGTCGCGGTGACGCGGTGCAGCGGGCGCTCGGGCGGGTCCTCCGCATCGGCCAGCACCTCGCGCAGGTAGCGGCCGTAGAGGGCGCGCGGCAGGTAGTCGTAGGCGTGCACGCCCGCCGAACGCGCCCAGTCGCGCAGGTGATCAGGATCGTCGTCGAAGGCGCTCATGCGCTCGACCCGGGTGTTGAGCAGGTGGTGCGGATCGGTGGTCGAGTAGGCCTGGCCGAGCGCGTGCCAGGCCGCCCTGGTCGATCAGGGTGACCGCCAGCGGAGTGGCGGTGGCGCGGGCGAGTCGCAGCAGGTGGATCGCGGTCAGGGCGCCGCTCGCGCCGCCCCCGACGATGGCGACCGAAGGTAGGACCATAAACCCACTATAGCTGTAGGATATATAGGATATTTGAGACTGCGATGCGCTATCCGTACGTTTTGTACGGCCCGCCTCACGGAAAGTCCGGGGAACTCTCGAACGCCCTGCGGATAAAGACGATCGTGAGCACCATCGCAGAACGGGAGCCCGTCGTGACGGACCGTCCACCCCTGAGCGCCCATCCGCCGCCGGCGGCCGGACGAGCGGGAACGATGGAGGCCCGCGACGACTCCTCGATCATCCGAGCCTCGCTGCGCACGCCCGAGTGCTTCGCGGAGCTGTTCGACCGGCACGCCGCCACCCTGCACCGCTACGTCGTGCGGCGGCTCGGCCCCGAGCACGCCGAGGACGTGGTGGCCGAGGCGTTCACCAGGGCGTTCGAGACGCGCCACCGCTACGAGTTCGGCCGCGCCGAGGCGCTGCCCTGGCTGTACGGCATCACCACCAACATCATCGGCGTGCACCGCCGCGCCGAGGTGCGCGGACTGCGGGCCCTGGCCAGAACGGGCGAGGACCCCGTGACGGCGGCGTTCGACGACCGGGTGGCCGCCCGGGTGTCCGCCTCGGCGACCCGCCGCAGGCTGGCCGCCGCGCTGGCCAGGCTCGGGCGCGGCGAGCGTGACGTGCTGCTGCTGATCGCCTGGGGCGACCTGACGTACGAGGAGACGGCCAGGGCGCTGGGCGTGCCCGTCGGCACCGTCCGCTCGCGCCTGTCGCGCGCCCGCCGCAAGGTCACAGCCGCCCTGGGCGGCGCCAACCCCGCCGAGACGAGAGAAGAAGACCATGGATGACCTGCGCCTGATCAAGGAACTGCGCTCGGAGGTGACGGAGGCCGGCCCGGACGCCCTGTCCGGCGCGCGGGGGCGGCTGCTGGCCGCGACGGCCCGGGGGACGGCTCCCCGGCGCGCCCCTCGGCCGTGGACCGTGCGCCTCGCCGGCATCGCCGCCGCCGGGCTCGCGGTGGCCGCCGCCGTCATAATCGTGACGAACCAGGCCGTCGCGCCCGTCGCAGAGCCCCGGCACCTCACCTCCGCCAAGGACGTCCTGCTCGTCGCCGCGGACAGCGCGCGGCGCGCACCGCAGGATCCCGCGACCTACTGGCACATCAAGCGGGAGAACGAGGACGGCGCGGTCATCGGCGAGACCTGGACCACGCGTGACGGACAGCGGTGGAGCCGGGGAGAGCCCGGCAACGGAAGAGACCTGATCAAGCTGGACTCCGGCACGTTCCTGCTCGGGACCGCGGGCGACGACGGCCCCCGGCTCACCATGGAAGATCTCGAAACGCTGCCGGCCGAGCCCGAGGCGCTGCGGCGGAAGGTCGTCGAGATGCGGAAGGGCGACGCGGAAGACGGGGGCGATCCCGCGCTGATCCCGCTGCTGTCGCTGGTCGCGGAGCTCCCCGCGCCGGCCGAGGTGCGGGCGGCGGCGTTCCGCGCCCTCGCCGAGCTGCCGGGCGTACGGCGGCTCCGCACGGTCGAGGACGGCGAAGAGCTGCAGTTCCGGAACGGCCTGAGTGACCGCAAGGTGGTCATCGATCCGGACACCTCCCGGGTGGTCCGCACCGACCTGCTTCCGGCGGCCACAGGAGGCATCACGACCTCGGGCGACGGGTTCATCAAGCTGACCGCGGAGTGGACGGACGAAGGTCCGCGGTGAGACGCGGCCCCGCGCATCGGCCGCACGATCGATATGAGGAGAACCATGACGTTAGGCAAGTCGATACTCGCCGTTGTGCTGGCGGGGACGATCGGCGCCACACCCGCACCGGCGCACGCCCAGGCCGCGCCGGGCGCGCAGCCGGAGGCGGTGACGCTGATCACCGGTGACCGCGTCGTGCTCACCGGGCGGGGGCATCGCGTGGAGCCCGGGCCCGGCAGGCAGGCCGCCTTCTTCACGAAGGTGCGCGACGGGCACCTGCACGTGATCCCGTCCGACGCCGCGCCGCTGCTCGCGCAGGGCGTGCTCGACCGGCGGCTGTTCGACGTCACCCAGCTCCTGGCCTGGGGCTACGGTGACGCCGACACCCCCGACATCCCCGTCATCGAGCAGGGCGTCAGCACCGGCTCCCCGCAGGTGCGGCGGCTGTCCGCGCTGGGCATGAACGCGGCCCGCGTACCCAAGAAGAGCGCCACGCAGACCTGGCGGACCCTCACCGGCTCCCGCACGCTGGTGGCGGGCCGCACCAAGCTGTGGCTGGACGGCCGCAGAAGCCCTTACCTGAACGAGAGCGTCAAGCAGGTCGGCGCGCCGCAGGCGTGGCAGCAGGGCTTCGCGGGCAAGGGCGTCAAGGTCGCGGTGCTCGACACCGGATACGACCCCGACCACCCGGACCTGAAGGACGCGGTCGTAGCGGAGCGCAACTTCACCAACGATCCGGACATCCGCGACACCAGCGGCCACGGCACGCACGTCGCGTCGATCGTGGCGGGCAGGGGTGAGAAGTACCGCGGCGTGGCCCCCGAGGCGAGCCTGGCCATCGGCAAGGTGGGCACGATCGCGGGCATCACCGAATCCGCCGCGCTCGCCGGCCTGGAGTGGGCCGCCATCGAGGTCAAGGCCAGGGTCGTCAACCTGAGCTGGGGCGGCCCGGACGGTCCTGAGCAGGATCCGGTGGAGCAGGCGGTCACCACGCTCTCGGAACGGACCGGCACGCTGTTCGTCGCGGCGACGGGGAACAGCGTGCAGACCAGCGTGGGCAGTCCCAGCAGCACCGATGCGGCGCTCGCCGTGGGAGCGGTGGACAAGCAGGGCCGGATGACCGGGTACTCCAGCCGGGGGCCGCGCACGGGCGACCACGCGATCAAACCCGACGTGACCGCGCCGGGAGAGGAGATCACAGCCGCCGTCCCCGGAGGCGATCACGAAGTGATGGGCGGCACCTCGATGGCCGCCCCGCACGTGACGGGAGCGGCGGCCATCCTCGCCCAGCGCCACCCGGACTGGACCGGCGCCCAGCTCAAGGCCGCGCTCATCGGCAGCGCCGCCCCCGTTGAGGACGCGACCCCGTACGATCAGGGCACGGGAACGATCGACCTGGTGCGCGCGCTGCGCCAGCAGGTCGTGGCCGAGCAGCCCAACGTGTGGGCTGCCTTCCCGTGGAACGAGAGCGGCGACCGTACGGCGGCCAAGACCATCACCTACGCCAACTCGGGCGACACGCCGGTCACCCTCGAGCTGTCGGCCGACGGTGAGGTCCTGAAGCTGTCGTCCGAGCAGGTCACGGTCCCCGCCGGTGGCGAGGCGTCGGTGACGCTCACCATCGACGCGCGCGGCAAGGCTCCGGGCGACTACCCGGGCACGGTCACCGCCAGGTCGGGCGAGACGGTGGTCCGCACGCTGGCCGGCGCGTACGTGGAGCCGGAGTCGTACGACGTCACCGTCAACGTCGTGAGCAGGCAGGGCGAGCCGATCGACCCCGCCGATGCCGAGGTCTACGACGCCGAGACGGGGGCCGTCCATGTGCTGGCCTTCAGGAACGGGACGGCCACGGTGCGCCTGCCCGAGGGCGACTGGAACCTGTACACCGCCACCTTCGAGAAGGTGGACGGGACAGTGACCGAGACGTTCGCCGATCGCCCGCTGAAGGTCGACGGCGGGGATCAGCGGATCACCGTGGACCACCGCAAGAGCAAGCCGACGCAGGTCACCGTGGACGACCCGGGCGCCCAGCTCACCAGGGAAACCAACCTCGGGCTGGAGCACGGCGCCTGGGGCAATTGGTCGTCGAGCAACCTCGATGCCAACTCCGAGACGTTCGTCGTACCCGCCGCGTCCCCGGGGCTGACCTACACGCTGGGGACCACATGGCTGAGCAAGGACGTCTCACCCAGCCCGTACGTCTACACCCTCGTCGACCGGCGCACCGGCGGCATCCCCGACGATCCCACCTATCACGCCGAGCGAGAGGACCTGGCCAAGGTCACCGCGACCTACCGGGCCTCGGGAACGCCCGGCACCGGTATCGCCTCGGTCCAGCTGACCGGGTCGGGGCCGCTGGGAGCCATGGTGGTCTCGTTGGTCCGCGGCATCGAGCTGCCGGGTAGGCTCGTCCACTACCGGACCCCCGGCCTGCCCTACGCCGGCACCTTCGGGACCGGCACGGGGCTGATCTCCGCCGACAGCGGGACCGCGGAGCCGGGAAGCCACACGACGGAGGTCTGGAACGCCGCCGTCACCGGCCCGTCGTTCCGCACGACGGCCGGCGAGCGCACCGGCGACGAGCTGAGCTTTCCCGCGACCGGGATGTTCGCCGACGGGCGGCCCGGCAGCACCGGCACCGACTCCGCCGCCACCGGCACCGCCACCCTCACCAGGGACGGCGAGACGCTGGCCACCGCCGACCTCGCGGCGTGCCACGTGCCCCGGCCGGAGCGCTGTGAGCTGCGCGCCGACCTGCCCGCAGGATCCGGCGACTACACGCTGACCGCGTCGCTGCGCCGGGAGGCTCCGCTCTCCACGGAGGTGACGTCGGCCTGGACGTTCTCCTCCGCGACCACCACCGAGCGGCGGGCGCTGCCGCTGATGGCCGTCCGCTACAGCCCCGAGGGCCTGGACGACTTCAACCGCGCCGAGCCGGGCGCCACCACCCGGCTGCCCGTGTGGGTCGAGCGCAACCCCGGCGCGGCGGAGGCGGAGGTGAGGGAGATCCGGCTGGAGATGTCCGCCGACGACGGCGCCACCTGGAGCGTTGTGCCCGTCACCCGGACGGACTCCGGCTGGGCCGCCTCGCTGGCGAACCCCGCCGAAGCCGGGTTCGTCTCCCTTCGCGCGACGGTCACCGACGCCGACGGCAACGGCGTTACCCAGACGGTCATCCGCGCGTACGCCGTGGGCTGACGGCTGAGACGGGCCGGCGCACGCGGCGCCGACCAGGCCGGCGATGAGGGCCTGTACGGCGGTGAGGGCCCGTGCGGCGCCGGCCGGGGCGGCGGTGAGGACGCGTGCGGCGCTGGCCAGGACGGCGGTGAGGACGCGCGCGGCGTCCTCACCGCCGCCCCTTGCCGTCGCGCCGGTGCAGGCGGGCGTTGACGCGCAACAGGCCGGGCACCAGCAGATACACCACCGCGGGCACCACGATCGCGGTCACCACCAGCGTGCGCAGCGCCATCGGCAGCGGCGAGATCACCGGCCCGAGCAGCGCCTGCACCAGCATGAGCATGGCGTAGACGGCGAACCAGGTGAGAAGCGCGCGACGGTGCACGGAGGGAGCGGCAGGCATGACTGATCCTTTCAACGACGCAAATCCAACTCGTCAGTTGGAGTTTATGCGCGAGACTCTCCAACTGTCGAGTTGGATTTTTGGGCTATGCTGGCGGACATGGCATGGAACACGGCCCGTACGCGGCAGTTGCTGCTGGACGCGGCGATCGACGAGTTCGCCGAGTACGGCCCCGAGGCCGCCAGGCTCGACCGCATCGCCGCCACCGCCGGCGTCAACAAGGAGCGCATCTACCAGTACTTCGGCAACAAGGAGCAGCTCTTCGGCGCCGTGCTGAGCTGGAGCCTGGAGCGGCTGGCCGAAGCCGTGCCGCTGGAAGGGCCGCTCGCCGCGAACCTGCCGGAGTACGCGGGCCGCGTCTTCGACTACCACCGCGAGCACCCGCAGTTCATCAGGCTGCTGTACTGGGAGGGCCTGCATCGCGGCGGCGACCCCATCGCCGCCAGGGAGGAGCGGGCTGAGCACTACGCCGCCAAGCTCGCCGCCCTGGCCGCCGCGCAGAAGGAGGGCGCGGTCCCGTCGGAGTTCGCGCCGGGGGAGCTGCTCTACGCGGTGATCGCGCTGGCCGGATGGTGGTACGCCACCCCGCCGCTCGCCCAGATGATCATGGGCGATGACGTCGAGAACGCCCGCGAGACCCTGGTCAGGGTGGTGGCCAAGCTGGTCTCCTGACCATCGCCGCTCTCGTCACCGGCGGCTCTGGAGCCGCAACGGCGGTGCGCGCGCCGCTCACCCGCCGCCCGGCGGCTGATCAGCCGGAGCGATGGCACCAGCGTCCCGCCGACGGGAGCACGGCCAGAACGGCAGCCGTGGCGGCCGCCACGGCTGTCAGCGGGGAGGCGATGAAGACGAGCTTGGGCATGGTCCCTTCGAGGGTCGGCACCCCGCCCATCGCCAGGTATTGCCCGATGGCGCTCAGGCCGTGCAGCGCCGTCGTGCCGCCGGCCGCGAAGATCATCCAGCGGCCGGCGTTGTTTCGCCGGGTGAGAAGAAGCGCACCTGTGGCCAGCATGACGGCCTCCACAACGGTCAGGATCAGGTCGCCCATGAGCAATCCGAACCACGGGGTGGTGTGCTCGAGGCGTTTGGCCAGTTCGAGGCTCATGGCCAGCAGGCCAGGCAGGCAGAGGAGCGCCAGGGCCGTCGCGGCCCGTGCGATGCCGGCCGCGCGATGGTCGGGTGCCGGATGGGTACCGCCGGCAGCGGACGGCTCTCGTACGGGCTCGGTGCGATCGGCGGTCTGGCGACGGCGATGACCCGGGTCAGGTGCTGGTGCGGCGCGCTGCGGTCGGAAGGCGCCGGCCCCGGCATACGGCCGATCGGCCGTGACGCCGCCCGCAACAGCGCCGCCGGGTTCGACACGGGTGCGCCCGGGCGGCTGGGGGTCCGAGCGGATCGCCTCGCGCATCATGGCGCCGCGTTCGGCGATCATCGCGGTCACGTCCGGCGGCAGCCAGGCGGCGGTGGTGAAGCCGTCCACGTGCGGCGCGAGATGATCGAGGACGTCGTCCAGGGCCGGCCGCTCGGCCGGGTTCTTGGCCAGGCAGGAGCGGAGCAGGGGCACGAGGTCGTCGGGCACTCCGGCGAGGTCCGGCTCCTGGTGCACGACCCGGTAGACCACGAGGTCGGGACGCCCGCCACCGAACGGCCCGGTGCCCCTGGCGGCGTACGCGAGGACGCAGCCGAGCGAGAAGACGTCACTCTCGGGACCGGCCCTGCCGCCCGTGGCCTGCTCCGGGGACATGAACCCGGGAGTGCCGATGACGGACGTGGACAGGTGGACGGTGTCGAGCGCCTTGGCGATGCCGAAGTCGATGACGCGGGGCCCGTCATCGGCGAGGATCACGTTGCGGTGGGTGAGGTCCCGATGCACCAGTCCGTAGGCGTGGATCGCGGACAGCCCTTCGGCCAGGCCGGCACCCAGCAAGCGGACGGCGGGCGGCGGCAGGGGTCCGTGCGTTCCGACGGCTTCGGCCAGGGAGGGGCCCGGGATGTAGGCGGTGGCCAGCCATGGCGGGTCGGCGCTCGTGTCGGCGTCGACCACCTGGGCGGTGTAGAAGCCGCCGACCTGCCTGGCGGCGGCGACCTCGGCCGCGAAACGGCGCCGGAACTCCGAATCCCCGGCGAGTTCGCGGTGCACCACCTTGACCGCGACCGCGCGACCTCCCCGCGACCTGCCCAGATAGACGTGGCCCATCCCGCCGCTGCCCAGTTCCCTGATCAGCCGGTACGGCCCGATCTGCCGCAGGTCGCCATCCCGCATGAGATCCATCGGCCCATGGTGCCGTAAACCCGGGAGCCGCGTCCCGCCACTGCGCGAATTGCTCATGAGGTAGAACGTTCGGTCTTGACGAAGTGGACGGATACCGACAGGATGAGACCGAACGTTTTACCTCTTAATGGTGACGTCCTGCCGCGTGGAGACGTCACAGCCGCTTCACCCCGAAGCGCACAAGACCCGAAAGGCCGCATCATGCGAACCCATGTCCTTCGCCGCGCCGCGCCGCGCTCGCCATCGGCACGGCCGCCCTGCTCGGCGCCACCACGCCCGGCGCGGCGATGGCTGAGAACGCGAAGCCGACCGTGGTCCTCGTGCACGGGGCGTGGGCGGAGTCGTCGAGCTGGTCGGCGGTGATGGAGCGCCTGCGCAAAGACGGTTATCCGGTACGCGCCATCGCCAACCCGCTGCGCGGCCTCACCAGCGACACCGCGTACGTCTCCAGCTGCCTGGCCACGATCGACGGCCCGATGGTCCTGGTCGGCCACTCGTACGGCGGCGCCGTGATCACTAACTCCGCCGTCTCCGACCCCGACGTCAAGGCCCTCGTGTACGTCGCCGGCTTTATCCCCGCCAAGGGCGAGACGGTGGGGGACCTGGCGGCCAAGTCGTCGCCGCCCATCCCGCTGGTCACCACCGAGGTCCCCGGCGGTGCGGAGGTCTCCATCGACCCGGCGCACTTCCGTGAGTCGTTCGCCGGAGACGTCGACAGGACCACCGCGGCCGACCTCGCCGCGGTTCAGCGGCCCGCCGGCACCAAGGCGGTCACCGACGCGAGCGTGCAGGAGGCGTACCGCACCATCCCCTCCTGGATCCTGATCACCCGCCGTGACAAGGCGATCGCCCCCGACCTGCAGCGTTTCATGTCCAAGCGGGCAGGCGCGCACATCGAGGAGGTCAACGCCTCCCACGCCGTGATGGTCAGCCGTCCCGACGCGGTCACGCGCGTGATCGAGGACGCCGCCCGCGCCACCCGTTGATCGCCATGCTCTCAGCGGACGGTGAACTCCATCCCGCGACGAAGGCCCCATGACCGCACACGAACCACTCGACCGGCTGACCGGCACCCTGCGGCGCACCATCGGCGCGGGCCGCGTGACCACCACAGGCCCGGACTACGAGGCCGCCCGCCACATCGGGAACGGCGCCGCGCAAGCCCGCCCCGCAGTGATCGTCCGCCGCGCCGATCCGGCCGATGCCCAGGCGGCCGTACGGGCCGCGCGGGAGGCGGGCGTGCCGCTGCCGGTGCGCGGCGGCGGCCACGACTGGGCCGGACGTTCGCTCAGCGGCCGGTTCGGGCTCGCCCTGGACAACCTGCTCTCCGCCGGCATGGTGCTCGCCTGCGGCTCCCTCACCGCCGACGCCGAACACGAACCGGACCCGCTGTGGGCTTTGCGCGGCGGTGGCGGGAACTTCGGTGTTGTGACCTCGATGCGCGTCCGGCCGCACGCCGTGCCGGTGCTGCTGTCCGGCATGGTGCTGTTCCCGTGGGAACAGGCCGGGAGCGTGCCGGCCGGGCTGGACGACGTCCTGGCCGCGCGCCCGGACGAGCTGACCGTGCAATCTGGCGTCTTGGCGGGACCGGACGGCAAGCCCCTGATGGTCCTCGCGCCGACCTGGAGCGGCGACGACGCGGCGGCGGGGGAGCGGGCGCTGTCCCGGCTCGACGGCCTCGGTACGCCGCTCGTCTCCCAGGCAGGCCCCACCAGCATGGCCGAGATGCTCGCGGGCATCGGTGCGCAGTTCCCCTTCGGGCGGCATGTCGAGATCCGTACGCGTTCCGTGCCGTCGCCGACCCCGGGCGTACGCGGGGTGCTGGCGGGTTCTCCTGGGAGCCCGGCGACGCCCGTGAGTCCGCCCACCGCGCCTGCGCCGCCGCGCCCCTCGAGACGGACGCGCAGAAAGGTGAACACATGAATCTGCGGACAAGGATGACCCGCTACGCGGTGATCGCGGGCTTGTGCGGCGCGGCGACGGCGTTGGCCGTCCCGCGAGCCACCGCCGCCGCGACGCCGGTCGCCGCGGGCGCGGTCGCGGCCTCGCCGGGCAGGCTCGGCCCTCTGACGGACCTCGTCATCGAACGGCTGCTCGTCAGCGACGACGTGGCGGCCTCCAAGTTCGGCACCGGCTCGCCCATCGAGGACCCCGTACGCGAGCAGCAGGTCCTCGACCAGGTCCGCCGCCAGGCCGGTGAGGCCGGGGTGGACCCGGACGCGGCGGTGACGTTCTTCCGCGACCAGATCACCGCGAGCAAGGTCGTACAGAAGGGACTCTTCGCGCGCTGGACCGCTCACCCGGAGCAGGCCCCCACGACCCGCCCCGACCTCGCCCAGATCCGCGCCCGCCTCGACCGGCTCACCACGGACCTGCTGCGCCGGCTCAAGCGCACCGGACACGTACGGTCCAAGCCCGCCGCCTGCACGGCCCAGCTCGCCCTCGCCACCGCGACGGGCGCGGCGAGGCAGCACCTGGACGCCCTGCACCGCCGAGCACTCAAGACGGCGACCCACTCGGTGTGCCGCCTGCCCGGCCACTGACGCCGCCGTCACGGGGCCGGCGGCTGATCCTCGTTCGCGGTCGTGTTCGCGTTGGAGGCGCTGCGGCGGGCAACCGCTTCCCGGACGCCGGGATCCACCGGCAGGCCGCGGCGGCCGGAGCCTTCCTGGCGTTCGACGGTCCGTCCCGCGCACACCACGGCACCGACTGGCGCCTGCTGGACCGCCTCGCGGCCCTCGCCGACGCCGGCCACGCCCACCAGCTCCTGCTCGGCGCCGACACGGTCACCCCGGCCGCCCGGTCGAGCGCCGACGGTCCGGGCATGCCGTTCCTGCTCAGCGGCCTGCGCCCGCGCATCGGACGGGAGCTGGGATCCGGCCTCGCATCCGCCATCTTCACCGAGAACCCCGCCCGCGCATTCGCAACGCGATGGCGGCGACCCTGACCCGACCTGGGCCGGAAACGTCAGATACACGTCGCGAGCTTCAGGTGGCCCCCGCTGCGGTGCTCGCCGCGACCGTCGTCACCCCGGCGTACGCCGCCAGGAGGCCGAGCGCCCCTGACGTTCACCCGCTCTTCGCGTCCCCGGTGGGTTCGATGCGGACGATGGCCGTGTCGCCGGTGATCCTGAGGACCTGGAGGCTCATGGCGTCGTTGATGGTCGCGGTGATGCCCTTGGCGCAGTCCATGCGGACGCCGCCGCCTCCCCCGAGACCACGGTGCCGCCGCCGTCACAGTTCGAGATGCTGAAACCCATCCCCGTCACCGGCGCGACCATCTCGACCGAGTCGCGGCGGATCGCCTTCACCTCGATCGGCCCGAGGCCGTAGCGTTCCGGCACGACGACGGCGTCCCCTGCGGTGACCTTGATCTCGCACGTTCCGTCAGCGCACGGTCCGGTCAGCGAAGGCGCGGGCGCCGCCGTGTCCGTGGAAGCCGCCGTGTCCGTGGAAGCCGCCGTGTCCGTGGGGGGCGACGCCGCCGAGCCGGAGCCGCCGGCCGCCTGGCCTCCGATGGGGGCGGCGGGGGCGGGGGAAGAACCCGAGGAACACGCGGTGAGGGCGGCGAACATGACGGCTATGGCGACGGCCATGGACGACCTTGTGCGCATCATGATCCCCATCGAACCGCGCCGTTACCGGCGACGTCCACTGGGCGATGCGCGGTTGTTGGCTGAGCGTTACACACGGCCGCGTACCAGCCCGAGATCACCTGTAGGGTGCGCCGGAAGCGAAGGAGTTCCCGACATGTCATCCTCTGCCCCGTTAGCCTGGGCGGCGGCGCCGGCCGCCGCTGCCTACCCCACGTGGGACGCCTGGAGGACCAGGTTCGAGTGGCCCGCGCCGCCGGAACGCATATACGAGGAGTACTACGCGGGGGACGCGGGCGGCTTCGCCGAGGGCTCGGTGCGCTGCGACCCTGGCGCGATCGACCGCTCGCCGTTCCTGCTGGTGCGCGACGACCTCGCCACGCTCGCCGAGGTCGCGACGACGTGGGCCGTTCCCGTGCTCATCGTGCTGTTCGCCCTCGTACGCAGGTGCTCGCCGACGGCTGCACCGCGCGCCGCATGGGCGCTGACGCTGCTCGCCGTCATCCGGCCGCTCTCGGCCGACTACCGGGGTGAGGACGTCTGCTCCGGCTCGCTCCCGCTGTTCACCGCCGACTGGTTCGAGGCGGTCTTGGCCGGGTGGGAGCTCGGGGAGCTGTGGCTGCTCGGCGCCGCCCTGCTGGTGCTGCTCGCGTCCGGCGCTGAACGGCGGACGTTCACGCCGGTTCGATCCCTACGGGGACTCCGTTGAGACCGCGGTGCCGCCGGCGTCGTCGAGCACCTTCGCTGAGACACCTCAGTGGTGCTGGGCCCCGGTCTCGATCCGGCCGCCGACCTGCTCGCGCAGCCCTTCGAGCAGCTCGGGCGTGGACACGACCGTCCACCGGTCGCCGACCAGGTACGTCCCGCCGTACGGCTGGGCGTGATCGAGCCAGGCGCGCTTGCCCTCGTCGGTGGTGAACGTGACGATCGTGTACCGGCCGCGCTCGGTCTGGCAGGCCGCCTGCTTGAGCTCGTCGGCGTCGATCTGCAGGCGCGCCTTCGGGCAGCCGGCGGTGGCCTTGAGCTTCTTCATGCTCACCCTGGGCAGCTCGGCGGCGGGGGAGGGCTGTGGCTGCGTGCCGCCGCCTGTCATGGATGCGTGCCCCTGATGCTGCATCTGGTGCTGCGGCTGCGGTCGGGCTGCCGCTGCGCCGGCCGCTTGGGGCTGCGGGTTCCCACAGGACGCCAGGCACGCGCCCAGCACGATCGCACCCGCCGAGACGGCCAGCAGGCCCGTGACCCGCTTGCGTGCACGGGCGAGTGGTGGCGGTTGCGGTGTGAGCGTCATGGTGGTGTTCCTCCGTTCAGGCGGCTCCGATCGGAGGTACGCGCGCCCGTCCGCACGCGGTTCACGCTCGTGGAAAAGGGTTCGTGCCCGTCATGGACCGCCGGTTAGCATCGCGCGGATGAACACTGATCGTCTGCCGTTGCTGTGGTTGTCGGGCCCGTCGGGCGTCGGGAAGTCGTCGGCCGCGTTCGAGATCTGCGCGCGGCTCGGCCGGGAGGGCGTCAAGGCGGCGTTCGTGGACGCCGACCAGATCGGCCTCATCTACCCCGCGCCGGAGGAGAACACCCACCGGCTCCGCGCCCGCAACCTGGCCGCCCTGTGGGAGGGGTTCCGGGAGGAAGGCGTGGAGTGCCTGGTGCTCGCCGGCTTCGTGGACACCCCGGAGGAGGTGCGGGAGTACACTTCACGGCTGCCCGACGCCGACTTCACCGTGTGCAGGTTGCGGGTCTCGGGGGAGGAGCTGCGGCGGCGCTTCCTCGGGCGGGGCTGGATGCCGGACCTGGTGGAGCAGGCGGTCGCCGAGGCCGAGGCCCAGGAGCGTTCGGCGTACGCGGACCTGTCCGTGGACACGGGCGGGCTGACGGTGCGGGAGACGGCCCGCCTGATCATGGAACGCGCGGGCCGGCCGCGACGGGTCGCCCCTGTTGTGCGGCCGGGACGTTCTGAGCCCGGCCCGATGGCGGACGGCGAGCCGGTGCCGCTGCTCTGGTTCACGGGAGCGACGGCGGTGGGCAAGTCCACGGTCGCGTACGAGGTGTTCCGGCACATCGTGGAGACCGGCGCGCGGGCGGCGTACGTCGACCTGAAGCAGATCGCCACGCTGCGACCCGCCTCCGGCGACCCGCGGGACCTCAAGGCACGCAACCTCGCGGCGCTGTGGGCGGGCTACCGCGCGGCCGGAGCCACGTACCTGATCGTCTGCGGCGAGGCGGACACCGACGAGACCGTCCGCGACTACACCCGCCGGCTCTCCGACGTGACCCCCACCGTGTGCCGGCTGCACGCCTCCCCGGCCACGCTGCTCGAACGCGTCACGGCCCGCGGCCGGGGCGAGGGACCGACGATCCCCGGCGACGAGCTGAAAGGGCTGGACGAGCCCGCCCTGCGCGAAGCCGCTGCCCGCGCGGCGACGGAGGCGGACGCTCTCGATCGGGCCGATGCGGGGGACCTGCGGATCGGCACCGACGGCCGGCCGGTGGCCGACGTGGTCGCCTCCGTGCTGGCCGGCATCGGGCTCGCACCGGAGGATGCCCGCGCTTGAGCCGTCCTGTCCGGGGCATTCAGGTGGACCGGCGGCCGGCCCCGGAAGGGCGGCGCCCGCCTGGCCCCGCGGACCAAGCTCAGGCCGGGTGGGCGCCGCCGGCTCGGAGGCCGGAGAGGCTGCGCAGCGAAGGCGATCGAGCCCCGCGGCGCAAACCGGCCGCACGTTACGGTACTGCAGGTGACGGGCGCGTTCCCAGGCCTCGAGAGATGATCACGGCCGTGCGGACGCCCGCCGCCGCGCGGACAGGGGAGCGGCGCCACCGCGCCACACCTGCGTCAAAGAGGGACCGCGCCGGCATCGCCACTCCGCCCGAAGCCGGATCACCGTCGAACTGAGTTGCGCCGAAATCGCACCTGGGCGGATCAGGACGTCTGACGTGGCTTGGGGGCGGGCTCGGGCTCGGTCCAGGACGCGACGAGGTCGAGCAGGCCGGGGAAGCGCGCGTTCAAATCGTCCACACGGACGTGGCTGCGGCGCTCAAGGCCGTACTGACGCTGCCTGATGATGCCGGCCTCGCGCAGGGCCTTGAAGTGATGGGTGAGCGAGGACTTCGGCCGGTCGATGCCGAACCAGCCGCACGTGTGGTCGAAGCTCTCCCGCTCCAGCAAGAGCTTGTTCACGATGCGCAGCCGCAGCGGATCGCTCAGCGCGCTCAGCACCGTCTCAAGGCGCAGGTCGTCGACTGCGGGCTCGGGCAGCGGCTCGGGCAGACCGGCAGGTTCCGGCAGCTTCACGATGGCGGCCAGGGTCGGCTCCTCCCACGAGTTCCTCAGTACGACTCGAATCGTACTGCATGCTATTGTTCGACTCCATTCGTACAAGTTCGACAAAACTCGTACAGGAGAGAGTCGTGTCCGAAACCCAGACCGATCCCGCGCGCCGCCGAACCGGCACCGGCCCGAGACCCGCTCCCACCTGGTGGGTATGGCTGGCCGCCTGGCCGGTCACGGCCGTCTTCGTGCTGTCGAACGTCGCGACACCGCTCTACGCGCTATGGCAGCGGGACATCGGCTTCTCCAAGGGCACGCTCACCGTGGTCTTCGCGTTCTACATCGTCGGCCTGCTCGGCTCGCTGCTCGTCTCCGGTGTGGCCGCCGACCGGCTGGGCCGCAAGCGCGTACTGCTGCCCGCGCTCGGCCTCGCGCTCGCCGCCTGCGCGATCTTCGCGACGGCGCAGAGCGTGGCCGCGCTGATCGCGGCCCGGCTGTTCACCGGCATCGCCGTCGGCGCCGTGGTCTCGGCCGGCATGGCGGCGGTCAGCGACGTCGCAGGGACGGCCCGCGCGCGGCTCGGCGCGCTGCTCGCCTCCTGCGCCATGGTCTTCGGCGCAGGCCTCGGCCCGCTGCTCGCCGGCGTCCTGTCGGAGACGCTGCCCGCACCGACCGTCACCGTCTTCGCCGTCGAGGCGGCCCTGCTGGCGACCGCCGTCCTCGCCGTCGCCCGCATGCCCCTGCACCGCCCCGCCGCGGTTCGTCAGACGGCGGGGGAGGTCTCGGAGTCCGCCGAGGCCGGTAGGCCGGAGGAGCGGCGGGCCGAACCCGCGCGGGGCTCCTGGGTGCGCCTGCCGCGCGTGCCTCAAGGCAACGGCCTGCGGCTGGCCCTCGGCCTCGCCGTGTTCGCCCCTGGCATCACCGCCACCTCGTTCGTTCTGTCGCTCGGCCCCTCGCTGCTGTCCGGCCTGCTGGACACCACCAGCCGCGTCGTTGCCGGAGCCATAGCCTGCGCGATGTTCCTCGCCGCGACCGGGGTCCAGTTCCTCGTGCAGCGTCTCGGCCGCCGCGCCATGCTCGTAGCGGGAGCCGCCGCCATCGCCGCGAGCATGGCCGCCCTGATCGCCGCCGTGCACACCTCGAACGTCCCGGCGCTGCTCGCCGCCGCGTTGCTGGCCGGAGCCGGCCAGGGCCTGGGCCAGCTCGGTGGACTGTCCCTGCTGAACGCCAGCGTCCCGCCCGACCGGCTGGCCGAGGCCAACGCGGCGTTCAACGTCGGCGGCTACCTTCCGGCCGGCACTCTCCCCGTCGCCACCGGCTACCTCAGCGACGCCATCGGCCTGGCGAGCGGCACGACCGCTTTCGGGATCGCTCTGATCACCCTGGCCGTCGCAGGTGGCATCGTGGTCCTCACAACGGGACGCCGAGTCACGGAACCGGCCGGCACGCGTACACCTGACAGGCATCGCAGAACACACCCACCCCGGTGACCAGCGCGGATTACCAGCACCCCGGCATCCAGAACGACACCGATCCTGCGCCGGGCCCGCCTTCCGGTTCCGGTCCGTTGGGTGCTCTTTTCGCTCGGCGTTAGGTGATCGTCTCGCGAGACGACATGGTCACGTTTTCGTGGTGCGAACCAAACCCCGCGAATGTCGGTCACATAGGGCATAGCGAGGGAGGGCCTTCATGTCCGTCCGAGTGCTCGTCGCCGCGTTCGTGGGTGTGGCGCTGATCATGGCCGGCATTCAGCCGGTGAATGCGAAGGAGCCGGGCACGCCCACCCTGAGCGCGCCGGCCACGGAGTCGGAGCCGTGGGTCAAGCCGGCCGGTACGTCAGGCAAGGTCAACGACAGGGGCCCGTTGCGCCTGGCCTCGTACTCGCTGGTCTTCGACGCCGGCCAAGGGCTCTACGGTTACCTGCGCGAAGGGAAGAAGTTCGTCAAGACGCCGTACCGCGAGGCGGTGGTGGCGCCCGGGCGGCGGTGGGTGGCCGGGATCCCGGGCTACGAGTTGTGGAAGGCGAAGAAAAAGATCGACCTGATCGATCGGCACAGCGGCAGGAAGCACACCATTTCCCTGCCCGCGCCGGCGACGTCGCCCGAGTGGTCGCCGGATGGCCGTACGCTCCTGCTGACCGCGTACAGGAACATCGGTGGCGGCAGCCTGACCGTCATCGGCTTCATCACCCTGAACGTGGCCGATCGCGTTCCCCGGCTGGTCAAGGCAGGGCCCCGCCACATAGTCTCCGGCGGCTGGGAGGCCGGGCGTAACTACCGGTTCTTCTTCGCCGGAGGATCCGACCGGGTGCTCGCCCGGCACGACGACGCGGACGCCTCCTCGCCCAAGAGCCGCCTCGCCGTCTACGACCTGCGGGGAAAACCGCGCAGGTACTACACCGGAGTCGGCGTGCCGGACGAGACGTCGGCGTCGCACGTGTTCTCGCCGTCCGGGCGGCTGTTCGCCACCATGGTCTGTGACGACGACCTCAGGTGCGCGATCTGGATCGTCGAGACGTCGACGGGCAAGATCGTGCGCCGGATCGGCGGCAAGGGCCTTCGCGCATTCATCGACTGGTACGACGACGAGCACACATCATCGTGCAGCGGGAACGCGGCCGAACCCACCTGTTCCAGCGCGTCGATCTTGCGGGCCGAGGCGGTGTCGACCTGATCAGGGAGAAGCTCACCGCCAACGTGGCCGGCTGACGACCCGCATCTGGAACGGGTCCACTTCGTACGCCCGGCATAGTGCTCCAGCCGTGTCCACCTCGTCTGCGGCGGTGTGTGCGGAAGCGGGGTGCATGATCGGCGCCGATCCGCAAGGGCGCCGGGATGCGTTGTCTCGCCGTACGCGGTGAGCTGCGGAAATTTCACCGGGAAGTCAGTGGAAGATCCCTTACCGTCACTGAAGTGTGCCTGGTCGATGGATCTCCCGATACATACCTTCCTGGTGTCGGACCATGCATACATCCGGGCGAGGGATGCATGAGCGCGTACGCAGGAAGTTCAGACGAACCCCAGAAGTGGACATGCAGGCTGTTCGGGGGAAGAAGGCGAGCCGAGGAAGCCGTACGGATGGCCGAGGAAGCGCTCAAGGGGACTCAGCGCATCTCGGATGAAATCGCTGAGCGGATGGACACGATGAGAGCCGCGGTGGAGCAGAGGCTCGACCGGCTGTCGGTGGACGTCGCTCGGCTCAACCGGCCTGAGCCGAAGCAGGCATGGAGTGTGGAAGAGGAGCTGGGGCATCTCCTTTTGGAGATCATCAAGGATGGTCATACCCAGATTCATCTGCATAAGAAGCTCGCTGAGTTCGTCACGGAGGAGACCGCGCGAGGGGCGAGTCTGGCCGCCGACGAGGTTCTTAGCGCAAGCCGGGACAAGCCGCTGAAGCCTGGCGTGTTGAATACGTTCAAGCAGCTAGCAGAGGATCCGCTGCATGCGCTCGATCGTCAAGCGAAAAGCGGCCGGCCGAAGGCGGACGCCGGCGGAGCGTAGCCGTGGCAATGGTGCCGGTTCTTCCGCCATCCGTCACATGCCTACGGCGTGATCAGGTGCATCCTCCGCAGCGTCCACCTCAGGGCAGCGGGTCCTGCGAGTACGCGATCAGGCCGGTCACCTTGCTGGCCGGTTCCCGGCAGAGCGCGAGTGCGGCGGCGGCCATCACCTCCGGGGGTTCGGCGTTCGGGTCGTTCTCGGTGGTCAGGCCGTGGAAGAGGGTGCCGGGGGTGGGGACGACCTGGGTGGGGGCGAGGGAGTTGACGGCGATGTTGTCGGCGTACAGCTCGGCGGCGAGGCCCGTGGTGAGGCGTTCCAGCGCAGCCTTGCACATGCCGTACACGGTGGCGCCCAGGCCGGCGAGCCGGTCCGGTGGGATGGACGGGTGCCGGGCGGCCACCGATGAGATGTTGAGTATCCAGCCCTGGCCGCGTTCCCGCATGCCGGGGATGACGAGCTGGGCGAGGTGCGTCGGCGCGTTCACCTGGACTTCGAACATGAGGGCCATGCGGCGCGGGCTGAAGTCCGCGACCGGTGTGAAGTAGGTGACGGCGGCGTTGTTGACCAGGATGTCCACCCGGCCGAAGCGGTCGAGGACCTGCGACACCAGGCGGGCCCTGTCGTCGGGGACCGACAGGTCGGCGGCGAACGCCTCCGCCGTGCCGCCCGCGTCGCGGATGCGGCCGACGGTGTCGCGCAGCGTGCCCGGCAGCCGGTTGGTGCCCTCCTCCAGCGTCCTGGCGGTGGCCGCGATCCGCGCGCCCGCCGCGCCGAACGCCTCGGCGATCGCGGCGCCGATGCCCCTGCTGGCTCCGGTCACGATCGCGACCCGTCCGTCCAGCTCGCCCATGGCCACTCCCTCATTCTAGAACTATGTTCTGAAATGAGCTTCTGTCCGGGCGGCGCAGGCTGTCAAGGGCTCAGGCGGGCAGGGGGCCGCGCCCAGTGCGGTCGGTCAAGGGCTCAGTCCAACGGGGACCCTGGCGCGGCCGGTCAAGGGGTCAGTCGAGCAGGGATCGGCCCAGCGCGTACGCCTCCGTCAGGTCGCCGCCCCGATAGCTGAGGGCGGCCAGATCGGCGAGGTGGTGGTCGGCGTTGACGGCGACCGTGTTGGTCAGCCGCCGGAACAGCGGCGCGTCCGACATCGAGTCCCCGTACGCGACGCACCGCTCGTACGTCAGCCCGTACCGCCGCCGCAGCCGCTCGGCGATCCCGACCTTGTCGGACGGGGTGAGGATGTTGGCGGGATCGAGCGGCTCGGCGAACGGCGGCGCCGGGAACCGCGACGCCACCACCTCGTCGAAGCCCAGGTCGAGCAGGTGCCGGGCGAAGAAGTCCGGCGACATGGTGATGACCGCGGAGTGCTCGCCGCGCTCGCGGATGTCGCGGCAGACCTGCTCGATGCCGTTCAGCCACGGGCTGGCCGCGAACGCCTCCGCCACGGCCGCCTCCGTCAGCTCGCGCCACAGCTCGTGGATGGCGGCGGCGAAGCCCCGCGTGTCGATCTCGCCGGCCGCGAACCTGGCCTCCAGCTCCACGAGTTCGTCGTACGTGCCGAGCCGCCGGGCGATCTGCAGGCTGGCCGAGGAGCCGGTGAGCAGCGTGCCGTCCATGTCGAAGACGTGCAGGGACGTCATCCCATCACCCGCGCCTTCCGCCCCGGTCCTCTCATGTCCATCCGAGATCGTAGCGGGGTGGGGCGAAACGGGAGAACCGGGCGTTCAGCGCGTGGTGGCGATGGCCCTCAGGCCGTCCGTGTGAACACGGACGGATGCCGGGTGCCGGACGCGACAGATGACGTGCTCACGCGATGCGCGCCTCGTCGGTCTCGCCGTCCGACAGGAACGCCGCCAGCGCCTGCCCCTCCTCGGCCAGCTCGGCCCGCTCGGCACGCGTGAGATCGCGCAGCGGGGCGATGACGACCGCGCCGGAAGGACCGCGTTCGACGGTCCAGGTGGCCGACACCCGGCCGTCCACCAGGACGACGCGGGCCCCCGCCACCGACAGGTTCCGGTGCTCGTCGTCGATGATGCGGGTGCGGTCGTGGTAGCCGAGGATCGCGTTGTCGAAGGCCGGCAGGAAACGTACGGGGGCGGGCGTGTCAGGGTCGGGGCGCGGCGCGTCCGGCAGGTCGAGCAGCACCCGGCCGCGCTCGTCCTTGAACGTGACCAGCTCGTCCCGTACGGCCGCCACGGCTGCGGGCAACCCCGCCAGACCGGCCCAGGCCCGCAGGTCCGCGGTGGCGGCGGGGCCGTAGGCGGCGAGATAGCGGCGTACGAGCTCCCGGCCCGCGGGGTCGGAGCCGTCGGCGGGCAGCGGTTCGATCTTGCGGCCGAGCCAGGACTCCAGCGTGGCGTAGCGCACCCCCGCCTTCGTCCGCCACACACCGCGCGGCGGCAGCTGCACCGCCGGGACGAGCGCGGCCATGGCCAGCTCGCCTAACGCCCGGGCGTCCGCCTCCGGCCGGTGCTCCGCCAGCGTCCTGCCCACCTCGCCCATCGACCGGGGTACGCCGTCCGCCATGATCGCCACGGTCGCCGCCTGCAGCTCCTCCAGGTCGATGCCGTCCAGCTCCCGCCGGTACACGGCGAGCACCTTCTGCCGCAGCATCGCGTCATGGCGGGCCCGCCAGGCGAGCGCGTCGTCGGCGGTCACGAGGTGCACGGTCCTGCGCATGAGAGGCATCCGTACGACCTGCCGCCCGGTGAGCAGCCCCGACAGCTCCGCGGGGTCGAACGCCGACAACCGCGACCACAACCCCACGAACGGCTCCTGCGGCTCCTGCGCCTGCAACCCGCACAGGTGCGCGACCGCGTCCAGTGCGGGGACGGCGGCCCGTTCGAGCAGCGACTGCCGGGCCAGCGTGGCGCGGTTGAGCGCCCGCGTGCTGAGAACGACCATGAGCATCCTTCGAGGGGCGGGACGGGTGGCGCTACGGACACACTCTCGCAGGAATTGCGGCCAGGTCATGGCCGCAATGGCAACCCCCGCGCCTTCGGGTACCCCGCCGCATGTAACTCCGCGGACACAGCATAGATACAAGCATGTATTCATGCCTGGTATCCTGAAGGCATGTCCGAGACCGCCAAGCGTCCGTCCGCTGCTCAGACCGCGTACGCCGTCACAAAGGAGCTCATCCTCTCCGGCGAGCTGCCCGGCGGCACCCTCATCAGCGAGGGCGAGATCGCCGAGCGCGTACAGGTCAGCAGGACCCCCGTGCGCGAGGCGTTCCTGCGCCTTGAGTCGGAGGAGCTGCTGGCGCTGCACCCCAAGCGCGGCGCGGTCGTCGTGCCGGTGCCGCCGGGAGAGGCGGCCGACGTGCTGGAGCTGCGGCTCGCGCTGGAGCGTTCCGCGGCCGAGCGCATCGCGCGCACCGGCCTGCCCGATGAGCACGACCAGCGGATGCGCGACCTGCTGGCCCGGCAGCGGGAGCTGGCGGCGGCGGGTGACGTCGGAAAGTACGCGGAGGCGGACGAGGCGTTCCACCGGTCCATCGTCGAGGCGTCGGGCAACCGCCTGGCCGCCCGCTTCTACGCCACCCTCGGCGACCGCCAGCGCCGCATGAGCATCTCGGCGCTGCGGCTGCGTCCCGAACGACTGCCACTGCTCACGGGTGAGCACGAGACGCTCCTCGATCACCTGCGGGCCGGCGAGACCACGGCCTTCGGAGAAGCGCTCCACGCCCATCTGACGGCCACCCACGGCAACCTGCACTGACCCCGGCCTGCCCCTTGACCTCCAGGCCGCATGGGGGTTCCTCGGCAGGTCCCGGGCCCCGCCCCGGCAGGCACGTCCGCAACGCTCCCGTTCGTACACGACCGACGCCGAAAGTCCCTATCGTCATGCTCGAAACACGGCAGGCCACCGCGGTGAAACCGCCCGCACCCCGCAGGTCGTCCTGGAGGGTCGTCGCGGTGGCGATGTTCCTCTGCGGGTGGGGCGGCAACCAGTTCACGCCGCTGCTGCTCATGTACCGCCGCCTCGGCGGCTACTCGATGCTCGACGTGGACGCCTTCCTCGGCGCGTACGTCGTCGGCCTCGTCCCCGGCCTGCTCCTGGCCGGCCCCGTCTCCGACCGGCGCGGCCGGCGTCCCGTCCTCGTGGCGGGCACCGTCGCGTCCGCGCTGGCGAGCCTCGTGCTGTGCTTCGGCGGCCAGAGCCCCTGGGCGATCTACGCGGGCCGTCTGGTCACCGGCGTCGCGGTCGGCATCGCGATGGCGGTGGGCAGCAGCTGGGTGAAGGAGCTGTCGTCCGGCGAGGACGGCGCGCTGCCCGCCCGGCGCGCCTCGCTCTGCCAGACGGCGGGGTTCGCGCTGGGTGCCGCCGTGGCGGGCGCGCTCGCCCAGTGGGGTCCGTGGCCCATGGTCAGCCCGTACGTCGTGCACCTGCTGCTCACCGCGGCCGTCCCCGTGCCGCTGCTGCGCGTGCCCGAGACCCGCGCGCCCGGCCCTCACCCGGAGGGGCGGGGAGTGCTGGCCTCGCTGCTCGACGACCTGCGCATACCCGCACCGGCGCGGCGGCGGTTCCGGCTGGTGGTCCTGCCGATGGCGCCGTGGGTGTTCGGGGCGGCCGGGCTCGCGTACGCGGTCATGCCGCAGCTCGTGGACACCCGCGTGGGGGAGTGGGGCCTGGTGTACGCCACCGGCCTGACCGTGCTGATGCTCGGCATGGGGGTGGCCGTCCAGCCGGTGGCCAAGAGGCTGCGCGGCGGGCGGGCGCCGGTGGCGGCCATGGGCGTGATGCTCGCGGGGGCGGTGCTGTGCGCGGCGGGCGCGGTGGTGCTGTCGCCGTGGCTGGCCGCCGCTGCCGCCGCCGTGCTCGGCGCCGGGTACGGGATCGCGGTCGTGTCCGGGCTGCTGGAAATCCAGCGCATGGCGGGCGCGGACGACCTGGCCGGCCTCACGGGGATCTACTACATGCTCGCGTATGCGGGATTTCTGCTTCCTGCCCTGCTGGCCGGATTGTCGGCGTGGCTGTCGTACCCGGTGATGCTGGCGGCGGTGGCCTGCGCGGCGCTGATCTGCCTGGCCGTCGTCGCGACCGGCGTACGCGTCACCGCGCGAGCCGGTCACTGATCCTGGCCGAAGGGACGGGGGGTTAGCTGAGAGTAACGGAAAGTTACGGTGAGTGACATCGCGGTGGGTTATCACAGCAGGTGCGTGCCGCCCGCGGCGTCACAGCAGTAACGGGCGTCGCACCCGGCATCGCGCTCCGTGATCCGCTACACCGTGGAGGTATCCATGCGTCCATCCCCCCGTAGCGTCGCCGTCGCCGCGGCCGCCGCGCTAGCGGGCGGCCTCGTGCTGGCGGCGCCCGCCGCGCACGCCGTGGTCGACCCCGCCAAGATCAACGTTCTGGAGTCCCTGCAGAAGGCCGACCCGATCGTGATGGCCAACTGCGCCACCGGCACCGTGGCCGACCCCGTGGGGGCCGTCGTCATACCGCCGGAAGTGCCGCTCGTCGGCTGCCTCACCCTCTGAACGCGCCGGAGCGGGACCCATCCGCGGGTCCCGCTCCGCGTTCTCCCTCACGACGGGGGCCGTCAGGAGTGCCGGGGGAGGCGGTGGCGAAGCGCCTCAAGCCTGGCTTGTACACTCTTGGCGTTTCTTGGGGGAATCGGGGGAATCGCGCGTGCCGCTGGAGCAGGTCCTGGTGTTGCTGACCGCGGCGGCCGCAGCCGGATGGGTCGACGCCGTCGTGGGAGGCGGCGGGCTGCTGCAGCTCCCCGCCATCCTGATGACCGGCATGCCGACGGTCGAGGCGATGGCCACCAACAAGCTGTCGTCGGTCTTCGGCACCACCTCCGCCGCCGTCGCGTACGCGCGCTCCAGCAAGCTCGACCGCGAGGTCGCGATCCCGGGCGCGGCCATGGCCGTGGTGAGCGCCGGACTCGGCGCGTGGGCGGCCGCGTCCATCTCCGCCGACGTGCTGCGGCCCGCCGTCATGGTGGTGCTGCTCGCGGTGGCCGCGTTCGTGACGCTGCGGCCGAGCATGGGGGCGCTGCCCGAGCCGCGGCTGCGCACCAGGGCCCGGGTGGTGGCGGCGGTGGCCACGGCCGGGATCGGCATCGCCTTCTACGACGGGATCATGGGGCCCGGCACCGGAACGTTCCTCATCATCGCCTTCACCACGATCCTCGGGCTCGACTTCGTCTCCGCGTCCGCCTCCGCGAAGATCATCAACATCGGCACGAACGTCGGCGCGCTGGCCGTGTTCGCGGTGGAGGGGCACGTGCAGTGGCTGCTCGGCCTCCTGATGGCGGTCTGCAACATCGCGGGGGCGCAGGTCGGGGCGCGGATGGCGCTCAAGCGGGGGGCGGCGTTCGTACGGATCGTGCTGTTGTGCGTGGTCGTGGCGATGGTGATCAGGCTCGGGTGGCAGCAGTTCGCCTGACCCCGGTCCGTCCGGCCTGGCCGGTCCCGTCGCGTGTCAGCGCCCGGCTGCAGGACGACGCCGGGTCCACCGCCAGGCCGACGCGCCCCGGCTGAGCGCCCTGCCGTGCGGCGCTTGCGTTCCGGCTGGTCGCGGCTTGCCCCGGACGCCCCGGGAGGCGCGCCGCTTTGCCCAGATCGGGCGTGACCTGCCGGAAATAGAATGGCCGGCATGCGCGCCAGCCGCCTCCTTTCTCTGCTTCTGCTCCTGCAGACGCGGGGCCGTATGACCGCGCCCGAGATCGCGGCCGAGCTGGAGGTGTCCGTACGCACCGTCTACCGCGACATCGAGGCCCTGTCGGCGGCCGGCGTGCCGGTCTACGCCGACCGCGGACCCGCCGGCGGCTACCGGCTGCTCGACGGCTACCGCACCAGGCTGAACGGCCTGACCGCCGAGGAGGCGTCCTCACTCTTTTTGGCCGGACTGCCGGGACCCGCCGCCGAGCTGGGCCTGGCCGAGGTCGCCGCCAACGCCGAGCTGAAGCTCCTGGCCGCGCTGCCGCCCGAGCCGCGCTCCCAGGCCGCCCGCATGCGGGAGCGGTTCCTGCTGGACGTGCCCAGCTGGTACCGCTCCGCCGACGACGTGCCGCACCTGACCGAGGTGGCCGAGGCCGTGTGGGACCAGCGGCCGCTGCACATGACCTACCGGCGGTGGGGCCGGGAGGTGGTCGACCGGGTGATCCACCCGTACGGGCTGGTGCTCAAGGGCGGCTCCTGGTACCTCGTGGCCGCGCCTCCCGGCGGCTCGCCGCGTACCTACCGGGTCGCGCGCATCCTCACCCTGGAGACGCTGCCCGGACGCTTCACCCGGCCGGAGGACTTCGAGCTGGCGACGTTCTGGGCCAAGTACGCCAAGGAGTTCCGCGAGCGGATGTACACCGCCGAAGCGGTCATCAGGCTCGCTCCCGGGCGGGGCGACCTGCTGGCGTACACGATGGGCGCGGACGTGGTCGCCGCCGCGCTGGCCGCCGCCGGCGAGCCCGACCCCGAAGGCTGGGTCACGCTCACCTTGCCCATCGAGTCGCTCACGCACGCCCGCTGGCTGCTGCTGCGCATGGGCACCGACGTCGAGGTTCTCGAGCCGCCGGAGCTGCGCGCGATGATGGCCGAGGCGGCCGCCGGCCTGGCCAAGCTGTACTGCTGACCGCCGCCTGCGCGGCGTGGCCGCCGGGCCGGGCGGAAAATCAGGCGACACCCGCGCCCGCCATCTGCCAGCATCCCCGGCATGTACCTTCTCGCTTTCGTGGGCGCGTGCGTCCTGGTGGCCATGGCGCCTGGGGTGAGCACGGCCATCATCATGCGCCAGACCCTGCGCGCCGGCCGCGGCTCCGGCCTGGCCGCCACGCTGGGCAACGAGACCGGGATCCTGCTGTGGGGCCTGGCGGCGGCGTTCGGGCTGTCCGCCCTGGTCGTGGCCTCGCAGCTGGCCTACGACGTGATGCGCGTGACGGGCGCGGTCGTGCTGGTGGTCATGGGCGCGCAGGCGCTGTGGCAGGCGAGGAAGCCGGCCCCCGTCACCGCCGCCGAAGGGGAGGCGGTGACGAGCCATCGCGGGGCCTACCTGGCGGGCCTCGGCACGTGCCTGGCGAACCCGAAGGCGGCCGTGTTCGCGATGTCGTTCCTGCCGCAGTTCGTCCCGGCCGGGCAGGACGTGCCGTTCACCCTCGCCACGCTGGCCGTCGTGTGGGTGCTGGTGGACGTGCTCTGGTACGCGCTGCTCATCTGGGCCGTCGCCCTGGCGAAGGACTGGCTGGGCCGCCCGGCCGTCAAGCGGCGGCTCGAACAGATCTCCGGCGTGGTGCTGATCGGCCTCGGCGTGCGGATGGCGGTGGAGTCACGATGACGATCTGGTACGACGAGCGCGGCGCGGGCGAGCCGGTGGTGCTGCTGCACGCGACCGCGGCCGACTCCGGCATGTGGGACGCCCAGTGGGAGGCGCTGGCGGACCGCTTCCGGGTGATCAAAGTGGACTTCCGCGGCTACGGCCGCAGCCCGTACGAGGCCGGGGAGCCGTACAGCGACGCGGGCGACGTCGCCAAGGTGCTGGCCGCGCTCGGCGTCAGCAGGGCGGCGCTGGTCGGGTCGTCGGGCGGCGGCCGGGTCGCCCTGGAACTGGCGGCCGCCGGGCTGGCGGGGCGGCTGGTCCTGCTCAACCCGCTGGGCACGCTGGAGCCGACACCCGACCTGCGGGCGTACTGGGACGAGGAAGGACGCCTGCTGAAGCAGCGTGACGTGCAGGGCGCGGCCGAGCTGAACGCCCGCACGCTCCTCGGTCCCGACGCGGGCCAGGCGGCGCGGGACAGGCTGGTGGCGATGCAGCGGCACGCGTTCGAGGTGCAGCTCGCCGCCAACCCCGAGCCCGAGCAGGTCGAGAACGAGATCACCCCGGCCGAGATCGACGTGCCCGCGCTGGTGGTGTCGGGCGGGCACGATCTGCCGTACTTCCGCGAGAGCGCCCGCCATCTCGCCGCCGAGCTTCCCCAGGCGCGGCTGCTTGAGCTGGAGTGGGCCGGGCACCTGCCGGCGCTCGAACGTCCCGATGAGATCAACGCACTGCTGCTGGATTACCTTTAGTGCATGACGAACGACCTGGCGGACCTCATGAGGCAGGCACAGGACGACGATCCGCTGCTGGCGCTGCACGCCACGAGCGCGCTGCGGCGCGAGATCGAGCGGCTGGAGGCGGTCCAGGTGCGGCGCGCCAGGGTGGCGGGGCTGGCCTGGTCGCAGATCGCCGACGCGATCGGGGTGAGCAAGCAGGCGGTGCATAAGAAGTACGGCCGCCGCTAGCGCGCCACCTCCTCGGTGGCGTCGAGCCGAATCGCTCGGCACCGGTCCGCGACCAGGGCGATCCGCGAACTGTCGAGCGCAGTCTCGGCTGCTCGTGGGTGGGAGCCCAGGGCGCAAGCAGGCTGTTCGTCAGGCGTTCCCGCCGAGAAATCTACAATGTAAAGGCGCCCGGCTTCGATGCTCTGCAGTAGTCAGACAAACGCGGGATCCCGCGAGAGCGCCTGAAAAGACCAGCCGTCTTGGGGTAACCCGCCGCCGCGCCGAGTCCGCGCCCATCGCACCCGCTCCGACGCCCATCGCACCCGCTCCGACGCCCATCGCACCCGCTCCGACGCCCATCGCACCTGTTCCGACGCCCATCGCACCCGCTCCGGCCGCGGCTGATCGGGAACGCCTCAATGACCGCCATGTCGGGTCCGGCCGCACGTGCCGGTGCCAGGCGCGGTGTCGAGGGCAGCGGCGTTCACGGCGCTGGAACGAGAATGCGCTGCATTGGAACAGTGCGCGGCGCCGGAACGACAGCGCGCTGCATTGGAGGAGTGCCCGGCGCCGGAACGACAGCGCACGGCATGGGACCAGTGCCCGGCGATGGAGCGAAGGGATGTCCTTGCGCACATCGGCCGCGCCCCGCGCGTCGCTCCCCGGAACACCGTCCACGCGCGCTCAGGTCGGCTCCCTGGCCCGTAGAGAGCCCGCGAGGGTCACCCCGCGAAGACGAGCCGAGGGGATCGTGGCGCCGCCGGGCGCAGACGGTAGTGGCAGGCACCGGGCGGGAGGACCTTTGCCGCGGGGGCAGGTGTGAACCCGTGGCAGATCACCAGGCAGGCATGCCCGCGAGGGACTCATGAGAAGGCACGGGGTCACTGACGGGTCACCGGGCAGGGGCGCCCGCCCGTGAGGGACTCAGTAGACAGCGCATGGCGGGTCACCGGACAAATGCGCCCGTGAGACGCCGGCGGGTCAACGGTCGGGTATGCCCGCGAGACGCTGACGCGTCACTGGGCGGGCATGCCCGTATGAGGGGCTTATGAGACAGCGCGTGAACCCCGGCGGGCCACTGGGCGGCCGCAGCGTGAAGGCGCAGGTGAGAACGAGAGTGGACCAGGCTGGATCACCTCGCGGAGACGGCGTAAGCGGGCTCACGGGCCGGGCGGGGTGCAGCCGGGCGGTGGCGTTCGCGGGCCGGCCACCAGATGCGCGGGCCCAGGTGACAGGTCAGCGCCGGCACCAGGAACGAGCGGACGATCACGGTGTCGATCACGACCCCGACCGCCACCAGCAGCCCGAGCTGGACCACCGGCACCAGCGGCAGCACGGTCAGCACGGAGAAGGCCGCCGCCAGCACCACCCCGGCCGCCGTGATCACCCCGCCGGTCGCGCGCAGCGCGTGCAGGGTCGCCTGGCGGGTGCCGAGGCGCACGGTCTCCTCCCGCACCCGGGCCATCAGGAAGATGTTGTAGTCGACGCCGAACGCGACCAGGAACACGAACGCGTACAGGGCGAATGACACGTCCATCACGGGATAGTCCAGCACCTGCGTGAACAGTGCCGAGCACACCCCCAGCGTGGCCGCGAACGACAGCACCACCGTGCCCATCAGCAGCAGCGGCGCCACCAGCGAGCGCAGCAGGACGACCAGGATCAATCCGACGACCAGCAGGATCAGCGGCACGACGAGGCGGGCGTCGGAGAGCGCGGCGTTCTTGGCGTCGAGCAGCTCGCCGGTGACCCCGCCGACCAGCGCCGCGTCGCCGGCCGCCACGCGTACGGCCGCCCGCAGGTTCTCCACCAGACGCTCGGCGTGCGGCGTGTTCGGCTCGGCGGCCAGCACCACGTCGTAGACCCGCCAGGGCGCGGCGGGCCCCCTGCGTACGGACACCACTCCCTCGGCCCCGCGTACGGCCCGCGCCACGGCGGCGGTCGAACCTTGCTTGGCCAGCACCACGACGGGCGCGCTGGCCGGATAGTGCCGCCGCAGCGCCTCGTAGCCATCCACCGAGCCCGTACGGGTGGTGAACATCGCCGACGGTGGGATGCCGGAGGCGTCCAGCGTGGTCAACCCCAGACACATCACCGCAAGCAGGACCAGCGATCCCACCCACACCACGGGAGCCCGCCGCCCCACGAACTCCGCCACCCGCGCCCAGATCCGCCCAGGCCCCGCACCTGCACCAGGCCGCCCCTGGTCGGGCTCGGTGCCTGCGCCCGGCCGGGCCTGGTCAGCTTCCATGCCTGTGCCCGGCCAAGCCCGGTAAGGATCCACGTCCGCGCCCTGCCTGCGGAAACGCGTGAGCCCGAAACCTCGCGCGATACCTACCGGCGCGCCGATATCGGCTACGTCTGACGAGTCGAAGCCTGGGCGGGGAGTGGACGGCCAGAAGGCGCGACGGCCGCCGAGCAGCATGAGGGCGGGCAGCAGAGTGACCATCACCGCCATCGTGATGAGCACCCCGATGGCGGCGGCCGCGCCGATCGAGCGCAGGGCGTTGGTGTCGGCCGCCACCAAGCAGCCGATACCGCCCGCCACCGTCAGCGCCGAGGCGACGACCGTACGGACGCCGCTCGCCATCGCCTCCTTCAGCGCCGCTGTCTCGCCGACCGTGACGCGCAGCCGCTCGCGGAAGCGGGCGACCAGCAGCAGCGCGTAGTCAGTGGCCACCCCGAACACCAGCACCGTGAACACCTCAGGCGTGGCCGCCCGCAGAGTGATCAGCCCCGACCGGCCCAGCGCGTAGATCGCCGCCGCCGAGCACAGATAGGCGACCAGCACGGACAGCATGGGGATCAGCCACAGCACCGGACTGCGATAGACGGCCAGCAGGACCAGCAGCACCACGGTCACGCTCAGCGCCAGCAGCGTGCCGTCCACTTGCAGGAACGCGTCGGAGTAGTCGGCCGCAACCCCGGCCGCGCCCGCGACATGGCTGACCAGCCCCGGCGGGTTGGCCTCGGCCGCGATGCGGCGCACCTCCTCGACCAGCGGGGAGATCATCACGCCTGGCTTGCCCGACAGTAGCACCGTCACCTGCAGCGCACGCCTGTCGACGCTGGGCAGCGGCGCCGCCGAGGTGCCCACCACGTTGGGCACGCGGGCGAACTCTCGTAGGTCGCGCCGCACGGCAACGAGATCGTCGGGCCGCAGCGGGCCCGGGCGCTCGTAGACGACCAGCGTGGGCACCGTACGCCCGGACTGCTCGGCCACCAGGTCGAGCACGCGCGCCGACTCGACGCCCCTGGCGAGCATAGACGTGCCGCTGGTGACGCGGACGTCCTCCAGCGGGCCGCTCGTGAGAACGGCCGCCAGCGTGAGGACGACCCACCCGAGCACCACGCAGGCGGCAATCGCCCGCGCGCGCATTCTGCGAAAAAGAACCGGCAATTCCCGCCCACCCCCGGCTTGGTACAAAGGCGCCGGCCGACACGTAGACCCTAGATTCCCGATCCTGCTCAAACAAATTGACGAGGCGGTCTTTTATTTACGTCAGGCGGCAACAAAAGCCGACATTGCACTATTAGTAGGGCGAAGGAATTTGTGGTGAAGGAAGGGAATGTGCGGCTTTTGCCCTATGTGAGGGCGTGCTGATTTCGCCTCTCCGCGAACGCCCACGGACGCAGGTGCGGGGTGTCGGGTGCGTGCGGGGGAGTGGGGGTGCACGGGTATGCGCCCGGCTATGGACGCGGGCGTGGGCAAGGCCACGGGTGGGGGCCGGGGCGCGGACATGGAGCGGTGCCGGGTGGCGGTGTGGTCGGGGGCGGGGTCAGGCGCGTACGCGGAGGTCGGCGAAGAGGGCGCGGTGGTCGGAGCCGGGGATGTCGAAGATCTGCGTGGCCGCCGCTCCGGCGCGCGAGTCGGTCAGTACGTGGTCGATGGCGACCAGCGGCGGCAGCGATCGGCCGTGTGGCCAGGTCGGGATGAGGCCGTTGCCGGTGGAGTCGGCGGCGTCGGTGTAGCCGGTGGCGAGGAGGTCGCGGAAGACGGCGTGGTCGAGGGTCGCGTTGAAGTCGCCTGCCAGGATCCGGGGAGGTCCGGACGTGGGGGCGGGCGGCAGGGAGGCCACCCCGGCGTGCCATTCGGGGACCGTACGTGGTACGGGCGCCACCGGGTGCACCACGACCACTTCGACAGGCGAGCCGCCGGGGAGCGAGACCTCAGCGACCGGCATGTGGTGCCCCACCGGCTGGAACAGCCCCTTGCGTTCGCGCAGCGGGTGGCGGGAGTAGATGCCGCTGCCCTCGGGACCACGTACGTCGGGCACGCTGATGTGGTACGGCAGCAGGTGATTGAGGCCGGCCGCGTTGAGCCGGACCATGGCCGACCAGGTGAGTTCCTGGATGCTGAGGACGTCCACCTGAAGTCGGCGTACGAGATCCACGAGGACGGCCGCGTCGCCCCGCCCGCCGTTGAGGTTGGCGGTCAGCACCCGCAACGCGCGCCCGCCCGCCGGGGCGGCGCCGTCGCCGAACGCGCGCGGCACCACGCACCAGGCGAGGCAGGCGCAGACCACCACCATGATCGCCGTTGCGGCCCGGCTCCTGAGCACGACCGCGACGCCCAGCACGACCAGCGCCATCACCGCGAAGTACGGCGTGAACGCGGCCATCGGCACCAGGAAGACGCCGGTCTCCAGCCCGCCGAGCCGCACCGCCGTACCGGCCGCGAACAGCACCGCCAGGCCGACCGTCAGCCGCCTGCGCCACACCCGCCGGGGCCGCGCCTTGGGCACCGCCGCCTCCACGTCCTCCTGCATCAGCACGAGCGCTCAGGCTAGAAGACCATCCTTAACGTCTGATGAGGAACAGCCCGCCGCGCGGGCCGTGCGGTGCCGGGGCCTCGCCTGCGCCGGCGCGAGTACCCGAGGCTGTCCCCTTGCTGTTCGCGCGGGAGGCACGGCAGCGCTGTTGGCGGGAGGCGCGACAGCGCCGGGAGGCACGGCAGCGCTGGGAGGCACGGCAGCGCTGTTCGCGGGGGCACGGCAGCGAGCCTCGGTGGCCTTGGGAGCGTGTGACGCTATGCGGCTGACGACTGGCCTGGGCGGTCGGCCTCGTGGTTTGCGCCGGCGTGAGTGCGCAGGTTCCGGGGTTGTTCTCGGCTTCGGATGCCCTGCCGCGCGGGGCGCGCGGTGGCGGTGTCCCACTTGCGTCAGTGTGTAGCGCCCAGGCTGAAGGATCATCCTCGACGTGTGATGAGGGTCAGCTTGCCGCGCGGGCCGCGCGGTGGCGGCGGACTGCGTCGCGGTTGGCGCAGCGCTGTGAGCAGTAGCGCTGTCGTCCGGTACGCGAGGTGTCGGCGAAGATCGTGGCGCACTCGATGACGGCGCAGCGCCTGAGCCGGTGCATGCCCCGCCCCACCAGGTGCAGCGCCGTGCCGACAGAGATCAGAGCGGCCAGTACGGCGCCGGGCGGTTGGTCGTCGTCGCGGTAGTGCAGGTGCCAGCCGCTGCCCGCGTGGTCGGTCAGGCGCGGGTGGGCTGCGGATGCGGCCAGCATGCGGTTGACCAGCTCGGCTCTCCGCTGCTCGTCGGGGGTGTCCACAACCTGCTCCCATGCGTCGAGTACGGCGTGCACCCGCTCTACGTCCTGCGCCGTGACCGGCGACTCCAGCGCGAGCCCGAACGCACGGCAGCGGTCAGCGAGCTCGGCGGGGGTCGAGGGCCGCTGGTTGGCGAGGGACGCGGCCAGCTTCACAGCGTCCTCGCCGTAAGGGTTCAGATGCACAATGCCATTACAGCACGCTCAGACCAGGCCGACCATGAAGCCCTCGTCCTTGATGCCCCAGTACGCGGCCGGCCGGTACTGGCGCATCGCCTGCTCGATGATCGGGATGTACTTGGGGTTCGAGCCGAGCGGCAGCCGGTAGCCGTTCTTGACGGTGTGGAACTCCCACAGGTGCTCCATCTCCGGATGCCGCTGCCGGAAGCCGGGGTCGGCCGGGAACAGGTCGAGCCGGACCATCGTCTTGCGGAACAGGTAATCGGCCAGTTTGACGCGGCGCTGCTGCGTACGGGAGATGCCGACGCCCGCCAGCTCCTGCCACGCCGCCGCCCACGGCCGCCCCTGCGGATCGTCCCAGCGCACACCGGCCGCGTCGAAGACGAGCCGGCGCGGCCGGGCGAGCTTCTTCCAGGTGAAGACCGGCAGCAGGCCGATGAGCAGGAAGATCGCCCCCACGATCCCGATGGCGACCGCCGTACCCGAGCCGCCCGTGGTCTGCCCCGTCAGCGCCGAGAAGACGGCGAGGAGCCCGATCGCGCCCGCGACCGAGCCGCCGATCACCGACTTGACCTTGGCGTCGCCGCCCACGTCGATGACCACGGGAGCCGGTGCCGCGGCCGGGACCGGCGGTGCCGCAGGACCCCCTGGCGCTGCGGGACCCGGTGGTGTGGCGGTCCTCGGTGGCGCGGCGTGGCCCGGCGGTGCCGCGGGGCTCGGCGGTGTGGCTGTCCCCGGTGGCGCGGCAGGGCCCCACGGTGCGGTGGCGCCTGGCGGTGCGGCGTGGCCCGGCGGCATGGCAGAGCCTGGCGGGGGATAGGGCGGCCGGGGCGGGTAGGGCTGCTGCTGGAGGGGGCCGTATGTCATGGGATGTCACGTTAACGGGGGTGAACAGCGGAGATGTCACGCTTCAGGGTTTTGCGAAGCGAAGGCGTTGCGGTTGTGCGAAGCGCGGGCGTGGGGGTCGTGCAAAGTACGGGCGTGCGGGTTGTGGCGCTCGCTCCTCCCGTTCGCGGCGCGTTCCTTCCGTTCGTGGGCCGCTCCTCCCGTTCGGGGCTCGTCGTTCCGCTCGCGGCGCGGACACTCCCCACCGGCAACGTGTTGCTTGGCAGAACATCTACGCCGCCGAAAGTCGGCGATCGGTAGTATCTGGGTATGAGTGACGAACCCGTGGCGAACCACACCTTCGGCTGGACGCTCGGCGTCCTGCTGCGCGCTTACCAGAGCACGGTCGTCACGGTGATCGGCGACCTGCCCCATGGCCAGCGTGGCTATCAGACGCTCGCCGCCGTCGTGAGCGGCCGGCATCCGACTCAGCTCGCCCTGGCCTCTTACCTCGGCATCGACCGCACCGTGCTGACCTACCTCGTGGACGACCTGGTCGAGGCAGGGCTGGTGGAACGCAGGCTCAACCCGAACGACCGGCGGCAGCGCCGCATCGTGGCCACCGACAAGGGCGAGCGCGTCTACAAGGAACTCGAACGCCGGGTGAGCGAGGCCGAGGACCACCTGCTCGGCGCGCTGTCGCCGGACGAGCGCACCGCGTTCAAGGACATGTTGCAGCGGACGGCCTGCGCCGTGAGCGACATCGAACCGGCCAAGGACCCGTGCCAGGTGGCCGAAGAGATGCTGTCGGACGGCGGCTGACCAGGCGTTTCGTGCCCTCCCCAAATTAGTGCCGGATGCGGGGAATGTCCTCGCGCAAACGGTGGTTGTGCCACTCGTCTGGCGCTGAGATCGTCTAACTGACAACATATTTGGAGGAGGGCACCATGGCTGACTACGGCCACGACCTCAAGTTCGGCACCTTCATCACTCCCCTGAACGCCTCACCGAAGGAGGTCGTCGCCCTCGCGCAGGAGACTGAGGCCGCCGGGCTCGACCTGGTCACATTCCAGGACCACCCCTACCAATCGGCTTTCCTCGACACGTGGACGCTGCTGTCGTACGTCGCCGCCGTGACCGAACGCGTCCACCTGTCGGGCAACGTCGTCAACCTGCCGCTGCGCCCGCCCGCCGTGCTCGGCAAGGCCGCGGCCAGCCTTGACCTGCTCAGCGGTGGCCGGTTCGAGCTCGGGCTGGGCGCCGGCGGGTTCTGGGACGCGATCGAGGCCATGGGCGGCCGCCGGCTCAGCCCCGGCAAGGCCGTGGACGCGCTGAGCGAGGCCATCGACATCATCCGCGGCATCTGGGACGCGGACAACCGGACCCGGTTCCGCGTGGACGGCACCTACTACAAGGTCGACGGGGTCAAGCGCGGGCCCGCCCCGGCGCACGACATCGGCATCTGGCTGGGGGCGTACAAGCCGAAGATGCTCAAGCTCGTCGGTGCCAAGGCCGACGGATGGCTGCCCTCCCTGCCGTACATTGAGAGCCTGGAGCAGATCAAGGAGTCCAACGCCATCATCGACGAAGCCGCCGCCGCGGCCGGGCGCAAGCCCACGGACATCCGGCGGCTGCTCAACATCGGCGGCCGCTTCAGCGCCACCCCCAGTGACCGGCTCCTGTCCGGCCCGCCCGAGCAGTGGGCCGAGCAGCTGGCCACCCTCACCCTTCAGTTCGGCTTCTCCAGCTACATCCTGATGGCCAACGACGACCCCGCCACCATCAGGACGTTCGGCGAAGAGGTCGCGCCCGCCGTTCGCGAGCTCGTGTCGAAGGAGCGTGCCAAGTGAGCACTCGGTACGGCCACTCCCTCCGCCTCGGCCTGCTGCTCACCGGCACCGACCGGGACAGCGCCGCCGAACTCGCCCGGCTCGGTGAGGAGCTGGGGTACGACCTGATCGCCGTCCACGACCGCCCGGCGACTCCTGACGACCACGATCGGCCGTCCGGCCTGGACCCGTGGACGTTGCTGAGCTGGGTGGCGGGGCGCACCGGCCGCATCACGCTGGCCGCCCTCACACGGCCCGCCGTCGCGCCTGCGCAGCCCGCCGCCACGGCCGCCTCTGGCCCCGTCCTGCCCGCCGCCGCGTACGGCACCGTCCCCACGGTGACCGGGCGCGCCGCCGCCAGCCTCGACCTGCTCACCGGCGGACGCGTCGAGCTGGCCCTGGCGGCGGGCCCGGGCGCCGACGAGGCCGCCGAGATCATCCGCGGCATCTGGTCGGCCTCCGACCGCTCGCCGCTGAGCCACGACGGGGAGCACTACCGGGTGCCTGGCATGGAACGCGGCCCCGCTCCCGCGCACGACATCCCGCTCTGGATCGCCGGGGGCGCCGACCCCGAGGCGCTGCGCCTGGCCGCCCGCAAGGCCGACGCCTGGCTCCTCACCTCCAGCCCGGACGGGGAACGTGGCGATCTGCCGGCCACGCTGAAAGAGGCGAACGCCGTCATCGACGAGGCCGCCAAGGAGGCGGGACGCGACCCGCGCGAGATCCGCCGCATGGTCCACGTCACCGGCGCGCCCCAGGCGTCCGACCTCCTGCCGCTCATCGAGGAGGCAGGCGTCGGCACGATCCTGCTGGCCACCGACGACCCGGAGGAGGTCAGGCGCTTCGCGCGCGACACCGCCCCGGCCCTGCGCGCGGCGGCCCAGCAGAACAGGGAGGCCCAGGTCAAGAGCGTGTTCGTCCGCAGCAAGCGCCACCCCGACATCGACTACGACGCCATCCCCGCCTCCCTGGCCGCCGACGCCGTCGAGCCCGGCGACCCCGGCTACGCCCGCGTGCGCTCGACGTACATGCGCGGCGGAGCCCCCGGCCTGGTCCTGCGGCCCGGCACGCCGGAGGAGGTGAGCGAGGCGGTGCGGTACGCCCGCACGCAGCCGGTGAAGCTGTCGATCCGCAGCGGCGGTCACGGCATCAGCGGCCGCTCGACCAACCGCGGCGGCATCGTCATCGACGTCTCCCGCATGGACGCCATCGAGGTGCTCGACAAGGAGACCCGCCGCGTCCGCATCGAGCCCGGCGCACGCTGGGGCGATGTGGCCGCCGCGCTCGCCCCGCACGGCTGGGCGCTCAGCTCCGGCGACTACGGCAGCGTCGGTGTGGGCGGGCTGGCGACGGCCGGCGGCATCGGCTGGTTCGTCCGCGAGCACGGCCTGACCATCGACCACCTGCGGGCGGTGGAGATGGTGCTGGCCGACGGCACGCGGGTACGGGCCGACGAGAACGAGAACGCCGACCTGTTCTGGGCGGTGCGCGGCGCGGGCGCCAACTTCGGCATCGTGACGTCGTTCGAGTTCGAGGTGGACGAGGTGGGCGACGTGGGGTTCGCCCAGTTCATCGTGGACGCCACCGACACCGCGGGCCTGCTGGAACGCTGGGGCGCCGCCGTGGAGGCCGCGCCGCGCGACGTGACCAGCACCCTGCTCATCGGCCGTCCCCAGCCGGGCCAGCCGGTCATCGGGCAGATCTCGGCCGTCGTGGACTCGTCCGACTCCGACACCATCGTCTCCAGGCTGCAGCCCATCGCGGGCGTGGCGCCGCTGCTGGACTACAGCATCCAGGTGATGCCGTACTACGCGATCATGGCGGGCCCGCACGGTCCCCAGATGGGGCAGGGTGAGCCGGTGGCCAGGTCGGGGCTGGCCGACCACCTGACGCCCGAGCTGGCGGCGGCGGCCGAGAAGCTGGTGCGCAGCGGGCAGACCTACTTCTTCCAGATCAGGGGCATGGGCGGCGCTTCGAGCGACGTGCCGCCGGACGCCACGGCGTACGCGGGCCGCTCGGCCAACTTCCAGCTGGTCGCGTTCGGCCAGAGCAAGCGCGGTCTGGACGAGCAGTGGGACCCCATGATCGACCACTTCTCCGGCCTGTACATCAACTTCGAGACCGACCAGCGCCCGGAGCGCCTGCACGAGGCCTACCCTGAGGGTCACCTGCGGCGGCTGCGGGAGCTCAAGCGCCGCTACGACCCGGAGAACGTCTTCCGCGACAACTTCCCGATCGAGCCCGCCGAGCCCGCCGAGGCGGCCGAGTCCGTCACGGTCTGACGCGGGCTCACGCGAGGTCCCACAGCAGGCGGTAATAGGCGAGGCGTACGGGGTCGGGCTCGATCCCGTACCCCTCGCGGTGCCCGCCGAGAAGGTGCCGCTCCGCAACGAGATGCTGATCTTCGGCGTGCACTCGCTCCCGGTCGCCTGGTCCTGACGCGCCCGGCGTGCGGCCCGCGGCCTGCGCGGCTCCTTTCTGGGCTCCCTCCCCACGGCGGCCTGCCGCCGTTCGCGCCTTCTCCGTCCCGGCTAGACCGATTACGGCGACTTGCCCGACACGGGCGGAATCGCCTGGGACAGTCGCGGCGTGGAAAGTGTGCGACGTGTGGCGCGGTTGCGGCGGGGCGGGGTGTTGTGGCCCGCTTCCCGGGCGGCAGGGGTCGATGTGGGGCGGCTGGCGCTGCCCAGCCTGGTGGTGTTCGCGCCGCTGGCGTGGTTCGCCGCGCTGGCCGCCCTGCCCATGGTGGGGTCGCTGGCGCTGGTCAACGGTGAGCTGGTGTTCGCCGAGGATCCCGGGCCGTGGCAGACCGGCTGGACGGCGGTCGTCGGGGTTGCGGCGGTGGCGGCGTACGCGGTGGTGTCGGGCGCCACGACGCTCCTGGCCGCCGCCCGCCAGACGGGACGGCACGCCGAGCCGGCGGCGGCGCTCGGGATGGCGGTGCGCCGCCGGCGCGGGCTGCTCGCGGTCACCGTGATCGCGCTGCTCGGCGCGGCGGCGGTGGCAGGGGCCGGGGCAGGCGTGCAGGCGGCCGCCGGCTGGAGCCTGCTCACCTGGCTCACGGTGGCCGGGCTCGCGCCGGCCGTCACGCCGGTCGTGCTGGCCGTGCCGGTGCTGATCCTGGAACGGCACAAGCCGCTCCAAGCGGTCGGCCGGGCGTACGCGCTGGCCGTCGAGGGCACCTGGCCGGATTTGATCGCGCTGCTGACCGGAGCGGTGCTCGTGCCGGGCCTGGCCGTCTGGGGCGCGATATGGGCCCTGGGAGCCGTCCCCGCTCCGCTGGCGATCACGCTGGCCGCCGCGCTCGCCGCGACCGTGGTGCCGTTCCAGGCGAGCGTCGTGACCCGCGCCTACCTGCAACGCCTGGCCCGGCGGCACGCCGGGCCGCAGGACTCCGCCGTCTTCCCGGAGACCGCCGTCCTCCAGGAGATCTCCTTCCGTGCGGACGTCGCGCCGCGCGCGGGGTCGTGGCCGTACAGGCTGCTCGCGGCCGTCCTGCTGCCGGCCGTCCTGTACACGATGACCGCGACCGCCAACCTGCTCGACCGGCCCCGGCTCCACCAGCGGCCCGTCACCGCCCTGACCGACAGCGGCGCAGAACCGCTCGTGGCGCACCTGACCGGCGACGGCCGCCTGCTGCTGCTCCTGGACAAGGCGGCCACCCCGCCGGCGCTGGTGGCCTGCACGGACACCGCCTGCACCGACACCGTCACGGTGTACGCCGGCCCCGAAGGCTCCGACCGCTGGGGAAGCCTGACCACGGCCCCCATGCCCGACGGCCGGCTGCTCGTGGCGGCCTGGGCCGGCAGCGGCATCGGCGGTCCCACCCAGGTCGAGGTGCTGCTGTGCGACGCGAGGAGCTGCACCGCGCCGGAACGCAGCACCGGGCGGTTGCCGTCGGTGCCGCACGAGCTCGCGCTCGCGGCGGCCGCCCGTCCCGGCGGCGGGCTGGTGCTGGCGCACGCCGGCGAGCCGGACGCGGCCCGGCCGGGGGAGCAGACGGTGGCGTTCAGCTTCTGCGCCGACCCGGCCTGCACCACGCCGGTCACCCGGCAGGCGGCGGTGCTGAAGCTGCCGTCGTACCTGCACAAGGAGGAGGGGTTCGCGCTCGGCGTCGCTCCCGACGGCCGGCCGGTCGCCGCCCAGCTCGACGCCACGACGGGCGCGGTGCACGTCGTCTCCTGCCAGGACGCGGCCTGCGCGCGGGCCACGGTGCGCACGCCCGTGCCCGGCTCGGCGGCCATGGAACGGGACGTCCTCCGGAGCCTGGCCGGGTCCGCTCTCACGCTGGCGATGCGCGAGGACGGGCGGCCGGTGATCGCGTACCAGGCGGGCGGAGACGGCGCGCTCACGCTGCTCGACTGCCGCACGCCCGACTGCGCGGACGGCGGCACCGTGCGGCTGGCCGAGGCCACCAGCGGCCCGCCCGTGCTGGTGCTGGACCAGGCGGGCCGGGCCCTGCTCGCCTACCGGGACGTGGAGCGCGACCGGCTCGCGCTGGCCTCATGCGCCGGCGTGCGCTGCGCCACGGTCGCCGTGACCAGGCTGACGGGCACGGGCGGCCACGTGGCGATGACGCTGGACGGCGAGGGACGGCCGGTGCTCGCCTGGCAGGCCCACCAGGGCCGCGAGGGCAGCCGCGTCATGGTGGCGACCCTGCTCGGCCGCTGAGCACCGGTCGCGGGACGGCGCGGGCGAGACGGTGCCGGTCAGAGACGCAGCAGCGGCGGCCAGGTCTGCGGCCCCACCTCACCGTCGGCGTCGAGGCCCTCGGACCGCTGGAACTCGCGGACGAGCTCCACGAGCTGATCGTCATAGACGGTGGAGTTCAGCCAGCCCTCCAGCCCGTCGGCGACCTCGGCGTACGCGGCCCGGGGGACGCGCCCGCGCGCGAACAGGCACCCCCTGACGGTCTTGACGTCGAAGTTGTCGTCGCCGCGCCGGATCAGCGGCAGTTGCTTCACGATGTCCTCCGTCCAGGACGGCCCCGCCCCGCCGCCTCCCGGGGCGGGCTGACCGTCGACGAGGGCGGCGACGGCCGCCCTGAAGTCGTCCATGTCGATCGAATGAGGATCGGGCTTGGAGGTGTTGACCTCACGGTGCGCCTTGACGCGCGAGGCGGGCAGCCCGAACTCGCGGCACAGCTCCGCGCACAGCTTCCGGTACGCGTCCAGCTGCTCGGCCGGCCACGGCTGCGAGCCGTCGTTCTCGGCCTCGATGCCCAGCGAGCGGGAGTTGGTGTGGAAGTCCGACGTGGACGGCGCGTTGTGCCAGCACCGGCCGGCCGCGATCACGTAGATGTGACCGGAGCGGCCGAGCCCGAAGTGCGACAGCGGCCCGTCGAGCCCGGGACGGCCGTCGCGTACGACGGCGAGCGAGGGATAGTCGCCGCCGCCTGCGGGCCCCGCGGTGTGGTGGCAGACGATGCCTTGCACCTCCGGCTGCGGGCCGTGACCGCGCTCACGCCATCCGGACACCTCGGTCACCGGGTAGCCGGTGCGCCGGGCGACGTCGGCGAGCCGGGTCAGGAAAGGCATCGAGGACCTCCGTCGTGCGTCTCGATGATGCTCACACCCTTCGGTGGATGGGGGAGAAGACCGCGTCATCGCGGTGCGCGGACGCCGCGGGGGACGGGCGTCCGCGGGCCTCGCCGTCGTGGCGGGCGCCTACAGATCATTAGCATGCCGTACCCGAGCGCGACCGGAAGATTCGCGGAAATCACAGCGAGCGAGGTCAGGGGCGTACGGCGCCGACGAGGCGGCTACGCCAGTACGCGTCGAGCGTGACGACCTTGACGACGTCGCCGGTCTGCGGGGCGTGGATCATCTTCCCGTCGCCGACGTACATGCCCATGTGCCCGAGCCCTCTGCTGAACAGCAGGTCGCCGGGCTGCGCCGCCGACAGCGGGACGCGCCGGGCGGCGCCCCAGGCCCACTGCGTGTACGTGGTGCGCGGCAGCTTCACCCCCGCCGCCCGCCAGGCCGCCTGCACCAGACCCGAGCAGTCCCACGAGCCCGGCCCGGTGCCGCCGTACCGGTAGGGCTTGCCGATCTGCGCGAACGCGAACTCCAGCGCCCGCCGCGCGTTGCCCGACGCGGGACCGGTGTACGGGCGGCCCGTGCTGCGGGGATCGCCCGTCTTGAACGCCCCGAGCCGCCGCAGCAGCGCGGTCTGCTGGTCGACGAGCTTGTCCACCTCGGCCTGCTCGCGGCGTACCGCCTCGCGCGCCTTCTCGGCCTCGGCCAGCACGTCCTTGGCCCGGTCGCGCTTGTCCCGCAGCCGCGCGGTGGCCGCCTCGAACGCCCGCAGCCGGGCGGCGCGGTCGCGGGCGAGCGCCTCCAGAGCGGCCATGCCGCCGAGCACGGACTCGGGATCGCCCCTGCCGACGAAGCGCTGCCAGCCGAGCGGCGAGCCGAGCCGGTAGTCGCGCGCGGCCAGCTCGGCGAGCTGTGCGCGCAGCTCCTCGGCCCGCGCGTCGTCCCGCGCCGCCTCGGCGTCGAGCGCCCGGTAGCGCTCGCGGGCCTTCCGGTAGGCCTCGGTCGCCCGGTTGTAGCGCTCGACGAGCTGGTCCGCCTTCTCGTTGAGCTTGACCAGCCGCGCCCTGACCTGGGCCGGCGACGGGTCGGCCATGGCGGGTGCGGGTGACGCCAGGGCTCCCGCGCACAGCGCCGCCGACACCATCGCCGCCCGTACCTTCACGTCCGCGCCTCCTCGGTCATCACGACGAGGTACGCAGCGGCCGTGCCGGCCGGTTCACCGATCGGCGCGGGGCCAGATGCGGGCGGTTCCGGTGCGTGAGCCGCGCCGCCCGCCCGGGTTCCGCCCGGGCGGGCGGCGCGCGTCCGGGGGCTTACCCGGCGGCGGCGAGTTCGGTTTCGAAGCGGCGGCGCAGCGCGGCCTTCTCGGGCTCGGGCAGCCAGCAGGCCTCCACCCCGGCCAGCGCCATCGCCCGCAGCCGCTCGTCCGGCACGCCGAGGTCTTCGGACAGGATGCGGTACTCCTCGGCCAGCGACGTCGGGAACATGCCCGGGTCGTCGGATGCGGGGATGACGTTCAGCCCGGCCTCGATCATCGCCGCGATCGAGGCCCGCCGCCACGGCCGCCACGACCGCCGCGACGTGGTCGAGATGACCGTGAACGGCACCTGCTCGTCCCTGACCCTGGCCACCACCTCGTCGTCCTCCAGGACGAAGTAGCCGTGGTCGATCCGGTCGCAGCCGAGCACGTCCAGGCAGGTGACCGTGTTGACGGCGACGGGCGCGTGCTCGGAGGAGTGCGCGGTACGGCGCAGCCCCGCCTCGCCGGCCAGCCGGAACGCCGCCGCGAACCGCTCGGGCGGCCCCGCCGTCTCCAGGTTGTCCAGGCCGATCCCGGCGACGTACTCGTGCGGGTGCTCCACCACCGTGCGCACCCACTCCAGCGCCTCCTCGCCGCTCCTGCTCCGGTCCACCGCCGCGATCAGCCGGCCGGTCATGCCGAAGTCGCGCTCGGCCATCCTGATGCCCTCGGCGTACGCCTCGACGACGGTCGCGTAGCCGAGCTTGCGCTGGTGCTCGGTGAGCGCGTCGAACGACAGCTCCAGGTGCAGGGTGTTGCTGGTGCGGTGGGCGGCTTCGAACGCCTCGTAGGTGATCCTGGTGAGATCGTCGGCGTCGCGCAGCGTCTGCAGCACCCACGACGACACCTGAAACAGCGAGTACGACACCTCGGGCTCGTCGGCGCTCCTGCCCTGCGGCACCGGGATGCGGGTGTCCAGGTAGAGCTTCGGGTCCGGCGGCAGCGAGTTGACCTGGGCGTAGATGCGCTCCGGCGGGTCCGGCAGATCGAGCTTCTCCCTGCGCGCCAGCTCGGCGAAGGTGGAGGCGCGCACGGTGCCGATCAGGTGGCAGTGCAGATCGACCTTGGGCAGCGCTGCGAGGTTCACTTGCCGGCCACCTCGCGGGTGAAGCGCTTGACCCACTCGTCGCGGGTGTCCACGAGCTGGGCCGGATCGAGCGTCTTGTAGCCGGCGGCGACCGGGTCCTTGGCCGCCTCGCCGGTCACCTTGGCGATCTCGGGCGGGATGTCGGCCTTCGGGTTCACCGGCAGGTCACCGACGATCTTCGCTGTGGCGCTCTGCGCCTCCGCCGACAGCAGGTAGTCGATGAACTTCTTCGCGCCCTCCTGGTTGCGCGCGCCCTTGGGGATCATGGCCCGGTTGGTGGCCATGTAGCGGCCCTTGGCGGGGGCGGTCCAGGCGATCGGCTCGCCCGAGGTGACGAGCTGGGTGGCGAACCCGCTGAGCGCGTCGGCGGCGACGATCTCGCCCTGTGACAGCAGGTTGGTGACCTCGGTGGTGGAGCTGTAGAACTGCAGCACGTTCGGCGCCCAGCCGGACAGCGTGCGCAGCGAGGTGTCGATGTCGTACGGGCCCTTGCCGTACGCCTCGCCCACCCCGGAGATCATGAGCTGCCCCGCGGTCACCGAGATGTCGGGCAGCGCCACCTTCTTGGCGTACGCCGCGTCGCCGAACAGCTTCCAGTCGGCCGCCTGATCCTTCGACAGCTTCTCGGTGTTGTAGATGATCCCGTTGAGCTGGTGGGTGTAGGCGGGCCCCTCGTAGGCGCCCTCGGTCGCGAACGGTGCCAGCTCCTTCATGGCAGGCACGTCCACCTTCTCGAACAGGCCGTCCTTCTGCCCGAGCGCGGCGAAGTAGTCGGAGATCAGCACCACGTCCGCCTCCGGCCTGCCCTTGGTGAGCTTGAGCTTCGACAGCCGGTCGGCGTTGGAGCCGGTGTCCAGCTCCACCTTGATCCCGGTCTTCTTCGTGAACGGGTCGACGACCGCCTGCTCGAACTCCTTCACCCCGAAGGGGAAGGTGCTGACCACGATGGTGTTCTGCTCGGCCTGCTCGCCGCCGGAGCTCGATCCTGAGCATCCGGCCGCGGCGAGCAGCGACAGGGCAACGGCCAGTACGGCACGGCGCGTGGGCATGGGTGTTCCTTCTTTCAGCGGGGAAGTGGGACCAGCCGGTCGTCCGGCGTGATCACCGAGACGCTCGATCCGGGAGCCGGGGCGTCGCCGCCGCGTACGTCGGCGAGCAGCCTGACGGTCGCGCCCGACGGGTCCACCACGTCGAGCGAGACCAGCAGATCGACGCCGCGGAAGGCGACGTCGGCCACCGTGGCGTGCAGGCCCTGGCCCTTCCCGGCGATGCGCAGGTGCTCGGGCCTGATGGTCATCAGGGTGCCGTCGGCGGCGGTGAGGAAGTTCTCGTAGCCGAGGAACTCGGCGACGAAGCGGTCGGCGGGCCGGGGAAGATCTCCTGGGGCGAGCCCTGCTGGACGATTCTGCCCTCGTTCATGATGACCATGTGGTCGGACATCTCCAGCGCCTCGTCCTGGTCGTGGGTGACGAGGATGACGGTCAGCCCGGTCTCGGCCTGGATGCGCCTGATCTCGGCCCGCATCTGCACCCGCAGGCGGGCGTCGAGGTTCGACAGCGGCTCGTCGAGCAGCAGCAGCTTCGGCCTGATCGCGATCGCGCGGGCGAGGGCCACCCGCTGCTGCTGGCCGCCGGAGAGCTTCTTCGGCTTGCGGTCCGCCAGGTGCGCCAGCCCGACCAGCTCCAGGACCTCCATGACGCGGGCCCGCCGCTCGGCGGCCGGCACCTTGCGCAGCTTGAGCCCGTACCCGACGTTGTCGGCCACCGTCATGTGCGGGAACAGCGCGTACGACTGGAAGACCATGCCGAGGTTCCGCTTCTCCGGCGGGGTGCGGGTGCTGTCCACGCCGCCGATGCGGATCGTCCCGGAGGTCGGCTCGGCGTAGCCGGCGATCATCCGCAGGGTGGTGGTCTTGCCGCAGCCGCTGGGGCCGAGCAGCGTCGTGAGCCTCCCGGCCGGCACGGCCAGGTCGATCGCGTCCACGGCGGTGAAGGCGCCGAACGTCTTGGTGACGGCGATCAGCTCGGCGGCGGCGGTCATGGGTCGATCCCTCCGAAGATCTTGGCGAACCCGACGGTGCGCTCGGCGACCATCGCGATGACGACGGTGGCGGCCAGGATGAGGGTGGAGGCGGCGGCCACCATCGGGTCGTAGGACTGCTGGACGTAGTCGAGCATCGTCACCGGCAGCGTGCGGAAGTCGCGCCCCTGCAGCAGCAGCGACAGCGGCACGTTGTTGAAGGACGTGACCAGGCTGAGCAGCCCGGCCGAGAAGATCCCCGGGCGCAGCAGCGGCAGCGTGACGCCGAAGAACGCGCGCAGCGGCGAGGCCCCGAGCCCCCTGGCGGCCTCCTCCAGCGCGGGGTCGGCCAGCGCCAGCGACGCGCCGGTGACGCGCACCGCGTACGGCAGCATCAGCGCGGTGTGCCCGGCGAGCAGGGTGCTGAAGTTGTCCAGGCCCAGCCCCACCATGAGCTGCTGGTAGAGCGCGAGCCCGACGACCAGCTCGGGCACGATGAGCGGCGACAGGAACAACCCCTCGACGAGCCCCTTGCCGGGCAGCCTGCCCCGGTGGATGGCGAGCGTGACGGGCACGCCGACCAGCAGCGCGAGCAGCGTGGCGAGCACGGCGAGCTGGAGGCTGGACAGCGCGGCCTCCATGAACGGCTCGTAGCCCAGCGCCTCGCCGAACCAGCGCAGCGAGAACCCGTCCGGCGGGAAGCGCAGCACGCTGCCCGAGGTGAACGCGGTGGACACCACGAAGATGATCGGCACGATCATCATGACGTAGCCAACGACCGCCAGCGCCGCCGTGATGGGCCGCTTCACGAGGTGGCCCCCTTGCGTCCCATCAGCGACGACAGCCCCGAGACCAGGAAGACCAGCACCGTCATGATGAGCGCCGTCGCCGAGGCCGACGCCCAGTCGACGGTGGTGCTCGCGTACGTGAACAGCTGCGTGGACAGCATCCGCTGGCTGGACCCGCCGAGCAGGTACGGCGTGGTGTAGGCGGTGACGGACCCGGCGAAGACCAGCGTGGCGGCCACCACGATGCCCGGCATGGTCAGCGGGATGACGATGTTCCACAGCGTGCGGATGCGGCCCGCGCCCAGCCCGCGCGAGGCGTCGTCGAGACCGGGATCGACCTGGGCGACGGCCGAGTAGCACGAGATGATCGCCAGCGGCAGGAACAGCTGGGTGAGCCCGAGGACGATCGCCACCTTGGTGTAGAGCAGCTGCGGCGCCGTCTCCACCAGGCCCAGCGAGACGAGGAGCTGCCCGAGCGCGCCCTTGGAGCCGAGGATCACCAGCCAGCCGAACGTCCGCACCACGTTGCTCAGCATCAGCGGGAAGATCGCCACCGCCAGCAGCACGCCGCTCCAGCGGGAGCGCGAGCGCGCCAGCCAGTACGCGATGGGGAACCCGAGGAAGACGCAGATGACCGTGACCACCAGGGCCAGCCCTACCGTGCGCCCGATGACCTCGAGGTCGTAGGGGTCCTTGAGCATCTCGCCCAGGCGCGCGAAGATCTCACTGGTCGAGACGTCCGGCGGCGCGAAGAGCATCGCGACCGAGGGGACGAGGAAACCCGCGAGGAGAAGGACGAGCCCTGGCACCAGTAGAAGGGCCGATGTGCGAGAGATGTCGGCGTCCTTTCTCGGTGGCGTACGCTGTCACTGGAACCGGTTACGGAACCGGTTGCATGAGCCTGACCATAGAGGACGAGCCGCCTCGCGCACAAACCACTGCGTTAAATCCGTGTTAACTGGTCAAGGAGGATCATTGCCGACACTGGCGGACGTCGCCGTACTGGCGGGGGTATCGAAGGCGACGGCCTCCCGCGCTCTGGGCCGGCCCGACCTGGCCGCCCCGGAGACCGTCGCCCGCGTGCGCGCGGCGGCCGAACAGCTGGGATTCGTGCCCAACCGGGCGGCCACCCAGCTCGCGCGAGGCAGGACCGGCGTGGTCGCCATCGTGGTGCCCACGCTCGACAACACCTTCTTCACCCCGATCATCGGCGGCGCCCAGGCGCGCGCCGCGGAGTCGGGCATGCAGCTCACCGTCGCGGTGCACTCGCTGGAGCACACCTCCCAGCTCGCCGCCGTCGAGCAGCTCGCCCACCAGGTGGACGGCTTCCTGCTCACCGCGCCACGGGGGTCCGACGAGATCATCCGCGCGGCGGCGGCGTACAAGCCCACCGTGCTCATCGACCGCGAGATCGACGGCATGCCCTCGACGGTCGCCGACACCGCCACCGCGTTCGGCGCGCTCGTCGGCTGGTTCGCCGACAAGGGGCACGAGCGCATCGTCTACGTCGGCGGACCCGCGGGATCCTGGCAGGACCGCCAGCGTCAGGCCGCCATCCGCGCCGCCGCCGAGGAGGGCGGGGTGACGCTGACCATGCTCGGTCCCTACCCCTCGACGTTCGCCTCGGGGGTGGCGGCGGCCGACGACGTGGTGGCCGCCCGCGCCACCGCCGTCGTCCCCTACGCCACCTCCATCGGGCTCGGCCTGATGTTCGCCCTCATGCGGCGCGGCGTCGACGACGTCGTGGTCAGCTCCGAGCGCATGGTCGTCGACAGCCTCGGCCTGCACGACGTGCCCTCGATCGACGTGGACGGCGAGAAACTGGGGCAGGTCGCCATGGATCAGCTCATGACGCTCCTCGGTGAGCGCAAGGAGGCCCCCGAGCCCACCCGCCAGCGCCTCGACGTCCCGCTCAGCTGATGCGGATGCCGCAGACGTTGCCGGCCTGCGCTTGATCGCCGGGGCCGCTGCGGGCCGCGCTGCCCGCAGCGGCTACCGCTGACCTGACCTCATCCCGGCGAGGTCCAGCAGGGCCGTGTGGGTCTCCTGGCCGGCCGCCGCGATCAGGTCGCCCGCGCCGCCGTCCGTGACGGCCGGGGTCATGCGCGGGCGGCAGGGACGGGGCGAGGGGCGGTGATGATGCCCGTCACCAGGCGCTCCAGGCGCTCACGGTCGCCGGGGTCGATGTCGCCGATGAGCCGCTCGACGTGCTCGGTGACCTTGCGGTGGGCCGCGTACGCGATCTCTCTGCCCTGCTCGGTCAGCTCGATGCGGGCCGCGCGGCGGTCGCGCTGGTCGCGCACCCTGGCCACCACGCCGCGCTTCTCGGCCCGGTCGACCAGCCCCGTCATGCTGCATCTCTCCAACCCCATGACTGACTACGGGCACGAGCTGCTGTTCGGCGCCAACCTCATCCCGTCGAGCGAGCACCCGGACACCGTAGTGGCGCCCGCCATGCTCGCGCAGAGCGCGACCAGCCTCGACCTGCTCAGCGGCGGGCGCTTCGAGCTGGCGCTCGGCGCGGGCGGGTTCTGGGACGCGATCGCGAGCATGGGCGGGCCGCGCCGCACCCCCGGCCAGGCGGTCGCCGCCCTGGAGGAGGCCATCGCGATCACCCGGGCCGCGTGGGACCCGCCCGGCGAGGTGATCTTCCACGGTGAGCATCACTCGATCGACGGCATGGCGCGCGGGCCGCGTCCCGCCCACGACGTCGCCATCTGGGTGGGCGGCTACCGGCCGCGCATGCTGGAGCTCATCGGCCGCGCCGCCGACGGCTGGCTGCCCTCGCTGCCCCGCCTGGAGGAGCTCGAGGCCCTGGAACGCGGCAACGCCGTCATCGACGAGGCCGCAGAACGCGCCGGTCGCCAGCCGCCGGCATCAGGCGGCTGCTCAACCTGGCCGAAGAACCGCCCGCCGAGCAGCTGGCCGAGCTGGCGCTGACCTACGGCACCAGCGTCTTCACGCTCCTCACCATGGATCCGGCGCGGATCAGGCGGTTCGGGGAGGAGACGGCGCCCGCCGTACGCGAGCTCGTGGCCAAGGAGCGCGTGGTCACTCCGCGATGAACGGGCGCAGCAGCGCGAGCAGGGCGCGCGGCCTGTGCAGCGGGATGATGTGGCCGCAGTCCTCGATGACGTGCCCGGTCAGGTCGCCGGCGTACGGGCGCAGCTGCCGCTCCAGGGCGGCGCCGACGGGTTTGGCGCCGATCGCCAGCGTCGGCACCGTCAGCCGGGCGGTCACCGCCTGCTCGATCTGCGCCGCGCTCTGCGGCAGCGCCCGGTAGTAGGAGAAGGCGCAGGCCAGGGCCTCGCGACCGGTGTACGCGCGGACGAAGGCGTCCCTGATGGCGGGCGTGACCCCGTCGCCGAGGGTGCCGGCGTCCAGGAACCAGTCGACGTACGCGGCCTCGTTGCCCTCCAGCACGGTCTCGGCCAGGCCGGGCACCGCGTGGAAGCCGAACCACCACGGCGGCCCGCCGGCCAGGAAGTCCTCGGCGCCGGGCAGCCGGCCGAGCAGCGACTCCATGACGACCAGGCGCCGCACGAGGTCGGGACGGCGGGCGGCGAGCAGGAAGGCGGGCGGGGTGCCCGCGTCGATGCCGGCCACCGCGGCCGAGGACACGCCGAGCGCGGTGAGCAGCGCGGCGGCGTCATCGGCCAGGGTGGCGGCATCGTACCCGGTGGCGGGCCTGCTGCTCGCGCCGAACCCGCGCAGGTCCGGCGCGATCACCTGGTGGCGGGCCGACAGGTCGGCCATGACGTCCGTCCACACCTGCCACGTGTGCGGGAAGCCGTGCAGCAGCAGGACGGCGGGGCCGGAGCCGGCGATGGCGACGTTCAGCTCGACGCCGTTGACGCGGACGCGGCGCAGCTCGGGCATGGGAGCACTCCAGGCGTGGTGAGAAAGGGTGACCAGGTCACAGTAGGGAACTAGGCTGGTTTCCCCAAGACGGCACTTCTCTCTCAGGTGGTGAGCTCCAGGTGACCAGGTCCGAGAGCGCGGGCGGCCGGCGGGGAGACCTGTTCGACCCGCTCTGCCCGACCCGGCAGCTGCTCGACCGCGTCGGCGCCAAGTGGACCTCGATGGCGGTCAAAGTGCTGGCCGAGGCGGCGCCGGACGAGCTGCGGTTCGCGGAGCTGCGGCGCCGCATTCCCGGCATCTCACAGAAGATGCTCTCGGTCACCCTGCAGAGCCTGGTGCGCGACGGGCTGGCCGAGCGCCGCGTCGAGCCGACCGTGCCGCCCGCCGTCCACTACCGGCTCACCGATCTCGGCCTGTCGCTCGAAGGCCCGCTCGCCGCGCTCCGCCAGTGGGCCGAGACCCACATGGCGCAGATCGAGCACAACAACCGGCTCGCCGACGAGATCGGCCCCACCTGAGCGTGCGGTAGGTTGCCCGCCATGGTTGAGATCGACTCCGTCGCCTGGCCGCCCGATCCCGTCAGGACCGAGCGCCTCCTGCTCAGGGCGCCGGAGGCCCGCGATCGCGCGGCGTTCGTCGAGCTGCTGTCCTCGCCGGAGGTGCACGCCTACCTGGGCGGCCCCGGCGACCGCGATCGGCTCGAACGCGAGCTGCCGGAGGTGCCGGGGCGGCCGGGCACCTTCGTCGTCGATCTCGGCGGGCAGATGATCGGGCTGGTGGAGTTCAAGCGCGCCGGCGAGCACGGCCGCCCGGCCGCCGTCGGCAAGGCCGAGCTCGGCTACCTGTTCCTGCCCCGGGCCTGGGGCCACGGGTACGCCACCGAGGCGTGCGCGGCGGCGCTCGGCTGGCTCGGCCGCGTCCTGCCCGGCGAGCCGGTGGTGCTCACCACCCAGACCGCCAACGCCGCGTCCATGCGCCTCGCGGCCAGGCTCGGGTTCGCCGAGGTGGAACGGTTCCACGCCTGGGGCGCCGAGCAGTGGCTCGGACAGCGTCCCCCGGCCAGGCCCGCCGTCTGAGCCCTGACTCTCCAGCAGCTCAGGCGAGGTGGGGGAGGGGTCGCCGGTGAAGCGGCGCAGCTCCGGGCTGAGCGCGGCGACGGCGGCGGTCACCAGGAGCAGCCCGCCGAGCGCGACGAGCGTCGCCGCGCCGCCCAGCGCCGCGGCGAGCGCACCGCCGAGCACGGGCCCGAGCGGCTTGAGCGCGAACCCGCTCACGCTCAGCACCGCGCCCACCCGGCCGAGCGTCGCCTCCGGCACCATGCGGGCGATCACCACGCTCACCACCACGTTCAGCGAGGGCGTGGAGAGCGTGATGAACACCAGCGGCGGCATCGGCCACCACATCCCGAAGGGCAGCGCCGTGGCCGCCAGCGCGGTGCCGAAGACCGTCACCACGGCCAGCGTGATCTTGCCGGGCGGCGGCAGCCTGCCGATGCGCCCCGACAGCGGCGCGCCGAACCGTCTCCTTCCGCGCGGCTGTCGTCCGATGCGCCTTCAGCGGCGGGGCGGCGCGGCACCTTCGCCAGGGCGTAGAAGAGCGTGGCGGCCACGTACGTGATCGCGTCCACCACGAACGGCACCGCCCGCCCCAGGCCGTACAGCAGCCCGCCGGGCGGCGGCCCGACGAGCCCGGCCGCGTGGGTGCGGGACTCCTCCTGCGCGTACGCGCTGTGCAGCTGCCCGGGCGGGACGATGCCGCGGATCGCCGTGGTCGTGAGGGGCGAGATGAACGCCACGCACAACCCGTCCAGCACCGCCAGCACGATGAACTGCCAGACCCGCACCTGGCCGGTGACCACCAGCGCCGCCAGCACCGCGGAGACCACGGCCTGCAGGCCCTGGGCGGTGATGAGCGTACGGCGGCGATCCCACCGATCGACCCAGACCCCGGCCGGATCTGCAGCGCGAGGTTGGCGGCGGTGCGGGCCCCGCGACGACGCCCGCCAGCCCTGGCGAGCCGGTGAGCGCCAGCACCAGCAGCGGCGTCGCGAGCCTGGTGAGCTCCGAGCCCAGCTCGGAGACCGCGCTGCCGGCCCACAGCAGCTGGAAGCGGACGTTCTTGCGCAGCGGGACGATGGCGGTCATGGGGCGGCTTCCTCGCGGGCGGGGGGCGGCCTGGCCGGGACGGGCGCCGGCCGGGTCGGGGCGGGACCGGGAGAAGATACCTCATCCTGCCTGCCCGGTAGGGGCGCGTTCGTCCAGCAGGCCCGCCTCGCGCAGATCGGACCACAAAGCCGCGGGTACGGGGGACGAGAACGCGGCGACGTTGCGCCGCACCTCCTCGGCCGAGCGCATGCCGGCCACGACCCCCGCGACGGCCGGGTGCAGCAGCGGGAAGGCCATCGCCGCCTGGGGGAGCGTCACGCCGTGGGCCGCGCAGACGTCCGCGATGCGGTGCACCCGCTCCAGCACGTACGGGGTGGCGGGCGCGTAGTCGTAGCGGGCTCCTTCCCGGGGCCGTTCCGTGGCCAGCAGGCCGGAGTTGAAGACGGACGCGGCCAGCACCGACACGCCGCGCTCGGCGCAGGCGGGCATGAGGTCGTCGAGCGCGCTGTGGTTGAGCAGCGTGTAGCGGCCGGACAGCATGACCACGTCGGCGTCGGTCTCGCGGACCAGGCGGGTGAGCTTGGCGGAGTCGTACATGCCCGCGCCGATCGCGCCGACGACGCCCTGCGCGCGCAGCTCGGCCAGCGCCGGGTAGGCGTCGCGCAGCGCGGCCTCGAAGTGCTGCTCGGCGTCGTGGAGGAACAGCACGTCGATCCGGTCGACGCCCATGCGGGCCAGCGAGTCCTCGACGCTGCGCAGGACGCCGTCGCGGGAGAAGTCCCAGACGCGCCGGTGCGTGGCCGGCACGGCGAACTCCTCGTCCATCCGGCCTTGCGGATCCTGCGGCACCAGCAGCCGCCCGACCTTCGTCGAGAGCGTGAACTCCGCCCGCGGCTTGTCTCGCAGCAGCTCGCCGATGCGGCGCTCGGAGTGCCCGATGCCGTAGTGGGGTGAGGTGTCGTAGTAGCGGATGCCCGCCTCCCAGGCCGCCTTCAGCGCCCCGGCGGCGGTGGCGTCGTCCAGCGGTTCGAACAGGCCGCCCAGCGGGCCGCCGCCGAAGCCCAGCTCGGTGACGCCGACCATACTGCGGCCGAGCCGATTCATGCGCATAGGCTGTGTCTCCCTCGTCATGCGGTCGCGAGATGGTCGGACAGGACGTGCGTGATGACGCGGCGCTGCTCGGCGGCCTTGACCCGGTCGGAGTCAGTGTCGGAGTCGATGGCCGAGGCCAGCAGCAGCAGGGCCTTCCACAGCGCCCACCCGCGCGCCCGCGCCCACATGCCGGGGTCGCCGCCCACGGCCGCCCGGAAGGCCTCCCTGGACGCGCCCTCGAGCATCGTCCAGGCGATCACCAGGTCGCAGGCCGGGTCGCCGACCCCGGAGGTGCCGAAGTCGATCACGGCCGTCAGCCTGCCGCCGGCGACCAGCAGGTTCCCGGCGGCGACGTCGCCGTGGAACCACACGGGCCGCCCGGTCCAGGTCGCCGCCAGCGCCGCCCGCCACACCTCGGCGGCCAGATCCGTATCGACGCGGCCCTCCAGCGCGGCCAGGCAGCGGCGGGTCTCCTCGTCGTAGTGGCGCAGCGAGGCGCCCCGGTAGAAGCTGTGCTCGCCCGCCGCAGGACCGCCCGTGGAGTCGCAGCGCTGCAGCGCCAGCAGGAACTCGGCCAGCTGCACGGCGAACGCCGACATGTCGCCGATGCGCGACGGGTGCGCGGTCTCGCCCTCCAGCCAGCCGCGCACCGACCACGGATGCGCGTAGCCCTCGCCGGGCTCGCCGGTGGCCAGGATCGGCGGCACGGCCACCGGCAGGTGCGGCGCCAGGCGCGGCAGCCAGACGCTCTCCTTCCGCACGGCGGGCGCGTAACCGGCGGCGGTCGGCAGGCGTACCGTCATGTCCTCGCCCAGCCGGTACGTACGGTTGTCATGGCCGTCCACGGGCACCGGGACGACCGGCAGGCCCGCCCACTGAGGGAACTGGGCGGCGATCAGCCGGCCTACCAGGTCGGCGGTGATGCCCGCGCGCCCGTCTCGAGGCGCGGAGACGGCGGATGCGTTCTGCATGAAACTCCGTTTTTATCAGCGCAGGTCAGAAGGCCGGGAACGCCCAGCCGGAGGGGTGGAAAGGGGCGCGCTCGCCGCGGAAGGCGAGCGAGGCGGCGGCGAGCGCGCCGGGACGCAGCTCCTCCACGCGGCCCGCCGCTGCCAGCGACGACAAGGTGGTGCCGCCCAGGTAGGCCGCGCCCAGCTCGGCGGCGGTCAGCCGCAGGTCGGGATGGGCCCGCGTACGCTCGCAGGACACCGACTCGCCGCCGGCCGTCAGGCGGTAGCGGCCCGCGTTCCACGGGCAGAAGGCGTCCTGCACCTCCAGCACCACGTCCAGCGGCGCCGCGTACCCGCGTGCCGCCAGCGCCCGCGGCACGTCCGCGAGCCGCACCCACAGGTTGTCCATCACGGTGGCGTGCGCCGCGCGCGGATCGGACATCAGGTGGATCAGCGGCTCGTCCACGGCCCCGTCGTAGGCCAGCTCGCTGTGCGCGTCGAGGTCGATGAGGAAGCGCCACAAGGCGGCGTACGCCTGCCTGGTGGTGGCCGCGACCTCGATCACCCGCACAAGAGGCGGCTTGGAGCGGTAGAGGGCGTAGCCGGTGACCTCGCCGCCCCGCTCGGTGTGCACGGCGAAGCGCAGCGCCGTGCCGCCGTCGCGGGCCCGCTCGTCCTCGGCCAGGCGCGCCTCCCAGAACCGGTCGGTGCGGTCCACCCACCCGACCCCGCTCCTGCGCGCGGTGTCGTAGACCTTCTCCAGCAGCGGCCTGGCCTCGTGGCGGCCGAGCAGGCGGATCGTGCCGTCGCCGACGTCGGTGCCGGGCCGCAGGCCCATGAACCTCTTGTCGCCCCTGATCAGGGCCACCTGGCTGGCCAGGCCGTAGCCGAAGCGGCCGTAGATCGTGGCCTGGGCGGCGTTGAGCGCGGCGAACGGCTCGCCGCCCGACTCGTACAGGTCGGTGAGCTGCCTGCGCATCATCGCGGTGAGGATCCCGCGCCGGCGGTGGGTGGGCAGGACCGCGACGAGCGTGATGCCCGCTACCGGCACGGACACCGGCGCCGTCCAGCCGGGCACCGTCATCACGCGGCCGTAGATGGACGCCCCGCCGACGATGTCGGGGCCGTCGCAGGCGGCCAGCGTGCGTGCCGGGTCGAGGGAGCGGGCGGCGTTGCGCAGCCCGCCCTCGCGCCGCCAGTCCTGGCCGTAGGTGGTGGTGACCATGCGCGCCCAGGCGTCGATCTCGTCCGCTCCGATGGTGCGCAGCGGATAGGTGGTTGTCATGCTTCGAGCGTGGCCGGATAAAGATCCATAGCGCATCAGGTTTTTTCGGTATTTATATGCTGGCGCGATGATGGCGGAGCGCGTGGTCAGTCCGGTGTTCGTCGGCCGGACGGAAGAGCTGTCCGAGCTGGCCGCGGCCCTCGGCACGGCCATCGAGCAGGGGCCGGCGGTGGCGCTGGTGGCCGGCGAGGCCGGCATCGGCAAGTCGCGGCTGCTCGCCGAGTTCGCCGGATCCCTGGGCGATCGGGCGATGGTGGTCGAGGGCGCGTGCACGGAGCTGGGCAGCGACAGCCTGCCGTACGCGCCGTTCGTCACCGTGCTGCGCAGGCTGATCCGCGTCGAGGGCGCGCTGCCCGGCCCCTACCGCCAGCTCGCCCGCTGGTTCCCCGAGCTGGGCGACGCGGGCGACGCCGAGGGTGGCAAGCACCGGCTCTTCGAGGAGGCGCTGACGCTGATCGAACGGGTCGCCGCGCACCGCCCGCTGGTCATCGCCGTCGAGGACCTGCACTGGGCGGATGCCGCCACCCGCGAACTCCTCGGCTTCCTCGCCAGGAACCTCGCCCAGCCCGGCGTGCTGCTCACGATCACCTACCGGCCCCCCGAGACCGGCGACGGGCGGCTCGGGCCGCTGCTGTCGGAGCTGTCCCGCCGCCCGCGCACCACCCTGCTCCGCCTGCACCGCCTCGACCGGCAGGGCGTGGCCCGCCAGCTCGCCGCGATCCTCGGCACCGAGCCGGACGCCGCCGCCGTACGCCGGGTCCACGAGCGCAGCGACGGCAACCCGCTGTTCGTCGAGGCCCTGGCCCGCGCCGGCGAACGCACCCCCGACAGCCTGCGCAGCCTGCTGCTGTCCGGCCCGCGCGCGCTGCCGGGACCGGCTCGCGAGCTGCTGCGCATCGCCTCCGTGGCGGGTGGCAGGGTCGGGCACCGGCTGCTCGCGCAGGTGGCCGGGCAGGACGGCGCCGAGCTGGACGCGCTGCTGCGCGAGCTGATCGACGCCAGCCTGCTCGTCACATCGGGCGACGGCTACGACTTCCGCCACGCGCTGATCCGGCACGTGGTGTACGAGGACCTGCTGCCGGGCGAGCGGGCCCGCCTGCACGCCCGCTACGCCGAGGCCCTGCGCGGCTCCGGCGCCTATGCCGAGCTGGCCGCCCACGCCAGTGCCGCCGGGGACCGCAGGCTGGCGCTGACCGCGGCGTACCGGGCGGCGGGGCAGGCGCGCCGCACGTACGCGTACGAGGAGCAGGCCCGCCTCCTCGGCCAGGTGCTCGACTTGTGGGACCCGGACGTGGACCTCGGCGTGGACAGGATCGGCGTGCTGACCGAGGCCGCCGAGGCGTGCATGCTCAGCGGCGACTACGCACGGGGCGTGGACCTCGCCGCCGAGGGGCTGGCCGAGGTGGACGAGCGGCGCGAGCCGGAGCGCGCCGCCCTGCTGCTGGAGCACCGGGGCAGGCTACGGCACCGGCTGAGCATGACCGGCGTCACCGACTGGGAGCACGCCCTGGAGCTGCTGCCCGCCGGAGACGGCCTGCAGCGGGGCCGGCTGCTCGGCGTGCTGGCCATGGGGCTGCTGCCGGAGGTGGACAGGGCGCGCGAGCCGTTCGAGGAGGCGCTGCGGATCGGCCGCCTCACCGGCGACCCCTTGGTCACGGTGCGGGGCCTGCTCGGCGTGGGCCTGATGCGGCGCGACCTCGGCATGCTGGAGGAGGCGCGTACGCTGGCCGCCCGGCTCGACGGCCACGACCTGCTCATGACGGTCCCGATGTACGAGGCGCTGCTGCACACCAGGGCCGGCGACCACCGGCGCGCCATCGCCGCCGCCCGCGAGGGCATGCGCCACGCCCGCCGCTACGGCCTCGGCCGCAGCCGGGGCGCGGAGCTCGCCCGCTACGCAGGGCGCGGCCTGATCCTGGCGGGACAGTGGGATGAGGCGGCCGAGCTGCTGCGCGACGGCCTCCAGGAGGATCCGCCGCCGCTGTCGCGGCAGGCCCTGCTCATCCTCTCCGGACGGCTGGCGCTGCTGCGCGGCGACCTCGCCGCGGCGGCCGAAGCCGCGTCCGCCGTCGAGCACGCGGGCCCCGGCAGCCCGTACGGCCGCCATCAGCTCCTCTGCCTGCTCGCCGCCGCCCAGGGCGCGTTCGAGCGCGCCGACCTGCTGCTGGAACGGGCCCTCGCCGACCCCGACCTCACCCGCGTCTACAGCAGCGACGCCCGCCCGGTGCTGGTGGCGGGGGCGCTGGTGCAGCGGGCCAGGCTCGCTCACGGCACGGGGGAGGCGCTGCGGCGGCGGGTCGCCGAACGCCAGGCCGAGCTCGCCGCCGCCGACGCCCGGCTCGGCGTGGACGGGCGGCTCGACCGGGCCTGGCAGGTCACGCTCCACGCGCTGCTTGATGACGACGGCTATGACCGGGCGGCCGAGGCATGGCGGGAGCTGCGCCAGCCGTACGAGCTGGCGCTGTGCCTGTACCACGGCGCCCGCGTCGCGCTGGCGGCGGGCGACCGCGAGGGCGCGACGGCCCGGCTGCGGGAGGCGGCGCGGCTGGCCGACGACCTGGGCGCGGCGCCGCTGGCCAGGGAGATCGCCCTGCTCGGGCGGCCCCGGCCGGCGCAGGAGGGGCTGACCGAGCGCGAGCGCGACGTGCTCAGGCTGATCGCCGAGGGCCTGTCCAACCGGCAGATCGCCGCCCGCCTGCACATCTCGCCGAGCACGGCGGGCGTGCACGTCTCCCACATCCTGACGAAGCTCGGCGCGGCGACGCGTACGGAGGCGACCGCCATCGCCTTCCGCGAGGGGCTGACCGGCCCTTGACCTGTTCGTCCAGCTTTACCTATGTCACACTGGACGAGTGTCGTACATCGACGTGTTGATCCTGCGGCAGCTCGCCCAAGGACCGGCCCACGGCTACGAGCTGCGCAAGCAGGTGGAGGCCGGCACCGGTTACGTGCTGCACAACAACTCCCTGTATCCGGCGCTGCGCCGCATGGAGGAGGCCGGCGCGGTGGTCAAGACCGCGCAGGCCCAGGAGAAGCGCCCGCCGCGCCACGTGTACGAGATCACCGAGGCAGGACGCGAGCTGCTGCACGACCTGCTGGCCGAGCTGCCGCCCGAGAGCGCAGGGGACGAGGCGGAGTTCCTGTGTCGCGTAGCCCACTTCGACCTGCTGGCGCCTGGGGAGCGGCTGGCCGTGCTCGACGCCAGGGAGAAGGCCGTCGAGGCCAGGATGGCGCACCTGCGCTCCCTGGACGAGGGGGCGCGCGACGACCGGTGGGGGTCGCTGGTCACCCGCGAGATGATCCGCCGCGGTGAGTCGGAACGGGGGTGGCTGCGCGAGCTGCGCGCGCGAGCCGGGGAGGGCGCATGAGCACGGGGACGTGGTGGTTCCTGGCCGGGTACGCGGGCCTTGCCGGGCTCTTCCTGCTGGAGGCGCTGGCCCGCCACGACGGGCCTGCCGTGAGCATGGACGCCTCGCCCGACGACCGCGGCACCTCCCTCATGATCGGCCTGGCCTTCGCCGTCGCCGCTTGCCTGCCGCCGCTGCTCCGCCTCCTGCCGGCCGGATCGCTGCCCCTGGCCGTGGCCCCCGCCGGCCTGGTGATCGAAGGGGCGGGTCTGGCGCTGCGCGGATGGTCGATGCGGACGCTGGGCCGCTTCTACTCCCGAACCCTCCGCATCGAGGGCGACGGGCACCGGCTCGTGCGGACGGGGCCGTACCGGCTGGTGCGGCATCCCGGCTACGCGGGCTCGCTGCTCATCTGGGCGGGGTTCGCGCTCACCTCGGGCAGCGCCGTCGCTCTCGTGGCCGTGGCCGCCCTTCTGGGCTGGACGTACGGGCGGCGTATCGCCGCCGAGGAGCGGATGCTGGAGCGGCGGCTCCCCGAGTACGCGGACTACCGGGCCGTCACGGGCGCGCTGATCCCGTTCATCAGGAGGGCGGGCGGCCCGCGCGGCTGAAATTCATCGCGTATCTCTGAGCCTCACTCAGGCAGGTCCTCCGTACGGACCCGGCCCCCGTCGAGCACGACGACCCGGTCCACGAGGTCCAGCGTCGCCCGCCGGTGCGTGATCCACACGGTGGTGCAGCCGGCCAGCTCGCTGCGCAGCCGCCGGAGCAGCCGGGCCTCGGTGCCGGCGTCGAGCTGGCTGGTGACCTCGTCGCAGATCAGCAGGGCGGGGCGGCGCAGCAGCGCCTGAGCGAGGGACAGGCGCTGCAGCTCCCCGCCCGACAGGTTCCGGCCGCGCTCGCTGAGCGGCGTGCCGAGCTGCTCGGGCAGGCCGCGTACGGTGTCGGCCAACGCCACGACCTCCAGCGCGTGCCACAGGTCCGCCTCGCTCGCGTCCGGACGGGCGAGGCGGAGGTTGTCGGCCACGGTGCCGGAGAAGACGAACGGCCGCTGGTCGGCCAGCGCCACCCGGCGGCGCAGCTCGTCGTCGGGGATGTCGCGCAGGTCGGTGCCGTCGAGCGTGATCGTGCCCTCCGTGGGCGTGAGCGCGGCGGCCAGCAGGTAGCCGAGCGACGACTTGCCGCTGCCGGTCGGACCGAGCACGGCCGTGGCCGACCCTGGCGGCAGGTCGAGGTCGATGCCGTCCAGCACCGGCGGCACGCCAGCGGGCGCGCCGGGGTAGGCGAAGCGGACGCCGCGCATGGACACGGCGACGCCCGTACGGGGCCGCGTACTCGTTCCGGCGGCCGGCCTCGCACCCGGGACCGCGCCCGGCCCGGCGCCCGGCCCGGCGGCCGGCCTCGCGCCGGGCACCGCATTGAGCCCGGCCGCCGCCTCTGCTCCGCCCGGCCTGGCACCGGGAACGGCCGCGGCACCGGCGCCCGCTCCCGCACCCGGCGCGGACTCGTCCTGGCCGGACCCGGCGGGCGCGTCGATGATGGCGAACAGCCTCCTGGCGGCGGCCAGCGTGGTGCCGAACTCCGAGGCGAACGCCTCGACCGCCGTCAGCGCGGGCCCCAGCGCGAGGGCCACGGCGACCGACACCCACCACGCGAGCATGGTGATCCTGCCGTCCTGCCACAGGTACGCGCCGGCCAGCGCGATCGCGCACACGGTCGCCGCCAGCACGGCGGTGTTCGCGGCGCTCCGTGAGGCGGTGCGGACGGCCAGCGTCCGGGTGCCGGCGGTGGCGCGGGCGTCGAGCGCGTCGAGCCGGTCCTGCCACTGGCCGAGCGCCCGCAGCAGCGTCAGCTCGCGCAACCCGCCGATGCTGTCGGTGACGTGCGCGGCGATCTGCCCCCGGGTGTGCTGCCGCCGCCGGGCCGCACGTTCGGACGCGCGACGGCCGAGCAGCGGCACCACCAGGCCGGAGACCGCCGCACCGGCCAGCAGGATCACCCCGAGCGCCGGGTCGGCGGCCACGGCCAGGCAGGCGGCCGAGCCGATGGAGACGACGGCGGCGGCGATCGCGGGCGCGATCGTGTGGGCGTAGAAGACCTCGACGCTGTTGACGTCGGCGGTGGCGCGCGCGGTGAGGTCGCCGGAGCGGTGCTGGTGCAGCACGCCGCGCGACAGCCGGGTCAGCGCGTCGAAGAACGTGACGCGCAGCCTGGCCAGCACGGTGAACGCCACCCAGTGCCCGAGGTACTGCTCGCCGTAGTGCGCGGCGCCCTTGGCGAGGGCGAGCACCGCGATCAGCACGGCCGTCCCCGCGATGCTGATCTCGTCGATCCTGACGACCGCGCCCACGGCGACCGCGAGGATCGCGATGCCGCAGGCCAGTTGCACCACGCGCAGCGCCGTGGAGAGCGCCAGCGGGATCGCGAACGGCCGGGCGAACGCGGCCAGCCGGGCGATCATCGTGCCACCGCCTTCTCGGCCTGGACCTCGATGACCCGGTCGGCGACTCCGCTGAGCGCGGGTGAGTGGGTGGCGACGATGATCGTACGGGTGCCGCGCAGGCGGCGCAGCGAGTCGATGATGAGCTGCTCGGAACGCGCGTCCACGTGGCTCGTCGGCTCGTCGAGCAGCAGCACGGCGGCGTCGATGAGCAGCGCGCGGGCCAGCGCCAGCCGCTGCGCCTGCCCGCCCGACAGCGTGAGGCCCTCCTCGCCGACGCGCGCCTCCAGGCCGCCCGGCATCGCCTCCACCTCGGCGGCCAGCCGCGCATCCCGCAGGGCCTGCCACATGCGTTCCTCGCTCGCGGTGGGGTCGGCGAGCCGCAGGTTGCTCGCGATGGTGCCGCTGAACAACCAGCTGTGCTGGGGAACCAGCGCCAGGCCCGGCGCGCCGCCCCCGGCCGCGGGGAGGCGTACGGTGCCGCTGCGCGGCGCCAGCTCTCCGGCGATCACCGACAGCAGCGTGGACTTGCCCGCGCCCGACGGGCCCACGAGCGCCACCATCTCGCCCCGGCGCACGCTGAACGTCACGTCCGTCACGACGTCCGGCCCGTCGCCGTGGCCCGCGGTGACCGCGACCAGCTCTACCGCATCCCGTTCGTCACCGTCATCGGGATGGGCTGCGGGCGCGGCCGTGTCACCGTGGTCCGGGGCCGCAGGGCGTTCACCGGCCAGGGCGGCGAGGATCTGACGTCCCGCGGCCCGGCCCGTCATGGCGATGTAGAAGAACTGGCCGACGACGCTGATCGGCTCGGTCAGCAGCAACGAGATCAGCACCAGCGCCACGGCCGTGCCCGCGGAGATCGCGCCCGACGCGTACCGCGACAAGGCGAGCGCGGTGCCGGTGCCGATCAGCCCGCCGTAGAACACCACGTCCGTGATGAGCAGCACGAGCTGGTTGCCCGCCAGCAGCCGCATGGTGGCGCGGCGCTGCCGCTCGCTCTCCTCGGCCAGCAGTTCGGATCGGCGCTGCGCCGCGCCCAGCAGGGTGAGCAGCCGCAGCCCCTGAATGGACTCCAGGAACTGCGCGGCGAGGCGCCTCGACTGCGTCTGGTACGCGGCGGAGGACGCGCGGAACAACCGCTGGAACCCGCCGACCACCGGCGGCACCGCCACCACGACCGCCAGCAGCACCAGCGCCGAGGTCACGTCGATGACGAGCGCGACGACCACCACGACGACCAGGGGAGTGGTGACCGACGCGACCAGCGGGCCGAGGAAGCCGCCGCGCCAGGCGGCGAGCTTGGCGGCGCTCTCGGTGGCCAGCGAGGCGAGCGAGCCCGTCACCGGGCCGCCGCCCGCGCGGGCCTCCCGCCGCGTCCCGCCGGACAGGACGAACCGGTGGATCCTCGCCCGTACGCTGACCTCCGCCACACCTTCGCCACGGCCGCGCGCGACGCCCTGGCCGACGGCACCGGCGGCGGCGAGCACGATGCCGCCCGCCATCGTCGCGAGCGCAGCCCACAGCCGGTCGCCGCCGGCCATGACGTCGTCGATGAGCCGGCCGATGCCCAGGTAGCACGTGCACAGGCCGACCGCGACCAGCCAGCCGCAGGCAAGGGCCGCCAGGACGTGGGGTCGTACCGGCAGATCGAGCCGGGATGGTGACAGGTCGGGGCTGGCGGGGCTCATCGCATCTCCTCGGGGTGCAGCCAGCGGGCGATCTCCTCCAGCCCGTCGGCGACGCGCACGCCGCCCGTGCCGTACGAGATCCGCGCCGGCAGGAGCTTGACGCGGCCGTCGCGCACGGCGGGCAGCTCCGCCACGGCCGGGTTGTCCAGGACGCCGGCGAACGACTCCCGGCCCTTGCCGGTGACGTCGATCAGCAGGATGGCGTCGGGGGCGGCGGCGATGAGCTGCTCGGCGGTGACCGGCGCGGTGGCGCGCAAACCGATCTTATCGGCCACCAGGTCCCCTCCGGCGCGCTTCACGAGATCGGAGGCGAGCACATCGGCGGCGTTGATGAACGGCCTGCCCGCCTGGTTGGACAGGATCGCCACGCCGGGCCGCCGCGCGGGCTCACCGAGCCGCGCGGCCACGTCGCGGGCGCGCCGGTCGAGCTCGGCGTTCAGCTCGGCGGCCGTGGACTCGGCGCCGAGCGCGGTGCCGAGCAGCGTCAGGTTCTGCTTGACCTCCTCCAGGGTGCTCCAGCCGTTGCCGATGGCGATCATCGGGATGCCGGCCTTGGCGAGCGCGGCCCGGGCGTCACGCTCGCCGCCGTGCCTGGTGGTGACGAGGATGAGGTCGGGGGCGAGAGAGATGATCTGTTCGGGGTCGGGATCGTTGCCCGGCGGCAGCTTGGTGGGGACCTTCGCCATCTGCTCGGCGTGGCTGGACAGCGACGCGCCGGCGCTGGACGCGGGGACGGCGATGAGCCGGTCGGGGCCGGCCAGCTCCATGGCGGCTTCGGCGGTGTCCGGAGAGAGTGCGGCGATGCGCTGCGGCCGGGCGGGGATCGTGATCTGCCGTACGGGGTCGCCGGGCACCTGGACGGTGCGCGGGAAGGCGGCGTCCGAGGGGTGGTTCGCGGGTGCGGCGGGCGCCGGGGCGCACGCGGTGAGCAGGCCGAGGCCGAGCACGGCGGCGGCGAGGCGGATCAGGGTGGGGTTCACGGGTTCTCCAAGGCGGTGACGGTGAGTGAGCCGGTGACGTCGTCGGGGCGGACCACGGCGCCGACGCCGTACGCGGTGGCCAGGTGATCGGGGGTGAGCACGGTCGCGGGCGGGCCGCAGGCGATCACCCGGCCGCCGGACAGCAGGGCCAGCTCGGTGCAGTAGCGGGCGGCGAGGTTGAGGTCGTGCAGCACGACCAGCACCGTGCGCCCGGCGCCGGCGCAGCCGCGCAGCAGCCGCAGGACGTCGAGCTGGTGGCGCAGGTCGAGGGCGGAGACCGGCTCGTCGGCCAGCAGCACGGGGGCGTCCTGGGCGAGCGCCTTGGCCAGGAGCACGAGCTGGCGCTCGCCGCCCGAGAGCGTGGCCACGCTCCGCCCGGCCAGGTGCGCGGTGCCGGTGGCGGCCATGGCGCGCTGTGCGGTCCGGTGGTCGGCGGCGCTTTCGCGGGCGAAGCGGCCGAGGTGCGGGTGCCGTCCCATGAGCGTCACCTGGTAGGCGGTGAACGGGAACGGCAGCGCGATGTCCTGGGGCAGGTAGGCCACGTCGCGGGCCAGCTCTTGGGGTTTCCTGGCGTGCACCGGGCGGCCCGCGAGCAGCACGCGTCCTCGGCTGGGGCGGTGCAGCCCGGCGATCGTCCGCAGCAGCGTGGACTTGCCCGCGCCGTTGGGGCCGACCAGACCCACGATCCGCCCCGGCGGCACGGCCAGCTCGACATCGTGGAGCACCGCGTTCCCGTCCAGGTCCACGTGCAGGCCGTCGACGGCGATCATCGGGCGCTCCTTGCGGACCAGAGCACCAGCAGCAGGAACACCGGCGCGCCGGCGAACGCGGTGACCACGCCGGTCTGCAGCGCCACCGGCACCGGCGACATCCGCGCCGCCGTGTCCGCCAGCACCAGGAACGCCGCCCCCAGCAGCGCGCTCGCCGGGAGCAGCAGCCGGTGGTCGGGCCCCGCGACCAGCCTGACGATGTGCGGCGCCACCAGGCCGACGAAGCCGATCACCCCGCTGACCGACACCGCCGCCCCGGCCAGCAGGGACGCCAGAATCAGCAGGAGGTGCCGGGTGCGGGTCACGTCCACGCCGCCGGTGCGCGCCGCGTCGTCGCCGAGCAGCATCACGTTGAGGTCGCGGGCGAACGCCGGCGTCACTGCCACACCGGCGAGCACCGGGCCGGCGATGAGCCGGACGTGCTCCCACGTACGGGCGTCCAGATCGCCCTGCAACCAGAAGACGACGCCGCGCAGCGACTCCTCGTCCGGCGCGTTGGCCACCAGAACGGACACGACCGCGCCGAGCAGCGCATTGAGCGCGACCCCCGCCAGCAGCACGGTGGCCATGCCCCGCTCCCGGCCGAACGCCCCGATCGCGTAGACCACGGCCACCGTGACCAGCGCCCCGGCGAACGCGGCGGCCGGGAGCACGAGGCCGCCAGCCGCGCCCGAGGTGATCGCCAGCACCGCCCCCACGGCCGCGCCCGACGACACGCCGGTCACGCCCGGCTCGGCCAGCGGGTTGCCGAACAACGCCTGCATCACCGCGCCCGCCACGCCCAGCGCCGCGCCGGCCAGCGCCGCCACCAGGACTCTCGGCAGCCGGAGCTGCTCGACCACGAGGACGTCCTGTGCCGTCACCCCGTCGCCCGGCAGCCCGAGGTGGGCGGCCAGGATCGTGGCGACGTCGCCGGGCGCGACCGGGACGGGGCCGAGCGAGACGGCCGCCATGCCCGCCGCGACGAGCAGCACGGCCAGCCCGGCGAGGGTGACGGCGGTCCTGGGGCGCGGTCTGGGGAGGGGTTCTTCGGGGGTGGGCTCGATCATGCGGCACCACATGCAAAGTCCGACATGGTCGAGAATGATAATGATTATCGTATTGAGTGGGAAATCGGGGGGTCGCGCAGCCGCCATGACGCAGCGGAGGTGGGACGGCGATCAGGGGGGACGGAGACCATGAGAGGGACCGCCAGAGACGGGAGCGCTGAGGCGATGGCGACGGAGCCAGGGAAGCCGGGGCAGGCGAGCAGGCGTCAGGGAAGCCGGGGCGGGCGAGCCGGGGTCAGGGAAGCCGGTGGCGGTGGTAGGCGAGGAGGGCGAGGGCCGCGATCCCGCAGGCGGCGGCCACCGCGCCCATGACCCATCCGTAGCCGGCCGCCTGGGCCAGAGCGACGGCGGCGAGCGGCGCGAGCGCCTTGTCGGCGACCGCGAACAGCGCGATCCGGCCGGACAGGCCGGCGTAGGCGGCGGTGCCGTACCGCTCGGCGAGCAGGTGCGGCAGCGTGATCGTGCCGACCCCGAACCCGATCCCGAACAGCAGCACGCACGCGACCGCCCCCGCCGCGTGCGCCGCCACCACGGGCAGCAGCAGCGCCCCGGCGCCCTGCACGGCGAAGACGCCCGCGGCGACCGGGGCGGCGTGCCAGCGGCGGCGCAGGCCGGTGGTGACCACGCGGCCGGTGACCGACAGCACGCCGAGCAGCCCGGCCACGGTGGAGGCGAAAACGGGGGAATGCCCGACGTGGACCAGGTAGGTGACCAGCAGCACCGCGATCGTGGCCACCGCACCGCTGTGCGCGGTGAAGGCCGTCGCCAGCAGCCAGAACGGCCGCGCCCGCACGGCCTCCCGCACCAGATCGTCCCGGGCCTTGGCGGCGGCCCTCGCGGCATGGTGCGCCGGCCTGCGCAGGACGAGGGCGTGCAGCGGGATCGCGGCCACGCCGTACCCGATGCCGAGGACGACCAGCGCCTGACGCCAGCCGTAGCGCTCGACGAGCAGACCCGACAGCGGCAGGAACACCGCCGATGCGAACCCGGCCACGATGGTCACCGCGAGCAGCGCGTTCGCCCGCCCGCGCCCGTGCGCAGGACCGTCGAACCAGGCGACGATGACGGCGAACGCCGGCTCGTACAGCACCATGGCCGAGGCCACGCCGATACCCAGGAACGCGGCGTAGAGCTGGAGCAGGTCGTGCGCCTGCGACCACCCCAGAACGGCCAGCGTGCCCAGCACAGAACCGGCCGTCATCAACCCCCGCCCGCCCCGCGCGTCCAGCCACCTCCCCGCGGCCGGGGCGCACAGGGCGGTGGTCAGCACGGCGAGCGTGAGCGCACCCGCGACCTGCGTACCGCTCGCGCGCAGGTCCCGGGCCATGGGGGCGAGGAAGACGGAGAAGGCGTAATAGAGCACCCCGTAGCCGATGGTCTGCGTGACGGCCAGCGCCGCGACCATCCGCCACCCCCGGTGAAACCGGCGCCGGCCGGTGGCGGCGCCAGGACCTCGGTCTCGGGCGAAGCGCGCGCGTCTGCGTTCGTGCATGACCTCAGCCTGCGCCCGGGCAGGGCGCGGACGTGGATCTCCGGCGGTGAGTCGTCCGGCCGGGAAGGCGGTAATGTCCCGGGCCATGGCCTTCGACCACAACGAGCATTACCACGACCTGCTCGTCAGGGAAGTCCCCGAGGGCGCGAGCAGAGCCCTCGACGTGGGGTGCGGCGCCGGCGCGTTCGCCCGCCGGCTGGCCGGGCTCGGCCTGGAGGTCGACGCGATCGACACGGTCCCCATGCTCGATGCGGCGAGGAACATGCCGGAATCGGTGCGTTTCCGGCAGCTCGACATCACCTCGGCCGACCTCCCCGAGCGGCACTACGACTTCATCTCCTGTCTGGCGAGCATCCACCACGTGCCGTTCGCCACGGTGACCCGCTTACGCCGCGCGCTCGCCCCGGGCGGGCGGCTCGTGATCCTGGGGCTGTACCGCGAGAGCACGCTGACGGACTTCCTGGTCAGCATGGCGGCGGTGCCCGCGAACGCGGTGGCCCGCCTGGTGACGGCCGGAAGACCGCGAACCGGCCGGGCCGTGATGCCGACGACCGACCCCGTCATGACGCTGCCGGAGATCAGGGCCGCCGCCGCGGACCTCCTTCCCGGCGCCACGATCCGCCGCCTCCTCTTCTGGCGCTACCTCCTCGTCTACACCGAACCCCGGGAGACGAGCGCGGGCTGAGAGCAGGACGGGCGGGTCAGGCGGGATGCCAGCCGAGTGCGGGGCCCAGTTTCGTGGCGATGTCGGTGAGGATCTGTACGTAGTCCTCGTGCTCGAAGGTGAACGGCAGCGCGAAGGCCACCTCGTCGATCTCCTGGAACGCCGCGTGCGCGTACAGCCGCTCGGCGATCTCGGCGGATTCGCCGACGAAGTCCGGAGAGAACAGCATGCGGGCGGGACCCTGCGGTGCGGCGGTGCGGGGCAGGCGCTTGGCCGCGTACTCGGCGTACTTGGCCTTCTGCTCCTGGGTGGCCGAGTCGGTGGGGATGACGACGAGGCCCTGGGAGACGCGGGCCTTGTCACCGTGCGGGTGGCGGGCGCGGAACTCCCGGATGTGGGAGAGCTGGATCTGGGCGAAGTCCTCCGACTCCTCGGCCTTGACGACGCTGCTGGTGAGGAAGTTGATGCCCTGCTCGCCGGCCCAGCGGGCCGAGCGCAGGCTGGCGCCGCCGTACCACATGCGGGAGGCGAGACCGGGCGAGTGGGGCTGTACCCGGTCGGAGAAGACCTCGAAGCCCTCGGTGCCGCTGAAGGAGGTGGCCGGTTCGCCGCGTACGAAGCTCAGCAGCAGGCGCACCCGCTCGTAGCTGAAGTCCTCCGCGTCGGCGGTGTCCGGGTAGAGGGCGTCCTTGATCTGGTCGTAGTGCATGGGCGGGCCGACGCTGACGCCGGGGTTGAGCCGGCCGCCGGACAGGATGTCCACGGTGGCGAGGTCTTCGGCCAGGCGCAGCGGGTTCTCCCAGCCGAGGGGGATGACGGCGGTGCCGAGTTCGATGCGGGTGGTGCGCTGGGTCGCGGCGGCCAGGACGGCGACGGGGGAGGAGATGCCGTACTGCAGGTGGCGGTGGCGCACCCAGGCGCTGTCGAAGCCGAGCTGCTCGCCCAGCTCGATGATGCGCAGGGTCGACTCGTGTCCGGGGCGCGGGTCGTTCCCGTCGAACAGCCCGATGGTCAGGAAACCCAGCTTGCGCAGGGGGCGCGTGGGCAGCGGCACGGCGGCTTCCTCTCTCCCGCGATATTGCCTATCCAAAAGGTAGGTTATATCGGGACAAGGAGGAACTTGTCAGGGGATGGCGCGCAACACCCGGAAATTGTGGGTTGCGTCGCGTTCGAGCTGCTTCACCAGGCCGTACTCCCACTCCAGGTACGCCTCCATGGCCTCCCGGGGATTGTCCGTGCCCTCGTACGGCCGCCGGTACCGGTCGTTCGGGGCGACCGCGTATCGCACGGAATCCGTCTCCAAGCCCTCCCACGCCCCGGTGCCGCCGTCCAGCGCGAACACCGGGACGGAGGTGAGGCGGCGCAGGTCGGCCGCGGCGAAGCGGGCCAGCACGCCGGTCGGCGAGGTGACCACGTACCGCTCGGCGTCCCCGATCGCGCCGAGCGCGGCGGGCAGCAGCGCCCTGGCGGCGTACCAGGCGCCGGGGACGTGCCCGGCGGCGTACGCACGGCTGGGCCCGACGTCGATGACCACCGCCGAGCGGCTGTCCAGCCAGGTGCGCAGGGTCGCCGCGTCCACGGTGTCCATCCGGGGCGGCTCGGGATGGAGGGGCGGCTCCTCGCCCTTCCAGACCAGGTCATCGGGCGCGGCCGGGCTGATCGCGTACGTCTCCCAGCCCATCTGGGCCAGCCACGACCCGGTCATCGCGGCGCGGACCCCGTCGTCGTCCACGACCACGATGCGCGCGCCGCGCACCGGCGCGTAGTGGTCGGTCTCCTGCACGAGCTGCCCGCCGGGCGCGTGGCGGGCCCCGTCGAGGTGCCCGGAGGCGTACTCGGCGGCGGAGCGGACGTCGAAGACGTACGTGGTGCGCCCGGGCTCGCGCAGGCCGGGCAGGTCTCGAGCGCCGATGAAGGCGACCCCGGCCCGCTCGGCGACGGCGCGGGCCCCCGCCACGGCTCGGGCGTGGTGCTCCGGCGTCACGGCGGGCGGTGCCGTCCTGGTGGCGCCGTGGTCGAGGCGCTGCCCGGCGAGCGTCCAGCCGATGGTGCCGTCGCGCAGCGCCGCGACCGGGTTGGGCAGGCCGGCGTTGATGAGGGACTGCGCGCCGATGATGCTGCGGGTGCGGCCCGCGCAGTTCACCACGATGGGGGTGGCGGGGTCGGGCGCCAGCTCGCGGACGCGCAGCACCAGCTCCGCGCCGGGCACGCTGGTGGCGGTCGGGATGCTCGTGGTGGCGTACTCGTCGAACGTGCGCGCGTCCACGATGACCGGCGGCGTGCCCGCGTCGATCAGCTCCCGCACCCGCTGCGGCGGCAGCGATGGAGTGCCGGCGACCGACTCGACCAGCTCGCCGAACGCCTTGCTCGGCACGTTCACGTCCTGGAAGATCTCACCGCCCGAGGCGATCCAGCCGTCGAGCCCGCCCTCCAGCTCGTGCACGCGGGTGTAGCCGAGCCGCCGCAGCACGCCGATCGCCCGGGAGGCGGGGGAGTCCGCGTCGCCGTAGACGACGATCGGGGTGTCGCAGCGGGGGATGCGCCGCCAGGCGTCCAGCTCTAAGCGGGAGAGCGGGAAGCTGGCCGCCCACAGCGGGTGGCCCCGCGCGTGGACGGCCTCCTCGCGTACGTCGGCGATGACGACTTCGCTGCGGCGCAGCAGCAGCGCCCGCACCTGCTCGGCGTGCATCGGAGCGGCTCTAGCGGATCTCGACTTCGGACCAGTCGAGCCCGTCGAGGTTCACCACGATCGCCTCCTGCGTCGTACGCGCGATGACCACGACGGCCTCGGTCTCCGGGTCGGGGTTCTCCTCCCGGTGCGGCACGTACGGCGGCACGAAGATGTAGTCGCCCGGATCGGTCTCGACGCGGCGCTCCACCGGCTGGTCGCCCTCCACGTCGAGGAAGACGAAGACGGGATGGCCGGAGACGACGTAGATGGCGGTCTCGGAGGCCCCGTGGTGGTGGTTGCCCGACGCCGTGGACGCGGCGACGTGCGTCTGCCCCATCCACAGGTTGGCCGAGCCGACCGTCTTGCCGCTGATCGCCTCCAGGCGGGTCATGCCAGAAGTCTGCGTGGTCTGGCCGAGCAGCCCGCTCGGGGCCACGTGGTGCAGGGTGCGGTGGAACGGGTCGATCCCGGCGGGCACGAGCACACCGCTGGGCGTACGGACGAGGTCACGGTCGGGCATCAGGCTCCTTTGGCGAGGACGAGGTCGTGCGGGGGCACCTCGGTCAGGACCGGGGTCGTCAGCAGGCGGCGCAGCGTCTGCGCGACGCGTTCGGACACGGCGGGCTTGACGCCTCTGCGCGTCCAGAGCGCCAGCGGCAGCGGCTTGGGCCGGGGGAGGTCGTCGCGGGGCACCAGGCCGTCGGGGGTCTGCCCGAGCGTCGCCAGCAGCGCCACGCCCGCGCCCGCGCTCACGGCGGCCTGCACCCCGGCGAGCTGGTTGGCCTCGGCGGCGATCGCGACGGGCACCGCGTGGTGCGCCAGCGTGGTCAGCGCGCGGTCGCGCAGCGCGCAGGGATGGTCGAACGCGACGACCGGCAGCGGCTCGCCGTGGCGGGGCGGCGTCCAGCCGGGCGCGGAGTACCAGGTCAAGGCCAGGTCGCCGACCGGGGTGGCGTGCGGGTCGTCGGCGGGGCCGATGAGCAGGGCCAGGTCGATGCGGCCTGCGGCGAAGCTCTCGCGCAGCTTGGTGCCGCGGTCGATGCGGAACTTCACGCCGTAGCGGGGCGCGGCCCCGTCGAGCGCGGTGGCCAGGTGCGGCAGGAGCTGGGCGGCGGCGTGCTCGGTCGAGCCGATGACGATCGTGCCGCGCGGCTCCTCGCCGAAGCTGCGCAGCCCCTCGTCGTGCAGCGCGAGGATGCCGCGCGCCAGATTGAGCAGCTTCTCGCCGTCGGCGGTGAACCGGGAGCCACGCCCGCGCCGCTCCACCAACGGCCGCCCGATCGCCGACTCCAGCCGGCGGACGTGCTGGCTCACCGCCCCCTGGCTCAGGTGGAGGGCGTCGGCGGCGCGCTGGAAGCCGCCGGCGTCGGCGACGGCGACGAAGCTGCGCAACGGAGCGATGTCCAGCGTACGGTTCATGAACGCCAGCATACCCATTATTCCTACCTGATGTAAGGGTAATTATCACGTGACGTGATGAACCGCGATTAGAAACCGTCGTTGGACAGCCGGGCGTGCGACACCGCAGGCTGGGACCAGACGTCGCCCGGCGGCGCCGACGACGGCGCCCCACACCCTCGGCCGCACCGTCGCGCCGCACCTCCATGCCGCTCACGCGCCGGCTCCGGCGTGCCCTCGCGCGCCCGCAGGGCGCGGCGGCACCGAAACGTCGAAAGGCAGACACTTGTCGATCCAGATCTTGGGGATGGTCTCGACCACCTACGGCTCGGAAAGCGCCGGATGGCGGGGTCCGGTCGTCGATCCCGGCTACCTCACCGACTTCGCCCGAGCCCACGAGCAGTCCGGCTTCGACCGCGTGCTCATCGCCCACAGCGCCAGCTCGCCCGAGGGCTTCGCCGCCGCCGCCCACGTGCTCTACAACACCGAACGCCTCGGCGTGCTCATCGCCCAGCGGCCCGGGTTCATCCAGCCCACGCTGACCGCGCGCAAGCTCGCCACCCTCGACAACCTCACCGGCGCGGGCCTGCGCGATCCACCACATCACCGGCGGCAGCGACACCGACCAGCGGCGCGACGGCGACTTCCACGGCAAGGAGGCCCGCTACCGCCGCACCGCCGAATTCATCGAGGTGCTGCGGCGCACGCTCACCTCCGGCGAGCCGTTCGACTACGAGGGCGAGTTCTACCGCTTCGAGGGCGCGTTCAGCTCCGTCAAACCGCACGGCGAGGTGCCGATCTTCTTCGGCGGCCAGTCCGACGACGCCATCCGCGTCGGCGGGCGCTGGGCCGACGTCTACGCCCTGTGGGGCGAGCCCCTGGCCCAGACCCGCGAGCGCATCGAGCTCATCCGCGCCGAAGCCGCCCGGCACGGCCGCGACATCGCCTTCTCCCTGTCCGTACGCCCGATCGTCGCCGACACCGAGGAGGCCGCCTGGGACAAGGCCGCCGCCATCCGCCGCGCGTTCGAAGAGAACCTCGCCGGTGGCAACGGCGGCGCCGCGGGCTGGCGCATCGGCCGCGGTGAGAACACCGCCGTCGGCGCCAAGCGGCTCAAGGACGAGGCCGACGAGAAGCTGATCCACGACGAGCGGCTCTGGTTCGGCGTCACCCAGCTCACCGACGGCGGCGGCAACTCCACCGCCCTGGTCGGCACCCCGCAGCAGGTCGCCGACGCGCTGCTGAAGTACTACGACCTCGGCATCCGCACGTTCCTCATCCGCGGCTTCGACCCGCTGCAGGACGTGCGCGACTGGGGCGAGGAGCTGGTGCCGCTGCTGCGCGCCGGGGCCGCCGCCCGCGAGCGGCGGCTCGCTCCCGCGGGGCGAGGGTGAGCTCCGTGCGCAACCCCGCACTCAAGGTCGCCGGCATCGCCGCCGCGGTGACGCTCCTGCTCACCGGCTGCGTCTCCCAGGCGTCGATACGCCAGGACGCCGGCGGGCAGTCCGGCGACACCCTCACCTGGGGCTGGTCGCTGCCGTCCACCTGGGACCCGGTCACCTCCGCCGTCGGCAACGACGTCCACGCCCTCACCCTCGTCTACGAGGGGATCACCGAGGTGGACGAGAACGGCGAGGCCAGACCGGGACTCGCCGAGTCGTGGACGTACGCGGGCGACGGCCGCTCGGTCACCTTCCACCTGCGCCCCGGCCTGACCTTCTCCGACGGCACCAATCTCGACGCCACCGCCGTTAAGGCCAGCCTGGAGCGCGGCAAGACCGCCAAGGACTCCACGATCGCCCCGCAGCTCGCCACCATCGAGCGCATCACCGCCGACAGCGAGACCGACGTGACCCTCCACCTCAACCAGGTGGACTACCAGATCCCGCTGCTGCTGGCGGGCAAGACCGGGCAGGTCGTCAGCCCCGCGGCGGCGAAGGACCCGGCCAGGCTGGCCACCCGGCCGGTCGGCGCGGGACCGTTCATCCTCACCGGCTACGTGCCCGGCTCGCAGGCCACGCTGGTGAAGAACCCGGACTTCTGGAACGCCGACCAGATCCACATCGCCAACTTCGTGCTCAAACCGGCCCCCGACCCGTCGGTCGCGGTCGCCGGCCTGCAATCGGGGCAGTACGACGTCGCCGACCTCACCGCCGCCCAGGTCGCCGGCGTCAAGGCCGCGGGCTTCCCCGTGCTGACCACCGACGTGCTGCCGGTCCGCGTCCTCGACGTGAACAACACGGTCAAGCCGTTCGACAACCCCAAGGTCGTCGAGGCCATCAGCACCGCGATCGACCGGCGGGCACTCGTCGAGACCGCCAACTTCGGCTACGGCGAGCCCGCCTGGCAGCCGTTCCCCAAGGGCTACGTCGCCTACAACCCCGAGCTGGAGAACCTCTACCCGCACGACGTGGCCAAGGCCAGACGGCTGCTGGCCGAGGCCGGCTACCCCGACGGCGTGGACGTCCAGCTCGCGCTCAACAGGGCCGACGACCCCGTGGGCGAGCTGATCCAGCAGCAGCTCAACGCCGCCGGCATCCGCACGAAGCTCACCGTCATGACGCCGGGCGTCAACAACTACATCACCCGCAGGCACCCGTTCGTGCTCGACCAGTTCAACGCCCGCCAGTCGCCGGTGCAGGCGCTGCAGGTGCTGTTCGGCCCCGAGGGCCTGATGAACCTCGGTAAGACCACACCCAAGGAGCTGCCCGCCGCCGTCGCCAAGGCCGGCGGGTACGCCCTCGACGACCCCGCCTACCCGGCCGCCATCCAGAAGGCCACCAAGATCGCGGTGACGAACATGCCCAACGTCTTCCTGTTCACGGTGACCCGCTTCACCGCGCACAGCCCCAAGGTGCAGGGCCTGCGCAACTGGGTGGACATCCAGCGGTTCGAGGTCGTCCGGGTGACCACGTGACCGCTCTCGACCTGCGCGATCGCGCGGCCCCTCCGAGCACGGCCCCGGCGTCCTCCCGGCCGGGGCCGGCCGCGCTGCTGCTCAGGGCGGCCGCCGCCCTGAGCAGGGGGCTGTTCATCGCGGTGCCCGTCATGCTCGTCTCCACCTTCATCACGTTCATGCTGGGCGGGCTCACCGAGCAGGATCCCGCCTCGGTCGTGCTCGGCGACTCCGCCACCCCCGCCGACGTGCAGCGCATGCGCGAGGCGTTCGGGCTCGACCGGCCGCTGCTGCTGCGCTACGTGACGTGGCTGTGGAACGCCCTGCACGGCGACCTCGGCGCCTCCTGGTTCACCAAGATCCCGGTGGCGCAGAGCATCGCCGAGCGGCTGCCCGTCAGCCTGTCGGTGGCCGCCGGGGCGCTGCTCATCGCCGTCGTGCTCGGCGGCGTCTTCGGCACGCTCGCCGCCGTACGCCAGGGCGGCCTGCTGGACCGCACGGTCACCGTCGTCACCTCCGTGCTGGCGACCGTCCCCGGCTTCGTCGCCGCGGTCGCGCTCATCACGGTGTTCGCGCTGATCGTGCCGGTGCTGCCGGCGGGCGGCTGGGCACCTCCGTCCGCCGGCCTCGGCACCTGGGCGAGCTTCCTGCTGCTGCCCAGCCTGGCGCTCAGCCTCGACGCCGCCGCCGACGTCGCCCGCCAGCTGCGCACCGGCCTGGCCGGCACCCTGCACGAGAACTACATCGTCGGCGCCCGCATGCGCGGACTGCCCGGCCGCCGGGTCGTGCTCGTCCACGCGCTGCGCAACGGCGCCGGACCCGCGGTCGCCGTGCTCGGCATGCACGTGCCCCGGCTCATCGGCGGGGCCGTCATCACCGAGACCGTGTTCGCGCTGCCCGGCATCGGCGAGCTGACCAAGTCCGCCGCGCTGAGCGGTGACGTGCCCGTCGTCCAAGGGGCGCTGCTCGTCACGATCGCGGTCGTGCTGGTCTCCTCCGCGATCGTCAACGTCCTGCTGGTCAAGCTCCGGCCGGCCGCCAGGAGGGAGCTATGAAGGCCATCACCGACGCCCTGCGCACCCGCGCGGGCGCCGTCGCGGCGATTGTGCTCGCGGCCGTGCTCGTCCTCGCCGTGACCGGGCCGTTCCTCGCGCCGTACGACGCGCTGAAGAACAGCGCCGACATCCTCCAGCCGCCCAGCGCCCAGCACTGGTTCGGCACCGACTACCTCGGCCGCGACGTGCTCAGCCGGGTGCTGGCCGGCGCGCCCGCCTCGGTGTTCACCGCCTTCGAGGCCGTCGCCATCGGGCTCGTCATCGGCGTCGTGCCCGGCATCACCTCGGTCTACCTCGGCCGCGCCTACGAGTGGATCACGCTGCGCATCATGGACGGGCTCATCGCGCTGCCCTTCCTGATCTTCGCGATCGCGGTCGCCGCGCTGCTCGGCAACGCCGTCCACCAGGCGATGGTCGCCGTCGGCATCCTCCTCGCGCCGTCGTTCTACCGCATCACCAGAGCCGCCGCGCTCAGCCACGCGGGCGCCCAGTACGTCACCGCCGCGCAGCTCTTCGGCGCCTCCGCCTGGCGGGTGCTGCGCACCCACGTGTGGCCGAAGATCGTGCCGACGCTCGTCGTGACCACCGCGAACGCCACCGCCTCCGCACTGCTCATCGTCTCGTCGCTGACCTTCCTCGGCATCGGCGTCGTGCCGCCCGAGCCCACCTGGGGCGGCATCGTCGCCGGCGACCTCGGCTACCTGGCGCAGCGGCCGTACGGGCCGGTGTTCCCCTCGCTGTTCATCATGGCGACCGTCGGCGCGCTCAACCTGCTCGCCGACGGCATCAGGGACGCCGGCGGCGACCGGGGCCGGGCCAGGACACTCATGAGAGGAGCCCGCCGTGTCCGCCTCACCTGACTTCGCGACCGCCGTCCGCCCATCCGCCGGCGATGGGGCGGGCCGCGAGCCGCTGCTGTCGGTACGCGGCCTGCGCGTCAGCGTCGCCGACGGCACCGAGGTCGTGCACGGCGTGGACCTCGGCGTGCCGCGCGGCTCGGCCGCCGGGCTGGTCGGCGAGTCCGGCAGCGGCAAGACCCTGACCTGCCGCGCCGTGCTCGGCCTGCTGCCCGCCGGCGTCCAGGTCACCGGCGGGCAGATCGCCTTCGACGGCGCCGAGCTGACCGCGCTGCCCGACGCCGAGCGAGCGCGGCTGCGCGGCACCGGAATCGCCGCTGTCTTCCAGGACCCCGCCTCCTACCTCAACCCCTCGATCACCGTCGGCGAGCAGCTCGCCGAGGTGCTGCGCGTCAAGGTCGGGCTCGGCCGCCGCGCCGCCCGCGAACGCGCCGTGGAGCTGCTGCACGCCATGGGGCTGCGCCGCCCCGAGTACGTCTACACGCAGTACCCCTTCGAGCTGTCCGGTGGCATGCTGCAGCGCGTCCTGATCGCCATGGCGATCAGCGCCGACCCCGAGCTGCTCATCGCCGACGAGGCCACCACCGCGCTCGACGTGACCGTGCAGGCCGAGGTGCTGGAGCTGCTGTCGGAGCTGCGCCGCGACCGCGGGCTCACGCTCATCGTCGTCTCCCACGACCTCGCCGTCATCGCGCAGACCTGCGACACGGTCCACGTGTTCCGCGACGGCGCCGTGGTCGAGTCAGGCCCGACCCGGCGGGTGCTGCGCGCGCCGCGCCACCCGTACACGCGGCAGCTCATCGACGCCCACGAGCGCTTCGGCATCGACCGGGTGCGCGAACAGCGAAGGAGCCCCCGATGACCGCGCTGCTCGACGTACGCGGCCTGCGCGTCTCGCTCGGCCGCGGCCGCGCGCGCACCGAGATCCTGCACGGCGCCGATCTCACCGTGGCGCCCGGCGAGATCGTCGGGCTGATCGGCGAGACCGGCTCCGGCAAGACCACGCTCGCCAGGGCCGTGCTCGGCCTGGTGCCGCCGAGCGCCGGCACCGTCGCGATCGACGGGCGCGAGGTGAGCGGGCTGCGCGGCCGCGAGCTGCGCGCCTTCCGCCGCGGCGGCGCCGTCCAGTACGTCTTCCAGGACCCGCTGCGCAGCCTCGACCCCGACCGCACCGTGGCCGACACCCTGGTCGAGGGCCTCGCCGTACGCGGCGGGCGCGGCCGCGCCGAGCTCCGCGCGGCCGCCGAGGAGGCGGCGCGGCACGTCTCACTCCCGCCCGACCTGCTGCCCAGGTACCCGGGCGAGCTGTCGGGCGGCCAGCGGCAGCGGGTCGCGATCGGGCGCGCCATCGCGGTCGATCCCCGGCTGCTGATCTGCGACGAGCCGGTCAGCGCACTCGACGCCTCGACCCGCATCACCATCCTGGAGCTGCTGCTGCGGCTGCGCGAGACGCGCGGCCTCGGCGTGCTGCTGATCACCCACGACCTCGGCTCGCTGGGCGGCGTCGCGGACCGCGTCGTCGTGCTCTACCACGGGCAGGTGGTGGAGACCGGCACCACCGAGGAGATCCTCCTCGCCCCGCGCCACCCCTACACGCGGCTGCTGGTGACGTCCGTGCCGTCGATCACCGACGATCAGCCGCCCGACCCCGCCGCCCGCCGCCCGCCGCGCGCTGCGCGAGCAGGTACGCGCCCTCGCCGACCTCCCTCGAACGTCTGGAGCATGAGCATGACGCACAGTGGCGACCACCACGCCCCCGAAGGGCTGCGTACCAGGGGCACGGTCATCGTCGTGCCCGGCCGTGGCGAGACCCGCGCCACCTACGCCCGCCTCGGCGCGCGGCTCGCCTACGACGCCTACCGGGTGCGGGTCATCGGCCCGCCCGCCGCCGGTCCCACCGCGGCGACCGTCCTGGACGATCTGGCCGCCCGGCTGACCGGGGCCGTCGAGGGCGTCGCCGCCGAGCGGCCGGAAGGGCTGCCGCGCCCGCTGGTGCTGGCCGGATCCGACCTGGGCGCCGCCGCCCTGTCCGCCCTCCTCGCCACCGCTTCCGGGACCTCGGCATGGTGGCCGGACGCGGTCGTGCTCGCGGGCCTGCCCGGCGCCGGGTCCCGGGCCGGCGGCGGCTGGGAGGACGAATTGGACGTCCGTACGCACTGTCCCACCCACCGCGGCGTGCTGACCGGCGACGCGTCCGTACGGCGCGGCGCGCTGGCCGACGCCCTGCCGCAGGACCTGCTGGACGCCGCCTACGCCGACGCCACCGGCATCCCCCACCTGCTGCTCGCCGGGCAGGCCGACCCGCTCGCCGACCACGACGCGCTCGCCCGGGCGGCCAAGGCGCTGCCGAGGGCGCGGCTGGTCAGCGTACGCGGCGCCCACCACGACGTGCTCAACGACCTGCAGCACCGCTCGGTCGCCGCGGAGATCGTCGCGTTCCTGGAAGCGCTGCGCGACGACCTGGTCCCCGCCGTCACCGTGGAGAGCAGCACCTGGTGACCCGCCGCGGGGGCGCCGCGCGATGATCAGCCTCACCGCGCCCGTCGCCCTAAGCTGTCGGTATGTCCCCCGCACTGGTCCTCCTCGACGGCGTGCGCTGGCACGGCGCCCGCGTGTCCGGCGACCGCGCCCACACGCTGCTCGCCGTGCTCGCCCTGCACGGCCGGGCGGGGGTCAGCGACGAACGGCTGGTCGAGGAGCTGTGGCCGGACGAGCCGCCGGCCAACCCCACCAAGGCGCTCCAGGTGGTCGTCTCGCGCACCAGGGCGGCGACCGCCGCCGACGTCATCGTCAGGACACCTCACGGCTACCGGCTCGGGCTGCCCGCATGCGAGGTGGACGTGCTGCTGCTCGGCGAGCTGGCCGAGCGGGCCCGCGACGCCCTCGCCGCGGGCGACACCGCGCTCGCGCACCGGCACGCGGGCGAGGCGCTGGCGATCACCGCCGCACTGCACGACACGAAAGGTCCTTCCGGCGCGCTCGCCGAGCTGCGCGCGACCGCCGCGACCTGGGCCGCCGAGGCCCGCAGGGTGGCGGCCGTCGCGCACTCGCGCGACGGCGCGCACCCCACCGCACTGCCGCTGCTCGAACAGGCCGCCGCCGACCGGCCGCACGACGAGGAGCTGCTGGCCTGCCTGCTGCGCAGCGAGGCCGCCGTACGCGGCACGCCCGCCGCACTCGAACGCTACGAGCGCCACCGCGCCGCCGTGGCCGCCCGCCTGGGCACCGACCCCGGCCCCGAGCTGGCCCGCGTCCACGCCGAACTGCTGGCCGCCGACCGGCCGGTACGCCAGGGCATCCAGTACGACGGCTCCACCCTGCTCGGCCGCGACGACGACATCCGCGCCGTGCAGGCCCTGCTGCACACCCACCGCGTGGTCTCCATCGTCGGTCCCGGCGGGCTGGGCAAGACCCGGTTGGCGCACGCCGTCGGCAGGAACGCCCCGCAACCCGTCGCCCACTTCGTCGAGCTGGTCGGCGTCTCCTCACCGGAGGGTGTGGTGGGCGAGGTCGGCTCGGCGCTCGGCGTACGCGACTCGGTCAGCGGGCGCCGCATCCTGACCTCCGAGCAGCGCTCCAACGTACGCGCCAGGATCGCCCAGCAGCTCTCCCAGACGCCCGCGCTGCTCATCCTCGACAACTGCGAGCACGTCATCGAGGCCGTCGCCGACCTGGTGGCGTTCCTCACCGTGACCACCCGCGACCTGCGCGTGCTCATCACCTCCCGCGCGCCGCTGTCCATCCCCGCCGAGCGCGTCTATCAGCTCGGCGAGCTGTCCACGCGGGACGCGGTCGAGCTGTTCCGCCAGCGCGCCGTCGCCGCCCGGCCGGACGTGCTGCTCGACGACGAGACGGTCGAGCGGGTCGTCGCCCGCCTTGACGGGCTGCCGCTGGCGATCGAGCTGGCCGCCGCCAAGGTGCGGGTGATGTCGGTGGCGGAGATCGCACGCCGCCTCGCCGACCGGTTCGCGCTGCTGCGCGGCGGCAACCGTACGGCGCCGGACCGGCATCGCACCCTGCACGCCGTCATCGACTGGTCGTGGAACCTGCTGGACGAGCCCGAACGCCGGGCGCTGCGCTGGATGTCGCTGTTCGGCGACGGCTTCACGCTCGCCGCCGCCGAGGCCGTGCTCGGTCCCGACGCCCTGCCCGCCGTGGACGCCCTGACTGAGCAGTCGATGCTGAGCGTCCGCGAGACCGCGTACGGCCTGCGCTACCGCATGCTGGAGACCGTCAGGGAGTTCGGGCGGATGCGGCTGAAGGAGGCGGGCGAGGAGGAGCCCGCCAAAAAGGCGCAGCGGGAGTGGGCGGCCTCCTACTCGCTCTTCCACGCCGCGCGCTTCTTCGGGCCGGAGGAGTTCGAGGCGACCGACGCGCTGCGCGCCGAGGAGGGCAACCTCGCCGACCTGCTGCGGCAGGCGCTCGCCGAGCCCGACCTGCCCACGCTGGTGCGGCTGCTGCCGGGTCTCGGCGGCATGTGGTCGATACGCGGCGACCACCAGCGCATCCTCGTGCACCGCGACGCGATCATCGCAACGTTCACGGGCTGGAGACCGCCGCCCGACCTGGTCGAGGAGACCAGGGTGGCGATGCTGATCACGCTCCAGAACATCATGATCCTCACCGACCGGCACGGGCACGCGCTGCTCGACCTGCTCCGCTCGCTGCCCGTCAGCGAGGCGACTCATCCCAGGGTCCTGGCGATGTGCCAGGTGCTGGACGCCTGGCACGGGCTCGACGCCCCCGGCATGCTGGCCCGGCTGTCGCAGCTGTCGCAAAGCCCCGACCGCGACGTGGCGATCGAGGCGGCCCGGCAACTCGCCCATGTCCTGGAGAACGCCGGTGACCTGGCCGGGGCCACCGCGGCCGCAGAACGCACCCTGGCGCTGCTGAACGAAGGCGACGAGGGGCAGTGGCAGAGCGCGATCATGCACGCCATGCTGGCCCAGCTCGTCATGCAGCTCGGCGACCGCAAGCGGGCTCTCGCGCACGCCCGGATCGCCGTACCGGTCCTGCAGCGCCTCGGCGCCTCCGACGACGAGGCGCAGCTCCGGGCCGTGCTGGTGACGTGCGCCATCGAAGACGGCGACCTCGAGCGCGCGGAGGCCGAGCTCGCCGCGATCGCCTACATCAACGACAACGAGCCGGTGATGGGCGGCGTGGCGACCGTCGCGCTGTGCTCCGCCGAGATCGCCCTGGCCAGAGGCGAGACGGACGCCGCGCTGGCCGCGTACCGGCGGGCCGTGCAGAGCGCGCGCGACCTGCAGCTGGCCGGCATGGGACCCGCTGAGGTCGCCCCATGGACGGTGGTGGCCGAGTCGGTGGCCCTGACCGCGCACGCCCGCCACGCGCGCGGGGACGGCGTCCGCTACGGCGAGCGGCTGTACGCCGACGTGATCGGTCACGACCTGCTCTTCGGCGACAACCCCATCCGCGACTACCCCATCTGCGGCTCGGCGCTCTTCGCCCTGGGCGCCTGGGGGCTGCTGCGCTCCGCCATGCCCGCGAAGACCGCGATCAGGATGCTGGTGCTGGCCGAGCGGTTCTCGTACATCGCCCTGCTGCCGAGCATGTCCATGGAGCGCATCGAGCCGCACGCGGAGCGGATCGCGCCGGGGACGCTCGCCGCGATACGCGCCGAGTACGGCACCCGCACCGGGCCCGACCTGCTGGACGAGGCACGCCTCCTCGTCCGGCAGGTGGCGGGCTCACAGGTGCCGCTTGTAGCTGCGCACCGACAGTGGCGCGAAGACCGCGATGACGATCAGGCCGGCGAGCACCGTCCAGGCCACCTCGCCGGAGACGACGGCGCTGTTGGCCAGGTCGCGGGCGGCCGTGACCAGGTGTGACACCGGGTTGACCGTCACGAACGCGGCCAGCCAGCCGGGCAGCGTCTCGACCGGGACGAACGCGTTCGACAGGAACGTCAGCGGAAACATGATCATCATGGAGATGCCCTGCACCGCCTGGGCGCTCCTGGCGATCGTGCCGACCCACGTGAAGATCCACGCCAGCGACCAGCCGGTGAAGATAGACAACACGATCGCGGCGAGCACGCCGCCCACGCCGCCGCCCGGCCGGTAGCCCATGAGCAGGCCCATGGAGAACGTCAGCGTGGCCGCGATCGTGTAGCGCAGCAGGTCGGCCACCATGGGACCGGCCAGCGGCGCGATCCTGGCGATCGGCAACGCCTTGAACCGGTCGAACACGCCCTTCTCCATGTCCTCGCGCAGCTGCGTACCGGTGGCCATGCAGGTCGTCAGCACGGTCTGGGCGAGGATGCCCGGAATCATCAGCGGCAGGTAGCTCTGCACGTCGCCCGCGATCGCGCCGCCGAAGATGTAGGCGAACATCGCGGTGAACAGGATCGGCTGCACCGCCACGTCGAAGAACTGCTCGGGGTTGCGGCGCATCTTCTTCAGCGCCCGCCACGCCATCGTCATCGTCTGGCGCACCGTCTCCGCCACGGTGACGCGCCGGCGGGTGGCGGCCACCCGGGCGGCGACGTCGATCCGCTCGCGGGCGGGTGCGATCGTGGTGGTGGTCATCGGCGGTCCTCCTTCGTCGTGTCGGCGTCCGTCTCGTGGCCGGTGAGCACCAGGAACACCTCGTCCAGGCTGGGCTTGGCCACGCTCACCGACGAGATCGACAGCCCGGCGGTGCGCAGCGCGATCAGCACCTCGGCCGCCATGTCGGCCTGCTCCAGCGCGACGTTCAGCCGGGCCTGCTTCGGGCTGAGCACCGGGTCGGAGCCCAGCACCCGCCGCACCACCTGGACCGCGTCCTGCACGTCGCCGGGGTCGGCCAGGTGCACCTGCAGGGTGGAGTCGCCGACCGCGGTCTTCAGCTCGTCCGGGGTGCCCTCGGCGACCTTGCGGCCGCGGTCGATGACCGCGATGCGGTCGGAGAGCTGGTCGGCCTCGTCCAGGTACTGGGTGGTCAGCAGCACCGTGCAGCCGTCGGCCACCAGCTCGCGGATGGTGTCCCACATCTGGCCGCGCGTACGCGGATCGAGCCCGGTGGTCGGCTCGTCCAGGAAGATCAGCGGCGGCCTGGTGATCAGGCTCGCCGCCAGGTCGAGGCGGCGCCGCATACCGCCGGAGAACTGCGCGATCGGCTTGTCCGCGGCGTCCTCCAGGCCGAACCTGCCCAGCAGGTCGTCGCCGACACGCCGGGCGCGCGGGCTCGGCAGGCCCTGGAGGCGGCCGAACAGCCACAGGTTCTCGCGGGCGGTCAGGTTCTCGTCGACGGAGGCGTACTGTCCGGTGACGCCGACGAGCTGGCGGATGACGTGCGGCTCGCGGGAGACGTCCACGCCGAAGATCTCGGCGCGGCCCTCGTCGATCGCCAGCAGCGTCGCCAGCATCCGCAGCGTGGTGGTCTTGCCCGCGCCGTTCGGGCCGAGAACGCCGAAGATCTCGCCGGTGCGTATGTCGAGGTCGATGCCGTCCACCGCGCGGTGGGTGCCGAACGCCTTCGCCAGCCCCTCCGCGCGGACGGCCACGACTGGGGGAGCGTCCAGATTCGTGATGCTCATGCACGCAACTGTCGGCGGCCCGGGTTTCACGCCGCCCTCGGCCGGGTTTCACGAGACCGCGGCCGTGTGAAACCAGGGGGCGCGGTTTTGTCGGTGGCGTCTGGCAGGGTGAGTCACGCTTGCCCCCGCTCGACCATGGAGGAAGACATGTCGTTCCAGGCGTACCTCGACAACATCGAGGAGAAGACCGGCCTGACGCCGCGGCAGTTCATCGCGCTTGCCAAGGAGCGGGGTTACGACGACCCGTCCGTGAAGGCGGGAGTGATCATCGACTGGCTCAAGGAGGACTACGGGCTGGGGCGAGGGCATGCGATGGCGCTCGTCCACGTGATCAAGAAGGGCCCGAAGATCGACGCCAAGCACGTGGGCGGCACGGGCTCGCACCGCGACGAGTCCGACACGCTGTGGCTCGACGGCAAAGCCACCCGCCCCACCGCCTGACCCTGACCGCCCGCCGGGCGCGCCGGCTCTCCGGTGGGCGGCACTCGCCGCCCTCGTTACCGCCGTCTCGGGCGGGCAGCGGGCGGTGGGGGTGGCGGTCGGCCAGGACCAGTACGAGCACCCTGATGCAGCCGGGCGGCGCGCTGCGGCGATACTGCTCGACGTGACACGACGCGACGACCACCCCGGCACGCCCGAACACCCGGCCGCCGCCTCGCCTCCGGCTCCGTCCGCGGCTTCGGCTCCGGGCGTGTCCGTGCCCCCGGCCGCCGCCCCGCCCTCGGCTGCGGGCGCGCCCGTGGGCCGGTCTGCGACTTCGGCCTCTCCCGCGTCCGGGGCTCCCTCCTCGTCTTCTGGCGCTTCCGGGGGGCCGTCCGCAGCCGCGGCTGCGGATCCGAGCGGGCGGGCACGGGCGCGAGAGCTGGGCGTCGTCGTCGGAAGGCTGCCCACCGGGCCGCTCAACGCGATCACCGACGTCGAAGGCGTCCTGGTCGGCCACACCACGATCGACGACGGCGCCGACCTCCACACCGGGGTCACCGCGATCGTGCCGGAGCAGCTGTTCAGCACCTGGCGGCTGCCCGCTGCCGTGCACGTCGGCAACGGCTACGGCAAGCTCATCGGCTCCACCCAGATCGACGAGCTCGGCGTCCTGGAGTCGCCCATCGTGCTGACCGGCACGCTGTCGGTCTACCGGGCGGCCGACGCGCTGCTGTCGTACGTGATGCGGCGCCGCCCCGACGGCCTGTCGTTCAACTGCGTGGCGGGGGAGACCAACGACGGTTACCTGTCCGACATCCGGCGGCGGCCGATCACCGAGCGGCACGTGCTCGACGCGCTCGAAGGCGCGAGCGGCGGCCAGCCCGGCGAGGGATGCGTGGGCGCGGGCACCGGGACGACCGCGCTCGGCTTCAAGGCCGGTATCGGCACCTCGTCACGGCGGCTGGAGGTCGAGGGCGGCGTCCCGGTCACGACGGGAGCGCTCGTCCAGGCGAACTTCGGCGGCGTACTGACCGTCCAGGGCGTCCCGATGCCGGCCGCCGAGCTGATCCCAGGAGCCGACGGCGCCGAGCCGCCGGGCAACTCCTGCATGATCGTGGTCGCCACCGACGCCCCGCTCGACGCCGCCGGCTCGGCCGCCTGGCTCGCCGGGCGATCTTCGCGATGGGGCGGGTGGGCGTCGTACTCGCACGGCAGCGGCGACTACGCGATCGCCTTCAGCACCGCGCCGCCCCAAGTCCCGCTCCTGCCCGACGAGGCGCTCACCCCGGTGTTCGCCGCCGTCATGGACGCCGTCGAGGAAGCCCTGCTCAACGCCCTGTTCAAGGCCACGACCACCACGGGATACCAGGGCCACGTCAGCCACGCCGTCCCCTACGACCGCCTCTTGCATCGCCTCCATCGTCAGCGCCCCTGATCGGGCCGTGGGCTTCCCGCGTGCTCTCTCGCCCGGCTCCGGTGCCGTCCCCATCGCGAGCGCCCCTGAGCGAGCCCCCGGGCGTCTCCTGTACCGCCGCGCCTCGCGTGCGACGCTGATCAGCCCTCCCCGTCCGGCCGCTCCTTAGCGCGCGGGAACGGCCGTGACCGCGGGTGGACGTCGCCATCGACGGCACACCCTGAGCGTGTCAGGCGCGCGTCGCCGGCCGGGAGGACAGGACGAGGAGGAGGGCGCCTGCGGTCAGCGCGATGCCGAACCAGACGACGCTGGTCACCCCCAGCCCGTCCGCGAACAGCCCGCCGACGAGCGCCCCCAGCGCGATGGAGGTGTTGTACGCCATCGTGTTGAGCGACATCGCGGCCTCGAACGTCTCAGGAGCGGCCGCCTGCGTCATCGTGACCTGGCTGAGCTGCACGATGCCGAAGGTGACACCCCACAGGATCAGCGTGACCACCGCACCCGCCTGCGTCTGCCCGAGGGTGAGCAGCAACAGCAGGGACGCCACGAGCCCGGCCGACCCGCCGATGAAGCCGCGCCGCGCGTTCCTGGCCACGATGGGCCCGGCGACGAGGTTGCCCACCGCGCCGCCGACGCCGTACGCCATGAGCAGGATCGTCACGAACAGCGGCGTGGCGGCGGCGTGCTCCTCCAGGTAGGGCCGGACGAAGGTGTACGCGCCGAAGTGCCCCAGCACGAACAGCACGACGGCCGTCAGCACCAGCCGCAGCGGCCCGTTCCGCAGCGGAAGACGGAACACCTCGCGCGCCGAGACCGCGTTGTCCGACGGCAGCGACGGAATGAGGACGGCGACCGCGACGAGCACCAGCGCGCTGAGCCCGCCCCAGATGAGGAACGTGGTCCGCCAGTCCGTCAGGCTCTCCAGCGTGGTGCCCAAGGGGATGCCGGCCACCGCGCCGATGGAGATGCCCGACATCACCACGGCGGCGGCCCGGCTCGCGTGCCGTTCCGGCACCAGCCGCATCGCCATGGCCACGCCGATCCCCCAGAACGTGCCGCTGGCGAACCCCATCACCAGCCGCGTGGTCAGCACCAGCGGGAAGTTCGCCGACACGGACGTGATCACGTTCCCCAGCGTCAGCACCACGAGCAGCGCGGCCAGCAGCGTCCGCCGGTTGACGCGCCTGGTCCACGCCACGATGAACGGCACGCCCAACCCCGCGGAAACCCCCATCAACGTCACCATCAGTCCCGCAGTGCCCACGGAGATGCCGAGGCCGGCGCTGATGGGGGTGAGCAGGCCGACCGGCATCAGCTCGGTGGTGAGGAAGACGAACAGGCTGGCGGTGATCGCCGCGACACCGAGCCACGGCCTGACCTGGGATGGCCGCTCTTGCCGAGCGGCACGACTCGCTTGGTTCACAGTCATGCGTTCCAGCGTGGTGGAACACCGATCAATGAGTCCAACACATACTTTTCATCGTGATCGATCGTGATTCATGATAGATGGGTGGAACTTCAGCAGTTGAGGTACGTCGTCGCGGTCGCCGAGACCATGAACTTCACCCGCGCCGCCGAGCGCTGCCGTGTCGTACAGTCGGCGCTCAGCCACCAGATCGCCGCCCTCGAACGCGAGCTGGGCGCCCGTCTGTTCGAGCGGACCAGCCGCAGGGTCCGGCTGACGGCCGCGGGCGAGGCCTTCCTTCCGGCCGCCCGCGAATGCCTGGAGGCCGCCGACCGCGCGCGGGCCGAGGTGGCGGCGGCCGGCGGCGAGATCCTCGGCCGGCTGGCCGTCGGCGCCATCCCCACGGTGACCGCGCTCGACCTGCCGGTGGAGCTGCGCGAGTTCCGCCGCCGCCATCCCCGCGTCCGCATCACGCTCACCTCGGCGGGCAGCGACCCGCTCATCGAACGGGTCCGGCAGGGCGCCATGGACGTCGCGTTCCTCGGCCTGCCGCCCCGCACCGAGCCGAAGGGGGTGCGCAGCCGCCGGCTGGGCGGCGGCGAACTGGTCGCCGTGGTGGCCCCCGACCATCCCCGTACGGAGCGGGAGGCGGATCTGCGGAGCCTGGCGGACGAGCCGTTCATCGACTTCCGCGCCGGCGCGGCCGGACGGGTGCAGTCTGACGAGGCGTTCGCGGCGGCCGGGGTGCGGCGCGAGGTGCCGTTCGAGGTGTCGTCCGCGGACTTCATGGTCGATCTGGTACGCCAGGGGCTCGGCGTGGGCATGCTGCCCGCCGCGTACGCCCCCCGCTTCCCCGACCTGCGCGTCATCCGCCTGCGCGACGACCCCACCCGCGTTGAGCACCTCATCTGGCACGACCCGCCGTCCCCGGCCGCCAAGGCGTTCCTGGACCAGATCGGCGGCGATCGGCGGGAGGAGGGACCCGCGGCCGTGTGAGATCATCACGGCCATGAGTCCCGACAAGAGCCCTGACGGCGGCAGGACCGGCATCGGCGACATGGTGGCGGAGCTGATCGGCTTCTGGACGTTCGGCCCCGAGCCCCACGCCTCCGAGCACAACGTCCGCTACCACCCCGTCAAGCTCGTCATCTGGACGATTGTGGCGATCGGCGTCTCGGCCGCCGTCTCCGCGGTGCGGCTCGCGCTCTTCGGCGAGCCGAGGGCGGGCTGGGCGGTGGCGCTGTTCCCGCTGGTGCCGCCGCTCACCGGAGCGCTGGCGCACCGGCCGCCCCGCTACGTGCCCGCCCTGGTGGCGGGGATCGCGGCCGGCCTGGTCACGGCCCTGATGATCGGGATCGACCTCGGCACGTCCCTCAGCTCGTTCTGGACGGGCTTCGCCGGCATGAGCGCCGGGTTCCTGGCCTGCTCGGTGGTCTTCGCGGCCGTCACGTGGCCGCGCCCCACCCCGCTGGAGGACGCCGAGGACTTCAGCGGCTGAAGCGCCGGTCGGGCGGTGCTCCACCGCGCCGGTCAGACGGCGATCGCCCCTGACGCCGCCGCGAGCGCGGCGCGGGCGCCGGTGATGGGTGCGCCGTGACCGACGCAGGCCAGGTCGGCGTCCACGTCCGCGAGCCGGAGGAACGATCGCAGCGCCGCCGCGCGGTCCCGGTGAAAGACGCCGGGCGTGACCTGCCCGTTCACGTGCGCGACCGTGTCGCCGGTGAACAGCACACCGAAGCGCGGCAGGTACAGCGCGATGCTGCCGTCGGTGTGGCCGGGCTGGTGGAGGACGTGCGCGCCGCCGCCGAAGTCGATGACGTCCCCGTCCTTCAGCTCCTGGTCCACCCGGCACGGCGGTGCGGCGGGCAGCAGGTGCGCGCCGAGGTCGCGGTGCAGATCCCGCTCCTCGTCGGTGAGGTCCAGCGGGGGCACGGGGACGTCGCCGCGGATCACCGGCGCGTCCTGCCAGTGAGCCATGACGCTGACCTCGCCCCACCCGCTGATCTCGGCTGCCCCGCCGCTGTGGTCTTCGTGGTGATGGGTGAGCACCACGCGCCTGACGTCGCCTTTGCGCATGCCCAGCTCCTCGATCGCGGCGGCGATCTCCGCCGCCGAGGTGGCGATGCCGGTGTCCACGACAGTGAGCTCGCCCCCGTCGTTCCACAGGTACGCCTGGCCGAACTCCAGCAGCAGCAGGTGCAGCTCAGGACGCACCTCGATGATCTTCACGTGCCACTCCTTCCTGATCGCGCAGACCAGCAAAGCGGGCGGCCGTGTCCGCCGTCCAACAACGATCCGCCGCCGATTGACAACCGCTGGGCGATGATCACAGGCTCTCAGCGTGGAACCGGACATCGAGGGCATGCGGGCGTTCGTCGTCACCGCCGAGGAACTGCACTTCGGCCGTGCCGCCGCCCGCCTCTACCTCACCCAGCAGGCGCTGTCGAAGCGGGTGCGCCGCCTGGAGGAGGCGCTGGCGGCGCCGCTGTTCACCCGCACTACCCGGGCGGTGGAGCTGACCGAGGCGGGCCGGCGGCTGCTGCCCAAGGCGCGGGCGGCGGTGTCGGCGTTCGACCTGGCGGTACGTGAGGTGCGCGACGGAGGCGAGCCGCTGCGCGTGGACGTCTACGACGAGCGGTTCACGCCGCTGCGGATGATCCGCCAGGCCAGCGAGCTCGATCCCCGCCTGCGGGTCGAGCTCAGCATGCGCCAGGGGCTGTCGGTGGCGTTGCCCGCCCTGCGGCGCCAGGAGATCGATGCCGCCTTCGGCCGCGTCCACGACACCCCCGCCCCTTGGCCGGGCGAACTGCTGCACCGGCTCGTGCACCTGGAGCCGCTGGTCGCCTACGTCCCTGAAGACCATGCCCTGGCCGGCAGGGACGTGCTGCGGCCCGCCGACCTGCGGCCCGCGGGCATCGCGATGCCCGACCCCGCGGGCGCGGTGGAATGGCGCGGCTACCTGACGTGGCTGGCCCGGCGGCTCGGCGTGCCGCTGCGCTTCAACCCGCCCGCGATCGGCCTGCGGCACCTGGTGGAGCAGTTCCTGGCGGAGAAGGAGGCGGTGGGGCTCGGGGAGAAGAGCATCGACGCCTCGGGCAGCGGGCTGCGCCGTATCCCGATCGTCGAGCCCGAGCCGCTCATGCCGTGGTCGCTCGTCTGGCACCGCCGCAACCCGAGCCCGCTGCTGCGCACGCTGCTGCGCCACCTGCGCCCCCGCCGGCTGCCACCCGCCTCCGACCGCACAGTGTGGGTACCCGACATCGACCGCCTGCCCCCTCCCTCCTGACGAGGGCGGGCACGTGGCTCAGCCGGCTGCGGGCTGAGCGCCCTGCTCGCGATCAGCGGGCGGCCGCTCAGTGGGGGATCGCGTCGATGACCTCGCGGGCGCCCTGCCGCAGCAGGGCGACGGCGACCGAGGTGCCGAGGGTGGCCGGGTCGAGAGGGCCGGCCCACTCGTGGGCGTCGAGGACCGTCTTGCCGTCGGGGGAGAACACCCGGGCGCGCAGCGACAGCCGGCCGTCGCGCTCGGCGCGGGCGTACCCGGCGATGGGGCTGTTGCAGTGGCCCTGCAGGACGTGGAGCAGCATGCGCTCGGCGGTGATCTCCCGCCAGGTGGGCGGGTGGCCGAGGCCGGCGACGGCGTCGATGGTCGCGGTGTCGTCCTCGCGGCACTGCAGGGCGAGCACCCCCGCGCCGATCGGCGGGCACATGGTCTCCAGCGACAGGATCTCGCTGATGCGGTCGCGCAGCCCGATGCGTTCCAGGCCGGAGACGGCGAGCAGCAGGGCGTCGGCCTCGCCCGCGTCGAGCTTGGCCAGGCGGCTGTTGGCGTTGCCGCGGATCGGCACGCAGCGCAGGTGCGGGTGGGAGGCGGCGAGCTGGGCGACCCGGCGTACGGACGAGGTGCCGATGCGGGTGCCGTCGGGCAGCTCGTCCAGCGTGAGGCCGCCGGGGTGGACGAGGGCGTCGCGCAGGTCGTCGCGCTTGAGGTGGGCGGCGAACACCGTCCCGGCCGGCAGCGGCCGGTCGGCGGGGATGTCCTTCATGCAGTGGACCGCCAGGTCGGCCCGCCCGGTCAGCAGCGCCTCGTCCACCTCCTTGGTGAACGCGCCCTTGCCGCCCAGCTCCGACAGCGCCCCCTGCCACCTGTCCCCGGACGTCGTCACCGGCACCACCTCGGTGCGGATGCCGGGATGCAGCGCGGCCAACTCGCCGCGTACGCGCTCGACCTGGGCGAGCGCCATGGGTGACGAGCGGGTGGCGATGCGGATGAGCTCGGGTACGGCCATCCGCCGATCGTAGACTGTCGGCCCGCGGACCGGACCCGCTTTGCCGATGTCCGGGCATCCGATTAAGGACGGCCGTGGCGGCGGGCGCTACAGCGGATCGCGGGGTGCTGGAGATGATGACGGCGCTGGGCCGGGCGTCGCTGGACTGGCTGCGCGAGCGGTGGTGACCCCGCCCGGGCGCAGGCGTTCCAGCTCGGCCGCGCGGCGCAGGTCCTTGGGACGGCCCAGGGTGCGGCGCATCAGGATGAGGTCGTCGAGGCAGGCGTAGTGCACGGTGAGGCCGTCCGGACCGGTCGCGGTGAGCGCGCGGTCCAGGAAGCCCGGCACATGCAGGTCGCCCCACGGCAGCGCCGGGGTGCAGCAGTCGCCGCCCGCCCCGGGCGCGGTGAACGCCACCTTCGGCCGCAGGAACGACTTCGGCTCCAGCGGCAGCCCGCCGCCCAGCCGCGCCCCGATCGAGGCGAACGCGGCCGCCACGGCGGGAGCGTGCGCGGGCGAGCCGTCCCAGAGCAGGTCGAGGTCGCCGGTCAGCTCCGCCGAGCCGTGCATGATGCCCGCGACCTGCCCGATCACCACCGCCCTGACCCCGTGCCGGTGCAGCGCCTCGAGCAGCGGGAACGGGTCGAAGCCGAGCGCGCCGTCGGTGCCGATCGTGCCGACGTCGTCATCGGCGTCCTCATGGCTCAGGCCGGTGCTCTCACGGCGGGTCTCACGGGTACGGCGGGCGGCGGCGCGAAGGCGTTCCAGCGGATCGTCGATCATCCGAAGCATGTAACACCGGCGGAGCGTTCGGCGCACCCTGCCTGCCGCCCGGTCAGCACGTGTCCGATGCCCGGGTCGGCGCCGTCAGGTCAGCGCGCCGGCACGGCGTCACGGCACCAGCCGGTAGCGGTGCCGCGACGGCTTCCACTCCACGGTCATCACGGTCGCGTCGTCCTGCAGCCGTCCGCCCTGGTGGGCCAGGATCGCCTGGATGAGCCGCCGCAGCGTCTCGGGTGCCGCCAGCCCGTCGGCCTCCCGTTTGACGACGAAGTCGATGAAGCGGTCAAGCCCGAACTCCTCGCCGTCCGGGCTCTTGGCCTCGATGATCCCGTCGGTGTAGAGCAGCAGCCGGTCGCCGGGTTCGAGCTGGAAGCGCAGCTCGCCGGTCGTCCCGCCCAGCCCGAGCCCCATCGGCGGGTCGGGGGTGCTCGACAGCGTGGCCACCAGCCGGCCGCCGCGCAGCACCAGCGGCGGGTGGTGGCCGCGGTTCACCCAGGTCAGCACGCCCGTACGCAGGTCGAGCGCGGCCAGTATCCCGGTGGCGAAACGCCCCTCGAACTCGCCGCCGATCGCCTCGTCCACCGCCTGTGCGGTCTCGGCCAGGCTCCTGCCCTGCCTGCGGTGGTTACGCGAGGCGCCCATCGCGAGCGTGGCCGTCAGACCGGCGGAGGTGTCGTGGCCCATGGAGTCGTAGATCGACAGGTGCAACGTGTGGCCGTCGATCGCGTAGTCGTACGTGTCGCCGCCCATCGCGTACGCGGGCTCCAGCGTCGCGCTGACCACCACGTCGTCGTTGGCGAACGTGCCGGGCGGCAGCAGGTTCCACAGCACCTCGGCCGACAGCGTCAGAGGATGGGCGCGTACCAGCCGCGCACACGAGTCGCTGTGCGGGCGCTTGCTCACCACCAGCAGCGCCACCAGCGACGCCAGAGCCTTGACCCGCTCCTCGACCGGCTCGCCGTCGTGCGGCGCGGTCAGGCCCAGCGTGCCGATCCGCTCGGCGCCGTCGAGCAGGGGCGTCCACATCCGGTACGGCCCGTCGTCGCCCACGCGCGACCTCACCAGCGACACCGACTGGAACGCCCGCCCCGGCAGCGTCCCGTCGATCTTGATCGTTGGCAGTGGGCCGCCGGAGGCGTCCTGCTGGCCCGGCAGCGGCACGAGGAGCAGGTGCTGCAGGTCGGTCACGTAGATCGCGAGGTCGGAGAAGCCTTCGAGCCGCGCGTGCTCGGCGACCAGGGCCGGCATCTCCTCCATGCCGGCCAGGTGCATGGCGGTGAGCAGGCCGTCGAGTGCCCGCTCACCGGCGCTGCGCAGGTCGCCGGTTGCCTGTTCGCCGTCGTCTCGCACGCCGTCCCCCTTCCGGCCGCCTCACTCCTCCCGTCCCTACCCGGGAGCGTCGCGCGTATCGGTGCGGGAGGGACGGCGGTGGAGGGGTCAGCGGGCCGTGGTGAAGCGGCCGAGCAGCTCGTCCACGGCGGCGAAGTCCGCGACCACGTCGGCGGCCGGGCGCTCGCGCCGCACCGTGCCCACCGCCTGCCCCGCGTACACGTAGGCGGTGTCGTAGTCGCGTCCGGCCCGCGCCGCCTGCAGCTCGGCCCGCGCCCCCGCGTTGCGGGCCAGCTCGTCCTCGCGGCCCTTCCACCGGTCGTAGAAGGCGTTGCGCAGCGCCCGGCCGCCGTACTCGGGCGGCCACGCCAGCCCTTGCGCGACGTCGAACACCCGCCCGTAGGCGGTGCCGGTCTCCCCGGTGGCGAGCAGCCGCTCGCGTCCCTCGGGGAGAGCGTCGTCTCGGTGCAGCCGAGGAACGCGGTGCCCGCCCAGCCGCCCTCCGCGCCCGCGGCGAGCACGGCGGCCAGCCCGCGCGCGGTGGCGACGCCCCCGGCCGCGAGCACCGGCGCGCGCACGGCGTCCAGCACGCCCTGCAGCAGCGGCAGCGTGGCGACCTCGTCGCGGCCGTGCCCGCCGCCTTCGCCGCCCCTGGCCACCACCACGTCCGCGCCGGACTTCTCGGCCTGCACGGCCTCCTCGGTGGTGCCCGCCTGGACGGCCACGGTGATCCCGGCCGCGCGCAGCGGCTCGACGTACGGGGCGTAGTCGCCGAAACTGACCGACACCAGGGCGGGCCGCACCCGCAGCACCGCGTCGAGATGCTCGGGATGATCGCCGAGCGCCCAGGCCAGCAGCCCGATGCCGTACGGCCTGCCGGTCGCGGCGGCGACCTGCGCCTGCTCCTCGATCCACGACGCGGTCGCCGACGGCGGCACCCCGAACATGCCGAGCGCCCCCGCGGCCGACACCGCCGCCGCCAGCCGCCCGTCGCTCACGCCCGCCATGGGCGCGCCCACCAGCGGCACCGTCAGCCCGAACCGCTCGGTCAACCAGGTACGCGGCATGGTCCCTCCTCGCTCCGCAACGGCGGCCCCAGCGTAACCCTCGCGAGGGAAGCGTCAGGTGACCGGCTCGATGGCGTACGTGGACTGCACCACTCCCGCCCCGAGCACCCTGGTCGCCACGTGCCGCAGCGGCACGTCCCGCTCGAGCGGCCCGAACAGCGGCACCCCGCTCCCGATCAGCACCGGCACCGTGGTGATGGTGAGCGCGTCGATCAGCCCGGCCCGCAGGAACGTGCGGATGACCTGGCCGCCGTCCACGTAGACGCTCTTGGCGCCGCGCTCGTCCAGCGCGCGCAGCAGGTCGCCGAGGTCGCGGTGCACGCTGATGCGCGGGTCCGCGTCAAGGGGGAGAGTGGTGCTGAGCACGGCGACGTGCCAGGCCCTCGTACGGCCACGGATCATAGGTTCGGCCCGGCTCGTACGTGCCGCGCCCCATGACGACGGTGTCGATGCCCTCGATGAACGCGTCATAGCCGTAGTCGCCGGCGGCCTCGCCCCTGCTGGTGAGCCAGTGCAGGTCGCCGTCCTCGCGGGCGATGAACCCGTCGAGGCTGACGCCGACGAACGCGGCCGCCTTGAACGCCCGATCCACCATGGTGCCTCTCCCGGTCAATTAGTAAACGTATATTCGTTTACTAACGTACCCCAAGCGCAAGCCGGCGATGATGTCGGTGGAGGAGTCCATGATGGTGGCCATGACTTCATGGCAGGAGTTCCAGCGTCAGGCGCCCGAGCTGGCCGAGGCCGCTCGGCGGCTGATGGACGCGTACAAGCACAAGGTCCTCGCCACCCTGCGCAAGGACGGCTCGCCGCGGGTCAGCGGCACCGAGGTCGACCGCAGGAACGGCGAGCTGTGGCTGGGCTCGATGGCCGGCGCGGTCAAGGCGCTGGACCTGCGGCGCGATCCGCGCATGGCGATCCACGTGACGTCCGCGTTCAACGACGACCCGGCCACGTGGGAGGGCGACCTGAAGCTGGCCGGCCGGGCGATCGAGATCACCGACCCGCGGGAGCGTGCGGCGGCCGGGCAGCCCGGCGACGACTCCCACCTGTTCAGGGTCGAGCTGAGCGAGGTGGTGTGGACCCGCGTCGAGGGCGACGAGCTGGTCATCAGGGCCTGGCGCGCGGACAAGGGGGAGCGGGAGTTCCGCCGTAAGTAATCTACAACGTAAAGGCGTGGGGCCGGTAGCCGAGGTAGGCGAGGTCGAACTCGGCGTAGAAGTGCAGTGCGCCGCGGGCCTGGAGCTCGTCCATGCGCCGCCGTACGGTCGACCGCGACCAGCCGGTGGCGGAGGCGAGAGCGGGCAGTGCCATGCGGCCGTCGTGGGCGAGGACGTTCAGCAGGCGCAGGTCGTCGGCGTCGCAGTGCGGCAGCCCGGCGCCCGCCGCGGTGTCGGGGCGGCGGGCGAGCGCGGCGGCGACGGCGTCGGCGGTTCCCGGTGCGCACCGCAGGCGCAGCATCCAGCGCCCGTACCCGTGGAATCCGGCGGGGGCACCGCGACCACCCGCAGCAGGCCGGCCGAGCGCAACCGCCGATAGCGGCGCGCGACCGTCTGGTCGGAGACGCCCAGCACTTCGGCGATGCGGCTGAACGGTGCGCGCGCGTCGAGCTGGAGCGCGTGGATGAGCCGCCGGTCGAGCTCGTCCGCCGTGTCGATTCCCACCGTTCACAGGCTCGTGAGTGTCGGATCCGCGTCATGCGCCCGCTTCCGGCTCGCCATCGGGTCGCCCGGACCGCACCCTCGTCCCGAGACGTGAGCCCGAGACCTGAGAAGGGATGAGGCGATGATTCTGGTGACCGGCGCCACGGGGAACGTGGGGCGACACGTGCTCGCGCGGCTCCAGGCGATGGGCAGGACCGATGCCCGCGCCCTGGTACGCCCCGGGAAGGCGGCGCACGTATCGGTGCCCGCCGTGACCGGAGGTCTCGATGCCCCGGAAGGGCTGGGCGAGGCGCTGGACGGGGTCACGGCGGTCTTCCTGGTGTGGCCGTTTCTCACCACCAGGGGCGCGCCCGCCGTGCTGGAGGCGATCGCCCGGCGTGCCCGGCACGTGGTGTACGTGTCGTCGATCGGCGTGGGCGGCCCCGAGGAGCGCGACGACCCCATCTTCCGGCTGCACGCCGCCATGGAGCGCCTCATCGAGGAGTCCGGTCTGCGGCGGACGGTGCCCCGCGTTCGCGCTGCTCGCCGCGTACGCGATCATCTTCGCGCCCATCACGATGCCGCACCTGGTCCGGGACATCCTCGGCGGCGACCCGCTGTCGCCCGAGATCCGGGAGGTCCTGCGGGCCCAGCTCGTCACCCTGCTCACGGAGGAGTCCACATCATGACCACGGTCGTCTTCGGCGCGGGGCGGCGTCGGCCGCCACGTCGCCGCGGGTCTGACCGCCGCCGGCGTTCCGGTGCGGCTGACGAGCAGGACGCCGGACGCGTCCCACGTGCGCGCGGACCTGGACGCCCCGCAGACGCTGCCCGCCGCACTGGAAGGCGCCACGCACGTCTTCCTCTACGCCAGGCCCGCGGGCATCGAGGGGTTCGTGGCGGCCGCCCGCTCGGCCGGGGTGCGGCACGTGGTGCTGCTGTCGTCCGCGGCGATCGTGCAGCCCGGCGCCGCCCGCAATCCGATCGCGCGCGACCATCGCATCGTGGAGTCGGCCCTGGAGGAGTCGGGGCTGTCGTGGACCTTCCTCCGCGCGGGGATGTTCGCGACCAACACCCGCTGGTGGTGGTCGCGGACGATCAAGAGCGGGGAGGCCGTGCGGCTGCCGTATCCGGAGGCGATGACCGCTCCCGTGAGCGAGCGGGACCTGGCGGCGCTCGCGGTGACGGCGCTGACCGAGCGGGGGCACGGGCGGCAGGCGTACACGGTGTACGGGCCGCAGGCGCTCACCCTGCGCGAGCAGGTCGGCCACATCGGCGCCGCCCTCGGCAGGGCGATCCCGGTCGAGGAGGTCACGCCCGAGCAGGGGCGGGCCGACCTGGCCGCGACGATGCCCGCGACGGCTGTGGAGGTCGTCATGCGGACGTGGGCGGCGGGCGCCGAGGCCGTGCCCGAGACGTCGGTCATCGTCGAGAAGGTCACCGGACGATCCGCCCGGACGTTCGCGGAGTGGGTGTGCGACCACGCCGCCGACTTCCGCTGAGGTCCCGCGCCGGCCTGGCGGCCCGGCCGGTGGCGGCGGACGTTAGGGTGTCGCCATGAACACCCCCGCGGCCGAGATCGACATCGACGCCGATCTCGTCGATCGTCTCGTCCGTGCCCAGCACCCGGATCTGGCGGGCCCGCTCACCCTGGTCGCCAACGGCTGGGACAACGTGATCTACCGCCTGGGATCCGACCTGTCCGTACGGTTGCCGCGCCGCGAGGTGGCGGTCGAGCTGATCGTCAATGAGCAGCGCTGGCTGCCGGTCCTGGCGGGGTATGTGGAGGTCGCGCTGCCGGTCCCGGTGCGGGCGGGGGTGGCGGGTGAGGGGTATCCGTGGCCGTGGACGATCGCGCCCTGGTTCGAGGGCCGTACGGTCGCCGCCGTGCCGCCGGCCGAGCGGGCGGGGCTGGCGGTTCCGCTGGCCGCGTTCATGAACGGTCTGCACCGGCCCGCGCCGCCGGAGGCGCCGCGTAACCCCGTGCGCGGTGTGCCGCTGGCCGCCCGCGACGAGGCGGTGCGGGGCCGCCTGCGGTCGATCCCCCGCTCGGCGGAGCTGCTGGCCCTGTGGGAGAAGGCGGTGGCGCTGCCGTCCTGGCAGGGGCCTGCGCTGTGGCTGCACGGCGACCCGCATCCGGCGAACCTCCTGGCCGGCGCCGACGGTGGCGGGCTGGCGGCGGTGCTGGACTTCGGCGACCTGACCAGCGGCGATCCGGCCACCGATCTGGCCGCCGCGTGGCTGGTGTTCGAGGAGGAGGCGCGGGAGGTGTTCCGCGCGCACGTGGACGCCGACGAGACGACGTGGGAGCGGGCCCGCGGCTGGGCCTTGGTCATGGGCACGGCGCTGGCCGCCCATTCGGCCGATCATCCCGGCATGGCGGCCATCGGCGAGCACGTCCTCGGCCAGGTCCTGCTCTCCTGATCTCTGATCGCGCGGGCGGCGTACGGCGACGGATGCGGCCGGGCCCAGACCCGCGCGCTGCGGATCCCGGGCCCGGCCGCGGCGCCGGGCGTGGTGTGCGGCGTCCTGGTCACGCCGCGCACCACGCCGTCCGCGCGACGGCGGTGGTCAGGCGGCGGGCTGGTCGAGGTCGGACAGGTCGAGGACGAAGCGGTAGCGGACGTCGTTGTTGTCCAGGCGGTGGAGCGCCTCCTCGACGCGGCTGGACGGCAGCACCTCGATGTCGGCGGTGACCTGGTGCCGGGCGGCGAACTCCAGCAGCTCGGCGGTCTGCCGGGTGCCGCCGGTGCCGGACCCGGTGAGCTTCCTGCGGCCACGCATCAGCTCCATGATCGCAACCGTGGTCGGGAAGGGGTAGCCGAGGATGGACAGGGTGCCGTCCAGGGCCACCATGCTGATGTACGGGGTCAGGTCGTGCTCGATCGGGACGGTGTCGAGGATGACGTCGAACCGGTGGCGGGCGGCCGCGACCTGCGCCTCGTCGGTGGTCACCAGCAGGTCGCAGGCGCCCAGCGCGCGGGCGTCGCCGGCCTTGTCGGGGGTGCGGCTGAGCACGGTGACCTCGGCGCCGAGCGCGACGGCCAGCTTCACGCCGAGGTGGCCGAGGCCGCCGAGCCCGGCGACGGCGACCTTGGTGCCCTTGCCGACGCCGGCGGCGCGCAGCGGCTCCCAGGTGGTGATCCCGGCGCACAGCAGCGGGGCGGCGCCGGCCGGGTCGAGGCCGTCGGGCAGGTGGTAGGCGAACCTCTCGGTCACCACGAACTCGCGGCTGTAGCCGCCCTGGTTCTTGGTGCCGTCCACGCGGTCCTTGGCGCCATAGGTGCTGGTGGGGCCCTCAAGGCAGTAGTTCTCCTGGCCGATCTCGCACATCGCGCACTTGCCGCAGGAGTCGACGATGGTGCCGACCGCGACCCGGTCGCCGGGGGCGAAGCGGGTGACGGCGGGGCCGACGGCGGTGACCGTGCCGGTGAACTCGTGGCCGGGGACGATCGCGCCCTCCTTCAGCATGCCCTTGACTCGGTGCAGGTCGCTGTGGCAGACGCCGCAGTAGTCGACGCGTAGCGCGATGTCGTGGTCGCGCAGATCGCGCCGCTCGATGGTGACCCGCTCCAGGGTCACCGAGCCGTCGCCGGTGCTGCGCCATGCGGTGGTGGTACGCACGATTGCCTCCAAACAGACTATTCGGTCTGTTTCGGGAGCGTAGCGCGTCGCCGCGAAAAAGCAAACCAACTAGTCTGTTTGCTATGGTGGTGCCCATGCCTGAACTGCCCACCACCGCGCGCGGTGCCGCGACGCGCAGGCGCATCCTCGACGCGGCCGCGGCGGAGTTCGCCGAGCGCGGCATCGCCGGGGCCAGGATCGACCGCATCATCGCGGCGGCCAAGACGAACAAGGCCCAGCTCTACGGCTATTTCGGCAGCAAGGACGGGCTGTTCGACGCCGTGATCGCCGATCTGTCCGACCGGTTGCGCAACGCTGTCCCGCTGGACGCCGACGATCTGCCCGGGTGGGCCGTCAGCATCTACGACGAGAACCTGCGCCATCCCGAGCTGGCCCGCCTGACGGCCTGGCTGCGCCTGGAGCGCCACCCGACGGGCCGCCTGATGGACGATGCCCCCGATGACGGCCCGAAGCTCGAGGCGATCAAGGCCGCGCAGGCGGCCGGCCGGGTGCGGCAGGGGGATCCGGCGGCGCTGATGGCCCTGGTCATCTCCCTGGCCTTCGCCTGGTCGCCGGTCAGCAGCTACCACGCGGCCTCGGCCGGCGAGCCGGAGGATGTGCACGAGCGCCGCCGCGCGCTGCTGCGCGAGACCGTCGCCCGCGCCGTCGCTCCCTGATCCAGTTTTGATCTACAACGTAAAGGCGCGGGGTCTTCTCGCCCCGGTGGCCGGGATCAGTGGACGGAGAAGCCGCCGTCCACGAAGAGCATCTGTCCGGTGATGAACGAGCACGCCTCGCTCGCGAGGAAGACCGCCGCGCCGGCGAAGTCCTGCGGCAGGCCGTTGCGTCCGACCATGTGGCGGGCGGCGAGGGCTTCGACGCGGCCGGGGATGGCCTGGGCCTCGGCGGTGAGCGGGGTGAGCACGAAGCCGGGGATGATCGTGTTGACGCGCACGCCGTGGGCGGACCACGCCTCGGCCTGGGAGCGGGTGAGCCCGGCGAGGGCGGCCTTGAAGGCGCCGTAGATGCCGCTGTCGCCGAAGGCGCTGATGGACTGCTGGGAGCCGACGTTGATGATGCGGCCCCAGCCGCGGGCGGCCATCTTCGGGCCGTAGTGCTGGCCGAGCAGGTAGGGGGCGGTGAAGTTGACGGCCAGCGTGCGGTCGTAGTCGTCCTGGGTGAGCTCGGCCATCGGCTTGCGGATGTTGTTGCCGGCGTCGTTGACGAGGATGTCGATGTCGTCGCCCGCGGTGGCGACGACGCGTTCGACGTCGGCGCGCACGCCGAGGTCGGCGGCGATGGCGGAGGCGGTGACGCCGTGCTCGCGCATGCGGGTGACGGCCTGGTCGAGTGCGCTTTGCGTACGGGCGACGATGACGACTTCGGCTCCGGCGCGCCCGATGGCCTCGGCCGTCGCGTACCCGATGCCGGAACTTCCGCCGGTGACCAGGGCGCGCCGGCCGTGGAGGGAGAACAGCTCTCGCAGATAGTCCGCCATGGACGGTCAAGCTAGCACCTGCGGTGCGGCAGGAAAGGCGGGGAGGGTGATTGCGCGCGGGCGTGCGCGGGACTAAGCTCGTGCGTCCATCACATTACGTCGAGCTCCACAGACCTCCAGAAGGAGTATATCACGGAATGGCTAATCGTCAAGATGGTCTCGCCGAAGCCCTTGACACCGAGCAGCGCACCGTGTCGTGGCTTTACGGCAGGCTCGACGCCGCCAGGGAGCGTGCGCGGGAGGCGCTGCGCGAGGTGTACGCCAGGGGCGGCGCTGCGGGCACCCGCCAGGCGCGGGTGGAGCGCGAGGTGCTGGCCGCCGAGCAGGCGCGGCGGCTGGCGCAGCTCGACGCGGTCGAACGCGGCCTGTGCTTCGGCCGCATCGACGACGCCGACGGCAACACCACCTACATCGGCAGGATCGGGCTGCGCGACGAGCAGCACGAGTCGGTGCTCATCGACTGGCGGGCGCCGGCCGCGCGGCCGTTCTACGTCGCCACCGCCGCCGACCCCGGCGGCCTGGTGCGCCGCCGGCACCTGCACCTGAAGGACCGCGTGGTGGTCGGCATCGACGACGAGGTGTTCGACCTGGAGGGCATGAGCGAGGGCGACCGCCGCACGCTGGTGGGCGAGGCGGCGCTGCTGGCCGCGCTGCGCCGGGGCCGCACCGGGCGGATGAGCGACGTGGTGGCCACCATCCAGGCCGAGCAGGACCGGGTGATCAGGTCCGCCCTGCAGGGGGCGCTGGTCGTCCAGGGCGGCCCCGGCACCGGCAAGACGGTCGCGGCGCTGCACCGGGCGGCGTACCTGCTCTACACCCACCGCGACACGCTGGAACGGCGCGGCGTGCTGGTGGTGGGCCCCAACCCGATGTTCCTGCGCTACATCAGCCAGGTGCTGCCCGCGCTGGGTGAGACGCAGGTCGTGATGACCACGGTGGGCGGGATGTTCCCCGGGGTGACGGCGGCCGTGGCCGACAAGCCCGCGCAGGCGCTGGTCAAGGGCGACCTGCGCATGGCCGAGCTGCTGGCCGAGGCGCTGCGGCGGCGCCAGCGGGTGCCGGACGGCGATCTGGTGATCGAGCTGGACGGGCTGCGGCTGCGCGTGCCGCACGGGACCTGCCTGCGGCTGCGCGACCGGGCCCGCGCGGTGCGGCTGCCGCACAACATGGCGCGCAAGCTGTACGTCACCGAGCTGCTGAAGGAGCTGGCCAGGGCCGAGGCGCGGGCGCTTGAGGAGTCGCTGCACATCGAGGAGCTGGACATCCCCGATGAGCCGGAGCTGAGCGAGCCGCTGGATCTGGAAGGCGACCTCGACGAGCTCGACATCGAGCTGGCCTCGCGGCGGCTGTGGGGCGAGCCGGAGGTGCGCGCGGCGGTGGAGGAGCTGTGGCCGGAGCTGACGCCGCAGCGTTTCGTGGCCGAGCTGCTGTCCTCGCCGGAGGAGCTGGAGGCGGCGGCCCCCGCCGGGCTGTCGTGGCGTGCGCTGGTGCGCCCGCTGGAGTCGCCGTGGACGGTGGGCGATGTGCCGCTGCTGGACGAGGCGGCCGAGCTGCTGGGCGAGGACGACTCGGCGCAGCGGGTCGCGGCCCGGCGCGAGCGCGAGGAGCAGGCCGGGGAGGAGCGGTACGCGGCCGAGGTGCTGCAGGTCACGGGCGTGGCCGAGCAGGGCATTCTGGAGCGGGCCGACGTGCTGGCCGAGCGGCACGCCGATGACGGCATCGGGATGACGACGGCCGACCGGGCGGCGGCGGACCGCACCTGGGCGTACGGTCACGTGATCGTGGACGAGGCGCAGGAGCTGTCGCCGATGGCGTGGCGGATGGTGATGCGGCGGGTGCCGGCGAAGTCGCTGACCGTGGTGGGCGATCTGGCGCAGACGGGCTCGGCGGCGGGCGCGCGCTCCTGGGGCGAGGTGCTCGACCCCTACCTGGAGGGCCGCTGGCGGGTGGAGCGGCTGGAGGTCAACTACCGTACGCCGGTGGAGATCATGCGGGTGGCGGCCGACGTGCTGCGCTCGTTCGCGCCCGATGAGGAGCCGCCGGAGTCCGTACGCGAGGGCGAGTCCGAGCCGCGCGCCCTGAGGCTGCCGGTGGAGGCGCTGCCCGGCGTGGTGGACGAGGAGCTGGCCGCCATCGGGGAGGGCCGGCTGGGCGTGCTGACGCCGGATGCGCGGCATGCGCGGGTGTCGGCGCTGTTCCCCGGCAGCGGGCTCGAGGCGCCGGTGGCGGTGCTGACGGTGGGTCAGGCCAAGGGACTGGAGTTCGACGCGGTCGTCGTGGTCGATCCCGCGGGGATCCTGGAGCAGTCGCCGATGGGCGGTCAGGACCTGTATGTGGCGGTGACGCGGGCGACGCGGCGGCTGACGGTCGTGTACGAGGACAAGCTGCCGTCCGTCCTGTCCCGCCTGGCCTGACCAAGGGGCGGCCCCGTATCCGTGGGTGCTGTGAATCTACATTGTAAAGGCGTCGGGTTGGTGACAAGCCTCCGCCCCTCAAAGAGAAGAACAGCACCCACAGGCGAGGCCCCCGGTCAGCCGCCGATGCCGCCGTGGGGGTCGCGGCGCAGCTCGGGCCCGCCGGGGATGACTTCGCAGGGTGCGACGGGGCCGGTGGCGACGCGGGGGCGGGCGATGGCCATGCGGTCGTCCCCGTCCTCGATGTACCAGAGGGTGTAGACGAAGGTCTGGCCCGGCTTGATCTGTTCCGGGTGGAGCCTGCTGTAGGTCTCCTCGCCTTCGGCGGGCGGCTCGGCGGTGAGGAGGGCGGGGTTGTCCGGCAGGTACGTGGCCCTGGGCTCTTTGCAGTCCTTGCCGGCGGGGAGGAAGGTGACGTCGGCCTGGACGCCGAAGCCGCGCAGGCGCCGTTCGATGAGCTCGGGGTGCTTGTAGTCGGTGATGTAGATCTTGATGGATCCGTCGGGTTCGCGGATGACGGCGTTGGCGGGGGTGCCGCCGTGGTCGAGGGCGATGGGCAGGCCGATGACGAGGGCGGCGGCCGCGGCGGTCGCGAGGGCGGCGAGGATCGGCCAGCGGGGGCGGCGTGCGGGTGGGGTGGCGGTCTGCTGGTCGATGAGGGTCATGAGGTGGGTTTTCCTGAGGGCGTGCCGGTGGGCGGGAAGGTCGCGTTCCTGTGGGAGGCGGTGGTCGGTCACAGCTGTTCTCCCTTCCTGCTGAGCGCGGTGAAGGCGGTCGCTCCATCGGCGTGGTGCGGGGGTTGTGGCGGAGAGGTTCTTCAGGCGGGTGCGGGCGCGGGCGAGCCGGGAGCGTACGGTGCCGACGGGGATGTCGAGGGCGATGGCCGCTTCCTGGTAGGTGAGCTGGGACCAGACGCACAGTTCGAGGACTTCGCGGTCTGCTCGGGGCAGCTGGTCGATGAGCGCGAGGATGTCGCGCATGCGGTGTTCGTCGTCGATGCGGCCGGCGATGTCGTCGGCGGGGTCGGGTTCGCAGGCCGAGGCGGGGAGCTGCTGGAGTGCGTTCTTGTGCCGGCGCAGGGCGCGGTGGCGGTTGCGCAGGACGTTGTTGGCGACGCCGAGGAGCCAGGGCAGGACGCTGTCGTGGTGGATGCGTACCTGGTCGCGGCGGCGCCATGCTTCGAGGAAGACGACGGAGGTGAGGTCTTCGGCGGCCGACCAGTCGGCGGTGCGGCGGAAGCAGTGGTTATAGATGTGGCGCGCGTAGGCGTCGAACAGGGCCCCGAAGGCTTCGCTGTCGCCGTCGGCCGCGCGTGACCATAATTCGCGATCGGTGCTCACGCTCTGTCTGTGTCCGCGCGTGGGGCGGGGTTCCGTGTGATGGGCGCCACAGGTGCCGGGCGGTCGTCAGCGGTGGGCGGGGGTGTCGTGCTCGTTGCGGGCGAGGTTGCCGGCGACGGTGTGGATGGTGCGGGTGACCTGGTCGAGGGCGCGCAGGGTCTCGGTGTCGAGGTGGTCCATGATGCGCCGGTACTGTTCGACGCCGGCGTTGTTGATCTCTTCGATGAGGCGGGTGCCGGCGGGGTGAGTTCGACGCGGCGTACGCGGCGGTCGTGGGGGTCTTCGTGGCGGCTGACGAGGCCGTGGGCGACGAGGCGGTCGACGATGCCGGTGACGGTGCCGAGTCCGACGCCGAGGTCGTGGGCGAGGTCCTGTCCGGATGCGGAGCCGTTGATGGACAGGAGCATGATGACTTTGAGCTGGCGGAGGGTGAGGTTGGAGGTGAAGAGGGGGCTTTGGTGTTGCTGGGCGAACAGTCGTGCCAGGGCTCGTTGGGTTTGGTTGATCCGGTGGATCAGCTCTTCGCGTTCGTTGTTCACGCTCACCTCTCGCTTCCTGAGAAGGTTATCAGGAAAGCTTGTTGTGGCTAAATATTCGTTCTAGGCGAAGTGTTAGTCTTGGGCGAACTCTTAGAGGGGGAGCTCTGTGACCGCATTCGCCCGGTTGAGCTTGGTCAACCGCAGTCTTGTGATCTTGGTGGCGGTCGTGCTCAGCGCCTTCGGCGTGTTCACGATCCCGCAGCTGAAGCAGCAGTTGTTGCCGTCGTTGTCGTTTCCCGGGGCGTTCGTGGTGGCGTCCTATCCCGGGGCGTCGCCGGAGATCGTCGAGGATCAGGTGACGGCGCCGATCGAGGACTCCTTCCAGGGCCTGGCCGGGATGGAGCAGATGACGTCGACGTCGAAGGAGGGCCTGGCGCAGATCCAGGTGGCCTTCGAGTACGGCACGGACATCGACGCGGCGCTGAACAAGATGCAGCAGGCGATCAACCGGGTGTCGTTGCCGGATGGTGTGGAGCCGCAGGTGGTGGCGGGGAGCACCGATGACATTCCGGTGATGGTGCTGGCGGTCGGCGACGGCGGTGACGAGCGGGCGATGGCCGACAAGCTGCGGCGGATCGCGGTGCCCGAGCTGTCCAGCGTGGAGGGCGTGCGCGAGGTGTCGGTGACCGGCACCCGTGACGAGGTCGTGACGATCGAGCCGGATGCGGGGAAGATGGCGCTGGCGGGGGTGTCGGCGGCGCAGATCCCCGAGGTGCTGAAGGCGAACGGGACGCCGATTCCGGCGGGCACGCTGACGTCGGACGGTAAGGCGCTGACGGTGCAGGTGGGCTCGCGGGTCGACTCGGTGGCCAAGCTGAAGAGCCTGTATCTGACGCCGTCCCAGCCGCAGCCCCAGGCGCAGCCTCAGCAGCCGCAGGCTCAGGGCCGGCCGGGTCAGGCGCAGCCTGCTCAGGCCGCACAGGCGCAGCAGCAGGCGGCGCGGCCGAAGCCGCTCAAGCCGGTGAAGCTGGGCGATGTGGCGGTGATCAAGCGGGGGCTGGCCGAGGCGACGACGATCACCAGGACGGACGGCAAGGCGAGCCTGGGGCTGTCGGTGACGATGGTGCCCGACGGGAACGCGGTGGCGATCTCGCGTGACATCCGGGAGAAGCTGCCGGAGCTGACGCGGGCGCTGGGTGATTCGTCGGACACGGCGGTGTCGGTGGTGTTCGACCAGGCGCCGTACGTGGAGCAGTCGATCGAGAGCTTGACGACCGAGGGCCTGCTGGGCCTGGTGTTCGCCGTTTTGGTGATCTTGGTGTTCCTGCTGTCGGTGCGCTCGACGCTGGTGACGGCGGTGTCGATCCCGCTGTCGGTGGTGATCGCGTTGCTGGTGCTGTGGGCGGGTGATCATTCGCTGAACCTGCTGACGCTGGGCGCGCTGACGATCGCGGTGGGCCGTGTGGTGGACGACTCGATCGTGGTGCTGGAGAACATCAAGCGGCATCTGGGCTACGGCGAGGCCAAGATGCAGGCCATCTTGACCGCGGTGCGCGAGGTGGCGGGGGCGGTGACGGCCTCGACGCTGACGACGGTGGCGGTGTTCGCGCCGATCGCGCTGGTGGGCGGCATGGTGGGCGAACTGTTCAGCCCGTTCGCGATCACGGTGACGGTGGCGTTGCTGGCGTCGCTGGTGGTGTCGCTGACCGTGGTGCCGGTGCTGGCGTACTGGTTTTTGACGGCGCCGGATCTGTCGCCGGAGGAGGCGCGCCGGCAGCGTGCGGAGGCCGAGGCGAAGGAGCTGCGCTCGCCGTTGCAGCGGGCGTATCTGCCGGTGCTGCGGTTCGCGACGCGGTTCAAGCTGGTGACGATCCTCATCGGGGTGGCGGTGTTCGTCGCGACGATGGGCATCGCGGGGTCGTTGCGGACGAACTTCCTGGACGCTTCGGGGCAGAACACGTTGTCGTTGTCGCAGCGGATGCCGGTGGGCACGGATCTGGCGACGACGGACAAGGCGGCGCGGAAGGTCGAGGAGGTGCTCGCCGGTCAGGCGGGTGTGGAGACGTACCAGGTGAACGTCGGCGGCGGCAGCGCGATGGCCGGCGGTCTGGGCGGCGGCGCGGACCGGGCGTCGTTCTCGGTGACGCTGGCCGAGGACGCCGATGCCGCGGCGGTGGAGGCCGAGCTGCGCGAGAAGATCGACGGCCTGTCGGGTGTGGGCGAGGTGACGGTCGGCGGCGCGGCCGGTGGCGGCGGGTTCGCGGTGGACACGATCGAGGTGATCGTGCGGGCGTCGGATGCCGGGACGCTGAGCGCGGCGGCCGAGAAGGTGACGTCGGCGCTGGGTGAGGTGCCGGGTCTGCGTGATGTGTCGTCGAACCTGGAGTCGAGCGCGCCGCGGGTCGAGGTCGTGGTGAACCGGGAGAAGGCGGCCGAGCGCGGCCTGTCGGAGGCCGCGGTGGGGCAGGCGGTGGCGCAGGCGTTCCGTGGTGCGCCGCTGGGGCAGATCACGCTGGACGGCCGGTCGAGCGATCTGGTGTTGCGGGGTGCGGAGGCGCCGGACGACATCAAGGCGATCAAGGATCTGCGGTTGCCGACGGCGGCGGGGCTGGTGAAGCTGTCGTCGGTGGCGTCGGTGCGTCAGGTGGACGGGCCGACGCAGGTGACGCGGATCGATGGTGAGCGTTCTGCGACGGTGTCGGCGCGTGCCGTCGATGCCGGGAACCTGGGTGCGGTGACGCAGGAGCTGACCGAGAAGCTGGACGGGCTGGATCTGGGTGCCGGGGCGTCGTACGAGATCGGCGGTGTGTCGGCGGATCAGGCGGATGCGTTCGAGGATCTGGGGCTGGCGATTCTGGCGGCGATCGCGATCGTGTTCATGATCATGGTGGCGACGTTCCGGAGTTTCGTGCAGCCGGTGATCTTGCTGGTGTCGATTCCGTTCGCGGCGACGGGTGCGATCGGGTTGCTGGTGGCGACGGACACGGCGCTGGGCGTGCCGGCGTTGATCGGGATGCTGATGCTGGTCGGCATCGTGGTGACGAACGCGATCGTGCTGATCGACCTGATCAACCAGTATCGGGAGCAGGGCATGGGCGTCGTGGAGGCGGTGATCGAGGGCGGCCGGCGGCGGTTGCGTCCGATTCTGATGACCGCGGTGGCGACGATCTGCGCGTTGACGCCGATGGCGCTGGGCGTGACGGGGTCGGGCGGGTTCATCTCGCAGCCTTTGGCGATCGTGGTGATCGGTGGCCTGGTGTCGTCGACGCTGCTGACGCTGGTGCTGGTGCCGACGCTGTATGTGGTGGTGACCCGGGACCGCGACAAGGGCGCGCGGGGTGCGGGTGAGCCGAAGGTGAAGGACCTGGCCGGTTCCCCGGCCTGAGGACCTGAGCGCGCCCGGCGGGTGGTCGCCCGCCGGGCGCACCGCCGTTTCGGGGCGCGGCTGGCGTCCGTGAGGCTGGTGAGAGACCGGGGCGAGCGCGGAGCAGGCGGCCGCGCGGGGCTGCTCGTCGTGGCGCGCCTGGGGCGGGTCAGCCGGGCGGGTCGTCGATTTTGAGTTCTCAGCCGGCGTCGGCGATGAAGATGACCAGGAGCCTGCCCGGCTGGGTCCGGCTGGTGTTCTCGGTGAGCAGGTGGTGGGTGCCGGGCGGCTCGGTCCAGTTCTCGCCCTGCCGGAAGGTGCGCACGCCCTCGCCGGCCAGGCGGCTGCGGAAGGTGCCGTCGAGGACGTAGGCGTAGACGAAGGCGTTGCCGTGCTTGTGGGGGCCGGCGCGGCCGCCGGGGGAAGGTGATCAGGACCGAGGTGAAGGTCTTGCCTTTGACGTTGGGCAGCTGCTGTTCGAGCAGGACGGTGCGGGTTTCGGCGGGAGTGGTCGTGGCGATGGCCGGCGCGGGCCCGGCGGGGGCGGTGGCGTGGTGGGGCGCGGCGGCGCATCCCGCGGCGAGCAGGCAGGTCACGGTCGCGCCCGCCAGCAGGGCGCGGCCCGGGCGTGGTCGGATCATGAGGCTGCTCCCGTTCTGCTCCGGTGTCGCTCGGCGCATCTTCTGTCCGGGCAGGCGCGCAGGTAACCGGCGGCCGGTTCAAGTCTTGGTGTACGGAGCCGGGGGCCGGGCGATGACGCGGCCGGGCGGGCGGAGGTGACCGGCGGGGGTGTGAATAGACTTGTCCGACGTGACTTCCAAGCCGCGTATCCCGAATGTTCTGGCCGGTCGCTACGCCTCGGCGGAGCTGGCCCGCCTGTGGTCACCCGAATACAAGATCATCGCTGAGCGGCGGTTGTGGCTGGCGGTGCTGCGGGCGCAGGCCGAGCTGGGCGTGGCGGTGCCCGAGAGCGCGATCGCCGATTATGAGAAGGTGGTCGAGCGGGTCGATCTCGACTCGATCGCGGCGCGCGAGCGGGTGACGCGGCACGACGTCAAGGCCCGCATCGAGGAGTTCAACGCGCTGGCCGGGCACGAGCAGGTCCATAAGGGCATGACCTCGCGCGACCTGACCGAGAACGTCGAGCAGCTGCAGGTGCGCGACAGCCTGCTGCTGGTGCGCGACCGGGTCGTGGCGTTGCTGGCGCGGCTGGCGCGGCTGGCGCACGAGCACGAGGCGACGGTGATCGCCGGCCGCTCGCACAATGTGGCGGCCCAGGCCACGACGCTCGGCAAGCGGTTCGCCACGGCGGCCGATGAGCTGCTGGTGGCCTACTGGCGGCTGGAGGAGCTGATCGCCCGCTACCCGCTGCGCGGCATCAAGGGGCCGGTGGGCACCGCGCAGGACATGCTCGACCTGCTGGGCGGCGATCGGGGCAAGCTGGCCGCGCTGGAGGAGCGGGTGGCGGCCCACTTGGGGTTCGAGCACCGCTTCACCAGCGTCGGGCAGGTTTATCCGCGCTCGCTCGACTTCGAGGTGGTGACGGCTTTGGTGCAGCTGGCGGCGGCGCCGTCGTCGCTGGCCAAGACGATCCGGCTGATGGCCGGGCACGAGCTGGTCACCGAGGGGTTCAAGGAGGGGCAGGTCGGCTCCTCGGCGATGCCGCACAAGATGAACACCCGTTCCTGCGAGCGGGTCAACGGCCTGGCGGTGGTGCTGCGCGGCTACGCCTCGATGGTGGGCGAGCTGTCCGGTGATCAGTGGAACGAGGGTGATGTGTCGTGCTCGGTGGTGCGCAGGGTCGCGCTGCCGGATGCGTTCTTCGCCTTCGACGGGCTGGTGGAGACGATGCTGACGGTGCTGGAGGAGTTCGGCGCCTTCCCCGCCGTGATCGCCGCCGAGCTGGACCGCTACCTGCCGTTCCTGGCCACGACGAAGATGCTGATGGCGGCGGTGCGGGCCGGGGTGGGCCGCGAGCAGGCCCACGAGCTGATCAAGGAGCACGCGGTGGCCTCCGCTTTGGCGATGCGCTCGCGCGGCGCCGCCAACGAGCTGCTGGACCGGCTGGCCGGCGATGACCGCTTCCCCCTCGGCCGCGATGAGCTGGAGGGCCTGCTGGCCGACCGGGTGTCGTTCACCGGCGCGGCCGGCGACCAGGTGCGGGCCGTCACCCAGGCGGTCGAGGCGATCGTGGCCGAGCATCCGGAGGCGGCCGCCTACCGGCCGGGGGCGATTTTGTGATCATGCCGCTGCGCTCGGAGGCGGAGCTGCGGGCGGCGTGCGGCGATGCCGACCTGGTGATGTGGACGGGCCAGGGGTTGCGCGGGCGGGCGCGGGCCTGGGCGCTGGGGGATGCGGTGGTGGCCGCCTGCCCCGGCATCTCCCGCGGTGACCGCTTAGCCGTGCACGGCCCCGTGCCGGAGGCGGTGCGGCTGGTCCGGCACGCCCTGGCCGAGCTGGGCCCCACCTACCGGCCCTGGGGCGAGGCGGGCCTTTTGGCCGAGGTGACGGCCCGCGTCGACGGGCTGGCCGAACGGGGCCGCTTTTCGTGGATGAGCCTGCCCGCTGCCGCCGCCGAGAGCCTGCCGGCCGCTGTCGTGGACGGCGGGGCGCAGGTGGGGTGGCTGCAGGCCGCGGAGGAGGCGGAGGTGGCCGAGCTGCTGGCCGCCGACGCCCCCCACTCCTACGCGGTTCCCGGCGGTTCGGGTGTGCGGCGCTGGGCGGGCATCCGCCTTGACGGCGAGCTGGCGGCGGTCGCGGCCGACGCCTGGTCGGCGCCCACCGTCGGGCTGCTGGCCGGGGTCGCGACGCGGGCGCGTTATCGCGGGCGCGGGCTGGCGCGGCTGGTGTGCGGGTGGGTGACGCGGCAGCTGGTGGCCGCGTACGGGCGTGCGGCGCTCATGGTGGACGACGACAATCCCGCCGCGATCACCGTGTACGAGCACCTCGGCTACCGCAGGGTGCGCGTCATGGCCTGCCACCTCGCTCTCTGACCTCCGTGGGGAACCGCCCGGCCCCACCCGCACAAATCCGGCCCGCGCCCCGCGCGGGGGAAAACCGGGTGAGGTTCGGCGGGCGCTGGTGCACAGTTGACGGCGTGATGACCGATTTCGTACCTGGTATCGAATTGTCGCGCTCCTTCTACGGTGAGGTCGTGGCCCCGCTGGTGACCGGCGTGCCGCACGCGGCGGCGCTGATCGGGCCCGGGTCGGAGGTGCTGGCGTTCGACACCGCCCGCTCCGCCGACCACGACTGGGGGCCGCGGGTGCTGGTGTTCGTGGCGGCCGATCAGGTGGCCGAGATCGAGCAGCGGGTGGTCGCCGGGCTGCCGGAGCGGTTTCGCGGATACCCGACCGTGTTCGGCTACCACGGGCGGGTGCAGCCGGGGGTGCGGGTGACGGAGCTGGGGTCGTGGCTGGTGGAGCGGCTCGGGTTCGACCCGCGGGGCGGGGTGTCGCTGCTGGACTGGCTGTCGTCGCCCTGGCAGAGCCTGGCCGAGGTGACCGGTGGTGAGGTGTTCCACGACGGGCTCGGCGAGCCGGGCCTTAAGACGGTCCGGCGGCTGCTGCGCTGGTATCCGGAGGATGTGTGGCGGTATGTGCTGGCCTGTCAGTGGCGGCGCATCGCGCAGGAGGAGCCGTTCCCGGGGCGCTGCGGCGAGGTGGGCGACGAGCTGGGCTCGGCCGTGGTGGGGGCGCGGCTGGCGCGGGAGGTGATGCGGCTCGCGCTGCTGCTGCGCCGCCGCTATCCTCCGTACGCCAAATGGCTGGGCAGCGCGCTGGCCCGGCTGCCCGGCTCGGCCGAGCTGGGCGAATCCCTGGGCGCGGCGCTGGCGGCGCGGTCGTGGCGGGAGCGCGAGGACGGCCTGGCCGCCGCCTACGGCAGGCTCGCCGCGCTGCAGAACCGCACGGCGCTGGCCGAGCGGCTCGATGAGCGGGTGCGCTGCTTCCACGACCGGCCGTTCCGGGTGATCGGCGGCGACCGGTTCGCCGAGGCGCTCATGGCGCAGATCTCAGACCCCGCTGTACGGGGCCTGCCGGTGGGCGGGTGCGTCGATCAGGTCTGCGATGCGGTGGACGTGCTCACCCGGCCGGAGCGCGCCCGCGCCGTGACCGCCGCCGCCCTCGGCCTCACCGCCTGACCACCCGCCCGGACGGGCGGAAGCTCCTTCCCGGGGGCAGGCCGACACTCCGTGACATGCGCCGGGGGCCGCGTGGAGGCGGTCAGAACCGCGCGGTGGTCATCGAGTACCAGGTCGGCGGGGACGTCAGCAGCACCACCGCCACGACCACCGCGAGCGAGCCGGGCAGGCGCGCCCTGGTGAGAGCGGCCGACGGGGGCGTGCACTCCCACGTCGCCGGCGACCACGCCCCGCCCCGGCCTCGCCTGCGTGCAGGTGTGCGGCGCGCCGCCCGCGCGGTGAGCCCTGAGGTGGCGGCGGTGATGGCACGGCGGGGGAGGGAGGAGATCGCGATGCCGTCCCCGGTTCGTGGCCGCGGCGATCGCGTTCGCCATCGAGCAGGCCGACGGGAGAGACGTCAGCGAGGTCGTGGTCCGGCCCGCCGCCCGAGACTGATCCGATCAGGTGGTGCCCGTCAGGGCCCGGTAGGCGGCCGGCGGTGTGCCGTACTGGCGCTTGAAGGCGTGGGTGAAGGTGTACTGCGAGCTGTAGCCGACCTGGCGGGCGATCGTGTGGACGGGGGCGTCGCCGCTGCGCAGCAGCCGGGCGGCGGTGGTCAGCCGCCACCAGGTCACATACGCCAGTGGCGGCCGCCCGGTCAGGGTGGTGAAGCGGCGGGCGAAGGCGGCTCGTGACAGCCCGGCCCGCGCCCCGAGTTCCTCGACCGTCCACGGGTGGGCCGGGTCGGCGTGGACGGCGCGCAGGGCGGCCGCCACGGCGGGGTCGTGCAGGGCCGCGGCCCATCCGGCGGGGGAGTGGCCGTCGGCGTGCTGTTGCTCGAACCAGGCGCGCAGGATGTAGAGCAGCAGCAGGTCCAGCAGTGTGAGCAGCACGCCGTCGGAGCCGGGGCGGGCCGGGGCGTCCAGCTCGGTCCCGAGCAGGTCGACGGCGGCGCGCAGCTGTCCGTGCCGCCCCACGTGGGCGGGCAGGTGGACGACGTCGGGCAGGTCGTCCAGCAGCGGGTGCTGGGCCGAGCCGTCCAGCAGGTACGCGCCGCACAGCATGTCCACGCTCACCGCCCCCGGCCCGCCTGCGGCGGAGGCTGCCTCGTCCACGCTGGAGTCTCCCTGCTGACGCGTGCTGGAGGGGGCCTGCTCGGGCGCGCCGGCGGGGGCCGCCGACCCGGCGTCGGACAGGGTGTGGGCGCAGCCGCGCGGCAGGAACGCCACGTCCCCGGGCCCGAGCACGATCGGCTCGCCCTGCGGCGGCGTCAGCCGGCACGTTCCGCGCAGGACGACGTGGAACCCGGCCGCCGGCATCGCGGGGAAATGCTCGGCGAAGGGGGCGGGGCGGCTCACCCGCCGCGAATGGGGGCGGCCCGTGCGGGCCGCGCTCACCACGTCCGACAACACGTCCATCCTGACACCCTAACCGGCTCTTCTTTGAAGACGATGGCGCAAAGGTGCACGCGTCTTGCTTATTCCGGCGTCTCGTGCCGGAGCCGTAGCGTGCTGCGCGGGGCTGATCCCCTATCGGCGTGTTCGAGGAGACGAGATGAAGATCACCGTGTACGGCGCGAGCGGCTACCAGGGCAGGCTCGTCCTGGCCGAGCTGGCCCGCCGCGGCATCGAGCCGATCCTGGCCGGACGCGATCCGGCCCGCCTCACGCAAGCGGCCGAGGCCACCGGCCTGCACGGCGCGCAGCGGCGGCAGGCCGCAGCCGGCGACCACCGGGCTCTGGCGCGCGCTTTCACCGGCAGCGATGCCGTCATCAACTGTGCCGGGCCTTTCACTTTCACCGCCCGCGCCGTGGCGGCGGCCGCGATCGACGCCGGCTGCCACTACGTCGACACCTGCGGCGAGCAGCTCGCCATCAAGGACCTCTTCGACACCCTCGCGTCCCGAGCACGTGGTGCCGGGGTGAGTGTGGTGCCCGCCGCCACCGACGGCTGCGTCCTGCTGGATCTGCTGGCGAGCCTGGTGGCCGCCCGCCTGGACCGGATCGGGGAGATGCGCACCGTCCACCTCATCGGCCCGGGCGGGGGCGTCTCGCGCGGCACGCTGCGCTCGCTGGCCGCGACGATCGAGACCGTCCGATCGGGCGGCCTGGTCTACGACGGCGGCCTCTGGCGTCCTGCATCGCCCGGCCGCCGCGGTGAGGTGCGGCTGCCGGGGCGGGAGGAGGTGCTGCCGGTTGCGGGGTTCGCGGTGCCGGAGGTGGTGACCATTCCCCGCCACGTACGTCTTGCGCGCCTGGAGGGGCTGGCCGAGGCCGGGCTGGGGGAGCGGCTGGGCGACGCGCCCCCACCCGAGGTCATCGCGAGCCTGCCCGAGGGGCCGGCCGAGCGGGAGCGCCGCGCCCAGCGTTTCACCTACCTGGCCGAGGCCGCCGGCACGGACGGGCGGCGGGTGCGCGGCGTCGTGGAGGGGAGCGACACCTACGGCCTGACGGCGGCGATCGCGGTGGAAAGCGCCCGCCGCCTGGTGGCCGAGCCCGCGAAGGCGGGGGTGCTGGCGCCCGCGCAGGCGTTCGATCCCGGCGCGTTCCTGGACTTTCTGGGCGCGTACGGGGTGCGGTGGGCGATCGAGGGCGGGCCGGGGCGCTGACCCACCCACCCGGATATCCGACTTGTCTGGAATTTCATGAAATCTACTTTGTAAAGGGCATGGGAAAATGCGGCACCTCACACCTGCAAAGAAGAAAAACCACGGCTAGAGGAGGGAGGCGGCCAGCTCCTCGACACGGACGCGCCAGGCGTCCAGGGTGGCGGTCTGGCCGGCGTGGGTGAGGACCAGCCGCGCGCCGTGCCCGGTGCCCGCTGCCAGCTCCCAGCGCACGGTCCCGCCGCCGGTGTCGTACTCCAGCAGCTTGCCGGCCTCGATGCGGCTGACCGGGCCGGGCGGTGCGGCGGGCACGGTGAACGGCTGCGGCGGCGGCGCGCCGACGGTGGCCTCGGGGCCGCCGAGCCGCTGCCAGACGTCCTCGGCGGGGCGGGTGAGCTGGCGTTCGACGCGGACGCCGCCGTCGGTGACGGTGGCCGCGGGCAGGCCGAGGATGGCGATGAAGTCCTCGTGCAGGCGGGCGGTGTCGCCGGTGCCGGGGAACGGGCGTTCGTCGAGGTGGGCGTGGAGGGCGGCCAGGCAGGTGTGCCAGCCGGCGGCGAAGCTGGCGGCGCCGTGGCGGTCGGCGAAGGTGTGGGTGAAGGTCAGCAGGGTGCCGTCGCCGTCGGGGGCGAGCTCCCAGCGCAGCTCATCGTCGCCCCAGGTGTGGGCGAAGACGCGCGGCGGGTCGTTGACGGTGATGCGTCCGCCGGGGCCGAAGCCGTAGGCGATGCGGTCGCCGTCGATGCTGACCTCGGCGGGGAACCAGGCGGCCATGTGCTCGGGGCCGGTGACGGCCCGCCACACTTTTCCGGGCGGGTGGGGCAGGCGGCGCTGCATCCGCAGGGTGGTGCGGCCGTCGGCGTGCAGGGTGACGCTTTCGTTCACGGTGTGTCGTCCTTCATGGTGTCGAGGTGGTGTTCGAGGCGGTCAAGGGTGTCGTTCCACAGGCGGCGGTAGGGGGTGAGCCAGGCGTCGATCTCGGCCAGGGGGCGGGGGTTGAGCTCGTACCAGCGGCGCTGGGCGTCCTTGCGGACGGTGACCAGGCCGGCGCGGCGCAGGGCGGCCAGGTGCTTGCTGGTGGCGGGCTGGGTGAGGCCGAGCAGGCGGGTGAGCTCGCCGACCTGGTGGGGGCGCTGCAGGAGGAGGTCGAGGATGCGCCGGCGGGTGGGTTCGGCGACGACGTCGAACGGCATGCCCGTGAATATACCGAGCCGGTTATATGCCCGCAAGGGCATGTTCAGAGGTGGCGGCGCGCGTTGGCGTGGATCGCGGTGCGGAAGTAGGCGGCAAGGCCCGGGGCGAGGGCGTCGTAGACGGCGGCGAAACGGGGGTCGGAGGCGTACAGGTCGCCCAGGCAGCGGTGCAGCTCGTGGTCGCAGGTGTAGAACCAGCGGTTGATGTGAGCGCGGTGCCGCTCGGCGATGTCCATCACCTCCGGTGAGTCGGCCGGCAGTCCGCCGGTGCAGGCGGCGGTCAGCTCGTCGTTGATGGCCTGGGCCTCCTCGGCGAGCAGCAGCCAGTCCTGCTTGGTGTAGGAGGCGATGCGCTCCTGGCTCTCGGCGTACTGGGGGTGTGGCCCCAGCGGCGCTCGACCTCGGCGTCGTAGTCCTCGGGCCGCAGGGAGCCGAAGACCTCCAGGCGTTCCTCGGCCGTCAGCGAGATGCCGGTGGTGCGGGCGTTGATGGCGCGCTCGACGGCGGCGATGACCTGGCTGATGCGCTCGGCCTTGGCGGTCAGCAGCCGGTGCTGGCGGCGCAGGTGGTCGAGGTGGTCGGCGCCGGGACGGTCGAGGATGGCGGCGATCTCCTCCAGCGGGAAGCCGAGCTCGCGATACAGCAGGATCTGCTGCAGGCGGGTGATGTCGTCGTCGCTGTAGCGGCGGTATCCGGCGGGGGTGCGCTCGCGGGGCGACAGCAGGCCGATCTCGTCGTAGTGGTGCAGGGTCCGCACGGTGACGCCGGCCAGCCGGGCGACCTGGCCCACGGTGAAGCTCATGCCTTCCACCTTGCCGCCTGGGACCGGGTGGTGGTCAAACCGGGCCATGCTGGTGGGTGTGGATGAGGAGTTGCTGCCGATCGGGCGGTTCGCCCGGCTGGGCCGGTTGAGCGTCAAGCAGCTGCGGCACTACGACGAGCTGGGGCTGCTGCGGCCGGCGTACGTGGACCAGGCGACCGGCTACCGCTACTACCGGCCCTCGCAGGCGCGGCAGGCGTTGTCGATCGGGCTGCTGCGGTCGCTTGATGTGCCGCTGGCGGTGATCGGGCAGGTGCTGGCCGGGTCGGCGGACGCGCTGGAGGGGGTGCGCCGGCAGCTGGAGGAGGAGCTGGCGCGGCGGCGCAGGACGCTCGGGGTGCTGGAACGGGTGATGGCCGAGGGCCTTCCCGAGACCGCCGTGCGCGTGGTGGAGGAGGAGCCGCTCGCGGTGGTGCTGGAGCGCGAGCCGGCGGCGGGCATGGAGGACGTGGGACGGGCCACCTCGGCGGCGGTGGCGCGGCTGCTGGCCGGGCACGCGGGACAGGGGCCGGTGCGGCTGGTCGGGTTGTTCCCGCTGGATGTGGCGGAGGCGATGGAGGTGGAGGTCGGCCTGGCCGTGGAGCGGGGGCGGGCCGGGGCGGTGGTGCTGCCGGGCGGGCGGTTCGCCTGCGCCACCCACGTGGGGGCGTATGAGCAGATGTCGCTGACCGTGCACGGGCTGCTGGCCTGGTGCGCCGAGCGGGGGCGGGCGGTGCGCGGGCCGGTGCGGGAGGTGTATGTGTCGGATCCGGCGGTGACGGCGCCGGGGGAGCTGGTGACTCAGGTGCTGGTGCCGCTGGAGGACGACCCGCCCGCCAGGTAATAGATGCCCGTATGGGTGCTTATGGGTGCTTTTTGGGCAGGCTCAGGGAGGTGGGGGAACGCCCCCGACAAGCGGGAAGGGAAAAGCGAGGGACGGTGATCATGACTCATCATCGGCCGCCCCGCCCGCCTGCCCAGGCCGCGTACCTGGTGGCCCCGCAGACCCCGGTGGGCGCGGCCACCTCCGGTGGCCGGCGGACGCGGGGCGGTCCCAGCCCTAACGGCCCCGCCGGCGCGGGCGGCGCCCCGTCGGCCGTGTGGACGCTGCCGGCCCTGCCGGCCTCGGTGCCGCAGGCACGCCACCTGATGCGCAACGCGCTCGCCGGCTGGGGCATGCGCCCCAGCGCCGAGGCCGAGCTGCTGGCCGACGAACTGGTGACCAACGCCGTCCGGCACGGCCGCGGCCCCGTACGCCTGCAGATCCGGCTGCGCTGCTCCGGCGAACGCCTGCTGCTGCGCTGCGAGGTCGGCGACCGCGGCAGCGGCATGCCCCAGCTGCGGCCCGCCGGCATCGAAGACGAAGGCGGACGCGGCCTGGCCCTGGTGGCCGGGCTGTCGCGCGCCTGGGGCTGCGTCCGCACCCGCAGCGGCAAGGTCGTCTGGTTCGACATGCCCGTGGAGTCCTGCTGACGCCCGGCGCGCGCAGCGCGTCAAGCACGGGCCGTACGCCCGCCATGACATGGTCAAATCTTCCCGCGCGCCTCCGGCTCGCTCGCCCCGCCCACCTGGCGGGACTTAGCCTGAAGGCGACGGCGAGCAGGCGCCCTCCTGCGACTTCACGAGGCACCATGACAGCGGTGATGACGCACACCATCAGCGGACGCCCCGGCGGCGCACCCGCCGCATCCCGCCGCGTGCCCGCCCGGATCAGGCCGCGCCCGCACGTGCCTACAATGCCATCCGCATCCCCCCGGCCGACCGCGCCCGCCGCCTGCGAGGACCCGGCGCCCGGCGTTCACCGGCACCGCCGCACCCACCCGCGGCCCGCCTCGCCGGACCTCTCCTGTGGCGTCCCGCCGGCGGCGCGGCGCAGGAGAGCAACGCTTCGCCCGCCGGCCGGACGGCGCACCGCCGGACCGGCCTTGCGACCGTATCCGCCCGCCGCGTGCCCCAAGCCGGGCCGGGCGGGCGCCGATCGACGGGAGTTACGCCCTATGCCGAGCACACGCCCCGCCGCCGCCACGCGCCCAGGACGCGCACGGCGGCCGGCCGACACCCGGCGTCCGGCCGGCCAGGTACGCGCCGACGCGCGCAGACCGGGCGGACGCCGCACCACAGGCGGCGCCTGCGCACGCCCGCGCCCCGCGCTCGCGCGGCCCGTGGTGCCGCGCCGGGCCGGATGCGCCGCCGCACGAGCATCGCAAGCCTTATCACCGCAGCCCGGCGGCCCAGGCGCGGGAGCCCGATCGGGAGCGGGAGCCGTCGCACCGGCACCCGCCAGACGCTCCTGCGACCCCGCACGCCGCCCGGACCTCGACACCGCCCACACCGGCCACGCCAAGGGGCGGGCCGAGCGCGGCCACCAGGCGGCCGCGATCTTCGAGCACGGGTTATTACGCACGGCTCCTCTAACGCACGGCTCCTCTAACGCACGGCTCGGTGAGCAGCACGTCCCAGGCGGCGGCGAGGGCCGCTGCCCGCGCGCGGAGCCCGTCCTCGCCCGGCCGCGCGCACAGGCGGCGGAACCCGCCAGGCCGGATGATCCGGGCAGGGCTCGGCCGCGCGCACAGGCGGCGGAACCCGCCAGATCGGACGATCCAGGCAGGGGCGCCGGTCATCCGGGGCAGGGCAAGGTCGCACCCGGACGGCAGGGGAGACGCCCGGACGGCGGGGGAGACGCCTGGGCCGGCTCGCGCACGCCGTCACCCCGGGGACCGGACCGGTATTTGTATCCCAGGGGTATAAAGTGGAGGTCATGGTGCGACCTCCGCTGACCCCCGAAGAGCGGCTGCGCGGCGAGCAACTCGGACACGTGCTGCGCCAGGCCCGCGGCGACCGCAGCATCGTCGAGGTCGCCGCCGCCGCGGGCATGTCCGCCGAGACCCTGCGTAAGATCGAGACCGGCCGCATCGCCACGCCCGCGTTCTTCACCATCGCGGCCCTGGCCGACGTGCTCGGCATCTCCCTCGACCAGCTCGCCGTCCGCTCCACCCCGGCTCCCGCACCCTGACATCCCGCCCGGAGCGGGCCTGACGGTGATACCGTGTCCTTGCTACTCAGTGGTACCAAGTAGCCGGGAGCTGGCGGCGCGTGGACAACCTCACGGAGATGCTGAAAGGCACGCTCGAAGGCTGCGTGCTGGAGATCATCGGCAGCGAGGAGACCTACGGCTACGCCATCACCCGCCGCCTGAACGACCTCGGCTTCACCGACGTCGTCGAAGGCACCGTCTACACCATCCTGCTCCGGCTGGAGAAGAACGGCCTGGTCCAGGTCACCAAACGCCCCTCCGAGGTCGGGCCGCCGCGCAAGTTCTACGCCCTCAACGACGCCGGCCGCGAGCAGCTCGCCACCTTCTGGGCGAAATGGGACTACATCGCCGAACGCCTCGGCAAGCTCAGGGAAGGCCGCGGATGAACCTCGCCCGCATCGGCGACCGCCCCGCCGCCTGAGGCCCCCCACGGTTCACGCCGGCGGGTCCAGGCGGGCGGCGACGCCGTCCAGCACCCACTCCAGCCCCGTGTGGAACGCCGTCTCGGCGTCCACCTCCCGCCCCTCGCTGACGAACCGCGACAGCGCCGGAAAGCGGCCCGTGGCCAGCATCTTGGTGAGGTACGGGCCGTGGGCGTGCTGCCAGTCGCGCTCCGACAGGCCCGTGGCGCGCTCGGCTCGCAGGTGCGCGATCTCCCGCCGGATCGCGCCGGTGCAGTAGTCGTTGACCACCTCCACGGCCCGCATCACGGCCTGCAGGTCGGCCACCCCGTCCAGCGCCGACAGCAACGCCTCCATCACGGCCAGGGCGTTCGGCCCCAGCGCCGGGCGGCCGCCGAGCAGATCGGCCAGCCACTCGTGCCGCAGAGCCGACGCACGGGTGCGGCAGGCGTGCCCGCGCAGCGCCTCGCGCCACCCGCCCGCCGGCCCGGCGGGCAGCAGCTCGGCCCTGACCTCGTCCACCATGAGGTCGAACAGCTCCTCCTTGGTGGAGATGAAGCCGTACAGGCGCATCGGGCCCGCCTGGAGCCGGGCGGCCACCTTGCGCAACGACACCGCCTCCAGCCCGCCCTCGTCCGCCAGCTCGATCGCGGCGGCGACGATCCGCTGCCGGTCCAGCGGCGCGGGGCGGGCGGGCCGCTCGGGCCGGTCCCACACAGTCATGCAGGACATCGTACTGTTGCGATACTCCGTATCGGAGCGATACGGTGTATCGACATGAGACACCGTATCGCCGTGGTGGGGGCAGGCCCCGCCGGCCTCACCTTCGCCCGCGTCCTGCACCGCCACGGCCGCCCCGCCACCGTCCTCGAACGCGACACCGCACCCCACGCCCGCCCCCAAGGCGGCACCCTCGACCTCCACGACGCCCTCGGCCAGCGCGCCCTCGGCAAAGCCGGCCTGCTCGCCGAGTTCACCCGCCTGTCCCGCCCCGAAGGACAGGCCATGCGCATCCTCGACACCGACGGCACCGTCCTGCGCGACTGGAAGCCCCGCCCCGGCGAACGCGCCAACCCCGAAATCGACCGCGGCCACCTGCGCGACCTGCTCCTCGGCCCCCTCTACGTCCAGTGGGGGACGACGGTGACCGAGGTCGAACCCGCCAATGACGGCGTGCGGGTCCGCTACGCCGACGGACGCACCGCCACCTTCGACCTCGTCATCGGCGCCGATGGCGCCTGGTCGCGCGTCCGCGCCGCCCTGTCACCGGTCACCCCCCACTACACCGGCGTCACCTACCTCGAAACCGGCATCGACGACATCGATGACCGTCACCCCGAGCTGGCCCGCCTCATCGGCGACGGCTCACTGGCCGTCTACGGCGTCAACCGCGGCCTGGTCGCCCAGCGCAACAGCGGCGGCCACGTCAAGGTCTACGCGCAGTTCCGCGCGCCCCGCACCTGGCACACCGACCCCGAACGCCACCTGGGCCTCACCGGATGGCCCCGCGTGAACCTGGCCGACCCGCAGGCCGTACGGGCGCTGCTGGAGGCACTGTTCGACGGCTGGGCGCCGCACCTGCTCGACCTGCTGCGCCACGGCACCGCCTTCCACCACCGCCCCCTGCACGTCCTGCCCCCGGACCACACCTGGACCCACGTGCCCGGCGTGACCCTCATCGGCGACGCCGCCCACCTCATGCCGCCCCTCGGCGTCGGCGCCAACCTCGCCATGCTGGAAGGCGCCGAACTCGCCGAGGCCCTCGCCGCAACGGACGACCTCGACGCCGCCGTCCGCGCGTTCGAGCAGACCATGTGGGAACGCGCCCGCACCTTCGCCACGATGACGATCGCCGGACTGCAACGCCTGGTCAGCCCCGACCCCGCCCAGGCGATCGCCCTCTTCGACGAGCTCCAGCCCGCCTGACCCCCCTTGCGGCCACACAGCACCCCTCAGCCGGACCGCCGGTCACGCAACAGCGGATGGGCCCGCATCGCCACCTCCAGCTCCCCGGGCAGATCATCCCGGTAACGCCCCAACGTGGACAGATCTCCGTGTCCCAGCACCCGCCGCACCGCGTCCATGTCGACCGCGTCCGCCAGCAGATGCGTCGCCGTCGTATGCCGCAGCCCGTGCGGGGTGACCGAGCGACGCTGATCGGCCGGCACCCGCGCCTGCACCCGGTCGATCACCGCCTGCACATCACCCCGCGCCAGCCGCCGCCCCCGCCACGACAGCAACAACGCCTTGTCATCCTCGGCATCCGCGCGACGGCCCCGCTCCAGATACGCCTGCAGCACCGCCGCCACGTCATCCGGCAGCGGCACATCACGCGTGCGGCCGCCCTTGCCGAAGATCCGCCAATACCGCACCCCGTCGTTGGTGTAGAAGTCCTCCACATTCGCCCGCACCAGCTCCGACACCCGCGGCCCCACCGTCGCCAGCAACAGCACGATCACCGCATCACGCAGCTCCGTGCGCTGATCACGCCGCCTGCCCTGCTCCGGCGCGGCCTCGGTCAGCGCCCGCGCCGCCTTGATGAGGCCCTGCGCCTGCTCGCGGGTCAGCGCCCGCCGCTGCGGCGCCAGCCCGCCCCGCTCCCTGGCCGTCACGCTCGAGCGCGTCATCGGGTTGATCTGCACCCACCCGGCCAGCGTCGCATGCTTGAACAACGCCGAGATCGACCGGCGAAACCGCGCCTGCGACGACGGCGACTGCCCCGCCGCCCGCTGCCCGCCGCCGCGTCTGCGGCCGTCAGGACGGCGCGCGAACGCCAGCAAAATCGCATCGACGTCCTCACCCGTCAGATCGTCGAGCACCACATCAGGACCGGCCAGCTCCACCAGCGTGGCCACATCACGGGCATAGACCTCGGCCGTGGACGGCGACAGCGCCCCCGTCAGCGTCCTGGCGCGCACCAGCTCCACATAACGGTCCGCCGCCTCCGCCACCGTCACCCGGTCGAGCTCCGCAGGCCGCACCGGCACCCCTCCCATCACGCGCAACACGATCGGCAAGATCCACGCACGACGGTAGCGGCCGCCACCGACAATCTCAGGCCCCCGCAACACGGCGAACGCCGGCCCCACCGAGGACCGGCGCCCACCCCACGGCAGCAAGGGGGGTCAGATGTCGCGGAAGGTCTCGATCCGCGCGCCCAGCGCGTTCAGCCGCTCGGCCAGATCCTCATACCCCCGGTTGATCACGTACACGTTGCGCAGCACCGACGTGCCCTCGGCCGCCATCATCGCCAGCAGCACCACCACCGCCGGCCGCAACGCCGGCGGGCACATCATCTCCGCGCTGCGCCAGCGCGTCGGCCCCTCCACCAGCACCCGGTGCGGATCCAGCAGCTTCACCGACGCGCCCAGCCGGGTCAGCTCCGTCAGATAGATCGCGCGGTTGTCGTAGACCCAGTCGTGGATGAGCGTCTGCCCCTGCGCCGAGGCCGCGATCGCCGCGAAGAACGGCACGTTGTCGATGTTCAGCCCCGGGAACGGCATCGGGTGGATCTTGTCGATGGGGGAGACCAGCTTCGACGGCCGCACCGTCAGATCCACCAGCCGGGTCCGGCCGTTGGCGGCCGCGTACTCGCCGCCCCGGTCGTGATCCAGCCCCATCTCCTCCAGCACCGCCAGCTCGATCTCCAGGAACTCCACCGGCACCCGGCAGATCGTCAGCTCCGACGACGTCACCACCGCAGCCGCCAGCAGGCTCATCGCCTCCACCGGATCCTCCGACGGCGAGTAGTCGACGTCCCGCTCGATGTCGGGCACGCCGTGCACCGTCAGCGTCGTGGTGCCGATGCCCTCCACCCGCACGCCCAGCTGCTCCAGAAAGAAGCACAGGTCCTGGACCATGTAGTTGGAGGAGGCGTTGCGGATCACCGTCACCCCGTCATGGCGGGCCGCGGCCAGCAGCGCGTTCTCCGTCACCGTATCGCCCCGCTCGGTCAGCACGATCGGCCGCGACGGCGACACCCCGCGATCCACCCGGGCGTGGTAGAACCCGCCGGTGGCGGTGATGTCCAGCCCGAAGTGCTTCAGCGCCGACATGTGCGGCTGCACCGTACGGGTGCCCAGGTCGCAGCCGCCCGCGTACGGGATCTGGAACTGATCCGTACGGTGCATCAGCGGACCCAGGAACATGATCACGCTGCGGGTGCGGCGCGCCGCCTCGGTGTCCATCGACTCCAGCTCCAGCCGGGACGGCGGCACGATCTCCAGGTCGCTGCCCTCGTTGATCCAGCGCGCCCGCACCCCGATCGAGGCCAGCACCTCCAGGATGCGGTACACCTCCTCGATCCGCGCCACCTTCCGCAGGATCGTCCGGCCGGAGTTGAGCAGCGACGCGCACAGCAGCGCCACGCACGCGTTCTTCGACGTCTTGACGTCGATGCTGCCCGACAACCGGCGGCCGCCCACCACCCGCAGATGCATCGGCCCCGCATAGCCGAGCGAGACGATCTCGCTGTCGAGCGCCTCGCCGATCCGGGCGATCATCTCAAGACTGATGTTCTGATTTCCGCGCTCGATCCGGTTCACCGCGCTCTGGCTCGTCGCCAGCGCATCCGCCAGCTGCAGCTGTGTCCAACCGCGATGCTGGCGAGCGTCCCGGATCAGCCGGCCGATCCGCACAAGGTAATCATCTGCCACAACAGCAGACCATATCTCACATATGAGATGTACTCGCGCCCAAGGGTGCCGACGCGCCGGACAGCTCCCGAAGACGCGCCAGATGCTCCGGCGTCGCCTGCGGCTTCAGCTTGTGCACGAACGCATGCCGCGCCTGCCGGAACCCGCTGCGATCGTCGAACATGTCCCGGCTCATCTCCGCCAGCTCCTCGGCCCGATAGGCATCCAGCGGCTTACGCCGCTCATCGGCCTCGCGCGCCTGCCGCCGCGCCGCCAGGAACCGCTCATAGTTCGGATCGGCCGCAAGCCGCTCGGCGTACTCCAGCACCCGCCGCTCGAAGTCCAGCCGCGAACCCGCCAGCGCCTTGTCGGCCAGCCCGACCTCCACCGCCTCGGCGGCGCCGATCGGCAACGCCTCCTGCGTCAGCCGCCGCGCCACATCCGCGCCCACCCGGCGCGTCAGCGAATACGTCCAGTACTCACTGCCGAACAGCCCCATCGTCCGGTAATGCGGGTTCAACACCACCGAATCCCGCACGATCACCCGGTCGGCGCCCAGCCCCATCATCACCCCGCCCGCACCGGCGTTCCCGCCGATCGACGTCACCACCAGCTGACTGGTGCACCCCACGATCTCCCGGCAGACCGCGTTGATGGCGTTGATGTTCATCCACGCCTCCAGCTCCGGCTGCCGCGCCGCCTCGATCACGTTCAGATGGATGCCGTTGGAGAACACCTCACCGCCGCGCACCACCAGCACCCGCGTGTCCTGCGAGACCGCGTACCGCAGCGCCGAGGCCAGCCGCCGGCACTGCTCGGTCGACATCGCCCCGTTGTAGAAGTCGAAGCTCACCACGCCCACGCCCTCGCTGCGGTCGTAGGTGATCTCGCTGTAGCCCGACCGCTGCGGCACCCCGGCCACCGCGTCGCCGAGCGCCATCGTGGCCGGCAGCTTGATACCGCCCTCACGCTCGACCTTCACATGACCCACCCACAGCGTGCCGTCACCGGTGTGCACCAGCACCGCGCCCTCACGCCGGCCGGCCACCGTACCGGGCGTGCCCAGCAGCTCAGGACCCCGGTAGACGTCGAACACCCGCACCGGAAGATCGCACAGCACCGACCGGCCGCCCGGCGCGCCGTCGGCCGCCCGCACCCGCCGCAGGATGTCCTCGGTCGGCTCGCCCCAGGAGAACTCCCGGTCGGCGTGCCGCATCGGCCGCCGCAGCCGCCCCTTCACCTCCGGGTTGCGGTAGTCCAGCGGCACCGGCACGAACGCCGGATCGGCCGCCTTGCGCGCCACCTCCGCCACCAGCTCGACCGCCGCGTCCGCCACCGGCCCGTTGTACAGCGCCGACTTGCGCGGCGGCTCCGAGGGCATCGGGAACGTCCGGTACGCCCAGATCGGGCCGGCGTCCATCTCCTCCACCGCCTGCAGCGCCGTCACCCCCCACTCGGGCTCGGCGTCGGCGATCGCCCAGTCCAGCGAGGACGGGCCGCGGTCACCGGGAGGCCCCGGGTGGATGATCACCGTACGGCGGGTGCGCCACAACGCCTCAGGCACCCGCTCCTTCAGGAACGGGCAGATGATCAGATCGGGCTTGTGCAGCTCGGCCGCCTCCGTCATCTGCTCAGGTGAGATCGCCAGCTCCACGCCGACGTCGTGCCCGGAGCGACGCAGCTCCAGCCAGGCTCGCTGGGTCAGGCCGTTGAAGGAGGAACAGAGCAGCAAGATACGCAACGCGGGAACTTCTTTCCGAACAGGGGAGCAGCGGTCACCAGGGCGGGACTTACCGGGCGGGCGGCGCCTCGCCGCACGCGCCACAACCCTTTACGGCAGTCCCATATGACCCATACATGCTCAAGATGCTGACATGAAATTTCCACTGCTGGTGACCAAACACGACAAAAACCCTGGTCGGAGGCCCCAGATTGACCTGCTTTGCCCGGAAAGATCCCGCCCGGTCACCAGACCACCACGCAACGAACCGGTCCCGCCCGCCGGCCACTCCCGGGAAGACCACCAACCCCTCAGCGCCAGACCACCGGACCTCACCCGAGGACCTGCCAGCCACATCACCGCAGACCGAACCGAGCCTCGGGGACGGGGCGCCCGAGCGGGGGAGAGGCCCGAGCGCCCCCGGCGATGACAGTCCGCCCATGCAGGACACATCACCACACCCCCAGCATCCCGCCCCACCACCCCACCGCAGGTCACGCCCAGGACAGAATCCACCGACAGCCCCTTGACACAACCCCGCCCCACCACGATCCAAACCCGCCACCCCACCCCGACTTCCCGCACCACCAAAACCCCTTGACCCACCCTTCACCCCACCTGCACCCGGCCACCCGCCCCCACACCCCATCCTGAACGAAACGAAAGGACACGCCATGCACCCCACCCTCACCACCCTGACCGCCACCCTCGCCCTCACCACCGCCTGCACCACCACCCCACCCGCACCCCCAGACGCCCACCCGCCACCGCCCGCCGCCGCCCGCACCACCGACTGCGGACGCACCCCCGCCGGACTCCACATCACCGCCGACCTGCCCGCCATCCACCCCGCAACCGCCTGCACCACCGCACGCCACGTCGCCGACGCCTACCAGCGCAACCGCCCCGCCCCAGACGACGACCTGCCCAACTTCACCATCAACGTCGACGGCGCCACCTGGGAATGCCGCCTCATCACCGGCACCCACCCCCACGGCCGCTGCCAGCACCCCGCCGGAGGCGACGTCACCCTCACCACCTGACCCCGGACACAAAAGCCGCCGAGCAGCCCCTCAGCCACCCGGCCAACCCCTCTCCCAGCCAGACCCGGCCTCAGACGATGCCACCCACCGGCTCGCCGTCGTGCACACCACCCACGCACACCAGCCGCGCCGGACCGGTCGCGCTCAGCATGACGACCCCCCGAACACACATGCCGCAGTCGTCGAGACCTGCGGCACCCCGCCGGCCCGGACGAGGCCACCGGCACGGCCGACGCAGGCAAGGCCGCGCTCACCGGCAGCGCAGCATTCAGCGCGAGCACCGCCACAACGACACCGACACGAGACATGACCCCGCCCAATCACGAAAAGTCACACTTAGTGACTCTTCGCTTCCTGTCGCACGACCACAAAGATCTCAGGAAGGAAGTCCATGTCTGACCTTGCCCTCCTCACCCGCCGCACCCTTCTGGCTGCAACGGCCCCCACCGCCGCCCTTGCCCCTGACAAGTCCCGCCCATACGCGTGGTCGCAAGGTCCCCACCTGGGACAGCATGGCCTCATGAGCCTCGGGTTCGAAGCGTGGGGCCTGCGGCGGGATCAGTCATCCAGCCCCCTGGGCGCCACCACCTCCTAAGTCCGAAGTGTCTGGTTTGCTCGCGTTTGGGGTGACTAGTCTCCGCCCGGGGCGGGGTAGGGGAGCGCCGCTGATGCGTCACCCGCGCTGCTGCGTGCATGTGGGGGTGGGGTGCGACGGCGTGGGTCCATCGCTCGCGCCGCCTGGTGTGACGAGGGGAGCAGGCCGTCGCCACCAGGTGTCGGGGGCGTGTGCGAACACATCACGTCACGACAATCGCCACATCCAAGGACGAATGGAAAGTAAAGCGCTATACCATACAGAACCTACATTCTGTCTGGTATCGGAATGGAATGGGTAAGGGAAACGTCGGCCGGGGGTGGGGCCGGCGGCCGTGACCCCAGAGACCGGGAATCCTCGGCTGGGGGCTCACAACCGGTTGACGAAGCGTGCTGCGGCGCGCTGGCTCATGCCGGTCTCACCGCGTACGAGGAAGACGGCCTCACGGATCTGCCCGAGCGCCTTCAGCTCCCGGGCTTGATCGACAAGGTCGATGCTGATCGTCGGCCGGTTGCGCGGGCTCCTGGTGAGCCGCACCGCGAAGATGATCAGCCAGATGGCCGCGGCGGTGATCACTGCGGTGATCGCGACGAGGCCGGGTGTGGTGATTGCTAAGGCGGGCATGGTGTGGCGCCTGCCCGTGCGCATCGCCCTTATTCGCAGGCGTTGCCGGTTGCTTGATAATGAACATTATGTCAAGTAGACCGTTTCCGGGACGGGGCGGGGAGCAGCGGTCGCTGCTCCCCGAGCCCACTTCATCCGAGTCATCACCGGCGACGCGTCTGACGCCTTCGCTGCTGCCGGAAACTTCGAGAGCCGCGTGCCGCCTGCGTCTCGAACGCGGGCGGCACCTCGTTCCAGCGCCGCGAACGCCGGCCCCGGGCCCGCGCACAGGCCGTCATCACCGCACTCTCCATTTCCCGCATGACCGGTGCGCGCAGGCGAGCGGCGGGATCAGCGCGCTGGTGACGGCCATCCGCAGCACCTCGTCCAGCGTGCGCGGGCCCGGGGCCGGGGCGCCGGCGGCCCGCTCCCCTCGTCACGCCCCTCACCTACCGTCCCCCACCGATACGAGCGCGTGCACACCGTCGGCCCCGTCACCGCGGCCTGCCGACCCGGCATCCGGCGGGCCTTGCCGGTCTCGCGGTGCGGTCCCCCGCGCAGCCGTCCGCACCGCTCGGCCGGATGCCGCCCTCTCGGACGTTCCGTGTCGAAGTCGCATGCACCCCCTGGCCGAGGCGCTCGTGGTAAGCGCGGGGCTGATCAGCGGCGCTGTGCAGCAGCTCTCTTGGGGCGAGTGTCAGCGGCGGCGACCTACGCGAACAGGTCGTCAGTGCGGCTGAAGGCAGATCCCTTGCGCCGGCCCCATCACTTTCCGGCCCGCCGTTGCTGCGCTGCGGATCGGGCAGGGGTGGGCGCGCAGGTTGGATGTGGCGCCGCTGCCGAAGGCTCTGTCTGCCGGAGCGGTGTCGGTTACATGTAGGTGTATGGGGTGCCGGATGCGCCGATCGAGAAATCGCACGGGCGTTTATCGGATGTCGGAGCCGGGTCTGTAGGCGGCCGATGCGGGCCTTAACCGCGATTCGGGTGATTATTGGCCGCGTTTGGTGCGGGTGGCCATCAATTGACGGGCTCCTCCCCCGGTTCCCGCTGCCAGGAGTTTCAGTGTGGCGAAGGTGAGCAGGCGGGTGGCGATGATGACGAGGGTGCCGGTGAGGAGTGCGGTGGGGCCGTCGATGTGCAGGGGCAGGCCGAGGGTGGTGCAGAGCCGGTCGGACAGCCACAGGGCGGCGGGTGGGGCGAAGAGGGAGAGGCTCAGGATCGCGGCCGGGGGTTGTGACGGCCCCTCCGTCCGGTGGTCGAGGGTGGTGCGGGCGGCAAGGGTGGTGCGGGCGGCGAAGGTGGTGGCGCCCAGGGTGAGGGTAGTGACGGCGATGGCCCCGGCTTGTTGCGGGGGTGGGCCGGCGAGGTGGATGCCGGGGGTGAGCACGAGTGCGGTGCAGGCGGCGGTGAAGGAGGCGGCGAGGGTGGTGGCGATGGTCGTGGTGGTGGCCGGGAGGGGCGTGGGGGGTGGTCTTAAGTGGGCCATCAATTGAGAATGGCACGCTTTTCGAGGTTATGCGAGGTGGGTGATGATATGGCGGTGTTTATGGGGCTTAATGCGGCTGGTTTATGGCGGGTATTGTGCGGAAATGCACATCTCCGGGCGGTGGGCGGTGAAGGCTTGCGGTGCGGGCCTCCAGGGGTGCGAAGGTGCTGGTGGCAGGGTGGGTGGCCACTCTCCTGCTGGTGAGATGGATGTGTCTGGTGGGAAGATTTTTGGGCCGTGTCGAGGCATGTGCGCAGGGTGATTTTGTGGGCGTTGAGCGGGGGTTTCAGCCTCTCAGGTGGCGGTGTTCGGGGTGTTGACTGCGGGTTTGACTTTGTGTTGATTGACTGTCGCCGCCGGGGTGCGGCGTTTTAGGGTGGAGCTCCTGCCGTTCGCGCCGCGAGAGGAGCAGCACGTGGGGACCGAGTCGGTGTTATGTCCGGTATGCCGGGGGGTTCTGCCCGCGTCGGGCAAGGATGCGTACACGACGTTGCGCGGCCGGTTGATCGTGTCGAACGGGTACTGCGCGGGTGGCTGCGTGGAGCGGCGTGCGCAGGCGGCTGAGCAGGAGGCGCAGCGGCGTGCCCGGCAGCAGGCGAGCCCGCGGCCGGGTGCCGGGCCGCAGCGCCCGGTGCCGGGGCGGATGCAGGAGGCTCGGCCCGAGCCCGAGTCTCCGGAGCGGGCTCCGGAGCCGGTGAGGGGGCAGGGGCCCTCCCCTGCCGCTGGTCCCTCCCCCGCCGTCGCGGGTGCGGGCAGGGTGCCGCTGCGCGCGGTGCGCTGATCGGTGGCCGGTCGCCCGCCTCTCAGGGTGTGTAGGGGCGGGCGGCGGTGACGGCCGACAGGGGCAGTGGCCCGTACAGGTGGGGGTAGCCGTTCTCGATGCGGACGTCGAGGCCGGTGGGGTCGATGTCGAGGACGAGCAGCGGCTCGGTGACGTCGCGGTAGTAGGTGGCGTGGACGGTGCGCAGCTGGTCCATGTCGCGGCTGCAGTGGATGAAGCCCTCGTCGTCGAGGGTGCGGCCGAGGGTGGAGATGCGGTACTCCCCCGCGCTTTGGGCGTGCTGCCAGTCGGTGCGCAGGGCGAGATGGTGGATCATGTGCTTCATTATGGCGGTCTCGGCGGCCTGGGCGAGGAGGGCGCGGGCGTCGTCGAGGGGGCGCTGTTCGACGAGGTGCTCGAGCCAGAGCGTGGAGACGGTGGTGGAGAGCAGCCGCACGCGGGTGTCGTGCGGGGGCAGGCCGAGGGTGCGGGCGAGGATGTGCAGGCAGCCGTCGGTCCAGCGGCGGGCGATGGCCTGCAGGGCGGGGTCGCGGCCGGCGTGGACGTACAGCTCCCACAGGCCGAGCTGGCGGGTGCGGTCGGCGGCGGCGATCTGGTCGAGCAGGCCGGGCAGGCCGTGGCGGGCGATCCAGTCGCGCAGGGTGCCGAGCTCGCGGTCGACGAGGGTGGCGAAGGCTTCGGCGATGAGCTGGTCGCGTGAGGCGAAGTAGTAGGTGGTGGCGGCCAGGGGCAGTCCGGCGTGGCGGGCGACCGCGCGGTGGGTGACGGCGGCGAAGCCGCCGTCGGTGAGCAGGTGGACGGCGGCGTCGAGCAGGGTGGCGCGGCGGCGTCGGCTGCGGTCTTGGGCGGGGCCGCGGTGCTGGGTCAATGGGCACCTGCGAGGTTGAGGAGGACGACGCCGGCGATGATGAGGAGGATACCGCCGATCTTGAGGGCGGTGAGGGTCTCGCCCATGAAGGCGGCGCCGATGAGGGCGATGGCGGCGGTGCCGGCGCCGGACCAGACGGCGTAGGCGGTGCCCATGTCGAGCTGGAGTTTCAGGACGCGGGCGAGCAGGGCGAAGGAGGTGAGGTAGCCGGCGGCGACGACGATGCTCCAGCCGAGGTGGCTCAGGCCGTTGCTGAGTTTGAGTGCGCTGGTGGCGATGACTTCTGAGGCGATGGCGAGGGCGAGCAGGAGCCAGGCCATGGGGGTCTCCCTGACTGGAAGTGGTACGGGCGTACCGGATTTTAGGGTGGTGCCGTGTGCGCTCCCCCGGTTGGCGTGATCCGCTTGAAAACGCTGTCGAAAACGTGTTCCACTGGTGGGCGTGGATTGGGACGTGCTGGCGCTGGTCGATTCCACGGCCGCCGATGATCGGCCGCTGATCGAACGCCGTGCGGTGGTGCGTAACGGTTTTTACGAGATGCAGGCCCGCACGGTGATCGAGAGGGTGCCGCCGGCGGCGGGCATCGCGCAGGAGTGGGCCGTCTCCCCCTATCGGGGTTGCGCGCATGCCTGCCGGGGCTGCGGGGCGCGGGCCGGGCACCGCAGGCTCGGCCTCGGTGCCGGCGGCGATTTCGACACGCGTATCGTCGTGCGGCCGAATGTGGTCGAGCGCCTGCGGGCGGAGCTGGCGCGCTGGGACGGCCGGGAGCTGGCCGTCGGCGTCGGCGGTGACTGCTACCAGGCGGCCGAGGAGACCTACCGGCTCATGCCCGGGGTGATCGGGGCGCTGGCGCGCTCGGATACGCCGTTCACCGTCTACACCAAGAGCGCTCTGGTGCTGCGTGATGCGGCGCTGCTGGCGCGGGCGGGCGCCCGGGTGGCGGTGTCGATCGCGTTCGTCGACGAGCGGATCCGGCGGGCGGTGGAGCCGGGGGCGCCGTCGGCGCAGGCGCGGCTGGAGCTGGTGTCGGCGCTGGTGGAGGCGGGTGTGGAGTGCCGGGTGCTGATGGCGCCGGTGTTGCCGCTGCTCAGTGACGCCGCCGATCAGCTGGCGGCGACCGTGCGCCGGATCGCCGCGACGGGGGCGCGGGCGGTGGAGCCGGTGGTGTTGCGGCTGCCGCCGGGTACCCGCGAGTGGTACCTGCGGTGGCTGGAGCAGGCGCACCCGTCGCTGGTGGAGCGCTATGAGGAGCTGTACGACCGTGCGGGCCTGCCGGCCGAGGGCTATGAGCGGCGCATCACCGGGCAGATCGCGCAGCTGTGCCGGGTGTACGGCATGGCGTGCGGCGCCCCCGAGCCCGCGCGGCGCGAGCCGAGGGCGGCGCAGCTGGCTTTGGTGTAGCCGGTCATCCGGTGGCGGGGCAGACGGTGCCGGGCGGCGGGAGCCTGAGCGTGGTGAGGTAGCGGTTGACGTGGGCGGTGACGCAGCCGCTTGAGCTGTTGAGGTAGGCCATGTGGCCGTGGCCGTCGTAGCGGATGGTGGACGAGCCCGGCACGTGGCGGATGGTGGTGGCGACCTCGTCGTGGTCGGTCCAGGTGCCTACGCCCAGGACGGGCGGTAGTGCGTGGCCGGGCAGCGGGGCGGGTGGGTTGGTGACGGGTGCGGGCCAGCCGGCGCAGGCCAGCGCCCACCAGGCGCGCTGTCCGGCGAAGTGCGGTGAGAGCTCGCGCGCTTTCGCCAGTGCGGCGCGGTAGGCGGCGTATCCGGTGTATCCCCCGCCGTCGAGGCAGCGCGTCATGTTCTGTCCGACCGGTGAGGGCACTTTGGGCCGGTCGGTGGCCTGGCGTACGTAGGCGGCGAAGCCGGAGGCGTCTCCGTCGGCGGCTTTGGCGATGGCGTCGGCGAGCTGGACCCAGCGCGGCCGGTCGGGTTCGCGGCCCGGCGAGGTGAAGCTGGGCGCGGCGGCCACCTTGACGTCGAACCCTGTGTAGGCGGTGCCGTCGGGGTCGCCGCGGACGGGGATGGGGGTGCGGTCGGCGCGCTCCACCAGGTGGCGCCACACTTGTTTGACGTCGCGGCCGTGCAGGGCGCAGGAGGGGTCCGTGCGGCACCAGGCGGCGAAGCGGTCCAGTTGCCGTTCGGCCCGCTGGTACAGGCGGGGTTCGCCGGTGGCGGTGTCCTCGGTGTGGCTGGTGGTGCCGTCCATGACCAGGGCGCGGATGCGGGAGGGGAACAGGCGGGCGTAGGCGGCGGCGGGGTGTCCGCCGTAGGAGTTGGCCAGCAGGTTCACGCGGGGTTCGCCGAGGGCGGCGCGCAGGGCGTCGATGTCGCGGGCGACGGAGGCGGAGTCCATGTGGTCGAACAGTTCCGGGTCGGCGGCGCGGCAGCGCTCGGCGTGGGCGCGGTTGGTGCGGGCGAGTGCGGCGTACTCGGCGCGGTTGCGCGGCAGGGGCAGGTAGGGGCCGGTGGTCAGGCACTCATGTGGCAGCGGCCCGCCGGGGGTGACGGCGTTGCGCGGGGCGAAGCTGATGACGTCGAAGCGTCGGCGCAGGGGATCGAGCCTGCCCTGGTACTGCGTGAGGTCGTCGATGCCGGAGGCTCCGGGGCCGCCGGGGATGGAGATGACGGTGCCGATGCGGCGCTGGGTGCCGGAGGCGGGGAGCATGGCGAGCGGGATGGTGATGGTGCGGCCGGTGGGGTGGTTCCAGTCGAGCGGTACCCGCAGGTCGGCGCAGCGCATCTCGCGGGGCAGGCCGGGTGTGGTGCAGGGGTGCCAGGCCAGGTGCCGTGCGGGTGCGGCCTCGGTGGCGGGCAGCGCGATGAGTCCGGTCGCGAGTGTGAGGGCCGCCCCTGCGGCCAGGACCGCCGCTTTGTGGCGTTTGAGCGCGATGGCGGTGGCCCCGGCGGTCAGCGCGAGGAGCGGGTAGGCGGCGAGCAGGGCGGCGGCCGCCGGTGGGGGCAGCAGGCCGCCGGTTCCGGCGATCTCCTCCGGTAGGGCGGCGAGCGTGTACGCGCTCACCTGGGCCCGCAGCGGGGCGGGCAGTGCTTGGACGGCGACGGGCAGCACGACGAAGAGCAGGGCGAGGGCGACCAGGCTGCCCGGCGTGGATCGCAGTGTCGCGCCCACTCCCAGCCCGGCCAGCGCCGCGGCGGTCATCGACAGTCCGGCGGCCACGAGCGTGGTGAGCGCCCCGGGGTCGGTGAGCGGGATGCCGAGGCTCTGCCCGTCGAGCAGGATCTGCCCGGCCCGCTCCCCCAGCACGCTTTGTGCGGTCAGGTGCATGGCGAAGGCCAGGAGTTGCCCGGCGGGGAGGGTGACGGCGGCCAGGCCGGGGATCTTGGCCGCCAGGAGCAGCTGCCGCTGCGGTACCGCCATGAGGCTGGTGTGGATCATGCCGGTGGCGTATTCGGAGGTGATGGTGAGCGCGCCGAACGTGCCGAGCACGAAGTGCGCGATGGGCAGCCCGGGGCCGAGGCCGGTGCCGTTGCCGGTGAAGCGCAGGCGTTCTTCGAACGTCTGGGTGTCGAAGCCGCGTCCGATGAGGTACGCCACGGCGGCGCAGGCCAGGACGGCGAGCAGGGTGCAGGCGAGCAGGAGGGCGTTGGAGCGCAACGTGCGGAGCTTGAGCCATTCGGCGGCGATGGCGTCCCATGCGTGTGTCATCGCCGGGCCTCCTGTGGGTGGTCGTCGGTGAGTTCCAGGAACGCTTCCTCCAGGGTGGCGGTGCGCGGGGTCAGCTCGCGCAGGGGGATCTGGGCCGTGAGTGCGAGCTCGCCGATCGTCTGCGGTGCCAGGCCGTGTACGGACAGCTCGCCGGGGCCGGGGGTGACGGTGGCGCCGTGGGCGCGCAGGACCTCGGCGAGGCGGTCGGGGTGGGCGGCGCGGACGAGCACGTCGCGGTGGAAGCGGGCGGCGAGCGCGTCCACCGGGGTGTCGGCGATCAGGCGGCCGCCTGCGATGACGATGACGTGGTCGGCGGTCAGTGCCAGCTCGTTCATCAGGTGGCTGGACAGCAGCACGGTCCGGCCCTGGTCGGCCAGGCGGCGCAGCAGGTCGCGGATCCAGCGGATGCCTTCGACGTCGAGCCCGTTGAGCGGTTCGTCGAACATCAGCGCCTGCGGGTCGCCGAGCAGCGCGGCGGCGATGCCGAGCCGCTGGCGCATGCCCAGGGAGTAGGTGGCGATGCGCCGGTCGGCGGCTTGGTGCAGGCCCGCCTCATCGAGCACCTCTTCCACCCGGCGGAGGGGGATGTGGTTGCTGCGGACCAGCCAGGTCAGGTGGGCGCGGGCGGTGCGGCCGCCGTGGACGGCTGCGGCGTCCAGCAGTGCGCCCATGGTGTGCAAGGGGCGGCGCAGTGCGGTGTAGGGGCGGCCGTCGATGAGCGCCTGCCCGGCGGCGGGGGTGTGCAGGCCGAGGATGGCGCGCATGGTCGTGGATTTGCCGGCGCCGTTCGGGCCGAGGAAGCCGGTGACCAGGCCTGGTTTGACGGTGAAGGTGAGGTGGTCCACGGCGCGGGTGCGGCCGTAGCGGATGGTCAGGTCTTGTACGTCGATCACAGTCGGACAGCCTGGCGGCCGGGCGCGGTGGTCTCCATGGGGGCGGGCCCACCGCGTGGGTGGGGGAAACGCTCCCGCCGGGGGTGGGGCCAGGCCTACCGTCTCATGTGCGCCGGCACGGCAGACTGCCTGGTGTGAGAGTGAGAGTCTGGGGGGCGGCGGCGCTGCGCGGGGCGGGCGAGCTGGTGCTCAACGTCGTCACCGGCCTGGCGGCGCTGCTGCTCGTGGCCGGGCTGGCGGTGTGCGCGGTGCTGGTGCCGGTGGGCGTGCGGGGGCCGTTCGAGCGCGTGCGGCGGGTCGCCGGGGATCTTGCCGGTTTCCAGGCGGAGCGGGTCCTCGGCGCGGCCAGGAGGGTGAGCGGGCGGCGGGAGCTGGTGTGGCTGGTGGTGCACGCGGTCGCCGGGCCGGCTCCGTGGTGGTGCTGTGGGCGATGGTGGCGGCGCTGGATTATGTGTTCCTGCGGATGCGGCCGGCCGAGACGAGCGTGTGGAACACCTTCGCGTTGAGCGTGGCGACCGTGGCGATCGCGGTGGTGGTCGTGCTGGCGGTTCCGGTGTTGCGGCGCGGTCAGGCGCTGCCGGTGCGGTACCTGCTGGCGGGCTTGGGGCCGCGGGAGCGGATCAGGGAGCTGGCCGCCTCGAGGGCGGCGGTGGTGGACGCGCGTGCGGCCGAGTTGCGCCGTATCGAGCGTGATCTGCATGACGGTGCGCAGGCCAAGCTGGTGGCGATCCGCATGCAGCTCGGGTTGGCGCGCGGCGCACGTGATGTGGAGGAGGTGCGGGCGATGATCGATGAGGCGCGTGAGGTGGCCGGTGAGGCGCTGGCGGAACTGCGCGATCTGGTGCGCGGTATCCATCCGCCGGTGCTGGCCGATCGCGGGCTGGCCGGGGCGATCGAGGCGTCGGCGTTGTTGTGTCCGATGCCGGTGGAGGTGGACATCGATCTGCCCGGCCGTCCGCAGCCGCCGGTGGAGTCGGCGGTGTACTTCGCCGCGGCCGAGGCGCTGACGAACGTGGCCAAGCACAGCGGTGCCTCCCGTGCGTGGGTGCGTCTGCGCTATGGCGGCGGGGTGCTGCGGCTGGTGGTGGGCGACGACGGGCGTGGCGGGGTGCGGCGTGATGCGGGTGGCGGGGTGCGCGGCATCGCCGATCGTCTGTCGGTCTTCGATGGTTCGCTTGTGGTGAGCAGTCCTGAGGGCGGGCCGACGGTGCTGACGATGGAGGTTCCGTGCGTGTTGTCATAGCCGAGGATCTCGCGCTGCTGCGCGATGGGCTGGTGCGGTTGTTGTCGGCCCATGGGTTCACTGTGGCCGAGGCGGTGGACAACGAGCCGATGCTGCTGGCGGCGCTGCTGCGGCACCGGCCCGATGTGGCGGTGATCGATGTGCGGTTGCCGCCGGGTTTCACCGATGAGGGGCTGCGGGCGGCGCTGGAGGCGCGCCGGCGGGTGCCGGGGCTGCCGGTGCTGATCCTGTCGCAGTACGTCGAGCAGCTGTATGCGCGTGAGCTGCTGGCGGATCGTGGCGGTGGGGTGGGGTACCTGCTGAAGGACCGGGTGGGTGATGTGGAGCGGTTCGTCGATGCGGTACGTCAGGTCGCCGCCGGTGGCACGGCGATGGATCCGGAGGTGGTGTCGCAGTTGCTGACCCGGCGGGACCGGCAGGGGCCGTTGACCGCTTTGACGCCGCGCGAGCGTGAGGTGCTGGCGTTGATGGCCGAGGGGTTGTCGAATCTGGCGATCGCCGCCCGGCTGGGGGTGAGTGACAAGGCGGTGGGCAAGCACACCAACAACATTTTCGCCAAGCTCGGCCTGCCGCCCTCGGATGATCACAATCGGCGGGTGATGGCGGTGCTGGCGTATCTGCAGGCGGTGCCGCGCTGAGCCGGTCCTCCAGGTGATGTGGAGCCGCTGACACCGGCGAAGGCGCCGGTCCGGCCGCCCCGCGAGGGGGCGGCCGGACCGGTCACAAGAGGGGGGTTACTGGCCGACGTTGGCGTTGTACTTCTGGATGGCCTGCTGCAGGCTGTCGGCGGCGGCCTGCATGGCCTGCTCGGCCGAGGTCTTCGGCTCCTGGCCAGCGCCGGCGGGGACGGCCTGCTCCAGGCCGACCTCGGCCGCCTTCCTGGCCTCGGGCATGATGCCGAGCAGGCAGCCGGAGGTGGCCGGCGACGGCTTTTGGGCGCGCAGCTGGGTGACCGCGACCTGGAAGTTGGGGTCGTCGTTGGAGGTGGCCTGCGGGTTGACCGGCACGTAGCCGGTGGCGGCGTGCCACTTGCCCTGCTGCTCAGGGGTGTTGGCGAACTTCACGAACTCCCAGGCGGCGCGCTTTTCGGCGTCGGTGTGGCCGACGGCGTTGATCCACAGGGAGGCGCCGCCGATGATGGTGCCGCCGCTGGAGTCGGCCGACGGCTTGGGGAACGGCGCGGTCTTCAGCTCGAACTTGCCCTTGGCGGCCTCGGTGTAGCCGCCGAGCGCGCTGGTGGACTCCAGGTGCAGGGCGACGGTGCCGGTCTTGAAGGCGTTCTGGGCCTGGTCGGTGGGGCGGCCGGTGTTGGTGGCGTAGCCCTGTTTGACCAGGTCGCCGAGCCATTGGGCGAACTTGACGCCGGCGCCGGTGCCGAAGTTCACCTTGGTGGCAAGGCCGTTGCGGCCGTTGCCGTTGTCGCAGTATTCGGTGTTGTCCTGGGCCATGAGCTGCTCGACGAACCAGCCGTACAGGGCGGCGTTGAAGCCGTACTGCTTGACGGTGCCGCCTTCTTTGATGGTGAGCTTCTTGGCCCATTCGGCGATCTCGTCGAGGGTGGCCGGCGGCTTGTCGGGGTCGAGGCCGGCCTTGCGGACGGCGTCGGCGTTCATGTAGAGCAGCGGGGCCGAGGAGTTGAACGGCATCGACCAGAGTTTGCCCTTGATGCTGTAGTAGCTGGCGATGTTGGGCTCGATGTTGGCGTTCTGGTCGAACTTGTCGGCCTCGATGAACTTGTACATCGGTACGACCTGCTGGGCGTCGTACATGAAGCGCGAGCCGATGTCGTAGATCTGCACCAGCGGCGGGGTGGCGCCCTGCTGGACGGCCTGCTTGTAGGCGACGATCATCTGGTCGTAGTCGCCTTTGAACACCGGCTTGACGGTGATCTTGGGGTTGGCCTTCTTGAAGTCGTCCACCATGGCCTTGATGGCCAGCTCGTTCTTCTCCTTCATCGAGTGCCAGAACTCGATCTCGATCGGTTCGGTGATCGCGTCAGGTCCTGGAGCGGTGGCGGCCTCGCCGCCTTCGTCTGAGCCGCTGTCGCCGCCGCAGCCGGTCAGGGCGAGGCTGAGGGCGGCCGCGACGGCCAGGGCGCCGCGGGTGCGGCGGAATCGGGGTCGTGCCATGAGGGAACTCCGTTTCTGATTCACGATCACTTCACGGCGCCCGCGGTGAGCCCGCGGATGATGAAGCGCTGCCCGAAGATCACGAGTGCGAGGGTGGGAAGGAGAGCGAGGGTGACGCCGGCCAGGATCAGCGTGGGGCTGGAGGACTCGGCGTCGTTCAGCATCGACACGCCGATCTGCAGGGTCTTGTAGCGGTCGTCGTTGCCGAGGATCAGCGGCCAGAAGTACTGGTTCCAGGTGGTCATGAACACGTACACGCCGACGGCGGCGATGGCCGGTTTCGACAGCGGGATGAGGATGCGCCACAAAAAGCGCAGGTGGCCGCAGCCGTCCATGACGGCGGCGTCGCGGACTTCGAGGGGGAACTGCAGGAACGACTGGCGCAGCAGGAAGGTGCCGAAGGCGTGTGCGAGGAACGGCAGGGTCAACCCGAGGTAGGTCAGCGGTCCCTTGGTCAGGCCGAGGTCGGAGATGAGCAGGTAGTTGGGCAGGATGATCGCCTCCCACGGCACCATGAGGGTCACCATGAACAGCGCGAACATCGCGGTTTTGGCCCACATGCGCAAGAACGCGAAGGCGTAGGCGGCCAGCACGCTGGTGATCAGCTGGGAGATGGTGACGATGCCGGTCTGGATGGCGGAGTTGAGGTACTGGCGGGCCAGCGGGATCGTGTCCAGCGCCGAGGTGAAGTTGCCCAGGTCGATGGCGGTGGGCAGCAGCTTGGGCGGGTAGCTGGCCAGGTCGCTCGGGGTCATGATGCCGCCGACGACCGCGTAGTACAGCGGGAAGACCACCGGCAGGGCGCAGACGATGAGCACCAGGTAGACGACCAGCTTGCTCGCAAGCGACGAGGAGGTGGAGGTGGGGGTGCGGCTCATCGGTAGTGGACTTTCCTTTCCAGCACGCCGAACTGGATGCCCGTGCAGATCAGCACGATGACCAGCAGCACGATCGCCGCGGCGCTGGCCGTGCCGAAGTCGGAGGAGCCGTAGCTGAAGGCCTTTTCGTAGATCCAGTAGACGAGCGTGGAGGTCGCGCCGTCGGGGCCGCCCTTGGTGAGGATGTGGATCTGGCCGAAGCTCTGCAGCGCGTGGATCGTGGAGATCACGATGAGGAAGAACAGCTGCGGCGAGAGCATGGGGATGGTGATGCGGTAGTGCAGCCGCCATCCGGTGGCGCCGTCCAGCCTGGCCGCCTCGACCACTTCGGTGGGGATGGTGCCGATGCCGGCCGACAGGACCAGGACGTTGTAGCCGAGCGTCATCCAGACGGTGGTGATCGAGACGGAGATGAGGGCCAGGTCGGGTTCGGTGAGCCAGCCGATCCGCTCGATTCCGAAGTGGCTGAGGATGCCGTTGGCCATGCCGACGGCGGGGTTGTAGATCAGCGCGAAGATCACTGATGCGGTCGCCACGGAGAAGGCGAACGGCAGCGCGAAGACGGTGCGGAACATGCGCTGCCCGCTGATGCGCGACTCCAGCAGCAGCACGATCACCAGCGCGCCGAGGATGCCGGGCACGACGGTGAACAGTACGAACAGCGCCGTGGTGCCGAGGGCTTTGAAGAAGGTGGCATCGGCGAACATGGCCGTGAAGTTGTCGAGGCCGACGAACTTGTTGGCCCGGCCGATGATGTCGGTCCCCATGGTGGACAGGTAGAAGGTCCTGCCCAGCGGATAGAAGACGAAGATCGCGAAGATGATGAGGGAGGGCGCGAGATAGAGCAGTGCTAACCGGCGCTCGCCCGTCGGTCCCCGTTGGCTGCTAGCGCGCGCTTCCATCGTCGTGCCGTCCTGCTTTCGTTCATCGGTGGTTCACATTTGTGCTTGCTGGATTCTGCCCAGCCGAGTCAGCTTGCGGTAGGTCTGACCAGTGACTTCACCATGAACGTTCGCGGAACGTTATCCGCGTGGCCGGCAGGCCGTTCACCGTCACGGTCTCGCGCCTGGCGGTAGGGGCGGTACGGGCGCCGGTACGGACAGCGCCGCGCCAGCGGGGGTGCCTAGCGTCACTGGACCTCGGCGCTGGCCAACCAGGGCAACCTGGCCAGCGCCCTGCGCCGTCTCGGCGAACAGGAGCGGGCCTATGCCTTGCTGGATGAGGCGCCGGCGGCCTACCGCAGGGCGGCGAACATGCGCGGTGAGCTGTCGACGCTGGATGAGCCGGCGTTGTGGCACCTGCAGCGCGGCCAGGCGGCCACCGGGCTGAAGGTGGCGCGGCGGGCCCATGAGATGGCGATCGCGGTCCACGGCAGGAAGGCCACCGCGCAGACCGCGGCCACCGTGGCCAAGGCGTACCTGGCGCTGGGCGAGGCCGAGACGGCGGCCGGATGGTACGAGCGGTGCCTGTCGATCGCGCATGCGACGTACCCGTTCGCGGAGGCGCGGGCGCTGGCCGGTCTGGCGGCGGCCCGGCTGGAGGGCGGGGACGCCCAGGCGGCGCGCGGCCTGGCTGAGCAGGCCGCGGCGATCGCCTCGGCGTGCGGGTTCCGCCGGCTGGCGGCCCGCGCGCGGACGGTGCTGGCGGCGTGCGGGGCGCAGGTGCTCATCGGCTGACGGCCCGCACCGGGCAGGCGATCGATGCCGCAGTAATGTGATCGGATACCCATGACAGGCAAGGGACGGCGGATCGAAATGAGAGCTATCGTTTACCGCACCACTGGCGATCCCGATGTGCTGGAGCTCGTCGAGCGTGACACGCCCGAGCCGGGGCCCGGCGAGGTACGGGTGCGCGTCGCCGTGTCCGGGGTCAACCCGACGGACTGGAAGACCCGTTCCGGCGCCACCAATCCCAAGATCTTCCCTGAGGTGACGCCGCACCTGGACGGCGCCGGGGTGATCGACGCCGTCGGCGAGGGCGTCGATGCGGGCAGGATCGGCCAGCGGGTGTGGCTGTACATGGCGACGCTGGGCCGCGCGACCGGCACCGCGGCCGAGTACACCGTCGTCTCCGCCGACCAGGCGGTGCCGCTGCCCGATGGGGTGAGTTTCGACGTCGGCGCCGCGCTGGGGGTGCCGGCGCTGACCGCGCACCGGGCGCTGACGGTCGCCGAGGACGGGCCGCGCCGGCTGCGGCCCGGCGCGCTGGAGGGCAAGGTGGTGCTGGCCGCCGGCGGGGCGGGCGCGGTCGGGCATGCCGCCATCCAGCTCGCCCGCTGGGCCGGGGCGACCGTGATCAGCACGGTCAGCGGGCCGGAGAAGGCGCGCCTGGCCACCGCCGCCGGCGCCCACCACGTCATCAACTACCGGCAGGGCGATCCGGCGGGTGAGATCCGCGCGATCGCGCCCGACGGGGTGGACATCATCGCCGAGGTGGCGCTGGGGGCGAACCTGGAGCTGGATCTGGCGGTGCTGCGCACCGGGGGCGTCATCTCCACCTACGCCAACGACGGCGGCAAGCCGGTGGGGCTGGACGTGCGGCAGAACATGATGCTCAACACCCGCTTTCAGTTCCTGGTGCTCTACACCGTCGGCGAGGAGGCGCTGCTGGCGGGTGCCGAGGATGTGGCCGCGGCGGTGGCGGACGGGGCGATGCCGGTCGGTGAGGAGCACGGGCTGCCGCTGATCCGTTTCCCGCTGGAGCGCACCGCCGATGCCCATCGGGCGGTGGAGGGCGGCGCGGTCGGCAAGGTCGTGGTGGACGTCGCGCCCTGACCGGCGGGCGTGGGCCCGGCCGCGGCTGGAGGCGTCAGGCGGCGGCCGGATCGATGCGGCGCTGCAGCAGCATGCCGGGCCACTCCCCCACGGTGAACGGGGCCACGCGGGTGAAGCCGCAGCTTTCGTAGAAGGCGACCAGCCGGCCGTCGCCGCCGGCGTAGCAGTCGACGCGCAGCAGGCCCAGGCCGCGCTCGCGGGCTTGGCCTGCGGCCCAGTCGAGCAGGGCGCGGCCGACGCCGTGGCCGGCGTGGCGGCGGTCGGTCACCAGCGCCTGGACGTACAGTTCGGGCTCGGTGGCGGGGGTGACGTAGTCGTGGGCGGGCCCGATGGAGATCGCGCCGGCGGGCTCGCCGTCGCGTTCGGCGATGTGCATGCCGCCGCCGCGCTGCCAGCCGGCGACCTGTTCGGTGCGGCGGGCGTCCCCGGTGAAGGGGCGGGTGCCCCACTGGCCGGTGCGGCCCTGGGCGGTCAGCCAGGCCACGGCGCTGTCGAACATGGCCAGGGTGACGGGCACGTCCTCCGGGCCGGCGGGGCGGATGTGAATCACTGTGCGGTGTCTTTCCTCGTCAGGGCGTGGCGTCCGTCAGGGCGCTGCCTTTCTTCCACTGGGAGAACGGCATCTGCCAGAAGCCCCAGCCGTTGTTCCACTCCAGCTCGCGGTCGGTGCCGGTGATCTCGACGACGTCGCCGCGCTGCATGGTGTCGTAGAACCACTTGGCCTGGTCGGGGCGGGCGTTGATGCAGCCGTGGCTGACGTTCTGCCGGCCCTGGGCCCAGACGTTGTCCTTGGCGTGGACGTACTCGCCGGAGTTGGAGATCCGCACCGCGTGGTTGATCATCACGTCGTAGTACTCCGGGTCGCCCTTCTTGCGGCCCGGGGAGATCATGCGCACGGGGTTGCCGCGTTCCATGGTCAGGTGCACGCCGGAGGTGGTGGTGTACTCGCGGGTGGTGCCCTTGCCGGCGCTGATGCGCATGGTCTGCACGCGCTTGCCGTCGCGGTAGACGTACATCATGTGCTTGCGGACGTCGACCTTGCTGATCTGCCGCGCGCCGATCTGCAGGTCGGCGGTGTAGTCCTTGACGCCGTAGAGGCCCTTGCCGGCCTTGATGCCGGTGATGTCGGCGTTGAAGGTGACCGTCTGGTGGGCGGGCCAGTATTTGGCGGTGCGGTAGATGACGACCTTGTCGTTGATCCAACGCCAGGCGCCCGGCACGGGCTTTTCCGCCTCGACCTTCAGGGCGCGCTCGATGCGGGCCTTGTAGGTGACGGGCTGGTTGAAGGTGACGATGATGGGGGCGCCGACGCCGATCTTCTCGCCCTTGCGGTTGGGCGTCACGTCGGCCACCTGCAGGGCGCGTTCGGGCTTGGCGGTGGTGAACGTGCTGGTGGCGGTGGTGGCGCCGGCGGTGGCCGAGACGCGGTAGCGGGTGGACGGCTTCAGCGGCGTCTTGGAGATCCACCGGGTCTTGTCGGCGTTGAACTTGCCCGACAGCTGCTCGCCTTCGGCCTCGACCGTGACGTTGTCCAGGGCGCCGCCTGCGGCGGTCACCACGACCTTTTTGTCGGGGTGGACCTTGCTGGTGCCTTCGGCCGGGGTGATGGCGACGGTGGGCGCCTGCGGGGTGGCGACGATGGTGGCGTCGGGGGCGTCGGGAGGCGGGCTGGCGGAGCCGCCTGAGCAGGACGTCGTCAGGGCGGCCGCGGCCAGCAGTGCGAGGGCGGCGGGTCTCCTGTGGACGGTCACTGCGTTCAACGTCTTCCTCTCCCCAACGGTGCCCTCAAGGGCACGTCAAGAACCCTAATGCTTACGCATATAAGACGCCGAATCGTTTGGGAGAGTTCGATCACATTTCCATTACTTGTGGGGGGCGGCCAGGCGGTGGGTGAGCCCGGTGTGGCGGCGACCGGCCCCTTTGGTGCGGACGGCCTGGGCCAGCGCCCGGCGCGAGCCGACGATGACGACGAGCTTCTTGGCGCGGGTGATGGCGGTGTAGAGGAGGTTGCGCTGCAGCATCATCCAGGCGCTGGTGGCCAGCGGGATCACCACGGCGGGGTATTCGCTGCCCTGGGAGCGGTGGATGGAGACGGCGTAGGCGTGGGCGAGCTCGTCGAGCTCGTCGAAGGCGTAGTCGACGGACTCGTCCTCGTCGGTGAGGACGGTGAGCTTGTGCTCGTCGGGGCGGATGTCGGTGACGATGCCGACCGTGCCGTTGAACACCCCCGCCGCGCCCTTGTCGTAGTTGTTGCGCAGCTGGGTGACCTTGTCGCCGATGCGGAAGACGCGGCCGCCGTAGCGGCGTTCGGGCATGTTCTCCCGTGCCGGGGTCAGCGCCTCCTGCAGGGCGGCGTTGAGGTTGCCCGCGCCGGCGGCGCCGCGGTGCATGGGCGCCAGGACCTGCACGTCGCGGCGGGGGTCCAGGCCGAAGCGGCGCGGGATGCGGCGGGCGACGACGTCGACGGTGAGGGCGGCGATCTCCTCCGGCTCCTCGCAGGGGAACAGGAAGAAGTCCTTCATGCCCTCCAGGACGGGGTGGCGGCCGGTGTTGACGCGGTGGGCGTTGACGACGACGCCGGACTCCTGGGCCTGGCGGAAGATCTGCGTCAGGCGCACGCGCGGGATGCCGGGGGCGGCCAGCAGGTCTTTGAGCACTTCGCCGGCGCCGACCGACGGCAGCTGGTCGACATCGCCGACGAACAGCAGGTGCGCGCCGGGCGCGACGGCCTTGACGAGCTTGTTGGCCAGCAGCAGGTCCAGCATCGACGCCTCGTCCACCACGACCAGGTCGGCGTCGAGGGGGTTGTCGCGGTCGAAGGTGGGATCGCCGCCGGGGCGCAGCTGCAGCAGCCGGTGGACGGTGGTGGCCTCGTGCCCGGTCAGCTCGGCCAGGCGCTTGGCGGCCCGGCCGGTGGGGGCGGCCAGGATGACCTTGGCGCGTTTGGCGCGGGCCAGCAGCACGATCGAGCGTACGGTGAAGCTCTTGCCGCAGCCGGGGCCGCCGGTCAGCACGGCGACCTTGTGCGTCAGCGCCAGGCGGACGGCCTGGCGCTGCTCGGGGGCCAGCTCGGCGCCGGTCTGGCCGTGCAGCCAGCGCTCGGCGCGCTCCCAGTCGACGTCGGTGAAGCTCTTGAGCCGGTCGTGGCCGTTGTGCAGCAGGCCGAGCAGGCTCGCCGCCAGGGAGGCTTCGGCGCGCTGGAAGGGCGGCAGGTAGACGGCCGGGACGTGGTTGTCGCCCGCGGGGACCTCCTCGCGGATGACGCCCTCGTCGGCCACCAGCTCCTCCAGGCAGGCGGTGACGAGGTCGGGCGGCACGTCGAGGATCTTGACGGCGTCGGCGACGAGGTTGGGGGCGGGCAGGTAGCAGTGGCCGTCGTCGGCGGCCTGCGACAGGGTGTAGCGCAGCCCGGCCTTGACGCGTTCGGGGCTGTCGTGGGGGATGCCGACGGCCTGGGCGATGGTGTCGGCGGTCTTGAAGCCGATGCCCCACACGTCGTCGGCCAGCTTGTACGGCTGGGTACGCACGACGTTGATGGAGCCTTCGCCGTACTGCTTGAAGATGCGCACCGCGATGGAGGTGGACACGCCGACCCCCTGCAGGAAGATCATCACCTCTTTGATGATCTTCTGTTCCTCCCAGGCGGCGGCGATCATCTTGGTGCGCTTGGGGCCGAGGCCGGGCACCTCGATCAGGCGTTCGGGATGCTGCTCGATGATGTCGAGGGTGTCGGTGCCGAAGTGGTCGACGATGCGCTCGGCCATCTTGGGGCCGATGCCCTTGATCAACCCGGAGCCGAGGTAGCGGCGGATGCCCTGCACGGTGGCCGGCAGGACGGTGGTGTAGGACCACACCTCGAACTGGCGGCCGTAGCGGGGGTGGGAGGTCCAGCGTCCGCGCAGCCGCAGCGACTCGCCGACCTGCGCGCCGAGCAGCGGGCCGACGACGGTCAGCAGGTCGGGGCCGGTGCGGTCGGTGGCGACCCGGGCGATGGTGTAGCCGGTCTCCTCGTTGGCGTAGGTGATGCGTTCGAGGACCGCCTCCAGCGTCGCACCGACCGGCCCGTTGTCGCCAGGCTTCACGCGCCAACCCTCCTCCGCCTGCTTGTCGGTGGCAAGAGTAGAGGAACGGGCCGACGAGAGTGATCGCCGCGGCGGGGACAGGCTCGTCCGGCCGCCGCCTGCGGCCCCTGATCGGCACCTGATGCGGCGCGCCGCTTCCCGGCCGGGGGCGGCGCGCTCGCTTCAAGCGCCGAGGCGGGGAACAGGCCGTTGACGAGGGCGCGCAGGCCGGCGTCGTCCGCCTCATCCTCGACACCTTCGATCGCGCTCCCTCCCGCTGAGCGCGCGATCAGCGACTACCCTTGTGGCTCATGAGTCAGGTGGGACAGACGACGGCCCGCGCCCTGCTGCGCAGGCTGGCCGTCGAGCAGGCCGAATGCAGGATGCCGTCGCTGACGGCGGCAATCGTCCGCGACGGGCGGACGGCGTGGTTCGGCGGCAGAGGCCGCGTCGGCGACCACGAGCCGACGCCGGCCACCCAATACCGCATCGGGTCGATCACCAAGAGCATGGTCGCCGTCGTCGTCATGCGGCTGCGCGATGAGGGCCTGCTCGACCTCAACGACCCCCTCGAGCGGCACCTGCCCGGCACCAAGGTCGGCCACCTCACCATCGCCCAGCTGATGTCGCACACCGCGGGCCTGACCGCCGAGCCGCCCACCGAATGGTGGGAGCGCACCCCGGGCATCCCCGTCCACGACCTGATCGACCGGCTCGACGACAAGGAGCTCAAGCACCGGCCGGGCCGCCGCTTCCACTACTCCAACGTCGGGTTCGCGCTGCTCGGCGAGCTGGTGGGCCGCCTGCGCGGCACGACCTGGCTCAAGGCGCTGCGCGCCGAGGTGCTCGACCCGCTCGGCATGCACGACACCACCGCGCGCCCCCGCCCGCCGCACGCCACCGGCTATGCGGTGCATCCCTTCGCCGACGTGGTGCTGGCCGAGCCCGAGCACGACGCCGACGCCATGGGCCCGGCCGGGCAGCTGTGGTCCACCCCGCACGACCTGGCCCGCTGGGCCGCCTTCCTGTGCGGCCACACCGGCGGCGTGCTGTCGCAGGACACCCTGGCCGAGATGCGCGAGCCGGCCGGCGTCGACGACGGCGACACCTGGACCTCCGGCTTCGGGCTCGGCCTGCAGCTGTCGCGCTCGCGCGGCCGCCGCCTGTCCGGCCACACCGGCTCCATGCCCGGCTTCCTGGCCACCGTGTGGACCGACCCGGCCGACGACGTCGGCGTGCTGTTCATGGCCAACACCACCACCGGCATGAGCGGCACCCTCACCGACGACCTGCTCGACATCCTGCACGAGTTCGAGCCGCGCATGCCCGACGAGTGGCGGCCCGTCCCCGCCGACCCCGAGCTGCTCGCCCTCACCGGGCTGTGGCACTGGGGCCCCAAGCCGTACGTGCTGCGCCTGCTGCCCGAGCGCCGCCTGTCGCTGGAGCCGGTCGGCGGCGCCGGGCGGGCCTCACGGTTCGTGCCGCAGGACGACGGCACCTGGCTCGGCCTGGACGGCTACTACGCCGGCGAGACGCTGCGCGTGGCGCCCGACCACCTCAACCTCAACACCTTCATCTTCACCCGCGAGCCGTACGACCCGGGCGCGCCCGTGCCCGGCGGCGCCGGCGACTGGCACGCCTAAGAGCCGTCCTCAGAGGCGTCCTCGCCCGCCAGCATCGCGGCCACCTGGGCGGCCGGGCCGGGCGGCAGCGCGCCGTGCAGCAGCTCCACCCGGTGCACCAGGCGCGGCTCGGCCAGCCGCACGCCCGTGCACGGCCCCGCCGGCCGGGCAGAGGCGGGCAGCAGGGTCAGCCCGTGCCCGGCGGCCACCAGGGTGAGCACGGTGTGCACGTCGCCGCCGTCATAGGCCACGGCGGCGCGAAAGCCGTCGCCGGCCAGCTCGCGCAGCCGCTCCAGCGGGCACAGCGGGCTCTGCAGCCAGCGTGCGTCGATCAGGTCGGCAAGGCGCAGCGCCGTCCGGCGGGCCAGCGGGTGGCCGGGCGGCAGCATGACCAGCAGGTCCTCCTCGCTGACGCCGGTGGCCGTCATGGGGCCGGTCTCGGGCAGGCGCACCGGGTCGCTGGGCGCGGTGATGCCGTCGGCCAGAGCCAGGTCCGCCTCGCCGCCGGCGACCGCGGCGGCCACCTCCTGGTGCCCGCAGGTGCGCAGATGCACATCCAGGCGGGGCAGACGCTCCCGCGCGGTGGCCAGGCGGCCTGCCAGGGTGGCGTTGATCGCCAGCGGGGTGGCGGCCAGCCGCAGCAGGTGGCCGGGCTCGGCGGCGGCGCGCCGTACGTCGGCGCGGGCCGCGCGGTCGAGCTGCCCGGCCACCCGTTCTTCGTCGGCGTGATGTTCCAGCCGGAGCTGGCCGGCGACGGGCGGCGCCCGCACCCGGTGATCTCGGCGTTCGCCGCCGCCGTCGCCCGCCACGCCGTCACGGCGAGGACCTGACGAGGTCAGCGGGAGGCTTCGCGTCTGGTCGAGGCCAGGTGGACGTTGATGGAGCGGGTGAGGGTCAGCGGATCCTCAGGGTCGTCGGCCTGGAAGCTCACGCGCCGGAGCAGGCCGACCCTGTCGAGCCCGACGCCCTCGCGGGCCAGGACGAAGACGAGGGCGAGGAACGCGGCGCGCGCGTTGCCGTCGTCGAAGGGGTGGAAGAAGCACACGTCGAGGTAGGCGCGTGCCGCGCGGGCGGTCAGGAACAGCGGCCGCTCGCGGTCGTACGCGCTCTCGGCCAGGCAGGCGTCCAGCCGGGCACGCGTGCCGGGAGCGATGCCATAGCGCTCCCTGCCCCCTTTGGCGAAGGCCGGCGAGCGGCGGAACGGCGGCGGCTGCGGCGTGCCCAGGACGTGCTGCTGCCAGGACTGTAACCGCTCGAAGGTGAGGTCGGCGCCGCGCGCGGCGTCCGCGCGGGCCAGCTCCAGGGCGGCCAGCAGGCCGTCGGCGCGGGCGGGGTCGATGGCGCCGTCGAAGAGGCGGATGTCGTCCGCGGCGCCGTCACGGGACGGGGTCACCGGGCCGCCTTCGCCGCCGTCCGAGGCGTCGTGCCACGGCACGGACGCGCGGATCTCCAGCCAGCGTTCGAGGTGGTCGGGTTCGGAGCGAGGCGGGGCGGTGTCCCAGTGCAGGGTCTGGGCGAGGCGTTCGGCGACGTCGTCGACCAGCACCAGATCGGGGCCGGTCCAGCTGCGGAATCGCCCGCCGATCGCTTCGGCGACCAGGGTCTCCGCGACGCCGGCCGGCACCTGCCAGCGCTGCAGGAACCACGACAGCACCTGCCCGCAGTGGCCGTACCAGCCGCTGCCGCCGCCGGTGCGGTCGACGACCTGCCAGATCAGGTTGCGCGCGGCGCGCTCCCACAGGATCCGCTGGTCGTCGATGGAGGCCGGATCCAGCGGGTACGCCTCGAACCAGCCGGCCACGCTCTCCAGCCACGCCCGCCACTCGCGCAACGCCTCGGCGACCCGGGCGATCGTCTCCTCCGGCGTGCCGATCGAGCCTCGCGGGCAGCACCAGGCGCCGACCGGGCCGCCGTCGAAGTCCCCTTCGTCGTGGGACCATCGCCAGCCCAGCACCCAGCGGCCGTAGTGCTCGGCGAGGGCGTATGACATGGCGTCCGCCCACAGGTCGTCCGCGTGCCTTGCGGCGTTCGGGCCGGGCACGCGGCGAGCCGGTCCGAGTGAGGCCACCACCTGCGCGGCCGAGGAGGGATCGAACGGATGGCGGGCGGGGTCCACCTCATCCCACGTCAGGTAGCCGGGATGCAGATCGCTGATCACGACTCCAACCTGCCACGCCGGCCTGCCGGCCGGTCATGGGCGTTCGCGCCCGGCGGAGCGGCTTTTTGAAACGCCCGGCCGGTGCCGCGTTCAGCCTGTGGCGGCCAGGGCTGCCAGCTTGCGCAGCGAGTGGCGCGCCACGGCGGTCACCAGCGGCCGCAGCAGCGGCCAGGCCGCCTGCCCCAGCACCCCCAGGGGCAGGTACAGCTCCTCGGCCCACACCACCCGGCTGCCTCCGGGCACGGCGCGTACGCGGATGGCGCCCCGCCCGCGCACCAGGCGGCCGGTGTGGGTGACGCGCAGCAGCGACGGCGGCTCCCAGTGGGTGATCGTCATCGTGTCGAGGAAGCCGAACGGCCGCGCCCCCGTGTAGGCCTCCAGGCCGTCATCGCCCACCCGCCGGGCGGTGGTCATGAACATCCACTCCTGATGCCGCGGCCAGTCGGTGATCAGCGTGAACACCTGCTCGGGCGGCGCCGCCACGTGCCCGGCGACGGCGGTGTAGACGGGTCTCACCCTCGCGCACTCCCCTTCAGCTGGACGAAGCCGCCACCTACCCGCCGGCGGCCGCCTGACTCTCGCGCCGGTCAGGAGTTCGCAGGCGGGCGGTGGTGAGGAGCCGGGCCGTGTCGATGACGTACTGGCGGCGGCGCGCGTACGCGGCCTGCTCGTCGTCCTCGTCCAGGACGGCCCTGCACATGCCGGGCACGGCGAAGTTCCAGGCGATGAGCCCCATGAGCGTGAACAGCAGGTCCTGGCCGGCGCGTACGCACGAGGGGTGGTCGGAGGCCGGCACCATGCCGCTGTCGGTCAGCAAGCGCACCTTGTCGCGGAAGGTCTCCCGCCGCTCGGCCTCGCCGATGAAGCAGTCACCGGCCTCCAGCGCCTCCCACAGCAGCAGCCTGATCAGCTCGGGATGCTCCCGGTACCAGTCGAACATCTGCCCGACCGACTCGGCGATCGCGTCCGGGTCGATCGTCACCGTGCAGCTGATCTCCTCGAGCTTGGCCCGTACGACGGCGGCGAACAGCTTCTCCTTGCTGCCGAAGTAGAGGTAGATGGCCTGCTTGTTGGCCTGGGCCTCCTCGGCGATGCGGGCGACCCGCGCGCCGGCCAGGCCGTATCGGGCGAACTCTGCCGTCGCCGCCTCGAAGATGCGTCGTCTGGTGTCGTCCGCGTCGTAGGCCATACGTCAAATTAAACCATCCGGTTGACTATGGCGTCGCCGGCGTGCAGGATCGGGCCCAAGGACAAAAACATCCAGTTGGTTTATTTCGAAGGGGCATCATCCTCATGACCACCCCCATTCCCGTCCGCACGCCGCTGCCCGCATCGCTGGCCGGCTCCACCGTGCTGCTGCTGGGCGGCAGCTCCGGCATCGGCCTGGCCGCCGGCACCCTGCTGCGCCGGGTCGGCGCCCGCGTCGTGCTGGTCGGCCGCGACCCCGAGCGGCTGAAGGCCGCCGCCGGCCACGTACGCGCCGCCGCGCCGAGCGGCGAGGACGACGTGCTCACCGCGGCCGGCGATGCCGGCGACGAGCGCACGCTGGACCAGGCGTTCGAGCGGGCCGGCGAGGTGCAGCACGTCTACTCCACCGCGGGCGGCATCGGCGGCGCCGGCCTGCTGAAAGACCTGACCTCCGAAAGCATCCGCGAGACCCTCGCGCAGGCGGCGTGGCGGCCCTTCGCCATCGCCCGTGCCGCCGCCGCCCGCCTGCCGCCGGCGGCTCGCTCACCTTTAGCTCCGGCATCCTCGTGGAGCGGCCCATGCCCGGCATGTCCGCCCCGCTGACGGCCGCGGGCAGCGTGGAGATCCTCACCAAGACCCTGGCGGTCGAGCTCGCCCCCTCGCGGGTGCGCGTCAACACCATTCGCTACGGCCGCATCGACACCCCGCTGCTGCGCTCGCTGCCCGGCCTGGACTCCGACGAGGGCGTCGCCGCCGCCGGTGCAGACGCCCCGCTCGGCCGCGTCGGCACGGCCCAGGAGGCCGCCGCCGCGGCGCTGTTCTGCATGGCCAATAACTACGTCACCGGCCAGATCATCACCGTCGACGGCGGCGAGAGCCTGGCCTGAGCCCGCCCGTCAGTGCAACGTGGGGCGGTAGACGAGCTCCTGGATACGGCCGTCGAGCGTCCGGCTCTCCAGCAGCTCCAGATCGAAGTCCGCCGCGCCCTTGAAGATCGGGGCCGCTCCCGTACGTCCCGTGATCACCGGGAAGATCGTCACCTGCACCCGGTCCACCAGGCCCGCCGCCATCAGGGCCCGGTTCATCGCCAGGCTGCCGTGCGAGCGCAGCGGCACCTTCGACTGCTCCTTCAGCCGCGCCACCACCTCCACCGCATCGCCCCTCTCGACGGTCGCGCCCGGCCAGTCGAGCGGCTCGGTGAGCGTGTTGGAGATCACGGTGGTCGGCAGGTTCCGCATGCGGGTCACCCACGGGTCGCGCACGTCCGCCTCCGCGCCGGCGTCGGCCAGCATCCGCACGAAGTCGCGGAACGTGGTGGCGCCGAAGACCATGCGCTGCTCCTCGCTGTAGCAGGCAAGCCGGTGCTGAAGCAGCTCGGGGCCCTGCTTGCCCCAGTAGCCCGTCCAGTCGCCGGTCGCCGAGCCGAAGCCGTCGAGGCTGGCGAAGACGTCGAAGGTGTAGGTGACGGTCACGGCGCTCTCCTCGCGTACGGGCGATCGGGTTCGTCCTTACAGACCGGGCATCGGCCCGGAACTCATCGCCGCCGGCGCGATCGATTGTTCACCCGTTCCTGCGTGATCGCCCAGGTCATCGGCAGGACATTCACCGGACATCGCCGCCGGCGACGCTCGCGCGGCCGCGTACCGGAGATCTCCCATGAGGATGCGCGACACCCTCATCGGCTCGCCCGCTGACCGCCGGATCGGGGCGCGCGCGGGCGGCTTCGCCTGAGCGTTCCCCGGCGTCAGCGCTGCGGGCTCAGCCCGGCCACGGCCAGCGCGAACAGGCGCTCGGCCGCCCCCTGGGGTCGGGGTGGTGCTCGGTGGCCAGCGCGATGCCGACCACCAGCGTGACCAGGTCGGCGACGGTGACCTCGCCGGAGACCGCGCCGTCCTCGACGGCCCGGCGCAGCAGCGGGCCGCCGGCCTCCTCCATGCGGACTGAGCAGGCGTTCTGGTGCGCCGCCTCGGTCTCGGCGTCGTAGGTGAGGACGTTGGCGAGCCCCCGGGCGGTCACGCAGTAGGCCAGCAGGTCGCCCAGCCATTCCAGCAGGGCGGCCCGGCTGTCGTCCTTGCCGGCCAGCTCGCGGGCGCGCTCGCACAGGGCGTCGATGCGCTGGTGGGAGACCGCCTCCAGCAGGGCGCGGCGGGTCGGGAAGTGGCGGCGCACGGTGGCCGAGCCGACCCCGGCGACGCGGGCGATCTGCTCCAGCGAGGCGTTCGCGCCGTGGGCGGCGACCTCCTGCTCGGCCACGGCGAGGATCCGCGCATGGTTGCGCCGGGCGTCCGCGCGCTGGCGCTCGGGCATCGCGTCATCACCCCCTCGGTAAACGGCGGGCCCCGCCGTTTTTGGTCGGCAGAGGAGAGTCGTGTCCGCATCCACCGCACCCGTCCTGGTCACCGGCGTCACCGGCAGGCAGGGTCGGCGACGTGCTCAACCCTGCCATGGACAAACCCGGCGTACGGGAGAACCTTCCTGAGATCCGGCGCGCCGAGATGGCCGCCGCCCGCGAGATCCTCGGCGTGCGGCAGCAGTTTCTCGGCTACGTCGACTCCGGCCTGCCCGGCCCCGGCGAGCCGCTGCCCGACGACTGCTTCGCCCGCACGCCCGTCGAGCAGGCGGCCGGGCGGCTGGTGGCGCTCATCCGCTCCTTCCGCCCGCACGTGATCATCACCTACGACGAGACCGGCGGCTACCCGCACCCCGACCACGTGCACACCCACCGGGTGACGGTGGCCGCCTTCGACGCGGCAGGCGACGCCGCCTCCTACCCCGAGGCGGGCGCGCCGTGGCAGCCGAGCAAGCTCTACTACCACGGCGCGCTGTCCAAGGCGTGGTTCCAGACCATGCACGACGCCCTGACCGCACGCGGTCTCGACTCCCCCATGGCGGGCGTCCTGGCCGAGTTCCCCGCCGACGCGCCCGAGCCGGCGTTCACCACCCGCGTGCCCTGCGCCGAGCACTTCGCCACCCGGGACCGGGCGCTGCTCGCGCACGCCACCCAGATCGATCCGGCAGGAGGGTTCATGCTCCACGACCGCGACGTCGAACGCGAGGTCTGGCCCACCGAGGACTACCACCTGGCCCGCAGCCACGTGGAGGTCACGCTGCCGGAGGACGACCTGTTCGCCGGGCTGCGCCCCGCGGGCTGACGTCAGAACCCGATCAGCTCGGGCGGGTCCGCGGCCTGGCTCAGCACCTGCGGAACGGCCGCCCGCAGCGTGGCCATCTGGGCGGCGTCCAGGTCGAGGGCGACCTCGAAGACGGTCTCGGTCTGCAGGTCGTCGGCGGCCCACGCCGGCAGCTCCAGCCGCAGCGTCGCTTTGTCGAGGGTCAGCGACCGCACGGGTTCGCCGAGGGCTTCGTCGGGGTCCAGCCGCGCTCCGTCGGCGATCCCGAACGGGTGACGGACCAGCCAGTACTCATCGCCGAAGGCGACCACCACGAGCCTCTCCTCCTCGGGATCGCCCGGCCGTGTCTCCAGGTAGAGGTACCGCAGGCCGGGCGGCGGCTCGGCCTGCTCATCCAGCCGGACGGCGCGGGCTGTCATGCCCGTGGCCGGGGTGTAGGACACCTCGCCGGTGATCGGCGGCTGGTGGTGGGTCAGGACGGTGCGCCAATCGGCGAGGGGGATGCCCGGCGGCCTGAGCCGGCTGGACACCACCGAGGCGGGCGGGCTCAGCGGCGCGGCCGTGGGCAGCGCCGCCACCAGCCAGCCGGGCGGCTCGTGCCGGTGGAACACCGTCATCTCCCCCAGCGCCCCCAGCGGATCGACCTGCGCGAACGGCATCTCCTCGCCGTCGGTGCGGCAGACGTAGCCGCGGCTGTCGGCGGACAGCTCCAGCTCGCAGGTGAACCAGGTGCCCTCGCCCTCCCGGTACGACATCTCGCGCAGCCGCTCGAACGGCTCGTCCAGGCCGTCGACCGCGAGCGGCCGGCCGTCGCACGTGACGGTCGTCTCCCCGACCGCGCCCACCTGGGCCCGTCGTACGGTCATGCGGGAGGCGTCCGGTCCGGCGGCGGCGCGCACCAGGTCGGCGATGTGCAGGCGCACGCCGTGTGCCTCGCCCTTCATCGGCTGTGACCTGTGGTGACCCATCATGCTCGGCCTTCCTTCGCGGCATCGGTGACGGCCCCGGCGCTCCCGTGCCCGCCGGGCGAGGTCAACAGGGTGTGCAGGCCGCGCAGCTCGCGCAGCAGCGCGCTGCTCCCCTTGCGGGAGGCCAGGTCGCGCACCTGCGGGATCTCCCCGCGCGCCCCGCACCATCCGGCGACCCTGGCGGCCAGCACGACGAAGCCGGCGAGCCCGTTGCGCGGCCGCTGCCCCGGCGCGGGCAGCAGCACGGGCAGCGCCGCCACCGCGATCGACCACACCTGTGCGTGCGCGCCGCGCTCGGCGGCCTCGCCCAAGGCGGCCACCATGTCGCCCATCCGCGCCTTGCGGCTCTTGAGCATGAGCCCGACCTGCCTGCCGAGCTCCCCGGCCGGCAGCTCGCCGCGCGCGGCCACCTCCAGCAGCACCTCCACCGCCTCCGGCCGCTGCCGGGCATCGCCCAGCAGCCGCGCAAGCACCACCGCGAACGACTCGCCCACCGGCCCTTCGGCCCGCGCCAGCGACCGCGCGTACTGCGCGTACAGCGTCCACTCGTCCGTGCCGCGCAGCAGGCCGCGGGTGAGGTGCGCCGCGGCCACCTCGCGGTGTGAGGGCAGCATGGCGGGCCACCAGTCGAGGTGATGTGCCAGGACGTGGTGCTCGAACCGGCGGAACATCAGGTCCACCAGCGGCAGTCCCGTGCGCACGCGACGGCGGACGAAGGTCATCAGCTCGACGGGGTGGTCGTGGCCGCAGCAGTCGACGTTCACCTCGAGATCCCGATTGCCGCTATACCACCGCAGCGTCAGCTCGGGCTCAGGGTGCCGCCAGCCGGCCAGGATGCGCCCCGCCGCCGACGTCAGGCGACCGGCATCGGGAAGCTCGCCCGGCGGCAGCCGCAGCAGCGCTTGCTGCAGGTCGGCGGCCAGCGGCTTGACGCCCGCCGCCTCCAGCACCTCCATGCGGCGCACCAGCTCGTCGGCGGCCACGTGCCCGGTGTCGTGCGTGGGCGTGGCCAGCAGCAGCGGCGGCAGCGTGCCCTCCTCCAGCGCGCGCAGGATCTCGGCCGCGCGGTACAGCACCAGCAGCTGCGGGGTGGGCAGCTCCGCCACCGGCATCGCCGTACGCCACACCTGCGCGTCAGGCGCCTGGTCGGTGAGGTGGTCGGCCAGGCCCTGGAACCAGCGGTCCACGGAGGTCCAGTTGGCGGCCCGGGGACCCGACTTCCACATGGGGGTCCTGATCGTGGCCAGCGCCGCCGCCAGCGCGTCGCGGTCGTGGTAGGCGAGCGTGACGAACCCGGCCAGCAGCCGCTCCCAGGTCTGCCACGAGTGCAGATGGCTGTCCGACCACAGCTCCACCAGCTCGCCGGGTTCGGCGGGCGGCGGCTCGAAGGGCCGGGCGCGCTCGGGCGCGGCGGGCAGCGGCGGCAGGTGGACCGGCTCGGCCTCGGCGACCGTGCCGCCGCCGAACGCGTCCGCCACCCGGGCGCCCGGCTCGGGCGGCAGCAGTCCGATCGCCTGACGTATCGTCTCGCGGCCCTGCTCGTCCATGCCGGGCGCGCAGGCCAGCGCCAGCTCGGCCGCCTTCTCCTGCAGCTCGGCGAAGCCGGCCCCGAACGCCCTGGCCAGCGGCGCCGCCGCCACGACCGCCAGCTCGGGCGCGCGGCGCACCTCCGCACGCAGCCACGACAGCCCGGCCCGCACCAGCTTGCGCTCGGGGCGGAACAGTAAGGACTCCCATGCCTCGGCCAGGTCGCCGGCGGTCAGCGCCGGGCAGCCGCGCAGCCGCTTGGCGGCCGCCTCGGCGACCGTGCCCGGGGCGGCGGGCAGCAGCGGCAGGTAGTCGCGGGCGCGGGGCTCGACCTCGGCCGGCTGCGGGTCGAGCGCTTCGTGCAGGCGTACGAAGAAGCGCAGCTCGACCGGGGTGCCGCCGAGCAGGAACCGCCGCAGGCAGCCGTCGAGGAGATCGGCCCGCCGCACCCGCCCGCTCCCGGCGAGCCGCAGCAGCGCGCCCAGCAACCCCCGATCGGGGTCGGTGTCCCACTGCAGGACCCGCCCCACGCCCTGCGCCTCGAACAGCCGGGGCAGCAGGTGGCCGAGCAGCGGATCATCGGCCAGGCCCTCCGGCGGCTGCGCGGCCCAGCCGGCCACCAGCGCGTCGTTGCGCGGCGGCTCGATGCCGGTCTGGCGCAGCAGCTCCAGCGCCAGCCGCATGCCGCGGTCGTCGGCGGCGCGCAGCCGCCGCGCCAGCCGTTCGGCCAGGTCGGCCCGCCAGGCGGCGGGACGGCCGGCGAGCACGGCGAGGATGAGGTCGACGTCGTCGTCGGGGCCGGCCCACTGCGGCGCGAACGAGCGCCGATACAGCCACGACGCGACGGCCGCCGCGCCGCCCAGGGTGGCCGCGCCCGCCACCCGCAGCACGGGACCGAAGCCGGCCAGGCCGCCGGAGTCCCACCCGCTGTGGACGGCCGGCAGCTCCTTCAGCACCTCCGGCAGCATCGCCGCGACCCGCCTGCGTGACGGCCCGTCGAGCGCCATGACACGCTCGGCGAGCCGCTCGGCGTCGCGCCGCCGGATCAGCTTCCTGATCTCGTCCTCATGATCCATGTCAGGGCACGGTAACCGGCCATGCCGACATTTCGCGGACAGTTCGCCGGCACCCGTCCGGCGTTTTCGATCAACGTCGATGAGCCGGCCGTGCGCCTGCCCTTGATCATCAGCCCGATGGGCGCGCCGGGGAGGGTGACGGCTCAGGTCAGGACTTCAGGAAGTGGAGCACCGCCAGCACGCGCCGGCTGTATCCGGTGATGTGCGACAGGTCGAGCTTGTCGAACAGCGAGTTGACGTGCTTTTCCACCGCGCTCTGCGAGATGTGCAGCGCCTGGGCGATCGAGGCGTTGGTCAGGCCCTGGGCCATGAGCTCCAGCACCTCGCGCTCGCGGGCGGTCAGCTTCGCCAGCGGGTCGCGCCGGGTGGTGCGGGCCAGCAGCTGGCGCACCACCTCGGGGTCGAAGGCGGCGCCGCCCGCGCCCACGCGCTCCAGGGCGTCGAGGAAGTCGCCGACCTGGCCGACGCGGTCCTTCAGCAGGTAGCCGACCCCTTCGACGTCGGAGCTCATCAGCTCGGTCGCGTAGCGCTTCTCCACGTACTGCGACAGCACCAGCACCTTCACCTGCGGCCGGCGCCTGCGGATCTCCAGCGCCGCCCGCAGGCCCTCGTCGGTGTGGGTGGGCGGCATGCGCACGTCGACCACCACGATGTCGGGCTCGTGCCGCTCCACGGCCTCGATGAGCGCCTCGCCGTCGCTGACGGCGGCCGGCACCTCGTGGCCCTCCTCCAGCAGCAGCCGTACCAGGCCCTCGCGCAGCAGCGTGGAGTCCTCGGCCAGGATCACCCGCACGGCAGCACCGCCGTGACCGTGGTGGGGCCGCCCGCGGGGCTGTCGACCTCGAACCGGCCGTCCAGCGCCGCCACCCGCCTGGCCAGCCCGGACAGGCCGCCGCCCGACGGCCGCGCGCCGCCGACGCCGTCGTCACGCACGCGTACGAGCACCGCCGCCCCCTCCTTGTGCACCTCGACCGTGATGGCCGCCGCCCCTGAGTGCTTGGCGGCGTTCGTCACCGCCTCGCACACCACGAAGTACGCCGCCGTCTCCACCGCCATCGGGGGACGTTCGGGCAGCCGGCAATCTACCGTGACCGGGACGCTCGAGCGCTCCGCGACCCCGGCGAGCGCCTCGCCGAGCCCGAGCGAGTCCAGCCCGCTCGGGTAGACGCGCCAGGCCACCTCGCGCAGCTCGGCCAGCGCCTGCTGCGCCTCCTGGTGTGCCTGCTGCAGCAGCTCGGGGCGGCCGCGCAGGGAGCGGCCGATGAGCATCGACAGCGCTACCAGGCGTTGCTGCAGCCCGTCGTGCAGGTCGCGTTCGATGCGGCGCCGCTCGGAGTCGACCGCGGCGACGATGCCGGCCCGGCTCTCGGCCAGCTCGTCGATGCGGCGCCGCAGCTTCTCGGTCGGGTCGGGGCCGAGCATGCGGACGGCCAGCCGGCGTTCCAGCGCGTGCACGCCCGCCACCCCCGACAGGTCCAGGAACAGCAGGACGAACCCGCTGATCGTCAGGTACGCCACCAGCGGCGCCGTCGGCCGCATGCCGTCGTACGGCTCGCCCATGCTCCAGGCCAGCAGCAGCCGTGTCACCATCACCGCGCCGATCGCCAGCAGCGCGATCACCAGGCCGCCGAGCACCCCGATGGGCAGCCGCGCCGCCAGGTAGCGCAGGGCGCGATCGCCGCGCTCGTCGCCGAGCGCGTCCAGCTCGGAGGTTTGCAGGCGCAGGCGGCGCGCCTCCAGCCGGGCCAGGCGGCGGCCGGTCGCGCGGACGTTCGGATGGCTCAGGAACGGCAGCGCCACGATGAGGAAGAGGAGTTCGAACAGTGCGGTCAGACCGCCCGCCGTGACCGCGCCGGTCACCCGCAGGCCCTCAGCGACGGCTCGCATGCCTGCCCTTGCGCCGCTCGGCCAGCCGGACGCCGATGAACACCAGGATCGCCACCACCACGATGGCGATCACCACGTTGGTGGCGATGCCGACGTACGTCTCGACGAGGTGCCAGTTCTCCCCCAGCACGTAGCCGGCCATGACGAAGATCGTGTTCCAGATGAGGCTGCCCGCCGCGGTGAGCAGCGTGAACGTGAGCACCGGCATGCGCTCGACACCGGCCGGGATGGAGATCAGGCTGCGAAAAATGGGGATCATCCGGCCGAAGAAGACGGTCATGCGGCCGTGCCGCTGGAAGAACGCCTCGGTCTTCTCGATGTCGGAGGTCTTGACCAGGGGGAGCTTCGCTGCGATGGCCAGCGTGCGCTCGCGGCCCAGCAGGGCTCCCACGCCGTACAGCGCGAGCGCGCCGATCACCGAGCCCAGGGTGGTCCAGATGATCACGTCGAGCAGCTGCATCTCGCCCTGGCTCGCGGTGAAACCCGACAGCGGCAGGATCACCTCGCTCGGCAGGGGCGGAAAGAGATTCTCCAGCGCGACGGCGAGGCCCGCCCCGGGTGCTCCGAGGCGGTCCATGAGTCCTACCAGCCAGTCAGTCATGCGATCCAGGCTATGGATGATCGGAACGCGTGCGGAATGAGGCCGATGCCCGTTCGCTACTGCGGTAAACCCCACCCCCCACGTACCGTACACTGTACGGCCGTGAGCTCTCAGACGGATCTGGCCCGGTACCCTGCGGTCTTCCAGCCCGGCGACCCGCCACGAAGCGGGCACATCGCCTTCCTCACCCCAGAGGGGGACAGTGTGCTGACCGTAGCGGAAGAACGTGACGGCGGCGTGGCCACCCGGTCCGTCCCCGCCACGTTCGTGCCCGTCGGGCAGGCCGTCGCCGCCCTGGCCAGAGCCCGCAAAGACCCCCACGCTCACCCAGCGGCGCGCTTCTGGGGCGCCGCCGCGCTCATCGCGCTGCAGCTCGTCACCCGGGGCCGCATCCTGCCCGGCGTATCCCCCGGCGAGCACGACTCCTGGCGGGCCGGGCCGCTGGACGCCGACGACGCCCGCCGCGTACGCGAGTTGGCCGCCGCCATGCCCGCCGCCGCCCGCGCCGTACCGCTCTCTCTGGACGGCACCCCGCACGCCGCCGGTGATGCGCTGCTGCCTGACGCCGAGCCGCTGCTGCGGGCCTTCCTCGACGCCGTCGCCGACGCCATGCCGCGCTCGCCCGGCGCCGTACGCGCCACCGGACAGACCGCCTACGCCGCCATGAACCCCGTCAAGGTGCCCCACCTGCGCGGCTGGGCCGAGGAGGTCTCATCAGGGCTGGACGCGGGCCTGCGGCTGTCGCTGCGCATCGAGGCCGACGACCTGGCCGGCGATCAGGACGGCGCCGAGCTCCGCGCCGTCGCCCAGCTGCACAGCCTCGCCGACCCCGCGCTCGTCGTGGACGCCGCCGACCTGTGGCGCGGCCGCGACCCCGGCTTCGGCCCGCGCGCCAGGATCGAGGCCACCCTCGCCGTACGCCGGGCCGCCCGCGCCTGGCCCCGCCTGCAGGAACTGCTCGACAGCGCCGTGCCCGACGAGCTCGCGCTGTCCGACGGCGACGTGGAGGAGCTGCTGGCCGGGGCCGCCGACCGGCTGGCCGCCGCGGGCGTGGACGTGCACTGGCCGCGATCCCTCGTCCGCGGCCTCACCGCCCGTGCCGTCGTCGGCGACCGCGACCCGGCGCCGTCCGACCTGCCCTCCTTCCTCGGCGGCAACCACCTGGCGAGCTTCGACTGGCAGCTCGCGCTCGGCGGGCAGCGCCTGACCGCCGAGGAGATGGACCGGCTCGCCGAAGCGCACCGCCCCGTCGTACGGCTGCGCGACCAGTGGGTGCTCATCGACCCCGACCTGGCGCGCAAGGCCCGGCAGCGCGAGCTCAAGCCGCTGACCGGCATCGAAGCGCTCGCCGCCGCGCTCACCGGAACGGTCGAGGCCGAGGGCGAGCAGGTGCCCGTCGAGCCCACCGCCTGGCTCGACGAGCTGCGCCGCCGCCTGTGCGAACCCGCCGACGTGCCGCCGCCGCCCGGCCTGGCCGCCACCCTGCGCGACTACCAGCTCTCCGGGCTGCGCTGGCTGGCCAGGATGACCTCGCTCGGTCTCGGCGCCTGCCTGGCCGACGACATGGGCCTCGGCAAGACCGTCACGCTCATCGCCCTGCACCTGCACCGTGCGGCCGGGCCGACGCTGGTCGTCTGCCCGGCCTCGCTGCTGGGCAACTGGGAGCGGGAGATCGCCCGCTTCGCGCCCGGCGTCCCGGTACGCCGCTACCACGGAGGCAACCGCACGCTCGCCGACGAGGGGTTCGTGCTCACCACGTACGCCACCATGCGCCTCGACGCCGACCGCCTGGCCGCGCACACCTGGGGCATGGTGGTCGCCGACGAGGCCCAGCACGTCAAGAACCCCGCGTCCGGCACCGCCAAGGCGCTGCGCGAGATCCCCGCCGCCGCCCGCGTCGCCCTGACCGGCACCCCCGTCGAGAACAATCTGTCGGAGCTGTGGGCCATCCTCGACTGGACCACTCCCGGCCTGCTCGGACCGCTCGCCCGTTTCCGCGCCCGCTGGGCCAGGCCGGTCGAGTCCGGCGACACCGAGGCGGCGGAACGCCTGTCGCGGCTGGTCGGGCCGTTCCTGCTGCGCCGCCGCAAGAGCGACCCCGGCATCGCGCCCGAGCTGCCGCCCAAGACCGAGACCGACCGCCCCGTGCCGCTCACCACCGAGCAGGCCGGCCTGTACGAGGCCGTCGTCCGCGAGATCATGGGCCGGATCGCCGACGCGCGCGGCATGGCCAGGCGCGGGCTCATCGTCAAGCTGCTCACCGGGCTCAAGCAGATCTGCAACCACCCCGCCCAGTACCTGCACGAGAGCGACCCGCGCCTGCCCGGCCGCTCCGGCAAGCTGGAGCTGCTCGACGAGCTGATCGACACCATCGTCGCCGAGGACGGCTCCGTGCTCGTCTTCACCCAGTACGTCGCCATGGCCCGCCTCCTTGACAGGCACCTCACCGGGCGCGGGATCGCCACCCAGCTCCTGCACGGCGGCACGCCGGTCGCCCGCCGCGAGGAGATGGTGCGGCGCTTCCAGGACGGCGAGGCCCCCGTCTTCCTGCTGTCGCTCAAGGCCGCGGGCACCGGCCTGAACCTCACCCGCGCCGACCACGTCATCCACTACGACCGCTGGTGGAACCCGGCCGTCGAGGACCAGGCGACCGACCGCGCGTACCGGATCGGCCAGACCAGGCCCGTCCAGGTGCACCGGCTCATCGCCGAGGGCACCATCGAGGACCGCATCGCCACGATGCTGGCCGCCAAGCGCTCCCTCGCCGAGGCGGTGCTCGCCTCCGGCGAGGCCGCCTTCACCGAGCTGACCGACGCCGAACTCGCCGCCCTGGTCGAACTCCGATGACCCGGCCGACCGCCCTCGGCCCGGCTCGCCGCCGCGATTCCCCGCCGATCGCCCTCGGCTCGGCTCGCCGCCGCGATTCCCCGCCGATCGCCCTCGGCTCGGCTCGCCGCCTCGGCTCCTTGCCGGCCGCTCTCGGCTCGGCTCGCCGCCTCGATCCCTCGCCGGCCGCCCCGGGCCGGTTCGCGTCGAAGCCCCCGTTGACCGTCCTGAAGTCCCGCATGAGCGTCCTGGAGCCCCGATGACCCCCGCCCGCGGCTTCCCCGCCTTCCCCCGCCAGCGCGCCGGCGCCCGCTTCGCCACCTCCTGGTGGGGCCGCGCCTGGATCCAGGCCATGGAGGACACCTCGCTCGACGCCGGCCTGCTGCGCAAGGGCCGCGCCTACGCCAAGACCGGGCAGCTCGGCCCGATCACCGTCAGCCCCGGCAGGCTCGCCGCCGTCGCCGAGAACGACTACGACGTGGTCGTGAGCGTCGAGCAGCTCACCGATGCCGAGTGGGAACGCTTCCTCGACCAGGTCGCCGCCAAGGCCGGCCACATCGCCGCGCTGCTCGACGGCGACATGCCGCACGACCTGGTGGAGGCGGCGCAGGACGCCGCCGTGCCGCTGCTGCCCTCCGTCGGCGACCTGGAGCCCGAGTGCTCCTGCCCCGACTGGGGTCACCCCTGCGTGCACGCCGCCGCCCTGTGCTACCAGGCGTCATGGCTGCTGGACGCCGACCCGTTCGTGCTGCTGCTCCTGCGCGGGCGCGGCGAGCGCGAGCTGGTCGAGGCGCTGCAGAATCGCGACGTGCCCGCCGCCGCGGGCCCGCCCGGGGCCGGTGGCGGTCCGGCGGGCTCGGAGGGCGCGGACGCGACCGGTGGCGTCCTGCGGCCGTCCGGGACGCCCGCGAGCGTGGCGTTCGCGGCGGGGGTGCCGCCGCTGCCCGAGCCGCCGCCGTACGACGTCGCCTTCACCCCGCCCGCCCTCGACCCGGCGCCCGGCGTGGACGTGGCCGCCCTGCAGGTGCTGGCCGCCTCGGCGTCCGCCCGGGCGCGCGAGCTGCTGCTGCACGACCGGTGGCCGGAGCTGACCGAGCACGAGGACCACGTACGGCTGATCGCCGAGCACATCGGCGACGAAGGCGCCGACGACGGGCCGGCAGTGGCCGCCTGGCGGCACGGCGGCGCCGAGGGCCTGGCCGTGCTCGAACGCCCCTGGACGCCGCCCCGCCAGGACCTGGCCAGAGCGCGCGCCCGGCTCGAAGCGGCCTGGGAGGGCGAGCGGCCTCCGCCCCTGCACGCCTGGCGCAACCGCTGGACGCTCGGCGACGAGATCCAGCTCCGTTACGGCCGCGACGGCCGCTGGTACCCGTTCACCCGCCGCGACGACCGGTGGTGGCCCGCCGGTCCCCCGGAGCGCGACCCCTCCGCGCTCATCGGCTGAGCCACCACCCTCACGCGGCCATCGAGACAGCGGCCATCGGACACCCTCACGTGGCCACCGACACCACGTGCCCCACCGACGTACGGTCGTCGATCAGCGTGAGCATGCAGTCGGCCAGGTCGGCGCGCGTGGTGGTGTGCCCGCCGCGCACGCTGAGGTCGCGGGCCGTGCGGTAGCGGCCCGGGGCCGCGGCGTCGGTGAGGCGGGCGGGCCGCACGATCGTCCAGTCGGTGTCCGAGTCGCGCAGCAGCCGCTCGGCTCGCGCCAGGTCGGCGTAGGAGTGGCGGAAGACGCGTTGCACGATCGGCTTGAGCACGTACCGGGTGACGAGGCCGTCGCCCGCGTCGCTCTCCAGGCCGGCGGCGCTGACCATGAGCAGGCGGCGCGCCCCGGCGTGTTCCATGGCGGTCAGGATCGAGCGGATGCTGCCGGAGCAGACGGTGGTGGGGCCGTTGCCGTGCGGGCCCATCGCGCTGAGCACGGCGTCGCGACCGGCGACGGCGGGGGTGACGGCGTCGGGGTCCATGACGTCGGCCACCACGACGTCGGCCCGTTCGCGCAGCTCGGCGGGCAGCCGGGCCGGGTCGCGGACCACGGCGGTGACCTCGTGGCCCCGGTCCAGCCCCTGGCGGACGAGCTGGATCCCGCTGCCGCCGGTCGCTCCGAAGACAGTGATCTTCATACGACTCCTCCCAAGGGGGTGAGTGAGTACTCACTACCCTACTCGGAGAGGGCCGCGGTCACTCAGGCGCGTAGAAACCGGTGGTCGCGCGAACGGCCGCCTCGACGGCCTCGGGCACGCCCCCGGCCGCTCGGTACGCCTCGCCCCACGCCTCGCTGCTGGCCACGATGCAGCGGCGGCCCTCCTCGGTCTCGTGGAAGGTGTCGGTGTCGGGCTTGGATGCGCCGGTCAGGTGCAGGGCCAGGCCGAGCAGGCTCAGGTCCCAGCCCACCCCCGTGGCGCCGGGGCCGAACTGCGCCCACATCTCCTCCGGCACCTCCGCCGTGTGGCGCAGCTCCAGCAGCGTGCCGCCGTCCTTGGCGGTCAGGCTCACCTCGACCTCGCTGAAGCCGGGGTTCGGCCCGAACAGCCAGCTCACCTTGAACAGGCTGGGCGGCTCGCAGCGCAGGATCTCGCCGTGGGCGTTGCCCTCGAGCTGGTAGTGGCCGCCGAGCCGAAGGTCGCCGGAGACCGGCATGAACCAGCGGGCCAGCCGGTCGGCCTCGGTGCAGGCCGACCAGACGTCCTCGATCTCGGCGTCGTAGTGGCGGCGCAGTACCTGCACCTTGCGCTTGCCGTCGATCAGCTCGCGGTGCGCTTTGTTGATCTCTTCGACCATGTCCATCAGGACTCCTCCTTCTCATTGGTGATGCGGCGTTCGCGCTTGCCCCGGGCCAGCTCCGTGGCCAGCGCGTCCAGGCGCTGGTCCCAGAAAGCGCGAAAGCGCTCCAGCCAGGCGTCGATCTCCCGCAGCGGGCCGGGCTCGACGGCGTACAGGCGTCGGGTGCCCTCTGCCCGTACGCTGGCGAACCCGCTGTCGCGCAGCACCCGCAGGTGCTGGGAGACGGCCGGCTGGGAGATGCCGAACTCGCGCTGGATGACGGCGGTGACCTCGCCGGAGCTCTGCTCGCCGGTTGCCAGCAGCTCCAGGATCCGGCGGCGTACCGGATCGCCGAGGACGTCAAAGGCGTGCACCCACGAGAGTGTTTCAGGAAGAGCTTATATAAGTCAAGGCTTAATCTTCGTCGTCGAGCCCGCGAGCGCTCAGCGCCTCGCCGAGGGCGTCGGCGTACCGCAGAGAGCTGACCACCAGCGGCACCGCGAAGGCGCGCAGGCTGCGCTCGACGCCCCTGGCCCGCTGTGCCTCCCTGACCCGCGTGGCCAGCGAGGCCACCACCGGCACGCTGCGGATGGTCAGCGACAGCAGCAACGACAGACGGAACGGATCCAGCCCCACGAACCTGACCGGCGACAGCAGGCGTTCCAGCGCCGCCGTCATGTCCGACGACCTCGTGGTCACCGTCACCAGCCCGGCCAGCGCCACCGCCAGCACCACCCGCAGCGTCGTGGCCAGCGCCGCGTCCAGTCCCACGAGCACGAACTGCACGGCGAACAGCGCGAGCGCGAACCAGCGCACCGGCTTGATCTGCGCCCACGCCACCGCCGCGCCGACCCTGGCGAGCGCGTACAGGCCCGCTGTCACGGCCGCCGCCCCGGCCAGCGCGAGCGGCGAGCTCAGCAGCACCAGCACCGTGCAGGCCAGTGCGAGCGCGGCCAGCTTGGCCCCGGCCGGCAGCCGGTGCAGCAGTGAGCTTCCGGGGACGTAGGAACCGGTCAGGCTGTTCACGCCATCAGCTTCCGGTAGTGGGCGATGGCCTCGGCGGGGGTGCCGTCGGCGGCGATGCGGCCCTCGTCGATCACCAGCACCCGGTCGAAGCCCGACAGCAGCGGCAGGTCGTGGGTGACCAGGAGCACCTGCTGCGGCATCTCCTCCAGCAGCTCCGCGACCTGGCGGGAGTGGCGCAGGTCGAGCAGCGTGGTGGGCTCGTCCATGACGATGATCTCCGGCTCCAGCACCATGACCGAGCAGAGCGCGAGCAGCTGCTTCTGCCCGCCCGACAGGTGGTGCGCGGGATGGTCGGCGTGATCGGCCAGGCCGTAGCGCTCCAGCACCTGGCGTACCCGCCGGTCCACCTCCTCGCGCGACAGGCCCTTGCGGCGCAGCGAGAACGCGACGTCCTCGGCCACCGTCGGCATGACGATCTGCGCGTCGGGATCGGTGAACAGAAAGCCGACACCGCGCCTGATCTTGGCGCCGTCGCGGCGGGTGTCCATGCCGAGCACCGTGACGCTGCCCGACGTCGGCAGCGCCAGGCCGTTGACCAGCCGGGCCAGCGTGCTCTTGCCCGAGCCGTTGGCGCCCACCACGCCGACCCGGCGCTCGGGCAGCTCCGCGGTGATGCCGCGCAGCACGTCGCGGGTGCCCAGCCGGACGTGCACGTCCGCGAATTCGATCATGTCTCACACCACCTCGAACAGGGCGGCCACGCCGAGCCCGCCGCCGACCGCGGCCGCGGCCAGGCCGAGCGTGCCCTTGGGAGCCGCCGCACGGACGAGCCTGCTGAACAACCTGGTCACCACGACCGCCCCCGTCGCGCCCCACGGGTGCCCGAGCGCGAGCGCGCCGCCGTCGGGGCAGACCCGCTCGTCGTCCGCGCCGAGCGGGTCGAGCCCGAGCGCGTCGGTGACGGCCAGCACCTGGGCCGCGAACGCCTCCACGATCTCCACCGCCGCGAGCGACTCCAGACTTGTTCCGGTACGCGCGAGCACCCGCTCGATCGCGGGCACCGGCCCCCACCCGGGCAGCTCGGGATCGCACCCGGTCACCGCCCCGGCCAGAAGCCGCAGGCCGGGCAGGCCCGCCCGCACATGCTCGGGCACCACGGCCACGGCGGCGGCGCCGTCGCTGACCGGGGAGGAGTTCCCCGCCGTCACCGTGCCGCCCGGCACGAACGCGGCCGGCAGCCGGGCCAGCGACGCCGCGCGCAGCGGGCGCGGGCGCTGGTCGTCGCCGCGGCCTGCGACGGGCACGATCTCCTGGGCGAACCGACCCGCCGCGCGGGCGGCCAGGGCGCGGGCGTGGCTGCGGCAGGCGTAGGCGTCCTGGCGTTCGCGATCGATTTTCCTGGCCTGGGCCAGCGCCTCGGCGGCCGGGCCCATGTCGGGGTCGGGGGTGCCGTGGGGCGTGAACGGCGCCCGCTCGTACGGGGCGCCGGCCCCGCGGAACGTGCGCAGCGGCGCGGTCGAGGCGCTCTCCACACCTCCGGCGATCACCAGGTCGGCCTCGCCCGCGCGTACCGCCTGACCGGCGAGCAGGATCGCGGCCAGCCCGCTGCCGCACTGCCGGTCCACCGTCACCCCGGGCACCTCGTGCCCGAGCCCGGCGGCCAGCGCGCAGACCCTGGCCAGGTTGCCGCCCGGGCCCATGCAGTTGCCCAGCATCACGTCATCGATCCGCCGTCCCGGCAGGTCGGCGGCGACGGCGGCGATCACGGGCGCGGCCAGGTGCTCGGCGGTCAGCTCCTTGTACGCGTGCCCGGCCGTGCCGATCGGGGTGCGCCTTGCGGCCACCACCACGGGGGTCAGGTCCATGTCACACCAGCCGCCTGATCGCCGGGTCGCCGTCCGCCAGCCGGGCCGCCACCTGCGCCCGCGCCGGCTTGCCCGTGGGCGTGCGGGGCAGGCCGGACATCGCGTACCAGCGGCGGGGCCGCTGCGCCCAGTCGAGCGCGGCGCGCGCGGCCTCCTCCAGCAGGGCGCGCGCGGGCGGCTCGCCGAACGGGCTCTCGATGACGGCGGTCACCACCGACTCCAGGGACGGGTGCGGCGTCCCGACCACCACGGCATCTGCCACGCCGGGCACCTTGCGCAGCACCTCCTCGACGTCCTCGGGCACGACGGTGGCCCCGCCGGTCTGGATCGCCCCGTCGCCGCGCCCGCGTACGCGCAGCCCGCCCTCCTTGTGGTAGGGCTCGGCCACATCGCCCACGCTCACCCAGCCGTCGCCGTCGCGCCGCAGCGGCCCGGCCGCCTCACCCAGGTAGCCCTCGGCCAGCCATGGCGAGCGCACCCACACCTCGCCCAGCGGCCCGTCGCCGCGCACCTCGATCTCCACTTCGGGAAAGGGACGCAGGCCGCTCCCGTCGGTGTCGGCGGCCACGAACGACAGCTCGGTGGCCCCGTAGTAGGCGACCACCCGCACCCCGGCCTTCTCCGCGGCCTGCCGGGCGCCGGGGGCGAGGGCCGCGCCACCGACCACGGCCACCCGCAGCGCTCCCGGCCGCTCCAGCACGTCCGGCAGCCGGTGCGGCACCAGGTGCACGACGGTCGCCTCGGCGAGGTGATCGGCCAGCGCGCCGCCGGGCCAGCGGCCGGGCAGCAGCGCCGTCGCGCCGGTGGCCAGGGTGTGCAGGGCGGCGAACGCGTACAGGGAGGAGACCAGCGGGCCGGGAATGAGCACGACGTCGTCGGGGCCGATGCCGGTCAGCGCGTTCAGGTGGGGGTACGAATCGGTCCAGGAGGCGCGAGTACGGACGATGGCGCGCGGCCGTCCCGTGCTGCCGGAGCTGAAGCAGGCCCAGGCGAGATCGCCTGGTTGGGCGCGGCGCGGCACATCGGGCCCGGCCGCGTACGGCAGGGGCGCGTCGATCAGCACCGCCACCGGCGGCGCGGCGGGCGTGCGCCGGTCGGCGGGTCGAGTCGCGTGCGGCGCCGGCTCGCCGGCGGGCACCGTCGCCGACGGCCCGGTGACCGCCGCTAGAGGGCCGGTGACGGCCGATAGAGAGCCGGTGGCCGCCGTCAGGGGGCCGGTGACCGCCGCCCACCGCGCGCGGTCCCAGGTGTGCTCGCCCACCAGCGGCGTCGCCCCGGCCAGGTCGGCGGCCAGCACGGCGACGAGCAGCTCCACCGGGTCGGCCAGACCGATCGCGGCCGTGGTGCCGGGCCCGGCCCCGGTCTCGGCCAGGTGCCTGGCGGCACCCTTGACCCGGTCGGCGAGCTGCGCGTACGTCAGCTCGCCACCGGGTCCGCGCACCGCGAGCCTGGAGGGGCGCTCGGCGGCGTGCGCCAGCACGTGTTCTGCTACGGGCATCGAGCCGTCAGCGCTCCCCACCGGCGCGCAGGCGTTCCTGGTGCACGGCGGGCACCGCGTCGGGGTAGGCCCGCTGGACGCCCCTGACCACGACGGCCGTCAGCGCCGCCTTGATGAGGTCGCCGGGCACGAACACCAGCGTGAGCCCGGCCGCCGCGCCGAGCGAGGCGCCCGACACCAACGCCTGGATCGGGATCCCGAACAGGTAGACCACGCCCATGCCGCCCGCGACGCTCGCCAGGAACAGCCGGAGCGTGCTCGGGCTGCGGCCGGCCCGCTCGACCAGCCAGCCGGTGAGGGCCGCGCCGGGCAGCCAGCCGATGAGGAACCCGGCCGACGGCGCGGTGAACACGCCCAGCCCGCCTCGCCCGCCGGCCAGCAGCGGCAGGCCGGCGGCCACCAGCACGTACAGCACCAGTACGGCCAGCGCGCCGCGCCAGGTGCCGAGGATGGCGCCGGCCAGCATCACGCCCATGGTCTGCAGCGTGATCGGGACCGCGTTGCCGAAGACGTTCAGCGTGCCGGGCAGGCCCATCACCGCGATCAGCGCGGTGAACACGGCCACCCGCGCGAGCGTGCCCGTCTCGAGCCTCCTGCGCTGTTTCCCTTCATCCTTCATGGCGTCGATCCCACACCAGAACGGGCACGCTCAGGCATGGAGGTATCCCACAACATTCCCTCCGATCATCTGCTGGCGATCGATACCGCGTTCACGCGCCGTCCCTGCCGCACGGCGCCGCATCGAACGCGGCAGTTATCCCGTCTTGCCGGGATCGCAGCTCTTTGGCGCTCAGTGTACGGTTCGGCAGGATCACCGTGACCGGCCGGGATGCCACCTTGAGACTGACGCGGATCGTGTCCGGGGTCAGCGTCGTGCCGTTGGGATAGTGCAGGCGTACGCGATAGTCGCGGACCTCGCCACCGTCCTCCAGGCAGTCGCGGGCGCCGTTCTCGACCCGTTTCATCAGACCCTGGTTGATCTGCCGCCCGCGCATGGGGACGAGGTTGTAGCGCATGCTCACGCCGCGGAACGAGGCGGCGATGAGGTGGCCGCCCTGCCAGTCGCCGCGCCCGCCCCAGTCGCCGACCGCGCCTTCGCAGGAGCCGCGCGGGGCGTCCCGGTCGACCAGGATCCTGGCCACGGCCTCGACGGGGCGGCCCGCGGCGTCGGTGGTGAAGGTGTGGTCGTAGGCGCGATAGGTGGCTGAAGGCCGGAGCAGGCGCGCGCACGGGACGGCGTCCGGCTTGGCGGGCGCGGGCGCTGGGGCGGATGCGGGGGCGGATGCGGGGGCGGTGAGCAGGAGCGCGGTGGCGCCCGCGCCGCCCAGGGCACGGCGAAGCCGGGTCGGGGGCACGACGGGAAGTCCTCTCGGGATTCAGGGGATGCGCCGCGCAGGGGAAGGGAAGGCCGGCGGCATGGAGGAACTCGATCGGCCGCCTGCCGGCTTTGTCGTGACGTCCGTGCCCGCGAGGAGTACTACGTAACGTTACCGATCGGCCACTTTGAGCGCTTGTCGCAGATAGGTCCGGCTGCGAAAAGCAGCGCCCTGGCCAGGTCGGTGGCCGCCGTGGTGCGGCCGCGGTGCGATGGCCTCGCGAATTCGCCCTTCTCACGGCCATCCGTCCCGATAATCTGCGGCAAGATCGAATCCGGGGATTCGGTCGCCATCGACTGACCAGACCAGATGGATCGAGACCGCAGCATGACCGGACCAGGAACACTGATCGGCGGCCGTTACCGGCTCGAACACCCGCTGGGCCAGGGCGGCTTCGGTCGCGTCTGGAAGGCCCATGACGACCGGCTGCGCGCCGACGTGGTCGTCAAGGAGGTGTACCTCCCTCCGACCCTCGACGAGGAGGATCGCAACGCGCGACTCAAGTACGCCGAGCGGGAGGCCCGCAACGCCGCCCGGCTGCGCCACTGCCCCAACATCGTGCCCGTCTACGACGTGGTCATCGAGGACGGCCGGCCGTGGATCATCATGGAGCTGATCAACGGCGAGTCGCTCGAGGACCGGATGCGGACCGGGCCGCTGGCGGAGCCCGACGTCGCCGACCTTGCCAAGGCGCTCCTTCATGCCTTGGAGGCGGCCCACGGCGCGGGTGTCGTCCACCGCGACATCAAACCCGCGAACGTCATGCTGGCCGCCGACGGTCGGATCATGCTGACCGACTTCGGCATCGCCATTCACGAGACCGACACCCGCATGACATCGACCGGCACGGTGATCGGCTCCTTCGAGTACATGGCGCCCGAGCGTTTCAACGGCGATCACGGCTCGCCCGCCTCCGACCTGTTCTCCGTGGGCGCGACCCTGTATCAGGCGGCGGAGGGCGTCTCACCGTTCCGGCGCGGCGCCGTCCCCGCCACCATCGCCGCCGTCCTCCGTGACGAGCCTCCGCCGCTCACCCGCGCCACACGCCTCGCCCCGCTGCTGAACGCCCTGCTGGCCAAGGACCCCGGCAAGCGCCCCTCCATCCCCGACGCCCTCGACCTCCTCCGCACCCCTGACCAGGGACCCGCGCCGACGAAGAGGTACACCACACCGGTCACCGCGCCCACTGTCCCGCAGGAGACGCCGGAGAAGCCCGACCCGCCGGCCTCCCCGCCCATCGCTCCTCAGGACGCACCTGCTTTCCAGGAGTCCTGGACGGGTGACGAGCGCCTTTCGGCGTTCTGCTGGGAGGAAGGTCCGGAGCTGTTGTCGTGGATCTTTCGGGGCCTCGCCTTCATCGTCGCGACCCTTGTCGTGATCGGGCAAGCGCTCGGAGAGCTGGACGACTCGACGAGGTGGGTGGGCATGGGGGTCTTTGCGGCCTTGATGCTGGTCGGCCCCCTGGCGAACCAGTGGTTGCGCTTCACGACGAAGAGGAGCATGCCCGCGAGAAGCGTGCGCCTCGACCGGGACGGCGTCACCGGCAGCGACGGCTCCGGCGTCCAGACCATCCCCTGGACCGCGATCAGGCAGGTCACCGTCCGCCACACCGACGACGCCATGGGCGTCGCCCACCACCCGCTGGCCCTGCACGTGCGGCTGGACCAGCCGGGCTCCGCGGTGTACCGCCCGGTCGGCTGGCCGCTGGACACCCCCGTGCCCAAGATCTTCCGGCGCGCCATCGAGAAGGACGACTGGGTGCCCGTCTGCGTCCTCGGCCCTCTGTCCGACCCGCGCAGGACCGACTTGAAGAACGCCCTGGCGGCCTGCAAGGGGCCCCTGACGGCGGACGAGCTGAACTGGTGACCGCCTGTCAGGCGGCCAGGCGCAGCGCCCTGGCCACATCCGCGGTCGCGGCCGAGGTCTCGGCGGCGGTGTAGCCGCCGCGCAGCGAGGCGTCGAGGTCCTTCAGGCCGTTGCCGCTCAGCGTGATCACCGCGCGCAGGCCGGGTTCCAGCCCGCCCCTGGCGTGCAGGTCGAGCAGCCCCGCCACGCCCGCCGCCGAGGCGGGCTCGGCGAAGACGCCGTCGCGGCGGGCGATCATCCGGTACGCGGCGAAGATCTGCTCGTCGCTCACCGCGGCGATCAGCCCACCGGACTCGTCGCGGGCCGCGATCGCGCCGTCCCAGGTCGCCGGGTGACCGACGTTGATCGCGCTGGCCTCCGTGCGCGGCTCGGCCACCGGCGCGCCGTGCACCAGCGGGGCCGCGCCCGCCGCCTGGAAACCCCACATGCGCGGCAGCCGGTCCGGGCTGTAGGCGCGGTAGCCGGTCCAGGTCGCGGTGATGTTGCCGCCGTTGCCGACCGGCAGGCAGTGCACGTCGGGGGCCGCGCCGAGGGCGTCCACGATCTCGTACGCGACCGTGCGCTGCCCGGCCAGCCGCAGCTCGTTGCGCACCGAGTTGACGAGGGCGACCGGGTGGTGGGCGGCCAGCTCGCGGGCCACCCGCAGGCAGTCGTCGAACGTGCCGCCGACCTCGACGATCTCCGCGCCGTACCGTACGGCCTGGGCCAGCTTGCCCAGCGCCACCCTGCCCTTGGGCACGAGCACGGCGGCGCGCAGCCCGGCGCGGGCCGCGTAGGCGGCGGCAGAGGCGCTGGTGTTGCCGGTGGAGGCGCAGATGACGGTCTGCGCGCCGGCCTCGACGGCGCGGCTGATCGCCACGGTCATGCCGCGATCCTTGAACGACCCCGTCGGGTTCGCCCCCTCGACCTTCAGCCAGACCTCGCAGCCGGTCAGCTCGGACAGGTGGGCCGAGCGCAGCAGCGGGGTGTTGCCCTCGTTGAGCGAGACGGCCGGGGTGTCGGGGGTGACCGGCAGGAAGCGCCGGTAGGGGCTGTCGATCAGGCCACGCCAGGTGTTCATGCCGAGAACCGTAACATTCGTTAGAAGATTTCGGTACGGACGGGTTGATGTAACATTTGTCAGCATGGAGAGCGACGCGATCGTGGCCCGGCTCAGCTCCGTCTACGCGGAGCTGCCACCCGGCGAGCGCGCGGTGGTGCGGGTGCTGCTCGACGACCATCCGTTCGCTGCGCTGGGCTCGCTGCGCGCGCTGGCCGAGCGTGCGGGGGTGAGCCCGCCGACCGCCTCCCGGCTGTTCGACCGGCTCGGGTACGCGGGGTTCGCCGAGTTCCAGGCCGCCGTACGCGACGGCGCCAGAGACCGCTCGCGCCTGCTGGAGTACGTCACCGGGAAAAGCGAGCCCGGCGAGCCGTCAGGCGGGCTGGGAGAGGCGGCGGAGGAACTGCGCGCCGGCCTGGACGGCGCGCTGGCCGCCGTGCCCGCGCCGCTCTGCGACCGCGCCGCGGGCCTGCTGGCCGAGGCCAGGACGGTCTGGGCGCTCGGCGGACCGCTCAGCGAGCTGGCCGCCGACTACCTCATCCGCCAGCTCGCCGGCCTGCGCCCCGGCGCGCACCGGGTGCCGGAGCCGCCGCACGCGCGCGCCCGCACCGTGCTCGACCTGGGCGCGTCCGACCTGGTGGTGGCCTACGACTTCCGCCGCTACTCCCCCGCCACCGAGCGCTTCGTACGCGCCGCGCGCGGCAGGGGCGCACGGCTGATCCTCATCACCGACACGTGGGGCTCGCCGCTGGCCGCCGAGGCGGAGCTGCTGATCGCGCTGCCGCGCGAGGCCGCCGGGCCGATCGCGCCGCTCACCCACGAGATCGCGGTCACCGAGCTGCTGCTCGTCGCCACCGCCGCGCGCCTGGCCCCGGCCGAACGGCTGGCCGAGCTGGATGCGCTCACCCGGTCGCTGTGAGCCGCTTGTAGAAGAAGCTGCACTCGCGCAGCGTGCCGTCGGGCGAGGCCGCATAATCGGGGACGATGCCGTAGCGGGTCCACCCGCCGGTGAGGTAGACGTGCTCGGCCGCGCTGCCGGTCTCGGTGTCGAGCATCAGCAGGTCGAGCCCCGCCGCAAGCGCCGCCTGCTCGGCCGCGGCCAGCAGGGCGCGTGCGTGGCCGCGCCCGCGCGCCTCGCTGTGGACCATGAGTTTGACGATCTCGCCGCGGTGGCGGGCGTTCGCCTTGGTCGCGGGGGCGAGGCCGACGGTGCCCACGACCGCGCCGTTCTCGCGGCAGACCCACACGATGAGATCGCCCGAGGCCACGGCCGGGGCCTGCGCGCGCCACCAGGCGGCGGCGTCCTCGTGGTCGAACGGCGTGACGAACCCCAGCGACGAGCCGCCGTCCACGGCGTCGGCGAGCAGTGCGGCCAGCTCCTTGACGCAGGTGTCGAACGCGGCCGGGGTCAGGCGGGCGATGGTGCGCATGGGGCTCCTCCCGGGGGTCAGGGCAGGACGACGAAGATGGCGTACCGGACCGGATCGGGGCCCGGGCAGCGGAACCGGGACGGCCCCCACAGCCGGAAGCGCAGGCAGTCACCGGCTCCCACGGTGTGGGTGCGGCCGTCGAAGGTGATCTCCACCGCGCCCTCCAGCACCCAGATGTGCTGCTCAAGGCCGGGTACGGGCGGTGCGTCGTAGGAGATGTCGGCACCCGGCCGCAGCCGCCCCTCCACGACCTCGCCGCTCAGCCCGGGATGGGGCGGCGAGACCGAGCGGCGGACGAACCCCGACGTCTCGTCCCGCCACACCTGCTGCGCCCCGGCCGCCACGATCTGCGGCGGCTCGGACTCCACCTCGGCGAGCAGCCGCGACATCGTCCGCCCGTACACCTCGCAGAGCTTGCCGAGCAGCGCCGCCGTGGGGCTGATCTCGCCGCGCTCCAGCCGCGACAGCGTCGAGCGGCTGATGCCGGAGCGGCTCGCCAGCTCCTCCAGCGACCAGTGGTGCTCGACGCGCAGCCGGGCGAGCCGATCGGCCAGCCTGGCCTCCACATCCACGGGCTGTCTCATATCCGGGATGATATCCCAGATCTGAGAATCAGCGTCGGCGGATCTTGATGTCGCGCATGTCCGTCACGCCGATGCGCAGCACCTCGTACGGCTGCCCGTACGCCTCCAGCGCCGCCATCGCGCCCAGGGCCGCCTCGTCCTCCCCGTCGTCCGGCCCGGCCGGTACCTGGCAGCGGAAGGTGAACGCCGACACGCTCGGGTCGTGGGTGAAGGTGCCCGCCTCGGTGTACGCCGTGCCGCCCGCCGCGCGCACCGCCTCCCGTCCGGCGTCGTCGATCGCCTGGAACTTGCCGCTGATCGTCACCCGGAACATCGCGTCACTCCCCGCGTACGCCATAGCCCAGCACCTTCTCCCCCAGCACGCTCTCGGCCGCGTCGAGCAGATCGAGCACGGCGGCGGCGATCTCGTCGGGCCGCTCACCCGCCGCCGTACGGCGGCCGATCTCGCCCATCACCAGCGCGTGCAGGCTGCCGATGTGCCAGGCGATCACGCGGGGCAGCGGATCTTGCGGCCCATCACCGCACTCCTCGGCCAGCAGCGCGGCCAGCTCGTCGGTCATCCTGCGGCCCAGGTCCTCAAGGCGCGCGGTCAGCGTGGGCGCGGCCCGCATCATCTCCAGCACCCGGCCGAAGCCCGGAGTGAGGCCCACCCGGCGCTCGCGCTCACGCACCTCCTGCCGCAGCCGCGCCAGCACCGCACCGGCCGCCGACTCGCCGGGCGCGCGCCCGGCCACGATGTCGGCCAGCCGGCGGGGCGAGGCCTCCTCAGGAGGCAGCACCAGGTCCTCTTTGGACTGGAAGTAGTTGTAGACGGTGTTCACCGACACCTCGGCGGCGTCGGCGACCTCGGCGATCGTCACGTTGTCGAAGCCGCGCTCCACGAACAGGCCGACGGCCACCTCGGAGATGCGCTGCCGCGTCAGGCGCTTCTTGCGCTCGCGGAGCCCTTCTGTCATGCCGCTGGAGCGTACTGCAAACTTTCAGTGGACTCCAACTTTACAGCCGACTCCACGAAAGGAGTTCGTGGCACGCATGGATGAGAGTGGAGAAGAAGAGAAACCGGCCCCTCAGAACACCCGCTGACATGGCGGCATAGGGGCGGAAGGGAAGAGATGTGGCGCCGGGCCCGGACGCACCATCAGCATACGTCCGGGGTGTCCCTATCGCCACAGAGACACCCCGGACGTGCGAGTCGTGCGTCAGCCGTTCAGCAGCGCGACGAGCTGCTCCTCCTCGTAGGCGAGGTGCGCCTCCAGCTCCTTGGTGAGCCGGTCCACCCCGGCGACCAGGTCGGCGGGAGCGACGTCGGCGGCGGACAGCAGCGCCTTGAGCTCGTCGAGCAGCCGCGCCACCACCTCGTGCTCGGCCCGCATCCGCTGGATCGCCGGGGCCAGCTCCGGGAACTGCTGCTCCATCCCGCGGAACAGGCCGTTGTCCTCGTGCGTGTGGTGCACGTGCAGGCCGCTGCACATCGTCAGGCAGTTGACCCGCAGCTGCGCGGCCAGGCGCGGCCCCGAGGCGGCGGCCTCCCTGCGGATCAAGGCCAGCTCGCGGCGGAAGGCGTCGTGGATGTCCTTGAGCGCGTCGCCCATACGCCGCCCGGGCGGCGGCCCGGGGTTCACCTGCACCAGCGCCACCACCGGCAGCGTGCGGCCCGAGCGCTCCTCGTAGGCGGCCCAGCCCGGGTCCATCTCGGCCGCGCGGGCGAACAGGCGGTCGCGCTCCTCGCCCTCGAGCACGATGGCGTCGGCCTCGTAGGTGAGAATGCCGTCCTCGACCGTCACCCGCGGGTTGGCGAGCACGTTGTGGTACCAGTCCGGGTGCTTGGGCGAGCCGCCCGCCGAGGCGATGACGAGCAGGCGGTCCTCATCGGGCAGGTAGCCGAGCGGGGTGGTGTGGGGGCGTCCGGTCTTGGCGCCGGTGGTGGTGAGCAGCAGCAGCCTGCCGCCCTCGAAGGGGCCGCCGACCTTGCCGCGGTTGGCCCGGAACTCGTCGATGATCTGCTGGTTGAAGTTGTTCGGCATGCTGAAAAGAAGGCTCCTGGTGAGTGGGTGTCGTGGACATGCTGAAACCCGCACGGACATGCCGGCGTACGGGTGTTACGACACCGAACCAGGCATGGGGAGACGCGCGGGCGCGGTGTGCTCAGGCACGACCGACGGTGCTAGTGGCCATTGGCGTCAACCCCCTTGGTACGGCGCCTCCATGCCGCGACCGTCCTCCCGGACCGCGACACGCGACGCGACCGCCATTACGCCCAGATCGCCCAAGATCTGTCAACCGGCGTCGGGCTGAGTACAGTAGCTGTACTGAAGGGGGTGGGTGCGACCGCACGCGACAAGGGCTCATCCGCCGACGAGCCTGCCAGGAGCCAGGCAGCAGGCAGCGCCGCAGCTACCACCTCACCAAGGCAGGCGCGGACCTGCAGGTGGTGCTGGGCGCGCTGCAGCAGTGGGGCGACGCCCACCGCCCGCGCCCGTCCGGGCCGTCGGCCCTGCGCAGGACGCGCTCCACCGGCGAGCCCGTGCACGTCGCGTTCGTGAACGGAGAGGGCCGCGAGGTGGCCTGCGACGACGTCGTGATCGACGTCCATCCGTGATCGATACCAGGCTTTGCCGGAGGTTGAGGTAGGACGCGGTCTCGCCGGGCACGCCGACCCAGTCACGCCGCCGGGTCCGGCGGCCGGCATGAGAAAGGAAGTTCCGCGATGACCGCTGTGCGGGCCGACGCGTCCGGCCAGTTCATGATCGAGAAGACGCTGCCTGTCAACCGGCTCGGCTACGGCACCATGCAGCTGACCGGGCCCGGCGTGTGGGGGCCGCCGGCCGACGAGGACGAGGCCGTACGCGTGCTGCGCCGCGCGGCCGAGCTCGGCGTGACGCTCTTCGACACGGCCGACTCCTACGGCCCCCTGGTCGCCGAGCCGCTGCTCAAGCGGGCGCTCGCCCCGTACGACGAGAGCATCGTCATCGCCACCAAGGCCGGGCTCACCCGCCAGGGCCCCAACCAGTGGACGCCCGTCGGCAGGCCCGCCTACCTGCGCCAGCAGTGCGAGATGAGCCTGCGCGTCCTCGGGCTCGAGCGGATCCCGCTGCTCCAGCTCCACCGCGTCGACCCGGAGGTGCCGCTCGAGGACCAGGTCGGCGAGCTGAAGAAGCTCCAGGACGAAGGCAAGATCGCGCACATCGGCCTGTCGGAGGTCAGCGTCGAGCAGATCGAGCAGGCGCGCGCCGTCGCCCCGATCGCCACGGTCCAGAACCTCTATAACCTGTCCAACCGGTCCGCCGAGGACGTGCTGGAGTACTGCGAGCGCCACGAGATCGGCTTCATCCCGTGGTTCCCGCTGGCCACCGGCCAGCTCGCCAAGCCCGGCGGGGCGCTCGACACGATCGCCTCGCGGCTGCCGGCCACGCCGTCGCAGCTCGCGCTCGCGTGGCTGCTGCGCCGTTCCCCGGTGATGCTGCCGATCCCCGGCACCTCCTCCATCGCCCACCTGGAGGAGAACGTCGCCGCCGCCGGCATCGAGCTGTCCGACGACGACTTCGCCGAGCTGTCCTCGGCGGTCTCCTCCTCGAGCTGAGTCCCGCCCGGTTGGGGCCGTCCCCGGGCCCGCCGGGACGGTCACCGGCCGGCACCTTCTCACGTGACATCCGGTCCGGGCCTGCCGCGCGGGTGTGAGGATGTCACGTGCGACGGGGAAGCTCCTGGGAAGGTGGCGCGATCACCTCCCCATCTGAGTTGTCTTTTGCAACTCAGCTGGTGAACGGAGAAACAGCATGGACATCAAGGGATCGGTCGCCCTCGTGACGGGCGGAAATCGCGGGATCGGCCGCGCGTTCGCCCGAGCGCTCGTCCAGCATGGCGCGGCGAAGGTGTACGTCGGCGTCCGAGACCCGGGCAGTGTGCAGGACGCCGACGTCGTGCCGCTGCGCCTGGACGTCACCGACGAGCGCGGCATCGCCGCCGCGGCGCGGGAGGCCGGTGACGTCTCCATCCTGATCAACAACGCGGGCGTCGGTGACGGCAGGACCGCGCTGCTGGAGGGCACGCTCGACGGCGCCCGCCAGGCGATGGAGGTCAACCTCTTCGGCACCTGGCGGGTCTCGCGCGCCTTCGCCCCGATCCTGGCCCGCAACGGCGGCGGCGCCCTGGTCAACATGCTGTCGCTGGCCTCCTGGGGCGGGCGGCCCGGCTTCCCGGGGTACGCGGCGTCGAAGGCCGCGCAGTGGTCGCTGACCGACTCCCTGCGCCAGGGGCTGCGCGAGGAGGGGACGCTGGTGATCGGGGTGCACGTCGGGTTCGTGGACACGGATATGGCCGCCTGGGTCGACGCTCCGAAGATCAGCCCTGAGGCCGTGGCGGAGCAGACCATGGAGGCGCTGCTCGCGGGCCGTGCCGAGGTGCTGGCCGACGAGCGGACCCGCGAGGCCAAGGCCGCGCTGTCGCAGCCGATCGTCTGATCTTCACGCCCTCTCGGCTTCCGCAGGTGCCCGGCCGGCCGGAGCCACATCGCCTTCCCGCCTCGTGAGCAGGAGCGCGGCCGCGGCGAGCAGCGTGCACAGCGTCATACCGGCGAACAGCGGCACGGCGGTGTGGCCTCCGGCGATGCCCATCAAGGGGGCCACGGCCGCGCCGAGGGCGTTCTGCAGCGTGCCCAGCACCGCCGAGCCCGTGCCCGCCGCATGCGGTACGCGGTCCAGCGCGAGGCCGGTGGCGGTGGCGCAGACCTGGCCGAGCCCGATGAAGGCGACGCCCAGCAGGCCCAGCGCCCAGAACCGGTTCAGCTGCCCGGCGAGGGTGAGGAGCAGCGCGGCGACACCGGGGACGAGCATGAGCGCCAGCCCCGCGCGCAGCAGCAGGCGGGGGCTGATGCGGCCGGCGAGACGGCTGCCGGCCAGCGTGGAGGCCGTCGCGGTCAGCGCGCCCGCGGAGAAGACGGCCGACGCCGTGCCCACGCTGAAGCCCAGGACGTTCTGCAGGAGGAACGGCGAGGCGGAGATGTAGCAGAACAGCGCGGCGAACGCGAGGCAGAAGGCGAGCATGTAGCCGAGGTAGGGGCGGTCGGTGAGGACCGTGACGCCGGCCCGCAGCGAAGCGCCCGCGCCGCCGGTGTGCCGCCGCTCGGCGGGCAGCGTCTCGGGGATGCGTACGCAAGCTGCTGCGAACATCAGCGCCGACGCGCCCGCCAGCACCCAGAACACCGCACGCCAGCTCCCTGTGCCGCCCACCACGGCACCGCCCGCCAGCGGAGCGAGGATGGGCGCGATGCCGCCGAGCCCCATGAGCAGGCCGAACAGCCTGGCCGCCGCCGCGCCGCTCGCGACGTCGGTCACCACGGCACGGCCGACGACCACCCCTGCCGCACCCGCGAATCCCGTGACGAAGCGCAGCACGACCAGCACGCCCAGCGTGGGCGCGACCGCGCACAGCGCCGTGGCCAGTGTGCAGACGCCGGTGCCGATGAGGATCGGCCCGCGCCGCCCGTAGCGGTCGGAGAGCGGGCCGAGCACGAGCTGGCCCGTCGCCAGCCCCACGAGGAAGGCGGTGAGCGTGAGCTGGACGCCGGCCGCGTCCGTGCCCAGCTCGCGCGCCATGGTGGGAAAACCCGGCAGGTACATGTCGGTGGACAGCGGCACCACGAACGACAGCAGGGCGAGGGTCACCGTCAGCCCTGAAGCCACCGGCCGTCGGGCGGCGAAGGTCATCGGCACTCCGGTCAAATAGATATAAGTTCATATCTATATCTAAGGTAAGATCCAGGAGTGCGCAAGAGCGATGCCCCTGCCGGCCGTGACGACCTGCTTCGCGAGGCCAGGCGGCTCGCGCCGGCACTGTACGCGCTCGCCCGCGTGTTGCGGCAGGGCGGCATCACCGAAGCGGGCCTGCCGCCCCTGCCCCCGTCGGAGCTCGACGTGCTGCGCTACGTTCTCGACTGCCCCGGCACCGGCACCAAGGCGCTCGCCCACGAGCTGGGGCTGCACAGCAGCAACGTCAGCACGGCCGTGCGCGCCCTGCTCGCCCGCGGGCTCATCCGCCGCGAGCCCGACCCGCACGACCGCCGCGCGGTGCGCCTCTATCCGACCGTGGACGCCCAGCACGGCATGGCCATGATCGAGGACGCCTGGGCGGAGATGTTCGCCGACGCCCTCGCCGCGCTGACGCCTGACCAGCGCGGCGCGCTGCAGGCCGCGGTGCCCGCGCTGCGCGCGCTCGGCGCTCCCCTGCGGGAGCGCCGCTCCCCGCCCGCGACTAGCCGGCGGGCTCGCCGAACCAGCGGGCCAGGTGTTCATCGAGGTCGCGCTGGTCGTCGCCGAGCCAGGCCACGTGGCCGTCAGGACGGAGCAGCACACCCGGTACGTCCACCGCCGCGCCGGGATCGGTGAGCTGATCGACGCGGTCCGACCAGCCGCCTGCGGTGAGGCGTCCCGTACGGTCGAGCAGCAGGCCGCGCCCACCGCGCAGCAGGTCGTACAGGCGGCACCGCGTCAGCCCGACGTCGGGCATGCGACGGCCGAGCAGGTCGGGACCCGCGCCGAAGTCGTAGCGGACGGCGATCGCGGTGATCTTCTCGATGAGGCGGCGGTTCACCTCGTCGATGTCCATCAGCTCGGCGAGCAGCCGCCGCACCGCGCGCGGCCCCGCCTCCGGGGACGCCAGGACGGCCTGGGCGCGGGTGTTGTCGAGGACGTCGGCGGCGACCGGGTGGCGTTCGGCGTGGTAGGTGTCGAGCAGCGTGTCCGGCGCCCAGCCGCGCACCTGCGCCGCCAGTTTCCAGCCGAGGTTGACCGCGTCCTGGATGCCGAGGTTGAGCCCCTGCCCGCCGAAGGGCGGATGGATGTGGGCCGCGTCCCCGGCCAGCAGCACCCGCCCGACCCGATAGCGCTCGGCCAGCCGGGTGGCGTCGCCGAAGCGGGACAGCCAGCGCGGAGAGTGCACGCCGAAGTCGGTGCCGGCGACGGCGCGCAGCCGCTGCCGGAAGTCGTCCAGCGTGGGCGGGCGCGAGCGGTCGGCCACGCCGCCCGCGGGGACGACGACGCTGTAGGTCCTGCCGCCGTTGAACGGCCTGATCCAGAACGGCCACTGGCGGGCGGCGACGGCGGAGGCCACGGCGGCGATCTCCTCCTGCGGCGCGCTCGCCTCCATCTCGCCCATGAGCGTGTCATTGCGCGCGGGCTCGCCGGGGAAGCCGACGCCGAGCCGCTTGCGCACCGTGCTGCGGGCGCCGTCGCAGCCGATGAGGTAGCGGGCGCGCAGCCGCTCGCCGCCGGTCAGCTCGACGGTCACCCCCTCGGCGTCCTGCTCGAAGCCGGTCACCGCGCGGCCGGGAATGACCTGCGCGCCCAGCTCGGCGGCGCGCTCTTCGAGCAGGCGGTTGATGACCGGTTGCGGCATGCCCAGGACGTACGCGTACGGGGTGTCGAGGCCCTCGGGCGCGGGCTTGGGGATGGCGGCGAAGAAGCCCGCCGCAGGACGCCGCCTGCCGTGCGGGAGCAGGCGGTCGAGCAGCCCGCGCATCGCCATCAGCTCCAGGCTGCGGATGTGCAGGCCGACGATGCGGACCATCGGCCCAGGCTCGCTCTCGCGCTCGGCGACGAGGACCCGTACGCCGTGCAGCCGCAGCTCGGCGGCCAGCATGGCGCCCGTGGGCCCGCAACCGGCGATGACCACGTCGTACGGCGGATCGGCGGGTTCGGCGTGCGAGGGCTCGACGGACTTCGGAGAAGAGTGCATTTTCGGTGCCTTTCGACGGGAGTGCCGGGGTGGGGCGCTCCCGGCGGCACCTACGTCGCTCGCCTGACCGTGGCGCGAGGGCGGAGCGCCCACTTCGCTACAGCGTTCATGGGTCTGTCACCTCCTCGGGCCGTGTCACGGTCGCCGGTACGGTACAAGCCCGGCGACCGCCCGGTCCACCGCTTTTCCCCGGCGGCTTGACCTTGACGCGGCGTCAACGTCTTAACTGGGCACATGCGGATCGGAGAGCTGGCCGCGCTGCTCGGGGTGTCCACCCGTACCGTGCGCCATTACCACCACCAGGGCGTCCTGCCGGAGCCGCCGCGCCTGGCCAACGGCTACCGCGAGTACGGCATGCGCGACGCCATCGCCCTGGCCCGCGTACGCCGGCTGGTGGGGCTGGGGCTCAGCCTCGACGAGATCCGCGACGTCATGGCCGAGGAGCGCTCCAGGGAGCTGCCCGAGATCCTCGCCGAGATCGACGCCGACCTGGCCGCGCAGGAACGCGACATCCGCCTGCGGCGGGCCAGGCTCGCCGAGGTGCTGAGCCGGGTCGAGGACGGCACGCTCAGCCCCGACGACACCGCATCGCCCGACCTGGTGTCGTTCCTCAAGGCCATCGACGTGCCGGCCTCGCCGTCGGCGGCCTGGGACCGCGACCTGCTCATGCTCGTCGACAGCGTCTCACGCGCGCCGGACGGGCGGCGGACGTTCGCCGCGCTCGACGCGCTGACCGCCGACCCCGAGCTGGCGGCGCGCGGGCACGACTTCTACCGCAGGCTCGACGAGCTGGCCGGCGCCGATCCCGACGACCCGCGGGTGGCGCCGATGGCCGAGGAGCTGGCCGCGTTCAGTCTGGAGCACGTGCTGGCCGACCACGCGGTGGACGGCTGGAGGGCCGAAGCGGTCGAGCCGTTCCTGGACGGCCTGGCCCCGGCCCAGGCCGAAGTGGTCCGCCGCGCGATCCGCCTCATCGGCGCCCGCCTGCCCCGCTGACGCCGGCCGAGGGCGCGGGACTCCTCCCGCGCCGGACGTGACGCTCGCCGAAGGGGGCGAGGGAGAGCACCACCGGCAGCGCCGGCCGTCGAGCTAGCCGCCGAGCGCGTTCAGCCGGGCGAGGTCGGCGCCGGAGAGCCGCAGCTCGCCCGCCGCCACGTTCTCGGCCAGGTGGCCGAGGTCGCCGGTGCCGGGGATGGCGAGCACGTTGTGGCCCTGGGCGAGCGTCCAGGCCAGGCGGACCTGCGCGGGTGAGGCGCCGTGGGCGCGGGCGATCTCCTCCACCGCCCCGTGCTCGCCGGTCACCGCTCCCGACTCGCGGCCGGTCCCGGCGATCGCGAAGAACGGCACGTACGCGATGCCCTGCTCGCCGCAGGCGCGCAGCAGCTCACGCTCCTCGGCCGGAGAGCCGATGCCGAACGCGTTCTGCACGCACACCACCGGCGCGATCGCCTGCGCCTCGGCGAGCTGCGCGGCCGTGACGTTGGAGACGCCCAGGTGCCGGATGAGCCCGGCGTCGCGCAGCTCGGCCAGCGCGCCGAAGTGCTCGGCGATGGAGCCGTTCCGCCTGCTGCCGGGCACGCGCAGGTTCACCACGTCGAGCCGGTCGCGGCCGAGCGTCCGCAGGTTCTGCTCCACCTGCTCGCGCAGCTGCGCGGGCTTGGCCCACCACCAGTCGCCGGTCACGCGGCTGCGGCCCGGCCAGACCTTGGTGGCGATGACCAGGTCGTCGGGGTACGGGGCCAGCGCCCGCGCGATCAGGTCGTTGGCCGCCAGGTCGCCGGTGAAGTAGAAGGCCGCGGTGTCGATGTGGTTCACGCCGAGCTCGATCGCCCGCCGGAGCACGGCGATGGCCTGCTTGGGGTCGCGCTTGTCGGAGCCGAAGGCGACCCGCCCGGGCAGGCGCATCGCGCCGAAGCCGATGCGGTTGACGGTCAGGTCGCCGAGCCGCCACGTGCCCGCACTCGCCGCAGAAGTCATGTCGATCCTCATCACATGTCAGTCGAACGCCCATTTTCGGGCACGAAAAAAGCCTCCTCGGCAGCGGACGGATATCCGGCCGAGAAGGCTCACGCGTTCACGATCATCATATCAGCTCCCCCGGCGGTGGTGTTCCCGCGCTGTCCATGCCACACTCACTGTTATAGAACTCTGAGAAGAGTTATAGAACGAGAGAGGGAGGCCGGCATGTACGACGTGCTGCCTTGGACAGACCCAGCCCCGCCGGGCGCGACGATGGCCGAGCCCCGCGACCTGGGCAGATTCGGCGCCTACGGCGGCAGATACGCACCCGAATCCCTGGTGGAGGCCTGCCACCAGGTGGGCGAGGCGTTCCGCGCCGCCTGGACCGACCCCGGCTTCCGCGGGGCCCTGGCGGACCTGCTGGCCGTGCACGCGGGCCGGCCCACCCCGCTCACCCCGGCCGCCCGCCTGTCGGAGGAGCTGGGCGTGCGGCTCTACCTCAAGCGCGAGGACCTCACCCACACCGGCTCCCACAAGATCAACAACGTGCTGGGGCAGGCCCTGCTCGCCAAGCGCATGGGCAAGGCCAGGCTGATCGCCGAAACCGGCGCGGGCCAGCACGGCGTGGCCACCGCGACCGCCGCCGCGCTGCTCGGGCTGCAGGCCACGGTGTTCATGGGCGCACGCGACATCGAACGCCAGGAGCTGAACGTCTTCCGCATGCGCGTCCTGGGCGCCGACGTGGTGCCGGTGAGCACCGGCAGCCGGACGCTCAAGGACGCCACCAGCGAGGCCATGCGCCACTGGGTGAGCACCACCGGAGACTCCCACTACTGCATCGGCTCGGTCGTCGGGCCCGACCCGTACCCGTGGATGGTCAGGGAACTGCAGCGGGTCATCGGCGACGAGGCCCGCGCCCAGTGCGCCGCCGCGCTGCCCGCCGGAGTGCCCGACCACGTGGTGGCCTGCGTCGGCGGCGGCTCCAACGCGGCGGGCACGTTCGCCGGGTTCGCCGACACCTCCGCCCGGCTGGTCGGCGTCGAGGCCGAGGGCGGGGCGGGAGCCGCCAGAGGCCGGCTCGGCGTGCTGCACGGGGCCCGCTCGCTGTTCCTCCAGGACGGCGACGGGCAGATCGTCGAGGCGCACTCCATCGCCGCCGGGCTCGACTATCCCGGCGTCGGCCCCGAGCACGCCCACCTGCGCGACCTGGGTCGGGCCCGCTACGTCACGGTGACCGACGAGGAGGCGGTCGCCGCCGCCGTACGGCTGGCCCGCACCGAGGGCATCCTGCTGGCGCTGGAGTCCGCGCACGCCCTCGCCTGGATCATCCGCGCGGCGGGCGACGGCGAGCTGCGGGCCGGATCGACGGTGCTGATGACGCTGTCCGGCCGCGGCGACAAGGACATGGCGACGTTGAAGGAGCTGCTGTGAACGACTCGGTCCTGACCATGGGCGCGGTCGAGCGCCACCTGCGGGCCCGCCGCGACGCCGGGCGCGGCCTGCTCATGCCGTACGTCACCGCCGGCATCACCCCCGGCTGGACCGGCTACCTGCACGCGTTCGCCGCCGCGGGAGCCGACGCCATCGAGGTCGGCCTGCCGTTCTCCGACCCCACGCTCGACGGCCCCACCATCCAGCAGGCGAGCCAGGAGGCCCTCAGCAGGGGCGCGAGCACCCGCGGCATCCTCGCCGACCTGTCCGCGCTGCCGGACCTGGGCGTGCCGCTGATCGCGAGCACCTACTACAACCTCGTGCTGCACGACGGCCCCGAGGCGTTCTGCGCCGCGCTGCGCCGGGCGGGCGTCACCGGGCTCATCGTGCCCGACCTGCCGGTGCACGAGGCGGACGAGCTGATGGAGGCGGCGGCCGCGTACGACGTCGAACCCGCCCTGCTGGCCTCGCCCACGACACCGGACGCCCGGCTGGCGGAGATCGGCGCCCGCAGCCGCGGGTTCGTCTACGCGGTCTCGGTCATGGGCATCACCGGCGAGCGGGCCGCGCTCGCCGGGTCGGCGGCACGGCTCGCCGCCCGCCTCAAGAACGTCACCGACCTGCCGGTCTTGCTAGGATTCGGCATCTCCACCCCGGATCAGGCCCGCGAAGCCCGCCGGCACGCCGACGGCGTGGTGGTCGGCGCGGCCGTCATGCGGCGCGTGCTCGACGGGGCGGCACCGGACGACCTGCGGGCCTTCGTCACGACCCTGCGGCAGGCCCTCGACCAGGAGTGTGACCCACCACGATGACCGCCGACGCCGGGCACGAGGCGAGATACCGCGCCATCGCCGCCGACCTCGCCGCGAAGATCCGGTCCGGCCACTACGCCCCCGGCGAGGCACTGCCGCCGCAGCGCGAGCTGAGCGCCTCCTACGGGGTCACGCTCATGACGCTGCGCCAGGCGCTGCGGCAGCTCAGCGACGAACGGCTGATCGTGCAGCGGCCCGGCAAGGGCACGTTCGTCTCGCCGCCGCACCTGGCGTACCAGCTCGACTCGCTGCGCAGCCTGGCCGACGACCTGCGCACGCAGGGCCACGATGTGCGGACCGTGGTGGTCGGCCGGGCCGTGCGCCGTGCGCCCGCCCGCGTCGCCGCCGAGCTGCGGCTGCCGCCCGGCGAGAGCGCGCTGCGCCTTGAGCGGGTGCGCGAGTTCGCCGGGCGTCCGGCCGTCCACCAGGTCTCGTGGGTACGCCGCCCGGTGGGCGACCGCATCCGCGACCGCGACTTCACCGAGGTCTCGCTCTACACCGCGCTCGCCGACGCCGGGGTGGCGGTCGCCCGCGCGTCCGAGGTGGTGCGGCCCGGCCTGCTCGACGGCGCCGCCGCCCGCCGCCTGCGCGAGCCGGAGGGCAGCCCGGTGCTGCTCAGCACCCGCGTCACCCACACGCTCGACGGCACGCCCGTGGTGTCCGACCACGCCACGATCCTGGGCAGCATGATGGAGATCCGTACCGAACGCGCCGCCACCGGCCTCTCCCTCACCTGGCGCGCCACCTCCTGACCCGATCACCCGGGGGCGTGTCCATGCGGGCGTGATCCGCATCTCGCGCGGCCGCCGGCCCTCCGGCGTCCTCGTGGCGGTGAAGCGCTGTCGCAGGGGCGAAGGGGGCGCCCCGCCGGCGCGCGCAGCTCGCCTCAGCGGGGCGAGTGCACGGTCACGTCGCCGGCGAAGACGGTGCCCGCGTGCTGCCGGCGCTTCTCGTCGAGCAGGAGCGCGAAGCGGGCGAGCAGGAGCGCGAAGCGGGCGAGCAGGCCGGCGATCGTCAGGCCGACTGACGCAACCCGTTATGATCAGCGCCATGAGCGGCGGAGCCGAAGCGACCGACACGCTGCACTCCGGCGGGACGAAGACGCCGGAGCGGCTGCGCCGACGGGTCCTCGGCGACCTCCACGACGAGCTGCTCGCCCTGCCGGCCGCCGCGGAGCGCGACCAGTTCGTGGACCTGCTCACCCGCCTGCTGGACCACCACACCCGGCGGGCACCGCATCTCGACGCCGCGCGCCGGCGGTGAGGAGGTTCGCATGCCCGTGACGCGCCGCCGCAGATTCTGGTGGATCGCGGGTGCGGCGGTCGCGGTGGTGCTCGCCGCGGCCGTGGCGGTGACCGCGATCGCCTTCCCGTCCGTCGCGGCCACCACATGTCCGGGCTGTTACGGCCTGGAACGGATCGCGCCCGGCGTCTACGCCGAGCCGGGTCTGGCCCCGGCCGAGCGACGGCGCGTGACCGAGGCCGTCGCGCAGGCGAACGAGCGGGTTCGCGCCTTCTTCGGCGGCCGGGTGACCGCCCCCGACGTCCTGGTGTGCCTGACCGATGGCTGTTACCGCAGGATCGGCGGCGGCGGTGAACGCGGCATCGCCGTGCTCAACCGGTCGGTCATGCTGTCCCCGCGCGGCGTCGATCCGGTGATCGCCTCACACGAGCTGACCCATGTGGAGCTGCACGCCCGCCTCGACGGCGCCGGCGTCCCGCAGTGGTTCGACGAGGGCCTGGCGGTCCTGGTCAGCGACGATCCCCGCTACCTCGCCCCGGCCGGGGACCGCTGCCTGCGCGCGCCCCGCGGGGCTCTGCCGGACACGCTCGACGGCTGGCTGCGCGCGGCGTCGGCCGATCCTCAGACGTACGCCGACGCCGCCTGCCAGGTGCACCGGTGGGTGACGGCCAACGGCGGCGAGAAGGCCGTCGCCGGCCTCATCGAACGGCTGGCGTCAGGTCAGCCCTTCCCCAGCACGCGCTGAACGCGAGCCACCGGCCCACCGGCGGCCCGAGATACCGCGTGCTGAACGCGAGCCACCGGCTCACCGGTCCTCCGAGGCGCCACGCGCTGAAACGGGCCACCGGCCCACCGGCGGCCCGAGGCGCCACGTGCCCCCAGCCTCCTCAGGCCCCACAGAGGCCCGGCTGACTACACCTCGTCCCTTGTTCGATTGCCAGAATATGTAGACCGGTCTATTTTTTGAGGCATGGGACGTAAGGGCGCGGAGACGCGCGCACGACTGCTCGACACCGCCCAGGAGCTGATCGAGGCCGGCGGCTACTTCGGCGCCGGGCTCAACCAGGTGATCGCAGCCAGCGGCATGCCCAGAGGCTCGCTCTACTTCCACTTCCCCGGTGGCAAGGACGAGCTGATCGCCGAGGCGCTGCGACGCGCCGGACGGGAGATCGCGGACGCGGCGCACCAGCTCGCCACCACGGCACCTGACACGACGGCCCTGGTCACGGGCCTGATCACGATGCTCGGAGACCGCCTTGAGTCGTCCGGGTGGCGCAAGGGCTGCCCGGTCGCCACCGTCGCGCTGGAGCTGGCCGCCACCCACGACGTGCTTCAGCAGGTGTGCGCCGAGGTCTACGACTCCTGGGAGCGCATCCTGTCCGACCGGCTCGCCGCCGACGGGCACCCCGACCCCGAGGGCGCCGCCACGACCGTGCTCGCCCTGATCGAGGGCGCGCTGCTGCTCGCCAGAGCGCGGCGCGACCGCCGGTCGCTCGACACCGTGGCCCGCCGGGCCGCGGTCCTGCTCACCGCCTCTTGAGGAGCCCGCTCATGTCATCAGACTCCCCCGACTCCATCGTCTTCGGCGCCGCCGGGTTCATCGGGCGTGCCGTGGTGGCCGAGCTGCTGCGCCGCGGCAACCGGGTGGCCGCCGCCGTACGCGGGAACCCCGACAGGCTCACCCCCTGGCTGGACGGCGAGGGCGTGCCGCTCGGCGGGCTCAGCGTCGTACGCGCCGACATCACCACGTCCGGCCTCGGCCTGCCGCCCACCGGCCTGGACGGCGTGCGCGACGTCTACAACTGCGCGGCCCGCTTCGCGTTCGGGCTGAGCGTGGAGGAGGCGCGGGCGGCCAACGTGACCGGTGCGCTCAACGTCCTCGACTGGGCCGCCGAACGGGCAGGCCTGCGGCGGGTCGTGCACATCAGCGGCTACCGCGTCAGCCCGGGACCCGGGGGCGAGCAGCCCGACTACCGGCGCGAGGGCGCGTACGAGGCGTCGAAGAAGGAGGGCGACACGGCGATCAGGGCCCGCGCCGCCGAACGCGGCATCCCGCTCACCATCGCCAACCCCTCCACCGCCATCGGGCCCGGCCAGTTCCTCGGGCTGGCGTCGATGGTGTCGGACCTGTGGCACGGCCGCCTTCCCGCCGTGCCCGGGGGTCGTGAGGTGTTCGTGCCGGTCGTGGACGTGCGCTACCTGGCGGCGTTCATGACCCGGCTGCCCGAGCATGAGGAGACCGCGGGCCGGGCGTACTGGATCCTCGACGACCGCACGCCCGTCCTGCCGGACCTGATCGCGCTGCTGGCCCGGCACATGGGCGTGCGCGCGCCCCGGCACTCGATCCCGGTCGGGCTGCTGCGGCGGCTGCCCCGGGCGCTGATCGGCGTGGATCCCGAGACGCTGTCGTTCCTGTCGCCCGACCGTTACGACACGGGGCCCGCGCGGGCGTTCGCCGAGCGGGCCGGGCTCAGCCCGCCGCCCATCGAGGACGCGCTGACGAGCTGGGCCGACGACCTGGTGGCCGCCCGCTTCGGCGCCGCGCCCGCCCCCAGCGGCCCGTACGGCTACCAGGACGTGGCGGGCGTACGCACCTGGGTGATCGGCGAGCGGGAGCACCCCGGCTACGTGCTGCTGCACGGCCTGCCTCTGGATGCCGGCTCCTGGCGGCAGGTCACCGACCGCCTCGGCGCCCCGGCCCTGGCCGCCGACCTGCCGGGCCAGGGCCGATCGGGCCCTCCGGCGGAGGAGCCTCTCCCGCCGGAGGAGACGCTGGATGTGTGGATGAGCGGGCTGCTCCGGCCGGTGCGGAGGCGTCCTGTGCTGGTCGCGCACTCGTTCGCCTGCGGCCCCGCGCTGCGTTACGCCGCCGCGCATCCCCACGCGATCTCCCGGCTGGTGCTGGTGGCACCGGCGTTCCTGCAGCGGCCCGGCCCCCGGCTGTCGCGGTCGTGGGCGGCGGTGCCGCTGCTGCGCCGCCTGCCGAGGGCCCGCCTGGCGGCGATGCTGGGCGTGCCCGAGGGCGACCTGGCCGACCTGGCACGCCCCGGCCGCGCCCGCAACGTGGTGGCCGCCCTGCGCGCGGGCCACTCCCAGCGCGACGAGCTGCGCCGCCTCCTCGAGCGGGTCGAGGTGCCCGTGGAGATCGTGGTGGGCTCGGACGACCCGCTGGCCGTCGCGGTGGACGTTCCCGTGACCACGATCGACGGCGCCGGCCACTACCCGCAGCTCACCCACCCCGCCACGCTCGCCGCTCGCCTCGAAGGCGAGCTCTCGCCCCGCACCGGCGTCGTGACGCGGCAGGCGAGCTGGAAGCTCACCAGGTGACGGGCAGCTCGTGCATGCCGTAGACGGCGGCCTCCTCCTTGAACGACAGCTGCTCGGCGGGCACGGCCAGCTTCAGCGTCGGGACCTTATGGAACAGCGTGGCGAAGAAGATCTCCAGCTCCGCCCGCGCGAGGTTCTGGCCCAGGCACTGATGGGCGCCGTAGCCGAAGGCGAGGTGGTTGCGGGCGCCGCGCTCGATGTCGAAGCGCTCGGGGTCCTCGAACACCTCGGGGTCGCGGTCACCGGCGTTGGCCAGCATGAGCACACCCGACCCGGCCGGGATGACGGTGCCGCCCACCTCGACGTCCTCGAGCGCCACCCGCGCCATCGCGAACTCGGCGATGGTGAAGTAACGCAGCAGCTCCTCCACGGCCCACTCGGCCTTCTCGGGGTGCTCGCGCAGCGCCTGCGCCGCCTCGGGGTGCTCGGTGAGCATCAGGTACGTGCCCAGCGAGATCATGTTGGCGGTGGTCTCGTGGCCGCCGATGAGCAGCAGGAACGCCGTGCTGAGCAGCGCCCCGCGATCCACCTGGCCGCTTTCGCGCTGCTTGACGATCTGGCGGCCGAGCAGGTCGTCGGTGGGCTGCTCCTCCTTGGCGGCGATCAGCTTGTCGAGGTAGCCGACCAACGACAGCACCGCGTGCCAGGCGCTCCTGCTCGGTGGCGCGCCGGTTGAGCAGCTGCGCGGAGTTGGCCTGGAAGAAGTCGTGGTCCTCGTACGGCACGCCGAGCAGCTCGCAGATCACCAGCGACGGCACCGGCAGCGCGACGGCCTCGACCAGGTCGGCCGGGCGCGGGCCGGCCAGCATGGCGTCGAGGTGCTCGTCCACGATCTGCTGGATGCGCGGCCGCAGGGCGGCGATGCGCCGCAGCGTGAACTCGCCGACCACCGCCCGCCGGACGGGCCCGTGCTCGGGCGGGTCCATCTCCAGCATCATCTTCGGCAGCGGGGACGTGGCGGGCTGATCGACCTGGTCCTTGACCAGGCGCGGCGCGGCGGGGTGACGGCGGTTCGCGCTGAAGCGCGGATCGCTCAGCACCTTCTTGATGTCCTCATAGCGCGTGGTCACCCACGCCTCGCGGCCGGTCGGCAGCTTGACCTTGGTGACGGGCCGCTCGCGCAGGAGCCGCAGGTGCTGCTCGGGCGGGGCGAACGGGCAACCGCGGGTGGTCACCAGCGTCTCAGCGGAGTCGGTGGTCAAGGCTCTCCCTTCGAAGATGGACGCGCACGGCGTTCACGACCTGGGCAGCAACGTGTCGACGACCTCGCGCAGCGGCCCCGCCAGCTCCTCGTCCCCGGCCGTGGCCAGCGGCCGCAGCTCGGTGGACACGCGCAGCGTGGCCACCCCGACCGCCAGCGCCAGCACGAGCTGGGCGCGCAGCATGAGCGCCTCGCCCTGCGGGTCCTCGGGCCGCCACCCGGCCACGGAGGCCAGGTCCTCGCTGGCGGATCTGAGCAGCCCGACGCGCATCCGCTCGGCGTTCTCGTCGCCGGACGTGCGCAGCAGGAGCAGCAGCACGTCGGTGATCCGGTCCTCGCCGGTCGCGGTGATGATGTGCCGGATGGCGTCGGAGAGCGGGGCGTTCCCTGCGACGCGCCGCAGCTCTTCCACGGCGGCGGCCAGGCACGCCTCGAACAGCCCTTCCTTCGACTGGAAGTAGCGGTTGACGAGGGCGACGTTGACGCCGACGTCGTCGGTGATGTCGCGGACGGTCGTGGCGGCGTAGCCGTCGTGGGCGAAGCGTTTGAGTGCCGCGTCGAGCAGCCGCTGCCGGGTCCTCGCCGCGTCGCGCCTGCGGACGGCTTCGGCGCCGCTTGCGGTCATCGATGTCCCTTCCGGTTGACGACCGCAGGATAGTCATGATCGGCAAGGGATGTAAATAGCCGTTGACTTACGTCCTGGCGTAGTCGGGGCCGAGCACGTCGAGCAGCGCCAGGGCTTCGGCGTCGCGGGAGCCCGGGCGCGCGCTGTAGAGCACGAGCCGCTGGTCGCGGTCGGTGAGGCGAAGTCCTCCATGAGCGCCGCGGCGAGATGGTTCCAGGCGAGCACCTCGAAGGCCGCCGACAGCACGATCGCGGCCGTCTGCGGCAGCCGCTCCAGCAGCGCGAGGATGCTCGGCCGCACGTCGCGCCTGAGCACCGCGGCACGCGTCGGCGCGGTGCCCGCCAGGAGGTGGAGGTGGCGGCACTCGGTGTCGCTGAGCCGCAGCGCCGTGGCGATCCCGGCCAGGACCTCACCCGACGGGCGCGGCGCCCGGCCCTGCTCCAGCCGTACGTAGTACTCGGTGGAGATGTGCGCGAGCACCGCGACCTCCTCACGGCACAGGCCGGGCGTCCTGTTTCCGCACCTGCCGGCCTGCTCACGGGCAAGGTCACCACCGGCGCCAGCCGCGGCATCGGGGAGGCGGCCGCCCGGCTCTTCGCCCGTGAGGGCGCCGCCGTCGTGCTCGCCGCCCGCAGTGTTGACAGCCTTGACCGGATCGTGGCCGAGATCCGGGAGGAGGGCGGCGTCGCGGACGCCGTACGCGTCGATCTGGGCGACAGCGAGAGCATCCGCGCCGCCGTCGGCCGCGTTGAGGAGTTGCACGGGAGGCTGGACGGCGCGTTCAACGACGGCGCGGCGATGCCGCAGCCGGGACCGCTCGACGTCACCAGCGATGAGGACATCGACCGGCAGTTCGCGGTGAACTTCCGCGGTCACTGGACGGCCATGACCGCCGAGGCCGCGCTCATGCGCAAGAGCGGCGGCGGCGCGATCGTCAACACCTCCAGCATCGGCAGCCGCCGCGCCAACCCGGCGCTGCCCGCGTACGGGGCGATGAAGCGGGCGCTCAACAGCATCACCGAGACCGCGGCGGTGAGCTGGGCGGCCGACGGCATCCGGGTGAACGGCATCACCCCCGGCGGCACCGCCACGAAGATGATGGACGAGTGGGAGGCGATTTCGCCCGGTGTCCAGAAGCGGGCGACCGCGATGACCCCGCTCGGCCGGATGGCCGAGCCACGCGAGGTCGCCGAGGTGGCGGCGTGGCTGCTCAGCGACCGCGCCTCGATGGTGACCGGCGCGATCGTGCCGGTGGACGGCGGCGCCGGCGCGCTGACCCCGGCCGCCGGTTTCACCTGCCTTCGCCGTGCCCCCAGTGTCGTGCGCGCCTCGGCCTGGTCGACCTTCAGCGGGTGAGCCGCCTTTTCGGCGAGAGCTCCGCGCGCGCCGATCCGCGGGCGGAGCCAGAGGAGGCGGCTTCGCAGGGTCAGAGGAGGCGGCGCTGGAGGACGTCCGCGAGCACCAGGCTGACCATGGACTCGACCGCCTCGGTGTCCGGCGGCCCGGCCGCGCGGTCGGCGAACAGCATGTGACCGGTGCCGACCAGCGTCAGCGCGAGCGTCGCGGCGTCGGTGTCGGCCGCCAGGCGGCCCAGCTCCACCTCGTCGGTGAGGTAGGCGCGCACCATGTCGATGCCCTCGGCGAGCAGCGGGATGCCCGACGGGGTGGTGGAGCGCAGCCGGGCGCGCAGCTCGTCGCGGAAGATGACCAGGCCGACGATCGCCACGGTGACCGGGTCGAACAGGTCGAACAGCGCGCGGGTGACATTGCCCGCGACGGTGCCGGTGCCCGCCACGGCGGTGAGCGAGCTGGCCTGGGTGTCGAGGCGGACGATGCGGTCGCGTATCAGCTCGGCGACGAACGCGTCGAAGTCGGCGAAGTGCCGGTGCAGCACGCCCTTGGCGACCCCCGCCTCCGCCGTGACCGCCCTGCTGGTCAGGCCCTCGGGCCCGGCCCGCAGCAGCACGCGCTCGGCCGCCGCGAAAAGCTGCGCGCGGACGTCGCGGATGGCGGTGCCGGTCGGCATCGTACGTCCCCCTCTCGAACGCTCGATGTGACGCAGCGGCTCAGAGGCCGGCCACGAAGTCCAGCGCGATCGCCCAGGCGCGCTCGGCCGCCTCGGCGTCGTAGTCGGGCAGGTCGGGGTCGGTGAACAGGTGGCCGGCGCCCGCGTAGCGGAACACCTCGACGTCGGCCCTGGCCCGGCGCATCTGGATGTACCAGTGGTTGAGCCAGTCGGCGGGCTCGTTGGTGTCGGGGTCGGCGACGTGGAGCTGCACGGGCAGGTCGTCGGCCGACACGCCCTCGGCCATGTCGGAGGTGCCGTGCATGAGCAGCAGGCCACGCGCGCGCTCGTCGCCCAGCGCGAGGTTCTGTGCCAGCGCCGCGCCGAGCGAGAAGCCCGCGTAGATCAGGCCGTCCTCCGACAGCGGGGCCGCGGCGGACACGGCCCGCTTGAGCAGCTCGTCGCGGCCGATCTCCTCCTTGATCGCGATGCCCTCCTCGGCCGTGTCGACCACCCGGCCGTCGTACAGATCGGGCACGTGCACCTCGTGTCCGGCCGCCCGGAACCTGTCGGCGGCCTGGTGGACGGCGGGCCGCAGCCCGTACATCGAGTGCAAGAGGAGAATCCGTGCCATGCGCGCAGCTTAGCGCCCCTGAGGGGCGGCTCATTCTGACGGCGGCGCGGCGGCGCGCAGCCGGTGGTCGAGCGCGGCGCCCACGGTGGGACAGTTGCGGCGAATCGTGTCCAGGAACGCGGTCAGCACCGGCGACGTATCGCGCGCGGCGAACGACAGCACCAGATCGGGCAGCGGCGTACGCGGGACGACCTCGCAGAACCACGTGCCCTGGCGCGGCGCGGCGAGCATCCGTGACGGGCCCAGCCCGACGCCGACTCCCGAGGCGGCCAGGCCGACGATGGTATGCACGTCTCGTGCGACGGTCGCGCCCGCCAGCGCCGGTGAGTCCCTGCCCAGCAGCGCGCGCAGTCCGGCGCTCACGGCGGGCTCGTCCTCGCTCGCCGCGACGATGAGCCGCTGCCGCCGCAGCTGCTCCACGCGCACCTCCGGGCGGCCGGCCAGCGGGTGGGCGGTGCTCACCACCGCCACCAGGTAATCGTGCCCGATCGGCACCGACACCAGGCGCTCGGCCCCCGCGCCCCGGGGCGGGCCGAGGGTGATCGCGACGTCCAGCTCGCCCGCGATCAGCGCGGCGGAGCTGCGGCTGCTGGCCATCTCGTGCAGCTCAAGCCGTACGTCGGGACGCTCGCGCCCGAACCGGTGCAGCACGCCGGGCAGCGGGTCGAGCAGCGCCGAGGCGATGAACCCCAGCCGCAGCCTGCCCGTCTCACCGCGCGCGGCCCGGCCCGCGTCGGACACCGCCGCCGCCATCTCGTCGAGCGCCCGCCGCGCCCTGGCCAGGAACGCCTCGCCCGCCGCCGTCGGAAACACGCCCTGGCGGGTGCGCTCGAACAGCCGCGCCCCCACCTCGCGCTCCAGGTCGGCAATCTGCTTCGACAACGGCGGCTGCGCGATGCCGAGCGCGGCGGCGGCCCGGCCGAAGTGCTCGTGCTCGGCCAGGGCGAGCGCGTAGCGAAGGTGCCGTGCCTCCATATCGTCCTTTATACCTGCTGTGTATCGCCGAGCCGCCTGTCATATCTCGTGGTGGATGCTCATGCGGTCGCTGCATGGGATGGGCGGCATGAACGACACCGTCTTCGTCCTCGTACACGGCGCCTGGCACCACTCCGGGCACTGGGCGGCCACCCAGCGGGCCCTTGCCGGGCTCGGTGCCGCCTCCGTGGCCGTCGATCTGCCCGGCCACGGGCTCGACGCGCCCCTGCCCACCGGCTACCTGCGTCCCGGCCAGCCCGGTCTGGCGTCGGAGAAGTCCGCGCTGGCCGCCGTGACCATGGACGAGTGCGCTCAGGCCGTCATCGGCGTGCTGCGCCGGGTCCGTCACTACCGCCAGGTCGTGCTCGTCGCGCACAGCGCGGGCGGCGGCCCCGCCTCTCTGGCCGCCGAGCAGGCACCCGAGCTGGTGGACCGGCTGGCGTACCTGAGCGCGTTCGTCCCTGCCGGGCGGCCCAGGTTCTTCGACTACCTCGCCGCACCCGAGAACGCCACCGCCCTCGGCCAGGGTCTCTTCCTCGGCGACGCCGACGCGATCGGCGCCGTACGGATCAACCCGCTCTCCCCCGACCCCGCCTACGCCGAGGAGCTGCGGCGGGCCTACTACCACGACATCCGGGAGGACGCCTTCGACCGCTGGCGCATCTCACTCACTCCTGACCTGCCGATGGCCGTCCCCGCCACGCCCGTCGTCCTGAGCCGGGAACGCTGGGGGCGCATCCCCCGGACCTATCTGCGCTGCGCCGACGACCGAGCGCTGACTCCCGCCGTGCAGGACCTGATGATCGCCGAGACCGACGCGGCCTTCACCGACCGGCCGTTCACCGTGCGCAGCCTGCCGGGCGGGCACAGCCCGTTCGCCGCACGGCCCGCCGAGCTGGCGGCGGCGCTGATCCCGTGACCGGCACTCACGTCACAGGCGGGCGCGCGGTGCTGCCGGTGGTGCTCAGCGCGACCTTCGTCCAGCTCCTGAACGTCACCGTCGCGCAGGTCGCCGCGCCGTCCATCCAGGCCGGGCTCGGCATGGGGCCCGGCGCGGTGCGGCTCGTCCTCGCCGGGTACACGCTGACGTACGCCTGCCTGCTCATCACGGCCGCCAGGCTCGGCGACCGGTACGGCTACCGCCGGCTGTTCGCCATCGGCACCGCGATCTTCCTCATGGGGTCGCTGGCCTGCGCCGCCGCGCCAGGTCCCGCCTGGCTGGTCGCGGCGCGGCTGGTGCAGGGCGCGGGCAGCGGCCTGGTCGCGCCACAGGTCCTGTCGATCATCCAGGTCGCCGTGCCGGAGCGGGGCCGCGCCCGCGCCATGGGCCTGTACGGGGCCACCATGGGCATCGCGTCACTGGCCGGGCCGCTGGCCGGCGGGCTGCTGGCGGGGTTCGGCTGGCGGCCGGTCTTCCTGGTCACCGTGCCGGTGGCGCTGATCTCGCTCGCGGGCGCCGCGCTGCTTCCCGCCGCGCGCGGGACGGGCTCGCAGCGGGTGGACGTCACCGGCGCGGTGCTGGTCACCGCCGGGTTCGGGGCGCTGCTGCTGCCGCTCACGCTGGGCCGCGAGGTGGGCAGACCCTGGTGGACGTGGGCCGGTCTGGCCGCTTCCGTGGTGCTGCTCGCCGCCTTCGCGCTGACGCTGCGGCGGCCGGATGCGCTGATCCACCCGTCCGTGCTGCGCGACCGCACCGCGCGGTGGGGGGTGACGCTGGTGTTCGTGTTCAACGCGGGCGTGCCGTCGTTCACGTACCTGCTGATGCTGCACCTGCAGACCGCGCTCGGCCGGTCGCCCCTCGCCGCCGCGCTGATCTCGGCGCCGTTCGCGGCGGCGGCCATCGCGGGCAGCCGCGCCGCGCCCGCGCTGTCGGCCCGCCACGGGCCGCGCGTGCTCACCGCAGCCGCGCTCGCGCTGGCCGTTACCGTGGTGACGCTCCCGCCTTTGCTGAACGGGCCGTGGGCGACGGCGCCGCTCGCCGTCGGAGGCGGGGCGTTCGGGGTGTTCACGGCGTCGGTGTTCGCGCTGGTGCCGGCCGGGGTCGGCCGGGACGCGGCCGGGTCGGTGTCAGGGCTGCTGCCGACCGCGCAGCAGCTCGGCGGGACCATCGGGGTGGCTCTGGGCGGTCTGGCGTACGCCGCCGCCCCCGGAGGGTCGTTCTGGTACGCGATGACGTACGAGGGCGCGGTCTTCGCCGTCACCGCGCTCATCAGCCTCCGGCCAGGCTCACCCGGGACGGCGGAGGGTGCGGCGCACGGCCAGCCCTCCGACGGCCACCGACGCGAGCGTCAGGATCGCCGCCTCCGTCCACTGGAAACGCCAGAACCGGGACGGCGGATGGTAGTACACCGCGTACCGGTAGCCCTTACCGAACAGGCACGCCTGCCAGGCCTCGGCGTTCCTGCTGCTCTGCCCGGTGTCCATGCGGCGCGGGCAGCCGCTGCCCGCCGGGTCGGCCACCTCACCGCCCGACGGCTCCACCCAGGCGGCGCGCACCAGCCTGGCGTCCTGATCGGGCAGCACCACGGTGCCGGTCAGCTCGGCGCGTACCGGCTCGGCATAGTGGTCGCTCAGCCGGAACAGCGCGAACATCGTCACCGCCACCCCGGCCACGACCACCGCCATCGCGGGCAGCGTGCGGCGGAACAGCGCCCCGGCCGCCACGCCGAGCGCGCACGCGTACAGCCACCACGCCGCAGGCAGCACGCCGACCATGTTGAACACGCCGATGTTGCCGAACGCGGAGTCGGTCCTGAACACCGGCCGCCATAGGCTCACCATGAGCGAGAGCAGCAGCCCGCCCGCCACGACCGCGCCGCCCAAGATCGACAGCTTCACCGCCAGCCACCTGCCCACGGACACCGACTGGGTCCAGGCCAGCCGGTGGGTGCCGCGCTCGTACTCGCGGCCGAGCAGCGGCGCGCCCCAGAACGCGCCGATCAGCGCGGGAGCCACCAGCGGCAGCCAGCCGAACACCGAGTAGACCGCCTCATAGCGCTGCCCGAGCGCCGCCGCCACGTCACCGCAGGTCACAGCGGTTCCCGGGCAGCCGGGCGGGGCGTGCTCGGCCACGTACGCGTTCGCCTCCAGCGCCGAGACGAGCAGCAGCACGCCCAGCAGCGCCAGGAGGCCCGCCGTCACGAGGATCTGCGCCCGGTGCTGGCGCCACGTCACCCAGATCACGCGCGCACCTCCGCGAGGCCGGGCAGCGCCCCCGACTCGGGGCTGCGCAGGTAGCCCGTGACGAGCTCGTCCAGCCCGGGACGGCGCGCCTGCCAGCGCGGGTCGAGCGGCGGCCCGCCCCTGACCAGCATGGTCACCTGCCTGCCGGTACGGCTCACGCTCACCGCGTCCGCTCCGGCGGGCGACGCCTGCTCCGGCCCGGTGAGCACGTGATGCCCGTCCAGCAGCTCCTCGATGTCGCCGCTGACCTGCAGCCGGCCCTCGTTCAGCAGGATCAGCCAGTCGCAGGTCTCCTCCAGGTCGGAGACGACGTGCGAGGACAGCAGCACGGTCAGCTCACGCCCGGCCACCTCCGCCATGATCGAGCGCATCACGTCGTGGCGGGCGAGCGGGTCGAGGTTGGCCAGCGGCTCGTCCAGCACGAGCAGGTCGGGACAGGCGGCCACGGCCAGCGTCACGGCCACCTGCGCCTGCTGGCCGCCCGACAGCCTGCCCACCTTGCGGTCCAGCGGGATGCCCAATCCGGCGAGCCGCCGTCTTGCCGCGCCGTCATCCCAGCGGCGGTTCAGACGGCGGCCGAAGGCGAGCATCTCGGCGACGGTGAACCCGTCGTACAGCGGCTTGTCCTGGGCCACGAACGCCACCTCGCCGGCCACGCGCACGCTGCCCGTCTCCGGCCGCAGCAGGCCGACGGCCGCATGCATCAGCGTGGTCTTGCCCGCGCCGTTGGGGCCCACGAGCGCCGCCACGCGCCCCGCGGGCACGGACAGCGAGCAGTCGCGCAGCGCCCACGTACGGCGGTAGCGCACGCCCAGCCCGGTCACCTCCAGCGCCGGTTTCATGCCACGTCCTCCTTGGCGGTGTCTTCTTCGGCGGTGTCTTCTTCGGCGGTGTCTTCCTTGGCGGTGCCGGCCAGCACTGCGGCGAACAGCGCCCGCAGGTCCTCCTGGTCGAGCCCCGCCGCGCGGGCCTCGCGCACCCACGCCTCCAGGGAACGCCGCAGCCGCGTGTGATCGGCGAGCGTCGGACCCGCGACGCCCTCCCGGACGAACGTCCCCATCCCCGGCCGTCCCTCGACCAGCCCCTCGCGCTCCAGCTCCCGGTACGCCTTGAGCACGGTGTTGGGGTTGATGGCCAGCCGCTCGACGACCTCGCGCGCGGTCGGCAACTGGTCGCCGGGCCGCAATGTGCCCAGGCGGAGCGCCTGCTTCACCTGGTGGACGAGCTGCAGGTAGGTCGAGACGCCTGAGCCGCGATCCAGGTTGAACTCGATCACACCAAAACACCCTTTCACTATTTGATTAGTGAAAGGGTGGTGGAGTGCTGATCGCTTGTCGACCCGCGCCGGCGCCCGCCTTTCAGACGGCGGAGGGTGCGGAGGGGCCGTCCAGCGGAAGGCGGGGCGCTCTCAGGAGGCGGAGGCGTCGAGATCGGTGCCGGAGACCGTGAGCACGCCGTCGATGTCGGCCAGCGTGCTCGCCAGGTCGCTGATCTGCCCGGGACCCTGCACCACCATCCAGATGGACACGCCGCGCTGCTCCCCGCCGCCGCGCTCGCGGTCCACGGTCAGCTCCGCGATCACGAACCCCTTGTCCGTGCACGTCTGCAGCACCCGCCGCAGCACGCCCCGCCCGTCGAGATAGGTCAGCCGCAGGGGCGTCTGCGCGTACTTCGAGCGGGGCAGCCGGCCGGTCAACGGCGGGAACGCGAACACCACCAGGAAGTGCCCGACGGTCACGGCGATCGCCGGCAACCACAGCCCGGCCCCGGCCGCCATGCCGACCGCGCAGGTCAGCCACACCACGGCGGCGGTCGTCAGCCCGCGCACCGCGTCCCGGCGGACGAAAATGAGACCGCCGCCGATGAACCCGATCCCCGAGACGATCTGCGCGGCCACCCGCGACGGGTCGAGGGCGACGTCACCGCCGAGCACGTCCGCGAAGCCGTACTTGGAGACCAGGACGATCAGCGCGGAGGCGAAACCGACCAGCGTGTGCGTGCGCAGCCCGGCGCTCTTCTGCCGGATCTCGCGCTCCAGCCCGATCGCGGCGGACAGCAGTAAAGCCAGCCCGAGATCCCCGAGCTGTGCCCATCCCTGACCACTGAACGCACCGACCGCGAACGTTCCTTGCATTCCATGGCCTCTCCCCCACCCGCCGCCCCGCCACACCTCCCCCGGCCTCCGGCCTGCGCACCGTCATCCCCCACTTTGCGCAGGCATGGTGCGACCAGAAAGGCGCGCCTGCCCGCGGCCTCGACGTGACCGGCAGCGGCACACCCGACTCGATCCGGCCAGGGCGGGGGCATCCCGAGCGGCCGTGGGGCGGCGGCCGCTCCTTGGCACCGCCCCACGGCCACGGCTGGGGCGGGGTCAGCCGGCGACCCAGTCCATGTGGTCGATCCAGTGCTCGAACAGCGCGCGGTCGCCCTGCACGTCCAGCGCGGGAGCATCGGCCGGCGGGCGGCGGCGGCTGATCACGAGGAGGAGGTCGGTGGCCGGGCCGCTGACCGTGACATCGGCCTCGCCGTGGACGCGCTCCAGGGCGATCCCGTCCTTCTCCCGGCGGGCCAGCCACTCGCCGGGAGCGTCGGTGGCGTGGAAGTGGAGGGTCTGGCCGTCGCCGGTCATCGCCTCGGCGAAGCGCGGTACGTTCTCCCAGTAGCCGCGCGAGGTCATCGTGTCCAGCCAGTCGCTCAGGGCGGCGACGGCGAGGTCCGTCGGCAGCTCGTACGGCAGCCCCAGCGCCGCCGCGGCGTCGGCGCGGTGCACGCACATCTCGCCGAACAGCCGCCGGGCCCAGAACGGCACGCCCGCGGCCGCGCCCGACGGATCCCACACCGGCGTGTCGTCGGTCACCGAGGAGTACGCCTGCCGCGCCTCGGCCGCGCCGTCGATCAGCCACTGGCGCCACTCGCCGGGGCCGGCAGGCCCGGAGGCGGGCTCCAACGCCTTGGTCGGATCGACCAGCCGTTCGCCGACGAGCGTCGTCACCATGCGCTGCACACCGCCGACGTGTTCGACGAGGTCGGACAGCGTCCACTCCGGGCAGGTCGGCACCGGAGTCGAGGCGTCTTTCCCGTCAACCCAGTCCGCGAGCGTGCCGGTCTGCTCGATGACGGCCTTCAAGTACGCGGATGTGTCCATCGCCGCACCTCCAGGTGCCTTAGAGCATCGGATGCCGCCCGTCCGGCGGCGCGTCAGACGCTACCGGTCACGTCCGACAATTCGCAGAGCCGGCGCGACGCTCCAGGAACGCCCTCACCGCGGGGTCGGTGGCGAGCGCGGCGGCCTTCGCGTACGCCGCCGCCGCGTCCTCGTGCCGCCCGAGCCTGGTCAGCAGGTCTCCCCGCGTCGCGTGGTACGGCTGGAACCGCTCGCGCTCGGGCGGCAGCTCCTCCAGCAGCTCGAGCGCCTGCTCGGCCGAGCCGGTGCGGGCCGTGACGGCCGCGTGCGCGACCCGGCTGCCGAGGCTGGGCGCGACGGCGACCAGCGCGGCGTAGAGGGTCCGCAGCGCGGGCCAGTCCGTCACGCCGGTCCTGGCCCGGTCGCAGTGGACGGCCTGGATCGCCGCCTCGAGCTGGAACCGGCCGGGCGCCTGGCCGGGGCGCTCGGCCTTGCGCAGGTAGTGCTCTCCTTCGGCGATGAGCCGGAGGTCCCAACCGGACGGATCCTGCTCCTCCAGCGGCAGATACGGCCCGCCGGGCCGCCCCGCCCGCGCCGAGTCCAGGGTGAGCAGCGCGGCCAGCCCCCACGCCTCCGGCTGGTCCCCGAGCAGGCGGGCCAGGGTGACGGCGAGGTAGCGTGCCTCCCCGGCCGGCGAACCGCCGTCGCCGCGTTCCGGCCAGGCCAGGGCGTAGCAGCCGTAGACCGCCTCCAGCACCGGCGCGAGTCGTTCCGGCATGGCGTCCCTGCCGGGGACGGCGAAGGGGATGCGGGCGTCGCGGATCCGCCGCTTGGCGCGTACCAGTCGCTGCTGCATCGCGCCCGCCGGCACCGCGAACGCCCGCGCGATCGCCGCGGAGTCGAAGCCGAGCACGGCCTGCAGCATCAGCGGGGTGCGGACGTTCGCGGCGATCGCCGGATGGGCGCAGACGAAGAGCAGGGCGAGCCGCCGGTCGGGGATGGCGTCCGGGTCGAGCGCGTCCAGCGGGCCTGCGGGCCCGTCCGCGCCCTCGTCCAGCGGCGCGGTACGGCGGTGCGCGGCGGACTTCCAGAAGTCCCGCTGGCGGTTGCGCGCCACCGTGAGCAGCCAGCCCTCCGGATTGTCCGGCACCCCGTCGCGCGGCCACGTGGTCAGCGCCTGCTCGAACGCCTGCGCCAGCGTGTCCTCGGCGAGCTGCAGATCGCCGGTGGACGCGGCGAGCAGCGCCACCAGCCGCCCGAACGACTCCCGCGCCGCCCGCTCCGCCATGATCGCCGCCTCCGAGCCGTCCGGTCCGAACAGCGCCGCATCTCCGGTCGCGGCCTCCGAGCCGTCCGGCCCGAGCTGCGCCGCACCTCCGGCCACCGCCTCGGAACCGCTCGCCCCGGACGGCGCCGCCTCCGGGAGGTCCTTCCGGCTTGCGGGTCCGGTCGGCTCGCCCGGCTGGCGTGCGGGGCCTCCGGTCACGATGGGACCCAGGTCCCGTTCTCGATGTGCACCGCGCCGGGCCGGACCTCGACCGTGCCCCAGGCGGCCGGCGGCGCCTGCCGCGCCCAGGTCAGCGCGGTGTCGAGGTCGGGGACGTCGATGACGATGACGCCGCCGAGCTGCTCCTTGGTGTCGGCGAACGGCCCGTCCTGGATGCGCGGCTCGCCGCCGGCAGAGGAGAGCGTGGTCGAGGCCGACGACGGCTGCAGCACGTCTCCGCTCACCAGGACCCCGGCCTGCTCCAGCGTCGCCGCGTAGCTCGCCATCGCCCGCATGCCCTCGGCGATCGCCTCAGCTCCGATGGACGCCTCGCTCTCCTCGCTGTGGTGGAACAGCAGCATGTATCGCATTATGCGATCCTCCCTCATTTCACCTGGTAGCGCGCCATGACGATGCCGGTCGGGGACGTGACGGTCTCCTCGAGCACGAGGTCGGTACGGTCGCCGGCGCCGAACAGCCGGGTCCCCGACCCGAGCACGATCGGGTGGATCAGCAGGACGTACGCGTCGATGAGCCCGGCCCGGTGCAGCGAGCGGACGAGCTCGCCGCTGCCCAGCACCGTGATCACCCCGTTCACCTCGTCCTTCAACCGGGCGACGGTCTCGGCGGCCTCGCCCGCCAGCGGCACGGAGTTGGGGTAGGCCAGATGGGCCTCCGGGGCGCGGGTGGCGACGTATTTGCGCTGCCGCACCAGCGACTCGGTGAACGGGTTGGGCTCGGCGACCGACGTCCAGTGCCGCAGCAGATCGTCGTACGAGCGGTGCCCGAACAGCAGCGCCGCGGTGCGTTCCCGGCCGGAGACCGGCGGCCGCGCGGTCACCTCGTCGGCGTGTTCCACGCCCCAGCCGCCGTGGCGGAACCCGCCTCTGATGTCCTCGTCAGGCCGCCCCGGGGCCTGCATGACCCCGTCCAGGCTGATGTGCGCGAAGACGTTGATGGTGCCCATGCGATGTCACTCCCTGTCCCGCCGGGCCGCCGTGTGCGGCCCGGCATGGAGATGACGAGGACGGCGGGCCGGGACAGACACCCAGGCGTCAGGGTTTCGCGGGGACGGTGGCGTAGAGGAGGTCGCGCAGACCAGGGAGCGATTCGCGGTCGCCGCGCCACACCAGCGTCCAGCGGGTGCCCGGGCGCGGCGACCAGGACGAGGGGCACGGTGTCGACGTCGAGGAAGCTCAGCGGCGGCGCGGCGAAGCCCGAGGTCGCCGAGCGCGTCACCGGTGTCGAGGAGCAGCGCCGCCTCCAGGCGTCCTGCGGCGACGTCGGCGAGCAGGTCGTCCCGCCGCGTGCCCGGCAGCACGTCCACCTGGAGCCCTGGGCGGCGTGCTGCGAGGGGGGCGAGCACGCGCGGGACGTAGGTGGCGGCGAGCGTCTCCAGCGCGCCGAGCCGCAGCCGCGCGGCCTGTCCCGTGACCTCGCGCCGGGCCTGTTCCGCCTGGTCGAGCAGGCGGCGTGACCAGATGAGGAGGCGTTCGCCCTGCGGGTGAGCCGCATGCCCTTGGTCGTGCGCGCGAACAGCTCCACCCCGAGCGATCGCTCCAGGGCACGGATCTGCGCCGAGACGCTGGACGGCGCCAGGTCGAGTGCCACGGCGGCGCCGGTGACCGTGCGGTGGCGACCTGGGCGGCCATCAACGGCGCGGCGGTGGCGGCGGCGTCCTGGTGGATCTGGCGGGCTGGCGGGCCGTCTTCCTCATCAACGTGCCGATCGCGGCGCTGGTGCTCGGCCTGGCGCTGCTGGCGGCCGGTGCGGCCGGAGGGCTGCTCAACGCCGTACGGCAGGCCGGCGCCACGCTCGGCGTCGCCGCGATGGGCGGCGTCATGGGGCTCGGTGAGGCGAGCGGGCCCGCGACCGCGATGGCGCTGGCGGCGGCGGTGTGCGCGGCGGCCGGGGTCTGGTTCGCGTCCGCCGCGCCCAGCCAGAATTGACACTTTGCCGAGAAAAATCGACATAGTGTAGATTTTGTGAGGTGGAGCCGTCCGGCTCCCGCCCGACCTAGCCCCTGGAGGGGACATGCAACAGCAGAAATGGCTCATCACCGGCGTCAGCTCAGGGCTGGGGCGGGCCTTCGCTCAGGCCGCGCTGGCGGCCGGGCACACCGTCACGGGAACCGTCCGCTCCGAGGCGGACCTGCGGGCCTTCGAGGCGCTCGAGCCGGGGCGCGCGCACGGCCGCGTCCTCGACGTCACCGACGAGGACGCGGTCCACCGGGTGGTCGCCGAGGTGGAGCAGAACGTCGGCCCACTCGACGTCGTGATCGCCAACGCCGGTTACGGCCTGGAGGGCACGTTCGAGGAGACCTCGCTGGCCGAGGTGCGGCGGCAGTTCGAGGTCAACGTCTTCGGGGCGGTGTCCACGCTGCGGGCGGCCCTGCCCTACATGCGGCAGCGCAGGAGCGGCCGCCTGATGGCCGTCACGTCCATGGGCGGGCTCATGGCCGTGCCCGGCATGTCCGCCTACTGCGGCAGCAAGTTCGCCCTCGAAGGCATACTCGAAGCGCTGGGCAAGGAGGTCGCGCAGTTCGGCATCCACGTGACGGCGATCGAGCCCGGATCGTTCCGTACGGACTGGGCCGGACGCTCCATGACCCGCGCTGAGCACTCCATCGCCGACTACGACGAGCTGTTCCTGCCCATCAGGGCGGCGCGGCGCAAGGCCAGCGGCAACCAGCTCGGCAACCCGGCCAAGGCCGGTGAGGCGGTCGTGCACATCGCCTCCATCGAGAACCCGCCGGCCCACCTCGTCCTGGGCTCCGACGCGCTGCGCCTGATCGCCGCCGCGCGTACCGCCGTGGACGACGACATCCGCACGTGGGAGGCGCTGTCCCGGACGACCGACTTCCCCGAAGGCGCGCAGCTCTGATGCGCGGCACCCCTCCCGCTCGGCGGCGGCGCACCGCCGCCGAGCGCAAGGGCGACCTCAGGGAGCGGGCGATCCTCGACACCTGCGAGGCCCTGCTGGCCGAGAAGGGCTATGAGGCGATGACCGTCGGCGACATCGCCCAGGGCGCCGGCATCACGCGCGGCGCGCTGTACTTCTACTTCGGCTCCAAGCAGGAGGTGGTCACGGGGCTCGTGGCCAGGACCGTCGAGCACCTGTGGGAGCGCTCGCGGGCCACCGCGGCGAACGACGACCCGCGCGCGGCCATCGCGGCGGCCATGCGGCGCACGATCGAGCTGTGGAACGAGCACGGCCTGGTCATGCGCACGGCCATCGACCTGTCGCTGACCGTCCCGGAGATCGGCGAGCTGTGGAGTCGCACGGCCGACCTGTTCACCGGCGCCATCACCGCCGTGCTGGAGCGCGCGGGTGTCCCCGCGGGCACCGAGCCCCACCAGGCGTCGGCGATGGCGCGCGCCCTGTGCTGGATGATCGAGCGGAGCTTCTACCACGCCTCGCAGGAGTCTCCCGAGGCGCTGCGGCGGGCGTCGTCGGCGTGCGAGCACATCTGGCTGACCTGCGCCGGGCTGGCCGGCGGCGACAAGTGATGCGGGAACGAGACGGGAAGCGGTCAGTATTCGAGAAGCGCCGGGCGCCGGTCTGCCCCTAGCGTGGGTGGGCAAGCGCGGCTCACCCGGCGCAAGGCCGGACAAAAGCCGACATACTTCTCATAACTGCCCGACGGTGGCAGCGCCCGCACCACAGATGGAGACACCACCAGCATGGCCACGAGCACGGACCCACGATCGCCCGCGCCCCACGCCGCCGACACCCACGACTGGATCCGGGTGCACGGCGCCCGTGTCAACAACCTCAAGGACGTCACCGTCGAGATCCCCAAGCGCCGGCTGACGGTGTTCACGGGGGTGTCGGGGTCGGGCAAGAGCTCGCTGGTGTTCGGCACCATCGCCGCCGAGTCGCAGCGGATGATCAACGAGACGTACAGCACGTTCGTCCAGAGCTTCATGCCGACGCTGGCCAGGCCCGAGGTGGACGTGCTCGACGGGCTCACCACCGCGATCATCGTCGACCAGCAGCGCCTCGGCGCCGACCCGCGCTCCACGGTCGGCACCGCCACAGACGCCAACGCGATGCTGCGCATCCTGTTCAGCCGTATCGGGCAGCCGCACATCGGCTCGCCCAACGCGTTCTCCTTCAACGTGCCCACCGTACGCGCCGCCGGCGCGATCACCGTCGAGCGCGGCGAGAAGAAGAAGCCCGTCAAGGCGACCTTCACCCGCACCGGCGGCATGTGCCCGCGCTGCGAGGGCCGCGGCTCAGTCTCCGACCTCGACCTCACCCAGCTCTACGACGACTCCAAGTCGATCTCCGAAGGCGCGATCACCATCCCCGGCTACAAGGCCGACAGCTTCTGGACGGTACGCGTCATCGCCGCATCCGGCGTCATCGACCCCGACAAGCCGATCCGCGAGTACACCAAGAAGGAACTCGACGACTTCCTCTACGCCGAGCCGCGCAAGGTCAAGGTCGACGGCGTCAACCTCACCTACGAGGGCCTGATCCCGAAGATCCGCAAGTCGTTCCTGTCGAAGGACCCCGAGGCGATGCAGCCGCACATCAGGGCCTTCGTGGAGCGTGCGGTCACGTTCGTCACCTGCCCCGACTGCGACGGCACCCGGCTCACCGAGCTGGCCCGCTCCTCGCGCATCCGCGGCGTCAACATCGCCGACGCCTGCGCCATGCAGATCAGCGACCTGGCCGAGTGGGTACGCGGCCTCGACGAGCCGACCGTCGCGCCTTTGCTGGCCAAGCTGGCGCACACGCTCGACTCGTTCGTCCAGATCGGGCTCGGCTACCTGTCGCTCGACCGCCCCGCCGGCTCCCTGTCCGGCGGTGAGGCGCAGCGCGTCAAGATGGTCCGCCACCTCGGCTCCTCGCTCACCGACGTCACGTACGTCTTCGACGAGCCCACAGCGGGTTTGCACCCGCACGACATCCAGCGCATGAACGAGCTGCTGCTGCGCCTGCGCGACAAGGGCAACACGGTGCTCGTCGTCGAGCACAAGCCCGAGACCATCGCGATCGCCGACCACGTCGTGGACCTCGGACCCGGCGCGGGCACCGCCGGCGGCGAGATCTGCTACGAGGGCACCGTCGAAGGGCTGCGGGCCTCCGGCACCGTCACCGGGCGCCACCTGGACGACCGGGCCACGCTGAAGGACACCGTGCGCACGCCCACCGGCCACCTGGAGATCCGCGGCGCCACCACCAACAACCTCAAGAACGTCGACGTCGACATCCCGCTCGGCGTGCTCACCGTCGTCACCGGCGTGGCGGGGTCGGGCAAGAGCTCGCTCATCCACGGGTCGATCCCCGCCCGCGCCGGCGTGGTGTCGATCGATCAGAGCCCCATCCGCGGCTCGCGGCGCAGCAACCCGGCCACCTACACCGGCCTGCTCGACCCGATCCGCAAGGCGTTCGCCAAGGCCAACGGCGTCAAGCCGGCGCTGTTCAGCGCCAACTCCGAAGGCGCCTGCCCCGACTGCAACGGCGCCGGCGTCATCGAGACCGAGCTGGGCTTCATGGCCAGCGTCACCACCGTCTGCGAGGAGTGCGAGGGCAAGCGGTTCCACCCGTCGGTGCTCGAGCACCGGCTCGGCGGGCGCGACATCAGCGAGGTGCTGGCCATGCCGGTCGCCGAGGCCGTGGAGTTCTTCGGCTCGGGCGAGGCGCGTACGCCGGCCGCCCACGCCATCCTCACCCGCCTCTCCGACGTCGGGCTCGGCTACCTGACGCTCGGCCAGCCGCTCACCACGCTGTCCGGCGGCGAGCGGCAGCGGCTCAAGCTGGCCACCCACATGGCCGAGAAGGGCGGCGTGTACGTCCTGGACGAGCCCACCTCCGGCCTGCACCTCGCGGATGTCGAGCACCTCCTCGGCCTGCTCGACCGGCTCGTGGACTCCGGCAAGTCGGTCATCGTCATCGAGCACCACCAGGCGGTCATGGCGCACGCCGACTGGATCATCGACCTCGGGCCGGGCGCGGGTCACGACGGCGGCCGGGTGGTGTTCGAGGGCACGCCCGCCGAGCTGGTCAAGGCCCGCTCGACGGTGACCGGCGAGCACCTGGCGGAGTACGTCGGGGCCTGATCAGCACGGCACCCGCTCGGGCGCCCCGTCGCCGCCCCGTGACGCCCGCTCGTGGTCCGTCGCGGGGCGGCTCAGTCGCGGCAGCACGGGAAGCGTCGCCAGCAGCACTCCGGTCAGCGCGGCCACGCCGAGGAACGCCCGCTGCACACCGCCTGCGTCGGCGAGCATCCCGAAGTAGGCGGGGCCGGCGAGGAAGCCGAGGTAGGCGACCGTGGAGACGGCCGAGGTGGCCCTTCCTCTGAACGCGTCGGGGACGGGCCGCAGGCCGTACGACAGCAGGGTGGGGAAGAGCGTCGCCGTGCCCAGGGCTGCGGCGACCACGCCCGCCAGGGCGATCGGCAGCGACGGGGCGACCGCCGTCAGCACGCCGCCCGCCGTGGCGATCAGGCCGGATGTGACCAGTGCGGCGATCGGGCGGCGCAGCATGACCGGCCCGCCCGCCAGCCGGGCCAGCGCCGCCGTGGCCGCGAACGCCGCCGGCGCGACCGCGGCCACCGCCGGTGATGCTGAGAAGGCGTCGGCGAGAAGGACCGCCCCCCAGGTCTGGAACGCGTTCTCCGCCGCGAACGCCAGCGCCCCGATCCCGCCGATCACCACCAACGCCCCGCCTCCCGGCAACCGCCCCGCCCCTCCCCGCCGCCTGGGGCGTGCGCTTGTTCCGGTGACAGCGCGGAAACCCGCCCGCGCCTGGTCGCTTCGCCCCTCCGGCTCCGCGCTCGGCCGCCCGGCTGCGTCCCAAGCCCGCCGGGCGTCGGCCCTTCGGCCGTCCGGGCCTGCGGCCTGCGGGACGTCGATGTCCGTGCGCGGGGCTCCGGCGCCGGTCCGTACGGCGGCTGGGCGGGTCGCGGTCACCACGGTTACGGCGACCGCTGCGACCAGCGCGGCAGCGGCCGTGAAGGCGGCGAGCAGGCTGCCGGTCGCGGCGGCGAGTGCGCCCGCAGCCAGGCTGCTCGCCGCGACGGCGGCGGAGAACGCGGCGTGCGAGCGCGCCACCACCGGCCGTGCCGTGCGCTTCTCCACGGTGGCGGCGAGCGTGTTGATGGCCACGTCGGAAGCCCCCGACGCGGCTCCCACGGCGAGGATGCCCGCACACAGCCCGGCGTAGCCGGTGGAGATCGCGCACAGCACCACACCCGAGACCCCCAGCAGCGCGAGCAGCATCCCGGCCACCCGCAGGCCGACGGCGTCGACGAGCCGCCCGGTCAGCAACATGGCGGGCAGCGCTCCCGCGCCCACCAGCAGCAGGGCGACGCCGAAGCGCGCGTCGCCCACCCCCGCATGGGCGCGCAGCAGGGGCAGGCAGGCACCCCACACACCCCAGAACACGCCGAAACCGGCGAAAGCGAGGAACGGCGACGTACTGAAGAGCCCTGGGCGAGGGCTGGATCCCGACATGTGTGTAACGCTACACAACTAGGATGGCGGCGTGCCCACCAACCGCAGACGCGTGACGCTGAAGGACGTGGCGGCCCGCGCGGGAGTCTCGCTGATGACCGCCTCCTACACGTTCACCCGCCCGGCCCGCGTCGCCGACGCCACCCGCGAACGCGTGCACCGCGCGGCCGGAGAGCTGGGCTACCACCCCGACGCCGTGGGCCGCGCCCTGAAGTCCGGCAAGACCCGGCAGCTCGGCGTGGTCTTCGGCGAGCACCTGGTGTACGCCTTCGACGACCCGCAGGCGGCCAAGTTCCTCGCCGGTGTCGCCGAGGTGTGCGTCGAGGAGGGGCAGGGGCTGACGTTCATCCCGACGCGCGGGGACGCGGGCGACGTCGATCGGGTGCTGTCGTCGGCCGTGGACGCGTTCGTGCTCTGGACCACCACCGAGGACGACCCGGTGCTCGCGGCCGTCGCCGCCGACCCGCGTCCCGCCGTCATCCAGGGCGGCCCGGCGCGTACGGGCATCGCCTGCGTCACCCAGAACGACGAGGAGGCCGCCCGCGCCATCGTCGCCCGCGCACTGCGCGACGGCGCTGCGCAGCCCCGCGCCGAGGGTGACTCCGGACGGCTCCGCACTGGCGACACCTCCGGAAAAGCCCTCACTGACGACGCAGGTCATGGCAAGGGGCGCTCGCGCAGGCCCGTCGTCATCTCGTTCCCCCTCGATCGGGGCCGCACGGCCGTCACGACCACGGGCTCTGGCCTGCCCGCGCACGTCCCGTTCCCCGTCACCGACGCCCGCCTGCGCGGCTACCGGGCCGCCGTCGAGCAGGCCGGGCTGGACTGGGCCGAGACGCCGGTCGCCGTCGTCGCCCGCAACACCCGCGCCGACGGTGCGGCGGCCGCCCGCGCGCTCGCTCCGCGCCTCCCCCCGGACGCGCTCGTCATCGCGATGAGCGACGAGCTGGCCATCGGCGCCCGCGAAGCCCTCCGGGACACGCACCCCGGTGCCGCCTACCTCGGCTGGGACGCCTCACCGGCCGCCCAGGAGCTCGGCATCGTCTCCGTCGCCAACCCCCTGCGCGACCAGGGCCGCCGCTGTGCCCGGCTCGCCCTCAACCCGGAAGGGCACGCCGAAAGCGAGATCCCCTGGAGCATCACCGGCTGAGGCGCGACGCACGACCTCCGCTCGGCCGGCGCGGGGTTTGCTTGGAGCGGCACCGGTCGACGCCGGACTCCTCGACGGGCGCGGCCTCAGCCGCCCCTTGGACCGCGACGCGCCGAAGCCACGGCCGGATCACCGCCATACCGAAGCCGAGCCGGAGGAGCCGCTGGGGCGCGCCGGCCGGAGCCGGAGGCACGGCAGATGTGGTTGTCCGGGCTCGTGGCGCACCACTACCGTGTGGCCGCGTGGATGACTTCTCACGTTCCTGGGCCGCTCTGCGCGCGGCGGTCGCCGATCTCGACGACGACGCCTTCGCGGAGCCGTCGGGCTGTGCCGGGTGGCTCGTACGCGACCTGGTGTGCCACCTGATCGTGGACGCTCAGGATGTCCTGATCACGCTCGTCACGCCCACCGACCAGCCGCCCACCCGCGACGCGATCACCTACTGGGACGTCACCGACACTCCCCCGACCGGTGACGACCCGCTCGACAAGCTGACGGTGCGGCTCGCCGCCGCGTACGAGGACCCGTACCTGCTGAAGTTCCACCTCGACGACGTCGGCTCCGCCGCGGGCCGCGCCGCCGAGCTGGCCGATCCCGCCCAGCGGGTCACCACGCGCGACGAGGTGCTGACGACGGGCGATTACCTGTCGGCATACGTGCTCGAATGGACCCTGCACCACCTCGACCTGATCGCGCACCTGCAGGGCGTGCCGGGGCCGCCCGCCGAAGGGCTGGCGCGGTCGCGCGAGATGCTGGAGAAGATCGCCGGGGCGGCGTTCCCCGCGTCGTTCTCCGACGAGGCGGCGCTGCTCGTCGGCACCGGCCGCCGTGCCCCGACCGCGAGCGAGAAGGACGAGCTGGGCGAGCTGGCCGCGCGGCTGCCGTTCGTGGTGGGCTGAACACGCCTCCCCGCCGCGCCGCGGGGAGCCGCAGATCAACCGCTGTCAGCAGACGTCGAGGTATCAGGAGGGTCCCAGGTGTTGATCCGCACGGGGCTGCTGGTCGGCCAGTACTTCGCGTAGGTGCTCCTGTCCTTCTCCCGCGAGGTCGTCACGGCGTTGCCGTACTGGCGGTTGCTGAGGGCGCCCTGGCCCAGCCGGTTCCGCGTGTCCGTGCTGACGTCGTGGTGCGCCCGCTCCTGGCCGCCGCTGAACGGGGTCAGCCTCGGCGCGCGTGCCGGCGTCTGCTCGTACCGGTCTCCGCCGCCCGCGCGGTCGGAGCCGCCGTCGCGAGCAGCGCCGACAGCAGGACGAACGCCGCGCCGACCGCCGGCCCCGCATCCGCGTCAAGCGCGACGTGTTCGCGTGAACTGTCATGAACATCGGCCTTCCCCTGGGCGGTGAGTGATCTCGTTCGGTGCCGGCGCAGGTAGGAGGCCATTCCAAGGTCGCAGGCCGGGTACTTCCCGGGCATTTCACGGCCGGCGCGGCGGCGAGTCAGAGCCGCCGGCGCAGCCACTCCAGGCCCTCTTCGGCGCGGGTGACGATCGTGAAGTGGCTGTCGCCTGGGATCAGCCGCAGCTCGGCGGCCGGGCAGCGGGCCGCGAGCCAGGACCCGTGCGCGGCGGGGATGACGCGGTCGTCGGTGCCGTGCATGAGCAGGACGGGAGCGCTGATGTCGGCGGGATCGCAGCCCCAGTCGTGGGTGCAGGAAACGTCGTCGTCGATCTGTCCGTACGGCCCGGCGGCCAGTGCGGGCTCGGAGACCTTGCCCAGCCACCCCCACGGCCCCTCGAACACCGCCAGGTCGGCCTGGGTGAACTCGCAGTCGTACGCGAAGCCGGACGCCTCCAGCGCCGCCCGCACCTCACGGCCCGCGGCCGCCGTGCCCAGCGCGGCCACGCCGGACGGGATCATCCCGGCGAACCAGTCGAGCCCGTCGGCTCCGTACGGGGCGATGGCGGCCAGGCTCAGCACCGCCCGTACGCGATCGCCCAGCACGGCCGCGCACCCCAGAGCGCAGGATCCGCCGCCCGAGTACCCCGCGACGGCGAAGCGGCCGATGCCGAGCGCGTCCGCGACGGCCGCCGCGTCGTCGGCGATCGACGCGATCGTGCGTCCCGGCGCGACGTCGGAGCCGCCGTATCCCGGCCGGTCGAACGACACCCAGCGCAGCCCCAGCCGGTGGGCGGTGGCGAAGAGCGGCTCGGGCGGCGATCCGAGGTTCGGCGTGCCGTGCTGCCACAGGATCGGCACCCGCTCGCCGTCCTCCGGCGCGGTGTCGTAGACGTGCAGGGTGCGGCCCCCGCTCACCTGAACGTCCAGCTCGATCATCACGCCGCCCCTTTCCGCGGATCACCACACGACCGTACCGCTCCGGACCGGGGATCCCGCGGAACGTCTTCTATCGGCCGGCCGGGGCCGGCCACTGGAGCAGGGCGAGGTCGGCGATGCGGTGCAGCTCGTCGCGGCAGGCGCCGCCCGCGGCCTGGACGGCGATGCCGTTGGCCACGGTCATGAGGTAGCGGGCCAGCAGCTCGGGGTCGCTGCCTGCGGGCAGGTCGCCCTCGTCGGCGGCGCGCTTGAGGCGTTCGGCGAGGAGTGTGACGCCGCTCTCCCGCCAGGCGGCGAGCGTGTCGCGGGCGGCGCGGCCCGGCTCTCCCGCGGCCAGCGACCCCTGCACGCCGAGACAGCCGGCCGGGGCGCCGGGAGTGGTGGTGGCCTGGACGGCGCCGTGCAGGAACGCGGTCGCCACTTCGCGCGCGGTCGGCTCCAGCAGGGCACGCTGGACGTACGAGGCGGGGCCGTCGGTGTAGCGCTGCAGCACCAGGTGGAACAGGTCCTCCTTGCTGCCGAAGGCGGCGTACATGCTGGTGCGGCTGATGCCCATGGCCTTGGTCAGGTCGGTGAGGCTGGCGCCGTCGTAGCCCTGCTGCCAGAACACCCGCATGGCCTGCTCCAGCGCTTTTTCGGTGTCGAAGCCGCGCGGGCGGCCGATGGGTCCCTTTTCCTGACTTTGCACACCCTCGATCCTACCCTTGTGTACCGATCGGTGCAGAAGTGCTATCGTCATCTTTCGTACCGATCGGTACAAATATCTGACGAGGTGAAGGTCATGAAGCTGTTCGAAGGAAAGACCGCGGTCATCACCGGGGGCGGGACCGGGATCGGGCTTGCGACCGCCAGGAGGCTGGCGGCCGAGGGCGCGCACGTGTTCATCACCGGCCGCAGGAAGGCCGTACTCGATGAGGTGGTGGCGGAGATCGGCCCGTCGTCGGTGACCGCCGTACAGGGTGACATCGCGAACCTTGCCGACCTGGACCGGCTCTATGCCGCCGTACGCGACCGGGGCCGCGGCATCGACGTGTTGTTCGCCAACGCCGCCGCCGCGTCGTTCGCGACCTTGGAGCAGGTCACCGAGCAGCACTTCGACGAGATCTTCGGGGTCAACGTCCGGGGCACGCTGTTCACCGTGCAGAAGGCGCTGCCGCTGCTCAACGACGGCGCCTCCGTGATACTCAACTCCTCGGTGCGGGCCGGCGACGGCGTGCCCGCGTTCGGCGTGTACGCGGCGTCGAAGGCGGCCATCCGCTCCTTCGCCCGCACCTGGGCCGGCGAGCTGGCAGGCCGCAACATCCGGGTGAACGCGATCTCCCCCGGCACCATCGACACCCCCGGCCTGGACAACGTGGTCGCCGGCGACAACTCGCCTGTGACGAAGGAGAGCTTCGCGACGGGCATCCCGATCGGCCGCGTCGGGCGTCCCGAGGAGATCGCCAACGTGGTCGCCTTCCTCGCCTCCGACCAGGCAAGCTTCATCCTGGGCGCGAACCTGGTCGTGGACGGCGGCGAAGTCCAGATCTAGCAGCCGGTACGTACGGCCCGGCCGAACTGGTCGAGGCGTGACAGCAAGGACTGCCCCAGCCGGGACCTGTGCACCCGCGGGGCCAAAGACCGGCGCATCAGCTTCCTACTGGTCAGCTTCCTGCTGGTCGCCGGGCTTTTCGCCCGCCTGAACGTCGCCGGCCCCGACCAGACCGCCTTCCAACTCACCGAGCTCACCGAGGTCACCGAGGTCCTCGCGGGCGGAATCAGGCGCCGAACGCGATCAGGAAGGAGCACGTCGATATCTCCTATGGACCGTGGCGAGTACCAGTCCGGGCCTCGGTCGGCCAGTACGCGGGCCCGCTCCTCCTGGCCGTCGCCGCCTGGCGCTCGGGCGTTCTCGGCACCGCCCGCGCCGTGATGTTGTCGCCGGCAGGAGCCACGTGGATGGGGCTGCTGAAGGGCATCTCCGTCCCCGACGTGCTGGTCACCGGCCTGCTCTGCGTGGCCTTGGTCCCGCTGGGCGTACGGATGCCGCAGGACCGGCTGACGGTTCCGGCCGGACGTCCGAAGCTGCTGACCTGGTGAATGGACTCATCCCTGCCAAGCGGCGGACGTTCCCTGCACGTCGCGGCCTGGCATGTCGGCTTACGGCACCCAGAACACGGAACCGATCCGCCAACCGCGTCGTGCCTGGGCGGGCGGGGCCGCCGGGCGACTGACCAAGGCCGCCCTCGGTCAGTCGCCCGGAGGGTCCTCGGGTCAGCGGCGGCTGTCCGGGATGGTGACGAGACCGCCCTCGTAGGCCGCGATGACGAGCTGAGCCCGGTCCCGGGCGTGCGGCTTGGCCAGGAGGCGGCCGACGTGCGTCTTCACCGTGCCGACGGTGAGATGCAGGTGATCGGCGATCTCGGTGTTGGACAGCCCGCGGCCGATGAGGGTCAGCACCTCGCGCTCGCGCTGGGTGATGTCACTCAGGTCGCGTACGGCCGGGGCGGCGCGAGATCCGTGCAGGAACTCGGCGATGAGCCGCCGGGTCACCGAGGGGGCGAGCAGCGCCTCACCGGCGGCGATGACCCGGATGGCGGCCAGGAGCTCCGCCGCCGTGGCGTTCTTGACGAGGAACCCGCTCGCCCCCGCTCGCAGTGCGCCGTACACGTATTCGTCCAGGTCGAAAGTGGTGAGGATGAGCACGCGGGCGCCGGTGCCGCCGGGCTGGGAGCAGATGCGCCTGGTCGCTTCGATGCCGTCCATGTCGGGCATGCGGATGTCCATCAGGACGACGTCGGGGCGCAGCCGCCGGGCCAGGGTCACGGCCTCGGCACCGGTGCCCGCCTCGCCCACGGTGACCAGGCCGGGTGTGGTGTCGATGAGCACCTTGAGGCTGTCGCGCACCAGCACCTGATCCTCCGCGAGCAGGACCCGGATCGGCGGGGACTGCTCGCGCCCACTGATGTCACCAGTGGTCTGCGCATCAGCGTCATCGGTGGTGGCGGGTTCGCGCCGAGCGCTGTCACCGGGCGCTCGCGCTGGGGCGTGCCTGGCCGCGGGTTCGTCCGTGCCCGAGTTTCCGGTCGAAGGCGGACCCGCTGGGGCGTGCCTGGCCGCGGGTTCGTCCGTGCCCGAGTTACCGGTTGCGGGTGCACCTGCAAAGACATCGCGGGTGGAGAGCCCGCGCGTGTTGCTATCCCAGGTCATCGCATTGCCCCGCTCCCAGTGGCGTCTTCGGTCACGGGCTCACGTCCTACGGTGTCGCGTGTCGAGGGCCCGTGTAGGCACACTGACGGCTCCCGGTCACGGCGTCACATGCACCGACATCGCCGGTGACGGTACCGCGCCTAGCAGCGTCGCCTGTCACGAACTCGCGCCCAGCGGCGTCGCCGGTCACGAGCCAACGCCGAGCAGCGTCGCCGGTCACGGGGTCGTGTGCAGTGATGTTACTGATCACGATTGCACGCGCAGCGTCCTCGCGCGCTGCGACGCTGCCGGTTACGGTCACGCCACCAGCGGCGTCGCCCCACGTGGCCTGCCGTCCAGTGGTGTCGCCCCTCATGACCTGGCGTGCAGTGGTGTCGCCGGTCATGTTCCTGCGCCGTTCGCGTTGTAGGGCAGGCGGGCTGCCACGCGGAAGCCGCCCTCGGGGCGGGGGCCTGCGCTGAACGTGCCGCCGTACAGCTTCACCCGTTCGCGCATGCCGATCAGGCCGTGGCCGCCGGGGCCTGCGCGGGGCGGGCGGCCGTGGGTGGGGCCGTCGTCCAATACCTCGATCGCGGCTTCGCGGCCGTCGATGTCCACGGTGACCGTGCAGCGGGTGGGTGCCGCGTGGGTGACGACGTTGGTCAGCGCTTGTTGCACGATGCGGTAGATCGACATCGCGACTCCGGGTGGCGGCTCGGTTTCCCCGTTGACGGTGAGGTGGACGTCGACTCCGGCGGATCGGGCGTCTGCGGCCAGCTTGGGCAGGTCGGCCATGCCGGGGACGGGCAGGTGGGCCTGCTGCGGGTCGCCGTCTGAGCGCAGGAGGCCGATCACGCGGTGGATCTCGGTGAGCGTGCTCCGGCTGGTCTCCTCGATGACGGCCAGCGCGGCACGCGCCTCCTGCGGTCTGGCGTCGGCGACGTGGTTGGCTACGGTGGCCTTGACGGCGATCAGGCTCATGCTGTGGCCGATGACGTCGTGCAGCTCGCGGGCGATGCGTCGGCGCTCGTCCGCCACGACCGCCTCGGAGAGGTGGCGGACGAGGGCGGCGGTCGTGGCGCGTTTCCAGCGCACGGCCGCTCCGACGGCCCACGCCACGACCAGGACCACGGAGATCGCCCCGATCTCGATGGGCCAGGCCGGCGGCAGCTCGCTCGGCCCTGCCGCCGGGTCGAGGCCGGGGAACACGCGCTCGTAGAAGATCAGGACTGCGGCGACCGCCCCGGCGGCGCATGCTGCCAGGCTCGCCATCGACCAGGCGAGCCAGGTGGTGGTGGCCACGAGGTACAGCGTGAGCGCGGTCGGCACGTACGTCACCCAGATAAGCGCCTGCCGCCACCGCGCCGGTCACGGTCGCCGCCACGGCTCCGCTGTGGGGGATGTGGGGCGGCTGCCTGGTGATCGTCGGGCTGTTCACCCGGACCTTCCAGTACGGCACCGACCACCTGGCATTCCACCTGACCGACAGCCTCGGCCTGCAGACGATGCTCGACGGCATCGGCGCCTACTACACCGCCTGGGGCGACACGCGCTGGCATCCGTTCAGGGCGCTGTCGGGCCGGCGTTCTTCGGGTGGGTCGTGCTGGCCGCCGGCGCTTACCGTTCCGGCGCTCTCGGGCTGGGGCGATCGGTCGCGCTCGGCCTGATGTCGATGCTCGCGCTCGGCCCGCTCAAAGGCACCCAGGTCCCGCAGTCCTTCCTCGCCGTGGGCGGACTGTGCGTCGCGTTCATCCCTCTGGGCGTCTCGCTGCTGCGCGACGGTCCCCCGCCGACCAGGCGCGCCCTGGTCTGGATCGCTGTTCTCGCCGCGGTGTACGTCCTTGTGACGGCCTACGGGCCGAAAGGGTGACGCTCGGCCAGGACCTCGGCGAACAGGTCAGGGCGCTGCAGGGGGATGCCGCGAGCAGGGTCTCCCGGCTCGTACGTACGCTGTCGCGAACGTAGTCGGCCAGCAGCTCGTCCGGAATGAGCAGTTGCCTGGCCTGGAGCCTTGCGAACCACTCCCGCCTGGCCAGCGGTGCGGTCGCGGCGAGAAGCCCCAGCGTCGCACCGGGGAAGCGGAGCGGCTTCGCCTGTGCGCTCACCACGACGGCCCTGGCGACGAGGCCAGGACGGGTTGCGGCCAGGAGGATCGTGAGCTGCGCCCCCAGTGAGAACCCCGCGACGGTCGCGCCGTTCGGTGCGCGTTCCTCCAGGATCTGCACCAGGGCCCGCGCGGTCTCCTCATGCGATCGGTACGCTTCCGCCGCGCTGCGCCCGTGGCCGGGGAGGTCGGGGATGATCGCGCGGTGACTCGTGCCGAGCCGGTCGAGCGCCGGGCGCCACATCCAGCCCGCCACGCCTCCGCCGTGCAGTAACAGGAGGGGTGGGGCGTGCGCGTCGCCGGTCTCACGGACGTACATGGCCTCATCCTCCCACCGGCGGCGGATCACCCCGGCGGATGCAGGTCGCTCGGGAGTGCCCTTACTGTGGGGGGATGACTCGTCAGGCGGTGCCGTACGTGGGGACGCTCAGCGCGTACGAGCTGGGCCGGCGCGTGCATCGCGGGCTGCCGTCGTCCACGATCTCGATCACGATCCCGGAGGCCGACCCGGTGGAGATCGCCTGGCTCGGGCGGCCCGGCCCGCCGGGACGGTTTCACGCCGCCGTCGCCGGGCTGCACCTGGACGCGGCCGAGCTGCGGCAGGAGGGCTATGGGCGGGGCGTGTGGGTGACGCTCAGCCCGCTGGGGGCGGCGGCGCTGCTGGGCGTTCCCGCGGCCGAGCTGAGCGGTCGCGTCGTCGAGCTCGCCGATGTGGCACCGGCGCTGGCGGACCTGCCTGAGCGACTGGCGGGCCGCAGGTCCTGGCCGGAGCGCCGCGCCCTCGTCGAGGACGCTCTGCTCGCTGGGTGGGCAAGGCACGAGGCACGCGCCGGTGACCGGGATCTGCGGGTCGTGCTGGCGGCGTTGTCAGGGACCGACCGGGTGCGGGAGACGGCCGGGCTGCTGGGCTGTTCGCGGCGGTATCTCAGTGCCACGGTACGGGCCGCGCTCGGCGTGACGCCGAAGGAGTACCAGCGGCTGGTGCGGTTCGAGGCCGCGCGCGGCAGGCTCGTGGCCGCCGCCCGATCCGGCGCGGTCAGCTTGGCGGAGGTGGCGGCGACGGCGGGGTTCGCGGACCAGGCCCACTTCACGCGGGAGTGGCGCGCCATGACCGGGTGTACGCCGGTCGAGTGGCTACGCACCGAAGGGCCGTCCGCGTAGGCGGGGCCGGGGCCGACGTGCCGGTACGGCCGGCGGCCGCCTCCATCGGGGCCGCGAGCCGTCACGGGCGCCGGTCGTCTCCGACGTGGCGACATGTGGTGACGGGTGGTGGTCGTCTCCGGCGCGGCGGCGTGTGCTGACGGGCGGTGTCCGGTACCCGGCCAGAGGCGTTCCCAATTCTTCAAGACCCCGCTGGCCGTCGCCAGCACGATGAGGCGCATGAACCTTTCCCCACGCCTCATCGTGCCCGACCCCGACCGCGCCTCGGCGTTCTATCAGGCAGCCCTCGGCGCAGAGCGGGTGTTCAGCGCTCCCCCGGTCGGAGCCGACGACGGCCGGCCCAGCGTCATCGAGCACCGCGTCGGCGAGGCGACCTTCCGGGTATCGCCGAGCGTCGAAGCGTGGGGCTGGCGGTCGCCGGACGACCTCGGCGGTTCGGCGGTGCTCATCGAGATGGAAGCGGACGATCCGGACGCCGTGGGCGAGCGCATGGTCGCCCACGGCGCCGAGGTGACCGTCCCGATCGAGAACCGGCCGTCCGGCAAGCGCTCAGGCCGGACCCGTGACCCGTTCGGCCACCTGTGGATCATCACGGGACCACTACGCTGAACCGGAGGCGAGCGCGGCGCACACCTCGGTCGCCATCACCGCGCTGAGCTGCGCCGACAGCGAGACCTTCGGCCCCGGCGGGCGGTTCCAGTCCTGGCCGGCCAGCAGCAGGCCGTCGCTCAGGCAGTTCTTCCACAGCCGCTCGGTGCTGCCCACCAGGAAGTCTCGCACCTCGGGCACGTCGCGCACCTCGACCAGGCGGTGGGCGTAGCGGTAGTAGACGCCCTTGAAGAGCCCCTCGTCGCCGCCGTCGCCCTCGTGAGCGAAGACGCCGTCGGAGCTCAGCTCGGCGATCGCCGTCGTCGCGGTACGGGCGGCGCGCTCAAGGTAGTCGTCCCGGCCCAGCGCCTGGGCCAGCTCGACACAGGCGCCGACGTACAGGCCCTGGTTGTACGTGAAGCGCCAGTCCACGTCGATGGCGTGGTCCTGCTGCCGGTTGACGCCGTCCTCCACGAACCCGTCCGGCCGCACCAGCGCGCCCTCCAGCCAGTCCATGACCCGCACGCCCCACTCCAGGTAGCGGTCCTCGCCGGTGACGCGGTGGAGCCGGGCCGACAGGATGACGAACGGCGCGTTGGCCGGGGTGTTCTTGTAGTACGGCTGCTGCACCCGCCAGGCGATGCCGCCGCCCTCGTGGTCGTTCCAGCCGTGGTCGAGCACGTGCTGCCAGAGCACGATGGCGTGGCGGCGCAGGTCGCCGGAGCCGGTGGCCTCGGCCAGGCGCAAGGTGGCGAGCGCGAGCCAGAGCATGTCGTCGAAGTAGTCGTTGAACAGCGCGCCGCCGTTGCGCCGCCGGATGCCGGCCAGGATCTCGGCGGCCTGGTCGAGCCTGGCCGGGTCGGAGGTCCGCCGGTGGGCGTCGATCCGCACGTCCATGGCGTGCGCGAGCCACCAGTAGTTGAAGACGTCGTCGTCGCCGGGCTCCAGCGGATACCAGTTGTGGAAGAGCTGGTCGCCGGGGGCGGCGAAGTAGTGATCGAGGCTGCGCTGCGCCAGTTCGGCGCGGTCGCTCCAGATGTCGGGCAAGGGTCCTCCGTGGTTCAGCTGATCTCTGGCTCGACGATCGAGAACGGGACGATGGAGCGCGGCGGCACCGTCTCACCGCGCATCTGGGCGAGCAGCAGGTCCACCGCCTGCCGGCCCATCTCCCGCTGGTTCTGGCGTACGTGGAGAAAAGGCGGCCCGGCGACGGGGTCCAGCGGCGAGTCGAAGCAGGCGATGAGCGGCCGCGGCTCGGTCTCCGCGATGGCCCGGCTCATCACCCGCGCCAGGTTGTACTCGCACACCACGAACGCGGTCACCTCGGGTTCGCGGGCCTGGAAGTCGTGGATGCGCTCGACGTCGGCGAGCACGTTCTCCGGGGTGAACGCGCCCGGCAGCGTGCTGGACAGGCCGGTGAGCTGGCGGGCGTTGTCGAGCGACAGGCCGCGCCCGGCGAAGGCGGCGCGAAAGCCCTCAAGGCGCTCCTCGATGCTGGAGGTGTTCTCCGGCGGCGGCGAGACGAACGCGACCTGCCGGTGCCCCTGGTCGAGCACGCGCTCGGTGAGGGCACGGGCGGCGGCGACGTTGTCGGTGTGCACGGCGCACACCTGGATGCCGACGAGATAGCGATCGACGAGCACCAGCGGGAAGCCGTCGAGGATGGTCCGCAGCAGGCCGGCGTTGTAGTACTCGCCGTGCACGGGGAACACGATCAGCCCTTCGGCCAGCCCGGCGTCGACCATCGACTCGATGGCCTTCTCCTCCTCTTCCTGGCTGCCGCGGGTCCGCTTGATCACCAGGTTGATGCCGCGCTCGGCGCAGCGCTCCTCCACGGCGCAGAGCAGCTCAAGCCCGTACGCCTCGGACGCGTCCGGATAGATCATCGCGATCGTGCCGGGCACCCGCTCGCCCTCGCCGGCCGCAGTGCTGGACGGTGAGAGCTCCAGGGCGTCGAGGTCGGGCAGTTCGGCGGCCACGAACGAACCCTTGCCGCGGATCCGCTGCACCACTCCGGCCTGCCGCAGCACCTCCAGCGCCTTCTTCGAGGTGATCCGGCTGACCTCGAAGCGCTCGGCCAGCTCCATCTCCGAGGGGACGCGGTCGCCGGGGTTCAGCGCTCCCCTCCGGAGCTCGTCCAGGAGGTATTCGATGATCCGCTCGTACAGAAGCGGGCCTCTCGCAGCCACTCTTCCCCTTCATAGGTTGGTATGTCACCTTGTCTTGGTATATATCATCTCATAGATCGGCATAATGTACATATTGACTTATGCCAACTTAGTTCCTACGTTTCCCTCAAGTGACATCTCGCGCACCTCACGAAGGGAAACGCGTGAACCCTGTCCCCCCAGTGCTGCTCGGCGTGGCCGAAGACGTACGAACGCGCCTCGCGCCCCGCTTCCCCGAGGCCGCCGCCATGTTCCGGCAGTGCTTTCTCAACACGCTGGAGACCACGGTCAAGCGGCTGCCCGACGGGACGACGTTCGTGCTGACCGGCGACATCCCGGCCATGTGGCTCCGCGACTCGGCCTCCCAGATCGAGCCGTACGTGCGTTACGCCGCGGAAGACGACGACCTGCGGGCCATGGTCCGCGGGGTGATCCGCCGCCAGGCCCGCTACGTCGCGCTCGACCCGTACGCCAACGCCTTCAACGAGACCCCCGACGGCCAGGGCCACCAGGACGACCGCACCGAGCTCACCCCCTGGGTCTGGGAGCGCAAGTGGGAGCTGGACTCGCTGTGCCACCCGCTGCGGCTGCTGCACCTCTACCACACGGCCACGGGCGACGCCGAGGTGTTCGACGAGGACGTGCACCGCATGCTCACCGTCGCCGTCGCGACCATGCGCACCGAGCAGCACCCCGAGTCCTCGCACTACCGCTTCGAACGCCCGCACCCCCAGCAGCCCACCGACACCCTCGTCAACGGCGGGCGCGGCCCCGAGTGCGGCTACACCGGCATGGTCCGCTCGGCGTTCCGGCCCAGCGACGACGCCTGCACCTACGGCTTCCTGGTCCCGGCCAACATGTTCGCGGTCGTCGTGCTCGGCCACGTCGCCGCCTTCGCCCGCGACTTCTACGCCGACGCCGCCCTGGCCGACGACGCCGCCGCGCTGCGCGACGAGATCGAGGAGGGCATCAAGCGGTACGCGATCGTCGACCATCCCCGCCACGGCCCCGTCTACGCGTACGAGACCGACGGCCTCGGCAATCACCTGCTGATGGACGACGCGAACATCCCGAGCCTGCTGTCCATCCCCTACCTCGGCTACCGCCCGGCCACGGACCCGACGTACCGCAACACCAGGGCCTTCGTGCTCAGCCCCGGCAACCCGTACTACAGCGAGGGCAGACACGCGCGCGGCATCGGCAGCCCGCACACCAAGCCCGGCCAGGTCTGGCCGATGTCGCTGGCCATGCAGGGCCTCACCAGCACCGACCAGGAGGAGCGCGCCGAGCTGCTGACCACGCTCGCCGCCACCACGGCCGGCACCGGCTACATCCACGAGAGCTTCGACCCCGACGACCCCGGCGTGTTCACCCGCCCCTGGTTCGGCTGGGCCAACAGCCTGTACGCGCAGTTCGCCATGGAGGTGGCGCTGACATGACACAGACGCTCGCCAGGCCTAGCGGCCGGCCGGGCCTCACCCGGCGGCCGGCGGCACCGTGCCAGGCCCCGGCGTTCCCTGCTGGCCAGGCACCAGGCGCGGGCCGGGGTGCTGTTCGCCACGCCGCCGATGGTGCTGTTCGTCGTCTTCACCGTGCTGCCGGTGATCGGCGCGCTCGGCCTGAGCTTCACCAGCTACGACGTCTTCAGCCCGCCGTCGTGGGTCGGCCTGGAGAACTACGCCAGGCTGCTGGAGGACGTCACCTTCTTCACCACGCTGAAGAACATCCTGCTCTACTGCGCGATGTTCGTCCCGCTGATGATCGCCGCCTCGCTGCTGCTGGCGGTGGCGCTCAACAGCAGGCTCCCGGCGATGGGCATCTTCCGCACCGTCTACTACATCCCGGTGGTGACCTCGCCGGTGGCCGCCGCGACCGTGTGGACCTGGATGCTCAACAGCCACTACGGGCCGGTCAACGAGATCCTCGGCTTCTTCGGCATCCCCGGCCCCGCGTGGGTGGGCGACAGCAGCACGGCCATGCTCTCGATCGTGATCGTCACGCTCTGGCAGGGCGTCGGCTCCAACATGCTGATCTACCTCGCCGGCCTGCAGAACATCCCCAAGCACCTGTACGAGGCCGCCGCGCTGGACGGGGCCGGCCGCTGGGCGACGTTCGCCCACGTCACCTGGCCACAGCTCCGGCTGACCACGCTGTTCGTCACGACCCTGTCGCTGATCGGCGCCTTCCAGCTCTTCGACCAGGCGTACGTGATGACCAAGGGCGGGCCCGGCAACTCCACGCTCACGCCCGTCTACCAGATCTACGAGACCGCGTTCAACCGGCTGCAGATGGGCTACGCCTCGGCGCAGGCGTTCACGCTCTTCCTCATCATCGTGGCGGTCACCGTGATCAACATGCGGATCAACCGGAGTGACGAGACATGACCATGGCCAGGCGGATCAGGATCGCGCTGTTCTACATCGTGCTCACGGTCGTCGGGCTGTTCATGCTGCTGCCGTTCCTGTGGTCGCTCAGCACGTCGCTCAAGCCCGACAACGAGATCATCTCGTTGCCGATCAAGTGGCTGCCCAGCTCGATCACCTTCGAGCACTACTGGACGGCGTTCACCATGGTGCCGTTCGCCCGCCACTTCGCGAACTCGATGCTGCTCGCCGTGGCGGGCGTCATCACGAACCTGCTGCTCGGCGCGATGGCCGGGTACGCCTTCGCGCGGCTGCCGTTCCGCGGCAGCAAGGTGCTGTTCCGGCTGCTGCTCGCCTCGATGATGGTGCCGGCCGTGGTGACGCTGGTGCCGTCGTTCCTCATCGTGCGCAGCATGCCGCTCGCGGGCGGCAACGACATCACCGGGCAGGGCGGCATCGGGCTGCTGAACACGTACTGGGCGGTCATCCTGCCCGGTGCGGTCGGCGCGTTCGCGGTGTTCATGATGCGGCAGTTCTTCCTCTCCCTGCCCAAGGACCTCGGCGAGGCCGCCCGCGTGGACGGCTGCCCCGAGTTCCGCATCTTCTGGAAGATCTACCTGCCGCTGTGCCGGCCCGCGCTGGCCACGCTCGCGGTGTTCACGTTCGTCGCGGGCTGGAACGGCTTCCTCTGGCCGCTCATCGTGCTCAACGACCCCGACATGAGCACCATCCAGATGAGCCTGGCCGCCTTCTCCTTCAACCGCCAGACCGACTACGGGCCGCTCATGGCCGGATCGATCGTCGCCATGGCGCCCACCCTGCTGCTGTTCGCCTTCGCGCAGCGCTACCTCACCCGGGGCCTCGCCTTCACCGGCTCCGGCCTCCAATGACCAGGTCTTTCACGAAGATCTCCACGAAAGGAATGAGCCGCCGATGCACGCGACCCTGACCAGGCGGCTGGCGGCCGCCGCACTCGCCGTCGCAACGGTGATCACCACCGGCTGCGCCTCCTCATCCGGCACCTCCTCCTCGTCGTCCGACGGGGTGGTTCGGCTCAAATTCTGGGGCGACTGGTCCGGCGAGGGCGAGCAGCAGTTCAAGACGATGACCGAGGCCTTCAACAAGTCCCACCCGAAGATCCAGGTCGAGTACGTCGTCCAGGAGGACATCCTCACCAAGTTCCTGACCGCCTCCACCTCCGGCCAGGCCCCCGACATCATGTTCTGGGACCGCTGGCGCACCGCCAGCTACGCGCCCAAGAACGTCCTGCTCCCCCTCGACGACCTGCTGAAGAAGGACGGCATCCCCAAGGAGCGCTTCTACGGCGAGGCCATGCGCGAGCTGACCCACGACGGCAAGCTGTACGGCCTGCCGCTCACCGTGGACGCCCGCGCCCTGTTCTACAACAAGGCCCACCTGAAGGAGGCGGGCCTGGAGCCCCCGCGCACCTGGGACGAGCTGGAGAAGGCCGCGGTGAAGCTGACCAAGCGCGAGGGCGGCAAGCTCGTCCGCGCCGGGCTGTCCATGGACGACACCGGCCTGTTCAGCATGTACCTGCGCCAAGCCGGCGGCCAGATGGTCACCGACGACTGCTCGCGCACCGCGTTCAACGGCCCGCAGGGCCGGCAGGTGCTCGGCCTGTGGGACCGGATGGCCAAGGCCGGCGTCTACCAGAGCGGCTTCGAAAAGGGCCTCGGCGAGGGCACCGACGCCTTCGCCACCGGCAAGGTCTCCATGATCCTCACCGGGCCCTGGAACATCACCACGTACAAGAAGTACGGCAAGGACCTCGACTTCGGCATCGTGCCGCCGCCCGCCGGGCCGCAGGGCGACAAGGCCAGCCTCATGGGCGGCTTCGGCCTGGTGATCCCGCGCGCCTCCAAGCAGCAGGACGCCGCCTGGGAGTTCATCAAGTGGTGGGCGGCCGAGAAGGACAACGCCATGCTGTGGGCCAAGACCAGTCTGAACATCCCCGGCAACGTCGAGGCCGCGCAGGATCCGTTCTTCTCCGGCGACCCGTTCTGGAAGCCGATCCTGGAGACGCTGGAGTTCGCCAAGATCCGCCCCACCTGCGCCGGCTACCCGCCGATGGAGGAAGAGGCGCTCATCCCCAACCTCCAGCTCTTCCTGGAGGGCAAGGTCAGCGCACAGCAGGCCCTCGCCCAGGCGCAGCAGCAGGGCGACCGGGTGCTCAAGGACAACAACCTCAACTAAAAGGATGCGCCGGTGAGATCACGCCTCGCGGCTGCCTGCGTCGTGTTATCGGCAGCCCTCCTCCAGCCGCTCCAGCCGGCCCCGGCCGCCGCCACCGTTCCTGGTGACGCCGACGCGGCCATGTCGGCCTTCATCGCGACCTTCTGGGACCCGCAGAAGAAGTACTTCTACACCAACAGCGACAGAAAGATCCATCCCGAGCACGCACACGGCCCAGAAGGCGGCCTCTACACCGACTTCTGGTGGGAGGCCCAGCTCTGGGAGCTGGTCATGGACGCCTACGAACGCACCCGCGGCTCCACGTACCGCACGATGATCGACGACGTCTACGCCGGGTTCGTCGCCGCCTATCCGACGTTCGAGAACGACTTCAACGACGACCTGGGCTGGTGGGCGCTGGCCTGCGCGCGGGCGTACGAGATCACCGGGGACACCGCGTACCTGGACAGGTCGCGTGAGCTGTTCGAGCGGATCTGGGCCTTCCACGACTCGACGTACGGCGGCGGCATCTGGTGGCGCAGGAGCGTACGCGACCAGAAGAACGTCGCCACCAACGCCCCCGCCGTGCTCACCGCCACCAAGCTCTACACCGCCACCGGCGAGGCGAGCTACCTGGAACGGGCGCGCGGCCTGTTCGCCTGGATCAAGGAGAACCTCCAGGAGGACGGCCACGTCTACGACCACCTCCAGGACGCCGGCACCCTCGTGAAGTGGGACTTCACCTACAACTTCGGCACCTACATCAGCGCCGCCGCCGCGCTCCGCAAGGTCACCGGAGCGGACTCCTACCTGGACGACGCCCGCGCGGCGGCCGACTGGGCCACCACCTACCTCACCAACGGCGGCACGCTGCTGCACGAGGGCGTCGATGACGGCGGCGGCTTCAAGGCGCGGCTGGTCCGCGCGCTCAACACGCTCGTCAAGGAGCACGGCCAGCGCCAGTACCTGCCGTTCCTGCAGCGCAACGCCACCCAGGCGTGGAGCCACCGCCGCGCCACCGACAACCTGGTGGGCCCCGACTGGTCGGCGCCCGCGCCCGGCACGTACCTGCAGAGCCTGACCGCGGCGGCCCCCGTCAGCATGCTGCAGATCGTCCAGCCGGACGGCAACGCCGGGCTCCAGCCGGAGAACGGCGTCTACGAGGCCGAGAACGCCCGCCCGTCGGGCATCGGAGCCGAAAGCAGCCAGTCCGGCTTCAGCGGGCGCGGCTACCTCGCCGGCTGGAACAACCCGGACCAGACGCTCACCTTCCACGTCAACGTGCCCTCTGCCGGGGCGCACGAGCTGCGCCTGCGCTACGCCGCCGGAGCGGGCGACGCCACCCGCCGCGTCCTCGTCAACGGCACCGAGGTGGCCGCCGCCCAGCCGTTCCCCTCCACCGGCGGCTGGGGCACCTGGAACACGGTCGTGCTCGACGGCGTCACCCTCGCCAAGGGGCACAACACGATCCGGCTGGAGATGGGCTCGAACTTCCTCAACCTCGACAGGCTCGACGTCTCCGCCCAGCACCAGGCCGAGTCGGGCACCCTGCGCGGCGTCGGCACCGAGTCCGCCCACGCCGGCTACACCGGCACCGGGTACGTCGCCGGCTGGAACGCGGGCGGCCAGTCGGTGACGCTGCGTCCCAACGTGAGCAGGGCCGGCAGGTACGACTTCACCTTCCGCTATGCCGCCGCCGCGGGCGACGCCGTACGCAGGATCGTCGTCAACGGCGCCGAGGCCGCCGGGGCCCAGCGCTTCCCCGCCAGCGGATCCTGGACCGAGTGGAAGACGGTCACCGTGCCGGACGTGCCGCTCCGCAAGGGCGCCAACACCGTCGCGGTCGCGTTCAGCTCCGCCACGGGCAGCACGAACCGGCTCAACCTCGACGCGATGACCCTCCGCTACACCGGCACTTCCTGACCATCGGCGACAGGAGGAGCGGACCTGCGCGCGCCCGCGCAGGTCCGCGCGGCGGCGTACCAGGCGCTCGCCGCGACGCCGGGGATCCGGAACGCGCGGCCTGATCGCGGCCGCTCAGCCCGCGGCCGCCCAGGCGCCGGCCACGATCGCCTACGCCCAGCGAACGACGACCTGGGAAGTGGTGCTCACCAGCGGCAAGGTGGTGAAGGTGCCCGAGGCGCTGACCGTAGCGCCCAAGGACGCGGTCAACGCGGGGGCCCGCGCCCCGTTCCTGATCAGCGCCGACGGCCGGCACATCTTCCGCGCAAGTCCCTGAGGCCGCCGGAGAAGACGGACGCCCGGGGTCTGGGCGCGTTCAGCCCCGACGGCAAGCGGCTGCTGGTCCAGGGGGAGGGACAGGCCGTCGTCTTCGACCGTGCGCTGCGCTCCCGGCTGCGGCTGAAGACGAAGCTCGCGCCGGAGGCGCTGGCGGGCGACTACACGACCTCGGCCGTGCTGGTCGGCACGGCCTGGCAAGTACCGGAAGCTGCGCCTGCTGAACCTGCGTACCGGACGGGCGGGCGCCACGGTGAGCGTGAAGCTGCCGCGCGGGCAGTACATCGACGACGTCGACGTCGACCGGTCGAAGCGGCTGATCGTGTGCTCCAAGACCGCGAGCGGGGTGGCGATCTACCAGGTGTCACACCAGACGGGCGCGGTGAAGACGCTCAAAAAGATCAAGCGGCCGAACGTAGCGACCTGGGTGCTCCCAGGCGACGACACCTACGAGCGGTGGACCGAGCGGAAGTGAGCAGCCTGCGCCCCTGATCCGGTCCGCGTCTTCGAAACGCCCGCGTTTCAAAGACGCGGACCGGGCCGATCAGGCGCCGGGGCGTACCAGACCGCTCTCATAGGCCAGGATGACGAGCTGCACCCTGTCACGCACGCCCAGCTTGGCGATGGCCCTCGTGATGTGGGTCTTGGCCGTGAGCGGGCTGATGACGAGCCGTTCGGCGATCTCGTTGTTGGACAGGCCGAGCGCCACCAGCCGTACCGCCTCCAGCTCCCGTGAGGTGAGCGCGGCCAGCCGCTGATCCGGGCCGGGCATGTGGCCGGGCCGGTGGGCGAACTGCTCGATGACGCGCCGCGTCACGCCCGGCGACAGGAGCGCGTCTCCCCCGGCGACGGCGGCGACCGCCCTGCGCAGCTCGGCGGGTTCGACCTCTTTGGTGAGGAAGCCGCTGGCGCCCGCGCGCAGGGCGGCGAAGATGTGCTCGTCGGTGTCGAACGTGGTGAGGATGATGACCCGGCACCCCTTGGTCTCCGGGTCCGTGACGATGCGGCGGGTGGCGGTGATGCCGTCGGTGCCCGGCATGCGGATGTCCATGAGGATCACGTCGGGGCGGGCGCCGGCGGCCAGCCGTACGGTCTCGTCGCCGTCCTGCGCCTCGCCGACGACCGTGATGTCCCGGGAGCGGGCCAGCAGGCTGCGGAAGCCGGCCCGGACGAGTGCCTGGTCGTCGGCGAGAAGCACCTTGATCGTCATGCCGTCGAGCCTGCCACAGGGATGCCGGCCCGTACGGCGAAGCCGCCGCCGGGTGCGGGTCCCGCCGTGAGCGTGCCCCCGAGTGCGCTCACCCGCTCCCGCATGCCGGCCAGGCCGTGGCCCTCGACGACCTCGGCGCCGTCCGGGACACCGCGGCCGTTGTCGGCGATCTCGACGGTGATCGAACGCGGCCCGTACCCGATCGTCACCCTGGCCTCGCTCGCCTGCGCGTGCTTGAGCGTGTTGGCGAGGGACTCCTGCACGACACGGTGCACGGCGATGGCGGTCACGGCGGGGACGGCGGCGCGGTCACCGTCCTCGTCGAGCGTCACCTTCAGCCCGCCCGCCCGCGCGTCTTCGATCAGCGCGTCCAGGGAGGACAGGTCCGCCTGCGGCGCGGTGCCCTCCGGGCCGTCGCGCAAGACCGTGATGAGGGAGCGGAGGTCGGCCATCGCCCGGTTCCTGACGTCCTTGGCCACCCGCAGCGCTTCGGCGGCCGCCGCCGGGTCCTCCTCGTCAAGGGCGTCGGCGGCCACGTTGAGCTGCACGCCCACGACCGCCAGCGTGTGGGCGATGACGTCGTGCACCTCGTGCGAGACGCGCAGCCGTTCCTCGGCGGCGTGCGCGCGGCGGTCGGTCTCACGCAGCCGCTCACGCCAGCGCAGCGCGGCCGCGTAGGTGACGCCCGCCGCGACGAGGATCGCCAGCAGCACCCCCTCCCCGATGACGTGGATGAGGTAGCGGGGCAGGTTGCGCTCGATGAGCCAGCGCGCGTCGAACCCGGAGTACACCAGCTGGGCCACGCCGATGGCGGCCACCCAGCGTACGTGTGGGGTGGTGGCGGCGGTGAAGTACGCGACCGCCGCCGGCCAGATCCAGCCGGCCGGAGGCCAATGCCCGGTCAGGTGATAGACGAAGATTCCCGCGACCGACAACAGCAGCACGGTCATCGGCCACCGGCGACGTACCAGGAGCAGCGCGCCGAGGAACGCGCCGAGCTGAATCGCGCCGTCCCACGGGTTGTGCACCCCGGTGGCGAGGGCCACGGCCACGAAGAAGACCAGGGTGAGGACGGCGAGCGTCGTATCGGTGATCCGGGCGAGGTGCCGGACGAGCGCGGGTTCGCGCCGCGGCGGCGACTCTGGCATGCGAAGGCTCACTCTCGGCTGGTTCAGACGTGCGTGACCAGCAGTGTCACACCGGCCTCGCCGCCGCAATCGACGAACACCGGGCCCACGCCGTTACCGATCCTGGGGTCGAGGGCCGCCTTGGCCACGAACCCCTTCGGGTCGTCCTTGACGATGCGGATGTTCCGCAGCACCGGGTTCTTCCTGTCCAGCCCGGCGAGCACGGCCTTGAGCCCCTTGCCGCCGCCGCAGTGCCCGGTGATCGTCACCTCCTGGCCGCGCTTGGTGGTGGGGTTGGGGCTGACCTGCACCACCGCCCTGGCGCCCTTCGGCGCGGCCGCCTCGCTCACCGTACTCGCCTGGCCGGTCTGGGCTACTTGGCTCGCCTGCGCTGCCTGGCCCGCCTGGGTTGCCTGGGCTGTCTTGCCCGCCTGCGCTGTCTTGCCCGCCTGCGCTGCTTGGGCTGCATGACCCGCCTGCGCTGCCTTGCCCGCCTGCGCTGTTTGGGCGCCGGCAGGCGTGCTCGCTGCGGCGAGCAGCCCGGCCGTCAGGCCGAGCCCGGCGATCGCGGCCAGCACACTCTTGCTCATCACGGTTCCCCTCTGTCGGGCTTCGATCATCTCGGTGGGAGACGCTAGGCCCGGCGGCACCAGGAGCACATCGTCCGTTGATCGTCACTTCGCGGTGCTCCGTTCGCCGTACGCACTACACCGGACGGAGTACGTGATGGCGAGCCGGGAGGCGGTGGTGCCAGGACTACCCCCGGCACTCGCCCGTCCACCAGTGTGCGCTCCGGCCTGCGGCGCTTGGATCGTTGCCGTGACGACGAACGAGAGTTTCCCCGGCCGATGGATCGAAGGCGCCGGGCTGGTCCTGGGGCCGTTGCTGGTGATGAGCGGCGTACTGAGGATCGCCTCCACGCACCCGCGCCTCGCCCAATGGGGCCTGGCCCTCACCCTGGCCGGCCTGTTCGCCCGCACCTTCCACGCCGGCATCGTCCACCTGGCCTTCCAGTTGGTGCACGTCCAGGGCTTGAGCGCGGCGCGGCAGGCGATCACCGCGCAGTACGGCTCGTTCCACATCTTCCAGACGATCAACCTGGCCACGATGGCCGGCTGGATCGTGCTCGCGGCCGGCGCGTGGCGCGCGGGCGTGCTCGGGCCAGCGCAGTCGGCGGGCTTGGCACTGATGGCGGCGATGCCGCTCGGGGTGCTCAAGGGCACCGGCGTGACATCGATCGTCGCCGCAGCCGGACTGTGCGTCGCCCTCGTCCCGCTCGGCGTCAAGGTCCTGTCGCAGGGACCGGCGCCCAGGTGGTGGACGTATCCCCTGGCCGCCGCCGTCACGACCACCTCCGTCCTGATCAGCCTCCTGGGCTAGACGGGCCGCTATGTGAAGCCGCCCCGCCCCGGCCGTCGCCGACATCGCGCAGCGCCTGCACATCGGCGCCGCGACCGTCAAGACGCACATCAGCAGGCTGCTCACCAAGCCCGACGCCGAGACCCGGGTCCACCTGGTGATCCAGGCGTACGAGTCGGGGCTGATCATGCCGGGCAGGTCGAGCAGCGCGTCGTGAGCTACGCAGCGCGTTGGGCGGCGGCCATGACGCCGTGCATGGCCCTACTCTGACGGGCACGGCCCCGCCATGAACACGGGAGCCCAATCGACGACCACGACTTCGCTATGAGGATCGCAGCTCCGCTGCCACCGCGCGTTCCCGCAGTTGCGCCGCCTCGCTCCGCACCGCCTCAAGCTCGGCCCGCAGATCCTCAAGCCGCACCCGCTCCAACCGCAGCTCCGCCTGCGCCTGGTCGCGTTCCTTGGCCGCCGCGTCGGCGCGGGACCGCTCGCGCGCGGTCGCCTTGCGCTCGCGTGCCAGCTCCGCCGCGCTCTCCTCCTCCAACGCGGCGAGCCGCTCGGCCAGGCGTTCGGACTCGGCCGTGGCCCGCGCGGCGTCCTTCAGCGCCACCGCCCGGTCCCGCTCGGCCTCGGCGGCGGTGCGCTCGGCAGTGACGGCCCGTTCGACGGCACGCTCGCGTTCCTGAGCCGCCACCTCCTCCCGGGCCTTCGCGCCGGCGGCCGCACGCTCGGCACGCTCGCGCTCCCGTACGGCCGCCGCCGCCTCCTCCCGCGCCCGGTCGCGCTCCTCACGAGCCAGTGCGGCGTCCTCCTTGGCCCGTACGACCTGCGCCTGTGCCTCCTCCTTGGCCCGCTTGACCTGGGCGTCGGCTGCTTCCTGCGCCTGCGCGACCTGCGTTTCGGCCTCCTGCCGCGCCAGCAGGATCTCCGCCTGCGCTTCCTCCCGGATCCGCTCGATCTCGGCCTGCGCCCGCTCCTCCGCTGCGGCGACCTCGGCCCGGGCGCGTTCCTGGGCCTCGGCGGTCTGGGCCTGCGCTTCGGCGATCTTCCGGTTGGCCAGCTCGACCCGTTCCGCCAGCTCTTGAACGGCCTGGTCCCGGGCCAGCGCGTTCAGCTCCGCTTCCCGTAGCGCCTCCTTGGCGCGCCGTTCGGCCAGCTCGGCCCGCCGCTTGGCCTCCTCGGCCGCCTGGAGCGCCTGGCGTTCGGTGCTTGCCGCCTCCCGCAGGGCCGCCAGCGCCTGTTCGCGTGCCCGCTCGGCATCGCCCAGCGCGGTCTCCCGCTCGATCTCGGCCTCCTCGAGCCGCTTGCGCATCTCCGCCGTCTGCCGCCGGGCGTGCTCGGCCGCCTCGCGTGCCAGGCGTACCTGCTCGAACGCCTGCTCCCGCTCCGTACGTGCGATCGCCACCCGCGTGTGCGCCTCAGCCTGCACGGCGCTGATCTTAGCCTCGACCCCGGCCGGGCTCAGCTCCTCGGCCAGGGCCTTCGCCAGCGGCTCGATCGCCGCCGCCAGCCCGGCCTCCATGCGCTCGTACAGCTGCTCGGCCCTGGCCAGCGCCCCCTCAAGCCCAGGGGTGGCGCGCCGCAGCTCGCGTTCCCGCTTGGCCGCCGCCTGGCAGTCCTTCTCCGGGCAGTACGACTTCGGCCGCCCTCTCCCCCGCCGCTGCTCGATCGGCGACCCACAGTGCTTGCACGGCGTCACCAGGACGTCTTTCTTGGCCTGCCGGGCGGCGGCCTCACGGATCAGCGGTTCGCCGTTGGTGTCGGGGAAGGTCACTGGTCTCGCTCTCTCACTTCAACTGGCAGTTCTTCGGGGAACGGGACGACGGCAGAGGCGCCACTAGAAGACCCCTCGATCGGAGCGCTAGCAGTCGCCATGATCACCATCCGCGGGCTTCTCCGGCTGCTGCAACACGCAGAACTCGTTGCCGTCGGGGTCGGCGAGCACGTACCAGGTCCAGCCGTCCTCCTCGATGGGATCGTCGGTGACGCGCCGCGCCCCCAGGGCCACCAGTCTGGCGACTTCCGCCTCCAGGTCAGGTACGCGCAGATCCAGATGCAGCCGGTTCTTGGTCGTCTTCGGCTCCGGAACCCGCTGCAGAAGCAGCTCAATGCCGTTCCCGTCAGGCGGTTGCAGCGCCCGATAGCGCTCGCTCGAGCTCGGCTCGGTGGTGTAGCCGAGGACCCCGCACCAGAACGCCGCGGACCGATCGAGGTCGGCGCAGTCCAGGACCATCACCAGGGCGACATCCTCCCGCCCACCGAAACGCGTCGGTCCACCCGTCATAGCCTCACCCTCCACTGGTGTCGAACCCGAATGCGTACTGCCATGGAAGGGCCGGGAAAGGCCGGCTTGCCCGCAGCACCGCCGGCAGAGCGACCGGAACTGTGCGCCGTGGGGCGGTGCAGGTAGTGGCTTGCACGCTCGTACGCCGTACGGCGAGACCCCGGCCGCAACCGCACGGTCCACGGCCTCCTGCTTCCGACGGCGTCCGCGCCGAGGGAAGGCATGGAGCCAACACGCGGCATGAAGCCAGCGCACGGCAGGGAGGCAGCACGCGGAACGGTGTGCGAGACCGCGCGCGGGACGAAGCCGGCACGCGACACGGAGCCAGCGCGCGGAACGGTGCGCGAGACCGCGCGCGGGACGCCGGCACGCGGCAGGGAGCCAGCGCGCGGGACGGCGCGCGGGACGCTGCACTGACCACCACGCGCGAGCGTGCCTGAGACGGCGTCCGGACCGCGCCGATCCACCCGGCCGCAGCGCCGGCTCCCGGCAGACGACCGTAGGTGCGGCGCGAGAGCCGGCGCCGAGCCGCCGCCTCGCCGCCAGCGCTGAGCCGCAGCCTCGCCCTCCACGCAGTCGACGTACCGGCCACTCCTGCCGCCAGGGCACGTGGCAGTGGGCAGCCACACTTCGCTCGGTCGCACCGAGGAACGGGGATTTCGGCCCCTCATCTGGCACCGCCACCGCTGAGGTGACGGTGATGTGCGCTGCCGACGGGAGGCGCGCGGCGCGGACCGCTGGCCCCTCCAGCCGAGCACACACAGTCACGGAGCCCATCTCCAGAGTCACGCGGACAGCTTACCATTTTCTATTTTCTAGAAATTCAAATTCAGAAAATCAGATCCGTTGCGCGATCGGAGCTGTGAAGCTACTTGTGAGAAGGCAGAATTCCCGCAAGTAGCTGTCAGCGAGAACCTCTTTGCCGAACGTCACAAGCCCCAAGACGTGACCGAGCACGCCCCTTGCCGCGCGTCCCAGGCGACAGGGGTGCTCAGCGCTGGCTGTGGGGCGCGGCTCGGCGCCGGCTGTCGGGCCGTACGTACGGCACTCCGCACGTACGGACCGTGCCTCGCCCTTCAAGCAGAGACATACCGGGCACTCTCCTGTCGCCAGGACGCCGTGGCAGTGGGCAGGCACACTTCGCTCGGTCGCGCCGAGGAACGGGAAATCGACCCCTTGTCTGACACCCCTCCGCTGAGGTGACGGCGGGTGGAGTCAGAGGCGGTCCCGCCCACCGAGATCGGCGTGTCCGAGGGGCGTCCATGCCAGGGCAGGGCTGACACCTGCGAGCGGGACGGCATGATTCTGGCGGCGCACCAGATGGGGCGGTCATCCGACGGATCGGGCGGTCGTCCGACTGAGGGGCGGCCGGTATCGCGTTCGCGACCTCAGGGGACGGCACCGGCGCGACACCAGGGTGCCCCGAAACGACCACCGAGCGGCCATTGCCAGTCAACCTCGGCGGCAGGAGGGCCGTCGGCGGCCTCGCCGCGCCGCAACACCTCACGGACCTTGCGCTCGACGGCCTCCCATAGCGCGAGGAGGACGGCGGGGTCGAGGTTGCCCTGCACCGCCCTGCCGGGGCGCCTACGATGGGGACCACCGGCGTGAACCTCATGGGCGAGCTTGATGGCGTGGGCATGGTGCAGTGGACGGGTGTCGCCTTCGACGCATGCGGCCGTGCAGTACGTCAGCGGTGGGGGTGTCAGACGAGGCGCCGAGTTCCCTCTCCTCGCACGTCGCCTGCATGGACGGCGAAGCGACAGCTCGGCGCCCGCTCTCGCGCCGCACCTGCGGTCGTCTGCCGGGAGCCGGTGCTGCGGCCAGGCGGATCGGCCGCCGACGGTGCGGCGTCGTAGGATCGCGCACCGCTTGCCGTACGACAGTGGCCTGGTTGCTGCTGATCGGCGATGGTTCGGCGAGTTCGGACAAGTAGGCGCTGATAGTCGTACGGGAGCGCTTCTAGCCGGTGACAAAGCCAGTGAGTGTCGCGGTCGGCTCGCCCGAGGTGGAGCTGAAGGCCGAAGGCGCAGGCTCTTTCAGACGTCTGCTTCACCCGTAGTGGCCGGCCGCTCTGATCTCGCGGCGCCGACTGGCAGGGGTGTAAGGCCCTTCAAGTCGGCGATTCGGCCGTCGTAGTGAGCGGCGAACCGCCCATGGAAGGCGTGCGGGGAGACGCTGACGTTGGCCAGGTCGGTGCGAGATTCGTCAGGTACTGGATTGAACGGCATCGCAAGTCGCGGTTGCGATGCCGTACGAAGTGATCTCTCGGCAGGTGTCGGTGCCGGATCGCTGAACCCGGCTGGTAATGCCCTGTGATGTGGCCTCAACAGGAGCGACCCAATCGGTCAGGAATCGAGAAGCGCCTGGTCCTGGGCCGCACCTAGCGTGATCTGTCGTGGAGCGCAACGCGTAGGTGGCGGCCGCCCGCCGGCCATTGTCATGATCACCGTGGTGATGTGCTCGGCTGCGTAACGACCGATGAGTGCCGGGCAATGTCCCCGTATACGGCTCATCGCGACGACACCGAGCATCGGCTGACCCACCACAAAGACGTCTGGGTGAGCCGGGCCGTGGCGGAGGATCTGCGCGCTGCATCCATTGCCGCTGCCCTGCGGTCAGCGATGTCCGCAAGCGGCTGAACGTCCCACCCGGCAGGTCGCCCTGGCCGGGGTCGCCCGTCTCTCAGAGGAGGTCTCAATGACCGGGGACAAGTGGGTTCGGCAGACTCACCGCTGGCTGTCCATTTTCTTCACGGTGACCGTCCTGGTCGCTCTCGTCGCCGTGCTCCAGGAGGAGCCTCCCGAGTGGGTGTTCTACCTGCCGCTGCTCCCACTCGTCTTGCAGATGTTCACTGGCCTGTTCTTGTTCGTGTCACCGTACGTCGCCAGACGGCGCCGTGTGCAGCGCACCGCCCGGGAGGCATGACCCCGGACGAGGAGACGGCGGGACCGGCCGCCGGGCCGGTCTCCTCCATGCGATCAAGCGCGATCCTGCTGTTCACGGGCGGAGAAGGTCGTGCGCAGGCGGAGACGTTCCGCCACGACCGGGCGGCTGCGGGGCTTGTTCGACTCGTCCTGCGCGATGCTGTTCGGTACCGCGTGGGAGACCGTCCCGATCGCGGCCCGGCGGTTCACCGCGCTGGTCGGCGGGCCTCCGGTCGTCTACCTGGCGAACCGCCGATGGCCTGTCTCGCGAGCCGGAGCATCGCCCTGGCCGCCGACCTGCTGCGCGAAACCGATCTACGGAGGAGACGATCGCGAGGACGGTCGGCTATGCCAACGCCTTCGCGCTCCGCGTGGCGTTCAGGCGGCTGCGTGGCATCCGGCCCAGCGGCCCCAGCGACCGAAACCGCCTGACCACGCCGGCCCTCTTGTGGCGATGGCTGCCCCGGCCCCCGAAGGCTGCCCTCAGGCGGCGAAGGCGGGGCGGTCGGGGGCCGGGAGCCATTGGCGGGCCGGGTCGAAGGGGCGGAATCGGCTCTCGACGAAGCGGATGAGCCGGTCCAGCACCGGGTGGTGGTTCTGCCGGTGGTGCAGCAGCGAGCACGGATAGACGGGCGAGGGTTCGACGAGCGGGATCTGCACGATGTGGGGATGCCATGGCAGCCGCAGCCCTTCGCCGCCGAACCCGATGTGCTCGCCGGCGGCGATCCGCTCCACGAAATGGTCCCAGCCGAAGTCGGGGCCCGAGGTGTCGATGCGGATGTCGAACGTGCTGCCCAGATGGTCGTAGTAGTCGGCCCATTCGCTGCCGGGGGTGTTGCCGGGCATCCAGACGGTCGATCCGGACAGGCGTTCCATCTCGACCTGCGCAAGGCCGGCGAGGGGGTGGTCGCGGCCGACAAGGAGGTGCACCGGGCCCAGGTCGGCGGGGATGTGGCGGAGCTCCTCGTTCAGCTCGCCGGTGACGCGGCAGAAGAAGGCGTCGGCGGTTCCGCGGGTGAGTGCGGTCTGCGCCGATCTGAGCCCGTTCGAGGTGAGGATCTCAATGTCGATGTCCTCGGCCGTCCGGTGGAAGGCCTGGAGCAGGTCCACGGTACGTAGCCGGGTGTCCAGAACGTCGACCCGGAGCGCGCGCGACCGGGAACGCAGCAGGTCGACCGCCTGATCGGCGAGGCCGACGAGGGAGCGCGCGTGCTGCAGGAACGCCCTGCCGTCCCCGGTGAGCTCGGCCCCGCTGCGGGTGCGGAAGAACAGCCGGACGCCGAGATCGGACTCCAGCTTCGCGATGCGTTTGGAGATGGCCTGCTGGCTGATGCCCAGCCGGGTCGCGGCCTCGCTGAAGTACCGGTCCTCGGTAAGGGCCACGAAGGCCCTGACCGCGCCCAGGTCGAGATCCAGCGGCGCTCGTTGGACAACTTCTGGTTGTGGGTTATCGGTGTGTCGATTGTTGGACAACCACGCCTGCCCTCGGGTCGAATGCTCGGGTTCGCGGGCCGAGCCTACAACGAAAGGGTGTGGTCGTTCGTGGATTCGTTCGTGCACCTCCACGTGCACACCGAGTACAGCATGCTCGACGGCGCGGCCAAGGTCGGGATGCTGATGGAGGAGGTGGCACGGCTGGGGATGCCCGCCGTGGCGATGAGCGACCACGGCAACGTGCACGGGGCGTACGAGTTCTTCCAGACGGCGCGCAAGACGGGGGTCAAGCCGATCATCGGCATCGAGGCGTACGTCGCCCCCGCCTCCAGACACCACCGCAAGCCGGTGTACTTCAGCGACGACCTCTCGCTGCGCCGCTCGGACGACGACACCGGCGAGGGCGGTGACGTCTCAGGGCGCGGCCTGTACACGCACATGACGATGTGGGCGGCCGACGCGCAGGGCCTGCGCAATCTTTTCCGGCTGCAGTCCCGGGCCTGGCTCGAAGGCCATGTCCAGAAATATCCGCGCATGGATGATGAACTGCTCGCCGAGCACGGCCAGGGCATCATCGCCACGACCGGCTGCCCGTCCGGCGAGGTGCAGACCCGGCTCAGGCTCGGCCAGTACGACCAGGCAGTGGAGGCCGCCGCCCGCTACCGCGACATCTTCGGCCGGGACAACTACTTCCTTGAGCTGATGGACCACGGCCTGGCCATCGAGCGCCGGGTCCGCGACGACCTGCTCAGGCTCGGCAAGGAGCTCGATCTGCCGCCGCTGGCCACCAACGACTCCCACTACGTCACCGAGAGCCAGGCCCAGGCCCATGACGTGCTGCTGTGCGTCGGCACCGGCAAGCGGCTCGCCGACACCGACCGCTTCCGGTTCGGCGGGACCGGCTACTACGTCAAGCCCGCCGAGGAGATGCGCGCCCTGTGGGACGCGGAGGTGCCGGGCGCCTGCGACAACACGCTGCTGGTGGCCGAGCGGATCGGCGACTACGGGGAGGTGTTCGCGCATCGGGACCTGACGCCGCGCTTCCCCGTGCCGGAAGGGGAGACCGAGTCGAGCTGGCTGCGCAAGGAGACCCTGGAGGGGGCGCGCCGCCGCTACGGTGGCCGGCCGTCGCAGGAGGTGCTGGACCGCATCGACTACGAGCTGTCGGTCATCGACGCGATGGGCTTCCCCGGCTACTTCCTGGTGGTGGCCGACATCTGCAGGTACGCCCGCGAGCACGGCATCGGCCTGGGCCCCGGCCGCGGCTCGGCCACGGGGTCGATGGTCGCGTACTGCACGGGCATCACGCAGCTCGACCCGATCGAGCACAAGCTGATCTTCGAACGCTTCCTCAACCCCGAGCGCATCTCCATGCCGGACGTGGACCTCGACTTCGACGACCGCCGCAGGGACGAGGTCATCGAGTACGTCACCCGCAAGTACGGCGATGACCGGGTCTGCCAGATCGTCACGTTCGGCACCATCAAGGCCAAGGCCGCCATCAAGGACTCCTGCCGGGTGCTGGGCCTGCCGTACGCGCTGGGCGACCGCATCACGAAGGCCTTTCCCGCGGCGGACGGCGGCAAGGAGATCCCGCTCGCCGCCATCCACGACACCGGCCATCCCCGCTACGGCGAGGCGGCCGAGCTGCGTCAGATGTACGAGCAGGACCCCGACGTCAAGAAAGTGATCGACACCGCCACGGGCATCGAGGGGCTTACCCGCGGCACGGGTATCCACGCCGCCGGCGTGATCCTCTCCCGCGAGCCGCTCATCGACGTGATCCCCCTGGTCAAGCCGAAGGCGGACGGCCCGGTCATCACCGGGTTCCCCTTCACTCAGGCCGAGGACATGGGCCTGCTGAAGATGGACTTTCTGGGTCTGCGCAACCTCACCGTCATCGGCGACGCCATCGCGAAAGTCCGCGCCAACAGGGGCGTCGACATCGACATCCTGGACGTCCCGCTCGACGACGCGACGACGTACGAGATGCTGGCGCGCGGCGACACGCTCGGCGTGTTCCAGCTCGACAGCGCCGGCATGCGGGTGCTGCTGAAGCTGATGCGCCCGACCACGTTCACCGACATCGCCGCTGTGAACGCGCTCTACAGGCCCGGCCCGATGGAGATGAACGCCCACACCAACTACGCGCTGCGCAAGACCGGCAGGCAGCCGGTCGAGCCGATCCACCCCGAGCTGGAGGAGGCCCTTGAGCCCATACTCGGCGACACCTATCACCTGGTGGTCTTCCAGGAGCAGGTGATGGCGATCGCGCAGCGGCTCGCCGGCGATTCGCTCGGGGCCGCCGACATGCTGCGCAGGGCCATGGGCAAGAAGAAGAAAGAGGTCCTGGACGCCGAATGGGACCGTTTCTCGGCGGGCATGCGTGAGCGCGGCTTCTCCGAAGAGGCCGTCAAGGCGGTCTGGGACGTCCTCGTCCCGTTCAGCGGGTACGGCTTCAACAAGTCGCACACCGCCGGTTACGGCCTGGTCTCCTACTGGACGGCGTACCTCAAGGCCAACTACCCGGCCGAATACCTGGCCGCGCTGCTCACCTCGGTCGGCGACGACAAGGACAAGATGGCCGTCTACCTGTCGGACTGCCGGCGCCTGGGCATCAAGGTGCTGCCTCCCGACGTGAACGCGAGCCGGCTGGACTTCACCCCCGTCGGGTCCGAGATCCGCTTCGGCCTGGGCGCGGTGCGGAACATCGGAGCGGGCGTCGTCGAGGCGATCGTCGCCACCCGCGAGGCGCGCGGCGCCTACACCGACTTCAACGACTTCCTCGCCAAGGTCCCCGCGGTGGTCTGCAACAAGCGCGTCATCGAGTCGCTGGCCAAGGCCGGCGCGTTCGACAGCCTCGGCCACCACAGGAAGGCCCTGGTCGCCGTGCACGAAGCCGCGGTGGACGCGGTCATCGAGGTCAAGAGGAACGAGGCGCACGGCCAGGACTCGCTGTTCGGCGAGCCGGGACAGAGCAGCGCGTTCTCGGTCGCGATCCCCCAAGGCGAGCGGGACGGCGAGTGGGACAAGGCCACCCTGCTCGCCTACGAACGCGAGATGCTCGGCCTCTACGTCTCCGCCCACCCGCTCGACGGCGCGGAGAGCGTCCTGTCCGCCAACCGCGACACCACCATCGCCGACCTGCTCGCCTCGGGACGCCAGGACGGCACGACCCGGATCAGCGGCATCGTCTCCGGCCTGCAGCGCAAGGTCACCAAGCAGGGCAGCCCGTGGGCGATCGTCACTCTGGAGGACCACGACGCCTCCGTCGAGTGCCTCATCTTCCCCAAGACGTACGCGCTGTACGGCGAGCTGCTGGCCGAGGACCGCGTCATCTCCGTGCGGGGGCGGATCAACGTCCGCGACGACGTCATGACCGTGTACGGCGAGGAGATCGCGGTCCTGGACGTCTCCCAGGCGGGCGGCCATCCGCCGGTCGTGCTCTCGCTCCAGGAGGCACAGCTGAACCCGCGGGTCGTACGGGAGCTGAAGCAGATCCTCACCACGCATCCCGGCCGGACGCCCGTCCACGTGTGCCTGCACCGCCGGGGCGCCAGGAGCGTCCTGCTGGACCTCGTGCCCTACCAGGTCACCCCGGGGCCCGCGCTCTACAGCGACCTCAAGGCCCTGCTCGGCGCCGGCGTGCTCGGCGGCGGGTGACGCGCGGATCCGGCGGCTGACGGCGTCGCGGCCTAAGATCATGCGATGAGCGGCATCAGCAGCCCCCCGATCGCCCGCGTCGATGTGGTGCGCGACGTCCACCACGGCGTCACGATCGACGATCCCTACCGGTGGATGGAGGCAGACGGCGAGGAGTTCCACCACTGGCTCGACGGCCAGGCCGAACATGCCCGCGAGCGGCTGGACGCTATTCCGGGCCGGGAGGAGCTGCTGGGCCGGATACGCGAGCTCGGTGGCGCGCTTGCGCAGTGTTCGAGCTTCACACCGGTGGGCGACAGCGTCTTGTCTCTGGTACGCGAACCGGACGCCCGCGTGGCGGTGCTGACGGTGCGCGAGCCCGGCGGAACCACCAGGGTGCTGTTCGACCCGGACACCCTGCCCGGCGCGTCGCACCACGCCATCGACTGGTTCGTGCCCTCGCCCGACGGCCGCCTCATCGCCTGCGCCGTCTCCCCGTCCGGCTCGGAGGAGAGCACGATCCAGGTCATCGACGCCGGCACCGGAGCCGTCCTGGAGGCGATCCCGCCCACGACCCGCTTCGCGTTCCTGAGCTGGCTGGAGGACGGCCGGTCGTTCGTCTACCACCGCTTCATGCCCGCACCAGCGGGCGCCCCGCCGGAGGAGCGCCGCCTGGACAGCCGTTCGTTCCTGCACCGGCTGGGCACCGATCCGGCGCGGGACACGGTGGTGCTGGCGCGCGGGCTCAACCCCCACGTCGAGCTGACCCCGCAGGACCGGCCCTTCCTGGTGGTGCCGCCGCACGGGGAGTGGATGCTGGCGGTCGTCTCCCACAGCGCGCTCGGCCCCTGGACCGACGAGCAGCTGAGCGACTGCTCGCTGTACGTCGCGCCACGAGCCGGGCTCAGCGACCCCGCCACCTGCCCGTGGCGGAAGGTCGCGGACGTGGCGGACGGCGTGACCGCCTTCGCCATCGGACCGGACACCCTCTACCTGGTCTCCCAGCGGGACGCGCCGCGCTCCCGCGTGCTGGCCGTTCCGTTCGCCGCGCCGGATCGCGTCCGCGTGGTGGTGCCCGCGGGTGAGCGGGTGGTGGAGGCGGTGCGGGTCGTCGGCGACCGGCTGCTGGTGCGCGATCTCGACGGCGGTGTTCATCGGGTACGCCACGCGCCCCTGTCCGGCGGGGAGCCCGCCGACCTCCCGCTGCCGGTGGAGGGCGCCGTCTGGGAGTGGACCGTCCACCCGGAACGGCCCGAGGCCCTGCTGCTGATCGCCGGCTGGACGGACGCGCCCCGGCTCTACCGCTACGACGGAGAAACCCTGGAGGACACCGGCCTCGCGCCCCGGTCACCGGTCGACTTCGGCGACGTGCAGGCCCGCGTCCTGCACGTGCCCGCCAGAGACGGCACGCCGATCCCGCTCACCGTCATCCACCGCAAGGACCTGGAGCTGAACGGCGGCAACCCGGCCCTGCTCACCGGTTACGGCTCGCACGGCGTCCCCGACCTGCCGTGGTTCCGTCCCGAGATGCTCGCCTGGTACGAGCGCGGCGGTGTCTTCGCCATGGCGCACCTGCGCGGCGGCGGCGCGTACGGCCGGGAGTGGCACGAGGCCGGGCGCGGCCCGCGCAAGGAGACCACCATCACCGACTTCATCGACTGCGCCGAGCATCTCGTCGCGCTCGGCTACACCCGGCCGGGCAGGCTGGCGGGCGAGGGGGTCAGCGCCGGCGGCATCCCCACCGGCGGCGCGCTGGTGCGCAGACCGGAGCTGTGGGCCGCCATGGTGCTGCAGGTGCCGGCGGTCAACGCCACGCGGATCGAGTTCAGCGAGAACGGCCCGATCAACGTGCCGGAGTACGGCAGCGTCGCCACCGAGGAGGGACTGCGCGGCCTGCTGATCGCCGACGCCTACCTCCGGGTCCGGGACGGCGTGCCCTATCCTGCGGTGCTGCTGACCACCGGGCGGCGCGACCCGCGGGTGCCTCCGTGGCAGCCGGCGAAACTGACCGCCCGCCTCCAGGCGGCCACGTCCTCCGGGCTGCCGGTGCTGCTGCGCGTGGAGGAGCACGGCGGTCACGGCTTCGGCGCGACCCGCGAACAGGAACATGCCCTGCTCGCGGATGTGCTGGCGTTCGTGTCGCACGCCTGCGAGCGATGAGAAGGCCGCCGTCTACTGTGGCGGTGCCGTCGCCGGGCGGGTCCTGCCGCGGGGCCACCAGTTGAGCGGACCGGCCAGCCGCATCAGGCTCGGTACCAGCACCGCCCTGATCAGCGTGGCGTCCACCAGCACCACCACCGCCATGCCGACACCGAGCATCTGCACGAACGACACCGACGCGGTCCCGTAGGCGGCGAACGACAGCGCGAGGATGCCGCCCGCCGCGGTGATCAGCGGGGCGCCGTCCCGCAGACCGGACACCACCGCCCGCTCGGTGTCGCCGGTCCTGTCGTGCTCCTCTTTGATCCGCGAGAGCAGGAACACCTCGTAGTCCATGGAGAGCCCGTACGCGATGCAGAGCATGAGGATGGGGATGCTCGGGTCGAGCGATCCGGTCGGCGTGAGCCCCAGCAGACCGGACAGGTTGCCCTGCTGGAAGATCCAGACCAGGGTGCCGAACATGACGCCGAGGCTCAGCACGGTCAGCAGCGTCGCCTTGACGGGCAGCAGGGCGCTGCGGGTCATGGCGAACAGCACGATCAGCGTGACGCCGAGCATCAGGGCCACCACCAGCGGCAGCCGGTCGATCACGGAGGCGCGGTAGTCGGCCAGCTCCGCCGGATAGCCGCCGACGAGAGTTCCGAACGGCGCCGGTACCGCGCGTACCGCATCGACCAGCTCGACCGGGTCTCCCGCGAGCGCCTCGGCGGACGGCACCACGGACACCCAGGTGCCCTCACCGCGGAACCGGGCCGGGTCGCCGTCGCCGGTCCGCTGCCCGCCGGTGAAGATCCCGGCGGCGGAGTCGACCTGGGTGACGCCGGGCACCCGGGAGAGGGCGGCCGCGTACGGCGCGACGTCCCCGTTGACGGGCCCCGCCGAGACGATCTGCACGGCGTCGGTCTCCTCGGCGGTGAAGGACTGCCTGATGATCTCCTGGGTCTGCCGGGGCGCGGCATCGACCGGCGGGATCCGGTCGTCGGCGACGCCGAACCGCAGGTCGAGGAAGGGCGCGGCGAGCAGGAGGAGCAGCACCGTCATCGCGCCGCCCGCGACGGCGAGCACGGCGGGCAGCACGATCACCGCCGTGACGACGCCGCCCGCGACCACGGCGATGCCCGCGTACGCGAACGAGCGCAGGAAGTCGAACGGCAGCGCGAAGAGCACGGCCAGCGAGGCCGCGACGGTCAGCCCGCTGAACAGGACGGCGCGCCCGGCGTGCTCGACCGCCCCGGCCACCGCCGCGCCCGCGCGCGTCTCCTCGCGGAAGCGGGCGATCATGAAGAGGCTGTAGTCGATGCCCGGCCCGAGCCCCATGGCCAGGGTCAGGTTGAGGGCGAAGGTGGAGATCGTGGTGTGCGAGAGCGGGATCCATGGTGGCGGGGCGTCCCCTGCTCCAGCAGGACTCCACCCCGGCCACGCCCTCGTGGCGCGCCACCCGCTCGGCCAGCGCGCGGCTGTCGGCGGCCACGTCGTCGTCGTCGACGGTGCCGGTCCCGGCCGTCACCAAGAAGATCATGTCGGGGCCGCCGGTGCCGAAGCGTGCGGCCGGCTCGGCCGCCGCCCGGTCGGACTCCGACCCGGGCGCCTCGAACCTCGCCGGCGACATCCGCTGTCCGGCCGGGCATCGTCCCGGCCGGACAGCGGTGTTTCCGCCCGGCTTACGTCGCGGCCGAGGTGAAGCGGCGCATCACGTCCAGGCCCGACAGGCCGTAGACGTCCTCCACCGCGTTGGCCAGCAAGTGGCAGGTTCTGAAGCGGTCGAGCGGGGTGAGCCCGAGCCGGGTCAGGTGCAGGTACGTGTAGTTGAGCAGCACCCGATACCGCCGGAACGCCGGGCTGGCGAAGATCGCCGCGTGGTAGGCCGGGCTGTCGAAGACGAGGCGCTGCAGCTCGCTAGGCTCACGCTGAGGTGCGGGCGGCTCGCCGGGCCGGGACGTGAACGCCTGCCCCGGCTCCAGCACCGGCTGGACCAGGCGCCCGTCCTCCAGCATCTCCGCGATCACCGGCCGGTAGCGATCGAGCAGCGCCGCCCACTCCCGCACGAACGGCACCGGCGGCGCGCCGGGGTCGTCGAGGCAGGCGACGACGTCGCGGACGCGCCGCGTCAGCGCCTCGCGCCGCTCCTGGTACGCGCGGTCGAAGGACGCGCGGGCGGCGTCCGGGTCGGCCGCCCACGTGAGGTAGCCCTCGGCATGCATCCGGAACGACAGGTAGCTGCGGTCGATGCGCTGCGAGGTGTGCGCGATCGTCAGCATGAGGCTGAGCGCCAGCCCGGTCTTGCCGTCGTGCCCCGCGCGTACGTGCTCCAGCATGTCGAACAGCAGCGGGTCGGCGTCCACGTAGAACGCGGCCAGCAGCTCCGCCTCCTCGTCGGTGTTGAGGACCTGGCGGCGGGAGTCGTACGGCGCCTCGCGGATGGAGTTATCCGGCGGCCAGGGCGTGAGCGGGCCGCGCTCCTGCTCGCGCATGGCGAGAAGGCGGTGCCTGGGCAGGCTCCCGGCCGGGTCGAGCGCGGCCGTGGAGGGGTGTTCGCGCAGGTACGCACCGATGACCTCGTCCACGCGCGGGCGCACCACCCGCTCCCAGACGGCGGGCGTCGCCTTGACGTTGATCCGCAGGTGCGGGCCCTGCCGCCAGTGACGCAGCACGTACGCCGCCTCGATGTCACCGCGCAGGCCGTCGAGCAGCGGGCGCACGGCGTCCAGCAGCAGGCCGTCCTTGTCGGGCGCGTGGTAGTAGACGTGGACGCAGTGCCAAGCGGGCGTGCTGGTCAGGGTGACCACCTCCGGGAGTCGGCGAGGGCGGCGACGGCGCGGCCCGCCAGGAACGTCGTGTGCTGCTCGGCTCCGGCACGCAGCCCCAGCCGGTTGTGGAACAGGTGCACGCAGCGCATCAGGATCAGCGCGACCGTGCGCCGGTCCGGCGGCGCGGCCACGGCGAGTGCCGCGTGCGGCGAGCCCGAGTCGATGGGGGTGCAGCGGCCCTCCGCGTGCAGCACGTCGAGCTCGTCGCGCAGGGCGCGCACCGACGAGGCCCATGCCGCCAGCAGGCCGCCTGCGGACTCCGGGTCGTGCCACAGCTTGCGGGTCTGGGCCACCAACGCCTTTTCGCGCCGCCGCCAGTCCTCCTCCATGGCCTCCGCCGACGGCGTGGCGCGACCGGCCGTAGCGGCCGGGTGCTCGTGAGAGGAAGCGGCCGGGGTGATCGGGTCCTCATCCGAGGAAGCCGACTGGCTGCGGGCGGCCGTGGCGAGGCGGTGGGCGGCGGACGGCAGGTCGGGCTCGCAGGCGGCGATCGCCATGGTCAGCGCGGCCAGCCCGATCGCCGTACGGCGGCCCATGTCGGTGCCGGCGCGCAGCACGTCGAGGGCGAGGCTGCTCGACACGGCGAAGTGCCGTTCCGCGGCGGCCACGCAGGCGGCGTCACCGTACGCCTCGTACTCGGGCTGGTAGTCGATGAACGCCACCGTGCCCGGCGGGTGGAGCCGGTCGTCATAGTCGCTACGGCGCTCGCCCTTGGCCATGGCGGCGGCGAAGGCCCGGTAGGCGGCCGGGTCCACCTCGGGCGACGGATGGCCGGCGAAGTACGCCGCCGCCCGCTCGCGTACCAGGTCGCGGACGCGCTGGTGCCGCGCGGGGTCGGGCACTTCCAGGCGCAGCCGTACGTGCTGGCCTCCCTCCCAATACCGCAGGAAGAACGCGCGGCGGATCGTGCCGCCGGCCACCAGCTCCCGCGTCACCGGATCGACCACGCCGGTGATCAGCGGGTCGAGGTCGCCGAAGTGGAACAGGTGCGCGCTCACCCACCGGTTCTCGACGCGCTTGCCGGGGCCGCTCGGGTGCGGATGGACCGTGGTCATGACGCCGGCCTGGCGGAGAGCTGGACGACGTACTCGGTGACGCGGGCCTCGTCACCGTAGCGGGGCGCCTGGGACGGGTCGGGCAGGGCCTCTTCGAGCACCAGCAGCGCGCCGGGATCGCGCAGCGTGCGGATGAAGCCGGTCAGCAGCAGCAGGTCGGTGACGTCCACGTACATGGGCTTGCGATCCTTGCTGAGCAGCCCCGCCAGCAGGCCTTGACCCAGATCGACGACCCGGGCGAAGAAGCGGCGCGGCATCCCGTGCTCGGCCAGCCATCCGGCCAGCCGGGGCAGGTAGGCGGCCTCGCTCTCCCCCTTGGCCGGCACCGGGAACGCCCCGGCCCGCATCCGCCAGGCGGCCCGCGCGACCGTCACGCGCCCGACGTCCATGCGGGGCCAGCGCTCCACCGTGCCCTCGTCCGGCGGCTCGCTCCCGGTGCGGAACACCCAGCCGGGCACCATCGCCGTGGACGGCTCACCGAACACCCGGATCAGGAACTGTAGCCACGGCGGCAGCCAGTACTGGGCGGTCATGCCCAGGTGCACGGGCCTGACCGGGCGTCCCGCACCGTCGATCAGTGCCAGCCGGTCGTGTTCCCGGTCATAGGCGACGGTGAGCTCGGCCGGGGTGACCGCCGGGAGGTGCGCGTCCGGGGCGGTGAACGGGTGGTCGAGCGCGAGGTCGGCCGTGGCGGGCCGGACGTTGAGCCCGCCGCCGACGAGGCCACGGCACTCGGCCACCATGACGTCGCTCTGCGCGGCCCGCAGGTCCGCGACGGGTGGCGGCTCGCCGCCGGCCAGCGTGACCAGCCGGTGCAGACGGGACAGACCGCGCCCGTACCCGGCGGAGATCGAGTTGACGACGGCGCGCACGCCACCGGAGTCGGGCACCGCCTGCAGATAGCAGCAGATGGAGCCGGGCGGGCGGACGAAGCCCGGCCAGGTCTCCGCCAGGTCGGCCAGGCGGGCGGCGGTGAGATCCACCACCGGGACGCCGCTCGTCTCCTGAGTCGTGGGGCCCGCGCCGAGGCGCTCCCAGAAGCCGCGCCGCAGCTCGGTGAGGCGGGTCAGGCCGGGCGGCGGAGCGGCGTCCGGCAGGGCGCGCGTGCCCGCGACCGGGTCGCGCAGCATGCTGCGCAGCAGCTCGCCGCCCGCGCCCGGCGCGCCGCTGTGGATGTCGCGGTAGAGGGCCATGGCGTGCAGGCGGCTCGTGGTGCCGTACCGGTCCGCGAAGTACGCGGCGGCGGCGATCTTGACCGGCAGGTCGGGGTCGAACAGGCCGAGCAGCCCGCGCAGCGCGTTGAGATCGTCGCAGACGCCGCGCCAGGCGGTGGCGTTCAGCCGCCCGGCGACGCCGGGGATGACGGCGCTGTGCCAGAGCAGGTTCTTGTCGGGCAGGGACGGCCCCGGTGGCAGCACCTCGCGGAGCGCGGCCCGTACGGTCTCGGCGGTCCTCTCGTCGGACGGACGAGCTGCGCGCAGGGCTTCGGCGACGCGGGTCACGGCCAGCGTGTACGGTGCGGGATCGTCGGCCGCCAGCCACGACGCCAGCTCCCCCACCGGGTCTGAGCCTTGCTCGTCGTACGGCGGCACGTACTCCAGCAGCCCCGCCTCGGCCAGCGGCTCGATGCCGGGGGCGGCGGCGAGGGTGGCGTCGGACCGCTCGCGCACCCACTGGAGCGCCTGCCGCACCTGCGGGGTCGCGGGCACCGACGACAGCGGCTCGCCGTGCCCCGGGCTGAGGAACCAGATGCGCTCGCCGTCGTCGGCGGCGGACGGGTTGACTCGGAGCCTGGCCCGCCGGCGTACCCGCCGATTCCGGGTCAGCACCGCCCACAGCGGGCGCAGGACCGCCCGGTCGAGCTCGGCCATGAGCAGCCAGGACGGCTCGCCGTCCGTGGCCACGGCCGGCCCGTCCGTTTCCCACCGGCCCAGCCCGCTGAGCGTGAAGGTCGCATACGGGCTCGTCTTGACGCTCGCCCTCGCCAGGTAGCGGGCCAGCCGCAGCAGCTCCTGCCGCTGTGGCGGCCGGTCGGCGGGCCCGGCGAGCCAGGCTTCGAGTCGTTCCGCGAGTACGGCGCTGCCCTGGGCGAGGCTGTGACGGAACCCGGCGTCCGACACCGCCTCGCGCAGCACCGCCGTCTTCTCGCGCGTCTCCTCCGTGATGAGGTCCGGGAGCGCGGCGCGCAGCTCGTCGGCGCGCCGGCGCAGGGCCGTCCACGCGCCGACCCTGGCGGCCAGGCCCGCGGGCAGTGCGGCCAGCACCTCGGCGGACGCGGCCCGCCCGCTCGGGCGCCGCCCCGCGAACACCGCGCGGCGCAGCGCCACCAGCGCGGCACGCAGCGGGCCCGCAGCCGTGCCGCCGATCACCTCGTGCAGCGGATCGGACAGCTCAGCGCCCTCCCGCCGCAGCCGGGCGGTGACGTCCGTCAGCTCGTCCACCAGCCGCCACGTACGGGTGCACCGCATCCGGTCGAGCCCCGCCGCCGGCAGCCCGGCGACACGGACGGCGACGACCGGCGACAGTGCATAATCGGGCTCAGCGAGCCTTGCAGGATCGCCGTCCCCCGCGACGGGGACGGCGTGCGCTATCTGGGTCAATGAAACGCGCTCCTCGAACAGGTTCGTCAGGGGCCGAGGGCGCCCACGGCACTGGCGCCCTCGGCCTCGCTCATCGTCCCGGTGGCCGCTTCGGGCGGCACCGGTCGGCCGACGCCGCTATCTCAGAACTCGGGAGCCCAGCAGCTCATGGCCGTCAGGTACGACGAGCAGTAACCCGGGGAGGACGAGGCACCGGTCTCGACGGTGCCGTGACCCTCCGCCACGATGGAGTCGGCCGACACGACGTCGATCGAGTCGACCTCCAGGCCGCGCAGGTCGAGTTTGAGGTTGTCGGACATGTGCATCTCCAGTCTGTGATCTTGCAAAGGATGTGCATTCAGTACGTGGTCACGCTGTCGTCGGTGCGGGCATCACCTCCTCGTCGGCGAGGCCGGTTATCGGGCGGGTCACCAGGGCCCGCCGGTCGGTGAGGCGCCCGGTTCGTCAGGGGCCGGGGGCGCCCACGGCACTGGCGCCCTCGGCCTTGCTCGTCGTCACGGTGGCCGGGTCTCGGCTCACCGGAGTGACGGGCCCGCTGCTACAGCTCGGGAGCCCAGCAGCTCGTCGCCGTCAGGTACGACGAGCAGTAACCCGTCGCGGACGAGGCACCGGTCTCGATGGTGCCGTGACCCTCCGTCACGATGGAGTCGGCCGACACGACGTCGATCGAGTCGACCTCCAGGCCGCGCAGGTCGAGTTTGAGGTTCTCGGACATGTGCATCTCCTGTTTGTGATCTTTCAGGTACGTCTGAACGGGTCACGCTGTCGTCGGTGCGGGCATCACCTCCTCGTCGACGGGGCCGGGAATCGGGCGGGTCACCAGGGGCCCGCCGGTCGGTGGGGTGCCCATGACCAGGAAGGACAGGCTCCTCAGCGGGCTGCCTGCCAGGCCGAGCACCGCGTCGGTGGTCTCGTTCGCGCCGTCGGAGTGGATGCGGGCGGCCAGGCCCAGCGCGGTGGCGGCCAGCGCGGCCCGCTGGGCGATCAGGCCCGCCTCCATCTGCTGCATGCGGTACCAGCGGTCGCCGAACGGGGGCGCGCCCGCCAGCGGGTCGCCCGCGGGGATCAGCACGGCGGCGGCCCCGCGCAGCGCCACCCGCGTGTTGGGCAGCAGACGGCCGGTGGTCACGGCGTCGATCGGGGCTTCTGCGGTCGGTACGTGCAGGGTGTGGTTCACCGGGTCGTACCAGTAGGCGGCTCGTGGCAGGCCGTCCACCCGCAGGGACAGGACGTACAGGGCCGTTGCCGCCGGGCCTTCGTCCGTGCCTGGCAGGTCGGATGGGTAGCCGGCGCCGGCCGCTGCAAGCACCGCGCCGAGCGCGCCGCCTGGTATCGGGACCGGGCGGTAACCGGCGATCGGCGAGGCGCGGCGTGCGATGCCCGCCGTCAGGTGGGGCAGGGGTGCGGGCTCGGGGGCCGGGAGGGTGCGGGTTGTTCTCGTCGGCGGCTGCGGCCGGTCCGGGGAGGCGGCCCGCTGGGGTACGAGCGTGCAGGCCCGGTGCAGCGTCGCGGCCAGGCAGCCGGAGGGCATGGCCCGGGGAAGGGGCCTGTTCTCGCTCGCCGCCGGTTGCGCGATGAGCTGCTCGGGCGTCGGCGGCTCGGGGTCCGGGAGGGACGCTTCCGAGAGGGACGCTTCTGGGAGGGACAGCGTGAGGGCGGCCATGGTCGCTTCGCGGGTGTCGTCCAGGCCGAGCAGGCGATTCACCTCGTCGTCCGGGAACCGCAGGTGCGCCCCGCCGGTCACCCCCAGCCGCTCCCCCACGGCCAGGGCCTGCGCGATGAGCACGCCGGTCTCCTGGCAGATCAGCCGGTAGGCGAAGTCGCCGTACTTGAACATCGACCGCCAGAACACCGCCGACAGCACGATCACCACGTCGGACGGTGTGCCGCCGAGGAGACCGGTCAGCGCCGGGACGTGGTCGCCGCCCCGGACGCGTTCCAGCACGTGGTGCACCGGGTCGTAGTGGTACAGGGCGGCGGGCAGGTGCGGCTGGCGCGCGGCCACGTACGCCTCGATCGGGTAGAGCCCCCCGCCCGACGGCGCGGGACGTCCCGTGAGCAGCATCGGAGGCCGCCCCAGCAGCTCACCGCCGTCACCGAGGTAATGAGACCAGACGATCCGAGTCACGCCGAGCAGGTTCCGCAGCAGCTCGCCAAGCATGCCGAGGCCGGACGGTGAGGGCGCGGCGGTCCAGGGAAGCCGCACGCGTTCCGCGCCCGGGTAGCGCTTGTGCCGGGTCGGGGCGGAGGCCCAGTCGATGGAGAGCGGGCCTCGGTTCCGCATGGCGTCCAGGTACCGGCTCGTGGCCGCCCCGGCTGCCGTGGTCGTGTGCACGCGGGCTCTGCCTCCCTTCCTGTCATGGCCGGTCATGGGAACGGGTGCGGGTACGGGTTCAGCTCTTCCGGACGCAGGTCGCGGTCCCGGTGGCCGAGCAGCCGGGGCAGGGCCAGCAGCCGTGGCAGGTCGTGGACGCGCCGGTAGCGGTGCCCGAACGTCATGGAGACCGTCCCCGGCACGATGACCTTCGCCGCGTACATGCCGGCCGCCCGCGCCTCGGGCGAGGTGATGTCCACGGCGATCACGTCGAGGCCGGTCGCCAGGTAGCGTCCGGCCAGTTCGGCCACATCCGCGCAGAGGTCGTCGTGCCGGGGCCAGGCGGCGCGTTCCGCCACCTCCCGCAGCGAGAGCGCGGGCCCGTCAAGCGGCAGGAACGCCAGCCTGCCGAACGCGTCCGGGTGTGCGTAGGTGAGCGGATGATCCTCCAGCAGCCGCACCTGCTCGGAGTCGGCGACCAGCCGCGCCGACGTCGCGGGGTCGTAGCGTTCGAGGTGGCTGGCCAGCATGGGGCTCAGGTCCTCGAGCGCCCGGCGCAGCGCGCGTTCCGGGTCGAGGTGCGAGGCGGAGCCGCACAGCGCGTAGGGGCGATCGGGCCCGCCTACCGCGTCCACGGCCATCACCCAGAACACCGGCACCCGCTGCTCCATCAGCGCGGCGAACGCGTGCACGTCGTAGCCGAGCCGGTCCCGTACCCGCTGGGCGAGCATCGGGATGCGGCGGTCGGCCGCCGATCCGAGGTCGACGCGCGGGATGGGCATGCGGGCGTACCAGGTGGCCAGGGCCGCGTCGCGCTCGGCCACCTCGAGCAGCCCGTACAGGACGGCCTCCGCCGGGTGGCCGCCGAGGGCGCAGCCGTTGGAGCACTCGTAGGCGAAGCCGAGGTCGTCGCGCGGGCGCGGGCCGAAGAAGGCGTAGCTCTCGGGCACCAGCACGGGCGCGTCCCGGCCGAACGAGTACGCCCACACCCAGGTCGTCGGGCGTTCCGGGTCGAAGCGGGTGAACAGGAAGCCGGGCTGGTCGTACCAGCCGTCCGGGTAGAGGCCGAGCGTGCGCGGGTCGAGCGCGTGGCCGGCGATGTCGGCGTACGCGGCGCGCACGGTGGTGCGCCTGCCGCGCGGATGGATGCCGGCGATGCGCTCAAGCGCCTCGGCGATGGCGGTGGCCCGCGCGGAGGCGAAGTCGTCGCTGCGGCCGTAGCCGTGGTGGCTCTCGTGTTCGGTGCGGGACGGGCTGAGCCTGGCCACCGCCATCGGGCCGCCGCCGCGCTCCTGGGCCACGACCGCCTGCACGATGCCGGTCTCCGCGTCCACGAAGAGCCGTTCCAGCTCGTCTCCTCTGCCGGTGATGTCGCCGACCCGGAACGTGTTCGGGTCCGGCTTGGGGGCGGGGCGCGGGACGTACCGTCCTGCGTGCGGGCCGTCGTCCGTGCGCGTGCCGCAGTCGGGGCACAGCGGGTCGGGCAGGAACGCATGGCGGCGCACCGCGCCGGTCGGCAGGCGCACCTTCAGCAAGGCTCCTGCCGTGCGCGCCGCACCGGGGTCGTGCCGCAGCCTGCGCACCTCGTCGGCGACCAGCGCGGCGATCGTGCGCGACACCAGCGGGGTGAGCAGCGTCGTCGGCCGGGAGTCGAGGTCGGCGGCCCACTTCGCGCGCAGGGCGTCGCGGGCCAGGGCGTCCGGCCGGTTGCCCGCGCGCCGGCGCGCCACGCAGGTCGGGCAGCCGGGCCGTCCTGGACGTACGGACGGGCCTATCAGCGCCCAGCCGGCCTCGACGCGTACCGGCAGCCACGGCACGCCCCGCTCCGCCGCCCGCCTGGCCACCGCCGGGTACGGCCGCACGTCGTCGGCGTCGCTCGCCACCACGATCGCCCCGCCGGACGGTTCGGTCGCGAGGGCCTGCCTGATCGCCGCGTGCAGGCGTCCCTCGCCCAGGACGGTCACCAGGTCGGGGTCCGCGGCGGACGGGACCGTGGCGATGGCGGCCTCAGTCATCGAGCAGGACGATTCGGGCGACGAACGGCAGCCGCCTGGACACCTCGGGGTCGCCGTGGAGCGGCACCGCCACCGGCACCTTGCCCAGGCGGCGCAGCGCTCCGGCCATCGTCTGGACGGCCCGCGCCGGGTCGCCGCCCGGTGGCCAGAGAGGGTGGAGCCGCCCGTACGCGTGCTGCCCGGGAGCCCTGGACTGCCAGCGGAGCAGCAGCCGTTCCAGGCCGTCGCGGATCGCGTCGGTGAGCGTGGGGGCGGCGGACACGAGCGCCTCCTGGCCGGGGACCGTCAGGGTCACGGCGGGTACGCCGAGGACGGCGGTGCTGTCGTGGATGTCCGGGGTCTCCCCTGCGAGCGTGAGCTGCCGCAGTAACGCCGCGGCCTCCGGGTCCTGCGGGGGATCGATCGGCGAGGACGGGGAGTCGTTCGAGAGGTGGTCGCGCAGAAGCCGCTCGCAGTGGGACCGCAGGCCGGCGGCCAGCGCCTCCGTCCAGCTCAGCCCGGCACCGGTTCCGACCGGTGGGTGCTGGGTGCTCGGGGCGGGGTGCGGGTCCGTGGGGGCGCCGAGGCCGGCGGCGGTTCCGCTCGGCCGGCTCGGAAGACCGAGGTCGGCGGCCCGCACGGTGCGCGGCCGGCCGTCCGGCAGCTCCACGCCCTGTTCGTTCCGGGCGGGTACGCCGTACGTGGCGAGGGCGGCGAGCAGGCAGCGCAGCCGGGCCGTCCGCTGATCGGGGCCCCAGCCGAACGCCTGCCGCGCCGGCGCCCAGCCGGGCTGCACTCCGAACGGATCGGACACGACCGCCCGGCACACCGCCAGCGGCGACTGCGCCAGCGCCTGCTCGTCGAGCAGGCCGAGCACACCCAGCCGGGGGTCGACCAGCTCGGATATGAGGGCGAGCAGCTCGTCCGCCTCGACGGCCGCCACCGCCTTCTCCGCGACGGCACTCCCGGCATCGGCAGAGGCCACATCCCGGGCGGGCACCGCGTCGTGAGCGAGCGAGCCTTGCTGGGCGGGCGGGCTTTCCTGGGCGCGTGTGGCGGCGTGGGCGGGCGCGGCTGCCTTCAGGGGTGCCAGCGCCTCCGTCAGCTCTTCGACAGACCCAAGGACCTGAGGCCGAGGGGCGGCGGTGGCGGCGCGCGGGTGGGCCAGGAACCGGTGCGTAAGCGTGTCGAGCGAGCGCAGGTCCACGCGTACAAGCTCGCGTTCCGGACCCTGGTCGAGCCCGGTCACGCGGCTGAAGCAGGCGAGGGCGAGGATCGCGGCGACCACCGTGGGCACCGGCCCGATCATCAGGTCCTCTCCGGGCGGTGCCGGGGTCGCGGCGGGCAGCCCGGCGAGCCGGAGCCAGCCCGACTCGGCCGCCGTCTCCGAAGGCCGCCCCACCTGGCTGATCCAGACCTCCGCCGGGCCGACGAGCACCTGTCCGAGCACGATTCCGGCCGCCTCGCAGGCGCGGGCCGTCGTCACCAGCTCGCCGGGGTCCTCGCTCACCTGGAGCACGACGTCGGCGTTCGTCGGCAAGTCGCGGGAGAAGGGGAGCGTACGGAACTCTTGGGCGCTGTCACGGCGTGCGGCGTCCGCGACCCGGCGAACCCGCTCGGGGTCGGGGCTGATCACGGTGACGTGCCGCCACCCCGAACCGACGCACGCCCCGGCCAGCGCCTCCAGCAGCGGCCCCGCGCCGGTCAGCACCAGCCGGGCGTTGCGGACCCGTTCGAAGCGCTCCTCCGGCGAGTCGAGCGCGTAGCCGATGAAGGCGATCTCCTCCGCGTACGCCCGCAGCTCCGCCTCGGTCAGCCCGTGGGGCCGGGCCTGCCGGGCGTCCACCACGAACCGCTGCTCGGCGAGCTGCCCCACCAGCCGCTCGACCATGGCCTTCCGGTCGCCGGGAAGGTCGGCGGTGAGCTCGGCGAGGGTGTGGCGGCCGGTCAACGCGGGGGCCAGCCGGGTGAGCCATGCGTACGCCTGCCGCCCGCGCAGGGTGCACGCACCGTAGTCGCTGTGGACGTAGGCGCCGTCGGGGCATTCGACGAACCGTACGTCGTCCTTAAGCTGCGGTCTCATCGCCGAATCGGCTTTTGGGAGCGCTCCCATGCGATGGATATTACGAATCGAAATCCTTTATGTAAACCCCAAATCACCCCTTTTAAGTGCATCCAGTGCCGGTTATAATCGCTCATTCCCAAATTCGATTACGGAATGTCACTTACCGCAAATGGTCAGACAGACTCCGAAATTGGCCATTCAAGTCCTCGTGCTCGGCGTTGTGGCGGTGGAGGAGATAGCGCCCCCGGTACCCCGCGAAACGGGTGATGATCTCCCCCGCCTCACCCGGACGCAAAGACCATGTCCTTCAGGCCCGCGTCGTGCGGCAGCGGCGGCCGGCAGCCGCCCGAGAGCACCCGGAAGCCGACCAGGTGCAGGTGCACGGAATGGTGCACGTCGGCCACCAGCCGCCACACCTCCACATCCCGAGGCCGGTGCGAGCAGGCCCTGGTCCGCGCCGATCTGGACGAGGCCGAGCCGGCACCCGTCATCGGCGACGGCTTCGAGCCGGTAATGGCGCGCGTTCGAGGCGTTGAGCAGGGCAGCCGGTACCGGGCCGCGTCGGCCTCGTGCACCGGCCACGGGGCGCCGTTGACCAGGATCACGTCGCCCAGGACGCCGGCCACGTACGGTTCCCGCACGCCAGGCCGGATCCGCGTGCGGCGGGTCCGGCCTGGCACGGTCAGAGGCCGACGGCGCCGGCCAGGAGGTCCACCTGGGCGGGGTCGGGATCGTTGCCCATGAAGATCAGCTCGTCGCAGCCGACCTCCTCGAAGGCGGCGATCGCGTCGGTGATCTGTTCCGGCCTGGTGTAGGCGAGGGAGATGCCGTACTGGGCGTACTCGTCGCCGGCGAAGGCGTAGTACGGGCCGATGGCGTCCGCGACCGCCGCCTCGGCGTTCGGGCCGAGCGCGTACATCACCGATGCGACTATGCGGGGCGAGCCGGTCCGCCCGGCCTCCTTCCACGCCTGACGGAGCTGGGGCGCGAAGTCCCGCACGTCCTGCACGGTCGCGTCGCCCGCGATCCAGCCCGTGCCACGGGAGGCGATGCGGCGCAGGGTCGCCCTCGACGTGCCGCCGAAGAGCAGGGCGGGACCGCCGGGCGTGGCCGGTCGGGGGCCGACGAGGTCGTTTCCCGACATGACAGAGGCGAGCCGGTCCAGAAGCCGGTCGAGCCGGCGGCCTCTGGTGCCGTAGTCGACCTCACTGATCTGGAAGTCGTCTTCGCGGAGGCCGGGAGCGAGGCCCAGGTGCAGGCGGCCGGGGCCGGCGAGCTGGTCCAGCGTGGTGACGGCCTTGGCGAACAGGGCGTGGTTGGCGCGCAGGGGCGCGAGCAGGACGCTGGTCAGGAGCCGGATGCGCGAGGTGGCACCGGCCGCGGCGGCGAGCGTGATCAGGGGTTCGGGCGTCGTCCAGGCCAGTCGGTCGCTGACGCTGAGCGTGGAGAAGCCGCGCGCCTCGGCGCGGCGCGCCCACTCCACCAGGGCCGTGCCCTCGGTCCACGGGGCATGGCCGGGCAACCCGATACCGATGTCCATCGCGGTGAGATTCCTTTCCGTACGTCAGTCAGGCTTGATCGGGACGATGCAGGAGCCGTCGCAGGCCGGCGACGGGCTGCACGCCGGGGAAGGGCGGGCGGTCGTCGATCACGAGGCTGGGCACGCTGGTGACGCCGTGCACGGCCGCGCGGCGGCGGTCGGCGCGTACGTCGTCGGCGTAGGCGTCGCCGTCCAGGACCACCCGCACCTCCCCCGCGTCCAGCCCGGCCTCTTCGCCCAGGCGCTGCAGGACCTGCGGGTCGGCGACGTTCTGCCCTTCGGTGTGGTACGCGTGCAGCAGCAGCTCCATCATCCGATCGGCTCGGCCGCGCCCGGCGGCCAGCTTGACCAGGCGGTGCGCATCGAAGGTGTTCACCGGGCGGGCCAGATGCAGGTTCAGCTCCAGCCCCTCCGCCGCGCCCAGCGACCGGATTCGCGCGATGCGGGCGGGCGCCTGCTCACCCCACCAGCCGGTCATGGCCTCCGCTGCGGTCGGTCCTGGCGTGCGGCCCTCGTCGGGCGACAGCTCGTAGGCACGCCAGACGACCTCGATGCCGTCGCGGTCAGGGTGGCCGGCCAGGGCGGACGCCAGGCGTCTCTTGCCGATATAGCACCAGGGGCACAGCACGTCGGCGTACAGCTCAAGCTTCATCAAGGTCCTCGTGGTCGCTTCACCCAGCGGGTACGGCCGCCCGACGGCCCCCGCTTCGGCTCGCCATCGTGCAATCTCAACCGCACTTGAGGTCAACCGCCGGCGCGCCTGCGAGGGCGCTCGTCGCGGAGACCTGCCGGCTCGTACGCGACTTCCTCGTCCGTGAGCGCACCTGGCCGGGCACGTCGATCAGGTCAAGCCGTTCTGGACCCCGGGCAAGCGCGGCCCGCACTGACCGTCTTCACCGGCCCGCCCAGGTCAGGCGTGGCAGGTGAGAGGGCCGCCGTTGAAGGCGACCATCTCCTCGAAGATCTCCAGCACGTCCAGCGGGGCACCGGGGGCGGCGCCGAGGTGTTCGGCGTAGGCGCGGTGCAGGTTGGCCGTCAGCCGTTCCGGGTCGCGCAGCGCGCCGAAGCGCCCGTACCCGGACTCCTTGGCGGCCGACAGCGGCGGCAGGCCGGCGCGTACGCCCTCCGCCGCCACCTCGCGCACCCACCGCAGATACGCCTCCGCCTCGTCCAGCACCTCAGGCCCGGCCACCTGACCGTGACCGGCCACGATGACGGCGGCGTCGAGCGTGCGCAGCCACTCCAGCGCGCGCAGCGATCCGTCGATCGAGCCCATCAGGCAGAACGGCGTCACCCCCGACATCACCACGTCGCCGGTGAACAGCACGCGACGCTCCGGCACCCACACCACGGTGTCGTTCGTGGTGTGGGCGGGCACCGGCGGGTGGATGAGCTCCGCCCGCAGCCCGCCCAGGTGCAGGGTCAGCCGGTCCTGGTATGTGGCCTCGGGCAGGGCGAGGGCGAGGTCGCCCCACTCGACGCCGGGGAACAGCCCGCACAGCCCGAAGCCGGAGGCGGCCATCTCCTCCGGGCAGCGTTCGTGGGCGAGGACGAGCGAGTCCTGCGCGAAGACGAAGTTGCCGAACGTGTGGTCGCTGTGGTGGTGGGTGTTGACCACCACGCGCGGCGGGCCGCCCGCGATGCGGCTCACGCTGTCCTTCAGCCGGCGGGCGCGCGCCTCGGTCGCCGCCGTGTCGACGAGCAGCGTCCCGGTCTCGCCGACGATCAGCCCGGCGTTGTTCAGGCACCAGCCGCCGTCGGGCTGGACGTAGGCGTACACGCCGTCGGCCACTTCGTACGTCTCGGGCTCGCCGATGCCCTGCCGCATGCCGTACCTCCTCAACGTGAGCGCACCTCCTGACGGCGCAGGCGGGTGATGGCGGGCCAGGCGGCGCGCAGGGCCGCCCGCCAGTGCCGGATCGGCTCCCATCGGGTGTGCGCGAGCACGCTGCTGGCCGGCCGCCTTGCCGGGCGCGACAGGGCGGAGCTGGGCACCGGGCGGACCCGGTCCGGGTCCTCGCCCAGCAGCGTGAAGATCTCCCTGGCGAAGCCGTACCAGGTCGTGGCGCCCGCGCTGGTGCCGTGGTAGACGCCGGGCGGCAGGCCGGAGCGGGCCAGCCGGACGAGGTAGTCGGCCAGGTCGGCGTTCCAGGTGGGCTGCCCGCGCTGGTCGTCCACGACGTCGAGGTACGGCCGCTCGCGCGCCGCGCGGATCATCGCGTGCACGAAGTCGCGGCCGCCCGCCCCGTACAGCCAGGCGGTGCGCACCACGTAGTGGCCGTGCCGCAGCGCCGCTCGCTCTCCGGCGAGCTTGGTGCGGCCGTAGGCGTTCACGGGCGCGGGCCGGGCGTCCTCCGGGTACGGGCCGGCGCTGGCGCCGTCGAAGACGTAGTCGGTGGAGATCTGCAGCAGCCGCGCGCCGACCAGGTCGCACGCCTCCGCGAGCCAGCGCACCGCCGTGCCGTTGACCGCCAGCGCCTCGGCTTCGTGCTCCTCGGCGTCGTCCACCGCCGTCCATCCCGCGCAGTTGACGACGATCTCGGGGCGGTGGTCCGCGAGGGCGTCGCGGACCGCGCGGCGGTCGCGCACGTCGAGCGCGGCGCGGCCCAGCGCGTGCACGGGCTCGCCGGTCGAGGCCAGCCGGTCGAGCAGGCCGGTGGCCAGCAGCCCGCCCGCTCCGGTGATGAGCCAGCTCACGCGGGCCGCCGGTCGCGGCCGTCGCCGTACAGCGGCACCGGGCGGTCGCGCAGCAGACTCTGCGCCGCCGGTGCCGAGATAGCTGGTCATGAGCTGATCCGCGCCCTGCTGTGATCGCCCAGCACGAGACGGTGGGCCCTGGGCGTGTGGGGCGCCGGGGTGACCTCGACGTCGTGGCCGATCAGCGACGACTCGATGCGGCCCACCCCGGCGATGGAGGCGCGGGGCAGCACGATCGAGTACTCGATCTCGCTGCCGGTGACCGTGCAGGACGCGCCGATCGAGGTGTACGGGCCCACGTAGCTGTCCCGGATGCGGGCGCCGCCGCCGATGATCGCCGGGCCCACCACCCGCGAACGCTCGACCACCGCGCCCGGCTCGATCACCACCCGGCCGATCAGCTCGCTGGCCACGTCCACGAGCCCTTCGACCCGGGGCTCGGCGGACTCCAGCACCAATCGGTTGACCTCCAGCATGTCGGTCACGTTGCCGGTGTCCTTCCAGTAGCCGGTGATCATCGTGGACTCCACCCGCTGACCCGACTCGATCAGGTGCCCGATGGCGTCGGTGATCTCCAGCTCGCCGCGCCACGACGGCTTGCACTCGGCCACCGCCGCGTGCACCGCCGGGCTGAACAGGTACACCCCGGCCAGCGCCAGATCGCTCTTCGGGTGCTCCGGCTTCTCCTCAAGCCCGATCACCCGGCCGTCGGCGTCCAGCTCGGCCACCCCGAACTGGCGGGGATCGCCCACCCGGGTCAGCAGGATCTGCGCCGCGGGCCGCTCGGCGGTGAACCGCTCCACCAGGCCGGTGATGCCGCCCACGATGAAGTTGTCGCCCAGGTACATGACGAAGTCGTCGTCCCCCAGGTAGTCGCGGGCGATCAGCACCGCGTGCGCCAGCCCCAGCGGCGCCTCCTGCCGCAGGTAGGTGACCTGCAGCCCGAACGCGGAACCGTCGCCCACCGCCGCCTCGATCGCCGCGTGCGCGTCGCCCACCACCAGCCCCAGCTCCGTGATCCCCGCCTCCGCGATGGCCTCCAGGCCGTAGAACAGCACCGGCTTGTTCGCCACCGGGACGAGCTGCTTGGCCGAGGTGTGCGTGATCGGCCGCAACCGGGTGCCCGACCCGCCCGCCAGCACGAGGGCCTTCATCGTGGTTCCTTCTGCCGCAGGCGTTCGACCAGGCCGGTGTCGTAGCGTCCGGCGCGGAAGCCGGGGCTGGCCAGGACCGACTCCAGGAAGGCGGTCGTGGTACGCACGCCGGGGCCCGCGATCCGCACCTCGCCCAGCGCCCGCCGCATCCTGGCCAGCGCCGCGTCCCGGTCCGGCGCCCACACCGACACCTTCGCCAGCAGGGAGTCATAGAACGCCGAGACCGAGCCGCCCGCGCACGCGTGCGTGTCCACCCTGACGAACGGACCCGCCGGCACCGCGAACTCCTCCAGACGGCCCGGCGTCGGAGCGAAGTCGCGGGCCGCGTCCTCGGCGTTGACCCGGCACTCGATGGCCACCCCGCGCGGCACCACGTCCTCCTGACGCAGCCGCAGCGGATGGCCCGCCGCGATCCTGATCTGCTCCTGCACCAGGTCGATGCCCGTGACCAGCTCGGTGACCGGGTGCTCGACCTGGATCCGGCAGTTCACCTCCATGAACGCGAAGCCGCCCGCCGCGTCCACGAGGAACTCGAACGTGCCCGCGCCGACGTACCCCGCGGCCTTGGCACCCTGTACGGCGTGCGCGGCCATGTCGTCGAGCAGGTCCCGGCTCAGCGCGGGCGCGGGCGTCTCCTCCACGAGCTTCTGGTGGCGTCGCTGCACCGAGCAGTCCCGTTCGCCCAGGTGCACGACGTTGCCGTACGCGTCGGCCAGCACCTGGATCTCGACGTGCCTGGCCGGGCTGAGATAGCGCTCCAGGTAGACGCGGCCGTCGCCGAACAGGGCGCTCGCGTGCCGCCTGGTCTCGCGGTAGACGGACGGCAGGTCGTCCGGGGTGCGGCTCACCCCGATGCCACGCCCGCCGCCGCCCGCGACCGCCTTCACGACCAGGGGCCAGCCGATCGCCTCGGCGGCCTCCTGCGCCTCGGCCGAGGTCTCGACGGACTCCAGCGTGCCCGGCAGCATCGGCAGCCCGGCCCCCGCCATCAGCGAGCGGCAGGACGACTTGTCGCCCAGCGCCTCGATGACGTGGGGCGGCGGGCCGATGAACGTCAGTCCCTCGGCGGCGCACAGCTCGGCGAAGTCGGCGTTCTCCGACAGGAAGCCATAGCCGGGGTGCACCGCGTCCGCGCCCACCATGCGGGCGGCCTCCAGCACCGCGGGGATGTTCAGGTAGCTGTGCTTGGCCGCGCCCGGGCCGATGCAGACCGCCCGGTCGGCGTAGCGGACCACCTCCGTGCCGGCGTCCTCGGTCGAGTACACCACCGCCACCTTGACGCCCAGCTCCCGGCAGGCGCGCGCGATGCGCAGCGCGATCTCGCCCCGGTTGGCGATGAGCACGGTGCCGAACACGCCGCTCACCCGCCCTCGTCCGGGACGACCGCGAACAGCGGCTGACCGTACTCGACGGCCATGCCGTCCGGCTGGAGACAGGCCGCGATGCGGCCCTTCCTGTCGGCTTCGACGGGGATCATGAGCTTCATGGCCTCGATCAGGCCGACCTTCTGGCCCGGTACGACGGTGTCGCCCTCGGCCACGAACGGCGGCGCGCCCGGCTCGGGAGCGCGGTAGAAGACGCCCACGGACGGCGCCGCCAGTGTCACCGTCTCCTCCTCCGGCGGCGTGGACTGTCCGGCCGGCTCCACCTGTGACGCGTGGTCGGCCTGCGCGGGCGCCGTCGGCAACGCGGCGGCCGGTGGCGGCGCGGCCGGGGCCTGGCCCTCGGACCAGTCGAGCTCGATGGTCACCGGCCCCACCGCCAGCCGGAGCGTGCGCGGCTGCCGGGACAGCCCATTCAGCAGGTCCAGTACGCCCGCCTGCGCCGCGCCCAGCAACTCGCGCATCTCCGGCGTCTCCGGTCCCGGCCGCTCTGCCGGGCTCGGCAAACCTGACCGTTGTATCGGCTCCGGAGGTGCTGCGGGCTGAGGGAGGCCGTTGCGGTGGTCGGTGACCGGCGGAGTGCCGAGCGTGCCGCGTTCCTGCCTCACCCCGTCACCGCCTGCGATCCGATCCGCCGGAAGCGGGCTTTCCTGCGGGCCGTCAGCTCCTCGGCCGGCAACGCGCGCAGCTCGGCCAGGGTCGCGCCGACGACCTCGCCGAGCAGGCGCGCGGTCCCGTCGATGTCGGCCTGGGCGCCGCCGTCCGGCTCGGGCAGGACCGCGTCCACCACGCCCCGGGCCAGCAGCTCCCGCGCGTCCAGCCCCAGGGCGCGGGCCGCGCGCGGCGCCGCCGTACCGTCGCGCCACAGGATCGCGGCGCACCCCTCAGGGCTGATCACGGAGTAGACGGCGTTGCTCAGCATCAGGACGCGATCGGCGACGGCCAGCCCGAGCGCCCCGCCACTGCCCCCCTCGGAGATCACCACGGACACGATCGGCACCGGCAGCCCGGCCATGAGCCGCAGATTCTCGGCGATCGCGACGGCCTGGCCCTCGCGTTCCGCCGACACCCCGGGGTACGCCCCGCCCGTGTCCACCAGCGTCAGGACGGGGATGCCCAGCTTGGCGGCGAGCCGCATGAGCCTGGCCGCCTTGCGGTACCCGGCCGGTACGGGCATGCCGAAGTTGCGCTCCCGCAGCTCGGCGGCGTCGTGCCCCTTCTGCTGGCCGATCACCACGAGGGGCTGACCGTCGAGGGTGCCCACGCCGCCGACCGTGGCGGGGCAGTCGCCGCCCAGCCGGTCGCCGTGCAGCTCCTCGAAGTCGTCCACGAGCCGGTGCACGTAGTCGAGCGCGGTGGGCCGGTCGAGGCTTCTGGCCGACCGGACGATCTCGTACGGGTCGGCGGCGGGCAGCCGCGACGGCTCCGTCACCACAGCGCCGGGTCGCTCGACGGCGGCGGGGCCGGAGGGATACGGCCGGACCGGCGACGGGCGCGGGCAGCCGGAAGCCGGCGGACGGGACGGCGACGGGCGCGGGTGTCCGGGAGCCGGTGGCCGGGGTGGTTGCGCGGGGGCGAGCGCGCGGAGCAGGCGGCGCAGCGTGGGGCGCAGCTCGTTCCTGGACGTGATGGCGTCGATCTGCCCGTGCCGCAGCAGGAACTCGGCCGTCTGGAAGCCGGGCGGCAGCTTCTCGCCGATCGTCCGCTCGATCACCCGCGGCCCGGCGAACCCCATCCGCGCCCCGGGCTCGGCCACGATGACGTCGCAGAGCGTGGCGAAGGAGGCCGCCACCCCGCCGTACGTCGGATCGGTGATCACCGAGACGGTCGGCAGCCCGGCCTCGTCCAGCGCCAGCAGCGCCTGGCTGGTCTTGGCCATCTGCATCAGCGCGATCGCGCCCTCCTGCATGCGAGCGCCGCCGGACGCGGCCACGATGACCAGCGCCCTGCGCTCGGCCAGCGCGGTCTCGGCGGCCACCGTGATCAGCTCGCCGACGGCGGCGCCCAGGCTGCCGCCGAGAAAGCCGAACTCCATCGCGACGACCATCGCGGGCACGCCGCCGATGAGGCCGCGCGCCGCGATCGCCGCCTCGGCGAGCCCGCTACGGGCCCGCGCCTCGGCCAGCCGCTCCCGGTACGGCCGGGTGTCGGTGAAGCCGAGCGGGTCGTCGGCCGGGTACGGGACGTCGAGCGGCTCGGCCGTGCCCGGATCGAGCAGCAGCTCAAGCCGCTCGATCGCGGGCATGCGCCGGTGATGCCCGCACTCGGGGCACACGCCGTGGGAGCGGGCCAGCCGCTTGGCGTAAAGGAGGTAGCCGCAGCCGTCGCAGCGCCACCAGGAGGCGTTCGTGACGGGGCGGAGCGTGGTCGCGGTCACGGCGCCGGCTCGGTCTCGGAGCCCGCCAGCTCCAGCACCTGCCGGGGCGTGGCGGGGCCGAGAACGTCGTCGTCGGACAGGTGCACGCCGTAGTCCCTGCTCAGCCGGGCGGCCATCTCCAGCACGGCGATGGAGTCGTAGCCGAGGTCGCTGAACGGGACGTCGGCGAAGTCGCCTTCCAGTGGCGTGGTCTCGTCCTCGCCCGCGACCTCGCGCAGGATCGCGGCCAGGTCGGCCAGCGTGAGCGGTTTCATGAAGATCCCTCCTGAAGTTCCGGAATTGAGCGCTGCTCAGGCCGGCGCGCCCACCACGATCGCGCTGTTGAAGCCGCGCGCGCCTCTGGCGACGACCAGGGCGTTGCGCACGCGCAGCGGGCGCGGCTCGCCCGTGACCAGGTCGAGCCGGTGGCCGGGGTCCGGCCGTACGTGTACGGCGGGCGGGACGAGTCCGTCCCTGATCGACAGCAGCGCGGCCGCCACGTCGAGCGGCCCGGCGCCGGCGCAGAGCCGGCCGGTCATGGTCTTGGGTACGCAGACGGGCACCGAGCGCGGCCCGAAGACGGCGGCCAGCGCCTGCGCCTCGGCCCTGTCGAGGTCCGGGACGCCTGCGCCGTCCGCGAAGATCACGTCGATGTCGCCGGGCGCGCGGCCGGCGTCCGCCAGCGCGAGCTCGATGGCCCTGCGCAGGCCGAACGGGCTTGTGGGCGCGCCGGGGCGGGGCCGCCGGTCGAAGGTGGCCGCGTAGCCGAGGACGCGCCCGTGGACGCGGGCGCCACGGGCGGCGGCCGCTGCGGCGTCCTCGGCGATGAGGATCGCGCCGCCCTCGCCGGGCACGAACCCCGAGGCGTCCGCGTCGAACGGCCGATAGGCGCTCGCCGGGTCGGTGGCGCGGCTGAGCTGCCCCGTGCTCACCTGGGCGACCCAGCCCCACGGGCACAGCGAGCCGTCCACCGCGCCCGTCACGACCGCGGGCAGCCCGCCGCGTACGTGCCTGCGCGCCTGGGCGATGGCGTCCAGGCCGCCCGCCTGGTCGGACACGAGCACCCCGCTCGGTCCGCGGAAGCCGTGCCTGATCGAGATCTGGCCGGTGTTCACGGCGTAGAACCAGGCGAACGACTGGTAGGCGCTGACGTGCTCGGGGCCGTCGCGCCACAGCTTCTCCAGCTCCCGGTGGCCGAACTCGAAGCCGCCCGCGCCCGCCGCGGTCACCACGCCGACGCCGTACTCGGGCTGGGCGTCCTGGCGGAGCCCGGCGTCGCACAGCGCCTCGTCGGCGGCCACGAGCGCGAGCCTGGTCATGTGGTCGGTCTGCGGGATGAGCCGGCCGGGCAGGTGGTCGGCGGGGACGAAGCCGGAGATCTCACCGGCCAGGCGCACGGGGTAGCGGGCGGGGTCGAAGCGGGTGATGCGCCCGATGCCCGACCTGCCCTCCAGGGTCGCGGCCCAGTAGTCGGCGACACCCAGCCCGTTCGGCGCGACGACGCCGATCCCGGTGATCACGGTCGTCCCGGAAGCCGCTGCCTCGTCCCGCCGCGCCCCGTGCACCTCCGCCGCGTTGACACCCGTCTCGAACGTGCCCGTCGCGGTCATCGGCGGCCCGCCCGCCGCGGCCCCGTGAGCACCATCGCGCTCTGGAAGCCGCCGAAGCCGCTGCCCACGGTGAGGACGGTGTCGAGCCCGGCGGCGTCCCTGGCGACTAGGGGGACGTAGTCGAGGTCGCACTCGGGGTCGGGTTCGTGGAGGTTGGCGGTGGGCGGGATGACGCCGTGCTCGATGGCGAGCGCGCAGGCGGCGATCTCCAGCGAGCCGATCGCGCCGAGCGAGTGGCCGATCATCGACTTGATCGAGCTGACCGGCGTCCGGTAGGCGGCGTCTCCGAGCGCGCGCTTGAAGGCGGCGGTCTCGTGCCTGTCGTTCTGGCGGGTGCTGGAGCCGTGGGCGTTGACGTAGCCGACCTCGTCGGGCGTGAGGCGGGCCTCGTCGAGCGCGGCGCCGATCGCCGCCGCCATCTCCTTGCCGTCGGGACGCAGCCCGGTCATGTGGAAGGCGTTGCAGCGGGAGGCGAACCCCTCGACGGCGGCGTAGACGTGGGCGCCTCTGGCCAGCGCCCGCTCGCGCTCCTCCAGCACGAACACCGCCGAGCCCTCGCCGAGCACGAACCCGTTGCGGGTGTTGTCGAAGGGCCGCGAGGCCGTGGCGGGCTCGTCGTTGCGCGGTGTGGTGGCCCTGATGGCGTCGAAGCAGGCCAGGGTGATGGGCGAGATCGGGGCGTCCGACGCGCCGGCGATCATGGTGTCGGCCGAGCCCTCCTCGATCAGCCGTACGGCGTGGCCGACCGCGTCGAGGCCCGATGTGCAGCCGGTGGAGACGACGGTGCACGGGCCCTGCGCCTCCACAGCCCAGGCGACCTCGGCCGCGATGGAGCTGGGCACGTAGTAGTCGTACAGGTGCGGCACCGCGTAGCCGGGGTCGACGTGCCATTCGCGGCCGCCGTCGCTGACGACCACGTACTCACGTTCCAGGCTGGTGGTGCAGCCCACGGCGCTGCCGATGGCGACGCCGGTCCGGTACGGGTCGAGCTCCTGCGGCGCGAGCCCGCTGTCGGCGAGCGCCTGGCGGGCCGAGACCACCGCGAACTGGGTGGCCCGGTCCATCCTGCGCAGCTCCTGCGGGGTCAGCCCCTCGGCGGCGCCGTCGAAGTCGCATTCGGCGGCGACCGTGGACCGAAAGGGCGAGGCGTCGAAGTGCGTGATCGTGCGGGTGGCCGTCTGGCCGGAGACCAGCAGCTCCCAGAAGGGCTTCACCCCGACGCCACCGGGCGCGACGACGCCGATGCCGGTGATCACTGCGGTGCGGCTCATCGGGCGGGAGCCTCCTCGTCCAGCTCGGCGAGCGCGCGCAGCACCGCCGTGTGCCTGGCGTCCCGCTCGGCGGCGAGCTCTTCGTACGTGCGGCCGGCGAACGCCTGGTCGGCCTGGTCGATGAGGGTGCGTACGGTCTGCTCGTCCATCGTGGGGTTGCCGAGCCCGGCCCAGCCCTTCTCCAGCCCGGCGCCCAGGTGGCTGAGCCAGTGGCGCAGCCCGCCGGGCCCGCCGCCGAGGTGGAAGGAGTGGAAGGGGCCGATGGTGGCCCAGCGCAGCCCGATGGAGGCGACCACGATCGCGTCGAGCTGCTCGACCGTGACGACGCCTGAGCGTACGAGGTGGATGCTCTCGCGCAGCAGCGCCGACTGCAGCCGGTTGGCGACGAACCCGTTGATGCCGCGGCCGAGCACGATGGGCGTCTTGCCCAGGTCGCGATAGAAGGCCGCGGCCCGCTCGGCGAGCCGGGAGTCGGCGCCCTCGGCGGTGACGACCTCGACGAGCGGGATGAGGTGCGCCGGGTTGAACGGGTGGCCCACCACGACCCTGCGCGGGTCGGGCAGGTCGGCGCCGATGTCCTCGGGCAGGAAGGTCGAGGTGGAGCTGAGCAGCAGCGCGTCCGGCGGAGCCGCCGCGGCGATCTTGCCGAACAGTTCCTTCTTCAGCTCCAGGTTCTCCGGCGCGTTCTCCTGGACGACGTCCGTGCCGTCGAGCGCGCGGTCCAGGTCGGGCTCGATGCGCAGCCGGGTGACCAGCTCGTCCGGGTCGGCGCCGCCGCCCGGGATCGTGGGCGCGAACAGCTCGATGCCTTCGCGTACGATGCGCCCGGCGTCGGCCCGGCGGCTGTTGACGCGCACCCGGAGCCCGCGGGCGAGGAACAGGGCGGTCCATCCGAGCCCTATGGTTCCCGCGCCGATGATTGTCGCCTCAGCGGCCATTGGCCGTCACCATCCCCGATCGTTTCCGTTGCCGTACACCGGGTCAGCATCACCGGCGTGCCTCGTGGTGCACTCAAGTCCAGGACGAACTAGGACAGATCACTCAGTACGGTGGCGGCCCACCATGAACAGCGCGGGCACCAGCGTGAGCACGGTGAAGCCGATGGCCCACCAGAACGTCACCGCGTACGCGCCGGCGACCCCGCCGGGACCGGTCAGCCGCCACTGCAGCACGACCGCGAGCACGGCCGTGCCGAACGAGCCGCCCAGCCGCTGAACGATGTTGAACACGGTGGTGGCGCCCGGATAGTCGCGCTCGGCGACCCCGTAGTAGGCCGCCGAGACGACGGGGATCACCGCCGCGCCCAGGCCGAGCCCGCGCACCCCGAGAGCCAGCGCCAGCGCCGCCTGACCGGTCGCCGGGCCCGCCAGCGCGAACGGCAGCGTGCCCGCGATCGCCAGCACGATCCCGGCCAGCACGAGAGGCCGGGGGCCTATCCGGTCCACCAGCAGGCCGACCAGCGGCATCGCCAGCATCGCGCCGATCCCCTGGGGCGCGAGCAGCAGCCCGGCCCGCAGCGCGTCCGCGCCGTGCAGCCGCTCGTAGAACAGCGGCAGCACGAACATCGTGCCGAGCAGCGCGGCCTGGGTGCAGAACACCACGGCCGACGCCGAGGCCAGCGAGCGGGCCCGTAACAGGCGGACGTTCACCAGCGACGCGGGCCGGCGCAGCGCGCGGGCGGAGAAGGCGAGCAGCAGCGCGATCCCCGCTCCCGCGCATGCGACGGCCTGCGCGTCGGGGCCGCCGGGCACCTCGCCGACCCGGGTCAGGCCGTAGACGAGCAGCGCCATCGCGGGCGCGAGCAGCACCAGGCCCGTCACGTCCAGCCGCCGCCCGGTGTCGCGCGTGCCGCGCGGCAGCCCGCGATGCCCGGCCACCAGCGCGATCAGGCAGATCGGCAGGTTGACGAGGAAGATCCACCGCCAGCCGAGCGTGGCCACGAGCACGCCGCCGAGCGTCGGCCCCGCGATGGGCGCGAACTGGCCGGGCACCGCGAGGATCGCCATGGCGCGCCCGAGCCGCCGCTCCCCCGCGACCTGCGCGAGCACGGTCTGCATGACCGGGAAGACCATGCCGCCCGCCGCACCCTGCACGACCCGGGCCGCCACCAGGACCGGCAGCGACCACGCCACCCCGCACAGCAGCGACCCGGCCAGGAAGGCCAGCAGCGAGGCCGTCCAGACGGCCCGACCGCCGTAACGCTCGATCGCCCAGCCGACCAGCGGCACCACCATGGCGAAGGCCAGCAGATAGCCGGTGCTGACCAGCTGGATGGCGGAGACCGGCGCGCCGAAGGCCCGGCCGAGGTCCGGGATCGCGACGCTGACGATCGTGGTGTCCAGCAGCGGCGCGAGCGCGCCGAGCTGGAGTATCAGGCCGACGCGCAGCAGCCGGCCGTCCACGCGGGACGGGCCGGCCTGCCGCGCCGCCTCCTCAGGCATGCAGCTTGGGCAGCACCCGGTCGGCCAGCAGGCGCAGCGTGCGCTCCGCGTCCCCGACGTCGAGGTGCCCCGAGTGGATGCCCAGGCTGATCGTCACGTCGTCGCCGTACCAGCCGGCGATGCGTTCGAGCTGCGCCCTGACCTGGTCGGGGTCGCCTGCCAGGACCTTGTCGTCCTTGAGCCGGTCGTCGAACGTGGCGCGCGTGGTGAGGTCGGCCAGCTTCTCGTAGCCCGGGTAGGCGGCGCTGGTGGTGCCGCTCCAGGCGCGGACGGCTGCGGCGATGGCCGCGGTGTTGCGTTCCTCGTCGTAGCGTCCCTTCCTGGCGGCCTCCTCGCCGTCGTCCGCCACCACCGTGGGGTAGCTGAAGTGGATGCGGGCCGCGCCCTCGGGGTGTCCGGCGGCCGCCCAGGCGTTGCGGTAGATCGCCAGGCGTTCCTGGAGCACCTCGCGCGACATCACGTTCGGCACCGTCTGCAGGTGGTAGCCGTCAGTCCCGGCCCGCTCGACCGACTCGGGGCTGCGGGCGCTGGTGACGAAGACCGGCGGGTGCGGCCTTTGCACCACCTTCGGCAGCAGGGTGACCGGCCCGAACCGGTGGAAGCGCCCGTCGAACGTGACGTTCTCCTCGCTCCACAGCCGGACGCAGGCCGTCACCCCTTCGGTGAACCTGTCCCTGCTCTCGTCCAGGGGGATGCCGAAGGCGGCGAACTCGTCCGGCAGGAACGCCCGCCCGAACGCGACGTCCAGCCGCCCGTGGGAGATGTTGTCCAGCATGGCGAGCTTGCCGGCGAGCTTGACCGGATGCGTGAAGGCCGGGATGGCCGCGCTGGTGCCGAGCCGGATCCTGCTGGTACGCGCGGCCACGGCGGCCAGGAACGTCACCGGGTCGGGGCTGTAGCCGCCGTAGGGGAAGAAGTAGTGCTCGACGGTTTTGACGTGCGCGAAGCCCAGCTCCTCCGCCAGCGCCGCGAGGTGCAGGCACTCGTCGAAGTACTGCGGCGCCGGCCGGTCGTCGGGGCCGACGGTGGGGAAGAAGACTATGCCGAACTCCACGGCGCCTCGCTCTCCAGCGGCCCGGCCGCGTCGTGACGGATGCTGCGGTGGCGGACCAGCCAGCCACCGGCGTGCGGGACCAGTACGTCGTGCGCCTCGGCGCTGAGGTAGACCGACAGCCCGCCGCCCGCCGGGGTGGACATCACCAGCGCGTAGTACGTGGCGCCGAGCCTGCCGCCGGGCTCATCGGCGATCTCCAGCATGCCGAACCAGTGCCGGCGCTGGACTCCCTCGGCGGCGGTGGCCTCGGCGCGCTTGCGGGCGGAGGCGGCGATCGCCTCCCTGCCCTCCAGCCGCAGGCCCTTGGTGACCTCCTCGAAGACGCCGTCCTCGGTGAAGGTGGCCGCCCACTCGCCGGTCCTGCCGCGGTCGAGCAGGCGGGTCTGGCGGGCGTAGAACGCCTGGATCTCGGCGTACAGGACGCCCGGGGACAGCGAGGTCGTCACGACGCCGCTCCCGACGCCGCCGGTGCGGTGCGGCTCTCGGCGTACCGTTTGGCGTGCTCCAGCGTGGCCAGGCTGTTGCCGCTGAGCGCCCGCCGCACCCAGGCGCGGGCGGTCTCCACGTCGGCGTCCTCGCCGAGCACGGCGGGGATGGCCTCCTCCTTGATGACCACCGTGTGCTCGCTCGTCGCGACGGTACGGCCGTCGCGCTCTTCGAAGGTCCACCGGCCGTTGTGCACCGACAGCAGCGCGGGCAGCACCTGCTGCTTGTAGACGATGGAGCGGTGGGGGAAGGTCACCCGTACGGACTCGGTGGTGTGCACGTCGCCCTTGGCCGTCCGCGTGTCCATGCCGAGCACCTGCACGTTCGGCTGCACCTCGCGCAGCGAGACGCGGGCCACGTGCGGCAGCCGCTCGGCCCAGTGCTGTGCCTGGTCGACGAAGTCGAAGACGTCTGCGGCCGACCCGGCGACCTCGACGCTGTCGGCGAAGACCAGCAGCAGCCGCTCCTGCGCGGCCTCCCGCTCGGCGACCCGCTTGAGCGCGGCCAGCTCCGCCTCGCTGTTGCGGTCCACCGCCCGCGCGATCCACTCCGCGCCGTCCGGATCGCCGCCGACCGCCCGGTAGTCGTGGTGCAGCCGGACGAGCGTCTCGCCGCCGGGCAGCGACTCGATCTCCCACAGTCCGCCCATCTCGGCCACTGGGGGCTGCGAGACCTCCTGGCGGAACGCGATGCGCAGCGCGGCCCGGTCCAGCTCGCGGCGGGACGTCCACGACCTCACCGTGTCGTTGGCGGTCGCCCAGATCGTGATCCGCTCGGTGCCGCCGTCCTCATCGGCCGATTCCAGCCGCTCGACGTGCACGGTGGGCGGGAACACGCGCGGCCAGGCGGTCACGTCCGCGATCAGCTCGTAGACCTGCTCCGCCGGGGCCCGCACCGTGATGCGGTGCTCGGTCCGGTGGATGCGCGGCTCGGCCATCTCACTCTCCTCTCAGTAGTTGCCCAGGCCGCCGCACACGTTCAGCGCCTGCGCGGTGATCGACGCCGCCGTGTCGGTGACGAGGTAGCCGACCAGGCCGGCCACCTCCTCGGGGGTGGAGTAGCGCCCCAGCGGGATCTTCGCGTTGAACCTCGTGAGCACCTCGTCGGGCGTGGTGCCCCAGACCTCGGCGTAGCCGTTCCTGACGCGCTCGGCCATCGGGGTCTCGACATAGCCGGGGCAGACCGCGTTCACGGTGATGCCGGACTTGGCCAGCTCCAGGCCGAGCGCCTTGGTCAGGCCGATCACGCCGTGTTTGGAGGCCGAGTACGGCGCGCCGAGCACGACGCCCTGCTTGCCGCCCGTCGAGGCGATGTTGATGATCCGGCCTTGCTTGCGCGCCGCCATGCCGCCGCTGGTCAGCACCTCGCGCGTGACCAGGAAGACGCTGTTGAGGTTGGTGTCGATGACGTCGAACCAGAGCTCGTCGGTGATCTCGGCGGTCACACCGCCGCCGTTGCGCCCGGCGTTGTTGACCAGGATGTCCACGGGACCGTACCGGCTCACCGCCGTCTCGACGAAGTTCCGCACGTCGCCCGGCTCGCGCACGTCGGCCGGGACGCCGTCCACCGCCAGCCCCTCCTCGCGCAGCCCCTTCACCACCAGGGCGAGCTGGTCGGCCCTGCGGGCGCAGATGAAGACCTGATGCCCGGCGGCGGCCAGCGACCTGGTCACGGCCAGGCCGATGCCGCTGGTGCCGCCGGTCACCAGCGCCAGCTTGCGCCGTGCGACCGCGGCACCCGCCTCCCCGGTGCTGTGCTGTTCGGTCATGCCGTCTCCTCGCTCTCGCGCTGTCCGACCCCGACGGTCACACCCGGGTCTGGAGCCGGGCTGCCGCCCCGCTCGACTCGCGCTCGAACCCGCCGGTGAGCAGGTGGGCGGCATAGCGCAGGGCGGCAGGCTCGAAGCGCAGTGCCACGTGGCTCGCCACGCAGGAGACGTCCCGCCACGCGCGCTGGAGCGGGTCTCCGGCCGCCTGCACGCGGGTGCCCGCGGCGCGGAACAGCCGGTCGGTGGCCTGGCGCAGCAGCTCGACGGCGTAGGCGCAGTCCCGCGCGTTGCGCGCCTCGTCCCTCGCGATGTCGCCTTCGCCGTCCGGCGCTTCGCGATCGGCGGTCTCGGCGGCCCTGGCCAGCAGCAGCCCGGCCGTCTCCACCTCCGCCGCGGCCGATGCCAGCGCCAGCCGGGCGCTCTCGCCGGCCGACGCGTCGCCGCGCAGGCGCTCGCTCCACTCCCGTACGGCGGCCGTCGCGGCACCGAGCGCGGGCGCCCCGAACAGCAGGCCGCTGACCAGCCGCAACGGCACCGCATGGCACCGCGCCGCCGGAGGCTCAGGAGTGCCCCGGTGGATCCGCTCCCATGGGACCGACCGGTGCTCGGGGACGTACGCGTCGCTCACCACCACGGTGTCGCTGGCGGTGGCCCGCATGCCGAGCGCCCGCCACGTGTGCCGCACCGTGAAGGCGGCGCGCGGCAGCGCGAAGAAGCGCACCCCTGGCCGGTCGCCTCCGGCTGCGTCACGCGGGCCCGAGGGGGCGGCGAGCAGCACCCAGTCGGAGAACTCCGCGCCGCTGGCATACGCCCACTCGCCGGACAGCCGCCAGCCGTCGCCGTCACTCACCGCCCGGCCGGAGGGCACGAGCCCGGCCGCCACCAGCGCGTCCGGCCCTCTGGCCCACAGCTCCGCCTGGCCGCGCTCGGGCAGGTACGCGCCGAGCCGTGCCGACCCGGCCGCCAGCGAGGCGTTCCATGCGGCGGACGCGCACCGCTCACCCACGGCCGCGACCGCGCCGAGCAGCGCGGCGAACCCGCCCGCCGCCCCGCCGTAGCGCTCGGGGACGAAGTGCCTGGCGAAGCCGGCGGTCACGATGCCGCCCACCGTCTCCGGGTCCGGCCTGCCGGTGGCGTCGGCCCGAACGGCGTGCCGCCCGGCGACGAGCGCCAGCTCCCGCACCCCCGGCGCGCCGGCGGCCACCCCCTCGGCCACGGCGGCGCCGCCCGCCGGTGTCTGGACGTCCATTCCGGTCACCTCCGTCTCGCCGCGCGCCCGCCGGGGCGCCGTCGCCCCACTGTCATCGGCGCCCCTCTACCGGCGCTCGAACGCGGACGGACCGCGCTCCGGCGCTCGCGCCGCCTCCAGCGCGCATGGACGCCGGCTCCGCACGCACCAGCCACGTCCGATCGGTGGAACGGACCGCTCCCCCATCCGCGCCGCCTCCAGCCCCGCTCCAGCACGCATGGACGCCGGCTCCGCACGCACCAGCCACGCTCGGCCGGTAAAACGGAGGAGAAAGGGCACGTCGCATGACGGATGTGGAACCGTGGGGTGTGGTGGCGCCGCTGGTCGAGGCGGGCGATCTGAACGGCGGCTACGACCGCGTGATCGCCGAGACCGGCCCGGAGAAGGTGGCGGACGCGCTGGTGGCCGAGCTGCTCAGCCGCTGCGGCCCGGCCCGTGAACAGGCGGTGGTCCGGCTGGAGCTGACCGTCCCCGCAGAGACCTCCATCGTCGTCGACATCGGCTTCGGGCCCGAGGGCGCGACGCTGCTCGGCACGGGGGCTGAGGCGGACGAGGGGGCCGACGTGCGGATCGCGTACCCGATCGCGGACTTCGCGCGGGCGCTGTACGGCACCCGCGGCGCCGGCCTGCACCTGCGCCACGACCTGTCGGCCCGCTGGCCCGACGACCCCGACCCGGCCGAGGTTGCGCCGCTGCTCGCCCGCAGGCGGCGCGGCATCCGGGCCGGGCACGCGCTGCTGCGCGAGCTGCGCACCGCGCCCCCGCCGCTCGACGACCTGGCGGTGGCCTTCGGCTCGGACAAATGGGGCGGTGTGCACTGGTACACCCAGCACTACGAGCGCCACTTCGCGCCGCTGCGCGACGCCCCGGTGCGGCTGCTGGAGATCGGCATCGGCGGTTACGACGACCCGCGCGCGGGCGGCGGCTCGCTGCGCATGTGGCAGCGGTACTTCCACCGCGGCCTGATCCACGGGCTCGACGTGCACGAGAAACGGCTGGACGAGCCCCGGATCCGCACGATCAAAGGCGACCAGAGCGACGGCGCCTTCCTCGACCGCCTGGGCGCCGGGCTCGGCGGGCTGGACATCGTCATCGACGACGGCAGCCACGTCAACGCGCACGTGCTCGCCTCGTTCGCGGCGCTCTTCCCGCACGTGCGGCCGGGCGGCTGGTACGTCATCGAGGACCTGCAGACCTCCTACTGGCCCTCCTACGGCGGTGGCCCCTCGGGCCCCGGCACGACGATGGGCCTGATCGGGGCGCTGCTCGACGGCCTGCACCACAAGGAGTACGGCAAAGCGCCCTCCTACACCGACGCCCACGTGACGGGCGTGCACGTGTACCACAACATCGCGTTCATCGAGAAGGGCTTCAACGACGAGCCGGGCCCCGCCCGCAAGCCCCGGTAGCGGGGCCCAACGGCCCGCCGGTCACCAGGCTCAGGCCCTGAGCCCTACGCGGCCGCTCATAGGGCCGCCGTGATCAGGCTCTTGAGCGGGGGCTTCAGCCGCCCGCCGCGGCCAGGCCCTCCAGCCTGGGCACCAGGGCGGCGGGCGGTGGCAGGTCGCGCAGCCGCCGCGCGACCGCCCGTGCGGCGGCGCGGATGGGGCCGTCGTCGAGCAGCTCGGCGAGCTCCTTCTGGCCGGCTGCTTCGGGCTCGCGGCTCAGCCCGAACCCGCCGCCGCTGACGACGCCCGCGTTGATGTACTGGTCCGCGCCATGGGGCAGCACGAGCTGCGGTACTCCGGCGGCCAGCGCGGTCAGCGTGGTGCCGGACCCGCCGTGGTGCACGATGGCGGCGCAGCGGGCGAGCGCCGCGTGCACAGGCAGCCAGGCCGCCTCGCGTACGTTGGCGGGCAGCGGCCCGAGCGCGCCCGGCTCCGCCTGGCCGCCCAGGGCCAGCACGAACTCGGCGTCCGTCTCCTCGGCGGCGGCCAGCAGCGGGGCCAGCCCGTCGAGCCCGGCCATCTTCGGCACCACGGTGCCCAACGTGACCAGCACCCGGGGCCGCCGGGCGGGCTCGAAGAGCCAGGGCGGCAGCTCACCGCCCGCGTTGTACGGGACGTACCGGACAGGCCAGCCCTCACCGCCGCCGATCATCAGCTCCGGCGGCGCGACATGCAGCGGCTGAACGTACGGCTCGCGCCTGGGCACGCCGTTGCGGTCGAACGTCTCGGCGAGGTGCGGCAGGTAGCGTCCGGCGAAGCCGGGCTCGGCGACGAAGTTGAAGCCGTGCTCGACGGCCGGGATGCCGAGCGCGGCGGCGACGAGCAGCCCCGCGCCCTGCAGCCTGGAGTACACGACCAGGTCGGGACGCCAGTCCCGGGCCGCCTTCAGCGTCTCGCCCGCCATCAGCGCGCAGACCCGGGCGAACCGTTCGAAGACCAGGTCTGGGGTGGTGGCACCGGCTTCGGCGATCTTCTTGCCGCGCTCGCGCAAGGTGCGGGCGCGTTCCTCTTTGGTGCCCTGGCCCTGCCCGAAGACGGTGGCGGCGATGTCCACGCCGGGAGCGGCGTCCACGACCGGCAGCCCGGCGCGGATCGCGGCGTTCACCGCGCCGTCGGAGGTGGCCACCAGCACCTCGTGACCGGCCGCGCGCAACGCCCAGGCCAGCGGCACCACCGGGAAGAGGTGCCCGAGCGCCGGCAGGACGACGATCATGACCTTCATGCCCAGGCCTCCTCGCAGATCCCCGGCTCACGCATCGAAGTCCGCCCTCTCCGCCAGCTCGCGCCACGGCTCCCATCCGGCGATCCGCTCGCGCAGCACGCGCGGGGCCAGCTCGGCCGCGCCGCGCCCGAGCAGCAGGCGCAGCGGCGGCGGATCGGCGTCCAGCACCTCCAGCAGCGCCTGGCCGAGCCGGGCGGGATCTCCGGGTTGCAGGTGCGCGTACGCGCCAGAAAGCCCGTGCCGCCGCTTGGCCAGCACGTCGTCGTAGGCGGCCAGCGGCGTGGCCCTGACCATGCTGCCCGCGCTCCACTCCGTACGGAACTCGCCCGGCTCCACGATCGTCACTCGCACCCCGAACCCGGCCACCTCCCTGGCCAGCGTCTCGCTCAGCCCTTCGAGCGCCCACTTGCTCGCGCAGTACAGGCCGAGATTCGGGTACGTGGTCACGCCCGCGATGCTCGACATCTGGACGATGTGGCCGCTCCCCTGGCGGCGCAGCACCGGCAGGACCGCCTGCACGCACCACAGCGCGCCGAAGAAGTTGACTTCAAGCTCCTCGCGGGCCTGCGTCTCGGAGACCTCTTCCACGGCCCCGGCCAGCCCGTGGCCGGCGTTGTTGACCAGGACGTCGATGCCGCCGGCCAGTTCCACCGCCCGGTCGATGGCGGCGAAGACGGCCTGCCGGTCGGTCACGTCGAGCCGCAGGGCGATGGCGCGCTCGCCGTGGGCGGCGACGAGGTCGTGCAGCGCGTCCGGCTTGCGCGCGGTGGCGATCACGATGTCGCCCGCGGCCAGCGCGGCCTCGGCGATCGCCCGGCCGAGGCCGCGCGAGGCGCCGGTGACGAACCAGCGGCGCGGCCGTGCAGTGGTGTCGGTCATGCCGCCACCTTGGGCGGCCTCGCTCGATTCCGGCTACACGGCCGCTGGACCGCGCGGGGCGGATCGCCGCGCCCGGCTCGGCGGACCGCGCTGAGCGATCGCTGCACGCGGCCGGTGGCCCTGGACTCGGCGGAGCGCTACGTAAAGCCGACCAACGTAAAGCCGACCAACCGCGCCAAGCGGAGCGCTGCACCAAGCCGACCAACCAGGCAAAGTGGAGCGCTGCGCTCTGAACGGAGCGCACCGCTCCGTTTCGGTGTTACGATGCCCTCATTCCGCAGCGCAGAAGGGATCTCTCATTGTCCGGCGCTCCTCTGAACCTGGCCGTGATCATCGGCAGCACCCGCGAGGGCCGCTTCGGCTCCATCGTCGGCAACTGGGTCGTCGAGCGGGTCCGCGATCACGGCGGCTTCGAGCTCGACATCATCGACCTGGCCGAGGTGCCCCTGCCGATCGTCCAGCAGAAACACCCGGTCAGCACCGGCGAGTACCCCGACAGGCAGGTACGCGACTTCGCCGCCCGCATCGGCGCCGCCGACGCCTTCGTCGTCGTCACCCCGGAGTACAACCACGGCTATCCCGCCTCGCTCAAGCTCGCCATCGACTCCGTCGGCCCCGAGTGGCGGGCCAAGCCCGTGGGCTTCGTCTCCTACGGCGGCTACGCGGGCGGCCTGCGCGCCGTCGAGCAGCTCCGGCTCGTCTTCGCCGAGCTGCACGCCACCACGATCCGCGAGACGGTCAGCTTCCACATGGCGTACGCGCAGTTCGACGAGGCCGGCAGGCCGCGCGACGCCGAGAGCGTCTCCGCCGCCGCCAAGCTCCTGCTCGACCAGCTCGGCTGGTGGGGCGAGGCGCTGCGGTCGGCGCGGGCGGCCCGCCCCTACGTCTGCTGAGCCGGGCGGTCACCGGGAGCGCCCGCTCTCACGCGTCTTGGAAACCAGCCTCCGCCGAGCCGCCCCACGTCCGCAGCATCAGCACTCGCCGGGCGGCCCGCCGCCACCCCTGGAGAGCCGGCCTTCGCCGGGCGGCGGGCCGCCCGGCGTACGGCCTGAGCCTGGCGGCCCGCCACCCGGCTCAGCTCGTACGCCGCCAGTAGACGCCGAACGTGTCGATCGGCACGATCTCATCCTTAATGCCGAACGTCTCCCGGTAGTCGTGCACCGCCTCCCGGCACGCCTTGATGGCGTAGTCGTCGATGATGGCGAAGCCGCCCACCGACAGCCGCGGATAAAGGTTCACCAGCGCGTCGGTGGTCGACTCGTACAGGTCGCCGTCGAGCCGGATGACCGCGAGCGGCCCGGGCGGCGCGGCGGGCAGCGTGTCCTTGAACCAGCCCTTCAGGAATCTCACCTGGTCGTCGAGCAGCCCGTACCGCGCGAAGTTCTCCTTCACCGTCTCCAGCGACACCGCCAGCACGTGGTTGTAGCGGTGCACCGCCAGCGTCCGGTCGGCCTCGTGACCGTCGTCTCCCGTCACCGGCATGCCCTCGAACGAGTCGGCCAGCCACACCGTACGGTCGGTCACCCCGTACGCCTGCAGGATCGCGCGGATCAGGATGCACACGCCGCCGCGCCACACGCCGGTCTCGATGAAGTCGCCCGGCACCCCGTCCTTGAGCACCGTCTCCACCGCCCAGTGCACGTTGTCCAGGCGCTTGCGGCCCACCATGGTGTGGGCCACGGTGGGCCAGTCGAGCCCGATCTCCCGGATGTCGTCCCGGTAGCCCGAGATGCCGTGCTCCGCGGCGGGGTCGGGGAAGGTGGGGTCCTGGTAGATGGTGTTGGTCAGGATCTTCTTGAGCAGGTCCAGGTAGAGCTGCGTCCCGTCGGGCATGTGATCTCCTCGTGGCAGAGCCGGCGGCCGGATGGCGGAACGCGAGGATCGTCACCGCAGGGCCTCGAATACGGTTGGAGCCGGTACGCTCCACCCGCGCTCGAGCGGGGCTCTAGCGGCGGCGCCTACCGTGACGATCATGATCGTTTCGCCCCGCACGCCGCGCCCGTGAGCCGGTACCTTCTCCGGCGCCTGCTCTCCCTGGTCCTGGTCCTGCTGGTCGCGGTGACGCTGTCCTTCGCCCTCGTGCACCTGCTGCCCGGCGACCCGGTGGAGCTGATGCTCAACGGGAACCTCGGCGGCCTGCAGGCGACCCCCGAGCAGGAGGCCGCACTCCGGCACGAGCTCGGGCTCGACCGGCCGATCGCGGAGCAGTACCTGACCTTCATCGGCAACGCGCTCACCGGCGACTTCGGCAGGAGCATCGCCTCCGGCCAGCCCGCGGTGGCGGCCATCGGCGAGGCGGCGCCCGACAGCCTCGCCCTGCTGGCGCTCGCGCTCCCGCTGTCGCTGCTCATCGGCGTGGCCGTCGCCGTGGCCGGCACGCTGACCCGCATACGTCTCCTCAGCGGCGCGCTCGCGGGGCTGGCCGTGCTGGGCGTCTCGATGCCGGGCTACTGGCTGGGCATCCTGCTCATCGAGGGCTTCTCGTTCCGGCTGCCGCTCTTTCCCGCCACCGGCAACGAGGGCTTCGGCAGCCTGGTACTGCCCGCGCTCACGCTGGCCGTCCCGAGCGCCGGGATGATCGCGCAGGTGCTGCGCGGCAGCCTGCGCCACACGCTCGCCGAGCCGTACGTGACCACCGCCCTGGCCAAGGGCGCGAGCCCGGTACGGGTGAACCTGCGCCACGCCCTGCGCAACGCCGCGCTGCCCGCGATCACCGTGGTCGGCATGCTGACCGGCGGCCTGATCGGCGGCGCGACGGTCGCGGAGATCGTGTTCGGGCGGGCCGGGCTCGGCCGGCTGCTGGTGACGGCCATCGCCCACCGGGACATGACGGTCGTCCAGGCCATGGTCGTCTTCGTGGGCGCCGCGTACATCCTGCTCAACCTGCTCATCGACCTGCTCTACTCATGGCTCGACCCGCGCGTCACCGCGGGCCGCCCGGCCGGGAGGACCACCTGATGCCGACGTTCCTGCGCCGGCCCGCGACGCTGCTGTCCGCGGCGGCGGCCGCCGCCATCGCGGTCTGCGCGCTGTTCCCCTCCGCCGTGGCGCCGTACGGGCCGCACGAGGGCGACCCCGCGCGGGCCCTGCTGCCGCCCAGCGCCGCCCACCCCTTCGGCACCGACCAGCTCGGCCGCGACCTGTTCAGCGAGGTCGTCTGGGGCGCCCGCCCGTCGCTGGAGGTGAGCCTGCTCGCCACGGCGCTGGCGCTGGCCGCCGGCATGCTGCTCGGCCTGATCGCGGGGTACGCGGGCGGGCTGCTCGACGGGCTGGTCATGCGGGCGGTGGACGTGCTCATGGCCATCCCCACGATGCTGATGATCCTCGTCACCATCGCCGTGCTGGGCAGCGGCACCACCAACATCGCCATCGCGGTGGCGCTGGCCACGGTGCCCACGTTCGCCCGGCTCATGCGGGCCGAGGTGCTGCGCGTGCGCACCCGGCTCTACGTCAAGGCGGCGATCGCCGCCGGGGTGCGCACCCCGATGGTGCTGCTGCGCCACGTCGTGCCCAACTCCGCGCCGCCGGTGCTGTCGTACGCGGTGCTGGCGATCGGCGGCTCCCTGCTGGCCACCTCCGGGCTGGGCTTCCTCGGCTTCGGCGCGCCGCCGCCCAACGCCGAATGGGGAGCGCTGGCCGCCGCCGGCCGTGACTTCGTCGGCACCTGCTGGTGGCTGACCACGTTTCCGGGGCTCATGGTGGTGCTCACCGTGCTGGCCGCGACGGGCCTCAGCCACACCCGTCCCGAGGGCGCCGCGGCGGTGCCGAGGTGAGCGGCGGCGGGGAGCTGCTGCGGGTCAGCGGCCTGCGAGTCTCCTACCGTGGCGGCCCGGCGGTGCGGGGCGTGGATCTCACGGTCGGCGAGGGCGAGATCGTCGCGGTCGTGGGCGAGTCGGGCTCGGGCAAGAGCACCACGGCGCACGCCGTGCTCGGGCTGCTGCCCGCGGGCGCGGCGATCACCGGGGGCAGTGTGCTGTTCGCGGGCGAGGACCTGGTCCGTGCGGGCCGCCGCCGGATGCGGCGCATCCGCGGCAGGGAGATCGGCCTGGTGCCGCAGGACCCGATGGTCTCGCTCAACCCCGTCATGCGGGTGGGCGCGCAGGTCGCCGAGACGCTGCTGGTCCACGGCATGGCCGAGCGCCGCGAGGCGCGGGAGCGTGCCGTCGAGCTGCTCGGCGAGGTCGGGCTGCCCGATCCCGAGGCGTGCGCCCGCCGCTACCCGCACGAGCTGTCCGGCGGCATGCGCCAGCGCGTGCTCATCGCGATCGCGCTGGCCGCCGGGCCCCGGCTGCTCATCGCCGACGAGCCGACCAGCGCGCTCGACGTCACCGTGCAGCGGCAGATCCTCGACCATCTCACCGCGCTCACCCGGCGCTCCGGCACGGCCGTGCTGCTCATCACCCACGATCTGGCGCTGGCCGCCGAGCGGGCCGACCGCGTGTTCGTGCTGCACGAGGGTCGGTCGGTGGAGAGCGGTTCCGCGGCCGTGATCCTGCGCGCGCCGGACCATCCGTACACACGCCGCCTGGTCGCGAACGCCCCCAGCCTCGCCGCAGCGCCGTCCAGGCCGGCCGTTCCCGCCTCCGGCGAGCCGCTGCTGTCGATGGAAGGCGTCACCAAGACGTTCGGCGACGTGACGGCCGTGGACGACGTGACGCTGAGCGTGGGGCGCGGCGAGACGCTGGCGCTGGTCGGCGAGTCCGGCTCGGGCAAGTCCACGCTGGCGCTCATGGCGCTGTGCCTGCTGCCGCCGACGCGCGGCCGGGTCGTGTTCGACGGGCAGGACGTGGCCGCCGGCGGGCGGGCCGCGCTGCGCCGGTTCCGCCGCAGGGTGCAGCCGGTCTTCCAGGACCCGTACTCCTCGCTCGACCCCCGGCGCAGCGTCGGCGACAGCGTCGCGGAGCCGCTGCGCGCCTTCGGCGTGGGCGACCGCGCCGCGCGCCGGGCCCGCGTCGCCGAGCTGCTCGACCGGGTCGCGCTGCCCGCCTCGATCGCGCGGCGGCGGCCCGCCGAGCTGTCCGGCGGCCAGCGCCAGCGGGTGGCCATCGCCCGCGCGCTCGCGCTCGGCGCCGAGCTGGTCGTCTGCGACGAGCCGGTCTCCGCGCTGGACGTGACCGTGCAGGCCCAGGTGCTCGACCTGCTCGCCGGGCTGCAGGCCGAGCTCGGCCTCAGCTACCTGTTCATCTCCCACGACCTGGCGGTGGTGCGGCAGGTGGCCGACCGGGTGGCGGTGATGCGGGCCGGGCGGATCGTCGAGCACGGGCCCGCCGCCGACGTCCTCGGCGAGCCGCGCCACCCCTACACCAGGGCGCTGCTCGACGCCGTCCCCGCTGAACCGACCATAGAGGAGCCCGCATGACAGCCCGTACGACCGGGGCCCCGGCCTACGCCGGCCCCGTGGATCTCGACAGGTACGGCAGGTACGACCCGTTCCGCGGCATGACCGACCGCAGCGTGCCCCCCGCGTACGACTTCGACGGCCGCATCGGCGACGCCGCGCACCCCGCCGAGCCCGGCAGATACCACCTCTATGTGGCGCTGTCGTGCCCGGTCGCGCAGCTCGCCAGGATCGCCCGGCTGCTGCTCGGCCTGGAGAACGTGATCGGCGTCTCGGTCGTGGACGACGACCGCGACGGGCGCGGCTGGGCCTTCCGCGAGCGCCGGGGCCCCGACGAGGTCAACGGCTTCACCCTGCTCAGCCAGGCGTACGAGGCGAGCAGGCCCGGCTACTCCGGCCACATCTCGGTGCCGGTGCTGTGGGACCGGCACGAGGGCCGCATCCTGAGCAACCAGTACTTCAACATCCTGCGGGACATCGGCACGCAGTTCGGCGCGTACGCCACTAGCGACGTGCAGCTCTACCCGCAGGAGCTCGCCGGGCGCATCGACGCCGTCAACACGCTCATCTACGAGGAGATCTCGCTGGCCCTGTCCGCCACGGCCAAGCGTCACGAGGACGTGCGCCCGCAGGTGATCGCGGCGCTCGACCAGTTCGACGCGCGGCTGGCGACGCACCGCTACCTGCTCGGCGACGCCATCACCGAGGCGGACCTGCGCTTCTACACCACGCTGGTCCGCTTCGACCAGGGCGGGAACGCGCTGTCCAGCATCACGGGACGGCCGCTCCCGTCGTGGGAGCGGCTGCACCGCTACGTGCAGGACCTGTTCGCGCTGCCGGCCTTCCGCGAGACCACGCTCGTCGTCCCCGAATGGCTGGCGGACGCGCGGCCGTAGCCGCATCGGGTCGCCGGTCGTCCGCAGCCGTCCGGCGACCCGGGCCGTCCGGTGCAGCGGGCGGCCGGAGCGGCTTTCGCCGTCCGGCCCGCTGAGCGGCCGGACGCCCCTATGGACCGCTGAGCGGCCGGACGCCCGTATGGACGCCCCGGCTCAGGCGGTGCGGCGGGCGGCTCCTGAGCCAGACGCGCGCTGCTCGGCGTAGGCGCGGGCGCGCTCGGCGACCACGACGCTGTTGCCGCCCAGCGCCGTGCGGATCCACTCCCGTGCGCCGGCCACGGTCGTCCCCTCGCCGAGGACGGCCGCGACGCCTTCCGGCCGGATCACGACCGTGTGGGCCGCGGTCACCGACACGGATCCGTCGACCTCCTCGATCGTCCAGCGCAGCACGTGCAGCGTGGCCAGCGGCGGCAGCAGCAGGTGCTTGTCCACGATCGCGCGGTGCGGGAAGCCGACCCGGACCGCCTCGGTGGTGCGCTTCGGGCCATCGGGACCGGCGTTGTCGATCTCGATGAACCGCCCGTGCGGTCCTGCGGGCGTGGCGGAGGCGGCCGCGACGTGCGGGACGACCTCCGGCCAGCCCTCCACCGTGTGCAGGAAGTCGTAGACGTCGGCGGCGGCTCCCGCGATCTCGACGGTGTCGGCGAACTCCAGCAGCACCTCCGGCCGCCCGATCTCCTCCTCCGCCGCGATCCTGACCGGCTCGAGCAGGACCGCGGGCCCGATGTCGGCGCTCAGCCTGCTCTCGCCCTCGCCGCGCGGCTCCACCGTCCAGGTACCGGTGAAGGGCGGCACGGGGTCGCCGTCCGCGCGGAACGTCACGGAGGCGCCGTCGCCGCCGTACCGGACGGTGGTCAGGGCGATCTCGTCGCCGCGCAGCCACCACACGCGGGCCTGTCCGCCGCCGTCGAGCGGCTCGGCGTGCACGACGGAGGGAAAGACGCGCGGCCAGGCGGACACAGCGGTCAGCAGCCGCAGCACGGTCTCGGCCGGCGCTCCGACCGCCGCGGTGGACACGTGGGACGGGTCGGTCATGGCGGCCTCCTCAGGAGCCGTGCCGCAGTGTGACGGTCACGTGATCGACCTGGATCTCGATGCCCTGGCCCCACAGCCGGTTGCTCTCCAGGCTCTCGTCGTCGTAGAACTCGGCGGGCGTCGGCGCGCCCACGCGGGGCGCGTAGTAGGTGTCGGGCAGGCTCGACAGGCGTACCAGCCCCCGCCCGTCGCGGCCGGCGCCGTCGAGGAAGGTGACGGTGCTGAAGCCGCAGTAGAGCTGGCGCGGGTGAGCGAGCCGTGGCGTGCCGCCGTGGTCGGTGAGCAGGTACGTGCGGTCGAAGGCAAGCTCGCCGATGCGGTCGAGCCGCAGCACCCGCCGCCCGTCCACCACCCAGTGCACCACGCCCGCGTCCTTGTCGTACTCCAGGGCCAGGCTGTTGCTCTGCGACGGCACCCGCGGCACGACGGGGATGGCGTAGAAGAACGAGGCGTGGTCCTGGCCGGGCTTGGGCTGCCGGGCGTAGGCGGCGTAGATGAGCCGGTTGGTGACGAAGTACGTGAACACCGAGCCGGTCTCCGGGTCGGCGGCCTGCACGGTCGCCGAGGCCAGCCGCAGGTCGTGGTCCGGAGGGCCGGCCAGGTCGCCGAAGGGGTGCGCGGCGGTGCCGTACGTGCGCACCGCCAGCTCCACCTCGCAGCGGAAGACCGACCCGTCCGGCACGTCGAAGCCGCGGATGCCGTTGGACGAGGTGTGGTTGACCGTGGCGCCCCACTTGACCTCGTCGCTCGCGCCGAGCCCGCCGTCGTCCTCCTGCGGCGTGGTGAAGACGAAGGCGGGCTCGCCGGTGACGGGGTCGGTGCCCGACGAGCGGACGTTCAGGCCGGCGTCGGAGGTGGTGGGGACGCCGTCGCGGTCCACCACCCAGGTGTCCACCGTGTCGAATCCGGCGCGGAAGTCGTCGTGGAAGAGGCGCTCGACGCGGCCCGTGTCCGTCGCCGAGGCCGGAGCGGCGATGGCCGCGACCAGAGCCGCCGAGGCGAGCACACTCCCTATCGCGCGGTGCAGACTCCTCAATGCAATCTCCTGTTCTGAACAGCCGAAGATCGGCCTTGCAGCGGAGATTGAATGTGGAGCCGGTCGAGTCCGCGTCGAGCGCGGCTCGACCGCACCCGGGGAGGTCAGCCCACGGTCAGCACGACCTTGCCGCGCCCGTGGCCGTGATCGACCCGCTCGTGCGCGCGTACGGCGTCCGCCAGCGGGAACGGCGTCGTCGGCAGGATCAGTTCCTTGCGTGCGGCCAGCCCGGCCAGGTGGGCGAGCACCTCGGCGGAGCGGGCCCCGGTGAGCTGCTTGATGCCGTGTTTCGCGATGGCCGCCTCCGCGTCCACCAGCGTGCCGACCCGCCGGCGGTCGGAGACCAGCTCGACCGAGATCTCGGTCGCCTCGCCGCCGATCGCGTCGAGCGCCGCGTCCACGCCGCCGGGCGCGGCCGCGCGGATCCGGTCGGCCAGGCCGGGACCGTAGGTGACGGGGGTGACGCCCAGCGAGCGGAGATAGTCGTGGTTGCCCTCGCTCGCCGTGCCGATCACCGTCGCGCCGCGCGCCACCGCGAGCTGGGCGGCGACCGTGCCGACCCCGCCCGCCGCCGCGTGGATGAGGAACGTCTCCCCCTTCTTCACGCCCAGCTCGTCCACGAAGCCGTACGCGCCCTGCCCCACGACCGACAGCGCGCCGGCGACTTCCCACGGCAGGTCCGCCGGCTTGGCGGCGAGCTGGACGGCGGGGACGACGATCACCTCCGCGTACGCGGCCGCCAGCGTCCAGCCGAGCACCTCGTCACCCACGGCGAAGCCGGTCACGCCCTCGCCGACCGCGTCGATCACCCCGGCGAACTCGTTGCCGAGCCGCTGCGGGAACGACGCGGGGAAGAAGTCGCGGAACTCCCCGGCGCGGAGCTTGGCGTCGAACGGCGTCGCGCCCGCGGCCCGGACCCTGACCCGGACCTCCCCCTCGCCGGGCTCTGGCTCGTCGATGTCGATGGGGTGGAGCACCGAAGGGGGACCGTACTCGGAGAACGCGATGGCAACAGGCACCTGAGACCTCCTTGAGGACATGCCGCGGACCGCCCGGTGCGCCCGGGCGGTGCGGGGATGCGGGACAGCGGGCGGCGCGGCGCTGCGCGGCCCGGTCGTGCGCGATATGAGAGGGAGCGCCTCAGCCTGAGCCGGACTCCTTGGAACGGCCCTTCATCGCCTCCTCGATCTCCTGCCAGTCGGTGGCCGGCGCGCCCAGCCGATGGGCCCCTTCCGGGCGCAGGCCGTCGAGCACGATGCCGAGGAAGCGGCGGCTCAGCGCCGCCGCCGTCTCGCCCTTCTCCGCGCGCCGCTCGCGCAGCGCGTGCAGCAGGGTGATGATGTCGTCGGCGTTGACGTCGGGACGGAGGACCCCGGCCGCCTGCGCGCGGTCCACGAGCGTCTGGATGGCCTCGCGGGCCCGCTTGCTCGCGGCCAGCACATCCTCGGTGATCTCGAACGTGCCGGCCAGCCTGGGCGAGCCGTCGACGCCCGCCTCGACGCAGGCGGTGACGAAGCCCTCGAACCCCTCCCAGGCGTCCTCGGCGGCGAGGCCCCGCTCGGCCTCCTCCCAGGTCTGCTCCATGTGCGCCAGCGACAGGGCGCGCATGAGGTCTTCCTTGCTCGGATAGCGGCGATACAGCGTGCCCATGCCGACGCCGGCCCGTTCGGCGATGACCGAGACCGGAGCCTCCGGCCCCATCTCGACGAACACGGCGCGGGCGGCGGCGAGGATGCGCTGGTCGTTGCGGCTGGCGTCGGACCGGCGCGGCCCTTTTCCAGCGGTGTTCCCTCTCACATCCCGAGACTAGCATAGAACGGAGCACTCCACTCCGGTACGGTGATCGGTATCGCCGCTCTGCGGAAGAGAGGTCGTCATGCCTTTCCCGTTGCGTCTCGTCTCGCGCCGCCACGTGGATTACTGCCGGATCGCCGGCCAAGCCTGTCGCTGACCAGGCTCCCCTTTTTTCGTCTCTTTTCGTCTTTCGTCCCTGATCACCGCGGGCGACATCCCCGCGCCGCTCAAGCGTGCCGTGAGCACGTACGTTCCACGTTCTCGACAGGAGCTCACCCCAGTGACAGTCGTGTCACCGGCCGGCCGCGGCCTGTCCGCGGCCCTCGCCTTCGCCCTCACCCTCGCCGCCGCCGGTTGTGGCGGCTCCGCCGAGGGAGCGGGCAGCGCCGCCACCACCCCCCGCCCCGGCGGAACACTCAAGATCGCCGTCTCCGAGGATCCGGTCTGCCTCGATCCGCCGCAGGCCAACTTCTCCTCGGCCGTCAACGTCATGCGCCAGCTCTTCGACACCCTCACCGACCAGGACCCGCGTACGGGCGAGATCAAGCCGTGGCTGGCCACCTCCTGGGAGGTCGATCCCGAGGCCACCACGTTCACCTTCCACCTGCGCGAGGGCGTGACGTTCAGCGACGGCGCGCCGGTGAACGCGGCCGCGGTCAAGGCCAACCTCGACGAGATCGTCAGGCTGGGCGCGAAGTCGCTGTTCGCCTCCACGTACCTGTCCGGCTACAAGGGCACGACCGTGGTGGACGAGCACACCGCCAAGGTCGAGTTCGACGCCCCCAACGCCCAGTTCCTCCAGGCCACCGCGACCACCTCGCTGGGGCTCAGCTCCCCCGCCTCGCTCGCCAAGCCGCCGGCCGACCGGTGCCGCGCGCCGATCGGCTCCGGCGCGTTCGTGCTGGACAGGCTGCAGACCAACCACAGCGTCACGGTGAAGCGGCGGGCCGGGTACGCCTGGCCCTCGTCGCTGGCCGCCCACCAGGGCGAGGCGTACCTGGACGCGGTGGAGTTCCGCATCGTGCCCGAGCAGGGCGTGCGTACGGGGGTGCTCACCTCGGGCCAGGTGCACGCGATCACCGACGTGCAGCCGGTGACCGAGCGGCAGTTCCGGCAGGGCCGCTTCGAGGTGCTCAGCCGCTACAACCCGGGCCTGCCCTACGCCCTCTACCCCAACACGTTACGGCCGCTGCTCGGCGACGAGGCGGTGCGCAAGGCGGTCAGCAAGGGCATCGACCGCAAGCAGGTGGTCGACGTGGTGCTGACCTCCACCTACCGCCCGGCGACCAGCATCCTGACCAGCTCCACCCCGGGCTACGCCGACTTCGGGGCCGACCTCGCCTACGACCCCGAGGGGGCCACGGCGCTGCTGGAGAAGGCCGGCTGGCAGCCGGGACCCGACGGCATCAGGGTGAAGGACGGCCGCAGGCTCAGCCTGAACGTCTACTTCACCACCGGCTTCAACCCCAACACCACGATCCTCGAGCTGATCGCCCAGCAGCTCCGCAAGATCGGCGTGGAGCTGCAGCTCCGCCCGGTGGACGCGGCCGGGTTCGGCGAGGCACAGGAGAAGAAGCAGATCGACTTCCGCTGGGGCAACAGCACCAGGGCCGACCCCGACATCCTGCGCACGGTCTTCTCCACGAAGTTCTCCGCCGCCGCCTACCTTCCCGCCACCGACCTGGACAAGCGGCTCGACCGGCAGATCTCCACACTGGATCAGGCCGGCAGGAACGAGGTGGTGAAGGAGATCCAGAAGACCGTGCTCGACCGCGGCTACGCCATCCCGGTGTTCGAGCTGGCGCAGGTCGTGGGGGTGTCGAAGGCGGTGCGCGGGCTGACACTGGATCCGTCCGTACGGCTGCGCCTGCACGACGCCTGGCTGGCCTCATGAGCGGCGCGAACGCGATCCCGCTGTCGGTCCTGGACCTGTCGCCCATCACCTCGGGCGGCACGGCGGCCGACGCCCTGCACAACACGCTCGACCTGGCCCGCCACGCCGAACGGCTCGGCTACTCCCGCTACTGGATCGCCGAGCACCACCTCAGCCCCAGCGTGGCCGCTGCTGCTCCGGCCGTGCTCATCGCGCTGGTGGTCTCGGCCACCGAGCGCCTGCGGGTCGGCTCGGGCGCGGCGCTGATCGCCAACTCCACGCCGCTCCTGCTGGCCGAGCAGTTCGGCACGATCGCCCAGCTCCACCCCGGCCGGGTGGACCTGGGTCTGGGACGATCGGGCTCCAAACGGTTCGCCGAGGTCGCGGCCGAGTCGGCCAAGGCGCCGGCGGGCGGGGTCGCGCCGATCGGCCGGGGCGCGGTGGTGGACGGCGTCGTCATCCCCGCCAGGACCGCGATCTCCTTCGACACCGAGCTGTTCCGCATCAAGGCCAGGCTGCTCGGCCAGGTGGACGGCGCCGACGACGACTACTCGGGTCAGGTGCGCGACGTGCTGCGCTTCCTGCGCGGCGACTACCGCACCGACCAGGGGATATCGCTGCGCGCGCTGCCCGCGGAGAACGCCGACCTGCAGGTGTGGGTGCTGGGGTCGAGCGCGGGCGCCAGCGCGGCGGCGGCCGGAGAGCACGGCCTGCCGTACGCGGCCAACTACCACCTGGGCGGGGCGACCGTGCTGGAGTCGGTGGCGGCCTACCGGGCGGCGTTCCGGCCGTCGGAGCGGCTGGCGGAGCCGTACGTGATGGTGTCGGCCGACGTGATCGTGGCCGAGGACGACGAGAGCGCCGCCCGGCTCGCGGCCCCGACCGCGCTGTGGGTGCTGAACATGCGGCGGGGCCTCGCCACGGGGCCCTTCCCCAGCGAGGCCGAGGCGGAGGCGCACGAGTGGACGGATGAGGAGCGCACGTACGTGGCCGATCGCATCAGCACGCATATCGCCGGCTCGCCCGCCACGGTCACCTCGAAGCTGCGCCGCCTGGCGGCGGTCACGGGCGCCGACGAGCTGCTCATCACCACGATCACCGCGCGGCACGCCGACCGGGTGCGCTCGTATGAGCTGCTGGCCGAGGCGTGGGGCGGGCAGCGGGCTCGATCGGCGGTCGAGTGAGGTTCGGCAGCGGCCCCAGCGCCCGGTACCACGATGGCGGCCACAGACACCCGCAGGAAGGAAAGAGCATTGGCGCAACCCGACAAGCACGAGGTGGAGCACCGGGGCACCGCGCACGCTCCGGCGAAGACCGTCTACGGGCTGCTCGCGGACCTGACGGTGTGGCCGCGCATCTTCCCGCCGATCGTTCACGTGGAGTATCTGGAGCGGACGGCGGAGCGCGAACGGGCCAGGATCTGGCTGCACGGCGGCGAGGACGTGCGCCAGTGGGTGGCGCTGCGGACCCTCGCCCCCGAGTCGCTGAGCGTCTTCTACCGGCAGGAGGTGGCCCAGCATCCCGTCGCCGACATGGGCGGCGGCTGGATCGTCGAGCCGGACGGCCCCGAGCGGTCGCTGGTGCGGCTGCTGCACGACTACCGGCCGGTCAGCGAGGACGCCGTGGCCTGGATCGACGAGGTCCTGGACGACAACAGCACGGCGGAGCTGGCCGCGCTGCTCGCCGCGGCGGATCTGGAGCCTCGCGCGTCCGACGTGCTGCTCGAACTGCGCGACATCGTCCACGTGGCCGGCCCTGCGCAGGCGGTCTACGACTTCCTGTACGACGGCGGCAGGTGGCACGAGCACTTCGAGCACATCGCCCGCTCGGAGGTCCGGCCGGCCGGCGAGGAGGCGCACATCCTGGAGCTGGAGTCGCCCGACAAGGACGGCCACCCGCACACCACCCGCCAGGTCAGGATCGGCGTTCCCGGCAGGAAGGTCGTCTACAAGCAGCTCGTGATCCCGCCGCTGGCGAGCGGCCACACGGGTGAGTGGTCCATCGAGGAGCGCGAGGACGGCGTCGAGGTGACCGCGCGCCAGACCATCGTGATCCGCGAGGAGGGCATCGCCGACGTGCTCGGCCCGCAGGTGAGCCTGGCGGAGGCCAGGGCGTGGATCGAGCGGGCGTTGGGAGGGAACGCACGACTGATTCTGCAGCGGGCCAAGGCCCACGTGGAAAAGACGACCTGAAAGATCGCCGCGGATGCCATTCCGCGGCGATTTTCTCAGCGCTATCGGTGAAACGCCGATAGCGCTGTTCGGCGTTGCCGGAAATCGGCTCCATTTCCCGGCGAAAGGCGGATCCTCTCCGCCGGGAAACGTGACAATTCACTGCGAAACACTTAGTATCCCGCTATAACCTGCAAATTTGGTAGGGAAAGTTCTGAACGGCCCGCCATCGAGAACCCGAGGCGGACACCCACAGACCGGGAGGTCGTCATGCACGTCAGGGTGCTAGGCGCACTGAATGTCGATCACGACGGGGTCGACATCACCCCCAGCGCCCACAAGCCGCGGCAGATCCTGTCGTTACTGGCGCTCAACTCCAACCGCGTCGTGCCCAACGCCGCCATCATGGAAGAGCTCTGGGACGACAATCCGCCGCGCAGCGCGGTGACGACGCTGCAGACGTACATCATGCAATTGCGGAAAAGCATGGCCGCCGCCATGAAAGTCCCCGCCTCCGTCGTCGCGAAGGAACGGCTCGTCACGACCGCCGGCGGCTACCTGCTGCGCCTGCCGCCCGAATCCATCGACCTGCACCGCTACGAGGCGCTCGACGCGCGCGGACGCGAGGCGCTCGACGCCAACGACGGGGCCGAGGCCGTGCGGCTGTTCGACGAGGCGCTGCGGCTGTGGCAGGGCTCTGCCCTGGTGGACGTGCCGCCGGGGCCGCTGCTGCACCGCGAGATCGTCCGCATGGAGGAGGCCCGCTTCGGCACCATCGAAAAGCGCATCGAGGCGAATCTCCGGCTCAACCGGCACAGCGAGATGCTCGGCGAGCTGCGCGCGCTGTGCATGGAGCACCAGCTGCACGAGACGCTGCAGGCGCAGTACATGATCTGCCTGCATCACTGCGGGCGGCGCGACGAGGCGCTGGCCGCCTTCCGCACGCTGCGCGGCAGCCTGATCAACGAGCTGGGGCTGGAGCCGTCGGTCAAGCTCCAGCGGCTGCACCGCGCCATCCTGGCCGACGACCCCATCCTGCACCGCACCCCGTCGTTCTTCCGGATGCCCGCGCACGCGGGGGCGCCGGAGCGGGCCAAGCGGCCGGCCCCGGTCAGCGGGGAACCCGCCGACGGCGAGCGCACCCGCGGCAAGCCGTCCCGCCGCCGCAGGACGCAGCACCGGCGGCGGCGCGGCTGATGCGCCCGCCCATCAGACCGATCAGGCCGGTCAGACGCGGCGGATCCGGGCCAGCCAGCCCGGCACGTCCACCTCCCGCCGCGGGTCGGTGGGATCGAGGCAGGTGAACGGTGCGGCCTCGAACGCCTCCACCTGCCAGCCCGCGCCGAACGCCCGGCGGTGGTCGGCCTCCCCCGCGCCCGGCGGAAAGCCATCGGCCGGGGTGTCGGAGAGCGACAGGACGTGCACGCGCGCCCCCGGGCGGCAGGCCCGGTGCAGGGCCGCCGCGTAGCGTGCCCGGGTCTCGGCGTCGAACACGTGGAACAGCCCCGTGTCGATCACGGTGGCGTACGACTCCCCGCGCGCGCCGACGAGCAGCGCGTCCGCGCACTCGAACGCGGCCGCGATCCCGCGCTCCTTAGCCTTGTCGCGCGCCTCGGCGATCGCCGCGGGAGAGCTGTCGATCCCCAGCACGTCGTAGCCGAGCGCGGCCAGCAGCAGCGTGTGCTCGCCCGTGCCGCATCCCGCGTCCAGCACGGGCCCTTCGATCAGCCCGGCGCGCTCCAGGCCGACCACGACCTCCTGGGGGTGGCCCACGTCCCACGGCGGCGCCTTCCGCCGTGTCCTGGCGGCACGGTACGCCTCCTCGAAAGGGTCCTTCTCCCCCATGTCACCCCGCCTTTCCTCGCGGCGCCCTGCGATCCGGCTCCCAGCCTCCCGCCGTCCGGTAGAGCCGCCCTCAAGACCCCATGGACCGCGTTGTGAGCGGCGGCGGGAGCGGCCGGTTCGAGCCGCGTTCTAGGCCCGCGCGAGCGCGGAAAGCCAGCCTTCCCACGACATCGCACCAGCGATCTCTCAGCCGACCTCCGATCTCGCCGCGTTCCCGCGGTTCGATCGGCCGCAGCAGCACGGGGAGCAGCCGACCATGGTGAAACGACGTGACCTGTTCAAACTGGGCGCCCTCGCGGGCGGCGCCGCCGTGATTCCCGCACTCGCCGCGCAGGACACCGGCGTCCAGGCGTTCGCGCGGCCCGCCGGTCACCACCATCACGCCGCCGCCGTGTTCCGCGGGCGGGCGGCGGCCGCCCCCGAGCCCTTCACGGTGCGCCTGCCGCTGCCTCCCGTGCTCAAGCCGTCCGCCGTGCTGGCCGACGCCGACGTCTACCGGCTGACCACCCGGCCGGCGGTCGCCGAACTGCTGCCCGGCCTGCGGACCCCCGTGCTCACCTACGGCGGCTCGTTCGTCGGGCCCACGATCCGCGCCACCACCGGCCGGCGGGTGATCGTGCACCACACCAACGCCCTGGAGACGGGCACATCGGTGCACCTGCACGGCGCGCACGTGCCCGCCGCCCACGACGGCTTCCCCACCGACCTCATCGCGCCGGGCACCACCCGCACCTACGAGTACGCCAATCAGCAGGCCGCCGCGACGCTGTGGTACCACGACCACGCGCACCACATGGAGGCCGAGCACGTCTACCGCGGCCTGCACGCCTTCTACCTGCTCGAAGACCCCGGCGAGCGCGCGCTCAAGCTGCCCAGGGGCTCCTACGACATCCCGATCATGCTGACCGACGCCCGCTTCGCCGAGGACGGCGGCCTGGTCTTCATCATGGACGACTCGGGCAACCGCACCACGCTGCTCGCCAACGGCCGCCCGGCCCCGTACCTGCCGGTCGCCGGCCGCCGCTACCGCCTACGCCTGCTCAACGCCAGCAACATGCGGGTCTTCCAGCTCCGGCTCGCCGGCGGGGAGGAGCTGGTGCAGGTGGCGAGCGACGGCGGCCTGCTGCCCGCCCCCGCGCCCACGGACACGACCACGCTGAGCGCGGCCGAGCGCGCCGACGTCGTCATCGACTTCTCCCGCTATCCGGAGGGCACCAAGCTGGTGCTCGACGACGTGCTCAGCGGACAGCCCGTGCTCCGCTTCGACGTGGGCGAGCGCGAGCGCGACGACAGCCGCGTCCCCTCCGAGCTCCGGCCCCAGGACCCGCTGCCGGAGGCCACGATCGAGCGCGATGTGACGCTCGCCTACGACGTCGACCTCGGCTGGTTCACCATCAACGGCAAGCTCTTCGACCCCGAGCGCGTCGACTTCACGATCAACGAGGGCAGCACCGAGATCTGGCGCATCCACAACTCGGCGGACCCCATCGGGGTGCCGCACAACCTCCACGTGCACCTCGTGCAGTTCCAGGTGCTCGACCGGGACGGCGTGCCGGCGGGGCCGCAGGAACGCGGACCGAAGGACACGGTGGCGCTGGCGCCGGGCGAGACCGTACGGGTGAAGGCCACGTTCGCCGACCACCGGGGCCGCTACGTCTTCCACTGCCACCAGCTCGACCACTCCAGCATGGGGATGATGGCGGTGTTCGAGGTCGTCTGACCCCTCATTCCGCGAAATCTCGGGATGCGTCGCCCGGGTGCCGGGCGTCGTAGCGGCCGCGCGCGCTCTCGACGTCCTCGTGGTGCTCCACGGCCCAGTCGATCAGCCCGGAGACGCGTTCGAGCAGCGTGCGGCCGAGCGGCGTCAGCTCGTACTCGACCCTGGGCGGCACCTCGGCGTAGATGCTGCGGACCACCAGCCCGTCGCGTTCGAGCACGCGCAGGGTCCTGGTCAGCATGCGCTGGCTGATGCCGGGCACCGCGCGCCGCACCTCGTTGAAGCGGCGCGGCCCGGCGCCCAGCTCGTTGACGACCGACAGGGTCCATTTGTCCCCCACCCTGTTGAGGACGTCGCGGACCTGGCAGGTCAGCTCGTCGCGCGCTTTCAGCACGGAATTCACGCGGGCCGCTGGGCTGTCGACGTGCAAGGGTTCCCTCCGTTTCACCGAGGCAGATAAAAGTGCCTACTTCCGGTAGGAATTAAGCGTTACTCAGAATGGTGCCGGTTACCAGTCGAAACCGTCGCAATATTCAGGGGATTCATCATGTCCGTGGAAACTCTCGTGCCCGACCAGACCTTCGCCGCCCCCGTTCTGGACGGGCGGCTGGACCGCGCGGCCGCGGCGCTGCGCGAGAACGGCTTCGTCGTGCACGTCGTGGACAGCGTCGCCGACGCCCGCAAGCTCGTCGGCGAGCTGGTCCCCGGCGACCAGAGCGTCTTCACCACCTCCAGCGAGACGCTCCGGCTGTCCGGCATCGCCGCCGACCTCGACGAGTCCGGCACGTACGCCTCCGTCCGCGCCGGCGCCGAGCTGCCGGAGAACGACGTGCAGGCGGTGCTCCGCCTCGGCGCGACCGCCGAGTACGTCGTGGGCAGCGTGCACGCGGTGACGGAGGAGGGCCACCTGGTCGTCGCCTCGGCCAGCGGCAGCCAGCTCGCGCCGTACGCGTCCGGGGCGCGCAAGGTCATTTGGGTGGTGGGCGCGCAGAAGGTGGTGCCTGACCTGGAGACCGGGCTGCGGCGGGTGCGCACGTACAGCCTGCCGCGCGAGCACCAGCGGCTGCAGGAGATCGGGCAGTCGTCGTTCATCGGCAAGATCCTCATCATCGAGCGCGAGGCCCTGCCGGAGCGCGCCACGGTCGTACTCGTACGCGAGGAGATCGGCTTCTGAACGGCTACTGAACGACGGGTCACGCCCGCCTCGCGCCGGCCTCCGCCGAGGGCTGCCAGCCGAGCGCGGGCGCGACCTCGGTCGCCAGCAGCTCGATGGAGCGCAGGATGAGCGGGTGCGGCGGGTCCACCGAGTGCACCTGGAAGGCCACGTCGGTCACCTGCTCGAGCGTGGGGTCGGCGCGCAGGCTCTCGATGACGTCCTGCGGCGTGCCGAGGTGCACGTCGAAGGCCGCGATCTTGCTGTGGAGATCGCGCTGCGGCAGCTCGTACGGCAGCCTGCGGCGGCCCAGGCCCAGCTCGGCGTAGCGCAGCGCCTCGGCCCGGCTGTCGGCGACGAACGCGGTCCGCGAAGCCATGATGCGCGGCTCGGCCCCCGGCGGAAGGGCTTCGCGGTAGGCCGCGATGATCGGGAGCTGCAGGTCGGCGAGGGTGGCCTGCGGGTCCTCCGCGGGCCTGGGCTGGGTACGGGAGAGCATCAGCCCATGCCCAGCCCGGCCCGCGCGTGCGCCTCCGGAGACCGAGAATGTGGCCTCCCACACGGCGTCGAGCAGCCGGGACGCGGGCGGGTAGAGCCGGTTGCCGCCGCCGAGCCGCTCCCCCGCCCAGGCGCGCCGCAGCACCCACAGGTGCTCGGCGTACAGGGCCGCGCGGTCGGCGGGGTCACGTCCGAACGGCACGAATGCCGACGGCGTGCCGCCTCCGCCGACGCCCACCTCCAGCCGCCCGCCGCATAGCAGGTCGAGCACGGCGGTGTCCTCGGCCACCCGCAGCGGATGTTCGAGCGGCAGCGTGATGATCCCGGTGCCGAGCCTGATGCGGCTGGTCGTGGCCGCGACGTGGGCCAGGAACACCAGCGGCGCGGGCAGCCCGCCCTCCTCGCCGTCGAAGTGGTGCTGCGCCACCCACGCGGTGTCGAAGCCGTACGCCTCGGCATGTCTGATCTGCTCGGCGGCCAGCCGGTAGCGCTCGCCGGGCGGTACGTCGTCCAGCAGCCGGGTGAAGAATCCGAGTCTCATGGCATCCGCTCCTGGAACGCGGCCGACAACTCACGGGTGTTGTCATGCCCAGGCTGGGTGCTTCCGGTTATCAACGACGCGTCCTTTGCTTCACGGGGGGACCGCGACGAGCTGCGGTTTTCGATCGGGTCGCCTTTCTCGATCATGCACTATAACCCATACATCTAGTAGGGAATGTAGGGCTTACTGTCCCCGAACGGCCGGAGATGAGGTGAAACGATCCGGCGGGTCCGGACAGGTATGGGATGTCGGACCCATCGGAGGGAAGCAGGCGACGTGACGCACCAGGACCGTAAGCAGCGCTTCGAGGTGATCTACGTCGCCAACTACGCCGACATCCTGGCCTACGTACGGCGGCGTACCGCATCCCACGAGGACGCCGCCGACGCCGTCGCGGAGACGTTCGCCACCGCCTGGCGCCGCCTGGACGACATACCCGAAGGGCGGGACGCCCGCCTGTGGCTGTTCGGCGTGGCCCGCCGCGTGCTGGCCAACGGCCGCCGCGCCGAGTCGCGCCGCAGCGAGCTGGTCGAACGGCTCGGCCAGGAGCTCGCCCTATGGGCGGCGGAGCACGCCGAGCCCGGCGATCACCTGCGTGGCGTGAAGGAGGCGTTCGCCCGGCTGAGCCCCGGCGACCGCGAGATCCTCGCGCTGGCCGGCTGGGAACGGCTCGGCTCCGACGAGATCGCCACCGTGCTCGGCTGCTCCCGCGCCAACGCCCGCCTGCGGTTGCACCGGGCTCGAAAACGGCTGGCCAAGCAGTTGCTCGCGGAGAACGTCGACATCACCCGCATCGGCCTGCGCGCCGTCGCGATGACAAAGGGGACGCCATGACAAGGGACACTGTGATGCACGAGATCGATCGTCTCGTCGCCGGCATCGCGCCCGATCCCGGTCCCGGTATGACGCCGATCTCCAGGGAGCTGCTGGAGGAGGTCACCTCCATCCCCGTCGCCGAGAGCCGCAGAGGCCGTCTCACCTCTCGGATCCGCAGGTGGGCGGCGGTGCCGGCGCTGGCCGCGCTGACCGTGCTGATGTCGTTCGGCGTCGCGCAGGCCCCCGCGTCCGCCGCGCTGGACATCAAGGTCGTGGACGGCCACTACGTGATCACGGTCAAGGACCTGATGGCCGAGCCCGAGGTGTACGAGCGGGAGCTGCGCGCCAGGGGCATCAACATCACGCTCAAGCTGGTGCCGACCTCCGCGAGCATGACCGGGCAGATCTTCGTGCTGAACGACGTGGACCGGTTGCGGGCGGGCGAGACGGTGCCCGCGCAGGGCCCGATCCGCGCCATCGACCGTCCAGGGCCCTGCGAGCGCTTCGGCGGCTGCCCCATCGGCCTGAAGGTGCCGGTCGGCTACACCAAGAAGGCCGGTGTCATCCTCGGCCGCCGGGCCGCACCCGGCGAGCGATACGGCATGCCGCCCGGCATCGCCATGCCCGGCGAGCCGCTGCACTGCGTGGACTACGTCAACCGGACCGTCGCCGAGGTCGCGGCCATGCTGCGCGAGCGCGGCGTCACCCCGTCGTACACCGCGTACGGCAGGCCCCGCGGCTTCACGCCCCCCGACGGCTGGTACGTGCTCGACGGCGTGATGAGCGCCGACCACCAGGCCCTCCTGCTCGTCGCCGACAAGCCCGGCAAGCCCAGCGACTACAACGGGCCCGGCGAGCCCGGCGTACGCCGGCCCCAGAAAGGCTGCTGACGCTCCGCCCGCAGCACGCAGGCCCGGCCTCACCCGGCGTGCGCCGCCCACCGGCGGATCCGGCGCGCGCCGGACGCTGAACGTCCGCTGACGAAGCCGGCAGGCGGCACCGCACGCCGGAGGCCGGCCGCCGCCTTGCCTGCCACCTGATCCCCGCATGCCATCCAGGCGACCGCCATGGGTGCGGTTCGCCATGCCCGTACACGATCGGATCCACCGTGCTCGTAGACACTCGCGTCGCGCTGCCCTCGCAGCGCCGCTCCGCCGCCCTCGCGGACCACCGCCTCTTCGCCGTACTGCTGGCCCTGGCCGCCGCGCTGCGGGTGGTGACGATGCTCGGCTACCGCCCCGCCACCCTCTACTGGTACGACTCCTTCACCTACCTCGACATGGCGGTGCATCCTGCGCCGTCGGCGTCCTTCCACCCGATCGGCTACTCGCTGCTGCTGCGGGCGCTGCTGCCGTTCCACAGCGTGGAGCTGATCGTCGCCGTCCAGCACGCGATGGGCCTGGCCACCGGGCTGCTGCTCTACGCGGTGCTGCGGCGCAGGTCGGTGCCCGGCTGGGCGGCGGCGGCCGCGACGGTGCCGCTGCTGTTCGACGCCTCGTTCCTGCGGCTGGAGACCGGGATCCTGTCCGACACGCAGTTCATCTTCCTCATCGTGGCCGCCCTGGCCGTCCTGATGTGGTCGCCGGAGGTCTCGGTACGGGCGGCCGCGTGCGCGGGCCTGCTGTTCGCCGCGGCGGCATTGACCAGGACGATCGCGCTGCCCCTGCTGCTGCTCGTCGTGCTGGTGCTGGCCGTGCGGCGGGTGGGGTGGCGGCCGCTGGGCGCGCTGGCGCTGGCGGGTGCGCTGCCTCTGACCGGGTACGCCGCCTGGTACGCCCAGCACCACGGCCGTTTCGCCATCAGCGGCGCGGACGGCGTCGCCCTGTGGGCGCGGACCATGACCTTCGCCGACTGCGCCCGCATCCAGCCGCCGCCCCACCTGGCCCGCCTGTGCCCGAACGGCACGGAGCTGGACGCGGCATCGGAGTACGTCTGGGCCCCGCAGGCGTCGCTCAACCTGCTGCCCGGCGACCGGTTCACGCACAACGACCTGGCCCGCGAGTTCGCCGTACGGGCGATCCTGGCCCAGCCGCTCGACTACCTGCGAGACGTGGCCCGCGACACCGCCATCGCCTTCTCCTGGACCCCTATCCCGCATCCCGAACGCACCACGCCCGCGTTCGGCTTCAGGAAGGGACACTGGAAGCTGCCCGCGCAGCCGCTGATCGACAAGGTGAAACGCGAGTACGACCCGGACATCCGGGGCCTGTCGTCGGTCTCGCCGTACGCGGACTTCCTCATCGCCTACCAGTACGTCGCCTACCTGCGCGGCCCGTTCCTGGCCGCGATCCTGCTGCTCGGAACGGTGGCCGCGATCCGCCGGCCGCGCGTGGCGCTGCTGCCGCAGGCCGTGGCGCTGGCGCTGCTGGTCGGCCCGGTCGCGGTCCTCGACTTCGACCACCGTTACGTGCTGCCCGTCGTCCCCGTCGCCTGCCTGGCCGCCGCCCTCGCCTTCCAGCGGGACCCGTCACGGAATTAGCGGGGCCGCCCCCGGCACGTGGTCGTCCGGGCGCGGCCCGCCTCCTGGAGCTGCGGAATCAGTCGACTCCGACGTTGAACCGCTGGGTCTCGCCGAATTGGTAGGTGTTGAAGCTGCCGCTGGTGGCGCCGACCTTGATGTCGATGGTGTCGCCGTAGTCGCGGGAACCGCGCACACGGATGGGGACCGGCGTGTCAGTGCACCAGTACCTGACGTCCTGCCAGCTACGGCGGGTGGCGCCGTAGTCGAGCCGCACGGACTGGCCGGTGAGGGTGCCATGGTGACAGTAGGCGTCGAGCTCGCCCTCGATGATGTACGCGTTGGGGCCGTCGGAGCGGACGGTCCCGTTGAACCGGACGTCGTACTGGTTGACCCCGAAGGGGTCGTCCTTGATGTAGGCGACTCGGACCGTGACCGTGACGGCGTTCGCCGGTGGGGCGGTGGGCACGGTCAGCAGCGTCGAGCCGAGGATCGCCCCGGCCAGCGCCGCGTAACGCGAGCGTCGGGTGAGGGTACGGGCCATGCGGGTGCTTCCTTTCGTAGGAAGGGGCGGCGTTTGCCGCACGCCGCCTATGCGTACTCCAAGTAATCATGCGCTCACTCTCTGTGATGTAGCCGTGGGAGTGACAGCCCGCTCACCTGTCATGGCCGGCGTCGCCACCCGGCTCTGGAAACCGCACGAACAGGTCACCGGCGTCGCTTGTGATCCCTAAGCTATGCCAGCGATCACACCTGACCGACTTGTGGGATTTGATGCCGATGCATGTCCTCAGGAAGACGGCCGTGGTCCTCGCGGTCCTGTCGCTGTGCGGCTGCGGTGCCGACCCCAGAACCCCGAGCAGCCCTCCTCCGACGCCCGCTCCGCCCCGGGCCGGCGCCTCCTCTCCCCGGCCTCGCCGTCTCCCAGCGCATCGGGCGGGCCGTACGTACGGGAAGGGCTGGTCGGATTCCACGGCGCGGACAAGTTCCGCATCGAGGTGAAGGCGGTGGAACGGCACCGCGACCTGACCGCGCTCAAGATGGAGATCACCAACCTGGAGGACAAGATCTCCTCCGGCGACTTCGGATACGACGGGCTCCCCTTACAGACGGTGACGTTCGGCAGGTTCCGGCTGTTCGACCCGGTCGGCAAGAAGGTGTACTTCACGCTGCGGGAGGACAACGGCACGAGCCGGGCGTTCGGCACCCGCCACAGCCTGAAGGATCTGAACCGCCTGCCCGAGTACTTCCAGCCGGGCGTCCGCTACCCCGTCGAGGTGTACTTCCCGCCGCTGCCCGCCGAGGTCCGGCAGGTCTCGGTCGTGCCCGACCTGGCGTTCGCGCCGTTCACCGGCATCCCGGTCACCGACGGCGCCGAGCCGCCCGTCGCGCGCGAGCGCGAGCCGGAAGCGTCGCCCTCGCCCGGCGCGACGGTCCAGTGGCAGGTGGTGCCGCCGTCGGGCGAGATCTGGTCGGCGGTCTCGGACGTGAACGAGCTGATCGAGACCCCGCAGAAGACGACGCAGCGAGAAGGCACCGAAGAGACGATCGGGCTCCGCACGGACGTGCTGTTCTCCTTCGACAAGGCCGATCTGTCGCCCAAGGCCACCGCCGTGCTCGACGAGGTGGTCGAGGAGACCCGCGAACGCGCCGACCCGGCCAAGCCGCCGATCGTCATCGAGGGGCACACCGACAGCAAGGGCGAGGACGCCTACAACCAGAAGCTGTCGGTGCGGCGGGCCGAGGCGGTGCGCCGCTATCTCGCCGGCAAGCTGGGCGGCGAGTACCGGTACGAGGCCACCGGCAAGGGCGAGAGCGAGCCGATCGCCGAGAACACCAAGCCGGACGGCAGCGACAACCCCGAGGGCCGGGCCCGCAACCGCCGCGTCGAGATCTCGTACCAGCTCAAGCAGGAGAGCCCGGGCACGGCCTGGCACGTCGAGCCCGCCGGCGGGCAAGGTGCGCGGGTCCGTCAGGGAACCGGCCCCCTTCCTTGCCGACCCCCAGCCGGTCGTGGGGTCACTCCGGCGGCGGCTCCACCAGGACGTGCTGCGCATCGATGTGCATCCGTTCCGCCGCGACGGCGCCTACCTGCTGGCGACCTTCGACGTCGTCTCGGAGGGCGACCGGCAGTACGTCGCGGTCCCCGCGCCGTTCTCCAACGGCTCGAACCCGTTCTCCACGAACGCCGACTACGCCAGGTTCACCCTCGTCGACCCGGCCACCAAGGCGCGGTACCTGCCGCTGAAGATGGACAAGGAGTTCGTGGAGAACTTCGTCGCGGGTCTCGACAAGGGCGAGGTCAACAGGAGCTACGTCTACTACCCCGCGCCCGCCGACTCGGTCACGTCGATCACGCTGGAGGTCGAGGGCCTCGGCTCCGTGCCCGACGTACCGATCGAGTGACCCTCACGGCGACTTCTCCGCTCCCGCGAGGCCGCACTCCGCCGCGCCACACCCGAGAACTGATCAGCGCAGTACGGCGGCCAGCAGGTCGCCGCTGAGAAGAAGCCTCCGCGGCGGCACGACGGTTGCGGTCATCTGCGCGTGGTGCTGTGATTCACCGGCCGGAGTGGCCGGTCAGGGCGCGCAGGTCGTCGAACGCCTGGAGAAGGTGATCGTCCAGGCTCTGCGACGAGTCGGCGATCCAGGCCGCGATCGCCTCGTGGAAGGCGGCCCACCCGGCCTGGGCGGCCAGCATGGCCTGCCGTTCGGCCACGCCGCGCTTGCGCAGCGCCTGCGCCACCGCCTCGGTGATGGCCGCGGCCTTGGCCAGCTCCCGCTCGCGCAGCGCGGGCGTCGCCGCGATGACCTCAAGGCGCGGCTCCGCGAACGGCCGGTTGCTCTCGGGGAGGTGCTTGACCTCGCGGAACGCGTGGAGCAGCAGGTCGAGCACGGGCAGGCCGTCGGGCGCCTCGGCCACCGCCTGCTCAAGCGCCGCGCGCAGCTCGGCCTCCCCGCTGAAGAGCACCTCGCGCTTGTCGGGGAAGTGCCGGAAGAACGTGCGCTCGTTGACGCCTGCCCGCGCGGCGATCTCGGCCGTGGTGGTCTGGTCGAACCCGCGCTCCCGGTACAGCTCCAGAGCCGCCTGTTGCAGGCGGCGGCGCGCTTCTGCTCCGCTTCGTGGCACGGTCCGCAGAATAGCTGAATGTCAGTCACTGGCGCTTCTTGACGCCAGTGACTGACACTACTTAAGGTCAGTGACTGGCATTTCTTTACGCCAGTCACTGACTTTAAGTGGGAGAGTTCCATGCATGTCTTCGTCACCGGCGGTACCGGCCAGACCGGCCCCACCGTCGTCGCCGAGCTCATCAGGGCCGGTCACACGGTCACCGGCCTCGCGCGCTCGGACGCCGCCGCCGCCAAGCTGGAGTCGCTGGGCGCCACTCCGCTGCGCGGCTCCATGGAGGACCTCGACAGCCTGCGCAGGGGCGCGGAGGCCGCCGACGGCGTGCTGCACATGGCGTACGTCATCGACTTCGCCGACCCCGACCGCATGAAGCGCGCCGACCTCGCCGCGATCGAGGCGCTCGGCCGGCCGCTCGAGGGCACGGGCAAGCCGTTCGTCATCACCTCGGGCACGGCGGTCATGCCCGAGGGCCGCGAGAGCACCGAGAAGGACGAGCCCGACAGGAACGGCCTGGCCGCCTACCGCGTCCCCAGCGAGGACGCCGCCCTGGCCTTCGCCGGTCGCGGAGTGCGCGCCATGGTGGTGCGCCTGGCCCCGACCGTCCACGGCCCGCAGGACCACGGCTTCATCCCCATGCTGATCGCCACCGCGCGCGAGAAGGGCGTCTCGGCGTACGTGGGGGACGGCTCCAACCGGTGGCCCGCCGTGCACCGGCAGGACGCGGCCGTCCTGTTCCGCCTGGCGCTGGAGAAGGCCCCGGCGGGCAGCGTGCTGCACGGCGTGGGCGAGAGCGCCGTCGTCTTCAAGAGCATCGCCGAGCTTATCGGCCGCCGCCTCGGCGTGCCCACGGTCTCACTGACCCCGGAGGAGGCCGCCACGCACTACGCCAACCCGTTCCTGGCCCGGGTGTACGCCTTCGACGGGCCCGCCTCAAGCGCGTACACGCGCGAACTCCTCGGCTGGTCGCCCGAGCACCCCACGCTGCTCGACGACATCGAGCACGGCGACTACCTGGCCGCAGGCCCGGCGGCCTAGCGGTTCTCCGGGCGTCAGGACGACTGCCGCCTCCTCGGCCCGCCCGGCGGCGACCCCCGTGCCCAGGCGCTGACCCGCCGCGCTCACGGCCCGCCTGCCAGGGAGGCATGCTGGAAGTCATCGCGCCGGCCCCGGCCCTCACGCCCGTCCGCGTCGGACCTGCCATGGACGAAGCGCCGATGCTCGCCTACGGCCTGATCACGCCCGTGGCCGGGGAGCCCGGAGACGACCCCGCCACGATCACGGTGTACGACGTCGGCAACGAGACGGTGCCGCCACCTCCCAGGGCCTGGGGAGGCGGCCCCCTCCAACAACGAGGACCGCCACCCCGCAACGGTGTCAGGCGAGCCAGCTCGCCACCTGCGACTTGACCTGGGAGTGCCAGCCGAGCGTGAGGTGGTTGACGGTGGCGATGAGCGCGGTGCCTGACACGGTGCCGATGCCCGTCGTGGACAGCGCGCTGCTGACGAACACCACGCCGTCGCTGGGCCCGCGGTTCTCGTTGTAGATGCCCACGACGGTCGGCGATCCGCCGGCCAGCAGATACGTCTTCACCGACGACGGCACCCCGGCCTGCCGGATCCGCGAGATCAGCGACCCGGCGTCGATCGCGGCCTGGATGCCGGGACCGGCCGTGTAGAAGCCCTGGCCGCCGTAGTAGGTGGTGTACCAGTCCTGCTGGGTCTGGTCGATCCCGTACGTGCCGTCGAAGCGGGCCAGCATCTGCCGCTGCCCCGGGTAGGCGTCGTGCCCGCCGGTCGGCACGAACGAGAACTCCGGATGGTAGGCGTAGACGCCGTAGCAGGTCATGTGGGTGTGCGGCGACGGCGAGTTGATCCGGCCGCCGCATTCGGGCCAGATCGACAGGTCGTGCGCCCAGCCGTGCGCGAACGGGTAGTCGTAGCCGGCGTTCGGCCCGCCGATCGTGATGAGCTTGCGCACGTCGCCCGCGTACGAGCGGCCCCAGCTCGGCTTGACCGACGAGACGTACATGCGGGTCGACATCATGCCCTTGCTCCACCCCACCAGGTCCACGGACGAGACGCCGAGCCGGTCCTTGATGATCGCGATCGCGTCGCCGACCTGCTGGGCCTGCATGAGGTTGTCGCCCTCCTTGTGGGCGAACCCGATCGCGAACACCCGGTGACCGGCGTCGACCAGGTGCTGCATCAGCCCCGTACGCGGGCAGGTGAGCGCGCCGCAGCCGAACCCGCCGGATTCGCCGGGGTTCGCCCAGGCCCGGTCGGGGTTGTCGTTGGCGCCGTGCACCAGCAGGACCGGGGTGGTCTTGGGGTTGGTGTTCCAGCCGGGCGCGTAGTAGAGCAGGAACCGGCCGGAGAAGGGCCGCTTGACGCCGCCGAAGAAGGTCAGGCGCTGACCGTCCTGGTCGCCGCGGCCGTCCGGCGGGTAGTCCTCCTGGGTGAAGCCGGGGGTGGTGTCGAGGTACCGCTCGACCTTGGCCCAGCCGTTGGCGACGCCGGTGTACGTGGCCTCCAAGGTGAGGTACGACGGGGTCGCGGCATGGGCGGTGGCCGGCACCAGCAGCGCGGCGAGCAGCACCGCGACCGTCCACAGATAACGCATCGGGCCTCCTGTCACAGGGATCCGGCGACCGCCACGGCGGCGTGCCGGCAACCCCGGAGATCGCCCGTTATCGTCACCGGATCCGAGCGGCCGTTCCAGCGCCGCCCGCCACACTTTCGCCGCGCCCCTGGTGTGCCCGAGGCACATTCAGCGGGAGGCGCGCAGCCGGGCGGTGGCCTCCTCGTCCACCTCGAACGTGACCGGGTCCACCGAGACGCCGTAGTCGCGGGCCGCCGCCTCCACGCTGACGAACCCGTTGCGGACGTCCGCCGCCACCCGCGCGGGCTCGCGTTCGAACGGGTCGCCGTAGCCGCCTCCGCCGCCGGTGTTGTTGACGAGCACCTCGCCCGCCTCCAGCCGGTTGTAGCTGCCGCCCTGCACCACCTCGCGGTCGGTGCCCGGGTTGAGTATGACGTGGTTGCTCTCGCCTGGCCTGCCGCCGCCGATGGCCCACGGCCGGGTCTTGGTCTTGTAGACCAGGCAGATGCCGGTGGAGGGCGCGGTGAAACGGTAGGTGCGGCCGACGCCGACGCCGCCCCGGTGCCGGCCTGGGCCGCCGCTGTCGGGGCGGTAGCCGTACCACTCGATGAACATCGGTGACTTGGTCTCCAGCACCTCCACCGGGTTGTTGCGGCAGCCGGGCTCCGACAGGTGCATGATGCCGTCCTCGCCGTCGCCGCCCGCGTGGCCGCCGAAGCCGACGGCCTCGTTGGTCGCCTCCAGCCACGCCTCGCCGGTGCGCGGGTTGACGCCGAGTCCCATCATCGAGCACACGTCGCCGCCCGAGCAGGCGGGCACGCGGTCCGGCATGCCCTGGGCCAGCGCCTTGAGCACGACCTCGCCGCCGAGCAGCCCGGTCCACAGCGTGAACGTCGGCATGGGCGGCACCGCGTGCATCACCGAGCCGGGCTCGGTGACCACCCGCAGCGGGCGGAAGTTGCCGGCGACGACGGGGGTGTCCGGCGTGGTGAGCGCCTTGAAGATGAGGCTGCAGAACGCCTCCGTCTGGCCGAGCGGCAGGTTGATCGGGCCTTTGACGTCGCGCTCGCTGCCGGTCCAGTCGATGACCATCTCGTCGTCGCTGATGGTGACGGTGACGTTCAGCTTGATCAGGCGGTCGGTGTCGATGCCGTCGCTGTCCACGAAGTCGTGCGCCGTCCAGGTGCCCTTGGGCAGCTTGGCCAGGGCCAGCCTGGCCAGCCGTTCGCCGTGGTCGTTGATGGCGTCCATGGCGGCGGTGAGCACCCCCGCGCCGTACTTGGCGGCGATCTGCTGGGTCCTGCGCACGCCGGTCACGCACGCCGACACCTGCGCCTGGATGTCGCCGATGGTCCGCTCGGGCATCCGGCTGTTGAAGCGGATGATGTTGAACACGTCGTCGTTCTGCACCCCGCGCCGGTAGAGCCGGGAGCAGGGGAAGAACAGGCCCTCCTGGTACATGTCGGTGGAGTCCAGGACGTAGCCGGGGTCCTTCTGCTTCAGGTCGAGCACGTGGATCCGGCAGGAGGCGAACCCGATCAGCTCGCCGTCGTGGTGGATGGGCGCGAAGACCAGCGGGTCGAGGGTGTGCGCGGAGGCCCAGTACGGATAGTTCAGGATGAACACGTCGCCGGGCTCCAGCGCGTCGCGGCCCAGGAACTCGATCGCCCGCTTGATGCCGTGGTCGTTGCCCCGGGTGAACACCGCGATGCCGGGTGCGTCGGCCACCACGTCGCCGTGGGCGTCGTGGATGCCGATGCCGTAGTCGTGGATCTCGTAGACGACCGTGTTGTACGCGGTGCGGCACAGGTTGCGTGCCATCTCGTCGGCGGCGGCGAGCAGGCCGTGCCGGATGATCTCCGTGGTGATGGAGTCCGTCGTGGTGGTGGTGCTCACTACTGCCTCCCGGTCCTGTCGTTCACGGAAATGACCAGCTCGCCGTAGCGGCCGACGCGCAGACTGTCGCCGGCGTGGATGACGGACGTGGCCGTGTGCTCGGTGATCACCGCGGGCCCGGTGATGAGGTCGCCCGCCAGCAGGTCCTCGCGGATGTAGACGCGGTATTCGGCGGCCGGCTCGTCCTCCGACAGGTAGACCCGGCGGGTGCCGGCCGGTCGCGGCTCGCCCGATGCGCGTTCGGGCATGGTGGGCAGCTCGGGTTTGTCGACGGTGCCGGTGGCGCGCAGCCGCAGCGTGGTGACCTCGACGGGGTCGTCCATCGTGTGGCCGTACTGCCGCTCGTGCAGCTCGGCGAAGGCGGACGCGACGGCCGCGCCGAACGTCTCGGGGTCGTCGGGACAGGAGACCGTGACCGAGTGCTCCTGCCCCTGGTAGCGGACGTCGAGCGTACGCGTCAGCACGCGCCGGTCGGGGCCGAAGCCCTCCGCTTCGAGCTGCTCGGCCGCCGCCGCCTCCATCTCCCGGTAGACGGCGTCGGCGGCGGCCGCGTCGAGGGAGGCCAGCGGGGTGACGAGGGTGCGGGCGTAGTCGTGCTGCACGTCCGCGAGCAGCATGCCGAACGCGGAGAACGCGCCCTGGCCCGGCGGCACGATCACGGTCGAGATGCCCAGCTCCCTGGCCACCTCGACGGCCACCAGGCCCCCTCCCCGCCGAACGACAGCAGCGCGAAGTCCTTCGGGTCGCGCCCCAGCTCCACGGTGATCGCGCGGACCGCGCCCATGATCTTCATAGTGGAGATCTGCACGATGCCGCGCGCCAGCGCCTCGGTGGACAGGCCGAGCCGGGCGGCGATGGGCTGCAGCGCCTTGTCGGCCAGGTCGCGGTCGAGGGTGAGCGTGCCGCCGAGCGGGCTGTCGGCGCCGAGGTGGCCGAGCACCAGCGCGGCGTCGGTGAAGGTGGGGGCGGTGCCGCCCTTGCCGTACGAGGCGGGGCCCGGCGCCGCGCCCGCGCTCTGCGGGCCGACCTGCAGCGCGTCGGCCTCGTCCAGCCAGGCGATGGAGCCGCCGCCCGCGCCGATGGTGTGGATGTAGAGCGACGGCGTGTTGATCGGCAGTCCCTCGAACTCCGCGCCCTGGTAGAGGACCGGCTCGTGGTCGAGGATGAGCGAGGCGTCGAGGCTGGTGCCGCCCATGTCGATGGTGATGAGGTTGGGCTGGTCCAGCAGCCGCGACAGCGCCGCCGCGCCGATGACGCCGCCGGCGGGGCCGGACAGGATGAGGCTGACCGGCTGCTCGCGGGCCGCCTGCGCGGTCATCGCGCCGCCGCCGGAGCGGGTCATGAGGAACCGGCCCCGGAAGCCGTCGCCCGCCAGCTCGCCCTCCAGCTCGCGCAGGTAGCGGTGGACGATCGGCTTGACGTAGGCGTCCAGCACGGCGGTGCTGGTCCGCTCGTACTCGCGGTACTCCCTGGACAGCTCGTGCGACAGCGTGACCGCGACGCCGGGCGCGACCTCGGCGAGCACCTCCCGCATGCGCAGCTCGTGCTCGGGGTTGGCGTACGAGTGCAGGAACGCCACCGCGACGGAGCCATAGCCGCGCTCGGCGATGACGGTGGCCACCCGGCGGGCGTCCTCCTCGTCGAACGGCGTGTGCACGCTCCCGTCGAACAGGCACCGCTCGCGCACCTCGAAGGTGTCGTAGCGCTCCAGCAGCGCGGGCGGCTTGCGGTAGGTGATGTCGTAGTTGGTCCTGCGGTCGGTACGCCCGAGCAGGTAGACGTCACGGAAGCCCTTCGTCGCGATGACCGCGGTGCGCGCTCCCGTCCTGGTGAGCAGCGCGTTGAGGCCGAGCGTGGTGCCGTGCGTGAACATCGTGATGGCCGGCGTGCCGGACTCGGCCAGCGCGAAGGCGTTCATGACACCGCGCGCCGGCGCGTCCGGCGTGGTGGGGACCTTGCCGAAGCTGAGCGCGCCCGTCTCCGGGTTCAGCTCCACCACGTCGGTGAACGTGCCACCGACGTCGATCGCAAGCCTGCTCATCGTTCCGCCTTTCTGGGTAGTTCGTGCGTGGCCGCGAGCGATGGGGTCGGCGGGCCGGTCATCGTCGTCTGCTCGCCACGCTCAGCGCGACGGCGGCCAGGATGACCACGCCGGTCGTCAGGTCCTTGAAGAACGGGTTGGCGTTGAGGATGTCGAAGCCGTTGTCGATCAGCGCCAGCAGGTACACGCCGCAGACCGAGCGCCAGATCGCGCCGACGCCGCCGTAGATGCTGGTGCCGCCGAGGATGACCGCCGCGATCGCCAGCAGTTGCAGGCCGTCGCCCGCCTGCGGCTGCCCGGTGCCGATTCGCGACACCCCGATGGCGGCCGCGATGCCGGCGGCCAGGCCGCTGTAGAGGAACGTGTACAGCCTGATCCGGTTCACCCGGATGCCGGACAGCTCGGCGGCCTCGGCGTTGCCGCCGACGGACAGCACGTACCTGCCGAACGCGGTGCGGTTCAGCAGGAACCCCGACAGCAGGGCGAAGACCGCGAGGATGACGATCGCGTAGTAGACCGGGCCGATGCCGCCCCGCCCGAGCGCGGTGAACCCGCCGGCCGGGACGCTGATGAGGAAACCGCCGGTGATCAGCACGGCCAGCCCGCCGTACACGAGGCTGGAGGCCAGCGTCGCCAGGAACGAGTGGATGCGCAGCCGGGTGATCGCCACCCCGTTCACCAGGCCGAGCGCGGCCCCGGCGAGCGGCGCGGCGAGCAGGCCGAGCACCGGGCTGCCCAGGTGCACCGCGACCCAGGCGGCCACCACGTTGGCGACGCTGAAGATCGCCCCGGTGGACAGGTCGAAGCCGCCGCAGATGACGACGAGCGTCCCGGCCACCGCGATGATCGCCAGCGGGGCGTTCTGGTTGAGGATGTTCAGCAGGTTCGTGAGGGTGAGGAACGACGACGTCGACACGCTCAGCACCACGAAGAGCGCCACGAGCATGATCAGGACGGCGTAGTGGCGCACCAGGGCCGGCACGTTGACGCCGGTGGTTCCCGCGCGCGCCGGTGCGGTGGCGGTCATGGCCTTCCCTCCCTGGAAGTTTCTGCGGGCTGCTCCACCTCGAAGAGGCGCTGCAGGATCTCGTCGACGGACGTGCCGGGGCCGGGGACCTCGCCGACGATCGAGCCGCCGCGTACGAGGTGGACCCGGTGGCTGAGCCCGGCGACCTCCTCCAGCTCGGAGGAGATGAGCAGGATGCCGGTGCCGGCCGCGGCGATCTCCACGATGAGCTGGTAGATGCGGGACTTGGCGCCGACGTCCACGCCTCTGGTGGGCTCGTCGAGTATCAGCAGCTCGGGGCGGCCGAGCAGCCACTTGGCGAACAGCACCTTCTGCTGGTTGCCGCCGGAGTAGACCGCGATGTCGCCGTCGAGCGCGGCCGGGCGTACGCCGAGACGCTCGATCAGCTCGCGCACCGCCGCCCGCTCGCCGCCGCGCGACAGCACGCCCGTGCGGGTGAAGCGGCCGAGGTGCGGCAGCGTCACGTTCTCCAGGACCGGGCGGAGCAGCACCAGGCCCTGGGCGCGGCGGTCCTCGGGGATCATGGCCATGCCGCGGGCGATCGACGCGCGCGGCGAGGCGTCCGTGACCGGCTCCCCGCGGAACAGCACCTCACCGGAGCCGATGCGGTCGCAGCCGAACAGCGCGCGGGCGATCTCCGTACGGCCGCTGCCGACCAGCCCGGCCAGCCCGACGATCTCGCCGGGGCGCACCCGCAGCGACACGCCGCTGACCGCGCCCGCGTGCACGTCGCGCATCTCGGCCACCGGCGGCGTGTCGGGGGGCGGCGCGGGCGGGCGTTCGGGCAGCAGCATGTCGGCGGGCTCGCCGAGCATGGCCTCGACCAGGCCGGCCTTGGTCTCCTGCGCGGCGGGCGCCGTCCTGATCACCCGGCCGTCCCGCATGACCGTGACGCGGTCGCAGTTGGCGAGCACGTCGTCGAGGAAGTGGGTGACGTAGACGACGGTGGTGCCGCGCTCGCGCAGCCAGCGCATGATCTCGTGCAGCCGCTCGCTCTCGTCGGCGGTGAGCGACGACGTGGGCTCGTCCATGACGATGATCCGCGCGTCCCGGGCCAGGGCCCGCATGATCTCGACCTTCTGCTGGTCGGCGATCGGCAGGCTCTGGACCGGCGCGTCGGCGGGCAGCCCGAAACCGCAGAGCTTCTCCAGCTCCCGGTAGCGGGCGTCCAGGTCCCGGTGCAGGACGCCGAACGTGCGGTGCTCCCGGCCGAGGAACACGTTCTCCGCCACGGTCAGCGCCGGGACCAGGCACAGCTCCTGCGCGATGATCACGACGCCGGCGTCCTGCGCCCGCCTGGTGTCCCAGCGCTGCACCGCCCGGCCGAACACCTCGAGCTCGCCCGAGTCCGGCTGGTAGAGCCCGCCGATGACCTTGCCGAGCGTGGACTTGCCCGCGCCGTTCTCGCCGACCAGGCCGTGCACCTCGCCCTCGAAGAGGGACAGCGACACCGAGTCGAGCGCCTGCGTGGAGCCGAAGCGGACGGACAGCTCGCGTACGGTGGCGGCCACCGCCGGTGCCGGTCCGCCCATCAATCGGCCCACTCGCCGGCGAAGTCGGGGTGCTCGTCCAGGATCTCCTTGGTGACGATCACCGGTACGGGGCCCAGCGTGTTGGCGTCGATCACCGGTGTGACCGGCTTGCCGCGCACCGCGTTGACCACCTGCTCCAGCGCGGCCCTGCCCATGCTGTTGGGGAAGTCCACCTGGTCGGCGGCCCATGTGCCGGCGCGTACCTGCTTGATGGCCTCCTGGTTGCCGCCGCCGCCCGTCACGTACATCTTGCTCAGGTCGTATCCGGCGCTCTCCAGCGCGACCTGGGCGCCGATGGTCTGCTGGTCGGCGTTGGACAGCACTACGTCGAGCTTGGGGTTGGCCTGCAGGATGTTCTGCATGGCCTTCAGCGAGGTGTCGCGGTCGTAGTTGCCCTGGCCGGTGGCGACGACCTTGATGTTGGGATGCCCGTCGAGCACCGACCGGTACGCCTTGTTGCGCAGGTTGTCGAACGGGAACTGAAGCTGGCCGATGAGGATCGCGACCCGGCACGGGTCCTTGTCCTCGCAGTACTCGACGACGCCTGCCGCGAGTTTCTTGGAGTTCTCCTCCGTGTTGGCCGCCACAGTGGAGACGATGCCCTCGACCTGCGGCTTCAACTCCGTCAGGTTCGGGCCGACGGGGAAGAGCGTGGTCACCACGGGGATCTTGGCCTGGGCCGCCGCCGGGATGGCGGCCGCGATGCCGACGTTGTCGTTGGGCACCAGCACGATGCCGTCGTAGGTGCCCTGGCTTGCGACGTTCTGCACCTGGTTGAACTGGGTCTGGCTGTCGAACTTGCCGTCGAAGATCGTCACCTCGACGTCGCCGTACTCTTTGGCCTTGGCCACGGCGCCGTCGTACACGGCCTTGTTGAAGCCGTTCTGGCTGGAGGAGGCGAGCAGGGCGATGCGCACCTGGCCCGATTTGCCGCTGGGGGCGGCGCTTGCGGAGGAGTAGACCTGGGAGACGTCGGAGTTGCAGCCCGCGAGGGTCAGGCTGACAAGCGCGGAGGCCGCGATCACCAGTCTGCGTTGGGGGTTGGACAGTGGTTTCACAGGCACCTCTATTTCATGGTGCGTATGTTTCCGCAGGTAGCGACCTGTCTTGAATCAGTACCATGTCACACTGCAACTCGTGGGTCAACGGTGCAATGTCATTCGATAGACGCCGCCGCTTCCCGAGATACATGCGTTTTGCATAGAATTTCGGTATGAAGTCGGCACTGGAGGCGGCCATCAACGAGTGGCACGCGAGCGTGAACGACGGCGACCTGGAGCGCTCGGCGCGGGCGGTCGGCGATCCGGTCGTCGTCCTGGGGCCGAAGGGCGCGGGACCGATCACGCCCGAGCAGTTCGCGCAGTGGGTGGAGCGCTCCGGGATCAGGCTGCGGCCGCGCTCGTGGCATCCGGTCGGCGAGCGCCTCATGGTCGTGGAGCAGGACGCCACCTGGCCGCAGAGCCAGGAGCCGGTATGCGTGGCGACGGTCTTCCGGGTGGCCGGGGGCAAGGTGACGGCCGCTCTCCGGCTGCCGGATCTGCGGCAGGCGCTGGAGCTGGCGTACATCTGCCGCGAGATGGCGGCCACCGAGTGAGCGCCATGGGGCCGGGGCAGGTGCTGTTCGCGTTCGTCCGGCACTGGTCGCGCAGGCCCGCCCTGACCGGCGGCGGCAAGGTGTCCGAACACGGCCGGCTCGTCCTCGTCACCGAGGCCGTCCACGCGCTGGCCCGGCGCGGGGCCGAGGCGACGGTCAACGCGGTGGCGCACGAGATCGGCATCGACCAGAGCGGCGCGTCCCGGCTGGTCAAGAGCGCGGTGGCGGCCGGGTACCTCACGCTGCGCGCGTCTGAGGCGGACGGCCGCCGGCGCGAGGCCGCGCTCACGCCCCTCGGTCACACCCTGCTCGACCAGGCCCACGAATGGCAGGAGCAGGTCTTCGAACGGCTGACGGAGGGCTGGAGCGAGCAGCGCCGCCGCGACTTCCAGCGGGCGATGGAGGAGCTGATCGACCGCTCGTACGCGCTGGACGCCTGAGCCGTCAGCCCTGACGGGCGCGGTCGGCGTTGGCCATGATGGCGTCGTGGATGTACCGGGACAGCCCCGGCGCCATGTCGTCGTAGTTGCGGCCGATCCGCTGGTTGGCGAGGTAGGCCCTGGCCAGCTCGCGGTGGACGTCGTGGTCGCAGTCGTGAAAGCGCCGGTGCAGGTGCAGCCGGTGCTCTTCGGCCAGGTCCATGACGGCGGGGTCGTCGGCGGGCAGGCCGGCGTTCATCGCCTCCGGCAGCCGCCGGTGGATGCCCGCCTGCTCCTCGCGGATCTCGGCCCAGTCGGCGGCCGAGTACGCCGATGAGCGCTCCCGGCGCTGCCGCCACTGCGCGGAGCCGCCGAACAGCTCTTCCGCCCGTGCCGCGTTGTCCTCCAGACGGGTGCTGCCGATGATCTCCAGCCGCTCCTGGGGGGTGAGGGTGAGGCCGAGCCTGCGCGCGCCGAGCTCCCTGTCGATGGCGGCGACCATGGCCTGCTGCCGCTGGATGCGTTCGCCGAGCAGCGCGCGCTGCTCCCGCAGCCGGTCGGCGTCGTCGCGGGCCGGGTCGGCCAGGATGGCGGCGATCGCGTCGAGGCCGAAGTCCAGCTCCCGGTAGAACAGGACGCGCTGCAACCTGCGCAGGTCGTCGTCGGAGTAGAGCCGGTAGCCCGCCGGGCTGCGCTCGCTCGGCGTCAGCAGGCCGATCTCGTCGTAGTGGTGCAGCGTGCGTACGGAGACGCCGGTCAGGTCGGCGATGACGCCGACGGTGTACTCGCGTGCGGTCATGCGCACACTGTGCCGCCTGACGCGGCGTGCGGGTCAAACCCCCGCTCAAGCAGCGGCGAGCAGCGCGTTCGCGCGGGACAGGACGGTGGCGAGCACGCGGCCGGCGGTGGCCAGGTCTTCCTCCGGCAGGTCGCCCCACAGCTCGCCGGTGATGCGGGTGATGGCGGCGCGGACCTCACCCCACTGGGCCTGGCCGCGCTCGGTGACCTCGACGGTGCCGTCCTGGCCGATGCGCAGCAGGCCGTGGCCGGCCAGCTCGGCGATGCGGCGGTGCGCCGTGGCGTGGTCGACCTTCAGCGAGTGGGCCGCCTGCTCGGCGAGGGCGTCACCTGAGAGGGGCTCGCCGCTGGTCGCCGCGAGGGTGAGCGTCACCCACTGGGGTTCGGTGATGCCGGTCCCGGCCAGCAGCCGGTCGAGGAGGGCGTTGAGCGCCTTCTCGGTCTGTCCGACGACTCGGGTGCTGAAGGTGTGGTCGGTGGTCATACGGGCATCCTTTTCGTTGGTTGAGCCAATGTTGGCCTAACCAACGATAGCGCCATTCGTGGGTGGCGCCAACGTTTTTGCTAGATTCGGCCCGTGAACACCCCCGAAGGGCCGCCGCCCGAGCGGCTGCGTACGCTGCCGAGCAGGCTGACCAACGGCGCGGCACTGATCGCCAACCGGATCGTGGACCAGGCGCTCGCCCAGGCGGGCGCGCGCCGCTACCACTACGCCCTGCTCGCCACCGTGGAGGAGTACGGCCCGGCCAGCCAGGCCGCGCTCGGCCGCCGCACCGGCATCGACCGCAGCGACGTGGTGGCCGCCGTCAACGACCTCGCCGCCCAGGGCCTGCTCGAACGCGCACCCGACCCGGACGACCGCCGCCGCAACATCATCACCATCACCCCGGCGGGCCGGAAGCGCCTCGCCGACCTCGACCGGCTGCTCGCCGCCGCCCAGGACGCATACCTCGCCCCGCTCTCCCCCGCCGACCGGCGGACCCTGACCGACCTCCTCACCCGTCTGGTCGAGCACCACGCCTGACCATCGCGTACGCCCGCCTCAGCCGGCGACGTAGCGATCGCTCGCCTCCCCCCGCAGGTGGCCGGGCGGCAGCTTCCTGCCGTACGTGAGCAGGAGCAGGTCCTGCGCCGAGCCGATCAGCGGGACGCCGTCACCGTACGACCAGTCGAGGTCGTCGGCGCACAGCCGCACCCCGTCGAGCTTCGCGCCGAAGAAGCGCAGCGTGAAGGGCCTGACCTGCTCCAACAGGACGCGCACGCGCTCCTCGGGAACGCGGCGGCCGAGCCCGAGCGCGACGGAGATGTCCAGGCCGTGCACCACGTCATGCCCCAGCGCCGCCGCGATCCCGCCGACCGGCGGCCTCCAGGGGTGGCGGGCGTTGTCGCGGATCGCGCCGGCCAGCTCCGCCGTGGACATGGCGGCGGCGTCGAGGCGGGCGCGGCGGTCGGCCATCCTGTTGACGCCGCCTCCTGCCTTGACCAGCTCCCAGGCCATCTTCGGCAGCGAGTACCTGAAGCCCATCGACATGTGCGCCGCGACCTCCCGTACCCGCCAGCCGGTGCACAGGGTCGGCGCGTCCCACTGGGCCGGTGAGAGGTCGTCCAGGAGTTCCGCCAGCTCAGTACGTTCGGCGGCGATGGCGGTGGTGATGTCCACGTGGTCGCTTCTTCCTCATAGGCGTCTTGATAACGAGATTACGGTAATAATGGGATTATGAGAAAAACAAGGGCGGAGACCAAGGACCGCAACCGCCGGGCCCTGCTGGAGGCCGCGCACCGCATCGTCGCCCGCGACGGCCACCGCGCCCGCCTGGACGAGATCGCCGAGCAGGCCGGCCTGACCACCGGCGCCGTCTACTCGCTCTTCGGCAGCAAGAACGACCTGCTCATCGCCCTGGTCACGGACTACCTCGCCCCGCACTACGACGGCATCGAGCAGGCGGTCTCCCCCGAGATGGGCGTGGCCGAGACGGTGGAGGTCTTCGCCCGCCACTACCGCCGCACGTGCGACGACCCCGACGCGCTGCGCCGGCTGTCGTTCGAGATCAGCCTCCAGGACCTGGCGCTGCGCGACCCCGGGCTACGGTCCAAGCTCGCCGCCTCCGTACGGGCGCACGAGGAACGCCTGACCGCGCTGCTGTCCGGCAGGTCCCACGACGGGCACGCCCTCACCCCGGCCCAGGCGCACCGGCTGGCCACCGCCCTGCGCGCGCTGCTGGTCGGCCTGAGCCAGGGCGTCATCCTCGGCCTCGCCGAGAACGCCTCCGCCGACTACTTCGCCGCCGCCGCCCGCGCCCTGGTCACCCCCGCCGTCCTCGGCCCCGCTCAGCCGCCGAGCTCCAGGTGAACGCGCCGCACGCTGAAATGCGCTGCGCCGCGCCGGCGCTCCGCTCCGCTGTCGTGGTCATGGTGAACCAGCGCGGTTCACGCCGTACACCGCCAGCCGCCGTACGTGGCGTACGGCCACGAGCGGCACCGTCACGCCGATCAGGTTGCACCACGCCACCGCGGCGTAGAAGCCGTCCGCGCTGCCCGTGGCGCGTGCCGCCGCCGCGCCGGTCGCGACGATCAGGCCGAAGTAGATCGCGTTGAGCGCGATGGCCAGGAAGCCGCCGCCGGTCTCCTCCATGATGGTCAGCGCGGCGAGCACGGGCCCTTGGACGGCGTACGTGAGCGCCACGGCCCCCAGGTAGGCGCCCGCCTCCACGGCCACCCCCGCGTCACCGCCGATCAGCCGGGCCAGCGGGTCGTGCAGCGACCACACCAGGGCCGCGATCGCCACGTACGTCACGACGGTGGCCTCGATGCCGCCGCGCATCGAGGTACCCAGCCGCCGCCGTTCGCCCGCGCCGCGCTGCTGGTTGATGATGATCGCCGTGGCCGTGCCCAGGGCCATGCCCGGCAGCAGCACGACGTTCTGGATGGTCGCGACGACCGTGAACCCGGCAACGGCGTTCTCCCCGTAGTCTCCGAGTACGCCGATGGCCGCGAGGTTGTACGCGGAGATCACGAGGAAGGACAGCGCGATGGGCACGCCGATCCGGCGCAGGTCGGCGAGCACCTCGCGCCGCCAGACGCGTACGGCCGCCGGATGCCACAGCTCGGTGCGGCGCAGCAGCGCACAGCCCATGGCCAGGCCGGTCACAGCGGCCGCCGCCTCGGCGACGGGCACCGCCGCGATCCCGATGCCGGTGCCGAGCCCGAGCCCGGCCACGAGGCCGACCCGCACGCCCGCCGTGCAGGCGACCAGGACGGTGGCCTGCCGTACGTACCCGTAGCCGCGCAGGCTGGACGCGCACAGCTCCTCCCCGGCGATCAGCAGACCCGCGGCGCTGGTCCAGCGCAGGAAGGAGACGAACGTGTCCCGCAACCCGGCGTCCACGTCAAGCAGACCGGGCAGGGCGGGCGCGGCGACCGCGAGGACGAGGCACAGGGCCGCGCCGAGGCCGAGCCACACTCGGGCCAGGCCGGCCGCGTTCGCCATGACGTCCTGGGGACGTCCGGCCCCTTTGCTGATCGCGGCGGCGACCTGGTTGCTGACCGCGAAGCCCACGCTCAGGGCGAGGACGATGAGGCTGACCGGCTGGTACAGGGAGCGTACGTAGATCGCCTCTCCCCCATGCGCCCGAGAACGGCGATGACGCCGAGCTGGGCGGCGAAGTTCAGCGACCCGGCCACGAACAGGGGACCGGCGAGGCCGGAGATCCTTCGCCGCACCTGCCGTCTCTCGTGGGCGGGCGAGGAGACCATGCGGACCTCCGGGGACGCGGCGGCTCGGGCGGGGACGGACCCGCGGACGATAACGAGATTCCTCGTGGAATGTCCATGCGCGCCGGGCCGCGTCGATGGCCGGCGCGCAATGAGCCGGTGACGTCCCCGTTCGGCCGCACCCCCACCGACCGGGTCGCTCGCGGTCGCGACGGTCAAGCCGGCGACCGCGCTGCTCCTCCGGTCGTCAGGTCCTGCTCAGGAACTCGGCGAGGCGGACCGGGGCGTCGCCGCCGTGTCCGGCCGAGATGGCGGCGTCCACGGTGCCCTTGGCGGTGCGGGTGAGCGTCGCGGAGATCCCGGTCTCCTCCAGGACGTGGACGATGTGGTCGAGGCTCGCGGCCACCGACGTCAGGGAGGCCGAGTCCGCCCCGGAGAAGCGTCCCGCGTCGATGTCGGCGGCGAGTCCGGGCAGCAGCTCGGCGACCAGGCCCGCCATCTGCTGGGCGTGCGGCGCGAGCGCGGTGGCCGGCACGTTCTGCCGGGCCGCGAGCGCGAACGAGTGCATCAGCCCGGCGATCGAGGTCCAGAACAGGTTCAGCAGAGCGACGTCGAAGCTCGCCGCCCTGCCGGGGTCGTCCCCGAGGTGCACGGCCGCGCCGCCCAGCGCCGCCAGCGTGGGCCGGTGGCGCTCGAAGAGGCCGGCGGGGCCGCTGTAGAGGACGCGCGTCGCCTCCGTGCCGATGGCCGCCGCGGGAGTCATGATCGAGCCGTCGAGATAGCGTACGCCCAGGTCGTTCGCCTTGGCGGCCAGCTCGCGCGCGCGTCCTGGCCCGTCCGAGGTGAGGTTCACCAGCGTGGTCGCGGGCAGCGGCCCGCCGGACTCGGCCCGCGCCTGGTCGAGGATGGCCTCCACGGCGTTCGCGTCGATGACGCAGACGATGGCCAGTTCGGCGGCGTCGAGCGCGGCCAGCGGGCCGTCGGCGAGTACCGCGCCGCGGGCGACGAGCTCGCCCGCCTTGCCCGCCGTTCTGTTCCACACGGTGGTCGGGTGGCCGGCGGCGAGGAACGCCCCGGCGATCGCCCGTCCCATCGGCCCCATGCCGAGCACGGACACCGGGGCATGCGAAAGCTGCTGAGTCATGGTGGTGATCCCCCGTCATTCGTTGACGCCGAAGTTCGCCGTTACGCTAAACGTTCACGTTGGCGTGAAGGTCAAGCTGGGAGGCGGCGGCAGGTGCGGATCAGTGCTCTGGCCCGGCGTACGGGGGTGAGCGCCCGTGCGCTGCGCTACTACGAGGAGAAGGGGCTGCTGGTCCCCGAACGTACGTCCGCCGGCTACCGCGTCTACACCGAAGAGCACGTCGAGACCGTGCGCCGCATCCGGATCCTGCTCGCGGCGGGGCTCAACAGCGACATGGTCCGCGAGATCCTGCCCTGCATGGTGGCCGACGGCGAGTTCCTGGCGCCCGGCTGTGAGGACCTCATCGCCGAGTTCGAACGCGAGCTACAGCGCATCGACACGCAGATCGCCGAGCTGCACGACGTACGGTCGGCGCTGACCGGCATCATCACCGCAGGAAAGGCACTCGCGAGCCGTTAGCAGGCCGTATCACCACGACGCGCCGTCTCGCGGGGTGGGTCGTCGAAGAGCGCGAGCTCGTCATCGCCGGGAGCCTGGAAGATCTTGGCGTACCTCTCCATCGCCTCGCGGCTGATCGGCGCCGTCCCCGGCACTCGCTCCCGGTTCCGGGCATCGACGCGCCGCCACAGCTCCTCGAACGGCGCGGTGAGGTAACGCAACTCGGTGCGAACGCCGAGGGCGCGCCCCACCGCCAGCATCTCGTCGCGCTCGGCCCGCGTCCAGAACCCGGACTCCAGCACCACACTCTGTCCGAGCCGCAGCAGATCCTGGGTGTGGACGGTGAACCGCCGCTCCAGCCGGGCCCGCGTGGGCTCGTCGAACAGGTCGATGCCGAGGTCCGCCAGCCACTCGTCCGGGGACAGCCGCACGGCGGGGATCTCGCGCGCCAGCCGCTTGGCCAGCGTCGTCTTGCCCGAGCCGGGCAACCCGCACAGCAGGATCATCCTGGGCTCGCCATCCATGGGGCACCTCCGGCCTGAACGTCACCCTGAAAATCCTCCCGCAACCGCGCCCCGGCCGGAAAGGTCACTGACGGCCGGACGGCGGCCACCCGCTTGCCGACCCTGATGACCGGCGCGCTCTCGGCCTGCCGCACTCCGGTTCGGCCAGGAGCCGGTCGAGGTGGACGGTGATGGCGTGGGCGTCGGTCCCGGCCGGCGCCATCAGACGGTGCCTTCCAGGTCACCGCGCATCCGTACACCCGTGCGCAGGACGCCCGAGAGCGCAACGCCTCGTCGCCGAGGCCGATGCCGTAGGCGTTGGGCGACGTGGCCACCACGTGCTGGTAGGCCGGCATCGGAAAAACGATGCGGCAAACCCTCCCGGCCTCAGCAGCCCTCGGGCGGGATATTCGCAGGTCGGGCGGGTAGATGCCGGGGCCGGAGGAGCGCATGCTGGGGTTGCCTGAGGGAATTCGCGGTTGCCTGTTCGACATGGACGGCGTGCTGACGCGCACGGCCACCGTCCACGCCGCCGCGTGGAAATCGATGTTCGACGAGTTCCTCCGCGCGTGGGCCGCCAAGACGGGCACGCCGTTCGTGCCGTTCGACAAGGTCGCCGACTACGACCGCTACGTGGACGGCAAGAAACGCGCGGACGGGGCGCGGAGCTTCCTGCGGTCGCGCGGCATCGACCTGCCCGAGGGCACGCCCGGCGACCCGCCGGGCGCGATGACCGTGCAGGGGCTGAGCAACCGCAAGAACGAGCTCGTCCAGGCCGTCATCGAGCGGGACGGCGTGCAGGTGTTCCCCGGCTCGGTCCGGTACGTGGACGAGGTCAGGCGGGCCGGGCTGCGCACGGCGGTGGTGTCGTCGAGCGCCAACACCGCGCAGGTGCTGGCGGCGGCGGGGATCGCCGACAGGTTCATGGCGAGGATCGACGGCGTCGTGGCGAAAGAGCGGCGGCTGGCGGGCAAGCCGGCGCCCGACATGTACGTGGCGGCGGCCGAGGCGCTGGGGCTGAAGGCGGCCGAGTCCGCGGTGTTCGAGGACGCGCTGGCGGGGGTGGCGGCGGGCCGCGCGGGAGGGTTCGGGTTCGTGGTCGGTGTCGACCGCGCCGGCCAGGCGGACGCGCTGCGCGCCGACGGCGCCGACGTCGTCGTAGGCGACCTGCGAGAGCTGCTGACGCACGAGGACGCGCGATGATCCGGCATCCGGCGTTCACGATCGAGCCGTGGGCCCTGCGGGAGCGGCGGCTGGACCTGGGCGTGCTGGCCCAGACCGAGTCGGTGTTCGCCCTGTCCAACGGGCACATCGGGCTGCGCGGCAACCTCGACGAGGGCGAGCCGCACGCCGAGCCGGGCACGTACCTCAACGGGTTCTATGAGCTGCGCCCGCTGCCGTACGCGGAGGCCGGCTACGGCTACCCGGAGTCCGGCCAGACGGTCGTCAACGTCACCAACGGCAAGGTGATCCGGCTGCTGGTCGAGGACGAGCCGTTCGACCTGCGCTACGGCACGCTCCACGAGCACGAGCGGGTGCTCGACCTGCGGGCGGGCACGCTCACCCGCAACGTGCACTGGAGCTCACCGACCGGCACGCCGGTGCGCATCCGATCGACGCGGCTGGTGTCGTTCACCCATCGCGCGGTCGCCGCCATCCGGTACGAGGTGCAGGCCGTCGACCGCCCGATCCGCGTCGTCGTCCAGTCGGAGCTGGTCGCCAACGAGATGGGCACGCCGGCCTCCGGCGACCCGCGAGCCGCCGCGCCGCTGCGCTCCCCGCTGATCGGTGAGGAGAACGTCACCAGCGACGACGGCCTGGCGATCATGGTGCACCGCACCCGCGACAGCGGCCTGCGCCTGGCGGCAGGCATGTGGCACGAGATCGACGGTCCGGACGAGACGCTGGCCGAGGGGCGGGGCGGCGACGACGTCAGCCGGATGACCGTGGCCACGCGCCTGTCGCCCGGCCAGACGCTGCGGGTGGTGAAGCTCTTCTCGTACGGCTGGTCGCGCCGCCGCTCGCGGCCCGCCCTGCACGACCAGGTGGCCGCGGCTTTGGCGGCGGCCCGGCTGACCGGCTGGGACGGGCTCTGCGCCGACCAGCGGCGTTTCCTCGACGCCTTCTGGGACGGCGCGGACGTGGAGGTGGAGGGCGACGACGAGGTGCAGCAGGCGGTCCGGTTCGGCATGTTCCACCTGCTGCAGTCATCGGCGCGGCTGGAGAAGCGGCCGATCCCGGCCAAGGGCCTGACCGGCTCCGGGTACGACGGCCACACGTTCTGGGACACCGAGATCTTCGTCATGCCGGTGCTCACCTACACCTATCCCCGCGCCGTCGCGGACGCGCTGTGCTGGCGGTACGCCACGCTGCCCCTGGCCAGGGAGCGGGCACGGCAGCTCGGACTGCGCGGCGCCGCCTTCCCCTGGCGGACCATCCACGGCGAGGAGTGCTCCGGCTACTGGCCGGCCGGGACCGCCGCCTTCCACGTCAACGCCGACATCGCGCACGCGGTCACCCAGTACGTGGACGCCCGTCAGGACGAGGAGTTCGACCGGGACACCGGCCTGCCGCTGCTGGTCGAGACCGCCCGGCTGTGGTGCTCGCTCGGCCACCACGACACGACCGGGCGCTATCGCATCGACGGCGTGACCGGTCCGGACGAGTACACCGCGGTCGCCGACAACAACCTCTACACGAACCTGCTGACCCAGCAGAACCTCCGCGAGGCCGCCGCCGCGGCCGAGCGTCACCCGGAGCGGGCGGCCGAGCTCGGAGTCACCCAGGAGGAGATCCGCCGCTGGCGCGCGGGCGCGGAGGCGATGACCGTCCCCTACGACGAGCGGCTCGGCGTGCACCAGCAGAGCGACGACTTCACCCGGCACGCGCCGTGGGACTTCGACGCGACCGGACCCGACAAGTACCCGCTGCTGCTGCACTTCCCCTACTTCGACCTCTACCGCCGGCAGGTGGTCAAGCAGGCGGACGTCGTGCTCGCCATGCACCTGCGCCCCGACGCGTTCACGCCCGAGCAGAAGGCCAGGAACTTCGCCTACTACGAGGCGCTGACCGTGCGCGACTCGTCCCTGTCGGCCTGCACGCAGGCGGTCATCGCCGCCGAGGTCGGCCATCTGGAGCTGGCCTACCGCTACCTCGGCGAGGCCGCCCTGATGGACCTCGACGACCTGGAGAAGAACACGGTGGACGGCGTGCACATGGCCTCGCTCGCGGGGGCGTGGATCGCGCTGGTGTCGGGGTTCGGCGGGATGCGCGCGGTCGGCGGGCGGCTGCGCTTCTCGCCGTGCCTGCCCTCCCGGATCACCCGGCTCGGCTTCCGGCTGCGCTATCGCGGCAGCCGGCTGTCGGTCAGCGCGACGCGGGAGGCGACGACGTACCGGCTGCTGGAAGGCCCACCGCTCACGCTGCTGCACCACGGCGAGGAGGTCGAGCTGGGCGCCGAGGAGGTCACCCGGCCCAACCCGCCGCGCCATGAGCCGGATCAGGAGGTACGCCAGCCGCCCGGCCGCGAGCCCCGCCCCCGCTCCTGAGCGCCACGCCGCCCGGCCGCGAGCCCCGCCCCCGCCGCCTTCTCTGAGCGCTAGGCCACCCGGCTCGAACGCGAGGCGTGGTCCCGTACCAGGTCGTGGAAGCGGTAGCGGCCGGGCGCGGACTCCCGCAGCAGGTGCGCGTCCAGCAGCCGTTCGAGCAGCCGCTCCGCGTGCGGCGCGCTCGTCCCCAGCAGCGCGGCGGCCGTGCGCGAGTCGAGGTTTGCACTGTCGTCGGCGCCGTCGTCGGCGCCGTCGCCGGCGCGCGCCCCCAGCAGCCGGTACGCCCGCCGCAGCTCGGCGGGGAGCCGGTCGTAGGAGCGGTCCAGGGCGGCGGCCACGTCGTGCCCTCCCGCCGCCAGCTCGGCCAGCCGATCACCGGCGAGCCGCTTGAGCAGGTCGCGCACGCTCCATGTAGGCCGCGCCCGCAGCCGCTCGGCGGCGATGCGCACAGCCAGCGGCAGCCACCCGCACCTGGCCGCGACCTCCTCCAGCTCGCCGGGGGACGCGCCCGCCGCCCGTTCATGCCCGGCAACCTCGGCGAACAGCGCGACCGCCGCCGGGGCGGGCAGCACGTCCAGCGACACGGCGCGCGTGTCCCCGAGCCCGCTCAGCCGCCCCCGGCCGGTGACGATCACCCGGCAGCCGGGACCGGCGGGCAGCAGCGGCTTGACCTGATCCTCTCCTGCGGCGTCGTCCAGCACGATCAGCACCCTGCGCTCGGACAGCACGCTGCGGTAGAACGCGGCGCGGTCCTCGTCGTGGTCGGGAATCTCCTCGGCGGGCACGCCGAGCGCGCGCACCATGCGGGCCAGGGCCTCGCCCGGCTCGACCGGGGCCGCGCCATGACCGTGCAGGTCCACGTAGAGCTGGCCGTCGGGAAAGCCGGGTGCGAGCCGGTGCGCGGCGTGCACGGCGAGCGCCGTCTTGCCGGTCCCCGCCATGCCGTCGATGGCGACGACCAGCGCCGTCCGCGCGCGGTGCGCGTCCTCGACGACGGCCAGCTCGCGCTCGCGACCGGCCAGCGCCGCGAGCCCCGCGGGCAGTTGCCGGGGCACGATCGGGCGCGCGGCCACCTCGCCGGTCCCGGCGACCGGCAGGCCACGCGCGGCGGCGGCGAGCTGCTCGCGTTCCTCGCCGCCCAGCTCAAGTGCCTGCGCGAGCAGCAGGACGGACCTGCTGCGCGGCTGCCACAGCCCGCCGTTCTCCAGCCTTCGTACGGTCCTGACGTTGAGCCCCGCCTTCTCGGCGAGCTGCTCCTGCGTCAGCAGCGCCCGCTTGCGCCATCCCCGTAGCAGCGTGCCCACCGCGTGCGCGGCGCCGGTTCCCCGCGCGGCGTCGGGCAGAGCGCAGCGTCCCGAAGGCAAACCCGAATGCAAGTTCGTCTCCCGCGATCCCCCATGGAGGGCTCCGGCGCAGCCGCCGGGCCTCTCGATCAACTGGCAGCACGTCCATCAGAACCGCGTTCGCGCCGTTCAGACCATGGATGGGACGACATCGGACGATATTGGAAGCATTAGGACGCAACTCGTTTGATGCCGGTGGCCCCCTTTGTCAGAATGACCGCCATGAGCGAGCGGGGCGGTCATCCCAGCGAGATCTGCCCCTACCAGGGACTCGCCCCGTTCGAGGCGGGCAGCGCCGAGCTGTTCTACGGCCGCACGCGCGCCGTACACGATCTTCTCCACCGTCTCGGACGCCGCGTGGACGGCCGCGGCGCGATCCTGCTCGTCTCCGGCGCTTCGGGCGTCGGAAAGTCGTCGCTGTTACGTGCCGGTCTGCTTCCCGCGGTGGCCAAGGGCGAGCTGCCGCACGCCGGGCAGCGGGAGTGGCGGTGCCTGCTCACCACGCCCACCGCGACGCCGTTCCGCGCGCTCGCCGAGGCGTGGGCCAAGGAGTTCGGCGGTGACGCAGAGGCGCTGGCCGGGCGCCTGCGCGCCGGCCCGCGCGGCCTGCTGCCGGAGGTGGCAGGGCGCCTGCTGCTGGTAGCCGACCAGTTCGAGGAGCTGTTCACGCTGGTGACCGACGAGCGCGAGCGGCAGGCGTACGTCGCCACCCTGCACGCGCTCACGCAGGGCCCGCAGGGCGCGGGCGTGGTCATCGGCGTACGCGCCGACCACTGGGATCGCTGCGCCGCCTACCCGCGCTTCGCCGAGGCCATCCAGGACGGCCAGGTCATCGTGGAGCCGATGGCGGAGGCGGACCTGCGCCTGGCCATCACCGGCCCGGCCGCGGCCGCAGGACTGCGCATCGAGCCGGGGCTGGTGGAGACCATGCTCGCCGAGCTGCGCGCCGGCACCGGCGAGCATCCCGTCGCGGGCGCGCTGCCCCTGCTCTCGCAGGCGCTGCGCAACACCTGGGAACGGCGCACGAACGGCACGCTCACCCTGCGCGGCTACGAAGAGTCCGGCCGGGTCCGCGACTCCGTACGTCGCACGGCCGACGAGGTGCTCGCCCGGCTGCCCCGGAGGACCGCAAGGCCGCGCTGCGCATCTTCCGCCGCCTGACCCTGATCACCGCGGGCGGTCAGGTGGCCCGGCGCAGTGCGCGGCTGGCCGACATCCACGCCGCCGCCTCCGCCCGCACCCCGCAGCGGCGCGCGCAGGTCGAGGCGCTGCTGTCGGCGTTCGCCGACCGGCGGCTGCTCACCCTGCACGAGGACACCGCCGAGATCTCCCACGACGCGCTGCTGACCGCCTGGCCCGCCCTGCGGCAGTGGCTCGAACCCGACCTCGCCGCCCAGGCCGTCTACGACCGGCTTCTGGAGGCGGCCGCCCAATGGGCCGGCAACCACCGCGATCCCGCGTTCCTCTATCGCGGCGCGCGGCTGCTCGCCGTGCAGGACAGCCGGCCCCGCTGGGAGCGCGACCCCGACGGCTTCCCGCCTCCAGGGCCCGTCGTGGAGAGCTTCATCGCCGCCTCCACCAGGCAAGAGCGGCGGGCGAGCCGCCGCCGCAGGCTCGCCGTCACCGGCCTGGCGACGCTGTCGGTGCTCGCCCTCATCGCCGCCGCCACCGCCGTGAACGCCGCCGGCGAGGCCGGCAGGCAGCGCAGGGTGGCGATCTCCCGCCAGCTCGCCGCCCAGAGCGAGGTCACCGGCGATGCCGCGCTGTCGTCGATGCTCGCCGTGGCCGCCTGGACCATCGCACCCACCGACGAGGCGCGCAACCGCCTGCTGTCGGCGGCCACCGGCACGGGGCGGGGCCGGCTCGCCGGGCACACCAGAGGCGTGAGGTCCCTGGCGTTCAGCGCCGACGGCTCCACCGTGGCGACCGGCGGCGAGGACGGCACCGCGCGGCTGTGGGACACCGCCACCCGCAGGCAGCTCGGCGCGCCGATCACCCGCGCGACGTACGAGTGCTCGGGCGTCCAGGTGGCGCTCAGCCCCGACGGCCGCACGCTGGCCACCGCGTGCCAGGGCACCGTCCGCTTCTACGACGCGGCCACCCGCCGCGAGCTGGGCCCCGAGCTGAAGCACGAAAGGGTCGTCTCGGCGCTCGCCTACAGCCCCGACGGCACCGCGGTCGTGACCGGCGACTTCACCGGGGTCGTACGCCAATGGGACGCCGCCACCCACCGTCCGCGCGGCCCCGCCATGGGACACCCCGATCACGGGCCGGAGCTGCGGAACACCGTGCGCCGGGTGGCGTTCGCCCGGGACGGCAAGACCCTGGCCGTCGCGCGGGGCCGGTCCGTACGGCTGTGGGACCCCGCCACCGGGCGCCCGCTGGGCGAGCCGTTCGCCACGCAACGGCATCCCCTCGACGACATCGCGTTCAGCCCGGACGGCAAGACGCTCGCCACGGCGGGTGGCGACGGCGCGATGCTCTGGGACGTGACCTCCGGCCGCCGCACGGGTGTGCTGAAGGACCGCACGGCCGGCTTCTCTTCGATCGCCTTCAGCCCCGACGGCACCCGCATCGCCACCGGCGGCGCCTCGGGCCGTACCGTCCTGTGGGACACGGCCAGCCGCCGGCAGCTGACCGCGCTGCAGGACAACGCGATGAGCGTACGGCGGGTGGCGTTCAGCGCGGACGGCAGGCTGCTCGCCGCGGCCGGCGACGACGGCCTGGTACGCCTCGCCGACCCGCAGGTCCACCTGCAGATCGGCACGCCGACGCCCGCGGGCGGCGCGGTCGCGCTCAGCCCCGACGGCCGCATCCTGGCCACCGGCGGCCCCGGCGACGACCCCGCTGTACGGCTGCACGACGCCGCCACCCAGCGCCCCATCGGCCCCCCGCTGCTCGCGCCCGGCGCCGAGGGCACCGTCAACAAGATCGCGTTCACGCCGGACGGGCGCACGCTCCTCACCTCCGCCACGGACGGCCTGCGCGTCTGGGACGTCGCCGGCCGCCGCGTGCTCGCCCATGACCCCGCGTTCGGCGGGGTGGCCGAGCTGAGCCCCGACGGCAGGTTCGCCGCCGTCCAGCACGAGCAGGCCATCGCGTTCTGGGACGTCGCGAGCCGCCGCGAGATCGGGCCGCGCATCCGCGTACCCGGTCACACCGACGTCATCACCGGCATGGCCATCAGCCCCGACGGCAGGACGCTGGCGAGCGCGGGCCTCGACTCGCGGGTACGGCTCTTCGACGTCGCCACCCGCCGCCCCATCGAAGGCAGCCCGCCCGCCGCGGCCGGAGGGCTGGTCAACGGCCTGGCCTTCAGCCCCGACGGCGGGACGCTCGCGTTCACGGCCTCCGACGACGCCGTGCGGCTGTGGGACGTGCGGCACCGCCGCGTCAAAGGCGTCGCATTGATCCCCGAGGACGCCGCGCCCAACGCGCTCGCGTTCAGCCGCGACGGCGAGGTGCTGGCCACCGGCCTGCGGAACGGTGACGTGCTGCTGTGGGATCTGCGCACGTACCGGCCCATCGGCCACCCGATGACCGGCCACACGGGCGGCGTGATCGCGCTCGATTACGCCGCCGACGGCGCGAAGGTGGCCTCGGTCGCCACCGACGGCACCGCGCGGCTGTGGCACACCGGGATGCCCGCCGACCTCGTGGCCGCCGCCTGCGCCAACGCGGGCCGGGCACTCACCCGCGCCGAATGGGAGACCCTCCTCCCGGAGGAGGAGTTCCGCCCGACGTGTACGTGACGCTCGATCTCACCAGGGGAAGGGCCGGGATGTTCCTGCGAGGGCTGCGGCGGCGGACGGGCAAGCCGGTGCCCGAACTGGTGGAGCTGTTCCGCTCGATCATCGAGGGCGGACGGGACTTCCATCCCATCGCCTCCGACTTCCTGCAGCACTTCATGGACGGCGCGGGCGAGTCGAGGACGATGTCGCTGCGCTGGCTGCGCTCGTTCAAGGTGATCAAGAAGGCCGAGCGCAGGAACCAGCGCCGCTTCGAACGCCAGCTCCTGCGCCGGGCCGCGACCCTGGACGACCACGCCTCCGACTGGCTGCACGACTACTGGGACGCCCGCATCAACGCCTTCATCGGCACCGAGCTGTTCTACGTCAGCAGGATGAGCCTGCTGCGGTCGCAGGGGTCGTTCGTGCTGACCAGGGAAGGGCCGCAGGTGCGGATGTCGGGGACGGTGCGGCACCGCTGGTTCGACCCCTACGACTGGGATCGTGGACGCTGGGTCTACATTCCCCGGCACGGGTTCGTGCCCATCGCGGTGGGCCGGGAGCTGGTGGAGGCCGACGAGGCGCGCAACTTCCTCATGGAGTCGCGGCACGTCCAGACGCTGGAGGGGGTGTGCGTCCCCGGGCGGTGGCCGCGACGCGGGCGGGCGGCGTTCACGTGGGCGCTGGTCAGGACGGAGGAACGGTGAGCGCGGACCGTCCACTTCCGCCCGACCCGTCCCAGGCCGGCTCCGCGGCCGAGTTCGTCGCCGCGCTGGTACTTCTCCGGCAGTGGGCGGGTGAGCCCTCGTTGAGCCGGCTGCGCGCGCTCGGCGGCCGTATCCCCGCCGCCGACGGCGCCCTGGTGGACGCGCTGCCCAAGAGCACCACCTCGCACGTGCTGCGGCAGCGGGATCGGTTGCCGCGGTGGGAGTTCGTACGGGCGTTCGTCACGGCCTGCCTGCGGTCCTGCGATCATCCCGAGGAGCTGATCGCCGAGGAGCTGGAACGGTGGCGCCTCGCCCGCGCCGCCCTCATCCAAGGTGCCGCTCCCCCGCACTCACCGCCTGCGGCCGGTACCGATGCCGCGGCGCCGCCTCCGACCGCCGCGGACCCAGCGGCTCCGGGCGAGGCGCGTCCGGCTGCTGCGGGACGGTCCGGGGGCGGTGTGGCCGTCCCTCCCCGCCGGCCGTGCCCGCCGCGCCATGGGCGGGGGCGGTGCAGGAGCGGGATGCGGCGGTCGAGCTGCTGGTACGGCGGGTGCTGCCCGAGGAGGACCGGGCCCGCAAGGGGTTGCTCGGCGGCTATGACATCGCACCGGTCTCGTTCAGCCCCGGCCACACCGAGGCCGCCGCTCCCGGCCCTGACGACCTGCACACGATCGGCCGGTTCTTCACCGATCTCCATCCCCATCGGCTGCTGGTGGTGGGCGAATCGGGCGCGGGCAAGACGGTCCTCGCCATCGAGCTGGTGCTGCAGCTCCTGGAGTCCCCCTGGCCACCGGTCAGCCCCCGCGCATGGTCCCGGTACGCCTGAACGCCGCCCGCTGGACCCCGGGCAGGCCGTTCGAGAGCTGGCTGGCCGAGCAGCTCGTCCAAGACTTCGGCCTGGCGGGGGACGACGCGCACCGGCTCGTACACGACCGCAAGGTGCTGCCGGTGGTGGACGGCCTGGACGAGCTGGACCCCGGCCCGCCCGCCGGGCCCCCGCGCCGGGCGATGAGCCTGCTCGCCGAGCTCAACCGCTACAGCGACCTGTCCGGCCGCCGCGCCGGAGCGGTGGTCGTCACCTGCCGCGCCGACCGCCACGCCGAGCTGCGCGCGGCCGGTGTCTGGCTCGACGACGCCACCTTGATCCGGCTCCACGACCTGACCGTGGAGCAGATCGCCGCCTACCTGAAGGCCCGCTGGCCGGACGGCCACCCCTGCGCGGGCGACCGCGACGCCGTTCAGGCGGCGCTCACCGGACCCGCCGGCCGAGCCGTTCACCTGGCGCTGGCCACGCCGTGGCGGTTGCTGCTGACCGTCACCGCCGTGGAGTCCGGCGCCGACCCGGACGAGCTGCTGCGCGTCGATCCGCACGCCGACCACCGCAAGGGGGCGGACGCGATCGCCGGGCGGCTGCTCGACGCGTACGTCCCGGCGGCGACCCGGCTGACGCCCCGGGACGCGCACGGCGCCGCGTACCGGCCGGATCAGGTGCGGGCCTGGCTTGAACGGCTGGCTGCCCACCTGCGCTGGCAGGCCGCCGTCAGCGCGAGGTCGGACCGGCCGCCGCCCGGGCTGACGGCCATCGACATCGTGCCCCACCTGCTGTGGCCGATCGGCGGGCGGTTCCTGGTACGGGCGTTGCACGGCCTGTGCGCGGTGGCGCTCGCGATCGTGGCGATGGTCGCGTTCTGGACGGGTTCGGCGCTCGGCGCGCCGGATCTTGGCGCGGCCGGGGGCGGAGAGCAGGCTTTGACGCTGGCGATCATGGCGTCCTGGGTGGTGATCGTGAGCGGCCTGTCGCTGTCGCCGTGGCCGTCGGCCGCGGGCGGCCGGGCCAACGTGCCGCGCCGCAGGCGGGTGACGGGGGCGGTGCTCGGCGGGCTGGCGGGGCTGCCGGTCGGTGTGCTGGGCGGGCTGGCCGGGCTGCTGCTGACCGGCGGCGACGTCTTCGGCCCGCTCTTCGCGGTCGTCGCGGGCGGCACGGGCGGGCTGGCGCTGGGGTCGGTCATCGGGCTGACCGCCGCCGGGCGGGTGGGCGCCGGGCGCATGACGGTCGCCGAGGCGATCCGTGCCGAGCCGGTCACGCTGATGGGCTTCGGGCTGTGCGGCGCGCTCACCGGACTGGCCCCGCTCCGGCTTGCCCACGCCGGACCCGCGGCGCTGGTCGTGGGCGTGGCCGGGGCGTTCGTGCTGGCGTTCGCGCTCGGAGTCGTCTTCACGATCACTACGGGTGGGTGGAGCATGGACGCCGAGCTGGCGCACCCGCGCGAGGCGCTGCACCGCAACCCCACCATCGGGATGGCCTTCGGGCTCACCGGCGGGGTCGCGGCCTTCCTGGTGTTCGTGATGAGCCAGAGCCTCGCCGTGTCGCTGGCGTGCGCGGTCGTCGGCGGCGTCGCCTTCGGGCTCAGCTTCGGCGCGCTCGCCTGGACCCGTACCGTGATCGGCCTCATCGTCGCGGCGGCGCGCGGGCTGCTGCCGCTGCGCTTGTGGAGCTTCCTCGACTGGGCGTGCGAGGCGCGGCTGCTGCGCGTCAGCGGCGCCACGTACCAGTTCCGGCACCGCGAGCTCCAGGACTTCCTGACCTCCGCCGACAGCGGCTCTTGACCGCGAAGACCGCCGGCCTCGGCCCGTGATCTGGCCCGCCGGCCTCGGGCCGTGATCTGGTCAGCCCCACGAATCCCGGAGCGCGCTTCCGGCGGGAACATTCGTCCAATCCTTGCCACGCCCTCGGAGATGACACTGGCTCCACGATGCTCGCGATGCCCGGCGAAAAGGGGGCGATTCAACGTGCGGATTCTCATCTCCGGAGCCGGAGTGGCCGGGCCGGTGCCGGCGTACTGGCTGGTCAGGAACGGCTTCGCGGTGACCGTCGTCGAGCGCGCCCCGGAGCTGCGCAGGACCGGCGGCCACGCCGTCGATCTCTTCCGGCCCGCGGTGGACATCTCGGAGAAGATGGGCGTACTGCCGCACATTGCGGAGCGGGCCACCGGCACGAGCCGGATGAGCGTCCACCCCGAGGGCTCACGGCGCGCCGTACGGGCCGACCTCGGCAAGATCTTCCGCGCCACGTCCGCGCGGCACGTCGAGATCATGCGCGACGACCTGACCGCGATCTACCACGAGGCGACGCGCGACGGCGTCCAGTACGTCTTCGGCGACGCGATCACCGCGATCTCGCCGGACGGCGAGGTGCGCTTCGAGCGCGGCGGGCCGCGCCGCTTCGGCCTCGTCGTGGGCGCGGACGGGCTGCATTCCGGCGTGCGCCGCCTCATCTTCGGCGACACGTCCTCCTTGAGCGCTTTCGCCGGCGCGTACTTCGCGGTGCTGTCCCTGCCCGGCCGCCGCGACCTCGACGGCGAGCTGCGCATCCACGTCGGCGTGGGCAGGACCGCCGGCGTGTACGGCGCGCGGCACCTCGACGAGGCCCGGGTGCTGTTCCTGTTCCGCAGCGGGCGGCTCGACTACGACCACCGTGACGTGCCCCGGCAGAAGGAGCTGCTGCGCAAGGCGTTCCAGGGCATGCACCCCGAGGTGGACGGCTGGCTGGCCGGGCTCGGCGGCGCTCCCGCGTTCTACTTCGACTCGATCACGCAGCTCCGCATGGACACCTGGTCGCGCGGACGGGTGACGCTCGTCGGCGACGCCGGCGACTGCCCCGGCCCGGCCGTCGGCGGCAGCACCAGCCTGGCCGTCGTCGGCGCGTACGTGCTCGCGGGGGAGCTCGCCAGGGCGGGCGGTGACCACGAGCGCGCCTTTCCCGCGTACGAGCGCGCGATGGCCGAGTACGTGCGCCGCAGCCGCGACGTCGCGCTGGGCGCCGCGCGCACGCTCGTCCCGGCCTCGCGCCTCGGGGTGTGGGGCCTGGCCCGGGGCGCCCGCTCGATCTCCGCCCTGCCTGCGGGTCCCAGCCGCGCCCTGACCCGCCTCGCCAGCAAAAAGGCCCGCCTGCACGACTCGATCGCCGTGGACGACTACCCGCTTCCGGCGAACGCCGCCGCCACCGCGCCCGAAACGCCCGCCCCTCACGGACACCGCTGATGGCCGCCCCTCTACGGGAGCATCCGGACCTGCGCGCCCGGCATGTCCGACCACCAGTGGTCGTAGCGGCGGTAGACGGCCGGGTCACGGCCGGCCAGGAGCGCCGTCAGCGCCTCCGCCTCGGCGGCCAGCTCGGCCCACGCCTCGTCGGGCAGCCGGTGGAAGGCGGTGGCCTCGATCCCGCCGCCGACCGGTCGCCAGACTCCGGCGACGTAGCCGTCCACCAGCAGTGCCGGCAGGACGTCGCCGTTGCGCCGGGTGACGAACCCGCGGTATTCGGGCGGGACGACCCGGCTGCGGTCGGCGTAGGCGAGCAGGACGTTGTCCCACATCGGCAGCAGCCGCGCAGGCGCGGGCGTGTCTTCGGCCGGGCGGGGCGCGCCGGGCAGGTCGAACAGCTCCGAGCCGCCCGGGCCGGTCAGCCGCTCGAGCCGGTCGGCGACCGCGTCCAGCGCGGCGCGGGCGCGTTTCCTCGTCACCAGCGCGAACTGGGCGACGTCGAGCGCCGACGCGGGGCCGTACCCCGCTAGATACCGCAGAACGAGCGTCTGCAGGGCCTGGTCGGCGTCCGCTCCGAGCGTGGGCGGCAGGCCGGAGGCGACGTAGGCCGGGCGGAGGCCGAACGACCACGGCGGGCCCGTGGGCGCGTGCACCAGCGGCGCGAAGCTCTTCAAAGCCCACCACACGCCCTGAGGCGGAACGCCGAGCCGCTGCTCGATCCACGCACGAAGCTCGCCGGTCGAACGCGGCCGGTCGGCGAAGGCCAGCAGGTCGCCGACCAGCGCGTCGGCGTCGGCCGCGGTGAGGCCGCTGCCGGTGAAGCGCCGGTCACCGAGCCGGGAGCCGCGCAGCGTGGGCTGCATCGCCTCGTGGAAGCAGGGGTGATCGTCGGCGTGCACGGCGTGCAGCGTGATCCGCATGAGCGTGGCCTTGACGATCTTGCGCTCGGTGAACGCCGCGTCCAGATCGGCCGGGTCGAAGCCGGCGACGCGGTTCCATAAGGCCAGGTACGGCGAGGCCGCATGCTGTGCCTGCAACCCCACCACCCGGCGAACCGCCTCGCCGGCATCGACGGCCTCCCGCCCCAGCAGGAACTGGCGGGCGAGGGTGGAGCGGTTGAGTGCACGCGGGGAGAGCATGCGGCCATTCTTCCGAGCGGGACCGACAGAAACGCCCCCGATCACCCTCCCGGATGGCCGCCGCGATCACCGTCCCTTATGGATGAGGAACACGTTGCCCAGGGCTCGCTGGCCGGTGGCGTCGGACGGGCGGTTGATGATGCCCGATCGGGCGGTGGCCATGACGCTGGATCCGCCCCCGTCGAGGTTGAGCGCCTGCACCGCGCCCAGCCGCTTCATCAGCGCGGCCGTCTGCGCGATGCCGAGGCCCTCGCTGTAGCCGTCCTGGCGGCCGTCCACGACGACGAGCAGCAGGCGGCCCTGGCGGTCCACGCCGATCATCGAGCGCGGGTTGGCGCGTACGGTCCAGTTGTAGGTGAACGTCTGGTCGCTGCCGTCGCGGATGATGCCGTCGGCGGCCGCGTTGACCGAGATCCGGCCGTCGCGGACGAGCGTGGGGCCGACCTGGAGGATCGTGGTGTCCTTGGTGAGCGGTACCTGGTGGCCGCGGCCGTCCTCGACCCGTTCGGTGACGGTCACCCGCCGGCCCGGCTTGACGTTCGCAAGCAGCCAGCCGGCGCTGTCGCCGATGGCCTGGATGGTGGAGCCGCCGGGCGGGACGGCGGCGCCGCGCGTCGCGTTCACCGCGAGGACCTTGCCGTGGGCGTCCAGTACGGCCTCCGCGCCCTCACCGGCCGGCGGCGTCCCCCACTCCGGGGTGAAGCGGACGAGCTCGCTGTCGTCGGTGCACTTGAAGTCGTGCTGCGGCTTCTCGGTGGGCTGGTCGCCGCCGACGCCGCCGCAGTTCCAGACCTCGCCGGGCATCCGGTTGACGCCGTCGATCTCGGCCGTGGCGCGGCCGGCGCGGAGCGTCACGTGGGCGGTGTAGGAGTCGACCTCCACGTGCCGCCCGCCCTTGGTGAGCTTGATGCCGCCGCGGCCCTGGGTGGCCGAGCCGATGAGCTTGCCGTTCTTGACGTACAGGCCGGTGGGTGAGCCGTTGAGGAACCACTGGGCGTTGATGCCCGCCACCGCGCCGGTCGAGGAGACCAGGTCGGTGAGGGTCTCCATCCCGTTCAGCGTGGGCCCGAAGCCGGTCTCGACCGTGCCGTGGAAGTCGCGGAAGTCCACGCGGAGCACGTGGACCTTCTGCGGCGCCCCGGTGTCGGTGCCGTCCTGCGCCGTGTAGCGGGTGCCGCCGGCGAAACCGGCCGCCTTGACCTCGGCGAGTTCGGCGGCGGCCTCGTCGGCGGTGGCGTACCGGCCGATGCGGACGATCCAGCCCAGCGGGCCGCCGGGGTGGTCGGCGAAGGCGGGCATGACGACCTGCTCGATGCGGGGTTCGAATCCCTTCTCGACCAGGGCCGCGTGGACCCGGTCGGCGATCTCCCTGGGGCCCAGCGCCGTGGCGGCCCGGTCGAGCGGGCCGTCAATGGTGGCCGGCAGGTACACGTGGACGGTCCAGACGTCGTCCGAGTCCTTCGCGCCGAGGCTGAGCTGCGTCAGCGTGACGCCGGGAGCCACCGTGACGGGTTCAGCGGGAGATGCCTGCGCGGGGCCGGTCGGCGCCAGGAGCGCCGCGGCCACCACGAGGGAGAGGAGGGCTTTGCCGTTCATTCGTGTCACTCCACCGGAAAAGGGTTACGTTGCGGGATTCATACCTGTTTCCGGCGCTGAAGATCACGTGAACGGCGGGCTTCGCCAAGTGCTCGCTACGCGCGGTGCCGCCGTCCGATCAGCACGGCGGCACCGTCCAGCAGCAACCGCAGCCCGGCCTCGAAGAACACCGTCAGGTCGAATCCGAGGGTGTCGTCGATGGGCGCCGCGGGCGTCGAGAGCGCGGCGTGCAGGGACGGCAGGTGGGCGGTGTACCACTGGTCGGGCGACAGGCCCGTGTGCTGCTCGGCGTCGCGCTGCGCCTCCAGGTTGGTGGCGGTCCCCCTGGCGTGGTTGGCCACCGCCCACCACACGATCCGGGCCGTCTCGGGATCGAGGCCGAGCCCGAGTATGGCGTTCATGCCCCAGGTGCCGAACCTGAGCATGTTGGGCAGGGGCTGCGGGTGGGTGAGCGACATGACCCGGGGCAGCCAGGGATGGCGCAGGTAGAGGCCCCATTGCAGGCGCGCCGCGAGCTCCAGGTGCGCCCGCCAGCTCGGCGGCGGCTCCTGGGGCAGGTCCAGTTCGCCGAAGGCGGTGTCGGCCATGAGCGCGGCCAGTTCCTCCTTGCCGTCCACGAGGCCGTACAGGGACATGGTGGGCATGCCGAGCCTGGCCGCGACGCCGCGCATGGACACCGCCTCGAAGCCCTGCTCGTCCGCGAGCGCGATCGCGGCCCGCACGACCCGCCGCCGCTCGTCGTCCGGGCCGGAGGCGACCGGGCGGCGCTCCCGGCGCGGCCGGGGCCTCGGGGCTGACGCGGGTTCCGCGACGACGGTGCCGACGCGTGGGACGGCCACCACCCGGCCGCGCCTGCGCAGCGTGTCGAGCGCCTTGGCGGCGGTCGCGGTGGCCACGCCCCACTGCGCGGCGGCCTGCCTGATGGAGGGGACGCGGTCGCCGGGCCGCAGCGCGCCCGTGTCGATGCGCCGCTCGATCTCCCGCACGATCCGCTGATAGGGCGGGAGGCTTCTCCGCATGACCGATCGCGTCCTCTTCCTGTACTAGGGCAGCGGCGCACCGGCCACAGTGACGGGATCGCCCCTGGTGGAGGGCTGATGAGCTGGCCTAGCACACCGCCGCTCATGGCAGGCGCCGCCTCGCGGGGCGGGCTACCGTCTCCGTTCGTACACCGTACAACGACTCCTCCGAGGTGAGCATTGCCCGACGCCATCGAAGTGGTACGCGCCGCCGAGCTGGGCGAGAGCCATCGCCGAGCCATCGCCGAGGTCTTCGTCGACGGGTTCGGCCCCGACTTCTCCTACTTCTCCGACGACCCCGCCAAGCTCGCCGACGCCTTGGAGCACGCGCTGGTCCTCGACGTGTTCTACGTGGCCCTGGTCGACGGGCGTCCCGCCGGGATCACCGCCTGTACGGACGGCAGGCGGCCGTCGTTCCAGCACGACAGGCGCGAGCTGCGCAGGCACCTGGGGTTCTACAAGGGCACCATCGCCGACATCGGTTTCCGCCGCGAGTTCGCCAAACCTCTCCCCTACGCCAAGGACGGGATGGCCTCCCTGGAGTTCGTGGCCACCGCCATCCGGTACCGGGGCCGGGGCGTCGCGACGGCGTTGCTGACCCACCTGCTCGCCCTCCCCCAGTACGACGAGTACGTCCTGGCGGAGATCTCCGACGTCAACACCGCGGCCCTGCGCCTGTACGACAAGCTCGGCTTCCGCGAGTTCCAGCGCACCAAAGTGCGCCACACCCGAAAGACCGGGATCAACTACTACATCTCCCTGCGGCTCGTACAGGCCGAAAGGCGGGCCGTCGACGAGCGTCACTGAGACGACCGGCCGAGCAGCACGACCGCCAGAACGGCCCCGGCCAGGCAGACCACGCCCGCCACGAGCATCGCCGCGTGGAGCCCGCCCAGCGTGGCGAGCACGGGCGTCGCCGCGCCAGCGCCTCGGTACGCGCGGTCGCGACGGCCGCCAGCCCCGCGGTGCCGATCGCGCCTCCTCGTCGAGCGGCGGCCCGCACCGGCCGAAGCGCCGCCGGCGGCCGCGTCCCGAACGTGTGCGGCCGGGCCTCCGGCTGATGATCGAGGCGTTCGGCGACGTGCCCGCGCTCGTGATCGGCCGGTGCACCGACGTGCTGGCCTGGAACCGCACGGCGCACGCGCTGCTGGCCGGGCATCTGCCGTACGAGGCGCCCGAGCAGCCCTGGCAGCGCCCCAACATCGCACGCCTGGTCTTCCTCGACCCGCACACCCGCGAGCTGTACGCCGACTGGCGGGGCAAGGCCCGCGACACCGTGGCCGACCTGCGCCTGATCGCCGCCCGCTACCCCGACGATCCGGACTTGGCCGAGCTGATCGGCGAGCTGACCTTGAACAGCGCGGAGTTCGCCGCGCTGTGGGCGGCTCACCACGTACCCGCCTGCATCCCGCCCACGCGCGCCTTCCGTCACCCGCTGGTGGGCGTCGATGACGCTGAATGACGAGCTGATGGAGCTGCCCCAGGACGACGGCCGGCGCCTGGCGGTCTTCACCGCCGCCCCGGGCTCCCCCGACGCGGCCGCCCTGAAGCTCCTCACCCGCCTGGCCACCGGTGATGCGGCGCGCGTCAGCACTGAGGCGCCGTACGTGTGACGTCTGTGCCACGGACACGTAGCGGCTACGCGGGGCCGGGCCCGGCCGCGCGCCGTTCGTCACGCCGTGGACGCCGTCCTGCCCGAGACCCACCCCGCATGACCGCGACCTGAGTCGATCAAGGGCCTAAGGTAGGCGCATGGGTCATGGGAAGACGTCGTTCGTCTGCTTGCCGTGCCGCGCCTCGTACAAGCAGCCCCACCTCGCCAGGGGCGAGGGTGACCGGGTGTGCCCGGGGTGCGCCGGGCCGCTGATCCACGTCGGATCCGCCTTCGCGGCGCCGGCCCGGCGCGACGTCGAGGGCTGGCGGGTGCTGTCGGTGCTGCTGCACGCCGGGATCCGGTTCCCCATGGGGTGCGGCGACGGTCCCGGCTACCGGCCGCGCACGCTCGCCGAGGTACGCGAGCGCCAGGCGTACGCGCGGGCCGCCGGGGAGCCGTTCGCCCGCGCCCTCCTGCGCGAGGAGCTGCCATGACGCTGGGCCGGCTGCTGGGCAGGGGGCCGCGGCGCGAGCCGCCCAGCGATGCCGAGACCGCCGAGCACATGCGCGGCCTGGCCGACGGCTTCGTGGAGCGGGCGCGGGCCGAGGGGTTCGCGCTCGACTGGGACCCGGCGTTCCTGCATCACCTCGACAACTACTGCGCCGCGTTCGTGGCCACCAAGCCGGCTCCCGAGGACGCGCACGAGGTGATCATGGGTGCGGGCGCGTACCTGGGCGAGATGATCGTCAGGAACTGCGGCTGGTCGTGGGTGTACTGCACCGATCAGCGGGCCGCCGCGGTGGAGAGCCCCGACGGGCTGCGCGGCTACCCGCACAACAAGGTCGCCAAGCGCATCGGCCAGGGCCCCGCGCACGATCTCGCGGCGTTCTTCGCGTACGCGCGCACGGGCGAGCCGCCGCACGGGACGACCGCCCGCGTCTCCGGGCCGCCGTGGTGGCGGCGGCTGCGATCCAGGGCCTGATCGCGCCCTTCAAAAAAAGTCGCGGCGAAGATGTCGAGAACGCGGCGGCGGCTCCGTCCCCGGCATGAACACCGCGATGACGACCGACCGTACGAAGGAGAACGCGATGGCCAAGTACCTGCTGCTCAAGCACTACCGGGGCGCGCCCGCGCCGGTCAACGACGTGCCGATGGACCAGTGGACGCCGGAGGAGGTCTCGGCGCACATCCAGTACATGCGCGACTTCGCCAAGAGGCTGGAGGACACCGGCGAGTTCGTCGACGCCCAGGCGCTCGCTCCGGAGGGCATGTGGGTCCGATACGGCGGCGAGGGCCGGCCGCCGGTCACCGACGGCCCGTTCCCCGAGACCAAGGACCTGATCGCCGGCTGGATGGTGATCGACGTCGACAGCCAGGAGCGGGCGCTGGAGCTGGCCGCCGAGCTGTCGGCGGCGCCGGGCGCGGGCGGCGAGCCGATCCACGAATGGCTGGAGGTGCGGCCGTTCCTCCACGAGCCCGAGACCATCACGGAGTAGCCGCATGGTGGACGAGGCCCTGCTGCGCAGCCTCACCCCCGTCGTGATCGGCGTCCTCGTCCGTCGCGGAGCGGATTTCGCGGCGGCCGAGGACGCCGTCCAGGAGGCGCTGGTCGAGGCCGTGCGCGGCTGGCGGGACGGCCCGCCGCGCGACCCGCAGGGCTGGCTGGTCACCGTGGCCTGGCGCAAGTTCCTCGACGCCGCCCGCGCCGACACCGCGCGCCGCAACCGCGAGGCGCGTGCCGGGGCCGAGCCGCCGCCCGGCCCCGGCGCGGCGGTGGACGACACGCTGTGGCTGTACTTCCTGTGCGCGCATCCGTCGCTGTCGCCGTCCTCGGCCGTGGCGCTCACGCTGCGCGCGGTCGGCGGGCTGACCACGCGGCAGATCGCGCAGGCGTACATGGTGCCGGAGGCGACGATGGCGCAGCGCATCAGCAGGGCCAAGCGGACCGTCGCGAACGTCCGCTTCGACCGGCCGGGCGACGTCGCCACCGTGCTGCGCGTGCTCTACCTGGTCTTCAACGAGGGCTACTCCGGCGACGTGGACCTCGCCGAGGAGGCGATCAGGCTCACCCGGCAGCTCGCCGCGATGATCGACCACGAGGAGGTGGCGGGCCTGCTCGCGCTCATGCTGCTGCACCACGCGCGGCGCGCGGCCAGGACCGGCCCCGACGGCCGGCTCATCCCCCTCGCCGAGCAGGACCGCAGCCTGTGGGACACCCGCATGATCGCCGAGGGCGTGAAGGTGCTGCAGGCGGCGCTGGCCCGAGACCGGCTGGGCGAGTACCAGGCGCAGGCGGCCATCGCCGCGCTGCACGCCGACGCGCAGACGGCCGAGGAGACCGACTGGGTGCAGATCGTCGAGTGGTACGACGAGCTGGTCCGCCTCACCGGCAGCCCGGTGGCCCGGCTCAACCGGGCCGTCGCGGTCGGGGAGGCCGACGGGCCGCGCGCCGGTCTGGCCGCTTTGGCGGAGCTGGACCCCGCCCTGCCCAGGTACGCCGCCGTCGCGGCGTACCTGCACGAACGTGACGGCGACCGGGAGACGGCGGCCCGGCTGTACGCCGAGGCCGCCCGGTCGGCGCCGAGCCTGCCCGAGCGCGACCACCTCATCCGGCAGGCGGCCAGGCTCCGCTCCTCATGATCTCCTCAGGAGGTGGAGCGGCCGAGCACGCAGAACTCGTTGCCCTCGATGTCGGCCATCACCGTCCACGACACCTCGCCCTGCCCCACGTCGGCGAAGCGCGCGCCGAGCTCCTGCAGCCGGGCCACCTGCGCCGGCTTGTCGTCGGCCGGGTCGGGCAGCACGTCGAGGTGGAAGCGGTGCCACACCGCCGGCTCGCCGGAGACCCGGATCAACTCCAGGTACGGCCCGACGCCCTGGGACGAGCGCAGCCTGGCGTGGTCGCCGGTCACCTCGTGCACGGTCCAGTCGAGCGCCTCGCCCCAGAAGCCGGCCATGGCCCCGGGGTCGGCGCAGTCGACGACCACGGCGGCGATCGGCCCGGTGTCGCGGTAGATCTCGCGCGGCTCCAGGACGCAGAAGACGTTGCCTTCCGGGTCGGCCATCACCGTCCACGGCACGTCGCCCTGCCCGATGTCGGCGGGGGTCGCGCCGAGCTCCGTCAGGCGGGCGACCAGCTCGGCCTGGTGCTCGGCGGAGGTGGTGGCCAGATCGAGGTGGACGCGGTAGCGCACCGTCTCGGGGTCGGGGACCCGGACGAGGTCGATGCAGACGGCGGAGGGGTCCGGCCAGGGGAAGCCCGCCGGCGTGAGGTTCGTCACCCCGGGGGCCTCGCTGTCCATCTCCCAGCCGAGCGCGCCGGCCCAGAAGCGGCCGAGCGCGACCTCGTCGCGCGCCTTGAGGTTCACCTGAGGGAGTTGCAACGGCATGCCGCTCACCCTATCGGGACGCCCCTGGGTGATCGTCGGCCGTGGCCTGGGGCACGCCCGAGTGCGGCAGGCGGCGCGGCGGGACGCCGCCGGCCTCCGGGCGGTACTCGAAGTGCCACCACTCGTTGTCGTAGATGCGGTAGAGGTCGTAGCGGGCGCCGTGCTCCTCCAGCCAGCGTGCGCCCTCGCGCGGGCGGATGTCGAGGGCGACGCCCTGGACGTGGCGTGACTCCTCCGGCGGCAGCACCAGCATGCGCGCGACGGCCGGGGAGCCGCAGCGGCGTACCTCCTCGTCGAATAACCGCTGCTGCGTGGCCGGGTCACGGTATCCGGACGTCAGGCCGATGAGCCGGCCGTGCCGCCACAGCGCCTCGGTGCGCGCCGCCGTGAACGCCGCCCTGGCACCGTCGGTGAGCCCCGTCAGGTCCTCGGCGGGAAAGCGCAGCCCCAGGGCCCAGGTACAGGCCAGCTCCCGGGCCCGGCCGGGACGGCGGGCGAAGGCCACCGGCAGCAGCAGCACCGCCAGCACCATCGTGACCAGGGCGTACACCCGGTCGCGCAGCCTGGGTGGAATGGTGTGTGGTTCGTCCATGGCGACTTACCATGGGCGGCGAATGTGCGCGCGCTGTGCGCCGTATGTCATGGTTCGTCGACGGCTCGATCGTGACACGACCATGACATTGCGGGCACCGCATGCGGACACGGCCGGCCGATAGTGGAGCGGTTGACCGGCAGGTGTGATGTGACGGAGCGAGCCAGTGAAACTCGGCGGCGTATCGCGAGTGTTGTTGATCGAGGATGATCCCGCCGTGCGCGAGGGCCTGGAGCTGGCCCTGAGCCGCCACGGCCACCGCGTGCGCGCGGTGGAGTCCGGCGAGCAGGGGCTCGAGCAGCTGCGCGCGGACCCGCCCGACGTCGTCGTGCTCGACTTGATGCTGCCCGGCATCGACGGTTTCGAGGTGTGCCGCCGCATCCGCGCCGCCGGCGACGTGCCGATCATCATGCTGACCGCGCGCGGCGACGACTTCGACGTGGTGGCCGGGCTGGAGGCGGGCGCCGACGACTACGTGGTCAAGCCGGTGCAGCCCCGGGTGCTGGAGGCCCGCATGCGGGCGGTGCTGCGGCGCGTCGGCCGCGAACAGGCGGAGCTGGAGCACTACCGCGATCTGACCATCGACCGGGCGAGCCTGGTGGTCACCAAGCGGGGCGAGCCGGTCAGTCTCGCCCCGACCGAGCTGCGCATGCTGCTGGAGCTGTCCGGCACGCCCGGCCGGGTGCACACCCGCCAGCAGCTGCTGGAGTCGGTGTGGGAGCACGGCTACTTCGGCGACTCGCGGCTGGTGGACGCGTGCGTGCAGCGGCTGCGCGCCAAGATCGAGGACGACTCGGCATCGCCCGTCTACGTGCAGACGGTCCGCGGGTTCGGCTACCGGTTCGGGCCGGTGTGAAGCCTCCGGCGGCGTCCCTGGGGTTGCGCGGCAGGCTGCTGTCGGCGTTCGTGCTGCTGTGCGTGGTCACGGCGGCGGCGGTGGCCGGCGTCTCCTACGGCAAGGCGCGCAACGAGATCCTGCAGCGGGCCCAGGACGCCGCGGTGGAGGCGATGCGCGAGCGGCTGGCGGCGCTGTATCCGCTGCGCACCGACACGCCGGGCCAGGACGAGCTCGAAAGGATCGCCGCCGGCCTGAACGACACCAACTCCACGGCGGTCGCGTTCTTCCGCGGGCGGCGCGCGCCGGGCCGTCCCGCCCGCCCGCCGGGACAGTGGCGGCCCGGCCGTCCCCCGCTGACGCCGGACCTGGACAGGGCCGCCGTCCCCCCGAGGCTGCGCGAGACCGTCGCCGGCGGCACCATGGCCTGGCAGCGCGTGACCTGGCAGGACCTGCCCGTCCTCATCATCGGCGCGCCGCTGATGATCGCCGAGCCGGACGGCACGACCCGCAACTCCGGCATCGAGGTCTACACCGTGCACAGCCTGCTGCCCGAGCAGCGCAGCATCGACGAGCTCGCACTGTGGGCCTGGCTGTACGGAGGCGCGGCGCTGGTGTTCGCGGTGCTCCTCGGCCTGGCGGCCACCCGTGGGGTCCTGCGTCCGGTGCGCGAGCTGGGGCGGGCGGCGCGGCTGCTGGGCGAGGGCCGGCTGCACACCAGGATCGAGGTACGCGGCTCCGACGAGCTGGCCGACGTGGCCCGGACGTTCAACGACACCGCCGCCGAGCTGGAACGGCACGTCGCGCAGCTGCGTGCGATGGAGGCCGACGCACGCCGGTTCGTGGCCGACGTCTCCCACGAGCTGCGCACCCCGCTCGCCGCGCTGGCGGCGGTCGCCGACGTGCTGGACGAGGAGGCGGCCGACCTGCCCGAGCCCGCCGGACGGGCGGCGCGGCTGGTCAGCCAGGAGACGCTCAACCTGACCCAGCTCGTCAACGACCTCATCGAGATCAGCCGGTTCGACTCCGGTGTGGCGGCGCTCGCTGTGAACGACGTGGACGTGGCCGAGCTGGTCCGCGCGACGCTGCGGACGCGGGGCTGGTCGGAGGCGGTGGAGACCGAGCTGCCCGCCGGGGTGAGCGCGCGGCTGGATCCGCGCCGGGTGGACGTCGTCCTCGCCAACCTGGTCGGCAACGCCCTGCGGCACGGCGAGCCTCCGGTGTCGGTACGCCTGTCCGCCGACGGCGACTCGATCACCGTCGACGTCCGCGACCACGGTCCCGGCCTGGATGAGGAGGTGCTGCCGCACGTGTTCGACCGCTTCTACAAGGCAAGCGCGGCCCGGGCGAGGTCCGAGGGCAGCGGTCTCGGCCTGGCCATCGCCCGGGAGAACGCCCGCCTGCACGGGGGCGACCTGACCGTCGCCAACGCGCCGGACGGCGGCGCCGTCTTCACCCTCCGCCTCCCCCGCACCCAGGACCAGAACAGCGCGCCACCGCCGGGCGCCCCGGACACGGCCGCCGCGCCCGCGCTTTCCGCTCAGGATGCAAGCACCCCTCAGGATGGAAGCACCCCGTCCCAGCCGGGCGCCCCGCGCCGGGACGCCTCCCCCGCGCCCCGCGACGCGGACGGGGGCTCCTCATGAGCACGGGGCGGGCCTGGCGGGCTCTGGTGGGTGTGGGGCTGGCGCTGGTCGTGGTGGCGGGCTGCGGGGTGCGGCCGAGCGACGTGATCCCGGTCGGCCCGCCGCCGAGCGGCCCCGTCGCCTCGGCCAGGGCGACCGCCATCTACTTGATCAAGGACGGCAGGCTGCATCCGGTGCCGCGCCCGCGCGGCCGGTTGTACCCGGCGGACGCGCTGGCGCTGCTGGCGGCCGGGCCGACGGCGCAGGAACGGCAGCAGGGCTACACCTCGGACGTGCCGCGCGAGGCGGAACCGTTCACGGTGGCCTCCGAGCAGGGCGGCCGCCTGGTGATCATCCCGTCGGGCCCGCCCGGCGAGCTGCCGGAGCGGGCCGTCGGGCAGATCGTGTGCACGGTGGCGGCCATGCTGCCGGGCGCCGCCCAGGACATCACGGTCGCCGGCGCCGAGCCGCGCGTGGATCCCGGGGACTGCCCGCCCGTTTGACGAACATTATCCGTACGGATAATGTTTATCCACATGGATAACGAAGGGGATGCGCCGTGACCACGCGCGAGGCGGCGACGGCGGCCCGCAGGGAGCAGATCACCCGCACCGCCATCGCCCTGCTGGCCGAGCGCGGCTACCAGGCCACGACGTTCGAGGCCATCCGCACCGAGGCCGGGCTCAGCAGCAAGCGGCTGATCACCTACCACTTCTCCGGCAAGGACGAGCTGTTCGCGGCCGTGGCCGAGCAGATCGTCGCCGACAGCGAGCAGTACATGCAGGCCGCGCTCAGCGGCGTGACCGGCCCGCGCGAGCTGCTCGCGGCCGTCATCCGGGCGAACGTGCGGTTCATCGCCGAGCACCCGCGCGAGGTGGCGGCGCTGCGGCAGATCCTCATCAACGGCGGACTGCGCGACTACGAGCGCTACGACATCGACTCGCGCGAGCGGCTGGCCCGCCTGCTCGACGAGGGGCAGCGCGCCGGCGACTTCCGCCCGTTCGACGAGCGGATCATGGCGGCGGCGCTGCGGGCCTCGATCGACGCCGTGGCCCCGCTCATCGCGGCCGGCGTCGATCCCGAGCTCTGCGCCGAGGAGCTGGTGGAGCACTTCGACCGCAGCACCCGCGAGGTACCGCGGCGAACGGGAGGGGACGAGCGATGAGCAGCACCGACCACGCCGGGCGCACCTACGTGGTGACCGGCTCGGCCTCGGGTATCGGCGCAGCGACCGCGGCCATGCTCCGCGAGCGCGGCGGCACGGTCATCGGCTGCGACCTCGCCGGCGCCGACGTCCAGGCAGACCTGTCCACCCCTGAGGGGCGGCGGTCGCTGGTCGAGCAGGTGGCCGGGCACGGCCCCATCGACGCGGTGCTCGCCGTGGCGGGCGGCGGCAAGACGGGGATGCTGGAGACGAACTTCTTCGGCGCGGTCGCCACCCTCGAAGGGCTGCGCCCGCTGCTGGCGCGCAGCGGCGCGCCCCGCGCCGTGGCCGTATCGTCGACCTCCTCGCTGGAACCCGCCGACGCACGGGTCATCAAGGCGTGCCTGGACGGCGACGAGGAAGCCGCGCTCGCCCTCATGCGCGCCGAGCCGGGCATCGGCGGCGCCACCGGCGGTTACGGCCTGGCCAAGCGGGCGCTGAACCGCTGGGTGCGCAGGGCCGCGCCGACGCCGGAGTGGGCGGGGTCCGGCATCGCGCTCAACGCGGTCGCGCCCGGCGTCGTGGACACGCCCGCCGCCGCGTACATCATCGAGGACGACGAGGTGCGCCGCGCGGTGGAGTCGGTCTCGCCGCAGCCGTTCGGCGGCTTCCCCGGACGGCCGGAGTGGGTGGCCGAGCTGATCTGCTGGCTGGCCGGGGCGGGCAACCGGTTCGTCACCGGGCAGGTGATCTTCGCCGACGGAGGCGCGGAGGCCACGCTGATCGGCGACGCGCACTGGCGCTGACACGCTCCCCCACATCCCAGGCCGACAAGGGCGCGGCCTTCGCCGTCTCGCCGCAGACCTCCCCGGCGCCGGAGCCGTCCCGAGGCCACGGCCGGGTGTCAGGTGGTGACCCTGGCCAGCACGATGCCGCCGACGATGAGGCCGAGCGCGGCGATCCTGCCCACCGAGACGGGGTCGTCGTTGAGCACGATGCCCAGCGTGATCGCGCCGATGGCGCCGATGCCGGTGAAGACCGCGTAGGCGGTGCCGACCGGCAGCGTGTTCATGGCCTGCGACAGCAGCCAGACGGCGGCGGCCATCAGGGCCAGGCAGATCAGCGTGGGCAGCGGCCGGGTGAAGTTGTGCGTCGGTTTGATGCTCTGCGACCAGGCCACCTCGACGAGCCCGGCCAGCAGCAGGGTCAGCCAGCTCATCGGGCCGCCTCCTTGGCCACGGCCTCCACCGCCGCCGACAGCGACCGCTCGTGCTGCTCGCGCAGGTGGGCGAGCCCGGGGTCGAGGCGGGCGTTGGCCAGCTCGGCGTGGATGAAGGTGACGTCGTCCACGCCGAAGTGGCCCGTGAAGAAGTCGCGCAGGTAGCGCTCCTGGTGGTCGTAGGGCTCGCGCGGCGTGCCCGGCCCGTAGGCGCCGCCGCGCGCGCTGGTCACCACGAACGAGCGCCCGCGCAGGGACATCTTGGGGAAGGTGATCTGGTCGAGCCAGGCCTTGAGCGACGACGGGATCGAGTAGTTGTACATCGGCGTGCCGATCAGGATCACCTCGGCCGCGACCACCTCCTGCAGCAGCGGCTCCACGATGGCCCACGCCGCGCGCTGCGCCGGGGTGCGCACGGCCTCGCGGTAGCGCGCGATGTCGGTGATCTCGCGCTCGAGGATGTGGTCGCAGATCTCGGTCCACGCCTCGCCGATGTGCGGTACGGGGTTCGCGGCCAGGTCGCGGTAGGCGTACCCGGCCTGGGGGTGCGCCGTGCGCCAGGTCTCGGCGTACAGGCGGGACAGCCTGCGCGAGAACGACGTGCGGCGGGCGCTGGCGTCCAGGTGCAGCAGCATGGTCTCTCCTCACCACAGCTATGCGGACACGGTGTCCACTTGACTATAAGCGGACATCGCGTCCACATACAATCGGTGGCATGGAGAGAGCCGACGCCGCACGCAACCGGGCACGGATCCTCGAGGCGGCCGCGCAGCTGTTCGCCGAGCGGCCGCCGCACGAGGTGACGATGGACGACATCGCCAAGAGAGCCGGCGTGGGCCGGGGCACCCTCTACCGCCGCTACCCCGACCGGGCGTCGATTGCCGTCGCGCTGCTCGACGAGCACGAGCGGGACCTGCAGGAACGTCTGCTGCGCGGCGAGCCGCCCCTGGGGCCGGGGGCGCCGCCCGCCGACCGGCTGGCCGCCTTCTACGCCGCCATGGTCGATCTGCTGGAGGGCCACTCCCACCTGGTGCTCGGCTCGGAGCTGGGCCGCTCGCGTTTCGAGACCGGCGCGTACGGCTTCTGGCGCGCGCACGTGCGCTCCCTGTTGGTCGCCGCCGCCGTCCCGGACCCCGACGCCCTGGTCGAGATCCTGCTCGCACCGCTCGCCCCCGAGGTGTACGACCACCAGCGCACGGTGCTCGGCCTCAGCCCGCGGCAGATCACGCAGGCGCTGGGCAGGCTCGCGGCGATCCTGCAGCGGTGACACCGCTCACCACCCGTACGGCCCCTCAGCGGCTTCCTGCGCGCGGCCGCGCGGCGGCGTGTGCGGCCAGGAACGGCAGCACGACCTCGGCCATCTCGTCGGGGACCTCCTCGGCCAGGTCGTGCCCGGCGTCGAAGACGTGGCCGGTGACGTCGTCGGCGAACATCCGCATCTGGGTCTCGTTGCGCTCGCCGATGAAGGCGGAGCCGCCGAGCGCCAGCACGGGGATGCCGAGTCTGCGCCGCGCCGCCTGCCTGTTCTGCTCGGCGTCGACGAGCATGGCCCGATAGATCGACAGCATCGCGCGGATGCCGCCGGGCATGGAGTAGCAGCGCACGTACTCCTCGATGGCGTCGGGGGTGGCGCTGTCAGGGCGGCTGCGCTCGTTCTTGATCATGTACGTGATGAGCTCGCGCTCGTGCCCGGCGATGAGCATCTCGGGCACGTCGGGCTGGAAGTAGAAGCCGAGGTGCCACAGGTGCAGGCCGCCTGCGACGTTCTCCGGGGTGAGCGCGGCGTGGTCTTCGAAGCCGTAGCCGGGAAAGAGCGCTTCGGCGAAGACCAGGGAGGTGACGCGGTCGCGGTGGCGGGCGGCGAGCTGGTAGCCGATCACCGCTCCCCAGTCCTCGCCGATCACGGCGTAGGCGTCGTGGCCGAGGCGGGCCATGAGGGCGGCGACGTCGTCGGCCATGGTGGCGGAGTCGTAGCCGCCGGCGGGGCGGGCGGAGTCGCCGAGCCCGCGCAGGTCCGGCACGACGACGGCGTAGCGGGGCGTCAGCTTCGGCACCAGGTGGCGCCAGTGGTAGCCGGTCTTGGGCACGCCGTGCAGCAGCACCACGGCGGGCCCCGACCCGGCGGTGCGGTAGTGCAGGCTCGTTCCGTTGGCGGCGGCGCGGCCGGTGCGTACGGGGGCGCCGCGGTGGTCGATCATCATCGCGTGGATCAGCCTTCCGATAAGTAACTGGATCGTTCGATACAGATTGCGGGCAGGAAAAGCTCACTCGATGGCGGCCACGGCGACCTCCACGAGCGGCTCCAGGGCGCGGACGTCCGGCGTCACCTTGGCGGAGACGAGCAGCCCGTTGAGGAACGTCACCAGGAAGGCCGCGAGCGTCTCGGGATCGTGCCGCGGCGACAGCTCGCCGCGCTCGGCCGCCGCCCGCAGCAGGCCGGCCAGCGCCTCTTGGTTGGCGTCCAGCACGTCGCGCACGATGCGCCGGGTCGGCCGGTCCTGCGGCAGGCGCTCGGTCGCGGCGTTGATCAGCAGACAGCCGCGGCCGCCCTCGGCGGCGATGCGGACCCGCTCCAGCAGCAGCGCGCGGATGGCCGCGCGGGCGTCGCCCTCGCGTTCGAGGGTGCGCAGGGCGGCGGTCGCGTACGTGGTGCGGTAGTGCTCCAGCGCGGCCCGGTAGAGGCCGTCCTTGTCGCCGAACGCGGCGTACAGCGAGCCCTGCCCGAGCCCGAGGTGGTGGGTGAGGTCACGGATGGAGGTGGCCTCGTATCCGCGCGCCCAGAACAGCTCCATCGCGCGGGCCACGACCGCCTCGGTGTCGAACCCCCTGGTCCTTGCCATGGCACTGACCGTACCCTATCTGGATCGAACGTTCAAAAATCGCGATCCTGAGCCCCTGGCGTGCTGGAATGTTCTTGACTGGAGGAAGGTTGAAGCCTGCATGAAAAAGATCGGTTTCCTGAGCTTCGGGCATTGGTCGTCGTCGCCCTATTCGAAGGCGCGCAGCGCGTCCGACACCCTGCTGCAGTCCATCGAGCTGGCGGTGGCCGCCGAGGAGCTCGGTGCCGACGGCGCCTACTTCCGGGTGCACCACTTCGCCCGCCAGCTCGCCAGCCCGTTCCCGCTGCTGGCCGCCGTCGGAGCGCGGACCAGCCGCATCGAGATCGGCACGGGCGTCATCGACATGCGCTACGAGAACCCCCTCTACATGGCCGAGGACGCCGGCGCGGCCGACCTCATCGCAGGCGGCCGGCGACAGCTCGGCATCAGCCGCGGCTCACCCGAGCAGGTCATCGACGGCTGGCGCTACTTCGGCTACGCGCCCGCCGAAGGCGAGAGCGACGCCGACATGGCGCGCCTGGCACGCCGAGGTCTTCCTCAAGGTGCTGGAGGGCGAGGGCTTCGCCGAGCCGAACCCGCGCCCGATGTTCCCCAACCCGCCGGGCCTGCTGCGCATCGAGCCGCACTCGGACGGCCTGCGCAAGCGCATCTGGTGGGGCTCCAGCTCCAACGCCACCGCACGCTGGGCCGCCGGGCTCGGCATGCACCTGATGAGCTCCACGCTCAAGGACGACGAGAACGGCAAGCCGTTCCACGTGCAGCAGGCCGAGCAGATCGCCGCCTACCGCGAGGCGTGGAAGGAGGCCGGGCACGAGGGCGAGCCCCGCGTGTCGGTGAGCCGCTCGATCATGCCGATCGTCAACGACACCGACCGCGCCTACTTCGGTCACGAGCGCACCAGCACCGACCAGATCGGCTTCATCGACGCCACCACCAGGGCCATCTTCGGCCGCACGTACGCCGCCGAGCCCGAGGTGCTGGTCAAGGAGCTGGCCGCCGACGAGGCTATCGCCGCCGCCGACACGCTCCTGCTGACGGTGCCCAGCCAGCTCGGCGTGGACTACAACGCCCACCTGATCTCCTCGGTCCTGAAGTACGTCGCCCCGGAGCTCGGCTGGCGCTGACCGCTCGAACGGCCGTTTTTGTCGGTCCCGCCGTGCACCATCGCCTTGGACACCGTGAGGAGGCGCCATGGCGAGGGGATCCAAGCGGAGCAGGCGGCAGACGCCGATCGTGGCGGCGGGCGCGATCGGCGTCGCGGCCGTGTGGTTCGCCGCCGAGCATCCCGGCTGGGCGGCTGCGGCAGGCGGCCTGCTCGTGCTGCTGCTGGCCGCAGCGCTGCTGCTGCGGCGACGCGTGATCGAGGCGGGACGGCGGCGTTTCCTGGCCGCCAACGCCGAGCTGGAGCGCATCGATCGCCTCTCGGGCAGCGCGTTCGAGCATCTGGTGGCCGAGCGGATGCGGGCCGACGGGTTCCGGCAGGTCCGCGAGCGCGGCGGCGCCGGCGACGGCGGGGTCGACATCGTCGCCGTCGCTCCCGGGCCGGGCCGCCTGGCCGTCCAGTGCAAGCGCTACAGCCGTCCGGTGGGCGCGGCCGAGGTGCGCGAGTTCCTGGGAGCGCTGGCCAACTCCTTCGCCGGTCACACCGGCGTGCTGATCACCTCCAGCCGGCTCACCCGGCAGGCCCGCCAAGAGGCTCAGGGCGCGCGGGATCCGCTCATCGTCGTCGAACGCGACCACCTCGCCGACTGGCTCCTGGGCGAAGCCCCGCTGCTGCCCGGCGGCCGCCTCACGCGCCGCCCGCCGCCGTTGGCCGGCAAGGCCGGATAGGCCGGGGCGCGCGGTGAGCGCGCCGGAGACGTCCAAGCGACGATGGCCGAACCCGCAGGCGCGTGCTCTGCTCACGCGGCGAGCGCGGGGCGGCGGGCCCACGTGGCCCAGCGCCACACCCACTCCAGCGGCCCCTGGCGGAAGCGGCGCAGCCACAGCACCGACCAGCACCACTGCACGAGCAGGATGCCGCCCGTGATCGCGAGCACCGCGACGGTGGGCCAGGCGTGCGGCGGCCCGTCCATCACGGGCGCGACGGCCAGCACGAGGACGGTGGCGGTCAGGTAGTTGGTCAGCGCCATCCGCCCCAACGGCGCGAAGACGGCCTGCAACACCGGCCGCAGCGGGGTCCGGAGCAGGATGAGCAGCAGGCAGATGTACGCGCCCGCGATCAGCAGCCCGCCCAGCGGCATGGTCAGACCGGGCTGCACCTGCTGGGCCTGCAGCGCGCCCACGGGCACCGCCAGCGCGGCACAGGTCAGGCCGATCAGCGCGGGGAGGCGGGCGGAGTCCTCGATGCGGTCGATGACGCCGTACCGGGTGAGCGCCGCGCCGAGCAGGAACAGGCCGGGCACGACCGCGAACGGCCCGCCGCCCAGGGCGAGCGCCGCGAGCAGGAACGCCGCCGCCAGCCAGGCCACCGCTTTGGCGGGCAGCCAGGTGGACGGCAGCAGCACCACGAGCCCGGCCACGGCGTAGACGGCGAGGATGTCACCCTGCCACAGCAGGAAGTGGTGGGCCAGGCCGATCGCCAGCAGCGCCAGCAGCCGGCGCAGCAGCACGAGCCGGGGCCGGGCGGCCCGCTCCCCGCCGAGCGCAACAGCAGCGCGAACCCGATGCCGAACAGCACCGAGAAGATCGGGTAGAAACGCTGGTCGACGAGCAGGCCGTGCCAGGAGATGCCGTCCTGCGGCGGTGCGACGGGCGGGGCGCCGGCGGCGGCGATCGGCTGCACGTTGGCCAGCAACACGCCGCACAACGCGAAACCGCGCACGACGTCGAGCGCCGCGATGCGGGGCCGTTCAAAAGGGGACATGGAGCCTGATCCTGCGGCCGGCGGCCGGCCGTGCGCATCGGCCCAATGGCGGATCCCGGCCCGTCCCTTCGGCCGAATGTCCGAAGGGACAGGCCCGCCCACCGACGAGCCTGCACGGGCTCATTCATGGTGCGACGTCGAGGTGGGTCGGTTGTCAGTGGGTATGATCCGATCCCTGCCGCCGCTTTCATCCGCTCCGGAAAGGGGTCGCCGGGGAGGGTTGGCCGCCGGAACGTCATCGAGTTCGCCGGGTTCGACCGCATAAGATCCTGTTGGTGCCATCGGGTGACTGCGCGTTCGCGAAGAGAGAAGGACGCGCGGGCATCACGTGCGCTTGCGATGCCCCGGGCCGCCGGCGGGCGTCGATGGCCGAGTCCAGCACGTGGCCTGAAGCGGGTCGCGTTCCCCTCGCCCCCGGAGATTTCCTTATGACGCCGGCTCTCGAGATCGACGAGCTGACCAAGCGCTTCGGCGACACCCTCGCCGTCGACGGCATCCACCTCACCGTCCCGCCGGGCTCGTTCTTCGGGCTCGTCGGCCAGAACGGCGCGGGCAAGACCACCACCCTGTCCATGGCGGTCGGCCTGCTGCGCCCCGACGCGGGCACCGCGCGCATCTTCGGCCAGGACGTCTGGTCCGCGCCCGAACGCGCCAAGGCGCTGGTCGGGGTGCTGCCCGACGGGCTGGCCATGCCCGAACGGCTCACCGGACGGGAAGTGCTCACCTATCTCGGCCTGCTGCGCGGGCTGGACAAGGACGTGGTGGCGCAAAGGACCGACGACCTGCTGGGCGTGCTGGAGCTGGACGGCGCCGACAAGACGCTCGTCATCGAGTACTCGACCGGCATGCGCAAGAAGATCGGGCTGGCCACCGCGCTGCTGCACGCGCCCCGCCTGCTGGTGCTGGATGAGCCGTTCGAGGCCGTCGACCCGGTCTCGGCCGCCACGATCAAAACGATCCTGCGCGGCTTCGTGGCCGGCGGCGGCTCGATCGTGCTGTCCAGCCACGTGATGGCGCTGGTCGAGCAGCTGTGCGACCGCGTCGCCGTGATCGACAAGGGGCGCGTGGCGGCGGCCGGCACGCTGCAGGAGGTACGCGGCGCCCGCTCGCTGGAGGACGCCTTCGTCGAGCTCGTCGGCGACCCGGACGACGGCATCAAGGAGTTGTCGTGGCTGTCGAGCTGACCATGGCCCGGATGAAGATCGCGCTGCTGCGGCACGCCCTGCACGGCAGGCGGGCGCAGACGGCCGGCACGGGCGCGACGCTCGGCCTGCTGTGCGCGGCGGCCACGCTCTATCTGGCCTTCACCGACCTCGACCTGCTGGCCGCCGCGTACGCGGTGTGGCTGCTGGGCTGGGTCCTCGGCCCGATCTTCATGGGCGGCGGCGACGAGACGCTGCGCCCGGAGTACTTCGCGCTGCTCGGCCTGCCGCCGCGCCGCCTGGCGGGCGGCCTGCTGGTGGCCGCCTTCGTGGGTCTGGCGCCGCTGGCCAGCCTGGTCGCGCTGGGCGGGCTCGTGGTGGCGGGGGCGCGGCAGGGCGCGGCGGCCGCGCTGGTGGCGGTGCCGGCGATGGTGCTGCAGCTGGCCGTGTTCGTGCTGCTGTCGAAGGTGGCGGTGGCGCTGGTCGGCCTGGCCGTACGCACCCGGCCCGGTGCGGTCGCCTCCGGCCTGCTGAACGGCGCGCTCCTGGCCGGGCTCGCGCAGATCTGGGTGTTCCTGGTGGCCTTCGAGCAGACCGGCGTGCCCGCCGTGGTGTACTACCTGCCCTCCGGCTGGGGACTGCTGGCCGTGCAGGGCCGGTGGTGGGCGCTGGCGGCGCTGGCCGCCCTGGTGGTGCTCCTGCTGGCGGTGTGGGCGGCGCTGCTCGGCGAACGCTCCGGCACCACCCGCCGCTCCGGCCGGGCCAGGCGGCCGATGACCGCCGCCACCGCCAACGGCGCGATCGTCGCCAAAGAGCTGCGCACCTGGTCACGCGACCTCGTACGCAACCATCAGCTCACCTTCGCCCTGGCGTATGCCGCCTGCTTCACCACCAGCCCGCTGCTGCTCGGCTGGAACGGCATGCTGCCGTACACGGGCCCGATCTTCATCGTGATGGCGGCGGCGATGAGCGCCAACGTCTACGGTTTCGACGGCACCGCGCTGTGGCTGACGTTGATGATGCCCGGCACGAGCGACGTGCGCGGCCGCCAGCTCGCCTGGCTGGCGGCGCACGCGCCGGTGGCGATCGTCCTCGCCGTGGCGTGCACGGCCGTGACGGGCGGGCCGTGGCCGCTGGTGCTGGCGTTGACGGCCGCGCTGCTGGGCGGCGCGGCCGGGCTGGTGCCGTGGGTGTCGGTGCACCTGCTGGTGCCCGGCACCGATCCGCACCGCCGCGCCGGCAACCCGCTGCGCACCAGCGAGGACGACGGCGGCCTGACCGGGCTCGCCTACCTGATGCTCGTCCTGGTCATCCTCACCGGCGCGCCCGCGGCGCTGGCGGCGCTCTTGTGGGGCTGGGCCGGCGTCGCGGCCGGCGTGGTGAGCGGGGCCGCGTGCTGGTGGTGGTTCGGCCTGCTGGCCGAGCGGCGGCTGCGCTCGCGCGGGCCGGAGCTGCTGGACGTCATGCGGACCGGCCGCAAGCCGGAGACGACCGTGACCTCCCGCTTCGACCGGCTGTCGCGGCGCCGCAAGACCGTCGCCTGGTACTGCTTCGGCTTCGGCGCGATCCCGCTGGTGCCGCAGGGCATCGTGGCCGCCGTCTTCGTGGCCAACGACATGCTGCGCCACACCTGGTTCCTGGCCACGTACATGCCGGAGGGGCTGCGCTATCCGGTGGCCGGCGGCTTCATGCTGCTCGGCCTGGCCATGTACGGCGCGGGCCTCTGGGCCGTCAGACCGGCCGCGACCCGCCAGGACGCCCCGGACGCCGCCTCGGACGCTGCCGCCCGCGAGAGCGCCCCGGACGCCCCCTCGGAAGCCGCCGCCCGCCAGGGAGCACCGGACGGCTCATGATCCGGCCGGCACGGATCCCAACCCGCTCCCGGCATGGCTGGTCAAGGAAGGGGCGTGAACCGTTCCGGCCTGTCCCCGACTGTTCCGGCCTCTCACTCGACCGTTCCGGCCCCTCACCCGACTGCGCGGGGTGATGGGAGGGCGAGATGGCCGGCGACCAGAAGCCGAGCGAGCGGGAGGCACAGCGCCGGCGGTGACCGTGCCGGCCCAGAGCGGTGGCCTGGCTGCCACCGGGGGTCGGGGTTCGGTGGCGGCCGTGCGGGCCGGGGTGGTGGCTTGGCTGCCATCGCAGGTTGGGGGGTGCGGTGATGGCGTGGCCGTACTACGAGAGCCGCGGCGCGGTGCCGTTCGGCCGGTCGGTGCGGCGCAGGCGGCCGGGGTGGCGCTGGGTGCGGCCACCCGGCACACCCGCGTCGCGATGCCGCTGCCGGTGCCGCTGGTGAGCGCCGGGCAGCCGGCGGCACGGGCGAGCCGACTCGGCGAGCCGACTCGGCGTTTCGGCCGTCGCAGTGGGCCAGACCGGGCTGAGACACGCCACCCCGATTCTGGACGGGGCCACCTCCGTGGTAACGGACAGGGCCACCTCCGCGACCTCGTCGCCGCACCCCAGGTCGGGGCGTCCGGCCTCTCGTCCGCGCAGCGTGCCCGGTGCCGGGGCGGCGACGCTGGGCGCCCGCGTGCCTGGTGCCGGCGGCGCCGGTCGGGGCGGCGTACGTGGTGCTCCGCCGCCCGGCCTGACGCGAGGGCCTGCGTCGTGTTCCGCCGCCGCACCTGACCCCTCGCGAAGAGGGTCAGCGGCGACCGTAGGCGCCGGCTTCGATGTCGGCGATGAGGGTGGGCCCGGTGGGCTTCCAGCCGAGCAGCTCCTGGGTGACCGTGCTGCTCGCGTGGCAGCCGGCGGAGAAGAAGTGCCCGATCCAGCCGAAGTGGCCGGCCACCTCGGCGGGGTCGATCGAGGCGGTGGGCAGGCCGAACACCCGGCCGATGGCCTCGGCGATCTCGCGGGTCGGCACGCCCTGCTCGGCGACGGCGTGCACGCGGCTGCCCGCGGGCGCCTTGTCGAGGGCGAGGGTGACCAGGCGGGCGGCGTCGGAGATGTGCACGGCCGACCAGCGGTTGGCGCCGTCGCCGGGGTAGCCGGAGGCGCCCTTGTCGCGGGCGATCCCGGCGATGACGGAGATGAAGCCGTGGTCGTCGGTGCCGTGCACGGTGGGCGGGAAGCGCAGGGCGACGGCGCGCACGCCGCGCTCGGCGTACGACAGGGCGAGGTTCTCGCTGCCGCCGCGCGGGGCGTCGGGGCCGTGGAAGGGCGAGGGGGTGGCCTCGGTGACGATCGCCTCGCCGAAACCGGCGATGCCGGAGGCGAGCAGGAACGGCCGGTCGCTGCCGGCGAGGGCGTCGCCGATGGCCTGGACGGCGGCGCGTTCGGCGGCGTTGGTGCCGGCCAGGTCGTCCCAGTTGTGCTTGTTGGCCAGGTGGATGACGGCCTCGGCCGTCGAGGCGGCGGCGCGGATGCCGGCCAGGTCGTCGAGGTCGCCGCGGTGGACGGCGGCGCCCTTGGCCTCCAGTTTGGCGGCGGAGGCGTCGGAGCGGGCCAGGCCGGTGACCTTGTGGCCGGCGGCGAGCAGGTCGTCGACGACGGCGGAGCCGATCCATCCGGAGGCTCCGGTGACGAACACGTGCATGGCGGGATCTCCTCACGCGCCCCTTCCGGGGCGGATTCCAAGTGATGACAGCAACTGACGTCAGTCGCTGACATAGCGTAGCTCGCATGTCAGTTGCTGTCATCACTAGACTCGAGGCCATGGTGCGTTGGGAACCCGGAGCCCCCGATCGGCTGCAGCAGGCGGCCCTAGAGCTGTTCGCCACCCGCGGCTACGAGGAGACGACCGCCGCGGAGATCGCCCAAGCGGTCGGGCTGACCGAGCGCACCTTCTTCCGCCACTTCAAGGACAAGCGCGAGGTCCTCTTCCGCGGCCAGGACCACCTGGTCAAGGCCGCCCTCCAGGGCGTGAACGCCGCGCCCGAGCAGGCCACGCCGATGGAGGTGCTCACCTCCGCCCTGCAGGCGATCACCTCGGCCTTCTCCGACGAGCGCCGCCCCTGGTCACGTACCCGCCAGCAGGTCATCGACCGCAACCCCGCCCTGCAGGAACGCGAGCAGCACAAGCTGTCGATACTGGCCGCCACAATCGCCGAGGCCATGGCCGCACGCGGCGTCGCCGCGCCCACGGCCACGCTGGCCGCGCGCTCGGGCATCGCCGCGTTCGAGGTCGCGTTCCTGCGCTGGATCGCCGACGGCGAGCAGCGCCCGCTCACCGTCATCATCAAGGACGTGCTCGACGAGCTGCGCGCCCTCCTGCGGTGAGGCCCGTTATTCGATTGCGGTCACCGGCCGATCCCCTCCTATCCTGTACGGCGTGATTCATCGGGGGCGACCGGCAACGGCGCACATGCGCATCACGCGGGCCAACGCCCGCTTCCAGCAGTGGCAGGCCCTGCTGGGCAACCGCACCAAGCGGCAGCGCGCCAAGGAGTTCATCGTCCAGGGCGTACGCCCGATCAGCCTCGCAGTGGAGTTCGGCCACCCCATCCGGGCCATGCTCTACGACGCCGAGCGCACGCTGTCGAGCTGGGCCCGGCAGATGCTGGAGGTCTCCGGGGCCGAGCCCGTGGCCCTCGCCCCCGACCTGCTGCGGCAGCTCGGCGAGAAGGACGAGGACGTGCCCGAGCTGGTCGCGGTCGCCGAGCTGCCCGAGGACGACCTGTCCCGCATCCAGGCAGGGCCGCGGTTTCTGGGCGCGGTGTTCGACCGGCCCAACATGCCCGGCAACATCGGCACCATGGCCCGCTCGCTGGACGCCTTCGGCGGCACCGGCCTCATCGTCACCGGCCACGCCGCCGACCCCTACGACCCCCGCTCGGTGCGCGCCTCGACCGGCTCGCTGCTGGCGTTGCCGGTGGTGCGCTGCCCCTCACACCGCGAGGTCCTCGCCTGGGTGGACGGCCTGCGCGCCCAGGGGGTGCCGCTGACGGTCGTCGGCACCGACGAAAAAGGCGACCGCGACATCTCCGAGCTCGACCTGACCGGCCCGACCCTGCTGGTCATCGGCAACGAGACCACCGGCATGAGCGCCGCATGGCGGCAGTCCTGCGACGTCATGGCCCGCATCCCCATGGCCGGCTCGGCCAGCTCGCTCAACGCCGCCAGCGCGGCCACCGTCACCCTGTACGAGGCCGCCCGCCAGCGCCGCGCGGCCACGAGCGGCCCCGCATGACCTACCGCCACGCCGTCGAGCCCCGCGACCACCAGGACCTGGCCAGCGGCTCGGTGCTGCACTCCGCGCTCGGGTTCCCCGCCTTTCCCGTCCGGCTGGCCAGCGAGATCTTCCAGCGCGCCCTGGCCCTGCGCGGCGGAGACGAGCCGGCCGCGCTGTGGGATCCGTGCTGCGGCAGCGGCTACCTGCTGACCGTGACGGCGCTGCTGCACCGCTCCCGCATCGCCTCGGTGCTGGCCACCGACCTCGACCCCGAGGCGGTCGCCCTGGCCGGGCGCAACCTCGCCCTGCTCAGCCGGGCCGGACTCAACGCCCGCGCCGCCGACCTGCGCGAGCGCGCCGGACGCTTCGGAAAACCCGCCTACACCAAGGCCGCCCAGGCCGCCGGCCGCCTGGCGGACGCGCTGCAGGCGGCCGGCGGCGACCTCCCCCACGCCGCACGCCAGGCCGATGTGTTCGACCCCGCCCAGCTCCGGCAGGCCGTCGCCGGCCGCATACCGGACATCGCGATCACCGACGTCCCCTACGGCGAGCAGGCCCACTGGCACGGCCCCTCGGCCGCCGAAGGCGTCACCGGCATGGTCGAGGCGGTGACGGCGGTGCTGCCGCAGGGCGGCGTGCTGGCGGTCACCGTACGCGGCCGCAAGGTCGTCGTGGACGGCGACCGCCGCCCCGACGCCTCCTTCAAGATCGGCACCCGCGCGGTCGCGCTGTTCCGCATCCCCGCCTGACGCGGCCCGCACGAGGTCAGTCGTCGTGCGTCGTGCTCACTCGTCGTGGGCGATGTGCAGCAGCTGCCGCCACAGCAGCACCACGAACGCCGCCGACCCGGCGAAGGCGAACCAGAACGGCGCCGCCACCCCCCAATGCGTGGCCAGCAGCCCGCCGATGACCGAGCCGACCACCAGCCCGGCGTAGACGCAGATGGTGTTGACGCTGCCGACCCGGCCCTGCAGCTCGTGCGGGACCGCCCGCTGCCGCACCGTCACCGACGTGGTGCCCCAGATGAAGGCGTGCGCGCCGAAGACCAGGAAGATACCGCCGGCCACCCATGGCGAGTGCGTCAGCGCCAGCCCCAGGTGGGTGAACGTCTCGATGATGAGCCCGATCCGCATCAGCACCCCCAGGCTCACCTTCCGGGTGATCGCCCCGTACAGGCCGGTGCCGACCAGGCCGCCGACGCCTTGGATGGTGGTGACCAGGCCGAACCCGACGGCGCCCAGGCCGAGCTGCTCCTGGGTGTAGAGCACGAGCACCGACCAGGCGGCGCCGAACGTGAAGTTGAAGATCAAGATGGTGAGGACCAGCGTGCGGACGGCCGCGTGCCTGATCGTCCAGCGGAAGGCGTCCAGCAGCTCGTGCACCGCCCCGGAGCCGCCTCGTCCGGCGGAGCCGCCCCGCCCGGCGGAGGCGGCCTGCGCGGCGCGGCGGCCGTGCGGCGGCAGCGCGATCCGCGACACCAGCACCATCCCCGCCAGCACCAGCAGCAACTGCGCCGCGAACGGCCACAGGAGGCCGAGCCCGATCAGCGCCGCTCCCACCGGCGGCCCGGCGAGCTGGTTGAGCGTGATGAACCCGGTGCCCAGGCGGGCGTTGGCCACCATCAGATCCTCACGGCCGACCAGCATGGGCGTCAGCGTGGAGGTGGCGTTGTCGGCGAACACCTCCGCCACCGACCGCAGCGTCAGCGCCACCAGCGCCATGGCCACCGTCAGCGTGCCGGTCAGCAGCATCACCGTCAGCGCCGCCAGCACCACCGCGCGGGCGGCGTTGGCCACCAGCACGATCGTGCGCCGGTCGTGCCGGTCGGACAGCACGCCCGCATACAGGCCGAACATCAGCGGCGGCGCCCAGCCCACCAGGGCCGACAGCGAGATCAGCAACGGGTCGCGGGTCAGGGTGGCGATCAGCAGCGGCCCCGCCGCCGCAGCCAGCCCGTCGCCGAGGTTCGTCAGCCAGCTCGAGGCCAGCAACCACCGGAAACCCGTCCCCAGCCGGGCGGGCAGCACGCGTTCCATCACCGAGACCACGAGCGCAGCAGCCTACGTCGGGCCCCTGACCGGCAGCAACGCATTTTCCCGCACACGGGACACGCCGGGCGGCCCGGAAAAGCAGCCGCACATCCCCCGCACCGGAAACAGCCGAAACGCCGGACCGGCCGGCGAAAAGACGCCTGCGGCACGCCGGACGTCGTTTCCGTATCGTTTCCCGCTCTGTCTTGCCCGCCCCGGCGGCGCCGGGGATGATGACGCCGTCCGGCCCCGACCGCACCTCCCGGTCCGCACCAAATCAACGCTTGTGTTGCCCCGTTAATCTTGCGATTCTTTCCCCAACCGGCCGCATTCACGACACCATTCCTCACCACCCCCTGAACGCGTCTTCGCACCAACGGATCGAGGCCGCGCACGCACGCCCCACGGGCACGCGCTGACGAGGAGGTCGCGATATGACACTGACCAGCAGGTACCGGGCCGCCGCCCGCATGATCGCCGTCATCGGCGCGACGGCGCTGGTGGCCGCCTGCTCCGGCACCGGCGGCACCGGCGGCACCACAGCCGGCACCGGCGGCGGCTACCCCGACCGCACCATCACCTTCGTCGTACCGTTCAGCGCGGGCGGCCCCACCGACACCGTCACCCGCATGATCGCCGACCCGATGGCCGCGACACTCGGCGGCAAGATCGTCGTGCAGAACGTCGAAGGCGCCGGCGGCACCGTCGGCGCAGGCGAGGTCGCCCGCGCCCAGCCCGACGGCTACACCGTGCTCATGCACCACATCGGCATGTCCACCGCCCCCGCCCTGTACAAGGACCTCGGCTACCAGCCGCTGGAGAGCTTCGAGACCGTCGGCCTGGTCACCGAGGTGCCCATGACGATCGTGGCGCGCAAGGACTTCGGCCCCGCCACGCTGCAGGACCTCGTCTCCTACGTCAAGGCCAACGCCGACAAGGTCACCCTCGCCAACGCCGGCATCGGCGCCGCCTCCCACCTGTGCGGCCTGCTGTTCCAGACCGCCACCGGCGTCAAACTCCAGGAGGTCCCCTACGAAGGCACCGGACCCGCCCTGACCGACCTCGTCGGCGGCCAGGTCGACTTCATGTGCGACCAGACCACCAACACCAGCGGCCAGATCGCCGCCAAAGAGGTCAAGGTCTACGCCGTCACCACCCCCGAACGCGTCACAAGCCTCCCCGACGTGCCCACCACCAGCGAAGCCGGGCTCCCGCAACTGCAGGTCAGCGTCTGGCACGGCCTCTACGTCCCCAAAGGCACCCCGCCCGACGTGGTGACCAAACTGTCGGAGGCGCTGAAGACGGCCCTGGCCGACCAGAAGGTCATCGACCAGATGGCCAAACTCGGCACCGCCCCCGTCCCCGCCGACCAGGCCACCCCCGAGGCCCACAAGACCAAGCTGCAAGAACAGCTCGGCACCTGGGGCAAGGTCATCGCCGACGCCGGCGTGAAGGCCTCCTGAACATGCGGGCACGCCGCTCCTGGCCGGACGTCCTGGCCGGCGCCATCTTCATCGTCATCGGCGCCGCGTTCGCCGCCGGCGCGCTCGGCTACGACCTGGGCACCCCGCTGCGGCTGGGGCCCGGCGCCTTCCCGCTGCTGGTCGGCGCCATCGTCGCCGCACTCGGCCTGGCCATCGTCGTCAAGGGCCTCATCGCGGGCGAGGCGATCACCTTCGGCCGCATCCCGTGGCGCGCCGCCGCCGTCATCACCGCCGCCCTGGTGTTCTTCGGCTTCACCGTACGGGGCCTCGGGTTCGTCCCGGCCTCGGCGGTGACCGCCCTGCTCACCACGCTCGCCGCCCGCGTACGGCTCATCACGGCCCTGGCCGTCACCGCCGGCCTCACCGCGGCCGCCACCCTCATCTTCGTCGTCGGACTCCAGCTGCGCATCCCCCTCCTGGGCCCGTGGCTCGGAGCCTGACACGCGACCGGATCTTGAGGTATGGACCTTCTCGACAACCTCGCCCTGGGCTTCTCCACCGCCCTGCTCATCCAGAACGTCCTGTACTGCTTCGTCGGCGTGCTGCTCGGCACCGCCGTCGGCGTGCTGCCCGGCATCGGACCGACCGCGACGGTCGCGATGCTGCTGCCCATCACCTTCACCTTCGAACCGGTCACCGCCCTCATCATGCTGGCCGGCATCTACTACGGCGCCCAATACGGCGGCTCGACCACCGCCATCCTCATCAACCTGCCCGGCGAATCCTCCGCCGCCGTCACCGCCCTCGACGGCCACGAGATGGCCCGCCAAGGCCGCGCCGGACCCGCCCTGGCCACCGCCGCCATCGGCTCGTTCATCGCCGGCACCATCGCCACCGTCGTCCTCGCCCTCGCCGCACCGCCCCTGGCCCGCGTGGCGCTGCAGTTCGGGCCCGCCGAGTACTTCTCCCTGGTGCTGCTCGGCCTCATCGTCTCCATCGCGCTCGCCCGCGGCACCGCGCTCAAAGCCCTCGCCATGATCGCGCTCGGCGTCCTGCTCGGCACCATCGGCCAGGACATCTACACCGGCACCCCCCGCTTCGTCTTCGGACAGCGCGAGCTGTACGGGGGAATCGACTTCGTCTCGGTCGCCGTCGGCATGTTCGGCGTCGCCGAGATCCTGCGCAACCTGGAGGCCGGCCACACCCGCACCGCGATCGTCTCCCGGGTGCGCCACCTGTGGCCCACCCGCGACGACTGGCGCCGCATCGCCGGCCCCATCCTGCGCGGCACCGGCCTGGGCGCCGCGCTCGGCGTGCTGCCCGGCGGCGGCCACGTCCTGGCCTCCTTCACCTCCTACGCCGTCGAGAAGCGCATCTCCCGCCGGCCGCAGCAGTTCGGCCACGGCGCCATCGAAGGCGTCGCCGGACCGGAGTCGGCCAACAACGCCGCCGCCCAGACCTCCTTCATCCCGCTGCTCACGCTCGGCCTGCCCGCCCACCCGGTGATGGCCCTCATGGTCGGGGCGTTCATCGTGCACGGCATCACCCCAGGCCCCAACGTCATCGTCGAGGAACCGGCCCTGTTCTGGGGGCTGATCGCCTCGATGTGGATCGGCAACGTGCTGCTGGTGCTGCTCAACCTGCCGCTCATCGGCATGTGGGTGCGCATGCTGCGCATCCCCTACCAGGTGCTGTTCCCGATGATCGTGCTGTTCGCCGCGATCGGCACCTACTCGCTCAGCTTCAACGCCTTCGACGTCTACGCGATCGTGGCGTTCGGGCTGCTCGGCTACATCCTCATCACGTGCGGCTGCGAGCCGGCACCGCTGCTGCTCGGCTTCGTGCTCGGCCCCCTGCTGGAGGAGAACCTGCGCCGCGCGATGATCATCTCGCGCGGCGACGCGTCGGTGTTCGTGACCCGCCCCATCTCGGCCGTGCTGCTGGCGCTGGCCGTGCTGGCGCTGGTGGTGGCCGTGCTGCCGGCGATCCGCCGCCGCCGCGAGGCCGTCTTCACCGACGACGACTGACCCCCGATGTGTCCTTCACCCTCCGCCACACCTCGCCCCGCGACGACAAGACCGTCACCGCGCACAACGGCAGGCTCACCATCCGCGGCCGCCTGGCCGACAACGGCCTGCGCTTCGAAGCCCAGCTCCAGGTCATCACCCAAGGCGGCCGGCGTACCGACGAAGGCCAGAGCGTCCGCGTCGAGGGCGCCGACAGCGCCGTCCTGCTGCTGTCGGCCGGCACCGACTACGCCGACACCTACCCCACCTACCGCCGCGACGACCCCACGACCGCGTCACCGCGGCCGTCGACGCCGCCGCCCGCACCGGCCACAGCTACACACTGCGCAACGAGGCGGCCGCCACGCCACCGGCCGCACCGGGCCCGACGGCATCGCCGGCCGCGCCACCCGGCCGCTGCGCTTCGGCGCCGACCAGAACGGCGATCAGCGCCCGACCGGCGGCCTGGACCGGCCCGCCATCATCGCCCGCGCCCTGACCGCCGAGGAGGTGAAAACCAGGCGCGACCTCGTCTTCTGACGCCGAAGACGCCTGGGGCGAGCCTCGTCAGTTCTGCTGGCCGATCGGCCGGATCGTGATCGTGTTGAGGTCCACCCCGGCCGGCTGGTCGAGCGCGTAGCAGATCGCCTCGGCGATCGCACCCGGCTGCAGCGACACCGGCGGCGCGCCCGCGTCCCACCAGAACGGCGTGTCGATGACGCCCGGATTGACCAGCGTCACACCGACCCCGCGGCCGGTGGCGAGCATGCGCAGGTTCTCCGCCAGCCCGGTCACCGCCCACTTCGTCGCCGAGTACAGGTTGCCGGGGCTGTTCTTCACCCCGACCACGCTGCCGACGAACACCAGCCGCCCGCCGGTCGCCTCCAGATGCGCGAGCGTCGCCCTGGCCAGCAGCGCCGGGCCGAGCACGTTGGTCAGCACCATCGACGGCCACAGCTCAGGATCGCCGTCGGCCAGCGTCGTGCCCGCGGTCTGCACATGGTCGCGGGAGGTGAACCCGGCGTTGGCCACCGCCGCATGCAGCGCCCCGAACCGCTCCACGGTCTGCGCCACCGCCCGCTGGGTGTCCTGCCAATCGGCGGCGTCGGCGATCACACCGAGCAGCCGGTCCGGATGCCCGGCCTCCTCCACGAACGCCTTCAGCCGCGCCTCGTTGCGGCCGGTGACGGCCACCTGGTGGCCGCGCTCCAGCAGCAGCCGCGCGGCCTCGGCGCCGACGCCGCTGGTGGCGCCGGTGATCAGTACGGTCTTCACGGTCATGGTCCTGCCCCTGAGAGGATGAAATTCCAACACTCGTGTTGGCGACAGGCCGACCATAACCCCGCCCCGCCACCAAATGCAACACGCGTGTTGGAATATGATGACCGCCATGGCATGGGACGTCGAAGGCACCAAAAAGCGCATCTACCAAGCGGCACTCACCGAATTCGCCGCCCACGGCCCCGACGGCACCACCATCGACCGCATCGCCAAACGCGCCAAAGTCAACCGCGAACGCGTCTACAACTACTACGGCGACAAAACCGCCCTCTTCTCCACCGTCATCCGCACCGAAGTCGACGCCCTCGCCGCCGCCGTCCCCCTCCACATCACCGGCCCCGACGACATCGGCGACTTCGCCGGCCGCGCCTTCGACTACCAGCGCACCCACCCCGACCTCGCCCGCCTCGTCCTCTGGGAAGGACTCACCGGCAAGGACGCCGTCCCCGACGAACTCACCCGCACCGACCTCTACAAGGCCAAAGCCGCCACCATCGCCGCCGCCCAGCAGGCCGGCCATATCGACGACACCCTCGACCCCGCCCACCTGATGTTCCTCATCATCTCCCTGTCCAGCTACTGGTCGGCCGCACCCCAGATCGCCCGCATGCTCACCGGCCACCACGACGGCGACACAGACGAAGCCGCCCGCCGCCGCGCCGCCGTCGTCCACGCCGCCCGCCGCCTCGCCACCCGCCCCTGACGGCCGGCCAACCGCGCCTTAGCCTCCCGTGCACCGCGTCCACGCCACCGACGAGAAACCCGACGATCACGCTGCGATCACCGGACCCCCTCACCCGATCACGCGTCCAACGGCCGCCACACAGAACCCGCACCGTCCCGGACGACCCGACCGAAGACCACATCGGCGAAATGCACCCCGAAGCCGATCGTGTCCGGCCGCTCAAGCTCGGCGATCAGCCGGCGACGATGCTCAGCCGACCGCACCCGATCATGGTCGTACACGCAAGACCACTCAGGATGATCGGCCTGCACCGGCGAATGCATGGCATCCCCGAACGCGATCAGCCGCCTCCCACCACCGCTGATGACATACTCCGCATGCCCGGCCGTGTGACCACCGGTGACCCGCACCCGCACACCCGGGAAAACCTCCTCCCCATCGGCCACCGTCCGCACCCGCACCCCCTCAAGCACCCCCTGCGCGGACAGATCAGACCCCGCCCACTCCGGCTCCGCCACCAGATACTCCGCCCGCGCGAACACCGGCCCCACACCACCCTGACCCCAGGCCCAGCCGAAATGATCAACATGCAGGTGCGTGAACGCCACCGCCTCGATCTCCTCCGGCCCACGCCCCAGCGCCCGCAAACCGTCCAGCAACGCACCACCACGCACGGCACCATTCGGCCGCCCCGGCACGGCCGGCAACGACACCGGCCCCCACCCCGCATCGATCAGCAACGCCCGGCCACCGCTCTCCACCAGCAGACCGCCGATGCTCGCCACCAGATACCCCGAACCGTCCACATACTCGGGATGAGCGGCCCAGAACTCCTCCGTCGAGTCCGGCAGCCACGCACGCGGCACCCCCTGAATCACCCCATCAGGAACGAACGACACCCGCGTCTCACCCAGCCACAACGACCGGGCCTCACCCGGCCGCCGCAACCGCTCACCCAGACCAACCGCACCGATCGCCATGCCACACACCCTTCCTCGACAAGGCCGCAGATCCACGCACCGCGCCCCAACGCGGCGACCAGCGCCACCGTAAGCATCCAGCGTGAATCAGTCAAGCTTGAAATATCCTGACTTGAAACAGTGAAGCTAGAAAAATGCTGTCTTGAAGCACGTTGCTAGCATGAACGCCATGACCATCTCCCCAGAACCGCAAGCCACCGCCGAACGCGAGCTCTGCGGCCTGGTCAACGGCCTGGCCCAGCAGATCGCCGACCACGTACGCCGGCGCGCCACCACCCTGGGCCTCACCGCCGCCCAGGCCACCGCCCTCCGGGAGATGACCGGCCCCATGACCATGCGAGAGCTGGCGGAACGCATGAGCTGCGAGCCCTCCAACGCCACCTTCATCGTCGACAAGCTGGAAAAGCAGGGCCTCATCGAACGCCGCCCCCACCCCACCGACCGCCGCGCCAAACACCTCGTCCTGACCCCCGAAGGCAACGCCCTGCGCGAGCGCCTCCTCCAGCTCCTCGTCGAGGACTCACCTCTGGCCGCCCTCACCCCCGAGCAGCAACGCACCCTCCACCACCTGCTCGAACAGGCCATCACCCGCCGATAGGCCCGCCCGGCCTTGGTTGTTCGTCGGGGCGTGCGGGCGAAGCCCGCTTCGAAAAAGGGGGAAGAGTAGAGCCTCAGAACCCGGCGCCTTTACGTTGTAGATCAATAAGTGGCAACTGCTCGCGTTTGACCAGTCCGGAGTTCATCGCGCTGCGCGACCGGACGCTGCGCGAGGTCCGGCTGCGGCCCGACCCGATGGACCTCGCCCTCCACTACGCCGACGACCTCGCCGACGAGGACCTCCGCGCCGTGATCGGCGACCGGCTGGACGCGCTCAAGGCCCGGCTGACGGCCTGGCGGCACCGGCGCACGCAGGCCGAGCCGTACCTGCGCGGGCTGGAGCCGATGACGTTCGACCACACCACGGCGCGGCTGAAGGCGGAGATCGCCTGGCACGAGAGCCTGCTGGAGCAGCTACCGAAGCCGCGCGCCACCGGCGATGACCCAGCGAAAGGACCACACGTGAGCCACTCCCCCACCCGACCGTCCTGAAAGGGCCGGACCATGCTGCGCACGCGCCTCTTCGCCTGGCATCGCGAGCTCCAAGACGTCCACCACCGCCTGGAGAAGACCCTGGAGGACGCCCGTAAGGCCATTCGCCGCGGTGAGCGCGCCCAGGCGCTCAAGCCCGAGCTGCGGATCTTCTGCTACACGTTCTGCTCCGCGCTGGGCAGCCACCACCGCAGCGAGGACGACCACTTCTTCCCCGCCCTGCTCCGGCAGGCACCCGAGCTGGCGCCCGCGATCGCCCGCCTGCGCCGCGAGCACGAGGTCCTCGCGCGCCTGCTGGCCGGCTTCCAGCACGCGCTCGACGGTCCGCGCACCTCACCGCGGCGGCTCTTCCAGCAGATCAACGAGGTCAAGGCCACGATGAAGGCCCACTTCGGCTTCGAGGAAGGCTCGCTCACCCGGGCGCTGCACGCCTTCGACGCCCCGGAGAGGGACGCCCGGCGCATGTTCGGCGACGCCTGACAGGCCGGGCTCACGACCCCTGGAAGCCCTCCTGCGGCCGGCTGACCGTGCGGCAGGCCAGGTGCAACGCCAGGCGCTCGTCACGGTGGCGCAGGTCGACGCCCAGCAGCCGCTCCACCCGCTGGATGCGCGCGGCCACCGTGTTGCGATGCACCCCCAGCACCGCCGCCGTCTCCGCGATCGACGACTCGGCGTCCAGGTAGGCCGACAGCGTGCGGATGAGGTCGCCCGGCTGGTCCTGCAACGGCGCGAGCAGCGCGCGGGCGGCGGGTTCGAAGGTGTCGGTACGCGCCCACTCCAGCAGCAGCTGCGCCATCCCGAGCTGGTCCACCTGCAGAAAGAAGCCCGCCTCCGGCCGGGTGGCGGCCAGCCGGGCGGCGTCGGCGGCCTCGGCCACCGTGCTGATCAGGCCGCTGGTGCCCGGATGCGGGCGGCCCACCCCCATGTGCGCGCCGACCGAGCCGTGCAGCGCCCGGTTCGCCGTACGCAGGGTGTCGGCCAGCGCCCGCACCCGGGCGGCGGTGGGCTCCTGCGCGAACGTCGTCCACCCCGTCCAGCCGTCGCCGTGCTCCACGACCACCGCGTCCACGCCCTCGCTGCGCAGCACCCGCACGACCTGCGCCGTCCAGGCGACGGTGTCGAGCGCGGGCGGCGCGCCGATGCGCAGGCCCACGTGCCAGCCGGTCAGCTGCCAGCCCGCATCGGCGGCCCGCCTGCGCAGCTGCGCCGACGGCTCGCCGTCCAGCCTGAGCAGGTCGCCGAGCAGCGCCGTACGCGAGCGCGCGTCCCGTTCCAGCTCAAGCCGGTGGCTGAGCAGCCAGCGCTGCACCGCCGTGGCCGCCACCGACAGCGCCACCGGCACCGCGTCGGCCCGCCCCGCCGCCGTCCCCCGCAGCTCCACCACCAGCCAGAACGACGGCCCCGGCGCTCCCGGCAGCAGCGCCGGATGCGCCAGCAGCACCCCGTCGTCCAGCGGAACGCGCTGCCGCACCACCTCCCGCACCCGCACCGCGCCGGGCTCGCGCACCTCCCCCGCCAGCGGCTGCCCGCGCTCGTCCAGCAGCGCCGCGGGCGCCTCCAGCAGCTCCCCCAGGCGGGCGACGACGTCCTCGGGCGCGAGCGTGCGCTCGTCGAAGGCCCGGTGGGCGGCCAGCACCAGCCTGGCCCGGTCGGTCTCCGGCTCGGCCAGGAAGAGCCGCGCCGCCACCAGCAGATCCAGCACGTCGGCCGACGCACCCAGCAGCGGCAGCCCGAGCCGGTCGGCCAGCCGCAGCGTCCCGTACGCCACCTCCCGCGCGGCCAGCAGCACCGCCGCGCCGCCGGCGTCCACCACGCGGCGCAGCAGCGCGTCCAGCCGCCAGTCCCCTGCCTCGACCGGCCCGGTCACCATGACCACCTCCCCAGCCCCGCCGGAGCCGGGAGGGTAGGCGGCGGGGTCGGAGAGCGGCCGCACGGCCGACACCGGCTCGTCCAGCCCGGCCGCCCCGGCGAGCACGCGCACCGCGCCGCTCCACTCCGGCAGCGCCAGCAGCCTGCGCACGGTGGTCATCGCCCGCCTCCCAGCAGCACGGGGTCGCAGTCGATCCCGTACGCCCGCGGCGCGACCAGCTCGATCCGCCCCGGATCCGTCCAGAACGCCGCGATCGGCACCTGCAGCACGATCACCTCCATGCCCGCCCGCACCGCATCGCCGGAGATCGGCGTCACCGTGCGCCGGTCGAGCACCGCCAGCACATCGGGTGTCGAGGCGACCAGGCGGCCGTCGCGCAGCGCGAGCAGGTACTCGTTCTCCATCTCCAGCCGCAGCAGCGCGCCCGTGGCGTGGTCGGCCACCGTGACGCCGCCGCGCGAGAACCCCGCCCTGCCGTGCCGGCGAGGCCCTGGCCTGCGGGCCACCTCGATCACCCGCCCGAGCGCGAGCACCCGCCCGCCGGTCGCCTCCGCCAGCGGGCCGGGGCCGGGCGACTCGCCGAGCTCCAGCATCCGGCGGCCCAGCCGCAGCGCCGCCGACACCGACCCCGCGACGCTGCAGCAGGCCAGCTCGTGCACCGGCAGCGGGGCCAGTGCCAGCGCCGCCCAGCCGCCCGCGCTCGGCAGGAACGCCCGCACCGTGCGCTCCAGATCGGCGGGGAAGCCGGTGGCCTGTACCAGCACCTGCCCGCCCGGCTCGGCCAGCGCGGCCGGGGTGACCGGCCGGCCGCAGGCGTTCAGCGAGAGCTGGTCGAGCCTGGGCACGCCGCGCCCGGTCAGGTCGGCGTCCACCACCGGCAGGCCCAGGTCCCAGGCCAGCGGCAGCAGGCCGTTCAGCCCGCCGATCTCCAAGGAGGCGACGGCGGCCGCGCGGGTGCCGGTCCAGCGTTCGATGGCGGCCACGGCGGCGGCGAACTCCTGCCCGCCCGGCAGCTTCTCATTGAACACCGGCGTCGCGCCGACGACGCCCACCGGCACGACGTACGCCTGCGGCGGCACCTCATCGAGGGCGTGCACGACGACGTTCGCACCCGCGGCCAGGCGCCGGCGCAGCAGCAGCCCGGCGATGCGGGTGTCCCCGCCGCCGCCGGAGCCGAGCACGGCCACGCCCCGCTCCAGCGCCGGCACGTCCGGCAGCTCGATGCGCATCTTCCCAGCTTGCCGCACCGGCCCCGCCCGCCGCGCCACCGCCCAGGCGGCCACGGCCGCCGCGGAGCCCGCCGTGCCGGCCGCGATCAGCCGACGGCGGCCGGCGCCGGGTTGCGCTCCTCCACCGGGGTGAACGGGTGCGGCAGCCCGAACGCGGCCGGCCCGAACACCGCCAGCGCCTCCGGCGTGCGCATCAGCTCCGGCGTGGAGATGCCGACGACCGTCACGCGCTGCCCGTAGCGCAGGTTCTCCGTGGTGATCGGCTCGGCCAGCTCCGACTCCAGCACGCACACCAGGTCCGGCACCACGCACCGGACCTCGCCGTCCACCACCGCCACCAGGTGCTCGTTCTGGAACGTCAGCTCCAGCTCATGCCGCCCGTCGAACGACACCGCCTTCGCCCGGCCGCGCGCGAAGCCCGCCTCGGTGCGCCGCTCCACGTCCGACACCTTGCCGCGGAACAGCACCCGCAGATGCCCGTACAGGGTGCCGCGCAGCGCCTCGGCCAGCGCGGCCACCGGGTCCGCGCCCACCTCACGCGCCCGCCTGATCGCGCGGCCGATGGACAGGGCCAGCGAGAGCGTGCGCGGCACCGCGGTCCGCTTGACCTCGGCCCCGGTCATCGCGTACTCGGCGATGTGCGCCACGCCGCCCAACCTGACGGTCACCCCGCGCGCCAGCCACTCCATGCGCCGGTTGTCGGAACCGGTGTCGATGATCGTGGTCTCGCCCCGCTCCCCCGCCACCGCCATCGGCGAGCCCGGCAAGCCGTACACGCCGAAGGTCTCCATCTGCAGCTCGGGGAAGGCCCGGCCCATGCCGTCGGCGTCCACCACGGGCAGCCCGGTCACCGCCGCCACCACCAGCGGGATCATCGAGTTGATACCGCCGCACTCGATCGGCATGGTGGCGCCGGCCGTGCGGCCGAGATGGCGTTCCAGGGCGCGCAGCGCGGCGACCGGCTCGGTGCCGCGCGGCAGCTTCTCGTGCACGACGGTCGGCGCGCCCATCTGCGCGGTGGGGATGACGAGCGTGTCGTCGTCCAGCTCGCCGGGATCCAGCACGGTGATGGGGCCGTGCTCGCGGATCGCCTGCCGCACCAGCAAGCGCCCCACGTACGGATCCCCGCCGCCGCCCGTGCCCAGCACCGCCGCGCCGCGCGCCAGGTCGGGCAGGTCGTCCTCGGTCAGCAGCCGGCTCATCGGCCCACCCCCACCGGGTCGACGTCGTAGCCGAAGTAGCGCGGCCCGGCCAAAGCCAGCCCTTCCGCGCTGTGCCAGCGCGGATCGCACGGCGCGAGGATCACGCTGACCCGCTGGCCGAAGCGCAGCGCCTCGGTGGTGATCGCCTCGCCGCTCTCCCGGTCGAGCGTGCAGATCAGGTCCGGTACGGTGCCGCGCACCTCGCCGTCCAGCTCGGCCACCAGATACTCGTTCTGGAAGCGCAGCACCAGTTCGCGGCCCGCGTCGCCGTCCATGCCCGCCAGCCGGGCGGTGCCGCGCGCGAACCCGGTGGTGGTGCGCCGCTCGACGTCGGTCACCTTGCCGGTGAACAGCCGCCTTCCGCCCAGCCGCCGCGTGACCGCCTCTACCGGGTCGGCGTGCTCGGCGCGGGCCTTGCGCGCCAGCGCGCCCAGCTCGGCGCACAGGCTCAGCGTGCCCGGCACCAGCGACTCGCGCGCCTGCGCGCCGGTCATCGCGTACAGGGCGATCATCGTCGAGCAGCCCATGTCGACGGTGGCCGACCGGGCCAGGCGCTCGGCCCAGTGATTGTCCACCGCGTCCAAAACGACCTTGTTGCCCTTCTCGTCGGCGATCGACATGGGGGTGGCGCGGGCGCCGTACAGGGTGGGCAGCACCATCTGCAGCTCGGGGAAGGCGCGGCCCATGCCGTCGGCGTCCACCAGCGGCAGGCCGAGCTGCGCGGCGGCCACCACGGGAATGAGCGAGTTGACGCCGCCGGCCTCGGCGCAGGCGATGTGGGTCACCCTTTGGCCGAGGTAGCCCGACAGCGCCTCGACGGCCATGGATACCTGCTCGGCCGAGGGCAGCTTCTCCACCATCACGGTCGGGGCGCCCATCATCGCCACGTGCAGCACCGCCGCGTCGTCCGGCAGCTCCTCCAGGGGGCACAGCTCGACCGGGCCGTGCGCGACCACGGCCGCGGAGGCCAGCAGCCGGCCGATGTGCGGGTCGCCGCCGCCCCCGGTGCCGAGCACGGCGGCGCCGGCGGCGAGGTCGTCGAGGTCGGCGGTGGTGATCGTGCGCGTCATCGCCGCCTCACCGTCCCTTCGCGTCGGTCAGCTGCAGCTCGCCGACGGCCTTGGCTCTGATGCGGGTGGCGTTGCCCGGCAGGTACGGGATCGGCACCTCGTCGAAGTCCACGATCCGCACGCTGGACGGCGAGGCCCCGGCCGCGACCGCCCGGTCCACCGCCTCCTGCTTGGCGGCGTCCACCACCGCGTCGCGGCGGCCGGGCTCCACGGCGTAGACGCGGTCCACCTCGCCGCCGATCTGCGCGATGGCCGCGCCGATGGCGTTGGCGACCGCGTAGTGCTCCGGCCGGTGCACCTCGCCGGAGCCGGCCAGCTCATCGGGCAGCAGCATCGAGCCGCCGCCGACCGCGACCACCGGCAGCGGCTCGGCGGAGGTGCGCATGCGCTCCACCGCGTCGGCCACATCCGAGGCGATGCGCCGCAGCGCGGCCTCGGCCAGCTCCCTGTCCAGATGGGCCACCCGGGCCACATCGCCGATCTCGGCGCGGCCCGCGGCCACCGCGATGTCGGTGGCGGTCAGCGTGTCACCGCCGAACACCAGCGCCCGCGAGGTCAGCTCGTAGCCGACGCTGTCGGGGCCGACCGTGACCGGCCCGTCGTGGCGGACCAGGCTGCCGCCGCCGATGCCGATCGACAGCACGTCCGGCATGCGGAAGTTCGTCCTGATACCCGCCACGGTCACGTCGGTGGTGGCCTCACGCGGGAAGCCGTGCCGCAGCACCCCCACATCGCTGGTGGTGCCACCCACGTCGACCACCGCGCAGGTGTCGAGCCCCGACAGCACGGCCGCGCCGCGCATCGAGTTCGTCGGCCCCGAGGCGAACGTCGCCACCGGATAGCGGCGGGCGAAATCGACGTCCATGAGCGTGCCGTCGTTCTGGCTGAGGTAGAGCGGCGCGGTGATGCCCTCGCCGGTGATCGAGGCGGCCAGGCCGTCCACGATGTGCGCGGCCAGCTCGCGCAGCGCGGCGTTGATGATGGTGGCGTTCTCCCGCTCCAGCAGCCCCACCCGGCCGATCTCGTGCGACAGCGAGATCGCCACGCCCGGCAGCCGCTCAGCGATGATCTCCGCCGCGCGCGCCTCGAACTCGGCGTTGACCGGCGAGAACACCGACGTGATCGCGACGCTGCGCACCCCGGCCTGGCCCATGTCGTCGGCGGCCTTGCGCACCTCGGCCTCGTCCAGCTCGGCGATGTGCCGGCCGTCGAACTCGTGCCCGCCGTGCACCAGGTAACTACGCCCGGAGACGGCGTCGATGAGCCGCTGCGGCCAGTCCACCATCGGCGGCAGCGACGCCCCCGCCGGCAGGCTGAGCCGCAGCGCCGCGGTGGGCGCCAGGCGGCGGGCCTCGACCAGCGCGTTGATGAAGTGCGTGGTGCCGATCATCACGGCTTGCACGTCCGCCGGGTCGAACGCCCGCTGCTCCTGCAGCCCCCGCAGGGCGCTGACGATGCCGGAGGTGACGTCGGCGGTGGTGCCGGTCTTGACGGCGGCCAGCACCTGCCTGCCGTCCAGCAGGACGGCGTCGGTGTTGGTACCGCCCACGTCGATGCCGATGCGCACGAGTTCCCCCACTCCCCTATCAGGTGTCTTTGCTTGATTACGGGCTTGATTACGGGCTTGATCTCGGGGGCTTGATTCCGGGCCGCCCGCCTGTCAGGCGTTCGCCGGCTGGGGCACCGCGTCGGCCGTGCGGTGCGCCCCCACTCCCCGCACCCAGCCCAGCTTCCCGGCCACGACGTACAGCACGAACGCGAGCACCAGCGAGTTGATGCTGCCGAGCCCGACCTCCACGAACCGCCCCACCAGCGCCGAGACCAGCCAGATCGCCAGCGTCGCCGGCACCCAGTCGGGCGCCTGCTCGGGCACCGTGCCGCGCGCCTTGGCCTCCTCCAGATCGCCCCGCCAGCGCCGCACCACGAAGTACTCGGCCACCATGATCCCCGCGATCGGCGGGAAGACCACGCCGAGCAGCGTCAGGAAGTCCACGAACCGGTCGAGGATGCCGGCCGCGGCCAGCACGCTGCCCAGCAGGCCGATGACGGCGGTCGCCGCGCCCCGGTGCACCTTCTTGCCCAGCACGGTGCCGACGAAGTTCACTAGGCCAAGCCCGGAGGAGTACAGGTTCCAATCGTTGATCTTGATGGTGCCGGCGACGATGACCAGGATGCCGACCCAGCCCACCGACGAGGTGACGATGGTGGTGATCTCGCTGCTGCCCACCGCGTGCGCCAGCAGCACACCCGCCATGCCGATCACGTACTCGCCGAGCGTGACGCCCACCAGCGTCTGCTTGACCACGTCGGCCACGCCCCGGTTGAACCGGGTCATGTCCGGGGTGACGATCGCCCCGACGATGAAACCGCCCGCCACCAGCGTGGTGCCCTCCAGCAGGCTCAGCTGCGGCCCCGGCGGCGCCGAGGCCACCAGCGCGCCCACGTCGTGCCGCGACAGCTCGCTGATGATCGACCAGCCGACCAGGATGAGGAACGCCGGCACCGTCACGTACGCGGTCCAGGCCATCGACCCGAACCCCCACAGCACGATCGCTGTCACCACCAGCCCGAACACCAGCGACCACCCCCACTCGGGCAGCACGCCCACCAGGCTCGCCAGGCCCTGCGCCGAGACCGCCGACTGGATGCCGAACCAGCCGATGAGGCTGATCCCGATCGCCAGGCCGATCACCGCTGACCCGGCCCTGCCGAACCCCGTCCAGCGGGCCAGCATCGACGTCGACAACCCCTCGCGCACGCCGATCACGCCCACGAACACCGCGACCACCTCGAGGATGACCGCGCCCAGCGTCAGCGCAAGGAACGCCTGCCAGAACCCCATCCCGAACCCGAGCGTGGCGCCCAGCAGGAACTGGCTGAGCGCCGAGATCTGGCCGAACCGCTGCACGGCCACCGACCACCAGGAGTAGCGGGCGCCGCTGGGCACCCTGGACAGCGCGTAATCGTCGACACCGACGGCCGAGGCCATGCCGACCTCCCTTACCGAGCGAAACCAGTGGTTGGACGCTTACGGTAGAAAGCGGCGGCCACCGTGTCAGTGTGGACACTCCACAGCCGGAAGGCCGCGACTGTGCACTGTGCACGGTCGCCGGTTACGCCCGGCTCACAGCGTACGCGCGGCTCCGGTGAGCGCCTCGTCCAGGATGGCCGCGCAGCGGCCGGCCCAGCCGCCGGGCCCGCTCCTCCAGCCGGTCGCGCTCCACCACCCGCAGCACGGTGGTGCCGACGGCGGCCGGCAGCGGGTCGCTGACGTGCGTGGTGGGGAAGAGGAACCCCCGCTCGTGGGCGCGCCGCTCGATCTCGGCGCCGGTCACCACTGGCGGCGCCAGTCCAGCTCGCCCGAGGCGTCGGTGATCGCCGGAATGAACCGGTCGGGCACCGGCAGCGCGAGGTTGCCCGGCGCGGCGGGCCCGTAGCCCTTGCGGCCGGCGCTGCAGGTGGCGTTCGCGGCGGCCTGCGTCATGCCGTGCCAGGAACGCCCGAACGACACGATCTCGTGGCGGCCGGTGACGAGCTTGGCCCGCCGGCTCCACCACCGGTGGGCTGAGCATCCCGCTGTGCAGGTGGTCCAGCAGGACGATCTGCTCGCCCACGGTGGCGACGATCTCGGGGTGGCAGTGGCCGAGGATCGCGCTCATCTGCCCGGAGATGAAGTCGAGCAGCTCGCGGCCGCTCTCGGTGAACACCGACGTGCCGCTCGCGCGGACGATCAGCTCGGGCGAGAACGCGGCGTGGCCCGTACGCGCAGGCATCGACCAGCGCCGGCCCCAAGACGGCTCAGCCCTCCGGATAGAACAGGAACAACGTGCACCCCGTCGCCGACTGCGGCACATGCGACGACCCCGCCGGCGCATGGATGAACGTCCCCGCCGGATAGTCGCGCTCGCCGTCGTTGAACACCCCGGAGACCACAAAGACCTCCTCCGGCCCAGGATCGTGCACGTCGATCCCCTCCCAGCAGGATCCGGGATCCATCTCCAGCACGTACGCACCGGCCCCGCCCTCACCCCGCCACAACGGGCGCAACCGGATACCGGGAAACACCTCACGCACCGGGGCGTCCGCAACGGAAGACCACACGTACCCTGACATGTTCTGCTGCGTCGTCATGCACACCACCCTGACAGCCCGCACCCACCCCGGCCGAGTGTCAGAAAAGACATCATGCGCTACTTTTCCGACATGCAGCGCGTCACCGCACTCGTCCGCCCCGGACAATCCACCTTCGAACTCGCCTGCGCCGCCCACATCTTCGGCATCCACCGCCCCGAACTCCCACCCGCCTACACCTTCGGCGTCTGCACCGAACACCCCGGCCCCATCCCCACCCGCGCCGGCTACGACATCCTCGTCACCGACGGACTCGACGCACTCGATCACGCCGACACGGTGATCATCCCCGGCTGGCTGCCACCCGCCGACCCGCCCTCCCCCGCCGTCACCGACGCCCTCCGCCGCGCCCACGAACGCGGCGCCCGCCTCGTCAGCATCTGCTCCGGCGCCTTCGCCCTCGCCCACGCCGGCCTCCTCGACGGCCGCGAAGCCACCACCCACTGGGCACTCACCGGCGAACTCGCCACCCGCTTCCCCAAAGTCCGCGTCGACCCCGACGTCCTCTACGTCGACCACGGCGACCTCGCCACCAGCGCAGGCGCAGGAGCCGGCATCGACCTGTGCATCCACCTCGTACGCCGCGACCAGGGCGCACGCTACGCCGCCCACATCGCCCGCGCCATGGTCATGCCGCCCCACCGCGAAGGCGGCCAGCTCCAATACACCGCACCACCCCGCCCCGCCCAGATCGACGGCACCCTCGCCCCGCTCCTCGACTGGACCGCCGACCGCCTCGCCGAATCCGTCACCGTCGAGACCATGGCCGCCCACGCCGGCGTCTCCTCACGCACCCTCACCCGCCGCTTCCTCGACCAGCTCGGCACCACCCCAGGACAATGGCTCCTCGCCCAGCGCATCGCCGCCGCCCAAGACCTCCTGGAGACCACCGACCTGCCGCTCGACGCCATCGCCCGCCGCACCGGCCTGTCCTCCGCCACCAACCTCCGCCGCCGCTTCCGCACCGCACTCGGCACCACACCCGGCGCCTACCGCCGCGCCTTCCGCGGCCGGAAAACGAAGGAGCCGGCCCGCAACGGACCGGCTCCTTCCTGAGGACCCGCACGGACGTGCCCCCGGCAACCCACGACAAGGACTCCAAGGCGTGCCACCGCAAGCCCCGGACCGGCCCTTCGAGGGCGCGCCCGCCCAGCCCTCCGTCAGGGAGCCAGCGCCCGCCGCAGCACCGCGCCGATCTCGGCGATCTGCCGCTGCGACACCTCCGCCGACAACAGCGCCTGCGAACCGTGGAACGTCCCCGCCCACTGATGCAGCTCCACCGGCACCCCCGCCTGCAGCATCCGCAGACCGTACTCGATCGCCTCGTCCCTGTTCGGGTCGAACTCCGCCGTCGCGATGTACGCAGCCGGCAGACCCGACAGGTCATCGGCACGGCTCGGCGCCGCATACGGAGTGGCCGGCCGCCCGCCCAGGTAGTGACCCCAGATCTGCGTCACCTTGTCCCGGGTCATCCACGGCGTGTCGGTGAAGTTCACCGCCGACCACGTCTGCTGCCGATCGTCCAGCCCCGGCTGGTTCAGCAGCTGGAACCGGATCGGCGGCCCCTGCTCGTCACGCGCCCGCAGCGACACCGCCGCCGCCAGACCCGCACCCGCGCTGTGACCGCCCACCGCCAGCCGCTGCGGATCGAACCCCAGCTCCGACGCCTGCTCGTGAGCCCACCGCAGCACCGCCCACACATCCTCAAGCGCCGCCGGATACCGATGCTCCGGCGCCAGCCGGTACCCCACCGAGATCACCACCGCGCCCGACGCCTGCACCAGCCGGCCCGCCCACGGGTGCTCCGTCTCCAGATCACCCATGACGAATCCGCCGCCGTGCAGCCACACGATCGCGCCCTGCGCATCACGCGGACGGTAGACACGCACCGGCACGTCCGGATCCGCCGGCACCGTACGATCCTCCACCTCCACGCCCGCCAGATCCGGCGCGGGCACCGAGGTGGCCAGCTTGGCGAAGTTCTCCCGCTGCGCGATCGGATCACTCAGATCCGCACGGGGAACAACGCGAGAAATGGTTCGAGTTCGGGATCCATGCCCCCATCCTCGCCACCCGGCCCCACCCGATCATCCGCCAACCGTCGCACATCCATCCCGCCACACGCACCGATCGGCGCGCATACGCTGTCAAGCGTGGAGGCACTCGCCGTACGACTGTCGCAACTCGATTCCCAAGCAGGCGGCGCCATCCGCGTCGTCATGTTCTACGACACGCTGATGCGCCGCCGTGTCGACCTGCCCGCCCTCGCCCGCGCCTCGGCCAGCCTCGCTGAATGCGTCGCCGGCATCCGGCTCCACGGCACCGGCCAGCCCATCCGCTACGCCCCCGACGGCCACCCCGCGAACGGCACACTCCACCCGCCGTCCACCAGCAGCCCCATCCTCCTCGACGACGAAGAGATCGGCACCGTCTGGCTCGAACGCCCCGACACCCCACGCACCCTCGACGACCTCCTCCTCGACCGCCTCGCCATCGCCGCCGCGGCCGTCGTCGAACGCTACGGCCCCGCCCGCACCACCATGGCCGACCCCGCCCTCGTCGAACTCGCCATCAGCGCCGACAGCGACGAAGCCGCCAGAGCCCGCGCCCTGCGCCTGCTCGGCTTTCCCCCGACCTGCGCCTCCATGTCGCCGCCGTACACTCACCACTCCCCCTCGACCAGGTCGGCACCTCCATCTGCCCCGCACGCCCGGTCAAAGCCGCACCCCTGGCCGGCGTCGGCGCCATCCTCGCCACCACCCTCGACCCCGCCCGCTTCCCGCCGGGCGTACGCGCCGGACTCAGCACCGCCCCCGGCCCCGGCCGCGCCTGGCGCGAAGCCCGCACCGCACTCCGCTTCACCACCCCACGCCAGCCCATCGTCCGCTACGACGACCTCGGCGTCGTCGCACTCCTCGCCGACGTACCGGAAGACGCCATCCGCGACAACGCCGACGTCACCGCCATCGCCGCACTCGCCGAAACCCCCGACGACCTCGAAACCCTCGACGCCTACTGCACCACCGGCTCACTCCGCCGCGCCGCCGACCTCCTCCACCTCCACCACAGCAGCGTCGCCCGCCGCATCGACCAGCTCGGCAAGACCCTCGGCGTCGACCTCACCCAGCCCGCCGGACTCACCCGCGCCCGCCTCGCACTCAACGCCTGGCGCCTCCTCCACGCCTGACGCTCGCACGGGGCGGGCCTTCCGCTGGAGCGGGTTGAGCGCACCCGACCTCGCCTGATGACCGGATCGCCGGCGAACGCTGGCGGCTGCGCACCGAGCCGGCCCGCACCAGCCGCCGGTTGTCTGCGAGAGGGGCAGACCAAGTACGAGAGAAAGGGGCAGTGACGCCTATGACCTGTGACGTTGCCCGTTCGATTTCGGCGTACGCGGTTTGACCGGGAGGCCCCGCTGCTACAGGTACTGGCCCGCCTCGGCGCTGTCTGTCTTCGACACACGCGCCGACACCACGTTGGCGAGGTTGATGACTATGCCGTTCACGTCGGCTTCGCGATCATATCTTGCTCGCATCAACACCAGGCTGCGCCGCTCGTCCACAGCACGAGCGATCGCCGTCACCGCCTCCGGCTCTCCGTCGAAGTCCCCGCTGATCACGGAGACGTCTTCGCCGCTCATCAGGTGGAATCGAATGATCAGTGCGACATTCTCAGGCACGGCCGGCTCCTTTCGACAGCATCCGCAAGGGGCCCCTGCCCAGGGTCGAACGGTGTAGGCAGTTGCCCTCCGCATTCGCCTACCGTGGCGCGGACGCGGTGCCCTCCAGCCGGGCTGGGATACGGAGTGACAATCGCGGCACCCGGTCCGAACCGGTTTGTTGCCCTGGTCAGTGGTCGGTGATGAGGGCGTCCAGGGCGGCTTCCTTGTCGGCTTCGGTGGGCAGGGCGTAGCGGCGGGTGGTGTCCAGCGAGCCGTGACCGAGGAGTTCGGCGACCAGGATGGGGTCTTTGCCGTCGCGGATGAGCTGGGTGGCGAAGGTGTGGCGCAGGACGTGCGGGCTGAAGGGTTCGGTGGGGTCGTCACCCAGGCCGACGGCGTCGCCGAGGCCGGTGATGATGTCACGGGCGGCGCGGTCGCTCAGGCGGCCGCCGCGGTGGTTGAGGAACAGCGCGGCGTGGGTGTCGGCCCCCTTCCAATCGGCGCGGGCCTGCAGCCAGTCGGTCAGGGCCTGGCGCAGGTCGGGGTGGACGGGCAGCAGGCGGATCTTGCCGCCGTCTCGGCCCTTGCCGCGGATGCGTAGCTCGCCCTTGCGGGCTGAGAGGCGTACGTCGGCCAGGTCGAGGCCGACGACTTCGGAGATGCGCAGGCCGGCGTAGTAGGGCAGCAGGGCGATGGCCTTGTCGCGCGCAGATGCGGTGAGCTGGACGTGGCGGACGTAGCGGCGGGTGCGCCGGGTGTTCAGGGCGCGGGGTGCGGTGCGGCGGGTGTCGCGTTCGCGGCGGGCCTGGGGCTTGCCGAGGCCGCGGCGGGCGTAGAAGTCGTCGATGGCCGACAGGTAGGTGTCGATGGTGTTGGGAGCGCGGCGGCCGTTCTTCAGATGCCGGCGAAAGTCGCGCACCGCGCCGGTGGCGGCGATGGGGTCGGCGAGCGGGTCGCCGTCCAGCGCGCCGGCGTCGGCCTGGTCAGCCAGCCAGGCCAGATAGCCGCGCAGCCGGGAGGCGTACTTGGTCCTGGTGGAGCCGGCCAGCGGGGCGTGCGCGAGCGCGGCGGTGTAGCCGGCCAGGACGGCGGCGTGGGGGGCGGAGAGTGGCACGGCCCGCGACCGGCGCGTGTTTCCGGAAGCTGCTCCGGCCGGTTGCGTGATCTCTGAGGGCGTGTTTCCGGAAGTCACCCACCCAGTTTACTTCCGGAATTGCCGAATTCCGGAAGTCATGGCGTACAATGAAGGTACCGAGGTCTTTTCGAGCGTTGGCATTCAGGTCTGCGTCGCCCCCGGCGAACCACCACCGGCCTCTTCGGGGGCCTGGACAGGTCAGGCGACCATGACGCCGACACTTCTTTCTCCACCCGCACCGCTCAGCTCCGCCTCGCCCGCGATCCCCCGGGTCGATTCCGCGCTACGGCTCAGCCTCAACCCGGTGCCGAACCGGCTGGCTGTGGTGGACGGGGCCTGGTGGCCCTGCTCCCGTGACGCGGCCGCCGAGCTGCCCGGCCTCATCGCCGCTGTGGACCGGCTGCTGGATCGGGCCACGCTCCGCATCGGCCTGCACGGCGATGTGTGGCAGAACGTCCCGCGCCGCATCCCCGCGCGTGGGCGTCAGGTCCGCATCGGCTGGTTCCGCCACACCGACCCGCGCGTGATCACTCTCAGCTTCGCCACCGGCGAGCCAGTCGTCCTGCTGATCATCCCGTCGGGCACCGCCGCCGGCGCCGCCGAGGCCACGCTCAAGCTCACCGCCCAGGACATCGCCGGCATGAGCATCGACGCCATCCTCACCCTCGCGCATCTGCCCGCCCGCCCGGTCCCGCGTGCCACGGCCGACGGCTCGGCCCGCTGGGAGGACGAGGGCGGGTCGGTCATCGGGCAGGCAGCGCAGCCATCCATCGGACGGCCTGGCAACGCCGGAATGACCCCGTGCCGCCTGCCGGCCGGATCGAGCGGTCCAGGCACCGCCCGAACTGGCGGCGGGCCGATCTCCGGCCGGCAGGCATCTCATCACCTTTCAGCTTCTCCCGTGAGGAGACATTCCATGACCGTCATCGACACCGCCCCGCTCGCCGGGGCCAGCGCCTCGGCGCCGACCCTCGTGCATCTATCAGGGGACATCGACCTCTTCACCACAGCCCGCCTGCGCCGCCGGCTGATCAACGCCCTCGACCACAGCACCGACCTGCTCATCGTGGATCTGTCCCAGGTCACCTTCTGCGGGGCAGGCGGGCTGGGCGTGCTCGTCGGCGTGCAAGGCCGTGCCCGGACACGAGGCATCACGCTGGCCCTGACCGGCGTTCCCCCGCGCGTGGCCCGGCTGCTGCGCATCACCGGGCTGGACCGCCGCTTCCCGGTCATGGCATGACCGGCATGCCGACCGCCACCCGCACCGCCGCCGAGGCGGGCTATGACGGCCATGCGCCGTTCCCCGGCCCGCTGCGCCCGCGCGGGCCGGCATCGTCGCGGTGACGCTGACCGCGGCGATCGTCATCGCGCCGTTCCTCGCGCTGGGCGCCGGCATCTGGCTGGCATGGGGAAACGGAATCACCCTCACCGACCTGCTGCTGGCCGCCGTCTTCTACATGGTGACCGGGCTGGGCGTGACGGTCGGCTTCCACCGGCTGCTGACCCACCGCTCCTTCACCGCCCGCCCGTGGCTGCGCGTCATCCTGGCCGTGGCCGGGTCGATGAGCTTTCAGGGCAACCTCATCGACTGGGTGGCCGTCCACCGCCGCCACCACGCCTTCACCGACCAACCGGGCGACCCGCACTCCCCCTACCGCTACGGCACCGGCCTCGGCGGGCAACTGCGCGGCCTGGCCCACGCCCACCTAGGCTGGCTGTTCTCCGCCGAACCCACCTCGGCCACACGGTATGCCCCCGACCTGCTCCGCAACGATCCGGCCATGCTGCGCATCTCGCGCGCCTTCCCCGCCTGGTGCGCCATCTCCCTGCTGCTGCCGTTCGCTGCGGGCTGGGCCATCAGCGGCAGCCTGTACGGCGCCCTGACCGCGTTCATCTGGGCCGGCCTGGTCCGCATCGCCCTGCTGCAGCACGTCACCTGGAGCGTCAACTCCCTGTGCCACATGATCGGCCAGCGGCCGCACACCACCCGCCGCCACGACCGCTCCACCGACCTGTGGCCACTGGCCCTGCTCTCCTTCGGCGAAAGCTGGCACAACGGCCACCACAGCCAGCCCGGCTGCGCCCGGCACGGCCGCGGCCCCCGCCAGATCGACCCCTCCGCCGCGCTCATCCGCCTGTTCGAACGCCTGGGCTGGGCCACCCACGTGCACTGGCAGCCCGCCGACGGCCTCGGCCACCCACGCATGGTGGCCGGCAAGCACACACTGCGCACCAGCACCCGCCCCAGCACGCCCGGGAGACGTTAGCCCTGGTCAGCACGCTTGATAGGAGCTCGTTCCGCATGGAGGAGACGATCTAATGTGAGGGGAGGGGCTCCAGGGGGAAGGCGTCAAGGTGACGGGCGATGGTGAGCGGATGCTGGGCGGCCTGCTGGACGCCACTCAGCTGTCGGCGATGGAGGATCTGCCGGGCCTGGTCGCCGCGTACGGACGGCTGGCCGGCTTCTCTCAGACGATGATCTACGTAGCTGACCTGCAGCAGCAGCTGCTGCTGCCCTTGGCCGGGCAGCGCGACGTGTACGGCGAACGGCTCGAGGCGATCCGGATCGACGCCACCATGGCCGGGCGCGCCTTCCGCGACGTGGAGATCGTCGAGGCCCGGCACGTGCTGGATCCCGCCGCTCCCGAGAGCGTCCCTGCCTCGCCGGCCGGCGAGGGGCCGCAGCGGCTATGGGTGCCGTTGCTGAGCGGCACCGAACGGGTCGGCGTCCTGGGAGTGAGCGTGCAGCGGGGATCTGAGGCCGCGGCGTTGCTGGCCTGGCCTGGCCTCGCTCGTCTCGCTGCTGCTGATCAGCAAGCGCCCCTACAGCGATTCCTACGCCCGTCTGGTCCGCGCCCGGCCGATGACGCTGTCGGCCGAGGTGTTGTGGAACCTGCTGCCGCCTGGGGCCTTCGCCGACGACAGGGTGGTGGTCAGCGCCGCGCTGGAGCCGGCCTACGAGGTGGGCGGAGATGCCTACGACTACGCGATCGACGGCGACACCCTGCATGTGTCGATCTTCGACGCGATGGGGCACGACACCGCGGCCGGGCTCACCGCCACCATCGCCATCGGGTCCGCTCGCACCAGCCGCCGCCAGGGCACGAACCTGCCCGCGACGAGCGAGGCCATCGACGCGGCGATCGCCGAGCAGGTCACCGGCCGCTTCGCCACCGGCGTCCTGGCCGATCTCGATCTGCGGACCGGCCGGCTGGCCTGGGTCAATCGAGGTCACCATCCGCCGTTGGTGATCCGAGGCGGCCGGCAGGTCGCCACCTTGACCAGCGTGCCCGACCCCCCGATGGGTCTCGGCCTGGACCTGTCCACCGGCCTGCTGCACTACCAGCTCGAACCCGCAGACCGGCTGCTGTTCTACACCGACGGCATCATCGAGGCCCAGAGCCCGGACGGGGAGCCGTTCGGGCTGGAGCGCTTCATCGACTTCATCATCCGCCGCGAGGCCGACGGCATGTCGGCCCCGGAAACCCTGCGCCGCCTGATCCAGGCCATCCTGGCGCACCAGCGCGGCCGGCTGCAGGACGACGCCACCGTACTGACGGCCGAATGGCGCACCCAGCGGCAACAGCCGCTCATCCTGGAACGCTCCAGGCCGACCGCGCCGCACGAGGCAACACAATGAGCAAAAGCCATCGGCACGCCGAAAATCACGCGGCCAGCTCGACGTCGGTGAAGTCGACCTCTTTGAGCAGGGGGTCGAACGGATCCGGCCGATGACGGAGCTCGTCGGTGGCGTACGCGCCGAAGCGGCTGATGTGGGCCCGCAGGTACGGGGCGATCTGGCCGAGCTGGTCGGCGGTGATCTCCCAGCCCTCGGCGACCAGTTGACGCACGATGTCGGAGATGTCCAGGGCGTTGTGGAAGACGACGAGGTTGGCCAGCAGGGTGTTGAACTTGATCAGTTTCTCCTGCTCTTCGGGGTCGTTGTCGGCCAGCACGCCGCCGAAGCCGAGCCACTTGGAGAACCCGTTGTAGGACTCGACCTTGTTGGTCGCCGCGGTGATGCGCGCCCGCAGCGCCGGATCGGCCAGATACCGCAGCAGGGCGACGGTACGGACGCTGCGGCCGACCTCGCGGAAGGCCTTGTAGATGCGGTTCTTGCGGGAGTTGGACCGCAGCCGCCGCATCAGCGTGGCCGAGCTCAGCCGGCCCTCACTGATGGAGATCGCCACCTGCATCAGGTCGACCCAGTGCTTATCGATCAGCTTCCAGTCGATGACGTTGCGGCCGCTCTCGCCGAACAGCTGGTCGATATGCGGATAGGCGATCTTCTCCGAGGCGCGGAAGAAGATCAGGTCCTTGAAGTTGCGGATGCGCGGCATCAGGTCGAACCCGAACAACGTGGCCAGGGCGAAGACCGGGAAGTTCTGGCCCTGGGTGTCGGCGTGCACCGTGGAGGGCTGGATGTCGGAGGCATTCGCCAGCAGCCCCTCGATCAGGTGCACCGCCTCCCACACCCCGCACGGAATGAACCGGGAGAACAACGCCACGTAGGTGTCAGAGATGTAGTGGTAGGCGATGCCGCCGAATCCTCCGTACCGGATGCTGGTCTCGGCCAGGAGATTATCGATGTAGGTGTCCACCTGGGTGCCGTCGACGGCCACCGTGCTGCCATCCCCCCAGGCCTTGATCACGTCCAGCTCGGCGAAGGCGTTGACCACATCGGCGATCGCGGCGTTCAGCTTCTTCAGGCTGATGTGCCGGTTGCGCACCATGGACAGCTCGCGGGCGGTGACGCCGGCGATGTGTTTGGCCGCCTCGTACGGGCCGATGTTGATGCCGCCGGTGAACACGGCCAGCGAGTACCGCCCCAGCTTGTCCTTGATCTTGGGGTCGGAGCCGGAGGCCGGCCCGAAGTGGCGATACCAGGTGAGCCAGTGGGCAGTACGCGCGACGATCGACAGCAGCGACCGTTCGGGCATGCGCCGTTCGATCTCGGCCGCCAGCCGTTCGGCCTCGGCATCGCTGCCCTTGCCGCGGCGGCGTTTGAGGGTGGGCACGCCATTGTCGTCGATGACCAGGTCGGCGTTGTCGAGGTAGCCGGCGTCCAGGTGCGCGGCCGCGCTCAGGTGGGCGTCCTTGAGGTGGGCGGCGAAGCCGGCAGGGGTGTCGGGCAGGCCGACCTTCTCGCAGAAGGCGGCCAGTTTCGGCTGGCAGTCTTCCCAAGGCAGCAGGTGGGCGCCCCAGTCGGCGTACTCGTTCGAGCCGAGCACGGCCACGTCCCCGGTGCGCAGTTCCTCGGCCACGTAGCAGAACACCATCGCCTCGAAGTGCCGCCGCGCCACCATGCCGGGCCGTCTGCGGTCGGTGACCGCGCGCCGCCAGTTGCCCGAGGCGAACGCGATGCCCGACTCCGGCTCCTCCTCCATCGGTGGCGGCAGCGGGATGAAGTCGCGCCGCTTGGGTGAGTGCTCGCGGGCGTGCGCCAGCGCGGCCAGCACGGAATCGTCGCTGGAGGTGGCCTTCAGCCGCAGCTTGCTGGTCAGCTCGAACAGCGCCGGCCGGTCCTTTTTGAAGAACCGGTACACCAGCAGCTCGTGCGCGTCGCCGTGGAAGGCGGCGACCTCCTCGATGTCGGCCAGCTGGGCGGCGAACCCGCCGGCCTGCTCCACCGCCGCCCGCACCGCCTGCACGCTGTGGGTCTGGACCACGAGCGCCGACAGCATCTCGCTGAGCGCCTGGACCTGCCCGGCGTTACCAGCGCACGAGGTCACCGCCTCGACGGCCCGCGCCACCGCCTCGTGTCCGGCGGCCGAGGTCTCGCTGTCGGGGTCGAGACGTTCCAGCACCTGACGGTAGGTGCCGATCAGCCGCTCGCTGGTCGCGCGCTGGCGGGCGCGGATCTCCTCCAGCTCCGTCTTGGCCCGTTTGACGTGGGCGGCCATCCGCTTGCACAGCATTTCGGCCAGGTCGTCGCGGGCCCGCATCCGGGCGGTGTGCGTCAGGCAGGCTAGCAGCGCCACCTGCTTGACCGGATCGTAGCGCGACAAGGTGTCGGCGTCCTGGGTGTCGGCCTCACCGGCGAAGTCGGTGATCTTCGACGGCGCGATGCCCTCCAGCCAGGCGTCGGTGTCGCCGAGTGCGTCCACCTGGTCCAGCCATTTCACCTGATCACGGAACCGCGACCAGGTGGCCCGCTGGGCGGGCTTCTTGAGCCGGTTGAACGTCGATTTGCCGTCCGGCCCGACAACCAGCAGACCCTCCATCCGGGCCCGGCCGGCCTCACCCATCCGCCGCAGGATCGTGGCGAAGATGGTGGCGTTCACCTCGGCGCGGATGCTCGTGGCCAGGTCCTCCAGCGTCGTGTACCCGAGCAGTTCCAGCCGGAGCCGGAGCAACTCCTCGATCGCCACGTTGATCAGGTCCGCCGGGTTGTTCTTGGCCTGTGCCGCCTTCCGGATCGCCACCGCGGCGATCGCCCGGGCCCGGCCCGCGTCGTACTTCACGCCTTGACGTTGGCGCACCAGCTTGCGATGCGCCTTCGCGCTGCGGGAGGCGCCATGATCCGGCCAGACGTCCTCGGGCAGCTCCAAGCAGCGCCGGACGTGGTCGATCACCACGTCGGGGATCTCGTCCGGGGACGGAAAGCGCGCCATCTTCTGGAAGCACTTCAACGCCAGCACCAGCGCGAAGCGCGACTCCGGGCTGCCTGTCCGTTCTTCAGCCCAGTCCACCTCTTCCGTCGACGGCGTGAAGAACACATGCAGCACCCGCGCCGACGTCAGCCGCTTGAACTGCGGATAGGCGGTCCGCTCGATCCACGTCATCCCAGGCCGTCCCTCGCCTCGATCCCGGCGTCCAGACCCCGGAAACCGTAGCGATGATGACCCTCACCAGAGATCTCGTTCACCAAACCGCAACCAAGCCCATCCGGAGGGTCACATCATCCGACGCATCTGCCCTCTGGGCCGCGGCTCAGCGCCTCACTGCCCCTTTCTCTCGTACTTGGTCTGGCCCCCTGCGACGGCCGCTCCGCACGCGGCCACCCGGCCCGAAGATGAGCAGGTCCATCGGGTGCCGAGCCGGCCCGGGACGCACGACCGACGCGACGTCGTGGACGCGATCAGGGGTCTGGTCGGCAACGGATGCACTCAGTGTTGCGGGCCCCGGCAAAGCCCCCGTGACCGGTGGCCTCCGTCCGCCTCGGCGAGGCCACCGCTCGCGAACCTTCACCCGGATGCGCTCTGGCCTCTGGCCTCGTGGTAGCGTGCCCAGCCTTCATCGAGAAGCCGGAACCCCGCATCGATGGTTGCTTCCGGATCTGCCGCGTTGATGGCGCTGAGCTGGATCTGCAGGGCGAAACGGACATAGAACCGGATCTCGTCGTTCGGCTCCGCGAGCCCGAGCTCCTTGGCGATCGCGGCAGCGAGGGCGCCCTCATGGCGGAACCACATCTTCTCCGCGTAATCGATCAGGGCCGGTGTCTCTTCCATGAGGGTGAGGATCTGGCGTTGGGGCCCGGACCTCATCGCGGCGATCTCGGAGAGGTAGTGCGCCTTCAGCGCGTCGGAGATCGTCGTCCCCGGCGGCCGGCCGCTGACCGCGGCCACGAGGCGCTCATGCCGTTCGTCCTCGTCGCTGAAGACAAGCGCCTCCTTCTGCGGGAAATGCGTGAAGACCGTCTTGGGTGAGACATCCGCCTTGTCGGCGATCTCGCGAACGCTGACCCCGTCGAAGCCGCGCTCGAGAAACAGCGCCGTTGCCGCGTCCAGGATCGCCGCCCGCGTCGCCGCCTTCTTGCGTTCCCGCCGTCCCATGGCCGTTCCGTCAACCATGACCAGATCCTACTAGTGCCGAACTACAACTACATTGACAGTAAAAGTAGTCTCGGTGTAGTAAGTGTGCGAGTGAAGTTATCGGATGGCTCGGATCCCCCTGCTGCGTCGACTCGGCACGAACCCGCCCCGACCCCGGCGCACAGCGCCGGCACCGAAAGGACCATGACCATGGCCGGCGACATCAACCCGTTCTCGAACCTCGCACGAAACGACCCCGCGAACGGCACAAAACTTGAAGTGCTCACCCCCCACGCGCACCGGCCTCGGGAGCACCGAACCGCGGGAGCCTTGCTCATCGCGGGGCCGACGATCTTCTTACTCGCCGAGTTCATCGCCGCCGCGGCATGGACCGACCCGCCCTACAGCTACACCTACCACTTCATCAGCAACCTCGGAGTCCACGGGCCCTCGACACTGTTCGGGCAGTACATGTACTCACCGCTGGCATGGGTGATGAACACCGGCTTCTTCCTGTTCGGGATCACGATTCTGGCCGGCGCGGCCGTGCTGCGCGGTCTACGCGGCCAGCACCGCTGGGCAGCGCTTGCCCCCGCGACGCTGCTGGCCACCGGCGGCGTCCTGCTCGGCCTGTTCCCCGGATCCGGCGAGGCGATGAACGACGGCACCGGCGACTTCCACGCCTTGGGCGCCCTGGCAGGCTTCGTCGGCGGCAACGTCCTGGCCATCGCGCTCGGGAGCATGCACCAACGCGTCGGGCTCTCCCCGAAACTCGGGCGGACGCTGGTCACCGCCGGCGCGATCGGCCTGGTCTCGATGGTGGCCTACTTCGCCGACCTCATCTCCGGGGCCAACATCCTCGTCGGCCTCATCGAACGCGGCGCCGTCCATCCGTTCCTGCTCGGCCTCATCTGCGCGGGAGCCGCCCTCTGGCATGGGTACAGCCGCCACTCAGCGGCCGGCTGAGCTGCGTCGCTCACCGCCCGCGACCAGCACGATCACGACACCACAAGATCACACAGGCGATCCACAACACCCGCTTACGACACCGACGAGCCAGGATTGACCGCCAGCACGCACGCCACCGGCGGATCCAGCTCAAGCGTCTCGACCCGGAACCCCGCGAATCCCGCCCGCTCCAGCAGGTCCCGCAGCTCCCTCGCCGCACGCACGGTCGTCTCCCGGCTCGCGCCCGGACAGCGCGGCTGGCTCACCAGCGCGATCCGCCCGCCAGGCCGCAACAACCCACGCAGCTCACGCAACCGATCCACCGGCTCAGGCCAGAACCCCACGCTGTTCACCGCGAGGATCACATCCAGCGGACCCCCGAAATCCGGCAACCGCTCCACTGACGCCGCCACGAGACGGACCCGCCCCGCACGCACCGCCGCCGCGTTCCGCCACGCCGCCATCCGCACCATCGTCGCCGAGTGATCCACCCCGAACACCCGCCCCCGAACCGCACGCCGCGCCAACTCCGCGATCGCCACCCCCGGCCCGAACCCGACCTCCAGCACCCGATCCGCCGGCCGCACCTCCAGCAGCGACACCGCCCACCGGTTCCGCTTCCTGTTGGACGGCCGGTACGCGAACAGCGCCCCTTCCAGCCACCCGAACGCCCCACGCGGCCGATGCGCCTGACTCACCAGCGCCGCGACCACCCGATCCTGCAGAGAACCTTCGTCATCCTCATGAGCCGCAGTCAACGACTTCACGTACGCTTGAAGTCAAATGGCCGAGCACCTGACGATCGGCGAGCTGGCGCGCCGCACCGGCGTCGCCACCTCAGCGCTGCGCTACTGGGAAGACCTCGGCGTGCTCCCCGCCCCCACCCGCGTCTCCGGCCGGCGCCGCTACCCGCCGTCCACCGTCGAGCTGGTCGGCCTCGTCCTGCTGCTGCGCGGCGTCGGTTTCACGCTCCGCGAGATCGCCACCTTCCTCGCCGCCCGCACCTCCGACGGCACCGGCTGGCGCGAGCTCTACCAGCGCAAGCTCGCCGAGCTCGACCACCGCATCGCCCAGGCCCAGGCCGCCCGCACCGCCATCGCCCACGGCCTGGCCTGCTCCCACGACGACATCACCGGCTGCCCCCGCTTCACCAGCGGCATCGCGGCCCTCCTCGAAGGCGCCTCACTCGAAGAGGCCCACGAGCGCGCCCACTCCGCCTGACCACCGGCCCCCGGCTCACCGCCTCGCTCCGGCCGCCTCGCTCCAGCCGCCTCGCTCCAGCCGCCTCCTGCCGGCTCCGCCTCCTTCAGCCTGCTCCGGCCGGCTCCAGCCTCCTCCGGCCGGCTCCAGCTGACTCCGGCCGCACCGGTCGACCTGCCCGCACCGGTCGGCTCGCTCGCACCGGTCGGCTCGCTCGCACCGGTCGGCTCGCTCGCACCGGTCGGCTCGCTCGCACCGCTCGGCTCGCTCGCACCGCTCGGCTCGGCGCCGCACCGCTTCGCGCCGGCCACTCCCACCGGCCGCTCCCACGGGCCGGCCACCGCCTGGTGCCGAGCCCCTCCCCTGAGAGCCGCCCGTCCGCCGGAGCGGAAAGGATCGTGCAGGTCGGAAGCCCCTACCCTTCGGTGCAGTGTTCTTGTCCGGTGGTCAGGGGGTGCATAAACAACCCGACGCCTTTACATTGTAGATTCGTTAGTACGGGTCCTCGCCGGGCAGATGCCTGCGCATGGACAGCGAACGGGGAACGACCGAGCCCGTCATCGTCGTCGGCGCCGGGATGGCCGGGCTCGCCTGCGCCGTACACCTGCACGAGGCGGGCGTACCGGTACGGGTGCTGGAGGCGTCCGACGGAGTCGGCGGACGGGTGCGTACGGACGTCAAGGACGGCTTCCGCCTGGACCGCGGCTACCAGGTGTTCATCAGCTCCTACCCCGAGGCCCGCCGCGTGCTCGACATCAAAGCGCTGGACCTGCGGGCGTTCTCCTCCGGCGTGATCGTGCGAGGTCACAGGGCGAGCGCCAGGGTCATGCTGCCGTGGCGGCACCCCATGCACGCGTTCAGCGCGCTGATGGCGGGAGTGGGCACGCTCAAGGACAAGGCCGTGCTGTCCGCCGTCACCGCCCGCGACCTGGCCATGCCCGGCAAGGTGCTGCGCGACGCGCGCGAGCGGCGTACCGACGAGGAGCTGCGCGCCTGGGGCATGTCGCCGAAGATGATCGACTGCCTGATGCGCCCCTTCCTCGCGGGCGTGCTGCTCGAACGCGAGCTTGAGACGTCCAGCCGGGTCTTCCACCTGTTGTGGCGGTCGTTCGCGCGCGGCACCATCGGCCTGCCCGCACTCGGCATGGGCGAGATCCCGCGCCGGCTCGCCGACCGGCTGCCACCCGGCACGATCACGCTCGGAGCGCAGGTCGTCGAGGTGTCGGACAGCTGGGTACGGCTCGCGGACGGCACCACGATCAGCGGCTCCGCCGTGGTCGTGGCCGCGGACCCGCAGGCGGCAGGGCGGCTGCTCGACGAGATCGAGGTGCCGCCGATGCGGTCGGTGACGACGTTCTACCACGCCGCTCCCCGCTCCCCCATGGGCGAGCCGACCCAGATCGTGGACGCCACCGGCATCATCACCGACACCCTGGTCGTCACCGACGCGGCCCCGGAGTACTCGATGGACGGGCGCGCTCTCGTGTCCACCTCCGTGCTGGGCCTGGACGCCGACGAGCCTGTCGTGCGGCGGCGGCTCGCCGAGATCTACGGCAGTACGGACGGCTGGGAGCACGTGGCCACGTACCGGATCCCGGCGGCGCTGCCCGCGATGCCGCCGCCCTATCCGCTGCGCAAGCCGGTACGCCTGCGCGACGGCCTGTACGTGTGCGGCGACCACCGCGACACCGGTTCACTCCAGGGCGCCCTGGTGTCCGGACGGCGAGCGGCGGACGCGGTCCTGGCCGACCTGCCCGCACGTACGCGGTCCCGCCGTCCGGCCGCACGTGCCTGAGCCGCATGACCGCTCCCCCCGCCGCGATGTAAGTTTCATCGGCCTGCGCCGAGCCGATCCGCATCGCGGCTGGTCAGCGGGCAGAGCCCGCGCGGGCCCGTTCCGCTTGATCGCGACCCTGGTAACGGCACCCGATGACCTTGTACGGTCCGTCAGGGCACGTCGGAGCGCGCGACCCGCCAGGCTGCCGCCATGATCGCGCGCCGTGCGGCGACGTCGCGGGCCCCGCACGCGCCCGGTCCCGGGGGAACCACCGGCTCCCCACGACAGCACCGCCTCAGGAGCCCGCATGCCAGGAAAACGCTGGGCGGCATCCGCGCTGCTCGCCCTGTCCCTCACCGCCGCCAGCGCCCCGCCGGCGACCGCCGCCTCCTCGGCCCCGGAGCGCCCGGCCTCGGCCGCCGCCGCCACGGTGCCGCTCGAGGAGATCAACACCGTCACCGAGCAGGTCGCCTTCGGCTTATACCGTCCCACCGCCCTGGTCGCGCCGGACGACGGCACCGGCCGGCTGTTCATCACCGAGAAGCGCGGCACCGTACGCGTCTACCATCCCGACACCGGCCTCGACGCCACCCCGATCATCGACATCACCTCATCGGTTGACGAGTCGGGCAACGAGCGCGGCCTGCTCGGCATCGCGCTCTCCCCCGACTTCGCCGACAGCCACGAGCTGTACCTGGCCTACACGGCGCTGCCGGACGGCGCGGTCACCCTCGCCAGGTACGACATGGACGACGCCACCCTCGACCCCCTCCTGGCCCAGGAGCACGCCGAGAACACCAATCACAACGGCGGCAACATCACGTTCGGCACCGACGGCATGCTCTACATGAGCATCGGCGACGGCGGCGGCTCGGGCGACCCGTTCGACAGCGGCCAGCGCCTGGACACGCTGCTCGGCAAGATCCTGCGCATCGACGTCAGCCGGACCTGCGGCGACCTGCCCTACTGCGTGCCGGAGGACAACCCGTTCACCGGCGTGCCGGGCGCGCGCGGCGAGATCTGGATGTACGGCGGCCGCAACCCGTGGCGCTTCTCGGTGGACCGGGCGGACGGCTCGCTGTGGATCGCCGACGTCGGCCAGGGCCGCTGGGAGGAGATCAACCACATCAAGCCGGGCGCGCAGGCCGGGGCGAACCTGGGCTGGTCCTGCTACGAGGGCCTGGAGGTGTTCGACGAGACGCAGTGCCGCGACGACGTCACGTACACCAAGCCGATCTTCACGTACTCGCCGTACACCGGCGGCTGCGCGGTCATCGGCGGCCAGGTGTACCGCGGCCGGCAGTACGCCGACCTGGTGGGCGGCACCTATATCGCCACCGACTACTGCTCGTCCACGGTGTGGGCGCTGCGCGAGGACGGCTCGGGCGGCTACGACCAGGCCGAGATCGGCCAGACGCCCACGCAGGTGACCGCGTTCGGCGCGACGCCGGAGGGCGAGCTGTACGTGGTCAACGACCTGCCCGGCGGCCTGCACCGCGTCTCGTTCGAGCGCGCGAAGCCGACCTGCCACGTCGAGTACACCAAGCGGGCGTGGGGCACCGGCATGTCCGTGGACCTCACGATCACCAACACCGGCGACACGCCGATCGACGGCTGGACACTGCGCTTCCCGCTCCCGCAGGGCCAGACGATCGTCTCCGACTGGAACACCGACCTCACCCAGGGAGGCGACATGGTGACCGCGGCGAACGCCGGTCACAACGCCCTCATCGAGCCGGGCGAGAGCGTCACCATGGGTTACCTCGTCAGCCACACGGGTGACACCTCGCTGCCCGCCCGGATCTCGCTCAACCGCGACGCCTGCTCCGTCACCCGCTGAGCGGCGGGGTTCCAGGACGCCGGAGATGCGGCGCGAGCCGCGTACGGCTAAGGTTCTTGATCACATGCCGGGTGTGCCGGCGGGGTCGCTCCCCCGCCGGTCCGCCCTGCGCCGGTGCAAGAGCGATGACCAGGGACGTGAGTGGCCAGCCAGAGCAGGGGACGGCCGGGTTGGCTCCATGTGGGCGCGCTCGAGGATCGCGTCCGCCGGGCCTGGGATCCCGGCGCGTTCCCGCCCGCCGAGACGCTGCTGGCGATCATGACGCTGTCGGCGGTGCCGCGCGTCCTGGGCGACCGGCTGGCCGATCACCTGCACGGCGGCATCATCGTGGGGCCGGGGTCGGTGCCGGACTTACCGGGGTTCGAGCACTTACGCGGCACCTCGCTGCCGGTCCAGCAGGGCTGGTGGGACCGCAGCGCCGGCGTCTACGACCCGGCCAGGCGCGCCATCGGGGTCGGCAGCGTGCCGTCGCCGTCGGCGGGCGTGGCGGCGCACGAGCTGGGGCACGCGCTCGACGACATGGACGGCATGCCGTCGCAGAGCCCGTTCTGGATGGGGCTGCACGCCAGGAGCGCGCGGTGGCTGGCGCCGCCGTACCGTGAGACGGTGACCGAGCTGTACGCCGAGGCGTTCGCCTGCGTGCTGGTACGGCGGGCGCGGCGGCTGATCCAGCTCTTCGACGACGAGCACACCGCCCGGCTTGCCTACACCTGGTTCGCCAGCCGGTACGGGATCGGCTGAGCGACGGCCTGAGGCGGCGAGGAGTCCGGCGGCTATGCTGGGGTACGAGACCGTGATGATCGACACGCGCCGCAGCGGACGGAGGGGATGACGCAATGACCGCGATCCTGCTGGCCGGCGGCGTCCTGCGCGTCCCCGCGGCCACCGTGCTGCCCGACGGCACCCACGTCGACGGCACCCGCGACATCACCCCCGAGGCGCCCGACTATCAGGAGTGGCTGCCGCACGCGATCGACGAGAAGGCCTCCTGGCACGGCGACCGCGACGACGAGGCCATCCTGCGCCGCTGGCGCGACTCCTCCGGAGCCTGATCCCTCCTCCGGAAGTCAGGTCGTCACCCGCACCTGCAGCGTCCGCGTGTCCGCCCCGCGCGGCGCGACGGCCATGCCCGCTCTGGTCAGCACCCGTACGGCGGTGCCGATCCTGCCCACCGCCACCGGGTACGGGTCCACGCACGTCACCAGGAACAGGCCCGCCTCGCCCGATGAGATGATGAAGCCGCCGCAGCCGGCCCTGCGCAGCAGCGCGCGGATGCGCTCGGCGTCGCGGTCGCGCTCGCTCCACAGCGGACGCCCGCCCGCGCCCACCCCGTACGTCGGCCCGTCGTCCTGCATGGGCGTCCCGGGGTGCCCGCCGCCGATCAGATGCGGGGCGCCTCCGGGCACGCGCCCGTCATCGCCCTTGTCGCCGTATTTCCGCATGGCGGTCACCTCCCGCCGCCGACTGCCCGGTAAGGGGGCGGTGAAACGGCGGGCACGGCAAAGGGACGGGCCGGAGCCCGCCCCCTCGCCGCCACCCCCGCAATGAGCGGTTTATCGCCTTGCGTAAAGCCCGAGCCTTTCGAGCACGTCAGGGGCCACGCGAGCGGGCGCTCCAGGCCAAGATCGAACCTCAGCCGTCACACGCGTTTCGGCGATCCGTTTGTGCCAATTTTGTCAATCCCGCCCCAACCTGCCCAAACTTGACCTAGTCTTTAGGCACATATGAACAAGCTTCCTCATTCCAAACGCGCGGCCATCGCGGCCGCTGGCCTGGCCTTCACCGTGGCCACGGCTTCGCAAGTGTTCGTCACGGCCGGATCCGCCTCGGCCTCCGCAGCCCCCGCGACCCAGGCGCCGACGCCCGCGCAGGCCGTCCCGGCCCCGGCCGGTGGCCAGAGCAGCGCCGCCCAGAGCAGCGCCGCGCTCGCCAACAAGTCGCTGGCGACCGCCAACCGGATCTACCGCTCCGGGCGCTTCGTCAACGTGAACTGCCGGCCCGGGTCCCTGCCCCGCGGCAGCACCGCCGCCTACAAGCGGTTCCTGACGCGCGTGACCAACTGCCTGAACAAGGCGTGGGCCGCCCAGTTCCGCAAGGTGCGCATGCCCTTCTCCAAGCCGCGGCTGCGCATCGTCACCAGGAAGGTGAACACGCCCTGCGGCCGCTGGACCACCGGCGCCGAGGCCGTGTACTGCTCCGCTGACCGCACCATGTACATGTGGATCAGCAAGCAGCAGCTCCGCCAGCCGTTCCCGCTGGGCATCACGCGGCTGATCGCCCACGAGTACGGGCACCACGTGCAGCAGATCTCCAGGATCTGGAGCTACTACTGGCCGGCCGCCGCCCGTGCGAGCAAGTCCCAGAAGCTCGCGCTGTCCCGCCGCTCCGAGCTGCAGGCCGAGTGCTTCTCCGCGGTCTTCATGTCCACGCTGCGCGGCCAGCCGAACTTCGGCTCGCGCGAGTGGAACTACACCGTGGACTGGTTCAGGAAGAACGGCGCCAAGGGCTGGCCGCAGAACGACCACGGCCGCGGCCCCACCCAGGCGGCCTGGATGACCCGTGGCTACAACAGCGGCTCCCCCGCCGCCTGCAACACCTGGAAGGCCTCCGCCAGGGCCACCCTCTGAGCAGGCCACGAGAACGCCGCGGCTCGTCGAGAGCATGAAAGGGCCGGACCCCTCGGGTCCGGCCCTTCTGCGTCCGTGCTACTTGAACGGCCGCGGCATGTATGGCCGTGCGTAGAATGGGCAGATCGCTCCAGGCCGGGTCGCGAGACTCGGGTCCGGATCATCCGTCCCCCGCCGCCCTCCAGGAGCATTGGTGCAGCACGAGCCCGGTCTCACCGTCACCCACCAGCCGCGTTCGGCTCACCTCCACGTCCTCACCGTCTCCGGCGACCTCGACCACCACACCTCGCCCCGGCTGCAGGCGGCCGTCGACGACCTGGCGCTCGCTCCCGGCGACGCGCTGGTGGTCGATCTGTCGGCGCTGGCGTTCTGCGACTCCACCGGCGTCTCGATCCTCGTCGCCGCCCACCAGCGAGCCAGGGAGGCGGGCGCGCAGGCGGCGCTGGCCGGGCTGGCACCCGACATCGCACACGCCTTCAAGATCATGAGCCTGGACCGGCTGCTCTCCGTCCACGACACCGTCGAGGACGCCGTCACCGCCCTGGACTGAGCCTCCACGCGGCACCACGGCCTCTACGCGGCACCACGTACGTGCACCGCGGAAAACCCGATGACCCCCGACCGCCCCCGCTCACCGCACGCCCCACCTTCATCCACCCACCTTGGGGAGTACACCTTGACCACTTCCGCCGACACCGGCCGGCTCCGCATGGCCGAACTCCTGCGCGAGCAGGAGCGGACGATTCTCAAACGCTGGACCGACCTCGCGGTGACCACCGTCGGCGGACGGGCCGACCGCGGCGTGCTCGCCGGCCGGCTGCGCGACATCTACCAGGCGCTGCTCGACTCGCTCGCCGGGGACGGCGACACCAGCGACCTGCGCGGCCTGCTCGCCGACCTGTCCAGAGCGCAGGCCAGGGAGGGCTTCACGCCCTCTGAGACCGCCTCCGTCGTCTTCGGGCTCAAGGAGGCCGCATACGAGCCGCTGGAGACCGAGGAGGACTTCACCGCGCTGCGCGGCTACATCTGGCTGTCGCGGCTCATCGACGACCTCGGGCTGTTCACGTTCGAGACGTTCGTCAACGCCCGCGAGAGGATCATCTCCGATCAGGCCGAGCAGCTGCTGGAGCTGTCCACCCCGGTGGTCAAGCTGTGGGACGGCATCCTCGCCGTGCCGCTGGTCGGCACCCTCGACTCCGCCCGTACGCAGGTCGTCATGGAGAAGCTGCTGCAGGGGCTGGTCGACACCGGCTCCGAGCACGCCGTCATCGACATCACCGGCGTGCCCGCCGTCGACACCCAGGTCGCGCAGCACCTGCTCAAGGCCGTCGTCGCCGCCCGGCTCATGGGCGCGGAGTGCGTCATCTCCGGCATCCGCCCGCAGATCGCCCACACCATCGTCACCCTCGGCATCGAGTTCGGCGACATCGTCACCAAGGCGACGCTGGCCGACGCGCTCGCGTACACGCTGCGGCGCAGCGGCGTGCAGCTCAAGCAAGGCGCCGACAAGCAGGTCGTCGTGGGGCTGGAGCGGGCCTGATGGATCGTGTCCCCGTGCTCAAGCTCGAAGACCTGCTGATCGTCTCCATCCAGATCGACCTGCAGGACCAGAGCGTCCTGATGCTGCAGGAGGACCTGGCGGACGCGATCGTGCAGAACCGGGCCCGCGGCGTGATCATCGACATCACCGCCGTGGAGATCGTCGATTCCTTCATCGGCCGCATGCTCGCGACCATCGCCTCCATCTCCCGGATGCTGGACGCCGAGACCATCGTCGTCGGGATGCGCCCCGCGGTCGCCATCACGCTCGTCGAGCTGGGGCTCTCGCTCGGCGGCGTGCGTACCGCGCTCAACCTGGAAAAGGGCGTCGCGATGCTCAAGGAGAGCAGCCTGACCGGCCCTGCGACCAGTGCCGCAGCGGTGCCCGGGTGACGACCGCCATCGAGCTCGCCATCGCGGGCAACAGCGACGTGGTCATCGTGCGCCAGCAGGTCCGCACCAGCGCCCAGCAGGTGGGGCTGTCGCTGGTGGACCAGACCAAGCTGGTGACCGCGGCCAGCGAGCTCGCCCGCAACGCGCTCACGTACGCGGGCGGCGGGCACGTGCGCATCGAGGTGGTCAGCAACGGCCTGCGCGACGGCCTGCGGCTGTCGTTCACCGACGAGGGCCCCGGCATCCCCGACGTGGACCAGGCGCTCACCGACGGCTGGAGCACCGGCGGCGGGCTCGGACTCGGGCTCAGCGGCTCGCGGCGGCTGGTCGACGAGTTCGACCTGCGGTCGAAGCCGGGCGAGGGCACGCAGGTGACGGTGGTGAAGTGGGCCAGATGATCCGTTCCCGGGACGAGACCTGGGTGCGCGTGGAGGACGCCAGCTCCATCGGCGCGGTCCGCAGGATCGCGATCACGCTGGCCGAGTCGTGCGGTCTCGACGAGCACGAGCGCGGCAAGGTGGCCGTCGCCGTCAGCGAGGCCGCGTCCAACCTGGTCAAGCACGCCGCCGAGGGCACGATGCTGATCAGGTCGCACCCCGAGGCGCAGGCCGCCGTCGAGGTGATCGCCATGGACAAGGGCCCCGGCATCCGTGACCTGACCCGCGCCGCGCGCGACGGCTACTCCACCACCGGCACGCTCGGCCTCGGCCTCGGCGGCATCGCCAGGATGGCCTCCGCGCACGAGGTCTACACGCTGCCGGGGCGCGGCACCGTGATCAGCATGTGCTTCACCGCCGCCGCTGCCGAGCCCCCGGAGCCGCTGGCCGGCGGGCTGACCCGCCCGATCGGCGAGGAGGCCGTCTGCGGCGACGCCTTCGCCTACGTCGAGTCCGGTACGACCGTGACCGCGATGCTGTGCGACGGCCTCGGCCACGGCGAGCCCGCCGCGGCCGCCTCCCGCGAGGCGGTGCGGGTCTTCCAGGACGGCCACGACCTGCCCGCGGTGGCCGTGCTGGAGCGCATCCACCGGGCGCTGCGCGGCACCAGAGGCGGCGCGGTGGCCGTCGCCCGCCTCGACCGCGCCGGCGGCGTGGTGCGCTACGCCGGGCTCGGCAACGTCTCGGGCTGGATCGTGCACCCCGACGGCCGGCAGGGCATGATCTCCGTGCCCGGCATCGCCGGGCATCAGCGCGACAGGCTGCGCGAGTACGACTACGCCGTCCCCTCCCACAGCATGCTCGTCCTGCACTCCGACGGGCTCACCGACCGCTGGGACGTCGCCGCCTTCCCGGGCCTGTCCGCGCGCTCCCCCGCCGTCGTGGCCGCCGCCCTGCTCAGAGACGCCGGTACGCGCCGCGACGACGCGACCGTGCTCGCCGTACGGACCGCGCCGTGAACACCTCCCGGCTGACCACCGTCAGGGTCGACGACGACCAGGACGTCTTCGCCATGCGCAGGCTCGGCCGCGAGGTCGCGGCCGCGCTGGAGATGTCCGAGCAGGACCAGATCCGGGTGGCGACCGCGCTCAGCGAGCTGGGCAGGGAGATCGCGATGGAGCGGGGCGCCGGCATGGTCGTCGCCTTCTCCCTCGACCCCGGCGAGCTGGTGGTGGAGGTGAGCTTCGCCGAGGAGGCGGACGGCCACGACACCGAGGGCGTCACGCTGGCCTGGCTCGATGGACGCCGTCGACCGCGTACGCCCCGGCAGGCTCGTGCTGCGCAAGCGCCTGCCGCGCGGCGCTCACCCGCTGTCGATCGCCCGGCTGCGCGCCCAGGTCGACGCCCTCGCCCCGGCGAGCGCCATGGACGAGCTGCGCCAGCAGAACCACGAGCTCGCCACCACGCTGGAGGAGGTGCGCCGGCTCAACGCCGAGCTGGCGGAGACCAACCAGGGCGTCATGGCGCTGTACAACCAGCTCTCGGCCGAGCTGGAGGAGACCAACCGCGGCGTCGTCGCGCTCTACGCCGAGCTGGACGAGAAGTCGATGCAGCTCCGGCAGGCCAGCGACGCCAAGAACCGGTTCTGGGCCACGGTCAGCCACGAGCTGCGCACCCCGCTCAATTCCATCATCGGCCTCGTACGGCTGCTCACCGGCCCCGGCGGCGACCCGCTCGCCGCCGAGCAGGCCCGGCAGATCGAGCTGATCGGCTCCTCGGCGGAGACGCTGCTCGCCCTGGTCAGCGAGCTGCTCGACATCGGCAAGGCCGAGTCGGGCCGCCTCGACCCGCAGGCCGCCATGGTCGATCTCGTCGCCCTGGCCGAGCGGCTGCGCATGACGATGTGGCCGGCCAAGGGCAGCGCACGGGTCACGCTGGCGGTACGCGTGCCGCCACCGCCGTTCGCCATGCTCGCCGATGAGGCGATGCTCACCAGGATCCTGCGCAACCTGCTGGCCAACAGCCTGAAGTTCACCCAGGAGGGCGAGGTGCTGCTTGAGGTCACCCACGACGCGGCGGCCAGCGAGGCGGTCTTCACCGTGACCGACACCGGCATCGGCATCCCCGCCGAGCATCTGGAGCGGGTCTTCGAGGAGTTCTACCAGGTGCCGGGGCCCGAGCAGACCCGGGTCAAAGGCACCGGGCTCGGCCTGCCGTACGCGCGGCGGCTGGCCGAGGCGATGGGCGGCACGCTCACCCTCACCAGCCAGGCGGGTGCGGGCACCACGGCGGTGCTGCGGCTGCCGTACGAGCCGGACGACGTCCCCGTGGTGGGGCGCGTGCTGATCGCCGACGACGATGAGAACTTCCGCGCGGGGCTGCGGCGCATGCTGACCGGGTTCGCCGCGCACATCGACGAGGCCCACGACGGGACGGCGGCGCTGGCCGCGATGGCCGCGGCACCGCCCGACCTCGCCCTGCTCGACCTGCTGATGCCGGGCCTCGACGGCGCGGCCGTGCTGCAGCGCATGGCCGGTGACGAGCGGCTGCGCGACGTCCCGGTGATCGTGATCACGATGGCGCTGGCCGGCCGCCACCCCTCCGGCGCCGACGCGGTGCTCGCCAAGCAGGGGCTGCGCCGCGACATGCTGCTGGGCGCGATCCGGCAGGTGCTGGGAGGCGACGATGCCTGACGTCCCGCCGTGGGAGGCGACGATCCTCGTCGTCGACGACACCCCCGCCAAGCTGTACATCCTGTCGAGCTGGCTGCGCCGTGCCGGGTACGCGGTCGTGGAGGCGTCCGGCGGGCTGGAGGCGTTGCAGCGCATCGGCGAGCTGCGCCTCGACCTGGTCGTGCTCGACGTACGGCTGCCCGACATCTCCGGATACGAGGTGTGCGAACGCATCAAGAGCGACCCGGCGACCGCGTCCATCCCCGTCATCCAGATCTCCGGCGCCGCCATCACCGCCGCCGACCGTGCCATCGGGCTGCACCGGGGCGCCGACGGCTACCTCGCCGAGCCCATCGAGCCCGACGAATTCGTGGCCACCGTCAAGGCGGCCCTGCGCTACCACCGGGCGCGGCAGCGCGCCGAGCGGCTGGCCGGGCGGCTGCGCGCGCTCACCGACCTCACGCTGGCCATGAACGCCGCCCAGACCTTCGACGAGCTGCTGTCCACCGCCGTCTCCGGCACCAGCCGGATCCTCAACCGGCACGCCGGGGTGGTGGCGCTCGCGCCGGACGGGCGTACCCGCAGGTTCACCGCCGGGCCGCCCGACGGCGCCGCCGCGCTCAGGACCGCGCCGCCCTCCGCCCTGGAAACCCTCGGCAGGCAGGCGCTCGGCCAGCAGCCCGGCACGGAGCTGCTGACCATACCGCACGCCTACTGGTCGGCGGTCGCGCCCGACACCCCCGCGCGGCGCGACATCACGGCCGTCATGTCCCGCACCAAACGCGACCGGCCGCCCATCCTGCTCGGCGTCGAGCCCGATCCGCCGCTCGACGAGGACGAGGAGAGCATGCTGCGCCAGCTCGGCCAGGCGGTCGCGCTGGCCGTGGAGGCGCTGCGCGCGTACGCCGAGGAGCACGCCATCGCGCTGACGCTGCAGCGCAGCCTGCTGCCCTCCCGCGTCCCGCAGGTGCCCGGACTCGACATCGCCTGGCGGTATCAGCCCGCCGTGGACAACGTCGAGGTGGGCGGTGACTTCTACGAGGTGCTGGAGCTTGACGGCAAGGTGCTGTTCGCGGTCGGCGACGTCCAGGGGCACTCGCTGCTCGCCGCCACCGTGATGGCCGAACTGCGCCACTCGCTGCGGGCCTCGCTCATCGGCAAGATCGAGCTGGATCAGTCGCTGGCGCTGCTCAACGACGTGCTCCGCCGCTACCACCGGCGGATGACGGCGACCGTCTGCCTGATGCTCCTCGACCCGGCCACCGGCGCAGCCCAGATCGCCAACGCCGGCCACATCCCGCCCTTGCTGCTGGACGACGACGGCCAGCCAGGCGGCGGGGGCTCGGACGGCGCGGGTTCGGACATCGGCGGCGGGGGCGTGCGCACGGCCCGCTACCACGACCGCTTCGGCAACCTCCTGCTGGGCGTGGCCGACGAGATCTACCGCATCGACCACGTCACCGTGCCGCCGGGGGGCGCGGTGCTGATGTTCACCGACGGTCTGGTGGAGGACCGCGACAAGTACCTCGACGACAGCCTGGAGATCGCCCGCCAGGCGGCCTCCAAGATCGGGGACGACGTGAACGAGGCCGCCGATCACCTGATCGCCGCCTTCGGCGCCCGCGAGGACGACGTCGCCCTCGTGATCGTCCGCCGCCACCGCTGACACCTTCGGGACCAAGGGCCGCCCGCATCGCCCTGCGGGCGGCCTCGCCGGTTGCTGAAAAGTTGCAGTGAGCGGTTGACAGGGGTGATGTTCACGTAAACACTCGGCGGGAACGTCACCCGAAGCCCCTTGCGGCGTCGGTTCGCATGCCGCGCCGGATCTGGATGTTAGCGCTAACACACGAACCTCGATCAGCCCCGCCGAAGGATGTCTCCCGTGTCACCGCGCCGCGTGATCGCCGTCTCATGCGCCGTCCTTCTCGGTCTCGCGCTCGCCCCGCCGCCCGCCGCCCAGGCCGCCTCCTGCGCCGCCTACGTGATGGGGTACTTCAACCGGTCGGGGGACAGGTACGCGCTCCACCTGGCGGTCAGCGATGACGGTCTCCAGTGGGCGCCGCTCAATCAGAACGAGCCGGTCGTCACCCCGGCCGCCGGCACGCAGGGCCTGCGCGATCCGTACATTCTGCGCAAGCAGGATGGCACGTTCGTAGTGCTCGCCACCGGCCTCAAGGGTCGCGTCTTCCATCAGAACGACCAGTACATCCACGTGTGGGACTCGGCGAACCTGACGAGCTTCACGAACCATCGCCGGGCGCGCCTGCACACCATGGCGACGCACTCGTGGGCGCCCGAGGCGTTCAAGGTGCCGGCGCGCAACGCGTACGCCGTCATCTACTCGGCCTGCAACGGCACCTCGAACATTGACGGCAACCCGTGGTCGCCGCTCGGGCAGCGGGCCTACACGCCGCCCATCAGCTCGAAGCACGCCAACATCATCCCGATCACCACCGCCGAGAAGGACGCGCTGATCTCCCTCGGGGGCCCGCCCCGGTGGAATCGCAGCAAGTCGTACGACTTCCCCGACCGCTACCCGCGGCACTCCGGGTTCGCGCTGCGCATCGACCCGCTCGGCTCCGGCTCGGCCCTGGCCGACCGGCAGGACGCCACCTTCATGCTCACGGACTAGGAGGTCCTGCATGCTCCGAAACCTGCGGCGGGCGCTGGCCGCCGCCCTGCTGATCGCCACCGCCCTGGCGATCCCGTCCGCGCCTGCCCAGGCCGCGCCGCTGACGATCACCAACGGCACCCAGTTCCGCGACACCGCCGGGAACGTCCTGCACGCCCACGGCGGCGGCGTGCTCAAGGCGGGCGGCTACTACTACTGGTTCGGCGAGAACCGCAACCCCGACAACACGTTCCGCGCGGTGTCCGTCTACCGCTCGACGGACCTGGTGAACTGGGAGTTCCGGCGCGACGTGCTCACCAGCTCGTCGCACCCCGAGCTGAACGTCGCCAACATCGAACGGCCCAAGGTCATCTACAACGCCGCCACCGGCCGGTACGTGATGTGGATGCACAAGGAGAACGGCCGGGACTACAGCGAGGCGCGGGCCGCCGTCGCCTCGTCGGCCACGGTGGACGGCGACTACACCTACCACGGCAGCTTCCGTCCGCTGGGCCTGCACATGTCGCGGGACATCACGCTGTACGACGACGGCGGCACCGCGTACATGATCTCGGCCGCGGACGAGAACTACGACCTGCACATCTACCGGCTGACCCCCGACTACCTGAACGTCGCCTCGCTGGTGGGCAACTTCTGGAACGACGCGCACCGGGAGGCCCCGGCGATGTTCAAGCGCGGCTCGACGTACTTCCTGCTGACCTCAGGCGCCACCGGGTGGAGTCCCAACCAGGCCAAGTACGCCACCGCGCCCAGCGTCTCGGGCCCGTGGACGGGCTGGACGAACGTGGGCGACGGCACGACGTTCGGCTCGCAACCGGCGTTCGTGCTGCCGGTGCAGGGCAGCTCGACGACGAGCTACCTCTATATGGGCGACCGGTGGGCGGGCGCGTGGGGCGGGCCGGTGAACGACTCGCAGTACGTGTGGCTGCCGATCACGTTCCCGTCGGCGACGAGCATGAGCCTGAGCTGGCACGCGCAGGTGACGATCGACGCCGCCACCGGGGAGATCACCGGCTCGGGCCCGGGGCAGGCGTACCGGATCACCGCCCGGCACAGCGGCAAGGTGATGGACGTGGTCAGCGCGTCCACGGCGGACAACGCCGAGATCAAGCAGTATTCGTGGAACGGCGGCGGCAACCAGAAGTGGTACGTCCAGGACGCCGGCGGCGGCTACCACCGGATCGTCAGCGTCGGCAGCGGCAAGTGCCTGGACGTGGCGAGGGCCTCGACGGCCGACGGCGCGAACATCATCCAGTACACCTGCACGGGCGGCGCCAACCAGCAGTGGCAGTGGACCCAGGTCGGCGGCTACTACCAGCTCAGGGCCCGCCACAGCGGCAAGTGCCTCGACGTGGTCGGCGGCTCGACGGCCGACGGCGCCGACATCCAGCAGTACACCTGCGGCAGCGGCACCAACCAGCAGTGGACCCGCACGCAGTCGTGACGACCGGTCAGCCGGCCGCCACCGCTCCAGGGCCGGCTGCAGGTAGTCGTGCAGCACGGGCAGCTGCGGCACCAGGTCGAGGCAGGCGATGACGCGCAGCATGCCGATGGCGTCGGTGAAGCGCAGCACGTCTGCGTCGAGCGGCCGCAGGCCCTGGCGCTCGGCCCCGCGGTCGTAGGCGGCGGCGAGCTCGGGGCCGAGCCCGGCGAGGTCCCACTCGACGGGGCCGAGCGTGACCAGCTCGAAGTCGGAGTAGAGGTCGCCGGCGACGCCGTGGAAGATGTTGGCCGCCGGGGCGTCGCCGTGCACCGGCTGCACCTCGATGCCGGGGAAGCGCTGCTCGAAGGCGGCGCGGGAGCGTACGAGGGGTTCGAGCTCCCGCCACTCGCGGCGGGCCCGGTCGAGGTCGGCGGGGGCGATGAGATCGGGCCGGTCGCCCAGCCGGCCGAGGCTGTCCTCGACGAACTCGGGCTCGGCGGCCGACAGGAACGACAGCGGCACCGGGCAGTCGCGCAGCGCGGCATGGAGCGCGGGCACGCTCTCGGCGTTGGCGGCGTAGTCGGGCTCCTTGCCGCGGTCCTCCTCGGCGTACTGCCAGAACGTCATCGAGAACCCGTCGCGCCGCACCGGCCGGGCGGGCACGAGCGGGCTCGGCGCGATCACCGGAACGCCCCGCCCGGCGAGCCAGCGGGTCACGTCGAGCTCCGCCTGCTGGCGGCGGGCCAGCACGTCGGGAGTCGCGTACGCGGGCAGCACCACCGGCACCCTGGCCACCACCGGCGCGGGAGCCAGGTGCACGACCACGGAGAACAAGTCGTGCAGCACCTCGGCGTCGGTCACGGTGAGCCCCAGCTCGCGCCCGGCCGCGACGGCGGCGTCGAGCGCGGCGGCGGAACGGCGGGCGAGTGCCTGTGGCTGCGCGGAATCGGTCACATGCTGATCTTTCCATGCCGTACGACCGGCCAGGACGCCCGCCTGACCGCGAAAGTCGAGCGCTGGTTATCGAAAAGTAAGGTTGTGATAGATCCAGAACGTGGTATCACAATGACGCATGGCCGACTTCACGCCGCTTTTGCCCGGTGACCCTCAGCAGCTGGGCGGCTACGAGCTTCTCGGAAGGCTGGGCGAAGGGGGGCAGGGCGTCGTCTACCTCGCCAAGACCCCCATGGACGTGCGCGTGGCCATCAAATGGCTGCGCCCGTCCGACGACGAAGACAGCGTCGCGCGCTTCCTGCGGGAGGCGGAGGTCGCGCGGCGGGTGGCGGCGTTCTGTACGGCCGCGGTGCTGAGCACGGGCAAGGAGCACGGCCGCCCGTACATCGTCAGCGAGTACGTCGAGGGCCGCTCGCTCGACCGGGTGGTACGCGAGAACGGCCCGCTCGCGGGCGGCGATCTCGAACGCCTGGCCATCGGCACCGCCACCGCGCTGGCCGCGATCCATGAGGCCGGGGTGGTGCACCGCGACTTCAAGCCGGGCAACGTCATCATGAGCGCCAGCGGCCCGCGGGTGATCGACTTCGGCATCGCCCGTACGCTCGACCCGGCCACGATGACGAGCAGCACGCAGATCGGCACGCCCGCGTACATGGCGCCGGAGCAGATTCTGGGACAGGGCGTGGGCCCGGCGGCCGACATGTTCTCCTGGGCCGGCGCGATGGTCTTCGCCTCCTGCGGCCGGGCACCGTTCGGCAGCGACGGCACGCACGCCGTGATGAGCCGGGTGCTGAACGAGGACCCGCAGCTCGGGGCGCTCGAAGGCAAGCTGGCCGACCTGGCGCGCCGCTGCCTCAGCAAGGACCCGGCGGACCGGCCCACCGCCATGGAGGTGATCACCCAGCTCCTGCGCTCGCCCAAGCCGGGCGTGAACCCGCTGGCCGAGGGCACCAAGCAGGCCGAGCCCGCCGCCGGTACGCCCGCCGGATCGGTCGCGGGACCGACCGCCCCGCCGCCCCCGGGCGCGGCCGGCGCGCCGGCCGGAGGGCCGATCGCCGCCGTGCCCTCCGGGCCCCGCACGCCGCCCACCGGCCCGTCCGGGCGCCAGCGCCGCAAGGTCATGATCATCGCGAGCACCCTGGTCGCCGCGGCCGCCGTGACCGCCGCGATCACGGTGCCGACCCTCCTGGGACGCGACAACTCGCCACCGGCCTCGGCCGCTCCGGCCACCACCACACCGGCCCCCACCGCACCGGATGCCACCTCGCCCACGCCGTCGAACTCCTCCACCCCGACGCCCGCGGCCACACCGACCAGGAGGAAGCTGCCCGGCGGTGACATCACGCTGCACGAGAGTCCGTCCGATCCGATCACGCTCACCCGTTACGTCGTGGGCGATACCGAGTACGCCCGCCAGTCCCTGAACGGCGAGTTCACAAAGTACTCCGACGATCTCGAAGCGGCCCTCTCCCCTGACGGCCGCTACCTGGCGACCAGGCCCGAGGACTACACCTCCGACGGATACGACTCCATCCTCATCACCGACCGGCGCGACGGTTCGAGCTTCCGCGTGAAGACCGTGCGCGACCCGCTGATCGCCGAGATCCGCCACTGGACGAAGGACGGCTCCAAGGTTCTGCTCAACACCAGCCAGCGCGTCGGGAGCGGCGACGACAAGGAGTGGTACACCATCGGCTTCGTCATCATCGACGTGGCCACCGCCAAGGCGAACATCGTCCGGGTGAACGACGAGGAGATCCGCGGCAGCGACTTCGCGTGGGACGCCGAGGACAAGGGTGTGGTCATCGAGTACGGCGAGGGCAGGGGCCTGCGCTTCTTCGACGCCTCCGGCGAGCACGTCCGCGACGTGCCGGGCGTCGGGCCAGTGGCCTCGGGCACGATGGACATCTTCTCGCCGTCGGGCCGGCTGTTCACAACCGCATGTCCGAACGGCAAGGACGGCGAGACCTGCGTTTGGGATTCGGCCACCAGTCAGCGGGTGTACCGCTTCACCTCCGACTGCGACAAGGTGCTCGGCTGGTGGGACGAGCAGCACCTGTACTGCTGGGAGAACGACAACACGAGCAGGGATGAGGTCCGCGTGGTCTCCTTCGACGGCAAGCTGATGCGGCGGCTGCTGGACAAGGGAGACAAGGTGGACTTCGGCCCGTACTACACGATCGACCCCGTGACCTCCTGAACCCCCCGGCACCGGGCCCACGGGCCCTCGTGCGCTCGCATACATAAGCAGATGATATAAGTGTCTTATGCAAGATGATCCCCCCTCTCAACAGATGAACGAGCTGGAGCTCGCCACCGGCCTGATGCGGGTCAGGACGATGATGCGGCTGCTCGACTTCCCGCGGGATCGGTCGTTCACCTCGATGTCGACGCTGGGCCACCTCGAACGCGGCGGCCCGCGCCGTCTCACCGAGCTGGCCGAGCTTGAGGGCGTCACGCAGCCGGCGATGACCCAGCTCGTCTCCCGCCTTGAGCGCGAGGAGCTGGCAGAGCGCCGTCCCGACCCCGAGGACGGCCGCGTCGTGCTCGTCGCGATCACCCAGCAGGGCCGCGACGAGCTGGCCAGGCGCCGTGAGGCGCTGGCCAAGCGGCTGGCCGATGCGATGGCCGAGCTACCGGAGGCGGATAAGGCCGCCATCGCCGCCGCACTGCCCGCACTCGACCGGTTGGTCACTCGCGCACTTGGAGGCAACATATGAGCGGCGGCAGCGCCGGCAATCCCTTCCGGCAGCCGAAGGCCGTCTGGGCGGTGGCCTTCGCCTGCGTCATCTCGTTCATGGGCATCGGGCTCGTCGACCCGATCCTGCCCGCCATCTCCGAAGATCTGAACGCCTCGCCCAGCCAGGTGACGCTGCTCTTCACGAGCTACCTGGTCATCATGGCCGTCGCCATGCTGGTCACCGGCTGGGTGTCCAGCCGCATCGGCGCCAAGCGGACTCTCATCGCCGGTCTCGTGCTGATCGTGGTCTTCAGCGCGCTGGCCGGATCCTCCGACAGCATCGGCGGCATCATCGGCTTCCGCGCCGGCTGGGGCCTCGGTAACTCGCTGTTCGTCGCGACCTCGCTGGCCGTCATCGTGGCCGCCGCCAGCGGCGGCTTCTCCGGCGCCATCATCCTGTACGAGGCCGCGCTCGGCGTCGGCATCGCCGTCGGCCCGCTGCTCGGCGGCCTGCTCGGCCACATCAGCTGGCGCGGCCCCTTCTACGGCGTCGCCGTGCTCATGGCCATCGCGCTCGTCGCCACGATCACCCTGGTCCGCGCACAGCCCAAACCGGCGCGCAAGACCGGGCTGCTCGACCCGATCAAGGCCCTGCGCCACCGCGGCCTGCTCGTCATGAGCCTGACCGCGCTCTGCTACAACTGGGGCTTCTTCACCGTGCTCGGCTACGCGCCGTTCCCCATGGGGCTGCACGCCATCGAGCTCGGCCTGGTCTTCACCGGCTGGGGCCTGATGGTGGCGATCTTCTCGGTGGCCGGCGCGCCCTGGCTGCAGCGCAAGTTCGGCCTGGCGCCCACGCTCTACGGCAACCTGGCGCTGTTCGCGGTCGTCATCTTCGTCATCGCCGCCTTCACCGACAACCCGGCGGTGCTGGTCGCCGCGGTGATCGTGGCCGGCATCTTCATCGGCATCAACAACACGCTCACCACGCAGGCCGTGATGATGGTGGCGCCCGTGGAGCGGCCGGTGGCCTCGGCGGCGTACGGGTTCGTCCGCTTCATCGGCGGCGGCCTGGCCCCGTTCGCGGCCGGCAAGCTGGCCGAGTCCTTCAACGTGCACGTGCCGTTCCTGATCGGGGCGTGCTCGATCGTCCTCGGCATCGTGATCCTCGCCTTCGGCCACCGCGACCTGGTCCGCGCCGAGCGCAAGCAGGTCGAGGTGGACGCGCACGCCCGCGAGGGCGAGGAGGACGCCGAGCTGACCGAGGCCACCGAGGCGAGCACCGGCACGGTGAGCTGACGGCATCGGCACGGCGGCGGGCACCGCACGCATGCCGGCACCGCAGGCGAACCGAGGCCGCATCGACCTCGTCCGCATGAAACGACCCGCCGGGAGCCGCTCCCGGCGGGTCGTCGCGTTCCCGGCCGCCTCACCAGCGGACGGGGACCTCCTGAAGGCCGCCGACCAGCAGGCCCTCCACCCGCTTGAGGTCCTCCGGCGGCACGGCCAGCTCCAGGGTGGGCAGCCTGCGCAGCAGCGTCTCCAGCGTCACCTGCAGCTCGGTGCGGGCCAGCGCCTGGCCGAGGCAGGAGTGCGGGCCCGCACCGAAGGTCAGGTGCGGGTTGGGGCTGCGGCCGAGGTCCATCTCGCCGGCGCGGTCGAAGACGGACTCGTCGCGGTTGCCCGAGGCCATGGCGCACAGCACGGTCGTCCCGGCGGGCAGCACCTCGCCGCCCAGCTCGGCCTCCTCGGTCAGGTAGCGGCGCAGGCCGAAGCCGTGGTTGGCGTCGAAGCGCAGGGACTCCTCCACCGCCGTGCGCACCAGGGAGGGATCGGCCACCAGCCGCTCCCACCGGCTGCGGTCGGCCAGCAGCAGCGCGACCATCTTGCCGATCATGTTGGCGGTGGTCTCGTGCCCGGCGACCAGCAGTCCCATCGCGGTGCTGAGCAGCTCGGCGTCGGACATGCCCTGCCCCTCGCCCTCGCTCTCCCTGATGAGCATGCCGATGAGGTCGTCGGTGTCGCCGTCGCGCTTGCCGGCGATCTGCTCGGACATGTACGCCGCGAACTCGGCCTGTCCCGCCCGCGCCTCCTCCTGCGTGTAGCGGGTGACGCTGAGGAACATGTCGGACCAGCGGGAGAAGCGATGCCGGTCGTCGGCGGGCACGCCCAGCATGTCGCAGATGACGTACACCGGCAGCGGGAAGCCCAGGGCGGCCTTCAGGTCGGCGGGAGCGCCCTTGCGGACCATCTCGTCGATGAGGTGCTCGGCCGTGGCGGTCATCGACGGGCGCAGCGCGGCCATGCGCTTGGCGGTGAAGTACTTGCCGACCAGCCGCCGCCAGCGCAGGTGCTGCTCGCCCTTCATCGGCACGACCATGGTGGACTCGCCGGTGGCCGCCGCACCGCCCGAACCCTCGGGTGCCACCCTGGCCGCGTTGTCGGCGGCGGTGGGGCGGGCGAAGCGGGGGTCGGTCAGCAGGGCCTTGATGTCCGCGTGGCGGGTGAGCATCTTGGCGCGGTCGCCGCTGGGCAGCTCGATGGTGGCCACCGGGCACTGGCCGCGCAGCCGCTCCCACTCCTTGGGCGGCTCCAGTGCCGTCTCGTAGGGCAGCGGGTAGGACAGGACCTGTTCGTCGCTCGTCATATGGCCTCCTCGACCGTTCGCCGCGGCGCTGGCGCGCTCGCCAGGACATCTCCTTTGTGCACGATACACACGAAAAGCATCATGCACACGAGTTGCATCATGCATTCTCTGAGCATCATGCACATTGCCGTAGGGTGCAGGTGAGCGGAAGGCACGAGCGGAGGTTCGCCCATGGACGCCGAGCAGGCGAGCGCCCATCTTGAGCGGGAGCTGATGATCCTCACGCGGCAGCGCGAGCTCACCACGCCGCAGGGCGGGCCCGACGGCGAGCGCCTTGAGCGCAGCGCGTACGTGCTGCTCAGCAGGCTCGAAGTGCAGGGCCCGATGTCGATCGGGGACTTCGTCGAGGCGTTCGGGCTGGCCGCGTCCACCTTCAACCGGCAGACCGCCGCCCTGCTCAAGGACGGGCTGGTCGAACGCACCCTCGACCCCCACGGCAGCCTGGCCCGCAAGTTCCGCATCACCCGTGAGGGCCGGCGGCGGCTGGCCGCCGACCGCGCCAGGATCGTCGAGGGGCTGACGAAGGTGCTGGAAGGGTGGCCGCCCGAGCGGCTTGAGCGCTTCGTCGCCGACTTCCAGCAGTTCAACGAGGACATCGAACGCCTCGTCGGCCGGCCGTGGCCCCGCCCGCAGCAGCCCGCCGACGAGGCCGCGCCCTCCGTGTGACCGTCACCCGGCGCCGCGGGGGTCGTGCAGGTGCAGGGATGAGCCCCGACAGTACGAGCATTTTTGAAACGTCCGCGATCACCGCCTCTTTTCGGAACGGTGGCCTACGATCATGGGTTTCCGGGCGAGCGGTGGCGGTGCCCGCACCCGTCTCCGCACGTCCCGAGGGAGAAAGGCGGTTTCGTGACGCAGCTTGTCATCGATGGCCCTGGCGGGTCGGTGGTCCTCGATCCCGGGCGGTCGTACCGGCTCGGCCGCGACCCGGGATCGGACATCGTGGTCAACGCCGACCGGGTCTCGCGTCACCACGCCGTGCTCTGGTTCGAGGGCGGGCAGTGGCTGCTGCAGGACGCGGGCAGCCGTAACGGCACGTACGCGAGCGGCCGTCGCGTCCAGCGCGTCGTCGTGAACCCGGGCACCAGCGTCGGTCTCGGCCAGGCGTCGGGACCCGGGCTGGTCCGCTTCCGCGCCGCCACCCCGCCGCCTCCCCCGGTTCCTCGACGCACGCGAGTGATGGCGCAGGCCGTACAGGCGGGAGCCCGGACCGCGGTGCAGACCGTGGAGGATCCCACGGTGGGCCCGGCGGCGGGGACGGTGCCGTTCCCGCGCGCCGGTCAGTGGCGCGAGCCGGTCTCCATCACGGACCTCACCGGCGTCCAGGTCGTCCGCATCGGGCGGGCCCCCGACAACGACATCGTGCTCACCGACCTGCGGCTGTCCCGGCGGCACGCCGAGCTGCGCGTCACCGCGGGCGTCGCCGAGATCGTGGACCTGAACAGCCGCGGCGGCACGTACGTCAACGGCCGTCCGGTGCGGCGCGCCCGCATCTCCCCCGACGACTTCATCGGCATCGGCACCTCGACGTTCCGGCTGGCGGGCGGCACGCTCACCGAGTACGCCGACACCGGCGAGGTGTGCCTGCAGGCGCACGGCCTGACCGTCACCGTGGACGGCGGCAAGGTGCTGCTGGACGACGTGACGTTCCCGGTAGGCGAGAAGTGCCTGCTGGCGATCGTCGGCCCGAGCGGGTCGGGCAAGTCCACGCTGCTGCGCGCGCTCACCGGGCTGCGCCCCGCCGACCAGGGCGTGGTCACCTACGACGGCCGCGACCTCTACCACGACTACGCCGAGCTGCGCTCGCGCATCGGGCTGGTGCCGCAGGACGACATCCTGCACAGCGTGCTGACCGTGCGCCGCGCCCTGCTCTACGCCGCCGAGCTGCGCTTCCCCGACGACACCAGCCCTCGCGAACGGGAGCGGCGGGTGGACGAGGTGCTGATCCAGCTCGGGCTGGACCACCGCGCCGACACCCGCATCTCGGCGCTGTCCGGCGGCCAGCGCAAGCGCGTCAGCGTGGCCCTGGAGCTGCTGACCAAGCCGTCCCTGCTGTTCCTCGACGAGCCGACGTCCGGGCTGGACCCGGGACTGGACAAGTCGGTCATGCACCTGCTGCGGGACCTGGCCGACGACGGGCGTACGGTCGCGGTGGTCACGCACAGCGTCGCGAACCTGGACGTCTGCGACCGGCTCCTGGTGATGGCGCCGGGCGGGAAGATCGCCTACTTCGGCCCGCCCGGGGAGGCGCTGCCGTTCCTCGGGTTCGACGACTGGGCGGACGTGTTCCTCGCCTTCGACGACCGCACCCGCGACTGGGCCGGCGAGTACGCCCGCTCGCCGCTGCACCAGAAGTACATCACCGCCGACCTCATCCAGCCCGCGACGCCGTCCGCGCCCGTGCACCGGTCGGCACCGCCGAAGCAGCAGAGCTGGCACAGGCAGCTCGGCACGCTGGTGCGCCGCTACTGCCGGGGCATCGTCGCGGACCGGTTGTTCCTCGGCATCACGCTCGTCCTGCCGATCCTCATGGGACTGCTCGCCCGCGTCGTGCCGACCGGCGACCTGACGGGGCCGCCGGGCAGCAACCCCAGCGCCGTCAACCTGCTGCTGATCCTGTGCGTGGGCGGCTGCCTCACCGGGGCCGCCAACGCGGTGCGCGAGCTGGTCAAGGAGCGCGTCATCTACCAGCGCGAACGCGCGGTGGGGCTGTCAAGATCCGCCTACCTGTGCTCCAAGCTGCTGGTGCTCGGCCTGATCACCGTGGCGCAGGGGGTCGTGCTGACGCTGGTGGCGATGGTGAACGTCGAGACGCCCGGCGAGGGGGTGTTCACCGCCCCGATGGCGGAGCTGGCGATCGCCGTCGCGCTGCTGTCGTTCACCGCGATGACGGTCGGGCTGCTCATCTCCGCGGTGGCCAAGACCAGTGAGACGACGATGCCGCTGCTCGTGCTGGCCACGCTGGTGCAGCTCGTGTTCTGCGGGGCGCTGGTGCACCTGGAGGGCAAGGCGGTGATGGAGCAGATCGCCTGGCTCGTCCCGGCCCGGTGGGCGCTGGCCGCGCTGGCGGCCACGCTCGACGTCGGCCTGCTCATGCCGCTCACCGACGACCCGCCGGACCCGCTGTGGGAGCGGGACCTCGGCACGTGGCTGCTCGACGTGGGGGTGCTGGCCGGGCTCGCCGTGGTCTGCTCGTTCGCGGTGGCCCGCCTGCTGCGGCGCCACGAGCCGGCGGTGATGCGCGCCCGCTGACCACGGCTCCCACCGGGGGTTTTCGCAGGAAATCCTCAGTTTTGCCGTATATGGTGACAGCCCCCGAGCAAGTCACCGAGCCGCCGTGACCCCTGACAGCCGTCCGCGCGGGCCCAGGGGCCATGGGGGCGGAAGGATCGAAAGTCGCGCCATGGGAGTCGTACACAAAGGGTTCAAACGGCGAGCACGACTTCTCCGCGAGGCGCTACGGCCACCCCGGCAGTTTCCGAGCTCGGAGCAGGGCAACTCCGGGCTCGCCGAGGGGCTGAAGGCGCGGCGGCCCCCGAAGCGCACCCAGATCGTCGACTACAACGTCCCGGCGGTGCCGCGGCTGGTGCGCTCCCCCGTCTTCGTCATCGCCCCCATACGTTCCGGCTCGACGCTGCTGCGCATGCTGCTGAACAGCCACTCGCGTATCCGCGCCCCGCACGAGCTGCACCTGCGCACCATCGAAGTGGCGCTGACGCCCGGCTTCTCCGAGGCGTCCATGCAGGAGCTGGAGCTGGACAAGGTGGAGCTGGAGCACGTCCTGTGGGACCGCATCCTGCACCTGGAGCTGCTGCGCAGCGGCAAGGACATCATCGTCGACAAGACGCCGGGCAACGTCTTCATCTGGGAGCGGCTGCGGTACGTCTGGCCGGAGGCGAAGTTCCTGTTCATGCTGCGCCACCCGGAGGGCGTGGTCTCCTCGCTGCAGAAGCGCAAGGACAACACCGCCACCCGGGAGTCGCTGGAGGCGACCGCGCTGAAGTACTTCAAGCCGCTGGAGCGGGCCCGCAACGAGATCGGCGGCCTGAGCGTGCGCTATGAGGAGCTGACCGCGCGGCCCGAGGCGGTCACCCGGGAGATCTGCGCGTACCTGGGCGTGGAGTGGGAGCCGGGCATGCTCGACTACGGCAAGCACTACCAGGGGCAGTTCGTGCCGAACCTGGGCGACCGCAGCGACACCATCAAGTCGGGACGCATCCAGGCCGCCCGCACGTTCGAGGACGTCACGCTGCCGCCCAAGCTCGCCAAGTACGCCGCCGCCTGGGGCTACCAGTAGTCAGTACACGCGGGCCAGCCAGCGGCCGTGCGCCGTCCAGCACTCGGCGCCGGCGAAGCCGGCGGCCAGCGCGATCCGGCGCACGTCGTTGGCCGAGACCGTGGCCCAGCCGAACCACTCACCCGCCCGCGCGCCCCGGCGCAGCCTGAGCCGGTCCACCCTGCTGCGGGTGCCGGGCGGTGCGACCTCGGCCAGGATCGTGCCGCCCGGCCGCAGCAACTGCCTGATCCGGTGCAGCAGCGCCTCGGGGTTGCCGCCGATGCCGATGTTGCCATCGGCCAGCAGCGCGGTCGCCCATCTGCCGCTGCCGGGCACCTCGTCGAAGATGTCGCGCAGCAGCGCGAACCCGCCCGCCCGCCGGGTCAGCGCGACCGCGCGCGGTGTGATGTCGATGCCGAGCGCGCGGATGCCGCGCCTGGTCAGCTCGGCGGTGCGCCGGCCGGGCCCGGAGCCCACGTCCAGGGTGGGGCTGGCGCAGCGGCTCAGCAGCTCCTCGTCGCCGTCGATGAGCCGGAACCAGCGGGCGGCCTCCAGCGGCACGACGGTGCCGTCCACGTACTCGATCTCGGCCGTCTCACCGGCGAGCGCCTCGGCGTACAGGTCTCCGATCATCGGCCCAGCTCCCGCAGCTTGGCCGCGAAGCCGGAGCCCGGCGCGGCGTCGGCCACGGCGGCGGCGTCCGCGGCGGTGTCGACGTCGATCAGCTCGGGCAGCCAGCGCACGCTGAGCCCGGCGCGGTCGAGCCGGTCGAGCTGGTGCTTGCCGGTCTCCGGATGCGACATGGGCACGCCGAGCAGCAGCGACGGGGCGGGGCGGCGCAGGCCGAGCAGCCAGAAGCCGCCGTCGGCGGCCGGGCCGTACACCGCGTCGTCGTCCTCTAACGCCAGTGCCGCCTCGCGCAGCAGCTCCGGCGTGACCTGCGGGGTGTCCATGCCGATGAGCACGATCGGCCCCGGCCGCAGCCGGTGGGCGTCGGTGAACGCGGCGGCGAGGCGCTCGTCCAGCCCGGCACCGCGCTGCGGGATCACCACGACGTCCGGCGGCAGCCAGCGTCCCGGCAGCCCGTCGAGCGCCAGGACCGGCCGGGCGGCCACCGCGGACGCGGCGCGCAGGCTGTCGCACAGCGCGGCCTCGGCCAGCGCCGCGGCCTCCTCCTGGCTGAACGGCGGCGTCAGCCGGGTCTTCACCTTCCCCGGCAGCGGCTCCTTGGCGATGATCACGATCTGCGGCTCGTTCAGGGTACTCATTCCTTCGCTGAGATCCCGGCCATGACCGGCCGCCGGGCGAGCGGCACGGCGGCCACGGCCAGCGCGGACGCGGTGTAGAAGACGGTGGCGAGGACGCCGGGCCCGGCCGGGCCGTCCACGTAGGCGATGGCGCCGGCCAGCGCCGTGCCCAGCCACTCCGGGCGGCCCGCCATCGCGGCCAGGGCGACCACGAGCAGCGCGTACCAGGAGTAGCCGGGGGTGAGCAGCAGCAGGAACGCGCCGCTCACCACCAGCGCGCCGTCCCAGGGCCGGCGGGCGTCGCCATGACGCAGGACGAGGACGGCGACGAGCGCCAGCAGCGCGATCGCCGCGTACGGCGCCCACGAGTCCGGCAGCAGCAGGCGGAGCACGGCGTAGCGGTTGCCGTCGGCGGCCTCCTCGTAGCGCTCCTCCTTGAGGTAGCCCGGCAGGTAGCCGATCACGGAGGGGCCGGAGGCCAGCACGTACGGCACGTACGACAGCGCCACCACCGCCACGGCGGGACCGAGCGTGGCCACGATCCGGCGCGGGCGCAGGTCGCCCGCCAGCGCGCCGGGCAGCGCCGTGACGGGCAGGAGCTTGGCCGCGACGGCGGCGCCGAGCAGCGCGCCGCGCCCCCGTACGACGGTGAAGGCCAGCACCACGAGCAGCACGCCCAGCATGTCGACGTGCGCGTTGTTGACCGCCTCCACCGGCACGGCCGGGCACCACGCCCAGTAGACGGCCTTGCGCGGCCCGGCGACCCGGCACAGCACGAGCAGCGCCGCCACGGCCAGCAGGAAACCGGCCACCTGCAGCGGCTTGAGCCCCGCGTCCTCCGGCGACAGCCAGTGGACGAGCAGGAAGTAGCCCTGTGCGAGCGGCGGGTAGATCGTCGGCACGGTGGGCCGGTTGATGCGCGTGCAGCCGCCGTCGGGCAGCGGGTACAGCCCGGTGCAGTCCTGCGGGAACAGCCAGGGGTCGCGCACCCCGGCCAGCGCCGGATCGGACGGCGGGTAGGCGTACGGGGAGATGCCCGCGGCCTGCACCTGGCCGTCCCAGACGTAGCGGTAGGCGTCGGTGCTGCTGCTCGGCGGCGCGGTCAGACCGGTGGCGGCCAGCACGATCCCGCCCGCGACGACCAGCGGGCCGAGCCGGCTCTCCGGCAGCCGCCGCGCCGCGAGCACGGCGGCGGCGAACAGCGCCCACGCGGCCAGGTACCACCCGAGGCGGGGCGGCCCCGAGACGGTCACGACCAGGACGGCCGCCAGGGCGGCGAGCGCCGCGCCGGATGCGAAGAGGGTTCGGCTCACGGGGCGCAGCCTGGCATCCCGCGACGGCTCGCGGGGCCCGGCGGCGGGGGTTGTTCGGGGTCCGTAAGAACCCTTACGAACCCCTTACGCGCGGTCGCGCGGCGGTGGCGGACGGCTAGCGTCGGCGGCGTGAGAGTCATGGTCACCGGCTCGGCCGGTTTCATCGGCCGGCACGTCGTGGACGGCCTGCGGGACGCCGGGCACGACGTCGTCGGCCTGGACATCAGTGACGGCGTGGACGTGCGCGACCCGGATGCCCTGGACGCGCTGCTGCCCGGCGTCGAGGTGGTGGTGCATCAGGCGGCCAAGGTCGGGCTCGGCGTGGACGTCTCCGACCTGCCCGACTACGCCTCGGTCAACGTGTACGGCACGGCCGTGCTGCTCGCCGCCATGGCCAGGCACGACGTGCGGCGGCTGGTGCTGGCGTCCTCGATGGTGATCTACGGCGAGGGCCGCTACGCCTGCGCCGAGCACGGCGACGTCCGGCCGGGCCCGCGCGCCGTGGCGGACCTGGAGCGCGGCAGGTTCGACCCGCCGTGCCCGCACTGCGGCGAGCCGCTGGCCTGGGCGGAGGTCGGGGAGGACACGCCGCCCGACCCGCGCAACGCCTACGCCACCACCAAGCTCGCCCAGGAGCACCTGGCCGCCAACTGGGCCAGGGAGACCGGCGGCAGCGCGGCGGCGCTCAGGTACCACAACGTCTACGGGCCGCACATGCCGCTCGACACCCCGTACGCGGGCGTCGCCGCGATCTTCCGCTCGGAGCTGCGGGCGGGACGGCCGCCGCAGGTGTTCGAGGACGGCCGCCAGCGGCGCGACTTCGTCCACGTACGCGACGTGGCCAGGGCGAACCTCGCCGCTGTGACCGCCGAAGTCCCGGCCGGCACGCTGCGCGCCTGGAACATCGCCTCCGGCAGCCCGCACACCGTGGGCGAGATGGCCTCCGCACTCGCCGCCGAACGGGGCGGGCCGCAGCCGCAGGTCACCGGCCGCTACCGGCTGGGCGACGTGCGCCACATCGTGGCCTCGCCCGCGCGGGCCGCCGCCGAGCTCGGCTTCCGCGCCGAGATCGGGTTCGACGCCGGTATGAAGGAGTTCGCCAGGTCATGACCGTCGATGTGATCCTGCCGTGCCTGAACGAGGAGGCCGCGCTGGCCTGGGTGCTGGAGCGCATGCCCGGCGGCTACCGGCCGATCGTGGTGGACAACGGCTCCACCGACCGCTCGCCGCAGATCGCCGCCGAGCTGGGCGCCGAGGTGGTGCGCGAGCCCGTACGCGGCTTCGGCTCGGCCTGCCACGCCGGGCTGCTCGCCGCGTCCGCCGAGGTGGTGTGCTTCATGGACGCCGACGCCTCGCTCGACCCCGGCCAGCTCCACCGGGTCGCCGCGCCGGTCCTCGGCGGCGAGTCGGACCTGGTGCTCGGGCGGCGGGTGCCGGGCGCGGCCGGCGCCTGGCCCGTGCACGCCCGGCTGGGCAACGCGGTGCTGGCTGGCATCCTGCGCCGGCACACCGGCGCTCCCCTCCACGACCTCGGCCCGATGCGGGCGGCCAGGCGTGCGGCGCTGCTCTCGCTCGGCCTGGCCGACCGCCGCTTCGGCTATCCCCTGGAGATGGTGCTGCGCGCGGCGGCGGCCGGTTGGCGGATCGGCGAGGTGGAGGTGGACTACCTGCCGCGCAAGGGCCGCTCCAAGGTGACCGGCACGCTGCGCGGCACGCTCAACGCCATCGCCGACATGCGCCGCGTCATGGCCGAGGTCCGCGCCGGCTGAGCCTGCCCGCCCGCGCTCCGGCCGGTCACCTGGCGGTGCGCGCCGGCTCAGGGGTGTGCGGGGCGGCCACCTCCCAGGTGCCGTGCCGGCGGACGCCGGGTACTGCCATGAGGCGAGCCTACGTCCGCGCGGACGGGGTCAGCGGCTGAAGTACGCGAGCGTGCGGGCCTGCTCCTCCGCGCTGCCCAGCGGGCTGATCACCAGGTCGGTGACCCCGGCCGCCTCGAACCTGGCGATCTCCTTCTCGACGGTGCTCTCGTCTCCGGCGACGAGCAGCTCGTGCACGCCGGACAGGCCCTGCCGGTCGAGCACCGCGCGATAGGCGGCGAACTCGCCGGCGAAGCCCATCTGCGCCTGGAGCTCGCCGCGCACCCTGTCGGGGTCGGACGTGAGGCACACCATGACGGAGGTGACGATGCGGGGTGCGGGCCGTCCCGCGGCCTCGGCGGCGGCGGTGATGCGCGGCGCGATGTAGTCGGCGATGAACGGCGCGCCCGTCCAGGTGGTCATCGTGCCGTCGGCCAGCTCGCCGGCGATGCGCAGCATCACGGGGCCGAGCGCCGACAGCAGCACGGGCGGCGCGACCGCGCCCGGCGGGGTGAGCTGACCCTTCACCGAGAGCGTCTCGCCCTGGTAGTCGACGGGCTCGCCGCGCAGCAGCGGCCGCAGGGCGGTGAGGTAGTCGCGTACGTGCACGGCGGGGCGCTCGTACGGCACGCCGTACAGGTCCTCCACGAGGTGCTTGTGGCTGGGGCCCAGGCCGAGGGTGAAGGTGCCGCCGCTGATGGCGTTCGCGGCGAGTGCCTGCTCGGCCAGCGCGTACGGGTGCCTGGCGTAGGTGTGGGCGACGGCGGTGCCCACCTCCATGCCGGGGTTCAGCCGTCCGGCCAGGGCGGCCACGCTGATCGCGTCGAGCGAGGCGAACTGGTTGAAGAACGCGCTGTCGAACCCGGCTTCGCGGGCCGCGCGCACCTGCTCCAGCAGGGTGTCCAGGTCCGAGCCTCCGGTCAGCAGGGCGATGCCCAGTTTCATGCCGAGCTCCTTAAAATGAAGTGGAAATTCCGGTTCCGCTTGGGATGCTACACTAACCGGAATGCGATATTCACGTTGAGGAGCGAAAGGCATGATGCGGGCCGATGCGCGGCGCAACCGCGAGCGCATCCTGATGACGGCGCTCGAGCTGTTCACCGAGCGCGGGCCCGGCGTCTCGATGGAGGAGATCGCCCAAGGGGCCGGTGTGGGCGTCGGCACCCTCTACCGCCACTTCCCCGATCGCCGCGCCATGGTGGAGGAGCTGGCGGAGGTGACGCTCGAGGGCCTGCGCGGCCGCATCCGGGCCCGGCTCGACGAGCGGCGGGGGACGTACTGGGACGTGCTGCTCGACGTCGTGCGCTACTGCGCCTGGCAGCCGCTGGCGCTGATCACCTCGCTCGCCGGGCCGGCGCCGCCGCCCCCTGCCTGCGTCAAGCTCAGGGACGAGGTCGGCGAGCTGATGCTGGAGATCGTCGCGGGGGCGCAGCAGGAGGGCTCGCTGCGCCGTGACCTCTCTCCCGAGCAGGTGCTGGACGTGGTGAGCGCCGTGATCCGCCGCCCCGCGGCCCGCTTCGACGACCCGCTCACCACGGTCGTGCTGGACGGCCTGCGCGCCTCGGCCCGCCGGGGGGCGTGACCGCCCGGAGAGCGGCTCCCGGCGTGCCGGGAGCCGTCGCCGCTCCGGAACCGGCCGTTCAGCCCGCCGCGCGGCGGACGATCTCGGCGATGCGCTTCTCGGTCTCGGCGTCCAGCTCGGTCAGCGCGTACGCGGTCGGCCACATGACGCCGTCGTCGAGGCTCGCCGCGTCGTTGAAGCCGAGCGTCGAGTACCGGGTCTTGAACTTCGACGAGGGCTGGAAGAAGCAGACGACCTTGCCGTCCTTGGCGTAGGCGGGCTGGCCGTACCAGAGTTTGGGGGTCAGGTGCGGCGCGTTCTCCTTGACGATGGCGTGGACGCGCTCGGCTAGCCGCCGGTCGCCCTCGGGGAACTCGGCGATCTTGGCGAGCACGTCGGCCTCGCCGTCGGCCTTGCTCTTCGCGCCGCGCCGCGCCGCCTTCTTCAGCTCCTGCGCGTGCTCCTTCATCGCCGCACGCTCTTCCTCGGTGAAGCCCTCGTAGCTCGTGGTGCTCTTGGCAGCCATGGGATGTGGTCCTTTCTGCGGCGTATCTACGGCGTATCTATAGGTGTGGGGGAAAGTATGGGGTTTCAGCCCCACGCGCCGGCGATCTGGCGAGTGGTGGCGTTGACGCGGTTGAACAGGTTCGTGAGGCCGACCATGAGGATGATCGCGGCGAGCTGCTTCTCGTCGAAGTAGGTGGCGGCGCGGTCCCAGATCTCGTCGCTCACGGCGCCGGGACGGTCGGCGAGCCGGGTGGCCGCCTCGGCGAGCGCCAGCGCCGCCCGCTCCTCGTCGGTGAAGTACGGCGCCTCCCGCCAGGCGGCGACAGTGGCCAGCCGCTCCTCGTCCACCCCGGCCTTACGCGCGCTCTTCACTCCGGCGTCGACACAGGAGCTGCAGCCGTTGATCTGGCTGGCCCGCAGGTGCACCAGCTCCAGCGTGCTCTGGTCAACGCCGCCGCTGTGCACCGCCTTGAACAGCTGCTGGATGCCGTCCGTCGCGCCGGGAAGGACGAAGGCGGGGTTCTTCATTCGTGCCTGCATCGATGGTTCCTCTCCAGGTGTCCGCCGGCCCCGTCGGCCGGGCGTGACTCCATCACAGCCGTCCCGGCGCGCCGGCACGATGCCCGTGGGACACCGTGGGACACCCGCGACGCCGCTGGCCTGCGGAGATCCGGTTCGATAGATTTGCCGCGCAATGGGACACAAAGGCGGAGAAACGGTGCACCAGCGGACTACAGCGGACCCTCGCGACGAGCTGGCCACCCGGCTCCGGCTGATCCAGGAGCTGTCCGGGCGCAGCGTGCGCGCGCTCGCCCGCGACGCGGGGCTCAGCTCCTCGTCGCTGTCGCGCTATCTCACCGGCCGGTCGGTGGCGCCCTGGCCGGCCGTGGTCGAGCTGTGCCGTCAGGTCAAGCGCGACCCGCGCCAGCTCCGTCCGCTGTGGGAACGCGCCAACAGCCCGCTGCCCGCACCGCCGAAGGCCACCCGCCAGGTGCAGCCGCCCGCGCCGCCCGCCGGCGCCCCCACCCGCCGCGCAACGACCTGCCGCGCGACGTACCGGACTTCACCGGACGGCAGGCCGAGCTCGAAGCCGTGCTCGATGCCGTGGCGAGCAGCCGGGTGGTCTCCATCGACGGCATGGCGGGCGTCGGCAAGACCTGTCTGGCGGTGCACGCCGCGCACCGGCTCGCCGCCGACTACCCCGATGCGCAGCTCTACATCGACCTGCACGGCTTCACCGAAGGCCGCGAGCCGCTCGGCCCCGACCCCGCGCTGCGCACGCTGCTCTCCGCGCTCGGCACGCCGTCGGAGAAGATCCCGCAGGAGGGCGGCATCGAGCCGCTGGCCGCCTGCTGGCGGGCCGAGCTGGCCGGGCGGCGGGCCGTCGTGGTGCTCGACAACGCCGCGAACGCCGAGCAGGTACGCCCGCTGCTGCCCGGCGCGGGCCCGTCCGTCGCGCTGATCACCAGCCGCAACCGCCTGATCGGCCTGGAGGAGGTGCCACCGGTCTCGCTGGACGTGCTGAGCCCCGAGGAGAGCGCCGCGCTGCTGGCCCGCGCCAGCGGCGAACCGGACGGCCGGGAAGGCAGGCTCGCCCAGGACCCGGAGTCGGCGGCCGAGGTGCTGCGGATGTGCGGGCACCTGCCGCTCGCGCTGCGGCTGGCCGGGGCCCGGCTGCGGCACCGGCCGGGCTGGACCGTGGGCGTGCTCGCCGAGCGCCTGGCGGAGGGCGGCAGCGAGTTCGACACCGCGCTCGCGATGTCCGTACGCCAGCTCGACCGGGCCCAGCGCCGCCTGTTCCGGCTGCTCGGCCTGCTGTCCGGGTCGTCCTTCGACGAGTACGTGGCCGCCGCCCTGGCCGGCCTGCCGCTGCGCGACGCGCGGGCGATGCTGGAGGACCTGCTGGACGCCCATCTCGTCCAGCAGCCCGCCGCCGGCCGCTACACGCTGCACGACCTGGTGCACCAGCACGCGCGCCGGGCCTGCGAGGAGCAGGACTCCCCCGCCGAGCGGGACCAGGCGCTGCGCCGGCTGCTCGGCTACTACGTGCACGCCGCGGCCGCCGCCGACGCGGCCATGCCGCACCCGTCGGGCAGCCGCCCGCCCACCGCGGGCCCGGCCCCGTCCGCGCTGCCCCGCTTCGCCGGCAAGCACGCCGCCCTGGCCTGGTTCACCGCCGAGTACGCCAACCTCATGGGGGCGTTCGAGCTGGCGATCGCGCTCGGGGCCGACGTCCACGCCTGCGAGCTGCCGCGTTTCATGCGGACGTACTTCGCCCGCCGCTGCGGCACCACGCACCTCAACGCGCTGTTCGAGCGGGCGGTCGAGGCGGCCGAACGGCTCGGCGATCCGTGGCGGCTCGCCGAGGCGCACAGCGACCTGGGCTTCGCCCGCTACAACGCGGGCCGGATGGCGGAGGCGGCGGCCGCGTACGAGACGGCCGCGCCCCTGGTGGCGAAGACCGGCGACCTGCGCTCCCAGGCCGACCTGCTGATGCGCCGCGGCTACCTGAGCTGGGAGGACGGCAGGGGCGACGCGCCGCTCGACCTGTTCCGGCAGGCGCGCGAGCTGTACGAGCGGGCCGGCTGCCGGGAGGGCGCCGCCCACGCCACCGCGTACGAGGCGTGGGCGATGCTCCAGCTCGGCCGGCGGGAGGAGGCCGCCGAGCTGGCCCGCGAGGTGCTGGCGATCGACTACGACGACCCCGCCTGGCCGGCCGGGCTCACCGCGCTCATCACGCTCGGTATGGCGCTGGCCGACGAGCAGCCGGACGAGGCCGCCGCGCACCTGCGCCGCGCGCTCGACCTGGCGCGCGGCGACGGGCACCGGCACAACGAGGCGTGGTGCCTCAACTGCCTGGGCGTGGCGCTGCGCAGGATGGGCCGCCACGAGGAGGCGCTGGCCAGTCACCGGCAGGCGTTCACGCTGCTGGACGAGCTGTTCGAGGAGCAGTGGAAGGTGCACTTCCTCGACGCGTACGGCGAGACCTGCCGCCAGGCCGGGCTGACCGGCGAGGCGCTGCGGCTGCACCGCCAGGCGCTCGACCTGGCCACCAGGATGGGACACCGGCACAAGGAGGCGCTGGCCCACGAGGGCATCGCGGCCGTGCTTGAGGCCACCGACCCGGCCGCCGCGGCCGAGCATCGCGCCGCCGGGCAGGCGATCCGGCAGGACCTCGAGCTGGGCGCCTGACTCCCGCCCAGCTCAGGGACTATGGATCGTACGGATGTGGCGACTTAGGGTGAAGTCGGGCCTTCCGGTAAAACGACCGCGTAGCGAGGGAGCGTCATGACCGCGCCTGGCAACACGCCCGACATCCTCTCCCCGGAGTTCATGGCCGATCCGTACTCCGCCTACCGCGTCCTGCGGAACGAGGCGCCACTGCTGTGGCACGAGGGCACTCAGAGCTACATCATCTCGCGGTACGAGGACGTCGAGCGTGCCTTCAAGGACGAGGTGTTCACCACCGCCAACTACGACTGGCAGCTGGAGCCCGTGCACGGGCGCACGTTCCTGCAGATGAGCGGGCGCGAGCACGCCGTGCGCCGGGCGCTGGTGGTGCCCGCGTTCCGCGGCGCGGAGCTGCGGCGCACCTTCATGCCGGTCATCGAGCGCAACAGCCGCGAGCTCATCGACGGCTTCCGGCACGACGGCGAAGCCGACCTGGTGGCGCAGTTCGCCACCCGCTTCCCCATCAACGTCATCGTCGACATGCTCGGCCTCGACAAGGCCGACCACGACCGCTTCCACGCCTGGTACACCTCGATCATCGCCTTCCTCGGCAACCTCAGCCAGGACCCCGAGGTCACCGAGCGGGGGCTGCGCACGCGCGAGGAGTTCGCCGCGTACATGATCCCCATTGTGCGGCGGCGGCGCGCCGAGTTAGGCGACGACCTGCTGTCCACGCTGTGCCGGGCGGAGATCGACGGCACCCGGATGAGCGATGAGGACATCAAGGCGTTCTGCAGCCTGCTGCTGACCGCCGGCGGGGAGACCACCGACAAGGGGATCGCCAGCCTGTTCACGAACCTGCTGCGCCACCCCGACCAGCTCGACGCCGTACGCCGCGACCGCGGCCTGATCGCGCGCGCGTTCGCCGAGACCCTGCGCTACACCCCGCCGGTGCACATGATCATGCGGCAGCCGGCCCAGGACGTGAAGCTGAGCGGTGGCGTGGTGCCAGCGGGCAGCACGGTCACGTGCCTGATCGGCGCGGCCAACCGCGACGAGGAGCGCTACGCCGACCCCGACACGTTCGACATCTTCCGCTCGGAGCTGGAGGAGTCGACCGCGTTCTCGGCGGCGGCCACGCACCTGGCGTTCGCGCTGGGCCGGCACTTCTGCGTGGGCGCGCTGCTGGCCAAGACCGAGGTCGAGGTGGCGACCAACCAGCTCCTCGACGCCATGCCGGACCTGCGGCTCGCCGACGGGGCCGAGGTGGTCGAACAGGGCGTCTTCACCCGGGGACCGGCCTCGCTGCCGGTGCGCTTCACCCCGGTGGCCTGACCGCTTCCCCGCCGGGCGGCGACTTCGATGCGCCACGCCGCCCGGCCGGCGTTCTCTGCGGTTCTATGCGCCGCGCCGCCCGGCCGCCGCGGGCATGAGCGGCAGGGTGGGCGTGAACACCACCGGCAGCCCGTACAGGCCGCGCATCCACACCGACGGCCGCCACCGCAGGTCCTTCGGCGCGACCGCGAGCGTCACGTCGGGCAGCCGGTCGAGCAGCACCTCCACGGCCGTCCGCGCGATGATCTCGGCCAGCTCGGGCGCGGGGAACGGGCAGCCGTGCTCGCCGTGCCCGAACGACATGTGCGCCCGGTTGGTGCTGGAGTCGCTGTGGGTGCCCGGCTGGACGTTCGGGTCGTTGTTGGCCGCGGAGAAGCCCAGCACCAGCAGGTCGCCCTTGCGGATGCGGCGCCCGCCGAGGTGGCAGTCCTGCACGGCCCAGCGGCCGATGAAGTTCTGTGTGGGGGTGTCCTTCCACAGCACTTCGTTGAGCGCCTGCGCGGCGCTGCTGCGGCCGCCCTGCAGCGTGACCGAGAAGCCGTCGTCGACCAGCATCAGGCGCAGGGTGTTGCCGATCCAGTTGCTGGTGGGCGCCTGAGCGGCGGCCATCACCACCAGCAGGTCGATGATGATCTCGTCGTCGGTCAGCCTGGCCGGGTGGGCGAGCAGCGCCGACGGCACGTCGTTGCCGGGGCGGGCGTGCTTGTCGGCGACGAGCTGCGCCATCCTGGCGTGCAGCCGCTGGTGCGCGGAGACGGCGTTGTCGCCGACGTCGAGCGAGTCGAACACGTCCTGCACGAGGGCGGGGATGTCGCCTTCCGGCAGGCCGTACAGGCGGGCCACGATGCGGGCGGGGATCTGGTAGGCGTACTGGGTGATCAGGTCGGCGCGGCCGTCGCCGGCGAAGGCGTCGATGAGCCGGTCGGCGACCTGCTCGCAGGTGGCGATCAGGTCGATGCGGTTGACGGCGTCGAGCGCGTCGCCGATGGCGCCGGCCCGGCGCTGGTGCTCGCCGCCCTCGGCGTACATGACCGAGGGGGTCCAGCCGACGTACGGCATGAGCGGCCAGTCGGCCGGCAGCCGGTCGTAGATGTTCCAGCGGCGGCAGTCGCGGCCGAACCACTGCGGGTTGGCCGTGATGTGGTGCACCTCCCGGTAGCCCAGCACGAACCAGGCGGGCATGTCGCCGTCGAGCAGCACGGGCACGACGCTGCCCCGCTGGCGTAGCTGCTGGTAGAGCGTGCCGGGGTCCTCGGCGATGGCCGGCCCGTACAGCCGCACGGCGTCGGCGTGCTCGGGGTAGCCGGCGGCGAGCACGGGGTCGGCTCCGTGTCCGCTGGACGGGTGACGCTCGGAGGCGGAGGAAAGGTCGGTCACGGCGTGCTCTTTCTCGACGATGGGCTATGCAGGCACAACAGGTGCCGGACGAGGGTGATCAGGACGTTCTTGCAGGATTCCCGGTCGCGGGCGTCGCAGTCGAGCAGCGGCACCTCGGCGGGCAGCGTCAGCGCGTCGCGGATGCGGTCGAGCCCGGGGCCCGGCCCGAACCGGTTGACGGCCACCACGAACGGCGCGCGGTGGGCCTCCAGACGGTCGATGGAGTACCAGGAGTCCTCCAGGCGGCGGGTGTCGGCCAGCACGACCGCGCCGAGGCTGCCGCTGAACAGCTGGTCCCACAGGAACCAGAAGCGCTGCTGGCCGGGCGCGCCGAACAGGTAGAGCACCCGGTGGGCGTCCAGCGTGATGCGGCCGAAGTCGAAGGCCACGGTGGTGGAGCGCTTGCCGGCCACCCGGCTGATGTCGTCGATGCCGGCCGCGGCCTGCGTCATGATCTCCTCGGTGCTCAGCGGCCTGATCTCGCTGACGGCGCCGACCATGGTGGTCTTGCCCACGCCGAACCCGCCGACGATCACGATCTTGAACGCGTCGGTGGCGGTGGCCGGCAGCGACGTGCCGGCCTCGTCAAAGGTTGCGGAGTCCAATGAGCACCTGCTCCAGGGTTGCGATGTCGGGGACTTGGGTCCGCGTGGCGACCGGGTGGCGGGCGGTGATGCGGCCGCTGTCCAGCAGGTCGCACAGCAGGATCTTCACCACGCTGACCGGCAGGCCGAGCCGGGCGGAGATCTCCACCACGGCCACCGGGCGCCGGGCCATGCGCAGGATCTTCACGTGCTCCGACTGCATCCCCGGCCGTGGGTCGGCCTCGGCGACGATGAGGGTGACCGTGTCGAACGCGGCGGAGCCGGCGTGCGCGCGGCCGCCGGTGATGGTGTAGAGCCGGTCGGGGTTCTCCCTGTCGAGCGCACGCCCGCGCTCGGCGCGTCCGGCGGGGCCCGGGGGGCGGCGCTGGTAGGGCACCGCACCCTCGTGCTCGGAGACCCTGCCCTGATACGGAACCCCGGCCTCGTGCTCGGAGACCCGGCGCTGGTACGGGCCGGGGCCGCCGGGCTCGGGCGCGCGGCGCTCGGTCATGGGTGCCCGCCCCTATGCACGGGCTCGTGCACGGGCTCGCGCGGCGGGGCGGTGAGCAGCCGCCCGATCTGTTCCACCACCTCGTTCATGTTGTGCGCGACGACGCCGACGTCGGCGTCCTCGCTCGCCACCACCGCGAGGTGCGCGCCCTCACCGGCCGGCACCACGACCAGCATGCCGCCGCCGAACTCCAGCAGCGCCTGCCCGAACCCGCTGCGGTCGCCGAACTCGCCCGAGGCGGCGAGGCCGAGGCTCTGGATGCCGGCGGCGATGGCGGCGAGCTGGTCGGCCTGGTCGGGGTGGAGGCCGGGCGCGCCGGACATGGCCAGCCCGTCGCGCGACAGCACCAGCACGTGCCTGATCCCCGGGGTGTTGTCACGCAGGTCGCCGAGGAACCAGCCGAGGTCGCGCTCGGCGGCACTCAAGGAATTGCTCGAGCTCATAGGTGCGACGGGGCTCGCGGGCGTGCCCCTTGCCTCCCATCGGTGATCGCGGCTGCGGAAAGAGGTGTCGGTCATCGCGTCACGTAAGGTCGTCGTCCGCCGTCGAGGTGCGCTGCCTGCGGAAGGCGGCCAGCCGGTTCGCGGCGGCCTGCGGGTCGCGGACCCGCGCCGGCGGCTGGGCGGGCAGCGGCTGCGCGGCGGCGAGCGTGCCTCCGCGCGGCCGTTTCGGCAGGTATGCGTCCGGCCCGTCGGTGGAGGGCGGCGGGGCCGCGTGGCGGGCGACCGGCGCCGGGTCCTCGGCGCGCTCGGCTGGGCGTGCCGCCTGCTCGTCCTCGACCGGCGGGTAGACGACGAGCTGGCGGGGGATCAGGACGACCACGCCGATGCCGCCCCTGGCGGACGGCCGGAAGCTGACCGTGAGGCCGTACTTGCCGGCCAGGCGGCCCACCACGGCCAGGCCGAGCCGGGTGCCCGACAGCGTGGTCAGGTCGAGCGGGCGGCTGATCAGGCTTTCGGCCAGGCGGCGCTCGCGGGTGCGCATGCCGAGGCCGCTGTCCTCGATGGTGACCACCACGCCCGCGTCCTCTTCCTCGACGTAAACGTGCACGGCGGTGCCGGGCGGCGAGAACTTGGCGGCGTTGTCGATCAGCTCGGCGAGCGCGTGGATGACGCCTTCCGCGGCGTAGCCGACGACGGCGGCGGTGCCGGTGGAGTGGAGCTGGACGCGGCGGAAGGCGCCGATGCGACCGGCCGCGCCGCGCAGCACGCTCTCCATGGGGATGGGCTTGGTCCAGCGGCGTCCCGAACGCCCGCCGCTCAGCAGCGCGATGTTGTCGGCCAGGCGGCCCATCTGGGAGATGCGGTGGTCCATCTCCAGCAGGTGGGCGAAGACGGCCTCGTTGTCGCCGTACTCGTCCTCCAGCTCGCGCAGCCTGCCGAGCAGGCTCGTCACCTGCGCCTGGATGCGGGCGGCGGCCTCGGCGCAGGAGGCCATCGCGGCGGCGCCCTGGCGGTTGCCCTCCTCCAGCTCGCGGGCGATCTCCTCCCATAGCCGTTGCACGGCCTTCTGGCTGGGCTGCAGCTCGTCGGGCAGCGTGGGCTCGCCCACGCCCTTGCCCGCGTGGAGCCGGGCGAGCAGGGCGGGCAGCTGCTCGTCGGCCAGCCTGCCCAGCTCGGTCTCCATGGCGGTGCAGGCGGCCACGGCGGCGGCCCGCCGCTGCCGCTCGCCCTCCACGGTCTGCGCCAGCGACTGCACCAGCGCCTGCGTGGCCGGGTGCGACGGCTGGCCCAGCTCGGCGAGCACGCCGGGGACGGTGGCGCCGTTCCTGATGCGGTGGCCGAGCGCGGGCAGGATCTCGTGCGTCAGGCGCTTCAGCTCTTCCTGCAGCAAGCTTGTGGAGGCGTCGGTACGGCGCAGCCGCTCGCGCACCTCCCGGGCGTTCGTCGAGCAATAGGCGGCGACGGCCACGGCGATCGAGAACAGCGCGACCGCGCCGCCGCTGCCCACCCCGACCAGCGTCTTTCCTTCCGCGGGGATCCGGGTGATGAGCCATCCGCAGGCGGCGCTGGAAATGAGCGCGGCACCCAGAAAGAACAGCAGGGCGCGCCCCATGGGCGAGGTCTGGAACCGCGGGCGTTTGGAGGCGTGTACTGACATCGATCAGGTCCTCGTGGGGTGATGACGGCCAGGCACCGCAGGCGCATCAACCTGCCGATGCGGGAGACGGCAAGCAGTTTCGTGGTGTCCCGTGCGGTACTGTCCGCACGGGATCAGGTACAAACCGTAGCATCCCTGCAAATGCCTTGGACCCCTTAACGGCATTTCTTCATCGCCAATCCCAGAGAATGCGCTATCGACGAATATCATTCACGTTTTCCGCTATTCCGGGCGATCACGGCAGGCCCTAGTGAATGTTTCTCGCATTCCGCAGGGGAGGCGCTGGAGGGTGGGCAATTTCGGATATTACGGCATTTTTCACCACGATCCTTCACCTCTTGGAGAAAATCTTGTCAATACAGAGGCGTGGCTGGTGTGAGCCTTGGTACTTCAGGGAACGTCACTGGGCGGCGCCGTCCCCGCGCTCACGCACGGGAAGGGGACGGCGCCAACAACCTCCCTCCGGCCCCGCCCGCAGCCTCCCGCTCACACCTCCGGCTCCGCCCCGCGCCCTCCGGCATCGCTCGCACCCTCCGGCATCGCCTCCACCCACTCCGGTGCCCCACCGCCTCCCGCGCCCCGCCGCCGGCCGCTGTGCCGCGCCCTCCCACCGCCCTCGCGGCCGTCCGCCACCGCGCTTCCTCGCCGCGAAGCCCGGTGCGGACACCCCCACGATCACCGGTAGCGCCGACGCGCTCCAACGCCAGCGCCTACCGCGTCGGCGCCTCGCGCCCCGCCGCCGGCAGCCGTGTGGCGTCCCCCGTCGCCGTCGCACTGACCTCACCCGCGCCTCCGGGCCACCTCGCGACCGGCCTCACCCGCGCCTCCGGGCCACCTCGCGGCCGGCCCCACCCGCCTCCGGGCCACCTCGCGACCGGCCCCACCCGCCTCCGGGCCACCTCGCAGGCGCCCTCACCGCCCCTCGAGGCCGTCCGGTGCCCGCGAGCGGGTTCTGACCGGGGAATCTTCAGCCGTGACCTTTTCGTTACCTTATTTCAGTGTTTAAGTGCGTTTAGCGGGCATGGTTGATCTCGAAGTCCAGCAGAGGGCTTCGTCCCACGCGAATCAAGCGTGCCTCTGCCTGGGCTTTTTGTGTTTCAGGCGGGGCCGCAGCACCTTCTGGAGCAGCAGATGCCCGTCCTGACCCCCGCACTTGAGCAGTTCACCGCCGAAGAGCTTCTCTCCGAGCTGGCCGACCCCCAGATCTCCGAACTGCACGCCGTCCGCATCCGCGAGCGCCTGGTCGAGATGCACGAGGGACTGGTCGGCGAGGTCACCCGCCGCTACCGCTACCGCGGTGAGCCGATGGAGGACCTGCGCCAGGCCGCGTACGTGGGCCTGATGAAGGCCGTCAACGGTTACGACCCCGAGCTCGGCCACGAGTTCAGGGGCTACGCCATGATCACCATGATGGGCGAGGTGAAGCGCCACTTCCGGGACCGTACGTGGGCGATCCGGGTGCCGCGGGTCTACCAGGAACGGCGGATCGAGATGAACAAGGCCACCGCCGAGCTGACCCAGTCCCTCGGCCACTCGCCGACCGTGGCGGACCTGGCCGCGAAGATGGGCATCTCGGAGGAGGAGGTGCTGCTCGCGCTGGAGGCGTCCACCGCCTACAGCACGCTGTCGCTGGACGCCCCGGTCAACAACGGCGACGACGACGCGGCCGAGCTGAGCGACTTCCTGCCCGCGCAGGACGAGTCGCTCAACACCCTGCTCGACCGGCACTCGGTCAAGCCGCTCATCGACGCCCTGCCAGCGCGCGAGAAGAACATCCTGCTCATGCGCTTCTACGGCAACATGACGCAGTCGGAGATCGCCAAGGAGTTCGGCATCTCGCAGATGCACGTCTCCCGCATCCTGCGGGCCGTGCTGACCAAGCTGCGCACGGCCCTGTCGGAGTGAGACGCGCCCGGGCGGAGGCCCCGTACCGGGAATGTCTAGAACGCGAAGCCGCCCGGGCGGCCGTTGCGGTCGGCGATCAGCCCGGCGACGGTCGCCAGGGCGATCTCGGCGGGGGTGCGCGAGCCGATGTTGAGCCCGATCGGCCGGTGCACCCGGGCGATCTCCTCCGGCGCGACTCCCAGCTCGGTCAGCGCGCGTACGTGCGGGCCCTCGTGGCGCGGGCTGCCCATGATGCCGATCCAGCGCGCGGGGGACTTGAGCAGGTCGCGCAGCACCGGCCCGATCTCCTCGCGGTGGTGGTCGGTGAGCACGACGTCGCAGGTGCCGTCGATGACGTCGTCCAGCCGGGTGACCGCGGGCCGTCCGCCGGTGTGCCGGGCCGGGTCGGGGTCGAAGAGCACCGTACGGAAGCCCAGCTCGTCGCCGAAGCGCAGCAGGTGCTCGGCCACCGGGGAGACGAAGACGGCGACCAGCGTCCGCCCGTCGTCCTCGGCGGGGCTCGCGCCGTGAGCGACCTCGCAGGCCGGATCCTCAACGTGGTTGTGCGTCATACCGGCAGTCTGACACGGGCCGCCCCGCCCCCCTCGGCGCAGGCGGCCGCGTAGCGGGCCAGGCAGTCGTCGCCGCGGCCGGTGTCGAGCGTGAAGTCGCCGGCGATGCCGCTGGTGTGGGTGAGCAGCTGCCCCATCGTCACGCTGCGCGTCACCTGCGGGTCGGCGACGGCGAAGCCGGGCAGCACGTCCGCCACCCGGGTGCCGACCTCCAGCAGCCCGGCGTCGGCGAGCTGCGGGTCGCCCGGGTCGCGGTGCAGGAGGATGCCGATCAGCAGGCGCACGGGCAGCCCGGCCGGGGTAATGGACGGCCGGATTCGGTCATCGGGTCGGGGCGCCGGTCCGGGTATGTGATCGGGGTGACCTCCCCCGGGCCGGAAGGCAGGACGACGCTCATGAGCAGCAGGACCACCCGTGGCGTGTACGCGATCGCGCCCACCCCGTTCCATCCGGACGGCTCGCTCGACCTGGACAGCCTGCGCCGCCTGACCGACTTCTACGAGGAGGCGGGCGTGGACGGGCTGACGCTGCTCGGGCAGCTCGGCGAGGCGCCCAAGCTGACGCCGGCCGAGGCGGTGCAGGTGGTGGCGACGGTGCTGGACCGCACCGCGCTGCCGGTGGTCGTCGGGGTGTCCGCGCCGGGCTTCGCGGCGATGCGGGAACTGGCCTGCGAGGCGATGGCGCGGGGCGGTGGAGGTGCCGTCGGTGGTGATGCTCAAGCACGAGGACTGGCCGGGCCTGGGGAAGATCAGCGCGCTGCGCGCGGCCGAGGCGGCGGGCGAGATGCCGCGCCTGTCGATCCTGTGCGGCAACGGCGGCCTGTTCCTCGACCTGGAGATGGAGCGCGGCGCGGACGGCGCGATGACCGGCTACTGCTTCCCCGACCTGCTGCGCCGGCTCGCCCGCCGCGACCCGCGCGCCAAGCTGCCGTGATCCCGCCGCGCTCGCTCGGCTTCAGCAGCGGGCCGGGGTGCCGTTGCCGGCCGAGCGGATGCCGCTGCCCACGCGTACCGCGTAGTAATTGGAGCGGAACCTGTCGAAGATCGTGTCGTCCTCGAGCTGCAGCAGCGCCTCGTCGGCCTGGCGCAGGGAGTTCCAGCTCCAGTTGTGGCTGCCGGTCCAGACGATCTTCCGGTCGGGCACGCCGTAGTACTTGCCCTCGATGATCAGGTACTTGGAGTGGATCCAGATCGGGTCGGCGGTGCAGTAGTAGCGGACGTTGATCCCGTTGTACGCGCCGGTCGTCTTGACCAGCTCGTTCATCGAGGACACCTCGGAGTCGCTGTCCTTGTTGTAGTTGAGCGCGACCTCGACGTAGCAGCCCGCCTTGTCCAGGGCGAGCAGCTTGCGCGCCAGGTGGGTGCGGCTGAAGATGCCCATCGCGACCCGCACGATCGTCCGGTGGGTGCCGTCCACCGTGCCGACCTCGCTGTTGCCGTGGCACTCGACGTGGTCGAGCACCGTGGTGATGGTGTCCTCGGCCGGGTCGGTGGGGCTGCCGTTGCTCTCCTGGCGCGGGTAGAAGTGCACCTTGGCGGCGCCCGAGGTCACCGGTGTGCGGGTGTCGTAGTAGTTGTTGTTCACCTGCTGGGCCTTCAGGTCGTTGAAGTAGCCGGTGTACGCGTTGTAGATCCCGGCGTCGCCCGCCAGCACCAGGGCCGAGTTCCAGCCCTTGAGCCCGTCACGGCCGGTGTGCAGGTTGGCCGACGACTGCACGACGACGTTGTCGGTGCCGCCGGTGCGGGAGAACAGGAAGAACTTGTTGTGGTTCAGCGACACCGACCCGTACAGCGGGCGGTCGCCGATGCAGCCGCGCCCGTCCGGGCACACCAGCACCCACGAGCTCTGCCCGGTGTCGGTGCCGAGCGCGGCGGCCAGCGACGCCAGGATGGCCGTCCCCTTCATCTTCTTGTCGAAGATGACCTGGACGTCGCGGCCGGCGTTCTTGGCGGCGATCAGCGCGTCGGGGATCGTCGGGTCGGTGGCGTAGTACATCGACACCCGGATCGTGGAGCCGGGGTCGGCGCCCTGGATGAGCTGCACGATCCGGTTCTGGATGGCGGCCGGGTCGTTGACGGGGTCGTTGAAGACGGCTTCCGTGGCGACCGCGGCGTGCGCGGGCGCGGTCATGCCCGATAAGAGGGCGGCGGCGGTGGCGATCAGGACGAGGAGACGGCGATACACGGCTGTCCTTTCCCCGGCGGGATACAAGATCACCTCCAGACGCTAGCAGCGCGGGCCGCGCCGGGCACCCGCTTCAGGGTTCACCGCCGATCTGGGGTCTCAGGATCGCCACCAGGCCAGGACTCGGAGCGCACGCAGGGTGTTCCAGCGGCTCGGCCTGCCCACGCCGTCCTCGAACGCGAAGTGGACGCGTCCCGGATGGACCCGGTCGAGCCGCCAGCGGCCGTCGGGCTGCCGCTTGGCCTCGACGATCTCCGCCGCCTCCGCCATGCGGGGATCCGGAGCGGCTGCCGACCTGCGGAAGTAGTCGAGCGCGCGGAGCACGTCGTGCCGCCAGTAGTAGGGGAAGGCGAACTCCAGGAACGCCGGGTCGGCCACCTCGCCGGTGCTCTTGCGCCGGAACAGGCCGCGTTCCAGCAGGAACTCCTCCCCCGCGCGGCGCGCCTCCCGCACGGCGTCGGATCCGCCGGTGGCGCGCTCGTACTTCAGCAGCCCCTCCAGCACGTTGATCGTGGTGTGGAACGACGAGCGCACGGAGCCGTTCTCGGCCTCGCAGTTCCAGCCGCCGTCGGCCAGCCGCTCGTCCAGCAGGCGCGCCACGATGCCGGAGACGTCCACACCGAAGTAGGCGCCGGTCTCGACCGTCCTGCCGTTGATGCACGGCTCGACCTCGCCGTCGAAGTACCGCTGGCCGGCGTGCTCCCACCTGCCGTTCCCGGCCACCCGGGCGATCACCTGCTGTGCCAGGTCCGACTTCGGGTCGAGGCCGAGGATCTGCAGGGACTGCAAGGTGTGCATGGTCGCCGTCCACGGCTGGCCCGGCTCGTCGCCGCGGTACCCCTGGGGAAGCAGGCCCCGCCGGCCCACAGGCCGTCGTCGCCCCGCAACGCCAGCAGCCGGGCGCCCCAGCCCTCCCGTGCCACGCGTTCGCGCTCGGCGGCGACCTCTTCCGGTGGGGCGCCGGTGAGGTCGTGCAGCACCTGCCAGCGGATCGCGGGGTCGGAGTCGAGCAGCCAGCCGATGACGTCCATCGCCGCACCGTAGGCCATGCCCGGCCGCACAATCAACACCCATACTGAAGCAGGGGCTTCTCGTCGGATCGGATTGACTGGCACCGATGAGTTTTCCCGGCGGCCGGAGTCTCCATGGGCATGACGACAACCCACATCCTCAAGACGGCTGAAGCCGACCTCGCCTACGACATCCACGGCCCGCTGCCGGGCGAGAGCGCCCACCCGCCGCTGTTCATGATCGGCCAGCCGATGGACGCCAGCGGGTTCAGGGCGCTGGCCGAGCGCTTCGGCGACCGTACCGTGATCACGTACGACCCGCGCGGGCTCGGCCGCAGCGTCCGCAAGGACGGCCGTGACGACCACAACCCGCAGACCCAGGCCGGTGACGTACACGCGATCATCGAGGCGGTCGGTGGCCCGGTCGACATGTTCGCCAGCAGCGGCGGCGCGGTGACCTCGCTCGCCCTGGTGACCGCGTACCCGAATGACGTGCGCACCCTGGTCGCGCACGAGCCGCCGCTCCTGCCGCTGCTACCCGACGCCGAGGCCGCCCTGCGCGCCAGCGCCGAGGTCCGGGAGGCGTACGAGAGCAAGGGCTGGGGCGCCGGGATGGCGGCCTTCATCGCGATGACCTCGTGGCAGGGCGAGTACACCGACGACTACTTCGCCCAGCCCGCCCCCGACCCCGCCGCGTTCGGCCTGCCGACAGAGGACGACGGCTCCCGCGACGACCCGCTGCTGTCCGACCGGTCGTGGGCGGTCAGCGGCTACCGGCCGGACTTCGCCGCGCTCTCCGCCGCGCCCACCCGCGTCCTCATCGCGGTGGGCGAGGAGTCGGCGGGGATCGTCACCGCCCGCGCCGCCGAGGCCGCCGCCGAACTCCTCGGCCAGAAGGCGACCGTTTTCCCCAGCCATCACGGAGGGTTCACGGACGGCGAGTTCGGGTACGCGGGGCAGCCGGACGCGTTCGCGCGCCGGCTGCGCGAGGTCCTCGACGGCGCCTAGGCCGGCCGTCCGACGGTGGCGGCACGTGGTCCACGTCCGGTCGCGGCTCGGTGCACGGGCTCGTGGGCTGTGACCGTCCTGCCGGGTCAGTGACATTCGTCAGGTACGTACGGGCGGGGGCGCTGGTTAGGGTTGCAGGCATGAAGGCCCGGCTGTGGACCTCCGTTTACCTCGTCGTCCTGGTGTGGCCCATCCCCGGTTTCCTCGCCTCGGGCCCTTCGGCCGTCGTGGTCGCGGCGGTGGTGGCGGGCGTGGCCGGGTTCGCCGGGCTCTACCTGCGGGTCGCGTGGACCGCTCTGGAGCTTCCGCACCGCAACGCCACCCCGTACGCCCTCGCCCTGCTGTACGGGGTCGCGGCGGCGCTGGTGCCGGTGCTGGGCGAGCTGTGGGTGTTCGCCGCCTCGTACTTCCTCATCACGGCCGTCGCCACGGCGCTGCCCGAGCGGGCGCTGCCCGTGGCGGCGGGGGCGACGATCGTGGCGGGCACGCTGGCCCTCGTCCTGCTCGGCCAGTCCCTGGCGGAGATGTGGTGGATTCCGGTCCAGTCGGTCGTGTTCACCGCGGCCATCCGGGCGTTCCTCCGGCTCAACGCCGCCAACCGGGCGTTGAGCGAGGCGAACGTGAAGGTGGAGCGGCTGGCCGTGGACAACGAGCGGCTGCGCTTCGCCCGCGACATGCACGACCTGCTCGGCCACAGCCTGGCGGTGATGACGGTGAAGAGCCAGCTCGCCGCCCGGCTGGTCGACGCCGATCCCGAACGGGCCAGAGCCGAGATGGAGCAGGTCGAGGAGCTGTCCCGGCAGGCGCTCGCCGAGGTGCGGCAGGCGATCGCCGGCTACCGGGAGCTGTCGCTGGCCGACGAGCTGGACGGCGCGCGCCGCGCGCTCGCCACCGCCGGCGTGCGGCTGACGGTTTCTGCCGGGCCGCTGCCGCCGACCGTCGAGCCGGTGCTGGCCTGGGTGGTCAGGGAGGGCACGACGAACGTCGTCCGGCACAGCGGCGCCCGCACGTGCCGGATCCGCCTCGGTACGGCGAACGGGCAGGCTTACGCGGAGGTGCGCGACGACGGGCGCGGCCCCGCGCACGCACGTGCAGGCGACCACCGCGGCTTGGCCGGCCGTGAGCCCGCGCCGGGCGATGTCGGTGATCTCGATGGCCTGGCCGGCGGCCGTGGCAACGGCCTGCGCGGGCTGGCCGAGCGTGTCGAGGTCGCCGGCGGCACGCTCGCCACCGGTCCGGCCGAGGGTGGCGGCTTCCTGCTCAAGGCGCAGATCCCCGTGCCCGGCGACGCACCGCCCGCAGGGGCTCCGTCCGGAGACGACACCGCACCACCCGCCGACGTCCGCTCCAGCGACCATCGTGATCCGCGCTCGGAGCTCATTCACGTTCCGCCCGCCGTCCCCGGGAAGCCGTCGTGAGCGATGTCCCGCCGACCGATGTGATCCGCGTGCTGCTGGCCGATGACCAGCATCTCGTCAGGGAGGCGCTGGCGGCGTTGCTGGGGCTGGAGCCTGGGATCGAGGTCGTCGGCCAGGTGAGCCGGGGCGACGAGGTGGCGGAGGCGGTGGAGCGGTGCCGTCCCGACGTGGTCCTGCTCGACATCGAGATGCCGGGACTGGACGGGCTGACGGCGGCGGCCGGGCTGACCGGCGTCAAGGTGATCATCCTGACCACGTTCGGCCGCCCGGGGTACCTGCGGCGCGCCAAGGACGCGGGCGTCGCCGGTTACGTGCTCAAGGACGCCAGGGCGGGCGAGCTGGCCGATGCCGTACGGCGGGTGCACGCGGGCGGCCAGGTGTTCGACCGCGGGCTCTCGGCCGCCAGCCTGTCCATCGGCGCGAACCCGCTCACAAGCCGCGAGCGCGACGTTCTGCGCGCCGCCGCCGAAGGCGGAACCATCGCCGACATCGCCCGCCGCCTCTTCCTGTCGGACGGCACCGTGCGCAACTACCTGTCGTCGGCGATCGGCAAGCTGGGCGCCCGCAACCGGGCCGAGGCGGCGCGGGCCGCGGAGGCCAGAGGCTGGCTCTGACGAACGTCACTACCGGCCCCGACCGGCGCTCGGAAGGCTGGAGACATGCTGAAACGCGTGGCGCCCGCGATCGGGCTCTTCTTCCTGTCGCCGCTGGCCGGCGAGTTCCTGCTGGGCAACCTGCCCATCACCATGCTGCCGGCGCTGATCACGCTGGCCCCGCTGTACGGCGGCGGCGCGCTCCTCGTCCGCGAGCTGGCCAGGCGGCGGGGCGCGGGCTGGCCCGGCATCGTCCTGCTCGCGCTGGCGTACGCGCTGGTCGAGGAGGGCCTGGTCACCCGATCCCTGTTCGCCTCGAACTTCGCCGGGATGGACCTGGCGGCGCAGGCGTGGCTGCCCGGGGTGGGCGTGAGCGCCTGGTGGGCGAGCTTCGTGCTCGGCGGCGTGCACGTCGCGGGCAGCATCTGCGCTCCCATCGCGGTCATGGAGGCGCTGGTGCCCGCCCGGGCGTCCGAGCCGTGGCTGCGCGTTCCCGGGCTGGTGGTGGCCGGGGTGCTGTTCGTGCTGGGCGCGGCGGCGGCCGCCGCGTACGCCGGGGAGGCGGCATTGCCGTCGGTTGTGCAGCTCGCGGGTCTGGCGGCGGTCGTGGCGGTCCTGGCCGTCACGGCTCTGCGCCGCCGTACGGCAGCGGCGGAGCCCGGCACGGACGCGCGGGTCGGAGAGTCGGCGCCGACGTCCGGCACGGTGGGGCAGGGCTCGGCGCCCGGGCCGTGGGTGGTGCTCGGGTTCTCGCTGGTGGCGGGGGCGGTGTTCTGGCTGGCCAACCTGGCATCCGGGACGCTCGGCGCCTGGCCGGTGGTGGCGGTCGACCTGGCGCTGTACGCCGCCGTCTGCGTGCTGGTGGCCCGCTGGTCGCGGCGGCCGGGCTGGGGTGTGCGGCAGACGTACGCGCTGGGGCCGGCTACGTCCTCACCTACGCCTGGCACGGCTTCCCGCAGCCGCCCGCCGTGCCCGTGCCCGCCGCGACCGACCTGATCGGCAACGTCGTCTTCGCGCTGGCCGCCGTCGCCCTGCTGGTGTTCGCCGCCGTACGGCTGCCGGACCCGTCCCGCCCGCGGGAGGCGGCGCTCCGGCCGCAGTGAGGTGACGGCGCCAGCCCGGCTTCAGCTTTGCCGCGGCCGGACCAGGCCCTGGCCGGTGCCGACACCGCCCAGCAGCGTGTCGACCACGCGGGAGGCGGCCTCGTCGATGTCGTACTCGTGCATCCGAGCCGCCACCCCGATCAGGGCGTAGTAGCTCTTCCTGGCCCAGATCAGGTCGGCGTCGGCGCGCAGCACACCGCAGTCCTGTGCCTTCTTGAACAGCTCGTCGCAGCGCTTTTCGACCTCGGCGTGCACGCGGGCCGGCTCCTCGTGCTCCGGCCCGTACAGGTTGAGCGCGAACGGCCACTGCCGCTTGACCCGCAGCACGTTGACCGTGACCTGGTAGAACGCGACCAGCGGCGGGGTGGTCTCGGGACGTGCGGCTTCGACGGCCGCGGCGAACTCGCGGGCCGCCACGGCGCCCAGCGCCCCCAGCAGCGCGTCGCGGGAGGCGAAGCGGCGGTGCACGGTGGTGCGCGCCACCCCGGCGGCCTCGGCGACCTGCTCCATGCTGGCCGCGGGGTCCGAGCCGAACACCCGCTCGGCGGCCTCCAGGATCGTCCGCACCGTGCGCTCGGCGTCGGACCGCAACGGCCGGATCGTCCCACTCACGCACCGAAGGATACGCCATGGCTCCTCTTACCCCAGAACTTGCAACAATTCTGTGCAAGTTCTATGTTTCTCGCAACACATGTGATGCGACTGACAGTGGGAGTTGCTATGGATCTGCAACTGAACGGCAAGACGGCCGTCGTCACCGGCGCGAGCAAGGGCCTCGGCCTGGCGATCGTGCGGACGCTGACGGCCGAGGGCATGCGGGTCGTCGCGGCCGCGCGTACGATCACGCCGGAGCTGAAGGAGACCGGCGCGTTCGCCGTGCCGGCGGACCTGGCCACGCCGCAGGGCCCCGGCGAGGTGATCGAGGCCGCGCTCGGCGAGCTGGGCGAGATCGACCTGCTGGTCAACAACGTCGGCGGCGGGGACGCGCGGCCGGAACTGGCCGGCGGGTTCGCGGCTATGACCGACGAGATCTGGCAGCACACCTACGAGCTGAACCTCTTCAGCGCCGTGCGCGCCACCCGCGCCGCCCTGCCCAGCCTCCTGCGGCGCAAGGGCAGCGTGGTCAACATCTCCTCGATCTCCGCGCGGATGCCGCACGCGGGGCCGGTGCCGTACTCGACGGCCAAGGCGGCGCTCACGGCGTTCGGCAAGGCCCTGTCGGAGGAGGTGGGCCCGCAGGGCGTGCGGGTCAACACGATCTCCCCCGGCAGCGCGCGTACCGCCATGTGGGAGGGGCCCGGCGGGTACGGCGAGCTGCTGGCCGGCGTGCACGGCCTGGAGCTCGAGCAGTTCCTGGCCGGTCTGCCGGCGGCGACCGGCGTGACGACGGGCAGGTTGATCGAGCCGGAGGAGGTGGCCGCGCTCGTGGCGTGGCTCGCCTCGCCGTACGCCGTGAACGTGACCGGCTCCGACTACGTCATCGACGGCGGCGCGAAGAAGACGGTCTGAGGCGTGCGGCGGGCCGGCGCCTGACGGGCGGCGGATCCGGCGCCGGCCTGCCGCCTCAGACGGAGACCGCCTGGCGGACGCTGGATCGGTAGCGCAGGGGCGACATGCCCACCTCGCGCTTGAACGCGGTGCTGAACGCGCTCTCCGACCCGTAGCCCAGCCGGGCGGCCAGCGACCCGACGCGGACGTCACCGTCGCGCAGGGCTCGCTGCGCCAGCAGCATCCGCCACCGGTTGAGGTACGTCAGCGGCGGCACACCGGCCATCGTCCTGAAGCGTTCGGCGAACGAGGTGCGCGACATCGCGGCGGCCCTGGCCAGCTCCTCCAGGCTCCAGGGGCGGCCGGGCTCGGCGTGCATGAGGGTGAGCGCTGGGCGCAGCCGCTCGTCGGCCATCACCCGCAGCCAGCCCGGGGGCAGCTCGGCCTGGTCGATGTAGGCGCGCAGCAGCTCCAGCACCAGGAGCTGGGCGTACTGGCGGATCGTGAACGCCGCCCCGATCCGGTTCGCCCGCGCCTCCTCGGCCAGGGCGTGCAGGTTGCGGTGCAGGCCGGCGGCGGCGGTGTCGGCGGCGCGCACGTGGCCCACCGGCGGCAGCGCCTGGCCCAGCAGCGTCCTGCCGACGTGGTTGAGATCGACGTACCCGCCGACGACGAACCCGGCGGGGCCGCCGCCTTCGCCGTAGATGTTGAAGCCCGGCCCGGGGACGAATTCGGTCACCGGCCCGTCGCCGCTGCCGCCCTGGACGTCCAGCCAGGACCGGTCGTTGAGGATGGCGACGTCGCCGGGGCCCAGCTCGACCGGCGCGTCGAGGCCGTCGGTGAGCAGCCGCCCGTGGCCCTGAATCATGGCGATGAGCTTCAGCGGGTGGTCGATGGCGTGCCGCGAGCGCCAGCGGCCCCGCACCTCGAACGCCCCCGACATCTGCCCCTGCACCTCGACGAGGTCGAACACCTCCGAGAGCTGGTCACCGCGCATGGACGTACTCTCAAGCAGAAATCATCGCCTGTCAATGAGCGGGAGTACGGGACGCGCCGGTCAGCGTCTCGACGGTGCGTAGCACGTGCTCGCGCAGCAGTGCGGCGGCCCGATCGGCGTCGCGGGCCAGGGCCGCCTCCTCCAGCGCGCGGTGCTCGGCGACGGCGTCCCGGCCGGGGGCGACGGCGCCGGACCAGCGGCGGGCCAGCTCGCCGGCCGTCCAGAGCCGGTCCAACTGGTCGGTCAGTGCCCTGGCCTCGGCGATCTGCCGCCATCTGGCCGCCCCGGTGTCGGGCACGGCCGGAGGGTGCGGGCGACGACACCGGCTCCGGCCTGCCCGCCGGGGCCCTGCAGCTGCCCAACGACGCCCGCATGGCCCGCTGCATCGGCGCCGCGCCGCCCACCGGGCACGGCGAGCACCGCTGCTTCTTCACCGTGCACGCCCTCGACGTCGAGGACATCGGCGTGCCCGCGGACGCGACCCCGGCCTACCTCGGCTTCACCATGGCCGGCCACACCCTCGCCCGCGCCACGCTCGTCGCCACCGCCGAGACCCCGGCGGCCTGACCCCCGTCATCCGGAACCGGCCCCTCCGCGATCCGGCCTTCCCGGCCGCCCTGCCGGGCTCGCCGCGCTCGCAGGAGAGGTCAGCGCGACGGGCCGGGGAGGCGTCAGCGCAACGTCACTGTGAGCGTGGTGCTCATGCCGGCCCGCAGCAGGGTGAGCCGGTCGGCCAGGCCCGCCGCGGCGAAGGCGTCCTCAAGGGTGCCGGCGCCCTCCGAGAAGTGGCCCCAGCCCTCGAAGTGCAGCGGCACCACGTGCGGGGCGTCCAGGATGCGGGCGGCCTCGGCGGCCTGGGCGCTGGTCAGCGTCAGGTTCGCGCCGTCCAGGAGGGCGGTCCTGGCCGCTCCGGCGAACAGCACGGCCACGTCCACCGGGAACCGTCCGGCGATCTCCGTGACGTGGCCGAGCGAGGCGTTGTCGCCGCTGACGTACACGGTCGGCAGCCCCTCGCCCGACAGGACGAACCCGGCGACCTCCCCCACGACGGGCTCACTGCCCTCGGGTCCGTGCAGGGCGGGCACCCGGGTGACCCGCAGCGAGCCGCCGCCGCGGCGGGGCAGGTCGACGTGCTCCCACACGGGCACGGCTCGGGTCGCGCCGCCCAGGCGGTCGGCCGCGCTCGCCGTGGTGAGCACGATCGGCACGCCTTTCAGATAGTCCCGCCCGCCGTCGTCCAGGTTGTCCTTGTGCTGGTCGTGGGAGAGCAGCACGGCGTCGATCGGGCCGACCTCGCCGGGGGTCAGCGCCGTCGGCGCGGTCTTGGTCAGGACGCGGCCGGGCGCGACCTCGTACGAGCCGGGCGGGTCGAACGTGGGGTCGGTGAGCAGCCGCAACCCGCCCACCTCCAGGATCGCGGTGGGTCCGCCGAGCGCGTGCACGCCGATCTGCGCCGAAGTGGTCATCGTCATCCTCCGTACTGGATCAGCCGGTGCGGTCCTCGGCGGACGCGCCGGCGTCGGCCGCGAACCGGTCCCACGCGGCCTGCCGTGACACGCCGAGCGCCGTCCCGATCCTGGCCCACGTCACCCCGCGCTCGCGCAGCAGCCGCACCCAGGCGCGCAGATCGCGCTCGGCCTGCTCCACGGTGAGTGCCTGACGGGGCAGCACCGCGGGCATGTCGTCGTCGGACATGCCCGCCAGGTACGCGTCGGTACGCGGGTCGGGACCCCGGTGCACCAGCCGGGGCGCGTCGCCGGAGCCGGGCGGGGACGAGGCGATGATCTGGGCGGCCAGGTCCACGCAGACGTCGCAGATGTAGACGCCGGGACCCGCGACCACGCGGACGGCCTCGGCGTACGGCTCGCCGCAGAACGAGCACCGCGTCGGCATGCCATCGGCCGGGCCGGCGGGGCGGGTACGTCTGCTGCGCGTCACGCGCCGATCATCCCATGCCCACTTGTCGCCCATAGGGGCCGCCGCGCGGCTCGTCCTGCCCGATCCGCCGGCGCTCGACCCGACGCCGGTGTCGTTCCGGGACGACCTGCGGGTGCCGGTGCCGGCGCTGCTCACCGAGACCGACGTCGTCACCCTCGACTACCTGTCGGCCCGGCGGCCCGACGGGCCCGCGCTGCGCGTGTGGGAGGTCGCCGCCGTCCGCCACCTCGCCCGCTGGGTGCGCGACGGCACGCCACCACCGTTCGGCGAGGTCACCGACGCGGCCATCGCGGCGGGCTTCCTGCCGGCCGACGACGGCGACGAGATCAGGGCGCCGGCCGCCGCCGCGTACGAGGCCGCCGGCCGCGCGTGATCGCGGCCTGCGTGAACTTCCTCGTTAATCGCCCGCCTGGCTATTGTTGATCTCCACATCGCGGAGGGGGAACACGGCAAATGACTCAGGGCGGGCCCGAGACCTCTTTGGGCAGCCGGTACGTGCTGCTGGAGGAGATCGGCGGCGGTGCCATGGGCACGGTACGGCGGGCGCGCCAGCGCGACACCGGCGAGATCGTCGCGGTGAAGCTGCTGCGCGACGGCCTGGCCGGCGACCAGGATCTGGTGCTGCGCTTCGTTCAGGAACGCAACGTCATGCGCAGCCTCGACCACCCCCACATCGTCCCGCTGCGCGACTTCGTGATCGAAGGCGACCGCCTCGCCCTCGTCATGGACCTCGTCGAGGGCGGCGACCTGCGCGGGCTGCTGCGCCGGCGCGGCACGCTGCCGCCCGCCGAGGCGGCCCGGCTGATGGCGCAGGTCGCCGAGGCGCTGGCGGCCGCGCACGCCCTCGGCGTGGTGCACCGCGACGTCAAACCGGGCAACGTGCTGATCGACACCTCAGGGCGGGCGCGGCTGAGCGACTTCGGCGTGGCCCGCATCGTGCACGGCCCCAGGCTCACCGGCACCAGCTCGATCCTCGGCACCCCCGCCTACCTCGCCCCCGAGGTGGCCGAGGGCGACTCCCCCACCGCCGCCGTGGACGTCTACGCGGTCGGGCTCATCCTGTACGAGCTGCTGGCCGGGCGGCCTCCGTTCGCCGGCGACCATCCGATGGCGCTGCTGCGGCAGCACGCCACGGCCATGCCTCGCCGGCTGCCCGGCATGCCCGACGCCCTGTGGAGCCTGATCTGGTCCTGCTCCGGCAAGGACCCGCACGCGCGGCCGGCCGCCGCGGAGGTGGCCGCGGCGCTCCACCAGGCGGCGCCGTCCCTCGAGGGCCTGCCCGCTTTGCCGCCCGTCCCCCGCAGCGACCCCTCCTCCAGCACCTCCGAACCTCTCCCCGCCTCTTCCTCGGGTACCGGCCCGGGCCCCGGCCCGAACGCCTCTTCCTCGGGTACCGGCCCGAACGCCTCCGGCCCCGGCATCTCCGGCGTCCCGCAGGCCGGTGCGACTCCGCCGCCTTTCGGCCCTGCCGCTTCCGGTGTCTGGTCGCCGGAGTCGGCGGCACCCGGCGTGGTGGCCCCGACGCCGTCCGATCCCGCTGCCTCCGGCGCCTGGTCCCCTGGGCCGGGTGCCGCGCCGGGGCCGGTCACGTCCGGGCCCATGCCCGCCGTCCCCCACGCTTCCGTCACGTCCGGGCCCATGCCGGCCGTCCCCAGTCCCCCGCCTCGCCGGGGCCGCAGCCCGTGCCGGTCCAGACGCCTTCGCAGCCGCCCGCCGGGCCGGTGGAGCCGCCTACCTGGCCTCGAGGGGCGGGTGCGCCGCCTGCCGGTGGGCGTCCGGGCGCTCCGGCAACAGGCGCGGGGGCTGCTGCTCCGCCGGGCAAGCGGTCGCGACGGGGGCTGGTGATCGCCGGGAGCGCCGCCCTGACGCTGGTGCTCGCCGGTACGGCGCTGGCCATCACGACACCGTGGAAGCAGGAGCCCGCTGCCCCGGTCGCCGCGCCCAGCACGCTCCCATCCACCCCGGCCGGGCCGAGCAGCGCGCCCCCGTCGGCGGCCGCCGTCGACTTCACCACGCCGACGCCGAAGTCGCTGGCCAAGCCCAAGGAACGACGCGAGACTCCGAAGGTGGTCGTCACGGTCACGACCACCGCGCCCAACCCGGCGACCTCGGCGCCGACGCGCTCCGCTCAGAAGCCGAAGACGAAAACGGCGGAGCCGGAGCGCCGACGGACCGAGCCGGACACCGAAGGGGAGGAGGAGCCGCCCGTACGGGAGGCGGCCCCGCAGTGGCGCTGCCGCTCCTGGCTGCGCACGGACGGCGGTGTGGAGATGTCGCCGTGCATGGCCGTGACCGGGGACGTCATCCACCTGAAGGGCCAGGTCAGAGGATCGGTCCGGTCGGACGTCCACGTGCAGCTCTACGACACCGACGCCGATACGAACCTGTCCCAGCCGTTCATCTGCACGGGCGTCCTGCCCGGCCCCGGCGAGGTCGCCACGTGCGGCCCGTTCACGCTCACGCCCCCGCGCACCGGCGCCAAGACCGACGTGCGCCAGCGCTGGCGACTGACCGGCGACCCGTCGTGGGGCGGCGGCGTGGAGAGCCCGTACGTCGTCTGGTGACGTCCTGAAGCCGGGCCGACGGCCGGTCGGTGCGCGACCCCGAGTCCCCACCGTCGCGCCTGGCGCGGGCGAGGGCGGGAGGCCGCACACATTCGCATCGACAATATGCGATATGTTGATCCGACCTGTCGCCCGTCTTCTGTGATGAGGAGAAACCACCATGAGCGGGAACGACCGTCTCGACCTCGGCCCTTTCGGCATCTACACCTTCGACTTCGAGCACCTCCCCGCCGCACAGGTGCGCGAGTCGGTCCAGGAGCTTGAGGAGCTGGGCTGGCCGGCCGTGTGGGTGCCGGAGCTGCTCGGGCGCGAGGCGCTCACGCACGCCGCGTTCCTGCTGGCGAGCACCGGGCGCATCCGCGTGGTGAACGGCATCGCACAGATCTGGTCGCGCGGCGCCAAGTGGGCGCACGGCGGCGCGCTGCTGCTCGCCGACGGCTACCCGGACCGGCACGTGCTCGGGCTGGGGTTCGGGGGCGAGCCGAAGCCGGGGGTGAAGCCGCTGGCCGCGATGGCGGCGTACCTGGACGAGATGGACGCGCTGCAGACCGCCAACCCGGCGCCGAAGGGTCCGATGCGGCGCATCCTGGCCGCGTACGGGCCCAAGATGCTGGAGCTGGCCCGCGACCGGGCGGCGGGCGCGCAAACTTACCACGTCAACGTCGCGCACACCGCGCAGTCGCGCGAGATCCTCGGGCCGGAGGCGTTCCTCGCGGTCGAGCACCCAGTGCTGTTCGAGTCCGACCCCGGCAAGGCGCGGGCGATCGCGCGCGAGCACCTGAGCCCCTACCTGTCGCAGCCGTACAACGTCGCCAAGTTCCGGCGGCTCGGCTACTCCGACGAGGAGATCGGCGGTGGCGGCAGCGATCGGCTGGTGGACGACTTCGTGTTCTGGGGCGAGCCGGAGGTCATCGCGGACAAGCTGCGCGCCCACCACGAGGCGGGGGCCGATCACGTGACCGTTCAGGTGATCGGGATCGAGCCGGGCGCGTCGGCGATGCCGCAGTGGCGGCTGCTCGCCGAGGCCCTCCTGCCTCGATGAGTCTCCCAGTCAGTACGATGTGAACACATCGGAATGTTAGGGGGCCGGCCAGTGGCGATCGTCCTGGCGCTGCTGTGCGCGGCGCAGTTCATGGTGGTGCTGGACGTGTCCGTGGTGAACGTGGCGCTGCCCTCCATCCAGGACGCGCTGGACGTCGATCCCCGCGGTCTGGCCTGGGTCGGCAACGCGTACGCGCTGACCTTCGGCGGGCTGCTGCTGCTCGGCGGCCGCCTGGCCGACCTGTACGGGCACCGGCGGGTCTTCGCCACCGGCCTGGCCGTGTTCACCGCCGCGAGCCTGGCCGGAGGACTGGCGGACACATCCGGCCTGCTCATCGCCGCACGGGCAGGCCAGGGCGTCGGGGCGGCGATCCTGGCTCCGGCCACGCTGACCGTCCTGACCTCCGCCCATCCCGAGGGACCGCGCCGCACCAGGGCCATCGCGGTCTGGACGGCCGTCAGCCTGGCGGGCGGCACGGCGGGCAACCTCATCGGCGGGGCGCTGACGCAGTACCTGTCGTGGCGGTCCATCCTGCTGATCAACGTGCCGATCGGGCTCGCCTGCCTGGCCGCCGTCCGCCGCATCCCCGCCGGCCCCGGGCGGTCCGGGGACCGGCTGGACGTGCTGGGCGCGCTGACGGCCACCGGCGGGCTGGCGGCGCTGGCGTACGGGGTGTCCGGCTCGCCCGCCGCCGTGGCCGCCGGGTGCGTCATGCTCGGCGTGTTCGTCCTGGTGGAGGCGCGCTTTACGGCTGTCCCGCTGATCCCGTACGCGCTGGTGCGGGCGCGGGCGATCTGGCTGGGCAACGTGGCGATGCTGCTGGCCGGTGCGTGCCTCAACCCGATGTGGTACTTCCTGACGCTGTCCATGCAGGACGTCCTGGGCTACGGCCCGCTGGTGACCGGGCTGGCGTTCCTGCCGCACACGCTGCTGACCATGCTCGTCGGGCTGCGGGTGACGCCGTGGCTGATGCGGCGTGCCGGTGACCGGGTGCTCATCGCCGCGGGCGCGCTGATCGGGGCCGCGGGCTTTCTCTGGCAGAGCCGCATCGCGCCGGGCGGCCACTACGTGACGGCCATCCTGGGGCCTGCGGTACTGATCTCCCTCGGCGGCGGGCTGCTGAACACGCCGCTGACCGTCACCGTCACGTCGGGCGTGACACCGGAGAACGCGGGGGCGGCGTCCGGGCTGATGAACACCGCCAAGCAGGCCGGCGGCGCGCTCGGCCTGGCCGCCCTGGTGGCGCTGACGGCCGGGCCCGGCGGCGGCGATCCCGCCGGTCTGGCGGAGGGTTACGGACGGGCGTTCGTGCTCATCGCCGCCATGCTGGCGGGCGTGGCCGCGCTCGCCGTCGCGCTACCGGACCGGCGCGACCGCACCCCCGCGACCGCCGATAAGCCGGCCGGGCAGGAGCACGCCCGCTGACGCCGGGCGTCACACGCCGGTCGGCACCGAGCCCGTTCTGCGGCCACCGATCCATAGGACCTCTCACCCGGGCCGCTGGGCGGCGAACAGCAGGTGCGTGCCGCCGTCCACGGCCCCGGGCTCGGCGCAGGCCGTCACCTCATGCTCCAGGAAGCGCGCCCAGCGGTCCTCGTCGGCTTCGAGCACGGCGAGCGTGGCCGGGTCGCTGAGCGAGGCCCAGTTGCTGGCGCTGAGCGCGACCGTGCGCCCGCCCGCCGCCTCGATCAGCGCGGACAGCTCTCCGGAGCGGAACATCCGGCAGATGTGCCCCTCCTGCTCGCCCTTGAGGCGCAGGTCGCCGGTGTGCAGGATGCGGTCGTTGGCGTCCTCGCCGATCACCTCGGCCTCCTCGGTGATCTGGGGCAGGTAGTGCCGCCAGATGCCGATCAGCGACATGACGGAACCGACCACCACGCCGCCCGGCCGGGTCACGCGCAGCAGGCCGCGCAGCGCGTCCTCGGCCTGCTCGAACGCGTACGACAGCGGGCCGCCGTAGGCGAGCACCGCGTCGAACTCGCCGTCGGCGTACCGGCCGGTGTCGCAGATGTCCAGCACCTCGCGCCGCTCCACCGCGGACTCGGCCGCGGTGCCCCGCAGGTGTTCGGCGTTGAGCGCGAGCTGGACCGGGGACAGGTCGGTGACGACGGCGGTCGCGCCCAGGGCGGCCAGCTCGACCGTGAACCGCCCGGGGCCCGCGCCGATCTCCAGCACCCGGTGCCCGGGCTTGACGAAGCGGGCCAGGAAGCGACGGTGCACCTCCAGGCTCACGCGTCCCTTGACGTCGCCGGTGAGCCGGTGCCACTCGGCGTCGCCGAACTCGTCGAAATAGCGCCGCACGCGCTCGCGGGACTCGGCCGTCATAGTCAGCATGATGACAGCGCGCCCGAACGCCGGTCGACCGCTTTTCCGGCGGGCGCGGACCGGTGACCGCTCGCCGCTGGAAACAGGCGGTCTCATCAGGGCATTGACGTGCGATGTCCTGCTCTGACGGTTTCAACGCTCGCTTTCAGGAAAGGAGCCTGCCCGCTGACCGTTACGTCATCCAACCCCCGGGAGACCCCCATGCTCACACCCATCGCCCCCACTCCCTCCGGCCGCAAGGGGGCGCGGGTGCTCTGCTCAGGCGACCGGTACGACCTCACCGGAGCCGCCCATGCGTGGAACGAGTTCGGCGAGGACGACCTGGGCATCACCTATCGCTGCGACGTCTGCGGCGTGACCGACGTCGGTCCCTGACCGCACTCGGACGGAAAGCCGGTAAAAGGATTTGCGGACGGCCACCGGCCTCCGGCAACGTTGCCCAGCGTGAAAATGCACGCCGACCAACTGACGATCTCGCCGGAGACCGTGCGCACGCTGGTGAACGAGCAGTTCCCCCAGTGGCGCGACCTGCCCGTCAGGATGCTCGACGCCCAGGGCACGGTCAACGCCATCGTCCGCATCGGCGACCGGCTCGCCGCCAGGTTCCCGCTGCAGCCCGGCGAGCCCGAGGCGGTGCGCCGCACGCTGGAGGCGGAGGCGCGAGCGGCCGGCGAGCTGGCGGCGGCCACCCGCTTTCCCGTGCCCGAGCCCGTCGCGCTCGGCGAACCGGGAGCGGGCTACCCGCTGCCGTGGTCGGTGCAGACCTGGCTGCCCGGCACCGTCGCCACCGACGACGACCCGGGCGAGTCGTACGCGTTCGCCCGCGACCTGGCCGGCCTCATCGGCGACGTCCGCGCCATCGACACCCGCGGCCGCACGTTCTCCGGCCGGGGCAGGGGCGGCGACCTGCGCTCCCACGACGAGTGGATGGAGACCTGCTTCCGCAGCAGCGAGCGCCTGCTGGACGTGCCCCGCCTGCGCCGGATCTGGGCGGAGCTGCGCGAGCTGCCGCGCGAGGCGCCCGACGTGATGAACCACGGCGACCTCATCCCCGGCAACGTGCTCGTCGCGGACGGGCGGCTGGCGGGCGTGCTCGACACCGGCGGGCTGTGCGCCGCCGACCCCGCGCTCGACCTCGTGAGCGCCTGGCACCTGCTGGAGGCAGGGCCGCGCAAGGAGCTGCGAGCCGCCCTGGGCAGCGACGACCTCGAATGGGAGCGCGGCAAGGCGTGGGCGTTCCAGCAGGCGATGGGATTGGTCTGGTACTACGTCGAGAGCAACCCGCCGATGAGCCTCATAGGGCGGCGCACCCTGGAACGCATCCTCGCCGACTCACCTGCGTGACGACCGATGCACGGGCCTGACCCGCCCGGTCAGAGAAAACCGGGTGCTTCGCCCCCTGGCCGCCCGCCAGAATGCGGACATGTCCCAAGCGAAGTTGCGTACCGACCGGATCGACCTCGTCCCCCTCGCCGACGAGCACCTTGAACACGAGATCGAGCTCGACTCCGACCCCGAGGTCATGCGTTACCTCACCGGCCGCGCCCGCACCCGCGAGGAGGTCGAGGAGGCACACCGGCAGCGCCTGGCCGTCGCCGAGCGCGTCCCCGGGCTCGGCTTCTGGGCGGGCTTCGTGAACGGCGGCTTCGTCGGCTGGTGGATCCTCGAGCCGCCGCACCGCCCCGACCAGGGCCCCGTCGAAGGTCAGGCCGAGCTGGGCTACCGGCTGCTGCGCCGCCACTGGCGGCAGGGCCTGGCCAGCGAGGGCGCCCGTGAGCTGCTGCGGCACGGCTTCGAAGACCTCGGTCTCAACCGCGTCTTCGCCGAGACGATGGCGGTCAACACCGCCTCCCGCGCCACGATGGCCTCCGTCGGCATGACGTACGTCCGCACGTTCCACATGGACTGGCCGGAGCCGCTGCCGGGCAGCGAGCAGGGCGAGGTCGAGTACGCCATCACCCGCGAAGAGTGGCTCGCCCGCCACCCCGCCCGCGCCTGATCGGTGGTTGCCGTACCTCACGGGGTGGGCGGGATCCAGGAGCAGGTGCACGCCCTCCTCGACGGTGAGGCTGCTGTAGGGCGGGGTGAGGGCGGCGAGCGTGTCGTCGTCGATGACGCGCCCGCCGAACCGCATCACCACCTCGCCCCGGCGGATCCGCTCGACCGCGAACAGGCCCGTCCCCTCGATCGGCGACGCGCGCGGCACCGCGGCCGGGGTCAGCCAGCAGCCGGGCTCGTAGGTGCGGCTCGTCACGTGGGCATCCCTCCTCAGCGGAGTCCCATGAGTACCCGCTTGATCGTAGGGTGTTGAGGTGAGTACAGCCCGAGCATCCTGGCGCAACACCACCCACGACTGGGCGATCGACATCGACCACGCCCACCTCGCCCGCATCCGCGAGAACCCCGCCGAATTCGCGCCCGGCGGGGTCCTGCACCTGATCCTCGAAGTCCTCGCCCACCCCGCCGACGAGGCGGCGTCCGCCGGCGGGGGCACTGCACGGTGACCCTCCACCCCGACGGATCCGTGGCGGTCGCCGACAACGGGCGCGGCACCGACACCCGCTTCGACGAGCACGGCCGTCCCGTGAAGAAGCCGGTGATGGCCACGAAGGACCTGCGCTTCTTCGACGACCCGGCCGCGCAGACCCTCCCCGACGGGCATCCGCGCCGGGGCATGTCCGTCGTCGCCGCGCTCAGCGACTGGCTGGTCCACACCAACCGCCGGGTGAACGGGTCGTGGACGCAGCGGTACGAGCGCGGTGTACCCGTCACCGGCCTGGAGCCCGTGCCCGATGACGGCACGACCGGCACCACCGTTCACTTCCGGCCCATCGCCGATCTCGCCCCCTTGACCGTTGATGTGGGGCGTTTTGCCGATGCGTGGCCGGGGCTGACCATCGCGACCGCCTTTACATCGTAGATCAACTGATCGGCCTGGCCGCGACGGAGCCCCTGGGCGGCCGGTCAGGACTCCCGCTTGACCGGCACGAACTCCGGCTGGTCGAGCACTCGCAGCCAGCTCCCGTCCGGCTGGCGGCGGACGACCTGGGCTCGGGCCCCCGCCCCGTCCTTGGGCGGAGTCGAGGTGAGCGCGATGTCACCGCTGATCAACGTCGGCAGCGGCTCCTCGGGCTCGAAGTGCGGCCGGTTGGCCAGCACCTTCTCCCACAGCCGCCGAATCGCCTCCCGCCCCCTGGTCTGGCTGCCCGGCGGGTAAGCGAGGACGGCGTCCTCCTCATAGAGCGCGGCGACCCCGGCGGCGTCGCCGGCGTTGGAGCGCTCCACGAACAGGCGGGTGATGTCCTCGGGCCGCATGGCCTTCTCGTACATGTATGTCCTTCCGCATGAAACTCTCGGCTTTCCTCCAGGGTGGCACCGGACCGTTCGAGAAGTCCAACAGCTAGTTCTGATGAGAACTAGAATCAGTACTTATGGAACTGCGGCAGCTCGAATACTTCGTCGCCGTCGCCGAGGAGCGGAACTTCACCCGCGCGGCCGAGCGGGTGCACATCAGCCAGTCCGGCGTCAGCGCCCAGATCAGGCAGCTCGAACGCGAGCTCGGCGCGGAGCTGTTCGACCGTTCGGGGCGTACGGCCACGCTCACCGTCGCCGGCAAGGCCGCGCTCGACCACGCCCGCGCCGCGCTCGCCGCCGCCAACGCCGTCGAGCAGGCGGTCGGCGAGGTCGCCCACCTCATCAAGGGCCGGCTCGTCGTCGGCATGGTCAACGGGTGCACGATCACCCCGCTGTTCGACGCGCTGGCCGCCTTCCATCGGGCGCATCCCGGCGTGGAGATCTCGCTGCTGGAGGACAACTCCGACGTCCTCGCCGAGTCCGTACGCGCGGGCAGTGTCGATCTCGCGCTCGTCGGCACCGCCTCCCCCACCGCCCCCGACGGGCTGGCCGAGATGACGATCGTCAGCGAACGTCTCGTCGCCGCGGTCCCGCCCGCGCATCCCCTCACCGAGCTGGGACGGGTCACGCTGGCCGACGTGGCGGCGTACCCGATCGTGTGCATGCCGGAGGGGACGGGGCTGCGGCAGGCGTTCGACCAGGCGTGCGCGGCGCGCGGGTGCCGGCCCGCCATCGCGTTCCAGGCCACCGCCGCCGACGCCATCGCCGCCCTGGCCGGGCGCGGGCTCGGCGTCGGCGTGCTCAGCGAGTCGATGGTGGCGGACTACCAGGACCGGCTCACGTCCCGGGTCATCGACGACGCCGAGCAGATCGCCCGGCTCGCGCTGACCTGGAGGGATCCGTACGGGCCCGCCGTGCGCGCCTTCCTCACCCACGCCCGCCGCGCCTTCGCGCTCCCGGAGCAGGCCGCGAGCTGACCCGCGACGGCCTTCGGCCGGCGGGGAAGGCTTTGCCCCTTGCTGGGGGATTCCGCAGGTTGCCGTCGCTAGCGTGGGAAGGGTCTCACGCCGAGACGGCGCCTTCCGGGAAGCCGCCGCGGCCAGCGCCGATCCGGCACCTTCCGCAGGGCGGCCGGGCCGCTCGGCGGCGCGGGGCCGGCGCGGTTCGGGCTCCGAACTACGCCGTCGTCACGACGATCTTGCCGAACTGCGTGTTCGACTCCATGTGCTGATGCGCCTGCACGATCTGCTCCAGCGGGAACACCCGATCCACGACCGGCCGGAACGCTCGAGCGCGCAGCCCTGAGGTGATGAACGCGGCGGCGCGGCGCAGCCGTTCGGGATCCTCGGCGATTTCGAGCATCGTGTACGTGCGCATGTTGAGCGCCGGCATGCCGAGGTCGAACCCCGGGTACGGGGTCGGCTGCCCGCTGAGCGCGCCCCACAGGAACAGGGTGCCGCCGGGTGCCACGGCCCGCGCCAGGTCCACGACGCCGGGGCCGGCGACCGCGTCGAAGATGTACTCGGCGCCCTTGCCGCCGGTCAGCTCCAGCACGCGCGCGGTCACGTCCTCCTCGTCGGAGACGATCACCTCGGCGGCGCCCTCCTCGGCGAGCTGCCGGGCCTTGGCGCGGGTGCGGGTGACGGCAAGCGGCCGCGCGCCCAGCCGGTCCGCGGTGTGGATGGCGGCCAGTCCGACGCTGCTCGACGCCGCGTTCACCACCGCCACGTCCCCCGCTCTCATGCGGGCGACCTCGGCCATCGCGCCGTACGCGGTCAGGTACGGCATCCACACGGCTGCCCCGGAGACCGCGTCCACCTGCTCGGGGCGTGGCACGAGCGACCTGACGGGCACGATGGCCGCGTCGGCGTAGACGCCGTAATCGTTCTGGGAGAAGTTCGGCACGACGCTGACCCGCTGCCCCGGCTCGAACCCGGTCACGTCCGGCCCGACCGCCTCGATCACGCCGGCGGCCTCGTTGCCGAGCCTGGCGGGGAACCGCTTGACCGGCTCGATGTAGTGGCCGCTGCGGAACAGCGCCTCGGCCCGGTTGATGCCGATCGCCTCCACGCGCAGGCGTACCTCGCCGGGGCCCGGCTCGCCCGGATCCTCGTCCTCCAGCCGCATCACCTCGGGCCCGCCGAGCTCGTGAAAGCGCACCGTCCGCGCCATGCCATCCCCCATGTGTACGATCGCCATCGAACATTCGATGCCGATCTTACCCACATGGGTCCGCCACGCGCGCCACGCCACCCCGCGCCGGGTCACGCGCCCCGCATCACCGCGGGCCGCGCGTCACGCTCAGCCCTCGGCGGAGGGGCCGCCGGCCACGCGTCCGCCCAGCCGAACCCCCGCGAGGGCGCGGCCGCCTCACTGGGGCGGCAGTACGCAGAACTCGTTGCCGTCGGGGTCGGCGAGGAGCACCCAGGGGACATCGCCCTGGCCGATGTCGATGCGCTCGGCCCCGAGGGAGAGCAGCCGTTCGACCTCCGCCTCCAGCTCACCGCCGGCGGCCAGGTCGACGTGCAGACGATTCTTGCCCCGCTTGGGCGCGACGGGCGGGCCGCCCCAGGTGATCTTGGGGCCGCCGCGCGGGGAGCGGATCGCGGTCTCCTGGTTCTGGTCCCACACCAGCGGCCAGTCGAGGGCGGCGCTCCAGAAGTCGCCGGCCTCCTGGGAGCCGTCGCAGGCGAGCGCGCCGATGAAGCCGCACTCGGCGAGGAACTTGTTGCCGGGCTCGATGACGCAGAACTCGTTGCCCTCGGGGTCGGCGAGCACCACGTGCCCATCGTCGGGGGTCTGGCCGACGTCGATGTGCCGGCCGCCGAGCGCGAGGGCCCGCTCGACCGTGGCCTGCTGCTCGTCGAGCGAGGCGCTGGTCAGGTCGAAGTGCATCCGGTTCTGGCCGGTCTTGACGGCATCGGTCGGCTGGAACCTGATGCGGAAGCCGGTGTCGTCGGCGGGCAGCAGCGCGACGCCGCCGCGCGGGTCATCGACGCTCTCCCAGCGCAGCACGCCGGCCCAGAAGCGGGCCAGTGCGGCGGGGTCGAGTGCGTCCCAGCTGAGTGCGACGAGCTGTGCCGTCATCGCGGCGGCTCCCCTCTGCAGGTACGTGACCTGCCTGGCGCGGAAACGCCGCCACCCTAGCCCGCGCCCCGGCCGCGAGGCCAACGATTATCAACGCATGCAGACGCCGGCGGTCGAACACGCAGCAGCGGCAGCCACGTCGTCGCGCACGTTGCCGGTGCCGGGGATCCCGATCGGGCGCCGGCAGGCGGTGAGGGTGGCGAGCAGCAGGTCCTCGCGCTGGGGCCGGTGGCGGCAGAGGACGGGGCGGCTGGCGCCGGCCCGGGCGGCGACCCCGACGGACTGAAGGCCGCGCCGGCCCGCTGGTTCAGCCCGAGCTGACCGGCGCGGCCTGCGACTGCTCGGCGAAGTCCAGCTCGGGCGGCGGCACCCGGAACAGCCGGGTCAGGTAAGCGAGGTAGGCGGCGCCGGCGGCCAGCCAGATCAGCCCGAGCGTGATGGCGTGGCCGTCGAGCTGCGTGAGCAGGTACAGGTCGATGACCGCGCCGATCGCCGGGGCCGCCACGTACGCGAGCACGCCAGGCCGCCGCCCGGCCCGGCGCTCGCGGACGTAGAGGGCGATGACCGCGACGTTGACGAAGACGAAGGCGGTGAAGGCGCCGAAGTTGATGAACGACGTGGAGGTGGCCACGTCCATCCTGACCGCGATGAGCCCGACCAGGCCGGTGAGCAGGATGGAGAAGACGGGGGTGCGCAGGCGCGGGTGCAGGTAGCCGAAGACGCGGCGGGGCAGCACGGCGTCGCGGCCCATGGCGTACAGCAGGCGGGTGGTGCTGGCCTGCGCGGCGAGCCCGGACGTGAACTGGGCCACCACCAGCCCGGCCAGGAAGAACGCGCCGAACAGGCTGCCGCCGATGGTCCGCGCGATCTCCGAGGCCGCCGCGGAGGAGTCGGCGAACGCGCCGCCGGGGTGGACGAGCTGGGTGACGTAGGCGACGACGACGAAGATGCCGCCGCCGATGAGGGCGACCAGCAGGATGGCGCGCGGGATGGTACGGCGCGGCTCCACGGTCTCCTCGGTGAGCGTGGTGACGGCGTCGAAGCCGAGGAAGGAGTAGGCGGCGATGGCCGCGCCCGCGGCGACCGTCGTCACGCTCGCACCCTCACCGGTGAACGGCGTCAGGCTGAACAGCGACGCGGGCCCGTGCCCACTGACCAGGTGGCCCGCGGCCAGCAGCACGAAGAAGACCAGCACGAGGATCTGGAAGATCATGAGCAGCGAGTTGGCCCGGTCGGCGACCTTGATGCCGGCGAGGTTGAGCCCGGTGGTGAGCACGATGAACGCGACGATCCACACCGGCGTCGGCACCGCGGGGAACTGCTCGGCCAGGTAGGAGCCGCCGATCAGCCAGATGACCATGGGCAGGAAGAAGTAGTCCAGCAGCACGGCCCAGCCGACGAGGAATCCGGCGCGGGCGTCGATCGTGCGGCGGACGTAGGTGTAGGCCGAGCCGGCGACGGGGTAGGCGGCGGCCATGCGGCCGTAGCTGAGCGCGGTGAACAGCATCGCGACCAGCGCCAGCGCGTACGCCGACGGCGCCGCGCCCGAGGTGGTCTCGGCGACGACGCCGAAGATGCCGAGCACGATGAGCGGCGTCAGGTACGCCAGCCCGAACAGGACGACGGAGCGCAGGCCGAGCGTGCGCCGGAGCGTGGGGTGAGAGGTGGATGACATGGTCACTCCGGGGGTGTGCCAGCCGGCCTCCACCGGCCGGGGTCGATGCGCCCCTGGTAGAGGGGCAGCTCCAGGGGCGGGTCGGCGTCGGTGAACTGCGACCAGACGCGGTTGAGCCCGGCGGTGCCGTGGCGGCGGACGCGGGTGACGTCGTCCAGGTCGAGCACGTCGGTCAGGACGGTGACCGCCTCCCCCGCCTCGACCCGGACGCGGCCCTCGGGGTCGGCGATCAGGCTGCGGCCGGTGCCCGTGGGCGCGGCGGCGTTGACGGAGACGACGAAGACCTGGTTGACGATGGCGTTGGCGCGGGCCAGCACCAGCTCCTGCGCCCGGTCGGCGGTGGTGGTCAGCACCGGGTTGACGATCACCTCGGCGCCCATCCAGGCCAGATGCCTGGCCACCTCGGGGAACCAGGCGTCGTAGCAGATGGCCAGGCCGATGCGGCCGGTGCCGGGCAGGTCGCAGACGACGAAACGATCACCCGGCCGGTACGGCTCGTACGGCCGCCAAGGGAACACCTTGCGGTAGAAGGCCGCGAGCGTGCCGTCGGGGGCGAGCACCAGCGCGGTGTTGTGCAGCGCGCCGCCCTCGCCCCGCTCGCAGATCGTGCCGGGCAGCAGCCAGACGCCGAGGTCGCCGGCGAGCGCGGCCAGCTCCCTGACCAGGGGGCCGTCCAGCGGCTGCGCTGTGGCGGCCAGCTCGGCGTCGCGCTCGGCCGGGCGTACCCGGCTGCCGAACAGATGCAGCTCCGGGAAGATCACCATCCGCGTGCCGGGCAGGCTCGCCAGCACGTCCTCCACGTGCTCGGCGAACCGGGACACCGGCGTGCCGGCGGGCAGCGGCTCGCTCTGCGCGAGCGCGACCGGAAGTGGCCTGGGCATCGTCACCTGCCTTCTGACCAGCACGTACGCTGGCGATGCCCAAAAATAGCTCATATTGAGCTTTTTAAGCAACGTTACGGTGGTGGCCATGGACGCCCTGGACGCGCTCAACTCGGAGGCCCTGGAGGGGCTGCGGCGGCTCAGCGCGCTCGACACCGTGCGCGCCCGCATCGCCCTGGCCGTCGATCTGGGCCTGCTCAAGCCCGGCGAGCGCCTGCCCCCCACCGCCGACGTCGCCCGCGCGCTCGACGTCGGGGAGATCACCGTGCGGCGCGCGCTCACCGCGCTGTGCGAGGAAGGCGTCCTGGTACGCCGCAGGGGCCGCTCGGGCGGCACGATGGTGGCCGACGAGCCGGCGATCGGGAAGGTGGCCGAGACCGAGGCGTACCGGACGGCCGCCGCCGAGGTGCACCGGCTCATCGACCAGCGGCTGCTGCTGGAGTGCGGGCTGGCCCACCTGGCGGCCACCGCCGTCACCGCCGAGCGGCTGGCCGAGCTGAAGGCCCTGGTCGCCGAGATGGACCGGGCCTCGGGCTGGGCCGACTTCCACACCAGCGACGAACGCTTCCACCTCGCGCTCGCGGCGGCCTCGGGAGTGGAGTCGGCGGTCTCCCACTACGCGCCGGTACTGCGCCGCCTGTACCGCTACTACCTGCCCTACCCCCTCGATTACCTGCGCGAGTCGAACCGTGAGCACGCGGCGCTGGTGGCGGCGCTGGAGCAGGGCGATGCGGTGGAGGCGGTCCGCGTGGCGCGGGCCCACGTGGAGGTGCTGCACCGCACGATGTTCGTCGGCCTGATCCGCTGACCGCCGTCTCAGCGGCGTTCAGCGGCGGGGTGCGCGGGCCCGGCCGCGTGGCCCGCCGGCCGCCGTCTCAGCGGCGGCCTTCGCGGACCTCGACGCGCAGGATGCGGTCGTCGCCGGGGCGCGGGTCCGTGCCGCCCCAGGTGGCGCGGTCGGTGTTGGAGGTGACCAGCCACAGCGAGCCGTCGGGGGCGACCTCGACGGCACGGATGCGGCCGTAGTCGCCGTGGAAGTGGGCGACGGGGTCACCGGTGGCGGCGCCGCCCGCGACGGGGAGCTGCCAGAGCCGCTGCCCGCCCAGCGCCCCGATCCACAGCGAGCCCGCGGCGTGGGCGAGGCCGGAGGGGCTGGCGTCGTCGGGGTGCAGGGTGGCGATCGGCGGCACGCCGGTGGAGCCGTTGGTGCCCTCGGTCTCCGGCCAGCCGTAGTCGGCGCCCGCGCGCAGCACGTTCACCTCGTCCCAGGTGCGGTGGCCCAGCTCGGAGGCGTACGCGGTGCCGTCGGGCCCGAACGCGATGCCCTGCACGTTGCGGTGTCCGCTGGAGTAGATGGGCGAGTCGCCGGGGTTGTCCTCCGGCACGGACCCGTCGAGCGCGATGCGCAGGATCTTGCCGTTGAGCGAGTCGGGGGTGGCGGCGTTCTCCGGCTCGAACGCGTCGCCGGTCCCGATCCACAGGTGGCCGTCGGGGCCGATCACCAGGCGGCCGCCGTGGTGCCTGTCGGCGGTCTGGATGCCGTCGAGCAGCACCCGTTCCACGCTGACCCCGTCGTAGCCGGGTGCGATGGTGAGCGCGACGATGCGGTTGGCGTCCCGGCCGGAGACGGAGGCGTAGACGGTGCGGTCGGTGGCGAAGCGGGGCGAGGCGACGATGCCGAGCAGCCCGCCCTCCGAACCGGCGTGCACGTCCGGCACGACGCCGACCTCGCGCGCCGCGCCGCCCCCGGCCGGGATGCGCAGGATGCGGCCGCTGATGCGCTCCGAGACCAGCGCGGACCCGTCGGGCAGGAACGTCAGGCCCCACGGCGCCTGCAGGCCGGTGGTCAGCTCGACCGGCTCGCCGAGCGTGGCGACCGGGCCCGGCGACACGGTCACCTCCAGCCGGGACGCACTGGGCGTGGACGCCCGGGACGGGCCGGTCGCGGGTGCCCGGGCGTCCGCCTGGGACGGGCCGGGTGACGCTGGGGCGGGCGCCGCCGAGCAGGCGCCCGCCGTCAAGACCGCCAGCAGGGCCGCCGTCGCGGCGCGGGCTCTCATCGCTTGAGCTCCAGCGTCTCGGCGAACCCGAGCCGGCGCACGAACGCCTGCCTGGTCAGGTCGCTGAAGGCCATGACGTGCTCCACCCCTGCCTGGGCCGCGTCCACCACCGAGCGGAACGGCCGCTGGCCGACCGGCAGGGCGAGGATGCGGCGGATCTCATCGGCCACGTCCTGCGGGTCGGCGGTCGTGCCCGGCTCGAAGAGCTGCTCGTGGGCCTCGTGGGTGCGCTCGACCAGCGGGTCCAGCTCGGCGTACTGGGCGGTCACCCGGTCGTCGCTCGCCCGGGAGGCGTTGGCGAAGTGGTCGGTGCCCTGAGTGATCGGGCCGGGCATCACGATCGAGGTCTCGATGCCGAACTGCGACACCTCGTACGAGGTCACCACGGCCAGCGCGTCGAAGGCCGCCTTGGAGGCGACGTACGGGCCGAGGAACGGCGGGGTGCTGACCAGGCTGGTGCTGCCGACGTACACGAGGGTGCCGGCGCGGCGCTCGCGCAGGTGGGGCAGCGCCGCGCGGTTGACCCGGTGCGCCCCGATCGCGTTGACGTCGAACAGCCTCGCCACGTCGTCGCCGGTGAACGCCTCGGTGTAGCCGATGAACAGGTGGCCGGCGTTGTGCACGACGACGTCCAGCTCGCCCGCCTCCTCCAGGACGGTGCGGACGGCGGCGTCGGCGGACTCCTGCGAGGTGACGTCGAGCGCGACCACCCGCAGGTCGTGGCCCCGGTCCTTGGCCTGCGCGACCAGCTCGGCGGCTCTGGCGGCGTCGCGGCCCCCGGGGTCGCGCATGGTGGCGTAGACGGTGTGGCCGGCCGCGGCGAGCGTCTCGGCGGTGCGGCGGCCGATGCCGGTGGACGATCCGGTGATGAGAACGACGGACATGTGCTCGTGGCTCCTTTCGGGGCGCGCCGGGCTCAGGCGGCGCCGCCGTTGACGTAGATGACCTGGCCGTTCACCCAGCGGCCCGGTCCGGCGATGAAGGCGATGGCCTCGGCGATGTCGGCGGGCTCGCCGAGGCGGCCCATGGGGTTGAGCGAGGCGATGTGGTCGATGGTCTCCTGGCTCTTGCCGGCGAAGAACAGCGGCGTGGCGGTGGGGCCGGGCGCGACCGCGTTGACGGTGATGTCGCGTCCGCGCAGCTCGCGGGCGAGGATGAGCGTCATCGCCTCGACGGCGCCCTTGGACGCGGCGTACGCGCCGTACGTCGGGGCCTGCAGCCGGGTGAGCGAGGAGGACAGGTTGATGATCGCGCCGCCGGCGCGCAGGCGGCGGGCGGCGAGCCGGTCCACCACGAACGTGCCGCGCACGTTGACGCGCTGGATGCGGTCGAAGGTGTCGAGGTCGGTGTCGACGATGGGCGCGGTCGGCATGATACCGGCGCCGTGGACGACGACGTCGAGCCCGCCGAACTCGCGCTCGGCGAGGTCGAACACCGCGGTCATCGCGTGCTCGTCGGCCACGTCACCGCCCGCGATGACGGCCTGGCCGCCCGCGTCCCTGACGGCCTGCGCGACCTCCTCGGCGCGCTCCTTGCCGCCGGCGTAGTGGACGACGATCGCGTAGCCCTCGCGGGCCAGGCGCTCGGCGGTGGCCCTGCCGATGCCGCCGGAAGCGCCGGTGATCAGGGCGACACGCGGGGTGTCATCGGGCATGGTCGGTGCCCTCCAGTAAGATATGGACTATTCGTTCATTTCCAACCATACACAAAATATGAACATTCCGTCCATATGAGAGAGGTGCCGATGTCCGAGACCGCAGCCGTACGACGAGGCCGGGGCCGCCGGCCCGCCGCCGAGGTGCGCGCCGGCGCGCTGGAGGCCGCCGGGCGCATCCTGCTGCGCGACGGCATGCCGGCGGTCACGTTCGAGCGGGTCGCGACCGAGGCCGGCTGCAGCAAGACCACCCTCTACAAGTGGTGGCCGTCGCCTGGGGCGCTGGCCGCCGAGGCGTACTTCACCCACAGCAGGCAGCTGCTCGAGTTCCCCGACACCGGCGACATCCGCGCCGACCTGATCACGCAGCTCGAGGCGTTCGTCCGGTGGCTGAAGGAGTCCGGCGCGCAGGCACCCGTCTCGCAGCTCGTCGGCGCCGCCCAGCTCGACCCCGACCTCGCCGCCGCCTGGTCGCAGAGCTACGCCATCCCGCGCCGTGACCTCGCCGTCGAACGGCTGCGCATCGCCCAGCGCCAGGGGCAGCTCCGCGAGGACGCCGACCTGCACGTCATCGTCGACCAGTTGTGGGGCGCCTGCTACCACCGGCTGCTGGTGCTCAAGGTCGACTTCGACGCCTCGATCGCCGAGCGCCTGGTGGATCAGGCCCTCTACGGGGCGGCGCCGCGCGAGGCGTAGCAGCGCATGGCGCCGCCCCATGAAGCCGCCGCGCCGCGCGACGCGCCCCCGTAGAGCCGCCGCGCCGCGCGAGGCGCCCCGCCCCGGGCGGCAGGCGGCCTACGACGCATGGGCCGAGCCGGCCCCGGACGCGCGGAGGGCCGCCCGCGCGGATGGCGGGCGGCCCTCGCAGACCGGCCTCTGGAAACCGCTGTCAGCGGCTGTAAGGGGCGATGGTGATCTTGTCGATGACCGGCGCGTACTGCGAGCGCAGCAGGATTCCCGGCCAGGTGTCGGAGGCGTAGCTGTCGCCGTCGAAGTTCGGCAGCTCCTCGCTGGCGAACGCGATCGTGTTGGTCCCCTTCTTCAGCCGCACCGGGACGGTCAGCTCCCAGAAGTTGTTCTCGTGGAAGGTGTGCGGGAACGACACGCGCTGAGCTTCGCCGCCGTTGACGGTGATGTCGGCGTGCCGGGCCAGCGGGTCGGGGTTGTAGTGGGTGGCGGGCGACTGCTCGGGGTTGGAGTAGCGCACCCGCATCGCGTACGTGCCGGCGGCGTCGGCGCGCACGGTGAAGGTGAGCGTGTTGGCGTTGCCCGGACGCCCGCCGACGCCGGTGACGGCGGCCCCGCCGTCGGCCTGGCTGAGCGAGGCGACCTCGGCGGTACCGGCCCGCTGCGCCGACTCGGCCTGGTAGGCGGTCCCGGGCAGCGCCTTCGCGTCCGGCCGCACGTCGAGCCGGTCGATGACCGCCTTGCCCGAGCGCCCGGTGACGGTGACCTTGTTGACGCCGCCCGACAGCGACACCGTGGCGGCGGCGTGGCCGCGCGTGGCGTCGCCGAGCACCTCGATGCCGTTGACGGCCACCTTCGCGGTGCCGGAGAGCAGCTTGAGGTCGAGGATGGAGGCGGCGTCGCGCGCCGAGTACACCCAGAACGTCGCCGTCTCGCCGCGCGCCAGCACCGCGCCGCCCGAGCCGGACACCTTGCCGCCCTTCACGTCGTACGCGGTGCGCCCGCCGCTCAGCTCGGCCAGCTCGGCCTCGTAGATCGCGGTGCCCGCCGCCGGGTTGGGCAGCCGCAGCACGATCCGGTCGACGATGGCGTCTCCCGTGGTGGCCCGCTCGCCGTCGAGGCTGCGCGCGGCCAGCGAGATGACGTGCCGCCCGGCGGTGAGCCGCACCGTGGTGTCGGCGTGGTCCCAGACCACCCACTTGTAGCCGAGCGGCAGGAACAGCTCCTGCTCCGCTCCCCCGTCCACGCGGACGAAGACGTTCGTGGGGCCCTGCTCGCGTACCGCGTCGTAGGTGTTGAGCGAGTTGGCGAAGACGCTCAGGTCGTAGTCCCCGGTCTCGGGCACCTCGACAGTGAAGTCGAGAACGACGTCGGAGCCGGTGCGCAGCCCGCCGACGTCGTAGCCGCCGGAGGTGTAGAACTTCGACACGTCCGACGGGGAGCCCTCAGGGCCGTTGCGGCTGTAGCCGGTGCCGCTGTGGGCGGCGTCCTCGGCCTCGTACGAGCCCTCCCACAGGTGCGGCGCGGGCGCGGTCACGGTGCCGGTCCCGGCCGGGGAGAGCACGATCTCGTACGCCGACGACTCGGTCAGCTTCGGCAGGTCACCGGCGCCGAAGTCGAGCACCACGGCGCCGCCGGAGACGGGCAGGTCGCGCTCGGCGACGACGCGCGGCTGCGGCGAGTCGCCGATCTGCCCGGTCCACGGGATCTCCCTGATCCAGGCGTGGACCTTGCCGCCGAACACCTCGCCCGGCACGTTCTCGAAACGGATGTGCCCGGCGCTGCTCGCGCCGCCGATGATCGCACGGGCCTGCCGCCTGGCCTCGTCCAGCGTGGCCACGCCCTGCAGCGTGTAGTTCTGGCCGGGGTAGGGCGGGGTGACGGCCACGGTGTGCCCGCTCATCTGCCCGTAGGCGTGCAGCAGCCACCACTGGCCGTTGCCGCGGTTGGCCTGCACGGCCGAGTCGCTGAGGTTGCCGTCGATGTTCCAGTACGCGATGTCGGCATCCACCTTCGACTCCTCGAAGGCGGAGATCCACTGGATCATCTGGCCGGGCACCGAGGTGTGGTAGTTGAACGCGTATTCGTTGATGTTGATCGGCAGCTTCCTGCCTTCGTGCTCAGTGCCGTCGAAGACCTCGGCCTCCATCGCGCGGTAGCGCTTGACGCTCTCGCGCACCTGCTCGGGGTGGCTGAGCTCGTGCCAGGTCATGACGTCGGGCACGGTGCCCGCCTCGACGGTGTGCTCCAGGAAGCCCTTGACCTGGGAGTAGAGCACGCTGGTGTTGGGTCCCGCGATGCGGGCCGAGGGCAGCTTGCCCTTGATGAGCCGGTAGAAGTCGTCCCACGCCCTGAAGTAGTCGGTGGGGTCGCTGAGCCAGCTCACGCCGTTGTAGCTCCACTCGCCGGTGCCGAACATGTTGCCCTCGGGCTCGTTGAACGGCACGAACACGATGTGCTCGCGGTACTTCGGCTCCAGCTTCAGCACCTGATCCACCTGCTTTGCGATCTTCTCCCGGTACGTGGCGAGCTTCTCCTCGGGGGTGTCGCCCGGCCACTGGTAGGGGAAGCCGCGGTGGATGTCGGTCATGTAGATGTACACGTCGCCGCCGGTGCTGTCGGCGAGCGGCTTGACCACCTCCAGCGCGTCGGCGCCGGGGTGCTGCGGGCCGTCCTGCGCCTTGGTGGAGACCGTGCGCAGCTTCATGCCCTCGATGAGGTTGTTGGTCGGCACCCCCGGGCCGTAGAGGCCGTAGAGCGTGCCGGACGCGCCGCCGTGGAAGGGGCCGGTGTCCTTGGCCAGGTCGATGACCATCTGGCCCTCCCGGACCACGGTGACCTTGGCGGTGACGGGCCGCCCGGCCGCCGTGCCGTTGACGGTGAACGTGCCGGTGGAGGCGTAGTCGCCGGGGTCCACGGGATCCCAGGTGATGGGGACGTCGCGGTCGTAGCCGTCGGAGAAGGCGGCGCGGACCGCGGGCGGCAGGGCCGGCGCGGTGCCGACGACCGTGCGCACCTCGAAGGTGTCCCTGCTCAGCTCGCCCGGCTCGGGTGCGGGGCCCGCCAGCTCGGCGACCTGCTCGGCGGTGAGCGCCGCGCCGTAGATGCGGAAGTCGTCCACGGCGCCGTCGAACAGCGGGTCCGGGTAGAACGAGCGGCCGATGAACCCGGCGAAGGTGGTGGCGTCGTCCACGAGCTGACCGGCCGTGATCGTGGTCGGCGCGGAGGCGACGGCGGCGCCGTCGAGGTAGGTGGTGACGCGCTTCGCGGCCGTGTCGAGGGTGACGGTCAGCGTCTTCCAGGCGTTCGCGGGCAGCGGCGCGTAGCCGGTGACCTGCGCCTCCCCGCCGCCGCCCGAGGTGGTGACCGCCGTGCGCAGCCGGCCGTCACCGTTGTACGGGGTGCTGAACAGGTAGCGGACGTTGTCCTTGCCGAGCGCGTAGATCCACTGCCAGGGGGCGGTGGTGCCGTCCCACTTGACGCGGGCGGACACGGTGAGATCGGTCCTGCCCTTGATCGCTTCCAGGGGCAGCTTGACGTAGGCGCCGTCCGAGGTGGGCGCGCCGCCGGGCAGGCTGAGCGCGTGCCCGCCGGACGCGCCGTCCACCAGCTCGGCGGTGCCGGCGTTGACCAGCTCGCCGTCCAGGCCGTTGCCGGAGGAGTCGGTGACGGTGCCGCTGGTGACGTCGTCGGCGTCGAACTCGTAGACGAGCACGGGCTCCGGGACGGCGGCGTTCGAGGGGGTGGCGGTTAACGGCAGGGCGAGCGAGGCCGGGAGCAGCCCGGCGCACAACGCCCTGGTCAGGCGCGGGAATGGCATGCGTACGTCCCTGGGGATGTGAGCGCTAACAGAGCCGAGGGAGCTTCAGCGCAACGCGACCGCAGGGTTACGGGTACGTTACGCAGCCCCGGCCGCGTCCGTCAACGCCCCAGCTCGGAAGCCCACCGGCGCACCGACCCATATTTCCGGCATGTCACGATTCGGTATCGCCGCCCTGGCTCCTCCTTGACGGCCGCCGTGCGGCGGAGCAACAGTCGAGCCACATCGTTCGAACCGGTTCGCCTCCTTCGGTGACCGCCGGAGGCCGCGACCGCGGTCTCCCCTGCCCCGATTCCCTGAAGAAGGCGAGCCCGGAGCGACGATGCGAGGGAGCACCGCAACGCGACCGTCGAACCGGTTCGACGAATCTGGAGGTGAGAGTGGCGACGATCGGAGACGTGGCCCGGGAGGCCGGGGTGAGCCGCAGCACGGCGTCGTACGCGCTGTCGGGCAAGCGGCCCATCTCGGAGGAGGTGCGCCGGCGCGTGCTGGCCGCCGCCGAGGCGCTGGCGTACACGCCGAACGCGGGTGCCCGCGCCCTCGCCACCGCCCAGACCAAGGTCCTCGGTCTGCTCGCCCAGTTCCACGAGGACGAGTTCGCGCCCGCGATGATGCAGTACATCCTGGGCGTCACCAACACCGCACGCGACCTGGGCTACGACACGCTGCTGGTCACCGAGGCCGACGGCGTGCGCGCACTGCGGCGCATCACCGACTCGCGCATGGTCGACGGCGTCGTGCTGATGAACATCGCACAGGACGACGCCCGGCTGCCCATCCTGCGCGCCGCGCCGCAGCCCGGCGCGCTGGTCGGTCTGCCCGGCGACTGCTCGGGGCTCGACGTGTTCGACCTGGACTTCGAGGAGGCCGGCCGGGTGATGGTGAATCACCTGCACCGGCTCGGCCACCGCGAGCTGATCCTCATCTCGCAGCCGGAGCACGTGGTGGAGCGGGGCGGCGCGTACGTGTGGCGCCTGCGCGACGCCGCGCTGGAGCGCGCCCGGGCGCTCGGCGTCACCCTGCACGCCGTCTACGGCGAGTCGCGGCAGCCCGCCGTGGGCCGCCTGCTGCACGACCTGCTCGACAGATATCCGGCCGCGACCGGCCTGCTGATCAACAACGAGGCGGCCGCGGCGGCGCTGCCCTCGGTCACCTACGAGCGTGGGCTGCGGGTGCCCGGCGACCTGTCGGTCATCGGGCGCTATTCCGCCGAGTTCGCCGCGACGTTCTCGCTGCCCTACTCCTCCATCGAGAGCGCGCCCGACCGGCTCGGCGCCATGGCGGTGCGCCAGCTCGTGCGCCGCGTGGAGTCGGCGCAGGCCAGGCGGGAGCCGTTCGTGGTGCGCTTCATCTCGCCCGAGCTGGTCGACCGGGGCAGCACCGCTCCCCCGCGCCCCCACTCCCCCTGACCACCCGCTCACCCCCCATCAGTCCGGCACGCTCCCAATGTGAGCGTTAACATTGGAGGAATCGATGAACCGTCCGTCAGTGTCCGCCAGGGCGGCGGTCTTCGGAACCGCGGTCCTGGCGCTGTCCGCCCTCACCGCCTGCGCGTCCGCCCCGCAGGGCGGCTCCGGCTCGGCCACGGGGTCGGGCTCGGGCGGCGCGTACACGTGGTGGGACCCGTACCCGCAGCACGACAAGTCCTCCGCCTGGGCCGGACGGGTGAACGCCTGCGGCGAGAAGGCCGGCGTGACCATCGAGCGCACCGCCTACGACACGACCGCGCTGACCAACCAGGCCCTGCTCGCGGGCCAGGAGGGCAACGCGCCGGACGTCATCCTGCTCGACAACCCGGCCGTCTCGACGCTCGCGGACGCCGGGATGCTCACCACCATGGCCGACTTCGGCCTCGACACCTCGCGTTTCGACAAGAACCTGATCGCGGCCGGCGAGCTGGACGGCAAGACGTACGGCATCCCGATCGGCGCCAACACGCTCGCCCTCTACTACAACAAGAAGATCCTCGACGAGGCCGGCGTGGACCCTGACTCGATCAAGGACTGGGCCACGCTGGACGCCGCGCTGAAGAAGGTGAAGGCGGCCGGCAAGAAGCCGATCACGTTCGCCGCCATCGGCACCGAGGAGGGCTCGTTCCAGTTCCTGCCGTGGTTCTGGGGCGCGGGCGCGCAGCTCACCGCGCTGGACTCGCCGCAGGCCGTCGAGGCGCTGGACCTGTGGACGTCGTGGGTCAAGAGCGGAATCGCCCCCAACTCGGTCATCAGCAACTCCCAGAACACCACCTGGGAGGAGTTCCTGACCGGCGAGTTCGCCTTCGCCGAGAACGGCACCTGGCAGATCGACAGCGCCAGGAAGGCCGAGTTCCCGACCGGCGTCGTGCAGATCCCCGCCAAGAACGGCGGCGTCGCCCCCACCCCCACCGGCGGCGAGTTCATCACCGTCCCGGTGCAGAAGGACACCTCGCGCTACGAGGTCACCAAGAAGATCCTCGAGTGCATGACCACGCCCGAGGGGCTGGTGGAGACCGGTAAGACGTTCGCGTACTACATCCCCTCCACCGCCGAAGGGCAGCAGCAGATCCTCGACGCCGAGCCGAGCCTGAAGCCGTGGGTGGACGCGGTCCGCACCGCCAAGGGCCGCACCAGCGACAACCTCGGCACCGACTACCCGAAGATCTCCGAGGCGCTGTGGACCGGCGTGCAGAAGGCGCTGAGCGGCGCGGCCAGCCCCGCGGACGCGCTCAAGCAGGCGCAGGCCCAGGCGAAGCAGGCGACCGGCGGCTGAGCGGCTCATGATCTCGCAGTCGCACACCCGGACGGGCGCCGTCCGCGGGGCGGCGCACGCCGCCTCCCGCGGGCGGCGGACGGGGCGCTGGACGGCCGCCGCCTTCCTCGCCCCGCTCATCGTCTACCTGCTCGTCTTCTACGCCTATCCGCTCTACCGCAACATCGACCTCAGCCTGCACGACTACACGCCGCGGGCGTTCATCCAGGGCGACGCGGAGTTCACCGGCCTGGACAACTACCGCGCGATCCTGTCCGACGACACCTTCCTGCGGGCGCTGCGCAACACCGCCGTCTTCACGCTGGCCTCCATCGCCGCGCAGTACGCGATCGGCCTGGCTTTGGCGGTCTTCTTCCACCGCAACTTCCGCCTGTCGGGAGTGCTGCGGGCGCTGTTCCTGGTGCCGTGGCTGCTGCCGCTGATCGTCTCGGCCTCCACCTGGTCGTGGCTGCTCAACAGCGACAACGGCATCGTGAACGCGGCGCTGCAGGCGTTCGGCATCGGCCAGATCAACTGGCTGACCTCGCCGGGCACCTCGCTGCTCGCGGTCACCATCGCCAACATCTGGCTTGGCGTGCCGTTCAACCTGGTGATCCTCTACGCGGGGCTGCAGAACATCCCCTCCGACCTGTACGAGGCCGCCGGGCTCGACGGGGCCGGGCCGTGGCAGCGCTTCACCCGCATCACGTTCCCGCTGCTGCGGCCGGTGTCGCTGATCACGCTGCTGCTCGGGCTGATCTACACGCTGAAGGTCGTCGACATCATCTGGATCATGACGCGGGGCGGCCCCGCCGACGCCTCGACGACGCTGGCCATCTGGTCGTACCGGGAGGCGTTCGGCACCGGCCAGCCCGACTTCTCGCCCGCGGCGGCCGTCGGCAACCTGCTCATCCTCATCGCGTTCGTCGCCGGGCTCGCGCACGTGCGCCTGCAGAGGGAGGAGACCGCATGAAGACCCGCCATGTGAAGACCGCCAGGAGCGGCTGGAAGACGGCGCTGGGCGTCGTGCTGGCGGGCGTGATGCTCTTCCCCGTCTACTGGATGGTCAACGTCTCGCTCACCAAGACCCGCGACCTGCGCGCCGACCCGCCGCACTGGTTCCCGTGGAACCCCACCTTCGAGGGGTACGCCGACGCGCTCGGCCAGCAGCTTCCCGCGCTGGCGACGAGCCTGTTAATCGGCCTCGGCACGGTCGTCGTGACCCTGGTGGTGTCGCTGCCGGCCGGGTTCGCCCTCGCCAGGCTGCGGCCGCGCGGCACCCGCCTGCTCGACTTCCTGCTGCTGGCCGCGCAGATGATCCCCGCCGTGGTGATGGCCATGGGCTTCTACGCCGTCTACCTGCGGCTGGGGCTGCTCAACACCGTCTGGGGCCTGATCGTGGCCGACTCGACGCTGGCCGTGCCGTTCGGAGTGCTGCTGTTCCGCGCGTTCATGGCGGGCATTCCCGCCGAGGTGCTGGCGGCGGCGCAGATCGACGGGGCCAGCACATGGCGGGCGTTCCGCTCGATCGTGCTGCCGCTCAGCCGCAACTCCGTGATCACCGTGTCGCTGTTCGCGTTCCTGTGGGCGTGGTCGGACTTCATCTTCGCCTCCACGCTCAACCGCAGCAGCGACGTCATCCCGATCACGCTCGGCATCTTCCGCTACATCGGCAACAACACCACGCAATGGAACTCGATCATGGCGACCGCCGTGATCGCGTCGCTGCCCGCGGCGGTCCTGCTCGTCCTCGCGCAGCGGTACATCGCCGCCGGGGTCACCGCGGGCGCCGTCAAGGACTGACAGAAAGGTACACGCCGTATGACCAGCCCCGTGCTGCCCTCCCACGGCCGGGTGCGCCCCCTCGGGCTCGCGCAGGTCTCGCTCACCGGCGGGTTCTGGGGCGAACGCCAGGCCGTGAACGCCACGGCGACCCTCGCCCACTGCGAGTCGTGGATGGAGCGCCTCGGCTGGCTCGCCAACTTCGACCGGGTCGCCGACGGCACCACCGGGCCCGACCGGCCCGGCTGGTCGTTCTCCGACTCGGAGGTCTACAAGCTGCTGGAGGCGCTGTCCTGGGAGAGCGCCCGCTCGGGCGCCCCGGAGGCGGAAGCGGCCATCAAGCGGCTGACCGCCCGCATCGCCCGCGCCCAGGACCCGGACGGCTACCTCAACACCTGCTTCGGCCATCCGGGACGGCCGCCCCGCTACAGCGACCTGGAGATGGGGCACGAGCTGTACAACACCGGCCACCTGCTGCAGGCCGCCGTGGCCCGGCTGCGCACCGCGGGCGAGGACGACCTGGTGCGCATCGCCCGGCGGGCCGCCGACCACGTGTGCCGCGCGTTCGGGCCCGGCGGGATCGACGGCGTGTGCGGGCATCCGGAGATCGAGGTCGGCCTCGCCGAGTTCGGCCGCGCGCTCGGCGAGCCGCGCTACGTCGAGCAGGCCAGGCTGTTCATCGAGCGGCGCGGCCACGGCAGGCTGAAGGACATCCCGCTCGGCCGCGCGTACTTCCAGGACGACATCCCCGTACGCGAGGCCGAGGTGTGGCGCGGCCACGCGGTGCGGGCGCTCTACCTGGCCGCCGCGGCGGTGGACGTCGCGGTCGAGACCGGCGACGGCGAGCTGCTGGATGCCGTGCGGCGGCAGTGGGAGCGCTCGGTCGCGCGGCGCACGTACATCACCGGCGGCATGGGCTCGCGCCACCAGGACGAGGGCTTCGGCGAGGACTGGGAGCTGCCGCCCGACCGCGCCTACTGCGAGACCTGCGCCGGCGTCGCCTCGATCATGGTGTCCTGGCGGCTCTACCTGGCCACCGGCGAGGTCCGCTACGCCGACCTCATCGAGCGCACGCTCTACAACGTCGTCGCGGTCTCGCCCAGCGCCGACGGGCGGGCGTTCTTCTACGCCAACCCGCTGCACCAGCGCGCCGCCGGGCGGCCCGCCGACCCCGACGAGGTGAGCCCGCGCGCCGAGGCGGGCGAGCGGGCGGCGTGGTTCGACGTGTCCTGCTGCCCGACGAACGTCGCCCGCACCCTGGCCGGCCTGCACGGCTACCTCGCCACCAGCGACGACGACGGCCTGCAGCTGCTGCAGTACGCCTCCTGCCGCATCCGCGCCGAGCTGCCCGGCGGGCCGCCGGTGGCGGTGGACGTCGAGACCGCCTACCCCGGCGGCGGCACCGTCCGCGTCCGCGTCGTGGACGGCTCGGACCGGCCGTGGACGCTCTCCCTGCGCGTGCCCGCCTGGGCCTCCGGGGCCACGCTCACCGAGGGCGGGCGCACCCGGCCGGTCGAGCCGGGCTTTGTGCGGGTGCGGCGGGCGTTCGCCGCCGGTGCGGAGATCGTGCTGGAGCTGCCGGTGACGCCCCGCTTCACCTGGCCGGATCCGCGCATCGACGCCGTACGCGGCTGCGTCGCGGTCGAGCGCGGCCCCGAGGTGTTGTGCGTCGAGTCGCACGACCTGCCGGACCCCGGCCTGCTCGACACCCTCGTCATCGATCCCGGCTCCGCGCCGCGCGCCGTCGAGGGCGGCGCGCTCGTCCGCGGCCGGGCCCGCGCCTTCCCCGACGCCCCCTGGTCGTACCGGGACCGGCCCGTGGACGGCGACGGCGGCGACTGGTTCGACGTGCCGCTGCGGCCCTACCACGGGTGGGCGCGGCGCGGCCCGGCCGCCATGCGGATCTTCCTGCCCCTCGCCACCGACCTGCGCCCCTCGCACCCCCCGATACAGGAAGGAGCCTGACCCCCATGGCCCGAACGCTCACCGCGCTCGCCTTAGCTTTGGTCACCACGGCCGCCACCGTGGTGACCGGAGCAACCCCCGCCGCGGCGGCCGGCGCGACGCTCACCGTCGACGTCTCCCGGCCGTTCCGGCCCGTCACCCACGCCGCCACCGGCGGGCTCTACGGCCTGGCGGAGAACAACCGCCCCGCCGACTCGACCCTGCTGCCGCTCAGGGTCAACTCGCTCACCCAGCCCGCGCCCGGCGTCGGCCAGCGCCCCAACGGCCAGCCGCCCGGCGGCGACTCCCTGCTCATCGCCCCGCAGGCCGACCGCGTCGGAGCCGGGCAGTACATCCGGATGCCCGACATCTACCCCGACTTCCCCTACCGGTGGGTGAGCTGGAACGACTGGCTCGCCAAAGTCGACACCATGGTCAGGGCCCGGCTGGCGGCCACCACCGTCACCAACGTCCTGGCCTGGGAGCTGTGGAACGAGCCCGACTACACCTGGAACACCTCCGCCGCGGGGCCGTTCAACGAGGGCTGGGTGCGCACCTACCGGGCGGTGCGCGCGCTCGACCCGCTCACCCCGATCGTCGGCCCCAGCACCGCCACCTACAGCCGCTCCTGGATGCAGTCGTTCCTCACCCACGCCCGCGACACCGGAACGCTGCCCGACATCATCTGCTGGCACGAGCTGCAGAACCCCGACAGGATCGCCGCCGACATCGCCGACTACCGCAACCTGGAGGCGTCCCTGGGCATCAGCCCGCGCCGCCTGTCGATCAACGAGTACGCCGCGCCCTCCGAGGTGGACGTGCCCGGCAGGATCGCCAGCTACGTCGCCAAGCTGGAGCGCGGCGGCGTCGAGTCGGCGCACCGGGCCTTCTGGTACGAGTACGGCACCATGAACGGCCTGGTCACCGGCAACTCCCAGCCGACCGGCACGTGGTGGCTGTACAAGTGGTACGGCGACATGGCCGGGAACATGGTCACGACCACCACCACCTCGTCCGGCCTCGACGGCTTCGCCGCCTACGACCCCACGCGCAAAGTCGTCAACGTCGTCTTCGGCAACGAGTCCGGCACCAACACCGTCAACCTCACCGGCATCGGCGCGCTCGGCTCAAGCGTGCGCGTCACGCTGCTGTCCACGCCGTCCAGCGGCCGCTTCACCGCCGTCTCCGCGCCCACCGTGGTCTCCACCACCACCCGGCAGGTCAGTGACGGGCGGCTCAGCGTGTCCGTGCCCGACATGGTCGCGACCAGCGCCTACCAGCTCCTCGTCGAGCCGGTCTCGGGCGTTCCCGCCTACCAGCAGCGCTACGAGGCCGAGAACGCCTCCGTCTTCCGCGCCCAGCGGCTCACCTCCTCCAGCGCCTCGGGCGGCGGGTACGTGGGGCGGATCGACAACTCCGGCACCCCGCGTACCGACAGCTACGTGGACTTCGTGGTGAACGTGCCGAGCGCACGGACGTACACGCTGACCATCGGCTACGCCAACGCCACCGGGGCGACCGCCACGCAGGGGCTCGCCTACAACGGCGGGCCGTGGACCACGGTCAGCTACCCGCCGACGCCGTCGTGGGGCCAGTTCGGCGCCACGGTCAGCACCACGGTGTCCTTGCGCGCCGGGTACAACGTGATCCGCCTGGCCAAGGGGTCGCCGTACTTCTCCGGCGGCACCGGGTACGCCGAGCTGGACTACATCGAACTCACCTGACCGACCGGCGATGACCCGCCGCGTGCGCCGGGGAAGACCCGGCGCACGCGGCACCCCCCGGGACCGCGCCACCATCCGCCGCGCACGGTGCCCCAGCACCGCGCCCCGTCCGGCGCGTCCGGCCCGCAGGACCGTGCCCCGCCCCGATCCCACGCGTGCCGCACGCAGAACCGCGTCCCGCCCCGGGGGGCCACACGCGAGACGGCGCCACAGGGGACGGGGCGACGCGGGACAGGGCGACGCGGGACAGGGCGACGCGGGACGGGGCGGCACCGGACGGCGCGGCTCCGGACGGCGGATCCATTTGCGCAGGTAAAGTGGCATATTTACAGCTTTGACGGGATATGGATGCCTCATGGGCACACCCGCGAGCCGCCCCAGCAGGGAGCCGGCGGTCGTCACGATCGACATCGAAGGCGCCGTGACGGGCTGGAGCAGCACCGCCGAGGACCTGCTCGGCATCCCGCTCCAGACGGCGCTCGGCCGCGAGCTGGCGCAACTCCTCTTCCCCGCATCCCCGCAAGCGGACAGGCGCGAAGGCCTGCTGGAGATCCGCAACCCTGAGGGCGGGCGCGTCTTCGTCCGCCTCGACGGCGCGCCGCCGGACGAGCCCCGCGCCCCGGCCGCCGAGCTGCCCGCCATGCGCCCCTTCCTGGAGCCGCTGCTCAACCGCACCCCCATGGCGATCGCAATCTGGGACACCGACCTGCGCTGCGTCTGGCGCAACAGGGCCGCGCAGGCGTTGCAGCACGTGTTCCCCTACTACCAGGTCGGCCGCCGCCTCTCGGACCCCGAGCCGGGCCTGGACGCCCGCGCCGCCCGCGAGGCGATGCTGCAGGTGCTCGCCGACGGCGTACCGCAGATCGACCGCGAGGCGCACTGGACGTCGCCGGGCCGCCACGACGAGCACAAGCTGTCCACCTCGTTCTTCCGGCTCGACGACGAGCACGGCCGCCCGGTCGGCCTGTGCTCGATGGTGCTGGACATCGGACACAGCCACCCCCGCGACCGGCTGACCCTGCTGCACGAGGCCAGCATCAGCGTCGGCAGCACGCTCGACGTCCGCCGCACCGCGCAGGAGCTGGCCGACCTGGCGGTGCCGGCGCTGGCCGACTACGTCACCGTGGACCTGGCCGAGGCGGTGCTGCCCGGTGTCGAGCCCCTGCAGCGGCTGGAGGCGACCGAGATGCGCGTGCCCGCCTTCTACCGGGCGGGCGTGGCCTCCATCCACGACGGGCTGCCGGAGTCGCTGTGGGAGCGGGGCGAGGCGGTGTTCGTGCCGCCGTCGTCGCCGTTCACCGCCGTGCTGGCATCGGGCCGCTCCCACTTCGAGCCGTTCCTGAACACCGCGCCGGGCACCTGGCTCGACCAGGACCCCGACCGGGCCAGGATCATCCACGCCGTCGGCATGCACTCGCTGATCATCGTGCCGCTCAAAGCGCGCGGCGACATCCTCGGTGTCGCGGTGTTCGTCCGGACCGACAACCGGGTGCCGTTCACCACGAGCGACCTCGGGCTCGCCGAAGGGCTCGGCGCCAGAGCCGCGCTGAGCCTGGACAACGCCCGCCAGTACACCCGCGAGCGCACCGCCGCCCTGGCGTTGCAGCGCAACATGCTGCCGCCGCGCCTGATCGGCATCGACTCGGTCGATCTGGCCTCCCGCTACCTGCCGTCCGACGTGCACGACGTGGGCGGCGACTGGTACGACGCGATCCCGCTGCCGGACGGCCGGCTCGCGCTGGTGGTCGGCGACGTGACCGGCCACGGCATCCACGCGGCGGCCACCATGGGGCGGCTGCGGATGGCGGTGCGCACGCTCGCATACGTGGACCAGCCGCCCTGCGCGCTGCTCGGCCGCCTCGACGACCTGCTGATCCGGCTCGCCGACGAGAACTCCGACCCGCCGGGGACACGCCTCGGCATGGCCGGCGCCACCTGCCTGTACGTCGTCTACAACCCGGCCACCGGACGCTGCCGGCTGGCCTCGGCCGGGCATCCGCCGCCCGCCGTCGTGCACCCCGACGGCCGCGTCTCCTTCCCGCGCCCGCCCACCGGCACGCCGATCGGCCTCGGGTTCGGCGGGTTCGACTCGATCGAGGTGGACCTGCCGCCGAACAGCAGGATCGTCCTCTACACCGACGGCCTGATCGAGACCAGGGAGGCCGACATCGAGGCGGGCATCGACCGGCTCGGCACAGCCCTAGAGGCGGCCGCCGCGCTGCCGCTCGAACGATTCTGCGACGCGGTGGTGCGGACGATGGCGGGCGAGAGCGCCGAGGACGACGTCGCCCTGCTCGCCGCCCGCATCCGCGCATGACGCCCGTGCGCGCCTGACGCCCGCCCCGCGTGCTCGCGACCCGCGCGTCTCCCCCTGGTCAGCCGATACGGCGGGCCAGGTGGACGGTGAGGTCGCCGCTCAGCTCCACGGTCTCGGGCAGCACCTCGAGGATGCGGCCCAGCACCTGCTCGCGCCGCTCGTCCGGCAGCATCAGGTACGCCGACACCGTGGACAGGTGACCGGCGTAGTCACGGGCGCTCAGCACGACACGCCGCGGGATCACCTCCTGCCGCACGTCGCGGAACCACTCCGACCGTTCAAGCTCGCTGCCCGGCCACTGCATGGGCGCGTCGGACGGCGTGCCGTCGGGGGCCGGGATCGTGTCGTCGGCGATGAACGGCCTCCTCGCCTCGGTCACGGCCTCCTCCAGCGCCGGATCGCACAGCCGCAGCGGCCCGCCGACCGAGGCGAACACGCCGCCCGGCTCCAGCAGCGCGGCCATGCGCGACCAGCGCTCGCTCGGGTCCGTCCAGTGCAGCGCCGCCGCCGCGTACACCAGCGGGTACGTCTCGCCCGGCCGCAGGTCCTCGAACGCGGCCCGCACGGTGGTGACGTTCGCCGGTACGTGCTTGCGCAGCTCGGCGAGCATCGCAGGGTCGGGGTCGGTCGCGGTGACGGCGACGCCGTGGCGGGCGAAGAGCCGCGTGGCCTTGCCGGTCCCCGCCCCGATCTCCAGCGCCGTCGTGACCGGCCTGCCGGCGTACGCCATGACCAGGTCGGCAAGCTCGTCCGGGTAGCCGGGCCGGAAGCGTTCGTAGGCGGCGGCGATCATGCCGAAGCTCAGGGCGCGTTGCGACATGCCGAGCATCCTGGCACGCGCAGATCACGTCCGGGGAATCGCGCGCGAGACCAGGGACGTCGCAACGGCCGCCGACCCGCCCAGGAGCCAGGCCGAAGACGGGCCATCGGGCAGGTCCGGGTGGCCGCTCCGGCCGTGATGCCCGGACGTACGATGTCGGCGTGCGTTCGGCGGAACCGGTTCGCGGGCCGCGGTGGGACATCGTGGTCCCGTCGCGACCTGTCCGCCTGCCGGGGCTGGCGATGGCGGGGTTCAGCGACCACGCCAACGAGTACCACGAGCTCGCGCTGGTGCCCCATCCCGCGGTGACGGTCCTCATCGAGCTGGGCGAGCCGTCGTTCGTCATCGAGGACGATCTCGGCGCACGAGAGAGCGGGCGCGTCGTCTCCGGCCTCGCCCCCAACGGCGTACGGGGGCGGGGACTCACCAAGGAGACCTCCTGCCTCCAGCTGCGCCTGACGCCGCTGCTCGCCCACGAGCTGCTGGGCGCGTCGCCGGAGCTGGGCGGCGCTGTGGTCTCCCTCGACGACCTGTGGGGACGCGATGCCGTACGTCTCCAGGAACGCCTGACCGCCGCCCCGACGTGGGAGGAGCGGTTCGCGATCGCCGAGTCAGCGCTGATCAGGCGGCGCGAGGACGCCCGCAGGACGGTGGACCCGGAGGTGGCGCACTGCTGGCGGCGGATGGTGGCCCGCCGGGGGCGGATCCGCGTGGAGCGGCTCGGCGACGAGGTCGGCTGGAGCCGCAAGCGGCTGTGGTCGCGGTTCCGCGCGCAGGCCGGGCTCACGCCCAAGCGGGTGGCCAGGCTCATCCGCTTCGACCACGCCGTGCACCGGCTGGCCGCCGGGCAGGATGCCGCCTCGGTGGCGGCCGACAGCGGCTACGCCGACCAGTCGCACCTGCACCGGGACGTGGTGGCGTTCAGCGGGATGACCCCGGCGGCGGTGGCGGCCACGCCGTTCCTCTCGGTGGACGACGTCGCCTGGCCCGACCGCGACCGCCTCCCCACCTGACCACGCCGGGCACGGCGTCGGTGAAGGCACCCGTGACGCCGTGCGCGATCGCGGCACCCATCGCCCCGGTGGCCAGACGCGCGCCCACTGCGGGCGCGCGCGGGCACGCGCACCTCGAGACGGCGGCCGTCTCGAGATCGGGCGACCACGATGACCCGCTGCGGATAGCGGACGCGCCCGGATGCCGAACCGACCACCTGAACTCCACGATTGAGACTTTGGCTGAAGAGTCCGGCCTGTTCGTCAGCTAAGTTCACACCGGAGATTCAACGATACCGTTGAGGGCATGGACATCAAGGACACAGCGCACCCCCTCGACGGCGCGGCCCTGTCGGCGTTCCTCGACTCCCTGCCCTCCCGCCCCCGCCTGCTCGGCCTCGGCGAGGCCACCCACCGCGTGAAGGAGCTGCGCGCGCTGCGCAACGAGCTCTTCCCCCACCTCGTCGAGCACGAGGGCTACCGCGCGATCGCCCTTGAGATCGACTGCCTCAAAGCGCGCATCGTGGACGACTACGTCACCACCGGCAAGGGCAGCCTCGACGAGGTCATGGAGCACGGCTTCAGCCACGGCTTCGGCGCCATGTCCGGCAACCGCGACCTGGTCCAGTGGATGCGCGCCTACAACGAGGAGCACGACGCGAAGCTGCGCTTCTTCGGCTTCGACGGCCCGCTCGAATACTGGGCGCGCAGCCCGCGCGAGGCGCTGACCGGCCTGTACGACCTCCTCCACGAGCCCCTCCCCTGCACCCGCGAGACCCTCGACTCGCTGCTCGGCGCCGACGAGCGCTGGGAGGACGAGGAGTCGGCCATGAATCCCGCCCGCTCCATCGGCCGCTCCCCCGAGGCCGTCGAGCTGCGGATCATCGCCGACGACCTGGCCGCCTGCCTCGACATGCAGGCGCCGCAGCTCAGCGCCGAGGAGCGCGAGCAGGCCGAGCTGTACGCCCGCACCGCCACCGGCCTGCTCCGCTACCACTACTGGCTGGCCGACGACTCGCCCGCCCGCTGGGGCCGCCTGTCGGCCCTGCGCGACGCGATGATGGCCGCCAACCTCGTCGCCATCGCCGAGCGGCACGGCCCCGCCCTGCTCTTCTCCCACAACCTGCACCTGCAGCGCAACGAGGCCCACATGCGGTTCGGCGACGAGGTGCTGCGCTGGTCGAGTGCCGGCGCGATCGCCGGCACCCGGCTCGGCGACGGCTACGCCTTCCTGGCCTCGGCACTCGGCACGGTCTCCGGCGACGCCCCCGCCCCCGGCACCGTGGAGGGCCTGATGGCCGCCCTCCCCTGGGACCGCTGCCTCCTCGACGGCGCCGAACTCGCCGCCGCCGTATCCGGCCTGAGCCCGCGTGTCTCGTCCGACTTCGCGTACTTCCCCCTCGACCCCGCCCACATCGCCGTGACCGACGGCGTCTACTTCGTCCGGGAGACCACCGACGAGACGTGACGCCCGCGCGCAGGGCTCGTCCCCAGCGGATACCGGGATTCCTCCGCATCCACCATGGCGAAGGACGACTACGAACGCATCCGCAAGGAAATCGAGGCGGCGCCGGGGCCGAGGTTGCCCGTGTCGCGGCTGCCGGACTGCCCCGACCGGTCGGCCCCGACATTCAAGGCTCTCGCCGCTTATGAGCAGCGGACCGACGACGTTCTGTGGCCGGAGCCGACGCCTTTACAAAGGAGATCCGATACGCCCTGCCGCATGGGAGCAGATGCTGGGCACGGCGCCGTACACCGTGTTCGACGCCTGGTCCCACGCGGCGGGCTGAACGCTCACCCCCTCTCGGACGACCTGCTGGGGCCCAGGAGCCGGACGACCGGTGCGAGCGCGAGCAGCGGCACGATCAAGAAGACCGCGCCGGCCAGGTACTGGTCGGTGATGAGGTCGGGGGCGTCGTGCGGCCTGGCCAGCGCGAACCACCGCGCCGCGACCGGCGACCCGAGCAGCAGGTACGCCCCCACTCCCACGTACGTCAGGCCCGCCACCGCGGCGAGCCCGCGACGCCAGGCGGGCGGCACCGCGGGCCGGTCCGCGCCCACCAGCACCCAGGCCGTCGCCAGGCCCACGCCGAGGAACAGCAGTTCGGTGACCAGATGCTCGGCGTAGCCGGTGAGCGACCAGGTCAGCCAGTCCGTGCCGTACAGCAAGAACGCTAGAGCGGGCCAGGCGGTGGCCAGCAGGGCGAGGACGCGAGGGCTCGACGAAACCCCGCCGAGCGGCCGGGACATCGCCCGCGCGGCCGGCGTCATGGGCGCCCCGGCGGCCAGCAGCAGCGGCACGGCCAGCGCCAGCACGGCGTGTTGCAGCGCCTGCGCCGACACCATCGCCCGCGCGTACCCGCTCACCCCGCCGATCAGCACCAGCGCGGCCAGGGCAAGACCGGCGTACCAGGCGGCGGTGCGGGCGCGCGGCCAGCCGGGCACCCGGCGCGTCCAGATCAGGTACGCGGCGGCGGGCAGCGCGAGCAGCAGCACGAGCAGCGGGTCCAGCCGCACCTCGGTGAGCAGCGCGGCCGGGGAGAAGGGCGCGAGCGCGTACTCCAGCGCCGGATGGGCGTGACCCCCGGCGTCGCCGCCCGCCGGTGGCGGGGTACGTGCGAGGCCGACCGCCAGCCCCATCGCCACCGCCATCACGACCAGTTCGCCCGCCGCCAGCCGGACGAACGTCCTGCGCACCCCGCGATCGGCGACGCCGCCGACCGTGCGGCGGCGATGGGTCCAGCCGAACCATCCGAGCACCGCCAGCGTGGCGACCTTGGCGAGGAGGAGCAGCCCGTACGGGGTCTGCCACAGGTCGGACGGCGTGCCGAGCCGCACCCAGCCGCTGACCGCGCCGGAGAACGCGACGGCGGCGAAGCAGCACAGCGCGACCGCGCTGAAGCGCCGCAGCACCACCGGCAGGTCACGCGAGCGGCGGAAGTGCACCAGCACCGCGCCGAGCCCGCCGACCCACGTCGCCATCGCCGCCAGGTGCACCATCAGCCCGGACACGGCGAGGTCGTGGTCGCCGGCGGAGGCGGCGTGGCCGACGTACGCGGGAGGCAGCAGCCCCGCCACCGCGAGCACCAAGGGCAGCCAGCGCGGCAGGCGGGGTGCCATCGTCGCCGTCGCCACCACGAACGTGATCGCCACCACCAGCAGCAACGCCCGCGTCTGCGGCAGCCCCGCCCCGAACCCGAGCATCCCCGGCTCGGCCAGCAGGTTCGCCACCGGCATCGGGATGAAGCTGGACAACGTCAGCAGGTAGGTGAGCAGCGAGCAGAACGCCCAGCCCAGCGCCCACCATCCGGCCGCGCGCAGGCACCGCTCGCGTTCCGGCGCGGCGGCCGGGGCCAGAACGCAGGCCGCGAGCAACGTGCCCACGCAGGCGGCCGCGCACAGCTCGTACGCCAGCCGGGCCAGCGGCAGCCCCCACTCGGTGACCGGGCCCGCCGTCGGCAACCCGGCGATCCGCGGGGTGCCCGCTCCGCCGCCGAACCGCAGCGCCGCCACCAGCACCAGCGCGCCCGTTCCGACGAACGCGCCGGCGACCAGCGCCGGGTACCAGCGCGCGCTGCGCCGCGCACCCGGCCGCGCGTCCACCCTTAAGGAAACCGCCATCTACGCTCCTGCCGCCGCTGAGAGGCCACCCGCGGCTCCCGCCGGCCGCGTGTACACGGGTACGCACGGCCCGCGCCTCCGGTTCACCCACCGACGGCCACGCCTCGCAGGCGACGAGGGCGGCGGCCGGCCGCGCCGGCCCGGCCGCCCCAGGCGGCAGCGGCAGGCAGGCCGTGCGCCGCGGCGCTGGGCCGGGTGCCCGCCACGCCGCTGTCAGAGGGAGAGACGGGGGTGGCGCGGCCGGTGCTAGCCAGGCCCCCGTTTCACAGCAGCCCGCCCAGCAGGTAGCCGGCCAGCGCGGCGGCGATGCCGGCGGCCAGGCTGCCCAGGGCGTTGAGCCCGGCTTGGGCCAGGGAGCCTTCTTCAAGCAGGCGCAGCGTTTCGAAGCCGAAGGTGGAGAACGTGGTCAGCGCGCCGCAGAAGCCGGTGCCGGCCAGGGCGAGCAGGCCGGGCGGGGCAGTGGCGAGCAGGATGCCGAGCAGCAGCGAGCCGATCAGGTTGACGGCCAGGGTGCCGAAGGGGAAGACGCTGTCGTGGCGGGATTGGATGGAGCGATCCAGCACGTACCGGATCGGGGCGCCGAGGACGCCGCCGGCGAAGACGAGCAGCAGCGTCATGCCCGCTCCCGGCCCTCACCGGCGCGCGGTCCCGGGCGGCCGGCGTAGCGGTGGACCTCGACCTCGTCCATGATGACCAGCCCCTCGGTGACCAGCTCATCCAGCTGGGTGACGAAGTCGTCGATCTTCTCCGCGGCATCGACGATGACGATCGCGATGGGCAGGTCCTCCGACAGGGACAGGATGCGGCTGGTGTGGATGAGGGAGGAGGCGCCGAAGCCCTCGACGCCGCGGAAGACGCTGGCGCCGGCCAGCCCGGCCGCGTGGGCGCGGCGGACGATCTCGCCGCACAGCGGGCGGTGCTCGTAGTGGTCGTCCTCGCCGATGAGGATGGTCAGCCGGACGGCGCTGCCGTGCGGTCTCATGCGGTTCCTCCTGCCTGCCGGGTACGGCGGGTGCGGGTCAAGCGGCGGGCGGCGGCCATGCCGCACCAGACGGCGACCAGGCCCGCGACCAGGCTGTCCAGGGCGTAGGAGCCGGCCGGCGCCCAGTGCCCGCCCTGGGCAAGGTGGACGATCTCGCTGGTGTAGGCGGAGAAGGTGGTGAAGCCGCCGAGCACGCCGACGCCGAGGAAGGGCCGCACGTAGCGGCCGGCTGGCCAGACCTCCAGCACGAACACCATCAGCGCGCCGAGCAGCAGGCAGCCGGCCACGTTGGTGACGAAGGTGGCCCACGGGAAGCCGCCCGCCGGGGTGGGCAGCGCCTGGGCGAGCAGGTAGCGGGCGCTGCTGCCGAGGCCGCCGCCCAGCCCGATCACGGCCAGGATGACGGCGGTGCGGGCGCGGTGGCGGGCCGGCCGGACGGCGAAGACGTCCCGCGCCTGCTGCTCGTCCTGCTCCCTGGCGAGGGTGAAGCCGGCGTCGGTGGGCATCGGCGGGCCAGGATGGTCCTGGCCTGGTGTCACAGAGGTCATGGTCGTGTGGAGTCTTCCTTCATCGACGATGAGGACCGAGCAGTGTGCGCGCCGGCTGACGCGTTCGGTGGTGCTGCCGATCAGGCGACCCCACAGCCGGGAGTGACCGCTGCGGCCGAGCACGATCAGGCCGACGTGGCAGGCTTCGGCGGCGGCCAGGATCTCGTGGGCGGGGTGCCCGGCCCGGATCCGGGTGGCCAGGTGCCGCGTGTCGCCCAGCGCCACCCCGGCGACGATCGATGATGGACACCGGCAGCCCGGCCTCGACCGAGATCATGCCGCCGATCAGGATGGTCATCGCGAGCGCGGCGGCGACGAACAGCGAACTGCCCATTGGATCCGTTCCCCTTCCCGGACGCGCTGAGGTGCGGCCAGGAAGCCATCAGCCGCATCCGGCGGTTCGAACCCTCACGCGACGTGCTGCTCGCGGGGGCTCCGGCGGGATCCATCGCCGCCTACGAGTATAGGCGCGCCGCTTCCCCGCACCACCACAAGGGCGCACTCTGACCTGAGGGACGCATCCCGGCAGCCGACCGGGCTGCCATAAGGCGACCCATTGGCGTCATTTCGCGCCAGGCGGGCAAGGTCTCATGAGAAAGGCACAGCCCCTGCCGAGGGCGGGCGGTGAGGTCTTAGGCGAAGGAGCGTGCCATGAGGCTCGAAGGCAGCGCCTGCCGGCTGACCGTGATCGTGGGCGAGCGCGACCAGTACCACCACCGGCCCCTGTTCACCGAGATCGTGCACCGCGCCAAGCAGGCCGGCCTGGGCGGCGCCAGCGTCTTTCGCGGCCTGGAGGGCTTCGGCGCCTCCTCCCTCATCCACACCGGCCACCTGTGGCACCTCAGCGACGACCTGCCGATCGCCATCATCATCGTCGACGCCGAACCCAAGATCCGTGACTTCCTGCAGGCGCTCGACGATCTGGTCACCGGCGGCCTGGTCATCACCGACCGCGTCCAGGTACGCCGCTACCTGCCCGGCCCCGCACCCACCGGCGGCCCCACCCGATCGTGACAGGGGCACGGCGGATGACGGGCCACGGGTCGCGGCGGGCGGTGCAGCAACCGCGCGAGGGGCTCTGCGGACCCAGCCGCCGTACAAGCTCGGCCTGGTCCGCGCCGGTCTCCGCTCGGACCGCGTCCACACCCACCCGCTCAGCGATCAGCGGCGGCGCGATGGAACGCCTGACGGCCGAGGGGCTGCGGATCATCACCGCCCCCGAGCATTGAGCGCCGCCCCGCATGCGGTGTACTACCTGCCATGACCGTCCTGCGCTCGCTGCTGCTGTTCGCTCTCGCCGCGCTCGCCGAGATCGGCGGCGCCTGGCTGGTCTGGCAGGGCGTGCGGGAGCAGCGCGGCCTGCTGTGGGTGGCAGCGGGCATCATCGCGCTCGGCCTGTACGGCTTCGTCGCGACCTTCCAGCCGGATCCGAACTTCGGCCGCATCCTGGCCGCCTACGGCGGGGTGTTCGTGGCGGGCTCGCTGGCCTGGGGCGTCGTGGTGGACGGCTTCCGCCCGGACCGCTGGGACGTCATCGGCGCGCTGATCTGCCTGGTGGGTGTGCTCGTCATCATGTACGCGCCGCGCGGCTGACCGCCCGGTACTCATATCCGTACCGGATGAATGACCTCCGATCAGGCGCACAATCGGCTCGCGTGACCGCGCGGGCGGCAGGCTGGCGGCATGCTGAAGGTGATCCTCTCGCTTGTCCTGGCCGTCACGACCCTGTCCGCACCAGCCCACGAGGTGGTGCGCAAGGACTGGAAGGTTCGCGGCCAGGCCGGGCGGCTCGGCGTGCGCGAGGTCCGGCGCGACGGCCCGGCGCGGGGCCGTCCTGTGCTGCTGCTGCACGGTGCGCGGGTGCCCGGCATACCGTCCTTCGACCTGCCGGTACGCGGCGGGTCGCTGGCGGCGGACCTGGCGCGCCGCGGGCATCGGGTGTTCGTCATGGACGCGCGCGGCTACGGCACGTCCGACCGGCCGGCTTCGTTCGACGAGCCCGCCTCGGCGAACCCGCCGGCGGTCACCGGCGAGGAGGTGGTGGACGACATCGCGTCGGTCGTCGAGTGGCTGCGCAAGACGACGGGCCAGCAGCGGGTCGGCATCGTCGGCTGGGCGACCGGCGGGCACTGGGCCGCCTGGTACGCGAGCGAGCACCCGTCCCGCGTCGAGAGCCTGGTGCTGTACAACAGCCTGTACGGCGAGCTGGACGACCATCCGACGCTCGGCCGCGGCTCGCAGTGGGAGGATCCGGATCGGCCCGGCCACTTCGACGACGCCCGGCACGGCGCGTATCGGCTGTCGACCGGCCCGAGCCTGCTGACGAGCTGGGATGCGAGCATCCCGGTCGAGGACAAGACGAAGTGGCGCGATCCGCAGGTGGCCGCCGCGTACGCCGAGCACGCCCTGGCGAGCGACCCGACGTCCGGCGACCGCGAGCCGCCCAGCTTCCGGGCACCCACCGGCGCCATGAAGGACAGCTTCTACCTGGCCACCGGGCACAAGCTCTGGGACGCTTCCAAGATCACCGCTCGGACGCTCGTGATGCGCAGCGAGTACGACTTCTGGTCACGCGAAGGCGACGTCTCCACGCTCGTCGCGGACCTGGACAACGCCCGGGACGTGCGCGCCGTACGGCTGGACGAGGCGACGCACTTCGCGCACCTCGACCGGGCCGAGCGCGGCAGGGACCGGCTGATCGGCGAGATCACCCGCTGGCTCACGTGAAAGCGCCATCGCTCACGCAAGAGCGCCGTCGAACAGCGAGCGGAAGTTCCGCACCGCCGGGTTGGTGTCGCCGGTGCGCCAGGCCAGGTCCAGCGTGACGACCCTGGCCGGCGGCGCGAGCGGGCGGAAGGCGACGTCGCCGCGGCGCACCCGCGCCACCGACTCGGGCACGATCGACACGCCGATCCCGGCGGCCACCAGCCCCACGATGGTCTGCATCTGCACGGCCTCCTGGACGATCCTGGGCTCGAACCCGGCCGCCCTGGCCACGCCGGTGATCTGGTCGTGCAGCCCCGGCCCGTACCGGCGCGGGAACATCACGAACGGCTCCCGCGCGAGCGCCGCGAGCGGCAGCGACGTCCGGGCGGCGTGGGGATGATGGGCGGGCAGCGCGGCGAGCAGGGGTTCCCTGGCCACCGTCCGGGTCGAGAGCACCTCGGCGGCGGCTCCGGCGAGCGGCGCGTGCAGCAGGCCGACGTCGAGCCGTCCCTGCCGCAGCTCTTCCGCCTGCTGTGCGGTGGGCAGCTCGCGCAGCTCGACGTCCACTCCCGGGTATCGGGCGCGGAAGCGGCGCAGCACCTTGGGCAGCGTGCCGTTGGCCGCCGACCCGACGAAGCCGAGCACCAGCCGCCCGGACTCGCCCCGGCCCGCCAGCCTGGCCGACTCCGCCGCCCGGTCGGCATGGGCGAGGGCGGCGCGGGCCTCGGCCACGAACGCCTCACCCGCCGGGGTCAGGCGGACCTGCCTGGTCGTGCGCTCGAACAGCCGCACGCCCAGCTCCTCCTCCAGCTTGCCGATCTGCCGGCTGAACGGCGGCTGCCGCACGCCCTCCCGCGTCGCCGCCCGGCCGAAGTGGAGCTCCTCTGCGAGGGCGACGGCATACCGTAATTGCTGGAGGTTCATACTCCGGTTATAGCCGTCAGGCCATCCGCAGATGATGTCCGGCCGCCGCGCGAGTCCGTACCCTTCGACCGCACGACCTGGCGGAGCTGACGGCGGTGACACGCGGCGGGACCGCGCCGAGGCGGCGCGGTCCCGTGGAACGGTCAGTGGTCACCGGGCGGCGCTGGGGATCTTGAGGGGATCGCGGGGCGCCTCGCTCTTGGCCTCGGCCATGCGCTCGCCCAGCTCCTGCAGCCGCTTGCGGCCGAGCGCCTCGCGCACCTTCGGGAACCAGTCCTGCTCTTCCTCTTCGACGTGGTGACGCACGTTCTCCATGAGAACGGTCATCTTGGCGTCGTAATGCTCGTCGGCGGGGTCGAGCTTCTTCAGCTCCGACAGCATCCAGACGACGACGTGGTGCTCCTCGACGCTCTCCAGGACGTGGCCGCCGGTCTCGGGCACGTCCGCGCGAGCGGCGGGATAGAAGATCGTCTCTTCGATGTACGTGTGCGCGGTCAGCTCCTCGATGACCTGCCCGACGATCTTCTGCTTCTCCTTGTGGGCCTTCGGCCCGGCCTTCTCGAACTGCTTGAACAGCCTCTCCACGGTCTTGTGGTCGTCTTTGAGCAGCACGATGGCATCCATCGAGGGCTTCTCCTCAGGGGGTGTGCGGGGGACGGTGGTGTCCGGGCGTGGTCAGGCCGCGCTCTGCGGCCCGTACGCGCCCGCCGGGGCCCGGGTCGTGCCGGGCGTCAGACGTTGAAGATGCTCACCCCGCCGGGGCCGACCAGCAGCCCGACCACGATGAGGACGATGCCCCACAGGATGTCGCGCCGCGCCAGAAGCACGTAGACACCGGCGACGACGAGGATGACGGCGAGAATCCAAAGAAGTGTAGCCATGGGACCGCGACTGCCCTCAGGCCCGCCCGGGAAACGGAATCGCCTGGCGCGCGTGGTAACGCTTCGATCACGGTCGAATGCCAAGGTGACCGCGTAGCCAGGTCGGCTTACCGCCATGAGCTGCGCGGTATCACCGTGTGTAACTTTTCAAACGCGAACGGTTACGAGAGGGTGGGATCGTCCGAACCGCAGCACTCCCATGGAGGTAACACCCCGATGCGCCGCATCACCACCACGGCCGCGCGCCTGCTGACCGGCCTCGCCGTCGCCGCCGCCGTCACGGCCACCACGCTCCCCGCCCAGGCCGCGCACCGCCTGGCGCTGCCCAAAGGCGTCTTCCGGCTCGCCGACGGCCAGCCCTGCCCACGGGCGACCCTGTGCCTGTACCGGGACTACAACCGCAGCGGCCCCGCGTACGGCGTCCGCGCCGGCTCCGACGTCGACCTGTTCGACCTGCCGATGCCCGGCGGCGTCGGCGGCCCGACCGCGGCGAACAACGTCTCCTCCTGGGTCAACCGCACGGGCTCGACCGCCGTCCTGGTCGATCTCAGGCGACTGAGGATCAGGCTGCTGTTCCCCTGGCAATCGATCGAGGAGCCGCCCGGCGACAACGACACGGTGGACTTCCTGCGGTGGCGCTGAGCCGCCTTCGCGAGCCGCCGCCCGGGCACCGGCGGGCGGCGGCGCCCCCCTCACCGCACGCGGTAGCGCAGGTGGGCGGCGACGCCGCCGACCGGTGCGCCCAGGGGCTCCAGCTCGGCCCGCACGCCGCCGAACAGCGGCGTCCCCTCCCCCATCAGAATCGGCATGACGTGCAGGTGCACCTCGTCCAGCAGGCCCGCCGTGAGCAGGCTCCCGGCCAGGTTCGCGCCCACCACCAGGACGTCCTTGCCGCCCGCGGCCTCCTTGGCGCGCCGCGCCGCCGCCTCCAGCCCGTCGAAGGAGAACCTGCCGCCGTTGTCGCCGGTGAAGTCCTCCTCGATCCGGTGGGTGACCACGAAGCCGGGGGCGTGCGGCCAGGGCGTGCCGCCCCACGGGCGCAGGCCAAGCTCGAACGTGCGGCGGCCGATGAGCGCGGCCCCGACCGAGGCGTTGACCGCGTCGCGTACCTCGATGTCGGCCCCCGTGCCGGTCACGGCGTCCGGCCCCTCCCCCGCCATCCAGTCGTGCAGCCGCTCGCCGCCGTCGCCCATCGGCTCGTCGGGCCGCACGTTCGGACCGGCCGAGAAACCGTCGAGGGAGATCGACACGTCCAGCACGATCTTGCTCATGGTGCACCTTCTTTCCGCTCCGGCGGCGCCGCCTCCCGGCTCCGTCACCCGGTAGTCGGAGCCGTCCCGCCCTCTTCGACACGTCGGCTCGGCCTTTTCGGCGGGCATGGAGAAGAACCTTCTCGGCGGGCACGGAGAAGCACAGGGTCCCTGTGCGGTCAGACGTTCAGCACCGCCGTGCGCGCGTGACCGCGAGTGCCGGCGACCTCGACCTTGAGCGCGCCCTTCGACCTGCGCACGCCCCGGTCCGCCTTGACGACCGACTTGATCCGCCAGGGCAGCGTGAGCTTCAGGTCCTCGGCCGTCCGCGACGGATCGGCGACGGCCAGGCGCACCTGAAGCTGCTCGCGGCGCAGCACCACCGCGCACGGCCCGTCCACGCTCAGCGGCCCCTCGTCGGTCTCGACCGTGCCCGCCTTCCAGAAGACGGCGGCCACCATGCCGTCACGGTAGATGGCCTGCACGGTGCCGGAGTTGGCGAGGATCTGCACGCGCCCCTGGTAGGCGGCGGTCTGGTGGACGGACGCCTCGGGCAGCACGGCGTAGGCGTAGCGCGCCTTGCGCGGGTCCACGCCGTGGTCGAGCACGATCGTCGTGTAGTGGCGGGTGACGGGTGTGGTGTCGCCGCCGGTGGTGGCGCCCTTGTCGATGTCGCGCCAGCGGCCGGTGCGCTTCTCGCGCAGCACCTTCGGCTCGGCGCCGTCCAGCAGCGCGTACCCGGCGACGCCGTCCAGGTGCACCCAGCCGTCGCCCCGCGACAGCGGCGGGTGCGCGTTGTGGGTGTTGCGGTTCTCGACGATGGTCTCCACGCGGCGGCCGTCGGAGGCGGTGATACCGGTGCCGAGCGCGATCACGGCGTCGTCGAGCAGGAACCACGCCTTCTTCGCCCGCAGCGACGAGCCGTCGCCGATCAGCTTCATCGCGGCCAGGCCGTACTCGCCGTCCAGCGCCACCCCGCCCGCCCACGGGGTCGGCGGGCGGCGGCGGGTGCCGTGGCGCAGGTCGGCGCGCTTACGGCGATCGACGGTCGTGCCGGGCAGCCGGTACGGGTCGATCGTCGGCCACAGCTCGTCGCTCCAGTGGGTGAGGTCGGAGGTGTAGAGGTACGTCATGCCGTCGCCGGTGTACCAGCCGTGCAGGTTCTCCCTGTTCATGGCCTCGACGGAGCCGATCCGCTTCGAGCTCATGCTGATCGCGTACGCCCAGGTGGGGCGGCGGTGCACGACCCGGTCCATGTCGGCGAAGACGTACGTGCCGGTGATGCGCGGCCCGACCGGAACCGACGGGTCCCGTAAGAGGGCGTCCGCCCGCGCGACGCTGGCCAGCGGCGCGAGCGTGTGGTACGGCACCGCCTGGTTGCGGGTCAGCCAGCCCTTGACCATGGGCCGCCACCGCTTGGCGTGCTTGTCGGGGGCGGTGTCCAGCAGTGTCAGGATGGCCTCGATGGTCTTCTGGCCGGAGTGGTGGTCGCGGTGGCCCTGCACGGAGATCTGCCGGCCGCGTACGCAGTCCATCATCAGCCCGTCGAAGACGAACGGCACGAAGGAGCGGTCCACGAGGTCGTAGATCGCGTCGATGCCGCGGATCTCCCAGGGCGAGCGGGCGAGCATGGCGATCAGCCGGGCCACGCTCTCCAGGTAGTCGACGCCGTAGCTGCCGGTGTACGGGTAGATGTCGTGCTGGATGAAGGAGCCGTCGCGGTAGAAGCCGTCGCCCGGCCCCTTGGTGAGGCGCAGCAGGTCGGCGACCGCGTTCCTGGCCCGCCTGACCAGCCGGTCGTCGTGGGTGAGCAGGCCGCGCATGGCCACGGCCATCGCCTTGCCCGCCCGGTTGGCGCCGGTCTCGACGACGCCGGGGTGGCTGATGCGCCGCTCGGGGTCGGGGCACCAGCGGCGCAGCGGGCGCAGCCAGCGCCTGAGCCGGTCTTTGGGCAGGCCGTCGTAGAGCAGGGCGCAGGTGTCGGTGAGTGCGCGCGGCACGCCGATCTCCCACCAGTACCAGTTACTGCCCCGCCGGTCGAGGTGTTCGTTGTAGGCGTGCTCGTACAGGAAGTCGAGCGCCTTGACGGCGGTCTCGGCCACCTTCGGGTCGCCGTGCAGGGAGGTGCCGGGGGTGGCCCAGCCGAGCGCGAGCGCGCGCATGCGGTTGTAGGAGCGGTTGAAGTTGCCGGTGTTCGGGTCGCGCAGCGGCAGGTCGGGCCAGAGGCTCGGGCGGCGCCGGTCGAACCTCATCTTGCGCAGCACCGCCTTCGCCGACCCCTCGACGGCTCTGGTCTTGTCGGCGTAGGCGGGGTCGTACTTCGCGCCGGCCAGCAGGCTCACCCACTGCCTGCGCGCCGTGTCGAACGCCGCAGCATCCACCGCCGCCTCCGTCCCCGCCTCGGCGGCTGCGCCCTCGAGGGCGAGGCCCGCCACGGCCGCGGCTCCGAGCAGAGCGGACCGGCGGCTGAGGGGGTAGGTCATAAGGGCCTTTCCGGACAGCTCCAGCAACGTAGCGATCATATGCCGTCGTCAGGGCGCCCGTTGCGGCGTCGCCCGCGCGCCCGCGGGGCGATCTCAGCACGGGCCGCCTCCTGTATCCTCGGTGCATGCCCGCCGATCCGCCAGCAGCGATGGGCAAGGACATCGCACAGTCCTACCGGGGGCTGCTCACCGAGCGCATCGCGCGACAGCTGGAGCACGACATCCGCTCCGGCGAGATCGCGGTAGGGGCCAAGCTTCCGTCAGAGCGCGAGCTGGCCGCCCAGTTCGGCGCCGGCCGCAACGTCGTACGCGAGGTGCTGCGCCGGCACCGATCCGCACCGCATCGAGGACACCTGGCAGTCGCTGTACCGGGGCGCGTACTGGCGGCGCGGCCCGGTCACGATGGCGGCCATCGCCGCCGTGGACACCGCGCTGTGAGACATCAAGGCCAAGGTCGCCGGGCTGCCGCTGTACCAGCTGCTGGGCGGGGCGAGCAGGGAGCGGGTGCCGACGTACGGGCACGCCTCGGGCCGTGACCTGCCCGAGCTGTTCGACTCGATCAGGGCCCGGCTCGCGCAGGGCTACCAGGCGATCCGCGTGCAGACGGGCGTGCCGGGGCTCAAGCGCGTCTACGGCGTCCGCCATGCCGGGGCAGCGCCGGGGCAGCGTCCGAGGGCGCGCGGCCCGTGGTCGAGGACTGGGACACCGGCGCCTACCTGCGCAGCCTGCCCAAGGTGTTCGACGCCGTGCGCCAGGAGTTCGGGCCCGACCTGCCGCTGCTGCACGACGCCCACCACCGGCTCACCCCCATGCAGGCGGCCCGGCTGGGCAAGGACCTGGAGCCGTACGACCTGTTCTGGCTGGAGGACTGCACGCCCGCCGAGAACCAGGAGGGCCTGCGGCTCGTGCGCTCCCACACCACCACGCCGCCGGCCATCGGCGAGGTCTTCAACACCGTGCACGACTACCGGACGCTCATCGGCGAGCAGCTCATCGACTACGTGCGCTCGGCCGTCACGCACTTCGGCGGCGTGTCGCCGCTGAAGAAGCTCTTCGACTACGCCGCCCAGTACCCGATCAAGAGCGCCATCCACGGACCCGAGGACATCTCCCCCGTCGGCATGGCCGCCGCGATCCACCTGGACCTCGCGATCCACAACTTCGGCATCCAGGAGTACGCCGGCTACACCGAGCTGACCGAGGCCGTCTTCCCGCACGCCTACACTTTCACCGACGGCCGCCGCGCTGCGCGGCACCTGAGGGCGCGGCGCCTTCGACGCCCTGGTCAACAACGGGCCAGGCCCAGGCGGCGCTGATCGAGGACACCACCGAGGAGATGTTCGACCGGCTCACCCGGGTGCCGCTCAAAGGGCCGTTCTTCCTCACGTAACGGCTGCTGCCGCTGCTCGCCGACGGCGGCGCGATCGTCAACACCGGCAGCAGCTCGACCGCCGCCTACGGCGTGACGCCCGGGTACGCGACCTACGCCGCCATGAAGGGCGGCCTCAACGTGCTGACCGGCCACATGGGCAAGGAGTTCAGCGCGCGCGGCATCCGCGTGAACGCCGTCGCGCCCGGCCCGACCCGTACCCGGCTGGGCGGCGACGCCTTCGACCGCAACCCCGAGGCGATCCCGCCGCTCGCCGCCCGCACGGCCCTGGGCAAGATCGGCGACCCCGACGACGTCGCCGCGATGATCGCCGTCCTGGCCGGCGACGAGGACCGCTGGGTCACCGCGCAGATCCTTGAGGTGTCGGGCGGCTTCAACCGCTGACGCCGCCATCAGTAGATGCGGTACTTCCTGCCGCAGTTGTCGAATTTTCCGGCCCAGCAGGTGAAGGTGTACACCTTCTTGATCCCGCGGCCGCTCCAGGCGCCGGTGACCTTGCCGTCCCAGGCCTTGTTGAACTTCACCCAGCGGCCGTTCTGGTACACCTCGAACCAGACCCAGCCCTTCGTGCCGCCGCGCTTGTCCACGCCGTACCACTTCGTGAACACCTTGCCGCCGGACGTCCAGGTCTTGCCGAACGTGTACGCCTTGTGGTCGCTGGAGAAGACCTTGCCCCAGCTCGTCCCGGTGCTCGCCTGGGCGGGGGCGCTCATCGCGAGGCCGGTGACGGCCATCGAACCGGCGAGGGCGGCGATCGCCAGGGTCTTGCGCATGTCGGGTTCCTCCCCCTGTCATTCGGTGCGTTCCGCTTGATGACAGGGACGGTACGGGGCTGCGCGCCGGATGACTGTGGACGAATACGCACACCGCGTGTGACGGCCGCCACATCCACGTTCCTGCTGGTAGGGACCTGTTCTGTCGCCCGCCGTCAAGATGGCCGCCGCCGCGATGGGCCCGGTCGCATCGGGCGCGGCGGCCCCATGCGACCGGCATGCGGAATTCGTCGATCAGGGAGCGTCGAACGCCATGATCACCTAGGATGAATCTCTTCTCATCGAGAAGGCCGAGGGCGTATCGAAACACCGCAGTTCTCGACTGCTCCAGCACCCTTGGTGGCACGACTCCGCGATGATGTGGAATCGCCCGCCGCCGGCCGGGACATTCCGTTCATCGTGGCCGAACATGTCGGTTCGTCAATTATTCGAGAGGGCATGTGCGCACCTACGATGACGTCACGGCACTGGCGTTTCTGCTGCTGCTCGGCGATGAAAAGCCGATGGCGGGCCTGCTCGTAGCGAATTCGTATCAGAAACCGTCGAATGGATTATTACAGAAGGCACGGATCGATGGGCTGCCGGAGATGCGATCCGTCGAGCGGGCGATGGCCGGCGAGCGGGTCCTGCCGGGCTGGGGCGTCCTCCTGGAGTCGGGCACGCTCGGCGTCGTCGTCCCGCACCACCCAAGGTTCGTCGAGGACTGCGCCGTCGATCTGCCCGGTGGCTGGGCCGAGGCGGCCGGGGCGCGCGGCGCCGTCCTCCTCGCGGTGGTCCATCCCGGCGCGTGGGACACGGTGGTCGCCGATTTCGAGTCCGCCGCGCAGGACGGGTACGTGCTGGGTGGCCTGGTGGGGTTCGACCGGGTGGTTCACGAGCCCGTGGAGGGCCCGCCCACGCTGCGCATCTTCCACAGCCCGATGGACCACCTGCTGAGCCTGGCGCAGTTCGTCAACGACGGCGTCATGACGCTCGATGAGGCCATGCGCAGGGTGCGGGATGTCCAGGAGCTCTCCGAGACGACGCCGGAGCCGGCCTGGCCCTCTGATGGGGCGCAGCTCGACCTGCTGCTGCGCGCCGGGCCGACGCTGCCCGGCACCGAGGTCCGCGGAGCGTACGCCTACGCGCGGATGCTCACCGAGATCACGGAGGCGCAGGGAGGCACGTACTGGGAGCGGGCCGCGGACCTGACGGTCGAGCACGCGGTCCGGGCGCTCGGGGTCACCGGCGACATGCGCCTGTTCCGGGACGCCGATGCGGTGTCACGGCGGCGCATCGCGATGTATCGACGCGACGGGGAGACGGCGAAGCTCGGGTGGGCGCTGGTCAACGCGGCGCGCCTGCACCTGGCCATGCAGGTGCCGCTCGACCGGGCCGGGGACGCGTACGCCGAGGCGGAGCCAGGGATGATGTCCTGCAGGAAAGCCCGCCGGACCTGGCGCAGGCTCGAGCATTTCACTGAGGCCGCCGGCGAGGAGCTGGACGCGCTGGAGCACAAAGTGGCGGCGATTCCCCTGCTGGAAGAGGCCGCGTCACTGGCCGACGACGCCACCCGTGCACGTCTCCTGGTCTGCGAGGCGCGGATGGGAGCCCGGCCCCGGCCGGGCGACGCCTTCGCGGCGGCGATGGTCAAGGACGGGCCGGAGCCCGCCTGCCGGCTCGCCCTCCTGCGGCTGGTCACCCCGTCCACCGCCGCCAAGGCCGCGAGGATCGTCTTCGCCGAGCCACCGGACGTCTACGCCGGCAGCGAGGGTACCGGCCGGGCGCGCGACGTGGTCTCGCAAGGACTCCAGATCGCCCGCGACGCGCGCGATCGTGCGCTGCTCTCCCGGGTCCTCGCTTGGGCGGACCAGTTGGGCGAGGACGACGACACGGCGTACCTGCGGCAGGTGTGGGAAGCCAGGCTCCACCTCGGCGAGGGCGTGTCATGCTCGGCCGGGGAGAGGAAACTCGCGAAACTGGCGGATCGCTTCCGTGACGAACGGCGCCGCCCGCCGGAGGCGGACGTCCTGCACCTGGCGGCCCACATACGCGAGGCCGGCCTGGCCGACCTGGGGCAGCAGCTCCTGATCGACCACGGATCCATCTGGCGCCGGTCCGCTTCGGGCGTGCTGGCCGCCGCGGATCTGCACGCACTGGCGGCCACTTGCGAGTCGCCATCCGAACAGTGGCCTCACCCGCAGACCCATCACGCGTACGCCGCGGCGAGGTATTCGGAGGTGGGCCTCTTCGACCTGGCGGGCGCCCACCTGGCCCTGTTCCGGCGCTGGCTGCGGGAAGCCGACGACCAGGCGCTGCGGCATGCCGTCGCGGCGCTGATGCAGGCGGCGCCGAGCCTGTACGGCAGCCGTGACCGTGAGCTCGCCGCCACGATCCGCAACGTCGCGCACGCCCTGACGTGGCAGGTGACCCGGCATATCGAGCACATGCCGCTCACCTACCTCCTGTACGCCATGCATTGCGCCAAGGGGGCCGAATTCGCCCGCTGGTACGGCGCCCGTGACCCGCTGGAGAGCCTCCCGCGAGCGATCGCGCCGCTGCTCAGCCGGTGCCGCCAAGCCGAAGCCGAGGTGGATCCCAGGGAGCTGGCCTCGCCGCCCGCATCGACGGATCTGCTGACCCCGTTGGAGGACGACCCGCCCGAGTCCGGGGCCACGGAGGCGGAGATCGTCCGTAACCAGCGCCGGTTCACCGATCGCCTGATCGACATGGGCCTGCTGCACGAGGGGCGGAACGGGAAACCCCTCGACGTGATGGGGCACATCATCCCCCTCCTGCAACAGCGGAACCTGCTGGACGATCGCACGGTGTTGCTGGCCTGGTTCGTACCCGAGCCGGAGCTGATCCCTGGCGATGTCGTGCTGGTCGCGTTCACCCGCGACCACAACGCGGTGCGCGTCGTCGTCCCTGACGGATCCGCGGACGAGCAGGCGTCCGCACACAGACCGCTCACCGACGACGTCCGAAGGATACGCGCGGAGATCGTCGCCGATCCCCTGTTCGACGACCTCACGCCCGACGCTCGGCGCGAACTGGCCGACAACGTCCTTCTCACCGGCAGCGCGAGCGTGCTGGAGGCCTGCCGGCGGCAGGGCAAGGACCGGCTGATCCTCTGGCCGCACGGATCATTGCACTTCTTCCCGTTCCACCTGTGCTCGGTCGGCGGCCGTACCATCGCCGACGACTGGACGGTCACCTCCATCCCGAGTCTTTCCGCACTGGTGCCGCAGACCGCGCGCGTGCGACCCCGCCGTACGGCGGTGATCGCTTCCGCGCTGGGCGGAACCCCTTTCGGGCTGACCGCGGAGGACCTGCTGGAGGAGCACGCCTGCGAGGTCGCCGCCACGGCCGGCGTGCCGGCGATCGTCGGCCCCGAGGCGACCCGGCACCGGCTGCTGCGCGAGCTCGCCGACGCCGACGTCATCCACATCGCCGCGCACGGCACCTCCGACCCCGCCGCGCCGTGGTTCCACTGCCTGTACTTAAGCCCGGATCAGGACGACGACGGCCGGGTGTTCGCCCATGACCTGCTTTCGGTGGACCTGCGCGGCGTCCGGCTGGTGACGCTCGCCGCGTGCGACTCCGCGCTCGGCCGGTTCGACCTGGGCGACAACCTGCGCGGCATCCCCGGAGCGCTGCTCGCCTCCGGCGCCGAGGCCATCGTCGGCTGCCTGTGGCCGGTACGTCCCGAGCCCGCGACGGCCTTCTTCGCGGACCTGCACCGCCGGCTCGGCAGCGCGAGCGTCGTCGACGCATTCCGCGGAGCTCAGCTCGCCACCCGTGCCGCTTATCCCCAATACCGTGACTGGGGGGCGTTCTCCCTCATCCAGGCCAGGATCACGACATCATGAACCTCACCACGCACCCCATCGATCTCCAGCCAGAACGCACCCTGGGCACCCCTCCGGACCTCGATGCGCTGCACGGCAGGCTCTCGTTCGGCTGGGACTGCCTGCCCGTGAGCGAGGGGATCGCGCCCGCCGAGTGGGTCGCGTACGCGGCGGCCGCGCCGGACCGCGAGCTCCGTCACCTCGTGCTGGTCTGCTCGTTCCATCCGGAGAGCCCGGACGCGCGCGGCGAGTTCGTGCGGGCCTCCCTCGGCCTGTCGCTGCGCACGCTCGCCGCCGACGGCCCGCCACCGAACGGCTCAGGTCCGCAGCACGACGATCCCCGTCCGATCGCGCGCGCGATCGAACCGGGCGAGCGGACCGTTCCCGGCGCCGCCGCCCAGTCCAAGATCACGCTGGAGGTCAAGGCGGGGCTGATGAACATCCAGGCGGAACGTCAGTCGCCCGATCCCGCCCCGGCTCACCACGAGTGGATCGTCCGGGGACACGGCGCCGGACAGCCTAAGCCCATGTGGCAATTCCGCCGAGTCCGCAAATATCCCTTGGTCGGCGATCACCACGTGGCGGCTCTCGTCCAGACGGTGCCCGGCCGCGTCAACCTCGCCGACGTCCTGCTCGCCGCGGAGGTGGAACACCATACCTTCGGCATCCGCCGCTACCGTGCCAGGCTCACCCCGGCGCTGTCCACCATCACCGTGTCGGACCCGCAGGCAGGGTGAGTGTCATGACCGTGCCTCTTCCAGGGGCCGGGGCGGCGGTGAGTGCGCCGCCGTGGAGGCGGGCGTTCTCGGCGGCGATGGCCAGGCCGAGGCCGCTGCCCTCGCTGCGAGTGCGCGCGGAGTCGCCCTTGGTGAAGCGGTCGAAGACGTGCGGCAGCAGGTCTGCCGGGATGCCGGGACCGTCGTCGGCGACGATGACGGCCACCCGTTCGGGGTCCGCCTCGACGCGCACGCTCACCGACACGTCCGGGCCTCCGTGGCGCAGCGCGTTGCCGATCAGGTTGGCGAGGATGACGTCCACGCGGCGCGGGTCGAGCCGGACGCGCAGGCCGGTCGGCAGGTCGGTGCGGACGCGGCCGTCCCAGTGGCGCAGCGCCAGCGTCTTGCCGATCAGCTCGCCGAGGTCCACGTCGTCGAGGTGCAGCACGGCCGCACCCGCGTCGAAGCGGGACACCTCGATGAGGTCCTCGATCAGGCGGGTGAGCTTGCGGGTCTCGTCGGAGACCAGAGCCAGCGCCTCGGCGGTGACCGGCGGCAGCCGTCCCGAGGCGGCGTCGGCGTCGAGCACGCCGGTCACGGCCGACATGGCCGCGAGCGGCGTGCGCAGTTCGTGGGAGACGTCGGCGGCGAAGCGGCGGGCCCGCTCCTCCATGGTGCGCAGCGTCTCCGCGTCGGCCTGGAGGGTTGCCGCCATGGAGTTGAACGCGCGGCCCAGGCCGGCCAGCTCGTCGTCGCCGGTGACGGTGACGCGCGTGTCGAGGCCGCCGGCCGCCATCCGTTCCGTCGCGGTGCGCAGGCGGCGCACCGGGCGCAGCAACCTGCGGGCGGCGAGCAGCGCGGGGATGATCGAGGCCAGCGCGACCGGCAGGGCCCCGGCGCGCGCGGCGGCGGCCAGGTCATCGACGTCCTGCTGCTGGGAGGCCAGCGACATGGAGGCGTAGACGGTGAGCGGGGGCGGGTCGTGCGGGCGTCCTGCGGCGGTGACCGGGACGGCCACCGCCAGCCATGGCGTCTCGCCCTGGTGGAAGCGCTGGGCGAGCGCGGTCGTCGCCGTCGCTCCTTGGGCGCGCAGCGGGGCGGGCAGCGGCGGCGCCTGCGGGTTCGCGGCGACGAGCGCCCCGCCCCGGTACGACAGCGCCGTACGCCACCCGCGCGCCCCCGCGGCCCGGTCGAGCTGCACCGCCAGCGCCCGCAGATCCGCCGCCTCGGGGTCGGCGGGCAGGTCGGGGACCCGGGCGGCGAGGTGGCCGCGCAGCTCCTGGAGCAGGTCGGCCTCGGCGCGTTCGGCGATGGCGTCGCGGCCCTGCCGATACGTGACGGCGGCGGCGGTGACCGCACTCAGCGCCGAGACCAGCAGGAACGCCAGCACGAGCTGCGCGCGCAGGCCACGGGCGAGACGCGGGCGGATCACAACGGCCCGAACCGGTAGCCGAACCCGCGTACGGTCTGGATGTAGCGGGGGTTGCGCAAGTCGTCCTCGATCTTGGCGCGCAGCCGCATGACGCACGCGTCCACCAGCCGGTAGTCACCGTGGAACGCGTGCTCCCACACCTGTTCGAGCAGCTGCTGGCGGCTGAAGGTCTGCTCGGGCGCGGCCGACAGGAACAGCAGCAGCTTCAGCTCCGTCGGGGCCAGCGCCACCTCCTCGCCGCGCTTGAGCACCCGCAGCGCGACCCGGTCGATGAGCAGGTCGCCGTACGTTGAGCGGGCGTTACCGGTCGCCGCCTGCGTGGTGCGTCGCAGCACCGCCCGCATCCTCGCCTCGATCACCTCCGTGCTGGCCGGTTTGATCACGTAGTCGTCGGCGCCGGCCTCCAGGCCGACCACCACGTCCACGTCGTCGTCGCGGGCCGACAGGATCACGATCGGCACCTGGCTGAACGCGCGGATGCGGCGGCACGTCTCCAGCCCGCTCATACCGGGCAGCATGAGGTCGAGCAGCACGATGTCGGGCGCGCTCGCCACCAGCTCCGCCAGCCCGTCTTCGCCGGTGGCGACCAGCAGCGTCTCGTGCCCCTGATGGCGCAGGCCGAGGCCCACGCCGCGGCGCACGGCCGGGTCGTCCTCGATCACCAGAACGCGGGTCACGACGTCCCCTCTCCGCCGGCCGGGACCGCCGTGCCGTGGTCGTCGCAGCGGACCTCCCACGCGCGGTCCCCCATGCCCGGCTCGTACACCTCCACGACCGGACCGCCGCCTCCGGCGGCCGTGCAGACGAGCTGGCTCACCGCGAGGTGCGGCAGGTCGCGCACCAGCCAGGGCAGCCGCAGCTCGACCCGCCCGCCGGACGTCCGCGCCCGGACCTGCTCCTTCGTCGCGGGCACCCGCGTGGCAAGGCCGCGGGCGCGCTCGTCGGCGGTGGGCCCGGCGAGCAGCGCGTCCACCGCCTCCTGCACGCCGTCGCCGGCCACGACGGGCCGCGACACCGGCCAGGTGCCCTCGGGCGTGACAAAATAGACGCGCAGCAGCCGCCCGCTCTCCCCGGTCAGGCCGCCCTGGACCGGCTCGCCCACCGGGCGTACGCCGGTGCCGGTGATGCCGCAGCCGGCCGCGAGCGCCGCCACCGCCGCGACGGCCGCCAGGCGGCCGGGCATGCGCGGCATGTGTTCCCCTTTCACTCTTCGAGCCTGCTCACATCGACGGTCCCCGCGCCGGGCCGCGGCTGCGGGATCGCCGCCCACGCCACCGCCGCGACCGTGACGGCTGCGGCCAGCGCCGCCCATCCGCGGCGGCCGGTGGTCCAGCGGGCGCGGTGGCGTACCGGATCCTCGACGAGGGCCTTCGACACTACTGCAGCCGCCAGCGACAGCCCGGCGGCGACCGCCGTCCAGGCCCAGCCGTCCAGCCCGCCGTGGCGGGGCAGCAGCAGGTAGATCGGCCAATGCCACACGTACAGGCTGTACGACACCTCGCCGATCCTGCGCGGCACCGCGCTGCCCAGGACCAGCCCTGCGCGGCCCTCCGGTGCTCCGGCCAGCAGCGCGATCAGCGCGGCGCAGGCCAGCGAGTGGGCGAACATGCCGCCCTGGAACAGGCCCGGCGCCTCCTCCCCCGCCGTCACCGCCCACGCGACGGCCGGCCCGCCCAGCAGCAACGCGCATGTCAGGTCCACGGCCGTGCGCGGCAGGCGGGCCACGGCCTCGCGGACGGGCATGGTCGCGGCCGCCGCCCCCAGCAGCACGGAGAAGGCGCGGGTGTCGGTGCCCTCGTACGCGCGCGTAGTGTCCACCGCCGCCCCCAGCCTGACCATCAGCAGGAGCGACACGACCGCACCCGTGAGCGCCACCACCGCCACCCGCCACCGTTTCCCGCCGAGCAGCGCGACGATGAGCGGCCAGGCCAGGTAGAACTGCCACTCGACCGCGATGCTCCACAGGTGCGCGAACGGGCGGGTGTCCGAGGCGTTCCAGTAGCCGATGCGCTCGGCGATGTAGTGCCAGTTCACCGCCTGGGCGAGCACCCACGGCGTGTCCTGCTGCGCCGTCCTGAGCAGGTCGGTCCTGCCCGCCGCCCAGGCCAGCGGCGGAGTCATCACGATGAGGACGGCCAGCGCGGGCAGCAACCTGCGGGCCCTCCGCTTCCAGAACGCCGCCAGGTTGAGACGTCTCTTTTCCTGCAGCAGCAGGCCCGTGATGAGGAACCCGGACAGCACGAAGAACAGATCGACCCCGAGGAACCCGCCGCTCAGGTGGCCCGCGTGGAACAGCAGCACCCCGATGACCGCGATTCCGCGCAACCCGTCCAGCGCCGCGATGTGGGCCCGGCGAGGGGCGGGCTGCGCGCCGGACGGAGCCGCGCGCCCGCCCTCGGAAGCGCCCACCGCAGCGGGCGCGCAGCCGGCGGCAGAGCCGTCCGGGCGCTTACCGCCGGAGGCGGACGCGATGGGGCGTTCTACGCCGGCAGCGGAGACGGGGCGGTCGTGGCCGGAACCGCTGCCGCCCTCGACCCGCATAAGACGGCCCGGACGTCGCAGTCCGGCCCGCGTCAGACGCCCTGGAAGTCGTCGTCCGGCGCGCATCAGGAGCAGCCGAGCTTGCTGAACCGCTCATCGTCCGTCCACGGGCCGGTGGCCCACGCGGCGGGAGGGGCCGGGGTGAAGCCGGCCAGCTCGCCCAGCCGCTTGGCGAACCACGTGGCGAAGGCCGCCGAGCCCTGCTGGCAGGAGTGAATGCCGTCCTTGCTGCGCTGGGCCTTGTCCGCGGCGTAGTCGGTGCCCCACAGCTCAGAGGCGTCCAGGAAGCGGGCGCCCGGACCCGCCGCGGCCTGGGCTGCCATGGCGGGCGCGGACTTGATGGCGGCGGCGTACGGCCGGTAGAAGTCGTCGATCTTGAACGGCGGCGCGGAGACCAGCACCAGCCGGGCCCCGGCGTCCTCGGCCGTCTCGGCGAGCTTGCGGTAGGCGGCGAGCTGCTGGCGGGCGGTGCCCCAGTCGTACGTGGTGATCTGGTAGGCGATCACCGTCGGGCGGAAGGACGCGATGCGCTCCTTGAGCGCCTTCCACGCCTCGGCGGCCGCCTTGGTGGTGACCGGGTGGTCGCCGGGGACGAGGTTGCCGCCGCCGTCGGAGGTGGCGTTCTCGACCGTCACGCCTGCGGCCTCCAGCGCCGCCTGCACGGCAGGGGCCTCTGCCCCGGCGATCGAGTCGCCCGTCCAGAGCACGCGCACACCGGGCCGGTCGTCAGCGGAGGAGGAGGCGCCGCAGCCCCCGAGCGCGGCGCCGGCCACCACGGCGAGGACCAGGGCGCCGATCGGGCGTGACAGGGGGTGGGGAATGAGTCGCATGCCCCTCAGGCAAGCAGGCCGATCGGCGGGTGGGCCGCGTTGTCACCGTTCCATCACACAACGCGTGATTCGCCGTCACGAACGCCGCCGTACGGGGCCGTTCCGTGACAGGCTTCGCGACCATGAGCGGTCTCGATCATGTCCGGCTCCGGCTCGACCGCATTCGCGCCGCAGCCGCCGCCATCGATCCGGTGTTCCTGGACACGCCGGCCATGCCGTGCCCGTCTCCGGGCCGGGCGCTCGGCTCCTCGATCACGCTGAAGGTCGAGACGCTCAATCCGGTACGCAGCTTCAAGGGACGCGGCACCGAGACCGTCGCCGCCGAGGCCGCCGCGCGGGGCGCGTCCCGCATGGTGTGCGCGAGCGCCGGCAACCTCGGCCAGGCGCTGGCCTACAGCGGCGCGCGCCGGGGCATCGACGTCACCGTGGTGGCCGCCACCACCGCGAACCCGCTCAAACTCGCCCAGATCACCGCACTCGGCGCCGACCTCCGGCTCCATGGCCAGGACATCGAGGACGCCCGCCTGCTGGCCCGCGAGCTCTCCGAGGCCGAGGGCGCGTACCACGTGGAGGACAGCCTCGACCTGGCCACCTGCGAGGGAGCCGCGACGATCGGCCCCGAACTCGTCCGCGACGACCCGGACCTCGACGTCGTGCTCGTCGCTCTGGGCGGCGGCGCGCTGGCCGGCGGCGTCGGCTCCGCCGTACACGCGCTCGCCCCGGGCGCGGAGGTGATCGGCATCCAGCCGACCGGCGCGCCCGCGATGGCCCTGTCGTGGCAGCGCCGTACCGTCGTCGAGACCGACCGCATCGACACGATCGCCGACGGCGTCGCCGGCCGCTGCCCGATCCCGGAGGTCCTGGACGATCTGCTCGTGGTCATGGACGACGTGCTGCTCGTCGGCGAGGACGCGATCAAGGCCGGCATGCGGGCCGTGTACGAGCATGCCGGCCTGGTCACCGAACCCTCGGCCGCTCTCGGCATCGCCGCCGTCATGGAACACCCCGCCCGCTTCACCGGCCGCCGCGTCACCACCGTCCTGTGCGGCAGCAACGTCCTCCCGACCGACTTCGCCCGCTGGGTCCTGGAACCGTGAGCGACCACCCTCCGCTGACGGTTCAGCGCCGGAGCCACTCGTCGAGGAGGGCGGCCTCGGCTCTGGTGAGGGTGGGCAGGCTGGGGAGCAGGGTGCGGAAGGCGGCGATCACGGCTGCGGGGTCCTCGGCGGGGGCGGTGTCGTCGGTGAGTATGGCGCGGGCGACCGCGTCGAAGGCGGCGTCGGCCAGGCGCGGGTCCTTCTGGTCCGGCGGCAGCGTCAGCAGCGTGTGGACGGTGCCGATGCCGGCCGCGTGGATGAGGTTGACCGCGCGTTCCTCGCTCACCTTGAGCCTGCCGGCGACGGCGATCCTGTGGACCAGCTCGGCCAGCATGCGCAGGCCCTCGGCCTGGGCCGGGGTGTCGCGCGGGCGGGCGAGCAGCAGGCTGAAGACGTGGGGGTGGTCGAGGCCGAAGCCGATCTGGGTGTCCCAGCCGGCGCGCAGGTCGGCCACCGGGTCGCCGGTGGGCGCGGTGGCTCGCTTGCGCGCCACGTGCTCGGCGAAGACGTGCTCGACGGCGGCGTCCAGCAGGGCGTCCTTGTCGGGGAAGAAGCGGTAGAGGGCCGGGGGCTGCAATCCGGCTTCCTGGGCGACGCGGCGGGTGGTGACCGCGGCGGGCCCTTGCTCGGTCAGCAGGCGGGCCGCGGTCGTCACGATGCGCTCGCGGGTGAGGTCACGCCGCTGTTGGATCTGCGCCATGTGAACGATGGTACTCCCAGCGCCATCGCGTTGAGAGCAAGCCTTCAGCCGGTTTCGACAACAACGGTAGTAACAACGTTAGTATCAGTGCTAACGTCAGAGGCGTTCCACCTAGAACATCCCGTGCAGACTGGAGCCAACCCATGCTGATCGTCACCGGAGCCACCGGCCGTCTCGGCTCGCTGATCCTCGACCGCCTGCTTGAGCGCGTGCCCGCCGAAAAGGTCGGGATCAGCGTCCGCGACGTGACCAGGGCCGCCGCCCTCGCCGAGCGCGGCGTACGCGTACGGGCCGGAGACTTCACCGAGCCGGACACGCTCAAGCTCGCCTTCGAGGGCGCCGAGCGGGTCCTGGTCATCTCCGCCTCCATCCGGGGAGAGGCCGCCACGGCCGCCAACATCGCCGCGATCGACGCGGCCCGCGCAGCGGGCGCGCGGCGGGTCCTCTACACCAGCCACCAGGCCGCCTCCCCGGCCTCGCTCTTCGCGCCGCAGCCCGTGCACGCGGCCACCGAGGAGCACCTGCGGCGGCTCGGCATCCCCTACACCGCCCTGCGCAACGGCTTCTACGCCTCCACGCTGGAACTCTTCCTCGAGGCGGCCATCGAGACCGGCAGGCTGGCCGCGCCGCTGGACGGCCCGGTGTCCTGGACCTCCCACGAGGACCTGGCGGAGGCCGCCGTCCTCGCGCTGACCGAAGACGGCGTGTTCGACGGCGTCACGCCGCCGCTGACCGCTCCCCGCACGCTCGACTTCGCCGGCGTCGCCGCCATCCTCAGCCGCATCACCGGCAGGACCATCGAGCGGGTCGTCATGGAGGATGAGGAGTGGGTGGCGGCGATGGTCGCCGACGGCATGCCCAGACCGGCCGCCGCGTTCCTGTTGACCATGTTCCTGGCATCGCGTAAGGGGGAGTTCGACGTCACCAGCCCGGCACTGGAGTCCGCGCTCGGACGTCCTGCGAGGTCCGTGGAGGAGGTGCTGGAGGCCGCCGTACGCTCACGCTGAGCGGTCAGGCGGATGGGCAGACGGTTTCCGGTACGTCTCGAGGCAGGCCGCGCCGCTCCTCGGCGTCAAGGTCACGTCCGAGGATGGCGCAGAGCCGCGAGGCCCACAGCTCCGGATCGACCCGGAGCACATCGGCGAACTCGCCGCGATCACGCAGCAACGTTCTGCCTTCGTCGGCCGACGCCATGAACTTCTGCTGGCCGGAAAAGGAGTAGGCCTCCACGTTCACCTCGCCCGAGCCGGTCAAGCGCAAGAAGTGGACGAAACGTCCAAACGTCAGAAAGAAGCCGGGGTTGCCGTCACCGTCCTCCTCCATCCTCCCCACCTGGGAACTTTCAGGCGCCAGGGGTCCGAGCCCGCCGTAGATTTTCCGAGGGTTCTGGCGATCGGCCACCGCCCACAGCTCGATCACCGAACCGCGCGTCAGCACCATGGCATAGCGCCCGCTAGGCTCCACCATCGCGGTGACCATGTCGTCTCCCAGCCGTATGCGCAGGTTCGGCTCCTCCTTACCGGTCGCCAGACTCACTGCGTGCAGGCTGTGGCTGGTCCTGTGCGCAACCTGTATATACCCGGGCTTGTAGTGCCGCAGTACCTGGAAGTCATTGAGCGCCAGCCCGCCTTTGAACACGCCACGCAGGTCGATAGGTTCGGATATGCGCCGACCGTCGCGAGCGTTCCAATGCTCGACCACGGTGCCGGAGACCGTCACGATCTCGTCGTCAGACAGGAAGACGAGGTTCACCTCTGGCTGGCTCCCCGTCGAGTCGCGTGAAGGTAGGCGAGCAGTGAACGTGCTCACCTCGCGCAGGTCAGGCAGGGTGTAGACGGTGATCTTGTTCGAGCCGGACACGTCGGCCACCAGCGTCTGGCTCCGGTTGGTGGCGAGTAGGTGGTTCGCGTCGGAGGGCACGGGAGGGATGGGCGCCGAACCGAGCGTTCTCCCCTTGCCTTCGACCTCCGCGACGACCAGACGGTCCGCGATCTTCCCGCCTCTCTTCCCCGTCCGGAACACAGCTGCTTGACCGCCTCTGAGGAGCACCGGCGGGTTGAACGCGCCAAGCCCGGCATCGCCGTGCAACCGCCACCCTCTCACGTCGGCTTGGCCGCGCTGGACCACGACGGGCTCCTCGGGCGTGCCGAGGAGCGGCCCCATCTTACCGATGGAGGTAATGTCTGGCCCGGTGAATCGTTGTGGCGGCGTGCTCGCTCTATCGCCGACGATCACCCAGGTGCCGCTCCCCTCGTTGACGGCGATGCGATCACCGGTCGCCGACATGGCAGGGTCGTGGCACACGCTGTACCTGGCGGTAGAAACGTAGCGGGTCAGCTCCCGGCCATCCGCGACGCGGAAGACCCGATAGACGGCTTTTTCGGCTGGTTTCCTGCACACGACCGCGACGCTGCCGTCCGCCGAGATGTCGACCCTCGGCGACAGCAACGCGTGCACGTCACGTTCAAACTTCCACACGGCTCCGGTGCGCAGATCGATCCTCACCAAAGGCTCATCATCAGTCAGCAGCGTGCCCACTAACGTGTGCTCGTCGGGACCGAACCAGACCTGCCGCAGCTTCGGCAGCCGTTTCGGCGGGTTCTGGAGCCGCCGCGTCACTAAGTCCCACACCCGCACCTGGCCCTCGAAGGCCGCCGTCGCGATCCGCCGTGCGCCCGGCGAGAAGGAGACGACGTTGTGGCCGCCGTCCCGTCCTCCGAGGGTGAACTTCCGCAGCGCGGCGCCGGGCAGCCGCTGCGCCGGTCCTAGGACGATGTCGCGCTCGGTGTAGCGCACGTCGTGCCAGTACATCGAGTCGCTACCGTCTAGCGTGTACGCGATGCGCCGGACATCCCCGCTGATCAGCGGGAAAGTCGCGTTTCCTGGGAGCCCGAGGTGCTTTCGCAGCACCTTCCCACCGGCCTGCCGATGGAACATCGTCCCCCGACCGCCCTTGGAAACGCCGAACAGCGCGGAGCCGTCGGCGCTCATCGCCATGTTCATGATTTCGCCCTGGAAACCGGAGAGCATCCAGGCCGCGTCGTTCAACGCTTCGTATCGCTGCAACAGGGCGTTCACCGCCTCCTGAGTGGGAGCGACCCGATAGGCGGCGACGGCCGCCAGGGCTGCCAGCCCCGGATCGCTCTCCAGCAAGCCCTCGATGGAACTCGCCAGTATGCGAGAGGTGTTCTCCTTCTCCCGCTCCGCGGTGGCCTGGCTCTGAGTAACACCGAAGGTGGCCAGGCCCGCGATCAGCGCGACCGCAGCCGCCACTGCGGTCCGCAGGAGACGACCGCGCCGCTTATCCGCCCGATCCCGTTTTTGTGACATGGCGATGAAGCGCCGCTGCTCCTCCGTCAGATCCCCTTCGCGCCCGGCCGACCACTGCTCGACCGCCGCGAGCTGCGCACCGGTGAGCAGCGGGCCGCCGCGCTCGTGCCGCCGCAGGTCCTGCTCCAGCTCCGCCTGCCCGGCCAGGAAGCGCCGGTCCTTCTCCACCTGGTCGCGCAGGGCGGGCCAGGCGGTGATCAGGGCCTCGTGGGCGAGTTCGGCGCTCTCCTGCTCGCCCTCGCCGCCGTGCAGCACCAGCAGCCGCGCTTCGGCCAGCTCGGTCGCTATCCGCCACTGCTGGTCGTCCACCTCGTCGCGGGTGAGCCTGCGGCGGAGCAGGATGCCGCCGTCGGGCAGCATCCGTACGAGCCTGGTGAGCAGCCGGCGCGCCGCCCTCTCGCGTTCCTGGCGGCCGGCGAAGAGACGCTTCCACGTTTCGTCCGCGTGTTGCTCCAGCGCGCCGGAGACCCGGCCGAGCTCTTCGTACGCCGCGTTGCGCAGGTGGCCGCCGTCCTGGCGTTCCCATAGCTGCTCGAGCACGAACCCCAAAAGCGGCAGGATGCCCGGCTCGTCACCGGCGTCGTCCAGCATGCGGCGGACCAGACCCGGCTCGTACGAGACCGCAGGGAGCCGCTCCACCGGCTTGGTGATCACCTCTTCGAGCTGACCCGCTGTCATGGGGGCGAGCGGCACCGTACGTCCGCCGAGCAGCGCCGGGCCCAGCTTGGGGTGGCGCAGCACCGCGTCCACCAGGTCGGAGCGGAGTGTGACGAGCACCCGCACGCCGCTCAAGCGCGTGAACAGCACGTCGACCAGTTCGTCGATCTCGGCGGGGGTGCGGTTGAGCAGCGCCTCGGCCTGGTCGAGGACGATGACGAGGTCGCCGGTCGCGTCCCGGCGGACGCGGTGCAGGGTGTCGCCGAGCCCGTGGTCCCGCAGCCAGCTTTCGATCTTGTCCACGCCGTACGAGCGGCCACATGCCTCGTGCAGCTCGGTGGCCAGCACGAACCTTATCGAGGAGATGTCCCCGGCGTTGAAGACCAGCGCCTCGTGCCCGTCCGCCCGGATGCGAGGCACCACGCCCGCCCGAGCCAGCGAGGATTTGCCGCAGCCCGACGGGCCGTAGACGGTCACCGTGCGGGAGGCGTACAGGGCGGCGACGACGGCGGTGATGTCGTCCTCGCGGCCGAAGAACACCTCAGCGTCGCCCTCCTGGTACGGCTTCAGCCCCCGGAAGGGCGAGCGCGGGCGGATGACCGGGCCGAGCGCGGGGATCTCGCGCACGATGGTCCTGGTACGCAGCGCGTACGCCTGCTGCGCCTCCCCCACCGGCTGCGCGGCCACCACGAGCCCGACCACCGCGTTGAGGGTGTCGTCCCAGACGGGGCTGCCGCTGAAGCCGGGCCGGACGTGCGCGGTCTGCCCGTCGGCCCTGGACAGCTCGATCCAGCCCTCACCGGTGGGGCCGCCGAGCCTGCCCTCGAACCAGGTGCCGCCGGGCGCGTCGCGCGGGAAGCCCACCACGCGTGCGCGCCCGCCGCGTACGCCGTCGGCCTCGGCCATCGGCAGCGGGCGGGCCCCGGGGATGGGCTCCCGCAGGCGGAGCACGGCGAGGTCGCCGGTCCGTTCGGCTCTGACCGGCACTCAGGTCTCGACCGAGGCAGGCCATCCGGTGCGGGGGCCGCCGTCCGGCGGGGGCTCGGCGAGCGGCAGCTCCACCCTGACCGGCGTGCCCGCCGCAACCTTGTCGTCGCGGGGCCGGCCCAGCGCGTCCGACACCACGTGGGCGCAGGTCAGCACCAGGTCGGGGGCGATGAGGAAGCCCGCTCCTCCCAAGGAGGCGGCTCTGACCTGGACGATGCCCGCGGCCAAGGTGTCGTACAGGCTGCCCGACCACGCCCGCGCCGTCTCCGTCACCGCTCGGACGCCTCCGGCCGCTCGGGGCGCTTCCACGTCAGGCTCACCGAGAAGTTCGCCTCGCTTGCGGTGCTCGCGATGACCACGTCCGCCTCGGCCGACAACGACACCCCGAATTCCAGCACCATCTCGTCCGGCGCGTTCTCAAGCTCTTTGAAGCGTGTGACGAAGCTTTCGGCGACGGGACGTACAGTGTCCAGCATGCGGCCGAGCGAGCGCCCCGCCCGCGTCACGGCGCCGTCGCCCCGGCCCACCCGCACGAGCCCCTCGTCCACTTCCCTGATCTGGACGCGCACCACGTCGCCGCCGTCGTCGCTCACCGGGACCTCCACCGTGTGCACGGGACGAACACTCACGGCATCCTCCAGACGTTCGCACGGCCGGCCCGGGTGAACGGCACGGCCACAGCTTCTTCACATGGCAGGTCGACTGCGAAACGCGCCGGCTGTATCGGCGAGCAAACGGGCGATTATCCGCAGGTAATCGCTGGAGTTTACCGATCGGCACCCCCGCGCCGCAGGCGATTCGACCGCCGGGAATGTACGACGCAATTGTGCACGCGCCGTCGCCATATAAGAGCCCGCCCGAATATCCTCAAATACCGTAAATATCGGGAAAATCGGCGCGGCTACTCCCGAGGCACTGGACACGCCGCAACCGCCCGCCGCCGAGCCACCGCCGCCCGCGCCCCGAACGGCACCATCCACTACAGCCAGGCCACGGGAGGCCCACCAACTGGGCGCGGCGCAAGGGCGCGCAAGCACCGCCCGACGCGGATCAGGCCGGCTTCGGCAGGTCCAGGCGCGCGAGCCGTTCCGGATCCGTCACGATCGAGATGGCCGTGATACGCCCGCCGGCGACGCTGAACGCCAGCAGCGACAGCGGCCTGCCGTCCGCCCGCCAGGCCACCACCCCGGGCCGCCCGTCCACCAGCACAGGCCGGCTCGCCGCGACCCCAGCCGTCCAGCGGCGGCGCGCGCCGGCGGCCACCGCGGTGCAGCCACGCCTCCTGCACCACGTCCTCGGCGTCGGCGTCGGCGTGCGAGCCCAGCATGCGGTACGCGACCGCGTGCAGCCGGTCGCGCTGCGCCTCGAACGCCGCAGCCACCGAAGCCGCCGAAGCCGCCGAAGCCCCCGACGTCACCGGGCCGGTCTGGGACATGTCGTTACCTTCCTCGCATCCGCTCCGTCATGGGGATGACGAGCCCGCAAGGGCACAGGTAACCGATGAAGGAGCACGACCCATGCAAGCACGGATGAACCGGCCGTCGAACCCGGACGTGACCACCGCCGTCGGGCACCTCTATAAGGCCGTCCACTCGGGCGGCGTCGATCCCCGCCTCCTGGAGCTGGTGCACCTGCGCGCCAGCCAGATCAACGGCTGCAGCCCCTGCGTGTACGCCGGGGTCGCCTCCGCCAAGAAGCACAGGGAGACCGACGAGCGGCTGCACAGCCTGGTGGCCTGGCGCAAGACGCCGTTCTACACCGGCGCCGAGCGTGCGGCGCTCGCGTTCACGGAGGCGGCCACCCGCATCCAGGACGGCGCGCCGGAGTGACCGACGAGATCTGGGACGCCGCGGCCGCGTACTTCGACGAGGACCAGCTCTCGTCGATCATCCTGCACATCGCCTGACCAACTGCTTCAACCGGATCAACCGGGCGATACGCGAGCAGGCCGGCAAGACCTGGTAGCGGGACACCCGAAAGATCGTCTTGGTACTAATGTGACGCCCATGGCGAGATTTGTACTGTTGCTCGAGTTCAAGAACGAGGACGACCGCCTGAAGGTGCGCCCGGCCCACCGGGAGCACCTTCAGGCACTGCTCGAGCAGGGCCGGCTGGTCACCGCGGGGCCGTGGGCCGACGACAAGGGCGCGATGCACATCTACGAGGTCGAGGACGAGGCGGAGTTGCGCGAGATCCTGGATCGCGACCCGTACACGGCGGTGGACGCGTACGACATCGCCTTGCTGAAGGAGTGGACCCCGATCCTCCCGTGACGAGTGGCTTCGTATCAGGACCACCCCGGCGTCCTGATACGAAGCCTCGTTTCGGCCCGCCGCCCGAGATCATGGCTTCCGGATGATCAAATCGGGCATGCTCTGTCGTACGTACCGGAACCCCCGTGAGGTGACGAGCATGGGCACCCCCCGCTCTTGGAGCTTGACCGATATACCCGACCAATCTGACAAGATCGTGGTTGTCACCGGTGCCAACAGCGGCATCGGGTACGTCACGGCGCGCGAGCTGAGCCGGCGCGGCGCGCACGTCGTGCTGGCCTGCCGCGATCCCGAGCGCGGCAAGAACGCGCTGGACAGGATGCGCGCGGAGGTTCCCGACGCGCGGCTGGAGCTGCGGCAGGTGGACCTGGCGAGCCTGGCGTCCGTACGCGAGTTCGCCGCCGGGTGGGACCACGACCGGCTCGACCTGCTGATCAACAACGCGGGCATCGCGGCGGTGCCGTTCGCACGGACCGCCGACGGGTTCGAGTCGCAGTTCGGCGTCAACCATCTGGGGCCGTTCGCGCTGACCGGGCTGCTGCTGCCGCACCTGCGGGCCGCGCCCGCCGCGCGGGTGATCTCGGTGAGCAGCATGGCGCACCGGCTGGTCCGCTTCGACCTGGACAACCTCAACGCAGAACGCTCCTACCGCGCGGCCTTCCACTACGGGCGGACCAAGCGGGCCGTGCTCTACTTCGCCATGGAGCTGCAGCGCCGGGCCGAGGCCGCCGGGCTGAAGCTGCGCAGCATGGGTGTCGAGCCCGGTTTCACCAGGACGAACGTGATGACCGGCGGCGCCAACGCCGCCCGCGGCAAGCTGTATCTGGCCACCATGCGGCTGGCCGAGCGCATCGCGTTCCGGCCGCCCGAGGAGGGGGCGAAGACCTCCCTGTACGCGGCCACCGTGCCCGGCCTGCCCGGAGGCTCGTACATCGTGCCCGACTGGCCGCTCCAGATGCGCGGCGAGCCGACCCGGCGCACTCGCGAGCCCGCCCTGTACGACGCGGTCACGGCCGGCCGCGTCTGGGAGCTGTCGGAGCGCCTCACCGGCGTCACGTACGACCTGCCCAAGCCCGCGTGAACCGCTTGCCGCGACCGGCGGCGCCTCCTTTCCCGCCGCCATCGACGGCGGGTTGGAGGGCAGCGACGCCTTAACGCGAGCTCCGCGCCGACGAGCGGCCCGTCGCCGTCATGCTCGCCGTTCACAGTCCGGCACGTGAGCGGCGACTCGGCCTGACGTCGGTCCGGCGCTCAGGAGTCGGTACGTCGGTCCGGCGCTCAGGAGTCGGTCCTCGTCTGGTCGCCGTCCTGGGATTGCTCCCGGCGGTCGTCCGGCAGGCCCGCCAGCCAGGCGTCGTACGAGCGGCTCTCCCCGCGCCCGCGCACGGCCACGATCACCCCGATCGAAACGAGCACCGCGACTGCGATGCCGCCGGCCAGCCACCACGTCCCGGCGTTCGAGGTGTGCCCGGGGACCGTGATGAGCTGGAGGTCCTTCCCGCCGGAAGGCGTCGGGAAGTTCCTGGGGATGGTGATCTTGTCTTCCTCGGTGAAGAGGTCGTTGTTGGCGCGGAAGTCGTCGAGATCCTCATAGTCCTTGCCTTGAGAATCGATGATGACGAACTCGCCGGTCTCCTTGTGGCGCACCGAATAGAGTTTGATCCACTCGAAGCTCCCGTCCTTCCTGTGCACCAGGACCGGCTGTTCGTACACCTCGGGGCCTGGAGAGCCCGACGGCGATGGCGCGGGTGAGGCGCTCGCCGAGACGGCCGGCGCACAGACGGCGAGCAGCAGGAGGAACGGCAGCGCGATGGCTGAGCGCACGGCACGGGCGGCGGTACGCGGCGCCACGCTCGTCTTGCCCGGCATCGGTCATCCTTTCTGAGCCGAGATCGCCCATCTTAGGGATCACCCGCCGGGACCGGTCCCGGCACAAGGGCCGCAGCGCCCGTACGATCGCGAACCCGCGCGCATCCTCCCCGCGACATCGGGTAACGCAGAGTGCATGGGATACACACCCGATCAGGAGCACCGCCGCCCCGAGGGGGCGGATGACCAGGCGGTACGCGCCGCCGGGATGGTGTCGGAGGCGCTGGAGACGGTCGAGCGCGCACGGGGGCACCTGTACTCGTTCCACCAGCTCACCGGCTCCGCCCACGCGACGTTGCACAAGGCCGTGAAGCTGCTGCGCGAGGGCGGGCACGACGAGCTGGCCAAACTCCTGCAGACCGAGCTGGTCGGCCGCGACGTCCTGCCGGGCCACTGGACGTTCCAGGTCGTGGAGACGTACGACGACTACTACTACGCCGTGTTCCGCGACATCGAGAAGCAGGTGCGGGACCGGCTCACGGGCGGGCGGCGGCACGTGTACGAGGCGGAGCTCAAGCAGCGCTCCCAGGCGGCCGGGGAGGCGTAGACCCGACGGAGGGCCGCTCACCCTCAGCCGCCTCAGGTGCCGCACGCCCCGCCCCGGAGGCCGGACGCCCCTCCTTGGAGGCCGGACGCTCCGCCTCGGTCGTCTTCGCCTGGTCCGCGTCGCCCTCCCCCGGCGTCTCCGGCTTCTCCTCGTCCGGTTCGGGGCCGGGCGGTGCGTCGGCGGGGCCCTCGTCCTCGGCCAGGTACGCCTCCGGCACCTCGGGCATGAGCGGCATCATCTCCTTGCGCGCCACGAACGTGTCCACCAGCGACAGCAGCATGGCCAGCACCGGCACCGCCAGCAGCGCGCCCACCGCCCCGAACAGCTGCGCCCCCAGCAGCACGCCCGCGAACGCGACCCCGGGATGCATGTTCACCGACCGGCCGCTGATGCGCGGCTCCAGCGTCAGGTTCTCCACCTGCTGGTAGAGGATCCCCCAGGCCAGCGCCGCGAGCCCGACCCAGGGCCGGGGCGAGACGAGGCCGACGACGGTGGGCAGCGCGATCGCGATGTACGTGCCGATCGTGGGCACGAACTGGGCCACCACGCCCGTCCACACGCCGAGCGCCAGCCACGACGGCAGGCCGATCAGCATGAACACCAGGGTCGAGCAGAAGGCGTTGATCGCCGCCAGGATGAGCCTGGCGGAGACGTAGCCGCCGGTCTTGACCAGCGACACGTCCCAGATCGTGATGAAGACCTGCTGGACGCGGCCGGGCAGGAGCTGGGCGAGCCAGCGCCGCAGCCGGGGCCCGTCGGCGGAGAAGTAGAACGTGAGCAGCAGCAGCGCGAAGGTGTTGAACACCGCCGCGGTGATCGTGCCGAGCAGCCCGAGCACGCCGCCCACCAGGTCTTGCGCGTAGGTGGCGGCCTGCTGCGGGGTGAGGTTGATGGAGCTGAGGATGGTATCGATGTCGTAGCGGGTGCCGAATCTTCCGTTGATCCAGTCGATGGCGCCGGTGACGACGTCGGGCAGCGCCTGTACGAGCAGCGCGGCCTGCTCGACGAACAGGTTGCCGAACAGGTAGAGGAAGAGGCCCGCGAGCACTGCGATGCCGGCCATCACGAGGACGGCCGCGGCCCCGCGGCGCATGTGCCGTGACAGCTGGCCCACGGCGGGCTCCATGGCGAGCGACAGGAACCAGGCCATCACGACGACGATGACGAGCGATCCGGCGTCGGTGAGGATGAACCTGATGAGGTACACCACGACGGCGACCGCGACGACGGCGAACCCGACCCGCCACACGTTGGCGGGCGACAGCAGCACCTGGACGCGGCGCGGCTCATCGGAGCGGTGCTTCCGGCTGCCGAGGTCGCGCGGCTCGGCGGGCTTGGTCATGGCATTCTCCTGAGCGGACCTGGATTCCACCACCAGTCTCTTCCCCCTGCCAAGCCACCATGCACGATCTCGGCCACGAGATCGACACACTGAGTCGCCACGTCGCCACGTCGCGGCCGCGGCCGGTCCGGTCACCCGCACCGGCCGACGGCGAACGGCGCGGGCGACCGCTCAGCTCGCGGTTCCCCGCGCGGGAAGGCGGAGCGGCCCCGCGCCGGGCCGGCGTGCGAGCGAGCGCGAGGCGGCGCTCAGCTCACAGCCGGACGGTGCGCCTGTTCGATCGCGGCGGGACGTTCCTCGCAGCCCGCGGGGGCGCTCGCCGTAGTTCCAGGACGACTCGCCGGGCCGTACGCCGGGGCTCCACCGGACGCCACCGAACTCGCTGCGGTACCGGCGGGTCTGCCGCGTGGCAATGCCCCCATTTGCCACGCGGCGCCGCCGCGCACAAGCCCCGGCCGCTACCGGAGGCCGCCGACGGAGAGCCCGCCGCGCCAGTGCCGCTGCAGCACGAAGAAGGAGATGATGAGCGGGATGATCGACACCAGCGCGCCGAGGATGATGAGGCTCCACAGCGAGGTGGTGCCGGCGTTGTTGGCCGAGGCGATGCCCTGCCAGAGGCCGAGCCCGACGGTGACGGGGAAGAGCCGGTTGTCCGACAGCATGGCGAGCGGCAGGAAGTAGTTGTTCCACGAGGCCACGGCCGACAGCAGCAGCACGGTGACCACCGCGGGCCGCATCAGCGGGAACGCGACCTGGAGGAACGTGCGGATCTCGCCCGCGCCGTCGGAGCGTGCCGCGTCGAGGATCTCGTCAGGGACCGCGTCGCGCGCGTACACATGCATGAGGTAGACGCCGAACGGGTTGAGCAGCGACGGCAGGATGACCGCCCAGATGGTGTTGGTCAGCCCGGCCTGGGAGAACATCATGAACGTCGGGATCACCAGCGCCGTGGCCGGGACCATGAGCGCGCCCAGCACGAGGGAGAAGCTGAAGCGCCGCCCGATGAAGCGGTATTTGGCGAACCCGTAGCCCGCCATGACGGCCAGGATCGTCGCGCCGATGCCGCCGGCCAGCGCGTAGAGGGTGGAGTTGAGTATCCACCTGCCGTAGATGCCGTTGTCGTAGGTGAACAGCTGCTGCAGGTTGCCGATGTAGTCGATGTTCTCGGCGAACCACAGGGTGTTGCCGCCGCCGAACAGGCCCGCCGCGTCCTTTGAGCTGTTGACGATCACCCACCAGAACGGCACGAGGAAGTACACGACCAGGAAGGCGAGCAGCAGGTGCAGGGGGAGGTTGCGGTTCGGCCGGCGGCCGGTGCGCGTGCTGGCGGTGGTCACAGGAAGCTCCTCCGCTTGCGGGTGAAGAACAGGAAGGCGTAGACGCCGGCGAAGACGACGCCGCCGAGGGCGAAGGAGATCGCCGATCCGTAGGTGAAGTTCGCCAGGCCGAAGGCCTGCTGGTAGGCGTACATGTTGGGGGTGAAGTCGGGGCCGATGGCGCCGGCCGCGAGCGAGCGCAGGATCTGCGGCTCGTTGAAGAACTGCAGGGTGCCGATGAGGGAGAAGACGAGGATCAGCAGCAGCGCGGGCGCGATCATCGGGATCTTGATGCGCAGCGCGATCTGCCAGCCGCTGGCGCCGTCCATGCGGGCGGCCTCGTAGAGTGCCGGGTCGATACCCTGCAGCGCCGCGTACAGGATGATCATGTAGTAGCCGGCCCACTGCCAGGTGACGATGTTGACCAGGCCGTAGAAGATCAGGTTGCTGCTGAGGAAGTCGGGGGCGGTCGCGCCGAACAGGCCGAAGATGTCGGTCAGCGGCCCGAAGCTCTTGCTGTAGAGGAAGCCCCACATGACCGCGCCGATCACCGTGGGGATCGCGTACGGCAGGAAGATCATCAGGCGCGAGAAGCGGGCGAACAGCGACGTGACCGAGTCGAGGATCAGGGCCAGCACCAGCGCGACGATGATCTGCAGCGGAATCGAGACCAGCGAGAAGCGGATGACGAACCAGGTGCCGGAGAGGAAGCTCGGGTCGGTGAACGCCTTTACGTAATTGTCGAGGAAAACGAAACTGGTGCCGCCGATCAGCCTTTTCTGGAACAGGCTGAGATACAGCGCGTACGCCAGTGGCGCGATGAGCAGCGCCAGGAAGACGAGCCCGAACGGCCCTACGAAGAGCCACCCCATCAGATGCTCGCGAAGGCGCACCTTACCGCGACTGCTCGATTTCCTGCCCTGCGTGCGTGGCGCACTCTTCTCCATCGTTAGGGTCATTTCTGGCTCCGGGAACGGTCTTGCTCAGGGGGTCGTATGCGGGCCGGCCGCCACGCTCGGGCGGCGGCCGGTCCCACGGCGTGGCGTCACTGGACGGTGAAGCCCTGCTCCTTGGCGTAGCGGGTGACGTCCTCCTGCAGCTTGTCGGCGGCCTCCGATGCGGTGACGGAGCCGTCGATGAGCGCGCTGACCTGCTTGGTCATGGCGTCGAAGTAGTACTGGCCGAACGGCGCGTACGTCATGCCCTGATAGGCGTTGGCCGCCGGGACGTACACTTCCTTGTTGGCCTGCTGGCCGTCGAAGAACTCGACCTTCAGCTCCTCGAACGCGGGGTCCTTCAGCGCCTTGAGGTTCAGCGGGAAGATGATCTGGTTGGTCCAGCCGTCGGTGAGCGACTCGTTGTCGGCGTAGAGCCCGTAGGCGACCTTCGCCGCCAGCTCGGGGTTCTTGGCCTGGCTGGTCACCGAGAAGGCCGAGCCGCCCCAGTTCACCTGCACCGGGTTGTCGGGGTCCCACTGCGGCAGCGGCGCGACGGCGAACTTGCCGGTGTCCTCGCCCTTGCCGACGCCGGCGCCGGTGAGGTAGCCGGGCGCCCAGGCCGCCGAGATGTAGGTGGCGTACTTGCCGTTGATGACGCCGGAGATGTACTCGGGCGTGAACTGGTCCTGCGTGCCGACCAGGCCCTTCTTCGCCAGCCGCCCCCAGTATTCGAGCACGTCCTTGGACGCCTGGTCGTTCAGCTTGATGCCGATCGTGTCCTTCTGCGCCGGGTCGTAGGTGAACGGCTTGGCGCCTTTCTGGATCTGCAGCGCCATGGTGAGCGCCGAGACGTTGGCGGCGAAGTCGCCGAACGCCGGGCCGCCCGCGTCCTTGACCTTCTGGGCGGCCTGCTCGTACTCGGCCCAGGTCTTCGGCGGCTTGATGTCGTACTTGTCGAAGATGTCCTTCCGATAGATCATCGCGACCGGGCCGCCGTCCACCGGCACGCCGTAGACCGCGTCACCGACCGAGACGTCCTTCCACGCGCCCTCGCTGTAGTTGTCCTTGACGGACTCGTAGCCGTACTGCTTGATGTCGACGAGCGCGTTCTGGATCTGGAAGGTCGGGATGCGGTCCATCTCGATCATGATCACGTCGGGTGCCCCGGTGCCCGCCGCGATGGCCGTCTGGAACTTGTCGTACTCGTCGCTGCCCTGGCCGACGTTGGTCCAGCAGACCTGCACCTCGCTGTTCTGCTTGTTGAAGTTGTCGACGACGAGCTGCATGTTCGGGTACCAGCCCCACATCGTGACGACCGGCAGGTCCTTCTTGGGGATGGTGTTGGTGCAGTTGCTCGCGCTGTCGCCGCCGCTTGCGGCGGTCGCGCCGTTGGTGCCGTCGGTGCCGTTCGTGCCCGTGCCGCCACCGAGGTCGGGGGCGCAGCCCGCGAGTGCGGTCGCGGCGGCGAGCATGATCGCCGCAGTGGAGAGCCGTGTCTTCTTCATGTGTGTTTCCTTGCGATCGCGGCGCACGCGGGGGTGGTGCGCCACCGGTGGGGCGGAGTGATCGGCGTGGACGGGGCACGAATGGCGTCCGTGCCCCGTCCTTCGCCGGTCCTCGTGTGAGCGCTAACACGATCCCGGCCGGTCACTGCCCGGCCGGGACGCCGTGCTCAGCGCTTGAACAGGCGTGGTGCCAGATCGATGAGGTTCTTCTGCCAGACGTCCCAGCCGTGCGGGCCGGGGGTCACGCCGTCGAACTCGTAGCGGATGCCGAGCCGGTCCAGCGTGGCCAGGGTGTCCTGGAACGACGGGTAGACGAAGTCCGTCTGGTCGCCGATGTACAGCCGCAGCATCTTGGTGCCGCGGTTGATCGCCTCGGCGTCGACGCCCTCGGCGCTGCCGAACCCGGCCGAGAACACCCCGATGTAGGCGAACCTGCCGGGATGCGCCTTGAGCACGCCGTACGTCTGGCCGCCGCCCATCGACAGGCCGGCGAGGGCCTGCTGGGACGGGTCGTCGGAGACGTTGTAGCGGGCCTGGACCGCCGGGACGACGTTCTCCAGCAGCTCGGCGTTGAAGTCCGGGACGTTGCCGTTGCTCATCACCACGACCATCGGGACGAGGTTGCCGTCCAGGAAGTGATGGTCGAGGATCTGCTTGGCCCGGCCCATCTCGGTCCAGTCGGTGTAGCTCTGGCCGCCGCCGTGCTGGAGGAAGAACACCGGGTACGGCTCCGCGCGGTCGGGGTCGTAGCCCGGCGGAGTCCACACCAGCGAGGTCCGCTCCTGGTTCACGACGTTGCTGTGGTAGGTCAGCTCCTCGACCTTGCCACCCTTGCCCTCGGGCACGTCGGTGAGCAGCCTGGAACGCTCGCCCTCGATGAGGAACGTGCTCCAGGTGGGCTCGGAGGTGACCTTCGTCGGGTTGGAGGTGTCCTTGACCGCGGTGCCGTCCACGATCAGCCGGTAGTGGTAGAACCACGGCTCCAGCGGGCCGACGGTGCCGCGCCAGCGGTCCCCCGCCTTGGCGAGCGGGACGCGCAGCCAGCTTCCGCCGGGAGCCCAGTTCGCCCACACCGTGACCTGCTGGGCGTTCGCGAACTCGGTCGTGGTCTCGAACGTGACGAACCCGTCGTCGCTCAGGAACGGCGTCGGCGTGGTGCCGGGCGGCGGCGGGGTGAACTCACCCTTCAGCTTCCCGTGCCCCTTGCTCGGGCCGTGGTCGCGCACGTTGCGGAACAGCCGCGGCAGGAAGTCGATCAGGTTCTCCTGCCAGGCGTTCCAGTTCGCACCGGCGTCGGGGTTCACGCCGTCGAACTCGTACTTGACGCGGGCGCGGTCCAGCGCCTTCGTCAGCTTGACGGTCGCGTTGTACGCGGGGTCCGTCACGTTGCCCGTGTAGAGGCGCAGCAGCTTGAGGTTGCGGGCGGGGCCGTTCGCCTCGGTCAGCAGGCCCGAGAACGAGCCGGCGTAGTCGTACTCGGCGGGGTGGCCGAGCGCGGCGCGCAGCGCCTGCGACCCGCCCTCGCCCGCGCCGGCGATGGCCTGGTGCGCCGGGCCGCCGTGCACGTTGTAGCGGTCGGCGACCGCCGTGCGCAGCTCCTTGCCGGCCTCGCCGTCGCTGAAGACGACCACCATGGGCTCGATGGCCTTGCGGGCGGAGAGGTTGTCGAGGATCTGCTTGGCCCTGCCGAGGTCGAGCCAGTCGCTCGCGGCGATGCCGTTCCCGGAGTTGAGGTACAGCACCGGCAGCTTCTTGCCCTTGCCGGTGTAGCCGCGCGGCGTCCAGACCAGGGCGGAACGCTGCTCGCCGCCGCTGCCGTAGGCGAGGGTCTCGACGTTGCCGCCCTGCCCCTCGGGCACGTCGGCGAGCAGCGCGGCCTCGTCACCCGGCACGAAGAACGTGCTCCACAGCGGCTTGGAGGCGACGCGGGTGCCGTTCGTCGGGTCCTTCAGCCCCTTGGTCCCGTTGACCGTGACCTGGTACGTGTACAGGCCGGGCGGCAGCGGGCCGAGCACGCCGGTGAACGCCTGCCCGCGCAGGGTCAGGCCGAACTGCGCCCACGTGAAGGAGGGGCCGAAGTTGCCCTCGATGAGGACCTGCGAGACCGAGCCGCCCGCCTCCGCCTCGACCTCCGAGACCGGGACGGTGAACGATGCGTAGCGGTCGTCGGAGACGTCCAGCCACGGTGTGGCGGCATGGGCCGGGCGCGGTGCGAGGACCGCGGCGGCGATCGCGATGAGCCCCGCGGTGATCGCGGCGGTGATCCTCAGCACGCCTGGGTGGCGTGACCTGCCGTGATAAAGTAAAGAAGGCATGCAAAAACTCCCTTGATGGCCGACCGTGGTTGACGCTGTGCTGGTCGGCCTGATTCGTGCGATGGACACTTGATGGTTGGTGTGCTTCGCACCTCCAATCCGTCGTGTGGATCCGCTTGCCCACCTGACTCCCGTGGCCGCGGGTGTCAGGTGCGCGGGCCTTCGTTACCGAACGTGGTCACATCGCCGCTCTCGGTGGTGCGGTGGAGCGGCGCACGACCAGGCGGGCCGGTAACACGATCTGGTGGGGGCCGTCCCACTCGCCGCGTACGAGCGCCTTGAGCATGCGGGCGGCCTCGTAGCCGAGCCGGTAGACCGACTGGTCGACCGTCGTGAGCGCGGGTTCTGCCAGCGCGGCCTCCGGGATGTCGTCGAACCCGGCCACCGACAGGTCGCCGGGCACGCTGAGCCCGAGGTCCTTCGCGACCTCCAGGGTCGTCAGCGCCATGTCGTCGTTCGCCGCGAAGATCGCCGTCGGCCGGTCGGGCCGCTCCAGCAGTGCCCGCGCGAGCGGCGCGGCGGAGCCGGGGTGGAAGTCGCCCTTCGCGATCAGCGCCGGGTCGGCGGGGATGCCGGCGCGGGCCAGCGCCTGGAGGTAGCCCTCCTCGCGGGAGCGGGAGGCGACCAGTTCCGAGCGGCCCGCGATGAAGCCGATACGCCGGTGCCCGAGCTCGATGAGGTGCTCCACCACGGCGGTCGCGCCTTCGAAGTTGGCGGCGGTGACCGAGGGCACCGTCGAGTCGGTGGCGGGATCGATGGCGACGACGGGTGTGCTGCTGCGGATCTCGCCCGAGGGCGTGACCACGATGCACCCGTCGGTGAGCGTGCCCGCGAGGCGGGACAGGTGCCGCTGCTCCCAGCCTTCCGCGTACGTGCCGTACAGGTCGCTGTCGGCGTAGATGATCAGGTCGAGGCCGGACTGGCGCAGCGCGTCCATCACGCCCTTGAGCACTTCGGCCGTGTAGGACTGGAAGCTGTGCGTCACCAGCCCCAGCACGTCCGTCTTGCGGCGCCGCAGGCTGGAGGCCACCAGGCTCGACTCGTAGCCGAGCCGTTCGATCGCCGAGCGGACCTGGGCGATGGTGCTGGCGCTCACGCCGTACCGCCCGTTGACCACGCGTGAGACCGTTGTGGTGGAGACGCCCGCCAGTCTAGCCACGTCACTCATCGTCACGGGCGAACCGCCGCCCACGGCCATACCGCCTCACTCGGTGCAATCGTTATCGGTTACGTTTGCGACGACAACGTAAGCGATAACGTTCGCGAAAAACAAGAGTAAATTTCGGTGATGACCGAACTGTGACTGACCAGGTGATCAGGACGGAGCGGGCCCGGTCGAGTCGCGGATGCTGAGGCTCGTCGCGAGCTGCAGATGCCGGGAGGCGGGCTGCACGCCCTCGGCCATGCCGAGCACGGTCTCGACGGCCATCCTGCCCATGCCGACCAGCGGCTGATGGACGGACGTCAGGCGCGGGGTGGTCCACTGCGTCTGCGGGGTGTCGTCGAAGCCGGTCACCGACAGCTCGCCGGGCACGGAGATGCCCAGCTCACCGGCCGCGGCCAGCACGCCGACCGCTATCTCGTCGTTGCCCGCGACGATGGCGGTCGGCCGGTCGGGGAGCGTGAGCAGCTCGCGGCCGTGCCGCTGCCCGGCCTCGACGGCGAACGCCTCGTGCCGGATGAGCGCGCGGTCTGGCGTGATGCCGGCCGAGTCGAGCGCGGCCTGGTAGCCGTGAAAACGTTCCAATGAGGGGGCCGAGCCGAGCGGGCCGCCGATCCAGCCGATGCGGCGGTGGCCGAGCTTGATGACGTGCTCGGTCGCCGAGCGGCCGCCCGCCCAGTTGGTGGAGCCGATGCTGACCAAGCGCGACTCGGTGGTGTCGATGGGATCGATGGTGACGATGGGCAGCTCGACGTCCTCGGCCGCCTCGATCACGGGGTCGGGTACGGCGACGGCCAGCGCGATGAGACCGACGACTCCGGACGCCTTCTGATCCTCCAGCCAGGAGCGGGCCGCCGCGCGGCTGGTGCTGACCGGCTCGCTGGGCGGCAGGCGCAGCAGCAGCTCGGCCTGCGCCGCGGTCGCGGCCTTCAGTATGCCCTGGAGCACCGTCCCCGCATACCGGGACTCGACGATGTCGAGCACCGTGACCAGCGTGTTGTCGCGGGGCCGTTCGTGCCGCGCCGCCGTGGGCTTGTAGCCGATCTCGGCCATGACGCCCAGCACCAGCTCGCGGGTCTTCGCGCCCACGTCGCTGCGGCCGTTGAGCACCTTCGAGGCCGTCGTCGGCGAGACGCCGGCCAACCGGGCGACGTCGGCCAGGGTGACGCGCTCGGAACGACCTCGCCGTCCCATCCAGGGCTCCCTTCAGGCTCTACGAAATTATTTCGCAACCTACCACGTGCCTCGGACTCCCTGGATCGCATCGTGATTTACCCGTTGACACCGGACAGACAGGACACCTAATGTCCTCGCAACACCGAACATGTTGCGAAATAATTTCGTAACCGGCTCAGGACGAGAGGCGAGACCCCATGCGGCTCTCCCGGAAGCTCAAGCTCCTCTGCGCGGCACTCGCACCCATGCTCGCGCTCACCGCGTGCTCGGGCGGCTCCAGCACGGCGGGCGCCGAGGGCGCGGACAGCGGCGAGAAGGTCAAGATCACCGTCTGGAGCTGGGACGGCACCGTCGAACGCGCCGTACCCGGCTTCCAGGCCGCGCATCCGAACATCACGGTCGAGGTCGTCAACGCGGGCTCGTCGCAGGACGAGTACAAGGCGCTCGACAACGCCATCCAGGCCGGATCCGGCGTGCCCGACCTGGTGATGTTCGAGTACTTCGCGGTGCCGTACTTCGCGGTCCCCGGCAAGCTCACCGACCTCGGCGAGCTGGGCGCGGACAAACTGAAGAGCGACTACGTGCCCGCCGCGTGGAACGACGTGACGGTCAACGGCAAGGTCTACGCACTGCCGTCCGACTACGGGCCGTCAGCGATGTTCTACAACGAGGCCACGCTGAAGAAGGCCGGCATCGACGAGCCGCCGGCCACGTGGGACGAGTACTACGAGGCGGCCAAGAAGATCCGCAAGCTGGGCGACGACTACTACATCGCCCAGGACACCGGCGACATCTTCTTCCTGCTCTCGCTCATCTGGCAGGCCGGCGGCCGCCCGTTCAAGGTGGACGGCACCAAGGTGCACATCGACTTCAGCGACCCCGGCACCACCAAGGCCGTGGCGTTCTGGCAGAAGATGCTGGACGAGGGCCTGATCAACACCAAGATCACCGGCTGGTCGGACGACTGGAACCGGGCGCTCAACGACGGCACCCTCGCCACCCAGACCATGGGCGGCTGGCTGACCTCGACCCTTCCCGAACGCGCGCCGGAGGCCAAGGGCGACTTCAAGGTGGCCCTGATGCCGCAGTGGGAGAAGGGCCAGAAGGTCGGCGCCGCGAACGGCGGCAGCTCCTTCGGCATCCCCGCGGCGGCCGAGCACAAGGAGGCGGCCTTCGCCTTCCTGGAGTACTTCACGCACGGCGACGGCCTGCAGACCCGCGTCGACGCCGGCGCGTTCGTGCCGAACCTTTCGGTGCTGGAGAACGAAGCTTTCACCGGCAAGCCCAACGAGTACTTCGGCGACCAGAAGGTGGGCGCCGTGCTGGCCGAGGCCACGGAGATCGTCCCCTCCGACTGGCAGTTCCCGCCGTTCTTCGAGTATGCGCGCTCGATCTACGGCGACCTGGCCTCGCCGTACTACACCTCGGGCCAGGGCTCGCTCGCCGAGATCCTGGAGCAGTGGCGCCAGCGCTGCATCCAGTACGGCAACGAGCAGGGCTTCCAGGTGGACTAGCGGACTCGTGCCGGGGACGGGCGGGCCTCGTCCCCGGCAGGAACCGGAAGGAACTCCGACATGACCCAGGCACTCGCACCGGCGCGCAGGCGGCGCCGGTCGCAGACCGGGCTGGCGTTCATCGCGCCCTTCGCGGCGCTGTTCGCGCTGGTGTTCATCGTGCCCATCGCGTACGCCGCCTACCTCAGCCTCTTCCAGGACAAGCTGGTCGGAGGCAACGTCTTCGTCGGCCTGGACAACTACACCAAGCTCTTCCAAGACCCGCAGTTCTGGGACGGCGTCGGGCGCGTCGCCGGCTTCACGCTGGTGCAGGTGCCGATCATGCTGCTGCTCGCGACGGCGCTGGCGCTCGCCCTGGACAGCCGGCGGCTGCACGGCGCGCGGTTCCTGCGGGTGACGATCTTCCTGCCGTACGCGGTGCCGGCAATCGTGGCGACCCTCATGTGGGGGTTCCTGCTCGGCGTCAAGTACGGCCTGTTCGGCAGCCTCAACGACGCCCTCGGCACCGACATCGACCCGTTCACCCCCGACACCACGCTCATCTCCATCGGCGTGATGGTGACGTGGGCGTTCACCGGCTTCAACATGCTCATCTTCTACGCCGCGCTCAAGGCGGTCCCCCGCGAGCTGTACGAGGCGGCCGCGATCGACGGGGCGAACGAGTGGCAGATCGTCCGCTCGATCAAGCTGCCGGCGCTGCGCGGCTCCCTGGTCGTCACCGTGATCTTCTCGATCATCGGGACGTTCCAGATGTTCAACGAGCCGCAGATCCTGCCGACGATGGTGGCCAACAGCGGCGTCACCAGCTTCTACACGCCGAACCTGTACGCGTACAACCTGGCCTTCACCGGCTCGCAGCAGGGGTACGCGGCAGCGCTGGCGCTCGTCATGGCGGCTATCACGATCGCCGTCGCCTACGCCGTACAGATCAGAGGGCTGAGGAATGCAAGCGACCAGTAGCGCTCCGGCCGCGGCGAGGACGCTCCGCCGGGGCCCCCGGCTCTACACGGTGGACAACCCGCGCAAGAGCACCACGCTCACCGTGATGACCGGACTGTTCACGCTCTACTGCCTGCTGCCGCTGGTGTGGCTGGTCATCAACGCGACCAAGTCGCAGGCGGACTTCGTCTCGACGTTCGGGCTGGCGCCCGGCCGCGAGTTCGCGCTATGGGACAACATCGTCGGGGTCTTCACCTACCAGGACGGGATCTTCTCGCGGTGGCTGCTCAACACCGTCCTGTACGTCGTGGTGGGCGCGACCGTCTCCACGTTCCTGGCCGCGCTCGGCGGGTACGCGCTGGCCAAGCTGCACTTCACCGGCAAGCGGATCTTCCTGCTGGTCATCCTGGGGTCGATCTCGGTGCCCGGCATCGCGCTGGCGATCCCGCAGTTCCTGCTGTTCGCCAAGCTCGGCCTGACCGACACCCCGTGGGCGATCCTCATCCCGTCGTTCATCAACCCGTTCGGGCTGTACCTGATGTGGGTGTTCACCGCCGAGGCCGTGCCGACCGGGCTGCTGGAGGCGGCGAAGATCGACGGCGCCGGGGAGTTCCGCACGTTCCTGCAGATCGCGCTGCCGCTGCTCGCCCCGGCGGGCGTGACCGTGCTGCTGTTCTCGTTCGTGTCGATCTGGAACAACTACTTCCTGCCGCTGATCATGCTGAAGGATCCCGACTGGTATCCGCTGACCGTCGGCATCAACCAGTGGAACAAGCTCGGCTCGTCGGCCGGCAACGGCGCCCTCGTGCAGAACCTGGTCATCACCTCGTCGCTGCTGACGATCATCCCGCTGATCATCGCGTTTCTCTGCCTGCAGCGGTACTGGCAGTCGGGCCTGACCGTGGGCGCCGTCAAGGGCTGAACCCTCTCCTGTTGTTTTCCTGCTCATTCGAATGAAAGCGAGACCATGACGAGCGACGCTGTGCCCGCATCCCGGCTGCTCATCGACGGCGAGGAGCGCGACGAGACCGCGTTCCCGCACGTGTGGAGCGCCTGCATCGGAGCCGGGCGGGCCAACGAGGCCCTGCGCGCGGACTGGCAGCGGCAGTTCGCCGAGGTGGCCGCCGCACTCAACGTGAAGTACGTGCGTTTCCACGGCCTCTTCCACGACGACATGTTCGTCTACCGGGAGAGCTACGGCGGCGGCTTCGGCCCCAACAGCCCGCTCCCCTCCCCCGTCTACACCTTCTCCTACGTGGACAAGGTCTTCGACTTCCTGCTGGAGCAGGGCGTACGCCCGTTCGTGGAGCTGGGCTTCATGCCGCGCGAGCTGGCCACCCAGACCGAGACGCTGTTCTGGTGGCGGGCGCACTGCAGCCCGCCCAAGGACATGGCGCGCTGGGCCGAGCTCGTCACCAGGACGGTCGAGCACTGGGTCGATCGGTACGGCCTGGACGAGGTGCGCCGGTGGCGCTTCGAGGTGTGGAACGAGCCCAACCTCGTCCCCCACTTCTGGACCGGCACCAAGACCCAGTACTTCGAGCTGTACGAGGCCACCGTGCGGGCGATCAAGGCGATCGACCCCGAGCTGAAGGTGGGCGGCCCCTCCACCAGCGTCTTCGTGCCGGACGACCGCTACAAGGGCGAGACCGAGGACCGCTCGGCGATGGTGGAGACGGCCGCCGCGACCGACGTGGACGCCCTCGACTGGCGGCCGGTGTGGATCGAGGACTTCCTCGCCTGGTGCGCCGAGCGCGAGCTGCCGGTCGACTTCGTCTCCACGCACCTCTACCCCACCGACTACGCCTACGGCGCCGACGGCCAGGCGGTGCAGATCACCCGGTACGCCGACGCCACGTACGACGACCTGACCCTGCTGCGCGCGCTGCTGCGCGACAGCGCCTACCCCGACGCGGAGATCCACATCACCGAGTGGTCCACCTCGCCGTCGTCGCGCGACTTCATCCACGACACCGTGTTCGCCGCCACCTCCATCACCCGCTCGTACCTGCAGTGCGCGTCCCTCGCCGACTCGATCTCCTACTGGACGTTCACCGACGTCTTCGAGGAGGGCGGGGCCGGCATCGGACCGTTCCACGGCGGGTTCGGCCTGATCAACGAGGACGGCGTCCACAAGCCGACCTACCACGCGTTCACCATGCTGGAGCGGCTCGGCGACCGGCTGCTGCTCGCCACGCCCGACGGGGTGGTGACCCGCGACAGCCGCACCTCGGCCGTGTCGGCGGTGTTCTTCAACTACCCGGACGGCATGGGGCTGAAGGGGCTGAGCGCGCGCGGCACGTACGCGGCGACCCGCGAGCTGGCCGCCGTCGGGCCGAGCCGCAGGATCCGCCACACGATCGAGGGCCTGGAGCCGGGCAGCACGTTCCTCGTCGAGGTGCTCGACTGGGAGCACGGCAACGTCGCCGAGGCGTGGTACGCCCTCGGCGCGCCGCTCAACCTCACCAGGGCGCAGCGCGAGCACCTGGGCAGGGTGGCCGACGCGCTGCGCGCGTACACGCTGACCGTGCCCGACGACGGCGTGCTGAAGCTCGACGTCAAGCTGGCGCCCTGGGCGGTGATGTCGCTGCGGCAGTCGGGACGGGAGGCCAGGGGCTAGCGTTGCAACCGCACCGGGGCGCTGGAGGCCTTGCGGCGGACCAGCCACGCCTCGGTGATGTGCGTGAACATCGCCTCGCTCGCGCCCTCGGGATCGTGCGCGGCGATGCGCTCGTAGATGCGGCGATGGCCCTGGTTGGAGGCCACGCACTGCGCGCGCTGGGGGTCGCCCATGTAGCGGGCGGTGTTGATGACCTGGCTCTCCAGCGCGCGCACGACGGCCCTGGCGATGCGGTTGCCGGACGCCTGCATGATCACATCGTGGAAGGCCCGGTCGTGGTCGGCGTAGGTGACGTGGTCGTCCACCAGCTCGTCCATGCGATCGACCAGGGCGAGCAGCCTCTCGATGGTCTCCTCGCCGGCCAGCCGGGCGGCGAGGTAGGCCATGTCGGACTCGAGCAGGCGGCGCGTGACGACGAGGTCGTCGAGGATCGCCAGGCTCTCGTCCATGTCAATCGTGGCCGCGAGCACGAGCTCGTCGAGCATGTCCCACGACGTGGACGGGGTGACCATGGTGCCGGCGCCCTGCCTGACCTGCACCAGGCCCTTCTCTTGCAGGATCTTCACCGCCTCGCGGACGACGGTCCTGCTCACCCCGAACGTCTCGCACAGCACGGGCTCAGGGGGCAGGGGCGTGCCGGACGGGTGCACGCCGCGCACGATGCGCTCCACCAGCTCCGCGGTCACCGCCCTGGCGAGATTGGCCGGCCTGCGCACCCACGCGGGCGGGACCGAGACGCCCCCGGGCGATTCCTGCGACGCCGTCATATCCCCCTCCACACCAGCGCCGCCGCCGGGGCGGCGCCCCGCCAGTATAGGCCACCCCCATTGACGTAATACGTCATACGAGTTACGTTTTCGTGGCATGCGGCCGGGGACGCCGACCGCGCTCTGGGGAGTGAAGCCATGAAGCAGCGAAGCCTCTGGGCGGCCGCGCTCGCCGTCGGGCTGGCCCTGACAGGCTGCGGAAGCGCCGCACCGGCGCGGCCCTCATCCGAAAGCACCACGAACAAGCTCGTCGTCTGGGACTGGAAGTCCGGCGAGCCGGGCGTGGCGTCCTACCTCGAGAAGGCGAAGGCCGACTTCGCCGCCAAGCACCCCGACGTGACCGTCGAGTTCGTGGCCCAGCCGTACGACCAGTACTACACGCTGCTGGGCACGGCGGCTCAGTCCGGCAAGGGCCCCGACGTCATGCTCTTCAACGGCGGCGGGCAGCTGCGCGACCGCGTGGACATGCTGCTGCCGCTCGACCGGTACGTGGCCCCCGACAAGCAGCGGCTGGCCGGCTGGGACGCCTTCAGCAAGGACGGCACGATCTACGCCGCCCCGGTGACGCTGCAGGGCCACCCCGTCTACTACAACAAGGCGATCTACGCCAAGGCCGGGCTGGACCCGGCGAACCCGCCGAAGACGTGGGAGGAGTTCGTCCGCGGCTGCGCCGCCATCAAGAAGGCCACCGGCGCCAGGTGCTTCGCGCTCGGCAACAAGGAGGGCTTCGGCATCCAGTTCTTCATGTCGGGGCTCGGACCGGGCATCCTGACGCCGAAGGAGTACGACGACTGGATCGCGGGCAAGCGCGACTGGACCTCGCCCCACGTCAAGGAGATCTTCCGGCTCTGGAAGCAGGCCGAGGACGACGGCCTGAACAACGACGGCGCCAACTCCACCGCGCTGTTCAACGACGCCTTCGCCCTCTTCGACACCGGCAAGGCCGCCCACGTGATCGGGCTGATGTCGGACGTCGGCCACTGGAAGGACTTCGGCGAGTTCCTCGGCCCGGACAACGTCGGCGTCATGACCGCGCCCGTCGTCACCGGCGATGCCGAGCCCGTCCTGCCCTATGACGGCGGCATCGGCTACGGCGTGGCCAAGACGACCAAGGATCCGGCGCTCGCCGCCGACCTCGTACGGGCGCTGACCTCGACCGCCGCGCTGACCGCCTTCTCCGCCGACGCCGGCGCGATCACCTCCGACACCACCATCGCCGCCCCGCAGGACGCACCGGCCGTCGCCGCGATCGTGCCGCAGATCACCAGCGGCAAGCCCGCGCTGCACGTCGCGCTGTCCAGCAAGGTCCTGGACCTGATGGGCAGGCTCTCCCAGCAGCTGCTGAGCGGATCGGCCGGTGTGGACGACGTCGTACGGCAGCTGGCCGCCGCGGACGAGGCGAGCTGACCGTGCCGGTCGGAACGACCTCACCCGCGCTGCGCCCCGGCCGGACCGGGCACGGGCGGCCGGGGCTGCCGCGGGGAGCGAGGGCCGAGCGGCTGGCGCCCTTCGTCCTGGTGGCGCCGGCCGTCCTCATCATCGTGGCGCTGCGGCTGTGGCCGCTGGTGCTGGGCGTCAACTTCTCCTTCACCGGCGACGGCGAGCGCAACGGCACCCCCGTCGGCTTCGACAACTACGCCGAGCTGCTGGGCGACCCGCTGTTCCGCACCGCGCTCGGCAACGTCGGGCTGCTCGTGCTGCTGCTGCCGGTCGCGGTGGCGATCCCCGGCCTGCTGGCCACGTTCATCTATCTGAAGGTGCCCGGCCACCGGTTCTTCCGCAGCGTCTACTTCTTCCCCGCCGTGCTCTCCCCCGTGATCGTCGGCGCGATCTTCAACCTGATGCTCGGCTACGACGGCCCGCTGAACACCGCGCTCGCCGCCTTCGGCCTCGGGCCCGTCGACTGGCTCGGCGACCCCGCGCTGGCCAAGTTCACGGTCATCGGCGTGCACATCTGGGCGACGTTCGGCATGGCGCTGGTGGTCTTCCTGGCCGGGTTCTCCACCCTCGACGCCGCCCTGCTGGACGCCGCCAGGATCGACGGCGCGTCGCTGCCGCGGATCATCTGGCACGTCATCATCCCGGGGCTGTCGCGCACCATCCAGTTCGTCGTCGTCACCACCATGATCGGAATGCTGACGTCCATGTTCGGCCTGCTGTACATCATGACCAGCGGAGGACCGGAGGGCTCGACGTACCTGCCGGAGTTCTACGTGTGGATCCAGCAGGGGCAGATGAACCGCCCGGCGCTCGCCTCGGCGGCCTCCACGGTCCTGTTCCTCATCATGCTCGTGGTCGGCGTCGCGCAGGTGGCGCTGCTGCGCAGGGCGGGGAGCGAGGACTGATGCCCGTCCTGCGTCTGGGCCGGTGGCTGGCCGCCGTACCGATGGCGCTGCTCGCCCTGGCCACCATCTATCCCCTGGTGTTCACCGCCAACGTGGCCGTGAAGACCCGGCGGGAGTACATCCTCGACCGGTTCTCCCCTGCCAGTGGCCTGCACCTCGACAACGTCGCCGCGGCGTGGAGCAGCGTCGGCATGGCGCGCTACTTCGCCAACTCGCTCATCGTGGTCACGGCGTCGGTGGTGGTGCTGCTGCTCCTCGGGTCGATGGCCGGGTTCGCGCTGAGCCAGTTGCGCTTCCGCGGCTCGTCGGCGCTGTTCCTCGGCTGCCTGGCGGCGCTGTTCATCCCGTTCCAGGTGATCATGGTGCCGCTGGTCAAGGTGATGGCCGACACCGGGCTCATCGACACCTATCCGGGGCTGATCCTCGCGTACGTCGCGCAGTTCCTGCCCTTCACGGTCTTCCTTATGACCAGCCACTATCGGACCATCCCGGCCGACATCGTGCACGCGGCCCGCATCGACGGCAACTCCACCTACGGCGTCTACCGGCGGATCATGATCCCGCTCGGCGCTCCCGCCCTGCTCTCCGTCGGCATCCTGGACGCGCTGTTCTGCTGGAACGACGTGCTCATCGCGCTGCTGATGATGCCGTCGCCGGAACACCGCACGCTCATGGTCGGTGTCACTTCGCTGCGCGGGCAGTACTCCGACAACATCCCCCAGTTCGCCTCAGGGGTGCTCATCGCCGCGATACCCGTCCTGCTGATCTATCTGTTCCTCCAGCGCCAGATCGCCGACGGGGTCACCGCCGGCTCTACGAAGGGCTGACATGCGAATCTCGGGGTATCGGACGTTGACGACGGTGCAGGCGTGGGGCCGCCCCGTCGGGGACGCCAACGGTGTGCACGCCGACGGGAACGTGGCCGTGCCGATCGTCCTGGTGGACACCGATGAGGGGATCACCGGCGTGGGCCTCGGGCCGCACGCCCACCTCGACGCCGTGTTCCCGGCGATCGAGGGCGAGGATCCGCGCGCCGTCACCACGCTTTACGACCGCATGCTGCGGCGGACGTTCAAGGCCGGCCACGCGGGCGCGGTGTTCGGCGCCATCGGCGCGTTCGACACCGCGCTGTGGGACATCAAGGCGCAGGCGGCGGGCGAACCGCTGTGGCGGCTGCTCGGGGGCCGCGACCGGCGGGTGCCCGCGTACGCCTCCGGGCTGGACATCGCGCTCACCGACGACGAGCTCGTCTGCGTGCACCAGGAGTACGCCCGGCACGGGCTGCGCGCGGCCAAGCTGAAGGGCGGGCTCGACATCGACCGCGACCGGCGCCGCCTGGAGCTGGTCCGCGACGTGCTGACGGAGGCGGGGCGCGGCGCGCGGCCCGCGCTGATGCTCGACGCGAACGAGACCTGGCACCGCAAGCAGGCGGTCAGGCACGTCGCCGAGCTGGAGCGCACGCTCGACCTGACGTGGATCGAGGAGCCGGTACGGCGCTGGGACGCCGAAGGGCTGGCCGCCGTCGGGCGCGGGGTCCGCGCCTCGGTCGCGACGGGCGAGAACCTCACCGGCCTCGACCAGTACCGGCCGCTGCTGGCCGCGGGCGCGGTGGACGTCGTCCAGGCCGCCGCCGTATGGGGCGTCACCCACTTCCTGCGCGTCGCCACGCTGGCGCACGCCCACGACCTGCCGGTCAGCCCGATCGGCACCACCCCGGTCGGGCTGCTGCACGCCGCCACGTCGGTGCCGAACCACCTGGTCAGCGAGCTGCAGGACCTGCGTCCGCCGCTCGGGATCTCGGTGGACGTGACCGTCGAGGACGGCGCGTTCGTCCTGGGCGACTCGCCGGGCCTCGGCATCACCGTCGACGAGACCGCGATCGCCACGCCTCCCCCGCCGACAGACGGCACCCCCGACGTGCGGCCGGAGCGCGCCGGCCTGCGGCTGTTCAGTCCCCCGTCATGACAGCACTCACAGGAAAGGGAGTAACCGTGCGTCCACCCATCGTGTCGCGCAGGCGAACGCCCGCCATGGCGTCCGCCGCCTTACTGATCGCCGGCGGGCTCATCGCCGGTCCCGCCGCCGGACCGGCCCAGGCCGCACCGGCCCGGACCATCGTGGTCGCGCCCACCGGCGCCGAGAACGCCGACGACCGGGGCCCCGGCAACGCCGGCAGGCCGCTCGCCACCCTCCAGGAGGCGCAGCGCCGGGCCCGCGCGGCGGCGGCTGAGGGCCGTGACGTCACCGTCGAGCTGCTCGACGGCACGTACCGGCTGACCGAGCCGCTGCGGTTCGGCCCCGCCGACTCCGGCAAGAAGGGGCACGTGGTGACCTGGAAGGCCGCGCGGGGAGCCGAGCCCGTGCTGAGCGGCGCCCGTCCCGTCACCGGCTGGACGCTCGACGACCCCGACAAAGGCGTCTACAAGGCGCAGGTCGGCACGGACGCCGACAGCCGGCAGCTCTACGTGGACGGCGCGCTGGCCCAGCGGGCCCGCATCGAGCTGCCCCGCGACGCCATCACGCTCACCGCGACCGGCTTCACCCTCGACGACCCCGATCTGGCCTACCTCGCCGGCCTGCCCGACCAGCAGCGCATCGAGCTGCAGGCGAAGCTGTCGTTCACCAACCGCTTCGCGCCCGTGCAGCGCATCTCCGGCACCACGGTCGTCATGCAGCAGCCGGCCTGGGACAACAACACCTTCGGCTACGACACCATCCAGTCCCCGCTGCGCACCCCCACCTTCTACCTGCAGAACTCCCGGGCGTTCCTCGACGAGCCCGGAGAGTGGTACCTGGACCGGGGCGCCGGGACCGTCTACTACAAGCCGCTGCCGGGTCAGGACATGTCCCGTGCGCGGGTGGAGCTGCCCCGCCTGGAGCGGCTGCTGGAGATCGGCGGCACGTACGACGAGCCCGCCCGCAACCTCCGCTTCGAAGGGCTGACCTTCACCGGCACCACGTGGCTGCAGCCCGGCACCAACGAGGGCTACGCCAACCAGCAGACCGGCACGTTCATCGCCGGCGTACAGGAGCACCGGCCGCAGGACGCGTTCACCTCGTGCGCCTTCGGCTGTAAGGGCTTCGAGGGCGCGCGCAACAACTGGTCGCAGGCGCCCGCCGCGGTGCAGGTGTCGGCCGCGGAGAACATCACGTTCACCGGCGACACGTTCGTCAACCTCGGCTCGGTCGGGCTCGGCATCGGCAATGACGCCAACGCCCACGCCACCGGGGTCGGGCTGGGCGCGCACAACGTGACCGTCAAGGGCAGCACGTTCACCGCGAGCGCCGGTGGCGGCATCGTCGTCGGCGGTGTACGGCCCGACGCGCACCACCCGTCCGACCCGCGCATGGTCAACAAGGACATCCGCATCAGCGGCAACCGCATCTACTCCACCGCCCGCGAGTTCCTCGACCAGGACGGCATCTTCGCCAGCTACGTCACGCGGCTGACCGTGGAGCACAACGAGGTGGCCGACATGCCGTACACCGGCATCGGGATCGGCTTCGGCTGGGGCGCCAACGACCCGGGCGGCAGCCCCGAGTACATCAACCGCGGCCTGTACGACTTCCAGCCCATCTACGACACGCCGACCACGTCCAGCGAGGTCACGGTCGTGGGCAACCACGTACGCGACGTCGTGCACACGATGTTCGACGCCGGCTGCATCTACACCCTCTCCGCGATGCCCCGAAGCCGCATCGAGCAGAATTACTGCGAGAAGAGCGGACAGCTCGGCCTGTACTTCGACGAGGGCTCCCGCTACATCTCGGCGAGCCGCAACGTGTTCGTCGGCACCGCCGCCCAGTGGGCGCACGCCAACAACCAGAACGGCAACCGCACCGGCGACATCACGCTGACCGGCAACTACACGACGAACCCCGCCATCACGGGGCTGGTGGACGGCGAGCGCGGCAACACCGTACGCGACAACACCACCGTCACCGCCGGCGACCTGCCCGACGAGGCCAAGAAGATCATCGACGAGGCCGGTCCCACCTCGAAGAACGCGCGCTGACCCCGAAGACACCGAGTGGAGCTCCCGCGCCGGGCGGCTCGATCCCGAACGGTCGAGCCGCCCGGCGCGGCCCTGCCGTCCTGCCCGCCGCTCACCGGCTGCGCGCGGCGGAGACCCCCGCCGCCATGACCACCGCCGCCAGCACGGCCGCCGCCAGGACACCGCCGCCGATGGCGAGGAGAGGGTAGCCCGCGACGGCGGCGACGACGCCCGAGAGCATGCCGCCCGCGGCACCGGCGACGGAGATGGCGGTGTCGACCATGCCCTGCGTGCGCGCGCGGACGTCCGGCGGGACGGCGTCGGCGACGATCGCGGTGCCGGCGACCAGGCCGAAGTTCCAGCCCAGTCCCAGCAGGGCGAGGGCCACGGAGAACGCGGCCACGGAGCCCGCGGGGGCGGTGGCGGCGACGATTCCGGCGATCAGGAGAACAGGCCCGGAGGCGACGGCGATCGTGAGACGGCCGTAGCGGTCGACGAGCCAGCCGGTCAGGGGCGAGGCCAGGTACATCGCGCCGATATGGAGGGCGATGACCAGACCGGCGGCGGCGGTACCGTGACCGTGGTCGCGCATGTGCACGGGCGTCATCGTCATGATCGCGACCATGATCAGCTGGGTGAGCACCATGACCAGGGCACCCACCGGCACGCCGGGGCGGCGCCTTACGGTCGCCGGGCGTGCCGGGTCGGCGGCGTCGCCAGGTCTGTCGCCGGAGTCCGCGGCGCCGTGTTCGGCGTCGAGAGCGCGAGCCAGCAGCAGCGGGTCCGGGCGCAGCCAGACGGCCAGGACGGCGGCCGCCACCGCGTACGCGGCACCGGAGAGGAGGAACGGCCCGGCCAGCTCGGGGACGCCGAGCGCGGCGGCGACGTCGCCGAAGGGCGCGGCGAGGTTGGGCCCGGCCACCCCTCCCAGGGTGGTGGCGACCAGCACGATGGACACGGCACGGGCTCGGTGGGCGGGAGCGGCCAGATCGACGCCCGCATAGCGGGCCAGCAGGTTCGCCGCCGTGCCGGCGCCGTACACGAACAGGGCGATGAGCAGCAGGAACGCGCTGCCGACGACGGCGCCCGCGATGACGCCCGCGCTGCCGGCGGCACCGGCCAGGTACCCGGCGGCGAGCCCGGAGCGGCGGCCGCGAGCCTGCGACAGGCGCCCGATGGCGACGGCCGCGAGCGCGGCACCGGCGGTTCCCACGGCGCTGGGCAGGCCGGCGAGGCCGGTGGAGCCGAACACGTCCTGCGCGAGCAGGGCGCCGACGGTCACGCCCGCCGCCAGTCCGAGACCGCTGAGGATCTGCGCGGTCACCAGGACGATCAGGGCACGGCGCTGAGCCTGGAGGCGCGGGATGTCCCCCATCGTTGCAGGCACACCAGATCTCACGAGAAGGCACCTTCGGTAGAGGTCGGATGGAGGCCGCCGCGGCGGCCCCGGGCAAGCGCGCACGAAGGCGGAGCCGGCCGACCGCCCGGCTGCTGCCGGCCGAGGCGGCAAGGTAGGTGTCCACGCCTGGCACCCGGTGTCCGGCGGCCGGCCTGGCGATGCTTGCCCGGTCAGCTCGGCCGGGCGAGGTCAAGCCGGTCGGCCAGCCCTGCGGCGGCGAAGGCCGCCACCAGCGCGTCGCGCCCCTCGGTGAGGTGGGCCCAGCTGTCGTAGTGGACGGGAACCACCCGCCGGGCGCGCAGGATCTTGGCGGCCTCGGCGGCCCGCGCGCTGTCGAGAACGATCGGCTCGCCGTCGAAGAGCACCGCGAATCGGGGGCTGCCGGCGAACAGGATGGCGGTGTCGATCGGGGCGAAGCGGCGTGCAATCTGCTCGACCGCGTCGAGCGAGGCATTGTCGCCGCTGACGTAGACGGTGGGCAGACCCGCCCCGGTCAGGACGAAGCCGACGACCTCGCCGGTGACCGGTTCGACCTCCTCGCGCGGTCCCGGTCCGTGAATGGCGGGCACGCCTGTGACGGTGATCGTGCCGCCGCCGGGGCGGTCCAGCTCGATCGCCTGCCAGTCCGCCAGCCCCTTGGCCCCCTGCCCCAGGCGGCGGCTGCCTCCGGGCGTGGTGAGCGTGAGCGGGACGTCGGCGAGCAGCGCCCGGCCGGAGTCGTCCAGGTTGTCGGGGTGCTCGTCGTGCGAGAGCAGGACCACGTCGATGCGGCCGAGGTCGCCCGGTACGGCGGCGGAGGGGGCCGTCTTGGTCAGCCGTCCGCCCGGGACCTCGTAGTCCCCGGGACCGTCGAAGGTCGGGTCGGTCAGGAAGCGGAGACCTCCGTAGTCGAAAAGGGCGGTCGGGCCGCCGAGAACGCGGACAGGAATCTGCTCGGCGGTCCTGCTGCTGTCAGTCATCTCCAACACCTCACGGATAAGGGACGCTTTATCCGTGAGCAATGTAGACGTATCTCACGGATGGCTGCAAGCCGTACCATGAGAGACATGAGGGAGACCGTGACCGCCGAGTCCGTGCCGCCGCCCGCACCGGGAGCGGCGGACTACGTCGCTCTCGACTTCGCCAACAGCGCCATCGCGTTGCCGGGCGGGCAGTTCATCGATCTCCTCGGCACCCCGGAGTCGACGAATCGGTGGCTCGCCGAACGCGGCCTCGCCCCGCCCGGCGCCGGGGTCCAGGAGATGTGCGTCACACAGCTGCGCTCACTGCGCGAACATGTCAGGGCGCTGCTCGCCGCCCGCGTCGCCGGGCTGCCCGCGTTGCCCGCGGCTCTGGCCGCCGTCAACGACGCCTTGACCAGGGCCCCCACGGCCCCCTTGCTGTACTGGGACGAGAAGCGCGGCCCCTATCGCGCGGCACCGTGCCCCGTCAACGAGGTGCTGGACCACGCTCTTGCGACCCTCGCCGCCAATACGGCCGACCTGCTCACCGGTCCCGACGCAGAGCGCCTCATCACCTGCGACTCCTCCCCCTGCAACCGCTACCTGCTGCGCCACGGCCGCCGTCACTGGTGCTCCACCCGCTGCGGCGATCGCGCCCGCGCCGCCCGCGCCTACGCCCGGCGCAGCCGGCCGAAGCCCGGCTGACACGCCTGAAAAGGTCTGGCTGGCGCGCCGCACAAGGGTCTGGCTGGCGCGCCGCACAAGGGTCTCGCTGGCGCGCCGCACAAGGGTCTCGCTGGCGCGCCGCACAAAAGGTTGCGCCCGCGCCGGAAGTCGTCCTCTGCTTCCGGCGCGGGCGGGTCCAGGGGTTCGTTCAGGAGGTGTGCGACCACCGCTGGTTGGGGCCGCCGTGGCAGGTGTAGAGCTGCAGGCCGGTGCCGTTGGCGGTGCCCTGGCCTATCGCGTCGAGGCACAGGTTCGACTGCACGCCGGTGATGGTGCCGTCGGAGTTGATCCGCCACTTCTGGTTGTCGCCGCCCCAGCAGGAGTAGATCTGGATGCGGGCGCCGTTGCTGCTGCCTCCGGCGTCCAGGCACTTGTTGCCGTAGACGCGCAGCTCGCCGGAGTCGGTCAGGGTCCACTGCTGGTTGGTGCCGCCGTTGCAGTCCCACAGCTGGACGGCGGTGCCGTCGGAGGTGGAGCCGTTCGGCACGTCGATGCAGCGGCCCGAGCCCTCGCCCTTGATCTGCCCCTCGCCCTCAACGGGCGGCTCGGTGCTGCCGCCGTCGTCGAGGCCGAAGAAGCGGATGGCGTACGCGGCCATCCCGGTGTGCGGCAGGTCGTGGCCGGCGCCGTTGATCGTGTACGCCTCGACCTGCCCCGAGCCGTAGACGCGCCGGGTCCAGCCGGACTGCGGGCTGTCGGTGGAGGTCGGGGTCTGGCTCAACCCGTGCACGTTCGTCCACTGGTCCACCTCCTCCTGCAGCATCGAGTACGGCAGCACCGAGTCGTTGGTGCCGTGCCAGGCCATCACGCGCGGCCAGGGACCGCTGTAGCCGGGGTAGGCGTTCCTGACCAGGTCGCCCCACTGCTGCGGCGACTTGTCCCCGCAGCCGGTCGGGCCGAGGCAGCTGTACGGCACGCCCGCGAACGGAGCCCCGGCCTTGAACACGTCCGGGTACGTGGCGAGCAGGTTGAGCGTTTCCATCGCCCCGGAGGAGAAGCCGGTGGCGAAGACGCGCTCGGGGTCGGCGCCGTGGCGCTGGAGCACGTACGTCACCATGGAGACGATCGAGACGGGGTCGCTGCCGCCGCCGTGGCGCAGGGCCTCGTTCGACCAGACGTCGAAGCAGTTCGACATGCCGTTGGCGCTCTTGTTGGCCTGCGGGTAGATGACGATGAAGCCGTGGCGGTCGGCGAGCGAGGCGAACTCCGTGCCCTGGTGGAAGCCCTGCGCCCAGCCGTTGCAGCCGTGCATCGCCACCAGCACCCCTGGCCGGTCCGCGAGCCGGTCCGGCACGTAGAGGTACATGCGCAGACCGCCGGGGTTGTCACCGAAGTTCGTCACCTCGGTCAGCGTCGCCGCCGACGCGCGCGGGGCGGCGGTCACGAACATGGCCAGGCTCGTCGCGAGCGCCGCGACGAGCGCCACCAGACCGGCCGTCAGGCCGGCGCACCTTCTCATAGCCGTACGTCCTTTCTGGGGGGTCGCCGTCTCCGGCGGCGGACGTGTGCTGTTAGCGCTAACAAGTGGTACCCGGGTCTCCCCGGGCGTAGGAAAGGTGGTGGCGGACGGAGCAAACCTGAGACCGAAACATCCTGTCAAGGGCCTCGGGGCGGCCGGGAGCCGCGCGAGAGCCGGGTTCAGCGCGTTCACCTGCCGTTACGCACGCCGACGGCTCTCCGCGAGGTGTGAAAGTTTCACGGGAGACGCCTGCCCTCCGAAAGTTTCAAGGTCTTGAAGTGGAGTTCGGCCACGATATGGCGGCCGCGCACGACCAGGCGGTTCCCGAAAGTTTCTCTGAATCCTTGACAACTTTCGGAGTGCTTCCCACACTGAGACCGCACGACGATCTCCCCTGCCAGAACGGTGGTGGCGGCAGGGGACGCCGTCTCGACGCCGCGGCGTTCCCGCGTGCGCCGATGTCGCGGGTGTCTCCGCGGACTCCCTTCCCCCGATATGTACATGGAGGCTCAGGCATGAGCGTCGACGCCATGTCCCCATCGTCCCCATCGTCCCCACCGTCCCGACCGTCCCGGCCCACCGGCCGAAAGTCCGGCGGGCGCAGACGCGCGCTGATCACCGGTCTGATCAGCGCGATCGGCGCCGCCGGCATGGTCGCGGCAATGACGCTGGCCACCCCCGCGCAGGCGGCGGAGAGTACGCTCGCCGCGGCGGCCGAACAGACCGGCCGCTACTTCGGCACCGCCATCGCCGCGGGCAAGCTCGGCGACTCGCAGTACACGACGATCGCGAACCGCGAGTTCAACATGATCACCGCCGAGAACGAGATGAAGATCGACGCCACCGAACCGAACCGGGGGCAGTTCAACTTCAGCAACGGCGACCGGATCTACAACTGGGCCGTGCAGAACGGCAAGCGGGTCCGCGGGCACACCCTGGCCTGGCACAACCAGCAGCCGTACTGGATGCAGCAGCTTGAGGGCTACGACCTGCGCCAGGCGATGATCAACCACATCAACGGCGTGGTGGGCCACTATAAGGGCAAGATCTACGCCTGGGACGTGGTGAACGAGGCGTTCGACGACGGCAACTCGGGCGCCCGGCGCAACTCCAACCTGCAGCGCACCGGCAACGACTGGATCGAGGTGGCCTTCCGCACCGCCCGCGCCGCCGACCCGGACGCCAAGCTCTGCTACAACGACTACAACATCGACAACTGGAACTGGGCCAAGACACAGGCCGTGTACAACATGGTCAGGGACTTCAAGTCCCGCGGCGTGCCGATCGACTGCGTCGGCCTGCAGTCCCACTTCAACAGCAACAGCCCGTACAACCCGAACTACCGGACGACCATCCAGAGCTTCGCGGCGCTGGGCGTGGACGTGCAGATCACCGAGCTGGACATCCAGGGCGGCTCGGCCTCGACGTACGCGAGCGTCGTCAACGACTGCCTGGCGGTGCCGCGCTGCACCGGCATCACGGTCTGGGGCGTGCGCGACACCGACTCCTGGCTCGGCTCCCAGGCCAGCGCGCTGCTCTTCGACGGCAACGGCAACAAGAAGGCCGCCTACACCGCGGTGCTGAACGCGCTCAACGGCGGCAGCAGCACCGAGCCGCCCGTTGAGGGCGAGGGGCAGATCAAGGGCGAGGGCTCGGGCCGCTGCATCGACGTGCCGAACGGCTCCACCTCCGACGGCACCGCCGTCCAGCTGTGGGACTGCAACGGCGGCACCAACCAGCAGTGGACCCTGACCGACTCCGGCGAGCTGCGCGTCTACGGCAACAAGTGCCTGGACGCCGGAGGCAGCAGCAACGGCGCCCGCATCCAGATCTACTCCTGCTGGGGCGGCGACAACCAGAAGTGGCGGATCAACTCCGACGGCACCATCACCGGCGTGCAGTCGAACCTGTGCCTCGACGCGATAGGCCAGGGCACCGCCAACGGCACCGGCCTGCAGCTCTACACCTGCCACGGCGGCGCGAACCAGAAGTGGACCTACAACTCCGGGTCCTGATGATCTCTCGTCCCGGCCCCGGACGGGCGGTGCCGGGACGAGAGCGGCGCGGCCGGCGGCCCATCCCTTCCGGGACGGGTGCCGGTCGCCGGCCGTCGCCGCAACTTAACCGATCAATGCATGAAATTTTCAGCTCATCGCGTCGCTCACACGGCCGGCTGAAAAGCCAGGTCAAGCCGCTTATGTCGCGGCGAGCGCGTTCTCATCAGTGACCGGCCGCCGTTGACGCCGGGCCGGAGCCTCGGATGTACTCCCGACGACGCCGCCCGAAGGAGGAGGGTCACGGCTTTATGCGACACGAAATGTTAGCGCTAACAATGGCACCTGAGTCGCGTACCTTCCGCGCCGGCACCTCGGGCACCCGGACCGACGACCACCCCTGGAGGTCCCCGTGAGGCGCGCGCTTGCGATCCTCTCGTCCCTCGTGCTCATCGGCGTGCTGCTCACGCCACAGGCGGCTGCGGCCGCGACGGTCGACACGAACGCCTGGTACGTCCTGATCAACCGCAACAGCGGCAAGGCTCTGGACGTCTACAACCTCGCCACCAACGACGGCGCCCGCATCACCCAGTGGAGCCGCAACGACCAGAACCAGCAGCAGTGGCAGTTCGTCGACTCCGGCGGCGGCTACTACCGCATCAAGTCCCGCCACTCCGGCAAGGTCCTCGACGTCTCCGACTACTCCACCGCCAACGGCGCACCCGTCGTCCAGTGGAGCGACCACAACGGCACCAACCAGCAGTGGCGCCTGGCCGACAGCTCCGACGGCTACGTGCGCTTCATCAACCGCAACAGCAACAAGGCCCTCGAAGTGCAGAACGCATCCACCAGCGACGGCGCGAACATCGTCCAGTACGACGACTGGGGCGGCGCCAACCAGCAATGGCAGCTCGTCCGCGTCGGCGGCGGCCAGAACCCCGGCGGCACCTACACCAACCCGGTCGTCTGGCAGGACTTCGCCGACGGCGACATCATCCGGGTCGGCGACACCTACTACTACTCGGCCTCGACCATGCACTACTCGCCGGGCGCGCCGATCCTGCGCTCGTACAACCTGGTCGACTGGGAGTACGCCGGGCACTCGGTGCCGCGGCTCGACTTCGGCTCCAGCGCGTACGACCTCAGCGGCGGCCGGGCGTACGTGAAGGGCATCTGGGCCTCGACGCTCAACTACCGGCCGAGCAACGCCACCTTCTACTGGATCGGCTGCATCGAGTTCAACCGCACGTACGTCTACACCGCCACCGCCGTGGACGGCACCTGGACCAAGCGCTCGCAGATCAACAACTGCTACTACGACGCGGGCCTGCTGATCGATGACGACGACACCATGTACGTCGCCTACGGCAACACCACCATCAGCGTCGCCCAGCTGTCCGCCGACGGCTTCAGCCAGGTGCGGGCCCAGCAGGTGTTCCAGACGCCGAGCAGCGTCGGCACCCTCGAGGGCGCCCGCTTCTACAAGCGCAACGGCTACTACTACATCTGGCTGACCCGCCCGGCCAACGGCCAGTACGTGCTGCGCTCCACCTCGCCGTGGGGCCCGTACGAGATGCGCCAGGTCCTGCTGAACCTGCCCGGCCCCATCTCCGGAGGCGGCGTGCCGCACCAGGGCGGGCTCGTCCAGACGCAGAACGGCGACTGGTACTACATGGCGTTCATCGACGCCTACCCCGGCGGCCGGGTCCCGGCGCTCGCGCCGATCACCTGGAGCGGCGACTGGCCGGTGCTGCAGACCGTCAACGGCACGTGGGGCGCCACCTACCCCAAGCCGAACATCCAGACCAGCAAGACCGTGGCGTCCATGATCGGCTCCGACACGTTCACATCGAGCAGCCTCGGGCACCGCTGGGAGTGGAACCACAACCCCGACACCAGCCGCTTCTCCACCGGCAACGGGCTGCGCCTGCAGACCGCGACCGTCACCGACGACCTCTACAACGCCCGCAACACGCTGACGCACCGCATCCAGGGACCGGAGTCCACGGCGACGATCGAGCTGGACTACTCGCGGATGGCCGACGGCGACCGCGCCGGGCTGGCGATGCTGCGCGACCAGTCGGCGTGGATCGGCGTCAAGCGCGACAACGGCACCACCCGCGTCGTCATGACCGACGGCCTCACCATGAACAGCTCGTGGCAGACCACCGGCACCGGCACCGAGGTGGCCAGCGCGAACGTCTCGGGCGGGCGCATCTGGCTGCGGGTCAGCGCCGACGTACGGCCCGGGTCCGGCCGGCAGGCCCGCTTCTCCTACAGCACCGACGGCAGCACGTTCGTGAGCCTCGGCCGGGCGTTCACCCTGAACAACGCCTGGCAGTTCTTCATGGGCTACCGCTTCGGGATCTTCAACTACGCAACCCGGTCGCTCGGCGGCGAAGTGACCGTGAGCCGCTTCGACCTCACCGCACCCTGACGAACCCATCGAGAAAGGCAGCTTTCGTGAACCGCAGACCCCTGGCCTTACTCGCGGCCCTGGCCACGTTACTGGCGAGCCTGCTCGTCGCACTCCAGACCGAGACGGCGCACGCGGCCACCGTCGACACCAACGCCTGGTACGTCCTGATCAACCGCAACAGCGGCAAGGCACTGGACGTCTACAACCTCGCCACCAACGACGGCGCCCGCATCACCCAGTGGACCCGTAACAACCAGAACCAGCAGCAGTGGCAGTTCGTCGACTCCGGCGGCGGCTACTACCGCATCAAGTCCCGCCACTCCGGCAAGGTCCTCGACGTCTACAACTTCTCCACCGCCAACGGCGGCGAAATCGTGCAGTGGTCCGACCACAACGGCACCAACCAGCAGTGGCGCCTGGCCGACAGCTCCGACGGCTACGTGCGCTTCATCAACCGCAACAGCAACAAGGCCCTCGAGGTGCAGGGCGGCTCGACCGCCGACGGCGCGAACATCGTCCAGTACGACGACTGGGGCGGCGCCAACCAGCAGTGGCAGCTCGTCCGCGTGGACGGCGGCGGCGACCAGAACCCCGGCGAGTGCGACCTGCCGTCGAGCTACCGCTGGACCTCCACGGGCCCGCTGGCCACGCCGCGCTCCGGCTGGGTGTCGCTCAAGGACTTCACCGTCGCCCCGTACAACGGCCAGCACCTGGTGTACGCGACCACGCACGACTACGGCACGCGCTGGGGGTCGATGAACTTCAGCTTGTTCAGCAACTGGTCGCAGATGGCGTCGGCGAGCCAGAACGCCATGAACAACAGCACCGTCGCGCCCACCCTGTTCTACTTCGCGCCGAAGAACATCTGGGTGCTCGCCTACCAGTGGGGCAGCACGCCCTTCTCGTACCGGACCTCGACCGACCCCACCAACCCGAACGGCTGGTCGGCCGAGCAGCCGCTGTTCACCGGCAGCATCTCCGGCTCCGGCACCGGGCCCATCGACCAGACGCTGATCGCCGACGACACGACCATGTACCTGTTCTTCGCCGGTGACAACGGCAAGATCTACCGGGCCAGCATGCCGATCGGGAACTTCCCCGGCAACTTCGGCTCGTCCTCGACGGTCATCATGAGCGACTCGACCAACAACCTGTTCGAGGCCGTGCAGGTCTACAAGCTGAAGGGCCAGAACAAGTACCTCATGCTGGTCGAGGCGATCGGCTCGCAGGGCCGCTACTTCCGCTCGTTCACGGCCACCAGCCTGAACGGCACGTGGACGCCGCAGGCGGCGAGCGAGAGCAACCCGTTCGCGGGCAAGGCCAACAGCGGCGCCACCTGGACGAACGACATCAGCCACGGCGAGCTGATCCGGGTCAGCGCCGACCAGACCTTCACCGTGGACCCCTGCAACCTGCAACTGCTCTACCAGGGCCGCGACCCCAACTCGGGCGGCGACTACGGCCTTCTCCCCTACCGCCCCGGCCTGCTGACCCTGCAGCGCTGACGGCCTTGACGGCCTGACGGGCCGACGCGCGGGCCGGGGCCGGATGGCCCCGGCCCGCTGCTCTGTTCACCGAAAGTTAAGGTCGAGAACGCCGAAAACAACTCGCTAGACTTCCGGCATGAGCATGGCCGCAGAGCCGACCGGCGACAGCGACACGCGGTCCCGGCCGCTGACCATCGCGCAGCTCGCCGAGCTGGCTCAGGTCTCCACGGCCACCGTGTCGAAGGTCGTCAACGGCCGTACCGAGGTCAGGCCGGAGACCCGCGCGCTCATCGAACGCCTCATCCGCGAACACGGCTACCGGCCGCAACGCCGCCGCGCCGCCTTCGCGCCCCTGGTGGAGCTGGTCTTCGGCGATCTCGACGGCGAGGCTCCCGCCGAGATCGCCGCGGGCGTGGAGCGGGTGACGCGCGCACACCGCCTGGGCGTGACCGTGTCACGGCTGCGCCATGGCGACGCCCCCTGGATCGCAGGTGTGCTGAGCCGCCGCCCCACAGGCGTGATCTCTGTCTTCTCCAGCCTGAGCGGAACCGAGCGCGAGCAGCTCGCCACCCGCGGCATCCCGCTCGTCCTGCTGGATCCACGCGGCGAGCATCCGGCGGAGGTCGTCACGGTGGGCGCCAGCGACTGGAGCGCCGGCCTCATGGCCACCCGCCACCTGCTCGCCCTCGGCCACCGCCGCATCGCCGCCCTCGCCGGCCCCGCCGACAGCTTGGCCGCCCGCGCCCGCCTGGACGGCTACCGCACCGCTCTGGACATGGCGGGCGTGCCAGGCCGACCCCGAGCTGATCACCGGCTTGGGCTTCGGAAGAGGCGGCGGGTCGCCGACGGCATCATCCGCAGACGCGGAGGTCGAGCGGCTGCTGCGGCTACCGTCGCGGCCGACGGCGATCCTCACCTGCGCCGACGGCCAGGCCGCCGCCGTCTACCGCGCGGCGCACCGGCTCGGCCTGCGCATCCCCGGCGACCTCAGCGTGGTCGGCTTCGACGCCCCGCTCGCGGGCCGGTGGATGGACCCGCCGCTCACCACCGTACGCCGGCCGCTCCCCGAGATGGCCGCGACCGCCGCCGACATGCTGCTCGGCCTTGCCCGCGGCGAGCACCCGGCACGGCCCCGCGTGGAGCTGGGCGCCGACCTCATACTCAGAGGCAGCACCACAGCCGCAGCGGCCTGATCGAACGTCACCTGGCCGGGCTCCGCGAGCGAGGGGTGCGCTCGGCGGCGAACCGAACCCTGAGACGACGCCGCGACACCCACCCACGCAAGATCCGGTCATGCCGATGGGCAGGCGGGGCGATCCCGCCGGGCCTGGACCGCCCTCATCGGCGTGTCGCCTGGCTAGACTGCGGCCATGACCACGGAGTCGTCCCCGCTCACCATCGCTCAGCTCGCCGAGCTGGCCGGCGTGTCCACCGCGACGGTCTCCAAGGTCGTCAACGGGCGTTCCGAGGTGTCGTCGGAGACCCGCGCCGCCGTGGAGGAGCTGATCCGCCGCCACGGCTACCGCCGCCAGCGCCGCCGCTCCACCCCGGCGGCCCTGGTCGAGCTGGTCTTCCACGCTCTGGAGGGCGACTACCCGGTCGAGATCACCAAGGGCGTCGCGCAGGTCGCCCGCCGGCACGAGCTGACGGTCGCGGTCTCCGACGTGCGCCGCGACAGCAACGCCGGTGACGCCTGGCTGGACGGCGTGCTGCGGCACCGCCCGAGCGGCGTGATCGCCGTGTTCTCCGGCCTGACCTTGGCCCAGCACGAGCAGCTCGCCCGCCGCGAGATCCCGCTCGTCCTGCTCGACCCCGCCGACACCCCGTCGGGCAACATCCCGTCCGTCGGCGCGGGAAACTGGCACGGCGGCCTCACCGCCACCCGCCATCTGCTCGATCTCGGCCACCGCCGCATCGGCATCATCACCGGGCCCGACTCCGCCCTGTCCAGCCGCGCCCGCCTCGACGGTTACCGCACCGCGCTCGACATGGCCGGCCTGCCCGTCGACCCCGAGCTGATCGGCCGGGGCGACTTCCTCATCGAGGGCGGCCTGGCCGAAGCCCGCCGCATGCTGAGCCTGCCCGACCGGCCCACCGCGATCTTCGCCACCAACGACGGCCAGGCCATCGGCACCTACCACGCCGCCCACCAGCTCGGCCTGCGCATCCCCGACGACCTCAGCGTGATCGGTTTCGACGACCTGCCGTCCGTCCGCTGGGCGATCCCGCCCCTGACCACCATCCGCCAGCCGCTCATCGACATGGCCGCCGCGGCCACGTCGATGCTGCTGACGTTGGCCCAGGGCGAGCAGCTCGCCCAGAGCCGTGTGGAGCTGGCCACCGAACTCGTCGTCCGCGAAAGCACCGCCCCGCCTCCTGCCTGACGCCGCCGGCCGTGCGGCTCCACGGTCGCCCCGGTCGCGCTGTCCTTCGGAGTTCTCGAGGTCACGAGCTCGGCGGGCGCGCTCGGAGTTGTCCTGGCAGCGAATCTGCCGATGGCCTGTGGCAGCACCCCCTGGGCCGCAGGGCCGAAGAAGGCGGTTCCGATGCCGCTGAGCGCTGCACAGGCCGCCATGTGCCACAAGGATGCGGTTTCCGTAAGAAGCAGTAACGCCGATGTTCCTTGACCCACGGCGGAGACGACATGGGAAAGGACCATCATGCGCACCCGCGGGACTCTGTCCGCCGCGAGCCCGCCTATGAGAGGTAACGCGATCTGAGGCAGGAAGGAGCGCTTGCACCAGGGAAACGCGCTTCTCCGGCTCTGCCTCAATATCGCCAAGGTGGCCGGACCGTCCATCGGCGGGGCTCTGGTGGTCGCATCCGGTCCGGGGTGGGGGCTCGCTCTCGACGCCGACACGTTCTTCGTCGCCGCGATTCTCCTGTCCAGGATGCGGATCCAGACAGCCCCTCGCAGGCAGGACTCGCTCGCGAAGTCCATGGCCGAGGGATGGACGGAGTTCTGGTCACGGCCCTGGCTCTGGGCCATCGTGCTGCAATTCGCACTCGTCAACGTGGCGTGGGTCGGCGCCTTCCAAGTCGTCGGCCCGGCGCTTCACAGCCAGCGCCCCGGCGGTGCGGCAGCGTGGGGATTCGTCCTTTCGGGAATGGCGCTCGGCCTGATCCTGGGAGGAGCGGTGGTGCTGTGGTGGCAGCGCCGGGACCGCGATCAAGATTTGTCGGTCGGGGAATCTATCGTCCCCGCCATGACTTCTACGACGCAGGCGTACGCGTACGCCGCGCCTTCCTCCCTTGTCGACGGTCGCCTCGGACTGGCGACCTCCGGTGGCCGGGCGCTGTCCGGTCCGGTCCTCGCGCCGCGTTTCTTCAGCGGCGTGGTCACTCAGGCGGCTCCGGCCGCCGCGGCGCTGCTCGGCATCGCCGATGTGGCGCTCGCCCGCTATCACCGGCCGCAGTCGCGGCCGGGCTGGATGCGGGATCCGGTGGTGACGTGCAACGGCGATCGGCTGCGGTTCGAGTCGTTCTCGGCCTGCGGCGGCGTGTACGCCCGGCTCGATCTGCTGGGCGGCGCGCTCGACGGCGAGGTGTTCGATCGCGGCACCACCAACGTCGACGTCAACCCGCCGCTGCGCGAGGCGCTGGCGCGGATCGGGCCGCGCGATCCGCTGCACCTCGGCGTGGGGCTGGATGAGCTGGTGGTGACCACCGGTGACGGCGCGGTGGTGGAGAAGAAGGTGCCGCTGCCGGAGCGCTGGCTGCGCGGGTTCGCCGAGGTGCAGGTGATCGCCTCGCGGATGGACCTGCGGGGCGAGCTGACGGGTATGGCGGCGGTGCGGTTCCTGCGCGGGCTGCCCAAGCGCGGCACGGTGTGGGTGGCGCAGGCGGGACGTGAGCTGAAGGTGCACGACCGGGAGGTGCCGGGGTCGGTACGGCTCTCCGGCCCCAACCGGCTGGGCACGCTCCTGCCGCTGCTGCGCTTCGCCAAGGCGCTGCGCGTCTACGGCGGGGCCGACGCCACCTCCAGCGCGTGGGAGCTGGAGCTGCCCGGCATGCGCTACACGCTCACGCTCTCCCCCGAGCGCTGGCGCGGCTTCTCCGGCGAGGGCGCGACGCTCGACGATCTCGCCACCGCCGAGGCCGAGGACGACGCCGACGTGGTGGGCATGCTGCTCAACTTCGAGCCCGAGGTCGAGATCGGCCTGCTGGCCGAGCGGGCGGGCATCCCCGCCGATCGGGTGCGCGCGGCGCTGACCCGGCTCGGCGCGGCGGGCCGGGTCGGCTACGACCTGTCGGAGGCCGCGCACTTCCACCGCGAGCTGCCGTACGACAAGGAGCACGTGATGCTGCTCAACCCGCGCCTCGCCAAGGCGCGAGCGCTGGCCGAGGCGGGCGCGGTGCGGCTCGACGGCGAGTTCGCGACCGTGACCACCGCGGGTGGCCGGCGCCGGGTCTCGCTGGCCGACGGCTCCTGTACGTGCGAGTGGTGGTGGGATCACCGCGGCTCACGCGGGCCGTGCAAGCACGTGCTCGCCGCCCGCATCGTCGCCCGCGTCGCCGTGGAGGTGGCCCCGTGACGCTCTGGACGGAGATCCGCGCCTTGATCACCGACGGCGAGGTGGACCGCCTGGCCGACCGGCTGATCGCGCTCACCGACGACGAACGCGCCGAGCTGGCGGCACGGCTGCCCGGCCTGCCCAAGGAGCTGCGCGGCGCGAAAGCCGAGGAGCTGCACGCCGAGTACCCGGCCATCGATGATTTCGTGATCCGCTGGCAGATCGACGACGCGCTCAGGATGATCTCCCCCGGGCTGCTGCTGGCCGGGGTGGGCGTCATCGGCGGTCCGGCGGCGGCGGTGACGTGGCTGACCAGCCGCGCCGTCAACCCGCGCTGGGGCCCCGACATCGACGTTGAGCAGGTGTGCCGGGTGGCGGCCGCCCGACCGGTGGCGTGGCGGCGTGACGTCGCGGTCCGGCTGGCCCGCCGGATCCGCCGGCCTGGCGACCGCATCGTGCCGCTGGCCATAGCGCTGCTGCGGGCGTCCGGCGCCGTGCCGCCCGCCGATCACGACCCGCTGGTGGCCGCCTGGCTGTCCGCGCCGATCGTCCCCGGCGATCCGCTGCTGCCGGTGCTGCTGCCCCGTGTCTTCACCGCCGAGGGCGTCGGCCGCGTCCTGCGTGACCAGTCGCTGAAGCCCGAGCCCTCCCATTGGCTGGCCGCGACGGCCCGCGAGGTGCCACGGCGGCAGGCGCTCGACGGGTGCGTGAGCCGCTTCCTGCGCGGCGGTGAGGCGCAGGACCTGCGCTTCTTCGTACGGCTGCACACCCTGCTCGACCCCACGCCCGCAGAGTCCGCCGCCCGCCTGCGCGACTACCTGCGGTTGTTACCCGCCGCGCCCGGCCCGGTCGCCGAGCTGGCCGCCGGGCGGGTGCGCGCCTGCATGCCGCTCGATCACGCCGACCTGGTGGAGGCGGTCGATGCGCTCACCTTCCGCGCCGAGGCCAAGCTCGCCGCCACGGGCCTGCGCTGGCTCGACCGGGCGCTGCGTGCCACGCCGGAGGCGGCGGGCGACTTCGTGCCCGCGCTCGTCACCGCGTACGCGCACACCTCCTTCGACGTGCGGACCCGCGCGGTGGAGCTGACGCTGCGGCATGCCGCGCTGTTCGACGGCCACGCCGAGGCGATCCGCGACGGCCTCCAGCACCTGCCCGCCGATCAGGGCGCGCGGCTGGCCGCGCGGTTCGGCGGGCAGGTCCGGCCGGAGGAGCGGGAGCGCAAGGAGTTCCCGCCGCTGCCGGAGCCGCCGCGGCCGGAGCGGTTCCCCGAGCCGTCCCTGCATCCGGACTCCTCCGAGCGATGGGTGAACAGGGAGCGCTGGCTGGCGGCCTTCGTCCGTGGGATCGCCGCCGACCGGGGCCGCCTATGCGGCGAGCTCAAGCCCTGGGCGGAGGACGGCCTCCACCACCGCTGGCGGTCCGAGGACGACTTCACCGACTCGGACGTCTGGCAGCGGGCGCTGGCCGCCGAGATCGTCACTCCCGGCAGCCTGCCGGAGGTGCCGCCGCCCGCGCCGGAGACCGCGTGGGACGACGCGAGCCACTCCGTGAGCGTGCGGGTCATCCCCCGCGGCGCGGAGCCGCCGCCGGAGCCACAGGCCGGGCGCGGTTTCCTCGTGGTGAGTCACGGCGGCCCGCAGGCTCGCTATCTCGACGACGACAGCCCGCTGCGCATCATCGACATCATCTGGACCAGCGACGAGGGACCGGCCGGCGCGGTGGCCCGCGAGGGCGGCCAGGAGATCCCCTTCGACGGCCACCGGGTCCGGCTCAACGACCTCCCCGACGACGAGCCCGCCGCTCAGGACGACGAGCGGCCACATCCGGGCTTCGAGCCGCCTGACGGTGATCATGCGGCTTTCGTCGCGTGGGATGTTGGCGGCGCGGTGTATGAGGCGATCGAGTACCTGGACCGCCTGAGCCGGTCTCTTTCGGTACGGTCGCGGCCCGGCGTCCGCTACGACGACTCCGTCGAGGCCATGCCGTCCTACATCCTCGATGACGCGTACGAGCGCATGGCCGAGCTCGGCGTCGCCCCGGCCAGGATCGAGGCGATGCGGGAGGGTCGTCCGGTGCCCCCGCCGGCCCCGGACGAACCGCTCGTCCAGGTGACCGTCTCCTTCATACCGCCCCGCCTGCGCTCCTTCATGCCGCAGGAGCTGCCCGAGGCCGAGGAGTGGCGGCGGCGCAACCGGCTGCCCCATCCCGGTGATGTCGCCCCGCCGCACGACTTCCTCCTGCACCGGTACGCGGAGATCGCCCAGGCCCTGCGCGACGGCACCCTGCCGCCGGTGCTGCTGGCCACCCCGACGTGGACGAGCGGCCACCTCGACCCCGACATGCTGGTGGACCGGCTGGAGAGCTGCGCCGCCGCCGGCGTGGAGCCGCTGCCCGCCGACCTCGCGCAGGCGCTGCTGCGGCTGCCCAGGGGCGGCCACCCGGAGGCCGCGGCCAGGGCCGCCAGGATCGGCTCGGAGGCGGCGCGCTCGGTCGTCCGCTGGCTCGAAGACGGCGGCATGGCCGACCCCGAGACCGGCCACACCTGGCAGCACATGGTCGGCGCGTCCACGGTGGACCTCGGCGAGGACGAGCCCGAGTCCCTCACCGGGGTCAGTCTGCGGCCCGTGCTGCGGGTGACCCGCCCGACCGGTCACCGGCTCATCGACGAGGTGCTGCTGCGCGAACCGCCGAGCTGGCTGAGCGGCTGGCGCCGCTATCTGCCCGACGCCTGGGCGATGCTGCCGTCCCACCGCGAGGTCGTGGCCGTGCAGGCCCTGCACCACCTCCTGCAGGGCTCCTGGGACGAGCGGCTGCACGCGACGGACGTCAGGCCCATGGCGCTCGGGCAGGGACCGCTGGGCGAGTCGTCGGCGACGATCCTCGCCTTCCTGCTGGCCGGTCAGGTGCCCGGCACGCTCCCGCTGCTGCTCGGCCTGGCCGCGCGGGGCGAGCTGCCCGCCGAGGACATCGGCAGGCGGCTCGCGCTGGTGCTGCGCCGCACCTGGCGGGAGCCCCGTACGGCGTTCGCGGCGCTGACCGAGCTGGCCGAGGCGGGCGCGCACCACGAGGTGTGGCGCATCCTGCTGGCACTGCTGCCCGCGATGCTGCCCGACCCGGCATCGGGTACGGCCCGTCGCGTCACCACCGTCCACACCACGCTGGTCGCCCTCGCCGCCGACGTGGCCGGGTGGACGGGCGCGCGCGGGGAGATCCCGGTCATCGCCGGGTACGCCCGCAGCGGGCGCAAGAGCCGGTTCGCGCACGAGTGCGCCCGCCTGCACGCCCTGCTCACCGCCACCACGTGATGGCTGGCGGCGGCCCGCGCATGACGCCGGCATCCGGCCCCTCGCGTGACGCCGGGGACGGCCATCACCGGCACCAGGTGATGGCCGTCCCCGGCGCGTGGCCCGGCTCGCCTTGCCGTGTCGTCCGGTGGTCAGCCCGCCAGAGCGAAGGCGGCGGCGGCCTCGGCGTGCAGGCGGGCGCTCGGCAGCAGCGGCACGACGCTGTCCTTCTCGCTCACCAGCAGCTCGATCTCCGTACAGCCGAGGATGACGCCCTCGGCTCCGGCGGCGGCGAGGTCGTCGATGATCCGGGTGTAGGCGTCCCTGGACGGCTCCCTGATCACGCCGCGCACCAGCTCGTCGAAGATCACATCGTGGACGAGGTCCCGCTGCTCGCGCGGCGGGACGATCACCTCGAAGCCGTGGCGGGCCAGCCGGTCCCGGTAGAAGCGCTCCTCCATGGTGAAGCGGGTGCCGAGCAGGCCGACCTTGCGCATGCCACGGGAACGGACCTCGTCAGCGACGGCGTCGGCGATGTGCAGCACGGGCACGCTGGTGGCCCGTGCCACGTCATCGCTGACCTTGCTGAAGGTGTTGCTGCAGACGAGCAGCACGCCCGCGCCGGCGTCCTGCAGTTTGCGTCCGGCGTCGGACAGGAGCGCGCTCACCTCGTCCCAGCGGCCGGCGAAGGCGAGCTCTTCGACGGTGGTGTAGTCGACCGACCAGATGAGGCTGTCGGCGGAGTGGCTGCCGCCGAGCCGCTCGCGTACCCGGCGGTTGATGACCTGGTAGTAGATGACGGTCGATTCCCAGCTCAGCCCGCCGATGAGGCCGATGACGCGCATGAGGCTCCGTTTCCTTCAAGATTGTCTGATGCGGTGGCGAGGGCGCGGGCGCAGGCGCCGAGCCCGTACTCGCTGGACGCCTTGACGAAGACCACGTCTCCCGGGTGCAGCAGCGCACGGGCCAGCTCGGCGGCGGCGCTCGGGTCGGCGGCGGTGTGGACGCATGCGCCGCCCGCCCGCGCGGCCTCGGCCATCGCGTGCACGTCGCCGCTCGCCGCCCGCGCGACCTCCTCGGTGACGCGCGCGCCGCCGGGGCCGACCGCGATGAGCAGGTCGAAGCCAAGCTCGGCGACGAGCGCGCCGATCTCGGCGTGCCGGGCGCGGGAGGCGCCGGCCTGCTGCCCCATGCCGCCGAGCACGGCGACGGTACGGCGGGCGCCCGCCAGCGCCCGCGCCGCCCGCAGCCCGGCCCGCATGGAGTCGGGGTTGGCGTTGTAGGAGTCGTCCACGACGGTGACGCCGTCGGGGCGTTCGACGATCTCCAGGCGTCCGGCGGAGCGCCGCCTGGCCTCGGTCAGCCCCGCGGCGATCTGCGAAACGTCCAGGCCGAGCGCGGTGGCGACCGCGGCGGCGGCCAGCGCGTTCGACACCTGATGCGCGCCGATGAGGCTCAGCCTGACCGGGGCCCGGCCGGACGGCGTGACCAGCTCGAACGCCGCCCGCGCCGCCTCCATGCGCACGTTCTCGGCCCGCACCCGCGCCTGCGGCGAGCGCCCGTACAGCAGCACATGCGCCTTGGTGCGGGCGGACATGGCGAGCACGTGCGGGTCGTCGGCGTTGAGCAGCGCGTGCCCGTCCGGCGGGAGCGCCTCGACCAGCTCGCCCTTGGCCTCGGCGACGTCGGCGATGCCGCCGCCCATGCGCTCGACGTGCGCGACGCCGACGTTCAGCACCAGCCCGAGCCGGGGCGGCGCGATGCCGGTCAGGTACGTCAGGTCGCCCTTCCTGGTCGCGCCCATCTCCAGCACCAGGTAGCGGGTGCCGGCGTCGGCGTGCAGCACGGTGAGCGGCAGGCCCAGCTCGTTGTTGAACGACTTGGCGGTGGCGACCGTCGTCCCCTGCCGTTCGAGCACCTGGGCCAGCAGGTCCTTGGTCGTGGTCTTGCCGACCGAGCCGGTCATGCCGATCACGGCCGGGCCGATCCGCCGCAGTACGTGCCCGGCGAGCAGGCCGATCGCGTGCTGGACGTCGTCCACGACGAGGGCGGGCACGCCGACCGGCCGCGACGCCAGCACGGCGGCGGCGCCGCCCGCGACGGCCGAGGCCGCGAAGTCGTGACCGTCGACGTTGGCACCCGCCGTCGCGACGAACAGCCCTCCCCGCGGCACCTCGCGGGAGTCCACGGCGGCGGGTGCGGTCACCAGGGCCTCCGGGTCGTCCGCGTCGTGCAGGCGCGCGCCGACGACCTCGGCGATCTCGCGCAGCGTCATGGGGATCATGCGGCGCTCCTGGCGAGCGCGAGGTCGATGCGGATCATGCGGCGCTCCTGATGAGCGCGAGGTCGATGAGGCGGCGCAGCAGCTCCGGGTACGCCACTCCGCTCGCCTCCCACACCCTGGCGTAGACGGAACGCGCGGTGAAACCGGGCATGGTGTTGATCTCGCCCACGTACAGGCGGCCCTCCTGCTCGTCGTAGAAGAAGTCGACCCGGGCGAGCCCGTAGCCGCCGATCGCGCGGAAGGCGCGCAGAGCCAGCTCGCGCACGTCCTCGGCGATGCGTTCCGGCAGTTCGGCGGGGATGGCGGCGATCTCCGCCCGGCCGAGGTATTTGGCCTCGTAGTCGAGCCACTCGCCGGGCACGATCAGCTCGCCCGGCACCGACGCCTCCGGCGTGTCATGGTCGCCGAGCACCCCGCAGACGATCTCGCGCGCCGTCACGCCCTGCTCGACGACCACCACCCGGTCGTAGGTGAGCGCGAGCTCCACGCCGGCGCGCAGCTCGTCCATGGTCGTGACGCGCGAGACGCCGATGGAGGAGCCCATGTTGGCCGGTTTGACGTACATCGGCCAGTCGAGCGGCTTCACCAGCGCCCACGGGTCGGTGGTGGCGCGCCACTCGTGGGCGGTGAACCACACGTGCGGGGTGACCGGCAGCCCCTCGGCGATGAACGCGCGCCGCATCGCCACCTTGTCCATCGCCACGGCCGAGGCCAGCACGCCGCACCCCACGTACGGCAGGCCCAGCGTCTGCAGGTGCCCCTGGACGACGCCGTCCTCGCCGAACGGCCCGTGCAGCGCGGGGAAGACGACGTCCACCAGGTCACGCCGCAGCTCCACCGGCCACCGGCCGTGCCGGTCGATGATCACGGGCACGGGCTCGTACAGGTCGGCGGGCAGCGCGTCGAGCACGGCCTGGGCCGACTGCAGCGACACCTCGTGCTCGGCGGACGGCCCGCCTCCCAGCACGGCCACGCGCAGGCGTTTCGTCACGATCCATCAGCCTTCTTCTCAGCGGTACGAGGCCGGCACTCGAGCCGGCTGCGTCCACTGTGGTGCGGCGATGTCCGCGGGACGTCAGCGTGATGTCATGAGCGTGTCACGGCGCCGCTAGCCGGATCCTGGTGTGACCAGGCCGGTCTCGTACGCGACCACGACCGCCTGGGCCCGGTCGCGCAGGCCGAGCTTGGTGAAGATGCGGGCCACGTGCGTCTTGACCGTCGCCTCGCTCAGCGTCAGCGCCTCGGCCAGCTCGGCGTTGGACAGCCCGCGGCCCACTAGCGTCAGCACCTCGATCTCGCGTGCCGTCAGCGCGCTCAGGTCGGCGGGCACGCGGGTGGCGGGCGGGCCCGCGTACCGCTCGACGAGGCGGCGGGTGATCGACGGGGCGAGCAGGGCGTCGCCGGTGGTGACCAGCCGCACGGCGCTGGCGAGGTGCTCGGCGGTGACGTCTTTGAGCAGGAAGCCGCTCGCGCCGAGCGCCAGCGCGGCGTAGACGTACCGGTCGAGGTCGAACGTGGTGAGCATGAGCACGCGGCAGTCCGGGTCCTGCGCGAGCACCCGCCTGGCCGCCTCCAGGCCGTCGAGCCTCGGCATGCGGATGTCCATCAAGACGACGTCAGGGCGCAGCTCCCGCGCCGCCGCCACCGCCTCCAGGCCGTCGGCCGCCTCGCCCACCACGTCGATGCCGCGCGTGGTGAGGATCAGCCGGAATCCGGTCCTGATGAGCCGCTGGTCGTCGACGATCAGGACGCGCGGCGCGGGCTCGGCGCTCATCGTCCGCCCTGCCGGAGCCGGGAGCCGGGGTCGGAGGGGACGGCTCGGGTGGGCGGGGCGGATCGCCCGCAAGCGGGCCGGACGGGTCGGCGGCGCGCGGGACGGCGTCAGGCGTGCTGGACGGGCCGGCGGCGGTGCCGGTCGGGCCGGACGGGTCGGGCGGGTCGGGCGGTGGGAGGGGGATGCGGGCGCGGACGCGGTAGCCGCCGCCCAGGCGCCGCCGGGCGTCCAGGTGCCCGCCATAGACGGCGACCCTTTCGCGCAGCCCGAGCAGGCCGCGCCCGGCCCCGCCGGCACGCCGCTCCCTCAGAACAGGGCTCGCGTCGTCGCGCCGCTCCCCCGGAACAGGGCTCGCCTCGTCACGCCGCTCCCCGGAACAGGGGGCCCCGCCGGCACGCCGCTCCATCGGAGCGGAGGTCCCGTCGGAGGTGAGCACGCTGGGTCCGGTGTTGAGCACCTCCACCCGTACGTGGTTACCGGCGTACCGGATCGTCACCTCGGCCTTCGTGTCGGGCTCGGCGTGTTTGAGCGCGTTGGTCAGCGCTTCCTGGACGATCCGGTAGACGGGCGCGCCGATGCCGGGCGGCAGCGGGCGCGGCTCGCCCAGGATGCGGCTCTCCACGTTCAGCCCGGCGAACGCGAACCGGTCGATCAGCCGGTCGAGGCCGCTGAGGTCGGGCGACGGGGCGAGGCCGGCGCCGGCGGGTTCGGCGGGTCCGGCGGGTTCGTCGGTGCCGTCAGGTGAGGGCGCCAGCAGTCCCAGCAGGTGGCGCAGCTCGGACATCGCGGAGCGACCGGCGTTCTCGACCTCTTTGAGCGCCTCGGCGCACTCCTCGGGCTGGACGGTCATCACCTCGCGTGCCGCGCTCGCCTGGACGACCATGAGGCTGACGTTGTGGCTGACGATGTCGTGCAGCTCCCTGGCGATCCTGGCCCGCTCGGCGTCCACCGCCGCCCGCGCCGCCCTGGCGGACTCCCGTTCCAGCATGCGGCCGCGTTCTTCGACGACCGCGCGGTAGCGGCGGTGTGCCCGTACGAGTGCGGCGCCGAGTGCCAGCGCGGCTGCGAGCAGCACCACGACGATGGCGACCAAGCCGTACGTCCACTCCGCACCCACCCCTCTACCTTGGCGCAAGCGCGTGCGGGCCCGCACTACCTCCTGAGGATGACATCGGGGCCGGATTACATCCGCAGGCCGATGCCCGCCCGGCCGGGCCGTTTGTAGCCTCCTGCCATGACAGCCGGACGCGAGGTCGTCGTAGAACTCGACCAGGTACGCAAGCACTACGGCGAGACGGTGGCGCTGGACGGCGTCTCGCTGGAGATCCGCGCCGGTGAGGCGGTCGCGGTGATGGGACCGTCCGGCTGCGGCAAGTCGACGCTGCTCAACCTTATCGCCGGGCTCGACCGGCCCAGCTCGGGCCGGGTCGTCGTGCACGGCGAGGACCTGGGCGCCATGAACGAGACCGGCCTGGCGCTGTTCCGGCGCCGCCGGGTCGGCATGATCTTCCAGTTCTTCAACCTGATCGACGACCTGTCCGCGCTGGACAACGTGGCGCTGGCCGCCCAGCTCACCGGCACGACCGCCGCCCAGGCGCGGCGGCGGGCGCTCGACCTGCTGGACGAGCTGGGCATCGCGGGCCGGGCCCGGATGTATCCGGCGGTGCTGAGCGGCGGCGAGCGCCAGCGGGTGGCCGTGGCGCGCGCCCTGATGAACCGCCCGGCCGTGCTGCTGGCCGACGAGCCGACCGGCGCGCTGGACAGCCACTCCGGCGAGCAGGTCATGGACCTGCTGCTCGACCTGCACCAGATCGGCCAGACCCTGCTGCTGGTGACCCATGACGAACGGCTGGCCGAGCGGTGCGCGAGCCGGGTGGTCGAGCTGGCCGACGGCAGGGTCACCGCCGAGCGGACGCTGGAGTCGTCCCGGTGAGCGCGGTCTGGGGCATCGCGCTTGCGGCGGTGCGGCGGCGCAGGTTGCAGAGCGCGATCCTGGCCGTGGTGGTGCTGTGCTCCACGGTGGCGATCGTGGTGGCGCTCGGCCTGCTGGAGGCGTCGTCGGGGCCGTTCGACCGGACGTTCGCCGCGCAGCGCGGGCCGCACGTCGTGGCGACCTTCGACCGGGCGGCGGTCTCCGACGCACTGCTCGCGGAGACGGCGCGCAGGCCGGGGGTCGAGGCGGCGGCGGGGCCGTACGGGCAGAGCGTGGTGACGGTCGCGGACACCCGGCAGAGCCTGCCGCCTGGACCGCTCACGGTGGTCGGACGTCCGGGGCCGGGCGGCCCGGTGGACCGGGTCGAGCTGTGGGCGGGCCGGTGGGCCGAGCGGCCCGGCGAGATCGTGGTGAACCGGCCGGTCGATCCGGTCTTCGGCGACCTCGTCGGCGCCGCCGTCCAGACCGTCGAGGGGCTGCGCTTCACCGTCGTCGGCCTGGCCTCCAGCGTCACCAGGACGGCCGAGGCGTGGGTCGCGCCCGCGCAGATGGAGGCGATGAAGCCCGCGTCCGCCCAGATGCTGTACCGGTTCGTCGCGGCGGAGACGGCGGCCGAGGTGCGCGCGGCCACGGCGGCCGTCACCGCGGGGCTGCCGCCGTCCGGTGTGCTCGGCACGCAGTCGTATCTCACGGTCAAGCGGGACGTCTCGCGCGCGGCCGAGGCGTACCTGCCGTTCCTGGCGGGGTTCGGCCTGCTGGGGCTGCTGGTGGCGGTGCTGATCGTGGCCAACGTCATCAGCGGCGCGGTCGTCGCCGGGCAGCGGCAGATCGGCGTGCTCAAATCCCTGGGGTTCACCCCCGACCAGGTCATGGCCGGCTTCCTGATGATGGTGCTGCTGCCGGCGTTCGCCGGATGCCTCGCCGGAACGGTGCTCGGGGCGCTGGTCTCGCAGAAGCTGCTTGACCTCGTGTTCGCCGGGATCGGCGCGGCCATCGGGCTCGGCATCGGCTGGCCGGTGTACGTAGCAGCGCTGCTCGGCGTGCCGGCCGTGGTCGTGCTGGCCGCGCTCGTGCCCGCCTCCCGCGCCCACCGGCTGCCGGCCGCCGAGACCATCCGCGCCGGCAGCGCGCCCAGGCCGGGACGCGGGCAGGCGGTCCAGCGCCTGCTGTCCGGCAGCCGGCTGCCCCGGCCGGTGAGCCTGGGCCTGGGCCTGCCGTTCGCCCGTCCGGGCCGTTCGGCGATGACGCTGGCCGCGATCGTGCTCGGGGTGGCGGCCGTGACGCTCGCCACCGGGCTGTTCCAGACGATGACCGCGTACGGCGACACCGCGCAGCGCGTCGGCCGCGTCCACTCCATCGTCCATGTCGGACGCCCCGGCCAGGTCAGGCCCACGCTGGACGACGCCGCCATCGAGGCGCTGCTGCGCTCCCGGCCCGGCGTCCGCCACGTCACCGCCAACGCCTGGATCGACGTGCGGCTCCCCGGCCTGACCAGCCGCAGCATGGCCCAGTTCCTGCGCGGCGACGCCGCGAGCCGGGGCGACGTGGTGGTGGCGGGCCGCTACGTAGCCGGACCGGGCGAGGTCGCCGCGCCCTCGGCGTTCATGAGGCGCTTCGGGCTGCGCGTCGGCGACCGGCTCACGCTCGCGCTCGGCGGCGCCCGCACCCAGGCCACGATCGTGGGCGAGGTCATGGACGCCGCCGACGACCTGATCATCGCGAGCTGGTCCACGCTGACCGCGCTCGACCCCGCGGGCCGCGCCACCCAGTACGAGGTGGGGCTCGCCCCCGGCACCGACGTCGAGCGGTTCAACGCCGCGGTCAAGGCGGCCGAGCCCGGCCTGTATCCGCGGGCGAAGTCGCAGGCCGATCAGCACAGCGTGGCCGTCATCGGCGCGGCGGCCCTGTTCACCGTGCTGCTGGGCACGGTGGCGACGCTGGGTGTCTTCAACACCGTCGTGCTCACCACCCGCGAGCGCCGCCGCGACCTGGCCATGCTGAAGTCGATCGGGATGACGCCGCGCCAGGTGACGCTGATGACGGTGACGTCCATGGCACTGCTGGGCGTCGTGGGCGGCCTGGCCGGCCTGCCGATCGGTGTGGCCTCGCATCGGGTCGTCGTGCTGGCCATGCTGGATGCGGCCGGGCTGGGCGCGCCCGCGATGCTGCTCGACGTGTGGCGGGTCGCGGCGCTGGCCGCGCTGCTGGTGGCGGGCGTGGCGATCGCGGTGCTGGGCGCGTTCCTGCCCGCCCGGCGGGCGGCCCGGCTCACCATCGCCGGCGCGCTGCGTACCGAATGAGCGGGGCCGGCTTCCCTGCTCGGTTGCGCGGCACGGCGGCCAGGACTCGCCGATACCACCTTCCCGGCCGGGATCGAGGATATGCCGGACCCCCGCCGAACACATACAGTATTGGCGAGGTAACGTTCGGCTATAGGAGTGGTCATGGGTGTGCCGCGTCACGTGGCGTGCGTGATGGATGGGAACGGCCGCTGGGCCGAGCAGCGTTCGCTGCCGCGCACCGCCGGTCACGAGGCCGCCGAGGCGGCCGTGATGGACGTCATCGAGGCGGCCCGCGCCGCCGGTGTCGGCTGGCTCAGCCTGTACGCGTTCTCCACGGAGAACTGGCGGCGGCCCGCCGGTGAGATCGACACGCTGATGCGGCTCGTCCGCCGCGCCATCCGCAAGCACGCGCCGGCGCTGCACGCGCGCGGCATCCGCTGCCGGTTCCTCGGCATGACAGATCCGCGCATCCCGGCCCCGCTGGTGGCCGACATCGCCGACCTGATGACGCTCACCCGCGACAACAGGAGCATGACGCTGACCGTCGCCTTCGACCACGGCGGCCGCCGCGACATCGTGCAGGCAGCCCGTTCGCTGATCAGGTCCGCGACGCCCGCCGACGAGGTCACCGAGGCGAGCTTCGCCGCGCACCTGCCCTACCCCGACACCCCCGACGTCGATCTCGTCATCCGCACCTCCGGCGAGCAGCGCATCTCCAACTTCATGCTCTGGCAGGTGGCCTACGCCGAGTGGGTCTTCCCCCAGGTGCTCTGGCCCGACTTCCGCGCCGCCCACTTCTCCGAGTGCCTCGACGTCTACATGCGCCGCCGGCGCCGCTTCGGCGACGTCCGCCCCGCCACCATGACAGGAAAGGACCCGCGATGAGCCACACCTCCACGCGGCGGGACGCCGACGTCTTCGGCCCAGACTCCCTGCTGCGCCCCCTGGTCCACGAGGCGCGCTGGGGCCTCGCGGTGCTCAGGGCCACCCTGCTGGAGGCCGCCCATCCGCAGATCGGCGCCGCGCTGATGGAGAACTCCACGTTCCTCACCCATCCGTGGCGGCGGCTGCGCAACACCGCGATGAGCGCGCGGCGGCTGCTCGACCCCGACCCGCGCGTACGCGACCGCGAGGCGGCCAGGATCAACCGCCTGCACGCCCGCATCGCCGGCACCGACGCCCAGGGCCGCCCCTACGACGCCTCCGACCGCGACGCGCGCGCCTGGGTGGTGGCCACCCTGTTCGACTCGACGGTGACGATGTGCAGGCTGAGCGGCGACGCGCTCGACGCCGATGCGATGCGGCGGCTCTACGACGAGCACCGCACGTTCCTCGCGCTGATCGACGGCACCGCCGACCACCTGCCCGCGACGCTGCGGGAGTTCTGGCCCTACTACGATCACGTGGTCGAGCACGTCCTGGAGAACAACGAAGCGGTGGGCGTCATCCTCTACCGCCTGTTCACCGGCATGCCCGCGCCTCCCGTGCTGCGCGGCCATCCGGCGATCTGGGCGGCGGGCCGGGCCGTGGCGAGCCCGCTGGCCACCGCGATCACCATCGCGTCGCTGCCCGAGGCGTTCAGCCGCCGTGTCGCGCTGCCCGACCTGCCCGGGGCCCGCACGCTCATGCAGACCACCTACCTCGGGGCCGCGCTCGCCACCCGGCACCTGCCGCAGAGCTGGACGCGGGTCGACTTCCTCATGGGGCTGCTCGACCCCTCCCACGACGGGCCGTGGGAGACGCTCCGGCGGCAGGCGGGCAAGGCCGCCGCGCTCGTCCGGCTGCTCACCCCGGCCGGCGACGACGGCGGCTCCCAGGCGACCAGGTCGGCCGACCGGTTCTTCACCGAAGTCCTCGATCAGACCGGCGACGGCTGCCTGCGCTGGCCCGACCTCGCCGCCATGGCGCGCGAGATCGCCACCCGGCTCGACCTGGGCGAGCGGGACGAGGAGCGGCTGTTCCAGGCGTACGCGGCGTGGTGGAGCGAGCTGCAGGCGGCGCTCGACAGCGACGGCGACGGCCGGATCACCCGCGACGAGTACGCCGCAGCGGCGGCCCGCCTGCCCGGCACCGGCCTCATCAAGATCGCCGACGTGCTGTTCGACGTCACCGACACCGACGACGACGAGACGATCGATGCCGAGGAGTACCGCGCTCTGTTCCGCACGGCCTTCCACCGCGACCTCGAGGGCGGCGGCGACGGCTGTTCGCGCAGCGCGTTCGTCCGGCGGTTCGTCTCCTTCATGTCCGGCCAGCAGCACTCGATCGCCTACACGTCGCTGCTCGCCTCGGGCTGATCAGGGAGGGGTGGAGAAAGGCCCGGCGCGGGCGGATCTGGGCGATCCCCGCACCGGGCAGCCGGTGACCACGGCCGGTGCCGCGGCCCGGGGTGGATCGGCGCGGGCCGGACGCGGCCGAGGCTCGCGCGCGGTGGTCACCGGCTGCCCGGTGCTGCGGCCCGGGTGGATCGGCGCGGGCCGGAGGCGTCTCAGGCTCGCTCGCGCGCGGTGGCCGGGGCAGCGGCCGGTTCACCGGCGGGCGTGCTCGCCCGGGAGCCGACCTGATGTTTACGTTTTGCGCGCTTTGGTAGGTTCTTGGGTGGTGTGCCGGGAAGCCTGGTCGGCGATTGTCCGACCTGTCCCCTGCCACGAGCGGAGTTTCATGCCCGGCACCCCGACCACGTCATCCCGCCCTGCCCGCAAACTGCTCGACCGCAGCACCTGGCCCGAAGCCCGTCGCATCGCCGCCATCCTCCGCAAGGAGACCATCGGCGGCGCGCTGCTGCTGGTGGCCGCCCTCGCGGCGCTCGTCCTGGCCAACTCTCCGTGGGCGCGAACCTACGAGGAGCTGCGCGCGTTCGAGGTGGGCCCCGCCGCGCTGCACCTGCGGCTCGACCTGGCCACCTGGGCCGCCGACGGGCTGCTGGCGATCTTCTTCTTCGTGGCGGGGCTGGAGCTGAAACGCGAGTTCGTCGCGGGCGACCTGCGCGACGCGCGGCGGGCCGCGGTGCCGGTGGCCGCCGCCTTCGGCGGCGTGCTGCTGCCCGCGCTGGTCTACCTGGCGATCGCCGGCGGCGCGGGCGGCGCTCAGGGCTGGGCCATCCCGACCGCCACCGACATCGCGTTCGCGCTCGCGGTGCTGGCCGTGATCGGGCGTTCCCTGCCGGAGGCGCTGCGGACGTTCCTGCTGACGCTGGCCGTGGTGGACGACCTGATCGCCATCGTGGTCATCGCCCTCTTCTACACCTCGCACCTCGCGGTGCTGCCGCTGCTCGCGGCCCTGGTGCCGCTGGCGGTCTTCGCGCTGCTGGTACGGCGCGGGGTGCGGGCCTGGTGGCTGCTGCTGCCGGCGGCGTTCGCCACGTGGGCGCTGGTGCACGCCTCGGGGGTGCACGCCACCGTGGCCGGGGTGCTGCTGGCGCTGACCGTCCCCGTCGCGGCACGTGACGGAGCCGAGGCGACCGGGCCCGCCGAGCATTTCGAGCACCGCTTCCGGCCGATATCGGCGGGCGTCGCCGTGCCGGTCTTCGCGTTCTTCTCCGCCGGGGTGTCGCTCGGCGGGCTCTCCGGGCTCGCGGACACGCTGACCGAGCCGATCGCCCTCGGCATTCTGGCCGGCCTGCTGGTCGGCAAGCCGCTCGGCATCCTGGGCGCGACGTGGCTGGTGTCCCGCTTCACCCGTGCCACGCTGGACGAAGGGCTCGGCTGGATCGACATGGCGGGGCTCGCCGTGCTGTCCGGCATCGGGTTCACCGTGTCGCTGCTGATCGGGGAGCTGGCCTTCGGCGCGGCCGGGGCCGAGCAGGTGAAGGTCGCGGTGCTGACCGGGTCGCTGGCGGCTGCGGTGGTGGCCATGGTGATCCTGCGGTTGCGGGCCCGCGTTCACGCCGCCGCGTCTCCTATCATTTAGACCGTCATCGAAACAGAGGGGGGAGCCATGACCGCGTGCTGCGCGCCCATCACCCGCGAGCCGATCTCGGAGGGTGCGGCCGCCGAGGCCGCGGTCCTGCTCAAGGCCGTCGCCGACCCCGTACGGCTGCGTCTGCTGTCGATGATCGGCTGCCATCCGGGCGGCGAGGCGTGCGTGTGCGATCTCACCGGCGCCTTCGATCTGACAGCGCCGACGATCTCGCACCACCTCAAGGTGCTGCGCACCGCCGGGCTCATCGATGGTGAGCGGCGCGGCACCTGGGTCTACTACCGGATCGCGCCCGAGACGGTGAGCAAGCTGGGGGCGCTGTTCACTCCGCTGGCCGAAGCCGCTCAAGCACGAACGGAAGCCGCCCCGGCCTGAGCCAGGCCGGCCCCGCTTGAGCCGGGTCCCCGTCCTGGCGCAAGGTCGCCTCCGCCCGAGCTGATACCTGCTCGGGCCCAGTCCGCTCACGTCCGAGCGGTCAGCCCGCCGCGCGTTCCAGGGCCTTGGCCACGCGGTCCACGTCGGCCTCGGTCGTCCGCCAGTTGGAGAACGCCGCCCGCAGCGCGGGGACGCCCGCGTACTCGGTGGTGGTGAGCAGCGCCTCGCCGGTTTCGGCGACCGCGCGCGCCACCTCCGCGATGCGCTCCGGGGCGGAGGCGAGCGTGAAGCAGACGACGTTCAGCCGGACCGGGGCGAGCAGCCGGTAGGCGGGCATGGCGGCCAGCCGTTCGCCGAGCCGGGCGGCGAGCGCGATGTCCCGCCGGACGATCTCCGCGTGCCCCTCCCGCCCGTACGCGGCCAGCGTGAACCAGGCGGGCAGCGCCCGCAGCCGGCGGGAGTTCTCCGGCGTCAGGTGCAGGTAGTCGGGCCGGTCGCCGAGCGGGCCGAGGTAGGCGGCGGAGTTCCGAAAAACGCGCGCCTGCAGGTCGCGGCGGCGGGTGAACTGCACCGCGCTGTCGTAGGGGACGTTCAGCCACTTGTGCAGGTCGAGGCAGATCGAGTCGGCCGCGCCCAGCCCGTCGACCAGGTGGGCGTGCTCGGGCGAGAGCGCCGCGAACGCGCCGAACGCGGCGTCCACGTGGAGCCAGAACGGATACCGCTCCCGCAGCGCGGCGACCGCCCGCAGGTCGTCGAAGTCGGCGGTGTTGACCGTGCCGGCGTTGGCGACCACGATGGCGGGCTCGCCGTCCAGCTCGCGCAGCGCCGCTTCAAGCCGTTCGACGTCCACCGCCTCCCTGCCGGGCAGCGCGCCGACCCGCCGCAGCGCCGACCTGCCGAGCCCGAGCACCGACAGCGCCTTGCCGACGCTGGAGTGCGGCGTGCCGGACAGCACCCGCACCGGACCGAGCGCGGCCAGGCCCTGCTCGGCCACCGAGACGCCGCGCCGCTCGCCGATCCACTCGCGGGCGATGGCCAGGCCGGTGGCGTTGGACATGGTGGCGCCGCTGACGAACGCCCCCTCCTGCTCGGCGGGCAACCCGAGCAGGTCGCGCAGCCAGGTGACGGTCTCGCGTTCGAGGTCGGCGGCCGAGGAGTCGCCGCCGCTCGCCGCGTTCTGGTCGTAGGCGCTGGTCAGCCAGTCGCCGGCGAGCGCGGCGGGCGTGCTGCCGCCGGTGACGAAGCCCAGGTAGCGGGGGCCGGGGCTGGCCGAGAGGCCGGGCTCCCAGCGGCGTTCGAACGCCTCCAGCGCGCCCCGAGTCCCCTGAACGCGCTCGGGCAGCGGGACGGGCTCGCGCGGCGCAGGCGGCGGCCCGACCGGCCGCTCCCCCACCCCTGCCAGGAACCGGGCGGCGCGCTCGCGCGCCTCGTGCAGCAGGACGGGCAGGTCGGCGAGATCGTCACTCAGTCGCTGGTCCATGAGGACAGCGTAAGGACGCGACCGCGACGGCGATCGGGAGGGCGGTCGGGCAGGCCGAAGCGGGGCGGAGGGCCGACGGACCGGCGAGGCGGCGGGTCAGCGGGGCTCGAACAGCTCGACGAGGTTGCCCGACGGGTCGGCGAGCAGGATCTGCCGCCCGCCGGGACCCGAGACGACCTCACTGCGGAACGGCACGCCGCCCTCGCGCAGCCGCTTGATCTCGGCGTCGAGGTCGTCACAGACGAGGTGGATGCGGTTGCGGCCCGCCGGGGTGCCTTCCGGGGTGGCGCGGGCGCCGGAGCTGGACGGCCCGGACAGCAGGAGCCGCAGCGGCCCGCGTACGACGTCGGCGAACGCGGGCACGACCGCGATGCGGACGGTGAAGCCGAGATGGGTCGTGTAGAAGTCGACGGCCGCCTGGACGTCGTCGACGAGGTAGCGGACGCCGGCGTACTGCTCGGGTGCGGCCATGACGGTGCCTCCTGACGAGGGTCCGACGCGGTGGGGCGGCGCCCGGCCGGGGCCGCCGGTTGAGACAGTACATCAATCTGGTTTGATGTACTAGCAAGCGCCGATGCAAGGGAAGGACGGGCAGGGGTGGACGAGCACTCCGGCGGGGACCGGACGGGGCGGGCCGGGGAGGTGGCCCTGCTCTTCCTGAAGCTGGGCACGATCGCCTTCGGCGGCCCGGCCGCGCACACCGCGATGATGCGCGATGAGCTCGTACGCCGCCGCGGCTGGGTGACCGACGAGCGCTTCGCCGACCTCATGGGCGCCACCAACCTGATCCCCGGCCCCAACTCCACCGAGCTGGCCATCCATCTGGGCCACGACCGGGCGGGCAGGCGTGGCCTGATCCTGGCGGGGGCGTGCTTCATCCTGCCCGCCGCGCTCATCGTCACCGCGCTGGCCTGGGCGTACGTCACCTACGGCGGCACCCCGGCGGTCGAGGGCATCCTGTACGGCGTCGTCCCCGTGGTGATCGCCATCATCGCCCACGCCCTGTTCGGCCTGCTGAAGACCGTGATCAAGTCCTGGTGGCTGGGTGCGGTGTCGGTCGCGGCGCTGGCGGCGTACCTGCTGGGCGTCAACGAGCTGCTGATCCTCGCGGCCGGCGCGCTGCTGGCCGCCGCCGCGCACCTGCCGCGCTCGCGCGAGGGCCTGCAGGGGCTGCTCGCCGCGCCCGTGCTCGCGCTCGGCGGCGCGCCCACGTTCCCCGACCCGGCCGGGGGCCAGCTCGCCCAGCTCTTCCTCACCATGCTGAAGATCGGCTCGGTGCTGTACGGCAGCGGCTACGTTCTGCTGGCCTTCCTGCAGGGCGACTTCGTCGAGCGGCTCGGCTGGATCACCTCGCAGCAGCTCACCGACGCCGTCTCGGTCGGCCAGGTGACGCCGGGTCCGGTCTTCACCACGGCCACGTTCGTCGGCTACCTCGTCGCCGGGCAGGCCGGCGCGTTCCTCGCGACCGTGGCGATCTTCCTGCCGTCGTTCGTCTTCGTCGGCCTGCTCACCAGGATCACGAGCAGGCTGCGCGCATCACGGTGGACGTCCGCGCTGCTCGACGGCGTCAACGCCACCGCGCTGGCGCTCATGGCCGGGGTGTCCCACGAGCTCGCGCGCACCGCGCTCATCGACCTGCCGACCGCCGCCATCGCGTTGATCAGTCTGGTGCTGCTGTGGCGTACCCGGCTGAGCAACGCCTGGCTCATCGCGGGCGGCGCCGCGATCGGCCTGGCGCACTCCCTTCTCTGACTGATCGAATCATTTTGATGTATGTTGAGACATACGATGAGTGACACTCCCCCGCCGCCGGACTTCCTGCGCCTGACCGGCCACCCGGTGCGGTGGCGGCTGCTGAGCGAGCTGGCGCGCGGCGACCGGCAGGTCCGCGAGCTGACGGCGCTGGTCGGCCAGACGCAGGGCCTGACGTCGTACCATCTCGGCCGGCTGCGCGCGGGCGGGCTGGTGACCATGCGGCGCAGCTCGGCCGACAAGCGCGACACGTACTACAGCCTCGACCTCGCCGCCTGCCGCGACCTGCTCGTACGGGCCGGGGCGGCGCTGCACCCGGGCCTGCGCATGATCCCGGCCGCGCCGCCCCCGCCGCCGGACGGCTCGGCCGCGCCGCCGCCCGTCCGGGTGCTGTTCCTGTGCACCGGCAACAGCTCCAGGTCGCAGATGGCCGAGGCGATCCTGCGCCATCTCGGCGGCCCACGGGTCGAGGTCGCCAGCGCGGGCAGCGCGCCCAAGCCGCTGCACCCCGACGCCGTCCGCGTCATGCACGAACGCGGGCTCGACATGACCGGCCACCGCCCCAAGCACCTCGACGAGCTCGCCAGGCCGCTTCGACCGGGTGATCACCCTGTGCGACCGGGTGCGCGAGGTGTGCCCCGAGTTCCCGGGGGCTCCGGAGGTGACGCACTGGAGCCTGCCGGACCCGGCCGGCGAGGGCGGTCATGCGGCCTTCGTCCGTACGGCCGACGAGCTCACCACCCGCATCCGGTTCCTGCTGCACACCTTCTCCGCCGTTTGACGTGGAGTGCACTCCAACACCTAGCGTTCGTCCCATGAGCGACGGACATGCACTCAAGCAGGAGCCGCCGGCCCTCACGATCACCCAGGTCGCCGCACGTACCGGCCTCTCCGCCGACACACTGCGCTATTACGAACGGGCCGGGCTGATCGAACGGGTCGCGCGCACTCCCCACGGCCATCGCAGCGACGCGGCCTCCGACCTCGGCTGGCTGGAGTTCCTGATCCGGCTGCGCGAGACCGGCATGTCCATCAGCCGTATGCAGCAGTACGCCCGGCTGCGCAGCAGCGACGCCAGCGCCACCTGCTGCGGCGAGGCGCCGAGGCGGGCGGCGACGTCGCTCAGCGTCCGCAGCGGGGTGAAGCCGCCGAGCGGGAAGAACGCGGCGTAGGCGGTGATGCCCAGCTCGACCACCTCGCGCGGCACGACGATGGCCGCGTCGGGCTCCTTGGGCGAGCAGAAGACGCCCGGGCCTGCGGCTGGCGCTCACGACGTAAATCAAAAGTTAGTTACTTGCGCTAGAGTGATCCGCATGGCCACGAACGCCTCGCGATCTTCACGCCCCCGCGACAGCGCCGCCACCAAGGAGCTGCTGCTCGCCGCGGCCACCACCGAGTTCGCCGAGCACGGCCTGGCCGGCGCCCGCATCGACCGTATCGCCGAGCGGGCCGGCGCCAACAAACGCCTGCTGTACGTCTACTTCGGCGACAAGGAGCAGCTGTTCGACGCCGTGCTGCGGCGCCAGATCGGCGAGCTGGCCCGCGAGACGCCGCTCATCGACGGCGACCTCGTCGCGTACGCCGGCGCCCGATTCGACTACATGCTCGCCCACCCGCAGACCGCCAGGCTCGCCGCCTGGCGCCGCTTCGAGCAGGGCGAGCCCGGCGAGGCCGAGATCGAGGGCTACCGCGCGAAGGTGGAGGCGGTCGCCGCCGCGCAGCGCGAGGGCCGCATCGACGACCGCCTGCCCGCGGTGGACCTGTTCGCCATGGTGCTGCGCCTGACCGAGAGCTGGCTCGACGCCCCACCCGCGCTGGCGGCGGTCGCGGGCGACGATCCCCGCTCGGCCGGACGGCTCCGCGAGCATCGCGCCGCGCTCCTCGAAGCCGTCCGCCGCATCACCGCGCCACGCCCGAAGAACGCCTGACCGCACGGCGTCTTCAGGACGCGTCACGTTCCGGCCTGAAGGACGCTTGACACCGCCGCGTTCCAGAGCCGCCTGCAGCCCCGCGTCTCAGAGACGGCCGGCGCCCCGTGCCCCGGGAACGCCTGAGCGCTGGTCAGGGGCTGAGGCGGTGGAACAGCTCGACGCGGATGCGGTGATATTCCAGGTCCTCCTCGTTGTGCCGCACGCCCGCCTGGACGGCCTTGTGGAAGTAGGCGTACTCCCTGCGGAGCTTGTGCCGTACGAGCTGGGCCGGCGACTCCTCATCCAGCGGCCGCGCCGTGCCGCCCGCCTCGTGGTAGGCGGCCACGAACTCCCTGCTCGGCCCGGCCACGTCGTCGCCCCGCTCCAGAGCGGCGGCGGCCAGCTCCAGCTCGGGGGCGCCGACGAACGCCTCGTCCCAGTCCAGCACCGCCACGAGCCGGCCGTCCCTGGCCAGGGTGTTGCCGGTGTAGTAGTCGCCGTGCAGGGCGTGGCGGGTGGGGTGGCGGGCGTGGAAGCCGGCGAGCCAGCGGTCCAGGTCGGGGTCGCGCAGCTCGGCGGCGTCCCGGGGCGGGTCGCCGTACAGGCCGGACTCCTGGAAGGCGGGCACCGGGCGCGGGCCGGGACGTACGTCGGCCAGGGCTCTGCGCAGCCTGGCGAGCAGGCGGGCCCCGGCGTCGCGCTGGGCGGGGACGTCGGCGTCCGGCCATTCGCCCTCGACGTACGGCCGGCACGAGATCGGGCGGCCCGCCACGACGATGACCGTCGTCCCCTCGGAGGTCGGCAGCGGCGCGACGGCCTCGGGGAGCCCGGCGGCGGCGTGGCGGGCGATCGCGTGGCACCATTCCAGCTCGGCGGTGGCGCGCCCGGCCGGGCCGATGCGGATGACGTGCCCGTCGAGGCGGTAGGCCGCCGACTCCTCCCCGCCGTGCAGCCGCTCGCCATCGCCTGTGACGCCCCAGGTCCGCTCGACGGCCTCGCGGATCTCCCGGGTCAGGGGCGTCTTGACGTGGCTCGCCCGGTCGATCGGGTCGGTCGGAAAGATCGCGACCAGCAGAATGCCGACCGCACGCCACCAGCAGCGCGATCCCGGCACGTGACTGACCGCCGCCTGCCGGCAACCTGGCACCGGCACGCGGCCGGTCGGTTCCGGCCGGCGGCGCAGTACTGGTACGCGACCGGCCGGTTCCGGCCAGGAGTGCGGCCAGCGCGAGCGAACCCAGCCCCCAGGCCGCGCATCCCACGGTGAACGGCCACCCGCCAGAGCCGAGCACGTGCTCGCTGACCGTCACGCTGACCGGATCCAGCTCCGGCTGCAGTCCGTGAAGCGTTAGAGCGGCGGCGAGAAAGGCGAGGGTGCCGACGGCGCTGAGCAGAGCCAGCGCCCGGGACCCGATCATCGGCGAGCCACCCGGGCGCGGGACCCGATCATCGGCGAGCCACCCGGGCGCGGGACCGGATCATCGGCGGGCCGACCGGATGTGGCGGGCGAAGCGCTGGTGGGCGGCCTGCCTGCTGACGCCGAAGGCGGCGCCGACGTCCGTCCACGACGCCTGCGCCGTGATGCAGGCCGCCGCGACGGCGCGCTGTGCGGCGTCGCGCGCGAGGGCTTCGGCCTGCGCCGCGGCCCGCATCGCCGCGATGGGGTCGTCGCGGATCAGCTCGTCCAAGGTGTCGCGCAACGTTCGAAGCGCTCGATCCAAGTCGCTCATGGTGTCAAGGATCCTTGACACACCATGCACGCCTGTCAAGGATCCTTGACAGGTGCTTACGGGCTGACCAGGCCGGTCTGGTAGGCGATCACGACGAGCTGCGCGCGATCGCGGGCGCCCAGCTTGGTCATCGCCCGGCTGACGTGCGTACGCGCGGTGGCCGGGCTGAGGAACAGCCGGGCGCCGATCTCCTGGTTGCTCAGCCCCTCCCCCACCAGCGCCAGCACCTCGCGCTCGCGCTCGGTCAGCACCGCCAGCCGGTCCTCGGCGGCCTTGGCGGCGGCCCGGCTCGCGGCGAAGTGGCCGATGAGGCGGCGCGTGATGCGCGGCGCGAGCAGCGCCTCCCCCGCGGCGATCACCCGGATGGCGTGCAGCAGCTCGGCCGGTCCGGCGTCCTTGAGCAGGAAGCCGCTGGCCCCGGCCTGCAGGGCGTCGAAGACGTACTCGTCGGTGTCGTACGTGGTGAGGATGAGCACGCGGACCTCTTCCAGCCCGCGCGTCCCGGCGATCTCGGCGGTGGCCTGGATGCCGTCCACCTTGGGCATGCGGATGTCCATGAGCACGACGTCGGGACGGGTGGCGCGGGCACGTTCGACGGCCTCCGCGCCGGTGGTGGCCTCCCCCACCACCGTGATGTCGTCCTCGAGGTCGAGCAGGACCTTGAACCCGGACCGTACGAGGCCCTCGTCGTCGGCGATCAGCACCTTGATGGTCACAGGCGCGCTCCCGTCGGCGCGAGCGGCAGCCGTGCTCTGACCTCGAACCCGCCGCCCGGCCTCGGACCGGCGTCGAACTCCCCGCCGAGCAGCAGGCAGCGCTCGCGCATGCCGATGATCCCGCGACCGGGCTCGGAGTACGCCTCCTGGACGGGAGCCTCACGGCGGCCCTCGTCGGTCACGCGGATCTCCAACGCGTCCGGCCCGGAACGCAGCGCCACCGTCACCCGGGTGGGGCCGACGTGGCGGACCACGTTCGTGATCGACTCCTGGACGATCCGGTACGCGGCGCCGCCGACCGCGCTGGGCAGCGGCGCGACCGGCGGGTCCTCCTCGATCGTGATGTCCAGCCCGGCGTCACGGGCCTTGGCCGCCAGCTCGCCGATCTGGTCAAGCCCCGGGTACGGCACCCGCCCCTCCTCGTCGTCGCCGCGCAGCACGCCGAGGATGGCCCGCATCTCGTGCAGCGCGCGGGAGCTGGTCTGTTCGATGGTGCGCAGCGCCTCGCGCGCCACGTCGGGCCGCTTGTCGAGGACGTGCGCGGTCACCCCTGACTGGACGTTGATGATGGCTATGGCGTGCGCGACGGTGTCGTGGACCTCGCGGGCGATCCGCAGCCGTTCGGCGTCGACGCGCGCCCTGGCCTCCTCTTCGCGGGTGCGTTCGGCCAGCTCGGCGCGGCGCTGGGCCTCGGCGGCGATGACCTGCCTGGTCCGTACGGACTCGCCGAGCGCGACGCTCATCACCGACGCGCCGATCCTGAAGTACACCCAGCCGATCGCCGCGCGCGGCTCGATGTCGGCCGCGGCGACCAGCCAGCAGGCGGAGAGCACGGCCATGCCTCCACCGGCGATCAGCAGCGAGCGGCGTCCGTCGCCGTAAGCGGCGACCGTGTAGAGGGCGATGAAGAGCCCGAGCCAGCCGGACCCGTCGGGGTAGCCGAGGACGTAGTACGCCGCACTGGCGAGCGCGGCCACGGCGAACACCGGCACCGGCCAGCGGCGGCGCACGGCGACGGCCAGGCCGCTCACGATGAGCAGGGCGTACGCGAGGCCGTCGAGCGGGCGCTGCACGACCTCGCCGGCGTTGCGCACGATCGTGCCCTGGACCTGCATGACGGCGATGAAGAGCGCGAGCAACGCGTCCTGCACCGCAACCGGCAGGCGCAGCGACGGCACGCGGTGTTCCATGCCGAGATCCTACGATCGCCGCAGGCAGGACCGCCTCAGCCCGCAGTCCCGGCCCGTCTACGTCGGCGGGCGTACCGAGGGAGCGGATGTGTACGCGCGATTGCGTACCGGCCGCCGTCCGCTGCCCGAGGCGGCGGCCCCCTCATCGGCGCGACGCTCGATCACGTGAAGCCCGCAGAACGCTCGCGGGCACCCGCCACCCGACCGAAAGGACGTCCGATGTCCCTCCTGCTCGCACTCGCATCGCCGGTCTGTACGTCGCCCGCGGAATGCGCGGGCCAGGGGATCGACACCTTCATCGGCACTCCCGCGCGCGTCTGGGCGAGCGTGGCCGCCCTGGTGGCGCTGGCCGGCGCGATCACCGGCTGGCTGGCACTGCGCTCCGCCCGCCGTCCCGGCACCGGTGGCAGAAGGCTGTCCGTCGCGGCCCTGACGCTGGGGCTGATCGGCGAGGTCAACGGCGCGGTGAAGCTGGCCGTCGCCGATGGCGGTCTCGGCACCGGTAACGGCGTTTTCGGGGCGGCCGTGGCCCTCGCGCTCGGCCTGGCCGGCGCCTTCCTCGGCGGCCTGGCTCGGAACCGGGCCGCCGCGTCGAGCTGAGCGGCTGATCACAACGAACCCGATCGACCGAAAGGATCACCATGTTCATTTCGCACGCGCTGAGCGCAGCCGCCGCGCAGGTTCTGGCCCAGCCTGTCGGTGCGTACGACCTGACCACCGGTCGCCTCTGGTCGGTGGTGGGCGGGGTGCTGGGCGTTGCCGGCATCGTCATCGGGGGCCTGGCCCTCGTCCGTTCCACGAGGAGGGGTGCCATCGTCGCCCTGGCCGCGGGGCTGGGTGCCGCGGTCATCGGCGGGCTGGTCGTGGCCGCCGCCGAGGGCGGTCCCGGCACCGGGTACGGCATCGTCGGCGGCTTCGTGGACCTGGTGGTCGGCCCGATCGCCATGCTTCTCGGCGGTCTCGCGCTGGCCCGGTCGCGCCGCCGCGCCTCCTGAACTCGTGCCGTCGGGTTCGGCCCGATCCCGCCGCCGCGCCTCCTGAACTCGCGCCGGCGCGTCCTCTGAGCTCAACCCGCCGGGATCGGTGCGGTGACCAGCGCGGCCGACCAGAAGTACACCTTGGGCTCCCCGAGCCCCGAGGCGGTGAGCCATTGCGCGGCCCTGCGCGCCTGCTGCTCGTCGAGGATCAGCCCGCCGGAGCCGGGCCGGATGCGGGTGGCTCGGGCGACGTCGGTGACGAGGCCGCCGATGCAGGTCCAGGAGTGCCAGATCCCGCCGCCGTAGCCGACCGGCTCGAACCCCAGCCGCCGCTCGCCGGGGCCGGGGAACGGCTCGCGCCGCTCCAGCCGTTCCGGGAGGGTGTCGCCCGCCGCCTTCGCGCCGTCGGCCATGTCGGCCAGCAGCTCGGGCAGGTCGGCGGCGGCGAACCCGACCCCGAGCACGTGCCATCCGGGACCCGCCCGCCGCCTGGCGCTCTCGGCCTCCTCCGGGTCGGCGAACCAGTGGTCCCAGCCTGCGGAGTCCGAGGCCACCAGCTCCACCATGCAGTCGCTCAGCGACACCAGCCGGGGCACGGTGAGCCCGGCATCCCACCAGTCCTGCCGCTCCGCGCGGGCGGCGACCCGGTAGCCGGCGCGGACGTACCCGGTCACCAGGTCGCGAGGATGGCGCGGCCCTGCGGAACGGCGATGTCGAGCAGGCCGGGGAAGCGGGCGTCGAGGTCGTCGCGGCGCAGGCTGTTGAGCCTGCGGGTGCCCTCGTCCCGCTGCCGGATCACGCCGGCCTTGCGCAGCACCTTGAAGTGGCCGCTCTGGGTGGACTTGCTGACCGGCAGCGCGAACGTCGTACACGCCAGCTCTCCGTCGGGCCACACGTCGGCGAGCCGGGCGACGATGGCCAGCCGCACCGGGTCGCTCAGGGCGGCGAGCACGGTGGTGAACTCCAGGTCGGCGCGGTCGGGGTGGACGAGTGCGGTGGCGGTCCTGCTGGCCATGGGTCCAGCCTACCAACCATGTTCAGGATTCATGAACATGTGTTATGTTCGGCGAACCCGAACATAACCTGTCACTGGAGGACCCATGTCCGTGGATCGCCGTGCCCGCTGGAAGTTCTGGGGCACCGCGTACGCGATGCTGGTCCTGCTGACCGGCACGAATCTGCCCACGCCGCTGTATCGCGGCTATGAGGAGCGCTTCGGCTTCTCGCCGCTGGTGGTGACGCTGATCTTCGCCGTGTACGCCGCCGTGCTGATCCCGTCCCTGCTGGTGGCCGGGCCGCTGGCGGACACCGTGGGCCGCCGCACGGTGCTCCTGCCGGCGGTGGGCGTGGCGGCGCTGGGGTCGCTGGCGTTCGCGCTGGCCGAGAGCACCGCGTGGCTGTTCGCCGCCCGCGTTTTGCAGGGCATCGCGCTCGGCACGGCGTCGGGGGCGCTGACCGCCGTGCTCGCCGAGCTCGAACCCACCGGCGACCGCCGCAGGGCCGCGCTGGTGTCCACCGTGGCCGCCGCAGCCGGGCTCGGGCTCGGGCCCGTGCTGGCGGGGCTGCTGGCCGAGTACGCCCCGGCCCCGCACGTCCTGCCGTACGTGCTGGAGATCGCGCTGCTGGTCCCCGCGGCGGCCGTGATCCTGGCGCTGCCCAAGGCGGAGGCGACGAGCCGCTGGCGGCCCCGCCGCCCGGAGGTGCCCGCCGAGGTCCGGCCGGTGTTCGCGACCAGCGGGACGGCGGCCTTCCTCGCCTTCGCCGTGGTCGGCCTCTTCCTCTCGCTCGTCCCCGCGTACGTCGCGACGCTCTCGGGCAGCCGCAACCTGTTCCTGAGCGGCGCGGCCGTCGCGCTGATGCTGCTGTGCTCCGCGCTCGCCCAGCTCGCCGGGTACGGCAGGCCGGCCCGGCGCCTGGAGCGGGCCGGACTTCCGCTCCTGGCCGCCGGGCTCGTCCTGCTGGCGCTGGCCGGGGCCGTCTCGTCGCCGCCCCTGCTGCTGGCCGCCACCGTGGTCGGCGGCGTCGGGCAGGGCCTGGTGTTCCTCGGCGGCCTCACCGCCGTCAGCCAGGCCGCCCCGCGCGACCGGCACGCCGAGGTGCTGTCCGGCTTCTACGTGGTCGTCTACCTCGGTGTCGGGCTGCCGGTGATCGGCGTCGGCCTGCTCGCCACGGTCACCGGCCTGCTCGCGGCCGTGCAGTGGTTCGCCGCCGCCGTCGCCCTGCTCTGCCTGGTGCTGCCGGCCGCGCTGGCCCGCGTACAGCGCCGCCGCCCGATCCCCGCCTGACTCGAAGGAACGCCATGGACACCACAGCACTGGAAGCCGCCTACACCGACCTGATCGCCGCCGCGCGGGCGATCGGCGAGCCGACACCCGAGGCCGACTGGACGCTGAGCCACATAGCGCTGAGCGACCGCATGCTCGCCACCGCCGCCCGCCGGCTGCACGCGAACCTGCCCGTCACGATCGACAACCGCCCCGCCATGGACGCGAACGCGATCGCCGCGCTCATCGCCTCCACCACGCACGCCGAGCGCATCGACCTCGTCCGCCGCCACGGAGCCGACCTCGTGGCCGCGATCGGCGAACTGCCGGAAGCCGCCGCCACCGTTGCCGTGCGCCTGCGCCTGGTCACGCGGGGCGGCGAGCCGGTGCCGGACCAGGACCTGACCTGGGGCGACCTGGTACGGCTCCGGGCGCGCGATCACCTTCCCGGGCACGCCGCCCGGCTCAGCGGAAGCAGCACGAGGTCCTGCTGATCGAGGCGCCGGCACCTCTTCTGGCCTTCTCCACGCAGGCTGAAACACGTCATTCGTAGCCCCCTCTGCCGTGATTCGTCGGTTGTGGCGATGAACGCAAGGAACGTTACGGATAACCGGTATGTTTTCGGTATGTTCTGCAGCCACTCCGGGCCGGCAGCCTCGAACATCGGTGTCGCGGCAGGTCAGCTCGCCATCGCCGGCTCGTCACCGGCATACGCGGAAACGGCTTTGGCCAGGACCGTCGAAAGACCGTCCGACGACTCCACCCGGTAGCCCTGGGCCTGGTAGAGGCGGAGGTTGCGGGCGCTGCGCGCGCCGGTGGACAGCACGATGCGGCGGCAGCCCGGCTCGGCGGCGGACTCGGCCTCGTGCAGGAGGTGGCGTCCTGCGCCCTGGCCGCGCAGGTCGGGGACGACGGCGAGGCGGCCCACGTGCCAGTCGTCGCCGACGCGGCGCGTCCGCACCATGCCGAGCAGCCGGCCGTCCCGCCACAGGCCGAGCGCCTGCCAGGCCGCCAGCCAGGCGCGTACGTCCTCCAGCGACTCCCCCAGGGCCGTGATGTCCAGGGTGTCGTTGGCCAGCGCCTCATCCACCCAGCAGCAGCGCTGCAACACCAGGACGTCCGGGGCGTCGTCCGGGGTCAGCGGCCTGACGTACGCGCCGGGCAGCGGCGCGGGCACGGCATCGGGGCGCAGGCGCTCGCGCATCGGCCGCAGGGCGTGGGCCAGGCGGACCAGCTCGTCCAGCATCCCGGCGGCGGCCCGATCGCGGGCGGGGTCCGGGCGCAGGCTCCCGCCCTCGACGGCGTCCCCGATGCGCAGGGCGACCGTCGCGCCCAGCGGCACCAGCCGCAGCGTGGTGACGACCTGCTTGGCGTGCTGGACCGACCGGGTGCCGGCCGAGGTGTTGCCGTAGCTGACGAAGCCCATCGGCTTCCACGCCCACTCCCTGCTCAGGTAGTCGAGGGCGTTCTTGAACGCGGCCGGCATGCCGTAGTTGTACTCGGGGGTGACCGCGATGAAGCCGTCGGCGGCGTCCACCATGGCGCTCCACCGCCGGGTGTGCTCGTTGCGGTAGCGGCCGCCGGCGGGCGGCTCCTCTTCGTCGAGGAACGGCAGGTCAAGGTCGCTCAGGGCGACGGGTACGAGCTCGGCGCCGAGCTGCGCCGCCCGTTCGGCGAGGGCGCCGGTCAGCCACCGGGTCACGACCGGGCCAAGTGCGCCGGGACGGGTGCTGCACGTGATCACGAGAATCCGCAGGGAAGTCATTGACACGTAAACGAACGCTAGCTGCTATCTTGTTTACATGTCAACGAAACGGTCCGGCGAGACGGTGCGCTGGCTCGACACCGACGAGGAGCGCGCCTGGCGCGCCCTGCGCCGCATGATGATCGCGATCCAGTCACGCACCGCGGCGGACCTGGCCGCGATCGGCCTGTCCGACCCCGACTACGAGGTGCTCAGCACACTGTCGGAACGGCCGGGCCACTCCGCGACGCTGCGCGATCAGGCCGCCAAGATGGGCTGGTCGCGCAGCCGCCTCTCACGGCACGCCACCCGCATGGAGGAGCGCGGCCTGGTACGCCGCGAGCCCGATCCCGACGACGGCCGCGGCTGCTTTCTCGTGCTCACCGAGCACGGCCTGCGCACGCTCGAGGACGCCGCCCCCGCCCACCTGGAGTCGGTGCGCCGCCACGTGATCGACCGGCTCTCCCGCGAGGACCTGGCCGCGCTGGAGGCCATCGCCCGCAAGCTGGAAGAACCCGCCTGAAGCCGCTACCGCTGCACCGGGCGCGGCATGAGGTCGCGGGCCACGTACGCGATGAGGGCGAGCAGGACGAAGTCCGCCGCCAGCGGCGCGGCCATGCCGGCGGCCAGGTAGAGCCCGGTGCCCACGAGCGCGCCGGCGAACAGGGCGGCGACCGCGCACGCCCGGCGCCGCCACGCGTGCTCGGCCTTCTCCGACACCAGCCGGGTGACGATGCTCGTGACGACCGTGATGTTGACCAGGTCGGGCACCGCCATGCGGAGCGCGACGGCGTTCTGCATGCCCATGCCGTAGCCGAGCAGCACGATCAGCGCCGCCTGCGGGCCGGGGCCCCGCTCACCTGTCAGCAGGACCACGGCCAGCGCCGCCGCCACCAGGATCGCGTGCGTGGCCGTGAGGTGGAACAACCGGCGCCGGAGTTCTGCGATCTTTCTGGCCACGCGGCCCTCGCTCCACGCCCCGGCGGCGAAGGCCGCCAGGGCCAGCAGGTGCGCCCAGAGCTGGTGCCGGGGCGAGCCGGAGATCGCGAAGCCGGAGAAGACGACGTTGCCGGTCATGTTGGCGACGAAGACGTGGTTCAGGCCGAGGAAGGTGACGGCGTCGACGAGGCCGGAGGAGACCATCAGCATGACGAGCAGCGCCGGCAGGGGCCGTGCTTGTTCGTGCCATGCGGGAACAGCGCATCGGAGAACCAGTGCGCCGGCCTGTTCACGGTCGACCTCCCAGACGTTTCACCCGATGCCGACTACTCGTACCCGGACGGGCGGGCATTCATCCGGAAACGTCAGGTCTTAAGGGGCCTCGCCCAGCTGCTCGGTGAGCCGTTCCAGACCGCCCCTGATGAGACGGCCATAGTCGTCGTCGGCGAGTACGCCGATCTCCTCCCGCGCCCGCCGCAGGTGCTCGCGGGCACTGCCGAGATCGCCCAGCTTGCGGGAGCACTCGGCCAGGTTGAGGTGCAGCGACGGATACAGGCCCGCCACCGAGAGCGGCACGCCCGCCTCGGCCACCCGCTCATCGGTGATCCGATCGGCCGCCGCCAGCGCCCGCAGGTCCCAGGTCAGCTCTTCGCGTACATCGTCCTGCACGTCGGCCATGGAGTGGGCGAGCACGCACACGTGCAGCGGGTCGCCCCGCTCGCCGCCGATGTCATCCCAGATGCGGGCGAACAGCTCGCGGGCGGCCTCCCGCTGCCCGCGCTGGTGGTGCAGCTCCACACCCTCGCCGATGCGTGCCATCGTCGGGTCGGGGTACATCGGCGGCTCCCTCGCGCCTCGGCTCCCGGTGCACCCGTACTCAACAGTGAGATCCGGCTTGACGCAACCGGGCTTCCTACAATGGGACGTGTCAGGCAGCATCCTCCGGTTGGAGCACGTACGGGGTGACGAGGAGGTGTCTGATGAACGCTTCCGTTCTCAACGCCGCTCTCAACACCGCCGATGCCGGCGAGACCTTGCCGGAAGAACGCTCGCGGCCCGAGCCGTCGCCGGGCCCGCAGGTGGTGGCGCTGCTGTCTCCCACGCCGGTTCCCGGGACGCCGCCCGGCTCGTTCCTGCCGGGCGTCCAGGCCACCGGCGCGCAGAGCCGTGACGGGCGCGTCGTGGCGATCACACGGCTGGCGAACGCGGCGCCGGGCAGGCCGGACGGTGAGGTCGACACCCGTCCGCTGCGTCCCATCTGGGAGCCGGACGACACCGAGTGGCCGGAGCCATGAGACCGGCCCGATGAGCGGGAGGGCGTCGCGTCAGCCGCCCGCCGCGGCGGCGTCGCCGGTGGCGGTGTAGACCTCCAGCAGCCGTTCGACCCCGTGCAGGAACGTCTCGCTGACCAGCTCGGGGTCGAACAGGCAGCCGGCCGCCATCGCGCCGTCGCGCAGCATCACGTAGTGGCGCGCGGCGGGCTCGGCACCGTCGTGGCGGATCTGAGCGAGCAGGTCCGTGATCGTGTCGAGGAACCACTGGCGGTGGGCGATCACGGCCTTGCGCACCGGCGACTCGGGGTCGGGATATTCGGCGGCGGCGTTGAGGAAAGCGCAGCCGCGGAAGCCCTGCGACTGGATGCCCTCGGCGATGGAACGGCTGATGGCAAGGATCGCCTCGGCGGGCGGCAGCCCGGCCGCCTGGGCCTCCTCGGCCGGGGCCCGCATGGCCTTGTCGACCCCGCTCAGGTAGGCGAGGACCAGCTCCTCCTTGCCGGGGAAGTGCCGGTAGAGGGTGGCACGGGTGACCTGCGCCTCGTTGACGATGCGATCGATGCCGACGGCGTGGATGCCCTCCCCGTAGAAGAGCCGGGTGGCCGTTTCGAGGAGCCGGGACCGCGCTTCGGACGGCCGGCCTTCGGTGTCGGTACGCATGCTGCCATCCTAGTGGATCGACCGTTCTGTCTTGGCGGCCGATTTCCGCTGGCGGCCGGGCGATCCTCATGGTTGAGTGATCGCGTGACCACCTTAGGTAGACGGGCGCGCCCGCTGATCCCGGCCGCCACCCTCCTGCTGGCGGCCGCGTGCGCCGGCGACGAGCCTCACACGCTCACCCTCGACCTCCAAGGCGAAGGAACGTACTCTCTCACATACGTGATCAACGGCAAGTCCACGACCGAACCCCAGGTGACGCTCCCCTGGCGCAAGGACATCACGCTCGACGCGCCCGGCAAGGACACCTGGCGCCTGACCGTCAAGCGCCTGACCGACGGCTCCATGACAGCGGTTGCCTATGTCGACGGCCGCGCGACCTCGATGAGTTCGAGCGCCGGTTCGGGCGGCGGCGGCAGCAGCGAGCTCAGCGGCTCCATCGGCTGACGGCCTCCCCCATGAGCGATGTCGTCTTCGCCGTGTCGGACGGCGTGCTGCTGCTCGATGTCGCCGGGCCCGTCCAGGTGTTCGGCAGCGCCGGGGGCTACCGGGTGCGGCTGGCCTCGGTGGACGGACGGCCCGTCCGCACCGACGTCGGCATCTCGCTCAGCGTCGACCTCGCGCTCGGCGCGCTGGACGGCGACGTGGACACCTGGTCGTGCCGGGATACCCCCGGGACGAGTTCGCCCGCGTGCCGCCCGAGCTGGTGGACGCCGTACGACGGGTGGCGGCCCGCGCGCGGCGGGTGGTCTCCGTGTGCACAGGAGCGTTCGTCCTCGCGCGGGCGGGGCTGCTCGACGGGCGGCGGGCCACGACCCACTGGCTGGCCTGCGCGGCGCTGGCGGAGGCGTTTCCCCAGGTACGCGTGGAACCCGACGCCATCTACGTACGGGACGGCCCGATCGTCACGTCCGCCGGGGTGACCGCCGGGATCGACGTCGCGCTCGCGCTCGTCGGCGAGGACCGGGGCGAGGACCGGGCGCGCGCGGTCGCGAAGTACCTGGTCGTGTTCCTGCAGCGGCCCGGCGGCCAGTCGCAGTTCCGCGCCCGCGACGCCATGGCCGGTCCGCGCAGCGCGACCCTGCGCCGCGCGCTGGACCTCGTGGCCGCTGATCCGGCCGGTGACCACCGCCTCCCGACGATGGCGGCCAAGCTCGCGGTGAGCGAGCGCCAGCTGAGCCGGCTCTTCCGGCGCGAAGCTCGCGATGACGTGCGGCCAGTTCGTCGAACGCGTCCGGGTCGAGGCCGCACAGGCACTCCTGGAGTCCGGCGACGACCCGGTGCCCGCCGTCGCGCGGGCCTGCGGGTTCGGCTCGGATGAGACGATGCGGCGGGCGTTCCTGCGCGTTCTCGGCGTCTCGCCGTCCGCCTACCGGCACCGCTTCCGGCTCGCCGGCCGGCGGAACGCGCCCTGACCGGTCCCCGGCTCAGCCCGCGAACGCGAGGACGATGGCTCCGAGGCCCAGGGGCACGTCCAGGAACATGCAGGCTTCGGCCAGCGACGGGGCGACGACCAGCCTGCGGCGAAGGTGGATCGCGTCCCAGACCGCGTGGCTCGCGAGCGCGAGCCCGGCCACGACCAAGCCCACCCGAGGTGTGACGAGAACGGAGATCGCGACGGCGCAGCCGAACCCGGCCACGGCGAAGGCCTGGGCGAGCAGCGCCGATCGCGGCGCCCGCAGGGCGAGGCCGACGATGACGAGGACGGCGGACGTACCGCCGAGGCCGGCCCACCAGGCGATCCCGATCAGCTCGCCGATGACGACGACCAGGCTCGCGCCGAGGACGGCCGGCCACACGGTCCACGGCCTGCCCAGCGCCGCTGCGGCGAGGTAGCACACGACGGCGGCGGACAGCGTGATGGCCAGGCTTTCGCGGTCGCCGCCGGTCGCCAAGGAGAGGATCGCGACCGCCAGTCCCAGCGCGGCGGGCCAGCGGCGGAGGACGAGGTGCCGGCGGTCGGCTGTCGACGTTGGGGCGCTCATGCCGGGGAGGCTATGAGCGCGGCTCGCCGCCGTGAAGGGGTTTGCCGGAGTCGTGGGATGCATGGCCGGATGCGTGGGAAGCCGAGGCCCACGGGGTCGCGCCGGCCGTCGTACCAGCGGGGCTTTGGTAGATCTTTCTCCGTCATTCGGGTCGGCCTGAGCAGCGGCAGCGCCTCTCCGGCTTGGGCTTCTCTCTCCGCAGCGCCGTCGATCGCGTCTTCCCGAGCGTGTGACCTGCAAGAACTTCATGTACGCTCGCTCCACCCACAGGCTTCCGGTTTATCCCCTTAAGCCGTTCATAATCCTCTTCATCATGGTCTGAATGGTTTCGTCCGGAATGGTCCCGGGAGGTCCCCCACTGCCATGACGCCAGACATCCAGAAGTCCTCTCAGAACGACGCGGAGATCACCGCTCGGCAGGCCCCCGATGGCCACGCGGGCTCACCGGGCGACCCGCATGACGGGCCGCGTACCGGCATGGACGGCTCCCAGGACGGTCAAGGGAGGTATCAGGGCTCTCACGGGAAGGGCCGGGACTCTCAGGAGTTCGGCCACGGTTTCCGGAACGAGCCGTCGTTCCCGTCCGGCCCGGACCGGGACGGCTTCGGCCACGGCGGCATCGGCCGGGACGGTGTCGGCCGGGACGGTGTCGGCCGAGACGGTGTCGGCCGGGACGGCACCGGCCAAGGCGGCCCGGACCGGCACGGATCTCATGACGGCGACTCCCGCCACGACGATGGCGGCCCGTCACCTGTGAAAACCCGTCCCGCGCCGGAGCCGACCCACGCTCAGGACGCGCCCACGCACGACGGCACCCCGCCCCACCACAGCGCTCCTCCGCACGAAACGGCACCGCCGCACAAGACCGCTCCCCCGCGCGAGACCGCTCCCCCGCACGAAACGGCACCGCCGCAGGAGACCACGCCGCCGCACGAGACCGCGTCGCCATCGCACCCCCCGACGGCCACGCCCACCGCGACGCCAGGCGAACCCACCGCCACCCCCACCGCGACATCGGGCGAACCCACCGCCACCCCCACCGCGACGCCAGGCGAACCCACCGCCACCCCTACCTCCGACACACCGACGTCCACCGAGACGCCGTCGGCCACCCCGACCCCCACCGTGTCGGAGTCGCCCGCCCCCACCGAGTCTCCCTCGGCCACCCCAACGACATCCGCATCGCCCTCGCCCACGGAAACCGCCACGGCATCCGCATCGCCATCCCCCACGGAGACCGCCACAGCGTCAGAGCCGCCGCCCGCGGAGTCGCAGGCACCCGCTGAGACCGAGTCCCCAGCCCCCGAGGAGACCGCGACGACGTCGGAGCCGTCAGAGGCCGCTTCCTCCAGCGACGAAGCGGAAGCGTCCGCCAGCACTTCAGCAGCAGCGGAGGAGGAGGACACCGCGAACTCGTCCTCGAAGTCGACGGTGACCTCAGCCGCGCCGGATGACGCCGCCGACGAGGAGGAGGCCGCCGCCACCACGCCGTCGGGCGCCGGCACCACGGCCACCACCGCCGCACCGACGCACATCAACACCGCGGCGTCCAGCCAGCAGCGGGACTTCTCCACCACGGCGATGGTCACCTCGGCCCTGCTGCTCGTGGCGGCCCTGCTGACCGTGTTCGCGGTGCTCGTGGCCAGGTCCCGCCGGGCCCGCCTCGCCGCCGTGGACCACGCGGAGCCCGTCGACCTCGTTCCCCCGGCTCCGGCTCCGGCCCCGAGCCCGAACCCGCTGCCCGTCAGGCCGCCCGTTCAGGAGGACAACCCGTTCACGCGGCAGCTCATCGAGGCCCTCGAGAACATGATCGAGCTCGAAGAGCGGGATGGCGCCAAGCCCGACGCGGAACAGCAGCGCCCCGAGGCTGACGCATCCGCGCAGGACCCCGACGCCGACCCTGAGGCGACCGCCGCCTGGACGCCGCCCTTCGCGCCCTCCGACCCGCCCGAGCCGCCGGGCTCCCTCTTCGAGCCCACGCCACCCGAGCCGGCCGACGATGTCCCCGGAGACGAGCCGCTCGATGAGGAACCGGCCTCCGACGAGGACGACGCCCGTCCAGGAGACACCGGCGACTCGACCCCGTAGCAGGCGGCCGGACGCACGACGGCTACTGCGCCGGCGGGTTCGGGTTCTCCTGCTGACGGTGTGCACGTGAGCCGCCGTTCCTGAGCCAGCGCAGGGCCAGGGCTCCGAGCACGACGTGCAGGACGGCGGCCGCGGCGGCGGCCGCGTGCAGGCCGGTGACGAACGCCGTCTTGGCCTCGGCGGCGAGCACCGGCGTGAGGTCCGGAAGCTGCAGGGTCTCGTCGAGGGTGGGGGCGAGGTCCGGCCCCTGCAGGCGGAAGACGAGGGCGGCGAGCGAGCCGAGGAGCGCGATGCCGAGCGCGTTGCCGATCTCGTTGCTGGTCTCCGCGATCGCCCCCGCCGAGCCGGCCCGCTCGACGGGTACGGCGTCCACGGCGGTGTCGGCGACGACGCTGAAGCAGATGCCGTAGCCGACGCCGGCGACGACCGTGGAGGCGACGTACCAGCCGATCCCTCCCGTGATGGCGGTGGGCAGCAGGAGCAGCAGGCCGGCCGCGATGGAGAAGTGGCAGGCGACGAGTGCGGCCCGCTTGCCGATGCGATCGACGACGTGGGGCGTGACGACGCAGGTCACGGTGAGCACGGCGGCGCCGGGGACGGCGAGCAGCGCCGCGTTCAGCACCGGCAGGCCGAGGACGGACTGGAGGTAGACGCCCGCCAGGTACGCGCTCGCCGACCAGGCCGCCAGCGGCACCAGACCGGTGACGATCGCCAGCGTGAAGACGCGGTCGCGGAAGAGCGAGAAGTCCATCAGGGGATGCGCGAGGTGCCGTTGCCTGCGGGCGAACCACGCCAGCAGTACCAGCCCCGCGGCACCGGCGACGGCCGCGCCGCCGGACGGGCCGTCAGCGGCCACGCGCTTTACGGCGTAGATCACAAGTAGCAGCCCGATCGCGGAGGTCACGACGCTCGGCACGTCGATCCGGCCCGGACTCGTCGCGCGCACCTCGCGCAGCAGGGCGGGCGCGAAGATCAGGAACAGGGCGGTGACGGGCAGGTTGATCAGGAACACCGAGCCCCACCAGAACCGCTCCAGCAGCACGCCGCCCGCGATCGGCCCGATGGCGAACCCGGCCGCGAACGCCGCGGCGAAGATGCCGATGGCCTGTGCCCGCCGCCGCGGGTCGGTGAACAACTCGCTCAGCACCGCCAGGGCCGACGGCAGCAGGGTCGCGCCCGCCACGCCCATCAGCGCGCGGGCCACGATCAGCAGTTCGGCGCTCGGCGCGAAGGCGGCCGCCGCCGAGCCGATGCCGAAGACCGTGGTGCCGATCATGAGGAGTTCGAGCCGGCCATACCGGTCGCCGAGGTTGCCGAACGCGATCAGCAGGGAGCCGACGGCGAAGCCGTAGACGTCGAGGATCCACAGGGCCTGGCCGGCGGTCGGCGTCAGGTCCTGGCTGATCCGGGGCATCGCCAGGAAGAGGATGGATCCGTCCATGGAGACCAGCAGGACGGGTCCGAGGATCACCGTGAGGCCGAGCCAGGCCCGCAGCCCCGGTGACGAGTGCACATGCTGTGTGGTCATGGCCCGCACTGTCCGCCGGGAGCGGCCCGCACAGCCATCTCCCTGCTGTGGGTGCACCTGACAGGTACACCCACGAGGGCGATTCCTCCGCCTACGATCGCTGGTGTGGAGAGTCTCGGAACGTTCCTCAAGCGGCGGCGCGACCAGGTGACACCGGCCATGGCCGGGCTGCGCACCTACGGCACCACGCGCCGCGTGCCGGGCCTGCGGCGCGAAGAGCTGGCGCAGCTCGCGGGCGTGAGCGTCGGCTACTACACCCGCCTGGAGCAGGGCCTGGCGGAGACCGCGTCCAAGCAGGTGCTCGACGCCATCGCGCGGGTGCTACAGCTCGATCCGATCGAGACCGTGCACCTCCACAACCTCGCCAGGCAGCCCTCCGCCTCCGGCCTGTCAGAGCCTCCCGAGGAGCAGCCGCACCCGAGGGTCATCGCGCTGCTGGAGTCGCTGGGCGAGGCGATGCCGGCGATCGTCCTGGGCCGCCGGGGCGACGTGCTCGCCTGGAACCGCACCGGGCACGCGCTCATGGCCGAGCACGTCCCGTACGACGCCCCGCGGGATCCGGCGCGCCGCCCGTCGATGCCGCGGATGTTCTTCCTCGACCCGTTCACCCGCGACCTGCACCGCAACTGGGACGAGCTGGCCCGCATCCACGTCGCCTACCTCCGGCTCACCGCCGGGCGCTTCCCCACGGACGCCCGCCTGGCGCGGCTGATCGGCGAGCTGACCATGCGCAGCTCCGAGTTCGCCACGATGTGGGCGATCGGGGAGGTCGCCGACTGCACCGTCGGCACCCTTGACCTGCGGCATCCCACCGTCGGTGCCGCCAACGTCACATACCAGGTCTGGCTCCAGCCCGACAGCCCCGACCACCGGCTCGAGGTCTATACGCCGAACGACCCGGGCTCCGCCGACGCGCTGCGCCTCCTGGCCCACCAGAGCAGCCGTCCGGCACCCGCCGAGCAGCACTGAGGGACGTCAGCGCCGTTCTTGGAGGCGGCGCAGCTTGCGGCGTTCCCAGCTGTTGGGATGGCGGACGACCACTCCCCCGGCGCCGCCGTTGCCGGACAGGCGGACGAGCGGCGTCCTGGGCTGCCGTTCGGGGGTGGTCTTGTCGCGGAAGCCGCCGAGCCCGGAGCTCATGCCGGACGTCTCCGTGCCCCAGTCGTCGGGGATGACGATCGTGACGCCACCCATTTCGCCGTGCGCCTCGATGGCGATCTCGGGCAGGCGGCTCTCGACCTGGGTGAAGTCGAGCTTGACGGAGCCCATGCCGCCGTACGCGATGATGCGGGGCGGCACGTCCCAGCGGCCGGTACGCGTCTCGCCGTGCATGCCGCCGCTGAGGACCAGCGGCTCCTGGTTCACCGGTACGTCCGGCGGCAGGTCGGCGGTGAGGGCGTCGAGGTCGGCGTACGTCTTGGCGGTCAACGCCTTGCTCAGGCGCACGTCCAGTTCGTCGAGGTCGAGCCGGCCCTCGGCGGCGGCGTTGTTCAGCCGTTCCACCACCGCTTCGCGCTCGTCGTGCGAGACGCGCCACTGGTCGCGGCGGACGGGTTCCGGGTGCCCCTGAGTCATGACTCGATATTACGGGCATAAAGCGATCTGGCAGGCGCGTCCGGGATCGATTGGACTATTCAGCATTGCTAGGTACCGGTAGTCAGTGTTACTTTCTACCAGTACTTAGCATCACCAAGTAGCCACGCCCCCGATTCCCCTAAGGATGACCGTGACCGCATCCCCGCACGTCCTCACCACCATGCCCGCCGAGCCCCCGCCGGGCTGCCCGTTCGACCCGCCCGCCGGACTGATCGCGGCCCGCACGCATGGCCCGGTCAGCCGGCTCACCTTCGCCGACGGCCACGAGGGCCTGGTCGTCACCGGCTTCGACCTGGCCCGCGCGATCCTCGCCGACCCCCGCTTCAGCTCCCGCAAGGAGCTCATGCGCCACCACCCGACCGTCGACTACGGCGACATCGAGGTCCCTCCGGCACCGCCCGGCGAGTTCCTGCTCATGGACGAGCCGCAGCACGGCCGCTACCGCAAGCCCCTGGCCGGCAAGTTCACCGTACGCAGGATGCGGCTGCTCACCGAACGCGTGGAGCAGATCACCGCCGAACACCTGAACGCCATGGAACAGGCGGGCCCGCCGGCCGACCTGGTGACCGCGTTCGCCAAGCCCGTCCCGGCCATGGTCATCTGCGAGCTACTGGGCGTGCCCTACGCCGACCGGGACCGCTTCCAGGAGAACATCGACATCTTCCTCGGCGGCGAGGCGAGTGACGAGAAGCTGATCGCCGCGTACGTCGCGACCCGGCAGTACCTCGCCGAACTGGTCGCCGCCAAGCGCGCCCACCCCACCGACGACGTGCTCAGCGACCTGCTCGACACCGACCTGACCGACGAGGAGCTGCAGGGCATGGCCCTGATCCTGCTGTCGGCCGGTTTCGACACCACCGCCAACATGCTGTCGCTCGGCACGTTCGCGCTGCTGCGCAACCCGGACCAGCTCGCCGCCCTGCGCGCCGACCCCGCCCTCATCGACCAGGCGGTGGAGGAGCTGCTGCGGTACCTGTCCGTGGCCAAGCAGTTCTACCGGGTCGCGCTGGAGGATGTGGAGATCGCGGGCCACACCGTCCCGGCCGGCACCACCGTCATCCTGTCGCTCGCCACCGCCAACCGCGACCCCGAACGCTTCCCCGACCCCCATAGGCTCGACCTGCACCGGCGGGACGGCGGCCACCTGGCCTTCAGCCACGGCGTCCACCAGTGCCTCGGCCAGCAGCTCGCCCGCGTCGAGATGCGTGTCGCGCTCCCCGCGCTGCTCGCCCGCTTCCCCACGCTGCGCCTGGCCGTACCGGAGAACGAGGTCCCGCTGCGCCCGGAGACCTCGGACATCCGCGGCGTCAAGAGCCTCCCCGTCACCTGGGACGCCTGACCGCCACCAGGCCTTACGAGCCGTACGCGGTGGCGATCGCGCGATCTCCACCCTGGGGTGGAGATCCGCCGCGAGCGGACGGCGCTGAGAAGGTCCGGGTCACGTCGCCCGCGCACATCACGCACACGGCTGACCATCGTCCGGCCGGGCCGGGACCTTCGACTCTGCGCGGCGCAGCCCGTACGGCATGTGATGGAGGTGGGCCGACGAGGGAGGACGACATGCGCATGACCGTGGCGGACGTGATGACGGAGAAGGTCGTCGCGGTGTCCGCCGACACGCCGTTCAAGGAGGTCGCCGAGACGCTCATCCAGGCCGGCGTGAGCGCGGTGCCGGTCGTCGGCGACGACCGGCGCGTGCTCGGCATGGTGTCGGAAGCCGACCTGCTGCGCAAGGAGGAGTTCCGGGAGCAGTTCTACCGCGAGGGCTACCGGCCACCGCTGCGCGCCCGGCTGCGCCACCCCAAGGGCAGGCGGAAGGCCGAGGGCGACACCGCGGCCGAGCTGATGACCAGCCCCGCCGTCACCATCACCCCGGCCTCGACCACGGTGGAAGCCGCCCGGCTGATGGACGAGCGGGACGTCAAGCGGCTCGCGGTCGTCGACTACGACGGCCGTCTCGCCGGCATCGTCAGCCGCCGCGACCTGGTGAAGGTGTTCCTGCGGCCGGACGAGGACATCGCCCGCGAGATCCGCGACGAGGTGCTCGACAAGACCCTGTGGGTGAACACCGACGGCGTCCGGGTCGAGGTGGAGCGGGGCGTGGTGACGCTGTCGGGCCGGATGGAGCGCCGGACGGAGGCCGCGATCGCCGCGCGCATGGCCGCCCGGGTCAACGGCGTGGTCGACGTCGTCGACAAGCTGTCCTGGAGGCAGGATGACGCGGCCTGGGTGGGCAGGTGACCGTCATGCTCGTACGCGAGGTCATGACCAGCCCGGCCGTCACCGTCCACCGCGCCGACCCGGTGCGGCGGGCCATCCGCGTCCTGTACGGCAACGACATCACCCCCGCCCCGGTCGTGGACGAGTCCGGCCGCCTGGTGGGCGTGGTCAGCGAGCTGGACCTGCTGCGCGGGGAGTTCGAGCCCGATCCCCGCGCCGCCCTGCGTCCGGTGCCGGCGGCCGGTGAGCCGCCGCCCCGCCGCGTCCTGGAGGTGATGACCCGGCGGCCGGTCACGGTCACGCCGGCGACGGACGTCACCGCCGCCATCGGCCTCATGGTGGGCGAGCGGATCAAGAGCCTGCCCGTGGTCGAGGGCGGCCGGGTCGTCGGCATGGTGAGCCGGCGCGACCTCATGGCGATGCTGGCCCGTTCCGACGACGACCTGCGCCGGGACGTCGTCGACGCGCTGCGCGAGCAGTATCCGTTCGGGCCGGGCTGGGACGTCACCGTGCGCGACGGCGTCGCCGAGCTGAGCGGCCCGCCCCACGAGCACGCCGACAAGATCGCCGACGTGCTCGCCCGCACCGTCCCCGGCATCGTCCGGGTCAAGCACATCAGGAGGTCGCCATGACCGCTCTGGTCGGGAACGTGATGACCACCGACGTGGCCGCCGTCCGCGAGACCGACTCCTTCCACAAGGTCGCCGAGCTGCTCATCGAGCGGGGCGTCAGCGGCGTTCCCGTGGTGGACGGCGAGGGCCGCGTGCTCGGCGTCGTGTCCGAGGCCGACCTGCTGGCCAAGGAGGAGTTCAAGCAGCGCTACTACGGCGACGACTACCGTCCGCCGCTGCGCGCCCGCATCCGCCACGCGGCCGGCAGCGAGGGCAGCGGCCTGCGCAAGGCGCGGGGCGAGACCGCGGGCGAGCTGATGACCGGCCCCGCCCACGTCACCACCCCGGACGCGCCCGTGGTGTCGGCCGCCCGGCTGATGGACCGGCACGGCGTCAAGCGGCTGCCCGTCGTGGACGCGGACGGCCGCCTGGCCGGCATCGTCAGCCGCCGCGACCTGATCAAGGTGTTCCTGCGTCCCGACGAGGACATCGAGCGCGAGGTACGCGAGGCCCTGCAGGGCCAGGCGGGCGTCGCCGTGCGGGACGCCGTCGTCACCCTGACCGGCATGTACGAGGAGCGCAGCCAGGCCATGACCGCCGTCCGCCTGGCCGAGAACATCGACGGCGTCGTGGCCGTGCGCGACGAGCTGAGCTGGAAGCACGACGACGTCGCCGACCTGCCCGTTTGGGGCGGGGCATAACCCCCTGCGCCTTGACACCGGGCCGGATCCGGATCACGTTTGTGCAGTGGGGGAAGGATGACAGGCGCGGCTCAGGTCCGGCGGAGCCGCTGCGCGCGTGGGTCGAGGATCGGCTCGGTGATCGGATCGGGGCGGTAAGGTCCCTGCACGACGGGGAGAGCCCCTGGTGGGTCGATCTGGCAGCCCCTGGCGGGGCGACGTCATCGGTGGTGCTGCGGGCGCCGAGCAGCCGCATCGGGCCGGAGCTCATAGCGACGAACGCGGCGGCGCTGCTCGTCGCCGAGAAGCACGGGCTGACGGCTCCGCGTCTGCTCGCGGCCGATCTCGACGGCCGCGCGGCCGGGGTACCGGCGACCTTGGAGACCGTCATATCCGGGACCAGCGCATGGCCCGCGACGGTCTCCCCTGAGCTGCTCCTGGCGGCGGGCGCGGCGCTCGCCCGCGTGCACGCGGTCGCCCTCGATCCGCAGCCGGATCTTCCGTTCCGGCCGCGCCCCATCGCGGTCGACGACTTCGCCCGAGACCGCCGGGAGGGCAGGATGCCGACCACGGCGCTGCTGCAGAAAGCCGACGAACGCGTCCAGGCGATCAAGCTTCCGGCCACGCCGAACGTCTTCGTGCACGGCGATGTGTGGCCCGGCAACACGGTGCTCGCCGGCAGCGGGGTGCGCGCGCTGATCGACTGGAAGACGGCCGGCGTCGGCGATCCCGGCGTGGATCTCGGCGAGCTGCGCAAGCAGGCCGCGATCCTGTACGACGACGACGCGCCCGCCTATGTGCTGGCGGGCTGGGAACGTGCCACCGGCACGCGGGCCGAGGACGTCCCGTACTGGGACGCCGTGGCCGCGCTCAACACGCCGACCGAGGGCCACAGCCCTCACGTCACCCGCCGGCGCGACCGGTTCCTCGAGGCCGCGATCGCGCGGTTGTGATCGGCGACGGACCCTCGCCGATCCGGGAATCGTTGCTGGTTTGGTGGTCGGCCTGCGGGTAGCTGGACGGCGTCCGTGCGTTCATCGCGCGTGCCCGAGGACGAGGAGTCGAGATGTCCTCAACGACAACCGGTCATCGCCCGTCCGGCTGGGTGGTGGGACTGGCCTACTTCGCCGGAAGCATGATGGTGCTGAGCGGGCTGTTCGGCGCGCTCTCCGGAATCGCCGCCATCTTCCGGAACGACGTGTACGTCTTCCGCGGAGACTATGTCTTCAAATGGGACCTGACCGCGTGGGGCTGGGTCCACCTCGCCATCGGCGTCCTCATCTTCCTGGCCGGCCTGGCCGTGTTCGCCGCCCAGGCGTGGGGGCGCGCCGTGGGCATCGTGCTCGCCGTGCTGAGCGCCGTGGCGAACTTCCTGTTCCTGCCCTACTACCCGCTCTGGAGCGTGCTGATCATCGTGCTGAACGTCCTGGTCATCTGGGCCTTGACGATGTACAACCGCCGGGCCGGGGGCTCGGCGGCCCAATGACGACGGGGCAGGCCGCTCCCGTCGGGCTCGGCCCCATAGGAGGGACGGCTGACATGGACGACTATCCGCTGCTGAACATCTTCCTCACCATGATGTGGTTCTTCCTCTGGGTCGTCTGGCTGATGCTGGTCTTCCGCGTCATCGTGGACCTCTTCCGCGACGACACCGTGAACGGCTGGGCCAAGGCGGGCTGGTCGATTCTGGTCATCGTCCTGCCGCTGGTGGGCGTCCTCCTCTACCTGATCGTGCGCGGCAAGGGGATGGGCCGCCGCGAGGCCGCCGCGGCGATCGAACGCGAGGCCCGCTACTACGAGGCCGCCGGACGGCGGACGGCCACCGGCCAGGCCGATGAGCTCGCGCGGCTGGCCGATCTCAAGAACCACGGGGACCTCACGCCGGAGGAGTACGAGCGCGCCAAGACCAAGGTCCTGGCGGCGTAGGAGGCCGGCGCAGGTGAGCGGGCGGCCCGTGGGGGTGATCGCCCGCGCCGGCACGGAGGCCACGTCGCGACCGCGGGGGACCTTCGCCGGTCCGACTCGGGACCTTCGTCCTTTGACCCGGGTCGCCGGTTGGGTAGCGTCACTTCCATGATTCGTGTGTTCCTCCTCGACGATCACGAGGTCGTCCGCCGGGGTGTCGCGGCGCTGCTGGACTCGGAGGACGACATCGAGGTGGTCGGCGAGGCGGGCACGGCCGAGTCCGCGATCGCGCGCATCCCCGCGCTCAGGCCCGACGTGGCGATCCTGGACGTCCGGCTGCCCGACGGCAGCGGCGTGGACGTCTGCCGCGAGGTGCGCTCGCGGGTGCCGGGGCTGGCGTGCCTGATGCTGACGTCGTTCGCCGACGACGACGCGCTGTTCGACGCGGTGATGGCCGGGGCCGCCGGTTACGTGCTCAAGCAGATCCACGGCTCCGACCTGGTGGGCGCGGTCCGTACGGTGGCGTCGGGACAGTCGCTGCTCGACCCGCAGACGACGGCCACCATGCTGCAGCGGCTGCGCGACCAGGCCGCCAAGAAAGACCCGCTCGCCGCGCTGACCGAGCAGGAGCGCCACATCCTCGACCTCATCGGCGAGGGGCTCACCAATCGGCAGATCGGCGAGCGCATGTTCCTCGCCGAGAAGACCGTGAAGAACTACGTGTCGAACCTGCTGTCCAAGCTCGACATGCAGCGCCGCACGCAGGCGGCCGCGCTGGCGGCGCGGCTGCGCGCCGGCCGCAAGGACTGACCGGGTTCCGCCGGCGTGACCGCCGCGCCGCCGGCTGGGTCAGACGCCGTGGTTCCCCGGGAGAGGGGGCCTTCTCACCGGGAGCCGGCGGGCGGCCCGGTGAGCCGGCGGCGGAAGACCCAGTACGTCCACGCCTGGTAGGCCAGCACCACGGGCGTGAAGATGGCCGCCACCCAGGTCATCACCGTGAGCGTGTACGGCGTGGAGGCGGCGTTGGTCACGGTCAGGCTGTTGGCCGGGTCGAGCGCGGGCAGCACGTTCGGGAACAACCTGACGAACAGGCCGGCCACCACCGCGACCACGGCGACCGCGCTCGCGGTGAAGGCCCAGCCGTCGCGGCCGCGCAGCGTCGCCGCCGTCGCGCCCAGCAGGCCGAGCGCCGCCAGCGCCACCGCCGCCCACCAGGCGCCCTCCAGGACGGGCCGCGGTCCGCCGATGGTGAGCAGGAACGCCATCACCACCACGATCGTCGCCGGCGCCAGGCTCCTCGCCGCCCGCGAGGCGGCCGCACGCAGCTCGCCGGTGGTGCGCAGGGCGAGGAAGACCGCGCCGTGCGAGGTGCACAGCAGCAGCGTGGCGAGCCCGCCGAGCAGCGCGAACGGGTTGAGCAGGGTGAACAGGGTGCCGGTGTACTCGTGGCGGGCGTCCAGCGGCACCCCGCGCACGATGTTGGCGAACGCCACGCCCCACAGGAAGGCCGGGCCGAGCGACCCCCAGAAGAAGGCCCGGTCCCAGCCGCGCGGGCTGCCGGACTTGCCGCGATACTCCAGCGCCACGCCACGCGCGATGAGCGCCAGCAGGATGAGGAACAAAGGCAGGTAGAAGCCGCTGAACAGGGTGGCGTACCACTCGGGGAACGCGGCGAACGTCGCCCCGCCCGCCACCAGCAGCCACACCTCGTTGCCGTCCCAGACGGGCCCGATCGAGCGGACGATGACGCGCCGGTCCGCCTCGTCCCTGCTCAGGAACGGCAGCAGCACGCCGACGCCGAAGTCGAAGCCCTCCAGCAGGAAGTAGCCGGTCCACAGCACGGCGATCAGCACGAACCAGACGGTGGTCAGTTCCATGACGGTGATGTCCTTGTCAGTAGCTGAGTGCGGGGACGGAGGTTTCCTGTTCTGCCTGCTCGTCCGGCCCGATGCGGATGAACTTGATCAGCAGCCGCACCTCGATCGCCGCGAGCACGGCGTAGACCAGGGTGAAGCCGGCGAGCGTGATGGCCACCGACGTGACGTCCGCGGTGGGCGAGACCGCGGCGGCAGTGCGCATGATGCCGAAGACCGTCCACGGCTGGCGGCCCATCTCGGTGAAGATCCACCCCAGGGTGTTGGCCAGGAAGGGCAGCCCAATCCCGGCGATGGCCAGCCGGTAGGCCCAGCGGCCTGACGGGAGCCTGCCGCGCCGGGTCAGCCAGAGCCCGGCGGCCGCGAGCAGCGCCGACAGCGCACCGAACCCGATCATCAGGCGGAACGACCAGTACGCCAGGCCCACGACCGGCCGGTAGTCGCCGGGACCGTAAAGGGCCTGGTAGCGGGCCTGGATGTCATTGATCCCCTCGACCTTGCCGTCCAGGCTGTTGGTGGCCAGCAGGCTGAGGCCGTACGGGATCTGCAGGTTGACGTGGTTGCGGCCGTTCTCCACGTCACCGATCGCGAACAGCGAGAACCCGGCCGACGTCTCGTCCTCCCACAGCGCCTCGGCGGCGGCCATCTTCATCGGCTGCTGCTCGGTCATGATCTGCGCCTGCCAGTGGCCGGAGAACGCCACGCCCACGGCCGAGACGAGCGCGACGACGAGCGCCATCCTGGCGGAGGTGCGAAAGAGCGGCTGGTCGCGTTTGTGGAGCAGGAACCAGGCGCTGACACCGAGCACGAAGGCCGCCGCGGTCAGGAACGCGCCGAAGATGACGTGCGGGAAGGTGACCAGGGTGGTGGAGTTGGTGAGCACCGCCCAGATGTCGGTCAGTTCGGCCCGCCCACCGGCGATCCGGTAGCCGACGGGATGCTGCATCCAGGAGTTGGCGGCGAGGATGAAGTACGCCGAGATGTTCGTGCCGATGGCGGCCAGCCAGATCGTGGCCAGGTGCACCCGGCGCGGCAGCCGGTCCCAGCCGAAGATCCACAGGCCGAGGAAGGTGGACTCCAGGAAGAAGGCCAGCAGCCCTTCCATGGCCAGCGGCGCTCCGAACACGTCACCGACGAACCTGGAGTAGGCGCTCCAGTTCATCCCGAACTGGAACTCCTGCACGATGCCGGTCACCACGCCCATCGCGAAGTTGATGAGAAGAGCCTGCCCAGAACCGGGTCAGCTTCAGGTACTCCGGTCTCCCCGTCCGGTGCCAGGCGGTCTGCAGCCCGGCCACGATGATCGACAGCCCGATGGTGAGGGGCACGAACAGGAAGTGGTAGACGGTCGTGACGCCGAACTGCCAGCGGGAGAGATCAAGGACGTCCATGCCGGTCAGGCTGCTGCACGGCCCGGCCCGCTCCCCAGGGGCGTCAGGCCCCGCCCGAAGGGACCTTGGTCCTCCACCGGGAGGCCCTTCGGCCGCCGTGCCCGCCGCCCTGATCGGCAAGGGTGAGGAGAAAGGCATCCGCGAGGATGGCGAGCCACGTTTCTCCCGCCGCCGGCGGACTAGGTAACGGAACGTGTCAGATCGGTGACGGCAGGGGCGAAAGACATGGCGGGGATGGATGGACCGGTCAGCGACGCGCTGCTGCGGATGGGCCGCCACCTGCGGCCGGGCACGGTCTCGCCGGACCTCCGCGCCCTCTACCAGGTGGGCGGCAGGCAGGCGGACGACTTCTACCGGGACCGGTGGAGCCATGACAAGGTGGTCCGCTCCACGCACGGCGTGAACTGCACCGGCTCGTGCTCGTGGAAGGTGTACGTCAAGGACGGCATCATCACCTGGGAGGCGCAGCAGACCGACTACCCGAGCGTGGGCGGCGACCGGCCGGAGTACGAGCCGCGCGGCTGCCCCAGGGGCGCGGCGTTCTCCTGGTACACCTACTCCCCCACCCGCGTGCGCTACCCGTACGCGCGCGGCGTCCTGGTCGAGCTGTACCGGGAGGCGAAGGCGCGGCTGGGCGACCCGGTCGCGGCGTGGGCGGAAATCACCTCCGACCCGGACAAGCGGCGCCGCTACCAGTCCGTCCGGGGCAAGGGCGGGCTGGTCCGGATCACGTGGGACGAGGCGTGCGAGATCATCGCGGCGGCGCACGTGCACACGATCAAGACGTACGGACCCGACCGGATCGCGGGCTTCTCCCCGATCCCGGCCATGTCGATGGCCTCGCACGCGGTCGGCGCCCGGTTCATCTCGCTGATCGGCGGCGCGATGCTGTCGTTCTACGACTGGTACGCCGACCTGCCGGTGGCCTCGCCGCAGGTGTTCGGCGACCAGACGGACGTGCCGGAGTCGGCCGACTGGTGGGACGCGGCGTACCTGATGCTGTGGGGCTCCAACGTGCCGGTCACCCGCACACCCGACGCCCACTACATGGCCGAGGCGCGCTACCGCGGGCAGAAGGTGGTGGTGCTCGCGCCCGACTACAGCGACGCCGCGAAGTTCGCCGACGAGTGGCTGGCCCCGCGCCCCGGCACGGACGGCGCGCTGGCCATGGCGATGGGCCACGTGATCCTCAAGGAGTTCTTCGCCGACCGCGCCACGCCCGCGTTCACCGAGTACGTCAAGCGCTTCACGGACCTGCCGTTCCTGGTCAGGCTGCGCGAGCGCGGCGGGACGTACGTGCCGGACACGTTCCTCACCGCGGCCGACCTGGACCGGCCGGAGGGGGCGTTCGCGACGGTGCTGCTGGACGCGCGCACCGGCGCGCCGGCCGTGCCGAACGGCTCGCTCGCCTTCCGCTACTCCGAGCGGGGTGAGGGCCGCTGGAACCTCGACCTGGACGGCGTGGACCCGCTGCTGACCGTCTACGGGGGCGAGGCGGTGCCGGTCGCGCTCCCCCGCTTCGACGACGGCGGCGGCGTGCTGGAGCGGGGCGTTCCGGTACGGCGGGTCGGCGGCCACCTCGTCACCACGGTCTACGACCTGCTGCTCGCCCAGTACGGCGTGGCCCGCGACGGGCTGCCGGGGCGCTGGCCGTCGGGGTACGAGGACGCGGCGGAGCCGTACACGCCGGCCTGGCAGGAGCAGATCACCGGCGTGCCGGCGCGGGCGGCGGCCAGGATCGCCAGGGAGTTCGCCGCGAACGCCGAACAGTCGGGCGGCCGCTCGATGATCATCATGGGGGCGGGGACCAACCACTGGTTCCACTCCGACACCATCTACCGGGCCATGCTGGCGCTGACCACGCTGACCGGCTGCCAGGGCGTCAACGGCGGCGGCTGGGCCCACTACGTCGGGCAGGAGAAGTGCCGGCCGATCACCGGGTGGGCGCAGCTCGCGTTCGGGCTGGACTGGCAACGCCCGCCCCGGCAGATGATCGGCACCGCCTACTGGTACCTGCACACCTGCCAGTGGCGCTACGACACCTACAGCGCCGACGCCGTCTCCTCGCCGCTCGCCGACGGCGCGTTCGCCGGGAAGGCCACCGCCGACCTGCTGGCGCAGTCCGCCAGGCTCGGCTGGATGCCGTCGTATCCGACGTTCGACCGCAACCCGCTCGACCTGGCCGACGAGGCCGGCGCAGCCGGCGACGGCCCGGCGGCGTACGTGGCGGGTGAGGTCGCGGCCGGGCGGCTCGGCTTCGCCTGCGAGGACCCCGACGCGCCGGGCAACTGGCCGCGCGTGCTGACGGTGTGGCGGGCGAACCTGCTGGGCTCCTCGGCCAAGGGCAACGAGTACTTCCTGCGGCACCTGCTGGGCGCGGACTCCGCCGTACGCGCCCAAGAAGCCCCGCCCGACCGGCGCCCCGGCGACGTTGCGTGGGTGGACGAGGCGCCGCGCGGCAAGCTGGACCTGCTGCTGTCGCTGGACTTCCGGATGACGTCCACGACGCTGTTCTCCGACATCGTGCTCCCGGCCGCCACCTGGTACGAGAAGCACGATCTGTCCTCGACCGACATGCACCCGTTCGTGCACGCGTTCACCCCCGCCATCGACCCGCCCTGGCAGACCCGTACGGACTTCGCCGCCTTCCACGCCATCGCCCGCGCGTTCAGCGACCTGGCCCGCACCCACCTGGGCACGCGCAACGATCTGGTGGCCCTGCCGCTGCTGCACGACACCCCCGACGAGCTGGCCACCCCGCACGGCCGGGTGCATGACTGGCGCGCCACCGGCCGGCCGCCCACGCCGGGCCGGGACTTCCCCAAGGTGGTCGTGGTGGAGCGCGACTACGGGGCGGTCGCGGAGAAGATGGCCTCGCTGGGCCCGCTGCTGGAGCGGCTCGGCGCGACCACCAAGGGCCTGACGTACGACGTGTCCGGCGAGATCGACCGGCTGGCCCGCATGACCGGCACCGCACCCAACGGCCGCCCGTCGCTGGCCCGCGACCGCGACCTGTGCGAGGCCATCCTGGCGCTGTCGGGCACTACCAACGGCCGCCTGGCCGCCCAGGGCTTCGCCACGCTGGCCCGGCGGACCGGCACGTCGTTCGACGGGCTGGCCGACGAGCACCGGCAGATCACGTTCGCCGACACCCAGGCCAGACCCGTCCCGGTGATCACCTCGCCGGAGTGGTCGGGCAGCGAGAGCGGCGGGCGGCGCTACGCGCCGTTCACCATCAACGTCGAGCACCGCAAGCCCTGGCACACCCTCACCGGCCGCCAGCACTTCTACCTCGACCACCACTGGATGCACGAGGCGGGCGAGGCGCTGCCCGTCTACCGGCCGCCGCTGAACATGACCGCGCTCTTCGGCGAGCCGCCGCTCGGCGAGCAAAGCGAGCAGGGCGTCGTCGAAGGTGTCGTCGTCCGCTACCTGACCCCGCATTCCAAGTGGTCCATCCACTCCGAGTACCAGGACAACCTGCTCATGCTGACGCTGTCGCGGGGCGGGCCGACGATCTGGATGAGCCCGGCCGACGCCGCGAAGGCCGGCATCGGCGACAACGACTGGGTGGAGGCGGTCAACCGCAACGGCGTCGTGGTGGCCCGCGCGGTGGTCTCGCACCGCATGCCGGAGGGCACGGTGTACATGTACCACGCCCAGGAACGCGTGGTGGACGTGCCCAAGAGCGAGACGTCCGGGCTGCGCGGCGGCATCCACAACTCGCTCACCCGGCTCCTCGTCAAGCCCACCCATCTGATCGGCGGATACGCCCAGCTCAGCTTCGCCTTCAACTATCTGGGCCCGACCGGCAACCAGCGCGACGAGATCACCGTGATCCGCCGCCGCGGCCAGGAGGTCGACTACTGATGCGCGTGATGGCACAGCTCGCCATGGTGATGAACCTCGACAAGTGCATCGGCTGCCACACCTGCTCGGTCACCTGCAAGCAGGCGTGGACCAACCGGGCGGGCACCGAGTACGTCTGGTTCAACAACGTCGAGACCCGGCCAGGACAGGGCTATCCCCGCCGCTACCAGGACCAGGAGCGGTGGAAGGGCGGCTGGGAGCTGAACCGGCGCGGCCGCCTCACGCTCAAGGCCGGCGGCCGGTTCAGAAAGCTCCTGACGATCTTCGCGAACCCGCTCATGCCGTCCATCCAGGACTACTACGAGCCCTGGACGTACGACTACGACCGGCTCTTCTCCGCTCCCCTCCAGGACGACACCCCGGTGGCGCGGCCCCGCTCGCTCATCAGCGGCAAGCCCATGAAGATCGGCTGGAGCGCGAACTGGGACGACGACCTGGCCGGCGACCCCTCGCCCGACCCGGTGCTGCGCAAGGTGTCGGAGCAGGTGAGGCTGGAGTTCGAGCGTGCGTTCATGTTCTACCTGCCGCGCATCTGCGAGCACTGCCTCAACCCGTCCTGCGTGGCCTCCTGCCCGTCGGGGGCGCTGTACAAGCGGTCGGAGGACGGCATCGTGCTGGTCGATCAGGACCGCTGCCGGGGGTGGCGGATGTGCGTGACCGGATGCCCGTACAAGAAGGTGTACTTCAACCACCGCACCGGCAAGGCGGAGAAGTGCACGTTCTGCTTCCCGCGCGTCGAGGTCGGCATCCCCACGGTCTGCTCGGAGACGTGCGTCGGGCGGCTGCGCTACATCGGCCTGGTGCTGTACGACGCCGACCGCGTCGCCGAGGCCGCCTCCGTGCCCGACGAGCGCGACCTGTACGAGGCGCAGAAGGGTGTGCTGCTCGACCCGCGCGACCCCGCCGTCATCGCCGCCGCCCGCGACTCCGGCATCCCCGACGACTGGCTGGACGCCGCCCGCGAATCGCCGATCCACCGGCTGATCTTCGAGTACGGGGTGGCGCTGCCGCTGCATCCGGAGTACCGCACGATGCCGATGGTCTGGTACATCCCGCCGCTGTCCCCCGTCGTGGACGTGCTCGCCGCCACCGGGCACGACGGCGAGGACGCAGGGAATTTGTTCGGCGCCATCGACGCGCTGCGCATCCCGGTGGGCTACCTGGCCGAGCTGTTCACCGCCGGCGACCCTGCTCCGGTGCGCACGGTGCTGCGCAGGCTGGCCGCGATGCGCTCGTACATGCGACGGCTCAACCTCGGCCAGGAGCCCGACGAGTCGATCGCGCGCGCCGCCGGCATGACCGGCCCGCAGGTCGAGGGCATGCACCGGCTGCTCGCGCTGGCCCCGTACGCCGAACGGTACGTCATCCCCACGGCGCACGCCGAGCAGGCCGCCGGGCTGGAGGAGCTGGGGTGCAGCCTCGACTACGAGGGCGGCCCCGGCATGAACGGCCCCTTCGGCGAGGCGTCCGGGCGGCCCGCCCCGGTCGCGGTGGAGAGCTTCCACGCCCTGCGCGAACGTCAGCAGGGCGACGACCTGGACGACGCCGACGAGCTGCGCGGCCGGGTGAACCTGCTCAACTGGGACGGCAAGGGCACCCCGGACGGCCTGTTCCCCAAGAGGAGGAGGAGGAAATGAGCGCGCGGACCGTCCACATGGTGGCCTCGGTGCTGCTCGGCTATCCCGACGAGCGGCTCCGCGACGGGCTCGGCGTGCTGCGCGAGGCCGTCTCCGGGCTGCCGTCCGGCGAGGCACGCGACCGGCTGTCGGCCTTCCTTGCGTATGTGGCGGGCACGGACCTTCGTGCGCTGGCGGCGCACTACGTGGCGACGTTCGACCTCAAGCGGCGCTGCTGCCCGTACCTCACCTACTACGCGTACGGCGACACCCGCAGGCGCGGTCCGGCGCTGCTGCGGTTCCAGCACGCGGTGAAGGCGGCTGGGTTCGAGCTCGACGGCGGCGAGCTGCCCGATCACCTGGCCGTGGTGTGCGAGCTGTGGGCGCGCGGCGCGGAACGCGAGGCCCGGCGGCTGCTGCTGGAGCATCGGGCGGGCGTGGAGGTGCTGCACGCGGCGCTGCGCGAGGAGGGCTCGCCGTACGCGGACGTGGTGGCCGCCGTGCTGGCCACGCTGCCCCCGGCGGGCGCGCGCGAACGGCAGGCCGCGCTGCGGCTCGCCGCCGAAGGCCCGCCCGCCGAGGCGGTCGGACTGGAACCCTACGCGATCATGGAGGCGGGCCGATGAGCGTCCTGCTGTGGGTGGTGCTGCCGTACGTGGCGCTGACCGTGTTCGTGCTCGGCCACCTCTGGCGCTACCGCTACGACAAGTTCGGCTGGACGACGCGCTCGTCCCAGATGTACGAGTCGCGGCTGCTGCGCATCGGCAGTCCGCTGTTCCACTTCGGCATCCTCATCGTGGCGCTGGGCCACGTCGGCGGCCTGGTGATCCCGAAGACCTGGACCGAGGCTGTGGGTATCAGCGAGAGCCTCTATCACCTGCTCGCCGTCGTGCTCGGCACGATCGCGGGCATCGCCACCGTGGGCGGCCTGGCCATCCTCATCTACCGCCGCCGCACGGTCGGCCCCGTCTTCACCGCCACCACCCGCAACGACAAGCTCATGTACGCGGTGCTCGCGCTCACCATCGCCCTCGGCCTGGCCGCCACCGTGCACGCCAACCTCGTCGGCGGCGGCTACGACTACCGCACCACCGTCTCGCCCTGGTTCCGGTCCATCTTCCTGTTCCAGCCGCGGCCCGACCTGATGGCGGGCGCGCCCCCGCTGTTCCAGCTGCACGCGCTCAGCGCGCTGGTGCTGTTCGCGATCTGGCCGTTCACCCGGCTCGTGCACATGCTCACCGCGCCCCTCGGCTACCTCACCCGGCCGTACATCGTGTACCGCAGCAGGGACGAGAGCCGGCCTGCGGTCCGGCGCGGCTGGGAACCGACCCGCTGACGATCACGTGCTCGACGGCCTCGAGGCGACGAGGGGCGCTTTGACGCTCAGGTCGTGGACGCGTGCCGGACCGCGAGACTGCGCACCGCGGTCAGGGTCAGAACCACCGCCAGCCCGGCGGTGACCGCCAGCAGCGCCAGGCCCAGCCCGTACGAACCGAGCCGCCCGTAGATGAACCCCATGACCAGCGGCGGCACGAACCCGCCCAGCCCGCCGGCCGCCCCCACCAGCCCGGTGACCGATCCGACCTTGTCGGCCGGAGCCACCTGCGCCACCAGCGCGAACGTGGCCCCGCTGCCCGCGCCGAGCGCCGCCGCCATCGACAGGAACGCGACCGTGCCCACCGGCAGCAGCGGCGGCGTCAGCGCCTGGACCGCCGCCATGACCGCGACCACCGCGAACACCCCCGCCAGCACCCGTACCGGGCCGAACCGGTCCGACAGCCATCCGCCCAGCGGCCGCGCCAGGACCGCGAGCACCACGAACCCGGCCATCCGGTAGGCGGCGTCCGCCTGCTCCAGGTCGTACTCGGTCTCCAGGTAGGTCGGCAGGTAGACGGAGAAGGCGACGTACCCGCCGAACGCGACCGCGTACAGCAGGCACGCCTGCCAGGTGATCGGCAGCCGCCCTGTGTCCGCCAGCCGCTTGACCAGCGGCTGCACAGTGGCGCTGCGCCCCGGCGCGTCCCGCAGCAGCAGCCACGCGACGACCGCGTACACCGCCAGTACGACCGCCGTGATGACGAACGGCGCCGCCGCCCCGCCCCACTCGACCAGCCCCACCGTGGTCAGCGCGCTGATGGCCGTACCGCCCATGCCCGCGCCGAAGATCCCGACCGCGAACCCGCGCCGCTGCGGCGGAAACCAGGCGTTGACGAACGGCACCCCGATCGCGAACGCCGTACCCGCGACCCCCAGAAAGAACCCGCCGATGAGCAACGCCGTGAACGACGCCTGCCCGGCGAGCCCGATGAACAGCACCGGCACAATGGTCACCGCCGACACCAGCGGAAACATCACCCGCCCGCCGTACCGATCGGTCAACGCGCCCACCGGAATCCGCCCCAGCGACCCGACGATCACCGGCACCGCGACCAGCAACGCCTGCTGCGGCGCCGACAGCCCGAGCAGCTCCTTGTAGCGCGGGCCGAGCGGACTGAGCAGCGCCCAGGCCCAGAAGTTGACCGCGAACCCCACCGTGGCCAGGCCCAGCATCAGCTTCGCCCGACCACCCACCTCATCCGTCATCGAACCCCGCCTCGCTTCATTACTCAGCGTCATCGTATGGCTTCGACTCGTGGACACCCGCGCCCGGGTACCCGAGCCAACCGCCATCCGACCCCAGCTGAGGACGTACGAGTAGGGCCGGAAGCCCCCATGACCCCGACACCACGTAACCGCTGAGCAGGGACCAACGCCCCTGCCGGCCGCAGCGAGAATGCACCTGATACGTCTAGTGACATCATGGCGGCATGCCGTCCCGCTCGAGCTGAGGCTCGATCAGCCACACGACTCCTACGACATGGACGAGTGGGGCAAAGTCATCGTCGGTCCCGCCCCGGCGGACTTCCTAATGAGCCGCTTCCTCGGCCGACCGGTCCGGGCGGTTCACCGCATCATCGACCGCCATCCAGACGGAGGTCGGTATCCGGCTGGTGTTCGATCGCGGCGAGGTACGCATACTCAACCTGGGCGACGACCTGTCATCACCGACGCTGCCCTGCCGGAAGCACTCGAAGCCGAACTCGTCGAGTCGTCCGGCGACCGCTCACCCGAATGACGCCGCCAACGGCGGCTTTCGCTCGGAATCGACTGCAAGGAGCGCCTTTTCCAGTTCGGCGCTTGATCTCACCTTATGAGCACAACCCCAAGATAAAGGTAAGGCAAAGTCTCGATCAGCGGGGCGCAGATCGCCCATGCTGCTCACCACAATATGGCCGCATGAAAGTGCACCTTAATCAGCATCAACGATGGATTGTCGTCCTCATCATCGCTCTCGCCACGGTCATGACGGCAGTGAATTGCAGCAAGATCTTCGGCGAGAGCAAACTGGCCTCTCTGTGGTTCATTCCGGCAATCGGCTATGCGATCCTAGGGGTCGTTTTCGGCTCCTTCCTGGCTTCATCCGTCCCCGCCGATGAAGCCACCACGCGCGCCGGAGCCATCTCCGTTTCGATAGGAGCCGTGGCGGTCCTGGCCCTCGGCTCCACCTCCGCAGCTCTGTACACACTTGACGAACCTTCCAACACCACGCGGGGAGCCACGGCCAACCGGAACCCCGCCCCCATAGCCAGCGATGTTCCCAAGGGGAACATGGCAGCGCAGGGTAGCGTGGCCGGCCAAGGTAACGCGGCGGGTAACGGCAACATCATCGGCGATGGCAATGTGATCGAAGAGACCCACATTTACCAAAACACCGGCATCAATCCGCACCCGCCCTGCACAGAAGGGGCCATCTGCCTCTGGCCCGGTAAGGGCTTCACGGGAAAGATGTGGAAGTGGACTCCTGGAGAGGATAAAGACGGCCCTCTCCCTGACTATCTACAAGATCACCTCGGTTCGTTTGTTTCCGAGGCATACGGTTGTTTCGTGGACAGCGATGGGGACCAGGCCCCGCGCGAGGTGAAACCGACCCACCATCGCGGCAGGTACATCGAAACTTACGGCGCCGCGATCGACACCATCAAAGCACGCTGCTGATCCGATCGCAGATCGCGACGACAAGAACGGCCTCTGGCGCCACCAGGGGCCGTTCTCATGTGCGATGTGAGCCAAAAGCGGGCGGTTTGCCAAGGAGGGTCGCGTTCAGGGCCGCCCTGAAGCCGCCCAGCTCCACGTGGTAGAGGGCAAGATCGGGCCCGTCCTCGTAGGCCGCACGCAGGCTAGCGCGGGCCGAACGACGTAGTGATCTCAAATAGGGCCTACTGGCCGGTAGGTCGCTTGGTTTCCTGCCATGATCAAGCCGCGTCATGATGGCGTCACGCAGAGAGACTCGTTCATCTGCCCCCAAGAGACGGCCTCGTCCGTGGGCCCGGCGTTGATCGAGGAGAGAAGCGGTGGGAACGGGGGTCGTGGTGAGAGCGCTGTCGGGTCGGTACGAGCTGCTCGACCCGTTGGGGCAGGGCGGCATGGGGGTGGTGTACCGAGCGCATGACCGGGAGCTGGAGCGGACCGTGGCGGTCAAGGTGCTGCCTGCGCAGATGTTGCGCGATGCGGATTTCCTGGCCCGGTTCCGGCGGAAGGCGCGGGCGGCCGCCGGGTTGTCGCATCCCAACATCGCGACCGTCTTCGACATCGGGGAGGACGCCCAAGATGGGGAGCCGATTCCGTACCTGGTGATGGAGCTGGTGGAAGGAGAGACGCTGGGCGATCTGCTGCGGCGGACGCCTCTCACGCCCGCACAGGCCGGGCAGATCGCGACGGCCGTCCTGGAAGCGCTGGAGCACAGCCACGGACGCGGCATCGTGCACCGCGACATCAAGCCCGCCGACATCATGGTCCGCTTCGCCGACTTCGCCGACTTCGCCGACGGCCAAGCCAGGGTGAAGGTGATGGATTTCGGGATCGCCAAGCTCATGTCGGAGACGGCCACCCGGCTGACCTCCACAGGGATGCGGATCGGCACGCCTGCGTACATGTCGCCGGAACAGGCCGATGGCAGGCCCGCCGACGCCCGCACGGACCTGTACTCAACCGGATGCGTGCCGTACGAGATGCTCACCGGCCGCCCGCCCTTCACCGCGGACTCGCCCGCCGCCATGCGCTTCCAGCACATCTACAGCCGCCCTCCCGGCTGAAGCCGGATCTTGCCGCCTTCTGGGACGGGCTGCTGGCCACCGTGCTGGCTAAGGACCCGAAGAACGTCCCCAGGACGCCGCCACGATGCGAAAAGCCGTCGAAACCGGCTGAGCGGCCCCTGCCGCCGAGATACCGCCGACGCCCCCGCCTCCCGCGTCCGGGCCCACCATCCGGCTGGACAAACCCACGATCGCCGAAACGACATCGCACGTCCCGAGCCCCAGCGCACCCGGCTCTTCCGGACTCGGGCAGCGCTCTACGGTCGAAGCCGCAACGGACTCACAGGTCGCTAATGTGTCGCACCGGGCCCCGACCCGTCGCCGTCTGCTCACCGGGCTGGGCGTCGCGGATGTGGTCGCCGCTCTGCCGATCGCCAACTACCTCTTCGACCAGGACGATCCGGACCCAAGCCGATCAGAACCTCTCCCAGCCCGGAAGGCCCCCACGCCTAAGCCAACCGTCCCCGCCACCCTGCTGCACGACCTTCCCTTTGGCCACAGCGACTGGGGCCTTTCCGTTGCCTTCAGCCCCTGACGGCAGAATTCTGGCCACCGGCAGCGATGACGACACCGCGCGGCTGTGGGAGGTGCGCCCCACGTTGAGCATCGGCGACCCCCTCGAGGCCCCCGAAGGCATCGCCTCGGTCGCCTTCCCTCCCGACGGCAAAATCCTCGCCACCGGTAGCCGCGACGGCACCGCACGACTGTGGCGCGTCGCCACCCAAACCCTCATAGGCAGACCCCCATCGGCCAGTCGCTCGCCGGCCATAAGGGCGCCGTTTTCTCGGTGGCCTTCAGCCCTGACGGCAGATACCTGGCCAGCGCAGGCGAGGACGAAGAAGTGCTGCTGTGGCAGCTATGAACGCCTGGCGTCGCTAGTGACGGTCTGAGCCCTGGGTAGCGGCGGCGGGCGGGCGGCCGCCGGCCCTCTCGATCACCTCGTCCAGCACGTCCACCGACCGGAGCAGGTCCTGGACCTGGCGCATGATGCGCTCCCGCTCGACGGTCAGGTCGGCGACCAGCTGAGCGTCGGCGGTCTCGGACGGCCCGCCGTCGGCGTCACCCATGCACGGCAGCAGCTGCGCGATCTTCGAGCTGCACAGTCCCGCGCTGTACAGCTCCTGGATCCGGATGACACGGTCAACAGCGCTTTCGGGGTATTCGCGGTGGCCGCCCGGCGTGCGTTCGGCGGTCAGCAGGCCCTGCGTCTCGTAGTAACGCAGGGAACGCTCGCTCACGCCGGTCCGCCGGGCCAGCTCACCGATTCGCATGATCTATCTCACATCGTCCGGGGTTGAATCTGACATCAGTGTCACATTCTACGGTTTCGCCATGAACGAGACAGCACTCACCTCAGACCTGTTCACCCCGTACCGGCTCGGCTCCCTGACCTTGGAGAACCGCCTCGTCATGGCGCCGATGACCCGCACCCGCGCCGCCGACGACGGTACCGCGACGCCGCTCATGGCCACCTACTACGCCCAGCGTTCCACGGCCGGGCTGATCGTCGCCGAGGCGTCCACCCCGAACGCGGTCGGCAAGACGTACCCGAACACCACCGGCATCCACACCGACGCCCACGTGGCCGGATGGCGGCAGGTCGTCGAGGCGGTGAAGAGCGCTGGCGGGGCGCCGATGTTCCTGCAGATCCAGCACGGCGGCCGCGTCGGGCACCCGGACAACAGCGGGCTGACGCCCGTCGCCCCCTCCCCCATCCCGCTCCCCGACACCATCCACACGCCCACCGGCCCCAAGGAGGCGGTCGTGCCGCGCGAGATGACGCTCGAGGACATCCGCACCACCATCGGCGACTTCGCCGCCGCCGCCCGCCGGGCGATCGACGCGGGCTTCGACGGCGTCGAGGTGCACGGCGCCAACGGCTACCTGCTCCACCAGTTCCTCGCGCCGAACACCAACCGCCGCACCGACGACTACGGCGGCTCGGTGGCGGGCCGCATGCGGTTCGTGGTGGAGGTCGTGGAGGCCGTCGCCCAGGCCATCGGCCCCGACCGGGTGGGGCTGCGCATCTCCCCCGGCAACACCGTCAACGGCATCGACGGCGCCGACGCCGACGTTCTGTACCCGCAGCTCGCCGGGACCCTGGCCGACCACGGGCTCGCGTACCTGCACATCGTTTTCGCCGATCCCGGACGGCCGCTCTTCGAGCGCATCCGCACGATCTGGCCCGGCACGCTGATCGCCAACCCGACGCTGCCGCAGGACCAGATCCCCGCCGACGGAGGCAAGAACGCAGCCGAAAAGCTGCTGACGGCGGGAGCCGACCTGATCGCGCTGGGCCGTCCGTTCCTCGCCAACCCCGACCTGGTCGAACGGCTGCGCACCGGCGCCCCCGTCAACCCGGTCCGCGACGGCCTGATGTACCAGGGCGGCCCTGATGGCTACATCGACTACCCCGCCCTGCCGGCACTCACCGCAGCGGGGGCATGATCGGCGTTCGGGAGCGGGGCGGGCACGCCCAGGAGCAGCCGGACGGCGCCGCGTTCCCGCCCCGCTCCGGCAGGTGTTCGCCGACCGGCGCGGCCACGGTCTCCAGGCGCTGCAGGGACGCGCGCTTGTAGCGGGCGACGATCTCGGCGGATACGTTGCCTTCAGGCACGCTGCCCTGCGCGCCGACGAGGTGCCTTCGGTTCGTCAGAGGGGAGCCCGGCATGGGCAAGAGCTGGACGACCGCCGACATCCCCGATCAGAGCGGGCGGGTGGCCGTGGCGACCGGGGCCGACACCGGCCTGGGGTTCGAGACGGCCACTTCGCGCTCACCGGGCTGCTGCTGGATCTGATGCTGCCGGTGCCCGGCTCGCGCGTGGTGACGGTCAGCAGCAGCGGCCACCGCCTCCGCGCCGCGATCCGCTTCGACGACCTGCACTGGGATCCGTGCTCGGCGGCCAGTACTACGGCCCCGGCGGACCCCTGGAGATCCTCGGCCATCCCCGGCCGGTCACGTCGGGCCCCGAGTCCTACGACATGGCCGTCCAGCAGCGGTTGTGGGCGATCTCCGAAGAGCTGACCGGGGTGACGTTCCCCGTGCCCGGGCGCGCCGGCGTCCCCGGGTGAACGCGCCCGGGTGCGGGCAGGCCGGCCCGCCCGCACCCGGCCAGGACGCCGGACGTCAGTGCTCGATGGCGATGCGCCGCCCGGCGGCCTTCTTCTCCTCGGCCAGCCCCACGCTGACCTCCAGGACGCCGTCCTTGTACGTCGCCTTGACGTCGTCGGCCTTGGCCCCGGCGGGCAGCGTCACCGAACGCGACAGCGACCCGTAGGCGAACTCGGAGCGGTGCGCCTCGGTGGTCTTGCGGGTCTTCTCGGCCCGGATGTGCAGCATGCCCTCGTCCACCGTGACCTCGAGATCCTTGTCGGGGTCGATGCCCGGCAGCTCGGCACGCAGCACGTACCGGTCGTCGTCGATGTAGTCCTCGATGCGGACGATCTGGCCGAACGGCCGGAACCCGAACATCGGGCTCTCCATCCATTCCAGCAGGTCCGGGAACGGCCACCTGATGTCCTTGCGCTCGGGCAGGTTCATTGCGACCTCCTTTCTCGGTGGTACGCCTCCAGGTCACCACCTGGGAGGGCCGCGTCCCTAGAGGAGAAGGCCTCAGGCCACCGGGACCATCGTCACTCGCCGCCGAGGACGACTGACCCACACACGCCCCCGAACTATCGCGAAGAAAATCCGCACGGACAAGCATTCAGAGTTCGGCCGCTCTCCAGCAGGCTGGACGCATGACGCACGACAAGAACCTTGCGAAGGACCCGTCCACGTACGCCGCCGGCTTCCCGGCGCCCGACCCCGAGCCCGTCTTCTCGTACCACCCCGTGCTGATCGACGTGCCGCAGCGCCCGGTGCCGCTGGCGGTCCGCGTGACGGCTCCGGTGAACGGCACCGACCTGCCGGTCATCGTGCTCTCCCACGGGCACGGCCCCTCGACCTTCGTGCCCTCCTTCTACGGGTACGGCCCGCTGGTGAACTTCTGGGCCGCGCACGGCTTCGCCGTCATCCAGCCCACCCACCTGGACGCCACGTTCCTCGGCCTGCGCGAGGCCGACGACCCGGATGCGCCGCTGTACCTCAAGTGGCGTGCGGACGACCTCAGCCGCGTCGTGGACCACCTCGGCGAGATCGAACGCGCCGTTCCCGGCCTCGCCGGACGCCTGGACAGCAGCCGCATCGCCGCCGTCGGCCACTCCGCCGGCGGTCAGACGGTCGGCCTGATCTCGGGCGAGACCTTCATCCGTGACGGGGCGACGATCGGCGCCGTCGACGAGCGCTTCGGTGCCCGCGTCATGATCGCCGCCCCCGGCCGGGGCGAGGACATGAACGGCCCGGCGGCCGAGCCGTACGCCGAGCTCACCACCACCAGCTTCGACGGCATGACGCCGAAGGTGCTCGTCGTCACCGGCGAGAAGGACTACAACCCGTTCTTCTCCGACCGGCAGGACTGGCGGCGCGACCCCTACACCGCTGCGCCGGGGCCGAAGGTGCTGCTGGAGTTCTTCGAGGCCGAGCACGGTCTCGGCGGCATCTCCACGTTCGACGCCGCCGAGACCACCGACGAGAACCCCGACCGGGTCGCCGCCGTACGCGCGCTCATCTGGGCGTACCTGCGCAGCGAGCTCTACCCCGGCGACCCCGCCTGGACGAACGCCACCGCCGTGCTCGCCGGCAGCGCCGCGCCCGTCGCCCGCGTCGAGTCGAAGTAGCCTCTCACGGCCGCCACCGCTGCAGGACGGTCAGGTACGTGCTGCCGACGATCTGGCCCGCCCGCAGCCGGTCTAGCCTTACCGCATGACCGTGGAAGATCGGCTCGCCACCATCGATCACCTGCTGGCCCGCCCCTTCCCGAGCCAGGAAGAGCGCCTGGCGCCGCCCGGCAGGACGTGGGAGGGGTATCGCTCCAGCGGTCCCCGCAGCCACGTGACCTGCCTGGCGGCCAGCCAGGACTTCTGGGACGACCGCAGCGAGGAGGCCGTCGAGGCCGCCGAGGACGAGATCGCCGCCGCCTTCGAGGCGCTGGCGGCCGCGCTGACCTCACGCTGGGGCCGTCCCGAAGTCGTCGATCTGTGGCCGTATGTGGAGGACGAGATCGCCGCACCGCCCGAGCCGGTGAACGAGCTGAGCACCTACAGCAGCAAGATGTCCGTGTGGCGTCCGGGCACCGGCCGCTGGGTCGCACTCACGGTCGGCCAGGCCGACCCGGAGTTCCCGATCGTGCTGCTCGCCGCCGTCGGCGAAACGTCTTCTCTCGATCGCGGCGCCGCCCTCCCGTGAACCAGCAGCGGCTCACGGGAACGCGCTTCGCGCCACATGCATGAACCGACCGCACAAACCGCTTGCCGGCCACGAGCCGACGTTGAAGAATCGCCAACGTGATCTCCCACTGACGCGACCACCGCCGTCCGGACATCGCCGACCACATGGGAGATCCCTGCCTTGCGCCACGCCATTGGCGACTACACCGCTGAAGACGAGACGGCCTGGCTGCGCTGCCGCGTCCTGTCCTTCCTGACGACCGCCTCTTTCGACGACGTCGTCACGAGCAAACTCACGATCCCGGCCCCGGGCTTCGAACGCGTCGCAGAGAGCGGCGGCACGCTTACCGGCATCATCGACGTCGCCATCGACGGTGACCTGGCCACCATCGAAACCATCGCGGTCCACCCCGACCATCAGCGCCGGGGCATCGGCCGCGCCCTCCTCCGCGAAGCCCGTGCCCGAGCCCGCGAGCTCGGCGCGCGCACGCTCGACGCCTGGACGAGGGACGATCCGGGCACGTTGCGCTGGTATCGAGCCAACGGCTTCACCGAGAGCGAGCACTACCTTCACGTCTACGCGAACTACTCCACCGATCCCAGCGAACCGGACCGGGCCATCGGCGAGCGCCGGCCAGGGCTCCCGCCCATGGCGGTCTTCTCGCATGCCAGGCTGGAGGACGAGCAGGCGCTCCGCGCGCAATTCGCTCGAGTCCACATCTGCCGGCGCTTCGTGTCCACGCTCTGACGCGCTCTCCGAGCCTCATGCCGGTCACAGCCGCGGGCCGAAGGTGACCGGGCCGGCGGCGAACGTCCGTGAACACCTGGGGCTCCTGTGACAAGACACAGGTGACATCTCGAAGGGAGTCCAGTGTTGAAGACAGATCATCTATGGTGACCGACACGTCACCGGTGGTGGTGGACTCCGAGATCATCGCGGATGCCCTCGATGATCCGGAGAAGTTCGCCGTCCTGTTCGACCGGTACGCCGGGACGCTGTACAGGTACATCTCCTTCCGCCTCGGCGCCGAACTCGCCGAGGACCTCGTCGTGGAGACGTTCCTGATCGCGTTCCGCAGGCGCGGCACGTACGACGTCAGCCACCGCGACGCCCGGCCCTGGCTGCTGGGCATCGCGACGAAGCTCATTTCCGGCCACCGCAGGGCCGAGGTCAGCCGCTACCGCGCGCTGGAGCGGCAGAGCCCGGCCCGGCCCGTCGAGGGACCGGAAGAGGCGATCACCCGCTATCTGACCGCCCAAGGGTCGCGGACGGTCCTGCTGAACGCGCTCGCGCGGCTTCCGCGCGGCGACCGGGACGTCCTGCTGCTGGTGGCCTGGAGCGACATGACGTACGAGGAGGCCGCCCGCGCGCTCGGCATCCCGGTCGGAACCGTCAAGTCACGTCATCAAGGAACTGGAGCACGAGCCGCCGCCCGCCGCCCTGGCCCGGCAGCGGCTCCGGCTCATCGAGGAGGCGGCCGCTCCGGCCCGCCGCACCCGGCCGCTGCTGACGTGGCGGCGGTTCGCGATGGGCACGGCGGTGGCGGCCGCCGTCGCGGCGGGCGTGGCCGTGCCTTCCCTGCTCGGCCCCGGCGATCCGGCGTACGCGCTGACGAAGAACGGGGACGGGTCGATCAACCTCAAGATCTACGAGTTCCGGGACCCCGAGCGGCTCGAACAGGAGCTGATGGAGTGGGGCGTGCGGGCCGACATCACATACCTGCCGCCCGGCAAGCGCTGCGGGAACGACCGCGCGCCCGTCCTCGAAGGCGACGACGTCCGCGCCACCAAGGAGGAGCTGCTGAGCGACGATCCCGCCACGAAGGCCAGGGTCCGGGAGAGACTGCAGCGATCGCCCTCGTACCAGGCGATCCGCCCGAAGGACGGCATCACCATCTATCCCCGCCACATCCGGCCGGGCCAGATCGCGATGATCGAGGTCATGGAGAACCCGGCCCCGCCGTCGGCGGGACGTCCGGGGGTCCTCTGGGAGTTCACGGGGCGGCTGACGACCGGCCCGATCGCGCCGTGCCAGGTCGTGGACGACCCGTCGGCGCACGACGTCGGCGACGCCACGCCGCCGCCCGGCAGCTGACCCGCGTCTAGGTGAGGAGCGTGTAGTCCTCCAGGGCCGGGGGCCAGAGGGCGTCCTCGCCCGCCATGGCCTCCGGCTCGTACGTGTGCAGCTCGATCGCGAGGTCGTCGGCGCACCAGTAGGCGGCCTCGCGGTGGGCGTCCCGGCCGTCGCACCACAGCCTGCGCGCCCGGTGGATGACGTACATGAAGTACGCGTACGACTCGACGCCGCGGTGGGCGACGCGGGCGGTCTCCAGCCCTTCGCCCGCCTCGTACACCAGGCCGGTGCGGCCGTCGAGGAACAGGTACCAGGTGTTCATGTCGTCGAGCAGGAACAGCGCGCCGAGGTCGTCCGGCAGGCCCGCGCAGGCGCGCAACTCGTCCAGGCTGTCGGGCCACAGCTCGGACATCGGCTCGGCGAAACGGTCGAACGGCTCTTCCCAGAGGCCGCCCGCGGGCAGGCCGACCTCGGCGAGGAAACGGCGGGTGGGCTCGTGTGCGATCGCGGGGTGGATCTCGACGTCGCGCGGCCGGTGGACGCCTTCCGGGCCGTACAGGTCCTCCAGCAGTTCGCGGGTGACCCGGGTCGGAGGGCGGCAAAGCGACAGCGGGGTGACGGTGCCGGGACCGCCCGCCAGGCGCTCGTGGTGGGCGAGGTGCTCGCTGACGTACGTCGGCGGGGACAGCTCGGCCGACGCCGGCCAGCCGCGCATGACGGCGGCCAGCTCCCCGTGCGCCGACGCGGGCGGGGAGACGAGTTCGGCCAGGGCGGGCAGGTCGATGGCGTACGCGGGCAGGCCCGGCTCGGACAGGGGCAGCCGGGACGCTGCCTCCGCCACACCACGGGCGGCGGCCTCCGGGTCGTCGCGGTGCCGGCCGCAGTGCAGCAACCGCCACAGGTACGGACCGATCGGGACGAGGGCGAGCGCCAGGGTGCCGGCGGCGGCGCGGGCCTCCGGTGACAGTCCGTCCAGCCAGGCGCGCGCCACCCGCACGTCCATAGGCAGGCCCGGCCCTGGGTCGGCGCCTTCGGCACGTGCGGCGAGGGCGGCGAGCCCCGGTGAGGGGTACACCTGGTCGGCGGTGAACGGCGACCCCTCCACGCGCTGGGCGTCGTACCAGGCGGTGAAGGCGGCGCGCTCGGTGGCGCGCGGGTCGTCCAGGTCCAGCACGTACGCGGGCAGCCCGAACCCTTCCTCGGCGTCCTCGCGGCCGAGCTCCACGACCAGGCGGACGTGCGGGTTCGCCGCGAGGGGAAGAACCACCTCGGCGTACGCGCGCTCGGGGTCGTTGCTCCTGTGGGCGTCGGCCACGGTGACGAGCACGGACCGGTCGATGGCGTCCAGACCGGCGCCATCGCCGAGCTTGAGCTGCCCGGCCAGCTCGCGTACGGCGTCGCCCGCGTCCATCCCGCGCAGGCGGATCGCCGCCTCGTCCGGCCCCGGATAGCCCGACCAGTCCCAGATGCCGGAGTAACTGAACCAGGCCAGAAGCCGCGTCTTGCCGACGCCCGGAGAGCCGGTGACGACGCAGATGCGCGGCCCGTACGGGTCCTCCCGCCAGCGCATAAGGGCGTCCGCGGCGGGATCGCGTCCGGCGGCGGGCTCGTCGCGGATGCCGCGCCCGGGGTGCGGCTCCACCCAGGGCGGCGCGGCGTCCAGATAGTCGGGAACGTCCCGCGCGTCGCCCCCCAGCAGCGCCCTGACGAACACCGTGACCGCCGCATGGAACTCGGGCATCATCGACGCCGTCTCCGCCCAGTCCTCCCTGACCTCCGTCACGCACGGCTCGTTCTTGTTCCGGAGCAGGAGCATGGGGTCGCCGTCGTGATCCTCCGACAGCGCGTTCAGGTGCTCGAAGAACCGCTCCTGGACCATGCGCAGCTTGCCGACGTGCTCGCGCAGCCGCTCCGCCTCCGGACGCTCACCGGCCGCGGCCAGCAACCCGTCGAAGTGGGCGATCCGCACGTCCGGCCAGGGCAGCCCGACGGCCCGGTACGCGGCGGAGAGGTGGGAGGGGAGGTCGCGGGGCTCTTCCATGGTGGCGACGATCTTATGGGTGGCCGCCGTGGCCCGGCGTCACCGGGCGGCCTGGGTGCGTCCGATGAGGTCCGGCACCGCCTGCCGGGTCTCGCGCAACACGGCCAGGCTCTCCTCTGCCGCCGCGGCGACGGGCGCCGGGCGGGGTGGCGTTGCGGGTTCGAGGAGCCGCGCCATGGCGTCGGCGAGCACCTGGCCGGGGTCGGCGGCACCTTGCGGGCCCTCTCGGGTGCCGGTCACTTGGACCTGCTGGGCATACCGCATACATGACCGCACCCTTCGCCCGCGTCAAGATCCGTACGGGCGCTCTCGTCTTCTGCGGCGCGCACGTGGCTCTGATCCGCCGCGACCGCCCGACCGGCTCGCACTACACACCACCCGGCGGCAACGTGCACACCGGCGAACACCTGATCGCCGCCCTCGGCCGCGAACTGACCGAAGAGCTCCGCTCGACCTCGCCGACGCGACACCACCCGAGCTGTGCTGGATCCAGGACCAGCTGGTCACCAGGCCCGGCCCCACCCCGCCGCCGCGCAAGCTCCACCTGATCTTCCGCTGTCACATCACACCGGACGTACGCGACCGTCTCGCCACGATCGAGTACGACGACCTCCCGGACGGCGGCACCGAGCCCGGCACCATCGAGTGGGTGCACTACCGCGAGGTCGCCGAGCTGCCGCTGTTCCCGCTGATCGGCCCCGCCGTCAGCGCACTCCCCGTACCGGACGCCCCCGCCGGCAACCCCTACCTGCCGCCGATCACCGACGCGACCTACACCTGGCGCTGAGTACTGGGCTTGATCGCCCTGAGGACCGTCTCCTCGCCGAGTCGCTTCATCCACGGCGCTCGGGGAACGTCCCACCCCACCGCCTACGCCTTCCGTGCCTGCGCGGCGATCCGCCGGCGGGCCTTGGCCCTGTCCGGCTCCGGCAGCGCGTCGGCCGCCTCCAGCCGCGGAAGCAGGTCCGGCTCCGAGGTCATCGCGCGGAAGACCAGCTCGACGGTCACATCATGAGCGGGACGGTGGACGACCTCCACGAGGTCGCCGGCGCGGATCTCCCCGGGCTCGATCACGCGCAGGTACGTGCCCGGCCGGGCCGCCTGCGTGAACCGCTTGATCCAGCCCTTCTCCTCCAGCCAGCCCTCGAAGGTGCCGCAGGGGATGCGCGGGCACGACACTTCGAGGACGACGTCCGGGCCGATCCGCCAGCGCTCGCCGATCAGGGCGGCGTTGACGTCCAGGCCCTCGGTCGTGAGGTTCTCGCCGAAGACGCCGTTCGGGAGCGTCCGCCACATCTCGGTCTCCCACGTGTCGAGATCCTCGCGGGCGTACGCGTAGACGGCCTGATCGTCGCCGCCATGGTGCTTCACGTCATAGACCCGGTCACCGGCGAGGCCCACCGCGCCGGTCCCCTTGGGGCCGGGAGCGGCGACGGCGACCGGACCGTCAACCGGCCGCTTGTCGATACCCGTTGCCTGCAGGCCCTTCCACGGGTTGGGACGGGGGCGGCCGATGTTGACGGAGAGCAGCTTCATGCTCTCGACGCTACGGGTGCTCCCCCGATGCGGGCGAGTCCTTGTCGCGCCGTCTCCGTAGACCTCGCGCCCGCCGTCAGCCTCCCACCGTGACGAACACCCTGCTGTGCGTCTTGTCGGCGGTGATCATGGCGTTCGGTACGTCGGGGCTCCCCGCCGGGCGGACTTCGATGCGCAAGGACGCACGCTCGTCGCGGGCGCCGTGCCAGGCGCGGATGCGGCCTGCGACGTCACCGGCCAGCCGCGCCGCGCCGGGCCCGTACGCGCACGCGCCCAGCTCGATCATCTTCTGGCCGGTCTCATGGGGAACGTCGCGGCGGATCAGGTACGCGAAGCCGTCGGCGGTGTAGCAGCCCATGCTGCCCCAGCGCCAAATCGGCGCGACCAGGCCCACCTCCCGCTCAGGGGCCGAAACGAGCACCCGGCAGACCCGTGTCGCCTCGCCGGCCAGCCAGAAGTCCAGATGCTCCGGCGACTCGTACGGCACCACAACCCCGGACCAGACCAGGGACGGCGCACCGGTCAGCGCCGCCCGAAGCGCGCCGACGTCGATCGGCTGTCCGTCATCGACGCCAAGCCACACCCCACCGTCGGCGTCCAGCTCCACCCGGCTCTCCGTCACCGCCGACGAGCCCCGCATCGGGATGAACCCGCACACGACGATCGACACGCTGCGCCACACGTCGCCGTCGAGTCCCAGCGCCACCGACCGGGTGATGCCCCGCATCCGCAGCGGCACGACGAGCCGACCTCCGGAGGCGAGCTGCTCGCGCCACGCGGGCGGCACGTCCCACGCGCCCGCCGTGACGATGATCCGGTCGTACGGGGCGTTCCCGGCATGGCCGGCCGCGCCGTCACCGTGCACGACCTGGACCCGCTCGTATCCGGCCGCGGCCAGGCCCCGACGGGCGCCCGCCACGATGCCCGCGTCGATGTCGACCGTGGTCACCTGCCCTCGTGGCCCGGCCAGCTCGGCGAGCAGGGCGGCGTTGTATCCGGTGCCCGCGCCGATCTCCAGGATGCGATGGCCGGGCCGGACGTCGAGCTGCTCCAGCATCTCCGCCACCGTCCCGGGGCGGACGCACAGCTGATCGCCCTGCCGGTCTCGTCCCGGTGCGTGACGACCACGCCGCGCCCGTACGCCTCCTCTAGCGGCGCCTCCGGCACGAAGACGTGCCGGGGCACGGCCCGCATCGCCGCCTCGACCCGCGCTGATGCGATAGCACCCAACCTGACCAGATGATCGACCATCTCGTCACACAAAGTGTCAGCGGTCATGTACGGAGCGTACGACTCCGATGGGAGGCCGTCACGCTCGGGAGCGGTCCCGAGGCGGAAAGATTAGGCTGCCCGGGTGACTCGATCAGCGGACGCACCGTCCACCGGAAACCGCCGGATCCCGGCCATGGCCCTGCTGGTGGCGTTATGCGCGGTGAGTGCGTGCGGCGCGCAGGGCGGCGGCACCAGCGAGGAACGACCGGCCGGCCTCACCGCCTCTGCGACGCCGAGCGCGACGGGCACCCCGGCCCCGACCGGCTCCGCATCGCCGTCGAGCACCGCCGTCGGCGGCAAGCTCACCCTCTCCGAACTCGCCCGGAATCCTTGCCGTGCGATTGACGAGGAGGACAGGCTCGGCATCGTCATCAACGATTCGGAGCCGAACAACGGCCGCCAGTCCTGCCGGTGGGCTGCGTACAGATATGTGGTGGCCTTCATCCCGCACACGTCCACGGATCTGACGAAGGCCGCGAAGTACCGGCACCTCACGCGAAAGACCATCAGCGGCCACCGGGCGATGCTGGGCGTCAGCGAGGCTCTTGACAGGAAGATGTACCGTCTGTTCGTCTCCGCCGGCAAGAAGCAGTCCTTCGAACTCCAGGTTCTTCCGGTCAACGAGGGAACGCAGCCGGTATCCCCCACCACCGTGGCCACCCGCTTCGCCAAAGCGATCCTGTCTCACCTCCGGTGAGTCCTGGCCGTGATCACAGAGCGGTGAGCAGGCCCAGCAGGGTGGGCGCCGCGTTGATCGCGCCGTGGACGGTGAGGATGGGCCACATCAGCCGGTACCGGCTCCACAGGTAGCCGAGGAACAGTCCCTGCACGCCCTGGTGGACGACGACCGTGGCGAGGTCGGTGAGCAGGTCGCCGGTGCCGTGGATGCCGATGCGCCAGGCCGCGAAGGGCAGGCTCGCCAGCACGATGGCGGGCCGGCGGCCGATGATGTGCTCCCATCGGGTCTGCAACCAGCGGCGGTAGAAGGCCTCTTCGAGCAGGGCGTTGAGCGCGAACACCACGATCATGGTGAGGAGCAGCGCGGCGGGGCTGAGGCCGTCCGTCCAGGCGCTGTCGCCGGACGGCCGGGCGAACGGCCCCACGGAGGAGAGGACGAGCCAGACGGCCACCGGCACCACCGGCCCGAAGCGCGTCCAGCCGCCGCCCCGCCCCCGCGCCGGCTCCCGGACTCGTATCAGCCGGAACAGCAGCACCGGTACGGCCAATAGCAGGACGAGCTTCAGGACGGTGTGCGCCGGTTCGGGGGCGAAGCCGTTGTCCGCCAGCATCCGCAGCGCCGCCGCGAACAGCACGCCCGAGGCGAGCAGGACGCCCGCTTGCAGGCGGAGCTCCCGCGTCACCGGCAGACGGGCCCTCCGGGGCGGTGAGGGCATCAGCCGGGTGAGCATCAGTCCGGCGAGGGCGGGGATCCAGATGTGCCACATGGGCCTGGTGCCGGTGTGATCGGCGGTGTAGCGGATCTCGCCGCCGACGGTCAGCGCCAGCCACAGCGCCGATCCGGCCATCACGGCCAGGCCGCCGATCAGCACGGCCAGGCCCGGCAGGTGGTTCTGCGGCGATTTTCTCAGCACGCTTGTACTGCAAAGGAAACAGTACAAGCGTGTGATAATAAGAGGATGCCGAAGATCGTCGATCATGCGCAGCGCCGCGACGAGCTCGTCCGCGCCGTATGGGAGGTCATCAGCAGGGAAGGCATCGAAGGCGCCACGGTGCGCAAGGTCGCCGAGGCGGCGGGCGTCTCGGTCGGCGGGCTGCGCCACTACTTCGACAGCCAGCGTGGCCTGCTCGCGTTCGCCGCGCAGGCGGTCGGCAGAAGCGTCGCCGCCCGCATCGCCGGGCACCTGCACGCGGACCTGCCGGGGCCGGAACGCGCCCGGCTCATGCTCGAAGAGCTCCTCCCGCTGGACGGCAACCGCCGCGTCGAAGTCGACGTGTGGCTCGCGTGCCTGGTCCGCTCGCGCATCGACGAGTCCCTGGCCGATCTCCACCGCAACGCCTGGGCCGCCGAACGCCACATCTGCCGCCTCGCCATCGCCTCCTGCCAGGACCTGCCCGCACCCGAGATCGGCCAGGAGTTCACCGATACCGGCCTGGAACGGCGGGCCGCGCGGCTTCACGTGTTCATCGACGGCCTGACGCTCCAGACGGCCACCTACCCGCGCAACTTCACCCCGGAAGACATCCGGGCCGCCGTCCGCGACGAGCTGCGCCTGCTGACCGAGGCGCGACTACCGACCGAGCGGGAGACTTAGCCGGCCATCCTGAGATGATCGCGGCCTTTATGCCATTTTTCGGGGTCGGTTGATTGTGTGGCGCACGTTGCGTTGATCGATTTCTCAGGGAGCGACGTGAAGGCCAAAGCCGTACTGACCGCCATGACCGCATTCCTCTGCATGTCCGCGCTCGCGGCCGCCGCGTCCGCGAGCACGACCCCGCCGGACCCCGCGCCGGGCGGGCCGCAGCGCCCGTACGAGCCGGACGTCGAGGGCACCCGGAACCTCGACTCGCTCACCGTGACCGCGACCCAAGGCCCCGGGCGCAGCGTGACGATCGCCTTCGACCGGCGCAGCAGGGCCGAGACGGGGCAGGTCCCGGCCGGGCCGCGCCGGTTCGTGTTCCTGTTCGACCGTACGGTGCGGTTCAACCCCGAAGCGTTCCCCACCTGCGCCCGCAGCGTCATCGAGGAGCGCGGAGTGAACGCCTGCCCCGAGGGGTCGCGGATCGGCGGCGGGCAGGGGAAGACGGCCGACGGCAAGACGCAGGAGGTGCACGCGTTCAACACCAGGCTCGGACGCGGGCCGGGCCTGCTGGTGGTCATCCCGGACACCGGCGTGATCCTGGAGCAGACGCTGGAACGCGTCTCCGACCCGTACCGCAAGGACTACCGGTGGGCCTGGGACGAGATCATCCCGCCCACGTCCGTGCCGCCGCAGGAGCGGGCGGGCACCACGCGCTTCCAGCTCTCGTTCGGCGCCACCATCGAGCACAAGGGCCGCACGGTCGGGTTCGCCGAGACCACCGCCAAGCCGGGTGATGTGCTGTCGTTCGGGCTGTGGAGCGAGTTCGTGACCGGCCAGGTCGTCCTGCCCACCGACCGGACGAGGCTTACGAGCGGCGGCCGATAGCTCAGGGGCTGCTCAGGATGCCCCTGGCGATGGCGGTGGTCACGGCGGCGGTGCGGTCGGCGACCCCGAGCTTGCCGAAGATGCGCATCATGTGGCTCTTCACCGTCGCCTCGCTGATGAACAGCTCCCGCCCGGTCGCCGCGTTCGACAGGCCGCGGGCCGCGCACTCCAGCACCTGGATCTCCCGCGCGGTCAGCGAGGGGCCGCCGCCCTGCGCCCGTGTGGCCAGCTTGGCGGCGACCGGGGCGGCGAGCACCGTGCCGCCCGCCGCGGCCGTGCGAACCCCGGCGACCAGTTCCTCCGCCGAGGCGTCCTTCAGCAGGTAGCCGGTCGCGCCGGCGGCGACGGCGCGCAGGATGTCCCCGTCGGAGTCGTACGTGGTGAGCACGACCACCGCCCCGGCGCTCCCGCCGGCGACGATGCGCTCGGTGGCCTCGACGCCGCCCAGTCCGGGCAGCCGCAGATCCATCAGCACCACATCAGGGGCGGCGTCCGCCGCCAGGGCGACCGCCTCCTCGCCGGTGCCGCACTCCCCCACGACCGCGAAATCCGGCTGCGCGGCCAGCAGCGCCCGCAGTCCCTGCCGCACGATGGGATGGTCGTCGACGATCAGCACTCGTACGGTCATGACGGCAGCTCCACCTGGACCACCGTTCCGGTACGCCCGCCCGATCCGACGCGCAGCACCCCTCCGACCTCGGTGACCCGGTCGCGCATGCCGCCGATGCCGAAGCCCGTGCCGGCGTCATCCGGGTCGAAGCCCTGGCCGTCGTCGGCGATCCGCAGGGTCACGCCCGAGGCGCCGTATCCCAGCGCGGCCTCGAGCCGCGTCGCCCCGGAGGCGTGCTTGCGTACGTTGGCCAGGGCCTCCTGGGTGACCCGCAGCAGCACCACTTCCTCGTTCGGAGTGAGCCGCCGGGGCGTGCCGTTCACCGTGAAGCGCGTCTCCAGCCCGGTCTCCGCCGCGAACCGCTCGATGAGCCCGCTCACGGCGTCCGGCAGCGAGGCGTCGCGGAGCCGCGGCGGCGGCAGCGCGGCGACCAGGGCGCGGGCCTCGGCCAGATTGTCCATGGCGGTACGGCGGGCCTGGTCGAGGTGGGTACGGGCGTCCCGGTCGCGTTCGCACGTGCCCGCTTTGGCCGCTTCGATCAGCAGCAGCACGCTGGTGAAGCCCTGCGCGAGCGTGTCGTGGATCTCCTTGGCCAGCCGCTCGCGTTCGGCCAGCATCCCCGCCTCCCTGCTGACCTCGGCGAGCTCCGCCCGCGTGGCGGCCAGCTCCCCGACGAGCCGGGCGCGCTGCCGGCTCTGCTCGATGATCCGGGTGATCCAGACACCGAGCACCAGGGCCGCCACCAGCGCCACCGCCGCCATCAGCAGCGCGGAGCTCAGGTCCTGACCGTACGCGTCGCTGCGTACGATCATGACCGCCGCCGTCGACGCCACGCTCGCCACCGTCACGGCGACGGCTCTGCGCAGCGGGAGCAGCGCCCAGATGTGCGGGTACAGCATGAACGACATCAGCGCACCCTGCGGCGCCACCGCGAACAGCGCCGCCGATAACGGCACCGCGCCGGCCAGGTAGACGACGCCCAGCCGGCCGCGCTCGCGGTGCAGGACCCGGGCGCCGGTGGCGGCGTACCAGCAGCACAGCATCGCGAGCAGCGCGAGACCGGAAGCCCGCTCGACGCCGGGTGGCGCACCGTCGCCGGTGACGATGAGGGCGCCGGTCAGCGCGGCCAGTACGGCGAAGGCGAGATGCCAGCCGGGGACCGTCCGATGCCAATCGTCCTGTCCCGCATCGACCGGGCCTGTGAGGGAGTCGCCGAGCATCCCGCCAGTCTGACAGCCGGCGCCCGCCGCCCGGTATCCACCTTTCGTCGGAATCAGCGTCCCGTCCATCGGTGTCTGTCCCGGACTCGCCGGGCTCGGGCAGGCTCAGCGTTCATGAACGCGAAACTCTCCGCACGAGTCCTCATAGCCCTGTCCATGATCTACGGCATCACGGTGGGGGTGCTCGCCATGCTCGGCGTCGGCGGCACCGCCATGACCACCTTCATCATCGTCGGCGCCATCGTCGTCGGCGGCCTGTGGGCGATCCGCGGCATGCTCGCCGGACGCGGCTGACCATGGCGCGCACGGCGCGGCGTTCGTCCGCTGATGTCAGACTCTCCTCGAGGCGCACCGGCTCGAGGACGAGGAGAGCGACGATGGGTGAGATCGCCGACCGCTACCGGCGGCGCGCGGACGACTTCGAACGCAAGGTCGCGGCCGTGCGCCCCGGCCAGTGGGATGACCCGTCCCCGTGCGAGAAGTGGACCGCCAGGGACGTCGTCCAGCACATCATCGACATGCACGACGTGGTGCTGCGCGAGCTCGGCCGCACACCCCGCACGGCGCCGTCCGTGGACGAGGACCCGCTCGCCGCGTTCCGCGCCGCGCGGGCCGCCGTCGAGGAGGTCCTGAACGACCCCGCGCCGGCGAGCGTGGAGTACGAGTCGCACGGCACGAGAATGACGGCCGAGCAGCACATCGACAAGGTGCCGAGCGACGACATGCCGCTGCACGGCTGGGATCTCGCCCGCGCGACCGGCCAGGACGACACGATCGACCCGGACGACGTGGCCCGCCACTGGGCGGCGCTCACCGACATCCCGCCCGACCTGATGGAGAAGTACCGGACGCCGGGCGCGTTCGGTCCCGGGGTGGAGGTGTTCGGCCCCGAGGTGCCGGTCGCGCAGGACGCCTCGCCTCAGGACCGGCTGCTCGGCTTCATCGGCCGCGATCCGCGCTGGACAGCCTGACCCTGCAACTGGTCACCTGAGGGCCGGCCGGGCGATCCGGCCGCGACCCGCGCACCGGTCACCTCATGGTCAGCCGGGCGACGCGGCCAGGCTCGCTCCGGCCGCCCGGCAGGCGCGGTCGCTGGTGCGGCTCCGCGCTCCACGCGCATCGAGGCCTCATGCCGGGCGGCCTAACCCGAGTGATCAGCTCCGTCCACGCTCAGGAACTCCGCGATCAGCGCGTTCACCTTCTCCGGGCACTGCCGGTTCGACCAGTGCCCGACCCCTTCCAGCAGCTCGAACCGGGCGCCGGGGATCAGCGCGGCCGCGGCCCTCGTCCGGTCAGGCCGCACGCCCACGTCCTTGTCCCCCTGGATGAGCAGCACCGGGCAGGTGATCTCGTGCAGGCGGGGACGCAGGTCCACGCGCATGCGGAACGGGCCGATGGAGTCGTTCTGCCAGTCGGAGGAGCCCGCGCCGCCCGCCCGTACCTCCTCGACGATCTCGTCCACGATCTCGTCGAAGTCCGGCACCGGCCCCGCGAACAGCGCCCTGCGCGCGAACGCCGCCACCTGCTCGCGCGTCCTGAGCAGCGCGCCCGGCAGCGTCCTGTTGAGCAGCGGCAGCTTGGCCGTGAGCCACAGGAGCTGGTGCACGACGGGCGGGAACGACAGGATCCCGGCGGGCGCGAGCGCCACGAGCCGGTCCACGCGGCCCGGATGCTCGATGGCGGTGGCCAGCGCGAGCGCCCCGCCCTGCGAGAGCCCGACCAGGGCGGCCGAGCCGAGGCCGAAGTGATCGAGGACGTCGGTGACGCAGCGCAGCATGCGCTCATGCGTGGCCCGGCCCTGCCATGGGCGGCTCTTGCCCTGCTTCGGCCAGTCGGGCGCGAGCACGAAGTGGTCCGCCGCCAAGACGGGGATGAGCCGCCGCCAGCTCAGCATCGCGTTGTCCACGCCGGCCCCGCTGAGCAGCACCACCGGTGGCGCGCCCGGGTCGCCCGCGACGTGGACGTGCAGGCGGCCCTCGGGAAAGGTCAGGTACGTGCCGCGCGGCTCGCTCATGCGCCGTCCTTCGCCTTCGCCCGGTGCGCCTCCCATCGCTGCCACATCGCCGGCAGCTCCCCTTCGAGGAAGCGGTAGAGCTCGTGGACGTTCTCCAGCCGCTTGCGCCGCCCGGGGTCGCTGCCGTCCAGCACGCGCAGCCCTTCCTCGGTGATCTCGCGGAAGGCCGCCGTCTTGGCGTAGCGGGCGGCCAGCATGCGGCTCCAGCCGTCGGGGGCGATGCGGAAGTACTCCTGCCGCTCGCCGCGCCGCCGTACCCCCTCGACCAGGCCACTGGGCGTCAGAAGCCTGGTGGCGCTGCTGATCGAGCTGCGGCTGACGCGCAGCACCTCGGCGAGCTGGGCGGCGGTCTGCTCCGGCGGGTCGCAGATGAGCAGCCAGCCGATCACGCGGCCCGCGATCAGCGGCATGCCCTCACGGGAGAAGAAGATCGCGACGTCGTCGACGAACTCGAGCTCGGCGTCGGTGGGGGTGTCCTCCATGTCGCCACATTACGGTTATTGCAGTCATTACTGCAATAACCGTAATGACGGTGATGTGGTCAGATGCAGATCACGACCTTGCCCCGCGTACGCCCCTGCTCGGCGTAGGCGTGCGCCGCCGCGATCTCTTCGATCGGGTACGTACGCTCGATGCGCGGCGTGTACCGCCCCTGCCCGCCGAGCTCGGCCGCCTCGGCGAGCAGCGAGGAGTCGTTCTCCGCGTTGATCACCCGCACGCCCAGACGCTGCGCGTTGGTGAAGTCCGCGACCGTCGTCACACGCTCGGGGTCCCCTGTGATGGCGACGAGATCGTCCAGAGAGCCGGAGCCTGCGGCGTCCAGCACGACATCGACACCGCCCGGAGCCAGGCGGGCGACGCGCTCGGCCAGGCCCGGCCCGTACGTGGTGGGCACCGCCCCGAGCTCTTCAAGGAACGCGTGATTACGCTCGCTGGCCGTCCCGATGACAGTGGCACCCCAAGCCACCGCGATCTCCACCGCCGCACTGCCCACGCCCCCGGACGCCCCCTCGATGAGAATCGTGCGCCCCTGCAGCGGACCGAGCGCCTTCATACCGCGCATGGCGGTGACGGACGCCAGGCCCGCGGCGGCGGCCTGCTCGTCGCTCCACGTGGCGGGCGCGTGCGCCCACGCCGACAGCACGACCAGCTCCGCCGTCGCCCCGGTCACGCCGCCCAGCCCGAAGACCCGATCCCCGACGCTCACCCCCTCGACGCCCGCACCGATCTCGTCCACCACCCCGGCGGCGTCCCGCCCGGGAATCGCCGGCAGCTCCACGGGGAGCACCTCGCGCACCGCACCGGACCGCACCTTCCAGTCGACCGGGTTGACGCCGGCCGCCGTGGCGCGGATCCGCACCTCGCCAGGCCCCGGATGCGGGTCCGGCACCTTCTCGATCACCAGGGTGTCCACGCCGCCGTACTCGTGATAGCGAACTGCGCGCATGACGAAACCGCCTCTCTATACGTGGGGATGAATGCTCGGCGACCGCCGAGGCCCCCCACGCTAAAACCTGACGTTGGCGTCAGGGGCAAGTCGATCGAGCAGCGGAAGTCCAGGCGCTCCAGCGTCAGGCCACGACGTGGCCACTACCGCGACCTCGTCACTCGATGGTCGTCCGAACCGGCCTGCGTCACGTGGTGCTCAGCCCTCACCGTCGAACAGGTCGCCCGCAGCTTCGGCGCGGCTGACAAGCTGGGAGCGGGGCGGCGCGATGACCGGCTGGGTCGCCCGCGATGGGGGTTCTGCGCGGTCATGGCGGCGCACGGCGAGCCGGTGCTCGACCCCGTGTGGCCTCCCCCGCCGCCTGAGGGGGTCGGTGCCGTGGCTGCGGCCGCTTCGGCGTGGTGTGCGAGCCGCCGCCCGCCGGCCCGGCCGCGGTCGAGCCGGCCGCCGGTTCGCGGCCCGGCTCGCCCCGGTCGACTACGCGGTGACGGTGCATGAAGCCTGGGGGCGGTGCACAAGGCGCTGTACGACCTGCACGGCGTACAGGAGGTGGTGACGTCGGGCCGGCCTGCCCACCCCGGCTCCGGCGCGAACCCTGCCGTGCCGGGAGCGCCGTGGTGACGGCCGGCCGTGCCGGACGCTGCGCCACCTGGCCACCTGGCAGCGGCACGACGCGCCCGTCTGCGACGCACCGGCCTTGCTCCCCTCGTCGATCAACCCCAGTACTCGGTGAGAACCGGCCGGAGGCTTGCACGGGGTCATGCGGACTCGGCCGCGGCTCGCAGGGCCGCGATGACGACGCGCTGCCCTGGAGACGGCTCTGGCCTGGTCACGGCCAGGGTGGTACGCCCGGCATAGGCGGGGTCGTCCACCTCGACGACGGCGATCCCGGCGGGCAGGCCGGAGACGGCGATCCGGGGGACGGTCGTGATTCCGAGCCCGGCGGCGACGAAGCCGAGCCTGGCGTTCCAGTCGCGGATGCGGTGGGCGATGCGGGGCTCAGGCAACGTCGGCCAGGCACCGAACTGCGGGTCGCCGCGCGGCCCCGTACCGACGATCCAGGGCTCGCCGGACAGATCCTCGACCGAGACGCGCGACCGTCCGGCGAGACGGTGATTCTCCGGCACGGCGACGATGCCCATGCCGCCGGTCATCAGGCGTTCGGTGCGCAGGTCGTGCAGGTCGTAGTCGGGCAGGCTCTGACCGACGGCGATCACGGCGACGTCGACGCCGCCCGCCCGCACCTGGCGCAGGAGCGCCGGGCTGGACGCCTCGTGCAGCTCGACGGCCAGCTCGGGGTGCTCGCTGCGGAGCGCCGCCACGGCCTTGGGGACGAGCGACCAGGTCGCGGTCGGGAAGGCGCCGAGCGTGACCTGCTCGGCGAGCGGGTCGGCGAGCGCGGCCAGCTCCCGGCCCAGCGCGTCGAGCTCGGCCAGCACGGCCGCTGCCCGCCGCGCGACCGCCTCGCCCGCCCTGGTCGCCTCCACCCCACGGGCCTTCCGGACGAACAACGGCGTCCCCGCGGCCGACTCCGCGGCCGCCACCTGCCGGGAGATCGCCGACTGCGTGTATCCGAGCAGCTCAGCGGCCGCCGTGAACGATCCGGTGCCGACGACGGCGTGGACGACCCGCAGCGCCGGAACGGTGAACTCCGCCATGCGATCCAGCTTAGCCATGCGAAGCCCGCATGCCTCCTGTGCGAAAGCCTCGCTTGTGGAATGACTGAAGCGTACGCATGCTGAAAGCAGGAAAACCTGGGGGAAGGAAATCATGTCCAAGATCTGGTTCGTCACCGGCGCCTCGCGCGGCTTCGGCCGCCTGTGGGCGGAAGCCGCGCTGCGGCGCGGCGACCGAGTCGTTGCGACCGCCCGTGACGTCACCGCGCTCGACCCGCTCGTACGCCGCTACGGCGACAACGTCCTGGCACTGCCCCTCGACGTCACCGACGGAAGGCGGCCTTCGAGGCCGTCGAGCGGGCCGTGGAGCGGTTCGGGCGGCTCGACGTCGTCGTCAACAACGCCGGTTACGGCCTCTTCGGCATGGTCGAGGAGCTCACCGAGGCCGACCTGCGCGCCCAGATGGAGACGAACTTCTTCGGTACCGTCTGGGTCACCCAAGCGGTCCTGCCCGTGCTGCGAGCCCAGCGCTCCGGCCGGATCCTGCAGATCACGAGCGAGGGCGGCGTACGCGCCTACCCCGCGATCGGCGCCTACCACGCCTCCAAGTGGGCGGTCGAGGGCCTGTCCGAGTCGCTGGCCCAGGAGGTCGCCGCGTTCGGCGTGCACGTGACCATGGTCGAGCCCGGCCCGTACGCCACCGACTTCGCCGGCGCCACCAGCCTGCGCACCGCCGAGCGTCACCCCGACTACGCCGCCGTCCACGAGGTGACCGACGCCAAGGAATGGGTGCTCGGCGACCCGGCGGCGACCGCGGACGCGATCCTCCTGCTCGCCGACACCGAGAAGCCGCCCCGGCGGCTCGTCCTCGGCAACACGCTCCCCGAGATCGAAGCCATCTACGCCGAGCGGCTGCGCGAGTGGCGAGAGTGGGCACCGGTCACCGAGGCCGCATTCGGCTGAGGTGCGCGCTCATGCCTCTGCGGGGCGGGGCGGCTACGGAACGGGATTGCCCCGCCCCGGTGCCCGCTCTCTGCGCTGTGGCCCGTCCAGTAGCGACATCTCCATCATGCCGTGCGCATTCTGTGCCCCGGCTGGGTCGAATGGAATGGTGGCACCACGGCGTGCACGCCTGTACCGAGCCCTGATCGGGCAGATCGTCCGGATGGGCACAGATGGTGTCTCCCATCCGCCATCCGCTCACCGCCGCCGCAGTGGTGTCGCCGCCGTACATGATCGACCGGCCGCTCACCTCAGGAGCGAGGATCGAGACGCGGGAGTGACGCTTCGTGATGACGGCCCCCTCGGGCAGCGCCTCCTCGGGGACGTCGATCGGCCAGACGGAGAACGCCGGGCCTGGCCCGTTCCGGTGGTCGCGGTCCCACCTGCGTACCTGCTCCACGATGTCCTCGGCGACCCGGCGGCCGTGCGGCCCGTACCCGTGAGCTCCGAATCCCGCGAAGCCTTCCCCGGCGGGCTGGGCCGACGGACCGATGGTGGCGCTTGATCACCAGCGTTCGGGCGCGCCACGCCGTCACATTCAAAGACGGCGCCGCTCTCCGCCAGAAGCGCCGGAGGAACATCCGGGGATCCGTCGAGCCTACGTCGCAACGGCCATCGAAGATCGTCCTTCCACGCTGCTGAGAGCAGATCTGCCCCAGGCAGATTCGGTCGATCGGGCCCCTTAGCGCCGCCCATGATGGACGCATGAGCGAAAAATCAAGTGTTCCGCTGTTCAACCAGCGAATGCGGCGCGAGCTTTACGAGCAGCGAGTTCTCGTTCTCGACGGCCCACTAGACGACGACAACGGCACTTTGCTGGCCACGCAGATGATGGCGCTCGCCACCCAGGACCCGTCGGCCGATATCGCTTTGTGGATTCACTCCCCCGGCGGCTCGGTTCCCTCCATGTTGGCGATTCGCGACATCATGCGTCTCATTCCCTGCGACGTGTCCACGCTCGTCCTAGGAATCGCCTACAGCGCCGGTCAATTCCTGTTGTCGTCGGGAACCAAGGGCAAGCGACGCGCTCTGCCGCACTCGCGCGTCCTGATGCACCAGGGCTCGGCGGGCATCGGCGGCACGGCGGTCGACATCGAGCTGCAGGCCGGCGACCTGCGGCACACGCGCGACACGGTGCTCGGCCTCATCGCCGAGGACACCGGCCAGCCCTTCGAGCGGATCTTCGAGGACTCGCTGCACGACCGCTGGTACACGGCGCAGGAAGCGCTCGACTACGGCTTCATCGACTCCATCGTGCAGAACTTCGACGAAATCGCCCCGCGCAATCGCCATAAGCCCGGATTCAGCATCACCGAAGGAGCGGGTAAGTGAGCTCGTATACGATTCCGAACGTCATCGCGCAGAATCCGCGCGGCGAGCGGATCATGGATGTCTACTCGCACCTGCTCACCGAGCGGATCGTTTATCTCGGCACCGCCATCGACGCGGGCGTCGCCAACACCATCATCGCGCAGCTGATTTTCCTGGAGGCGGACAATCCCGACGCCGAAATCCAGTTCTACATCAACTGCGAGGGCGGGGACCCGAGCGCGATGCTCGCCATTTACGACACCATGCGCCACATCCGCCCGCGCGTTTCGACGACCTGCGTGGGTCAGGCCGTGGCAGTCGGCGCCGTTCTCCTCGCCGCGGGAGCCGAGGGGAAGCGTGCCGCGCTCCCCCACGCCCGCGTGGTCCTGCACCAGCCTGCCGCTCAGGGGCGCGGGCCGATCCCCGACCTCATCCTGCAGGCCGACGAGGTCGTACGAGTCCGCGCGGACATCGAAACCATCCTGTCACGGCACACCGGACAGACCGTCGAGACCCTGCGCGCCGACACCGATCACGACCGCGTGTTCACCGCGGCCGCGGCTCTCGAATACGGGCTCATCGACGAGATCTTCGGGGAACGCCGCCCGTAAGGCCGCCGGCCGCGTGATCCTGCCGGCCGCGTGATCCTGCCGACCGCTACGCCGCCAGCGCGTACGCGGCCGAGCAGACGGCGCCGTACCGCGCGCTGACCTTCGCGGACCGCACCGCGGTGACCTGGCCGGACCGCATAGCGCTGACCTGAGCGGACCGCACCTCGCCGACCTGAGTGGACCGCACCCGATCCGCGACCGCGAGGGTCAGATCGACCAGCGTCACATCCAGCGCGCCTGCGACCGCGGCGATCATCTCGCTCGACGGCTCTTTGACGCCGCGCTCCATCTCGGAGAGGTACTGCGGCGAGACTCCGGCGCGCGCCGCCGTCTCGCTCAGCTTCTCGCCCCGCTCCTGGCGGAGGCTCCGCAGGCACTCACCGAGCACCTCCCGCCACAGCGGCTCGCGCGCCGGAGCGGGCTTGTCGGCGGCCCGATCGGCCTTGGGACGTAGCGACGAGATGGACGCCGGCTGCTGGATGGAGGTGGCCATACCCCACACGATAGGGAGACAACGCGGCCAGGTCCCGCCGCCTTCGCGCACAGCGGAACCCCACCCCGGCCACCTCCATCCAGCAGTCATGCGAGCCCATGGTCATCGGGCGCTGAAGATCCGTAGCAGCGAGGCGCACCGTGCCGCCGAGATGCGGGCCGGGACGGCTGGTCGTCGGGCTACGGAGACGTGTGTCCCGAGCCCGGGCAGACCACGTGGCGGCAGAGCCGCGACGGGGACGCTTCCGGGTGCGCGTTCTTCTTCCTTGATCTCTCTCACCCCTGTTCTGCCCATCGCGCTGGTGGCTCTCGCCGCGTTAGGCGCCCTGGTGGCGTGGCTGGGCCGTCTCGGTCACGGGCGCGCGGTGCTGACGGCCTGCCTGCGAGCCGCCGTCCAGCTCGGCGTCGTCTCCGTCGTGATCAGCTGGGTGACCGCCTCTTTCGCGGCCACGACGGCTTTCGTCCATCCCCAACACCGGAACGTCAAGATGACCGCCAAGCCGCCGTCGTGCTCGGCCAGTTCGCCAACGCCTTCGCCTGCCGCAGCGAGTCGCACCGGATCGGCAGGACGCGCCGGCGCAGCGACCCGCTGCCGCTCGGAACGATGTCGATCGGCGGCGACACCGGCCGGTGTTCGTGGTGAGGTGGCGCCGGTGCCCGAAGCCCAAGCCCGATCCGCACGCGGCGACACGTCGTGATGCCGGGCGGATTCCCAACCGTCAGACTGTGATCCGGTCCGCACGAGCACAGATGTCACCCAGATGTCGGCAGCCAGGTTCACAAGACACCCGGGAGTGTGATGCACAGCTTCTACTTGTTCGAAGGATCGTTCATACAGGGCGGCGGCGGTTGGGAGTTCGTCAAGGTCAGTAATGATCAGGCCGCTGTCATGCAGGCGGCCGCTCGCTATGTCAGGGACGGCCACTGGATCGGCGGGCCCGATGACACCTGCGAATTACGCGTGTACCAGCACGGTGAGGTGCCTGGGAACAGCCCGTCTATCCACTGACGATGGTGAGGATCCCCGGCTTCACCGAGTTTCGTTTCGACGAACAGGGGCGAAAGCTCGGCGGTCTCCCCAAGCCGGGAAGCGGGTACGAGCATCTCTCCACGCTCGACCTTGAAGGAGCGGTGATCCCGAGCTGGTGAGCAAGCGGCCTGAGGAGGTGCAGGTCACGATCGGCTGGGACAACCTCACCTGGCCCCGGCTCGAACCTCCGCTGCTCCCCCAAGACGCTTGTGTGCTCATCGATCTCGCACGCGGTACCGCGAGCCGCGTCGGCCAGGAGCTGGACGATGAAGAATTCGATGAGTACATCGAGGAGCTGGAGGAAGAGCTGGACGACGACCAGCGCATCGTCTTCTACGGCTTCAACACCTTGCTCTGAAGTGACGGGTGCCGGTTCTCGTCATTGTCCGCCCCTGTGATCATGAAGCGCTGCGCCTCGCGAGAGCCGATGACGAACGGGATCCGCGCCGATGAAGGCCCGGCCCGCAGCTGCTCCACGCGGGCCAGGCCGTAGTCGGCGCCGCCGTGGTTTGTTTTGTGCAGCTCGCCCCCCGGCTTCCGCATCACGGCGGCCGCGGCGCGCCCGGAGGACAGGTACGCGCGCGTGCTCGGCGGCGCGGTCGTAGTAGTCCTGCGCGGTTCTTAGCACGGCGGCCGAGGCCGCCTTCTCGCCCACCGTCGGTGGTGTGAGGGCGGCGGCGGCCGGCAGGGGACGGCGAGACGTGCCGGGCATCGAAGGATCCGTCTTTCTCGGGCGGGTGCTGTGATGCTCCGGCTGCGAAGCAGAGCCGCTTCCGCCCTGCCCAATAGTGATTTCGTTCCCCCACCGATCAGGAACCCGATATCGCCGCACCTCGCCGCGCATCTCCACCCCAGGGTGGAGATCGCGCGATCTCATGCCGCGGGTTGAGGACACCCGGACGAGGCGCCCCTAGCGTTCCCAGCCTGATCTAGGAGGTGTCATGCACATGGACAACCGCCGGCTCGTCGCGGGACTGCTGTGGGATGCCGGGCTGCCCGCCGTGGTCTTCTACCTCTGCCGGGCGCTCGGCATGGAAGCGCTGCCCGCCCTGGCGGCGGGCGGGCTCGCCGCCCTGATACGGGTGGCGTACGTCGCCGTGGTGCGGCGGCGACTGAACGGACTCGCCGCCCTGGTGAGCGTCATTTTCCTGCTGCTGCTCGCCGTGTCGCTGCTCACCGGAGACCCCAGGATCCTGCTGGCCAGGGAGTCGGTTCTGGCCGGCGCGGCGGGCCTGCTGCTGGTGGGCTCCTGCCTCATCGGAAAGCCGATCGTGTACGCGCTCATCCGGCGTCTCAACGCGGCCGACGACGCCGCGCGTGTACGGCTCGAGGAGCGCTGGCACGCCGATCCCGCCTTCCGCCGCCACTTCTTCGTGCTCAGCATGGTGATCGGCGCAGGGCTGCTGCTCGACGCCGTCGCACCGGTCGTGCTCGTCTACCTGCTGCCCATCGACACCATGGCGGGTCTGTCCACGGCACTGCACGTCGTCACCGTGGTCCTGCTGGCCGTCTGGGTGATGTGGTACCGCAGGCGCCGCATCCAGATGGCGGTCGCGGAGGTGTCCCGTGCGCGGTGAGGGCGTCCACTACGACACCGGGACCGCCGTGTCGGACGGCTGGTCGCGGGAAACGTTCGACCCGGCTGATGTGCGCCGCGACATGCGGACCATCGCCCGCGACCTGCACTGCACCGCGGTACGCGTCACCGGCAGCAACCCCGACCGGCTGACGCTCGCGGCGCACGAGGCGGCCGAGGCCGGGCTGGAGGTGTGGTACTCGCCGTTCCCCTGCGACTTGACCGCCGAGGAGCTGCTGCCGCTGCTCGCCGACTGCGCCGACCGCGCCGAGCAGCTCCGCCGCGGCGGGGCCGAGGTGGTGCTGGTCACCGGAGGCGAGCTGAGCCTGTTCGCGCACGGCTTCCTGCCCGGCGACGACTTCCTCACCCGTATCGCGCTCGTGGCCGGGCGCGGTCCCGAGCTGCCCGGCCTGCTCCAGGCCCTGCCCGAGCGCATCAACGCCTTCCTTGCCGAGGCCGTCGCCACGGTCCGTCAACGGTTCGGCGGCAAGGTCACCTACGCGTCGGTGCCGTTCGAGCGGGTGGACTGGACGCCGTTCGACTACGTCGCCGCCGACGCCTACCGCGCGGCCGGCAACGCCGCCACCTACCGGGACGAGATCCGCGCGCTGCACCGCCACGGCCGCCCCGTGGCGATCGCCGAGTTCGGCTGCTGCACCTACCGGGGCGCCGCCGACCGGGGCGGCACCGGCTTCCTCGTCGTCGACCGTACGCAGGACCCGTGGCGGCTCAACGGCTCCTACGAGCGGGACGAGGAAGGTCAGGCCGCCTACCTGCGCGATCTCCTGCGCATCTTCGACGAGGAGGGGGTGGACACCGCCTTCTGGTACACGTTCGCCGGCTACCGGTATCCGCACCACCCGGACCCGAGCTACGACCTCGACCTGGCCTCCTACGGGCTCGTCCGCATCGACCAGGACAGGAGCCTGCACCCTAAGGCGGCCTTCCACGCCCTCGCCACCGCGTACGATTCTTGATCGATTCTCAAGGGGGAGCATGTTCTTCGAAAGCTTCGACGGCACGCGACTGTCCTACGAGGACTACGGCGAGGGCGAGCCCATCGTCTTCGTGGCCGGGGTCATGCTGGACGCCGACATGTGGGAGTACCAGATCCCCTACTTCGTCGAGCGGGGCTACCGCTGCATCGCCTTCGACCGGCGCGGGCACGGCCGCTCCGACCGTCCGTCCACCGGCTATGACCTCGACTCCTTCGCCGACGACCTGGCCGCCCTGCTCCGCCACACCGGCGTGGAAGGGGCCACGCTGGTCGGGCACTCGCTGGGCAGTGTCGAGGTCGCCCACTACCTGGTGCGGCACGCGCAGCAGCGGGTCGCCCGCGCCGCCCTGGTATCCACGATGCTGCCGTGCCTGATCCGGTCGGACGACAACCCGGAGGGCGTGCCCGCGCAGGCGGTGGAGGCGGCGGCCGCGAAGTTCCGCGCCGACCGGCCCAAGGCGCTGGCCGACCAGGCGCAGGCGTTTTTCGCCAGCCACCTCAACCCGCAGGTCTCCCCGGCGATGATCGACTGGATGATGGGGCTGTGCCTGCGGCCGTCGCCGTGGGCGGTGCTCAAGGGCAGGAGGTGGTGCGCACCGCCGACCTGCGCGACACGCTCCCGAAGATCACGGTGCCGACTCTCGTCGTGCACGGCGTCGCCGACTTCTCCGCCCCGATCGACGTCACCGGCCGCCGTACGGCCAAGCTCATCCCCGGCTGCCGCTACGTCGAATACCCCACCGCCGGCCATGGCGTCTTCGCCAGCCACCACGAGCAGCTCAACGCCGACCTGCTGGCCTTCATCACATCCTGACGGCGGCGCTCACGACCCGGCCACGCGCGGCACGCGGGGTGACGACCGCCACGAGGTGATCGCGCACGTGCCCGGCCCTCGCGCTGAGGCCCGTAGCTTCAACGGCTGCTGCCTGATGAGCTCGGTCTCCAGCGCGCGTTCCAGCACCGCCTTGACCGGTCTGCCGAGCACCGAGCTTTCACCGGTCGGCCGCAGCCCGCCAGAGCCGTCGCGTGAACGCTCCAGCAGCAGGTCCAGCAGGTGATCACCGAGCAGGTCCCGCAGTGGCGTCTCGCCGCCACGCTGGGAGATTTCTGAGATGATCTGATCTTCGATCGGACACGAGTTCCTGCGAGGGGGCACGCCTTGGACTCGCTGCATGAGAAGGAGCCGCACCGAGAGGCGGACACCGCATCCGGACGCCTGCTGGCAGGCAGGTACCGTCTCATCGGCCTCCTGGGGCAAGGCGGCATGGGGGCGGTCTGGCGAGCCCACGACGAGCAACTCGACCGAGAGGTGGCCGTCAAGGAACTGCGCCTCCCCCAGCAGCTGGACGACGCTGCGCGGCAGGTCTGGATCGCCCGGCTCGGCCGGGAGGCGCGCGCCGCCGCCCGGCTGAAGCATCCCGGCATCGTCACCGTGCACGACCGGGTCACCGGCGACGACGGGCGCCCCTGGATCGTCATGGAGCTGGTACGCGGGCACTCCCTGGCCGATCTGTTATCGAAAGAGGGTGCCCTGCCGCCGCATCGGGTCGCGCAGATCGGGTTGCAGATGCTGGACGCCCTGCAAGCGGCGCACCAGGCCGACATCACGCATCGCGACATCAAGCCCGCCAACGTCCTGCTGGAGAACGACCGTGTCGTCCTGACCGACTTCGGCATCGCAGCCGTCGAAGGCGAGATGACCCTAACCATGTCAGGGGCCATCTTGGGCACCCCCGCCTACATGGCGCCCGAGCAAGTACGCGGTCAGGACGCCACACCCGCCTCCGACCTCTGGTCGCTCGGCGCCACCCTCTACACCGCGGTCGAAGGCCACCCGCCGTTCCAGGCGCCGACCGCCGCAGCGATCTTCGTCGCCATCGCCACCGAAGAGCCCGCCCCGCCTCGTCACGCCGGTCCTCTGGAGCCGGTGCTGAGGGCACTGCTCACCCGCGACCCCGCGCAACGCCCGACCGCCGAGCAGCTCCGTGCCCAGCTCGTCCCGCTCGCCCAGAATCAGCCGCAGAGCCGGCAGCAACACCAGCCGCCTGCCCAATCGACCGCACTGTTCCCGACCGAGCAGGTTCCGGCTCCGCAGGGGCCCGAACCGGCGCCCTCCCCCACTGCCGTCCTCCCGCCGTCGCCTTCAGACCGACAGCCGAATGCACCGAGGCGGTTTCTCACTCGCCGCCGTCTCCTGTTCGGGCTGGGCGGAGTGGGGCTGGCCGCCGCCGTACCGGCCCTGTACCACGCCATCGTGGGAAGCAGCCCAGCCGTCCCTCTCGGCGAGCCGCTCACCGGCCACTCCGACGGCGTCTACACGGTCGCGTTCAGCCCCGACGGCAAGATCCTGGCCACCGCCGGCGAGGACAAAACCGTACGTCTGTGGAATGTGGCCCTCCGCACCCCCATCGGCCGCCCCCTCACCGACCACACCGACGCCGTCAGCTCCGTGGCATTCAGCCCCGACGGCAAGATCCTCGCAAGCGGCGGCCATGACCAGACCATACGGTTGTGGAACGTCGCCACCCGCTCCCCGATCGGTGGGCCTTTCAGGGGCCACGACCACGCCGTCTACTGTGTGGCGTTCAGCCCTGACGGCACGATGCTGGCAACCGCTAGCGGGGACAAAACCGTGCGCCTGTGGGATGTGGCCACCCGCGACCCCATCGGCGAGCCCCTGGCCGCCCACACCGGCCTCGTTGGCTCTGTGGCGTTCAGCCCTGACGGGAAGATCCTGGCTACTCGCGACGACGCCTTGCGCCTGTGGAACGTGGCGACTCGCACCCCGATCGGTGAACCCCTCACCTCTTACAACGGGTCCTTGGGCGAGGTGGCCTTCAGCCCTGACGGCACGATCTTGGCCAGCAACGCAGAGCTGGACGTCGATGACGCGGTGGGCGCCGACGACGTAGTGCAGTTGTGGCGTGCGGACAACGACACCATGATCGGCCATCTCGCGGGTCACGAGGGCTCCATCCTCTCCATCGCCTTCAGTCCCGATGGCAACCGGCAGCAGGGACCAAACCGTACGCCTGTGGGACGTGGCCACTCGCAGCCCTATCGGCGGGCCTCTCACCGACCACACCAACGTCGTCGGCGCCGTAGCGTTCAGCCCCGACGGCCGGCTCTTGGCCACGGGCAGCGCAGATGCGACGGTACGGCTGTGGGAGGTCGTGAGGTGATCATCTCGACCGGCGCCCGCAGCATCCGCGAACCCTTCCCCGCAGGGCCCGTCAAGACTGAGCGATCGGGAGGGACGGGCTTTGGACGCCGGCTCCGCGCGGGCCGAAGATGCGTCGTTGCCCGGCGGTGATACGGAGGTCGTTGATGCTGGCCTCGCGCCGCCGCATCAGCCCGTCGGCGTCGAACTCCCACAGCTCATTGCCGTAGCTGCGCCACCACCGGCCGTCGGCGTCGTGCCATTCGTACTGAAAGCGGACGGCGATCCGGTCGCCGGTGAACGCCCACAGCTCCTTGCGGAGCGCGTAGTCGAGTTCCTTCGCCCACTTGCGGGTCAGGAAGGCGATGATCTCGTCGCGGCCGGTGATGAACTCGTCGCGGTTGCGCCAGACCGAGTCCGGCGTGTACGCGAGTGCCACGCGCTGCGGGTCGCGGGTGTTCCACGCGTCCTCGGCGGCCTGGACTTTGGCCCGAGCCGTCTCGGCGGTGAAGGGCGGGACAGGGGGACGGGTCATGCGTGCTCCTTGGTCGATTCGGTCAGCAGGTGGCGGTAGGTGGTCAGCCGGTGCAGGAAGCCGGCGGTCACAGCGCCGACCGCCCGTCCGTTGTGGCGGTATTCGGCCAGAACCCGGCCATCGAGTTCGTGAGCTAGGAGCCGCGACTCGTCGCCGGCTCCGGTGAGCCCGACGGATCTGAGCCGGTGGCCGTACAGGTCGCACCAGAACGAGGGCACCGGCTCGTAGCGGCCGGCGATACCGAGCAGCGCGCGTGCGGCGTGGGCGCCCTGAGCGACGGCGTTGCCGTAGTGCTCCACACGGATCAGCCGCCCTCCCAGCATGGGGGACGGCCATCGGGCGACGTCTCCGGCGGCGGCGGCACGGGGACGGCCAGCGAGCGCGCCGCGCAGGGTGCGGGTGTCGTCGAGGGTGCGCAAGGTGACCACACCGCGAAGGCCGTCGATGCCCGGCAGGATGCGGGGACGCACTCCGGTGGCGATCACCAGGGCGCCGAACGGGACGGGCTCCTGCGCGCCGCGCAGTAGCCGGCGGGCGGTGAGGTCCAGGCCGGTGGCGGCTTGGCCCAGCAGCCAGGTCACGCCGAGTTCGCCGGTGCCGGGCAGGGCGAGGCCGGTGTCGTCGCCGAGGAGGTACTCCTTGGACAGGGGCGGACGGCGGTAGGGCCGGTGCGGCTCGGCGCCGACCACGCTGATCCGGCCGTCGTAGCCGAGGCGGCGCAGCTCTCGCACGGCCGACAGCCCGGCGAGGCCGCCGCCGGCGATCGCGATGCGGCCGGGCACGATCAGGTCCCCTCGAGGATGATGGCCTGTACGGGGCAGGCGTGGGCCGCCTCCTCGACGGCGGGCCGCAGCGCATCGGCGGGCGTGGCGTCGTACACCAGCTCGTCGTGGTTGTCGAGGGCGAACACCTCCGGCGCGGCGAACACGCATGGGGCGTGGGTCTGGCACAGGTTCATGTCGACATGGACACGCATGGTTCTCTTTCGGGTCTGCTTGATGGTGTTCACGCGGGGTTGAAGCGGGAGTATCCGCCGAAGGACCACCGCTGCGGGATCGCGCCGCTCACCTCGATCGCCTGGTCGACCTCGAAGTCGATCAGCCGCTGCGCCCCGGGCACGGAGGCCGCCCGCTCCGGGTCCCAGTCGACGCGGGCGCGGCCGGTCAGGTGGAGGGCGTGGCCGTCGTCCCAGCCGAGGAACAGCAGCCCGCAGCGCGGTTCGAGTTCGAGGTTGCCCAGGGTCATGTACATCGCGTTGCCGGCATAGTCGGGCCAGGTCAGGGTGCGGCTGCCGGTGACCGTGACGAAGCCGGGGTTTCCGCCGCGGTGCGAGGCGTCGGCTCCCAGCCCCTGCGCGTACGTGCCGATGAAGAACGTGTCGGCCGCGGCGATCCGCCTCTGCTGCTCGGCGGTGAGCTCGCCGGTGACCTGCGCCGGGCCGCGCTCCGGGAGCGCCTCGTCGGTGGCGTCGCGGGTCTGGATGTACTTCGGGCAGTTGGAGTACACCTGTTCGGTGCGGATCACCAGGCGGCCGCCGTCGTCACGGGCGTGGCCGTTGACCCGCATCCGCCGCCGGGTGGCGGGATCGATCGCGAGCACGCCGACCGGCCGTTCGGTGCGGAAGAGGCCGTCGAGCGGGTCTCCGGCTCCGGGCAGCCGGTCGGCGATGACGGTGCGGTCGTCGGGCGCGGTGACGAACCCCGGCGGGCCCGTGAGCGCGCCGGCCCAGGCGGCGCCCGTCTCGTCGGCGGCCACGATGACCAGGAGGCGCTGCCGGGCCAGGAAGTCCGCGGCCACCTGGGGGATGGACGCGCCCACGCCCGCCGACCCCCAGCCGCCGACGGTGAGACCGGCGCGGCGCTGCACGATCTGTTCGCCTGGATGGAACATGGGCGAACCCTTTCCTTGCGGCCGGGCCGCCGCGGCGGGCGGCCCGGGCAGTGCGATCAAAAGAAGCCGCAGGTGAGGGCTAGAAGAAGCCGCAGGTGGGGGCGCCCTGGACCGGTGCGGGTGCGGTGCCGGCGCCGGTCGGCGCGTAGATCTCCAGGCGGATGCCGTCCGGGTCACTGAAGAAGACGCCGCCCGAGGACGCGCCCTCGCCGTGGGGGACGATCCCGTCGTAGGCGAAGTCCACGCCCAGCTCCCGCAGAACGGCCTCATGGCGGCGGACCGCCTCGATGTCGGGCACCTGGAACGCCAGGTGGTGCAGCCCTGGGCGATCCGTGGGGAAGGGGCCGCTGCTCTGCTGCCACAGCGTCACCATGAGGGTGCCGTCGCGGCCGAGGAAGGCGAACCTGCGCTCGCCGTCGGTCCGTTCCGCCAGGGTCTCGAAGCCGAAGACCTGACGGTAGAAGGCGGTGGAACGTGCCAGGTCGGTCACGTTCAAGGCGACGTGCCCGGTCTGCAGGGCCTGCGTGGTCATGTGTTCTCCGAGGGGTAAGTGATTTCTAACGTCTGAGCACCACTGAAAGCGTTAGAACTATGACAGCAGTTTCTCACGCCGTCAACTTGCCGGTACCGTTAGAACCGTGGATGTGGCTCAGCTAGCAAGCGGCGGCGCCCCGCTCCTCGGCGAACCCCCGCCGATCGAGCTCGCCAACACCTCGTACGCGGTACGAGGCCGCCCCAAGGACGGCCTGCAGAGCACCGAGCACCTGGCGGCGTGGCTGCGCGACATGCGCCCACGCCTGGCGGTCCCGCTCGCCGACGTCGACCTGCTCACGGTGACCGACAGCGACCTGCAGGCCGCCAGGGAAGTCCGAGACGCCGTACGGGACCTCGCGGCCGCCACCGTCGGCGGCCACGACCTCGATCAGGCCCATGTCGATACGCTCAACCGTCAGGCGGGCCGGACCCCGCGCTGGCGCGAGCTGCGCACCACCCCCGAACCGCACGTGACGGTCCGCACCGCGGGCCGCCCGGTCGCGGCCGCCATCGCCGAGATGGCGGAGGAAGCCGTCGTACTGTTCGCCGGGCCGCTCCGCCACCAGTTGTGCGCCTGCCCCGGCCCCGGCTGCGTGCTGCACTTCGTCCGCGACACCACCCGCCGCGAGTGGTGCTCACCCGGCTGCGGCAACCGCGCCCGAGCCGCCCGCCACTACGCCAAAGTGCGGCAGGAGAAAGGACGCTGAGGCCGGCGGCCACGGTCCGCACCGCCACCTCGTGGCCGCCGTTGCCCTCAACGCGCCCGGAGACTCACGGCGCCACCGGCGACGGCACCGATCGCCGTGGTCATCGCTAACGATCCTCCGGCCGCGCCGGGGCACTTCATACTCGCTACGGTTGCGATCCCTCCAGGGTGATGAGCGGCCACCATCCGGCTCCCTGTAGATGTGTGGGAGCGGGTGTTGCGATCCCTCCAGGGGTGATGAGTGGCCCCAAAGTAAACGCAGGTCAGGCAGGGGCTCCGGCAGGCCTCAGACAAGATTCTTGCAGCAGTCCGCCGGTAATGCAGATGCCAGGCCACGAGGGGTGTCTCTCGCGGTCATCCTTCCTGCCATAGGCGGCACTCTAGCCTTCTTGTTCCTCGCGGGCGCCAGGGTGACGTGTGATGTTCTCGCCGCGAGCGGCGTATCGGGCGGAACACATGCGTGCGTCCTTCCCGCCGCAAGTCGGCGCGGCGGGAAGGACGCACGCAAATCTCAGTGCTACGCGGGCCGGACGGTGAACGTGGTGCGGGTGCCGGGGCCGGTGTTCTGCTGGTGGAAGCTCATGGTGACGCGTCCGGTCCAGCCCGGCGGGGCGAGGTCGGGCAGGTTGACGGTGAAGTCGGAGAAGTCGGTGACGCGGATGACCTCATCGGCCTGCCGCTTGGTGCCCCAGGGCACGGGGGCGGATCGGGTGCTGTTGTAGAGGCCGCCGTGCAGGAGCACGCCCTTGGTGTAGCCGGAGGCGGTCTCGAAGTCGATGCGTACGCCGTGCAGGCTGTTGGCGTCGAGGTTCTGGAAGGTGCCGGTGCTCTCGGCGCGGATGCGCAGCGTGTCGGGAAGGTCGGTGGCGACGACGCCGGCGGCGGCGTCGGCCCAGGTCTCGCTGCTCATGCCGATCTCGGCGGTCCAGGTGCGGCGGTCGAAGCTCGCGTAGCTCTTCTTGCCGTGGTTCGGCATGTACTGCAGGTCGCGTACGACGGTGCCGACGTTCACCGGGTCGAGGGACGAGGTGCCGGTGCCGTCCTCGGCCTCGAGGTAGACGATGCCATGGTCGGGGATGGTGCCGGACCAGGTGAGACCGGCGGTGGAGACGCCGAGCTGCTGCTCGACGGGGGTGAGGGTCTCACTGGCGGGGTTGTCCTCGTAGCTGGCGTGCTCGGCGTCGATGCGGTAGACGCGGAAGTTGCCGTTCGCGAAGGGCACGTTGTCCAGCGCGGCCGTGACGTCCTGGGCGCTGCCGGAGGTGTTCCAGAGCAGCACGCCGGACTTGTGGGAGTCGGAGGAGGCCAGGCCGTCGACGGCACCGTCGATGGTGAGCTGCTTGCGGGCCACGGGCATGTCGGCGTACAGCTTGAACGCGTTGTACGAGGCACGCACGTGCCCGTCACGGTCGAGCAGCCCGATGACGTCGCAGGTGGTGGGGCAGACCGGGTCCTGGAACTGTGCCCATTCGACGTGGGTGATCCACGGCTTGGCCAGCAGCGCCTTGAAGCTCTTCAGCAGCTCGGCGGCCCCGCGGTGGGTGATCACGTCGGTGGGCACGGTGAAGTCGTGTGACCAGTTGTACTCGTTGAGGTTGTCGTCGACGGTGGCCATCCGGTACGCGGTCAGGCCCGAGTCGGTGGCCGCCTGGTAGTTGTTCTCCAGGCTGCCGTCGGTGGCGTCGGTGTAGGCGTGGAAGGAGAAACCGTCCAGCGGCAGGTCGTCGGCGAGCACGCGGTTGACGAACTCGGTCTTCCACCCCACGCAGCACAGCGCCGGTCCTTCGACGTAGGCGTCGGGGTCGGCGGCGCGCAGCGCGCGGGAGGCGTCACGGTACAGGTCGAGGTACTGCTCCTGGGTGCCGGTCCAGAACACGCCGGGCAGGTCGGGCTCGTTCCAGATCTCGTACGAGCCGACCCGCCGGCCGGTCTCCTTCCAGTGGGCGGCGAGCGCCGGCACGATCTTCGTGGCCCAGACCGAGGGGTCGGTCGGCGGGTCGTTCCAGTTGCCGCCGGGCGGTTTGAGGATGCCGGGCGTGTACGTGAGCGCGGGCACCGGCTGGGCGCCGGCGTCGTTGATGAGGTCGACGAGCCGGTCGATCTGCTCGAAGTGGTACTGCGGGTCGTCGGGCGAGCCGGTGACCATGGGGGTCCAGTCGTGCTGCTCGTTGCCCCACATGGTCTCCCAGCGCACCCGCGCCGGCCGCAGCGCCGCCATCTTGGCGGCGTCGCGCTCCCAGCGGGCCAGTGACACGTACCCGCTGTTGAACAGGCCGAACTTGCTCTTGATGAGCGGGTAGTCGGCGGAGACCGCGAAGTCGGCGGTGACGGTGGCGTCGGCGGCGTGGGCGGGCTGGGCGGCGAGCGACGTGCTGATCAGCAGGGCGGTCGCGACGGTGGCGAGGGTTCTTAACGGTCGTCTCATGGGTGCGGTCACCTCCGGCCGCGGATGATGCGGGCGATGGAGTCGGGGTCGGCCTTGGGTTTGCGGTCCTCGGTCAGCAGTCCGTTGCGCTCCTGTCCGGTGTCGGTGAGCTGGGTGAAGCAGAACCCCGCCAGATCCCCGGCCTCGTGCACGGCCTCCAGCAGCGCGCCGAGCCGTTCGAGGAGCTGCTCGGGCGAGTCGGCGACGCCGTAACCGGTCCAGGTGGTGGGGTCGTCGGGGGCGTAGGTGAAGCCGCCGAACTCGCTGAGCACCACCGGCACGGCGGGCGCGTCGCCGGTGAGGGTGAGCGCGCGGCCGCCGGGCCGCCCTGCGGCGACGGTGTCCTGCAGGCGGGCGGCGTAGCGGTCGCGGATGGTCTGGGGGTCGTGGGTGTAGTCGTGGACGCCGAGCAGGTCGCCGCTGACGTACTCCCAGCCGTCGTTGCCGATCACCGGCCGGCTCGGGTCGAGCGCCTTGATCAGGTGGTACAGGCCGCGTACGGCGTCGCGCTGCGCGTCCGAGCGCGCCACCTGCGGCACGCCCCAGCTCTCGTTGAACGCGACCCAGGCCACGACGCACGGGTGGCTGGCGTCCCGTTCGACGATCTCGATCCACTCGCGCGTGGTGCGGGCCAGCGAGCGCGGGCTGAAGGAGTACGACGCCGCCGCGTCGGCCCACACCAGCACGCCGAGCCGGTCGCACCAGTACAGAAAGCGCGGATCCTCGGCCTTCTGGTGGACGCGGATGCCGTTGAAGCCGAGCTGCTTGATCAGCTCGACCTCGGTGCGCAGCGCCGCCGCGTCCGGGGCGGCCAGGTGCGACTGCGGCCAGTACCCCTGCGACAGGGCCATCCGCAGCCGGTATGGCAAGCCGTTCAGCAGGAACGACCGGGCGTCGGTGCCGACGGTCCTGAACCCGACGTAGCTGTGCACGACGTCCACGGGCTCGCCGTAAACGGTGATGGTCGCCTGGCACAGGGTCGGCTGCTCGGGCGTCCACTGCAGGTGGTGCGGCTCGGCGTCGTGGTCGCCGTCCTGCACGACCAGGCGCGTACGCAGGCGGGAGCCGGTGACGGTGGACGTCTCCTCGGCCAGGACGCGGCCGTCGAGCTCCAGCCGTACCGACACCTGAACGGGCCCGGTGGTGCGGCGGGCCAGCCGCAGGTCCAGATCGACCTCCCCCGGTGTTCCGGTGGGTGTCCAGCGGAGCTGCTCGACGTGGTCTGCGGGCACCTCCTCCAGCCAGACGGGCTGCCAGATGCCGCTGGTGCGCTCGTACCAGATGACGTGCGGGCGCTCCTGCCAGTCCTGCTTGCCGCGCGGCTGCTCCAGGTCGTGCGGGTCGTCGACGGCGCGGACGACGATCACCTGCCTGCTGCTGGCGGACAGCGCGTCGGTGATGTCGGCGCCGAACGGGGTCTGGCCGCCCTCGTGGGAGGCGACGTGCTCGCCGTTCACCCACACGTCGGCCCGGTAGTCGACGGCGCCGAAGCGCAGCATCACCCGCCGACCCGCCTGCGGCGGCTCCAGCTCGACGGTGCGGCGGTACCACAGCACCGGGTGGTAGCCGGTGTCACCGATGCCGCTGGCCGGGGACTCCGGCGGATAGGGCACCGTGATCGTCTGGTCGAACACGTCATCGCGGCGCTGCCAGTGCTCGGCGAGGCCGACGTCGCCGTCGTCGTAGGCGAACCGCCAGTCGCCGCCGAGGTCCCGCCAGCCGGCGCGGGCCAGCAGCGGGCGCGGATGATGGTCGTGCAAGGGCGTGGGCACGGTACTCCTTAAGGTCCCCGATGATGCGCTGGTGAAGGTGGTCAGGTGAGGGTGACGACGGCGAAGGCGTGCTCGGGCGCGTCGCGCAGCGCGACCGTGACGCGCGCCCGGCCGGGTTCGGCGGCGAGCCCGGTGAGGTCCACGGTCTGCAGGCCCTGCTCGTCCAGGTAGAGCTCGCGGCTCTGCCCGAGGCCGCCGTCGATACGGACGACGAGCCGCCCGCCGCTGATGTCCGCGCCGCCGGCGTCGGTGAGCCGCCCCGTGACGGTGATCGTCTCGCCGCAGCCCTCCAGGTCGGCGGCGATGACGGGCACGGCGTGCGGGTCGGTCGCGGTGCCGAGGCGGAAGGTGGTGGTGGCCTCCTCCAGGTCGGCCCAGGCGGTCGTGGTGCGGGCGGTGTAGCGGTGGCGGACCCGGCGGACGGTGCCGGCGGGGGCGGGCGGGGCGGTCCGCGCGGCGGTGTCGGTCGCCTCCAGCAGGGCGACGCTGCCGCGGGGCAGCTCCAGGTCCCAGTAGCGGTCGGCGGGCAGCCGCTCGGCCTTCGCGCCGTCGTGGCGGTCGTCGATCCTGCGCAGGGCGACGCTCCCGTACGTGCCCTGGCCCAGGTCGAGGCGGACCCGCACGGCGCGGGGCGAGCGGTTCCACACGGCCACGCACAGGCGGCCGGGCTCGACGCCGGCCAGGCCGCCGACCCCGGGCGGACCGTCGATCTCCAGCACGCAGCGGTCGGTCGGCATGTTCTGGTAGAACTCGTACGCGCTCAGCACCGGCTTGCGCTCGCCGTCGATGGTGACCATGCCCGAGTAGTTGCCGTGGCCGCTGTCGAGGAACTGCGCCCAGTTCACCTTGGTCAGCCCCGGCGCGGCGAGGAGGGTGGCGAAGTCGGCGAGCAGGGCCGCCGCCATGTGGTGGCCGTCCTGGGTGCCGCCGCGCGGATAGTGCACCGGGTAGGAGTTGTACTCGTTGAGGTGCACCTCCACGTCCGCCAGGTCGGGGCGTTCCTCCAGGTGGCGCAGCACCTTCTCCAGGGCGACATGCACGCTGTGGGTGCCGTAGTGGTGGAAGGAGAAGAAGTCCAGCGGCAGCTTCTCCGCCCGCACGGTGTCGAGGAACGCCGGGATCCAGTGCTCGTTCGGCAGCACCATGGCCAGGGCCGGGCCGCCCACTGGGGTGTCGGGGTCGGCTTCGCGGATCGCGGGCGCGGCCGTGCGGTAGAGCTGCAGGTAGTCGTCCAGGTCGCCGCCGTAGAAGACGGCCTCGCCGGTCTTCTCGTCGCGCAGGTCGGGCTCGTTGTAGACCTCGTGGTAGCCGACCGTGACGCCGCGCTCGCGGGCGCCGGCGACGTAGGCGCGCACCATCTCCGCCCAGCCGGCGTCGTCGGCGAGGTCGCGCCAGTCGCCGCCCTCGGGCTGATAGGGGGCGGGCACGTAGCAGTACGACCAGTAGGGGCGGATGCCGAGGCCGTTGAGGAACGAGCCGATCTCGTCCAGCTCGGAGAAGTCGTAGACGAAGCCGTCCGGGGTGGGCGTGCTGATCGGCCGTTCGTAGCCGATCCACTCGGCGCCCCAGCCGATGTCGATGCGGACCGACTCCGGATGCGCGGCGCGCAGCGCGGCCTCGTCGCGGCGGTACGTGGGGGCGTGCACGATGCCGCTGTTGAAGACGGCGAACTTCGACTTCGACAGCGGGTGGTCGGCGCGGCGGGCCGGGTGCACGCGGACGGTCGCGGTCGTGGCGGGGATCTTCACGTACAGGGGTCCCTTTCCGGGAGGAGAGCGAGAGTCAGTTGGCCATGCCGCTGAAGGCGATGCCGCGCACCACCCAGCGCTGGACGAAGACGTAGCCGATGACGATCGGCAGGGAGACGAGGGTGACGCCGGCCATGATCTCGCCGTACTGGCTGTTGTAGCGGCCGATGAGGCTCTGCAGCGCCTGGGTGAGCACCCACTGGTTCTGGTCCTGCAGGTAGATGGAGTTGACGAAGAAGCTGTTCCATAGCTGCACGAACGTCAGCAGCCCCATCGCCAGGTACGCGGGCCCGGCCAGCGGCGCCATCACCGAGAAGAACGTGCGCCAGCGGCCCGCGCCGTCGATCGCGGCGGCGTCCTCCAGCTCGCGCGGCAGTGTGAGGAAGAACTGCCGGAAGAAGAACGTGGGCAGCGCGCCGCCGAACAGCATCGGCACGATGATCGGCAGCGGGGTGTCGATCCAGTTGAGGTTGCGGAAGATGACGTACTGCGGGATGAGCGTCACCTGCGGCGGCACCATCAGCGTCAGCAGGATCACCATGAGCAGCGCCCGCTGGCCCGGGAAGGTGAAGCGGGCCAGCGCGTACCCGGCGAGCGAGCTCGACAGCAGCGTGCCGGCCGTGCCGACGACGGCGATCAGCACCGTGTTGCCGACGTACCGCCCGAAGTCCGGCAGGATCGTGAACAGGTTCGCGTAGTGCTCGAACGTGATCGGGTGCGGGATGAGCTGGTCGGCGTCGAACATGTTCGCGTCGGTACGCAGCGACATCGACGCCGCCCACAGCACCGGCAGGATGTACAGCACCACCAGCACCGTCATCCCGGCGTGGTAGAAGCCGGTCCTGGCCCGCCTGCGCGCCCGGTGGAGTCCGGGCGCGGGCTGCGCGGCCCGCTGCGGCGTACCCGCCTTGATCGTGTCGGTGATCGTCATCACTGGCCGCCCTTCTTGGCGGCGCCCTCACCGGCGTAGAAGACCCACCGCTTGCTGAACGCCCACTGGATGAGCGTGAGCACGAAGGTCAGCAGGGCCAGCACCCAGGCGATCGCCGCGGCGTACCCGAGCCCGGACAGGCGCTCGTTGTAGTTGAACATCTGGTTGTACATGTAGAGCACCACCGTGCGCGTGGAGTCGTCGGGCCCGCCGGCCATGCCGATGCTGCCGCCCGAGGTGGTCATCGCGACCACCGGGTCGAACAACTGCAGGGCGCCGATCAGCGAGGTGACCACGAGGAACAGCACCGTCGGGGAGATCATCGGCAGCATCACGTGGCGGAAGCGCTGCCAGGCGTTCGCGCCGTCGATCTTCGCCGCCTCCGGCAGCGCCTCGGGCACCCCGTGCAGGGAGGCGATGTAGAGCGTCATGCCGTAGCCGAGCCCCTGCCAGGTGGTGACCAGCGCGATGGCGGGCATCGCGGTCGCCGGGTCGAGCAGCCACTGCGGCCCGTCCACGCCGAACAGCTCGATCGCGGCGTTGATCGGCCCGGACTCGGTGTTGAACATCCACCGCCAGACGATGCCGACGGCGATCTGCGACAGCACGTACGGCAGGAACAGCAGCGCCCGGTAGAACGCCACCCCGCGCCGCGGCCGGTAGGTGAGCAGCGCGGCCACCAGCGACATCAGCAGGAAGCTGAGGGTGCCGGTGAAGATGAACTTGATCGTGTTCCACAGGACCTTCGGCACACGCTCGTCCTCGAGCAGGTGCGTCCAGTTCTCCAGCCCGATCCAGGTCGGCTCGGGGGCGACCAGGTCCCAGTGGGTGAACGAGTAGTACAGCGACACCCCGAGCGGGACGCCGATGAAGGCCACCAGTCCGAAGATCTGGGGCAGCAGGAACAGCAGTGCGGTGCCCGCCTCGCGGCGCCGCGCGCGGGAGCGCGGCGCCTGCGCGGGCGATGGTGCGGCTTCGGCCATCACGATCGTCCCGTCAGGAGGCGAGGATCTTGTCGATCTTCGCGCAGGTGCCCTGGAGCGCCTCGGCCGCGGGCTTCTTGCCGGTGATGATGTCGTTCAGCGCCGGGCCGATGCCGTCCTGGCCGAGCACCGTGGCGAGCACGCCCTGCGGGTCGATGTTCGTGCGGGCCAGCGGCCATGCCGCGGGGTCGAGCTGCGCCTCCTTCAGGTGCTCCGGCTCTCCGGGCGCCTTCAGGAACGCGGGCCCTTCGGCGACCTTCTTGTACGCCGGGATCAGCCCCATCTGCTTGCCCGCACCCTCGGTCGCCATGTATTTGATGAACTTCCAGGCGTTGTCCAGGTTCGGGGACTTGGCGTAGGCGGCCCAGCTGTGCACCTGGATCATCGTCGCGTTGCCCTCGGGACCCTTCGGCAGGGCGGCCATGTCGTACTTCAGCGACGGGTTCTGCTGCGCTGCGATCGTCACCTGCTCGTGCGAGCCCTGCTGCATCGCCACGTGCCCCTGGATCCAGCGCAGGTAGCCGGGCGTCTCCTGCTCCATCTGCGGGGTGACGGAGCTGTGGTCCTTCCACATCATGTCCTGCAGCAGCTGCATCGCCTGCGCGGTGCCCGGCTTCTCCAGGTCGCACTGGTCCCGCTTCTCGCCGCCGAGCACGCCGCCGCCGTACGCCCACAGCACCGGCCAGTAGCCCGGCTCCGACGGGATGGCGAAGCGGTTGTAGTAGCCCCACTGGACGATGTTCTTCGGGTCGAAGTCCGGGCTGTCGGCGTTGTTGCCGTTGGCGTCCAGCGTCAGCTTGCGCGCCCATTCGCGCAGGTCGTCGTAGGTGTAGTCGCCGTCGGCGGGCGGTTCCTTCAGCCCGGCCTTGGCGAACATCTCCTTGTTGTAGAACAGCGACTGGACGTTGTAGCCCATCGGCAGCCCGTAGAAACGCCCGTCCTTGGCGGCCTTGTCCGACTCGATGACGACGGGGACGAAGTCCTCCTCCTTCACGCCGTCGGCGGCCATCCGGTCCGTCAGGTCCGCCAGCACGCCGTCGTTGGCCATCTGGTTGAAGTTCCAGGTGCCGGTGACGAGCACGTCCGCCATGTTGCGTCCGGCGATGAGCGTCTTGCACACAGCGTAGTCGGCGCCGCAGTCGGTCCTGTTGAACTTCAGCTTGATGTCCGGGTTGGCCTGCTCGAAGCCCTTGGCGGCGGCCTTGATGCTGTCGATGTCCTCGTTGACGCCCCACACCGCGATGGTCAGCGTGTTGGACTTCTCCCCCGAGGACGCCGCGGTGTTGGAGCAGGCGGTCACGGCGGTTATCGCCGACATGGTCAGGCAGATCGGTATCAGCCGTCGAGAGATGCGCATGGAGCCCTCCGGGAGGCCGCGATCGGGGTTTCTGAAGTGTTTCGCGGCTATTGCGAGCGTTTTTACCACGTGGCCTGCCACGTGGTAAAGGCTACACTTGTCCTCGTTCACAACTCCGGAGAGCAGACAGAGGCAGGGATGACGGTCACACAGGCGGACGTGGCAGCCCGAGCGGGAGTCGCCCGCAAGACGGTCTCCAACGTGATCAACAACTACCCTCACGTCAGCGACGACGTGCGGGCCCGCGTCCTCGCCGCCATCGAGGAGCTCGACTACCGCCCCAACCACGCGGCCCGCAGCCTGCGCAGCGGACGCAGCCGCATCATCGGCCTGGCCGTCCCCGAGCTCGACGTCGCCTACTTCTCCGAGCTGGCCCGCCTCGTCGTCGAAGTCGCGCAGAAGCGCGGCCTCACCGTGATGATCATGCAGACGCTCGGCGACCGCGACCGCGAACTCGCCGTCGTCAACGGCACCTCCACCCAGTTCGTCGAAGGGCTCATCTACAGTCCCGTCGCCCTCGGCGGCGCCGACCTCGAAGGCCGCCGCGACCGCACCCCGATCGTCCTGCTCGGCGAACGCTCAAGCCAGGGCCTCGTCGACCACGTCGGCATCGACAACGTCGCCGCCGCCCGCACCGCCACCGAACACCTCATCGACATCGGCCGCCGCCGCATCGCCTTCATCGGCTCCCAGCGCGCGGCCACCTCCGAAATCGCCCAGCTCCGCACCGCCGGCTACCGCCAGGCCCTGGAGTCCGCCGGCCTCAAAGTCGAATCCCGCCTCATCATCCCCACCGCCGGATACCACCGCAAAGACGGCCTCCTGGCCATGCGTAAACTCCTCAAGCGGGCGGGAGGCCCCCCTGACGCCGTCTTCTGCGCCACCGACCTGGTCGCCCAGGGCGCCATCCGAGCCCTCCTCGAACACGGGCTCCGCGTCCCCGAAGACGTGGCCGTCGCCGGCTTCGACGACATCGACGAAGGCCGCTACAGCACCCCCACCCTCACCACCATCTCCCCCGACAAGCGGCAGATCGCCGAAACCGCGGTGGACCGGCTCCTGGCCCGGGCACAGAGCAAGACCGACCTGCCCGTGAACGACACCGTCACCGGGTTCACGCTGGTCGTGCGGGAGAGCACGGCCGGGCGCACCGCGTCCGGGTGAGCGTGTTCGGCGTACCGGCGGGTGCCGCCATGGCACCCGCCAAGTGCCCACGCGTACCGGCTGCTGCTACCACGAATGAAGGGCGCTTCGAGCCGACATCACCGCGCGTGCAATGACTACGGCGGACCCATGCCTTCGCGTAGTGTGAGCTCCTCGAAGCCGCACCCCCTCGTCCCCGTGATCGCTTTGAGCCCTCCAGGGGTGATGAGCGACCCCGGACGCGGTCATGGCGTGATCCTGCTCTCACATGCGTTGCGATCCCTCCAAGGTTGATGAGCGACTGCCGTCCGTATCGGGGTCGTAGTAGCACGCCTCAGGCTGTTGCGATCCCTCCAGGGTTGATGAGCGACCGGCCATGATCCCGTTCGCTGCGCTGTATCGAGTGTTGCGATCCCTCCAGGGTTGATGAGCGACGAGGATGGCTCTCCGCGCCCCTCAGAGGTGCCTGTGAGGTTGCGATCCCTCCAGGGTTGATGAGCGACCAGCGAGGACGAGCACGGCCCGGTCGTCGAGGAGGAGTTGCGATCCCTCCAGGGTTGATGAGCGACATCCAGTCCACGATCGGCTGCAATTCGAAAGGCGTGTTGCGATCCCTCCAGGGTTGATGAGCGACTGGGTCTCCGGCCCATGTCCGGCACGCCGGAGTAGTTGCGATCCCTCCAGGGTTGATGAGCGACCCCAAGGTAAAGCCGCAGGTTAGGCGGGTTACCCGGCGGGCTGTGGGGACGTATTCTGCAGCAGTCCGCCGGTAGTGCGGATGCGCAGGTCAGAAGGGGTGTCCGCGCGGTTGATTCCGCCTGCCATGGACGGCACTCTAGCCGCCTCAAGGCGAGGCCCACTGGCAGTGTGGCCACTTCCCTCTTACGTCTACCACCGCCGGGCACGCTTCCGCCGACCGAAGCCGATGCTCGGTGTGGGCGTGATCCCGCCCCGACGCGCTCTTCTGCAGCCCACCGACCTGCCGGCCCACGGCGCCATCCGGTCACCGCTCGAACACGGCCTTTGCGCGTATCCGAAACGCCGCCGGCTTCGACAGCATTGACGAAGATCGCCACGGCACTGCCGGGGACCTTATTTTCTCCTCGCGAGCCTTCCCGCGTACGAGCGGCGCCTCATGCGGCGCGGCTGAGCTTGTCTTCGACTCGGCCCTGCCGGGGGTTCGCGCCTTCGCGGTACGGTGCCTTTTCTTCGGCGGTATCGCGGCGCGGTTCCTCACGTTCTCGGTCAACCTGCAGAACCGAAACGAGCCGCACCACCTGGGAAACCGGCCTGGTGATCCTCCGTACACGCTGGGCTCGATCATCACCTCCGGCCCCGGCGTTGCTCTCGCCGTCAGAGCCGGCCGAACCCTTGCTGATCACCGGCTCACCCACGATCGTGGTGGACTGGGCTCGTCATGTGGCTCGCCGCCCAGGACGGCGACGCTATTGGGCCTCGACTGCTTGCTTCCTCGCTCTTCATCGGCGGTTCCGGGCTCGGTCTTGCCGCGCCCGTCCTCGTCACCATCGCCCTCGCGAGCATCGTCGGGCGCACTGCCGGCTGCGGGTGGTGCGCTGCCCACCGTCACGCGTAGGCATCTGACCATCGCCGGGGCGGGTAACAGGCCGCCGCCGCGGCGCAGGCGGCCGGTCTGCCGTTCCTCTGCTCCTCGGCGGTGCTGGACGCGCTCACCGAGCAACCGGCGGAGCACGTGGCGCGGGTGGCGCCGGCGCAATCCCACGGCTGGCGGATGTACGGCGACTTCCTTCTGGGCGCGGGACACCGCCACATCGCCGTGGCGGCCCAGCCGAGCGTCTACTGGCAGTCCGGCATCCGCATCCTGCGGGAACACCTCACACCGCGCGGCGGCACCGTACGGGAACTCGATGGACTGGACCCGCAGGCCCTGTGTGACGCGGTCGCCGGGAGCGGGGCGACGGCGCTGCTGATTCTGACCGGGTATCCGTCGCCGGCGGTGCCGCTCGTACGGTACGGACCGGGCACGCGTGTCCGCTGCCTGGCCGGACGTCGAGGTGGAGGGCGCCCGGGGGCGGATACGGTTCTGGCGGGTGCCGGGGATCGGCGTCTGGCAGTGGGCCTGGCCGCCCGTCCACGTCGTCGACCGGGACCCGGCCGACCCGCCCGTTTCCGCACCCTGCTCTGAGCGTCCGCAGCCTGAATCCGGGTTAGCAACCACGAGCCGCCCCCTGCCGAGGACACCACCTCACCGCGGTCGCCTGCTCGACTCGCCGAACTCCATAGGCCGTAGGTCTGCGCCGCAACCCCACCCGCGACGGCTCTTGCTCTCCCGCAACGGATGATCGATACTGCGCACATACCAGGAGAAAACGCCATAAACCATCACCACCCCCCAACCCTGGAGTGATCGCCGTGGCCCCTCCGCTCCGCTACGCCCCTTCCCGCCGCGACCTGCTGAAGACCGGTGTCTCCCTGGGCGCCACAGCGGCCATCGGAAGCACGGCCGCCGCCTGGGCACCACCCCGCGAACAGGGCGAACGGAGCATGGTGAACGTCCCGTTCGAGGGCTTCGAGAACGTCCGCGTCGGGCTCATCGGCCTCGGCAACCGGGGCGGCGACCAGGACGTACGCTGGGGCGCCGTCGCCACCGTCACCGCCGTCTGCGACATCCGCCCGGAACGGGTCACCCGCACCATCAGCCGCATCATGCAGCAGGGCTTCCAGGACGTCGAGCCGGCCGGCTGACGCGGCGGGCGACGAGGACTTCCTCAACCTCGTACGGCGCGACGACATCGACCTCGTCTACATCGCCACGCCATGGGAGTGGCACTACCCCCAGGCCAAGGCCGCCATGGAGCACGGCAAGCACGTCGCCGTCGAACTGCCGATCTCCCCGCACCTGGACGAGATCTGGGACCTGGTGCGCACCTCCGAGCGCACCCGCAAGCACTGCATGCTCCTGGAGAACGTCAACTACTTCCGCCCGGAGCTGCAGATGTTCAACATGGCCAAGGCGGGGCTCTTCGGGGACGTGCAGCACGGTTCGGGCGGGTACGTCCACGACCTGCGCTGGCCGTACCTGTTCGGCGGCGCCTACCACCCCGAGCACTGGCGGCGGCGCTGGCAGACCCGCATGAACGCCCTCCACTACCCCATGCACGGCCTCGGCCCGGTCTCGGCGGCCATGGGCATCAACCGCGGCGACCGCTTCGACGAACTCGTCGCCGTCGCCTCCGTGCCCAAGGCGCTGGCCCTGTTCCGCGAGGAGGACCCGCGGGTGGGCCCGGACCACTCCTCCTGGCAAGACCGCCCGTACATCTCGGGCGACCGCCACACCTGCTTCGTCACCACCGTCCAAGGCCGGTTCATCCGGGTCGAGCACGACGTCAACTCGCCGCACCCGTACACCCGCGAGACCACCCTCACCGGCACGCGAGGCACGATCGAGCTCGACAACGCCCGCCTCTACCTCGAATCCCTCGGCCACGACGACCACACCTGGCGGACCGGCAGCGCGTACGACGCCATCCTCAAGCAGTACGACCACTGGTTATGGCCGCTGCTTGAGGAGCTGGCCGACCAGTACGGCGGGCACGGCGGCGGCGACTTCGTGTCCATCTTCCGGCTCGTGCAACTGATGCGGCTCGGCATGACGCCCGACATCGACGTGTACGACTCGGCGGCCTGGTGCTCGGTGATCCCGCTCAGCCACGAGTCCCTGAAGGCCGGACGCCTCCGCCCGGTCAAGGTGCCCGACTTCACCCGCGGCCACTGGAAAGAGGCCCGCCCGACGTTCGACCGCCCCCGGCCGGAAGACCCGCAGCTCACCTCGGCCACCCGACGCCGCGGCAAAGGCATCATCGAACCGCCCGGCCCCGAAGCCAAGGGGTGAACCTCTCCTCCCCACGGCCTTCGGCCGCCGCTCTCGCCTCGCTCCCGATGCAGCCGACCTCCCGTCCTGACGGAGACGTACCGCGCATCAGGCGGTCGACTCCCGGCCCCGGCCCCCTCGGCGGAGCGTCGCCGTCCACGCCCACCACCCAGACGGTCCTGCCGGGCAGGCGTGCGTCGGCACCGGCTTTTGGATCGTGGTGGCAGGGGGATACGGGCAGGGGTCTCAGGTGGCCGCCCAGGGGCCGAGGGCGAAGGTGGTGCCGGTCCGGCGGACTTCCAGGGCGCCGGGGCCGCCGAAATGAGCGGGGATGAGGAGTTCGCGTTCGTCGGCGGCCCGCTCGAGGATCCGGATGCGGCTGGCCTTGGCCTGGGCGCGGTCCAGGCAGGCGGCGCTGTTGAGGCAGGGGTCGAGGATCTGCATCGGGCTGTGCAGCACGTCCCCGGCGAACACCGCACGGTCGCCGCCGGAGGCCAGCCGCAGCACCGCCGAGCCGGGGGTGTGGCCGGGCGCGGACTCGAGCGTGAGATGGTCGTCGATGCGGTGGTGGCCGTCCCACAGCACGGCCTGTCCCGCCCGGTGGATGGGGGCGATACTGTCCTCGTAGATGAAGCGGGCCGCCTCCTGCACGCCCCCGCCGTACGCGTTGTCCGGCCCGAAGTGGAAGTCGTCGGCGGCCGGGATGAGGTAGCGGGCGTTGGGGAAGGCCGGGACCCACTGCCCGTCCGCGTCCACGGTGTTCCAGCCGACGTGATCGGCGTGCAGGTGGGTGTTGACCACGACGTCCACGTCCTGGGGGCGCACGCCGGCCCGCGCCAGGAGGTCGAGGAAATCGCTGGGGGCCCGGTGGAACATCCCCAGGCCGGGCCGCTCGCGGTCGTGCCCCACGCCGGTGTCGACCAGCACAGTACGCCCGCCGCTGCGCAGCACCCAGCTCTGCAGGGCGCACACCATGTGGCCGGTGCCGGGCTCCCAGTGGTCGGGCGCCAGCCAGTCCTGGTTGGCCTTCCATGCCTCGGTGTCGGGTCCGGCGAAGAAGTCGGAGATGGGCCGGAACGGCCCGTGATATTCGACGATCCTGAGGACCTCGACGTCCCCGAGGATCATGCGCTGTGCGTTCTCGTTCGTCATGGTCAACGACCCTAGGAAGCGGCAGGTGATCCGCTCAATGCCCGTTCAGCTCAGGAAAATACGAATTCGTATCACGGGAGATATCGTGGGCGCATGGACGTGGTCAGTGACGCGATCTCCGCCGTTCATCTCGGACACCCGCTATTCGACCGGGTGGGCATCGACGGGAGCTGGAGCGTGCGGCTGGACCCGTACGACGGCGCGGGTTTCCACGTCGTCCTCAAGGGCGCCTGCCGGCTCCGCACCGACAACGGCACCGACGTGTCCCTCAACGTGGGCGACGCGGTGCTGCTCCCCCACGGCACCGGCCACGTGCTCGCCGACTCCCTCGGTGGCCTGGAGCATGCGGTGCCGTTCGAGCAGTGGCCGGCCACGGCGGAGCCGCGCCGGCGCGGCGCGACGGAGCTGCTCTGCGGCAAATACCGGCTCGACTGCAGCCGCATGCACCCGCTGATGACCGAGCTGCCCGAGGTCGTCCACCTCCCAAGCCGGGTGGGCACCCACCTGGAGCTGCGCGCCGCGATCGACCTGCTCGCCGTCGAGCTGGACGAGGTGCGGCCCGGCTCGTCCATCGCACTGCCGCACCTGCTCGACCTGCTCCTCGTCTACATGATCCGGGCCTGGATGTCCCAGACCACCAGCGGAGCCTGGCCCAGCGCGCTGGGCGATCCAGTGACGGCCGCCGCGCTGCGGGCGATGCACGCACGACCGGCCGCACCGTGGACCATCGACCGCCTGGCCGCCGAGGCGGGCGTCTCCCGTCCGACGCTGGCACGCCGCTTCACCGCCCTGGTCGGGCGGCCGCCGATGGCGTACCTCACCTGGTGGCGGGTGATCAAAGCCGCGTCCCTGCTGCGCGACACCAAGGACACGCTGGCGGCCATCGCCGAGCGCGTCGGATACAGCAGCCCGTACGCGCTGTCGCACGCCTTCGAGCGGGAGTTCGGCACCACGCCGGGACGGTACCGGGAACTCGTGCGGTCGGGCGGCTCCCCCACGCCTGCTGAAACACGGTCCCGACCGATGCCGCGGAAAGCGGCGCCTCGACCGTGATGCACGGGCTGTCCGGCTGAAGCCGCTCCAGCCCCCGCCCGGCCGTCGGCGTACGCGACGCCGGAGATCTCATCGGGGAACTCCGCGCGCACCTTAGCGATCACGTCACCGGCACCGGAAAATTGCCTTGATCGACACTGTTGGGCAGGCCCTAGGCTTCCGTCCATGTCTGAACTGCAGCGGCTCCGTTGGCAACTGGACGTCTCCTGGTCACTGCTGACCTTTCAGCTCAACGGCCTGACCGACGAGGAAGCCCTACGGGAGCCCTCGTCGAACTGCTGGAGTGTCCGCCGGAAGCCCGACGGAACATGGGCCGCCGACTGGTCCATGCCGGAGCCCGATCCTGCGCCGGCGACGTCCATCGCCTGGGTGATGTGGCACATCGGTTTCTGGTGGACCCACGCGTATACGCGATGCTTCGACAAGCCCGATGCGGCGCCCGAGCCGGACGACTGGTCCGCGGCCGCACAGGCGACCCCCTGGCCGGGCGACGTGGCATCGGCGGTCACGTGGCTCAACGAGTGCCGTGATCGGTGGAGCCACGCGCTGGACTCTCTGAGCGGGACGGACCTGGACTCCACCGATCGGAGCGGCTGGTTCGCCGACGGAACGCTCACCCTGGGACACGTGGTCGCCTGGGTGAACATCGAGCTCGCCAAGAACGCCGCGGAGATCGGCCTGCTGCGCAGGCAGTGAACCAGTAGCGGTGAGCCGCCGTCCTCCAGCCCGCCGGGACCGGCAGCCCCACGTCGGCCGGTCGCCGGACGGTCCGGTCGCCAGGCGGCTCAAGCCCCGGCGACCAGACGCGCGCCCTCCCGGGGATCACTCACCCGTACGAGACATCAGCCGGGCCCCGATCACCTGATCCAGATCGAGGCGTACACACCGTCCTCGATGTTCACCTGCACCGGCCGCAGGCCGCGCGCCACCATGCTGTCGAACCTGCGCTGGTAGGCGGCCGGGGAGTTGTCGATGTAGTGGTACCACGGCCGGACCCCGTCCTTGCGATACACCGCGGAGAACCGCTTCCCGCCCGGCCCCACCGCAACAGTCGTCGGGCGGTACCCCTCGGCCGCGCGCTGGTCGAAGAACTTCTTGTGCCCGGCGAACGTCTTGCCGTACGAGTAGTACCAACCGCCCTGGCCCTTCCTCCAGACCGCGACGTACCGGGGATCTGACGGCGTACCGTACACATCAATCGATACCGGCACGTACCCGTCCGCGAACGCCTTCCGGTTGAGAGCGGCGAACTGGGACCCGGTGAGCCCCATGCGGGAGAAGAACCGTTCGGAGCGCTTCTCCCACAGCGCGGCGAACGTCGCGCTGCCCGCCGGCCCGTCGCCGACACCGATATCGGCTGATACCCCTGCGCCAGGTACTCGTCGAACCGCGCCTTGAACGAAGCCTCCGACAACCCGCTCCGGGAGATCCACGCCGGCCCTCCGCTCTTGACCCAGATGGCCGCGTACTTCGGCCCCCTCGAGACGCTCACCGAGATCGGCCGGTAACCCTGGCTGCGCAGGCGCTCGAAGTTCGCCTGGTGGGCGCTCGGGCTCGCGCCGGAGTACGAACGGAAGGCCACCCCCGTAGCGGCCTGCGCGGGCGCCGCGACCCCGCAACACGCCATGGCGACCGCGACCGCCGCCGCGAACATCGTCTTCACTCATGCCTCCTCAGATGGCCGACTTGTTCAGCACGGCCCATCCTTGCCACGCTTTGATTGATCACCACCGATCAACGACTTTGATCAACAAGGCAGGGTGAATGGGCAGGCCAGAGCGGAAACTCGATCCCGAGGGCGGGTTGATCGAACGCTTCGCGCACGACCTGCGTCAGCTGCGCGTGGCGGCCGGGCAACCGACGTACCGGACCATGGGCTCCCGGGTCGGCTGCTCCCCCAGCAGGCTCTCCGAAGCCGCGAAAGGCCTCCGGCTGCCCAGCCTGTCGGCGACCCTCGATTACGTACGCGCCTGCGGCGTGACGGACACCGCCGAATGGGAACGGCGCTGGCACGAGATCAACGACCAGGTCAAGCAGCACACCCAGCCCGCCGCAGGCGAACCCGCGCGCCCCGAACCGGACACGACCACCGAGACGAACCCGGCCGGCGCAGCGGACCACGAGCACCGCCCACCCGTCATCGGGAAACGCCCCCGCGCTCTCTGGAAGGCCGCGGCGATCATCGGCACGGCGCTGGCCCTCCTCGCCACCGCGGCGTTCGTCTGGGCATCGGGCCAGACCATCCCGGACGTCCCCACCCGGTGCCGCACACCCCTCGCCTCACCACGCGTACCGATATCGGTGCAGCCGTGCATCGCCGTGACCGACGGCGAGGTGGTCGCCTCCCTCGACCTGCGCGCCACCGGCACAGCCGAAGGCGCCGTCGCCTACGTCTGGCTCCACAACGCCCTATCACGCACACCCCTGGCGAAAACCCTCCGTACGTGCGAGCTGGGCGCGCTCGCCGCAGGCCAGACGCGCACCTGCGGCCCGTTCTCGTACGACGTGCCGCCCGGCCACTACACCACCGCGGTCACCGTCGAACCCGGCCCACGCCAGAACGAACCACCACACTGGCGCCGCGGCGCCACAGGAACACAGAGCCCCCGAATCGACTACGCCCCCTGAACCACCTGCGAAACGCGGCCCTGGGAGCGTTCCAGCGGCTCCACCACGATCGCGCAACGCCTCGTGCGGGGAGTGCAACGGCCGGCGGTGCACTGAACCGGGATGAGCGGCGAGGACACGGCGGCCGGGCACACGCCCACCCTCGCCGCCGCCCCCTCACTCCACGCTCGCGCCTATCGTCTCCGCCGGCTCACACGACAACGGGTACGGCCGCTCGACCGGCAGCAGCTCACGAGCGTCCACACCGCCCTGCACCGCCGCACGCACCTCACCGACCAAGTCCGTGATATCGGTGAACCCCAGCGTCCACTCCTCCACGTACCGCCGCACCGCCACCCCGCTCAGCCCCACCTGGATCGACCGGTACGGCAAAGCCTCATGCCGCAGCCCGCGCTCGGGATCCCACTGGATGCGCACCGGGCTCCGGCGCAGCCGCTCCGCCCACCCCGGCCGCCCGTCGTCGTGGCTGAGGCAGGAGTCGGCCAGCGCCCACTCGAAGCCCTCACGGCTCACCTCGATCGCCGGCACCCGCTCCTGACCGGGCTTCGTGACGTAACCACAGCGGTACATCATCCAGGAACGACGGCTTGATCCACGTCATCCGCTCCCGCTTGAACGGCGCCACAAAGCGCTGCGCGGCGACGGCGGGGGTGGCGATGGACGCGTTGCAGGCCTGGTAGACGGTGATGGATCGCTCGGTGAAAACGGGCCGGATCTGCCGGTGCGGAACGTTCACAGCGCGCACCAGCCTGCCCAACGCGATGATCGCCTGGCAACGCATCAAACGCTCGCCGAGCCGACGCCACAGCCTGAGTGCGACCGCCGCCCATGCCTCCAGCCGGGCAGCCCTACCCCTACGCCCGCCGAGGACCGCAGCGAACGCAACCTGCCACCGGAACGTTCACACCACGCCGACTCCAATGCGGCAGCAACGGTGCCCTACCGCCGGCAGCCGGGCCGTAGGTCGGGACACAGGCTCCCGACAACCGCCGCCTGGACCAATCCGAACTCGGTGCCCCCGGCAACTCCCGAGGTCAGCCGCACCCCGACCTCGCTCGTTCCGGCCACTCATCGGCGTCCGGCCCGAACAGCCAGGACACCCGCACCAGACGCGGCAGCTCGCACCGCAGGATCTCCCGTGCTCACCGATCGTCGGTCGCATCCGCCCCACCCCAGCAGCACAACTGTCCCCGACCCCATAAAGGCAATCGCTCCAGGTGATGAGCGACCTCGACGGCTGGTACGGCTACATCAACGGCGGCGACTACTCGTTGCGATCCCTCCAGGGTGATGAGCGACCGCCCGCCCGCGACCAAGACGACTCGGAATTCAGCGCCGTTGCGATCCCTCCAGGGTGATGAGCGACCCCCAGGGTAAAGCTGCAGGTCAGATGGTCCGACTGACACGCTTTGAGGATGGATTCTGCAGCAATCCGCCGGTAGTGCAGACGCGCAGGTCAGAAGGGCCCACGCGGTGTTCCTCCCCGCCACGGACAGCACTTTGGTCTTGGGCAGCACTCGAGACGAGGACCAGTGGCAGTGTAGCCACCAGCCTTCCGTAACCCCATCCAACTGCCGCCCAAGCCTTATCGTCCCGCCTTTTCTCGCCCGTTCAGCGCCCAAGCAATCTGCGGTGAAGAGTCAACACGGTTCTGAAACGTGCGGGCAGGCGATGACGACCTTCGGTGAGAAGATGCTTCCCTGCCCCCTGGCACACCAACTGGAACCCGCATTGGGCGCCGCCGGCGAACTCGTCCAGCTCGTACCAGAACGCTCGGGGCAGCGGCCTGGAGCAGGATCTTCAGCTCGGGGTCAGGCCAGAGCGGTGAGCACTCCGGAGCTGCCCGTACCGGTTGTCGACCCGTTGGTGGACCACCGCGTGCAACGCCTCTCCGCCAGCCACACCGAGGAACTGCTCTCCCATCTCGGTGAGCAGTGGCACGCCCTCGTCAGGACGGACGACCTCCTTGGGCCGAGGCATGCTCGCGGCGGCGTGTGTACGCAACTCACCATTTCGACGACGTTGCTCCGCTACGTCCGTCCTCCACTTCGCGATGAGGCTCTTCGTCTCGCTGCGTTGTACGCCGAGTCCGCGGCGTGGCTGTACGAAGACGCGGGAAATCTGGCGGCGAGCCGTCTATGGACGGGACACGCGATGGAGTGGGCCCTGAGGCCGATGATCGTCCAATGGTGACGTGGACCTTGTTCCGGCGCAGCCAGCAGGCGCAGTCAGAGGGCAACGGCGCCAAAGTGGTCAGCCTCGCCGAGGCGGTCTGGCACATGCCGGGCTGTCGGTCGCGCTGACCGCAGAGAACGAACCCGAAGCAGCAGCGCACGCGGCCATCCAAGCGCTGACTGTTGCTCAAGACAGCGGATCGACCAGAATTCTCTCCATGGTCACTTCGGTCGCGCCTCAGCTTGCACGCCACGCTCACCTGGAGCCGGTCGCGGAGTCCCTGACTGAGCTCAACGCTACGACTGCGGTCTGATGGCCTCCGAAACAGAGGTCGCTTCCATGCGACGTGCGATCGCCCTGGCGGCGCTGGGCCTCGGCACCACGAGCCCCAATCCACCGGTGGGCTGCGTGATCCTCGACGCAGGCGGCCATGTGGCCGGCGAAGGCTTTCACCGTCGCAAGGGCGAGGCACACGCAGAGGGCAATGCCTTGGCCGCAGCGGGGCCGGCGGCGGGTGGCGGTACGGCGGTTGTGACGCTGGAACCCTGCAACCATGTTGGTCTCGCCCCTGCCTGCCGAGCGCTGCTGATCGAGGCCGGGATCGCCCGGGTGGTGGTCGCCTTGATCGATCCGACTTCGCGGGGCGCAGGTGGCGTGGCCGAACTGCGCCGAGCCGGAGTGGACGTGGAAGTGGGGGTTCTGCAGGACGAGGCCGAGCTGGTGCTGCGCCCCTGGCTCACCGCGCTGAGACGAGGCACTCCGTACGTGACATGGGCGTATAGCGCCGATACCGAGGACGGCCGCGAGGAGTCGCCCGTTGAGGTGCGCTGTTACGACGCCGTGCTCGGTGAGGATGGGCGGTTGCGGGAGGGTGTTCCGGGCGGGCACGGCGACACCTTCGTACTGCCTGACAAGCTGCCGCAGGACGAACCCGAGAAGACGCTCCGGATTCTCTACTCCTCGGGGGTCCGATCCCTGCTCGTGCTCGGTGAACGAGGAGCCGCCGAACGGTACTCGTCTGCCGGCCTAGTTGATGAACTGCTTGTTCGACTGTCCGACCGAGCCGCCTCCTCGCAAGGTGGGCCGCTGCCTCCAGCAGGATTCCGCATTGCGAACGTTCGACGTTTGCAAGACCACATGCTGATCCAAGCTCGGCGAGAATAACGGCGGCGGTTGGCATTCGACTTAGGGATGCGTTCGTTTCCGACCGAGAGTAGATCGCCGTTCAGTAGAACGTGAACGCCAGCAAGCCGCTCACCGGCTCTGGTTAGGATGCGCTGTTACTTGGCTGACCACCATCGTTTCGCTCATCCCTCCAGGGGTGATGAGCGACTCGTCGTCGACGTCGCAGAACACGCCGGGCACCTGGATGTTGCGATCCCTCCAGGGGTGATGAGCGACCCGAGGGTAAAGTCCCAGGTCAGAGGCATGTTGGGTGGATTCTTTGGCGACCATTCTGCAGCAGTCCGGCGGTAGTGCAAGAGCCCAGGTCAGAAGGGTGGTCACAGGACGGGGTCGGTGTTGCCGAGGGCTTGCCGATGAGGTCGGTCTGGATGTTGTGGGGTCCCTGGGTGCGGTAGATGAGGATGCTGTCGTAGCCAGAGTCGATCTGGGATTTGAGCGCGCTGACGAATTTGCGATGTTGGGCGTTGGACAGCTCGCCTTGGAAGACGCTGCGTTGTACCCAGTGCAGGTACTGGCGGCAGGTACGCAGCACGGCGGGGTTGCGTTCGGCGAGGGTGTCGTAGACGACGATGACGAACATCATCACCACCAGGGCCGGAAGGGCTTGTAGGGGGCGTCTTCGAGGCAGAGGCGTACGAGTTTGAGGGCTTCGAGGTGGATGAGCTCTTCGTAGGAGACTTTGCGGCGCAGGGCTCGGTGGTGGACGGTTGTGGCCAGCTCGGCGCGGATGAGTTCGGAGACTTTCTTGCGGCCGTCTCGGCTGAGTGAGGCGTTGCCGACGTCGGTTTCGAAGTCGCCGGGGCGCAGTGTCTTCTGGGCGGCGGCGCGTTTGAGCAGGCGCTCGGCGAAGAGCGGTTTGAAGGGTTCTGCGAGGTCGAGTGCGAGGGTGTTGCGGCGTCGGTCGGTGTCGGCGTGGAGGAAGCCGATGGCGGGGTGCAGGGGTGTGCATCGGAGTGCGGTGAGGACGCGGGCGTAGGTGATGGCGTTGGCGTAGCTGATGAAGGCGTTGCCGGCGTTGGCGGGCGGGCGGCGGCTGCGTCCTTCCAGGCGGAGCCAGGCGGGCAGCAGGGTGTCGAGGACGCCCCAGGCGGTGCGGCGGAAGTTGCCTTCGGCGCCCATGAGCTGGTCTGCGGTCTGACAGGTGGCGAGTTGTTCCGTCAGGCGGGTGAGCGGGGCGTCGAGGAGGTCGGTGTCCAGGGCCCAGCGGACGTTCGCTGCGGTGGCTGCGATGAGGGCTCGGCCGATCTCCAGGCGTGTGGCGTCCGTGCCGGTGAGGGCGATCTGGCGGCGCAGGACGTGGGCTGAACTGGTGTCTTCTGCGGGGGCGATGGCGCCGGCGTAGTTTCCGTAGTGGTCGAGGATGTGCACCATGACGCCGTGGCGGCTGAGCAGTGAGATCGCCGAGGTGTTGATGTCCACGTGGTCGAAGGCCACCAGGTCGCGGATGTCGGTGATGGGGACGCGTACGGGGGTCTGGTCGGCGCGTTCGATGCGGACGCTGTTGTCTTCGCGGCGGATGCGGCAGGGCTGGGTGAGCCAGTAGGTGCGGGAGGCGGCGGTCATGAGTCTCCCCAGCAGTAGTCGGTGTAGGAGCAGCCGCGGCAGCGGGAACGCTCCAGCCTGGGCGGGGCCGTCGGCTGCGCGATCACGGTCTGTGCCTCGCGTTCGGTGTCTTCGGCGAGGGCGCGGGCCTGCGGGGTCCAGGCGACGGTGACGGTGCGGCGGATGAGCGGGTAATGGATGAGGCCGTGCTGGACGGTGACGCCTCGTCGTTCCAGCAGCAGGCAGTAGTGGCGGACTTGGGCCTCGTGTTGCTCCGCGGGGGCGCGGGATGACTTGGTCTCGTGGATGACGGCGCCGGTGGTGACCCAGTCGACTTTCGCCTCGCCGAGGTCGATGTCGCGGCGGCGCGTGTAGGTGGTGTCGTCGACGGCTTCGCCGTAGGCGACCGCGTCGCTGCGTCGTTCCGGCCGGTAGCCGCGCATGTAGAGCCAGAGCTGGCGGGGGCAGTGCAGCAGGTACTTGATGTGGACGCCGCCGATGTCGTTCACAGGATGGTCTCCGGGGCGGCGGCGGGCTGAGGGTTCAGGATCAGCCCCAGGGTCGGGTCGTAGTCGGCGTCGACGACCCATAGGCGGTGGATGTACTCGGCTCGTCCTGCGGTGCGGAGGGCCGCCAGTTGGCTGTGGTGGATGGGGATGAGGAGACCGGCCGCGAGGAGGGGGTCCTTGTCGGCTTCTGCCTGGTAGGTGTCGAGGTCTTGCCGGAGGAGGACTTCGACGGTGTCGAAGGCTTCGTCGAGCCGGTCGGCGAACTCGCGGCGGTCGTGGAAGGGGTCGGGGAAGGTGAGGAAGTCCCGGTGGAACTCGTCGCGGTGGCGTCGGGCTTCGGCGGCCCAGTTCTGGCCCCATTCGGTGGCGTAGGCGATGCCGAGCCAGGTGTCGATGGTCTCTTCGGACAGCTCGGGGCCTGGAGCGGTTCGCAGGGCGGTCAGTGCCGCGTCCAGTGCGCCTTCTTCGTACGGGCGGTTGGGAGTGACGTGGGTGTGGACGCGGAACTCGACCGGGCTGTCCGGGTGGCGTCCGCGCCGGTTGATACGGCCGGCGCGTTGGGCGATTGCTTCGATCGGGGCCAGTTCGGTGATGCCGCGGTCGAAGTCCAGGCAGAGTGAGACCTCCACGGCTTGGGTGGCCACGACCAGTCCGCCGCGGGGCGTGGTCTCTCCCGGTTTGCGTTCCGGATGCCGCCAGAGGAGGCGGCGTTCGATCTCGGCGCGGTCACGGGCGCGGAAGCGTGAGTGCAGCAGCATCTTGTCGGGGTGGTGGAGCCGATCGAAGACCTGCTGGGCGGCGTTGACGGTGTTGGTGATCACTAGGACGCTGTGGCCCTCGTCGAGCCATTGGCCGACGCGCCGCAAGCTGGTCTGAGAGTCGATGGGGTCGTCGTCGAGGACGAGGCGGTGCCGGGTGGGCGCGGTGCCTGAGGGTGCGCGGCGGATCTCGACGGAGCCGAGGGTGTCCTCAATCAAGTTGATCATGGGTTGGGCGAGGGTGGCGGACAGGACCGCCACCCGGCTGCCGAGCTGCTGCCATAGCCGCATGCAGGCGCAGATGCGGCCGAAGGTCTTCGGGTCGTAGGCGTGCAGTTCGTCCAGCACCATGAGGGCGTTGGCCTGTTCGAGCAGGACGCTCGCGTAGCGGGGTCCGGCGATGGCGGCACGCAGGAGCTGGTGGGGTGTGGCGACTCGGACGCGCTGGCTGAACAGCCGCATCGCTCCGGCGCGGGCGCGGGCCCGGCGGGCGTCGTGGGCTCCTGGTGTGCAGTCCTCTGCGACGGCTCGGGCCAGCAGCGTGCGTGCTGCGGTGGCGTGCAGCACGCCGATGTCCGGCTGCTTCTGGCCGGGGGCCGGGTCGAGGTGGTGGATGAAGCGGTCGCGGGCGGCGTCGATGGAGGCCCGGTACGGCAGGAGCCAGACCAGGCGTGGCCGGCCGGGCATGTCGCCGAGCTGGCGGGAGGCCCATGCCAGGCCGGCCTCCGTTTTTCCGCTGCCGGTGGGTGAGACGAGGATGAGGTGCTGTGCGACGTCGGCGGCCTGTTCCTGGTGTGGGTAGGGCGTGGGCAGCCGGTTCAGGTAGTCGCGTGGCAGGGGCATGTGCGTCTGCAGGGGGACGTGCGCGGAGCCGGAGTGGTCGGCGAGAGTGACGGCGCCTTGCAGCAGTACGGCGACCAGGCCGTCCTCGTCGCTGACCGGGTTGGTCCAGTCGGTGGTGAGGCGGGCGAAGGCGTCGCGGGCGAGCTCCCACAGGCGACGGTCGTCGTCCGGCGCCGGTGTGGCGAGCTGTCGTGCCAGCCAGGCCAGCCAGGCTCGGTGGCGAGGGACCGGGATCTGGATGCGGGGACGGCCCGGCACGGGGGCGGGGTCGCGGCCGAACTTGCGCTCCCAATCGGCCACCGGCGGGTACATCGAGCGCAGGTCGCTACCGCGGTGCGAGGTCAGCGGCCGGTGGTGGAAGGCGACCCCGGCGGCGATCATCTTGCGGTCGTGCGGGTCCAGGTGGCGGGTGAGCAGGTCTGCGTAGGCGAGGGAGAGCACTTCGTGGCGTTCGCCCCACTTTTCTCCTCCGGGGCGGACCTGGCGTTGGAAGCCTTCGGCCACCTTGCCGGCGTCGTGCAGCAGCGCGGCGGTCTCCACCCAGGACCAGAAGCTCGGCTGGGCGGCCAGGACGCCGGGTGAGCCGATGCGGTCGGCGATGGTCCGTGCGGCGTCGCGTACGGTGCTGCTGTGCTCGGTCAGCAGTTCCGGTCTGCCGAGTCCTGATCCGCTGGCGGACTTGGCCAGGACCTGGGACAGCTGCTGGTTCTGCTCGTCGGAGGCGGTCGGTGAGTGCAGCCAGACCGCCTGGTCGCCGTCCCGGTAGGCCCCGTGTACGGCGTGTTCTCCGGCCGGCTCAAGGGTGACGTCGCGGATCGTGATGACGTGGACGAGGTCCTGGGATCGTCTCAGTCACAGGCCCCAAACCGGGCGGCGCAGGGCCGCGGCGATCCTCTCGCCGTCGGGGACGGGGATCCCGAGGGTCAGGTGTACGCCGAGCAGGAACGGCCGGTTTCTGATGGTCATGCCGCCCTTGCGTGCCGCCACCCGTCCCGCGATGGCCGGGTTGGAGCCATCGGCAGCGATGGGGTGGTAGGTCTCGGTGTCCACGCCGCTGCCGTCGGCTGAGGCCGCTATGCCGAGTGTGACCGGTTCGCCTTCTATGCCCTCGGTATCGGGCGGCGGCTTGTCAGCAATTTTCTGGTGTGCCTCATGCACTCAGGCCGCGGGTTCGTTCGTTTCCATGCCCTCGGTATCGGGCGGCGGCTTGTCAGGTCGTGGTTTCCTCCCATGTATGGGAGAAAATCAAGCCGTTCTATGCCCTCGGTATCGGGCGGCGGCTTGTCAGAACAGCCACCCAGGTTATGTTCGCTCTGGGCCAGAGCAGCAACTGTTTCTATGCCCTCGGTATCGGGCGGCGGCTTGTCAGTTCGCCGCCGCCCCAAGCACCACCAATACTTGGTCAGCGTCAGGTTTCTATGCCCTCGGTATCGGGCGGCGGCTTGTCAGCTCCCCAGGTTGGAACATTACTTCAGTGAACTCGCCGAGAGGTTTCTATGCCCTCGGTATCGGGCGGCGGCTTGTCAGGTCAAGAAGTCGATCTTCTGGTGATTCAATTGCCAAAGGGTTTCTATGCCCTCGGTATCGGGCGGCGGCTTGTCAGACAAAGATGTTCAGTTCCTATCAGAGCAGATAAAAGCGTTTCTATGCCCTCGGTATCGGGCGGCGGCTTGTCAGTGAGACTTCTTACCTGATCAAATCCATTGATCAGGGGAGTTTCTATGCCCTCGGTATCGGGCGGCGGCTTGTCAGGGTTCGGATTAGTTAGGGGTGGTGACCTGGGCATATGAAGATCAATGCGCGGACCTCGTCCGCGCGATCCTCTGCGTGCCCCCTTGTAGGGCACCTTAAGAGAACTAAGGGCTGTGAGCTGGGAGTTTGTGATGCGCCAACCGAGCCCTCCTGGCGCGCTTTTTGCGGGCCCTGTACCGCTCATGTGATGATCCAGAAGTCTTGGCGTTCCTCTATCGTACGGGCGCCGATCACCAAGAGGCCGCGGGCTGAGCGATCTCCGAGGGGATACATGCGGATCTGGTCTTCGGCGGGATCGATCAAGGCGCCTAGTTTGCTGCGGAGTTCAGCCATGACCGCTTTGGAGCCTGCCTCGCACTCAAAGACGCTCAGCTGGACGCGTGGTCCGTATCCCGATAGGAGCGTCGCGACATCATCGCGGCGGCTGTCGTCAGCTATGTCATAGCAGATCAGGTAGTGCAATTCATTTCCATCTCAAGGGCCGGTACGGCCTCTTGGAGTCCAAGATGGTGCGGGCAAGAGCTTTCGCCTGTAAGCTCAGGCCTACGCGGTAGGAAACCCGTCGTGCCGTGGCCTCGTGGGTGAACAACGTCAGCATCCGCCGTTCATAAGCCGCTAGGAACGCGCGCCGGGCGCGATCGTTCATCCGGCAACCGGCATCCGGGGCAACGTCGAAATCCTCAGGCTTGACGATGCCTGTATTCAGACAGCGTAGCGTTACCGCGTCCACCACCACCGGACGAAACTCCTCGATGAGATCAAGAGCCAGGTTGGGCCTGCCCCAGCGAGACTGATGCAGAAACCCTACCGCCGGGTCGAGTCGGGCCATCTCCAACGCGGCGATTGCCTCATTGACGAGCAGAGTGTAGCCAAAGGATAGCATTGCATTCACTGGATCAGGCGGTGGTCTGCGCTGCCGACTCTCGAAATCCCATATTTCGCCGAAGAGATGGCGCCAGGCCCGGAAATACTCTCGGCTGGCCGCTCCTTCGTATCCCATGACCTTCTCAAGGGAGTCGGCATCAGAGAGGAGCAGGCGCATCGCCGCCAACCTTTCGGCCACTTCCCCGAGCAATGGATCCAATTGTCGGCGTGCAGCACGAAGTAGCGCTGTCCGCATATTAGCGATCTTCCCATCGACGAACGCCCTGGCTAAGCGATGGTCACCAGCGAGGCGGTACTGGGCACGGCGGACGGTCGGATCCGTAACGTCTAGTGAAGTGAGCCGTCCGGACGGCCCGGCCTGATCCGAGATGATGACCAGGTCGATTCCCAACCGCAGAGCCCTGCGCAGGAACGGCGTGGTCATCCCAACCCTGCCAGTGCAAACCACCTGCCGTACTCTACGGAAGTTGAGCCGAAACAGGACTTTACCACGATGCTCCACGAGCATTCTGTCGCCCCTGCTTCGCAGCAGCGCACCATCCTTATCGACGTATACAACCGTTTCGAGGGGATGCGACAGTGCGTCCACTCCAGGACTGGTCGTTGAGGTGACAGTCGAGCCTAGAAAAGAAACTCCTGTGTCAAAAGAAACCACCTGACTCTTTTCCGGATTCAACTCCAGGCGAAGATCCGCAAGGTTATCACTTGCCGCCGTCAGCGCCCGCTCCGCCTCTACCCGATTTTTTGCCGGTATCGCGAAATCATCAGCATACCGAATCACTCGAAAGCCCGCGGAGAGCATCGCCTGGTCGAATCTATTCAGATAAACGTTGCAGAGCAACGGGGAGAGCACACTGCCTTGATGCAGACCCAGACCCCGGTTGCTCCGCCTGTTCCGTTCACCGATAACCGGGCGATCCATCATCTTGCCGACAAGATGAACAGCTTCCGGATCAGTCACAATTTCTCGCAGGTGACGTAGCACCTCCCATCGCGGGATCCTATCGAAGCAGTCCTTGACATCGGCCCGAGCAACCCATGTGGCACCGGCGTCCCGCGCTTCGATCAGGCATGCGAGAGCATCTTTTACTCCCATGCCGCGCCGATAAGCAAAACTCCACGGCAGCAGAAGTGGATCGATGAGCGCACTCAACTCAGGGAGGAGCGCACGTTCTACGATCCTGTCGATCAGGTTTGGCACACCGAGGGCTCTCACCCCACCCCCCGGTTTGGCGATCTCAATCCTCACGACGGGACTCGGTTCGAACGTCCCTGCAGCGAGTTGTTCGGCGAGGCCACTGATCTTTCTGGCTGCGGATGCCTCGAACCTTTCGACCTCCGCTCCAGCCTCCCCGTCCTGAAGAGCCGACTCCCGCACTTCATGCCACGCATTCAAAAGATTCTGCTCGGTAAACGCCCTGGCGGTAATTTCACCCATCCCGACCCCCGAGGAACGTCACCGTCGTGGCGCCGAAGCCGTACGTGGTGCGGGCCCCTGTTCCGCAGTAGGACGCGAAACGCACAAGCCTGCCGAAGGTCTCCTTGACCTCGTCCGACAACACACGAAGACGAACCATCCCCACAAAACCTGACACTTCGTGGCCATGCCCGCCATCACGCTTGACTGTCCGCAAATCGTACGAGTGCAACTCCGTCGCCCGGTGAGTGGCCATCCACAGCTCATCCTCGATCCAGTACGGCGAATCCGGGGGAAGCGCCTCATTCCAGCGCCGCCGGTATCCCCCGAGGATGAGTCGCGGATCCGGAAGGATACTCCGCCGACCGTTCGCGGCAAAGAACACCGGCGACAGGAACGTCAAGACTGCGTCAGCCACCGCCGGCCTCTTGGCCAACGAGTCGAATGACTCCTCGTGGCATTCGTATCCGACCACAGAGCACATCCGCGCTCCCAAGCGAACCGTCGACAGTGCCGCGGGGTCGAACGGAAGCGCACTGTCACGCAGCCAAGTGCATCGAAGGGTCATCGTCTCATCACGGTCCTTCGCCTCCCGGCTCAACGGCCAAACGGCAAAAGGCTTCACCTGAGACCGATGACCACCATTTCCCTCGAAGAGGTTACATGCAAGGCCATGCAATTTGCGAGCATCTATCGCACAACCTTCTTCACTTCTTAGCCGGAACACCAACACCTTCACTTGATATTCCACCCCTCAAACTGTACATGAGGCCCATCGTGTCGCCCCTGAAAGCGGGCGGAAACTGCGACACTCATAACTTACGTGTATGCACACCGCTGCGCGATCACACTGCCATGCCCTCGGAGTCGGGCGGGGGTTTGCGATGGCAGCCAGATTCTAAGGTCGGCGACCTGCCAGTTTGTAGATCATCGCGCGGGCCGAGCCATCGGAATGATCGGAAGGGGTGGCGGATGGCGACCCTGCGTTACATGTAGCCTGTGACCTGCGGGTATGCGATGCGCCATCCGAGCCCTTTTCGGCGGTTGGCGATAGCTTCTGTACGAAGGTCGTTGCATGCGGCTCACTGAACCTTGTCAGACTTCTGTAGGTGCTCTGCGGTGAAGGCGAACCAGTCATCAAGTTCGGCTTTGACAGCGTCCTCATCTGGTCTCTCAACGTGAGCAGGTCGACGGCCGACGCCTCCGCTCCCCTTTTTGACCCGAAGCTTCATGTCCTCCGGAAGCCATTCGGCGTGGAAGGCGAGGGAGCGCAGCAGCCAGCCACCGCGGCCGTTGGTGACTCGGAGCCAGAGGGGTGAGGCACGGCGTGCCGGGGTTCCATCGGCGGTGACGGGTTCGACGGTGACCGACTCGGAGTGGCCGTGGACGGTGTAGACGACAGGCAGACCGAGCGCGCCGGCGTTGAACACCCCTGTTGGAGCAGTCCCATTCGCATACGGCCTGGCTACCTCTCGGTATCCGGCGGTATTCGGGAGCTTTCCGTTGCCGCGAGGGTCTGTTTGATGGCGGAAGGCTTTGAGCAGCTCTCCGAGGGACGCAAGGGCGTCCGTGTCCTGCCCGCGGATGTTCATCGGATGGTCTTCGACGCGATACCACCCTTCGGCGAAGCACGGATAATGCGGCTGGCCGGAGAAGGTTCCTTTGCGTATTCCCAGCTCCTTCAGTGCCTCGGCGACGCACGCGAGCACGTGCGGAAGGTCGGTATGGCTGTTCCGGATCAGCCACTGTCGATCGAAAGCGGACGCCTGCAGCTCGAGTCTGGTCGACTGATTGAACGCCAGGGTTCCGAATCCGCGCCGAGCGCGGGCGCCTATGCCGCCGAACGTGCGCAGCGCCCACAGTGCGCTCAGGAACAGGTCGGTGTGCAGGGCGGAGCCATCGTTTTTGACCTTGAGCGGCAGGCTGCATGGGGGCAGTTGGCGGGGTTTGGGGTCGGTGGTGAGGCCAGGGCCCATCAGGTAGGCGAGATCTCCTTTGGCTTCCGGCGCGCCGACGTTGATCCTGTTGCCGCGGAGCAGGATTCGCGAGGGACGCGACGAACCGTCCGAGGCCGCTCCGAAGAGTTCGGCCTCGGCGCGCAAGAGCTCGGTGATGTCGTCTCCGACGTAGGGGCCGGCCAGGGCGCGCAGCCAGTACGCGAGGGTGCCGCGCAAGCTGGGGATCGGGAACATCATCTGCCCTGATCGCATGCCGACGCGGGGATAGCGGCCCAGGAAGGCCCTGGTCACCGTGGACAACGGCAAGGAGTGCCAGGTCATCAGACGGCCTTTCGCCAGGAGACATGGGCAAGGGGCGCGGTGATGGGCCGGTCGTCCCAGAGGATCTGCAGGAAGACGCCTGAGACGAAGCTCCATGCTGTGGCGGTCAGCACCATCACCCATGGATTCACGGGGTCGAGCAGGGGGGCGCACTTTTCCGGTGTCCACCAGCATGCGATGCTCACCGTCGTGCCGCCGGCCCCTTCCGCGTGCTCGTTGAAGGCCGGTACCACGAAGCGGAGGCCGATGATGCTCACCAGCGCGGCGTGACCGAACCCGAAGGCGCTGACGGCTCCGACCCGGCTGGCGAGGGAACGGCGCGGAACACCATGATTTCCGGCCTCGATGAGGAGGTATCCGAAGCCGATCGCCAGGAGGATGCTCGCGGTGATGATCGTCGCGTTGGAGGACTTGGACCACCAGTCGGGATGGAGTGCGGACAGTCCGAGCAGGCCCACGGCGGAGCTGGCCGGTTGCCGGAGCAGCCATAGCCAGCTGAAGGCAGGTTCGAACGCCGACCAGACGGCAATGAGGCCGTATGCACACAGGCCCAGCAGGGCGCCGGCGGTGTACCCGTCCATCCAGACACCGAAGCCAGCGGTCAGTACGGCCCCGGTGGCGAGCAGGAGGATGAATGCCGCGGCGCACATGCCGAGGGCAAGACGTTTTCCGTGCAGCCGGTACAGGACGCGCAGTGCGGCGTGCCAGGCGAATCGGGGCAGGAGGATGCGGGTGACGACCGTGCCGGCGATGCCGGCGCGCGGAGGGTCTTCGGGTGAGCGGCCAGTGCCGAGTGCGGCTTGACTGATCTCCACAGCGGTGAGATCGATGGCCTCGTCCTCGACGTTGAGGCGGCTCTCAAGGCTGGGGTGCTCGTGGATGTTCTCCAGCACCGTCAGCCATTCTTCGCGCGCCTGCCGAGCTCGTTCGATGCCCGAGTCGAGCAGTTGCTCGCCCATCAGCTTCTGACGGAATGGAGCTGAGAGGAGAAGCCATCGGGTCCGTATAAGGAAGGCCGCGCCGAGTTTCGCGTCCCGCTCGACGAGAACGGGTACTTCCTTGTTGATCGCGAGCGCGTACCAGGCCTCGTATATTTCGACGTACGTACGCCAGCGGAGCAGATGAGGTTCCTCCTCGACCATGATCTGCCACGGTTCGTCGCGGACACGGAACGCACGTGCCGCGTGACCGGGGTGAAAGGCGAAGAACCTCCACAGAGCGCCGCCTGTCTGGCCGGCGAACACCTTCCGCCAGGCCTCGATCCGCTGATCGGACGAAGGGCCCAGCAAGGCGTCACTGAGATCCGTGCCGCTGGCGAGTTCCGGTACGGGCTCGTGATCGTCCCAGGTCTCGCCCGGCAGGCGAATCAGGTCGGCGAGCGCGCTCATCGCGCACCGTCGTTGTTACCGGACACTCCCTCTTCGCCGAGGACGGCCAGGTAACCACGTCCGAAGTCGTTGAGCCTCCAGCCGGAGCTGTCCTGTTCCCAGGCGACGCCGGTATGGAAGGGATTCAGGTCGTTGCTCGGGGGGTGGCCTTTCTTGACCCGCAGCAGTTCGGCTCGCATGAGCTTCGGGAAGGGCTCGGGGAAGTGACGCAGGTTGATCCTGGTCGCACCGCCGTTGTGGTCTTCGAAGGTGTACCAGGCGGACGTTGTTTTCGGGGCCATCGAGTGCACGATCTCGGTCATGGCCAGGGTGTGCAGCAGCGTTACTTTGAACCCGCCGGTCAGGTGCACTTCCAAGGGCTCATTGAGCAGGTGCGCTGCTCGCAGGACATGGCCGATGGCTCCCACCGCCTGATCGAGGTCATGCGGAAGCCCCGGCAGCCGGACGATCGTGACCGTTCCTGGATGGATCACGCCTCGGAACTCGCTGGCTTCGATCTCGGACGTGGGCCCGGAGAGGTATCGGATCCGTTTGCCGTCGCCTGCTGCGATCATGTAGGCCACGCAGAACGCGGCCGAGATCCCCTTGCGGGTGTCGGAGGCGAGCAGTATGACGCGCTGGTCACGACTGGTCAGGCGGACCAGTCCTCGCTGGCTCAGCGTACTGGTCTCCGCGCAGATCTCCGCGGGCCAGTCGTGGAGTTTCGCGTCCCTGGCCGCACGGTCGCACATGGCCATGGCGGAGCTGATGACGTCCGCGTCCGGGATCCGGTCCCTCTCATGGCTCGTGAGCGGAGTCTCGGTGGCCCACCGTTCCAGCGCATCGGTGATTTTCCGGAGTTTCGCACCGACAGGAGGGGCAGGGCTGTCTCTCCTGTCCCATGCCCCGAGAACGGATATCCCGCAGGGCACAACGTATACCGTCACGTGACGACCTCCAGATAGCCGTATCCTGACGCGGTCTTCGCCCCGACGCCCAGGTCGTTGACCGCTTCTCGGAGCAGGCAGGCCGCATCCGACAGGTGTGGCTCCGGACCGGCCAGGTAGGCGATGAAAGAGCCTCGTTCGACGGCAAGAAAGGGGACGGGGACGGGGTTGATGTGTTCCCCAGGAGCAACGGGCCCGTCCGCGGGAGCGTTACTGCGATACCCCCGCGTGTGCGGGGTGAGGACGTGTTCGACCACCTCTACCCCCGCAGGGCCGGGAAGCGCGTCGAAGAACGTCACCCGGCCTGGCTGAGGCTTGTCGGCGTCCGGGTCGGTACCGAAGATGTCCGTCATGGGTTTCCCGTGCCGGCGGGCGTACTCCCGGGTCACGCCTTTGAGGGAGCTTCCGGGCAGGATGGGCCAGCCATAGGTGCTGTCCAGCTCGATTCCCACGTCATGGACGCCGCCTGAGCCCGTACCTGTCACCAAAGCGCCCTGCACGCGTAGTTCGATCGACACGTACCGGCCTTGTGAGGCCGAAGCCACGGCGTCGGCCCGGCGGCGGGCCACGGCGGCGACGAGCTCGCATGCCTTGATACCCGCTTCTTCTCCCTGGCCGAGGTTGTAGGCCGCAGCGACCTTGTACAGCGGGTCATCGACCAGTTCGGGAGCATCACCAGTCTTGATCACCGCTGATCGGTGCAGGATCAGCCGCCCGTTCGCCGACGACAGTGCGGGCAGCCTGCCGGGCGCGTCAACGGGGAAGAACTCCCGCAACGGGCCGAAAAGCTCAAGCATCTTGCGGCTCCTGCGCTGCGGCCGCCTCCTGCTCTCGTTCGAGAGCCTCGGCCAGGCGGCTCAGCCAGACGGCGAACTGCTCCAACCGCGCTGACAGCAGGGCTGTGTCCGCTGGGTGCCCTCTCAGGTGCTGCGTGAGCCGATCGAGAAAGTCAAGGTCGAGGGACGGACGCCCGGCCTCGTCCCAGCCGAGTACGGCACAGATTCGAGCGCGCAGCTCCGTGCCCACGACGTCGTACGCCTTCTCGAGCGGATTCTCGGTCCCTCGCTTGGCCGTGTAGTAGGCGAGTGACGGGAGCACTCCGCTGGTACGGAGCATTGCGGGCAGGCTCGCCAATCTCGTCAGCACCTCTGGCGAGACGTTGCCGTTCGCGTCCTTTCTGATCTTGTTCAATGCCCGCATCGCGTCAGCGGCAAGATCGTGGTCAACTCGCTGCAGCGCCATCAGCCCTCCACAGCCGGCACCACATCAGTCCTTTGCCGATGCTCTCGTCCCCGCCGACCCGCAGCACCTGGCCGTCCAGCCTGGCCAGCACTTCCATGTGCTCGGACCTGCCTTCCACCAGCGCCGCCAGCAGGCTCTCGCCTGGCAGGTACTCGCTGTAGAAGGGTCCATGGCGTACGGTCTTCGTCGGTTCTTCGGCTGCGCCGTTCAGCTGGACCCTGGCCACCACGGGCGCGCATTCCCGGCTGACTGCGGCCAGCAGTTCGTCACCGCCGTTGATCATGTCGCCGGCGAACTTCTTCCGGAAGAAGTCATGGTCAGGCAGCGCCCGCTCGGCGATCTGCTCCGCCCACGTTCCGAGCTCTTCGCTGTGCTGGCTGTCGACCACGTATGGGCCCACCACCAGCTTGGCCGTGCGCTTCTGGGTCACCAGGCACCTCGGGCCGGGTACCTGGGGAGCCTCCGGCAGCGACAGTCCCGCCAGGGCCGCTTTGCGGTTGAGCCTGGCCTGCGCCACGGGTGATGTCACCCAGGCGAACGTGCCCTTGATCGTCGGCGCCGGGAAGGCGACCAGCTGCGCCTCGTGCACCCGTACCGCACCAGGCCGTGTCTGTTCACGGGACTGCGTCACGTCGGACCCGAACATCTCCGTGCACAACTCGTCGTCGCGGAAACGTTCGCGCAATGCGCCTTTGAGGCTTTCCCCCTTGATGATCGGCAGTCCGGTAGCCACCTCGCGCTGGATCGGCAGGTCCACCACGCCCGATCCTGTGTCGGCTCCCGCGTGCACCGGCGTTTCCGCGTAGAGGAACAGCAGTGCCCTCACCACGACCACCGCCCGGCGAACGCGAAACCGAATCCCGCTGTCCTCAACCAGTCCTCCGCCTGTTCCAGGGGTTCGTCATAAAGCTGCTCTGCCGCCCGTTTCGCGGCGTTTTCGTCAGCGAACTGCAGGTAATAGACGCTGCCGGCCGGGACCGCCCACATCAGCCGCCCGCCGTGCATTTTCCCGCCCGAGGCGGTGACCGTGGTGATCACCTGCGCCGGTCCGACCGCCGCCGTCACCAGTTCCGCGCCCGGAAGCACCGGTTTCCAATCACCGCCCGGGAAGATCGCGGGTGCGGCCAGGTACAACACCATGCGTCCGTCGGGGAACGTGTCGGCGGATTCGGGCATGAGCACCTGCTTCGGTTCGTGAACCTGGGCGCGATGTCCGCGCCCGCCGAAGTTGACCACGTCCACGATGTGCCGGTCCTGCGGTCCGCCGATGCAGCGCGCGGCCAGCCCGTGCCCGTCGGCCAGGCGCAGATGCTCAGCGGTGTACAGCATCCCCTCTGCGGCCGTTCTCTCCTTGGTACGTGCCAGGCCGACCCGGCGTTCCACCCTCCACGGCGTGTGGCGCTCGCTGTCCGTCCAGAAGATGCTGGGCTCCCAGTCCACCTCGCCGTGGCGCAGGTAGGACGTGAGCGACTCGCGGTCCCACCAGCCCTGCCCGGGCTCGCTGTCCTCTTCGTCGGCCAGGTACGCACTGATCTCGTCGTCCAGATCGGTGCAGGCTTGCGAGTGGCGGGGTTTCAGGCGCTGGAGCCGATTTCTGACTTTGACGACGTCCAGCGGAAGCGGCCAGTGCGTCTCCCAGCAACTGTCGCCGGCCGGGGACACGACGAACGGCCCCTGCACCCGATCGGGCAGCACGCTTCCTCGCGCCTTGGGATCGCGGCCGGCTCCGGGAGAAGCCCCGTAGGCTGCGCCGACCGCCCCCGCGATGGTGGTCGGGCTGGGCAGGACGGCTCGTGCCTGGGTGTTCACTCCCGCGTCGAAGGCGCGGCCGTCGCGGATGATGATGGTGTCCAGCGGTTCGATGACCAGCCAGCGTTCGCCGCTCACCGGTTTCCCCCGCGCAGGAAGTGTGCCACCAGCAGCGCGTCGACCGGGAGCTCGACGCGGTCCCCGCGTCGCACACACAGGGCGTGCAACGCCGGGCCGACCTCCTCCGGCATGCCCTGCCGTATTGCACGACGTCGCAGCTCCCGCTCCAGCCAGTCAGGCGTCAACGTGGCCAGTTCGGCGGCATCCCGCTCCATCCCGATCGCCAGGCCAGGCGACAGCGTCCCGGCGCTGCCCATCGCCTGGACGAGGGCGTCCACGTGGGCGAGCGCCGTATCGTCTTTCAGCCGCCACGGCGCTACCCACCGCACCCGCTCACCGCTGCGACGCTGAACCGCCACCGCAAGCCCGGGACGGGCACGATCCTTGGCCTCCTCCAGCAACTGATGGGCTGCAGCAACCGCCGACTGCAAGGGGAAGGAGACGTGGAAGAACACCAGCGCCGTACTCACGGTCGGCGTCTGTCCGGTCACCACACCCTGCAGCGTGGTCCCGAACACCTCCGCTGAACGCTGGGCCGCCTTGAGTGCTGTGGCCATGGGCACCAGTGCGAGCAGGTCGTCGCCTCCGGCGTAGACGACGCTTCCGCGGCAGTCTTCGATCGCCGTTCGCTGCTGCTTGCCCGCTTCGCCCAAGGCAGCCGACACCTTCTGGTGCCAGTCACGGAAGGAGCCGATCGCGCGGTCGCGGTCGCCGAGGGTCTTGCCCATTTCGTCGGCGTCTTGCGCCAGCACGGCGAGATAGGGGCTGAGAGGCGGCAGCTTGTGCGTTTCCGCTCGCCTTTTCAGGGCATTCGCAGCGTCTTGTCCGAGCTCACACCAGGTCTCGTCAGGGCGCACCGCCAAGTCGTAGTCGCGTCTTAACCTGCCAGGGTTCCACGTCTCGGGCGCACACCAGGCGCCTTCCACCGACCGCAGCCACTCCGCGTTGTTCTCACCGGCGAGCCGGGCAATACCCGGCAAGCCCTTGTGGCCTCGGCTTCCCTGCTGGGCCTGGCGTACCACTTCGTCCAGGTGTCCCAGCACCTCACGCAGTTCCGCGATCTCCTTCGAACACTCAGCGTCGGTCTCGGCGAGCTCACTCAGCGCATGCCGGTACGGCGCAGATGCGATCGACCATGTGGACGGGAACTTCTCCTGGCCGCCGCTGAAGCGTTTGATCAAGCCGATGCTCGAGAGGTACTCCCCCGGCTTCGCATGACCGTCGGCGTGGATGCGGTCGGCCGGCCAGCGTCCGCTGAGTGAGCAGATCCGCTCGGCCGTTACGGGGGCGAAGGTGAAGTTCCTGATGCGCTTACGCCGTCCAAGGAGGTCCTGCGCACAACGCCACTGCGCGTCGTAACCCTCCTCCATCGGTGGCACCACGACCCACTGCACATCGGGAAAGCCCACGACAGGCGCGGCTTGAGCCCTCTTTCGGAGACGTTCCCAGCGCTCATGAGCGGCATCTGCCATTTTCTGCGCGACCGTCCTGCCGCTGCCGGCGGGCGTGAGGACGACCACTCGGTTCGGGGTGCCGGCGGCTTCGCCCGTAACACCTGGCAGCACCACCTCGCCGGCCTCGCGCGCCGAGTTCACCATCGTCGCCGCCAACGTCGACATGATCTCGCTGGACGCGAACAGGTCTGCAGTTCGCCGCGATTCGGCCACGAACCGCTGGACACCTGGAATCGTGACGATCACCAGGTCCTGTCCCTCTTCACCTGTGCACGCCACAGACGCATCTCCCACAAAACGCAGACTCGCAGAACTGGACAAAACACCACGAAGACTGCCGATTGCAGCCCAATATGAACCATCATGGCCACGCCGAGAGAGCCAGCCGCCGCAATCGAGTGAAGACCATTAACTCCATGAATTACCGTTAGCGCAAGCGGAACGACGGAATCGGACAGCCCTCCTTCATCCATGCGGCAACACAGAAGCCCGTAAGAGGGATAAGTGGAAGACCGTTATAACGACACGACATCCGCAACCATGCCAAGACGCGTGAAACTACGTGAACAACTCATAAGGGATGCCAAAGCGGTGGCTCGGGAGCACATCGCCACCCATGGGGTCGACGGTCTCACCCTTACCGGTGTAGCGCGACGCCTCGGTGTCAGCCCTCCAGCGCTGTACAGATACTTCGACGGCAGGCAGGGGCTCATACGTGCCGTCTACGACGACCTCACCGCCGACCTGGCCGACACGATCGAAGCAGCCGTGCAGCGCCAGGATCGCGATGACGTCGCCGCGCAGATGCACGCGGCCACCCGGGCCGTACTGACCTGGACCCTCGCCAACGCCGCCGGCTTCAGCCTCCTTATGGGTGCCCACTACCCCGCCATAGCCGAAGCCGAGGCAGGCATGCCCACGGTGATCTTGCAGTCCCTGGGCGATCTGTTCGGCGAGTTCTTCGTCCGCTTCGCTCAGAGCGGTCAGCTGAGATACCCCGCTGACGACGAGATCCCTCCAGCCCTCATCCCCCAGTTGAAGATCTATCGGGAGTCGGTCAAACCCGGCCTGCCGCTCGGAGTCGCCTACATGATGATCTACTGCTGGCGGCAGATCTACGGCATCCTCTGCATGGCCACCCATAGGCACCTCGCCTTCGCCTTCGACGATCCCGAGCCTCTGTACGAGGCGATGATCGTCGACCTCCTCGCCCACCTCGGCGTCAAACCGAGCGCCAACCTGCGGTGAACAAACGAAGGCTGCCGACGCTGCGCATCCGGCCGCAGCCGCGCAGCCCCTGGCCACGCTCCGGTCCGCCTACTCCTTCACCGCTCAGCTCACCAGCCGTAACCGGCGCCGGCTTCGTTTTATCCGGACATAGGGTCGTTACCGGGATCAGATCACTCGAATCGCGTTCACAGACGCGACCACCATGGCGAGGGGCCTGCCACCTCGCCAACCTGTGCCGTGAGACCTTCTCCCGGCCCCTGACCTGCGCTCGTAGCGCCCTCAGCAGACGATCCGGCTGCTCCCGCTCGCGGAAGATCACCCGGCCGACAGCCGCCGCCCCGTCGACCGCCGTCCTCCGACGCTCCATAGCCCGTCGCAGATCTCTCCAACCCCGCCTCAGTCGGCAACCCCTTGAACCCGGTCTGACGGATGCGGGCTGCGCACCGTACGTTCTGGCTGGTGAAGTGGCGCTCAACCTGCGGGTTGTCGCACATGAGCACCGTCGCCGAGCCCGCCGTGACCCACGCGCCGTACGGGAGCGCCCAGAGCGCCACGCGGCAGCCCCGGCACACGGGCCAGCCTGCCGTCCCGGGTGGCAATGTGTTCAGCGACCGGTTCGAGTCGAACAACGGCAGGGTCATCTTCGACCACAACGTGGTGCACCGCTGCCCACAGAACGTGCAGGCCCGGCCGGGTCCTTCGGCGTCGTCGGGAAGGAACAGCTGGTTGGCCTCGCGGCTCAAGACCGCGCGGTCCTTTGAGCGCTTGTTGTGGGTGAGCTTGGAATTCGGGTAGAGCGCGAACAGGATCTTCCACCAGTCGTACGCGCCGATGCCCGGGCTCGCGGTCGCTGACTCGACCGCGTCGTCCACGATCCGCTTGATGACGCCTTCGAGTTGTTCGTCCGTGACGTCCTCGACCCGTTCACGACCGGCGAGCGTCGCCACCGCCCATGCTCCGCAGCGCTGCAGGGGGTGCTCGGTGAGGCGTAACGGCGATGCCGGGGACCGGACGACGCTTACCTGATCCACCCGAATCCTTCCACGGTGGACAGGCCGAGCCCCCACTCGTATATCGCATCCAGCAACTGGGGTGACGCGGTCACACGAATGCGCGCCGTGGCGCCAATGCGAAACCCTTTCGCGACATCAAAGCGACGGCGCGGGCCGGACTCCAGGACTTCAACTTCTACGTCGGACGGGAGACCGAGGAGATCCGCCTTGTGCCGGATGTTGTGCGCCAGCCCTTTCTGAAAATTCTCGTCGTCCGGGAGAATGTACATGCCATCATGTTTCACCAAAACCGGCGAAACCGCATCGAAGACCGCAACTCCGTCCGAATGGTTCGCGCTGCTTTCCAGCTGGACGCCGACCACCGACAGGACGACTGAGCCCCAGCGGATCTCGCGTCGCCCCGCCACCGCTGCCAGCAGGCATGCCGCGATGCGAGGTACTGGAGAGCCCATCGAGATCGCGCCCTTCGGGGCGGTCGCATAGATGCCTCGACCTGGTCGCGCATCAGGGAACAGCGGCGGAGAAATGCCCACCGGCCGCAAGGAGCCGCCCTTCCAGCCGACATTGTGCAGCTCCTCAGCGATCTCGGGATCCTGGCTCCGGATCAAATCATAGATGACCGCTCGAGCCGGGCCATGAACGTCTTTCCATGGAATAACGGTCGCATCGGTCGCAATATCCACCCGAAACCGCATTCAACCCCTCCTAGGTGTCCATGCCGAACGTGGCCCAGTATTACCTGCGAGCCCCGAATATTTCTGGAGAATCCTCAAACTGCCGCCTATATGCCGAAGACGGCCAAGATCGCCGCATCGCTGGTTGGTCTGGCAGACCACACTGCTCTGACGACTGGCCAACGCCGCAGCGACATCACCGTCCTTCCTCGAGGGGAGCGGCGCGGTCCCTCTCCCCCTCGCCAGGTACAGATGGACGAGTCGTCACTGACGGAGGAGCAGCAGCGTGATGGGGTTCGACGGCAGCGGCCTGCCGATCATGTGCCCTCTTCACGGACCGCTGAATGGCTCTGTGACTCTGCCGGCGCGCTCCCGCTGAGCTTTCTCCGTTGTGGCGGACACCGTCGTTGGGGTGGTCAAGCAGTGGCGGTGGTCTCGTAGTCGGCGGGGCTGCGGTAGCCCAGGCTGCTGTGGAGGCGGTGGAGGTTGTACCAGCCTTCGATGTACTCGAAGATCGCGTGGTGGGCAGCGGCGCGGGTGGGCCAGGAGCAAAGGTCGAGCAGTTCGCCTTTGAGGGTGGCGAAGAACGATTCGGCCAGCGCGTTGTCCCAGCATTGGCCGGTGCGCCCGACCGACAGCCGCACGCCGAGTTGTGCGGCCAGGCGGGCGTAGCCGGCGCTGGTGTATTGGCAGCCGCGGTCGGAGTGGAAGATCACCGGTCCGGCCGGGTGGCGGCGGGCGCAGGCCTGCTGCAGGGCCTCGGCGACCAGGCCGGTGCGCAGGTGATCGGCGGTCGCCCAGCCGACCACGCGGCGGGAGGCGATGTCGATGACGGTGGCCAGATACAGCCAGCCTTCCCCGGTGGGGATGTAGGTGATGTCGCCGCACCAGCGCTCATCGAGCCCGGCCGGGTCGGGGGTGAAGTCGCGCTCGATCAAATCCGGTCGCGCGCCGGCGTGTAAGTCGGGGATGGTGGTGGTCTGCCGGCGGGGCCTGTAGCGGCCGGCCAGGCCGAGCGCGCGCTATCAGCCGGGCCACCCGTCTGCGCCCGCACCGCTGACCGTCCTGCCGCAGCTGCGCGTGCACGCGGGGCGCGCCGTAGCTGCCCCGGGAGCGGGCGTGCACCCGGGCGATCTGCTCGGCCAGCTCGGCGTCGCGGGTTGCGCGCGGGCCGGGGGTGGCATTGCGGCGGGCGTAGAAGGCGGCACGGGAGACTCCCAGCAGCTCACAGGCGCGTTTGACGCTGTGGCCGCCTTGCTCTTCCGCCTCGATGAACGGGTGCACGCTCACCGGGTCTGTTTGGCGAAGAAAGCCGTCGCTCGCTTGAGGATGTCGACGTCCTCGTGCAGGCGCCGGTTCTCGCGCCGCAACGCCGCCAGTTCCTCCCACTCGCTGCTGGTCACCGTGATGAGCGGATCAGTGTCTGGTAGGTGTCGCCGAGCTGGTGGCGCTGCGATCCCTCCAGGGTAATGAGCGGACGAGGGCGGCGGGGTTCAAGCCGTTCGGCAAGCCGGCGTTGCGATCCCTCCAGGGTGATGAGCGGACCCCAGGGTAAAGCCGCAGGTCACAGGGGTGGGTCGACGGGCTTGAAGCGCGGATTTTGCAGCAGTCCGGCGGTAGTGCAGATACGCAGGTCAGGAGGGGTGCCCGCCCGGCGATCCGCACTGCCATGGATGGCACTCTAGCCTCGGGACACCGCCGAGGCGAGGGTCGGCTCGCGCTGCCCGGAAGCGACGAGGGTAGGGGCATGAGCCCGGTCGACATGCGTCCTAGGAAGTGCGGAGGCGGTTGCGCATTGCGCCTCGCACCAGTCCAGACCTGCGGCGACGACAAGTGGGGTCAAGGTCAGGAACACGTGCCGCGCATCGGCTGGTGTGAGGCGGCGGGGATGTCACGTTCCGGTGTGCCTCGCCGTGCGCGGAAGACGGCGAAGATGAGCAGATCGAGGGCTACCGGGTCGGTGCGGAGGGGTGCCGCCCAGGCGGATTGGCGGAGGTCTCGGATGGGCCGGGCTGCGGCGCCGCGGCGGCGTCGTGGCGCGTATCCGGAGCGGTTGAAGCGCGGCACGATCGCCGGGATGATCAGCGAGACCCGGCCGGTGTGCCCGCAGCAGGAGCACCTCGAGCTGTTCGTCGACACGTGTCTGTACGTGGCGCAGCAGGCGGGCCGCCCGCTGCCCGCCGCGCTGGGCGATCGCGAGGCGTGGCGGGCGGCGTACCGGGAGCTGCTGCTGGGCATGGCCGGTGCGCGCAGCGCCGACCGGCAGGCGGCGGAGGCGGTCAAGCGGCTTCAGGCGCTGGACAGCGGCTCAGATGAGCCGCGGGTATCGGGCCCCCGGCGAGGCAGGCCGACGGCGTCAGGCGGTGGAGGAGGACCGTACGCCTCGCCGGAGGCCCTCGAAGCGGACCTACGTCAAGGTCCTCAGCGCCCTCGCGCTGGTGGCCGCCGTCGGGACGCTGTCGGCCGGCCCGACGTCGAGCGCGCAGGTGGGCGGCGACGGGGTGTTCCGGGTGGGGGCGCTGGTGCCCAAGACCGGCGGGCTGCAGTTCTTCAACCGTCCCATGGCCGCGGGCGTGCGTCTCGCCGTCGCCGACATCAACGCGGCGGGCGGCGTGTACGGCCGGCCGGTCGCGGCGATCGAGACCGACTCGGGCGACTCGGACCGCCACGTCATCCCGGCGCTGACGCGGCTTCTCGCGCAGCGGGCGAACGTGGTCGTCGGTCCCGTCACGTCCTCGATGTCCCTGGCCATAGCGGATCACGTCAAGCACGCCGGCGTCGTGCAGATCTCCCCCACCGCCGCCTCCGACCGGCTCACCGGCCTCGACGACGACGGCCTGATCTTCCGCATGGCCGGCCCCGACGCCAACCAGGGCAGGCTCCTGGCCCACCTCATCGAGGCCGACGGCGCCCGCCGGGTCGGCATCCTCGCCCGCGGCGACGCCTACGGCGCCGCGCTGAGCGGGCACGTCCGCGACGCGCTACAGGTTCCGGCGCGGGTGGAGACGTACGACGCCGCCGCCAAGACGTACGCCGAGGACGTGAAGAAGATCAAGGCGTGGGAGCCGGACGCGATCGTCATCGCCGGCTTCACCGAGACCGCCGATCTCGCCCGCGAGCTGGTACGGCAGGGCCTGGGCAGCGGCGACCACCGGTGGTACTTCGGCGACGGATACCTCGCCAACGGCGGGGACACCGCGGCCTCGCTTCCGCCCGGCATCCTCGACGGGGCCAAGGCGGCGCAGGCGGGGCGGAGGTGTCCGCGCCGTTCGAGCAGCGGCTGAGGTCCGTCGACTCGACGCCGGTGAACTTCACGTACGCGCCCGAGGCGTACGACGCGACGGTGGTCGCCGCGCTGGCCGCGATCGCCGCCCCCGCCACGGCCAGAGCGAGCCGGCGGCTCGATCGGGTCATGCGCATCACCTGTATTCAGGAGTCGACGAGGCCGGGGTCAGCAGTGCCGGCTCAGCCTGATCCAGCCGACCAGGTCGAACAGGTCGCGGTCGAACTGTCCCTTGGCGCGCCACCGGTAGGTCCAGTAGGCGTTGGGCAGGTTCTTGACGAACTTGGTGCTGCTGCCGCCCGCCACCCGGATCTGGCCGAGGACCGCGCCGTCCTCGTCCAGGAGGTACGTCCACATCAGCCATGCGTCATCACCCGAGGTGCTGGACACCTTGGCGTCGAGCCGCGCGGTGCCGTCCGGATCCAGCGTCCAGGTGGCGCCCGGGCTGATGCGGCAGTCGCCCGCCGTCATGGCGCGCTTCCGGGTGAACACGCTGGGGTCGGTGTCGGCGGCGGCCGGCGCCGCGGCGGCCGGGCTCACGATCAGCCCTGCGGCCAGGACGGCGGTGCCGAGCACAGCTTTGCATCGACTGGCAGAGGCCACGCCATAGCCCGCCGCGTCCGCCCGGACGCCGCTGCCCGCCGTGCCCGTCCTGGTGATGGCGGGCGAGCTGGACATGAACAGCCCCACCGAAGTGGCCCGCTCTCTGCGAGCCTTTCCGAACGTGACCGTCGTGCGCGTCCCGTTCGGGCCGCACGCACTGACGTCCCCCGCCTCCCCGATGGGTGATTGCGTACGCGGCATGCTGCGCACCTTCCTGGCCACCAAGCAGGTGACCGACCAGAAGTGCACCGGCGAGACCTACCGTGCCCTCGGCGCCTTCCCCCAGACCGTAGAGGACGTGCCGCCGTACCCCACCCGCGGGCTCAGCACCACCCAGCGGCGGGTGCTCGCGGCCACCTTCCCCACCGCCGCGGACGCCACCGCCCGCCGCAACCCCGACAGCACGGTCTATGCGCGGGTACCGAACGAGCCAGGGCTGCGGGGCGGCCAGGTCACCTTCGGCGAGGACGTCCTGCTTCACGAGGTGCGGTTCGTACGCGACCTGCAGGTCAGCGGACACATCAAGCTGTCAGCGGACGGCCACGCCACCGCCGCACTCCACGCCAAGACCGGCGGACGCACCCACGAGGTGACGCTGACGTGGGCGGCGTTCTCCACCCACCAATCCGTGTCCGGCACCTTCGACGGCATCCCCTTCGACAGCCGCCCCTGCCGCCGTCAGCGGGACGGACGGCTGCACGTGCGGGGTGCTAACAAGGCTGCCTGCCCGGGTTGCAATCCCTCCAGGGTGATGAGCGACCCCCAGGGTAAAGCTGCAGGTCCGACAAGGAATTCGACAAGCTCACGGTACGGATTCTGCAGCAGTCCGCCTGTAGTGCAGATGCGCAGGTCAGAAGGGGTGCTCGGCGCGGCGCTTTCGAGCTCCCCGAACGAGCGGTACCCCTTCCCACATGCGACCTTGCGGCTGGCAGGCCACCGTTTGACTTCGCTTTCCGCCCTTCGGGGTCAAGGGTAGATCTTCTACTGCTCTCGCAGCATGGTGACGTACTTATCGATCCGCGCTGCCCGCGTCTCAGGCTTTTTCGCACTTGCTCTTGGCCCTGCGTAGTGTGAAGCGCTGCAACCAGTACTCGTCGTCGAGTTTGCTCTTCTGCCCGTCGATCCAGCCGAAGCACAGTGCCACCTCAAGGGCCTCGGCGTAGGTGATGGACGCGATGCCGGATTCCTTCTTGGTCCGGGGCATGCGGGCGCGGGCGTCCGCAGGGTCGAAGTGGCGCCGCATGCTCTCGTCTGCATGTCCACGACTCGGCAGCCGTGGCCGCTGTTCGGCCGAGCTCTAGTCGGATCACAGCGCGGGATGAGACATATGCGGCCGATCGACGATCTTGTTCAGGTGCCTGTCGCGGGCAGGTTCACGCCTCATCACCGTCGATGAAAAGGGGCGAGTGCGAAGCGATGCGTCGGTGCGCCGCCGCCGCCCGAACTCGCCCTTTTCCTTGATCCTCCCGATACGCAACGCACAATGCTGGTTACGCACTGCGCTGATACTAGCGTGGGCTGCTGGGATCGGTAGGGCGTTCTGGATAAGTGAAGGGAGAGCCCCGATCTCCTGCAGGAGCCCCGCACCGGCCAGGAAGGCCGCCTGCCATGGCCGAGAGGCCCCGGCGCGGACTCGCGATCCGCCTAACAGGAGCGTCAAGCGTCAAGTGGATCAGACTCTCGCTTGAGCAGCCTCGTGAAGGTGCCGTGCCACGCAGCGCATACGAGGTGATGCGATCAATCAGGCAGGAGACCATGTGCAAGCGACCCGGCGGCGTGGGGTTGAAAGGGCCCCCTGCGGCCAGGCGACGCGCGGAAGCGTCGGTTGTACCTGGTCGTGCGAAGCATAGAAGCGTAAGAACGGCGGACACGCGTCGCGGCGCGATGGGTCAAGACTCTTAGATCACGACGTTCTCTTATACCGCTCAGGTGTAGCTGTCCGATTTCCTTGATCTTGAAGACCTTGTCATGGACGCCGGTTGTAATCCCTCCAGGGTGATGAGCCGACCGGTGGCAGCCTCAAGGAGGCCCACTACCTGCACGAGTTGCGATCCCTCCAGGGTGATGAGCCGACCCCCAGGGTAAAGCTGCAGGTCAGGCAGGTGGTCCGACAGGCTTGCGGCGCGGATTTTGCAGCAGTCCGCCGGTAGTGCAGATGCGCAGGTCGGAAAGGGTGTTCTGCGCGGTCGTCATCCCCGCCATGAACAGCACTCTAGTCTTTTCGCTGGCCGACGACAGTTCGGCGGCCGTCCCTGCTCCCCCACTTGGAGGCGGCGCTGCGCCGCTCCGTCTCGCCGCTCTTCGAGTGCTCGATTTCCGGGCTGGTAGAGCCAGCCTTCGTCCGAACGCCTTGGACAAGCAGCGCGTCCGTCCTCTATGCCCGCCGACCATCGTGAGCCTCACCCACCGGCTCCACGGTGACTCAGGGATAGATCTTCTTCTGCTCGCCCAGCATGGTGACGTACTCCTCCTTGTCGGGGGCGAACAGCGAGAGGGCCGGCGCCACACCCGACCCAGCATCCCGTCTCAGAAGCCGCCGCCCGTCTTTCCAGGCGTCCGCGACACCAGGGGCTCAACGAATCCTCAACACCTCCTCAACACCGCCCGGCGCAAGCTCGGAAAAGGTCAGAACCTCTGCGCGATCTCAGCAGTCCAACCGATCAAGACGCTCTCTTCCCTGGAGGATCCACGGTGTATCGGCCCAGGCGCATCCTCGTGGCGGTCCTGGCCGCCGGTCTGCTCAGCTCCTGCGGACAAAACGCGGGGAGCACCGGCGCGGCAAGCCCGCGCCCGCTGCCGTCCGGCACGCCGACGCCGTCCGCTTCCGCCTCGCCTCTGCCGGTCGCGCCGAAGACGCAGCTACCGGTGCCCAGCCTGTACGACACCTCCCGGGGCTGGGAGTCGAATCTGCCGGGGGACCAGTTCCCGCTGCCGCATTCCGGGGCGGTCGCCGTCGTCCAGGGCGGCGAGCTGACCGTGCTCGATGTGACCAACGGTCAGGTCCTGGGGAAGAGCACCGTGACGGGGCCCGGCTCGGTGTCGGCGTTCGCGATCACCGTGCAGGGCAAGGACTACCTGGTCGCCTCCTCGTCCGGCACCGTGGGCGGCGATGTGGTCCGCAAGGGCCGGGAGGTCACGACCATCGACATCTTCCATGCCCGTCCCACGGGGAACACCGTCAAGCCGGCGCACCACCTTGAGCTGGACGGCGACGGCTCGGTCACCAACGGCGGCGGCGGGCTGCTGGTGACGTTCGAGGACGACATCTTCATGACCGTGGATCCGGCCACGGGCGAGACGAAGAAGTACGACCTCAGGCGGCAGCGCCCGCCGGCCAGGGAGTGCAAGATCTGCATCGGCGTGAACGAGGTCCTGGCGGTCACGCCGCGCGGGCCGCTGCTCGCCATGAGCCCCCGGCCGTTCGATCATCACTGGATTCCGGGTTCCTGGTCGGCGAAGGACATCTCAGACAGCCGGGTCTTCATCACGTGGGTCAAGGACCACTTCATCGCGAAGTGGTACGACGACGCCGCCAAGCGCGAGACCTGGGCCGTCCTGGACGGAGCCACGGGAAAGGTCCGCGCCGAGGTCACCTGCGTACCCGATCGTCGCGACGACGATTCCGACGGGGCGGCCGTGTCCGCCGGCGGCCGCTACCTCGTCTACAGCCAGACGGCCTTCGACCTGGAGAAGGGCACCGGCCACTGCTTCGAGGAAACCGACCAGGACAAGCCGATCCACCTCAACGGGGTGACCGATGACGGCATCGCCTTCGGCGTCGCCCCGCCGACCGACGAGGTGGAGGACCCGCGCGTCATCGTCGACCTCGCCACGGGCCAGGTCGAGCCCGCCGACTACAGGGTGCGGCCGTTCGCCGACTACTCCGGATACGGCCTGTTCTGGGACGACTCCACGAAGACCATGGTCGCCTATCCCCACCGCACGTGACCTCACGAGAATCGCAGGACTGGGTGACCGGACGCGGTTGACGGCTTCCCTGTGGAGGAGGACACGTGTTCGCCCGCCGGGCAGAGAGCCGTCCGATCGGGTCACAGCGCTGATGGAGGCGTACGCGTCGCACCCGGATCGCCGTGATCAGCAGGCCGGCCGCAGGCACGTAACGCTGGGGCGGAAACGCGTGCCAGGGAGTGTTCACGAGTACCCATGGGCCAGACCGCTACGGGCGGCCAACTGACGAGTGCTCCGAGCCTCACCCGAGATGGTCTCCCGCCGTCTCGGCTCGTGAGGCCCGCCGCCGTAGGCGTAGGAAACGGGCGATCACGAGGCTGACAGCCACAGTGGCCGCCGTCCCCACGACCCGCTGCCCGATGCTCCTGACCGCATCGTTCCTCCCTGGCGGCAGCACCACCATCTGGACGGCCGCGCCGACCGGCACGGTCAGCCGGGCGAGGACACCGATCGCTCCCGGGTGCCCGGCGAGGGCACCGAGTACCGGACCGAACATGGCGCTCGCCACCCCCCAGTAGACCGTGTCGTAGAGGTAGGAGCCGGATGGGACGTCGTGGACGATCGTGTCGGCGACGCAGTAGGCGGCGGGCAAGGCCATCACGCCGGCGACGGCGCCCCGTGCCAGGCGACGGCCCGTGAGGGCGCCCCCTTGGCCACGGGTGGCCCACCATCCCGCCAGCACCCCCAGTCCTGCCCGCGCCCAGCCGGCGTCCAGCAGGATGCTGACGATCTCCATGATCGACCACCCTCGGATGGTGGCCTCGACGCTCTCCAGATCCACGGTCAGGGTGGCTGCGGCGTTGGCCGACGATGTGGCGGCGCCGAATACCGCGCCGACGGCCAGGGCGCTCGGCGGGGGGATGACGCTGCGCCGCAGGATGGTGGCCATGGGCGGCTTTCCACCAGATCGGAGCGGCTTTGCGTTCGCCCGAGGCGGCCCACCCGAACACTGTCGATCGTGGGCGTGAGGCGGCGAACCTGTCCTGTCGTGGAGGCGTTCGGTGGGAATTCCGGCGTTTTCACCGGTTGCACGGTAGGGCGCGTGCGCGAGGCTGTGCGGCCGTGAGCTGCGGGTGGCGATGAGAAGTGACCTGACCTGCATATTCGTCGCATGTGCTGTTGCGCAGGAGTGGCACCTGATTCGTTGTCGCGTGCGTACATGAATACATATACTCCCTTCACACTCACTGTCCGGTTCGGTGGGGAGGGCGGAGATGTCGGGCCAGCACGGACATGGGCATGGGCACGGTCACGGACAGCGGCATGCGGGTGGGATCCGGCGGGTCCTCAGCGGGATCAAGCATCTGCTCACTCCGCACGGTCACGACAGCGCGGACAGGACGGACGCCGCCCTGGAGTCCAGTGCGCGCGGGATGCGGGTGCTGGCCGTCTCGTTCGCCGCGCTCATGGTCACCGCTGTGGCCCAGGCGGTCATCGTCGCGTTCTCCGGCTCGGTGGCATTGCTGGGTGACACTCTGCACAATTTCGCCGACGCGCTGACCGCCGTTCCGCTGGGGATCGCGTTCTGGATCGGGCGGCGGGCGGCCACTCGCCGCTTCACCTACGGGTACGGCCGGGCCGAGGACCTGGCGGGTGTCGTCATCGTGCTGCTCATCGCCGCCTCGGCCGGGCTCGCCGGGTACGAGGCGGCCACCCGTCTCGTCCATCCTCAGGACGTCGAAGCGCTCGGCTGGGTGGCCGGCGCGGGGTTCGTCGGGTTCCTGGGCAACGAGCTCGTCGCCCGGTACCGGATCAAGGTCGGGCGGGAGATCGGCTCGGCGGCCCTGGTGGCCGATGGGCTGCATGCCCGTACCGATGGCTTCACCTCGCTGGCCGTGCTGCTCGGTGCGGGCGGGACCGCGCTCGGATTCCCCGTCGCCGACCCGATCGTGGGGCTGCTGATCACCGTCGCGATTCTGTTCGTGCTGCGGGACGCGGCGCGCGAGATCTACCACCGGCTCATGGACGCGGTGGACCCGGCGCTGGTCGAGCAGGCCGAGCGGATCCTCGCCGCCGTGCCCGGTGTCCGGCATGTGGGGGCGGTACGGCTGCGCTGGATCGGCCATGCGCTGCGCGCCGAGGTCGAGATCCAGGTGGATCACGAGTTGTCGCTGGTGGAGGCGCACGCGGTGGCGGTGGAGGCCGAGCACCGGCTGATCCACGAGCTGCCCCGGCTGAAGGCGGCCACCGTGCACGCCGACCCCGACGGCCCGGACGGGATCGACCACCACGCGCCCCTGCTCACCCACCGGTAGCGGGCGCGTCGTCCTTGCCCAGGACTGGGCGGCGGGAGAGCATACGTTGTCATGTACGCACCTGACGACCACTCCCCCGCCGGCGGCGCCCCCGAGCAGCCCACCGACGAACAGGTCAGTGCGGCGGTGGACGCGTTCCGGCTGCTGAGCGACGGTACGCGGCTGCGGTTGATGTGGTTGCTGTCCCACGGTGAGTACGACGTCGGCAGCCTCGCCGCGACCCTCGGCGTGGCACGCCCCTCGGTCTCCCAGCACCTGGCGAAGCTCCGGCTGGGCGGGTTGGTGCAGACGCGGCGGGAGGGGCGGCGCGTGGTGTACCGGGCCAGGGACGCTCATGTCCGCTCGCTGATCCAGGAGATGCTGTTCCACGCTGATCACGAGGTGTCGGGCATCCCCCGCCACGACTGACCGGCCTCCGCTTTTCGACGGTTCATCGGCGGGCGGTGCCGGTGCGGCGTCTCGACGTGTAGGTCTGTGCCACGCGGGCGGCGTCCTCCCCCACCCAGCCGAGGAGGGCGGAGCCGCGGCTGGTCTGGTACGGCAGGCCGACGTAGGTGAGGCCGGGGACGGGGCTGATGCCGCCGGCGTGGCGGGGCATGCCGGCGTCCAGGGCGCCGAGGATGCGCATCCAGCTGTAGTCGGGGCGGTAGCCGGTCGCCCAGATGACGGTGGACGGTGTCACGGTCCGTCCGTCGGCCGTTCGGAAGCGGACTCCCTCGGCGGAGACGATGCGATCGACGACGCGGACGCCCAGACGGCGCAGCCGCCTCGGGCCGGCGCCGATCAGCGGGTCGCGCTTGTGTACGAGGCGGCCGAGGCGGCTGGTGATCGGGGCTCGGACGATCCCGGCCCCATCGAGCCAGGCGAAGAGGTCGCGGCCGAGTACGCGCTGGGGCATCACGGGTTTGCGGGTGCCGAGGGCGAGGGTGACGTGCCGGTCCTGGGCCAGCTCGGCGGCGATCTGGATGCCGGAGTTGCCGCCGCCGACCACGAGTGCGGGGCCGTCGGGCAGGTGGCGGGGGTTGCGGTAGTGGGCGCTGTGCAGGGCGACGATGTCCGGTGCAAGGGGCAGGTCGGGGATGTGCGGGCGCTGGAAGGGGCCGGTCGCGACCACGACGCCGTCGGCGGTGAAGGTGTCGTGGTCGGTGACCGCTTCGAAGGTTCCGTCTTCCCAGCGGTGCAGGCGGCGTACGGGGGTGCCGAGGCGGATGGGCAGGTCGAAGTGCGCCGCGTACGTCTCCAGGTAGTCGGCCACCTCGTCCTTGCCGGGGTATCGGCGGCCGTCGCCGGGCAGTGGCAGGCCGGGCAGGGAGCTGTGGCGGGCGGAGGTGAACAGGCGCAGCGAGTCCCAGCGCCGCCGCCACGACTCCCCTATGCGCGTGTGGGCTTCGAGGAGCAGTACGTCATGTCCGGCCAGACGGAGTTCGCGGCCTGCGGCGAGTCCCGCCTGGCCGGCGCCGATCACGAGAATCATGCGTCCCAGCCTGGCCCGCCGCCCGCAATGGAGGCTTGAACGAACCTGCTATCCCCGCAGCCATCGCACCCCGGCCGACAGGACCGAGGGCGCGTCGCCCATCATGCGGCGGATCGTCCTGGACAGGTGTGCGGAGTCGGAGAACCCGGCGGTGTGCGCGGCGTCGGTGAGGGTGCCGCCGTCGGCAAGCGCGTACAGGGCGAGCCGGAGCCGCATCCACAGCACGTACGGCCGGAACGGCAGCCCGGCCTGCTCCCGGAACAGGTGGGCCAGCCGGCTCTCCGACAGGTGCACGGCGTCGGCGAGCGCGGAGAGCCGCACCTGCCCCGGCAGGGTCTCGTCGATGAGCCGCATCGCCTGCGCCAGCCCCGGGTGGAGATGCGCCGCCGGGACCGTTCCCGTGATCTCGTCGGCCAGGGCGATCAGGGTGGGCAGGTCGTGGCGGGGCGGCGGTGAGAGGTCGATGGCCCAGGCGGCGGCCGAGCCGGTGCCGGGCGGGTGGGCGAGGTCGCCGGCCTGGGCCGGGTCGATGAGGGCGAGCAGGCCGGCGTCGGTTCCGCGGACGATCGCATGCCGGGTGTTGGCCGGGATCAGCGCGGCCGTCAGCTCGTGCGCGGTCCCGTCGCCGCCGCGCAGGATCAGGCCGTCGCCGATGAGGAGTTGCACGGCGTAGTGGGCGTGCATGGCGGCGGCGCCGATGTGCCCGCCGTAGTAGAAGCGGCCGGGGGTGATCGCCGCCCAGCCTCGCCGTCCGTTCACCGGTCGGCGGGGCCGCAGCAGCCGTCGGAGCATGCGTCCGAGGAGGCGGCGGGTACGGCGCAGCAGGCGTCCCCGCGCCAGGCCGCGCGACCCTCCTTGACCGCGCCTGCGGCGTCGGCGGTGACGTACGCGGCCAGGGCGAAGAAGCCGACGGCGATCACGCGGAGCGCGGTGCGTTCGCGGCGTTCGTGGTCGGCGGCGGAGAACTGCCAGGCCACCGCGGCGGCCGAGGCGACCTCCCCGATCGAGTCGAGGCCGAAGCCGATGAGCGCGGCGGAGGAGGCGACGGCGCCCGCGGTGATGGAGACCACGGCCTCGATCACGTTGTACGTGATGGTCGCGGCCACCAGCAGCCGGATACGCCGCCGCAGAGCCGCCCGCCGGGCCGGGGCGGGCCCGATGCCGGGCAGGTCCAGCGCGCTCACGTCACCGCCTCCCCACCCGCGATCCCTCCCGGGCACAGCGCGACGGTGTGGCCGGTGGCGGCGAGCAGCTGCTGCGCCGACGCGAGCAGGTCCATCAGCTCCGGCCGGGTCAGGGAGTAGAACGACTGGCGTCCTTCGGCCCGGTAGGTGACCAGGCCGCAGTCGCGCAGGCAGGCCAGGTGCTTGGAGACGGTGGACTGGGCGAGGCCGAGCTCGGCGGTCAGGTCGAACACGCGGGCCTCGCCCCTGGTCAGGCGCTGCACGATGCGCAGCCGCGTCTCGTCCGCCAGGGAACGGAACAGCGCCGCCGCGGGAGACACCCCGGCTGCGATGCCGGCGCTCACGCACCGTCCACCGCCATCATCCATCGCTATGTGGCGATGATATGCGGCGAACGCTATGAGAAGGCAAGGCGGCTCCGGGTCCCGTGCCGCGGTAGGGAGCATCCGCCGCACGGCGAACATGACACTCTGCTGAACTCGCCTTGATGTCCACCGGCGTAGCGTCGGTGTCATGAGGGGTCGCCGGCGGTGAGGAGGAACCATGGCAGGCAAGACCCAGGTCAAGGTTCAGGTGCGCCGGGTCTATGACGAGCCGCGGGACGACGACGGCATCAGGGTGCTGGTGGACCGGCTCTGGCCGCGCGGGCTGACCAAGGACAAAGCCGCCCTCGACGAGTGGTGCAAGCAGGTCGCCCCCTCGGCGGAGCTGCGCACCTGGTATCGCCACGACCCGGAGCTGTTCGCCGAGTTCGCCCGCCGCTACCGCCACGAGCTGGAGGAGCCCGAGCGGGCGGAGGCGGTCGCGCATTTGCGTGAGCTCGCCCGAGGTGGCGTGCTGACGCTGCTCACCGCGACCAGGCAGGCGGAGATCAGCGAGGCGGCCGTGCTCGCCGAGGTGCTCCAGGAATGATCATCATGCGGCGAGGAGGTCCGGCATGGGGTACAACGTCGCGCAGAAACTGATCGCATCGCACCTCGTGTCCGGCGACATGACCGCCGGGCAGGAGATCGCGCTGCGGATCGACCAGACGCTCACGCAGGATGCGACGGGCACCCTGGTGATGCTGGAGCTGGAGGCGATGGATCTGGACCGGGCCCGGGCCGAGGTGTCGGTGCAGTACGTCGATCACAACCTGTTGCAGGCCGACGGCAAGAACGCCGAGGACCACGCCTTCCTGCGTTCGGCCTGTCACCGTTTCGGCCTGTGGTACTCCAAGCCGGGCAACGGCGTCTCCCACCCGACGCACATGCAGCGGTTCGGCGTTCCCGGCAAGACGCTGGCCGGCTCGGACAGTCACACGCCGGCGGCGGGTTCGCTGGGCATGCTGGCGATCGGTCTGGGCGGTATCGAGGTGGCGATGGCGATCGCCGGTGAACCGGTGTATCTGCGCATGCCGGAGATCTGGGGGGTGCGGCTGACCGGCGAGCTGCCGGCCTGGGTGAGCGCCAAGGACGTCATCCTCGAGATGCTGCGCCTGCACGGCGTCAAGGGCGGCGTGAACCGGATCATCGAGTACCACGGTCCCGGGCTGGCGCATCTGACGGCGATGGACCGGCATGTGATCGCGAACATGGGTGCCGAGCTCGGCGCGACCACCACGGTGTTCCCCGCCGACGATCAGGTCAGGGCGTTCCTGCGGGCCGAGCGGCGCGAGCAGGACTTCGCCGAGCTGCTCGCCGACACCGACGCCGCCTACGACGTCACCGACGAGATCGACTTGTCGGGCCTGGAGCCGCTGATCGCGCTGCCCAGCTCGCCGGGGAACGTGGTCCCGGTGCGGGAGGCGGCCGGTCGGCCGGTGGATCAGGTGGTGGTCGGCTCTTCGGCCAACCCGGGGTTGCGCGATTTCGCCGTCGTCGCGGCCATCGTGTCGGGGCGGCAGGCGCATCCGGGGGTGTCGTTCGACGTCAATCCGAGCTCGCGGCAGATCCTTCAGGATCTGACGAAGATGGGCGCCACGTTCACGCTGATCTCGGCGGGGGCGCGGCTGCACCAGTCCGGGTGCATGGGCTGCATCGGCATGGGCCAGGCGCCGGCCGCCGGGCACAACAGCCTGCGCACGTTCCCGCGTAACTTCCCCGGCCGGTCCGGGACACGTGAGGACGCGGTGTTCCTCTGCTCCCCCGAGACCGCCGCCGCGGCCGCGCTGACCGGCCGGATCACCGACCCGCGCGACCTGCCACGGCTGCTCGGCATCGGCTACCCGGATCTGGAGTTGCCGGCCGAGTCCAGCGTGAACACCGCCATGCTCGAACCGCCGCCTCCGGCGCAAGACTCCAGAGCGGAGCTGGTCAAGGGGGCGAACATCTCCTCGCTCCCCGACTTGCCGCCGCTGCCCGGCAGGGTGGAGGCGCCGGTCGTGCTCAAGGTCGGCGATGACGTCTCCACCGACGAGATCCTGCCCGCCGGGGCGCGGGTGCTGCCGTACCGGAGCAACATCCCCAAGCTGGCGGAGTTCACCTTCGCGCAGATCGATGAGACCTACGCCGGCCGGGCGCACGCCTCCCGCGACAGCGGGCACATCGTCGTCGGCGGCGCCAACTACGGTCAGGGCTCCTCGCGCGAACACGCCGTCATCGCGCCCCGCCATCTCGGCCTGCGCGTGGTCCTGGCGGTGTCGTTCGCGCGCATCCACTGGCAGAACCTCGCCAACTTCGGCGTGCTCGCGCTGGAGTTCGCCGACCCGCACGACTACGACCGCATCCAGCAGGGCGACACGCTCGTGCTGGACGACCTGAGGCGGGCGATCGGCGCGGACGGCGGCGAGATCACGGTCCGCAACGCCACCCGGGACCAGCACTACACCGCCCGGCACCGGCTGTCCGAGCGGCAGATCGCGATGGTGCTGGCCGGTGGGCTGATCCCCTGGCTGCGCGAGCGGCAGCAGCCGTCCGCCTCCCGCGAGGCCAGGTGAGGCCGCCGGATCAGGGCAGCTTGGCGACGGTCAGCAGGATCTGGGAGTCCTCCAGCGCTTCGAGGCTGTGGCGGGCGTCGGGCACGATGAGCAGGTCCCCGGTGCGGGCCTCCCACTGCTGCGTACCGGCGATCATGCGGACCCGGCCGTGCAGCACCTGCAGCGTGGCCTCGCCGGGGTTCTCGTGCTCGGCGAGGTGCGCGCCTTGGCGCAGGGCGATGACCGTCTGGCGGAGCACCTTCTCGTGGCCGCCGTACACGGTGCCGGCGGCGTGACCGCCACCGGCCGTGGCCGCCCGGTCGGCCTGTTGCCGGGCCAGAGCCGTGAGCGAGATCTTCTGCATGCCGTCTTCCTTCCGGTTGCGAGTCCTCAGCGCACCAGGTGCCCGAGCGGGACGTCCGGGTCGGTGAGGGCTTTGCGGTCCACCGGGGCGCCGGAGAGAACGAGGGCCTTGAGGTGGTCGCCCTGGTCCCAGATGTTGACGTTCATCGCGGCGAGCACCCTGTCGTCCTCCCCCAGCCAGAAGGCGATGAACTCGCGCCGGCCCACATCTCCCCTGATGGCGACCTCGTACGTGGTGCCGGGCGGGACGTGGCCGAGGTACTCCATGCCGAGGTCGTACTGGTCGGTGTAGAAGTACGGCGGTTCCTCGTAGGAGGCGTCGCGGCCGAGCATGGCGCGGGCGGCCACGGCGGGCTGGTTGAGCGCGTTGGCCCAGTGTTCGACGCGGATGTGGTGGCGGTGGCGGGGGTGGTAGGCGTTGGCGACGTCGCCGGCGGCGTAGATGTCGGGGTCGCTGGTACGCAGGTCGGCGGTGACCTTGACGCCGTTGTCGATCTCCAGGCCCGCGGCGGCGGCGAGCGCGGTGTCGGGGACGGCGCCGACGCCGGCGATCACGGCGTCGGCGTCGGCGTGGGTGCCATCCGCCAGCCGCACACCGGTATCGGTCACCTCGGCGAGTCGGGCGCCCAGGCGCAGGTCCACGCCGTTGTCGCGGTGCAGGTCGGCGAAGACGGCGCCGAGCTCGGGTCCGAGGGCGCCGAGCAGCGGCTGGTGCTCCTGTTCGATGACGGTGACGTCGGCTCCGGCGTTGCGGGCCGCGGCGGCGGCCTCCAGGCCGATCCAGCCGGCGCCGATGACGGCGACCTTGCGGGCGGAGGACAGCGTGGCGCGCAGCCGGTCGGAGTCGTCGACGGTGCGCAGGTAGAGCACGCGCTCGCCGCCGGGCACGTTCAGGCGGCGCGGGACGGCGCCGGTGGCGAGCAGGAGCTTGTCGTAGCGCAGACGTTCGCCGCTGGAGAGGGTCACCTCGTGCGCGGCGGGGTCGAGTGCGGTGGCCTCGGCACCGGTGCGCACGTCGATCGCGTGGTCGCGGTACCAGTCCGCGTCGTGCACGAAGATCGTGTCGCGTTCGTCGTCGCCCTGCAGGTAGCCCTTCGACAGCGGCGGGCGCTCGTAGGGCAGGTGGGGTTCGCGGCCGATGAGGACGATCGTGCCGTCGAACCCCTCCTGGCGCAGGGCCTCGGCCCCCTTGGCCGCGGCGAGGCCGCCTCCGACGATCACGAACGTGGCCGGTTCCGTCATCGTGGGTCTCCTGTCTGCGCGTGCGGACTCTTCGTACGGGCTGCTAGGCGTGCACTCCGGAGAGCGCGAAGAACTCCTGCCGGGAACGCGCGTCCTCGCGCAGCACCCCCTGCAGGGCCGAGGTCACCGTGCGGGACCCGGGCACCCGGACGCCGCGCATCGACATGCACATGTGCTCGGCCTCGATCACCACGCCGACCCCCTTAGGCGCCAGGTGCTGCTGGAGCCAGTCGGCCACCTGCTTGGTGAGGCGTTCCTGCACCTGCAGATCGCGGGCGAACAGCTCGACGACCCGGGCGAGCTTCGACAGGCCAAGAATACGATCACCGGGCAGGTAGCCCACGTGCGCCACGCCATGGAAGGGCAGCAGATGGTGCTCGCACAGCGACTGCACGGGGATGTCGCGGGCCAGCACGAGCTCGTCGTAGCCCTCCTCGTTGGGGAAGGTCGTCAGGTCGAACTCGCGCGGGGTCAGCATCTCGGCGTACGCGTGGGCGACCCGCTTGGGGGTGTCGGCCAGGTGCGGCGAGTGCGCGTCGCGGCCGAGCGCGGTCAGCAGGTCGGTCACCGCCCGCCGCGCGGCCTCCAGGTCGACGCCGCCGCCGCGGACCACCCGCAGGTGCCGCTGCTCCACATCATCGGCGGGCTGCATCACGGACTCGCTCATACCGGCCGTCCGCGATCATTGCATGCGTTCATCATCATGATCACCCTTCTTCTAATGACAAGATTGGTTAACATTAGAAGGGGTGCGGTAATTCCGTCAACAAGGGTGGGTTTTAGAAGCATGGGCGATGCCATCGGTGTGCGGCCGGCGTACATCTCCGCCATCGCGGCGCTGGACGAGCCGACCCGGCGTCGTCTGTACGAGTACGTGGTACGCCAGTCCTCGCCGGTGAGCCGCGACGAGGCGGCCGACGCGATCCAGGCCCCGCGCACCACCGTCTCCTTCCACCTGGAGAAGCTGGTGACCGAGGGGCTGCTGGAGGCCGTGTACGAGCGCCGCACCGGCAGGTCCGGTCCCGGGCCGGCCGTCCGGCGAAGCTGTATCGGCGGGCGCGCGCTCAGATCGCGGTGTCGCTGCCGGATCGGCGCTACGAGACCGCCGCGCTCCTGCTCGCGGACGCCCTCCAGGAGGCCGAGGAGTCAGGTGAGCCGCCGCGTACGGTGCTGGACCGGCGCGCCCGCGAGCTGGGCCGGGAACTCGGCCGCCACGAGCCGGGCGCGGACACCCGCGCCGCCCATCCCGACGTCGCGCCACCCCTGGAGGAGCCCGGCCGGGAAGCCCGCACCTCGCACACCGGCATCGTCCAGACCCTGGAAGTGCTCGGTTTCGAGCCGCGCCCGTCCGACGGCACGATCGCGCTCGGCAACTGCCCGTTCCAGAGCCTCGCCGAGCGGCACGCCGCGCTGGTCTGCGGCATGAACCTGAGCCTGCTCACGGGCCTGCTCGAAGGTCTGAACGCCACGGACGTCACGGCCCGCCTCGCCCCCGCCCCCGGTCAGTGCTGCGTCCGCCTCGACCTGCCGCCAGTGCTTTGACGTAGCGGCGGGCCGGGACGGCGATCGGGCCGTTCTCGCCGGCCGCCCGGTAGTGGAACGGCCCTTCATCGGCCCAGCCGTTGCGCTCGTAGAAGCGGCGGGCGCGGGTGTTGCCCGCGACGACCGCCAGCCAGGCCCGCCCGTGACCGCCGGCCGCGACGAGGCGTTCGGCTTCGGCGAGCAGGGCGGTGGCCACGGGGGTGCCGCGGCGCCCCCTGGCGACGTAGACCTGCTCCACCTCGTCCCCGACCACCATGACGAACCCGGCCACGGCGCCTTCGACGACGGCGACGACCGTGTCCGCGATGCGCTGCGCGGCGCGTTCGCGGAACGACTCCGGAGTGCGGGCCGCCGCGAGAGCGCCGGGAACGTTTCCGCGATGCCCGTCGCCCCAGCCTTCGTGCCAGATCCGCGCGATCTGCTGCGCGTCTTCATCTCTCGCGGGACGTAACCGCACGCTCTCGCTCCTTCACGATCATTCACCGAATGTTCGTACTATACCCCCCTACCGTATTGACGAGCCTCGGGTCGCGGAGGCGAGGAAGAGCGGCAGCGCGAGGAACAGCCGATCCTGTTCGGCACGCCGGGTCTGCTCGGCGGTCCAGGCGTCGCACTGCTCCCGGGTGATGACCCCGGCCGCGTGTGCGGCCTGTGCGAGGCCGGTCAGCATGCGGAGCATCGTCGTGCCGGTGAAGACTTCGGTGTGCACCTCCACCTCCACGTCGCCGAACCCGGCGTCCAGCAGCAGGTTGCGGTAGGCGCGGGCGGCGCGCGGGTTGGTGATGAGGTCGGCGCGGGCGTGCACGATGGTCCGGGTGAGGCCGGGCTGGTCGGAGTCGATGACGAACGCGTCCCAGTCCTGTCCGACGAGCACGATCCGGCCGCCGGGGGCCAGCACGCGACGGGCTTCGGCCAGCGCCGTGGCCGGGTCGGCGAGCTCGTGGAACACCTTGTCCGCCCGATATCCGGCCACTTCGTGATCGCCCAGAGGCAGGCGGTAGGCGTCGCCGACGCGGAAGTCGGCCTCGGGCCGGCGTCGCCGGGCAACACCGATCATCTCTTCATTGACGTCCACGCCGATCGCCGTGATCTTCTGGTCGTTCAGCTCGGCCACCGCCCGGCCCGCACCGCAGCCCACATCGACGGCGGGGTCTCCGGGGCGGAGTCTGAGCAGTTCGTACGAGCGGGCGCGCAGCGCGGCGGCACCCGGCATGGCGTCGGCGATATCGAGCAGCCTGATGAGGTCGGTCTCGTTCGACATGCACGCCACCATGCGACTTAATGTCGGCATGAAGTCAACTCCGATGATGGCCATCGGCGAGGTCGCCGCCCGCTTCGGGCTCGCACCGCACGTCCTGCGCCACTGGGAGGCGATGGGGCTGCTCTCCCCGCGCGCGTCGAGGGTGACCGCCGCCGCTACGGCCGCGACGACCTCTACCGGATCGCGCTGATCCTCCGCGCCAAGGAGGCCGGCATCGGACTGGCGGACATCCGCCGGATGCTCACCACCACCGATCCGGCCGCCCGCCGGGAGATCCTCCACCGCCACCGCGAGGACCTCATACGTCGCATCGCCGCCGCCCAAGCCTCGCTCGCCCTCCTCGATTGCGCGCTGACCTGCGAACACGAAGATTTCGCGAAATGCCGGCATTTCCAGGCGATCCTTACCGAACGCGTCGAACAGGCCACCGCCACCGCCGCCCGGCCGGCCCGAGGGTGACGCTTTTGCTCTCTTTGGAAACGCTGCCAATATAGCGATCGGCCATGCCGATCGAGAGAAGAGAAAGGCGGAGTTTCATGCGGAAGCAGTGGGTGACGGCGACGGCTCTTGCCCTTTCTCTTATCGCCGGTGGTTGCGCGCGGCAGCCGGAGGCGGTCGAACCCGGAGTGCTGCAAGAAGTCGGGAAAATCGGCACGATCATCTGGAGAGAACGCGATACCGGCTTATCAGGGGTCGAGACCGTAGTAACCGACATTTTCCTTATCGATGTCGGGGGCGAAACCGAGGAGGCGTCGCTCAGAAAGGCTGTCGCCTTTCTCCGCAGCCGGGGCTGGGTCACCTCGGTGGACGATTCACCGCGCAATGTCTGGCTGCAATCGCCTAAGTGGAAAGGCGCCAACCTCGGCGTGTCTTCGCTGCGCGCCAGCCCGGAATACGAGCAACCCGCGGTGAAGCAGACCATCGAACGGCAAGGCGTCGACCCCGACGCGCTCGTCACCGTGTCCGCGTACGTGGGCTGGTGAGCGCTCCGCGGCGGCGGCTATCCCACCTCAGGGACGTCCGGTGTGTCCCGATCCGGCCCGCGGCAGCTCTGGCCGGACGCGTAACCGCTAGGTTACGCTTTCTGGCGTGGACGAGGTGGCAGGAGCGATCGCGGATCCGGTGCGGCGGCAGATCCTGGTGATGCTCAAAGGCAGGCGGCTCTCGGCCGGCGAGATCGCCGAACGCTTCTCCATCAGCCGTCCCGCCGTGAGCCGCCACCTACGCGTGCTCCGGCAGAGCGGGCTGGTCAGGGCGGAGCTTGTCGGCCGGCAGCGCCTCTACACGCTCAACGCGGAGCGGTTCACCGAGCTGGCCGCCTGGCTGGCCTGGTTTCTCCGGCCTTCCGGCTGGGAGCACCGCTTCGACGCCCTGGAGACTGAGGTGTACCGGACGCGCCGGGAACGCCGTACGGACAAGCCCAGGGCGAGCAGCGACACCCACGGAAAGGGAGAAACCGCATGAAACGCTTCCCCACTGGCACGCTGTTCCAGTCGGACGACGGCCTCGACCTGGTCCTCACCCGGACGTTCCGTGCGCCCGCCGCGGACGTGTGGGCCAGCGTCACCGAGCCGGAGCGCACGGCGCGCTGGTTCGGCCCGTGGGAGGGCGAGGCGGGACCCGGCCGGACGATCAGCGTCCAGCTCGCGTTCGAGGAACAGACCCCCTGGACCGAGATGCGCATCGAAGCCTGCGAGCCGCCCCGCCGGCTGGAGCTCACCGCCGAGGACGCGGCCGGCTCCTGGCACCTGGAGCTGCTGCTGTCGGAGGCGGACGGCGGCACCGAGCTGCGCTTCATCCAGCACCTGGCCACTGCCGAGGGCATCGGCGAGATCGGCCCCGGCTGGGAGTACTACCTCGACCTGCTGGCGGCCTCCCGCGACGGCTCCGCCAAGCCGGAGTTCGACGAGTACTACCCCGCGATGAAGGCGTACTACGAGGACTTGACCCCCACAAAGCCCGAGGCGTAAGCAAGCGAACCGCGCTACTGGTCGGCGTAGGGCATGAAGAGCGTGTCGTACTCCAGCCACGACTCGTTGAGCAGCTCGCCGCGCACCTCACCCTTGACGATTCTCAGGAGCAGGTCGGTGGTGCGCAGGTCGTACCTCTCCCAGACGTCGCCGTTCCGGTCCGAGATCCGGATCGGGTACGCACCGGAGGCCGCCGCGCGTGAGATCTGCCAGTAGAGCGTGACCCCTGCGCCGATGGAGGCCCAGGGCAGCAGCCCAGCGTCCGGGTCGAGATCGTCGGGCGGTGCCACGACCTCGTCCTCGAACAGATCCTGAAGCTGTTCGGACTCCAGGCGTGACCGTTCGAGATCGACGTGCCTGAGACCGGGGCCGGGCTCGGGTACGTGGAGTCGCAGGCAGCCGAGCCAGAGCCCGCCGCCCCCTGCGTCGAGCAGCTCGCGGTAGTCCTGCGGCACGGACGCCCCGAGGCGGCGCTCGACCCGCCCCCAGTCGAACGGTTCCGCCGGTGGCGCGGGACGCGCCGCCTCGATCAGCTGCTGTACGGCGGTGGTCATACGGGTGCGCTCCTCGACGCTGTCTCAAGCACCGTTCCGGTCGTCCACCGGCGGCGGGGTGGTCGAGGCGAGGATCGAGGTCAGCACGCCCGGGAAGCGCTCCTCCAGATCGTCGCGGCGCAAGCTCATGAAGCGGGCCTTGCCCTCCGCGCGGGTGGACGTCAGGCCCGCTTCCCGCAGGATGCGCCAGTGGTTGGAGAGCGTGGAGCGCGGCACGTCCATGTGCGGCGGGCTGCACGGCACCTCGCCGCCGGCCGCCATCAGGCGTACCAGCTCGAGGCGGACCGGATCCCCGAGCGCGTGGAGCACGGCGGCCAGATCCAGGTCCGCCGTCTTCGGCTGAGGTTGCGATCGCATCCGGCTCTCCTGCTCGGCGACGAGTTTGACGCTTCGGAACGGCCCCAGTGTAGGGTTCGCTTCGTCAATTCGGGAAAAACGAAATGATCAAGAGGTGCACCGATGGCGGTACGCGCTACCTACGCCCGCATCTACGTTGACGATCTGGACACCGCACTGCCCACCTTCACGGCCCTGACCGGCACGCAGCCGGACCTGCGCTTCACGTACGGAGATGTCGAGCTGGCGAGCATCGGTGGTTGCCTCCTGGTCGCGGGCACCCCGCAGGCGCTGGCTCCGTACCGTGATGTGCAGGCCACCGCCATCGTCGACAGCATCGACGACGTCTTCGCGATCGTCGCGAAGGAAGGCGGCGAGACGCTCGACGGCCCCAACGACGTCCCCACCGGCCGCAACCTGACGGTCCGCCATCCCGGCGGCGCGATCGTCGAGTACGTCGAGATCGACGCCGCCAAGCTTCAGGCACTGCCGGGACAGTGACCCGGCCGTGACCGGCCGGCCCCGGAAGGGCTCGCGGGAAGGCGGCCACCGACCGCGATCCGGCCGGTCCACGCTCCGGAGGCTTCCCCATTCCTCCTTCATCGAATATCGTCGATTGTCGATGAAGGAGGAGAAAGGGCCGTTGCCCCGTGCGGCGGCTGAGGAGTACGCGAGCTGGTTCAAGGCGCTGGCCGACGCGACGCGGATCCAGATCGTGTCGTTGCTGGCACGGCGGCGCGAACCGATGAGCGTGGGCGAGATCGTGGCCGCGTCCGGGGTGGGGCAGTCCACGGTGTCGCATCACCTGAAGATCCTGTCCGAGGTGCGGTTCGTGCTGGTGGAGCGGCAGGGGACGTCCAGCCTTTACCGGATCAACGAGAACTGCGTGAGCTGCTTCCCCACCGCGGCGGACGTGGTGATGGGCAAGCCGGTGCCGCCCGCGCCGGTCTGTGAGTGAGGAGATCTCCATGACGGACGACATCACCGCGCTTCCCGCCGATCTCGCGTGCGGCGATCCGGGTGCCGTCGCGGAGCTGCGTACCGGCCAGGCTCGCATGGGGCCGGGCATGGAGATCCGGCCGATGCGCGACGGCGACGCGGCTGAGGTGCTGGCGATCTACCAGGCCGGGCTGGACACCGGCGACGCGAGCTTCGAGACCGTCGCGCCGAGCTGGGAGGTCTTCACCGCGAGCCGGCTGCCGCATCTGCGGTACGTGGCGGCCGACGCCGATTCGGGCGAGGTGCTCGGCTGGGTGGCGGCCTCGCGGGTCTCGGCGCGGAGCGTCTATGCCGGGGTGGTCGAGCACAGCGTTTACGTCCACCCCGGCTGCCAGGCTCACGGCATCGGCCGCGCCCTGATGACGGCGTTCATCGCCGCATGCGAGAACGCCGGCGTGTGGACGATCCAGTCCGGCATCTTCCCTGAGAACGCCGCCAGCCTGGCCCTGCACAAGGCGCTCGGGTTCCGCGTCGTCGGGACCCGCGAGCGCATCGGCCGCCATCACGGCGTGTGGCGGGACGTGCTGATGGTGGAGCGGCGCAGTCCGGTGGTCGGAACCTGATTTCGTTCCTTTCGGGAACATCGTGCGGCCTGTTGTGGTTACATGGATCGTGGCCGGTGTGCCCAGTGTCCCCGGGCCTCACCTATTGCCTTCGCGGACTACCGTTCGGCTGGAGCCGCGTTGAGCCTTTCGCCGAGAGGCGACACGCACACCGGTACGCATACGTGGAAAGGCCCCGCTTCCGAGCGGGGCCTTTTGTGTGCCGTTCGCCTCGTACGGGGCTTCGCCGTCGTGATTCCCCTGTCCTGGCAGGTCTGTGCGAGCCTGTGCGGGCCGCCGCCTGTTGTCATCCGAGGAGCCCGCCGGTGCCTGGCGAGGCTTCCATCCTGTTCGTCTGCGTTTACAACGCCGGTCGCTCCCAGATGGCCGCCGGCTGACTGACGCACCTGGCCGGTGATCGCGCCGATGTCCGTTCGGCGGGGTCGGAACCGGCCGAGCAGGTCAACCCGGTCGCGGTGGCCGAGCAGGTCAACCCGGTCGCGGTGGAAGCGAAACGCTAGGTCGGTATCGACATCACCACCGCTCACCCCGAGGTCCTCACAGCCGACGCGGTCGAGTCCTCCGACGTAATCATCACCATGGGCTGCGGCGACGCCTGCCCGGTCTTGCCTGGCAAACGCTACGAGGAGGATTGGAAGCTCGACGACCCGGCCGGGCAGGGCATCGAGGCCGTCCGTGTCATTCGTGACGATATCCGGGCCAGGGTCGAAGAGTTCATCCTGCGGCTGTAGGCAGACGACCTCACGCGTCAGGCGTCCGAACGCGTTGCGGCGATCAGCGACCAGACACAGGCCACCAGCAGCCGGGTCGCTGCCAGCAGCGTGTCCGGCTATACGGGTTCGGGTGTCTCGGCGGGCGTCTGGTAGCCGAGCATGCCCATGCCGATGCCGATCGCGGCCAGTCCGGCAGCGGCGTAGCGGCGGTTGTTAGAGGCTCCTCGGCTCGTTCGCAGCCCACGTCCAGTCTCAAGCCCCGACCAGCACCCACCGGCCGCGCAAATCGGCGTCGGAGGCTGCGGCCAGCGGAGCGGTGCGGGGATACGGCAGGGCGGCGGAGCTTGGCCGCGTCGGCGAACAGCGACGATTTCTCGTAGACCTCCGGCGGTTCATCGGGGTGGCCGAGGTAGCGCTGGCCCATATGCGCCATCATCGCCAATAACTGCGTGGATAGGCAGCAGCATCGTCGCCATCGTCGTGAAGGCAGCAACTTACGGAGCTTGACCAGGCGATGGCTGACACCAAGCTGGAGCAATCGAAAGCTGCCCAATACAGGCGGATTCTCGACCATCCGCATCCGCGAGGTTCGACTCTACTCGGAAGCACTAAAAGGGCTACGACGAATCTTCGCCGAAGTCTTTCCAAAGATTACAGAGCTCTGCGATGGACCTCCACGTGCGAGTCGCACCGATTGACATCGCTTCCCTGTAGTTCCTCAGAGCATAAACTGATCGCCAGTTCCCTGTTCGATAAGCTATCGTGACGGCTCCATCAAAGAGACATGAGAGTATAGTCATGCGACTATCTCTAACTGCCGCAATCCTGGAGAACCACGTCACCGTTGGCCGGCCGGACTGCTCGAGGATATCAAACAAAGGCTGCACTTCCGATCTTGTAAGCGACCGCACCTCGCCATTAGATATTCTATCGGACTCCATCGGCCTACCAGATGCAAGAATAGCCGCACACAGGATTCCGCACACGAAGGTCGTGTGGTAGCATGACGAAAAAATAGTGGGATCGAAAGGCGAAACAGCGCCTTTGTGGGATATTTTGGCGTAAGGGCCACGAACGACCGGCCTACAGAAGTCATCCCAGAGTACTGCTATTGCAATGGATGCATATTTGCTCGGAAGTCGGCACATGTAAGCCGCGGCCAGCAACTCACCGACGAGGTCAAGGTCGCCTTCCCACATTTGCCAAGCCAGGAACGAGTCTATACATTCAGCAGTTCGGTCGAGCTTGACAGAGTCAGGCATTGGGTACGCGCCGAAGTCTGAAGCATAAAAAAGTGTATGAGTAAGTGCGTATACACTTTCTCGAAGAGCTAGCGGTGCAGGCAGAGTATCGTTCGTAGGCGCTAGCGCCAGAAGATCGGCCACTTCTGGATGATGATTCTTGTAGACGGCCAATGCCCAGCGCGTTTCGAGAGTGCGGTAGATGGAGCGATCCACGAAGCCGTTCCAGCCCAAGTCAATGCAGCGCTCCAAAAGTTTTTCGAAGGATGGGTTCACCACAGCGTGCCGACTCAGAATTGCATGAGTTATGCCAAGTGGCCATGCAATATGAGGCGCCCGAGCAAGCATGTCAAAATATCGCTCGGGATAGGCTCTAGCCGCCAACGTCTTGAGCAGCCGTTTATGGGACTGCTCAAGACAGGGGGCCACCGAAGCATCCGCAGCCAAAACCTTCTGCGTAACATGCAGTAGTATCGCCGCTTCGGTCAGGACCTTATCCTCCACTGCACGGCGCGAGGGTGCCGCGTAATCGGCTCTAGCGGATTGGTCACTGCAAGGTAGCATCAGATCCAAGCATTCAATCCAGTCCGCAGCCAGGTCAAGGATATCGCGAAGGCGAAGAGACAGGTCCGTTTTCGACGGTTTCATGCGTTTCCTTAGTGGCGCCGGGGGAATCCCCCGGCGCGGAGTCGGGCTCGGCTATTCCTGCGACTTGCAAATCACTACGTAGCCACTGCCGCCACCCACGTACCAGCGGGCTTCGCCGTCGCTTTCCGCCGCGTCTACAAAGTCGCTTTCGAGAATCTCTCGAACAGTCATGTCTAGATTGATGATATTTGTGCCCTTCAGTGCGTCCGTGCCTGCTGCGATCTCGCTCTGCGGCATTTCTCCCCCTTGCTTGAAGTTGGCATTGACCACCACGTTTTTCGCCACTTATCCACCCTCCCAAACCGCCGACATCGATAATGGAAGGTCTCTTGGAATTTCATGTCGCGAAATATTGGATCGCTGGGGTTTCATTGCGCCGCCTTAGCCAGGCAGAAGCCGGAAGCGCTCTCTATTCATGCGAATCATGGAGTAACCCATACCCGAATATTGGATTGTAGGTGATTTGTGTAGACCCATGAGCGCTTCAGATGATTGAGCTTAGGAGGAGGTGCAACCCGGCCTCATAGCTTTGCGGGGCCTCGTCGTAACGAGTGGCCAGGCCCCGCCGGGTCTTGATCTGCTGGAAGCAGCGTTCGATGGTGTTGCGCTGCCGGTAACGCTGCGCATCGAAGATCACAGGGCGGCCACCGGCCGAGCCCTTCTCCTTCCGGTTGAGCTGCTGATCGCTCTTCTCAGGGATGATCGCGCCGATCCGGTGGCGGCGCAGGTAGGCGCGGTTGGCCTTGGAAGAGTAGGCCTTGCCCGCGGCCATCGTGCCCGGGCGGGTCCGTGGCCGGCCCACCGGCCCAGCCACCCGGATCTTGTCCAGGACGGTGATGAAGCGCGGGCAGTCGGCGGCCTGGCCGGGCGTGACCACGAAGACCAGCGGCAACCCGGCGGCGTCAACCCCGGCATGGATCTTGCTGCTCAGCCCGCCCCGGAATCGGCCGAGTGCGGCCGCCTTCGCCCGTGCCTTGCGCCGCCGCCGGATGGCAGCACGCTCATGTGGCGCTGATGTGCCGACCTCGGGTGTGGCCTGCGACGCATCACTCGCAGCACCGGCGGCTGCTCCGGCAGGGGAGCCTCCCTTTTCCTCGGTCAGCGCCTGCTCCAGCGCATCCAAGGTCTCCCCGGCGACCGCCAGCCCGACCGAGTTCTGATGCGCGGCGTACGATGGTGGAGTCCACGCTGACCAGTTCCAGCCCGGCCCGTCCACGCGCTGCGGCCTCGGCAGTCAGCACCTCCATCAAGCCCTGAAACACCCCGGCCCTGGCCCAGGTGCTGAACCGGGAGTAGACGGTGGACCAAGGCCCGTACCGCTCCGGCACGTCACGCCAGCCGGGCCCGATGCGGAACCACCACAGGATCCCATTGAACTGATCACGTACTCGCCGCGGCAGCGGCCCAGTGGCCGCCATCGGCAGATGCGGCCCGATCAAGACCCACTCGGCATCGGTCATATCAAAGCGCGCCGCATCCGAGCTCTACCAGCCATGGCCAGGACCGCCTCCGGCCATCACCAAGATCCGAACCTCAAACAGCTCCAAAGCTGCACGGCGAGCTCGGCAGCGAGCTGTCGGGCGGTCCGGCCAGCGCCGATGAGGGTGGCCGAGGCAAGGCCGGTCCAGTCGCCGTAACCGAGCAGGTGCAGGCGCGGCTCTATCAGGGCGCGGGTGCCGTCGGTGGGGATGCGGCCGTTCGCGCCGCGAAGCCGCAGCGGGGCCAGATGGCCGAGGGCAGGACGGAAGCCGGTGCACCACAGGATCACGTCGCAGGGCGCGGTGCTGCCGTCGGCCCACGCCACACCGTCGAAAGTGATGTGAGAGACCATCGTCTCGGCTTTGAGCACGCCACGGTCACGGGCCTCGCGTACGGGAGCGACGGCGACGATGTCACCCAGTTCGCCTATGCCCGGGTCATCCTGTCCGGCCAGGGCGGCCCGTGGCGGCGGGTGCCGAGAGCAAAACAGGGCGCGGCCGTCGAGTTCGTCGGGCAGCAGCCGGGGCGGGCGCAGCGTCACCCACGTGGTCTCGGTGACCTGCGAAAGCTCAGCGAGGATCTGCGCCGCAAAGTTGCCGCGCCCCACGCTCACTACCCGGCGGCCATGGAAGGGCTCGGGCCCGTGGTCAGCCGGCGGTGTGCAGGTGCTCGCCGCAGAAGTCGCGTACGCCGGGATAGTGCGATACGTAGGGGGGGCCACCAGGTGCCCGTAGCCCTGACGACGAAACGGGCATGCCAGGTGCCCGCATCGCTGTGCACGGCGAGGCGATCGCCGTGGCGCCGCACGGCCCGCACCGTGGTAGTATCCGGCGGCCAGCCCGGCCTGCCCACCGCCGATGACGACGACATCGGCGAAGCGAGCCGGTGAGGTCATGCCGTGCCGGAAGCAGGGACGGGCTCGGCCGGCGGGGTGAACAGGGCGCCGAGCCTGGCCACGGTCTCCGGGATGACGCGGTAGTAGACCCAGGGGCCACGGCGTTCGCCGTCGATCAGCCCGGCCGTACGCAGCACCTTGAGGTGGTGGGAGATGGTGGGCGCGGTCAGATCGAAGGCGTCGGTCAGGTCGCACACGCAGACTTCGCCGCCTATGTGTGAGCCGATCATCGACAGCAGGCGCAGGCGGACCGGGTCAGCGACCGCTTTGAACGGCGCGGCCAGCCCGGTGGCGTCGTTCTCGCTGAGCGGCTCCCTGGCGATCGGAGCGCAGCACACGGCGGAGGTGGCGGTCACGACGGCACCTCCTGATTCGACGTCTATCACATGAGAGGGAAAGCGCTGAGTGGCGCGACCGGTGGTCAGCCGCAGCAACCGCCTTCGGAGGTCGTGAGCGGGAGCGGAGTGCTCAGCAGGCCGCCGCTCATCCCCGTGGCCAGGCTGACGCGCTGCTCCTGGGCCTCGGCGAGGCTGGAGGAGCACACGCCGGTCTCGGGCAGGTCGAGCTGTACGTTCCTGGCAGCCTCCCGGTCTCCGGCGAGGGCGGCGACCACCGAGCGGGCCTGTTCGTAGCCGGTGGCCAGCAGGAACGTGGGGGCGCGGCCGTAGCTTTTGACGCCGATGGCGTAGTAGCCGGGCTCGGGATGCGCCAGTTCGTCCGCGCCGTGCGGCGGGACGGTGCCGCAGGAGTGCTGATTGGGGTCGATGAGCGGGGCGAGTGCGCGGGTGGAGCCGAGGACGGGGTCGAGGTCGAGGCGGAGCTCGGCGGCGATGGTGTGGTCGGGACGGTAGCCGGTGGCGGCCACGATGCGGTCGGCGAGAACCGACTGTTCGTGTCCCGAAGGGGTGCGGCTGATCACCCGTGCCCGCGTGCCCTCGCGTTCGATGGCGTGGGTGAAGAAGCCGGTCAGCAGGCGGATGCGGCCGCTGTCGACGTGGGCGTGCAGGCGGGTGCCGAGCGCTCCCCTCGCGGGCAGCGCGTCCGCTTCGCCGCCGCCGTACGTACGGGCGGCGCTGCTCGCGCGGATCGCCCAGGTGATCGAGGTGTCCTCCAGCTCGGCCAGGCCGAGCAGGGTGGTGGCGGCCGAGTGACCCGCGCCGATCACCAGAACGTGCCTGCCCTCGTACCGGTCGCGGTCCGCGCCGAGGACGTCGGGCAGCGCGTGGTCGATCAGATCACCGGCGTCGGCCTCGCCGTGGGCGGGCAGGCCGGACGCGCCGAGGACGTTCGGGGTGGCATAGGTGCCGGAGGCGTCGATGACGGCGCGGGCGTGCAGCTCGCCGCCGTCGGCCAGGCGGATCAGGAACGGCGCCTGCTCGCGGCCCGCCGTACGGACGCGGTCGTGGCCGAGCCTGCTGATCGCCGTCACCTTCGCTCCGGTACGGATCCGGTCGCCGAACAGTTTGGCCAGCGGAGCCAGGTAGCAGTCGATGAGCTCGGCGCCGGTGGGCAGCCAGTCGGGGTCCGGCGCGCTCCAGCCGTCGGCCTCCAGCAGGCGGCGGGCGGCGGGGTCGATGTCGTACGTCCACGGGCTGAACAGCCGTACGTGCCCCCACTGGGCGATCGACGCGCCCGCCCGCTCCCCCGCTTCCAGCACCACGAAGCCGAGGCCGCGTTCGGTGAGATGGGCCGCCGCGGCCAGGCCGATCGGGCCTGCCCCGATGACGGCGATGGGCAGGTCACCGGGCTGCCGGGCCTGGCGGCTCGGCTCCCGCTCGACGGGGGCGGGACCGCGGCATCCGCTCATGGTGCTTCTCCTCATCGGCAGTTTGCTTCGAAAGATATCTAAGCAGCGCTCACCGGCAGCATGCCCGTCGAATTAGAGAGATGTCAAATTAGATGTTCATCTAAATAGCGAGGTGCGAGCGCCCTGACGAGCTCCGCGCACTTGGCGGGTCAGCGCGGCGACGACGCGACGGGCGTCCGCCCCGACTCCGCGCAGCGTGTTGGATGACGGCGTACGCTGCCACTCCAGTCCCAGGTAGCCCAGGCCGGGATAGGTCGGCGACAGGCCGCGGCGCTGGCGCGGCCGCCCCTCGGCGTCCAGCGCGCCCATGTCGGCGAGGTACGGCAGGTCCGGCAGGTACCCGGTGGCCAGCAGCACCGCATCGACCCGCTCGCGCCGGCCGTCGCTCCAGATCGCGTGATCGCCGTCCAGCCGGGTGAACATCGCCCGCCGCACGTAACGACCCTCGCGCAGCGCCCGGCGGTAGCGGCCGTCATCGAGGACGGGCGACGGCGGCGGCATCTGCGCGCGGGCCAGGGGCAGCCGGTCGAACCCGGTGACGCGGAACCAGAAGTGCAGGTCCCGGCCCAGCGGGCGCTGCTCGACGAAGCGGATGGGCGCCCGACTGACCAGCGTCACCCGGCGTTCGGCGGCCAGCTCGTACGCGATCTGGACCGCCGAGTTGCCCGCCCCGACCACGACGACGTGCTCGCCCGGCAGCGAGGCCGGCGAGCGGTAGTCGGCGGCGTGCAGCACCGGACCTCCGGTGAAGGTGTCCAGGCCGGGGAGGCCGGGCCGGTGCGGGCGGCCGAAGGAGCCGCTGGCCGCGATGACGGCCGGGGCGGTCCACTCCTGCCCATCGGCCAGGCGTACGAGGAAGCCGCCCGCGCTGGGCTTCACGGCGCTGACGCGGGAGCCGGTGCGCAGCTCGGCACCGCGCTCGACCAGGGCGGTGGCGTAGCGCTCCAGGTAGGCGACGACCTCGTCTCGGTGCGGGTAGCGTTCGGGGTCGCCGCCGAAGGGCATGCCGGGCAGGCTGCTGTAGCGGGCGGGCGAGAACAGGGTGAGGCTGTCGTAGTAGCGCGGCCATGATCCGGCCGGGCGGTCCGACGCCTCCAGCAGCACGGGCCGCAGGCCCTGCTCCAGGGCGGCGTGCGCGGCGGCCAGGCCGGACTGCCCGGCTCCGACGATCAGGATGGAGTCGTTCGGCATGCGGCAGAACGTACCGTCATTTTCTAATATGTCAATAATTTGGTACGAGGGGTAAGCTGCGGGTGGTATCGGGAGGGAGCAGGCATGAGCGAGACCACGACACCGTCAGAGGCGACAGCGGGCGCCACGTGCGCGCCGCGGCTGCCGCAGGCCGCTCAGGACTTCCTCAAAGCCCTGGCCAACGAGAGCCGTCAGCAGATCATGCTGCTGTTCGCCCAGGGCGCCGAGCTGTCGGTCAACCAGGTCGCCGAACGCGCCGGCATCAGCCAATCGGCCGCCTCCCAGCAGCTCGCCCTGCTCCGGCGAGGCGGCATCGTCACCTCACGCCGCGCCGGCAAGGAGGTGCTGTACCGGGGCGACCGCGACAGCGTCGCCCGCATCCTCGACGACCTGCGGGACTACCTGCGCTTCTGCTGCTGACGGGCTGGGCAGGCGATCACGCGTCCTTCTCGGCGGGAGGACGGACCACGGCGACCGGGCAGGTCGCGTGGTGCAGGACGGCGTGGCTGATCGAGCCGAGCAGCGCCGAGGCGAAGCCGCCGCGCCCGCGCGAGCCGACCACGACGAGGTCGGCGGTCTCGGCCGCCCTGACCAGGGCGGTGGCGGGGTGGTCGCACTGCTGCTCGTCGGTCACGACCAGGTCGGGGTTGCCGGTGCGCCAAGGCTCGACCAGTTCGCGTGCCCGGCGCGGCAGTTCCTCCATGATCTGCTCGACGAGCTGGCCGTAGGCGACGCCGTACGGGGAGAACGGCGGCACCTGCCAGGCGGTGACCACGTGCAGCCTCGCCCGGCGGCTCCTTGCCTGCTCGACGGCGTACTCCATGGCCGCCCGCGCGTGATCGGAGCCGTCGTAGCCCACCACGACGCGGCCGTGCTCCACCGGGTGCGGGGCGCGGACGACCACGACCGGTCCGGCCGCGTGCCCGGCCACCGCGGTGCTGACGGAGCCGAGCAGCATGCCGGTGAACCCGCCGAGGCCGCGGCTGCCCAGCACGATGCTGTCGGCCGTCGTGGACTCGGCGATCAGCCGCTCGACGACGTTGCCGGTCAGCAGCTCGGTCGTCACCTTGACGCCGGCGGCGAGGCCGTGGGCGATGTCGGCGGCGGCTTCGAGCGCGCCCTCGCAATATTCGACGCCCTGGTTGTGCGACCACTGCTCGCACACGTGCACGATGCGCAGGTCGAGCCCGCGCCGCGTGGCGTCGTCGGCCGCCCATTCCACCGCCGCCGCTGCCGCGGGCGAGCCGTCCGCGCCGACCACGATCTGCTTCGACATCGCCCTCTCCTCACCGTTCGATCCCTCACTTTCAGCTTCCATCGAGGCTGGTGAACGGCGCTGCGGGAGGAGGTCACGGGAGCGTGTGCCTTTGGTCCCGGATCGTGCGGTACGCAGGTCCCGCCCCTCCCGTCGGGCCGGCCCTTCGTCACGGCGGCGCCGGGACGTTCGCCCCTGTCTCCTCGCCTGGCTGACGAGGTGGGGTGGAAGGAGAACGTTGAAGGGGGCTGACGATGCAAGCCAAGCGGTGGACGCAGCGCGACATCAGCGCGGTGGCCGGCTCGCCGGTGCCGGGCTGTTCATGGTGATAGGGGGACGTCGCCATGAGCGTCGCCGAGCATGGCCTCACCAGCGGGAGGCTCGCCGACACGGTCAAGACGCTGCTGCACGAGGGCAAGGTGCGGCGGATCATCATCAGGGACGCGCGCGGGCGCACGGTGCTGAACGTTCCGCTGACGGCGGGGGCCGTGGCGTTCGTGGCGGCGCCGTTCCTCACGGTGGTGGCGGGATTGGCCGCTGTGGCCGCCCATTGGACCATCGACATCGAGCAACCGGCTCAGGAGGTGGAGAACGGGCTCAGGGCGGACGCCGAGCGGTGACGCCGCCGGGGCCCGCCTGATACGGCGCGCGGCCCCAAGCCTTCCCCTGCGGGCCCCCAAGTCCTGGTCACGGCAGCTCGGTGCGCATGTTCACCACGGGTAAACAGAAGATGTGGCATACGGGGACAACCCGCACATAGGGAGACAGAAACCGACGCACAATCGTGCGCTGGCCGTCATCCCGCTCGGCATGATCGCGGTGATCACTGCCGCCGATCTGCTGTCCCCCAGCCGCATCCACTTCGGGGCCTTGCTGGTGGCGGCGCCCGCGATCTCGGCGTCCTTCGCCGGTGCCGGGTTCACCGCCGTGATCGGGCTGCTCGCGCTGGCGGGCGAGGCGTTCATCGCCCTCCAGAGCGGGACGCTGGGCACCGACAGCATCAAGGCCGAACTGGCCGCCATCGCGGTGGTCTCGGTGTTCGTGGTGCTGTTCTGCCACCTGCGGAACCGGGAGAGACGGGTCCTGGCGCAGGTGCGGTCGGTGGCGGAAGCCGCGCAGCTGGCCTTGCTGCGTCCGCTGCCGGGGGCGCTCGGGCCGCTCCGGCTCGCCAGCGTCTATCTGGCCGCCGCGGCGGAGGCCCGGATCGGCGGGGACCTGTACGGCGCGGTACGCACCGCGCGCGCCACCCGCCTGCTCATCGGCGACGCCCGCGGCAAGGGGCTGCCGGCCATCGCCGATGCGGCGGCCCTCGTGGGCGCGTTCCGCGAGGCGGCCCGCCGGGATCTGTCCCTGGCCGAGCTCGTCGCGGATCTGGAGGACAGCGCCGAGTTCACCCCGTACCGGTTCGCCGAGGAGAGCCCGGCGGAAGAGGAGAGCTTCGTCACCGCGGCCGTGCTCGAGTTCCCGGATGATGAGCCGGTGCTCAGCGTGGTGAGCTGCGGCCATCCGCCGCCGCTGCTGATCCACCACGGCGAGGTCAGCCTGTTGCCGTGCGATCCTCCGGCCCCTCCCCTGGGCCTGGGGGACCTCAGCAGCCAGCGGTTGTGTGTCTGTTCGTTCCGGTTCGAGCCGGGGGATCTGCTGCTGCTCCACACCGATGGCGTCACCGAGGCGCGCGACGCCTCCGGCGTCTTCTATCCGCTGCAGGAACGGGTCGCCGCCTGGACGCAGGAGACCCCGGAAGGTCTGCTCAAGCGGCTGTGCGACGATCTTCTCGACTACACGGGCGGGCGGCTCGACGACGATGCCGCCATGGTCGCGGTTCACCGCCTGCCAACCGGGAAAGCCGCGGCAAGCGAGACAGACCAACACTTTTCTCACCTGTGACGCTCATCCAGGGACCTATGGGAAGGGGCAACCGGCGAGGCCAGTCCCTGGAGGAAGTCAGTGAGCGGTGAGCGTCCCGTTCTGGTGGGCTACGACGACTACCCCGAGAGCCGGGACGCGCTGGTGTGGGCGGTCGAGGAGGCCCGGCTGCGCGGGCTGCCGCTGCTGGTCTGCCACGCCCTGCACTGGCCGTACCTGCCGAGGACCATCCCCCAGGACGTCTTCCAGCAGATCGAGCACGTCGCGCTGAGCATCGTGGAGGAGGGCGTGCGCCGCGCCAAGGAGCTCGCGCCAGAGCTGGACGTGCAGTCGATGCTGGGCAGCGGCACGCCGTCGGCGGTGCTTCTGCGCGCCGCATCCGAGGCGGAGCTGACGGTTCTGGGAGCGCGCGGTCAGGGCGGGTTCGAGGGGCTGCAGGTGGGGTCGGCGGCGGTGCAGGTGCCCGCGCACAGTTCCAGGCCCGTGATCGTGGTACGGCCGTCGCCGCATCGGCCGAGCGGCGAGGAGGCGCGGATCGTGGTCGGCCTGGACGGCTCGCCGCCCAGCCTGGCCGCCTTCGACTTCGCGCTCGACGAGGCGGCGCTGCGCGGCTGCACGGTGTCGGCGCTGTGCTGCTGGACGGACTGCGGGTCGGCGTCCTGGCAGGAGCCGCTGCCGTTCGTGAACTCGCATGCCCTGCGCACCGGCGCGGAGGCCCGCTTCCGCGAGGTGGTCTCGCATCTGGCCCGCAGGCGTCCGGACGTGACGGTGTTCACGGAGTTCGTGACCGAACGGCCGCAGCGGGTGCTCATCGATATGGCCAGGGACGCCACGCTGCTCGTGCTCGGCAACCGGGGCAACGAGTGCCCGCCTTGCATGCTGCTCGGGCGGGTGACGCAGACGGCGCTGCTGGAATCGTGGTGTCCGGTGGCGGTGACCCCGGCGACCGTGCTGAATCCGCGCATTCCGCCGGGTTGAGCCTGCCGGGGTCCAATGCTCTGACCTGCGGGACCTTCGTCCCTGGCCGCGTACGGGCGGCGCGGGCGAGCGTGGGGGAACCGACGAGGAGGCACGATGAAGGCGCTCATCTACGAGGGGCCGGGCCGGCGTTCGTGGACGGACGTTCCCGTTCCTCGCCCGGCCGAGGCGACGGACGCGATCGTACGGGTGGACGCGGTCACCATCTGTGGCACCGACCTGCACATCCTGAAGGGCGACGTGCCCGCCGTGCGGCCGGGGACGATCCTCGGGCACGAGGCGGTCGGCACGGTGACGGAGATCGGTGCGGCGGTGACGGCGGTCAAGCCGGGAGACCGGGTCTTGGTGTCGTGCATCTCGGCGTGCGGGCGCTGCCGCTACTGTCGCACGGGCGCGTACGGCCAGTGCCTGGGCGGCGGCGGGTGGATCCTCGGCCACCGGATCAACGGCACGCAGGCCGAGTACGTACGCGTCCCGTTCGCCGACACCTCCACCCACGTGCTGCCCGGCGGGGTCTCCGACGAGGCGGCGCTCATGCTGGCCGACATCCTGCCGACCGCGTACGAGGTGGGCGTGCTCAACGGCCGCGTCCGTCCCGGCGACACGGTCGTGATCGTCGGCGCGGGACCGATCGGCCTGGCCGCGATCACCACCGCGCAGCTCTTCACTCCGGCGCACATCGTCGTGGTCGATCTGGCGCCGGCCCGGCTGGAGGCCGCCAAGCGGCTCGGCGCGGACGTGACCGTCGGCGCCGGTGACGACCCGGCCGCCGCCGTCGGCGACCTGACCGGCGGGCTCGGCGCGGACGTCGCCATCGAGGCCGTGGGCGTCCCGGAGACGTTCGAGCTGTGCACGAGGCTGGTGCGCCCGGGCGGTCACGTGGCCAACGTCGGGGTGCACGGTCGACCGGCCACGCTGCACCTGGAGGACCTGTGGATCCGCAACCTGACCATCACCACCGGCCTGGTCGACACCTTCTCCACGCCGGACCTGCTGGAGATGGTCGCGGCCGGGCGGCTGGACCCCACCGGGTTCATCACGCACCGCTTCACGCTGGACGACATGCCGGCCGCGTACGACGCCTTCGCCGGCGCGGCGGCGACCGGTGCGCTGAAGGTGGTGCTGTCCCGGAGCTGACTTCCTCGCGGGGATTTCGGCCTCCTTCAGCACGCCAGGCACGGACCACCGGCACGGCCGGACTCGCCGCGTCTCGCGGAGGGTAAGGAGCCGAAGGGGAATCCGGCTGCCCCAGACCCCGGCGGTCCACGCCGCCCAGCCGCACGTCGGTCTCGGAGGAGCCGAGCTGCCTGACGGCCTCGGTGTAGCGGTCGGTGATCTGGCTTCGCTGGGCGGTCTCCACCGTGCGGGCGGTGTACCACAGACCCCGGCCGGTGAACCGACGCCGCCGATCACCGCCGTGGCCAGGCCCGCGCCGGCGAGCCGCCACCGGATGCGGAGCCACGAGGACGCGGATGGGACAGGGGCCCGTCCGACCGCCTCAGGTTCAGGCGGCGGCATGTCGCGGGCGGCCCTGCGGGCCCGGGCGGTGGCGGGCGTGAAGCGGATCACGCGCGGCGGCACGCGAGGAGGCCGCGCGGGGGAGAACCGGTGGGCACACGTCCATTTCATCGCGCCATTCAGCCGGCGACCGGTATTACCGCGGAAATTCCACCCCACCGGCCGTGACGGCAGGCAGTCCAATACCACAGTAACGCGAAAAACGCTATCAGAAAGCAGAGATCCGGCTGTCCTGCGAAGTGCCGGTGAATGTCCGGGCAATGCCCTGGATCATGCGTATGCCCCCATCGACACTTGCACTACGCACTCGATGGTGAAGGGCACTGCCGCGCGGCCGGCCCGCACCGCTTGGAGGTGGACGGCACACCCTCGATTCCTTTCCGCCAGGAACTTTCAGATGAAGGAAATGGAGCCAGTCATGAAAAGACGTTCGTCCAGAATCGCCGCCGCCCTCGCCACGTGCCTGGCGGTCCTCATCGCCGGTCTGGGACTCGCCTCGCCGGCCCACGCGGCCGACAACAGCGGCTGCAACGGCTACGCCTGCGTCAAGATCATCGGCAGTGGTGGCCGGGTGGATCAGATCCAGGCCTATACGAATATGTGGTCTGTGCTCAGCTTCTATGGCCACTTCCGCCTCTGGGGCCCGGGATTCGCGTACAACACGGCGGACCGCGATAACTCGCACAGCCTCATTCACTACCGGAAGATCGGACGCAATTTCGCCAACGGCAGCCAGTTCTGCGTCGAGGCCTATCGGAAGAACGCCGACGGTACGTACTCGCGCATGGGACTGCCCTGCGTTTACACGCCGATCTCCTAGCGATTCCGTCAGGCGCAGTGCGCGCGAGGCCCGGCCGGATCAACCGATCCGGCCGGGCCCTCGGCTTCCCGGCCCCGCCGGTCAGAGGGTGGATGCGCGCGGGGTCTCCGGGCGGGGGCGGCCGTGCGGTCCACCACCGCCTGCGCCGGCCCGGTCAGCTTGCGGTGATGGCTGCGGGCGAGCCGGCACAGCAGGGCGAAGGCCCGGTCCATGGGCAGCCCGTGCCGCTCGCTGAGCACGTTCTTGGCCTGGTCGATGACGACCCGGCTGGTCGGCGCCCGCTGCGGCTGCCCGGACAGGACGCGTCGCCCCGACCCTGCGCCTTCGTGCCGCGCCCGCGGGGTCAGCACGCCGTGCGCGCTCGCCGCGAGCGCGGGCCGCGCCTCGGCGGTCAGGATCGGGTACGGCGGCTTCCGCATGGGACGAAATACCGTCTACCGGTCACTGAGTGCTGAAAGCTTGCAGACCGGTGGGACTTTCGCCTCTGATGCACGCGGCACCGGCCCTGGAGCCTGAACTGTGGCCGGTGCGCGTGCCGCACCCGGTCACCGCGCCGGCCAGCGCCGACACTAGGACTGACGGACACGCGTACGGCGGGCAGGGAGGGCGGCAACGTGACGACCTCGTCTTCTGGCCTGTCGTCGGCGGAGGCCGCCGCGCGGCTGGCGCGCGACGGCGCGAACGTGCTCCCGCGCAAGCCGCCGACCCCGTTGTGGCGGCGGGTCCTCACGCAGCTTCGCGACCCGCTCATCGTCGTACTGCTCGTCGCGGCGGTGCTGACGATCGGCACCGGCGACTGGACCGACGCCGTCGTGATCATGCTGGTGATCGTGGTGAACACGGCGGTCGGCGTGGCGCAGGAGGTGCGCGCCGACCGCGCCATCACGGCCCTGGCCGACCTCACCACGCCCGAGGCCCGCGTGGTACGCGACGGGCAGCAGCGGCAGATCCCGGCGAGCGAGGTCGTGCGGGGTGACCTGCTGGTGCTGGCGGAGGGCGACATCGTGCCGGCGGACGCCGAGGTGGTGGAGTCGGCGGCGCTGCTGGTGGACGAGTCGGCGCTGACGGGCGAGTCGGTGCCGGTGGACAAGGGCGTCGCCGCGCGGGTCTCCTCCGGCACCGTGGTGGTGCGGGGCAGGGGCCGGGCGGTGGTGACGGCGACGGGCGCGGCGAGCGCGAGCGGCCGCATCGCCGCCCTCATGGTCAAGGGCGGCGGGCTGACGCCGTTGCAGCGCCGCCTGGCCGGGGTGGGGCGGCTGCTGGCCGGTGTCGCGGTCGCGCTGTCGGCGCTCGTGCTGGTGCTGGGTCTGGTACGCGGCCAGCCGGTGGAGCTGATGGTGGTGACCGCGATCAGCCTGGTGGTCGCGGCGGTGCCGGAGTCGTTGCCGGCGGTGGTGACGTTGAGCCTGGCGCTCGGGGCCCGCCGCATGGCGGCGCGGAACGCGCTCATCCGCCACCTGCCCGCCGTGGAGACGCTCGGCTCGGTGACCGTGCTCGCCACCGACAAGACGGGCACGCTCACCGAGGGCCGGATGGTCGCGCGGCACCTGTGGACCCCGTACGCCGAAGCCCCCGTCACCGGCTCCGGCTACGCGCCCGACGGCGCGATCGACGCCGAAGACCCGGCGCGGTTCCGGGCGCTGCTGGAGGCGGCGGCGCTGTGCAACGACGCCCACCTGCGCCCGCCGCAGGACGAGGGCGGCGGCGAGTGGACGGCGCTGGGCGACCCGACCGAGGCGGCCCTGCTCGCCGCCGCCGCCCGGCTCGGCCTCGACCACGCCGGCCTGCAGCGGCGGTTCCCCCGGGTGGCGGAGCTGCCGTTCGACAGCGGACGCAAGCGGATGACCACCGTGCACCTGCTGCCGGACGGCGGCGCCCGGCTCATCTGCAAGGGCGCGCCCGAGGCGCTGCTCCACCCCGACGTGCTCACCGACGATCCCGCGCTGGTGGCCCGGGCCGCCGAGCGCGCCGACCGGTACGCCCGTGACGGCTACCGCGTGCTCGCCGTCGCCGGCGCCGACCTGGACGCCGTGCCGGCGCCCGTACGGGAGAGCGGGCTGAGCTTGCTCGGGCTGATCGCGATCCTGGACCCGCCGCGCGCGGCCGCCGCCGGCGCCGTGGCCGACTGCAAGAAGGCGGGCATCAAGCCCGTGCTCATCACCGGCGACCATCCGGGCACCGCCCGCGCCATCGCCGCCGACCTCGGCATCGTCGGCCCCAGGGACGCCGCCGTGGACTGCCGCGAGCCCGGCGTGCTCGTGGACGAGGATGGACCGGCCGCCGTCTACGCGCGGGCCACGCCGGAGCAGAAGCTCGACCTCATCGAGAGCCTGCGCGGCCGTGGCGAGGTCATGGCGATGACCGGCGACGGCGTGAACGACGGCCCCGCGCTGCGCCGCGCCGACATCGGCGTCGCCATGGGCAGGCGGGGCACGGAGGTGGCGCGGCAGGCCGCCGACCTCGTGCTCGCCGACGACAACCTGGAGACCGTCGTCGCGGCCGTCGAAGAGGGCCGCCGGGTGTACGCCAACATCCGCCGCTTCCTCGTCTACGGCCTGTCCGGCGGCGCGGCGGAGATCGCGGTGATGCTGCTGGGGCCGTTCGTCGGGCTGCCGCTCCCCCTGCTGCCCGCGCAGATCCTGTGGATCAACCTGCTCACGCATGGCCTGCCCGGCGTGGCGCTGGGCGGCGAACCCGTCATCCCCGGATCCATGTCGCGCCCGCCACGGCCGCCCGGCCAGAGCATCATGGGGGCGGGCCTGTGGCAGCGGGTCGTCCGCATCGCCATCGTGCTCACCGCCGTCACTGTCGGGGTCGCGGTGTGGGCTTCGGCGACCGGGCGGCCGTGGCAGAGCATGGCGTTCTTCGCGCTCGGGGCGACCCAGCTCGGGGTGGCGCTCGGGACGCGTACCCGGCCGCGCTCGCTCGCCAACCCGATGCTGCTCGTCGCCGTGGCGGGCGCGCTCGTGCTCCAGCTCGCCGGTCTGTACGTGCCGCTGCTGCAGGAGCTGCTCGGCACCCGGCCGCTCGCACCCGGCGACCTGCTGATCGTGCTGGTGCTGTCCTCTCTGGGGTACGTCGCCGCCCGCCTCGACCGCATCCTGCACCCCTCGCGTTCGTGACTACTTCAGCCAGGCGTTGCGCCGCACGATGGGCAGGCCGCCGAGGCCGAGGGTGGCGCCGGCGTCGGCCATGGCCAGGCCGATGAGGACGATCGCGTAGACGATGTGGTCGTCCATGAACGGGTTGGTGTCCAGGGGCAGCTCGGCCGCCCACATCAGGACCAGCATCAGCGTGCCTGTGGCGGCGGCGATGCGGGTGCCGGCGCCGAGCATCAGCGCCAGGCCGATGCCGAGCAGCCCGGCCATGAACAGCCAGTCCACCCACGCCTGACCCGCCAGCGCGGAGAAGAAGCCGCCGAGCGCGTTGTCGCCGGTGCCCTTGAGGAACCCGGTCGTCGGGCTGCCGCCCGCGAGCCAGGCTTTGCCCGGCGGGGTCGCGAAACCCCAGCCGAACGTCTTGTCCAGGAACGCCCATAAGAAGATCCAGCCGATCGCGAGCCTGGCGGCGGCCCAGACGTACTCGACCGGGCGGCGTCCCTCGGTGGTGGCGGTGGTGGCGGGCCTGTCGATCGTGGCGGCCATGACGGTCCCTCCCCTTCCAGTCGTTCATCGTGTCCCCTCCATGACACGGTTGGCGGTTGGTCGGGGGCAGTGCCGGACGGCCGCCGTACGGAGGGACCTTGGTCCTCTCCCGGCTCTCAGAGCGCGTCGTCGAAGAAGAGCCGGATCATGTTGCGGGCCAGGGCCTCGGGGTCCTCGTGGGCGGTCTCCGGCAGGGCGCCGTTCAGCTGCAGCCCGGCGAAGCAGTGGGCCAGCGACCAGGCGGCGATGGTGGTCAGGCGGTCGTGCTCAGGGCTCGGCGACAGCTTACGGGTGCTGGTGGCGAGCACGTGCGCCGCCCGTTCACGAATCTTTCCGGTGACAAGATTGGAGGACGGAATGGCTCCGTTCATCGCCCTGACCGGCCGGAGTGCTGGAGCTGGCGGGCGCCGCCGGGCTGCTGATCCCGCCGCTGGCGCCGTGGGCCGCGATCGGGCTCGCGCTGCTCATGGTCGCGATGTTCCCCGCGAACGTCTCCGCCGCCAGCCGCGGCCTCACCCTCGCCGGCAAGCCGGTGACCCCGCTGCCCGCCCGTACCGCTTTGCAGGTGCTCTTCATCGCCGCCGCCATCGCCGCGGCCGTGTAGTCCTCTCTAGGACGCCCGCGACGTGCCGCTCGCCTTCGTGGAGAGCCGATCAGGACCTTCGGCGGGACTTTCGACCCTGCTGCGGCTCGGGGACTCACGGCAGCCTGAAGTGCGAGGAGGACCTACATGCCCATCGCACTCACCGCAGTCGCCGCCAGCCGGTTGCTCGCCGCGGCCGGGTCCGCGCCTTCGGTGCTCAACACGCAGCCGTGGCGTTTCACCGTACGCCGTCCCGACGTCATCGACGTGCTCGCCGACCGGTACCGCTGGCTGCGGATGAGGGACCCGCAGGGGCGTTGGCTGCACATCAGCTGCGGGGCGGCGGTGTTCAACCTGCGCATCGCCGCCCAGGCGATGGGGTACGAGCCCGCCGTACGGCTGCTGCCGGACCCGAAGAGCGCTCCCGAGCTGCTGGCCCGCGTGACACTCGCCCCGCCCGCCCCGGCTCCGGCTCCGGCCTCGATCTCGGCTCCGGCTTCAGCTCCCGCTGCGGCTCCGGAGCTGACTGCAACGTCGGCTGCGGCTGCGACTCCTGCTCCGGGCCAGGCCCCAGCGTCAACCTCGGCCTCGCCGGCGGAGGAGGCGCGGCGTCTTCACGACCTGATCAGGGTCCGGCGGACGTACAGGGGCCCGTTCGCCGACCGGGTCATCCCCGAGCCGGTGCGGGCCGAGCTGTGCACGGCGGCGGTGCTGGAGGGTGCCAGGCTCTCCTTCCGCAGCGGGCGCGCGGCCGTCGACCTGCTCGGCCACGTGGCCGTGGCGCAGGCCGAGCTGGACCGCGACGAGGAGTACCAGGCCGAGCTGGCGGCCTGGGACCCGTCCTCGTACGTGCCGGACGTGGACCCGGTCCGCGACTTCGGCTGCCAGGTCGGATACGCGCGTTTCGAGCCGCGCCCGCAGCTCGCCGTCCTCACCGCCGCGGCCGACGAGCCGGTGGACTGGTTGCAGGCCGGTCAAGCGCTGCAGCGCATGCTGCTGGTCGCCGCCGGGCACAGGATCTCGGTCTCGTACCTGAACCAGCCTCTCGACCTGCGTGACATGCGAGGCCGCCGTAACCCGCGCCACCGGCGCGGCCACCCACAGATGATCATGCGGCTGGGGTACGGCGGGATCGCGCCCCGCGCTCACCGCCGCCCCATGACCGAGCTGATCGCCGAATAGGGCGTTTCAGGTCTCCTTCAGCGCCGCCCGCACCCCCGGCAGGACGGCCGCGCGGAAGGCGGCGTCGAGCTCGGCGGGCGAGGCGGTGGTCTCGCCGTCGATCCAGGCCCGCAGGAGTCCCATGAACGCACCGACCACGCAGGTCACCAGCAGGTCGAGCGCGGCCGACGCTCGGCCGCCCGCCGCGATGAGCTCGTCCTTGACCCGCGCGGCCAGCAGCTGCTCGCCGCGCCTGTGCGCCAGGCCGCCGCCGCGCCTGCCCATCAGGGCGCGTACGAGCCGTTCCTGCTCGCGTACGTGCTCGAACATCGGCCGGCTGAACGCGAACAGCTCCCCCGGGTCGTCCCTCGGCGCGGGGTGGAGGAAGGTGAGCTGGTCGAGGTTGCTGAACAGCACGTCCTGCTTGTCGGCGAAGTGGGCGTAGAAGGTGGAGCGGCCCACGTCGGCGCGCTCGATGATGTCGGTGACGGTGACCGCGTCGTACCCCTTCTCCAGGATCAGCGCCACCAGCGCCTCCTGGATGAGCCGCCGTGTCCGCCGTACCCGCCGGTCTCCGGACACTTTCCCGCCCCTTGTTCCGTACGGCACGCATCGGCCGAACTGTTCGTTGACCTCCCTCTAGTATGGACACACAATTCGTTTCTGAACACCTCGTTCGGAAAGGCAGCTGATCATGGGCTTGGGCGAACTCCTGCGCGGCCACCACGAGCACTCACACGCCGGCAGCACCATCGACCACCCCCGCCTCTACGACGCCTTCGGGGCGATCGCGTTCCTCGGCGGCCGCCGCGCCGCCTTCACCCGCCTGGCCACCGTCGCGCGCCCGCGCATCGGCGACCGCGTACTCGACGTGGGCTGCGGCACCGGCTACCTCACCCGCATCATCGCGCCGGTGGTCGTCCCGCGCGGCCACGTCACCGGCCTCGACGCCTCCCCCGCGATGATCGAGTACGCGACCAAGCGGGCGCCGTCGAACTGCACGTACGTGGTCGGCGAAGGCCAGAACCTGCCGTTCCCCGACGGCTCCTTCGACCTGGTCGTCTCCAGCCTGGCCATCCACCACATGCCCGCCGACGCCAGGCCCGAGGCGCTGCGCCAGATGTTCCGCGTCCTGCGCCCCGGCGGCCGGTTGCTCATCGCCGAGTTCCGCCCGCCGTCCAACCCCGTCGCCCGGCGCCTCGTCGGCGCGGTCACCGGCCACGCCATGCATCACGACCCTCGCGACCTGCTCGGCACGATGATCCCGGATGCCGGTTTCCGCGTGGACGATGAGGGGCCGATGCCGAACCTGATGATGTATTACGTACGCGCGACCCGCCCGCAATGATCGTATAAGAGAGAGGGCGTCTTGTTGGCGGCAATGTCCCGGCATCACTCCAACGATCCGCCGACCGCATGGGCGGCCCTTTATACCGAATTCACAGGCCCGTAATCAGGGTGGGGCACGGATCCGCAGTAGACCTGCTCGTCAGGAGTTAAACTCGATCTACCGAGGCGCATCTCTCTCGCGGGCGCGCCGTCGAAGTCGGCCTTTCAGCCGAACCTCACCTTCAGGTAGATCGGTTCAACGAATGAGCTCTGACGAGACTGCTCGGAAAAAGAGCAAGGGCGGTGTTACCAGATTTCTTGGGAAGGACTGGTGGCAGGGCATCGGCAGCATCGCTGGCGTCTTGAGCGTGCCTATAGCGCTTCTGTCCGGCGCCAGCGGAAGTTCCACCGACGCGAAGCCGGAAAGTGTACAGAGCAGTCCGCCGCCAGCGAGCGCAACATCCACGCCTACACCCACACCTACTCCTCCGCCCTCGTCTGAGGGAGCACCCCTAGCGGTCACCCTGGTCGAGGTCGAACCGAATCTCGAAGGCGGAGGTGACTACATTCTTCCGAAACCGGTGAGATTGAGCACGCAAGAGCTGAACGAGCTCAATCGACTGGAAGAGAAAGGCGAAGTCGGCGAAGTCGAGTCCTGGTTCGAAGAACACGGTAGTGCCGCTATCAATGTACTGAGAGTCAAGGTCGTGGTAGAAGGGACCCCCGAGAGCGGCGTCCGCATCACCCAGGTATCGGCACGCAAGAAATGCGCACCCCCCTATCGCGGCACGCTCTTCCATTCACTGGCGGGCGGGGCAGATGACCCCGTGACTCGCCTGGGCTTCGATCTGGACACTCCTGGCGGCGTCAGCATCGCTCAGAAGATCACTGATGAATGGGACTTCGCAGGACCATTCTTCGCCGAGAAGACCATTTCCCTGAAGCGCGGCGAAGACCGCGTCCTGTACCTCTACGCGAGAACCAATGATCATTCATGTTCGTTCAGGTTCGTCATCGACGCCCTAGCGCACGGGACCCAACACGAGATCGTCATTGACGATCATGGCCGACCCTTCAAGGTCACGGCACGACTTGTCGACGCCGCAGGGAACCCCGATCTGTCTCAATACACTGTCGCGTACACGAGTGACGAGCAGAGCGGCTACAAATGGCGGCGCGTTCACTAGGTCGCCTGCGGTCCCAGGACCAGGAATCTCTCCGAATCGCGAATGCCCGAGACGGGCTCGACTACTGCCGTCCTGGCCGAACGCGGGCCGATGATGGCTTACTCGTACACAAACTCGTCCACCGCGATGAGGTGCCTGGAGGGAGCATCGTCGGGCTTTCCAGGCACCTGGACGGCACAAGAGCTCAGCGGCCTATGGCGTCCAGCTCGGCCATGTCCTCGGGGGTCAGGGTCAGGCCCGCGCCGGCGATGTTCTCGCGCAGGTGGGCGGCGGAGGACGTGCCGGGGATGAGCAGGATGTTGGGTGATCGCTGGAGCAGCCAGGCGAGCGCGACCGACATCGGGGTGGCGCGGCGGCGGGCGGCGACCGCCGAAAGGGCCGAGGACTGCAGCGGGGTGAAGCCGCCGAGCGGGAAGAAGGGGACGTACGCGATGCCGTCCTCCGCGAGCCGGTCGACGAGCTTGTCGTCGTGGCGGTGGGCGAGGTTGTGCATGTTCTGCACGCACACGATCGGCGCGATGCTCCGGGCTTCGGCGACCTGCTCCTCGGTGGCGTTGCTGACCCCGAGGTGGCGGATCAGGCCCTGCTGCTGCAGCTCCACAAGCGTCTCGAACGCCTCGGCGACCGATTCCCGCTGCGGGCCCTCGGCGTTGCCGAGCCGGAGGTTGACCAGGTCGAGGACGTCGAGTTTGAGGGACTTGAGGTTGTCGTAGACCTGGTGGCGCAGGTCTATGGGGCGCCGGGCCGGCGGCCAGCCGCCCTGGGCGTCGCGGGTGGCGCCGACCTTGGTCGCGATGAGCAGCGACTCCGGGTAGGGGTGCAGGGCCTCGCGGATCAGCTCGTTGGTGAAGCCCGGCCCGTACGCGTGGGCGGTGTCGATGTGGGTGATGCCGCTGTCGACCGCTGCGCGGAGCACGGCCAGGGCGCCCTCGCGGTCGGCGGGCGGCCCCATGACGTACGGGCCGGCCAGTTGCATGGCGCCGTAGCCGAACCGGGTGACGGTCAGGTCCCCCAGGGTCCAGGTGCCGCCGGGCAGGGCGGAAGTGCTCACGCCTTCTCTCCTTGTCGTACGTGGTGCTTTTCGCGTTCGTGCATCAGGATGGGAGAGCAGCTTCCTGTAGGGAAGTAGGCACTTGAAAGTGCGTAACCCACCCGAAGGCGAGAGGGGCGATCGGTGGCGACGACGAACGCGGCGCAGCGGCGGGAGCAGGCCAAGATGGAGTACAACGCGTTCCTGGCCGCGTGTCCGAGCCGGCAGTTGCTCGACCGGATCGCGGACAAGTGGGTCGTGCTGATCCTGTGCGCGCTGGGCGGCGACGCCGCCGGGCAGTCCGGTCCGCGGGCGATGCGGTACTCGGAGCTGGCCCGGCTGCTGGCCGGGGTGAGCCAGAAGATGCTGACGCAGACGCTGCGGTCGCTGGAGCGCGACGGGCTGCTCACCCGTACGGTGACGCCGACCGTGCCCGTCACCGTCACCTACGAGCTGACCGAGCTCGGCCTGTCGCTGCACGAGATGACGCGCGGGCTCCGCCACTGGGCCCAGGCGCACATGGGCGAAGTGCTCGCCAACCGGGAGGAGTACGACGCCCGTACCTCATGACCTGCACCCGCCCGTCATGACATCAACGGCTGGTCGAAGTCGGAGGCGGTCAGCGGAGCATCCGCGGCGGGAGCGACCTTGAGCTTCGCCGTCGCCCCGGGGTGGCCGGTTTCCGCGGCGAGCCGGTAGAAGCAGCGGGCGATGCTGGCCCTGGTGGGGCCGCCCGCCTCCAGGGCGCAGGCGTGCCGGTAGGCGACCTCGGCGGCCTGTGCGCGCACGTCGTCGGCGTTCTGCAGCTCCAGGGCGGCTTCGTGGCCGGCGTCGGCGGCGCGGGCGAGCCAGGTCATGCCGTCCAGGCTCCAGCCGCGCAGCAGCGTGAAGAGCGCCAGGTGGAAGCAGGCTTCGGTGTCGCCGTTCATGGCCTCGCGGGCCAGGCGGGCGGCGACGCGGCCGTGGGTCTCGAGGTGGGACTGGACGATGTCGTCGGCGGTCAGCTGATCGGGCCGGCCGGGACGAGGGGGGCGGCGCAGCGGATGGCCGGGCGGTCGCCGTGCCGGGCGTGGAGCAGGCGGGCGCTCCAGGCCGCCAGGTCCATCGGGCCGAGGTCGAGGTTGCCTTCCCTGGCCGCCTCGTGGCAGGCCGCGACGAACGAGACGACCCAGCTCCACTGAGGCAGGTGGCGGCGTTTGCCGCTGAGGATCTCCTGCGTGGTGCTGGGTGCGAGCTCGCGCCCCTCTCTGCCGTTGGGCAGCCGTCTGCGCGACAGCCTGCGCAGGTGGGACAGCGGCGGGTTGCCCGCCTGTTCGCGCAGCCGGTTGAGCTGGTCGATGAAAGCGCGGTGCGCAGGGTTGTGCGGTTGGGTCATCGATGGCGATCGATTCGTGATCTTTCTACTGGGGGAGTCACGCCGTGACGAATGGGATCTACGAATCGTGACGACAATCATGCTGCCATCGATGCGGTGCAAGGCGCGCGCCGATCACTCATTCGAGGTCGTTCGGCCTGACCTCCCCCGCTTCGCCCCAGCTCACGCGGCATGTCCAGACGGACATCGGAGGAGTCCGAACGAAGCCGAACGCCATCCTCCGCCGGGGAACGGATCCGTTCTGATCGTTACGCTCCGCATCGACATCGTTCGACTCCTTTTTGCCTGCTGGTGATCGCGTACCGCTGCAAGGCATCGTGATCACGCTTTGCCGTTCCATTACCTGGAAACGGGCATTCGATGACCTTGACCCTTCACGACGACGTGAGGAACGCCATGAACAACAACCGGGGACTGTGGGTCGCCCTGATCGTTACCGCCGGTTTCTTCGTCGCCTTCGCGGGCGGAGTTCTGGCCTGGCTGGGCGGTGCCGCCGTTCCGGTGGCCGTGCTGACCGGGGCGGGCGGATTCGCGGGTTTTGTCGGGCTCGCCGTGGCCGTCATGGCGTTCCTGACCCGTGCGCAGGACTAGGAGGCGCCTAGCGTACGGGGTACAGGCCGAGGATCTCGGGCTCGCCGCGCGGCAGCAGGCGCAGGACGGGCAGCCGCTCGATGCGGCGGTTGCCGGTCTCCGGGTCGATCTCGATGAGCCCGGAAGCCCCCTGCACGCCGTTGACCTTGGGAGACATCAAGTAGATGTGGTCACGGACCTTGCGGGGCGGCGGGATGGGGTTCGACAGGGCCGCGAGCCGGATCGCCCGGGCGGCGACCAGCACGGCGTCGTGGGCCATGATCGCCCAGCCGGTGCGCAGGTGGCGGGGGTCGAAGCCGACGTCCCTGAAGGTCTGCTCCAGCTTGACGAGCTGGGGCTCCGCAGGCTGCCCGGCGCCGCCGCGGAGGACGGCGGGCTCGGCCAGCGGCGAGTAGATCAGCGAGATCGGCTTCTCCTGGGAGTACAGGGCGTCCACGGCCGGCTTGTTCTCCGGGCTGTCGGTGAGCAGGCGCGCCGCGTCGGAGCCGGTCACGATGGTGACCTCGTCGTCGTGGCATTTGCGCTGGCTGAGGTACTGGATGAACGCCGGCAGGTCTTTGCCGCGCCCGCCGTACAGGATGAGGTCGGGCGAGTCATCGTCACACAGGCTGCCGACGATGAGGTCGAAGTTGATGCCGGGGTCCCGGCTGAAGGGGTTGCTGACCCGTCCGCTGCGCTTCCAGTGTTCACCGAAACGAGTCTTGAAGGCGTTGGACAGCGCTGCCGCGTAGCGGTCGTTCTCCTCGCTGTAGGTCACCATCATGGCGCTGCGTTGCTCGGCGGTGCGCTCCTCGGTGGTGCGCACGTACTGTGCCACCGCCGCCAGTTCCTCGCCGACCGTCGGGTTGACCCGCGCGAAGCCGTTGGCCTGCTTCTTGGTGATGTCGTCGGCGGTCATGACGTCGGCGATCATGGGCAGCTCGGCCTCGCTCAGCCGTCGCATGCCGTTGACCGCCTCGTCGCTGCTCAAGCCGAGCCCCACGACGGCCCTCAGCCGGTCGGGGCCGTCCACCATCTCGAGCAGGTCGTCGGTGACCTCCTGCCAGTGGGTCTGCTCGCTGTCCATGTTGGCCAGCACCATTTTGATCAGGGGTCTGCTGCCGACGAGGTTCTCGCGGTTGGCCCGGCGCAGCCCGGCGACGGCTCCCTCCAGCTCGGCGACCACCCGCCCGTCCGGGTTGGTCAGGCCGGCGGCGAACGCCACCGTGACGTACGTGCCCTCCCCGCCCGCCGTGGCGAACTCGTTCTCTGTGATCAGGGCGTTCACGACATGCTGGAACCGGGGCTCGAACGCATAGGAGTCGCTGATCCCCACGCATTCCTCGCGTCCGGCTGCGGCCACCGTGACGCGTGCCACGCCCGGCGCGCAGCGCGAGAGGTGATCGACCACCTGGAACCCGCCATAGGCCAGCAGCACCACCGCGCACACCCCTGCGACGATCCAGCCCCACCTGCGGCGGGGCGGCCTGGGCCACGGGTTCTCCTCCAGCGGCAACAGCGTCTGCGTCATCGACCCCACCTCGTGGCCAGGGCTCCGTACCGCGCCGCCTCGGCGGTCAGCGGTTCCGAGTCGTTACTGCACTTGCCGGACAGCTCGGAGAAGGCGTTCTCTATCTGCTGGTACAGAGCCGCGCGCCGGCTGTCGATCAGCGGTTCGCTGGCCACCCACAGGCCCGCCACCAGCGTCGCCACGCTGTGGGTGATCGTCGGCTCGTACCCGGCCCACCGTTTCATGCCGTTGACGTGGTCGAGCGGAGGTCCTTCGATACGCGCACGGCAGGGCGCCGCCACCACCGCCTTCAGCTCGTCCAGCCAGGTCTTCGTCGGGACGTCGGGGTGATGGAACCGCCTGGTCATCTCCTCGGTGACGTACTCGACCTCGCCGAGTGCGAGGGCGTGGTGCAGCTCGCCGGTGGTGTCGCCGTGGCTCTCGGCGTTGCCGCGCAACCAGCCGTACACGGTCGTCCAGCCGTTCTCCGCGCCGGGGTCGCGCTCGGCGAGGCGCTGGAGCAGCAGTCGCCGTACGACCGGGTGCATGACCGGGCTGCCCGTGGACGTTCCGGGCATCCACACCTCGGCGTCGGTGATGCGCTTGACGCGAACGTCCGGCAAGGGGGCTTGCCCTGCCATCTGCACCGCTTCTGCCATGTCGCGCGCCGCGGCGCAGGTGGCCAGGAGGTCCGCTTCGGCGTCGGGGAGGTCGCCCAGGAGCATGCCGCGGAGCCGTTCCCCATACGTCTGGGGCCCGCTCGCCGTCTGCGGGCTCATCTCCAGGATCCGCCGGAGGTCGATGGGGTCGGCCTGGTGCTGCGCGATGGCGCTGAGAAGCAGGGATGTGGCGCCGGCGTGGCCCTGGGTGAAGCCGTAGACGGCCATCTCGGCGTGCTTGCCGTTGCATCTGCGCAGGTCCAGGTCGCGGACCAGCTCGTGGACGTGCGCGGTCGTAAGGTCGGCGAGACGTACCGGGAACCAGTGGCCGTCGGCGTCGTCCCGCGCGTCTAAACGCTTATCGACGTCCGCGGTCTCCGTCGTGGGCAGCAGCCGGTTCGATCCGGCCACGTCGGTGGTCAGCGGGCCGCGGGTGGTGGCGGTCACCATGATGGTGTCCTGGCGCTCGCCCGCGGAGATCAGGGCGTCCAGGAACGCTCGTCCCGCCTTGGTGTCGGCGTTGTCCAGCATGATGACGCAGCGATAACCGGCCCCGCGCAGCCGTCGCCGCCGCCGGAACGCGGCGCGCAGGTCGGCGAGGAACGCCGAGAGCATGAGCTCATCGGCCTTCGCGCCGTTGCCCGCGGTGTCCCTGTCGTGGGCCCACGCGTTCAGGTCGATGAGCACGTCCAGGGGATCGTGGTCCAAGCCCCGGTCCTGATGGCGGTACCAGCTCGTACCGGGGCCGATCACCACCGGGCGGGCCCCCCGCCAGGACCTGAGCCCGATCAGCACCACGCCGAGCACGGCGTCGATCAGGTCCGAGGTGACGATCCCTTGTGTGGCCCCGGACGCCGGCGTCCCCACCGCCTGGGCGAAGAATTTCCGCAGCTCGTCGACCCGGTGATACTTCTCGAACCGTTCCTGCAGCTCCTGCCGGGCAAGGGCGCGCACCTCGTTCAGCCGGGGCTCGGCCATGGCGATCTGCCCGAGCACCAGCCTGGGGAACGCCATGCGGCCGTACGGTGCGCCGTGCCGGTTGAAGTCGATGCTGATCATGTTGAGGACGTCGCAGACGGTGTCCCTGGCCAGCTCCTCGAAATCGACCTTCGCGTACGGCAGGCGGCCGTCGAGATATTCCCCGATCCCGTTGAGCAGGGCCGTCTTGCCGCTTCCTCGAGGGCCGGTCAGCAGCAGGACCGGTCTGTCGGGCCCATGGGGGGTATCGCGCTTGGACAGCGCGTGCACCAGGGTCACCGCACCTCGCCGGCCTTTCAACCGCATGATCGACTCTCCCGCAGCGCCATTCCGTGGTGAGCATGCTACGTCCGGACTCACCTACTCCGCGGTGCTACAAGTGATATTTGTCGACCATTCGCCAATATTCATCGGCGACCGGCCTGTAATGCCGCATGTCAGTTCGAGAGCATCGTTCCGGCTGCGACTCGGCTTACTGAGCTGGCGCTATGCGCCGGCCGTCTTCTGACCGCTTCATCGGCGATGATCTTTTATCGCGTTATAAGAAATAGCTTGTTAAGTCGGTTGATGTCGCTGATGAGAGACGGAAAGTTTCCGGCAAATGCGCTCAGTGTGAATGATGCCCGTTCGGCCACCCGGGCTGCGCAGGCCCGGCGGAGTGCGTCCCCGTGTTCAGGAGAGCCCGCCTCCGCCTCGCCTTGATGATGATCAGAGTGGTCACGACGCCGGCCGCGAAGCCAACCGCCGCCCCGGCGGCGAGGGCGGGCAGCCATGTCATCACCTGCTCGGCGAAGGTCGGCTCGGTGAACTGGTCGTAGTACTCGTTCAAAGCGGGCAGGTCGTCGTCGTAGTACTGCTTGAAAGAGGGCACTGCGGGCAGGTCGTCGTGTAACGCGCCAAGCGACAAGGTCATGATCCGCATGATGGCCGTTGGTCCCCTCTGAGCGCCACACCGGGCGTTCCCGACTCACGTCGCAGAGGGTGTTCGGGCGGCAGGACTGCCGTACGCCTGGTGTGCTCACTGGCCGGGTGGGCACTCCGGCGGGATCTTGAGTACGTGGAACTCCAGCCGCAGCGACGCGTCGGCGGGAAGTGCGATCGCCCGGGCCCACGGGCTCGTCGCGAAGCAGGCGGGCAGCAGGAAGTAGCGCTGGTTGGAATGGATCAGCAGGCGCAGGCCGGTGTAGCGGTAGCGGTACATCGCGTTCGGGTCGGGAAGGACGGTCTCGGTGATTCCGGGGCCTTCCAGGAAAAGCCGCCGTGCCGCGTAGACGACCGTGCTCGGCAACATCCCAGGATCGGCCCAGTACCGGTCGGCCGCCTCCCTGCCTCGTTGCTGCGCGTACTCGGTGACCGACCACAACAGCAGGAGCAGCAGAAGCGCCCCGCAGACCGCGCGCCGTACGACCGGACGGGTGGCGGTGGTCGCCCGGCCCATGGTGAGCCTGCCGTACAGGCCGGCGCTGTAGACCAGGATGACGATGCCGGCGCCCAGGCAGAGCGGCAGGACGAAGGGCCGGAGCGCAGCCCATCCGGCCAGGCCCAGGAGTCCCGTCACGACGCCTGCGAGCCCGAGCGCGGTCGCGACCGCGATGCCCCGCATCGCGGCGGTGCGATGCCGCTCGGCGGAGCGCGTCACCCAGCCGTGCAGCGGAGGAGCGATCAGGGCCACCAGAAGAACCAGGATCAGGGGTTCGATGGCCAGCGCGACGCTGCGCAGCACGTAGTCCTGGAAGGACAGGCCCAGCATGCTCTGGTCGATGCCGAGAAGCCCGTACATGGTGTTGGCGCGTACCGCTCCGAAGTACATCATGATCGCCGCCACCAGCGTGGTCGGCGTCACGATGTGCGTGAGGATCCCCCAGATACGGGTGAAGTCCGCGCCATCGCCGCCCCCGGAAGTGCTCATGGGCGGGTGCCGCTACGTCTCGGCCGGGGCCGGATCGTCGCCGTCCACGGGCGGCGCGGGGGCCACTTCATCGGTCGGCCCTTTCTCGTCGGGCTGCTGCGTGTCTCCGTCATCGGTCTCGCCGCCCTGCTCGGTCGGAGGAGTCTCGGACTCGGAGGTCACCGTGGTCTCCGGCCCCTCGGACGGCGCTTCGGTCTCGCCGCCCGAGGGTGTCGCGCTCTCGCACTCGGGAATGGCGGCGGGGTCGGCGGCCACCGCGCAGGCGTCCCGCAGATAATCGCCCGCCTCGTATCCGAGCGCCTCCAGGCGCTTCAGAGCGGCACGAACTCGGTCCTGCTGTCCCAAGGTGGCGGCGGCGACCAATTCCGCGCGAGCACCGAGCCCTGCCACCAGCGTCCGTATGCTGGCGGGAATGGCGCCTTCGACCGCTTTCGCCTTATCGGCGTTCTCGAGCGCGAGCTCGGCATTCTTCTGCGACCGGCTGGAGAAGCCCTGGGCTCCCTGTTTCGCACTCTCGTTCGCGCGGGCCGCCGCCGCGCAGTTCAGCGCTACCGCCTTTGCGCTGTCGCTCTTTGTGCTGTTGCTGCCGCTCCTGGATTTGGCCACCCTTTCCATCCGTGGGGCCAAGCTGGCGTCGGACTTTCCCAGTCCTCGCTGACATTCCCGGCAGACCTGGGCCGTGGCATCAGGAAGGTCACCGCTGTTGTCTTCCGAGACGAGTTTGCCCCGGGGGTGATGACCGGCCGTGCTCGCGTACCCGGCCCTGCCTGCCCCGGAGCGCCGGCTCTCCGATTCCCTCACATCTGAGCGATCTGAGCCGCAGCCTGCCGTCGGCCCGGCGACCATCCCGAGCATCACCGCCACGACCAGAAAGGCCCTTGCCACCGGTCCCTCCCCCCGCTGCCCGTATCGAAGTGGAGTCATACCGCTCCGAGGTCTGGCCCATGCCGGACAAACAGCACCAACACCATGTGCTGATGCACTTTTGGTCCTTATGTCGTAGGGCCTCGCCAGGATCCGCATTCGCCCTGGTCGCGTTCGACTTCGGTGACTTTTCCCAAGATGTCACGACTTTTCATGATCTTTGTGATATTCACAACGCGAGATCCAAGAACACCCCAGAAGGGAAGCACTACGTGCGACTGTTCACCCTCGCGATCGCGCTTGCCACGGCCCTGACATCGTTACCCGCGGCCGCGGCCGCGGCCGCTCCCGCGCCTGCCGCCGCCACCGAGCTGGTCGTCAACGGCACGTTCACCAACGGCACCGCCCCTTGGTGGAACTCGGCCAACACCACGATGACCACCGACGCCGGGCGGCTGCGGGTCGGCGTGTCCGGCGGCACCGCCAACCCGTGGGACGCGATGGTGGCCCAGAATGACATCCCGCTGGCGCAGGGCAAGACGTACACGCTCTCGTTCGACGCCTCCGCCAGCACGAACGTCTCCGCGGTCACCACCGTGCAGCTCGGCGACGCCCCCTACACCAACACGCTGACGCAGCCGATCTCCCTCTCCCCCACCAGCAAGCGCTTCAGCTTCCCCTTCACCTCGACCCTGACCACCTCGGCCGGTCAGGTCACCTTCCAGCTCGGCGGCGGCGCCGCTCACACGTTCTACCTCGACAACGTGTCGCTGACCGAGGCCGGCGGGTCCTCCTCGAGCCCGATCGAGCTGACCGACGGCTTCTACGTGGATCCCGAGTCCAACCCGGCCCGCTGGGTGGGCGACAACGGCGGCGACTACAGGGCCGGCCGCATCGAGGCGGCCATCGCCTCCAAGCCGATGGCCCGCTGGTTCGGCAACTGGAACCCCGACATCAGCGCCGCCGTGTCCTCCTACGTCTCCGGCGCCGCCGCGGCCGGCAAGCTGCCCGTGCTGGTGGCGTACAACATCCCCGGCCGGGACGCCTGCGGCGGCCACTCGGGCGGTGGCGCCGGCAGCGTGGACGCGTACAAGGCGTGGATCTCCGCCTTCGCGTCCGCGATCGGTGACCGTCCCGCCGTCGTCATCATCGAGCCCGACTCGCTGGGCGACTTCGAGTGCATGGACGACAACCAGAAGCGGGACCGCGTCGGCATGCTGAGGTACGCCACCGAGCAGTTCCGCGACAAGGCGCCCAACACGTGGGCCTACCTCGACGCGGCGAACGCCGGCTGGTTCGGGGACCGGCCGGGGCAGATGGCCGAGAGGCTGCTCGAGGTGGGTGTGAGCAACGTGCGCGGTTTCGCGGTGAACGTCTCCAACTACTACACGACCTCCGAGTCGGCCGCGTACGCGTCCGCCGTGAACGCCGCGCTGGGCGGCACCGCGAAGTGGGTGATCGACACCAGCCGCAACGGCAATGGCTCCAACGGCGAGTGGTGCAACCCCGCCGGTCGCCGGCTCGGCACGCCCGCCCAGGTCGGCGGCCCCGGCGGCACGGAGATGCTGCTGTGGGTGAAGGTCCCCGGCGACTCCGACGGCGAGTGCGGCATCGCGCCGACCACCCCGGCCGGGCAGTTCAGCCCTGACATCGCCATCCGCCTCATCGACGGCGTCTGACCCACCTGGCGGTGCGGCGGCGTGGACGTTGTCCCGCCGCCGCACCGGTGTTCAGCAGCGTCGTACCAGCCGCCGGTGCACAACGAGGGCGCCGATGAGGAGCCCTGCGGCCGCGAGCACGGTGGCGAAAACGAAGGGATTCGCCGTGTGCAGGCCGGGCGCGAATCCGATCCCCACATAGACGGTGACGCCGCAGGCGCCGCCGAGCTGGTCGACCGCCCGCTGCACCCCCGAGGCGATCCCGGCGTCCTCGCCGGTGGTGCCGCTGACCGCGAGGTACTGCAGGCCGATCAGCCCGAAGCACATCCCGGCGGCGACCAGCACCATCGCCGGGATCAGCCACGCCGCTCCGGCTTCGAGTACGGCGACGAGCGCGATCGTGGCCATCGCGCCCGTGGTGAGCCCGAGTCCCGCCAGCACGCACGCCCGCACTCCCCAGCGGCCGAGCATGCGCGGAACGAGCAGGGAGGCGGCGATCGTGGCGACTCCCATGGGCAGCATCGTGAGCCCGGCCGCCAGCGGGCCGATCCAGAGGACGTCCTGCAGGTAGAACGTGAACAGCAGGAACGACGTGGACAGCGCCCCGCTGAGCAGCATGGTGGTGACGTTGGCGGTGATGCGGGCGCGGTGGGCGAAGAAGCCCCGCGGCACCAGCGGATGCGCGGAGCGGGCTTCGACGCGCAGGAACGCGCCGCCCGCCAGTGCCGCCCCGGCCAGCACCGCCGCGCTCAGCCAGGGGTTCATGCCGGGTTCGCCGGCTCTGACCACCCCGTACGCGAACAGCAGCGGGCACGCGGTGATCAGCAGCGTCCCCGGCACATCCAGCGGGCCGGATGAGCGTGCCACGGACCGGTCGGCTTCGATGAGGAGCAGGGCGGCCGCGATGACGCCCAGGATGACGGGCACGGGGAGCAGGAACGTCCACCGCCAGCCCAGCCGCGCGGTGATGACGCCGGACAGGACGAACCCGAGGACGAGCCCGCAACTGGCGACCGCGGTCCACACGCCCAGCGCCCGTGACCTGCGCGGCCCTTCGGGGAACAGCACCACGACGGTGGCCATCGCGGCCGGCAGCGCGGTGGCCTCACCGGCGCCCTGCAGGAGACGCGCCAGAACGAGGACTTCGAACGTGGGCGCCAGCCCGGCCAGCAGCGACGCCGCGCCGAAGAGGGAGGCGCCGGCCAGCAGCATGCGGCGGCGGCCCAGCAGGTCGGCCAGCCGGCCGCCGAGCATCAGCAGCCCGCCACCGGCGATGGTGTAGCCGACCACGACCCAGGTCAGGGAGTGCCCTGCGGCACTGAGGTCCCTGCCGATCGAGGGCAGGGCGATGTTGACCACGGTCACGTCGACCGCGAGAAGGAACTGCAGCATCGACATCGCGCACAGCACCAGCCATGCGCGCATGGGAGAGATCGGGCGTTGCCCGTGGGAGGAAAGCATCAAGCGCTCCGGTGCTCATGGGGGCGTCTGAGCAGCACGAAGGTGCCGCTCCGGACTGATCACGAAGCGACCGGACGTTCTCGCGCAAGGAGGGTGGTGTGCCGCGAACGTCCCGCCGCTAGCGGAGCGTCCTGGTCACCGCCGCGCACGCGGCCGAGCATGAAGCGCCTGACATGCCCGGCACCTTACCAGTGCGGCCCGCGCCGGCCCGCAACGGCCACCCGGCTCACCGGCCGTGGACAGGCTGTAGCGACAATCATGGGAAAGACTCGCCCCCGCCCTTCGGCGAGGGAGATCGGGCCACCGCACTGGCCCTGTCCCGGGCGGGGGCAAGCCGCCTGACGGCGCGCGGCCGCGTGATCGTCCGCTGATGCGAAAGGGGCGGACAGGTTCGGGGAGAGCCGCAGGACGAGATGTCGGCCGTCTGTGTCCGGCAAGGTCACGGGGGGCTCTCCGATGAGGTCGGACGTCGGGAATGAGGATCCTGCGTGTGTACCGACAGTTCACACCTGGGCGCTTGATCCTTCCCCGACAGGGGAGCATTGTCAACTACCGGGTCACACCTGGACAAATTGTGTACTCTGTGGTTCCACTGCCGGAGTGCAGATAACCCCCAAACCGGGGCGAACCGGCATGAAGGAGCGGGACTGAATGGCTACCCTGGCCGAGCGGTTGACCCAAGCCCTGGCTGCCAAGGGTTATTCCGCCCGAGAGGCGTCGAAGCGGCTGCGCGAGCAGGGCGTTGAGATGTCGCACGCCTACATCAGCCGCATCGCGAAGGGCAAGCAGACGAACGTCGGCCGGGACCGGCTGGCCGCCCTGGCACAGCTCCTCGGCGTCTCGTACGGCTGGCTCAACGGCGACGACGAACCGCCGCCGCTCAGCGCCGAAGATCAGCGGCTGGAGGCGCAGATCCGGCAGGGGGCCGAGCAGCTCGGCGTGGAGTACATCGCCGAGCGTACGGCCGGTTTGTCGGAGATCTCGCGCAGCGCGCTGCTCACGATGATCGAGGCGATGCGCCGCGCCGAAGGTCTGGACGATCCGGCACGGACCCCCGACGATGATCAACCGACGCGCTCGCAGTGACCATGGCTTGAGCGGATGGTCGATAGTCTGTCCGGGCCTCGGCGGAAAGGTTACGAATGCCGTCTCCCACGCTGCTGGCTGCCCTGGAGGCGGCGCCCATCCCGCACCCGTTCACGCTGGATGCGTTCCTTGAGCGCATCCGCGCCGAGCGGCGGCGTCCGCTCCACATGCACGACCTGCCCGCGGAGGCCGCGGGCGCGGTGACCGGGCTGTGGTTCGGCACGCGCAGGGCCGACCACATCTTCGTCGCGCCGGGCGCGTCCGGGCTGCTGCGGGTCAACATCGTGCTGCACGAGATCAGCCACATGCTGCTGACGCACGGCCGCATCGGGGGCGACGTCGAGGAGTTCATGCGCCGCATGATCGGCCCCGTCGTCGGCTGGAACGGGCGCGGCCGGTACGAGACCCAGTGGGAGCGCGACGCCGAAGAGCTCGCCACCCTCATTCTGACGCGCGCGTACACCCCGCCCGAGAGGGGCGATGAGGGCCTGCGCCGCCTGTCCAGGACCTTCGGATATGAGACGTAGGAGGCATGCGTGGGCCTGGCCGAGTGGTTAGCCATGATCCTGCTGTGGGGCGCGTCGATCTCCCGCATCCGTCCGGCGATGCGCTCGCACGAGCAGCGGATGCTGTGGGCCGCCTTCACCGGGCTGGCTCTGTCGCGGGTGTTCACCGCGCCCGCGGTGGTGACGTGGATGGACGCCGCCACCGGCACGGAGCTGGCGACGCTGCTGCGGCATCTCACCGGCCTGGCGTCGGCGACGAGCCTGCTCGCGTACGTCGAGGCGATCACCCGGCGGGGGCGGCCGTCGCGGGCCCGCTGGATCTGGCCGGCCGCCCTGCTCACGATGGGCGTCCTGGTCACCATGTTCGCCGTACGCGGTGGCCGCATCTACTGGGTGGACGGCGCGCACTCCCCCGGCGCGACGGCCGTCGAGGGCCGCGTCTATCTGGCGATGTTCGACGCCTGGCTGATGACGTGCCTGGCGTCGGCGGGCTGGATGTTCGCCGGGTACGCGCGGGTGGCGCCGCCGCTGTTGCGGCTCGGCCTGGTGCTGTCCACGATCGGCATGGCCGCCGGGGTGATCAACCGGGCGCACGTCATGACCGTCAACCTCGCCACCCTCCTCGACCCGGACACCACCTTGCGGGAGATCCCCGTCCTGGGGCGGGTGACGCTGCTGGCGTGCGTCGTCGGCATCACGGCCGGCACGTCGATTCCGGCCTGCCGGCTGGGCGTGGCCAGGCTGCGCCACCTGGCCGCGCTGCGCGAGCTGCGTCCGCTGTGGGACGCGCTGACGGCGCAGTACCCCGACCTTTCGCTGCCGTTGAAGGTGGACCTGCGCGCCCGGGTGGTGCGGCGGGTGCTGGAGATCCGCGACGGCATGCTCAACCTCACGACGGTGGCCGAGCCGCCGTCGAGCGACGACCCCGCCCGGGTGGCGCGGTGGGTCGCCGACGCCCTGGGCGCGGCTCGCGCAGGACACGAGCCGGGGGTGCCGTCCGGTCGCATCCCCGGCCCTGATTTCGCCGGTGACATGGAAAGAGAGACACAGTGGTTGCGACAGGTCGCGAAGGCGTTCAAGCAGCTCGGCAGCGGCCGCAGGTCCGCCTCGCTCGGCGCCTGACCGATGTGTTCGCCCCGATGTGGTTCGTGATGGGCCTGCCGCTGGTGGTGGGCGCGGTCACGTCGGGGTGGCCCGGGGTCGGCTGGGGCGCGCTCGCCTCCGGGTTGTGCGGTGGCGTGCCCGCGATCGTCATCTTCGGCGGGGTCCGCAAGGGGTGGTTCGGGGACTGGCACATCGGTGAGCGGTCCCAGCGGCCGAAGCTGATCGCGGTCATCGTCGCCCTCGTCGTCGTGGCGCTGGCCCTGCTGGTCGTGCTCGGGGCTCCCATGGTGATGGTGGCGTGCGTGGTCATCATGCTCGCCACGCTGGCCGTGGTCGGGCCGGTCACGCTGGCCTGGAAGATCTCCTTCCACACCGCGGTGGCGGCGGGGTCGGTGGTGATGCTCGCCTGGGTGCTTCCGTGGCCCGCCCTGGTGCTCGCCGCCGGGGCCGTGCTGGTGGGGTTGATCGGGTGGGCGCGTACGGTGCTGCGCGACCACACGCCCGCCCAGGCGGTCACGGGCGCCGTCGCGGGAGCGTCCGCCACGGCGGTCACCCTGGCCGTGATGCTGTAAGCCGCCAGTGCCCGCGTTCCGTCGAACTGTCGGTGCCGGGTGCTTGAGTGGGGGCATGCGGTACGGCATCGACGTCGCGATCCTCGGTGACCTCGCCGAGCCCGCGCACCTGGTGACCCTCGCCCGGGAGGCCGAGGCGGCCGGGTGGGAGGCCCTGCTGGTGTGGGACCATCTCGGCTTCGCCTGGGGCGTGCCGTCGGCCGACCCGTGGGTGGCGCTGGGTGCGGCGGCGCAGGCGACGTCCCGCATCAGGCTGGGCACGGCGGTGACGCCCGTGGCCGGGCACCGCCCGGAGCGGCTGGCGCAGACGGTGGCGACGTTCGACAGGCTGAGCGGCGGCCGCGCGATCCTGGGCGCCGGGCTCGGCGGCGTGGAGCGGGAGTTCACCGCCTTCGGCGCGGCGCGTCCCGGCGGGGCCGTGCTCGACGAGGCGTTAGAGGTGCTGGCCGCGCTCTGGTCCGGCGAGGAGGTGCGCCACCGGGGCGCTCACTACACCGTCGACGGGGTGCGGCTCGCGCCGCTGCCGGTGCAGCGGCCCCGGGTTCCGGTGTGGGTCGGTGGCACGGCTGCCGGCGCGCTGCGGCGCGCCGCCCGCTGGGACGGGTGGATCGTCGCGGGCGACGACCAGGACGGCCGCATGACGCTCTCCCCCGAGGCCCTGGCCGCTCAGGTCGGTGAGGTGCGGCGGCATCGGGCCGCCGACGGCGGCTTCGACGTGGCGGTCATCGGGGTGAGCGACCCCGGCTCGCCGGTCCAGGCTTACGCGGATGCGGGCGCCACGTGGTGGTTTGAGCACCTCCACGGTTACCGGGGTTCGCTGGAGCAACTGGTGCGGCGGGTCAAGGCGGGCCCGCCCGCGTGACATCCCTGCGACGCGGACCGGCGCAGCTCGATGCCTCCCCGACTGTGGTGGAGTGCGCGTTTCCAGATGCGAGGTTCAGCGACGGCGGCGGACGATCGCCCCGATCACGAAGGTGCCGATGTACGCCAGGAAGGGCATCGCCAAGATCAGCGTCATGGGGCGGAACAGGGCCTCGGTGACGGGGTTTTCGTTGATGACGTCGTACATGCCCGTGGCCAGCATGACGAGGGAGATCACGACCCCGGCCGCGAGTCCGAGAAACATGGCCATGACCGCGACGTGCACCAGCGGTCGCGGGTACCTGCGGGCGCGGGCGATCTTGTCTGCCGCCTTGCCGACCGGCGCCCAGTCCTCGCCCCTGCGCAGCATCCACACCTCGCGCAGAGCCTCCACCTCGCCCTCTCCAGGTCGGGGAGGTTCTTCTCGTTGAGCTGCGGCAGGATACGGCGGCGGCCCTCCGCGTCGTAGAGGACGACGATCAGGTCCGGCGCCCCGCGCCCCGCACCGGGGTTGATCTCGATCTCGATGCCCTGGACGTCCGGCCAGGGCGTGGCGTGGCTGCTGAACGCGTTTCTGATCGTGATCCGGTCTCCGTCGACGATCGTCGCGCTCCCGGTGCCCGCGCGCACCGCGAAGAGGATGAGGGCGGCGAACAGCGCCCCGACGGCGACGGGGACGAAGGCCGGCACGTCTTCGTCCAGAGCCAGGCGCACGACCAGCAGGACACCTGCGGCCGCGGGGGCGGCAAGGGCGGTCCACAGCCAACCGCCTGACGGATACCGGTACTCGCGGTGGAATGCGTGATCGGCGGTCACACCGGCATCGTAAACGCGGCCCGCCGGGACCCCTCCCGGATCAGCGGCGGCTCACCCCGTCGTTACAGGACCTTGTCGTTTGCGCGTTTGTGCATTCGGGAAGCAACGGATTGCCGACGTGTCTCTGCGACCTGCCGTACCTCCGTCAAGCGATCACCAGAAAGGCGGCGCAGCATGGAAGTCACCGGTATCATCTCCGCGCTCATCATCGGGGTGATCATCGGCGTTCTCGGGCGCCTGGTCGTTCCCGGACGTCAGAACATCCCGTTCTGGCTCACCATCGTGATCGGCATCGTCGCCGCCCTCATCGGCACGGCCATCGCCGCCGCGCTGGGCGTCGCCGACACCCGAGGCATCGACTGGATCGAGCTGATCATCCAGGTCGTGCTGGCGGCGGCGGGCGTGGCCGGCGCGGCCGCCCTGTACGGCAAACGCCGCACGTCATAGCGGCCGCGTTGTACGGCGCACGCCGCACGTCACAGCGGCCGCGCTGCACGGCGCACGCCGCACGTTATGGCGATCGTCGTCCGGCGAGCTCCGGCGCATCCACGCCGGCCCGCTCGCCGGGCGCCATCATGCTCATGCCTCGAGGACGGTGACGGAGAAGGGGCGGTGCGCCTCTTCCTCGACGTGGTGCAGGATGCGTGTCAGGCCGCCGAGGTGGACGTACAGGCGTTCGGCCTCCGGCCAGGGGTGGACGAGGGTGAGCAGGCCACCGGGGCGGACGAGTTCGATGAGCCGGGCGGAGGCGAGCCGCAGGCGGTCGCCGCGGCCGAGGTAGTAGAGCGTCTCGGCGCAGAAGACGAGGTCGAAGGAGTCGGCGGGGCGGTAGGAGATCAGGTCGGCGCGGATGAACGTCGGCCGTTTGCGGGCGGGGCGGGCGCGGGCGCGGTTGAGCGCACGCTCGGAGACGTCCACTCCGGTGACCTCCGCGTCGGGGTACCGCGTGGCCAGCATGTGTGTGAAGACGCCTTCGCTGCAGCCCACGTCGAGGATGCGGCGATAAGGGCGATGAGGGACCAGGCGTAACGTCGTGGCGTACTTGTGCTGCTCGTAGTCGTCGGTCAGGAGATGCCAGGGATCGGGCGAGCGGTGCCACCAGTCGAAGTAGCGCCGTAACAGCACCGCCTGCGCCCCGGGCGGGAGCAGCGACACCGTCTTGAAGAGCGCGCGATGCAGCAGATCGGGCAAGGGCTGCCGGTCAGCCTCAGGCGGGCGCGGAAGCATGCTCTCACGCTAAGTTCCGCCGCTCGGGCCGTCATGGGCCTCAGGTCGGAGCCGTGCGCTCGTACTCAAGACGGAGGGCGGAAGCACTGTAGTGGGTATCAAGTTACAAGATTTGATATCTGTAACTTCGGCGGCTAGCCTGGCGGCGTGGAGCTGAAGCACTGATGGCCGCCCGCACTCCGCTGGACGCGGACGCGATCCTGGCGGCCACCGAGGAGATCCTGCGCCGCCACGGGCCGGACAAGGCGACGGTCGTGGACGTCGCCCGTGCGCTCGGGGTCAGCCATGCCGCCGTCTACAAGCACTTCCCGTCGAAGCAGGCGCTGCGCGAGGCGGTGACCCGGCGCTGGCTCGACCGCAACCGCGACACGCTCGCCGTCATCGCGGCCGACCGTACGCTCCGGCCGCCTCAGCGGCTGCGCAGGTGGCTGCATGCGGTCCTGTCGCTGAAGCAGGCCAAGATCCGTGAGGATCCCGAGCTGTTCGCCGCGTACGGTCATCTCGCCGCCGCGCACAGCGCCGTCGCCACCGGGCATGTCGCCGACCTGTTGGGGCAGCTGACGGCCATCGTCGCCGACGGCGTCGATGACGGGAGCTTCCGCGCCGGTGACGCGGAGGCCGCCGCCCGCGCGGTCTTCCACGCCACGGCCAAGTTCCACCACCTCGCCCATGCCGCCGAGTGGCCGGACCCGGGCATCGAGACCCAGCTCGACGAGGTGTGCGGCCTGATACTCGAAGGTCTGCAGGCACCTCGACGGGGCGACAGCAATCACTAAGGAGCATCGTGGTTCACGCAATCGGAGTGACAGAACCGGGCGGGCCGGACGCGCTCGTCGAGCTCGACCTGGAGCCGGAGCCGCTCGGCCCCGGCCAGGTGCGGATCCGGGTCACCAGCGCCGCGGTGAACCCGACCGACACCCTGGTCAGGTCACGTCCGCGGCAGGGCGAGGCGGACGGCGTACGGGTGCCGGGCATGGACGTCGCCGGCACGATCAGCGAGATCGGCCCGGACGTCGACCGCCCGTTCCAGATCGGGGACGCCGTCATGGCCATCGTGGTGCCGTCGGGCGAGCACGGCGGCTACCGTTCCGACCTGGTCGTGCCGGCGCGGTCGGTGGCGAAGATCCCTGCCGGGCTGCCGGACGCCAAGGCCGCCACCGTTCCGATGAACGGCCTCACCGCGCAGCTCGCGCTGGACACGCTGGCGCTCCCGGCCGGTGCGACGGTGGCCGTCACGGGCGCCGCGGGGACGCTCGGCGGGTACTTCGTGCAGCTCGCCAAGCTGGCCGGGCTGGTCGTCGTGGCCGACGCCGCCCCGCAGGACGAGGAGTTCGTACGTTCGTGCGGCGCCGACGTGGTGCTGCCGCGCGGTGACGGGTTCGTGGCGGAGGTCCGCCGCCTCTACCCTCACGGCGTGGACGGGCTGCTGGACGCCGCCGTGCTGGACGCCGCCGCGCTCCCGGCCGTCAAGGACGGCGGGACGCTGGTCACCGTACGCGGCTGGCAGGGCGACGGGACCGACCGGGTGCGGGTCGCTCCCATCTTCGTCCGCGGCTACGCCGAAGAGGCGGAGAAGCTGGACCGGCTCGCCGAGCTGGCCGGCGACGGGCGGCTCACCCTGCGCGTGGCCGGGCAGCCGCCCGCCGCCGAGGCCGCCGACGCGCACCGCTCGCTCGAAAAGCACGGCGTCCGCGGGCGTTTCGTCCTGCGGTTCGCCTGACCGTTCCGCCGCCCTCGGCCTGCCGGGTCACGGTTCCAGGCCGAGGGCGGCCAGGCGGGCGGGGTCGGAGGCGTTCGCCGACCCGGCGGCCGGGATCGCGTTCGGCTACACCCGCCGCCGGTTCGGGTTCGCCTGGCACTACCCCGGGCACCGGCGGCCGGCCGAGGCCGTTTCCGCTGCGGTCGCGTGAAGGGGTCGCGTGGTGAACGTTCGCCTCGCTCTGGCGGTGATCGCCGCCGCACGGCTGCTGATCGGCCGCCATGGCGGCGCGCGGGCACGGCACGATCATCATCACCGGCGGCATGCCCGAGCCCAAGCCGCAGTACGTGAGCCTGTCGCTGGGCAAGGCGGGCGTCCGTACCCTGGTCACGCTGATCGACCAGGCGTACGGCGCCTCCGGCGTGCACCCGGCGAGCGTCACCGTGGACGGCCCGGTCGCCCCCGGCACCGCCTTCGACCCCGACGACATCGCCGAGCACTATTGGACCCTGCACGCGCAGCCCCGCGACCGGTGGACGCACGAGATCCTGCACTCGGGCGCCCCGCGCTGATCGCGTACTTAGGCGGGACGGTCGCTGATCGCCCACGCCGGGCGGAACGGGCCGCTGATTGCGGACGCGAGGCGCAGCGGGTAGATCTGATCGCCTTCGTCGTCTCTGCGGGAGGAGCGCGTCAACCGCGATGTCGCCTTACTACCACGTCTGCTTCGCCGTTCCCGATCTGCGGGCGGCGATGCGGGACCTGTCCAGCGCGGCCGGGGTCGCCTGGCGCGAGCCGCGCGACGGCCGTATCGGGGAGTGGGACTACCGCATCGTCTTCTCCGCCGAGGGGCCCGCGTTCATCGAGCTCATCGAGGCCGCGCCCGGAGGGCCGTGGGGCGACACGAGCACGCCGCGCTTCCACCATCTCGGGTTCTGGACGTCCGACGTGGCCGCGGGCGCCGAGCGGCTGGCCGCCTCCGGCTTTCCCGAGACGTTCTCCGGCTGCCCGTACGGGCGTCTGTTCGCCTACCACCGCCTCGACTCCATCGGGGCGGACGTCGAGCTCGTCGATCAGCGGCAGCAGGCGTCGTTCCTGGAGACGTGGCAGCCGGGCGGGCCGCCGATGCCGGTCATCGACGAGGAGCGGGCGTAACGCACGCGGATCTCCGAGCGCTAGCCAAGGCGGGGGCCACTCGCGGCGCGCGGCGGGTCGCTCGATCCGGTGAGACGGAACAACGGAACGGAGGCACGACCGCATGGCGATTCCACCGATCAAGAGCGTCACCTTCGGTGTCGAAGTCAGCGACCTCGACGCATCGGCGAAGTGGGACGAAGCCCTGCTCGGAACCGCGCCGATGTCCCCTGACGAGGGCATCCTGGAGTTCAGGCTCGCGCAGGGAACGCACCTGATGCTGTCCGCGGGCGAGCCGGGCCGGGGCACGGACGTCGCCCAGGGCGACTGACGTGCGCGCCCCGTTGACCGCACCGGTGAGGCCGTAGTGTCCGCCGTCATCGAAGCCACCCACCTGGTACGCGTGCTCGGCCAGGTCACGGCCGTGCCGGGGTCACGCTCGGCATCGCCGTGGCCCGGCGGCGGTAGGCGCCCGGGGCGAGGCCGAAGTGGCGCTTGAAGGCGTTGGCGAAGGCGAACTCCGAGGAGTAGCCGACGCGAGCGGCCACGGAGTCCAGGGAGGCGGCGGGGTCGAGGACGAGGAGCCGGGCGGCCGTGGTCATGCGCCACCAGGTCAGGTACGTCAGCGGCGGCTGGCCGATGAGCGCGCCGAAGCGGCGGGACAGGGTGGCTCTGGACACCCTCGCCCGGTCGGCCAGTTCCTGGACGGTCCAGGGGTGGGCGGGGTCGTCGTGCATGGCGTTGAGCGCCGCCCTGATGTCGGGTGCGGCGAGGGCTGCGGCCCAGCCGGTGTCGGGCTCGCCGCCGGGGTGCTCTTCGAACCAGATGCGCAGGACGTACAGCAGAAGCATGTCGAGCGCCACGGGCAGGAGCGCGGCGGCGCCGAGGCGGCGGCTGCCGGTCTCCGCGCCGAGCACCTCCACGGCCGCGCGCAGGCCCGCGTGGTGTCCGGGGCGGGCCGGGATGTGGATGACGCCCGGCAGCTCGCGCAGGAGCGGGTGGGTCCACTCGGGGCTGAGCCGGTAGCCGCCGCACAAGGTGACGGTGGTGGATCCGGTGGCGTGTGCGGTCGTGGACGGGCTGTCGGCCAGGGTGTAGCCGTCGCCGTGCGGGGAGAAGACGACGTCGCCGGGTGCCAGGTGGGCGGGCTCGTCGGCCTTGTCGATCAGCCAGCAGGTGCCCTGGAGCACCACCAGGAAGCCGGCCGTGCCCGGCAGGTCGGGGAAGGTGCGCCGCCAGGGCGCCCGCCACTCGACCCGTTCGGTGGCGGGCGTGCCCACCCGTACGGCGGAGATCACGTCGCTGAGGATGTCCATCTCGTTCACCCCGCGCTTTGATACGTTCGCGTATAAAAGTGCCACAGCTGAGCATTCATTGTCTCACCGTACGCTCGTAGCCTCGGACGCATGGCACGTACGACAGAGACCGCCGCCCGGCGGTGGGTGGCCGAGCACGCCCGCGCGCTGACGACCACCGACCCGGCGGACGCGCTCACCGACCTCCACCCGCTTCGCGAGCTGCTGGCCGATGCGGAGATCGTCGGGATAGGCGAGCAGACCCGCGCGGCGCACGAGGTGATGACGCAGGCGCACCGGGTGCTGCGGCTGCTGGTCGAGGACCTGGGGTTCCGCGTCCTCGCGATCCAGGACGACGAGGTGGCGGTCGAGCGGGTGAACGCCTATGTCCTCGGCGGTGACGAAGACGTCCGTACGGCGATGTCCGAGCTGTGGGCCCCGTGGCGGACCGCGGAGCTGCGCGCCGTCGTCGAGTGGGCGCGGGCGTTCAACCGGCGGCATCGGTCCGACCCGCTGCGGATCGTGGGGCTGGACGCTCCGTCCGCCCGGCCCGCGGACTACCAGGCCGTGATCGAGCATGTGGCCCGCGTACGTCCCGAGCTGGTCCCCGAGCTGCGCCGCCACTACGACGTGATCGTCACCGCACACGAGGTGCCCGAGCACGTGCAGCACGCGCGGGGCGTCCATCCTGGACGTCCCTTCGTCGAGCACGCGCGCGACGCCCTCGACCTGGTGGCCGCGCTGCCCGACCCAGGCGTGGCGCTGGAGAAGGCGAAGCTGATCGTGGACGCGCACGCCGGCAGCTTCGCCGGCGGCGGCTTCGACTACGCCGAGACGAGGCGCCGCTCGGTCGCCGTGCTGACCTCGCTGCTGCGCGACGACGGCGTGAAGATCGCCTACTGGGAGGGCATGTCGTTCACCGCGAACGCGCCCCGCGTCATCCCCGCCGCCCTGCTCGGCCCGTTCCAGAGCGTCGGCAACGAGCTGCGCGAACGGCTGGGCGAGCGCTATGTCTCCTTGCTGATCGCGTTCGCGCGCGGCGATGTGAGCGGCCTGCATCCGGGCCAGGTCGTTCCCGATCCGATGCCCGGGTCGGCCGACGCCGTGCTCGCCGCAGGGCCTGATCGCTATCTGCTCGACCTGCGTTCGCCTCGGCCCGAGCCGGTGAACGACTGGCTGGGCGGGCCGCACAAGCTCCGCATCATCAGCGGGATCTACAAGGCGGAAGCCGATCCCGAGCACTACCTGACGGCCGGGCGGCTCGACGAATGGTTCGACGCCGTGCTGCAGGTAGGCACCGTCACCCCGACCACCCTCTTGTGAGGAGAGAACGATATGCGTACGACCGTGGCCGTCATCGGCGGCGGATACGGCGGCATCACCGTCGCCAAGGAGCTCGACGGCGTCACCGACGTGGTGCTCGTCGAGCCTCGGGACACCTTCGTCCACAACGTCGCCGCGCTGCGCGGCCTCACCGATCCGGGCTGGACGGACCGGATGTTCCTCCCCTACGACCGGCTGCTCGAGCGCGGCACGATCATCAGGGACCGGGCCGTGCGGGTGGACGAGACGTCCGTCTGGCTGCGATCGGGCGAGCGGATCGAGGCCGGCTACATCGTGCTGGCGACGGGCTCGTCCTACCCGTTCCCCGCCAAGGTGGACGTCGAGGACAGCGCCGCCGCCAAGGAGAGGTACCACGCGACCCGCGAGGCGCTCGCGAGGGCCGGCCGCGTCCTGCTGCTGGGCGCCGGTCCTGTCGGGCTCGAACTGGCCGGGGAGATCCTGGCGGCCTGGCCCGACAAGTCGATCACCCTCCTCGACCCGGGGTCCGAGATCGTCTCCGGCGGGTATTCCGCCGAGTTCAGGGCGGAGCTGCGCCGCCAGCTCGACGCGCTGGGCATCCGGGTCGTCCTCGGGGCGCGCCTGCGCGAGCAGCCCCCGTCGGAAGCCGGTGAGTACGCGACGTTCACCGCCACCCTCGACTCCGGCGAACGGCTCACCGCCGACATCTGGTTCCGCTGCTTCGGCGGCGTCCCCGACACCGGCTACCTGGCCGGGAGCCTGGTTTCCGCGCGGCGGCCGGACGGGCGGCTCGCGGTCACCGACGAGCTGCGGCTGCCCGGCCAGTCGCGGGTGTTCGCGCTCGGCGACGTCACCGCGATCCCCGAGGCCAAGCAGGCGAGCGCGGCGACCCGGCACGCGTCGGTGATCGCGGCCAACATCCGCGCGCTGCTCCAGGGTGATGACGAGCTGACCGCCTACCGGCCCGGCCTGCCGGGGATCGTGCTCCCGCTCGGCCCGGACGGCGGCGCGACGTACGCACCCGACTGGGAGGACTACGTGGACGCCGCCACGCAGGAGCACATCAGGCAGCATGCGAAGGAGCGCGGTGACGGGCTGCTCGAGCTGGGCATCCTCGACGCGGAGCTCACGTCCCAGCTCAAGGGGCGGCACCTGAACGTCGAGGAGTACGCGCAGATCCTGAACGCGGAACCGGCAGGGGCCTGAGAGGGGGCGTTGACGGCGAGGCCAGCCCCGGCGGCCGCCTCGCCGGAAGTCGATCGTTGACGGCGAGGCCGGCCTGGGTGCCCGCCTCGCCGTCATTTCCGCAGTTCGGCCAGGATTGTGGCGGTTTCGTCGGGGTGGGATTTGGTGAGGTGCCGGCACGCGTGCTCGATGGTCCAGGCTCCGGCGGGGGTGGTGTCCGTCCAGCCGGAGAGCGTGACCAGCACCAGCTCGGGGTGCTTTTTGTTCCTGCCAGCCCCGCAGCGCGCAGTGCCAGTCGAGCCCCTTGGCCAGCGCCTCCTGCACCCGCCAGTCGCCGTCGTCGGCGCAGGTCGTGGTCATGACATCCAGCGCCGTCCGCTCCCCCACCGCCACCGCACCCAGCAGCATGGCGACGCCCATGCGAACCTCACGCTCACCATCGGGCTCCCACAACGCCACGAGCGCGTCCAACAAATCACCCGGCCGCCCCTGCCACTCCCGCCAGAGCCGTTCCGTCCTGCGCCGCAACTCGGGCACCGACGCCCCGCTCAGCGCGGCGCGCAGCTCGTCCACCGTGCCGGTCGTCACGCCGCCTACGTTACGAGCCCGGGCGGTTCGAGCGCGGTCGGATGACACCCCTTCTGTGCTTGATCGGTTTTCTCGGGATCGAAGCGGCCACGTGCCCCGAGGGCTGGGGGTTTAGCGGGCTGCAACCGAGGGGTGAGTTGACCGTGCCAGCCTGGGGCGGAATCGGAACGTGCGAATCGGTGGGATGATCTTGGCCGTGGAGCCGCGTGGTCAGCAAGCCGCCCGGTCTCCTCGCGGACGATGATCGGGGTGAAACACGTGATCAAAGGAACCGAGTCTGTCAGCCGGGCGCCTTCGCTGGAGGAGCGGCTGGAGGAATGGTCGTTGCGGACCGGGGTCAAGGTGGAGGTGTGGGCCCTGCCCGGCCGGGCCCTCCCTGGCCGGGTCGACGGTCTCGTTCACGGCGTGGTCGGCGACGTACTGGAGGAGGTGGAGAGGCAGGGGCGCGCTCGTACGGTCTGCGTCGCTCTCACCGTGGGGTCCAGCGGGTTACGGCTGACGATGAGCGACGACGGGCACGGCATGGCGGCCGAGCCGTACGAGGCGCGCCGGGCCGAGGTCGCGCGGCTGGGCGGCGGGCTGACCGTGAACGCCGTACGGGGTGAGGGGACCACGGTGAGCCTCGCCGTCCCCGCCCGAGCGCTCGGCTAAGACCAGCCCGCCGACCGGGGCTTGTCAGCGCGTGGGATCGTGCTTCTCGCGCCAGAGCTCCGTGCCGTCCTTGTCGTAACCGGCGATCGTGAAGCCCTCGGCGTACAGGTCGTCGGTACGCTCCTGCGTCCCTGCGAACATCCGGAAGCCGCCGAGCTTCCACGGGTCCGGCCTGGTGGCGGCGCTCACCGAGGTGCCGTCCTGGAAGATCAGTGCAACGCGGGCGGTCTGGTCGCCGGTGATGCCGAACCAGCGCTTGTCGTACTCGCGCAGCTCCACGTTCATGCGGTTGCCGCCCATGTCGAGCAGCGTCTGCACGTCGGCCAGGCGGTGCAGGCCCACGGCCTGCCCGTCCAGCTTCCAGATCAGCGTCCTGTCGGGCGTCTGGTAAAGGCCGGCGTCGAGCTTGGCGGGCATCTTCACCGTGTCGCCGACGGGCTTGGCCGTCGCCTCGGGGACCGTCAGCGGGCGCGGCGCGATCCGTTTGATCGTCTTGCCGTCGCGGCCGGCGAACTCGATCGCCGTCACCGGTTTGCCCGCGGGCACGGTCACGGTCCAGACGGCCTGCGGGGCGCCCTGCGGAGTCGTGAGCGTGCCGGTGACGCGCCCGCCTTGCTTCAGTACGGCCGTGACCCGGGTGACCTCGGTCCCCGCGCTGCCGTAGTGCAGGACCTTGCCCGTGGCGGGGAGCGGGAACGTCCGGGTGTCGCCCTGCTCTGTGGCCTGCTCGCCGTCCACCGGCTTGTCGCCGCAGGAGCTCGAGCTAGCTCCCGTCCTCGCCAGTTGCTGGTGGCAGAGGACGGTGTCGCCGCTCGTCGTCCTGGCGTACCAGAACGAGATGGGCCGCCTCTCGGAGGGGTTCTCGATCGTCAGGCGCTCGCCGATGGGGCCGGCTCGCCGGGCGGGGCCGGGGTGGATGTGACGACGACGGCGACGTAGCCGGGATCGCCGCTGCCGCCCGCGATCAGCATCGTGACGGGCGTGGCGAGGGCGACGACGCAGACGCCGGCCAGCAGCGCGTTCTTGCGCATCCTGCGCCGCCGCGACCTGGCCACCACCTCGGCCGAGAACCTCGGCGGTGCCTGCGGCGCGCGGGTGGCGGCGCGTCCCAGCGTGGCTCGCAGGCGGGACTCCAGGGGGTCGGTCATGCGGGGCTCCCGTTGATCTCTGAAGTGCTGGGCAGCATGGAACGGAGCTTGGCCAGGCCGAGCGAGGCGTGGCTGCGTACGGTGCCGCGCGAGATGCCGAGCACGGCGGCGATGTCGGCGTCGGACAGGTCCTCGTAGTAGCGCAGCACCAGCACGGCCCGCTGCTTGCGGGGCAGCGTGGCGAGCGCTTCCCACAGGCCCTCGTCGCTGTCGGATGGCGGCGAGTCGAAGCCCGCGATCTCGGGCAGCGCCCAGTCGGGCCGCTCGCGCCTGCGTAACCGCCAGGTGCTGATGTGCAGCCGCACCATGATCATCTTCACGTAGCTCTCGGGGGCATGTTTGCGCCGGACCCGGGGCCACGCCTGATGCAGCCGGATCAGCGCCTCCTGCGTGAGGTCGGCCGCGTCGTGCGGGTCGCCGCTGATCAGGTAGCCGTAGCGCAGCAGGGCGTCGGCTCGTTCCGCCACGAAGTCCTCGAAGCGGGGCTCGTCATCCAATGACTTCTGCCTTTCCTCGTACCGTCACGGGATAGACGGCCGGGAAGTCCGAACTGTTGAACCATGACGTCCCCGGCGGATACTCGCGTGATGGACGACCTCACCGCACGGACCGCCGCGACGTACGACCGTATCGCCGCCACCCATGCCTTGCGCTCGGAGCATCCGGACGCCGCGTTCCGCGCTTTCCGCGCCCGCTTCACCGCCCCGCTGCCCGCCGGAGCGCGCGTCGCCGACCTGGGCTGTGGTCGGCCGCTGCGCTCGTGCACGTGCCGGTCGCCGAGGCCGTCCCCACGTTGCGCGCCCGGCATGCGGCGCTGCGGCCGGGTGGCGTGCTCGCGGTCCGCCGCGACAGCTAGAGGCTGCTTCTTGGATCTGCCGGCGAGGCGGTCACGATGGGCCGGAAGGCGTAGCCGATGCGGCGGGGCGCAGGTGACGTTTCCGCGCCCGTGTCCGGCACCAGTGCAGGTGCTGAACGGTCTATTTCGAGCTGGGCACGTCGTGACCGCGGTGCGGTCGACCGCCGATCACTGTTCCGATTCCTGCTCGGGATCGCGCCGGGCCCGACTCGTTTCCTTACGACCGACGAATGACAGGACGAGGAAAACCAGACCGATCAACGGCCCAATATAGAGAAGAAAGGCTGTGATGGGATTGTAGTAGAAATCCACTGGTTCCGGCCCCGCCTGCTGGGAGGCGACCAACCAGAGCACGACGCAGATCGCGAATCCGATGCGCGCCTGTCTGCGCGTCATGACATCTCCCGATTACTTGTCGGTTGCATAAATGTCGGCGGGGCGACCAGGGCGGATCAACACCGCAGGGGCCGAGCGCCCGACTCGAATCGACCGGCGGCAATGCGAGGCCCGCAAAACCATCCGCATGCCTTTCCTGCAGAATGTTTTTGTGTACTCGGGATCGTACACCCGCCGTTCGGGACCGGTCCCGAACGGTGAGCCCGCCGCCCTCAGCCCTCGTGGGCCGCCGGGTCGGCGACCGTGATCTCTCCCTCCGGCTCCCCGGCCGGTTCCCGCGCCAGTTCCTGGGCCGCGCTCACGATCGCCTCACGCGTGCGCAGTGTCCGCGGATCGTGAGACCGCCGGACGGAGGCACGCGCTCGGCCCGGCCTGCCGCCAGCGGCCATGGCCCCTCCCGACGCCACTTCTTGAACGCTGCACAACAAGTCGGATAGTTTCGGGATCCCTGGAGAGGAGCCCCTTGACCACTCCCGCGACCACCTCCGCGCCGTCGCTGAGCCTGCGCCCGCTCGCCGGCCTTCACGTGGAGATCGCAGAGCCGATCGACGCCGGCCGGATCCGCGCCGGACAGCGGCTGATCATTCCCATCACGGGCGGCACCGTCACCGGCAGGATCAGCGGCCACGTCGTACCCGGAGGAGCCGATTGGGCGATCGCCCGCGACGATGGCACGACGCTCGTCAGCGCCACCTACGCCCTGCGGACCGACGACGGCGTCATCCTGACCGTATCCAATCAGGGCAGCCTACGCGGCGACGATGACGCCACGCTCGGCATCACCGCCTGCCGGATCGAAGCCCCTCAGGGTGCCTACTTCTGGCTCAACGACGTCCCCATCGTCGGCTCGCTCGTGCCCTTCCGCGCAGACGGCACCATGGGCGTGGATCTTGCCTTCTACACCGTCGAGGCCGCCGCGCCGCCCCTGCCCCCTCAGTGAGCCCTCATCGCTTGACTGAGCCGGGACCGTGAGCCCGCTGCACACCCGGACTGCCGCTCACTAGCGGGGGACGGCCCGGGACAGTACGCAGGCCGCCGGAACCGTCGCGCCGGCAGGTGAGCAAGAAGCCACTGCGGCCCAAGCAGATCGACGCCGCGGGCGACGCGATCGCCTCCTCGGCCCCGGACACGGGCCTGCGGCCGCCCGGCGCGGCGGCGATGGCGGCGCTGGCCGCCGGTCGGGGCGTGCCCGTGACCGTGGGTGATCTGCTCCGCCCGCCGCCGGCAGCCGGGTCGTGGACGGGTTGTGGTCGGCGGCTGCGCTCGTGCACGTGCCGGTCGCCGAGACCGTCCCCACGTTGCGCGCCTGGCATGCGGCGCTGCGGCCGGGCGGCCTGCTCGGGCTGAGCGCCGCGACCGGCGACGGTGAGGGGTGGGAGCCGGTCGCGGGCGACGGTCACCTGCGCTGGTTCGCACACCGCGAGCCGCAAGCGTTGCTCGCCGCCCTGGCCGAGGCGGGTTTCGAGGTACGCGAGCACGCCGAGAACGCCGTCTCCCGCTCCTGGTGCAACGTGCTCGCGGCCCGCCCTGCGCCCGTCCCGTGATGACGCTCCCCATTGACGGAACCGCCGGTTTCGTCAATGCTTGTCGAAACTGACGGTTCCCGAAAGGTGGACGACATCATGGACCTGCACTTGCGAGGCAAGCGCGCCCTCATCACCGGCGCGTCGCGCGGCATCGGCGCGGCCATCACCGAGGTGCTCGCCGAGGAGGGCTGCCACCTCGACCTGGCCGCCCGCAGCGGCCCCGACCTGGAGAAGCTGGCCGCCCGGTTAACGGACGAGCACGGGGTGGACGCCCGCGTCCACGTCGTGGACCTGCGGCGCGGCGACGACCTCGACCGGTTCGCCACCACGGTCGAGGTACCGGACATCCTCATCAACAACGCCGGCGACATCCCCGGCGGCCCCCTGCACGCGGTGGACGAGCAGGCGTGGCGGCACGGCTGGGAGCTGAAGGTGTACGGCTACATCAACCTCACCCGCCACCTGTACGCGAGGATGAAGGAGCGCGGCCACGGCGTGATCATCAACAACATCGGCGCGTCCGGCGAAGGCTACGACGCCAACTACATCGCCGGTAGTACCGGCAACGCCGCGCTGATGACGTTCACGAAGGCCCTGGGCGGGCGCAGTCTCGCCGACGGGATCCGCGTCGTCGGCGTCAACCCGGGCCCGGTCGCGACCGAACGCATCCAGACCCTGATGAAGGCCCAGGCCCGCGCCCGCTTCGGCGACGAGTCGCGGCACACGGAGCTGACCGCCATGTTCCCGCTCGGCCGCGCCGCCCTCCCCCGCGAGGTCGCCGACCTGGTCGCGTTCCTCGCCTCCGACCGCTCCGCCTACACCACCGGTGCGATCTTCACCATCGACGGCGGTGTATCCGCCGCCGGGCTGTGAGCGCCTTCCTCTGGGCGGTCCAGGGCGCGCTGGCGGCGATCTTCCTGACGTCCGCGCTGCTGAAGGTCCTGCAGGCTCCCGACGCCCTGCCCGAGGCGCTGAGCGGTTACTCGATGACGTCGGTCCTGCTGATCGCGCTCGCGGAGGCGGCCGGCGCGGCGGGTGTGGTGCTGCCGGCCGCCACGGGCGTCGCGTCGGCGCTCACCCCGCTGGCCGCCGCCGGCCTCGCGGTGATCATGGTGCTGGCGATGCGGCTGCATCTCCGGCGGCGCGAGTACCTGTCCGTGGCGGTCAACGTGGTGCTGTTCGCGGCCGCGGCGTGCGTGGCCGTGATCGGCTTCGGCGTCTACGCCGTGCAGACGTGACGGGGGTACGCCGCGGGGTGTAGAGAGCGCGGCGGAGGGCGCGCCCCGGAGCCGATGTCCCACCCCCTGACCCGGAACACACTCGGGCCATGCATGCTGACATCCTGAACTCCCCCGCCCGCCGCTTCCCCGGCACCGACATGCCGGTGACGCTCATGCTCGCGCTGATCGCGGCCGGGCTGCCCCGCACCGTACTCGCCGACCTGGGCATCGTCGCCCCGGAGAGCTCGCTGCTGTACGACGTGCTCGCGCTCGCGCCGTTCGCGGCGTGGGTGGTGGTCGCGCTCGTACGCGGCACGCGCCGGCCGTTCCTGGACTTCCTCGTGCTGGGAGCCCTGTACGGCCTGTCGCTGCTGATCGTCCACCAGATCCTCTGGGATGTGGGGCCTTCGCTGGGCCACAGCCCGCCGGAGAGCGCCCTCGCCTTCGCCGCTCGCTTCGACCCCGCCTGGCAGGAGCTCGCGCTCCGCGCGTACACCAGCGGGATCGCCATGATGATCGGCCTCGGCAGCGGCGCGGCCGTCGGCGTGGTCGCCTGGTGCGCTCAGGCGTGGCGCAGGCTCCGTCGCAGCAGCAGGCCCGCCCGCTGAACCCCGCGCGCAGCGGCCGTTCCGCCGGGGCCGAGCCCCGCGCGCGGCCTCGCGCAAGACTCCTCGTGAGCTCCCGGTACGCCTCGCGGCGTGCCGGGACGCGGTCGTGTCACCAGGTGACCGGGAGCCGATCGACGCCGTAGAGCGTGGCCCGCGTGCGCAGCGGCACCTGCTCGGGCGGCACGGCCAGGCGCAGGCCGGGGAGGCGGCGCAGCAGGGCCGGGTAGGCGACGCGCAGCTCGGCGCGGGCGAGCTGCTGGCCGAGGCACTGGTGGATGCCGTGGCCGAAGGCCAGGTGGCCGTGGCCGGGGCGGGTGAGGTCCAGCCGGTCGGGGTCGGGGAAGCGGTCCGGGTCGCGGTGGACCACCGGCAGGGAGAGGGTCACGGTCTCGCCCGCGCGGATGGTCTGCCCGGCCATCTGCACGTCCTCCGTGGCGACGCGGATGGGGCCGATGTGGATGATCGTGAGATAGCGCAGCATCTCCTCCACCGCCCGGTCGGCGAGGCCGGGGTCCTGGCGCAGGAGTGCGGCCTGGTCCGGGCTCTGGAGGAGCAGGAAGGCGCCCAGGCTCAGCATGTTGGCGGTGGTGTCGTGGCCGGCGACCAGCAGGAACGTGGCGGCGCCGGTCAGCTCGGCGTCGCTGAGCCCGCCGCCGGCGGCGATCAGCCCGCTCAGCACGTCGTCGGCCGGTTCCGCGCGCTTGCGCCCGGCCAGCTCGGCGAGGTAGCCCATGACGCGCTGGACGGCGCCGGCCCGCTCCTCCGCGCTGTTCGCGAGGTCCACCATGATCGCGGCGTCCTTCTGAAACCGGTCCCTGTCGGCGTACGGCACCCCGAGCAGCTCGCAGATGACCATGGAGGGGATGGGCCGCGCGAAGGCCGTCACGAGGTCGGCGGGCGGGCCGGTGCGGGCCAGGTCGTCCAGGTGCGCCTCGACGATCTCGGCGATGCGCGGTTCGAGCGCCCGCATGCGGCGAGTGGTGAACTGGCCGGTGAGGAGCTTGCGGAAGCGGGCGTGCTCCGGGTCGTCCATCGCCAGGAAGAACCCGGGCGGCAGCTTGGTCTCCGGGGCCTTCACCACCGCCATCTCCTCGATGGGCGGGCTGAAGTCGGCATGGAAGTCGTTGCTGAAGCGCGGGTCGTCCAGCACCGTACGGGCTTCGGCGTAGCCGGTGACGAGCCAGCCCTGGCGGCCGTCGGCGTAGGTCATGCGGTGCAGCGGGCCCTGGTCGCGTAGCGGGCGCAGCGCGGCGGGCGGGTCGAAGGGGCCGGGCCGGTCGGTCGGCAGGCCGGGCAGGGGCTCGCCCGCGGCTTGTCCATCGGTTGTCATGCCCCCAGAAAAACGCAGACTCTGCAGAATTGCAAGGTCTGCATATTTGCAGGTCCTGTGATAACGTTGCTGCATGTCTGCTGACGTGGGACTTCGCGAGCGCAAGAAGGTGCGGACGCGCCGCAAGCTGGTGGAGGCGGCCATCCGGCTGTTCGACGAGAAGGGGTACGAGCGCACCACGGTCGACGAGATCGCCGCCGCCGCCGAGGTCTCACCCCGGACCTTCTTCACCTACTTCGGCAGCAAGGAGGACGTGCTCTTCCTGCAGGCGGAGGACCGCCTGGATCAGCTCGTCCAGGCGGTGGCCGAGCGCGAGCCAGGCGAGCCGCTGGGCGCGCTGCTGCTGCGGCTCTACGGCCTGCTCGTGCAGGGGTTCGCCGACGACGACGAGCTTGACGTCGCCCTGTCCACGGCGCGCTCCCGGCTGCTCCTTTCCGAGCCGGCTCTGCGCGCACGCGCACTGTCGCTGATGTTCGACCAGCAGCCGCGCCTCGCCGAGGCGCTGCACCGGGCCTACCCCGATCAGCTCGACCTGATCGCGGCGGCCGCCGTCGTCGGCGGCTTCTGGGGCGCCATGGGCGTGGCCGGCCTCGTCGCGCAGCAGCGCGGCGGCTCGCCTGAGGAGATCCTGGCGGCGGGCCGGCGCGCCGTCGAGGTCATCGCAGGTGGCGTGGAGTCCTCGGCCAAACCCTCCGCCTGACGCCCCGTCGCGCTCTCGCGTACGCCCGGCGGCGTACCGGGAGCGCCATCCCTGGGCGGACGCCGCACCCTGCGCGCGGCCGCGACGATGGCTGCGCATGCCGACGACAGAGGTGAGGCGAGATCAATGGCACCGCGCATCCGTAAGACCCTGCTGGTCGTCCACATCGTCGCCTCGGTCGCACTGACCGGGGAGGTGTGGGGGCTGGTGGTGCTCAACACGGTCGCCACGCTGACCGAGGACCTGGAGCTGGCGCACACGGCGTACCGGCTGATGCCCTTCATGATCTTCGCGGGCGGCGTACCGCTGAGCCTCACCGCGTTGATCACCGGCGTCACGCTGGGCCTGGGCGGTCATTGGGGGCTGCTGCGCTACTACTGGGTGGCGGTCAAGCTGGTCCTGCTCGTGGCCGTCATCGGGGTGGGCATCTTCGTGTTCGATCCCGAGGAGATGGCCGCGGCCACCGAAGGCGCGCGGCAGGTCGCGGACTCGCGCCAGTGGGGGCAGGTCGCGGCGTTGAGCACGCAGATCGTCATGCTGCTGGCCTCGACCGCGCTGTCGGTCTTCAAGCCGCGGTGGCGGCTGCGGTGAATATCCTGGATGGCTCTGTTGATCGTTCGCTGTCATCGGAAAGGATGAACGTCATGACGGAGCCCGTGTCGATCGAGAAGGTCGTCGCCACGCTGCCCGGTCCCTGGCAGCCGCGCGACCTCGCCACGGCCAACGAGACCGTGGTGCGGGTCGCCCGGCTCGACGGTGAGTTCCCCTGGCACGAGCATGATGAGGACGAGCTGTTCCTGTGCTGGGACGGCGCTTTCCGCATCGAGATGGAGGGCCGCGACCCGGTGACCCTTTCCAAGGGCGAGCTGTTCGTGGTGCCGAAGGGCGTGCGGCATCGCCCGGTGGCCGAGCAGCCGGCGCACGCGCTGCTGATCGAACGTCCGGAGACCGAGCAGTACGGCAACCGCTCCTAGATGGTGGGCCGCCCGCGTCACCCGCCGGGCGGCCCCTTCAGCGCACGTCGAAGTTGGCCATCATCATCATGTCCTCGTGCTCCAGGTTGTGGCAGTGGAAGACGTACTTGCCCCGGTAGCCGTCGAACTTCACCAGCACCTCGGCCTGGTCGCCGCTGCGCAGGTCGACGGTGTCCTTCCAGCCGCCGGCGTACGGGCCGGGGTCGAGCACCTGGAACGGCGCGAGGTGGATGTGGATCGGGTGCGGCACGTTCTGGGCGCGCAGCTTCCACAGCTCCACCGTGCCGAGCTTGGGCGTGGCGGCGATGGTGTCGGGGCTGAACGGCGTGCCGTTCACCGTCCACAGGGTCACCCCGTTGTGCTCGGCGCCGCCGCGTTCGAAGGTGAACTCCCGCTCGGCCACGGCGTCCGACCGTGACAGCGGCCGGATGTCGGCGAGCCGGTCCGGGATGCGGCTGTCGTCGCTGCCCCTGCGCGCGACGATGAACCGCATGACGTCGCCGGTGCCGTCCTTGCCGAGCTTGTTGCGCAGCGTGACCCGGGTGCCGATCGGGTAGCGGGAGAAGTCGACGACCACGTCGAAGCGTTCGGCCTGGGCGATCTGCAGCTCGTCGTGGCCGACGGGCGCGGCGAGCAGGCCCTGGTCGCTGCCGATCTGCGTGAACGCGGCGCCGTCCGGCGGCGGCGGGTCGAGGGCGAGCAGGTAGCGGCGGGCGTTGGAGGCGTTGAGCACGCGGAAGCGGTAGCGGGCGGCGGTGACCTCCATGACGGGCCACGGCACGCCGTTGACCAGGACGCAGTCGCCGAGCACGCCGCTCATGAAGTCGCCGGTCACGCCCGGCTCGCCCTGGAGCGACGGGTCCAGCGAGGGGTAGCTGAACGAGCCGTCCTCGGCGAACGCCCGGTCGGTGATCATCAGCGGGACGTCGCGGTCGCCGCGCGGCAGCGGCAGCGCCTCCTCCTCGTCGTCGCGGTGCAGGTGGAACCCGGCCAGGCCGCGATAGACCTGCGGGCCGGTGAAGTCCATGCGGTGGTCGTGGTACCAGAGCGTGGCGGCGGGCTGGTCGAGCGGGTAGGCGTACTCCTTCGTGCCTCCCGATGCCTTGACCAGGTCGGTGGGGTAGCCGTCGCTCTCGGGCGGGGTGCGGCCGCCGTGCAGGTGCACCACGACGGGGACGGGCAGCTCGTTGCGGTGCCGTACGACGGTGCGCCGCCCGCGCCGCGACACGATCGTGGGCCCGGGGAAGACGCCGTTGTACCCCCACACCTCCGTGCGCAGCCCTGGCAGGATCTCCACCTCGGCCGCCTTCTGGGTGATCTCGTAGTGGTCGGTGTCGCCGTCGCTGCGGCTCGGCCGCAGGACCGGCGGCACCCGGAACGGCAGCGTGAACGGCTCGGGCAGCTTCGCCTTGCTGCGCAGCAGGGCGCCCGCGCTGGACTCGGTCTCGACGTTGGCCCCGCCGCTGACCGCGATGCCCGAGCAGGCGGTGGCGAACGGCGCGAGCGCCAGCCCGCCCGCCGCCATCCGCAGCAGCTCACGGCGCGAGAGCGTCATCGCGACTCGCCTCCGCCCCTGCGCCGGTCGATCAGGACGGCGGCCGCGGCGCCCACGATCGCGAGGACCTGCGGGCCGAACCCGATCACGAAGGTCCAGGGCGGGTCCACCGTGCCGTCGTGGACGACGAGCCTGGCCACCAGTTCGCTGAACAGCAGGAATCCGGCCGCCAGGCCGACGAACAGGCCGAGGATGGCGACGCCGAGGGTGCGCATGTCGTGTGTCCCTTCTCCTTCGGGGGTCATGGACGGCGACGACCTTAGGCGGGCGGGGGTGCCGCGCACATCGGCGTACGGTCGTCGATCGGCGTCGACTTCCGGAGGATGACGTACGGCGCTATGAAGTGATTTTTGACGACATCAGGTGTCAACTTCTGACGACTGTGGATGTCAGCGCCGCTGGCCTATCCTGTGCCGGGTGGAGCTGGGAAGGAGCGGATTGCGCGCGGTGCTCACCGACGCCGCGATCGGCCTGAGCACGTCGCTGGTGGTCACCGTGGCGATCGCGATGGACCTGGGCGGCGCGCGGAGCCCCGACTTCCTGGCGTACCTGTTCGCCGTCTGCCTCGGCGCGCTGATGTTCGTCCGCCGCCACTTCCCCGTGCTGGCGCTGGTGGCGACGGCCTCCGGGCTGCTCTCCTACTACGCGGCCGGCTATCCCGCGATCGGCCTGGCGCTGCCCGTGGCCGCCGCGCTCTACTCCGCGGCCGAGGCGGGCAAGCTGCTGATCTCCGCGGTGACCGGGGCCGCGCTGATCGCGGTGAGTACGTTCTTCCGGCTGCGCGAGGGCGAGAGCCTCGCCTACCTGCTCGGCTTCGAGCTGGCCTCCACCGTCGGGCTGATGTTCGCGGCCATCGCGCTCGGCGCCGCCGTACGGGCGACCCGGCTGCTGCGCGCCGAGCAGCTGCGCACGGCGCGGCAGGCAGAGGCCGAGCGCGAGGCGGAGGCGCGCAGGCGCGTGCAGGACGAGCGGCTGCGCATCGCCCGCGACCTGCACGACGTGATCGGCCACACGATCGCGCTGGTCGCCGTCCAGGCCGACGTGGCCGAGGAGGCGCTCGACGACGACCCCGAGACGGTCAGGGCCGCGCTCAAGACCATCAGGTCGGCCGGTGAGGAGGCGATCCACGAGCTGCGCGGCACGCTCGGGCTGCTGCGGTCGCCTGGGGAGCCCGAGGACCGGGCGCCGACGGGGACGCTGCGCAACCTCGACAGCCTGCTCGCCGCCACCGGCGAGAGCGGCCTTGCGGTGGAGCTGCGCACCGAGGGCGAGCCGGTGCCGCTGCCCGCCGTGGTCGACACCACCGCGTACCGCATCGTTCAGGAGGCCCTGACCAACACGCTGCGGCACGCGGAGGCGAGCAGGGCCGAGGTCGAGCTGCGCTACGAGCGCGGCGGGCTGGGCATCCGGGTGACCGACGACGGGCGGGGCGTGGGCGGGTTCGGCGGGCCGGCGCGGGAAGGCGGCGGGCAGGCCGCCGATCCCGGCGGCGGCTCCGGCTTCGGCATCGAGGGCATGCGCGAGCGCGCCGCGCTGCTGGGCGGCAGGGTGGACGTGGCCGGGGCGCCGGAACGCGGCGGGTTCGTGGTGGACGCCTGGCTGCCTGTGGAGGTTGGACGACAGTGATCCGGGTGGTGCTGGTCGACGATCAGGACCTGATGCGCGCGGGGCTCGCCGCGCTGCTCGACCGTGCCGACGACATCACCGTGGCCGGGGAGGCGGGCGACGGCGCGGCGGCGTACGAGCTGGTGCTCGCCGAGCGGCCCGACGTGGTGCTCATGGACATCCGGATGCCCGGGGTGGACGGCATCGAGGCGACCCGCAGGATCGCCGCCGACGAGCGGCTGCGCGACGTACGGGTGATCATGCTGACCACGTTCGACACCGACGAGCACATCTTCGACGCGATCAGGGCGGGCGCGGCGGGCTTCGTGATCAAGACGACCCGGCCGGAGGAGCTGCGCGCCGCCGTCCGCACGGTGGCGGCCGGTGAGGCGCTGCTGTCGCCGTCGGTGACCAAGCGGGTGATGGCCGCGGTCGCCGGTTCGTACCGGCCCGCCGATTCCGGCCTGATCTCGCAGCTCACCGAGCGGGAGCGCGAGCTGCTCGCCGAGATCGCGGCGGGCCGCCCGAACGACGAGATCGCCGGGCGGCTGTTCATCAGCCCGGCGACCGTGCGCACGTACGTCAGCCGGCTGCTCACCAAGCTGGGCGCCCGCGACCGCGCGCAGCTCGTGCACATCGCGTACGAGAGCGGGCTGGTGCCGCCAGGGCGCGCCGGTCAGGCGTAAGGGCCGATCACGTGGACGGGCCGCCTTGTGCGTACGGGCCGCCTTATGTGTATGGGCCGCCGCGCCAGGTCGGCATCGGGCGGCGGCCGACTGCGACGTCGAGGGCCGCCCTGGCGAGCAGCCTGGTCGAGTCGAGCGTGGGCAGCGGTGACGACTCGGGGGTGACGAGCAGCGGGATCTCGGTGCAGACGAGCGCCACCGCGTCGCAGCCGCGCTCGGCGAGCCTCTGGATGATCTTCTTGAACGTCTCGCGCGAGGCGTCGGTGAAGACGCCCTTGACCAGCTCGCTGAAGATGATCTCGTTGACCAGCTCGCGGTCGCCGGGCTCGGGCACCACCGCCTCGATGCCGCGCGCCCCGAGCGCCGCCGGGTAGACCGGGCCGTCCATGGTGTAGCGGGTGCCCAGCAGGGCGACCCTGCGGTGTCCGGCGCGTGCCGCGTGGTCGGCCACCACGTGGGCGATGTGCAGGCCGGGGATGGGGAAGTCGCGGCCCGGCCGTTCCAGGGCCTGGTGGACGGTGTTGTCCGGGCAGACGAAGAAGTCCGCGCCCGCTTGGGCGAGGCGGTCGAGGCTGACCTCCATGGTCGCCCTGATCTCGTCGAAGTCGCCGCGGTCGTAGGCGGGCATGCAGCGCGCGAACGAGATGCAGTCCAGCGTCACGTCCGGATGCTCGTGCTCGCCGAGCGCCTCCTCGCCCAGCCGGCAGAAGGTGCGGAAGCACAGCGCCGCGCCCTCCGCGCTGTGGCCGAGGATGCCGAGGTGCTTGGTCATGCGGTCTCCCTGTCGTGGTGCCCTTCCATCCTCGCGGAGTGCGCACCAGGGGTGGTATGCCGGGCATGGATTAGCATCGCGGTCATGCCCTGGAAGTATGACCTGCGGGTGCTGACGTACGTCACCGCGATCGCGGAAGAGGGCTCGATCGGCGCGGCGGCCCGCCGGCTGCACCTCACCCAGCCGACGCTCAGCAGGCAGCTCCGCGAGCTGGAGAACCGGCTGGGCGTCGAGCTGTTCGTCCGGGGCAGGCGCGGCCTGACGCCGACGGCGGCCGGGCGGGCGCTGGTGGATCGCGCGGCGCGGGTGCTCGCCGAGGCGGAGGCGATCCTGGACGACGTCGCGGCGGCGGCGCGCGGGCTGAGCGGGCGGCTGACCGTGGCGTTCGCCGGGTCGGGGATCAACGGCGGGCTCGGCACCGCCCTCGGCCGGCTCCGCGACGAGCTGCCCGGCGTGCGGCTCGACCTGGTCGAGCTGTTCGACGACGTCGAGATGTCCATGGGGGTGCTGGACGGCGGCTTCGACCTGGCGGTGCACCGGCTGCCGGTGCGCCACGCGGGGCTGGTCGCCGAGCCGTGGGTGAGCGAGCCGCTCGTGCTCTTCCTCCCGGCCGCCCATCCCCTCGCCCGGGGCACCGACCCGGTGGACGCCTCCGCGCTCGCGGACCTCCCGCTGCTGCTATGGCCACGGGAGTCCGCGCCCCGCTCGTACGACGAGGTGATCGCGCTGTGTCACCGCGCCGGGTTCGCGCCCCGGGTGGTGCGGCAGGGGCGGACCGTGCAGACCATCCTCGCGCTGGTGGCCGCCGGGTTCGGCGCCACCGTGATGGCCGGCTCCTACCGCACCCTGCACCGGGAGGGCGTCGCCGCGCGGCCGATCCGCGGCACGGTCAGCAGGCTGCACCTGGTGTACCGGGCGGACGATGCGAGCCCGCTGCTCGCGCGGGCGCTGACGCTCCTCAGGCGGTCTCGCCCTTGAGAGCGTCGGTGATGGTCTGGACGGCCAGGACGTTCACGCCGATGCCGGCCACCTCCGTACGCCCGGCGTCGTGGATGCGCGAGGTCGCGTCGTCGGCGAGCACCAGCCGGTAGTCCCGCTCGCTGCCCTCGATCAGCGTCGCGCGGGGGCAGTTGGGGAAGTTGCAGCCGGCCACCACCAGCGTGTCGACGTCCCAGCCGCGCAGCAGCTCGTCGAGGCGCGTGCGGTAGAAGCCGCCCCAGCGCGGCTTGTACAGCGCCACCTCGCGCTCGCCCAGGGTCTGCGGCTCGCCGGACAGCAGCAGGTCCGCCTTCAGCGGCGGCGCGCCCGCCGGCAGCAGCTCGCCCGCGATCTCGCTGCCCTCGCTGCCCGGCAGCACGATCTTCGCCCCCTGGGAGAGCAGCGTCCGCCGTACCAGGTCGGCGTCCTCGCCGCTCGGGTCGTACAGGCGGATGAGGTGCACGATCGGCCGCCCGGCACCGCGGAACGCCTCGGCCAGCCTGGCCACCTGCGGCAGCACCTCGGTGGTGCCTGGGATGCCGTACGGCGACTCGGACAGGAAGTCGCGCTGCACGTCGATGGTCAGCAACGCGGAGGTGACCCAGTGAGGTGTCAGATGGGGGTCGGTGATGGGGTTCACGAACGCCCTCCCTCCCGGAAGTCCGATGGGCTTCCTGGAGTCTACGCCCATGATCATTTCACTGGTCGGGGCGGATGACCGTCAGGTGGAACGGTGCGGACTTCTCGGCGGCGTGCGCCACGGCGTCCCGCGCGTCGTCCAGCGTGAACTCGGTGACCTCGAAGTGGGTGAGGTCGAGCAGACCTGCACGGGCCAGGGCTATCAGCCGCGGCGGGGCCTCGCGCGGGTACATCCACTGGCCGCGCACCGTCACGTTGCCGCGCATGAGCCACCGGTACGGCAGCGCCAGCTCGGCGCCGTCCAGCATGCCGACGCCGCCCATGAGCACGACCCTGCCGCCCTCGCGCACGGCCATGGCGGCGGCCCGTACGGAGCCGGCCCCGCCGCGGGCGGGAGGATGTCGAGCACCAGATCCACCGGGCCCTGTGCGGCCATGCGCGCGCTGTCAGCGTCCGCGTCGCCGGTCAGCCGTACGGTGGCGACCCGGTCGCCGAAGCGGCGGCGCAACTCCGCCAGCGCGTGCTCGTTGCGTCCCGGCGCGACGACGCGGGCGGCGCCCATCGCCAGCGCCACGGCCACCGCCGCGCCGCCGAAGTTGCCGGTCGCCCCGCTGACCAGCGCCGTCTCCCCCGGCCGCAGCCCGCCCGCGAGGAACCCGCCGTACGGCACCAGGCACAGCGTCAGCCCCAGCCACCGCCCGGCGTCGGCGGGGTCGATGGGGCCGAGCGGCACGGCGTTCTCGGTGGGGATCAGCAGGCGCTCGGCGAACGACCCCTGGCCGTAGTGGCGCTGCAGCAGCAGCCCGCCCTCGCCTCTGGCGCTCAATCCCTGCAACGTGATGTCGGGGGTCAGCGCGCCGTCCCTGGAGCGGATGGTGGGGTCGCACAGCACCCAGTCGCCCGGGGCCAGCCGGGTGGCGTCGGGGCCGCACGCGCGTACGACGCCGATCGCCCCCGCCCCCGGCGTCACCGGCAGGGTCAACGGATACCGCCGCTCCCCGCTGAACACCTCGGCCGCGTACGGCAGCACCGGCGCCGCCACGACGTCCACCACCACCTCGCCCGTGCCCAGCGCGGGGTCCGGCACCTGCTCCACCGACAGCGGAGACCCGAACTCTTTCAGTACAGCCGCCTTCATGGCGCTCCTTCTCTTTGGGTGGTTCGTCTGCTGACCGCCCGGCTCTTCCGACGGCCCCCATGCCGACCGCCCGGCTCGTTGAACGGCATTCATGCCGGCCGCCCGACCCCAGGGACGGCCCGCACGCCGAACGCCCGGCTCGTTGGACGCCCGCCGACCGCCCGACTCCAGGGGACGCCCTCAGGCCCACCACCCGACTCGTTGGACGGCACTCATGCTGGCCGCCCGACCGGGGCGTAACCAGGACCGGTATCGTCCTGGGATGGCCCGATACCACCCTGGGAACCGCCAGACGTCGGGAAGGGGACGATCATGCCCGAGTCCACCGGCCGCGCGCTCGGCGACTTCCTGCGCTCCAGGCGGGAGCGCCTGACCCCCGAGGCGGTGGGCCTGCCACCGCGCCCGCGCCGCCGCGCTACCGGCCTGCGCCGCGAGGAGGTGGCCGAACGCGCGGGCATCGGCATCGACTGGTACGTACGCCTCGAACAGGGCCGCGCCGTCACCCCCTCCCCCGCCACGATCGACGCCCTGGCCGCCGCCCTCTGCCTGGACGAGACCGAGCACGCCCACCTGCGCACCCTCGCCCGCCACCCCACCCGCCCCGCGTTCACAGAAGAACACGCCCCGGAGGGCACCGTCCGCCTGGTGCACAGCCTCGACCGGCCCGCGTACGTGACCGGCCGCCGCTGGGACATCCTGACCGCCAACGCCGCCGCGACCGACCTGTTCACCGGCCTCGACCGGCTACCCTCCGACGATCGCAACGTCCTCGTCTACCTGCTGCTCACCCCGATGGCCCGCGAAGTCTTCGGCGAGAACTGGGCCGCGCAGGCGCGCCACACCACCGCTCAGTTCAGGGCCGCGTACGACCTGCAGGCGCCGGACGCGGCCTTCACCGCCCTGGCCGACCGTCTGCGGCGCGGCTTCCCCGAGTTCCGCCGCTGGTGGGAGGAGCACGACGTCGCGAGGAGCGGGGCGGGCGGGAAGGTGCTGCGCGGCCGCGCCTACGACTACGCGACTTTTCAAACCAACGAGGACCCGGCCCTGCGCCTGACCGTGTACACGCCCCGCTGAGCGTGGCCGGTGCCACGTGCGGGATCACCCACGTGGGATCGCTCCGCGTGCGAATAGGCGACCATGCTCCTCCCTGGTCTCCTCGAAGCAGTGGCCGGTGCCCTTCTCCAGGCCGAAGGCGGTGTGCCGGCGGACGAGACAGCGGCTGTCGGCCGACACCGAAATTCCCTCGAAGTCGTCGTCTCCAGCCAGCCCTGATGGGTTCGCAGGCGACCTGAGCGCGGACCTTCCCCTTGGCGAGATCGAAGACTGCCCACGTCTGGCCGCATCCGTCCTCGTTGTACCAACGCGCGATGAACTTGTCCTGGACCCCGAGTTCAGCAATCCGAGACTCACCCAGACGTTCGACTCGGCGGAGTGCCGCGTGCACGCGGTCAGCACCAGGCGTGCGTGTGACAGCACGGTCGCGGGGGAACACCACGGCCTGTCCGCCTTACTCCTTACCAAAAACGGTATTCCGGCCATCATGGACACCGGCGCTGACGTACGCTCCGCATTTAGCGCCAACAAAAGGCTTTTGTCATGATCTAGAAGGGAATTTCGAGTCGCATCGTCGGCCCGGAAAAAATGTCAGTGCCGATGCTTATCTTCGAGCCGACGCATTCCTCCGGCAGGTGAGTGGCTCATCACCGCTGGCCGGCCCTCAGGAAAGGCGGACAAAACATGGAACAGAGACCCGGATCGGGAACGCGCGCCGTGCAGCCCCGTGCGGCCCTATCCCCGGGCTCGCGCAGCGAGACCGGGACCTCGGCCGGGTCGGCCTCCCACCACGAGGTGCCGGCCGTGGCGCGCACTCCTGCCTCGTCGGGCCCCATCAGCAGGTGCCGCGAGGGGTAGGCGCCGAAAGCGGCGACGAAGATACGATGCGCCGTCTCGGTGTCGGCTTCGGCGAACCACGCGGCGAGGCGCAGGAAATCGTCGCGGCGGGACACGCCTGTCCGTGAGGCGGCCAGCATGTGCTTGGCGTTGGTGAGGAGCTGCCCGAGCGCCTGCTCGGCGGCGGCTCGGAGCTGGGCGGGACCCGACCGGCCGTCCTCACCGCTGTACCACGAGATCAGCTCCTGCCATTCGGCCTCCGTCCGCCCCGGCGAGCGCTCGGCGGGACTTCCGTCGGGACCGGTGAGCCGGGGGAGGGCGGCCAAGGTCGTGAGCAGCCGGTCGAGATCGGCGACGATCCTCTTGAGCCGGGCGGCGACTGCCGGCGCGTGCCGGGCGACGTCGGCCGTGATGAGGTCGACGTACTCGAGGAGAAGGGTTTTGAACGCCGAGTACTCGCCGCCGGACAGGTCATACCGTGACAGGACCTGATGGAGATAGGCGTAGAAGTCCCGGACGCTCTCCATGAACAGTCTCTGGTTGTTGAAGATCGTCGTGACGTCGGCGGCCAGCGCCTCAGCGTCGATGTCGTGGTCATGGGAGAGCCGCTGCAGGATCCGGTCGAGAACCTCGACGGTGCCGTTGAGCAGCTCCCGGGCCACTTCCCGTGCGCCGTCGGTCGCCGACAGCACCTCCTCGATCTGGCGGTGCACACGTCCGCCGAGTTTCGACACCTGATAACACGAACGGGAGCGCAGCCATTCGGCGACCGTCGCCACACGCGCGTCGCGCCCTGACCGGGTCAGATTCCCCCAATCCATGAGCCGGCGGCAGCGAGCCTCCACCTCGTCGACCGAGAGCGTGATGCCGGCGCCTGCCAGGAGAACGGCTGCCTCCGACGCTGACAGGTCCGTGAGAAGAGTGCCGGTGAACAGCCGCATTAGCGCGATGTAGTCGTACGCGAAGTCGGCGGTGGCGTAGCGATAGAGATCGAGCCGCGCCCGCGGCTCGCTTGACGCGTCGACGTCATCATCCTCTCGTCCGTTCGAAACGGACCGTCAACTCGCGCAATAAAGCTACGAGCAGCAGGGTGACGAGGGCTGGCGCCCATCAGACGAGCAATTGTCGCCGAAATCGGACGTCGCTTTCCGGGCGTTCGGGCGGCGGTCTCGCTTTTTCCGGTTACCTGTGGTGGTGCTATTCCAGAGGCAGGAGGGCGTTGATGAGGGCTTGGGCGGCGGCGTCGGTGCGGGTGGTGTCGTGGGTGGCGTAGCGGTCGAGGAGCAGGCCGCGGAGCCCCGACAGCAGGGCGGTCGCGCGGGCCTCGGCTTCCGCCTCGTCGAAACCGATACGTACGAAGGCGGCGGCCAGTGGCGTCACCCAGGCGGTCACCGCCTCCTGGACGAACGGCCGGTAGTGGTGGCCTGGTGCGGTCGCGAGGGCCATCGTCTCCAGCAGCAGCTTGACGTTGCGGCGTTGGGCGCCCTCCGCACTGTCCTGCCAGAGCGCGAAGGCCGCCTCGCGCAGGCCGGCGGCATCGCGGACGGTGCCGAGCAGGGCGGGGACGTCCGGCCGGGACGCGGTGAGCGCCTGGCTCAGGAGGTTCTCCTTGGTGCCGAAGTAGTGGACGAGCATGCGGGCGCTCGTGCCGATGGCCTCGGCGAGCCGCCGGAGCGAGAACTCGCCGACGCCGTGCCGGTCGAGGTGGTCGATGGCCGCCTCGATGAGCCGCCTGCGTTTCTCCTGGTCCGCCGCTCGCGCCACGCGCTTCGCGGACTACGAGCGGCGCAACGCCTCGTCGTGATCGGAACCGTGCCGGTGCGGCGTTCGTTTCCCAGGGCAGACGCATCTGTGCGATCGGGAGGTACGCGCGGTGGAGATAACCGGCATTTTCTCCGGCCTCATCGTCGGCATCGTGATCGGCGCGCTCGGGCGGCTCGTCATCCCGGGACGGCAGCGCATCCCGATCTGGCTGACGATCGTGATCGGTGTGGTGGCGGCCCTGATCGGCACCGCGATCGCCGCCGTTCTCGGCGTCGCCGACACCTCGGGCGTCGACTGGATCGAGCTGGGCATCCAGGTGGCCCTGGCGGCGCTCGGCGTCTCGCTGACGGCAGGCACGTACGGTAAGCGCCGCAGATGACCCGCCACGAGCAGCCGGCGTCCTCCGGCGACCCCACGCCGACCCCTCGGTACGAGGCGGTCGTCGAGGACGCGGCGCGGATCGCGCGTTCGATGGGGCCCGGGTACGTGGGCGCCGAGCATCTCTTCCTCGCCCTGCTGCGCGACCGTGACGCGGTGCCCACGCAGGTGCTCGCCGGGATGGTCGAGCTCGGCGAGCTGGAGGCGAAGCTCGTGGCGACGATGGGCGGTGATGGGTATCGCACGCCCACCACTGACGTTCTGATCGATGGGCGGGTACGGCCCTCCGGTCACCCGCCGTCCGCCCCTTGAACCCCTTCTCAGGCGATGACTCGGTGGTACTCGGCTTATGCTCAGCCGACGTCCCTTAATACTCCAGCCGCATTTAGTGATCGATGATTCGTCGCTGTCGCTGGTAATGGCAGCGGCGGGCGCGGGCTTGATGCCGACGTCGCCACTGTGACCAGCGGATTCGATGACTGGCAGGGTGCCGGGGCTGGGCAAGATGAGCATGCAGACGCCGGATCTCGTTGACGGTAAGCGGGATCAGCTCGCCGGAATCGTCACCGTTCGCACCCTCAAGCTGTGATCGTCCCTGTCGGCAGGGCCCCCTGTGTGGCCAGGCCCGAGAAAGCCTCGCCCTGCTGAGCGCCCGTTGCGCCGGGTGGGCCGGCGGCGAGGAAAGCCAGGTGAGCGTGAGCGACCATGGCCAACGTGACGTGCCGATACCAGGCCAGGTGCTTGCGGACCTGGTAATGGTCCAGGCCGACCTCGTTCTTGGTGGCCTGGAAGCATTCCTCCACGCTCCACCGCGATCCCGCCACTCGCACCAGCTCCGGCAGCGCGACCGGGCCGGTGGCCCAGCAGGTGTAGAACGCCAGCTCGCCGGAATCAGTGATGGAGCGGCGGGCCAGCAGCCACTCGGCCGGGCCGAGCGGGATCCACGCCCAGTCGTAGTAGCGGTGGCCCTTGGCACCCTGGCCGCAGGAGTAACGCTGCCACGCCTGCTCCTCCAGCGCGGCGAAGACCTCATCGGCACGCATCTTCCGGCCGGCCAGCACGATCGGGTGGTCACAGGAGACAGCGAACACGTAGCTCAAACCCCGGCTGCGGCACCGCTCACGCAACACGGGGTTGTCGCCGTAGCCCTCATCCGCGGTGAGCCAGGCGAAGGTGAGCAGCGGATCGTCGGCGGCCCGCTCGATCATCCTCCAGGCCAGCTCCGGTTTGGTCGCGAACTCCACCTGCTCCGGGATGCCGGCGTCGGTGCGCCGCTCGGGTGCGGTGAACCAGGAAGCGGGCAGATACAGTTCCCGGTCGATCAGCACCCGTTGCCGGCCGGGGTGCAGGTAGGAGGCGAACACTCCGACCTGACAGTTGGTGATCTTTCCGGCCGTGCCGGTGTACTGGCGCTGCACCCCGGCCGAGCGGCGGCCCTTCTTCTCGAACCCGGTGTCGTCGACCACCAGCACCCCGTCCAGGCACCCGAGCCGCTCGGCGACCTGGGCCCGCAGTGCATCCCGGACCGCATCGACGTCCCAGCGGGCGTGGTTGAGCAGTCGTTGCATCCCGTCGGGTGTCGCGTCTCCGGCGAACTCGGCCAGGGACCAGCCGTTCTTGCGTTCCAGCGAACTCAGCAGGCCCAGCAGGTAACCACGCGCTCTGATCCGCGGCTCACGCCGGCCGAAGAACGGTGCCACTACCTGCGCGAACAGGTCATCGAACGCATCGGCCCATACACGCGGGTCGATTTCGGCTACCGTGGCTGCCACGGCCACCGCCGATCATCTGGATTCCACACACCCACATGATCACTGCGGTGGCCGTCTCACGTCTCAGCCTCGACCAGATCGAGATCTCGAAGTGCGGCTGGAGTATTAATCGTCCGACATTATCAACTCCCCTTTGCGGACATATGGCCACGGCCCTTCACCGGTCTTGATGTTGACCCAATCGCAGTTGTCGCGATTTCCGTCTTCGTCTGCGAACCAGCAGTCCAGCAGAATATGGGGTCGGCCGCCTCTCGCGAAGCACACGTAGTAATCACGGCCGCCGATCTCGGACGCCTTCTTGATCTTCGTGTACTTGACTCGCCGCTTCACAGGCGCGAGTTTATCAATGCACGCTCGGGCGGAATGAATATAACTAGTCGGATAACCTGTCGCCGGCTCACCAAATAGGCAGATGGCCGCCGCTCCCACGGCGGCGGCCTGCGTCCTGCTACCGCTGAGCGGCCACCAGGTCGTTCGCGCTCCGGAGCACCGGCGGGGCGGCGAACGCGTCCGGGTCGGCGTCCGCGGCGCCCCTGACGGCGATGGTGACGCTCTCCCCCGGCAGGAGCGTGACGAGGCCGTCCTCGACGACCGCGTCCGGATCGAGCGCGTCGGCGAGCAGCACGAGGTCGCGTACGAGGGTGGCGGCGCGGATCGTCACCGCCCATCCGTCCGGCGTGCGCTCGGCGCTGACCTCGGTCTTCGGCGCCTCCAGGGCGGAGTCCCGGTAGTCGGTGAAGAACCAGTGCGCGCGAGCCCCGCTGAACGCGGCGACGAGCAGCTCGTTCGCGGCGTCTCCGGGCGTGGCCAGGGACGGGCCGGCGGTGTGGCGGGCGGTGCCGCGCGCCGGGATGTCGAGTTCGGCGGTCTCGGTGGCCAGCACGGTGCCGTCGTAGCGGCGGCGTTCCAGCGTGAGCGTGCCGCGCCAGGGCTCGGCGGTGTCGTTCACGGCGGTCAGCACCAGCCCATCACCGTCCGGCTGGATGGTGAGCAGCCGGTCGGCGTGGGCCTGGCGGAGCGCGTACAGCAGCGGCTTGCGGCGGCCGTAGCCGTCCACCGCCGCCCAGGACGTGACGGGCCAGCAGTCGTTGAGCTGCCACACCACGGTGCCCGCGCACAGCGGGGTGAGCGAGCGGAACCACTCGATGCCGGTGCGGACGGCGGCGGCCTGGTTGAGCGACATGGCCCAGTGCCAGTCGCGCATGTCACGGGGCAGCTTCAAGTGCGGGAGGAGGCCGTTGGTGAGCTTCGTGTTGCCGCGCGCGGCCTTCTGGTGGACGAGCATGCCCGGCGACTCGGGCGTCAGCGGGTCGTCCGAGATCGACTCGGTGAGCGTGGCCCAGGTGGGCGGGCCCTGCCAGCCGAACTCCGCCACGAAGCGGGGCCGGTAGTCACGGTAGTGCCGGTAGTCCTTCTCGTTCCAGACGTCCCAGATGTGGACGGTCCCGTGGGCGGGGTCGTTCTGCCGCTCGTCGCGCGCGGGGTTGAAGGGGCTGCCCGGCGTGTACGCCACATGCGGGGCCAGCTCGGAGACGATCGCCGGGAGCAGGTCGTAGTAGTAGCGCTCGCCCCAGGTCTGCCCGTCGAGCCCGGCGTCCCAGCCCCACTCCTGGCGTCCCCACAGGTTCTCGTTGTTGCCGTTGAACAGCACCAGGGAGGGGTGCGCGCCGAGCCGGGCCACGGCCTCACGCGCCTCGGCCTCGATCTCCGGCCACAGCGGCTCCTCCTCGGCGTAGGCGGCGCAGGCGAAGAGGAAGTCCTGCCAGGTCAGGATGCCGCGTTCGTCGCACTCGGCGTAGAAGTCCTCCTGCTCGTAGATGCCGCCGCCCCAGACCCGCAGCAGGTTGATGCCGGCGAACTCGGCCTGGTCGAGCCGGTGGGCGTACCGCGCCCGGTCCACGCGGTGGGGGAAGGCGTCGTCGGGGATCCAGTTGGCGCCGCGGATCAGCACGACCTCGCCGTTGACGGCGATGCGGAACGGCGTGCCGTGCTCGTCCGGCTCGGTCTGCAGCTCGACCGTGCGGAAGCCGATGCGGCGTTGCTGCGCGTCGAGGATCTCGCCGTCGTGCAGCAGCTCCACGCGCAGGTCGTGCAGGGCGGGGTCGCCGTGCCCGCGTGGCCACCACAGCGCGGCGTCCGGGGCGGCGAGCTCGATCGTGGCCTGCTCGCCGGTCAGGGTGTGTACGGTCTCGCGGCCGGCGAGCGTGACGCGCAGCGCCAGGCCGGCGTCGCCGGTGCGCTTGACGGTGGCGTTCACGACGGCGGTCGGGACGCCGTCGCGTACGACGCCCGACACCCGCAGCTCGGACAGCGCCGCGACGGACCAGGTCTCCAGCACGACCGGCCGCCACAGGCCGCAGGTGGAGGTGTCGATGCCCCAGTCCCAGCCGAAGCCGCAGGCCATCTTCCTGATCGCGTTGTACGGGTGGTGGTTGGTGTGGGGGCGGTAGCCGATCTCGACGCTGGCGGCGTCGGCGGCCCTGATCGAGGAGGTGAACTCGACGGTCAGCTCGTTGGCGCCGTCGCGCAGCAGGCCGGTGACGTCGAAGCGGTGGCTGCGGTGCATGTTCCTGGTCGTGCCCAGGAGGTGCCCGTTGAGCTTGACGGCGGCGGCGGTGTCGATGCCCTGGAAGAGGAGTTCCTGCCGGTCGCTGCCGTCGGGCCGCCAGCGCAGTTCGTGGCGGTAGGTCCAGTCGGCGGCGCCGATCCAGCCCTGGAGGCGTTCGTTGTCGTCGAGGTAGGGGTCGTCGATGAGGTGTGCGGCGAGCAGGTCGGTGTGGACGGTGCCCGGGACGGTGGCGGGGATGGGGCCGTGGGCGCGTACGTGCTCGGGGAAGCGGCCGGCCGCGCCCGGTTCGAGCGTCCATCCTTCGGTCAGGGCGGTGCGGGTGATGCGTGCGGTACTCATGTGATCTCCGAGTATCGCACCCGGCCGATCTCGGATCTCATTTGACGGCGCCCGCGATGAGGCCGGTGACGTAGTACCGCTGCAGCAGCAGGTACAGCACGATGCACGGGACGGCCGTGACGGCGACGCCGGCCTGGGTGAGCCCCCAGTTGAGGGTGCCGAGCTGGTTGGAGGCGAGCACGGTCAGCGTCACCGGCAGGGTGAACTTGGCCTCGTCGGTGACGAGGATGAGCGCCGCGAAGAACTCGTTCCATGAGGCGAAGAACGTGAACAGCGCGGTGCTGATCACGCCGGGGATCGCGACCGGCAGCAGCACGCGCGTCATGGCGCCGACGAGCCCGCAGCCGTCCATGAGCGCGGCCTCCTCGATGCTCGGCGGCAGGGCGGCGAAGCTGTTGCGCATCAGGAAGATGCCGAACGGCAGCTGGAACGTCGCGTACACGAGGACGAGCCCGAGCAGCGTGTTGCTCAGTCCCATGCCGTGCAGGATGGAGAACAGCGGCGTGATGATCGCCTGGAACGGGATCATGAACGTGATCAGGATGACGAAGAACAGCACCCCGCTGCCGCGGAAGCGCAGCTTGGCGAAGCCGTAGCCGGCGAGCGTGGCGAGCACCACGGTCAGCAGGGTCGCGCCGGCGGCGACCATGAGGCTGTTGCCGACGTGCTGCCAGAGGCCGACCTGGCCGGTGTCGCCGAGTGCGGCGTAGTTCTCCAGCGAGAGGCTGTGCGGGTAGAGGGTGGGCGGGTTCTCCGTCGCCTCTGCCGGTGTCTTCAGCGACTGCGACAGCATCGTGTACAGCGGGTAGAGGATGACGACGGAGACGCACAGGCATGCGGCCCACCAGGCGGCGCGCGGAAGCGTCCTGCGGACGTCGGCGATGAGGTTCATGAGTGGTCCGAGTTGCGCAGCAGGAGCATCTGCACGGCGCTGACCGCGGCGAGCACGACCATGAGCATGGCCGACAGCGCGGCGCCGTAGCCGAGCTCGAAGTTGATGAACGACGTGCGGTAGATCTGGTAGACGGCGGTGATCGTCCCGTTGGACGGCCCGCCGCTGGTCATGATGTAGAACTGGTCGAACGCGAGCAGCGAGCCGGCCACGGAGAAGACCAGCACCAGCGCCAGGGTCGGCCGCAGCAGCGGCAGCGTGACGTGCCTGAACACCTTCCAGCGGCCCGCGCCGTCGATGCGCGCCGCCTCGGTCAGCTCGCCGGGGATCGACTGCAGGCCCGACAGCAGCAGGAGCATCTGCATGCCGGTGACCTTCCACACCACCATCGCGGTGACGATGAGCAGGCCGCTGGTGGCGGTGGCGAACCAGTTGGTGTCGCGGCTGCCGAGCCCGAACCGCACGGCGAGGTCCGACAGCGGGCCGAGGCCCGGCTGGGCGAGGTAGAGCCACAGGTACGCGGCCGCCGCGAAGCCGATCACCACGGGCAGGAAGAACACCGACTGGAAGACCCGCGCCGCCCGGCTCCGGCGATGGACGAGCAGGGCGAGCGCCAGGCCGGCGATGAACAGGATCGGCGTGATCAGTGCCGTGTACTCGAGGGTGAAGCGGATGGCGTTCAGCCACTCGGCGTCGCCCAGCGCCTTGACGTAGTTGGCGAGCCCGACGAACTGGTGGTCGCCGAGCAGCGGCCACTCGTGCAGCGACATCCAGAACGTCATGACGAGCGGGATGAGGAAGAACACGGTGACGACGGTCAGGGCGGGCGCCACCACGGCCATCCCCAGCAGCTGGCGGCGCCGTCTGATGGACAGCCGGGGCCCGCGCGGCCGCGTCGCCGCCGCGGTGTCCGGCGAGCCCGGCGTCACGTTCGGAATTGCGGTCTCGGTCATGCGGCCCTCCTCCGGCCGGCTCGGCCGATGTGGTGCATCCCGCCGCGGCGGCCCGGCGCCGCGGCGGGCATCGGTCCTCAGCCCTGGTCGATGATCTGCTGGGCGGCCTGCTTGGCCGCGTCCTGCGCCGCCTTGATGTCGCCGGTGCCGAACACCGCCTGGTTGATCATCTTGGCCCACGGGCCGTTGTTGTCGTTGATGATCGCGTTTTCGACCACGCTGTACGGGGTCTGCCCGGCGGCCATCGCGTCACCGAGCACCTTGTAGCGCGGGTCGAGCGGGGCGTAGATCTTGTCGATGAGGTCGGTGCGGATCGGGACGATGCCGTTCTCGGCCAGGATGGTCTGCGCCTCCTCGCCGGTGGCCCACTTGACGAAGTCGTAGGCCACGGCCTTGTTCTTGGCGCTCTTGGCGACGCCGATGAGGTCGCCGCCGGCGAACGAGGCGGTGCCGCCCTCCTTGCCGACGATGGGCGTGGCGCCGAAGTCGAACTTCTTGTCCTTCACCAGCGTCTGCACGAAGAAGGCGCCCAGGTTCACCATGCCGACCTTGCCGCTCTGGAAGGACTGCGGCTGCACGGTGCCGCCGTCGGTCTTGGCCGAGGGAGGCATCAGCCCTTCGGTCCACATCTGGCGGTAGAAGGCCAGGGCGTCGGTCACCTCGGGGCTGTCGAACATCGCGGTCTTGCCGTCGTCGGACAGGATCTTCCCGCCGCTGGCCCACACATGCGGGGCGAACTCGAAGACGTTGCAGCCGCCGCACTGCCCGGCCATGGTGAAGCCGTAGTAGTCGCTGCCGAGCTTGCGGATCGCGCGCGCCGCCTCCAGCATCTCTGCGTAGTTGGCAGGCGGCTTGTCGGGGTCGAGTCCGGCCTTCTTGAACAGGTCCTTGTTGTAGAAGGTGACCGACGCCTCGGCGGTGAACGGCAGCGCGTAGGTCTTGCCTTCGTAGACGGCGAGCTTCTTGTGCGCCTCGCTGAGCCCGTCCTTCCAGCTCAGCGAGTTCAGCACCGGGGTGAGGTCCTCGAAGACGCCCTTGGAGGCGAAGTACGGCGCGAACACCAGGTCGATCGAGGTGATGTCCGGTCCCGCTCCGGAGGCGGCGGCGGTGCCGAACTTCTGCACGAAGTTGCCCGACGGCACGATGGTGACCGTCACCTTGCCTTCGTGCGTCTTGTTGTACTGGTCGGTGAGGAGCTTGATGAAGCCCTTGGCACTGTCGCGTACCCAGAGGGTGGCGGTGCCGGTCGGCTTGTCGCCGGCCGCCGACGTCTGGCCTGCGTCGCCGCCCCCGCAGGCCGAGACGGCGATCGCGAGAGCGGCCGCCAGGGCCGCGAGCCTCGTGGTTCTCATGGTGACTTCGCTTTCTGCCCGCGCCGCGTGCGGGCGGTGAGCCGGGCCGCTTCCCGCGCGAGGCCCGGCAGGGGGTGGAGGGGGGTGGATGGAGGGTCAGGCGGTCGGGATCCACACGCGCATGGCTCCTGGGCCGCGGTTCGCCCAGGCGTGGTAGGGGATGGCGGTGAAGGTGATCGGGGTGCGGGCGGCGGGGGCCTGGCCGTACGGGCCGTACAGCTCCGTCCCCAGCGGCTGGATCGTGCCGGACAGGCGCAGCCGGACGGGCGTGAGGTCGCCGGGGGTGCGCTCCTCGGTGATCGGGGCGGCGGTGTCGAGGCGGAGCTGCTCGACCAGGACGCCTTCGGGCAGGTCGGCCTGCTCGACGCAGTACACGATCGGCCCGCGCATGACGGCCGCGCAGCCGCGTACGGCGTCCACGCGCTCGTCGGCGCGCACCAGGCGCGGCGTCATCGGCAGCGTCAGGCGCACGGTGGCGCCGTCGTCGCAGGCCACGCGCAGGTAGTCGCCGGGAACCGGCTCGGCGAGCACGCGCCCTCCGGTGACGGTGGCGGTGGCGCCCTCGGCCCAGGACGGCACCCGGACGGCCAGCTCGCCGGCGCCGCTGACCGTGACCAGCACGTCGCCGTCCCACGGGTAGCCGGTCTCGACGGCGGCGCTCATGTTCCGGCCGGTGAACGTGCCCGCGGTGAGCAGGTGCAGCTGCAGCCCGTCGGGGCCGGACGTGGCCGTGTAGGCGCCGGCCGAGGCCAGCAGGCGGGCCAGGTTCGGCGGGCAGCAGGCGCAGTTGTACCAGGGCAGGCGCTCGCTGGGCGCGTCCTCGTGCGAGCCGTCGTGCCCGGTGCGCAGCTGGAGCGGGTTGGAGTAGAAGAACGCGGTGCCGGTGTGGTCCATGGAGGCGGCGATCGCGTTCAGCAGCGCGCGCTCCATCTCCTCGGCGTAGCGGGCCTTGCCCGTGGCCAGCAGCATCCGCCAGCACCACTGCAGGGCCGCGATGGAGGCGCAGGTCTCGGCGTAGGCGCGGTCGGGGGCAGCTCGTATGGGTCGCCGTACGCCTCGTCGCGGTGCCGGGAGCCGTGCCCGCCGGTGATGTACATCTTGGTGCCGAAGGCGCTGTCCCACAGGCGTTCCATCGCCTCCAGCAGCGTCTCGTCGCCGTTCTCCAGGTAGACGTCGGTGACGCCGGCGGCCAGGTAGAGTTGCCTGACCGAGTGCCCGATCGCCTCGGTCGCCTCCCGTACCGGCAGGTGGTCCTGGAAGTACTGCGAGCCGAAGCGGCCGGCGCCGAGCGAGCGGTGGCCGCGGCGTTCGATCTGCAGCTCGGCCGCGCGCAGGTAGGACTCCTCCCCCGTCTCCCGGTACAGCTCGACCAGGGCCGTCTCTATCTCGGGGTGGCCGTCGATGAGCGGGCGGCCGTCCTCGCCGAGCTCGCGCACGATGAGGTCGGCGACGCGGCGGGCGATCGCGAGGAAGCGTTCGTCGCCGCCGCCGCGGTGCAGGGCCACGGCCGCCTGGATGAGGTGGCCCGCGCAGTAGAGCTCGTGGGTCCACTCGAGGTCGGTGAACGGCTCCCTGCCGGTGCCCTGCACGTAGGTGTTGAGGTAGCCGTCGGGGGCCTGCGCGCGTTCGAGCAGGTCGGCCAGCTCCGTGAGCAGGTCCGCCCAGCGGCCGGTGCCGCTGCGCCCGGCCTCCCAGCCGATGGCCTCAAGCGTCTTGTACAGGTCGGAGTCGGCGAACCACGGCCCCTTGAACGTGCCCTGCGGCCCGTCTTCGCCCGCCGCGGCCAGGCGGCGGAAGTTCTCGATGGCGGAGGTCCGCTCGACGTTGTCGACGCAGTGCGGGATGGTGGCCGTGGCGTTGAGCTCCTGCCAGCCGCCGAGCAGGGACGCGGGGTCCGGCTTCGCCGCGTCCAGCGGTATGGGTGCAAGTCGCGCTGGCCTACGCGGTACGGCCGGGCCCGGGATCCGGGTTCGGGGCGGCGCGTCTTGGGTGTGCACGTTCTGCTGTTGCCTCTCGTGGAGATCGTGGAGCGGTCGACCGGGTCGCTGCTGACGCCGAACCACCGCCGCACGGTGACGTCGGGATCAATCGCGGATGGACGGGAACGTGAGGGCGGCAACACCGCCGGGAAACATGAATGAAACCTTTTCCCGTTCGTCAACATAGGACCGTGCCGTTGAACCGGTCAAGACCCGAGCGCCATGACGCCGCGAAAACAACAGCTCACAGTGGCCATCTGAGGCTCCGACCGGCATCCTGGCGTTCGGCACGGCCTATCGCGGAGCATCACACACGTGTACGGTTGAGGAAAATTTTCCTAGACGAGATCACGTGTTTCCGGCTTACGGTTGTGATCACGCAGCCCCGCCATCGACGACGAAGAACAGCACATGACCGAGGATCTTTCTCCCCAGGCCGCGGGCCGCCGCGTCGGCATCGCGGACGTGGCCGCCAGGGCCGGCGTGTCCTTGGGCACCGCGTCCAAGGCGCTCAACGGCCGTGGCAACCTCCGCGAGGAGACCCGGGCCCGGGTGCGCGCCGCGGCCGAGGAGCTGGGCTTCGCCCCCAACACCAACGCGCGCAGCCTGCTGTCCGGGCGTACGTTCACCGTCGGCATCATCACCACCGACAGCTACGGCCGCTTCAGCATCCCCGTGATGCGCGGCGCCGAGGACTCGCTCGCCGCCGGCGAGATGATCGCCTTTCTGTGCGACAGCCGCGACGACCCCATCCGCGAGCAGCACCACCTGCGCAAGCTGCTCGAACGCCGGGTCGACGGCATCATCGTGGCCGGGCGGCGCACCGACGAGCGCCGCCCTCTGGGCCGCGACCTGCCCGTCCCCGTCGTGTACGCGCTCGCGCCGAGCAGCGACCCGGACGACTGCAACGTCGTCAGCGACGAGCGCGGCGCCGCGCGCCTGGCCGTGGACCACCTCGTCAAGACCGGCCGCCGCCGCATCGCCCACATCACCGGCCCGCACTCCCACGCCTCGGCCCGCGAACGCGCAGACGCCACGATCGAAGCGCTGGCCGGGCACGGCCTCCGGCTCGTGGGCGAGCCCTACTTCGGCAGCTGGACCGAGGCGTGGGGGCGCTTCGCCGCCGCCCAGCTGCTGCGCGCCCACCCCGACGTGGACGGCGTCTTCTGCGGCAACGACGTGGTGGCCCGCGGCGTCACCGACGGGCTGCGCGAGGCCGGGGTCTCCCTGCCCATGCAGGTCGGCGTCGTCGGCGTGGACAACTGGGCCCTGGTGGCGGAGGCCGCGCGGCCACCGTTGACGACGGTCGACCTGGGGCTGGAGGAGATCGGCCGCCGGGCCGCCGAGCTGCTGATCGCCGCGATCGACGGGCATCCGCAGCCGGGCCGCCATGTGGTGGCGGGCCACCTCGTCGTGCGCGAGTCCTGACACCGGGCCGGAGCCTCAGTGACGGTCTCGGCCGGGCGGTTGCGGGCGGCCTCGGTAGGCGCGGCGGTAGGCGGCCGACGTGGTGGCCGCGTCGCGGGCCAGGTGCAGACGGCGGCCATCCCGGTGCCGCTCTCCGGCAGCGGACGCCGCGGGAACTGCGCCTGCCCGCCTTCCCGGTGCGGCGCCATGACCAGGCGGCGCGGACCTGGCTTCGGAGCTATGGCAGGTGCTCCTGCCGCTCACCTGATTCGCGCTCGTCGTAGGCGGCGCGGGCGGCGGTGACCTCGTCGATGTGCGTCTCGGCCCAGTCCTTGATGGCCTGCATCACGGGCAGCAGGCTTCTGCCCAGCGGGGTGAGGGCGTAGTCGACCCGTACCGGGACGGAGAGCGTGACCGACCGGGAGACCAGGCCATCGCGTTCGAGGGTGCGCAGGGTCTGGGTGAGCATCTTCTCGCTGACGCCGGCGATGGTCCGCGACAGGCCGCTGTAGCGCTGGGGACCATCGGCGAGGGCGGTGAGCACGAGACCCACCCACTTGTCGCCGATCCTGTCGAGAAGCTGACGTGTCGGGCAGGTCGCGAGGTAGGCGTCGTAGGCGATGCGCGCCTGCTCGCGCTGCTGGGCGGCGGTGCGGGTGGTCATCGCTCTCCATTCCGTACGGTACGCACCTTCAGGTACGTACTTCCCAACAGAGAGTAAGTCTCCATACGGTCTTCCTCAAGTTCCGACTTTTCGTGATGAGGAGATCTTCATGCGTGCAGTCGTCGTCCGTTCGTTCGGCGGGCCCGAGGTCCTGGAAGTCGCGGAGGTTCCGGTGCCGGTCGCGGGAGAAGGACAGGTGCGGATCCGGGTCGAGGCCGCGACCGTCAATCCTGTCGATCTGGCCACCCGGTCGGGTGCGCTCGCCGAGGCGGGCCTGATGTCGGCGCGGGACGTGGTGGGCCTCGGGTGGGACGTCGCGGGAACCGTCGAGGAGGTCGGCCCGGGAGTCACCGGGATCGAGCCCGGAGACCGGGTGATCGGCCTGTCCGACCGGCTGGACGTCCCGCTCGGCGCCCAGGCCGACCAGGTCGTGCTCGATGCGGACGCGGTCACGGCCGCACCCGCGGGCGTCTCGCCCGTACAGGCCGCCACACTTCCCCTGAACGGGCTCACCGCCGCGCAGGCGCTCGACGGCCTCGGCCTGAGCCCCGGGCAGACGCTGCTGGTGACCGGGGCGGCCGGCGCCGTCGGCGGTTTCGCGACCCAGCTCGCCGCCGCGCGCGGCATCCGGGTGGTCGCGGTCGCCGGAGCCGGCGACGAGCCGCTCGTCCGCGAGCTCGGAGCCGATCTCTTCGTGCCGCGTACGGCACGGCTGGGCGAGGCCGTTCGCGCCCTCGTTCCCGGCGGCGTGCACGCTGCGCTGGACGCCGCCCTGACCGGCGCGGCCGCCCTCGACGCGGTCCGGTCGCATGGGGCCTTCGCCGCGCTCGTGGCCGGAGCGGCGCCGCCTCCGCTGCGCGGCGTCCGCGTCTTCACCCACTGGATCTACGCTGACGGCGCCCGCCTCGCCGAGCTCGCCGCCCTGGTCGAGGCGGGGTCACTCACCCTTCGCGTGGCCGGGACCCTGCCTTTGGAGCAGGTCGCCGCCGCGCACAAGCGCCTCGCAGAAGGCGGCCTCCGCGGCCGTCTCGTCCTCACCCCTTGAGGCCGCTGCCGCCCCGCGCCTTGCGGGCGATCGGATGACGGGCCTTCGATGGCCGTCGGCCGGGGATCCGGCTCCCTGGCGCTGACGTACGCGTTCGGTCGCGCTGCCGCGCCGATCACGCTCGTGTTGTCGCTGCGCGCCGACACCAGGGCGTGATATGCGCTGAAGGACCGGTCCCGACGCGGACCGGCCGTTACGCTGGCCGGTGCATGCCCGCCTGCCTGCAAGGACGCATCATGGACTGCTACGACCCGATCATCCGGCTGCTGGAGCGGGGCGTGCGCGAGCAGGTCTTCCCGGGGGCGGTGTGGGCTGTCGGCGATGCGAGCGGCGTGCTCGGCTGGGGAGCCCGCGGGCTGGCCGACCCCGCCGATCCAGGGTCCGCGATGCGGCGCGAGACGATCTTCGATGTCGCAAGCCTGACCAAGATCGTCGCGGTGTGGTCCGTGATCGGCGCCCTGTGGGAGGAGGGGCGGCTGCCGCTGGACCAGCCCCTGGGCACTTTCTGGCCCGAGGTCGCGGGCCTGCCGCTCGGTCAGGTCACCGCGCATCACCTGCTCACCCATACCGCCGGCGTGCCGCTGCGGGCCAACCTCAAGGCGTCGTACGGCACCGACCCCCGCGCCGTCCGGGAGGGAGTGCTGCGTGAGGCCCTGCACCGGCCGCCCGGCGAGGCCGTCGAGTACACCGACCGGGCCGCCCTCATCCTGGGTTTCCTCGCCGAGCACCTCACCGGCGCCCCGCTCGACCGGCTCGCCGCGAGCCTGATCTGGCGGCCGCTGGGCATGACCGGCACGAGGTTCGGGCCGCTGCCGGACGCCGAGCGGGCGCGGTGCGCTCCGACCGAGTTCGACCCGGGGTCCGGCGCCCACCTCAAGGGTGTCGCCCATGACTTCTCCGCCCGTCTGCTCGGCGGCGTGTGCGGCATCGCCGGCGTCTTCTCCACCCTGGACGACCTGGCCCGCTTCCAGCGGCACCTCCTCAACCCCGCCCCCAGGGCCGGGTTCGGGGAGGCGTGGGTGACGCAGTCGCTGCGGATCCAGACCGGCGGCCTCGCTCCCCGGCGCGGCCTGTTCTGGCACCCCGGCCCCGGCGGCGACGAGGACGTGTACGTGCACTACGGCTTCACCGGCACGGCCCTGTGGGTCTCCGCCAAGCAGTCACGGTGGGCCGTCCTGCTGACGAACAAGCTCTACTTCGGCCGGGACCGCGAGCCGATCGCGGCCGTCCGCAGCGCCTTCCACGCACTCGTCTTCACCGGAAGCAGATCACTCCCCCGTGCGGCGCCAGGAGATCAGCCGGAGAGCAGGTCGCGCTGAACCAGCGAAAGGCCCGGATCCCGCCGCCTGGGGTTCGGGCCCTGCGCATATGCCGGCGCCCACCCCGCCCGCACAACCCGCACGTGACGCTCCGCGCCCGAGGCCGTGACGTCCGAGTAACCGCCGCGCCGCCGGTGAAGCTGCCCTGCCCCGTAGGAACCTGTGGCGCCGCCGCTGGTCCGGCGCCCCCGCCCGCGGGGTACTCCTCATGTGCACCACAGGTCACAGAAGTCCCTTGAGGAGGCCCATGCTCACGAAGAAGGCACTCGCCGCGGCGCTCGGCGCGGTGATGTCCGTAGCGCTGCTGACGGCAGGAACAGCGGCACCCGCCGGCGCCCAGACCAAGGCCACGACATCACTACCCGGTGCGGGGACCTTGCCGTTTACCGTTTGCAAGCTCCAGTACCTCGTCTACTACACGCTCCGAGACGTCTTGAACATCTGCTGCTGGCGCGTCGCCGACGCGCCTCTGGCCGACTGTGGGGACGTGTGGTACCCCTACTACAGCGGTGCCGCCCGGAGCGCGCCCGCGTCACCCGGCCGCACCTCCTGACAGCCGAAGACGGCGCCACCCGTCCCTCCTCGTGTGGCGCCCCGCCTGCGGCGTACGGCGACGAGCCCGCCGCCGCACCGGTGACGGCGAGCTCACCCGCCCCCTACGAACCTGTGGCGCCGCCGCTGGTCCGGCGCCTTCCCCTGACGCCCGTCGAACACACCGGCGTCTCGCTGGAGGGCAAGCAGCAAGGGCGTGTTTCAGAGGGCGATGAGCCAGTCGGTGATGGCGGAGACGTGGATGCGCAGCTGCGACACGCCGCCGGTCAACGCTCCGAGGCAGCCCCTAGGGTCGCCTGGTCACCTCGGCCGGCCGTTCGGTGATTTCGCGAAGGGATGCGGCCTCGGCGGCCAACGCCGTAGGCACGTCCGTCGTGCGGTGCCGGATCGCGCAATACGGCGGCCGGCGCGGTCCAAGGCGGCCGTGGACGCGGCCGGCGCGGTCCAAGGCGGCCGTGGACGCGGCCGGCGCGGTCCAAGGCGGCCGTGGACGCGGCCGGAGCCGAGGGTCAAGTGCTGAGAGTCCGGGCCATGCGGATCGGCGAGCCGGCGCGGCCGTCAGAACGCGCCGGGAAGCCCATGAGAAGCCGGCACGATTGACGAATCTCGTCAATCGACAATGTCATGCCCGCGTTCTTGCATAGAGGGCGAGATCGCGGGCCAGATGGGCGCGGCGCAGGCCGCGCGTTCGCAGGTATCGGAGATCCTCGGCGGTGTCGTACATGAGCTGAAGGTGGAAGTAGTTCACGTGCTCCAAAAACGCGAACAAGCCGAACACCAGACCCGGCCAGCTTCCCACTCCCGGATCGGTGACCACGCCCCGAAGGATGACGAGCAGGCCCGCGGTCAGAACGGCGACATTGCCCCAGCGGGCGACCGTGAAAGCGCCGGCTCCGGGCAGGGTTTTGCGGCCCGTGTCCAGCCTGCGGCGCTTGGCCCGCCAATAAGCGGCTCCCTCCAGCAGGAGAAGCGCGGTCAGACCGAAGCCCACGATGTTCACGGTCGTCAGCGGAAACCCGACCGCGACGAACCAGATCATCGCCTGCAGCGGGATGTTGAGCAACTCGAGCCACGCCAGCGAACGCAGCCGTCGCCGGATCCACGTATGAGAGCGATGATCCATTCGCCGCATTATCGCAGGCTCATTCAGCTCCGCATCATGGGGGTCCGGCGGCGCCGGGAAAGCGGTGCGCGAGGACGGAGTCGAACCGCCACAGCCGAAGCGTCCGGTTTACAGCCGGGTGGGCTCGCCACATGCCCAGCTCGCGCGTGAGGTGACCCCAGCAGGACTCGAACCTGCACCAGACCCGGCTTCGTAGGCCGGCGCTCTCGTCCATTGAGCTATGGGGCCGTACCCCGTACCGGATTCGAACCGGCGACCTCCCGGGTGAAAGCCGGGTGTCCTGACCACTGGACGAACGGGGCGCAGTACGTCCGGCGGGATTCGAACCCGCACTGACCGGTTCCTAAGACCGGCGCCTCTCCCATTGGGCTACGGACGCGTGGAGAGCCGCAGCGGGGACTCGAACCCCGTCCTGCTGGTTGGAAGCCAGCCGCCTTACCCGTTCGGCTTCTGCGGCTTGGTGGACCGACGGGATCTCGAAACCCGAACTCCTGCTTGCAAGGCAGGTGTGATGCCTTTTCACCATCAGCCCATGGCGCTTCGCTGTGCAATTGTCAATCAGCAAAAGGAAAGGCCGCCGGGTGGTCACCTGGCGGCCTCTGGAATGGTCCTCTCCGAGGATCATCCAGGAGCCACCTCACGCAGGGCGCGGCCCAGCTCGGCAGGGCGGCGATAGCCTCGCCCTTCCTGTCCGAGTGCGGCGGCCGCGAGAAGCATGACGTGGTTCCTTTGCTGTGGTCCGGAGGGGGCGGATCGGGCACCGCCCCGCGTTTCGTTGTCATCGACGGTAATGGCGGACTCGGCGGTCGTGCCACTTATTTTTTTCGGACGCATGAGCGCCACCGGGAATTCCCGCCGAGTTCTTAGGCCGTCGCGATGAGGCGGCGCAGGGCCGCCTGAGCGGGCGGGCCCCAGGTGGCCTTGCCGCCCGGCCGTCCGTGGACGCCGGCGTCGCCGACGTGCAGGCCGACGAGGGCGCGGATCACGGCCCACCCGCGGGCGCGGCGCAGGGTTGCGGTGTCCGGGGACGGCTCGTAGGCCGCGTGGCAGCGCTCGACGGCGGCGACGTCGGGCAGCAGGCTCCAGGCGGCGGACAGGTCGCAGGCCGGGTCGCCGGCGAACAGGTCGCCGAAGTCGATCACGCCGGAGATGACGCCGTCCGCGGTGAGGACGTTCGCCGGGTGCAGGTCGCCGTGCAGCCAGACCGGCGGGCCGTCCCAGGCGGGCGCGGTGGCGGCTGCGTCCCAGATCGTACGGACGACGCCGGCGTCCTCGCCGGAGACGAGCCCGGCCTCGACGGCCGAGGCGAGCTGATCGGCCACGTACGCGGACGCGGCGGCCAGGGGTCCTCCGCGCCCCCGGCCCCCGGTGTCCGCCTCTGCGGGGGCGGGCTGGTGGAGGGCGGTCAGGAAGGCGGCCAGGACGTCGGCCGACTCGGCGCCGCGCGTGACGGGCGCGCGGTCGGCGGGCTCGCCCGGCACCCAGGTGGTGACGATCCACGGCCGCGGGAACGCCGATGACGGCCGTCCGAGCCGCTGCGGCACGGGCACCGGCAGCGGAAGCCGCGGGGCGAGCCTCGGCACCCAGGTGTGCTCCTTGATCACCAGTTCGTCCGCGTCCTGCGTCGCCCACGGCAGCCGGACGGCGAGGTCGTCGCCGAGCCGCCACAGCTGGTTGTCCCAGCCGCGCGCACCGAGCCGCACGGGGCGATCGGCCAGGTCGGGGTGCTGCTCGCGGAGCAGCTCCCGTACGAGCTCCGCGCTGATGTCGATCTCGGTGTGCGTCATGCGGTGCAACCTAGCCGTTCCCCGGGTCCGGCGATTCCGGGCGTCCGGCGAAATTTCTTGATCATGACTCGCAACCTTTACCCGGAGTCCGTCATCAAAGAAGACATGATGAAGATGATGATGGGTGCTTCGCTCCTCGCTTGTTCGCTGCTCGTTGCCGGTGCCACCTCGGCGGTCGCCGAGGCGAAGCCGACGACGCTGGGTCCCCACGGCTACGGTGCCGTCAAGCTCGGGATGACCACCAAGCAGGCTCAGGCGACGGGGCAGATCGTCAAAAAGCTGGACGGGGGCGGCGCGGCCTGCTCGGGCTGGGACCTGAAGAAGTTCAGAACGCCGAAGAACGCGGTGGGGCTCTACATCTCGCCGCGCGTGGGGCTGGCCGCCATCTGGGCGGCGAAGGGCGTGAAGACCTCGCAGGGTATCAGGATCGGCTCCACGTACAAGCAGCTCAAGGCGGCCTACCCGGGCATCAAGAAGGACTTCCACGGCTACTACGTGGTCACGGTGCCGGGCAACAAGAAGGCGTACTACAACTTCACCGTCACTCGCGGCAAGGTCACCGAGTACGGCATCGCGCTGCGCAACCAGGACTGCTTCAACTAGTTCGACCAGGTGGTTTCTCTGCGCGAACGGGGGCGCGTCGGGCACGTCGCAAAGGGCTGAAAGCGGGGGCCGCCAGGGGGTTCGTCGGCCCCCGCTTTCACATGCGGTTCGTCGTCGGGGTCGCCGCGCTCAGGATCGCCGCTGTGACTCCGTACGCCATCGGCCGGACAACCGCCGCGCGGGGCTGAGGCGACGGCACCTCCGCCGGCCGGATGCCGCCGCTCAACGCGGCCACCCTGATCATCGACTGCACCGGCCTGCCGGCGGTCCTCACCGGGCCGCGCAGCGCCGCGACGCCCGCGGGCGAGGTCGCCTGGCGGCAAGGCGTGGCGGTCGGGCTCACCCCGGCGGGGATGCGGGCGTTGACGGGGATGGCGCCGAAACGGCTGTTCGCACTCGTCCAAGACATCGTGCCGCCGCCCGCCCAGCGTGCCTGAGCATGATTTCCATGGAGGCCGCTCCCACGCTGGCCGATTCCGGTAAGGATCCGTTGTGGATCACGATCATCAAGGCCGTGATGCTGTTCCTCTTCCTGGCTTTGAGCGTGGCCTTCGGGGTGTGGTTCGAGCGCAAGCTGATCGCGCGGATGCAGCACCGCTACGGCCCCAACCGGGCCGGCAGGTTCGCGGCGTGCTTGTCGTCGCGATAGCTGAACACGACGGCCACGTACGTGGGGATGTCCGCCGTTCCGCCTCGAATGCAGTCACATGACGCATACCGCCGCGTGCCTCTGTGGTCGCAGGATGGGCGGGCGAGGCCGGCCGTAACGCATCCCGTTATTTCGCGACTTATGGAGACGTACGTGGACACCATCACCCTGGGTGAGGTCACGCTCACCCGCGTCTGGGAGTACTTCGGGCCCGTCGGCATGACGCCCGAGGTGTTCTTCCCGGAGAGCCCGCAGGAGGCGTGGCGGGAGCATCGGTCCTGGCTGGCTCCGCATTTCCTGGACGAGCGGACCGGGATCGTCAACTCGGCGATCCAGACGTGGGTGCTGCGCAGCGAGGGCAAGGTCATCCTGGTGGACACTGGGGTCGGCAACCACAAGGACCGCCCGTACGCGCCCGTGTGGAACCGGCTCAACACGACGTACCTCGACAACCTCGCCCGCGCCGGAGTACGGCCGGAGGACGTCGACATCGTGATCAACACGCACCTGCACATCGATCACGTCGGCTGGAACACCTACCTCGACGGCCGCACCTGGGTGCCGACGTTCCCCCACGCCACCTACCTGATGCCGAAGGCGGACTTCGACTACTGGAACCCCGCCAACGAGCAGAGGACCCGGCTCGGGCGCGGCAACCAGAACGTGTTCGAGGACAGCGTCGCCCCCGTGCACGCGGCCGGGCAGACCCTGCTGTGGGAGGGCGGCCACCGCATCGACGGCAACCTACAGCTCGACCCCGCGCCTGGACACACGCCGGGCTCATCGGTGCTGACGCTGGAGTCCGGCTCGGATCGGGCGCTGTTCGTAGGGGACCTGCTGCACAACCCGTTCCAGATCCACGAGCCGGACGCCAACAGCTGCTTCTGCGAGGACCCCGCCGAGGCCCGCGCCACCCGCCGCGCGCTGCTCGGCCGGGCCGCCGACGAGAACGCGCTCATCATCCCGGCCCATCTGGGCGGGCACGGCGCGGCCGAGGTGGTCCGCGACGGCGGCAAGTTCGCCATCAAGGGCTGGGCGCCCTTCGCCCCGTACGGCGAGCGGGTCTGAGGGAGGAGAGCTCATGATCGACATCGTCACCACCACGCGGGGCGCCGTCCGCGGCGTGCGCCGGGGCGCCGCCCGGGTCTTCCTCAACATTCCGTACGCCGCCCCGCCGCGCGGCGCGGGCCGGTTCGCGCCACCGGAGCCGCACGAGCCGTGGGATGGCGTGCGCGATGCCACGGCTCCGGGCCCGAACGCGCCGCAGTCGGAGCGCCGGATCGGCGAGATGGACATGTCCGCGTATTTCGGCGCCGGCTGGAGCCGCGGCGAGGACTACCTGACGGTCAGCGTGTTCGCGCCGGCCAGCGGTGAAGGGCTGCCGGTCATGGTGTTCGTGCACGGCGGCGGGTTCGTGGCGGGATCGACGCGCTCGCCGCTGTACGACGGATCGGCGTTCGCCCGCGACGGGGTCGTCCTGGTCACGGTCAACTACCGGCTCGGCATCGCCGGATTCCTCGACCTGCCAGGGGCACCCGCCAACCGGGGCCTGCTGGACGTGGTCGCCGCGCTGCGCTGGGTGCGGGAGAACGCCGCCGCGTTCGGCGGAGACCCCTCGAACGTCACCCTTTTCGGCCAGTCGGCGGGGGCGACGATCGTCGGCGGCGTGCTCGCCACGCCCGAGGCGGCGGGGCTGTTCCAGCGGGCGATCGTGCAGAGCGGCAGCGGGCTGGGCGCGTTCACCCGCGAGCAAGCCATGCGCGTCACCGAGAAGGCCGCCGAGATCCTGGGCGTCGCGCCGCACGCCGCCGCCTTCGCCGGCGTCCCCGACGAGCATCTGGTCGAGGCCGCCACCCGGCTCGGCGGCATCAACCTGCGCACCGCGACGCACCGGGACCCGCTGATCGGGCTCAGCCCGTTCAGCCTCGTGCTCGACACGCAGCCCGCCGACGCCGTCACCGCCGGGCTCGGCAGCGGCGTCGATCTGCTCGTCGGCACCACGAGCGAGGAGGGCAACCTGTATCTCGTGCCGGTCGGCACGTACGAAGGCTCGACCGCCGCCGACGTGCACGAGGCGGCGGCGCGCTCGCACCCTGACCCGGCCGGCCTCGTCGAGACCTACCGCGCCTCGCGGCCCGGGGCCTCGCACGCGGAGCTGCGCTCGGCCATCATGGGCGACGCCCTGTTCGGGGCGGGCAGCCGGGCACTGGCGTCCGCGCACGCCGCCCATCCCGGATCGGGGACGTACGTCTACGAGTTCACCTGGCGCTCCCCCGCCCTCGGCGGGCGGCTCGGGGCGGCCCACACGGTGGAGCTGCCGTTCGTCTTCGACCTCGCGCACCGGCCCGAGCTGCACGGCCCCGACGCCCTGCTCGGCCCCGGCGAGGCTCCCGCGGACCTGGCCACCCGGGTCCACGAGACGTGGATCAGGTTCGCGCGGACCGGCAAGCCCGGCTGGGACTCCTACGACACCGGACGCCGCGCCACCATGCGCATCGGCACCGCCTGGACCCAGATCGACGACCCCCGCCCGGAGGAGCGCCGCATCTGGACATGATCCACGATCGCGGTAGGGTCGGCTGCCGTGGCGCGCTCAGGGTCGGACTTCCGCGGTTGGTACTGGTGGGCGTTGGTCGTCACGTCCGTCCTTGTGCCGTTCGTGGCGATCGCCGCGGTCGTGTTCCTCATCTCCCAGGGCCGGGAGAACGCCGACCAGTGGGCGAGCATCTTCAGCTTCGTCATCACCGGGCTCGTCGCCGCGGCGGCGATGATCGGCTGGTTGCGTCAACGCGCCAAGAGCAGGGGCGACCTCGGCACGCTGGACGTGGCCGAGCCCGAAGCGGACGCCGTCGCGGCGTGCGCCGAGCGGCTGGCCGCCGGTGTGGAGCGGGCGTGGCGAACCGAGGACTTGCGGCAGCGCCTGCTGGACCCGGAGCCCATGCCGGTCGCCTGGCGCACGCTCGGCCCGCCGGTCACCGACCACTGGCGGGTCATCGGCGGCGGCGACACGCCCATCGACCTCGACGGCAGCCTGAACGACAGCTACGACGTGGTGCGCACCAGGCTGCCCAAGGGGCGGCTGGTCGTGCTCGGCGAGCCGGGCGGCGGCAAGACGTCACTGATGGTGCGCTTCGTCCTGGACGCGCTGGCGGCGCGCGAGCCGTCCGACCCCGTACCCGTCATCCTGCGGCTGTCCACCTGGGAGCCCTCCGAGCAGCCGATCAGCAGGGTGAGGACCCCGACGAGCTGCTCACCTTCACGACCAGGCACGAGATCGAGACCCATCTTCTCGCCGGGCTGGTTCCCGCCCTCTACCCGGGTGCGAATGAGCCGGACCAGCCCGGCTGGCATCCGGGCTTCGCGGCAAGCTGGCTGTCCTTTCTCGCGCGGCACTGCGGCCGGCAGCCCATCTCCGTGCCGGGGCTGATCGACGCCGTGCCTACCTGGTTATACGGCGTGGTCCTCAGCCTGCTGTCCGGGTTGAGCGCCGGCCAGGCGGCGGTCATCGCGGCGGGGGCCGCGCTCTGGCTGCAGGCGATCCTCTCGCGCGGCATAAGGGCCGTGCAGGTCGCGCTGCTCGACCTGGCCGTGGTGCACGCCGCCGTCACCCGGCCGTCCGTCTCCCCGTACGCGCTGATCCTGGCCTTCATCGTGACCTACCTCGCCGTGTCCGTGCTGTCCGCGTCTTCCCTGCGCCTGCTGCTGGCCCGCGCCCTGCTCGCGGTGTCGGGGCGGCTGCCGTGGCGGGTGGGCGCCTTCCTGGAGGACGGTCACCGGCGCGGCGTGCTCAGGCAGGTCGGCGGCTTCTACTACTTCCGCCACGATCTGCTCCGGCGGCAGCTCGCCCACGAGGAGTGGTGAGCCGCTTCGGAATATCGCGGGTGGCGGGGGCGTTGTCGGCCGGTCGAAGCCACCGGCCCCGCGGGAGGGACATGCCCGAGTACACCTCCGATCCGGCGATCGTGGGCCGGGACGGCGAGATCGCGGAGATCATGCGGCGGGTCGCCGCCGGGCGCTCTCACGTGCTCGTCCTCTCCGGCGAGCCGGGGGCCGGTAAGAGTGCGGTGCTCGACGTCGTGGCCGGTCGCGTTCGAGGCGACGGCGGGCTGGTGCTGCGGGTCGCCGGGAGCGAGCCGGAGTCGCGTCTGGGGTTCGCGGGGCTGCATCAGCTGCTGCGGCCGGTGCTCGGTGAGCTGGACGGGCTGCCGCCGCGCCAGCGCTGCGCGCTCCGGGCCGTCCTGGGGCTGGACGAGTGTACGGAGGCCCCTGACGGCGTGCTCACCGGCTCGGCCGTGCTCACCCTGATCTCCCGGTTCGGGTCGTCGCCGCTGCTCGTCGTGGTCGATGACGCGCAGTGGATCGACCGGGCGTCGCTGGACGTCCTGTCCTTCGTGGCTCGCCGTCTGGACGCCGAGCCCGTCACGCTGCTGGTCGGCGTGCGGTCGGCGGACGCGCTGCCCGGGTTCGACACGGGCTACGACCGGCTTGAGCTGGGGCCGCTGGACGGTGTCGCCGCCAACCGGCTGCTCGACCTGCAGCCGGAGCCGCCGGTCGGTCGCCATCGGGTGCGCGTTCTGCAGGAGGCCTCCGGCAATCCCCTGGCGCTGATCGAGCTGGCCCGCGTCCGGAGCGCCGGTGTTGAGGGGCCGCTGCCGGTCACCGACCGGCTTGAACGGATCTACGCGGAGCAGGCGCGGCCCCTTCCGGAGTCGACCCGCCGCTCTCTCCTGCTGCTCGCCGCGGCCGACGCGGCGGACTTCTCCGCCGTCTCTCATGGGCTGTCCGAGGCGTTCGTGCCTGCGGAGGAGGCCGGGCTCGTACGCCGATCCGGCCCGTCGGTCTCCTTCCGCCACCCGCTGATCCGCTCGGCCGTCTACCACGCTGCCCCCTTCGAGGAGCGCCGGCAGGCGCACCTCGCTCTGGCGCGGCTGAGCGAGGAGCCCGATCGCCGCGCCTGGCACCTCGCCGCCGCGGCCACCGGTACCGACGCGGAGGTGTCGGACGCGCTGCGCGAGACCGCCGATCGGGCGCGCCGCCGTGGCGGGTACGCGGCCGCTGCCGCCGCCCTGGAGCGGGCCGCCGAGCTGAGCCCGCGCCGCGCGGACCGGGCGCGGCTGCTCGCCGAGGCCGCCGAACTTGCCGTCTTCACCGGGCAGCTCGACTGGGTGGAACGCCTGGTCGTCGCTGTCCGGGCGCACAGCGACGACCCGGAGCTGATCGGCCGGGCCTCGCTGGCCACCGGGAAGCTCATGGCGCTGCGCAGTAATCACACGACAGCCTTCGCCTTGCTGACCCGCATCGCCGCCGAGGCGTCCTTCCGTGAGATGCTCGCCTCCTCCGTAGAGGCACCGCCGCCCAAGGCCCTCACCATCTCCGCAGAGGTACCGGCCCTGCGCGCGCACCTTTCGGCCACAAAGGGGGCAGCGGCTCGGGAGCCGCATGCCGCAGCCGCAGAGGACACCCCGTCCCTGGAGGCGCTGGCCGCCGCTGCGGTGGTCCGCTACTACTCGGGTGAGGAGGCGCAGCGGCGGCGTATCGAGAGCCTGCTCGCCGCCTCCCCCGACGGCCCGTTGCGGGTCTGGGTGGAGGCCGTTTCCGATCCGCATGGCGCGGGTTCCCGGCTCAGGCCGAAGCTGCCCGAGCTGGTCGCCGCCGCCGAGGGCGACGCGGGCGGGCTGACCGTGCTCGCCGTCGTGGCCTGGCTGCTCGACCAGACCGCCCTGGCCGTGAAGACCTTCGACGAGGCGTACGACAGGTGGCGGGTCCGTGGCGCGCTGCCGGACGGTCTGGGCAGCGCCGTCGGCTGGGCGTACCTCGATCACGGCCGGTGGGCCGAGGCGCGCACGGTGGCCTCCGAGATCGCGGCGGTGGCGGCGACGGCGGGGCTGGAGCACGCCGAGGCGTGCGCGTACGCGCTGGATGCGACGGTGCTCGCGCTGCGCGGCGAGACGGACGGAGCGCGGCGGGCCGCCGAGCGGGCGCTGGCCCTCGTCGATCCGCTGGAGAGCCGCTCCATCGCGGTCGCCGCGCACCGGGCCCTGGGCCTCGCGGCCGTGGCCGACGGCGACTACGAGGCCGCCTACACGTGGTTCGGGTCGGCGTTCACCGGCGACGGCGACCCCGTTCACTATCACGTCTCCCCCACGGTGCTGGCCGAGCTCGCCGCCTCGGCCGCCCGCCTGGGACGGCGGGGCCGCCACGGCCCCGATCGACGTGTCGCCGAGCTGCTCGAACGCGCGGCCCAGCGGCTCGGCCCCGCCTCGTCGCCTCGGCTCGCCGCGCTGCTCGACCGGGGCCGCGCCCTGCTGGCCGAGCCCGACAGCGCCGGACCCGACAGCGCCAGACCCGGCAGCGCCAGACCCGGCAGCGCCGGACCCGACAGCGCCGGACCCGACAGCGCCAGACCCGGCAGCGCCAGACCTGACAGTGCCGGACCCGGCAGCGCCAGACCCGGCAGCGCCAGACCCGGCAGCGCCGAACCTGACAGTGCCGAACCTGACAGTGCCGAGCCGTACTTCCAGAGGGCGCTGGCGGGCGACGCGGGCGAGCAGTGGCCGTTCGAGCGGGCGCAGACCAGGCTCGACTACGGCGAGTGGCTGAGGAGGCGCCGCCGCATCACCGAGGCCCGCCCGCAGCTGGCCGCCGCGCTGGAGACGTTCCGCAGGCTCGGCGCGCGGCCGTGGGCCGAGCGGGCCGAGGCGGAGCTGCGCGCCGCCGGCGTCGAGGCCATCGGCGGCGTGACGCCGGACGTCCTCACCGAGCTGAGCCCGCAGCAACAGCAGATCGTCAGGCTCGCGGCCCGCGGGCTGACGAACCGCGAGATCGGCGACCGGCTCCACCTGTCGCCGCGCACGGTCGGCTCCCACCTGTACCGGGTGTTCCCCAAGCTGGGCGTCACCGCCCGCGCGCAGCTGCGCGACGTGCTCGAAGGCACCGGCCGGTGACGCGCCACAGGTCGGCGCGGACGTCGCGGCAAGGCACGTCCTTCAGGTACTGCCGCCACTCCTGGCCGGTGAGCGTACGGCCCGCGCGCTCGCACACGAGCCTGGCGTCCGTGGCCGGGCAGCTCGTCGGCGGCGTGCTGGTGGCGGTGCGGGCGTGGCGTTCGGGGTCGCGGTCATCGGACTGATCTTCTTGTCGCTGCTCGGCGGCGCGACCGACGCGGCGAGCCACAGCAGCGCATTCGCCTGGGCGCTGGTGACGAACCCCATGCTGTCGCTGCTGCTGGTGCCCGTGCTCCGGAGAGGCAGGCCCTAGCCCGCCGGGACAGCGGCGGGGGCGGGCTAGGTGCGGGATCGTGGGGCGATGCCCGTTTCTGCCGGTGGGACGAGGTCCTTGACGGCGGCGATCGGGACGTCCTCGGTGCAGGTGCGGACCAGCAGGGTCTCGACGGCGCGCAGCATGGCCGTCGCCGTCTGCCTGGTCAGGTACGCGGTGTCGATGATGAGGCTGAGCTGGCCGGTGTCGGGGGCGGTGCCCAGGGTGAAGAACGCCTTGAACCGGACGCCGGGCCAGGCGTTGGTGACGTACGTACGGGTCCTCTCCGTGAGCGGGGTCAGGTCCTCGCCGAAGCGGGGCAGGTTCGGCCAGGTTCCGTCGCCGCGCCGGTCGTTGAAGAAGGCGTCGAGGTCGGGCTCGCTGCCCCTGATGCGGCCGATCTCCTCGCGCATGGCCGTCATCTCGAACGGGTCGTAATGGGCGTTGCGATAGGCCATGAGGGCGCTGCGGTGGGCGGCCAGGCAGGTGTCGGTGAAGCCGGTCTCGGGCAGGTCGAGCACGAGCAGGGCGTCCTGGCCCACGGTGGCGACCAGCGGACGGGTGCGCGGGTCGCGCCGGTTGCTGTGGACGAGCTGCATGACCGCCCGCGGCCGGCCGCTCGCGACGGCCAGGACGGTGGCGCAGCCGGCGATGAGCACGCTCGTCGTGCTGATCGTCAGCCGCTCGGCCAGCCGGACGGCCGCCGCCGCGAGCGCCACCGACTCCATGCCGACCTCGATGAACCGGGGCTCCTCCGGCTCCCCCGGCGGATGGTCGAACACCTCGAGCGGGACGGTTTCGAGCACCTTGCGCCAGTAGCGGATCGACCGCCGCGAGCGGGCCTGGAACGGCTCCTCGCGTTCCAGCGCCGCCTGCTCCATCGGCTGCCACGGGGGCGCCGGCAGGTCGTCGCCGCGCAGCAGCGCCCGCCACTCGGCCGACAGCAGGCTCAGCGCCTGGTAGTCCACCGCCAGGTGCGAGAAGGCGAACGCCAGGGCGCGCGGCCGGCCGTCGGCCATCACGACGGCGCAGCGCAGCGGCAGGTCCGCGCCGTGATCGAAGATCGTGGTGCCGAGCTCGGCGGCGATGCGCCCCGCGGTCGCCAGCGGCCCCTCCGTGCCCGTCCGCACCAGCTCGACGGTCAGCTCGCCGCTGCGCGCCACCCGCTGCACCGGGCCGTCTGGGGTGTCGATGAACGTGGTGCGCAGGCTCTCGTGGCGTTCGAGCATCCGGCGCAGCGCGCCCAGCACGGTCGCGAGGTCGCGCCTGCCGTGCACCGGCAGCACCCAGGGGCAGTTGAGGAACGACTGGCTGGGCCCCATCAGGTGCACGGCCCGCCACATCAGCCGCTGCCCCCAGGTCAGCGGCGCCTGGCCGTCCCGCGTCCCGCTGAACCGGACCGAGGCGGTCGCCATGGCCGGGGTGGTCATCGGGCGTCCAGCAGGTCCGACACGTGGGCGGCGAGCGCGTCCACGCGGTCGAAGGCGGACAGGTCGCCGCCGAGATCGACGTCCACGCCGAAGACGTCCTCGATCGCGTCGATGAGCCTGATCCACGCCAGCGAGGTCAGGCCCAGCGCCGACAGCGAGTGGTCGCCGGCGAGCGCCTGCTCGGCGCTGATCTCGCCGTCGGACACGGCGGCCACCAGGTCCGCGAGCCTGCGTTCCAGGTCGCTGCTCACCGCGCGCCCCCCTTCGACTCCTGGCGCAGCCGTACGCTGCGGGGACGCATGTCCGTCCAGATCTCGTCGATGTGATCCAGGCACTCCTGCCGGTCGCCGGTGAAGCCCGTCGCCCGCCAGCCGTCCGGGAGCGGGCGGTCGAGCGGCAGCAGCGAGTACTGCTCCTCGTCGTTGACGACCACCTGGTGTCGTCCCGTCACGTCATTCCTCCTTCTGTCGCAGGGCTTGTACGCCGACCAGGTCGTCGGCGACGGCGTCCGGAACCTCGTCGTCGAAGCGGGCCAGGGCCGGAACCCGCATCGCGGCCAGTGTGAGCGCCAGGATGGCGAGGCCGAAGAGCACGTACATCAGGCCGATGCCGCGGCCGGGGCCGACACCGATGACCGCTCCGACCGTCGAGGCGAGCGGGCCGCCGTCCAGCAGCAGCGGGTCGAGCAGCGTGGCGGCGTACGGCGCGACGAGCCCGTACCCGATGGGCAGCGTGGACCAGGCGATGAGCGTGTTCATCGCGAACACCCGGCCGTGGAACCGCTGCGGCACCTTGACCTGCACGATCGTGGTGTAGATGCCGTTCAGCAGGGTGATCCAGAGCGTGATGCCGCACACGCCGGCGGCGATCACGACCAGGTCGGCGCGCAGGCCGGTGAGCAGGCAGAAGCAGCCGAGCACGAGGCTGCACAGCAGCACGCCGCGCAGGCGCCGCCGGCGCGGGCCGCCCCAGACGACCATGATGAGCGCGCCCAGGAACGTCCCGAGTCCGGCGAGGAAGGAGATCCTGCCGACGTCGGCGAGCCCGGCGAAGGAGAGCACCAGCGGCGAGAACATCAGCAGCAGCGGTGCGAGGAACACGTTCAGCACGACGAAGAACAGCAGCATGGCGACGAACCCCCGGTGGCCAAGGGAGTAGCGCAGGCCGCCGAGGATCTCGTCCTTGATCGACTCGCGGCGCCGCCAGGGCATGCTGTCGGGGAAGCGCACCGCCAGCACGACGGCGATGGCGACCGCGTAGCCGGCGATGTCGAGCAGGAGGATGCCGCCGAGCCCGATCGCCGACATCAGCCCGACGGCGAAGATGGGCACCAGGAGCTGGGCGGTGCCGTTGCCGAGCTGCGTGATGCCGACCGCGTGCCCGAGGTAGTGCTTGGGGACGAGCTGCGGGACGGCGGAGAAGTACGCAAGGCGCTGGAACGTGAGCGCGACGGACAGGCAGCCGAGCAGCGGGTAGATCATGTCGACCGACAGGTTCCCCGTCCACAGCAGCACGCCGAACGCGAGCTGGATCGTGAACGCGGCGATGTCTCCGGCCAGCATCACCCGGCGGCGGCTCGTCCTGTCGATGATCGCGCCGGCGACCGGTGCCACCAGCATGCCCGGCACCAGGCCGACGACCGCCATGAGCGCGAACTTCGCCACCGACCCGGTCGTGGTGTAGATCCACAGGGGGACGGCGAACTCGGTCAGCGCCGATCCCGTCATGGAGACGAGCTGGCTGAGCGCGATGGCGAGGAAGCGCGGAATGCCGGGCCGCACGCCGGTCGGGGCGGGCATCGTGTCGGCGTGCGACACGTCGTGCAACCACCAGGTACGGCCGCTGCCTCGCGGCGGCCCGGCCGGGCGGGGACCGGCCGGTTCCTTCAGGTTCCGGTGGACGGTGGTGACGATCTCGGCGAGCTCCTGTGCCCGATATTTCAGGAAGAAGTGGCCAGCCTCTGCGAGCACGACCACCGCCGACACCGAGGTGAGGAAGTGCCATTCGCGGAAGCGTTCCTGGTAGTAGTCCGTCGCCGGATCCTCGGTCCCCACGACGCTGATCACGGGAGCGCGCAGCCGCTGCGTGCCGGACTCGAACAGGCGGGTGTAGTAGTCCTCGGCCTCTCGCGAGTCGCGGCGCATGTTCCGTACGATGCGGCGGGCCTGCGCGGGGTCGAGGTCGCTCATGTCCACGCCCTGCGAGATCAGCCAGTTGACGTAGCGCTGATCGCTGCGCAGCCGCTCGGCCTCCGCGATCTTGGCGATGCGCGACATGATCCGGCCGCGCGGGCGGGCGAACGGGAAGATGCCGCCGATGTAGACGCCGTCGAGCTCGCGGCCGGCGGCTTCGAGCCGGCGGGCGATCTCCACGGTCAGCGCCGAGCCCACGCCGCAGTGCCCGTACAGGACGATCGGGCCCTCGACCTTCTCCAGGATCTCGCGCACGCACCCGGCGGCCAGCTCGTCGAACGGCAGCCTGTCCTCGTCCACGCCCACGTCGTGACCGGGGATCGCCACCGACCACAGCGCGTGCCCGTCCGGCAGGGCGTCGGCGAGCGGCTGGTAGACGACGGCACTGCCGCCACCGTACGGGACGCACACGTAGCTGAGGACCGGGCTGGTGCTGCCGGCGGCGGTCAGCCGGTGCAGCAGCGCGCGGGGGCCGCGCCGGTCCTGCGGGGTGTCGGCGAGCGCGGCCAGCTCGCGGACGGTGCGGTGCTTGAAGACGTCCATGACGCTGACCACGGCGCCCGTCTCCTGGCGCAGCCGGGCCACCACCTGGGTCGCGAGCAGGGAGTGGCCGCCGAGGTCGAAGAAGTCGTCGTCCACGCCGACCGCCTCGACGCCCAGCAGCTCGCCCCAGATGGCGGCGAGCGCGCGTTCTGTGGGGGTGCCGGGCGCGATGAACTCGACCGTGGCGTCCCTGGTCGCCACGGGTGCGGGCAGGCGGCGGCGGTCCAGCTTGCCGTTGGGGCTCAGCGGCAGGGCGGCGAGGGTGACATAGCTCGCGGGGACCATGTAGTCGGGCAGCGTCTTCTTCAGCTCGGCCCGGAGCGCGCCGTGGTCGAGGGCCTGGTCGAGCGCCTGGTCCAGGGCGTCGCCGGTGCCGGGGGTGACGTACGCGACCAGGCGGTCGTCGCGGACGATCACGGCGGCGTCCCCGACGGCGGGCAACGCGCGCAGCGCCGCCTCGATCTCGCCCGGCTCGATGCGCAGGCCGCGCAGCTTGACCTGGGCGTCCAGCCGGCCGAGGAACTCCAGCACCCCGTCAGAGCGGCGTCTGACCAGGTCGCCGGTGCGGTAGAGGCGCGAGCCCGGCGGGCCGTACGGGTTCGGCACGAACCGCTCGGCGGTGAGCGCGGGACGGTTGAGGTAGCCCCTGGCCAGGCCGGCACCGCCGATGAACAGCTCACCGGGCACCCCGATCGGCACCGGGGACATGGCGGCGTCCAGGACGTACAGGGTGGTGTTGGCGATGGGGGTGCCGATCGGGACGCGGGCCGCCGAGGTGAGGGTTTCGGGCCGGCAGTGCCAGGCGGAGACGTCCACGGCGGCCTCGGTGGGGCCGTACAGGTTGTGCAGCTCGGCGGCGGGAAGCGCGGCGACGCAGCGGCGGGCCAGGTCGGCGGGCAGCTCCTCGCCGGAGCAGATCACCCGCCGCAGCGAGCCGCACCCCGCGCCGCCGTTCTCGGCGAGGAAGACGGCCAGCATCGACGGGACGAAGTGGGCGGTGGTCACGCCCTCGGTGGTGATGAGCTTGCGCAGGTACGCGGCGTCCTTGTGGCCGCCCGGCGTCGCGAGCACCAGCCTGGCCCCGCAGCGCAGCGGCCAGAACAGCTCCCACACCGACACGTCGAAGCTGAGCGGCGTCTTCTGCGCCACGACGTCGGCCTCGCCGATCCGGAAGCGGTCCTGCATCCAGTCGAGCCGGTTGGCGATGGCGCCGTGGGTGTTCGGCACGCCTTTGGGGCGGCCGGTGGAGCCGGAGGTGTAGATGACGTAGGCGACGTCGTCGGGCCGTACCTCGGGCAGCGGTCCTGCCGCGCCGGTCCAGACGTCGGGATCGTCCAGGTCGAGGACGGTCGCGCCGGTGTCCGGCAGGTCCGGGCGGATGCTGCTTTGGGTGAGCAGCACGGCCGGTGCGGCGTCGGCCAGCATGAACGCCACCCGGTCCGGCGGGTATTCGGGGTCGATCGGCAGGTACGCGGCGCCCGCCTTGAGCACGCCGAGCAGGCCGGGCAGCAGCTCCAGCGAGCGTTCCGCGCACACGGCGACCACCGTCCCAGGGCCCGCGCCGAGGTCGCGCAGCGTGCGGGCGACCCGGTCCGCCGCGGTGTCCAGCTCGCCGTACGTCAGTGACCGCCCTTCGAAGCGCACCGCGACGGCGTCGGGAGTGCGGGCCGCCTGCGCCTCGATGGGGCCGTGCAGGGTGGCGGGGCCGGGGTATTCGGCGGCGGTGTCGTTGAAGGTGTGCAGGACCTGGCGGCGTTCGTCCTCGGTGAGCAGGTCGATGCGGGACAGCGGGGTGCCGGGGTCGGCGGCGACCCGCTCCAGCAGCGTGCACAGGTGGCCGGCGAGGCGTTCGATGGTGTCCGGCTCGAACAGGTCGGTGTTGTAGACGAACATGCCGCCCGAGTCGTCGCCGACGTACAGCTCCAGGTCGTAGCGGGTGGCCCAGGGGTCCACGGGGAAGTCGGTGACGGTCAGCCCGGCGGGCGGGTCGATGGCCTCGTGGCGGTAGTTCTGCATCGCGAACATCACGCCGAACAGCGGTGACCTGGACACGTCGCGCGGCACGTCCAGCTCGGAGACGAGCTGCTCGAACGGCAGGTCCTGGTGGGCGAAGGCGTCCAGGACGAGGTCGCGCACCCGGTCGATCAGCTCGGCGAACGTGGGGTCGCCGGTCAGGTCCACCCGCATGGTGAGCATGTTCACGAAGCAGCCGATCACGCCGTCCAGCTCGGGGACCTGCCGGCCGGCCACGGGCGATCCCACGGCGACGTCCTCGGTGCCCGCGTACCGGCCGAGCAGCGCGGCGAGCGCGGCCAGCATGACCATGTACGGCGTGGCCCGGTGCGCGCGTCCGAGCCCGGCCAGCGCGGCGGCCACCTCGGGGTCGAGGGTGAACGGGTGCGCGGCGCCCGTGTAAGTGCGTTCGGGCGGGCGTGGCCGGTCCGCCGGCAGGTCCAGCGGTTCCAGGCCGGCCAGCCGGTCGCGCCAGTAGTCCAGGTCGCGCTCGGACGGGGGCAGGCCGCGCTGCCAGGCGGCGTAGTCGGCGTACCCGACCTGCGGGGCGGGTGGTGTGCGGCCGTCGTAGCGGGCGAAGACCTCGCGCAGCAGCACGTCGGCGGACCAGCCGTCGGCGGCGATGTGGTGGACCGCGATCACCAGCACGTGGTCGTCGTCGCCCAGCCTGATCAGCAGCGCCCGTGCGATGGGGCCCGCCCCGAGGTCGAACGGCGCCGCCAGGAACCGCTCGGCCTGTTCCTTGGCGGCGGCCTCGTCGGGCGCGTCGCGGACGGTGAGGGGGAGCGTGGCGTCCGCGGCGAGCACGACGCGCGGGCGGCCGTCCTCGGTGGCGGGGAAGCGCATGCGCAGCGCGTCGTGCCCGGCCACGACGGCGTCGAGCGCGGCGGCCAGGGCTCCGGTGTCGAGCGCGCCGCGCAGCCGCAGCCGGATCGGGATCGTGAGCTGGGCGGTGCCCGGCGCGAACTGCTCCAGGAACCACAGCCGCTCCTGCGCGTGCGACAGCGGCGGCGGCTCGCCGCCGGGGCGCGCGGGAATGGTACGGCGCGGGGCCGCCCCGCGCCGCAGCCGCTGCGCCAGCAGCGCCTGCTTGGCCGCCGACAGCTCGTTCGCGCCCGTCACTGCGCCACCTCCCACAGCCCCATCGCCTCCGGGCACGTCACTCCCCCACCTCCAGCAGTTCCGCGGCCTCGGCGTCGCTGAGCGCCGAGAGTTGCTCGATCACCAGCCGCTCGACCGCGGCCGCGAGCCCGGCGACGGTCGGGTGGTCGAACACCGTGCGGATCGGCACCTCCGTCTCGACCGCGTTGCGCAGCAGGGCCGCGACCCGGGTGGCGAGCAGGGAGTGCCCGCCCAGGGCGAAGAAGTCGTCGTGGGCCCCGACCGTCTCCAGGCCGAGCAGCTCGCGCCAGACTTCGGCCACGAGCACCTCGGCGTCGGTGCGCGGGGCCACGTACTCCGCGGCGGGTCCTGGCTCGGGCGCGGGCAGGGCCGCCACGTCCACCTTGCCGGTGATCGTGAGCGGCAGCTCCGGCAGGCTCACCCAGGCCGTGGGCACGAGATGGGCCGGCAGGGCCGCGGCCAGGCGTGCCCGCAGCTCGTCCGGTTCGGCCGGCCCGGCCACGTACGCGGCCAGCCGTTCCCCGTCCGCCGTCACCACCGCCTGCCGGACACCGGGCTGGGCCAGCAGCACGGCCTCCACCTCGCCCGGCTCCACCCGGAAGCCGCGCACCTTCACCTGGGCGTCGAACCGGCCCAGGAACTCCAGCGTCCCGTCCCGCCGCCACCGCACCCGGTCGCCGGTCCGGTAGAGCCGGGAGCCGGGCGGGCCGAAAGGATCGGGGACGAACCGGTCGGCCGTCAGCGCCGGGCGCCCCAGGTAGCCCCTCGCCAGCCCCGCCCCGCCCAGGCACAGCTCGCCGGGGCAGCCGGGCGGTACGGGCTCGCCGTACGGGCCGAGGACGTGCGCGGTCGTGCCGGCGATCGGCCGCCCGATGGGCGGGCGCCCCACGGTGTCGGCCGCGCCGAGGTCGTGGGCCGTGGCGATGATGGTGCCCTCGGTCGGCCCGTAGGTGTTGATCAGGCGTACCCGGTCGCCGAACCGCTCCCGCCACCTGGCCACCGCCGCCGCGTGCACCTGCTCGCCACCGAGGATCACCAGCCGCAGCGGCTCCGGCCAGGTCACGTCGCCGAGCGCCTCGGTGAGCCGGTGCCAGTAGGCGGTCGGCAGGTCCAGCACGCTCACCTGCCGGCAGGCCGGTGTGCGCAGCACGTCGGGCAGCGAGGCGGCGCCGTCGGGCAGGAGCAGCACGCTCGCGCCCGCCGTCAGCGCCGGGTACAGCTCCTCGGCGTGCGCGTCGAAGCTGAGCGAGGCGAACTGCGCGACCCGGTCGTCCGGCCCGATCTCGTACGCCTGCCGCATCCAGTGCACGCGCGCCGCCAGGCTGCCGTGCTCGACCAGCACCCCCTTCGGCCGGCCCGTCGAGCCCGAGGTGTAGATCACGTACGCGGGGTCGTCCGGCTCGACCGGGTCCCAGTCGCCGTACCAGTGGGAATCGCCTGGCCCTGTCTCGTCGCCGGCGACGAGCACGACCGTCTCTCCCGGCAGCCGCGATGCGAGCCCGGCGTCGGTCACCACCAGCCGGGCGGCGCTGTCTGCGATCAGGAACGCGAGCCGTTCGTCGGGGTAGGCGGGATCGAGCGGCAGGTAGGCGCCCCCGGCCCGCCACACGGCCAGCAGGGCCACGATGGCCTCGGCCGACCGTTCCAGGCAGACGCCGACCACGCATCCATCGGCGACGCCGCGCCGCCGCAGGGCCGCCGCGAGCCGCGCCACCTTGGCGTCGAGCTGCGCGTAGCTCATCGCCTCGCCGCCCCACAGCAGCGCCGTGGCGTCGGGGTGCGCGGCCATGGCCCGCCTGATGAGCGCGGGCACGCTCTCCCCGTCGCCGGGGACGGCCGATCGGGACGCCGTGAGCAGGGCCGTGTCGGCCTCCGTCAGCAGGGGCAACCGGGAGATCGGGGTCTCGGGGGCGTCCGCGATGCCCTGGAGCAGGGTCTCGAGCCGGGCGGCCAGCCCTTCCACGGTGTCCGCCCGATACCGGGTGGCGTCGTAGCCGAACACCGCGAGCAGCCCTCGCTCGTTGCGCCAGAACTCCAGCGACAGCTCGAACTTGGCCTGCCGGTACCCGCCGTCGAACAGCTCCACCCCGAGGTCGCCGACCCGCTCGGGCGGAGTCCCCTCCCCCGCCTGGCTGTGCAGAATGATCATGGTGCTGAGCAGCGGATTGCGGTTCAGGTCGCGGGGCACGCCCAGCTCGCCGATGAGCCGTTCGAAGGGGACGGTCCTGTGGGCGTGCGCGTCGAGCACGGTACGCCGGGTCGCGTCCAGCAGCTCGGCGAAGAGCGGATCCCCGGACAGGTCGCCGCGCAGCACCAGCGTGTCGGTGAGGTAGCCGATGACCGGCTCCAGCTCCATCCGGTCCCTGGTCGCCCACGGGGTGCCGACCAGGATGTCGTCCTGCCCGGTGTGCCGGGCCAGCAGCACCTGGTAGGCGGCGACCAGCACCATGAACAGCGACGCGTTGTGCTCCTGCGCGATCCGTTCCAGCCGGGTCACCAGCTCCGCGGGCACCGTGAAGGTGTGGAAGGCGCCCTCGGGCCGCTCGCCTCCCGGCAGGTCGGCGGGCAGGTCGAGCACGGGCGGGTCGGCGAGCTGGTCGCGCCAGTAGGCCAGCGACTCCTCGGAGTCCTGTTCCCGCTGCCACAGGGCGACGTCGCCGTACTGGATCCTCAGCGGCGGGAGCTCGGCGTCCCTGTCCTGGTAAAGGGCGAACAGGTCGTCGAACAGGATGCCGAGCGACGTTCCGTCCGCGATGATGTGGTGCAGCACGAAGCAGAGCACGTGATCGCCGGGCCCGAGCCGGAGCAGGCTGATCCGCAGGGGCGGCGCCTGCGCCAGGTCGAACGGCGCGTTCGTGCGCTCGGCGACGAGCCGCAGCGCCTCGGATTCCGCGCCCGGCGATCCCGCCAGGTCGATGCGCTCGACGGTCACGGGGCCCGGCGGGTGGATGACCGTGATCGGCGCGCCGTCCACGTCGGCGAACGACGTGCGCAGGCTCTCGTGCCTGGCCACCACCGCGTCCAGCGCCTCCTGCAGCGCGCCGGTGTCCAGCTCGCCCCGCAGCCGCAGCACCAGATACATGTTGTACGAGGCGTCGTCCGGGTCGAACTTCTGCAGGAACCACAGGCGTTCCTGGACGAACGACAGCGGCGGGACGACCCCCTCGGGACGCGGCCGGATCTCCGCCGCCGGGCGGTCACCCTGCAGCCGGACGATCTCCTCGACGACCCCCTGGATGGTCGGATCGTCGAAGAAGGCGTCCAGCGACACGTCCACGCCCAGGCTCTCCCTGATCCTGGCCGAGATCTGGGTGATGGTGAGCGAGTGCCCGCCGAGGTCGAACAGGTCGTCGTCGATGCCGACGTCGTCCAGCTCCAGCACCTCGCACCAGATCCGCCGCACCTCCTCGACCAGCGCCCCGCCGCCGGAGCCCGGCGGCGCGGCTTGCTGTGCCGATTCGGCTTGCTGTGCCAGTTCGGTTCTCTGTGGCGGCTCGGTTGTGCGCGGCGGCTCGGGGAGCGCGGCGCGGTCCAGCTTGCCGATCGGGTTGAGCGGGAGGGCGTCCAGCAGGACGTACGCGCTCGGCAGCGTGGCGGCGGGCAGGGTCCTGGCCAGGTGGGCGGCCAGATCGCCGGCGTCGGGTTCGCCCTGGGCGGGGACGACGTAGGCGATCAGGCGGTGGTCGTCCGTTCCCTCGCCACGGACGACCACCGCGGCCTCGCCCACCTGGGGGTGCTCGCGCAGCCTGGCCTCGATCTCGCCGAGCTCGATCCGGTGGCCGAGCAGCTTGACCTGGCCGTCCCTGCGGCCGAGGAATTCGATCTCGCCGTCGTCCCGGTAGCGGGCCATGTCGCCGGTGCGATAGAGCCGCGCTCCTGGTGGGCCGAAGGGGTCGGGGACGAAGCGTTCCGCCGTGAGCGCCGGTCTGCCCCGGTAGCCGCGCGCCACCCCGGCCCCGCCGATGCACAGCTCGCCCGCGACACCCTGGGGAACCGGCCGCAGTGCCTCGTCGAGCAGGTAGATCCGGGTGTTGGCGAGGGGGCGGCCGATGGTGACGACGTCGCCGTCGCCCGGCTCGCCGTACGTGCTCCAGATCGTGGTCTCCGTCGGGCCGTAGACGTTGACGACGCGGGGGAAGCGCTCGCGTAACTCCTGCGCGAGCCGGGGCGGCAGCGCCTCTCCCCCGGTCAGCGCGGTCACGCCGGCCAGGCCGCCGGGCAGCAGCAGCCGCCACACCGACGGCGTGGCCTGGACGTGCGTGACGCCCTGTTCGGCGACCAGCCGGGCCAGCGCCTCCGGCTGCCGTACGGCGCCGTGCGGCGCGACGACGACCCGGCCGCCGGTGATCAGCGGCAGGTACAGTTCCAGTGCGCTGATGTCGAACGCGGGCGAGGTGAGCGCGAGCCAGGCGTCGGCGGGTCCCGACTCGAGCCGGTCGCGCATGGCCAGCAGCAGGTTGGCCAGGTTGCCGTGGTCGACCTCGACGCCCTCGGCAGGCCCGTCGAGCCCGAGGTGTAGATCACGTAGGCCGAGTCGCCGGGTCGTACCGGCTCCGCGAGCCGCTCCCCCGTCTCCAGGGACGCGCGGTCCACCAGCATCACCGGCCAGGGCAGCGCGTCCGTCTCGGACAGCACCAGCACGGGACGGGCGTCGTCCACGATCATGGCGAGCCGTTCCGCCGGGTGGTCGGGGTCGAGCGGCAGGTACGCGGCTCCCGCCTTGTGCACGGCGAGCAGGCTCACCAGCAGCAGGTCGGAGCGGCGCAGGTGCACGGCGACCAGCTCGCCTCGCCCGGCCCCTGCCTGCCTGATCCTGGCGGCCAGCCGCCCGGCCGCCGCGTCCAGCTCGGCGTACGTGAGCGTCCTGCCGTCGAAGGTGACGGCGCACGCGCCGGGACGGGCCCGCACCTGCTCGGCGAACAGGCTCGGCAGCGTCGCATCGGCGGGGTAGGCGACCTCGGTGTCGTTCCACTCGACGAGCATCCGCCGCGCCTGCTCCGCCGGCATGACGTCCAGCTCGCCCAGGCACGTGCCGGGATCGTCGGCGGCGTGGCGCAGCAGGGCGCGCAGGCCGTCGGCGAAGCGGGCCGCGACGTCGCGGTCCACGGCCGCCGGGTCGTAGCGCACGCACAGGGCAAGCCCGCCGGGGCCGTCCACGATCTGCAGGTGCAGCGGGTTCCGCGCGCCGCCCGCGAACATCATGCGGTCCACGGTGACCGTCAGGCCGGGGAAGACGGGGTCGGGCTCCTGCCTGCGATAGCTGATCGAGACGGGCAGTGCCGCTCGTCTCGGCGGCGCCTGGCGGAACCGGTACACCGCGCGCAGCTCGTCTCGCAGCTCGCCGACGAACGCGCGGAAGGTCTGCCCGCCTTCCGGCCGGGAGTGCACGGGCAGCTCGTTGACGAACGCGCCGATGTGGTCGCGGGTCTCGGGGCCGCGGGTGGTGACGTCGACGGCGACCGCCACGTGCTCCGCGCCGTACCGGAACAGCAGCGCGTGCACGCCGGCCAGCAGCACCTCGAAGGTCGAGGCGCCGGTCGCCGCCGCGGCCTTGCGCGCCGAGCGGGTCAGCTCGTGGTCGAGCCCGGCGTCGATCTGCTCGCCGGGCCCGTACCGCCGCCCGGTGCGCCGCTGCCCCGGCAGCATGACCTCGCCCGGCTCGCGTGCGGCCCAGAACTCGCCGGCCTCCGCCAGCACGTCCGCCGCGGGCTCCTGCCAGGTGAGCGGCAGCGGCGTCGGGGACTCGGATCTGTAGGCCGCGGCGAGGTCGCGTACCAGGATGTCCTTGGAGATGCCGTCGAAGACCAGATGGTGGGCGACGAACAGCAGCAGATGCCGCCGCTCCCCCGCCCGCGCGAGCGTGAACCGGGCGAGCGGCCCCTTCTCCAGGTCGAACGGCCGCGCGCTCTCCTCCCGGATCAGCCGGTCGGGATCGGTCCGGCCGGCGACAGTCACGGACGGTCGCGCGGCGGGGACCAGCCGGAGCCCGTCGCCGCTCTCCGCGACGGCGGTGGCGAGCACCGGATGCCGGGCGGCCATCGCTTCGCACGCGCCGAGCAGCGCGGCCACGTCGAGGTCGCCGTCGAACCACACGGCGAGCGGCATGTGGTACGCCGTTCCCGCTCCCATGCGCTCGCCGACCCATATGTCCTGCTGGACGTACGAGGCCGGCACGCTCTCCTGGCAGTGCGTCATGTGCGTTCTTCCTGTGATCGTGGTCAGGTGGCGTCGGGCCGGAGCAGGTCGAGCAGCCGCGACTTCACCACCTTGCCGAGGTGGTTCTTCGGCAGTTCGGGGACGAACAGCAGCCGGCTCGGCAGCTCGTGCCTGGCCAGCCGGTCCATCAGGAACGTCCGCAGGTCGGCGGCGCTGACCGGCGACCTGGTCACGACGGCGGCCGCGGTGACCCGGCCGAGCACCGGATGCGGCACCCCGACCACGGCGGCCTCGGCGACCGACGGATGCTCGTACAGCGCGGCCTCCACCTGCAGCGTGGACACCTTGTGCGCGCCGGATTTGATGACGTCGCTCTCCCGGTCGACGAGGTAGAGGTAGCCGTCCGCGTCGAGGTAGCCGACGTCGCCCATGCGCACCCAGCCGTCACGGAAGACGGTCTCGCTCAGCCCGCGGTCGCGGTAGTAGGAGCGGGTGCCGACAGGTGAGCGCAGCCACACCTCGCCGGTCTCCCCGGTCTTCGCGGGCCGCCCGTCCGGGCCGACGATCTTGAGGTCGCCGCCCGAGTGGGGCCGTCCCACCGAGGCCGGCCGCGTGGGGTCCACGATCATCACGGTCTGCGCCGGAGCGGCCTCGGTCGAGGTGTAGTAGTTGACGATCGTCGCCTTCGGGAACGCCTTCGCCATGCCGGCCGCGACGGCGGGCGGCAGGCTCGCCGCGGTGGATCCCAGCAGCCGCACGCTCGACAGGTCGTGCCGCTCGTGGACGCGGGCGTTGAGCAGTTCGATGGCCATGGCGGGCACCACGAAGACCGTCCCCACCCGGTACGACTCGATCAGCCGGGCGAAGCGGGCGGGCGTGAAGCGCGGCATGGTCAGCGCGGCGGGGCGGGCGCCCAGGGAGTTGACGAGCATGGTCTGGCCGGCGTTGCTGCCGATGGGGAAGGCGTGCAGGAAGTGCCGGGAGTGCAGGAGGCTGCGGCGCTTGGGGTCGGCGGACAGCCCGTAGGCGAGGTTGGCGTGGGTGGCGCCGACGCCCTTGGCCTTGCCGGTGGTGCCGGAGGTGTAGATGATCTGCGCCAGCCCGCCGGGTTGCAAGTCCCCGCGCACCGGGCTCTCGTCCGCCTGATCCAGGTCCGCCGGCGTGCCCCGCCAGCCGCCCACGTCCGGTGGATCGATCCCGGGGCCGTGCAGGACGGCGCTCACGGAGCAGTCGGTCAGCGCGTGGCGTAACTCGGCGGGGGCCAGCCGCGCGGACAGCGGCACGGCGACGCAGCCGGCTCGCATCACCCCGCACCAGGCGACGGCGAGGTCGATCCAGTCCCGCTCGTCGAACACCAGGCCGACCCGCTGCCCGCCCGCCAGGCCGCGTTCGATCAGCGCGCGGGCGACCGCGTTGGAGCGCCGGTCCCATGCGCCGAACGTGAGCGTCCCGACCTCGGCCACCACGAGCGCCGGGCTCTCGGGCTGCTCTTGGGCGCGGCGCGCGAGGAGATCCGGCACGAGCAGCCCAGCGTTACCCTTCACCACGGTGAGTGACCGAAACGTTTCGTGACCATGGCCCGCTTCCCTTGACTCGAATTCCACGCAGATCACGCCTAATACGGCCGCCCCGAAAACCGTATGGTCCGAAGAATAGGCAATTCGCGCGAGCAACAACAGAGGGAAACTTTAAGAAGTTGTCCGAAACTTTCAGAGGCGGCGGCTCCGGCCGGTGGCCCGCTCGCGGCCCTTCGAACGGGCTCGATCGCATCCCCTGCGGGATTGCATCGTTCCAAGTCTTCAGCGTGGCCGACGCCCGTCAGCGAGCTGATCGCTTCTCTCCGGCGCGTGGTCCGGATGGCCGGGTCCGGCCCCGCGCGTCACAGGTCGGCGCAGACGTCGCGGTAGGGCACGTCCTTCAGGTACTGACGCCACTCCTGGCCGGTGAGCGTACGGCCCGCTCGCTCGCACACGAGCCTGGCCACGCCCTGCGCCCCGACCGGGATGGTGGTGACGGTGTGTTCGCCGTTGCCGGAGACGTACAGGGTCTGGTCGTCGGCGCTGAAGGCGAGCCGGTCGAGGATGCCGATGGGGAAGGAGCCGAGGCGCTCACGGGCGGCGACGTCCCAGACCTGGACGCTGTAGACGTCGTTGAACGTCTCCCCCATGGACCTGCCGATCAAGGCGATGAGGGAGCCGTCGTGGCTGAACCGCATGGCCTCGACCTGGGCTTCGCTCGCCACGCGCAGCGCGGGCGGCAGCTCGGCGCCCTTGGTGAGGTCCCACAGCTCGACCGTCCCTGAGCCGAGTGCGAGCAGCGGCTCCGTGGGACTGACCGCGACGACCTGGCCCGCGCGGCCGAAGCCGGGCCCTGTGGCCTTGCCGGTGCGCAGGTCGTACACGGTCCCGGTGCCGGTCACCACGGCCGTGCCGTCGGATGTGGGCTCGATCGAGCCGGTGGAGGTGGCGAGGGCGTGCCGGGCGAGCACCCGGCCGGTGCCCGCGTCGAGGACGATCAGCTCGTTGCGGGCGTCGCGCTCGCTCTGCTCCGTCAGCGAGAGCACCAGGCTGCGGCCGTCCGGCGTGAACGCCTTCGCCAGCACGCCCTGCCGGCGCGGCACCGGGTACCGCCACAGGCGGCGGCCGGAGGTCACGTCCCAGAGCCCGACAGAGGAGTCGAGGGCTTCGGCGGCCAGCCGCCGGCCCGCCGGGTCGAACACCGCTCCGGTCGCGCCCCCGCTGCCCTCCATCGGAGCTCCGAGGCGGCGGCCGTCCCACAGGCGCAGCGGCTCCGGCCCTTTGGCGGTGGCGGCCAGGCGGCCGTTCCCGGCGAACGCGACGACCTGCTGGCCGCCGGGCAGCCGGGCCGAGGTCAGGCGGGAGCCGAGGTCGGCGGTGATGGTGGAGTTGTCGAGCAGGTAGCGGACGGTGTGGCCGTCGCGTTCCAGCCAGGCGTCCTCGGGCTCGCCTTCTGCGTGGTAGACGGCCAGTTCGTCGCCGCCGGCGGCGTCCCACAGGTGCAGGGTGCTGCCCTCGACGCCGAGCAGGCGGCGGCCGTCGGGGCTGATCCGCAGCCGCCCACCCGGCAGGTACCTCGCCGCCGACGGCTGCCAGAACGGCCGGTCCTCGTCAGGGACCTTGGTCCCGGTGGCGAGGTCCCAGGCGGTGATGTCGCCGTTCGCGCAGAGCAGCCGCCTGCCGTCGGGCGTGAACGCCACCACCGAGCCGCACGTCTTCGGGATGCGGGCGTGGACCTTGAGGTCGGGCAGGTGGATCACTTTGAGCCCGCGCTGGTTCATCTCGACCCCGGCGATGTAGTCGCCGGACGGCGCGATCGCCGGGGTGTGCTCGGCCCACAGGCGTGGCGTGTAGGACGCGCCCGTTCTGGTGTCCCAGAGGAATTCCAGCGTGTTCTCGCGCATGACGGCGGCCAGGCTCTCGTGGCCGTCGAAGACGACGTGCACGCCGGGACTGCCCTCGGTGACGCGGTGCTCGCGCAGCTTCTTGCCGGTGGCGGTGTCCCAGGCGGTGGCGGTCTGCCTGCTGACGACGACTAGGGTGCGGCCGCTCGGGCTGAGCGCCGCCGCGGTCGGCAGCATGTCCATCCCCTCAGGCCACGGCCAGAACGCGGTCTGCCGCCCCGCGGGCACGTCGTAGACCCGTACGCCGTCCTCCCCTGCGATGGCGCGGACACGCCCGCCGGCCGCCGACGCCGCGGCCGAGACGCCCTTGGCGCCCGGGTCGCGGAAGACGCCGCTCTCCGGCATGGTCAGCGACGTGGTGAGGCTGCGCCGGGTGTCGGAGCCGGGGGCCAGCCGCCAGCCGGCCACGCTGAGCAGCATCGCCTTGACCGGGTCGGTGGTCCGCAGCCGGTCGGCCTCCGCCGCGACCTGCCGCCCGACGGCCTGGTCGCGCTGGCGTGCCACCACGCGGCTCTGCTCGGCCACCTGCCTGCCCTGCAGCACGGCGATGCCGCCCGCCGCGAGCGCCACCGCGAGCAGCCCGGCCAGCGCCGCCGTGGTCAGCCGCCTGCGGCGCACGCGCCGCCTGGCCAGGCCGGTGCCGGCGGCGAGGAAGTCGCGTTCGCGCGGGGTCAGCGTGATGTGCCGGCGTCCGGTGGCGGCCCAGGTCAGCGCCTCGTCCAGGCGGCTGCCCTGGAGCAGGTCGGCGTCCTTGCGGCCGTTGTCGTCCCAGTGGCGGGCGGCGTCGCTGATCCTGGCGAGCACGGCGAGGCCGTCGCGGTCGCCGTCCACCCAGATCCGCAGCCGGGGCCAGGCGCGCAGCAGCGCCGGACGCGACAGCCGTACGGCGTCGTCCTGCTGCGTCACCAGGTAGGAGAACGCCTTGAGTATGTGCTCGATGGCCTGGACCTCGCGTTCTGAGCGGCCGGCGAGCAGGTCCTCTTTGAGCGCGTGGCGTACGGTCTCGTGGCCGTCGTCGGTCACCGTCACCAGGCGGAGGAAGACCGCGGCGGCCAGCTCGCGCTCGTCGGGGGTGAGCGCGCCGTAGGCGTCCTCGGCGATCGTGCCGAGCGCCGGGTCGGCCTGCTCGGGCACGTGCACGCCCGCCGCCGCCCTGCTGCCCGCCTCCAGCAGCGGGACACCGACGCCGCCGACCAGGGCGAGCAGCAGGTCGCGGGCGGCCGGACGGGCCGCCGGGTCCTTCTCCAGCGCGGCCGAGACCAGCAAGGCCAGCGCAGGCGGCAGCGCGCTCAGGTCGGGGTGGTGCGACAGCACGCGGTGCATGACGCCGCCCAGATTGTCGGCCCTGAACGGGTCCTCGCCGGTGGCGGCGAACACCACGATCGCGCCCCAGGCGAACACGTCGGCCGGCGCTCCCGCGCGCTGCCCGGTGAACACCTCGGGCGCCATGTACGTGGGCGTGCCCGCCACCTCGCCGGTCCTGGTCAGCGACATCTCCAGGGTGCGCGCGATGCCGAAGTCGATGACGCGCGGGCCGTCGGCGCTGAGCAGCACGTTGTCCGGCTTCAGGTCGCGGTGGATCACCCCGGCCTCGTGCACGGCGGTCAGCGCGGTGGCGATCGCGGTGGCCAGCCGGTGCAGGTCGTCGCCGGTGAACCTGCGTCCCCGCTCGACCACCCGGCGCAGGCTCGGGCCCGGCACGTACTCGCTGACGATGTACGGCCGCTCGCCCGACATGTCGCAGCCCAGCACCCGCGCCGTGCAGAACGACGCCACCCGCCGCGCCGCCGTCGCCTCCTTGGCGAACCGGTCGCGGCTCGCCTGGTCGTCGACCGCGTGCAGCACCTTGAGCGCGACCCTGCGCCCCTCCCCGTCATAGGCGTCATAGACGACGCCCTGGCCGCCGGAGCCGAGCCGCCCGGCGATCCAGTAGTCCCCGATCCGCTGCGGATCCCCAGCGGTGAGCGCTTCCACGGCGAGTTAGATGCGCGCGTGGCCGCCGTGGTTCCTGAAGCTCTTCCTCGTGGACGTGTCCGGATGGGCAGGTCCCGTTCGTGACTATGGTGAACCGCAATCCGAGGAGGAGCACGCAGTGAAGTACATGATGTTCGTCTGCAACGACCCCGAGCCCGACACCGACAGGGAGAACCTGCCGGACATCGAGGCCTGGGTGGCCGACAACGACACCCGCGGGCGGCGGCTGCAGGGCGGGGCGCTGGCGTCGGGGTCGGCGGCGACCACCGTCCGCGTGCGCAACGGCGAACTGATCCTCACCGACGGCCCGTTCACCGAGACCAAGGAGATGATCGTCGGCTTCGATCTGCTCGAATGCGCCGACCTCGACGAGGCGATCGAGGTGGCCCGCGCCCACCCGATGGTCAGGGAGGGGCGTCTGGAGCTGCGCCCGGTCCTGGAGGCGTGAACGTCCTGGAGAGCGTGGCCGCGGACGCGTACGCGCGCATCGTGGCCACGCTCATCCGCGTCACCGGCGACTGGACGCTGGCCGAGGACTGCGCCCAGGAGGCGCTGGCGCGTGCCGTGCAGCGGTGGCCGGAAGACGGCGTTCCGCCCAATCCAAGCGGCTGGCTGATGACGGTGGCGCGCAACCGCGCGATCGACACGCTGCGCCGCGCCTCGCTGGAACGCCGGAAGCTGGAGGAGCTGGCCGCGCTCTCGGTGGACGCCGGCGACGGCCCGTGGACGAGCGGTGAAAGCGGCGGGGAGGAGATCGTGGACGATCGCCTGAGACTGATCTTCACGTGCTGCCATCCGGCGCTGGCGCTGGAGGCGCGCGTGGCGCTGACGCTGCGGACGATCTGCGCGGTGCCGGCCGCCGAGCTCGCCCGTGCCTTCCAGGTCACCGAGTCGGCCATGACCCGCCGCCTGACCAGGGCCAAGCACAAGATCGCGGCGGCGCGCATCCCGTACCGGGTGCCGAGCGGCCCTGCGTTGGACGAGCGGCTGCCCGGTGTGCTCTCCGTGCTGTACCTGCTGTTCACGCAGGGCTACAACGCCGACGGCGAGCCCGCGTTCGCCGACGAGGCCGTCCGGCTGGCACGGCTGCTGCGGCGGCTGATGCCGGGGCAGGACGAGGTGGCGGCGCTGCTCGCGCTCTTCCTGCTGCAGCACTCGCGGCGGGACGCCCGTCGCGACCGCGCCGGTGAGCTGGTGCCGCTGGAGCGGCAGGACCGGTCGCGCTGGGACCGCGCCGCGATCGCCGAGGCCCTCGGCATCCTGGCCGAGCCGGCGGAGGGCGGTTTCGGGGACCGTATCACCGTGTGCGGCCCGTACGAGTTGCAGGCCCGCATCGCCGCCTGCCACGCGACGGCACCGTCGGTGGCGGATACGGACTGGGCGCAGATCGCACGCTGCTACGACGAGCTGTCCCGCATCCGCTCCACGCCGGCCGTCGAGCTGAACCGCGCCGTGGCGCACGGCTACGCGTACGGCCCTCGGGAGGGCCTTGCCCTGCTGGCCGGCGCCCGTGCGGGCGGCGAGCTGGACGGCCACCCGCTGGCCCTCGCCGCCGAGGCCGACCTCACCGCCAGGCTCGGCGACCGCGGCCGCGCGGCGGCCCTGTTCCGCGAGGCCGCCGCCGTCGCCCACACCGACGCGGAACGCCGCGCCCTGCTCGCCCGCGCCGCGGAGACGGCCCAAGGCTGACGGTCACACAAGCGGCGGTCCTGGCCGTGGACGGCCACGGCCAGGACGGCTCTGCCAGGGCGTACCGGATGTCCGGGCTAGACGATCGCGAACGCGTGCCGCGTGCGCGCGTACCCCTCCGGGAGCCGGGCGGGCAGGCCGAAGGAGGTGAAGTCGGCGGTCAGGAAGGAGACCACCTCGCCGATCCTGGAGCCGCGCACGGTGATGAGGTCGAGGCCGGCGGGCTGGTAGGCGGAGCGGCCGTCCCAGGCGTACGTGCCGAACGCGAGCTGCCCGTTCGCCTCGGTGGGCAGGACGCGCCAGCGCTGCCCCAGCACCTCGCTCAGGAAGATGCGGATCTCGGCGTGCCCGCGGTACAGCTCGGTCAGCGGCGGCATCGAGATCCGGGCGTCCTCGGTGAGCAGTGCGAGGATGGCGTCGGCGTCGCCGCTCTCCCACGCTTCGGCGTAGCGCTGGGCGACGTCCCGCCGGCCGGCCTCGCCGAGCGCGGCGAGCGCCTGCTGCTGGCTCTCCTCGGGACGCCGCGCGGCGAGGACCTTCCTGGCCCGCTGCAGCGCGCTGTTGACGGCGGGCCGGCTCGTGTCCAGCACCTCGGCGGCCTCGCCCGCGCTGTAGCCGAGGACGTCCCGCAGCAGCAGGGCGGCGCGCTGCACGGCGGTCAGGTGCTGGAGCATGGCGACGAACGCGAGCTCCATGCTCTCCCGCTGGAGCGTGCGCGCCTCGGGACCGAGCCGGTCCACCCAGCCCATCAGCCGGTCGGGGTAGGGCTCCAGCCACGCCACGTCCCCCGCCGATGGGCCGTCGGGCCGCAGGTCGGCGGGCAGTTCGCGGCGGCCGCGCCGCTCGATGAGCGTCAGGGAGCGGTTGGTCGCGATCCGGTACAGCCACGGGCGGAACGACCCACGATGCTCGACCCGTCCCAGGCCCCGCCAGGCCCGGTCAAGGGTCTCCTGCACCACGTCCTCCGCGTCGTGCACCGACCCCAGCATGCGGTAGCAGTACGCCCGCAGCTCCCCGCGCAGCGGGCCCACCAGGTCTCCGAACGCGTCGCCGTCGCCGGCCCGCGCCGCGTCGAGCAGCTCGGCCTCGGTCGTGGTGTGCGGCCGGTCGGTGGCTTCCCTCATGTCTCCTCCATCGGTGTGCGCCGCACGGCCGGACGACTCGCGTGCCTCGGCACCGCGATGAGTTCGCCCGTTCCGGCGGGTCTTAACTACCGACGGATTCGCACCGACCCCTGAGAACGGAAAATCTGTTGATGTCTACTGACGAGGACAGCACGATTATGCGCGGCGCGCAACCCGTGCGCAGGAGCACATCGTTTGCCACAGGAGCCGCGGCGTGAGCGTCATCCCCGGCGATCGCAAGACCTTCTACCAGCTGCTGGCCAACACCGTTCTGGTGTCGGTGGTCAACAGCACCGCGTGGTTCGCCATCACCTTCTACGTCTATCTGCAGACGCACTCGGTCTTCGCGACCGGCGTGATCTCCGGCATCTTCCTGGTGCTGACGGCGCTGTCCGGCATCTGGTTCGGCAGCCTGGTCGATCACCACTCCAAGAAGGCGATGATGCAGCTGTCGGCGCTGGCGTCGCTCGTGCTCTACGCCGGGGCGCTGGCCGTCTATCTGACGGTGCCGCAGGAGTCGTTCACCGATCCGGCCGGCGTGCCGCTCTGGGTGATGGTCGTGCTGCTGATGTTCGGCGTCATCGCGGGCAACATCCGCACGATCGCGCTGCCGACGCTGGTGACGCTGTTGATCCCCGAGGAGGGCAGGGACCGCGCCAACGGGCTGGTCGGCAGCTCGACGGGGGTGAGCTTCCTGGTCACGTCGGTGTTCAGCGGCGGGCTCGTCGCACTCGGCGGCATGTACTGGGTGCTCGTGCTCGGCCTGGGGGCGCTGGTGCTCGCGCTGCTGCATCTGGCCGCCGTCCGCGTTCCGGGGAATCCGGAGGCTTCCGCGCAGGAGGACGCGCCGAAGCGGTCGGTGGATCTGCGCGGCACGATGCGGCTGGTCGGCGAGGTGCCGGGGCTGACGGCGCTGATCCTGTTCACCACGTTCAACAACTTCCTCGGCGGCGTCTTCATGGCGCTGATCGACCCGTACGGGCTGACGCTGGTGCCCGTGCAGGTGTGGGGGCTGCTCTGGGGCGTTTTGAGCACCGGGTTCATCGTGGGCGGGCTGCTCGTCTCGCGTACCGGTCTGAGCCGCAACCCGCTGCGGGTGCTGCTGCTCACCAACCTCGTGCTGTGGGGGGTGACCGTGCTGTTCCCGGTGCGCTCCTCGATCGTGCTGCTGTCTGTGGGGATGTACGCGTACATGCTGCTCGTGCCGTACGCCGAGGCCGCGGAGCAGACGATCCTGCAGAAGGTGGTGCCGTACGAGCGGCAGGGGCGGGTGTTCGGCTTCGCGCAGAGCGTGGAACAGGCCGCGTCGCCGCTCACCGCGTTCCTGATCTCGCCGATCGCGCAGTTCGTGGTCATCCCGTTCATGACGGACGGCGCGGGCGCCCGGGCGATCGGCGGCTGGTTCGGCACCGGCACCGACCGCGGGCTCGCCGTCATCTTCATGGCGGCCGGCGTCATCGGCCTGCTCGCCACCGTCGTCGCCTTGCGCAGCCGCCCGTACCGCCGGCTCAGCGAGCGCGTCACCTCCTCGCCTGACGAGGACGCCGGGGGCGCGGCCGAGCCGGCACCGCCGGAGGACCTTCAGCAGGCCAGGCCCTGAACCGCCGGTTGACCTCAACCCTGGTTGAGTTTCCAGCGTGATCCGGAGACACGGGAGGATCACGATGCGGATGGATCGGGCTGGAGTTCGGCGTCCTGAGCCTCCCGCTGCGTCCTGTCGCCCTGGTCGCGGCGCAGGTGCAGACGCTCCAGCACCGGTCGGGTGGCCGGGTCGTGCTCGGCGTCGGGATCGGCGGTTTCCCCGGCTCGCCGTTCTGGCGGGCCGTCGGGGCTCCCGCGCGGGACAGGGAGCGCCGGACCGATGAGGCGTTGCGCGTGCTGCCCGGCCTCATCCGCGGCGAGGCCACGAAGGCGGGCGACGCGGAAGTCACGCTCAGCCTCGGCGGCGACGACTTGCTCCGTCAGGCGGAGACGCCGGCAGCGGCCAGGGCGCGGGCGGCTACGGTGCCGCGGCGGCGTACGGCTCCATGAGTTTCTGCTCGGCGTGGTCGAGCGCCATGCGTACGGCGCCGTACGCGATGCTCTCCTCGCCGAACGTGGACGGCGCGACCTCCGGCGGGTTGAGGCACATCTCGGCCAGGTGCGCCCGCATCCGTTCCAGCAGCACCTCTCCCCCGCGTGCCAGCGTGCCGCCCACGACGACCAGCTCGGGGTCCACCGCGGCCACGAGCACGGACGCACCCCGCGCGAGCCCGTGGGCGAGCCGGTCCACCAGCGCGAGCGCCTGCCGCTCGCCCGCCCGTGCGGCCTGGAAGAGCTCGTCCGCGCCGCGGCCCGCCTCGGCGAGCACCACCGACGCGTCCTCCCAGCCGGTGAGCGGGACCCTGCCCAGCTCGCCGGCGCTGCCGGTGCGGCCGGTACGCAGGCGGCCGTCGAGCAGCAGCCCGTGGCCCGCCCGGTAGCCGGTGAGCACGTAGACCAGGTCGTCGACGTGGCGTGCGCTGCCTCGCCAGTGCTCGGCGACGGCGGCGAGGTTGGCGTCGTTCGCCGCGAAGCCGGGGCAGCCGAACCATCGGCCCACCTGCCCGGCGAGGTCGAGCCCCGTCCAGCCGGGGATGAGAGTCGAGATCGTCACCCTGCCCGAGCGGTCCACGACGCCCGAGGTGCCCGCCGTGGCCGCCCACACGCCGCCGCGCGCCGGTCCGGCCGCCTCGACGCAGGCGGTGGCGGCCCGCTCGGCCAGCGCGAGGCGCTCGGCGGCGGGCAGGTGCTCGTCCGTGTCGAGCCGGCGTTCTGCGACGACGTCGCCGTTGAGGTCGGCCAGCATGGCGAGGATGCGCCGCGGCCCCACGTCCAGGCCGACGACGTGACCGGCGTCCGCCCGGAACGCGAAGCGCCGGGCCGGCCCGCCCCGCCCTCGGCCGGCGCGACCTCGCGTGCGAGCCCGCGCGCGGTCAGGTCGGCGAGCGCCGCCTCGGCGGTCTGCCGCGACAGGCCGGCGGCGCGCACGAGCTGCGTCAGCGTCTGCGGCCCGCCCCGGCGCAGCGCGTGCAGGGTGGCGCGGGTGTTGAGCCGGCGCAGCAGCGCCGCGTCGCGAGTTATGCCAGGAGTTGTCATAAATCCTCTTGACCGTAGGACTGCAGCGACCCTAGCTTTATGACGTATCTTCTCATAATTGGAGCGGAAAGCATGCCGCACATCGGGCTGGCGCTGGTCGGGGCGGGCGACCGGGGGACGAAGTACACGAGGTACGCGACGATGGACGGCCGCGCCAGGCTCGCCGCCGTGGCCGAGCCCGATCGGCGGCGCAGGGACGCGCTGCTCGCCGAGTACCCGGAGGCCCTGGCCTTCGGCGACTGGCGGGAGCTCGCCGAGCGGCCCCGGCTCGCGGACGCGGTGGTGATCGCGACGCTGGACGCCGACCACGTGGAACCGGCGGTGCGCTTCGCCGAGCTGGGTTACCACGTGCTGCTGGAGAAGCCGATGGCCACCGATCTGGCGGACTGCCGCCGGATCGTCGCGGCGGCCGAACGTTCCGGCGTGATATTCGCGGTCTGTCACGTGCTGCGCTACACCACCTACACCCGGCGGGTGAAGGACGTGCTCGACAGCGGGCGGCTCGGGGAGATCGTGACCATCGAGCACCTGGAGCCCGTCGGCTGGTGGCATCACGCCCACTCGTACGTGCGGGGCAAGTGGCGCCGTGCGGACCAGGCCACGTTCATGCTGCTCGCCAAGTCGTGCCACGACCTCGACTGGCTGACGTACGTGATGGGCCGCCGCGTCGCCCGGGTATCGTCGTTCGGCGGCCTGAAGCACTTCACGGCGGAGAACCGCCCGGCGGGCGCCGCCGACCGCTGCCTCGATTGCGCCGTCGCGGCCGGCTGTCCGTACGACGCCAGGCGCATCTATTCGCCGTACGTGGGCGAGGAGAAGCGCTGGCCCCTCTCGGTGCTCACTGACGACCCGACGGAGGCGGGCCTGTTGCGGGCGCTGCGCGAGGGCCCGTACGGCAGGTGCGTGTACGCCTGCGACAACGACGTGGTGGACCACCAGGTGGTGAACCTGGACTTCGACGGCGGGGCGACGGCCTCGTTCACCATGACCGCGTTCTCCCCGATGTCCCACCGCAGGACCCGCATCTTCGGCACCCGCGGCTTCCTTGAGGGTGACGGCGCCACGATCACCGTGACCGACTTCGTGACCGGCGAGGCCGAGGTCATCGAGACGAACCCGCCCGCCGACGGCCACGGAGGCGGCGACCAGGGCCTGATCGCCGCCTTCCTGGACGCGCTCACCCGGGACGACCCGGCCACGATCCTGTCGGATCCCCGGGAGAGCCTGCACAGCCATGAGGTCGCCTGGGCGGCGGAGGAGTCCCGCCTCACCGGGACGGTCGTCACCCTCTGAGACGCCCTGCTGAGACGCCCTGCTGAGACGCCCTGCTGAGACGCCCCGCTGAGACGCCCCTCCGAGACGCCCTTTGGGAACGCCCTTCTGGGGCGTCAGCGCTGCGGCTCCCGGCGGAAGGTGACGTTCGCGCTGTAGCCGAACCCGCCGCCCCGGACGGTGTTGGCGTAGACGGCGACGTCGCTGACCGGGAGCTGGGCGTTGGTGGCGTTCACGCCGACCGCAGGCCTGGTCGAGCCCTCGGTCAGCGTGCGCCGGCTCGTGGCCTCAGCTCCGTCAGGTGCGTGATCGTAGAGCAGTGCCCGCTTCGTCCGGTGCGACGTGGTCCTTCCGGCAGCCGTTGGAGCAGCCGGATCGCAGGGAGCGGTCCCGGGAGGATGCGTCTACCATGCGGGCATGCCGCGATCAGGCAGCCCCCGGCGCTCCTGGAGCGGGCTCGGTCACCTGAACGCCGGACCGGCGCTCGCGCTCGCCGCTGTCGCGCTCAGTGCCGACTGCGCGAGCGGGCAGCCCGCCGCGCGAGGAGCGTCCCCCCAACCGGTCCCCTCTTCCGCCACTCCCTCGTCCTCCTCCGCCTCGCCTTCCACCCCCTCGCCTTCTGCACCGCTGCGCAAGTACTCGCTGAAGGAGCTGAGGTCGAAGCCGTGCCTGGCCCTCGACGAGCGCGACCGCGCGGCCCTCGGCATCAAGGAGGAGGGAGAGCACAGCTCGACCAAGGGCGGGGAGGTGTGCAGGTGGGAGGTGGCGGGACAGAGCGTCAGCCTCGACCTCGACGTGCCGCTGTCCTTTGCGAAGACGATGACCAAGGACGGGCGCGTCACGCAGGTGCCGGTGGGTTTGCACCGGGGCATACAGGCCGAGTTCCAGCGCATCTGTTTCATCTTCGTCGCTGTGGACGATGTCGATCATCTGATCGGGACGACGACCATCCCGGACCGAGGGGTTTCACAGGACGCCAATGTCCGATGGGAGCCGCGGTCGTCGCCGCCGCGCTGACTCACATCCGCTGAACGTATGGGTCCCCGCCGGTGCCGTTACGAGGCGGCCGCCGGTTCCGGGGCGTGGTGGGCGCGGCGGTAGGCCAGGGGGGACAGGCCGAGGTTGGCGTAGAAGTGCTTGCGCAAGGCGACGGGGTCGCCGAAGCCGCAGGCGGTGGCGATGCGCGCGATCGGCAGCTCGGTGGTCTCCAGCAGCAGGCGCGCGTGCGCGAGCCGACGCTGCGCCAGCCACTTCTGCGGGCTGCTGCCCACCTCGCTGCGGAAGCGGCGGGTGAACGTGCGCACGCTCATGTTCGCGTGCCTGGCCATGTCCTCCAGTGTGATCGGCTCGGCCAGGTTGTCCAGCACCCACTGCCGGGTGGCCGACGTCGAACGGTCGGTGTCCTGCGGCACCGGGTGCTCGATGAACTGCGCCTGCCCGCCCTCGCGCCAGGGCGCGACCACGCAGCGCCGCGCGGCGGCCGCGGCGACCGCCGCCCCGTGGTCCATGCGGACCAGGTGCAGGCACAGGTCGATGCCGGCCGCGCCGCCGGCGGAGGTCAGGATGCGGCCGTTGTCGACGAACAAGACGTTCGGATCGACCTCGACCTTGGGGAACAGCCGCGCCAGCCGGTCGCACAGCGCCCAGTGGGTGGTGGCCCGCCGGCCGTCCAGCAGCCCGGCGGCGGCGAGCAGGAAGGCGGAGGTGCACAGGCTGACGATGCGGGTGTCCGGCCCGATGCGCTTCAGCGCGGCGGCGACGTCATCGGGCGGCTCGCCGGTCGCGAGCAGCCGCTCGCTGGGCTCCTGCGTGGCGATCACGACCGTGTCGGCGCTCTCCAGCAGCGACTCGTCGTGGTCTACGACGATCTTGTAGTCCTCGTGGGTGCGTACGGGCCTGCCGCCGATGGAGCAGGTGGTGACCGAGTACAGGCGGGTTCCGTCGGGCTCGCAGGCCTCGTTGAACACGCGAGCCGGGATGCCCAGATCCAGCGGCAGCACGCCGTCGAGCGCGAGAACGGCCACGCGATGCGTCATGGCCGGAATTGTACGGTAGATGGCTCTCCGGCCACTCACACAGGTCCCTCGCCCTCGGCCACTCTTTCTTCCTGCCGGGGGTGACGCTCCCGGCACGGAACCCGAGGGAGGACATGATGCGAGCTGTCACGATCAAGGAGTTCGGCGGGCCCGAGGTGCTGACCGTGGAGGACGTGGAGCGCCCGGAGCCGCTGCCGACCGAGGTCCTGGTACGCGTGCACGCGGCCGGGGTCAACCCGGTGGACTGGAAGACCCGGGCGGGCCAGGGCATGGCGGGCCTGCAGACGTTCCCGCTGATCCTGGGCTGGGACGTCTCGGGCGTCGTGGAGAAGGTCGGCTTCGGTGTGCACACGCTCAGGCCCGGCGACGAGGTGTACGGCATGCCGTGGTTCCCGCGCGCGGCCGGCGCGTACGCCGAGTACGTGACCGCACCGAGCCGCCAGTGGGCCCGCAAGCCGGCCACGCTCGACCACGTGCACGCGGCCGCCGTGCCGCTGGCCGCGCTGACCGCCTGGCAGATCCTGACCGCCACCGCCCACGTGCAGGAGGGCCAGCGCGTGCTGATCCACGCCGCCGCCGGCGGTGTCGGGCACTTCGCGGTGCAGTTCGCCCGCCACCTGGGCGCCCACGTGATCGGCACGGCCCGCGCCGCCCGCCACTCCTGGCTGAAGGAGCTGGGCGCCGAGGAGACCATCGACTACACGACCACCCGTTTCGAGGACGTCGCCGAGGACGTGGACGTCGTCATCGACCTGATCGGTGACGGGCAGGACCGGACGAGCACCCGTTCCCTGCGGACGCTGCGCCGCGGCGGCCTGCTGGTGGCCGTGCCCGGCGGCGTCTCCCCCGAGCTGGCCGAGGCGGCCGAGGAGGCCGGGGTGCGCACCAGCGCGTACCTGGTCGAGCCGGACGGTCCCGCGCTGGACACGATCGCGGGCCTGATCGACGCGGGTCACGTCCGTGTCGAGGTGGAGGAGACGTTCCCGCTGGAGCAGGCCGCCAAGGCGCACGAGCGCGGCGAGACCGGCCGCACCCGCGGCAAGCTCGTCCTCACCGTGAACTGACGCGGCCTTCCGAGTGACACGATGTTCTACGAGATCCGCCGCTACCAGGCCAAGCCCGGACGCCGCGACGAATGGGTGCGCTACATGGAGGACGTGGTCATCCCGTTCCAGACCGCGCAGGGCATGGACGTGACCGCCTCCTTCGTCGACGCGGAGGACCCGGACGGCTACGTCTGGATCCGCCGCTTCGATGACGAGGAGGAGAAGAAGGCGCTGTACGAGGCCGTCTACGAGAGCGACCGCTGGAAGAACGAGATCGGCCCGGTCGTCTACGACCTGCTGATCCGGGAGAGGACCGTGGTCACCCGTGTGACGCCGACCCCGGCGTCTCCCCTGAGGTGACGGCGCGGACAGGGCCCGCCCCGGACGCCGGGTCCGGGCTCTGCCGCCCGTCCGGCTCATCCGTGAGGGCCCTGGTCAGCACGTCGAGGACGGTGAACCGCTCCAGCTCCGCGGCGACGGCGTCGGCCACCATCTGGTCGAGGCAGGTCAGCGACTCCTGGATGTTGCGGCCGATCGGGCACGCCGGATCGGGCCCGTGCAGCCCGAGCACCGGGTCGTCGCCCTGGAGCAGCCGCCAGACCTGGGCGAGCGTGATGTCGCGGGGGTCGGCGGCCAGCTCCCAGCCTCCGCGCACGCCGGGGCGCGAGCGCACCAGCGCGGCCTCGCGCAGCGGCCCGAGCACGCGGCGTACGTAGACGGGGTTGACGTTGGTGCTCTCCGACAGCTCGTCGGAGCTGACCGGGCGGCCGTCGGTCTGGCCCGCGAGGTAGGTCAGGACGTGCACGGCCACGGCGAACTGCGTGTTCTTCGACCGTGCCATGCCGCCATCCTGTCATATCGCAACCGTGATGGCTACAGTATAATCAATTCGCAACTTTGATGATTGCGAATAGGAGCATCGGGATGACGATCGCCATCACAGGCGCCTCCGGCCCTCTGGGACGCGCCACCGCCGAGTACGTGCTGCAGACCACCGACCCGCGAGAGGTCGTGCTGACCACGCGCCGCCCCGAGGCGCTCGCCGATCTCGCCGCCCGCGGCGTCCAGGTGCGGCGGGCCGACTTCGGCGAGCCCGCCACGCTCGACACCGCGTTCGCGGGCGTCGAGCGGCTGGTGCTCATCTCCACCGACGTGGTGGGCGTGCGCCTCGACGGGCACCGCGCGGCGGTCAAGGCCGCCGCCGCTGCCGGGGTGCGGCACGTGATCTACACCTCGGTCCCCGAGCCGGTGCCGGACAACCCGGCGCTGGTGGTCGCCGATCACGCCGGCACGGAGCAGGCGCTGCGCGACAGCGGCATGAGCTGGACGTTCCTGCGCAACAACCTGTACGCGCACATGCAGACCGCCCGCATCCAGCAGGCGATCGCGTCGGGCCGGCTGGTGAGCAACGGCGGAGACGGCGCCGTCGCCTACGTGACCAGGGAGGACTGCGCGGCGGCGGCCGCGGCGGTGCTCACCGAGGGCGGGCACGAGGGGCAGGCGTACGACATCACCGGGCCCGAGGCGCTGACCGCGGCCGACCTGGCGGCGCTCGCGCGCGAGATCGGCGGCCGGGACGTGGAGCTGGTGGAGGTGGACGACGCCGCGTACGCCGCCGGCCTGCGGGCGGCCGGTGTGCCCGAGGAGGCGGCGCGGGTGATGACGTCGTTCGGCGCGGCGACGCGGGGCGGCTTCCTCGCCACCGTGACCTCGGCGGTCGCCGACATCACCGGGCGGCGGCCGACCGCGCTGGCGGACGTCGTACGCACCGCGCTGAAGGGCTCCTGACGCCGGGGATCGCCTGACGCTGCGGACCGGCTCGCGTTCAAGAGCCGCCTGACCGCGCGGAATCCCGCCGTTCGCACCGTTGTTTAGACTGTACTGTAAAGTCTAAATTCGTGAACGGCAGGCGAGTGAGGAGCGCGGCGGCATGACGGACCGGCCGGCGCAGACGCGGCGGCGCAGATCTTCATCGGACGGGAAGATCCTCGCGGCGGCGAAGGAGCTGTTCCTGGCCGACCGCTACGCCGGCGTCACCGTGGAGCGGGTCGCCGAGCGGGCCGGCGTCTCGCGGCAGACCGTCTACAACCGCTTCGGCGCGAAGGAGACGGTCTTCCGCGAGATGCTCCGCTACCACTGGGAGTCCTTCGATGGCAAGAGCATCACGTGTGATGCGGGTGCGAGCGCCGAGGACGTCCTGCGGGAGTTCGCCCGTTCGCTGCGGCGCTTCGCCACCGAGACCGACCAGATCCGCTTCGCCCGGCTCGTGGTCACCGAGTCCGCCCGGCTTCCGTGGATCGCCGACGAGTTCTACCGGCTGGGTAAGGGACCGGTGGCGGCGGCGTTCACCGCCTGTCTGGACGACCTGGTCGAGCGCGGCCTCCTGCGCTGCGAGGACACCTACCTCGCGGCCCGCCAGTTCATGGGGCTGGTGCAGGAGTTCCTCGTGTGGCCCGGGGTGATGGCCTTCGAGGAGGAGATCGCCGCCCAGCCGTCCGCCGAGGTGGTGATCGAGGAGGCCGTACGCACGTTCCTGGCCCGCTACGGCCCCGCCTCGCCTGGCCCGCAGCTTTAGGAGATCCCGTTTCATGCCCGCATACAAGATCGTTCTCGGCGACGTCGAGATCACCCGCGTCATCGAGTGGTCCGGCCCCGTCCGCACCGCCCGCTTCATCGTCCCGGACAGCGACGAGGAGACCTGGCGGCGCAACGAGGACTGGCTCGCGCCCGACTTCTGGAACCCCGCCGACGACGCCTACCTCTGCCACATCCAGACCTGGGTGCTGCGCAGCGAGGGCAAGACGATCCTGGTGGACACCGGGGTCGGCAACGGCAGGGAGCGCCCGCAGATCCCGCTGTTCGCCGATCTGCAGACGGACTTTCTCGACCGCCTGCGCGCGGCCGGGGTCGCACCAGAGGACGTCGACGTCGTCGTCAACACGCACATCCACTATGACCACGTCGGCTGGAACACCGAGTGGCGCGACGGGGCGTGGCGGCCGACGTTCCCGAACGCCACGTACCTGATCCCGCGCGTCGACAACACCTACTTCGACCCGGCGAACGCCCACCTGCGCCGGGCGCCGCGCGACGATCACGAGCGCATCCGCTGGGAGGGCAGCAAGCTCGTGTTCAACGACAGCATCGCGCCCATCCACGAGGCCGGGCAGGCGGTGCTGTGGGAGGGCGGCCACCGCATCGACGGCAACCTGACGCTCGAGCCCGCACCGGGGCACACCCCCGGCTCGTCCGTGCTCACCCTGCGCTCCGGCCCCGACCGGGCGGTCTTCGTCGGCGACATGCTGCACAGCCCCGTACAGGTCCTCGATCCGCGCTGGAACAGCTGCTTCTGCGACGACCTGCAGCTCGCCGCCAAGACCCGCCGCGCCTATCTCGAACGCGCCGCCGACCAGCGCGAGCTGATCTTCCCCGCCCACTGGCCCGGACACAGTGCCGCCGAGGTGCGCAAGAACGGCGACGGCTTCGCCGTCAACAAGTGGGCCGCCTTCCCCACCAGGTGACGGGCGCCCCTACAGTGGGTGCCCGTGCTCTACGGAAGGTCTGCGGAGATGGGCGCGCTCGACGAGGTGATCGCGCGGGCGCGTGACGGCTCCGGCGGCGCGGTCGTCGTGCGCGGTGAGGCGGGGACGGGCAAGACGGCCCTGCTCGACGCGGCGGCCGCGCGCGGCGGCGGGATGCGGGTGCTGCGGACCACGGGCGTCGAGTCGGAGTCCGATCTCGCGTTCGCGGCGCTGCACCAGGTGCTGTGGCCGGTGCTCGGGTCGCTCGGCGCGCTGCCCGAGCCGCAGCGGCTCGCCGTGGGCGCGGCCCTGGGGCTGGAGCCGGGCGGTGCGGGCGATCGGTTCCTGGTGGGGGCCGGGGTCCTGTCGCTGCTGGCCGAGGCGGCCGTGCCGGACGGGCTGATCTGCGTGATCGACGATTTCCAGTGGATCGACCGGGCCTCGGCCGACGCGCTGCTGTTCGCCGCCAGGCGGCTGGGCACGGAACGCATCGCGATGCTGTTCGCCGTACGCGGTGACGCCCCCGTCAAGGGGGTGCCGCGGACGGTGGACGTAGGGGGGCTGCCCGAGTCCGCCGCCGACGAGCTGCTGCGGGAGCGCCACGGCGAGCTGCCCGACCGGGTACGGCGGGAACTCGTCGCGCTGACCGGCGCGAACCCGCTCGCGCTCCACGAGATCGTCGCCCGCCTGACGCCCGCGCAGCTCGCCGGGGACGAGCCGTTGCCCGACCCGCTGCCCGGCGGCGCGCGCCTCTTCGGCGACCGGGTCGCCGCCCTGTCCCCCGAAGCCGGTCTCGTCGCCCTGATCGCCGCCGTCGAGGCCGACCTCCCGCTGGTGCTCGGGGCCGCCGAGCGGCTGGCCGGCGGGCAGGCGGCGCTGGCGGAGCTGGAGGAGTCGGGGCTGGCCGAGGTGTCGGGCGCGACCGTGCGGTTCCGGCATCCGCTCGTCCGCTCCGCGATCCTGGAGGCGGCCTCCCCCGCCGACGTGCGCCGGGTGCACGCCGTGCTGGCGGAACTGGCCTGCGACGACCGCCGCGCCTGGCACCTGGCGGGTGCCACGCTGGGCCAGGACGAGCAGGTCGCCGCCGCGCTGGTGGCCGCCGCCGAGCGGGCGCGCGAGCGCGGCGGGTACGGCGCCGCCGCCACCGCCCTGTCCCGGGCCGCCGAGCTGACCCCGGACCCGCGCGTCCGTGCCGCGCGGTTGAAGGACGCCGCCGTCGCCGCCTGGCTCGGCGGGCGTCCTGGTCAGGCGCAGTCGCTGCTGGCCGAGGCCCGCGAGCGCGCCGGCGATGACGCGCGTCTCGCCATGGAGATCGCCCGGCTGCGCGGCCGGTTCGAGCTGAACTCGGGGGACGCCGCCGAGGCCGTACGCATCCTGTCGGCGGGCGACGGCCTGGACATGCTGGCCGACGCCGTGGAGGCGGCCTCGTACGTCGGCGACACGAAGGCGATCGCCGAGCTGGGCCGGCGGGCGGCGGCGCACCCCGAGGGGTTCCTGCGCGACACGGTGGCCGGGATCGGCCTGACCCTGGACGGCGACCCCGAGGGGCCGGGCCTGCTGCGGCGGGCCCTGTCGCGGGCTCTGTCGCGGGCCGGCGAGCTGGAGGACGCGGCCGAGCACCTGTGGGCGGCGGCCGCGGCCAGCTACCTGGGCGAGAACGACCTGGCCAATGAGCTGGCCGAGCGGGCCGGGCGGGTCGCCAGGGTGTCGGGGATGAGCGGGCAGCTGCCGGTCGTGCTGGAGTTCACAGCGACGGCGGAGCGCCTGGCCGGGCGGCTGGCGCGCAGCCAGGCCCTCTCCGAGGAGGGGCTGGAGCTGGCACGCGAGGCCGGATACACGAACACCGTCGCCGCGCACCTCGCCAACCTGGCGGCGGTGGCGGCGCTGCGGGGCGAGGAGGAGCTGTGCGCGCGGCAGGCCCGCGAGGCGCTGGCCATCGCGATCCCGCACCGGGTGGGGATGCGCGCGGGGGTGGCGTCGTACGCGCTGGCGCTGCTCGATCTGTGTCTCGGCCGGTACGCGGCGGCGCACGACCGGTTCAAGGCCGTCGTCGCGGCGGGGCCGGGGGCCGGGCATCCGACCGTGGTGTGGCGGACGGCCCCGGATCGGGTCGAGGCCGCCGTGAGCGCGGGCGACGAGGAGGGCGCGCGGGCGGCGCTGGCCGCGTACGAGCGGTGGTCGGCGAACGCCGCCACGGCCGAGTCGCAGGCCCTGCTGGCCCGCTGCCGCGGCCTGGTCGAAGGTTCCGATGACGCCTTCGCCGAGGCGCTGCGGCTGCACACCAACCCGTTCGAGGCGGCGAGGACGGCGCTGCTGCTGGGCGAGCGGCTGCGCAGGACGCAGCGGCCCGGTGAGGCGCGGGCGCATCTGCGGGCGGCGCTGGAGACGTTCGAGCAGGCGGGTGCCCGGCCGTGGGCGCGGCGGGCGCAGGACGAGCTGCGGGCGGCGGGCGAGAGCGGGCAGGCACCGGCCGCCGACGTGCTGGACGTGCTGACGCCGCAGGAGCTGCGCATCGCGGGCCTGGTCGCCGACGGGCTGTCCAGCAAGGAGATCGCGGCCCGGCTCTTCCTGAGCCCGCGTACCGTCGAATACCACCTGTACAAGATGTATCCGAAGCTGGGGATCAGCTCCCGTACTGATCTGGCGCGGCTGGTAGTTCTACGGAAGGCACCCGTAAGCGGCGGCGGCATGCTGTGAGGCATGCAGAACGTGAACATCTGGAGTGAAGAGTTCGGCGCCGGCACGGACGAGCCGATCCTGTTGATCATGGGTTCGATGTCGCAGGGTGTCCTGTGGCCTGACGAGTTCGTCGGCCGGCTCACCGCCGGGGGCCGCCGGGTCATCCGGTACGACCACCGCGACACCGGCATGTCGGACACCGTGGACTTCGAAGCGAACCCGTACACGTGGGAGGACATCAAGGACGACGTCTACCGCGTGATGGACAAGCACGGCCTGGAAAGCGCGCACCTGGTGTGCCATTCGGCGGGCGGCCTGCTCGGGCAGCTCATCGCGGTGGAGCGTCCTGAGCGGGTGCGTACGCTGACCGTCATCGGCTCGTCCCCGCTCGGCGGTGGCGAGGGCGAGGTGCTCGTGCGGGCATTGATGGGGCAGCCGCAGCCCGAGGGCAGCCTGCCGGAGCCGACGCCGGAGTTCGTGGCCTTCTTCCGCCGGCTCATGGCCGCCCCGCCTCCTGCGGACCGGCGGGCGCAGATCGACGCCATGATCGCCGAGCAGCGCGTGCTGCACGGCACGGGGCTGCCGTTCGACGAGGACGCGGCGCGCCGTCTCCAGGAGCGCATCTACGACCGGGCCCGCGACCTGTCGAAGGCCGCCAACCACCGGCTGGCCGCGGCGGCCAAGCCCGACTTCGAGCCGGTGGGCGTACTCCACCAGGTCAAGGCCCCCACCCTGGTCATCGAGGGCAGCCACGAACCGGCCAAGCCGGGCCACGGCGCGATCATCGCCGAGCAGATCCCGGGGGCGCGGCTGATGATCGTGCAGGGCATGGGGCACACGCTGCCGCCGGAGGTGCACGAGGAGCTGGCCGACGCCATCCTCGCGCACACGGCCGGGTGAATCAGGACCGTGGCCCCAGGAACAGGCCGCCGCCTGGCGTCGATGACCTGGCCGGTGATCCAGCGGGCGGCGTGGGAGGCGAGGAACGCCACCACGTCGGCCACGTCGTCCGCGTTGCCGAGCCGGCACAGCGTTCAAGCCTCCGGGAGCGACGACGGGTCCAGACGCAGCGCACGATCCAGGCGCACGCGATCCGTCCGTTCAGCGAGCGCGGCTACGACGCGACGACCATGAACGACGTCGCCGAGGCGGCCGGGGTGTCGCCGATGACGCTCTACCGGCACTTCCCCACCAAGGAAGATCTCGTACTGATCGACCAGCACGGCGAGCTCATCGCCGAGCGCATCACCGCCTCCCCGCCCGATCAGCCGCTGGTACGCCGCATCGGCCGCGCACTCGTCGCCGCGGCCACCGCACTGACCGGCGACGGCGCGGAGGCCGACCGGCGGTCCCTGCTCGTCCGCCTCCGGCTCATGACCTCCACGCCCGCGCTGCGGGCCCGCCACCTGGACGACCAGTACGCGCTCAACCTCCGGATGTAGGACTTGGCGGCTGCCGGTCCTCGACGACGTCACCCGGGTGTGCACGATCAACGAGCCGAGCATGCTCTGCCTGCTGCGCGACTGGGAGGCCGTCGAGATGATCGCCGCCCGCCTGCCGGAGCCCGACGTCAAGGTGGCGGAGGTGCTCGTCCGCGCGCACAAGGCCGCGCGCGAGGTGCTGGCCGGGCGCGGCGGGCTGCGGTCCGGGTGGACCATCGGCACACAGGACTTCCAGGCGCTGCCCGGCGCCGAGGAGGTGGCCCGCGCGTACGGCTACTACCGCGAGGACTTCTTCACCGAGGCCGCCGCGGGCGACGGCTTCATCGGCGTGCAGAGCTACTCGCGTACGGTGATCGGCCCCGACGGTCCGGTGAAGGTGCCCGAGGGCGTGAGACGAACCTCCTCGGCTGGGAGTACTACCCGGCCTCGCCCGGCAACGCGCTGCGCCACTCGTGGGAGCTGGGGCGCGGCACCCCGCTCATCGTCACCGAGAACGGGTTCGCCACCCGCGACGACGAGCGCCGCATCGACCACACCGCCGCCGCGCCTGCCGGCGTGCGGGACGTCGGCGTCGGGCCCGAACTGGCCGGGGTCGCGTCCTGTCGAGGCGAAGCAGGCCAGGACGGGCTCGCCCGCCACCGCGATGGACGACGGCGTGAACGTGCGCGGCTACCTGTACTGGTCGCTGCTCGGCGTGACTCCGCCGACATCCGCAAGCCCGACTAGTAGTATTTTTTCGATCAGTCGTCGTACCGTACGGCGGCGGTCGTCCGGCCATGAGGAAAGGTGCAGCTGTGCGACGACTCGGCGTCCCGCGCCAGATCCCCCCGCCGGTGGAGGGTCATCTGCGGCTGGGCGACCCGCCCGGCGGGCCGGACGCGATCACCGTGAACTCCCGCCACCTGAGCCGGGGCGGCAGGCCGTGGTTTCCGATCATGGGCGAGTTCCACTACGCCCGCTACCCGGTGGCCGAGTGGCGGGAGGAGCTGCTGAAGGTGCGGGCGGGCGGGGTGACGGTCGTCGCCACGTACGTCTTCTGGAACCTGCACGAGGAGCGCCGCGGCGTCTTCGACTGGAGCGGCGACCGTGACCTGCGGCGGTTCGTACGCACCTGCGCCGAGCTCGGCCTTGACGTGGTGGTGCGGATCGGGCCGTGGGCGCACGGCGAGTCGCGCAACGGCGGCTTCCCCGACTGGGTGCTGCGGGCCGATTGCGAGCCGCGTACCGACGACCCACGCTACCTGGACCTGGTGCGCCCGCTGTTCGAGCAGATCGGCGCGCAGCTCGCCGGGCTGACCCGCGCGCACGGCGGCCCGGTGGTGGCGGTGCAGGTGGAGAACGAGCTGCACGACCGGCCGGGCCACCTCGTCACGATCAAGCGCATGGCCAAGGCGGCGGGCATCGACGCGCCGCTGTGGACGGCGACCGGCTGGGGGCACGCGCGGCTTCCGCCGGACGAGGTGATCCCGCTGTTCGGCGGCTACCCGGAGGCCGCGTGGGACACCGCGCACGACGGCTGGCCGCAGCAGAGCAGGGCGCACTACTTCTTCGGCCCCGGCCGCGACGACGACTCCATCGGGGCCGACCTGCGTACGACGGCGGTGACCGGGTCGGACGAGAGCCACCTCGCGCGCTACCCGTTCGCCACCTGCGAGCTGGGCGGCGGGATGTACACCTCCTACCACCGCAGGCCGATCATCCAGGCCGCCGACATCGCCGCGCTGGCGCTGGTGAAGCTGGGCAGCGGGTCGGTGTGGCAGGGCTACTACATGTACCACGGGGCGTCGCAGAAGATCGGCGCGCTGTCCACGCTGCAGGAGTCGCACGCCACCGGCTACCCCAACGACTGCCCGGTCATCACCTACGACTTCCAGGCGCCGCTCGGCGAGTACGGCCAGGTCCGCGACTCCTATCGGCACCTGCGGCGGCAGCACCTGTGGCTGGCGAGCGACGGCCCCGATCTGGCCGGCATGACGCTGGTGATGCCGCCCGACGCCCCCGCCGACACGGCCGACCGGCGGACGCTGCGCTGGTGCGTACGCTCCGACGGCCGCTCCGGGTTCCTGTTCGTCAACAACCATCAGCCGGTCGAGACCCTGCCCGCGCACGAGGGCGTGCGGTTCGCGGTCGAGCTGGGCGGGCGCGAGCTGGTCGTCCCGCGCGAGCCGGTGACGGTGCCCTCCGGGGCGTACTTCGCCTGGCCGCTGGCCCGCCCGGTCGGCGGCGCCACGCTGCTCACCGCCACCGCGCAGCCCATGGGCGTGCTGGCGGGCGACGAGCCGGTGCACGTCTTCTGCCAGACGGCGGGCATCCCGGTTGAGCTGGTCTTCGACGCGGCCACCGTGAGCGAGGTCGAGGGCCCCGCGACGGCGGAGCGCGACGGCGACCGCCTCGTGGTCACCGATCTCGCGCCCGGCACCGGATGCCTGCTGCGGATCCGCGACGCCTCCGGGGGCCGTGCGGCCGTCCTCGTCCTGGACGCCGATCGTGCGCTGAACGCGGCGGCGGGCCGGCTGTGGGGCGCGTACCGGCTGGTGCTGAGCGAGCGGCCGGTCGTGATCGAGGACGACCGGCTGACGGTCTACGGCCGGGGCTCGTCCGAGGTGCGGATCTACCCCGCGCCCGCCTCGGCGACGCGGACGGACGGCGTGTTCGGCCTGCTGCCCGCGCCGGCTCCGGCCGGTCAGCCGCCCGAGCCCAAGGTGGAGGAGATCAGGCAGGCGGGCCCGGCCCGGGCACCGGTCATCGACCCCAGGTCAGGGCGGGCGTCCGCGCCGGCCGACGCCGACTTCGAGCAGGCCGCCGTCTACCGCGTCACCGTCCCGCGCGAGGCTTTGACCGGTGATGACGAGGTGCTGCTGCGGCTCGACTGGGTCGGCGACGTCGGCCGCGCCTACATCGGCGGCCGCCTGGTGGCCGACCAGTTCTGGTACGGCCCCGCCTGGGAGATCGGGCTGCGCCGCTTCCGCGACGCGGTGCTGGAGCACGGCATCGAGATCCGGCTGCTGCCGCTGCGCGAGGACGCTCCCGTGTACGTCTCGCCGCAGGTGCGGCCCGGCTCCTATCCCGGCGGCTCCGTGCTGGAGCTGCGCTCGGTCAGCCTCGTCCCCATGCCCAGGCTCACCTTGGAGGAATCATGACGACGCTTGATGAGGCGCTGGCGGAGCTGCCCGTCATCGCCATCATCAGGGCCGCCGAGGCCCGCCACCTCGACGCGGCGCTGGAGACCCTGGCCGGGTCCGGCCTGCGGGCGATGGAGGTCACCATGCCGACCCCCGGCGCGACCGAGGCGATCCGCCGGGCCACCGGGCTTGAGGGCGTGGCGGTCGGGGCGGGCACCGTGCTCGACGCCGCCTCGGCGCGCAAGGCCGTGGACGCGGGTGCGGGCTTCCTCATCACCCCGGCCGTGCTGCCCGAGGTGATCGCGGAAGGGCGGCGGCTCGGCGTGCCCGTCCTGCCGGGGGCGTTCACGCCGACGGAGATCGTGCAGGCGTGGTCGCAGGGGGCCGCCATGGTGAAGGTCTTCCCGGCCGGTGCGGCCGGCGGGCCCGGTTACATCAAGGACGTGCGGGCGCCGCTGCCGCAGATCCCGCTGGTGCCGACGGGCGGCATCGGCATCGAGGACGTGCCCGCCTACCTGGCGGCCGGGGCGCGCGCGGTGGGGATGGGCTCGCCGCTGCTGGGCGACGCGTGCGCGGACGGCGACATGGCGGCGTTGGCCGCCCGCGCCAGACGCCTGGTCGATGTGGCCGGTCGACGGCCATCGGACGGGTGAACAAGACGCTATGACCGGGTCCGGCGCGAGGGCGCGGAGTTGCGGGCTCGGCGCTCGCGACAGAGCGCGGGAACGCGGGCTCGGCGGTCAGCGGGCCGTCTGCTCGCCGTGGATCTTCTTGGCCAGCTCGACGTCCGCGATCGAGCGCTCCATGAGCGACCGCATCGCGGTCTCGGCCGCCTTCGGCCGCTGCTTGCGCACGGCGAGCAGCACCTCGGCGTGCTTGTCCGTGGACTCGCTGGTGAGCGTGGCGTGCACGAACTGGTCGCGCAGCCGCAGCCCGGCCTCGATCGCGCTGGCCATCTGCGTCATCAGCTCGTTGTGCGCGGCGCGCAGCAGGGCGTGGTGGAAGGCCAGGTCGGCCTCGACATGATCACCGGTGGCCCCGCCGGCCGCCGCTCGCATGGCGGCCAGGGCGTCCTCGAGGTCGGCGAGGTCGCGGTCGGTGCGGCGCTGGGCCGCCATGCGCGCCACGGCGGGCTCGACGGTCAGCCGCACCTCTCCCAGCTCGTCGAGGAACCGCTCGTCCACGCGGTCGGCGAAGCGCCAGCGCAGCACGTCGGCGTCGAGCAGCGCCCACTGCTCGCGGGGCGCGACGAAGGTGCCGCGCCGGGGCCTGGCGCCGACCAGGCCCTTGGCGGCCAGCACGCGCAGCGCCTCGCGTACGGCGGTCCTGCTCACCGCGAAGCGCTCCTGCAGCTCTGCCACGTCGAGGTCGTCGTCGGGGAGGAGGTCGCCGTTGACGATGGCCGTGCCGAGGCTGCTGACCACCCGGTCGTGCGCGCCGGATCTCCCGATCTCCGTCATGGCGGAATCATGCCACGCCCGCACTCCCTGCCACCGCCCTCATGATCACCCATGCCCGAGTCAGCTGAGCATACTAGTGAGAACATTAATCATACTTTTTCTTGACGTCGTACGAGGCAGGGCGGCATCCTGCTCGTCGAGTCCCGTACCCGGGCACCTCACCTGCCGATCCTGAGGGAGCCGACCTGTTGTCCACTTTGACCATCACGCTCTGGGACTTCTCCTGGTACGCCAGGACCGGGCCCGGCGAGCCGTTCGAGGATCTGGACCGCGCCTTCGACGAGGCGGTGGCGCGCGGCTACAACACGGTCCGGATCTGCGCGATGCCGTACCTGCTGTTCGGGTCGGGGCTGGACACCTCCGCGCTGACCTTCGCCCCCTTCGGGCGCGGTTACGGCCTCGGCACCCGCTGGTACGACCTGCGTGCGAGCGCGACGCTGGACGGCCGCGCCCACTTGCTGGCGCTGTTCGAGGCGGCCAGGCGGCACGGCTGCAAGGTGATCGTCTCCTCCTGGGAGTACCAGCAGAGTTCGAGTTTCCTGGCCGATCCCGCCTGGTACGAGGCGCTGCGCGCGGTGCCGCCGGAGCGGCGGGCGGGCGCGCTGGCCGAGGCGCTGGCCGGCCTGGTCGACTTCGTGGCCGGGCACGGGCTGGCCGAGCAGATCGCGTTCGTGGAGCTGCACAACGAGGTCCAGGCCTCCTGGCTCACCGAGGCGCTGCCGCCGGGCGAGCCGCCGGTGCCAGGGCTGCGGCCGTACTTGGAGAAGGCGCTGGACGCGTTCAAGTGCCGGCATCCCGACGTGCCCGCGACCGTGAACTACGCGGGCGTGCCCCACGGCGAGCTGCGCGGCGTCCCCGCGAACATCGACGTCGCCGTCTTCCACCCCTACGTCTACGGCGTGCTGGACGAGCTGGTCGGCACGTTCGCGCTGCGCGATCCGTCCCGGCCGTTCCCGCAGGAGCGCGCCCGCCGCGAGCTGCTGCGTCCGGACGCGCCCGACCTGGCGGAGTGGGGGCCGCAGCAGGAGTGGCGGACGGCGGCCACGGTGGTGTCGCCGCGCGAGGTCTATCTGCACGACTGGTGCGACCCGGCCCGCTTCGACCGCTGGCTGTACGACCGGTACGCCGCCTACCGCTACGGCATGGACGAGAAGCTGCGCTTGTGGATCGAGGTGGCCGCCGACTGGGCCGCCGCCCGGGACCTCCCGCTGGTGTTCGGCGAGGGCTGGGTCGGCTACACCCCGCTGCGCGGCACGTTCGAGGAGGGGCCCGTGGGGGCCGGGATCTGCCTGGACGCCGTACGCCACGCCAGGGACGCCGGCGCATGGGGCACCGTCGTGTGCTCGAACGCCGCCCCGCACCACCCCATGTGGGACGACGTGACGCTGCAGGTCACCGCCAACCGGATCTTCACGGAGGGACGATGAGCGACCGCTTCACCGGCAGGACCGCCCTGGTCACCGGCGCCGCGTCGGGCATCGGCGCGGCCACCGCCCGCCGCCTGGCCGCCGAGGGCGCGCGGGTGCTGCTCGCCGACATCGCCGACGAGCCCGGCCGCGAGGTGGCCGCGTCGATCGGCGAGCGGGCCGCGTACGTGCACCTGAACGTCGCCTCCGCCGGCGACTGGGCCGCCGCCCTGGACGAGGTGCGCGACCGGTTCGGCCGCCTGGACGTGCTGCACGCCAACGGTCCCGGCCGGGTGGTGCCCGCGCGTCCGGCGCACGAGATGCCGGAGGCGGACTGGAACCTGCAGATCGACGTCTCGCTCAAGGCCGCGTACCTGGCCGCGCGGACGTTCTGCCCGCTGCTCGCCGAGACCTCGGGCGCGCTGGTCATCACCTCGTCGGTGCACGCCCAGACCGGCATCCCCGGCTGCGCGCCGTACGCCGCCGCCAAGGGCGGGCTGCAGTCGCTGGCCAGGCAGCTCGCCGTCGAGTACGCGCCGCGCGTCCGCGTCAACGCCGTCGTCCCCGGCCCGATCATGACCCCCGCCTGGGACGGCATCGATCAGGCGGGCCGCGACGCCACCCTCGCAGAGACCCCGGCGGGCCGCTTCGGCACACCCGACGAGGTGGCCGCGGCGGTCGCGTTCCTCGCCTCGCCGGACGCCTCGTTCATCACCGGAGCCTGCCTCAACGTCGACGGCGGCTGGAGCATCTCCACCACCTCCTCTTAGGAACGGAACCCCATGAAGATCGTTTCTCTGGACACCTTCCTCGTCCCGCCACGCTGGCTGTTCCTGCGGATCCGCACCGACGAGGGCGTCACCGGCTGGGGCGAGCCGATCGTCGAAGGCCGGGCGGAGACCGTCCGCGCCGCCATCGCCGAGCTCGCCGATTACCTCGTCGGCCAGGACCCGCTGCGCATCGAGGACCACTGGCAGGTCCTCACCAAGGGCGGCTTCTACCGGGGCGGCCCGGTGCTGTCCAGCGCGGTCGCCGGCATCGACCAGGCGCTGTGGGACATCGCCGGCAAGTCCGCGGGGCTGCCCGTGCACCAGCTCCTGGGCGGGCCGGTGCGCGACAAGGCCCGCATGTACGCCTGGATCGGCGGCGACCGTCCCTCCGAGGTCGCCGAGCAGGCCAAGGCGCAGATCGAGGCCGGGTTCACCGCCGTGAAGATGAACGGCTCGGCCGAGCTGACCGCCATCGACACCCCGGCCCGCACCATGGAGGTCGTCCAGCGGGTCGCCGCCGTACGCGAGGCCATCGGCGACCACAACGACCTGGTGGTGGACCTGCACGGCCGGGCCACCACCGCCATGTCCAGGCGGCTGCTGCCGCTGCTGGAGCCGTACATGCCGCTGTTCGTGGAGGAGGCGGTGCTGCCCGAGCACTCGCGCAACCTCTCCGCGCTCGCCGCCAGCACCTCCATCCCACTGGCCACCGGCGAGCGGCTGTTCTCGCGGTGGGACTTCCGCGACGTCATCGGGCACGGCATCGCGGTCGCCCAGCCGGATGTGAGCCACGCGGGCGGCATCTCGGAGGTCCGCAGGATCGCCGCGATGGCCGAGACGTACGACGTCAGCATGGCCCCGCACTGCCCGCTCGGCCCGATCTCGCTGGCCTCCAGCCTGCAGCTCGCCTTCGCCGTCCCGAACTTCCTCATCCAGGAGCAGAGCGTCGGCATCCACTACAACCAGGGCAACGACGTCCTGGACTACCTCGTCGATCGCGAGCCGCTGACCTTCCCCGGCGGGTACGCCACCCGCACCACCCGGCCCGGGCTCGGCATCGAGATCGACGAGGCCGAGGTGGAGCGGGCGGCCGAGCGCGGCCACCGCTGGCGCAACCCGACGTGGCGGCACGCGGACGGCTCCTTCGCCGAGTGGTGATGCCCGTGCTTCACGCCTCGCCGGCGATCTCGGCGATCGCGCTCGGCCCGGGGCGGATGCCACCATGGCTCAGTGGATCTCACCGACCCGGGCACGTTCCTGCTCGGCGCGCCGCACGAGTTCTTCGCCCGGCTGCGCCGCGAGGACCCGGTCTTCCTGCATCGCCGTCCCGACCGGCCGCACTCTTAGGTCGTGACCCGCTACGACGACGTGGTGCGCGTCTCGCGCGACCCGTCGTTCTCCGCCGAACGCGACGGGGCCTTCGTCGACGAGCAGCCCGACCGGCGGGGCCGGACACTGGTCAGCCTGGACCCGCCCGCGCACGGCGAGCTGCGCGGCCTGATCGACGGCGCGTTCACCGCGCAGGCCGTCGCGCGGCGGGCGGGCCACGTGCGCGCGCTGTGCGGGCAGGTCCTCGACCGGGTGGCCGGGAAGAGCGAGTGCGACTTCGCGCGGGACGTCGCGGCCGAGTTCGCGATCGCGGTGCTGGCTGACGTGATCGGTTTCCCCGATGACGAGGACCGCCGCCGGGTCCTGCGGCTGGCCGACGTCCTCGACGATCCCGAGCGGCCGCCCGCCGGAGTACCTGTGCTCGACCTTCGCCAACGGCATCCGCTCGCTGCCGGTGCGCTTCACCCCCGCCGGGTAGCGGTCAGCGGAGGCGGGACTCCAAGCCGTCGAGCACCACGCCGAGCTGGCGTTCGAAGCGCTGGTCGCCGTCGTCGCGCAGGTGGAAGGCGGCCTTGACCAGCTCGACGCCCTCCCCCAGCCACTTGTCGCGCTCCTCGGCCGAATAGCGGTCGCCGTCGTCGTCCGGCCGCCGGCGCTCCTGTTCCTCGATCACGAAGCCGACCACGAACGCCGTGATCACATCGAGCGCGTCGTCCGCCTCGGCCAGCGAGAAACCGGCCCCGGTCAGCAGCTCAAGCCAGGACTCCTTCTGCCGCACCACCTCCGGGTCGACGTAGCGGGTGCCGCTGAAGATGCGCGCGCCGTCGCGGTGGCGCAGGTACTCGGCGCGCAGGACGCGGGCGTACGCGGCCAGGCCCTCGCGCCAGCCGGCGCCGTGATCGATCTTTCCGAGCGCCTCGATCACCCGGCGGATGACGAACGTGGCCATCTCGTCGAGCAGTTCCTGCTTGTTGCGTACGTGCCAGTACAGCGCGGGCGCCCCCACGCCGAGCCGGGACGCGAGCGCCCTGACCGTGAGCGCGTCCATGCCCTTGTCATTGAGCAGGTCGAGGGCCGCCGCCACGATCCGCTCCCGAGTGATGCCCTTCGCCACGCTTGACACCTTAACAAAGTTCAGGGCATCGTTGAGGCCGTCGGAATTGAACTTAGTTCAGGAGGCGCTGTCATGCGTGCTGCCGTCATCGAATCCCCCGAAGCCGCCCCGTGTGCGCGGACTTCCCCGACCCCGAGCCGCACCCGGGCCGCGCGCCGGTCAGGCTCGTGGGCGCGGGCCTGCACCACGTCGTCCGGGGCATGGCCACCGGCCGCCACTACGGCAGCGGGAAGGGGTTCCCGATCGTCCCCGGCATCGACGCGGTCGCCAGGACGCAGGACGGGCGGCTGGTCTACACCGGCCTCCCCCGTGCGCCCTGGGGCACGTTCGCCGAGTCGATGGTCACCCCGTTCGAGGTGGAGGTCCCTGAAGGGGCCGACCCGCTCGCCGTCGCCGCCGGCATGAACCCCGCGTCGGCGGGCTGGATGCCGCTGACCGCCCACCGCAGGGAGACGGGCGCGCTGGGCACGGTGCTGGTGCTCGGGGCCACCGGCATGTCGGGCGGCCTGGCCGCGCGGGCGGCGCTGGCGCTCGGCGCGAAGCAGGTCATCGCGGCCGGACGCGACCGCGAGTCGCTGGACCGGCTGGGCGCACTCGGCGCCGTCACCGTCCCGATCTCCCAGGAGGACGCGCGCGCGGTGCTCGCCCCCGTGCTGGCCGACGCGCAGCCCGCGCTGATCCTCGACTTCGTGTGGGGCTGGGTGGCCGAGGCCGCCTTCGCCGCGCTGTCGGCCTTCCGCCCCGGCAACGAGGACGAGACGGTCTCGTACGTGCAGATCGGCTCGCTCGCCGGGAACGAGGCGGCGCTGCCATCGGAGCTGCTGCGCAGCCGGCGGTTCCGGGTCACCGGCAGCGGACTCGGCTCGGTCTCCAAGGCCGACCTGATCACCGAGTTCCCCGAGATGATCGCGCGGTTCGCCGACGGCACGTTCGAGGTGCCGTACACCGCCTATCCGCTGAGCCGCGTCGGCGAGGCGTGGGCGCACCAGGGGCGCACCCGCGCGGTCATCGTCCCCGACTGAGTCCGAGAGAGTCCGGAGAAAGGAGAGACATGATGCCGAAGCGCGCTTTGGTCGTCGGGCTCGGGATCGCCGGCATGTCCGCGGCGATCGGGCTCCGGCAGGCGGGATGGCAGCCGGTCATCGCCGAACGGGCCCCGGAACGCCGCAGGGGCGGCTACTTCATCGGCCTCATGCCCGAGGGCAGGCAGGCCGCCGAGGATCTGGGCATCTCCGGCCACCTGCACACCCGCAACCCGCCCGGCGGCGGGAAGGCGTGGTCGCTCAACCGGCGCGGCGGCCTCGAACCCGGGCTGGGGTTCCTGCATCAGCCCGGCGACCCCGCCGCGGTGGTCCGCGGCGACATCGAGGCCGCGCTCTGGGAGGGCGTGTGCGGAGGCGGGACGGACGAGCCCATCCCCGTATGGTTCGCCACCAAGCCGGTCGGGATCGACGAGCTCGACGGCGGCGTCCGGGTGCTGCTGGAGGACACCCGTACGGGGGCGCTGCGCAGCGAGACCTTCGACCTGGTGGTGGGCGCCGACGGGCTGCGCTCGAACGTGCGCCGCATGGTCTTCGGACCGCACGAGGAGTTCATGACCGACTGGCACGCCATGATCTGCGCGTTCCAGCTCAAGGAGCAGGTCCCGTCGTTCGGGGAGTCCGACAGCGTCACGGTCGCGCGGGCGGGGCGTGCGGTGTGGGTGTTCGGGTTCGCCGACCGGCCTCCGACCGTGCTGCTGACGTACCGGACCGACGACGTCCAGGCGGAGTTCGCCGCCGACCGGATCGCGCGGTTGCGCGAGGTGTTCTCCGACCTGGACGACCCCGTCGTGCGGCACGCCCTGGACGCCCTGGAGGAGACGCCTGACTTCCTGTTCGACTCGGTGCATCAGGTGAAGATGCCCACGTGGAGCAGGGGGAGGGTGGTGCTCGTCGGCGACGCGGCCTGGTGCCTGAACCTGTACTCGGGCATGGGCGCCACCTTCGGTCTGCTGGGCGGTGCCGAGCTCGGCCGGGCTCTACGGGGGCATCCCGGCGACCTCGGCGCCGCGCTGACCGAGTGGGAGTCGCGGCTGCGCCCGTCCGTCGTCAAGCACCAGCACATGGCCCGGCTGAAGAGCCAGATGTTCGTGCCGTCGAACCTGCCCATCGAGGCCGTCCGCTCCGTGGCCGTGCGCCTGGCCTGCACCCTGCGGGAACGCAGGCGCGCCAAGGCTCAGGCGGCGTGACCGTCCGGTCGCGCGCGGGCCTCTCGCCTCGCGGCCGGGCGCCTGATCCCGGGTGCTCGCCGGTGCCGCCGGAGATCCAACAGGTTCTCCGGCGGCACCTGCGCGCCGCCTACGACTCTCCCGTACGCCGCTTCCTGCTGGAACGCGGCCAGGAATCAGGGTCGTCTTGAGCGCGGCGGGAACGCGCGCGTAGTATCAGGGCAGTCGTACAGGACGATCGCCCTGATTGGAGGGAGCCATGGCCTCCCCTGCGGCCGAGCGCGGGCGCGCGGTCCGGGAACGGCTGCTCAACGCGGCCGCCGAGCTCATCCCCGAACGCGGATGGACGGCGGTGAGCACGCGGATACTCGCCGAGCGGGCCGGGGTGACGCCGAGCGTGGTGCACTACCACTTCCCCTCGCTGGCGAGCCTGCTGAACGAGGCCGCGGTCGGCCGGATGCGGGCTCTGCTCGCCGAGATGAACGAGCTGCTGGCGAGCGCACCGCCGCCCGGCGCGGCGATCGAGGTGCTGTTCGGCTCGATCGAGGAGTACACCGGCACCGACCCCACCTCGCTGCTGTTCGTCGAGGCGTATCTGGCGAGCACCCGCGACGCCGAGCTGCGTGAGCGGATCGCCGAGCTGGTCGCCGAGTTCCGGCAGCGGTTCGGGGAGTCGCTGGAGCGGCACGGCGTGCCCGACCCGTACGGGACCGCCGCCGTGCTGGCGGCCTGCGTGGACGGCCTGATGCTGCACCGGGGCCTGGGGCTGAAGGCCGATGGCGCCTCGGCGGTGCTGCGCAGGCTGCTCGCCACGGCCTCCGAGCCCGCCGCACCCGCCACACCCCGTGCTACCGCCACGCCCAACGCCACCACCACACCTCACGCCGCCCCTGGCGCCGCCCCTGATTCCGCCGCCCCCGAGGAGGAGCGCCCATGAGAACCGTGATATCCGGAGCCGGGATCAGCGGTCTGGCGCTGGCCCACCGGCTCGCCGCCCTGGGCGGTGAGGTCGTGGTGGTGGAACGGGCTCCGGGGCCCCGACCGCAGGGCTACATGATCGATTTCTTCGGTCCCGGGCTGGAGGCGGTCGAGGCCATGGGGCTGCTGCCGGCGTTCGAGCGGGCGGCCTACGACTATCCCGAAGGGCACCTGGTCGGCGAGGACGGCCGCCGCCGGGCCACGCTCCGTACAAAAGGGTTCGCGCGCGGCCGGCTGCTGAGCCTCATGCGTCCCGACATCGAAGCGGTGCTGGCCGAGCACCTTCCGGCCGAGGTCGAGGTGCGTTACGGCGTGGCGCTGACCGGGGTGGACGAGCGGGCGGGCGGGGTGGCGGTGACGCTCTCCGATGGGGCCGCGCTGGAGGCCGATCTGCTGGTGGGCGCGGACGGTATCCATTCGACGGTGCGCCGGCTGGTGTTCGGTCCCGAGGAGCGCTACCTGCGCTACCTGGGGCTGCACACGGCGGCGTTCACCTTCGACGCGCCGGACGTGCACGCCGCCACCCGGCGCGCGTTCTGTCTCACCGACTCGGCCGACCGGCAGATGGGCTTTTACGCGCTGCGCAACGGCCGGGTCGCCACGTTCCTGGTGCACCGCAGCGCCGACCCGGCGCTGCCGGACGATCCGCGGGAGGCGATCCGGCGCGCCTACGCCGGTCTCGGCTGGGTGACGCCGCGCGCCCTGGAGCAGATCCCGCCGGCCGAGGAGATCTACTACGACCAGGTCGCGCAGATCGAGACGCCGCGCTGGAGCTCGGGCCGTACCGTGCTGCTCGGCGACGCCGCCTACGCCGTGTCGCTGCTCGCCGGGCAGGGCGCATCGCTCGGGATCGCGGGCGCGTACGTGCTGGCCGACCGGCTCGCGCACGCGCCGTCGATCGAGGAGGCCACGGCCGGATTCGAGCGGATGTGGCGGCCCGTGGTCGAGGAGCGGCAGCGCAACGCCCGCTCGCTGGCGCGCTGGTTCCTGCCCTCGTCGCGGTCGGACCTGCGCATCCGGCGCGTGGTGCTCGCGCTCAGCCGGGTCCCCTTCGTCACCGGGTTCGTGACGTCGGCGCTCACCGGCAAGGACGTCCGCCTCGCCGACATCCTTCCCGGCACGCCGGTCGCCGCTCGAACCCGGCCGTAGCGGGGTAGCGTGCCCTTGACCCCAGCCCGTACGCCCGGAGGAGCCGATGCAGCGACAGACACCCGCCCAGGACGACGTGCTCGGCTACTTCGACACGCTGTCGAACTGGGGGCGCTGGGGCGACGACGACCAGCTCGGCACGCTCAACCACATCACCGATGACGTCCGCCTGGCCGCCGCGCGTGCGGTGCGGCACGGCAGGAGCGTGTCGTGCGCCTGGGAGGTCGCCGTACCGGAAGAGATGGAGCGGGCGACGACGGCCTGCCCGTGCGCCGCCGACATGCCGGGTGCCGAGCACATGCCGTCGCCCACCTTCCGCAACGACCGGCGCTGGGGTTTCTCCACCGAGCGGCTCGGCCTCATCTTCCACGGCAACACGATCACCCACCTCGACGCGCCGTGCCACATCTTCTGGGACGGCGCGATGTACAACGGGCGGCCGCACGAGCTGGTCGACGCCGACAAGGGGTCGGCGTGGGCGGCGGTCACGGCCGCGGCGCTCGGCATCGTCACCCGCGGCGTCCTGCTCGACGTCGCCACGGTGCGCGGGGTGCCGTGGCTGGAGCCGGGTCAGGGCGTCTTCCCCGAGGACCTTGAGGAGGCCGAGCGCCGCCAAGGGGTGCGGGTACGTCCGGGCGACGCGGTGCTGCTGCGCACCGGGCGCGGCCGCCTCCGGCACGAGGCGGGCCCGCAGGGCGGGTACGAGCAGGCGGGCTGGCATGCGGCCTGCCTGCCGTGGCTGCACGAGCGGGACGTCGCGCTGATCGGCGCCGACACTCCGCAGGACGTCCAGCCGTCCGGGTACGCCGACGTGCTGATGCCGGTCCACGCCGTCGGCCTGGTCGCCATGGGCCTGTGGCTGCTCGACAACTGCGATCTGGAGGCGTGTACGGCGACGGCGGCCGAGCTCGGCCAGTGGGACTTCCAGCTCGCGGTCGCGCCGGTCCGCTTCGCCGGCGTCTCCGGCAGCCCGGTCAACCCGATCGCCACCTTCTGATCGGTTTGTTCGGCACAGTCCGAACAAACCGATAGTATCGATGGATGAGCGTCGATGAGTTCGTGGAGAGCGCCGGGCTCTTCTACGAGCGGCTCGGGCTGAGCCGCACGTCGGGCCGCGTCATGGGCTGGCTGCTCGCCGCCGAGGCCGACAGCGCCGACGCGCCGGAGCTGGCCGAGGCGCTGGGCGTGGCCAAGAGCAGCATGAGCGTCGCCCTGCGGCAGCTGGAGCAGGCGGGCCTGATCGAGCGGTTCCGGGTGCGCGGCGGGCGGCGTGACCGCTACCGCCTCGCCGAGGACGTCTTCCTGCGCGCCTTCCGCGCGAAGCTGGCCGAGTTCGAGGGCTTCCGCGCCCTGGCCGAGCAGGGCCTGCGCGCCGTGGGCGACGACCCGGCCCGCAGGCGGCGGCTGGAGCTCATGCGCGACATGTACGCGTTCATGATGGACCGCTTCCCGCGGCTGCTCGACGAGTGGGACGCGCTCAAGGAGCGCCGATGAGAGCGCTGCTGCTGGCCGTGGGCAGCCGCGGCGACGTGCAGCCCTTCCTCGCGCTGGCCGTGGGGCTGCGGGCCGCCGGCCACCGGCCGCTGCTGGCGGCGCCCCGCCGTTTCGCGCCGCTCGCCGCCGCGCGCGGCGTGGAGTTCGCCGGGCTCGACGACGCGCTGCTCGCGCTGCAGGACACCGTACGCGGGCAGGGCGTGCGCGCCGCCGTCACCGCCGCACGCTCGCTCCAGCCGATGCTGCGCCGCCTGCTCGCCGACCAGGCGGCGCTCGCCGCGCATCCGGCCGACCTGGTCGTGCATCACCCCAAGGCGCTCGGCGGCCCCTCGCTCGCCGAGAAGCTCGGCGTCCCGGCCGTCGCCGGCCTGCTGCTGCCGCTCTACCTGCCCACCTCCGCCTTCCCCTCGCCCATCTTCCCCGTCCGCGTGCCGCGCCTGCTCAACAGGGCGACCTGGCGCGTCGCCTCCGCCGTCGAAGCGCCGCACCGGGGCACCGTACGCCGCTGGCGGGCCGAGGCGCTCGGCCTGCCCGCCCGGTCACGGCCGATGTCCGAGCTGGTCGCGGCGGGCGACGTGCTGCACGCATGGAGCCCGCACCTGCTTCCCGCGCCCGCCGGCTGGCCCGCGTCCGCCCGGCCGACCGGCTTCTGGACGCTGCCAGGAGACGACCGGCCACCGCCGGAGCCGCTGGCCCGCTTCCTCGACGGCGGCGACCCGCCGGTCTACGTCGGGTTCGGCAGCTCCTTCAGCGGCGATCCCGAAGCGCTGACGCGCACGGTGCTGGAGGGGGTGCGGCTGGCCGGGCGGCGCGCGGTGCTGGCCACCGGCTGGGGCGCGCTGCGCCGCGCGGCCGGTGGGGACGACGTGCTGGTGGTCGAGGAGGCTCCGCATGAGTGGCTGTTCCCGCGCGTGGCGGCCGTCGTGCACCACGGCGGCGTCGGCACGGTGGCCGCGGCGCTGCGCGCCGGCGTCCCGCAGGTGATCCGCCCCTTCCTGGGCGACCAGCCGTTCTGGGCCCGGCACCTGCACCGGCTCGGCATCGCGCCGGCGCCGCTCACCGGCCGCCTCTCCCCCACCCGCCTCGCCGCCGCCATCGAGTCGGCGGCCGCGCTCGCGCCCGCCGCCCGGGCGCTGGGCGAGCGGGTCGCCGCCGAGGACGGCGTCGCCGCCGCCGTCGCCCGCATCACCGCTTAGCGGCCCGTCACGCCTTCGCCTTCGGCCCCCTGATCTTTCTGGCGACGCCGTACCAGGCGGGCAGCCCGCGCTCGTCGTCGAACCAGCGGGCGACCACGATGTCGGTGGAGGAGTGCAGCAGGATCGAGGTCACGATCGTCACCGCCACGATCTGGAACACCTGCGGCGCCGCGGTGATGCCGGAGGCCAGCACGAGCAGGCCGTAGACCACGGAGGCGAAGCCCTTGGGGCCGAACCAGGCCACCGCGGCCTGCTCGCGCAGCGACAGCCCGGCGCGCAGGAAGGACACCCAGATCGCGATGGGACGGGCCAGCGCCAGCGCGCCGAGGGCGAACAGCCAGCCCTGCCAGCCCACCGCGAGCAGGGACGGCGTGATGAGAGCGCCGAACACCAGCAGCGCCGCCAGCTTGAACACCTCGGCGATCAGCTCGCCGAAGTGCTCGAACGACTCGCGCTGCCGCGGCCCGAAGGTGGCAACGGTGATGCCGGCGGAGAAGGCGGCCAGGAACAGGTTGCCGTGCGTGGCCTTGCCGATGGCGAGCACGAGCAGGCCGATGGCCAGGGCGTTGAGCGGCTCGTACTGCGTGGAGGCGGCGAACCAGCGGGTCTGCTCCAGCTTGATGGCCAGCCACGGCACGGCCACGCCGATCAGCACGCCGAGGCCCAGCTCCAGCGCCAGCTCGCCCAGGTGCAGGTCGTGCGAGCCGGCGGCGATGGCCAGGAACACCAGCACGAACGGCAGCGCGAGCCCGTCGTTGACGCCGGACTCGACGTTGAGCAGCTGCCGCAGCCGGGGCGGCACCTTCTCGTTGCCGACCAGCGCGGCGGCGAAGACCGGGTCGGTGGGCGCCAGGATCGCCCCGACCAGCAGCGACTCGATCCAGCCGAGCCCGAGCAGGTAGTGCGCGCCGACCGCGGTGATGACCAGCGTGAGCGGCAGCCCCCAGCCCAGGGCACGGCCCGGCAGCCGCCACGCGCTGCGCAGGTCCTGCCAGCCCACCCGCATGCCGTCGGTGAACAGCACCGCGAACAGCGCCAGCTCCGACAGCGTGGCCACCAGCGGATCTGCCGCCGTCAGCGAGATCACGCCGAGCACGCCGTCGCCGAGCACGAATCCGGCGACCAGGAACAGCGCGGCCGTGGACAGGATCGTGCGGTGGGCGAGGCTGGACAGCAGCACGGCCAGCAGGAGCAGGGCGGCGAACGCGGTCAGGAGCATGGGGGAACGGACCTCCGGTCGGTCACTCGGAACTGGACATCCGCCGACCAGACTTCCCGGCACACCGCGACCTACGGTAACAGCACCGTGCTCGCCGACGTCCAGCCGCCTTCAGGCGAGGCGGCGGCCGGCCTCCGAGCGGACGAAGTCGCCCATCGCGGCGTACACGTCGGCCATGGCGGCGCCGATCGCGCCGGCGTGCTCGGCCGACAGCACGTTCACGCCCAACCGGCAGGTGAGGTGGCGGTGCAGGACGATGGTGCCGGCGTGCATCGCGCTCATCACGGCGGCGGCGTCGCGGGTCCTGGCCGAGCCCGCGGGGAAGCGGTCGGGCCAGGTGGCGGTCAGGAACTGCTCGGTCACCCGGACCGCGCCCTCGAAGAAGGCGTCGGCGGCGGGGCTGCCGTCGACCATGGCGCGGGCGAGGTAGCGCGCCATCGGCTCGCTGGTGTCGTACAGGGCGGCCAGGCCGCCCGGGTCCGGCTCGGCGGTCTCGTCCTTGGCGCGCTCGACGAGCCGGGCGAGCACGTACGCGTCGCAGGCGTCGCGCAGACCGTCCTTGGTGCCGTAGTGGTGCTGGACCAGGCCCACGGACACGCCCGCAGCGGCGGCGATGTCCTGCAGCCTGGCCGCCTTGACGCCGCGCTCGGCGAACTCGGCCAGTGCGGCGTCCCTGATCCTCGCCCGCGCCGTCACCTCGTCGAGCGGTCTCCCCTGGCGGTCGCTCACGCCGGGACTATATCTCGATATTGTTTCCGGTATCGGGATATTGTGCTGATGGTGACAACCTTTTCACGTTCGGCGGCGCGGGCGGGTGCGTCTTGGTACGTTCATGGGCGGTGTGCCGGGAAGTCTGGTCGGCGATACCGTTGAACGTCGATTCTGAGAGGCCCCCATGCGCGCCCGCGATCTGACCGCGCCCTTCCCCACCGTCACGCTCGACACCTCGGTGCACGAGGCCGCCAGGCTGCTGTCCGAGCAGCGGCTGCCGGGCCTCATCGTGCTCGACGGCCGGGGGCGCCCGTTGAGCATTCTGCCGGGCACCCAGGTGCTGCGGCTGGCGGTGCCCGCGTACTGCATGGAAGACCCGATGCTGACGCGCGTCGTGGACGAGGCGCACGCCGACCGGTTCCTGCGCTCCCTGGCCGACCGCACCGTGCGCGACGCCCTGCCCGAGCAGCCGCGCGAGCTGCCGATCACCGATCCCGACGCGACCATGCTGGAGGTCGCGGCGCTCATGGCCCGCACGCACAGCCCGGTGGTGGCGGTGGTGGAGGACAGGCAGCTCTTGGGCGCGGTGACGTTGCAGGCGCTCATGGACTGGGCGATCACGACCTGACGCCGCGATAGCCGGCCATCGCGGGTCCGGAAAACCCGTCGTGGACAGCGCGGCGCCTCGCGTCTATTTTGTTTACGAGACCGTTCCGTTTATTAATGAGGTGGCCATGGACGCCGACGTCCTCGTGGTGGGAGCCGGGCCGGTCGGCCTGGCCCTGGCGATCGCCCTGCGCCAGCACGGCGTCTCGGTACGCGTGATCGACCGGGCGCCCGGCCCCGCCACCACGTCGCGGGCCAACTTCGTGCACGCGCGCGGCTCGGAGGTGCTCGACCGGCTGGACGCGCTGAGCGGCCTGCCGGAGGAGTCGGTCAGGGCGATGACGATCACGACGTACGCCGGCGAGCGCCCCGTGATGCGCATCCGGTTCGGCGATCCCGGGCTGGACACCGCCGCTCCCCCGATGGTGATCTCCCAGGCCCGCGTCGAGGCGCGCCTGCGCGACCGCCTGGCCGAGCTGGGCGTGCGGCCGGAGTGGGGCTGCGGGCTGGTCGCGGCCGAGCAGGACGCGGGCGGCGTCACCGCCGTGCTCAGCGACGGCCGCAGCCTGCGGGCGGGCTGGCTGGCCGGCTGTGACGGCTCCGGCAGCACCGTGCGCAAGCTCGCCGGCATCGGCTTCCCCGGCGTCAAGCTGAGCGAGCGCTTCCTGCTCGTCGACGCGACACTCGACACCACCCTCGACAGGTCGGGCACCAGCGGCTGGGTGCACCCGCAGGGCATGCTGGGCGCCATGCCCATGCCCGGCGGGCAGTGGCGGCTGCTCGCCTACGACCCCGCGTTCACCGAGGACAAGCCGGGCGAGGAGCGGATCGTCGAGCGCATGGCCCGCATCCTTCCCGAGCGGACGGGGCTGAGCGGCATCCGGCTGCTCGACGCGTCGTGGGCGTCGCTGTTCCGGGTGCACCGCCGCCTCGCCGACGCCTACCGCCGCGGGCGCGTCCTGCTGGCCGGGGACGCGGCGCACGTGCACGCCCCGTTCGGCGGCCAGGGCATGCTCACCGGCATCGGTGACGCCGAGAACCTCGCGTGGAAGCTGGCGCTCGTCGTGCAGGGCAGGGCCGGGGAGCGCCTGCTGGACACCTACGAGGCCGAGCGGCGCCCGCTGGCCACTCAGGTGCTGCGCGGCAGCACCGCCACCACCAAGGTCAACATCGCCTCTGGGCCCGTCGGCCGCTTCCTGCGCGACCGGGTGATCGTGCGGGTGATGAACGTCGCGTGGGTGCAGCGGCGGGTCACGTACACGACGTCCCAGCTGTGGGTCAGCTATCGGCGCGGCCCGCTCGGCGGCGGCGGGCGCAGGCCGCGCCCCGGCGACCGTGTTCCCGACCTGGCCTGCGAGCGGCCCGACGGCACCTCTACCCGGCTGCACGCCGAGCTGCGCGGCCGCTGGGCGGTGCTCGGCGGCCACGACGCGTTCCAAGCCGCGCATCGGCGGCTCGGCGGCCACGTCGTGCACCTGCGGCCGGTGCGCACGCTGCCCGCTATGCTCGTACGCCCGGACGCCCATCTGGCCTGCAAGGGCGGCCCCGCCGAGATCACCGGTTGGCTGGACGGAGCACTCGCGTGACCGCTGCCCGAGGACGCGGACGCCCCCGCGACCCCGAGACCGACTCCGCCATCCTGCGCGCCGCGCTCGAGCTGTTCATCGAACGCGGTGTGGAGGGCACCAGCATCGAGCAGATCGCCAAGCGCGCAGGGGTGGGCAAGCTCACCGTCTACCGCCGCTGGAGCACCAAGGAGGACCTGATCGCGCAGGCCGTCGAGCAGACGGTCAGCGCCGACATGGTGCCCACGCCCGGCGAGGTGCGGGATCTCGCGCCGCAGGACATCGTCGAGCGGGCGCTGAAGACGGCGGCGGAGACGACCGCGAGCCCCGCCTTCCGCGCGCTGGTCGCCCGCATGATGGGCGCGGCCGTCAGCCACCCGCGGCTCATGGCCGTCTACTGGAAGCACCACGTGCTGCCCCGCCGCGAGCTGGCCGCGGCCATGCTGCGCCGCGCCCAGCAGGAGGGCACGGTGGCCGCGGACGCCGACCTCGATGTGCTCATCGACATGATGGCCGGGGCGGTCACCTGGCGGGTGCTCCAGCCCGACCCGCCCGACGCCGCCGCCATGCTCGGCTATCTCAAGAGCGTCTATCGCCAGGTCGGCCTGTATCGGGACGCCGATTAGTTATTCGGTGAACGCCGCGCGGCCATTGTTCGGCGTTAAATGCGGCTAACCGCGGTTCATCTCCCGTTATGAGAGCCGAGAGGGAGACCGTCACCGCCGGGACACCCCTAATGCTTAGGGGTTGGTTTGCCGCACCACTCCCCGTAATGTCCGGCTCGCATGGATAGTCGATATGCATTTCACTGGCTCTCTACGGGGGAGTTGTATGAGTAGAACCGCGCCGGGCCCTGTGAGTCAGCTGCCGCAGGAGACCATGCGCGACAGGATCGCCGAGCTCGAGCTGTTGCGGGACGGCATCATCCAGGGACCCGACCCGAGGGCCACCGACAAGCAGCACGCCGCCGGGAAGCTGACCGTGCGGGAGCGGTTGGACGCTCTGCTGGATCCGGGCTCGTTCATCGAGGTGGAGCCGTTCCGCCGGCACACGGCCACCGGGTTCGGGCTGGAGGACCGGCGCCCCTACACCGACGGGGTCGTGGCCGGTTGGGGGCGGGTGCACGGGCAGGACGTGATGGTCTACGCCCACGACTTCCGCATCTTCGGCGGCGCGCTGGGCGCGGCGCACGCCGAGAAGATCCACAAGGTGATGGACCTGGCCGCCTCGGCGAAGGTGCCGCTGATCGGACTGAACGACGGCGCGGGCGCACGCATCCAGGAGGGGGTCACGGCGCTGGCCGGCTACGGCGGCATCTTCCGCCGGCATGTGCGCATGTCGGGGGTGGTGCCGCAGATCAGCGTGATGCTCGGCCCGTGCGCGGGCGGGGCCGCCTACTCCCCGGCGCTGACGGATTTCGTGTTCATGGTGCAGGGCACGGCGCAGATGTTCGTCACCGGCCCCGATGTGGTGCGGGCGGTGACGGGTGAGGACATCACCCGCGAAGGCCTGGGTGGGGCGGAGGCGCACTTCACCCGCTCCGGGGTGGCCGGGTTCGTCTACGACGACGAGCAGGCGTGCCTGGAGGACGTGCGGTTCCTGCTGTCGATGCTGCCGCCCAACAACCAGGAGCTGCCCCCTGCCGTGGCCTGCACCGACCCGGTCGACCGGCGTAACGACGCGCTCATCGATCTGGTGCCCAGTGATCCGGCGCAGAGCTACGACATGACGGCGGTCATCGAGGAGGTCGTCGATGACGGGCAGTTCTTCGAGTTCCATCAGGGCTGGGCGCAGAACTTGATCTGCGGGCTGGCCCGGCTCGGCGGGCACGTGGTCGGGATCGTCGCCAACCAGCCCGCTCACCTGGCGGGCGTGCTCGACATCGGGTCGTCGGAGAAGGGCGCCCGCTTCATCCAGATGTGCGATGCGTTCAACATCCCCCTGGTCAGCCTGGTGGACGTGCCCGGCTTCCTGCCCGGGGTGAACCAGGAGCACGGCGGGGTGATCCGGCACGGCGCCAAGCTGCTGTACGCCTACTGCGCGGCCAGCGTGCCCCGCGTCCAGGTGATCGTGCGCAAGGCGTACGGGGGTGCGTACATCGTGATGGACTCCCGCTCGATCGGCGCCGACCTGTCCTTCGCCTGGCCGACGAACGAGATCGCGGTGATGGGCGCGGAAGGCGCGGCGAACGTCATCTTCCGGCGGGAGATCGCCGCCGCCCCCGACCCCGAACGGCAGCGCATCAGGCGCGTGGAGGAGTACCGGCGCACGCTCATGCACCCCTATCACGCCGCAGAGCGTGGCCTGGTGGACGACATCATCGACCCCCGCGACACCCGGGCCCGGCTGATCAGGGCGCTGGAGCTGCTGCGCGCCAAGCACGTGCCCCCGCCGTACCGCAAGCACGGAAACCCGCCGATGTGAACGAGATCAAAGTCATCGCCGGAGCTCCCACGGCCGAGGAGATCTGCGCGCTGGTCTGCGCGCTCCGCCTGCGCACCGCCGCCCCCGCGCCCCCGCCCCGCCGTACGGCCCCCTGGGTGCGGCAGGGAGACCACCCGGCCGCCGAACATCTGGTGCCCGGCCCGGCAGGCGAGCGGTGGATCGAGTCCGGGTCCCCCCTGTGAGCGAACCCCTGCCGGGGACCACGAGAGCATGACGAACCGCCGCCCACCGGGGCGACCTCCGGCGGAAAAGGCGGCTCGAATGGCCACTGCCGACCCCTTGCCCCGCACCGCCGATTCCGGCGAATTCCCTGCGTAAACCCGCGAAAAATGGCGGACTTATCGCGGGACAGCCGGTTCCCACGTTAGGGGCGGCTAGGGGTACTTCTGGGGCGGAACCCCGCCTTAGCCTGAACTCTGCTGCCTGAGGGAGATCGTCAACTATGCGCAATATCCGGCCGAGATACACCGGGAAATTCATCCACGACTTTCTCGACCAAAGCGCCGCGGGTTATCCCGAGTCGCCGGCGGTGAGGGACTCGAGCGGGACGTTGACCTATCACGAGCTGGACACGATCAGCCACGCGGTGGACCACTGGCTGGAGCAGCAGGGCGTCGGCCCGGGCGCGCGCGTGGTGGTGCAGGCCCCCACCGACCGCCGGCTGGCCGCGCTGTTCTTCGGCGTCTCCCGCCGTGGCGCCATCTTCGTGCCGCTCAATCCGGCGATGAAGGATTTCCACCTGCGTTCGGTGCTGGAGAACGCCGACCCCGCGCTGGTGCTCGCGGAATCGGCCGGCGGACGGCCCGACGCCGTACGCGCGCTCACCGAGGCGCCGGTCCACGGCTTCGACGCGGTCTGGGCGGAGATCACCGGCCTGGCGAGCCAGGGCGCCCGCGCCGCCGTGACCAAGGAGATCGACCCCGCCGACCCGGCCGCGCTGGTGTACACCTCGGGCAGCACGGCGGCGCCGAAGGCGGTGATCTGCCCCCACGCCCAGGTCTGCTTCGCCACCGTCGCGCTCGTCGAGGCGCTCGGCTACCGGCAGGACGACGTGGTCTTCTGCCGCTTCCCCATGTCGTGGGACTACGGGCTGTACAAGCTGCTGATGACCTGCGCCGTCGGCGCGGAGATCGTCTTCGCCGACGCGAGCGCCGACCTGCGGCTGGTGGACCACCTCCGGAGGACCGGGGCGACCGTGGTGCCGATCGTGCCCTCGCTGGCCAACATGATCATCGCTTCGGCGCAGCGGCGGGGCGAGCCCACCACCGGGGTGCGGCTGTTCACCAACACCGGTGCGGCGCTGCCCGCCGCCACCATCGAGGCGCTGCGCACGCACTTCCCCGGCGCCCGGGTGGTCCGCCAGTTCGGCCAGACCGAGTGCAAGCGCATCTCCGTCATGCCGCCGGAGGAGGATCGCGAACGCCCGGACTCCGTCGGGCTGCCGCTGGCCGGGACCAGCGTGCAGATCCTCGGCCCCGACGGCGAGCCGGTGCCCACCGGCACCACCGGGGAGATCGTGGTGACCGGCCCGCACGTGATGCCGGGGTACTGGCGCAACCCCGAGATGACCGCCAAGACGTTCCGCCGCGACCCGCGTACCGGGGAGGTGCGCCTGCACACCGGCGACTACGGCCATCTCGACGAGGACGGATACCTCTACTTCGACGGCCGCCGCGACGACATGTTCAAGCGCAAGGGCATCCGCATGAGCACGGTGGAGATCGAGGCGGCGGCCCTCGACATCCCCGGCGTCCGCGCCGCCGCCGCGCTCCCTCCTGACGGCGACCACGACCTCGCGATCTACGTCGAGCCCGCCGACGGCGCCGAGCTGGAGCCCCACACCGTGCTGCGCGAGCTGGCCGCCCGGCTGGAGCCGGCCAAGGTGCCCGCCACCTGCCAGGTGGTCGCGGAGCTCCCGCAGTCGGCGCACGGCAAGTACGCCCGCGACCAGCTCCGCCGCCTGCACGCCAAGAAGACCCCGCACGCCATGAAGACGGGGCCCGGGCGGCCGCGCCTGTCCCGCGAGGAGCTGGTGCGCAGGTTCGGCTCCCCGCTGTACGTCTACGACCTCGACAAGGTGACGGCGGCGTACCGGGACCTGGCCGACTTCATGCCGGAGGGCACCGCGATCTACTACGCGCTCAAGGCCAACCCGCATCCCGACGTGGCCCGTGCGCTGCGCGAGGCGGGCGGCGGCGGCTGCCGGGCGGAGATCAGCTCCACCGGTGAGCTGGCCGCCGCGCTGGCCGCCGGCTTCACCGGCGCCGACTGCATGTACACCGGGCCGGGCAAGACGGCCGGGGAGCTGGCCGAGGCGCTCGCCGCCGGGGTGCGGCTGTTCTCGGTGGAGTCGCTCACCGACCTTGAGCACATCGGCGCCGCGGCCACCGCGCAGGGCACCGTCGCCAGGTGCCTGCTGCGCATCAACAGCGCCACCGCGGCCGCCGCCACCAGCATCCGGATGACCGGCGCGCCCTCCCAGTTCGGCAACGACATGGAGGAGCTGCCCGCGCAGGTGGAGGCGATGCGCGCGATCCCCGGCACCCGGATCGTCGGCGCCCACTTCTTCCCGCTCAGCAACGCCGCGGACGAGGAGAGCCTGCTCGGCGAGTTCCAGCACACGGTGACGGTGGCCGCCGAGGTGCGGCGCATCCTGGGCGAACCGTTCGAGCTCGTCGATCTCGGCGGCGGGTTCTCCGCCCCGTACGGGGTGCCCGGCACCCGTCCCGCATACCCGAACCTGCGTAAGGGCCTGGAGGAGGCGCTCGACCAGCACCTGCCGCAATGGCGGGAGGGACGGCCGGGCATCGCCTGCGAGTCGGGCCGCTACCTGGTGTCCGACTGCGGCGAGCTGCACTGCACGGTCGTCAACGTCAAGCAGAGCAGGGGCCGCACGTTCGCCATCCTGGACGCCGGGATCAACGCGTTCGGCGGCATGTCCGGCCTCGGCCGGCTGCTTCCCGCCCAGGTCAGACCCCGGCAACCCGACGGCGACGCCCGGCCGGGCCGCAAGGCCGCGCTCGCCGGTCCCCTGTGCACGCCTGGCGACCTGCTCGCCCGCGAGGTCGAGTTGCCCGACCCGGCGCCCGGCGACCTGGTGACGATCCCGCACGCCGGCGCGTACGGGCTCACCGCCAGCCTCTCGCTCTTCCTCGGCCGCCCCGCACCCACCGAAGTGGTGATCCGCGGAGGCGAGGTCGTCTCCGTCTCCCAGTTGCGCCGCGAGCGCGTCTACGAACCGTCGCCGACCCCTGACCCCCGGAGCGCATGATGGCATTTCCTGGTGACCACGGCGGCCCTTCCGAGGCCGGGCTCGACGGCCTCGCCGCGTTGCCCGTCGCCGAGCAGCGCAGGGCGCTGCTGGAACTGGTGCTCAGGGAGACCGGCGAGGCGCTGCTCGGCGTGGAGGGCGGCGACCCCGCCGCGGTGACGTCCAGCCGGCCGTTCCGCGAGCTGGGCCTCGACTCGCTGGCCGCCGTTGACCTGCACGACCGGCTGGTCGCCGCCACCGGCGTCGACCTGCCGATGACGCTGGCCTTCGACTACCCCACGCCCGAGCTGGTCGCCGAGTACGTGCGCGCCGCCGTACTCGGTCTGCCCGTGCCGCAGCCGGCCTCGGGCCGCGGGCACGACCTCGACACGGGCGCGGGCGACGACCCGATCGTCATCGTCGGCATCGGCTGCCGCTTCCCCGGCGGCGCCGACTCCGCCGAGACGCTGTGGCGGATCTTCGCCGAGGAGCGCGAGGTGCTCGGCGGCTTCCCCACCGACCGCGGCTGGGACCTGGACAACCTCTTCGACCCCGACCCGGACGCCCCCGGCAAGAGCTACGTCGACCGCGGCGGCTTCCTGCCCGACGCGACCGGCTTCGACGCCGACTTCTTCGGCATCAACCCGCGCGAGGCCCTGGCCATGGACCCGCAGCAGCGCGTGGTGCTGGAGACCTGCTGGGCCGCGCTGGAGCATGCGGGCATCGACCCGACGTCGCTGCGCGACCGGGCCGTCGGCTCGTTCTTCGGGGCCGAGGTGCACGAGTACGGCGTGCGCGTGCACGACGCGCCCGAGGGTCTCGACGGCTACCTGATGACCGGCAACGCGCCGAGCGTGGTCTCCGGCCGGCTCGCCTACCTGCTCGGCCTGTCCGGCCCCGCGATCACCGTGGACACGGCCTGCTCGGGCGCCATCGTCTCGCTGCACCTGGCCTGCAACTCGCTGCGCTCCGGCGAGTCCGACCTGGCCCTGGTCGGCGGCGTCGCGGTGATGGGCAGCCCCGGGATGTTCACCGCGTTCAGCCGGCAGCGCGGTCTCGCGCCCGACGGGCGGGTGAAGGCGTTCGCCGACGCCGCGGACGGCACCGCGTTCTCCGAAGGCGTCGGCGTGCTGGTCGTGGAGCGGCTGTCGGACGCCCGCCGCAACGGCCACCGCGTGCTCGCCGTCGTCCGCGGCACCGCGATCAACCAGGACGGCAGGTCCAACGGGCTCACCGCGCCGAGCGGTCCCGCGCAGCGGCGGCTCGTCCTGGACGCGCTGGCGGCGGCCGGGCTGCGGCCCGCGGACGTGGACGCGGTCGACGCGCACGGCACCGGCACCGCGCTGGGCGACCCGATCGAGGCGCACGCCCTGCTCGCCACCTACGGCCAGGACCGCAGCACGCCGCTGTGGCTGGGCTCGGCCAAGACCAACCTCGGGCACACGCAGGCGGCCGGCGGCATGGCCAGCGTGATCAAGATGGTCATGGCGATGCGGCACGAGCTGCTGCCGAAGACCCTGCACGTGGACGCGCCCTCCTCCAAGATCAACTGGTCGAGCGGGGCGGTGGAGCTGCTCACCGAGGCCCGGCCGTGGCCGCGCGTCGAGGGGCGGCCGCGCCGGGCGGGTGTGTCGTCGTTCGGGATCTCCGGCACCAACGCGCACGTGATCCTGGAAGAGCCGCCGCTGGAGGTGCCGTCTGCTGTTGGTGACGGTCCTGTGGTGCTGTCGCCTGTACGCGGGGTCGTGCCGGTGGTGGTGTCGGGCAAGAACGAGGCCGCGCTGCGGGCGCAGGCCGAGCGGCTGGCGGACTTCGTGGCCGCGCACTCCTCGGCCGGCGTGGCTGAGGTGGCGGCCGGGCTGGCCCGGCGGGCCGCTTTGGAGCATCGGGCCGTACTCCCGGTGTCGGATCGGGATGGGCTGCTGGCCGGGCTGCGTTCGCTGGCGGCCGGTGAGCCTTCGGGCGTCGTGGGCCGGGTGCGGCCTGGTCGTCTCGCCGTGGTGTTCTCCGGCCAGGGTGCGCAGCGCTTGGGGATGGGGCGGGAGCTTTATGCGACATTTCCCGTCTTCGCGCGGGCCTTCGATGAGGCTCTGGAGCTGCTCGAAGCCGAGTTCCGCGCTTCGGACTTCGTGAGCGATCTGGCGCATGGGCTGAGCTTGCGGGAGATCATCCAGGGCTCCGAGTTGCTGGATCAGACGGTGTTCGCGCAGGCCGGGCTGTTCGCTTTCGAGACGGCGCTGTTCCGGCTGCTGGAGTCGTTCGGTGTGCGGCCGGACTTCGTGGCCGGGCACTCGCTGGGTGAGATCACCGCCGCACACGTCGCCGGGGTGCTCGACCTGGCGGATGCGTGCCGGTTGGTGGCCGCTCGCGGGCGGCTCATGCAGGCGCTGCCGGCCGGTGGTGCGATGGCCGCGATCGGCTGCGGCGAGGACGAGATCGCCTCCGTGCTGGCTGCACACGATCAGGTGGCCATCGCCGCGGTGAACGCGCCGGGCGCGGTCGTGGTCTCCGGTGCCGCCGCTCAGGTCGATGAGGTGGTCGCGTGGGCGCGCGAGCAGGGGCATCGGACCCGCCCGCTGCGGGTGTCGCATGCGTTCCACTCGCCGTTGATGGAGCCCATGCTGGCCGAGTTCGAGCAGGTCGTCGCCGGGCTGACGTTGCGTCGCCCGGAGCTCGCCGTGGTCTCGAACGTCTCCGGCGAGCTGGCGGGTGAAGAGGTCACCGAGCCTTCTTACTGGGTGGAGCATGTGCGCCGTCCGGTGCGGTTCGCCGACGGCGTCGAGGTCATGCGGCGGCGCAGCGTCACCCACTTCCTGGAGGCGGGTCCCGACGCCCAGCTCGCCCCCATGATCGAACAGACCCTGACTCAGGCCGAGGGCGAGCCCGCCTCGGTGGTGGCGCTGCTGCGCCGCGACAAGGACGAGACCGACCACGTCGCCACCGCGCTCGGCCGGGCCTGGGTCTCCGGCGTCGACCTCGACTGGACCGCCTGGCCGACCGGTGCCCGCGCGGGCGACCTCGACCTGCCCACGTACCCGTTCCAGCACCGCCGCTACTGGCTGGAGCCGGCCCCGTCGGGTGACCCGGCCGCGCTGGGCCTGCGCGCCGCCGGCCACCCGATCCTGAGCGCGGTGGTGGAACAGCCGGGCGGCGGCGCCATCCTGACCGGACGCCTGTCGGCCGCCGCCCAGCCCTGGCTGACCGACCATGCCATCAACGGCACCCCGATCCTGCCCGGCACCGCGTTCGTCGAGCTGGCGCTGCGCGCGGGCGACCAGGTCGGGTGCCCCACGCTCGACGAGCTCACCCTGCACGCCCCGCTGGACCTTTCAAGCCGGAGCCAGATCGCGATCCAGGTGACCGCCGGTCCCTCCACGGCGGACGGGCGACGTCCCGTGGAGATCCACTCCATCGCCGAGGACGGGATCTGGCTCCAGCACGCCACCGGCTTCCTCTCCCCCGCCCCCGCTACCGCCACGGCGGACGACTTCGCCGCGTGGCCGCCGCCCGGCGCGGAACCGCTCGACATCACCGGCCTCTACCCGGCGATGGCCGAGCGCGGCTACGGCTACGGTCCCGCCTTCCGCGGCCTCACCCGGGCCTGGCGGCGCGGCGATGAGGTGTTCGTCGAGGTGGCACTGGCCGAGGGCGTGGACGCCTCGGGCTTCGGCGTGCACCCGGCGCTGCTCGACGCGGCCCTGCACGCCACCGACCTGCTGCCCGGCCACGACGAGGACACGTCGTTGCCGTTCGCCTGGCGCGGGGTGTCCCTGCACGCCGGCGGGGCGCGTGCGGCGCGGGTCAAGGTGCGCCTCGACGGTTCGGATGGGGTACGGCTCGACATCGCCGATCCCGCCGGTCGCCCGCTGGCCACCGTGTCGTCCCTGGCTTACCGCCCGGTGCCCGCCCAGTGGTCCGGTGCGCGTACCGCGACTCATCGGTGGCTGCACGAGCTCGTGTGGCGGCCGGTGGACGTGACGGCCTCCCCGGCCGGCGCCGACACGATGATCGACGCCACCGAGTGGACCGTCTCGGCCGGCGGCGAGCTGCTGGACCGCCTGCGCGATGGCGTGGGCTCGGTGCTGGCTCGCGTACAGGAGTGGCTGGCCCGCGAGCCGGAGGGCGACGGGCGGCTGGTGGTGGTGACCCGGGGCGCGGTGTCCGTGGCCGATGACGGCCCAGCGGATCCGGTCCAGGCGGCAATCCTCGGGCTCGTACGGGCCGCGCAGGCGGAGAATCCCGGACGTATCACGCTCGTCGATGTCGAGAGCGCCGGCGATGGTGTGGCCGCGGCGCTCGCCTCCGGCGAGCCCGAGGTCGCGCTGCGCGGCGGCCGGGTGTGGGTGCCGCGTCTGAAGCGCGTGGAGCCGTCCTCCCCGTCGGTGCTCGATGGTGCGGTGTGGCCGGTCGATGGAACGACTTTGATCACCGGTGGCACGGGTGGTCTGGGTGCCGTGGTGGCGCGGCATCTGGTGTCCGAGCACGGCGTACGGCATCTGCTGCTGGTTTCCCGTCGGGGTCCGGACGCGTCCGGCGCTGTCGAGCTGCGTGAGGAGCTGGCCGGGCTCGGCGCCGAGGTGACGATCGCGGCCTGTGACGTGGGCGATCGTGAGGCGCTCGCCGCTTTGCTGGCGGGGGTCCCTGAGGATCGGCCGTTGTGTGCGGTGGTGCATGCGGCGGGTGTGGTCGATGACGGAGTGATCTCCTCGTTGTCGCCGGAGCGTGTGGATGCGGTGCTGCGGCCCAAGGCGGATGCACTGTGGCATTTGCACGAGCTGACGCAGGACCGTGCTCTGGAACGGTTCGTGGTGTTCTCCTCGGTGGCCGGGGTGGTGGACGGCGCCGGTCAGGGCAACTACGCCGCCGCTAACGCGTTCGCAGACGCCGTGGCCGTGACGCGGGCCGCTCGCGGGCTGCCCGCCGTGTCGCTGGCCTGGGGGCCGTGGGCCGAAGAGCGAGGCATGGTCGGCCGGATCAGCACGCGCGATGAAGCTCGCATGCGTGCCACCGGTTCGATCTCCCTGACCACCGAGGAAGGGCTCGCGCTGCTGGACGCCGCCGTGCAGTCCGGGCAGCCGTTCCTCGTTCCTGCCCGCTTCGACGCGGTGGCGCTGGGACGGCGCGGGGCCGAGCTGCCGCCCGTCCTGCGCGAGCTGGCCGCCGGTACCGGACGCCGTGCCGCAGCCGCCGCACCCTCCGCGACCCCCGAGCCCGGCTCGGACACGCCGCCTGTGGTGGCGGAGCTGGCGGGACTGCCGGAGGCGCAGCGGCAGCGGCGGTTGCTGGAGGTGGTGTCCGCTCAGGCGGCGGCCACCCTGGGGCACGACAGTGCGCAGGCCATCGATGCGGATCGGCCGTTCCAGGACCTGGGCTTCGACTCGCTGACCGCCGTGGAGCTGCGTAACCGGCTGCATCAGGTGACCGGGCTGCGGCTGACGCCCACGCTGGTCTTCGACCACCCCACGCCTCGCGCCCTGGCGGCGCACCTGGACAGGACCTTGTCCGGTACGCGCCGCACGACCCCCACCGTCACCGTGAAGACGAGCGGGGATCGCGAGGATGATCTGATCGCGGTGGTCGGCATGGCCTGCCGCTTCCCCGGCCAGGTCACCAACCCCGAAGAGCTGTGGCGGCTCCTGATCGAGGACCGCGACGGCATCACCGGCTTCCCCACCGACCGGGGCTGGGACATCTCCAGCCTGTACGATCCGGAGCCCGGCAAACTGGGGCGCACCTACACCAAGCAGGGCGGTTTCCTGCACGACGCGGCGTACTTCGACCCTGCTCCGTTCGATATCGGCCCGCGCGAGGCCGCCGCCATGGACCCGCAGCAGCGGCTCCTTCTGGAGACCACCTGGGAGGCCCTGGAGCGCGCCGGCATCGACCCGTCGGGGCTGCGCGGCAGCCAGACCGGGGTGTTCGCCGGGGTGATGTACCACGACTGGGGCACGCGGCCCGGCCGGGTTCCGGAGGAGTACGCCGGTTACCTGGGCAACGGCAGCCTGGCCAGCGTGGTCTCCGGGCGGGTGGCGTACGCGTTCGGCCTGGAGGGACCTGCGGTGTCGGTGGACACCGCGTGCTCCTCGTCGCTGGTGGCTCTGCACCTGGCCGCGCAGGCGCTCCGCAACGGCGAGTGCGACCTGGCGCTGGCGGGTGGCGTGACCGTGATGTCCACGCCCGATACGTTCACCGACTTCGGCCTCCAGCGGGGTCTTGCCGCCGATGGGCGATGCAAGTCCTTCGCCGATGCCGCTGATGGTGTCGGCTGGGGTGAAGGCGTCGGCGTGCTGGTGGTCGAGCGGCTGTCCGATGCCCGCCGTCGCGGGCATCGGGTCCTGGCCGTCGTACGCGGCAGCGCCGTCAACCAGGACGGTGCCTCCAATGGTCTGACGGCCCCCAACGGGCCTTCGCAGGAGCGGGTGATCGCGCAGGCGCTCGCGTCGGCGGGGATCGGCCCTGACCAGGTGGACGTGGTCGAAGGCCACGGCACCGGCACCTCCCTGGGCGACCCGATCGAGGCCCAAGCGCTGCTGGCGACCTACGGCCAGGACCGCAAGGAGCCGTTGTGGCTGGGCTCGGTCAAGTCGAACCTGGGCCACACCCAGGCGGCCGCCGGCGTGGCCGGTGTGATCAAGATGATCCTGGCCATGCAGCACGAGCTGCTGCCCAAGACCCTGCACGTGGACGCCCCGTCGTCGAAGGTGGACTGGTCCGCCGGAGCGGTGGAGCTGCTCACCGAGCCGAAGCCCTGGCCCAAGCAGGCCGATCGGCCGCGCCGCGCGGGCGTGTCCTCCTTCGGCATCTCCGGCACGAACGCCCACGTCATCATCGAGGAACCACCCGCCGAGGAAAGCCCGAAGCCGGTTGACGCGGGCGGCACCGTGCTGCCGGTGCTGGTCTCGGCCAAGACCGAGCCCGCGCTGCGCGCCCAGGCCGACCAGCTCGCCGCCTACGTGGCCGAGCATCAGGAGGCGCAACCGCTGGAGGTGGCGGGTGGGCTGTCGCGCCGGGCTGCTTTGGAGCACCGGGCGGTGCTGCCGGTGTCGGATCGGGATGGTCTGCTGGCTGGGCTGCGCGCTTTGGCTGGCGGCGAGCTGGGGGCGTCCTCTGGAGTCCAGGGCCGAGTGCGATCCGGCCGTTTGGCCGTGGTGTTCTCCGGCCAGGGTGCTCAGCGGTCGGGGATGGGGCGGGAGCTGTATGCGGCGTTCCCGGTCTTCGCCCGAGCCTTCGACGAAGCCTGCGAGCTGCTGCAAGCAGAACTCGCCGGGACGGATGTCGCAGCCGGGCTGGCCGGTGGGCTGAGCGTGCGCGACATCATCCTCGGCGACTCGGCCCCTGACGAGGTGCTGGATCAGACGGTGTTCGCGCAGGCCGGGTTGTTCGCCTTCGAGACCGCCTTGTTCCGGCTGCTGGAGTCGTTCGGCATCCGGCCGGACTTCGTGGCCGGGCACTCGCTGGGTGAGATCACCGCCGCACACGTCGCCGGAGTACTCGACCTGGCGGATGCGTGCCGTCTGGTGGCCGCTCGCGGGCGGCTCATGCAGGCGTTGCCGGCCGGTGGTGCGATGGCCGCGATCGGCTGCGGTGAGGACGAGATCGCCTCCGTGCTGGCTCGTTACGATCAGGTGGCCATCGCCGCGGTGAACGCACCTGGCGCGGTCGTGATCTCCGGTGCCGCCGACCAGGTCACCGAGATCGTCGAGTGGGCGCGTGAGCAGGGGCATCGGACCCGCCCGCTGCGGGTGTCGCATGCGTTCCACTCGCCGTTGATGGAGCCGATGCTGGCCGAGTTCGAACAGGTCGTCGCCGGGCTGACACTGCGACGCCCGGAGCTGGCGCTCATCTCCAATGTCTCCGGCGACCTGGCAGGCGAAGAGATCACCGAGCCCGCGTACTGGGTGGAGCACGTACGCCGCCCGGTCCGCTTCGCCGACAGCGTCACCACCCTGCACGAGCAAGGCGTCACCTGCTTCATCGAAGCAGGTCCAGACGCCCAGCTCACCCCCATGGTCGAACAGACCCTCACCGACGCCGATCCCGCCGTCGTACCCCTCATCCGCCGAGACCGCGACGAGACCACTCACCTCATCACCGGCCTAGGCCAAGCCTGGGCGAGCGGCACCGACGTGAACTGGTCCGCCTGGCCGGGCTTGAGCACCGTGAAGCCTCTGGATCTGCCCACCTATGCCTTCCAGCGGCGGCACTACTGGTTCCAGCCCGCCTCGTCCGGTGACGCGGCGTCGCTCGGCCAGACCGCCATCGACCACCCGATCCTGGGCGCGGTCGTGGAGCAGCCGGACGGCGGCGCGATCCTGACCGGCCGCCTGTCGGCGATCACCGAGTCGTGGCTCGCCGACCACGTGATCAGTGGCACCACCATCCTCCCCGGTACCGGCTTCGTGGAGCTGGCCCTGCACGCCGGCGAGCAGGTGGGCTGCCCGACGATCGACGAGCTGACCCTGCACACGCCTCTGCCCGTCCCCGATGGCGGTGACGTCGTCATCCAGGTCTCCGTGACCGCCCCCGACGGCGACGGCCGACGGCAGATCACCATCCACTCCAGGAGCGACGGCGGACAGTGGACCCGGCACGCCACCGGCGCGCTCATCCCGGCCCCGGGCAACGTACCGGCGGATATGCAGGCATGGCCACCGTCCGATGCCCAGCCCCTGGACACCACCGGCCTGTACGAGCGCCTCGTCGACCACGGTTACGGCTACGGCCCGTCCTTCCACGGCCTCACCCGGGCCTGGAGAGACGGCGACGACCTGTACGCCGAAGTGACGCTCCCCCAGGAGGCCGGGTCCTCGTCCCGGTACGGCCTGCACCCCGCGCTGCTCGACGCCGCGATGCACGTGGATCTGGTGGCCGGGCCGAAGGCCACGCTGATCCCGTTCAACTGGAACGGCGTCACCCTGCACGCCGCCGGCGCCGACGCGGTGCGCGTACGGCTGCGCAGGCTGGACGGCGACGAGGTCACCCGGCTGGACCTGGCCGACTCTTCGGGACGGCCGGTGGCCACGGTGGAGACGGTGGTGTCCCGGCCGGTCCAGGCCGAGCAGCTGGCGCAGGCCGGCCGGCGGCGGGGTCGCTGCTCACGGTGGCATGGCGGCCGGTAACGCCGCCAGGACATCCCGGCGCGGTGGACGTCTCCGGCGCGCTCGTCATCGACGTCACCGCTGAGACCTCCGGCGGCAGCGCGCCCGATCGCGTACGGCGGGCCCTCCGCCCGGTCCTCACCGGCCTGAAGGAGTGGTCTGCGGAGCAGGGCGGCCGGCAGGCCGTGGTGGTCACGCGGGGTGCGGTGGCGGTGCGCGACGGCGAGGCACCGGACCCGGCGCGGGCCGCGGTCTGGGGCCTGGTACGTGCCGCCCAGGAGGAGAACCCGGGCCGGATCGTTATCGTCGATCTCGAGCCGGCCGGTGACGTGGCGGAGGGTGTGCGCGTCGCGCTGGCCGCCGGGGAGCCTGAGCTGGCGATCCGCGACGGCCGCCCGTGGGTCCCCCGGCTGACCCGCGCCACGCGACCGGGCAACGGCCGCGCAGCCGACGACCGGTTCTCCGGCCCCTGGCCGGTCGACGGGACGACGCTGATCACCGGCGGCACCGGCGGCCTGGGCGCCCTCATGGCCAGGCACCTGGTCACCCAGCACGGCGTACGCCATCTGCTCCTGGTCTCCCGCCGCGGCCAGGACGCCCCAGGAGCCACCGACCTCCGTGACGAGCTGGCCGGGCTGGGCGCCGAGGTGACGATCGCCGCCTGCGACGTCGCCGACCGCGACGCCCTCGCCGCCCTGCTGGAGCAGATCCCCGACGCCCACCCCTTGCGCGCGGTGGTGCACGCGGCGGGTGCGGTCGCGGGCGGGCTGCTCGGCAACCTGACGGAGGACGGGCTTGACCGGGTGCTGCGGCCCAAGGCGGATGCCGCCTGGCACCTGCACGAGCTCACGCAGAAGCACGACATCGCCCGCTTCGTCCTGTTCTCGTCGGCCGGCGGGATGGTGCTCGCCGCCGGGCAGGGCGACTACGCGGCGGCCAACGCCTTCCTCGACGCCCTCGCCGTCGAACGCGCCGCCGCCGGACTGCCCGCCACATCCCTCACCTGGGGCATGTGGGCGGTGGACACCGGGCTCGGCGGTCCGCTGCAGGAGGCCGACCTGGCCCGGGTGCGCAACCTCGGAATACCGGCGATCTCCGCGGAGACGGGGCTGGCGCTGTTGGACGCGGCGCTGCGGGTGCCCGCGCCGGTGCTCGCGCCGATCCAGCCGGACGTGCGTACGCTGCGCACGCGCGGCGACGACCTGCCCGCGCTGCTACGCGACCTGGTGGGCCCGCGCCGTACGGCCGCCGTGGCCGAGCGGGCCAACGGGTCGGGTGACGCGGCCGGGCTGCGCGAGCGGCTGGCCGGGCTGCCCGCGCGGGAACGGGACCGGGTGCTGCTCGAGCTGGTCCAGGCCGAGGCGGCGATGGCGCTCGGACACGACTCGGCGGACATGATCGACGCCGATCGCGGCTTCGTCCAGCTCGGCTTCAGCTCCCTGGCCGCCGTCGAGCTGCGCAACCGCCTGCGCCAGAAGACCGGCCTCCCGCTGCCCGCCACGCTCGCCTTCGACCAGCCGAACGCCACCGCGGTGGCCCGCTACCTGGCCGAACGCCTGGCCCCCGCCGAACCCGAACCCTCCCAGCCCGCTCCCCCGGCCGCCGACGAGGCTTCCTCGGCTGCGGAGGACGAGGACTTGACCGCCGCCTCTGCCGAGGAGCTCTTCGAGATCCTCGACCGGGAACTCGGCGACGTGTAGCAAGGCTCCCGCGAACAGCGTCGCCTGCACGGCCGCACTCCTCACCTGCCCCAGGCCCGCCTGCCCCGCCGGTGCCCGGCAGCTCGACCGGCCCGCCCGGCTGGACGAGGAGGAGTGCGGCCGTGCTGTGTGCTGGGACCATGCGCAGAGGCGAAAGGCCGGCAGCCCGCAAGCCCCTGGGAGCTTCCGGGCGAGTCGGGTGCGACCAGGGGCTCCACATACGGGACAGGCCCGGCCGCCGGGATCGGCTGCCGGGCCTGTCCAGGGATTCTCCGCGGGCCTACCAGCCCCGTCGTACGGTCTCGACGATGTGGGCCTGCTGCTCCTCGGTCAGCCACCACCCCACGGGCAGGCAGACGACGCGCTCGGCCACGCTGTCCAGCCCGGGCAGCAGAGTGGCGAAGCGGCGGACGCAGGTGTGGGTGTCGTTGCGTTCGTGGACGTTGCTGACCATGATCTCGGCTTCGTCCATGCGCTTGATGAAGCCGGCCCGGTCCTCGACCTTCACCGGGTAGATCCAGAAGGACGACTCGCGGTCGGGCGCGCGTTCGGTCAGTTCGAGGCCGGGGACGCCGGCGAGCTCACGGTCGTAGTAGGCGGCGTGGGCGCGGTGGCGGGCCACGACCTCCTCCGCCCAGTCGAGGTTCGCGAGCCCGATGGCGGCGTTGATGTCGGTCATGTGGAACTTGTAGCCCCACTCGGCGACGTCGGGCGGGTTGCGCAGCCGGTCGGCGCGGCGGTTGATGCCGAACCAGCGCAGCAGCGTGGCGCGTTCGTGCAGCTCGTCGTCCGGCAGCACCAGGGCGCCGCCGTCACCGCAGGTCAGGTGCTTGATGGCCTGGAAGCTGTAGACGGCGATGTTGCCGTGGGTGCCCATGCGGGCGCCCTGGAAGGTGGCGCCCCAGGCGTGGGCGCAGTCCTCGATGACGACGGGGCGGAAGCCGAAGGTGGCCTCGGCGTCGTCGAGGATCTTCGCCAGCCGGGCGAGGTCCACGGGGTAGCCGGCGAAGTGCACGACGACGATCGCGCGGGTGCGGGGTGAGATCTTGCGTGCCAGGTCGTCGAGATCGACGTTGAGCGAGGCGGGGTCGACGTCCACCCATTTGATGCGCAGCCGGTTGGCCAGGATGGTCCAGTTGGTCGCCTCCATGGTGAGCGGCGTGGAGAGCACCTCGCCTTCCTCGTCGCCGGACGCGGCGACCATGTGCAGCGCGAGGTGCAGCCCCGAGGTGCCGCTGTTGACGGTGGCGACGCGCGGGTTGCCGATGCGCTCACCCAGCGCCCGTTCGAACTCGGCGACCTTGGCGCCCTGGCCGATCTGGCCGCTGCCGACGACCTCGGCGACCGCGGCCGGGGCCGACTCCGACATGGGGACCTTGAACAGCGGGATCAACGCGTGGCTCCGTTCGCTGCGGCGGCGAGTTCGGCGTAGCGGGCCTGGCAGTCGGCGTAGGAGGGCAGGATGCCGAGCCGCTCGGCCTCCTTGAACGAGGGCGCGGCGCGGTCCTTGTCCGACAGGACGGGTTCGCGGTCGCGCGGCCAGGGCAGGTCGAGGTCGGGGTCGAGCGGGTTGATCTCGTAGGAGTTCTCCGGCGACCAGGTGGCGGAGCACAGGTAGAAGACCGTGGCCTGGTCGCTGAGCGGGGCGAACCCGTGGGCGAGCCCTTCTGCGAGGTAGAGGGCGTGCCGGTTGTCCTCGCTCAGCTCGACCGCGACGTGCTGTCCGTACGTGGGCGAGCCCTGCCTGATGTCGACGACGATGTCGCGGATGGCGCCGGCCGGGCAGCTGACGTAGCGGGCCTGGCCCGGCAGGTGGATCGCGTGGAGTCCGCGAATGGTGCCGCGCACGGACACCGAACAGTTGACCTGGGCGACGTTCAGCGGGTGGCCGACGGCTTCGGCGAACGCGGGCTGTTTGAAGACCTCGAGGAACATTCCTCGGGAATCGGGGAAGATCTTGGGCTCGACGAGGAACGCCCCGCCGATGCCGAGTTCGCGGATTCGCATCGGATCCCTCCTTCGACGTTATGGTCAGGGCCCTGAACTGGGGCGACAACCCCTAGGGCACCCTTATGAGCCGCGCACCCAGCGGCGGTTGTCCCGGTACCACGCGACGGTCTCGGCGAGGCCCTTTTCGAAGTCGACGGCCGGACGGTAGCCCAGCTCCCGGCGGATCTTGCGGTCGTCGACGGAGTAGCGGCGGTCGTGGCCCTTGCGGTCCTCGACGAACTCGACGCGGTCCCATCCGGCGCCGCAGGCGGCGAGGAGCCGTCCGGTCAGCTCGCGGTTGGTCAGCTCGGTGCCGCCGCCGATGTTGTAGACCTCTCCGGGGCGGCCGCCCTGGCGTACGAGCTCGATGCCGGCGACGTGGTCGGAGACGTGCAGCCAGTCGCGGGCGTTCATGCCGTCGCCGTACAGCGGGACCGTGCCGCCGTCGAGGAGCCGGGTGACGAACAGCGGGATGATCTTCTCGGGGTACTGGTACGGCCCGTAGTTATTGGAGCAGCGGGTGACGCGCACGTCGAGCCCGTGCGTGCGGTGGTAGGCGAGGGCGAGCAGGTCGGCCGACGCCTTCGACGCCGAGTACGGCGAGCTGGGCGCGAGCGGCTCCTCCTCGGTCCACGAGCCTTCGGCGATGGAGCCGTACACCTCGTCGGTGGAGACGTGCACGAACGTCTGGAGCCCGTGCTCGACAGCCGCGGCGAGCAGCGTGTACGTGCCGGTCACGTTCGTGCGGACGAAGTCGCCCGCGTCGCTGATGGAGCGGTCGACGTGGGACTCGGCGGCGAAGTGCACCACCTGGTCGTGCTCGGCCATCAGCTTGCCGACGAGGCGGGCGTCGCAGATGTCGCCGTGCACGAACGTGTAGCGGCCTTCGGCGGGGGCGAGGTTGGCCAGGTTGCCGGCGTAGGTGAGCTTGTCGAGGACGGTCAGCTGGTGTTCGCCGCGCTCGGCGAGGGTGCGGACGTAGCAGGAGCCGATGAATCCGGCGCCGCCGGTGACGAGGATCCTCATCGCTGGTAGCTGCTCGCGATGCTCATGACGTACTGGCCGTAGCCGGACTGGGCCTGCTCGGCTCCGAGCCGGTAGCACTGCTCGGCGTCGATGAAGTCCATGCGGAGCGCGACCTCCTCCAGGCAGGCGATGCGCACGCCCTGGCGTTGTTCGAGTGTCTGCACGTACTGGCCCGCCTGGAGCAGCGTCTCCGGCGTGCCGGTGTCGAGCCAGGCGAAACCGCGGCCGAGGTCCACCAGCTTGGCGCGGCCCTCACGCACGTAGGCGAGGTTCACGTCGGTGATCTCCAGCTCGCCGCGCTCGGAGGGTTTGAGGTTCTCGGCGATGTCGACGACGTCGCTGTCGTAGAAGTACAGGCCGGTGATGGCCCTGTTGGAGCGGGGTTTCTCGGGTTTCTCCTCGATGGAGATGAGCCTGCCGTTCTCGTCGGTGAGGCCGACGCCGTACCGGCCTGGGTCGCTCACCGGGTATCCGAACAGCACGCATCCCTTGACGTCGCGGGCGTTCTCCTCCAGCACCTCCGAGAACGACGGCCCGTGGAAGATGTTGTCGCCGAGGATGAGCGCGGAAGGCCCGCCGCCGATATGGGAGGCGCCGATGAGAAACGCCTGTGCGATGCCGTCCGGCGATTCCTGGGCGGCGTAGGAGATGTTCAGCCCGAAGCGTGAGCCGTCGCCGAGCAGGCGCACGTAGTTCGGCAGCTGGTCGGGCGAGGAAATGAGGAGGATATCCCGGATACCGGCCAGCATGAGCACCGATATCGGGTAGTAGATCATCGGTTTGTCGCTCACCGGGAGCAGTTGTTTGGAGACCGCGGCGGTGATCGGATGCAGCCGCGTCCCCCGGCCTCCCGCGAGCACGATTCCCTTCACGGCCTGTACCTCTCTGCTGCGTGGAAGTGGTCCCGAGGCTAAGCAGCGGCGAAGGCGGGCGGCAAGGTCGCGGGCCGGAGAAGGGGGGTCCATTAGGGGTTTCGGTAACGAACCTCCTGGCCCGGGAAATCGCTGAATAGGGGACCGTGCACGGGCCGTCGCGAATGGGTGCGGCAAGGGGCCGGATTTAGGGGAGGGTAGGGGCTGACCGGCATCGCCCGGCCCACAAGAATTTCGTGATGAGCACATGGGAAAGGAGCCCGGCGGTGCGGAATAACGCTTTACGCCGTGCCGTCGCCGTGTTAGCGGCAGCGGTGCTGGCACTCACACCGGCCGTTCCGGTCCGGGCGGAGCAGGGGGCGGGCGACGCGCGCACGCTGCAGGTGCCGGGGCTGCGCGAGCCGGTGCGGCTGGTGACCGATCGCTGGGGCGTGCCGCACCTGTACGCGCGCAACACCGACGACGTGTTCCTGGCGCAGGGCTTCAACGCCGCGCGGGACCGGCTGTTCCAGCTCGACCTGTGGCGGCGGCGCGGGCTCGGCCTGCTGTCGGCCGCCTTCGGACCCGCGTACGTGGAGAAGGACCGGGCCGCGCGGCTCCTGCTGTACCGCGGTGACATGAAGAAGGAGTGGGCCGCCTACGGGGCGGGCACGCAGCGCGCGGTGACCGCGTTCGTCAACGGCATCAACGCGTACGTGGACTGGGTGAACGCGCATCCGGATGCGCTGCCGCCGGAGTTCCGCCGGCTCGGCCACCGTCCTGAGCGGTGGCGGCCCGAGGACGTGGCGCGGATCCGCAGCCACGGGCTGGCGCTCAACGCGTACCCGGAGATGCTGCGCGCGGCCGCGATGTGCAAGGGCGGGCAGAGCGCCGCGCGGGCTCTGGTGCGGCTGGAGCCGGCGCACGAGCCGCAGGTGCCGGACGGGCTCGACCCGTGCGACGTGCCGCTGGACGTGCTCGACACGTATCTGCTGGGCATCACGCCGGTCACCTTCGACGGCGTCACGTTGCGGCAGGCGCCGCTGCCTTCGACGGAGGGGTCGAACGCGTGGGCGCTCGCGCCGTCGCGCACCGCGACCGGCAGGCCGATCCTGGCCGGCGACCCGCACCGGTCCTTCACCGCCCCGGCGCTGCGCTACGTCGCCCACCTGTCCGCTCCCGGCCTGGACGTGATCGGCGCGGGCGAGCCCGCGCTGCCCGGCGTGTCGATGGGGCACAACGGCCGCGCCGCGTTCGCGCTCACCGTGTTCGCCGCCGACCAGGAGGACATCCAGGTGTACCGGCTGCACCCGGACGACCCCGGCCGCTACCGCTATAAGGGCCGGTGGGTGCGGTTCACGACGGTGCGTGAGGAGGTTCCGGTGGCCGGCTCGCAGCCGCGCCAGGTGGAGCTGACCTTCTCCCGGCACGGCCCGGTGCTCAAGGTGGACGCCGCGCGGGGCCTGGCGTTCGGCCTGCGTACGGCGTGGTCGGAGCCGGGGACGGCGCCGTATCTCGCCGGTCTGGACGCCATGACGGCGCGGAGCTGGCCGGAGTTCGCCGCCAAGGTGCGGCGCTGGGGCGCGCCGCCGGAGAACCTCATCTACGCCGACACCTCGGGCGCCATCGGCTGGGTGCCCGGCGCGCTGGTGCCCAGGCGGACGCGGCACGACGGGCTGCTGCCGGTGCCCGGCGACGGCCGCTACGAGTGGGACGGCTTCCACGACGGCTCCGAGCTGCCCAGGGTCAGCAACCCGAAGAGCGGCATCGTGGCCTCGGCGAACGAGTTCAGCATGCCGCCGGGTCATCCGCTGCGCGTCGGCTACGAGTGGGAGCCGGCGGTCCGCAAGGAACGCATCGTGGACGTGCTGTCCGGCTCGACCGAGCACACCACGTCCGCCATGGCGCGGCTCCAGCGCGACCACGCCGACGAGTACGCCAGGCGCATCGTCGCGATCCTGCGCGACATCCCCGCAGGTGACGACCCCGACACGGCGGCCGCGCTGGAGCTGCTGCGCGGCTACGACGGCACGGCGGACACCGGCTCCCCCGGCGCGGCGCTGTACGAGCCGTGGCTGTCGGGGCATCTCGGCCCGGCGTTCCTCGCCGCGTTCGTGGATCCGGCGGTGGCCGTCAGGGTGCCGCGCGCCGACGTCCGCCAGATCATCGACGCGCTGGAGCGGCCGGAGCGCTGGTTCGGCCCCGGCGGCGCCGCGGCGCGCGACCGGCTGGTGCAGCGGACGCTGAGCACCGCGTACGCCGAGGTGCGCGGCAGGCTCGGCGCGGACCCGGCCGCCTGGCGCTGGGGCGACCTGCACCATGTGCTGTTCCCCCACCCGCTGGGTGCGCACGTGGGCCCGATCTCCCGTGGCGGCTCGCCGACCACGGTGGACGCCTCGACCTACACGCCCGGGACCTACCAGTCCACGTCCGGCGCGGCGTACCGGATGGTGCTGGACGTCGGAGCCTGGGACAACTCGACGTTCGTCAGCGCGCCCGGCCAGTCCGGCGACCCGGAGAGCCCGCACTACGACGACCTCGCCGCCGCCTGGGGCTCCGGCACTCAGGTGCCGCTGCTGTACAGCCGGTCGGCGGTCGCGAAGAACACGGAAAGCGTCATCACCCTGGTGCCCGCGGCGTCCGGCCGCGGGTGATCGCCGCCCCGCACGGCAGCCCTCCGGAGACGGCTCCGGAGGGCTGCGTGCCGAGCGGTGAACGGATCACCGCGGAAGGAACGACATGGACGAGCGTTGGATCAAGCATTTCCACCCCGCGCCCGAGGCTCCGGCGCGGGTCATTGTGCTGCCGCACGCCGGAGGCGCGGCGAGCGGCTACTTCAAGCTGTCGGCCGCGCTGCACCCGGCGCTCGACGCCCTCACCGTGCAGTACCCGGGCCGTCAGGAACGCCGGCACGAGCCGCCGCTGACGGACGTGCGCCTGCTGGCCGCCGGCATCGCCGGCGCGCTGCCCCCGGATGAGCGGCCCACGCTGGTGTTCGGGCACAGCATGGGCGCGCTGGTCGCGTTCGAGCTGGCGCTGCTGCTGGAACGGCGCGGCGCGGCACCCCACGCGCTGATCGCCTCGGGCCGGCGTGCCCCGTCCACCTACCGGGACGAATGGGTGCATCGGCGGGACGCGGCCGGGGTGGCGGAGGAGCTGCGCAGGCTCAACGGCACCGACCCGGTGTTCCTGCAGGATCCCGAGCTGTTCGAGATGGTGCTGCCGGCGTTGCGGGCCGACTATCAGGCGGTGGAGACGTACGAGTGTGCGGAGGGTGCCGCCGTTTCCTGTCCGCTTGTGGTGTTCGTGGGGGACGACGATCCGAAGACCACGGTGGATGAGGCGCGGGCCTGGGAGCGGAACACGACCGGTCCGTTCGATCTGCGGGTCTTTCCCGGTGGGCACTTCTACCTGGAGGATCAGGTGAACGAGGTCTCTGACGCGCTCGTCGCGCTGGCCACGTGAGCCCGCGTGTCACCCGCACGTCTCCGATAGCCAGTCCTCGATCGCGGCGGCGGTCTGCCGGGCCTCGGACTCCAGCATGCTGAAGTGGTCGGCGGTGACATCGCGCACCGCCGTACCCGGCGTGATGACGGGATGCCAGCCCGCGCCGGCCGCCGCCCCCGTGCCCTGGGACGTCGCCACGTCTTGGACGGCGCGCACGTACAGGGTCGGCGCGGCGAGCTCGGCGGGCCGCCACTGCGCGAGCAGGGCCGCGTACCAGCCCATCGCGGACAGCCGGGCGGCGGTGAACGGCCCGAACACCGCCTCCCTGTCGAGCAGGCCGCCCACGATCGACGACCAGACGGCGGGGCTCTCCCCCGGCTGGGGGACGTGCGTGTCGAGCAGGATCACCGCGGACGGCCCCTGCCCGGCCTCCGTCATCGCGGCGGCGAGCGCGTGCGCGAACACCCCGCCGGCGGAATAGCCGACCAGCGCGTACGGCTCCCCGTCCGCCGTGACCGCCTGGGCCAGGCCGTGCACGAGGGCGTCCAGCGAGGCCGGCAGGCTCTCCTCGCGGACGAAGCCGGGGATCGGCAGCACGGCGAGGTCGCGCACGTCGCGGAACTCGGCGGCCAGCGGCCCGAACTGGTGCGGCCCGCCGAAGGCCATCGGCGAGTTCAGGCAGAACAGCCGCGGGCGGCGCGCTCCCGTGGCCAGCACCACCGGGGTGCGGGCCGGGGCGTCGGCCACGTCGTAGCGGGGGCGGACGGCGGCGGCCGCGTGCAGCAGCGCCATGCCCTGCTCGATCTTCCCGGCGGCGGCCGCCTCGCGGAACAGGCCGCTCAGCGTCTCCGCCGCGCTCGGCACGTCCTGCGTCACCGGGTCGTCCGTGGCCGGTGCGGGGGCGATCTCCTCGGCCAGCAGACCGGCCAGGGCGCTGACCGACGGGTAGTCGAACGCGGCGGTGGCGGGCAGCCGGACGCCGGTGTCGGAGGCGAGCACGTTGCGCAGTTCCATGGCGGCCAGGGAGTCCAGGCCCAGCCCGACCAGGTCCGCGTCCGGCTCGACGGGCGCCGGGTCGGCGTGGCCGAGCACCTGGGCGGCGCGCCTGCGTACCAGGTCGATCAGCCGCTCGCGCCGTTCCTCCGGGCTGAGCGCGGCCAGCGGCTCGCGCTCGTTCTCCCGGGCCGCCGCCGCGCGCCGCACGGCTGGTGCCAGCTCCTGGAGCAGAGACGGCACGCCGTCCGTACGGGCGCGCAGGGCGGCCGGATCGAGCCTGATCGGCGCCAGCACGGCGGTGTCCGACCGGCGGGCCGCGTCGAACAGCGCCAGCGCCGCGTCCACCGGCAGCGGCAGCATGCCCCAGCGGCGGATGCGGGCCAGGTCGTCCTCGCGCAGCTCGGTCTGCATGCCCGCGTCGCCGCCCCACAGGCCCCAGGCCAGCGTGCGCGCCGGCAGTCCGGCGGCCCGGCGGTGTTCGGCGAGCGCGTTGAGTAAGGCGTTGGCGGCCGCGTAGTTGCCCTGGCCTGGGCTGTCCACCAGCGACGCCGAGGAGGAGAACAGCACGAACTCGGCCAGGTCGTGCTTCTGGGTGAGCTCGTGCAGATGCCAGGCGGCGTCCGCTTTGGGGGCCGCAACCCGGTCGAGCAGGTCGGGGGTGAGGTCTTCGATGACGGCGTTGGCGCTGACGCCCGCCGTGTGGACGACGGCGCGCAGGGGGTGGGCGTCGGGGATCTGCTCCAGCAGGGCGGCGAGGGCGTCGCGGTCGGCCACGTCGCAGGCGGCGATCGTCACCTCGGCGCCCAGCCCGGCCAGCTCGTCACGGAGGTCGGTGGCTCCTGGGGCGTCCTGGCCGCGGCGGGAGACCAGGAGCAGATGGCGTACGCCGTGCTGGGTGACCAGATGCCTGGCCATCAGGGCGCCCAGGCCGCCGGTGCCGCCCGTGATCAGAGTGGTTCCGTCCACCGGCCAGGCGGGGGCGGGATCCTCGGTGAGGCGGGCGCGGTCGAGTCTCGGGGCCCATGCCTGGTTCTCACGGAGTGCGATCTGGGGCTCCCCGGTCTTGAGCAGGGCGGCCTGTGCGGCGGTGTCGAGGTCTTGGGCAGGGGCCAGGTCGATGAGGGTGATGCGGCCGGGGTCCTCCGCCTGGGCGGCGCGTACCAGGCCCCAGACCGCCGCCTGTGCCGGGTCGGGCGTCTCATCGTCCGTTACGGCGACCGCGCCGCGCGTGATGACCGCCACCGGGCGCGTGTCGCCCTCCGACGACCAGCTCTGCAGCTCGGCCAGCACCTTTCCGACGGTCTGTCGCACCCGGGTCGGCAGATCGCTGTTCGGTGTCGCCGCTGAAGCGTCCAGCACTCGGATTCCGTTCGCGGGCGCTTTGTCGTTGCCTGTGGCGAGGGGCCGCCAGGCCAGCTCATACAGCCAGCGCGTTCCGGTCGCGCTGGTCAGCTGGGTTTGTGCCAGCGGGCGGGCCGTCAGCGCCTCGACCGACACCACCAGGCCGCCTGCCGGGTCCGCGATGTCCAGGCGGGTGACCGCCTCGCCGTCCAACCGGCGGAGTCTGACGCGCAGCGACGACGCGCCCGATGCGTGCAGGGCCACGCCGCGCCAGTTGAACGGGATCAGCGGGCCGTCGTTGTCGTCCCCCGCCCCGCCGTCCGCCTCGGCTTCCAGTCCTGCGAGCATGCCCACGTGCATGGCCGCGTCGAGCAGCGCGGGGTGCACGCCGTACCCGGCCGGGCCGGCTTCGTCCTCTGGCAGCGACACCTCCGCGTACAGGTCGTCACCGTGTTTCCAGGCGCGGGTCAGCGCTTGGAAGGATGGGCCGTAGCCGTAGCCGTGGTCGATGAGGCGGTCGTAGAGGCCGGTGGCGTCGAGCGGCTGGGCGCCTGCCGGCGGCCATGCCTGCCGCAGCTCACCCGGCACGCCGGACGTCGCGGCTGCGGAGGTAAGGGCGCCGGTGGCGTGCTGCGTCCACTCGCCGTCGTCTTCCGGCTTGGAGTGGATGGCGATGTGGTGCCGGCCGTCCTCGTCGGGGGCGGTCACCGTGATGCGGAGGATGGCGCCGCCGGTGGTGTCGTCCTGGCCTGTGGCCGTGTCGGGGATGGACAGGGGTGCGTGCAGGGTGAGCTCGTCGATGAGCGGGCAGCCGAGCAGTTCCCCGGCGCGCAGCGCCAGCTCGACGAACGCGGTGCCGGGCAGGATCGGGGTGCCGTTGATCACGTGGTCCGTCAGCCATGGCTGGGCCGTCGCCGACAGGCGGCCGGTCAGGATCGCGCCGCCGTCGGGCTGCTCCACCACCGCGCCCAGGATCGGGTGATCGACGGCTGTCTGGCCGAGCGCGGCCGGGTCGCCTGCCGAATCGAGCTGCAGCCAGTAGCGGCGGTGCTCGAAGGGGTAGGTGGGCAGGTCCGGGTGGCCGAGGCGGGCGCCTCCTGGGGTGTTCCAGGCGGGCCAGGCCGTCCAGTCCAGGTCGGTGCCGCTGGTCCAGGCCTGGCCGAGGCCGGTGATGAGGTGAGCGCTCTCATCGCGGTCGCGCCGCAGCAGCGCCACCACCTGCGAGGCCGGCTCCTCGTGCTGGGTGAGGGTCTGTTCGATCATGGGGGTGAGCTGGGCGTCGGGGCCCGCTTCGATGAAGCAGGTGACGCCTTGCTCGTGCAGGGTGGTGACGCTGTCGGCGAAGCGGACCGGGCGGCGTACGTGCTCCACCCAGTAGGAAGGTTCGGTGATCTCTTCGCCTGCCAGGTCGCCGGAGACGTTCGAGACCACAGCGAGCTCCGGGCGGCGCAAGGTCAGCTTTGTCACGACCTGTTCGAACTCGGCCAGCATGGGCTCCATCAACGGCGAGTGGAAGGCATGCGACACCCGCAGCGGGCGGGTCCGATGCCCCTGCTCACGCGCCCACGCGACCACCTCATCGACCTGAGCGGCGGCACCGGAGACCACGACCGCGCCCGGCGCGTTCACCGCGGCGATGGCCACCTGATCGTAACGAGCCAGCACGGAGGCGATCTCGTCCTCACCGCAGCCGATCGCGGCCATCGCACCACCGGCCGGCAACGCCTGCATGAGCCTGCCGCGAGCGGCCACCAGACGGCACGCATCCGCCAGATCCAGCACCCCGGCGACGTGCGCGGCGGTGATCTCACCCAGCGAGTGCCCAGCCACGAAGTCCGGCCGCACACCGAACGACTCCAGCAGCCGGAACAAGGCAGTCTCGAAAGCGAACAACCCGGCCTGCGCGAACACCGTCTGATCCAGCACCCCGTCAGGGGCCGAATCGCCGAGGATGATGTCGCGCACGCTCAGCCCACCGGCCAGCCCGGCTACGACATCCGCTCCGGCGAGTTCGGCTTGCAGCAGCTCGCAGGCTTCGTCGAAAGCGCGAGCGAAGACCGGCAACGCCGCATACAGCTCCCGCCCCATCCCCGACCGCTGAGCACCCTGGCCCGAGAACACCACAGCCAAACGCCCCGCCCGCGCCCGACCCTGAACTCCAGAGGACGCCTCCAGCTCGCCAGCGGCCAAGGCTCGCAGCCCGGCCAGCAGGTCGTCCCGGCTCGTTGACGGCAGCACCGCCCGATACTCCAGCGCGGCCCTGCGAGCCAGCCCAGCAGCGACCTCTACCGGTTGCGCCTTCTCGTGCTCAGCCACGAAGGCGGCCAGCCGGTCGGCCTGAGCCCGCAGAGCAGCCTCGGTCTTGGCCGACACCATGACCGGCACAACGGAGCCGGTGGTGCCGTTCGTTGCAGCCGGTTCGCCTACACCGGCCGGTGCTTCCTCTGCGGGTGGTTCCTCGATGATGACGTGGGCGTTCGTGCCGGAGATGCCGAACGACGACACGCCTGCCCGGCGCGGCCGATCCGGGTTCTTCGGCCAGGGGCGAGGTTCGGTCAGCAACTCGACCGCCCCGGCGGACCAGTCCACCTTCGACGACGGGGCGTCCACGTGCAGGGTCTTGGGCAGCAGCTCGTGCCGCATCGCGAGGATCATCTTGATGATCCCGGCCACGCCGGCGGCCGCCTGGGTGTGGCCCAGGTTCGACTTCACCGACCCCAGCCACAACGGCTCCTGCCGACCCTGACCGTAGGTGGCCAGCAACGCCTGCGCCTCGATCGGGTCGCCCAGCGAAGTGCCGGTGCCGTGCGCTTCAACCACATCGACATCACTTGGTGCAAGACCGGCCGCCGCCAGCGCCTGAGCGATGACTCGTTCCTGGGAGGGCCCGTTAGGGGCGGTCATGCCGTTGGAGGCGCCATCCTGGTTGACCGCACTCCCCCGCACCACGGCCAGCACGCGATGCCCGCGACGGCGCGCATCCGACAGCCGTTCCACGACCAGGACGCCCACACCCTCGCCCCAGCCGACACCATCGGCCGCCTCAGCGAAAGACTTGCACCGCCCATCAGCCGCCAGGCCGCGCTGCCGGGAGAACTCCACGAACGCGTCCGGCGTGGCCATCACCGTCACCCCACCCGCCAGCGCCAGATCGCACTCACCATTACGCAGCGCCTGCGCGGCCAGGTGCAAGGCCACCAGCGAGGACGAGCACGCGGTGTCCACCGACACCGCAGGCCCCTCCAGACCGAACGTGTAAGCCACCCGGCCCGAAATCGTGGCACCACCGGTCCCCGAAGGCGCGTAATCGTGGTACATCACACCCGCGAAAACACCGGCACTGCTGCCTTTCAGCGAGGTCGGATCGATCCCAGCACCTTCCAGCCCGGCCCAGCACACCTCGAGAAACTGCCGCTCCTGCGGGTCCATCTCCGCAGCCTCACGCGGACTGATCCCGAAGAACGCCGGATCGAACTCCGCCGCCCCATACAGGAACCCACCCTCCCGCGCATACGTACGCCCCGGCCTGCCCGGCTCAGGATCGTACAAACCGGCGACATCCCAACCCCGATCGCCCGGGAAACCACCCACGGCATCCACACCGCCCACCAGCAACCGCCACAACTCCTCCGGGCCATCAACCCCACCCGGATAACGACACGCCATCCCCACGATCGCGATCGGCTCCCGAGCGCGGGCCGTGAGCGCGCGGTTCTGCTGGCGCAGCTTGGCCGTCTCACGGAGAGAAGCGCGCAGTGCCTCGACGAGCTTGCCCTCGTTCTCCGCCATCTCTTCAGCCCTCCTCGGTCTCGTCATCCGGCTGCCCGTCGTGCAGCGCCATCCTGATCAGGCTTTCCGCGTCCAGCTCGTCGATGGCGTCGAGGTCCTCCATCTCGTCGGGAGGTGCGGTTCCGTTCGTACCTGCCGGGGTCACTCCGGCGAGTTCCAGCAGGCTGTCCAGCAGTCCGGCGGCGCGCAGCTTCGCCAGCGGCACGGTCTGCAGCGCCCTGCGGATCGCCGCCTCGTCGTGGCCGTTGCTCTCGGGGTCAGGCATCGGCGCGATCTGCTTGAGCACGTAGTCGGCGACGGCTCGGACCGACGGGTGATCGAACACCAGCGTGGTCGGCAGCCGGAGCCCCAGCGCCGCGCCGAGCCCGTTCCGCAGCTCGACCGCGGCGAGCGAGTCGACCCCCAGCTCTTGGAACGCCTGGTCCACGGGTACGGACGCGGGTGAGTCGTGGCCGAGTACTGCGGCTGCTCGGGCGCGTACGAGTTCGATGACCGCCGTCCGGCGTTCGGTCTCCGACAGCTCGGCCAGCCGATCGGCGAACGAGCCCGCACCGGCCGCGACCTCCGCCGTGGCCCTGCGGCGTACCGGGACCAGCTCGCGCAGCAAAGCCGGCAACCGGTCCGCCCCGGCACGCAAGGCACTGACCGACCAGCCGGCCGCCACCACGACCCCGCTGCGGCCCTCACCCACCAGCCGATCCAGCACCGCCAAGCCCACATCAGCCGTAACCGGGATCAGCCCCTCACGCAACATGCGCTCCCGATCCCGATCCGACAGCCGACCGGCCATGCCCTCCTCGGCGTCCCACACACCCCACGCCACCGACACACCCGGCAACCCAGCACGCACACGATCGACGACCAGCGCATCCACCGCCGCGTTCGCAGCCGCGTAATTACCCTGACCCGCCGCACCCAACGTCCCCGCCAGCGACGAGAACACCACGAACCGGGCCACCTGACCGTCGCGCGTCAACTCATGCAGATGCCACAACGCATCCACCTTCGGCCGCAGCACCCGCTCCACACGCTCAGCCGACAGCGACGACATCACACCGTCGTCCACGACACCCGCCGTATGCACCACCGCGCACAGCGGCCGGTCGTCGGGGATCTGCTTGAGCGCACCGGCCAGGGCGTCCCGGTCCGCGACGTCGCAGGCGGCGATCGTGACGTCGGCGCCCTTGCCGACCAGCTCGTCGCGGAGGTCGGCGGCTCCTGGGGCGTCCAGGCCCCGGCGTGAGACCAGCAGCAGATTGCGTACGCCATGCTCGGAGACCAGGTGTCTGGCCACCACGGCGCCCAGACCACCTGTGCCGCCGGTGATCAGCGTCGTCCCATCGACCGGCCACACGGCGTCGGTCGTATCGATGGATGCTTCGGTGGATGTGGCGTGCGTCATGCGGGACACCCACAGTCGGCCGTGGCGCAGCGCGACCTCCGGCTCGCCGGACGCCAGTGCGGCGCGCACGTCGGCCGTGAGGAGGTTGTCGTCGCCGGCCGATGCTCCGTTCATGCTGAGAGCGTTCGGAGCGAGGTCGATGAGGGTGATGCGGCCGGGGTCTTCGGCTTGGGCGGCGCGTACCAGGCCCCAGACCGCCGCCTGTGCCGGGTCCGGCGTTTCGTCGTCCGTTACGGCGACCGCGCCGCGCGTGATGACCGCCACCGGGCGGGTGTCGCCCTCCGACGACCAGCTCTGCAGCTCGGCCAGCACCTTTCCGACGGTCTGTCGCACCCGGGTCGGCAGATCGCCGTTCGGTGTCGCCGCTGAAGCGTCCAGCACTCGGATTCCGTTCGCGGGCGCTTTGTCGTTGCCTGTGGCGAGGGGCCGCCAGGCCAGCTCATACAGCCAGCGCGTTCCGGTCGCGCTGGTCAGCTGGGTTTGTGCCAGCGGGCGGGACGTCAGCGCCTCGACCGACACCACCGGGCCGCCTGCCGGGTCCGCGATGTCCAGGCGGGTGACCGCCTCGCCGTCCAACCGGCGGAGTCTGACGCGCAGCGACGACGCGCCCGATGCGTGCAGGGCCACGCCGCGCCAGTTGAACGGGATCAGCGGGCCGTCGTTGTCGTCCCCCGCCCCGCCGTCCGCCTCGGCTTCCAGTCCTGCGAGCATGCCCACGTGCATGGCCGCGTCGAGCAGCGCGGGGTGCACGCCGTACCCGGCCGGGCCGGCTTCGTCCTCTGGCAGCGACACCTCCGCGTACAGGTCGTCACCGTGTTTCCAGGCGCGGGTCAGCGCTTGGAAGGATGGGCCGTAGCCGTAGCCGTGGTCGATGAGGCGGTCGTACAGGCCGGTGGTGTCCAGCCGCTCGGCGCCCGCAGGTGGCCAGACCTGCCGCAGCTCCTCCGACACGTCGGGCGGCACGGCGGCCGGGGTGGCGCTGAGCGTGCCACTGGCGTGCTCGGTCCAGCTTCCGCCGTCGTCCCGGGAGTGGATGCCGATCTGGTGACGTCCGTCCTCGTCGGGCGGGCTCACGATGACCTGGAGGGTGATGCCGTTGGCGGTGTCGGGGACGGGCAGGGGTGCGTGCAGGGTGAGCTCGTCGATGACCGTGCAGCCGATCAGCTCACCGGCCCGCAGCGCCAGCTCGACGAACGCGGTGCCGGGCAGGATCGGGGTGCCGTTGATGGCGTGATCGGCCAGCCACGGCTGGGCCGTCGCTGACAGACGTCCGGTCAGGATGGCCCCGCCGTCGGGCTGCTCCACCACCGCACCCAGGATCGGATGGTCGGCCACCCCCAGGCCCAGCGCGGCCGGGTCGCCCGTCGGGGTCGAGTGCAGCCAGTAACGCCGGTGCTCGAAGGGGTAGGTGGGCAGGTCCGGGTGGCCGAAGCCAGCGCCTCCTGGGGTGTTCCAGGCGGGCCAAGCGGTCCAGTTGAGGTTGACGCCTGACGTCCAGGCTCGGCTCAGTCCGGCGACCAGCTGAGCGGTCTCGTCCCGGTCGCGCCGCAGCAGCGCGATCACCGAGGCGGGCTCGGCACGGCTGTCGTCGGCTTGGTCGGGAGCCGAGCTTTCATGCGACGCCAAGGTCTGCTCGACCATGGGGGTGAGCTGGGCGTCGGGGCCCGCCTCGATGAAGCAGGTGACGCCTTGCTCGTGCAGGGTGGTGACGCTGTCGGCGAAGCGGACCGGGCGGCGTACGTGCTCCACCCAGTACGCGGGCTCGGTGATCTCTTCGCCTGCCGGCTTGCCGGAGACATTGGAGATGAGCGCCAGCTCCGGGCGTCGCAGTGTCAGCCCGGCGACGACCTGTTCGAACTCGGCCAGCATCGGCTCCATCAACGGCGAGTGGAACGCATGCGACACCCGCAGCGGGCGGGTCCGATGCCCCTGCTCACGCGCCCACTCGACGATCTCGGTGACCTGAGCGGCGGCACCGGAGATCACGACCGCGCCCGGCGCGTTCACCGCGGCGATGGCCACCTGATCGTAACGAGCCAGCACGGAGGCGATCTCGTCCTCGCCGCAGCCGATCGCGGCCATCGCACCACCGGACGGCAACGCCTGCATCAACCGCCCACGGGCGGCCACCAGACGGCACGCATCCGCCAGATCCAGCACCCCGGCGACGTGAGCGGCGGTGATCTCACCCAGCGAGTGCCCGGCCACGAAGTCCGGCCGGATGCCGAAGGACTCCAGCAGCCGGAACAAGGCGGTCTCGAAGGCGAACAACCCGGCCTGGGCGAAGACGGTTTGATCCAGCACCTCAGCGTCGCCGAGGATGATGTCGCGCACGCTCAGCCCACCGGCCAGCCCGGCTGCGACATCCGCTGCGGCGAGTTCTGCTTGCAGCAGCTCGCAGGCTTCGTCGAAGGCTCGGGCGAAGACCGGGAACGCCGCATACAGCTCCCGCCCCATCCCCGAACGCTGAGCACCCTGGCCCGAGAACACCACGGCCAAACGGCCCGCCCGCGCCCGACCCTGAACCCCAGAGGACGCCCCCAGCTCGCCGCCAGCCAAAGCGCGCAGCCCGGCCAGCAGACCATCCCGATCCGACACCGGCAGCACCGCCCGGTGCTCCAAAGCAGCCCGGCGCGACAGCCCACCCGCCACCTCCAGCGGTTGCGCCTCCTGATGCTCGGCCACGAAAACCGCCAATCGGTCGGCATGGGCCCGCAGCGCAGCCTCAGTCTTGGCCGAGACCAGCACCGGCAGCACGGTGCCGCCCGCGTCAACCGGCTTCGGGCTTTCCTCGGCGGGTGGTTCCTCGATGATGACGTGGGCGTTCGTGCCGGAGATGCCGAAGGAGGACACGCCCGCGCGGCGCGGCCGATCGGCCTGCTTGGGCCAGGGCTTCGGCTCGGTGAGCAGCTCCACCGCTCCGGCGGACCAGTCCACCTTCGACGACGGCGCGTCCACGTGCAGGGTCTTGGGCAGCAGCTCGTGCCGCATCGCGAGGATCATCTTGATGATCCCGGCCACGCCGGCGGCCGCCTGGGTGTGACCCAGGTTCGACTTCACCGACCCCAGCCACAACGGCTCCTGCCGACCCTGACCGTAGGTGGCCAGCAACGCCTGGGCCTCGATCGGGTCGCCCAGCGCGGTACCGGTGCCATGGCCTTCGACCACGTCCACCTGATCCGGCTTGATCCCGGCCGACGCCAGCGCCTGAGCGATGACCCGCTCCTGGGAGGGCCCGTTAGGGGCGGTCATGCCGTTGGAGGCGCCATCCTGGTTGACGGCACTCCCCCGCACGACGGCCAGCACGCGATGCCCGCGACGGCGAGCGTCCGACAGCCGTTCGACCACCAGGACGCCCACACCCTCGCCCCAGCCGACACCATCGGCCGCCTCAGCGAAAGACTTGCACCGCCCATCAGCCGCCAGGCCGCGTTGCCGGGAGAACTCCACGAACGCGTCCGGCGTGGCCATCACCGTCACCCCACCCGCCAGCGCCAGATCGCACTCACCATTACGCAGCGCCTGCGCGGCCAGGTGCAAGGCCACCAGCGAGGACGAGCACGCGGTGTCCACCGACACCGCAGGCCCCTCCAGACCGAACGTGTAAGCCACCCGGCCCGAAATCGTGGCACCACCGGTCCCCGAAGGCGCGTAATCGTGGTACATCACACCCGCGAAAACACCGGCACTGCTGCCTTTCAGCGAGGTCGGATCGATCCCAGCACCTTCCAGCCCGGCCCAGCACACCTCGAGAAACTGCCGCTCCTGCGGGTCCATCTCCGCAGCCTCACGCGGACTGATCCCGAAGAACGCCGGATCGAACTCCGCCGCCCCATACAGGAACCCACCCTCCCGCGCATACGTACGCCCCGGCCTGCCCGGCTCAGGATCGTACAAACCGGCGACATCCCAACCCCGATCGCCCGGGAAACCACCCACGGCATCCACACCGCCCACCAGCAACCGCCACAACTCCTCCGGGCCATCAACCCCACCCGGATAACGACACGCCATCCCCACGATCGCGATGGGATCGTCGGTGACCGCCGCCGTGCGCCTGACCTTTCTCTGGTCGGCCTGCCGCCCCAGGAGGCGGCCTAGGAGGAAGTCCGTGATCGCGTTCACGGACGGGTGATCGAAGATGAGCGTGGCCGGCAGGGTGAGCCCGGCCGCGCGGCCGAGCCGGTTGCGCAGTTCGACGGCCATCAGCGAGTCGACGCCCAGCTCTTGGAAGGCTCGGTCCACCGGGACCGCTTCGGCCGCGCCATAGCCCAGCACGGCGGCCGCCTGCGTACGTACGAGTTCGGTGACCGCCGTCCGGCGTTCGGTCTCCGACAGCTCGGCCAGCCGATCGGCGAACGAGCCCGCACCGGCCGCGACCTCCGCCGTGGCCCTGCGGCGTACCGGAACCAGCTCGCGCAGCAAAGCCGGCAACCTGTCCGCCCCGGCACGCAAGGCACTGACCGACCAGCCGGCCGCCACCACGACCCCGCTACGGCCCTCACCCACCAGCCGATCCAGCACCGCCAAGCCCACATCAGCCGTAACCGGGATCAGCCCCTCACGCAACATGCGCTCCCGATCCCGATCCGACAGCCGACCGGCCATGCCCTCCTCGGCGTCCCACACACCCCACGCCACCGACACACCCGGCAACCCAGCACGCACACGATCGACGACCAGCGCATCCACCGCCGCGTTCGCAGCCGCGTAATTACCCTGACCCGCCGCACCCAACGTCCCCGCCAGCGACGAGAACACCACGAACCGGGCCACCTGACCGTCCCGCGTCAACTCATGCAGATGCCACAACGCATCCACCTTCGGCCGCAGCACCCGCTCCACACGCTCAGCCGACAGCGACGACATCACACCGTCGTCCACGACACCCGCCGTATGCACCACCGCGCGCAACGGCCGGTCGTCGGGGATGTCCTGCAGGAGAGCGGCGAGGGCGTCGCGGTCGGCCACGTCGCAGGCGGCGATCGTCACCTCGGCGCCGAGTCCGGCCAGCTCCTCGCGGAGGTCGGCCGCGCCGGACGCTTCCAGACCTCTCCGGGAGGCCAGCAGCAGGTGCCGTACGCCGTGCTCGGAGACCAGATGCCTGGCGACCACAGCGCCCAGACCACCCGTGCCACCGGTGATCAGCGTCGTCCCGTCCAGCGGCCAGGCCGACGTGGGTTCCTCGCCTAGGCGGGCTCGCTCCAGGCGAGGCACCCATGGCCGGTCGCCGCGGATGGCGACTTCGGGTTCGTCGCCGGGTAGGGCCGTGTTCTGCAGAGTCGTCAGGTCAAGGTCCGCGGTCCGCGCCGTCGGCTCGAGGTCGAGCAGCGTGATGCGGCCGAGGTGTTCCTGCTGGGCCGCACGTACCAGGCCCCAGACCGCGGCTCCCGCCGGGTCGGGGGTCTCTCCGTCCGCGACGGCGACCGCTCCGCGGGTGGCCACGACGATGGGGCGCTGATCGTCTTCAGCGAGCCGGGCCTGCAGCTCCGCCAGTACCGCGCCGACGCGTCGGCGTACACGGGTCGGCAGGTCATCGGGGCCGTCGCCGGTGGTGGCATCGATCACGGCCGTGCCGTCGAGCAGTGCCGGCTCTGCTGAGGATTCGGGCAGCGGTCGCCAGGCCACCTCGGTGAGCCAGCGCGCCACCGACCCCGCGGCGGGCGTCGTGCTGTCCCTCTCGGCCACCGGCCGGGACGCCACGGTCCCCACGGTGATCACCGGCTGGCCGGTGGGGTCGGCCAGGTCCAGGCGGAAGCCGCCATCCGGGTCCGGGTGCAGGCGTACGCGCAGGGAGGTGGCACCGGTGGCGTGCAGGGTGACGCCGTTCCAGTTGAACGGGATCAGCGGCGTACCCCCTGCGGTCTCGTCGCCGGCCAGGAGCGCCAGATGCGTGGCCGCGTCGAAGATGGCGGGGTGTATGCCGTAGCGGGAGGGTTGTCCGGCTTTTTCGGGGAGTGTTATGTCGGCGTAGAGGTCGTCGCCGTCTCTCCAGGCCCGGGTGAGGCCGTGGAAGGCGGGGCCGTAGCCGTAACCGTGGTCGATCAGGCGCTCATAGAGGCCGGTGGTGTCGACGGGCTCGGCGTTGGGCGGCGGCCAGGCGTGGCGCAGGTCGGCCGGAGCCACCGTGGAGGTGGCGGTCAGGGCGCCGGTGGCATGCCGGGTCCACTGCTCGGCGTCGTCCTTGGAGTGGATGGTGATCTCGCGTCGGCCGTCCTCGTCGGGGGCGGTCACGGTGACCTGGACGGCGACGTCGCCGCTGCTGTCAGGGATGGGCAGGGGCGTGTGCAGGGTCAGCTCGTCAAGGAACGGGCTGCCGACCTGGTCGCCGGCGTGCAGGGCCAGCTCGACGAAGCCGGTGCCGGGCAGGATCGGGGTGCCGTTGATGGCGTGATCGGCCAGCCACGGCTGGGCGGTCACCGACAGGCGGCCGGTCAGGATCGCGCCGCCGTCCGGCTGCTCCACGACCGCGCCCAGGATCGGATGGTCGGATGCGGCCTGGCCGACTGCCGTCGGGTCGCCGGCCGGGGCGGGCTCCAGCCAGTAGCGGCGATGCTGGAACGGGTACGTGGGCAGGTCGATGTCGCCGATGCGGACACCCAGCGGCCCGGCCTTGGTCGGCCAGACGGTCCAGTCCACGTCGGTGCCGCTCGCCCAGGCTTGGCCTAGGCCGGTGATGAGGTGAGTGGTCTCGTCGCGGTCTCGGCGGATGAGGGGTACGACGGCGGGATCGGCGTCGGTGAGGGTCTGTTCGACCATGGGGGTGAGCTGGGCGTCTGGGCCCGCTTCGATGAAGCAGGTGACGCCTTGCTCGTGCAGGGTGGTGACGCTGTCGGCGAAGCGGACCGGGCGGCGTACGTGCTCCACCCAGTACGCGGGCTCGGTGATCTCTTCGCCTGCCGGCTTGCCGGAGACATTGGAGATGAGCGCCAGCTCCGGGCGTCGCAGTGTCAGCCCGGCGACGACCTGTTCGAACTCGGCCAGCATCGGCTCCATCAACGGCGAGTGGAACGCATGCGACACCCGCAGCGGGCGGGTCCGATGCCCCTGCTCACGCGCCCACTCGACGATGTGGTTGACCTGGTCGGCGGCGCCGGAGATCACGACCGCGCCGGGTGCGTTCACCGCGGCGATGGCCACCTGATCGTAACGAGCCAGCACGGAGGCGATCTGGTCCTCGCCGCAGCCGATCGCGGCCATCGCACCACCGGCCGGCAGCGCCTGCATCAACCGCCCACGGGCGGCCACCAGACGGCACGCATCCGCCAGATCCAGCACCCCGGCGACGTGAGCGGCGGTGATCTCACCCAGCGAGTGCCCAGCCACGAAGTCCGGCCGCACACCGAACGACTCCAGCAGCCGGAACAAGGCGGTCTCGAAGGCGAACAACCCGGCTTGGGCGAAGACGGTCTGGTCCAGCACCTCAGCGTCGCCGAGGATGATGTCGCGCACGCTCAGCCCACCGGCCAGCCCGGCTGCGACATCCGCTCCGGCGAGTTCGGCTTGCAGCAGCTCGCAGGCTTCGTCGAAAGCGCGAGCGAAGACCGGGAACGCCGCATACAGCTCCCGCCCCATCCCCGACCGCTGAGCACCCTGGCCCGAGAACACCACAGCCAAACGGCCGGATCGCACTCGGCCCTGGACTCCAGAGGACGCCCCCAGCTCGCCGCCAGCCAAAGCGCGCAGCCCGGCCAGCAGACCATCCCGATCCGACACCGGCAGCACCGCCCGGTGCTCCAAAGCAGCCCGGCGCGACAGCCCACCCGCCACCTCCAGCGGTTGCGCCTCCTCGTGCTCGGCCACGAAAACCGCCAATCGGTCGGCATGGGCCCGCAGCGCAGCCTCGCTCCTGGCCGACACCACCACAGGAAGTACGGCGGTGTCCTCCGTATCGGTGGAGGCGACCAGCGGACGTTCCTCTTCACTGCACGCCGTGGACGGCGGTTCCGTACCGTCGCCGACTACCGATGCCTCTTCGGCGGGCGGCTCTTCCAGGATGATGTGGGCGTTCGTACCGGAGATGCCGAAGGAGGACACGCCCGCGCGGCGCGGCCGATCGGCCTGCTTGGGCCAGGGCTTCGGCTCGGTGAGCAGCTCCACCGCTCCGGCGGACCAGTCCACCTTCGACGACGGCGCGTCCACGTGCAGCGTCCTGGGCAGCAGCTCGTGCCGCATCGCGAGGATCATCTTGATGATCCCGGCCACGCCGGCGGCCGCCTGGGTGTGACCCAGGTTCGACTTCACCGACCCCAGCCACAACGGCTCCTGCCGACCCTGGCCATAGGTGGCCAGCAACGCCTGCGCCTCGATCGGGTCACCCAGCGCCGTCCCCGTGCCATGCGCCTCGACGGCGTCCACTTCACCGGGGGTAAGCCCGGCAGCCGCCAGCGCCTGACCGATGACCCGCTCCTGCGCGGGCCCGTTGGGGGCGGTCAGACCGTTCGAGGCGCCGTCCTGGTTGACGGCGCTCCCCCGCACCACGGCCAGGACCCGGTGGCCGCGACGGCGAGCATCCGACAGCCGTTCCACGACCAGCACGCCGACGCCCTCACCCCAGCCGACACCATCGGCCGCCTCGGAGAACGCCTTGCACCGGCCGTCGGCGGCCAACCCGCGCTGCCGGGAGAACTCTACGAACGCGTCCGGCGTGGCCATCACCGTCACGCCACCGGCCAGCGCGAGATCGCACTCGCCGTTGCGGAGCGCCTGCGCGGCCAGGTGCAGAGCCACCAGGGACGACGAGCACGCGGTGTCCACCGACACCGCAGGTCCCTCCAGGCCCAGTGCGTACGCCACCCGCCCCGACACCACGCTGCCCTGCGTTCCGGTGGCCACTAGGCCCTCGGCCTCGGGTGAGGCGACCGCGCCCGAGCCGTAGTCGTTGGCCATGACCCCGGTGAACACCCCTGTGGGAGTGCCGCGCAGCCGGGACGGGTTGATGCCGGCGTGCTCCAGGGCCTCCCAGGACGCCTCCAGGATGAGCCGCTGCTGGGGATCCATCGCCACGGCTTCGCGCGGGCTGAGCGCGAAGAACTCGGGGTCGAAGTCGGCGGCGCCGGTCAGGAATCCGCCGGTACGGACGTAAGACGTGCCCGGGTGGTCGGGGTCGGGGTGGAACAGCGATGCCAGGTTCCAGCCCCGGTCGGTGGGGAAGCCGGTGATGCCGTCGCGGTCCTCGATCAGGAGCCGCCACAGCTCTTCGGGGTTGGTGACCTGGCCGGGGAAGCGGCAGGCCATGCCGACCACCGCGATCAGATCATCCTCGCGATCCCCGCTCGTCTTCACGGTGACGGTGGGGGTCGTGCGGCGCGTACCGGACAAGGTCCTGTCCAGGTGCGCCGCCAGGGCGCGAGGCGTGGGGTGGTCGAAGACCAGCGTGGGCGTCAGCCGCAGCCCGGTCACCTGATGCAGCCGGTTACGCAGCTCCACGGCGGTCAGCGAGTCGAAGCCCAGGTCCTGGAACGGCCGATCCGCATCGATGGCCTGCGCACTGTCGTGCCCCAGGGTGGCCGCCGCCTGAGCGGACACCACCTCCAGCAAACGCCGCCGCCGCTGCGCCCCCGGCAAGCTCATCAGCTCCGCGACGAGCGCCGAGCCACCCGTACCGCTCTCCGCAGGTGCGGAAGGCGCGGCGGCGGGCTTGCCGATGTCGGCGGCCAGCTCACGCAGCATGGGCGGCAGCTCGGGCCCGCGCCGTCCCAGCGCCACCGCGTCGAAACGAGCCGAGACCAGGAACGGCCGCCGCGACCGCACGCCGGCGTCCAGCAGCGCGACCCCTTCTTCGGTGGTCAGTGCGAACAGCCCGGCGGCGCGCATCCGCGCCTCGTCCCTGGTGCCGATGCGGCCGACCATGCCTCGCTCTTCGGCCCACGGCCCCCAGGCCAGCGACACGGTCGGCAACCCGGCCGCCGCCCGCGCCACGGCCACGGCGTCTGCGAACGCGTTAGCGGCGGCGTAGTTGCCCTGACCCGCACCGTCCACCACCCCGGCCAGCGACGAGAACACCACGAACCGCTCCAGAGCACGGTCCTGCGTCAGCTCGTGCAGATGCCACAGCGCATCGGCCTTGGGCCGCAGTACCGCATCCACACGCTCCGGCGACAACGAGGAGATCACCCCGTCATCGACCACACCCGCCGCATGCACCACCGCACACAACGGCCGATCCTCAGGAATCCCCGCCAGCAAAGCGGCGAGCGCCTCACGATCGCCCACGTCACAGGCCGCGATCGTCACCTCGGCGCCGAGCCCGGCCAGCTCCTCACGCAGCTCGGCAGCGCCGGACGCGTCCGGCCCCCGACGGGAAACCAGCAGCAGATGCCGTACGCCGTGCTCGGACACCAGATGCCGCGCCACCACGGCACCCAGACCACCCGTGCCGCCCGTGATCAGAGTCGTCCCGTCAACGGGCCACAAGACATCGGCATCATCACCCTGGCCGGCCTCGCCACCAGGGTTCACGGACTCGACGTGCGACAACCGGGGTGCCCACAACCCACCGCCCCGCAGCGCGACCTCCGGCTCGCCGGAGGCCAGCGCCGCACGCACGCCCTCCGCAAGGCCGCCCGCACCGCCATCGGCGGTGGCCTCGACATCGACGAGCGTGATACGTCCGGGCTCCTCAGCCTGCGCCGCACGTACCAGACCCCAGACGGCGGCCTGCGCCGGGTCCGGCACCTCGTCATCAGCGACGGCCACCGCGCCCCGGGTCACCACCACGACCGGCCGCGAGCCCCCTTCGGCCGACCAGCCCTGCAGGCCGGCGAGCGCCGTACGCAGCGCACCCCGCACCCGGTCGGGTACGTGGGCCTCCTCGGCACCAGTGACGTCGATGACGAGGGGGTCGCCACCGGTGGCGGCCGCCGGGGCCGGTTCGAGCCGCCGCCAGGCGACCTCGAACGTGGCAGGCCGGCTGGTGACACCGGACGCCCGCGCTTGCGAGCCGCCCGGCGGGAGCAGCCAGTAGTGCCTCCGCTGGAAGGCGTAGGTGGGCAGGTCGAGATGGCCGGGCCGGGCGGCGGCCAGCGAAGGCCAGGTCATCCACTTCACGCCGGCGCCGGACGTCCAGGCCCGGCCCAGCCCGGCGACGAGCTGGGCGGTCTCCTCCCGGTCGCGCCGCAGCAGGGCGACCACCGAGGCAGGCGCGTGAGCCGCATCCGCGCCGGACACGTCGGGGTCGTCGTGGTATGCGAGGGTCTGCTCGATCATGGGAGCGAGCTGGGCGTCGGGGCCGATCTCCAGGAAGCAGCGGACGCCGTTCTCGCGCAGGGTGGTGACGACGTCCGCGAACCGCACCGCCCGGTGCACGTGCTCCACCCAGTAGCCGGGCTCGGTGATCTGCGAACCGGCGAGTTGCCCGGTCACGCCCGATACGAGCGCCACAGAAGGCGAGTTGAACGTGAGCGACGCCGCCACCTGGGCGAACTCGCCCAGCATCGGCTCCATCAACGGCGAGTGGAAGGCATGCGACACCCGCAGCGGGCGGGTCCGATGCCCCTGCTCGCGCGCCCATTCGACGATCTCGGTGACCTGAGCGGCGGCACCGGAGATCACGACCGCGCCCGGCGCGTTCACGGCGGCCACCGCGACCTGGTCGTATCGGGCCAGCACGGAGGCGATCTCGTCCTCGCCGCAGCCGATCGCGGCCATCGCACCACCGGACGGCAACGCCTGCATCAACCGCCCACGGGCGGCCACCAGACGGCACGCATCCGCCAGATCCAGCACCCCGGCGACGTATGCGGCGGTGATCTCACCCAGCGAGTGCCCGGCCACGAAGTCCGGCCGCACACCCAACGACTCCAGCAGCCGGAACAGCGCCGTCTCGAAAGCGAACAACCCGGCCTGCGCGAACACCGTCTGATCCAGCACCCCGTCAGGGGCCGAGTCGCCGAGGATGATGTCGCGCACGCTCAGCCCACCGGCAAGCCCGGCCACGACATCGGCACCGGCGAGCTCGGCCTGCAACAGCTCGCAAGCCTCATCGAAGGCCCGCGCGAAGACGGGAAACGCCGCATGAAGCTCTCGCCCCATCCCCGAACGCTGCGCACCCTGGCCGGAGAACACCACGGCGAGACGGCCAGGCCGCACCCGGCCCACGACGCCCGAAGGCTCACCGGCCGCCAGCGAACGCAGCCCGGCCAGCAGCCCATCCCGATCCGACACCGGGAGTACGGCCCGATGCTCCAGAGCGGCCCTGCGGGTCAGCCCGACGGCCACCTCCAGCACCTCGGCCTCGGTATGCGACTCCACGAAGCCGGCCAGCCGCTCGGCCTGCGCCCGCAGCGCGGCCTCGGTCTTGGCCGACACGACCACTGGCACCGCCAGCCCGGCGGCGTCACCCGGTTCGGTCTCAGCGGGCACCTCCTCATCGGCGGACGCCTCTTCGAGGATCACGTGCGCGTTGGTGCCGCTGAACCCGAACGACGACACGCCCGCCCTGCGCAGCCGCCCCTCGGCCCGCGGCCACGGCCTGGCCTCGGTCAGCAGCTCCACCGCACCGGAAGACCAGTCCACCTTCGACGACGGCGCGTCCACGTGCAGGGTCTTCGGCAGCAGGCCGTGCCGCAGCGCCATGACCATCTTGATCACGCCGGCCACGCCCGCCGCCGCCTGCGTGTGGCCCAGGTTCGACTTCACCGACCCCAGCCACAGCGGCGTGCGCCGCCCCCGCCCGTAGGTGGCGAGCAGCGCCTGCGCCTCGATCGGGTCGCCCAGGGAGGTGCCGGTGCCGTGGGCCTCGACCGCGTCCACGTCCGCCGCCACCAGCCCGGCGGCGGCCAGCGCCTGCTGGATCACCCGCTCCTGGGAGGGGCCGTTGGGGGCGGTCAGGCCGTTGGAGGCGCCGTCCTGGTTGACGGCGCTGCCGCGGATCACGGCCAGCACGCGGTGGCCACGACGGCGGGCGTCCGAGAGCCGTTCGACGACCAGCATGCCGGCGCCCTCGCCCCAGGCGGTGCCGTCCGCCCCGTCGGCGAACGCCTTCACCCGCCCGTCGGGCGCAAGGCCCCGCTGCCGGGCGAACTCGGTGAACGTCTCGGGCGTGGACATCACGGTCACGCCGCCGACCAGCGCGAGATCGCACTCGCCGACGCGCAGCGCGTGCGCCGCGAGGTGCAGCGCCACCAGCGAGGACGAGCAGGCGGTGTCCACCGAGACCGCGGGCCCTTCCAGGCCGAGCGTGTACGCCACCCGCCCGGACACCACGCTGCCGTGCGACCCGGTGCTGAGCAGGCCCTCGGCCTCGGGCACGTCCCGGCCGTAGCCGATGGCGTAGTCGGGGGCCATCACGCCGAGATAGACGCCGGTGCGGCTGCGGCGCAGCCCCGTCGGGTCGATGCCGGCGTGCTCCAGAGCCTCCCACGAGGTCTCCAGGACGAGCCGCTGCTGCGGGTCGGTGGCGGTGGCCTCGCGCGGGCTCATGCCGAAGAAGTCGGCGTCGAACTCGCCGGAGCCGTGCAGGAACCCGCCACGGTCGACGTACGTGGTGCCGGGCCGGGTCAGCTCGGGGTCGTAGAGCGCGTCCACGTCCCAGCCGCGGTCGGTGGGGAAGCCGGAGATCCCTTCCCGGCCGTCGGCCACCAGGTTCCACAGCTCCTCCGGCGTGCTCACGCCGCCCGGGTACCTGCAGGCCATGCCGACGATCGCGATCGGCTCCCTGGCCCGTTCCGTCACGTCGCGCAGTTGCCTGCGCGTCTCCTGGAGATCCGCGGTGGCCCTGCGCAGGTAGTCGCGCAGGCGGTCATCGCCCGACATCAGTCATCTCCCCCGTCGTTCAGGACGTTGCGTCCGAGCCGCCCAGCTCGCTGTCCAGCACCGCGAACAGCTCCTCGTCGGAAGCCGACGCGAGGTCCGCCACCCGGCCGGGCGCGGCGCCGTTGCCGCCGGCGCGGCCGTGCGCCTCCCGCCAGCGGCGGGCCAGCGCCTCCAGCCGGGCCGCGACGGCCTCCACGTCGGCGGGCTCGGGCGGGGCGTCGGCGATCGGCTCGGCCATGGTGGCCTCCAGCCGCTCAATCTCGTCGAGTACGGCGCGCGCCGGATCGGCGTGCTCCGGGTCGAGCTCTTCCAGGAGGAACTCGACCAGCGCCTCCGGGTTCGGGTAATCGAAGATCAGCGTCGCCGGGAGCCGCATCCCCGCGGCGGCGCCGAGCCGGTTGCGCAGCTCGACCGCGGTCAGCGAGTCGAAGCCCAGCTCGGCGAAGGCGCGGTCGGGGCCGATCGCCTCGACGCCGGAGTGCCCGAGCACCGCGGCGACGTGCGAGCGGACCAGGTCGAGGAGGATGCGGCGCTGCTCGGCGGGCAGCAGCCCCGACAGCCGGTCGGTCAGCGACTCCTCCGCCGCCGGAGTGTCGGCCGCCGCGCGGCGTCGCGACGGCGCGGTCACCAGCTCGCGCAGCACGGGCGGGACGGGCCCGGCGGACAGCGCGTCGGCGTCCACGTCCGCGGCGAGCACCACCGGGGCGTCACCGGAGACAGCGGCGTCGAAGCGGCGCAGGCCGGACTCGGTGTCGAGCTCGCGCAGCCCGCTCGCGGACAGCCGGGCGGACTCGCCGGCGCCCACGTGGGCGGTCATGGCGCTGCGCTCGGCCCACAGGCCCCAGGCCAGCGAGTGGCCGGGCAGGCCGAGGTTGCGCCGGTGCTGGGCGAGCGCGTCCAGGAAGGCGTTGCCCGCGGCGTAGTTGCCCTGTCCCGGCGATCCGAGCAGGCCGGCCGCCGAGGAGAACATGACGAACAACGCGAGGTCGTCGTCCCTGGTCAGGTCGTGCAGGTGCCAGGCGCTGTCGGCCTTGGGACGCAGCACCTTCGCGAGCCGGTCGGGGGTGAGCGAGGCGATCGTGGCGTCGTCGAGCACGCCGGCGGCGTGCACCACGCCGGTCAGCGGATGCTCGACGGGGATGCCGTCGAGCAGCGCGGCGAGCGCGTCGCGGTCGGACACGTCGCATGCCGCCACGCGGACGGACGCGCCCAGCCCGGCCAGCTCGTCGCGGAGGGCGGCGGCTCCGGGGGCGTCGGCGCCGCGCCGGGTGACCAGCAGCAGGTGCCGGGCGCCGTACCGGGTCACCAGGTGGCGGGCGACGTGCCCGGCGATGACGCCGGTGCCGCCGGTGATCAGCACGGTGCCGTCCGGGTCGGGGTCGCGCGGCACGGCCAGTGCGAGCTTGCCGACGTGGCGGGCCTGCTGGAGGTGCCGGAAGGCGTCTCTGGCGCGCCGGGCGTCCCAGACGGTGACGGGTGCGGAGCGCAGCACGCCCTCCTCGTAGAGGCGCACGACCTCGGCGAGGATCTCCTGGACGCGTTCCGGGGTGCCCTCCGGATGCTCGGTGCGGGACTGGGCGACCATGTCGTACGCCCGGTAGACGACGCCCGGGTGGGCGGCGGCCACCTCGTCCGCCTGCCGGATGTCGGTCTTGCCCATCTCCAGGAAGTGGCCGCCGCGCGGCAGCAGCTCCAGCGAGGCGTCCACGAACTCCCTGGCCAGCGAGTTGAGCACGACGTCCATGCCCTTCCCGCCGGTGACGGCGAGGAACTTGTCGCGGAAGCCGAGGTCCCTGGAGGAGGCCAGGTGGTCGTCGTCGAGGCCGAGCGCGCGCAGCACCGGCCACTTGGCGGGCGATGCGGTCGCGAAGACCTCCGCGCCCAGGTGCTGGGCGAGCTGGATCGCGGCCAGGCCGACGCCGCCGGCGCCCGCGTGCACCAGCACCCGGTCGCCCGCGCTCACCCCGGCCAGGTCCACCAGGCCGTAGTAGGCGGTGAGGTTGACGATCGGCAGCACCGCGGCCGACGTGAACGACCAGCCGCGCGGCATCGGGACGAGCAGCCGCCTGTCGGTGATCGCCACGCTGCCCGCGCCGCCGTCCACCAGGCCGGTCACCCGGTCGCCCGGCCGCAGGTCGGTGACGGCGGAGCCGACCTCCAGCACCACGCCCGCGGCCTCGCCGATCAGGCCGTCGTCCTCCTCGGTGATCATGCCGAGGGCGACGACCAGGTCGTGGAAGTTGATGCCGGCGACGCGGGGCGCCAGCCGTACCTCGGTGGGGCGCAGCGGGCGCAGCGCCTCGGGTGCCGGCAGCAGCGCGAGGTTGGACAGCGTGCCCTTGCCGGTGGTGGCCAGCCGCCACGGCCCGGACGGCGGGACGAGCGCGTCGGTGTCGCGCACCAGGCGCGGCACGTGCACCGTCCCTGCGCGTACGGCCAGCTCCGGCTCGCCCGCGTCGATCGCGGTGCGGATCGCCGCCCACGGCAGGTCCTCGCCGTCGGCGTCGAGCAGGACGATGCGGTCGGGGTGCTCGGCCTGGGCGGCGCGCACCAGGCCGACGGCCGCCGCGTGTGCGGGATCGACGTCCTCGCCCGGGACGACCGCCGCCGCGCGGCGCACGATCACGACCAGCCGGGCGCCGTCCTGTTGCTCGGCGGCGAGCCATGTGCGCAGCGCGTCGAGGGTGGCCCGGGTCGCGGCGTGCGCGGCGGCTGCCGGGTCCTCGCCGGAGTCTCGCGGCACGTGGAACGTCTCGATGCCCGGGGTCTGCGGGGCCGCCGCTTCGGCGGCCTGCGCCGCCTGGGGCAGCGGCGTCCAGGTGAGCCGGGGCAGCGCGACGTGCACCGCCGCGCCCGCCAGCTCGCCGTCGGTGATCGGCCGCACCACCATGGCGTCCACCGAGGCCATCGGGGCGCCCGTGGAGTCGGCCAGCTCGATGGTGTAGCGGTCCGGGGCCGAGCCGTCGGCGGCGCGCAGCCGTACCCGCGCCGTGGTGGCGCCGGTGGTGTGCAGGCGCACGCCGCGCCAGGTGAACGGGAGCTTGGGCGCGCCGGAGCCGTCGCCGTCGATGAGCCCGGCGGCGTGCAGGGCGGCGTCCAGCAGGGCCGGGTGGATGCCGAACCGGTCCGCGTCACCGGCTGCCTGCTCGGGCAGGGCGACCTCGGCGTAGACGTCGTCGCCGCTGCGCCAGGCACGGCGCAGCCCGCGGAAGGCGGGGCCGTAGCCGTAGCCGCCGGCGGCCATGGTCTCGTACAGGTCGCTGACGTCCACCGGCCGGGCGTCCGCCGGGGGCCAGGCCGGGCCGGTCCCCTGCGGGGCGGGGGCTTCGCCCGCCGTCTTGGCCAGGCTGCCGGTGGCGTGCCTGGTCCATACGGGGGTCTCCGCGTCGGGCGCGTCCGGGGCGGCGTACACGGAGATCTGCCGGTGGCCGTCCTCGGCGGCGCCGACCACCACGCGTACGCGGGTCGCGCCGTCGTCGGGCAGCACGAGCGGACGTTCCAGGATCAGTTCTTCCAGTACGTCGCAGCCGGCGCGGTCGGCGGCGTGCAGCGCCATCTCGACCAGCGCCGCGCCGGGCACCATGATCCGCTCGGCCACGCGGTGGTCGGCGAGCCACGGCTGGCCCGCGACGGACAGCCGGCCGGAGAAGACCAGCCCGTCGCCGTCCGGCTCGTCCAGCACCGCGGCGAGCAGCGGGTGGCCGGCGGCGTCGAGGCCGGCGGCGCTGAGCCCGGCGGGTCCGCCGAGCGTGCTCGGCTTCCAGTACTTGTCGTGCTGGAAGGGGTAGGTGGGCAGGTCGACGCGCGGCGCGGCGGGCAGGACCTTCGACCAGTCCACCTGTGCTCCGCGCAGCCAGGCCTCGGCCAGCGCCGTGGTGAACCTGCCGCCCTCGTCGCGGTGCAGCGTGCCGAGCGCGGCGACGTCCACGCCGTCGGCGGCGGCGGTCTCCTCGATCGCGGGAGTGAGCATCGGGTGGGGGCTCATCTCCAGGAAGAGCCGGCGTCCGCGGGCCAGCAGCGCCCGGGTGGTCTCGGCGAACCGTACGGTCCTGCGCAGGTTCGTGTACCAGTACTCGGCGTCGAGCCCGGTCGTGTCCAGCTCGGCCGCCTCCACGGTGGAGTAGAACGGCACCGCGGCGGCCTGCGGGCGCAGCCCGGCGAGGTCGCGCAGCAGCGGCTCGCGCAGCACCTCCACCTGCGCGCCGTGGGAGGCGTAGTCCACGGCCAGCCGCTTGACGCGGGTGCCGTCGGCGCGCAGCCGGGCCTCCAGGGCGTCCAGCGCGTCGGAGTCGCCGGCCAGCACCACCGATCCCGGGCCGTTCACCACGGCCACGGAGATCGCGTCGCCGTGGTCGGCGAGCAGCTCGGGCATGCGTTCCGCGGGCAGCGCCACGGACATCATGCCGCCGTTCAGGCCGGACAGGCGCTCGGCGACCGCGCGGGAGCGCAGCACCACCACCCGCGCGCCGTCGGCGAGGGACAGCGCCCCGGCCACGCAGGCGGCGGCGATCTCGCCCTGGGAGTGGCCGACCACGGCGGCCGGTTCGACTCCGGCGGCGCGCCAGGTCTCGGCCAGCGCGACCATGACCGCCCAGAGCACCGGCTGGACCACGTCGACGCGTTCGAGCAGTTCGGCGTCGCCGAGCGCGTCGCGCACCCGCCAGTCCACCAGCCGCTCGATCTCGGCGGCGCAGCGGTCGAGGGCGGCGGCGAACGCGGGCGAGGAGTCCAGCAGCTCGAGCGCCATGCCGGGCCACTGGCCGCCCTGCCCGGGGAAGACGAACACCGGCTGGTCCGCGCCCTCGTGCACCTGGCCCCGGACGAGCCCCGCGTCCTGCTCCCCTGCGGCCAGCGCGCGCAGCCCGGCCAGCGCGGCCTCGCGGGAGTCGCCCAGTACGGCGGCACGCTTGGGCAGACCGGCCCTGCGGGTCAGCTCGGCGGCGATCTCGGGGAGTCCGGTCTCGTCGTGCTCGGTCATGAAGGCGGCGAGCCGGTCGGCCTGGGCGCGCAGCGCGGGCTCGGTCTTGGCCGAGACCAGCACCGGCAGCACGGCGCTGCCCGCATCCACGATCGTCGGGCCTGCCTCCGCCGGGGCGTCCTCGGCGGGCGGCTCCTCGATGATGACGTGGGCGTTCGTGCCGGAGATGCCGAAGGAGGACACGCCCGCGCGGCGCGGCCGATCGGCCTGCTTGGGCCAGGGCTTCGGCTCGGTGAGCAGCTCCACCGCTCCGGCGGACCAGTCCACCTTCGACGACGGGGCGTCCACGTGCAGGGTCTTGGGCAGCAGCTCGTGCTGCATGGCCAGGATCATCTTGATCACACCGGCCACGCCGGCGGCCGCCTGGGTGTGGCCCAGGTTCGACTTCACCGAGCCCAGCCACAACGGCTCCTTGCGGTCCTGGCCGTAGGTCGCCAGCAGCGCTTGGGCCTCGATCGGGTCGCCCAGGGAGGTGCCGGTGCCGTGGCCTTCGACCACGTCCACCTGGTCAGGGCCGATCCCCGCCGACGCGAGCGCCTGCGCGATCACCCGCTCCTGGGAGGGTCCGTTGGGGGCGGTGATGCCGTTGGAGGCGCCGTCCTGGTTGACCGCGCTGCCGCGTACGACGGCCAGGACCCGATGCCCGCGGCGGCGGGCGTCGGACAGCCGCTCGACCACCAGCACGCCGACGCCCTCGCCCCAGCCGACTCCGTCGGCGCCCTCGGAGAACGCCTTGCACCGGCCGTCGGCGGCCAGGCCGCGCTGCCGGGAGAACTCGATGAACGCCCCCGGCGTGGACATCACGGTCACGCCACCGGCGAGGGCCAGGTCGCACTCGCCGCGCCGCAGCGCGTCCGCGGCCAGGTGCAAAGCCACCAGCGAGGACGAGCAGGCGGTGTCCACGCTGATCGCGGGACCGCGCAGGCCGAGCGTGTAGGAGACGCGCCCGGAGACCGTCGCGCCGCCCGCGCCCGCGGGCACGTAGTCGTGGTACATCACGCCGGCGAACACCCCGGCGCTGGTCTCGCGCAGCGACGTCGGGTCGATACCGGCCCGCTCCAGTGCGGTCCAGCTGACCTCCAGGAACTGCCGTTCCTGCGGGTCCATCTCGGCCGCCTCGCGGGGGCTGATGCCGAAGAAGTCCGGGTCGAACTCGGCGGCGCCGTGCAGGAAGGCGGCCTGCCGCGTGTACGAGGTGCCCTCGTGCTCGGGGTCGGGGTGGAACAGCGAGCCGAGGTCCCAGCCGCGGTCGGCGGGGAAGTCGCCCACCGCGTCGACGCCCTCGGTCACCAGCCGCCAGAAGTCCTCCGGCGTCTGCACGCCGCCCGGGTACCGGCAGGCGAGCCCGACGATCACGATCGGGTCGGTCCCGGCCGGGGCCGCCGCCGCAGCCGGTGCCTGCGCGGGCTCCGGCTTGCCGCCGAACCGGTCGGCCAGGAAACCGGCCAGCGCGGTCACCGTCGGGTGGTCGAAGACGAGGGTCGCCGGGAGCGCCATGCCGACCCTGCGGCCCAGCCTGTTGCGCAGCTCCACGCCGGACAGCGAGTCGAAGCCCAGCTCCTGGAAGGCCCGGTCAACCGGCACCGCGTCGGGCGAGCCGTAGCCGAGCACGCCGGCGGCCTCCGCGCGTACCACGCCGAGCAGCAGCTCGCGCCGCTCGGCCGGGGACATCGCGCCGAGCCGGTCGGCCAGCGAGCCGGGTCCCGCCGCGGCGGCGCGGGCGGGGCGGCGGCCGGCGAGCGCGCGCAGCACCGCGGGCGGTTCCGTGTCGCGGCCGCGCAGCGCGGCCAGGTCCAGGCGGCAGGCGACCGGCGCGGGATGTCCGGCGGCGAGCGCCGCGTCGAACAGCGCGAGCCCCTCCTCGGCGGTGAGCGGGCGCATGCCGGAGGCGGCGAGGCGGGCGGTCTGGCGGTCGTCCAGCCGGCCGGCCATGCCGCTCTCCGCCTCCCACGCGCCCCAGGCGATCGAGATCGCCGGGAGCCCGGCGGCGGCGCGCTCGGCGGCGAGCGCGTCCAGGGCGGCGTTGGCGGCGGCATAGTTGCCCTGTCCCGCCGCGTCCATGAGCCCGGTCGTCGAGGAGAACAGCACGAACGCGCGCAGGTCCAGGTCGCGGGTCAGCTCGTGGAGGTGCCACGCGCCGTCCACCTTGGGCTGCAGCACCCGCGCCAGGCGCTCGTCGTCGAGGGTCGGGATGGTGCCGTCGGCCAGCACGCCCGCCGCGTGCACCACGGCCGCGAGCGGCTGCCGCCGCGCGGTTTCGTCCAGGAGGGCCGCGAGCGCGGCGCGGTCGGCCACGTCGCAGGCGGCCACCGTCACCTCAGCGCCGAGCCCGGCGAGCTCGTCGCGCAGCTCGGCCGCGCCGGGCGCGTCGAGGCCGCGGCGGCTGGTCAGCACCAGGTGCCGTACGCCGTGCTCGGTGACCAGGTGCCTGGCCAGCAGCGCGCCCAGGCCGCCGGTGCCGCCGGTGATCAGCGTGGCGCCCTCGGCGGGCCATGCGGCGGCGCCGTTCTCCGGTGCGCGGCGGGTGAGCCTGGGGATGTGCGGCTTTCCCGCGCGTACGGCGATCTCCGGCTCTCCCGCGCGCAGCGCGGCGGCCGTGGCCGAGTCGATGACGGAGCGGTCCTGGTCCTGCTCGGGGTCCAAATCGATCAGGACGATGCGCCCCTGGCTCTCCTCCCTGGCGGCCCTGGCCAGTCCCCAGACCGCCGCCTGCGCCATGTCCGGGGCAGCGCCGCCGATGGCGACCGCTCCCCTGGTCACGATCACGAGGGTGTCGTCGGTTGACGGGTCGGTGGCCAGCCAGCGCCGTACGCGCTCCAGCGTGGCCGCCACGGTGCGGCGTACCCGCTCGGGCGCGGAGGTGGCGGTGCCGGTGTCGTCCCAGGCCAGATGGACCTCGGCGTCCCGTGCCGCCGGGTCGCCGTCCTGCGTGGCCAGCGGGCGCCATTCCACCTCGTACAGGGGTAGCGCCGCCGCTCCGCCCGCCGGGAGGGAGTCGGCGAGCGGGCGGGATTCGAGCGACGTCACGGTGGCCAGGGGGCCACCCGTCGCGTCGGCGAGGTCCAGCCGTACGGCTCCCGCGCCGTCGGCGGGGCGCAGCCGTACCCGTGCCGCGGCGGCGCCGGTGGCGTGCAGCTCGACGCCGCGCCATGCGAAGGGGACCACCGGCCGCCCGTTCTCGCTCGCCTTCTCGTCCGCTTCGGGCAGCAGGCCCACGCGCAGCGCGGCGTCGAGCAGCGCGGGGTGCGCGTCGTAGCCGGTGGCGTCCACGCCTTCGGGCAGCGCCACCTCGGCGTAGAACTCCTCGCCCTTGCGCCAGGCGGCGCGCAGCGCGCGGAACGTGGGGCCGTATTCGTAGCCGCGCTCGGCCAGCCGGTCGTCGAGCCCGTCGATGTCCACGGCCACCGCGCCGGGGGGCGGCCACGCGGTGAGGTCGGCGCCTTCCGCAGTGGCGGGGGCGAGGGTGCCCTGCGCGTGCCGGATCCAGCCCTCCCCGTCGGCGGAGTGGATCTCCACGGTACGGCGGCCGTCGTCGTCCGGGGCGGCGACCGCGACCTGGACGGCCACGCCGCCCGCGTCCTCCCCGGTGGGGATGACCAGCGGGGTCTCCAGGACGAGCTCGTCCAGCCTGCCGCAGTCCACCTCGTCGCCGGCGCGGAGCGCCAGCTCCACGAAGCCCGTGCCCGGGAAGATCACGGTGCCGTTCATCGTGTGGTCGGCCAGCCACGGCTGAGTACGCGGGGACAGCTGCCCGGTGAGGGTGACGGCCCCGTCCGGGTGGGTCACGGCGGCGGCGAGCAGCGCATGCTCGACGGGCGACTGCCCGGCCGCCGACACGTCGCCCGACTTGTGAGCTTCGAGCCAGAACCGACGCCGCTGGAACGGGTACGTGGGCAGCGCGACGGGACTTGGCGGGGTCTCGCGGTCGGCGAACCAGCCGGCCCAGTCCACGCTCACGCCACCGGCCCAGGCCGCGCCGAGCGCTTCGGCGAAGTAGGCCACCTCGTCGCGGCCGCGGCGCAGCAGCGCCACCACCGGGGCATCGTGACCGGCGAGGGTCTGTTCGATCATGGGGGCGAGCTGGGCGTCGGGACCCGCCTCCAGGAAGTGGGTGACGCCGCGCCGCCGCATCACCTCGACGCCGTCGGCGAACCGCACCGGACGGCGCACATGCTCCACCCAGTAAGAAGGCTCGGTGACCTCCTCACCCGCCAGCTCGCCGGAGACGTTCGAGACCACGGCGAGCTCCGGGCGACGCAACGTCAGCCCGGCGACGACCTGCTCGAACTCGGCCAGCATCGGCTCCATCAACGGCGAGTGGAACGCATGCGACACCCGCAGCGGGCGGGTCCGATGCCCCTGCTCACGCGCCCACTCGACGATCTCGGTGACCTGGTCGGCGGCACCGGAGACCACGACCGCGCCCGGCGCGTTCACCGCGGCGATGGCCACCTGATCGTAACGAGCCAGCACGGAGGCGATCTCGTCCTCACCGCAGCCGATCGCGGCCATCGCACCACCGGCCGGCAACGCCTGCATCAACCGCCCACGGGCGGCCACCAGACGGCACGCATCCGCCAGATCCAGCACCCCGGCGACGTGCGCGGCGGTGATCTCACCCAGCGAGTGCCCGGCCACGAAGTCCGGCCGCACACCGAACGACTCCAGCAGCCGGAACAAGGCAGTCTCGAAAGCGAACAACCCGGCCTGCGCGAACACCGTCTGATCCAGCACCCCGTCAGGGGCCGAGTCGCCGAGGATGATGTCGCGCACGGTCAGTCCACCGGCCAGCTCGGCTGCGACATCCGTCCCGGCGAGTTCGGCTTGCAGCAGCTCGCAGGCTTCGTCGAAGGCGCGCGCGAACACGCCGAAGCGCTCGTACAGTCCGCGGCCCATGCCGGGCCGCTGCGCGCCCTGCCCGGAGAACACCAGGCCGAGCCGCCCGCTCCTGGCCTCTCCGACTGTGACGCCGGGCGGGGTCTCGCCGGCGGCCAGGCCGCGCAGCGCGGCGATCAGGCCGTCCTTGTCGTGGGCCACCAGGGCGGCGCGGTGGGCGAGCGCCGCGCGGCGGGTCAGCGTCCAGGTCACGCCGGGCAGGTCGGCGTCGGCGCCGTCACCGGTGAGGAACCCGGCGAGCCGTTCCGCCTGGGCGCGCAGCGCGGCCTCGGACTTGGCCGACACCACGATCGGCAGCGCCGGGGAGCCCTCGGCAGGCGAGGGCTCCGTGGTCTCCTCGGGGGCCTCTTCGAGGATGACGTGGGCGTTGGTGCCGCTGACCCCGAACGCGGAGACGGCGGCCCTGCGCGGGTGCCCGGCGCGCGTCCACGGCCGGGGCTCGGTGAGCAGCTCCACGTTGCCGGCCGACCAGTCGACCTCGTGGCTGGGGGCGTCCACGTGCAGTGTCTTCGGGAGCGTGCCGTGCCGCATGGCCAGCACCATCTTGATGACGCCTGCCGCGCCGGAGGCCGCCTGGGCGTGTCCGATGTTGGACTTGACCGAGCCGAGCCACAGGGGCCGGTCGCGGCCCTGCCCGTACGTGGCGAGGAGCGCCTGCGCCTCGATGGGGTCGCCCAGCCTGGTGCCGGATCCGTGGCCTTCGACGACGTCCACGTCCGACGGCGACAGTCCGGCCGCCGACAGCGCGGCGCCAATCACCCGCTCCTGGGAGGGGCCGTTCGGCGCGGTCAGGCCGCTGCTCGCGCCGTCCTGGTTGACGGCCGAGCCGCGGATGACGGCGAGCACGGGGTGGCCGTTGCGCTGGGCGTCGGAGAGGCGTTCGAGCAGCAGCAGGCCGACGCCCTCGCCCCAGCCGACCCCGTCGGCCGCGGCGGCGAAGGACTTGCAGCGGCCGTCGGGCGAGAGCACGCCCTGGCGGCCGGAGTCGACGAACAGCTCGGTGGTGGACAGCACGGTGGCGCCGCCGGCCAGGGCCAGCTCGCACTCGCCGCCGCGCAGCGCCTGCGCCGCCAGGTGGAGGGCCACCAGCGACGAGGAGCAGGCGGTGTCCACGGTGACCGCGGGTCCTTCGAAGCCGTACAGGTAGGAGATGCGCCCGGAGGCGACGCTGCGGTGGCTGCCGTGCGCGATGAAGCCCTGGACGCCGCGGGGTATCCGGTCGCTGCGTGAGCCGTAGTCGCCGTACATGACGCCGACGAACACGCCGGTACGGCTGCCGCGCAGCGCCGTCGGGTCGATGCCCGCGCGCTCGACCGCCTCCCACGTGGTCTCCAGCAGCAGCCGCTGCTGCGGGTCCATGGCGGTGGCCTCGTTGGGGCTGATGCCGAAGAACTCCGGTTCGAAGCCGGCCACGTCGCGCAGGAAGCCGCCCTCGCGGGTGTAGGTCTTGCCCGGTTTGCCGCGCTCCGGGTCGTAGATGGCGTCGATGTCCCAGCCGCGGTCGGCGGGCATGGGGGTGACGGCGTCGACCTCGTCGGTGATGAGCCGCCACAGGTCCTCGGGCGTGGTGACCCCGCCTGGGTAGCGGCAGGCCATGCCGACGATCGCGATCGGCACGGCGCCGTCCGGGCCGGCGCCCAGTTCGCGCAGGCGGTCCTCGGCCGCGCGCAACCGCCGCCGGGATTCCCGCAGATCCGCCGTCGCTCTTTTCAGGTAATTGACAAGTCTCTCTTCGTTGTCCATTACCAACCTAGGAATATGAGGAGCGTTGAGCTCACCGGGCTTGTACGTTCTGACCCTTTCGGTGCCGCCACCAAACTACGAAAAGTTCGGAGCCGCACTAACCCCTATGCGCCCCCTAAGACCAATTAATTGTGGGGGCTCAGGAGTTCGCCGGCGCGTTCGGCGAGCGCCTTTCTGTCGACCTTGCGGTTGGCGTTGAGCGGCAGTTCTCCGAGGTGGTGATATCGCTTGGGGACCATGCCGTGCGGCAGTGTCCGGCGCAGCCTGTTGGCGAGCTCGACGGGGGGTCGCGGCTCGCCGGTGTAGAAGACCACCAGCTCCGTTCCGGCGGGGCCGTCCACCCCTACCGCGGCGGCCTCGGCGACGCCGTCTCCTGCGGCCAGCAGCGCGTGCTCGATCTCGGCCAGTTCGACCCGCCAGCCCTGCACCTGGACCTGGGCGTCGCGTCTGCCCAGGTAGGCGAGCTCGTCGCCGGGAAGGCGCCGTACGCGGTCGCCGGTGCGGTAGAAGGTGTGGCCGTCGTGCTGGAGGAAGCGGCCCTCGCCGTCGCGCGGGTCGAGGTATCCGGGGGTGAGCTGGGGTCCTGCGACGCACAGCTCGCCTTCCTCCTCGTCGGTCACCTCGCCGTCCTCGGTGACGAGCAGCACCTGGTGTCCCGGGTGCACGGCGCCGATCGGCACGACGCCGTTGACCGCGAGCTTGGCCGACTCATCGGACCAGCGGTGGCCCGCGATGGTGACGGTCAGCTCGGTGGGGCCGTACAGGTTCTCCACGGTGGCGTGCGGCGCGGCCGTGATCCAGTCTTCGACGTCCTGGCAGCGCAGCGCCTCTCCGGCGAAGAAGCTCCACCGCAGGCCGGGCAGCGCGCCGGGGCGCAGGGCGCCGAGCCGGCGGGCCAGGCTGATGCCGCTGGGCGTGGAGAACCAGACGGTGACCTGGTGGTCGTCCAGGAAGGCGGGCAGGTCGGCGTGGCCGCGGGGCGGCACGGGCACGGCGGGTGCGCCCGCGCCCCAGGCGCAGAACAGGTCGAAGATGGCGCAGTCGAAGGTCAGGTCGAAGGTCTGCGAGAAGGCGTCGCCGGGGGTGAAGTCGTAGCGTTCGTCCAGCACGCCGAAGTAGTGGGTCAGGTTGGCGTGGGTGAGCGTCACGCCCTTGGGCCTGCCGGTGGAGCCCGAGGTGAACAGGATGTACGCGGGCGCGTCGGGCGGCGCCGCGACCGGTTGCGCGAGGGCGTGCGCGGCCGAGATCGCGACGCTGCCTTCGCCGCCGCCCTCGGGCAGCAGCACGGAGCCGTAGAAGCCGCGTTCGCGCAGCTCGGGCAGCAGGCGCGCGCCGCGCTCGTCGGCGATCACAGCGGTGACGCCGGCCGCCGACATCATCCGCGCCGTCCTGTCGGGCGGGAAGCCGACGTGCAGCGGCACCACCGTGGTCCCGGCGTACAGGGTCGCGAGCAGCCCGGCGTAGGCGGTGGTGCCCTTCTCGGCGAGCACCCCCACCGGTCCGGTGACGCCGGCGTGGAGCAGCGACCCGGCCCACAGCAGGGCGAGCTCGTGCAGCTCCTCGAAGGTGACCGTGCGGCCGCCGAGGCGGAGCGCGGCTCCTTGCGGCGCGGCGGCGAGACCGTTCAGAAATCGCCCGTGCAGGTTCCGCTGAATTTCTTCGCCCATTTTCTTTTCCCCAGCGCGAGAATATGAGGCATAATGCGAGCCATGTGGGATGAAAAGTTCGAGGAGTTGCTGCGGCACCGACTTCCCTTGCTGTCTTCCGACGACGAGCTCACCGCGGACACCAACCTCCGGGAATTCGGACTGGATTCCATGGGCGCGGTGGAACTGCTGAGCGCGCTGGAAGCCGATTACTCCGTGCAGTTCGACGAGCAGGCACTTGTTCTTGACACCTTCGCCACCCCCGGGGCGTTGTGGACGGCGCTCAGCTCGGCCCGTCCCGTCTCCTGACCCCGCGATCAACCGGCCGCCGAGCCCCGTTCAGCGACCGCTGAGCGGGGCTCAACTGTTGCGGGCGGCGAGCAGCGGCCGCTTGGGGCCGACCGGCACCACCGTGAAGTTCTTGGTGGTGGCGGGCACCCGGCTGAAGAGGGCGTCGGGCCCGGCCACGCAGACCGTGCGCACGCCGTGGGCGCGCAGCGCCTCCACCGTCCCCGGCCAGTGCATCTGCTTGACGAAGCCGTCGAGCAGCAGGTTCCGCACCTGCTCGCCGGTGGTCAGCGGCGACCCGTCGTGGTCGGAGATCACCGGCAGCCGCGGCTCGGCGAAGTCCAGCTCGTCCAGCACCTCCTTCTCCGCGCGTTCGCGCAGCCAGGAGAAGGCCGGTGAGTGCATCGGCGGGCGCATCGTGTAGAGCGACAGGCCGCCGGCGGCGCGGATGCCCTTCTCCAGCCCCGGCAGGTCGTCGGCGGACAGTGTGATCATGAAGAAGTCGCGGTCGACGCGGCAGGCGACGTCGGCGATGCGGCCGCGCGCGGTCAGCTCGCCGAGCATCTCCTCCACCACGTCGGGCTGTACGCGGACGAACGAGTGGGTGACCAGGCCGCTGTGCTCCCTGCTGAAGTAGTCGGCCACGCAGCGGGCCAGCCGGGCGGTCATCCACACCGCGTCGGAGAAGCTCAGCGACCCCGCGTACGCGGCGGCCGGCTTGCCGCCGAAGCTCGGCCCCGCGCACACCCCGGGCGGGGCGGGCAGCGCCTCGCGCTCGGCCCACTCGGCCAGGGCCAGGCAGGTGACGAGGAACGCCACCTGGGCGTACTCGGAGTAGTCGCCCTCCGTGTCGCGGAACCGCTCCAGCACCGGGTATCCGAGCGCTTCATCGGCCTCGGCGAACAACCGCCACGCCGACGGCACCTCGGTGGCGAACCGCTCGATGTCGGCGTACGCGGTCGGCCCCATCCCTGGGAAGACCATCGCGATCTCGTGACTCGATGTGTTGTCCACTCCGGCACGCTAACCGCGGCCGACCTGCCTGCCCCACCCCTAGTACCCCTGCTCGTGATCCCCGCGGCCCCCACATTCTGCGGGCTTCGGCCGTTCATGCGAGGCCGTCGAATTTGCGCTGGACGTAGTGGAGCGCGTGCAGCAGCTCGGCGGAGCCGACCGGGCGCAGGCGGTGGCGTTCGGCCAGGTCGTCCAGCGGCAGCGCGCCGACGTCGGCCCACAGCAGCCGGCCGTCGGCGTCGATGCGGCTGCGCGCGGCACCCCTGTTGTCGGGGTGCAGGCAGTAGGGGATGTCGAGGTAGCCGAGCTTGAACGCGCGCAGCAGCGCGCGGCCCACGTCCTCGTGCAGCTCCAGGGTGGCCTCGATGAGCCGCCGCGCCTCGGCGTACACCTGCGAGTCCGTGCTGGGCGGCGGCGGCGCGGCGGGGCGGGCCGCGCGGGCCGCCCGTCCGGCCAGCTCCAGCGCGGCGACGTTCTCCTCGATCGTGGGGATGCGCTGGGACTCCGCCTCGGTCTTGACGATGAGCCGCTCGGCGCCCGTGCGCACGGCCAGCTCGGCGGCGGAGGTCAGCAGGGCGGCGGCGCCGCGCGGCGTCTCGGGGTAGACGCCCATGTACGCGTAGACGACGACGTGCCAGCGCACGCCGGACAGGAACTCCTCGGCCAGCGCGCGCAGCGCGAGCACCGCCTCGACGTCCTGCTCTGGGCTGGTCTGCTGGGCGTAGCTGAGCGAGATGTCGCGCAGGCCGTGCGCCTGGAAGAACAGGCCCTCCAGGACGCTGAGCGCGACGAGCTGGCCGGGCGGGCAGAGCTGGCCGAGCACGCAGCCGCCGAACGTCTCCAGGTGCGGCTCGCGCCCCTCCTCCTGCCCGCGGGCGACCAGCAGCTCGCAACCACGCGCCCAGTGGTCGACCGCCTGGCTGAGCGGGATCCTGCTGTACGGCAGGCAGTAGGAGACCGGGCCGCCTTCGGTGGCGTCCAGTCCGGCGTCCAGCAGCGCCTCGAAGATCCTCACCGGGTTGGCGGAGCCGTGCCGCACCTGCACGGGGAAGCCGTCGTCGCGGACGCCGTGCAGCAGCGCCCTGTTGACGACGACGCCGTGGCTGACCAGGGGGTAGCCGTTGAGCGCGGCGCCCGAGGCCAGCGCGGCGGCGGCCGAGCCCAGGTCGCCGACCCGGGTGTAGCTGTCCACGGTGATCGTGCCGGCGGTGGCCGCGCGGGCGCGTTTCGTGGCGAGCAGCCCGGCGCGCATGGCCGCCACGTCGCCGAATCCCATGCGGGGCTGCACCACCAGCTCGCCGGCCGCGGCCGTGGCGGTCACGTAACCGCCGAATCCAGCGGCCATGCGGGCTCAGCCGGACTGGACCGGCGTGCGCGCGGCGGCGTCGTCCGCCTTCCAGGTGACCGCGGCGGCCAGCGTCCTGAACTCGTCGATGTCCTCGGGGCCGCCGCGGTCGAAGACGCGGTCGCAGCCGGCCGCCTCGAGCTGATCGGCGAGCTCCTTTTCGCGGCGTCCGGTGACGCCGAGGCGGCCGCCCATGACGATGGGGACGCCGGCCAGCTCGGGCCGGGCGCGCAGCTTGGGGACGACCCGCAGGCCCTCGCGGTAGCCGTGGCCGTTGACGGTGCTGAGCACCACAAGGTCGGGGCGCTGGTCCACGCATTCGGCGACGAGCAGCTCGTCGGGAACGCACGGGCCGAGGTTGACCACGTCCAGGCCCTCCTCTTCGCAGACGAGCTGCAGATAGACGAGGTTCCAGGTGTGCGAGTCCGATGCCACGCCGCTCACCAGGGCGCGCGGGCGGCGGCCCTCGATGCGGGCCGGGTTCTGATCGGGGAACATGCGGGTCACGTCAACTCCCTGTCGCGGCGTCGCTTGCGCGGGTCCCCGGTCGGGTCCCGGTGACGGTGGCGAGATAGGCCAGCAGCACTTCCCTGAACCGGTCGGGTTCCTCCAGGTGCGGGAGGTGGCTGGAGTGCTCGAGGATCTCCCAGCGGGAGTCCGGGATGAGCTCGTCGAACGGGCGTACGGTCTCCGGTGTCGCCTCGTCGTGCCGTCCTGAGATGATCAGGGTGGGCACCTCGATGGAGGGCAGCAGCTCTTCGACCGACCAGTCGCGCAGCGTGCCGACGACGTGGAACTCGGTCGGCCCGTTCATCGTGTAGTAGACGGTCGGGTTGTTGTGCATCTCCATGAAGGACGCCTGATACTCGCGCGGCCACGGGTCGACCAGGCAGACGTACCGGGCGAAGAAGACGCGCATGGCGTCGAAGTACTCGCGGGTGGCGGTGGTGCCGGCGGCCTCGTGGCGGGCGAGCGTCTCCTGCACCTCGGGCGGGAGGGTGGCGCGCAGCCGTTCCATCTCGGCCCGCCAGGTGATCATCGAGGCGGGCGAGTTGGCGATGACCAGCCCGCGCAGCCCGCTGGGGCGGGTGGCGGCGTGCGCGGCGCCGAGCATGCCGCCCCAGGAGTGGCCGAAGAGCAGGTAGCCGTCGGCCACGCCCAGTTGCTTGAGCAGGTTGTCCAGCTCGTCGAGGAAGAGCCGCACGGTCCAGAAGTCGGCGCCCTCGCCGGGCAGGTGGGTGGAGCCGCCGTTGCCGAGCTGGTCGTAGTGGATGACCGGCTGTCCGGTGTCGCTCAGCTCGGCGAGCGGCAGCAGGTAGTCGTGGGTGCTGCCGGGCCCGCCGTGCAGCACGACCAGGGGCGGGCGGCCGCCGGTCAGGTCGCCGGTCACGCGGTACCAGGTGCGGTACTCGCCGAACGGCACCGTGCCCTTGGCGGTGGGCCGCCGGGTCGTCGCGGCCGTCCTGCTCACCGCAGCGCCCCCTCGGCCAGGGCGGGCTCCTGCGCGGGCGCGCCGGCGCGGTGCTCGGCGACGAGGCGTTCCAGGCGGGGGACGAGCTCGGCGGGGGTGGGCTCGGCGAGCATCTCCTGCCGGAGCCGTTCGGCGGCGGCGCGCGGTCCGGGCTCGTGTACGAGCGCGGCCAGCGTGTCGCGGAAGCCGCGGGGGTCGAGCCGGGGCGGCGGGATGTACGCGCCGGCGCCGATGGCGGCCAGCCGCTTGGCCTTGACCGGAGGGTCCCAGGTGTTGGCGATCATGAGCTGCGGCACGCCGTTGAGCAGCGCGGCGCTGAACGTGCCGGCGCCGCCGTGGTGCACGACCGCCGCGCAGGTCGGCATGAGCAGGTTCATGGGGACGAAGTCGACGATGCGCACGTTGTCCGGCACCTCGCCGAGGCCGGCGCGCTGCTCGGCGTCGAGCGTGGCGACCACCTCGATGTCGAGTTCGGACGCCGCCCGTACCAGCTCGGCCGGGCTGAGCGCCCAGTCGTGCAGGAAGTCCGCGCCGGTGCCGCCGAGCGTGAAGCACACGCGGGGGCGGCTCGGCGGCTCGGCCAGCCAATCGGGCTGCACGGAGCGGCCGTTGTACGGCAGGGTCCGCATGCCGACGATCGGCACCCCGACGGGGAGGCGCAGGCTCGCGGGCATCGTGGTGTCGATGGTGAGCCGCCCGGTGACTGCCTCCTCGGTGAAGGGGCGGCCGTATCGGGCCAGGGTCAGCGTCAGCCACTCCCCCACCGGGTCCTCCCAGTGCGCCTTCGGCTGCTGGGCGCGCAGCTCGAGGAAGGTGCGGCGGGCGCTGCCCAGCACGTCCAGGCCCCACAGGGCCCGTACGTGGACCGCGCCGCACGCCTCGGCCGCGATCGCGCCGGCCAGGGTGAACGGCTCCCAGATCACCAGGTCGGGCCGCCAGCTCCGGGCGAAGCGGACCAGCTCGTCCACCATCTCGGTGTTGTTGGTGGCGGCGAGCAGCAGCGGCGCGATCACCGTGTCGAAGTCGAGCGCCTGCTCCCAGGTGACCGGCTCGTCGCGGTCCTCGTGCACCCGGGGCGGCCCCATGGCCGCGCCCGGCTGCTCGCGCACCTCCTCGAGCTCCGGGTCGGTGCCGACGGGGACCGCGACGAGCCCCGACGCGGTGATCGCGTCGGTCAGCGAGGGCTGGCTGGCCACCCGGACCTCGTGTCCGGCGGCGGTCAGCGCCCAGCCGAGCGGCACCAGGCAGTTGTAGTGCGAGGCGAGGGCGAACGAGGTCAGCAGGACACGCATCAGGTCTCTCCAAGCCCGAGCACGGGCAGCTCGACGGGGCCGCGCACCACGGGGGCGCGCCGCCGGTACACCGGCGCGCCGGACGGCCGCACGTCCGGCCGGGTCTCGGCGAGTATCCGCAGCGCCACCTCGGCCTGGGCGCGGGCCAGCGGGGCGACGGGGAGGTGGTGGAGGCCGCCGGCGAAGGCGAGCGGCTCCGGCTCGCCCTGCCGATCGAGGCGGAAGCGGCCGGGCTCCGGGTGCCGGGTCTCGTCCCGGCCCGCGGCGGCGGTGACGAGCACCAGGTGGCTGCCGGGCTCCAGCCGGGTGCCTGCCAGGTCGGCGGGTCCGGCGGCCACCCGTGCCTCCATCTGCACCGGCGGGTCGTGGCGCAGCGTCTCGGCCACGGCGGCGGGCGCGAGCCCGGGGTCGCGGGACAGCGCCTGCCACGCGTCCGGCTCGGCCAGCAGCGCGCGGACCGCGTTGCCGATGAGGTGGGCGGTCGCCGGGACGGCGGCGGTGGACAGCAGCACCCGTACGGCCCTGTCAGGGTCGTGGGTCCCCTCCCCCGGCGTGCCGCCGAACAGCTCGTCGAGCCCGGCCACCGCGTCCTCGATCCGGCGGACGAGGGCGAGCGGCTGGGCGGCGAGCAGGGAGTCGGGCAGCGCGGCGGCGTCCTGGCAGAGCTCGGCGTATCGCGGCAGGTCCGCCGCGGGGAGCCCGAGCAGCGCGGCGGTGGCGGCGGTCGCGACGGGCCAGGCGTAGCCGGTCATGAGGTCGCCGCCGGTGACGCGGTCGAGGCGGGCCAGGCACTCCCGCTCGACGGTCTTGCGGTGCGCGGCCAGCGGCTCCGGGTCGAGCAGGGCCTGCCAGTGGGGGCGCAGCCGCTCGTGCTCATCGGCCTCGCCGCCCAGCGTGCCGTGCCCGTAGAAGGGCAGAAGCTGCTCGGCGGCCGGCGAGCCGTCCCGGCCCGACATCCGCCACACCGGGTCCGCCAGGGCCGCGGCCGCCACGTCCGGGTCCGCGGTCACCCAGCTTCCGGTGGTGCTGCGGTGGATCGGGCCGCGCTCGCGGATCGCGGCGTAGAGCGGGTAGGGATCATCGGTGCCGCGCAGCACCAGGGCGAACGGGTCGCCCAGGATGCCCAGCACCCGCTGCGTGGCGCGGGCGTTGAGCAGGCGCAGCCCCAGTTCGTAATCGGCTGCCGGGTTGGCGCCTTCGGGCATGGTGCCTCCACCTAGCCGGCGATCGGATCGACGATGGCCACGGTAGAGGCGGACGTTCCCCCTAGATCAACCCCTAATGGGCCTCGCCCCGGCCCGCCGAACCACGTAGGGGGCCGGGGCGATCTGCGGGGGAACGCACGTCGCCGCAGGTGAGCGGCGGCTCAACGCGCCTCGGACATGCCGGGCTCCTCGGCGGCCTCCGCGGGCTTGATGTCGGCGCGGCGCAGCGCGAACAGCGCGATGGCGCCCAGCGCCAGCATGAGCGCGGCGGTCACGTACAGCGGCACCTGCATGCCGAGGGTGAACGCGGCCCTGGCGGCGTCGGCGAGCTGCGCCCCGATCTCCCCCGGCAGCTCGGCGGCGATGGCGAGCGCCGCCGCGAGGGTCTCGGACGCCGCCGCCGTCTCGGCCTGCGGCACCCCCTGCGGGGTGGTGTCGAGCAGCGTACGGCTGTAGACGACGGTGCTGATGAGGCCCATGAGCGCGATGCCCAGGGCGGTGCCGAGCTCCAGGCTGGTCTCCGACAGCGCGGAGGCCCGCGCGGACCGCTCGGGCGGCACGCTGCCCAGCACGATGTCCACCGCGACGGTGGCCACGATGCCGGTGCCCGCGCCCACCAGGATCATCCCCGGCACCAGCGCCGCCAGCCCGGCGTCCACCTCGACCTGCGACATGATGAGCAGGCCGACCGCCATGATGAGCGGGCCGGCGGCGAAGATGGGGCCGGGCCGCAGGCGCTGGGCGAGGTAGCCGGCGACCACGGCGGCGACGATCACCCCTACGCCGGCGGGCATCTGCCACAGCGCCGCGGGCAGCGGGCTGAAGCCCAGCACCTGCTGCAGGTACGGCGACGCGAGGTAGGTGCCGCCGGTCAGCGCGAACATGACCAGCGCGTAGCCGCCCACGGCCGTCGTGAAGACCGGCCGGCGGAAGAGGTCGACGTCGACCATCGGATCGGCCTTGCGGCGCTGCTGGTAGACGAAGGCCACGCCGAAGGCGACGCCCGCGACGAGCGCGCCGACCGACCAGATCGACGGCTCTTCCAGCGCGACCTGCTTGAGCCCGTAGATGAGCGGCAGCACGGCGGCCAGCGACAGCAGCACGCCGAGCAGGTCGAAGCCGCCCTTCTTGGGATCTCGCGACTCCGGCAGCAACAGCGGACCCGCGATCAGCAGCAGCGCCATGAACGGCACGTTCAGCAGGAAGACCGACCCCCACCAGAAGTACTCCAGCAGCAGGCCGCCCAGCGGCGGGCCGAGCACCACGCCGCCGGAGGAGCCGGCGGTCCAGATGCCGACCGCCATCTTGCGTTGCCCGGGATCCACGAACAACGTCCTGATGAGCGCAAGCGTGGACGGCATGAGGGTGGCGGCGCCGATGCCGAGCAGCACCCGGGCGGCGATCAGCAGCTCGGGCGAGGTGGCGTACGCCGCGGCGGCGGAGCCCACGCCGAAGACCACCGCACCGCCGAGCAGCACCCGGCGCCGGCCGATGCGATCGCCCAGGGCGCCCATCGGTATCAGCAGCCCGGCCAGCACGAACGTGTAGATGTCCATGATCCACAGCAGCTCGGTGGCGCTGGGCCGGAGCCCCGCGGTGATCCAGGGGACCGCCAGGAACAGGATGGTGATCGAGTTGGACAACAAGATCACAGGGAGCGTCAGTACGGCGAGGCCGAGCCATTCGCGTCGGCCCGCGGTGGGGCGAGTTGTCTGCGCCATGCCCCGAATCATACAAGCGTCTTGGACGGACGTATGAATGAATTCGTGGTAAGGTTGCCGGCATGGGACAACGAGAGCAGCTCCTTGAGGGGGCGAAGCGGTGCATCGTGGAGCGCGGTTACGCCCACACCACCGCCCGGCACATCACCGCCGCGTCAGGAGCCAACCTCGCCTCCATCGGCTACCACTTCGGCTCGAAAGAGGCGCTGCTCCGCGAGGCCCTCATCGACATGGTTCAGGACTGGACCGACCTGTGGCAGGTCATGGTGCCCACCGACGCGACGGACCCGCTGGTGGGCTTCGAGGAGACCTGGCAGCAGATCGTCGACAGCTTCAAGGACAACCGCCCGCTGCTGGCCGCCAACTTCGAGGCGCTCACCGCCGCCGAGCACGCGCCCGATCTGCGCGAGCGGCTCGGCGAGGCGCTCGCTTCCGCCGCCGCGCCCGAAGGGCTTCCCAAGCTGCTCGGCGCGGACGAATCGCTGGACGAGAAGTCCACGCGCGCGGTCGGCCGGCTCTATCTCACCCTGCTCCAGGGACTGATGGCCCAGTGGCTGATCAACCCCGAGCTGGTGTCCGTGAGCGACCTGACCGAGGGCCTGCGCGTGCTCCTCGGCCGCCCCTCGGCCGACCGGCGCGAGGACGACCAGGGGGAGGAGGATTCGCGCCCAGCACGTGAGGCACTCGGCACCGCATCTTCGGCGAACAACAGTTGAGTTGATTCTTGGGGGACTCCTGTGTTCCAAATGCTCCTTTCGTCGGTCACTGCCCCACCCGCATTCGTTGACTACTCGGACGTTCCGGAGCACTGGACCGGACGTGACCTGCTGACCTCGGTCATCTCCTGGTACGGGCTCGACCCCGTGCTGGCGGCGCAGCGCGCGGAAGAGCTGCTCGGCCCGTGGGATCTGGCCGAGGCGGAGATCACCCCGGTGCGCGAGTACTCCCCTGCGATGATGAAGAAGGTCAGCCTGCTGATCACGCTTCTGCCGGAGCCGCAGCCCCTGGCGGTCGACGCCCTGCTGAGCGACGCGGGGTCGCCGCCGACATCCTGGATGAGCGCGTGATCAGCGTGCCGTTCTCCCCGCCGTACGCCGCATGTGGCCCGCGCCGCGCCGGGTCATGCGGGAGACGTCCGTTTCGGCGAACCCCGTGCCCAGCGACAGCTCGGTCGGCAGGTCGGCGCGGCGCTTCACGTTCAGCTTGCGATAGACGCGGGTGAGGTGCTGCTCGACCGTGCTGACCGTGATGAACAGGCGCTCGCTGATCTCCCTGTTGGTGTAGCCGAAGGCCGCGAGCGCGGCGACGCGCCGCTCGGCGTCGCTGAGCGCGGCCGCCTCGCCGAGGCCCTCGACGCCGTCCTCCTCGCGTGGCTGCAGCCGCGCGAGGAGCGGCCCGGCCTCGCACGCCTTGGCGATCTGCTTGGCCCGCCTGACCATCAGCCGCGCCCGGGTGATGTCGCCGAGCTCCTGGTAGGCGTCGCTGAGGTCCGCGTACGCCCAGCCGAGCTCGAGCAGGTCGCCCGAGCGCTGCAGCAGGGTCATCGCCTCCTGCAGCCGCGCCGGCCGCTGCCGCAGCTCGGTGACCGACGCGAGCAGCCGCAGCGCCCTGCCGTGCACCCGCGGATGCGTGCCGCCGGCGATGGACAGCTGCTCGGTGATCTTCTGCCGGGCCTCCTCGACCGCGCCGATGTGCAGGTACGTCTTGGCGATGGCGTAGCGCCAGTCCACGAGCGCCGGGATGTCGAGGTCCCAGCCGCGCAGCAGCGCGCCGCACTCGTGGAAGTCGCTGAGCGCCGCCCTGGTGCGGTTGGTGGCGAGGTAGTAGTCGCCCCTGGCCTGCAGGAAGAGCGGCCACAGCGTGGTCTGCGGCAGGTCGCCGGGCACGCCCCGCTTGATGATCTCGGCCGCCTCGTCCAGATCGCCCATGGCGACGGTGGCCCGCAGCAGCACCGTCAGCGGCAGGCCGAGGAGCACGCCCCAGCCCGTACGCGACATGCCGCTCAGCGCCTGCTGGGCGTAGCGCCGGGCCTCGCCCAGCTCGCCGTGCTGCACGGCCAGCCACGACCGCATGCCGGCCAGCGCCGCCGTCCACCTGGTGAACCCGCGCGCCGCCCCCTCGGTGCCGAGCATCTCGCACCAGCGCACCGCCTCCTGGTAGCGGCCGGTCTGGCCCAGCGTGAGCAGCGCGCCGAAGACCGCCTCCAGCTCCGCCTCGGCGAGGTTGCAGCTTTCCAGCAGCTCCTGGGCGGCGCCGACGATGTCCTCCTCCGACTTGCCCAGCAGCAGGTTGCTCAGCGAGAACTCCCGGGTGTCCGCCGTCTTCGGCCCGTCGGCCTCCCGCTCCACGAACATCGTGGGGAAGAGCAGCCGGATCCACTCCCTGGTGAAGCAGAGCCTGGCCTGCTCCCGTGGCTGGACGCCGCAGGCCCGCGCCGCCGTCCAGTCGTAGACGACGGCCGCGCGGCGGGTCCAGCCGTGCCACAGCAGATAGCGGCTGAGCGCGCGGGCGTCGGTGGGGGCGAGCTGGCCGCGCGCGAACGCGTCCTCGAGCGGCGCGAGGAAGCGCAGCGCGGCGGCGGGGCGGTGGCACCAGTTCGCCCGGGCCAGCTCGGTCAGCATCGCCGCCCGCGTCGCCTCGTCGTCGCAGATGAGCCGGCCGAGCTCCAGGCAACTGATCGCCCGGCCCTGGTCGTCGTGCACGAGCGCCGCCTCGGCGGCCTCGCGCAGCACCGACACCATCCACGGGTCGGCCTCCGCCGGCGTGGCCGGGCTGGCCGCCAGCAGGTGGTCGGCGATGTCGCCGGGCTCGGCCCCGAGCTGGTACATGATCCGTGCCGCCCGCATGTACATGACGGACTGCCGGTCCGGGCTGAGGTCTCTGAGCACGGCCTTGCGCATCGTCGGATAGCGGAACTGGCAGCCCTTGAGCAGGCCCGCCGCCTCCAGCGCCTCCAGCGCGGGCAGCACGTACGCGGGCTTCACGCCGAGCAGCTGCGCCACCGAACCGGTGCTGGCCGAGCGCCCGAGCAGTGCGACGCCGCGGGCCGCGTCGAGTATTCGCGGATCCCACCGGTGCAGGCAGGACAGGACCGCCTGATGCAGATGCCGGCCGACGCCCACCTGCGGGCCCTCGGGCGTCCAGCCGCCGTGCGCCACGTCCCAGTAGTCCTGCACCATGGCGTGCAGCAGCAGCGGGTTGCCGCCGCTCAGCCGGTGGTACTCGGGGGCCAGCCGGGCGGCGGGCTCACTGCCCACCTTGTCCCGCAGCAGCTCCTCCACGCCCTCGGGCGACAGGCGGGTGACCCGGACCTGGACGCAGTTGGGGCGGCCCGTCAGCTCGGCGTTGAACAGCGAGTTCACCGGGCGGCGCTGCGCCAGCGCGGTCACGGCCAGCAGCAGCGGGGCGTTGGCCATCCGCCGCTGGATGTAGAGCAGAGCCTGCAGGCTGGGGCCGTCGACGTTGTGCACGTCGTCGACGGACAGCAGGATCGGCTGCCGCTTGGCCAGCTCCACGAGGACCCCGCACAGCCGTGCCGCGACGTTCGTGAGGTTATGCCCCAGCGCCACCGGGTCGGGCACTCCGGAGATGCCGTTGACCGGTTCCGGCGCGAGGGTCTGCTCCACCTCGTCGGCCAGCTCCTGAGGTAACTCGACGGAACGAAACAACTGTCCGAGCGTTCCCAGGGGAAACATTCGCTCCGCACGCGACCCGGCGGCTTTCATCACAAGGAACCCGGCCGCACCGGCCTCACCGGCGCACGCCTGCAGTAATGCACTCTTACCGGTGGCGCCGGGCCCGGTCATCACGATGATTCCACCGGTCCCGGCCAACGCCTTGTCCATCAGGTTTCGGAAGTTCGCCAGTGCCTCTGCACGTTCGATGAGCTGCATGGCCCATGCCTCCAGCCGGCCACCCTAGTCGTCGTACTCGACCTGTTTACTTTCCTTTTCAACTGAATTTCTGCGATCGCCTCGGCGCCCTTCGTCCGAGAGAAGGGGTTGCGGGGCAGGGTGACACGCAGGGGAAACGTCATTATTCGACCGTCCGGATCGTGATTTCGGGACGGTGGTACGCCGTATGGCCCTCGCAGACGATGCAGGGCAGGACGGGGTGCCCGCCGTTCCGGCGGTGACTCCTGCCCTGGCCGCCGCGTGCTCGATCTCGGCTACGAGGCCTGCCGCGGTCGCCGCGGCCCCCTTGACGGCGCGCCGGTCTTCGTGCCGCACGCGCACGCCCCCGCAAGCCTCGCCCTTCAGCATGTCATGCTGAAGGGCGAGCATAAAGTGCAATAATCGCCGGAGCATCTGATCCTCCGGCATTCGACGATGTCACCGTACGTATAGCCACACGTCCCCCGTCGGCGTCGCGGATCATCCTCCCCTTCAGACACCACCCCTGACAGCCTGTCGGCATTTCCTGACAGACTGCCCGAAGAGGGATCTGTCGGACAACATGACGGCAGTATATGTGGATAGATCACTTTTCGACCCCTAACGGCCCCCCTATATCCCCTCGAATCATGGAGCCATGTGGGACAACCGGTGGTTAAGGTGTGCAGGATAGGGAAGTGTTCGCGTTCAGCGATCTGTACGCATCGTTCACACATCCGCACCCTTGAGTGTGCGCTTTCCACCGGCTTCACCGCGCCTGCGCGCCCCATTAACCCGCCCGCCATCTTGGCGGGGTGGAGGTCGCAGCGATCACGGGCGCGACCGGTCGGGGCCGGTCAGCCACCTCCGGAGTTCGCCGTACCGGAACTGGTACGTGGCCCCGGCGACGCGCAGCAGCCCGGCGTCACACGCCCATCGGCAGAACGCCGCCGGCCGCCACGGCAGCCGCCCGCGCACCGCCGCGCAGATGACGCCGAACACGTACCGCAGCCCGGCTTTGTACGCGATGAGCGCGACCACGAGCCCGAATACGAGCCCGAGCGCGAGACCGAGCCCGAGCCCGGACACGAGCGAGGTCAGCGCCCAGACCGGATCTCCAGTGAGGGCAGCGTGTACAGGATTCCCACCGTCATCAGCACCACGCCGATGATCTGCCCCTGGTTCGCGGCGGTCTGCAGGTCCCCGCTCATGCCCTGGGCCGCCCATGCGAGCGACGTCACCAGGATCCCGACCGCGACCAGCCACAGCCCGCGGTTCCACCACCGTGACGACGGCGCGCGTCCCCACCGAGTCCCCACCAACGTATGATGTGCCGCCCTGCGCCGCTGAGCATCGCCCCGATGGCTGATTGTTCTGAATCGGTGATCGGGGTGGCCGTCCTCGCCGTTCCCGCGCCGCCGAACAGGTCGAGATCGTGTTCGGCTCACGCGATGGCGACGCGCAGAAGGCCCCCACTCGCCGCAGCGGGTGGGGGCCTTCTCAGTCTGGTCGGCCGCAGTTTATGGCAACCGGTCCAAAACGACCACCCGTCCGGCCTGCCCCGCCTCGCCGGCGCGTGCACGAGTCGTCGGACGCCGGCCGTGCCGGCGGTGCGGAGGCGAAGCAGGCGCTGGGCAAGCGCAGGCGGCCGCACTCTCGGCTGTCAGAGGCCGGGGGTGCTACGTGAGCCGGCGCGGCGATCAGCGCAAGCGGCCATGCGCTGTGGATCATCGCTCCTGACCACTGTCGCGATCCTCATCGGTGGGCGTACGCGTGCCTGGCGTGCGGAAGAGCGGGCGACGGACCTCGTGAGGGCCCCTCCTACCGCGGTCGGCTTCTACGCAGGTGCACTGGGGTCCAACGGTGCAGCGGTGGAAGACGCCTCACTTCGGGCCGCAGATGCCCATGGCCTTGCCGATCAGGTCGGGGTCCTCGGCCGCGTCGAGGAGCGCCATCGCGTAGTCGGCGCGGGACAGCTGCATGGCGCCGCCCGTCGCGTTGTCTTCGAAGTCGATGTGCACTCTGCCGGCGGGCGGCTTGTCGTTCAGCATGGTCGCTCGGGCGATGGTCCAGTCGAGGTCGCTGACCTGCAGCATGCCCTCGGCCCTGGCCAGGTCCACGTAGGCCTGGCGGAAGAACAGCCAGGCCAGCGTGACCGGGAGCCGGGGGCGGGTGGCGGGGATCGAGCGGCTGCTCGTCATCACCACCCGCCGTACGCCTGCCTCCCGCATGGCGGTGATGAGCGTACGTGCGATGCCGCTGCCGCCGACCGCTGAGATGACGGCGTCCTGTCCCTGGACCGCCGCCCGTACGGCGTCCAGGTCGTGCGCGTCGCCCTGGTGCACCCCCGCGAGGGCGCTGCGGTCGGTGAGCAGTTCGGGGCGGCGGGCGAACGCGGTGATCTCGTGCCCGCGCTCGGCGCCTTGGGTCAGGACGTGCTTGCCGGTACGGCCGGTCGAGCCGATGACGAGGATCTTCATGACGATGCACCTTTCCATATGGCTGTTTGCACTATAACTATGGAAGCAGGCTATAGTGCAAATTGCATTAGTGAAGTTGATCCACCAAGGCGCCTGTCCCGCCTGGAGGCGCATACCTCAAGGGCGGGCGCCAACGGCAATCCCTCAGGAGTCACACGATGTCTGACAAGATCCGGACAGAGAACGCCGCGTCCGACCACTCCGCGTCCGACCACTCCGCGTCCGACCACTCCGCGTCCGACCACTCCGCGTCCGGCCAGGCCCTCTCCCCCGGCCAGGGCGCGTCCCCGGGCACCGCATCCGCGAACGGCGAGTACGCCGAGATCGCCACCCTGCTCACCCGCCTGGCCGAGGCGTGGAACGCGGGCGACGCGACCGCGTACGCCGCCCTCTTCACCGAGGACGCCGACTACATCACCTTCGACGGCAGGCTCACGCAGGGCCGCGACGCCATCGAGTCCTCGCACCGGTGGCTGTTCGACGGGCCGCTCAAGGGCTCCACCATGGCCGCCCCCGCCGACACCCGGTTCAAGAGGCTGGCCGACGGCGCCGTACTGGTGATCTCCACGGGCGGCACCACCCTCAACGGGCAGCTGCGCACCTCGACGGTCTCCTTCACCGCCGTCCGCACCCCGCAGGGGTGGCGTTTCGCGTCGTTCCAGAACACCAGGGTGTCGCACTGACCTGGAGCGCGCTCCAGGTCCTGGGTCAGGATGTCGCCTTGACCTGGAGCGCGCTCCAGCTCCTAGCGTCGATCTCACCGCCGACGCCTCGCTCTGGTCGACGGATCATTCGCCCCCTCTTAGCCAATGGGAGAAGACGCATGAAGACCGTACAACTGGGCCGTACCGGTGAACAGGTCAGCCAGCTCGCCCTGGGCTGCATGATCATGGGGACCGTCACGCCGGAGGACGAAGCCGTCACGATGCTCGACCGGTACGTGGACGTCGGCGGCAACTTCCTCGACACCGCCGACTGCTACTGCTGGTGGGAACGTCCGGGAAGTTTCGGCGGTGAGAGCGAGGAGCTGCTGGGCCGCTGGCTGAAGAAGTCGGGCAAGCGTGACGAGGTGTTCCTCGCCACCAAGGGCAGCGCCGTCGTACGTGACCTTGACGCCGTGTGGAAGGACGGGAAGGCGGACTGGGACGCCGCCTACCGCACGTTCGTCGGCGCGGGGGCCAAGACGTTGCGCGATGCGATCGACGGCAGCCTGCGCCGGCTCGGCACCGACCACGTCGACCTGTACTACGTGCACGTCGACGACCGTTCCACGCCTCTGGAGGAGACGCTCGAAGCGCTGGCCGGCATCGTCCAGGCGGGCAAGGCCCGCTACATCGGCTGGTCGAACGTACGGACCTGGCGGCTCGAGCGGATCCGGCAGCTGTGCGCCCAGCACGGCTGGCCGGCGCCGGTCGCGCTCCAGCAGCAGCACTCCTACCTGCGGCGCCGCGCCGGAGTCCGGCACATCTCGATCGTGGACGACGAGCAGCTCGACTACCTGGAGACGCACGACGACCTGACGCTCGTGGCCTACTCCCCCATACTCAAGGGCATCTACGACGACCCGGAGAAGCGGCGCGGGCACGGCGCGATGATCCCGTACGAGGGGCCGGACGCCGAGGCCAGGATCGCCGTGCTCACCGAAGTGGCCAATGAGGTCGGCGTGACCCCGAACGCCCTGGTGCTCGCCTGGCTGATGCACCAGACCTCGCCGGAGATCGTGCCGCTGATCGGGCCGCGCACCCTTCAGCAGTACGAGGCCGCGCTGCCGGCGCTCGACGTCAAGCTCACCGACGAGCAGCTCCACCGCCTCGACGCCGCCGGCGCCTGAGCAGGGGCACGAGCGGGAACGCCGCGGCCGGGCGGACGGCACGGTCGGGCAGGCTCGCGGCCGAGCGGACGGCACGGTCGGGGAGGCTCGCGGCCGGGCGGACGGCACGGTCGGGCAGGCTCGCGTGGGGACGGGGGCGCGAGTCTCCCCGGGCGCCCTTCAGCGCGCGATCGGCACGTTCTGGACCTTGCCGAGGCCGTCCACCTCGAACGTCATCGCGGTGACCTCGGGAGGCGGCGCGGGGAAGTAGATGTAGCCGCGCTGGACGCCGCCCGGGCGGATCGTCGTCACCGCGTTCTGCACGTAGAACCCGTCGCCCGCCCTGGTGCCGTAGTAGCGGGCCTTGCTCGACTCGTCCACGAGCGTGATGCCGCTGTAGGCGGCGCCGGTGACGAACTCGTGCGGAGTGCCGGCCCTGAACGGCTGCGGCACGGGCACCGCGATGCCTTCGGTGTCGGTGTTCTCGATCTCGAAGGGGGCGACGAGGAAGGCGCCGTCCCGGTAGAGCGGGTGGACGTGCAGCTTCAGCTTGTCGCGGGTCAGCGTGCCGGCCTCCGGCCCGAGATCGGGGCGGAAGGGCGCGGGTCCCGCGGCGCGTGCCGTGCCCGGGCTCGCCGTCGTCGTCCGGGTGACCTCCGGCGCCTGGGTCTTCAGCTTGTAGGAGATCTCGACGCGGCGGTTGCGGGCCCGGCCCTCGGGGTTGTCGCTGCCGTCCTTCCTGGCGTTGGGGGCGATGGGCTCGCTCTCGCCCTTGCCCGCGGCGCGGTACTCGTACTCGGTGCCGAGCAGGCGCCGGAGGTGGTCGAGGACCGCCTGGGCGCGGCGCTCGGACAGCTTCTGGTTGTAGGCGTCGGAGCCCTTGCTGTCGGTGTGGCCCTCGATGAGGATCGGCGGCCTGGCCGGGTCGGCGCGCTCGCGGGTCTCGCGGGCCACGTCCTCGAGCACGGCCGCGGCCTTGTCCGACAGGGTCGCCTTGTCGAAGGCGAAGAGCACGTCGGTCCGCAGGGCGACGGTCTCGTCGGTGCCCTCCTGGGTGCGGGACTTCTCGGGCGTCTCCACGTACTCTCGCACGTCGGCGACGTACGACCAGGCATCGGACGGGGGCGGCGTGACCGGCCACCGGTACACCGAGCCGGGCTCGGGGGTGCCGTCGTCGCCGGGCGCGGCGGACGGCTCGGGCGCGCCGTCGGTGACCGGGATGCCGGTCAGCTCGCCGAGCCCGCCGGCGAGCACGGTGACCTGGCGCACGCCGGCGGGCAGCGGCGGGAAGTAGACCTCGACCGGGTAGCGGGTGCCCTTCCTGAAGGACTCCGTGGGGTTGTGCTTCCTGGTGCCGTAGGCGGTCTCGCCGTCCTGCTCGCGCAGGGTGAAGTACACCTTCCTGCCGACCGGGTCCAGCAGCCAGAAGCGGGCGAAGTCGCTGTTCAGCGTGCCGTAGCCGAAGGTCGGCGTCTGGTAGTCGGCCGTGGGGACCGACAGCTCGAGCTTCAGCGCGGTCAGGTGGCGGTGCCGTTCGACGGCCTTGACCGTCAGGTCCACCGGGGCCGCCGCGCCGACCTCGCCCGTACGGGAGAACGTCTGCGCCGGGACCGCGGGCGTCGGGGGTGTCGGGGGCGCCGAGGGCGCGGTGGTCTTCCGCCCGGCGTCGGGCGTGGCCTGCTCGGGCGTGGTGCATCCGGCGATCATTGCCACGACGGCGAGGGACGCCGCCACCAGAGCGCTGCGCACCACAACCTCCCCCAGAGCGGGATCGTTCGCGCCGGTATGGTACCGGGTTCCGCTCAGCGGCTCGCCTTGATGAGCAGAGCCGTGAGCCGCTCGCCCAGCTCGTCGTCCAGGGGCGCGTGCTCCAGGATGAACCGGTACCACAGCACGCCGTACACGATGTCGATGAGCAGTTCGACGTCGGTGCCCGCGGCGATCTCGCCGCGCGCCACCGCCCTGTCGAGCAGCACGCGCAGCGCATCGCGCCGCTTGAACAGGAACTTCTCCTTGAACTCGGCCGCGAACGCGGGGTCGAGCAGCGCCTGCGCCATGAGCCCGATCAGCGTGGGCCGCTGCCCGCGCTGCGCGAACGTGGCCTTGAGGAACGCCATGAGGTCATCGGGCAGCGACCCCTCGTCCGGGAGCTGGATCGCCGTCTCGGCGCGCTCCAGCAGCGACTCCAGGACGACGTCGGCCTTCGACGACCACCAGCGGTAGATGGTCTGTTTCCCGCATCCGGCGCGCCGCGCGATGCCGTCGATCGTCAGCGCGGCGTAACCGCGTTCGTCCAGCTCGGCCAGCGCGGCGGCGAGGATCGCCGCCCGCGTGGCCTGGCTGCGTGGGCGTCCCAGCCGTCGCTCGCCTGTCATGGAACCGACTTTACAAGACGCGGCGTCTCGAATAGAAACGAGACGAGACGTCTAGAAAAGGAGACGACAGTGCGAGTAGTGATCATGGGCGGCACGTCGGGCATCGGGCTGGCGACCGCCGCGCTCCTGGCGGGCGAGGGCGCCGAAGTGATCGTCACGGGACGCGACCCGGAGCGGCTGGCCGCGGCCAAGAACGCGGTGCCGGGTGACCTGGCGGGGGCCGAGCAGGTGGACGGGACGTCCGAGTCCGAGGTGGCCGCCTTCCTGGGGCGGGTCGGGACGTTCGACCATCTGGTGCTCGCCTTCAGCCCTGGCCCGGTCGGCGCCGGGACTCTGGCGGAGACCGACCTGGCCCACGTCAGGGCGGCGTTCGACGGCAAGCTCTTCCCCTACCTGTACGCGATCAAGCAGGCGCAGGTGACCGGGTCGGTGACCATGGTGTCGGCGGCCAGCGCCCGCGCCGGCCTGCCCGGCACGTTCACCTTCGCCGCCGTGAACGGCGCGATCGAGCGGGTCGTCTCGCCGCTCGCGGCCGAGCTGGCCCCGGTCCGGGTCAACGCCGTCTCACCGGGCGTCGTGGACACGCCGTGGTGGTCGTTCCTGCCGGAGGAGCAGCGGCGGGCCCAGTTCGCGGCCGCCGCCCAGACCATCCCCGCGGGCCGGGTGGGCAAGCCCGAGGACGTGGCCGCCGCGATCCGCTACCTGATCGGGGCACCGTACGTGACCGGCTCGATCCTCCCGGTGGACGGCGGCTTCACCGTCGCCTGACCCGCGGACGAGCCGGCGTCAGCCGAGGTCGTCGAAGCGGCGGAAGGCGGCCTCCACCTGCGCGGGCAGGTCGGCCGGGTCCTCCGCGAGCCGCATGGCGGTGTGGAGGCAGGCCAGCGAGACCTGAGTGGCGAGCGTTGCCGCCATGGGCGTGGCGTCGTGCGGCGGGCACCCTGCCGGAACCCGCGGGCTTCTTCGCCGACGCCCGCCTCCCGCTCGCCGATCACGAGATCCGCCACTACGGCCAGATCGTGGCGGTGGTCGTCGCCGAGACGCTGGAGCAGGCACGCGACGCCGCGGCGCGGGTCGAGGTCGCCTGCGAGACGCGGCCTCCGAACGCCGACTTCGGCCGGGCCAAGCGCCACGCGGTGCGGCCGCCCGAGATCCCGGGGCTCCCGCTCGGCCGCGTCATCGCCAAGCCGGAGGACGTCGACATCGAGGCGGCGCTGGCCGCGAGCGAGGTCAGGGTGGAGGCGACCTACGACGTCCCGCCCAGGCACCACATGATGATGGAGCCGCACGCGGCCGTCGCCGCCTGGGACGACGGCAAGCTGACGATCTACAGCGGCACCCAGGGTCCGGTGGCGCACGCGATGGAGCTGGCCGCCGTGCTCGGCGTCCCGCCCGCCGATGTGCACGTCATCAGCCCGTACGTGGGCGGCGGGTTCGGCGGCAAGGCGTTCACCTGGGCGCCCGCCATGCTGGCCGCGGCCGCCGCCCGCGCGCTCGGCCGCCCGGTCAAGATCGTGACGAGCCGGGAGCAGCTGTTCACCGTGACCGGGCACCGGGCGGCGTCGTCGCAGACGATCGGCCTCGGCGCGTACCGGGACGGGCGGCTCCACGCGATCAAGCACCACACGGTCAGCGAGAGCCTCGTGGAGGACCCCGGCTACCGCGCCGCCCAGAAGTACTACGCCACCCCGAACGCGCACATCGAGCTCTCCATCACCCCTGGCATGAACCTGCCGCCCGCCACGATCATGCGCGCCCCCGGCGACGAGGCGGGTTCCTACGCCCTGGAGAGCGCCATGGACGAGCTGGCCGACCGGCTCGGCATGGACCCCATCGAGCTGCGCGTGAAGAACCACCTGGCGAATACGCTGATCGGCGGGATCCCGTACGCGAGCAAGCACCTGGAAGAGTGCTACCGCGTCGGGGCCGAGCGCTTCGGCTGGTCGCGCCGCCCCGCGCGGCCCGGTTCCCTGACCGACGGCGACGACCTGGTCGGCATGGGCATGGCCACCGCCGTGCTGGACGCGGGACGGGCACCGACCACCGCGCGGGTGACCTTCCGCCCCGACGGCACCGCCACGGTGGCCTGCGCGACATCGGACGCCGGCACCGGCATGGCGACGATCATGGCGATGACGGCCGCCCGCGCCCTGGGAGTGCCCGCGGATCGGGTCGTGCCCGCGCTCGGCGACTCCCGGCTGCCCGTCGCGGGCGCCGACGACATCTACGGCGCCATCGGCTCGGCTGCCACGGCGACCGTGACGGCCGCGATACTCGCCGCCGCCCGGGAGGCGATCGACGCGCTGGTCCGGCACGCCGCCACGGCCGAGGGCTCGCCACTGCGCGGGGCGGGCGACGTCCGGTACGAGGAGGGCTGCCTCATCGGCGCGGGCACGTGCACCGGGGCCGGCGAGGCGCGGCACGAGAAGGGCCGCCTCATCGGGGCGGGCACGTCCATCGGGTTCGGCGAGCTGCTCGGGCTGACCGGGACCGCCGAGATCGGCGCCGACGGCACCAGCACGGCCCCGGACGACGGGCACGCGCACGCCTCGTACGCCGCGCACTTCTGCGAGGTCAGGGTGAACCGGTGGACGCGCGAGCCCCGCCTGTCCCGCTTCACCACCGTGGTGGACGCCGGGGCGATACTCAACGCCGTCACCGCCCGCAACCAGATCACGGGCGGCGTGCTGTTCGGCCTGGCGGCGGCCCTGTGCGAGGAGGGCAGGGTCGAGGCCGCCACCGGCCGGATCTCGAACGCGGACCTCGCCGGCTACCTGCTCCCGGTCAGCGCCGACGCCGTGGAGATCGACGTGCACTTCCTCGACCATCCCGACACCGGGCTCGGCCGGCGGGCGCGCGCGGCATCGGCGAGCTCGGCACGGTCGGCGCCGCCGCGGCCTTCGCGAACGCCGTCTTCAACGCCACCGGCGTCCGCGTCCGCACCCTCCCGATCACCGTGGACAAGCTGCTCGGGTAAGGGGTCTAGGTCTGCGGCCCGCGCCGGGTCAGGGAGCGGGCCAGGGCGACGGCGACTTCGGCGTTCATCGGGGCGTGGCCGATGAGCAGGCGGTACCACATCAGGCCGAGGAGCTGGTCGACGAGCAGATCGAGGTCGGTGTCCGGGGACAGGTCGCCCTGCTCGACGCCGCGGGCGAGCAGGGCGCGCAGCTCGTCTCTGCGGCCCGCGGTGAAGCGGCGCAGCCCCTCGGCGGCCACCGGGTCGCGCTGGGCCTCGGCCATGATGCCGCGCAGCAGCCCGGAGACCTTCTCGGCGGTGGCGAAGGTGGCGGCGAGGAAGGTCTCCAGATCGTCGGCGAAAACGCCGGTGTCGAGGCCGGGTGTCTGCTGTCTGGCGCGTTCGGCCATGGCCTCGAGCAGGACCGCGCCCTTGGAGGGCCACCAGCGGTAGATGGTGTGCTTGCTGACTCCGGCGGCCTTGGCGATGGCGTCGATCGGGACGGCCGCGTAGTCGTTGGCGATCAGCAGGTCCGCGGCGTGGTCGAGGATGGCCTGCCGGACGGCCGGGTTGCGCCGCCGTCCGGTGTGCGGGCGTGGCGCGGGGTCGGGACTCACGCGGCCGAGCCTAACACTTGCGGGAACCGCCGGTTTCGGTATGTGTTTTTCCAGAGTTAACGCATCGGCTCTTGGGGCGGCGTGGAAAGAAGGTTCGAGCGATGCAACCGTGACGATACATGCGCGTTCGCGATCTCTTTCTTATTCTGAGCCGGACGCTCAGGGGTTTGGCCGCAGCCGAGAAAACCTCGCCATGGCGGCCATCCGAAGAAACAGGGGATTTTCGCGATGACCGCAACGAACGCGCACGTGCCGTCTTCCTGCCCGATCACCCATCCGCTGGATCTCGGCGAAGACGGGGTGAATCGTCCCGGCCTTTACATCAATCCGCTTTACCACGAGCTGTGCGCGGCCGGGACCGGCGTCCACGAAGTCGTCCGGCCGAACGGCTCCCCCGCTTACCTGGTGACCCGATACGACGACGTGATCACCGTGTTCCGGGACCAGGACGCATTCTCCAGGCAGCAGGCCCTCGGCGACGACGACATCGATCTCGAAGGCACGATTCTCAGCCTCGACAAGGCCGAGCACGCCGCGGTGCGCGGCGTCGTGGCGGATCATTTCACGCCGCGCGCGGTGGGGCGGCTCGCCGGACAGATCGACGCCCACGCGTCGGCGCAGCTCAAGCACATGCTGCGGGCCGGCGAGCTGGCCGACCTGATGGAGACGTTCGCGCTGCCGCTCGCGCTCAACGTCATCAGCGACCTGTTCGACCTGCCGCCGCAGGACAGGGAGCCGTTCCGGGCCTGGGGCGAGGCGTTCCTGGCCACCAGCACGCTCGGCCGGTCGGAGGCCGCCGAGGCTCAAATGGCGATGGTCGGTTATCTGGCGGGCCTGATCGAGAAACGGCGCGCGGAACCGGGTGACGATCTTCTGTCCACGATCGCCGCGCGCGGCGAGGGCATTCCTCCCGACCGATTGATCAAATTGCCGCTCGCCCTGCTCGTGGGCGGCTGGGAAACGACCGCGAGCAGCATCGGCACGTTCATTCAGGTGCTGCTCTCTCATCCGTACGGCGATTATCCGACCGCTTACGCGTATCTGGTCGATCATCCGGAGAATGTGGAGAGCGCCGTGGTGGAATTGGAACGCATGTTCACCACGGCCGCGGCGGACGCGTTACCGCGCCGCGCCATTCGCGACACCACGCTGCCGAGCGGGGCGCGTTTACGGGAGGGCGATCTCGTCATCCCGTCACACGTGACCGCCAATTACGATCCGCGGGCATTCCCGGAACCGCGCCGGATGGACTTCGGCCGCGCGCCGAACCGTCACCTGTCGTTCGGCCACGGCGCCCACCACTGCATCGGCCGGCATCTCGGGCACGCCGAGGTGGTGGCGGCCGTGAGCCTGCTGCTGCGCGAGCTGCCGGCCCTGCGGCTCGCGGTCCCGGCGGAGGAGATCCAGCGCAAGCCCGGCCAGGTCATCGCGGGACCGGTGAGCGTGCCTGTCGCCTGGACGCCCGGCGCCGCGGACGGCCCGGCGGCGGCGTGACGGCTGGCCGGTCCGGCTCCTCAGAACCGCTCCTCAAAACGGCTCCCCGGAACGAACTCCTCAGCACGGCTCCCCGGAACGACTTTCCAGGACTGCTCCTGGAACGGCTCCTCAGGAAACCGGCCGGACGGGTCCCCGTCCGGCCGGGTCACCTACTTGGTAACGCGGCCGGGCAGGGTCAGGTAGAGCAGGTCCTCGCCGTAGTCGCTCAGCGGCCGCAGGTCGCCGGTCATGACGTCCAGCGCGAACATCTTGGTGCCCTTGCCGTGCCCCTTGACGACGACCTCCCTGTCGTCGAGCCACCAGAGCGGCTCGGGCCCTCCGGACGTGGTGGGAGTGGGCAGCCGCCGCACGATCGCGCCGGTCTTGGCGTCGAGCACGGTGAGCACCGGTGCCTCTTCCGGTTCCGGGGTCTTGTCGAGCGCCACCACCGTCCGGCCGTCCGGCGCGACTTCGCTGAACATGATGAACCTGCCGTCGAAGCGCACCGGCTTGCCGCCGCCGGTCACGGGCATCAGCCACAGGTCGGTCTTGATGTACCTGACGAGCTGGAGCACGCCGTCTTTGAGGATGAACGGCTCGAAGTCGCCGCGCAGCGCCGTACGCTCGCCGGTCCGCATGTCGATGATCGCTCCGGGGTAGTCGTCGAACTCCATCGGGTCGTCGACGACGAGGTACCGGCCGTCGTCGGAGACCAGGAGCAGGGCGCCGACCGGAATCTTCTTCTCCGGCATCTTGACCGGTGAGACCTTCTCGGCGCCGGTCTGCATGTCGCGGACGACGTACGCCTGTTCCTCGCGGCTGTAGTAGGCGAGCACGCCCCCGTTCTTGCTGATCGCGATGGGCACGCTCCTTCCCTTGGCGGTTCTTGCGACGGCCTTCTGCAGGCGGTAGGTCGTGCCGGCGGTGGTCACCACCCGCCACTCGTCGTCGCGGTCACACGGGACGGCTTTGCATCTCGGCATGTACGCGTGGCTCAGTCTCCCCACCGGCTCGTCCGGCAGGTCGGGCGCCACGTCGGCCCGGTCCTCGCCCGGCGCGGTCCGGTCCTCACCTGGCCCGGCGGGGTCCACGACCTGCACGGCGGGCTGCGTGACCGCCCGCCAGGGCGCCGTCATGACCACGCCGGTGGCCGCCACCGTCGCGGCGACCGCCACCGCGGCGAGCGACACCGTGGCGCGCCGCCTGCGCCGGTGCCGGGCGATGGCCGCATCGGCCAGGTCTACCAGGGGCGCCTCGGCGGCGATGCCGTCAAGCGCGCGACGCAACCGCGTCATCGGGCCACCTCCTCGATCTCGGCTTCGGTGAGCATGGGCGCCAGCTCCGGCGCGATCGCCCGCAAGCGGTTCAGCGCGTGATGGGTCTGGCTCTTGACGGTGCCGATGGAGCAGCCGAGCGCTTCGGCCGTCTGCGCCTCGGTCAGGTCCTCGTAGAAGCGCAGCACGATCACCGCGCGCTGCCTGGGGCCGAGCTTGGCGAGCGCCTGCCGCAGCACGATGCGGTCGAGCGTGGCGTCGTCGTGGGAGGCGCCGTGGTCGGTCAGCTCGGCGCTCGGCTGCTCGGGGCGCGGCCGGCGCCGCCAGGACGTGTACTGGTTGACCAGCGACTTGCGGATGTACGCCTCGGGGTTGCCGTCCCTGGCCAGCCTGCCCCAATGCCTCACGACCTTGGACAGCACGCTCTGTAGCAGGTCCTCGGCCTGGTGGGCGTCTCCCGTGAGCAGGTACGCGGTCCGCATCAGCGCTTGCTGGCGGGCGAGCACGAACTCACGGAAGCCGTCGTGACGGTCCAATGTGATCTCCTCTCGCCCGTACCCAACGCCGCCGGGCGGGCGAAAGGTTGTATGCGACGTCAGCCTTGTTGCCAGTGTTCCGGGTCGTGCGCCCGCGGCAGCCGGGTCAGCGACGCCGTCACAACCGGAGCCTGGGGGGCATGCGCCACGCCGCTGCTGTACCTGCGCGGCGCGTACCGCATCGAGAAGGCGACCACCGGCCGGGACGTGGGGGGCCATCGGCCGCTTCCTCTCCGGCTGAAAGCGTCAGACGCGCAGGATCTTGGGGCCGGCCTCGCTGTAGCGCTGCGCGGCCGCCCTGGGCAGCTGCTTGCCGGTGACGATCCAGGTCACCTGATTGAGGTCGGCGAACTTGGCGAAGCTGGCCACGCCGAACTTGGTGTGCTCGCACACCAGCACGCACTGCCGGGCCGCCTCCAGCGCCGCCGTCTTGGCCTGCGCCACGGCCGGGTCCGGCGTGGTCAGCCCGCGCTCGAGCGACACGCCGTTGGTGCCCATGACCGTGAGGTCGACGTTCAGCTCGCTGAGCATCGACGTGGCCCACCGGTCGACGGTGCCCATGGTCGTCGGGCGCAGGCGGCCGCCGACGATGATGACGTCGTGGTCGGTGTGCCGGCTGAGCTCGGCGGCGACGGTCAGCGACCGGGTCACCACGGTCATCCTGCTCAGCCGGCGCATGGGCCCGATCAGGTCTTCGAGCAGCGCCCCCTCGTCGATGAGCACGGTGCCGACCTCGGCGATCATCGCGATGGCGGCCTCGGCGATCGCGAGCCGCTCGGCGGTCTTGGCCTTGTGCCGGTGCTCCAGCGGCGTCTCGTAGCGGCCGCTGTCGGTGGGGTAGAAGACGCCGTACGAGCGGGCGATCAGCCGCTGCGACTCCAGCGCCCGCAGGTCCCTGCGCAGCGTGGCGGGCGAGATCGCGAACATGTCGGCGATCTCGGAGACGACCGCGCGCCCCTCGCTGCGTACGTAGGCGAGGATCCGCTGCTGGCGGTCGAAGGCACGGCCTTGAAACATGCTTGACATCTCGCGGACACCCTTGCACATCTGATTGAAACGTTCGCGCAATGGTCACAGATTCGGCACCAAATGACCAGATTCGAGCACATAACCGCAAGTAAAGTCGGCACACGTTCGTTCCCGACGCGGATGGGTGGTAGCCCGTGAGCAGTGGAGTCAGCGATCTCGAAGCGGGATCGGCACGCTCCGTCAGCGCCGGCAGGCCGACCGGCACCGCGAAGGAGACTTCCGGATCGCTCAGTGCGGCACGACGGCGCCGGCGCGGCTATTTGCTGTTCGCCGCGTTCGCGTTTCCTAACCTGGCGTTGATCGCCGTCTTCGCGTACTGGCCGATCATCCAGAACGTCTACCTGAGCTTCACCACGTGGGACTTCATCTCACCTGCGGCCGAGTGGTCCGGTCTCCTCAACTACCAGGCGCTCTTCAGCAGTTCGACCTTCCCCGCGGTGCTGTTCAGAACGCTGGTCTGGGTGGTCGTCGTCGTGGTCGTGACCCTGGTGCTCGGCCTGGCGCTGGCGATGCTGTTCTCCCAGCGCATACGAGGCACCAACGCGGTCCAGACGCTCGCCTTCGCCCCGCACGTGCTGTCCGGGGCGGCGATCGCGACGATCTGGCTGTTCGTCTTCGACCCCAACCACGGTCTCAGCCGGCTGGTGTTCGAGGCGTTCGGTTCCAGCTCGCCGAACTGGATCACCGACGACTCGTGGGCGCTGTGGGCGCTCATCATCGTCTCCATCTGGAAGGGCCTCGGCTTCGTCGCGATCGTCTACCTGGTGGGCATCCAGCAGATCCCCTCGGAGGTGCTGGAAGCGGCCAGGATCGACGGCGCCGGCCGGTGGACGCAGTTCAGGCGGATGATCCTGCCGCTGCTCTCGCCCACCACGTTCTTCCTGGTGATCACCCAGACGATCTCGGCCTTCCAGGCCTTCGACGTCATCGCCATGATGACCGGCGGCGGGCCCGCCCGCTCCACCACGACGCTGAGCTGGTTCATCTACGACGAGGCGTTCAACCGCAGCAACGTCGGCGGCTCCAGCGCGGCCTCCATGATCATGTTCGTGGTGCTGATGGCGATCACCGTCCTGCAGTTCCGATTCGTCGAGCGGAGGGTTCACTACTGATGACGGTCATGCCGACCGCGGCCGCGACCGAGCCCGCCGCGCGGAAGCCCGACAACCCGCGGCGAGCGCCCTGGTGGGGCGTGCTCGCCCTGGTGCTCACCGCCCTGGTCTTCCTCGGGCCGCTCTACCTCTTCGTCACCACCGCGTTCAAGACGAACGAGGACATCAACAGCTGGCCGATGCGTCTGATCCCGGAGTCGCTGACTCTGGAGAACTTCGTCACCGCCTGGGAGCTTGCCCCGTTCGGGCAGTTCCTCATCAACTCGGTCGTGGTCGCCGCGATCGGAACGGTGCTGAAGGTGGTGCTGGCCATCTCCACCGCCTACGCCTTCGCCTTCCTGCCGTTCCCCGGCAAGCGCTGGCTGTTCGTCTTCATGCTCGGCGCGCTGATGGTGCCCGGGCACGTGACGCTGCTGGTCCACTACATCACCATCGGCCATCTCCACCTGCTGAACACCTACGCCGGCCTGATCCTGCCGGGCGTGGCGTCGGCGTTCGGCACGTTCCTGCTCCACCAGTTCTTCCGCTCGCTCCCGTACGAGGTGCTGGAGGCGGCGCAGATCGACGGCGCGGGGCACCTGCGCACGATCTGGTCGTTCATCATGCCGATGTCCCGGCCGGCGATCATCACGGTCGGGCTCATCGCCCTGATCGACGAGTGGAACAACTTCGTCTGGCCGCTGATCGTGACCAACTCGGTCAACATGCGGACGCTGCCGATCGGGCTGCTCTACCTCAAGGAGAACGACGGCATCAACGACTGGGGCGCCCTGATGGCCGGGACCCTGTTCGTCGTCCTGCCCGTGACCATCGTCTTCCTGCTGGCGCAGCGCTACATCGTCGCCGGCCTGGCCGGGAGCGCGCTACGCCGATGACGACCACGTATTCGCGATCCGGCTCGATCAGAAAGGAACCAGCGTGACGGGGACGAGTTTCAGCCAGCGCCGGCTCCTGACCGCCGCCACCGCGGCCGCGGCCGGCCTGGCGCTGAACGCCTGCGCGGGCCGCAGCCTCGGCGACTACGCCCAGGTGAGCGGCCAGGTGCCGGACAAGTTCGCCCGCCGCCAGCGGGTGGTGCTGTGGAGCGCGTTCACCTCGCACAACGCCGAGGTGCTGCAGACGATCATCGACGGGTTCAACGCCTCGCAGACGGACATCTACTGCGAGATCCAGCTGTTCCCCGGGTACACGGCGCTCGACTCCAAGCTGGCCGCCAGCTTCGCCGTGGCGCAGGTCCCCGACCTCGTCACGCTCAGCGACGTGAACTGGAACCGCTACTTCCTCGCCGAGGCGCTGGAACCGCTGAGCGGCTACTTCGACGCTAGCTTCCGGCCCGACTTCTTCCACCCGACGTTCCTGGCCGAGGGCACGATCAGGAACGAGATCTACTGGCTGCCGTGGGCCCGCTCGACGCCGCTGTTCTACTACAACAAGGAGATCTTCGCCGGGGCCGGGCTGCCCGACCGCGGGCCGAAGACGTTCACCGAGCTGCGCGAGTGGGGTCAGCAGCTCAAGGGCTACAAGCACCGCGGCTCGCCGGTCAAGATGCGCGCCTACAACGGCAAGGACGACTGGTACTTCCAGGGCTCGGCCTGGGCCTTCGGCGGCGCCTACTCCGACGGCATGACGTCGAAGCTGGCCTCCGAGGAGACCATCGCCGCCCTGGAGTTCGACCGGGCGTTCATCCACGACGACCAGATGGCCTACCTGGCCTCCGACGTGAACGGCGACTTCGCGTCCGGCGTGGCGGCGACCATCTGCACCTCGACCGGCGCGCTCACCTCGCTGCTCAAGGCCACCGACTTCGAGTTCGGCGCGGCCTTCCTGCCCGAGCAGGTGCAGCCGGGCGTGCCGACCGGCGGCAGCGGGCTGGCGATCATGCGCAACTCCACCAAGGAGCGCAAGCAGGCGACCTGGGAGCTGGTCAAGTACCTGGCCCAGACCGGCGCGCCCGAGTGGAGCCTGAACACCGGCTACCTGCCGGTCACCACCAGCGCGCTCGACTCGCCGAAGATCAAGGAGCGCAACGCCAAGACACCGCAGTACCAGGTCGCCCAAGACCAGCTCAGCCGGGCCCGTCCGCCGGACACCATGCGCCGGTACGTGAACGAGCTCATCTCCGAGATGCTGATCGTGCTGCAGAAGGTGTACTCGGCCAACGCCGATCCGGCCGAGACGCTGCGCGAGGCGGTGCGCAACCTCGACCCCGCCGTCCAGCGGGTGATGCCGAAGTATCGCCGGCTGGTCGCGCCCTGACCTGGACCTCTCGTGCCGCCGCTGCACCGGCCACCCCCACACGGGACGTCATGGACACAACAAGTCACTGAGGAAGGAAGATCGTGGCATTTGCCATCGTCGGGCACCGAGGCGCCATGGCCGAAGCGCCCGAGAACACCATCGCGTCCTACCGCGTGGCCGAGGAGGTCGGCGTCGACGAGCTGGAGACCGACGTCCGCATCAGCTCCGACGGGCAGCTGTTCATGCTGCACGACGCGACGCTGGACAGGACCGCTGCCGACGCGACCGGCAAGGACCTCGGGCCGGTCGCGCGGCTGCCCTGGTCGCGGATCAGTGCGGTGGACGTGGGCGGCGGCGAGCGGGTTCCCACGCTGGAGCAGATGTATCAGGCGACGACCAGGTTCGTGCAGCTCGAAATCAAGGACCTGGCCGCCATCGAGGCCCTGACGGACTTCTTCCTCCGGCACCCCGACCACGCCGAGCGGACGATCCTCACCGGGTTCTCGGTCGAGGCGATGGCGACCGTGGCGCAGAAGCTGCCGCACATCCCGCGCGGCATCATCGTGTCCAAGTGGACCGACGCCGAGAAGCACCCGGGCGGCTACCGGCAGCTCCTTGAGGACACCGGGTCGAGCCGGATCCACAGCGGCGGCGAGGGGCTGACGGCCGAGATCGTCGAGCGGCTGCACGAGGAGGGCTTCCCCGTGCACGGCTGGCCCACCCGTACCCAGGACGACCTGCGCCACTGGATCGAGCTGGGCGTGGACGGCACGACCGGCGACGACCCGCGCACGGTGCGGCGCTGGCTCGCCGAGGAGCTGGGTTGACCGTAAGCGCGGACGGCGTCCCTCATCCGACGGGCAGCGCTCATCCGGCGGGCGGCGCTCATCCGGCGGGCGGCGCCCCTGATCCGGCGGGCGGGAGCGCCCATCCGGTGGGCCGCGGCGTCCCGCCCATGGCGGCGGTGCTGTTCGACATGGACGGCACCCTGTTCGACAGCGAGCCGCTCTGGGACGTCAGCCTCGCCGATCTCGCGGAGAAGCTCGGCGGCACGCTGCGGCCGGAGATCCGCCGCCAGGTGGTCGGCCGCAACCTGCGCGACTCCGCCCAGCTCGTGCAGGACGACCTCGGCGTCGTGGCCGACGCCGACGAGTCGGCGGCGTGGCTGCTGGAACGCACCAGGGAGCTGTTCGCCCTCGGGGTGCCGTGGCGGCCCGGCGCCCAGGAGGTGGTGGCGTCGGTACGCCGGAGCGGCGTACCGACGGCGCTGGTGACGTCGAGCCACCGTGTCCTGGTGGACGAGGTGCTGGCCCAGCTCGAACCCGGCACGTTCGACACCGTGGTGTGCGGCGACGAGGTGAGCCTGCCCAAGCCGGATCCGGAGGCGTACCTGACGGCGGCCCGGCGGCTGGGGGTCGATCCGCGTCACTGCGTGGCGCTGGAGGACTCGCCGCCGGGCATCGCGGCGGCGCTGGCCGCGGGCTGCCTGGTCGTGGCCGTCCCCGAGGGCGGCACGACGGGCGGCACCGCAGGCGGCACCGCGGGCGACGGGCACGGCGCGGTGGTGATGGAGCTGGCGGATGTCACCGTCGACCGCCTCTCCTCGCTGCTGGCCGCCAGAGCCGGCTGACCCGCAGGCGCGGGCTCAGCCGAGCTTGAGCAGCAGCCCGGCCAGCTCGTCCGGCATGGTGATCATGCAGTCGTGGCCCGTCGGGAGCTCCCACACCTGGGCGGGACTCCCGTCGGGCTGGACCTCGGGGACGGGCCGGCGCACGATGCCCTCGGGCACGCCTGCCGTGCAGTGGATGTGCGTACGCGGGATCATGCGCGCGGCCGGGTCGCCCAGCCTGACCGGCTGCTGGAAGCAGCGCAGCGGCATGTCCGACAGCATCCCCCGCAGCCACGCCTGGTCGGCCGGGTCGGTGACCCCGAACAGGCCGGCGGGCGGCGGCAGCTCGGGCATCGGCGGCACCCGCCAGCCCTCCCCGGACGCGGCCGCGGCGTCGAGCAGCGCCTGGGTCATGGGCTGTACGTCCACCGCACGCTCGCCGTCCTCGGGGACCATCGCGTCGAGGTAGACGAGCCGGCCGACGCGTCCCGGCACCCGGCCCGCCGCCCCCGTGATGACGAGCCCGGCGTAGCTGTGGCCGACGAGGATCACGTCGGTGAGGTCCTCATCGGCGAGCAGTCCCGCGACGTCGGCGACGTGGGTGTCCAGCCCCACGTGCGGGCCGAGCAGGCAGGCCCGGTCGCCGCAGCCGGTCAGGGAGGGCGCGAGCACCCGGTGCCCGGCCTCGGCCAGCAGCGGGACCACCCGATCCCAGCAGCGCCCGCCGTGCCAGGCCCCGTGGATCAAGACGTACGTCGACATGGTGAAGCTCCAGACTCGTGTGCGACGGTGTTCGTGCGGGACACGAGGCTTCCCGGGTAGCGGTGGCCGGGCCAGAGCCCCCGCGATCCTGGGGGCGGCAGGACCAGGCACGCCCGCCGGGGCACGGCGTAGCGTGGGGCGCATGAGCGACAGAGCCAACCTTCTCGGCGACTACGTGCGCGCCCGGCGGGAGCTCGTCACTCCCGAGCAGGCGGGCATCCCCGCATCGGGCGTACGGCGCGTGCCCGGCCTGCGCCGTGAAGAGGTGGCGCTGCTCGCCGGCATCAGCGCCGACTACTACCTGCGCCTGGAGCAGGGGCGCGACCGCAACCCCTCACCGCAGGTACTCGAAGCGCTCGCCCGGGCGCTACAGCTCGACGACGACGCGACGGCCTACCTGCTCCGCCTCGGCGCGCAGCGGCCGCGCAGGCGCCGGCGGCGGCCGCGCAAGGAGTCCGTCCCCGAGGGCGTGGCCAAGCTGATCGCCGCGCTGCCGCTGCCCGCGTACGTGGAGGGCCGCTACCTCGACGTGCTGGCCGCCAACGACCTGGCCACCGCCCTGTCACCGCGGCTCGCGGCGGGCCGCAACCGGCTGCGCGACACGTTCCTCGACCCCGCCGAGCAGGCCCTGCACCCCGGCTGGGAGAACGCCGCGCCGGGCATGGTCGCCGGGTTCCGCGCGTCCGTGGGCACCGACATCGACGATCCTCGCTTCATCGAGCTGGTCGGCGAGCTGTCGCTGGCCAGCCCGCGCTTCGCCCGGCTGTGGGCGCGGCACGACGTCGGCACCTGCGAGGGCGCGGCCAAGCTGCTCGCTCATCCCCAGGTCGGCGAGCTGTGGCTGAACCGGGAGCGGCTGGGCGTGCAGGGCGCGCCGGGCCGGACGCTCGTGGTCATGCACCCGGATCCCGGCACCGGCAGCGCCGAGAAGCTGGCGCTGCTCGCGTCCATCACACGCGCCCCCGCCTGAGGCCCCGGCGCCCCATCACACGCGCCCCCGCCTGAGGCCCCGGCGCCCCATCACACGCGCCCCCGCCTGAGGCCCCGGCGCCCCATCACACGCGCTCCCGTCTGAAGCTCCGGCGCCCCATCACGCGCGCTCCGACCGAAGACCTCGGTGTCCGTTACGCGCGTGCCCTCCTGAGGCTCCCGGGGGCTTATGACCCGGACTCGACCCTGGCGGGCGCCGTCAGCCGGGCGATGCGGAACGTGACGGGCCGGCGAATGCGGAAGCCGAGCCGCTCGTACAGGCGGATCGCCGGATTGCCGTCGGCGACGTGCAGGAACGGCTGCTCGCCGCGCTCCCTGACGACCGCGATGACGGCGAGCATCAGCCGCCGCGCCAGCCCCTGACCCTGGTGCGCGGGGTCGGTGCAGACGGCGCTGATCTCGGTCCAGCCCGGCGGGCGCATCCGCTCGCCGGCCATCGCCGCCAGCGCGCCGCCCCGGCGGATGCCGAGGTAGACGCCGAGCTCGACGGTGCGCGGGAGGAACGGCCCCGGCTGGGTGCGGCGGACGAGGTCCAGCATCTCCGGCACGTCGGCGGGCCCCAGCCGCACCACCTCGTCGTCGTGCTCCCCCGCGACGTCCTCGCCGGTGAGCTGGTAGCCGGTGATCTCCGTGACCTCGGCCAGGCCGTCGGGCGGCGCCGGCATGGGGCCGGTCATCAGCACGGTGCCGTCCGCGCCCGCCAGCGCCGCCGCGTCACGCCAGTCGGCGAGGCCGGGCTCGGGCGGCAGCGACACGAACGGGGAGACCTCGAAGGCGTAGCGCAGCACCTGGCCGCGCCGTACGGCGAAGTGCGCCTGCGGCCCGAGCAGGGCGGCGCGCACCGGGTCGTCCAGCACGTCCTCGACAGGAGAATCGGGGGCATCACCGCGGGCTGCGCAGGAGGTGGATGCGGTCATGCCCCGACCTTATCCGGCACGATCCGGCCGTCGCGGGCCGCCTCGGCTCCAGTGATCTCGCCGTGCATGGCTCCCCTTCACCTCCATGAACCACGGCCCAGCTCAGCACGGGCTGCGAAAATCCGTCAAGGTCTACTTGTTATTAGGGATTTTATTCCATGCATAACCCACTTGATTTATCGAGAATTCCTTCTTACGTTGAAGCTGCAGCAGCCGGAGAGGATGCCATGCGTCACGTGACCGTGTTCGATCTCGACGGGACGCTCGTCGACACGCCGCGCGCCATCGTCGAGACCTTCACCGCCGCGTTCGGCGCGCTCGACGCTCCCGCCCCCGCCGCCGCGGCCATCCGCACCACCACCAGGCTCCCGCTCAAGCGCGCCTTCGGCGACCTGCTGGGCGCGGATCCCGGCGGCGCGCTGGTGGCCGAGGCCATCGCGCACCGCCGGCGCCTGTTCAAGGAGACCGAGCTGCCGCGCGCCCGCGAGCTGATCTTCCCGGGCGTGGCCGAGGGGGCGGCGGGGCTGCGTGCCCGCGGCAGCGTCCTGGCCGTGGCCACCAGCGAGGCCACCTTCGGCGAGGTCGTCACCCTGGCGAAGGCCGAGCCGGCGGGCGGCGAAGCGACCCGGCGGGATGCGCCGCAGGCCGCCGGCCCACGACAGACCGTCGAAACACCGCAAGCCGTCGAGTCGCCGCAGACCGCCGAATCGCGACAGACCGTCAGGTCGCCGCAGGCCGCCGAATCGCGACAGACCGTCAGGTCGCCGCAGGCCGCAGGATCGCGGTAGGGCGCCGGGGAGGAGGCCCGATGAGCGGGGGACGCGCGCTCGACTGGGCGCTCGCGATCGCCGGCGGCGTGCTGCTCACGCTGATGACCCAGGCCAACGCCGTGCTCGCCGGGTACACCGACGCCCTCTACGCCTCGTGGGCCGCGCACGGGCTCGGGGCCGTGGTGGCCGCGCTCCTGGCGCTGGCGCTCGCCCGCCGTGCACCGGCTCCCGACCCGGCGACCGGCGATGGCCCGGCCCGCGCGCCGCTCTGGTACTACCTGGGCGGCATCCCGGGCGCTCTCGTCGTCATCCTGTCGGCCATCGCGGTCAACAGCGAGCTGGCCCTGGCGGGCACCGTCGCGCTGATGCTCACCGGACAGATCATCTTCGGCACGGTCTCCGACCGGTTCGGCCTGCTGCACACGCCGCAGCGCCGGATCACGCTCATGGACCTGGCGGTGGCGGCCTGCGTGCTCGCGGGCAGCGTCCTCATCGTCGCGGGAGGGGCGTGACCATGCTCTTCCTCGTCGCCCTGGCGCTGTTCAACGGCGTCCTCATCGGCACCAGCCGCACGATCAACGGCCGGCTCAGCACCCGCAAGGGCGCGTTCCGCGCGTCCGTCTGGAACCACGTGGTCGGCTTCGTCTTCCTCAGCGCGGTGCTGCTCGTGCTGCGCACCTGGCCGGACGTGACGGACACGCCGATCGCCGCGTACGCGGGCGGCGTGTTCGGTGCGTTGTTCGTCGCGGTCAACAGCTACGTCTTCCCCGGCTCGGCGCGATGAGCGCCTCCGTGCTGGTGATCAGCGGGCAGGTGCTGTCCGCCGTGGTCATCGACTGCATACAGCAGGGCGCGCTGCCCGCGCCGATCAGGCTGGCCGGCGTGGTGCTCGTGCTCCTGGGCCTCACCCTGCCCGGCTTGTCAGCCCGTCTCCGTCAGAGGGAGATCCATCCGTGCCCGACCGAAAAGAAGTGATCGGCCCCCGTGACCGAGGACCCCGTGGCCGAGGACCCCGCGGCCGAGGACCCCGTGGACTCCGCCGTGGCCGAGGCCGCCGTACGTGAGGCGCCGGCCGCCGCGGAGCGCGACGGCGTCACCGGCAACGCGATCACCCGATATCTCATGCGAGCCGCCGACGAGGTCACCGGCGGGCGGGCCTCGCAGGCCACCATGGCGGTGCTCATCAGCACCGCCGAGGTCGGCGGCGTGCTCGCGGCCGCGTACACCCGCCATCGATCCGCTCTCCGACAAGGACGCACCCATGCCCGTTGAGTTCCTCGGCATCGCCTACACCAACAACTCCTCGGAGACCACCGCCCGCTCGGGCCCGTCGTTCGACAAGGACTACACCCTCAAGCTCGCCCGCGCCCACGAGGACCACGGGTGGGACCGGGTCCTGTTCGCCTACGGGTCCGACACGCCGATCCCCACTCCGGCCGCGGCCTGGCTGGCGGCGAAGGTGGAGCGGCTGCAGATCCTGCTCGCGCACCGGCCGAACGTGTCCTACCCGACCTACGCCGCGCGCTCGTTCGCGACGCTCGATCACATCAGCGACGGGCGGCTGACGATCCACTTCATCACCGGCGGCAACGACCACGAGCAGCGCCGCGAGGGCGACACGCTGACCAAGGACCAGCGCTACAGCCGGACCGAGGAGTACATCCAGATCGTCAAGAAGGTGTGGACCAGCAAGGAGCCGTTCGACCACGAGGGCGAGCACTACCGCTTCTACGACTACGTCAGCGACGTCTTCCCGGTGCAGCGGCCGCGTCCCGGCGTCTCCTTCGGCGGCTCCTCCCCCGCCGCGTACGCCGCCGGCGGCGCTGAGGCCGACATCTACTGCCTGTGGGGCGAGCCGCTCGCCGACACCGCCCAGCAGATCGAGTCGGTGTGGGCGGCGGCGCGGGCGGCGGGCCGTACGGACCGGCCGCGCATCCAGGCGGCCTTCCGGCCGATCATCGCCCCTACCGAGGAGCTGGCCTGGGAGAAGGCGCACCGCACGGTCGAGGCCATCAAGGCGCGGCGGGCGACCAGGAGGCCGCCGCGCGGCCACGCGCCCGAGGGGCCGGAGAACACCGGCGCGCAGCGGCTGATCGCGATCGCCGCCAGGGGCGAGCGCTTCGACCGGGCGTTGTGGACGCCCACGTCCGCCGCGACCGGCGGCGAGGGCAACTCCAACGCGCTGGTCGGCACTCCCGAGACCGTGGCCAAGGCGCTGCTCGACTACTACGACCTGGGCGTGGACATCATCTCCGCGCGCGGCTACGACCTGCTCGGCGACGCCATCGACTTCGGCCGGTACGTCATCCCGATCGTCAGGGAGGAGGTGGCCAAGCGGGACCGCGAGGGCGCGGAGCGCGGCCCGCACCTGCTGGAGAAGATCGTCGCCGGGATCTGACCGGCCGGGGCGCCCGGGTCCGGAGGAGGGGCGGGCGCTCCGGCCCCGGGTCAGGACTGGTCGGGAGCAGGGGCACGCGCAGGCGGGTGAGCAGGTGGCGGCGCAGCGCGCCGAAGGCCGGGTCGTCCTGGGCGCGCGGATGCGGGAGCGTCACGGCGGTGTCCTCGGCGATGCGCCCGTCCTCCAGCACGAGCAGGCGGTCGGCGAGCAGCAGCGCCTCGTTCACGTCGTGCGTCACCAGGAGGGCGGCGAAGTCGTGCTCGTCGCGCAGCCGGAAGAACAGCGCCTGCATCCTGAGCCGGTTGAGCGCGTCCAGAGCCGCGAACGGCTCATCGAGCAGCAGCAGGTCGGGCTCGCGGACCAGCGCGCGGGCGAGGGCCACGCGCTGCGCCTGGCCGCCCGACAGCTCCGCGGGCCAGGCCCGCCCGCGGTCGGCCAGCCCGACCTCGGCCAGCGCGGCGGCCGTACGCTGGGCCAGGTCCGGTCCGCGCAGCCCGAGCGCGATGTTGTCGGCGACCCGTTTCCACGGCAGCAGCCGATGCTCCTGGAACACCACGGCGATGTGGCCGCTGGTGCGCACCTCGCCGTCGGCGCCGGAGTCGAGGCCCGCGATGATGCGCAGCAGCGTGCTCTTGCCCGAGCCGCTCGCACCGAGCAGCGCGACCACCTCGCCTTTGCCGATGCGCAGGTCGATGCCGTCGAGGACGAGCCTGTCGCCGTACGCGCGGGTGATGCCCCGCGCGTCGACCACCGCCGTGTCCGACGCTGCGTCCGCCCCTGTCTTCGCCGCAGTGTCCGCCACAGTGTCCGCCACAGTGTCCGCCGCGGGTGCGGCCTCGCTCAGCTCGCCTCCAGACCGCGCCGCCATGCCAGCGCCCTCCCTTCCAACGTGCGCAGAGCCAGATCGGACAGCAGGCCGAGCAGGGCGTAGATGACCAGCCCCAGCACGACCACCTCGGTCTGGGCGAACTCGCGGGCCTCCATCATCATGAAGCCGAGCCCGCTGTCGGCGTTGACCTGCTCGCCGACCACCAGGCTGAGCCAGCCCGCGCCGAACGCGAGCCGCAGGCCCAAGAAAAGCGACGGCAGCGCGCCGGGCAGCACGACGTGGCGCAGCCGGGCGGCGGCGGACAGCCCGCAGGTCCGCGCCGCCTCCACCAGCCGCTCGTCGATGCCCCTGATGCCGCTGTAGGTGTTGAGGTAGACGGGGAAGAACGCGCCGAGCGCGACCAGCGTGATCTTCAGCGGCTCGCCGATGCCGACCCAGATGAGCAGCAGCGGGACCAGGCCGAGATGGGGCAGCATGCGGGCCATCTGCACCGGCGGGTCCACGAGGTCGTCGCCGATGCGCAGCAGCCCGGCGATCGAGCCGAGCGCGAGCCCGAGCCCGCCGCCGACGGCCAGGCCGATGACGGCCCTGAGCAGCGAGTCGACGAGGTTGACCCACAGCGTGCCCTCGGCGGCCAGCCGCCAGCCCGCGGCCAGCACGTCGCTGGGGGCCGACAGCTTGTCCGGCGGCAGGATCCCGGCCCGCGAGCAGCCCTCCCAGACCACCACGAGGAGCACCGGGGTGACGGCCCGCCGCCAGCGGGCGGCGCGCGGGGCTTTCCGGTTGCGCCGCACGCGGGTGCGCTCGCCTTCCGTGCGCGCGGGCCGTACGGATGTGGCGGTCATCGCAGCACCTCGCTGAACCTGTCGTCCACCCGCCCGGCGATGTCCACCTTGCCGGGGATGAGCTTCAGCGCGGTGAAGCCGTCGGCGATGCGCTGCAGCTCCGCCCCGATGCCGGCGTTGACCGGGGCGATGGGCCTGGCGCTGCGGGCCAGGGCGCGCTCGGCGACGTCTTCTGGGATCTTCAGCTCGGGCGCCATCGCCTGGGCCCGCTCCTTGGGATGGGCGATGCCCCAGTCGGTGGTCTCGCGGAGCTGCTTGAGCAGCCGCTCGATCTGCGCGGACTTGGTCTCCAGCGCCTCGGGCGAGGCGAGCAGGTACTCGCGGTTGCCGGCCAGCCCGGTCGCGTCGGCGAGCACCTTGACGCCGGGCCGTTCGGCGAGCGCGAAGTACGGATCCCAGATGATCCACGCGTCGACCTGCCCGTTGTCGAACGCGGGCCGCCCCTCCGCCGGCTTGAGGTATTTCACGTTCACGTCGTCGATCGACATGCCGTGCTTCTCGAGGAGCCGGACCAGCAGCCAGTGGACGTTGGAGCCCTTGTTGAGCGCGATCGACTTGCCCTTCAGATCCTCGAAGCCGTTGATGCCGCTGTCCTCCTTGACCAGGACGGCCTCGCCTTGCGGCACCTCTTCCGAGGTGCTGATGATCTTGAAGTCGATCCGGCCCGCCGCGGCGAAGATCGGCGGCGCTTCGCCGGTGTAGGCGACGTCGATGGAGCCGGCCTTGAGCGCCTCAGTCGCCGCAGGACCGCTCTCGAACAGTGACCACGTCACATCCGGCGCCACTCCCCTGGCCTTGACCAGGGTGAGGGCGCCGAATCGCTGATAGCCCACCCGTAGCGGCTCGTCGCGGCCCGCGGCCTGCGACGCCTCGCCGCCGCAGGCGGCCAGGCCGATGAGGAGGACGAGCACGCCCATGACATTCAGGAACAACCGTGAGGGCCGATTGCGCATGCACCGCATACTACCTACAAAACCTACTGATTTACTAGGTTTCGATAGGCGGCGCCCGGGTGGCTGTCCGGCAGCCGGTGGATGCCCGGGCCGAGCAGGCGTTCGCGCAGCGTCGAGTCCTCGTACGAGGTGCGGTAGCGGCCCCGGCGCTGCAGCTCGGGCACGACCAGCTCGATGAAGTCCTCCGCGGTGCCCGGCGACAGGTACTGCATGAGGTTGAACCCGGTCGCGCCGGTCTCGTCGGCCCAGCGCTCGATCTCGTCGGCGACCCGTTCGGGGGTGCCGGCGACGAAGAACGGGCCGCGCCCGATGCGGCCGATGGACTCCAGCACGTCGCGCACCCGCAGCCCGCGCCCCACGAGCTGCCGCACGGCCCGCTCGGTGAAGTCGCCGCCGCGCGCCACGATGTCGTCGATGAACTCCTCGGGGTCGTAGGCCGCGAGGTCGATGCCGCTGCCGCGCTGCGCGAGGAAGCCCTCGACCCGGATGTGCCGCTGCAGGTCGGCGATCTTGGCGTCCACCTCGGCCTGCGTTCGGCCCACGATCACGGAGGCGCTGGGGAAGAACGTGATGTGGTCCGGGTCGCGGCCGTAGGCGGCGGCGCGGCGGCGGGTGTCGGCGATGTCCTCGCGCAGCGCCTCCAGGGACGCCGCGCCGGTGAAGACGGCCTCGGCGTGCCTGGCCGCGAACTCCTTGCCCCGGTCGGAGTTGCCCGCCTGGTAGAGCACGGGCGTGCGCTGCGGCGACGGCTCCGACAGATGCGGGCCGGCCACCCGGAAGTGCTTGCCGACGTGGTCGATGGCGTGCACCTTGGCCGGATCGGTGTAGATGTGCCGCTCCCGGTCGCGCAGCACCGCGCCGTCCTCCCAGCTGCCCTCCCACAGCTTGTAGAGCACCTCCAGGTACTCCTCGGCGATCTCGTAGCGCAGGTCGTGCTCGATCTCGTCGTCCAGGCCGAAATTGCGCGCGGCGTTGCGCAGGTAGGAGGTGACGATGTTCCAGGCGACCCGGCCCTTGGTCAGGTGGTCGAGGGTGGACATGCGGCGGGCGTGCGCGAACGGCGGCTCGTACGTGGTGGAGAACGTCACCGCGAACCCCAGGTGCTTGGTCACCGCGGCCATGGCGGGCACGACGAGCAGCGGGTCGTTGGCGGGGATCTGCACGGCCTCGCGGATGGCGGTCTCGGGCCCGCCGCGGTAGCGGTCGTAGACGCCGACCACGTCGGCCAGGAACACGGCGTCGAACAGGCCGCGTTCCAGCAGCTTCGCCAGGTCGGTCCAGTACTCCAGGTCGGTGTAGCGGTGGCGGTTGTTGTCGGGGTGCGTCCACAGTCCGTGCTGGATGTGCCCGACGCAGTTCATCTCGAAGAGGTTGAAGTGGATGATGCGGCTCATCGGGGATAGCTCCTGGGGGCGATGCCGTTGAGGTGGTAGTTGCCGACGTCGTGCACCTTGGCCCGGCGCGGGTCGTGCACGGTGTGGGTGCGCGCGTTGCGCCAGTGCCGGCTCAGGCCGAGCGGCTCGCGTACGGCGGAGGCGCCGGCCAGCTCGAACCATTCGGCGCTCACCCGGTTGGCGGCGCGGTCGGCCTGCGCGCGGGCGGCGGCCATGGCGACGGCCGCCTCCGCCGCGAGCTCGGGGAAGTCCTCGGGCGGCGCCGATCTGGCCCGGTCCACGGCGTCGCCGGCGCTCTCCAGCAGCGCGCGTGCCGCCCTGGTGAGCACCGCCAGCTCGCCGAAGAGCTGGATGACGACCGGGTCCTCGACCACCTTCTCCGGCTGGGCGCCCGGCCAGCCGCCCCTTCGGTAGCCGCGCAGGAAGGCGGCGGCGTCGGCGAGCGCGCCTTCTGCGATGCCGGTGTCGATGGCCGCGTGGATGAGCAGGCCGAAGGTGCGGAACGTGCTGACCTCGGCCCGCTTCACCCGCATCACGTGCTCGGCGGGCACGAACACGTCGTCGAGCAGGACGGTGCCGCTGGCCGTGGTGCGCTGACCGAAGCCGTCCCAGTCGTCGACGACGGTGACGCCCGGCGCGTCACTCGGCACGAACGCCACGCGGTGGGAGTCCTCGTCGAGCGCGGTGACCGGGATCCAGTGGGCGAACAGCGCGCCGGTCGAGTAGATCTTGCGGCCGGAGATGAGGTAGCCGTCCTTGTGCGGGCGCAGGGTGGCACGCTCACGCTCGCCATTGGGGCCGCGGGCGTCCACGGCGGCGTTGCCGAAGCGGCGTCCCGCCAGCGCTTCGGCGTAGAAGAACGCCTGCTGCTCGGGGCTGCCGTGCTCGCGCAGCGAGTCGAGGTACCAGAAGTGGTTCTGCGGGATCTGCCCGATGCTGGCGTCGGCCGCCGACAGCTCCCTGATGACCGCGCCCAGCGTGGCGGTGCGCACGCCGGGGCCGCCGTGCTCGGCGGGGACGGTGATGCCGAGCAGGCCGCTGTCGGACAGCGCCTCCAGCTCGGCCACGGGCAGGACGCGCTCGGCGTCGCGCCGCACCGCTCCCTCGGCGAAGGTCGCGGCCAGCTCGCGGGCGATCGCGATCGCCTCGCCATCGGTCTTGATCACATGTGCCATGTCACACCGCCGTCGTCAGTCTCGGAATCGCCGCCACCAGCTCCTTCGTGTACGGGTGCGCGGGCTCGCGGAAGACCGTCTCCACCGGCCCTTCCTCGACCACGCTCCCGTCCTTCATGACCAGCACCCGGTCGCACAGGTGGTGGACCACGCCCAGGTCGTGGGAGATGAACAGGTAGGCCACGCCGGTCTCCCGCTGCACGTCCTCCAGCAGGTCGAGGACCTGCGCCTGGACCGACACGTCGAGCGCGGAGACCGGCTCGTCGCAGACGATCACCGAGGGCGACGGTGCCAGGGCCCGCGCGATGGCCACCCGCTGCCGCTGCCCGCCGGAGAGCTTCAGCGGCCTGCGTCCCAGGTGCTCCTCGCCGAGCCCCACGAGCTCCAGCAGCTCGATCGAGCGGGCGCGGCGCCGTTCGCGCGGCACGCCGGCCACGTCCAGCGCCTCGGCGAGGATCTTCGCCACCGTGTGGCGGGGGTCGAAGGAGGCCAGCGTGTCCTGGTAGACGACCTGGACGTCGCGGCGCTGGGCGCGGTCGCCGCGCGTCCACGGCCGTCCGTGCACCTCGACCGCGCCGGTGTCGGGCGGCGTCAGCCCGAGCGCGATCCTGGCCGTGGTGGTCTTGCCGGAGCCGGACTCGCCGACGATGCCGAGCGTCTCGGCGGCGCGCAGCTCGAACGACACCCCGTTCACGGCCACCCGGTCGCCGAAGGACTTGCCGATGTCCCTGGCGCGCAGCACGACCTCGCCGCGGGGCCGCCGCGGCCCGGTCGCGCCCGCGGGCGGGACGGTGCCGGACAGGCGGGTGCCCTTGGTGTGCTCGGCGGGGATCGCCCGCAGCAGCTTCTTGGTGTACTCGTGCTCGGGCCGGGTGAGCACCTCACTGCTCGGCCCCTGCTCGACGATCACGCCGTCCTTCATGACGGCCACCCGGTCGGCCAGCCGGGCCACCACCGCCAGGTCGTGGCTGATCACCAGCAGCGACCTGCCCTCGGCCTTGATCCCGGCCAGCAGGTCGAGCACCTGCGCCTGGATGGTGACGTCCAGGGCGGTGGTGGGCTCGTCGGCGATGATCAGCTCGGGGCCGGCGGCCAGCGCGGTCGCGATCAGCGCCCGCTGGCGCAGGCCGCCGGACAGCTCGTGCGGGAGCTGCCCGGCGCGCAGCTCGGGCTCGGGCACCCCCACGGACGCCAGCAGCTCCACCACCCTGGCCTTCCTGGCCGGGCCTGACAGGTCGGTGTGGGCGGCCAGCACGTCCTCGATCTCCTTGCCGACCTTGCGCAGCGGGTCGAGCGAGACCAGGGCGTCCTGCAGGACGAAGCCGATGCGGCCGCCGCGCAGCCTCCGCCAGCCGCGCTCGCGCAGCCGGGTCAGGTCCTGGCCGTCGAAGGTCAGCCCGGCGGCGGTGACGCGGGAGCCCGCGCCGGTGAGCCCGACCAGCGTGCGGGCGGTGACGCTCTTGCCGGAGCCGGACTCCCCCACCAGGGCCAGGCACTCCCCCGCCCCGATCTCGAACGACACGCCGTGCACGACGGGTGTGCCGCCGAAGGCGACGCGCAGGTCGTCCACCGTGACCAGGCTCATCCTGTCCTCCCTTCCGATCGCAATCTGAGCGCCCTGCCGACCACGGTCACGCTGATCACGGTCAGCGTGATGGCCAGGCCGGGGAAGAGGCCGTACCACCAGGCCCGGGAGATGAAGTTGCGGGCGGTGGACAGCATGGAGCCCCATTCGGGCTCCGGCGGCGGCGTGCCGAGGCCGAGGAAGCTCAGCGCGGAGCCGGCCACGAGGGCGGTGCCGACGCCGATGGTGGCCAGGATGAGCACCGGTTTGACGGCGTTCGGCAGCACGTGCCGGAGGATCACGCGCGGACCGGGCAGGCCCAGCGCGTACGCCGCCTCGACGTAGCCCGCCCGGCGGATCGCCAGCGTCTGGGCGCGGACGAGCCGGGCGTACGACGGGATGTTGGCCACGCCGATGGCGAGGATGGCGTTGCCGGTGCCGCCGCCCGCCACGGTGATGACGACCAGGGCCAGCAGCAGCTCGGGGAAGGCCATGCCGACGTCCGACAGGCGCATGATGACGTTCTCGACGATCCGGTTGCCGAGCCCCGCGGCCAGGCCGAGCAGCCCGCCGAAGACCAGGGCGACGGCGATCGCGCCGAAGCCGAGCAGCAGCGAGGCGCGGGTGCCGTGCACGATGCGGGCGAACACGTCGCGGCCGTTCTCGTCAGTGCCGAGCAGGTGCGCGGCGCTGGGCGGCTGGAGGGTGGCGCCGCTGTCCACGGCGAGCGGGTCCTGCCCGGTGAACAGGCCGGGCACGAGCGCCGCCAGCACGAGCACGGTCAGGACGGCCACGGCGAGCCACACGCCGATCCGGTTCACGCCGCCTCCTTCAGCCGGGGGTCGATGACCAGGTAGAGCAGGTCGACCAGGAGGTTGACCAGGACGTAGACCAGCGCCGACAGCAGCACCACGCCGAGCACGAGCGGCAGGTCCTTGGCGTTGACCGCCGAGACGAGCAGGCGGCCGATGCCCTGCCGGGTGAACAGCGTCTCGGTGACCACGGCGCCGCCGAGCAGCGCGCCCACCCAGAAGCCGGTCATCGTGACCAGCGGGGTCAGCGCGTGCCTGAGCGCGTGGCGCAGCCGTACGACGGTGTCGCTGAGCCCGCGGGCGCGGGCGCTGACGATGAACGGCTCCTCCAGCACCTCCTCCAGGGCCTCGCGCAGCACGTGGCCGAGCACGCCCGCGATGGGCAGCGCCAGGCAGAGCGCGGGCAGCACCAGGGAGGCGAAGCCCTGGCCGCCGGTGGAGGGAAGCAGCCGCAGCCCGAAGGAGAAGACGGTCAGCAGCACGATGCCGAGCCAGAACGTCGGCGTCGAGGCCGCCACCAGCTCCACCACCGAGGCCAGGCCGCGCCAGCGGCGGCGGCCCGCCGTGGCCAGGGCGATGGCGACGGCCAGGAACAGCCCGGTGAGGGCGGCCGCCACGGCCAGCTCGACGGTGGCGGCGGCCTGCTCGCCGATGGCCTGGGTGACCGGGGTGTGCAGGCGGTAGGAGGTGCCGAAGTCGCCGTGCGCGATGCGCCACAGGTGGGAGACGTACTGCTCGAACCAGGGGCGGTCGAGGCCGTACTCGGCTCTGACCTGGGCGAGCACCTCGGGGGTTGGCGCGGCGCCCTCGCCGCCGACGACGGCCTCGGCCGGGTCGCCGGGGGTGAAGTGCACGACGAGGAAGGTCAGGGTGGCCGCGCCCCACAGCACGCCGAGCCCGGCGAGCAGGCGCCATCCGATGAACGTCAGGGTCTTCATTCGTCCAGCCAGGTGTCGTAGAAGTAGGGCGACGGGTAGGCGGGCGTGAAGGCGAGGTCGCGGACCTTCTTCTGGTAGGCGACCGGGCGCGGGTCGTCGTAGAAGGGAATGGCGGGGACCAGTTCCAGGAGCCTGGCCTGCGCCTTGTTGTACAGCTCGGTCGGGTCTTTGGCCGCCCTGGCCTGCTCCAGCAGCTCGTCGAGCTGAGCGTCCTTGAGCCTGGCGACGTTCTGGCCGCGCCGCTCGGGGGTGGTGATGTTCTTGGAGGAGTACTGGATCCACAGCACGTCGGCCGTGTTCGTGGCCCACAGGCCGGAGCTGAGGTCGTAGTCGCCCTTGATGGAGCGGTCGGTCAGCTCCTGCTCGGGCGGCGTCTGGATCTGGATGTCCAGGCCGATCTTCCGCGCGGCGGCCTGGGTCTGCACGGCGATCTGCATGCGCTGGGCGGGGAAGTTCGCGGCGATCGGGAAGTACGCGGTCAGCCGCTTGCCGTTCTTGAGCCGGATGCCGTCCTTGTCCCTGGCGGTCCAGCCGGCCTCGTCGAGCAGCTTGTTCGCCAGCGTCTCGTCATGCTTGATGCTGCCGCTCAGCCCCTGCGCGTAGCCGGGCGTCGAGGTGGTGACGAAGCCCTGCGCCACCTGGTACTGGCCGAAGGAGATGCCCTTGATGATGGCCTCGCGGTCCACGGCGGCGAGCAGCGCGCGGCGCACGCGGACGTCGTCGAAGGGCGGGCGCGAGGTGTTGAGCCAGAACGACATCGGGTGCCCGGGGCGGATCGCCGTGAGGAAGCCGAGGCCGGGGTTGGCCTTGACGTCCTCGACGTTCTGCGGCGGGGTGAAGTCGATCGCGTGCACCTCGCCGGAGGCGAGCGCGTTGTAGCGGGTGCCGTCCTCGGCGAGGAAGCGGATCTCCAGCCGGTCGAGGTAGGCGGGGCCGGTGTGCTTGGCGCTCTTCGGGCCCCAGTTGTAGTCGGGGTTCTTCCGGTACGTGATGCTCTGGCCCTTGGTCCACTTCTCGAAGATGAACGGGCCGGAGCCGATCGGGTGCGTGCAGATGCTCTCCGGCGCCTCCTTGATCTGCTTGGGCGAGATCATGCCGAGGTAGCCCTGGGCGAGGATGTCCAGGAACGGCCGGTACGGCGAGCGGAGCCTCACCTGGAGCGTGTACTCGTCCAGCACCTTCGCGTCCTTGTAGGGCGCGATGTAGGAAGCGGCCAGCGGGGACTTGGTCGCCGGGTCGCGCATGTGCTCGAAGTTGGTCTTCAGCGCCTCGGCGTTCCAGGCCGCTCCGTCGTGAAATCTCACGCCTTTGCGGAGCTTGAAGGTGTAGGTCAGGCCGTCGTCGGAGACCTCCCAGCTTTCGGCCAGCCACGGCTGGATCGTCCCGTCGGTGTCGAACCACACCAGCGAGTCGGCGACCGGGACCGTGGTCACCGGGCCGTCGGAGCTGGCGTTGCCGTGCGGGTCGAGGCAGGGCGGCTCCTGGCCGTTCTCGCCCAGGATCAGGGTGCCGCCGGACTTGGGGGTGCCGGGGTCGTCGTTCGTGCCGCCCGAGGTCCCGGCCGCGCTGCCGCATCCGGCGAGCAGCAGCGCGAGCGCGAGCGCGGCGAGGGGGGTCTTGGTCATGTCAGCTCACCCATGCGTCGTGGAAGATGACAGCGCCGTAGGCGTGATCCCAGGTCAGGCCGTGCACCCGGGACTGTGCCGAGACGAGGCTCGGCCGGTCGTACAGCGGGATGGCGGGCGCCAGGTCGAGCAGCCTGGCCTGCGCCTTGGCGTACAGCTCGGTCGGGTCCTTGGCGGCTCGGGCCTGCTCCAGCAGCTCGTCGAGCTCGTCGTCGGAGAGCCTGGTGATGTTCTGGCCGCGCCGCTGCGGCGTGGTGATGTTCTTGGAGGAGTACTGGATCCACAGCACGTCGGCGGTGTTGGTGGTCCAGATGCCGACGGAGACGTCGAAGTCGCCCTTGCCGGTGCGGTCCTGCGACTCCTGCGAGGTGACGTTCTCGATCGTGATCTCGATGCCGGCCTTGGCGGCGGCGGCCTGGGTCTGCACGAGGATCTGCGTGTTCTGCGGGTTCACGCCGGTGTCGATGGCGACGGCGCTCAGCCGCCTGCCGTTCTTGAGGCGGATGCCGTCCTTGTCCCTGGCGGTCCAGCCGGCCTCGTCGAGCAGGGCGTTCGCGCGGGCCGGGTCGTAGTCGATCCGGCCGCCCTCGGCATGGTCGGGGGTCGCGGCGGTGACGAAGTTCGTGGCCACGTTCCACTGGCCGAAGGAGACGCTGTCGATGATGGCCTTGCGGTCCACGGCCAGCGTGAGCGCCTGGCGTACCCTGCGGTCGTCGAAGGGGGCGCGGCCGGTGTTGAGCCAGACCGAGAACGGATGTCCGGGCCGGTCGATCGTGATGAAGGTCAGGTCGGGGTTCGCCTTGACGTCCTCGACGTTGGCCGGCGGGGTGTTGTCGATCACGTCCACCTCGCCGGAGAGCAGCGCGTTGTAGCGGGTGGCGTCCTCGGCCAGGAAACGGATCTCCAGCCGGTCGAGGTACGCGGGCCCTTCACGGCCGGTCGGCCCCCAGACGTAGGCGGGGTTCTTCTTGTAGGTGATGCTCTGGCCCTTGGTCCACGTGTCGAGGACGAAGGGTCCTGACCCGATCGGGTGCTCGCAGGTGCTCTCCGGGGCCTCCTTGAGCTGCTTGGGGGAGATCATCGCCAGGTACGACTGCGCGAGCACGTTCAGCAGCGCCGAGTACGGCGAGCCGAGCCGCACTTCGAGGGTGTGCTCGTCCAGGACCTTCGCGTCCTTGTAGGGCGCGATGTACGAGGCGGCCAGCGGCGACTTGGTCGCCGGGTCGCGCATGTGCTCCAGGTTGAGCTTCAGCGCCTCGGCGTTCCATGCCGACCCGTCGTGGAACGTCACGCCCTGGCGGAGCCTGAAGGTGTAGGTCAGGCCGTCGTCCGAGATCTTCCAGCTCTCGGCCAGCCAGGGCTTGATGTTCCCCTCGGCGTCCTGCCACAGCAGCGAGTCGAAGATCGGGCGGCTGACGACCGTGGTGTTGGTGGTGGACGTCTGGTGGGGGTCGAGGCAGGGGGGTTCGTCGGCGTTCTCCCCGAGCACGAGCGTGCCTCCGGGCTTCGGGCCGGAGCCGGCGGCGGCCGGTCTCGGGGTGGCGTCGGCGCCGCAACCGGCCAAAACCGCCATGACCAGGGCTGCGACGAGGAGCGTTGTGGAGCGGGTGAGCATGGAGGTCCTTAAACAGGCATTGCCTACCTGCATTGCAGGGATTACGGTGAACCCTAACGTAACACGCAGAACGGGCGAAACAACATGACCCACGTGATCGCCGTCGGCACCGAGGTGCTCGCGGAGGAGAGACGATGACTTTGACGTTCCACTGGTTCCTGCCCACCTACGGCGACAGCCGTGACATCGTGGGCGGCGGTCACGGGCTTCCCGCGGGCGCGGCCTCGGGCGCCCGGCCCGCGACCCTGTCCTACCTGCGCCAGATCGTGGAGGCCGCCGAGCAGACCGGCTTCGTCGGGGCTTTGACGCCCACCGGCGCCTGGTGCGAGGACGCCTGGCTGACCACCGCGATGCTGGCCGGCACCACCGAGCGGCTGAAGTTCCTGGTGGCCTTCCGCCCCGGGCTGGTCTCCCCCACGCTCGCCGCGCAGATGGCGGCCACGTTCCAGTGGCAGTCGGGCGGGCGGCTGCTGCTCAACGTGGTGACCGGCGGCGAGGCGCACGAGCAGCGCGCCTACGGCGACTTCCTCGACAAGGACTCCCGCTACGCCCGTACCGACGAGTTCCTGCACATCGTGCGGGCGCTGTGGCGGGGCGAGAGCGTCAGCTTCACCGGCGAGCACCTGCGGGTGGAGGACGCGCGGCTGGCGCGGCTGCCCGACCCGGTGCCGCAGGTGTACTTCGGCGGCTCATCCCCCGCCGCGGGCCGGGTGGCGGCGCGCCATGTGGACGCGTACCTCACCTGGGGCGAGCCGCCGGACGCCGTGGCGGAGAAGATCGCCTGGATCAACGGACTGGCCGCCGCCGAGGGACGTACGGTGCGGCACGGCATCCGCCTGCACGTGATCACCCGCGACACCAGCGAGCAGGCGTGGGCGCAGGCCCGCAGGCTGCTCGACGGCATCGACGAGGCGACCGTGGAGAAGGTGCAGGCGGGCCTGCACCGCAGCGAGTCCGAGGGGCAGAAGCGCATGCTCGCCCTGCACGGCGGCAAGCGGGACCGCCTGGAGATCTATCCGAACCTGTGGGCGGGCGTCGGGCTCGTGCGCGGCGGCGCGGGCACGGCGCTGGTCGGCAGCCACACCGAGGTCGCCGACCGGATCGAGGAGTACCACCAGCTCGGGCTGACCGAGTTCGTGCTGTCGGGGTACCCGCACCTGGAGGAGGCGTACTGGTTCGGCGAGGGCGTGCTGCCGATCCTGCGCGAGCGCGGCCTGTGGCGGCATCCTGCCGAGTCCGGGAGCGCCGAGCCCGTGTCCGTCCCGTTCGCCACGGCGGGGGCCCGATGAGCGCGACAGCACAGGGCGCGACGGCACAGGACGCTGCGGCCGAGAGCGCATCGAGCGCGAGCGCGCCGGCCAAGGGCGCGCCTGCCGGGGACACGCCGGTCGAGGGTGCGCCGGGTGAGTCGACGCTGGCCGAGCTGCGGAAGCGGGCGGATGAGCTGCTTCCCGAACTGGCGGCGGGGGCCGCGCGGCGCGAGCTGGAGCGCGAGCTGCCGCACCGGGAGATCCGCGCGCTGGCCGACGCCGGCCTGCTCACCTTCCGCATCCCCGCCTCGTACGGCGGCGGCGGCGCGAGCGTGGCCGAGGTGTTCGATTTCCTCATCTCGCTGGCCGCCGCCGACTCCAACATCGCCCAGGCGCTGCGCCCCAGCTACGGCCGGGTCGAGCACCTGCTCGCCGCCCCGGAGGCCGACCGCGAGCGCTGGTTCCCGCGCTTCCTGGCCGGTGACGTGTTCGGCAACGCGGGCTGGGAGATCGGCGGGGCCAACGGCGAGGTGCGCACCCGCATCGACGGCGACGGCGTCGTCAACGGCAGCAAGTACTACAGCACGGGCGCGCTGTACTCCGACTGGATCAGCGCGTCGGCCGTGGACGACGCGGGCGAGCGGGTGTTCTTCACCGTGCCGCGCGACCGCGAGGGGCTTGAGCTGCTCGACGACTTCGACGGGATCGGGCAGCGGCTCACGGCCAGCGGGACGACCCTGCTGAACGGGGTCAAGGTGGCGCCGGAGGAGATCGCCGCGCGTCCCGGCGGCGGGGGCCGCTCCCCCGTCAGCGCGTTCATGCAGCTCTACCTGGCCGGCGTGCTGGCCGGGATCGCGAGGGGCGCGCTGGCCGACGCCGTCGCCTTCACCCGTGAGCGGGCCCGGCCGATCCAGCACAGCGGCGTCGCACGGTCGGTCGACGATCCGTACGTGCGGCACACCGTCGGCGAGATCTCCGCCCGCGCCTACGCCGCCGAGTCCGCGGTCCTGCACGCCGCGTCGGCGATCGACCGGGCGTGGGCGGGCGGGCTGGACTCCGGCCTGCTCACCGATGCGGCCGTGAAGGTCGCGCAGGCGCAGTTCGTCGCGGCGGAGTCGGCGCTGAAGGCGTCGGAGCTGGTGTTCGACGTGGGCGGCGGCTCGGCGGTCGCGCGCAAGCACAACCTCGACCGGCACTGGCGCAACGCCAGGACGGTCGCCAACCACAACCCGCGCGCCTGGAAGGCGGCCGTGGTCGGCGCCTACCGCCTCACCGGCGAGCAGCCGCCGGTCAACGGCCTGTTCTGAGCCGTTGCTCGCCTGAGCTCCGGCGGGTGACGGCCCCCACGGCAGGCCGTCACCCGCCGGTCCCGCATGTCGTACGGGGCCTCGCTGCGGACGCGCTCCCGCACCGGTCCCGCATGTCCTGCGGAGCCTCGTTGCGGACGCGCTCCCGCGCCGGTCACGCGTGCCCGGCGAAGCCTCGCGCGGCCCCTCGCACGCCCGGCGCGGCTTCGTGCGCGCCTGCGCGCCGTTCACGCGTGCGAAGGCGCACTCCCGGGCCGGTCAGGGGTGCCCGGTGGAGACGCTCGGGAACGGCAGGACGGGGAACGGGTTGTCGGGCAGGAGCAGCACCCGGCGGGCCTGGTCGGGCTGGCCCGCCGCGTCGAGGTGGAGCAGGGCGGCACCGATGCCGGCCGCGCCGACCATGTAGCCGGTGTCCGCGCTCACCTCGCCGGGCCGCACCCGGCGGTACGCCTGGTACCAGCGGTAGCCGCCCCCGTCGTGGTCGTCGGCCCTGGCGACCAGGTCGGCGGCGAGCGTACGGGCGAACTCCAGGCAGGAGGCGCGCCCGGTGATCGCCCAGAGCCCGACGAACAGCTCGACCAGGCCCGCCGTTCCGCAGCACTGGCAGGCCGAGTTCCAGTAGCCGGGGGTGCGGCGCGGCGGGGCCGCGCTGTCGACGACGCCGAGCGCGAGCCGTTCCATCCAGTCGAGGTCGTCGAGGTCGCCGGTCACCCGGTGGAGTTCGTAGAACATCCTGGCCACACCGGCCGCACCCGAGCAGAACCCGGCGTAGAACAGCTCCCCGGTCCTCGGCACGTGGTGCGGGACCAGCGCCCGCCCTTCGCCGGTGACGCTCACCTCGCGGATGAAGGCGGCGCCGCTGCGGGCGGCGCGCAGGAAGCGCTCGTCGCCGCTCACGCCGTACAGGCGGGCGAGGAGGAAGGCGATGCCGGCGGATCCGGTGAGGAAGCCGGGGGAGATCGCGTCGGACGGCAGGCCGTCGAGGCCGCCGTGCCGGCCTCCGGGGACCGGCAGTCCGGCGATGCGCAGGCCGGCCTCGACGGCGGCGGCCTCGTACGCGGGCTCGCCGAACCTGGCGGCGGCGCGCAGCAGGCCGAGTACGATGCCGCCGTCACCGCTCAGCGCGGGGTCGAACGTCCAGCCGGGGCCGTCCACGCGGGTGCGACCGCCGTCGACGATCGTCTCGGCGATGGCCGCCGCCTCGGCGTCGAGGCGTTCGTCGCCGAGCGCCCATCCGGCCTCCATGAGCGCGACCATGATGCCGGTGCGCCCGTGGTGCAGGCTCAGATCGTCCTCGCGCCGCCAGGTGGCCGCGAGCCACTGCGCGCCGCACCGGGCGTCCTCCAGGTAGGAGTCGTTGCCGGTGGCGGCGGCCAGTTCCAGGAAGAACAGCACGATCCCGGCAGCTCCCGAGTACAGGGATCGCGGTCGCGGGGGCACCGCCGACCTGCCGTGCCGGTCGGGGTTGGCCCGCCAGTGCCTGCCGTCCTCGTCGTCCACGGCGGCGGATCTGATCCAGCGCGCCGTGGAGAGGGCGGCCGTCATCGGAGAGTGGGCACGAGCACTCATGGGGCGCAGCTCGTCCAGGCTCATGACCGGACTCTGGCACACATAGGACACATTTCGCAGGCTTTTCCGATTATTTCCGTAGGTTTGATGGAGAAGGCGGCGGGCCTCGTCGTGGCCGCGCGCGCTCATAGAGCCGCCGGAGGGTGGTCGGCAATCACAGGTGCTTTCATCGCCGGCCCGCGCCTGTAAGTCTCGGTCGAGTCCTGAGCGGGCTTCAGTACCCGGTGCCACGAGTATAACCTATAAAGCTAGTAGGAATTGTTGACTTTGCTCGGAGGCCGCCGTAGCTTCACGGTCATGAAGCCTCCGACCAGGCGCCCGGCGTGGTGACCGCGGCGGCGCCGCCGCGGACGACCGTCCCCGGCGGCGCACCCGAGCCCGCCACCCGGCGACGGCGGACCGCGGCCCGCGGAATCCGGCCGCGCGCGTTCCCCGCCTGCTCCGCCCTGCGGGCCACCGTCAGCCACGCCGTCCGTCAAGCCGCCGGATGGCCGTCACAGAACAGGAGCGCACCATGTCCACGCCGACCGACACCCAGCTGAACCTGCAGCCGCTCGGACCGCACTTCGGCGCCCGCGTCGAAGGGCTCGACCTGGCGACCGCCTCCGACGAGGAGCTGGCCGCCGTACGCGCCGCGCTCGTGGAGCGCAAGGTGCTCTTCTTCTCCGGCCAGAACCTCGACGAGGACGGCCAGGTCGCGCTCGGCCGCCGGCTCGGCGAGCTGACCGCCTCACATCCGGTGGTCGCCGGCGTGGACGAGGCGCATCCGGAGATCTACGCGCTCGACAGCGCCGACGACGGCTTCGCCGACGTCTGGCACACCGACGTCACCTTCATGCCCCGGCCGCCGCTCGGCTCGATCCTGCGGGCCGTGATCCTGCCGCCCACCGGCGGCGACACGAGCTGGGCCGACAGCCAGCTCGCCTACGACTCGCTGTCCGCGCCTGTCCAGCGGCTGGCCGACCAGCTCACCGCCGTGCACGACGGCAACCGCGAGTTCGGCTACTACCTGGCCCAGCGGCGCGGCGGCAAGGGCAACGAGTGGGACGGCAAGGTCGTGACCCGGCTGGACCCGGTGGAGCACCCCGTCGTCCGCGTGCATCCGGAGACCGGGCGGAAGGGGCTGTTCGTCAACCCCGGCTTCACCTCGCACATCGTCGGCGTCTCCGAGGCCGAGAGCCGGCATCTCCTCGACCTGTTCTACGCCCACCTGACCAAGCCCGAGCACATCGTCCGCCACCGCTGGAGCCTCGGCGACGTCGCCATGTGGGACAACCGCAGCACGATCCACTACGCCAACCGCGACTACGGCACCGCGCGCCGGGTCATGCACCGCATCACGCTGCGCGGCGACCGCCCGTTCGGGCCGGCGTCCACGCCCGGCTGACGTCGGGGGGTGCGGACGAGCCTGCCTTGGAGGTGGCCGGCGGCGACGCAGCCGGTGCGCGCCGGCCACCGGACCCGGCTGAGGCATGGGGCCGAGGGATGCGGCGGAGGCTCAGCGCGCGCCGGGCCGGGCGGACAGCAGAGCCGACAGCAGGGCCGTGCGCCGGAGCCCGACGTTGGCGCCGTCGCCGCGGCCGGGCGACATGGTGTGGACGGCGTCGCCGAGCAGGGTGACAACGGGTCCGTCCAGGGCCCCACGGGGCGGGCCGAGGCGATGGGGCCACCGAACGTGCCGGGCATCCGGCGGCGGCGACGATCTCGCCGTCGCCGGATGCCCGGACTCGACCGTACGGGCGGCCGGCCCGTGCAGCTCGCGGGGCTCGGGCGGCGCGGGCCGCCGGCGGGTGGGGTGACGGCCCAGGAGAGGCAGCCGGGGATGTCGGTCAGGCGGGCTCGCGGTGCGATGCGGGCGGCGGCTTGTGCGGGAGGTTCCGGGGGTACGGCAGGTGGCCACCGAGAACGTGGCGCCGCCGGCCACGATGACGTGGAGCGGCGACCACCGCTCGGTACTGGTGGGCTTCGATGGTGTCAGGTCAACCTGACACCATCGTCAGGTCAACCTGACACCCGTGGGCGGTGTCCCCGCTCGGCTAAGGTGGCGGGCGTGAGCGCCAACACCGACCGCGGCACCGAGTTGCGGGAGAACCGGGCAACGTTCCCGGAGCGGGTCCGGCTCAAGGACGCGCTGGAGGCCGCGCGTACGGCCGGGCGGGGCGGGGAGGCGGCACGGCTGGAGGCACGGCTCGCCGAACTGCCGGAGATCGGCCCGCTGGAGGCGCTGCAGGCCAACGCCGGCCTCATGGGCATGCTCACCGCCCAGCGCTGGATCGCCATGCGCTCCGCCCAGGCAGAAGGCGCCGGCCCGGAGCAGATCGGCCGCGGGCTGGGCATCTCCAAGCAGTCGGCGTGGGAGTTCATGAAGCGCCGCATCGACGTCCGCAACCACGACTGAGACCCCGCGATGAACGATCACTCCCCGGGAACGCCCGCCATGCGCAGCGACGCGCGCCGGAACTACGAGCGGCTGCTGCACGTGGCCGAAGACGCCTTCGCCAGGCAGGGCGTCAACGCCTCGCTGACCGAGGTCGCCAAGCGCGCGGGCGTCGGCATCGGCACGCTGTACCGGCACTTCCCCACCCGCGAGGCGCTGATCGACGCGGTGCTGCGCGAGCGGTTCGACCGGCTCAGCGCGCGGGGCGGCGAGCTGCTCGAGAGCCGCTCACCTGAGGACGCGCTGCTCGCGGCGAACTTCGCGGAGGGCGCGCCGCGTACCCGGGCGCTCGCGGTCTTCTCGTCGGTGTCCGGCCTGAGCCTGTCGGCCGGGCTGATCCTCGGCGGGCTGCTCACCTCGCTGGCGTCCTGGCGCTGAGTCATGTTCGTCAACGTGCCGGTCGGCGTGGTGATCGTGGCGCTCGCGCTGCGGTACGTGCGCCCCGTCGCGAAGCACCGGACCGGGCTCGACGTGGCCGGCGCGGTCCTCGGCACGGCCGGCATGACGGCGATGGTCTACGGCTTCGTCCGCGCGGGCGAGGCGGGATGGGGCGATCGGAGCGCGCTGGCCGCGCTCGCCGTCGCGCTCGTCGCGCTGGTCCTCTTCCTGGTCGCCGAGGCGCGCGTGGCGCACCCGCTGCTGCCGCTCGGGCTGTTCCGCGACCGCAACCGCGCCGCCGCGTACCTCGACATGTTCCTGATCTCGGCGACCATGCTGGGGATGTTCTTCTTCCTCACCCAGTTCCTGCAGACCGTCGAAGGCTTCACCCCGCTGGCGACCGGGATCGCGTTCCTGCCGCTGGCCTTCACCGCGCTGGTCTCCGCACGCGCGGTGCCGTGGCTGCTGTCCCGGCTCGGTCCCAAGGCCGTCACCGCGTCCGGCACGGTGGCGATCGCGGCGGGCATCCTCTGGCTCACCCGGCTCTCCGCGATGTCCGGGTACGCCACCGGCATCGCCGGCCCGTTGATCCTCTTCGGCCTCGGCATCGGCATCACCTTCGTACCGCTGAACTCCTTCATCCTCGCCGGGCTGCGCCCGCACCAGACCGGCGCGGCCGCCGCGACCGTGCAGACCATGCAGCAGGCGGGCAGCTCACTCGGGCTCGCCGTCCTCGTCACGGTGTTCGGCGCCGCCGTCCGCGACGCCGCCCCCGGCTCCCCGCCGGCCTGGCCGACGCCATCGCGACCTCGTTCGCCGCGGCGAGCGCGTTCGCGGCCTGCGCGCTGGCCGTCGCGGTCATGGCGGTCCGCCGGCCCGGCTAGCCTCCATGATCCGCGGCGCCCACGACCGCGACGGGGCAGGGTGCGTTCAGCAGCAGGTCGCGGGCGATGCCCGGCCGCCGGCCGGGGCGCGGCGAACCACCATGAGCGTGGCGGGCGGGTGGTCGGCGGCGGGCTCGATCCGCACGCCGGGATGGCCGCGCTCCCACTCCGTGAGGTCCGCCTCGGCGGCCAGGGCGACCTGCCGGAGCCGCGCCTCGTGGTAGGCGAACTCCAGGACGGCGGCGTCCGGCTCGGGGCCGGTGACGACGATCGGCCCGGGATTCTCGGGCAACGGCAGCGGTCCAGGCCCGCGGACGACGATGACGGGGCAGGCGGCGTGCGCGGCGGTGTACTCGGCGACCGACCCGACGACCGCGCGGGGCAGCGCGCCGAGCCCGCGCGAGCCGACCACGATCAGCTCGGCGTCCTTGGAGAGCTCGACCAGGCGCTCGGCGGCGGAGCCCTCGTACAGGTCGGTGTCGACCCGCAGGCCCTGGCTGGTCTGCCTGGCGCACTCGGCGCCGTGCCACATCACGTGCTCGGCCGCCTTGCCCAGGTGGGATTTGGCCTCCTCGTCCGCCTCACCGTACGGCCACTGCCAGGCGTGCACGACCAGCAGCGGCAGCGTGCGCAGCTCCGCCTCGTCGAGCGCCCAGTCCAGGGCCTGCATGGAGAAGTCCGAGCCGTCGTAGCCGAGCACGACATGTCCGGCCATCACGCACCTCCTCCGTGGCGCCGCGCGGGTCGTCTCACTCGTGGCGTCATGTCAGGACATCGGAGAGCGGGCGGCGCGGCATGTCCCTGACGTCGTCGAAGGTGACGCCGAGCCTCATGATCATCTGTGGGTGCTCCCCCGACAGCAGCTCCCGCCGCAGGAAGTCCCGCAGCGGGTCCATCTCCAGCGCCTGGGTGTGGAAGGCGGCGCTCACGCCGTACGCGGAGGCGTGCAGCAGGACGTGCTGCAGCGCCTGGCCCGCGGCGATCCAGTCGGCGCGGCCGTCGCCCCGGGTGGTGAGCACGGCCACCACGCCCGTCTCCGTCTCGGCGGGCGCGCCCTCCGTGCCCCAGCCGTGCCGCCAGGCGTAGTGGCGCTGCGGGAAGTCGGGCTCGGTACGGGCGGGTTCGCGCGGGTAGGCGGTGGCGGGCACACCGTCGGCGCGGTTGCTGCCCGGCGGGCGCGCCCAGGCGATGACCTCCAGGTCGAAGCGCCGATCCCGCCGCTGCACGCCCTGGGCCGCCTGGGTGAGCCCGGCGATGACGCGGATCGCCTCCGGATCGCGTACGGGCGTCAGCCGCGCGCCCTCCTCCGTGGCGCTCCTGGCCAGCGCGTCGATCAGCCGGTCGGGCACCGGCATGGCGGCGAAGCCGGCCCGGTGGGTGCGGCGCCGCTCGATCTCCCCGCAGAGCATCCGCGTGGACTCGTCCGCCTCGATCTCCTCGCCCAGCGCGATCGTGGCCAGCAGGGCTGGACGGTCGGGGTCGGGCAGGATCCGTACGACGGGTTCGTAGCCCTCGCAGCGCAGCACCGTGCGGATCGTGAACAGCGCGGCGCCACAGCTGATCAGCAGCTCCCTGCCGGAGGCGTCCTCGGCGGTCAGCCGCCTCGCGGTGTCGGCGCGCAGCGCGATCTCCTCGCCGGAGACGGCGAACGTCCAGGGCTGGGTGTTGTGCACGGACGGCGCCCAGCGGCCGGCGTCCACCGCGGCCTCCAGTGCCTGCTTCGGCGATCGGGTTCTCATGGCTGCCTCCAAGGTCGATGGCCTGCCGCTACAGCAGCGGGGGCAGGGCCATGAGGTCGTCGTCGTCGAAGCTGACCTCGCAGACCACGTCCACCACGCCTTCGACGCCGCGTACGGCCTCGGCGACCGCGATGACCTGCGACCTGCGCCGCACCCGGCCGCCGAGCCGCACCACGCCCCCGTCGATCCGGACCGTGAACGTGCCGTCCTCCGGCAGCACGGCCCGCACGTCCCGCTCCAGTTCCGCGGCCGGGCGGGTGAAGACGCGCAGCACGTCGCGCTGGTGCAGGGTGCCGACGATGCGCCCGGTCTCCGGATCGACGACCGGGAGCTGCTTGACCTGTTTGGCGTGCATGAGCCGGGCCGCGTCCCGCACCCTGGTCTCGGGGGTGACGGTGATCGGCGGTGCGGTCATCAGCTCGCCCGCCGTCACGCCTGCGGCCTTGTCGTACTCGCGGCGCTGCGTACGCGACTCGAACATCGACACGCCATGCCGCACCGGGTCGATCTCCTTGAGCATCAGATCGGTCTCCGACACCACGCCGATCGGGCGCCTGTTCTCGTCGATCACGGTGACCGCGCCGACCGCGTAACGCCGCATCGCGGCCACGATCTCCGCGAACGCCGCATCGGGCAGCACGGCGATGGCCACCCGGCCCATGACGTCCTTGACCAGGATCGACATGACGTCCACCTCGCTTCCACGTCCTACGTTCCCTCGTCCTCGCCTGCCCCGTGAGCGGCGAACGACCCCGATCGGAGGGACGAAGGTCCCGCACCCCGCCCGGCTCCTAGCGGCGCCTGCCGGGCAGCAGGGGTTCGAGGCGGAACATCCCGGTGATGATCTCGCCGGGCTCCTCGACGTCACGGATGCGCCCGGCGACGGCCGACAGCACGTCGCGCGCCGTCACCAGGCCGATCAGCCCGTCTTCCGACAGCACCGGCACCGCGTCGCAGCAGGTGTCGACCATGAGGGCGGCGATCCTGGTCAGCGGCGTGTCGGGGCGCACCCGGGGCAGCGGCACGCGTTGCAGCAGCGAACGTACGGGGCGGGTGGACTGCTTGTCCGGCTCGCACGTCCAGGAGGAGGCGAGCCGCTCGCGGGTCAGGATGCCCAGCACGTGACCGTCCTCCACGACGGGCAGGTGGTGCACGCCGGCGCGGCGCATCAGTTCCCAGGCCATCAGCGGCGACTCGTCGGGCGCGACGACCACCAGGATCCGGCTCATGGCGTGCGCGGCGGTCATCGACTCGACGTTCACGGCCCCTCCTCAGCGCGGCGCACCACCGCGACGGCGCGGCGCGCGTGGTGGAGCACGCCCCTGCTGACCGAGCCGAGCAGCAGCGAGCCGATCGGTCCCCTGCCGTGGGTGCCGACGACCACCAGGTCGAAGTCGGCGCCGGTGAGGGCGTCCACGGGGTGCGCGCACGGGATGTCCGTCACCGTCCGCACCTCGGGGTGCTCGGCCTGCCAGCGCGCGGTGCGGGAGCGGACCATCTGCTGCACGGAGTCGCGGATCGTGTCGGCCTCGTACGAGATCTCGGGCGCGAAGGCGTGCACCGGGACCTGCCAGGCGTGGATCAGGTGGAGAGTCGCGCCGCGCAGGGCGGCCTGCTCGAAGGCGTACGCGATCGCCGGTTCGCTGTGCTCGGAGTCGTCGACGCCGACGGCGATCTCGCCCGACGGCTCGCCGGGCTCGGTGCGCACCACCACCACCGTGCACGGGGCGTGCACCGCCAGCCGCGTGCTCACCGAGCCGAGCATGGCCCGGGCGAAGCCGCCGAGCCCCCGGTCGCCGATGACGAGCTGATCCGCCTCGCGCGCCTGGTCGAGCAGGACGGCGGCGGGCACGCCTTCGATGACCTTCGTGGTGATCCGCACCTCGGGCTGCCGGGCGCGCGCGGCCGTCTCCGCCTGCTTGACCACCTTCTCCGCCGCGCGCATCAGGATGTCCTCGGGCTCGATGGGGACGGCCACCCCGGCGATGGCGTACGGCCCGCGGTCGAGCACGTGCACGATGCGAAGCTCGGCGCCCGTGCGCCTGGCGTCGTCAGCGGCCCACTCCACCGCCGCGGTGGCGGGTGCCGAGCCGTCGGTGCCTGCGATGACGAGTCCCCCATGGACACCCTCTGACCAGCGGCCATCCCGGCAAACCCGGCGCGGTGCAAGCATGGCGGGGCCGAGCCTTTACCGTCCCGTGAGGCTCGCGACCGCGTACCTGGGCAGCCGTTTCTCAGCCGGGCACGCGTGAGGAGGAGTGGAGTGAGCCGACCGATCGTAGTGGGCGTGGACGGCTCCACGCCGTCCCACGCGGCCGTGGAATGGGCGGCCGCCGACGCCCGGCGCAGACGCCTGCCGCTGCGCCTGGTGCACGTGTGCGAGCAGCGGCGGGGCAGCGCCGAGGGCCTGAAGTACTGTGAGGGCACGCTGGAGGCCGCCGCCGACCGGGCGCGCGCGGCGGGCGCGCAAGAGGTGGTCAGCGAGCTGCTCGAAGGCAACGTGGTGGAGGCGCTGCTCGGCCAGGCGGTGACCGGCGACTGCGTCGTGCTGGGCAGCCGGGGCGTCGGCGGGTTCGCGGGGCTGGCGCTCGGCTCGGTCGGCCTCGCCGTCGCCGGGCACGCCGAAGGGCCCGTCGTCGTCGTACGCGCGGGCGCGGAGACGGCCGGGCACGGCAAGATCGTGGTCGGCGACGACGGCTCCGACACCGCCCGCGAGGCCCTGCGCTACGCCGTCGAGCAGGCCCGCGCCCGCGACGCGACCTTGCTGGTCGTGTACGCCTGGTCGCAGCCGATGCTGGCCACCTACGGGCCGCAGTTCACCGACCTGTTCACCGACACCTTCGACGAGGACCGCGACGCCGCGCAAGAACGCCTGGACATCTGGGCGAGCGAGTACCCCGACGTGCGGTTCGAAGGGTCGCAGGTGCGGGCGCACCCGGTCGCCGCGCTCGCCGACGCCTCCGCCTCGGCCGAACTCGTCGTGGTCGGCTCGCGAGGACGGGGCGGCTTCGCCGCCGCCGTACTGGGCTCGGTGAGCCACGGCCTGCTGCACCACGCGGTGTGCCCGGTCGCGGTGGTACGTCCGCGTACGGCGTGAGGGCGTCGTGCGTGGACGCCGCGGCGCTTCGGCACGAGCGCTCGGCGCGGCGCGTTGGCGCGAGCGCTCGGCGCGGCGCTTCGGCGCGAGCGCTCGACGCGGCGCTTCGGCGCGAGCGCTCGACGTGGTGGGAAGGCAGGGTGCGGTCAGGCCGACGGGCTCGGGCCGTTGACCACGGCCACCGGGCAGTGCGCCCGGTGCAGGACGCTGTGCACGACCGAGCCGAGCCGCCCCGGCGGCAGCCCGGTGAGTCCCACCGCGCCCACGACCACGAGATCGGCCGCGCGCGATGCCGCCGACAGGGCCGCTATCGGATGCTCGAAGCTCAGCGACACCGACAGCTCCACGCCGGGATGCGTGTCCCGCCACTCCCCCAGCCGCCGGGCGATCTCATCGCCGTCGTCCACCGTCATCAGCGGGCCGAACCCGGCGGGATGCGGAGCGGCGGGCGGGCAGCGCAGGCCGTGCAGCGCGAGCAGGCGGGTCCGGCGGGCGACGGCCTGCTTGGCGGCGTACTCCAGGGCCCGCTCCGCCGCCGGTGAGCCGTCGAAGCCCACGACGACGTCGCCGCCCGGCGCGCGCGGCATCCGCCTGACCACGACCACAGGGCACGCCGCGTGCCCGGCCAGGCCGATCCCGACCGAGCCCAGCACCAGGCCGGCGAACCCGCCCAGTCCCCTGCTGCCCACCACCACGGTGTCGGCCGACTCCGACTCGGTCACGAGCCGTTCCGTCACCGCCCCCGTGATCAGCGCCGTCGAGATCGGCGTCTCCTGCGCCATGTCGCGGGCGCGCGCGGCGGCGTCGGCGAGCATGCTCTCGCACCGTGCGGTCATGGTGTCGGTCTCGACGGAGGCGTCCATCGGGTGTTCGGCGCACCAGGGTTCGCGTACGTGGACGATCCGCAGGCCCAGCCCCCGGCGGGCGGCGTCCTCGGCCGCCCAGCGGAGCGCCGACCACGCCGTACGCGAGCCGTCGAAGCCGACGACGGTCGATGCGGGCATCTTGCGCCTCCTCCCCCGAGGCGGTGCGTGCGCGGCATCCCGCACGCCCGCGTCCTCCGCGTCAGCGTCCCTCCGCGTCAGCGTCCTGTACGCCGGGCGCCGACGCCGACGCGTTCCACCGCCGGCTGGGCGGCCCGGCCTTGCGGGCGTGCCGGTCGCAGTTACGCACGGCCTTATCTGCCCATTTCCCCAGGTGGCGGGCAACTATCCGCTTCCGGCGGCGTACCGGCGCGTCAGTGGCCGTCCTTGAGTGCGCGCAGGATGGCGGCCAGGCCGTACTCGAAGGCGCGCTCCACGTCGCCGCCCATCCGGAACAGGCCGTTCAGCTCCATGTCGATGAAGCCGGTGGCCCAGGCCGTGACCGTACGCGCGGCCTCCAGGGCGTGCTCCTCCCCGCCAGCCGCCCGGACGCCTCCAGCACCGGTGTGATCAGGCGGACGAGCGCGTCGCGCGGCGCCTCCGGCGCGAACATCAACCGGAACCCCTCCGGACGGGCGTGGGCGAAGCGCCGGTAGGAGCGCACCAGCTCCTCCAGCGATCCGTCGGTCGCCTCGCCCTGGGCGACCAGGTCGTTGATGGTGGCCTCGGCGACGGCCCGCAGCAGGTCCGCGCGGTTGCCGACGCGCTTGTACAGGGATGGGGCCCGCACTCCCACCCGCTCGGCCACGCTCTGCATCGTCAGTCCCTGGCGGCCGACCTCCTCCAGCAGCTCGCGTCCGGCAGCGACGATCTTGCTCAGGGAGGTCTTCTCGGGAGTGGGCACCCGTAACAACCCTTCTGATAGCTATTTACGTTAGCCATGATGGCTAATTACCTTAGCTATCAAGGTAGCCCGTTCGGGGCTCGGAAGAGAAGGCCCACATGCGACTCGCACCCCATCTGCACCGGCTCGGCAACGACATCGTGGCGTGCTACCTCATCGACACGCCCGAGGGCATCACGCTGATCGACGCTGGCCTGCCCGGCCACTGGCAGGACCTGCAGCAGGAGCTCCACGCCATCGGCAAGACCGTGGCCGACATCCGCGGGCTCATCCTGACGCACGGCGACTCCGACCACATCGGCTTCGCCGAACGCCTGCGCAGCACCCACGGCGTGCCGGTGTTCGTGCACTCCGGCGACGCCGTACGGGTCCGTACGGGCGAGAAGCCCAAGGTCTCCACGCCGCCCATGCGGATCGGCCCGACGATCCAGTTCTTCGCGTACGGCCTGCGCAAGAACGGCCTGCGCCCGAAGTACGTCCGCGAGGTCATCGAGGTCAACGACGGTGACGTCCTCGACCTGCCCGGCAGCCCGAAGATCATCGCTCTGCCGGGGCACTCGCCGGGGAGCGTGGCGATCCACGTGGAGATCGCCGACGCGGTCTTCGTCGGTGATGCCCTCACCACGCGGCACGTCCTCACCGGCCGCGTCGGCCCCCAGCCCGCGCCCTTCACCGACGACCCGGCCATGGCGCTGTCCTCACTCGAACGGCTCGCCGGCCTGAAGGCGTCCTGGGTCCTGCCCGGCCACGGCGCCCCCTGGCAGGTCTCCCCGGACGAGGTGGCCGAAACCATCAAGAAGGCCGCCGCAGCCCGGTGACAACCGACGCAACCTGCAGACGACTCGGCCCGAGCCGCCAACGCCCGGCTCGTGCTGACGACGACTCGACGGCTCGGGCGGAACACGGCAACGCCTCCGGCGGACGGCGGCCTGGACTCGAAGGTGTGACGGCTCGCGCGGTCTGAGGGTGGCAGCGGGAGGGCGGCCCGAGGCGGGTCTCCGTCCTCGGGCCGCCCCGCTCAGCCGGCGATCACCGGGGCGCTGTCCTCCGCAGGCGGCGCCTCCGCCTTCGGCTTCTCGCGGCGAGACGTGAGGAGGCCGGCCAGGTGGGCGGCGATGGCGGCGATCGTGGGTTGCTGCCAGAGCAGGGTCGCGGGGAGGCGGCAGCCGAAGCGGCGTTCCAAGCGGCGGCGGACCATGACGGTCATCACCGAGTCCAGGCCCTGCTCGACGAGGGGACGACGGATCGCGAGAGCGTCGGGGGTGAGCCGCATGACGGCGGCGATCTCCGCGCGGACCTCGGGCAGCACGCGTTCGCGCAGCGCCTCGGGCGGCAGTCCGGCGAACGACTCGGCGGGGCCGCCCAGGTCGTCGTCGGCGGGGGCGGGGCGTCGATCACCGGGTAGCGCAGGCCCGTGAGGTGGCCGAGCACGCGGCCGTCCACGTCGGCGATCAGCGCCCGTACGGTGTCGCCGGCCGCCGGATCCATCGCCGCCTCGATGATCACCGCGGCGGGCGGGGTGCCGGTCAGCACGACCTCGTCGATGCGTACGACCATGCGCAGCACCGGGTCGCCGGGGAACACACAGGGCGCGACCGACATGGCCGCATCCAGCGCCGGTGCCCAGCTCCCCGGCCCCTCCGCGTTCCTGCCTCTCCCTGCGACGGTGCGGACCGTGGCGCGGAGGATGCCGTCGCCGCCCAGCAACGTGTCGATGGTCCAGTCGAAGCCCGTCGAGGGCACGCCGACCGAGGCGAGGCGCTGGTGTACGTAGCCGGGGTCGAGGGGGCGCAGGGCGCCGGGGTCCGGGAGGACGTCGGGTTTGGCGGGGCGGGCGGGGGCGACCTGGGCGCCCGCGTGGACCAGCCAGGCGGGTTCCGGCTCGCCGGGGGCGGCGGGGGTGCGGGCGGCGAGACGGACGGCCGGGGGTTCGTGCACGACCTGGATCTCCCGGCGTTCGGCGGTCATCAGCGGATGGAGCATCTCGACGCCGGTCAGCGTGACGTCCTCCTCCGGCGACCGGGCGGCCGCCCGCAGGAACGTGTTGACCAGGACGGCGGCCGGCACGATCTCGACGCCGTTGAGCGCGTGGCTGCCCGGGTAGGGCCGGTCGGCGTCCTGGAGGCTGGTCCGCCACACGCGGGTGCCGCTCCCGGCGATGCTGGTCGCGGCCCCGAGCAGGGTGAAGGAGGCGGGGTTGTGGCCGGGCCGGTCGTTGAAGGTGGAGGGGTCGCGCCAGTGGCGGCGACGCTGCCAGGCGTACGGGGGCAGGGTGACGAGCCCGCCGGACGGGTGGAGCCGCCGCCAGTCCACCTCGACGCCGTGGCAGTGGGCGGTGCCGACCGCGACGTGGAAGGCCGGCAGCTCGGGCTGGTTGCGGCGCAGGGTGGTGCCGACGAAGACGTCCTCGTACCCGTGTTCGGACAGCGTCTCGGTGACGGAGTGCGCGACGACGGGGTGCGGCGAGATCTCCAGGAACACGCGGTGTCCGTCCTCGGCGGCGGCCGTCGTGGCGGCGGCGAGGCGTACGGGGTCGCGCAGGTTGGCCGCCCAGTACGCACCGTCCAGCACGGGCGTGGACCGGGGATCGGGCAGCGTGGTCGTGTACATGGGGATGCGCGGCGCGCCGAAGGCGAGGCCGGCGGTGGCGGCGGCCAGCTCGGCGGCGAGCGGCTCCATGTGCGGGCTGTGGAAGGCGACGTCGGAGGCCACCCGCCGGACCACGATGCCCTCGGCGGGCCACTCCTCCAGCACGGCCTCGACGGCGGGCAGATCGCCGGAGAGCACGGTGGATCCGGGCGCGGACGCGATGGCCGCCACCAGGTCGGTACGCCCCGCGAGCCGTTCCGACGCCTCCTCGAACGACAGCCCGACCATGACCATGCCGCCTTTGCCCTCGGCCCGGCGCAGCAGCCGGGAGCGGCGGCAGATGAGGCGGGCCCCGTCGGCGACGCTCAGGGCTCCGGCGGTCACCGCGGCGGCGATCTCGCCGACGGAGTGCCCGATGACGGCGACGGGAGCGACGCCGCAGGCGTTCCAGAGCCGGGCGAGGCCGAGCTGCATGACGAAGATCATCGTCTGGACGCGGTCGATGGAGCCGAGGTCGCCTTCGGACAGGACCTGGCGGGGCGAGAACCCGATCTCCTCGGCGAAGATCGGCTCGACCTCGTCGACCAGGGCGGCGAACTCCGGCACGGCGAGCAGCTCGCGTCCCATGCCGCGCCATTGGCAGCCCTGCCCGGAGAACACCCAGACCGGCCCCGGCCCGAGGTCGGGCAGCACATCGCCGGTGATGACGGTCTCGGCGGGCACGTCGTCAGCGAGCCTGCGCAGGGCGGCGGCGAGCTCGTCCCGGCCGCCGGCCGCCACGACGGCCCGGCGGGCCAGGTGGGTACGGCGCAGCGCCAGCGTGTGTCCCAGCGACGCCAGGTCGAGCCCGCCGTCCACGTGGTCGGCGAGCCTGCCCGCGTACTGGCGCAGAGCCTGCCAGGATGCCGCCGACAGCGGGTAGAGCCGCTCCCCCGTCTGCTCTTCCACCGGCCGCTCGGGAACGACGGGGGCCTGTTCGAGCACGATGTGGGCGACCGTGCCGCCGTACCCGAAGCTGGAGACGCCGGCCCTGCGCGGGTGGTCGCGGCGCGGCCAGGCGGTGGGCTCGGTCACCACGCGCAGACCCGAGCCGTCCCACGGGATGGCCGGGTTGAGGGTGGTCAGCACGGTCGGCGGGATCTCGCCGCGGTCGAGCGCGAGCACGGCCTTGATGACGCCGGCGATGCCTGCGGCCCCTTCGAGGTGGCCGATGTTGGACTTGACCGAGCCGATGAGGCAGGGGTCGCCGGGCGGGCGGCCCGCGCCGTAGACGGCGGACAGTGCGGCGGCCTCCAGCGGGTCGCCGAGCCGGGTGCCGGTGCCGTGCGCCTCAACGTAGTCGATGGTGGACGGCTCGACGCCCGCCTGGCGGCAGGCGCGCAGCATCACGTGTTCCTGGGCCTCGCCGCAGGGCGCCATGATGCCGTTGGTGTGGCCGTCCTGGTTGACGGCGCTGCCGATGACGAGCGCGAGCACGCGGTCGCCGTCGCGCCGGGCGTCGGCCAGCCGCTTGAGCACGACCACGCCGCAGCCCTCGCCGCGTCCGTAGCCGTCGGCTGCGGCGTCGAACGACTTCGAACGCCCGTCGGGCGCCAGCGCCCCCGCGGTGCCGAGCGTGAGGGTCTGGCCCGGCGTGGCCAGCAGGTTGACGCCGCCGGCCAGGGCGACGTCGCTCTCGCCGAGCCGCAGGCTCTGCGCGGCGAGGTGGAGCGCGACCAGCGACGCCGAGCAGGCGGTGTCGATCGCCATGCTGGGGCCGCGCAGGTCGAGGGAGTAGGAGACGCGGTTGGCGACGGCGCAGGTGGCGGCGCCGATCCCGGTCCACGCCTCGATCTGGGGCAGGTCTTCGAGCAGCCGCCCGCCGTAGTCGGCGGTGCACACGCCGATGAACACGCCGGCGTCGGTGCCGGCCAGGGTGTGCGGCGGCAGTCCCGCGTGTTCCAGCGCCTCCCATGCGGTCTCCATGACCAGGCGCTGCTGCGGGTCCATCAGCTCGGCCTCGCGGGGCGACAGGCCGAAGAACTCGGCGTCGAAGCCTTCGATGTCGCGGAGGAAGCTGCCGTAGCGTACGGCGTCGCGCAGCGCGGCGGCGTCTTCGGGGCTGCGCCGCTCGTACGGGCGCCAGCGGCCGTCGGGCAGCGGCCCGGTGGTGTTCCGGCCGGCGCGCAGCAGGTCCCAGAACTCATCCGGCGCCTGCACGTCTCCTGGCAGGCGGCAGCCGATGCCGATCACCGCCACTGGTTCCTGCCGGGCTGCGCGGGGGCTGTCGGCCATGCGCGTCGGTTTCCCTTCGATGTGTCGCGATGTTCAGGCCCACTGAGGGGTGTCGATGATCTCGATGACGGCGCCGGAGACGGTCACGCCCGGCCCGGTGCCGAGCATGAGCAGGTGGTCGCCGGGGCCGAGCCGCCCGGTCAGCAGCAGGTGGTCGAGTGACAGGACCTGGTCGGCGGCGCCGCAGTGGCCGATGGTGCGGCCGTAATCCCAGGTGGAGCGGGACATGGGCAGGTCGAGCAGGGCCATGCAGCGCTGCTCGACGATCTCTTTGGAGTAGTTCATGAACGCCACGCGGGTGAGGTCGGCGGGCGTGATGCCGCTTTCCGCGAGCAGCCGTTCGACGACCTCCTCCAGCGCCCGCTGGATGGAGAAGAGCGCGGCGGTGGCCTCGCCGGTGGGCATGATCTGCTGCCGGAACTGCTCGTTGCGTGCGGTGAAGCTCATCTTCCTGCCGACGGTGACGCCGGGCGGGAAGAGCGGCTCGCTGCCTCGGTGCAGCTCTTCGGCCTCGGTGACGGTCGTGGTGCAGATCGACGCGAGGCGCGCGAAACCTGGCTCCCTGCTGAGCACGAGCGCGGCGGCGGCGTCGCCGCCGATGTAGCCGGGGCCCATGCGCCAGCGGTCCATGAGCGGGGTGCCGTAGTTGTCGGCGGCGACCAGCAGGGCGGCGGGCCGGCCCGGCCGGCTTTCGAGGTGTTCTGCCGCGAGCTCCATGGCGATGAACATGCCGTTACAGCCCTGCCGGATCTCGGTGGCCAGGGCGTCGCCGCCGACGAGGTGGCGCTGCAGGTAGGAGTGCGGGGGCCAGCCGTCGGGGCCCTGATGCCAGGTGGAGGCGTACAGCAGGAGGCCGAGGTCGCCCGGCGCGCGGCCGCTGCGCTTGAGGGCGCTGCGCGCGGCGTGCAGGGCCATCTCGGGGGCGGGCAGGTCGCCGGCCACGGCCGCTCCGGCGAGCTGGTGCAGGTCGGCCTCCTCGGCCGGGTACCAGCCCTTGGCGACGGCCTTCTCGACGCTGACGACGGTGCGCGGGACGAAGGCTCCCACGCCGGCGATGTAGGTGTCGGCGTACCGCATGAACGCTCCCCCCGCTAGACGGCTTCGAGCTCGGCGACCATCGCGACGATGGTGGCGACGTCGCGGAAGTTCTCGGGGTCGAGCTTGGCGGCGGGCACGGCGATGCCGAGGTCCTTGCGGAGGTAGGTGAGCAGCCGCGCGGTGCGCAGCGAGTCGAGCAGCCCGGAGGACAGCAGCGGGGTGTGCGCGTCGATGGTGAGGTCGTCGCCGTCCTGGACGAGGTTGTCCTGGACGAACGCGACCAGCTTGCCGGTGAGGTCGTCGGTCATGCGCGTGCTCCTTGCGTGACGGGGCTGGGTGACAGGACGCGGAAGGCCGCCGCGGCGACGGACGTGCCGGAGCCGAACCCGACCGCGAGCAGGTGGTCGCCGGGCTTCAGCGCACCGGTCGCGAGCAGGTGCTCGAAGGCGATGAACTGGTCGGCGGCGCCGCAGTGGCCGACGCGCCGCCCGTACTCCCAGGTCGTCTGGTCCTCCTCGATGCCCAGCCAGGCCATCTGCCCGTCGAGGTCCTCGCGCCTGCCGTGCGGGAACGCCACCCGCGTGATGTCGCCGAGCGTGATGCCGGCCTCGTCGAGGGTCTGCTCGACCTGCTGCATCATCGTCTTCTGGATGGTCAGGTGGATGCCGGTGCCCTGCTTCTTGAGCAGCTGCTGCCGGAACTCCTCATGCCGGTCGGAGAAGCTGAGCCCGCGCCCGACGGTGGCGTCCGGCGGGAACAGCGGGTACGCGCCGGCGTTGACCGCGTCGGCCTCGGGGATCACGGCGACGTTGACCGACAGCAGTTCCGCCATGCCGTAGTCCTTGCCGAGCACGAGCGCGGCCGCGGCGTCGCCGATGAGCGCGCCCGGCGTCATCCGCCAGCGGTCCACCAGCGGGGTGCCGTGGTTGTCGGCGGAGACGACCATGGCGGTCTCGCGCGCGTCGTCGGCCCGCAGGTAGCTGGCCGCCAGCTCCAGCGAGCTGATCATGCCGACGCAGCCCGCCCTGATCTCGAACGCGGGCACGCCGCCGCCGAGCAGGTGCTGCTGGAGGTAGTGCTGGGGCTGCCAGCCGTTGGGGCCCTGGTGCCAGACCGACGCGTAGAGCAGCAGATCGAGCTCGCGCGGCGCGGACTCGCCCCAGCGGTCGTAGGCGTCGAGCACGGCGAGCCGCGCCATCTCGGGTGCGGGCATGTCACCGGCGACGGCCGCGCCGAGCTGGCGGAACCGCTCCGCCTCCTCCGCCGGGTACCAGCCCTCGCGTACCGCGTGCTCGACGCTCACGCTCTCCGGCACGTGGACGCCGATGCTTCTGACGTAGATGTTCGAGATGCGCACACGTCCCCTTCATTCATCGACGATCCCGGACGGCGGCCTTCTGAGAAGGGGAAGGCGACCGCTGTGAAATGGCGCGGGGCCCGGGGATTTCAAGGGCCCGTCCGGCGGGCGGGAAACCGCGAAATAGGCCGGCGGGCCGATTTCACGGCAAGGATAGGGGCGGCCTGCCGAACGAGGCAATGGTGATGTCCAGCATTTGGTCGGCGACATATCGTGACCGCCGCGCGCCCGAACGTGTTGAATTGCGGAAATCCGATTTTCCACAGGGGTCGATCAAATTTCACCGAGCGGAATTCGGCGGAAGGAATGCATGCGGCGGCGGGCGCGCGCCTTAAGGCGCGCGCCGTTCACCTGGCGGGCACTCAGGAGGGCGCCGTGGTGCAGGTGATGCCGTTCACCTTGAACTCGGCCGGTCGCTCGTTCGAGCCGGTGGCGGTCGCCGAGAAGCCGAAGCTCTGGCTGGAGCCGGGGCCGATGTAGGAATTGTGGCCGTCGTCACGGGCGACCACCTGGGCGCCGGTCTGGGTCACGACGGCGTTCCACGCGTCGGTGATCTGCTGGTCGCCCGGCCAGATCCAGGTGACGGTCCAGCCGGAGACGGGGGTGGTGCCGGTGTTCCTGACGGTCACGCTGCCGTTGAACGCGCCGTTCCATGCGCCGGTGGAGTAGGAGACCTCGCAGGAGGTGCCCATGCGCAGCCCGCCGCGCAGGAACGTGACGAAGTTGGGCCAGGTCGGGTTGAGCGTGCCGGTGCCGGCGGTCTCGCCGCAGTCGGCCGTGGTGCGCACGGTCTCCGAGCCGTAGTGGGCGGGATCCATGATCTGGTCCATCATGTGGTCGGCCCCGGGCACCGAGACGAACGTGGCGCGGCCGCATTGCGCCTTGACGCGCTCGAAGAGCAGCACGCTCTGCCCGTGCGGCACCAGGAAGTCGGCCTGGCCGTGCAGGAACAGCAGCGGCGGGTCGTTCGCGTCGACGTACGTCATGGGGTTGGCCTGCGCGACCTTGTCGGGGCAGGTCTGGATGGCGCAGCCGACCAGCAGGGACTCGGGCGAGGCGGGCGAGTCGTGGTCGAGGCCGCCGCCCGGCAGGTTCTGGGCGTTCATCTGCAGGAAGTCGGTGGGGCTGTAGAAGGCGAGCCCGGCCTGCACGGCGCTGGAGACGCCGGTGACGCCGATGTCGCCCTCCAGCGCGGCGACGCCGCCGGAGAAGACCGTCATCTCCGTCAGCCAGCCGCCGGATGAGTCGCCGGCGATCGCGAAGCGGTTCGGGTCCAGCCCGTACGTGGCGGCGTTCGCGCGCAGCCATCGGATGGCCGCCTTGATGTCGTGCACCTGGGCGGGGAAGGTCGCCTGGGCGCTGCTGCGTACGCTGACGCCGGCCACGGCGAAGCCGAGCGGGCCGAAGACGTCGGCGATCGCGTCCGCGCCCTCCTTGCCGTCGTCGCTGCTCCAGGCCGAGCCGGTGTGCCAGATGAGCAGCGGCCTCGGGGTGGTGCCGGCGTCCGGGAGGTAGAGGTCGAGCAGGTGGCCCCTGCTGCCGGTCGGCTGCGCGGGCGCATAGGCGATGTCGGTGATGACCTGCGCGGCCTGAGCCGGCCGGGAGAAGGCCGCGGAGAGGCCGACGGCGGCCAGCAGCGCCATCGCCATGCAGACGATCACGGCCGTGCGGGGTCGAGCGTGCATGGTGCGGCTCCGGATGATCGGCTCACTCGATAGGGGCGGGGCGACGATATGACACCAGAGCGAGAATGGTCAAAGATCTCCGCCTTGCACGCTAATAAGGCGAGAAAACGCCATAAAGCGTACTTAGTGGGCACAGAGCGCCAAGATCAGCACGGGCGCGCACAGGCGGTCGGATACCCGCCCCCGAGGCATTTCCAGGCCGTTATGACACGACGGCCGGGCACCCCGAAAAGTGACGCCCGCATCACCCGTGGTGATCACGCCAGAAAAAGCGCGTGAATAGCCGCTGTCGAATCGGCTCTGACAATTCTCACGGCGCTCGGTAAGTGATAATGTCCGGCGTCACGACCCCCAGCCCCAGGAGGACGAATGCGTAAGGCACGCGCTGTTGTCTGCACCACCGTGACGGCGCTCGCGATGTCGCTGACCATCGGCGCCGCGCCGGCGCAGGCCGCCGACCGGCTCGTCGGCGTCTTCAAGCACTACGCCGACTGCGAGCGGGTGGGTCACCAGGGCATCACGCAGGACTGGTGGCAGGACTACTCGTGCGTGTGGGAGAGCCGCTACCGGTACTTCTTCCTCTACGCCTGAACACACTTCTTCCTGTACGCCTGACACGCGCACGCCCCGCGCACGCCGGCGGCCTCACGGTTCACGCCCGGCACACGCCCGCCGACCCCGGGTCCACGCCCGGCACGCGCACGCCGCCCCCGGGTCCACGCCCGGCACACGCCCGCCGACCCCGGGTCCACGCCCGGCACGCGCACGCCCGCCCGGGGTCCACGACTGACACGCGCACGCCCGCCCGGGGTCCACGACTGACACGCGCACGCCCGCCCGGGGTCCACGACTGACACGCGCGCGGCCGCCCCGGCCGCATGAGAGGGGCCGGGGCGGGCGGCAAGCGTGCCGTCGGGACGGCTCGGCGCGCCATCAGCGGACCTCGGCGCACCGTCAACAGGGCTCGGCGTGCCGTCAGGAGCGGTCGGCGGGGACCGGGATGCGCAGTTGCGCGCCCTCGTCCCCGGGCGCGGTGCCCCGCACATCGGACCGGTGCCGGGCCAGCAGGTCGAGACCGAGGCGGGCGCGGCGGACCCGCTCACGCGACAGCGCCACCGTGGTGGCCAGCAGGTGGGTGCCCGCCGGGTAGACGTCGGGCGCGTTGCGCAGCCCGAACTTGACGTGCACCGGCGCGGCGACCTCGACCAGCGTGGGCAGCTCGTAGTGGCGGACGAACCCGCCGACGTTGTCGGGCGCCTCGACGTACACGTCGAGCGGGATGTCCACGGCGGCCCGGATGGCGGCGATCTGGGCGAGCGTCAGGTCCGTGGGCAGGTTGAGGCTGTCGGCGCCCAGGTCCTCGAGTATGCGCGCCGACTCGGGGTTGGCGGCGGGCAGCATGACCGAGACTTTGGCCTGCATGTCGGGCGGCAGGTACCCGGCCGCCCGGAGCCTGCCGAAGATCGACAGGACGCCGATGTCGGCGATGAGCACGCTGCGGAAGCCATGCTCAGCCGCCCGCAGGATCTCGTCGAGCACGGCCGCGACCTGGTCCTGACCGCGCGCGGCAGGCGCGAGTATCGAGCCGGCGGTGCTGCGCGCCATCGCGGAGGCGTCCCAGCCCGCGCAGGGCCGGGCGAACAGGCTGACCTCGACGCCGGCGGAGGCGGCGAGCGAGGCCATCTCCGCCAGCTCGTCGCCGGTGAGCAGGCCGACACCGGTGCCCTGGGAGACGCGGGTGACCGGAACGCCGAGCGTGCGGGCCGTCTCCAGCACCGCAGCCAGGCACTCAGGGCCCTCGACGCTGGGGATCTCCACGCGGTATTGCGCCCCGTCGGGGAAGCGCTTGGACGAGGCGGGCAGGTCGTGGAGGTCGCCCGCGGGCAGCCCGAGCGAGGCCAGCAGCTCGGCCGGGCGCGGCATGCCGCCGCCGACGCCGCTCATGCCCCCACCCCCGTCACCGCCGTCGCACCGGCGCCGTCGCGGCGTTCCCAGCCGTCGCGTACGAGGTTGAAGTGCGCGTTCGTACGCGGATGCCGGGCGCACGCCTGCCTGTCGAGCGTGACGCCGAGCCCCGGCTGCGTGGGCGGCGCGAAGCAGCCGTCGGCCGCGTCCACCTGGGGCGCGCCATGGACGAGGTCCTTCACCCACGGGTCGGCGAAGTCGTTGAAGTGCTCAAGGATCTTGTGGTTGGGGGACGCGACGGCGAGGTGCACGTTGGCCGCCGTGCCGACCGGGCCGCAGACGTTGTGCGGGGCGATCAGCACGTTGTACGCCTCCGCCCACGCGGCGAGCTTGCGCAGCCCGGTGAAGCCGCCGATGTGCGTGAGGTCGGCCTGCACGATGTCCACCAGGCCCTGCTCGAACAGCTCGCGGAACTCGGGAACCGCGTGCACGCGCTCGCCGGTGGCGATGGGGATGGAGGTCGCCGCGCGCACCTGGCGCAGGCCGGGCACGTCGTGCGGCGGGACCGGCTCCTCGATCCAGGCCGGGTCGTACTCCTCGATGGCGCGGGCGACCTTGGCGGCCGTCGCGGCGGTGAAGCGGCCGTGCATCTCCACCATCAGCTCCACCTCGGGGCCGACGGCCGCGCGTACGGCGGCGAGGATGTCGCACGCCCTGCGCAGCTGCGGGGCGGACAGCTCGGCGGTGGCCGCGCCGAACGGGTCGATCTTCAGCCCGCGGTAGCCCTTCGCCACCACGCCCGCGGCCATCTCGGCGATCGTTCCGGGGTCGCGCTCGCCCTGGTACCAGCCGTTGGCGTAGGCGGGGGTGCGCTCCCTGAAGCGCCCGCCGAGCAGCCGGTAGACGGGTACGCCGAGGTGCTTGCCCATGAGGTCGTGGCAGGCCATGTCGATGGTGGCCAGGGCGGTCTGGGTGACCTCGCCGGCCCGGCCGTACTCCTCCCAGGAGAACCGCCACGCCAGGCGCTGCACGTCGAACGGGTCGCTGCCGAGCACGTACCGGCGCGACATCTCCTCGATACAGGCCAGCAGGGTGTCGGTCTTGTTCAGCATCCTTGCCTCGCCGAGGCCGCGGAGCCCGTCGTCGGTGGTGAGCTCGACGAACGTCAGCTCCCGCCACGGGGTGCCGACGACGATGGTGTCGACTGCGGTGATCTTCATCTTTCTCCAGGAGTGCTGGGGACTGCTTGCGCTCGGGGTCAGCCCTGGCCGTCGCCGGTGGGCAGGGCGAGGAAGGCGCGCAGGTCCATGCGGGTCTGGACGAGGTGCTCGCGCATGGCCTCGGCGGCGGCGCGGGCGTCGCGCTCGCGTACGGCGGCCAGGATGCGGGCGTGCTCGTCCATGATGTCGTCCATCGAGCGGCCCCTGGCGAGGTGACCGCGCAGGCTGCGCAGCCGGCTCTCGTGCATGGGCTCGTCCATCGCCTCGATGAGGAAACTGATCATCTGGTTGCCGCTTGCGGCGGCGAGCATGGCGTGGAAGCGCACGTCCGCCTGGTTGAACGACTCCTCGTCGGTGGCCTGGCGCATCGTGTCGAAGGCCAGCTCCAGCGAGGTCAGCGCGGTGCGGGTGGCGTGCTGGGCGGCGAGCGTGGTGGCGTGGACCTCCAGAGCGAGCCGCACTTCGACGAGTTCGAGCAGGTTGCGGGGGTCGCGGCGCAGGGAGGCGGCGAAGAAGCCGCTCAGCGGCGCCGCGTTGGGGTGGGCGACGGCGGGCCTGCGGCCGCGCCGCACTTCGAGCAGGCCGCGGGCCTCCAGCGTGCGGACGCCCTCGCGGACGGTGAGCCGGCTGACCCCCATCTCGGCGGCCAGCTCGCCCTCCGAGGGGAGGAACTGGCCGGGCTGCAGGTCGCCGTCGAAGATGAGCGCTTCCAGGTGCCGCACCACGTTCGCGGTGCGGGACTCACCGCTCTGCTCGCTCTCGGCGTCTCTCCCGCCGCGACTCGTGTCGACCATGATCCCCTGCCGGTGCGGCATCACGGGCTCCGGTCCTTCCGGTTCCCTGCCGCTGCTCGACCCTTCCACGTCTAGGACTTTCACACATATCTGATACGTTCACAACAGGCAGCCGATACCAGACGGCATTCGAGCAGCGGTTTCACCGAGACATCGCAGGCCGGATCCGCTCGGGAACCGGCGAGATGGCACCTATGCCTTGCAGAGTTGTCTGATGGATTCCAAGGTGGCCGGAACCATCCCACCTCCGCCTCGCCGTTCCGCGCCGCCGTGCGCGGCGTCCGGCTCTTTGGCGCAGACCACCGTCGACGAAAGAGATCCCCGCACCCCCGGCGGCTGCTCGCGGCAGGGCTGCCGACGGGCGGTGCGCGCTCAGCGGCTGCGGCGACGGCGCGACCGGGTCGGGCACCGGCAAGGCGGCCGACGACCGGCCGGGCCGCCCGGTGGAGCCGACCTTCGTCCCCTTCCACCGCTGGGGCGACAGGGTGCCGTCCGCCATGCGCGCCTGGACTCCCGCCCGGTGGCGGTCAGGCCGAGTCCGCGTGCCGGTCGCGGGCGAGCGAGAGCCCGTGCTCGTCGGCGTAGGCGCGGCGGCACAGGCCGCTGCAGAAGCCGTACGTCACGCCGTCGTGCACCAGGGTGAGCGCGGTGTCGTCCAGCACCACGGACATCCCGCAGATCGGATCGACCGCGGTCTCCGGCTCGGCGCTCTCTCCTTCCTCTTTGGCAGTGTCGCGGTACGGGCGGGATACGTACTCCATGAGGTCCATGCTGCTCATCGACCTGCCGAAGATGCCGATGCCGCCTTCGGTGATGCCTTCGAGCAGGACGACCGCGTGGGGCTCGCGCTCCAGGCGGCCGGGTTCGCGCCCGGCCGCCCGCTCGGTCTCGGCGAGCGCCTTCATGACGAGGCCGGGGACGGGCTCGCACATCTCCTTGCGCCACGACGCGGGGACGGTGACGCGGACGAGGTAGCGGGGCGGATCGGCGGGGTCGGCGGCCGGGCGGTCGCCGAGCACCCAGGTGGCGGGCTCGTGCACCAGCACCTGGGTGATCGTGCGCTGGGCGTTCAGCACCTCGACGGCGTGACTGCCGTCGTCCTCGACCATGAACGTGTCGATGAGCCGGCGTCCCAGCTCCTGCCGTTCCGTCTCGCTGAAGGCTCCCTTGGGGACGTACACGTCGATGAGCAACATCCGCGCGCCTCTTTCCTTTCGGCCGGATCGTTTCCGTCGCCCTTCCCACGATGCCCCCTAGGGGTATGTCTCGGCCTCCTTCGCGAGGATGAGCCGCGCCTACCGCGCGGGGAGGAGCGCGCGAGCCCGGCCCGGCCTCACCGCACGGAGGCGAGATCGACGATGAGGTAGGCGCCGTCGGCGCGGGTGAAGCGCACGAAGTCGTCGCCGGCAGCGGTGCGGTCGCCGACGCGCGTGTTGATGCCCTTGACGACGACGCTGGTCTTGGATCGAAGATCGTGGATCAGGGCCCGGTCGGGATGTTGCGCCACCGCGAACCGGTCGCGCAGCAGCGGCTGCGGCCGCATCCCGGCCACGTTCACTGCGCCCTGTGGGCGGCCGTCGCGGCCCAGCACGCGTCCCGCGGGCGAATCGCCGGCCCGCGCGATGCAGCGGGAGACGCCGCAGGCCACGGCGGTGCCCGAGGCGGGATCGGCGCGGGTCTCGCCGGTCTCGACGTTCTTGATCGACTGGTACGGGGCCTTGATCGGGTCGAAGGGGCCGGGCGAGCCCGCCCACGGCCAGCGCATCAGGTGCAGGCCCTTCGTCCCCGTGATGCTCCGGGGCCTCCCACCGGCGGCGGGAACGGTGAAGACGCCCCAGTCGCCCGCCGACCAGGCGAAACCCTTCCGCGTGACGGCCAGGCCGGTGATGTGTCCGGAGCGCGAGGGCGGCGGCAGCGGGGCCGAGGCGACCCTGCGCGCCTTGCCGCCCTTCTCCGGCACGGCCCAGATGTCGGCGGTACGCCCGCGCGCCGTCCACCAGGCGATCTTGCCGTGGCCCACGGTGAAGCCGGAGGGGAAGAGCGTGGTGCCCTTGGGCAGGGGGATGTCGGCGAGCTTCACCGTCCTGCCGCTGCGGAGCTGGCGGACGTACAGGGCGTTCGCCCTCTCGTGACGGTTCTCGGAGGTCAGCAGGAGCCGCCCGGCGCCCAGCATGGTCACGGGCCGCGCCAGCCCGCCGCCGGGCAGGCGGCGCGGCACCTTGTGCACGGCCTTCGGCCACGCCTTCTCGATCGGCCGCTCGGGAGCGACGGTCACCATACGGCCGGCGGCGGGCACCGGCCGCGCGGCAGCGGCGGCCACGGTACGGCCGGCGGGCTCCGGCCGCGCGTACGCCGGCACGGCCACGATCGCCCCCATCACGATCGGCGCCATCACGATCGGCGCCATCACGACGCCGCAGGCCGCCACGGCGAACCCGGCGCGCAGGCCCCGCATCGAACGACGGCCCGGCGCGTTCTGCTCTAAGTCATCGACCATTTCGCATGTCCTCCCGCGAAAACGTTGCGGAATGCAAGAAGCAGTTGATCGTACTGCGGACGCCCGGCCCGCGCCCCCGGCTTGAGTGATCAGTCGAGGAGTTCGACGTAGCCGTCGCTGCCGTGGACGCGGATGCGCTGCCCGTCGCGGATCAGCCGGGTGGCGCGGTCCACCGCGACGACCGCGGGCAGCCCGTACTCGCGGGCGACCACCGCGCCGTGCGTCATGAGCCCGCCGACCTCGGTCACCAGCCCGGCGGCCGCCACGAACAGCGGGGTCCAGCTCGGGTCGGTGTAGGCGGTGACGAGGATGTCGCCCGTCTCCAGCCGGGCCTCGGCCATGTCGGTGACGACGCGGGCGCGGCCCTCGACGGTGCCGGCGGAGACCGGCATGCCGGGCAGCGCCCCTGGCGGAGGCCGGCGCGGCGGTAGCGGCCGCTGAGGGTCTCGCCGTCGGAGGTGATGACGCGGGGCGGGGTGAGCGCCTGGCAGGCGCGGAACTCCTCGCGCCGCCGGGCGATGAGCGCGGCGTCGGCCCGGCCGGTGGCGACGACGTCGCGCAGCTCGTCGAGGCGCAGGTAGTACACGTCGGACGGCTCGCGCAGCACACCGGCGGCGACGAGGCGCTCGGCCTCGCCCAGCAGCGCCTGCTTGTAGACGAAGTAGCGGCTGATCATGCCGAATTTGGGGTATTCGCGGTATCCGGTGAAGGTGCGGACGCGGTCGATCATCCGCTTGGTCTCCTCGGCCTTGCGCTCACCGCCGGGCAGGGCGCGCAGGCGGGTCAGTACGTCCTGCTCCTTGCGCCGTGCCTCCTCCAGGCCCCGCTCGAAGTGCTGCTTGCCCGCGCCGGGCGGGAAGTTCCTGACGTTGCCGAGGAGGGTGGGCAGCAGTTCGGCGGGGTTCTCGCTCCACCGGGTCTTGGTGATGTCGATCTCTCCGGCGCAGCGCATGCCGTACGCGTCGAGGTACCCGAGGATGGCCTCGCGCGCCTCCGGGCCGCCGGGCAGCCCGGCCAGCTCGTCCAGGAAATCGCTGCCGCGCCGGCCCTCGGCCGCCACCCGGTCGAGGAACGCGACGACCTCCGCGTGCGGGCGGACGACGTCGGCGACGTCGAGGAGCGCGAGCCCCATCTCCGAGGTGACGTTGTCCGGCACGGACTGGGAGAGCACGTTGGCCGCGTTCTTCTCGCCGAGCCACTCGTCGAGGTGCTCGTTGAGCCAGACGGCCGCGTCCATGCCGGCCATGATGACCTGCCCGCTGCGCTGGTCGAACAGCAGGCGGCGCAGCTCGGCGAGGTCGTCCCGGATGAAGTCGATCAGCGCGGTCCCCGACAGTCCGGTGATCTCGCGCCGCAGCTTCGCCACGGACTCGGCGTTGCGCCGGATGAGCTCGGTGACGATGGCCGGGTCGGTCGGAACGGGCTCGCCACGCGGGGCGAGGCTCTGCGGCAGCGGTGCCCCGTCGTCCTCCTTCAGCGGGACGAAGCCGCGGTCGAGGACGGTTTCGAGGGCGTCGTGGAACAGCGGGTCCGCCGTCCGCATGGCGTCGAGCAGCGCGGCGCGGCCCGAGCGGGTGGACAGCAGCGGCGTGCAGTCCACGAAGAGCCGCCCGCCCGCCTCCTTCATCGGCCGTGGCGTGGTGAGCTGCCAGAACGACAGGCCCAGCGGACGCATCGCGTCGGTCATCATCTGCTGGTGGCCGACCGACAGGTAGACGTGGTTGCCGTCGTCGCCGGCCTCCGGGATGGGGAAGAGGGTGGTGATGGGCCGGCTCTGCACGATGTGCAGGTCGTCGCGGGTCAGGCACCATTCGATGTCCTGGGGGCGGCCGAAGTGCGCCTCGATGCGGCGGCCCAGCCGTACCAGGCGGACGGCCTGCTCGCCGGTGAGCACCGGCCGGTCCCGCCGCTCGGGCTCGACCGGCACGTCCTTGGTGCCGCCCTCCGGCGACGCCTGGACGACGCTGGTCTTGGCGGCGATCTCGGAGGAGATCACGCGGTCGTCGCGGACGGTGTAGACGTCGGCGGTGACCTGGCCGGAGACGAGGGCGTCGCCGAGCCCCCACACGGCCTCCACCGTGGCGACCTTGCGGTTGGAGGTGACGGGGTCGGCGGTGAACAGCACGCCGGCGGCGTCGGGGAACACCATGCGCTGCACGACCACGGCCATGCGCACCTTGCGGTGGTCGAAGCCGTTGCGTACGCGGTAGGTGACCGCGCGTTCGGTGAACAGCGAGGCCCAGCAGCGCAGGACGTGCCGCAGGATCTCGGGCAGGCCCGTGACGTTGAGGTAGGAGTCCTGCTGGCCGGCGAAGGAGGCGGTGGGCAGGTCCTCGGCGGTGGCGCTCGACCGCACCGCGCAGGGGGTCGCATCGCCGAGTTTGGCGAGCGCGGCGGCGATCTCGGCGGCGACGTCATCAGGGATGTCGAGGTCTTCGACGGCCGCGCGCACCTCCGCGCTGAGGGCGGCGATCGCGGCGCGGTCGCCGGGGTCGGCGCCTTCGAGCCGGTCGAGCCGCGGTCCGATCGCGGCGGCCACGACCCGCTGGTAGGCGTCGGTGGTCACGCAGAAGCCGTCGGGCACGCGAACGCCGCCGACGCGGGAGAGCTCGGCCAGGTTCGCTCCCTTCCCGCCGGTGCGGGCCGCGTCCGTCGCGTCGGCCTGGTCGAAACCCAGCACATACTGCACGTCCATTGCTCCATCGTTCGTCGGGGCGGCTGGCAACGGGCAAGTATGGACGACATTCCGATTTCTCATGAGGCCCGGCGATCTGCTATACAGTGAAAGTGGCGGAGGTCTCGTGACCACCGCCTTATTTGTGCTGTTGAGCGGTGTGCGGCTCCAGCAGGGCGGCGACCTCCGCCGCCTCCGGCGCGTTCGTCGCGCGTAACACCTCCAGCGCCTCTCGCCAGGCGTCAGAAGCCGCTTGCAGATCCCCCTGTCGCGATGCACGTCGCCCAGCGCGCGCAGCGCCAGCCCCTGGCGGCGCGGTGCGGGGATGGCCCGGCAGATGCCGATGACCTCGCGCAGCGTGGCGGCGGCCTCGGGTAAGCGGCGCTGCCTGCGCCGCAGCTCCGCCGTGGTGAACAGCACGCGCGCCTGGCCCACCCGGTCGCCGGTGTCGCGGTAGATCCCCAGGCTGCGCCGCAGCAGCCGCTCGGCGCCCGCGACGTCGTGCTGCGCCAGCCTCGCCTCGGCGAGCCCCAGGGCCGCGTACGCGATGCCGCTCGGGAAGCCGAGCGTGTCGAGCCCGTCCAGCGCCCGGCGGAAGCTGCCCTCGGCGGCGGCGAGATCGCCGCGGGCCAGCTCGATCTCCCCCAGCACGATCCTGGTGAACTCCCGCGAGCGCACGTCGCCGGTGTCGTCGGCGAGCCGGATCGCCCGCCTGATGAACGGCTCGGCCAGCTCCAGCCTGCCCTGGTTGAAGTGGATGCGGCCGATGCCGCGCACCACGGTGATCTCCGTGCTGCGGTCGCCCGCCCGCGCCAGACCTTCGGCGGCCTGCTCATAGCGGGCCAGGGCGTCGGCGTTGCGGCCCTGGATGCGGTCGACCTCGGCCATGGTGACCAGGGCGAGCGCGTGCCCGTGCCGGTCCCCCGCCTTCTCGAACAGCTCCAGCGCCTCCTCCAGCGCGGCCGCGCAGCCGGCCAGGTCGTCCTGGGTGAAGCGCAGCCTGGCCAGGCCGTGCAGCATGGCGGCCTGGCCGCGGATGTCGCCGGAGGCGCGGGCGGCGTGCAGGGCGGCCTCGTGGGTGGCGCGCCACTCGTCGTGCAGGCCGCGGGTCTCGAACAGGTTCATGGCGCTGGTCGCCCAGTCCCAGGACAGCTCGCCGAACCCGAGCGCGGCGCACTGGCGGACGCCCGCGACGACGTTCGCCCGCTCGGCCTCGATCCAGGCCAGCGGGTCGCCCGCCAGGCGGTCGGCGCTCGCCTGGCCGGGCCGCCAGGTGATGCCGTCGCCGTGGACCACGCGGTAGTCGCCGCCGCACAGACGGCCGTGCGCATGCCGGGTCAGCGCCACCCAGCCGCTGAACGCGCGGCGCAGCGCGGCGGCCCGCTCGTGCTCGTCCTCTTCCTCCTCGGCGCGTTCCCGCGCGTACGCCCTGGTCAGGTCGTGGAAGCGGAACCGCACCGCGCCGTCGGCGCCGTGGCCCGCCACGTCGAGCAGGCGGACGTCGGCGAGCTGCTCGATGAGCTGCTCGGCCGCCTCCTCGGTGGTGTCGAGCAGCGCCGCGCCCGCCCAGACCGGGAACTCGGGCGCCTCGAGCAGGCCGAGCCGGCAGAACATGCGCTGGGCCTGCGGCGGCAGGCCCTGGTAGCCGAGGCCGATGCTGGCCCGCACCTCGTCGGAGCCGTGGGAGAGCTGGCTGAGCCGGCCGCGGACGTCGCTCATGCGCGAGACCAGATGGCCCAGGCTCCAGTGGGGGCGGGCGGCGAGCCTGGCTCCGGCGATCCGCACGGCGAGCGGCAGGCCGCCGCAGAGCCGTACCAGGTCGCGGGCGTCGTCGGGTGACCGCGCGGTCCTGTCGGCCCCGATGATGTTGCCGAGCAGCTCGACCGCGTCCTCGACGGGCAGGACGTCGAGGTCGACGCGCTGCGCGGCGGGCAGCGCGGCCAGGCGGTGCCTGCTGGTGATGAGCACGGCGCAGCCGCGCGTACCGGGTATGAGCGGGCGTAGCTGGGCCTCGTCGGCGGCGTTGTCGAGCACCACGAGGTAGCGCGAGTCGGCCAGGCGCTCGCGGTAGAGCTCGGCGCGCTGGTCGAGATCGCCGGGCAGCGCCGAGCTGTCCAGGCCGAGCGCGCGCAGGAAGCGGGCCAGCGCCTCGGCGGGGTCGAGCGGGTGCCGTTCGGCCCCGCGCAGGTCGATGTAGAACTGGCCGTCGGGGAACTCGCCGCGCAGCCGGTGCGCGACGTGCACGGCGAGCGTGGTCTTGCCCACGCCGCCGGGACCCGAGATGGCGCTGACCGGCGGCGCGGACGAGTCGTCGCCGCGCACCGATGACAGGGCGGCCGTCACCGTGGCCACTTCGGCCTGCCTGCCGACGAAGTCGGCGTGCACCGGCGGGAGCTGGCAGACGGGTCTGCGCCGCTCCGGCCCGGCCGCCGGGAGAGCGTCGGCCAGGATGACGGCCTGCAGCCGCCGCAGCTCCTCGCCCGGCTCGATGCCCAGCTCGCCGACGAGCCGCTCGCGGGCCTGCCGGTACGCCTCCAGCGCCCGGTGCCGCTGCCCCGCCCGCGCGTAGGCGAGCATGAGCAGCCGCCAGGCCCGTTCGCTGAGCGGCTGCTCGGCGAGGAACGGCCGCAGCTCGCCGATCACCTCGGTGTGCAGGCCGATGCCGAGCATCGCCTCGGCGCGGTCGAGCCGCGTCTCGCCGAGCCGCTCCTCCAGCTCGGCCGCCCGGGACAGCGCCCAGTCGTGCAGCTGGACGCCCTCGGCCGGGCGGCCCCGCCACAGCCGCAGCGCCTGCTCGAAGCGGTGCACGGCGGCGGCCAGGTCGCCCTGCTCCATTTCGGCACGCGCGCGCCGCGTCTCCTGCTCGAAGACGAGCAGGTCGAGCTCGCCGGGCGCGACCTCCAGCAGGTAGCCGGGGCCGACGGTGGACAGCCGGATGTCGGCGGCGAACGTCTTGCGGACGCGCGCGACGTGCGTCTGCAGGTTGGGCACGGCGGAGGCGGGCGGCGTCTCCCACAGGGCGTCGATGAGCCGCCTGCGCGAGACCGGCACGCCCGCGTTGAGGAGCAGCGCGGTCAGCAGCGCGTACTCCTTGCCCTTGAGTGCGACCTCCCGCCCGTCCGCCCGGCGCGCGTGGACGGGGCCGAGGATGCCGAACGTCGCTCCCGCCATGGCCTCCCCTGGATCGGACTCCGGGTCACCAGTAAGCGGGCAAACGCCCGCACCCGTCAAGATTGCCGATCATGATCGGCGGCCGGCGTCCTGCCGCCATGTGACGTACAGGCGGGTGATGGTGGTCCGCACGAGGGGATGGGCCCGGCGAGGCCGGGGGTTGCGCGGAACGCCGGCAATCTTCGCGGCTTTCGTCCGGATAATGAGGTATGCGGGGTGATCCTCTACGATGCCCGCGACACTCGATTACTTGATTACACGCCTCCTGGAAGGCCCGGCATGCGGCTCCCCCACTGGTTCACCGAGCGGCCCGGCGACGCCGACGACGAGCCCGACCTGCGCGTCTCCACCCTGGAGCTCTTCTTCGACCTGGTCTTCGTCTTCACCGTCACCCAGCTCACCGCGCTGCTGACGGTGGGCATGGAGGAGCCCCGCCCCGGGCATCCGGCGGTGAGCGTCGCAGAGAGCGCGCTGCAGGCGCTGCTGGTCTTCGGCGTGCTGTGGTGGATGTACGCCGGTTACGTCTGGCTGCTCAACGCGGTGCCGCCCGCCCGTCCGGCGCGGCGGATCCTGGTGCTGCTCGGCATGGCCGGGTTCCTGCTCATGGCGCTGGCCATCCCGAGCGCGTTCGACGGCGGCGGGGTCGCGTTCGCCGCCGGCTACCTGCTGCTGATCCTGGTGCACGGCGCGCTCTACGCGCAGGCCACCAACGCGATCGTGCGGGTGCTGCCGTTCAACCTGGCCGCGGCGGCGCTGGTCGGCGTCGCCGGATTCCTCCAGACGCCCTGGTCGTACCTGCCGTGGACGGCCGCGCTGCTCCTGCTGTGGGGCAGCCCGTACGTCATCGGCCAGCGCGGGTTCGCGCTGCGCGCCGCGCACGTGGTGGAGCGGCACGGGCTGCTGGTCATCGTGGTGCTCGGCGAGTCGATGCTGGCGCTCGGCATCGGCGCCAAGGACCTGCCGGTCGACCTCGGCCTCTGCGCGGCGGGGGTGCTCGCGCTGTGCCTGGCGGCCTGCCTGTGGTGGGCGTACTTCGCGGGCGAGGACGAGACGGCCGCCGAGCGCACCCTGGCCGCCACCGAGCCGGTGCGGCGGACCAGGATGATCCTCGGCGCCTACTTCTACGGCCACATCCCGATGCTGCTCGGCGTGGTGGCGGTGTCGGCCGGGATCAAGAAGGTGATCGGGCATCCCGTCGATCCGCTCAAGCCGTCGGCGGCGCTCGTGCTGGCGGTGGGCGTGACCTTGTACCTGGCGGGCGACTTCTGGTTCCGCCGGGTGCTGGAGCTGCCCTGGGCGCGGGTCAAGGGCGTGGTCGCGGTCGCCGCTCCGGCCGCCGCCCTGGCCGGCCTGTGGGCGGGGCTGGCGGAGCTGGCGGTCCTGGTCGCGCTGCTGGTGGCGATGCTGCTCGCCGAGCGCCGGCGGGCTCCCTCCGCCGGATGAGCGTCAGTCCCAGTCGTGGCCGGTGGGCAGCAGCACCATGTTGTGCGCGCCCAGGATGTCGATCATGCCGTTGAACTTCTCGTCCGTCCACGGCTGTGGCTCGCCGTCGGTCTCGCCGTACGCCAGGAAGAAGGACTCGGGGCCCGCGGGCAGGTAGAACACGAGTAGCTGGGCGGGCGCGTCGCCGGCGTTCCTGAAGCCGTGGCGGGTGCCCTTGGGGATGTAGAGGAAGTCGCCCGCGCTCGCGGTGATCTTGCGGTCGCCGTTGATGAACTCGAACGTCCCCGAGACCACGTAGAACGCCTCGTCCTCCTCGGAGTGGACGTGCGGAACGTTGCCGTGCCCCGGCTCGATCATGCCGTCCATGAAGGCGAACGCGCCCTCGGTCTGATCGCCGGTGACCTTGACGGAGAAGACCTCGTGGCCGGTACGGCGGATCACGCCGTCGCCCTTGCGCACGATGAAGCCGTTGGCCGCCGTCCAGACCGGGTTGTCCTTGGACGGCAGCGGCAGGTCCAGAGCCATGGCGGGCTCCTCTCGTAGAGGGTCGTATTTTCGTTGAATATAAGTCAATGAATGACAGTCAATCAACGGGCCACCGCTACTCTGAGAGCCGGACATTCCGCCCGAGTGCCGGAAGGAACACGACGTGACCCCGCCCGTCACAGGCAAGCCGCCCACCCGGCGGCAGCTCGCCGCCCGGGAGACCCGCCGCAAGCTTTTGGAGGCGGCGCTGGAGCACTTCACCCGGCGTCCGTACGCGGAGGTCACCGTCGGCGACATCGCCCGCACCGCCGGGGTCGCCCACGGACTGCTGTCCCACCACTTCAACGGCAAGGAGAACCTGTACGCCGAGACCGTCCGCGAGATCGACCGCCGCCTGCGCGCCGCGGCCGCCATCGGCGACGACGGCGCCCCCGTCGAGCGGCTGCGCCGCCATATGGCCGGCCACCTGCGTTTCCTCGCCGCGAACGAGGACGCCGCGCTCAACCTGATCCTGCGCCGCGCGGAGGCCACCGACATCGCCCAGGAGGCGTTCGAGGCGACCCGCCGCGAAGGGCTCGCCGCCATCTGCGGGCTGCTCGGCCTCGACCCCGCCGAGCCGGCTTTGCGGCTGCCGCTGCGCGGCTTCGCCGCGGCCTGCGACGAGACCGCGCTGAGCTGGCTCAGGGACGGCCGGCCCTGCTCGATCGATGACCTGGTGGAGCTGTGGCTCACCTTCCTGAAGGCCGCCGTCGCCGCAGCCCGGGACGCGGCGCGCACGCCCGCCCTCGACGCGGCGTACGAACTGCTCACACCCGGCTCCTGAGGGCCGTGGACGCGGCCGGCCCCGCGAAGCCCGGCCCGGCCCGTGAAACAGCCGGCCGTGAACGCGGGGAGCCCGCCCTGGAAAGAGCCGGAACGCGGGGAGCCCCCGCTCCGGACGGGGGTTCCGTCCGGAGCGGGGGCTCGGTGCGTCCTTTCTCTTGCGTATCCGATCGATCAGGAGGGAGGCGTGGCCGGCGGCCGCAGGATCTCCCAGATGCGGTAGGCGATCACCCAGCCCCTGCGGTCCGAGCGCGGCGTCTCCGACACGTACGGCTTCGACGCCGGGCCCCAGCCGGTGCCCTGGTGCGCGATGGTGTCCGCCTCCCTCGGCGTCGCCCTGGTGTACGACCCGGTGGGATGCACCCGGCCGAGCTGCTGGTCGATCGAGCGCTTCTGCGCCTCGGTCAGCCCGCGCGGCTGGGAACTGTTCGTCGGCGTCCGCTGGGCCTTGGGCGGCGCCTGCCGCTGCACGGCCTTGCGGCTGGTCGGACGGACCGCCGGACGGTGCCGGTAGGTGGTCTTGGGCTTGCTCGCCCGCCTGGTCACGGCCCTGCGCGCGGCCGCCGCGCGCCGCTTGGCCGCCGCCGCCCGCCGTGCCGCCGCCGCCGCACGCCGCTTGGCCGCCGCCGCCCGCGCCCGCTGCCGGGCCAGCGCCGCCTTACGCCTGGCGATGGCGGCCGCCCGCCGCTTGGCCGCCTCCGCGGCGCGCTTCCTCGCCTCGGCCGCCGCCCGCTTCCTGGCGGCTTCCGCGGCGCGCCGCCTGGCCGCCTCGATGGCGCGCTTCCTGGCCAGGGCCGCCGCCCTGCGCCGGGCCGCCGCGAGCGCCGCACGCCGGGCCGCCGCCGCTGCCGCCCGCCGCGCCGCGGCCTGGGCCGCCTTCTTGATCGCCCACCGCGCGGCCACCCGCGCGGCGATGCCGACCACGAACCAGACGATCTGGCCGTCGGGGTCGCTCATCGACACCGGGCTGTTGTTGGCGTAGGCGTAGCCGTTGAGCTGCTGCGGGTCCGCCGCGTCGATGATCGGGTCCACCGACAGGAAGCGGCCGTTGGCGGGGTCGTACTCGCGGGCGCCGAGGTGCACCAGCCCGGTGGTGGCGTCCTTGGTGCCGCCGACGAAGCCGCGTTCACCCGGCCACCATGGTGGCGGTGTCCCGCGATCCTCACCGAACGGGGTCTGCCTGCGGATGGCCACCTCACCGGTGCCGGCGTTCACCATCGCCTGCGCCGTGCCCTGGTGGTCGTTGCCGATGAAGTAGACCTGGTTGTCCGGCGTGCGGACCGCGATGGCCTCGTTGCCGATCGTGTAGTACCGGGTCTGCTCGACGGCGTTCTTGGCGTAGTCGAACCGCAGCTCCATGTCGTCGATGTAGAGGGTGGCGTCGGTCGGCGTCTTGCGCAGCAGCCGATCGCCGTCGGCGTCGTAGATGAACGACGTCGTCTTGCCGCCCTCGGTCACCGACTCCAGGTTGCCCTCGGCGTCCCAGACCAGGGTCTGGTCGGCGTTGCCGACCTTGCGCCTGATCGTGTTGCCCGCCTCGTCATAGGCGAACACGTCGGAGCCGACGCTCTGCAGCGCGTGCGGCTGCTTCTCGCCCGCCTTCGGGTAGGTGAAGGTGCGCACCTTGTCGGCGGTGCCGCCCCAGCCGTGCTTGACCTCCTTCGTACGGTTGCCGGTGACGTCGTACTCGTAGCTGACGGCGTACGGCGCCACGCCGCCGATCTTGTCCGCCTGCGGCGAGCCGCTCGCGCAGTCATCGGTGGCCGTCCACGCCGCGGTGAGCCGGCGCAGATGGTCGTGGGTGAAGCACTGCGTGTCCTGGTTGGCCCGGTCGGCGATCTTGGTGATGTTGCCGACCGCGTCGTAGCTGTAGGTCAGGTCGAGGTCGCTCTTGGACGCCCCGGCCCGGTCCATCCGCATGCTGGTGAGCCTGCGGTTGCCCTCGTCGTAGGTGTAGGTCAGCCAGGTCTTCTTGCTGCCCTCGCCCAGCTCGTACTGGAGCGTCTCGCCCAGCTTGCTGTAGCGGGCCGCGGTCACGTACGCCGACAGGCCCGTGACCTTGACCGGCTGGTTGAGGTCGTCGTAGGTGTAGACGACCTGCTCGGCCTCCAGGCCGCCGCCGGCCGGGAAGCTGATCGACTGCACCTGGTCGTCGAGCGTGTAGCGGGTGTTGAGCTGGTAGGAGCCGGCCAGCTTGCCCTCCCGTTCCGGGATGGTGATGGTCTGGCGCAGCGTGCGGTAGTCGGCGTCGATCGCGTTGATCTCGGCCTTGTACGCCTGCCCGTCCACGTACCGGATGGAGGCGTGCATGTGCCCCTTGGCGAGCCCGTCGTACTTCCACTCCGCCAGGAGCGTGCCGTTCTCCGAGCCTTCGCGCATCTGGGTCTTGCGGCCGAGCGCGTCGTAGCCGTACCAGAGGGTCCTGCCGCGGGCGTCGGTGGTGGTGACGACCTCGTCGGCGTCGTTGTACGTGGTGGTCGTGACGCCCTTGTCGGGGTCCTCGGTCTTGATCTGGCGGCCGCGCATGTCGTAGTGGTACCGCCAGACGTTGCCCGCCGGGTCGGTCACCGACGCGACCGGCCGGCGCGGTCATAGGTGTACGTGGTGGACTCGTACTCCCCTGTCGGCGTGGAGCCCTTGTACTGGCGCAGCTCGATGAGCCGGTCGTGGGCGTCGCCGATCCTGGTCGTGGCGGTGTCGCCGGGCAGCGGGGTGATGTGGATCCTGTCACCCTCGTCCTTGACCGAGACGCGGTACTTCTCCACGCCCTTGACCTTGAAGACCTCGGCGTTCGGCTCTCCCGCGCCGTCGTAGAGCTTGACGACCTGGGAGGGCACGGCGGTGTCCGCCACGCCGAGCAGCTCGGTCGAGGGGTTGCCGGTGGCGAAGTAGCCGGTGTTGGCCTTGGACTCCTCGCCCTGCGAGTTGTAGAAGGTGTCGGTGATCGTGCGGCCCTCGCGCAGCGCCGGATCCGGCGCCGTCTCGTCGATGGGCGCGGGTTCCTGGGTCTGGCGCTCGCGCATCAGACCGTCGAACAGCTCGTGGCTGGTGGTGTAGGTGCCGTCGGCGTTGAGCGTCTTGGTGGTGATGACGCTCGGGCCGTCGTTGCGCACCAGGTAGGAGTACTCGGTGCTGGGCGACTGGCCTGCGGCCTTGCTGCGGTCCGGCTGCCAGACCTTGATCAGCCGGCCGAGCGCGTCGTACTCCATGTCCACGCGCCGCCCGGCCGCGTCGATCTCGGCGACCGGCTCGCCCAGGCCGGCTGGAGCAGCGTGCGCTCGGTGTGACCGAGCTGGTTGGTCTCGGTCGTCTCCGTCGGCAGCGCGCCCGTGGCCGGGCTGTAGGTGGTGACCGACTTGGTGCCGACCGGGTCGGTCTCGGTGAGCTCGCGGCCGTACACGTCGTACGTGTGGGCGCTGCCGGTGATCGTCTTGCCGTCGGGCGAGACGAGCTCCTGCACCGCCGTCACGTCACCCTTGGTCGGGGCCTGGCCGTTCGACTGGCCGTCGTACTGGATCCTCTCGTCGGAGACGATCTCGTCGGCGGACAGCTTGGCCAGCCCGGTCGCGCAGGCGGCCGCCACCTTCTGCACCCTGCTCGGGAAGTCGAGCATCCAGCTCGTGTCGTTGCGGGCGTAGGTGTAGCGGATGCACTGGTCGTCCTCGCCGGTGGCGAGGTCGCCCTTCTCCTCGACCTGCAGCAGCAGGCCATTGGTGTCGTACGTGCGGTCCTCGCCGGTACGCCGCCACTTGCCGCCCGAGACCGCGGTGCGGGTGACCATCGAGCTCGGCTGCACCATGTGCGCGGCCTTGGTGACGCCGCCCTGCGTGGACTCGGCGGTCTTGGCCGACCAGGCGTCCTGGACGGTGGCGGTCAGGACCGAGCCGCCGTCGCCGTCGTAGAGGATCTCCTCACGCTCGAACCCGGCGAGCTGGTCGAGGTCGTCCTTCTTGACGCCCTCGGAGTCCTCCACCTGGACGTTGCGCTTGGAGCCGTCGGCCAGCCGGTCGCCGTGCATGCCGCGGAAGTAGCGGAACTCCGTCAGCGTGCGCTTGCCGTCCTGGCCGTCGCCCTGGCGGACGCGGACCCGGCCGTAGCCGCGGAAGTCGGCCCACGTGCGGTGCTCGGGCTTGACGAGGATGTTGTCGGCGTAGTGCCAGGCGGCGCCGTCGAGGTACTCGTAGTCGGTGACCACGTTCGGCGAGCCGCCCACCCGGTCCACCTCGATGGTCTGGGTGACCACGTACTTGTGGAACCAGTCGGTGACCTCGGACTCGCCCGGCGGCGCCCAGCGCTGCGGGAAGCAGCGCCTGGTGTTCTTGTCGGCCGCCGCGGGCACGTCGCCCGGCTCGCAGTCGGCCGCCGAGTAGTTGATGCGCAGCTCACCGCCGTACTCGTTGTTGATGGCCTGCACCCGCCACTTGACCAGCGGGGCGCGGCCCTCGTTCGAGTCGACCCTGTTGGGCAGCTGCACGCCGGTGAACGTCACCGGCGGCAACGTGATCGTGCCGCCCACGTGCCCGGTCTGCTGGACGGAGGCCAGCCACAGCGCCGGGCTCATGCCGTCGCCGGAGGCGGGGAAGCTGTGCGTCAGCGTCCAGGAGTCCACCGGGGTGAACTGGCCCGAGCTGTCGCGCACCTGCGTGGTGACCTTGGTGAGCCGCTTGCGGGTGAAGAACGTCGGCGCCAGCCGGTCGGTGCACTTGGCGCCGCTGTCGCAGATCTGGTCGAACGGAACGTCCGGCCAGTGACTCGCGGTGTCCTTCTTGAGCTGGTCGGGCGCGCAGGTGATCGAGCCGCTGGGCAGGCAGCGCTCGGCCACGTCGAACACGACGCGAGCGGCGGGCTGCTTGGTGAACAGCTCGCTGCTCAGGTAGCCGTAGTCGATGCGGGTGAGGTAGGCGGCGCGCACGTACTGGGTGCCCTGCTCGGGCTTCATGTTGCGGCCGTAGTAGTTGGTCTCGCGCTCGTACCAGTACGTGGTGGCGTTGCCGTGGGTGTCCACCTCGTAGTCGAGGTTCCAGCGGTAGGCCTGCTGGCACCAGGCGTTGGCCGGGGTGCTGCTGTAGCAGGGCTCGCCGCTGTTGTTGCCGAACACCGGCACGGTCTGCACGGACTTGGTCTCCGGCTTGCCGCTGCTCCAGCCGGGCAGCCGGTTCATGCCGAAGGTGTACTGGGTGCCGTCCGGCGTGGTGACGCGCCAGTACTCACCGTTGTTGTCGCCGTTGGTGGCGCCGGTGAGCAGCTCGATCCTGGTGCCGTCGTCGCGCTTGGGCCGCCACTGCTTGGTGGTGGCGTCCTTGATCAGCTCGACCGACGAGTTGCCGAGCGACATCGTGGCGTTGTCCTGGTCCCAGCACAGGTCGCCGGTCTTCTTGCCGTCGAGCATGCACGCCTTGTAGCGGCGCTCGATGAACCCGCCGGGGTTCAGCTCGAAGCCCTCACCGACCCAGGACGTCTGGTTGTTGGTGGAGACGGTACGGCCGTCCACGCTCTGCGAGGAGTAGCCGAGCGAGATCTCCGGCTCCTCGCCGCCGAGCGACGGCGGCACGCGCATGTCGTAGCTCCAGTTGAAGTCGCCGGACTGGGTGCCGACGCTCCAGTCGGACGCGGGCGACAGCGACGTGGCGGAGTGGTCGCCCGACGGGCCCGACGCGGCGGCGGTGAGCGCGTACAGGCCGTTGGTCTCGACCTCGGCGGTGACCGTGCCGGCGGTGGCGTTGTTGTCGCTCTTGACGGGCTCCGGCGGGGCGCAGTTCGCCGCACCGGTGAGCGCGCACTCCTCCAGCTTCACCACGCGCAGGCGGGAGCCGTAGTCGCCGCCGAAGGCGTGGCGGAAGCCGGAGTAGTCGATCTCGATGCGGGTCTTCTCCGCCGCCTTGGCGGTCGCGGCGCCCTGTCCCGGCGTGATGCGCATGGCCAGGCCGAGCAGGTCGGTGTCGAGCAGCTCGACGGTGATGGGAGCGGCGTCCTTGGCGCTCTCACCAGATTTGGCTGCTTTCTCGGACTTATCAGCACGTGGTGCCAGTCGGACTGGGAAGTCCGACGCGGTGGTCTTGGCGGTGGCGGCGCCGCCCAGCTCGGCCTTCTGGGGCTTGGGCCAGCTGACGGCGGGCGCGGCCTGCCACGCCTGCTTGGCGGCGGGGTCGGGAAGCGGTGGCTTGACCGGGACCTTGGTGCCGGTCACCGGCTTCTCCCGCTGGACGGCGGGCGCGGAACGGGGTTCGGCCTGGGCGGGCATGGCGAAGACCATGTCCACCATCAGGACGACGGAGAGGAAGGGGGCTAATCTGCGGGGCCAGCGCGAGGGCGGTTTGGCCTCCGCCGTCGCGAACCGGTTCCAGGACTGATCCGGGGCGTCGGTGCCGTCGGTACTGTCCGGTGGCCTCTGGCGCAGGCCGGTCCATCGGGAGTCGGGCAGGGCTAACTCGTCTGGCAGATCCATGAGGGCTCTCCAGTGCTTCGGGACGCCGACCGGGCAGGGGTGCGGTGCCCGGCGCGCCGTGCGTACGAGACCCTCGCGGGTCTCGCTTACGGGGGTGAGGAGACGATCACGACGGTGATCGCATCGTCACCTGCGACAAGCCGGAAATCCAGACTTCTGCTCGTTCTGCTCACGATATTTTCCAGCCACACCGTCGCCGTTGAAAATTTTCGCCCGCCACACGCCCGCCACATCGGCGGAGCGTCCCGCGCGGAGCAGGCGCCCGAGCTGCGCCGCGACAGCGGGTACGTGCCGCTCCTGGACGGGCCCGCTTCGTCATGTCCGCAGGAAAAGATGCTTGCGCTCTCGCCGGTATTCAGCATTACTATGTACCGGTACCTAACATTGCTGAGTAGCTGATGAAGGGCGTCCATGGGCAGGCAGCTGACGGAGATGCTGAAGGGCACGTTGGAGGGGATCGTGCTCGCGATCCTGTCCGGCCGCCCGGCGTACGGCTACGAGATCACCGCGTGGCTGCGCGACCAGGGCTTCTCCGAGATCGCCGAGGGCACCGTCTACGCGCTGCTCGTGCGCATCGAGCAACGCGGGCTCGTCGACGTGGAGAAAGTCCCGTCGGAGAAGGGTCCGCCGCGCAAGGTGTACACGCTCAACGCGCAGGGCCGCGAAACCCTCGACGAGTTCTGGAGGAACTGGAGCTTCCTCGCCGAACGCCTCGACCAGCTCCGCGAAGGAGGCCACCCATCATGACCACGGAAGGCGAGCCCAGGAAGGGCCTGCGGCGCTACGTGGAGGTGCTCACCGGATCGTTCGAGCACAAAAAGCGCTACCGCGACTATAAGGCGCGGGTCGAACGGCTTCCCGCGAGCCACCGCACGGCCGTCGAAGCGCTGCAGCGCTACATGGTCTACTTCGGCCCCGGCACCGGCGAGAGCCTGCTGGCGATGCTGGAGGACCTCGCCGACCTCTTCGAGCAGAGCGCGGCGAGCGGGACGCCGGTCCGCGAGATCGTCGGGGACGACCCGGTCGAGTTCGCCGAGACGTTCCTGCGCAACTACCCGGAAGGCCAGTGGCTGAGCCGCGAGCGCAACCGGCTGGCCGACGCCATCGATCGCGTCACCGACGACCGGCCGTGACCCGGCGGACGTGACCCGAGAGAACGGACCTGACATGACCACCCACCAGGGGCCCGCCATCAGCGTGCGCGGCCTGGAGAAGTCGTACAAGGACCTGCAGGTGCTGCGCGGCGTGGACTTCGAGGTGGCGCGGGGCAGCGTCTTCGCGTTACTCGGCTCGAACGGAGCCGGCAAGACCACGATCGTGCGCATCCTGTCCACGCTGCTCAAGCCGGACGCCGGCCGCGCCGCCGTCAACGGCCTCGACGTCGTCACCCAGGCCGCCGACGTGCGGGCGTCCATCAGCCTCACCGGCCAGTTCGCGGCCGTGGACGGGATGCTCACCGGGCGGGAGAACCTCGTCATGGTCGCCAAGCTGCGCCACCTGAAGCGGCCGGGCGAGGTCGCCGACGACCTGCTCGCCAGGTTCTCGCTCACCGACGCGGGCGGGCGCAGGGTGGCGACCTACTCCGGCGGCATGCGCCGCCGGCTCGACATCGCGATGAGCCTGATCGGCGATCCGCCGGTCATCTTCCTCGACGAGCCCACCACCGGGCTGGACCCCCAGGCGCGCGTCGAGGTCTGGCGGGCGGTCAGGGAGCTCGCCGGACGCGGCACCACGATCCTGCTCACCACGCAGTATCTGGACGAGGCCGAGCAGCTCGCCGACCGCATCGCCATCCTCCACCAGGGCCGGATCATCGTGGACGGCACGCTCGACGAGCTGCGGCGGCTCCTGCCGCCCGCGGAGGTCGAGTACGTCGAGAAGCAGCCGACCCTCGAAGACGTCTTCCTCGCGCTCGTCGGCGCCGGCTCCAAGGAGGCCACATGACCCGGCACTTCCTCGCCGACACCACCGTGATGCTGGGCCGCTCGCTGCGGCACATCGCGCGCAGCCCTGACACGATCATCACCACGACGATCATGCCGATCGCGATGATGCTGCTGTTCGTGTACGTCTTCGGCGGCGCGATCGACACCGGCCCCGTCGCGTACGTGGACTACCTGCTGCCCGGCATCCTGCTCATCACCGTCGCGTCCGGCATCGCCTACACGGCGTTCCGGCTCTTCCTCGACATGCAGAGCGGGATCTTCGAGCGGTTCCAGTCGATGCCGGTCGCCCGGTCGTCGGTGCTGTGGGCGCACGTGCTGACCTCGCTGGTGGCGAACCTGATCTCGCTGGCGGTGGTCGTGCTGGTCGCCGCGCTGATGGGCTTCCGCTCGCCCGCGGGCCTGCCCGCCTGGCTCGCCGTGGCGGGGCTGCTCGTGCTGTTCACGCTCGCGCTGACCTGGCTCGCGGTCATCCCCGGGCTCACCGCCAAGAGCGCCGACGGCGCCGGCGCGTTCTCCTATCCGCTCGTCTTCCTGCCGTTCGTCAGCTCGGCCTTCGTGCCCACCGCCACGATGCCGGGCCCGGTACGCGCCTTCGCCGAGCACCAGCCGGTGACGGCGATCGTCAACGCCATCCGCGACCTGCTGGCCGGGCACCCGGCGGGTCCCGGCGTGTGGAGCGCCGTCGGCTGGTGCGCGGGGCTGCTCGTCGCGACGTACGCCCTGGCCATGGTCATCTACCGCCGCAAGATCGCCTGATGCCGCTGGTCAGGCGATGAGCAGGCGCAATCCCATATCCGCCGCGTCGAGGCCGAGCAGGTCCCGGTTGCGCTCGGCCCACCGGCCGGAGTCCAGGTCGGCGCGGAGGTCCCGGACGGCTCGCCGTTCGGCCTCCGCGCCGGCCTTCGTCCACACCGAGACGCCGCGGCGGACGCGCTCCTCCAGGTACGCCTCGGGCCGCCGCCAGAACGCCTCGAAGAAGCCGTCCGCGCAGTCCCACGGGATCGGCACCGGCTCGATCCCGGCTCCGATCGCGGCGGCGAGTTCGCCGATCGACGGCCGCCCGATCAGCAGATCGGCCACCTCGGGCAGGTAGTCGCGGGTGAGCCAGAACCGGTCCAGCCATCCGGCGCGGCCGGTGTCGTGGGTGAACACCACCACGCGGCGCGCCACCCGCCGCAGCTCGCGCAGCCCGGCGATCGGGTCAGGCCAGTGGTGCACGGACGCGACGGACATCGCGGCGTCGAAGGCTCCGTCGTCGAAGGGCAGGCTTGCGGCCGAGCCGATGAGGCACGGGGCCGCCTCCGGCGGGCGCTGCGACCGCATCACCGCCGACGGCTCCACCGCGAGGACGTAGCGGTCGGCGGGCTCGTACGAGCCGGTACCGGCCCCCACGTTCAGCACGGTCCCGGCGTCGCCGAGCGCGGCCAGGATCCGGGCGGCGATGCGCGGCTCGGTGCGCCGGGTCGCGGTGTCAGCCGGCTCCGATGGTGTCGTACAGCCAGGCTTCTGACATCGGCGCCGCCGCCCTTCGCCCGCGATTCCAGGATGCGTCTTTGCCTCCATCCCAGCATCCCGAGCGCTGTTGAAGAAGGAGGCGGGCGCGAGAAGGGGGTGCGGGGCGCGCGAAGAAGCGCGCGGGCACACGAAGAAGCGCGCGGGTACGCGTCCGCAAGCCGCGCGGGCGTGGAGCGAACGCGCGTACAGCCGCCGCGCGGGCGCGCGGAAATGAGGCGCGGGCGCCGCTGCGGGGCGCCCGCGCGCTTTCCCGGCGGAAGATGCCGGCCAGGGCGAGTCCGGCGGGCGCCTGGCCGGTCAAGGGGGAGGTCGCCGGGAGGAGTCGGCGCGGCCGGCCGTGGAGGGGGTGGGGCCGACCAGCCGCGCCTTCCGAGGAGAGCACAGAGTGCACCGGCTCTGCGTCCGCGCCCCGATGTCCGGCGGGGCGCGGCGGCGGAGGCCCGGCACGCCGTCAGGGTGGGTTCGTCAGGGTCCCCTTTCCGCAGGTCCTCGCTGGCGTGCGCCAGCCTAGGAACACCCGCCACACGTGCACCACAATTCCGCTATACGCACGGTCATGCCGTCGTGCTGACGGCCTCGACGTGCACCAGCACCGACTGCTCGGGGAAGAGCGGCGGGGCGGCGATGCCGGCGGCGGCCAGCGCGGAGCCGGGCAGCTCCAGCTCGCCGGAGGCCCAGGCGGGTGCGGCGCCGCGCGAGGTGAACGGCATCAGCGGGCGGACGCGGTAGACGGTCTCGGGGTCGAGGCCGGGCAGCCGGACAGGGCCGGGCGGCCAGGTGGCGGGACGGCCGAGCACGGCGATCTCGTAGACGGCCTCCGATGCGTCGGCGGCGACGACGCCGTGGGCGCGCACGCTCTCCGGGGTGTCGTCCACGCGGACCATCGTGCCGGTGTGCAGCAGCTCGCGGTGGCGCTTGTGCAGCGCGACCCAGGCGGCCAGCTCGTCCAGCTCGGCGCCGGTCAGGGAGGTGAGGTCCCATTCGATGCCGTAGTGCCCGAAGAACGCGGTGGCGGCGCGGAACGACAGGTCGTGCCAGGCGGCCGGTGGTGTGGGAGCGCTCGGCGCCGATGTGGCTGCCGATCAGCTCGGGCGGCAGGAGCTGGGCGGTCCAGCGCAGGATGTCCTGCCGTTCGACGGGGTCGATGCAGTCGCTGGCCCAGACGCGGTCGGTGTGCTGGAGCATGCCGAGGTCGACGCGGGCACCGCCGGAGGAGCACGCCTCGATCTCCAGCCGGGGGTGCGCGGCGCGCAGCTCGTCGAGCAGCCGGTAGACGGCCTCGGTCTGGGCGTGCACGGCGGGCCTGCCGCCGTGCACGGTGGAGCCGGCGTCCACGAGGTCGCGGTTGTGGTCCCACTTGAGGAAGTCGATCTCGTACTCGCCGACGAGGGCGAGCAGCCGCTCCTTGATGTAGGCGTACGCGTCCGGGTCGGTGAGGTCGAGCACCTGCTGGCGGCGGGCGGGCGGGGGCAGCCGGTCGCCCGCCTTGAGCATCCAGTCGGGGTGGGCGCGGGCCAGCTCGGAGTCCGGGTTGACCATCTCGGGCTCGACCCACAGCCCGAACTCCATGCCGAGCGTGCGCACCCGCTCGACCAGGGGGTGCAGCCCGTCGGGCCAGACGGCGGGGTCGACGTACCAGTCGCCGAGCCCCGCGCCGTCGTTGCGGCGGCCGAGGAACCAGCCGTCGTCCAGCACGAACCGCTCCACGCCGACGCGGGCGGCCCGGTCGGCGAGTTCGAGCAGCCGGTCGAGGTCGTGGTCGAAGTAGACGGCCTCCCACGTGTTGAGCACCACAGGGCGGGGGCGCACCGGGTGGGCAGGGCGGGCGCGCAGGTGCTCGTGGAAGCGGTGCGCCGCCTCATCAAGGCCGCGCCCGTACGTGGCGTACACCCAAGGAGTGCGGTACGTCTCCCCCGCGGCCAGCACGATCTCGCCGGGCAGCAGCAGCTCGCCGCCGCCGAGCATGGTGCGGCCGGTGGCGGTGCGCTCGGCGTAGTGGCGGTGGTTGCCGCTGTGGCCGACGTGCACGCCCCACGCCTCGCCGCGACGGAAGCCGATCCCGGCGGTGGCGGCGAACAGCACGGTCGCGGCGTCGGCCCCGGTACGGCCGCGCCGGTTCTCCCGCAGGTGGGTGCCCACGGTGAGGGCGCGGCGCTGCGGCACGCGCTCCTTGGACCACCGGCCCGCCTGGTCGAGCAGCTCGGTGGGGTTGCCGTGGACGGGGAAGACGAGGTTCAGCGCGTCGAGCGTGTAGGGCAGGTCGTGCCCGTTGCGCAGCTCGGCCTGGGCGCGCAGCAGCCCCGACGGGTCCAGCTCGACGGTGACGGTGAGGCCGAGCCGGGAGTGCGGGTCGCCGCCTGCGGCGACGACGCGCTGCCCGTGCTGCTCGCAGGTGACGTCGGTGAAGGCGGGCGACCAGCCGGTCCCCCCGTCGTGGTGCCCGGACAGCCCCGGCTCCCCCATCCACCCGGTACGCGCCTCCGGCACGATCGCGGTGCGGATCGGCACTTCGACGGTCTGGTCGGACCTGGGCCGCAGCTCGGCGGCCAGGTGCTCCAGGTCGTCGCCGCCGAGCGGCCCCAGATCCGGCCCCCAGTGCAGGATCGCGGGGAGCGCGCCGGGCGGGCATTCGAGCACCACCGACACGCCGGCGGCTCGGAGATGGTGAAGATGCATGCAGTGCTTTCCGTTCGGGGGTGGTTCGTGCGGGCGGCCGGTCAGCCCTTGAGTCCGCCGCTGAGCAGGTCGAGCCGCCAGAAGCGCTGCAGGAAGAGCAGCAGCGCGATGAGCGGGATGACGGACACGGCGGCGCCGACGATGGCGATGCCGTACAGGGCGGGCTCGGAGGAGCCCTTGGCGAGCAGGGTGTAGAGGCCGACGGTGATCGGGAACTTCGACTCGTCGGAGAGCATGATGTACGGCAGCAGGAAGTTGTTCCACGTGCTGACGAAGTGCAGCATGAAGATCGTCACCATGCCGGGCACCATCATGGGCAGCCCGATCGAGCCGAAGATGCGGTACTCGCTCGCGCCGTCGATCCTCGCGGCCTCCAGGGTCGCGTCCGGCACCGACGCGATGGCGTACACGCGGGCCAGGTAGATGCTGAACGGCGAGATGAGGCCGGGCAGCAGGACCGACCAGTACGAACCGACGAGCCCGATCTCCGACATGAGCAGGTACTGCGGGATGGCCAGCGTCATGCCGGGCACGAGGACGCCCGCGAGGATCGCGTAGAACAGGACGTTGCGGCCGCGGAAGTCGTACTTGGCCATGCCGTAGCCGGCCACCGTGGAGATGAGGGTCGAGACGACCGAACCGAGACCGGCGTACAGGGCGCTGTTGCCGGCCCAGGTGAGGAAGCGGCCGTCGCCGTAGGTGAACAGGTCGTGCAGGTTCTCCAGCAGGCCCGTGCCGGGGGCGAAGGTGAAGGTGGAGAACAGCTCGGCGCTGGACTTGGTGGCGGCCACGACGACCCAGGCCACCGGCACCAGGCAGTAGAAGGCGCCGATGAGCAGCACGACGGTGGGCAGGATCTTGGCCCGCTGGTGCGGCAGCGGCTTGGCGGCCACCGCCGCGCCCTTCTTCCCCGTCCTGCCGGGGCGGCTCGCGGTGACGGCGCTCATGACATGCCTCCGAAGGCGCGCTTCTGGGTGACCTTCAGCAGCACCACGGAGACGACCAGCGTGCCGACGGCCAGGACGACCGAGGCGGCCGAGGCGAGCGGCAGGTCGTCGCGGACGAAGGCGCTGGTGTAGATGTGCATGAGCGGCACCCAGCCCTGCGAGATCTCCGTGGTCATCGGTTTGAGCGTGGTCGGCTCGCCGTACACCTGGAGGGTGCCGATGAGCGCGAACAGGCCGGTGAGCACGAGCGCGGGCGCCACCAGCGGGATCTTGACGTGCCAGGCGATGCGCCACTCCGATGCGCCGTCGATGCGGGCGGCGTCGGACAGCTCGGCGGGGATGCCGCGCAGCGACGTGAAGATGATGATCATGTTGAAGCCGACGCCGCCCCAGACCGCGATGTTGGCCAGCGCGGGGAAGATGCCGCCCGCTCCGAGGAACGGGATCTCCCCCAGCCCGAGCCGCTCGGTCACATAGCTGAACGGGCTGGTCGAGGGCAGGTACATGAAGCCCCACAGCAGGGAGGCGGTCACGCCGGGGATCGCGTACGGCAGGAAGATCGCCGTACGCGAGAAGCGGCGGGCGCGCGTGCCCGCGTGGTCGAGCAGCAGCGCGAACAGCAGGGCGAGGCCGAGCGTCAGCGGCACGCTGATCAGCCCGTAGACGGCGAGCCGCCCGAACCCGGCCCAGAACTGCGGGTCGGTCAGCGTGGTGGCGTAGTTGTCCAGCCCGACGAAGACCTCCTCGCGGGTGCCGAAGATGCCGCCGCCGGTCAGCCGCAGGCCGCGCACGCTGAGGTAGAGCGCGTAGCCGATGGGGATCGCGAGGAACAGCAGGAACAGCAGCGCGGCGGGCGCGACGAAGACGTACGGCGCCCGCGTCCCGCGCCGGGCCCGGGACGGCGCGCTCACTGGCCCGCGACCTTGAAGCCCGTGGACTTCATGTCGTCCACCACCACCTGCTGCGTCTTCTTCAGCGCGTCGACCAGCGGCGTCTTGTCGCGGATGGCGGCGGACACGGCGTCTCCGAAGGCGCTCTCCGCGGTCTTGACGTTCGGTCCCCAGGTGATGTGCGGGATCGTGCGCTGCGCGGCCTTCGTGGCGACCTCCCAGTAGTCCTTCTGACCGGCGACCAGCGCGGGCGGGTCGCTGTCGGCGGTGGCCTGCTGGCCCGCGATGGCCGCGGGGTACTCGCCGGCGGAGATCTGAATGTCGTAGGCGGTCTTGTCGGTGTTCATCCACGCAGCGAACTCGGCGGCGGCCTTGGCGTGCTTGGAGTTCTTGGACACGGCGATGGCGCTGCCGCCCTGGAAGGCCACCCGGTCGTCGCCCTCCTTCCACTGCGGCAGGGGTGCGATCGCCCAGTCGCCCGCCTGCTTCTCGGCGACGCTGTAGAGCACGCCGGGAGCCCACAGGGCGCTCGGCCAGCTCAGGATCTTGCCCTTGTTGAGCTGGTTGTTCCACTCGGGGGTGAGCAGCGGCTGGGCCTTGACCAGGTCTCTGTCGATGAGGTCCTGCCAGAACGCGGCGACCTCGGTGGAGGGGCCGTCGGCGATGCCGACCGTCCAGGTGTCGCCGTCGAGCTTCCACCAGGAGGAGCCGGCCTGCTGGGCGAGCCCGGCGAAGTTGCCGAACTCGCCGGGTGCGAAAGTGGCGAGGTAGGCCTCGGGGTCCTTCTTGCGCACCTCGGCGGCGACGTCGGCGAACTCCTTCCACGTCTTCGGCGGCTCGATCTTCAGCTCGTCGAAGCGCTTCTTGTTGTAGACCATGACCATCGGGCCGACGTCCTGGGGCACGCCGTAGACGGCGCCGTCGAAGCTGGTCAGCGACCACACCTCGGGCGTGAACGCGTCCTTGATGCCGCCGGTGTAGGCGGAGATGTCGGCCAGCGCGCCGGCCACGATCATGGCGGGCAGCGACTGGTACTCCAGGCAGGCGGCGTCGGGCGCGTTGCCGGCCCGGCTGGCCGTGAGCAGTTTCGTGGCGGTGTCGGTGCCGCCGCCGACGTCGGTGTGCCGCACCTGGATGTCCGGGTGGGCCTTGTTGAACGCCTCGACCTTCTCCTTCTTGCCGGAGCCCCAGCACCAGAACTGCAGTGTGACCGGGCCCGTCTCCGCCTCCTGCGCGGCCGTGTCGCCTCCGTCCGCGCCGTTCCCGCCGCCGGACGAGCAGGCGGCGAGGAGCACGGCCATGCCGAGCGCCGCGACGGACCGGGAGACCCCTTTGATACGCATCTCGCGTCTCCTTCCAGCAAAGCCGCCAACTTGGCTTTGCAGGGAAGCCAACTTAGAGAACACGTGAGGTCTATGTCACTACTTCTGCACAAATTTCCGGTGACAGGAGTGAGCTCGGCGGCGTGTTAGCTTTGCAGCGAAAGCAACAGGGAGGGAGTCTGGCGTGATGGCCGTCCGGCCCCGAAGATGGGGCGGCATGTGGGACACGTTGCCCGACGCCGCGCGCTCCATCGTCAAGGAGCTGATCATCCACGGCCCGCAGTCCAGGACTGCGCTGGCCAAGACCCTGCACCTGTCCACCGGCAGCCTGACCCGGCTCACCAAGCCGCTGGTCAACGCCGGCCTCCTCGTCGAGCGGGACGTGGTGCACGACCCGGTCAACGGCCGCCCGACCCGCCCGCTCGACGTCGCCGCGGCCGAGCACCGCTTCCTCGGGCTGAAGCTCACCGCCGACCGGATCCACGCGGTGATCACCGGCCTGCGCGCCGAGGTGATCGCCGCCAAGGACGAGCCGATCGATGACCACGACCCCGAGGCGGTCTGCCGGCAGGCCAGGCGGCTGCTGGACGAGCTGACCGGCGCGCCGGTCGTCGGGGCCGGCGTGACGATCGGCGGCAACGGCCGCGCCGCCACCCAGGTCGGCGGCGAGCTGCTGGTGGACGCGCCGTACCTGGGCTGGCACCAGGTGGAGCTGCGGCCGCTCATGGAGCGGGCGCTCGGCGTGCCGTGCGCGGTCACCAACGACGTGGCGGCGCTCGCGCATCAGCACCACTGGTTCGGCCCCGGGCGGGGGTTGCGGGACTTCGCGCTGGTGACGATCGGGGCGGGCATCGGCTACGCGCTCATCCAGCACGACCACCTGGTGGCGGCGGCCGAGGCCGACCTCGGCATGTTCGGCCACCTGGTGCTCGACCCCGGCGGGCCGCCCTGCCCCGAGGGGCATCGCGGGTGCCCGACGGCGTACCTGGCGAGCCGGTCGGTCGAGATGGCCGCCGGGCTGGCGCTGCGGCGGGAGGTCGGCTACGACGAGGTCATGCGGCTCGCCGCGTCCGGCGAGCGGAGCTGCCGGACGCTCGTCCGCGAGTCGGGCCGGGCGCTGGGCAGGCTGATCGCGCTGGTGGCGACGATCTCGCTGGTCAAGACCGTGATCCTGGCGGGCGAGGGCGTGGAGCTGGCCCGCGTCGCCAAGGACGACCTCGACGCTGCGCTCACCGAGCACCGGCGCGGCCTGCCCGGCTCGGTCGAGGTGGTGATCGAGGACGACGACTTCCGCGAGTGGGCGCGCGGTGGCGCGGTGGTCGCCATCCAGAGCTTCGTCACCGGCAGCGACTAGGCCCCGCCGGGCGCGGCTCGCACGAGCCCACCCGCGCGAGCCCACCCGCGCGCAGCCCGCACCAGCCCCACGCGCGCAGCCCGCACCAGCCCCACGCGCGCAGCCGGCACGAGCCCACCCGCGCGCAGCCGGCACGAGCCCACCCGCGCGCAGCCGGCACGAGCCCACCCGCGCGCAGCCGGCACGAGCCCACCCGCGCGCAGCCGGCACGACGGCCCCGGTTAGCGTCATGGAACAGCCCCCGTACGGGGTGCGCGCGCGTACCTAAGGAGACCGCTTGAAGATCACCGACGTCGAAGTGCTCGTCACCAGCCCGGGACGCAACTTCGTGACGATCCGCATCCGCACCGACGAAGGCGTGTACGGGCTCGGCGACGCCACGCTCAACGGCCGCGAGCTGGCCGTCGCCTCCTACCTGCGCGACCACGTCGCCCCCTGCCTGATCGGCCGCAACCCGTTCCAGATCGAGGACATCTGGCAGTACCTGTACCGTGGCGCGTACTGGCGGCGCGGCCCGGTCACGATGACCGCGATCGGCGCGGTGGACATGGCGCTGTGGGACATCAAGGGCAAGGCGCTCAACGTGCCCGTTTACGAGCTGCTCGGCGGCGCCTGCCGCAACGGCGTCATGGTGTACGGCCACGCCAACGGCCAGAGCGTCGGCGAGGCGGTGGAGGCCGTCGGCCGCTACATCGACATGGGCTACAAGGCCGTGCGCGTGCAGGCGGGTGTGCCGGGGCTGAAGGCCACGTACGGGGTGGGCAGGGGCGACCTGTTCTACGAGCCCGCCGGTGAGGGCCTGCCCAGTGAGGACGTCTGGAGCACGGAGAAGTACCTGGCCACCGTGCCCGAGCTGTTCGCCAGGGTCCGCGAGGAGTACGGCAGGGACGTGCACCTGCTGCACGACGCCCACCACCGGCTCACCCCGATCGAGGCGGGCCGGCTCGGGCGGGAGCTGGAACCGTACTCGCTGTTCTGGCTGGAGGACGCGGTGCCGGCCGAGCAGCAGGAGGCGTTCAGGATCGTCCGCCAGCACACCACGACGCCGCTGGCCGTCGGCGAGATCTTCAACACCATCCACGACGCGACCGTGCTGCTGCGCGAGAACCTCATCGACTACCTGCGCATGACCGTCGTGCACGGCGGCGGCATCACCCACCTGCGCACGGCGGCGGCGTACGCGGCGGTGCACCAGGTACGTACCGGCTGCCACGGCGCCACCGACCTGTCGCCCGTCACCATGGCCGCGGCGCTGCACTTCGACCTGTCGATCCCGAACTTCGGCATCCAGGAGTACATGCGGCACACGCCGGAGACGGACGAGGTGTTCCCGCACGCCTACACCTTCTCCGACGGCTACCTGCACCCCGGCGACGCGCCCGGCCTGGGCGTGGACTACCGGGACGACCTGGCCGAGCGGTATCCGTACAAGCGGGCGTACCTGCCGGTCAGCCGCCTGGAGGACGGCACGATGTTCAACTGGTAGGACGGGGTTTGCGGCGGCCGGGCCGTTGCTTTAGCGTCGATCCGAAATCGCGTGCCTGCCCGCGAAGGGTCCCCGATGACACTTTCTCCCCGCCCCGCTGTCGAGCCGCTGCTGGCCGGTGACGAGCTGGAGCTGGCCGTGGAGGCGGGCGAGCGGTGGTGGGGCGGCTCGGTGGACGACGGGCTGTCGATGCCGTACGGCACGCGGCCCTTCACCCGCGATCTCGGCGGGCCCCGCGAACCCGGGGGGCCGTCCAACCAGAGCGCTCCCGTGCTGCTGTCCACCCGGGGGCGGGTGGTGTGGTCGGAGCGGCCGTTCGCGTTCGCGTTCGACGGCGGCCGACTGCGGCTGTCGGGGCGCGGCATCGAGGTGAGCAGGGCGGGCGGCACGCTGCGCGAGGCGTTCCTGTCCGCCGCGCACCGTTTCTTCCCGCCGTCCGGGCGGGCCCCCGCCCGGCGGCTGTTCTCCGGGCCGCAGTACAGCACCTGGATCGAGCACCCGTACACGCCCACCCAGGAGGGCGTGCTGCGCTTCGCCCGCGACCTCCTGGACGCCGGCCTGCCGCCGGGCGTGGTGCTGATCGACGATCTGTGGGCGGAGGACTACGGCACCTGGCGGTTCGACCGCGCCCGCTTCCCCGACCCGGCCGCGATGGTCGCCCGGCTGCACGAATGGGGCTGCTCGGTGATGCTGTGGGTGGTGCCGTTCGTCAGCCCCGACTCGGCCGCGTTCCGCGAGCTGGAGGGGCGCGGGGTGCTGCTGCGGGACGCCTCAGGCGAGACCGCGATCCGGCGGTGGTGGAACGGGTTCAGCGCCGCCCTCGACCTCACCGACCCCGGCGCCGTCGAGTGGATCACCTCCCGGCTCGACGCGCTCGTCGAGGAGACGGGGGTGGACGGCTTCAAGTTCGATGCCGGTGACGTGCGCGACTACCGGGCCGATGACCGCACCGCCGAGCCGGCCGAGCCGGTCGATCTGTGCGAGGCGTGGGCGCGGGTGGGGCTGCGGTATCCGTACAACGAGTTCCGGGCGTGCTGGCGGATGGGCGGTCAGCCGCTCGCCCAGCGGTTGCAGGACAAGCCGGCGCTGTGGGGGCCGGACGGGATCGGGTCGCTGATCCCGGAGATGCTCGCCCAGGGGCTGATCGGGCACGCGTTCGTCTGCCCCGACATGATCGGCGGCGGCGAGATCGGCTCGGTGTCCGCGCAGGGGGCGACCGATCAGGAGTTCTTCGTCCGGTACGCGCAGGTCGCCGCGCTCGCCCCCATCATGCAGTTCTCCGTGCTGCCCACCCGCGTGCTCGACGCGACGCACCTGGCCGCCGTCCGCGAGGCGCTGGCCGTCCGCGCCGCGCTGCTGCCCCGCATCCTCGGCCTCGTGGACCACGCCGCCGCCACCGGGGAGCCGATCGTGCGCCCCATGGCGTACCACGCGCCGGGGCTCGACGACGTGACCGACCAGTTCTTCCTCGGCCCGGACCTCATCGTGGCCCCAGTGCTCGCGCAGGGCGCCACCGAGCGGGAGGTCGTGCTGCCGGAAGGCCGCTGGCGAGCCGACGACGGCACGGCGGTCGAGGGGCCCGCCCGCGTCACGGTCGCCTGCGACCTGACGCGGCTCCCCCGCTTCGAGCGCCTGCCCGCCCGCTGAGCGCGGTCAGGAGCCGGGATCGTCCGGCTCGTCGAGGAGGCGGAGGTCGGCGGGGCCGATGGTGGCGCTGACCAGCAGGGCGGTGATGAGGTTGTGGTTGAGCGCGTTGCCCAGCGGCGGCGGGATCTCCTCCTCAAGCAGCCCCGGCACCTTCTTGCTCAGCCGCTTGCGCGTCTGGGTGACGATGTGGGCGGCGCGCTTGGCGGTCCACTGCTCGCCGGGGCGCAGGCGGCTCAGCTCGTCGGCGACCTGCGACCAGGTGAGCGGCTGCGGCCACGGCTCGGGCCGCAGGTAGCGCTGGCCGAGGCAGACCAGCACCAGCCGCTCGACCTCGGTGAGCACCCAGCCGTTCGGCTCGCGGGTCTCGGCCTCCAGGCGGGCGCGCGTCTCCGCGTCCGCGCCCCGGGGCACGGACGCCCTGACGATCCGCACTTCGAGCAGGTGTTCCTGCTCGGGGGCGACGATGAACAGCGGCGTGTACGCGGCCGTCAACGGTGTCCTGTGCCCGGTGAGCACCAGGCGGCCGCCGGGCAGGCGGATCGGCAGGTTGCCGAGGTTGCACAGCACCCATTGCCCGTCCTCGCGGACGATGGAGCCGTGGCGGCGGCTGACGTACGGGTCGTCGGCGCCCACGCAGACGTGCACGTCCGGCTCCGAGCGCCCGAACACCACCTCGAACCCCGCATCGGGGGCGACCCTGATCCCGCCGCGGCCGCCCCGGACGTACAGGGTGCCGGGCACGTCGGGTGGCAGGCCGGTGATGTCGTCTCCCTGGGACGTCGGCAGCAGGTGCACCTTGCTGCGCGGCCGACGTTCGGTGCGCGCCATATGGCGATCTTTTCTGTCCCTGCCGCACGAAGTCAACGTCAGTCCTGACCAGCCGGTACGAAAGGCGGTCGTCACGTCTCCGGTACCGCAGACGCGATCTCTCTTCGTGACTCTCTGTTGGAGAGCGGACACATCGTGCAAGATGGTCTCTGCACGACCGCGCCTTTCCGGGGGAGGGCTGCGCGGTGAGATGCGTCACCAGGCCACGGCGGATCGCCTCATCCGTGACGGCGAACGCGCCCTGGACAACGGGGAGCAGGAACGGCTGCGTGCCATCAACATCGAGCTGCGGTCCCTGCTCCCCGAGCCTCCGCCGTCGCCCAGCCTGAGCACGGTGCGGGCCACCTGAGCACGGTACGGGCTACCCGAGCCCGCCCGCCCCCGCCTGGCCGGCCCGCGCCTGGAGCGGCTCGGCGGCCCCGCTCCCCCGGCCCCGGCCGGTCAGACCGCGACGGGTTCGCGGCGGGCGGCGTAACGGGAGGGCGGCCGGGGCAGGCCATAGTGGGCGCGCAGGGTGCGGGTGTCGTACTCGTGACGGAAGAGCCCGCGTGCCCGCAGCTCCGGTACGACGTGGTCCACGAACACCTCCAGGCCGCTGGGCAGCAGGGGCGGCATGATGTTGAAGCCGTCCGCCGCGCCGTTGAAGAACCACTCCTGGAGCTGGTCGGCGATCTGCTCGGGCGTGCCGGTGACGACGCGGTGGCCACGCCCGCCCGCGAGCCGCGACAGCAGCTGCCTGACGGTGAGGCGTTCGCGTCTGGCGAGCTCGACGACGAGCTTGCGGCGGCTCTGCGCGCCCTCGGTCTCGATGGGCACGTCGGGCAGCGGGCCGTCCAGGTGCTCCTCGGTCAGCTCGATGCCGGTCAGGTAGGACAGCTGCGCCAGCCCGTACGCGGGGATGATGAGCTCGTCGAGCTCTCGTTCCAGGGCGCGCGCCTCCTCCTCGGTCGAGCCGATGATCGGTGAGATGCCGGGCAGGACGAGCAGCTCGTCGTGCCGCCGCCCGTAGGCGGCCAGGCGGCGCTTGAGGTCGGCGTAGAACTCCTGGCCGTCCTGCAGGGTCTGCTGCGCGGTGAAGACGGCCTCGGCGTGGCGGGCGGCGAACTCCTTGCCGTCCTCCGACGAGCCGGCCTGGACGAGCAGCGGGCGGCCCTGCGGGGTGCGCGAGGTGTTCAGCGGGCCTTTGACGGAGAAGTGCTCGCCGGTGTGGTCGATGGGGTGGATCTTGTCGGTGTCGGCGTACGTGCCGGCCGCCCGGTCGGCGAGGATCGCGTCGTCCTCCCAGCTGTCCCAGAGCTTGGTGACGACGTCGAGGAACTCGGCGGCCCGCGCGTAGCGGGCGGCGTGTGCGGGGCGCTCGATGCCGAAGTTGGCGGCCTCGGCCTCGCTCGCCGAGGTGACGATGTTCCAGCCGGCCCGGCCACCGCTGATGTGGTCGAGCGAGGCGAACTTGCGCGCCACGTGGAAGGGCTCGTTGTACGTGGTCGAGACGGTGGCGATGAGCCCGATGCGCTCGGTGACGGTGGCCAGGGCCGTCAGCAGGGTCAGCGGTTCGAGGCCGCCGAGCGCGTTGTGGCGTACCTTGCCGCGCAGCGCGAGCCCGTCGGCGAGGAACACCGAGTCGAGCGCGCCGCGCTCGGCGATCTTCGCGAGCTCCTGGTAGTGGCGGACGTCGGCGATCTTGCCGGGTTCGCTACGGGGGTGGCGCCAGGCCGCCTCGTGGTGGCCGACGCCCATGAGGAAGGCGTTGAGGTGCAGTTTTCTCGTCACGTGGTCCTCCAGGTGGAAAGCGGCGCTCGGCGGTGGTCAGGCTGCGGGCGCGCCGATGCCCGGGTGCCCGGGTGAAAGAGGGGTTCCTCCCCCGTGCCCGCCCCCGAGGCGGGCACGGGGCGAGGAGGATCCGTGATCAGCGACACTGCGCGCTGGAGACGTGGCCGTGGTCCACGTGCGGGCGCCGGGTCAGGAGAAGGCCCTGGCTCATGCACTCGAAGGTACGATCACGCCCTCATAAAGTCAATATTTCCTATAGGCTATACATGAAATATCAGCTCGATGGTCCCGGGCGGGGCTCAGCGGCGGCCCCAGCGGCCTCGGCGGACTCCGGCTGGAGACCGAGGCGGCAGAACCATCGGTGGCGGGGCGGCGGCCTCCGGCCCGTGCTGCGGGCATCACCGGCGCGCGCCTGCGGAGAGGTCGGGCGCGTTCGTCAGGTGAGGACGACGCAGCCGCGTTCCTCCAGCGCGGCCAGCAGGGAGGGGTCGGGGTCGCAAGGGTTCCAGCGCAGGTCGAGCTTCTCCAGGGCGGGCATGCGGGCGACCCAGCCGGGCAGCCGGGTGATGCGGTTGCCCCGCAGGTCCACCTGGCGCAGCAGCGGCAGCTCGGCGATCGGCTCCGGCACCTCGGCGAGCCGGTTGTCGCGCAGCTCGAGGTGGCGCAGCTCGCGCAGATCGGCCACCGAGGGCGGCAGGTGCTCGATGCGGTTGCCGCGCAGCCACAGCTCGCGCAGGCGGTTGTCGTGCAGGTAGAGGCAGCCGCTCAGGCCGGTCAGCCCACCCAGCTCATCGGGCAGGGACGTCAGCTCGTTGTGTCCCAGGTCCAGGGTGACCAGCCGGCGCAGCCGCACGATCTCGGGCGGGAGCGCCATGAGCCCGGTCTCGGCGAGGATCAGCACCTCCAGCCCGGTACGCTCCCAGACCTCGCCGGGCACCTCGCCGAGCGGCTGTCGCCACAGGTTGAGCACGTCGCGCATGCGGTCCTTTCTCGAACGACCGTTCGTGGCCGCACGCACGGGTCCCCGTCAAGCGCCCTCCGGCGTCCGATGCCCGGGTCCCGTCTGACATGCTGCAACCGGCTTGTCCTGACGTGATGCTTGGAGCGTACGATGACCGATCCTCTCGCCGTCGACCCGCCGCTCGACGCCGAGTTCCCCGCCACCACGCCGGCGGTGACGTTCGAGAGCGCGGGCGAGGACCTGCTCGGCGTGCTGCACGTGCCGGCCGGGCGCGGGCCGCACCCCATGGTCGTGCTGCTCCACGGCTTTCCCGGCAACGAGCGCAACTTCGACCTCGCCCAGGCGCTGCGCAGGGCGGGATACGCGGCGCTGGTGTTCCACTACCGCGGCTCGTGGGGTGTGGGCGGGTCCTGGTCGTGGGGCAACGTGCTGGAGGACGCGGCGACCGTGGTGGCCAAGGTCCGCGAGCCGGAGTTCGCCTCCGCGCATCGGCTCGATCCCGCGCGGCTCGCGGTGGCAGGGCACAGCCTCGGCGGTTTCGCCGCGCTGATGACCGCGGCGGCGGACCCGCATATCGCCGCCGTCGCCTCGATCGCCGGTTTCGACTTCGGCGCGGCCGTCGCGCAGTGCCGCGAGGATCCCGGCCGCCGCGCCGCGTACGTCGAGGCGTTCGCCGGCTCGCTCACCCCGCTCAAGGGCACCAGCGGGGAGGCGCTCGTGGCCGAGATGGAGGCCGCCGGTGACGCCTGGCGGCTCGCCGGCCTCGCGCCCCGGCTCGCCGACCGGCCCGTGCTCCTGGTGGGCACCGGCCGCGACGACGTCACTCCGAGCGAGGTGCACCATGACCCGCTCGTGGCGGCGTACGAGAAGCATCCCGTCGAGCGTCTCCACCACCGGGTGCTGCCCACCGACCACGCGCTGTCGGACCAGCGGGTGACGCTGGCCCGCACGCTCTCGGACTTCCTCGCGCGCTACCTCTGACGGCGTGTGCGGCCGGGGCCGGTCGGCCTGGCCTCGGCGGTCGGCGCCGGTGAGCCGCGGCCCCGCAACCCGTACCCGATGGTCGACGTCACCATCGGCGGACGCCACTACGAGCGGCTGCGGGGAGCCGGCCTTCCGGGGGCGGTCCGGCGGGCGTCCATGCGGCAGGCGCTGGCGCTCACGCCGGAGGCCGCCTTCGTCGCGCCGGACATCGCACGCTTCGGCGGCTGCCGCGAGCACTGCCCGCCGCGATCAGCGCATGCCGGAACGGCGGGTCCCGGGGTGGTCGCGGTGCGGGCGGCGGCCACCCCGGGCGCGCCGGTCAGCGGCGCCGGTCAGGCAACGCCGGTGAGACGGCTCCGGTGCAGCGGCTTCGGTCAGGCGGCGGCCTCCTCGCGGCGTACATGCGAACAGCTCGCGCAGGCCGTACGGTCCGGAGCCTGGAGCAACTGGTCGAAGGGGATGAAGATACCGCAGCACTCACAGATGCCGTAGAGCCCGCGGTCCATGCGGTCCAGGGCGTCGCTGATGCGGTGGGCGGCGGCGTGGTCGAGCACGGGGTCGGTGGCGGCGAGCCGCTCGTCGAGCAGCTCGCGCAGCTCCTCGAGCCGGTTCAGGTGCTCGGTGTAGTGCTGCAGGTGGGTGTGGACTGATCTGTCGTCGGCCATGACGCTGATCTGCTCCTCGCTGTACGCGAAAAGGGGATAACGGCGCGTCCGCGTCGGATGCGGGGGCCTCCAGCGCTGCGCTGGAGTGATGGTGATCATGAAGACAGGGGTGGCGTCAGATCAGGGGTGGGCTGCGTGAGCCCGTGGTGCGGTGCCCGAACTGCTGGGGGTCGCCGGTCAGGTCCGCGTCGGGGCGCGGGCCGGGCAGCAGTGCGAGGTGGGCGGCCTCGTCGTGCGTGCCGCGCAGGGGCGGCCACAACGTCAGCACGGGGTGTTCACGGACGCTGGTGGCCTGCGGTGGCAGGCTGGCCAGGCCGTCGTCGCCGGCGTGTTCGTCGTCGGTCGAGGTCGGGGCCAGGGCTGAACGGGTCACCAGGTGAGGGCCGTTCCAGCCCGAGGGCGCGCCGGCCATCAGGCCGGCCGCGAGCAGGGACAGCAGGAGCAGGCCCATCACGCCGCATAGCGCGAGGGAGCCTCGTGGTGTCGTGGTGCCCCACGGTCCCGCCATAAGCCCGACCATAGCCCAGACCGTATGAAAAAGGGCATCCATCCGCGGAACTGAGTACGGCCCGATTCGGCGTACGCGCCCTCAACCGATCTTCTCCGCAGCGCGGTTTCCCCGTGGACGGCGCGGTTTCGTGCGGCGCCCACCCCTGCGGCGGGCAGGGTCAGATTTTGCAGATCGTGAACGTCAGCGTCTTCGACGCCTTGGCGTGGGTGAGCAGGCGGAAGACGATTGTGTGCCGGCCGGGGAACGAGCTGAGCGGACTACGCCGCAGCACGTCGGAGCCGTTGGTGAGGTATCCGGTCAGCCAGCCCTCGTCCTGGCCGTCCACGACCCAGCGGTAGCCGTACGGGATCTGCTTGCCCGTCGGTCCGGACAGCGTGGCGACCGGGAACGCGCTGGGGCTGTAGCAGCCGCCCATCTTCACGCCGTCGAGCGTCACCGACACCAGCCGGACGGTGCCGCCGGATGAGGTGCCGGTCTTCGTGGCTTTCGGGGCGGTGGTCTTGGGCGCGGCCGCCGTGGTCTTCAGCGTGCTCGGACGGGGCGTGGAACGGGCGGTCCGCTCAGGGGTCCGCTCGGGGCTGCTGCTGTGGCGGGGCGTGGGCCTTGTGGAGGGTGAGATGTTCGCTTCGGGGCCTCCGGTCGTGGCGGCCGGCTCATCGCTCTCCTCCGTCCGTTCGAGGGCGGGCGTCTGTACGGGTGGCGCGGCCGCGCCGCTCGTGCCCGGTGGCAGGAACACGACCGCACCCGCCACCAGGGCACCGGCCACCGCGCCCGCACCGATCAGCACCGCCGTCCCTTTGCCGCGCCTGTGAGACCGCCCCGGGGGCGGCACGGTGGCGAGGCCGATCGGCTGCCCGAGCTGCGGCGCCATGGCCGGCCCAGCGGGCGGCACCTGGGAGATCGGGGGTGCCGGGGGCATCGGCGGGGCCGGGCGGGAGCCGAGCAGCCAGAGCAGCACGTCCTGCATGCTCGGCGGCCGGGTTCTTGGCCAGACAGGCCAGCAGGATCGGGCGCAGCGGGGCGGGCACGTCGCCGAGGTACGGCTCGTCGTGCAGGATCCGGCGGATCACGGCGGGCAGCGAGTCGTTGCCGAACGGCGGCGTCCCCGTCGCGGCGAACACCATCACCCCCGCCCACGCGAACACGTCGGCGGCCGGGCCGACGGGCTCGCCCGCGAGCTGCTCGGGAGCCATGTACGCGGGCGTCCCCATGACGCCGCTGACCCCGGACGGCCCGGCCGCCGCCGAGCGGGCGATGCCGAAGTCGATGACGCGCGGCCCGCCGGGGCCGAGCAGCACGTTGGCGGGCTGGAAGTCGCGGTGCACGATGCCGGCCTGGTGGATGGCGGCCAGCGCCGACGGGCGGATCTTTCTCCCAGAGCGGTTCGGCCTGCGGCATGAGTCCCCCGTGTCAGCACTCTGGATCTTCAGCACCTTAGCCGGAAGATCGTGAGTAACACGGAATGTCATAGAAATTCACCGGCCGCTGACCTCGCATGGCCGACATCACGCCGCCATGCCCCGGCCGGCCCAGGGTCAGGACGTCGGCCGCCTCGGCGTCCCGTACGCATCGTGCGGCGTGTCGGCGTACGCCCACTGGTGGTCGCGGGCATGGCGGCAGGCCGCCTCCACGTCCCCCGTGCGCATGACCTCCAGCAGCTCGCGGTGCTCGTCGGCGACGTGCTCCAGCTCAGGCCGGGTGACCATGAGCGCGATGGCGGTGCGGGCCTCGATCTGCAGCGCCTCCCAGGCGCGGGTCAGCAGGCCGTTGCCGCCCGCCTGTACGACGTGGCGGTGGAAGCGGGCGCTGGTCAGGCCGATGCCGGTGACGTCGGAGGCGCGGGCGCAGGCGTACATGTCCTGGACCGCCTCCTCAAGCCGGTCGAGCGGCAGCGCCCCGGCCAGCATGGCGAGGCGCGTCGCGGTCTCCTCCAGCGCCGCCCGCAGGATGTACGCCTCGCGGATCGTCTGCTCGGCGAAGGGCAGCACCCGGCTGCCGTGCCTGGGCAGGCTCTCGATGAGCCCCAGCCCTTCGAGCTGCCGCAGCGCCTCGCGTACGGGGGCCTGGCTGGTGCCGTACTCGGCGGCGATCCTCGTCTCGATCAGCCGCTCCCCCTCGCCCAGTTCGCCGGTGACGATCCGCCGTAGCAGGCCGTCGCGGATCTGCAGGCTCAGGGTCGGCCGGGCGGAGCGCGGCGCGGTGGACGGGTGGACCGGGGATTCCGCCACCAGACCTCCCCTCGAAACTGCCTCTTGACTCTCAAATCCTCTCATCTAGCTTCAAATTATCGATATCGATAATTGGAGCGCAGATGCTGATATCGGTTGAGATGCCGGACAGTGCGGACGCGGCCAGGACATACCTCCGAGACGGAGCCCTCCCCCTGGGTGGCGGCACCCACCTGATGCCCCGGTTGAACGACGCGGCCGGCACCGACGTCCGGCTGGTCAGCCTGCGCAAGGCCGGGCTGCGCGGCATCCAGGTCCAGGACGGCAGCGTGGCGATCGGCGCGGCCACCACGCTCGCGGACGTCGAGGACGACCCCCGGCTCCCCTACCTCTCCCCTTGCGTGCGCTCGATCGCCTCCCCGCCGGTCCGCAACCTCGCCACCGTGGCGGGCAACCTCTTCGTGCCGCAGCCGTACGGCGATCTCGCGGCGGCGCTGCTCGCCCTGGACGCCGAGCTGGACGTGCTCGGCGCGGACGGCGTACGCGGTGAGCCCCTGGAGCGGATCGCCGCCGGCGGACTACCCGCCGGCGAGCTGGTGACGCGCATCCGGTTCACCGCCCCTGAGCAGGGCGCCTTCCGCTTCCACAAGGCGGCCAGGCGGCACCTCAACTCGGGCTCCATCGTCACGATCGCGGCCAGGATCGCGGTCGAGGACGGCGTGGTGGCCGGCGTGCGGCTGGCCGTCGGCGGCATGGCGCGCCGCCTGGTACGGGCCGTCGAGGCCGAGCGGGTGCTGCTCGGCGAGCCGCTCACCCCCGAGGTCATCGCCCGCGCGGCCGCGGCGGACGCCTTCGAGCCGTTCGACGACGCGTACGCCTCCGCGTGGTACCGCGCCAGGGTCTACCCCGTCCACCTGCGTCGCGCCCTGCTCGGGGCCTGAAAGGGGATCGCATGCCGTCACAGATCGTCACGCTCACGCTGAACGGCGCGGAGCGGGAGCTGATCGCCCGCCCCTCGATGACGTTGCTGACCGCCCTGCGCGAGACGTTCGGGCTGACGGGCGCCAAGCGCGGCTGCGCCCAGGGAGGCTGCGGCAGCTGCACGGTCCTGCTGGACGGCCGGCCGGTGGTGTCGTGCCTGGTCCCCGTGGTGACGGTCGACGGCTCGTCGGTGGAGACGATCGAGGGCCAGGCGGACGGCGAGCGGCTCAGCGACGTGCAGCAGGCCTTCGTAGATGGGTTCGCCACGCAGTGCGGCTTCTGCACCCCCGGGATGATCATGTCGGCCACGGCGCTGCTCGACCGCAATCCGGATCCGACGCGGCAGGACGTCATAGAGGCGATCTGCGGGAACGTCTGCCGCTGCACCGGGTACGAGCCGATCATCAACGCCGTCCTCGATGCGGCCCGACGCCGCCGCCAAGCGGCGTCCGACAGCGAAGAGCGCGAGCCCGCGGGGGCCGAGCGATGAGCCTCCGCCTCACCCCGATCGACACCTCGTACTTCGCCCGGGAGCGGGGGACGGCGGTTTCTCCGTCATCGGCTCCCCCGTCCAACGCTCCGACGCCCGCTCCCACGTCACCGGCCGCACGGTCTTCTTCGAGGACATGACGCCGCCGGGCCTGACCCACGTCAAGATCCACCGCTCCACCCGGCACCACGCGCTCATCAACAGCGTGGACGTCTCCGGCGCGCTGCAGGTGCCGGGTGTGCTGCGCGTCATCACGTACAAGGACGTGCCGAACAACTGGTACGTCGTGCTGCGCCTGATCGGGGTGGGGCCCGACGACGAGCCGGTGCTGGCCGAGGATCGGGTGCTCTACCGGGGCGAGCCGATCGTCGCGGTGGTCGGCGAGACCGAGGAGGCCGCCCGCGAGGGCGCCGCCCGGGTCAAGGTGGACTATACGGATCTGCCCGCCGTGCTCGACGTGGAGGAGGCGCTGGCCGAGGGCGCACCGATCATCAAGCAGGCCGGCACCAACCACTTCGTCTACGAGGGGCACCACTGCCGGAGGGTGCGCTTCGGCGACGTGCAGCGGGCCTTCGCCGAGGCCGACCGGATCATCGAGGGCCGCTACGACTCCTCCCCCATCGAGCACGCGCCGGTCGAGCCGACCGGCTGCATCGTCGTGCCGCAGGGCGACGGGCGGCTGCGCATTCACAGTGACACGCAGGCGGCGTTCTTCACGCTCGACAACACCGCGCTCATCCTCGGCGTCCCGCCCACGGACCTGCGGGTGGTCGGCGGCACCGTGGGCGGCGGTTTCGGCGGCAAGGTGGACGTCATCGTGGAGCCGCTGGCCTGCCTGGCGGCGATGCTGACCGGCAGGCCCGCCAAGTACGTCTACAGCCGCGCCGAGGAGATGCAGGTGTCGTCCACGCGGGCGGCCGAGCGCATCTACATCAAGGACGGCGTGATGAACGACGGCCGCATCATCGCCCGCCAGGTCACCTTGTACGTGGACGCGGGCGCGTACTCGCGGCACAGCCCGTACGGCGTGACCAAGGCGGCGGCGCACATGCCGGGCCCGTACACGATCCCGAACGTGCACGTCGACTGCTACTGCGTCTACACGAACCGGACGCCGTCCAGCGCCATGCGCGGTTTCGGCGTCACGATCGGTGACTTCGCGCTGGAGTCGCACATGGACCGGGTGGCCAGGGAACTGGGCATGGACCCGCTACGGCTGCGGCTGCTCAACGCCTACCGGGACGGCGACATGAAGGCGCACCGCAAGATCGCGTCGGGGACGGCGCTGGTCGAAGTGATCCAGCGCGCCGCCGACCTGGTGGGTCACGAGCTGCCGGACGAATACCGGGCGATGTCGTCGGGCGAACGGGCGGAGGGCTGAGCGATGGCGTTGCGGCGCGGGCGCGGGTACGCGGCGGTCAACTACCCGACCGGGATGAACCTGGGCGGCGACCCCTCACAGGCCCTGGTGCACGCCACCACCATGGGCGGGTTCGTGGTGACGCTCTCCTCGGTGGACCTCGGGCAGGGGCTGCGCACGGTCGTCGCGCAGTGCGCGGCGGAGACACTCGGCGTCCCGATCGAGAACGTCATCGTCGACACCGCCGACACCGACACGGGACCGCACTGCATGGGGACGTTCGCCAGCCGCGGCACCCACCGCGTCGGCAACGCGGTGATCATGGCGGCGCGCGAGGCCAGGGAGGTCATGCTGCAGGTGGCGGCCGACGAGCTGGAGGTGGACGCGGACGACCTGGAGACCGACGGCACGGGCCACATCAGGCTCAAGGGCGCGCCGGAGAAGAAGATCCACGTCAGCGAGGTGGCGCTGGCCGCGCACTTCCGCCAGGGCCGCACGATCTCCGGCCGGGGCATGTTCCTGAAGGAGCCGAGCACGGTGGTGCCGGAGACCGGGGAGATGGACCCGGACTCCTGCCAGGCGCACGCGTGCACGGTGGCCGAGGTCGAGGTGGACGACGAGACGGGCGTCATCGAGGTGCTGCGGCTCTACAACACCTACGAGGTGGGCAGGGCGCTCAACCCCGCCATCGCGACGCAGCAGGTGGAGGGCGGCGCCTGGATGGGGCTGTCGCACGCGCTGTTCGAGTCGACGGAGCCGTACTATCCGCACTCGCGCGAGCACGGCCCGCTCGACTTCACCGAGTACCTGATGCCGGGCCCCGCCGACCTTCCGGTGCAGACCAGCGTGTTACTCGAACGTCCCGCCGACAACGGGCCGTTCGGGGCGAAGGGCATCGGCGAGATGACGGCGAACGCGCCGATCCCCGCGATCGCGAACGCGGTGTACGACGCGGTCGGGGTGCGGCTGACGAGCATGCCGTTCACGCCGGAGAAGGTGCTGCGCGGGCTGGACGAGCTGCGGGCCGGCCGTGCGGGCTGAGGAACCGGCCGACGCGGTGCTCGCCGACCAGGACGAGCTGGGCCGGCGGCTCGGCGCGGAGGGCTACCTGGCGGGCGAGGGCCTGCTGACCGCCGTGCACCTGGCCGGGGTGCTCGGGCTGCCGCTGCTGCTGGAGGGCGAGCCCGGCGTCGGCAAGACCGAGATCGCGAACGTGCTGGCCAGGGTGCTCGGCCGCGAGCTGATCAGGTTGCAGTGCTACGAGGGCCTGGACGCCTCCCAGGCCCTGTACGAGTGGGACTACCCGAAGCAGCTCCTGGCGCTGCGGGCCGCCGAGGCCGAGGGCCGGGGCGTCGGCGCGCTGTACCGGGAGGAGTTCCTGCTGCAGCGGCCCCTGCTACGTGCCCTGCGGACCGAGCGGGGCGCGGTGCTGCTGATCGACGAGATCGACCGCGCCGACAGCGAGTTCGAGGCGTTCCTGCTGGAGTTCCTCGGCGACTTCCAGATCACGATCCCCGAGCTGGGCACGATGCGGGCGGCGAGCCGGCCGTTCGTCGTGCTCACCTCCAACAGGACGCGCGAGCTGCACGACGCGCTCAAGCGGCGCTGCCTCTACCACTGGATCCCCTTCCCCGACGCCGAGCGGGAGCGGGCGATCATCCAGGCGCGCGAGCCCGGCCTGGACGAGCGGAGCGCGGCCCGGCTGGTGGCCGCGGTGCACCGCATCCGCGCGCTGGAGCTGCTGAAGCGGCCGGGCATCGCGGAGTCGGCGTCGTGGGCGCGCGGCGTGCGCACGCTCGCCGGCGAAGGGGCGAGCTGGCCGGAGGCGATGCGCAGGTCGGCCGGGCTGCTCGTCAAGCACGAGGAGGACCTGGCGCTGGTCGAGCGGCACGCGGCGGAGGTGTTCCGTGACTGACCCCGGGTTCGCCGGGCGCGTCGCCGAGCACGTGCACGGGTTCCTGCGCGATCTGCACGAGCAGGGGCTGCGGGTGCCGGTGCCCCGGCGGCTGGTCTTCCTGCGGGCGATCGAGGCCGCGGGCCCGCGCGACGTCACGCACCTGTACTGGATCGGGGCGAGCACCCTCACCGCGTCCCCCGAGGACCTGGAGGTCTACACCCCGGCGTTCGAGCGCTGGTTCGGCACGGCGCGGGCGCGGCCCGTACCTGAGGAGGAGTCCCCCGACGACGAGACGCCCGCGCCGCGCGACAAGGGGGACGAGACGCCCTTCGCGGCGGCGCTCGGCGGCCGGGCGGGCCGCGAGGCCGGGCAGGCCGAGCACGAGCGGCGGCCGGCGTTCGGCCCGGCGAGCGAGGCCGAGCGGGCGGTGCTCACGCTGCTGCGGCGGGAGGTGCGCCGCGCGGTGCCCGTCGTGCGCTCGCGGCGCCGCAGGCCCGCACGGCGCGGCCCGTGGATCGACCTCGGCAGGATCTGCCGCGAGTCGTGGCGCACCCACGGCGAGATCGTGACGCTGCGCCGGCGGGACCGGCCGCGGCGGCCGCGCCGGGTGCTGCTGCTCATCGACGTCTCGGGGTCGATGAAGCAGCACAGCGCCGCCTACCTGCGCTTCGCGCACGCCGTGACCGCGCGGCTGGAGCGGGCCGAGGTGTTCACCTTCGGCACCCGGCTGACCAGGGTGACCGCGACGCTGCGGGCGCGGGATGTGGACACGGCCGTCGCCGCGCTCGGCGAGGTCGTCCTGGACGCCGAGGGCGGCACCAGGATCGGCGCCTCGCTGCGGGCGTTCCTGGGCAACCCGCGCTACGTCACGATGGCGCGCGGCGCGCTGATCATCGTGCTGTCGGACGGCCTGGAGCGCGGCGACTGCGAGCCCATGCGGGCGGCGGTGCGCCGGTTGTCGCTGCTCGGCCACCGGCTGCTGTGGTGGACGCCGCTGGCCTGCGATCCGGCGTACCGGCCGGTCACGCGCGGCATGTCGGCGGTGCTCGGCCATCTGGACGGGCTCGCGGGCGTCCGTGACCTGCGCACGGCGTACGAGCAGCTGAAGACCCTCAGCAGGGAGTGATCGTCATGTACACGGGTCCCATCGTCGACGCGCACCACCACATCTGGCGGAAGGCGGACCTGCCGTGGCTGTCGGGGCCGATGGTGCCGCGCATCTTCGGCCCGTACGAGGCGATCAGGCGCGACTACCTGATCGACGAGTACGTCGCCGAGGCCACCGCCTGCGGCATCACCGAGTCCGTCTACGTGCAGACCAACTGGCCGCTTGACCGGGTCGAGGACGAGGTGCGCTGGCTGCGCGAGGTGCACGAGGAAAGCGGCTGGCCGATGGCCGTGGTCGCGGCGGCGGACATGTTCGACGAGGACGCCCCGCAGGTCATGCGGCGGCAGGCCGCGATCACCCCGCTGGTGCGGGGCGTGCGGCAGCAGCTGCACTGGCACGAGCGGCCCGAGTTCCGCTTCGCCGACGAGCCCGACCGCATGAAGGACCCGGTGTTCAGGAAGAACGTCGGCGCGCTCGCCGACCTCGGCTGGCTGTTCGAGCTGCAGGTCTTCCCCGGCCAGATGGCCGACGCCGCCGACCTGGTGGCCGACTTCCCCGGCGTCACGTTCGTGCTGGTGCACGCCGGGATGCTGATCGGCGACGAGGAGGCCGAGTCGTGGCGGTCGGGGATGGCCGCGCTGGCCGGGCTGCCGAACGTCGTCGTCAAGCTCACCGGGCAGGGCACGTTCGTGCACCGGGTGGACCCGGGCCTGATCTCCATGGTCACCGACGAGGTGATCGCCCGGTTCGGCGCCGGCCGCGCGATGTTCGGCACCAACTTCCCCGTCGAGAAGCTCTGGACCACCATGCCCCCGCTGGTCGGCGCGTGGAAGGACGCGCTGGCCCACCTCCCGCCCGCCGACCAGCAGGCGGTCTTCGCCGGCACCGCACGACGGGTGTACGGGCTGGCACGGTGACACGTATGACACTGATGAAAGGAATCAACCCGCCATGGCACTGTTCGTCCTGACCTACGGCTATCACGACACCCCGCTGCGCGCCGAGCGCCGCGACGACCATCTCGCCCATCTGAACAAGCTGTACGAGCAGGGCAGCCTCGTCGCCGCCGGACCGTACACGGACCTGACGGAAGGCATGATCGTGTTGCGTGCGGAGGACGAGAAGGCGGCGCAGGCGCTCGTCGAGCAGGACCCGTACACGCAGCTCGGCGTCACCAAGGACCGGCGGCTGCGCGAGTGGCGCGTGACGGTCGGCGCCCTGTCCGCCGGATCCTGACACCATGGACTCCGCCGCCGTCGCCTCTTGTGCCGGACGGGCGACGGCGGCGGGCTCGTCACTGCGGATCGAGCACGAACACCGGGATGCGGCGCTCGGTCTTCTCCTGGTACTCGGCGTACGGCGGGAAGGCCGCGACCGCCCGCTCCCACCAGGCCGCCCGCTCCTCGCCGTCGACCTCGCGGGCGACGTAGGTGCGGGTCACGGTGCCGTCCTGAAGCCGGATCTCAGGGTGGGCCTTGATGTTGTAGTACCACGTCGGGTGCTCGGGAGCGCCGCCCTTGGACGCCACGACCGCGTAGCTGCCCTCGTGCTCCACCCGCATGACCGGCGTGTAACGCAGCTTGCCGGTCTTCGCTCCGCGCAGGGTCAGCAGCACCACCTGCCGTCCCCCGACGTCAATGCCTTCGGTGGTGCCGGTCTCCAGGATCTTCTTCGTCTGCTCCCGCACCCAGTCGGTGGGGCTCAGCTCGACGTTCTGGTCAGCCATGGGAGCGATCAACAACGGGCGCGCCGATCTCATTCCCGGTTGTGCGGGTCAGGCGGCCACCCAGTCGTGGTTCTCGCGTACGAGGGTGAACCCGGCCGAGCGGTAGAGCGCCACCGCCGGTGTGAGCGACTTCGGAGTGACGACGGCGACCGCGCTCGCCCCGCGCTCGACCAGCGCCGCGCACGTGGCCAGCACCGCTTCGCGGCCGTAGCCGTGGCCCCGGTGATCGGCGTGGGTGCCGACGGGTTCGAGCAGCGCGCACCTGCCCTCGCCCGCGAACCAGCCGGTCACGGCGGCGGCGGGCGCCCCTTCCGGCGTGCGTACGAGCGCCTCCACCGCGAGGTCACCCGCCGGTGAGCGCTTCATGGCGTGCCAGCGCTCGACCGTGAACGTCGAGCCGGGGAACGCCGAGCGCTGCACGAGCACCCGATCGGCGGCGGAGCCGGCGTCGACGAACTCGGCGCGGGGCGTGGCCACCGGGCGCGGGGTCCACGTCAGGGCGACCCAGGGGTCCTCAAGCTCGCGCCGGAACCCGGGCATCGGCAGGCCGTCGGTACGGCGCTCGTCCGGTGCGAGCAGCTCCTCGGCGTCCGCCGCGATCGCCTCCACGTCGGCGCCCGGCGCGGTCGTCACGCGCAGCGCCTTGCCGTCGAGGAACCCGGCCGCCACCGGCGTGCCGCCGGCGGTCCAGAGATACACGACCGCGTCCTCGAACCGGAGATACCACCCGATGTCGCCGGGGTGCACGCCGCCGGCGGGGACGTCTTCCGGGGTCCATTCACTCAGCGCGCGCAGCGCCGGGCCGGCCTGCTCGGGGGCCAGGTGGTGCCGGACAAGCGGAATCATGAACGGCAGGCTAACCATCGCTCTCCGGCCGTCTCAAACGCTTTTCCGGCGCCGCGACCGCCTGGCGTGCACTGTTCCCCTGGGCGCCAGCGCGGCTTCATACGTCGTTCATGCCCGTATCAGAGATTTGTCGGCTGTCACCCTCTTTATTGCAGGAAAGGCAGCACCGTGAAGAACAAGAAGGCCGAGGAGACCGAGCACTCCGGGCTTTCCCGCCGCCGGCTGGTCAAGTACGCGGGCATCGGCGCGACCCTCGCCGCCGCGGCGCCCCTCGCAGGCGGCACCCCCGCACAGGCCGACGACGAGCGCAAGTTCGGCCACGGCGGCAATCAGGGCCGCATGTGGCGGGCCGGCGACCACCACGTCCACTCCGAGTACAGCGGCGAGTTCGACACCAAGACGAACCCGCCCACCTTCCACAAAGGCGCGGACGCCGTCTACCCGATCGTCACCAACGCCATCATGGCCAAGTACTTCGGCCTGACCTGGGCGATGTGCACCGACCACGGCGGCCCCACGCACTCCAAGGTCAACCTCGAGCAGGCCTACCCCGACCTGCTGCGGTCGCGGGTGCTGGTGCCCGAGGTGCTGCAGTTCTGGGGCATGGAGTTCGACGCGCCCGCGCTCGACCACCACACGCTGATGATCCCCCACCACGAGGGCGAGGCGCAGCAGCTGTTCGAGCTGGAGAGCCGCTTCGCCAAGCACGACGCCTTCCCCGCCGACCCCGGCCGCGACACCGAGGCCAAGATGGTCGAGTTCCTCAAGGCCGCCCGCGCCATGCCGCGCAAGCCGCTGGTGATCGCCCACCACGCCTCCCGGTCGGCGACCGGGCTCGGCGTGTGGGGTCAGGACACGCCGCGCGAGTTCCGTAACGGCAACAACGCCGCACCCGACGTGTACGTCGGCTTCGAGGGCGCGCCCGGACACCAGGCAGGACCGCTCAACGGCGGCGCGCGCGGCGGCTACGGCAACCACCCCACCTACGGCGGCTTCGACCAGATGACCGCCCGCGTCGGCGGCCTGTGGGACGCGCTGCTCGGCGAGGGACGCCACTGGTGGATCACCGCCACGTCCGACTCGCACGTCCACTGGACGCGCGGCGGCTCCGACTTCTGGCCCGGCGAGTACAGCAAGACGTACGTGGCGGCCCGCCAGGACTACGACGACATCATGGACGCCCTGCGCAACGGCCGGATCTTCGTCACCACCGGTGACCTCATCACCGCGCTCGACGTCACCGCCGCCGCCCAGGGTCGCCGCGCCACGGTCAGCGAGACGCTCGTGATCAACTCGCGTGGCCGCGACGACGTCGAGGTGGAGATCCGCTTCCGGCCGCTGAACGGCAGGAACGCCAACGGCGACCACCCCGAGGTGCGGCGCGTCGACCTCATCGTCGGCCAGGTCACCGGCGTCAGCGCCGACCTGGACGCCGACACCAACCCCACCACCAAGGTCGTGGCCCGCTTCGGCCCGAACGACTGGCGCCGCCAGGGCCAGGACCGCGTCATCCGCTACACGCTGCGCGACGTCGGTCACGACAGCTACCTGCGGGTGCGCGGCACCAGCACCGACGAGATGGAGCCGCAAGCGGACGGCAAGGAGAGCCCGTGGGAAGACCTGTGGTTCTACTCGAACCCGGTCTTCATCCGCGTCCGCTGACCCGCCACGCCGGGGACACGCGCCGGTCGCCTCACACCGGGGACACCCGTCGGCGCCTCACACCGGCTGCGGCCCCGCGGCGAAGAACCGCAGCGCGGCCGCCCGGTCCCGACGCAGCGCCGGGCGGATGAACGCGCGCCGCGCACCAGCGGCCTCGAACAGCTCGTCCACCAGCCGGCCGCTGCACGCGGTGCCAGGCCGCGACGCGACCCCTTCCCGAGATGCGGAGAACACCCGTACACCCGCGCGCCCCGGCCCTTCGGCACGACGGGCGCCAAGGTGAAGCTCAACCGGCCGCCCGCGGCGCCTCCTGAGCGGCCCGCCGCAGCACCTCCCGCCCGACCTGCCCCCACTCCTCACCCACGGATCAGCCACGAACCGGACCTGCCAGGGGGACGAAGATCGGCATACCGGCCATGCTGGCACACCTCGGCCTCCCAGCGTCGGCCTCACCGGAACGCGTCTGCATGGTTTCCACCCGCGGAGATGGGTGCTGAGCCCGATGGTGGCGGCATCAGGCGCCGACCAAGCTGGTAACCAGGCGAACCCGATTCCCGGCAAACGGAACGAACGGTGAGGGGGTGAGGGTATGACGAACGACCGGACGACCTCCCTCTATCAGGCGTTCACGGTGGCGGAGCCGCTGATGTGGCTGTTCGTGGCCCTGCTGCCGCTCGCCGCGCTCGCCGCCCGGACGCTGCGCGTGGTCGGGGAGGACGAGCGGCTCGTGGTGCACCGGCTCGGGCGCGCGGCCGGGGTGCGCGGTCCCGGGCTCGTCGTCGTGTGGCCGCTCATGGAGCGCGCGGTACGGGTGTCGCTGCGCCTGACCTACCTGGACCTGTTCGCCAAGGAGCTGGTCACCCGCGACGGCGTGACCGTGCAGGTCAGGGCGACCGCCGTGGCGGCCGTCGAGGACCCCGTACGGTACGCGAGCGCTGCCGACGGCCCGCTGACCGCCACCACGATCGCCGCCGAGGCGGAGCTGCGCAGGGAGGTCGGCCGTCGGGACCTGGCCGACCTTCCCGGCCTGGTCACGCACGCCGGACCCGACCTCGCGGAGCGGGTCAGCCGGGCGGCGCGGCGGTGGGGCGTACGCGTCACCCTGCTCTCCGTCACCGACGTCCAGGTCCCGCTCCGGGGCGAGCTGATCGCCCGCGTCCGGCGAGCGGAGGTCCCGCGCCGTCCCGACCCCGCCCCCGCGGCAGCAGTGCCCCTCACGGAAGGAGACACCCACCGGTGAACATCACGCACACCCACGTCCCAGGCAATGGCACCGTCCATCACTGCGACACCCGGCGAGGCGACCACCTCGCCGTCATCGTCAGCGCCGGCGGGCAGCGCACGATCATCCTGTACGACCGGCAGAACCCCGACACCCCGGCGGTCACCCTGGAGCTCGACCAGGTGGAGGCCGACCAGCTCGCCGACCTGCTGCACAGCCGTCCGCTCGCCGACCGGCTGGCCGCGGTCGAGCAGCGCCTGGAGGACATCCTGCACGAGGCTCGCGGGTAGCGTCCCGCACGGCGGCGGCGTGCCGCCCTGAGCGGCGGCCCACGGCGGTGGCGGGCCGCCCCTGAGCGGCGGCCCGCCACCGCCAACCTGAAGCCGGCCACCACTCAGCGCGGCCGCACCGCCGGCCAGGACCCGGCCACCACTCAGCGCGGCCGCACCGCCGGCCAGGATCCGGTCGTGTCGGGTCGACGTCGGGTCAGCAGGTGTTCGCGCCGTCGAAGGAGCGGACGCCTCTGAAGACCTGTGAGGAGATGGTCTTACCGGGATCGACGGTCTGGCAGTCGCCGTCCATCCCGCGTCCCCACATGATCTTCAGGCGCAGGCGGGTCTTGCAGTCGTTGCGGGCGAAACCGGTCTTGGTGAACCGGCCTGTGGTCTGCCAGACGGCCACGCACATCGGGGCGTTGCCCTCGGGCGCGGCGCTCCACGCCGGAGCCGGGGCCGAGGCGAACAGGCAGGCCAGGGCGGCGAGTCCGGTGGTCATCGTTCTTGCGGCAAGGTTCATCGGGTTACTCCATCCAAAAGGTCAGGCGTCCATCGAGGTCCCAGCAGGTCAAGGCGTCCCTCGAAGCCCCAGCGGGTCAGGCGTCCGTTAAGGGCCTGGTGGGTCAGGCGTCGGTCGAGGTCCCGCCGGGTGAGGTGTCGGTCGAGGTCTTGAGCGCGCTGCCGGCCAGCCACTCCTCCCACGTCTTGGTCCAGGGCGTCGGGCCGTTGCCGAAGCGCAGCTTGCGCGAGGTACCCGTGATCTTGATGATGTCGCCGCGCTGGGTGAAGTTGTAGAACCAGTGGGCGTTGGCGGTGCTGGCGTTGACGCAGCCGTGGCTGACGTTGCGGCGGCCCTGGTCGCCGACCGACCAGGGCGCGGCGTGGAAGAACATGCCGCTGTAGGTGAGCCGGACGTTCCACTTGGTGCGGTGCAGGTACTCGCCCGGGATGCCGATGGTCGCGGAGTCCATGAGGAAGTCCGGCGCCTTCTCCTGGGCGATCATGGTGCCGGAGTAGCTCTCGTAGCCGGGCTTGCCCAGGCTGACCGGGATGGTCTTGACGACCTTGCCGTTGCTGCGGACGACCGCCCTGTGGGTCTTGTTGTTGATCGTGGTGATGTGGCGGGGCCCGACGGTGAAGTGCACGGTACGATCCTTGGCGCCCCACACGTCGCGCCCGATCCGCAGCCCGGCCATGTGGGCGACCACGGTGACCTTCTCCCCGACCGGCCAGTACGTACGGGGCCGGTACTGCACCTCCCGATCGCTCACCCAGCTCCACGCGCCCTCGACCGGTTTGGACATGTGGACCGTGAGCGACCGCTCGACGGCCGCGCGGTCCTTCTGCGTGGTGACCGGCTTCGACAGCAGGAGCTGGATGGGCATGCCGACGCCGACCTTCTCGCCCTCGAGCGGCGACATGCCGGTCTCGAGCACGCGCTTCGGCTTCAGCGTGGTGAACGCGGCCCGCTCGGTGACCGTCTTCCCGCCGTCGGGCGCGGCGGCCTGGGCCCGTACGGTGTAGGCGGACGACGGCTTGAACGGCCACGCCGGACGCCACGTCCCGTCGGCGGCCAGGCGGCCGGGCACCTCGCGGCCTTTGGCGTCGGTGACGGACACCGAGGTGATCTCGCCGCCGGTGACCTTGAGGCCGATCCTGGTGTCCGGCGGCACCCGCTTCGCGCCGTGGGCCGGGGTGATCGACAGCGCGGGCGGCGGGAGCGGGGCCCGGCGCGGCTTCTCCGGCGGCGGGCCGGAGTCACCGGCCGGTGCGCAGGCGGCGGTGCCGAGCAGCACCGCCGCGCAGGTGCTGATGAGTATGGTGCCGCCGTTCCGCATCGCCGACGCCTCCGATTCCCCCATATGTCCGACTAGGTAGCCCCTTGGCGGGACGGTGAGCGTTATGCCCGTGACTGAGGGTAATCATGCTGACATTCTGTGACCAGTCGGTGATCATCGGTGATGCACGTCTTGGGACCCCTGTAGCCGGTCGGCGTCCGGACACCTTCAGGGCCGCGCGCGGGGCGGCGGCCGGGCCGGGCTCGGCCGCGACGGTCAGCCCCAGCCGTACACCTTCTTGATGGCCGCGCCGATCTCCGTCACCAGCGCCGTGTCGCTGCCGTTCGCCAGCACCGCATACCCGGCGCCCAGCTTCGGGAAGCCCTCGAACAGCGACCTGAAGCCGTAGTTGGAGCCGTCGTGCCGGTACGAGAAGCGGTCGGTGCCGGCGCCTGCGAGGAACACGCCGCGGCCCATGGTGGGCTGCGGGCCCTTGGTGAGCATGGTGTGCACCGAGGCCCTGGTCAGCGGGCCGTCGATGTCACCCGACGCGGTGTAGGCGCGGTTGAGGTAGGAGATGAGGCGGCACAGGTCGAGGACCGTGGTGTAGAGGCCGGCGGCGGCCGACTCGGGGTAGCGGTTGCGCTTGCCGGGGATGACCGCGCCGGTCGAGGTGTGGCCGGCGGCCAGCTCGAAGCCGGGCGACAGGGCGTACGAGCTGGACGTCATGCCGAGCGGCGCGAACACCTCGTCGGCCATGTACGCGGCGAAGGGCCGCCCGGTCTGCTGCTCCACCATGCGCTGCAGCAGGACGAACCCGGCGCCCGAGTAGTGGTACTCGGCTCCGGGCGCCGTGGTCAGCTCGATCTTCGGCGAGTTGCCCTCGCCGTTCATGACCTGCAGCAGCGTCGGCACGGTGGCGCTCGGGCCGTAGCCGGCGAAGCCGCCGCCGCCCGCGTCGAAGCCGGAGCAGACGCGGCCGGCGAGGTGGAGCCGCGGCCGATGACGCCGGCGCGGTGGGTCAGCAGCCGGTCGATGGTGGGCACGGCGTTCGAGGTGAGGCAGGAGCGGCGGCCGAGCGTCCAGCCGAGGAGGGGGCGGACGTCCGCATCGAGGGCGATCTTGCGGGTCTGCAGCAGGCGCAGCACGCCGACCGTGGCGACCGCCTTGCTGATGGAGGCGGCCTGGAACGCGGTCTCGGGGTGCGCCGCCGCGCCGCTGCCGGCCTCCAGCCAGCCGTAGCCGGTGGACCAGGCGATCTTGTTGCCGGTGACCACCGCGACCGCCACGCCGGGCGTCTTGTAGGCGTTCATCCGCTGCCAGATGGTGCCGCCGCCCACGGAGTTCTCGACCTTGCGCACCTTGTCGGCGGGCAGGGACGGCATCTTGCCGCGCGTGCTGAGCGCCCAGCCGCCGGACGGGCTGAAGGCCAGCGAGTGCGTCTGCCAGCCGCCGTTGTAGAGGGTGCCCATGCGGGAGAAGCAGGCGTCGGGGATGCCGCGGGCGAAGTAGGTGTCCTGCGCGACGACCACCCAGCCCTTGGCCTTGGGGAAGGCGACGTGCGTGATGCGGCGGCCGCCCTGCGTCAGGTTGCGCATCATCTGGTAGCACTCGTCGTCGACGCCGCGCGCGTAGAAGCCGTTGGAGGCGAGGACGACCCAGCGGTCGCCGCCGGCCGGTGGGAAGGCGACGCACACGACCTGCTGCCCCGCGTCGTAGTACGCGTCGATGCGCTGGCGGCACTCTTCGGGCAGGCCGCGCGCCGACACGCCCTTGTCCGTGGTGATCACCCAGCGGTCGCCGCCCTCGGGCGGGAAGGCCACGCAGGTGATCTGCCGACCGGCCTTCACCAGCGAGCCGAGCTCGGCGAAGCACGCGTCGGGGATGCCGCGGGCGAAGTAGCGGCCGTCCTTGGTGACGATCACCCAGCCGCCGGACGGCGTGAAGGCCAGCGCCGTGATGCCGTACGGGGCCAGCTCGGCGAGCTTGCCGTGCATCTCCTCCGGTACGCCGCTGTCATAGCAGGGGTAGCTCGCGGCGTAGGCGGGCGCGGCGATGCCCGCACCTGCGGCGGCACCGGCCAATGCCAGAAAACGGCGGCGGTCCATATCGATCACTCACTCCTCGCAGAAGGCAATAGCGGGTGATCTTAGCGGCAGACCCATCGTCATGCGCGCGTCCGCGAACCCCCTGGAACGGGCCAACGTTCCGGACGCGGTGGCCGCCGCGTGGCCGCCGCCGTGGAGCCGGGCACGACCGTGGTGGTCGCCGGCGACGGCGCGGCCGGGCTGTGCGCGGTGCCGGCCAACCGGCGGGCGATGAACGCGCGCCGCACCGTCGAGGTGCTCCTCACGCCAGAGCCGTGACCAGGCCGGGGACGCGGTCCTGCAGGGCGAGCGTGGCCGCGGTCTCGGCGGTCGCGCCGGGACGGCTGACGTAGCGCACGATCTTGAAGGCGGCGGTCAGCGTGGTCATGGTGACGTCCACCATGAGGTAGCCGCGGTGGCTCAGGTGGAGCTTCAGGTGCGGGTTCCCGTTCAGCAGCGCATCGGTGGCCGGGTCGATGTCGCGGCCGTCGCCGCCGCTGGTGATGGAGGTGACGGCGAGCTCGGCGCCGATCGGGCGCGATGCCGGGTCGTCGTAGTCGAGCACGATGTCGCCCGCCCAGTGCGCGTGGACGTCCCCGGTCAGCACGGCGACGTTGCGAGCGCCCGCCTGCAGCCAGCCCTCGCTGACGCGCATCCGGGCGGCGGTGTAGCCGTCCCAGGCGTCCTGGCGCACCAGGCGGCCCGGTCCGGGGTCGCGGTCGCGCTGGCCGAAGAAGATCTGCTGGCAGACCAGGTCCCAGCGGGCGCGCGAGCGGTGGAAGCCGTCCAGCAGCCACTGCTCCTGGTCCAGGCCGAGCATTGTCCTGCTGGGCCCGTCGGGCGCCGGGCAGTCGTGGAAGCCGGCGCCGCACAGGTGCGGGTCGCGGTACTGGCGGGTGTCGAGCACGTGCAGGGTGGCCAGGCCGCCCCAGCGCAGGCGGCGGTAGAGCTGCATGGCGGTGCCGCCGGGGCGGGCGGCGGGCCGGAGCGGCATGTGCTCGTAGTAGGCGCGGAAGGCGGCCGCGCGGCGTACGGCGGGGATGAGGTTGGTCCAGTTGTTGAGCACCTCGTGGTCGTCCATGACGGCCACCCACGGGGCGGCGGCGTGGGCGGCCCGCAGGTCGGGGTCGGTCTTGTAGAGGGCGTGGCGGCGCCGGAAGTCGGTGAGCGTCATGGCCTCGGGGCCGCCGTGGTCGCGGACGTTGCCGCCGGGGCCGAGCAGGTGGTCGCTGCCCTGCTCGTAGATGTAGTCGCCGAGGTTCACCACGAGGTCGGGACGCTCCGCGGCGAGCGCCGCGTACGCGGTGAAGTAGCCGTGCTGGTAGTTGGCGCAGGAGCAGACGGCCATGCGCAGCGGGGTGCCGGTCGTGCCGGGCGCGGGCGCGGTGAGCGCCCGGCCGATGGGCGAGACGTACGGGCCGGCCTTGAAGCGGTACCAGTACGGCCGGCCGGGCCGCAGGCCCGTCACGGTGACGTGCACGCTGTGGACCCATTCGCGTACGGCGAGGTGGGTGCCGCTGCGGACGACGCGCTTGCCCGCCGGGTCGGCGAAGACCTGCCAGTCGACCGGCACCGGCGTGTCCGGCATGCCGCCGAACCCGTCCTCGGCCAGCGGCTCCGGCGCGAGCCTGGTCCACAGCACGAACCCGCCGGGATCGGGGTCGCCGCTGGCGATGCCGAGCGTGAACGGCTCGCCGAAGCCGGCCGACGGCACCAGGGACGGCAGGCCCGAGGTGAGCCCGGCCGCCAGGAAGGATCTCCTGCTCAACACAGCAAGCATGATCGCCGCGATCGGCATCTATGCGGACGATGACACGCCAGCCACCAGGCAAAGAGCAGATCCGGATCACCCGGTACGGCGGATTATGTCGGTGATGTTACGGCAGTAACACAAGACCCTCGCCTACCTGACACCCCGGTGTTAACCTGACGGCGCGCCTTACCCCCAAGTGCGCGCCCAGCCTGGGCTGTTGAGGAAGGTGACCGTCACGCATGCTTCCTGTAAACGTTTCCCGCAGGCACCTGTTCACCATCGGCGCAGGAGCGGCGGCCGCCGCCGCGCTGGCGGCCGAGCCCGCCGCGGCCGCCGAAGGCCGATTCCAGCTCACCGCCCCATCGACCTCGCTCATCTGGAAGAAGCCGCTGTATGACGAGACCGTCATGCAGTCCTTCGCCTTCGACAACCGCAACGGCCACATCTACACGCTCCAGGTGAAGAACGGCTCCGGCTCCAACGCGGCCGGTGACCTCTGCCTGACCAAGCTCAGCCTGTCCGGCTCGATCCTCGGTCACATGTACCTCATGGGCTTCGGCCACGGCGTGCAGTTCGGCGTCGAGCCGTCGGGCTCGAGCGCGTACATGTGGACGGAGACCGATGGCGTCAGCGACGGCGACAGCTCGCGCGGCACCAGGCTGGCGCGGTTCAAGTTCGTCAACGGGCAGACGCTCACCACGTCGTCGTCGGCGCTCACCAAGCACACGCCGATCCCCGGCGTGCGCAACGTCACCTGCACGATCGACCCGTCGACCAACCGGCTGGTCATGCGCTACTACGACGGCAGCACCTTCCATTTCGCGGCCTACAACCTGGCGGACGTCAAGGCGGGCAGTTACGAGCCGATCTTCCACATCGCCCAGCCGTCCGGGCTCGGCACCTTCCAGGGGTACGCCGCGTACGGCAACTTCGTCTACTTCCTGACCGGCACCGCCTACAGCGACGACAATCCCCCGCCGGGCAACACCTACATCACCTGCCTCGACCTGCGCACCGGCGCCCAGGTGCAGCGGGCCCGCACCGAGGCCGGCCGGTCGCTGGACTTCCGCGAGCCCGAGGGCATGGGCATCCAGATCGCGAGCGGTCAGCCGCGCCTGTGCCTGGGCCTCGCCTCGGGCGTGGCGGGGGCCCGGCTGGCCAGCATCTTCTACAAGAGCCAGATGATCTGACCCGTTCGCCGGTGAGGGCCGGGCGTGACCGGCCCTCACTCCGGTGGGTCCGTGCCCTCACCCCGGCCAGTCCACGCCCTCACCCCGGCCAGTCCACGCCCTTACTCCGGTGAGTCCGTGCCCTTACTCCGGTGGGTCCGTGCCGACGTCCGGCCACCGCTGGAGGTAATCCGCGATGGGGCGGATCGCGGCGAGCAGGTCGGTGCCGCGCGGCGTGAGCCGGTAGCGCACCGAGACCGGGGTCGTGGGGATGACCGTGCGCTCGACCAGCTTGGCGGTTTCGAGCTGCTTGAGCCGGACGGTGAGCATGCGCGCGGAGATGCCGTCGACCGACGCGGCGATCTCGGTGAACCGCTCGGCGCCCCTGGCCAGCGCGAGCAGTACGCCGGGGGCCCAGCGCTGCCCGACGACCTCGATCGCGCGACCGGCGCGGCGGCACTCGGCCTCGTCGCTGTGGTCCCACAGGGTGCGCGGCGCGTACGTTCTCGGGATGGTCACTTACCCAGCGTAAGTCGGTTCCCAGAAATCTGCGTACTTACTTTTCGTAAGTCGGTTACCGGGCGTTTGTGCGGTCTCGCGGGCGTCGGCAAGCCTTGAGCCATGCCCGACTACGGTCACGAGCTGCGCTCCGGCAGCTTCGTCACACCCATCGCCGACCGGCCGCAAGCGCACGACATCCCCATCTGGCTGGGCGCGTTCAAGCCGCGCATGCAGCGCGTCATCGGCCGCAAGGGCGACGGGTGGCTGCCCAGCCTGCCCCGGCTCGAGCCGGGCGGCCTCGCCCGCGGCAACCGCGTCATCGGCGAGGCCGCCACCCGGGCGGGCCGCGACCCGCGCGCCATCACCCGCCTGCTCAACGTCACCCCCGCCGACAAGGCCGAGGACCTCGCCAGGCTCGCCGTCGAAGACGGGGTGCGCGTGTTCATCGTCGCCAGTGACGATCCGGACGAGCTGCGCCGGTTCGCCCGCGAGATCGCCCCCGAGATCCGCGAACGCGTCGCCGAGGCCCGCGCGGAGGACGGCGGCGGCCGGGCCGCCACATTCGACGGCGCGTACCTGAGCTGCGAGACCGACACCGGACCGCAGGCCCTGGCCCGCGCCTTCCCGCCCGGCCACCTGCGGCGGCTGCGGGAGCTCAAGCGCCGCTGGGACCCGACCGGCCTGTTCCGCGACAACTTCCCCATCGACCCTGCGGGCTCCTGACCCGCCACATCCCCGAGGAGAGACAGATGAGAGCCATCCTGTACCGCGAGATCGGCGACCCGTCCGTGCTGAAGCTCATCGAGCGCGACGTGCCCGAGCCGGGGCCCGGCGAGGTCCGGGTACGCGTGCTCACCTCCGGCGTCAACCCCACCGACTGGCGGTCGCGCTCCACGCCCGGCTGGCCGATGCAGTACCCCGAGGTCATCCCGCACCACGACGGCGCCGGCGTGATCGACGCGGTCGGCCCCGATGTCGAGACGTTCGCGCCCGGCGACCGGGTGTGGGTGATGGCGGCGAGCTTCGGCCACCTCACCGGGACCGCGCAGGAGTACACCGTGCTGCCCGTCTCCAAGGTGCGGCCGCTTCCGGACGACGCCTCGTACGAGCTGGGCGCGGCGCTGGGAGTGCCCGCGCTCACCGCGCACCGGGCGCTCACCGTCGCCGAGAACGGGCCGCGCCGCCTGGCCCCGAAGGCGCTGGACGGCCGCACCGTGCTGGTGGCGGGCGGCGCGGGCGCCGTCGGGAACGCCGCGATCCAGCTCGCCCGCTGGGCCGGGGCCACCGTGATCAGCACGGTCAGCGGCCCCGGGAAGGCGGCGCTGGCCACGGCCGCCGGCGCGCACCACGTGGTCAACTACCGCGAGGGCGACCCGGTGGCCGGGATCCGCGCGGCGGCCCCCGAGGGCGTGGACATCGTCGTCGAGGTCGCCATCGCCCACAACAAGGACCTCGACCTCGCGGTCATCAAGAACGGCGCCACGATCGCGGTCTACGCCGACGACCGGCCCACGATCGAGCTGGACATCCTCAGCAACCTCCGGCTCGACGTCCGCTACCAGTTCCTGATCCTCTTCACCGACTTCGCGCGGATGGCCGCCGCGGCGGACGACGTCACCGCGGCGCTGCGGGACGGCGCGTTCGGCGCGGGCGAGGAGCACGGCCTGCCCATCCACCGCTTCCCGCTGTCCGAGACGGGCGCGGCCCAGGACGCCGTCCAGATGGGCGCGGTGGGCAAGGTGATCGTCGACCCCACCGCCTGACGTCTGGGTGGTGTCCGCGCGCCGCCTTCGCCCGTACCGGTCCCGCCGAGCGGCAGTGCGGCAAGGCGAGCGGTGGCGGCGCCCCGGCTTACCGCCCCCAAGCGCACACCGGAAATATCATCATTCGTCCCGTTCGCACCTTCGCCTACGCAACGGCAACCGAATGGTCATCTGGTCGAAATGAACGGTGCAGAGACTGGCCACCCAGGCGTCACGCGGGAGGAGTCACGTGAGAATCGATCACTTGGTCATGCGCAACAGCGGGCTGGAGATCCACGACGGAGCGATCGAGTTCGCCATGGCCGTGAGCCGGACCCGGGGGGACCTCGAGCCGCTGCTCCCCTATTTCGGCAACCCCGACAGTGACGAGGCCGCGCGCATCTTCCGCCACGGCACGGAGGGCCACCCCGGATTCAACAACGCCCTGGAGGACCTGGACCAGGCGCTGCGCAACCTGGCGGAGTCGTACAAGGCGATCGGGCAGGGCGTCGTGGCGATGAGCACGAACGTCAAGACGGCCGAGTGGGCCAGCATGATCGACAAGAACGCGTACCTGAAGAACCTCATCGAGTTCGCCCACCGCGGCGACGATGAGATCCCCGTGCCGTCCACCCCCGTCGAGCGAGACTGAGGAGCGGCACGTGCCCATCGGGCTCGCGACCAAGGTCGCCCTCGGCGGCATGGCGGGCGCCGGCGCCGCCGGCATCCTGGCGCCCGAGTTCCTGTTCGGCATCTCCTACCTGGAGGGCGACCCCCAGAAGATCAGTGAGGCCGCCGACATCCTCGACGAGATCGCCGACGCCATCGACAAGCAGTTCCGCGCGGCGAGCGAAGAGGCCGCCAAGGTGTGGAGTGCGAACGGCGGCCCCGCCGTCGAGGAGTTCACGAGGTTCTGGAACGAGGACTTCGGTCCGGCCGTCATGGCGGTCTCGCTCAAGTACCGCCGGGCCGCCAACGCCTGCCGCGCCTATGCCGACGTCATCGAGAAGGTCAACCACGCGCTCAGGGTGCTGTGCTACATCCTCACGGTGGACATGATGTACACCATCGGCTACCAGGTGGTCACCTGGAAGCTGTTCCAGGCGATCATGAAGCGGCAGGCGCTGCTGCTCATGTTCACGGCGAAGCGGTTCGTCACCATGTTGCTGCCGGCGTTCGCGTACTGGGTGGCCGACAGCGCCCTCTACGCCTCGGGCGAGGTGCTGCTGCCCCTGGGCATCAACAAGCTGGGCGGCATCAAGACCGACATGTCGGGCAACGAGGTGCAGTCGCTCGACCACAACCTCCGGACGTTCCGCGAGAACTTCGTGGCCAACATGGTCTTCGACGGGGTGGTGGACGGCGGCGCCGCGCTGATGGCCAAGGTGCCCGGGCTGCGCGCCGTGGCCACCAACGTGGAGCTGCCGAACGGCGTGACGCTCAACACCGGCAACTTCCTGCCCCGCCTGACGGCCTCGACCGCGTACTCGATGACGCTGGACGTCCAGCACGGCGACAACCCGCTGCCGGGCACCGAGCACGGGCTGACCAAGGAGGACATGTACCAGAAGTTCATCGTGCACGGCACCCGCAGCCTCATCCCGCGCCTGTGACGCGCCGGCCTGCCGCACCTTCGACGCCGGGACGCCGGCCTCATCGCCGGGCGCGGGTCCTGCACTGCCCGGGTCGCGGGCCTACGCCACCCGGGTGCGGGACCTTCGCCACCGGGCGCGGGCCGCGCTCGTCGGCGCGGGTCCCGCGTCACCGGTGCCGGCGGGTCACAGGTAGGGGCGGGTCACCTCCATGAGGCGGCGGGCCGCGTCCTCCGTCGCCCGCCGCGACGCGTCCAGGATCACGTCGGCCAGCTCCTGCGAGCCCATCCGCATCGCGCGCGGGTCGATGTGCAGGCCGGTCAGCTGGCCCGTCGCGGTGACGCGCACGCGGACCTTGCCGTCACGACTCGCCGCCTCGCCGGTGACCTCGCCGACCTGGGCCATGACGTCGGAGAACTCGCGGGAGTTCGCCCGGAACTCCGCCATGACCCGGTCGAGCTCGAGGTCGCCGGTCCGTAGATCACGTTCTGCCATCCCGCATTATTTACAGATCACCCATATAGGTGGCAATGGGTAAAAATCGGGATATAGCGGGTGTGAGGGTGGACGTCCCCGACGCACGGGCACAGACCCCACGGTCGGCCCCGTCACGGCCGCCCGGCCCCGTCACGGCCCCGTCACGGCCGCCCGGCCCCGTCACGGCCCCGTCACGGCCGCCCGGTCACGGCCGGCCCCGTCACGGCCCCGTCACGGGGCGCCCCCATCACGAGGCGCCTCCGTCACAGCCGTCCGGCCAGGTGGTCGGCGAGATGGGCGATCACCTCGCGGGCGTCGTCCTCGATCCCGTTGATGAACGTGGACCTGCGCCGCCGCAGCACCGGCAGGCCGAGCGCGTACATCCCCGGACTGTCCACCACCCCGCCGTCGTGACGCAGGTGACCCTTCTCGTCGAGCACCGGCACGTCGAGCCACCGGTAGTCCGGCCGGAAACCGGTCGCCCAGATGATCGTGCTGAACTCGCCGCTGCCGAGGTCGATCTGCCAGCGAGCCGACGCGGGCACCCGGGTCGGCTCGAACCGCTCGACCGGCCCCACCTCGCCGTCGCGGCCGCTCTCGCGCGCCCATTCGTCGAACGTGCCGAGCAGCCGGTTCATCTTCAGGTCGGCGAGCGAGAACACGTTGCGCAGGCCGCCGGAGAACAGCGCCTTGCCATCGCGTACCGCGGCCCAGCGACCCACGAGTTCGACGCCCATGTCGGTGAGCGCGTTGAGGTCGAGCGTGGCCCGCTCGGGCGTGCCCACGAGCTGCGGCGACGGCAGCCGCCGCGCCCTGGTCAGGTCGTCGAGCTCGTCGTAGCGCTGGTCCCATACGCCGGAGGCGTCCATCCACCACAGCACGTCGCGCCCGCGGTAGGTGCGGGGCAGCCGGACGTGCTCGCCCACCGAGAGCGTCACCGGCCTGCCGGAGGCGCGGACCTCGGCGGCCAGCTGCACGCCGGTCGCCGAGGCGCCCACGACGAGCACGCCCCCGTCGGGCAGCCGGCCGGGCTCGCGGTACTCGTACGGGGTGATCTGACGCACCCCCGCCGGCACCGCCTCGCTGAAGGACGGAACCGACGGCAGGTTGCAGGCACCGCTGGCGATCACCACCGTGCGGCAGGCGATCTCCCCGCGGTCCGTGGTCACGTGGTAGCCGTCGCCGGAGCGACGTACGGACGTGACGGTCGTCCCGGTGCGCACGGGCGCTCCGGCAAGCGCGGCGAAGCGCTCGATGAACTGCGTCACTTCCTTCGTGGTCATGTAGCCGTCGGGGTCGGGCCCGTCGTAGGCCAGGCCCGGCAGGCGGCTCTGCCAGTTGGGAGTGAGCAGCCGGAAAGAGTCCCATCGCTCGCGCCGCCAGGAGTTGGCGACCTCGCCGCGCTCTATGACCACGTGATCGATCGAGCGCGCGCCCAGGAAGCAGGAGGCGGCGAGGCCGGCGTGCCCCGCGCCGATGACGACCGTCGTGACCCGTTCGATGATGGCCGGCTCCCTCAGGCGACTTCGACGGTGACGTTCGTCGGGTTGGTGAGGGCGTCGAACACGGCCGAGCGCTTCTGCGACTGGGCGACCAGGGCCTCGATGTCCTCGCGGGAGGCGTCGGCGTCGATGTTGAACGTCACCTTGATGTCGTTGAAGCCGTTGCGCACGTCGCTGTCGGCACCGAGGATGCCGCGGATGTCGTGGGTGCCTTCGAGCTTGGCCTCGACCGAGCGGAGCTGGATGCCGCGGTTCTGCGCCACGGAGGCGACGCCGGCCGTCAGGCAGCTCGCCAGGCCGACGAGCAGGTACTCGATCGGGGTGATGCCGTTGTCCTCGGCCGCGAAGACCTCGGGGTGGTCGGCGTCGAAGACGGACTCCTTACGGTGGGCGCGCTCCTCGCCGAGACCGTAGAACTCCTTCACGGTGATCGTGCTGTGCACGCCGTTCTGCCACTTCGAGGTGGCCTTCCAGACGAACTGGGCGGCCTCGGGCGCGCCCTTCAACGCGTCGCGCGCCTCAAGGAGTGCCTGCACGTTGACACCGTTGCTGACCGTGGTCATACCTTCGCCCTTCCAGCAGTTCCCGGTTTTCCGGTAGGTATTTGACCATATACCTGGCGTGGCGGCTAGCATAAGCGTCATGTCGCAGCCAGCAAGGACGCCCGCGACCGGCCAGGCCGGCTCCGTGGGCGTCGTCGAGACGCACTATCTCGACCTGCCGGACCCCGTACGGCTCGACTGCGGCACACAGCTGCACCCCGTGCGGGTGGCCTACGAGACCTATGGAACGCTCTCCCCCGAGCGCGACAACGTCATCCTCGTCTGCCACGCGCTCAGCGGCGACGCCCACGCGGCCGGCATCGCCAAGGCGCCGCCCGAGGCGGGCACCCGCGACGGGTTCGGCGCCGAGGAGCGCGACGGCGCGAGCGCCAAGGCACTCGGCTGGTGGGACGGCATGATCGGCCCCGGCAAGGCGTTCGACACCGACCGCTACTTCGTGGTCTCCACCAACCTGCTCGGCGGCTGCCGCGGCACCACGGGCCCGTCCTCCATCGACCCGGCCACCGGCCGCCCGTACGGCTCCGGCTTCCCCGTCATCACGGTCGGCGACATGGTCCGCACCCAGCGGGCCTTCCTCGACGCGCTCGGCATCGAGCGGCTCGCCGCGGTGGCCGGCGGCTCGCTCGGCGGCATGCAGGCGCTCGAATGGGCGGTCAGCTATCCCGACCAGGTCGACTCCATCGTGGTCATCGCCAGCACCCACGCGCTGCACCCGCAGGGCGTCGCATGGAACGCGATCGCCCGCGAGTCGATCATGCGCGACCCGGCCTGGCAGGGCGGCCACTACTACGGCACCGGCCGCGCCCCCGACGCCGGCATGGGCGTCGGACGCATGGTCGGCCACATCACCTACCTGTCGGGGCCCGCGCTTGAGAACAAGTTCGGCCGGCGGCTGCAGTTCTCCGACGACCTGCGCTACACGATCACCGAGCCCGAGTTCGAGGTGGAGAGCTACCTCCGCCACCAGGCCGACTCCTTCGTCAAGCGCTTCGACGCCAACACCTACCTGTACATCTCGCGCGCGCTGACGTACTTCGACCTCGCGCGCCAGCACGGCGGCGGCTCACTCGAACGCGCGCTGGAGCACGTGCGCGCGCGGACGCTGCTGATCGCCTTCAGCTCCGACTGGCTCTACCCGCCGTCGGCGTCCCAGGACATCGAGCAGGCGCTGCGCTCCCTGGGCAAACCGGTAGAGTTCGAAGTGATCGACGCGCCGTACGGCCACGATTGCTTCCTGCTGGAAGAAGCGCGACAGACGCCCATCATCCGCCGGTTCCTTGCCCGTGGCGGGGCCGGGTGAACGTCGAGGAAGAGGCCCTGGTGACCGAGCAACACCCCCGTCAAGAGCAGGCCCGCGCGTTCGGGTTCGAGACCCGGCAGCTGCACGCCGGGCAGCGGCCCGATCCCAACACCGGAGCGCGTGCCGTACCGATTTTCCAGACCACCAGCTACGTCTTCGAGGACCCCGAGTCCGCCGCGGCGTACTTCAACCTCCAGGAGTACGGCAACACCTACTCCCGGATCATGAACCCGACGGTCGCCGTGCTGGAGGAGCGGGTGGCCAACCTGGAGGGCGGCAGCGGCGCGGTGGCCTTCGCCAGCGGCATCGCCGCCCAGGCGGCCGCCCTGTTCACGCTGCTGCAGCCCGGCGACCACGTGGTGTCCTCATCGGCCCTGTACGGCGGCACCGTCAACCAGCTCAAGCACCTGCTGCGCAAGATGAACGTCGAGCTGAGCTGGGTCGATCCCGACGACCCCGACGCCTGGCGCACGGCGGTGCGCCCCAACACCAAGGCGTTCTTCGCCGAGACGATCGGCAACCCGGCGGGCAACGTGCTCGACATCGAGACCGTGGCCGGCATCGCCCACGAGCACGAGCTGCCGCTGATCGTGGACAACACGTTCGCCACGCCGTACCTGTGCCGGCCGATCGAGTGGGGCGCCGACATCGTGGTCCACTCGGCGACCAAGTTCATCGGCGGCCACGGCACCAGCATCGGCGGCGTGGTCGTCGAGGCCGGCACGTTCGACTGGTCCAACGGCCGCTTCCCGGTGGTCGCCGACCCGTCACCCGCCTACCACGGGCTGCGCTTCCACGAGACGTTCGGCATGTACGGCTACCTGATGAAGCTGCGCGCCGAGACGCTGCGCGACCTGGGCGCGGCGATGTCGCCGTTCAACGCCTTCCTGTTCCTGCAGGGCCTGGAGACGCTGTCGCTGCGGATGGAGCGGCACGTCGAGAACGCGCTCGCGGTCGCCGAGTTCCTCGACGGGCACGAGCTGGCCTGTAAGGTCACCTACCCGGGCCTGCCGAGCAGCCCGTACAAGCCGCTGGTCGACAAATACCTGCCGCGCGGCGCGGGCGCGGTGTTCTCCTTCGACTGCGCGGGCGGCCGGGCCGGCGGGCAGGGCCTCATCAGCGGCCTGACGCTCTGGTCCCACCTCGCCAACGTGGGCGACGCCAAGAGCCTGGTCATCCACCCCGCGAGCACGACTCACCGCCAGCTCAGCGACGACGAGCTGACCGCCGCCGGCGTCGGTCCCGGCACGGTGCGGCTGTCGGTCGGCACCGAGTCGGTCGCCGACCTCATCTGGGACCTCGAGCAGGGCTTCGCCCGCGTCGCCGCGACGATCGGCAAGGAGGAGACGGCATGACCGACCTCGCGCGCTACCAGGACCCGCTGACGATCCAGCGGGTGCTGCACGCCACCCGCACGATCGCGATCGTCGGCCTGTCCGGCAACGAGCTGCGGCCCAGCAACTTCGTCGGCTACTACCTCAAGCGCCACGGCTACCAGGTCATCCCGGTCAACCCGCGCGAGAAGGAGATCCTCGGCGAGACCAGCTACCCGAGCCTGTCCGACGTGCCGGTGCCGATCGACCTCGTCGACGTCTTCCGCGCGCCCGACGCCCTGCCCGGCATCGCCCGCGAGGCCGTGGAGGTCAAGGCGGGGGCGCTGTGGTGCCAGTTCGGGGTGATCAACGAGGAGGGCGCGCGGATCGCCGAGGACGCCGGCCTGCCCGTGATCATGGACAGGTGCCTGAAGGTCGAGCACGCCCGCTACGTCGGGCGCATGCACTGGCTCGGCTTTAACACCCAGCGCATCACGTCCGTGCGGTCGGGGCTGCAGTAGCCGGTCCGGGCTCCGATGAGTTTCCCGCGGGTCTCTGGTCTGTCCAGGTGCGGGTAGGAGGCTCCTACCTGGACACACACACCGGAGGACACCGTGACCACCACGCCCGGCGGCACCGGCCGCCCGCCCATCGTCGATCTGGCCACCTGGCAGGCCGCCCGCGACGAGCTGTTGCTCCGCGAGAAGGCCCACACCCGCGAGGGCGACGCCATCGCCGCCGCCCGCCGCAGGCTGCCGATGGTGGAGTTCGACGGTTCCGTGGAGGTGACCGGGCCCGACGGCCCGGTCCCGTTCATCGAGCTGTTCCAGGGGCGCGACGAGCTCATCGTCTACAAGCACATGTGGTACGACGGCGCGCCGCCGCAGGGCCAGTGCGAGGGCTGCACCACCACGGCCTGGCACCTGCGGGACGCCGTCTACCTCAACGCGCGCGGCGTCTCCTTCGCCATCGTGACCACCGGCGCGTGGGACGAGGTCGCCGAGTACGTCGCGTTCATGGGCTACACCCAGCCCTGGTACTCCGTGCGCGACATCGAAGGCCCTGCCGGCGGGCCGATGGGCTACCTCACCAGCTACCTGCGCGACGGCGACCGCACCTTTCTCACCTACTCCACGACCGGCCGCGGCACCGAACCGGCCAACCCGACCATGGCGCTGCTCGACATGACGCCGTACGGGCGCGGCGAGACCTGGGAGGACAAGCCCGACGGCTGGCCCGAGGGGCGGCACGCCTGCTGGTACTGGCGCACGGACGCCGACGGGAACTCCACGTGGGGCCCCACCAGCCGCCCCACCGCGCAGTGGACCCGCCCCGGCGCCACCCCCGTCACCACCCTCGGCCGCCACGGCACCTACCACTGACCCTCGCCGGCCGCGCCATCCGGCGGCCGCCGCGCCTTCTCCGGCCGGATCGTGACCGTGCGCTGCCACGAGGCCAACGCCCTGCTCAAGTCCGTGCTGTCGGAGCCCGGTGAGGGGCGCGTGCTGGTGGTGGACGGCGGCGCCAGCTTCCGGCCAGGGGCCGAGCTGTTCTCCGACGACGACGGCATCCTGGTGACGCGAGGTTGAGCGCCCCGGCCTTTACAACGTAGATCACCGAATGTGCCGACCGGGCCCGTTGCGGCGGGCAGGGCCATCGAGCCTTCCACGGCCGCCCGGCGCGGCGAGCCGGCCGCGGCGGCGGCGGCCATCAGCGTGACGGCACCATACGCGGCGCTCCGGCGGGCGGGCTCACCGCACGACGCTCGGGGAACAGCGCGTCACAATTCGGCAGAGTTACGGGGCAAAACCCCCATTTCGGGGCATTCTCCCAGCGTTTTTTGTGGTCCGAGTGATAGAAGTTTCCGAAGTGCCGAGACGCCGATTCGTTCGAGGTTCATGGTCGGACGGCGGCGCAAGATCGTGATGGCCCGGCTTGTGCAGGACATGGGAGGTGCCGGTGACGGAGGAGCGGCAGGGCGCCATCGCCGAACCGGTGATGGAGCGGCGGATGTCGGCCCGGCCCGCGACCGGCGAGGAGGCCGGCCGGAGCCTGCCACGGCGAACGGGGGAAACGCTGGACGCCGCTGACCGGTTGCGCGCCGCGATCGACAGCACGTTGCAGACGGACGCCGACATCCGGCACGGCCTGACCCGAATGACGCGGGAAGTCTGAACGGCGGTTCATGGCGGCGCACTCGGGGGGCCCGAACATCCAGACCCCTGGCGGGTACTTCGCCGGGGACCAGATCGTCCGGATCGACAGCGACGTTCAGCCTGCTTGGGAGAGCGAGTCGCTGCCGGATTGGGTGAATCACTGGCTGATTCCGATGTTGTCGGCCGGTCAGAAGTGGCCGGAGGCCAGCGAGGCCGGGCTGTCGGAGCTGGCGCGCCGTTACGCGGCGCTGTCGGACGGCTCTATGTCGTCTGCCGAGCCGGCGGGCCTGGCGGTGCGGACGATCGTGTCGGGGTGGGCGACGCCGGCGACCGCGACGTTCGCGGGCCGGGCGCGTGAGCTGTACGGCAACAAGGGCGGCATCTCGGGGGTCGGCAACAACGCGCGCGCATACGCGGTGCAGGCCAGCAACTTCGCGGTGCAGACGCAGTACTCGAAGCTGACGATCAACGTGGCCTTCTGGGTGACGGTGACCGCGATCGCGATCACGCTGCTGGCGGCGTTCTTCAGCGCGGGCGTCTCGACGCCGTTGATCGGTCCGTACGCGGCGGCGGCACGCGCGGCGATCAGCCGCATCCTGGCCAAGCTGGTGGCCGCTGCCGGGCAGAAGGTCACTGCGGCCCACCTGGCGAAGGTGGCGGCGTTGAGCGGCCCGACCGGGAAGGCTCTGGTGCTGCGGCTGCTGGCCTCGCCGTTCGGCAGGGAGCTGGTGGAGGAGGTCGGTGAGGAGTTCTTCATCGAATTCGTCGCCCAGCTCCAGCAGAACCAGATGGGCACCAGGAACGGCTTCGACTGGCAGCAGCTGGCCGTTGCCGGGCTGAGTGGCGGGACCGGTGCGGCGGCGGGCTCGGTGGTGGCGGGGCCGCTCTCGCGGGTCACTCAGGTGATGCCGGGGTTCGCCGGGCGGGCGCTGACGACGGGTGCGACGAACGTGATCGCGTCGCCGGTCGGCGGCTTCGTGGGCAACGGGCTGGTGTACGGGCAGTGGTCGAACCCGTTCACCGCCGAGTCCATGGTGGGCGCCTTCATGGGTGGTGTGGGGCGTACCGGGACGATCAGCCCGTTCAGCCCGGATGTGGCCCTGGCTCTGGCGGACCCGGTGACCACGCTGGCCTCCGCGTACGCCGCCGCCAACCGGACCGACGCCGCCCACGCCGCCGCCTGGGCCGCCGCGACCGGAACCACCGCAGCCTCGACCGGCGCGCCGACCGGCCCTGACGCCAACCCGTCCCACGCCACGGTGAACGTCCGCACTCCGGACCTGGCCACGGTGCCGGCCACCGTGGGTCCGTCCAGCACGACGTCCACGGGTGGCTCCTCCAACATGACGTCCACGGTGGGGTCGTCGTCCGGCGCGACCTCCCGTACGTCCACGGCGGGCTCGTCCAGCGCGACCCTCCGCGTGGGCGCCGATCTGCCCAACGCCGACTCCTCGCCGCGCCGTCACACCCCGAGCCAGCCGTCCGCCCCCGGCCTCGGCCACCCGAACCCGGACCAGACTCCTGACCGAACCTCTGGAACCGGCTCCGGCCGCCCGCCCGCACCCGGCATCGCCGCCACTCCCCCACCCACCACCGGCCAAGGCCCCACCAGTCAAGGCCCCACCGCTCAAGGTCCCACCGCTCAAGGTTCTACCGGCCAGGGTTCTACCGGTCAGGGCTTCACCGGCCAGGGTTCTGCCGGTCCAGACTTCGCCGGCCAGGGTTCGGCGAGCCCCGGCCCCTCGCCTCAAGCCAACCTGCACAACCAGCCGCAGCCCGGCAGCCCCGAGCCGCAGCAGCCGGGGCCCGAACCCCGCCAGCCGAGGACCTCTCCGGAGCCGCACGCAAGCACGACGCCCGCGCCGCACACCGGCAGCACACCGCCCAGCACCGCAACCGGGGGTTCGACCGCCGAGGGCAGACCGACCGTCGCCACGACCGACGCCCCGACGGGGCACACGACCAGCCCGAACACGACGGTGACGGCGGGCGAGCCTGCCGGCCCGCTCCCGCCAGGCCGGCCGCAGCCGCTCACCGGCCCTCACTCCACCACCCCGCCCGCCCAGGGGCCGCTCGACGAAGGCCAGGCCACCGGTCAGGCAGTGCAGGCACCGTACAGTCTCCGCCCAGAGACTCCCGGCAGGCACAGGCCGGCCGATGCGCGCCGGGCTTCGGACGAGGCCCGCCAGAGTGAACCAGCGGGTACGGGCGCCGCCGACCAGGCCGCCTCCGAGCCCGAAGAGGCAGCGGACGGTCCTGCGCAGGGCCACGCATCCGCCGTTCCCGTAACCGCCGAGCCTGACCAGGCTGCGGACGGTCCGGCTCGGCACCACGCGTCCGCGTCGCCCGGCGAGGTCTGGGACACGGCGCTCAGCGAGGGGTACTCGCCGATAGCCGCGCCACACCCGCGCACCTTCGCCGAAGCGGCGGCGATCGTCCACCGCTGGACGCCCGGCGCCCAGCCCGACCCCGACCGCGGCGCTCAACCCGACACCGACGGCCGCCCCGGCCCCGGCAACCGCCCCGAGCCCGGCGCACAGCCCAATCCCGCCGACCGCCGTGACCCCGGCATGCAGCCCGACCCCGGTGTCCGCCCCGACGCCGAGGGTCAGGTCGGTCCCGACCAGCACTCCGGCAGCCAGGTCGGCACCAGCGAAGATTTCTCCCATATCGAGCGGCTGCTCAGCGGCGAGACCGACGACGCCTCCGAGCCGCAAAGCACCCTGGCCCCCACCACAGCGGACTCGGCAGCACCGCAGTCGGTCGCGCCGCAGTCGGAAGCTCCGGAACGGGAAGGGCCGAACCCCACAACCCCGGCCCTCGCCCCGGGAGAGCCGGAAGCATCGCAAGGGGAGACGCCACAGCCGGCAGCCCCATCACCGGAAGGGCCACAGCCGGCAGCCCCGTCACCGGAAGGGCCACAGTCGGCGGCGCCGCGATCGGAGGCGGCGCAACCGGCAGCCGCGCACCCCACCGCCGCCGACCCGGCCCTGGTCGAGAGCGGGCGGCGGCTCATGCGGTCGCTCTTCGTGGCGAACCAAGACGACACCTCGGCGGCCGTCCTGGGCACGCTGCGCGAAATCGTCGCAGACGGAGATCCGAAGACGGCCATACAGGACCTGGCGGACAGGTTCTTCGGCACCCGCCTGGCCATCACCCCCCTCATCGAGCTCTACCAAGACGCCCAACGCCAGGGCCTGAAGCCCGAGGCGGCACGCGACAGGTTCGAGCTCATCGACGTGCTCGACCGCGCCTACCCGGCCGATCATCACCGCTGGCTCGGCTACCGGTACGACGCCGCGTTCTCCGTCAGAACCCCGGAGCAGGCCCGCGCGGCCGGGGTCCTGGCGGAGATCATGGTGACCCCGGACGACAGGAACACCTACAAGGCGTTCATCACGCCCGTGCTGCTCGCCTACGGCCTCCGCAACATCACCGAGCTGCTCCCGGTCGTGCGGGAGGCGTACGACCAGGGCCACCTGCCGCCGCGGGCGGACGGGCCGCAGGCGTTCCACGACGCGTTGCGCCGCTTCTACCAGGAGGACCCGACGTGGTGGGAGGGCCTGCGCGGTCAGGAGACGTACGGGCTGCGCGGTCTCGACGACGCCGGCATCCGGCTGCTCGGCGCCATGATCAGGATTCTCCCGCAACGGGCCACCGCCCGGCCGTCCGCCCCGCTGCCGATGGAGACGCTGGCCCACGAGGTCGGCCTGGCGGGTTCCGTCGCGCACGTGTTCCGCCTGGTCAGGGACGCGCAGGAGCACGGCGCGGACCCGGCGGGCGCGGCGAACCCCCGCGAGCTGGCCGACGTGCTGATCGCGCACAAGGCGCACGACCCCTACCTGTGGAACGGCCTGCGGCTCACCGTCGAGCACGGCCTGACGCCGTCGGACGACGACGCGGTGCGGGTGCTCGCCAGGCTGGCGGAGCTCGCGGGTCCTGAGCCGGCGCGGCCGATCTGGACGTTCCAGCCGCTGCGGCGGCTGGCCGACCGCGCCGGGTACGGCTACGACGTGGGCGAGCTGATGGCGCGCGGGGCCGAGGCGGTGCGGAACGGGTTCGATGTGTTCGGCCCGGTCGATCGCGAGCAGGTGATCGACGCGCTGCGACGCCTGCAGCCGCCCACCGCGCCGGACCCGCGCGCGACGGAGCCCGGCCCGCACGACCCAAGCGCGACGGAGCCCGGCCCGCACGACCCGCACGCCACCGCCACCGGCCCGCACGACTCAAGCGTGACCACTCCTGGCCTGCGCGACCCGCGCACGATCGCTCCGGGCCTGCACGATCTGTCGCCTTCCGCCGTCAGGGAGGCCAGGAAGGCCGCGGCGGCCGAGTACGAACAGGCGCGCAAGAAGCTGCGCGGCGGCTCCCGGCTGCGCCGTTTCCTGCGGCCGGGCTCCACCCTGTGGTGGTCGCCCGATCCGGGGATGGACGAGCTGTACCTCGAGTCGTTGCAGGCCCGCGTCCAGGCGTGGCAGCGCCTGCCGAGGGCTCCCGAGGTGTCGTTCACCCACGACTTCCCCGCCTACCTGCGGGCCTACGAGGCGGCGGCGCGGCGTGCGGAGAGCGGCGAGCCGGTGATCCCGTACATGTACGAGGACGCCACCGCGGGCCTGGGCGCCAGGGACGGCGGGCGCGGGTTCGGCGTGGAGATCGAGTTCGTCCTGCCGCCCGGGGAATCGCTGACGGCCATCGCGGAGGAACTGCACAAGGCCGGTCTTACCGGCGACGCCGACGTGCATGCGTACCACACCTCGGCCGAGACCGGCTACCGGACCGGCCGGAACGGCGGGCGCGGCCTGTGGCGGCTGGAGGAGGACAGCACCGTGTCGGGCGAGCTGGTCTCGCCGATCCTGTACGACGAGCCCGAGACGTGGGAGAACCTCCGCCGCGCCTGCGAGATCATCCGCGCTCACGGTGGCCTGGCGACCGGCGAGACCGGCGGGCACGTGCACGTGAGCGCCGGAGACTACGATCACCTCGTGGCGAACTTCGTCAGCGTGGCCGAGTACGCCGACCACCACGGCGACACGCTCTACCGGCTCGGCCACAACCCTGAGCATGAGGACCATCGAGGGCTGGGGTACTGCATTCCGAGCACGCCGCCGGCCGAGGGATACGACTCGATCGAGCTGGTACGCAGTACGCACGAGCACCACGCGGCGCTGAACCTGTCGGCCGTGAACGGATCCAGGCGGGACCACGTCGAGTTCCGCATGTGGGACGGCTCGCTCGACCCCGCCATCATCCAGGCGCAGGTGAAGGTGTCGCTCGCCCTGGTCGAGGCGGCCTTCCGCACCGCGGCCCTGGGCCTGTCGCCCAACGCGGGCCGGCGGGAGCCTGCGGGTAGCCACGCAGCGCTGCGCCGCCTCGGCTCCGCACCGGACCTCACCGAGGCCGGCAGTCTCTCCTTCCGCCTGCTGATGGACGAGCTGTTCTGGCGGGCATCCGACAAGGAGCAGCTCACCGCCCTGTACGCGATCACGCGCTGGAGCCCGTACCGGATGGAACCATGACCGGACCCGCATCCGGAGGAGTGCGCCCATGGCCGTGATCGTGCGGAACGTCCCCGCCGCGCAGGATCCGCCGCCCGCGCCGCGCAAGGCGGACGGCCGGCCGTACCGCTACGAGATGATCCACGCCGACGGCGCGCTGCGGGGTTACGCGGACGAGCCGGCCCAGCTGGTCGGGATGCTCATCCCCGGCTACGGCGAGATGGGCGAGGGCGCCGAGCGCGCGGCGGCGCGGCTCCGCCTCGCGCTGGACGCGCAGGCCCGGTTGCAGGCGCGGCTCGCGGTGGGGCGGCTGGGCGAATGCGATGAGAGCGAACGTGCGGTGCTGCTGGGCGGACGGCACGAGCCGCCGGCCCCGAGGAGTGGACGGCGCCCGTGCCGCTCGTCCTGGTGACGTCCTTCTACCGGCCTGAGGGGACGTTGCCGCGGCCGTCGGGACCGCAAGAGTTGCAGGTTTGGCTCGACCCGGCCGACGACTGGACGTTGCTCACCAGCCTGCACAGGGCGGGCGTGATCACGGTGGGCGCCCGCTGACAGAGGGCGGGGTCAGGCGGCGCTCGGCGGGACGCGGCTCATCGTCGGCAGCGCCCGGTCGAGGCCGGTGATGCGCAGCAGCCGCACCATGAACGGGCGGGGCTCGGCCAGCGCGAGCGTGATGCCCATCGGCCGGGCGCGCTGCTGGACGTCGACCAGCACGGCGAGACCGGCGGCGTCGCAGAACGTCACCTCCGACAGGTCGAGGACGAGCAGGCTGTTGCTGTAGTGCAGCGCGCTGAGCAGTTCTTCGCGCAGGGTCGCGCTGGTGTAGAGGTCGATGTCTCCGTAGATGCGCAGGACGGTCGGTTGGCTGCTGCCTGCGACGCCGAGCGGGGCGGTGTCGATGACCCTCATGAGAACACCCCCTCGGACGGGCTGGACGTGGGCGGGGTCACTCCGGGGGCGGCGCCGGCGCGGGCGCCGGTGCTTCGCAGGTCCTCGGTTTCTTCAGCGTAGTCGCCGGTTTCCCGGATGCCGGGCGAGCTAAGCAATCCAGGCCGAGGACTGCCGGAAATTTGACGAAATATCCGATTTGAGGACGCGGCAGCCCCGCCCGTACCCGCCGGATGAAAGTTTCATCGCTCATTGACAGGCGGAAAGCGCTTTCCTACGGTGGCGCTACTTCCACCAACACGGACGTGTTCACTCATGTGAGCGGTGCGCACTCGCTGGGGGGACTCCGGTCGGCGGGTCATCCCGTCGTGCCCGGACCAGCAGGACCGGCTGCGGGCAGCAGCCGGCATCGGACGACGAGATGGGACGAGCATGAGACGAGCAGTCGTGTTACGCGCCGGCGCGGCACTCGCCGCGGCGGTCTTGGCCGCGGCGGCCGGTACGGCCGTGACGGCGATGCAGGCGTCGGCCGCGGCCGGCAGCGCCACCGGCTTCGCCTCCGCCAACGGCGGCACCACCGGCGGGGCCGGCGGGCAGACCGTGCGCGCCACCACGGGAACCGCGATCCACCAGGCCCTGTGCAGCCGGGCCAGCAGCAGCACCCCGATCACCATCCAGGTCGAGGGCACGATCAACCACGGCAACACCAGCAAGGTGTCCGGCGGCAGCTGCAACACCGCGGACGGCGTGATCGAGCTCAAGCAGATCAGCAACGTCACGATCATCGGGGTCGGCAGCGGCGCGGTCTTCGACCAGATCGGCATTCACATCCGCGAGGCCAGCAACATCATCATCCAGAACGTGACGGTCAGGAACGTCAAGAAGTCGGGCTCGCCCACCTCCAACGGCGGCGACGCCATCGGCATGGAGAAGGACGTCCGCAACGTCTGGGTGGACCACGTCACGCTGGAGGCGTCGGGCGGCGAGCCGGAGGGCTTCGACGGCCTGTTCGACATGAAGAACAACACGCAGTACGTGACGCTGTCGTACAGCATCCTGCGCAACTCCGGCCGGGGCGGGCTCATCGGCTCCAGCGAGAGCGACCGCTCGAACGGCAACGTGACGTTCCACCACAACCTGTACCAGAACATCGACTCCCGTACGCCGCTGCTGCGGGGCGGGATCGCCCACATGTACAACAACCACTACCGGAACATCAACGAGTCCGGCATCAACTCCCGGGCGGGCGGCCGGGCGAAGGTGGACAACAACTACTTCGAGGACTCCAAGGACGTCCTCGGCACCTTCTACACCGACGAGGCCGGCTACTGGCAGGTCAGCGGCAACATCTTCGACAACGTGACCTGGGGCGCCCGCGACGACGACCACAACCCGGCCGGTCCCGACCCGCAGTCCAACACCAGCGTCAGCGTCCCCTACTCCTACCGCCTCGACGGCGCGAGCTGCGTGCCGGACATCGTGAGCAGGACGGCGGGCGCCAACAAGGGCCTGCAGGTCTCGGACGGCAACTGCACCCCGACCAACCCGACCGACCCGCCCACCGACCCCACGGATCCGCCGACCGATCCCACGGACCCGCCCACCGGCACGAACCTGAGCATCGGCGCGGGCTCCGACGGGTCGAGCAAGGCCGGCGGCACGAGCTACGGCAACGTGCGTGACGGGAACATGAGCACGTACTGGTCGCCAAATGGCTCGACGGGCGACATCTCGATCAAGTGGGGCTCGGCCACGACGGTCGGCAGGGTCGTGATCCGCGAGGCGTCCGGCGCGACGGGCGTGATCGGGTCGTGGCAGCTCATCAACGCCGACAACGGAGCCGTGCTGAAGTCCGGCACCGGGGCCGGCACGATCAGCTTCACCCCGACGTCCCTGAAGAAGATCACGTTCAGGATCACCGGCTCGAACGGCACCCCCAGGGTCGCCGAGTACGAGACCTACGCCTCCTGACGCCCTCCGGGGGCCGCCCGCGCGGCGGCCCCCGCACCGATCCGGCCGATCAGGCGGTGGCCGAGGCGCTGCGTGGGCGGCTCGATCGCCCGGTGGCTGAGCCCGCTCAGCGGCAGCAGCAGGCGCGGATCGGCCCGCCCCGGCGCAGTTCGGCCGCCCCAGGCAGGGATCGGCCCGCCTCGGCGCGGGGGTCAGCTCGCTGCGGCGGTGGCGCGGCGGTGGCCCCACTCCACCAGGGGTTGCAGGAGCCGCATCAGCTCCTCGCCGTCGGGCGACAGCTCGTAGCGGACCTGCACCGGCGTGGTGGGGATCACCGTACGCACCATCAACCCCTCGGCTTCGAGCTCCTTGAGCCGCTGGGCGAGCAGCCGGTCGGAGATGCCCGGCACCGACAGGCGGTATTCGCCGAAGCGGCGCGCGCCGCGCTGCCCGGCCAGCAGGATCGCGCTGGTCCAGCGGCGGCCGACGGTCTCCATGATGTTCTGGAAGCTGCGGCAGCTCGGCTCGTGGATCATCGGGTCGCGAGGCTGGAATGCGGTGGTCACTTACTCAAGATTAGTACCTAACCTGACCTTTGCCCAGAAGCGCCGCCGTCCGGAGCATGGAGGCATGACTGACTACGGACATGACCTCTCCTTCGGTGTGAGCCTCGACCCCGGCGTGCACCGGCTCTCCGAGAGCCTGCGCATGGCGGCCGTCGCCGACGAGAACGGGATCGACTACCTGGCCGTTCAGGACCACCCGTACCAGCCCGGACACCTTGAGACGCTCACGTGGATCACGCATGTGGCGGCGGTGACCCGGCGCGTGTCGTTGCTGACCGATGTGGCCGACCTGCAGTTGCGCCCGCCGGCGATGCTGGCCAAGGCCGCGGCCTCGCTCGGCGTGCTGTCCGGCGGCCGGCTGGTGCTGGGCGTGGGCGGCGGCGGGTTCGCCGACGCGATCACCAGCATGGGCGGTGGACGGCGCACCGGCGCGCAGATGGTCGCCTACACGGAGGAGTCGCTGCACATCCTGCGGGCGGCGCTGGCGGGCGGCGTTGTGCGGCTGCGCAGCGAGCACCACGACGTCGAGGGCTACCAGGCGGGCCCGGTGCCGCCCTCCCCCGTTCCGCTGTGGCTGGGCAGCATGAAGCCGAAGATGCTGGGCGTGACCGGCAGGGCCGCCGACGGCTGGATCTCGCCGATGAACATCTACGTCGCCCCTGACGAGGTGCCCGGCAAGCAGAAGCTCATCGACGAGGCGGCCCGCGCCGCCGGGCGCGACCCGGCCGCGATCCGGCGGGCGTACAACGTGCTCGGCACGATCGGCGACGTGCGCGGCGGGCACGGCCTGGCGGGCGACGTACGCCTGTGGACGGACACGCTCACCAGGTGGGCGCTCGAGCTTGGCTTCGACACGTTCATCTTCTGGCCGGTGTCCGACCATCTGGCGCAGCTTGAGGTGTTCGCGGCGGAGGTCGTGCCGGCCGTACGCGAGCAGGTGGCCAGGGGGCGGCGATGAGCCTCACGCCGGTCCCGCCCGGGCTGCGGGGCAGGTCGTCACGCCCGGCGACCGGCGGTACGCGCTGCTGCGCTCCACGTACACCGCCGTGTCGAGCCCCGCCGCGGTGCTGCTGCCCGAGAGCGCCGGGGAGGTGGCCGCCGCGCTGCGCTACGCGCGCGAGCAGGGGTTAGCGCTGTCGGTGCGCAGCGGCGGGCACGGCCTGTCGGGGCGGTCGTCGAACGACGGCGGCATCGTCATCGACCTGTCCGCGATGAACCGGATCGAGGTGCTCGACCGGGAGGCGCGGCTGGTCCGGGTCGAGGCCGGGCACGAGCCCGACCTGCTGTGGGCGGCGGTCGAGCCGCTGCTGGGCATCGGGCCCATGCTCGACCGGCACGCGCAGCTCGCGCCGTACCCGGCGCTGGTCTCCACCGCGCACCTGCACCCCCACATCGGCCGGCAGCCGAACACCACCACCAACGGGCTGCTGAGAGCCATGACCGACGAGGACGCGGCGGCGGGAGCGGATCCGCGGTCAGCCCTTGAGCCCGGTGTGGGCGAGGCCCTCGATGAAGTGGCGCTGGGCGAGGACGAAGACCACCAGGATCGGTACGGCGGTCATCGAGGCGGCGGCGAGCTGCACGTTCCAGAGGGGTCCGCCGTAGGCGTCGACGAACTGGGTGAGCGCCTGGGGCAGCGTGAACATGTCGGGCGTCGACAGGTACACGATCGGCTCCAGGTACAGGTTCCACGAGTGCAGGAACGTGAAGATCGCCACCGCGCCGAGCGCGGGCCTGGCCAGCGGCAGCGCGACCCGGTAGAAGGTGCCGAAGCGGCCCAGGCCGTCCACTCTGGCGGCCTCCTCCAGCTCGCCGGGCAGCGTGAGGAAGAACTGCCGCATGATGAACGTGGCCAGCACGCTCGGCGCGCCCAGGATCGGCACGACGATCAGCGGCCAGTGGGTGTTGATCAGGCCGAGCCGGTTGAACATCTGAAACAGCGGCACGATCGTGACCTCGCTCGGGATGAGCAGGCCCACCAGGACGACGACGAAGAGCACGTTCTGGCCGGGGAAGCGGATGCGGGCGAAGGCGTACCCGGCCATCGCGGCCACCGCCATCGTGCCGGCGGTGACCACGGCGGCGATGTAGAGGCTGTTGAGGTACTGCTGCCCGAACGGCTGCATCTCGAAGACGCGGGCGTAGCTGGACAGGTCCCACACCTGGGGGATGAGGGAGAAGTCGAAGACCTCGCTGATGGGCTTCATCGACGTGGTGATCATCCACCAGGTCGGGAAGACGAACGGCACGCAGAGCACGCACAGCACCGCGTACAGGATGAGCTTACGTCTCAAGGTGGACCCACTTCCTCCGCATCCGCCACTGCACGAGCGTCAGCGCACCGACGATGAGGAACAGCAGCACGGAGATCGTCGCGCCGTACCCGAAATGGTGAAACGGGAAGGCCTGCTGGTAGAGGTAGTAGACGAGGACGGTGGTGGAGGTGCCGGGGCCGCCCTGGGTGAGCACGGCGATCTGGGCGAACACCTGGAGCGAGCCGACCACCGTGATGATCGAGGTGAGCAGGATCGTCGGGCTGATGAGCGGCACCGTGATGCGGCGGAACCTGGTCCAGGCGCCGGCCCCGTCGAGCTGGGCGGCCTCGTAGAGCTGCTTCGGCACGCCCTGCAGCGCGGCCAGGAAGAGCACCATGTTGAGGCCGACGTTCTTGATCACCTGGACGACGATGACCGACAGCATCGCTGTGCCCGAGCCGCGCAGCCAGTTGGGCCCGCCCCCGAAGAGAGCGTTGATGCCGCCGTTCGGCTGGAGCAGGAACTGCCAGACGATCGTCCAGGCCACCAGCGACACCAGCACCGGTGAGAAGAACAGCGCGCGGAAGACCACGGTGCCGCGCAGCTTCTGGTTGAGCAGCACCGCGAGCAGCAGGGCGAGGGTCAGGTTGAGCGTGACGAGCCCGGCGGAGAAGATCGCGGTCGCGGTCAGCGAGTCGCGCAGCGCCGGGTCGGCGGCCAGCCTGGCGTAGTTGTCCAGGCCGACGTACTCGAACGTGCCGGCCAGGACGTTCCACTCGTTGAGGCTGAACCAGCCGACCAGCGCCAGCGGCAGCAGCACGAACAGCACGCTGCCGGCGAGCTGCGGGGCGATGAGCAGGTAGCCGACGAGGTTGTCGCGGCGCCGCACGGTCCAGAAGCGGCTCGCGCTGCGGCTCCCGGCCTTCGCGGCGGTGAGCACGGCCATCGTTACGACCCCAGCAGCGGCTGGATCTTCGTACACACGCCGTCGAGCACCGCCTTGACGTCGGCGCCGGGCTGCCAGAGCGGGTCGAGTGCGGCGCGGGCGGTCTGGATGAGCTCCTCCTGGCCCTTGTGGCTGGGCTTGACCACGCCGTTGGGGATGCCGTCGATGACGACGGCCTGCAGCTGCTCGGGCTTGAGCAGCGGGTTCGACTTGGCCAGCGTCTCGACGTTGAGCTGCGAGGTGCGGGCGGGCGGGAAGTACTGGGCGAGCTTGGCGGAGTTCTCGGCATTGGTGAAGTAGCCGAGGAAGTCGGCGGCCAGCTCGGCGTTGGGCGACTTCTTGATGACGCCGATGCCGGCCTGCCCGATCACGGAGTACTCCCCTGCGGGGCCGTGCGGCAGCGGCAGCAGCGTCCAGTCGAACGTCGCGTCCTTGAGCAGGCTCGCCCGCGAGATCTGAGTGACGATCATGGCGGCGTCGCCGGAGTAGAAGTCGACGGTCTCGCCGGGGCCGGGCAGCGCCTTGTCCGTGAAGATCGACTTGTGCAGGAACGTCATCGCCTCGACCATCGGCGGCTGGTTGAAGCCGCAGGTCGCGCCGTCCTCGCTCCACGCCTTGGCGCCCCAGCCCTCCCACAGGGTGGCGAGGTTGGTCCAGTTCTTGTAGTCCCAGTCGCCGACGATCAGCCCGGCCTTGCCCTTCTTCGCCACGGCGGCGGCCGCGTCCATGGCCTCCTGCCAGGTCCAGCCCTTGGCGGGCACCTTTTTGCCGGCCTCGCGCAGCAGATCGGTGTTGACGAACACGCCGAACGGCGAGGTGGAGAACGGGTAGGCGTACAGCTCGCCGTCCTTCTGCCACAGCCGGGTCGCGGCGGGCGCCAGCTCGGCGGCGTTCTGGATCTTGCTCGACAGCGGCGCGAGCGCGCCGGACTCGACGAAGTCGGGGGCCGAGCCCTCCAGGATCCAGGCCAGGTCGGGCGCCTTGCCGCCGGCGATCTGCGTGGTGAGCGTGGTGGTGTAGCTGTCGATCGGGATCGACTCGAACGTCACCTTGGCCTTGGTGTAGCCGGCGGCGATCTCGTTGAAGAGCTTGAGATGGTCCTCGTTGGCCGTCCAGATCGACATGCGCAGTGTCGCGGGGCCGGACTGCGCGGTCTGCTCCGCGCCGCTTCCGCAGGCGGCGGCCAGGGTGAGCAGGGCGACGGCGGGGATCAATGCCCTCATGGCGGGGTCTCCCTAATACGCGGTGACAGCGGGCCAGCGCAGCTCGACGCCGTCCCGGGTGAGCCTGTGCTGGAAGTCGGCGAGCAGGGACTCGCTCTCTCGTACGGCGTGCGGCGTGGTGCCGTGGTCGAGGCAGAACGCCGCCAGGGCGCCCGCGGCCTCGCCGATGTTCCACTCGACCGGGTGCAGCCGGTAGGCGCCGTTGGTGATGTGGGTGGTGCCGATGTTCTTGGAGGCGGGCAGCAGGTTCGTCATGCGCTGCGGGATCAGCGCGCCGAGCGGGATCTCGAACGGGCAGCTCGCCACGTCGATGTAGTTGTCGCCGCCGGTCGACGGGTGCAGGTCGATCCGGTACATGCCGACGCCGACCGAGTCGGGGTAGCTGACCGCACCCCTGTCGCCGCGCACCGCGTACGACAGGTCCTGCTCGACCACCGTGTAGAGGGCCTTGATGCGGCGCGACTCGCGGATGTAGGGCGCCTGGGCGAGACCGTCGGCGCTGCCGGTGATGTCGCCGCGCAGCCGCAGCCCGGGGAAGCCGGCCTCGGTCTGCATCCAGTACAGCACCGACAGCGACAGCTCGCGGGCGGCCTTCAGGTGCCGCTCGGCGTCCGGCACGTCGATGACCGGGCCCTCCAGGTAGTCGATCATCGGCCAGTTGACCAGCGTGATGTCGCTTTCGTACGCGCCTTCGACGAACGTCTTGCGCGCGGCGATCCGCCGGAACGTCCACAGGTTGGCGTCGCCCGGGTTGACCCGCTGGTCCGCCTCGACGAGCAGCGGGTCGTCGTCGGGGTTGGGGGTGAAGGCGCGTTCGACGATCTCCAGCGTGCGCGGGTGGGGGCAGCGCCACGACAGCAGCTTGTCGCCCCAGAACGGCGGCTGGTACTCACGCCAGAAGTCGTACGACTCCGGCTTGTCGATCGTGTGGTCGCCGTCCACGTGGTCGATGGCGAAGCACACCGAGATGGCCTGCATGTTGAGCGGCTGCGCCTCGCTGGGGGCGCTGGGCTCGCCGGTGTCGGCCTGCGACTCGAAGCCGGTGACGTACTCGGTGCCGGTCAGCGGCAGCAGCTCGCCGGTCTCGGTGGCGTCGATGATGTACGGGGCGCTCGCCCACACCTCGCGCCCCTCGCCGCTGAGCAGCACCGCGCTCACCCGGTCGCCGTCGTAGGAGGCCGCGATCGGCCGGTACGGCTGCAGCACCCGCAGCCTGCCGCAGCCCCGGTAGGGCGCGAGCATGGCCTCGATGACGGCGACCGCGACGCGCGGCTCGTGACAGAGCCTGCTCACGTGGCCGCCGCCGGGGTTCAGGTCCCGCTTGGCCCTGGCGGCAGGGGTGAGCGGGTAATGGTCGCGGTAGTACTGGCGGATGCCGTCGCGCAGCGCCCGGTAGCTCGCGGTGACGCCGAAGCGCTCCACCCAGGAGTGCTCGTCCGGCGGCACGGCCTGGCTGGTGAGCTGGCCGCCCAGCCAGGCGTACTCCTCCGACAGCAGCACCGTGCGGCCCGCCCGCAGCAGGGCCAGCGCGGCGGCCACGCCGCCCAGCCCGCCGCCGACCACGACCGCGTCCGCTTTCATCTCGACCACGTGAGGGGTCACCTTCCGATCAGTGTGGAGCCCTCGATCAGCTCGCAGGGCAGGAGTTCCTGGGGTGTGCCGCCGGACTCGATCACCCCGGTCAGCAGCTCGACGGCCCTGCGGCCCATCTCGCGGCGGGGGATGAGGAAGCCGGTGAAGTCGATGTCGGTGTGCACGGGGCGGGTCGCCGAGCCGAGCGTGACCAGGGACAGGTCACCGGGGATCGCGAGGCCGCGTTCCTTTGCCGCCTGGACGAAGAGGACCGCGTCGGCCTGCTCTTCGAAGAAGGCGGCGGTGGCGCCGGTGTCGCGTACGGCGTCGAGGAGATCGGACACGTCCGGAGCCAGGTGGAGCCCTTCCACGTCGAACTCCGCGACGGCGGCGCGGAAGCCGGCGTACCGGTCGGCCGTGGACTCGGCCCCTCCCCCGGTGCCGACGTAGACGAGCCTGCGGTGCCCGAGCCGCACCGCCCGTTCCACCAGCGCGCGGGTGGCCGTGGGGTAGTCGGCGCCGACGTACGGGACGGGCCCGCCGGCGTCGTCGCGGCGGCCGACGGACACGAACGGGATCTGGTCGGCGATCAGCCTGGCCAGGTCGTCGCGGTCGACCATGCGGCCGAGCAGCACGCACCCGTCGGCGAGCCGTACCCGGCTGTCCTCGTTGAAGATCCGCCGCCGCCCGCCGCCCGAGGCCCGCGCGCTGGTGAACAGCAGCAGGTCGCAGCCGACCTCCTCAGCGCACTCCTCGATGCCGACCAGGAACGGGTGGTAGAAGTCGGCGCTGGTGGCGGGGAAGACCGCCTCGTAGGTGAAGACGCCGAGTATGCGGTTGCGTCCCTCGGCGAGCCTGCGGGCCGCGGGGTCGGCGATGTAGCCGGTCTCCCTGATCACCCGCAGCACCCGTTGCCGGGTCTCGGGCGAGATGCGCACCTCGCTGTCGGCGCGATTGTTGAGCACCAGCGACACGGTGGTCTGGCTCACTCCCGCCATGCGGGCGATGTCCTGCTGGGTCAGGCGTCTTGCCACGGTTGGGTCTCCTCGCTAATGCGCATTAGCCAACGAGTGTGGGACCTTGCCGTGCTTGCCGTCAAGAGGTGATGGCCCAGTAATAATTCGTATTAGCAGATCGGCAGGAGGTCTCCTGGGCGATCGCGGCCGTTCTGTGAGAGCCGTTCTGTGAGATCGGGGACCGCTCAGCGGCCGCCGGCCTCGTGCAGGGGCGCCTGCACCGTGACGGGCTGCGACGGGGCGGGCGACGGGCCGGACGGCGCGGGCGACGACGCGTGCCCGGTGAAGACGACCAGGAACACCATCAACAAGGTCAGGACGGCGACCGCCGCCAGCAGGCCCGCGATCTCCTTGCGGCTGGTCCCCGGGCCGAAGCGGTACACCCTCTTGCGGCGGGCGGCGGCGGCGTTGAGCGCGTCGATGCGGCGGGCGAAGGCACGATCGCTCCTGCGCAGCGCCATCTCGATCTCGGCGAGGATCCGGCGTTCCCGGTCCGACAGGTGCATCGCTCATCACCGCCCTACATCGTCAATTGTGGTCCGCTCGGCCGCGCTCGCCGCCGCCGGGGTGCTCACGTCCGGAGGTGTGGTGGTCGTGCCGCGGGAAGCGGAGGGGCGGCACGGCGGCTGCGGGCAGGCGGCGGCCCGTTCGAGTGAGCGGCGGCCCGTACGCGTGAGTCGCCGGGGCCCCACGGATCATCCACAGAGACCTTCATGCCCTTTCGGGCGGTATGCCAGACGTTGTAGGGGAATGCGAGTGTGCGCCGGATCGGCCGCTCGGCAGGGCGGGCAGGCGGCGGCCGGGGCGTCCGCGGCGAGCCGCCGGCCTGTCGCCCTGCGCGCGCCTCGCCGGCTGCGGGGGCCGGTGTGAGAAGCGCCCTGTGGGCTCCTGCGGCGCCACCCGAAATCTCCGCCTCTTTCGGGCGGGCTCCGGCGGCGAAGCCAGGGCGCCACCCTCCAGAAGGCGGTCGCAGCGGCGGAGGAGCCCCGGCGCCTCAGAGGCTGTGGCGCCTGGGGGGATGGTCGCGGCCGGGGAACGGCCGGGACGGCGGGTGGCCGCGCCGAGCCGACCACGTGGTCACGACGGCAGGGCGACCACGTGGTCGCGGCATGGAGCGCGGTGGGCGGGGGCGCGGCAGGGGTTGCCGTGGCGGCAGGCTACCTCTCAGGGGCGGTCGTAGATGCGGTACACCGGGTGGCGGTCTTCGATGCGGCGGAAGGACGCCAGCGGCGCATCCGGGCCCAGCCCCACGTGGGGGCGGGCGCCGGGGGCGATGGCGACGTACCGGCGCAGGATCTCCGCGCGCTGCCCGACGGGGACCTCGCGCAGCATGATCGGCTGGTCGCGGCCCCGGCGGCGCAGTACGGCCGCGCCACCGGCTGCCTGCACGTTCAGCACCCAGCTCGCCTTCGACCCGAGCATCGAGACGAGGTACTCCCCGCCGCCGTGGCGGGCGACCGCGACCGGCACCGACGTGACGGCCCCGCTGCGCCGCCCGACCACCTTCAGCACGGCGGCCTGGCTCGGCGTCAGCCACCCGGCCCCGTACATCAGTGCGTCGAGCCTGTTCACGAGCCGCATGAACGCGTTCGGACGATCGCCCCTGTACATCGCCCGCTTGAGCGCTCCGGCCGCGCGTGCCACGACACCGATCAAGCCGCCCGGACCGCCTGGACTCCTCCCCAAGTCGCCCGTGCCGCCCTGACCTCGTGTGATCTTCTGCGTCATCGCGCCCTTCTCCACAGCGCGACCGCGGCGAGCCCGGGAACGCACGGCAGGGCCAGCAGCCAGCCGAACAGCGGCGCCAGGCCGACATCGCCCGAGTTGTCCTTCACGGTCAGCCCGGCGATCGCGATGAGCAGTGCGATCACCAGCAGCCCGACGGCCATCCAGATCGCCCAGTCCTTCCCGGCGTTGACGGCCCAGACCGTGCTGAACCAGCCGAGCAGCCCCAGGAACCCGATGGTGCCGAGGATGATCAGGTACGCGTTGACGGCGGCGTCGATCTCGCCGGGCGTGTAGGCGGGGTAACCGGCCCTGATGTGGTCGGCGAGCGTCCCCTTGGCGAAGAACGGAAGCAGGGCGGCGATCGCGGTGAGCGCCGCGCCCACGTACAGCAGCGCCGGGACGGCCCGGCCGCGTGGCGTGGTCATGGCATGACCCCTTTCAGAAAGTGACTGTCTGGAGCAAGTGACTCTAAGCACGCAAGTTTTAGAAAGTCAATTTCTAGAGACAGCGACATGCTTGAGACAGTGACTTGCTGATAAGGTGAGTGCATGAGCGGGCTTCGCGAGCGCTGGCGACTCAAGGCCATGCGCGCCATCCAGGAACACGCCCTCGACCTGTTCGACGAGCGTGGATTCGACGCTGTCACCATCGAGGAGATCGCGGCGGCCGCCGAGGTCTCGCCCTCGACGGTCTACCGGATCTTCGGCACCAAAGAGGGCATCGTGGTCACCGACATCGAGTTCGACGCCATGAGCCCCGAGGCGCTGGCCGCCATCTTCGACCCGGCCGACCCGGTGGGCAGCCTGGTGCAGGCCGTCCGCGCGTACGAGGCCCCGCGCGAGGAGCGGCAGGCCGGCAAGGGCCCGTGGCGGCGGGTCCGCTACTTCTTCGCCACGCCCTCGGTGCGCATGGCCGTCTGCGCCACCCTCGACCAGGCCGGGCAGCGCATCGCCCCGCTGATCACCAAGACGGGCAAGGTGAACGAGACGCAGGCCAGGGTGATCGCCAACGCCCTCGCGTTCGGCTACTTCGCCGCGCTCGAACAGTGGTATCTGAACGGCAGCGACCGCCCCATCGCCACCTACGTGGAGGACGGCCTGCGCCCCCTGCGCGACGTGCTCAGCGCGTCCTCCTCATGATCGCGCGGGAGATCTCCGCGCGTGCGGGAGCGGAGACCGCGAACTTCCGCCCCGCCAGGCCGCCCGCCCGGCCGGCCTGCGGACGATCCACGTCGACCCGTGGCACATCCGGCCGGGCGAGACCCTGGTGATGGAGTTCCGCGGCAACCGCAGGCGCCGGGCTGCCGCGGGCTCGCCCGTACGGCCGTGCACGCTCGCCGGACGACACCCGGCCGTCCGGCGAGAACGGGCCGCCCGCTGACCGTCCGAGCCCTCAAGGGCGGACGACGGCCACCGGGCAGGACACGTGATGCAGCACGTTCCTGCTGACCGAGCCGAGCAGGGCCGAGCCGAGCGCGCCCCGGCCCTGCGAGCCGACGACCAGCAGGTCCGCCTCCCGTGAGGCGGCGACGAGCGCATCGACCGGATGCGCTCGTCGCACGTCCTCGACGACCGTGACCTGCGGGTGGGCCTCCTTGAGCCGCTTCAGCCGGTCCCGTACGACCTGCTGCTGCGCGGTGCGCACCTCGTCCATGGTGAACGGGGCCTCAGGCGTGTACAGGGCGGGAAGCTGCCAGGCGTGGACGGCTCTGAGCGTGGCGCCGCGTGCCGCGGCCTGTTCGAAGGCGTAGGCCAGGGCCGCCTCGCACTCGGGCGCGTCGTCCACCCCGGCCACGACCTCGCCGCGTTCCTGCCGCCGCCCCTCGCGTACCACCACGACGGGGCAGCGGAGGTGACCGGCCAGGCTCGCGCCGACCGAGCCGAGCAGCGCGCCGGAGAACCCGCCGAGCCCGCGGCTGCCGACGACCAGCGCCTCGGCGCCGTCCTCCTCGGCCTGGTCGCGCAGGACGGCGACGGGCTCGCCCTCCACCTCGTGCGTGACCACCTCGACGGACGGCCGCCGCTCCCGGACCAGCGCCTCGGCCTCGTCCAGCACCCGCCGCCCCTCGCGCAGCACCTTCTCCGACAGCGTGGCGTCGGGGCGGGCGCCGACGAGGTACCACGAGGTGTCGGCCGCGTGCACGAGCCGCAGCGCCGAACCCCTGCGGAAGGCGTCGTCCGCGGCCCACTCCACGGCCGCGCGGGCGGCGTCGGAGCCATCGACACCAACGATGATCATGCTTGTCCTCCTTCGCTCACCTCCCATCGCACCTCAAGAACGGCCGCGAAGACAGGGCCCCAGGTCACGTGCGGGTCAGAAGTCGTCGGGGGTGCGGATCCTGTCGCGGATCCACACGCCGGCCTCCTTCAGCCTGCTCGTTCCGGCGAACGGGCCGTTCGGGCAGGTGCCGGTGGTGAAGACCGCGCCGGAGCGGAAGTCGTCGGAGAAGTTCCAGTTCACCCAGCTGATCTTCTTCTGGGCCAGCAGGTCGAGGTATTGCTGTGACCTGGTGAAGTTGTTCGCCCCGTCGCCGGAGGCGCTCTGCGTCCCGAACTCGGTGACGAAGATGGGCAGCCGGTCGGCGGCGCGGGAGAGGGTGTTCAGGTATTCGGTGCCGTGCGAGGCCGCGTAGAAGTGGAACGTGTACATGATGTTGTCGGCGTTGACCGGGTTGCTGACGATCTCGGTCTCGTCCGAGCCGGCCGAGACGCCGAGCGACGACCACGCGCGGGTGCCGATCAGGATCGGCGCGTCCGGGTCGTACTGCCTGATCACCGGGATGAGCTGGTGCGCGTAGTCGCGGATGACGGCCCAGGTGACGGAGTCGCCGTTCGGCTCGTTGGCGATCTCGTACAGAACGTTCTTCTTGCCGTTGTGGCGCTGGGCGATCTCCGTGAAGAACGTCTTGGCCCTGCCGAGGTTGTACATCGGGTCGCCGGGGTCGAGCATGTGCCAGTCGACGATCGCGTACATGCCGCGGGCGGTGGCCATCTCGATCAGGTTGTGCACCCGGTCGGTGAACAGGCGGGGGTTGGTCTCGTACCCGTCCTCCTGGATGTACATCGAGATGCGCAGCACGTCGGCCTTCCAGTCGCCGGCCAGGGCGTCGAGCGAGGCGTCGGTGAGGCACTGCGGGTACCACTGGATGCCGTGGCTGCTCATGCCGCGCAGCTGGATCTGCTTGCCGTGCTCGTTGCAGAGCTTGATGCCGCACACCCTCAGCTGGCCGTTCGCCTCGACCGGGGTGCCCCCGCCGCCGCCGGTGGGCGTGCCGTAGACCTCCAGCTCCCACAGGCTGTAGCCCCAGGGTGTGCCGCGCTGGGTGCCGTACACGCGGACGTAGCGGCCGGTGCCGCTGACCGTGAGATCGTCGGTGCCGCCGTCGCCGGTGGTGGTCGAGTAGACGTCGGTCCAGGTGGATCCGTCGGGCGAGGTCTGCACGCGGTAGGCCGTGGCGTACGCGGCCTCCCAGACCAGCCGTACCCGGGAGACGGTGTGCGTGGAGCCGAGGTCCACCCGGATCCACTGCGGGTCCGCACCCTCGGCGCTGGCCCACCGCGTGGCGGTGCTGCCGTCCACCGCCTTACCCGGCTCCAGTCCCGCCGCCTCGACGGAGGAGGCCGTCGCCGTCTTACCCTGCGAGACCAGGGGGTCGGCGGCCGCCGCGCTCGCGCCCGACGGCGCCGAGAGCGGCACCATCAGCGCGGCCAGGACTGCGACGAGGCCCGCACGTGCGCTTCTCCTCACGAACGACTCCGTTTCCGTTAGGAAAGTTTCTTAACTTCCGGCGCAGCATAAGTTGACACCCGACCTCACACAAGGCCCAATTCTCAGAAAACCCGGGTGATGGGGCCCGCATCTGGCGAAGGCGGACACACCAAGCGAAGGGAGTAGCGGGGTTCCGTCCTTCGGGGTGGGAGGGGCACGGCGAACCCAGATGCTGCCGGTCCGTATCGGATATGGCCCAGGAGAAGCGGCGACGAGAGGCGCGACGGCGGCAAGGAGAAAGTCCCCCGCCGAGGCGCATCCGGCGTGGCAGGCGACGGCACACGCGCCGGGTGAAGGCGGTCAGCCGAGCGGCCGCCGAGGCGCGCGCAGAGCGACAGGCCGGCGGCTCGCCGTGGACGCCCCCACTCTCGCCGTGGCGGGTGCCGAGGTTAGCGGCGGCGCTGCTGAGGTAGCTGTTCGAGGTTCCCCCACCGGCACGATTGGGGACGCATGGTGAACGGCATCCGGATCACGGCCCTGGCGGCGCTGGCCTCGGCCGCGCTCCACCCCGCACCGGCGCAGGCGGGCAGCCCCGCGCCCTGCCCGGCGCAGAACGGCACCAGGCCGACGGTCGTCCTGGTGCACGGGGCGTGGGCCGACACGTCGAGCTGGAGCGGCGAGGTGGACGCGCTGCGCAGGGCCGGGCTGACCGCCCGCGCGATCGCCAACCCCCTCCGTGGCCTCGACGGCGACGCCGCAACCGTCGCCGACTTCCTGAAGACGGTCTCCGGCCCGGTGGTGCTGGTGGGCCACTCCTACGGCGGCTCGGTCATCACGAACGCCGCCGCGTCGGCGCCCAACGTCAAGGCCCTGGTGTACGTGGACGCGGCCGTGCCCGACGTCGGGGAGACCACCGCCCAGCTCAGCGGCTCGGGCTCGGCGCTCGAAGCCTCACCCGAGTCGCTCTACGACACGGCCACCTACCCGGACGCTCCCCAGGGCGCCCAAGACCTGTACCTGAAGCGGGACGTGTTCGTGCGCTCGTTCGCCTCCGACCTGCCCCCGGACACCGCGATCCGGCTCTGGGCCACCCAGCGGGCCGCCTCCACCAACGCCTTCCAGTCGCCGTCGAAACAGGCGGCGTGGAAGAAGATCCCGTCCTGGTACTTCGCCAGCACGGGTGACCGCATCATCACCCCGCAGTCGCAGCTCGCCATGGCCAAGCGGGCCGGGTCGAAGGTGACGACGTTCCCGGGCGGCTCCCACCTGACCCTCGTCTCGCACCCGGAGGAGGTCGCCCGCGTGATCACCACGGCGGCCTGCTCGGTCAAGGGCGGCTGAGCCGGGGTTCAGACGGCCTGGGTGGAGTCGCGGACGATCAGTTCGGTGGCGAGCTCGAGGTGGCGGGACTCGATGCGTTCTCCGGCCGCCAGGCGCAGGGCCGTGCGCAGCGCCACCGCGCCCATCTCGCGCAGCGGCTGGCGTACGGTGGTCAGCGCCGGGGCGTGCATGGCGGCGATCTGGGTGTCGTCGAAGCCGACCACGCTGAGGTCCTCGGGAATGCGCAGCCCCTTGCCCCTGGCGACCTGGATGGCGCCGAGCGCGCTCTCGTCGCTGGCGGCGAAGACGGCGGTGGGCGGCTCCGGCAGGTCGAACAGGACGGCGCCCTCGCGCACGCCGTCCTCGAAGCAGTAGCCGGGGGTGCGGACGTACTCGGGGCGCACGGGCACGCCGGCGGCCTCCATGGCGGCGCGGTAGCCGTGCATGCGGGCCTGGTTGGAGGCGGCGTGGGCGGGACCGCCGAGGTAGGCGATGCGGCGGTGGCCGAGCGAGAGCAGGTGCTGGGTGGCGGCCATGCCGCCGGCGAAGTTGGTGGGGCCGACGCTCGTGACGGGGCTCGCGGGCACGTTGAGCGGGTCGATGACGACGATCGGCAGGTTGGCCTCCAGCAGCACGTCGAGCTGGGCCTGGCTGGGCGCGGCGACGAGGGTGATCACGGCGTGCCGTCCCGAGTCGACCAGGCCGCGCGCCCAGGACAGGCCGTCGGACATGTGGTCGGTGCTGGTCACGACGAGGGCGGCGCCGGCCGTGGCCGCCTCCTGCATCGCGCCCATGACGATCTCGGCGGAGTGTCCGCAGAGCCGGCCGTCGAGCTGCAGCTCCACCGTGGTGCCTCGTTTGGCGCGGGCCTGGCGCTGCACGTAGCCGTGCTCGGCCAGCAGCCGCCGCACCAGTGCGCGGGTGGCGGGGGCGACGTCGCCGCGGTCGTTGAGCACCTTCGACACCGTGGCCACGGACACGCCCGCGGCGGCGGCGACGGTGGCCAGGGTGGCCGGTTTGGTCGCGCTCGTCATCGTCGTCTCCTCCTCCGCGGCACCCGTGTGCTGCGGGTCCCTCGATGCCGCGGCATTCACCGTAACGTCGCGCGCGTCCCCGACGCATCCGCGTTCTGCGACGATTTCGAGCAGACGATTCGAGCGGACGATTCCGAGCAGGCGTGCGGAGGATCAGACGGCGGAGGAGGCGCAGGACTGCGCGGGCGGCGCCCCGGACCGTGCGGCGTGCACGGCGTCGGCGGCGCTGTCGTGGACGTTCAGCAGGTCCCACAGGCCGGTGATCTGCAGCAGCCGCGCCGGCATGCCGCGCACGCCCGCCAGGTGCAGCGCCGAGCCCTCCTTCGAGCAGGAGGTGTGCAGGCGTTCGATGACGCGCAGGCCGTTGCTGTCCATGAACGTCAGAAGGGTCAGGTCGAGCACCATCGGCCTGCCGGGAAGCATCCGGCGGCGCAGGTAGGTCTCCAGGCGGGAGGCGTTGGTGATATCCGCCTCGCCGCTCGCTGTGATCAGCACGCCGTCATCCATCGTGTGGCATCCCAAGGTCAGGGGCGATGCGGCGGACTGCCGTCCGCCACCAGACAGGCAAGCGATGAGTACGTGCATGACTTCCTCAGGGGCATGTGACCGGGGGCCGGCTCGCTTCTCCTACTCTGAAGCATATTACCCGAAATGTAATACCGGAAGCATTCTTCGTATGTGATCATGAGTAGAGGCGCTCGATCACGCTGCGCCGAGCCGCCGCCCGGCAGAAGAGGAGAGAATCGGTGAGCGCATCCGCCGACCGTCAGAACGGCTGGACCTTCCTGACGAACCACGCCCGGGTGCTGCTGGAGATCGCCCGCGCCCCCCAGGCCAGGGTGCGCGACATCGCGGCGAGCATCGGCATCACCGAGCGCGCCGTGCAGGGCATCGTCTCGGATCTGCACCAGGCCGGGTACGTCACGATCGAGCGCGTCGGCCGGCGCAACCAGTACAAGCTCAACCCCGACGGCCGCTTCCGCTACCCGACGGAGGCCGGCCTGCCGGTGCGGCTGCTCATCGACATGTTCGCCGAGCACGACCTGCCGGACCCGGGAGCTCAAAGCACTGGCTGACCGCCGGGGCGCCTCCCTAGTATGCGGATGATGTTGTACTTCGAGGACCCGTACCGCACCGAGGCCGACACCTCCGTGGTGCGGTCCGGCACGGACGACCGCGGCCCGTACGTCGTGCTCGCCGAGCCGCTCTTCTACCCGCAGGGCGGCGGCCAGAAGGGCGACCGCGGGCGGCTGCGCCTCGCCGGCGGCCTCGTGCTCGACGTCGTCGGCACCCGCAAGGCCGAGGACGAGATCCGCCACTACCTCGCCGCCGGCCAGGAGCCGCCCGCGCCCGGCCCGGCCCGCCAGGAGCTGGACTGGCCGTTCCGCTACCACCAGATGCGGCTGCACTCGGCCGCCCACTTCCTGCACGTGGCGCTGGAACGCGAGATCGGCGCGAGCCTGCCCTACCCCGTACGCGCGCCGCTGTCGGAGACCGGCGGCGAGTGTCACTACGCCTTCGCCGGCCGCTTCGGCCCCGACCAGCTCGAACGCGCCGTCAAGGCGGCCAACGCGCACACCGCCCAGGGCCATCCGATCGTCACCAGGGCAGATGAGGAGCGCGGCCCCGGCATGCGCTCGTGGCACTGCGCCGGCGACACCGTGGCCTGTGGCGGGCTGCACCCGCGCGACTCGTCCGAGGTCGGTGACATCACGGCGAGCATGCGGATCAAGCGCGGCAAGACACTGGTGTCGTTCGCACTCGCCCACCCCTGAGCACCCCTGAGCGCCCCTGAGCGCCCCTGGCGTCTGTCCGCGCCCTCGCGCGCCTGCTTCCGGCACGCCCCTCACGCGGCCGCCGGCGGCTTCTTACCATCCGGCGTTTCGTGACGCGCTTCTGCCGGAGTTTCACGCACCCCTTTCGCCCCGCCATATCCCGACTTTTATCGATTTCCAGCGAAAGGGTATGGGCAAGTCATAAATCCGGGCTTACATTACGACGCAGAGCAGCGTTATCCCCCGTACTTACCGATTCACGAGACCCGGCATCCGCCGACGGCCGGCCCGGCGGTGCCGCACCCCCACCGCGCCGCACCATGGGCGCCCTCTCGAGATGGGATAAGTCATGCGGAGATCACCCCTCTTATCCGCTGCGCTGATCATCGCGCTCTCCTTCCTGACCGCTCCCGCACGCGCGAACGACGACCTGCCGCCGCAGGAGCCCGGCGTCACGCTGCGCACGTACGACGTCCAGATCGAGCTGTCCCGGTTATGCACGCTCAAGCCCGGCCAGACGCCGAACGTGGACAAGCTGATGCCCACGATCGACTGGACGTCCGACGCCGACTTCGGCCTCACCGACATGTTCGTCACCGAGGTGACCGGCTATCTGCACACGCCGTCCGCCGGGACGTACGAGTTCCGGCTCACCAGCGACGACGGCTCCCGGCTGACCATCGGCGACACCGCCGTGATCGTCAACGACGGACGACACGCCCCGGTCTCGGTCGACGGTACGATCACGCTGACCGAGGGCCATCACCCGCTGCGCATCGACCACTTCGAGCACCTGTACGGCCAGCAGCTCAAGCTGGAGTGGAAGCCGCCGGGCGCCCAGGCGTTCACGCTGGTGCCGACCGAGGCGCTGAGCACGGACGCCGACGTGGTGCGGGTGACCTCCCCTGGCCGCAAGGAGTGCGAGAGCGGCGCCGACTCCCCCGGCGACGGGCTGCCGCTGCGGGACGTGCACCCCGACTACACGCTCACCGACCTGCGGCCGGCCGGGTTCGAGCCGCAGGTGAGCGCGATGGACTGGCTGCCTGACGGGCGGCTGGCGATCACCACGTGGGGCGGCTCGGAGACCAGGCTCGGCGAGGTGTACCTGCTCAGCGGCGTGACCGGCGCGACCTCACCCGAGAAGGTGACGGCCAAGAAGATCGCCGAGGGGCTGCAGGAGCCCATGGGCATCAAGTACGTGGACGGCAAGCTGTACGTGTCGGAGAAATCCCGCCTTGTCGAGCTGAACGACACCGATGGCGACGAGGTCATCGACGACTACCGAACCGTCGCGACCTGGCCGTTCGGCGGGAACTTCCACGAGTTCGCCTTCGGCCTGCTCTACCGCGACGGCCACTTCTACCTGAACCTGTCGGTGGCCATCGACTACGGCGGGGCCACCACCGTCCCGCAGCCGGCCCGCGACCGGGGCGTCACGATCAAGGTCAGCGAGAAGACCGGGAAGATCGAATACCTCGCGGGCGGCCTGCGCACCCCGAACGGCATCGGCTGGGGACCGGGCGACGACCTGTTCGTGCTGGACAACCAGGGCGGCTGGCTGCCGGCGTCGAAGCTCGTGCACATCGAGAAGGGCCGCTTCTTCAACCACTACACGACGCCGGAGGGCCCGTTCGACGCGAACGCGGTGACCCCGCCGGTGCTGTGGCTGCCGCACAACGAGATCGCCAACTCCCCTAGCACGCCGGCGCTGATGAAGCGCGGCAGGTACGCGGGGCAGCTGCTGTTCGGCGACGTCACCTACGGCGGGATCCAGCGCGCGTACCTGGAGAAGGTGAACGGCGCCTACCAGGGCGCGGTGTTCCGCTTCACCCAGGGCCTGGAGGCGGGGGTGAACCGGATCAGCCTCGGCCCTGACGGCGCCATCTACGCGGGCGGCCTGGGCGCGGGCGGCAACTGGGGGCAGCCGGGCAAGCTCACGTACGGGCTGCAGAAGCTGACGCCCGGCGAGGAGAAGGCGTTCGACATGCTGAAGATGCGGGCCATCGAGGGCGGCTTCGAGCTGGAGTACACCGAGCCGCTGTCGGCGGAGACGGCCGCGTCGCTCGCGAGCCGCTACCGGCTCACCCAGTGGCGGTACGTCGCCGCCGTCACCTACGGCGGCCCGAAGGTGGACGAGGAGCCGCTGACCGTCACCTCGGCGAAGGCGAAGGGCAGGAAGGTCACGCTGAAGGTCGCGGGCCTGAAGCCGGGGCGGGTGGTGCACCTGCGCTCGCCGCGCCCGTTCACCTCGGCGTCGGGGCGGCCGCTGTGGAGCACGGAAGCCTGGTACACGCTCAACTCGCTGCCCGGCGCCACGACCACGGAGACCACGGAGACGCTGTACGAGGCGGAGAGCGCGGCGCAGAGCGGCGGCGCGACGTTCAACACCGACCACCGCTCCTACTCGGGTGCCGGTTTCGTGGACGGCTACTGGAACGAGGGGGCCACGACGCGGTTCGCCGTACGGGTGCGCGAGCCCGGCACGTACCACGTGGGCCTGCGCTACTCCAACGGCCCCGACCCGTCGCCCGGCACCAAGTCCTTGACCGTGTACGTCAACGGCACCAAGGTCCGGCAGGTGCCGCTGCCGTCCACGGGCACCTGGGACCTGTGGGCCACCAGGGTCGAGCCGCTGGCGCTGAAGGCGGGCGTCAACACCATCGCCTACCGGTACGATCCCGGCGACGCGGGCAACGTCAACCTCGACGCGATCACCGTGGCCGCCCGCCCGGTGCTGGAGGCGGAGCGGGCCACGCTGCGCGGCGGCGCGACCGTCAGCAGCGCGCACCGGGGCTTCACCGGCACGGGCTTCGTCGACGGGTACACCAAGCCGGGCGCGAGCACGTCGTTCACGGTGCGGGCCGAGAGCGCCGGCACGTACAACGTGGGCCTGCGCTACGCGGCGGAGTCCACCACGTCGGTGAGCGTGCACGTCAACGGCAAGAAGGTCAGGCAGGTACGGCTGGCCGCCACCGGCGGTCGGGACGCCTGGGCGGTGCAGGCCGAGCCGCTGCGGCTGCGGCGCGGCACGAACACCGTCACCTACCGCTACGACGCCGGTGACGGCGGGAACGCCGGGCTCGACCACATCACGGTGGCCAGGGCCGAGCGGATCACGCTGTTCGACGGCTCTCACCTCGCGGCGTGGGAGAAGCGGTCGGGCGGGGCGGCGACGTGGCCGGTCGCGGGCGGCTCGATGGAGTCGTACGGCGGCGACATCCAGACCCGGCGCACGTTCGGCGACTTCCGCCTGCACGTCGAGTGGTACGAGCCGGACTACCCGCCGGACGTGACCGGCCAGCAGCGCGGCAACAGCGGCGTCTACCTCCAGGAACGCTACGAGGTGCAGGTGCTGGAGTCGTACGGCGACACCACGCCGGCGGCCGATGAGGCGGGCGCGATCTACTCCAAGCGCGCACCCGACCGCAACATGGCCACCGCGCCCGGCACGTGGCAGACGTACGACATCACCTTCCGCGCGGCCCGCTACACCGGCACGGGCGAGAAGGTGGACGACGCGCGGGTCACCGTCGTCTGGAACGGCACGGTGGTGCACGACGACGTCGCCATCGACGGCGGCACCGGCGACAGCATCCCCGAGAACGCGGCCGAAGCCGGCATCCGCCTCCAGGACCACGGCGACCCCGGCGAGAACCCCCGCTTCCGCGACATCTGGATCGAACCCGTCACCTGACCCCGGTGAATGCGTGAGCCGCCCGCCCCGCCGAGGGCCGGGCGGCTCACGCCTTGGGGCCCGCCGCACGGGCCGCTGCGGCTCTGTCCTGGCGGGCGACTCTCGCTGGATGAGCGCCCCTCGCTGGGTGAGCGGCTCTCGCTGGGTGGGCCAGGGGCTTCGCCGGACGGGCCCGTGCGGCTTGTGCCGGGCGGCCGGGCCGGGCTGGCAGCGGGCTCTTGCCGGGCCGGGCACCTGAGCCGATCATCAAGGCAGCACCCCCGCCCCTCCAGGAGGAAGCCCATGATCCGCCGCCTGCTGCCCGCCACCGTCCTTGCCGTGGCCGCCGTCACGGCCGTCACCGCGAGCCCCGCCGAAGCCCGCGCCTGCAAGATCGGCCATGCCTGCGTCACCGTCTTCTACAGCGACTCCACCAAGACCACCGTGGTCGGCGAGAAGTACGAGGAGTGCGACGGAAGGGTGGACTCGTGGGGCGTCCGCACCGGCTACCTCGACTTCTACGAGAGCCCGTGCTGACCGGCTGACCACGAGGACCTTCACCCGGGGGCCGGGGGCTGCGGTCGGCCCCCGGCCTGGCGGATCAGAGGTCGCGGACGCTCAGCGGGTCAGAGGTCGCGGGCGCTCCGCGGGTCAGAGGTCGCGGACGCTCCGCGGGTCAGAGGTCGCGGGCGCTCCGCGGGTCAGAGGTCGCGGGCGCTCCGCCGCCTCACGGGGAGCGTCACTCCGGGAGCGTCGCGGGGATGACGGCCGTGATCACGAAGGTGCCGTCCGGGCGGCGCTCCTGGTGGAACTCGCCGCCCAGCGCCTCCACCCGCGCCCGCACCCCCGCCAAGTCCTGCCCGGTCGCGGCGTGGAAGACCGCGCCGTCGGTGCGCACCCGCAGGGTGACCTCCCGTACGCCGTGCCGCACCTCGACCGACGTACGGCTGCCGGGCGCGTACCGGAGCGCGTCGACGAGGGCCGCCTGGATGACCCGGTAGGCGACGAGTTCGGCGGCGCGGGAGGACGGCGCCGCCTGTCCCGCCTCGGCGAACTCCACCGGCTGCCCGGCCCGGCGCATCTCCTCGACCAGCGCGTGCAGGTCACCATCGCAGGGCGCCCCGATCTCAAGCCCGCCTGCCCGATCGGAGGAAACCACGGCGGCGCCCAAGCCGACGGACTCGGCCGCCATGACGGTCCCCGCGCCGGCGGCTCCCGGAATCCCAGCCGCTCCGGGCCTCCCGGTGAAGCCCGAACCAGACATCCCAGCCGCTCCCGGCATCCCGATGAAGCCCGAACCAGACATCCCGGTGCTGTCCGGATCAGGCATCCCGGTGCCGCCCGGACCAGCGGTGCCCGGCCTCCCGATGGCGCCAGGGGTCGCGGTCCCGAACGTCCCCGTGCTGCTCGGACCAGCGGCTCCGGATGTCCCGGCGGCGTCCGGGGCGGCCGGTTGGGGTGGGATGACGGCGGTCTCCGCGTTCTGGGCGGCGGAGGTGAGCGCTCCTCTCGTGGCTTCACCGACCGCGGCCCTGCCCGGGCCGGGGTCGTAGGCGAGCAGGCCGTACAGGTATCGCAGGTCGGCGATGGCCCGTCGGCCGGTGTCGGTGACGGCGGTCAGGGCGGCGTCGAGGCGTTCCGGGGTGCCGGACAGGTAGCGGGCCGCCTCCGCCTGCACGATCATCGCCGCCACCTGGTGGGTCACGACGTCGTGGAGGTCGCGGACGATCCGGTGGCGTTCGGCGTCCCAGGCGGACGCGGCGTCGCCCGCCCCTGCGGCCTCGGTGCCGCCGGCGGCAGCGTCGGCCTCGGTGGGCGGGGTGCTTTCACGGCGGGGTTCGATGGTCAAGGCACTTTCCGGGCGATCGTGGGCGGTGGATGCGCGGTGTGCGGCGGCGCGAGCGCTGTCAGAACGGCGCTCGGGGGCCGGAGCGGGCTCAGGAGGACGATCAGGGGCGGGTTCAGAGCGATGTGCGGCGAGGGCCCGGCGCGGGCGCAGCCACCCGCTGATCCCCCACATGCCGGCCAGCATCAGACAGAGCACGACGAATCCCTCTTCGGGCCGCACCGAGCGGACCCGCATCACGCCGCTCACCAGAGGTACGCGGGGGTAAGGCCGATCGGCAGACCCACTCCCAGGATCGGCGTGCGGAGCGCCGTCCCCGGCGCCGCCCCCGCGATGGCGCTGCCCACGAAGGAGGCCGCCGCGACGGCCACGAGTTGCGTCAACAATCGCATGACAACTCCCAGACGAGATCCGATCGGCCCCTAGCGGCCTCAGGAAAAACGCTAGAGATCGGGGAGTCGCCGATCGTCACCGTAGGGAGGACATTCGCGGGTAGCTCGCACGGGGGACAGCGCTTTTGGCAGAGTCTTCTCCGTGCCTATGAACGATATGCCGGATTGGCTGCCGGACTGGTGTCGCGCCCACCTCGGCAGCGAACCCGCGGGTGTGCTGTTCCGGCTGCAGCAGACGTCGATGGTGTTCGGCCTGCGGCTGGCCGACGGCGCCGACGTGGTGGTGAAGGCCCGTCCCGGCACCGGACGGGCGGCGTCGTGCGTCGCGGCGCAGGCCAGGCTCGCCGAACGCGGCTTTCCGTGCGCGCGGCCGTTGACGCCGGTGGTGGAGGTGGAGTCGCTGGCCGTGCACGCCGAGGAGTTCCGGCCCGGGGGCGAGGTGTGAGCAGGCGCAAGCGGCTGCTTGCGACCGGCCTGCCACGCGTGCTGGGACACGCCGACTTCGAGGCGCAGAACCTCCGCTGGCAGGACGGGCGGCTGTGGACGGTGCACGACTGGGACAGTCTCGCCTGGCAGCCGGAGGCGGCGCTGGTGGGTGCGGCGAGCGGGATGTTCGCCGGCTGGGGCAGCCGACGCTGGCCCCGATCGAGAGCTCGCAAGCCTTCCTCGCGGCCTATCAGGAGGCGAGGGGGCGGGCGTTCACCGGCGAGGAGCGTGAGGTCGCCTGGGCGGCGAGCCTGTGGACCGCCGCGCACAACGCCCGCTACGAGGCCCTGTACGGTCACACGCCGGTCTCCGGCGACGCGGTCCGCGCCCAGGCCGCAGAACGCCTCCGCCGCGCGAACGCCTGACGCCCCCTCGGGCTCCGGCGTTCGGCGAGGTCACGCCGGCCTCAGGGTCTGGACGGCTGCCGCCGGGACCGATCACCGAGCTCTGGTAGGTCGCGTTCGGCGGGAGGTCGCGCAGGCTTGGCCGGCATTCATGCGGCGGCCGCGGTGCGGTAGGCGTGCGCGAGGAAGCGCGCCGCGTCGTCGAGCGCCTCCCCTGCCTCCTCCACCAGGGCGGTGTGGTGCTGGAAGACGTGCGACAGGCCGCCCCAGACGCGCAGCGTCACGTCCACGCCGTCCGCCGCCGCGCGGCCGGCAAGGCGTACCGAGTCGTCCAGCAGCAGCTCGCTCGACCCGGCCTGGACGAGCAGCGGCGGCAGCCCCGTCAGGTCGGCGAGCGCGGGGCTGGCCAGCGGCGCGGCCGGGTCGCCCGCGCCCAGGTAGTGGGTGCGGTAGCCCTCCAGGTCGGCGCGGGCGAAGATGGGATCGGCCCCCAGCTTCTCCTCGATGCTGGCCCCGGTCAGCGTCAGGTCGGTCCACGGGGAGAACAGCACGGCTCCCGCCGGCATCGGCAGCCCGGCGTCGCGGGCCGCGAGCAGCGTCGCGACGGACAGCCCGCCGCCCGCCGAGTCGCCGGCCAGCGCGATGGCGGCCGGGCTCGTGCCGCCATCCAGCAGCTCGCGGTAGGCGGCCAGGGCGTCGTCCACCGCCGCGGGGAACGGATGCTCGGGAGCGAGCCGGTAGTCCAGCGAGACGATCCTGACGCGGGCGCGTCTGGCCAGCTCGCCGGTGAGGGCGGCGTGCGTGCGCGGTGAGCCGATGACGTAGCCGCCGCCGTGCAGGTACAGCACCATCGCGTCACCGGCCACATCGGCGGGCGTGAACTCCAGCGCCGGGCGGCCGGCGAGCGTGGTCTCGCGGACGGCCACGCCGTCGGGGGCCTGGGCGTCGAAGAGCGCGGCGAAGTCCGCACGGACCTGCTCGACCGTGGTGATCTGCGCCTTGGGCGCGTTGCGCAGCAGGGCGTCCAGCTCCTGGCGCTGCTGACGGCTCATCGGTGACCTTTCGTCCGGGAGATCACGGGGATGCCAGACGCAACACGCCGCTCGGCGGCGGCATTCCGTGCGGCGCGGTCACCGGACGAAACGACTGGTCACGCCGGTCGCCAGGCGGAGGGCGTCCTTGATCGCGGCGCCGGCGTCGGCGATCGGGTAGAGTACGTGGCGGATCGTCCGGCGAGCGTCGGCGACGATGACGGCGGGCTTGAGGTGCAGCGTGTGACCGGTACGGAACGTCGGCAGCCGCAGCGCGGCGCACAGCGTCAGCTCGGCGTCCGACAGCACCGGGAACGCCCGCCCCGGACCCGACTCCCTCGCAGCACGCGACTCCGCATCCGGCCGCCCCGCACCCGACGCCTCCGCGCCCGGCAGCTCCGTAGGCGCCTCCGCACCTGACGCGTCCGCGCCCGGCGGCTCGCCCGGCTCCCGCGTGGTGACCGCACGCACCGCCACCCCGGCCTCGGCGAACGCGGCGGCCGACGCACCCAGCGCACCCAGAAATGCGGCCAGCGCATCACCGGGAGCGGCGAGGAGGACCGTGACGCGGGCATCGGAGGCCACCACGTCCAGCCCGCCATCCCCGGCGACCTCGCCACCACCTATCACCGGCAGCGCCAGCGGATGCGGAACGGCGGTGCCGACCAGACCGTGCATGCGGTCGATCTCGGTGGGCGTCGCGCCGGGGCCAGAAGTGCCGTCGCCGAGGACGAAGCGTTCACCCCAGTCCTGCAGCCCGGCCAGCACCGGGGCGAGCGCCCGGCCGGCCGCCGTCAGCCGGTACTCGTAGCGGGTGGGCCGCTGCTGGTACGGCCGCCGTTCGAGCACCCCGTTGTCGAGCAGGTGCTTCAGCCGTTCGGCGAGCACCCGGCGCGAGATGCCCAGCTCCGCGTGCAGGTCGTCGAAACGGTGGCGGCCACGGGTGACCTCGCGCACGATGAGCAGGCTCCACCACTCCCCCACCACCGCCGCGGCCTGCGCGATCGCGCATCCGGCGTCCTGCTCCCGCAGCTCCCGTGCCACCAGCTCGCCTCCTAGCCCGCTTCCAAAGGGGGGTACGGGATGGCGCCCGCGCCCGGAGCAAGTGTAAGTTCCTTCCTGGAACTGAGTGAGTTCCGATCTGAAATCCACGCAGACGGGACCTCTGACGCAGGGGGTAGGCAGACATGACGACAATCGTCCGGGTGGCGGGCCGGGAGATCCTCGACAGCCGGGGCAATCCGACCGTGGAAGTGGACGTCATCCTGGAGGACGGTTCACTGGGCCGCGCGGCCGTGCCTTCCGGCGCGTCGACGGGCACGAACGAGGCGGTGGAGCGGCGCGACGGCGACCCGCGCCGCTTCCACGGCAAGGGCGTGCGCCGCGCGATCGAGTCGGTCACCGGGGAGATCGCCGCGGCCGTCACCGGCATGGACGCCGAGGACCAGGCGGCCGTGGACGAGGCGATGATCGCGCTCGACGGCACCCCGGGCAAGTCCAGGCTCGGCGCGAACGCGCTGCTCGGCGTCTCGCTGGCCACGGCCAAGGCCGCCGCGGCCTCGCATCGGCTGCCGCTCTACCGCTACCTCGACCCGGAAGCGGCGCTGCTGCCGCTGCCGATGATGAACATCATCAACGGCGGCGCGCACGCCGACAATCCGCTCGACTTCCAGGAGTTCATGATCGCGCCGGTGGGCGCGACGACGTTCGCCGACGCCGTACGGATGGGCTCGGAGGTCTTCCACACCCTGCGCGCCACGCTCAAGAAGGCCGGCCACCACACCGGCGTCGGCGACGAGGGCGGCTTCGCCCCCGACCTGCGCACCGCCGAGGAGGCGCTCGACCTCATCGTCACCGCGATCTCCGACGCCGGCTACTCCCCCGGCACGCACATCGCCGTCATGCTCGACCCGGCCGCGTCGGAGTTCTACCGCGACGGCGCCTACCACTACGCGGGCGAGGGCGTGCGGCGCACCGTCGAGGAGCACGCCGCCTACCTGTCGAGGCTCGTCTCCGCCTACCCCATCGTGTCCATCGAGGACCCCATGGCCCAGGACGACACCGAGGGCTGGCGGCTGGTCACCCGCGAGCTGGGCGCGACCTGCCGGCTCGTCGGCGACGACGTCTTCTGCACCAACGCCGCGCTGCTGCGCGCGGGCATCGACGCCGGCATCGCGAACTCCATCCTGGTCAAGGTCAACCAGATCGGCACGCTCACCGAGATGCTGGACACGGTGCGGACCGCCGAGGAGGCCGGGTACGGGGTCGTGATGTCGCACCGTTCGGGCGAGACCGAGGACACCACGATCGCCGACCTCGCCGTGGCCGCCGGCTGCGGCCAGATCAAGACCGGCTCGCTGTCCCGCTCCGAGCGGACCGCCAAGTACAACCAGCTCATCCGCATCGAGGAGGAGCTCGGCACGGAGGCCCGCTACGCCGGACGCTCGGCGCTCAAAAGCGGCTGAACCTCCGCACTCGGCGCGCAAGCGCAAGGGCGGCTGAACCCCCGCGCCCGGCCCGCATGAGCAGCAGAACCACCGCGCCCGGCCCGCAAGGGCGGCTGAGCCCCTCGCGTCAGCGGCCCTTACGGCCGACGCGCGCCTGCGGTAGGCGGCGACCTTGTGCCGGTTGAGGCAGGTGGCCGAGCAGAACCGGCGCTGCCCCGCAGGCGAGGAGTCGGTGAAGACGTCGGCGCACCTGGCCGCCTGGCAGATGCCGAGCCGGGCCTGCCCGTGGGTCATGAGCCAGGCGAGCAGGCAGGTGGCCAGCGCGGCGGGCAGCACGTCGGCGGGGTCGCCGACCGTCCAGCGCAGGCCGCCGGGGGCGGCGACGGGCAGCGGACGTACGGCGCGCAGCAGGGCGTTCAGCTCGTCGAGCGCCCGGCCGTCGCGCGCGGCGGCGAAGACGGGGAAGACGGCGTTCGCCGCCTTGACGAGGTCGCCGCCCGCGGGCAGCGGCAGGCCGTCGGGCCAGTCCAGCAGGGGGGCCGGGTCGGGATACGGTGTCTCCTGCTCGCCCGCGGCCTCGCGCGGCGGGTCGGCGTACTCGTTGACGAACGCGACGACGTGGCTCACGTCAAACGCGGGAACGACCGGCACCCGCACAGTGTAACCGGAACACGCGAATCTGAGGGTTACACGAGGGCCGCGTGGCCGCGCGTGCGACCCCCTGTTGTGGGCAGCTGACCAGCATGGGGGACGGTCACGTCTGCGGCAGGCCACGGGTGGCGGTGTCGAGCTGCCTGCTCGGCGAGCCGGTACGGCACAACGGCGGCCACAGCCGCAGCCGTTACCTCACCGACGAGCTGGCGCCGTTCGTCGACTGGGTGCCGCTCTGCCCGGAGATGGAGATCGGCCTCGGCGCGCCCCGCGAGGCGCTGCGCCTGGAGCGCTCGCCCTCCGGCCCCCGGCTGATGACCAGGCGCAGCCGCCGCGACCTGACCCCCGCCATGGCGGAGCTGGCGGCCGAGCGGTCGGCGGGGCTGGCCGCCGACGGTTACGTGTTCAAGGCCAAGAGCCCGAGCTGCGGCATCCACGGCATCCCGCTCTACGCCGGCGACGCCGCGGTGACCCGGCAGCAGCGCGGCATGTTCGCCGACGCGGTGATCGAGGCCCACCCGCTGCTGCCGGTCGAGGACGACGGCCGGCTGAACGACCCGGTGCGGCGGGAGGCGTTCACCGAGCGGATCTTCGCGCACGCCCGGCTGCGCGAGCTGCTGGCAGGACCGTGGCGGCCGCGCGACCTGATGGCGTTCCAGGCCCGGCACAAGATGCAGCTGCTCGCCCACAGCACCGAGGGCTACCGGGAGACCGGCAGGGTCGCGGCGCAGGCCGGCGTCCGGCCGCGCGAGGAGGTGGCCGCGGCCTACAGCGCGGCGTTCCGCTCGGCGCTCGCGGTGCCTGCGACGGTCGGGCGGCACGTGAACGTGCTCCAGCATTGCCTGGGCATGATCGGCGACGGGCTGGACCCGGTGCGCCGCGCCGACGTGGCCGAGGTCATCGCCTCCTACCAGGCGCGCCGGGTGGCGCTCAGCGTGCCGCTCGCGCTGCTGCGCCACCACGCCAGGGGCGCGGCGGCCACGTACGTGGCGGAGCAGACGTACTTCGAGCCCTATCCGGAGGAGCTGTGCCTGCGTAACCATGTCGTCTGAGGCGCGTATGCGGTAGAATGATCATGTCCCGAGCGGTCCGCCGCCCGGGATTCTCCGTTTCATGTCTTCTTCTTTCCGCATCGTGCTGGGCGCGGCCGTGCCGCTGCTGCTGTCCATGAGCGCCGGCATCGTCGCACAGCTTCTCGGCACCTCTCTGCTCGGCCGCCACGCGACCGCGGACTTGGCGGCGTTCGCGCTGGCGAGCGCCGTGCTCAACCCGGTGAACGCCGCGGTGGCGGGCGGGCTGCGCGGTCTGTCGCCGTTCGCCGCCGCCTGCCGGGAGCGTCCCGCCGAGGCGGTGGCGGTGCTGAAGGACGCGCGCTGGCTCGCGCTCGCTCTCGGGTCCGCGGGTGCCTGCGTGATGCTCGCCGTCCCCCTCATCGCGCGGGCCGGGGGTGCGCCTGAGGCGGCGGTCGCCGGGCTGGGCGCGCTGCCCGCGCTGCTGGCGGCGCAGGTGCTGCTGTCGGCGGCGGGCGGCGGCGCGGCAGGCATGCTGGTCGCGCTGCGGCACAGCAGGAAGGTGCTGTGGTCCGGGCTGGCGGGCACGGCGGCGCAGGTCGTCCTGCTGCTCGCGCTCGTGCCTCCGTACGGCGTGCCGGGCACCGGCGTGGCGATGGTGGCCGCCACCGCCGTGCACGTCGCGGTCTCCAACCTGCTGCTGCGGCGGCTGCCGGAGCTGGCGGGGCAGTCGTGGTGGCCGGGGCGGCCGCGCGTGCGGCGGATCGTGCGGATGGCCGGGGTGGGGCTGCCGCTGTCGGCCACGCTGATCGTCAAGTTCACGGTGATGGGCGGTGTCGCGTACGCCGCCGCGCGCACCGGCGTGCAGCAGGCCGCCGCTCACGCGATCCTGCTCTCGCTCGACGGCTTCCTGGGGCTCGCGGCGGCGTCCGCCGCGCGGGCGGTGACGCCCGAGGTGGCGCGGGCGACGTCGGCCCGCGAGGCCAGGCGGCTCGTCGTGGCGGCCGTCACGGTCGGCGCGGCCGGGGTGCTCGCGGGCGGGGCGGCGCTGCTCGTCGCGGGCGAGGCGGTGCTGCGGCTGTTCACGCGGGACGCGGCCGTGCTCGCCCTGGCCTCGGGGCTGTCGCCGCTGCTCGTGGGGTTCGCGCTGGCGAACGGCTGCGCGATCGTCACCGCGTACGGGCTGGTCGGACTCAAACGCTCGACCTGGCAACTCGCCGCGGTCGGCACCGGCTACGGCCTGCTCGCCCTGGCCATGATCCCGGTGTCCGGCACCTGGGGGCTGGCCGGGCTGTGGGCCGCCATGACCGCGACCGGCGCGCTCATCTGGGTGCTGCAGATCACCGGATTCGTCCGGCACAGCGCCGCCATCGCGCCCGCCGCGGCCTAAGATCGGAAGATCAACTGATCATGCCGGCCGGTCCCCACCCCCCGACCGGCCCCCGGCCGCCTTGAGGTGACACCATGGCCACCGCCACGTCCGTGACCTTCGACGACGTCCGCGCCGCAGCAGCCAGGCTCGACGGCATCGCCCACCGCACGCCCGTGCTCACCTCGCGCATCCTGAACGCCCGTGCCGGCGCCGAGGTGTTCATCAAGTGCGAGAACCTGCAGCGCGTGGGCGCCTTCAAGTTCCGCGGCGCCTACAACGCGGTCGCCCTGCTCTCCCCCGAGCAGCGGGCGCGCGGCGTCGTCGCCCACTCGTCGGGCAACCACGCCCAGGCCATCGCCCTGGCCGCCCGCGAGCTGGGTACCTCGGCCGTCGTCCTGATGCCCGAGGACGCGCCGCGTCTCAAGCGCGAGGCCACCGCCGGCTACGGCGCGGAGATCGTCACCTACGACCGCTACAAGGAGGACCGCATCGCGCTCTCCCGCGCCCTCGCCGACGAGCGCGGCATGACCCTCATCCCGCCCTTCGATCACCCCGACGTCATCGCCGGCCAGGGCACCGCCACCCTGGAACTGCTGGACGAGGTCGGCGAGCTGGACGCGCTGCTCGCGCCCGTCGGCGGTGGCGGGCTGCTCGCGGGCACCGCCATCGCGGCCAAGGCGCTGCGGCCCGCCACCCGGGTCATCGGCGTCGAGCCGGAGGCCGGCGACGACACCAAGCGGTCGCTCGAACGCGGCGAGCGCGTCACCATCCCCGTCCCCAGGACGATCGCCGACGGTCAGGCGCTGCCGACGCCGGGCGAGCTGACGTTCGGCATCAACCGGCGGCTCGCCGACGGGGTCGTCCTGGTGAGCGACGCGGAGATCGTGGAGGCGATGCGGTTCGCGTTCGAGTACCTGAAGATCGTCCTCGAGCCCAGCGGCGCGACGGCGCTCGCCGCCGTGCTGTCCGGCCGCGTGGAGGGCACACCGCGCCGGATCGGGCTCATCGCCTCGGGCGGGAACGTCGACAGCCGCCGCTTCGCCGACCTGCTCGCCGCTCACTGACCACAAGACCCCTGGAGCCGCGAGCACCAGCCGGTCCGACAGCTCACGCAGGCGGCCGAGGTCGGGGACGTACGCCATGAAGCCCGGCACGATGCGGCCGAGGAAGTACGGCCGTCGTCGGCCATCGTGCGGCGCAAGCGCGGGGGCGGCCGCTTCCCCGCGTGGCCGAGCCGGGGCGGGCGCTCGGAGGCCGGCCGCGAAGACGGCCGCCGCGGGCATCAGGCCCTCCCTGCGCAGGGTGTCCTGGACGCGGGCGATCAGCGCCCGGTGGGCGGCGGCGTCCGGCAGCACCTCGACCACCGGCGGCTCGTGCGCGATCACCCGTTCGGCCCGCTCCGGATGGGCGGTGAGCAGGTGGAGCGCGGTGATCGCGCCGGAGCTGCACCCGGCCACGCGGACGGGCGCGTCCGGCGACAGCCCCGCTGCCGCGTACCTCGTAGTGCAGGGTGGCGCCGTCGACGCGCAGCCGTCCCGTGGTCACGGGGGTCATCAGGGGTCTCCTCCGGTGCGGGAGGGCCAGTGTTCGAGTGCGTTGTGCAGGGCTTCCACGCAGCGGACCCAGGAGTCGCCGGCCGGTCGCGCGTGCGCGAACCCGCCCGCGGCCTCGATGCTGACGAATCCGTGCAGCGCGCTGCGGATCAGCCGGACCGCGTCGGTCAGGTCGGGCTCCTCCAGCCGGTACGCGCGCAGCATGCTGTAGGTCAGCTCGACCGCCCGGCGCGGCCCGGCCGCCTTGGCGGCCAGCTCGGGGTCGATGGGGATCGGGACCTGGGTCGCGGTGTACCTGCCCGGGTGGTCGTGGGCGTAGGACCGCCAGGCGTCGGCGTAGGCGACGAGCGCGTCCTTGCCGGCCCGCCCTGCGGTGGCCTCGGCGATGCGGATGGTCTTCTCGTCCGCGCCCAGCAGCGCGATGCGCCCGCGCAGGTCCTCCAGGTTGCGTACGTGGGCGTACAGGCTGGCGTCCTTGACGCCGAGCCGGCGCGCCACCGCCGACATCGTGACGTGGTCGAGCCCGACCTCGTCGGCCAGTTCCGCGGCGGCGAGCGTCACGCGTTCCACGGTCAGCCCGGCACGCGCCATAGGTCACCGACCCTTCCTAGGTTGTTGGCTTGCCTTCCTAGGCTATACCTAGGACTCCTAGGAACGGTGCGTCACAGGCGGGCCAGCGCCTCCATGGCCTCGCGCTCGATGCGGGCCAGGTCGCGCAGGACCGTCCCGGCCTCCTCCAGGTGGCCGGGGTCGCCGCTCTCGCCGGCCTTGCCGATCAGCGCCGCCACATCGGTCCACAGGGCCGCCGCCTCGGCGTACAGCCGGTGGCCCGTACGCAGGTCCGCACCGCCGACCAGCTCGGCGCACTGGGCGAGGAAGTCCCGGTACAGCGCGCGGAACAGGCCGCCGCCGGTGCCGCCCCGCTCCATGAGGAGGGCCGCCTGCGGCAGGTCGCGGCGCGGGTCCTGCGCCCGCTCCCACCAGCCGGGCACCTTCGTCGCGGCCTTGGCGACGCCCCGGTGACCGAGGTTCGCGATGGGCGGGGAGAGGAACGCGGCCGCGCAGTCCCTGATGGCGGGGACGAGCTGCTCCTGCCAGGCGACGGGGTGCGGCGGCAGGGTGATGGTGAACGAGCGGTTCCTCGCGGTCATCGGGCCGCGCTCGGCCCGGGCGCGGGCGAGCGCGTCGAGACTCGTGCGCACCGCGCCGCCCTGCTGCGCGGTGTCCACGAGGTAGGCGTCGCGGTCGTCGTAGCCGTACATGGCGACCACATGGCCGCCGAAGTGCACCTTCGAGGTGAAGTAGTCGAGGTGGTAGCAGTCGAGCTGGAGGCCGGCCGGGCGGCCGCCGTCGATGACCGCGGCCACGTTCTCCCAGGCCCGGCGGGGCGAGGTGGTCTCCTGGACGGCCAGCGTCAGCCCCAGCCTGGCGGCCAGGTTCCTGGTCAGCTCGAACGGCTTGACCCGGCCGCCGAGGAAGGGCACCGGCATCGCCTTGGCGTCCCAGTAGACGAAGGACAGGCCGGAGCCGAGCCCGAACATCAGCGGCTCCGGCAGGTCGAGTCCTTCGTGGCGGAGCAGCACACCGAGCGCCGTGGTCTCGCAGTGGTGCAGGCCGCGGGGCTCGACGCCGGTCACGATGGTCATACTTCGCTTCTCCTCAGGGCTGATCGTGCTCCGGGTAGCATGGGGTCTCCCCCAGGGGGAGAGTCCACCCGTCTCGACCCGGCAGGTGTCCATGGACGACGAACAGCGTTCCGCGGCGTACGACGAGTTCATCACCCATCCCGTGAGCCGCAGACGCGAGCTCTACCAGGACCTGCCGGCGGAAGTGCGCAGCGGGCTCTGGCTGGAGCAGCTCATCCGCTTTCGCGCCGCGCGTCCTGATCTGACCGCCGAGCAGCGAAGCCTGCTCGACGAGATGGAGGCGCTGGTCCGCGACGAGACGACGTTCGCGCCCGGCAGCCCGCCCGCGCCCGAGCTCGAGCGGATGGGCGAGGCGGCCATCGCCGCCTTCGGCAAGGACACCGCCTTCCAGCTCCTCGCCCGCCTCGGCCCCGCCGACGGCACCACCCGCCGGATCGCCTGACCGGTCACACACCTGAGCCCCGACCGGTCACACACCTGAGCCCCGGGCACCGAAGCCCCGCGCCCGCCCCTGCATGCCACCCTGCGCCCGCTGCACACCTGAGCCACCCGGGCACTGAAACCCTGCGGCCGCCCCTGCCCGCCGCCCCGCGCCCGCTCCTGCCCGCCGCCCCGCGCCCGCTCCTGCGCGCCGTCCCGGTCCTGACCTGGCCCTCCCGGGCCCGCCCTCGCCTGACCCCGGCGCGGCCGGGCCGGACACGGCGCGCCTTTCGCACAAGCCCGCCCCCTCAGCCCTCCCCCGCCCAGGCCAGACCGCGCCCGCCCCGGGCGTCTCGGGCACGGCAGCCACGGCGGGCCAGGCGCCCCGGGCACGGCGGGCCAGGCGCCCCGGGCACGGCGAGCGCGGCGAGCGCGGTGGCGGGCCGGGCGCCACCGCCGAGGAGTTCTTCCGCCAGGCCATGAGCTCCTCGGCCTGAGCGCTCCGTGGCGGCGCTTGCGTGCGGCGGGCGTCCGGCAGCAGAGTGGCGTCATGGATCGTACGGATATCGCCCGATTAAGAGGTGAGCGGGCGGTTCGTCGTGCCATGCGGCACCAGCGGCGGGTCAACCGGGCGCTGCGCCGGGCGTCGGTCGCGGCGGCCGCGATCGTGATCGCCTTCGCGGTGCTGCTCGCGGTCGTGATCACGGTCGTCGGCATCAAGCAGTGGTGAGAGCCTTCCTCGGAGCCCCCACGGAGACCCCCACGGAGGCGGCTCCGCCCTGTGAAGCGCGTCGGCGATCATGTACGGTGAGCCCCAGCGTATCCCCCCAACGGCCTGGAGTTCGCAGTGCCGCACATGTCCCGCCGCCAAGTGCTCACCCTCGTCCCCGCCACCGGCCTGCTGGCGGTGGCCGCCCCCGCCCGCGCCGCCACGACCGGCCCCGTCATGACCGGCCCTGTCATGACCGGCACGGCCGCCGCACAGGCCATCGACCACGCCCGGCTGCTCGCCAACTCCGTCGCCATCCTCGCCGGCACCCCCGAGGTCAACGCCCGCCCCGAAGTGGCGGGCAAGCTCGCCGCCATCGCCGGCACCGCCAGGCAGCGGCTGACCGCTATGGACCAGGCGGGCGACGGCGAGCTGTTCGCCGGCCTGGCGCTCGGCACCGACGACGTGAACCTCCGCCTGGCCTACCAGTACCTGTACGAGATCGCGCTGGCCACCCGCGCCCCCGGCAGCGCGCTGGAGGGCGACGCCGCCGCCGCGCGGCGGGTGGCCGACGGCCTGGCCTGGCTGCACGAGCGTTACTTCGGCGACCAGTCGGCCGGCGACTACGGCAACTGGCACAACTGGGAGATCGGCATCCCCACCCACGTCAGCAGGACCCTCGCCCTGCTGCCCGAGGAGCTGCGCGGCGAGCTGACCGCGCCGTACATCGCCTCGATGGACGCCTACCTGCGCAACGGCAAGGACGGCGACGTCGACCTCGACTCCCGCTTCCACACCGGCGCGAACCTGGCCGACATCACCGCCAACCGCATCCTGCAGGGCGCGCTGACCGGCGACGACGCCCGCGTCAACAAGGCCATCGCCGACCAGTCCACGGTGTTCGCCACGATCGATCCGTACAACCTGCAGCACGGCAACACCGACGGCTACTACGCCGACGGCTCGTTCATCCAGCACCACTCGGTCGCCTACACCGGCTCGTACGGCCGCGCCCTGCTGACCCGCGTCGTGCAGACGCTCAACATGCTGCAGGGCGTCACGTCCGGCTCCGGCGATCTGCCGTCCGTGGTGTACCGGTGGATCACCGACGGCTTCGCCCCGCTGATCTTCGAGGGTTGGATGATGGAGATCGTCAAGGGGCGGGCGGTCTCGCGTACCGCCAGCGGCTACACCGATCTCAACGTGGTCGTGGAGGCCATCGCCGACCTGACCGAGCACGTCGAGGACGCGCTGCCGCTGAAGAAGTACCTCAAATTCCTGCCGGCCGCCGACACCACCGCCTTCGTCTCGCCGGGCAGCATCGCCCGCTACGCCGCCGTGCGCGCCGACGCCTCCATCCCGGCGGCCGACCTCAACCCGCCCGCGCGGTCGGTGGCGTTCAACGCGATGGACCGCACCGTGCACCGCCGCCCCGGCTACGCGTTCGCGCTGGCCCGCAGCTCGGAGCGGATCAGCAAGTACGAGTACATGAGCGGCGAGAACCTCATGCCCTGGTTCCAGGGCGACGGCGCCTACTACCTCTACCTGTCGGGCGAGGACCAGGGGCAGGTGTACGGGGTCGACTACTACACGACCGTGTCGCCGTACCGGCTGGCCGGGGTGACCGCGCCGGTGGAGGAGCGGCGGACGGTCCCCGAGCTGTACGGGCGGCTGTGGTACGAGAACCCGGACCACCCGCTCAACTTCACCTCGTCGTCGGAGTCGCAGAACACCTACGTGTACTTCCCGCGCGGCGAGAACGCCTTCTCCGGCGGCGCCACGCTCGGCGCGTACGGCGTGGCGGGCATGGTGCAGTCGGACGACGTCGCCTACACCGCCAAGCAGCAGGGCCTGCTGCCCGACGACTTCGTGGCCTACCGCAACGCCCGCGCCACCAAGTCGTGGTTCATGTTCGACGACGAGATCGTGGTGCTGGCGGCGGACGTCGCAGGTCAGGGCGGCCGCGACGTGGTGACGACCGTCGACAGCCGCATCGCCGCGCCCGGCGACGCGGTCACGCTCACCGGCGAGCGCTGGGACGGGCGCGGCTGGCGGCCGGGCGGCGCGGCCACGCCCCTGCGGTGGCTGCGCTACGCCAACGGCACCCGCCGTACCTCCATCGGCTACGTCTTCCTCGACCGGCGGCCGGTCGCGGCCGGGCTGGAGACCGTCACCCGCAGCCGCAGGGTGGTGCGGACCGGCAACCCCGACACCGCCGTCACCAAGAACGTCTTCACCGCCACCATCGCGGGCGAGGGCGAGCTGGCGTACGCGCTGGTGCCGAACGCCACCGAGGACGCGCTGCGCCGCTACGCGCGCGGCCCGGTGAGCGTGCTGGCGAACAACCGCCACGTGCAGGCCGTGCGGCACCAGAAGCTCGGCATCATCGCGTGCAACGTCTTCTCCAAGGGCCCGCGCCAGGCCGGCCGCCTGCTCGTGGACGGTCCCGCCTCGGTCATCGTGCGGGAGTCCGGCAGACGCACGTCCGTCGCCCTGTCCGACCCGACGATGAAGCGCGACCGCGTCTCCGTGGTCGTGCCGGGCCGCCCGCTGCGGGTGGCGGAGGCCGACGAGGGCGTCACCGTACGGCGAGTGCCGGGCGGCACCCTGGTGCAGGCGACGACCCGGCACGCGTACGGCCGTACGTTCACCGCCACTCTTCGTTGAGCCGGTCGAGGAAGCCCGCGACGAGCGGGGCGATCTCCTCGGCGTGCGTCTCCAGCGCGAAGTGCCCGGTGTCGAAGAGGTGCAGCTCGGCATCGGGCAGGTCGCGCCGGTAGGCGCGGGCTCCGGCCTCGGTGAAGAACGGGTCGTTCTCGCCCCACACGATGAGGGCGGGCGGGGTGTGCTTGCGCAGCCACGCCTGCCAGCGGTCGTAGCTCTCGACGTTGGTGTGGTAGTCGAACAGCAGCGCCGCCTGGGCCTCCCTGTGCCCCGGCAGGCCGAGGAAGTGGTGGTCGAGCGTCCAGTTGTCGGGCGCGACCAGGCTCGGGTCGGGGACGCCGGTGAGGTATTGGCCGCGTACGGCCTCCAGGGTCAGCTCGGCGTGCACCCGCTCCGGGCCGCCGGGCGTGTCGGGACGCTGTGCGAGCAGGTCGCGGGCGGCCTCTGACAGGCCGTCTGCGTAGGCGTTGCCGTTCTGGACGATCAGGCCGGCGATCCACTCGGGGTTCCGCTCGGCGACGCGGAAGCCGATCGGGGCGCCGAAGTCGAAGACGTACAGGGCGAAGCGGGTCAGGCCGAGCGCGCGGACGAAGCCCTCGGTGAGGTCGGCGAGCCGGTCGAACGAGTAGGTGTAACCGGCGGGCGCCTCGGTGTGCCCGGAGCCCGGGTGGTCCGGCGCGATGAGCCGGTAGCGGGACCCGAGCCGGTCGAACAGCGCGCGGTACTGGTGCGAGGCGGACGGGAAGCCGTGCAACAGCAGCAGCACGGGCGCGTCGGCCCGGTCGGGCAGGGACTCGCGGTAGAAGACGCGGACTCCTTCGACGTCCACGTAGCGGTGCGCGGTGCGGGCTGGTGCGGTCATCTTTAATACTCCAGCCGCATTTAGTGATCGATGATTCGTCGCTGTCGCTGGTAATGGCAGCGGCGGGCGCGGGCTTGATGCCGACGTCGCCACTGTGACCAGCGGATTCGATGACTGGCAGGGTGCCGGGGCTGGGCAAGATGAGCATGCAGACGCCGGATCTCGTTGACGGTAAGCGGGATCAGCTCGCCGGAATCGTCACCGTTCGCACCCTCAAGCTGTGATCGTCCCTGTCGGCAGGGCCCCCTGTGTGGCCAGGCCCGAGAAAGCCTCGCCCTGCTGAGCGCCCGTTGCGCCGGGTGGGCCGGCGGCGAGGAAAGCCAGGTGAGCGTGAGCGACCATGGCCAACGTGACGTGCCGATACCAGGCCAGGTGCTTGCGGACCTGGTAATGGTCCAGGCCGACCTCGTTCTTGGTGGCCTGGAAGCATTCCTCCACGCTCCACCGCGATCCCGCCACTCGCACCAGCTCCGGCAGCGCGACCGGGCCGGTGGCCCAGCAGGTGTAGAACGCCAGCTCGCCGGAATCAGTGATGGAGCGGCGGGCCAGCAGCCACTCGGCCGGGCCGAGCGGGATCCACGCCCAGTCGTAGTAGCGGTGGCCCTTGGCACCCTGGCCGCAGGAGTAACGCTGCCACGCCTGCTCCTCCAGCGCGGCGAAGACCTCATCGGCACGCATCTTCCGGCCGGCCAGCACGATCGGGTGGTCACAGGAGACAGCGAACACGTAGCTCAAACCCCGGCTGCGGCACCGCTCACGCAACACGGGGTTGTCGCCGTAGCCCTCATCCGCGGTGAGCCAGGCGAAGGTGAGCAGCGGATCGTCGGCGGCCCGCTCGATCATCCTCCAGGCCAGCTCCGGTTTGGTCGCGAACTCCACCTGCTCCGGGATGCCGGCGTCGGTGCGCCGCTCGGGTGCGGTGAACCAGGAAGCGGGCAGATACAGTTCCCGGTCGATCAGCACCCGTTGCCGGCCGGGGTGCAGGTAGGAGGCGAACACTCCGACCTGACAGTTGGTGATCTTTCCGGCCGTGCCGGTGTACTGGCGCTGCACCCCGGCCGAGCGGCGGCCCTTCTTCTCGAACCCGGTGTCGTCGACCACCAGCACCCCGTCCAGGCACCCGAGCCGCTCGGCGACCTGGGCCCGCAGTGCATCCCGGACCGCATCGACGTCCCAGCGGGCGTGGTTGAGCAGTCGTTGCATCCCGTCGGGTGTCGCGTCTCCGGCGAACTCGGCCAGGGACCAGCCGTTCTTGCGTTCCAGCGAACTCAGCAGGCCCAGCAGGTAACCACGCGCTCTGATCCGCGGCTCACGCCGGCCGAAGAACGGTGCCACTACCTGCGCGAACAGGTCATCGAACGCATCGGCCCATACACGCGGGTCGATTTCGGCTACCGTGGCTGCCACGGCCACCGCCGATCATCTGGATTCCACACACCCACATGATCACTGCGGTGGCCGTCTCACGTCTCAGCCTCGACCAGATCGAGATCTCGAAGTGCGGCTGGAGTATTAATGCCTTTCTGAGCGGCTGACACATTAGGTCTACCCGTATGCTTCCTAATGCGTCAAATGCGTCAGGTAGCATTAGAAGCATGAACAACCCCGGTCCCCTGGTCGGCGAGCCCCTGGCGCTCGACCTGGTCAACACCCGCAACGCCGACGGTGAGCACCTGGCCACGCCGGAGAGCCTGCGCGCCTGGCTCGACCTGGAGGCCGCCCGGTTCCCCGAGGCGCGCGACCTCGCCGCCGCCGACCTGGGCGAGCCCGAGCTGGCGACCGCACGCGAGCTGCGCGGTCACACGGCACGGGCATTGGAGCACGTACGGCGGGGCGAGCGACCGCCTCAGGAAGCCCTCGACGCGATCAACCGCGCCCAGCGCGCCGCGCCCGCCGTCACCGAGCTGACCTGGGATGACGGCGCGCTCACCGCCACCCGCAGGCGCGACGGCTCCGCGGCGGAGCGACTGGCGGCCTGGCTCGCCGAGGCTGCCGCCGACCTGCTGGCGAACCCGGCGGTGGCCACGATCCGCAAGTGCGAGGCGGACGACTGCGTGACGCTGTTCCTGCCCGCCCATCCGCGCCGCCGCTGGTGCGCCGCCGCCCGCTGCGGCAACCGGGTCCGCGTCGCCCGCCACTACCAGCGGCACAAGCCGGCCTGAAAACGGGCGGGGGAAAGCGAGAGAGCGCTCTCTTGACAGGAGCGCTCACGTTGCCGGAAGGTTTCCGTAAACTCACACCCCGTGGACCCATGAGGTAACCCACATGGCACGCACCCCCCGCAAAAGATTGCTGCTCGCCATCGGTACCGTCCTCGCCGCGATCGCCGCGCTGGTCGTCCCCATGACCGGCACCGCGAGCGCCGCGCCCGCCCCCGGCCCGCTCGTGTGGTCGGACGAGTTCGACGGTCCCGCAGGAAGCCCGGTCGACGGCTCCAAGTGGCGCTTCGACATCGGCGGTGGCGGCTGGGGCAACAACGAGCACCAGTACTACACCGACAGCACCCGCAACGCCGCCCTCGACGGCAACGGCAACCTGGTGATCACCGCCCGCCGCGAGAACCCGGCCGGCGACCAGTGCCACTACGGCACCTGCCTGTACACCTCCGCCCGCCTGCTCACGCTCGGCACCTTCAGCCAGACGTACGGGCGGTTCGAAGCACGCATGAAGCTGCCGCGCGGGCAGGGCATCTGGCCGGCGTTCTGGATGCTCGGCGGCACCAACTGGCCGGACGACGGCGAGATCGACATCATGGAGAACATCGGCCGCGAGCCGAACACCGTCCACGGCACCATCCACGGCCCCGGCTACAGCGGTGGCGGCGGCATCGGCGCCGGCTACACGATCGGCTCCCCCTTCGCCGACGCGTTCCACACCTTCGCCGTCGACTGGTCGCCCAACCTCATCGTCTGGTACGTGGACGGCGTCGAGTACCAGCGCCGCACCCCCGCCGACCTGGGCGGCCGCCGCTGGGTCTTCGACCACCCGTTCTTCATGATCATGAACGTCGCGGTCGGCGGCGACTGGCCCGGTTACCCCGACGGCACCACCACGTTCCCGCAGACGCTGACCGTCGACTACGTCCGCGTCTACGCCCCGCCCACCGACAGCGGCGGCTCCGGCGGCCAGATCACCGGGATCGGCGGCAAGTGCGTCGACGTCGCCGGCGCCGAGACCGCCAACGGCACCCCCATCCAGCTCTGGGACTGCAACGGCACCGCCGCCCAGTCCTGGACCTGGAACTCCGACGGCTCCGTCCGCGCGCTCGGCAAGTGCATGGACGTCACCGCCGGCTCCACGGCGAACGGCGCCAAGGTGCAGCTCTACGACTGCAACGGCACCGGGGCGCAGCGCTGGACGTACGACTCCGGCACGGGGCAGATCGTCAACCCGCAGTCCGGCAAGTGCCTCGACGCGACCGACGTCAGCTCCGCCAACGGCACCCGCCTGCAGATCTGGGACTGCACGGGCGGCACCAACCAGCGCTGGACCCGCACCTGACCCGATCGGGGTCCCGCACCTGACCGGCTGGAAGGCCCCGCGCACCCGCACCGCGCGGCCCCATCCCGACCGCCCACCCCACGCGGCGGTCGGGATGGGGCAGGCCGGCCGCACCCACCCGGCCGGTCAGGGTGTGCGCAGGCCGGCACCGCCAAGGCACAGGCCGTGGGGGACGGTCCCCCGGCACCCACCACCAGCCAGCCCTATCACGCGACCTACGCCAGGAGGCGTTGCGCACTTCCCACGCCCATCGGCCCCGTTTCCGGCCGGCCGCCCGAGCGCCCGCACACCTCGACCATCCACGGGTCCGCACTAGGCGTCAGGCCCCTGATCACTCCGCGCGCGCCCGTCTCACCTGACCTCTCGAACAGGCCGGGCGGCACCCTGACCCGTCGCGCCGAAATCTACCCGCCGGCACACGTTCAGCCAGGTGATTTCCTTTCATCAAAGGACGATTGGCACCTGCGAAAAGGGCTCGAATGCGAGAGAGCGTGTTCTCGATGTGAAGTTCGGGCGTTTCCGGACCGACAGGAACTCGAAGACGAGGCGGACGGACGGTGCCCGGCATGAGCGCGGATCATCAGGTCATACGATGTGGAGGTGACTCCGACTCCCCCGCGCGCGTCTCGCGCGGCCGCCCGCGACGCGGCCGTGCCCAGCATCAGGGACGTCGCCGCCGAGGCCGGAGTGTCGTACCAGACGGTCTCGCGCGTGCTCAACGACTCGCCCAGGGTGCGCCCGGAAACCCGCGCCACGGTGCTCGCGGCCATCGAGCGGCTCGGCTTCCGGCCCAGCCGCGCGGCCCGCGCGCTCAGCCTCGGCCGGGCTCGCGGCATCACCGTGGTCACCTCCGACACCGTCCTGTACGGCTACGCCGCCACCCTCCAGGGCATCGAGGAGGCGGCCCGCGCGGCCGGCATGTCCGTGGGCGTCAGGGTCGTGGAGTCGGCCGAGCCCGCGGAGGTGCGGCAGGCCGTCGAGTACGTCAGCGACGCCAGCGCCGGCGCGGTGGTGGTGATCGCCTTCGACGCGATCGGCGTCGCCGTGCTGGAGGCGCTGCCCGCCCATGTGCCCGCCGTCGCGGTGGCCGAACCCGCCGCTCCCGACCGGGGCAGGGTCGCGATCGCGCTCGACGAGCGCGGCGCCGCCGCCGACGCCACCCGGCACCTGCTCGACCTGGGCCACCGCACGGTGCACCACGTGGCGATCCCGTCCGAGGTCGGGCAGGGCGGCCGCCTGGCGGGCTGGCGCGACGCGCTGACCGCCGCGGGGGCGGCCGTGCCCGAGGTGCTGGGGTGCGGGTGGGACATCGCCTCCGCGTACGAGGCGGGCCGCCGTCTGGCCGCCGACCCGCAGGTCACCGCCATTCTGTGCGGCAACGACGACATCGCGCAGGGCGTCCGGCGGGCGCTGTACGACGCGGGCAAGGACGTGCCGGGTCACGTGAGCATCGTGGGCTTCGACGACATCCCGGGGGCGGCATACTGGACGCCCGCGCTGACCACCGTACGCATGGACTTCCCCGGCCTCGGCCGCGCCTGCTTCGACGCCGCCATGGCCGAACTCTCCGGCCTCCCGCAACCGGTGCCCCGCCTGGTCCCCCCGGCCTTGATGATCCGCGAATCCACCGCCCCACCCCCTACCACCTGACCCATCCCGCCTTGCTCCCGGCGCAGCCCACACAGGACAGGCGGCACCGGGCAAGCGGCATCGCCAGCGAAGGGGCGCGAACCGAACTTCGCTCTGGAGGGCTCTCGGTATCCGCACGCCCCAACGCAGCGCGTCCCATGTGCTCGGCGCGGCATCCAGCTCGTGGAGCACCACCCGATTCGGCGTGACACCGCTCCGCCACGCGCACAACAGGCCGGCTCTGCGCACCACGCCGATTCACCAGCCCACTTCGCGCCTCACCTGGCGACCGATCGGCACGCGGAGCCGGGTCCGGCGCCCTGCCGGCATGGTGCCGGAGGTCTGTCCCGTGCGCGTGTGAAGTCCCGCCCCGCTGCGAGAGCGCGTGCGGACGGTCGCCTCAGTACGCGGTTTCGGCAGCTCGTTCGTCCGCGCCATATCGCCGAGAGTTGATTACCCTCACCGCACAGGTGAGCCTGACGCGAGCGGCAGCGGGCTGCCCCACAGGCAACATCTGCCTGTGGCAGGACCGGAACTTCGACGGTGTCCCGTGGAAGTGGAGCCCCGGCGACGGCTATCGCACGTTGCCGGCCAACATGCGCAACCACGTCCACTCCTTCTACGCCAACGCCTCAGGCTGCTTCATCGACACCGGCAGCCGTGAAAGGCGAGGCGTCAGGCCCGGCCACTACGCCAGGGCGTACGACACCAACTTCGGCGAGAAGGTCGACGCCATCGCCCGCACCTGCTGACGGCTGCGTCATGGGCATGACGCGCCCGCCCGAGCTCGAAGGAGGAGGGGTGGTCGCGTTGCCGAACTCCGAGCGCGCAGCACACGGATTCGGGAGGCCATCGGCGGAATCACGGCCGAGCCGAACAGGCGAGGCGGGCGGCCATGACGAGCAGAACGTCAGGCCAGGCCCGAAGTCGTGCGCCACCCCGGTCGTTCCGTAGGCCAGTCGCAATGTGAGGCGCTGAGAGCGATTCTCAGCGCCTCACGTGTCTCACGACATCGGGTTTCACCTGGAGACGACTACTCCTAGTACTGCACCCGATACTCGATCGTGCCCTTCTTCCCGAGCCCCCTGGCGCAGGGATCGCCGCGGCCGTCTTAGCGCTCGGCCCAAGGCTGGGCGCTCGCCGACCCCGGGCCGCGGGCGATGGGCCAGGGGATCTCTGCCGCACGGTCGGCGGCCGCACCGCTCCTGCCAGCGGTCGGCCGGCTCGCCTTCCGTCCCGTTGGCAGTCTCTTCCGCGGCTCCTTCCAGACCATCGCCTCCGTCCATTCGTGGATGCGACAGGCGGCGTCGCAGACTCGGAAGCACCGACAACCTTGCTGGTCAGCGCCCTGGTCAGCTTCGTTCCAGACCGCGCGCTCAGGAAACCTGTGCGTAACGAATCGGCAAAGAAGGCTTTCGCAGGGGCCGTGTGACCGTTCACACTGACGGGCGTGTGACCGGTCACATGACTGCGGGAGCGCCCACCCGTCCAGGGCAGTACGCGCGAACCCTGCCACCGCGATCGGTCCCCTGTGACGCCGAAAGAGAGAGCTTGATGCCTGCTGATGTCGTGGAGACCCTCCGCTGGGGCCATTCGGGTCTCGCGGTCGCCCTGGAGATCCATCAGGATCGCCCGGTGACGCTGCGCGAGCTGTCGCCGGGCGGGGCGGCGGCTCCCATGCGGACGTCCCAGCCGGTCGTCGAGGTGCTGGTGCCCGGCGAGGGCCGGGCGCGGGCCTCGCAGCGGCTGTCGGAGACGGCGGTGGGCCTGCGGCTGCGGTACGCGGGCGCGGACCGCTCGGTCCAGGACGGCCGGCACGAGCTGCGGGTGCGGCTGCGTGACGAGTCGTCGGGGCTGGGCGCGGAGCTGCTGCTGGAGTCGTACGAGGGCGTGCCGGCGCTGCGGTCGTCGGTCCGGGTGACGAACCGGGGCGCGCAGCCGGTGCTGCTGCTGGCGGTGACCTCGTTCGCGGCGGGATTCCACGGCCTGGAGGCGGCCGATCTGGACGTCCTGTACGCGGGCAGCGCCTGGCTCGGCGAGAGCCGCTGGACCAGGCAGCCGCTCGCCGGCCACCTGCCCGACCTGGGCCTGGAGGGGCACGGCCACGGGCGGGGCGCGTACGCGCTGACCAGTCTGGGCACGTGGTCGAGCGGCCGGTACGTCCCGATGGGCGGGCTGGCCGAGCGCGGCTCGGGCCGGACGTGGCTGTGGCAGATCGAGCACAACGGCCCCTGGCGGTGGGAGGTCGGCGACCGGCTGGACGGCGTGTACGCCGCGCTGTCCGGCCCGACGGACCTGGACCACCAGTGGAGCCAGCCGCTCGCGCCCGGCGAGTCGTTCACCACGGTGCCGGTGTCGGTGGCGGTGTCCGGCGACGGCCTGGAAAGCGCGGCGGCCGCGCTGACCGCGCACCGTCGCGCGTCGCTGCGCCCCCACCCCGACCGGGACAGGTTGCCGCTCGTTTTCAACGACTACATGAACACGCTGATGGGCGACCCGACCACGGAGAAGCTGCTGCCGCTCATCGACGCGGCGGCCGAGGCGGGCGCGGAGGTGTTCTGCGTGGACGCCGGCTGGTACGACGACGGCGGCGACTGGTGGGACAGCGTCGGCGAGTGGCGGCCGTCGAGCACCCGGTTCCCTGGCGGCATCGAGGAGGTGCTGGCCCGGATCAGGGAGCGCGGCATGACGCCCGGCCTGTGGCTGGAGCCCGAGGTGATCGGGGTGCGCAGCCCGATGGCAGGCAAACTGCCGGACGAGGCGTTCCTGCAGCGCGGCGGCGTACGGGTGGCCGAGCACGGCCGCTACCACCTCGACCTGCGCCATCCCGCCGCGGTGGCGCACGTGGACCAGGTGATCGACCGGCTGGTCACGGAACTGGGCGTCGGCTACTTCAAGCTCGACTACAACATCAACCCGGGCGCGGGCACCGACGTGGACGCCCCCAGCGCGGGAGCCGGGCTGCTCGGGCACAACCGGGCCCACCTGGCCTGGCTGGAGTCGGTGCTCGACCGCCACCCGCACCTGGTGCTGGAGAACTGCGGCTCGGGCGCCATGCGCATGGACTACGCGATGCTCTCCCGCCTGCAGCTCCAGTCCACCAGCGACCAGCAGGACTTCCTGCGCTACCCGCCGATCGCGGCCGCCGCTCCCCTGTCGGTGCTGCCCGAGCAGGCCGCCAACTGGGCCTACCCGCAGCCGGAGATGACGGAGGAGGAGGTGGCGTTCACGATGTGCACCGGCATACTCGGCCGTCTCTATCTGTCGGGCAACCTGCACCGCATGGACGGCCCCAGGCTCGCCCTGGTCAAGGAGGGCGTGGCGGTGCACCGGCGGCTGCGCCCGGTGCTGCCGCGCGCCACCGCGTGCTGGCCGCTCGGCCTGCCCGGCTGGGACGATCCCTGGCTCGCCTTCGCCCTCCGCGACGACAGCCCACGAAGTGACGGCGGCCCGCTGAGCGACGGCACCTCACGAAGCGACGCCATCCCGACAGGCGACGGCAGCCCACGAAGTGACGGCGGCCCGCGCAACAGCCCCGGCGCGAGCGGCGACACGTACGTGACGGTCTGGAGGCGGCCCGGCGCGCCGGAGTCCACCGTGCTCTCGCTCCCCCACCTCCGCGGCCGCGACCTGGAGGCCACCGTCGCCTACCCGGCACAGGCCGGGGGCTGGCGCCTCGACTGGGACCCGGGTGCCGCCGAGCTGACCGTCACGGCCCACGTCCCGCCGCCCACCGCCCGCATCCTGCACCTCCGCCCCCGCTAGCCCACCGAACCGGCGCTATGAGACCGAAGGACGACGTAACCGTGCGTAGAGCCCCCCGTACCGCGATCATGGTCGCGGCGAGCGCGCTCCTGGCGCTCACCGCCTGCAGCGATCCCGCCGCCGGGCCGGCGGCGACCACCGACTCGGCCCCGGCCGCCTGGCCCGAGCCCACCGCCCGCCTGGACGGGGTGACGCTGACGATCTGGGCCGCCCAGAACAGCACCACCACCCCCAAGGCGATCACCGACGCCTTCTCGAAGGCCACCGGGGCCACGGTGGAGGTGGTCACCGTCCCCGACCCGTACGAGCAGGGCGTGCAGACCAAGGTGGCCACCGGCGACAAGCCGGACCTGGCGTTCTGGCAGCCGACGGCGTCGATGCTGACCGCGCTGAACGCCCGCGCCAACCTGCAGCCGCTGGACGGCGCGCCCTGGATCGACAAGCTCTCGCCCGAGCTGCGCGACATCACCGGGATCCTGGACAAGACCCGGTACGCGGCGCTCATCACCAGCCCGGCCGTCGAGGGCGTCTACTACAACAAGAAGGTCTTCGAGGCCAACGGGATCAAGGAGACGCCGAAGTCGTTCGGCGAGATGGTGGAGCTGGCCCGCACGCTCAAGGCCAAGGGCGTCACCCCGTTCTTCGAGATGGCCGGCGACAAGTGGGCCACCCAGTGGTGGGTGCAGGTGCAGCTCGCCGACGCCGCCAAGAACGGGCTATGGGACCGGATCAACAGCGGCAAGGAGACGTTCGAGGACAAGACGATCCTCGATGCGATCAAGACGTACAAGGGTCTGATCGACGAGGGCTTGTTCAACGACGACATCAAGACGGCGACGTTCGAGGACCAGGGCGAGGCGCTGCTGTCCGGCAAGGCCGCCATGGTGGTGCAGGTCAACTCGTTCTTCGGCCAGCTTCAGGCGATGGCGGACACCGCCGAGCTGGACGAGAAGATCGGTTTCTTCCCGATCTCGCCGTCGGGCAACGTCGCCACGTCGATCCCCGACCAGTCGAACGCGCTGGTGGCCTTCCGCACCGGCGACGCCAAGCGGGAGGCGGCGGCGCGGCAGCTCCTGGCGTACTGGATGGGGCCGGGCTACCAGACGTTCGTGAACGACCGCAAGACGGTCTCGCTGCGGCCCGACGTGCCGACGCCCGACGGGGTGCCGCAGGCGCTGAAGGACGTGCACGCCTCGCTGGGCGAGTCGGTCGGGTCGATGCAGTCGCTCGCGGTCGCGAACCCCGACCTGTATCTGAACCTGGCCGACATGATTACCGGCAGCCTGTCGCCCGAGCAGGTGGCCGCCGCGACCCAGAAGCAGTTCGCGCAGCTCGCCAAGGCCGCGGGCGCGCCCGGCTTCTGACCCCGTACCCGTGTCTCTCACCAAGGAGCAGACCGTGCCGTCCGGCCAGGAGACGCGCCGCCGCCCGCCCGCCGGGGCGGGGCGGGGCCGCACCCATCCGTTGTGGTTCCTCGTCCCGGCCTTCGCGATCCTGTTCGTCTTCTTCTTCCTGCCGACGCTGTTCAACTTCATCTACGCGTTCACCGACTGGTCGAGCTTCAAGAGCGAGATCAGGCCGGTGGGCCTGGAGAACTTCCGCACGCTGCTGTCGGACGGCACCCTGTTCGGGTCGCTGCGCATCACCGTGATCTACGCGGCGCTGGTGGCGCTGTTTCAGAACCTGTTCGGCTTCGGCCTGGCGGTGCTGCTGGAGCGGGACACCTGGCTGAACAGGGCGGCCAGGCTGGTGTTCGTCATCCCGGTGCTGATGTCCGCGCTGGCCGTCGGGTACGTCTTCCAGGCGCTGCTCAAGCCGGACGGCAGCCTGAACGCGCTGCTGTCGGCGCTGACCGGCGAGCAGGTGGAGATCGCCTGGCTGGGCAGCACCACGTGGACGCTGGTGCTGGCCGCCGTCATCCACGCCTGGAAGTGGATGGGGCTGTCGATGCTCATCTACCTGGCGGGGCTGAAGTCGGTGCCGGAGGACGTCTCGGAGGCGGCGCGCATCGACGGTGCGACGCCCTGGCAGGCGTTCTGGGCGGTGCGTTTCCCGCTGCTCGCGCCGGCGGTGACGTTCAACGTCGCGACGGCGCTGCTCGGCTCGATGAACGGCTTCGACATCGTGCAGGCGCTCACCGGCGGCGGCCCGGCCCGCAGCACCGAGATCCTCAACATCTTCATCTACCGGACGTTCGGGCAGGGCCTGTTCGCGCAGGCCACGACCATGAGCCTGGTGCTGTTCCTCATGGTGGCGCTGCTGGCGTTCCCGGTGATCCGGATCCTGCGCAAGAGGGAGGAGATCCTGTGACGGCGCCTGTCTTCGGCGGTCCCGGGCGGCGGCGTGCCGCCGGCCCGCCGATCTCGCGGGGCCTGGCGGCGCGGCTGCGGCCGGTCGCGGTGGTCGTGCTCGTCCTGCTCGTCATGGGCGTGCCGCTGTGGCTGGTCGTCGTCACGGCGGGCAAGTCGCAGGCGGAGGCGCTCTCCCCGGACCTGTCGCTGCCGTCGCAGTGGCATCTGTGGGAGAACCTGGCCCAGGTCTGGGAGCAGGGCGAGGTGCCGAAGGCGTTCATCGGCAGCGTGCTGGTGGTGGCGCCGTCGGTGGTGCTGGTGCTGGCGCTGGGGTCGATGGCGTCGTGGATCCTGGCCCGTCGTGCCTCGCGGTTCACCGCCGTGCTGTACGCGCTGGCGATCAGCGGCATCGTGCTGCCGCCCGCCGTGGTGACGATCGTGCTGCTGCTGCGCCTGCTCGGCCTGGCGGGCAGCCCGGTCGGCATGATCGGCGTGTACGTCGGCATCTACATGTCCACGGTGATCTTCTTCGTGACGGGCTTCGTGCGTACGGTGCCGCTGTCGCTGGAGGAGGCCGCCCGCATGGACGGCGCGGGCCCGCTGCGGGTGTTCTTCTCGGTCATCCTGCCGCTGCTGCGGCCGGTGCTTGCCACCGCGACCATCCTCATCTGCCTGTACGTCTGGAACGACGTCTTCTACGCCTTCTTCGTCATCGGCGGCCGGTTGGACACGCTGCCGCTGAACCTGTTCCAGGTGGCCAACGCCGGGCTGTACCTCGACAACTGGCACCTGATCTTCGCCTACATCATCCTCATGAGCCTGCCGCTGCTGGCCGTCTTCGCCGTCGCCCAGCGCAAGATCATCTCCGGGATCACCGGCGGCGCCGTCAAGTAGAGCCACGTCCCTAGTCGCACCCCCTATGAGGAGGTTCCTCCATGCCCAGACACCGCTTAGCGCGGCCCGCCCTGGCGTCCGCACTGTCCGTCGCGACGCTGGCGGCGCTCGCCCCGGCCACCGCCGCCTCGGCCTCCGCCGCGGCGCCCGATGTGGTCGCCGTGGACTTCTCGCAGCGCACCGGCCCCGTGTACGGCGGCGCGACCGGCGGCCTGTACGCCCTGTCCGACCCCGGCGTGCCCGGCGACAGCCTGCTGGCCGGCGCCCGGCCGCGCACGGTCGCGCAGAAGGCCCCGGACGGCGAGCAGCATCCCAACGGCGACGCGCTGGCGGTCGCCGACGGCTTCTTCGCGGCGGGCGGCGAAGAGGTCGTGATCTACATGCAGGACGTCTACAGCCGGTGGCCGTACCAGGAGCTCGGCATCGACGACTACCTGGCCAAGGTCGAGACGATGGTCCGCAAGGTCGTCGAGGAGCGGCCGAAGGACAAGGACCGGTTCGTGTGGGTGCCGTTCAACGAGCCCGACTGGATCTGGTACGAGGACTGGGCCACTGAGAAGGAGCGGTTCTTCGCCGACTGGAAGGCGGTGTACGAGCGCATCCGCTCGATCGACCCGAAGGCCCGCATCGTCGGCCCGAACGAGGCGTTCTACCGTCCCGAGCGGCTGCGCGACTTCCTCACCTGGGCCAAGGACACGCCCTGCGCCGGGCAGGACCACTGCCTGCCGGACATCATGGCCTGGCACGAGCTGCAGCGCGAGCGGCTCGCCGAATACCGCGGGCACTACGAGCACTACCGCGCGATGGAGCGGGAGCTCGGCATCGGGCCGCTGCCCATCAACATCGACGAGTACGGCAACCGCCGCGACATGTCGGTGCCCGGCCAGATGATCCAGTGGATCTCGCTGTTCGAGGACACCAAGGTGGACGCCGACATGGCGTACTGGACGTACGCCGGCAACCTCGGCGACCACGCGGTGCGCACCCGGCAGGCGAACGGCGGCTGGTGGCTGCTCAAGTGGTACGCCGACCTGACCGGGCAGACGGTCAAGACGACCCCGCCGCGCCTGAACGAGGCCGACACGGTGCAGGCCGTGGCGGCGATCGACGAGCCGGCGCGGCGCGGCACGATCCTGGTCGGCGGCGGCGCCGCGCCCGTCAGGCTCGACCTGTCCGGCCTCGATCGCCGCGTCTTCGGCGACCGGGTGGACGTCGTGGTGTCGAAGACGACCTGGACCGGCTACGAGGGTGACGCCGTGGAGCCGCCGGTCGTGGCCGCCACCCGGGCCAAGGTGTCCGGCGGCGAGCTGCGGGTGGACGTGCCGGGCGGCGACGTGATGGCGGCCTACCGGGTGACCGTCGTGCCGGCGAGCGGCCCCGCGCCCGCCGCGAACGCGCCCTGGTCGGTGTCCGTGGAGGCCGAGTCGGCGACGCTCACCTCCGCCCGCGTCTTCGACCAGGACACCACCGCCGACCCGCAGCTCTACGCCACCTCCGGCAAGCGCGACGTCGGCGGCATGAACCAGGACGACTCGGCCGTCACGTTCAGCGTCACCGTGCCCCGCGACGGCCGCTACCGCCTGGGCATCTACCAGGGCACGAACAAGGCGCCCGGCCGGCACGCGCTCTTCGTGGACGGCAGGCTCGACCAGATCGTGCAGTACCCGGCCGACCTCGGCTGGACCTACCGCGGCCGTACCGACGTCGAGATCGAGCTGAGCGCGGGCGCGCACGAGCTGTCGCTGCGCACCAGCGCGGGTGACGGCACGCGGCTGCCGGGCAGCGACGTGACGCTCGACAAGTTCGACCTGACCGAGGTGACCGGGCCGCACCGGGCGGTGCACGGGGCCGACGAGGCACGGCTGTCCGGCGGCGCGAAGATCACCCGTGGCGGCAAGGGACCGGCCGTGGTCCTCGGCGGCACGGCGCGGGCCACGTACTTCGTCGCCGCGCGCGAGGACGGCTACCACGACCTGACCTTCGCCTATCACGCCGCCGGGCGCGGCGACCTGCGGGTCACCGTGGACGGACGGCAGGTCCCCGGCCTGCGCGTCACCCGGCCGGGCGAGGGCGCGTCGCGGGCGCGGATCTACCTGCCCGCCGGGATCAGCAAGGTCGAGGTGGGCGGCCCCGCCGGGCTCGAGCTGCGCACGCTGACCACGGCCAGGGCCGCCCAGGCGGACGAGACCGTGCACGCGGTGGAGGCCGAGCAGGCGCGGCTCGCCGGAACCGCCACGGTGGTGACCGTCCCGCCCACCAGCGCGTCGGACGCCTCGCGCGGCGCGTACGTCGGCGACCTGGGCGGCGGCCCCGGCAACACGCTCGCCTTCGACCGGCCCGGCGGGTTCGGCCCCGGCGAGTACGTGCTGGTCGTCCACTACGCCAACGCCGACAGGAACACCGGGCACCCGTACAACACCGACGTGATCAGCCGGTACCTCGACATCACCGAGGACGGCGGCGCGACGGTGCGCGGCGTGTTCCGGCACAACTACGCCTGGGACGGCTTCTGGTCGCAGGCCACGCCGCTGACGCTGACCACCCGGCAGGGCGGGCTCGTCCTCGGCAACGCCGACGGGCCGGGGCCGAACGTGGACCGGGTGGAGCTGGCCAGGTTCGTCGCGGAGGTGGACAACTCGGCCCGCCGCTGACGTACCCGTGAACACAGCGCGCCGGAGTCCGCCGGGCTCCGGCGCGCCGGCGTTTCCGGCGGCATAATGCAGGCGGGGCCGGTCCCGCCGAGGACGGGCTCCTGTTCCACCGCAGCTCGGGAGCCCTCCTCCCCAGCAGGCGGCGCACCACCCGTACGCACGCCCGCAGACCAGGAGCCCGCCAATGTCGCCTGCCACGCCGCGCCCCGGCCTCGCCATGACGATCGAGGAGGCGGGAAGGGCGCTCGCCACCCCTGACGCCTACACCGACGAGCACCGCCTGCACTCCGCGCTCGCCCTGCTGCGCCGTGAGGCCCCCGTGCATCACGTGCGGGCGCCCGGCTACAACCCGTTCTGGGCGATCACCCGGCACGAGGACGTGAACGCCATCGAGCGTGACCACACGCTCTGGCTGAACGCGCCCCGCCCGGTGCTGCGCACCGCCGTGCTCGACGCCGAGCTGGCCGCCCGCCGCGCGCGGGGCAGGGCGCTGTCGAGCCTCGTGCACCTCGACGACCCCGAGCACCGACGGCTGCGGGCGATCGCCGCCGACTGGTTCCGCCCGAAGGCCATGCGGGCCATGAGCGAGCGGGTGCGCGAGCTGGCCCGCCGCCACGTCGACCTCATGGCGGAGCTCGGCTCGTCCTGCGACTTCGCGCAGCAGATCGCCGCGCCGTACCCGCTGTATGCGATCCTCGCGCTGCTCGGGCTGCCCGAGGCCGACTTCCCGCTCATGCTGCGGCTCACGCAGGAGCTGTTCGGTCACGACGACCGCGACAAGGGGCGCGACGCCGGCAGCCGCGCGGGCTACACGACCGCCCTGGAGGACCTGTTCGGCTACTTCCACGACCTGATCGCGGAACGCCGCGCCCGTCCCACCGGCGACCTGGCCTCCCACATCGCGCAGGCCCGCATCGACGGCCGGCTGCTCAGCGACAACGAGATCGCCTCGTACTACATCCTCATCGCCACCGCCGGGCACGACACGACGAGCTCCACCGTGGCGGGCGGCCTGGAGGCGCTGATCCGCCATCCCGACCAGCTCGACCGGCTGCGCCGCGACCGCGGCCTGCTGCCGGCGGCCGTCGAGGAGATGATCCGCTGGGTGAGCCCGGTCAAGTCGTTCATGCGCACGGCCGCCGCCGACACCAAGGTCCGCGGGGTGCCGATCGCGGCGGGCGAGTCGGTGCTGCTGTCGTACCCGTCGGCCAACCGCGACGAGGACGTCTTCGACGAGCCGTTCCGTTTCGACGTCGGCCGCGAGCCGAACCGGCACCTCGCGTTCGGGACCGGCGTGCACTACTGCCTGGGGGCGGCGCTGGCCAGGATGGAGGTGGAGGCGCTGTTCGCCGCGCTGCTGCCCCGCCTGGAGGCCATCGAGCCGGACGGGGAGCCGGCGTGGACGGCGACGACGTTCGTCGGCGGCCTGAAGCGCCTCCCGATCCGCTACCGCCTGGCGCCGGCACCGCGCTGAGCCGCCTCGCGCTTTGGGGCGAGTGCTCCGTAAACGGCATGAATGTGCCGTTCCATCGTCCGCCCCGTACGAAAAGCACCCTTCCGCAGGAAGGTTTTCTGTGCTGTCATATGACGAACCATGAACATCTCACGCTTACGCCGGATGGCCGGTTATCGTGGCGATTACCGGCGAGGCGAGGAATGAGGTATGCGACGTTTGAGGGTGTCCGGCTGGTCACTGCTCTTCGGCGCCCTCATTTCGCTGTCCGCATGTTCGAATTCCGCGGAGCCGTTGCGTGACGACCAGATCGTGCAGTGCCTTTCCCCCACCCGGCAAACGGAGCTGGCGGCGGCGGCAGCGGCGCTCGACCACCGCCTGACCGCCGCCGGAGACCGCATCGTCACCCCCACCGCCACGCTCGACCCGATCACATGGTCGAGAACCGACCGCGCCGCCTTCACCCGGGCCTGCCGGGCCATGACCTACGTCGCCCCGCCCAAGTCCCCGGAGAGCCCGTTACCCGCCGCGGTGGCCATCCTGCTTCCCGTGCTGGCCGGCGGGCTGGTGGCACTGATCTCTACCGAATGGCGCAACTCCTCGGAGCTGGCGGTCAAGCACGCCGACGACCTGGGCGACGCCGCCGACGCCTTTCTCGTGGCGGCGCGCGAGTACCGTACCGCCCTGCAGGCCGGCCGGACGCCACAGGCGGGGCCGTACGAGCAGAGCCACGAGAAGCTGGCCGCCGAGCTGGCCCGTGTGAGCCGCTTCCGCCCCGGCTGGCGCCAGGTGCCGGTGGCCCGGCGGCTGCTCCTGGAGCGCCTCACCCGTGAACGGGCCCACGACAGCGACATCGAGCCCGAGCTGACCGCGCTGGCGGAGCGGCTGGCGGCCGTCAACCTGGCGCTGCGCCACCGGTTGCGGCTCCACCTGGAAGTGCGCCGCCGATGACCAACCCCAACCACCCGCCGAGCCCCGACGGCTCCCCCTACACCGGGCCGCTGCTCTTCTTCGACGAGCGGGTGGACCACCTGCCGCTGTTCGCGTTCATCGACGGCATGTACAACCTGCTCAACGAGCGCTTCGGCACCGCGGTCACCGCGGAGCGGATCCTGGTCCGCGGCCACCTCATCCTGGTGTACGGCCGGCGCGGCGCGGGCAAGAGCACCTTCGTCCAGCGCTGTGCCTATCGGCTGGCCAAGGAGATCGAGCTGGAGCGTGTCTGCGTCGCCGACTACAGCCAGGCGACCGGCCACCAGGACTGCGAGGACTTCCACCAGATGGCGCTGTGGCTGGCCCGCCAGATGACCGTCCTCCTGGAGGAGGAGGAGTGGACCGTCCATGAGGACGTGGCGTCGCTGCGGGAGACGACCGATGATCCGAATGCGGCCTTCGGCCGCATCAGGGATGTGCTCAACGAGCGCAACGGAGTCGCCGTCATCCTCCTTCCCGCGTACCTGCCGCTCACCTGGGTGCGCGGCTTCCAGGAGCTGGCGCGCCTGCGGATGGTCTTCTTCGCCGAGTCCGACTCGGACGACGCCGGCAAGCTCGCCCATCACTTCGGCAGGCTTCCCACCTGCCATACGATTTTCCTGCCGATCGGTTCCTTGGACGGCGGGGGCAGCGATATCCGCGAAATTCTGGTCAAACGTCAAGTCTCCCTAGGGGACGCGGAAATGAACGAGCTCTCGGCAGCGGTGCGCGACTTCACAACACCCAGGCAGGCCCTTGAACACCTGGCGGTCTTCTTCGACGAATACGGCACGGAAAACATCACCTTCGAGAAAATCAAGGCGTTCAAGGAGAAGCTGGTGCCGCGCCTGCTCGCCGAGTGGGAAAGAGACAGGCAGTCATGACAACCGGCCCAGGACCGCGCGAGCCCGAGGTCCCCGTTACCTACACCCTGCGCCTCGCCGACGACGCCGATCCCACCGGGATCACCGTGATCACGCCGGCCTTCGACAGCGCCCACCGGTTCGTCGACGGCTACCTCGCGACGAGCGGCGGCGGGCTCGGCGAGTCCGGCCGCGCCCTTGCCCTGATCGGCGACCTGGGGTCGGGCAAGACGCACCTGGCCACGTCCCTGCTGCACCGTATCGCGCGCAGCCACGAGGACGCCGTCATCCTCAAGCTGGACACCCCGCACTCGGAGTTCGGCTACCTGTTCCGCAACATCCTGCTGGAGCAGTTCGGCCGCGAGCGGCTGCACGACCTCGTCATCGACTACTACGGTCAGGTGACCGCGGACGGCATCGGCGACGACCAGGCAGGGCCCGAACTGGCCGAGGAGATCCGGTCGCGGCTGCGCGAGGGCACGATCGACCCGCGCAAGGTGGTCGAGCACTTCCACCTGGCCAAGCGGGTGCTGCAGGAGGAGCTGCGGCGCGTGCTGAGCCACCTGACCGAGCACTCGGTGTGGGCGACGGCGCTGGCGCTCATGGTGATGGACGAGCTGACCGACGCGGTGTGGGAGTGGCTGAGCGGCGCTCCCCCGAGCCGCGAGCTGAAGGCGCGGGGCGTACACCGCCAGCTCCACACCTCCACCGACGCCTACCACACCCTGTCGGTGCTGGTCTATCTCAGCGGCCGCATGCGCCGCCGCACGGTCCTGGTGATCGACGAGTTCGAGAAGCTGCTCGGGGGCGAGGGCCAGGCCGCGCGCGACGCGGTCAACTCCCTGGAAGAGCTGGTCAAGGTGTTCATCGACGCCAGAGGGCTGCTGATCTACTGCGGGCCCACCGACAGCCTGCCGCTGGTCAGCAGGGGCACGTTTCAGCGCACCCGGATCATCACGCCCTCGCCGTTCGGCCGCGAGGAGACGGTCGAGCTCATCGCCAAGCGCGGCCACCAGGTGAGCGAGGCGGTGGCCGAGTCGCTGGTGCAGCTCACCGATGGCAACCCGCGCGAGATCCTCTCGTTGTTCCGCCGTGCGCAGGCGATCGTCGAGCCGACCGGCAGGCCGGTGACCACCACCACGATCAGGGAGGCCGTCAGGCAGCGCCACGAGTTCGAGCCGTGGGAGGTGACCACCACCGTACGCCGCATCCTGGAGGACAGCGGGCTCGACTTCCGCACCGACGTGGTGCTCGCGGCCGACACCGACCCCATCGACTTCTGGGTCCGCTACGCCGACGGCCGGGCCGCGGTCGCCGTGCTCGTCACCAGGTCCCTGCTGAGCGAGGGCGACGACGCCCAGCTCGGACGGCGGGTGGCCGCGGTGCGGGCCGGCCGGATGCCGTGCGAGGTGATCACCGTGGTCAACGGACACCTCGCCACGGGGATGCGGGCCGAGGTGTCTGGCCTGACCGGCCGCCAGCCGCTGCTGTTCAACATGCAGGACTTCGGCAGGAGGTTCAGGGAGACGCTGGAGAGCGCGCTCGGCCGGCTGGCCGCCGCGGCGGAGGAGAACGTGCTGGAGGGCCTGCGCCGCCGGATGGACCGGCTGAGCAGGCAGCAGAGCGCCACCCAGAACATGATCGACCAGTTGCACGCGTCGGTCGCCGGGCTCAGGTCCGCCCCGTCGTCCGGCTCCGCGCAAGCCGGGCTCACGGCGCTGCCGCCGGCCGTGGCCGAGCAGTTCCAGCGGGCCGGCGCAGTCACCGAGGACACCGGCGAGCTCGACCGGCTGCTGCACGACGTCTTCGACGACCCGGCGGGCGGCGAGCACAGCCTGCGCGCCCGGCGGCGGCTGGCCTCGCGGGAACTGGTGGAGGCGGCCGGCGCGGCCATGGTGCAACGGCTGCTGGTGCGGGCGTTTCAGGAGCGGGTGGCGCGGTTCTTGGCCAGCGCGCCGCCGGGGCGGCTGAGCCCCGCCCAGGAGGAGGAGCTACGGGCGATCTGCCGCACCTTCGAGGTGACCGTGCAATCGCTGCCGCTTGCGCCGCTCAGCTCGGCGGCTCCTGAACGGGGTCCGACGCGTCCGCCGCGACCGGACGAGCGGACCCGGGTGCTGGACGAGCTGGGCCGCCGGGTGCTGAACGGAGTGATCTCCGCCGTACGGCCGTGACCGCTCGCCGCAGGCCGCTGTTGGCCGCCACATGCAGCACGTTCACCACCAGCACGGCGGGCGCGATGATCGCCACCGCCCGCGGGTAGCCGGGCGTCAGCGTCAGCGCCAGCAGGATCGCGGTGATGCCGTTCTGCTGGCCGAGCGCGAGGCTCACCCGGTCGCGGAGGGGCAGGCCCCGGGTGATGAGCAGGCCGCCGACGACGGCCTGCGCCGCGAACGCCGCGCCGCCGAGCACCAGCGCCATGGCCGGCTCGATCCCGGCGACCAGCAGCGTGCCCACCGCGAAGGTGGCCAGGTAGAAGGCGCCGGTCAGCGCCCCGTCGAGCAGCCTGCCCAGCGCGGGGCGGAAGAACAGCCCGATGAGGGCCATGCCGAGGACAAGGAACTGCGCGGTGGCGAACGCCAGCAGCGCGATGAGCACCAGCAGCGAGACGGCTCTGACCAGGCCGGGCCGCGGCCGCCTGAGGCCTGCCAGGCGGCGGGCCGTCGTCACGGCCGCCAGGACCGCCGCGGCGAAGAGCAGGTTGATCCCCAGGTTCGCCAGGTAGTCGCCGTAGCCGTCGCCGAGACCGCCCAGCACGAGGGACGACAGGTATACGGTCAGCAGCGCGGTGATCGGGTCGTCGAAGGAGGCCCAGGCCAGCAGCAACGACCTGGCGCGCGGCGACATGCGGGCCCGGCCGATCAGCGCGCCGACCGACAGCGGGTCGATCTGGGCGACCGCCAGCGCCAGCAGGACGACGGCGGGTTCGCCGAAGAACAGCCACATGACGCTCGCGATCAGCGCCGTCTTCAGCAGCACGCCCACGGTGACCGCGAGCACGACCGTCCTGACGTCACCGGCGACCGACTCCTTGTCGATGCCGTGCACGCTGCCGTACAGGCCGAGGCAGAGCAGGGCCGTCACACCGTAGAGGAAGACCGGATGCCCGGCATGGCTGCCCGGTCCGAGGGCGGCGAAGGCCCAGCCGGCCAGTGCCACGCCGACTCCCTTCGCCAGCCGGTCGGCGGCGGGGTCGTTCAGTAACGGACGCACGCCCTCTCCCCTCGTGGCCGGGCCCCTACGCGACGGTAGCCACTCGCGGGTCATCCGGCCATGGGCCGCGCCGCCACATCAGCCCGTCCCCAGCAGCTCGCCGATCCGGTGCAGCCCCTCGCGCAGCCGGTTCTCGGCGGCGAAGACCTCCGGCTGGAACACGGTGAGACCGGCCACGAACCCCCGGGTGCCGGGCAGCGGGTAGACGTAGAGTGCGCCTGAGACGACGTCGAGGACCAGCCGCCGCAGCGGCGCCTCCGAGAGCTGCCGCAGCGCGTACGCCAGCTCCGGCATATCGGAGCGGAGCCGGGCGGCGAAGTCCTGATACATCTTGCGCGCCCCCTCACCGCCCGCCGCACCGCCGAACCACGGCGCCAGCGCCGGGCTGTCGAGGACGTCGGCCGCGCACAGGAAGCGCCAGTCGCGGTAGACGGCCACGTAGTGCAGGTCGTCGACACAGGCGAGCGAGCCGAGGCAGCTTTCCAGGTCGGCGATCAGCGCGGGATCGGCCCCCTCGCCCGCGGTGGTCCTGAGCACCTGCGTGGCGATGCCGGGCCGGTCCCGGGGGCCGTGCCGGCCACCGGGGAGCTGGTCGGCCTGTAGGTAGACCTCCTTCCTGATGCGCGTGACGAGCCGGGAGACCTGCTCGTCCATGGCGTCGGCGGCGTCGAGGTCGCGGGTCACGCCGATTAGAAACTCCTCCTCGAAGACGTGCCCGCACTGCACGGCCGCGTCCTCGGTCACCACGAACGTGCGTATCAGCTCGCCGGTGCCGAAGCCGCGTAGCAGGCCGTCGAAGCGGACGTGTTCGTTGACGAGCTGGCGGAAGGCGCGCTCCAGGGCCGCGCGCTCCTCGTCGTCCGCCTGCGCGATGGTGAAGATGTGGAAGCCGCGGTCGTAGAAGGCGAGCACCTGGGCGTCCGGCAGGCCGGGCAGCGCCTCCTCGCAGAACGTGATCAGCCGCTCGTGCCCGGCATGGGCGAAGGGCGAGCGCGTCGTCCTCACATGGCCTCCCGCATCTTAGTTCCCGAGGATCTCGATCTCGGCGGCGTGACGGGGCACGTCCTCCGCCCCCGGATGGCCGACCACGCGGCGCCGGGTGTTGGTCAGGTTCTCCTGCACGGCGAGCGTGCGCGGGTGCCCGGGGCCGTAGATCCTGGCCAGGCGGTCCCACGCCCGTTCCTCCAGCACCAGGGCCTGCGCCGGGTCGTCCCGCACCAGCCGGTCCGCCAGCGTCACCGCGGCGGCCAGCGTGTACGGATGCCGGGTCCCCAGCCGCTTGTGCAGCGCCCGGTGGGCCTGCCCGGCCAGTTCCAGCGCCTCGGTCTCGGCTCCGGCCGCGGCCAGGTAGATGGCCAGGTTGACCCGGGCGGCGTGGGTGAAGGGGTGATCGGCCTGCATGGCGGCGAGCCCGGCGACCACCTGCCGCGCGTTGCCGGCCGCGGCGGCGTGCTCGCCCCGTGCGTGCAGGTCGGCGGCCAGGCCGGCCTGGCAGATCAGCGTGTAGAGGTGGGTCGCGCCGAGCAGGGAGCGCAGCTCGTCCAGCGTCTCCCGGTCGCGGGCCAGCGCTTCGAACGAGCGCCCGAGCATTCGTTCGGCCGCCGCGAGGCTGGCCTGCATCCGAAGCATGAGCATGGTGCGCGGCTGCCCTTTGGCGCTCAGGCCGGCGAGCCGATCGGCGGCCGCGCGGGTCAGCTCGTACGACTCGGCGTACCTGCCCAGGTCGCGCAGGAGCACGCCGGCCGTCTGCGCCGTCCGCAGCAGGCCTAGGTCGCTGTCACCGAACAGCGCGCGCCGCCGGTCCATGCGCTGCTTGGCCAGCTCGTACGCGCGGTGCGGCTGGCCGTTGAGCGAGGCGGACAGCGCCAGGCTGTTGAGCGCCTTGCTCGTCCACTCGTGGTCGGCCCCGAACACCCGGTTCATGCCCCCGTAGGCGACCGAGTCCCAGTGGTAGGCCTCCTCGAAGTCGCCCGCCGCCCGCAGGTCGGCCGCGTGGACCTGGGCAGCGATGTACTTGAGCGGGTGGTCGCGCCTGGCCAGGCTGAAGGCCTGCAGCGCTTGGTGGGACAGGGCCAGGGCGGTCTGGGGCCGGTCGAGCATGCGGTAGGTGTTGGCCAGCTCCATGCGCAGCCGGTTGACCAGCTCAGGCTTGGTCCCGGCGCCGGGGGCGGTCCAGCTCCGCAGCGCGCCGTCGCCGATGGCGACCGCCTGTTCCCATGCGCTGCGATCGCCTAGCAGGAACAGGTAGCGGACCTGCCCGATGATCCAGCGCTGCACCATCTCGTCCGCGCATTCGAGAGCGCCCGTGGGGAAGACGTGCTTGGCCAGCTCCAGATACATGGCGGCGTCCGGCCCCTCGGTGTCGGCGGGTGCGTGCCTGGCCAGCAGCGTGAGCACATGGTGGCGGCGCTCCTCGACCTGCCCGGCAGACATGCGGGCGCGGACCAGGGCCGCGGTCACACGGTGCACGCGCAGCCGGCCGCCCGGCCCCGGTTCCACCCTGGCCAGGGCGTGCACGTGCAGCAGCCGCAGCAGGGCGTCGACCATGAAGCCGTCGCCGTACTCGTGGACCAGCGAGACCGCGTAGTCACGTGAGGCGGTGGAGTGGGCTAGGCTCAGCGGGACACCGTCAGAGGAGACGAAGGTCAGCGCCTCCAGCAGCCAGGGGGCGCCCGTGCCGCCCGGCACGCCGTGCAGCAGGTCGAGCATCATCTCGACCAAAACGGCGTGCACGTCGTCGGGGCGGCCGCGTTCACGCAGCTCGCGCTTGATCCGCTCGTAGGTGAACAGGAACCGGTCGACGGTGATCGTGCGCAGGTCCTCGATCGTGCGGCGGGGCCGCTGCGCGCTACTCAGCTGCCGTGCCAGCCACGCCCTGGCCATGGTGACGGCCAGCGGCAGGCGCTCGACGGCCTCGGCCACCCTTGCCGCGCCGTCCTCGCTGAGCAGCTCGTCGCCCGAGGTCAGCAGCTCGACGGCGTCCGCGGTGGACAGGCCGCCGACCTCGACGCGGGTGAAACCGTCCGGCCAGCCATCCGCGCGCGAGGTCACGACGACATGGCCGTACGGACCTTGCGGGATGAGATCAAGGATCTCCTCGGGGTGGTCGGCCTCGTCGAAGATCAGCAGCCAGCGGCCCGCATGGGGAGTGGCCAGGTGCTCTCGCAGCGTGGTCACCGCGTCCTCGCGCGGCGGCAGGCCCAGCTCCTGGCCCAGCCGGCGCAGGCCCTCGCGGGCGGTGTAGGTGTCCTCGGCGTGCACCCAGTGCACGACGTCGTACGCGCTGCGGAAGCGGTGGGCGTATTCGGCGGCCAGGGCGCTCTTGCCGCGGCCTGCCGCGCCCTGGAGCACGCAGCGGCCGGTGCGGTCCCACCGGGGCCCGAGCGCGGCGCGCAGGCTCGCCAGCAGCTTGCGTCGGCCGACGAACTCGTCGTTGCGCTGCGGCAGGTTCGACAGGTCGGGCGGCCGGCCGGGGAAGCGGGCCGTGCCCGCGCCCTCGCCGCCGGCCACGAACGCGCCCCCGACGCCGAGCGTGGCCTGCAGCGCGTCGGCGGCCTCCGCCTCGTCCAGGCCGCGCAGGTCCAGCTCCATCTCGCCTGCCTGGGGCTCGCCCGCGCTCTTGCCGTCCACCAGCACGCGGATGAGCCCTCGGCCGGGAATCGGGGCGGGCCGATCGTGGCGGCGCCGCCAGTCGAAGCCGGTAGGCTCGCCGGCCGGGCCCACGAACATCACGGCCGTGTGCGTGTCGCCGGCCAGCAGGTCGACCGGGGTGCGCTCAAGGTAGTCGTCCTTGCCGACGATGTCTGTGGGGACGCCCCACAGACCGACCTGGGCGCCGATCCACTCTCCCCACACGTCGTAGCCGGGCGCGGAAACGACCGAAACCTGGCGCAGCGTCGTCACCGCGCCACCGCTGAGCAGCTCCACCAGGCGCTCGTAGGCGGCGCGCTGGGTGCCGCCGGAGCCGGGCGGCTCGCTGATGACGGCCAGGTCATCGGAGAAGTAGGCGGCGCTGTCGTAGGGCACCTCGACGGCGATGTCCGTGCCGAAGGCCCCGGTGGCCCGGCGGCGGGCGTCTTGCAGCAGGTCGTCACCGTCGGGGGAGACCATGGTGGGCAGGGGCGTGACGGGGGTGCCCGCCCGCTGTATCCGGCGAGCCGCCGTCGCGGCCTCGTCTATCCCGTACGGGCTGAGCCAGAAGCAGATCACCACGTGGTCGCAGGAACGGATGAGCGGCGACGGCTCCAGGCCCGGCCGCAGGTTGACCAGGACGTAGTCGTAGGGGGCGGAGGCGTCGATCTCCCCGGCGGACGGCACCGCGTGCCACACGGACCGGCCGGGCAGTTCGGTGGCGATCTCCAGGGCGGACCAGTCACCTGGCCCCACCGTCCGCGGTTCGGCCGGGCGCTCGGGGAGGAAACGGCTCAAATGGTGCCACAAAGCGGGTGCCTGTGGCTCCTCGTCGAGGACGAGAACACGTTTTCCCGCCTCGGCGAGAAGAAGCGCGCAGTTGCACAGCGCCATGGTGCGGCCGAGACCGGCCCGGGTCGAGAAAAAACCGATCACGCGAGCATTCGTCATCGTCTCCACCGCCACTGCTTCGCACTATGCCGAGACCGGGCCCACCGACCTAATCCTTGCCCGTGCCGGGCAGGCACGTGTCGTGGCCGAGGAAATAAGTCTCCGACGGATCGCCCGCGTCCGCCAGCAACCGCCGTACGGCGCGGCTCAGCGCACTGTCGGGCAGCCGGGCGACCACGTCGAGGTCGAGTTCCGGCAGATCCGGCAGCTCCGAACGGAAAATCTCCTCCACCTGTCCCCCAGGGCCGAAATCGTAGGCAATTTCCGGTTAACGCGATATTATCCGGTGAGCGTTTCCCCGAGAATTGGATGGCAGTGCATTTATTTCCCGCAGCCATGCCGGAGAGTTTTCGCACATTCGTTCTCAAAGTTCACAGCCGTTGTGATCTGGCCTGCGATCATTGCTACGTTTACGAATCCGCCGACCAGAGCTGGCGCCACCGTCCCCGCATGATGAGCGCCGCGATCGCGTCGGCGACGGCCGCCCGCATCGAGGAGCACGCGGCGACACACGGCCTGCGCTCGGTCAACGTCGTTCTGCACGGCGGCGAGCCGCTGCTGTGCGGCCCCGCCCACCTGCGTACCCTGCTCGCCGTCTTCTCCGGGATGTCCGTACGCGCCAACCTGACCGTCCAGACCAACGGGCTACGGCTCGGCCCTGCCGTCCTCGACCTCTTCGACGAGTTCGCCGTCCGAGTCGGCGTCAGCATGGACGGCGGGCGCGCCGCCCACGATCGGCACCGCAAGACCCGTACAGGGCGGGGCAGCTACGACCGGGTCAGGGCGGGCGTGGAGGCGCTGGCCGCCCGTGAGGGCCGCTTCGCCGGGCTGCTGTGCACGATCGACCTGCGCAACGACCCCGTGGAGGTATACGAGGAACTGATCGCGCTCAAACCGCCGGCCATCGACTTCCTGCTGCCCCACGGCAACTGGTCGCAGCCGCCTCCTGGGCGCGTGCCCGGGGGCGGCACCCCGTACGGGGACTGGCTGGTCGCCGTCTTCGACCGGTGGTACGGCGCATCGCCCCCGGAGACCTCGGTCCGCATCCTGGAGGCGATCCTCACGCTGTACCTGGGCGGCCGGTCAGGCACCGAGGGCGTCGGGCCGGAGCCGGCGGCCGTCGTGGTGGTGGAGAGCGACGGCTCAATCGAGCAGAGCGACGCGCTCAAGTCCGCCTATCACGGCGCGGCCCGTACCGGGCTGCACGTGGCCACCGATCCGTTCGACGCGGTTTTCGGCCTGCCCGGCGCGGCGGTGCACCGACCGCCGCCGGCCGCCTGCCTGTCCTGCCCGCACGTGCGGGTGTGCGGCGGCGGGCACGTCGCGCACCGCTACCGCGACGGCGCCGGCTTCGACCGGCCCAGTGTCTACTGCCCCGACCTCTACCGGCTGATCGGGCACATCGGCTCGGTTTTGTCCGGCGACCTGGCCCGGCTGTGCGGATGATCCGCGAGTTTGTGCTGCCTCCCGCGGCGCTCGACGAGCTGGCACACGGCGGCGCTTGGCCCGGCGCGCCCGCCGCGATGGAGCGAGGCAAGAACACGCTGCTCCTGCATGCCGTGGCCACCCGCAGCCGCGAGCTCGGACATCCGGGGGCACAGGCGGCGGCCGACGGGTACCGGCTGCTCACGCACGTCCATCGGGCCGCCCCCGCGGCGGCGGCGCAGACGCTGGGTTATCCGCTGCTCGGCACGTGGGCCTCAGCCACGGTGGCGGCCCTGGAGCGCGGGGCCGACGACGCGGCGCCACACCGGCTCGCCGCCGTGGCCGCCGCCGCCGTCCTGCTCGCCCGGCTGCCCCTGACCGTCCGCTTCCACACGGATGCGGGCGCGGCGGAGCTGCCCGGCCTCGGGCGGCTGGTGCTGCCGGGTATCGCGGCCGGCGAGCCGGTCGCGCTGGTCGCGGACGGCTCCGGCGCCGCCCGCCTGGACGTGGCCGGCGAGCGCTTCCCGCTGCCCCGCGTGCTCCGCGCGGATGCCGAGGCAGGCGGCGCCCACGGAGAGAGGGCTCGATGGGAGGGCGTGCGGGATGCCGGGTTCCTGCTCGACGACGTGGACCCGTGGCGCTTCCCCGGGCCGATCCCGCCGCTGGAGCGGCTGGCCGGTCCGGAGGCGGCGGCCTGGGGCACGCGGCTGCGGCGGGCGATGCGGCTGCTCAACGCCCGTCACCCGGGCGTCGCGCGAGCCTTGCGGGAGGTCACCAAGGTCGTCGTGCCGATCTCGCCTCCGGAGGCGGGCACGCGCAGCGCGACGGCCAGGACGGCGTACGGCAGCGTCGCCATGTCGCGGCCGCACGACACCAGGTCCGCCGCGCTCACGCTGGCCCACGAGGTTCAGCACGCCAAGCTGACCATGCTGATGGACCTGTTCGACCTGGTACGCCCGGGCGTGCGTGACCACTACTACGCGCCGTGGCGCGACGATCCACGCCCGGCGGCGGCGCTGCTGCAGGGCGCGTACGCGCACATGGGGGTGGCCGGGTTCTGGCGGGTCGAGCGCCACGTGGCGGCAGACCCCGAGGTGGCGCACAGCGAGTTCGCGCGCTGGCGGGACGCCGCGTACGAGGTGTGCCTGACTCTGCTCGCCGGCGGCGCGCTCACACCGCTCGGCCGCCGCTTCGTCAGGGGCATGCTCGAGACGCTGGCGGCCTGGCGGGCCGAGCGCGTCCCCGCCGAGGCCTCGGCGCGGGCCCGCCGCGCTGCCGCCCGGCACCGGCTTCAGTGGGTCGCCCGCCACAGAAGCTGAGCCCCGGCCTTGACCTCGGCTTGGGGGTATCCGTGCCCTATCCGTGCCCGCGGCCGACGACGCCGCAAGGCTGCGCGGGTAGGGCGGAGATCATGACGAAGAAGCGGAAGCAGGTGCCGTCCGTGGGTGACGAGGTCACCTGGAAGAGCGACGGCTCCACCGCCCATGGCAAGGTCGAGAAGAAGCTCACCGGCAGGCAGGAGGAGGCCGGCCGCACGGTCGCGGCCTCGCCGGAGGAGCCCCAGTACGTCGTGCGCAGCGAGAAGAGCGGCAAGAAGGCCGTGCACAAGCCGTCGGCGCTGCACAAGGACGAGGGGTGAACGGATGGTCGCGGTGAGCGAGGATCACGCGGCGATCGCCAAGGAGTTCGGCGAGGCGGTGAACATGACCGCCAAGGAGCTGGAGGAGTGGCTGGAGACCGACGAGTCCAAGGCGGTCGGTCAGAAGGACGGCGGCGGCGAGTCCACCGGCCACGAGTCGGGGCGCAGGATCGTACGGCTTCTGCGGGCCAAGAAGTCGGAACTGACCGACGACGACTACGCCCACATGCGCAAGGTGCTCGGCTACATTCACCGGCACCTCGCGCAGCGGCCCTCAGGGGACGTCAGGAACACCAAGTGGCGCTACTCGCTGATGAACTGGGGTCACGACCCGCTCAAGTGAGCGCGGCTGTCAGCGTTCGAGGAAGTCCAGCAGGAGTGCGGCCGTACCCGGCGGGTCCTCCAGGATCGGGGTGTGCCCGATCCCGGGCAGCAGCTCGACCCTGGCCCCGGGCACGGCGCGATAATCGGCGGCGGACGACGAGCGCCACCTGCGGTCGTCCGCGCCGAACACCACCAGCAGCGGCTTGCCGAGCCCGGCCAGCCGGTCGGGGAGCGCCCGCCGCCGCAGGTACTCGGTGGTCTCCCGCATCGTCGTGGTGAGCGAGTGGAAGGTCATGAGGCGCACCTCGTCCAGGAGCACCTGGGGGACCTCGAAGCCGGGACGGCTGAAGCCGGTGCCGCCGAACCTGCGGATCTGCTCGTCGTCCGGCGGCCAGCGGTCCGGTGAGAGCGGCAGCGGCTCCTGCGGGATGAACGCCTCCAGGCTCGGCCCGGTGTTGATGAGCACGAGCGCGTCCACCAGGCCGGACCGCTGCTCGGCGAGCGCGGTCGCCACCACGCCGCCGCTGGAGTGCCCGGCCACGGTGGCGCGTTCGATCCCGAGCCGGTCCAGCGCCTCTCCGGCGCGGCGCGCCTGGTCCTCCGTCGCGTAGCTCCGGTCGTCCGGCTTGCCCGACCTGCCGTGTCCGAGCAGGTCGATCCGTATGACGTGGTACGTCTCCGCGAGCGGCGGGACGAGCGCGTCCCACGAGCGCAGCGAGCTTGCGGAGCCGTGGATGAGCAGGAGCGCGGGGGCGTCGCGCGGGCCGTCCTGGCGGACATGGAGGTCTCCGTCGTCCAGGCGCAGGGTGCGGCTCTCGGTGGGGCCGCCCAGCACGCGCGGCCCGTCTTCGTGAACGGTCATGCCCGCCACTGTGCCGGGCGGCGGGTGCGGCGTATTGCAGAAATGTTCCCAGGCCGGGCTCGCGGCGCCTGCGACGGGCCGGGCCCTGGCGCGCCGGTCCCGCACGTCAGGCCGGGCCCTGGCGCGCCGGTCCCGCACGACAGGCCGGGCACCATGGGCGGGGCCGGCGCCGTCAGGAGGGGTGTTCGAGTGACGCCTTGTCGTCGTCCGTGGGGGCGAGCCTGGCCCAGATCTCGGCGAGGCTGCGCAGGTGGTCGTCATCGAGCCGGTCGAAGAAGAGCCTGCGCAGGTCCTCGTGCTGGCGGCGCCACGCCTTGCGCAGCAGCGCGCGGCCCTCCTTAGTGAGGTGGACCTCGAAGCCGCGCCCGTCGTCGGCCGACCGCCGCCGTTCGATGAGCCCCCGGCGCTCCAGCCGGTCGGCGAGGCGGGTGAACCCGCCGCTGGACATCAGCCGCCGCTGCGCCAGCTCCGACATGCGCATGCCCGTGCGGCCCGCCTCCCCCAGCAGCGCCATCACGCTGTATTCGGCCATGCTCACGCCGAGCGGCGCGAGCCCGGCCTCGATCTCCCGCCAGATGCGGTCATGGGTGACCAGGAACCCCCGCCAGGCCGCGTCCTCGAGCTCGTCCAGCCTTTCCGTCGCCATGGGCAGCACCGTATCGGCCCGCGTACGGGTGCGCCAGCCGCGCGTATCTGCCTGCACAGCAAAGCTTACGAAGCACCGTTCAGCACCATCCCGCCTTGTACCAGCGAAACCTCGCGGAATAATTGCCTGCGCAAGCAGATTAATGCAGATGTCCGGAGAGTACCGGGCGCATGTGGAGAGGAGACGACATGCCGTTCGAGATCGGCATCATGACGTTCGGCGAGCTGACGGAGGACCCCCTGACGGGGCACCATCCCTCCCCCAGGCAGCGCGTCCGCGAGACGATCGAGCAGGCGCAGGTCGCCGACCAGGTGGGCCTGGACGTCTTCGGCGTCGGCGAGCATCACAGGTCCGACTTCGTCGGCTCGGCGCCGTCCATCCTGCTGGCCGCCGCCGCCGAGCGCACCGAGCGGATCAGGCTCACCAGCTCGGTCACCGTGCTCAGCTCGGAGGACCCGGTACGCGTGTGGGAGCAGTTCGCCACCATCGACCTGCTGTCCAAGGGACGGGCCGAGATCATCGCCGGGCGCGGCTCGTACACCGAGTCCTTCCCGCTGTTCGGCTACGACCTAGAGGACTACGCGGACCTGTTCCGCGAGAAGCTGGACCTGCTGCTCGCCATCCGCGGGCGCAACCCCCTGACCTGGCGGGGCCGCTTCCGCCCGCCGCTGGTCGATGCGGACATCGCGCCGCGCGCCGACGGCGAGACGATCCCGATCTGGGTGGGCGTCGGCGGCTCGCCCGCCTCGGCGATCAGCACCGGCAGGCTGGGCCTGCCGATGGCGCTGGCGCTGCTGCTCGGGCCGATGACCCTGCACCAGGAGACGGTCAGGCTGTACCGGGCCGCCGCCGCGCAGGCCGGGCACGACGCGTCGGCGCTGCGCGTCAGCATCAACGCCCACGGGTACGTCGGGCGCACCAGCCGGGACGCCCGCGACACCATGTACCCCTACTTCGCCAAGGGCATGATGGACAACAACCACCAGCGCGGCGCCGGCTACCCGCTGTCCAGGCCGGTGTTCGACGCGCAGGCCACGCCCGCCGCCGGGCTGCTGGTCGGCAGCCCCCAGGAGGTCGCCGGCAAGCTGCTCGCCTACCACGAGCTGTACGGCGTGACGCGGGCCATCATCCAGATGGGCTTCGGCGGCATGCCGCAGAAGGAGCACCTGGCGGCCATCGAACGTCTCGGCACCGAGGTGGCGCCCATCGTGCGCGACGAGGTGGCGCGGCGCGAGAGGAGCGCGGCGTGACGGGCGCGACCTTGCGGGTCGTCGTCGTGAACGGCAGCCCGAGCGAGCCGTCCAAGACGATGGGACTCGTGGACGTCATCCTCGGCACGCTGGGGCGCATGACGCCGATCGAGGTGTCCCGCGTGCACGTCTACCGGCTCGGCCCCGGCTTCACCGGGGCGATCGAGCGTGACGACGTCCCGCCGGAGGTGGAGGCCGCGCTGCGGCTGGCCGAGGGCGCCGATCTGCTGGTGGCCGCGGCGCCGGTGTTCAGGGGCTCGTACCCGGGCATGTTCAAGCACTTCTTCGACCTCGTGGAGCAGTACGCGCTGGCGAACAAACCCGTGCTGCTGGCCGCGACGGGCGGGGGCGAGCACCACGCGCTCGTGCTGGAACACGCGATGCGGCCGCTGTTCGGCTTCTTCCAGGCGCTGACCGTGCCGGTGGCGGTCTTCGCCTCGTCCGGCGACTTCGACGGCACGACCCTGCTCAACCCGCGCGTCCACGGACGTATCGAGGTCGGTCTCCGGGACGTGGCGGACCTGCTGCGCTCCCGCGCGACGGGCCCCGCCGCGGCAGCGACCGGCCCCGCGCCGACGCCGGCGGGCCCGGTGTCGGCACCGGCGGCGACCTGACCGTTTCAGCACACCCCGCCCGAATTATCGTGAGAGATCACCCATAGCATGCAGGGGTACATCGGCCGCCCCGAGCCCGGAGACCCCCTGCATGGACCTCGCCACCCGCCGGCGCCGGCAGGCACTGTTCCTGCTCTTCTTCCTTCCGGGCATCGCCCTGTCGTCGTGGGTGACCCGCACCCCCGACATCCGTGACCGGCTGGAGGCGTCCACCGGCGAGATGGGCTGGATCCTGTTCGGCCTGTCGCTCGGCTCGATGGCCGGCATCCTCTGCTCGGGGCGGCTCACCTCCCGCTTCGGCACCCGGCCGGTCATCGCGGGCGGCACCGCCGTACTCGTCGCGAGCCTGGCCGTGCTGAGCACCGGCACCCTGCTGTCGTCGGTGCCGCTGGTGGTGGCGGGGCTGTTCGGGTTCGGGGCGGGGGTGGGCGCCGGCGACGTGGCGGTCAACGTGGACGCCACCGACGTCGAGCGCGTCACCGGCAAGACCACGATGCCCACCCTGCACGGATGCTTCAGCCTGGGCACGGTGGCCGGCGCCGGGATCGGCATCGCGGCCACCGCCGCCCGGCTTCCCGCGCACTGGCACCTGGCCGCCGTCACCGCGTTCTCGCTCGCGCTCTTCCTGTACGCCATCCGCGCCATCCCCGCGGGCACCGGCAGGCTGGAGGAGGCCGGTCGGGCCGGCGGGCGGGCTGCGCAGATCTGGAAGGAGCCTCGGCTGCTCATGATCGGCGCGATCGTGCTGGCGATGGCGCTGGCGGAGGGCGCGGCCAACGACTGGCTGCCGCTGCTCATGGTGGACGGGCACGGCGTAGACGCCGCCTCCGGGTCTCTGGTCTACACGGCGTTCGCCGCCGCGATGACGCTCGGCCGGTTCGGCGGCACGTACGCACTCGACCGGTTCGGCCGCACGCTCGTCGTCCGCGCCAGCGCCGTCTCGGGTGCGATCGGCCTGCTCCTGGTGATCTTCTCCGACAGCGCGGTCCTTGCCGGGGCCGCCGTGCTCTTCTGGGGTCTGGGCGCGTCGCTCGGCTTCCCCGTCGCGCTGTCGGCCGCGGGCGAGACCGGGCCGGAGGGGACCGCCCGCGTCAGCCTCGTCGCCACCATCGGGTACGTGGCCTTCCTCGTCGGACCGCCCGGTCTCGGCTTTCTCGGCGATCATTGGGGGCTGCGGCCGGCGATGCTGGTGGTGCTCGCCTTCGTCGCCTGCGCCGCGTTCCTCGCCTCCGCCGTGGACACCCGCCGCGCCGCCGCTTCGACCTGACCCGGCGGGGCCGGCTGTGCGCGGCGGGCGTTCTGAGAAGCGAACGCGCAGGTTGGGGCGGTCATCCATGGAATGGGCGCCTACTACAGGCTGTAGAGTTACCGCCGTGAGACAGCGGTGGCGCACCCGCAGGGAGGGGACACGATGCGGCGCCCGGCGCAGCTGATCATCTCGGCCACGGTCTTCGTCGATCTGCTCGGCTTCACCCTGATCCTGCCCGCGCTGCCGTTCTACGCCACCGAGCTGGGCGCGACCGGGCTGTGGTTCGGGGCGTTGATGAGCGCGTACTCCGTGGCACAGCTCGTCGCCGCGCCGCTGCTCGGCCGGCTGTCCGACCGGTACGGGCGGCGCCCGCTCGTCCTGCTCGCACTGGCGGGCACCGCCGTGTCCATGGCGCTGACCGGGCTGTCCGCTTCTCTGCCCGCGCTGCTGGCCTGCCGCGTCGTGGCGGGGGCGAGCGGCGGGAGCATCTCCGTGGCGCAGGCGTACCTGGCCGACGTGGTGCCCGAGGAGCGGCGTACGGGGGCGATGGCGCAGATGGGGGCGTCCATCGGGATGGCCTTCGTGCTGGGTCCCGCGCTCGGCGGGCTGCTGGCGCCGCTGGGGTTCGCGGCATGCGCGTACGCGGCGGCGGCCCTGGCCGCGCTCAACTTCATCGCCGCCCTGATCTGGCTGCCCGAACCGTCTCGCACCCGGACCGCCGCGATCGGCACGCCCGGCCAGCCGCCGGCCCACGCCCTCGCCACGCCCGATCACCCGGCCGCGCCTGAAGCCGGCACGCCCGGATCTTCGGGCGCTCACGAGCCCGGAGCATCCGGTCAGCCGGTCGCACCCGAGACGGTCCACGCCGGCGCCGGGGCCGGGGCGGTCCCGAGGCCGGCCGGTGCGGCGCCTGCCGTAACAGCGCAGAGCAGTGGCCGGGCGCCGGTGGCGTTGCTTGCGGCCACCGGGTTTCTGGCGATGGCCGCGTTCGTGGGCATGGAGACCACGCTCGCGTTCCTCGGCCGCGACCGCTACGGCTGGGACGCCACCTCGATCGGCCTGGCGCTGGCGGCGGCGGGTGTGGCGATGGCCGCCGCGCAGGCCGGGCTCGTGCCGTGGCTGGCCCGCCGCTGGGGCGACTCCCGGGTCGCGGCGGCCGGCGCGGTCACGATGACCGTGTGCATGGTCGCGGTGGCCGTCTCCGGCACCTGGTGGCAGGGCCTCGCCGCCGTCTGCCTGCTGGCCGCCGGGCACGGCCTGCTCACCCCGACCGTCTCCAGCCTGCTGGCCGCCTGCGGCCCCTCGGAACGCCGGGGCGCCCGCTTGGGCACCGGCCAGTCCGCCGCCGCGGCGGCCAGGGTCGTCGGCCCGGCGCTCGCGGGCCTGCTGTTCGACGCGGGGACGGCGCTGCCGTACCTGGCGGGTGCGGTCGCCGCCGCGCTGGCGGCCGTAGCCGTACTGGCGGTTCCCGCGCCAGGGCCTGCCGCAGCACCCGAGAGCAGCGTCTGAGCGCCGGCGCCTCATCCTCGGCCGTCGCATCCCGCCGGAGATGTCAGCGAGCAGCGTTCGGCGGACCGCGATCCGGGGTTCGCGCGATCGCCGGGCAGGCTGCGGCCGATCGCCCAGACGGCCAGCGCGCAGGCGGCGAAACCGGCGCCGAGGAGGCTGGAGCCCGTCCAGCCGAACGCGGCGAAGGCGGCGGTGGTCGTGGCCGCGCCGAGCGCGGAGCCCAGCGAGTAGAAGATCATGTAGCTGCCGACGACGCCGCTGGTGCGATCGGGGTGGGCGGCGGTGAGCAGGTGCTGGTTGCTCACGTGTACGACCTGGACGGCGAAGTCGAGCAGCACGATCCCGGCGACGAGCAGCCACAGCGACCACGGGAGCTGCGCGATGGCCGCCCACGAGCAGATGAGCAGGGCGAGCGCGAGACCGGTCGCGGGGGCGGCGCGTCCGGCGTCGGCCCACCGTCCCGCGCGGGCGGCCCCGAGCGCACCGGCGAGTCCCGCGACGCCGAACAGCCCGATCTGGCTCTCGGTCAGCCCCCACGGTGCGCCCGCCAGCGGCAGAGAGAGCCCGCTCCACAGCGTTCCGAACGACGCGAAAAGGAAGAACGCGATGAGCCCGCGCGTCAGAAAGAGCCGCTGCCCGAACGGCCTTCGCCCCGAGGCGTCCACCCTCCGGCGACGGCGCTTCCTTCCCGGCAGGAGTGCAAGCACCGGAGCCGCGAGCCCAGAAGCCTCCCCGCGCAGGCGACGTTCCTCACTCGGCAGGAGCGCGAGCACGAGTGCCGCGAAGCCGTACGAGAGCAGCGCGAGCACGGCGTAGACGCTTCGCCACCCCCACACATCGGCCAACGCGCCGGCGACGACCCGCGCGCCCAGGATGCCCACCACGACGCCCGAGGTGACGACGCCGATGCTGCGTCCGCGTTCCGCCGGTGATGAGATCGAGGCGGCGTACGCCACCGTCGTCTGCACCACGACCGCGAACACCCCGGCCACCGCGAGCCCGGCGAACGCCGCCCACCCTGCCGGCGCCAAGGCCGTCAGGGTCGTGCCCGCGCCGGTGAGCGCCAGGTGTGCGGCGATGAGCCGGCGTCTGTCGAGCACGTCGCCGAGCGGCACGAGCAGCGCCAGCCCGGCGAGGTAGCCGAGCTGGCCGGTCGCGACCAGCCACCCGGTGCGATCCGCGGGCACGCCGAGCTCACGCCCCATCGGCTCCAGGACCGGCTGGGCGGCGTAGACGCTCGCCACCGCGACGCCGCACACCACCGCGAGCAGCGCCCGCCGCCAGGCGTTCATCGGGAACCACAGCCGATCGATCGGCCCCCATCGCCCATCGATCGAGTGCCACCACCCGTCGATCGAGTGCCGCCGCTGATCGATCGAGTCATCGATCGCGCCCCGTCTCGCATGCCGCGCTCCCATCCCTCGTTGGTTGCAATACGAAACCAATCACGACCGTAGGGCATAATGGTTTCAATCTGCAACCGACTGGAGGTGTGCTGGTGACGACCGCGGAGCGCGTACCCGAGCTCGACTGGACCGACCCCCACTGCCCGGTCGCCCGTGCGCTCGACCTGGTCGGCGACCGGTGGAGCCTGCTCGTCATCAGGGACGCGATGGACGGCGCGCGGTCGTTCACCGAGTTCCAGCGGCGGACGGGCATCGCCCGCAACATCCTCACCGACCGCCTGCGCAGGCTGACCGCTCACGGGCTGCTCGCCCGGCGGGCCGCGCCGTCGGGCCGCCGCCAGGAGTACGTGCTCACCGACGCGGGACGCGACCTCTTCCCCGTCATCGTCACCCTGCGCCAGTGGGGCGAGCGGCACGCCTTCGAGCCGGGCGAGCCCCATTCGATCCTGGTGGACAAGGACGGCGTCCCGGTGCCCGAGGTCACGCCGGTGGGCGCCGACGGCGGCGTTCTGGACTCCGGCACCACCCGCGTACGGAAGGTCGAATAGCGGCGCGCCCTGTCCGCCGGCTCAGGATCGGGCCGCTCACCGGAGACCTTTCCGTAAATGTCCGGACGAGTGCCGTACGACGGCGCTTAGGATTTCGGGCAACGGGATGAGCACACGACGAGCGACGCGCTCGTCGCAGAAGCGGCCGATGGGATGGATCAGGCGGTGACCATGGGCGAGTCCTACGGCCTGCGCGTACCGATCGACGACGATCTCGCCCTCCTCCGCGCTTCAGTGGGCGCGTTCGCCTCAGGGGCCGGCCTGAGCAGGCGACGTACGGAGGCGCTCGTCCTGGCGGTCAGCGAGGCGGCGAGCAACGTGCTCGAACACGCCCAGGCGGCGGGCACGGTGAGCGCCCGCAGCGACCCCGACGGCATCACCGTGCACGTCGAGGACGAGCGCGGCGCATTGACCCACGAGCACCTCCGGGGCACCCCGCCCTGGCCACCGCGCCGCGGCCTGGGCCTCTTCGTCATCCAGCGCGTCTGCGATCGCGTGGCGCTCGACCATCCCGGCGGCCGGTCGCGCCTCGAATTGTTCATGAGGTTCAGACCCGACGACCCCGACTGACCCGACGACCCCGACCGGCCCGACGACCCCGACCGGCCCGACGACCCCGACCGGCCCGACGGCGCCGACCAGCCTGACGGCGCCGGCCGCCACGGCTTTTGATCAGCCCAGTGCGGCCATCAGCTCGCGGCACGCCTGCTCGCAGTCGCGGCAGGCCTGAGCGCACGTGACGCAGTGCGGGTGGTGGGTGTGCTGCGCGCACTCGTCCCCGCACGTCTTGCACGCCAGCGCGCATGCCTCCAGCACTGCCCTGGTGAGGTTCGCGTCGTAGCCCGTGTGCCGCGACAGCACCCGTGCCGTCGCCTCGCACAGGTCGGCGCAGTCGAGGTCGCCCCGTACGCACTTGGCCAGCTCCGTGACCTCGGGCTCGCTCAGGCAGGCGTCGGCGCACGCCGTACACGCCTGGGCGCAGCTCATGCACTGCTCGATGCATCTGATGAGGCGGTCCTGGTCCACCTGGCCGAGGTCCTGTGGGTACGCGGAGAGCATCTCCGCCACCTGTGACGTCATTGTCGCCTCCCGTTGCAGAACCCTTCAGCTACCCAGCGGGCGCGGGCCGTTAACGCGTTCCCGGCCGGCCGGTTTTCCGGGTGTTTTCCGGGTATGGCGGGCTGCCGAGCGCGTATCGAAGGAGGTAGTGGTGATGCGAGTGCACCATGGGGAGCCGGTGCGGGACGAGCGCGACACGGCGTACGCGCGGCGGCTCGACCGGGAGGCGGCCGCCGAGACCGCCGCCGTCGTGACGAGCAGCGTCGCGGGCGGGCGTGCCGGGAGCGTGGCAGGCGGCATGGCGAGCCGTGTGGCGGGGCGGCGCGCGCCCGCGCCTGCGGTGGTGGCCGCGCTGCTCGCCGGAGCCTGCGGCGCCGTCGTCGCCGCCCGGCTCATCAGGGCGCGCATGACGAGAGGCGCGGGCGTTCCCGCCCATGGCAGGGGGTGCCTGAGCACGCACGACAGGGTCCGCCATCACGAGCGCTGACGCAGGCCCGACAGGACCCGCCAACACGAGCGCTGACACAGGCCCGACAGGACCCGCCAACACGAGCATCAACGCGAGCCCGGCCCGGTTCTGTCTGCCGCCGGGGCGTCGGTCTTCTTCAATGGCAGGCGACGACGAGCTTGGTGCCGGGGCCGCAGCGCTGGCGTTCCCAGGCGCCGGTGATGCTGGAGAGCGGAACGACCTGCAGGTCCAGCTTGAGGCCGCCGGACGCGGCGAGCCGGGTCATCCGCAGGTAGGCGTCGCGGCGCACCTCGACAGGCGCGTGGAAGATCGCGAAGCCGCAGATGTCGAGCGCGGGCGAGCGTACGAGCGGCGCGGGCAGGTCGATCCGCATGGCGGCCTGCTGGCCGAGCTGGATGTGCCGGGCGCCGTGGCGGGCCGCTCCCATCGCCGCCAGCGCGGGCGGGCCCCACAGCGGGTCGATGATGACGTCCGCCCCGCCACCCGTGGCCTCCCGTATCGCGGCCACCAGGTCGCCGCCGGCTCCAGCACCACCGCCGCCGGTGGCCCCCGTGCCGCCGTCACCGCCGTGGCCATCGGTGCGGCTCGCGCCGCCGCCGCCCGCGCCGTCGAGCTCGACGACGGCGTCCGCGTCCAGGCGGTGCAGGCGCTCGCTTGACCGGGCCGCCGCGACGACCCGGCCCGCCCCGAGCGCGCGGGCGATCTGCACGGCCGCCGTCCCCACCGTGCCGGTCGCGCCCAGGACGAGGACGGTCTCCTCCGGCCGCAGCCTGGCCCGCCACTCCAGCGCCAGCCAGGCGGCCAGGCCGCTGTTGCCGAGCGCCGCCGCCATCCTGCTGTCGACCCCCTCGGCGACGTCGAACAGCGCGCCGGACGGCACCAGGACGCGTTCGGCCAGCGACCCGTACGGCGGCACGACCGTGTCGAAGAACACCCGCCGCCCGTCCGGCAGGCGGCCGACGCCGTCGCTGCCGACGACCGACGGCAGGGGCGGCGGCCCGGTGTAGAAGGTGCCGGACGCCTTGGCGACGTCGAGGTGGCTGAGCCCGGCCGCCTCCACCTCGACGACGGCGGCGTCATCGGAGGGGCGCGGCTCGTCGAACTCGTCGTAGTGCGGCGGCGTCCCGTAATCGTGCAGTACGGCGGCTCTCATGCGGCATCGCCATCCTTCCCTGCGCCCGGCGAAGGCGACGTCGTCCCTGGTCAGGGCGGTCGTAGCAGGTTCACTGCCCACGCAGCCGCCGGGCCATGCCGGACGAACGGCGTACCCGGGTGATAGAGCGGGCCGCGCCGGGGTAGCGGCCTGCTGCCGCGGCAGGAGAACGGGAGTGGCGCATGAGCACCATGGCGGGGAGCTGGAAGATGACGATCACCGACGGATGACGTCCCGGAGACCGGCTGAGCCTGCTCAACCCCAGCCCCGGCCCCGCGCACGTCGAGCTGACGCTGTGCGCGCGAGGCGGCCGGCCGCGCGGGCCGATCCGGGTGACGCTCCCGGCACAGCGCACCCGGTCGGCGACGCTGGAGGAGCTGGCGGGCGCCCTGCCGCCGGGGACGGTGTACTCCGTCGTGGTGGTGTCGGACGCGCCGGTGCTCGTGCGGCCGCACCGGGCCGGCGACGATGTGCCCGAGGTGGGCCGCCCCGCCGCCTGACCCGCCGAGTGCCCTCCCGAAGCCCCGCCCAGGGAGAGCGTGCGGCCTGGCCGACCACACGGCTGGGGGCGAGCGCCTGCGCCCGCCCCTCAGCTCAGCCGACCACCTCGAACAGCTCGTTGAGCTGATCGTTCAGTTTGGAGAGCGAGCTGACCGGCTCGTCCCCGATGTACACGGCGTCGAACGCGGGCTTCGACAGCGCCGAGATGTCGGCCGCGTTGGAGGTCACCGGCAGCGGGAACGTGGTGCCGTTCTTGACGTGGTCGGTGAACGCCGACACGTCGAGCCCGCGCTCCTTCTTGTTGTACTCGATGGCCAGCTCCGTCCCGGAGGGCCGGGCGGGGAAGACCACGCCGGACTGGCCGATGATGTTCTGGCACTCCTCACTGGAGAGGAACTTGACCCACTTGGCGGCGTTCTCCGGCTGCTCGGAGAACGTCGTGATGGAGTCGGCGAGCCCGTTGAACATCGAGGCCCGCTTGCCCTTCGGCCCGATCGGGGTGGGCGCGACGCCGATGTTCAGCTTCTTGCCGTCGGCGTCGGTGAGCTTGGTGAACGACGAAATCGTCCACGAGCCGTCCAGGCCCATCGCGGCGATGCCGGCCTGGATCTGCTTGTCGGCGGTGATCGCGTTGGTGCCGCCGATCGCTTCGTAGCTCGCCATGTACCCCTTCTTGGCGAGCCCGAAGTACCACTCCAGGGTCTCGTGGAGCACCGGGTCGTCGAGGTTGAAGCGGGTGCCCCAGGGGTTCTTGTCGGTGGGCTGCCAGCCGACGCTGCCGGTGAAGGCCGACCACTGCGTCTGTCCCCAGTTGTCGCCGCCGGCGCCGTTGGCGGCGAGGCCGTACCTCTTGACCTTGGTCTTGTCGAAGCCGGGCTCGTCGCCGCGCTTGCCGTTGGCGTCGATGGTCAGGTGGGCGATGGTCTTTTCGAACGTGCCGCCGTCGTGCGGGTTCCAGGTCAGCTCGTCGAGCGTCTCCGGGTCGATTCCGGCCTCTTTGAGCGCGTCGGCGTTGTAGAACATCGCGATCGTGTCCCAGTCCTTCGGGGCGCCGTATCGCTTGCCGTCCTTGCCCTTCCACAGCTCGGCCAGGCCCGCCTGGTAGTCGGAGTCCTTGATGTCGCTGGTCGGGCCGAGGTCGTCGAGCGGGCGCAGCACCTCGAGGTCGACGAACTGGGGGAACTTCGTCAGGTGGTCGGTGAAGACGTCGGGGGCGGTGCCGGCGATGAAGCTGGCGGTCAGCTTGGACCAGTAGTCGTCCCAGTTGTACTGCGAGATGTTGACGCGCAGGCCGGGGTTCTGCTTCTCGAAGGCGTCGGCGCACTTCTGGTAGCCCGGCTGCTGCGCGGAGTCCCACAGCCAGTACTCGATGGTGCCGTTCGCCCCGCCGCTCCCGCCGGTGCCGCACGCGGCGGTGGTGGTCAGCAGGAGCGCGGACAGGAGGATTCTTCTGAGCATCACTTGATCCCGCTGAAGCCGATGGAGTTGACGATACGGCGGGCGAAGACGAAGAACAGCAGCAGCATCGGCAGCGCCGCCACCAGCGTGGCCGCCATCAGTCCCGCCCAGTCGGGGCCCGCCTGGGGCTTCTGCGACTTGAACACGCCGAGCGCCACGGTGAGCACGCGCGACTTGTCGGTGTAGCTGACCATGAGCGGCCAGAAGTACTCGTTCCAGGAGGTGATGTACGTGAGGATCGACAGCGTCGAGATGGGCGCGGCCGACATCGGCAGGATGATCCTGAAGAAGATGCGCACCTTCGAGGCGCCCTCCACCATCGCCGCCTCCTCCACCTCCCGGGAGATGCCGAGGAAGAACTGGCGCAGGAAGAACACCGCGAACGGCGTCATCAGCATCGTCGGCAGCGCGATGCCGAGCACGGTGTCGATCAGGCCGAGCTCCTTGATGAGCACGAAGTTCGGCAGCAGCGTGAAGATCGCCGGGACCATGAGGCCGGCCAGGAAAACCGCGAAGATCTGCTCGCGGTAGCGCCAGCGCAGCCGGGCGAAGGCGTAGGCGGCCATCGAGGAGAAGAACACCTGCCCGGCCGTGACCATGGTCGCGACGAGCACCGAGTTGAGCAGGTAGCGCCAGAAGTTGAACGGCTGTCCCGAACCGCCGGCGTCGATGGCCTCCTGCCCGGTCTGCAGGCCGAAGACGCGCTCGAAGCCGCCCCAGGAGAACTGCACGGGCAGCAGGCTGTCGCTGCCCGCGTAGAGGGCGTTGTTGTCGGACAGCGCGGTCCTGAGCACCCAGTAGAACGGGAACAGGCTGGCGAAGATCACCAGCACCATGAACGCCCAGGCGAGGATCCTGCCGATGCCGGGCCGGGGCTTCGGCGGCGGCTCGTGACCGGCGGCGGAGGCATCGCTCGGGGCGGGGGCCATGACGGTTGCCATGTCACACTCTTCCTAGGCCAGATCGGAGCTGCCGGCCCGGGTCAGCCGGTACTGAAGGAACGTGATGATCGTCAGGACGATCAGCAGCGCCACGGACATCGCCGAGGCGTAACCGAACTGGAAGCGGCTGAACGCGGCCTCGTAGATGTAGTACTGGAGCACCTTCGAGGAGTTGACCGGGCCGCCCTTGGTCGCGATCGCGATGGTGTCGAACACCTGGAACGAGCCCACGACGCTGATGATCAGCACGACCGCCGTGATGGGCCGCAGCAGCGGCAGCGTGATGCTCCTGAACAGGCGCAGCTCGGAGGCGCCGTCCACGCGGCCGGCCTCGTACACGGTCGCGGGGATCGTCTGCAGGCCCGCGAAGATCAGCAGCGCGGTGTAGCCGACGTGCCGCCAGACGTTGATGAGCGCCACGGTCGGGATGACCCAGGCGGAGTCGGCGAGGAACGCGATCCGGTCGAGCCCGAGCAGCTCGAGGACCGTGTTGCCGATGCCGAGCTGGTAGTCGAGGATCCACAGGAAGATCAGCGCCGCGACCACGTTCGAGACGAGGTACGGCGTCAGCACCAGCCCGCGCAGCCACGTCTTGCGGGTCAGCCGCTGCATCAGCACCGCGATGATCAGCGCCAGGATCGTCTGGATCCCGATGTTGACCACCACGTAGTAGACGGTCACGCCCAGCGCGTTCCAGAAGACCGGGTCCTCGACCATGCGCACGTAGTTGTCCAGCCCGGTCCAGCGGGCGGGCGTGAGCAGGTTGAACTTGGTGAAGCTGAGGTAGATGCCGCGCAGCGTCGGCCAGAGCAGGAAGACCAGGAAGCCGATCAGCGCGGGGAGGATGAACAGGAGCGCCAATCGCGTGTCGTCGCGTGGTCGCTTGGGAGTGCCGGTGGTCGCCAGCTTGGTGGGGGTGGCCATGGTTTCTCCTACGCCGCTCACCGGACGATCGGCGCGGGGCGATCCGTACCCTTCCCGGACATTCGAGGGACATCTCCGGTTTGACGCCAAGTGCTTAATGGTTAGCGGAGAGTCTGTTTCCCTATGACATGTCATGTCAAGACTTGCTAACCGCCTCCCATAGGACATTGTGCGGAGAGGCGGGGCGATAGGGATCGCCGATCGCGCGGCCACGCAGGGGTTCGGCACGATCTGCCGTCAACCGCGCCGAAGATCGCGCGCGATCGGTTTCCATCCGCGCCGAGAGCCGCGCGCGATCCCCTGGAAGCCCGCGTCAAGAGCCGTGCGCGATCACCTGGAGGCCCGCGTCAAGAGCCGTGCGCGATCACCTGGAGGCCACGTCGAAGGCCCGCGCGACGGCTCGGCGCGATCAGCGTTCGGCCGCGTCGAGGGCCGGGACGAGGGGCGCGAGGGAGGCACGGAGCAGGCCGGGCAGCGACCCGGACGGCACGACCAGCCCGGAGGCCGAGGCCGCACCCGGCCGCCCCACCCACCGGTCGATCGCGACCCGCACCGCGGCGGCCACGGCGGCCGCCAGAACGCGCGCGGTGTGCTCGCGATCGCCGTCGTCGCTCCCGGCGTCGTCGCGATCGGCACCACTGTCGCGGGCCGCGTCGGCGGCTTCCCCGCCCTCCCGGCGGGCGGCGAGGCGGGCGGCGATGGCGGCGGCGAGGGGGAGCTCCATCGAGGCGGGAGCGTCGACGAAGGCCTCACGGAGCGCGGGCCGGGTGGTGATCATCAGCAGTGCGGCCGCATGCTCCTCGCCGGGATCGGTGTACTGCTCCACGATCGCGTCGATGACCGCGTCGGCCAGGCGTACGGACGGCGGCCTGGCGGCCACGGCCTCCGCCACGCGGCTCTCGCGCTCGGCGGTGACGGCGGCGACGATCGCCTGCTCGCGGCTGGCGAAGTAGTTGTTGTACGTCCGCGGCGAGACGCCGGCGGCCTCGGCGATGTCGTCCACGCGGACGTTGTCGGGCCCGCGTTCGAGCGCCAGCCGCAGCGCGGCCTCGCGCAGCGCCTTCCGGGTGGCCTGCTTCTTCTGCTCGCGCAACCCCGTACGCCTCGCCATCACGCCCCCACCATGCCAGAAAACTTGCACTCACGCAAACTTGCGCGCACGCAATTTTCGTCCGTACGCTGATGCCCCCTCGAACACGAAAGGACGGCACTATGCGAGCCAAAGGCATCAGCTACGACACCGGCTTCGTCCCCGGCGGGTCGGGCACCGTCGAGCGCTTCGACCTCGACGTGGTCCGGCGCGAGCTGGAGATCATCCGCGACGACCTGCACTGCACCGCCGTCCAGCTCGTCGGCGGCGACCCGGAACGCCTGGAGCGCGCCGCCGCCTGCGCCGCCGAGCTGGGCCTCGAGGTGTGGTTCTCGCCGTACCCGCTGGAGCTGACGGCTGAGGAGATGCTGGCGCTGTTCGCCGACTGCGCCGAGCGGGCGGAGCGGATCCGGCGGTCCGGCGCGGAGGTCGTGTTCGTGGCGGGCAGCGAGCTGACCGTCATGGACCGCGGCTTCCTGCCCGGCGACACCCTGAAGGAACGGCTCGACGCGCTGCTGAACCGCCGCGAGCTCGTCGCCGAGGCGGGCAAGCGGGTCGCCGCGTTCCTCGCCGAGGCCGCGACCGTGGTCCGCGAGCGCTTCGGCGGCAAGGTCACCTACGCCGCGATCCCCTTCGAGCCCGTGGACTGGTCGCTGTTCGACTTCGTCACGATCGAGCTGATCCGCTCGGCCGAGGTCGCCGACCGCTTCCAGGAGGGCGTGCGCGCCCTGGTCGCCCAGGGCAGGCCGGTCGCGATCACCGGGTTCGGCACGGCGACCTGGCGCGGCGCCGCCGACGTGGCGCCCCGCAGCATGGAGATCGTCGAGTACGACGAGGTCACCGGCCTCCCGGTGCGCCTGACCGGTGAGTACGAGCGCGACGAGGAGGGCCAGGCCACCTACCTGCGGGAGCTGCTGGAGATCTTCGAGGCGGAGGGCGTGGACTCGGCGTTCGTGCACACGTTCGCGCTCCCCGCGCTGCCGCACCGACCGGACGGCGACCCGCGCGACGACCTCGACCTGGCCAGCCTCGGCATCGTCAAGGTGTACGCGGACCGGGACGGCGACACCTACCCCGGCCTGCGGTGGGACCCCAAGCCGGCGTTCGCCGCCGTCGCGGCCTGCTACGGAAAGTGAGGCGCCCGATGACGACCTTCCCGTTGGGCGGTGATACGCCGGTGAACCGGATCGGCTTCGGCGCGATGCGGCTCGCGCTCGGACGCTCGGCGCGCGGCTCCGAGGCGGGCGTCGCCGTGCTGCGCCGCGCCGTGGAGCTGGGCGTGAACCACATCGACACGGCCGGCTTCTACGGCTTCGGCGACCTGCGGGCGCACGAGCTGATCAGGCGGGCGCTGGCGCCGTACCCGGACGATCTGGTGATCGCCACCAAGGTCGGCCCGCTGCTCGGGGCGAACCTCGCCCCGGCCGGCGAGGCACGCGCGGACCAGCTCCGCGGCCTGGTCGAGGACGACCTGCGCCGGCTCGGGGTGGACCGGCTCGACCTGGTCTACCTGCGGGTCGGCGGGCTGGGGCCGGTGGGCGACGAGCCGATCGGCGAGCGGTTCGCGGCCCTGGCGAAGCTGCGGAGTGAGGGGCTGATCCGGCATCTCGGGCTCAGCCACGTCAGCGCGGCCCAGCTCGCCGAGGCCAGGTCGATCGCACCCGTGGCGGCCGTGCAGAACGCGTTCAGCGTCCACGACCAGGGCGACCGCGCGGTGCTCGCGGAGTGCGAGCGGGCGGGGATCGCGTACGTGCCGTACTTCCCGCTGGGCGGCGGGCGTCCGTCGATCGACCAGACTCGCCTGGCGGAGGTCGCGGCGCGGCACGGGGCGACCCCGGCGCAGGTCGCCCTGGCCTGGCTGCTCGCGGTCTCACCGGTGACGCTGCCGATCCCCGGCACCGGCTCGCTCGACCACCTCGCCGAGAACGTGGCCGCCGCCGGCCTCCGGCTCACCTCTGCCGACCTGGCCGCGCTGAGCGCCGCGTCCGAGACATCGGCCTGACTCCCCCGGCCGGGCCACATCCGGGGGTCGAGCCGCCCAGCCGGGTCACCGGCCGAGCACCGAGCCGCCCGGCGGCCGGTCGCGGTCAGCGGGTGGTGAGGCGGAGTTCGGTGCCGCCGCGCCCCAGGCGCAGCTTCACCTGCCCGGCCGGGGCGTCGGAGTCGATCTCCGGGTAGTCGTCGCTCGCCACGGTGATCCGCAGGCGGTGCCCGGCGGCCAGCCGGTAGTGGACCGGCCAGGTGGTGACGTCCAGCTCGTACGTCCTGCCCGGCCGGACGGGGACGGCCCGCTCGTGGCCGAAGCGGTGGCTCGCCTTGAGCCAGCCCTGCGTGATGCGGGTGGCGGTGCCGTCGGGTGCGACGTCCTCGGCGATGACGGCGATGTTGCCGTCGGCGGCGGTGAACGCGGCCTTGACCCTGGCCGTGATGTCCCCGGCCAGCACCAGGTCACGCTGGTAGGGCTCGGTCTGGAAGGCGAGCCGCTCACCGGCGGTCCCCGGCCCCGGGTCGGTGTTGACGGTGAACGTCCTGGTGGCCTGGGCGCCGGGGCGGGCGGTGATGGTGCCGTCGGCGTTCAGACCGAGCCTGCGCGTGCGGGCGCCGGGCGGCGGCCAGCTGCGGAATTGCCTCCAGCCCGCCCCTTCCATCTCGTACGACGTCACCTTGGCGGCGGGCAGCGGCGCGTCGTCGCGACCGGCGAGCCAGCGGTCCCACCAGGCGAGGTAGGCGCCGTTGCCGATGGCGGCGGGCTGACCGGCGGGCCAGCCGTGCTCCCAAGGCCCGGCCACCAGCCACACGTTGCCCGGCCTGGCCAGGAAGTTCTCCACCATGCCCGCCCGGTACCTGTCCCGCCAGCCGGCGATCTCCAGGGTGGGCACGTCGAGGTTCTCCCAGCGGGCCTTGACGCTGCGCTCGCGCCAGTAGTCGTCGTAGAGCGGATGCCGGGCGTAGGTGGTGAGGGTGTCGGGGGCCACCTCCCGCTGCCAGTCGCGGATCCTGGCGGAGTAGATGCCGCCGCGGTAGATGGTGTTCTCGTACCAGTCGCTGATGCCGTCCACGGGGATGATCGCGGCCAGGTGCGGCGGCTTGTTGACGGCGACGAGCAGCGTGGAGTGGCCGCCGTAGCTGAGGCCCATCTGCCCGACCTTGCCGGTGGACCAGGGCCGCGTGCCGAGCCACTCGATGAGGTCGTAGTTGTCGCGCTGCTCCTGCGCGCTGAACGGGTCGAGACGTCCTGGCGAGTCACCGGAGCCGCGGGCGTTGCAGACGGCGGCGACGTAGCCGCGGGTGACGTAGTAGGCGGCGGCCTTGCCGAGGTTCGCGAGGTCGTCGTACGCGGTGTAGTCGTAGACGATCACGGGGAAGCGGCCGCCCGCGTCGGGCCGGTGCAGGTCGCAGGCCAGGTGGCCGCCGTCGCGCAGGGGGACGGAGACGCGTTCGGTGCGGACGGCGTAGGTGGCGGGACGGTCGTAGGAGAAGAAGGGGTCGGCGGGGGTTTCGCCGCCTGTCGCGGCGGAGGCCGGGGCGTGGGCGGTGAGCGGGAGCGTCAGGGCGGCGGTCAGTGCGGCGGCGAGGACGCGCGCGGGCGACATGGGGCGGGGACTCCTCACAGTGAGATGGCGGTGGTGGCGAGCGCGACCACGGTCATGACGGCCGTGGTGGCGAACGCCCAGCCGAAGATGAAGCGCTGGTGCTGGCCGAGTTGCACGCCGCTCATGCCGACGAGGATGAACGTGGCGGCGGTGAGCGGGCTCAGGGGGAAGCCGGTGGTCATCTGGCCGAGGATGGCCGCCCTGGCGATCTCGGCGGAGTCGATGCCGAAGCCGCTCGCGGTCTGCGCCAGGACGGGCAGCACGCCGAAGTAGTACGCGTCGGGGGTGAAGACGAGGCTGAGCGGCATGCCGGTGAGCGCCACGAGCACCGGCAGGTGCCCGCCGAAGGACTCGGGGATGAGGCCGACGAACGCCGTCGCCATCTCGTCGATCATCTTGGTGCCGGTCAGCACGCCGGTGAACACGCCCGCGGCGAAGATCATGGTGGTGACGAGGACGACGCTCTTGCCGTGCCGTTCGAGCAGCTCCTGCTGCTTGTCCCAGGTGGGCAGGTTGACCACGGCGGCGATGGTGAAGCCGAGCACGAACAGCACCGGCAGCGGCATCACCTGCAGCACCAGGCACACCAGCAGGGCGAGGGTCAGCACCAGGTTGAACGCGGTCAGCAGCCGCCCCTTGCGGGCCGGGGCGAGCGGGGTGCCGGGACCGTCACCCACGGCCCGCGCCTCTGCGGGGCCGGCCTGCGCATCCGCGGGCAGCGCGACGGTCCCGAGGCGGCGGCGCTCGCGCAGCCCGATCAGGAACGACGCCACCAGCACCCACGCGATCCCGGCCCCCATCGCGGGCAGCACGGGCGTGAACACCTGCGAGCCGTCGAGCTTCAGCACCGCCATCGCGCGGGCCGTCGGACCGCCCCACGGCACCATGTTCATGACGCCCGCGCCCAGGCAGACCACACCGGTGAGCACGAGCGGGCTCATGCCGAGCCGCCGGTAGACGGGCAGCAGCGCCGAGACGGTGATGAGGAACGTGGAGGCGCCGTCGCCGTCGAGCGCCACGCACATCGTGATGACGGCGGTGCCGACCGCGATGCGCAGCGGATCGTCCTTGGCCAGGCGCAGGATGCCCCGGATCAGCGGGTCGAACAGGCCGGTGTCGATCATGAGGCTGAAGTACAGGACCGCGAAGGCGATCATGATGCCGGTGGGCGCCACCTTGCCGAGGCCTTCGAGGATCATCGGGCCCAGGTCGGACGCGAACCCGCCGATCAGCGCCGCCGCCACCGGCACGAGCACCAGGGCGGTGAGGACCGAGATGCGCTTGGTCATGGTGAGCGCCAGGAACAGGCCGATGGTGAGAAAACCCAGGAGCGCGATCATCGGGGTCCTTTCCGGGTCCGGGAGGTTACGGGCAAGTGTCCGAGCACCCCGCGTTTCGCGTCCACCATCAAAACTGGATTTATCCATGCAGCATGCGCAAGAGTTGCGGGCGTGGATGCCACTCTGCGGCAGCTCGCCGCGTACGTCGCCGTCGCCAAGTCGGCCGGGTTCACCGCCGCCGCCGCGCAGCTTCACCTCTCGCAGTCCACGCTGAGCCGGGCCGTCGCCGACCTCGAACGCGTGCTGGGCGTCCGGCTCCTGGAGCGCGACACCAGGAACGTGCAGCTCACCGCCGCCGGGGTGGAGACGCTGCGGGTGGCCGAGCAGATCGTGGACGCCCACCGCTCCGGCATGAAGGAGCTGCGGCGGTACCTGCTCGGCGAGTCGGGCGTGGTGGCCATGGCCACGCTGCCGTCCGTGGCCGCCGTGCTGCTGCCCGGCCTGATCTCCGCGTTCCGGCGGCAGCGGCCCGAGGTGAGCGTGCGGATCATGGACGGGCTTGAGCGGGCCGTGCTCGGCCGGGTGCTCTCCGGGGACGCCGACTTCGCGGTGACCACCGTGGGGGCCGCATCCGACCGGCTCGAACACCGTCCGCTGATCCGCGACCGGTTCCGCGCCGTCCTGCCCGAGGGTCATCCGCTGGCCGAACGTGACGAGCTGACCTGGGAGGACCTGGCCGCCGAGCCGTTCCTCGCGGTGGGGCCGGAGTCCAGCGTCCGGCGGCTCACCGACGCGGCGTTCGCGCAGGCGGGGGCCGGGGCGGCGCCGGCGGCCGAGGCGAGCAACGTGGCCACGGTGGGCGGCCTGGTCGCGGCCGGGCTGGGCGTGTCGGCGCTGCCCGCGCTGGTGCTGCCGCTGCTCGGGCCCGGCCGGGTGGTGCACAGGGAGCTGGTCGCGCCCGTGGTCGAGCGGCGGCTGGACGTCGTGGTCCGGGCCCGCCGTACGCTGCCGCCCGCCGCCGCGGCCTTCCTCGACCTGCTGGAGGAGGCGCGCGCCGAGGGCCGCGACGTCCCGCCCGGCGCCTCCTGGATCACCCGCTGACCCGCCCCACCGCACCGGCGGGCCGGATCACCCGCAGACCCGTCTCACCGCACCGGCGTCTCCTGGATCACCCGCTGTCCGCCCCACCCTGCCTGCAGGCACACAGCTACCTATGCGATAAGCGCATGAATTTATCGAAATTTCGTGCTGGACCTGCATTTCTCCGAATGGGCACCATGAAGCCAGCCGTACCGGACGAAGGAGCTCATGCGTGGCCTCTGAACAGCGCGGGCAACTGCGTGGACTGAAGGTGGTGGAGTTCGCTCACGTGGTCGCCGGGCCGCTGGCCGGGTCCATGCTGGCCGACCAGGGGGCGGACGTCGTCCACGTCGAGCCGCCGGGCTGCGGCGACGCCGCCCGCGCCATGGGCCCCACCAAGGACGGCGTGCCGCTGTGGTTCAAGGTCGCCGGGCGCAACAAGCGTTCCGTGACCCTGGACCTGCACGATCCGGACGGCCGGCGGGTCGCGCACCGGCTCGTCGCCTGGGCCGACGTGGTGATCGTGACGCTGCGCGCGTCCCGGCTGCGGGCCTGGGAGCTGGACTGGGAGGCCGTGCACCGGATCAACCCGAAGGCGGTGCTGCTGCAGATCTCCGGGTTCGGCGCGACGTCGTCGAAGGCGGACGCGCCCGGCTTCGGCAAGGTCGGCGAGGCGCGCAGCGGCGTCGTGCACCTGACCGGGTTCCCGGACGGACCTCCGGTGCACACCGGGTTCTCCCACGGCGACGCGGTGACGGGGTTGATGGGCGCGTACGCGGTGCTCGCCGCCCTGCACCGGCGCGCCGGCGACCCGGACTTCGACGGCGAGTGGATCGACCTCGCGCTGTTCGAGCCGCTGTTCCGGCTGGTCGAGTGGCAGGTCATCGCCCATGACCAGCTCGGCGTGGTGCCCGGCAGGTCGGGCAACCAGCTCGCGGTGGCGCCTGCGGCGGTCATCAACACGTACCTGTCGGGCGACGGCGACTGGATCACCGTGACGTCGGCGACGCGCCGCTCGGTGCTGAACGTCGTACGCCTGCTCGGCCTGCCCGAGGACGAGTACGCCACCACCGAGCAGCAGCTCGCCGGCCGGGAACGGCTGGATCGCGAGCTGCGGTCGTGGGTGGCCGCGCGCGGCACCGAGGAGTGCCTGCGGGCGTTCGCCGAGGCCGAGGTGGTCGCCTCGCGGGTGTTCACGGTCGCGGACATCGCCGCCGACCCCGTCTACGCCGAACGCGGCGACATCGTCACCGTGGACGACCCCGACCTGGGCCCCGTCCGCATGCAGGCGGCGCTGCCGCACTTCCACCGCGAGCCGGGGAACGTCTGGCGCACCGGCCCGGCGCTCGGGCAGGACAACGACCTCGTCTACCGCGAATGGCTCGGCCTCGACGGCCGGGAGATCGACGACCTGGAGAAGCGCGGTGTCATCTGACCGTCCCAAGCTGCGCTCGCTGCTCTTCGTGCCGGGGAACAAGGTCGAGTGGCTGGCCAAGGCGGAGGCAGCCGGAGCCGACGCCGCCGTGCTCGACCTCGAAGACGCCGTCCCCGAGAGCGGGAAGGCGGCGGCCAGGGAGCGGGTGGCCGAGGCCGTCGCGAACGCCTCGGGCACGATGGCGATCTTCGTGCGGATCAACCCGCTCGACCGCTGGGCGGCCGCCGAGGACCTGCGCGCCGTCGCCCGCCCCGGCCTGGCGGGCGTGCTGCTGCCCAAGACCCGCGGTCCTGAGGACGTGGTGCTCGCCGACCGCATGCTGACCTGGTGCGAGCGCGAGCACGGCATGCCCGAGGGGCGGGTCGCGCTGGTACCGCTGCTGGAGAGCGCCGCCGCGCTGCGCGGGGCGTACGAGATCGGGCGGGCCGCGCCGCGCGTCGCCTACCTGGGCGCGGTCACCGGCAAGGGCGGCGACGTGGAACGCGCGGTCGGCTACCGGTGGAGCCCGTCGGGGACCGAGACCCTGGAGCTGCGCTCGCGCGTGCTGCTCGATGTGCGGGCGGCCGGGGTGCCGTGCCCGGTCGCCGGGCTGTGGACCGCGATCGGCGACCTCGACGGGCTGCGCGCCTTCGCCGAGCAGAACCGCTCGCTCGGGTACGAGGGCATGCTGGCCATCCACCCCTCGCACGTACCGGTGATCAACGAGGTCTTCTCCCCGGCCCCGAGGAGCTGGACCGCTACGCCCGGCTGGTCGCCGCCGTGGAGGCGGCGCAGGCGCGCGGCGCGGGCGCGATCGTGTTCGAGGGCGAGATGGTGGACGAGGCGATGGCCGCCCGCGCCCGCGCCGCGCTGCGCGACCACGCTCCCCCGCGGTAGCCGGGGTCTCACCGATCCGCGGCTGACCGGCGGCGGTCAGTGGGAGAGCGCGCCGGGCGCGTCGTCGTCCACCAGGAAGCCGCCGGACTGATGCCGCCACAGGCGGGCGTACGCGCCGTCGGCCTCCAGCAGCTCGGCGTGGGTGCCCTGTTCGACGATGGCGCCCTTGTTGAGCACGACCAGGCGGTCCATGCGGACGACCGTGCTGAGCCGGTGCGCGACCACGACCGCGGTGCGGTCCTGCATGAGCCGCCACAGCGCGTCCTGGACGAGGATCTCGCTCTCGGAGTCGAGCGCGCTGGTGGCCTCGTCGAGCAGCAGGATCGGCGCGTCGCGCAGGATGGCGCGGGCCAGCGCGATGCGCTGCCGCTGGCCGCCGGAGAGCTTGACGCCGCGCTCGCCGACCAGCGTGTCGAGGCCGTCGGGCAGCGAGTCGGCGAACTCCATGACGTGCGCCGCCTCGGCCGCGGCCTTGATCTCGGCGTCGGTGGCGCCCGGCCGGGCGAAGGCGATGTTGTCGCGTACGGTGCGGTGGAACATGGCGGGCTCCTGCGGCACGTACGCGATGAGGCTGCGCAGGTCGGCCTGGCGCAGCCGGGAGATGTCCTGGCCGCCGATGAGGATGCGGCCTGAGTCGATGTCCATGAGGCGCAGCAGCAGCCGGGTGAGCGTGGTCTTGCCACCGCCCGACTGCCCGACCAGCCCGATCTTGGCGCCGGCGGGGATGTCGAGGTCGAGGTCCTCGAACAGCGGGCTGCCGCTCTTGTACGAGAACGTCACCCGCTCGAAGCGCACCGAGGCGTCGGCGGGACGCAGCGGCAGCGGGTCGGGCGGGTCGATCACCTTGGGCGGCGTGAGCAGCAGCTCGGTGAACTGCGCCGCCTCGGTGATGATGCTCTCCATGCGCCGGTAGATCTGGTTGAACTCGAACATGATGCCGATGGCGTTCGTGTAGTACGTGAACGTCACCACGATCGCCTCGACGCCCAGCCCGCCCCGCAGTCCCACGGCCAGCAGCAGGCCGAGCGAGCTGCCGAGGACCGACAGCGGGGACACGACGGTGTCCACCCGCAGGTTGCCGTAGTCCCACGAGCGGAGCGTGAGCCGCTGCTGCTCGGCGAGCTTGACGCGGTGCTCGGCGGCCTCGCGGCGCTCGGCGGCGAAGGCGCGTACGGTGTCCATGTTGGACAGCACGTCGGCGACGTGGCCCGACACGTGCACGCGTGCGGCCTCGCGCGCGTCCACCAGCTTCTGGCGGCGGCGGATGAGCGGCGCGACGATCACCCCGGTGACGATCAGCAGGCCGATGAGCACGACCACCAGCAGCGGGTGATACTGCCACAGCACCACGGAGGCGAAGGCCAGCGGGACGAGCTTGGCCATGACGGAGAACGTCAGCGTGTCGACGAACTCCTCGAACCTGTTCGCGAAGCCGAGCACCCGTTTGGTCAGCGCGCCCGCGAAGTTGTCGTGGAAGAACGCGGCGTCCTTGGCCAGCAGCTCGTCCATGCCGATGATGGCCAGCCGTTCGACGCCGCGCGAGTCGGTGCGGTTCATGAAGTGCAGGCCAAGCCGCCACAGCGTCTCGCCGGCCAGCAGCAGGCCGCCGAAGCCGAGCACGTACGGCAGCAGCGCGGGCAGCGTGCCGTCGCCGTCGCCCGCCAGATGGCCGACGAGCCCGGCCACGGCGAGCGGCGCGAGGTAGTACAGGCAGATGTTGCCCAGCGCGGGCAGCAGCAGCGTGGGCACCGCGATCGGCCAGAGCCGGCGCATCTCGCCGGCGTAGTAGCGCAGCGCTAGCCCGATCGCCGATTTCCTTACGGACGGATCTTCCGCGGTCTCCGGCACAGTCATCCGCCCTCCCCCGATCGCCGACGCAGACCTCGATATGGTGCCGTCCGCCGCCCGTCCAGGCGACCGATTTTTTCCCGGCCTTTCAGGCGTATCGCCAGGTCGGCGCGTAAGTGACGCGGATCACCGCCACCAAAGCCTGTCTTTCCGTCACATATCTCGGCGCTATGCCGTCTCCACGGTGTAACCACCTCGGAGGGGAGGCCCGTATGCGTTCATCGCCGGTCAGCCGCTCGGTCCAGCTCTCGCACTGGTCGTTCATGTTCGCCGAGATCGCCCTGTGGTCGTTCGTCGTCCTTGCCGTGACCGGGGCCGTGCTGATGGTGTTCTACGACCCCGCCATGACCCAGGTCACCTATGACGGCTCGTACGGGCCGCTGCGCGGGGTCCTGGTCAGCCGGGCGTTCGACTCGGCCATGCAGCTGAGCCTGGAGGTGCGCGGTGGCCTGCTCATCCGCCAGATGCACCACTGGGCGGCGCTGGTGTTCGTGGCGGCGGTCGTGCTCCACCTGCTGCGCATGTTCCTCACCGGCGCGTTCCGCCGGCCGCGCACGCGGCAGTGGCTGATCTGGGTGGCGCTGCTGGGGCTCGGCATGTTCGCGGGCGAGACCGGCAACGCGCTGCCCGACGACATGCTGTCGGGCGGCAGCCTGTGGCTGATGGTCTCGGTCCTGCAGTCGGTGCCGGTGGTGGGGACGTGGCTGGCGTCCCTGCTGTTCGGCTCCGGCTTCCCCGGCGAGCAGGTCGTCCCGGTCCTGTACGGCGGGCACCTGCTGCTGTCGCTCGTCATCGGCGCGCTGCTGATCGCCCGCGAGCTGATGCTGCGCAGGAACGGCCACACGCGCTTCGTCGCCGCGCTGCCGGTGCGCCGCGGCGGCCGCCCGCTGATGGCCGCCGCCACGGCCGGCATGCTCGTCATCCTGGGGTTCGGCTTCCAGATCGCCCCCATCTGGCTGTACGGCCCGGCCAGGCCGACGCAGATCTCGGCGGGCGCGGTGCCCGACTGGTACATGGGGTTCCTCGACGGCGCGCTGCGGATCATGCCGGGCTGGGAGCTGACCGTCGGCGGCTACACGCTCAGCCTCGCGGTGCTGGTACCGACCGTGATGGTGCCGGGCGCGTTCTTCGGCGCGCTGGCCGCGTACCCGATGATCGAGCGCATCGTCGCGGCGCGGCGAGGACGGCCGCTGCCCCCGCCCGGCCTGCTCGACCGGCCGCGCGAGAAGCCCGTCAAGACCGCGCTCGCCGTCGCCGGCATCACCTTCTACGGCCTGCTGTGGGCGGCGGCGGCCAACGACCAGCTCGCGCACCACTTCCACCTGACCGTCGAGGCGGTGACGATCTTCTTCAGGTACGCGGTGTTCCTCGGCCCCGTCGTCGCCTTCGTCGTCACCCGGTGGATCTGCCTGGCGCTGCGGCAGGCGGAGCGGGAGGCCGCCGAGCACGGCGTGGAGAGCGGCGTCATCGTCCGCTCCCCCGACGGCGGCTTCCACGAGCGGCTCGAGCCGGCCCGCCACGCGCCGCGGCTGCCGTCGGCGCGCTGACCCCGATGCTCAGACCAGCGGATTGACGCCGGGACCCGCCACTGTGATGGGGGCGCGCGGGAGGGACTCCCGCTGCGCCTCCTGCGGGCCGACGACGGCGTTGAGCCCGCCGTCCACGATCTGCGCCACCGCGTCTCCGGAGACGAACGGGTCGCTCGTCTGCCCCTCGACTCTGATCAGCATCCTGGTACGGGTGCAGAACAGGCTGGCCTCGCTCTCCCGCGAACCGCTGACGGCCGCCTCCATGGGCCCGGAGAAGCCCTGCTGCCGGGCCGGATGGCCCTGGTTGGCGGTGAGGTCGAGGTCGAGGGTCCAGTCGGAGCCGGACAGCCCGCAATGGCCTTCGGAGTTGACCCAGGCGATCATGTCGTAGGAGCCGACCTTGATCTGCGCCAGCGGGTGCTCGGCCTGCTCGGGCAGCTCTCCGTGTTCGGTCAATCCTCGCAACGTCATCAGCGGCCACTGGGCCGGGTCTTTCAGCAGCGGGTCGGTGACCGGCGCGGAACAGGAGACGATGACCGGCGACACCAGGATCCCGGCCACCCAACGCGCCAGACGATTGGTCACTCTCATCTTCCTTCTGGGGTGACGCAGATCGATCATGATCCATCGGACAACTTATCCCAATGTCACCACCACTTCGGCCATCGACCTGGAGCGCCAACCAGGCCGCAGACCGCCTTGTACGCGCATATCAGCAGGTCACACGGGGTCACGAGGATCCTCGCCCGTTCCCCGTCACCGGCGACCGGGCCGAGGTCTCGATCCGGCTCAGCCCTCCACGCTGCGGCCCTCCAGGCGGCTGATCGAGACCGTGCCTCTGGTGGCGCGCAGGCCGAAGCCGTAGCGGTAGCTCCGCCTCTCCTCGTCGGTGGTGAGCAGGCCGTTGATGGGCGCGGTGTGCAGCCGCTGGAACCTGCCCTGGTGCTCGGCGTACGCGGTGATCGTCGCCTCCGACAGCACCAGCGCCAGGCGCTCGCCCGGGCTGAAGCGGTGCGGGATCTGCACGGGCACGTCGGTGCGGAGCTCGCCGTCCACCCGCACGTCGAAGCCGGTGGTGCCGCGGCTGTTGTTGTACCAGGCGGTGATGTAGTCGTCGGCGTCCTTGATCCAGCCGACGAAGACGCTGTCCTCCTCCGCGCCGGTGGCGGCGAACGAGCCGAACGTCACCGTCACCACCGCCTGGCCGGAGGAGAGCACGGGCCCGGCCATGAGCCCGAAGTACGGGCTGTCGCCGGTGCCGGTGCAGGCCCCGCCGCCCGCCGAGGTGCGCGGCAGCACCTCGTTGTCGGGAAACGGCCCGTAGGCGGTGTAGCGGCCCGTGGTGTCGGCGGTGAACGCGTCGGCGACGTCGATGTGCTCGTACGCCTCCACGTCGAGGGTCGGGCCCGGCACCAGGTGGACGGCCGCGGCCTTCGTATCGAACCACGAAGGAGCCACCAGCACACCCGCCGTCACCAGCAGCGCCGCCGCGACCGCCGCCGCACCGGCCCACTTGCCCGACAGACGTCTGCGGCGCGTGGGCTCGGTCGGCAGATCGACCAGCGTGCCCGGCCCCGATGCCCCGGCCGCCGGTCGTTCGCCGCCGGTGAGGTCGCGCAGCAGCAGGCCGGCGGACGGGCGCGCGGCAGGATCCTTGGCCAGACAGGCCGCCACCAGCCCGCGCAGCGGCTCGGGCACCCCCGTCAGGTCGGGCTCGCCGTGCAGCACGGCGTGCAGCGTCGCGGGCACCGTCGAGGCGCGGAACGGCGCGCGTCCGGTCGCGGCGAACACCATCGTCCCGGCCCACGAGAACATGTCGGACGCCGGCGTGAGCCGCTGGTCGGAGAGCTGCTCGGGCGACATGTACGACGGCGTGCCCACCACCAGGCCGCTGCTGGTGCGGGCATCGAGCGCCCTGGCGATGCCGAAGTCGATGAGGACGGGCCCCTCGGGGCCGAGGATCACGTTGCCCGGCTTGACGTCGCGGTGGACGATGCCGGCCGCGTGGATCGAGGCCAGCGCGGTGAGCGTGGCGACCGCCAGCCGTTCCAGACCGCTGCCGGTGCGCGGGCCGTCGCGCTTGACCAGCTCGTCGAGCGACGGCCCCGGCACGTACTCGCTGACGATGTACGGCTGCTCGCCCGCCAGCCCCGTGCCGAGCACCTTGGCCGTGCAGAACGGGGCGACCCGCCCGGCGACCTCGGCCTCGCGCAGGAACCTGCGGCGCGTCTCCGGGTCGGCGGCGAGCGAGGCGTGCAGCACCTTGATGGCCACCCGCGCCCCGCCCGGCGACTCCGCCAGGTAGACCGTGCCCTGGCCGCCCTCGCCCAGCCGGTCGAGAACGCGATGATCACCCAGCTTCGGGTGGTCGGGAGCACGATGGGCGGTCACGGCGGTCCCCCGTCAGATCCGGCGATCTCCTACGCGATCAGCGTAGTGCCACCGGAGGCGCGCACGACGCCCACCCACCGGAGTCGATCCAGGGGCGGACGGCGTACGTCATCGCACGGGCGAGACCGGAGTCCACTGCCGCACCTCCCGCCACCAGGAGACAGGACCCGCCCCTCCTCCCGCCACCGACGGGACAACATTAGGACCCCCACTTCCTGCCACCGACGGGGCAGGAAACGGGAACGGCCGCCGACGGGACAGGAAACGGGAACGGCCACCGACGGAAGCAGAAGCAGAAGCGGAAATGGAAGTGGAAGTGGAAGTGGAAGTGGAAGCGCGGGCGGAGGGGCGGTCAGCGGCCGGTCGTGAGAACCATGCGGTAGCGGGCCTGGCCGGACATCATGCGGTCGTAGGCCGCGGCGACGTCCTCGAGCGGCCGGGTCTCGGTGAGCGCCCGCACGCCGGTCAGCGCGGCGAACCGCATCGTCTCCTCGACCTCGCTCGCCGTGCCCGACGGGTGGCCGTGCACGGTCCTGCTGGCCGAGATGAGCTGGAACGGGCTGACCTGGATGGGCTCGGGCGTCGCACCGAGCACGATCAGCTCACCGCCGTTGCCGAGCCCGTCGATGGCCGCGGTCATCGCCTCGGAGCTGGCGGCGGTGGCGAGCACGACCTTCGCGCCGCCGAGCGCCTGGAGCCGCCCGGCCACGTCACCGGCGTTGGAGTCGATGTAGTGGTGGGCGCCGAGCTGCTTGGCGGTGTCGGCCTTGTCCGCGCCGCGCGCGACGGCGACCGTCTCGAAGCCGAGCTTGTTGGCGAACTGCACGCCCAGGTGGCCGAGCCCGCCGATGCCGAGGACGGCGACCAGGTCGCCGGGCCGCGCGGCGCTGCGCCGCAGCGAGTTGAACGTGGTGACGCCCGCACAGCCCATGGGCGCGGCCTCGACGGCGCTCAGCTGGTCGGGGATGCGGGCCAGCGCGGAGGCGGGCACGGTGGTGTACTCGGCGTAGCCGCCGGGGTAGGCCCAGCCGGGCACCTGCATGCGGGTGCAGTGGATGAAGTCGCCGGCGCGGCAGGATCTGCAGGTGCCGCAGTTGCCGCCGAACCAGCCGATCGCCACGCGGTCACCGGCGTTCCAGTCCTCGACGCCGTCGCCGACCGCGTCGATGCGCCCGGCGATCTCATGGCCGGTGACCAGCGGGAACGACACGTTCGGGAAACCCGCGTTGACGAAGCCGGAGTCGGACCGGCACACCCCGCACGCCTCGACGGCGACGCGGACGTGCCCGGGCTGCGGCTCGGCCAGCTCGCGCTCGACGATGCTGAACGGGCCGCCGGCGGTGCCGACCTGGGCGGCGCGGTAGGTGCGCGGGCCGGAAGTGGTGGACATCATGGACATCGAGTACCCCTCAGGTGGAGAACGAACGTGAACCGGACCGGCTTTGCGGCCCACGTCAAGCACACCACCGGAAACCCTGCGGAAAGGGGGCCTGAGCAGGCCCTGCGCGGGCAGGTATTGCGGAGACAGGTACTGGCAGGGCCACTTACGCGCGGCCCGGCCGCCCGAGATCACGCGACACTGAGGACATGGACCGCAAGAGCGAACTCGCCGGCTTTCTCCGTTCCCGGCGCGCCCGCCTCAGCCCCGACGGGACGGGCCTGCCCGAGGACGGCCGGGCACGCCGGGTGCCGGGGCTGCGCCGCGACGAGGTGGCCAGGCTGGCCGGCGTCAGCACCGAGTACTACACCCGCCTGGAGCAGGGCCGCGCCGGGTCGCCGTCCCCCGAGGTGATCGAGTCGCTCTCCAGGGCGCTGCAGCTCGATCCCGCCGAGCACGAGCACCTGCTCGACCTGCTCGCCCGGCCCACGCCGGCGCGGCGGGCCCCGGTGGCTCCGCAGCGGGTCAGGCCGGGGCTGCACCTGACGTTGCAGACGCTGGAGCACGTGCCGGCGTTCATCGTCGGGCGGCGTACGGACGTCCTCGCCGCCAACTTCCTGGCCCGGCAGGTGCTGACCGACTTCGACGCCTTGCCCGCGACGCAGCGCAACCTCGCCCGCTACTACCTCCTCGACCCCGCCGCCCGCGAGCGGGTGGGCGACTGGGAGCGGGTCGCGTCGGAGACCGTGGCGATGCTCCGGCTGGAGGCCGGCCGCTACCCCAACGACCGGCGCCTCGCCGACCTGGTCGGTGAGCTGACGTTGCGCTCGCCCGAGTTCACGACCTGGTGGAACGACCATCGGGTGCTGCGCCGTACCCACGGCACCAAGGTCTACTATCACCCTGAGGTGGGCGAGCTGCACTTCTCGTACGAGAGCTTCCTGCCGCCCGGTGACACCGACCAGATGCTGTGCGTCTACAACGTCGAGCCCGGCTCCCCCACCGCCGACGCGCTGCGGCTGCTGAGCAGCTGGGCCGCACCCGGGCGGGCGCACTCCGAGACCACCGGCTGACCGCGCCGTGCTGATCGGCGACCGCGCCGTGCTGATCGGCGACATTCGCGACCGCACCCGAGCCACGTCCGGTGACGAAGAACACCACGATCGCCTGGACGAGAGCTTCACCCGCCGCCGCATGCGCCGCCGCCTCTCCCACGAAGACGCCGACCACATCCTCGTCCTCGTCCCCGAACCGGATCTGCTGCATGAGCTGCCACGCCTGTTCGCCCAGGACCTGAACGAGCCCACCGCCGACCACGCCCGGATCGCGCTCCTCTTCGACACCCACGAAGCGTTCTACGGCGAAGCCATCGGTGACGCCGACAGCCTCATTCACGCCGACAAGCTCATGCGCGACGAATGGCTGCGCTGCCTGCTCGGCCACCTCGACCTCGGCGCCCGGATCATCGCCTTCGCGGCCGGCCGCATCCGCCCGCCATGGCCCAACGCCCCGTCTACCCCAGCCCTGACCAGTACATCGACCACCGCCTCGTCGGCCACCTCACCACAGCTGACGCCACCCAGTACCTCGCTCTCGCCGGCATCACCGACTCAGCAACCCGCGAGGCACTGATCAGCCCAATTGCCGAGGCCGAGGTGGGCGCGGGCGACCCGGTACAGGCAGCGGCCCTTGTCCTCGTCGCTGTCGATGCGCAGGTCGCTGAGGAGGGTGGCCAGGGCACGGCAGCGGTCGAAGCGGCCGGTGGCCAGACTGCGGTCCATCAGCGCGACCCAGGCCTGCCACTCCTTCGCTGGAGTCGAGGTGGCTGGGGTGGTAGGCGGCCTCTAGCTCGGCGGTGAACTCCTCGCGCTCGCCGTAGTGCCGGGCCAGCACCTCGTGGGCTTTGCGGATTTCGTCCGGGCGGACGCGTTGCAGGGAGCGCCGCAGGATGGAGTGCATCGTGTACGCGCCGGTGCCGCAACCTGCGCATCGTCGACGAGGTCCGGGCCTGCCCGCCGAGATCGACGCCACGCCCGCACAGGTCGCCTTGGCCTGGCTGCTCGCCCAGGGTGACGACTCGCGCCCATCCCCGGCACCAAGATTGTCTCCGGACTGGCGGAGAACACCGCCGCCGGCCACGTCGCCCGCCTGAACGACCTCCCTCCGGCCTCCGGCGAGCGCTACGACGCGGACGACATGGCCGCCATCGACCGCTGATCGAAGCTTGTCGCTGATGTGCCGGCCGTTGGCGTTGAACGCGCTCGGGTGCTCAGGCGGGCCGGCCTGGGCCTTCCGCCCGAAAGCCGCGCGAAGTCCTCGACGCCGCCGGCTGACGCTCGCATCCCCGTCGCTGCCCCGCCCGTCTGCCCCGGCCGGGCGGGAGTGCGGAAGGATCAGTGAGTGGCGGCGCTGTCGAGTCGGGACGTCGTGGCCACGGTGGGCCGGGTGGTGGCCAGGAGGGCGGCGCCTCATTGAACTGATCACGTACTCGCCGCGGCAGCGGCCCAGTGGCCGCCATCAGCAGATGCGGCTCGATCAAGGCCCATTCGGCATCGGTCTTATCAAAGCGCGCCGCATCCGAGTTCTACAAGCCATGGCCAGGACCGCCTCCGGCGATCACCAAGATCCACACCTCAAACAGCCCCTAAATCCGGTCCAACAATCTGCGGATGGCCGAAATCAAGAGATCCCTCGCCGCAAAGACCTGGCGATCGACCTCCCCATCCCAGATCACCGCCCGAGTGGTGCAGTGCTCACCGATTGAACCGAAGAATGGGGTGGAGCACACCGCCACATGGGCTCTGACATGGCGGCCGAAGCCCACGGTCTAACAACAACACACAGCCGGAAACCCTTCACCGCACACACAGAGGAAATCTGCAAGAGGGTCGATTGAGTGAACGCTGGTTGCCTCTGATACGTGATGCCGGCCTCTTCTACGAAGAAGACGGCAAGGCTGCCTCCTCGCCCGCCATGACTTCTGCGCCGTTTGCCGGTGCGCTCCGGACACCCCGGCTCTGTGATGGTGCATCGCATTTTGCAGGACCACAGGCACTGCTGGGTCGCGTGTGAAGACTCGCCCTCATCGGCGTGAACGGTTCCGCGGTCGAGTGCACGGGAAGCATGACCCGAGCCGGGACACCCTCGAGTGCTTTTGGCGGGCCGGCCACAGTTCTCTCGATCACGGCTGAGAAACAGAAGCACAGACTCTGTATAATCATTCGACGGCAATGTCCCAGGGCACCGGCTCGACGTCCGCGACCAAGCCGTCTCCGCACTCTCTAGCAATTTCAAGCGTACAACGCTCCTGCCCCACCACCCTTCACCTCGGATACGCGAAAGAAGAGTAATGGCCCAGCTGCTGGAACGCATCGAAGATGAAATCAAAGTAGACGCATATCAATTTATGCTGGTCGACCGCGACGGCGCCGCCAATAGACCCTCTGACGCGCTGACAATTGAAGACCTGGGCCATCGGCTGCGAGATGAAAAAGTCTGGTTCGTCACGACGGCCAACCTAGCGATGATAAAAAGCAGCGCCGCAGACTGGCATATCGCCGATATCGTCCTAGAGCTCTGGGACGATAGGCCACCAGGTGATCAAGGTAGGTGGGTCAAGGACATCACCAGCCGCATGTATTGCAGCTCAGGATTTGTCCGACCGGTTCAGACTCTCGGCCGCCCGTCGCGTCGAGTTCTGAACCTTGGAGCCCCGAACCGGACATGGATGGTTCGATGCAGCCTGGGGCCAGGCAAGGGCGAGCGCTACGCCGAGGACGGCCCTCCATCAGGCTTGGAAATGTATCGCCTGCAATTCTGGCCTGATCGTTGATACCGCGACGGGGTCGTCACGTTGGAGTCCGCCCGCCGCACAAGATGTGCTCAGCGGACGGACTCCAGCACAGCCGATGATCAGTTGACGTTCACCAGCTTGTCGTTCGAATCATATAGCCGAATGAAGAAATCGTCTTCATCCAGGATGCGATCGACCATGTAGAAGCGGCCGAGGCCGCCGGTGTCCCAGTTTGCCCCCCAGGCTTGATTTTCTTGGGCAGGGATCAGGTCCACCGTGATGTTGGCCCGCTTGGGATATGTGCAGCAGGGGTCGTCAGGAGGCGTTTTCTGCCACACCGCCCATGATCCTTCGTATGTGCTGGCGAAGGGGAACTCGTCGCACTGTTGGACCGCCGGGTCCCAAGGCACGGGATCTCTCCCCTGCCACCAGGGATGCCATCTGTAGCCGCATATCCGCTGCGATCGCCATCTATTTCGATCTATGCGATTTTCATCCCAGTAGAGACGGTGAATGGTGTTGGTTTTCGAGAACCCAGGGAAGAGCTTGGGAGTCCCTAACGGAACCCTCGTCTTGGGAGGCCAGATCCTCTCATCCGTCGTGTTCGTCTCCGGAACGGTGGTGTCCGGCGCCAAGAACGCCTTGGAAATGTGAGCGTATGCGTTCGGGAACTGCTTCTGCCGGAGCTTGATGGACGGTACGAGGTGAGCAAAAATACACCCCGACCGGTACCAGGTGATATATTCCGCAGAATCGCAGCGGATGACCTGCTGTGCCGTTTTGTTGTTGTACCGGATACCGACGACGCTCGGAGCCGTAAAGGTGAGCTGGGTCGTACACGTGGCGATGAGCTCCCTGTTGTTCGGCCCCGGCACCCAGCCAGACGCGGGTGACTCGACCTTGAAGGTCACCTTGCGACCAGCCCAGTACTGTGCGGGCCCAGAGAACACTGCGGGATACTGGCTGTTCACCACCTGTTTACAGGCGGCCGAACTGGGATCCCCCGTCACATTCAGCCCGACGGTGAAATTCTTGCCCATGAAGGCAGTACCCATCACCGCATCGTTGAGACGAGGCATATAGACGTCGAACTCGATCTCGCGGCTTCCTTGGAAGGTACGCCCGATCGTCACCAGTTCGGCTGCAGCAAGGTCCGTTGTTTCCCACTGCTTCCTGGCGCGATTGTACACCTCGACGGCGAGCATCGGAATCTGCTTCGTGCACCAGGAGAAGTGGTTTTTCGTGTAGCCTCGGGGATTGATGGCCGGCCTGGTCTTGCCGGCGGCCACATAGGCGCTCCGATACGCTTTCGCGTTCACGCATTCGTCGTAGCCGACGCGATCGTACACGAAGTTATTGTTGGCCGCAGCCACCGGCCGGCCGGTGGTCCGCTTTCGCGATTCTGTACCACCTTGCCCCGGACCACCTGCGAGCGCCGAGATCTCGTCTGCGTCCAGGGCCTTGCTATAAAGGCGTACCTCGTCAAGGGCTCCGCTCATATCAGTGCCGAGCGAAAGCGCCCCCTCAGCGTTCCAGGCCGGAAAGTTGATCTTTCCTGACTTTATCTCAGTTCCGTTCAGGTACAGCGTGGCGGTCCTGCTCGTCGCCTCGTATACGCCGGCCAAGTGGAACCACTCGTCGACCGGAGGCGCCACATCGGAGAACAACGTTTCCGTCGTTGCGTCCACGGCGTCAGCGCTCGTGAAGGCGAAAATGAGACCTCGCTCGGGTGCGTTACCCAGAAGGAAGGGAGCCTTATGGGTCCCCATCTGTTCGACTACCTTGTAGGCGCCTTGATCATCCGCCCAACGCAACCATGCCGCAACGGTGAAACTGCCATCCGTGCGGATAACCGGTCCGGCAGTCCGAGCCAATGGTTCCCCGCCGGGTTGTGCGGTCCGTACGGTGAACAGCTGCCAGTCTGACCAGGCGGAACTCGCGCCCTCGGCGACCGCTCTGGCCCGCCAGCGCACCTTCCAGCCATCGACCAGCTTCCCCGCCGGTACCGTTACCCGGGCCTGAGATCCAGGAAGAAGCCCGTCTACTGATGCCGCCCATATCTGGCCACTGCCCTGCTCTGTCGCTGCGGGATCATGCTCTACCTCATATTCCGCGCGGAGAGTGCCGTTGCCGGTGACTTGAGCGAGCAACGTAGGGGTGAGAGAGGTGGTCACAATCGTACCGTCCACCAGTTGGGACGGCTCGATCTGCAGAGCGGCTATCTGTGGCTCGGGGTCCTGCGATGGCGCACTCACGGTGACGGATTGCCATGCAGACCATGCCGATGTTGTTCCGGCGCTGGTGTTGGCCGCCCTGCCACGCCACCGAATCTTCCATCCTGTGGCGAGTTTGCCTGCGGGAACGGACACGGTGACCTGCCCGCCCGAAGCGACGGCTGCTGACGTTCCCGCCCAGATCTGACCGCTGCCCTGCTCTGTCGCGGAGGGGTCGTGCTCGATCTCGAATTGCCCGGTCAGTTCGCCGTCGACCGTGTCGGAAACAGTAGCGGACAACTGCGGCGTAAGCGAGGTCGTAACAGTGGTCCCAGATACGACTTCTGAGGGCGTGATCAGCAGTCCGGCGATCGCAGGCGCCGACGCGGGACCGCTGGTCGTAATGATCAGCTTGGGCGGCAGGTTGAAGTCGGTGTCTTCGGAGGACGTGAAGACTCGGTAATTGTCGATGTTCGCTTCGTTGGGCGACTTGAGCACCAAACCGTGGTTGGGTGCGCCGGCCGCCCAGTCCTGAACGATGCCGGTGACGTTCCAGTCCAAGCTGTCCGGGTAAGGGGCGCAGTCGCCGCTGACACCTTTGAAGTTGGTCGATGCGTCCTCGGTCGTGTAAGTGGGCTTGTTGTCCCAGTAGAGGTTGTCCGGAGTCCACGTGCTGGTAATCCGCGCCACTTGGATGCCATCAGCAAGGGTGGCACCGCAATCATGACTGTCGACGGTATTCATCGCCAGCGTGGCGTCGGTCACCGTGCTGCCTTGGAGACCCGTAGTGTCGAATTGCAGGTGTACGCGGGCCTTCAGCCCGCCCGTCATCGTACCGGCCAGTAGGTACTGGTTGTCAGGATACGCGGGCCAGTCTTCAGTATCGTTCGTGGTCACGTCCATGTCGGCGCTGAGAGGCACGGTGACCGCAGCGGCCACTCGTACCGGGTAGGCCGTGTCCGGCTTCGCCAGGAGCGCCTGATCAGGCTTGATGACCAGGGACGTGTGACGTTCCTCGTCGGCCAAGGCCATCTTGACTTGCCCGCGCTTGGCCCTGTTGACACCGGCATCCGTCATGATGGGCCGCGCCCATCGGGCAACCGGCTCCTTGCCCTTGCCCCTCATGAGCAAGTGCCCGCCCTCACTTTGAGAAAGAGTCAGTCCCTCGTCCTCGACGCCTATACGGAGCTCCAGCGGCTTGGACGGGCGGTGTCGCAGCACCACCTCATAACGGAATCCAGTCGGCAACGCCGTCACAACAAGATCGGCCCCGACCCCGGCAGCATCAGCATAGGTGGCAACGCTGCCCCTGACCGTGGGCTTAGTACGGCAGCCGTAGATCGTGATCTTCACGGTGTTGCCGCTGGTCGTGTGGCGTGACGCGAAGAGCCGCCGCGATCATGTCGAGTTGTGACACAAGACCAGGCCGCGGCGGCTCGTGCCGTCACCGTAGCGCATACCGAGCACGCCGCTCTACACCAGGAACTCATGGCCCGGATAGCGCCCTGCTTCCCCCGCCGTGAAAGCCGCGCCACCTGCGCACAGATGCTGGCGGGGCTGCTGATGGAACTGGAGGACAAGAACTGCTGGACCCTGGCCGAGGCGGCCGGACACCCCACCCCAGACCGACTCCAGCACTTCCTGGCCCGCGCCTCCTGGGACGAGCAGCAGGTCACCGCCCAAGCCGCCCGATGGGCGATCGAGCACCTGGACGACGGCGACCCCGACCACGCCGTACTGATCATCGACGAGACCGCCGACGCCAAGTCCTCCACCGACGCCGCCGCAGCCGCCCGCCAATACAGCGGCACCCTCGGCGGTGTCGCGTTATGCCAGGTCGCAGTCCACCTGGCGTACGCCACCCCACGCGGGCACACCATCCTCGACCGCGCCCTCTACCTGCCCGCAAGCCGCGCAGCCGACGACGAACACCGCGAGCTGGCCCACATCCCCGAACAGACCATGTTCGCCACCAAACCCCAGCTCGCCGGCGACCTGCTCCAACGCGCGCACGCGACCGGCATACGCGCCGCCTTCGTCACCGGGGACGAGGTATACGGCGGCCGTGAGCTACGCACCCTGATCCGCACCCTGCTCCTGGGCTACGTGCTGGCGGTCCGCTCCAGCACCACGATCATCACCCACGCTGGACGCACCCTCGCCGCCAAAGACGCCGCCACGCTCATCCCCGCCGGCGCATGGATGCGGCTGCGCACCGGCAGCGGCACCAAAGGCACCCGCCACTACGACTGGGCGATGCTGGCCATCCGACCCGACGACACCCCCGACGAGCACGACCCCGGACACGCCGCCCTGCTGATCCGCCGCCACCGCTACACCGGCCAGATGTCGTTCTACCGCTGCTGGAGCCCGCACCCGGTGCCGCTGGCCCGCCTGATTCACGTCGCCACGTCCAGATGGCGCATCGAAGAAGATCATCAACTTGCCAAGCAGACCTGCGGCCTGGACGCCGGACAGGTCATCCGCTGGCGCTCTTGGCACCGCTGGAGCACCATGGCCTTGCTCGCCTACGCCTTCATCGCCGTGGCCACCGCCTACCAGCGTCAACTTGACGGTCCCCTCGCCGAGCATCTCGGCCTGGTCGCCATCGCCATCCCCGAACTGCTCCGCCAACTGCGCGGCGTCGTCATCCCCGACCCACGACGGGACCCCGAGCACCGTCTGACCTGGTCCATCTGGCGGCGACGGCACCAATATCGAGCGCGCCTCTGCCACCAGCGATGGCATACCTACGCCGAGACAACACCATGATCACAACAATCTACGGCTGCCGTATTAGGCAGCGGCCTTGGCCAGCGCAGGGAGTACTGCTTTTCCTTCGCGGACATCCTCACGAACGGACGCATCCCGCCGGTTGAAATTTCCAGCTTGGTATCAGCGGCCAGGGTCTTGGGCCTGAGTGTGCCACTCTGCTCCGTCAGCGTCGTATCGATCGGCACCCACTCGTCGCCTTGACGGGTCCGCACCGGCCGAGCGGCGATCTCCGTCTTGAAGGCCTTACCATCCGGCTGAGCCATGGTGATGCTGGTTGCGGAGGTTTCGCTCACCACCTCTACCGGCTTGCCTGACCTCAGTGCAGTCAGTGACGCAACGGCCCGCGCCTGCGCACGTGAGGTGCCGGCCATCCGCGGGGCCGGGCTGTTGGACAGAGCTGTGCCGTTCTTACCCTCCGTCCACACGGCAGTGCTTCCCAGCGTTGCGTTGTGCCCTTGCCCGGAGGAATCAGCGGCAACGGTGCCCATACCCTCGTCGAAATCCCAATGCCCCTGCACGGTCTCCTCCGTGGGAATCTCCACGGGCGCGCGATCAGGATTCAGGTCGTTTGCGATCTGTTCGTCCGTGAGCCCCTCCGGTGGGGGCGGCATCGTCTCCGGATCGGACTCGGTGACGTCCTCCATGCTGCGGGCCTCAATCAGGGCCTGTTCACGCGAAACCCTAGCGGGCGGGACCCTCTCATCGGTGATCTCGTCGCCTCGGTACTCCTCCAGCAGTTCGGAGGCGACGCCATCCTCGGGAAACTCGGGCATGCCGTCGTACACGGTGGTGCGCGTCAAGGGCGGCTCGGGGAGCTCGAAGTCCACAGTGAGGATGGGTGGATGCAGCCTGCCCTTGCACTGCTCGCGCGGAGCCGTGGTGCAACCACCGGCCTCGTCGGTGCGATACCGCCGCCAGTTGGTGAGGTCCGATTCACTGCCGGCCGCCAGCTGAATGCCGTAGTTGGGCTTGCCGTCCACCCACGCCTGCACGATGTCATCGACCGAGTGGATCAAATCCCATGCATAGTTCATCGATCCGGTGCAGTCGGTGCTGTAGGCGCCGGGTTCGTTGTCTGCACCCTCATTGGTGACGGACGGCTGGCTGCTCCATGTCAGCGTCGCCTCATCCCAGTCAGAAGTGATTCGCCGTGCGGTGACACCGGAACCTACTCGGCTTCCACAGTCGTTCGACAGGTAGTTCCATAGAATCAGATCGGCGTTTTCGACCTTGCTGCCGGCGAACACGGCCGGCACGTCGGGGAAGCGTAGATAACTCCGCCAGCGCACCGTGCCGCTGTTGGACTTGCCGACAAGGATCCTATCGAGGGTGAAGTTGTTCCAGCTGTCCTGGTAGTCCTTGTCATTGACGAAAGTGTCCTGACCACCCAGGTGCCATTCGCTGGTATCCGTTTCCCACCAGTCGTCCGCGACGGCTGCCATCGTCACGGGGTACGTGACCGCCGGGTCAGCCAAGAATGTCGCATCCGGAGTGAACACCAGACTGTGGCCGTCCTCGGCGAGCGACACGGTGGCCGTGCCGATCTTCCCTGCGTCGATCGGGCCATCGGCGTCGGCGGCCTTCGCATCCTGCAGGAGCGTTGGCCGGACTTCGGTCAGTACCTTGCCGTCCTCATCCACGATGACAGGGCGTCCCGAGACGTTCTTCTTGAACGACAGACCATCCGGCAGATCCACCGGAACCCGGAAGGACACAGGGCCGACAGGGCGTTCGGCGATGGTGACTTGCTGCCGGAAACCGGTCGCGTCGGCGATCACGACCAGATCGCGGCCCTTGCCGTAAACATCAGGATATGTGGCCGTGTTTCCCTTAAGCCTCGGCTTGGGGAGCTCCAGCGGCGTCCCGATCTGCGCTGCAGCGTCCGCTGCTTGAGTCCTGAGCAGGGTCTTATCCCGACCGGCGGACAGAACCAGACCACCATGCGCAGCCTTGGGCTTGATGGCACCGTCCCTCTCGACGAGGGTGGTATCGATCGGCGTGAAGCCGGTGCCGTCGATGTTCTTGACGCGGATCGGCCGGGCGTACATCTCCATCCGGACCGTCTTGCCGTCCGGATTTGCATAAAAGGTGACGCTTTCGGAGCGCAGCGATTCAATTTCGACGCGCCGGTTGGTCTTCTTCGCTTGCGCAAGCGCTTCCCCGGTCGGAGTGCTCGGCGGCGAGAGCTCGGCCGTCGAGTTACGGGTGGGGGATGGCGTGGGGCCTTGAGCCATGGCAGGAACGCTCATCATCGAGAGCGGCAGTGCCATGACTGCGATCAGGGCAACGCGGCGACTAGTCCAGCCGGATAAGCCAGACGCTCTTCGCACTGTGGTCACCGGATCCTTTCGCACAGATTGACAGAACCGAGCGATCATGACACGTGGGCCAGATTTCAGTAAAGATTGTTTTTAGTAACGGGAAAGCTGGCTTCCGTGAGGATCGGCCATGCCGAAGCAGACGCAAGGGGCCATCGGCAGTTGTTTCTCAGATCGTGCCGGGAGCCAGATGACCGGCGCGGTCAGGGTGACGGTGCCGAGGGAGATGTAGGCGGTTTCCCGTAGCGAGCGACCGCAGCGTGAATGTTCTTCGGTCGCTGATCGCACGTGTGACGACGTTGCGTGCCGCAACGCTCGGCGTCGACCCCGTGGGCACTCCGCGTCAGCCTACTCGGCGGCGGTTGGCGCGCCGGTCACGGGGTTCGAGAATGATGCGCAGGATCTTGCGGCTGCGCGAATTGACCGGTTGGCGGAAGAGAAATGGTCCTGTCCGCGGTCATACGAACGGGCCGGACGCGGGGGCATTCACGCCCGAGCCGGGGCACCGCTCGAAAGCATGGTCACCGGAATCGGGACATATCTGGGGCGGGGTGCGCGAATGGCACTGGCCATGACGCATCCGGAGCGATCGACCTCTGTGTCACCGGGGAATGACGTCCTCCGCGGCGCCGCTCGCTATCGCACCATCGCGTATGAACCCATCGCGCACCGCCACTCCGCGTACTGCTGCATACGCCTTTCGCCAGCGGTTCAAGACGAGACGTGAACGGCACGCCTCGCCCGAAAACGTACGGCTCAGGCCAGCAGGGGGAGGCGGCCGACGATCTTGTCGATACGGTTGCGGGGGCCGACGAGGCTGACGGCGTAGTACTCGATGTCCTCCGCCTGCGTTTCCTTCACCGTGGCGAGGTAGTCGGCGTAGACGCGGGTGTGCTGGGCGGCGGCGGGCATGTCGGCGACGTAGCAGGTGTCGGAGGCGGCGGCCTTGGTTCTGATCGTGCGCAGGGTGGCGGTGTCGGCGGCCAGAACCGAGCAGCCGGCCCAGGGGAGGCCGGGGTGTGGGATGCCGCCGGCGTCCACCGCATCATCGCCCAGGAGGCCGGTGACCGCGCGGGAAGTAGCGGCGGCGACGCACACGGCGGCGTTGACGGCCCGGCCGGCGGGCAGGGAGTCGTTGACGACGATCACCCACTTCAGGCGGGCGGATCGGGTCGGGAGGGTGGGGTCGATCTCTTCCGGCGCGAAGCCGACGGCCCCCGTGGTGCTGCCGTTGGGCATGGCGATCACTTTCTGATCCGACGTACGGATTTTCCCGGTCAAGGTATTGATCCATGCGGGTTAGCGGCAAGCCCACCGTATATGTATCGGCAAAGGTCGGGTTCGGGTGGTCGGTGGCGTACTTGATAAGGCGAAATCCGGGTGGTGGCCGTCGAATGCACGGAAGGGTCCTGCGGCGACGTCACGCCCGGCCGGCGGGCGCGCCGCCGTACGCCGGGCCGGCTGCGCTAGCGTAGGGCGTTGAAGTGCCGGAACGCCTGGTCGGCGGGGAGGTCTCCGGCACGTGCGAGCCCGACGGAGGCGCCCCCATGGACGACGACCGCAACAGGCCCGGCCGTGGCTCGCGCCGGGAGGTGGCCACATGAACGGGCGGCGACCCGCGGTGCCGGGGCGCGGGCGGCATCCGGCGGTGGTGATCGCGGCCGGGTTCGGCTCGGCGGTGCTGATCGGCACGCTGCTGCTCGGCACGCCGCCGGCGACGGCGTCGGGCGAGACGAGCTGGCTCACCGCGTTCTTCACCGCCACCTCGGCCGTGTGCCTGACGGGCCTGACGGTGGTGGACACCGGGACGCACTGGTCGGTGTTCGGCGAAGTGGTGATCACCGTTCTGTTCCAGGTGGGCGGGCTGGGCATCATGACGCTCGCCACGCTGGTCATGGTGATCCTGTCGGGCCGCATCGGGTTGCGGGCGCGGCTGTCGGCGCAGCTGGAGACGAAGGCGGTGGTGGGGGCCGACCTGCGTCATGTGCTGCGCAAGGTGGTGACGTTCACGGTGGTGTGCGAGGTCGTGGTCGCCACGCTCCTCACCGTACGGTTCGCCACCGGGTACGGCGAGCCGCTCGGCAGGGCGGTCTACCTCGGCGTCTTCCACGGGGTGTCGGCCTTCAACAACGCCGGTTTCGCCCTCTGGCCGGACAACCTGATGCGCTTCGTCACCGATCCGTGGATTTCCCTGACCATCGCGGGCGCGGTGCTCGTCGGCGGCCTGGGTTATCCGGTCGTCTTCGAGCTGCTGCGCACGTGGCGGCGGCCGAGCCGCTGGTCGATGCTGACGCGGGTCACGCTCGGGGTGAGCGCGCTGCTCATCACCGGGGGCACGCTGGCGTTCCTGATGACCGAGTGGCGCAACCCGGCGACGATGGGCCCGCTCGACGAATCGGGGAAGCTGCTCGCGGCGTTCTTCGCCGCCGTGATGCCGCGTTCTGGCGGCTTCAACACGCTCGACATCAGCCAGATGTATCCGTCGTCGTGGCTGATCACCGAGATCCTGATGTTCATCGGAGGCGGCAGCGCGAGCACGGCGGGCGGCATCAAGGTCACCACGTTCGGTTTCCTGCTGTTCATCATCTGGGCCGAGCTGCGCGGCGAGAACCACGTGAACATCGGCCACCGGCGGCTGCCCTCCTCCACGCAGCGGCAGGCGGTGTCCATCACGCTGCTCGGCGTCATCCTGGTCGCGTTCGCGACCTGGCTGCTGCTCACCATCAGCGTGCACGACCTCGACCGGGTGCTGTTCGAGGCGATCTCGGCGTTCTCCACCAACGGCCTGTCGACCGGCATCACGAACGAGATCCCGGTGGCGGGGCACGTCCTGATGAGCCTGCTGATGTTCGTCGGCCGCATCGGACCGCTCACGCTGGGCTCGGCCCTTGCGCTGAAGCAGCGTCGCCGCCGCTACGAGCTGCCCGAGGAGCGGGTGATCATCGGCTGAACCCCGACGCATGCGATCGTCCCTGTGGGTAGGAGGGGGGTCCAACTACCAAGGAGGCCCCCCATGATCACTCACCGCACCACGGCGAGCCGCACTCCCGTGCAGCTCGCGGCCCTGATCACCGGCGTGGTGTTCCTGCTCGTCGGCGTGCTCGGCTTCGTTCCGGGCGTGACCACCAACTTCGACCAGCTGCAGTTCGCCGGGCACCACTCCGACGCCCTGCTGCTCGGCCTCTTCCAGGTCTCGATCCTGCACAACATCGTGCACCTGATGTTCGGCATCGCCGGCGTGCTGCTGGCGAAGACGTGGAGCGGCGCGCGGAACTTCCTGGTCGTCGGCGGCATCATCTACCTGCTGCTGTGGCTGTACGGCCTGCTCGTCGCGCAGGACAGCCCGGCCAACTTCGTTCCGCTCAACACCGCCGACAACTGGCTGCACCTGATCCTGGGCGTCGGCATGGTCGCGCTCGGCGTGCTGCTGACCAGGGGCCGGACGGGCGCCAGGCACTGAGCGGTCGCCACCGCAGAACGAGCCGGCTGCCCGGCGCGCGGCCCGGCGAACGGACGGGAGGCCCGATGGAGGACGTGGGCGCGGCGTGCGAGCGGGTGGCCCGGCAGGCGCTCGGCCTGGCCGATCTGCGGCCGGGCCAGCTCGGCGCGATGACCGCCCTGGCGCGGGGCCGGGACGTGCTGGCCGTGATGCCGACCGGTGCCGGCAAGTCCGCGATCTACCAGGTGCCCGCGCTGCTGCTGCCGGGACCCACGGTCGTGGTCTCGCCGCTCATCGCGCTGCAGCGCGACCAGGTCGAGGCGCTGCGCGCAAAGGACGAGAAGGCGGTAAGCCTCGATGCGGGCACCTCGGCGGGGCGGCGGCGCAGCGCGTTCGAGTCGCTGCGCGCCGGGCGTACGGAGTTCCTGTTCTGCGCGCCCGAACAGCTCGCCAAGCCGGACGTCGTGCGCGACCTGGCGGCGGCGGGCCCGTCGCTGCTGGTCGTGGACGAGGCCCACCTGATCTCCTCGTGGGGGCACGACTTCCGCCCCGACTACCTGCGGCTCGGCCAGGTCGCCGAGGCGCTGGGCCGCCCGGCGATCGCCGCGCTGACCGCCACCGCCGCACCGCCCGTGCGGGCGGAGATCGCCGAACGGCTCGGCCTGCGCGACCCGGTGGAGATCGTGCAGGGGTTCGACCGGCCGAACATCTCGCTCGCCGTCCGCAGGATGCTGGACGATCCCGCGTCCGAGATCGTCGCCACCGTCGCCGGGCGGCCGGGGCCGGGCATCGTCTACACGGCCGTACGCAAGCAGACCACCCGCCTGAGCGAGCTGCTCGCCGAGGCGGGGGTGCGGGCGGCGGCCTACCATGCCGGGCTGCGGCGCTCCGAGCGCGATGAGGTGCACGGCGGGTTCATGTCGGGGGATGTGGACGTGGTGGTGGCCACCAGCGCGTTCGGCATGGGGATCGACAAGCCGGACGTGCGGTTCGTCGTCCACGCCGAGGTGCCCGGCTCGCCGGACGCCTACTACCAGGAGATCGGCCGCGCGGGTCGGGACGGCGAGCCGGCCGCGGCGACGCTGTTCTACCGGCAGGAGGATCTGGGGCTGCAGCGCTACTTCACCGGGACCGTGCCGGACGCGGACGCGCTGATCCGGGTGGCGCGGGCCGTCGCGGAGCGCGGCTCCTGTGACCGGCGTACGCTGTGCGAGCGCGCCGAGGTGTCGGCGCGCCGCCTGACGACGCTGCTCGACCTGCTGGAACGGGTCGGCGCGGTACGGGTCGGCACCCGCCGGGTCGAGCCGGTGCCCGATGCGCCCGCTCCAGAGGAGGCCGCCGGGTTGTCCAGGGAGCTGGCCGAGCGGCGCCGGGACGTGGAGCGTACCCGGCTGGAGATGATGCGCCGCTACGCCGAGACCGGCGACTGCCGGCGGCGGTTCCTGCTCGGTTACTTCGGCGAGCAGGTCGCGGAGGCGTGCGGCAACTGCGACACCTGCCGGGCCGGCACCGCCGGCCGGGCAGGCCGGGAGGTGGAGAGCGGGCCGTTCCCCGCGCGCGCTCGCGTCGAGCACCGCGCCTGGGGGCCGGGCGAGGTCATCTCGCGCGGTGAGGACCGGCTGACGGTGCTGTTCGACACGGCCGGGTACCGGGAGCTGCAGCTCGACACAGTGCTCGACCAGGACCTCCTCACCGAGCCCCCGGACTCCTGACCGCTCTTTGCGGTGCGGGCCGGTTCGCGGGGAAAGGCCCGTCAGATGCGGGCGTGGGCGTGGCGGCGGTGGTACTCCGTCGTGCCGGGCTCAGGGCGGTACGCCGGTTCGCGGTGCTCGCCGCCCTCCCCCCGTGCCCGCTTCCTGTCCGCTTTCCGCGCTGTACGAGCGTTGAGCCGGTTCATGGCCTTGGTGAGGATCATGCCGTACACGATGTGCCCGGCGATCATGACGGCGGGGCGGCCGGGCAGGTCGCGGGTGGCGGCGGGCAGGATCCTGAGGCCGGGCACCCAGCCCTGGTAGCTGGCGGCCCAGATGGCCAGAGCGTAGCCGACGCCGGCGATGGAGGGCGTACGGTCGCCGCGGGCCAGCAGCCCGTACAGCGAGCCCGCGCCGACACCGAAGCCGAAGTGCGCCATGGCGCCCGCGACCCCCTCACCCGACTTGGGCCGGTGCTTGTGGCCGGGCAGCATCGCGCGGGCGATGCGTTTGGGCGGCTGGTCGGGCATGAGGCCCATCCTGCTGCCGGCCAGCATGACCCCGCTCATCGCGGCGGTGGCGACGGCGCCGCAGACGGCGCCCTTCATGAGAGCTCGCATCATGGTAGGCGGTTGCCCGCCAGATCGGGCGGGAAACGCCCGCCCGATCTGAGACGGTCAGCTCACCATCGCCAGCGCGCCCCGGTCGGCGCTGAGGTGCACGACGTTCCCTTCGACCCTGGCGACCTGGTCGGGGGTCACGTACAGGTCTCGGGAGAACCAGCCCTTGGCGTCCACCTTGACGAAGCCCGTACGCACGAGCCTGGCCGCGAGCGCGGGCGGCAGGTCGGGCTCAGGATCGGTGAAAACATCGGCAAGGATCGGCACGACGCCCGGACGCGGGCCGGACTCCTGCCCCTCCGTGGTGGCGGCCTGCGGGTCGCCCAGCTTGACGAACTCCACCGTTCCCAGCTCTTTGCCGTCGCTGTCCACGACCTTCATCCCGGACCGCACCTGGTCGATCGGCTCCTGATAGGCATGCACGGCACCGCTCCTCTCCCTCGGTTCGAGGCGGTACGCCTACCCAGAAAGCGCCGGACCAGCCCGAGACGGCGCGGCGGACCCCGCGTTTACCGGGCGCTGAGGCGCACGGCCGCCACGGATGGCGATTTTGGCGGGTGCTTGGGAGCGCCGTGCCGCAGATCGCGCCGACACTGGAGGGGGCGCACCACCGCCGGTGGCGCGCCCGGTGACAAGGCTCGGGGGTAAGCCGTGTCCATGTTCTGGGATCTCAAGCACCGGTTGAACGAGGCGGTCAACGCCCACGACCTGCCGCTCGTTCTCGACTGCTACAGCAAGGACGCCGTCTACGTCACGCCGTGCGGCGTGGCGGAGGGACTCGACCAGATCGAGTGGATGTATCAGCAGACGTTCCGCGGTTTTCCCGACTGGCACGCGACGGCCTGGTTCGAGCTGGGCGACTGCGACAACCCGGCCATCACCGAGTGGACCTACACCGGCACGAACACCGGGGTCCTGCTGCTGCCCAACGGGCGGGAGATCGCGCCGACGCGCCGCCGGATCACGGTGCGGGCGAGCTGCACCGCGTTCGTCGAGGACGGCAAGATCTGCTCGCACCGCGAGTACTACGACCAGCTCGAACTGTACTGCCAGCTCGGCTTCGGCCTGCTGGAGCGGGAGAAGATCCCCGCGTGAGCGGCGCTCAGGCCCTGGTGAACCGCTGCTGCCCGACCACGTTGAGCAGCCGCAGCTTCTCGTCGCCCTCGCTGCGCGGCGGCGCGGTGAGCACCAGCAGCGCCTGGGCCTGGTCCTCGGTGAACAGCACCTGGCAGTCCACCTCGATCTCGCCGAGCTCGGGATGGATGAGCACCTTGTGGTCCTCGAACCGCTTGGCCACCTCGTGCCGCTCCCACAGCTCGGCGAACTCGGCGCTCTCCTTCTGCAGCGCCCTGACCAGCTCGCCCGCCTGCGAGTCGGGGCCGCGTGCGCCGTGGACGGCGCGCAGGTTGGCGACCAGGGAACGGCTCTGCCGGGCGTGGTCGTACTCCGGGTAGCGCCGACGCGTGGCCGGATCGGTGAACCAGCGGTAGATCTCGTAGCGGGCCAGCCCTGTGTAGCCGGAGGCGTCGCCGAACAGCGCCTCGGCCGGCCGGTTCTGCACCAGCGTCTCCCCCAGGTCCGACAGGATGAGCGCCGGCGTGTCGCACAGGCGGTCCATCATCCGCAGCAGCGCGGGGGCGACGTGCGTCACGGCCGACAGCGTCGCGGGGGCGTTGTGGCCGGAGATCTGGAACAGGTAGCGGCGCTCGTCGTCCGTCAGCCGCAGCGCCCGAGCCAGCGAGGCGAGCATCTGCACGCTCGGCTGCGGGCCGCGCTGCTGCTCGAGCCGGGTGTAGTAGTCGGTCGACATCACCGCGAGCGAGGCCACCTCCTCGCGCCGCAGCCCAGGAGCCCGGCGGCGGGCGCCCGACGGGAGCCCCACGTCCTCGGGCTGCAGTGCTTCACGGCGGCGACGCAGGAAGTCCGCCAGAGCTGCGCGATCCATACAGCCCATTATGTGTACGGGCGATACGCCAACCAGGGATCGCCGATCCCCCGATGAACGCTCTCTGCACCCGCGCGCGCCGCTCGGCCACGCTCGAAGCATGCAGATCTCAGGGAACACCATCTTCATCCCCGGCGGCACGAGCGGCATCGGGCTCGCGCTCGCCCTGGCCCTGCGCGACAAGGGCAACACCGTGATCGTGGGCGGCCGGCGTACCGAGCTGCTTGAGCGGATCGCCGCCGAGAACCCCGGCATCGACACCGTCACCATCGACACGACCGACCCGGCGAGCATCCAGGCCGCCGCCGGGCAGGTCATCGCCCGGCATCCCGAGCTGAACGTGCTCATCGCGATGGCCGGCATCATGCGGGTCGAGGACTGGCGCAAGCCCGAGTCGTTCCTCGCCGCCGCCGAGGAGGTCGTGACGACCAACCTGCTCGGGCCGATCCGGCTCATCGCCGCGTTCATCGAGCACCTGCAGACGCGGCCGGACGCCACCATCGTCACCGTCTCGTCGGGCCTGGCGTTCACCCCGCTGAAGATCACGCCCAGCTACAACGCCTCCAAGGCGGCGATCCACATGCTCAGCGAGACGCTGCGGCTCCAGCTCGACGGCACGAGCGTGCGGGTGATGGAGCTCGTGCCGCCGTCCGTACGCACCACGCTGCTGCCCGGGCAGGAGACGAACGAGCACGCGATGCCGCTGGAGGAGTACATCGCGGAGACCATGGAGCTGCTGGAGAGCCTGCCGGACGCCAAGGAGATCCAGGTCGAACGGGTGAAGTTCCTTCGCTACAGCGAAGTCCGCGGCGAGTACGACGAGGTCGTGGCGATACTGAACAGCACGGACCCGCACGCGAGCGGCGCCTGACGCCTGAACGGCCCCAGGCACCGCCGTGGTGCGGGCCCGGGGCCGATGGTCAGCGGTTGGCGGCGAGGCTGTGGACCGGGTGCTCGCCCTCGGTCTGCAGCCGGTACTCGTGGCCCGAGGTGGCGCGGTTGTCGTCGATGACGCGCTCGGACGGCGCCTTCTCGCCGCCCATGAGGGCTTCCTGCATCTTCTCGAAGCGCTCGTGGGCGTCCTGGACGTAGCCGGTGCCCAGCGTCGTGTAGTCGATCTGGGTGGCCAGCAGCTCGCGCAGGTAGCCCTTGTTCGGCTCGAAGGTGACCGGCGCGGGCAGCGCGGGCGCGAGCACCTGCTCGGGCTCGCGGCCGTCGAAGCGCTTGAACAGCTCGGCGGCCAGGCGGAGGTGCTCGAGCTCCATGTTCAGGTGGAGCTCCCAGACGTTCTTCACCTTGGGGTCGGTCTCGGTCTCCATGAACGAGTGGTACAGGTAGCACTCGTTGTACTCGTGGTTGAGCAGCATCTCCCACCAGCTCTCGCCGGGGTCGACGAGCGACTCGTAGTGGGTGACGTGCTCTTCCTCGATGAGGCCGATCTCCTGGTAGAGCTGGCGGGCGATCGGCTCCATGTAGGTGGGGCCGACGTTCATGTAGAAGTTCATGGTCTGCTGCTCGGCCGCCATGATGGTCAGCGCGTGCAGCTTGGAGATCGGGGCTGCGCTCGACCGGTCGTACGGCTCGCGCACGTTGTCGATCGGGTTGCGGTGGTGCATGAACGTCGGGCGGCCCGGCATGACCTCGGTGAGCTGGTCGACGATCTTCTCCGCCTTGCGGTGCTCGATCATCTCGTACAGGTTCGCGTACCGGTAGAGGTGGTCGAAGTCCTCCAGCACGCCGAACTGGTACGCCTGCTGCAGGTACGGGTCCGGCTCCATGCGGGCGACCCAGGCGGTGAGGTCCACCGCGACCTGCTCGTACGCGATCGTCGTCTCCAGCACCGAGGCGAGGCCGGGCAGCAGCCAGTTGACCGCCTTCTGCTGCTGCGCCTCGATGTAGCGGACCCTGGCGAGCTGCTGCTTGATCTCGAGGTCGGGGCAGTGCCGGGCCATGTGGTGGCTGAACATGATGGCCTCGACCTCGATGCCGTTCATCGTGATGATGCGACACCGCGTGTACGGATCGGCGTGGTCGGGATCGATCGGCGTGACGTTCAGCTCCCGCCAGTTGCGCAGTTGCTTGTCCAGCGGGATGCCCCGCTCCTGGAGTGGGTTGAAGGTCATGTGCGTGCGCTCCTTCGCGCTGGTTCGAGTGAGCAAACGTGACTTGCCCGGCTACCCGAGGGCTTCCCGGCGCAACCTCTGGCCGCGCCCCGATGAACCTCCGTGTTCGGTAATGAACCCCGCTCACCAGCGAAAAAGGCGATCTTTGCCTCGTTCCAGACGATCTCTTGGCGGGCGGCCGGGCACGACCATCCCCGGACTCATGAGCGCCCACGAACAGAGAAGACGGAGTGTGAAGCGGACGCCGGGCGAACGGACGGCAGGCGCGGCCATCGGGCCGGCCCGCGCGCTCGGCGTGCTGTCGCTGCTCGCCATGACGGCGCTGCAGGTGGCATCGGGGCTGGACGCGCGGCCCGACCGGTACGTCACCGCGATCGTGGCGCTGCTCGCGGCGAGCGCGGTCGCCTTCGCCGCGGACGCCTGGGGGCCGCGCAGGGCGGCCGGCGCGTTCTGCGCGGCGGTGCTGACCGGGTACGCGGCCGAGCTGGCCGGCGTGCTGACCGGGTTCCCGTTCGGCTCCTACTCCTACACCGATGTGCTGTGGCCGCAGGTGGGCGGCGTGCCCGTGGTGGTGACGCTGGCCTGGGGCGGTATGGGGCTGGCGGCGTACGCGGTGGGCGCGGCGCTGGCGACCGGCTGGGGGCGCATATGCGCCGGCGCGGGTGCGCTGACGGCGTGGGATCTGTTCCTCGACCCGCAGATGGTCGGGCTCGGGCTGTGGGCGTGGGCGGAGGACGGCTTCTACCGGGGCATTCCGCTGAGCAACTTCGCCGGGTGGCTGGTGGTGTCGGCGCTGGTCATGCTCGTCATCGGGCGCGTCGCCCGTGGCCCCGCGCAGGCCGGCGAGCGCCTCGCCCGCAAGGCCGCCCCCGCCGGCGAGCGCTTCGCCCGTGAGCCCGCCCCGGCGAGCGGGCTGCTCGTGCTCTACACGGTCATGGCGGTGATGGAGACGGTCGCGTTCGCGGCGGTGTTCGTCCCCGCGGACCCGCTGGTGGCGGCGGCCGGCGGGCTCGCGATGGGTGGATTCGCCGCTGCGGCGTGGAGGCGATCGTGGCAGAGGTGACGGTGATCGGCGGCGGCGTGGGCGGCATGGTGTGCGCGCTGCTGCTGGCCAGGCAGGGCCACGAGGTCCGCCTGTACGAGCAGCGCGAACGGCTCGGCGGCAAGCTGGCCGAGCACCGCAGGGACGGCTTCACGTTCTCGCTCGGCCCCTCGCTGCTCACCATGCCGGGCCTCTTTCGCGACCTGGGCCTGCGCCGCGAGCTGATCGAGCCGGATCCGCTGTGCCGTTACCGCTTCGCCGACGGCAGCGTGCTCGACGCCCGGCGGGACCCGGAGCTGATGGCCGCCGCCGTCGAACGGCTGGCGCCCGGCGAGGGACGCGCCTGGCGGGCCTTCCACGAGTGGGCCAGGGGCTGCCTGCGGGCGGCCGGCCGCACCGCGTTCGCCGGGCCGCTGATCCGGCCGCCGGACGGGGCGCGGCCGTCCGATCTGCTGGCGGTGGCGCCGGGCCGCACGCTGGACGGGCTCGCCCGCCGCTTCTTCCGCGACCCGCGCCTGCGCCAGTACGTCGGCCGCTACGCCACCTACGCCGGGTCGAGCCCGTACAACGCGCCCGCCGCGCTCGGCTGCGTGCCCGCGCTGGAGCACGGGCAGGGCGTCTGGTACGCGCCGGGCGGCCTCGCCCGGCTGGCCGACGACCTGGCGCTGATGCTCAAGGCGGCGGGCGCGCAGGTGTTCCTGTCGGAGCCGGTCGCCGCCGTCGAGGCGGACCGCTCCCGTGTCACCGGGGTGCGGCTGGCGAGCGGGCGGCGGGTGCGCACGGACGTCGTAGTCGCCAATACCGACGCCGCCGCCCTGTACGGCGAGCTGCTGCCGGACCGGCGGCGGCTGCGCGGGATCGCCAGGCTCGGCCCCTCGTCGTCGGCGCTGCTGGTGCTGGCCGGCGTGGCGGGACGGACGCCGGGGCTGCCGCACCACTCGGTGCTGTTCTCCGCCTCCTATGAGCGGGAGTTCGACGACATCTTCCGCCGCCGGGTGCCGCCTCGCGACCCGACCATCTACGCCGGCTGCTCGGCGGTGGACGACGACTCGCAGGCGCCGCAGGGGGCGGAGAACTGGACGCTGCTCGTCAACGTGCCCGCCCGGGATCCGGCGCGGTGGCCGATGCGGGTGGAGGCGTACCGGGATCTGGTGCTGGAACGGCTGGCCGAGCGCGGACACGACCTGTCGGGGCGGCTGCGCTTCGCCGACGTGTTCACCCCCGCTGACCTGCGCGACCGCTACGGCGCCTGGGGCGGCGCGATCTACGGCAGCGCCCATCGGGGCCGGTTCTCGCCCTTCCTCCGCCCCGGCAACCGGGGGCCCAGGCGGGGGCTGTACCTGGTCGGCGGTTCCGTGCATCCGGGCGGCGGGCTGCCGATGGTGACGATGGGCGCGAAGATCGTGGCGGGGCTGGTGGCGCGTGACTTCCCGCACGTGGGCGATGGCCGCGGCGGCGCCCGGTGAGAACGCTCGCCGCCGCACCCGCGCTTGCCTCGGTGCTCTCCTTGGGCGGCGTGCGGTGAGGGCGCTTGCCGTGGCGCAGGTCGTCGCCGGTGTCGTCGCGGCGACGCGGCTGGCGCGGGGGCGGCGGCGGTTGCCGGCGCTCGCGCCGCGCATGACCGCCCGTACGACGATCTCCGTCGTCGTCCCCGCGCGGGACGAGGCGGCGCGCATCGGGCCGTGCCTGCGGGCCGCGCTCGCCGCCCCGGCCGTCACCGAGGTGATCGTCGTGGACGACGGCTCGCGCGACGGCACGGCGAATGTGGCCGCCGCGCTGGGCGCCAAGGTGATCAGCGGCGCGCCGCTGCCGGACGGCTGGGTGGGCAAGCAGTGGGCGCTGCGCCAGGGCGTCGGCGCCGCAACCGGCGAAGTCGTGGTCACGCTGGACGCCGACGCGCGGCCCGAGCCCGGGCTGTTCGGCGCGCTGGCGGCCGCGCTCGAACGCTACGACCTGGTGAGCGCGGCTCCGAGGTTCGCCTGTGACGGCCCGCTCGAACAGGCGCTGCACGCGGCGATGCTGGCGACGCTGGTCTACCGGTTCGGCCCGGCGGGCCCGCCGGTGCCGCCGCCTCCGCACCGGGTCGTCGCCAATGGCCAGTGCATGGCGTTCCGCCGCGAGCAGCTCGCCCGCGTGGACGGCTTCGCGCTCGTACGCGACCGCATGACGGACGATGTGGCGCTGGCCCGCTGCCTGGCGGGGCGCGGCTGGTCGGTGGGGTTCCTCGACGCGGGTTCGCTGCTCGAGGTGGACATGCACGACTCGGTGGCCGAGCTGTGGCGGGAGTGGGGACGTTCGCTGCCGCTGCGCGACGTGACCGGGCCCGGGTGGCAGGCGGCCGACCTGGCCGTGATCTGGCTGACCTGCGCGCTGCCCGCGCTGCGCGTGGCCGCCGGGCGGCCCACCGGCCTGGACGCGGGTCTGCTGGCGATGCGGCTGCCGCTGGCGTACGCGCTGCGCGGCAGCTACCGCGATCCCGGCCCGGGACTGCTGCTGTCGCCGCTGCTCGACCCGGCCGCCGCGCTCCGGCTCACGATGGCGACGCTGCGCCCGGTCCGTACGTGGCGGGGCCGCACGTACCCGGCGGTCACCGCCGGCGGCCGGCGAGCGCGGCCTGGGCGAAGCGCAGCCCGATGAGGCACATGAGCGCGCCGGTCGCGGCCACCAGCTCCACGGGCGCGAACAGCAGCTGCAGCACCGGCACCCCGAACACCGCCACCCGCGCCCCCACCGCGAACGACCGCGTCACCCACGCCGTCACCGCCAGCACCACCGATCCGAGCAGGAAGGCCGCCGGGCAGATGACCGCCACCCCACCCGCGAAGGTGAGAATCGACCGCCCACCGCGGAACCCGGCGAACACCGGCCACGCGTGCCCGATCATCGCCGCGCCCGTCGCCACGTACACCGGCAGCACGCTGGTCCCGGTGACCGTGCCGAGCCCGGTGACGTGCGCGCCGCTGAGCACCAGCGCCACCAGCGCGGCCAGCGTGCCCTTCGCCGTGTCCCCCGCGAACACCGGGATCGCCGCCCTGAGGCCGAGCTGTTCCTTGACGTTCCAGTACCCGGGGTTGCGGTCGCCCGCCTCGCGCGGATCGACGCCGTGCCTGCGCGCCACCAGCACCGCGACCGGCACCGAGCCGAGCAGGTAACCGGCGATGAGCGCGACCAGCACGATCCCTGCTTCAGCCATCGCGTCGTTCCACCTCGTCAGGTACGACAGGCTGGGGGCGATGAGCCACATGGCCTTCGACCGGCCGCTGCTGCGCGGCACCCCGGGGCTGCGGTTCTGGCGGCTGCTCGGCACGGGGCGCGGGCGGGCCATGTCGCTCGGGGCCGACCTGCGGCGGTGGGCGCTGTTCGCGGTCTGGCGGTGTGAGGACGATCTCGAGGTGTTCCTGCGTACCTCGCCGATCGCCGCGCGGTGGCGGGCCGAGGCGCGCGAGCGTTGGCAGGTGCGGCTGGCTCCGCTGACCTCGCGCGGCACCTGGTCGGGACGCGACCCGTTCGCCCTCGACCGGATCGGCGGCCGGCCCGGCGAGCACGGCGAGCGGTCCGGCCAGGGCCGCGATCAGGCTGGTGAGCACGGCGACCGGCCCGACGCTCGACGCGTGCGGACCGGCGGGCCCGTCGCCGTGCTCACCCGGGCGTCGATCCGGCCTCGGCGGCTGGTCGCGTTCTACCGGTCGGTGCCCTCGGTCGAGGAGCTGCTGCGGCGGCAGGACGGCTGCCTGGCCTCGATCGGCATGGGCGAGTGGCCGGTGGCCAGGCAGGCGACGTTCTCGCTGTGGCGGGACGCGGCGGCGGTGCGCGCCTTCGCCTATCGGGGCGCCGCTCACCGGCAGGTCATCGAGCGGGTACGGGCGCACGACTGGTACGCCGAGGAGCTGTTCGCCCGGTTCGTCCCGTACGCCAGCGAAGGCACGTGGGACGGCGCCGACCCGCTCCGCTGACCCCGCCGCCGCGCCCGGCGTCATGTGACCGGCTCCGCCGTCGTGGTCTCGATGCCGGTCACCTGGCCGTGCCTGGCCAAGTCCCGGGCGACGACGCAGGCGCGGGCGATCGTGGCGGCGGGCGATGAGCCGTGCGCGATGACGACCGTGCCGCGCAGCCCCAGCAGGGCCGCGCCGCCGTGGGTCTCGGGGTCGTAGCGGCGGGCCACCTCGGCGAGCCGTTCAGGGGACGCGATCCCGGCCTCGGCGACCATGGCCAGCGTCGTGCGTACGCAGCCTTCGACGTTCTTCAGCAGCACGTTGCCGGTGAACCCGTCGGTGACGATCACGTCGACCGTGCCCGCCAGCACGTCGTGGCCTTCGATGTTGCCGTGGAAGCGCAGCGGCAGCGTGGCCAGCAGCTCCTCGGCCCGGCGGCTCAGCCGGTTGCCCTTGCCCGGCTCCGCGCCGATCGACAGCAGCCCCACCAGCGGGTCGGGACGGCCCAGCACCGCCCGCGCGTATCCCGCGCCGAGCATGGCGAACTGCGCCATCATCGCCGGGCTCGGGTCCGCGGTCGCGCCCGCGTCCACCAGCACGCTCCCGCCGCCGCGCAGCGCGGGCAGCACCACGGCCAGCGCGGGGCGCAGTACGCCGGGGGCGCGGCCGATGCCGCGTACCGCGCAGGAGACGGCCGCCCCGGTCGAGCCCGCCGACACGAACGCGCCGCCCTCTCCCCTGCCGACCAGCGCGCAGCCCACGGCGAGGCTGGACCGGGTGAGCGCGGCGGCCCCTGCCCCGCTCTCGGCCATCGGCACCGCCTCGTCGGCGTGCACGACCGCCAGCTCGCCGAGCGCATCGTGTCTGTGCAGCTCCGCCTCCACAACGGGCCGCGCGCCGACCAGCACGACGGGCACCCCGTGTCCGCGCCGGGCGAGCACGGCCCCGGCGACCGTCGCCGCCGGCCCGTGATCGCCGCCCATCGCATCCAGCACCACGGGCGGCTCTCCAGGTGACGCGGCGGGCACGCCGCCCGAGGTCACCGCGGTCACGACGGCTCTCCGGCCGGCGCGGCGAGCGCAGGGGCGGTGATCATGGCAGCTCCACGTGGACGCGGCGTTCGGCCCTGCCCGCCTGGGCCGAGTGCAGCAGGTGGCGGGCGAAGACGGCGGCCTTGCGGTGGCGCGGCACGCGTACCCGGCCGGCGAGCACCTCGTACGACCGCCGTTCGATCTCGTCGAGGATGCCGCCGTACAGCTCGAAGGCGGCGCGCACGCACGGCCGGGACGACGCCGTGAGCAGGCCGATGCCGCAGGCGGCCGCCCGGTAGTGCTCGCGGGCCCGCTCCGCTTCGTACGCGAGCAGCTCCCGCACGGCGGGCCCGGCGCGGCGGCCGCCCAGCTCGTCCGGGCGCACCCCGAACTTGTCCAGGTCGGCCATCGGCAGGTAGATCCGGCCGCGGGCGTGGTCCTCGCGGACGTCGCGCAGGAAGTTCGTGAGCTGGAACGCCAGGCCGAGCTGCTTGGCGGGCTCGCGTGCCGCCTCGGCGCGGCCCGGCTCGGGCTCCAGCACCGGCAGCATCATGGTGCCGATGGCGGCGGCCGAGCCCGCCATGTAGCCGAGCAGGTCGTCGTAGGTGGCGTACCGGGTGACCGACAGGTCGGCGCGCATGGAGGCCAGGAACGCGGCGACGTCGCCGTGGTCGATGCCGAACGAGCGCACGGTGTGCAGGAACGCGGGCAGCACCGGGTCGCCGGCGATCCGCTCCCCGGCCAGTCCGGCCTCGACCCGGGCGGCCAGCCGGTCCAGCGCGCGCTCGCGGTCGCCGGTCATCGTGAACGAGTCCACGATCTCGTCGGCGTAGCGGGCGAACCCGTACAGGGCGTGCACGTGCCGCCTTTTCCAGCGGGGCAGCAGCCGGGTGGCCAGGTAGTAGGAGCGGCCGTAGCGGGCGTGCAACCGCCGGCAGCGCTCGTAGCTGGCGGTGAGCGTCAACGGTGCTCCTTCAGGATGCGCGCGGCGGCGAGCCGGCCGGAGATGAGCACCGGCGGCACCCCGACTCCCGGTGCGGTGTACATGCCGGCGAAGTGCAGCCCCGGCACCCGGCGGGCGACCGCCGACGGACGCAGCCAGGCCGTCTGGGTGACGCGGTGGTCCAGCGCGAACGGGGTCCCCGCGCTGTGCCCCCTGGCCGCCCAGGCGGGCGGGTCGAGCACCAGCCGGGGCGCGTCCGTGAGGTCGCCGTAGCCGAGCGCGGCCAGGCGGTCGAGCAGCCGCGACTCCAGCAGCGGGCGCAGCCGCCGCCAGTCGGCGCGGCGCAGGTTGGGGGCGGGTTCGAGGACGCTCAGCGTGGCCTGGCCCGGCGGTGCCGACTCGCCGTCGGGGCGCGGGCAGGTGACGAGCAGGCTCGGGTCCGGCTGGGCCGGCCCTGCTCCAGCGCCTTGAACGTCCGCCGCCAGGCGCGCCCGAAGTGCAGCGTGTGGTGCGCCTGACCGTCCGGGACGCGGTCGAGACCCGCGTGCAGCACCAGGCAGCTCGGCGAGTGCCGGGGGCGGCGCAGCCGCCAGTCGCCGGCCAGGGCGGGCAGCATCCTGCGGGCCGCCAGCCGGTCGCAGGCCACCACCACGTGGCGGGCGGGCAGCCGTTCGCCGTCGTCGAGCAGCACGCCGGTGACGCCGTCGCCGTCGGTCAGGACCTCCAGGGCGCGGACGCCGTACCTGGTGGTCGCGCCCAGCTTCTCCAGCAGGGCGGCGAGCGCGAGCGGGATCGCGTGCATGCCGCCGTGCTCCGGGAAGTAGACGCCGCCGATCGTGTCCATGTGGGCGATGACGGCGTAGATGCCGAGGGCGCGCTGCGGCGACAGGCCCACGTACAGGGCCTGGAAGGTGTGCGCCTTGATCAGCCTCGGGTCGGTGAGGTGGCGGGCCGCCAGGCGGTCCAACCGGCGGAAACCGCCCAACGCGGCCAGGCGCAGCAGCGCGGCCGGCCTGGCGAGCGCGCGCAGCCGGGTCATGTCGGCGTCGATGAACGCCGGCCACTCCACCCGGAACATCTCATCGAGCAGCGCGCGGTAGCGCTCGTAGCGGGCGGCCTCTGCGGGGCCGCACAGCGTACGGACCTGGTCGGTCATCGCCTCGCGCTCGGGCAGCACGTCCAGTCTGGACCCGTCGTCGAACACCATCCGGTACGACGGGTCGAGGCGGCGCAGCGGCACCCAGTGGCGCAGCTCCTCACCGGCCGCTCCGAACACCTCGGCGAGCACGTCCGGCATGGTCAGCACCGACGGCCCCACATCGAACCGGTACGGTCCGACCCTCGCGGTGCCGCAGCACCCTCCGGGCTCCGCGGTGGCCTCGACCAGCGTGACCTGCCGCCCGGCCGCCGCCAGGTGCACCGCCGCCGCCAGCCCGCCGAGCCCCGCCCCGACGACCACCACCTCGCTCATCGCCCCGGCCTTTCAGCCCACGCCCCAGGGCGGCCCGTGCGGTCCGTACGGGATTCGACCACGTCCCTCTCCTCTGGGTCGCCTCCGGCGATCGGACGGGAGCCTGCTCCGGCACCGACCCGCGCTGGTGCTCCTGCAGCCAGGCCGGACCCGGTTCCGTGCCCGCCCATGAAGAAGCTGCGGTTTCCGCACGCGCCACCGCCCTAGCGTCGGCCGGACCGGCCCCGGCAGTCGGGCCGGAAGGCGCATCCGTGCCCGCCCCTGGCTCCGCCCTCCCAGCCGGGCCGGAAGGCGCATCCGCGCCCGTGTCCGAGGCGGCTCCGGCGGAGGGCTTCGTGGCGTCCCCGCCCCCGTGCCCCGGCGTGGGTGCGGCCGGTCGTCCGGTGGCGCGGCCGGGGGCGGCGGCAGGTCCGGCCTGGGGTGCCGGCGCGTCGGGCGGCTGGGTGGTCGTGGTGGCCAGGTGGGTCAGGGCGCGCCGGGCGTCGGGTGGGAGGCCGGGCGGGTGGTCGAGGGCCGCGATCGCCTCGGCGACCAGGTCGGCGATGCGGCGCTCCGCCGCGTCCAGGGCGCCGCACTCGACGATCAGCCTGCGGGCTTCGGCCACGCCTTCGGGGCCGGTGATCGCGTCGAGCGCGGGAGCGCCGCCGGTCAGCCTCCGGGCCTCGGCGAGCAGGTACGTGGCCTTGCCCTGGAGCAGGTCGGCCCCTGCGGGCTTGCCGGTCACGGCGGGGTCGCCGAACACGCCGTTGACGTCGTCCCTGAGCTGGAACGCCTCGCCCAGCGGCAGTGCGTACGCCCTGAGCAGGCGGCGCGTCGGCGCGGACCCGCCCGCGACGGCGTGCCCGAGGAGAAGCGGCCGCTCGACGGTGTACTTGCCGGACTTGTACAGCGAGATCAGCCGGGCCTGCTCCTCTTCCGCCGTCCCGCCGCCCTGCTGCCCGACGCCCTGCCCACCGGCACGGCCCTGCTCCTCTTCCGCCGTCCCATCGTCCTCCTGCCCGGCGCCCCGCTCACCGGCACGGCCCTGCCCGGCAGCCTTCCCACCGGTCTCTGCGGCGGCGTCTCCCCCTCCGTGCTCGCCCGCCTCCTCGTCGGCTCGGGTGCCGGGCGGGAGGGTGGCAGAGGGGCGGGTGGCGGGAGCGCCGGCCGTGAAGGTGCGGGTGAGGTCGAGGTATTGGCCGCCGATGGCCTCCACGCGCAGCCGGGTGAGGTGGTCGAGTGCGGCGGGCAGGTGGGTGCCGGTTTCCAGGATGGCCGCGTCGGCCCAGGTCAAGGCGAGCAGCGCGAGCAGCGTCGCCACCGACTCGCCGAAGCGTTCGGGGTCGCCGCGCAGGCCCTTCGCGTGGTGCAGGCCGGCGAGCGCGACGTGGGCGGGCGGCCGGCCGCGCCGCGCGCCCGCTTCGTCCATGATGTCGTCGAGCAGCAGCGCCGCCGCGTGCACGAGCTCCACCGCGCACGCCGCAGGCAGGACCTCCTCCGGCCGCTCGCCGCCCCCGGCGCGGTAGCCCCAGTAGACGAACTCCGGCCGCAGCCGCTTGCCGCCGCCGAGCACGAAGGCTACGAGGTGCTCGCGCACCAGCCCGGCGTCCTCGTCGTCCAGGAACGCGAGCCGGCCGAGCTGCCGTTCGAGCAGGCGCTCCAAGTGCCGGTCGACCAGCTCCCGTACGTGGCCGGTCCGCGCCGTCACCGTGTCCATGCACACAGCTCCTTGTCGCCGTTCGTATGTCTGTCAGAGGAGCTGACCCCGATTACGCAGGGTTATGACCCGTAGCAACACGGTAACCATCGGACGCCGCATCCCAACCGGGACACGCCAGGAAAGCCGTCCAAGCACCCCCATCGACCGGCCCGGCGCGGAGCCGTCTGACGGGGCGTCGCAGTAGCGAAATTGCGATTTTTCGCAATTCATTGGAAACTAACCTGAGTCATCCCATGACCCGAGCACCTGAGAAGGCACGAAGGAAGGACGCACGCAGAGATGTCGGTGCCCTTGTACGAGGCGAAAGCCGAGCTGTTCCGCCTGCTGGGGCATCCCGTGCGCATCCGGGTGCTCGAACTGCTGCAGGACGGCCCCAAGCCGGTGCGCGACCTGCTGGCCGAGATCGAGGTGGAGCCGACCGGGCTGTCGCAGCACCTGGCCGTGCTACGCCGCTCCGAGCTGGTCACCGCACGGCGTGACGGCTCCACCGTGGTGTACGCGATGTCCGGCGGCGACGTGGCCGAGCTGCTGCGCGCGGCCCGTCACCTGCTCCAGGCCAAGCTCTCCGGCCGTCACGAGCTGCTGAACGAGCTGCTCGAAGCGGAGGCCGGCGAGCGGTGAACGACGTTCTCCTGGCGGGCTGGGCCCGCCTGCGCTCGGTCCTGCCTGCCCGCGCCGACCTGGCCGCCTTCGGCCGCCACCCGCGCCGCGACCTGCTGGCCGGCCTGACGGTGGCGATCGTGGCGCTGCCGCTCGCGCTCGGCTTCGGCATCTCCAGCGGCCTCGGCGCCGAGGCGGGCCTGGCCACCGCCGTGGTGGCGGGTGCGCTGGCGGCCGTGTTCGGCGGCTCCGCCCTGCAGGTGTCGGGGCCGACCGGCGCGATGACGGTGGTGCTGGTGCCGATCACGCACACGTACGGCCCCACCGGCGTGCTGACGGTCGGCGTGATGGCCGGTCTCATCCTGCTCGGCCTGTCGCTGGCACGGGCGGGACGGTTCATGACCCTGGTGCCCGCCCCGGTGGTGGAGGGCTTCACGCTGGGCATCGCCTGCGTGATCGGCCTGCAGCAGGTGCCCGCCGCGCTCGGCGTGCCGACGCCGGAGGGCGACAAGGTCCCGGCCGTGGCCTGGCAGGCGGTGCTCGACTTCGTCGCCCGTCCCAACTGGGCCGCGCTCGCGGTGGCCGGCGCGGTCGCCGCGGTGATGCTGGTGGGCGCGCGGTGGCGGCCGACCGTGCCGTTCTCGCTGCTGGCGGTGGCCGCCGCGACGATCGTCGCCGAGCTGGTGAGCCTGCCGGTGGACCGCATCGGCAACCTGCCCGCAGGGCTGCCCGCGCCGTCGCTCGCGTTCCTGGACGTCTCCGCGCTCGGCTCGCTCATCGCCCCGGCGATCGCGGTCGCCGCGCTGGCCGCGCTGGAGTCGCTGCTGTCGGCCGCCGTCGCGGACGGCATGAGCGTCAACCACAAGCACGACCCCGACAAGGAGCTGTTCGGTCAGGGTCTGGCCAACCTCTTCGCGCCGCTGTTCGGCGGCGTGCCGGCCACGGGCGCGATCGCGCGTACGGCGGTCAACGTGCGGGCGGGTGCCACGTCCCGGCTTGCTTCCCTCGCGCACGCCGCGATCCTTGGCGTGATCGTGTTCACCGCCGCCGATCTGGTGGGCAGGATTCCGCTGGCGGCGCTGGCGGGCGTGCTGCTCGCCACGGCGGTGCGCATGGTCGAGGTCGGCTCGGTACGCGCGATGCTCCGCTCCACCCGTTCCGACGCCCTCGTGCTGGCGCTGACCGCGATCGCCACGCTCGCGCTCGACCTGGTGGCGGCCGTCATCATCGGCCTGATCGTGGCGGGTGCGCTCGCGCTGCGGGCCATCGCGCGCAACGTCCGCCTCGACCACGTGCCGCTCCACCCCGACCTGCCCGGCGACCACGACGAGGAGGAGCGGGCGCTGCTCGCCGAGCACATCGTGGCCTACCGGCTGGACGGCCCGCTGTTCTTCGCCGCCGCGCACCGCTTCCTGCTGGAGCTGTCGGAGGTGTCCGACGTCTCCGTGGTCATCCTGCGCATGTCGCGGGTCACCACGATCGACGCCAGCGGCGCGCTGGTGCTCGGCGATGCGATCACCCGGCTGGAACGGCGCGGCGTCACGGTGCTCGTCTCCGGCATCCGCGACGGCCACCACAAGCCGCTGCGGGCGCTCGGGGTGATCGCCCGGCTGGACGAGGCCGGGCGGGTGTTCGCCTCCACGCCCGAGGCCATCGCCGCGGCCCGCCGCCTGCTGAGCGAGGCCGGCATCCTCCCCGCGGGGCGGTCTGCGACGACCGAACCGGTGTCTGCGGGTCGCCCGAACGAGCCCGCCGCACCCGTGGGCGCGGCGCGGTCGAACGAGCCCGCCGGCGCGGGCTCGCCGGGCGAGCCCGCGGAGCCCACCGGCCCGGCGCCGAACGCCGGCTAGCGCCTCACACCGCCGCCGGCGCCTCGCGCTGCCCGGCCGGCGCCCACGCCACCGGGCCGGAGCGTCACGCGACCGCGTCGGCGGCGGCTCGGCCCGCCTGGCGGCCGGAGAACAGGCAGCCGCCGAGGAAGGTGCCCTCCAGGGCGCTGTAGCCGTGGACGCCGCCGCCGCCGAACCCGGCCGCCTCCCCTACCGCGTACAGGCCGGGGACGGGCGAGCCGTCGGCGCCGAGCGCGCGCGAGTCGAGGTCGGTCTGGATGCCGCCGAGGGTCTTGCGGGTCAGGATGTGCAGCTTGACGCCGATGAGCGGGCCGGCCTGCGGGTCGAGGATGCGGTGGGGCACGGCGGTGCGGGTGAGCCGGTCGCCGAGGAAGCGCCGGGAGTTGTGGATGCCCTGCACCTGCGCGTCCTTGCTGTAGGGGTTGGCGATCTGCAGGTCGCGGGCCTCGATCTGGCGGCGCAGCTCGGCGGCGTCGAGCAGCGGCTTGTCGGTGAGCTCGTTCATCTTGGCGACGAGATCTTCCAGCGTGCGGGCCACGACGAAGTCGGCGCCGTGCCGCTTGAACGCCTCGACCGGCGCGGGCGCGCCCTTGCCGAAGAGGCGGCCGCGCAGCACGGCCGTGCGGTCGCCGCTGGTGATGTCGGGGTTCTGCTCGGAGCCGGAGAGCGCGAACTCCTTCTCGATGATCCGCTGGTTGAGTATGAACCAGGAGTGGTCGTACTCGGCGATGTCGGGCGTGGTGCGCAGGTACTTCAGCGTGGCGAGGGTGTCGTAGCCGGGCAGGCAGGGGTCGGGCAGGCGGCGGCCGAGCGCGTCGAACCACAGCGACGACGGCCCGGGCAGGATGCGGATGCCGTGGCCCGGCCAGATGGGGTTCCAGTTCTGGACGCCTTCGGTGTAGTGCCACATGCGGTCGCGGTTGACCATGCGGGCGCCGGCGGCGGCGCTGATGCCGAGCATGCGCCCGTCCACGTACGCCGGCACGCCGATGATCATGCTCTGCGGCGGGGTGCCGAGCCGCTGCGGCCAGGACTGCCGGACGAGGTCGAGGTTGCCGCCGATGCCGCCGCTCGCGACGATGACGGCCTGCGCGGTCAGCTCGAAGGAGCCGGTCACGTCGCGGTTGGAGGCGACGCCGCGCGGCGAGTCGTCGTCGGCGAGCAGGCTGCCGCGCACGCCGGTGACGGCGCCGTTCTGGACGATCAGCTCGTCCACCCGGTGGCGGTGGTGGAAGCTGAGCAGCCCGGCGTCGGCGGCCCGCCGGGCGGCGCGCACGAACGGCGCCACCACGCCGGTGCCGGTGCCCCAGGCGACGTGGAAGCGGGGCACGGAGTTGCCGTGGCCGTCGGCGCGCAGGCCGCCGCGTTCCGCCCAGCCGACGATGGGGGTCAGCTTGATGCCCTGGGCGTCGATCCAGGAGCGCTTCTCGCTCGCGGCCCACTCGACGTACGCGCGGGCCCACCGCTCGGCCCACAGGTCCTCGTCGTCGAGGCGGTCGAAGCGGGCGCTGCCCTGCCAGTCGTTCCAGGCCAGCTCGAAGGAGTCCTTCACGCGCAGGCGCCGCTGCTCGGGCGAGTCGACGATGAACAGCCCGCCGAACGACCAGTACGCCTGCCCGCCCAGGTTGGCCGCGCTCTCCTGGTCGACCAGCGCCACCTTGCGTCCCCTGCTGGTCAGCTCCTGGGCCGCGACGAGCCCGGACAGGCCCGCGCCCACGATGATGACGTCCGCGTCCATGGCGGCACTCCTTTCTCCAGCACTCCGGCGGCGTGCTGCTGCTGTGGCGGGAACATCATGGCGTATCGGGGCGGCGCTCCCTGACGCGTCCGACGATGGCCTGCCCCAGTTCGGCGGTGGTGTCCCGGCCGCCGGGGCCGGGGGTGAGCGGGGCGTCACCGGGGCCTGCCGCGCGGACCTCCTCGATGGCGCGCCCCGAGCCGAACGTGGTGAAGATCTTCTTCTCCCGGCCGATCCCGCAGGACCCTGGCCGATCCCGCAGGACCCTGGCCGATCCCGCAGGGCGGCCTGTGCGACCGCGACATCCACATGGGCCGGCATCACGTGCCGCCGGCCGCGCTGGTGCCGCCCTCGGGCGGAGGATAGACGAGATGCCCGCCGGCGACCCGCGCGTGCTCGTTGAGCTCCGCGGGTCTCGCCGAGGTCGCCGACATGATGTGCACGACTTCGATCCCGGCGACGAGCAGCGCGTCGGTGATCAGCCGGCGGTGGCAGCGCCACGGCACGGCCTCGCTGCACATGATCGCCGGGCGCTGCTGCCCGGCGAGCTTGAGCAGCTCGTCCAGGCCGCGCCGGAACTCCTCGGTGGCCATGTGGTCGGCGTAGTCGCGGAACGCCTTGACCTCCCACGCGCCGTTGGGGCTCGGCACGCCCTCCGGGGTATGCCGCCGTCCGCCCAGCTCGCGGATCCAGCGGTAGCCGATGCCGGGAGGCAGCGCGTCGACGATGGCCGACTGGTTCCACTGCGGGAACTTGCGCGACGACGGGAACGACCTGACGTCCACCAGGCACGTGACGTCGTGGGCGCGCAGCATCTCCAGCACCTCATCGAACGCGCGGTTGGAGTGGCCGATCGTGCAGACGCGGTTCGTCATCGTGATGCCTCCGCCCCCGAGGAGCACACCGCAGGGATCTCCACGCTATCGCGCGGCATCGCCCGTCACGTCGTTCCGCAGCCGCCTTTCGAGAGATGGCGCGGGCCCTTGCGGAAGTGTTCCGCAGCCGCCATTCGGCGGATGGCGCGGCTTTTGCGGAGATCGTGAGAAATACGTGAAATGCCGCCTTTTGCCTGCGGAGCGTGCCGCCGGATGAGTGAATAGGGACCTGTGAGTCACAGCAGCCACGATCCGGAGCCGTCCGGGCGGCAGGACGCCGCCGGTGGGCGGCCCCGCCCTGCGGCGCGTGCGGCGCTCGGCGACCTATTACGCGCGGGTGGCTGGCCGGGCAAGAGGGCGGCAGCCAGCGGCCGGCGCCGCCCGTCCCGTGAGCGGGCGAGCTTCGAGCAGCGTGGATCCGCCCGTTCGGCGGCTCTTGAAGAGGCGCATCCCGCCCCGCGCTCGCGCCCCGTCCGCAGGGGAAGCGGCGCGGACTCCGACGGCATACGCGGCCCTTCGCGCGGCGCCGGCCGCAGGCGCGAGCCGTCCGTCGCTCTCGCACACGACGACGGCGGGCACGACGACCGCGGGCGCGGTGGCGGCGGGCGCGGTGGCGGTGGGCGCGGTCGTGGCGGTGGGCACAGTCGTGGCGGCGGGCACAGTCGTGGCGGCGGGCACGGTCGTGGCGGTGGTGGCGAGGGCGAAGGCGGCAAGGTCCGCAGGACCGGGTGGCGGCGGTTCGTGCCGAGCTGGAAGGCCGTGGTGCTCGGCATCATGGTCCTGGTGACCGGCCTGTTCGGCATGGTCATGGTGGCGTACGCGAACACCCCGCTGCCGCGGGAGACCCAGAAGCACGCCACCGAGCAGGGCAGCATCCTCTACTACCGGGACGGCAAGACCGAGCTGGCCAGGCTCGGCACCAGGCGCGAGATCGTCCCCATCTCGCGGATCCCCCGGCACGTCCAGGACGCCTTCATCGCCGCGGAGAACCGTACCTTCCGCACCGACCCCGGCATCTCGATCTCCGGCATCCTGCGCGCGGCGTACAGCACGCTGACCGGGCAGCAGGTGCAGGGCGGATCGACGATCACCCAGGAGATGGCGCGCGGCTACTACGACGGCCTCAGCCAGGAGCGGACCGTGCAGCGCAAGGTCAAGGAGATCTTCGTCTCGATCCGCGCCAGCCAGGAGATGTCGAAGGACGAGATCCTGGCCAACTATCTCAACACCATCTACCTCGGGCGCGGCGCGAACGGCATCCAGGCGGCCGCCCAGGCGTTCTTCGACAAGAACGTCGAGGACCTCACTGTCGCCGAGGCCGCCTACCTGGCCGGGCGCACGCAGCGGCCGGTCGACTTCGACAACGCGGAGCAGGAGAAGAACTTCGCGCCGACGCGGGAGCGGTTCACGTACACGATCAACGGCATGGCCGAGATCGCCCCGGCGCGGTACGGCGACCTGCCCAAGACGGCCGAGTTCCCCAAGCTCGCCCGCCAGGACAAGGTGGAGACCTTCAGCGGCATCAAGGGCTACATGGTCGACATCGTCCAGCGGGAGCTGGCCTCGCGCGGCATCGACGACAAGGCGCTGAGCATCGGCGGCTACCGGGTGACGACGACGTTCGACCGGCGGCTGATGCTGGCCGCGAAGAAGGCGGTGGAGAGCAACCTCACCGCCATCGGCGACAAGTACATCCGGGCCAACATGGCGGCCGTCGATCCGCGCAACGGCCGGGTGATCGCCTTCTACAGCGGCCACGACTACCTGAAGAGCTTCACCAACAACGCCTTCGACGCCCACAAGCAGGCGGCGTCGGCGTTCAAGCCGTACGTGCTGGCCGCCTGGCTGGAGCAGGGCTACAGCCTCAAGAGCCACGTCTCCGGCAAGGGCCCGGTCACGCTGCCCGGCACCAAGCCGATCCGCAACTCGCACGACATCGGCGCGTCCGTGACGATCGACAGGGCCACCGCGCAATCGGTGAACACCGCGTTCGCCACCATGGCGCAGGAGGTGGGCCTGGAGAAGGTCGCGAAGATCGCCGAAGGTGCGGGCATCAGCGGGAAGAACCTTCAGGAGGCGATCAAGACCCACTCGTACGGCATGTCCATCGGCGCGGGCCTGGTCACCCCCGTCCAGCAGGCCACCGGGTACGGCATCTTCGCCGCGAACGGCGTCCACCACGACGCGCACGTGATCATCTCGGTGAAGACGAACAAGGGCGTGACCGTGATGAAAGAGGCCAACCCTCCCAAGCCGGTCATCAGCCCGGAGACCGCGGCCGACGCCACGTACGCGATGCAGCAGGTGGTCACGTCGGGCACCGCCCGGGGCACCGCGCTGCCCGGCGGCCGGCCGATCGCCGGCAAGACCGGCACCAACAACGAGAACAAGGAGGCGTGGTTCGTCGGCTACACCCCGCAGCTCTCGTCGGCGGTCGGGATGTACAAGGAGGTGCCGCAGCGTAACCCGAAGACCGGGAAGATCCTCAGGGACCCCAACGGATACGCGCTGCAGAAGGAGGTCTCGCTCGGCGACATCCAGGGCGCGGGCACGCCCACCAAGATCTGGCGGGACTTCATGACGGTGGCGATGGCCGGCAAGCCGGTCGAGGAGTTCCCGCCGCCCTCGTTCGCCGGGCAGCAGCACGACCTGGTGAGCGCGCCGGAGCCCAAGCCGACGAAGGACCCGTCGGACGACGCCGCCGACCCGTCCGACCCGTCCGGCGAGGTGACCGACGACGGCACCGACGACCAGGTGGACGACGGGCTGGACGACACCCCGGCCGACCAGGCGTGCGCGGACGACCCGGCCTGCTCGGGACAGCCCGACGACTCGCCGATCGATCAGGGCGACCCGGTGGACCAGGGGGACCAGGGAGAGCAGGGAGAGCAGGGGGACCAGGGGGATGAGCAGCTCAACGACAGCGGCGATCCCGCGCTCTCCGAGAACACACAGGGGTAGTCCGCCTCGCGGTGGTGCGCCCGGCGCCGGGCGCACCACCGCACGATCCCCCCACCTACGCCGGGCGCACCGCCGCACGATCCCCCCACCTGCGCCGGGCGCACCGCTCCCGATTTCCTATAAGCGGAGGAACCGGGCAAGGTGGAGTCCGTGATGCGCACCATCGGTCTGATCGGCGGCATGAGCTGGGAGTCCTCCGCCGAGTACTACCGGATGCTGAACGAGGAGACCCGCCGCCGCCTCGGCGGGCACCACTGCACGAAGAGCGTCATGGTGACCGTCGACTTCGCCGAGATCGAGGCGATGCAGCGCGACGGCGCGTGGGACCGCGCGGGCGCGCTGCTCGCGCAGGCCGCCGGGAGCCTGGAGCGGGCGGGCGCGGACCTGATCGTCCTGTGCACCAACACCATGCACCAGGTCGCGGACGCCATCGAAGGCGCGGTGAACGTGCCGTTCGTGCACCTCGTGGACGCCACCGCGCGCCGGATCGCGGCGGCCGGGCTCACCACGGTCGGCCTGCTCGGCACCCGCTTCACCATGGAGATGGACTTCTACCGGGCGCGGATGCGCGGCCACGGCATCGACGTGCTGGTGCCGGACGAGCCGGACCGCACGCTCGTGCACGACGTCATCTACCAGGAGCTGACGCTGGGACGCGTGGAGCCCGCGTCGCGGGAGGCGTACCGGCGGGTCATCGCCGGTCTCGCCGGGCGCGGCGCGCAGGGTGTCATCCTCGGCTGCACCGAGATCACCCTGCTGGTGGGCCAGGACGACAGCCCCGTCCCGGTGTTCGACTCCACCCGCATCCACGTGGAGGCCGCCCTCGGCCTCGCCCTCGCACCGGACGAGGCCGCGCGCACGGCGTAGACGCGCGCAAGCCGGGGCGCCCTTCGGCGGCGCACGCAGGCCGGGGGCGCCCTTCGGCGGCGCACGCAGGCCGGGGCGGCCCTCGGCGCCGCACGCAGGCCGGGGGCGGCCCTCGGCGGTCAGAGGTCGGCGAGCAGGATCGCCGGGTTCTCCACGCAGTCGGCCACGTGCCGCAGGAAGCCGCCCGCCGCTCCCCCGTCGCAGACCCGGTGGTCGAACGTCAGCGAGAGCTGGGCGATCTTGCGGGGGACGACGGCGCCGTCGTGCACCCACGGACGCTCGATGACGCGGCCGACGCCCAGCAGCGCCGCCTCCGGGTGGTTGATGATCGGGGTGGAGCCGTCCACGCCGAAGACGCCGTAGTTGTTGAGCGTGAACGTGCCGCCGGTCAGCGACTCGGGCGGCAGCTTGCCCGCCCTGGCCAGGCCGGTGAGCCTGGTCAGCTCGGCGGCGAGCTGGGCCGTCGTCATCAGGTGCGCGTCGCGGACCACCGGCACGACCAGGCCGCGGTCGGTCTGGGCAGCGAAGCCCAGGTGGATGCGGCCGTACCTGACGATCTCCGAACGGTCGGTGTCCACCGTCGAGTTCAGCTCGGGGAAGCGGCGCAGGCCGTCCACGCAGATGCGGGCGAGCAGCGCCAGCAGGCCGATGCCGAGCTGCGGGCGGGTGCGGCGGAGCGCGTCGCGGGCGGCGACCAGGTCGGTGGCGTCCACGTCCACCCAGGTCGTGGCGTCGGGGATCTCGGCGCGGCTGCGGCTCAGCTTCTCGGCCACGGCCCTGCGCACGCCGCGCAGCGGGATCCGCTCGACCTCCGCAGGAGCCGGCCGGGCCTCCTGGGTCACCGGCCGGGCGGCCTGCTCGCTCGTGGCCGGCCTCGCCCGCTCGATGGCCCGCTCGACGTCGCGGCGCAAGATCACCTGGCGCGGGCCGGTGGGGGTGACACCGGCGAGGTCGATACCGTGCTCGCGGGCGATCCTGCGGACCAGCGGCGAGATCACGCGCGGCGCCTGCCGCCCCGCATGCTGCCGGGGCTTCTCGGGGACGGCCTGCCGGAGCGGGCGCGCCTCCGCCGGCCTGGCAGGACGCGCCTCCACCTGATCGGCAGGGTGCGCCTCCGCCGCTCGCGGCTTCGCGGCCTCCTCCGGCGTGGCCTGCCGGAGCGGGCGCGGGCCGGTCAAGGGTGACGTGCCGGCCGCAGACGGCTTGGCGGCGGTGCGGCGACGGCGGCGGGAGGACGGGCGGTGGCCGGTGCCGTAGCCGATGAGGACGTTGCCGCTGCCCGCCCGCTCCTCCTCGCGGTACTGCACGGCCGCCGGGTCCTCGGGGCTCTCGGCGGTGCCGATCTCGATGAGCGGCTCCCCCACCGACAGGACCGCGCCGGGCGCGGCGTGCAGGGCGAGCACGGTGCCCGCGTACGGCACCGGCACCTCCACCGCCGCCTTGGCCGTCTCGACCTCCACCACGATCTGGTCCACCTCGACGGTGTCGCCGACCGCCACCTTCCAGTCGAGCACCTCGGCCTCGGTCAGCCCCTCGCCCAGGTCGGGCAGCCGGAACACCTGACGCGCGCCGGTGGTCGTCATGACGCCTCCCTGCTCAGGTGCAGCAGGTCGGGCTGGTCGTCGAACTGGAGCCGGTCCACCGCGTCGAGCACCCGGTCCACATCGGGCAGGTGGGTGTGCTCCAGCTTGGGCGGCGGGTACGGGATGTCGAAGCCGGTGACGCGCAGCACGGGCGCGGCCAGGGAGTGGAAGCAGCGCTCCTGGACGCGGGCCGCGATCTCGGCGCCGACCCCGGCGAAGCCCTGCGCCTCCTGGATCACCACGCACCGCCCGGTCCTGCGTACCGACGACACCACGGTCTCGTCGTCGAACGGCACGATGGTCCGCAGGTCCACCACTTCCAGCGAGCGGCCTTCGGCGGCGGCCGTCTCCGCTGCCTGGAGCGCGACGGGCACGCCCGGCCCGTACGCGACGAGCGTGGCGTCGTGCCCCTCGCGCCGCACCACGGCCCGGCCGAAACCGGGGGCGTGCCGCTCGGCGGGCGAGAAGTCCTCCTTGGCCCAGTACAGCCGCTTGGGCTCCATGAAGATCACCGGGTCGGGGTCGGCGATGGCCTCGCGGAGCAGCCAGTACGCGTCTTCGACGGTGGCGGGCGTGACGACCTTCAGCCCGGGCGTGTGGGCGTAGTACGCCTCGCTGGAGTCGCAGTGGTGCTCGACCCCGCCGATGCCTCCGGCGAACGGGATGCGGATCACCATCGGCAGCGACACCCGGCCGCGGGTGCGGTTGCGGGTCTTGGCCACGTGGGAGGCGATCTGCTCGAACGCCGGGTAGGCGAAGGCGTCGAACTGCATCTCGACGACGGGGCGGAAGCCGCCCATCGCCATGCCGACGGCCAGGCCGACGATGCCGGACTCGGCGAGCGGGGTGTCGAAGCAGCGCTCCTCGCCGAACTCCTTGGTCAGCCCGTCGGTGATGCGGAACACGCCGCCGAGCGGGCCGACGTCCTCGCCGAAGACGAGCACCCGCTCGTCCTCGCGCATCGCGTCGCGCAGTGCGGCGTTCAGCGCCTGCGCCATCGTGGTCGGCTTCCGCGCGGAAACGGGCGCGGACGCGGATACGGACATGGCGGTCATGTCACTCCTCCGTGGCGGTCAGCTCGGCCCGCAGCAGGTCGCGCTGCTCGCGCAGCTGCGGCGTGGGCTCGGCGAAGACGTGGTCGAACAGCTCGAACGGGTCGGTCTCCGGGTCGGCGTTCATGCGTTCGCGGACGCGGGCGGCGTACTCGTCGGCGGCCCGCGCGGCGGCGGCCACGCCCTCGTCGTCCAGCAGGCCCCTGCCGCGCAGGTAGGTCTCCAGGCGGATCAGCGGGTCGGCCTGCGCCCACCGGGCGACCTCCTCGTCGTCGCGGTAGCGGGTGGGGTCGTCGGCGTTGGTGTGCGGGTCCATCCGGTACGTGTGCGCCTCGACCAGGAACGGCCCGCCGCCCCCGCGGGCCCGCTCGACGGCCGCGGTCAGCACGGACAGCACGGCCACCAGGTCGTTGCCGTCCACCTGCTCCGACGGCACGCCGTACCCGACGCCCTTGTACGCCAGCGCGGGCGCGGCGGTCTGCCTGGCCAGCGGCACCGAGATGGCGTACTTGTTGTTCTGCACGAGGAACACGACCGGGCAGCGCAGCACCCCGGCGTAGTTGAGCGCCTCGTGAAAGTCGCCCTCGCTGGTGCCGCCGTCGCCGATGAAGGCCAGCACGACGGCGTCCTCGCCCTTGCGGCGCAGCGCCTCGGCCATGCCGACCGCGTGGATCGTCTGGGTGGCGAGCGGCGTGCACTGCGGGGCGACGCGGACGGCGCCCGGGTCGTAGCCGCAGTGCCAGTCGCCGCGCAGGAGCGTGAGCACCTCGACGGGGTCGAGGCCACGGGAGACGAGGGCCACGCTGTCGCGGTAGGTGGGGAAGAGCCAGTCGGTGTCGCGCAGCGCGAGCACGCCGCCGATCTGGCAAGCCTCCTGTCCCAGGCTGGAGGGGTAGACGGCGAGCCGGCCCTGCTTGGTCAGCGCGGTCGCCTGGCGGTCGAACCGGCGGCCGACGACCATCCGGCGGTAGGCCTCCGTGAGCTGCTCACCGGCCGGCATCGGGTAGTCGGCGGGGGGATCGACGGCGGTGCCGTCCTCGGCGACGAAGCGCACCGGGACCGGCGCGGGGAGGAGACCGTCGACCACCTGAGGATGGGACATGGCGACGCTCGCTTTCTCTGGACGGTGGACAAGAGAAGCGTCCGCGTCGCGTGCCATTCGTTCAAGACATCGGCGGCGATAGGCGACAAATGGCCACACAGAACGCTTCAGACGGCCATTTGTCGATCCAGTGCCCGGCACTAACGGGACCCGCCGGACGTTTTGCCGCCGCCCCCGCCGAGCCTGATCATCCCGCCCGCGCCGACCCGGCGCTCGGGCCGGGTCGGCGCGCCGCTCGCGCCCGTCCGCAGCCGCGCGCCGCTCGCGCCTGTGCCGGTCGCGGCTGTTCGCAGCCGCGCGCCGTTCGCGGTCGTCCGCCGCCCGTGCCGGCTCAGCGATCGGGCCGCTCCCGGCCACCGCCGACCGCTCCCACGCGGCGGCGCACTCAGGCAAGGCGAGACGAGGCCAGGGGGCTGAGGCGCGCCCAGGCGCGAAGGCCCGCCTGTGCGCGAGGGCGCGGCCGAACACGAAGGCGCGCTCACGGGCGGGGCGCGAAGCACGACCAGGCGTACGCGCAAAGCCAGCCGCAAGCGAGCGCTCCAGGCGAGGACGTGATCGGACGCGGGGGCGCGGTCGAGCGCGAAAGCACGGTCGGACGCGAAAACGTGATCGGACGCGAGGACGCGGTCAGGCGCGGGGGCGGCCCCAGTGTGCGCCCTGGCCGCGGGCCTCGTCGAACACCAGCCACGTCCGCGTGGCCCGCACGCCCGGAATGTCCTGGATGCGTTCGAGCACGACGTGCCGCAGCGCCGCGTTGTCCGGCGTCCTGACCAGCGCCAGCACGTCGTAGTCGCCGCCGACCATGGCGAAGTGCTCGACGTAGGGGGTCTCGCGCAGCCGCGCCGACACCTGCCGCCAGGAGTTCTGCTCGATGGTGATCGACACGTACGCGCTGGTGCCGAGGCCCGCCTTGGCCGGCGAGATCTCGGCGGTGAAGCCGGTGATCACGCCGTCCTCCATGAGCCGGGTCAGCCGGGCGTACGCGCTGGCCCGGGAGATGTGCACGTGCTCGGCGAGGGTGCGCACCGACATGCGGCCGTCGCGCCGCAGCTCGGCGATGATGGCGCGATCGACGTCGTCGAGCGTGGCGGCGGCGCGTTCCGGCCATTCATCACCGCCTTGTACGCCCGCCGCGCCGGGTGCCGTGGGCGGGTGGCTCTCCATGCCCTCACTCCTTGCCGAAGGTCTGCGGGTGCCTGCCCGCCGGAGCGGCGGGCGGGCGGCGGTGGCCGTCGATCGGGCCGTCACGCGTGGCCGTCATCTGAGGTCGTCACGCGAGGCCGTCACGTGACGCCGTTGCGCGAAGCCATCACGGACGCCGTTGCGCGCGGCCGTCACGTGCGGCCGTCACTTGAACACGGGCCTCTCAGCGGCCCTCGAAGGCGGGCCTGCGCTTGTTCAGGAACGCTTCGACGGCGGCGGCGTGGTCGGCCGTACGCCCCAGGCGGGCCTGGGCGCGCGCCTCGGCGGCGAGCGTCGCGCCGAGGTCGCGTCCCCAGGCGTCGGCGATGAGCCGCTTGGACTCGGCGTAGGCGGCGGTGGGCCCGGCCGCGAGCCGTCCGGCCAGCTCGCGCGCCGTCGTCGCCAGCTCCTCCGGCGGCACCACGCGGCCCGCGATCCCCCACTCCACGGCCTGCCGCGGCGTGAACGTCTCGGCGAGCAGCACGAGCTCCCTGGCCCGCGACTCGCCGACCGAGCGGGTGAGCGTGGCCGACAGGCCGGAGTCGCAGGTCAGCCCGATCGAGCAGAACGCCGTGCCGAGCACCGCGTTCTCGGCGAACACCCGCAGGTCGCAGGCCAGCGCCAGGGCCAGCCCCGCGCCCACGCAGGTGCCGCCGACGGCCGCGACCACCGGCTTGGCCATGGTGGCGAGCAGCCGCACGATCGGGGCGTAGTCCTCCTCGACGGTGTCGAAGGCGTGCCCGGGGTCGTCGCGCAGCGCCGCCGCGTGCTCGGCCAGGTCCTGGCCGGCGCAGAAGGCCCCGCCCGCGCCGGACAGCAGCACCGCGCGTACGGAGGCGTCGGCGGCGATCTCTTCGAGGGCGTGGCGCAGCTCCAGTTTGGTCTTGGCGTCGAGCGCGTTGCGGCGCTCGGGCCGGTTCAGCGTGACGGCCGCCACGGCGCCGTCGCGTTCGACGAGTACGGCGGCGCCGCTCACGAGCGGTCACCGTCCCAGGTCTTGGCGACCAGGGTGAGCACGTCGTACGTGGCGACCGGCTGCCCCTCCTGGTTGGTCACCACGGCGTCCCAGCGCACCTCGCCGTAGTCGGCGCTGCGGCGCGGGGTGATCTGCTTGACGGTGAGGGTGACGGCGATGCTGTCGCCCGCCTTGACCGGGGTGAGGAAGCGCAGCGAGTCCACGCCGAAGTTGGCCAGCACCGGGCCGGGCGCCGGGTCGACGAAGAGCCCGGCGGCCAGCGAGACGACCAGGTAGCCGTGCGCGACGATGCCGCCGAACAGCGGGTTGCGCGCGGCCGCCTCGGGGTCGGTGTGCGCGTAGAAGGTGTCGCCGGTGAACTCGGCGAAGTGCTCGATGTCCGCCGGCGTGACCGTGCGCGGCTCGGAGGCGATGGTGTCGCCGATGCGCAGCTCGGCCAGCGACTTGCGGAAGGGGTGCACGTCGCTCTCGCGGCGGGCGGCGCCGGTCGTCCAGCGTCCGGTGACGGCGGTGAGCAGGTCGGGCGAGGCCTGGACGGCGGTGCGCTGCATGTGGTGCAGCACGCCGCGGATGCCGCCCAGCTCCTCACCGCCGCCGGCCCTGCCGGGGCCGCCGTGCACGAGGGTGGGCAGCGGCGAGCCGTGCCCGGTGGACTCCTTGGCGTCGTCGCGGTCGAGCACCAGGACGCGGCCGTGCCAGGGCGCGAGCCCGAGCACCACGGACCTCGCGACCTCGGGGTCGTGGGTGGCGACGGAGGCGACGAGGCTGCCGCGCCCCTTGGCGGCCAGGGCGACGGCCTCGTCCAGCCCGTCGTAGGTGAGCACGGTGCTGACCGGGCCGAACGGCTCGACGTCGTGCGGCTCGGTGGCGCCCGGCCTGGCCCGCAGCACGAGCGGGGTCATGAACGCGCCGCGCGTGGCGTCGCCGTCCAGCAGCGGCCCGCCCGCGGGGTCGCCGAACACCACGTCGGCGCTCGCCCGCAGGGCCTCGACGGCCTTGCGCACCTCCTCGCGCTGGGCGAGACCGGCCAGCGCGCCCATGCGCACGTCGGGGTTGCGCGGGTCGCCGACGGTCACCTTGGCCAGGCGGGCGGCCAGCGCCTCCTCGACCTGCGCGGCCATGGACGAGGGCACCAGCACGCGGCGGATGGCGGTGCACTTCTGCCCGGCCTTGACCGTCATCTCGGTGACGACGCCCTTGATGAACAGGTCGAACTCGGGGTCGTCGGCGCGTACGTCGGGGCCGAGGATCGAGCAGTTGAGCGAGTCGGCCTCGACGCCGAGCACGACGCCGCCGTCCAGCACGTTGGGGTGGCGGCGCAGGATGCCCGCGGTGTGGGCGGAGCCGGTGAAGGCCACGGAGTCCTGCACGGTCAGCTCGTCGAGCAGCCCGCCCGCGCTGCCGGCGAGGAGCTGGAGCGAGCCTTCGGGCAGGATGCCGGAGTCGATGATGAGGCGGACGGCCCGTTCGGCGAGGTAGGCGGTCTGGCTCGCGGGCTTGACGATCGTGGGCAGGCCGGCGAGGAAGGCCGGGGCGAGCTTCTCCAGCATGCCCCAGACGGGGAAGTTGAAGGCGTTGATCTGCACGGCCACGCCCGGCCTGGAGGTGTAGATGTGCTGGCCGGCGAACGTGCCGCCCTTGCCGAGGCGTTCCAGGCCGCCGTCCAGGTAGACGGTGTCGTTCGGCAGCTCGCGCACGCCCTTGCTCGAGTAGCTGAACAGGGTGCCGATGCCGCCGTCCACGTCGATGGCGGTGTCGCGGGAGGTGGCGCCGGTGCGCACGGACAGGGCGTACAGCTCCTCCTTCCGCTCCAGCAGGTGCTTGGCGAGCTCCTTGAGCAGGGCGGCCCGCTCGTGGAAGGTGAGCGAGCGCACGGCGGGACCGCCGGTCTCCTTGGCGTATCTGACCATCGCGGCGACGTCGAGGCCGCGGCTGGAGATGCGCGCGACCTCCTCGCCCGTGGCCGCGTCGAGCAGCGGCTCTCCCTCGTCGGCCGCGCAGAACCACCGTCCGGCGGCATAGCTCTCCAGCAGCGTGCTCACACTGTCTCCTCTCGCCTGGCGCGACCTTGCGCGGGCGCCCCTCTATGTGCGACCTTATTACTGACCGAGCGATAAGTAAATGAGCCCGAGGTGTCGGAGGAAAGATGACGACCACTCCAGCGGAGCCGGACCTCGAGGCCCGGCTGCAGGCCGGGTTCGACGCGACCATCGCCCGTAACGACCGCATCGAGCCGCGCGACTGGATGCCCGACGCCTACCGCAAGACGCTCATCCGCCAGATCGCCCAGCACGCGCACTCCGAGATCATCGGCATGCAGCCGGAGGGCAACTGGATCAGCCGCGCCCCCTCGCTGCGCCGTAAGGCGATCCTGCTCGCCAAGGTGCAGGACGAGGCGGGTCACGGGCTCTATCTGTACTCCGCGTGCGAAACCTTGGGCGTCTCCCGGGCCGAGCTGACCGAGCTGCTGCTCGCCGGCAAGCAGAAGTACTCGTCGATCTTCAACTATCCGACGCTGTCGTACGCCGATGTCGGCACCATCGGCTGGCTGGTGGACGGCGCCGCGATCTGCAACCAGGTGCCGCTGTGCCGCACCTCCTACGGCCCGTACGGCCGCGCGATGATCCGCATCTGCAAGGAGGAGTCGTTCCACCAGCGGCAGGGGTACGAGCTGCTGATGACGATGATGCGCGGCACCGACGAGCAGCGCGCCATGGTGCAGGAGTCGGTGAACCGGTTCTGGTGGCCGTCGCTGATGATGTTCGGCCCGCCGGACGACCGCTCGCCCAACAGCGCGCGTTCGATGGCCTGGGGCATCAAGCGCAACTCCAACGACGAGCTGCGCCAGAAGTTCGTGGACATGACGGTCCCGCAGGCCGAGGCGCTCGGCGTGACGCTGCCCGACCCCGAGCTGCGCTGGAACGAGGAGCGCGGGCACTACGACTTCGGCGAGCCCGACTGGGACGAGTTCGCCGCCGTGCTGCGCGGCGACGGGCCGTGCAACGCCCAGCGCATGGCCCACCGCAGGGCCGCGCACGAGGAGGGCGCCTGGGTACGCGAGGCCGCCATGGCGTTCGCCGAGCGCTCGCGAGAGGAGGCCGCGCGATGACCGCCGACCGCCGGGAATGGCCGCTGTACGAGGTGTTCGTGCGCGGCAAGCGCGGGCTCAACCACGTGCATGTCGGCTCGCTGCACGCCCCCGACGACCAGATGGCGCTGCGGCACGCCCGCGACGTCTACACGCGCCGCAACGAGGGCGTCAGCATCTGGGTCGTACGCGCCGACGCCATCACCGCGTCGAGTCCCGACGAGAAGGACCCGCTCTTCGCGCCCAGCGGTGACAAGGTCTACCGGCATCCGACGTTCTACGAGATCCCGGCTGACGTCCCGCACATCTGATGGGATCACTGATGAACGAGGAACACGGCAGCATCTTCGACGGCCTGCTGGAGAGCGGCGACTCCGGGCAGTGGGCCTTCGGCACCGACTTCGAGGACCCGCTGGCCGGGATCGACACCACCACGCCCGACGGGGTGGACCCGGCCGGGCTGGCGGCGTACTGCCTCATGCTCGGCGACGACTCGCTGATCATGTCGCAGCGGCTGTCGGAGTGGTGCAGCCGCGCGCCCGACCTGGAAGAGGACATCGCGCTCGCGAACATGGCGCTCGACCTGCTCGGGCAGGCGCGGCTGCTGCTGGCGCGGGCGGCGGCGGCCGACCCGTCCGTGGTGCCCGTGCTGCCGGACGGTTCGCCGGTGCCGCCGGAGGACCGGCTCGCGTTCTTCCGCGACGACCGCGAGTTCCGCAACGTGCGGCTCGCCGAGGTGCCGAACGGCGACTTCGCGCACGTGGTGGTGCGGCTGCTGCTGTTCTCGGCGGCCCGGCTCGCGGTGTTCGAACGGCTGCGCGCCAGCCGTGACCAGGTGCTCGCGGCCGTCGCCGGCAAGGGCGTCAAGGAGCTCGCCTACCACCGCGACTGGGCCGGGCGCTGGTTCCTGACGCTGGCGCGCGGCACCGAGGAGTCGCACCGCAGGCTGCTCGCCGCGCTCGACGCGCTGTGGCCGCTGCGGGCCGAGCTGGTCGCCTCCCATCCGCTCGAACGGTCGATGGCGGGCGCGGGGGTGGGCGTGGATCCGGCGTCCGTGGCCGGTGAGGTGGACGCGGTCGTCGACCAGGTGCTCGCCGTGAGCGGCGTCGAACGTCCCGAGCGGGCGCCGCTGGCCGGGGTCGGCGGGCGTACCGGAAGGGACGGCATGCACACCGAGGCGCTGAGCAGGCTGCTCGCCGAGATGCAGGTCGTCGCCCGAGCACACCCGATGGGGCGCTGGTGAGCGCCCGCGAGGCCCGCGCCGGCGTCCAGGCGCAGGAGCGCGAGGACCGGGCGACCGTTCAAGCGCAGGAGCGCGCGGGCCGGGCGACCGTTCAAGCGCAGGAGCACGAGGCCCCGGCGACCGTTCAGGCGCGGAAGGAGGCCGCGCGGCGGGCCGCCGAGGCCGCCGAGGTGGCCGGGCGGGTGCGCGATCCCGAGATGCCGATGCTCACGCTCGCCGACCTCGGCGTGCTGCGCGGCGTGGAGGTGACGCGCGATGCCGAGGGCGCCGAGGTGGTCGTCGCCTCGATCACGCCGACGTACACCGGCTGCCCCGCCATGAAGACCATGCGCGACGACCTCGTGCACCGGCTCAGGGAGGCCGGGTTCGAGCGCGTGGAGGTGCGCGTCGTGCTCGACCCGCCGTGGTCCAGCGACTGGATCTCCGAACGCGGCAGGGCCGCCCTGCGCGCCGCCGGGCTGTCACCACCGGGTCCCGCGCCCCGGCGGAGCGGTCCCGTGCTGCTCACGCTGGGCCCGAAGCGGGCCGCGCCACCCTGCCCGCGCTGCGGCTCGGCGGACACCCGGCTCACCTCCGAGTTCGGCGCGACCGCCTGCAAGGCCCTCTACCGCTGCGCCGCCTGCCTCGAACCGTTCGAGCACGTCAAGGAGATCTGACGATGACCATGCTCGGGACCGCGCCGTCCAGGGCCGCCGTCTTCCACCCGCTGGCCGTGTCGGCGGTGGACCGGCTGTGCGACGACGCCGTCGCGATCACGTTCGAGGTGCCGCCCGAGCTGCGGGAGGCGTACGCGTTCAAGGCCGGCCAGTCACTCACGCTGCGCCGCGTCATCGACGGACGCGAGGAGCGCCGCTCGTACTCGATCTGCGCCCCGGTGGGCGCCGCGCCGCGCATCGGCGTGCGGGAGATCCCCGGCGGCCTGTTCTCCTCCTGGCTGGTCCACGAGGTACGTCCGGGCACCGTCATCGAGGTGCAGCCGCCCACCGGCTCCTGGCAGGCCGACCCGGACAGCGGCGAGCGCCACCTGTGCGTGGCGGCCGGCTCGGGCATCACGCCGCTGCTGTCGATCGCCTCGACCGTGCTCACCCACCCCCGCGCCCAGGTCTCCCTCGTGTACGGCAACCGCACCAGCCGCACGGTGATGTTCGCCGAGGAGCTGGGCGACCTGAAGAACCGCTACGGCCCCCGCCTGCAGATCGTGCACGCGCTCTCCCGCGAGCCGCGCGACGTGGAGCTGCTGTCGGGACGGCTGGACGGCGACCGGCTGCGCCGCCTGCTCACCCGCCTGGTGCCCGTCGAGGTGTTCGACCACGTGTGGCTGTGCGGGCCGCTGCAGATGATCGATGAGGCCCGGCCGGTGCTCGCCGAGCTGGGCGTCCCGGCCGAGCGGGTGCACGTCGAGCTGTTCTACGCCGACGCGCCGCCGCCTCCGCCGCGCAGGGACGACTCCGTCCCGCCGGGCGCGACCACGGAGCTGACGACCGTGCTCGACGGGCTGCGCACCACCTCGACGGTCTCCCGGGAGACGACGCTGCTGGAGGGCGCCCAGGCGAGCCGGGCGGACCTGCCGTTCGCGTGCAAGGGCGGCGTGTGCGGCACGTGCCGGGCCGTCGTGCGCTCGGGCGAGGTGGACATGCGGCGCAACTACGCGCTGGAGCCGTCCGAGCTGGCCGCCGGGTTCGTGCTGACCTGCCAGACGTACCCGGTGAGCGAACAGGTCACCATCGACTACGACGCCTGATCTCACGGGAGCCCACGTGTCAGCTATCTCCTTCGCCCTGCCTGTGCCTGTGCCCGCCCGCCGCCGGGGACGATCGTGAGCGGGCCGAGCCTCCTCGTCGAGGAGGGCGCGGACCGGGTGGTGTGGCGGCTCAACCGGCCCGAGCGGCGCAACGCTATCGACCGCGAGCTGGTCGCCGCGCTGCACGAGGCGTGCGCGGCGGTCGAGGCGGAGCCGAAGATCGTCCTGCTGGCCGGCGAGGGCGGCACGTTCGCGGCCGGCGCGGACATCGCCGAGCTGCGTGAACGGGGCCGCGAGGACGCGCTGCGCGGCATCAACTCGAAGATCTTCGATCGGATCCACCGGCTGCCGATGCCGACCATCGCGCTGCTCGACGGGTACGCGCTGGGCGGCGGCGCCGAGCTCGCCTACGCCTGTGACTTCCGCATCGGCACCGAGCGCACCAAGATCGGCAACCCGGAGACCGGGCTCGGCATCCTCGCCGCCGCCGGGGCCGCCTGGCGGCTGGCCGAGCTGGTGGGCGAGCCGCTGGCCAAGGAGATCCTGCTCGCCGGGCGCGTGCTGTCGGCCGCGGAGGCGCGGGAGGTGCGGCTGCTCAACGAGGTGGTCGAGCAGGACGACCTGCTGGCGGCCGGGCACCGGCTGGCCGACCGGATCGCCGCGCAGGCGCCGCTCGCGACCCGGCTGATGAAGGCGGTCTTCCACGCGCCGCGCCAGGCGCACCCGTTCGTGGACGACGTGGCGCAGGCGGTGCTGTTCGAGACCGAGGAGAAGCACGCGCGGATGACGGCGTTCCTGGAGCGCCGCGAGCGGAAAGGACGCTCTCATGACCGCTGATGACCGGCATGATGACCGGCTGAGCACGGACACCGCCGCCCTGCCCGGCAGCGTCGGCGTCTACGGCGGAGGACGCATGGGCGCGGGCATCGCGCACGCCTTCCTCCTCGCCGGCTGCTCCGTCGTCGTCGTGGAGAGCGCCGACGAGACGGCCGCCGCCGCCCGCGAGCGCGTGGCCGGCAGCCTGGCCAAGGCCGCCGCGAAGGGCACGCTCGGCGAGCCGCAGGAGGCCGTGCTCGGCCGGCTGCGCACCACCACCGACCCGGCCGGCCTGGCGGGCTGCGAGCTGATCGTCGAGGCCGTGCCCGAGGACGCGGCGCTGAAGGCGGAGGTGCTGTCCGCCGCCGAGAAGCGGGCGCCGGGCGCGGTGCTCGCCACCAACACCAGCAGCCTGTCCGTCGCCGGGCTCGCCACCGCGCTGTCCGCGCCCGAACGCTTCCTCGGCCTGCACTTCTTCAACCCCGTCCCGGTCAGCGACCTCGTCGAGATCGTGACCGCACCGGACACCGACCCCGATCTGGTGACCCGCGCGCAGGGGTGGGTGACGGCGCTCGGCAAGACGCCCATCACCGTGACCGACTCGCCGGGCTTCGCCAGCAGCCGGCTCGGCGTGGCCCTGGCGCTGGAGGCCATGCGCATGCTCGAAGAGGGCGTGGCGAGCGCGGCCGACATCGACACCGCGATGACGCTCGGCTACCGGCACCCGGTGGGGCCGCTGCGCACCACCGACATCGTGGGCCTGGACGTGCGCCTGGCCATCGCCGAACACCTGGCCCGCGAGCTGGGCCCGCGCTTCGAGCCGCCGCGGATCCTGCGCGACCTGGTCGCCGCCGGCCACCTCGGACGCAAGACCGGGCAGGGCTTCTACACCTGGTGACGCGCGCCGGGTCCGGGTGCTCGCGCCCGGCCCGGCCGCCTGGACCCGGCCCCGCCGCTTCCGCTCGATCTTGCCGCTCGCACCCGGCCGCCTTGCCGCTCGCACCCGGCCGCCGCTTCAGCTCGACCCCGCCGCTCGCATCCGACCCGCCACTTGCGGCCGGCGGGTGTCGCGCCAGGCCGTGCCGTCCGTGACGGTCAGGTCTCGTGCCTGGCCAGGCCGTCGAAGGCGATGGAGGTGATGGCGGCGGCCACCATCGCCTGGTCGTAGGCACCGTCGGGGCGGTACCACTCGGCCAGCGAGTTGACCATGCCGAACAGCAGGCGGCTCACCAGCGCGGGCGGCACGTCGTCGCGCAGCGCGCCCTCGGCGACCGCGTCGGCCACCAGCGCGGCCAGCCGGTCGTCGAGCCAGCGCCGCCGTTCGAGCGCGGCCAGCTCGACCTCGCTGTTCCCGCGTACGCGCAGCAGCAGCGTGACCGACGGCTGGTGCGCCACCAGCACTTCGACGCTGCGCCGCACCACGCCGCGCAGCCGCTCGTACGCGCTGCCCCCGGCCTGATCGCGGGACGCCTCGGTCACCACGGCGGTCAGCTCGTCGAGCGCGTCGTCGAGCGCCTGGCCGAGCAGCTGCTCCTTGCTGGTGACGTGGTGGTAGATGGCCGCCTTGGTCAGCCCGAGTTCCTTGGCCAGGTCGCCCATGCTGGTGGCGTCGTAGCCGCGGCGGTTGAACAACTCGACGGCGGCACGCAGGATCGCGGACTGGTCATAACCGGGACGGCCCCGCCGGCGGCGCGGGGCTGGTTCGGCCTGCTCAGTCGTGGTCACAAAAGCAGCATCTCACGCGTCCGCCCCACACATCGCCGTCATGCGGCGCGTACGGACGCCCGGAGCGGCACGCGCACGGCGCCTGGCGGCAGCACGGCCAGGGGGCTGTTGGGGGCCGGGCACGAGACGTCCGCCAATAACATCGGGACCATGATGGCGATGCTGCTGTCCGGCCGCAGGCGCGCCAACCGCGACGAGCGGCGGTTCGACGGCGCCGGCGAGATGCGGCTCGACCGCTCGCCCAACCCCCACGTGGCCTTCGGCGCCGGCCCGCACTCCTGCCTCGGCCAGGCGCGGGCCCGCACCGAGCTGCAGACGGTGCTGAAAGTGCTGAAGGTGCTGCTCGCCCGGCTGCCCGGTCTCGGCCTGGCCGTTGCGGCGGCCGGGCTGCGCCGCCGCGACGGGCTGGTCGCCGGCGTGCTGGTCGCCGGCGGGCTGGAGATGGTGCCGGTGAGATGGTGACATCGGACGGGCCCGCGCCCGAGCGTCGGGGCGTACGGGCCAAGGACACGCGCGAGGCGCTGCTCGACACGGCCGAGCGGCTGTTCGCCGAGCGCGGCGTCGGCGAGGTGTCCGCCCGGCAGATCAGCGAGGCCGCCGGGCAGGCCAACAACTTCGCCGTCGGCTACCACTTCGGGTCGAAGGCCGGGCTGGTGCGGGCGATCGTCCGCCGCTACACCTACGACATGGAGCGGCGGCGGCTGCGGCTGCTGGCCGAGATCGGCGAGTCCGAGGAGCTGCGCGACTGGATCTCCTGCCTGGTCCGCCCCGCCACCGACCATCTGGAGGCGCTGGGCGTGCCGAGCGTGCGGGCCCAGTGCATCGCGCAGATCAACACGGTGCCCGCGATGCGGCAGATCGTCATCGACGAGTCGGTGGCCACGCCGTCCATGCAGGCGAGCCTCGCGGGCATGTTCCGGCTGCTGCCCGGCCTGTCGGAGGAGACGCGCCGCGACCGCTCCGACATGAGCCGGCTGCTGCTGGTGCACGCGCTGGCCGAGCGGGAGCGGGCGCTGAACGAGGGCGCGCCGCTCAGCCGCGCCACCTGGGACGATGCCGCCACCAGCCTCATCGACGCCCTCACCGGCCTTTGGACGGCCCCGGCCACCCGTCACCGCTGAGTCACTTTCCCGGCAGGAGGCCGATGTCGGAGACCGGGCCGAGGTGGCGGAGCTTGTCGGGGTTGGCGACCGCGTGCACCGCCTGCACCACGCCGTCGGCGATCGACAGCTCGACCACGCTCGCCACCCGCCCGTCGGCGTCGCGCAGGACCGCTCCCGGGCTGCCGTTGACCCAGGCGAGCCGGAGCGTGACGCCGTACGCCCTGACCCGGCGCAGGCCGCCGAGCAGCAGCCGCGCGACCCGCACGGGATCGTTCGCCGCCATCGTGAGCGCCCGCGCCTTGCCGCCGCCGTCGCCGTGCAGCACCACGTCGGGCGCCAGCATGCCGAGCAGCGCGTCCAGGTCGCCTCCTGCCGCCGCCTCGAAGAACCGGCGGGCCAGCTCCGCGCTCTCCGCCCGCCGCATCGGGCCGGGCGGCCCGCCGGAGCCCCGCGATCCCGCCGCGATCCGCTGCCGGGCGCGGGCGAAGATCTGCCGGCAGTTCGCCTCGGTCTTGCCGGTGATGCGGGCCACGTCGCGGTAGCCGTACCCGAAGACCTCGCGCAGCATGAACACCGCGCGCTCCACCGGCGACAGCGACTCCAGCAGCACGAGGAAGGCCATCGACAGCGAGTCGGCCAGCTCGGCGTGCTCGGCGGGCCCGGTGATGTCCTCGCCGCCCGGCCCGATGCCCGGCATGACGACCGGCTCGGGCAGCCACTCCCCCACGTACGTCTCCCTTCGCACCCGCGCCGAGCGCAGGTGGTCGATGCCGAGCCGGGTCACGGCCGTCGTCAGGTACGCCTTCGGCTCGGCGATCGTGGTGCCCTTCTGCCGGGCGCGGGTGAGTCCGAGGTAGGCGTCCTGCACGATGTCCTCGGCGTCGCCGACGGACCCGGTCATCCCGTACGCGATGGAGAACAACAGCGGCCGGTAGGCGTCGTCGTCGTCATCGTCCATGTCGGGCCCTTTCGTGCGATGTCCGGCAGGGTATCCGGCGCTCACCAGCCGACCGGTCCCAGGCGGTCGATGAAGACGCCGCTCGGGCCGTCCGCGTCGAGGGTGGCGAGGTGGACGATCGGGTCGCTGCCCTGGGTGACGGTGAGCGTGCCGGTGTGGTGGTTCATGTCGGTGGCGGTGAACGCGTGGTTGGCGACCTCGCCGGGGGTGACCGCGTTGAACTTCACGTGCGGGAGCGCCTGCGCGTACCGGACGGTGAGCATGTTGAGCGCGGCCTTGGACGAGGAGTACGCCAGCTCGTGCATCGCCGATACCGGCTGCTCCGGGTCGGTCACGACGGAGAAGGAGCCGCCGGCGCTGCTCACCATCACCACGCGCGGGTTGGCGGACGCCTCCAGCAGCGGCAGGAAGGCGTGCGTGACCCGGACCGGGCCGTACACGTTGGTGTCGTAGACGGCGTGCAGCTCCTCGGCCGTGGCCTGCGCGGGCGGCAGCACCCTGCCGGGCGCGCCCGCGTTGTTGACCAGCACGTCGAGGCGGTCGGTGTGCTCGCGGACCAGCCGGACCGCCGCCGACACCGACGCGTCCGAGGTCACGTCCAGGGGGACCAAGATCGCCTCGATGCCGTCGGCGGCCAGTTTCCCGACGGCCGCGCGGCCCCGCCCCTCGTCGCGGGAGCCGAGGAAGACGGTCCAGTCCATCGCGCCGAGCCGCCTGGCCGTCTCGAAACCCAGTCCCTTGTTCGCACCGGTGATCAATACACTCGTTCGTTCCATGCCCTCTAAGACGGGGCACCCCGTCCGGCTGTGACAGCTGTGATCGAGGTCACTGCCACGGGGGACGCCGGACCGCGGCTACGACGCCCGCACCCGCCGCCTGCTCGACCAGATCGAGGAGGTCGGCAGGGCGTTCCCCGATGACGCGCTCGACGGCGACGACCTCGTGCACACCGACTTCCACGCCGGCAACGTGCTGGTGGACGCGGACGGCGCCATCACCGGCGTGATCGACTGGGACGGCGCCCGTCGCGGCGAGGCCGCCTTCGACCTGTTCACGCTCCGCTTCGACCTCGCGCACCGGGCGCCCGGGCTGCACGTGGACGTGCCGGAGACGGTGGCGCTGCGCTGCTGGGCCCACATGAGCCTGCGCCTGGTGGACTGGGCGATCCGCCACTTCTCCGCCTCCGAGGTGACGTACTGGCTGGAGGTGGCCGAACGCCTCAGACCCTGACCAAAGTCAGGGTCCGTTCCTGTCTTTGGATCATGCCGGAGGCCATGGGCCGCTCCCTAAGGTGTTCCCCATGATCAGAACCACCGCTCTCATGCTCGCCCTCGGCCTCCCCCTCACGGCCGCGGCCCTTCCCGCCGAAGCCGCCGCCCGCACCGCCGATGTGAAGTTCGCGATCCCGCGGCCGACCGGCGCGTACAAGGTCGGGCGGGACGTCCTGCACATGGTGGACACCGGCCGCCGCGATCCCTGGGCGCCGTCCGCCACCCCTCGCGAGCTGATGGTCTCGATGTACTATCCGGCGCGCTCCGGCGGCCGCCCGACCGCGTACATGACGACCGCCGAGGCGGCGGCGCTGCTCAAGGCCCAGAAGCTCGACACCCGCGTCAAACCGGAGCAGGTCGCGGGGGTGCGCACGAACGCGCGCGAGGGCGCCCGCCCGGTCTCGGGCCGGTATCCCCTGGTGGTGCTGTCGCCGGGCTTCACCCTCAACCGGGCCACGCTGACCATGCTCGCCGAGGAGCTGGCCTCGCGCGGGAACGTGGTCGCCCTGGTGGACCACGCCTACGAGTCGTACGGCACGAGGTTCCCCGGCGGCCGTACGCTGACCTGCGCCGCGTGCGAGGCGGTCGAGAAGGCGCCGTCCGACGAGGAGAGCAAGCGGCTGATGGCCAAGGTCGCCACCGGACGGGCGGCCGACCTGTCGTTCGTCATCGACCGCGTCACCCGCGTCACGGGGTGGCGGCGCGCCGCGATGATCGACCAGAAGCGGATCGGCGCGGCCGGTCACTCGATCGGCGGGAACGCCGCCGCCGCGCTCATGGCCGCCGACCGCCGGGTGCGCGCCGGAGTGAACATGGACGGCACGTTCTTCGCGCCCGTCCCCGCGAAGGGGCTCGGCGGCCGGCCGTTCCTCATGCTCGGCACGAAGTCAGGGCACTCCCCCGGCTCGGCCGACACGAGCTGGCCACGTGACTGGCGGCGGCTGGACGGCTGGAAGCGCTGGCTGACCGTCAAGGATTCGGGCCACTTCACGTTCATCGACCTGCCCGTGCTGGGCGGCCAGGCCGGGATGACCGACCCTGCGGCGCCGCTGTCCGGCAAGCGGTCGGGCGAGATCACCACCTCGTACGTGGGCGCGTTCTTCGACCGGCACCTTCAGGGCAGGAAGCGCCCGATCCTGGACGGCCCCACCCGCGCCAACCCGGAGGTCACCTTCCACAACCCCTGACCGCGACCGCTCCGGTCCCCCTCGCCCCGGAGCACGAGGACATGGGTTCTCGATCGCTCTCTCGTCAGCGGCCCACCCGCCAGGGCCCTTTCGAGAACCCCGGACCACGATCACGCGTGTTCTTGACCTCTCCCATTTCCCTGTCTACTGATAGGTATAGCCGGAATGTGAGAGGTGGTCGCATGCCGTATCGAAACGCCGGACGAGAGGACCTGCCGGGCAGGCGCGCCGTGCTCCGCGCGCTTCCCGCCTTGGGCGGGGCCGCGGTGCTGAGCGGGCCGCTCGCGGGCACGGCGGGGGCCACAGCGCAGGGAGCGGCCGAGGCCGTCAGGCGCGCGGCGGGCCCGATCGTCAAGCCGCTGCCGCCCGAGGTGTTCATCGAGCACGGGTCGAACGCCGAGACCCGCTGGGAGGCGCTGCGCGACATCGGTTACCACGTGCCCAACGAGCGGTTCTTCGTCCGCAACCACACCGCCACGCCGCTGATCGACGCGGCCACCTGGCGGCTGCGCGTGCACGGCTCAGGAGTGCCCCGCCCGCAGGAGTTCAGCTACGCGCAGCTGCGCGCGATGCCGTCGGTGACGGTGGACGCGGCCATCGAGTGCGCGGGCAACGGCCGCTCGTTCTTCGCCACCCAGCAGGGCGAGCAGGCGTCGGGCACGCAGTGGCGGCTCGGCGCGATCGGGGTGGCGCGCTGGCGCGGCGTGCCGCTGGGCGCGGTGCTGCGCCGCGCCGGGCTGTCGAAGAACGCGGTGGACGTCATGCCGTCGGGGCTGGACGCCAACTATGTCAGCGACGGGCAGGACCTCGGCCGCGTGCGCCGGCCGCTGCCGATCGGCAAGGCGCTCGACGACGTGCTGCTGGCGTACGAGATGAACGGCGAGCCGCTGCCGCCCGACCACGGCTTCCCCGTGCGGGTGGTGGTGCCGGGGTGGGTCGGCATCGCCTCGATCAAGTGGGTGGGCGACATCGAGGTGTCCACCGAGCCGCTCCTATCACCGTGGAACACGATCTACTACCGCTTCTTCGGGCCCGGCTACCCGGACGAGGGCAGCGCGCCGCTCACCCGGCAGGTCACCAAGAGCGCGTTCGAGCTGGGCTGGGAGGCGAGCATCCCGGCGGGACGGCCGTACCGGCTGCGCGGCAGGTCGTGGTCGGGGCGCGGTCGGATCACCCGCGTCGAGGTGAGCACCGACGGCGGGACCCGCTGGCGGGACGCCCGGCTGCTCGACGGCGGCCGCCGCGGCCCCTGGACGCGCTGGCAGATCACCTGGCCCGACCCGCGTCCCGGCCGCACGGAGCTGCTGGCCCGCGCCACCGACGAGACCGGCGCCGTGCAACCGGTCACCACGCGGTTCAACACGATGGGTTACCTGTTCGACGCGATCGTCGCCCACCCGGTGCAGGTGACCTGAGCCGCGACCCAGCGGGTCCGCACACCCGCGCCCGAGCCGCCGCCCCTCCTCCAGGCAGGCGGAAAGCTCGGCCGCGTAGGCGCGGGCCCGGTCCGGCGCGCCGGCGTCGAGCTGGAGCGGCGGCTCCCAGAGCGCGAGCCGGGTGATCGGCAGGCCCGCCGCGGCGGCGCGCGGCGCCAGCACCGCCCCCGACGAGTTGCCGAACACCGCCGCCGCTCCCCCGGCCGCCTCGACGACCGCGGCGAGGTCCTCGATCTCGCGCTCCACCGCGTAGGGCGGGGTGTCGCCGCTGCCGCCGCGCCCCCGCCGGTCGTCGTCGAGCCGGACGACGTCGGAGGGGACGAAGCGTTCGAGCCTGGCGTACAGGGCGGCGATCTCCCGCCACGGCGTCTCTTCGAAGGAGGGCGCGGTGGCGTGGCAGGCGGCGATGGCCGCCTGGATCCGGTACGGCCCCGCCCCGCCCCGCCGCAGCACGTCGTCGAGCAGCGCCACGCCCTCGTCGATCTGCTCGCGGTCCCACAGGGAGCGGTCCTGCTCCTCCAGCGGCACCAGCTCGCGCCGTCCGGGCCGCGCGCCGGGCGTCGTGCAGAAGCATCAGCGCCAGCAGCCCACCGGCCTCGGGCTCGCCGGGCAGCAGCCGGACGAGCAGCCGCCCCAGCCGGATGGCCTCGTCCGTCAGCGCCCGCCGGATCGGCTCGTCGCCCGCGCCCGCCGCGTACCCCTCGGAGAAGAGCAGGTAGAGCACGCCGAGCACGGCCGTGGTGAGCCCCGCCAGCGTGCGCAGGGTGAGCGCGGCCCTCGGCTCGACGGCAGGCGGGGATGGCAAGACGTGAAGATCAGCCGGAGCGGTCGTCCTCGACGGCGCCCTCGTGCGAGGCGGGCGGCTCGGCGGTTTCATGGAGTACGGCCGGCTCGCGCAGCTTGGCCGCGCCCACCGAGGCCCGGCGCAGCCGGTCGATCGCCTTGTCGCGGGCGGTCATGGCCAGCCACGCGCCGGGGGCGGGCGGCACTCCGCCCGCGGGCCAGCCGGCCACGACTTCCTTGGGCTCGTCGAAGGGGCCGTCGGTCATCAGCACCTCGCCGCCGCGCACCCGCACCGTGGTGGCGTCGGCGGGCGGTTCGAGGCCGCCGCTCGCGATGAGCCCGTCGCCGCGCGCGTCGGCCCACGCCTGCCGTCGGGCAGGAAGCCGGGGCCGGCCAGCATCGCCTGGTAGGACTCCTCGTCCCCGCAGACCAGCAACAGGTACGTCATCCGGTCAGCCTGAGCGGCGGCCCGGCGCTCAGCGGAAGTCGGAGATGCGGAACACGGCCAGCATGTCCTTGGCGCGGGAGCCGTCCGTCGAGAACGACGCCTCCGCACCGACCCAGCCACGGAACGCACCCGAGTCGTCGATGATCTGCAGAAGCGGCTTGACGTGGGAGTTTCCGTTGTAGCAGAACTGCTTGCGCTCCATCGCCAGGCAGGTGCACCAGTGCCACAGGGTGTCGCGGCGGTCACCCTTGCCGACCATGGTCAGGTAGTACTGGATGGAGCTGATGTTGGCCTTCGTCCCGCCGCCGTACCTCGGGCAGCCGCCCTCCTTCTGGCAGGCGCTGTTGGACGAGGGCTGCAGGTACGTCAGGCACGAGGTGGTGCCGGAGCACTGACGGAACGAGGAGAGGCCGAACGGCTGGTTGGCCGACGGCACCAGCTTGCCGCCCGCCCAGCTCGTCAGGTCCTGCCTGAGCCCGCCGGGAAACGCCTTCACCGAGCTCATCGCGCGGCGGGTGGCGTAGGAGGCGTTGCTGCCGTAGCCGTAGCCGTGCGTGGCGAGCGTGCTCCGCTTGAGGTCGAGGCGGGCCAGCTTGCCGTCGGGCGAGGTGCGGACGTACCACTGCTCGGTCCAGGTCTGGGCGATCTTCCACGTGATCGTGAGCACGTTGCCCGACACCGTGTACGTCCCGGTGCGCCGCTCGGACGGACCGCCGGTGAAGCCGCCCGCGGTGAGCACCTGGCAGGCGCGCACCTTGGTGGCCTTGCCCCCGGCCGTGGTGGTGCAGCTCGCGTCCGGCTTCGTCCCGGTGCTCTGCCTGGCCTTGGGCTGGCGCTGCCACCACAGGTAGAAGCCGGCGCTCACGGTGCCGTTCTTGGCGAAGCTGTAGTTGCCCAGCCGTACCCAGTTCTGCTGCGACGAGGCCTTCAGGTGGCCTTGCGAGACGACGAACGTGGACTTGCCGCCGGGCAGTGACGTGGCGGCCGCCGCCTGGCTCGCCGGTAGGAGGGTGGCGGCGAGCAGAAAACTGAGAATCGCTGCTGCGAAGCGCATGAAGTTTCTCCGGGGGTCACACGGCGTGTCCAGCACAGCACGACACCGTAATGGTCCGGCCCGGAAATGTCATCGAAACCGCGCCAGAAGTCCCGCGCCCACCGGGCTTCGCGGGCGCGGGCGACGACCTCCGCCAGGCGCGGTGACGGCCTCCGCGGGCGCGGGCGACGGCCTCCGCAGGCGCGGTGACGGGCGCGCCCTCGCGCCCGCCGTGTGAGCGCCGGCTCCGACCGCCGGCCATCCCCGGGACCGGCGCGCCCTCGCGCCCGCCGTGTGAGCGGGTGGGCGGCGCGAGGGCGCTACGGCGTCAGGTGACGGCGCGGTCCGACTCCGACTCCGTGCCGGGCACCAGGTCGTCGCCGGGCTCGACCGGCGGCTCCTGCTGCGGGGGCGCGATGGGCCGGACGTGGCGCTGCCGGCCACCGGTCAACCTCGTGCGCCAGCGCAGCCCGGCCCGGCGGCGGCCGGAGGCGGGCGTGGCCGCGGGCTCCCGGCGCTGTTCCTGCGGCGCGGCGGCGGCGTGGCCGTTGTCGGGCTCGCCGTCCTCGCCGTGCCAGTGGGCCAGGCGGCCGCCCCTGCCGACGGCGCGCAGCCGCCGTTCGACCTCGGCACGGGTGGCGGGCGTGGTGACGATGAGCACCTCGTCGCCCTCACGCAGGATGGTGTCGGGCTCGGGTACGAGGGTGTCGCCGCCGCGGATGACGAGGGTGACGATGGACGGCTTGGGCAGCCGCAGCTCGAAGATCTCCACGCCGTGCAGCTTCGAGCCGGGCGGGACGGTGAGCGTGAGCAGCTCGGCCGCGAGGACGTCGAGCGGCGCGGCCTCGATCTCGACCTCCCTGGCCTGGTGCGGCTGGGTGACCTTGAGCAGCCTGGCGACCAGCGGCAGCGTCGGGCCCTGTACGAGGGTGTAGAGGACGACCAGGACGAACACGATGTTCAGCAGGTGCTTGCTGCCGGGCACCTCGGCCACGATCGGGTAGGTGGCCAGCACGATCGGCACCGCGCCGCGCAGGCCCGCCCAGGCGATGAACGCCTGGTGCCGCCAGCCCGTACGGAACCAGGTCAGGCAGGCCGCGACGGACGCCGGCCTGGCGATCAGCAGCAGCACCAGCCCGATGACGACGGCGGGCAGCAGCGCGCTGGGCAGCTCGTGCGGGGTGACGAGCAGGCCGAGCATGACGAACAGGCCGATCTGCGCCAGCCAGCCGATGCCGTCGGCGAACGACCGGGTGGCGGCGCGGTGCGGCAGCTCGGCGTTGCCGAGGACGAGGCCGGCCAGGTAGGCGGCGATGAAGCCGGAGGCGTGCAGGGCCCCGGCCGCGGCGAACGCGATGATGCCGAGGCCGACGGTGGCCAGCGGGTACAGGCCGGTGGCGGGCAGTGCGACGTACCGCAGGGCGAGCGTGCCCGCCCAGCCGCAGGCGAGACCGATCGCCGCGCCGACCGCCAGCTCGAACGTGATCTGCGAGACGATCTCCACGGGGCTGGGCAGGTCGGTGAACACCGTCGAGAACACCAGCACCAAGATGACGGTCGGCGCGTCGTTGAATCCCGACTCCGCCTCCACCATTCCGGCCACGCGGCGCGGCAGCGGCAGCGCGCGCAGCACGGAGAACACGGCGGCGGCGTCCGTCGATGACACGATCGCGCCGAGCAGCAAGGACAGTTGCCAGTTCAAGCCCAGCAGGAAATGCGCTCCAGCGGCGGTGATCGTCACGCTGACCGCCACACCGAGCGTGGCCAGCAGCCCGGCGGGCACCATCAGCCGCTTGATGTCGGCCCACCGGGTGCTCAAACCACCTTCGACCAGGATGATGCCCAGCGCCGACGTGCCGAGGGTCTGCGCGAGCTGGGCGTCGTCGAAATCGATGCCCAGGACGTCCTCACCGAGCAGCACGCCCAGGGCGAGGAACAGCAGCAGGCCGGGCAGGCCGAGCCGGCTCGCGGTGCGCGCCGCGGCGATGCTCGCGAGCAAAACCAGTCCACCGGCCAGTAAAACGCCGTACAACTGCTGCAGACTCATCGTGAACCCCCACGTGGCATCGGTGAAGCGGTCATGCGGCGATCATTTCTCATCGCACGTTGATAAAGCTGAATGGACGGACTCCTCCGTGTGGCAGGGACGGTCTCTTTATCTTCCTGGGCCCACCGGGCCAGTGGGGGTACGGCGCGGCCGGTGGATGCACATGTCGATGGTCGCGGGGCTTCCCGTACCCGGAAAAGAGGGAGAAAGCCCGGAAGTCGCACCTGCCGTCCACTTACGGGATCCTGTCATCCTCGTAAAGGATCGATAGGGGGACGACGGCGAGGTCCGCCGGAGTGATCCCCCGGTCGAGCGGTGCAAGACGGACGTGAGGTGACCGGTGGAGATCGAACAAACAGGGCTGCCAGGGATAGGACTGCGACACGAGTTCACGACGCGCTCCGGGCGGCGTGTCGCCGTCGTGTCGCACCGCACCGGCCGCCGCGATCTGGTGATCTACGATCCGCACGATCCCGACCAGGCGTGCGAGACCGTCACGCTCAACGACGACGAGGCCGACGCGCTGGCCGAGCTGCTGGGCGCGCCGCGCATCATCCGGCGGCTCAACGAGCTGCACCGCGAAGTGGAGGGGCTGGTCAGCGAGAAGCTGCCCATCCCCGCGAACTCGCCCTACGCGGGGCGGCCGATGGGCGACGCGCAGGTGCGCACGCGTACGGGCGCCTCGATCGTGGCCATTGTGCGCGGCGCGCAGATCGTCGCCAGCCCTGCCCCCGACTTCGTGCTGGCCGCCGGCGACGTGGTCGTCGTGGTGGGCAGCGCCGACAGCGTGCAGGCGGTCGCCGGCATCCTGGCCGACGGGTGAGCGGGCGGTCTCTCCGCCGTGGGAGGCGATCTCCCCCGCCGGGGCGGCCCCCCTCCCTCTGACGGGGGAGGCGGCGCTCCCCTTCTGGCGACGAGACTGCCGGCATGAGCATGTTTTCCAGGGCGTCTTCCCCGGCGCCTTCCACGGCGCCTTCCCCGGCGTCCTCCATGGCGGCCCGGCAGGCGCCCGCGCCGCCGCCACGCTGGGCGGTGCGCGCCGCGCACGCCGTCGCCCTCGTCACTCTGCCGTCGGGACTGTGGCGCGTCGCGCTCGTGGCCGGGCTGCCCATCGGATACGTCGCCGACGTGCCGCCCGAGGTGCGCGACCTGCCCCCAGGAGAGGTCGCCTACATCGTCGGCCTCAGCGTCGTCAGTGAGCTGGCCGCGCTGCTGACGATCGGGCTCGTCAAGCCCTGGGCGAGGTCCCGCCCCGCTGGCTGCCGCTGGTGGGCGGGCGGCGCATGCGGCCGCGCCTCGTGCTCGCCGCCGCCTACACCGGGGCGGCGCTGATCGTGCTGCTCTGCGGGTACGCGGTGCTCGCGGTGATCCTGCAGCTCGGCTCGGGTTTCCCGTTCCTGTCGGGTGCCGGGCACGCACTCCTCATCGCCTGCTACCTGCCGCTGCTGGCGTGGGGGCCGCTGACGTTCGCGGTCGCGTACTCGTACCAGCGCCGGCACCGGCACCGCGTCACAGCGGGTCGAGACGCCTCCTGAGCAGGCAGAACACGTTACCCTCCGGGTCGGCGAGCACGTGCCAGGGCTCCTCGCCCGTCTGGCCCACGTCGGCGTGGCGGGCGCCGAGCTTGAGCAGGCGTTCGAGCTCGGCGTCCTGATCGCGGTCGGTGGCGTTGATGTCGATGTGCAGCCGGAAGAGGCCCGCGTCGGGCACGTCGTCCTCGGGGCTGAGCACGATCGTCGGCTGCGGCCCGCCGAACCCCTCGCGCGGCCCGATCTCTATGGAGCCGTCCTCTTCGCGGTCGAGCTCGACGTAGTCCAGCACCTCGCACCAGAACCGCGCCAGCAGCTCAGGGTCGCGGCAGGCGAGCACCAGCTCGCTGATCCGGGACGCCACGCAGAACACCCACTTTCGGTCGAAGGCGACCGAACACCCGTCACCTGGGCCCCAGCCGCCGGAACGGTCCCGCGATCGTATCCGAGAGGCCGGCGCGACCGCGAGCGACTTTTCCGCCCGAAAGCGGCGGCCACCCCCCTCTCACCCGGGGTGGCCGCTTTGCGGGCTGGGGGAGGTCAGCGGCGCTCGCTGTCCAGGCTCGCCATGAGGTGCACGGGGTAACGGTCGCCCCTGGCGGCGTCGCGCGGGATGACGGCCTCGATCTCGGCCAGCTCCTCGGCGGTGAGCGCGAGCCCGCCGGCGTCGATCATGGTGCCGACCTGCTCCAGGGTGCGGGAGCCGACGATGGGCACGATGTCCTCGCCCTGCGCGGCGACCCAGGCGATGGCGAGCTGCGCCACCGAGACTCCCCTGGCCGCGGCCGGCTCCTTCAGGCGGTCGGCGAGCGCGGTGTTGTGTTCGAGGTTCTCCCCCTGGAAGCGGGGGTAGGCCGCGCGGCCGCCGGAGGCGGTCCCGCTGCCGCCGATCAGGCCGCGCGACAGCGCGCCGTACGCGGTGACGCCGATGCCGAGCTCGCGGCAGACCGGCAGGATCTCGTCCTCGACGCCCCGGCTGAACAGCGAGTACTCGATCTGCACGTCGGAGATCGGCGCGACGGCGGCGGCCCTGCGGATGGTCTCGGCACCGACCTCGCTGAGCCCGATGTGGCGCACGTACCCCTTCTCCACCCACTCGGCGATCGCACCCACCGTCTCCTCGATGGGCACCGACGGGTCGAGCCGGGCCGGGCGATAGATGTCCACGTGGTCGGTGCCGAGGCGGCGCAGCGTGTAGGCGAGGAAGTTGCCCACGACGGCCGGGCGGCCGTCGAACCCGGTCATCGCGCCGTCCGGGCCGACCAGGGCCCCGAACTTGACCGACAGCACGACGCCGTCGCGGTCGCGCTCGTCGAGCGCGCGCCGGATGAGCAGCTCGTTGTGCCCCGAGCCGTAGAAGTCGCCGGTGTCGAGCAGGGTGCCGCCGGCGTCGAGGTAGGCGTGCACCACACGTACGCCTTCGCGCTCGTCCATGGGTCCGTACGCGCCGGACAGGCCCATGCAGCCGAGCCCCGGCGAGGTGACGGCAGGACCGGTACGGCCGAGGCGGCGCGTCCCGGGGCGAGTCGTTTCAGTCTGAGTCGTCATGGCTCCACAGTGCTCGCCCGCCGCGTGCGGCATCCAGGCATCCTCAATGCCATGACCGCTGGTCACAGGGGCTGGAATGAACGGCGGGGCGCGCGTGCTGTGACGGATGCAGTCACAGGTGAAAGAAGGCGTTTCGCATGTCAGCGCAGGCCACGCAGAAGACGGCGGCCCAGCTCATCGTGCAGGCCCTGGAGGCGGAGGGCGTCGAGTACGTCTTCGGCATCCCGGGCGAGGAGAACATCCACTTCGTCGACGCGCTCAAAGACTCCTCCATCCGCTACATCCTCGTCCGCCACGAGCAGGGCGCGGCGTTCATGGCGGAGCTCTACGGCAGGCTGACCGGCAAGGCCGGGGTCGCCTCGGCCACGCTCGGCCCCGGAGCGATCAACCTGCAGCTCGGCGTGGCCGACGCCACGACCAACAGCACCCCGGTGGTGGCGATCACCGCGCAGGTCGGCCTCGACCGCATCTATAAGGAGACCCACCAGGTGGTGGACCTGGTGTCGCTGTTCAAGCCGATCACGAAGTGGTCGGAGCTGGCCCCCTCGGTGCAGGCGCTGCCCGAGCTGATCCGCAAGGCGTTCAAGACCGCGCAGACCGAGCGGCCCGGCGCCGTCTACCTGGCCATCCCCGAGGATGTCGAGTCCGCGCCCGCGCCCGGCGACCTCGCGCCGCTGCCGCTCAACGTCGTACGCCCGCAGGACCCCTCCGCCGCCCAGGTCGCCCGCGCCGCCGAGGTGCTGGCCACCGCGCGCCGCCCGATCGTGCTGGCCGGCCACGGCGCCACCCGGGCGGGCGCATCCGACGCGCTCGTGCGCTTCTCGGAGAAGCTGGGGCTGCCGGTGGCGACCACGTTCAACGGCAAGGGCGTCTTCCCCGACGACCACCGGCACGCGCTCGGCGCGGTCGGGTTCATGCGGCACGACTACGTGAACTTCGGCTTCGACGAGGCCGACGTGCTCATCACGGTCGGCTACGAGCTGCAGGAGTTCGACCCGGTCAAGATCAACCCGAACCGCGACAAGAAGATCATCCACGTGCACCGGTTCCCCGCCGAGGTGGACGACCACTACCCGGTGGCGGTCGGCGTGCACGGCGACATCTCCCGCTCGCTGCACGCGCTCGGCGACGCCGTGCACCGCCGGTTCACCATGAACGGCACCGGCGAGAAGATCCGCCGCATGCTGCGCGAGGAGCTGGAGCAGGGCCGCGAGGAGCACGGGTTCCCGCTGTCGCCGCGCCGCGTGGTCGCCGACATCCGCGAGGCCATGGGGCGCGAGGACATCGTGCTGGCCGACACGGGCGCGGTGAAGATGTGGATGGCCCGCATGTACCCGGCGTACGAGCCGAACACGATGATCGTCTCGAACGGGCTGTCGTCGATGGGGTTCGCGGTGCCGGGCGCGCTGGCCGCCAAGCTCGCCTGCCCCCGGCGCAAGGTGCTGGCGGCGACCGGCGACGGCGCGTTCCTGATGAACTCCCAGGAGCTGGAGACCGCCGTGCGCGAGCGCATCCCGTTCGTGGTGCTGGTGTGGGAGGACGGCGCGTACGGGCTGATCGAGTGGAAGATGGACCTGGAGCTGGGCCGCGACTCCAACGTGGCCTTCGGCAACCCCGACTTCGTGAAGTACGCCGAGAGCTTCGGCGCCCGCGGCTACCGGATCAGCAGCGCCGGCGAGCTGCTGCCGACGCTGCGCAAGGCGCTGGCCGACGACGTGGTGTCGGTGATCGCGGTGCCGGTCGACTACTCGGCGAACCTTCAGCTGACCGACAAGCTGGGCGAGCTGACCGGACCCTTCTAAGATCGTCCGGGTGAGCCTGCCCGCCGTATCCGCACCGGGCGCGCCGGCGGTCGAACCGGCGCGCGACCCGTACCACGTCTATCTCGACTCCCTGACCAGCCCCGAGTCGCGCCGCACCATGCGCGGCTGCCTCGACCGGCTGGCCCGCATGCTCACCGGCGACGAGAACGCGACGGGCGCGGGCCAGCCGTGGCACCTGCTGCGGTACGAGCACACCGTGCGCATCCGCACGATGCTCACCGAGCAGGGCTGGTCGGCGGCGTACATCAACAAGCATCTGGTGGCGCTGCGCCGGGTGCTGAAGGAGGCGTGGCGGCTCGGCCAGACCAGCGCGGAGGACATGGCGCGCGCCTCCGACCTGGCCCCGGTACGGCAGAGCCGGCTGCCCGCCGGGCACCACGTGCCGCCCGAGGTGGTCGGCGCGGCGCTGGCGGCCTGCGACGACTCCCCCGCGGGCAGGCGCGACGCGGCGCTGATCGCGGTGCTCTACTCGACCGGCTGCCGCCGCGCCGAGCTGGGCGGGCTCACGCTCGCCGACTACGACCCCGGCGCGCGCTCGCTGCGGGTGCGCGGCAAGCGCGACAAGGAACGGCTCGTCTACCTGACCGCCGACGCGATCGGGCTGCTCGAACGGTGGCTCGCGGTGCGCGGCACCACGCCGGGTGCGCTGTTCAGCCCGATCAGCACCGCAGGGCGGCTGCGGATGCGCGACGGGCGTCCCGTGGGGCTGACCGGGCAGGGCATCTCCGACATCCTGACCCGGCGCTTCGAGGCGGCGAGGGCGGCGCGGCGCACCCCGCACGACTTCCGCCGCACGTTCATCGGCGAGCTGCTGGACGCGGGCGTCGACCTGGCCACCGCGCAGGCCCTGGTCGGCCACGCCTCCCCCGCCACCACCGCCCGCTACGACCGCCGCCCAGAACGCACCCGCAGGGAAGCGGTCGACCGCCTGCACCTCCCCCAGCCCCGGCCTCTGGCCTGAGCAGGGAGCCCCGGCCTGCCCGGTCTGAATCCGCCGGGATGCCGGGGCCGGGGACGGGCCGGGACCCGGCTGAGCCAGGCGGGCGCGGGGCCGGGGTCAGGCCACCGCCGTGCCCTCCAGCTCGACCATCAGGCCAGGCAGCGCGAGCCGGGTCACGCCGAGCATCGTGGTGGCCGGCGCGACCCCGGCCGCGCCGAGCCGCGCCGCCAGCACGCCGTAGTGCTCGAAGACCCGGTCCACGTCGGTGGTGTAGACGTTGAGCCGGACGAGGTTCGCCAGGGACATGCCGCCCTCGGCGAGCACCGCCTCCAGGTTGTCGAGGCTCAGCGCGAGCTGCGCGGCCATGTCACCGGCGTGCTGCGGCTTGCCGTCGGCGCTCATCGCGGTCTGACCCGAGCAGTACAGCGTCCTGGTGTGCCCGGAGACGAGCTCGGCCTGGTTGTAGCCCAGCTCCACCGACCACGGCCACGGGTTGACCGCCGTTCGCTCCATGGTGATATCGGCTCCTTCCGTATCGGCCGGCGCACGATGGCGCGCCGGCGCGGTTGTTCGCGTCGCAGCTCAGCCTTCCGACAAATCACGACATCTTGTGTCGTGTATCTCTGTAGGGTTTTCGCATGCGTGCCGACCGGTTGGTCGCGCTGGTGCTGCTGCTGCGCCGGCACGGCCGGATGACCGCCACCGCGCTGGCCCGCGAGCTGGAGGTCTCCACCCGGACGGTGCTGCGCGACATCGAGGCCCTGTCTGCGGCCGGCGTCCCCGTCTACGCCGAACGCGGGCGGCACGGCGGCTTCGCGCTGCTGCCCGGTTTCCGTACCGAGCTGACCGGGCTGAACCGCGACGAAGCCCTCGCCCTGCTGGTCGCCGGGTCGCGGCGCGGCGCGCAGGCGTTCGGCCTCGGCTCCGCGCTGGCCTCGGCGATGCTCAAGGTGGTGGACGCGCTGCCGGACGGTCATCGCGACACGGCGGCCGGCGCCGCGGAACGCCTGCTCATCGAGCCCGAGACCGATCTGCTCGCGCGCCGGATGCCGATGGACGAGGTGCCCGACGCGGTGATGGCCGCGGTGCTGGGCGCGGTCTTCGCCGGGCGCAGGCTGCGGCTGCACTACGCGACCCCCGGCCGGGAGCCGTCGTGGCGCACGGTCGATCCGATCGGGCTGGTCACCGTACGCGGGCGCGGTTACCTGCTGGCCATCCGCTCGGGTGAGGACCGCACGTACCGGCTGTCGCGTGTGCTGGCCGCCGAGGAGCTGGACGAGCCCGCGGAGCGGCCGGAGCGCGTCGATCTCGACCGGGCCTGGCAGGAGCGCAGCACCCGGTTCCGCCACGGCGACGACCAGGTCACCGTGGAGCTGCGGGTGCACCCCGAGCGGCGGGAGGAACTGGTGGGCACCGCGCTGGCCGTGCACGCCGAGGAGACCGGCGCGGACGGCTGGCTGCGGCTGCTGGTGTCCTTCCAGGACCGCAGGCACGCCGTGTGGGCGCTGTGGCAGCTCGCCGCCGCCGCCGAGGCGCTGTCGCCGCAGTGGTTACGCGACGATCTGCACGCCCGCGCCACCGCCATCGCCACCCGCTACGAGCCCAAACCCTGACCGCCGCACATCACCATCCGCCACGGCGCACACCCCGCCCGCCGCACACCACCGCTTGCCACGCGGCACACCCCTGACCGCCGCACATCACCACCCGCTGCCAGTCGCAGCCCTGACCGTCTGTCCCGCCCCGCGCGACTCCGAGCGCGCCCTCCGCGCACTCCCCGTCTGGATCGCAGCCCGCCCTCGGCGCGTGCCGATCGTCTCGGGGAGGGGGTAGCGCGCGTCGCAACCCTGGACGCGTGCAGGCCTCCCGGGCAGGCAGCGCGCGTCGCGACCCGGGGGTGTGCGCGGCCCGCCCGCCCGGGCCGCGCACGTCAGGGATCCGGCAGGACCGCGGCGAGGTCCCGCCGGGCGAACCGGCCCGGGCCGCGTACATCGCGAGTCCGGGGCCGCGTGAGACGGGGTCAGCCAGCCAGGCGGGGGACGACGCCCGTCGTGTGGAGGCGTTCGCGAGCGGCCGCGATGGCCTCGTCGGTGGTGGCGAACACCCGGCCCGCCTGGTGCAGCCGGGCGATCACGCCGAGCGCTTCAAGAGGCCGATGGTGCCCGTCGGGGATGCCGGAGACGTACACGGCGATGCCGCGCTGCTCCAGCCGGGAGACGGCGTCGCCGAGGACGAGCGCGCCGCTGGCGTCGATGGTGGTGACCCGGCGCATGCGCAGCACCACCACCGACACCCCGCTCACCGCCGACACCTCCACCAGGAAGCGGTGGGCGGCGGCGAAGAACAGCGGCCCTTCCAGGCGGTAGGTGACGATGTGCTCGGCCAGCAGGGCGTGTTCCTCCACGGTGTGCTGGGGCTGCAGGTCGTGGCGGAGCGGCTCCTGGTCGAAGCGGACGTTCCCGGCGATGGCCCGCAGCGCCAGCGCTCCGGCGACGACCAGGCCGAGGATGACGGCCAGCACGGTGTCGAGGGTGAGCGTGGCCACGGCGGTCAGAACGAGCACCGCGGCGTCGGCCCTGGTGGAGCGGACCATGGCGCGTACGGCGCCGATCTCGACCATGCGGACGGCGGTGGCGAGCAGCACGCCGGCCAGCGCGGCGAGCGGGATGCGGGCGACCAGCCCGGCGGCGGAGTAGACGAGCGCGCCCAGGATGAGGGCGTGGGCGAGCGCGGCCAGCCGGGACCGGGCTCCCGAGCGCACGTTGACGGCCGTTCGCACGGTGGCGCCGGTGCCGGGCATGCCGCCGAACATCGGGGTGACGAGGTTGGCGACGCCCTGGCCGAACAGCTCGCGGTCGGGGTGGTGGCGGGCGCGGCCGGTCATGCCGTCGGCCACGGTCGCCGACAGCAGCGACTCCAGCGCCGCCAGTGCGGCCACGGCGACGGCGGGGGCGATGAGTGACGGCAGCGCGTCCAGGTCGAGGAAGCCGAGTGACGGCGCGGGCAGCCCGGCGGGCAGGGGCCCGATGCGGGCCAGCGGCAGCCCGGCGATCTCGGCGACGAGCGTGGCGGCGGCCACGGCGATCAGCGAGCACGGCACGGAGGGCCACAGCGCGGCCCCGGCGAGCAGGACGACGGCGACGACCAGGGCGGTGCCCACGGCCCACCAGTGGGGCCGGGCGAGGAAGTCGAGCACGGCGTGCCAGGCGATGACGGCGACCTTGTCGCCGTCGTGGGCCCGCACGCCGAGCGCGTGGGGGAACTGCTGCAGCCCGATGACGCAGGCCATGCCGACGGTGAACCCGGCGATCACGGGCGCGGGCACCATGGCCACGTGGCGGCCCGCGCCGATGAGGGCGAGCCCGATGAGCAGCAGCCCGGCCAGCACGCCGACGGTGAACACGCCGGTGGCGCCGTGAGCGCTCATGATCGGCATGAGGATGACGGTCATCGCGCCGCTCGCGCCCGACACCTGCACCGCGGAGCCGCCGAACAGCGCGGCGAGCGATCCCGCGACCATGGCGGTGGCCAGGCCGGACGCGGCGCCGAGCCCGGATGAGACGCCGAAGCCGAGCGCGAGCGGCAGCGCGACGACGGCGACGGTGAACCCGGCCATGAGGTCGGTGCGGGGCTCGCGGCACATCTCCGCCAGGTCGCCTCGGCGCGGCAGCAGGGCACGCAGGCGGCGGCCGAGCGCGACCATCACGGAGCGAGACCGTTCATATCGGTGCTGTTACTGCGTTGGCGCGCGAAAGAACCGCTCACCCTCACTCCCTTCGAGTGCCGACGACTAGCCCGCAGATGCTCCAGACTGCATAGCCATGCAAGTGGTCAAGGAGTAGTCAGGATCTTAGCCACTACTTTCTGTGTTCAGTCAAATACTCTGCGTAGTCGTCATCGGGCGAACATGCCGGTGGCGATCAGGTGGGCAACATCGCGAAGGCGCGCTCGGCGGCGCGCACCGCCTCGGCCTCCACCTCGGCGAGCGGCCGGCCGCTGGCCAGCATCGCCCAGTTGCGCCGGGCGAGCACCCGCTGGGTCGACACCAGCAGCCCGGCGAGCAGGGTCGCGGTCAGCTCGTCGGAGGTCTCGGCCAGCGCCTCGGCGAGCAGCTCCTCGTCGCGCGCCATGTGCTGGTGCAGCCGGGCCAGCAGGCTGGGCGTGGTGAAGAAGACCATACGGTGGTACGCCACCACCTCGGGGTCGTCGTTGAGCCCCGTCACGGGATCATGCCTGGCCAGGCCGTCGAGGAAGTGGCGGCGCAGCGCCTCGACGGGCGACTCCCCCGGCGCGCGCCCGCGCACCACGCGGGCCGACTCGCCGAGGTGGTCGGCGATGCGGTGCAGGACCAGGTCCTCTTTGGTCGGGAAGTACTTGAACAGCGTCGGCTTGGACACGCCCGCGGCCGCCGCGATCTCCGTCACCGGCACCTCGTCGAAGCCGCGTTCAAGAAAGAGCGTGATGGCCGCCGATGAGATGGCCTCGCGCACCCGCTGCCGCTGCAGCTCCCGAAGTCCCGCCATGAGGCCAACCCTAGCAAAGTGTTAACCTGGTCAATCTCTTAACCGAGTTAACGCTTTGGGAGGTGTCATGGCGACGCTCGACGAGGAGCGCGCGTACGTCGAACGCTGCAAGGACGGCCTGCGCAGGATGCTCCGGGACGCGCGGGAGAACGTCATCGTCGGCGAGACCGTGGCCGGCGACCGCTACAGCGCCGAACGGCTGGGACGCCACCTGAAGAGCCTGGCCAAGGAGCTGAGCGAGGAGCCCGAGGGGCCGCCGTTCTTCGGCCGGCTCGACTTCGGCCAGGACGCCGGCGAGCACCGCGGGCGGGCGTACCACATCGGGCGGCGGCACATCGCGGGCGAGCACGGCGGCACGCCCGTGGTGGTGGACTGGCGCGCGCCGGTCGCGCGCGCCTTCTACCGGGCCAGCGCCCGCGACCCCCAGGGCGTCGCCGTACGCCGCCGCTTCGGCTGGTCGGGCACCACCCTGACGAGCTTCGAGGACGAGCGGCTCGGTCAGGGCGAGGAGGGCGAGAGCAGGATCCTCGCGGCGGAGATCGAGCGTCCCCGCGTGGGCCCGATGCGCGACATCGTCGCCACCATCCAGCCGGAGCAGGACGACCTCGTACGTGCCGACCTCGACACCTCGCTGTGCGTGCAGGGCGCGCCCGGCACCGGCAAGACCGCCGTCGGCCTGCACCGCGCCGCCTACCTGCTGTACGCGCACCGGCGGCGGCTCGAGCGGGACGGCGTGCTCGTCCTCGGCCCCAACCGCGCCTTCCTCGGCTACATCTCCGCCGTGCTGCCCGCGCTCGGCGAGATGGACGTCGAGCAGACCACGCTCGGGCAGCTGCTCGCCACCGTCCCCGTCACCGCCGTCGACGACCCTGACACGGCCGCCGTCAAGCACGACGTGCGCATGGCGGACGTGCTGCGCAGGGCGCTTTATGGGCGCATACGCAAGCCGGTCGAGCCCGTGGCCGTCCCCGACGGCTCCTACCGGTGGCGGGTCTACGAAGACGAGCTGCGCCGCATCGTGGACGACACGCGCCGCGAGTCCGTGCCGTACGCGGTCGGCCGCGAGCGGGTGCGCGCCCGCGTCGTCGAGGCGATCAGACGCCAGGCCGAGCAGCGCGGCGCCACCCCCAACGCCGCCTGGCTGCGCAAGATCGGCCGGGGCGTCACCGGCTGGCTCGACACCGTCTGGCCGTCGGTCAAGCCCGTCCAGGTCCTGTACGAGGTGCTGCGCGGCCCCTCCGACGACGCCCCCGACCCGGCTCGGGGCCTGCTCACCGATGCCGAACGCGCCGCGCTCACCTGGGACAGACCGCCGCGCAGCGCGAAGAGCGCGAAGTGGTCGGCGGCCGACCTCGTGCTGCTCGACGAGATCGCCGCCCTCATCGAGCGGCCACGCGGCTACGGGCACGTCATCGTGGACGAGGCCCAGGACCTGTCGCCGATGGAGTGCCGGGCGGTCGCCCGCCGCAGCGAGCACGGCTCGATCACCGTGCTCGGCGACCTCGCCCAGGGCACCACCCCGTGGGCGGCCACCTCATGGCCGGAGCGGATGGCGCTGCTCGGCAAGCCCGGGGCCCGCGTCGTCGCGCTCACCACCGGCTTCCGGGTGCCGGCGGCCGTGGTCGATCTGGCCAACTCGCTGCTGGCCGCGCTGGAGGTCGAGGTGCCCGAGACGCGCTCGTACCGGTCGGACGGGCGGCTGCGGGTGACCCGCGTCGCCGACCTGGGCGAGGGGGTCGCCGCCGCCGTGCGCGAGGCCATGGCGTTCGAGGGGTCGATCGGCGTCATCGCCGCCGACGCCCACGTCCCCGCGCTCACCGCCGCGCTCCAGGGCCTCGACGCGGGAGAGCGGCTGAGCGTCATGCCCGCGACGCTGTGCAAGGGCCTGGAGTACGACCACGTCGTCGTCGTGGAGCCCGCCGCGATCGTCGAGGCCGAGCGGCGCGGCCTCAACCGCCTGTACGTGGCGCTCACCCGCGCCGTCTCCCGCCTCGACGTCCTGCACCACCGCCCTCTGCCCGCGCGGCTCTCGATCCCGCGGGAGGCGGACTCGCCGGTCGCCGCGCTCTCGGCGAAGGCCCGGTGACACCGTCTCCACGGGGCCATGCCGGACCCGCCACAGGCGGCTTGAGATGGGCCGATGCCGGGAACGAACGACTCGACAGCTCCGCCCACCCAGGCGTGTGATGTCGCGTCACCGCCTTGAGAGAAGCCTGCCCATGACCTCACCTCATGACCCGTACGACGCCACACCGCACACGCCCCGTGACGAGCCCCGCATGAGCGATCAGATGCTGTCCATCATGGGGTTCGCCTGCGCGGCCATGGCCCTGCTGTTCATCCCCATCCTGTTCGGGCTGGGCGGCGTGGTGCTCGGCATCATCGGGCACACGCGCGGCGAGCCGCTCGGCCGCTGGGCCGCCATCGCGGCGGGCGCGGCCATGCTGATCGGCACCATGCTCGGCATCCTGCTCACCACGACCTGACCAGGGTCGGCAGGCCGTGCAGCCGGCGCGCTTTCCGCGCGGCGTGAGATCCTTGACGGGTGCTTCCGCCCATCGACGAGCTGCGCACGCAGGTCACCGCCCGGCTGGCCGCCTTCCGGCGGCGGCAGGTCCCGCCCGCGGACGGGCTGCGCAGGGCCGGGGTCACGGTGTGCGTGCTCGAGGACGCCGAGCGCAGCCCGTACGTCGTGGTGATCAGGCGCTCCGCCGCGGGCCGCAACGCCGGGCAGTGGGCGCTGCCCGGCGGGCGCGCCGAGGACGGCGAGCGGCCGGAGGACGCGGCGCTGCGCGAGCTGGCCGAGGAGATCGGCGTCACCGGGGTCGAGGTGGCCGGGCTGCTCGACGACTTCGTCACCGACTCCGGGTTCGTGATCACGCCGGTGGTGGCGTTCGGCGGGCCGCAGGAGCCGGTGGCCGATCCCCGCGAGGTGGCGTCGGTGCACGCCGTTCCGCTGGAACGTTTCCTCGCACCCGGCGTGCCGCGCTGGCGGGGCGAGCTGCTGCAGATGCCGCTGGGGCCGTCCATCGTGATCCACGCGCCGACCGGTGCGATCCTGTGGCAGTTCGCCGAGGTGGCGCTGCGCGGCCGCGAACAGCGCGTTTTCGACGTCGCCCAGCCCCGCTGGACACGCACCTGACCCCTTCGCCATCCGTCAGCACCCGGCCTCACTGAACGCGCACCCCGCCGCTGTCCGCACCCAACCCCGCCGGACGCGTACGGAAACCCCCGCCGTCTGCCCGGTGTCGGGTCATTTACGGCGGCGGGAAATCCCTGTTCAGAGGCCGCCGGAGAGCCGCCCATCAGGGCCCCAAGGGCCCGCCACGATTACCTTTAGGGACCCCCGGTGTGCTTAACTCGAGATGCCGATGTGGTTTGTGTCCCCCGGGCCGCAAATTACCGCCTTCACGGAATACCGTTCGGCTGGAGCCGTGTTGTGCATCTCGCCGAGGAGGCGACCGCCACATCGGCCTCAAAGCTTTCTCAGGCGCCCCGCAACACCCGCGAGGCGCCTGCTCTATTGTGGGGTGGCCGCCAGCCCGACGATCAGGAGAGCTCGTTGCTTTACCACGTGGCCAAGTTCGCTTCGACGCCGCTCGTCCATGCGATGTGCCGCCCCCACATCTCCGGCGCCGCGTACGTCCCGCGCACAGGCCCGGCGATCCTGGCCGCCAACCACCTGTCGGTGCTCGACTCGTTCCTGCTGCCCGCGCTGCTGCCGCGCCACGTGACGTTCACGGCCAAGAACGAATACTTCTCCGGCGACCCCATCTCGGGTTTCTTCATGCGGCTCGGCCGCAGCCTGCCGGTCGACCGCGAGAGCGGGCGCTCGGCGCAGGCCATGCTGGAGGAGGCGGCCGCGCTGCTGGAGCGCGGCGAGCTGTTCGGCATCCACCCCGAGGGCACCCGCTCCCCCGACGGCCGCCTCTACCGCGGCAAGGTCGGCGTGGCCTGGCTGGCGCTGCGCACCGGCGCCCCGGTGCTGCCGGTGGCGCTCAGCGGCACCGAGAAGGTGATGCCGTACGGCGCGAAGGTGCCGCGCCCCGCGCCCATCGGCATCGCGATCGGCGCGCCCATGCACTTCACCGGCGACCACACCAAGGCGCAGGACCGCCGCCGGGTCACCGACGAGATCATGGCCGCCATCCAGAAGCTGTCCAGCCAGGAGTACGTCCCGAGATACGCCGCCAGCGTCAAAGCCGAGAATGGTATGTCCTGATTGGGAGCTCCCGCTAGTCTCGTAACTTGTCGTCGAGGAGCAGGGGGCTGATCAGTGGCGCGGGGCCGTACCATCGCGATCGTGTCCGTGACCTCCGTGCTCGCGGTGGGGGCCGCGGCTGGAGGCGCCTACTACGTGCTGCACACGCGCGGCACACCGGCCGAGACCGCGCAGCGGTTCGCCGCGGCCTGGCAGGCGGGCGATAAGAGCGCGATGACGAAGGAGCTGGCCAAGCCGCAGCAGCTCACCGCGTACGACCAGCAGCGCAGCGCGCTCGCCGTCAAGTCCACCAAGATCGAGCTGGGCCGGGTCACCGAGGGCGACGACCGGGCCAGCGTCCCCTATACCGCCACGCTCGACCTGAAGAACGTCGGCGAGTGGACGTACCAGGGCAAGATCGACCTGGTGGTGTCCGACCGCACGTGGAAGGTCGACTGGAAGCCCTCGACGCTGCATCCGTCGCTGACCGGCGGGGAGAAGTTCGCGCTGAAGACCCGCTGGCCCGAGCGCGCCGAGATCACCGACAGTGAGGGCTCGCGCATCGACACCGGCGCGGTCGGCGGTTCGGTGCAGCAGCTCGTGGGCTACCTGGACAAGGCGACCAAGAAGGACGTCGCCAAGCTCGGCTCCTCCTACAAGGTCGGTCAGGCGGTGGGGCGCGGCGGGCTGCAGGAGACGTTCCAGAAGCAGCTCGCGGGCACGCCCACGACGGAGATCAAGCTCGGCGACAAGACGCTGAAGACCATCGAGGGCAAGCGTGGCGAGCCGGTGCGCACCACCCTCGATCCGCGCGCCCAGGAGGCCGCGGTGACGGCCGTCAAGCACATGAAGAAGCCCACGTCGCTGGTCGCCATCAAGGCGTCGACCGGCGAGATCCTGGCCGTGGTCAACACCGTGGGCGGGTTCAACAGGGCGCTCGACGGCCGCTATCCGCCCGGGTCGACGTTCAAGGCGGTGACCGCGATCGGGCTGCTCGCGGCCGGCATGTCGCCGCAGGACCGGGTCACCTGCCCCAAATACTCCACCGTCGGCGGCCTGAAGATCCGCAATTCCGGCGAGGAGTCGTTCGGCTCGGTGTCGCTGCTCGACTCCTTCGCCCACTCGTGCAACACCACGTTCGCGCCGCTGGCGAAGGAGAAGCTGGGCGCGGAGAAGCTGCTCGAGGCGGCCGAGGACGTCGGATTCAACCAGCCGCTCAACATCGGCGTGCCGGCCACCAAGGCCAGCTTCCCCCGGGCGCAGTCCGACGCCGAGCTGGCGGCGGAGTCGTTCGGGCAGGCCAGGATCACCGCCAGCCCGCTGTCGATGGCCTCGGTCGCCGCCGCGATCGCCGACGGCACCTGGCGTCCGCCGACGCTGGTGCCCTCGCTGAAGCAGAAGGCGAAGGAGCGCAAGCTGCCCGACGACGTCAAGCAAGGGCTGCACCAGATGATGGCGGCCGTGGTGACCAAGGGCACCGCGAGCAAGGCCGGCCTGCCCGCGGGCACCCACGGCAAGACGGGCACCGCGGAGTTCGGCACCGGGGATGACCTGAACGAGCACGCCTGGTTCATGGGGTTCAAGGGCGACGTGGCGTTCGCGGTGGTCGTCGAGGGCGGTGGCGGCGGCGGTGCGGTCGCGGCGCCGGTCGCGGCCACGTTCCTGAAGAACTACTGATCGCGCAGCAGGAAGCGGCGGATCTCCTCGGCCGCCCGCTCCGGGCTGCCGCGCTCGGCGGTGTCGGAGGTGGCGCTGTGGTCGAGGCCCTCCATCAGCACCTTGGTGGCGTGCGGCAGCACCCGTTCCAGCCCGTCGAGCGCCGCGAGCAGGTAGGGGCGGGTCTTGGTGCCGCCGAGCAGCAGCACCTTCGGGCGTACCTCGCGATAGACCTCCATGTCACCGGCCGCCTCCAGCGCCAGTCCGAGGTCCTGGCGCAGGGTGGGCGCCAGCTCCGCGAACGACGCTCCCGGGCCCTTCATCATCCTGCGGGTCAGCGGCTCCAGCACCGGACGCGGCATCACCTTGAAGATCGGCGGGCCGAGTTCGGCCGCCTTCATGCCGGTGACCAGCGCCGCGGCGGTGTCGCCCGCGTCGAGCTCGCTCTCCAGGCGGCGCAGGTGACCTCTTAGAGCGGTGGCGTCGGGGAGCAGCGGCGGCTCGAACACGACGGCCCTGCGCACGCCGCCCGGCCTGGCGAGCAGCGTCCGCAGCGTGATGATCGCGCCGGAGCTGACACCGGCGACATAGGAGGCTCCGGTGGCCTCCAAGAGCGCGCCGAGGTCGGCGACCTCGCGCTCCAGCCCGTACGCGGGGCCCACCGGGCCGCTCGCTCCCCTGCCGCGCCGGTCGGGCAGGTAGCAGGTGAAGTCGTCCGCCAGGGCGCGGGCGAGGTCGAGCTGGCTGCGGCCGGTCTGCATGGCGCCGTGCACGATCACCAGGCCGGGGCCGCTGCCGACCTCGTGGTAGCCGATCGTGGTGCCGTCGGCGGACGTCACCGCGCCCGTGATGGTCGTGGTCATGAGGGCTCCCTCTCTCTGTTCGGTCATGTGAAGGGAGCCCGGCTATCGTTGTCGGTGCCATCTCGTGGCCGAGGCTCCGCTTCAGGGGTTCTTCGGATGCGAGGTACGCCCGGCGGCGGTGTTGCAGCACCTCCGCCGGGCTCTTCGCGGTCAGCCGTCCGGTGCGCCTCTGGCGGCGACGTCCGCCGATCCGTCCGGGAGCTCGCCCGTACGGTGATAGGTCCGCCACTCGTCGAGGCCGGGGAACGTGCCGCCTTCCAGCTCCTCCACCAGCGCGCGCACCCAGGCGGCCTGGGCCTCGCGCATCGCCAGCGCGTACTCCGACTCGACGAGGAAGAGGCGCGGCAGCTCGGCCCGCTCCGCCTCCAGCGCCCGCCGGTCGGCCTCGATCTGCTCCTCCAGCCGTTCCAGCCTGCGGCGCAGCAGCGGGCCGACCTCGTCGGGGCCGAGCCCGCCCATCACCGACAGCCCCGCCTCGAACGCCGTCGGTTCCCTGGCGGGCTCCGACAGCAGCTCGCGCGTCCAGTCCGCGGCCTCGCGACGACCGGCCTCGGTGATGCGGTAGACGGTCCGCTCGGGCCTGCCGCCCTCGCGGCGGCTCTCCACCTCCTCCAGCAGGCCGTGCTTGTGCAGGTTGCGGACGACGGTGTAGAGCGAGCCCCATTTGATGGGCATGTCCTGATCCTTGCCCCGCGCCCGCAGGACGGAGGCCATCTCGTACGGGTGCATGGGGCGCTGGACGACGGCGGTGAGCACGGCGAGCGCCAGCAGGTTGGTCACCGGTCGCCGCCTGCCCATGGTGTGCCCCCTCGCAGCCGAGTACTCGTATGCGAATATACGCATGCGAGTAATGTGCGAACAAGAGCCACCTCGATGGAAAGCCTGGCGACGCTGTTTCGATACGTTCGTCCTGCCGAACCCCCGACGAGAGCGAGGACGAAGCGCCGATGAGCCGCCTGCACCACCACAAGACCGTCGTCACCTGGACCGGCAACAAAGGCACCGGCACCAGCGGCTATCGCGACTACGGCCGCGAGCACGAGCTGACCGCCGACGGCCGCGAGGTCATCCTCGGCAGCTCGGACCCGGCCTTCCGCGGCGACCCGGCGCGCTGGAACCCCGAGCAGCTCCTGGTGGGCTCGCTCTCGCAGTGCCACATGCTCTGGTACCTGCACAAGTGCTCGACGGCCGGGGTCGTCGTGACCGGCTACGTCGACACCGCCGAGGGCACCATGGCCGAGACCGCAGAGGGCGGCCACTTCACCGAGGTCGTGCTGCGGCCGGTGGTGACGGTGGCCTCGCCGGAGATGGTGGAGACGGCGATCGCGCTGCACGCCGACGCCCACAAGGCCTGCTTCATCGCCGCCTCGGTCAACTTCCCCGTCCGCCACGAGCCCACGGTCCGCGTGGCCGGCTGACCTTGATCCCCGGTGGCCCGCGGCGACCCCGCCGGGCCACCGTCACAAGACGTGGCGACGAGCACGACGGCTCAACGCCCGACGATCCCGTGCCCACCGCGAGCCCGCCACCACACAGAGAGCGTGCAAGATCCGCGACGGCAAGACGTCGGCGTGACCGACGGCGGGGCGTGCCGGTATGACCGGGAGCGGACTGTCACCGTGCGACCGGTAGCGGGCCGTCACAACACAATGGCCGGAGGCGAGACACGCAAGCTCAGCGGACCTCATACGACGCCGACCGCTACCCCGAACCTCCCTCAGAGCATGGTCGTCAGGGCCAAGGCGGCAGCGGCCTCATGACGGAGCACCATGACCAGCAACGTTGCGACCAATGTGGCGATCAGAATCCAGCTGATCAAGATGATGACCGTCGAGCGGCGCGGCCGGCGCTTGAGACCCGGCTGCCCCTTTGACCTCGCCTCATTACGACGCACCCGCTCGTTGAAGGACTCAAGCCGAGCCACAAGTCGCGGATCGTCGTCGACGAGGTGCTGCTCGATCTGGGCCAGCATCCGCTCCTCGTCCTGCGACCAGGCCATAGGTGCACCTCCCGAACGCAAGCTCCGTGGCGTCTTTCTGCCCAACCATGAAGATCATTAGCCCCCTGCTGACCATGTAATTGCGACCTCTTTTCGGTTTGCGATCAAGCTCGAATACTTGTTCTAATCATGGCATGCGCTGGGACAACCTGCGCCTGGCCGGGCCCGGCCGGGACGATCCGGCCGTGCCGCTGTTCGCTCGCGGCGCGGTGACCAGAACGTTCGACACCCCTGAGTTCAAGGGGATGACCTTCTACGAGATTCAGGCCCGATCCATCATCAACCGCGTGCCCGCCGCGAGCCGGGTGCCGTTCGAGTACACGATCAACCCCTACCGCGGGTGCACCCATCGCTGCGTTTACTGCTTTGCCCGAAAAACGCACGAATATCTGGATTTCGATGCCGGGGCCGACTTCGACTCGAAGATCGTGGTCAAGGTCAACGCCGCCGAGCTGGCCCGCAAGGAGCTGGCCTCGCCGCGCTGGGGCGGCCACCACATCGCCATGGGCACCAACGTCGACTGCTACCAGCGCGCCGAGGGCCGCTACAAGCTGATGCGCGGCATCCTGGCCGCGCTGCGCGACGCCGCCAACCCGTTCTCCATCCTCACCAAGGGCACGCTGATCCTGCGCGACCTCGACCTGCTCACCGAGGCCGCCGACGTGACCGAGGTGGGGGCCAACGTGTCGGTCGGCTTCGTCGACCAGGAGCTGTGGCGCGCGGTCGAGCCCGGCACGCCGCACCCGCGACGGCGGCTGGAGACGTGCGCGACGCTCAATGACAACGGCATCGCCTGCGGCGTGCTGATGGCGCCGATCCTGCCCTACCTCACCGACTCCCCCGCCCAGCTCGACCGCACGGTCAAGGAGATCGCCGACTCGGGCGCCACCCACATCTCCCCCATAATCCTGCACTTGCGCCCTGGGGCCCGGGAGTGGTGGCTGTCGTGGCTGTCCCGCGAGCACCCGCGACTCGTCCCGCGCTATCTGGAGCTGTACGGTCGCGGCGCCTACGCGCCGAAGGCGTACCAGCAGCGCGTCATCGGGCTAGTGAGGGAGCTGGCCGAACGGCACGGAGTCGGCCGCGCCACCCCCGCCACCGCCCGCCGCCTCCCACCCGCTCGCCCCGCTCCCCCGGCCAGGCAACCCGCCGCCGAAGCCGAACAGCTACGCCTGCTGTAGAGAACGGGGCGGGGCCTTCGCCGTGCAGCCTGCCCGGAGCCCGGGACACCGCAGGGGCCGCGGCGTACCCGCCGCCGCGTGCGACCCGCCTGCGTGTGACCGGGGCGCGGCGAACCCGAGCTCGAGCGAGCCGAAGCGCGGCCAGGCCGAGGGCGGGTGAGATCCGGCCCAGGCCGGCGACGACCCGCCGAATGCGAAGCCCGGCGCTCACGCACCGCGCCGAGCGGCGCGAACACGGCCGCGCTCGTTGCACACGCCGACCGCGATCGACAGTACCGACTCGGGATCGAGGCGGCGCTCGCGCCGGCGGGGCGCGGGTGGGGGGCGGTCGCCTTACTGCGGGAGGACGAGGACGGCCGCGCGGGCTAGCGACACTCCTGCGGGACGACCGCGACGACCACGCGAACACCGTTCCTCGGGAGGACAGGGGCGGCCGTGCGGCCGGCGGCGTGCCTGCGGAAGGACGGGGGCGACCGCGCGGGCCGGTGGTGTCCCGGTTCGAGGCCCGCGTGGAAAATCGTTGGCGGCGGAAGCGGTGCGGGTGGGACTATGGCCGGCGCACGCGTACGTCGATGATCAGGAGTTCGAGATGAGGTGCCACGGAATCTCCCAGTGCCCTGTTGGCTCGAGAGTTTCCCGAGGCTTCCTCACGCATGCACATACTGAACATCGGCATCCTCGCGCACGTGGATGCGGGCAAGACCAGCCTGACTGAGCGGCTGCTGTTCGAGACCGGCGTCATCGACCGGCTCGGCAGCGTTGACGACGGTAACACCCAGACCGACACCGGCGAGATCGAACGACGCCGGGGCATCACGATCCGCACCGCCGTGGCCTCGTTCACGCTGGGCGACCTGCGGGTCAACCTGGTGGACACGCCGGGGCACGCCGACTTCGTGGCCGAGGTGGAGCGGGCGCTCGGTGTGCTCGACGGCGCCGTGCTGGTGCTGTCGGCCGTCGAAGGGGTGCAGCCGCACACCCGAGTCCTCATGAAGACCTTGCGCAAGCTGCGCCTGCCGACGCTGATCTTCGTGAACAAGATCGACCGGGCGGGGGCACGCGAACACGACCTGCTGGACGAGATGCGGCGGCGGTTGTCGCCGTCCTGCGTGCCGATCACCACCGTCGAGGGGATCGGCGGGCGCGGGGCCGTCACCCGGCCGCTCGCCTCGCTGCGACCCGCCGCAGAGGTGCTGGCCGAACGCGACGACGCTCTCCTGGAGCTGCTGGTCGAGGGCGGCGAGCCGACATCCGGCCAGGTACGTGCGGCGCTGGCCGGGCAGTGCGCGGCCGGGGAGGCGTACCCGGTGCTGTTCGGCTCGGCGATCACCGGGCAGGGCGTGACCGAGCTGCTCGACGGCATCGCCGGCCTGCTCCCCTCCGTGGCCCAGCCAGAAGAGGGAGGGCGGCCGCACGGGCTGGTGTTCGCGGTCGAGCGCGCCCCGTCCGGGGAGAAGGCGGCGTACGTACGGCTGCGCGCGGGCGCACTCCGTACCCGCGAGAAGATCGGCTTCTACCGCGACGGGACGCACGCCTACGACGGACGGCTGACCGCGCTCACCGTGGCCGGTGCGCCGCAGCGGCGGACGGCGCTGGCCGGCGACATCGTCAAGGTGCAGGGCGTGCCGGAGATCCGGGTCGGCGATCACCTGGGCGGGCCGGGCCCGGCCGGGCAGGCGCACTTCACGCCGCCCAGCCTGGAGACGGTGGTGCGGGCGCGCGTCCCCGGCGAGGAGCCGCGGCTGCACGCGGCGCTGCTCGCGCTGGCCGAGCAGGACCCGCTGATCGGCACGCGCACGCTTGCGGGCGGCGAGACCTCGGTCCTGCTGTACGGGGAGGTGCAGAAGGAGGTCATCGGCGAGACCCTGGCCAGGGAGTTCGGGGTGGAGGCGACGTTCGAGCCGAGCCGCCCCGTCTACTTCGAACGTCCCGCGGGCACCGGCGAGGCGCTGGAGGAGATGCAGCGGCACGGCCCCAACGAGTTCATGGCGACGGTGGGGCTGCGGGTCGAGCCGGCCCCGCCGGGCACGGGGGTGCGCTACCGGCTGGAGGTCGCGCTCGGGTCGCTGCCGCTGGCGTACCACCGGGCGATCGAAGAGAGCGTACGCGCGGCGCTGCGCGAGGGCCCGCACAGCTGGCCGGTGACCGACGTGGTGGTGACGGTGACCGAAACCGGTTACGACGCGCCGACCACGGTGGCGGCCGACTTCCGCGGCCGCGCGCCGAGGGTGCTCGCGGAGGCGCTGCGCCGGGCGGGCACGATCGTGCACGAGCCGTGCCACCGGTTCGAGGTGGAGGTGCCGCTGGAGACGTTCGGCCCGGTCACGGCGCAGCTCGCGGCGCTGGGCGGTGAGCTGCGCGAGACGTGGCGGCGGGCCGACACGTGGCTGCTGACCGGGGAGATCCCGGCGGCGGCTGTGCACGTCTTCGAGCAGCGCCTGCCCGGGCTCTCGCATGGCGAGGGGGTGTGGTGGTCGGAAGCGGCGGGTGATCGGCCGGTTCGCCATCCGGCCCCGGGCGCGCGCTCGGCGGCCGTCCGGTGAGAGTCGCACGCGGGTGTTCGCAGGCGATACGGCTGCGTGGTCGAGGCGTTACGAAGAGTACATAGGAGGTATGTCGGGTTTCGTCGTTCGATGGGTATTAAGGGCCGTGGTGCACCAATCCGGTGCGCCACGTCCGTACAGGGGGGATGATCCTCATGGCTGACACGAAGAAGAAACCCGCGGCCAAGTCCGGCAAGTCCAAGAAGCAGGCCATCAAGACGAGCCGGCAGGCCAAGGAGACCAAGCGGGAGACCAAGCCGACCGGCGAAGAGTGATCTTCCGGGCAGCCCTCGCAGGCTGCCCGTCCGGTGAGGTGATCGGACGGCCGAGGCCGGGGCCTCGACCGTCCGATCGACTGTGAGGCTGCGCCCATGTCGGCTTACCTGCGTTTCCCCGCCGTGTTCCAGGACGTGGTGGTGTTCGCCGCCGAGGACGACCTGTGGATGGTCTCCGCCCAGGGCGGCCGCGCGTTCCGGCTGACCGCGGGGCTGGCCGAGGCCGGCTATCCGCGCATCTCGCCGCGCGGCGACCAGCTCGCGTTCGTGGGACGCGAGGAGGGCCCTGAAGAGGTGTACGTGATGCCGGCCGGCGGCGGCGCGGCCCGCCGGGTGACCTTCCACGGCGCCCGCTGCACGGTGACCGGCTGGGATCCGGAAGGGCGCATCCTGTACGCCAGCGACCAGGGCCAGCCCTTCGACGGACGCAAGTGGCTGCACCGGGTGGCGCCGGGCGGGGTGCCGGAGCGGCTGCCGTACGGACCGGCGAACTCGATCGCGTACGCCCTCGACGGCAAGATCGTGCTCGGCCGCAACACCGCGGACCCGGCACGCTGGAAGCGCTACCGCGGCGGCACGGTCGGCGACCTGTGGATCGACCCGACCGGCGACGGCGAGTTCCGCCGCCTGATCCGGCTGCCGGGCAACCTGGCCTCGCCCTGCTGGAGCGACGGCCGGGTGTGCTTCATCTCCGACCACGAGGGCGTCGGGAACGTCTACTCGTGCACCCCCGAAGGCGACGACCTGCGCAAGCACACCCATCACGACGACTATTACGCCCGCAACCTGTCGGGTGACGGGCATCGCCTGGTCTACCACGCCGGCGCGGACCTGTACCTGCTGGAGCCCGGCGAGCCGCCGCGAAGGGTGGAGGTGCGGCTGGCCAGTTCCAGGACGCAGCGCAACCGCAGGTTCGTCGACGCCGCCGAGTACCTCGACAGCGCCACACTCGGCCCTGACGGCAGCACGGTGGCGATCACGACGCGCGGCAAGGCGTACGGGATGGCGAACTGGGAGGGCCCGGTCCGGCGCTACGGCTCACCTGACGGGGTCCGCTACCGCTTCCTCACCTGGCTGAACGACGGGGTCAGGCTCATCGCGGCGGCCAGCGACGACGGCGACGAGGAGCGGCTGGTCATCCTGGAGCCGGGCAAGGTCGGTGACCTGGCAAGCGGTGACGACCTGCGCGCGGGCAGCGGCGCCTGCTCCGGCATGAGTCCCGGTGCCGAGGTGGCCCGCCTGGGGCGGATCAACGAGCTGGTCCCCGACCCCGTCCACGACCGGGTGGCGATCATCAACCACCGCCACGAGCTGCACCTGCTCGACCTGTCCCACGGCCGGTCGGTGCTGGTGGAGGCCAACCCGCACGGCGCGCCCGAGGGTCCGGCGTGGTCGCCGGACGGGCGGTGGCTGGCGTACGCGAGCCCGCTCAACGCCCAGACGACCGCGATCAAGCTGCACCATCCGGAGACGGGCCGCACGGTCCTGGCCAGCGAGCCGGTGCTGAAGGACTCGGCGCCGGCCTTCGACCCCGAGGGCCGCTACCTGTATTTCATCGGCCGGCGCGTCTTCTCGCCGGTCTACGACCAGCTCCAGTTCGACCTGGGCTTCCCGCTGGGCACCCGGCCGTACGCGGTGGCGCTGCGCGCGGACGTGCCGGACCCGTTCGTCCCGGTGCCGCGCCCGCTCACCCAGGACAAGGACGACGACCATGACGAGGGGGACGACGAGGGCAGGGAGCCGCTGCGGGTGGACCTGGACGGTCTGGCCGGGCGGGTGACGGCGTTCCCGCTGCCGGAGGGCCGCTACGAGCAGGTGGCCGGGCTGCGCAAGGGCAAGGCGCTGATCCTCACGACCTCGCTGGAGGGCGAGGGCACGCTGCACCTGTTCGACTTCGCCAAGGGCGAGAACGAGACGTTCGCCGAGGGCGTCACCGCGTTCGAGCTGGGCCGCGATCACCGCACGCTGCTGTATCGCGCCGACGACCGGCTGCGGGTGGTCAAGGCGGGCGAGGTGCCGGCCGACGGCGACACGCCGGGCCGCGACACCGGCTGGATCGACCTGTCACGGGTCAAGGTGCCGGTCTGCCCGGAGGCGGAGTGGCGGCAGATGTTCCGCGAGGCGTGGCGGCTGCAGCTGGAGAACTTCTGGACCGAGGACATGGCGGGCGTGGACTGGCCGGCCGTGTACGACCGCTACCTGCCGCTGGTTGACCGGGTCACGACCAGGAGCGAGTTCTCCGACCTGCTGTGGGAGCTGCACGGTGAGCTGGCCACGAGCCACGCCTTCGAAAGCGGCGGCGAGTACCGTCCAGGCCCGGACTACACCCAGGGCAAGCTGGGCGTGGACTGGGATCTCAGGGACGGCGTCTACCACATCAAGTCCATCGTGACCGGCGACCGGTGGGATCCGCAGGCGACCTCGCCGCTGAACCGGCTCGGTCTCGACGTGCGGCCGGGCGACGCGGTGCTGGCGATCAACGGCGCGCCGATCGGCCCCATGGCCACCCCGAACGAGCGGCTGGTCAACCAGGCGGGCGAGGAGGTCGAGCTGACGCTCCGGCGCGGCGACCGGGTGTTCACGGTCACCGTACGCGCGCTCGCCGACGAGCGCCCGGCCCGCTACCGCGACTGGGTGAACCAGAACCGGGCCCGCTGCCACCAGCGCTCGGGCGGCCGGGTGGGCTACCTGCACGTGCCGGACATGGGGGCCGAGGGGTTCGGCGAGTTCCACCGGGGGTTCCTGGCCGAGTACGACCGCCACGCGCTCATCGTGGACGTGCGGTTCAACGGCGGCGGGCACGTCTCGGCGCTGCTGCTGCAGAAGCTGTCCAGGCGGCGGCTCGGCTACGACTATCCGCGGTGGGGCGACGCGGAGCCGTACCCGCCGGAGTCACCGCGCGGCCCGCTGGTGGCGGTGACCAACGAGTGGGCGGGCTCGGACGGCGACATCTTCAGCCACACCTTCAAGCTGCTCGGTCTCGGCCCGCTGGTGGGCAAGCGCACGTGGGGCGGCGTGATCGGGATCTGGCCGCGCCACCGGCTCGCGGACGGGACGGTGACGACGCAGCCGGAGTTCTCGTTCGCCTTCGACGACGTGGGCTGGCAGGTGGAGAACTACGGCACCGATCCGGACATCGAGGTGGACATCACGCCGCAGGATTACGCCAGGGGTGTGGACCCGCAATTGGAGAAGGCGATCGACGTCGCTCTTGAGCTGCTCGCCGAGCATCCGCCGCACACGCCGGACCCCCGGCACCGGCCCGGCATGCAACCTTAGTCACCTTTATGGCGTCTAACGATCATTGGAGGGGAAAGCGCATAAGAGATGAACAATGCGCACCCCGCCGATCGTGATCGGGCCGGTGGCGAGGCTCACGTCCTCACCACCGGCGATGTGTGTGTACAGCTCATTGGCGGCTGATAGGAGATATGACAGGTGCGCGCACTCGCACGCAAGGGCAAGTCGGCGGTGGGCCGGCTGTATCGGGGGTACAACCGGCGCAAGGCACGCACCGCGCCGCCGCCCTCGACGAGGCGGATACGCATCCTCCTCCTGCATGCGCACGGCATGGGCGGCACGATCAGGACCGTGTTCAACCTCGCCTCTTACCTGGCCGACAGGCACGAGGTGGAGATCGTCTCGGTGCTCAGGGAGGCCGAGCAGCCGTTCTTCCCGATCGACCCGCGGGTGAAGTTCCGCTTCCTCGACGATCGCCTCGAACCGAGTCGTGATCCCGTACGGGCGATGCTGTCGAAGCTGCCGAGCCGGCTGATCCCCAAGGAGGAGTCGGCCTACCACCGGTTCACGCTGTGGACCGACCTCAAGCTGGCGCGGTTCATCCGCTCGGTGGACGGCGGCGTGCTCATGGCCACCCGGCCGGGGCTGAACCTCGCGGTCGCGCAGCTCGCACCGCCCGGCGTCATCACGATCGGGCAGGAGCACGTGGCCCTGGCCACCCAGCCCGAGCCGGTGCAGGAGCTGATCAAGTGGCGCTACCGCCGTCTGGACGCCCTGGTCACGCTCACCAAGGCGGACCTGAACGACTACCGCGAGACGCTCGCCAAGCAGCCGCGCAAGCTGGTCCGCATCCCGAACGCGGTGCCGCCGATGAGCGGCGAGGTGTCGAAGCTCGACGCCAAGGTGGCGGTGGCGGTCGGCAGGATGACCCGCATCAAGGGCTTCCACCGGCTGATCAGCGCCTGGGAGACGGTCGCGCAGGCGCATCCCGACTGGACGCTGCGCATCTTCGGGGCGGGGCCGCAGGAGGAGAACCTGGCCAGGCAGATCGCCGAGGCCGGGCTCGAGGGCAAGGTCGAGCTGCCCGGCCCGACCACGGACATCGGCGCCGAGCTGGAGAAGGCGTCGATCTACGTGATGAGCTCCCGGCACGAGGGCTTCCCGATGACGATCCTGGAGGCCATGGCGAAGGGGCTCGCCATCGTCAGCTTCAACAGCCCGCACGGGCCCAAGGAGATGATCAAGAACGGGGTCGACGGGCTGCTGGTCAAGCCGCGTACGAACGCCAACCTCGCGGCGGCCATCATCCGGGTCATCGAGGACGAGCAGCTACGGCGCGACCTGGGGGCGGGGGCGCTGGAGACCGCGCGGAAGTACGACCTTCCGGTGATCGGGCAGAAGTGGGACAAGCTGCTCGCCGACCTGCTGGCCCGCCGCGAGGCCCGCTACCGCAAGCAGACCGCGGCCAAGCAACCCGCCGAGCCCGCGACCACCTGACGCGAGGTCAGACGCCGGTGCCGGTGAGCTCCACCGGCTCGGCGATGACGTCCACCAGCGCCCCGTTGCGGTGCACGGTGATGGGCAGCGGCCGCCCGATCGCGTCGGCGAACATCAGCCGCTGCAGGCTCTGCGCGTCGCTCACCGGCGTACGGCCCGCGCTCAGCATCAGGTCGCCGGCGCGTAACCCGGCGCGCTGGGCGGGCGAGCCGGGCACCACCTCGACCACGCGCAGCGCCCTGTCCTGCCCGGTGCGCCGCCGCAGCGGCTCGGGCAGCGGGGCGGGCGTGGTCACCAGGCCGAGGAACGCCCGTCTGACCCGGCCGTCCCTGATCAGCGCGGCGATGATGGACCTGGTGGTCGCGTTGACCGGCACGGCCAGGCCCACGCCGACCCCGGCGACCGCCGTGTTGATGCCGACCACCCGCGCGTGCGCGTCGGCCAGCGCCCCGCCCGAGTTGCCGGGGTTGAGCGCGGCGTCGGTCTGGATGACGTCCTCGATGAGCCGCATGCCGGCGCCGCTGCGGGCGGGCAGCGAGCGGCCGAGTCCGGACACCACTCCTGCGGTGACCGATCCGGTCAGCCCGAGCGGGTTGCCCACGGCCACCACGAGCTGCCCCACCACGAGGCCGTCGCTGTCGCCCAGCTCGGCCGGGGGCGGGGTGGGGGTCTGCGCCCTGATGACCGCGAGATCCGACAGCGGGTCGCGGCCGACCACCTCGAAGCCGCCGGAGACGCCGTCGGCGAAGGCGACGGTGCCGGTCCTGGCGCCGTTGATGACGTGCGCGTTGGTCAGCAGGAACCCGTCGGCGGTGAACACCACCGCCGACCCGCTCCCCGGCCGGCCCGTACGCCGGCCACTTTCGGCAGCAACTCGGCCGCCACGGACGACACGACGCGAGAGTAGGCGTCGAGGGGATCGGCCATCACGCCTCCAGGAGATGATTACTTGCTTACACAGTAACTCCAGAAGGCGTCCCAGCCGGAAAGCCGGACACACCCGAATGATCGGACCGCGCAGGCGTGGCCGCATCGCCCGGCCCAGACGGACGCCTGCACGACGGCGACGCCTGCTCAGCGGCTCAGGCGATCGTCTGGGCGATGGCCATGCCGCAGTAGGCCGCACCGAGCCCGGCGACCACGCTGGCCACCGCGTTGGCGACCGAGTGGAAGCGGGCGCCCTCCTCCATCAGGCGGACCGTCTCGTACCCGAACGTCGAGTACGTCGTCAGCGCCCCGCAGAACCCGGTGCCCGCCAGCGCCATCACGCCATCGCCCAGAGGCAGCGCGGTCAGGAAGCCGAGCAGCGCGGATCCCGCGATGTTGACGGTCAGCGTCCCCCAGGGGAAGGACGTGTCGTGGCGCGCCTGCACGGCACGGTCCGCAAGGTAGCGCAGCGGCGCGCCAAGGGCGGCCCCGAGCACGATCAGCAGCAGCGTCATCGGATACGCACCCCGGCCACCCGCCGGGTCAGCCGCATCCCGGCGACCACCGCGAGCAGCGCCGCCACCAGGGTCGCCCCGAGGTAGGCGAGCGCCGTCACCGGCGCGCCCGCGGCGACCGTCCGCAGCGTGTCCACGACGTACGTGGAGAACGTGGTGTAACCGCCGAGCACCCCCACCCCGAGGAACGGCCGCACCAGCCGGTGGGCCGTGCGGACCTCGGTGACGACCACCATGAGCACCCCGATGAGCAGGCAGCCCGACACGTTGGCCAGGAACGTCGCCCACGGGAACCCGCCGGACGGCGTGGGCAGCGCCGCCTGCACACCGTGGCGGGCCAGCGCCCCCAGCGCCCCACCCGCGGCGATCGCGGCGAGCAGCGGCCAGTGGAGTTCGGTACGCCGGGCGGGAACGTGAAGATCAACATCCACATCGGTGGGACGATCAGTCACATAACCCTCCCCGTGTCGTCATGCGGCCAGCCGGGAATCTCTCTAGACAACCCGGAGCTCATGGAGGCTTGCTTGAGCACCAAGGACGCGGTCGCCGTCCTCGCCGGAGCCATCATCGTCGCTTCTCTCATCAGTACTGCGAAAACCCCTCAGGCCGCCACCGCGGCAAGCCCGCTGGGCAACGTCACGGGCACGCTGCCCGGACTGGCCCCCATCATCTCGAAGGCCGACAAGGCCGAGGCACGCGGGATCATCAGACGCCTGCGCACGAAGGGCTTCGGCCCCAACACCGGATACGCGCGCACCCGTTTCGGCGACAACTGGGCCGACTCGGCCACCGGGGTGCCGTACGCGCGCAACGGCTGCCGTACCCGCGACGACCTGCTGGCCCGCGACGGGCGGAACGTGAAGTTCCGCAAGGGCTCCGACTGCGAGGTCGTCTCCATGGAGCTGACCGACCCCTACACGGGCCGGGTCATCCATTGGCGGAAGAAGAACGCCGACGAGGTGCAGGTCGATCACGTGGTACCGCTCAACTACGGCTGGCGCATGGGAGCGCCGCGCTGGCCGATGTCCAAACGGCTCGACTTCGCCAACGACCCGCTCAACCTGCTGCCGGTCTACGGGCGCGCCAACGAGCAGAAGGACGCATCAGGTCCGGCGAGCTGGCTGCCGCCGAGACGCGGCATCCGCTGCGCGTACGTGACCCGTTTCGCGCAGGTCGCGCTCAAGTACGACCTGCCGGTCCGTCCGGCCGACAAGAAGATCATGCTGGCCCAGTGCCGGTGAGCGCCCCCGGCTCAGCGCGGGTCGAGCCAGCGGAAACCGCGGCGATAGGTCTGCTCGGCCAGCACCCGCTGTCCCTCGGAGTTGGGGTGGAAGTAGTCCCACCGGCTGACGTGGTCGAGCGTGAACGGGTAGTCGAAGACCGCTCCCCCGTCGGTGCGGCAGGAGGGGCCGTAGGCGGCGCAGGCCGCGGCGGCGGCCCTGTTGTACGCCATGACGCGGGCCCGCACCCTGGCCCGGCGCTGCTCGTCGGCGCGGCGGGTGGAGGCGGGCTTGGCCAGCATCGACTGGCAGATGCGGCCCGCGCCCCAGAACGTCCTGGCCAGCGCGCTGGACTTGCCGACCTGCCACAGCCGCCGCAGGTCGGGAATGCTGGCGAAGAACACCCTCGCTCCCGGCATGCCGGCGCGCAGCTCGGCGAGCGCGGCGTCGATGCGGCGGCGGTAGGTGGCGACCGGCGTCATCTGCTCCTCGGTGCGGACGCAGGCGTCCTGGGCGCCGATGAGAATCGTCACATAGTCGGCCTTGGCGGCGACCGCCTGCTTCACCTGGCCGAGCAGGTCGGCGCTGGTCGCGCCGGGCTTGGCGAAGGTGAGGTTGTGCTTGTGAAGCGTTCCAGACATCTCCGACAGCCGCAGGTAGTGGCTGTTGACCGTCTTGTTGTCACCCGTGGACCAGGAACGGGCGGTGCAGGAGACGTACCAGCCGCAGGCGTTGAACCCGGTCGAGATGGAGTCGCCGAGCGCGGCCATGACCTGGGGCACCGGCTGGGCGATCGGGGCGGCTTGCACGGCCGTGCCCGAGGCCGTGAGGACGACGGCGGAGGCGAGCACGCAGCCCAGTCGAGCGATCATGGGCACAAAGGTAGAGACGCGATCACCGGCCTGCCATGATCTCGGGACGCGTACTACCTGTTCAGGACCGAGTTCATAGGGCGGCTTGACAGCCGGAGCCGCTCCCCGCCGACCCCTGCACCGGGCCGCAGCCGGCTCTTTCCGCGTTCTTTAGCAGTAACAGTGCATTCACGGGGGTCTGAGTCGAACGTGTTCAGTTCCCGCATAGAGTGTCTTGAGTGAGTGTCGCGCTCGGAACAACCCGCCCGCTGCCGGTTCGCACAACCCCTGTCGGCGACCCCGGTGACCTGCTGGCATCCCTCCCCCACACGGCCCCGTACGCATGGGTCAGGAACGGAGAGGGCCTCGTCGGATGGGGTGAGGCCGCCAGGGTGGCCGTCCCCCGGGACCCGGGCGGTTCGCCTGGGCCCGCAAGTGGCTGGCCACCGTCCTCGGTGAGGCTCAGGTCGACGACTCCGTACGCACGCCGGGCTCCGGGGCGGTCGCCTTCGGCAGCTTCACCTTCGACGAGGACGCCCACGGCTCCGTGCTCGTGGTGCCGCAGGCCGTGCTGGCCCGCCGGGGCGGCCGGGCGTGGCTGACCACGATCGGCGAGTCGCCGCTTGAGACGTTCACGCCCATCCGCGACCCTGGGCGCATCAGCTACGGCGACGGCAGCCTGTCGGCCCCCGAGTGGGAGCACGTCGTGGCGCAGGCCGCCAAGCGCATCCGCGAGGGCGAGCTGGAGAAGGTGGTGCTGGCCCGCGATCTGGTCGCCACCGCCGAGCGGCCGATCGACGTGCGGCTGCTGCTGACGCGGCTGGCCCGCCGCTACCCCGAGTGCTACACGTTCTCGGTCGCCGGGCTGGTGGGCGCCACGCCCGAGCTGCTGATCCGGCGCACCGGGCAGGAGATCGAGTCGCTGGTGCTGGCCGGCACCACGCCGCGGGGCACCGACCCGGCCGACGACCTCGCGCGCGGCGCCGCGCTGCTCGCCTCGGCCAAGGACCGGCACGAGCACGAGTGCGCGATCGCCTCCGTACGCCAGACTCTGGCCCCGCTGTGCTCGTCGCTGACCACGCCCGACGAGCCCGAGCTGCTGGTGCTGCCCAACGTGCAGCACCTGGCCAGCCACGTCACCGGGCGGCTGGCCGACGGGGCGTCGGTGCTCGACGTGGTCGCCGCCATGCACCCGACGGCGGCCGTCGGCGGCACCCCCACCCACACCGCCATCCAGGTCATCCGCGAGCTCGAGGGCATGGACCGCGCCGGCTACGCCGGTCCCGTCGGCTGGATCGACGCGCACGGCGACGGCGAGTGGGGCATCGCGCTGCGCTCGGGGCTGATCGAGGGGCGGCGCGCCCGGCTGTTCGCCGGCGGCGGCATCATGGGCGACTCCGACCCGGCCGCCGAGCTGGCCGAGGCGCAGGCGAAGTTCCGCGTGATGCAGTACGCCCTGGAGGGCTGACCACCCCGCCGCACGCCGGAGAGCGGGGAAGCGGCGGGCGGCGCGGGAAAGGACGCCGGACCAGAGCATGCAGGCGGGACGCTGCGGCGTGGCGGATCAGAACACGCAGGCAGGGCGCTGCGGCGTGGCGGATCAGAGCACCCAGGCAGGGCGCTGCGGCGTTACGGATCAGAGCACGCAGGCGGGGCGCCCCGCCGGAGCGGGTCAGGCGGGGACGTGGAGGCTGTCACCGAGCTCGACGCGGGCGCGCCCGGCCGTCAGCGTGGCCACCCAGTCGGTGAACGCCTCGACCTCGTCATCCCCCACCGCGACGGCGAAGGTCACCTCGGCCGCGTACGTGACATCGCGCACCGCGTACCGGGATGCCCGCAGGTCGTTCTCGACCCGCCCGGCCTGGTCGTGCGCGACGGAGACGTGGACGAGCCTGGCCGGCACCATCCGGACGGGCTCCACCCGGTCGAGCGTCTCGGTGACGGCCGAGCCGTAGGCGCGCACGAGCCCGCCCGCGCCCAGCAGGGTGCCGCCGAAGTAGCGGGTCACCACCGCCACCACGTCGCTGAACCCCCGGCCCACCAGCGCCTGCACCATGGGCGTGCCCGCGGTGCCGCCGGGCTCGCCGTCGTCGTCGCCTTTCTGGATGCGCTCGCCGATCACGTAGGCGGTGCAGTTGTGGGTGGCGTCGGCGTAGAGCCTGCGGCGCTCGGCGATGAACGCGTTGGCCTCCTCCACGCTGCGCGCCGGGGCCAGCGCGCAGATGAAGCGCGAGCGCCGCGCCTCGGTCTCGTGTTCGACGACGGTGTTCAACGTGAGGTACGGGGCTGGCACATCCGACAGATTACGCCCACGCCGGACCGCCCTCGCGCGAGCTACCATCGCGTCGATGCCGCCAGGACCGGGAGGGGTCTCATGGACAGTCAGAAAGACGTCGCGCCCCACGAGACCGCGCCCCACAAGACCGCGGCCCATGAGACCGCGGCCCACGAGACTGCGGCCGCGGTCATGCCGTACGTGACGGCGGCGATCGACGCCTACGGCACGGGCGTGCTGGCCAGGACCCGCGAGCTGGCCTCGGACACGCCGATGGCCAGGGGCGCGCGCATCCTGCAGCGGATCTTCGGCCGGGGCGACGCCGCCTCCCGCGAGGTGATCGGCGCGGTGGCGGGCGCCAAGCCCGACGACGAGAGCTGCCGGGTCGCGCTGAGGCTGGCCATCACGCAGGAGTTCCGCGCCGACCCGCTGCTGCGTGCCGAGGTGGCGGCCATGCTGCCCCGCACGCCCGAGCCCGCGAGCGCCGGACGCGACTCTTCCCCCTGAGGTGCAGGCAGGGGCGGTCTGCACTTCTGAACGGCTCCGTTTGTGCGCGACGCCCAAGATCGCGTGAACGGCGTTACATACCGTTCACAGCATGAGTTACCGCGTCGCCATGGACATCGGCGGCACCTTCACCGACGTCGTCTGCTACGACGAGCGCACGGGTGCCGTGACCGCGTCGAAGGCGCCCACCACCCCGGGCGACCTCGCGGACGGCGTCTTCGCCGCGCTGGGCCGGGTGGTCGGCGACCTCTCGGAGATCTCGTTCTTCGTGCACGGCACCACCCAGGGGCTGAACGCGCTGCTGGAGCGCAAGGGTTCGAGGGTTCTGGTGCTGGCCAGCGCGGGCGGGCGCGACGTCTACCGGATCGCGCGCGGCAACCGCGACCGCATGTTCGACCTGCGCTACCGCAAGCCGGAGCCGCTGGTGCCGCGCCGTCACGTGATGGAGGCGGGCGGCCGGCTGGACTACCGGGGCCGCGAGCTGGTCCCCCTTGACGAGGACGCGGTACGCGACGCGGCCAGGCGGGCGCGGGACGAGCGGTTCGACGCGGTGGCGGTGTGCCTGCTGTTCTCGTACGTCAACCCGGAGCACGAGGTGCGGGCGGGCCGGATCCTGCGCGAGGAGCTGGGCGACGACGTGCAGGTGGTGCTCTCGCACGAGGTGGCGCGCGAGTGGCGCGAGTACGAGCGCACCTCGTCGTCGGTGCTGGAGGCGTACACCGGGCCGGTGGTGCGGCACTACCTCGCGGGCATCGAGCGGCGTTTCGCCGAGCGCGGTCTTCGCGTGCCCGTGCACGTCATGCAGTCGTCGGGCGGGCTGGTCAACGCCTCGTACGCGATGCGCCGGCCGCTGCAGACGCTGCTGTCGGGCCCGGTCGGCGGCACGATGGGCGGGGTGGCGGCGGCCCGGCTGCTGGGCAGGGAGAACGCCATCTGCATCGACATGGGCGGCACCTCGTTCGACGTGTCGCTGGTGGTGGACGGCAGGCCCGACGTCAGCGCGGAGGCGCGCATCGAGGGCCACCCGGTGCTGATGCCGATCGTCAACCTGCACACGATCGGCGCGGGCGGCGGCTCGATCGCCTACACCGAGGCGGGCGCGCTGCGCGTCGGGCCGCAGTCGGCGAGCGCGGTGCCCGGGCCGGCCTGCTACGGCAGGGGCGGCACGCAGCCCACGGTCACCGACGCGAACGTGGCGCTCGGCCGGGTGGATCCGTCCTGGTTCGCGGGCGGGCTGCTGACGCTGGACGCCGAAGCGGCCGGCGCGGCGGTGGCGGATCTGGCCGGTGAGCTGCGGCTCGACCCGCTGCAGCTGGCCGAGGGCGTCTGCGCGGTGGCCAACGCCAAGATGGCGCAGGCCATCCGTACGCTCACCGTGGAGCACGGGCTGGAGCCGCGCGACTTCGCGCTGGTCGCCTTCGGCGGCGCGGGCCCGATGCACGCCGCGTTCATCGCGCAGGAGCTCGGCATCTCGGAGGTGGTGGTGCCGCGCTTCCCCGGCGCGTTCTCCGCCTGGGGCATGCTGGAGGCGGACGTGCGCAGGGACCTGACCGACCCGTACTTCCGGCCGCAGGAGGTCCTCGACGGCGGCGACATGTCGCAGCGGCTGGTGTCGCTGGAGCGGGAGGCGCTCGCCGCGCTCGACGCGCAGGGCGTGCCCGAGGACCGCCGCCGTGTGGAGCACGCGGTGGACATGCGCTACGAGGGCCAGGACTACACGCTGACGATCCCGCTGCGCGACGCCACCGAGCCCGCGCAGGCCGGTTTCCTGGAGTGCATCGCCGCCCGCTACGCCGAGGCGCACACCAGCCGGTACGGGCACGCCACCCCGGAGGCGCCGGTGGAGTTCGTCATGCTGCGCAGCACCGGGTTCGGCTCCTTCCCCCGCGCCGCCGCCCCCGAGGCGGGCGCCGCGGGGCCGCAGGAGGTCGGCGTACGGGACGTGATCTTCGACGGCGAGGTGCACCGCACGCCGGTGCTGCGCCGCGCCGGGCTGGACGGCGAGCTGACCGGGCCGGCGATCGTGGTGGAGGAGACCGCGACCACGGTGATCCCGCCGGGCTGCCTGGCGAGCGTGGACGACAACGGTTTCCTCATCGTGAAAGTGGACAAGTGATCGACCCCGTCACCAATGAGATCATCCGCTGCGCGTTGCTGCAGGCGGCGGAGGACATGAACACCACCCTGATCCGCAGCTCCTACACCCCCGTCATCTACGAGGCCAAGGACTGCGCGGTCGCGCTGCTCGACCGCGACCACAACGTGCTCGGTCAGTCGTCCGGCCTGCCGATCTTCCTCGGGAACCTGGAGGTGTGCACCCGCGAGACCGAGCGCCGGTTCGGGCGGGACGTGTGGCAGGAGGGCGACGTGTGGGTGCTCAACGACTCCTACGTCGGCGGCACCCATCTCAACGACGTCACCGTCTATGGGCCGATCTTCGTGAACGGTGAGCTCGCCGGGTTCGCCGCCTCGCGTGCCCACTGGCTGGACGTCGGCTCGAAGGACCCCGGCGGCTCCATGGACTCCACCTCGATCTACCAGGAGGGCCTGCGGATGGGCCCGGTCAAGGTGTACGAGGGCGGCGAGCCCTGCCGCGACCTGCACGAGGTGATCTTCCGCAACGTGCGCTTCCCCCATGCCGCGCTGGGCGACCTGCGCGCCCAGGTGAGCTGCGTCATGACCGGCCGGCGGCGGCTGAAGGAGATCGCCGGCCGGTGGGGCATGGACACGCTCGCCGAGGCGCGCGAGCAGATCTACGACCAGACCGAGCGCATGGAGCGCGCCGCCATCGCGGCCATCCCCGACGGCGTCTACCGGGCGTCGGGCTTCCTCGACAACGACGGCATCGACCTGGACACCCCGCTGCCGGTCACGGTGGTGATCACGGTGTCGGGCGACTCGATGCACGTGGACCTCACCGACTGCGCCGACCAGGCGACCGGCCCGGTCAACTGCGGCGTCGCGCAGGCGGTGGCGGCCGTACGGGTCGGCTACAAGCTGCTGCTCTCCGGCGATGTGCCGCTCAACGGCGGCTCGTTCCGCCCGCTGACGGTGCGCACCAGGCCGGGCTCGATGCTGGCCGCCGAGTCGCCGGCCGCCTGCCAGTACTACTACTCCCACCTGGGGCTGCTCATCGACCTGGTGGTCAAGGCGCTGGCCCCGGTGCTGCCGGACAAGGCGGCGGCCGCGTCGTACGGCGACTCGATGATCGTGCAGTTCACCGGCATCGACCCGCGCACCGGCAAGCTGTACGTCTCGCAGGAGGCCACGGTCGGCGGCTGGGGCGCCTGGGAGGGCGGCGACGGCGAGAGCTGCCTGATCAACAACGTCAACGGCTCGCTGCGGGACATGCCGATCGAGGTGCTGGAGACGCTGTTCCCGGTCCGCGTCACCCGGTACGAGATCCGCCCCGGCACCGGCGGCGCGGGCCGCTGGCGGGGCGGCAACGGCGTGGTGCGCGAGTACGAGTTCCGCGGCGACGCCGCGCTGTCGCTGTGGTTCGAGCGGTCGGTCACGCCCGCGTGGGGCCTGGCAGGCGGGCGCGACGGCGCGCCGCCGCGCGTGACGCTCAACCCCGGCACGCCCGGCGAGCGGCGCCTGCTGAAGGTGAACGCGCTGCCCGTCAAGGCCGGCGACGTGCTGCGCTGCGAGACGGGCGGTGGCGGCGGCTACGGCCCGCCCGAGCTGCGGGCGCCCGACGCGGTGGCCGAGGACCTCGCCGAAGGCATGGTCACCCGCTGAGGCCCACCCGCCGCACCCCGCCGGCGACGGCCCCGCCCCCGGGACCCGCCCGCCGGACACACCCGCAAGGACCGCCCGCCGGACCCGCCGGCGACGGACAAGCCCGCCAGACCAGCCCGCAAGACCAGCCCGCCGTCCCGATGCTTTCCCCTGGCACCGGGGCGGCGGGCCGCGGCGTTCGGCAGCAGCTCAGGCGTTCCAGGGCTCAGGCGTTCACGAGGACGGCCGGTCCGGCAGCACGTCGCGCAGCAGCCGCCGGTTGCCCGGACGGGGCTTCCACTCGCGCGGGTAGCCGAGCGACACCTCTTCGAAGCGCACCCCGTCGTGGCGGGTGACGCGCGGGATGTGCAGGTGGCCGTAGATCATCGCGGCGGTGGGGTGGCGTACGTGCCAGTCCTTCGTGGCCGTGGTGCCGCACCACTGGGCGAACTCGGGGTAGCGCAGGATGTCGGTCGGCTGGCGTACCAGGGGGTAGTGGTTGACGAACACCAGCGGCACGTCGTCCTCCAGCGCGGCCAGCCGGCGCTCGGTGATCGCCACGCGGGCCCGGCACCAGGCCTCGCGGGTGGGGTAAGGGTCGGGGTGGAGGAGGTATTCGTCGGTGCAGACGACGCCGGTGCTGTGGGCGTAGGCGAGCGCGCTGTCCTTGGTGGTGTGGCCCGCGGGGAGGAAGGTGTAGTCGTACAGGAGGAACAGCGGGACGATCCGCACGGGGCCGCCCGCGCCCAGCCATAACGGATAGCCGTCCTCCGGGGTGAGCACGCCCAGCTCGCGGCACATGCGCACCAGCTCGTTGTAGCGCGCGACGCCGCGCAGCTCGGGCGGGTCGCCGGGCGGGGTCCACAGCTCGTGGTTGCCCGGCACCCACACCACCCGCTCGAACCGGCCGGCCAGCAGGCCGAGCGCCCAGCGGATGTCGTCGAGCCGCTCGCCGACGTCGCCGGCGACCAGCAGCCAGTCGCCCGGTGAGTAAGGCTTCAGCTCTTCCACGATGGCGCGGTTCTCCGGGTAGGCGACGTGCAGGTCGCTGACCGCGAGCAATCTGCCGTCGGGCTGGGGTTCGGGCAACGAGGGTCTCCTTTCCTGCCGCTGCTACGAGCATGTCATGCCGGCGTCGCGTGCGACGTACCCGATGATCTCCGGACGACGTGGCACGCGAGTTGCAGAGCGAGCCGCGTGGTCGGGTCGTCGAGGTCGAACCCGGCCGCCTTGATCCGCTCCAGCCGGGTGGTGATCGTGTTGCGGTGGACGCCGAGCCGTTCCGCGGCGCGCAGCGCGCCTCCTTCGTCGAGCAGCGCGGCCAGCGTCTCCAGCAGCGTGCCGTCCTTGTCGACGGCCAGCAGCGGGCGCAGCACGACCGCCGCCGGGGCCTGAAGCCCGGCGACCGGCAGCGCGCCCAGCAGTTCGGCGGGGCCCATGCGGTCGGCCCGCGCCACCGTGCCGGGACCGGCGACGAATGCCGCCGCCTGCGCGCCCAGCAGCGACTCCTCCGCCGCGGCCAGCCCGTTGACCTGGGTGCCGACGCCCGCGGCGGCCGGCCACGGCATGGCGGGCAGGCAGCGCCGCAGCCGCTCGGCGACGTCCTGCGGGGGCAGCGCCGACCAGCCCGCCCAGCCGCCGCCCCGCATGAGCACCGGCACCTGACCGAGCGAGGCCGTGATGAGCACGGCGGCCGAGGCGGGGTCGGTCTGCGCCGGGGCGCCGTCCTCGTTCGGGCGTACGTGGTAGGCGGTCAGCGGACCCTGCACCTGCCAGCCGAGCGCGACGGCCGCCGCGCGTTCCTCCTGCTCGCCGTCCGCGTCGGTGGCGGGCTGCTTGGCGGCTTTGAGCAGGCGCTCGGCGAGCGACGCCTGCAGCGCGAACTCGCGCGAGGCGTGCAGCCGCTCCCCGGCCGCCCACGCCGTCAGCGGCGCCACCGCGAGGTCCAGCACCGTACGCACGACCGCGGGCCACCCGGGCGAGCGGGACGAGCCCGACGCCACCAGCCGGCCCAGCGCCTCGCCGGCCAGGCCGGGCACCTCCACCTCGGCCGACCACCGGCCGCGCCCCGACGCGGGTTCGCCGGCGTCGCGGCGGCCCGCGAGCGGCAGACCGTACCGGTCGAGGAAGGCCACGGCGGTGCCGGGCAGCTCGGCGTTCAGCACGCCGAGCACCCGACGCGCGGACGGGCCCGCCTCCGCCAGCCGGGTCGCGCAGCGGGCCACGAGCTGCGTACGCGCCGCGTCGGGACGTGAGGCCGCCGACGCCACCCGCAGCGCGACCAGCAGCGGGTCCTCGTCCACGAAGACCAGCGTGACGCCGAGCCGCTCGGCGAGCACCTTGCCCGAGCCCTCGCTGAGCCCGCCCGACGGCGCGATGACGCAGGCCGCGGCCTGCTCCCAGGCGCGGCGCATGGCCATCTCGATCGCCCATCCGCCGCCGGCCGCGGGCCCGGTCAGCACGACCGCCGTGTGCGGCGCGACGGTCGCGAAGACCGACAGCTCGTCGACGATGCGCACGCCGCGTACGGAGTGCTCGCCCGCGCCGTACATGCGGGCTCCGGCCAGCGGTCCCGCGTTGACCAGCTCGGCCACCGTGACGGGGGCCTCCCAGCCGGCCGCGCGCACGCCGCTCACAGCGGCATCCCGAACGCGCGCGGCCCGCCCAGGGCCAGGCCCCGCTCGGAGTGCCACACCGGCGCCGCCCGCACCACCATGATCTCCACCTCCAGGCCGGGCTCGGCGTTGTCCACGTCCACCACCATGCCGCCGGTGGTGGAGATCATGCAGATCTGGTCAGGAACGGTCGCCACCACGGCGCCGTCGGCGAGCGCCAGCACCACCTCGTTGTGCGCCTCCAGGCGTACCAGGCGGCGCAGCCCCTCGGACTCGCGGATCACGATGGACGACGGCTGCGACGGCAGTCCCACGGTGGGGCCGTGCCCGGTGCCGCCCTCCACGGCCAGGATGCGGCCCCGGCAGAGCGTGCGCGCGCCGTACGGGGCCGCCGCCGAGCGCGGCACCCCGGGCTCGCCCGCCCGCATGAGCAGGCTCACCGTCCCCGGCACCACGACCTTGACCAGGTCGCGGGCCGTCATCGGGTAGCAGGCGGCGACTCCCCAGCCGCCGACCGACAGCACCACGGGGCGCAGCAGCTCCTCCACCCGGTCGGCGGCCGTCTCCAGCACCACCAGCTCGCCGGAGCCGCCGGCCAGCGCGAGCGGCGCCACGTTCACCCCGCCCAGCGTGTACGTGGTCTGCTCCACCAGCGGGAACACCCGCCCGGTTCCGTCGCCGTCCACCAGCGGCACCCCCAGCCCGGCGGCCGTGATCAGCGGGAACAGCGCGTTCTCGGCGGCCAGGTTCAGCGCCACCACCGCGCCGACCGGCTCGCCCAGCCGCCGCTCCAGCGCCCGCACCGCCCGCTCGGGCTCGTCGCCCGCCGGGATCTGCTCGCCCAGCGCGGTCGTCGAACCGACCAGCGTGATGGCCACGCATCTCGTTTCGGCGGGCAGCTCGTCCGCCGCGACCAGCTCCACCCCGTCGCCGATGGCCGAGCGCGCCCAGTCCAGCGACAGGTTGAACGACGACTCCGCCGCCCCCGTCGCGAGCACCCGCGACCCGGCCGAGAACCGGCTCAGCCCGTCGCGATCGATCAGACGGGCCACAGCTGCCCGCCCGCGGTCACCCGCACCCGGTACAGCCCGTCGGGCAGGTACGACAGCGGGTTCACCGTCGTCTCGGCGATCCTGGCCGACCCGGGCGCGGCTCCGGCGCTGACCACCCGGGTCAGCGCCTCGTCCCTGGCGTCCTGCAGCACGCGCTCCAGCTCGGCCCTGCCGCGCGCCTGCACGATCCGCTCCACCAGCGCGACCGGCTGGCCGCGTGCGGCGCCGTACGCCGCCGCCACTCCGTCGGGCACGTCGGGCCCCAGCTCGGCGCGGCCCCGCTCGCGGCTCGCCGTCGCGCCCAGGTCGCAGGCCAGCGGGAAGCGGCGGAAGTAGCTCGCCGACACCAGCCCGCCGTCCGATCGCGCGAAGTAGGCGGGCACGCCGGGCAGTTCTCTCGCCACGTCGCCGGCGATGCGGTCCGCCTCCGCCGACAGGGCGGTGTTGCGGATGGCCTGAGCCTCCCGCTCGCGCAGCCCGGGGTGGCCGAACTCGTACGACAGCGTGATGCGCGCCTGCGGCACCTCGGCCATGATGATCGCGGCGACCTCCAGCTCGTGCTCGGGCAGGACGGGCGACCCGGTCGCGGTCACCGCGAAGTCGAGCAGTCCGCATCCGGCCGCGAAGCGCCGGACGGCCTCGGTGTCCAGCGGCGCGAGCCGCCGTCCCGTCAGGCTGTGGCCGCCGCGCACGATGGTCGCCACGCCGGGGTCGGCCACGGGGCGCAGCGCCTCGGGGCAGGGCCCGCCCACCCGGATGGCGGCGACCGGCGCCGTCGGGGCGTCGGTGAGGTCGAGCGCCACGCACACGCGGGCCGCCGTACGCGCCGCCGCCCGCGACACCGGCCACATCGGCCCGCCCTCGCCCGCCGCGACCAGCACGGGAGCGGGGCCCTGCCCGCCCGCCGCCTCCTCAAGCGCGACGCCGAGGATCACTCCAGCTCGCGTCCTTCCGTCTCGGGCAGCGGCAGCGCGAGCAGCGCCGTGGCCACCATGAACGCGTTGATGATCAGCATGGTAGCCGTGAAGCCCGTGGCGGCCGCGAGCAACGCACCCACCGCCGCCGGCGCCACGGTGGTGGCCACGAGCTGCGCCGCCGTGGCCCACGAGTAGCCGGTGCCGCGCAGCCTGGTCGGATAGAACTCGCCGTTCCAGGTGTTCCACACGCCCCAGGCGCCGAGGCTGAAGAACGACAGCACGAAGTTGCCGAGGTACAGGCCGGTCGTGGAGGAGGCGGTGGCGAACCACAGGCCGCCCAGGGCGGCGGCGGCCACGTACGCGAGGAAGACCTTCTTACGGCCGTAGCGGCCGGTCAGCAGGGAGGCGCTGACGTAGCCGGGGATCATCATGAGCGCGCTCAGCGCCGCGAACCCGAGCGAGGCCGACAGCGTCAGCCCGCGCTCCTGCAGCAGCGTCGGCAGCCATGCTTGCAGCCCCCAGTAGCCCCAGCTGAAGACGAAGTTGAGCGCCAGCATGACCACGGTGATCCGGGCGAGGCCGCTGCCGAACAGATCGAGCGGCAGGCCCGCGCGCTCGCCGGCCACGGTGAAGGTGGCCTCGGCGTCGGGGCTGCGCAGCTCGCGCAGCACCGCCCGTGCCTGCTCATGCCTGCCGCGCGCGGCCAGCCAGTACGGCGACTCCGGCACCCATCCGCGCACCGCGAACGCCCACAGCCCGGCCACCGCGCTGGCGATCACCACCACGCGCCAGCCGAGGTCGCCGAGGAGCACGGCCGCGCCGATGGCGGTCAGCATGCCGATGGGCCAGCCGATCGACAGGTAGACCGCCGCCCGGCCCCGGTGCCGGGTCGGCAGCAGTTCCAGGAAGTACGGGAACGTGATCGTGTAGATGCCGGCCAGCGCCAGCCCCGAGGCCACCCGCACCGCCACCAGCATCTCCGCGCTGGTGGCGAAGGCCGAGGCCAGCGCGAGCACCCCGTACGCCAGCAGCGACCAGAACGCGGTGGGCCGGCGGCCGATCCTGTCGGCCACCGGCCCCCACACCAGAACGCCGGGGATCATCCCGAACGCGACCGCCGACAGCACCACGCCGATGCCCGCCTCGCCGATACCGAGCCGCACACCGAGGTCGCCGGAGACGTAGACGAGAGCGAGCTGCTCCCACGACTCGATGACGAACGCGATGAACAGCGCGAGCCCGATGAGCACGTGCCGGCGGGTGAACGGCATATGGTCGAACGCCGCCCCGATGGGCAGCGTCCGCGCACCTGCGGCGGTCATGTAAACTCCCTAGAGGACGGAGTTAACTTCACTGTTACGTGGAGTTAACACGTGGGGAGCTGTGCGACCAGCTCCCCTGAGGTCCGCCCCGCTCTGAGATTGAGCGGACCGCCCCGGCAGGGCGGTCCGCCCGCCGGTCACTCGCCCGGGTGTCAGCACCATCCGGGAGAGGCACCGGCCAGAGCATCATGGCCCGCGTCCTTACCGCGCGGTCTTCAGCCACTCGCGGAGCTTGCTGGTGGCGAGCTCCAGGGCGCCCTTGGCGGCGTTGGTGTTGCGCAGCGTGTCCAGCATCACGAAGTCGTGCACGATCCCGCCGAAGCGCACGGCGGTCACGTCGCCACCGGCCTCGCGGAGCTTGGCGGCGAACGCCTCGCCCTCGTCGCGGAGCACGTCGGCCTCGCCGGTGATGACGAGCGTGGGCGGCAGGGTGCGCAGCTGCTCGGCGCTGGCCCGCAGCGGGGAGGCGTGCGGGTTCGCCCGCTCCTCGGGGTCGGTCGTGTACTGGTCCCAGAACCACTTCATGCCCTCGCGGTGCAGGAAGTAGCCGGTGGCGAACTGCTCGTAGGAGCCGTTGTCGAAGCTCGCGTCCGTCACGGGGTAGAACGCCAGCAGGCCGTTGAGCTCGACATCACCGCGCTCCTTGGCCATGAGGGCGAGCACGATCGACATGTTGCCACCGACCGAGTCACCGGCGACCACCACGCGGGAGGCGTCGAGGCCCTTCTCGGCGCCGTGCTTCACGACCCACTGGGCGGCGGCGTAGTTCTGCTCGATCTGCGTCGGGTACTTCTTCTCCGGCGCCCGGTCGTACTCGACGAAGACGACCGCGGCGTTCGAACGGACCGCCAGCTCGCGGACGAGGCGGTCGTGGGTGTTGGCCGAGCCGAAGACCCATCCGGCGCCGTGGATGTAGATGATCACCGGAAGCGTGCCGGTGGCGCCCTTCGGCTTGACGATCCGCACCGGCACCGACCCGGTCGGGCCGCCCTCGACCTTGATCCACTCTTCGTCGATCTCGGGCTTCTCGACGCCCTCGCCGGACTGGACCTGCTCCACCGTCGCACGGCCCTGCTCGACCGGGACCTGGTAGAGGAAGGGCGGGTTCGCGGTGGCCTCAACGAACTCCTGAGCGGCCTGCTCCAGAACGACTCGACCCGTCGCGGTCGTGGTCATGACGATCACACCTTTCTGTCGTGTTCGGCATGTTCGATGAACTCTGCCTGCCATAAGCCATGATCGACCGCGAGATCATCCCAAATGTTGGCCAAATCACTCCTGACAATCCCTGTAAATTCCGGCGTTTGCGTAAAGTTCCAGGTCAGCGATGGTGTGGCGTGACGCAGACCACATTTGCGCACGCCGGTGTCGAGTGACGTGCACCACAGCGAATGTCAACGCCCGGAGTGACGCACGCCACCATTCACACCCGCGAAAGTGACGCGGGTCTCCTCATTCGCGCCGCAGCTCGTGCTCGAGCTCCGCCAGCTCCGCACCGCCCGCCATGAGCGATGTCAGCTCTTGAGGGGTTATGTCCGCTTTGGCGTAATCGCCGATGCAGGTGCCCCGGTTCAGCAGCAGGAAGCGGTCGCCCACCGGATAGGCGTGATGCGGGTTGTGCGTGATGAAGATCACGCCGAGCCCCCGATCGCGGGCGCGGGCGATGTAGCGCAGCACCACCCCCGCCTGCTTCACGCCGAGCGCCGATGTCGGCTCGTCGAGGATGAGCACGCGCGCACCGAAGTACACGGCCCTGGCGATGGCGACCGACTGACGCTCGCCGCCCGACAGCGTGCCGACCGGCTGGTCCACGTCGCGGATGTCGATGCCCATCGCGCGCAGCTCCTCGCGCGCCACTTTGCGGGCCTTGGCCACGTCGAACGCCAGGCCCTTGCGCGGCTCGGAGCCGAGGAAGAAGTTCCGCCAGACCGACATGAGCGGGATCATCGCCAGGTCCTGGTAGACGGTGGCGATGCCGCGATCGAGCGCGTCGCGCGGGCCGGTCAGCCGCACCTCCTGGCCGTCCACCAGGTACTGGCCAGAGTCGTGCTGGTGCACCCCCGACAGGATCTTGATGAGCGTGGACTTCCCCGCGCCGTTGTCGCCGAGCACGCAGACGACCTGCCCGGCCGACACGCTCATGGACACCTCGCGCAGCGCGAGCACCGAGCCGAACGTCTTGCCGATGCCGCGCGTCTGCAGGATCGGTGTCAATGCCGCACCTCCTCGGCATAGCGCCGGACCAGGCGGTTGGCCAGCGTCGCGAGCAGCAGCATCGCGCCCAGGAAGAAGGTGAACCAGTCGGCGTCCCAGCCCAGGAACACGATGCCCTTGTCGGCCATCCCGAAGATCAGCGCGCCGATGGCGGCACCGATCGCCGAGCCGTAGCCGCCGGTGAGCAGGCAGCCGCCGATGACGGCCGCGATGATGTAGATGAACTCCTGGCCGATGCCGATGTTGGCCTGCACCGACGTGTAGCGCAGCGCCAGGATCGAGCCGACCAGCCAGGCGGCGAACGCCGTCGTCATGAACAGCGCGATCTTCGTACGGGCGGCCGGCACGCCCACCGCCCGCGCCGCCTGCTCGTTGCCGCCGACGGCGAAGATCCAGTTGCCCGCCCGCGTGCGCATGAGCACCCAGGTCGCCACCGCCGTCACCGCGATCCACCACAGGATCGCCACCCGGAACGAGGTGCCGCCGATGTCGATGGTGCCGGCGAAGATCGCGTTGGCGAGCTCGAACCCCTCGGCCCTGCGCAGCCCGCTGACCTGCACGGTTCCGGTGATCGCCTTGGTGACGCCCAGATTGACGCCTTGGAGCATGAGGAACGTGCCCAGCGTCACGATGAAGCTGGGCAGCTTGGTCCTGGTGACCACGATGCCGTTGGCGAACCCGATCGCCAGCGCCACGACCAGCCCGGCCAGCATGGCCGTCCAGACGTTGAAGCCGAACCTGGTGGCCAGCGTCACCAGCACGAGCCCGCTCGTCCCCGTCAGCACGCCCGCCGACAGGTCGAACTCGCCGCCGATCATCAGCAGCGCCACCGCGACCGCCATGATGCCGAGCGTCGCGGCCGGGTCGAGCCAGTTGGCGATGCCGTCGGGCGAGCGGAACACCGCCGACTGCGCGGCGAAGAACGCGAACACCAGCACCAGGCCGACCACCGCGCCGAGCTCCGGCCTGATGAGCAGGCGGCGGGCCAGCCCGGCCTTCGCCACCCGCTCGTCCGCCACCGCCGTCATCGCGTGCCCGCCTCCGCCAGCTCGGCCACCTGCGCGGCGTTCTCCTTGGTGACGAACCCGGGCCCGGTGTTGACCGGCAGCCCGCCGCCGACCGTGTTGAGGTTGGACTTGTACAGGTGGAGGAACGTGATCGGCAGGTAACCCTGCAGGTACTGCTGCTGGTCCACGGCGAAGAGGATGTCGCCGTCGTTGATCGCGCTCACCACGTCGGCCGACAGGTCGAACGTGGCCAGCTTCGCCTGCGAGCCCGCGTCCTTGATGGCGTCCCTGGCGGCCACCGCGACGGCGGGGTTGAGCGCGAGCACGCCGTTGACCTGCTTGTCGGTCTGCAGCTTGGCGGCGACCTTCGAGGTGACGTCGGCCAGGTTGCTCACGTTCACCTGCAGCCGCTCGACCGTGCCGCCGAGCGTCTCCTCCGCGCCCTTGCAGCGCTGGTCGAGCCCGACGTTGCCGGCCTCGTGGATCACGCACAGCAGCTTGGTGACGCCGGCCGCCTTGAGCTGCTCGCCGGCGCCGCGCCCGGCGACGTCCTCCGACTGGCCGACGTGGGTGATCGCGCCGAACTCCTTGGAGAAGTCGGCGCCCGAGTTGATGGTCACCACCGGGATCTCGGCCGCGACGGCCTTGCCGATGGCCTCCTTGAGCGCGTCGGGGTTGGCCATGGAGACGACGATGCCGTCCACCTGCTCGGACACGGCCTGGTCGATGAGCTGTGACTGCCTGGCCGGGTCGTCGTCGCCCTGGTAGGTGACGGTCACGCCGTACTCCTTGCCCGCGGCCTCCGCACCGTTCTTGACCACGTCCCAGAACGAGTCTCCGGCGGCGGCGTGGGTGATCACGGCGTAGGTGGCGTCGCCCGCCTGCGCGGCGGAGGCGGGCGGGGCGCTCTCGCCTCCGGAAGAAGGGGAAGAGGAAGAGGAACAGCCGCTGATGGCGAGCGCTCCTAGCAGGGCCAGCACGATCGGGGTACGTCTCACAGGGCACCTCCAGCACCAACAGGCTCGCCCCGGTTGTACCTCAATATCATTCCTATGTATAGACATGCTGACTTATGGCGTCAGCGTGCCGAGGTCACGGCCGTGCTCCGCCCTCCTGCTCGGTGCCGGTATCCTGACGAGACTTTGCGAATTGTCGTTCTTCTGGACCGCCCATGACCGCCCGCACAGAACCGCAGCTCGACCTGATCGACGTGTTCAAGGCGCTCGCCAATCCCGTGCGCCTGCAGGTGCTGTCCTGGTTGCGCGAGCCCGAACGGCACTTCCCCGTGGCCGAGGGCATCGCCGACCCGCACGAGGCCGGCGTGTGCGTCAGCCACATCCAGGCCAAGACCGGGCTCGCGCAGTCGACCGTGTCGTCCTACATGGCCTCGCTCGAACGCGCCGGGCTGGTGCGCTCCACCCGGATCGGCAAGTGGACGCACTACCGGCGCGACGAGGAGCGCATCGCGGCCTTCGTCGCGCTGCTCGGCCGCGCGCTGTAGCCCGCCTCGCTCTCGTCCGTCAGGGGGCGGTGTCGATCAGGGGCCGGTGTCGATCAGGGGGCGGTGTCCGTCCAGGTGTGCGCGCCCACGGTCACGGTGGCGGCGGCGCTCACCTCGTACGGCTTGGTGAGATCGATCGGCGCGGACTCCAGCGTCGCCCGGTCGAGCGTGACCGCGACGCCCGTCCCCGCGAACGCCGGCTTGGCGGTCACCTCCTTGCCGAACGCCACGACGGTCCACGCGCCCTTGGCACCCGTGAGCGTCACCGTCGCGCTCTCCCCCGACTGGGTGAACGTGGCGGTCCAGCGGCTCTCCCCGGCGCCCTCCGCCGGAGGCTCGGCCGGGACGGCACCGCCGGTGAGCCACTCCAGCCGCACGCTGTCCTCGCCGCCCTTGGCCACCGCCGCCGTCAGGTCCGCGTACGCGGGCGGCGTGCCCGCACCTGGACCGCCCGGCCTGGCGTCACCGGCCGCGTCGCGCACGGCGGCGCCCAGGAACGGCGGCTCCTCCGGCTTCGGCATGCGGCAGGTCAGGTCGGCCTTGGTGGTCTCGTCCGCCTTGACCTTGGCGAGCGTCCAGCACTTGGTGCCGCCGAGCAGCGTCTGGAGGCGGTATCCGCCGGGGAGCAGCGAGAAGCGATAGCCGTCGCGGTCGGCGCGCCGGCCGGTCACGCGCTTGCCCTTGTCGTTGAAGACCTCGACCAGGCCGGGCTGGTACTCCTTGGGCGCGGACGCGCCCGCGTACCGGATGCCGCCCACGATCGCGCCCTCCGTCGGGGTGGGCGTGGGGTCGGCGGGCTCAGGGGACGGGGACGTGGTGGTCCGCGAGGTCTTCGGGGTCTCGCTCGGCTCGGGCTCCTTCGTGTTCGTCACGAAGTCGGGCGTGGGGTCGGCCGGGCGGGACGCCTCCGCCGTCACCTCGGCTCCGGCCTGCGCCGGCGTACGCGCGTCGTCCGGCAGCAGCGCCCACGCGGCGGCGGCCGCGATCGCGGCGCCGGCCAGCGCGCCCGCGGTGGCCGCCGCCCGCTTCCGGCTTCCTGCCCGCTCACGGCTCCTGGCCCGGGCGCGGGTCGTCCCGTCGGCCGCTCTCCCCGCCGGCTCCGCGCCTCCGCCGCGCGGTCCCGCCGGGCCCCTGGCCGCGCCCGCACCGCCGCGTGTCCCGGCCGCCCGGTCCGGGGCGCCGCCCTGCGGCTCCGCCGGGCGTGCGGCCGTCTCAGGGGCGCCGTCGCGCGGGCTCGCCGCTGACGCGGTCTCCGTGCGCTGGCCGGGGACGGGGAAGCCGTCGGTCAGCGGCGAGTCGCCGCTCACCTGGGCGGACAGGGCGCGGGCCGCCGCGGCCATGGCGGCGGCGCTGGGCCAGCGGGCCGCCGGGTCCTTGGCCAGGGCGCGCATCACGACCTCCGCGACCGCCGCGGGCACGTCGCCGGGCAGCGGCTGCGGCGGGTCATGGACGTGCTGGAGCGCGATCGCGACCGCGTTCTCGCCGCGGAACGGCGGCCGTCCCGCCAGGCACTCGTACGCGACCACGCCCAGCGCGTACACGTCCATGGCGGCGCTCGGCTCTGCGCCTTCGGCCTGCTCGGGCGCGCAGTAGGTGGCGGTGCCCAGCACGATGCCGGAGGCGGTCAGCTTGTGCCCCTCGGCGGCGCGGGCGATGCCGAAGTCGGTCAGCACGACGCTGCCGTCGGCCTTGACGATGAGGTTGGCCGGTTTGACGTCCCGGTGCACCACGCCGTTGTCGTGCGCGGCCTGCAGCGCCTCGGCGGTCTGGGCGACGAGGTCGAGCGTCGCACCCGCCGAGATGCGCCCCCTGCGCTCGAGCAGCAGGTGCAGCGGCTCGCCGTCGAGGTATTTCATCACCAGGTACGGCGTGCGCCGCCCGTCCACGTCGGCGATCCCGTAGTCGAACACCCCCACCACTCCGGGATGCTCGACGGTGGCCATCGCCCTGGCCTCGGCGTGGAAGCGGGCCACCGCGTCGCCGTCGAGCCCCGACCGCACGGTCTTCACCGCCACGACGCGATCGAGCAGGATGTCCCGGGCCCGCCAGACCTCGCCGTGTCCCCCGCTGCCCAGCCGCGACAGCAAGCGGTAGCGGCCCGCCAGCACGGTCTCCGGCATGATCATGTTCGTCCGGTCCACCTTTCACTCCGATAAGCCCCCGTTCTACTTGAAGACGTTGGAAGTGCCGTAACGGTTCGGCGATCCGCGAAATCGGGCAGAACGGGCAAGGCTTGAAGCTGGACCTATACTTCGGAAGCCGGATTTCCGCTCGCAGGCGATAGGGAGGGCCGCGTGCCCGGGCAACGGTCGATCACCGAGGCGGAGAAGCTGGTCGAGGCCAGGCTCGGCGACATGCCGATCGACCGCGAGCGCATGGCCGTGGTGGCGAACATCTACCGCGCCGCGGCCGCCGTACGCCAGCACCTGGAGAACGCCGTCCTGCGCGGCAGCGGCGATCTCACCTGGACCGCGTTCGTGGTGCTGTGGGTGATCTGGCTGTGGGGCGAGCCGGAGAGCCGCCACGTCGCCCAGGAGGCCGGCATCTCCAAGGGCACGCTGACCGGCGTCCTGCGCACGCTGGAGTCGCGCGGGCTGGCCCGGCGGCTGCGCCATCCCACCGACGGCAGGCTCGTGCTCTGCCGGCTGACCGCCGCGGGCGAGGAGTTCATGCGGCGGTCGCTGCCCGCCTTCAACGCCGAGGAGGTGTTCGTCACCTCCCGGCTCGACGGCGAGACCTGCCGGGCGCTGGCCGACGGGCTGCGCCAGGTCGTGCTCCAGGTGGAGGAGCAGGGCGAGGCGCGGCGGCTGGCGCTGCTCGCCGGTGCCGAACCCGCGCCGCGCCGCAGCGGACGCCGCCGCCGCTCCCCCGCCGCCCAAGACTGATCACCCGCGTTCCTCCCCCGCCGCCCGGGACCGACCACCTGCGTCAAGGCGCCGCGTATCAACCGGCCACCTGCGCCAGGACGCCGCGTATCAACCGGCCACCCGCATCAAGACACCGCTTACACCCGGCCGCCTGCATCAAGGCACCCGCGGAAGAGTGCAATCAGGCACGCCCGGGGGTGTACTTAGGTGCATTCCCCGGCCGGCGGGCCGCTCCTAGCGTCGGTGAGGCACTGAGAGATCACCTCACCACTAGGAGTCGCAGATATGAGTGACGTCACGCGCCGGCGACTGCTCGGCGGCACGACCGTGCTCGGCGGGGCCGCCACCGCGGGCCTGCTTCCGGCGCTGCCCGCCGCCGCCACGACCGCCACGGGGAAGGACCCCGGCCCCGTCCGCGTCGGGAAGCCGGACCCGCGATACGCGGACCTCGTCGTGCGCGGCATGAACCAGCGCTTCCGCCCCCAACCCGAGTACTTCCACGTGGTCACCTCCACCGAGCAGGTGGTCAAGGCCGTCGGGGACGCGGTACGCGCGGGCAAGCGGGTGACGGTGCGCAGCGGCGGCCACTGCTACGAGAACTTCGTCGGCGACGGCGCGCAGGTCGTCATCGACATGTGCGAGATGAACAAGGTGTACTTCGACGAGCGGCGCGGCGCGTTCGCCGTCGAGCCAGGGGCGACGCTGATGGACGCGTACCGGACGCTCCACCTCGGCTGGGGCGTGACGCTGCCCGGCGGCCAGTGCGGCACCGTGGCGGCCGGCGGTCACATCGTGGGCGGCGGGTACGGCGCCCTGTCCCGCAAGTACGGGCTCACCGTCGATTACCTGCACGCCGTGGAGGTCGTGGTGGTGGACCGGTCGGGCCGGGCCCGCGCGGTCGTCGCCACCCGCGACCCGCGCGACCCCCATCACGACCTGTGGTGGGCGCACACCGGAGCCGGGGGCGGCAACTTCGGCATCGTCACCCGCTACTGGCTGCGCGATCCGAAGGTCAAGGGCAACGACCCCGCCACGCTGCTGCCCAAGCCGCCCGCCGCGCTGCTCACCGGCGTCGCGTACTGGCCGTGGAAGGGCATGACGAAGGAGTCGTTCCGCAGGCTGGTCCGCAACCATGGCGAGTGGCACGAGCGCAACAGCGATCCCGGCTTCCCGTACGCCTCGCTGTTCGGCGTGCTCATGCTCAACGGCAAGAGCGACGCGGCCGACCCCGGCGGCATCACGCTGGCCTGCCAGATGGACGCCACCGTCCCCGACGCCGAGAAGAAGATGCGGGCGTTCTTCGCCGCCGTGGCCGAAGGGGTCAAGCCGGATATGACGGTCCTGCCGATCGAGCGGCAGCCGTGGTACCACGCGGTGCGCTCGTTCGCGCTCAGCGAGGCCGAGCAGTCCAGCCACTTCAAGGTCAAGTCCAGCTACCTGCGCAAGCGCTTCACCGACCGGCAGATCGACGTCGCCTACGACCACCTCAGCAGGCCCGCCTCCATGCCGCGGACGCTGTGGGCCATCTCGTACGGCGGGCAGGTCAACACCGTGCCGTCCGCCGCCACCGCCACCGCCGAGCGCGACTCCATTCTCAAGGTCATCTGCCTGTCCTCCTGGCAGGACGGCCAGGACGGCGCCGCCCAGCTCCAGTGGGTGCGGGAGCTGCACCGGGACCTGTACGCGACCACCGGAGGCGTGCCGGTGCCGGGCGGGAACTGCGGCGGCGCGTACATCAACTACCCCGACATCGACCACGCCGACCCGAAGTGGAACACCTCCGGCGTCCCGTGGACGACCCTCTACTACGGCGGGAACTACGCCCGGTTGCAGCGGGTGAAGGCGCGCTGGGATCCGCGCGACGTCTTCCGCCACGCCATGTCGATCCGCCTCCCCAAGCCCTGACCCGCTCCGGGGACCCGCCCTCGCGGCTCGCCCCGCCGCCCCCTCACCCTGGCGCTGCCGGCGGTTGCCGCTCCCTCATGTGGGAAAACTGCTCATCGGAGACTTCGCGTCCGCCTGCGGCTCCTCCCCGCAGGCTGTCCCGGCCCTCCTGCGTCCCCGCCCAGGGCGAGGAGGAACCCCCGTCAGGCCGAGGAGGTCGCCGTGCGCAAGGACCTGTGGATGCTGATCGTGCCGCTGATGTTCTTCGACTTTCTTTACGGAATCGGTCACCCGGACTCCGATTTCGCGGGAGTGGTCTTCGTCATCCTCGCTTTCCTGCTCGCTGTCGTCCTGACCCCGGCTGACTCCGGTCGCAGGAGCAGTGACTACGGCGGCGGTGGCGCGAGCTACGGGGGCGGAGGCGGCGGCTTCGGCGGCGATGGAGGCGACGGGGGCGACTGACCCGATCCCGGCGTCCGGGGCTGCTGCGGTGCTGGCCGGGCGGAGAGGGGGCTTTTAGGCTGGGTACGAGGTGATTGTCATGTACGAGACACATGTCCAGCCTCATCGTTACGTCGCCTGGAAGGACCCCGGCGACCCCGACGCCGAGGAGGAGTGCCGCGTCTGCGGGGAGCCGGAGGATCCCCGGCGGCCAGGACTGCACCGTGGCGAGATCGCGCCCGAGCGGCCCGCCGACCCGGCCGAGCTGCCGCTGCTCGACCACCTCGTACAGGTGATACGCACCGAGCTGGCCGACACCCGGGTGCCGCTGCTCGACGCGCACCTCGACATCCTCGCGCGGCGGGCCGCCAACGCCCTGTACCTGCGCGGGGCGATCCGGCCCCGGCGCTCCGACTGGCGCCCGCCCGCCGGTCACGGCGTACGCGGCGGCGACCGGCGAGCGGGGTCCTGCCCGACCTAGCGGCCAGCTGGGTGCTGCCCGACCCAGCGGCCAGCTGGGTCCCGCCCGACGTAGCGGCGAGCGGGGTCCTGCCCGACGTGGCGCGGTTTCAGCGGGTCCCGGTCGGTGGGCAGGTGAGGGTCCGGCCTACGGCGCGTACCCCGGTGGCGGTTCAAGCGGCGGCCGGGGTGCAGGTGAGTACGAGGTGGCCGAGCGGGGTCATGTGCGTGCCGGTCACCTCCAGCGACGCGGCGTCCGCGAGGGCCCGGTACTGCTCCAGGGTGCGCTCGCGACCTCCATTGATGACCAGCATGCGCAGGTCCATCTCGGCGCGCATCGCCGGCGCGGCGTCCGTACCGCCATGAAACTCGATCACGACGATCCGGCCGCGCGGGCCTGCCGCCTCGGCGCAGCGGCGCAGGATGCGTACGGCGGAGCCGTCGTCCCAGTCGTGGATCACGCGGCGGAGCACGTAGACGTCGGCTCCGGCGGGCAGCGGGTCGAAGAAGCTCTGCCCGGCGAAGAAGCAGCGATCGTCCAGTCCGCGATCGGCCAGGAACCGGCGGCCGCGCCCGGCCGTGTCCGGCAGGTCCACGAGGGTGCCGCGCAGGCCGGGGTGTGCCCGCAGCAGCTCGGCGAGCAGGACGCCGGTGCCGCCGCCGACGTCGGCGACGTGCCGTACGCCGGACCAGTCGAAGCCGGCGGCGGCGTCGGCCAGGTAGTCGGAGCCGTCGGCCATCATGGCGTCGAACGTCGCGCCCAGGTGCTCGTCGGAGGCCAGGTGCGACCAGATGGACAGCCCGAAGACCGTCTCCCAGGCGGGCTCCCCGGTCCGTACGGTGTGCAGCAGCCCGGTGCAGGCGAGGTCCATGCGCCCGCCGAAGCCGTCGAGGTCGAGGCGGGCCCGCATCCCCGAGGGATGGCCGGAGGCCAGAAGCGCCGCGGGCTCGTTCACCGCGAACACGCCCGGCTCGGGCTCGGTGTAGACGCCCTGATGGGTCAGGTGGCGCAGCATCCGGTCCAGCGCGTCGGCGTTCGTGCCGCTGCGCCGGGCCAGCTCCTGCACCGGTACGCGGTCGCCGCCGATGAGGTCGGTCAGGCGCAGGGTGGCCGCCACGCGTACCGCCATGGGCGTGACCAGGTCCGTCACCGGCGCGAGCACCTTCCACGCCGACTCCCACGCCGCCTCGCCGCCCGCTGCCTCCGTCATGCCCGCCTCCTTCCACGCCCTGAGAGTACGAAGGCAGGGCCGTAGGCGACAGGCCCTTTCCGGAGCCTGACGCCGCGATGACCACGCCGCGGTGCGGCAGGCTCTAGCATGTCGCCGGTGAGCACCTACGGCGGCCCCGACGCGTTCGAATACCTCGACCTCCAATCGCTGCCCCGGCGGCAGCAGCACATCCTGGCCACGATCAGGGACCACGTGGTCAGATACGGCTACCCGCCGAGCACGCGCGAGATCGCCAAGGCGGTGGGGCTGCGCTCGGCCTCGTCGGTGTCGAAGCACCTCAAGGCGCTGGAGGACCAGGGGCTGCTGCGCCGGAGCTCGACGATGACGCGGCCGATCGACGTGCGGTCGTTCCTGCGCCCCGAGTCCGCCGAGCCGAGCGCCGACCTGGTGAGCGTGCCCGTGGTGGGCGACATCGCGGCGGGCGTTCCCATCCCGGCCGATGAGGTGATGGACGAGGCGCTGACGCTGCCGCGCGACCTGACGGGGCGGGGCACGGTGTTCGCGCTGCGGGTGCGCGGCGACTCGATGATCGAGGCGGCGATCTGCGACGGCGACATCGTCATCGTGCGGCAGCAGCCCGAGGCGCACTCGGGGCAGATCGTCGCCGCGATGATCGACGGCGAGGCCACCGTCAAGGTGTTCCGCCGCCGGGGCGGGCACGTCTACCTCGAGCCGCGCAACCCGGCGTACGAGGTGATCGACGGCGACGAGGCCACGGTGCTGGGCATCGTGGTGTCGGTGCTGCGCAGCGTCTGACCGCTCAGCGTCCCACCAAGCGGGGTCTGACGCTCAGCGTCTCACTAAGCGGGTCTGACACGGCGAGCCGGGTCAGGGCTTGCGGCCGAGACCGCCGTACTGGAACACCTCGCGGTCTTGGAAGCTGGTCTGCGGATCGGGACGCCACTTCGGCAGCGAGACGACGCCGGGCTCCAGCAGCTCGAACCCGTCGAAGAAGGCGCGCAGCTCCTCCTCCGTGCGCAGCGTCAACGGGGTGGCGCCGCTGGCGTTCCACGCGGCGGCGGCCTTGTCCATCGACGGGCTGTGCACGCTGTGCGCGATCGCGAGGTAGCTGCCGGACGGGAGCGCGTCCACGAGCGTGCGGACCGAGCGGTGGGCCGGCTCGGCGTCCGGCACGAACTCCAGCACGCCCATCAGCAGCAGCGCGACCGGGCGGGAGAAGTCAAGCGTGCGGGCCGCGTCGCGCAGGATCGGCTCGGGTTCGCGCAGGTCGGCGTCGAGGTAGTCGGTCGCGCCCTCCTCGGTGCCCACCAGCAGCGCCCGCGCGTGGGCCAGCACGATCGGGTCGTTGTCGACGTACACGATCCTGGCCTTGGGGTTCACCCGCTGGGCCACCTCGTGCGTGTTGTCGGCGGTGGGGATGCCGGTGCCGACGTCGAGGAACTGGTCGACGCCGCACTCACCGGCCAGGTGGCGCACGACGCGGCCGATGAACTCGCGTTCCGCGCGCGCGTTGACCGGCAGGTCCGGCATCACCTCCACGATCTCGTCGCCGACCTGGCGGTCGGGGGCGTAGTTGTCCTTGCCGCCGAGCCAGTAGTTCCAGACCCTGGCGGGGTGCGGCACGGAGGTGTCCATCCGCTCGGCCGGCGCGGCGCGGTCCGCCCTTCGGCGCTCCTCCCCCATCACGACTCCCCATCAGTAACATTTTTCACGTTTCAGTGATCAACATAGACCGCATCGGCCGCCTTCGCAGGGAGAACGCCGCAGGTCCCGCCATCAGCTCAACACGGGCTCAACACAGGCTCAACACGGCGCCTCCTAGCGTCTCCCCCGACGGATCGACACCGTGATCCACTTCGAAAGGGGGAGACGATATGAGCGTTCTCGGACGCGGCACCGGCCGGGCACGGCGCACGCTGGTACGGGCCGGCGCGGTGATCGCCGCGGGCGCCGTCGTGGCGGGCGGGCTCAACGCCGCCCCGGCCCAGGCGGCGGCCAACGCCGCGCGGATCAACGCGTACCTGGCGGCGATCCCGCACGGCACGAAGATCAGCAACAACGAGATCGCCTGGGAGGGCGGCTCGGTGCGGCTGCTGCTGTCGGCCACGGCGGCGTCCTGCCCGAGCGGCTGGTACTGCGTGTACGAGCACAGCAACTGGCGCGGCGCCATGGCGAAGTGGCGTTCGTCACCGGCGCGATGCAAGAAGTTCGAGTTCACCCGCTACTGGCGGGACAAGATCTCGTCGTTCTGGGCGCGCGGCAACTGCGAGCGCAACAACTACTTCCTCAAGGACAAGAAGAAGTGGCAGCCGGACCCGTTCCAGCTCTTCGAGGGCAAGAAGGCGTACGTCCGCTACAACGACCGCTACGACTACGCCGCCAAGGGCCTGTGAGACGGGCCGGAGACAAATCTTCTGAGGCGTGTCGATTCCGGCGCCGCGTGTTCGACGCGCTGGCGGAAAGGCCGGTGGCCGGCCCCGGCGCACCGCCGGGGCCGCGCACCGGCCCCGCCCGGAGGGCCGGCACCCCGAGGCCCCCATCGGATCGCTGGACGCGCAGCATCTCCCCATGGACCCGCATGTGGTCGTCCAGGGCGAGCGCGTGCCTCACGTCCGCTGCCGCGTCCGCCGCTCGCACCCGCCGCAGCCGCCTGAGCCGCCCCGCTAGGGCTCGACGCGGGAGTCCGGCCGGGCGGCGGCGGGGCGGCCCGGTCTGCGGGGGCGGGGCTGCTCCGCCGCGGGCCGGGGGCTCGACGTCGAGTGTCCCAGCGCGATCGAGAACTCCGCCGCCGTCTGCGCGACGATCTCACCGATCTCGTGCAGCCGGGACCGGCCGGCGGCCCGGGTGACCGACACGCTCAGCGCCGCCGTGATCAGCCCCCGGTGGTCGCGTACGGGCGCCGACACCGCGATCTCGCTGTCGTCCAGCTCGGTGTCGGAGATCGCGTACCCGGCCGAGCGAGCGTGCGCGATGTCGGCCAGCCACTGCTCCTCGCTGCTCACCGCGCTGTCCAGCCCCGACGGCAGGGTGGCCTTCAGCAGTTCGCGAACGCGGTCGTCGTCCCAGTCAGCCAGCAGCGAACGCCCCGCCCCGGCCATGATGACCGGCACCGACACCCCCTCCCAGACCCGGTGGTAGGCCCGCGACGAGGGCACCGACAGCAGGGTCAGGACCATGCTGCCGCGCAGCACGCACAGGTAGGCGTCCTCGTCGAACGCGGCGGCCAGGCGCCGCACGTAGGGCGCGGCCAGGCGGACCAGCCGCGCATGCTGGGTGCGGGCGGCCAGCGCGAACAACCGCCACCCCAGGCGATAGCGCCTGGTCAGGGGATCCCGCTCGACCATGCCTTCGAGCTCCAGCGACCGCAGGGCCCGCGAGACCTGGCTCTTCTCGCGGCCCAACCGCTCGGCGATCCAGCTCACGCCGAAGCCGTCGGCGTCCCGATCATCCCCATGACCTGCCAGCACTTCGAGGATCTCCAGGTCCCGGCGTAGCCCGGCCGAGGACAGTGGCGGCTTCTCCGTCATCCTTGTCCGTTCGTAACGAAAGCATTGCACTAGTGTTGCGCTCACTGCATCACATTTTGCGCTCACCGCAACAGATCGCATACGTTTGCGAATCCATGCAAGCGTAAGCGAAGGTGGTCACTTCATGAGTTTCGGCGAGTACGTGGTCTCTCGATGGGACACTCTCTCGCTGGCCGCCGCGGAACATGCTTTGGTCGTGGGGATCGCGATCCTCATCGCCACCGTGATCGGCGTCGGCATCGGACTCCTCTCCTACGACCGGCCGAGAGTGCGCGGCAGCTCGATAGCGGTCTCGGCGGCGGTGCTCACGATCCCCTCGCTGGCGCTGCTCACCCTGCTCATCCCGATCACCGGGCTGGGCTGGGGTTCGACGCTGGTCTCGCTCGTCGTGTACGCGTTCCTGCCGATCATCCGCAACACCGTGACCGGGCTCAACGGCCTGGACGCGGCCACCGTGGAGGCGGGACGCGGGATGGGCCTGACCCGTACGCGGGTGCTGTTCCAGGTGCAGCTCCCGCTGGCCTGGCCGCTGATCCTCGCCGGCGTGCGGATCTCGGCGCAGATGCTCATCGGCATCGCCGCCATCGCCGCCTTCGTCGACGGCCCCGGCCTCGGCAACCAGATCTTCGAGGGTCTGTCCAGGCTCGGCTCGGTGAACTCACTCAACGCCACGCTCGCCGGCACCCTCGGCGTCGTGGTCGTCGCCGTGCTGTTCGACCTGTTCTTCTTCGCCGTCCGCCTACTGACCACCCCGAGGGGGCTTCGTGTTCGACCGTGACTCCGAAGGCGTGCGCATCGAGCTGCGCTCGCTGACCAAGCAGTACCCGGGGCAGGAGGCCCCAGCGGTCGACAACGTCACCCTCGACATCCCCGCAGGCGAGCTCGTGGTGTTCGTGGGGCCGTCGGGGTGCGGCAAGACGACGACGATGAAGATGATCAACCGGCTGGTCGAGCCGACGTCCGGCGAGATCCGCATCGGCGGCCAGGACGTGCTCAGCCTCAACCCGGACGAGCTGCGCCGCCACGTCGGGTACGCCATCCAGCAGGTCGGCCTGTTCCCCCACCTGACCGTGGCGCAGAACATCGGCCTGGTGCCCAAGCTGCTCGGCTGGCCCGCGGCCAAGATCGCCGAGCGGGTCGAGGAGCTGCTCGCGCTGGTCAGCCTGGAGCCGTCCGCGTTCCGCGACCGCTACCCGCGCCAGCTCTCCGGAGGCCAGCAGCAGCGCGTCGGCGTCGCCCGCGCCCTGGCCGCCGACCCGCCCGTGATGCTCATGGACGAGCCGTTCGGCGCCACCGACCCGATCACCCGCGAGCACCTGCAGAACGAGTTCGTCCGCCTGCAGAAGCAGCTCCGCAAGACGATCATCTTCGTCACCCACGACTTCGAGGAGGCCATCAAGCTGGGCGACCGCATCGCGATCCTGCGCGAGCGCTCCCACATCGCCCAGTACGACACCCCGGCCAACATCCTCGCCAGCCCCGCCGACGACTACGTGGCCAGCTTCATCGGCCAGGACGGCACGCTCAAGCGGCTGGCCCTGCTGCGGGTCGAGGACGTGCCGGTGGAGAGCCCCGAACCCGACCCCGCGCTCCCCCAGGTGGCGGCCGGCACCACGCTGCGCGAGGCGCTCGACTTCATGCTGGCCCACGGCACCGACCGGTGCAGCACGCCGTCGGGGGTGGTGACGTACGCCACGCTCTGCGCGGCGGTCGGCGCACCGGAACAACAGCGCGCGGGGAGCGGAGGTGGCCGATGACCGCCCAGACGCTGCCCGCCGCCACGGCGGCGCCGGTCCGCCCGCTCGAACGGCGCTTCCCCCACCTGCGCCAGCTGCTGTTCACCCCGTTCGCCGTGGCCGTCGTGCTCGTCGCCCTGTACGCGTGGGTCGGCACGCTCGAGCTCGACTCCATCGAGCAGCGCAGCCTCAACACCTCGGTCATCCTCACCAAGGCCGTCGAGCACCTGAAGATGACGGCCGCCGCGACGTTCCTCGTCGTGATCATCGCGATCCCGCTCGGCATCGTCGCCTCGAGGGCCCGCAACAAGCTCATCGCCCCGATCATCCTCACGGTGGGCAACCTGGGCCAGGCCGTCCCCGCCATCGGCCTGCTGGTGCTCGCCACGTTCCTCATGGGCGTCGGCTTCAAGACCGCGCTGGTCGGCCTGGTCGCCTACGCCGTGCTGCCGGTGCTGCGCAACACCATGGTCGGCGTCCAGCAGGTGGACCCCGCGCTCATCGAGGCCGCGCGGGGCATGGGCATGACCCGCGGCCAGGTGCTGTGGCGGGTGGAGCTCAAGCTCGCGGTGCCGGCGATCCTGGCCGGTCTGCGTACCGCGCTCGTGCTGACCGTCGGCGTGGCCACGCTCGGCGCGTTCGTCGCCGCCGGCGGCTTCGGCGAGCTGATCATCAACGGACTCAAGCTGAACCGCATGCCCGTCACCATCGTCGGCGGCGTGCTCACCGCGTGCATCGCGTTCCTCATCGACTGGCTCGGCGGTCTGGCCGAGCACGTGCTCAAGCCGCGCGGCATGTGATCTTCCCCTGGAAATCCCCCCGTTTCGTCAAGCAGTACTCGTAAGCAACCCCCACACGAGGTGTATCCGACATGCGTTTCCGTCCCCTCAGGACGACCCTCACCTTTCTCGCCGCCGCGGCGCTGACCCTGTCGGCGAGCGCGTGCGGCGGCGCCGACGCCGTCGAAACGGGAAGCGCCGGCAACGAGCTGGCGGGCGCCAAGTTCGTCGTCGGCTCCAAGGACTTCACCGAGAACATCATGCTCGGCAAGATCGCGGTGCACCTGCTGAAGGCGCACGGCGCGGAGATCGTGGACAAGACGAACCTCGGCGGCACCGTGCCGAACCGTAAGGCGCTGGAGTCCGGCGAGATCGACCTGTACTGGGACTACTCGGGTACGGGCTGGATCGAGTTCCTCAAGAACACCAAGCCGATCCAGGACTCGGCCGAGCAGTTCAAGGCCACCGCCGAGGCGGACCTGAGCAAGAACAAGATCAAGTGGATCGGGCCGACCCCGCTCAACAACACCTACGCCCTGGCCATCCGCTCCGAGAAGGCGCAGGAGCTGGGCGTCAAGACCGTCTCCGACGTGGCCGAGCTGCTCAAGACCAAGCCGCAGGAGGTCACGCTCTGCATCGAGACGGAGTTCTCCACGCGTGACGACGGCCTGCCCGGCCTGTCCAAGGCGTACGGCATGGAGATCCCGAAGAACCAGGTGAAGCTGCTCGACACCGGCGTGGTCTACACCGAGACCGACAAGGGGCAGACCTGCAACTTCGGTGAGGTGTTCACCACCGACGGCCGGATCGCCGCGCTCGGCCTGACGGTGCTGGAGGACGACAAGAAGTTCTTCCCGATCTACAACGCCGCCGTGACGGTGCGGCAGGAGACGTTCGAGAAGTACCCGGCGCTGGAGAAGGTGCTGCAGCCGGTCATCGCCAAGCTGGACGACGCCACCATGCAGCAGCTCAACGCCCAGGTGGACGTCGAGGGCATGGAGCCGGACAAGGTCAGCGCCGAGTGGCTGAAGAAGGAGGGCTTCCTGGGCTCGGACGCGGCTTGATCCGGGTTCACCGGACTTTCGCCGTACGCCGGGTCGGACGCGGCCTGATCCGCGTTCACCGATAGCTCTCGCCGCACCCCCTTCGGTGGGAGAGATGCGAGCGGCCCGCGCCATCATGGCGCGGGCCGCTCCTGCGTTCGGGGATCGGACCGGTCCATTGACCGGAACCGCTTGCGCGTCAGTCAGAAATCGTTAATTCTTAGTAAGGTTTCCTTTTTAATCCTGTCCTCACCCCCCAGGAGCGCAGGTGCGCAAGAGAACGTTCGTCGCCACCGTCACCGCGGCCACCGGAGTGCTGGTGCTGCTGCCCGCATCCGCCGCCCACGCCCACGGCACCATGTCCAACCCGCCGAGCCGCGTCTACGTCTGCAAGAACGAAGGCCCGGAGTCGCCGAAGTCCGAAGCCTGCAAGGCGGCCGTCGCCGCCGGCGGCACCCAGGCGTTCTACGACTGGAACGAGGTCTCGCTCCTCGAAGCGGGCGGCAGGCACCGCGAGCTCATCCCCGACGGCAAGCTCTGCAGCGCGGGCCGCGACAAGTACCGTGGCCTCGACCTCCAGCGGGCCGACTGGCCCGCCACCCCCGTGCGGCCCGGCGACTTCACGCTCACCTACCACGCGACCGCCCCGCACGCGAACAGCAACTTCGAGTTCTACATCACCCGCGAGGGCTGGAACCCCACCATGCCCCTCAAGTGGTCGGACCTGGTGCACATCAAGACGTTCACCAACCAGAACCCGACCACGTTCACGAACTGGACCATCACCCTGCCGCAGCGCACCGGCCGGCACATCCTCTACTCGATCTGGCAGCGCGTGGTCGGCAGCAACGAGGCCTTCTACACCTGCTCCGACATCGACTTCGGCGGCGGCGGCACGCCCGGCCCCGAGCCGGAGCCCGAGCCCAGCCCCACGCCGACGGACCCGAACCCCGACCCGCAGCCCGGCGGCACCTGGAGCCCGAACCACGCGTACGGCGTGGGCGACCGGGTGACGTACGGCGGCGCGACGTACGAGTGCATCCAGGCGCACACCTCGCTCACCGGCTGGGAGCCGCCGAACGTGCCCGCCCTCTGGAGGCGGGTCTGACCTTCCTCGACAGAGGCGCCTGACCGTCGTAGAGAGGGATCCGCTGTAGGAGGGATCGTCCGCTTCGCCGGCGGACGATCCCTTCCTGTTTCATGGCTTCAGTGCTGGACGGTGGCGAGGAAGACGTCGCCGTTGCCGAGCGCGCGGCCGCCCTCCGGCGTGCCGTACGTCAGGCCCGCGATCGCCACCTTCCCCTCCCCCGCCGCGGCGGCGTAGACGTTGGGCTCGGAGAACGGGTCCACGGCGTCGTCCCTGGCGGTGCCGAGCTGGGCGGCGGCGCGCTGACCGCCCTTGGCGTCCAGGCGGAGCGCCACCACGTCGGCGCCGCCCGCCGGCACCCCGACCTTGCCCCGGGTGTAGCCGACCACCTCGACCTCGCCGCCGGGCAGCGCGGCCAGCGCGGCGCCCTCGTCCGCCTGGGCGGTGGCGAGCGAGTGCTGCCAGCGGCGCTTTCCCCGGTCGGTGTAGGCGACGGTGAGCGCGTCTCCGGAAGCGGCACCCGTGGCGACGACCAGGCCGGTGGTGGTGACGGTGACCGCGTTGAGCCGGTCGTCTCCCGCGCCGCCCTCGGTGGCGGCCCAGGTCCTGGCGCCGTCGGCGGTGTAGGCGGCCAGCCAGCCGTCCATGCCGCCGCGCGCGGTCGTGCCGGGCATGGCGGCCGAGGTGCTGCCGGTCAGGTAGAGGCCGGCGGGCGCGGCGGCGACGCCGGTGGCCTTGTCCTCGCCGGGGCCGCCGTACTGGCGGATCCACGCCACCTCGCCGCCGGGCGTGATACGGGCGGCGATGGCGTCCTTGTCTCCGGCGTTCTCGCCGTCCAGCGCGCCCTTGGTGTAGCCGGCGACGTACGCGCCTCCGTCAGGGGCGGCGGCCAGCCCGTAGACGCGGTCGGCGGCGTCCGGCGCGCCGAACTGGGTGATCCAGCGGACCTCGCCGTCCGCGCCGATCCTGACCACGAACGCGTCGTCGCCGGTGTTGCCCGCGTGCTTCCCGTCCAGGTCGCCCTTGGTGTATCCGGCCGCGAGCACGCCGCCGTCCGGCAGCGCGGCGACCCCGTACAGGCGCTCGTCGGCGGGGGTGGAGATGCGGCGCGTCCAGCCGCCGATCCTGCTCACGACGGCGTCCAGGTTGCCGTTCTCCGTGGTGGCGTACCCGATGGTCAGGGTGCCGTCGGCGGAGGCGGCGACGCCGCCCGCCCAGTCGACGCCGGAGCCGCCGTGCAGCGGGGCGGGCAGGCCCGTCGGCGGGGTGACGCTCAGTGCGGGGCCGAGGTCGGCCATGGCCTGCTCGAACGCGGGCGTCCAGACGTCCCAGTCGTGGCCGCCGTCCAGCACCCGGAGCTGCGCGGAGATCGCGGGCGAGCGGCGGGCGGCGTTGTAGAGCGCGGCGGACTCGAAGTCGAGGTCGTGGCGGGCGTCGGCGGGGTCGGGGTTGGCGTACTCGTCGTCGCCGACCGCCACGAACAGCCGTACCGGCAGGTCGGGGTCGAGATCCGGCAGCAGGGCCGGGTAGTTGAGCTCCTTGTAGACCTCGTCGTCGAACTTCTCGCCGCCCTTGCCGAACGCGCCGTAGTCGCGGGCCGAGGAGTCGGACGGCGGCAGCGGCGTGTAGACGGCGGGGCTGAGCACGGCGGCGGCGCCGAACAGGTCCTGATGGGCGAGCGCGTAGCGCAGCGCGCCCGCGCCGCCCATCGAGTAGCCGCCGACCAGGCGGGCCTGCCTGATGGGCGCCGTCCGGTACGTCGCGTCCACGTGCTTGACGAGGTCCCTGGTCAGCGCCGTCTCCACCGGGCGGCCCGGCAGGTCGGCGCCGGTGTACCGGGAGTCGACGTACCAGCTTCCGCGCTCGCTCCAGGGGGCGTCCGGCATGACGGCGATGACGGGCGGGATGCGCTTGGTCCTGATCATGTCGTCGAGGGTCGTCTTGACCCGGGTCCACGCCTGCATGCTGTCGCCCCGGCCGTGCAGCAGGTAGAGCACGGGGTGGCGGGCCTTGTCCCGGTCGTAGCCGGCGGGCAGGTAGACGTTGTAGGCGATGTCCTCGCCCAGGGCCGGTGAGGGCGCGGCGCCGGTCGTGATCGTCCCGCCGGCCCGCACATCGGTCTGGCCGGGAACGCTCAGGCTGAGCGCGGTGACGACGGCGAGCGCGCCGGCGGTGATCCATCGGGGCAGGGGCATCGACCACTCCTGTAAACGTTTACCGAACGCGCCTCATGTTTCGGGAGAGTTTCATGGGGCGGGGGGTTCCTGTCAACCGGTCACGTGATCACCCGCCGGACAAGGCGGCCGCGCGGCGCCGACCGGCGACACCGTGGCCGAACTTAATACTTTTAAGTTGCTGCATAATAGGTATAACTTCTCCCTTCTTCTCCCAGGCCGAGGCGATGAACAGCGAACTGATCACCACACCCGTGACCGCGGATCTGCTGCGGGGCGCGCTCGACGTGGAGCGCACGCCGTACGGGCTGCTCCCCCACCGGCTGCCCGCGCGGGCGCGCAGGCAGATCCCCGACGAGCAGCTCGCCATGGCCGAGAGCCAGCCGTCCGGCGTGCGGCTCACCTTCCGCACCGCCGCCACCGTCATCGAGCTGGACACGCTGCCCACCAAGCGCGCCTACCGCGGGCTGCCGCAGCCGCCGGACGGCGGGTACGACCTGGTGATCGGCGGGCGGCTCGCCGCCCAGGCCACGGTGCCGGGCGGGCGGGTGCGCATCACCGACCTGACAAGCGGGGTCGTCGAGCTGCGCGAAGGGCCGGCACCGCCCGCTTCACCGGCCTGCCCGCCGGTGACAAGGACGTCGAGATCTGGCTGCCGCACAACGAGACCACCGAGCTCGGCGCCCTGCGTACCGACGCGCCGGTCTCGCCGGCGCCCTCCGGCGGGCGGCGGGTGTGGCTGCACCATGGCAGCTCGATCAGCCACGGCTCCAACGCCACCCACCCCACCGCCATCTGGCCCGCCCTGGCCGCCGCTCTCGGCGGGGTCGAGCTGGTCAACCTGGGCTTCGGCGGAGGCGCGCTGCTCGATCCGTTCACCGCCCGTACGATGCGGGACACCCCGGCGGACCTCATCAGCGTCAAGATCGGCATCAACCTGGTCAACTCCGACGCCATGCGGCTGCGTGCCTTCGCTCCCGCCGTGCACGGCTTCCTCGACACGATCAGGGAGGGGCACCCGGAGACGCCACTGCTGGTCGTATCGGCCATCCTCTGCCCGATCCAGGAGCACACGCCGGGGCCGCTGACGGCCGCGCTCGAGGACGGCACCGTACGCTTCCGGCCCACCGGCGACCCGGCGGACCGCGCGTCCGGCCGCCTCACCCTCGACGTCATCCGCGGCGAGCTGTCCCGCATCGTCGCCGAACGGGCCGCCGACGACCCGCACCTGCACTACCTCGACGGCCGCTCCCTCTACGGCGAGCGCGACCACGCCGAGCTGCCGCTGCCCGACGACCTGCATCCGAGCGAGGAGGGGCACCGCCGGATCGGGACGAACTTCGCCCGCCTGGCCTTCGGCCCGGGTGGCGCGTTCGCGTGAGGGGGCGGCCCCGCCGGGGGCGGCAGCGTCGCTTGCGCGGCGGCTCCGCACGAGGGGCGATTGGGGGCGGCACCACGCGGGGAGCGGCGCCCCGCCGATGACGGGCCATTTGCCCAGTTCATCGGCTTGTGAGGGGTTTCGTCCGGTGAAAGACTGGAGGTTGACGGAAGGGGGGACCGTCATGATCGAGGTCAAGAACATCGACAAGCCGGACGAACGCCGCGACTTCCCCATGGGGCATCTGGAAGTCTGCAACCTGTCCGGATGCACCTTCGGCATCGCCACGTTCGAACCGGGCTGGCACTGGTCGGAGTCCGTCAAGCCGATCGCGGGCACCGACTCCTGCCAGGTGCACCACAACGCGTTTGTGGTGCAGGGCAGGATGCGGCTGCACGCCGACGACGGCACGGAAGCCGAGATCGGGCCTGGCGACATCTTCGTCTGCCCACCGGGACACGACGCCTGGGTGGTAGGCGACGAACAGGTCATCATGTACGACTTCGCCGGCGGCGCCGCAACGTACGCCAAGGCGTCCACGTAGGCCGTGCACAGGGCCGGCGACAACGGCCGGCCCGCCAACGGGCAGAGCGGCGGCCGGGCGACGCGCCGGCGATGAGCAGATGTCAGTCGTCGCTCAGCATCCGCCTGACCGCAACGTCCACCAGGTCGTGGATCTCCTGCTCCGTGAAGATCTCGGGCAGAGTCAGACGTTCGACGATGAGCCAGTTGAGCGATTCGCGACTGCGCGCAATGGTGGCCTCATCGGGCAGCAGCCGCTCATAGATCCGCCCGCCCACCTGGGTGAACAGGTCGTCGCGGGAGGAGAAGTAGTTGGACGCGGTGCCGACGGGCACGCCCGCTCCCGCATCGACGGCACGAAAGGTCAGCCCGCGCGCTCCCTCTCTGGCGAGCACCTCGACGGCCGCGTCGATCAGCGCCCGTCGCCGCTCAGGATTCTTCCGCACTAACGTGCCCACCACCAGCCCGTACGCGCACCTGCGCCAGTACGTCGTCTCCCGCACGATCACCATCGACGACCCGGCCGTCCAGGTGGAGCGGGGCGACCCCATCGAGCTGGTACGCAGGCTGAAGGCCGAGGACACCGGCCTCGACATCTACCTGGGAGGCGGCGGCAAGCTCGCCTCGTCGCTGCTGCCGGAGATCGACGAGCTCATCGTCAAGAGCTACCCCGTGGTTGCGGGCGGGGGCATCCCGATGTTCAACGGCGGCTTCCAGCCCACCCTGTTCACGGTGACGCACCGGGAGGTCTTCAGCAACGGCTCCCAGGTCACCTGGCTCACCAGGTCCTGATCGGCGGGTGGGCGCGGTCGCACGCGCATCGGCCACCGGCGCGCGACCGCGCCGCCCCGGCGATCGGCCCAGGTCCTCACGTCGGACCTGGGGGGTGGTCGTCACATCTCCATGCCGTCCGGCGTCATCACCGGCCGTACGTCGACGCCGCCGCCACGGCCGCCGAGGAGCAGTACGGCCAGCTCCACGGCGCGTTCGCGATCCGCGCACTCGATCACGTACTGTGCGGCGGCGGGCGGGCGGGCCTGGACGTACGTCCCGCAGCTCACGCGCGGCACGCCGTCCAGAACCCGTACGACGACACCGATGGACGGATCGGCGAGCGCGTGCCCGCCGATCAGCTCGCCCGCCTCACCCGTCACGGCCAGGAATCTCCCGTCCCCGAGGCCCTCCTCCGGCTCGCGATGCAGGGTCAGGACGAAACGCACCGCCCGCTCAGTCCTCGCCCGTCGCCGAGAAGACGACCGGGCGCACCTCGATGCCGAGGCCGTCGACCGCCGCGTCGGGAATGAGCGCGGCCAGCTCCAGAGCACGCTCGCGGTTTTCGACCTCGACCAGGTAGTAGCCGCCGAAGTACTCCTTGGCCTCCAGGTACGGCCCGTCGGTCACGGCCGGGACGCCACCGCGGACGCGGACCACGGCGCTCTCCGACGGATCGCCCAGCGCGGCGGTCTCGATCAGCTCGCCGGACTTCTTGATCGTCTCCATGAACGCGCCGTGGCCGTTCATCACCGCGTTGCGCTGCTCCTCGGTCAGCCCGTCCCAGACCTGCGGGTTCACGTGCATGATCAACAGGAACTTCACGTCGTCTCCTTCGCACGGACGGCGGCACCGCCATCGGCGCCGCTCACCAGGTAGTCGGGGCGGCCGCGGCGTCTTCGACATGCCGGAGCCACCAATGTACGCGCGACCCGCCACAGACAGCGCCGGCACCGATAAAAGCACAGGCCAGACGGTAAAAGTTGGGCGATGAAGCCTCCAGGGGGCGTTTCGCGGGAAGGATCCGGCGAACCGCCGGGTTGCCGTAAATGTTGGCATCAATATGCGAGTACGAAGTACCGCACTTCGCTAAGTAACGGGGGTTGTCATGGCGATGCTGCACTACCTCGGTTTGATGGGTTTCGGGGCCGCCCGCCCGCCGAAGGATCTTCCCGGTGGGGGCAGTAACGGTGGGAACGCCGGCTCTAGCGCCCGCCGCCGGCGCCGCCGCCGCTGAGCGGAGGTCACCGAGGTGACCGATCACATGACAGAACACGAGAGGGCCGAACGCACACAGCGTCCGGCCCTCTCCTTGTGTCCGGCCCTCTCCTTGCGTCCGGCCCTCTCCTTGCGTCCGGCCCTCTCCTTGTGTCCGGCCCTCTTCTTGTGTCCGGCCGTCTCTCGTGTGCGGCTCAGCAGGTGGGCGCTTTCGGGACGTCCTCGCCGTACTTCGCCCACGAGCACACCGTGCGGAACGCGATCTTCCACCGGCCGCCCTGCTGCACCGCCTTGCCCCGTCTGCTCGACAGCAGGGTCCGCTCGCCGCGGCGCAGCACGTACGACACCTGGGCCTGCGTCGGCGAGTCGAAGCGCACGTTCCTGACCCGGCTCGACATGTGGCCGAACCGCTCGTCCGTGGCGAACGCCTGCACCATCAGCTCGTTCATCTCGCCGTTCTCCACGATCTTCACCTTGGCCGCGGTCGAGCCGCGCTCGTCGAAGAACGTCTCCCAGGCGCGTCTGATCTCCCCCTCGGCGCGGGCCGGGTTGGGGGGCTCCGACGCGGTGGCGCTGGGGGAACCGCTCGACGTCGTGGAGGCCGTCGGGCTGAGCGTGCCCGCCTCGGGTGACGTGCCGGACGGCGGCGCGGAGCCGGTGGGAGATGTCGCGCCAGGGCTCGGGGTCGCCCGCGGTTCCTGCTCGCCGGAGCAGCCCGCCGTGAGGAGCGCGGCCGTGGCCATGATGGCGCAGATCTTCTTCGTGACGGTGGGGGTGGTCGTCGCGGATCGGGCGGGTTTCACGGTCTCGCCCTTGAGACCTCAGTACGCATGGGCACGCGACGACCGTATGGGGACGGCCGGAGATTCGCCAAGCAGTACGGCCATGTGTCCCGCAGACGGCACGCCGCGCCTGACCGGGACCAGGCGGTGCGCGGGCATGCACCGATGCGCACACCGCCAGCAGCCCGCCGAACGCGTGCGCCCGCGCCCCGCCGGCAGCCTCCTCGCCCGGCTGCGATCGCGGCTACGCCGAGGGCGTCGGCGCCCAAACCCCGGCCGCGGTCCCCTCTTCGACGTGCTTGCGGTAGATCACGACCTTGTCGTGAATGATCTCCAAGCTCGCCGTCAGCGCGGCGATCTTCTCCCGTACGGCCTGCTCGTGCTCTTCCAGCAGCGCGAGCCGCTCCTCCTCATTGCCGGGCCCTGACCGCACGAGCTTCGCGAACCTCTTCAGCGTGGCGATGGGCATGCCGGACTCCCGCAGCCGGTTGCACAGCAGCAGCCACTCGACATCTGCCTGCTCGTAGACGCGCCGCCCACCGGCCGTGCGCGGGATCGGACGGAGAAAGAGCTGCTCGCGCTCGAAGAACCGCAGCGCGTGCACGCCCAGACCGGTCGCCTTCGCGACATCTCCGATGGACAGTCCGCCCTTCACGCCCACTCCGCCGCACCGCCCGTAGCTTGACCTAGATCGCACTCTAGATTCTAGCCTCCGGCGCATGGCGATCACCCAGCACAAGATCGGCTCGGGCTTCGGCGAGCACAGCACCGCGGACGACGTCCTGGCCGGCATCGATCTTTCCGGCAAGACCGTTCTCATCACCGGCGGCTACTCGGGCCTCGGCCTCGAAGCCACCCGGGCCCTGGTACGGGCGGGCGCGCACGTGGTCGTGCCCGCCCGCCGCCCCGCCGTGGCGGAGGAGGCGCTGCGCGGCATCCCGCGTACGGAGGTCCGGCGGCTCGACCTGGCGGACCTCGCCGGCGTCGCAGCGTTCAGCGACCGGTTCCTGCAGACCGGCAGGCTCATCGACATCGTCATCGCCAACGCGGGCGTCATGGCCTACCCCGACAAGCACATAGGCCCAGGGTGGGAGGCGCACTTCGCCATCAACCACCTCGGGCACTACGCCCTGGTCAACCACCTGCGCCCGGCCCTCTCGCCCACGGGGGCACGCGTGGTGTCCGTCGCCTCGGCGGGGCATTTCCTGTCGGACATCCGCTGGGACGACCCGCACTTCCGCGACGGTTACGATCACTGGCTCGCGTACGGGCAGTCCAAGACGGCCAACGCCCTGTTCGCCGTACATCTCGACGCCCTCGGCGCGAGCGACGGAGTGCGCGCCTTCGCGGTGCACCCCGGCAGCATCCTCACCCCGCTGCAGCGGCGTATCCCGCGCGACGAGCAGATCGCCCTGGGCTGGATCGACCGGGACGGCCGCCAGGCGGACGGCTTCAAGACGCCCGCCCAAGGGGCGGCGACGGCCGTTTGGGCGGCCACCGCACCTCGGCTCGGCGCGTACGGCGGCGCGTACTGCCAGGACTGCGACATCGCCGAGATGGCGACCACCGACGACATGCTCATCGGCGGCGTGAAGCCCTGGGCGATCGACCCCGCCTCCGCGTCCCGGCTCTGGACGCTCTCCGCCGAACTCACCGGGCTCGACGCCTTCTCCTGAGCCGGCGCACGCGGGTGCGGGAACCGTGCGATCCGGGGCCGCAGCGCATGAATATTGCAATCGGTTGTTGCAGTGATCTCTAGCATGACCAGCGCGAACGTCCCGCAGCGTTTGCAGTTTTACCTGGACGTATTGACGTTTCATCCGCGTAACGTCACTGTTACTGCAACCGGTTGTCATCCCGTACCCCGCAGAACCAGACACCAGCGACCCGCGCGTGCCGCCCGCCCCCACGCATAACGGCCACCGTCCACCGCCGCCTTCCCGCGGCGGGCGGCACGCCCGGACACGACACCCCCCTCGTACGAATGGAGCTGGGACGTGCGCAAGAACGAACCATTCGCCAGAAGGCTCACCATCGTCCTGACCAGCGGCCTCATCGCGACCGGCGGCCTGGTGTCCGCGGTGGACGCCCCGGCCGCGGCGGCCCCCGCGAACGGCGACTACACGCTGGTCAACGGCGCCAGCGGGCTGTGCGCCACCGTGCCGGGGCAGAGCACCGGCGACGGCGTGCAGCTCGTACAGAACGCCTGCTCCGACGCCGCAGGTCAGGTGCTCACGATCACCGCGTCCGGCGGCGGCTACCAGATCAAGGCCGCGCACAGCGGCAAGTGCCTCGGCGTCAAGGACGCCTCCACCAGCGCGGGCAAGGCCGTGCAGCAGGAGACGTGCACGGGCGCCGCCTCCCAGACCTGGCAGCTCACCGAGTCCGGCTCGAACTACCGGGTCGTCAACGTCAACAGCGGCAAGTGCCTCAACGTCAAGGACAACTCCACCTCGTCAGGTGCCGCGCTGCAACAGAACTCCTGCGACTCGGCCGCCACCAAGCAGTGGACGCTCAAAACGGCAGGCAGCGGCGACCCCGATCCCGACCCGGACCCGACCGACCCGCCTACCAGCGACGTCCTGTACGTCGCGCCCAACGGCAGGGACGGCGCGAGCGGCACCCAGTCCGACCCGACGACGCTCACCTCGGCGATCACCCGCATCGCCCCCGGCGGCACCATCTACCTGCGCGGCGGCACGTACAACCACTCGCAGACGATCACCATCGCGCCGGGCAACAACGGCACCTCCAGCGCCCGCAAGAAGATCTCCGCCTACCCGGGCGAGACGCCGATCCTGAACTTCTCCGCCCAGAGCGAGAACTCGGCCAACCGAGGACTCGCGGTCAACGGATCGTACTGGCACATCTACGGCATCGTGGTGGAGCGGGCCGGCGACAACGGCATCTTCGTCGGCGGCAGCAACAACATCCTGGAGCGCACGGTGACCCGCTACAACAGGGACACCGGCCTGCAGCTGTCCAGGATCGCCTCCGACACGCCGCGCGACCAGTGGCCGTCCAACAACCTCATCCTGAGCGCGCTGTCGCACGACAACGCCGACTCCGACGGCGAGGACGCCGACGGCTTCGCCGCCAAGCTCACCGTCGGCTCCGGGAACGTCTTCCGCTACTCGGTCGCCCGCAACAACATCGACGACGGCTGGGACCTCTACACCAAGGACGACACCGGCCCCATCGGGCCGGTGACCATCGAGGACTCGCTGTCGTACAACAACGGCACGCTCAGCGACGGCAGCCAGGCCGGCAACGGCGACCGCAACGGCTACAAGCTCGGCGGCGAGGACATCGGGGTCGACCACGTGATCCGGCGCAGCATCGCCTACCGCAACGGCAAGCACGGCTTCACCTACAACCGCAACCCGGGCACGATGACGATCTCCGACAACGTCGGCATCGACAACGCCCAGCGCAACTTCACCTTCGACGCCGGCACGTCGGTCTTTCGCAACAACGTCTCGTGCCGCAGCGGCAGCGGGTCGAACGACAAGATCGTGGGCAACGCCGACGGCTCCAACCAGTTCTGGATGGGCTCGAACGGCTCTCGCTGCTCCTCCTACAGCGGCCCGCTGAGCTGGTCGTTCGCCTCGGACGGCCGCCTCATCGTCACCTTCGGCGGCGCCCCCGCGACGCCCTGACGATCCCAGAGCGGGGAGCCCTCCGCGAACCCTGCGCCCCCTCGCGGGGAGCCCTCGGTGGCGCCCTGCGCCCCCTCACGGGAGCCCTCAGCGGGGCCCCGCGCCCCCTGACGCTCCTCCAGGCGGGAAGCCCTCGGCGGCTCCCCGCCTCTCCCCCGGCGGCCTCGGGCCCTCCGCCTCCCGAGGCCGCCGTCCTCTTTTTCAAGATTTTCCGGGGCGGTCGTCGAAATCGGGGCGTTCCGTTCGCCGCGTACGTGACAGGGCCGCACGGGGCGGCCCGCGAACGCGAGGACGACGACCATGACGACCGCATCCCTCTCCACCACCTCCGGCTCCCCCCGCCCGCTGCTGGCGTTGGGCATCGCGGCCGGGCCCCTGTACGTGACGGCGGGCCTGGCGCAGGCGCTGACCCGGGACGGCTTCGACCTGACCAGGCACTCCTGGAGCCTGCTCGCCAACGGTGACCTCGGCTGGATCCAGACCGCGAACTTCCTCGTCACGGCCCTCCTCACGATCGGCGGCGCGGCCGGGCTGCGCGCGGCGACGGCTCCAGGGCGGGGCTCGCGCTTGGCGCCGATGCTGGTGGCCGCGTACGGGGCGAGCATGATCGGCGCGGCGATCTTCCCCGCCGACCCGGCGATGGGCTTCCCGGCCGGCACCCCCGAAGGCCCCGGTACGGTCACCGCGTCCGGGCTCGCCCACCTCGCCGTCGGCGGCGCCGGGTTCCTGTGCATGACCGCGGCCTGCTACGTTGTCGCCTCCCGGTTCGCCCGCGAGGGTCGCCGCGGCTGGGCCACCTACTCCCGGATCACCGGGACAACGTTCCTGGCGGCGTTCGCGGGGATCGTGAGCGGGAGCGGCGCGGCCTGGAGCACGCTCGGATTCGTCGCCGGGATTGTGGCGATCTGGTGCTGGCTGTCGCTGGTGTCGCTGCATTTCGCCCGTACCGCCGCCTGACTCCACGCCATCGCACACGGCTCGTACCGCCGCCTGAGTCCGCCCATCTCGTACAGAAGGAGACCGCCATGCGTTACCTGGTCACGTTGCGCGTCGACGCCCAGCCAGAAGGACCGCCACCCGCCGAGCTGATGGAGGCCATCATGGAGCTCGGCCGGCAGGCCACCGAGTCAGGGGCGCTGCTCGACCAGAGCGGGCTCGCACCCAGCTCCGAGGGCGCCAGGGTCGAGGTGTCCGGCGGCCGGCTGGCCGTCACCGACGGGCCGTTCGCCGAGGCCAAGGAGCTGATCAGCTACGCGTTGTACGAGGTCAGGAGCAAGGAGGAGGCGGTGGAGTGGGCCACGCGCTTCGTCCGGCTGCACCGCGACCTGTGGCCGGGCTGGGAAGGTCAGGCGGACGTCCTGCGGCTCTTCGGTCCCCAGGACTTCGCACCGCCCGCCCCCTGAGCCGGGCGCGCGCCGCGCGTCCTGATGCGGTATCCAGGAGGCGTGACGTCAGCCGATTCCCACCGTGCGGTGGAGGCCGTGTGGCGGATCGAGTCCGTCCGGGTGATCGCCGGCCTCGCCCGCATGGTCGGCGACGTCGGTCTCGCCGAGGAGCTCGCACAGGACGCGCTGGTGGCGGCGCTGGAAGAGTGGCCGCGCAACGGCGTACCGGATAATCCGGGCGCGTGGCTGATGACGACCGCCAAGCATCGCGCGATCGACCGGTTCCGCAGGCGCGACACGTACGAGCGCAAGCTGCGCGAGGTCGGCCGCGACCTGGAGCTGCGCGCGCACCTCGCCGAGCACGACCTCGACGCGGCGCTCGACGATCACATCGGCGACGACCTGCTCCGGCTCGTCTTCACCGTCTGCCACCCGGTGCTGCCTGCCGAGGGCAGGATCGCCCTGGCCCTGCGCGTCCTGGGCGGCCTGACCACCGAGGAGATCGCGCGGGCGTTCCTGGTGCCGGAGCCGACCGTGGGGCAGCGCATCTCCCGGGCCAAGCGCGCGCTCGCCGCCAAGAAGGTGCCGATCGAGCTGCCCCCACCCCAGGAGCTGCCCGCCCGGCTCGCCTCGGTGCTGGAGATCATTTACCTGATCTTCAACGAGGGGTACGCGGCGACCGCGGGCGACGACTGGGTCCGGCCGTCCCTGTGCCAGGAGGCGATGCGGCTCGGCCGCGTCCTGGCCGGGCTGATGCCCGGCGAGCCCGAGGTGCACGGGCTGGTCGCGCTGATGGAGATCCAGGCCTCGCGCATCCCGGCCAGGACCGCTCCCGACGGCAGCCCGATCCTCCTCCTCGATCAGGACCGCAGCCGCTGGGACCGCCTCCTGGTGCGCCGCGGCCTGGCCGCGCTCGGCCGGGCCGAGGCGCTGGGCAGGCTGGGCCCGTACGCGCTGCAGGCCGCCATCGCCGCCTGCCACGCCAGGGCGCTCACTCCCGAGGCCACCGACTGGGCCAGGATGGCCGCCCTCTACCGGCTGCTCGCCCACGTCGCGCCGTCGCCGGTGGTGGAGCTGAACCGGGCGGTCGCGGTCGGCATGGCGTACGGCCCCGAACGCGGGCTGGAGATCGCCGACGCGCTCGTGGCCGAGCGGGCGCTGCGCGGGTACGCCCAGCTCCCGGCCGTACGCGGTGACCTGCTGGCCAGGCTGGGCCGGGACGAGGAGGCGGCGGCCGAGTTCGCGCGGGCGGCCGGGCTGACCCGCAACGCGCGCGAGCGCGAGCTGTTCGAAGCCCGCGCCGCCGCCCTGATCGGACCGTAGGCCGGGCCTCAGTCCGCCGCTTCGGTCGTCGCCTTGCCGGGATCAGGGGCCTTGATCCGCGTCTTGGCGCCCCACCCGGTGAACCGGCTGTCGATCGTGATCGTCTTGCCCTCGTGGGCGTTGGTGCCGAACACGCCCGTGGCCGCGTACGAGCTCTTCACCCGGCTCACCACCCCCGACGCCGACAGCGTGAGCGTGTAGGAGACCTTCGTGTCGTTGTGCATGCGCAGCGGGATCGAGGCGTCGAACCAGCGCGACACCTTCGCCAGGTCCTTGAACGTGATCTTCCCGGTGAGCGTACGGCCGGACAGCCGGCCCTTCTTGACCAGGGCGGCCAGAGTCTTCGGCTCGGCGGGGTTGATGACCTGGCCGTGGAAGCCGGCCCCGCCGCCGGGCAGTCCGCGCGACTTGTACCAGGTGGCCCCCGAGGCCAGCTTGCCCGCGTAGATGCCGCCCGAGGTGTAGGTGTACGTGCCCACGCCGATGACCCGCTCGCGCGGCCGCGACTTCGACGTGGCGGTGATGTCGGAGGCGGCGATGCCCTTCTTGTCGAACTGGAACGCGCCCTTGCGCTTCTGCAGGGTGATCTTGCCGTCGCCCGACAGGACGGTGGTCTCGGTGAAGCGTACGCCGTGGCCGGCGACCAGTTTGCTCTTCAGCGCGCGTAAGGGGTCCTCGGCGGGCGCGGCGTGCGCCGGAACGGCGGGCGCCAGCACGGCCCCGCAGGCCGCCAGCGCGATGATCGTCTCCTTCATGCGGCGATCATGCGGGTCCTGATCACGGACCGGCCACAACGGGTTTGCCCGCTGCGTCGCCGCTGCGCTAATAGTGAACGATGCTCCACCTCCGCGACCTCCAGCCCGCCGACGCCGCCACGATCGCCACCTGGATCGACAGCCTGGACGCGCTCATTCTGTGGTCCGGCAAATCCGGCTTCACCTGGCCCTTCGCCGGGGAGCAGCTCCTCGCTCTGCGGGCCGCCGACTCCGACCGCCGCCTCCTGGTCGCCACCGATCCCGCCGGCGCCGTCATCGGCCATTTCTCGCTGCGGCCCGTCGATGACGACAGCGCCGTACGCCTCGGACTTGTTCTGGTGGCGCCCTACGCGCGGGGCAAGGGCTACGGCGCGGCCATGGTGGCCGCGGCGCTCGACACCGCCTTCGCCGACCCGGACGTCTCCCGGGTGACCCTCGGCGTCTACGCGCACAACACGGGGGCCAGGCGGCTGTACGAACGCCTCGGATTCCGAGAGGAGCGCGTCTATGAAAGTTCCATCGAGGTCGGCGGGAAATGGTGGACGTCGGTGACGATGGGCCTGGTACGGGAGGCGTGGGAAACGGGACGGTGACCGAGCGCGGAACGGACCTTGACCGAAATTCACGCTGCGGGCTGTAATCACGGGCACAGGCCGTCATGACCGAAGCTCACCACCACGGTCAGGAATCTCGGTAATTCCGCAGAAACGGAAAGGTGATCTCGTGCGTCTGCTCGCCGGATTATCGATCAGTGCAGTGCTCGCCGCCGGCCTTCTGGCCGCCCCACCCGCCCTGGCCGCCGAGGCGGTGCCGTTCGCCGCGGACTCGGGCGACGCCTGCCTGCGCGGGTCCACCGAAGGCACCATCCAGCGCTACGACGGCCCCGTCATCCGGCCGCGGATCGACATCGAAGGCGCGCTCCTCGACGAGGCGAAGCCGAGCGTGTGCAACCCCGACGACATGCACTCCACGGCCACCTTCAGCGGCTACTACGGGAGCGAGCTGGTCGACACCGAGACGTACAAGGCGGACGACGAGACGGTGAAGTTCGCCTTCTCGCTCTCCGACTCGGCGGGGGTGCGCACCATCGACCGGGTCGTGGTGCAGGTCTGCCGCTTCAGCAACACCCCGTTCGGGACCAGCTACTGCGGCCAGGCGCAGGAGTACAAGATCCCGTGAGCCCGCGCGGGCGGGCGCGCCGTTCCGTACGTGCCCGCCCCGCCACGACGATCGGCAGCGGGCAACGCCCGCGTGTGCCGATCGTCACCAAGCCTTGAAGCCGCCGCCCGGTAGCCGCGCGGCGGGGCGGGCAGCGTAACCCCGCCGACCGGACACGAGCAGGGCCGCGCGCGAGACAGGGGACCGAGCCCCGCTCCGGACGAGCCTTCCGGCCGGTCAGGAACGGGGACATCATGCAAGCCGAGCACGTTCACCACCTCGACAACCCGAACGCCACCACCCCGCCGCCGGCGATCGACCTCGTCGCGTCGGTGCCGGCGCCACCGGTGCCGGACGACGCGGAGGTGATGACGATCCTGGTCACCCTGCCGCCCGGCAGCGAGGGCAACCCGCCGCACCGGCACACCGGGCCCGCCTTCGGATACCTGATCAAGGGCGAGATGCTCTTCGAGCTGGAAGGCGAGCCGGAACGCGTCATCAAGGCCGGGGAGGCGTTCTGGGAGCCGGGCGGCGACGTCATCCACTACCAGGACGCCAACAACCTCTCCGACGAAGAGACCACGTTCGTGGTGACGATGTTCGGGGTGAGAGGGCAGCCGATGCTCATCCCGGTGAGCGAGGAGGAGCTGGAGGCCCGCCGCGACCGCCGTGCCCCACGCCCCTGACGCCCGGCCCGCACGCGTGCGGGGCATCAGGGGCGTGCGGCGGCCGTCAGGCGAGGCCGGCCGTTCCCGGAGACCGGGCGGGCCATCAGGCGGGGGCGGCGGTCTCCAGAAGCCGGCCGTCCGACAGCTCAAGCCACCGCTCCACCTTGATCTCCGTGAGGAACCGCTCGTCGTGACTGACCACGATGAACGCCCCCTCGTACGCACCGAGCGCACTCTCCAGCTGCCCCACGCTGACCAGGTCGAGGTTGTTGGTGGGCTCGTCGAGCAGCAGTAGCTGGGGAGCCGGTTCCGCGCACAGCACGCAGGCCAGCGTGGCGCGCAGCAGCTCGCCGCCCGACAGCACGCCGACCTGCCGGTGCGCGCTCTGGCCCCGGAACAGGAAGCGGGCCAGCAGGTTCATCCGGTCCGCCGCGGCCATGCCGGGGGCGAACGCGGCCAGGTTCTCGGCCACCGTACGGGCGGGGTCGAGCAGGTCGAGCCGCTGCGACAGGTACGCGACCCGCCCTTCGGCCCGCCGGGTCGTGCCGGAGTCCGGCGCGAGGTCGCCGTTGATCATGCGGAGCAGGGTGGACTTTCCCGCGCCGTTCGGGCCGGTCAGCGCGATGCGTTCCGGGCCGCGTACGGACAGATCGATGCCCGGCTCCGCGAACAGGCCCCGCGCCAGCAGCCCGTGGCCCTCGAACACCGTGCGCCCGGCCGGCACGCGGGTGTCCGGCAGCTCGATGACGATCTTCTGGTCGTCGCGCAGCGCCCGCTCGGCCTCCTCGAGCCGGGCCTTCGCGTCGCCGACGCGGGAGGCGTGCATCTGGCCCGCCCGCCCGGCCGACTCCTGCGCGCTGCGCTTCAGCCCGCCCGCGACGATGCGGGCCAGACCGGCGTTCTTCAGGTTGCGCGCGGCGTTGCCCGCCCGCCGCTCGGCGCGCTCGCGGGCCTGCTGCATCTCCCGCTTCTCGCGCTTGAGCTCCTGCTCGGCGTTGCGCACGCTGCGCTCGGCGGCCTCCTGCTCGGTGCGCACCGCCTCCTCGTACGCGGTGAAGCCGCCGCCGTAGAAGCGGATCTCGCCCCGCTCGAGCTCGGCGATGCGGTCCATGCGGTCGAGCAGCTCGCGGTCGTGGCTGACCAGCAGCAGGCAGCCGTTCCAGTCGCCGAGCACGTCGTAGAGGCGGCGGCGGGCGGCGCGGTCGAGGTTGTTGGTCGGCTCGTCGAGCAGCAGCACATCCGGCCGCTTGAGCAGCTGCGCGGCCAGGCCGAGTGAGACGATCTGCCCGCCGCTCAGCGTCTCCAGGCGGCGGTCGAACGCGAGACCGCCGAGGCCGAGCCGGTCGAGCTGGGCGCGGGTGCGCTCCTCGATGTCCCAGTCGTTGCCGATGGTGGTGAAGTGCTCCTCGGCCGTGTCGCCCGCTTCGATGGCGTCGAGCGCGGCGATCACGGGCGCGATGCCGAGCACCTCGGCCACGGTCAGGTCGCCGGTGAGCGGCAGGGTCTGCGGCAGGTAGCCGAGCTCGCCCTCCACCGTGACGGAGCCGCCGCGCGGGCGCAGCTCGCCGGCGATCAGCTTGAGCAGCGTGCTCTTGCCCGCGCCGTTGGGCGCGACCAGCCCGGTACGGCCGCCGCCCACGCTGAAGGACAGGTCGGTGAAGACCGGGGTGTCGTCGGGCCAGGAGAAGGACAGGTGGGAGCAGACGATGGACGCGTCGGACATGGGGAGACCTCGTACGGAACGCGGGCGCGCGCGAAGCCGCCCGTCATGAAGACTGGGACTGAGGGAACGACGAACTCACGGCCACGCGCGGCGGCGCTCAACACGCGCCCGCCCGGGGGCCGGGGTCTCCGGTATCACCCGGAGATGTCGTCGTCACCTGCCATGTCTGGTCTCCTCGTCGAGTCGTGTCGCGGAACGTGCCCGGCTAGGGCACATCCGATACGAAAGCGCATCACACCATAGCAGCCTCCGCTAGCCGTCTCACCGCCTTTTCACCTGCGGTCAGGCGTCGCGGACCCGCCACACGGCGGGCACCGGCAAGGTCGCGACGGTCAGCAGGACAGCGACCGCGGCGCAGGCCCAGCAGGACCGGGGCGGTGCCGAGCAGCTCGGCGGCCGGGCCGGCCAGTCCCGTGCCGAGGGGTGCGGCGACCAGCGCGCCGACCGTGGTGACCGAGTATGCGCGGGCGACCAGGTCCGCGGGCAGGTGCCGCTGGACGACCGTGGTCTGGACGACGTTGTGCACCCTGCTGCGCGAGATGGAGATCAGCGAGTTGGCGGCCTGCAGGTCGTCCTCGGCCGCCAGGGATGTGATCAGGCCCGCGGCGGCCGGGTTGAAGAAGGCGGTGCCGACCCCGGCGAGCACCTGCAGGACCACCAGCAGCCATAACTGCGCGTGCCCGGTGAGCAGCAGGACCGCCGTCACCCCGTGCGCGGCGAACCTCACCAGGTCGGCGGTCAGCATGACCGTCCGGCGCGGAAACCGGTCGCCCACCGCACCGCCCAGCAACGTGAGCGCGACGATCGGCAGCCGGGTGGCCAGGACGACGATGCCGAGGTCCATCGGGGATCCGGTGAGGTGGAGCACGGCGAACGCGATCGCGAGCGGCGTCAGCGAGTCCCCGAACGCGGAGGCGGTCTGGCCGGCGTAGTAGCGCCGGAAGTCCCTCGCCCGCAGCGGCGCCACCATCGCCGAGATCTTTCCCGCTCTGCGCACCACCAGGCGTTCCCGACCGCCGCTCACACGCGCCTCGTGCCCGGAGCCCGGACGATCATCCAGCTCCGGTCGGTCATCGGGGCTGAGCGGTCGTCAGGGGCCGGGTGGACGTCCGGAGCCGAGCGGGCATCCGGACCGGCGCGGCGTCCAGGGCAGAACGGGCGTCGCCGTCGGCGGGTGAGCCGACGTCGGTGGGCTCGGGCACGAAAGCGCTCCTTTCGACGGGCGTAACGACTCGACGGGCGTGACGACTCGACGGGCGTGTCGAGGGGCACGGCGAAACGGCTGTGGGGGCGCGGGCGGGTGGCACGCGCGGCGAGGCAACTCTGGCAGGCCGGACCGACAGATCCCCGCGCCCGGCCTACCCCGGCGGCGGGCAGCCCCTCGGCCACCACCCGGCGGCGGCCCTCGTGCCCCGCGGGCACGCTCAGCGGCCGGCCTCCCGACGGACGCGGCGGCCCCGGCCGCGGGGCCGGGTGGGCGGCGGGTGGGGTGGCGAGGGGCGGTCGGATAATGGGGCGCATGGGGAGCGGGGCGGGTGCGGGCGGGCGGCCGGCGGAGTTCGAGGAGCACCGCGATCACCTGTGGGGCGTGGCGTACCGGATCACGGGGACGAAGACGGACGCCGACGACGCGGTGCAGGAGGCGTGGCTGCGGTGGCGGCACGCCGACGTCGCGCAGGTCAGGGACGTGCGCGCCTATCTCACCACGACCGTGAGCCGCATCTGCTACGACCTTCTCACCTCCGCGCGGGTCCGGCGGGAGGCGTACGTCGGGCCGTGGCTGCCGGAACCGGTCGTGAAGGAGCTCGGCCCCGAGGACAGGGTCGCCATGGACGACTCGGTCAGCATGGCGATGCTGGCGGTGCTCGAGCGGCTGACGGCGGCGGAGCGGGTGGCGTTCGTGCTGCACGACGTGTTCGGGGTGCCGTTCGGGGAGATCGCGGAGGTGCTGGGCCGCAGCGACGAGGCGGTGCGGCGGCTGGCGTCGCGGGCGCGCGCAAGGGTGCGCGAGCACGGTCCCCGGCGTACGACGGACCGCTCGACGCATCGCAAGGCGGTGGAGGCGTTCGCCGCGGCGGCGCTGAACGGCGACCTGTCGGGCCTGGTCGCGGCGCTCGATCCGGACGTGGTGTGGCGCTCGGACGGCGGCGGCGCGGTCTCCTCCGCGCTGCAGCCGGTGGCGGGCGCGGACCGGGTGGCCAGGCTGGTGCACGGCCTGGTGAGCCGCTGGCTGGAGGGCATGACGGTGGAGTTCGCCGAGGTCAACGGCGGTCTCGGGGTGGTGGTGCGGGCTGCGGACGGCACCGCGGACACGGTGGCGGCGTTCTCCGTGGCCGAGGACGGCCGCGTCACGGAGGTCGACGTCGTACGCAATCCCGCCAAGCTCGCCACGGTGTGACGAAGCCGACGTCATACGCGATCCCCAAACTCGACGTGGCGCGACGAGGCCGGCGTCGTACGCGATCCCGGCCAGGCCCGCCATAGTGTGATGCGGATCACCATCACATTTCCGGGGGCTGTCTCGTCTCTGTCGCAGAACTTCCCACAAGGAGGCACGACATGGACGCCAAACAGAACATCGTCATCATCGGCGCGGGCTATGCGGGCCTGACGACGGCGCTGCGGCTCGACAGGAAGCACCGGATCACCCTCATCAGCGCGGACTCGCACCTCACGCAGCGGATCCGGCTGCACGAGCTGGCCGCGGGCCGTCCCGAGGTGACGGTGCCGCTGAAGGAGCTGACGAAGGACACCGGCATCACGACCGTGCGGGGCCGGGTCAACGCCATCGACCTGGACGGCAAGCGGGTGCACACCGAGGACGGGCGGGAGTTCGCGTACGACACGCTCGTGTACGCGCTGGGCAGCCGCACCGACACCGGCGTCCCCGGGGTGGCCGAGCACGCCTACACCGCCGAGCAGGCGGGCGACCTGCGGGCCAGGCTGGACGGCGGCAGTGGTGAGCTGGTGGTGGTCGGCGGCGGGCTGACGGGTGTTGAGATGGCCGCCGAGCTTGCCGAGTCGTACCCGGCGTGGCGGGTGGCGCTGGTCACCGGCGGCGTGGCGGGCGCGGGGCTGTCGGAGAAGGGCCGCCGCCACCTGGCCCGTACGCTGACCAGGCTCGGTGCGCGCATGCACGAGGGCACGCGTGTGGAGAGCGTCGGGCCTGACGGGGTGCGTACGGACCAGGGCGTGCTGGCGGCGGATGTCGTGGTGTGGGCGGGGTCGTTCCGTGTGCCCGAGCTGGCCGCCGAGGCCGGGCTGGCCGTGGACGACCGCGGCCGGGTGGTGGTGGACGAGACGCTGCGTTCGGTGTCGCACCCCGACGTGTACGCCGTGGGCGACGCGGCCGCCGTGCAGCTGCCGAGCGGAACGCACCGGATGTCGTGCGCCGCGGGCATGCCGATCGCCGCGCACGCCGCCGATGTGATCAACGCCAGGGCCGCGGGGCGGCCCGCCGAGCCGTTCCGGTTCCGCTACCTGCTGCAGTGCGTCAGCCTGGGCCGGCGGGACGGGCTCGTTCAGTTCGTCCACGGTGACGACTCGCCGAAGGAGCGGATCCTGAGCGGGCGTACCGCGGCGTGGGTGAAGGAGCAGATCTGCCGGTTCACGGTCACGGCGCTGAAGATGGAGCGCCGTCGTCCCGGCACCTACATGTGGGCGAAGGGTCCGGCGCGTCGGAAGGCTGTCGCGGACGGCCGGGTGGAGGCCCGCCGTAGCGACGCGACGGCCGCCCGTTGATCGGGCCGCACGTTTTACGCTGCGGCGTAGCTGCCCTGGAGGATCTCGTCGATCACGGAAGGGCCGGACGGCTTCCAGCCGTACAACCGCTCGGCCCGCGAGGGGTCGAGGGGCGTGGAGCTGGTGAGCGCGAGCGCCATGGGGCCGAAGGACTTCATGGCCTCGTCGAGGGGCAGCGAGACGGCGCGCGCCCCCGTGAGGGTGGCGACCGCCTCGGCCATGTCGCGGATGGCCGTGCCGGTGCGGGTGGCGGCGTTGACGATGCCGCCACCCTCCTCCCTGGTGACGACGGCGGCGTAGAGGGCGGCGAGGTCGTCCACGTGGACGGTGGACCAGGTGTTGGCGCCGTCGCCGACGTACGTGACGACGCCCTGCTGCCGAGCCTGGCCGATCATGAGCTGGAGCAGGGTGGTGCCGCCACGCCCGTAGATCATGCCGGCCCTGACGACGGTGGTGGCGAGGTTCGTGGCGGCGAGCACGCGGCGCTCGCCGAGGTATTTGTGCGGCTGCCTGGCGGTCTGCTCGCTGACCTCCTCGTCCTCGGTGACCGGCCTGCCCTTGGTGTCGGGGTAGACCAGGCCGGTGCTGGTGTAGACGAAGGGGCGGCCGTCGGGAAGCCCGGACAGGAGCGCGTCGAGCGCCGGCTGCTCGACGTTCTGCATGTCCCGGTCGCCGTAGTCGACGGCGGCGTGCACGACGGCGTCGCTGCGGGCGGCGGCCTCGTGGAGGACGCCGGTGTCCGACAGGCTGCCCGCGACGGGGGTGGCGCCCAGCTCGGAGACGCGGTCGCGGGCGCGGTCTGAACGGGCGAGGGCTTCGACGGTGTGACCGGCGGCGATGAGGTGCTCGGTGAGCGCGCCGCCGAAGTAGCCGCTGGCGCCGGTGATGAAGATGCGCATGGTCGTTCGCTTCCTTTCAACGGTCAGGAGACATCGCGAGGGCGGAGGCGGGCGTGCGCCCTTTCCGGCCTCTGCTTCGACCGTACCAGAAAAGCGGATGACTCATCCGAATCGACAATCTATCCGTTTGCTGTACGCGAAAAGGGGCCCGGCCTTCCGGCCGGGCCCCTGGACGGTCAGTCGTCGTCGCGGCGGCGACGCAGCTCGTGGCGGGCCTGGCGGCGCTCGCGACGGCGCGTCTCGCGACGGTAGAGGGCCCATTCGCGGCCCCCGTTCAGCCGGCCCTCACCGAACAGGAACGCATCGGTCGCCCTCAGGCGCCGGGAGAGCGAGGCGCTCTCGCGGTCGATCCGCTCGGGCAGCGTGCAGGCGCCGTCGCGGTGGTCGTGAACGGGCCGGCAGTACACCATCGGCGCGTCGGCCAGCTTCACCCACCAGGGCCGGGTCTTGTCGGTCTTGCTCATACGGTCACCTTTCGGCTCCGTGACGCCCCGGGATGGGGCCGTCAACAGACCGGGTGCACCGTGATCGCCTCCTCAACCTGGCGGGCACTTGCTTGATCCACGCTACGCCGGATCCCGGGCCGCGCGCGGGGGCCGTTATACAAGTAGCAAACCTGTCATACGAGTTGTGGGGAGCGCGGCGCGCGGTGGTCACCGAGGGCTACGACGTGGTGCTGGTCGGCGGCGGCGTCATGAGCGCCACCCTCGGCGTGCTGCTGCGCCGCGTTCAGCCGGACTGGTCGGTGCTGGCGCTGGAACGGCTCGACGGCCTCGGCCTGGAGAGCTCGTCGGCGTGGAACGACGCCGGCACGGGGCACGGGGGGTTGTGCGAGTTCAACTACACGCCGCTCACCGGCGACGGCTCGATCGACGTGACCGGCGCTATCAGGATCAGCGAGCAGTTCCAGCTCTCCCGCCAGCTCTGGGCGACGCTGGTGGAAGAGGGCACGCTCGGCGATCCGGCGGGCTTCATCCGGCCGGTGCCGCACTTTTCGTTCGCCCGGGGCGCGGCCGGGGCCGAGCACCTGCGGCTGCGTCACGCGGCGCTGCGCGGGCACCCGCTCTTCGAGGGCCTGGAGCTCGTACGCGACCGCGACGCCATGGCGGAGCTGCTGCCGCTGATGTTCGCCGGCCGCCCCGCGGGCGAGGAGGTGGCGCTGTGCCGCTCGCGCGGCGGCACCGACGTCGACTACGGCGTGCTGACCAGGCGGCTGTTCGCGGCACTCGAACGCGACGGTGTCGAGGTGCGGACCGGGCACGAGGTGCGCTCGCTCTCCCGTGACCGCAGGTCGTGGCGGCTGCGGGTGCGCGACCTGGCGGGCGAACGCGACTAGTTCTCGCCCCGCTTCCTCAAGCGCGGCCGCCTCACCGACCTGCCGGGCTCCATCACCCCCGGCAACCTGCCCACGCTGCTCGGCGCCGCCCACGCCGAGCGCGACATGCTGCGCTACCTCGTGGGGCAGCTCGCACAGACCGGCCGCGACCGGCTGCGGGCGCTGCGCGGGTTCGTCCCGCAGGCGCGGGCGGGCGACTGGGAGCCGATCACCGCGGGCCAGCGGGTGCAGGTGGTCAAGCCGGTGCACGGGCGCGGGTCGATCGCCGGGTTCGGCACCGAGGTGGTGACGTCGGCGTACGGCGGGCTGGCCGCCCTGCTCGGCGCATCCCCGGGCGCGTCCGCGTCCGTGGCGATCATGCTGGACGTGCTCGAACGCGCCTTCCCCGCCCGGCTGCCGGGCTGGCGGCCCGCTTTGCGCGAGCTTGTTCCGACGTACGGGATCGTGCTGTCCGACCAGCCCGGGCCGGCGCGGGAGACGGCCGGCAGGACGGCCAGGACGCTGGACCTGGACTGAGCAGAGCGAAAAACTTTACCTGTTCAGAAACCCCGGCGACATGGGGCTTACGGGCGGGTAACTCGCGCAATGCGAAGGTAATCCCTTTAGGATGCTTGCGGATACTTTTGCTAACTATGTACTTTTGCGGGTCGAGGGACGCCCACGCGTTACCTCGCATCTTTGACCGGACCGTACGCCTTCCCGATGGCGTGCGGCCGCCGAATCCGCGTTCTCGCGGAACCGGGGACCCACCTTTCCGGGGTGAATCGGACGCCCGCCCCTGGCGGCGTCCGTAGGGCACTTCCAGTCCCGAACCCGTCAGCTAACCCGGTAGGCGGCATGGAAGCAAGGAGTCAACCCCGCATGCCCAAGCTTGCCGACAACCGCAAGCGCCTCGGACTGGCGCTCGGCGGAGCCGTGCTCGCCGCCGTCACCGCCGTCACCGGCACCGCCCACGCCTCCACCGCCGACCACGGTGCCCCGCACGAGGCCACGCAGCACACCTCCCAGCACCAGGCTCGCTCCCTGACCTACGGTCTCGACATCTCCCACTACGAGCCGCAGTACGACTGGAGCTCCAGCTCCGCGCAGTTCGGCATCATCAAGGCCACGGAGGGCACCGACTTCGTCGACTCCTCCTTCGCCAGGCACTGGCGTGAGCTCGGCAGCAAGGGCATCGTGCGCGGCGCGTACCACTACGGCCACCCCGCCAACGACCCCATCGCAGACGCCAACCACTTCCTGGCCACGGTGAACTCCCAGCCCGCCAAGCCTGGCGACCTTCTGGTCCTGGACCTGGAGACCACTGACGGCAAGTCCGTCGAAGAGGTCAACGCCTGGGCCAAGGCGTGGCTGTCGTACGTGGAGAAGCAGACCGGCGTCAAGCCGATCTTCTACAGCGGCTGGAACTTCGCCAACACCTATGGCCACGGCCTGTCGCAGTACCCGCTGTGGGTCGCCCACTACAGCCGGGCCAAGGGCGCGGTCACCCCGCCGGCCGACTGGAAGACCTGGACGATCCACCAGTACACCGAAACGCCGATCGACCAGAACGTCTCTTCGCTGACGCCCGACCAGCTCCGCGCCCTCGGCCGCAAGTCCGCCTGACACGGACCCCCTCCCCCGCCGGTCCGCTGAACGCCCGGCGCGGAAACCCTCCCAGGGCTCGACCTGCGCGCCGGGCCCGCCCATGAAGCCGCGCGACGGTCCTGTTGCACGACAGGACCGTCGCGCGGCTTCTGCACGCAGACGGGCGGCCTCCTCGTGGCCTGTGTGAACGATCCGGGGGCCGTCAGGTGGCGGCAGCGGCGGCGACCCAATCCCCGTACCGGATCCCGCCGAGCCGTGCCTCACCCAGCGGAACGAGCGAGTGCTCGGCAAGCTCACTGCCGAAGTAGCGAGCGTCCGGATCGGCGACCACCTCGCGCGGGTCGCCCAGGGCGGCCAGCGCCTCGCGGAAGAACTCGTCCATCCTGACCCGCTCCGGCCCGGCGATCTCCATCCGGCCGTTGAGCGGCGGCCCCTCCGCGACCTCGCACAGCACCGCCGCCACGTCGTCCCCGGCGATCGGCTGGAACAGCACCGGCGCGATCCGCACCACTCCCCCATCGTCGGCCTCGTCGGCGATCCCCTTCACGAACTCGAAGAACTGCGTCGCGTGCACCAGCGAGAACGGGACGCCCGACTTCTCGATCAGCCGCTCCTGGGCGACCTTGGCCCGGAAATAGCCGTTGTCCGGTGAGCGTTCGGTACCGACGATGGACAGCGCGACGTGGTGCCCGACCTCCGCCTCCGACTCGGCGGCGAGCAGGTTGCCCGTGGAGGTTTCGAAGAAGCCGAGCACGGCGGCCGGTTCGAACGACGGCGCGTTCGACACGTCGACCACCACCTCCGCCCCTTCCAGCGCCTCGGCCAGCCCTTCGCCGGTGAGCGTGTTCACCCCGGTGCGCGGCGAGGCCGCCAGCGCCTCGTGGCCGTCCCGCGACAGCCTGTTCACCAGCTTCGATCCGATCAGGCCGGTCCCACCGACCACCACGACCCTCATGACGCGCCTCCTCGGAACGGTCCACGCCACCCTCCCCTCCGCGCCCGGCGCTAACCCCTCGCGGCGGCAAAGTCCCAGCGTGCTCATGCAGCAGGCGGCATGACGGCCATAAGACCCACTGACAACGAACGAAGGAACGAGCACATGACCACTCAACTCGACGCCCGGGTGGCGATCGTCACCAGCGCCGGCTCAGGCATCGGCCGGGCCACCGCGATCGCCCTGGCTGAGGCGGGCGCGCACGTGCTCGCCGCCGGCCGCCGCCCCGGCCCCCTGGAGGAGACCGCCGCCCGGCACCCCGGCATCGCCGTCCTGCCCGCCGACATCACCGCCGCCGGCGCGCCGCAGGCCGTGGTGGACGCGGCGATCGGCCGCTGGGGCCGCCTCGACATACTGGTCAACAACGCCGGAGGCACGGCGATCATGCCGCTGGCCGACACCGACGCCGACCGCGTCACCGCCCTGCTCGCGCTGAACGTCACCGCGCCCAGCCTGCTCGCCCACGCCGCCCTGCCGCACCTGCGCGACACCCGGGGCACGATCGTCAACGTCTCCAGCACGTACGGCCACCGCCCCCTGCCGGGCGCCGCCCACTACGCCGCCTCGAAGGCCGCGATCGAGCAGCTCACCCGGAGCTGGGCCCTGGAGCTGGCCGCCGACGGCATCCGCGTGAACGCCGTCGCCCCCGGCCCCACGGAGAGCGAGGCGCTGAGCGCCGCCGGACTGCCCGCCGAAGTCGTCGAGCAGATCAAGAAGGACGAGGCCGCCCGCATCCCCCTCGGCCGCCGCGGCACGCCCGAAGAGGTGGCCGCCTGGATCGTGCACCTCGCCGCCCCGAACGCCGCCTGGATCACCGGCCAGATCATCGCCGTAGACGGCGGTTTGGCCCTCACGTAGGCCCACCCGCCGGGCACAGTTCCCGGACCCGGCTCCCGGAGCCGGGCGGCTGGGCCCGGCCGCCGGGCTGGGGCACAACGTCAAGCAGCCGGCCCCTCGCCCGGGGACCGGCTGCGCAAGCGGCCAAGGTCGTCAGTACTGCCGGTGGACGCTTCAAGCGTCTCCGCGCTTCACCCTCTCGATGAACTGGCGGTACGCGCTGGCCGTCACCACGAGAGGCTGCTGGCCAGGGTTCTTGCTGTCGCGAATGGCGACCATATCGTCATCCAGCCGGCGAACCTCAACGCAGTTGCCGTTGTGCCCGCAGAAGCTGGAGCGCGTCCACTGATCTTGCATGCGGGGAATATAGCCTGCCGCCTCACCGCCTCAGGCGTCACACCTGCAACTTCTCCAATTCTTTATGGATGGCCTGACGGCTCTCCTCGGGATCCAGTGCCAGCTCACGGAAGTGGTCGAACATCTTCTCGAAGTAGACCGAGCGCTGCTCGTCCAGCAGAAACTGGCTGGTGAGATTGTGGTCAATATAGACCAGGCACTGCTCCAACGGGTTGTTGCGATCCAAGTTGAGCAGCGTGAAGGATTCCTCGAACACCCCCCGAGGGCGACTGAGCGGCGCAACCTGAAGCTTCACATTGGGCAGTAGCGAGAAGTCAACAAGCTGCCGCAGCTGCTCGGCCATCACCTCCGGCCCGCCAACGGTCCGCAAAAGGATAGATTCGTCCATAATTATCCAGATTTGTGCGGATTCAGGGGGCAAGAAGCGTTTCTGGCGGGCCAATCTGATGGCGACGCGGTCCTCGATCTGGAGGGGCGTCAGCGTCGGGTCGATATCGCGCCAGCTCTTGATCAGATGCCTGGCGTACGCCTCTGTCTGAAAGACGCCGGCACCACCCCCACCTCCCACTGCCGGATCGAGTCGGCGACCCTCTCGACGTCGAGGAAGGACAGGTACTCCTGGGTCGGCGCCGGATAGGCGCGCCACGACTGCGGGGTCTGGGTCTTGCCGGCCAGCGCGAGGAGGCGTTCGCGCTGGCTGTCGGTCGCGTCGTACACATCGAGCAGCTGCTCGATGTCCTTCTGCGAGACGCTGATCCGGGCGTTCTCGATTCTCGACACCTTCGACGGCGACCAGCCGAGGAGGTCTTTGATGTCGTCGCCGGTCAGGGACTTGCGCTCACGCAAATGTCGCAGCTCCCGCGCCAGGATGCGACGCTGCACGGTGGGCGGAGTAGTGCGATTGGCCATGTATGTCCTAAAAGTGGCTAATTCCCGGATTGCGCCTTGATCACTCCAGCCATTGAGCCACAGAAGTAAGACTGCGTGCAAGATTGCATGCAGACTTACCGTACCTCACCATAGTAAGCGGGAGGGGTGCAATGACAAACGAATTGGCCGACGACGGGGAAGTGCTTCAAAGGCCCGCACGTCGGCAGCTCGGCATCCCTGGTTCCGCCAGGCAGAGGGGAGCCTTGCATGGCCCTGGTTCTCACGTGCGGGTCAAGGGCGGTATGCAGCATGGCCGGCTTACCTCGTGGGGTCGCCGCCCCACGGGCACCGATGTGGTGACACCCCGGGGCATCTGGCATGTGGAGTGGCAGGAGCTGCACGTCGGCTACCTGCACGATGTCTACCTCGCCCTCGTCCGCAGGGCCATTCAGCCGAGCGACCACTGGATTGCGGAGTTCCTGCCACGTTCGGCGTCGATTCTCATCGAGGACCGCGAGCTCGTCGACGAGTGCCTCCTGGGGCTCGCCTGGGACGAGGAGAGCGGGTGGCGGTTCGGCAGCTTCGTGCAGGGAGACGTGCGCTGCCCGACGCTGCTGAGACGGCAGCGGTACTTCGGCGGTGACGTGCTGCCCGATCCCGCCGAGGTGGGGGACACGGTGCTGGCCATGATGGAGCGGCTGCGGCAGCCGCGCCGCTGGTGGTGGGGGCACCACCGGGAGCAGCCCTGGGGGTGGCACTACCCGCCGGCGTACCGGTCGTACCGGGACGTGGACGACGGTTTCGACGATCGGCTGCGGGCGCATCTGCCGCCCGACGTGCCGTACGCGGGGTCACCCGAGCAGCCGCCCGCGGGCGCCTGACCCCCTGCGCGGGGTCGGGGTCAGCCGGCCGGTAGGCGTTCCGCCGCTGGCGCGGCGGACGGCTCCGGGCTGCGGCGGGGACGGCGCAGCAGGACGGCGGCGGCGACGGCGATCACCAGCAGGACCGCCGAGACGCCGAGGCAGAGCCGCATGCCGTCGAGGAACGCGCCCGACACGGCGGCCAGGGCGGGCCCGGCTGCGGCGCCGAGGTCGAGCCCGGCGACCGCGCCGAGCCCGTCCGCCTCGCCGGCCCGGACGAGGGGGATGGACCTGGCGCACAGCGCGACCAACGCGCCCGCGGCGCACAGGGCGAGGGCCACCTGGCAGGTCTTCTTGCGCCCGTGCACGTCGGCGAAGACCCCTGCGGTGAGAATCAGCGCGGCCACCGGCGGCCAGCGTGCGCGCGGCGCTGGAGGCGGCCGACGTGCGCTGCACCGTGCGCGCGGACACCGAACGCGTCCTGCACCCACGACAGCTGCACGGTGGAGGCGTGCAGCGCCCGCTGGATCGCGGGCAGGCGGACGGTGACGGTGACGACGGGGCGATAGGCGACGAAAACGCCCGCGCCGGCCCGCGCAATGGCGGCGCAGGGCCGCGCACTGGTGGCGCGGGGCCGCGCAATGGCAGCGCCGGGCCGGTGCGCGGGCGGCGCCTCCGGAGTCGGAGCGTTCACGGGGACCTCTCTTGCGGCAGAGCCGCCGTAACCGCTGTGACCTGCGAAAACTCCTGTGACGGACAACGGACGAGCGGAGCAGAGACCCCAAGTCTGCTCATATGAGCAAATTTCGGCTCAAGTGTTGCAACGGGGTTAATTCCCGACTTACGGTGCGTTACCTACGTCACATACGGAGGCCCCAATGAGTAGATTTCGGCTGCTCACCATCCCCTCACTCCTCCTGATCAGCGCTCTGACCGCCTGTTCGGTGTCCACCACGCCGGGCGGTTCCACGGACGCGGCCGGCGGGAGCTCCGACGGCCCCGTCGCCATCGGCTTCAGCCAGGCGACCCAGCAGTCGCCGTTCTACGTCCAGCTCCGCGAGGGCGCGGAGGCCGCCGCCAAGCAGGCGGGCGCCTCGCTGTACTTCGCCGACGCGGGCGGCGACGTCACCAAGCAGAACAACGACATCCAGGACCTCATCACCCGCCAGGTGGACGTCCTGCTCGTCAACCCGGTCGATCCCCAGGGTGTGCAGCCGGGCATCGCCGCGGCCAAGGCGGCCGGCGTGCCGGTCGTGACCGTGGACCGCCCGGTGCCCGAGGGCGCGGTCGCCCAGGTCGGGCGGGACAACAAGGCGATGGGCGAGCTCGTCGGCAAGCGGCTCAGCGAGGCACTCGGCGACAAGGGCGGCAAGGTCATCGAGATCCGCGGCGACGCGGGCGGCGCGGTGGCGCGCGACCGCAGCGCCGGGTTCCACGACGCCGTGAAGAGCAACCCGAACATCAAGATCATCGAGGGGCCGTACTCGGACTACGTGCGCTCCAAGGCGGTCACCGCGATGCAGGACCTGCTCCAGGTGCACCCCGACGTCGCCGCCGTGTACGCGCACAACGACGACATGGCGCTCGGCGCGCTCCAGGTCCTCAAGGAGAACGGCAAGGACAAGGTCCTGGTCGCGGGCGTGGACGGCCTCATGGAGGCGGTCAAGCAGATCCCGAACGGCCAGTACGTGGCCACCGCGCTCAACGACCCCATCTCCCTCGGGGCCAAGGCCGTCGAGACCGTGCTCAAGGTCAAGAAGGGCGAGCAGGTCGAGGCGAACATCAACGCCGGCACCGCGCTGATCGACAAGGACAACGCGGCCGAGTACATCGGCGAGACCGAGTTCGCCCAGGCGACCACGAAGTAGCCCAGGCAACCACGAAGTAGGAAAGGCACAACGATGGCGGAAACCATGCAGGCGGCGGTGCTCCACGCGCCCGGGGACATCAGGGTCGAGCGGGTGCCCGTGCCCGAGCCGGGTCCGGACGAGGCGCTCGTACGCGTGGCGGCCTGCGGGGTGTGCGGGTCGGACATCGCCCGCATGCTGCAACCGGGGATCGCCTACCACTTCCCGATCATCTGCGGGCACGAGTTCTCCGGCCACGTCGTACGGCTCGGCGCGGACCTGGCCGCCGAGGGCACCGTGCGCGAGGGCGACCTGGTCACCGTTCCGCCGCTGATCCCGTGCCGCACCTGCGCCCCGTGCAGCCAGGGCCACTTCAGCCTGTGCAAGCGGTACGGCTACTTCGGCAGCCGGCGCGACGGCGCGTACGCCCAGTACGTGACGGTCCCCGCCGGCAACCTCATGGTGCTGCCCGCGGACCTGGACCCGAGGGCGGCGGCCATGATGGACCCGGCCGCCATCGCGCTGCACGCCCTGTGGCGGACGAACATGCGCGGCGGCCGCCGGGTGGCGGTGGTCGGCGCGGGCCCGATCGGGTTGTTCGCGGTGCAGTGGGCGCGGATCGCGGGCGCCTCCGAGGTGCTGGTGATCGAGCTGAACGAGCAGAAGGCCGCGATGGCGACCGAGGCCGGGGCCACGCACACGGCGACCAGCGCGCAGGAGGCGGCCGACGTGGCCGGCGAAGGCTACGACATCGTCATCGAGTCGGCGGGCGTGCCGGCGACGATCGACCAGGCGGTGGCGCTGGCGGGGCGGCACGGCGAGGCGGTGTTCATCGGCATCCCGCACGACCCGGTGGTGCTGCCGGAGGCGACGTTCAGCGCGTTCCTGCGCCGCGAGGTGACCCTGCACGGCGCGTGGAACTCCTTCTCGGCGCCGTTCCCCGGCGACGAGTGGCGGACGACGGCGCGCGCGCTGTCCTCGGGCGAGCTGAAGTGGAAGTTCATGATCACGCACGAGCTGGGTCTGGACGCGCTGCCGGAGACCATGGCCGCGCTCGGCGAGCGGTCGATCTTCAGCTCGAAGGTTCTCTTCCTGCCGAACGAGGAGTAGAGCATGGCTGCCTTCCTCGCCCTCGATCTGGGGACCGAAGGCGCCCGCGCGGCGGTCTACGGCGAGCAGGGGGCGCTGCTGGGGTCGGGCGCCGCGGCGTATCCGACCCGCTTCCCCGGCCCGGCTGGGCCGAGCAGGATCCGGACGACTGGTGGCGGGCGAGCGTGTCGGCCGCGCGGCAGGCGCTCGCCGCGGCGGGCGGCCCGGCGGTCGAGGCGGTCGCGGTGGCGACCACGGCCTCGACGGTGGCGGTGCTCGACGCGCACGGCCGGCCGCTGCGCCCGGCGCTGCTGTGGATGGACTGCCGCGCCGGCGAGGAGTCGGAGCTGACCGCGCGCACCGGCCACCCGGTCCTGCGGTACGCGGGCGGCAGCGACGCCGTGGAGTGGCTGGTGCCCAAGGCCATGTGGCTGGCCCGGCACGAGCCGGAGACGTACCGGGCGGCGGCGCGCATCGTCGAGGCGGTCGACTACATGGTGTGGCGGCTCACCGGCCGCTGGGCCGGGTCGCGCATGAACGCCGTCTGCAAGAGCAACTACGACCCGCGCGGCGCGGGCTTCCCCCACGACCTGTACGAGCGGCTCGGCGTCCCCGACCTGGCGGACAAGCTGCCGGACGAGATCGTCCCCGTCGGCGACCCGATCGCCCCGATGGCCGCCGGAGCCCGCGATGAGCTGGGCGTCACCGGCGCCCCCACGGTGGTCTGCGGCGGCATCGACGCGCACCTGTCGCTGCTGGCCATCGGCGGCGCGCACGAGGGTCACGTGTCGATCGTGTGCGGCACGTCCAACGCGTTCGTCACGGAGATCGCCGAGCCGGTGTTCCCGCCCACGGTGTGGGGGCCGTACCCGGACGCGCTGCGCACGGGGCGGTGGCTCGTGGAGGGCGGTCAGGTGAGCGCGGGCTCGGTGCTGTCGTGGGCGGGCGAGCGGCTCATCGGCCGGCCGCGCGCGGAGATCGGCGGCCTGATCGCGGCGGCGGCGCAGGTGCCGCCGGTCGAGCACGGCCTGATCGTGCTCGACTACTTCATGGGCAACCGCACCCCGCTGCGCGACCCGCATCTGCGCGGCGCGGTGCTGGGCCTGACGCTGGCCAGCACGCCCGAGCAGGTCTACCGGGCGGCCGTCGAGGGCGTCGCCTACGGCACCCGGCAGGTCATCGACTCCTTCACCGAGGGCGGCGTCCCGGTGTCGGAGATCTTCCTGTCGGGCGGCATCCAGCACAACGAGCTGTGGCTGCAGACCACCGCCGACGTGCTCGGCCGCCCCGTCCACCTGGTCACGGGCGACAACCTGACGCTGCGGGCCTGCTCGGTGCTGGCCGCGGCCGGCTCGGGGCGGCACGCATCCCTCGCGGAGGCGGCGGCCGAGTACGCGCCGAAGGTGCGCACGGTCGAGCCGGTCGCAGCGCACGCCCAGGCGTACGAGACGGGCTACGCCGACTACCTGGCGGCCACGGCCGCGACGACCGGCATCTCCCACCGGCTGAGCGGAGGCCGCGATGACCGATGACGACCAGCTCTACCAGGTGGCCGTCCGCTACTACGAGGCGGGCGAGACGCAGGAGCAGATCGCGAACGCGCTGCACCTGACCCGCTGGAAGGTGGGCAGGATGCTGGCCGAGGCGCGCGAGGTCGGCATCGTGCGCATCGAGGTGCTGCATCCGCGCTCGCGGGTGCGCACGCTGGAGCAGGAGGTCAAGGAGCGGTTCGGGCTGCGCGACGCCGTCGTGGTGTCGGTCGGCGGCGACGACGCCGAGCAGGCCCGCGACCGGGTGGCCGCGGCGGGCGCCGACCACCTCATGGAGATGCGCCCGGCGCCCCGGCTGATCGGGGTGTCGTGGGGGCGCACGCTCGACCGGCTGGCCGGCAAGCTCGTCCCCGGCTGGGCGACGGGTGTGCACGTGGTGCAGATCAACGGCGCGCTGAGCCGTTCCCGCCAGCCCACCAGCGCCCACAGCATGGCCAGCATGATCGCCCACCACGGCGGCGGCACCGCGACGCTGCTCGCCGCCCCGGCGATCCTGGAGCAGCGGAGCACCCGCCAGGTGCTGGAGAGCGACCGCGCCGTCGCCGACGTGCTGGCCCTGGCGACCAAGGCGGATCTGTTCCTGTTCAGCCCCGGTGCGATGGGCAGCGACTCGGTGCTGGTCGACTCCGGGCAGATCGACGCGAGCGACCTCGCCAGGCTGGCCGCCGCGGGCGCGGTCGGCGACGTGCTCGGCCGTTTCATCGACGCGGAGGGACGGATCGTCGACCCCGATCTCGACGGCCGCACCCTCGGGCTCTCGCTCGACCTGCTGCGCTCGCCCACCACGTCGGTCGCGCTGGTCAGCGGCACGGCCAAGCGCGCGGTGTGCCGGGCGGTGGTGACCAGCGGCCTGTGCGACGTGCTGATCACCGACGACCACAACGCCAGACACCTGCTGGAGGCGGCATGAGCCAGACTCCCGAACGCCTGCACATGTCGGGGATCGTCAAGCGCTTCCCCGGCACCGTCGCGCTCGACGGGGTCGAACTCGGTGTGCGGCCCGGCGAGGTGCACTGCCTGCTCGGCGAGAACGGCGCGGGCAAGAGCACGCTGATGAAGATCCTGGCGGGCTCGTACCAGCCGGACGAGGGCACGATCCTGCTGGACGGCGAGCCGTACGCGCCGGCCACACCGCACGCCGGGCTCGCGGCCGGCATCGCGGTCATCTACCAGGAGCTTGACCTGCTGCCCGACCTGACCGTGGCGCAGAACCTGCTGCTCGGCAGGGCGCCCAGGCTGGGCCCGTTCGTCCGCAGGGCGCAGCGCGCCAAGCTGGCCCGCGAGGCGCTGGACCGGGTGGGCGCGACCTTCCCGGTGACCGCCAAGGTCGGCGACCTGCCGATCGCGGCGCAGCAGCTCACCGCCATCGCCAAGGCGCTCACGGCCGACGCCCGGGTGATCGTCATGGACGAGCCGTCGGCCACACTCGGCGAGGCCGAGCTGCAGGCGGTCTTCGACGTCATCAGGTCGCTCACCGCCGAGGGCCGTTCGGTGATCTTCATCTCGCACCGCATGGACGAGGTCATGGAGATCGGCGACCGGGCCACGGTGCTGCGCGACGGCCGCGCGGTCGGCGTCTACGACCTTTCGTCCACCGGACCGGACGAGCTGGTGGCCGCCATGATCGGCGAGGCGGGCGAGCTGGTGGGCGCGACCGACAGGCCCGCGCCGGCGGGCGAGCCGCTGCTCAGCATCGAGCGGGTGCACGTGCCGGGGCTGCTGGACGTGCGCGGCCTCGACGTGCGGCCGGGCGAGGTCGTCGGGCTGGCCGGGCTCGGCGGCGCGGGACGTACGACGCTGCTGCGCGCCCTGTTCGGCGACCTCAAGGCCCACGTGACGGCCAGGCTCGGCGGCCGGCCGCTCAAGGTCGCGAGCCCGGCCGCCGCCGTACGCGCGGGTCTCGCGCTCGTACCGGAGAGCCGCAAGGAGCAGGGCCTGATGCTGGGCCTGTCGGTCAGCCGCAACGCGGCGATCAGCGCGCTCGGCCGCCCGCCGTGGCTGCTGCCGGGGAAACTCGGCCGGCGCCTGACCAGTCCTGCGCTCGCCGACCTCGGCGTCAAGGCATCGGGACCGAACCAGCTCGTCGGCCAGCTCTCCGGCGGCAACCAGCAGAAGGTCGTGCTGGCCAAGTGGATCACCCGGGGCGGGATCAAGGTCCTGCTGCTGGACGAGCCCACGCGCGGCCTGGACGTCGGCGCCAAGGCCGACCTCTACCGCCAGGTGCGCCACCTGGCCGACCAGGGCGTGGCCGTGCTGCTCGCCAGCAGCGAGCTCAACGAGCTGACCGCCAACGCCGACCGGATCCAGGTCCTGTACGAGGGCCGCAACGTCGCGCACTTCGACCCCCGGGTCAGCCCCGAGAACGTCATCGCGCACACCGTCATCACAGGAGCCGCACCATGACAGCATCGCTCGGATCCACGGGTTCGCCGGGATCGACCCTCGCCTCAGCCGTCCCCCAGGGCGAGGCCCGCCGGCGCCGCGGCGCCGACCTGATCGTCAAGTCCAACCTGCTGCTGGTCTTCCTCGGGCTGTGCGTGGTCGCGTCGCTGCTGGCGCCGCAGTTCCTGACCGGCCGCAACATCGCGAACCTGCTCCAGCAGTCCTCGCTGACCGGGATCGTGGCCATCGGCATGACGATGGTCGTGCTGACCGCCGGCATCGATCTGTCGGTGGGCAGCGTGGCCGCGTTCGGCGGCATGACGATCGCGCTGCTGCTGGGGTCGGGGGTGCCGGTGCTGCCGGCGATCCTCATCAGCGTGGCGGCCGGCGCGGTGTTCGGCGCGTTCATGGGCGGCATGTCGGCGTACCTGTCGCTGCCGTCGTTCATGACCACGCTGGCCGGGCTGACCGCGATCCGCGGCCTGACGTACCTGCTGACCGACGGCAAGCCCGCCGAGGCGGGCGGCTCTGAGGCGTTCCAGCTCCTCGGCGGCGGGTTCATCGGCTACGTGCCGATCGTCGGGGTCATCTTCGTGGCGATCACCGTGCTGGCCGCGCTGGTGCTGCGCGGCACCACGTTCGGCGAATACGTCTACGCCGTCGGCAGCAACAAGGAGGCCGCCCGGCTGTCCGGCCTGCCGGTGCGCGGGGTGATCACGACGGTGTTCGCCGTGTCGGGCGCGCTGGCCGCGCTGGCCGGGGTGCTGCTGACCTCCCGGCTGACCGTGGGGCAGCCCACCGCGTTCAACGGGCTCGAGCTGGACGCGATCGCGGCCGTCGTGCTCGGCGGCACCAACCTGTTCGGCGGCCGGGGCGGGGTGTTCGGCACGTTCGTGGCGGTGCTGCTGCTGTCGGTGCTGCGCAACCTGTGCAACCTGCTCGGCCTCGGCTCCTTCTTCCAGATGGTGGTGACCGGCCTCATCCTGCTGGTCGCCCTCGTACTCAACATGCTCATCGAGAGGCGTGGCGCTCGTGCCTGACACCATCCCCGGCTCCTTGCGTGCCTACCTGCACGGACTGCCCGGCGTCGACGAGGTCGGCGTGCAGCGGCGGGCCGCCGGCCTGGCCACCAGGTCGATCAAGACGACGGCCAAGCGGGAGGCCATCGACCTGGCCATCCGCATGGTCGACCTGACCACCCTCGAAGGGGCGGACACGCCCGGCAAGGTGCGCGCGCTGGCCGCCAAGGCCGTGCGCCCCGACCCGGCCGACCCCACCGCGCCGTCGGTGGCCGCTCTGTGCGTCTACCCCGACATGGTCGCCACGGCGGCGGAGGCGCTGGCCGGGACCGGGGTCGGGCTGGCCTCGGTGGCCACCGGCTTTCCCTCGGGACGTACGTCGCTGGAGGTCAAGCTGTCCGACACGGCGGCGGCGGTCGCGGCGGGCGCGACCGAGATCGACATGGTGATCGACCGGGGCGCGTTCCTCGCCGGCGACTACCGCAAGGTGTTCGACGAGATCGTCGCGGTCAAGGAGCAGTGCGGCGACGCGCACCTGAAGGTCATCTTGGAGACCGGCGAGCTGGCCACCTACGACAACGTGCGCCGCGCGTCCTGGCTCGCGCTGCACGCGGGCGCCGACTTCATCAAGACCTCGACGGGCAAGGTCTCTCCCGCCGCGACGCTGCCGGTCACGCTGGTGATGCTGGAGGCCGTACGCGACTACCGGGCCGCCACCGGGCGGCAGGCCGGCGTGAAGGCCAGGCGGGATCCGCACCACCAAGGACGCCATCCGCTATCTCGTGCTGGTCAAGGAGATCGCCGGCGCCGACTGGCTGGACCCCGCGTGGTTCAGGCTGGGCGCGTCATCGCTGCTGAACGACCTGCTCATGCAGCGGACCAAGCTCGACACCGGACATTACTCCGGGCCCGACTACTACACCATCGACTAGGGAGAGGCGTGGAGATCTTCGAGTACGCGCCCGCGCCGGAGTCACGTTCCATCGTGTCCATCCGGCCGTCGTACGACCTGTTCATCGACGGCGACTTCGTGCCGGCCAAGAGCGACGAGCGCATCGTCACCGTCAATCCGGCCGACGAGGAGCCGCTGTCGGAGGTGGCCGCGGCCGGCGAGGCCGACGTGGACCGGGCCTTCGCCGCCGCGCGGCGCGCGTTCGAGCGGGTGTGGTCGCCGATGCCGCCGGCCGAGCGGGGGAAGTACCTGTTCAGGATCGCGCGGATCATCCAGGAGCGCTCCCGCGAGCTGGCCGTGCTGGAGTCGCTCGACAACGGCAAGCCGATCAAGGAGACGCGCGACATCGACCTGCCGCTCGTCGCGCAGCACTTCTTCTATTACGCGGGCTGGGCCGACAAGCTCCGGCACGCCGGGTTCGGCACCCGTCCGCTGGGCGTGGCCGCGCAGGTCATCCCGTGGAACTTCCCGCTGCTCATGCTGGCGTGGAAGGTCGCGCCCGCGCTGGCGACCGGCAACACGGTGGTGCTCAAACCGGCCGAGACGACGCCGCTGACCGCGCTGGTCTTCGCCGAGATCTGCCAGGAGGCGGGGCTGCCGCCCGGCGTGGTGAACATCGTGACCGGCGCCGGCGACACCGGCGCGGCCGTGGTCGCCCATCCGGGCGGCGACAAGGTGGCCTTCACCGGCTCGACCGAGGTGGGGCGGCAGATCGCCCGCGCCGTGGCGGGCACCCGCAAGCGGCTCACGCTGGAGCTGGGGGGTAAGGGCGCCAACATCGTCTACGACGACGCGGCCATCGACCAGGCCGTCGAGGGCATCGTGTCCGGCATCTTCTTCAACCAGGGGCACGTGTGCTGCGCGGGCTCCCGGCTGCTGGTGCAGGAGTCCATCGCCGAGGAGCTGCTGGCGCGGCTGCGTGCCCGCATCGAGCTGCTGCGGCTCGGCGACCCGCTGGACAAGAACACCGACATCGGGGCGATCAACTCGGCGGCGCAGCTCGCCAGGATCCGCGAGCTGGCCGCCGCCGGCGAGGCGGAGGGCGCCACCTCGTGGTCGCCCGCGTGCCCGCTGCCCGAGCGGGGCTACTGGTTCCGCCCGACCGTGTTCACCGGGGTCACGCAGGCGCACCGGATCGCCAGGGAGGAGATCTTCGGCCCGGTGCTGTCGGTGCTCACGTTCCGCACGCCGGAGGAGGCCGTCGCCAAGGCGAACAACACGCCGTACGGTCTGTCGGCCGGTGTCTGGACGGAGAAGGGCTCCCTGATGCTGTGGACCGCGAGCCGGCTGCGCGCCGGCGTCGTGTGGTCCAACACCTTCAACGTGTTCGATCCCGCCAGTCCCTTCGGCGGTTACAAGGAGTCCGGTTACGGCCGCGAGGGCGGGCTGCTCGGACTGGAGGCGTACCTTGGCTGACATCCCGCCGCGCATCGCGGTGCTCAGGACGTACAAGCTCTATGTCGGCGGCGCGTTCCCGCGCTCGGAATCAGGGAGGTCCTACCCCGTGACGTCGGCGGACGGGTCCCACCTCGCCAACGCCGCGCTGGCCTCGCGCAAGGACGTGCGCGACGCCGTGGTGGCGGCGCGCAAGGCGTTCCCCGGCTGGTCGGGCCGCACCGCCTACAACCGCGGGCAGATCCTCTACCGGGTCGCGGAGATGATGGAGGGGCGGCGCGACCAGTTCGCCGCCGAGGTGGCCGCGGCCGAGGGCGTGAGCGCCGGCCGGGCGCAGGCGCTGGTGTCGGCGGCCGTGGACCGGTGGGTCTACTACGCCGGCTGGGCCGACAAGATCGCCCAGGTGCTGGGCGGCGCGAACCCGGTGGCGGGGCCGTTCTTCAACCTGTCGGAGCCGGAGCCGACCGGCGTGGTCGGCGTTTTCGCGCCCGCCGGGTCCTCGCTGCTCGGCCTCGTGTCCGTGCTCGCCCCCGTGATCACGGCGGGGAACACGGCCGTGGTGATCGCCGACGAGCGGGCGCCGCTGCCGGCGATCACGCTCGCCGAGGCGCTCGCCACCTCCGACCTGCCGGGCGGGGTCGCCAACGTGCTCACCGGCAGGACCGCTGAACTGGGCCCGCCGCTGGCCGGGCACGCCGATGTGAACGCACTCGACCTGGCGGGGCCGGCGAGCTGGCGGCCGAGCTTGAGGAGCTGGCGGCGACCACGCTCAAGCGCGTGCTACGGCCTCGGCCCGAGGACGACTGGGAGGAGCCGGATCCGGGGTTGGAGCGCATCCGGCCCTTCGTGGAGACGAAGACGGTCTGGCATCCGATCGGCCGCTGACCGCTCATCCGGCCGCTTCTGCGGCCGATCGTCCCGTCGCTTTCCGGCCGCGCCGGGTCTCCTGCCCGGCCGCGCCGGTCTCCTTCTCCCAGTCGAGGGCCGGGCGTCGTGCTCGGCCCGCGGCCGGGCTCTTTCCGGCCGCGCCGGGTTTGCGCTGCGGGCACCGGCGCGCGTCGACGTCCGGCATGACACGTGACGTCCGACTCTTTGACACAGACATGTCACAAATGGCTGGATGCCAGGGCTGTAACCGCTGATCTGCTGTTATGGTCGCGAACGTGGCCCCGGCCGCATGGCGCTGATGCGTCATGGACCGGTGATCCCCGGCAGGGACGTGCGTGATGGCGGCAGCCGCCCCGTTCCCTCCCCTGCGGCGGCGGCGCGCCCTTCCTGGTGTCGCGCCCGTTCCCTCCGGGGTCGCCCTGGCCCTACCAAGACCGCCCTTCCGGCAGGTCGCCCAGGCCGGGGGCGGACAGGTGCAGCACCTCGTACCGTTCGGTGCCGTCCGCGTCCTGCGCGGGATCGTCCGCCCACAGCGTGAAGCGTACGAGCCGCCAGTGGTGGGGATCGACGGCGAGCACGGTGGTGTGCACGCCGTCGTGGCGGGACAGCTCGCGCAGGTGCTCGGCCTCCTCCTCGATCAGCGCCGCGAGACTCGTTCCCGTGCCGTCCCGATCGTCGGGTACGGGGGTGAGCCGGCGCGTCGCGGCCAGCGGGGTCGCGCCGCGTGCGGGACCGGCGTGGCAGGCGACGCCCGTCCAATGGTGGACGACGGGGCGGCCGAAGTCGCGGACGATGTTCTGGAACCCGCCGCCTCCGACGAGGAAGTGGGCCATCGCTCTGGCGTCGTTCCACAGGTAGAAGGGGGCGTACTGGTTGACCGGCGAGCCTTCGACGCCGCGCTCGCGGATGACGTACGCCTTCATGCCCAGCCCGGCGCGGTCGTCGAAGACGTGACCGGCGCCGGCGACCCGCTTGCGGATGATCTCCATGTCGTAGTCGGCGGGCAGGGTGATCTCGTACTGCTTGGCGTACACGTGAGGGCTGCCTTCCTGGAAGACTGACGGGCCCTTACATACTAGTAGGTACAGACGCGTCGCAAGCCTCCCGCCGCCGGGCGGTTCGAGCGGTGGGGCGGCAGGTTGGGAAACCGCCGGATATTGACGCTCTTTTCCCCGTTCTTTCCAGGTGCGGGACATTCAGGTGCGGCGTGGCGCTCTCATCTGACTCGCGCCGACTGTGAGCATCGTACGGGCCTGGCCAGCGTGAGTGCTTCTCCGAGAGGAACGGTAGATGTTCACCCCGATACGTGAACTGGCGCGACCTGCCGCCCATGCCCTCCTCACGGTGGCGCTGCCTGGCGGAGAGCGAGGTGCGCGGCGGGCTCACCCCTCACGCGCGGAGCTGGTCGCTGGACTCGTACGAGCAGGTCGAGCCGTGGCTGCGCGCCGAGGTCGAGGCGCGGCACCCCCTCTACCGCAGCGCACCGTCCGAGCCGGGGCCGAGCCAGAACTCCTGGACGTCCTTCCACGCCGAGCAGCTCGGCGGCGGCGCCATCACGTGGGCGGACTGGTGCGCCGTGAACGGCCGCTGACGCATCGGCACACAGCCTTCGGATGCTCAGCGGCGGCGGCAGATCATCAGCTCGGTCGTGGGGCTCTCGCGCAGGACGCGGACCAGCCGCCGCTCCGCCAGCGCGAGCAGCCCGCCCGCGATCTCGCCGGTGGTCTCCGTGAGGGTGACGGCCCGCAGCAGGCCGCCCCAGAGCTTACGCCACACGGGGTTGGCGTCCACCTGAGCGTTCATGAGGACGAGCATCGGCACGCGGCGTACGACGTCGAACCCGGCGTCGCCGAGCGCGCCGGTGATCCAGGTGAGCGTGTGGTTGACCTGATGGTCGCCGCGCTGCTCCGGCCGGTGCAGGAAATTCTCCGACAGCACGAACGTACCGCCGGGCCGCAGGGCGCGGGCGATGGAACGCAGCGCGGAGCGGTACCGCTCGTCGTCGGTGATGTGGAACAGCATGTCCATGGCCGAGACCGCGTCGAACGAGCCGGGTTCGAGCGTTTCGCCGGGATCGGCGATGTCGAGCCGGAGGATCTCGGTGCCGGGGAAGCGGTCGCGCAGGCGTTCGGCGGCGGCGGCGGTCAGGTCGGATCCGGTGACCGACTTCGCGCCGAGCGCGCGCCACTGCCGCAGGTAGAAGCCGGTGCCCGAGCCCACGTCGAGCACGCGGGACGACGACAGGTCGAGGCCGAGCGCCCCCACCTCGCGGCGGAACACCTCGCCGCGCACCCGGTACATCCACGTGTTGAACGCCAGCCCCAGCCGCTGGTAGCCGACCCCGCTCTCCGTCCAGTCGGCGTGCAGGCGCTGCTCCCAGAAGTCCTTCAGTTCGGCGTGCTGTTTCATGCGGCGACGCTCCCGGGTGACGGGGGTTACTGGCGGATCGGCCCGTACGGTGAGTCCACACCGGCGCGCGTACGGTGAGCTGGATCGACGCATACGGCGAGTCCGGATCGGCCGCGTACGGTGAGTAGCGTCATGCCCCCGTACGCCCCGGCCCGAAACGTGCGACCCTCCCGCCCGCCGCTTTCCCTGTGCTTTCCCCTCAGCTTTTCGCGTCATCCGGTAAGCGCGCCGTCCAGATTCTTCTCGAAATGCACGGTCATCCCGTCTCCGCGATGCCGGTGAATCTCCACGAGATCGGTCAGCGCGTACATCAACATCAGGCCGCGCCCGCCCTCCGCGTCCAGCGGCACACTGGGCAGCGCGTCGGGCATGACGAAACCCGCACCGTGATCGGTCACTTCGACGACGCACCGATTGTGGCGCAGAGCCGCGTCCACCTGATATTCACGCTTCGTGTCCGAATGGCGGACGGCGTTCGTGCAGGCCTCCGTCAGCGCCAGCCCGATATCCTGACGAGCGTCCGGCGAGACGCCGCAGCGCCGCAGCGCGACATCGACCACATTTCGGGTCAGGGTTACGGACGCCTTCTCCATGGGAATCGACAGGGCAATTCCCAGTTCCATCCTGGTCACCTCCAGTTCATTACTCACCTGTGCCCGAGGCGACCTCTGACAAACCGTCTTCTACTCATTTATTCGCCGATTTTTCAGGACATGAGGTGCGGGCGTACCGCGCCGGCGCAGGGCCGCCACCTCAGCCGCGCCCGCCCTGCGCCCCCGCTTTTCTCCCGTTTTCACTCTCCCCCGAGACAGGCCGGTCGTCGCCCCCGTCAGCTCGTGATCGTCACGTCGCGCAGCAGGAAGTAGCTGACCGAGTCCGCCTGCATGTAGAGGTGGAAATCGTCGGCCTTCGCCTTGGCGGTCTTGTCGGCGGTGACGATGGTGACCACCACGTACTTCTTGGCCGGGTTCGTTCTGACCTTGCCGTACTCGAAGGTCGGCAGGGCCATGTCCCTGCGGATGTTGACGGTGTCGGTCTTGGACTCGGCCATCTGAGTGGCCGCCGTCGTGGCCGCCTTGACCGACGGGAACTCCAGCATCACCTGCACCGCCTTGAGGTGGCCCCGGTAGGCGGAGTAGGCGAGCTGGACGGCGCGCCGGCAGTCGTTCTTCTCCAGCAGGCCCTGGGCGTCCACCGGCTCGCACGTGTCGTACGTCCAGCCGCCGACCTTGTTCGCGTCGAACGTGACGCCCGAGACGGTGAACTTCCAGTCGTCGAACTCGGTGTGGGCGATGGGCGAGCCGGGCTGGGCGGCCGAGGAGGACGGTGACGGCCTCGTGGCGGGGCCGGTCGGCTCGCCCGACGGCACCTCTTCCGCTGACGGCCTTCCGGACGGTTCCCCTGCCGCCGACGGCTCGCCCTTCGGTGAAGCGCCGGCCGAGGGCGGAAGGCCGCCGCCCGCGTCGGCCTCGGCCGGCTCGTCCGACGGCCACGGCGCGGTCGTCGGTGGCGAGGTGCCGCCGCCGCTCGGCAGGGCCGCGGGTGTGCCGTTCGAGGACTTGACGTACGAGACCGCGCCGACCGTGCCGCCGCCGAGGAGCAGCACGCCGAGGGCGGCCGAGAGCGCGATGACCATGGTCTTGCCGCGCTTTCGAGGCGGGTCGAGCGTGGCGGGTGTCAGGTGGTCGTACCCTGCCTGGTGGCGCTGGTGGGTGTACGGGTCGTAGTGGCCGTTGCCGCCTCCGTGCAGGTACGGAGGGCTCAGGGGACCATGGTCGTCCTGGCGGCCGCCATAGGAGGCGTGGAGACCGTTGTACGGGTCCTGCTCGCCGTAGACGTCCCGGTCGCCGTAGACGTTCCGATCGGCGTAGGCGGCCTGCTCTGCGCAGGCGCTCCTGTCGCCGTAGGCGTCCTGTTCGCGGTGGGCGGTCTGGTCGCCGTACGAGGGGCCGTATGCGGGCAGACGACCGTACGGCTCCGGAGGGTCGTAAGACGCGTGAGGCCCGGACCCGGGGGTGTACGAGTCCTGCGGACTGTAGGGGTAGCCGTCGTCCGGTGGGCCGGGCTGGCTGTGGCGGCCCCGCCGTGCTCCGAAGCCGGGTGGCGGGCTGCCCTGGCTCGCGTGGGGGCCGTTGCCGGCGGGTGCCGGTCCCTGGACGCCGTGATCGGTGGTCCCTAACTCGTGGTCACCGTAACCTGCGTGGTCCGTGCCCGGGTGGCGCTGGGTGGGCGTGGCCGGGCGCCCGTACGGAGGGCGGCCGTGCTCGCGCCGTCCCGGCTCCGGCTGCCCAGGCGCTCGCGGACCCCACGGGTCCGGTGGTGAAGGGTGAGTCATTGCCCCATCATGTGGCGAGATTTCGGCGTTTCCGCCGGTACACCGCCATACGGCATGAGAGTGAACCGGCCTCGCGCACCAGCACGTACCAGTGCTAAGGCTCCCCCCGCCGGGACCCCGGCCATCGCCGTGGAACGGTACATGGGCGGCGCGGCCACCCCGACGTCGTTGTCGCGGTGGCCGCGCCGCCCGGTCATCGCCGCGCCCGGCTCACAACCGGCCGTGAACGATGACCCTTATCGGCACCTCGTCTCGACGGCACCGGCCGGAGGCGTTCGTCTCCCCTCCATGGCGGACGGTCCGTTGTCCCGGTGCGCCGGGGCCGGGCCCGTATAAGGGGCTCACTTCGACAGGTAAAGGGTCTTCCAGGTGCCGCCGTACCGGCAGTTCGCCGAAGGGCGGGAGGCGCGGGGCTCGGAGCAGACCTTGAGCTCGATCTGGTACACGTCGCTCTGGCGGAACGAGAAGCGGGTGGGGCTGCCGTAGGTGCAGTCGCGCACCCAGCGCTCGCGGAACGGAAGCTGGTCGCCGTCGCGGTACGTGATGCGGAAGAGGGCCCAGCCGCACGAGGAGCGGCGGGTGTTGTCGTACACCTTGCCGGAGATCCGGACGAAGTCGGCCGTGGGCAGGGTGGCGTGGTCCTCGCCGGTGATGGTCAGCGTGCCCAGCGCCTTGGCGGCGCGCCGGGGAGCGTAGTAGGCGCCCCAGGACTTGGCCGAGGTGCCGGCCGAGGCGGTGATCTCCGTGGCGGTCCCGGCCGTGGTGGCGGCGGTGGCGGGAGCGAACGCGGCCGCGGTGGCGTTGGCGGCGGGAGCGAACGCGGCCGCGGTGGCGGCGGTGGCGAGAGCGACTGTGGTCAGTGCGAGGGTCCGGGCGAGCGTCATGGCGGCGATCCTTTTCGGCTGGGGGCGTTCGTGAGATGGCATTACTGTGCATTGAGGCGATTTCAAGCGGCTTACGGGGGACGTCGGCTGATTTCAGGCGACTTGCGGGGTCGCTTCAGGCCGCTTGACGGACCGTGTCGCCCCCGATTCCCTCCGATAACCGGCCTACCGGGATCCGGCGATTTGGCCGGGCGGGTTCGATGCACTAAGAACCTGAGAGCAGGCTTTCACCGCGCTGCCCTGGGATCCACGCGCGTTGCCTGGCCGGCGGGGGTTCCGGCATCGACATATACGCAATCAAGGGGAAATGTGACGTGAGTGATTCACGTGAGGACGCATCCGCCGCGGCGGCGTCCGCAGCCAACGCCACCATCGCCGTAGCACAGGCCGCTACTGTGACGTGGTCCCCCGCGGCTGCCGTCCGTGCCGCCGATGTGGATGCGGCAGCCGGGCGGCTGGCGGGGATCGTGGCGACGACGCCGCTCGAGCGGAACCCGCGCCTGTCCCAGATGACCGGGGCCGAGATCTGGCTCAAGCGCGAGGATCTGCAGACCGTGCGCTCGTACAAGGTGCGCGGGGCGTTCAACCTGATCGCGCAGCTCGGCGAGGCGGCGCGGGCGGCCGGGGTGGTCGCGGCCAGCGCGGGCAACCACGCCCAGGGGGTCGCGTACGCCTGCTCGGCGCTGGGCGTGCGCGGCCGGGTCTACCTGCCGCGCCTGACGCCCAGGCAGAAGCGGGACCGCATCGCCGCGCTCGGCGGCGACATGATCGAGATCGTGCTGGGCGGCGAGACGTACGACGAGGCGTCCGCGGCGGCGAAGGCCGACGCCGCGGCGACGGGGGCGACGCTGGTTCCGGCGTTCGACGACGTACGCACGATCGCGGGGCAGGGCACGGTGCTGCGCGAGGCGGTCGAGCAGCTCGGCAGGACGCCGGACGTCGTCGTGGTCCCGGTGGGCGGTGGCGGGCTGCTGGCCGGTTCGCTGGCCTGGCTGCGCGAGCGGCATCCCGGCACCCGGGTGATCGGCGTCGAGCCGGCCGGGGCCGCCTGCGTGGCCGCCGCCGTCGCGGCCGGAGGTCCGGTCACGCTGGACGCGATCGACACGTTCGTCGACGGCGCCGCCGTGCGCCGGGTAGGCGACGTCACGTACCCGATCATCGTGAGCTCCGGCGTGGACCTCGTGTCGGTCCCCGAGGGTCAGGTGTGCAGCGAGATGCTGGCGCTGTACCAGACCGACGGCATCATCGCCGAGCCCGCGGGCGCGCTGGCCACCGCCGTGCTGCGCACGCCCGCGCTGACCGGCATCCCGGCGGGCGCCACGGTGATCTGCGTGCTGTCCGGCGGCAACAACGACGTCAGCCGGTACGCCGAGGTCGTCGAGCGCGCTCTCGTCCACGAGGAGCGCAAGCACTACTTCCTGGTCGAGTTCCCGCAGGAGCCGGGGGCGCTGCGCCGCTTCCTCGACGAGGTGCTCGGCCCCAACGACGACATCACGCTGTTCGAGTACGTCAAGCGCAACAACCGCGAGACCGGCCCCGCGCTGGTGGGCATCGAGCTGTCCAGCCCCGACGACCTGCCGGCGCTGCTGAAGCGCATGGAGGCCGCGCCGCACCGCATCGAGCAGATCGATCCGTCCAGCCCGCTGTTCCGGTTCGTCACCTGACGCTCCACCGCACAAGCGGCCGCACGTCAGGGGGGGCGGGTGGCGCATCAGGCGGTGGCGGGTGGCGCATCAGGCGGTGGCCCGTCAGGCGGCCGCGCGTCAGGCGGTGGCGCGGTCGAGGTATTCGAGCAGGTGATGGTACGTCCTGCCAGTGGCGCGGGTCATGCCGAGCTCGCACGTGCGGTTGACCGAGGCGTGCGCGGTGCAGCCTGAGGCCTGGACGGCGACGGCCTCCGCGCGGGTGGCCGAGGCGGTCAGCTCGGGGTGGAGCAGGCCGCGGTCGCCGGCGAAGGCGCAGCACTGCCAGCCCTCCGGCACGACCACCTTCTCGGCGATCGCCTCGGCGAGCCGCGTGATGGCGGCGTCGAGGCCGAGGCGGGTGGACGAGCAGGTGGGGTGCAGGGCCAGGTTCGGCAGGCGGCGCTTGACGGTCAGGCGGGGCAGGAGGTGCTCGGCGGTGTAGGCGACCGCGTCGAGCACCTCGACGCCGGGGAGCAGGTGGCGGAAGCCCTCCGTACAGGAGGCGGCGTCGCTGACGACCGGGATGCGCTCCCCGCCCGCGGCGCCCAGAGCCGGAGCGCCCGGAGCCGTGTCACCGGCCGGGCCACCGTCCTGCGCCGCGTCACCGGCCGAACCTCCGTCCGGCACGGTGTCCCCGGCCAAGCCCAGGCGGCCGAGGGCCGTGCGGACCTGCTCCGCCATCGTGGCGTGGCCGTCGCCGTACCCCTTGGACGACCACGGCGTGCCGCAGCACAGGCTCGCGATCCCCTCCGGGACGAGCAGCTCGACTCCGGCGCGGGCGGCGAGCCGCTGGAACGCGGTCATCACGCCGGGCCCACCGGCGGCGGGCGCGAACATCGTGTTCAGGCAGGACGGCAGGTAGATCGCGGCGGGCCGGCGCGACGGGCGGGGACGGCGGCGGGCGCCGCCCTTGGGCAGGTCGCGCGACCACTGCGGCACCGCGTCCGCTCCGGCCACCCGCCGCGCGGCACGGGCGGCGGCCTCGGACAGCGGGGCGGGGGCGACGGCGGCGGTGTCGAGTGCGAGGTTCATGGCCCGGGTGACGCCGTCCCAGTGGCGGGCGGCCGACGCCCAGCCCTTGTTCGCGAGGCGGCCGTGCCGCTCGGCGCGCAGCCGCTTGGTGAGGTCGCCGGTGTTGATGAGGACGGGGCAGGCGGTGGCGCACATGCCGTCCACGGCGCAGGTGTCGACGGCGTCGTAGCCGTACTCGGACTCCAGCTCGCGGGCGAGCGCGTGGTCGCCGGCGGCGCGGGCGGCGGCCAGCTCGCGGCGCAGCACGATGCGCTGCCGGGGCGTGGTGGTCAGGTCGCGGCTGGGGCAGACGGGCTCGCAGTAGCCGCACTCGACGCAGCGGTCCACCTCGGGCTCGACGCTGACGACCCGTTTGAGGTCGCGCAGGTGGGCCTCGTCGTCATCGGTGAGCACGACGCCGGGGTTGAGCGTGCCGGCCGGGTCGCACAGGCGCTTGACCTCGCGCATCACCTCGTACAGCTCGTCGCCGTACTGGCGGCGGACGAACGGGGCCATGACGCGGCCGGTGCCGTGCTCGGCCTTGAGCGTGCCGCCACGATCGAGCACGGCCGCCACCATGTCCTCGGTGAAGGCGGCGTAGCGGTCGAGCTCGGTGCCGAACCGCTCGTTGATCATGAAGTGCAGGTTGCCGTCCTTGGCGTGGCCGAAGATGACGCTGCGTTCGTAGCGGTGGGCGGCGAACAGGGCGGTGAGGTCGTCGCACAGGTCGGCCAGTGCGGCCACGGGGACGGCGACGTCTTCGAGCAGGGCGGTGGTGCCGCTGGGGCGGGCTCCGGCGACGGCGGCGTACAGGCCCTTGCGGATGTGCCAGAGCCCGGCCCGGCCGCCGGGGTCGCGGCTGAGCCTGGCGGGCACGGCGAGGCGCAGCTCGGCGAACGCCCGCTCGGCGGCGCGCTCGCGCTCGGCGAGCAGGTCGGCGTCGGACTCCTGCCACTCGATGAGCAGCGCGGCGTGGTCCTGGACGGCGAGCGTGCGCAGCACGTCGTCGGCCTTGGGGTCGGTCTGGGCGACGCGCAGGGACTCGGCGTCGAGCAGCTCGACGGCGGCGGGCTCGGCGGCGACCAGCGCGGGCATGGCGGCCATGGCCTCGCGCAGCGCGGGGAAGACGAGCAGGCCGGTGGCGGCCAGGCGGTGCGCGGGCACGGTGCGGAAGACGGCCTCGGCGACGAACCCGAGCGTGCCCTCGCTGCCGATGACCAGGTGGGCGAGGATCTGGGCGGGCGTGTCGTGGTCGAGGAAGCTGTTGAGGCCGTAGCCCATGGTGTTCTTCAGCGAGAACTGGGCCTGGATGCGGCGCACGGACTCGGGGTTGCCGCGCACGCGGTCGCGCAGGCGGGCCAGGCCCTCGAAGAGCGCGGGTTCGAGCGCGCGCAGCCGCTCGTCGGCGTCGGGCGCGCCGGTGTCGATGACGGTGCCGCTGGGCAGCACGAGCGTCATGGATGCGAGCGTCCGGTACGTGTTGGCGTGCGTGCCGCAGGTCATGCCGCTGGAGTTGTTGGCGACGACGCCGCCGATGGTGCAGGCCGACTCGCTGGCGGGGTCGGGGCCGAGCTTGCGGCCGTAGGGGGCGAGTCTGGCGTTGACCTGCCGGAGCACGGCGCCGGGCTGGACGCGTACGCGGGCGCCGTCGTCGAGCACCTCGATGCCGCGGAAGTGACGGCGGGTGTCGACCAGCAGCTTGTCGCTGACGCCCTGCCCGCTGAGGCTGGTGCCGCCGGAGCGGAACGTGATCGGCAGCCCGGCCTTGAGCAGCGCGGCGACCTGGGCGGTGTCCCGCGGCACCAGGACGGCCTGCGGGGTGAGCAGGTAGTGGGAGGCGTCGTGGGCCAGGCCGAGCCGGTCGCTCGCCCTCGTCCGGGCGATCCCCGGCACGGCGGCCTCGACCGCGGCGAGGAGTGCGGGGTCCGGCTGGTCGATCACGATGGGTGCTTCCTTAGCGTCGCGGGTCGATGTGGATCTTGGGTCCTGGGCCTTCGGGGCGGCGCCCGGCCAGCGCCTCGGCGGTCTCGGCGAGCCCGATCGTGGCGGCGACCAGCGGCCGGGCGTCCACCGAGCCGTCGGCGTAGGCCGCGGCGGCCCCGTCGAGTCCGGCTGAACCGCCGAGAATACCGACTGCCGTCACGTCCTTCAGCACCAGGTCACGGGTGTCGACCGTGGACGGGTCCGGTGCGAGGCCGATGTAGACGGCGCGGCCGCCCGGCTCGACCAGGTCGAGGGCGAGCCCGGGCAGCTCGGGCGCGGTGGAGGCGTCGATGACCGCGTGCCAGGGCAGGCCGGGCAGCTCGGCGCGGGTCCAGACGCCGGAGAAGCCGAGATCGGTGGCCAGGCCGAGCTGGGCGGGGTCGCGGCCGAGCAGGTGGACCTCGACGCTCTGGGCGCGCGCGAACAGCGCGGCGAGCAGGCCGATGGTGCCGGTGCCGAGGACGAGCAGCCGCTCCCCCGAGCCGAGCGCGGCGGCGCGTACGGCGCGCAGCGCGTTGCCGCCCGGCTCGACCAGCGCGCCGAGCGCGGGGTCCAGGTCGTCGGGCAGGGCGTGCAGCGCGGCGGCCGGTACGGGGAGCCGCTCGGCGAGCGCGCCGGGGCGGCCCCTGCTGATGCCGATCTCGGCGAGGTCGGCGCACACGTGGTGCCGCCCGGCCAGGCAGCGCGCGCACCGGCCGCAGCCGAGCATGGTGTCGCCGGTGACGCGGCGGCCGAGCCAGGCGGGGTCCACGCCGTCGCCGACGGCGCTGACCCGGCCGCACCACTCGTGGCCCGGCCGCAGCGGGTACCAGGCGCGCCCGGTGCTCAGGTAGCTCATCCGGCCGGTGAACAGCTCGACGTCGGTGCCGCACACGCCGGCCCGCTCGACGTCCACCACGACCTCGCCGGGCGCGGCGTGCGGCGGCTCGACGTCTTGGACCTCGGCCTTGCCCGGCCCGGTGAGCACCAGGGCGCGCATCTAGCGGGGTCCGACGACGGTCTGCCGCTGGCTGCCCAGGCCGTCGATGCCCAGCTCCATGACGTCGCCGGGCTGGAGCCAGATCTGCGGGTCGTGGCCCATGCCGACGCCGGGCGGGGTGCCGGTGTCGATGAGGTCGCCGGGCTCCAGGACCATGAACTGGCTCAGGTGGTGCACGATCACGTACGGGTCGAAGATCATGGTCTTGGTGTTGCCGGTCTGGCGGCGCACGCCGTTGACGTTCAGCCACATGCCGAGGTCGCGCACGTCGGGGATCTCGTCGGGGGTGACCAGCCAGGGCCCTGCCGGGTTGAACGTCTCGGCCGACTTGCCCTTGCTCCACTGCCCGCCGCGCTCCATCTGGAAGGAGCGCTCGCTGACGTCGTTGACCACGCAGTAGCCGGCGATCGCGTCCCTGGCCTCCTCGACCGAGTCGAGGTAGGAGGTGCGGCGGCCGATGACGATGCCCAGCTCCACCTCCCAGTCGGTCTTGGTGGCGCCGCGCGGGATGCGCACGTCGTCGTACGGGCCGACGAGCGTGTTGGGCGACTTGGTGAACAGGATCGGCTCCTTCGGCACCGCCTGTCCGGTCTCGGCGGCGTGGTCGCTGTAGTTGAGCCCGATGCACAGGATCTGGTGCGGCCGGGCGATGGGCGCGCCGACGCGTTCGCCGGCGAACTCGCGTACGTCGCCGCGGGCGATGCGCTCATCGACCACGGAGGCGATGGATGCGGGGCCGCCCGCCGCGAAGAAGCGCTCGTCGAAGTCGGGGGTGACGTCGGAGACGTCGACGTAGCGGGTGTCGTCGACGCGGACGACGGGCTTCTCGGCGCCGGGGGCTCCGATGCGCATGAGGTACAAGGCGGCTCGCCTCCAGGTCTCTGCTGACGACGGCGGTGCGACGGTTTTCCCCATTATGAGAGGCTGTCGTCCCGCGGTGGCCAGTGGTAGGCGGGTGCGGACCGCAGCGCGCCGAGCGCGTCGGGCACCGCTCCGGGAGGCGGGCGGCCCGCAGAGTCCGCTCTAGCCGTTCAGCGCCGGGCCGAGCCTGCGCCACTCATCGCGCGGGAAGCCCTTGGGGTCGTCGGTGAGCACCTGGACGGTCACGTGGTCGGCGCCTGCCGCGCGGTGCTCGTCCACCCGGCGCTTGACGGCCTCCTCGTCGCCCCAGGCGATGAGCGCGTCGAACAGCCGGTCGCTGACGGTCTCCAGGTCCTCCTGGGAGAAGCCGAGCCGCAGCAGGTTGTTGGCGTAGTTGGGCAGGGACAGGTAGCCGCGCAGCCAGTCGGTGCCGATGGCGCGCGCCTCGTCGCGGCTGGAGCACAGGATCGCGGTCTGCTCGGGCAGCAGCAGCGGGCCCGCGCCCAGCGCCTCGCGGGCCTGGCGGGTGTGGTCGACGGTGACGAGGTACGGGTGGGCGCCGCGCGAACGCTCCTTGGCCAGCTCCAGCATCTTGGGACCGAGCGCGGCGAGCACCCGGTCGCCGGGCCGTACGGGCCGCTCGGCGGTGTCGAGCCCGTCGAGGAAGGCCGACATGGCGGCGAGCGGGCGGCGGTAGCGGCCGGGCTCGGTCGAGTCGATGAGCGGGGCGTGGCTGACCCCGATGCCGAGCAGGAACCGGTCGCCGTGCGCGGCCGACAGCGACGCATGCGAGGCGGCGGTCTCCTCGGCGGTGTGCATCCACAGGTTCAGGATGCCGGTGGCGATCGTCGCCTGCCGGGTGGCCGACAGCAGCCGCTCGACCGCCTCGAACACCGGCCCTCCGACGTCGGGTATCCACAAGGCGGTGAACCCGAGTTCCTCCAGCTCGGCGGCCGCTTCGGCGGCCTCTCCCGGGTCACCGTGCCTCAGTTGCGTGCTCCAGATGCCCGCGCCCGCAAGATTCTTCATGATTCTCGTGATACCACGGCGGCCCGAAGGAGCGGCCGTACGCCACGCCTCCTCAGCGGGCCGGCGCGACGACGTACCGCATGGTCGCCCAGGCCGCGTACAGCAGCGGGGAGGCCAGCAGGAGCAGGCCGGCCACCGGCTTGACCAGGACGACCGCGACGGCGAGGCCGAGCACGACGAGGGTCGCCGCCGCCAGGTACCAGCGGCGGGCGACCAGGAACAGGCAGGGCAGCACCAGGGAGCGCAGCCGCGTGCCGGGCTCGCCGGCCAGCGTCAGCAGCGCGAACGCCACCGAGATCACCAGCGCGGCGGCGGTGCAGAAGAACGGCACCAGGGCCGGGCCCCAGCCGGTGCCCGCCACGGCCGCCGCGTCCACCGCGAGCACCGCGACCGCCGTCCCCGCCGCCGCCCACACGGCCAGGGCGCGCCGCCAGGCCCGCCGGTAGGCGCCCCAGAACGCGCGCAGCACGCCGGTGCCGCCCTCGTCCAGCGCCTCGAAGCAGCCGAACGCGCCCGTCAGCGCCGGCGCGCACAGCAGCGACAGCACGCCGAAGAACGGCCACGAAGCCAGCGGGTCGCGCACGACGGCCAGCGCGAACAGCAGCGGCGCGCAGGAGATCGCCAGCAGCACGTTCGTCATGAGGCCGACGTAGACGGTGGAGAACACCTTCTCGTAGGTCTCCTGGCGGGCGGGGCGCAGCAGCCGCCGTGCGACCCCGCCGCCCTCGGAGACGTTCCGCGGCGCGCTCATCCCTTGAGCCCGCTCGTCGCGATGCCGCGGATGAAGTACCGCTGGCCGAACAGGAAGATCACCAGGATCGGCAGCACCGACAGCACCGAGCCGGTCATGATCATCGCGTACTCGGCCTCGTACTGGCCGACGAACGAGCGCAGGCCGAGCTGCACCGTCCACAGCTCGTTGCTGGTCAGGTAGATGAACGGCCCCATGTAGTCGTTCCAGGTGTTGACGAACGTCAGCAGCGCCAGGCTGGCCAGCGCCGGTTTCGACAGCGGCAGCATGATGCGGCGGTAGATGCCGTACTCGCTGAGCCCGTCGATGCGCGCCGCCTCGCACAGGTCGTCGGGGATCGACATGTAGTACTGCCGCATGAGGAAGACGCCGAACGCGCTGAACGCCTGGAGCAGAATGATCGACAAGAACGTGTCGGTCAGCTCGGCCCGCTGCATCATGATGTACTGCGGCACCATGTACGCCTGCCACGGCACCGCGATGGTCGCGATGTAGGCGAGGAACAACCCGTCCCTGCCGGGAAAGCGCACCTTGGAGAAGCCGTAGGCGGCGAAGCTGCCGGTCAGCACCTGCAGCGCGGTGATCGTGACGGACAGGAACGCCGAGTTGCCGAGGTAGGTGAGCAGCGGGATGCGTTCCCAGATCTCCACGAAGTTCTGCCAGCGCAGCTCGTCGGGGATCCACTGGATCGGCACCGAGAAGACCTGGTTGTCGCGTTTGAGGGAGGACGACACCATCCACGCGAACGGCACCAGCACCAGCGCCGCGATCACGATCAGGCCGATGTAGGCGGGGACGGTGCGGAGCAGCCGCCGCGCGCGGCTGCGCCCGCCGCCGGCGCCCGCCTCGGTGGCGGCTCCTGGCAGCGCGGTCATGACGTGCTCCTGCGCTCGTTGAGTCGGAACTGAAGGACGGTCACCGTCAGCACGATGAGGAACAGCACCAGCGCGATGGCCGATGAGTAGCCGAACTGGCCCTCGCGGATGCCTTCGCGGTAGACGAGCTGGGCCAGCACGAGCGTGCTGCGCCCGGGGCCGCCGTCGGTCATCACCACGATCAGGTCCAGCACCTTGAAGCTCTGGATCGTCAGCATGACCAGGACGAAGAACGTGGTGGGCCGCAGGCAGGGCAGCGTGACGTTCCAGAAGCGCTGCCAGGCGCCGGCGCCGTCCACCCTGGCGGCCTCGTAGTACTCGCGCGGGATGGTCTGCAGGCCGGCCAGGTAGAGCACCATGTAGTAGCCCATGTCCCGCCACACGCTGGTGATGATGACGGCGGGCATCGCCCAGTCGGTACTGGCCACCCAGCGCGGCGGATCGGAGATGCCGATCGCCTCCAGGAACTGGTTGATCGGGCCCGCGGTCGGGTTGAACAGCATGTTCCACACGACCGCGACGGCGACCAGCGAGGTGATGTACGGGAAGAACGCGGCGGTGCGGAAGAACTGCACGCCGCGGATCTTCCTGTCGAGGACGATGGCCAGGCCGAGCGCGACGGCCAGCGTCAGCGGGATGTGCCCGGCCGCGTAGAAGAGCGTGTTGCGCAGCGCGACGTGGAAGTTCTGGTCGCGCCACAGCCGCTCGAAGTTCTCCAGCCCGACCCATTCGGGGGTGCTGTAGGAGTCCCAGTCGAGGAACGCCAGCGCGAACGCGGCCAGCATCGGCACGAGCGTGAACAGGGCGAAGCCGATGAAGTTCGGGAGGATGAAGCTCCAGCCGACGAGGATGTTGTGCCAGGAGCGTCGGCGGCGGGGCGGTGCGGCCGGCGGCAGCGGTCGCGTCATTGCCTGTGTCATGGTGTCCTTCGGAACTCTCCGTGAGGCGCCGGAGGGCCCGGACGGCGGCCCGGGCCCGCGACCGCCCTAGTTGAGTACTTCGCTCTTGACGCGCTCGTTCATGGAGCGGATGCCGTCGGCGATCGACTTGTCGCCGACCATGATCAGCTCGTGTTCCTCGTTGAGGATCGTGTCGATGTCGGAGGTGTGCTCGCTGACCGGCATCTCCAGCACGACCTTGTCGGGCTCGAACGCCTTCTTCGACAGCTCGTCCTCCGGCATGCCCTTGAGCCCGAAGTACGCCTCGGTGATCTCGGGCGTCTGCAGCGCCGGCACCACGCCGACCTTCGTGATCGCCTCGGCGCCGGCCTTGCTCGCGGCGAACTCGACGAACTTCTTGGCGGCGTCGGCGTGTTCGGAGCGCTTGTTGACGGCGAACGCGGTCGGCGAGCCGAACGTGGTGACGCCGGTGGCGCCGGGCCGCTGCGGCATGGGCGCAAGGCCCCACTCGACGTCGGTGGCGCCCTTCTCCTTGGCCTCGAGGATGCCGGAGATGTACCAGGTGCCCATGGGCATCATCGCGGTCTTGCCGCTCTCGAACTGGGTGCGGTAGTCGGCCTGCTGCGACTTGGCGGTGCCGAAGTCGAGCACGGCGCCGGCGTCCTGGAGGCCCTTGGCCACGTTGTACTGGTCGGTAAAGAACGTGTAGTCGCCGCCGAGCTGATCGCCGCCGGTCTGCGCGGCGGAGACGGCCTGCACGACCGAGCGCCAGGTGTGGTGGTAGGCGCCGTAGACCTTGTCGCCGCCCTCGCCCGACGTGAGCTGCTTGGCGATCTTGACGTAGTCGTCCCAGGTCATCGGCTCGGGCAGCTTGACGCCCGCCTTGTCGAGCAGCGTCTTGTTGTAGTAGAGCAGCCAGAAGTCCTGCCGGTACGGCAGCGCGTAGTACTTGCCGCCGACGTCGAAGGCGTCCAGGCCGGCGAGCTTGCTCGTGTCGGTCGACTTCACCATGTCGGTGAGGTCGAGGAGCTGGTTGCGGCTGGAGTAGCGGGAGTAGTCGGTGACGTTCTTCATCGTGATCACGTCGGTCTTGTCACCGCCCGCCAGCATGGTGGTGACCTTCTCCGGATAGTCATCGGCGAGGATGTCGACCGGCTTGATGGTGATGTTCGGGTTGGCCTGCTGGAAGGCGTCGAACAGCGCCTTGAACTCGGGCGTCTTGGCCAGGTTCCACACCGTGACGCTCAGCGTGATCTTGCCGTTGGGGTCGGCCGGCTGGGGTCGCCCGAGCCGCAGGCCGCGAGGGTGAGCGAGAGCGCGCCCGCCAGGGCCAGGCCCTTGACCGCCTGCCGCCGCGCACCGCCCTTGCCTGACGTGATCATTGATCCGGTCTCCTCTCCGTCGCAGGGGGGTTGGTCAGGCGCTGACGGCGAACTCGTCCGGCGTGACGGCCGTGCGCAGCGGCAGGCCGGCCAGGTGGCGTTCGAGTTCGTCGAGAGCGCTGTCGCTCATGCGCCGGGTCTCGCTGCCCAGCGAGCCGGCGATGTGGGGGGTGATCATGACGTTGGGCAGCTCGTACAGCACCGACTCGGCGGGCAGCGGCTCGGGGTCGGTGACGTCGAGGATGGCGTCGAGCCGCCCGGAGGCGCACTCGCGCTCCAGCGCGGCGGTGTCGAGCACGGCGCCGCGCGCGGTGTTGATGACGGTCGCGCCGTCGCGCAGCATGGCCAGCTCGGCGGCGCCGATGAGGTGCCGGGTGGCGGGCAGCGAGGGCACGTGCAGGGTGAGCACGTGGCAGCGGCGCAGCAGCTCGGGCAGCTCGACCAGGCGGCCGCCCGCGGCGCTCACCTCTTCCTGCGCCGCGTACGGGTCCGAGACCAGCACGTCCACCTCCAGGCTGCGCAGCCGTTCGACGACCCGGCGGCCCACCCGCGAGAAGCCGACCACGCCGACCGTGCGGCCGCGGTTGCTCAGCTCGCCGCGCTGTGAGGCGTAGGACCAGTCGTCGCGGTGCTTGCGCGCGTCCTGGGCGAGGAACGGCGCCTTCTTGCCGGCGAAGATGACCGCGGCGAGCGTGAACTCGGCGACCGGGATGGCGTTGGCGTCGGCGGCGCTGGTCACCACGATGCCGCGGCGCCACACCTCGTCGGTGACGAACGGGCGCACGGTGCCGGCGCAGTGGAAGATGGCGCGCAGGCGAGGGGCGTCGGCCAGCCGTTCCGTGGTCAGCGGCGGGCAGCCCCAGGAGGTCAGCAGCACCTCGCTCTCCCGCAGGCGGCGCCGTGCGGAGGGGGTGTCCAGGTCGTCGACGCAGATCGGGTCGCCCAGCTCGGCCATCTCGCGCAGCCGGTGCAGCTGCCGCTGCCCGAACTGCAGCCGGTAGGTGTCCGGGTTCATGACCAGCAGGGCCTGGGGTCGCGTCATCGGGACGCGCCCATGTGCCCGTTCGGCCGGCCGGCGACGCGGAATCTGCTGTTCAACCTGATGCTCCTTGTTACGCGATGACGTCAGGGGTGTCTCGGCACGCGCGCATGACGGCACGGCGAGAGAAGGGCGCCTGGATGGATCCGATCGGCAAACGATCAGCTTCGTTCATCTGTGATCGGTCGGCGTTGCCATGGAGTTAAGCGCGAGCATGTCGAAACAGTCAAGAGGCAATCCAATCGATCCGATCATCAACGTTCGGCTTAGATCACAACTGCTCAACAAAGCGGCCGGATGGGCTCGTGACCGCTTGACGGGCAACCGGGGCGCTGTAACCATCGCGTGAATCGATGGTTACGTAAACATCGTTCCGGCACGAAGGGACTCGTGAATGCCGCCCCTGGACGACCCGCGGCTGTCACCGTTCACCGGGTGGACGCGCGCACACTGGGCAGATCTGGCCGACCGCATGCTGCTGGCGGCCCGCCGCCACACCTCGCCGGGGCGCGCCAGGGTCTCCTTCCCCGGCCGGCCCGGCGGCTACGGCCCCGACGTGGACGCGCTCGAAGGCTTCGCCCGCACGTTCCTCGCCGCCGGCTTCCGCGTCACGGGCGAGAACGGCGAAGACCCGCTCAACCTCATGGAGTGGTACGCCGACGGCATCGCCGCCGGGACCGACCCGCACTCCCCCGAGCGCTGGGTCCGGCTCGACGAGCACGACCAGGCCAAGGTCGAGGCCGCCTCGCTCGCGCTCGTCCTGCACCTGACCAGGCCCTGGCTGTGGGACCGGCTCGATCCCGTCGTGCAGGAGCAGGTCGTCGACTACCTCAAGCCCGCCATCGGCTCGTGGTATCCGCCGATCAACTGGGTGTGGTTCCAGATCGTCGTCGAGCAGTTCCTCAAGTCGGTCGGCGGGCCGTACTCGGCGGAGGACATCGAGGCGGGGCTGGCGCTGACCGACGGCTTCGCCCGCCAGGACGGCTGGTACGCCGACGGCGAGGAGCGCTCCTACGACCACTACGCCGGGTGGGCGCTGCAGTTCTACCCGCTGCTCTGGGCCGAGATGGCCGCGGGCAGCCCCGAGGCGGAGTCCCGCCGCCCCGTCTACCTGCGGCGGCTCGAACGCTACCTGCAGGACGCGGTGCACCTCGTCGGCGCCGACGGCTCGCCGCTCATCCAGGGGCGCAGCCTCACCTACCGGTTCGCCGCGGCCGTGCCGTTCTGGACCGGCGCCAGGTACGGTCTCGACACGCCCTCGCCCGGGCTGCTGCGGCGGGCCGCGTCCGGAATCGCCCGCCACTTCGTCTCCCACGGCGCCCCCGGCGATGACGGGCTGCTGACGCTGGGCTGGCACGGGCCGTGGCGGCCGATCGCGCAGTCGTACTCGGGGCCCGGGTCGCCGTACTGGGCGTCCAAGGGGCTCTTCGGCCTGACCCTGCCCGCCGACCACCCGGTGTGGACGGCGGTGGAGGAGCCGCTGCCGGTCGAGCGCGGCGACTACGGCCGCGTCCTGCCCGCCCCGGGCTGGCTGGTCAGCGGGACGCGGGCCGACGGCGTCGTACGCGTCGTCAACCACGGCACCGACCACTCGCATCCCGGCTCGCATCTGACGGACTCGCCGCTGTACGCCCGCCTGGGCTACTCGACCGCCACCTCTCCCCTGCTCGCCGGCCCGCACGCCGCCCGGCCCCTGGACCAGTCGGTCACGCTGCTGTCGGAGGACGGCGAGCCGAGCCACAGGACCGGCTTCGACACGCTCCGCCTGGAACGGCTCGCCACCGGGACCGTCGTCGGCGGGTCGCGGTGGCGGGCGCACTGGGTGAAGCCCGACGAGGACGCCCCCGATCACGGCTCCGGGCGCTCCGGCGAGGTGCGGCCGGGGCCGTGGCTGGAGGTGCTGTCGGTGCTGCGCGGGGCGTGGGAGGTGCGGCTGGTCCGCGTACAGCCCGATCCCTCCGGTGATGGGGCGGCTTCTCAGGGGACGGCGCGGTTGCGGGTCGGCGGCTGGCCGCTGCCGGCGGACGGCCCGCACGAGGACAGCCCGCACGAGGACAGCAGGGCTTCCCAGGTGAGCAACGGCAAGACCTGCTCCGGGGTGTGGGACGCGGCCGGGCTGGACGCCGGCGGGGTCACCTCGGCGGACGACGCCTCGCCGCTCGCCCACTGGACGCTGGTGCCGTGGCGGGCGACGCGCGGCCCCGCCCGTACGGGCGTCTGGTACGCGGCGGCGATCCACCTCGGCGCGTCCGAGCCCGGCGAGCCGCCCGCCGTGGCGTGGGACGGCCCGCGCTGCCTGGTGACCTGGCCGGACGGCACGAGCGACGCCTTCGACCCCGCTCCCCTGCCGTCCTGACCCGCTCCCCTTGACCCGCCTGCCCCCGAGGTAGGCGGGTCAGGACGACGACTGGCGGACGATGAGCTGCGGCCCGACCACGACGCGGTGCGCGGGCCTGTCGGGGTTGCGCAGGCGTTCGAGGAGCAGCGTGAACGCGGCGCGCCCGATGTCGGTCTTCGGCGGCCGGATCGCGGTGAGCGGCGGGTCGCACAGCTCGGCCACCTCGTCGTCGTACGTGACCACCGCCAGGTCCTCCGGCACCCGGATGCCGCGGTCCTGGCACCGCTCGACCAGCGAGATGGCCTCGGGGTCCGAGTGCACGAGCAGCGCCCTGGTGCGAGAGGCAAGGCAGGCGTCGAGCACGTCGTCGAGCGCCTGTGCCCAGCCGGGGTCGCGGCGGTCCACCGTACGGGCCTGGGGCGTGCCCTCCATCTCCAGCCCCAGCTCCTCGCAGGCCAGCCGCCACCCGGCGCGGACGTGCGGGGCCGTGGGGCTGCTGATCGTGGTGATCAGGCCGACCCGGCGGTGACCGAGCACGGCCAGGTGGCGTACGGCCATCGCCGCGCCGAGCGCGTGGTCGCTGACCACGGACTCCATCGCCTCCCGGTAGGGGCCGACGGCCGCGGCCCGCTCGATCAGCACCACCGGCACACCGGCCGAGTGCAGCCAGCGGACCAGCTCCTCGCCCTCGTCGCTCTCGGTGGTGGGCGCGACCAGCAGTCCGTCCACGCCGACGGACTCGATGAGCGAGGCGAGCTGGCGCCGCTCGTCGGCCACCTGGTACGTGGCCCCGCGCAGCACCACCCGCACCCCGGCGGCGGCCGCCGCCTCGCGGACGCCGCGGATCACGTCGGGGTAGTAGTAGTCGAGCGAGGGGACGACCATGCCCACCGTGAGCGGGCCGCCCTGCTGCGCGGGGGCCTCCGACGGCTCGCGGGCGGGCTGCGGCTCGGGCGCGGGCGGCTCGGTGAGTGCGGCGCCGCCGCGTACCCGGCGGATGACGCCCTCCTCGGCGAGGAGCGTGATGTCACGTCTGATGGTGATCGCCGACACCGCCAGCTCGGTGGCCAGGTCGTGCACGCGCATGATGCCGCGCCGCCGCAACAGCTCCACCAGCCGGTTGCGGCGCTCGTCCGGCAGCCTGCCCGCCGCGTCGGAGCCGGCGCGCGCCGGCGGCTCGGCCGTTCTGCTGCTCGGCCTGGTCTTCGGCAGGTGATGCGCCCGTGGCCACGTTGGTCATACTCCTCCTTGCCGACGGCCATAGTACCGATCGAAACTGATCAAAGGTGAATTAACAAGTAACAGACATGATTCGTTTGTGACGACCCCTGGACGGCGATAGGGCCGCACCGATAGGCAAGATCGGCCGGCGCGTTGCCCCGCCTACCGTAGTGCGCGCTGATCGCCGTGACAGCCGGGAACGCCGTCGCCGACACGTCCGGCGTGGCCGGTGAGGCGAGGCGAGCACTCCCCCGCGCTGACCTCCGGAACGGCGCCGGCGCGTCCGGCAGGCGCCCAGGACCAGGCCGGCGCGGGCCCCGCCGCCACCTCCAGAGCGAGATCGCCCCCGTCCCACCCACGAGAGGAAACGCCGTGCTTACGGCGTACGGCCAGGGGTAGGCGGCCCGGAAGCGACGTCATGTGAAGGGGGGACCCATGACCTCTGGTGATTACTGGCACTACGGCTATGGCCCCATGGACGAATTGCTGGCCAGGTTCTTCGGGTTCGGGCCGCCGCCGTACAACCGGCGGGTCGATCTCGAACGGCTGCTCAGCGAGGACGCCATCGAGTTGCTGCGCACCGCCGCCCAGAAGGCGGCATCCTGGGGCGCCGCCTATCTCGACACCGAGCACCTGCTGTGGGCCGCCACCCAGGTGGCGGCGACCCGGGCGATGCTGGAGAACGCCGGGGCCGATCCGGAGGCGCTGGCCAGAGAGGTGGAGCAGAACGCCGACAAGCGTGAGCCGCGCGAGGGCCCGGTGCGCCTGGCGCCCGCCGCCAAGCGCGCCCTGCTGGACGCGCGGCAGGCCGCCAGGGCCACCGCGGCGTCGTACATCGGGGCGCAGCACCTGGTGCTCGCGCTGTCGGCCAACCCGCTGTCGGCGGCGGGACGGCTGCTGCGCCATGCCCGGCTCACCCCCGAGTCGTTCATCCAGGAGGGCAGGAGCGCCGCCGAGCCGATGCAGCACCAGCCGCCGCAGCCGAGCACCACGCCGACGCTCGACCAGTTCGGCATCGACCTGACGGCCGCCGCCGACGAGGGCGGCATCGACCCCGTGATCGGCAGGGACGACGAGATCACGCAGGCGGTCGAGGTGCTGTCGCGGCGTACCAAGAACAACCCGGCGCTGCTCGGCGAGCCCGGCGTCGGCAAGACCGCCATCGTGGAGGGCCTCGCGCAGCGCATCGTCAGCGGCGAGGTGCCCGACACGCTGCGCGGCAAGCGGGTGGTGCAGCTCGACGTGGCCGGCCTGGTCGCGGGCACCAAGTACCGCGGCGAGTTCGAGGAGCGGCTGAGCAAGCTGATGGAGGAGATCCGCGCCCACAGCGAGGAGCTGATCATCTTCATCGACGAGCTGCACACGATCGTCGGCGCCGGCGGCGCGGAGGGCGCGATCGACGCCTCCAACATGCTCAAGCCCGCGCTCGCCCGCGGTGAGCTGCACGTCATCGGCGCGACCACGCTCGACGAGTACCGCAAGTACATCGAGAAGGACGCCGCGCTCGAACGCCGCTTCCAGCCCATCCTGGTGCCCGAGCCGACCGTCGAGGACACCATCGAGATCATGCGCGGCCTGCGCGACCGGTACGAGGCGCACCACCAGGTCAAGTTCACCGACGACGCGCTGGTGGCCGCGGTGGAGCTGTCCGACCGCTACATCCCCGACCGGTTCCTGCCCGACAAGGCCATCGACCTCATGGACCAGGCGGGCGCCAGGGTGGCGCTGCAGACCGGGACCACCCCGGCGGGCACCCGCGAGCTGGAGGAGGACCTGGAGCACCGGCAGCGCGAGAAGGACCAGGCGGTCGAACGCGAGGACTACGACCGCGCCCGCGAGCTGCGCGACGAGATCCTTGAGCTCAAGGCCCGCATCGAGCAGGCCAGGAGCAACCGCTGCGGCTTCGCCGAGGTCACCCCTGAGGACATCGCCGAGGTCGTCTCCCGCGCCACCGGCATCCCCGTCGCCCAGCTCACCCAGGAGGAGCGCGAACGGCTGCTCGGCCTCGAAGAGCACCTGCACCGGCGGGTCATCGGCCAGGACGAGGCGGTACGGGCGGTGGCCGAGGCCGTGCGCCGCTCCCGCGCCGGGATGAGCGACCCCAACCGGCCCATCGGATCGTTCCTGTTCCTCGGGCCGACCGGCGTCGGCAAGACCGAGCTGGCCCGTGCCCTGGCCGAGGCGCTCTTCGGCGAGCAGGACCGGATGATCCGGCTCGACATGAGCGAGTTCCAGGAGCGGCACACGGTCTCCCGTCTCGTCGGCGCGCCGCCCGGCTACGTCGGCTACGAGGAGGCGGGACAGCTCACCGAGCAGGTGCGGCGCAGGCCGTACTCGGTGATCCTGCTCGACGAGATCGAGAAGGCGCACACCGACGTGTACAACCTGCTGCTGCAGGTGATGGACGACGGGCGGCTGACCGACTCGCAGGGCCGCACGGTCGACTTCAGGAACAGCGTGCTGATCATGACGTCGAACATCGGCGCGGACCTCATCATGTCCCATCCCGGCGAGGCCTCCCGTGAGCTGCGGGGCCAGCTCATGCGGCTGCTGCAGCAGCGGTTCAGGCCCGAGTTCCTGAACCGGATCGACGAGATCATCATGTTCCGCGGCCTGGACGCCGAGCAGCTCCGCGAGATCACCTCGCTGCTGCTGGAGGAGACCAGGCGGCGGCTGCACGCGCAGGGCGTGGAGCTGGAGATGGAGCCCGCCGCGATCGACTGGCTGGCCCGCGAGGGCTACCAGCCGGCCTTCGGCGCCCGGCCGCTGCGCCGGATGATCCAGCGCACGCTGGACAACACGTTCTCCCGGCTGCTGCTCAACGGGACGCTCCGCGAGGGGCAGCGCGCGCACGTCGCGGTCCGGGACGACGACCTCACCATCACCGTCCTCGACCCGGGCGCCGAGGCCGGCCCGGAGACCCGCCCGAACGCGGTCGCCAAGGCGACACCGCGCACGCCGCAGGAACGGCGCGAAGAGAACATCGGCCACTACCTCTGACCGCGAGCCCGAGCCCTGGTTGCCGGCTCGGCCTTCGACGTCGGGCTCGGCCTCGGATCCGGGCTCAGGCTCAAGTTCGGAGGCTCCAGCGCGCAGGCTTGGCCGCGCAGGCTCGAGCGCGCAGGCTCGGGCGCGGCCTGGGAAGGCGGGGCATGCCTTTTCCCACTTCCTGGGCTATGGTCGGCCGTATGACGGGACCAGGGATCACCTCACGGAGGTTCATCTCGCCGCGCGACGGCGTGATGGGCCTGGTCCTGCTGTCCCTGCTGGTGGCCGGCGCGTTCTCCGTCGCCTGGTACGGCGGCGGGCCGGCGGGCCTGTCCGGCACGTCCGCCGGGCAGGTGTGGCTCGCGGGCGCGTACAAGGACAAGCTGTCCAGCCTGCCGCCGCAGGCGGGCAACGCCCGTGAGCACCACACGCTGTCGCTGTGGCCGCCGTTGCGCGGCACGCGCAACGGCGAGGCCGCCCACCTGGCGCTCCTGCCCTCGCCCGGCTCCGACGGCCCGGCGATCCGCGACCCGCAGCAGGTCGGCCACCGCACCGCGGGCTCCCGCAGCCCGCCGCTTTCCTGACCCCTCCTCCCTTCGCGACCCGCGACATCCTCGGCCCGGCCCAGCCACGCTCTGACAGGCCCGGAACGCGCATGCCCGGACCGGAGCAGGCGTGACACGCCGTGCCCTCGCCGTTCGTGACTCGGCGAGACCGGCGCCGGCACGTCTCGGCGAAGCTGGGCGTTCGGCGTGCTCCGGCTGTGCTGGAGCGCGGGACTGACCGGCACTAGGGGATGTGGCGCTTCGGCTGACCGTCCCGCAGGTGCTCCCGGGCAACCGGCGCCTCACCGGCCCGGAGGTCCGGCGCTCACCCCTGCGCGCACTGGTTGCGGCCGATCGCCAGAAGCTCCGATCGGCACGCTCCCGACGTCTGGCCGCGTGACCGGCCGGTGATCCGGCGCGTGCAGGAACGCCCTGCGCGCAGAGCATGCCAGTCCGGCCGTGGCCCGGACGGCTCGCCCGTGTCCGGCCGGTGAGCGGCTCCGCGAGCCGGCGTCCGGCCTGCCGGCCGGCGTCGGGCCGGGAGCGCGATGACCGGGCCGGCGGGCCGGACGCCCTGCCCTTGGGCCGGACGCTCGCGCGCTGGACGTCGAGGGCCGTGGTGCGGCCGGCGCGGGATGCCGGGGCCGCCCCTGCGCGGGTTCGCGGTGGGAAGGAGGGGCGGGCGGTCGAGTTCGTGGGGCGGCGATCGTGCCGTTCCCCGTCGTTTCGCTACAGCAAGGAGCCAGTCAGTCATGGCCGTGATCAGGTCATTGCAACAACGGACCAGCGGAGTCCGGTGGGATCGACGTCGCGCAGGAGGCGGGGCATGAGCCCGGCGCAGGAGTCCGCGAAATACGGGGGCGGCTTCGTGGCGTTGGACCTCGGTACGGCGTGGACCCGCACCTCGCGCGGAGCCGCCATCGCCGGCCGTCCGTCGGAGGTGCTCGCCGCCTCGTCCCAGGACCCCGAGGCCCGGGTACGCCCGCTTCGCCACGGCATGGTCGCCGACCCGGCCGCATGCCTCCGGCTGGTACGCGAGGCGCTCCAGGACGCAAGACCTCCCGACGACGAACCCGTGGAACGGGTGCTGGTCGGCGTCCCGCTGGCGGCGACCCAGAGCGACCGCCGCGCCGTGCACGCCGCCGTCATCGAGGCCGTCACGGGCCGCCCCGCCACCACGCCGATTCCCGCCACCGTCGGCGGGAGAGCGGGCGGGATCGGTGGCCCGGCAGCCGGCGATCCCGCCCGTCACCCGGCGGCCTCCCCTGCCGGTACCTCTCCCGGTGACTCGGCCGTGGACTCCGAGGACGTGAGCGGCGTCGCGGGTGGGGTGGCGGTGTGGCTGGTGGATGAGCCGGTGGCCGCCGCCGTCGGGGCCGGGCTGGACGTTTCAGGGCCGCAGCCGTTCCTGCTGCTCGACGTGGGCGCGGGGATCGTGGAGGCCGTGGCGGTGTGCGGCGGCTCCGTGTGCGACGCGGCCGCGCTGCAGCTCGGCGCCACGACGAGTGCGGGGCTGCTGCCGTACGCGCTGGACGGGGTCGTGGAGATGACCGCGGCGCTGGTGCGGCGGCTGCCCGACGACGTACGCCGGGCCGTGCCGTCCTTGACCGTCACGGGAGGCGGTGCCCGGCAGCAGCGGCTGCTGCAGCGCCTGCAGCCGGCCCTGCGCATGCCGGTCCACGCGGCGCCGGAGCCCGAGCACGCGACCATCCGCGGCCTGTCCCTCATCGGCCGGCGGCCGGACCTTCTGCCGGAGATCACCCGGTACGGCCGATGAACGCACCGCGGCACGACCCGCCGTGCTCCTCCCGGTGCTCCCACAAGCCAGTCCCCCCAACCAGTCCTCTAGAAAGGGGAATCGTCATGACCGACTCTCACCTCAGCAGCGTGCAGCTTCAGGAACTGCGCGAGGAGCTGCAGCAGCAGCTCGAACGGCGCAGCCGGCAGCTGCTCGGCCTGCAGGCCGAGGCGGAGGGCGGCACGGGCGCCGACGCCCAGTACCAGGAGCTGATGGTGAACCTGGCCGCCGCCGACCGCGCGATCGCCGAACTCTCGCAGGCGCTGGAGCGGGTCAAGGACGGCACGTACGGCCGGTGCTCGGGCTGTGAGGCGGGCATCCCGTACGAGCGGTTGAAGATCCGGCCGCTGGCCAAGTTCTGCATCACCTGCCAGCGTCGGTACGAAGCAGCCTAAAGCGGGCAGATTCGCGTGGCGGGACGGCGGCAGCAAGCCGTCCCGCCACCCTCGCACACGCGACGAGCAGGAGGTCGAACGCCCGTGGTCAGACTGGACCGCCTGGTCAACGTGCTGGGCGGGTACGGCGTGCGCCTGGCCGGCAGGACGGACGCCCGCACGGTGCAGCTGCGCAGCGTGGCGATGCCGGACCCCACGGACGAGCGCCGGGTGGTGGGCGACGTGCTGCTGGCGGTGGGCGCGGCCTCGGTCGCCGAGGCGATCGCGTGGGCGCGGGAGGCCCGTGCCACGGCGGTGCTGGTGCGCGCGGGCGATGAGGCGGCGCGCGAGGTGCCGCAGGACGCCGGGGTGGCGGTGCTGCTGGTGGATCCGGCGGTGTCGTGGAGCCAGCTCGCGGGGATCGTGTTCGGGCTGGTGCTGGAGGGCAGGGAGACCGAGTCGGGGCGGGGCCCGACGGACCTGTTCGCGCTGGCCGACAGCCTGGCGGACGTGGTCGGGGCGGCGGTGACGATCGAGGACCGGCTGTCGCGGGTGCTGGCGTATTCGCGCTCGCAGCAGGCGGGCGACCCGGCGCGGCTCGAGACGATCCTGGCCCGGCAGGTGCCCGAGCGGTTGCGTGAGCTGTTCGAGGCGCGCGGGGTGCTGAGCCGGCTGGCCGCGTCCGACGAGCCGATCTTCGTGGAGCCGGACCCCGAGCACGGGCTGACGGGGCGGATGGCGGTGGCGGCGCGGGCCGGGCGCGAGGTGCTGGGCACGGTGTGGGCGACGTGCGACCGGCCGCTGACGGGCCGGCGGCTGACCGCGCTGTCCGACGGAGCCCGTACGGTGGCGCTGCACCTGCTGCGCTCGCGTGCGAGCGCGGACCTGGAGCGGCAGGTGGAGTCGGATCTGGTGATCCGGCTGCTGGAGGGCAGCGCCGACGCGGTGACCGCGCTGAGCCAGCTCGGGCTTGCGCCGGGGCCGATGCGGGTGATCGCGGTACGCGCGGGCGCCGCGAGAGACCGGGCGGCCGCTTTGCTGCTGGCGTTCGACCGGGCCACCACGGGGTTCGGCTGGTCGCGGCCGGGCCGCAGCACGCTGCTCGGCAACACGCTGTACACGATCCTGCCGGGCGAGGAGGCGCAGGGGGCGCTGGCGTGGGTGGCGGCGCTGCAGGCGGCGCTGCCCGCGGAGGTGGAGCTGGTGGCCGGGATCGGCGCGCCGGCCGGGGCGGCGGAGCTGCCGGCCGGGCGGCAGGAGGCGGACGAGTGCCTGGCGCTGCACGAGAGCGCGGGCGGCGCACCGCCGGTGTACGACGAGTCGTGGGGTGACATCCTGCTGCAGCGGCTGCGGGCCGCCGCGCGTACCGGACGGACCCCGGCGCGCGGCCCGGTCGGCGAGTTGCGGCGGCACGACGCCCGGCACGGCACCCGCTATGTGGCGACGCTACGGGCCTGGCTGGAGGCGCAGGGCGACCCGGTCGCGGCGGCGGAGCGGCTCGGCGTGCATCCCAACACGGTCAGGAACCGGCTGCGCAAGATCGGCGAGATCACCCCGCTCGACCTGGACGACGCCCGCCAGCGCCTCGCCATGATCATCCAGCTCGCCGCGCTCGGCGAATGACCCGGTTGTGGGAAGCGCACAATCGGCGCGGCTGAATTGTCCTGATCGCACAGCGCTCACCCGCCCGCGGACGGTCATCCTGTCACCGTAAGAAGCGAGTCTTCCGAAAGCTGGAAGGAGACGGCGCCATGGTCGACGGCACCAGCGGCTGGCCGCGCAAGGTGATCGTGGTGGGCGCGGGCATCGTCGGCCTGTCGACGGCGTGGTTCCTGCAGGAACGCGGGGTCGAGGTCGAGGTGGTCGACCGCAAGGGCGTGGCGGCCGGTGCGTCCTGGGGCAACGCCGGGTGGATCTCCCCCGGGCTGGCCATCCCGCTCAACGAGCCCTCCGTGCTGCGGTACGGGCTGCGCTCGCTGCTGAACCCCTCCGCTCCGCTGCACGTTCCGGTCACCCTCGACCCTGGGCTGTGGTCGTTCCTGCTGAAGTTCGCCGCCAACTGCCGGTGGCCGTCGTGGACCCGGGCCGTGCGCGCCAACCTGCCGCTCAACGAGGAGAGCATCGAGGCGTTCGACGTGCTCACGTACAACGGCGTACGTGCGCCGCTCGTGCACGCCCCGATCACGGCGGCGTTCCGCACGCCGAAGCAGGCGCGGGCGCTGCTCAACGAGCTGCGCCGCATCTCCGCCGCCGGGCAGCAGGTCGCGCACGTCCCGCTCGGCAGGGAACGGCTGGTCGAGCACGTGCCGCTCGCGTCCGATGCGCTGACCGCCGGCGTGCGGCTCGACGGCGAGCGGTACGTCGATCCCGGCGCGTTCGTGCACGCGCTCGGCGACTCGGTGATGAAGCGGGGCGCCACCGTGTACGCCTTCGAGGTCACCGACGTGCGCAGCGACGGCAGGCAGGTCACCGTGAGCTCGGCCAAGGGCACGACGCTGACGGCGGACGCGGTGGTCGTGGCGACCGGCGCGTGGCTGCCTCGCCTGGCCGCGAAGTGGGGCGTGCGCACGCCGGTCCGCGCGGGCCGCGGCTACTCCTTCACGGTGCCGGTCGATCGTCCCGTTCCCGGGCCGATCTACCTGCCGGAGGTCCGGGTGGCGTGCACGCCGTACCAGGGCAAGCTGCGGGTGGCCGGGACGATGGAGTTCCGCTCCCCCGACGCGCCGCTGGTGCCGGCCCGGCTTGAGGCGATCATCGCCTCGGCGCGGCCGCTGCTCGACGGTGTCCGGTGGGAGGAGCGCACGGACGTCTGGGTGGGTCCGCGGCCGGTCACGCCGGACGGGCGCCCGCTGGTCGGCGCGACCCGGCTGCCCGGCGTGTACGTCGCGGGCGGGCACGGCATGTGGGGCATGACCCACGGCCCGGCCACCGGGCGGCTGCTGGCCGAGCAGATCACCACGGGCAAGCAGCCCGCCGCGCTGCGCGAGTTCGACCCCCTGCGCTGAGCCCGGCCCCGCAAAGCTCCGCCCCGAGGTGGGTCCGGCGCGGTGTGACGCATCGCGCCCTCGGGGCGGCCTGTCTCCGCCGCGCGACGGCTTTCCCCGACTTCTGGGGTGACCCACCGTGATCGGATGCTAGCGTCCGGTTATGCACGATGACGACATGTCAGGGAGGCCGCCGCTGGGCCGCCGCGTGCTGGTCGTGGCGGGGGCGGTGCTGCTGACGCTCGCGTACGTGCTCATGGGCGCCGCCTCGTTCGCGCTGATCACACGTGAACTCGGCTGAGACCGCCGCACCTCCGACCGGCCCGGCCTACGACGCCGGGCGCTCCAGCCGGACGATGACCGACTTCGAGGTCGGGGTGTTGCTGCCGTCGGCCACGCTGTCGAGCGGCACCAGGACGTTCGTCTCCGGGTAGTAGGCGGCGGCCGAGCCGCGCGCGGCCGGATAGGCGACCACGGTGAAGCCGGGCGCGCGGCGCTCGACGCCGTCGTGCCAGACGCCGACGAGATCGACCACGTCACGGTCGGCGAAGCCCAGCTCGGCCAGGTCGTCGGGGTTGACGAGCACGACACGGCGGCTGTGGCGGATGCCGCGGTAGCGGTCGTCGTCGGAGTAAGGAACGGTGTTCCACTGGTCGTGGGAGCGCAGCGTCTGCAGGATGAGGTGGCCGGGCGGGGCCTCCAGCTTGGTGAAGGCGTTGGCGGTGAAGACGGCCTTACCGCTCTCAGTGCGGAAGACCCGCTCGTTGACCGGGTTGGGCAGGCGGAAGCCGCCGGGCTCGGCGACGCGCGCGTTGAAGTCCTCGAAGCCGGGCACGACGCGGGCGATGCGGTCGCGCACGGTGCCGTAGTCGGCCTCGAACGTCTCCCACGGGATGTCCGGATTGTCGCCGAGCACGCGGCGGGCCAGCCGGCTGATGATGGCGACCTCGCTGAGCAGGTGGGGCGAGGCGGGGTCGAGCCGGCCGCGCGAGGCGTGGACCTGGCTCATGGAGTCTTCGACCGTGACGAACTGCTCGCCGCTCGCCTGCACGTCGCGGTCGCTGCGGCCGAGCGTGGGCAGGATGAGCGCGGTCTCGCCGCAGACGGTGTGGGAGCGGTTGAGCTTGGTGGAGATGTGGGCGGTCAGGCGGCAGGCGCGCATGGCCCGCTCGGTGACGGCGCTGTCGGGGGTGGCGCGGACGAAGTTCCCGCCCACGCCGAGGAACACCCGGGCGCGGCCGTCCAGCATGGCCTGGATGGCGCCGACCGTGTCGAAGCCGGGCTTGTGCGGCGGCGTGAAGCCGAACTCCTTCTCCAGCGCGTCGAGGAACGACTGCGGCGGGCGTTCCCAGATGCCCATCGTGCGGTCGCCCTGCACGTTGCTGTGGCCGCGCACCGGGCACACGCCCGCGCCTGGCCGGCCGATGTTGCCGCGCAGCAGCAGGAAGTTGACGATCTCGCGGATGGTGGCCACGCCGTGCTTGTGCTGGGTCAGGCCCATCGCCCAGCACACGATGATCTTCTTGCTGCTCAGCACCATCTCGTGCACGCGCTCGATCTGCGCGCGGTCGAGGCCGGTGGCGGCGAGCAGGTCGGGCCAGCCGAGGGTACGCGCGTGCGCGGCGAACTCGTCGAACCCGGTCGTGTGCGCCTCGATGAAGGCGTGGTCGAGCACCGTACCCGGGCGCTCGTCCTCGGCCTGGAGCAGCAGCAGGTTGAGCGCCTGGAACAGCGCGAGGTCGCCGCCCGGCCGGATCTGCAGGAACTCGTCGGCGATGCGGGTGCCGCGCCCGATGATGCCGCGCGGCTTCTGCGGGTTCTTGAAGCGCATCAGCCCGGCCTCGGGCAGCGGGTTGACCGCGACGACGCGCCCGCCGGAGCGCTTGGTCTCCTCGAGGGCGGAGAGCATGCGGGGGTGGTTGGTGCCGGGGTTCTGGCCGACGACGAAGACCAGGTCGGACTCGTGGATGTCCGACAGGCTCACGCTGCCCTTGCCGACGCCCAGCGTCTCGATGAGCGCGTGGCCGCTGGACTCGTGGCACATGTTGGAGCAGTCGGGCAGGTTGTTGGTGCCGTACGCGCGGGCGAAGAGCTGCAGCAGGAACGCGGCCTCGTTGCCGAGCCGCCCAGAGGTGTAGAAGAGCGCCTGGTCGGGGTCGTCGAGCGTGCGCAGCTCGCCGGCGAGCAGGCCGAGCGCCTCGTCCCAGCCGATCGGCTCGTAGTGGTCGCTGCCGGGGCGCTTGACCATGGGCTCGGTGAGCCGGCCCTGCTGGTTGAGCCACTGGTCGCTGCGGCCGGCCAGCTCGGAGATCGGGTGCTCGCGGAAGAAGTCGCGGGTCACCCGGCGTGAGGTGGCCTCGTCGGTGACGTGTTTGGCGCCGTTCTCGCAGTATTCGTTGCGGTGCCTGCGGCCCGGCTCCGGCCAGGCACAGCCGGGGCAGTCGATGCCGGCCGTCTGGTTGACGTTGAGCAGCGTCAGCGCCGTGCGCCGGACGGTGGTCTGGCCCAGGGAGTACTGCAGCGCGTGGGTGACCCCGGGCAGACCGGCCGCCCACGTCTTGGGCGGCGTGACGTGAAGGTGCTTGTCGCCTTCGGCCCTGTTCATCGGTGACCATCTCCTCGCGGCTTGCTGCGTAGGTTACCGCCGGTCCGGAACAGGTCGGATCACCGGCCGGGGCCGCCCGGAGCGTCGCGCATGTGAGTGGTGCGCTTTTTGATGAAGATGGTGCTGGTCGATCGAGCCGTTTCCCTCGGATTTCCTTGGAGGCAGTACGCATGCGCATCGGTGTCGTCTTCCCGCAGATCGAGCTCGGCGGCGACGTGGGCGCGCTGCGCGCCTACGGCCAGGGCGTGGAGGAGCTCGGCTACGCCCACGTGATGGCCTTCGATCACGTGCTCGGCGCGGACCCCGCGGTGCACACGGGCTGGGACGGCCCGTACGACGTGCGCACCACCTTCCACGAGCCGCTGGTGATGTTCGGCTACCTCGCCGCGATCACCAAGCTCGAGCTGGTCACCAGCATCATCATCCTGCCGCAGCGGCAGACGGCGCTGGTCGCCAAGCAGGCGGCGGAGGTCGATCTGCTCGCCGAGGGGCGGTTCCGCCTGGGCGTCGGGCTGGGCTGGAACCGGGTCGAGTACGAGGCGCTCGGCCAGGACTTCTCCACCCGGGGACGCCGGGCGGAAGAGCAGATCACGCTCATGCGGCGGCTGTGGACCGAGCAGTCGATCACGTTCGAGGGCGAGTTCGACCGCGTCACCGGAGCCGGGCTGGCGCCGCTGCCGGTGCAGCGGCCGATCCCCGTCTGGATCGGCGCGCAGTCGCCGGCCGCCTACCGCCGTGCGGGGCGGCTGGCCGACGGCTGGTTCCCGCAGATGTCGCCGGGGCCGCGCCTCGACGAGGCGAAGGCGGTGGTCGAGGAGGCCGCCGCGCAGGCGGGACGCGACCCGGCCGCGCTCGGCATGGAAGGGCGGCTCCCCTGGCGGGGCGATCCCGACGAGGTGGCGCGGCTGGCGGATCGGTGGCGCGAGTCCGGGGCCACCCACATCGCCATCGACACCATGCGGGCCGGGCTGGCCACGGTCGACGACCACCTCGCCGCCCTGGCGACCGCCGCGGAAGCCCTCGGCCTCCGCCGCTGACCGGTCGGCCCGTCGCGGGACGGCGCCGAGCGCGTTGCGAGGGGTCGGCCCGATCGCCCGCGTCACGGCCGCGCCGGGCCGCGGCTTTCCGCCGCCCGGACGGCTGGGCCGGGCGGTCCGGGAATTCGGCCGGACATCCCGCTCGCACCTCCTGTTCGGCGCAATCTAGAACGCCGGGACCGCGGCTTTCATGAGGCGGAAGGGCCGCTTGAAGGGGCTCGTCAAGGCCCGCCGGGCCTGCCTTCTGGGCCGGTGGACGAGGCATTTGCGAGCACGCGAAAAGGCCGGGCGGAAAGGCGGTTCCCGCGTACGGGACGACAATTCAGAGAGATTTCTGTGCACTATCGGTGAGTTGTCGGCTTGGGTAGCCTGTGTTAACACTCACGTAACCCGATCAACGGACAGGCAGGTGAGCAGGTGACTGTCCTGGCAGACCGGTCCGCGGAGTCCCATCGCCTGACATCGGCGCAGCGAGTGCTGTCCATACTCGGCGTGTTCGACGCCGAGAACCTGGCGCTGTCGCTCAGCGAGATCAGCCGCCGGTCCGGTCTCACGCTCAGCACCACCCACCGGCTGCTCAACGAGCTGCGCTGCTGGGGCGCGCTCATCCGGCACAGCGACGGCAAGTACAGCATCGGCCTGCGCATCCTGGAGCTGGGCACGCTGGCGCCCCAGGGCGGTCGGCTGCGCGAGATCGCGCTGCCGTACCTGCACGACCTTCAGCACGCGCTGCGCGCCAACATCCACCTCGGCGTGCCCGACGGGCATGACGTGATCTACGTCGAGTCGCTGCGCGCCCGCGACACCGTCCCCGTGCCGAGCCGTCAGGGCGGGCGCTGGCCGCTGCACGCCACCGGCACCGGGCTGGTGCTGCTGGCGTACGCGCCGCAGGAGTTCCAGGAGGAGCTGCTGGCCTCCGAGCTGCGCAGCTACACCGCGAAAACGCTGACCGACCCCGACGAGCTGCGGCGCTTCCTCGCCGAGGTGCGCAGGTCGGGGGTGGCCGTCGTGGAGAGCCAGCTCACCTACGGGGTGATGGCCGTGGCCGTGCCGATCAGGGGGCCGCGCGACAAGGTGGTGGCTGCGGTCGGCGTCACCGTGCCGAGCGGCTCCGCCTCACCGCACGCGCTGATCCCGGCGATGACGACGACCGCGCGCAGCATCTCGCGTGCGCTCGGCGCGCCCTCGGCCGGGGCTGCGGCGCCGCGCCCGCACTGGCGGGTACACGAGGCCACCCGCCCGCTCACTCCCCCGGGGGCCCGGAGGTGACCGGCTCGCTGTCGTAGTGAGGTTGACGGTCATGAGCCGGTCGTAGTGCTCGGGCGTGGTGTCGAACACGCCGCTGCGGTCACCGGACGCGACGCAGTTGACGGCCGCGTCGAGCGTGCCGAACGCGACCACTGTCTCGGCGACCGCGTCCGCGCAGGCCTGGTCGGAGGTGACGTCGGCGATGACGGGGACGGCCGTGCCGCCCTCCCCGGCGATGGCTCTCACAGTACGTGCGGCGGCCTCGGCACCCCGGGCCGGACGGGCGCCCTCACCCGCCCGCCCGCCTCGCACGCTTTTCACCGGTAGGTGATGTCGGATTCGCGGTAGAGGCAGTGGGTGCCATCGGGGCCGGAGCCGATCTTGGTGGGTTCCTGGCCCTTGGGGACGCCCTTGTAGCGCTCGCAGATGGTGGCGCTGCCGTATACGGTGATCCGGCTGAAGCGGGCGGTGTCGCCCCAGTTGGAGTTGATGCCGGCCAGCACCTTGGTGGAGCGGGCGGTGATGCCGTCCATCACCACGTGCCGCTGGTAGGAGGTCGAGCAGTTGCCGCAGGCCCGGTAGAGCTTGCCGGAGTTGTGCACCTGGAAGTTCTTGATGGTCAGCGTGCCGGCGCTGTTGTGCTGGAACACCTTGTCGCTGCCGGACTTCGCGCCGCCGCCGTCCACCAGGTACGTGGCCGAGGAGCTGGAGCTCTTGAACGTGGCGGCGTCCTCGCCGACGTCGTTCCACCAGACGTTGCGGATCGTGCAGGAGCCCTCGCAGTGGATGCCGTCGCCCGCGGGGGCGTCGATGATGACGTTCTGGATGGTGCCGCCGTTCGGCACGACGAACATCGGGTCCTGGCTCTCGCTCTGGCCGCCGTCGCCGATGCCGTAGTAGCGCTTCATCCCGCCGTCGAAGAACGAGCCGAGCCGCTGGGTCTCGGTCAGGCGCACGCTGCCGGTGTCGGACGGCCACGGGCCGCTGCCGTCACCGTCGCCGCTGGTCGGCGTCACGGTAGGGGTGGGGTTGGGGCCGGGGTTGCCGCCGCCTGCCGCCCTGAGCGTCCACTGCTTGGTGGCGGCCGAGTCGCAGGAGTTCTGCTGCAGCGCGGCACCTGACGAGGTGGAGTTGTCCTTGACGTTCAGGCACTTGCCGCCGTTGGAGTTGACGACCCGGTAGTTCGAGCCGGACTCGGTGAGCTGCCAGGTCTGGGAGGCGGCGCCCGTGCACGTCTCCTGCTGCACGGCCTTGCCCGCGCTGGTGGAGGCGTCCTTGACGCCGAGGCACTTGCCACTGTGCGCGGCCTTGATCTGGTAGCCGCCGCCGGACGCGGTGACCGCGAACACCTGCCCGGCCCCGCCCGAGCAGGACGCCTGCACGAGCTGGACGCCGTCGCCGGTGCTCTGCCCCGGCACCGCGGCGCACAGGCCGCTGCCGGCGTTGACCAGCGTGTAGTTCCCGTTGGACGGTGCCGCCGATGCGGCGGTGGCGAGCACGGTCACCATCCCGCTGCCCGCGACGAGCGCCGCGGCCAGCGCGGTGGCCAGCCTCCTGTTTTTACGCACGGTGAACTCCCTCTCGCGATACGGCATGGGGCATCGAGCGGCGCGCCCGGTGTCCGGCGCCGCCTGGGGAGCGGCTTGGCAAGCGCTTACCGACTTACGGTAAGCGCTTTCCCGTCCGCAGGAGCAGTGAAGCACAGGGCCGCAAGCCCGCAAAGCACACCGCTTGCGGATGGGGGCGTCATCGCAGGTCAGATGCTGTGCGCCAGTTGCAGGACGGCGCTGAAAGTTTCATGGCCGCCCTGTGGCCCGGTGAGACCCGCCCTGCCGAGGACGAACGCTCGCCGCGGCCACCGGAGCGCGAGGCTTGACGGGCGTCCGTTGGGCAGTGCGGGGTCAGCGGAGGTCGACCAGGAGGCTGCCGTCCTCCCACACGACCTTCGTGCCCAGCGCGGCGGAGACCGCCGTGAAGCGGCTCGCCAGCCAGGCCCGCTCGTCGCCCCTGGCCAGGGTCGTACGGCAGTAGTCGAGCTTGAGCGGCACCGCGCGCAGCTGGAGTGGCCCGAGCTCGTCGATGGTGACCAGGAACAGCAGCGACAGGTCGTTGCGCAGGTCGGGGTCCACGGCGTAGTCGTCGAGGAAGTCGCCCATGTCGTACAGGACGGGCGGCGCCACCCCGTGCGGGACGTGCGCGGAGTGCCCGGCGATCAGCGTGGCGCCGGCGCTGGCCAGGATGCTCGCGGCGGACCGGATGTACGGCAGCGGCTCGGTCGTCATGTTCGGCCCCCAGTGCGGGCTGACCAGCACGACGTCCGCCTCCGCCCGCGCCCCGGACACCGTGCCGGTCAGCCAGGAGGGCACCCCGGCGGGCAGGTCCGCGTAAGCCACGCCGGGCCGTTGGGATGTGGCCGCGAAGTCGTCGGGATGGTCGGTCACGGAGATCACGGCCAGGCGCAGTCCGCCCACGTCGAGCAGCACGGGCTCGCGCGCCTTCTCCAGGTCGGGCCCGGCTCCGGCGGCGCGGATCTCCACCCGTCGCAGGTGGGCGAGGGTGTCCAGGAGCGCGTCGTACCCGAAGTCGAGCGCGTGGTTGTTGGCCAGCGTCACGCAGCCCACGCCCAGCTCGGCGAGCAGGTCGGCGGCTCGCGGCGGGCCGCGGAAGTGGAAGATCTTGCCCGGCGCCGGCCACGGGCTGCCGCGATCGGACAGGCAGCATTCGAGGTTGAGCAGCGTGAGATCGGCCTCGGAGAGGTACGCGCGGACCGCGTCCGACACGTAGTCCCCGGGGTCGGTGGACTTCGCCAGCAGATCGGCGACGCCCCGGCCGAGCATCGTGTCACCCGCCAGCGCAAGCGTGACGCTCACCCGGCTCCCCTTCCCACCCCACCACCCCCAAACCCGCCCCGAGGGGCCGGACCAGCGGGGGCGCGGCGGCCCCTCCGCGCCCCCGCAGCGGCCCACGCTTTGAGAGCGAGGCGTACCAGGAGGCGCTGACCGTCAACCGTCAGCCGCATCGCAGATCGCCCGCGCGCCGCCGCGCCGTCCGCCGTCGCCATGCCGCCGTCACGCCGTAGCCGGGTCGGATGAGCGCGCGCCCACCCAGTGCGCCGCCCTCCCATCCCCCCGCGCCGTCAGGGCACGCCAGGCCCGCACTGTCCGGGGGGCGGTTCGCCTGTAACGGTCGAGGGGCGCCACGCTCCCGCCGTCGAGGCATGCCACGCCCGTGCCGTCAGGTGGCTCCACCCCCGTGCCGTCAGGAGGTCGCTCGACAGCGCCGTCACGGGGCGCCATGCCCCCACCCCCGAAGGGGGCGCCACGCCCGTGCCGTCGCGAGGTGGCTCTCCCGCGCCGTCGGGGGCTCTCCCGCGCCGTTGCGGAGCGGCACGCCCACGCCGACGGGAGCGGCCCCCGGCCATCCAGGGGAACGGCGACGGCTGCTTCCTCCCCTTACGGGCCGGGGATGAGGGGGACGAAGGATGCGGGTGTCACCTCGCGGATCTGCGCCAGCCGTCCGCGTCGCTTGGTGAAGAGCGTGACGATGTCGGCGATCTGCCCCATGACGGGCATGATGAGGCGGCCACCCTCGGCGAGCTGCTCGGCCAGCGGGGCGGGCACCTCGGGGGCGGCGGCGGAGACGATGATGCCCTCGTACGGCGCGTGCTCGGGCAGCCCGGCGGTGCCGTCACCGACCAGCACTTCGACGCCGGTGATGCCCGCGGCGGCGAGGTTGGCGCGGGCGTGCGCGGCGAGGTCGGGCAGGCGTTCGACGGAGTAGACGCGCCAGGCGAGCCGGGCCAGCAGCGCGGTCTGGTAGCCGTAGCCGGTGCCGATCTCCAGGACGGTCTCGCCGCCCGACAGCCGCAGCGCGTCGATCATCTGGGCGACCAGGGACGGCTGGCTGGTGGGCTGGCCGTGGGCGAGCGGGATGGGCTCGTCCGCGTAGGCGCGCGCCACTGAGCGCGGCGGCACGAACAGCTCGCGCGGCGTTGCGGCGATGGCCGCAAGCAGGCGCAGGTCGCGCACACCGACCTCCTCCGCCGCCACCACCAGGTCGGCGGCGCGGCAGTCCCGTCCGGCGGCCTCGGCCAGGTCCAGGGCATGCGGGTCCCCCGCCCGCCTCGCCGCCCTGATCAGGCTCCGGAGGCGGGGGTCCCCCGCCTGCCTCGCGGCCGTCATCACGCGCTCCCCCAACGACCGTCATCTCTCCGCCACACGGCTGACACCAGGTCCCCGTCACGACCTTCTCCGCCCAGTGGCCGGCACTTCTCCGCCCAGTGGCCGGCACCGAGCCCCTGTCCCGACCGTAACCGGGGTCTTCGCCCGGCCCGGGTCGGCGGGCAGGGCCGCCGCCCGCCGATGAGAGGCGCCGTGCGGCGTCGCTTCCGGCCGTGCAAGCCCCCTACCCGTGAGGGCCGGTCTCACCGCTCGTCAGCCGGTGACCTGCCGCCAGGTGGCGTCGGCGCGGGCCTGCGCGTCGTTGATCGGGTCGAGCCGTAGCAGGTAGTCGTAGTGGCGCAGGTAGCGGTCGGGGTAGTTGACCGACTGGTACGAGGTCCACGAGGAGTCGGCGAGCCCGGCGACCGGCCGGAACGTGGCGTCGGCGGCGAAGGTGCCGCTGCCGTCGTCGGCGGCCAGCGTCAGGTCGAAACCGTAGTGGCGCAGGTAGTAGCCGGGGTAGTTGACCGAGGCGAACGACACGGTGCCGGACCCGCCGGCCAGTCCGGGCACCAGGCGGAACTGGGCGTCCTGGGCGGGGCTGACGTTCGCGTCGATGCGTACGTCGAAGTCGGCGTGCCGGATGTAGCGATCCTGGAAGTTGTAGGACTGGATGCGGCTGATGGGCACATTGTCGCCCCAGCGGCCGAGCACCCGGCTCTCCTCGGCGGCGGTGATGCTGAGTATCGAACCGTGCCGCTTGCGGTTGCCGCCCATGGAGTAGTCGCTGCGGGTGCGGAAGTTGCGGGTGCTGCCGAGGTCGGTGGAGGTGATGGGCATGTAGCCGCGGCCGGTGGCGAACTGGTCGAGCCACAGCGCCCATTCGTCGCGGTCGTTGAAGCGGGCCCACATGGGGCCTTCGACGACGGTGCCGCCGCCGGTGCCGTTGGTGATGCCCATGTGGGAGAGGTCGCCGAGGGTCGTCCATGTGCCGAGGATCGAGTCGGACGCCTCGATCGTGATGTGGCCGTCGGCGGAGGCCCGGTAGTAGCGGTATCCGCCGGCGCCGCTGGGCACCTCGATGATCTGGGTGTCGATGATGCCCTGGGTGCCGCCGCGCTCGATGTAGAGCTGAGGCGTGGTGAAGGAGCGGAAGTCGCTGGTGCGGACGTACCAGATGCGGTGTTTCTTGACGCCGTTGACGGGCGAGTTGGTGGCCCAGTAGAGCACGTAGTCGCCGGTCGCCGGGTTGTAGATGGCTTCGGGCGCCCAGGCGTTGCCCGCGCCGGGGATGGCGCCGGCCACGTTGATGAGCCAGGGGGACGACCAGTTCACGAGGTCGCGCGACTCCCACACGACGAGCGAGGTGCTGCCGCGGTTGGCGGCGTCGTCCCAGGAGGTGCCGCCGGCGATGCGCAGGTCGGTGGCGACGATCCAGTAGCGGTCGCCGTTCGGGGAGCGGACGAGCGAGGGGTCGCGCACGCCGCGGGTGCCGACGGTGGAGCGTAAGACGACTTGCCCGTTGTTGAGGTCGGTCCAGTGCAGGCCGTCGTCGCTGTGGGCGAGGTAGATCTGCTCGCCGTTGGCGGACTCGCCGGTGAAGTGGGCCATGAGGTAGCCGGTGAACGGTTCGAGCGCGGTGGCCCGCTTGGGGGCGACGGCGGCCAGGCAGGTGAGCAGGAGGCAGGCCGTGGCGAGCACCACGGCGGTCCTGCGGGGCAGGGTCGCGGACATGCGTCTCCTTCTGAGGGGCACGACGCTTCTGTTAGCGTTAACATTCCTGCGCCGCCGGACAACGCATGCACATCGGCGGCGCCCTCAGTGTGATCGCCGGGCTCCGCAGGGTCAACGACTTCTGCAAACGGCTGCAAACGGCCGCGACACGGCGGAACGGGGCCGCGCGGCGCACTCGCGCGCGACCCCGTTCCCCGGGAAACGCCCGTCCTCAGCTCTTCGGCTGCGGCTCCTCGGCCGGGCAGCGGATGCCCCGCTTGGGCACGGTCAGCGAGATGAGGTAGGCGTCCATGACCTTGGTGGTGCACTCGGTCATGCCGTAGATGCCGTGGCCCCACCCCTCGTACGTGAGCAGCGTCGCCTTCGGGCCGAGCTGCCTGGCCACGTTCGCCGACCACTGGTACGGCGTGTCGGGGTCGTGCTTGGACGTGGCCACCAGCAGCGGCGCCTTGCCCTTGTAGCGCAGCCGGTGCTGCGCATTGGTCACCGGGTGGCCCTGGCAGATCGGCATGTCGCCCATCGGCATCGGGTTGTAGCGGACGTCGGGCGCCACCGCGTTGGCGGCCCGCATGATGGCGGCGTACTCCTTGTCGCGCAGGCCCAGGTCGAAGTCCTGGCACAGGATCGCGGTGGGCAGCTCGGCCCACCTGCCGTTCACCGGGCCGTTGCCGGGCGGGCCCGGCATGTCGTCCGGCACGGGACCGCCGTCCAGCGCGAGCAGCACCTGGGCCTCCAGATGCCAGTTCGGCGCCTCGTTCATGATCACGGCGAGCCAGAGCAGGTTGTGGGCGCTCACTTTGTCGTCGCCGCCCGGCCAGACGAGCTGTCCTCGCTCGGCCTTGGCGAGGAGCTTCTTCCACAGCGCGCGGATGTCGCGGCCGTTCAGGACGCAGTCTGCGGAGCGCTCGCACCAGGCCACGAACTCGTCGAAGCTGTCCTGGACGGTGGCCGCCTCGCTCACCTGGAACGCCTTGACGTTCAGGCTGTGATCCATGTTGCTGTCCAGCACCATGGCGCGGATGCGGTTCGGGAACAGCTCGGCGTACATCTGCTGGGCGAGCGTGCCGTAGGAGACGCCGTACGAGGTCAGCTTCGCTTCGCCCAGCGCGGCGCGGATGGCGTCCATGTCGCGGGCGACGTTGACCGAGTCGAGGTGGTCGTAGAGGGGGCCGGTGCGCTTGCGGCAGTCGGCGCGCAGCTTCTTGTCGAAGGCCAGCCACTTGTCGAAGTCGGCCTGGCTCTTCATCACCGGGTCCGGCATCTGGTTGTAGACCGAGGCGGTGCAGGTGACCGAGCCGCTGCGGGCGACGCCGCGCGGGTCGTAGCCGACGATGTCGAAGCGCTTTTGGATCTCCTCGCTGAACCCGCTGGGGCGCAGGATGCCGTCGACGCCGGAGTTGCCAGGACCGCCGGGGTTGGTGAGCAGCGACCCGATCCGCGCGGAGGGGTCCTTGGCCTTGCGCCGTGCCAGAGCCAGGTCGATGGTGGGCCCGTTGGGCTTGGACCAGTCGACGGGCACTTTCAGCGTGGCGCACTCGACGCTGGGCTCCTCCTTGCACGGCCGCCAGGTGACGCCGCGTTTGCCGACCGCGTCCGTGACGTCCTTGCCTGTCACCGACGCGGTCGCGATGGGGGCCGTCAGCGTGGTGCCCATCATCACGAGCGCGGTGGCGAGCAGGGAGGTCTTTCTCAGCACAGTTCTCCTAACGATGGGGGCCCCTCCGTGATCAATGACCCACGAATGTAACAGCCAAGAGGGGCACACCTGACATCAATTAAGAAAACGGGCAAATGACTACACGGTGGACTCGCGGCTCACCAGCTCGTACGGCGCCACGAACCGCCCCGTCGGCCGCCCGGGGTCGGCGATGCGGGCCGTCACCAGCTCGACCGCCTTCGCGGCCATCCAGGCGTGGTCGGGCGCCACGGTGGTGAGCGACGGCACCAGGTACGCCGCCTCTGCGATGTCGTCGAACCCGGCGAGCCGCACGTCGTCCGGCACCCGCAGCCCCGCGTCGGCCAGGCCGCGCAGCACGCCGATGGCGACGGTGTCGGTCACCGCCACCACGCCGTCGAACGGCCGCCCCGAGGAGGCCAGCCGGTGCGCCGCCTCCCGGCCCGCCTCCATGGTGAGCGTGTCCAGCTCCACGCGCAGCCCGGGGTCGGCGTCGAGGCCGCGGGCGGCCAGCGCCGACAGGTAACCGTGGTGGCGGGCGGTCACCATGTTCAGCCCCCAGTCGAGGCGGCCGGTGACGATCGCGACGGCGCGGCAGCCCCGGTCGAGCAGGTGGGCGGTGGCCGCCGCGGTGGCCTCCTCGTTCGGCATGGCGACATGGTCGAAGCGCCCGGCGAAGTCCTGCTCGCCGAGCATGACGATCGGATGGTCGCCCTCGGGCGGCACCCGCTCGCGGCCGTCCAGCCCGACCGCGCTGAGGATCAGCCCGTCGAACTGCAACGTCCGCGCGTGGGCGATCGCGTCGATCTCGCCGGACGCCGCCGCCCCGGTCTGCTCGATCGCGACGTGGAAGCCGCGCCGCCCGGCCGCCTCGATGACGTGGGAGGCGAGCCGCCCGAAGTAGGGCCGGTCGATCTCGGGCACGGCCAGCCCGATCACGCCGGTGCGCCCCGACCTGAGCGTGCGGGCCGAGACGTTGACCCGGTAGCCCGAGCGCTCGATGGCCTCGCGCACGCGGCGGCGCACCGGCTCGCTGACTCCGCCGCGGTTGTTCACCACGTTGGAGACCGTCATCTTCGACACCCCGGCCAGCCGGGCGACGTCGTCCATCGTCACCATGCCGCCGAGAGTAGCGCCGCGGCTCAGGCCGGGCGCGCCTGCACGGCGGCGAAGGCTCAGGATGGGCTCGCCTCGACGGCGACGAACGCTCAGGCCAGGCGCGCTCAGGCCAGGCGCGCCTCCACGGTGACGAAGGAGTGTGCCGGCAGGTGCACGCGCAGCCCGGACGCGGTCGCCGTGACCTGCTCGTGCGGGCGCGGCGCCACCGCTTCGGGCGCGTCCGGGGTGTTGTGCGCGCGCAGCTCACCGGCGGTGAGGATGCGGGCGCGCGGCTCGGCGATCGCGCCGCCGCGCAGGTCCAGCTCGACGTCGGCGGCCTCGCCCGCGTCCACGTTCGACAGCGACACCAGCAGCCTGCCGTCCTTCCTGCTGGCCGACAGCGACACCGTGCGCAGCTCCGTCCCGTCCACCTGCCGGGCGGGCAGGCCGCCGGGCAGGTCCACCCGCAGCGAGGCGGCGTCCTGGTGGCCCTTGTTCATCTCGAACACGTGGTACGTCGGCGTGCGCACCAGCGCGCCCGAGTCGGGGTCGGTGAGGATCATCGCCTGCAGCACGTTCACGGTCTGCGCGATGTTGGCCATGACCAGGCGGTCGGCGTGCTTGTGGAAGACGTCGAAGTGCAGGCTCGCCACGAGCGCGTCGCGCAGCGTGTTCTGCTGGTAGAGGAAGCCGGGGTTGGTGCCGGGCTCGACGTTCCACCAGGTGCCCCACTCGTCCAGCACCAGGCCCACGTTCTTGCCCGGGTCGTAGCAGTCCATCACGTTGGAGTGACCGGTGATCAGCTCGTCCACGCGGGCGGCCTGCACCATCGTGCGGTAGTGGTCGTCCACGCCGAACTCGGTGGCCGAGCCCTTGTCCTGCCAGGTGCCGGGGATCGTGTAGTAGTGGAACGACAGCGCCTGCATGAACGGCGCCGGCCGGTAGGCGCAGCCCAGCTCGCCGAGCTGCTTCATCAGCGTCTCGGTCCAGGCGTAGTCGGCGCCGTTGGCCCCGGCCGCGATGCGGTAGAGCTTGTTGTCGCCGTGGTCGCGGCAGTAGGTGCCGAAACGGCGGGCCTCGGCGGCGTACTGCTGGGCGCTCATGTTGCCGCCGCAGCCCCACGCCTCGTTGCCCAGTCCCCAGAAGCGCACCCGCCACGGCTTCTCGCGCCCGTTGGCCTTGCGCAGCCGCACCATCGGCGAGTCGCCCTCGCGGGTCAGGTACTCGACCCAGTCGCTCATCTCCCGGACGGTGCCGGAGCCGACGTTGCCGCTGATGTACGGCTCCGCGCCGAGCAGCTCGCACAGCGCCATGAACTCGTGGGTGCCGAAGTGGTTGTTCTCCTCGACGTTGCCCCAGTGGGTGTTGACCATGACGGGACGGCTCTCCTTGGGGCCGATGCCGTCCATCCAGTGGTACTCGTCGGCGAAGCAGCCGCCGGGCCAGCGCAGGTTGGGGATGTTCAGGGCGCGCAGCGCCTCGACGACGTCGAGCCTGATGCCGCCCTCGTTGGGCAGGTCGCTGTCCTCGCCCACGTAGAAGCCGCCGTAGATGCAGCGGCCCAGGTGCTCGGCGAAGTGGCCGTACAGGTGGCGGCTGATCACGGGACCTGGGACGTCGACGTTGATGATGGCGGACACGGTGACAGGGCTCATCGAACGCTTTCCTCGCGGTTAGGGTGCCGGTCGGAGCGACTTTATCGATAAACCTCCCTCCTTGACCATCCCCGGACACCAGTGCAGACCCTGGACTTCCAGGGACGGCGCACCCGCACCGTCCGGGTCAGCACGCCGCTCTCGCTTTCCCGAGGCAACGCTCACCGCTCCACCTCCCAGCGCGCGCCCGCCGCCCGAGCGGCGGGCGAAGGCGAGCAGCAGCGCTTCGAGCGCGGCAACCCGGTAGCGCGGTAGCGCTGCGGGCGGCGGCAGGGCGGGGCGAGAGGCAGCGGCGCAGTGGCACGGCGGGCGGCGGCGCCCCGGTGGCGCGGCGGCATGGCGGCGTGGCGGCGGGTCAGGTGCCGCCGGTCAGGTCGCGCCGGCGGCGTAGCAGCGCAGCGCGCTGGACGTGCGCCCTGACGGTCAGCGCCAGCGCCACCACGACGACCGGCGCACCGGCCCCCAGCGCCACCCCGAGCCCTTCGCCGCGCTGGACGGCCAGCACGATGAGGAGCGTGGTCGTCGAGGCGGAGGCGACCAGCGCGAGCCACCCGGCCACCACCCGGTCGGTCGCGAACAGCGCCACCCGCCGCCGCAGCAGCCACCCGCCGTAGCAGGCCCAGCCCAGGCAGAACGCGGCGAGCAGGCCGAACGCCAGATGCGTGCGTCCCGGCAGCGGCCCGGGCTCGGTCGCCCACAGCCCCACGACGAACAGCGCGCCCGCCACCCCGGCGATCAGCGCGGCCATCGCGCGGATGCGCCGGGCGGGCGACAGCGCGGGTTCGAGCCGTTCCAGCAGTTCACGCGCCGGCAGGCGCGGCTCCTCGTTCGTCATGGCCGGTACCCCTTCTCCTCCAGGCGGGCGCGCATCAGCCGCCGCGCCCTGCTCAGCCGGGACTTGACCGTGCCCGCCGGGATTCCGCAGATCTGCGCGCAGTCCTCGACGGGCAGGTCCTCCAGGTAGTGGAGGACGAGGATCTCCCGCTCGGGCGGAGGCAGCAGCGCCAGCGCGGCGATCAGCTCGGCGCGGTCGAGCGCCGCGCCCGCCGGGTCGGCGGCGGTCTCGTCCCCGGCCGGGGCGGGCGGCTCGGCGTACCGGCCGCGCAGCCGGTCCATGACGGACCTGCGGGCGATGGTGAACAGCCAGGGCGCGAACCTGTCCGGCTCGCGCAGGCGCGGCAGGCCGCGCACCACGGCCAGCCATACCTCCTGGCTCACGCCGTCGGCCCGCTCGGCGTCCAGCATGCGCCGCACGTACGTCCACACCGGCGTGCGCCAGCGGGACACGAGCTCGGCCAGCGCGTCCCGCTCACCTAGCTGGGCGCGTACGACCAGCAGCTCATCGGTCATCTCGTCCTCCTGTCACCCTGCTCAGTCGGGCGGGAGGCCGATCCGGTTCACGGGGCGGTTCAGCAGCCGGTCATTCTGCGGCGCAGACGGGCGCGAGGGCCAGGGTCAGGGCGTCGCGGTGCAGGCGGTCGAGCCCGGCGCGGGTCTCGGCGGCGCGGCGGGCCTCGGCGAGGGCGGGCGTGCAGCGCCGCGGCACCCCGCGTACCGGCTCGGTCTCCTTGAGCAGGCGGAGCAGGCGCGGGGTCAGCAGGTCGAGCCGCGGGCGCACGTCGGCGGCCAGGTCGGGGCGCGGGTGCGGGAGCAGGGCGGGGCGGGCCCGCCAGCGTTCGTGCAGGCCGCGCCGCACGTGCTCGGCCGCCGCGATCTGGGCGCGGAAGAACCCCACGCCGGTCGGGACGGGCAGGCCGATCTCGACGGAGTGCTCGGCCACGGCGTCGAGCAGCTCGCGCTGCCCGGCCGGGTCGGCGACGAGCGTGGCGGTGCCGAATTCGGCGGCGGCGACCGCGTCGGCGAGCAGCAGCCGGCGTACGGTCAGGTCGGCCAGCTCGGGCAGCTCCTCGAGCCCTGCGGGTCCGGGCAGCGCCGGGTCGTCGGCGGCGGTGCGCCCGGATCCCTGGGTGGGCGCGGTGGTGACGGCGAAGAGTACGGCGGCGATGGCCGCGGCGTGGCAGGCCAGGGGTAGCGCCTGACGAGGCATGAGGACGACTCCTGTGCGTGAATCCTTGACAACGCACCGTACATGCCCTCGGCGCCGGTCCACCATCCGCCCATGCGCCTCGTGACGGCGAGGACACCCCGGCATGGCCGTTTCAGGACGATTCACCGCGCAAAATCCGCGACTTATGACAAACTTCCCTCTCACCTATCATCTCACCCATCAAGGTGCAAAGGTGGCGAATCGCTATCTGTATCTGGCACGGCACGGCGAGGCGATCGACGAGGGCGAGCTGAGCCCGATCGGGCGCGAGCAGGCCGAGCTGCTGGGACGGCGGCTGGCGGAGCACCCCATCACGGCGGTGCACCACAGCCCGCTCCCCCGGGCCGCGGCCACCGCCGAGATCGTGGCCGCCCATCTGCCCGGCGCCGCCGTACGATCCGGCGAGGTGTACGGCGACTACGTGCCCGCCGCGCCCCCGCGCGAGGAGCTGCCGCCCCGGCACGCCGCGTTCCTCGACGGCTTCACCGAAGCGGAGCTGGCCTCGGGCCCGCCGCTGGCCGCCGAGGCGATCGCCCGGCACGCCGGCCCGGCCGCCGCCGAGACCCACGAGCTGATCGTGACGCACAACTACCTCATCGCCTGGTTCGTCCGGCACGCGCTGGGTGCGCCCGACGCCCGGTGGATGGGGCTCAACCAGGGCAACTGCGCGCTCACCGCGATCCTCTACCGTCCCGAGGCGCCGCCGTCGCTGCTGTTCTTCAACGACATGAGCCACCTGCCCCCGGATCTGCGCTGGACCGGCTTCCCCGCAGCGCTGCGGGCGTGAGCCGTCTACGGTTGGAACTGCGACGCCCGGCACGACCCTCGGGCGCGGCCACGGAAGGAAGCGACCCCGCCATGGGCCTGGAGATGGAGAGCCGGCGCTCCGACTCGCCGTACATCGAGCGGGTCTGGCGCAGCCGCAGCAGCGGCGTCTCGCAGATGCTGTCGGTCGCCTCCGCCCGCCTTGAGCTGGTCTTCTGGGAGCAGCAGGGCCGGATGAACGTGGCCGTGCAGGGGCCGGAGACGCGGGCGAGCCGGGCGCCGGTGCCCGAGGAGGCCACGTTCATCGGGATCAGCTTCGCGCTGGGCGTGTCGATGCCGCACCTGCCGCTGGCGGAGCTGGTGGACGGCAACCTGGTGATCCCCGGAGCCACGCGGCGCTCGTTCCACCTGAAGGGGTCGTCGTGGCAGGTGCCGGGCTTCGACGACGCCGAGTCGTTCGTGGAGCGGCTGGTGCGCGCGGAGGTGCTGGTGCGCGATCCGCTGGTGGCCTCGGGCGGAGGCCCGGTGTCCATGGTGTCGGAACGTACGGTGCAGCGGCGCTTCCTCGCGGCCACCGGGCTGACGAGGAACGCGGTCCGGCAGATCGACCGCGCCAGGGCGGCGGCGGTGCTCATCCAGGAGGGGGTGCCGGCGGTCGAGGTCGTGCACCGGCTCGGCTACTTCGACCAGCCGCACCTGGCACGGTCGCTGGCCCGCTTCGTCGGCCGCACCGCCACCCGCCTCGCCGCGCCGGACGCGTCCGAGCCGCTCTCCCTCATCTACCGCAGCGAGGGGTTCTGAGGCGCGTCGTCCCCGTCGAGGCCGCGATGCGCCCATGCCGACCCGATCAGCAGGGTCGCGACGGTGACGACCGCGACGGCGATCACGGCGCCGTACATGCCGTCGCCTGAGACGAAGGACACGGCCGCGCCGGCCGCCAGGACCACGGTGAGAAGGAACGCGATCGGCGCGAAGCGCCTGTGCACATGCCGCCACGCGGCATCGCTCGCCATGGAGCGCCGCGTCCGCAGGCGCGAACGTACCAAGCCGAAGCGAGACGGCCTGGAGCCCGCACGGAATCGCATTCACGAGCGCTTTCCCGGCGCCGTTTCACCGGCCTCGCGCCGCACGATTGACAACGATGTCTTGACAATGCGTTCACCGCTTGAAACTTTCCTTAGTGATCGGGGCTGACAACGTTGTCAAGCAATCCCGCGCAAGAAAGGTGACCCCCCGTGAAGCGCCCTCTCATCACGGCGGTCTTATCGCCCGTCGTCGCCCTCCTCATCGCCACCCCGGCCGCGTACGCGCTCTCGTCGGGAGCAGCGGGCCCCGAGCCCGTTCCCAACCCGGGACCGTCCGGCACCCCCGCACCCGGCCCCTCCTACAGCCCGCCGCCCGCCCCCGCGCCGTCCGAGCCGCCGCCGCCCGAGCAGGCGCAGCGCAGGGCCGCCCAGGACGGCCAGGCCCTGGCCAAGGACGAGGGCGCGGCCTTCGCCAGCTCCTTCGAACCCGGCGACCCCGCACCGGCCTGGACCGACACCTCCGAGAAGTCCCGAGGCGTCACCGGCGCCATGCCCGGCATCATCGAAGGCAGCATCGTCGAGAAGATCTCCCAGGTGACCTCCAGCGGCGAGAACGCCTCAGGCGGCGAGGTCCGCGAGAACCTGGCCGACAGTGACGCCGGCACCAAGTGGCTGGTCTTCTCCGGCACCGGCTGGGCCGCGTACGCGCTGTCGGAGCCCGTCGCGGTCACCCGCTACGCGCTGACCTCCGCCGACGACTCCCCCGAACGCGACCCGCGCGACTGGGAGCTGCAGGGCTCGCAGGACGGCACGACCTGGACGACGCTCGACACCCGCACCGGCGAGACGTTCACCGCCCGCCACCAGCGCAAGGAGTACCGCTTCCCCAACACCACCGCCTACGCCCACTACCGGCTGAACGTCACCCGCATCGGCGGCGGCTCGACGCTGCAGCTGGCCGAGTGGGAGCTGTCCGACGGCAGCACGGGCGCGCCACCGCCCAGCGACATGCGCAGCCGGATCGGCACCGGCCCCACCCGCGGCCACACCGCCAAGCCGCGCGCCGGCTTCACCGGCCTGCACGCGCTGCGCTACTCCGGCGGCACCACGCGCAAGAACGGCGGGCACGCCACGAACAAGGTGTTCGACGTGGACATCCCGGTCACGGCCACGACCGAACTGTCCTACGTGGTCTTCCCCGAGTTCACCGGCGCCGACCTGCGCTACCCCAGCACGTACGTCTCGATCGACCTGGCCTTCGCAGACGGCACCTACCTCAGCGACCTGAAGGCGACCGACCAGCACGGCGTCCGGCTCGACCCGCGCGCGCAGGGCGAGTCGAAGACCCTCTACGCCGACCAGTGGAACTACAAGCGGTCCAGGATCGGCGAGGTGGCCAAGGGCAAGCGCATCAAGCGCATCCTGGTGGCCTTCGACACGCCCGCGGGCGAGGCCGGGTTCCGCGGCTGGGTGGACGACATCAGGATCGTCTCCGAGCGCAAGCGCCGCCCGTACGAGGGGCGCGGCGAGCGCCGCACCTCGCCGTCGCAGTACGTGGTCACCACCCGCGGCACCCACTCCACCGGCGGGTTCTCGCGCGGCAACACCTTCCCGGCCACGGCGGTGCCGCACGGCTTCACCTTCTGGACGCCGATGACCGACGCCGGCTCGACCCGCTGGCTGTACGAGTACCACCGTGGCAACAACGCCGCCAACCTGCCGGAGATCGAGGCGTTCACGGCCAGTCACGAGCCGAGCCCGTGGATCGGCGACCGGCAGACGTTCCAGTTCATGCCGTCGGCCGCCGAAGGGGTGCCCGACCCGTCGCGCACGGCCCGCGCGCTCCCCTTCCGCCACGAGCGCGAGGTGGCGAGCCCGCACCTGTACGCGGTCACGTTCGAGAACGGGCTGAAGACCGAGATCGCGCCCGCGGACCACGCGGCGCTGGCCCGCTTCGCCTTCCCCGGCGACGCCGCCAAGCTGATCTTCGACAACGTCGACGACCGCGGCGGCCTCACCCTCGACGTCGAGAACGGCGTCGTCACCGGCCACTCCGACGTGCGCACCGAGTCGTCGAACGGCGCGACCCGCATGTACTTCTACGCCGTCTTCGACCGCCCGGTCACCGGCGGCGGCAAGCTGACCGGCCAGGGCCGCGACAACGTGCTCGGCTACCTCGCCTTCGACGCGGGCAAGAGCCGCCAGGTCAGCATGCGCATCGCGTCCTCGCTGATCAGCGTGGAGCAGGCGCGGAAGAACCTGGAGCTGGAGATCTCCGCGTCCGACACGCTGGAGAAGGTCAGCGAGCGCGCCCGCAAGGCGTGGGACGCCAAGCTCGGCGTCATCGAGGTGGAGGGCGCGAGCGAGGACCAGCTCGTCACGCTCTACTCGAACCTGTACCGGCTGTTCCTGTATCCGAACTCCGCGCACGAGAACACCGGCACCGCCGAGCGGCCCGTCTACCGGCACGCCGTGCAGTCCTCCACCTCCACCGACATCCCGGCCGAGCCGCGGGTGGCCGACGGGAAGGTGTACGTCAACAACGGCTTCTGGGACACCTACCGCACCACCTGGCCGGCGTACGCGCTGCTCACGCCGAAGGCGGCGGGCGAGATGGTGGACGGGTTCGTGCAGCAGTACCGGGACGGCGGCTGGATCGCCCGCTGGTCCGCGCCCGGCTACGCGGACGCGATGGTCGGCACCAGCTCCGACGTCGCCTTCGCCGACGCCTACCTCAAGGGCGTGTCCGGCTTCGACGCGAAGAAGGCGTACGAGGCGGCGGTGAAGAACGCCACCGTCACGCCGCCTGCCCGGCACGTGGGCCGCAAGGGGCTGTCCACCTCGGCCTTCCTCGGCTACACGTCGATCCAGTCGACCGGCGAGGCCATGTCGTGGGCGCTGGACGGCTACATCAACGACTTCGGCATCGCCAACATGGCCGAGGCGCTGGCCGCCCGCGCCAAGGGCGCCGAGCGCGCCCGCTACCTGGAGGAGGCCGAGTACTTCAGGAACCGGGCGCTCGGCTACGTGCACATGTTCGACCCGGCGACCCGCTTCTTCCAGGGCCGCAACGCCGACGGCTCCTTCCGCCGCCCGCCGCAGGAGTACGACCCGCGCGTCTGGGGCTTCGACTACACCGAGACCAACGGCTGGAACATGGCCTTCCACGTGCCGCAGGACGGCGCCGGCCTGGCCGCGCTCTACGGCGGCAGGGACGAGCTGGCGGCCAAGCTGGACGCGTTCTTCGCCGATCAGGAGACGGCGCTGTTCCCCGGCTCGTACAGCGGGGTCATCCACGAGATGCGCGAGGCCCGCGACGTGCGGATGGGCCAGTACGGGCACAGCAACCAGCCGTCGCACCACATTCCGTACATGTACACCTACGCGGGCCAGCCGTGGAAGACGCAGGCCAAGGTCCGCGAGGCGCTCTCGCGGCTGTACCTGGGCAGCGAGATCGGCCAGGGCTACGCCGGTGACGAGGACAACGGCGAGATGTCGGCCTGGCAGGTGTTCTCGGCGCTCGGCTTCTACCCGCTGCAGATGGGCAGCCCGTACTACGCGATCGGCTCGCCGCTGTTCGAGAAGGCGACGCTGCGCCTGGAGAACGGCAGGAAGCTGGTGATCAAGGCGCGCAACAACAGCGCGCGCAACGTCTACGTGCAGGGGCTGAAGGTCGACGGCAAGCCGTACGGCAAGACGTACCTGCCGCACGACCTGCTCGCCAAGGGCGCCGAGCTGGAGTTCGAGATGGGGCCGCGGCCGTCGCGCTGGGGCACCGGCAAGGACGCCGCGCCGCCGTCGATCAGCCGTGGCGACCGGGTGCCCGAGCCGCTGGGCGACCTGACGCGGCCCGCCGACGCGCCGGGCGAGGTCGCCGCGCTGTTCGACGACGACTCCGCGACCCGGGCGGCGCTGCCGGAGACGGTGACGTACGCGTTCGGCGAGCGGCGGCGGGCCGCCTTCTACACGCTGACCTCCGGCGCCGAGGAGGCCGGCGACCCGGCCGGCTGGGTGCTCGAAGGGTCGAACGACGGCACCCGGTGGAAGGTGCTGGACGAGCGGTCGGGCGAGAGGTTCGCCTGGCGGCTGCAGACCCGGCCGTTCAAGATTCCCAAGCCTGGCGCGTACGCGCAGTACCGGATCAGGTTCACCGGCGGCGGGTCGCTGGCGGAGATCGAGCTGCTCGCGCCCGCGCCGCCCGCGACCTCGCCGATCGCGCTGACCGCTCCCCCGGCGGTGGCCGGGCCCGGCGAGCAGGTGAGCGTGCCGGTGACCGTGGCCAACCACTCCCGCGGCTCCGCCAAGGGTCAGGTCGTCGCGGGCGTGCCCGAAGGCTGGACGGCCGAGCCCGCGTCGGCGGCGTTCGGGCCGCTCACCTCGGGGGCGTCACAGACGGTGACGTTCCGGGTGAACGTGCCGGCCTCGGCCGCGCCCGGCGCGCATCGCGTACGCTTCTCCACCGCCGGCACCGGCCTCGGCGTCGCGGAGAAGCAGGTGACGGTCATCGTGATCGGCGACACCGTGGAGTTCACGCCCGGCACCGCGGCGGAGGAGCCGTGGCTGCTCGACGAGGACGGCTCGCAGCTCGACGGCGAGGTCTTCGACGGGCGGGCCCGCTTCACCGACGGCGACAGCCACGCCGTCTACCGCTTCGCGCTGCCGTCCGACGTGCGCGGCGGCACGCTCACGCTGGACATCGGCAACCAGTTCCTGGTGGACGTCTCCACCGACGGCGAGAACTGGCGGACGGTGCTCCGGGAGAGCGAGAACGTGCGCGACCTGTCCAACCGCTCGCCTCGCACGCTCGACCTGGGCGAGCTGCTGGGCGACGGCCACACCTTCTACCTGCGGATCGGCGACAGCCGCCCGGAGGACGGCTGGGGCTCCTGGCTGGCCAGGGTCCGCCTCGACCTGACCCGCACCACCTGACCCCCGGCAAGGGGCCGCCCGCCGCTCCGGCGCCTGACCGGCGCGGCGGGCGCCCCCGCACCCCATCTCACTGGAACGCGGGCGCGGCACCTCCCCGCGCCCCTCCTTGAACGGCCCACCGGTTTCGATCACCCCGACAGCCACTCCGCATCCCACGCCCCTTGCGCCCGCACCCCTCGCGGCACACGTACCCTCGGCCCTCGCGCCCCGCGTCACGCGGCCCTCGCGTCACGCGGCCCTCGCGTCACGCGCGCCCGGACCCGCGCTCCCCGAGCATCACCGCAGCGGCGGACAAATACCAGAAAGGATTCGTTATTCGCCCGCAATAAGCACACAATAAACAATTTATTTTAGGCTGCTATGATGGTTTTGGAGTGGTGATTTGCGCGCTTAACATCAGCGTTCCCGAACATTTCCTGAAAGGAACGCACCGTACATGCGAGACGCGCAACCAAGCCAGACCGCGCTCATGGCCGCCGCCGCCCGCGCCGCCCACCTCATCGTGGACGCCGAGCCGTTCCTTTTCCGCGACACCCTGGCCGCCCGGCTGCTCGGCGCCCTGGCCGACGAGCCGATCGGCTACCACCGCCGCTTCGGCGAGCACCCCATCCTGGCGGGCACCCGCGCCCAGGTGACCACCCGCAGCGCCTACATCGAGCGGCGTGCGGCGGAGGCGGCCGAGGCGGGCGTGCGCCACCACGTGCTGCTGGGCGCGGGGCTCGACACCTACGCCTGGCGGGCGCGGCCGGACGTCAGGGTGATCGAGGTGGACCACCCGGACACCCAGCGGTGGAAGCGCGAGCTGATCGCCGCGGCGGGCCTCGATCAGCCGTCCGGCCTGACGTTCGCGCCGCTCGACTTCGAATCCGGCGACCTGCCGCAGGCGCTGCGCGAGGCCGGGCTCAGCGACGGCGAGCCCGCGTTCGTGAGCTGGCTCGGCGTCACCATGTACCTCACCGAGGAGGCCGTCGCCGCCACCCTCGCCGCGCTCGGCCGCCTGCCCGCGGGCAGCGAGCTGGTCATGGAGTACGCCCTGCCGCCCGAGCTGCGCGACGCGCGCGGCGCCTCGTACGCCGGCCACGCGGCCGGGGCGGCCGCCGAGCGCGGCGAGCCGTGGCTGTCGTTCTTCGCCCCCGACGACCTGACGGCCCTGCTCAAGCGGCATGGCCTGGAGGTGGCCGAGCACGTGCGGCAGGCGGACTGCGTCGATCCGGCGCTCTGGCAGCGCGGCGACGCGCTGCGCCCGTCGGACGTGTGCCGCCTCGTGCGCGCCACGGTCACCGCCTGACCTAAAAAAGCGGAAGGTCCAGAAAAGGTACGCGTTCGTCCTGGTGGGCGGCGCGGCGTCCGGCCGCACCGCCCACCTCTTGCTACTCTCTGCACCTGAATGGTGACGTTTAGTACGGTGAGGAGCTCGTTGTGAAGGTCGCCTGCGTCGGCGGCGGACCCGCCAGCCTGTATTTCTCCATCCTGATGAAGCGGGTGGACCCCTCCCACGAGATCACCGTCTACGAGCGTTACCCGGCCGGCGCCACCTACGGGTGGGGGGTGACGTACTGGGAGGAGCTGTTCGACTACCTGCACGAGGTCGATCCCGAGTCCGCGCGCGCCATCGGCGAGTCGTCCGTGCGGTGGGACAGCTGGGTCGTGCACGTGCAGGACCGCGCGACCGTCGTCGTCGAGCACGGCGACGAGGGGTTCGGCGTCGGGCGGCAGCGCATGCTCGACATCCTCGCCGCGCGGGCCACGGAGCTCGGCGTGCGCATCGAGTACGAGCGCGAGATCACCGCCGAGGCGGAATTCCCTGACGCCGACCTGGTGGTGGCCGCCGACGGCATCAACAGCGTGCTGCGCGAGCGGGACGCCGGGCATTACGGCACCGAGGTGTCGGTCGGCCGCAACATGTACATGTGGCTCGGCACCACCAAGGCGCTCGACGCGTTCACCTTCGCCTTCACCGAGACGCCGCACGGCTGGATCTGGGGGTACGGCTACGGCTACGACCCCGGCCACAGCACGTTCATCGTCGAGTGCGCCCCCGACACCTGGCGGGGCCTGGGGCTGGACACGGCGAGCGAGGCCGACGGGCTGGCCCAGCTGGAGAAACTGTTCGCCGAGGTGCTCGACGGCCACCCGCTGCTCACCAGCACGGAGGGCGGCGGCAGCGCGCGCTGGCTGAACTTCCGTACGCTGACCAACCGCAGGTGGTACCGCGACAACGTGGTGCTGCTCGGCGACGCCGCGCACACCACGCACTACTCCATCGGCGCGGGCACCGCGCTGGCGCTGGGCGACGCCGCGTACCTGGTGGAGGCGCTGCACGCCGAGCCCGAGCTGAGCCGCGCGCTGGCCCGCTACGAGCGCGAGCGCCGCGCGGCGATCCGCGTCTCGCAGCGGGCGGCGCGCAACAGCTCCCGCTGGTACGAGAACGTGCCGCGCTACATCGACCTGCCGCCGAAGCAGATGGTCGCGCTGCTCAACGAGCGGCATTCGCGGCTGCTGCCGCTGCTGCCGCCGCGCCTGTACTACTTCCTCGGCCAGTCGGCCGAGAACCTGTCGCTGCTGGCCGCGAAGCTCATCCCCGGGCGGCGCCCCCGGATATCGGAATGAGGTGACCCGGCCTGCGCTGCCGGCGCGAGGCCCGGCCGGCGAGGAACGCCGCCAGCAGCGCCGAGCCGAGCAGGACCGTCTTGGGCCGGGTCACGGCCTTCGTGACCCGCTTCTTGACCCGCGCGCCCATGCCGGGCTTGGGCGATGCGGCCGTCCTCGCCAGCATGACGGCCCGGTCCATGCCGCGCTTCCTGCTCCGCAGCTGCGTCTTCATGCTTCCCCCGCGTGTTCGGCGGCACGACTACCCAGGCCGTCGCCGTCCATGCGGGGCGCGGTTCAGTCCTCGCCGGTCTTCCAGTGGAAGACGTACGACATCACGAACCCGAGCAGGCCGGTCACCCCAGCCGCGACGGTCATGGGCAGGCCGAGCGCCGCGACCGCGCCCGACACCAGGCCGGGGCTGCCGGCGATGAGGCCGACGGCCTGCGCCAGCACGAGCACGACGCCGAGCGCGAGGAACAGCACGAGGCCGATCTTGAACAGGATCATGGTGAGCTGTCGCATGACGGGGGCTCCTCTCAGATCGGCAGCACGCCGGTGGCGATGAGCACGCCGATGACCAGGGTCGGGATGACGAACCACAGGATGAGCCGGCCGAACGTCCTGGCCGGGTCCACCTGGGCGATGCCGCTGGCGATGTAGATGGGGGCGGCTCCCGGCGGGGACGCGCCCTCGGTCGAGGCGAAGATGAGGATGGCGGTGGCCGCGGCGGCGGGCGCGACTCCCGCGGCGGTGAGCGCGCTGAAGGCGACGCCGCCGACGGCGGCGATCGTGGCGGTGCCGGTCAGCGGCGCGGCGATGACGACGAGCAGCAGGCCGACGATGGCGGCGATGACGACGGCGGGCGCGTCCACGCCCTCCATGATCGTGGTGAGCTGCTCGACCAGGCCCAGCTCGCCCAGGGCGGCCGCGGCGGCGAAGGCGAAGAACAGGGTGGCGCCGATGACGGCGTAGCGGGGCGCCATCTCGCCGAGCAGCTCGCTCCAGGCGCTCGCGGTGCGCGGCAGCCGCCGCCAGGCCACCGCGAACGTGGCCAGCACGGTCAGCACCGGGATCCACACGACGATGCTGATGCCGTCGGCCGCCTCACCGACCCGCGACTCCATCAGCGCCTTGCCGAAGTCCAGCGTCATCAGCACCGGGATGAGGATGCCGGCGTAGACCAGCAGCGAGGCCCATCCGGCGCGCAGCGCCTCCCGCAGCGGGAGGATGTCGGAGGCGTCGGTGGCGGCGATGCGGTTCCTGCGCACCCACAGGAACACCACCACGAACCGGTGCGCCACCGTCCACAGGCCGCCCACGAGGGCGGGCACGAAGAGCTGGTCGGCGCTCAGCACCGGCGCGACGGCGGCCGAGCCGAGCAGCAGGAACATCGACGAGCTCGGCGGGATCGAGATGCCGAGCCCGGCGTTGCCGGCGACCAGCGAGGCGGCGAGGTCGGGCCGCCAGTTCGAGCGGATCATCCAGGGGATGGTGACCGAGCCGACGGAGGCCGAGATGCCGGAGCCGGATCCCGAGGGGCCGCCGAGCAGCGCGGCGGCCGCGGTCGAGACGTATCCCGCGCCGCCGCGCAGCCGGCCGAACACCGAGTTGAGCACCGTGACCTGCTCCTGGATGAGCCCGAGCCGGGTCAGCAGGTAGCCCATGAAGACGAACGCCAGGGCGGCGAAGACGACCTCCTCGGCCATGGCGTCGGCGATGCCCGCCCAGGCCAGCTCGAAGAAGCGCCCGCCGCCGAAGAGGCACACGCCGGCGAATCCGATGAGCATCGCCTCACCGATGTTGCGTTTCAGCACGCCGTTCCAGACGACGATGATGACGATGTAGGCGATGAGCGCCCATACGGCGATTCCCATGGCGTGAAGTCCTCCAGGGGCGTTGGGGGTGGGGTGGTGCGGCGCCTGGGGGTTCAGGTGCCGGTCGGCGGGGCCTGCGCGGGAGGCTCGGCGAGATGGCGGGCGAGCGCGAGCGTGCGGCGGGCCCTGGCGACGATGGGAGCGTCCACGAAGCGGCCGTCGGGCAGCGCGACCGCGCCGAGCCCGGCCTGCTCGGCCCGCTCGGCCGCGGCGACGATCTCGGCGGCCCTGGCCGTCTCCTCCTCGCCGGGGCGGAAGGCCCGCCTGATCGCGGGGATCTGGCGCGGGTGGATGGCGGTCCTGCCGAACATGCCGATCGCGCGTCCGGCCCGGCAGGAGGCGAGCAGGCCCGCCTCGTCCTTGACGTCCGGGTAGACCGACATCGGCACCGGGGGCAGCCCGGCAGCGGCGGCGGCGAGCACGACCTGTAGCCGCAGGTGGTTCATGGCCTGCTCGTCGGTGATGCCGAGCTCGCTGGCGAGGTCCTGCTCGCCGAGCGCCACGCCGGCCACGCTCGGGTGCGCGGCGATCTCTCGGGCGTTGACGATCCCGGCCGCGGATTCGAGCAGCGCGTACGCGGGCGCGCCGGTCAGCGCGTCGAGCACGCCGGTGGACTCGACCTTCGGCAGCCGCACGGCGTCGGCCAGGCCGGCGACGGCGGCCAGGTCGTCGCGGCCGCGCGCGGTGGCGGGGTCGTTGACCCGCACGTGCAACACGCCGCCGTCGGGCCTTTCGCGCAGGTAGGCGACGGCGTTCTCCCTGGCCTCGTCCTTGCGGGCCGGGGCGACCGCGTCCTCCAGGTCGATGATGACGACGTCCGCGCCGGAGGCGACGGCCTTGCCGAACCGCTCGGGGCGGTCGCCCGGCACGTACAGCCAGGTCACCGGCGGGTGGGCGGGCGCGCTCACGCGATCACCCCGTCCTCGCGCAGCCGCGCGATGCGGTCTTCGGGGTAGTCGAGCTCGCCGAGCACCTCGTCGGTGTCGTGGCCGAGCGGGCGGCCCGGCCAGCGGATCTCGCCGGGGGTGTCCGACAGGCGGAACAGCACGTTCTGCATGGTGAGCGAGCCCAGCTCCTCGTCCGGCACCTCGACGAACGTGCCGAGCGCGGCGTACTGGGGGTCCTCGGCGATGTCCCTGACGTCGTAGATGGGGGCGACGGCGGCCTGCACCTCCTCGAAGGCGGCGATGACCTCGTCGGCGTCGCGCTCGGCGATCCAGGAGGCGACGGCCTCGTCCAGCTCGTCCACGTGCTGCACCCGGCCGTGCCCGGTGGCGAACCACGGCTGCTCGACCAGGTCGGGCCGCCCGACGAGGGTCATCACGCGCTCGGCGATGGGCTGGGCGCTGGTGGAGATGGCCAGCCAGCGGCCGTCGCGGGTGCGGTAGGTGTTGCGCGGGGCGTTGCTGCTGGAGCGGTTGCCGGTGCGCTTCGGCACGACCCCGAGCGCCTTGTACGCGGTCATCTGCGGCCCGAGCAGCCCCAGGATCGGCTCGATGATGGCCATGTCGATGACCTGGCCGCGCCCGGTGCGCTCGCGGGCGTGCAGCGCGACCATGATCGCGTACGACATGGCCAGGCCGGCGATGCCGTCGGCCAGGGCGAGCGGCGGCAGGGTGGGCGGCCCGTCGGGCTGTCCCGTCATGGCGGCGAAGCCGCTCATGGCCTCGGCGAGGGTGCCGAAGCCGGGCCGCTTGGCCATCGGACCGAACTGCCCGAACCCGGTCATCCTGGCGACGATGAGCCGGGGATTGAGCTCGAGGAGGTCGTCGGGCGAGAGGTTCCAGCGTTCGAGCGTGCCGGGACGGAAGTTCTCGATCAGCACGTCGGAGCGTTCCACGAGGCGGCGCAGGATCTCCTGCCCCTCGGGGCGCGACAGGTCGACGGCGGCGGTGCGCTTGTTGCGCGACAGGGTCTTCCACCACAGGCCCACGCCGTCGACCGAGGCGCCGTGCCCGCGCGAGGGGTCGCCCCGCTTCGGGTGCTCGATCTTGATCACGTCGGCGCCGAAGTCGCCGAGCATCATGGCGGCGGAGGGACCGGCGAACAGGGTCGCCGCGTCGATGACCCGCAGGTCGTCGAGGCTCGTCATGGGCATGTAACTTATAAGAAATAAGTCATAGGTCAACCATGTGACCATTTTGCGAGACACTTGGGGACATGTCAGCCACCGAGCCGCGGCCGCCGATGAGCAAGGCCGACTACGTCTACGCCGTGCTGCTGGAGGAGATCCGTTCGGCGCGGATCCCCGGAGGGACCGCGGTCAGGGCCGCGGAGGTGGCCAAGCGGCTCGGGGTGTCGGTCACGCCGGTGCGCGAGGCGCTGCGCAGGCTGGAGAAGGACCGGCTGATCAGCTACGAGCCGCACCACGGCGCGACCGTGGTGGACCTGGGCGACGAGGCGCTGGCCGAGTACTACGGGCTGCGCGCGGTCGTCGAAGGGCTGGGCGCGCGGCTCGCGGCGGCCAGGATCACCGCCGATGAGCTGGCCGAGCTGCGCGAGCTGCACGCCGCGATGGAACGCGACGCCGCCGAGGGCAGGAACGACCGGCTCGGCGAGCAGAGCCGGCGCTTCCACCTGCGCATCGTGGACATCGGCGGGCCCGCCTTCCTCGGCGGGCACGCCAGGTCGGTGCGCAACAGCTTCCCCGTGCCCGCCGAGGCGTCGCTGTGGCTGGACGAGACGCAGGTGCGGGCGCAGCTCGACGCGCACGAGGGCATCCTGGCTGCGCTGGAGTCCGGCGACGGCGCGGCGGCCGAACGCATCATGATCGACCATGTCCAGGCCGCCGGCTCCTACCGCCAGCACCGCTGACCGCTCCCCGGCCGATCCCCACGGCCGCACCGGCCGACCCAGGCCCCCACCGCGCCTTCGGCCGGGCCCCGACCGTTCCTCACGACCGCCCCGCACGCCCCGGGCCCCCACCGCGCCTTCCGGCCGGGCCGGGGCAGCCACGGCCGGGCGAGCGGCGCGCGCCCGGAAACGGGGTCGATCCTGGAATCAGCCGGGCAGGGCGTTCCTGATCTCGTCGAGCACGTCGGCGGTCGCGTCGACCGGCAGCGCCGACAGCGACAGCCGGGCGAACGCCTGCTGGTGCTCCTCGACCCGGCGCCGGTCCTCGATGACGACCGGCGCGTGCAGCAGGTGCAGCACCAGCGCGTCGGGCCTGTCGGGCTCGGCGAAGCGCAGCAGCGTGAACGGCGGCCCCTGGTAGAGGTAGCCGCTCTCGGCGACCGGCCGGGCCACCTGCAGCGCGATGTGCTGCTGCTTGGTGGCCGCGGTGAGCGCGTCGAGCTGGGCGCGGCGGTCCTCGGGCCGGCTGAGCGGCGGGTCGAGCAGCGCCGTACGGTCGATGACCGCCCACAGGCGCGGCCCGTGCTGCCGGTCGAGCAGCCGCTGCCGGGCCGCGATCAGCCCGGCCCAGGCGGCGGCCTGCTCGTAGGTGGCGCCGGGCAGCAGCCCGGCGAGCGCGGCCGACAGCGCGTAGGCGGGGGTCTGCAGCAGAGCCGGGATCTGGTGGGGGCAGTAGGTGTAGATGATCTGCGCCCGGTCCTCCAGCTCCAGGAACGCCGACAGCCGCAGCGGCACGCCGGGGGCGTCGTACCAGCCGGGCGCGCGCTCCTCGCGCAGCAGCGACAGCACGCGGGAGACGTGCTCGCCCTCGCCGTACAGCTCCAGCAGCGTGCGCACGGTGGCCTCGCGGGGCGCGACCAGCCCGTGCTCGATGCGGAAGATGGTGGAGGTGTTGAGCCCGGCGGCGTCGGCCGCGGACTTCATCGACAGCCCGGCCCCGACGCGCAACGCGGAGAGACGGGCCGCCACAACGCTCAACTGCATACGTCTGTCACAACCACCGATGACAAAAATCAGCGTTTACACCAGGTCTATTGCAACAGGGTGACGGGTGATGCACGATGGCCACTCTAGTGGCCCGACACCGAATGCATACGCCGATCCGAAAGGCAGGGACTGTTGGCGGACGCCTGGACACTCCATCCCGACTACCGGACTCCCCCGGTCCCCACGGAGACGGACGTCCCGCCGGGCCCGTGGCGCCACCCCGACGGCGGCCAGATCATGAACGGCACCTACGAGCGGCCGCTGCCCAAGCGCCAGATGGAGGTGGTGACCGTCTGGTACGGCTACGCGCTGAGCCACTGGCGCGGCCCCCGCATGCCGCGCTTCTCCAGCCCGATGGTGTCGGCCTGGAACCCGGTGCTGGCCCAGGGCATGGCCGTCGATCCCGGCGCGCCCGCGCCCTACCGCGACGAGCTGTGGTGCGACCGGTGGATCGCCGAGGCCCTGCTGTACGGGCGCAAGCCGTACGGCGCGTTCGCGCTGCCGGTGGACGAGGCGATGCGCTGGTTCGCCAAGAGCGGCGGCACGAACCTGGTCTACCAGGCGCGGGCCGAGGGCGACCTGGTGCGCGTGGTGGCGGGCACCTCCGAGCGCTACGGGCAGCTCTTCGACCTCGACGCGCTGATCGCCGACTACCGCGAGGCGCTGCCGGAGGACCTGGCCGACCGGGAGGCGGCGGCGCTGGAGGAGCATCGCGCGCTGTCGCCGGCGCTGTCGTACGTGCTGACCGAGCCGGCCGAGGAGCGCTTCGCGCAGGCGGCGCTGTCGGTGCGCGGGCTGACGCTGGGCTACCCGCCGCGCGAGACGGCGGCCAGGATCGTCGCGAGCGCCGCCGCATGACCGGGCCGGCGATCAAGGGCGTGCTGTTCGACCTGGACGGGACGCTGCTGGACCATCGCGGCGCGGCCGATGCGGCCATCGCCTCCTGGGCGGCCGAGCGTTATCCCGGGCATCCGCGGCTGGCGGAGGTGCCGGCGTTGTGGGCGGCGCTGGAGGAGCCGTACCTGGCGATGTGGCACGCGGGCCGCTGCACCATGGACGAGCAGCGGCGGCTGCGGCTCTCCGCGCTCTGCGCCGAGCTGGACGTGCCCGCCCCCGGCGATCTCGACGCCGCCTACGAGGAGTTCGTCGTCCGCTACCGGCGTTCCTGGCGGGCCTTCCCCGACGCGGCGGACGCGGTGGCGGAGCTCGCCGGGTTCACGCTCGGCGTGCTGACCAACGGCGGGCAGCGCGTGCAGGAGGCGAAGGTCCGCGCGATCGGGCTGGAGGGCAAGGTCGGCCCGGTGCTGACCGGCGAGGTGCTGGCCGGCTGCTTCAAGCCGAAGCCGGAGGCGTACGCGCGGGCCGCGGCGGCTCTGGGGCTGGCGCCGCAGGAGGTGCTGCTGGTGGGCGACGACGTCGTCAAGGACGTGACGGCCCCGGCCGCGACGGGCATGCGCTCGGTCTGGCTCGACCGGCTGAACGCCGGCGGCGGCCCCGAGGGGTTCCCGAGGATCACCTCGCTGGCCGGGCTGGCGCCGCTGCTGCGGTCCTGACCGGGCCGCCACGACAGCTTGACTCATTTGTCAGGACATTCTGACCTGGGTTAAGCTGATCAGCATGACCGCCAACCTGGCCATCGACCTCGACCGGTCAAGCCCCGTGCCGCTGTATTTCCAGGTGGCCGAGCAGATCGCCGAGGCGATCCGGCGTGGCGACCTGCCCCCGGGCTCGCGGCTGGACAACGAGATCCTGCTGGCCGACAAGCTCGGCCTGTCGCGGCCCACCATCCGCCAGGCCATCCAATATCTGGTGGACAAGGGCCTGCTGGTGCGCAAGCGCGGCGTCGGCACGCAGGTGGTGCACGGCCAGGTCAAGCGCTCGGTCGAGCTGACCAGCCTCTACGACGACCTGCGCAGGGCGGGCCAGGAGCCGGCCACGCAGGTGCTGGCGCTGGAGCCGCGCCCGGTGGATGAGGAGATCGCCGCCATCCTGGGCGTGGAGCCGGGCTCGCAGATCCTCTATCTGGAGCGGCTGCGCTTCGCGGCCGGCGAGCCGCTGGCGGTGCTGCACAACTGGCTGCCGCTGGGCCTGGCCCAGCTCACCGCGGCCGATCTGGAGAGCCGCGGCCTGTACGAGCTGCTGCGCGGCGCGGGCGTGCGCATGCGGGTGGCCAACCAGCGCATCGGCGCGCGGGCCGCCGGGCAGGCCGAGGCCAGGCTGCTGCAGGAGCGCAGGGGCGCGCCGCTGCTGACGATGGTCCGCACCACCTACGACGACCAGGGCCGGGCGGTCGAGCACGGCTCGCACGTCTACCGGGCCTCCCACTACTCGCTAGAGGTCACCCTCATCGAGCGCTGAGGCGGCGCGGCGGCGCAGGTAGAGCGTGGTGCACACGCCGATGACGACGGCCGCGCCGAGCCCTGCCCAGGAGAAACCCTTGAGCCACTTCTCGGCGACCAGCCCGAGGTAGTAGACAACCGTGGTGGTGCCGGCCGCCCACACGATGCCGCCGAGCACGTTGGCGACGGCGAAGCGCCAGTACGGCATGCGCAGCGCCCCCGCGAGCGGCCCGGCCAGGATGCGCAGCAGCGCCACGAACCGTCCGAAGAAGACCGCCCACATGCCGAAGCGGGTGAAGTAGTGCTCGGCCTTGCTGATGTGGCGGGGCCCGAAGTGGCGGGGGAAGCGGCGGCCGAGCCGGGCGAACAGGGCGGCGCCGCCTCTGCGGCCGATGGCGTAGCCGGCCGTGTCGCCGACGATGGCGCCGGTGCCCGCGCAGGCCGCCACCCAGGCCGGGTGCACGACGCCCTTGGAGGCCAGGATGGCGGAGCTCACCAGCACGATCTCGCCGGGCAGCGGGATGCCGAGGCTCTCCAGGCCGATGACGAGGGCGACGGTGGCGTACAGCCAGCCGGCGGGGATCGCCTGCAGCCAGTCATCGATGTGCATCTCGAAAACCCTAGCGCCGTCCGGGTGCTGCTCGGACCGTCCGCATGAACCGGAGGTTCCGGGGTGATTACGTTCGTTTCAGTGGGCCCGTAACCCTTGGCAAGGAACCGTCCCGACTTCTATGGTTCAGTGCAATGCCACACATTACTGGGATGGTTCATGACGTCTAAGCAGGTCACGCCGCCGGCCGGTGCCGTGCGTCTCACTCCGGGGGCCGCCTCCGGGGCGGTACGCCCGCTTCCGGGAGTGCGCATCACCGGCGGCCTGCTCCACCACTTCCGGGTCCGCAACAGCACGGCCACGATCCCGCACACCATCGAGCAGCTCCGCGCGGCGGGCAACGTGGCCAACCTGAGCCGGCTTCTGGAGCAGGACCCTCCGCCGTACCGGGGCCGCTACCCCTTCCTGGACACCGACCTCTACAAGACCCTGGAGGGGCTCGCCTACGACCTCGGCGACGGCACCGCGGAGGAAGGGGTGCGCGACTTCTACGAGGAGGTCGTCTGCCTGCTGGAACGCGTGCAGGCCGGCGACGGCTACCTCAACTCGTTCTTCCAGGACCCGGCCGCCGCCAAGAAACCGTGGGAGGACCTGGCCTGGGGTCATGAGCTGTACACGCTGGGCCACCTCATCCAGGCCGCCGTGGCCGCCAGCCGGCGCATGGGCGACGACCGGCTGCTGCGCGTCGCCCGCCGCTTCGCCGACCTGGTGACCGAGCGCTTCGCCGGCGGCGGCATCGACGGGCACCCCGAGGTGGAGATGGCGCTGGTCGAGCTCTACCGGGAGACCGGCGAGCGCGCCTACCTCGACCTGGCCGCCGCGTTCATCGACCGGCGCGGCTCCGGCCAGCTCACGCACAGCATCTTTCCCGGCGACTACTTCCAGGATCACGTGCCCTTCCGCGAGCTGCCGTCTGTGACCGGTCACGCGGTGCGGATGGCGTACCTGGCGGCCGGCGCCGCGGACGTGCTGCTGGAGACCGGCGACCGCACGCTGGAGAAGGCGCTCACGCGGCTGTGGGACGACATGGTCGCCACCAAGCTCTACATCACCGGCGGGCTCGGCAGCCGCCACTCCGACGAGGCCATCGGCGACCGCTACGAGCTGCCGTCCGAGCGCGCCTACGCCGAGACCTGTGCCGCCATCGCCCTCATGCAGTGGGCCTGGCGCATGTTCCTGGCCACCGGCGGCGCCTCCTACCTCGACGTGTTCGAGCGGGTGCTCTACAACGCCTACGCGGTCGGCCTGTCCGCCGACGGCCGCGCGTTCTTCTACGACAACCCGCTGCAGCGCCGCCCCGACCACGCCCAGCGCAGCGGCGCGGAGGCGGACGGCGAGCCGCTGCGCCGCGCCTGGTTCGGCTGCCCGTGCTGCCCGCCCAACATCGTGCGCTGGATGGCGCAGCTCGCCGACTACGTGGCGGCCGAGCGCGACGGCGCGGTGCTCATCGCCCAGTACGCCACCGCCCGCGTCGAGACGGCCGAGCTGGACCTGGACATGGCGACCGGCTACCCGTGGGACGGCGACGTGCGGCTCACCGTCCGCCGCGCCCCCACCGGCCGGTACGCGCTGGCGCTGCGCGTGCCCGGCTGGGCCCGCGGCGCCACCGCCACCGTCAACGGCGAGACGTGGACCGGCGAGCCGGACGGCGGCTGGCTCACCGTCGAGCGCTTCTGGTCGCCGGGCGACGAGGTGCGGCTCACCCTGCCGATGCCGGTCAGGGCGCACGGCTCACACCCTTACCTGGACGCCACCAGAGGCGCCATCGCGCTGGCCCGCGGCCCGATCGTCTACTGCGTCGAGCAGCACGACAGCCCGCAGGCGGCCGTGGACGACCTGCTGGTCGGCGTACCGGAGGCCCTCGAAGCCGAGATCGGGCGGCGTGACGACCTCGCGCCCGGCGCGGTCGTGCTGAACGTCACCGCGCGCACCGCTCCCCCTCCCCCGCCCGAGCTCTACCCCGAGCTGCCGGCCCCGACACTGCTCAGCCCGAGACGCAGGTTCCCGTGACCTTCGTCCCCTACTTCCTGTGGGGCAACCGCGGCCCCGCGGCGATGCGGGTCTGGGTCAGGACCCCGAACACGACCAACGGAAAGAAGGCGACATGAGACGACCGGCGGCGCTCGCGAGCGCCACGATGACCGTCGTGCTGGCACTGTCGGCATGCGGCGGCGGAGCGGCCCAGGGCCCCGGCGGCACCGGCGCTACCGGCACGTCCGCCACCCCCGCCACGGGCGGCATCGTGCACGTGCTGGCCAACGCGGACTTCTCCCACCTGGACCCGGCGCGCGGCTTCGACGGCGGTGTCAACAACTTCTACCGGCTCATCTACCGGGGCCTGACCACGTTCGGCGCCGGGCCCGGCGAGGAGGGCACGAAGATCGTCCCCGACCTCGCCACCGACACCGGCACGCCGTCCGACGACGCCAAGACCTGGACCTTCACCCTCAAGGACGACATCTTCTTCGAAGACGGCACCCCCATCACCAGCGAGGCCGTCAAGTTCGGCTTCTCCCGCGCCTTCGACCCCGAGGCCGGCATCGGCTCCCCGTACGGCAGGCTGCTGCTGGACGCCCCCAAGGACTACAAGGGCCCCTACCTGTCCGGCGACCTCGACACCATCGAGACCCCCGACGACAAGACCGTCGTCATCCACCTCAAGAAGCCGTACGCCGACTTCCCCAGCGCGCTGGCGCTGCCCAACTTCACCCCCTTCCCCAAGGGCACCGGCGCGGGCGGCGCCTTCGACAGCAAGCCCATCGCGAGCGGGCCGTACAAGGTGGCCTCCTACCAGCGCAACGTGTCGCTGAAGCTGGAGCGCAACCCGCACTGGAAACCCGAGACCGACACCGTGCGCTCGGCCAGGCCGGACGGCTTCGAGTGGACCTTCGGCCTCGACCCGGCCACCATCGACGAGCGCATGCTCGCCGGTCAGGGCACCGACGCCGACGCGATCGGCCCCAGCATCCAGGCCGCCACCGTCGCCCGCGTGCAGGCGCCGCAGATCAAGGCGCGCACGCTGTCCGGCCTCAACGGCTGCACCACTTATATGGGGCTGAACACCACCAAGAAGTACCTCAAGGACGTCCGCGTCCGGCAGGCCATCAACCACGCCATCGATAAGGACACCATCGTCGCCGCCCTGGGCGGCTCCACGCTGGCCGAGAAGGGCACCTCGATCCAGCCGCCCACCGTCGCCGGGCGCGTCGACTACGACCCCTACCCGTACGACGTGGAGAAGGCCAAGCAGCTCCTGGCCGAGGCCGGCCTGTCCGGCGGCTTCTCGCTCACCCTCGACACCAGGGCGCAGCCGAAGATGGCCGCCGTCTCGGTCGCCGTGCAGGAGTCGCTGAAGAAGATCGGCATCGACGTCAAGATCAACAACATCGACGCGTCCACCTTCTACGAGGTCATCGGCACCCCCGCCAAGCAGAACGACATGGCCGTCACCGGCTGGTGCCCCGACTGGGCGTCCGGCGCGACGTTCCTGCCGCCGCTGTTCGACGGCCGCAACATCACCGCCAAGGGCAACTCCAACATCGCCCAGATCAACGACAAGGCCATCAACGCCAGGATCGACGAGATCGCCGAGATGACCGACGTCAACGAGGCCAACGCCGCCTACGGCGAGCTGGACAAGCAGATCATGGAGCTGGCCCCGGTCGTGCCGCTGGCCTACGAGAAGCTCATCCTCGTCAACGGCGCCAACATCGCCGGCGCCTACCAGCACAACTCCTACTCCGGCGGCGTCGACCTCGTCTCCGTCGGCCTTGCGGACCCGACGAAGTAGATGACGGTCGCAGCGCATCCAGAGCAACAGGTGGCGGGCGGCGCGCCCGCCACCTCGGCCGGCGCGTCCTGCGCGTGCTGCTGCGCGATCGAGGCGCCGTGCTCAGCGGCGCCTACCTCGCGCTGATCGTGCTGATGGCGATCTGCGCCCCGCTCATCACCGCGATCACCGGCCACGGCCCCAACGACTTCGACACCGCCGCCGTCGACACCGACCTGGGCGGCGTCCCGTACGGCACGCTCGGCGGCATCAGCGCCGAGCACCCGCTGGGCGTCGAACCCCAGAACGGCCGCGACATCCTCGCCCGCATCGCCTACGGCGCCCGCGTCTCCCTCATCATCGCCGCCTCGGCCACCGCCCTGACCACGCTGCTCGGCGTCGTGCTCGGCATGCTGGCCGGGTTCTACCAGGGCTGGGTGGACCAGGTGATCTGCCGGGTCATGGACTTCCTCATGGCCTTCCCCGCGCTGATCTTCATGATCGCCATCCTGTCGGCGCTGCCCCAGGGCAACCGGCCGGTGCTGCTGGTCGTGGTGATCAGCGTGTTCGGCTGGCCGTACCTGGCGCGGGTGGTGCGCGGGCAGACGCTGACGCTGGTCAACCGGGAGTTCGTGGAGGCCGCGCGGGCCTGCGGCGCCTCCACCGGAGCGCTGGTGTTCAAGGAGATCCTGCCCAACCTGCGCAGCTCCCTCATCGTCATGACCACCCTGGCCGTGCCCGGGTACGTCGGCACCGAGGCCGGGCTGTCGTTCCTCGGCGTCGGCGTCACCCCGCCCACCCCGTCGTGGGGCCAGATGATCTCCAGTTCGGTCGGCTGGTACGCCGTCGATCCGATGTACTTCGTCATCCCCGGCGGCTTCCTGTTCCTCACCGTGCTGTCGCTGACCGTGCTCGGCGACCGGATCAGAGCCGCCTACGACGCGGGGGAGGCCGCATGATGGCCCGTTACGTGGCCTGGCCTGGCCGGCGTCGTGGTCATCCTGTTCCTGGTGTGCCTGTTCACGTTCGTGCTGTTCTTCACCCTGCAGCCCGACCCGGCCGTGATGATCTGCGGCAAGACCTGCACACCGGAGCGCATCGACCAGATCCGCGGCGTGCTCGGCCTGGACCGGCCGTTCTTCACCCAGTTCTTCGGCTTCCTCGCCGGCATCTTCGCCGGGCGCGACTACGGCGAGGGCGCCAACCTCGTCCACTGTCCCGCGCCCTGCCTCGGCTACAGCTTCCAGACCAATCAGTCCGTCATGGAGATGGTGGTGGAGCGGCTGCCGGTCAGCGCCACCGTCGCCATCGGCGCCGCCGTGCTGTGGCTGCTCGTCGGCATCGCCGCCGGCCTGCTCAGCGCCGTCAAGGAGGGCACCTGGATCGACCGCACCGCGATGGGCCTGGCGCTCGGCGGCTCCAGCATCCCCAACTACGTGCTGGCGCTCGCCCTGCAGTACGTGCTCGTCGTCCAGCTCCAGGTGCTGCCGTTCCCGCAGGCGGTGGCGTTCTCCGACGACCCGCTGACGTGGTTCCAGTCGTACCTGATGCCGTGGATCGTGCTGGCCACCGGCTACGCCTGCCTGTACGCCCGGCTCACCCGCGCCAACGTCATCGACACCCTGGCCGAGAACTTCATGCGCACCGCCAGGAGCAAGGGCCTGCCGCCGCTGCTCACCATGCGCAGGCACGCGCTGCGGCCCGCGCTCACCCCGATCGCCACGATCTTCGGCATGGACTTCGCCGGCCTGCTGGGCGGCGCGCTCATCACCGAGACCGTCTTCGGGCTGAACGGCGTCGGCAAGATGGCCGCCGACTCCATCGCCAAGAACGACCAGCCCGTCATCATGGCGGTCACCCTGCTGGCGGCGTTCTTCGTGGTGGTCGGCAACGTCGTGGTCGACCTCGTCTACACCCGGCTCGACCCGAGAGTGAGGATCACGTCGCCATGAGCGAGCTGCTGGAGGTGGAAGACCTCACCGTCACGTTCCCCACCACGCGCGGCCCCGTGGACGTGGTCAAGAACGTCTCCTTCACCGTCGGCAGGGACGAGACCGTCGGCATCGTCGGCGAGTCGGGCTCCGGCAAGTCGATGACCAGCCTGGCCGTCATGGGCCTGCTGCCCAAGGGCGCCATAACCAGCGGCAGCATCAGGCTCGACGGCACCGAGCTGCTCGGCCGCCCCGAGCGCGAGCTGCGCAGGCTCCGCGGCGACCAGATGTCGATGATCTTCCAGGACCCGCTGTCGTCGCTCAACCCGTACTACACGGTCGGGCTGCAGATCGAGGAGATGTACCGCGCGCACCGGGACCGGTCGAGAAAGGCCGCCAGAAAGGTCGCCATCGAGGCGCTCGCCCAGGTCGGCCTGCCCGACCCCGAGCGGCGCGTCAACCACTACCCGCATCAGTTCTCCGGCGGTCAGCGGCAACGCATCATGATCGCGATGGCGCTGGTGTGCCGGCCCAAGCTGCTCATCGCCGACGAGCCCACGACCGCCCTGGACGTCACCGTGCAGGCGCAGATCCTGCGCCTGCTGGCCGACCTGCGCAGCCAGAGCGGCACCGGCATGGTGTTCATCACCCACGACCTGGCCGTGATCAGCTCGATCGCGACCCGCGTGCTGGTGATGCGCCGCGGCGAGCAGGTCGAGTACGGCACCGCCGAGCAGATCTTCGCCGAGCCCCGCCACGCCTACACCCGCATGCTGCTGGAGAGCATCCCCCGCATCGACGACGAGGTGGCCCCATGACGCTGCTGCGCGCCAAGGACCTCACCAAGAGGTTCGTCACCCGCGGCCCGCTCGGCTCCAAAGCCGAGTTCACCGCCGTGGACCGGGTCAGCTTCGACGTACGGCTCGGCGAGACGCTCGCCGTGGTCGGCGAGTCGGGCAGTGGCAAGTCCACCACCGCCCGCATGATCGCCAAGCTGATGGACCCGACCTCCGGCACCCTGGAGTTCGACGGCGAGGACGTCACCCACGCCAAGGGCGAGGCGCTGACCCGCTTCCGCGGCAACGTCCAGGTCGTCTTCCAGGACCCGTTCTCCTCGCTCAACCCCCGCCACACCGTCGAACGCATCATCAACGCGCCCCTCATCTACCAGGGCCGCACCCCCAAGGGCGGCCGGCGGGCGTACGCCAAGGAACTCATGGAACGCGTCGGGCTCAACCCCGACCACTCGCTGCGCTACCCGGCCCAGTTCTCCGGCGGCCAGGCCCAGCGCATCGGCATCGCCCGCGCCCTGGCCGTCAACCCCAAGCTGGTGATCTGCGACGAGGCCGTCTCCGCGCTGGACGTCTCGGTCCAGGCGCAGATCATCGAGCTGCTACGGCGGCTGCAGCGCGAGAGCGGCTTCAGCTACGTGTTCATCGCCCACGACCTGGCCGTGGTGCGCCAGATCGCCCAGCGCGTCGCCGTGATGAGCAAGGGCCGCATCGTCGAGCTCGGCACCACCGAGCAGGTCTTCGGCGATCCCCAGGACGAGTACACGCGCACGCTGCTTGCGGCCATCCCCCGCATCAACCCCGAGTGGGACCGCCGCAGGAGGGAGAACAGTTGATCACCGCCACCTACACCATCCCCGGCATGCGGGTGCGCGACCACGTCGAACGCGTCCCGCTCGACTGGTCCGACCCCGGCGGCCGCACGATCGAGGTCTTCGCCCGCGAGCTGGTGGACCCGGCCCGCGACCGCGAGGAGCTGCCCTGCCTGCTCTTCCTCCAGGGCGGCCCGGGCGGCAAGGCGCCCCGGCCCGTCGGCACGTCCGGCTGGCTCGGGCACGCGCTGCGGACGTACCGGGTCATCCTGCTCGACCAGCGCGGCACCGGCCGCAGCTCCCGCGTCGACGGCCGGCTGATGAGCACGCTCACCGCCGAGCAGGGCGCCGCCTACCTCGCCCACTTCCGCGCCGACTCCATCGTGGCCGACGCCGAGCACCTGCGCACCGCCGTCTTCGGCGGCCGCCGCTGGTCCACGCTCGGCCAGAGCTACGGCGGCTTCCTCACCCTCACCTACCTGTCGCGCGCGCCGCAGGGCCTGAGCGCCTGCTACGTCACCGGCGGCCTGCCCTCGCTCGACCCCGACGCCGCCGAGGTCTACCGCCGCACCTATCCGCGGGTGGCCGCCAAGAACGCCGAGTTCTACCGCCGCTACCCGCACCACGTCGAGACCACCGCCCGCCTGGCCGACCGGCTCGCCGCAGGCGACGTGCTGCTGCCCGACGGCGACGTCCTCACCGTACGGCGGCTGCAGTCGCTCGGCATCGACTTCGGCATGAAACCCGGCTACGAGCGCATGCACTGGCTGCTGGACGAGTCCGACGGGCTGCCCGAGACGTTCCTGCACCAGGTGCTCGCCCGCTCCTCCTACGCCGACAACCCGCTGTTCGCCGCGCTTCAGGAGAGCATCTACGGCTCGGGCCCCGGCGCCACCGCCTGGGCCGCGCAGCGCGAGCGCGAGCGCCACCCGGCCTTCGCCGAGGACGCCAGGCCGCTGCTGTTCACCGGCGAGATGATGTACCCCTGGATGTTCGAGGAGATCCGCGCGCTGCGGCCCTTCCGCGGCGCCGTCGAGCTGCTGGCCGCCCGCGACGACTGGCCGCCCCTCTACGACACCGACCGGCTGGCCGCCAACGAGGTGCCCGTGGCCGCCGCCGTCTACTTCGACGACATGTACGTCGACTCCGGCCTGCAACTGCAGACCGCCGCCCGGGTCGGCAACACCCAGGCTTGGGTCACCAACGAGTACGAGCACGACGGCATCGGCGACGAACGCGTCTTCGCCCGCCTCACCGAGCTCGTCCGCCAGATGGGAGGAGGAATCACCGATGAGTGACCGCAGGCTGCCCCGGCTGTCGGAGATCCCCGCGTTCGCCGAGTACATCGCCCAGGGCTGGGAGTCCCCCGCCCGCACCCCCGACCTGGTGCCGGGGGCCGCGGAGGCGGCCGCCGCCCACCGCGCCCGCCTGGCCGCCGCGCTGCCCGGCCGCACCGTCGTGGTGGCCGCGGGCCGCGCGCCCACCCGCTCCAACGACACCGCCTACGGCTTCCGCGTCGACAGCGACTTCTACTGGCTGACCGGCTGCGCCGCCGAGAACGCGATCGCCGTCGTCCGCGACGGCGACGCCACCCTCTACCTGCCGCCGCCCGCCCGCCCCGGCGAGACCGGCTTCTTCGCCGACGCCGCCTACGGCGAGCTGTGGGTCGGCCCGTCCCCCTCGCTCGCCGAGTGGTCGGCCGCGCTCGGCGTGACGGTGCTGCCGCTGCCCGACTACCCGGGCACCCCCGACGGCGCGCTCACCGCCGACGCCGACGAGCTGCGGCAGGTGCTCGCCGAACTCCGCATGATCAAGGACGAGTGGGAGATCGCCCAGCTCCGCGAGGCCGTGGACCGCACCGTCGAAGGCTTCGCCGCCGTCGCCGCCGAGGTGCCCGCCGCCATCCGCGCCGGCGGCGAACGCTGGCTGCAGGGCACCTTCGACCGCTACGCCCGCACCTACGGCAACGGCCCCGGCTACGCCTCCATCGTCGGCAGCGGCCCGCACGCCCCCACCCTGCACTGGGTGCGCTGCGACGGCCCCGTCCTGCCCGGCGAGCTGCTGCTGCTCGACATGGGCGTCGAGACCCGCTCTCACTACACCGCCGACGTCACCCGCACCATCCCCGCATCCGGCGCCTTCACCCCCGCACAGCGGCAGGTGCACGACCTCGTCGAGCAGGCCCACCGGGCCGGGCTCGCTCAGGTGGGGCCGGGCAAGCCGTTCACCGCCTTCCACCACGCCGCGATGGAGGTCATCGCGCGCGGCCTGCACGACTGGGGCCTGCTGCCCGTCTCCGTGGACGAGGCCCTGTCGGATCAGGGCCAGCACCACCGCCGCTACCTCGTCTGCGGCATCGGCCACCACCTCGGGCTCGACGTGCACGACTGCGCCCAGTCCAGGCCCGAGGCCTACCACGGCGCCGACATGGCGCCCGGCATGGTGCTCACCGTCGAGCCCGGCCTGTACTTCCACGCCCACGACACCACCGTCCCGCCCGAGCTGCGCGGCATCGGCGTCCGCATCGAGGACGACCTGCTGGTGACCGCCGACGGCGCCGAGAACCTGTCGGCCGCGCTGCCCATCACCGCGAGCGGCCTGGAGATCTGGACCAAAGAGAGGACATCATGACCGCCCAGGCGAACGCTCCGGTCTGGCACGGCGTGCACGTCGCCACCGCGCTGCCCTTCCACGACGACCTGACCATCGACTACGACGCCTACGCCGAGCACGTCCGTTTCCTCGCCGACGGCGGCTGCGACGGCGTCTGCCCCAACGGGTCGCTCGGCGAGTACCAGACGCTCACCGCCGACGAGCGGGCCCGCGTCGTCCGCACCGCCGTCGAGGCCGCCCCCGGCGGTTTCCACGTGATGCCGGGCGTGGCCGCGTACGGGGCCGCCGAGTCGCGGCGCTGGGCCGAGCAGGCCGCCGAGGCCGGCGCCTCCTCCGTGCTGCTGCTGCCGCCCAACGCCTACCGCGCCGACCGGCGGGCCGTCGTCGCCCACTACCGCGAGGTCGCCAAGGTGGGGCTGCCGATCGTCGCCTACAACAACCCGTTGGACACCAAGGTCGACCTCACCCCTGAGCTGCTGGCCGAGCTGCACCACGAAGGGCTCATCGTGGCCGTCAAGGAGTTCAGCGGGGACGTGCGCAGGGCGTACGAGCTGGCCGAGCGCGCGCCCGGCCTCGATTTGCTGATCGGCTCCGACGACGTGCTGCTCGAACTGGCCATCGCCGGCGCGGTCGGCTGGATCGCCGGATACCCCAACATGATCCCCCGCGCCACCGTCGAGCTCTACCGGCTCGCGGTCGCCGGGGACGTCGAGAAGGCGCTGCCGATCTACCGCGACCTGCACCCGCTACTGCGGTGGGACTCCAAAACGGAGTTCGTCCAGTCGATCAAGCTGTCGATGGACCTGGCGGGACGCAAGGGCGGGCCCTGCCGCCCGCCCCGCGTCGCCCTCACCACCGAGCAGGAGGCCCAGATCACCAGGCAGACCCGCGAGGTACTCGCCAAGGGCTACCGCTGACGCCTGGCACGGTTCCATACCTGGCGCCGGGCCAGCTGAACCTGCTGGGCGGCGGGGCTACCGTCGAGTTTCACCGGGCGTGTAGCGGATGTCGCCGGCGTGGTAGCGGGCGCGAGCGGACTGGACCGCCCCCGGTGTCATCCGGAGTGGTAGCGGGCGTGGGCGGCCGCGGCGGCGAGCGCGGAGGCGCGGGCCGCCTCGGTCGGCGTGAACGGCAGCTCGGGCCGCCGGACGAGCAGCGCCCTGTCCGGGTTCACCGCGACCACCATGGTGGTGGCCGGGTCGGCGTCGTCGTCGGCGGTGTCGCCCGGCCGCCGCCACTCCACGTCGGGGGCGCGCAGCAGCTCGCCCAGCGCCTCCGGCAGCCGCGCCGGGTCGTCGCCGACGCGCTGCGCCAGCACCAGCGCGTGCACGCCCGGGTCGGTCAGGTCGGTGACCCTGGCGGGCACGATCACCACGTCCTGCCCGCCCGCCTCCTGCAGGGCTTCGGCGAGCACGGCGGGCGCGAGGTCGCGCGGCGCCTCGATGACGAACTCGTCCAGCGCGTCGCACCCGGCCGGTGTGATCGCACCGCCGCCGGTCGGCGCGATGTGCAGGGCCAGGATGTTGCAGCCGAGCCGTCCGAACGCGCCCGCCACGGTGGCCAGCCGCCCCGGCCGCTCCACCACCCGCATCCGGATCCGCCACAGCGTCATGACGCGCCCGCTCTCCTCTATCAGGGCCTCGGGCGTCTCCCGTGCCCTGCGCCGCGCCCGCCGCCGTACGGACGCCACCGGGCGGTGATGGGCGAGCCACCGGTGGACCGCCGATCCCGCGATCAACGCCACGCCCAGCCCGATGAGCACGACCGGCCCCGGCTCGTGGTGGCCGAGCAGGGTGGCGAGCAGGTGCGCCAGCCCGACCGCGACGAACAGCGCGGCGATCTCGACGAGCTCCCGCCACCAGGCCCGCCCGTGCCCGCCGGCGGAGACGGCACGCGTCGCCGCCCCGGGCCCGGCGGCCGGAACGGCGCGTGGCCCGGCCCCGAGCCCGGCCGCGTCGACCAGACCGGGCACGTCTCCGTCACCGGTCCGGGGCGTCGTGGCGGGCTCGGGGCGGGCCTGCGTCACTTTGGGTGCATCATCCATGACCGACAGTCTGCGGCACCCGTGTTACCTGGCCACGGGTGTCCGCGTTGCGGCCGGATTAAACCCCGTTCACCGACCCGCACTCCGCGGGCACCGGCTCAGACCCGCTCGACCTCGATGACGAGCGCGGAGGCGGGACGCATGGCGGGCGCGGGCAGCCCCAGCTCGCCCAGCACGGAACCGCGCAGCCGGACGGGCTCGGCGGCCCACTCGGGCAGCACGGTCCGCTCGGGGACGGGCCCGGCCAGGCGCACCTCGTAGGTGGCCTCCGGGTCGAGCCCGGGCAGCCGCAGCGGCGCCGGCCCGACGTCCAGCCGCGAGGTGAGCTGCACGTACGCGAACACGCCCCGCTCGGGCAGCACCACGCCGTGCAGGAACGCGGTCGGGTCGGGGTGGTCGGCCCGCACGACCCGGCCGGAGTGCAGCACCGGCCGCAGCCGCTTGTGCAGCGCGATCCAGGTGGCCAGCTCCTCCAGTTCTTCGGCGGTGGCGGAGGTGATGTCCCACTCCACGCCCATGTGCCCGAACAGCGCGGTCGCGGCCCGGAACGCCAGCGGCAGCATCCGCCCGGTGCTGTGGTCGCGGTTCGCGCCGACGTGGGCGCCCATCCGCTCCGGCGGCACCAGCAGCCCGGTCCAGCGCTGGATGGACTGCCGGTCGAGCGCGTCGTTGCAGTCGGAGGTCCACACCCGGTCGGTGCGCGCCAGGATGCCGTAGTCGATACGCGCGCCGCCGGACGAGCACGACTCGATCTCCAGGCCGGGGTGGCGCTCGCGCAGCTCGTCAAGCAGCCGATAGGTGGCGAGCGTCTGCGCGTGCACGCCGGGCGCGCCGTCGTGCACGGGCTCGGCGATGTCGCGGTTGTGGTCCCACTTGATGTAGTCGAGCCGGTATTCGCGCACCAGAGCGTCGATCCGCTCCAGCAGGTACGCGTACGCCTCGGGCCTGGCCAGGTCGAGCACCTGCTGGTTGCGCTGGGGCGGCGGCATGCGCTCCGGCCTGGCGAGGATCCAGTCGGGGTGCTCGCGGGCGAGGTCGGAGTCGGGGTTGACCATCTCGGGCTCGAACCACAGCCCGAACTGCATGCCCAGCTCGCGCACCCGATCGGCGAGCGGGTGCAGGCCGTCGGGCCAGACGCCCTCGTCCACGTACCAGTCACCGAGCCCGGCCCGGTCGTGGCGGCGGTGCCGGAACCAGCCGTCGTCGAGCACGAACCGCTCGATGCCGGCCGCGGCGGCCCGCTCGGCGAGTTCGAGCAGCCGGTCGAGGCCATGGTCGAAGTAGGTGGCCTCCCAGTTGTTCAGCGTGACCGGCCGCACCGGGAGCGGGCGGGCGCGCAGGTGCTCGTGCAGCCGGTGCGAGGCGTCGTCGAGGCCGCTGCCCGACCAGGTGAAGAACACCCACGGCGTACGGTACGTGGCGTCCTGGGCCAGCACGACCTCGCCGGGCTCGAGCAGCTCGCCCGCCCCCAGCAGCGACACGCCCTCGGGCAGCCGCTCGGCGTAGTGCACGTGGTCGCCGCTCCAGCCGGCGTGCACGGCCCACACCTCGCCGCTCCTGAACCCGAACCCACCGGTCCCGGCGATCAGCAGCCCGGTGCCGTCATGCCCGGTGCGTCCCCTGCGGTTCTCCCGCGACCACACCCCGCGGGTGAACTCCCTGCGCTGCGGCACCTTCTCCAGCGCCCACCGGCCGGTGAAGTCGAGCAGCTCGGCCGCGCGGGCGGGCACCGGCAGCGTGCACACCAGCCCTTCCAGCCGGTACGGCGAGGCGGCCGTGTTCATCACCGCGTGCCGCATCCGTACCAGGCCGCTGCCCTCCATGACCAGCTCGCACACCAGCCGCAGCCCGGCACGCTCGTCGGCGGCCGTCACGGTCACCGTGCCGCCGCCGCCCGGCTCGGCGGACACCTCCACGTTCTCCACGCTCCAGCGCACCGGCCAGTGCTCGCCGTCCCGCACGCCGGACAGGCCGGGCCTGCCGTACCAGGACTCCGCCTGGGCGGGCAGCAGCGACGGCGCGGGCGCGCCCGGCGACGGCGGCAGCACCGCTGCCAGGTCCTGTCCGCCGGCTCCGAGGTCCGCGCCGAAGTGCCGTACCCGGGGCAGCCCCGGGCCGGAGGTGTCGAGCACCAGCGCGGCACCCGCCGCGGAGAGGATCACGGAAGACAAGTTCGGGACTCCAATCTGGGGGGCGGGCACGGTGGCCCGGTTTTCACCGTTCACGATGCTTCACGACGCTATCGTCCCGAGTGGGGCCGATGCACTAACCCCGGCTCGCTTAAATCCCCGCGATCGTTTAGGTTAGGCTCACCTAATAAATCGCCGTTGGAGGATTCCGGGGATGACCGAGCCCTTTCGCATGTTCGACGTACGAGTAGACCGGCTCGACCGCCTCAGCCCGTCCTTCCTGCGCGTCACCTTCGCCGGCGACGACCTGCGCCACTTCGCCGACAACGGCTTCGACCAGCGGGTCAAGCTCTTCCTCCCGACCCCCGAGCACGGCATGGCGTACCTGCCGAAGGGGCCCGACTGGTACCAGCGCTGGCGGACGCTCGACCCCGGCAAGCGCAACGTGATGCGCACGTACACCGCGAGGACGGTCCGCCGGGAGGCCGGCGAGGTCGATGTGGACGTCGTCATGCACCCCGACGGCGGCCCCGTCGCCCGCTGGGCCGAACAGGTGCAGCCCGGCGACGTCGCCGCGCTCCTCGGCCCCAACGCCGACCACGAGGGCCCGCACGGCGGCCTGGAGTTCCGGCCGCCCGCCGGCACCGGCTGCGTGCTCATCGCCGGTGACGAGACCGCCGTCCCCGCCATCTGCGCCATCCTCGAACGCCTCCCCGCCCACCTGGCCGGCGAGGTGCTCATGGAGGTGCCCTTCGACGCCGACGCCCTGCCCATCGAGGCGCCCGCCAACGTCAAGGTCACCTGGCTCGCCCGCAACGGCGGCGAGCGCGGCGCCGAGCTCATCCCCGCCGTCCAGGCCGCCGCCGCCCGCCTGCTGCCCACTCCGGCCGCCGCACCCGGCTCCTTGGAGGACGTGGACGTCGACGCCGAGGAGCTGTGGGAGGTCCCGCAGGAGGCGCCCGAGCATGGTCCCTTGTACGCGTGGCTGGCCGGCGAGGCCGGCGTCATCAAGATCCTCCGCCGCCACCTGGTGGCCGAACGCGGCATGGACCGCCGCGCGGTCGCCTTCATGGGCTACTGGCGCCTCGGCCGCGCAGAGAACACCGGCTGACCTCCTCAGGCATCGAACCTCCCCCGGTGCCCGCCCACCGGCTCCCCTCTGCCGAGCCATCCCTCGCCTGGCCTAAATGAGCACGAGCACCGTCGGCAATGAGCACGAGCACCGTCGGCGTTTTTCGCGCGAGCCAGACCACCGGCCTACCGCCCCCTGCGCGACGATGCCTCCCCCGGCCCCACCCGCGACTCGCCCCCTGCGCGCCAGTGAGCGAGTCGCGTACCTGACGGCCGGCGGAGTCCGCGCGAGCCACCCCTCCAGCAACCTCCGCTGAACCGAGCGCCGGGCGGCCGATGCAGCATGGGCGAGCCCCGCCACCGACCGCCCGCCCCCACGCTGCCATTCCGCCCCACGACTCGCCCCTGGGCGGCGATGAGCGAGTCGCGCCCCGGGGCCGTTGGAGCAACTGGCGAGGCCGTCGGCCGCAGCTGCGCTGCGCCGGGGCAGTCAGGGAGGCTCGATCGAGGCCCGGCCGCGGGGCCGTGGCTACGCGCGGGACGCGGGACGCGCGACACGGGACGCGCGACGCGGTTGCGCGCGGGACGCGCGACGCGGCTGTGCCGGGGGCGCGGGGCGTGCGAATCAGCCCCCCGCAGGCCCTGGCCGGGTGCGGGGCGATCAGTGGAGCTCGGGTGGGCCGTCCTGGACCAGGCGGCGCTGGGCCGGGGTCGGCGGGCGGGCCCACGTCACGCCTGGGCCGTCGTCGGCGATCAGGCCCGTGACGGCCTCGCGCAAAACCTCCCCGGCCGGCGCGTCCGGACGCAGCTCGCGCGCCTCCCGATAGCGGTCGAGCACGTAGGCGAGGTCCAGCATGAGCGTGTTCGGCCGCTGTGCTCGTTACCGCGGCTTCGGCCGCCGTGTCCGTTACCACCGCTTCGGCGGCCGCGTCCGCGACCGCCGCAGAGGCCGCTGCCCCCGCCGGTCCCCTCACCAGCTCCGTCACGGTCTCGGCCACGGCGGTGGCGAAGCGTTCGGCGTCCATGCCGTCCGCAATTTCCGGGCCATCCGCAACCTTAGGGCCGCGCACCCCTTCCGGCTCGGCCGGCGGCCACTCGCCGCGCAGGTGCAGGACGCCGGGGCGCTCGGCCGTCGCCAGCTCGGCCATCAGCTCCGTGACCGTGCCCTGCGGGTCGTGCAGGGCGGCGTCCCCGCGGGCGGCGAAGGCGTCGGCGAGCAGGCGCAGGGAGATCGACCGCGGCGGGTCGTAGGCGACCAGCACCTCCAGCTCCTCGTGGACCCGCAGCGCGCTGCCGGAATCGTGGTACGCCCGCAGCCCCTCCACGAAGGCCGCCTCCACATCAGGTGGCAGCAACCCCCACGAACGGTCCACCTCGAACCTGTCGTCGGCGGCACCTTCCCCCGTCCCCCGGCGGAGCCACCAGACCACCGCGCCGACAACAGCGGCGGCCAGCACTGTGACTGCGATGAACACGTTGTTGCCCGCTTTCCCCTCGTACTTGGCAAGCGGTAGCAGCGTAGTGTGATCAATCCCCACAAACACTGGAATTTCCGCAAATAGCGATCAGCGGGCGCAGCGCGGCATACGACGACCAAGATGAGGTTTCTCCCATTTGGTAATCGACATTATTTGTCGCGAGGTCCGCACGCACCACGCGCCCAACTGTCAGGGACGGTCAGGCCGCACGCACCAGGCGCCTGACCGTCAGGGACGATCAGGCCGCACGCACCAGGCACCTGACCGTCAGGGACCGTCAGGCCGCACGCACCAGGCCCCTGACCGTCAGGAGCGTCAGAGCGACCGGGCCCGCATCCCGTCGCAGACCACGTCCGCCATCCGCACCGCCCCTCCCCTGGCCCGGGCTCCGCGCTCGGCGACCAGGCAGCCGCGCAGCAGGTCGAGGGCGTCCTCGGCGGTGAGGTCGGCGCGCACGGCCCCCACCCGCTGGGCCCGCGCCAGCAATCGGCCGAGCGCCGCGGCGAAGTCCCTGGCCAGCGTGGAGCCGGGCCGTACCGGCATGGCCGTGCCGCTGTCCAGCATGTCGCACAGCGCCTGGTTGCCCGACGCCTGCTCGACCACTGCGGCGAACCAGCCGAAGAACGCCCGACCGGCGTCCTCGGCGGTGGCCAGCGCGCGGGCGTCGGCCACGAACCGTTCGATCCGCCCGAGCAGCACCGCCTCGAACAGCGCCTCTTTGGTGGGAAAGTGCCGGTAGACGGTGCCGACCCCGAACCCGGCACGCCGGGCGATCTCATCGAAGGAGATGGTCAGGCCGTCGCTGGCCAGGGCCTGCTGGGCGATCTGCAGCACCCGCTCCCTGTTACGCCGGGCGTCGGCCCGCAGCGGCCTGGCGGCGCCGTGATCGTCGCCCATGATCTCCACCTGCCTTCGGCCTGCCGGCAGGCGGAAAGCGGGCCCGCGGCGACAAACGGAGAATGCTCTCCGATTCTATCCCGTGAGATTCCCCGACATACACCCCCAAAATCCCACCGCAACCCCTGAAACACCCCAGCAGCCGACCGCCGCCGATCCCGCAATATCCCGCTAAAACCCAACACCAGGTGGATGGGGCGACGATTCCACGGCAGTACGGCGTTCAGGGGGTTCCGCGGCGGCGGCAGCGTCCGTGGATCACGCAGTGATGGCGGCGTTCAGAGATTCCGCCGCGATGGCGTTCCGGGGATGAAAGTGATGGCTTTCCGGGGATGCGCGGCGGTGGTGGTGATTGTTCCGGGGGCGTCGCGCCGGAGCCGCCAGGGACCTTCGCGGCGCCGTACGCGAAACTCCGAAATCCTCCCGAGCGTCGCAGCAGTCAGCGCCACGACAACGACCCGCCGGCACAGCGGCGACCGGCGGCCGAGGGCGAACGGTCGCCGAAAGCCCGGCACCCGCCCCGGAGCGTCGGGACGGGTGCCGGGCCGGCGAGACCGGGGTCACGTGGACGTTCCCCAGCCGGACCGCGCGCCGACCCGCTTGAGCCGGATCCGCTCCTCCCGCGGAGCCGGCTCGATCTCGATCACCCGCGCCCCCTCCGGCACCTGCCGCAGGTCGTGCGTGATGAGCAGCGTGGTACGCCCGGCCATGAGCCGCCGCAGCGGCCGCATGACGTGGGCGGCGGTGGCGACGTCCAGTCCGGTGACGGGCTCGTCGAGCACCAGCACCGGCGTGTCGCGCAGGATGGCCCTGGCGATCGCGATGCGCTGCCGCTGCCCGCCGGACAGCAGCCGGCCGCGCTGACCGACCGGCGAGTCGTACCCCTGGGGCAGCAGCTTGATGAAGTCGTGCGCCCCGGCCACCTCGGCCGCCCTGACCACCTCGTCGAACGAGGCGCCGGGACGCCCGTAGGCGATGTTGTCGCGTACGGTGCCGGAGAACAGCAGCGTCTCCTGGTGCAGGACGGTGATGTTGTCGCGCAGCGACTGCCGTGTGATGCCCTGGACGTCGGTGTCGTCCAGCAGGATGCGCCCGGAGTCCGGGTCGTAGAAGCGCAGCAGCAGCTTGGCGATCGTGGACTTGCCCGCCCCGCTGGGCCCGGTGATCACGACGACCTCGCCGGGCTCTGCGGTGAACGACAGGTCGCGCAGCACCTGACGGCTCCGTCCCGGATAGGTGAAGCTCACCCGGTCGAAGACGATCCGGCCGCTGCAGCGGCCCATCGCGACGGCGTCCGGGGCGTCGCGTACGGCGGGCTTGGTGTGCAGGATCTCGATCACGCGATCCGATCCCGCCGCCGCCTCCGACACCGTCAGGGCCAGCTCGCCCAGGCTCTGCACGGCCGGGTAGAGCAGGGCCAGGTACGCCGCGAACGACAGCAGCCCGCCGATCGTCAGCCGCCCGGCCGCGATCTCCCACGCGCCGAACCCGAGGATGGCGATCAGGCAGATCGTCTCGATGACCTGCACCGCCGGGTTGTACAGACCCGACAGCCAGGCCTGCGACATGTTGGCCCGCAGCCAGGTGCGCCCCTCGCTGTGCAGCCTGCGGGACTCCTCGTCCTGCCGGTTGTACGACTGCACGAGCGGCTGGTTGGCCAGCCCTTCCTCCAGGACGCTGTTCATCGCCCCGTTGCTGGCCCGCTCGCGCGCCGCCGCCGTCCTGAACTTCGAGGCGAACACCTTCGAGGTGATCACGAACAGCGGGATCAACGCCATCGTCAGCAGTGCCAGGTCCCAGCGGATGAAGAACGCCGCCCCGGCGAAGAAGACGATGCCGGCCACGGTGGTGACGGCCTTGACCAGTCCTGAGCCGACCAGTTCCTCGATGGCCTCCACGTCGTCCGTCATGCGCGCCATCAGGTCGCCCAGCCGCCGCTTCTCGGAGAAGTCGGGGGCGAGCGTCTGTACGTGCGCGTACACGCGGTCGCGCAGGGCCAGCAGGAACCGCTCCGCGCCCAGCGCGGTGAGGTAGGCCCCCGCGAAGGACAGCGCGCCGGCACCGACGGCGAGCCCGAGCCAGATGGCCGCGGGAGACCAGAAAGCGTCAAGGTTCCGGGTCGTCAGCACCTCGTCGGTGATGTGCCCGAACAGGCGGATCGCGGCGACCTCACAGAGCGCGGCGAGGATGGCGAAAACCACCCCGGCCGCGAAATGGCGCCGCAACCCGCGGGTGTCCGGCCAGAACTCGCGGAACGTGCGGCGAATGGTGATCGCCGGCGCGAGTTCACGGCCGGAGGCGCTCAAAGGGGCCGGCGGCCTGGCCGCCGGCCCTCATCGGAGGTGTCTAGCACCCCCACCACCTACGACGGGCGCACCAGCCCCAGCCCCACCGGCGCCAGCGGCGGCGCCTGCGGCATCCCCATCCTTGCTTGAAGCCGACCGCGGACAGTTGCGTGTTCGCCATGATTCCTCCCCCGTTGGCTGAACACTGACAAATCGGACGCTAGCACCCGAAATGCGATAAATCAGCAGATAATCGTTGATTTCAGGAAGGCTTGACCGGTAAAAGCCGAGCGGAAAGGCGTTTCCGGCGAAGAAGTAAAGGCGCCCGCCCACCAGTAAAAACGTAAAACCAGCGTCATATGACGCCAAAAGGCGCCCCAGAAGCCACGCTTCCGGAGCGCCCTCAGACCGTCCGCCAACGGCCGTCAAGCGGCCTCACGCCGCAGGGCCGACCTCACGTGACGACGCGACCGCACCGGCCCGCGGCGGGTACCGAGCCGGCCACACGCGACCGACACGGGCCACACCGGCCCGCAGCGGGTTACCGAGCCGACATCAGCGCGCCGACCACACCGGCCACGCCGGGCCACAACGCCCGGCCGGGGGTCAGTTCAGCGACGAGTACGCCACCACACCCCGCCGCATCGCGTCCATCGCCTTCACCGACGTCTGCCGGATCTTGCTGCCCTCCGGCGCCGCGTTCCCCAGCTGGCCCAGCAGGTCCATCAGCTGCTTGATCCACCGCACGAAGTCACCGGCCGCCAGCTCGTTGCCGCCCACGCCGTCCATCAGCACCGCGTCGAGGCTGTGCCCCTTCGTCCACCGGTACGCCGCCCACGCGAACCCCAGATCCGGCTCCCTGATCGTGGACAGCCCGTGGTCCGACTCGATGCCCTCAAGCTCGCCCCACAGCCGGATCATCGCCGACAGCGCGTCCTGCGCCTTACCCGCCGGGATCTTCGGCCGCCGCGTGTCGTCGGACGCCCGCGACTCGAACACCAGCGCCGACACGCACGCCGCCAGCTCCGCCGGGTCGAGATCCTCCCACAGCCCGTTGCGCAGGCACTCGGCGGTCAGCAGGTCGAGCTCGGTGTAGAGGCGGCCGAGCCGCCGCCCCTCGTCGGTGACCGTCTCGCCGCGCAGGTAGCCGAGCTGCTGCAGCACCGAGCAGATCCGGTCGAACGTCCGCGAGATCACGTGGGAACGCCCCTCGACCCGCCGCCGCAGCCCCTCGGTCTCGCGCAGCAGCTTGTAGTAGCGCTCGGCCCAGCGGGCGTGGTCCTCGCGCTCGTCGCAGCCGTGGCACGGATGCTGCCTGATCTGCCGCCGCAGGTCGTTGACCTCGGGGTCCTCCACCGTGTGGTCGCGCACCCGCGGCGGCTTGCCGAGGTCCCGGTCGCCGATCTTCGCCATCAGCGTCGAGACCAGGTTCGCCCGCTCCTTCGGCGAGCGGGAGTTGAAGTTCTTCGGGATGCGCACCTTCTCCAGCGGCTCCACCGGCACCGGGAAGTCGGACGGATCCAGCTTCTTCACCTGCTTGCCGATGGTCAGCACCAGCGGGCTCGGCCCGTGACCGCGCGGATTGCGGCTCACGTCCAGCACGATCGCAAGGCCCGCGCGCCGGCCGCCCGGCACCCGGATCACGTCGCCCGGCTGCAGCGCCTCCAGCGACCGCGCCGCCGCCGCCCGCCGCGCCGCACCGCGCTGCCGCGACAGCTCCGCCTCGCGGTCGGACAGCCGCCGCCGCAGCGCCGCGTACTCGGCGAAGTCACCCAGGTGGCAGGTCATCGCCTCCTGGTAGCCCTCCAGCGCCTCCTCGTGCTTGCGCAGCTGCTTGGCCAGCCCCACGACCGCACGGTCCGCCTGGAACTGCGCGAACGACTCCTCCAGCAGCGCCCTGGCCCGCTCGCGGCCGAACTGCCCGACCAGGTTGACCGCCATGTTGTACGACGGCTGGAAGCTCGACCGCAGCGGATACGTACGGGTGCCCGCAAGGCCCGCCACCGACAGCGGATCCATGCCCGGCTGCCACAGCACCACCGCGTGGCCCTCGACGTCGATGCCGCGCCGCCCCGCCCGGCCGGTGAGCTGGGTGTACTCCCCCGGCGTCAGGTCGGCGTGCGTCTCGCCGTTCCACTTGTCCAGCTTCTCGATCACCACGGTGCGCGCCGGCATGTTGATGCCCAGCGCCAGCGTCTCCGTGGCGAACACCGCCTTGACCAGGCCGCGGGTGAACAGCTCCTCCACGACCTCCTTGAACGCCGGCAGCATGCCCGCGTGATGCGCCGCAAGGCCCCGCTCCAGGCCCTCGCGCCACTCCAGGTAGCCCAGCACCGCCAGATCCTCATCGGGCAGGTGCGCCGTGCGCTCGTCGACGATCTGCCGGATCTCGTGCCGCTCGCGGTCGCTCGTCAGCCGGATGCCGGCGTACAGGCACTGCTGCACCGCCGCGTCGCAGCCCGCGCGGGAGAAGATGAACGTGATCGCCGGCATCAGCCCCTCGGCGTCGAGCTTCTCGATGACCTGCACCCGGTCCGGCGGGCGCGAGCGCGGCACCCGGCCGTAGCCGCGCCGGCCACGACCCGCCATCAGCCGCTCCGCATCCCGCGTCACCCGCATCAGCGTCGGGTTGATCCGCGGCGTCAGATCGTCGGTGATGAACATGTCGTAGATGCGCTTGCCGACCATCATGTGCTGCCACAACGGCACGGGACGGTGCTCGTCCACGATCACCGTGGTGTCGCCGCGCACCGCGCCCAGCCACTCGCCGAACTCCTCGGCGTTGCTCACCGTCGCCGACAGCGCCACCAGCCGCACCGACTCCGGCAGGTGGATGATCACCTCTTCCCAGACCGCGCCGCGGAACCGGTCGGCGAGGTAGTGGACCTCGTCCATCACCACGAACCCGAGCCCGGACAGCGTCGCCGAGCCCGCGTAGAGCATGTTGCGCAGCACCTCGGTCGTCATGACGACGATCGGCGCCTCGCCGTTGATGCTGTTGTCGCCGGTCAGCAGCCCGACCTTGCCCGTGCCGTAGCGCTTGACCAGGTCGTTGTACTTCTGGTTGGACAGCGCCTTGATGGGGGTGGTGTAGAAGCACTTCAGGCCCTGCTCCAAGGCGAGGTGGACGGCGAACTCGCCGACCACCGTCTTGCCCGACCCCGTGGGCGCCGCCACCAGCACGCCGTCGCCGGCCTCCAGGGCGCGGCAGGCGTCGATCTGGAAGTCGTCCAGCGGGAAGTCGTAGAGACCTCGGAACGATCTCAGCGCGGCCCCGTCGTCCCCGAACTTCTGACGGAAGGCCGCATAGCGTTCCGCTGGCGTTGTCATAATCGCCAGCCTACCGAAACCGCCATTCCGGTCCGTCCAGGCAGCCGCCCGCGCCGGGCCTTCCGACCCGGCGCCTTCACAAAGTAGATCTCATACGATGACGCGCAACGCGCCCGGCAGCACCTCGCAGTGCAGCGGGGCCGGCCCGATGCGTTCGCCGTCGGCGTAGGCGATCACCTCGGGTGCCTCCACCCGGACGCTGCGCACCCGCCGCACCGACACCGCCGGGTGCGTGACGTGGGTGCCCCGGTAGACGCTCGGGAAGACCCGCACGAACTCCCCCGTGGACAGCGCGCCCACCATCACGACGTCCAGCAGCCCGTCGTCGGGCCTGGCGTCCGGGCAGACCCGCATCCCCGCGCCGTAGGAGGTGGTGTTGGCCACCGCGACCAGCATCGCCTCCCGCTCGACCGGCTCGCCGTCGTCGAAGGTGACGCGGTACGGGATCGGCCGGAACGCGCGCAGCTCCCGCGCGGTCGCCACCAGGTAGCGGGCCATGCCGGGCGGCCAGGTGAGGGTGTTGGCCCGCTCGTTGACGCGGGAGTCGAACCCGCAGCACGCCACCCCGGCGAACAGCTCCTCGGCACCGCCCGCCGCGATGCGGGCGGCGTCCACCGGCCGGGTCTTCATCCGCAGCACGGCCCTGGCCGCCGCGAGCGGATCCTTGCGCGGCACGCCGAGCGCGGCGGCGATGTCGTTGCCGGTGCCCGCCGGGATGATGCCGAGCGGCACGTCGGTGCCGGCGACCGCCTGCACCGCCAGGTGGACCAGCCCGTCGCCGCCGAAGGCGACGAGCGCGTCGGGACGTTCGGAGACGGCCGTGCAGGCGCGGGCGAGCGCGTCGGCGGCGTCGTCACCGACGATCACCGACAGCTCGGCCCCTCCGGCGCGCAGCCGGCGCGCCACGGGCTCGAGCAGGCGCAGCGTACGCCCGCCGCGGGCGGCGGGGTTGACGAGCAGGGCGATATGGGGGGACACGCCCGGAACCTATCGTTTCCGGGGCGGCACGGGAATGCCTCAGCGCTTGTCGGTGCCCGGCGGCTCCTCATCGGTCAACCCGGAGGGCTCGACCGGCGTGCTCTCCTCGGGCAGCGGCGAGGCCTCGTCGTCGGACAGGTGGGAGAAGTCCCCCTCGGCCGGCGCGCGCCTCTCGCGCAGGAAGATGACGCCCTCGGCGATGAAGTACAGCACGATCATCGGCATGGCGAGCGCCATCATCGTCAGCGGATCGCCGCCGGGCGTGATGACCGCGCCGAAGACGAACATGATGAAGACGACCGTGCGCCGGTGCTTCTTGACCGTGGCGTGCGACAGGACGCCGATGATGTTGAGGAACACCAGCAGCAGTGGCAGCTCGAACGACACACCGAAGATCACCAGCATGATGAGCACGTAGTTGAGGTACTCATCGATCTGGATGGTCGCGACGGTGTCGCTCGGCGCGAAGCCCAGCAGGATCGCCAGGCTGGTGTCCATGATGATGTAGGCGAGCGCGGCGCCGATGAGGAACAGCGGGACCGCGATCGACATGAACGTGATCGAATACCGCTTCTCGTTGCGGTAGAGGGCGGGCGTGACGAACGCCCAGATCTGGTAGAGCCAGACGGGTGAGGACACCACCAGGCCGACCAGCGCCGACACCTTCAGCGTCAGGAAGAACGACTGGAAGATGCCGCCGTAGGTGAGCGTGCACTGGCCGACGCGCAGCTGCTGCGCCTGCGGCGTGTCACAGAACGGCGCCTTGATGTACGCCCACACCGGATCGAAGAAGAAGAAGCCGATGATGATGCCCACGACCACGGCGGCCAGCGCGATGAGCAGGCGGTTGCGCAGCTCCCGCAGGTGCTCCATGAGGGGCATGCGACCTTCGGGGTCGCGTTCTCGCCTCGAATTGCTCGATCGTTTGAGCAGCGCCATCTAGCAGTCCAGATCAGGAAGAGGAGGAAGGGCGGAGATCAGGCGTGCTTGTTGTCGGTCTGGGCGGCACTGGCGCGCAGCTTGGCGGCCTGCTCCTCCAGCTGGCGGGCCTGCTCCTCCAGCGACAGCCCGGGCGTGGGGGCCGGCGGGGTGGAGGCCGGCAGCGGCTGCGGCTGGACGGGCTGGGGCTGAGGCTGGGCCTGCTGCGCGGGCGCCTGCTGGACGGTGTGCTGGACGTCGTCGTCGTCATCGCGCAGCTTCGCGGTCTCGGCCTTGAAGATGCGCAGGGAACGGCCGACGCCGCGGGCCATGTCGGGCAGCTTCTTCGCACCGAACAGCAGCACCAGCGCCAGCAGAATGATGAGGAGTTCGGGCACTCCGAGGTTCGGCATGAGAACGCCCTTTCTAGCGACACTTGCCTCTTTCAGCCACGATCGTACGCTGCCGGGGGCGTGGTCTCACCCCCCCTGGCCGGTCAATCTGGCCCGCCGGGGCTCAAGCTGGGCCTGCGCCTCGGCCACTTCCCTTCTCAGAGTACGTGCCGCCACCACGACGCGAGCACCGGCCACCACCAGCACGATCAGCCCGGCGACGCCGATCCCCACGGACACGAACAGCAAGGTCATGACCGGTGAGCGTACAGGGCCAGGGCGCGTTCGGCCTCGCGGCGCACGGCCTCGGCCATCTCAGGAGGCGAGACGACCTTGCCGGTGTCGCCGAGCCGCAGCGCCAGCTTGAGAATCCAGTCCTCGTCGCGGGCCCGCAGCGCCACCCGCAGCCGCCCCTCGCCCAGCTCGGTGACCCGCTCGCACGGGTAGTACTCGGCCACCCACCGCCCCGCGGCGCTCAGCTCCAGCTCCACCAGCTCGTCGGTGGGCGACGGACGGAACACCCCGTCGGTCACGTCGCGCGGCTCGGCCTCGGCCGGCGGGTCGGCGGGCACGTCCAGCACCTCCACGCCGAGCACCCGGTCCAGCCGGAACAGCCGCATCGCCTCGGCCCGGTAGCACCAGCCCTCCAGGTAGGCGCGGCCGTCCACGACCAGCACCCGCATCGGGTCGACCTCGCGCGGCGTCACCTCGTCGCGGCCCGGCACGTAGTAGCGCAGCGACAGGCGGCGGCCCTTGGTGAGCCCCTCGCGCACCCGCGGCAGCGCGTCGGGGGCGGCGTCGACGTCCACGGCGACCTGGCTGCTGACGGTGGCCGCGCCCTCGCCGGCGGCCCGCTCCAGCTTGGCCATCACCCGCGGCAGCGCGTCGGGCACCCCGCCTTCGGGCAGCGCCAGCTCGGGGGTGGCGGCCAGCGTGCGCAGCGCCACCAGCAGCGCGCTCGCCTCGTCGATGCCGAGCCGCAGCGGCCTGGCGATGGTGTCGGCGTTGTCGATGAGGATCTCGCCGCCGTCCCACGACACGTCGATGAGGTCGCCGGGGGTGTGGCCGGGCAGCCCGCACATCCACACGAGCTGCAGGTCGTCGATGAGCTGCTTCTCGCTCAGCCCGAACACCGCCGCGACCTCGCCGACCGTGGCCCCCGGATGGGACATCAGGTACGGCACCAGCGCAAGCAGCCGCGGCAGCCGATCGGCGGACCCGCTCACTTCCGTTCCCCCTCGCCTAGACGCCCGTTCACCTCGCGACGACCCCCGTGACCCGCCGTGCTCACGCCAGCGCCCCCTTCAGGCGGCGGATGACGGCCTCGCGGGCGTCCGGCGGCTCCACCACCTCGACGTCGGCGCCCAGGCTGGCCATCCATCCCGCCAGCCGCTCGGCGTCGGAGAACGACAGCTCCGCCTCGTCCCAGCCGTCGCGGCCCTCGCGTACGGACCTGGCCAGGCGGCGCAGCCCCTCGCACGCGCCCTGCCTGACCCGCACCACGGCCGTCCGCTCCTCGCTCGGCTCGTCGGGGAAGCCCACCATGGCCCGCAGATCGACATCGTGCGGCACCTCGACCGCGCCCGGCTTGCCGACCGCGGTCACCGCGCCGCTGATCCGGCTGAGCCGGAAGGCGCGCGGCGCGTTGCGGTCGCGGTCGAAGCCCGCGAGATACCAGCGGCCGCGCCTGCTGACCACGCCCCACGGCTCGACGGTGCGGCTGCGCACGGTCTCGCTGCCCGACGCCCGGTAGTCGAAGCGGACCACCCGCCGGTCGCGCACCGCGTTCCACAGCGCGGGGAAGGCCGGGTCGCGGGTGTCGACGCGCAGCTCCAGCGCGCTGCCGCCCATCGAGCCGCCGACCGGCTGATCGGTGGCCACGCCGCCCGCGCGCAGCTTCAGCAGCGCGCCCGAGGCCGCCTCGGCCAGGCTGGCGCGCTGCCACACCTGCGCCGCCAGGCCCAGCACCGCCGCCTCGTCGGGTTCCAGCGTGATCTCGGGCAGCTCGTACGCCTCCCGCTCGATGCGGTAGCCCGGCTCGTCCTCCCACGGGTCGCGCACCACGTCGATGGGGATGCCGATCTCGCGCAGCTCGTTCTTGTCGCGCTCGAACATGCGCTGGAACGCCTCGTCGCTCTCGCGGTCGTAGCCGGGGACGGCCTGGCGGATCTGCTCGGCCGACAGCGGGCGCCGGGTGGCGAGCAGGCAGATCACGAGGTTGAGCAACCGTTCCGTCTTCCGGCGCGACATCTGCCTCACTCCTCCTTCATCGACGCTACCCTGCCCCCGTGATCAGATGGCGCAAGGGCGAGGTCGTACGGATCCGACGCGAGTGGCCGGGAGCGGTGGAGCTGGACGTCACCGTGCCCGAGGGTGAGTGCAAGGCGCTGGCGTACCCGCCGTTGGTGGGCCGCCCGCAACCCGGCGACGAGGTGCTGCTCAACACGACCGCGCTCGCGATGGGTCTCGGTACGGGAGGTTACGCCATGGTGGTGGCCGTCCCTAACCGTTTGCCGGAAGATCCCTCCGGCCCCGGGCACCTGGTGAAGGCCCGGTACACGCCGCTGCAGGCCACGGTGCTGGGCGCCGACGAGCAGGACTCCCCGCATCACGACAGGCTGCGCGAGGCGGACTCCATCGACGGCATGCCGGTGATCGTGGCCGACCTGCACTCGGCCCTGGCGCCGATCCTGTGCGGCCTGTACGAGGCCAGGCAGGGCGTGCGGGTGGCGTACGTGATGCAGGACGGCGGCGCGCTGCCGTCGTGGTTCTCGATGTCGGCGGCCCGGCTGCGCGAGACCGGCTGGCTGGCCGGGGTGGTGACGGTGGGTCAGGCGTTCGGCGGCGACGTCGAGGCGGTCACCGTGCACACCGGGCTGCTCGCGGCGAAGTATGTGCTGGAGGCCGACCTGGCGATCGTCGCGCAGGGGCCCGGCAACCTGGGCACGGGCACCCGGTGGGGCTTTTCCGGGGTGTCGGCCGGCGAGGCGGTGAACGCGGCGGGCGTGCTGCTCGGGCGGCCCGTGGCGGCACTGCGGGTCAGCGAGGGCGACAAGCGCGAGCGCCACTACGGCGTCTCCCACCACTCGCTGACCGCCTACGGCCGGGTGGCGCTGACGCCCGCCGACGTGCCGGTGCCCGAGCTGCCCGGCGAGTTCGGCGAGCGGGTCAGGGATCAGGCGGAGCTGCTGGCCGTACGGCACCGCCTGGTGCCCGTCCCCGTGGACGGCCTGCACGAGGCGCTGCGCGAGTCGCCGGTGCGGCTGTCGACGATGGGCCGGGGGCTGGAGGAGGACCTGGCCTACTTCCTCGCCTCGGCGGCGGCGGGCAGGCACGCGGCCTCGCTGCTGGGCTCCGGGTAGGGGTCCTTGAACGTGAACGCCTCGGGGCCGGGCCCTTCGGTCCTGAGGCGTTCCAGCCGTTCCATGGCCTCGGCCAGGGACGGGATCGTGCCCTCGGGCACCCACCACATCACCATGTACGGCTCCGCCATGCGCAGGAACCACTCCCTGCGCCGGCGCAGCACGCCCAGATGAGGGCTGCGGTAGACGTAGTCCCACAGCGACTCCATCGACTCCCACACCGAGAAGTTGACCAGCAGCAGGTCGCCGTAGTCGTGCTTGACGGTGGCCGTGGGGTCGGTCTCGCTCTCCTTCAGCCGCCACACGAAGCCGGGGGCCTCGTCGGCGATGGCGTTGATCGGTTCGAGCAGGGCGACGAACTCGGCGATCTCGGGGCTGTCGACGGGTGCGCGCAGATGGGCGATGTTGAGCTGGGCGAGATGCATGGGCTCAGCTCACCATCGGGGGCACTTCTATGTCAATATGGATTTGTTTTAGAAGCCCGGGGCCGGTCACTCAGCGCCGGCCCCGTCCTGCCGTACCGGGGAATCGGGTTGCTCGAACCGCTTGACCTGCTTGAACGCGACACAGCACTCGCCGGGGCGCGGATCCAGCTCCGCTCTGGCCGGATCGTCGCCCAGCCCTTCCAGCAGGCCCTGGCACAGCGCCAGATTCATCGAGCACACCAGCAGCGGCTGCTCCCGAGCCGGCACGTGGAACGGGCAGTTGCGCAGCCGCAGCCGCCCGCCCTCCTCGTACGGCTCGTAGCCGCGCTCGCGCAGCACCCGCTCCACCGGCTCGCCCCGCCGCTTCCCGGCCAGCCGCGCGCCCGCCGCCCGCGCCGCCGCCTCCGCCCGCTCCTCCGCGCCCAGCCCGTCGACCACCTCGGCCAGGACGGAGGCGAGCGTCAGGTAGTCGCGCGGCGGCAGGCTCACAGAACGCTCGCTGCTCGCCCTGCGATAGACCTTGGCGGGACGGCCGCTGCCCGGGCCCTTCTTCTCCGGCCGGCGGAACCCGCTCTCCAGCAGGCCTGCCTCCACCAGCTTGTCGAGGTGGTGACCGGCCAGCGTCCTGGACACGCCCGCCGCCTCCGCCGCCTCGCCGCGGCCCACCTCACCGCCGTGCGAGGCGACGACGTCGTACAGGCTGCGGCGGACGGGGTCGTGCAACAGGGCCAGCGCCTCGAGGTCGCCGCCGCTCAGGGGCTCGCTACTCACACGCGGAGTCTAAAGCCGCCGCTCCACCCGCTTCAGCACGCAGACGCGGCTGGGCTCGCGGGTGCCCGAACCGTACTTCTTCCAGCATCCGCCCTTCTTCAGCACGCGGATGTCGATGTAGCGGGGCGCGCCGTAACGGCGGTGCACGGCCTTGGCGTTGCGCAGCAGGCGCGCGGCCGCCTTGTTCGCCTTGGCGCGGGACGAGGCGAAGGCGGTCACCCAGGTCACGCCGGGGTCGCCGCCGAAGTGGCAGTGTCTGACGCCCTTGCAGAACGGCGGGTTCGCGGTGGCGCTCGCGGCCGGTGCCAAACCCAGCAGAACGGCTAAGGCCGCAACCATCACGACAAGTGAACGGATCATGGGAAATATCCTGCCTTAGTAGGCCCCGATGACGTCCACGACGAAGACCAGCGTGTCGGACCCTTTGATCCCGTACTCGGGGCGGCCGGCCGGGCCGTACCCGTACGCGGGCGGCACCACCATCGCGACCCTGCTGCCCACCGGCACGCCCGCCAGCCCCTTCTCCCATCCGCTGATCACGCCGCCGTCGCCCAGCTTGAACGCCTTCGGCCCGCCGGACGTCCACGTCGCGTCGAACACCCTGCGGGTGCTCCAGACGGCGCCCGCGTACTGGGTCACCACGAGCATCCCCGGCCGCACCGGCGGGCCTTCTCCCCTGCGCAGCACCGTGGAGGCGAACGCGCGCGGCGGCGCGCCGCGCGGCACGCTCAGCGAGGGCCTGGGGCCGCCGCCGATCCGCACGCCCGCCAGCTCGCCGGGACCCGCCGCCACCGCGTCGTCCCGGTGATGTGCGCCGAGGACGTCCACGACGTAGAACAGCTCCTCCCCCGCCTTCAGGCCGCGCGGCGGGGCCGCGCCGAACCCCTCCTCAGGCGGGATCGCCACGGTCACCCTGCTGCCCACCCTGCGGCCCCGCAGCGCCCGCTCCAGCCCCGGCAGCAGCTCGCCCACCGGGAACGCGGCCGGGGTGCCCCGGGTGAAGCTGGAGTCGGCAAGGCGGTTGGCCGCGCCGTCCCAGACGTGCGCGGTGTACTGCACGATCGCCAGATCGCCGGTCTTCAGCGGCTCGCCCCTGCCGGCGACCGGCTCGCCCACCCGCAGCTCTGCGGCCGGCCTGGCGGCGGGGAAGACGATCGTCGGACGCGCCCCGAACGGCCCGCCCACCTGCGGCTCACGCTCGGCGTCGTCACCCGTGCACCCGGCGGCCGCCGGCAGCGCCAGAACGGCCGCCACCAGCATCCGCACAGGCGCGCTCACGAACCGGATCCGCAAGGCCCGGAGAGCCGGCACCGGCCCTCGCGGCGTCCACGGTGTCCACAGCGTCCACAGCGTCCCTGGTGTCCGTGGTGTCCCTGGTGTCCTTGGTGTCCATGGGGTCCGTGGTGTCCACGGCGTCCCTGGTGTGCACGGTGTATGGGTGGCGGCACGGCGGCGCATCGGCCCTCCCACGCGAAACGGCCCGGCGGCGCCATGCCACCGGGCCTCGCGATGTTACCGGGCCGCCCGCGGGCGAACCGGCGGAACGCCGATCTGGCGTCCCAGGGGCCGCCTGGCGGGCCCTCAGACCTGATGGGCCCGTTCAGCGACTCAGTAAGCGCCGAGGACGTCCACGACGAACACCAGCGTGCTGTTGGCCGGGATGCCCTGCTGCTCCTGACTGCCGTAGCCCATCTCCGGCGGGATGCTCATCACGACCCGGCTGCCGACCGGAACCCCGGCCAGACCCTTCTGCCAGCCCTGGATCACCTGAGCGAGCGGGAACTCGGCCGGCTCGCCACGCTCCCAGCTGGAGTCGAACTGCTTGTCCGTCCCCCAGATCTTGCCCGTGTAGTGCACGGTGAGCGTCTGGTTCGCGGTCACCTTCTCGCCGGTGCCCTTGATCAGCGTCTTGACCACGAGGTCCTTGGGAGCCTTCTCCTTGGTTTTCGTGGTCAGCGTCGGCGCCTTGTCACCGCCCGGGTTCTCGACCTTCACACCCTTGATCGACTCGCTGGTCTCCTCGCCGGTGGCGGCCTTCAGCGGCGCGGGCCGCGTACCGACCACGTCGAACACGAACACCTTCGTCGGCTCGGTCTGCGCGGCCTGCTGCTGGCCCTGCACCGAGTCGTTGGCCAGCACGGCCAGCAGCCGCCCGCCGCTCTTGACCTTGGTGAAGCCCTCCTGCAGCACCTTCGGCAGCTGCTCGGTCACCGGGATCGTCTCCGGCGCCTTCGTGTCGTACGACGACCCCTGGACCGCGTTGTCCTTGCCGTCCCAGTTGTAGACGGTCAGGTTCACGATCACGCGGTCGCCCGCCTTGACGCCCTCGCCGTTCCCTGGCTCGATCACCTCGTACGACGAGGTGGTCGCGGGCGAACCGGACGGGAACGTCACGTTGGGCTTGGCCCCGACGTTCCCCTCGACCTTGAGCCCGGACGATCCGCCAGTGGAGGCGGTCGTGCCGGAACCGTCGTCGGAGCCGCAGGCGGCGGCAAACAAGATCAATGGCACGGCGGCCAGTACGGCCAGAGCGCGGCGCATGAATTTCCCTCGGAAGAGACGTCAGATTCGCGTCACACTACCCGACTTCGCAGTAGGGCCGTGGTAAACGGCACCCCACATCCCGCCCTGGCCCGGCGCCCGCGCACGACCGGCGCGGCCCCGGCCCCCTCACACAGGGACACGGGCCGCGCCGGCGCCCTGCGCTCACATGCCGGCGATCAGCTTGTCGACCCGCTCGTCCACGCTCCTGAACGGGTCCTTGCACAGCACGGTCCGCTGCGCCTGATCGTTCAGCTTGAGATGCACCCAGTCGACGGTGAAGTCACGCCGCTTCTCCTGCGCCTTGCGGATGAACTCGCCCCGCAGCCGGGCCCGCGTGGTCTGCGGCGGCACCGACTTGGCCTCGAAGATCTTCAGGTCGGACGCCACCCGCTCCACCGAGCCGCGCTTCTGCAGCAGGTAGTACAGGCCGCGCTTGCGGTGGACGTCGTGGTAGGCCAGGTCGAGCTGGGCCACCCGCGGCGACGACAGCGGCAGGTCGTACTTGCGGCGATACCGCTCGATCAGCTGGTACTTCGTCACCCAGTCGATCTCGCGCGCCACCAGATCGAGGTTGCCGGTGTCGACCGCGGTCAGCGTGCGCTCCCACAGCTCAAGCACCCGATGGGTGATGGCGTCGCCGCCGCGCCGGTCGACGAAGTCCTTCGCCTTCGACAGGTACTCCTGCTGGATCTCCAGGCTCGACGCCTCGCGCCCGTTCGCCAGCCGCACCCTGCGCCGGCCCGTCATGTCGTGGGAGACCTCGCGGATGGCCCTGATCGGGTTCTCCAGCGACAGGTCGCGCATCACCGTACCCGACTCGATCATGCGCAGCACCAGGTCGGTGGCGCCCACCTTGAGCAGCATCGTGGTCTCGCTCATGTTCGAGTCGCCCACGATGACGTGCAGGCGGCGGAACCGCTCGGCGTCCGCGTGCGGCTCGTCACGCGTGTTGATGATCGGCCGCGAACGGGTCGTGGCGCTGGAGACGCCCTCCCATATGTGCTCGGCCCGCTGGGACACGCAGTAGACCGCGCCGCGCGGCGTCTGCAGCACCTTGCCCGCGCCGCACACGATCTGCCGCGTCACCAGGAACGGAATCAGCACATCCGCCAGCCGGCCGAACTCGCCATGCCTGCCCACCAGATAGTTCTCGTGGCAGCCGTAGGAGTTGCCGGCCGAGTCGGTGTTGTTCTTGAACAAGTAGATGTCACCGGCGATGCCCTCTTCGCGCAACCGCTTTTCGGCATCCACGAGCAGGCCCTCGAGGATGCGCTCCCCGGCCTTGTCGTGGGTGACGAGCTCGATGACGTTGTCACACTCGGGTGTTGCGTACTCAGGATGGCTGCCCACGTCGAGGTACAGACGTGCGCCGTTGCGGAGAAAGACGTTGCTCGATCGGCCCCAGGACACGACCCGCCGGAACAGGTACCGCGCGACCTCGTCGGGGACAGCCTGCGCTGGCCCCTGAACGTGCAGGTCACGCCGTACTCGTTCTCCAGCCCGAAGATGCGACGATCCATCACCTCACACTATGCCCACGGATCGGCGAGCGGGAGAGATCTTTCCCATGTGTTTTCCGGTTCGGGCCCCGAACGACTCCCCGACCGGGCCCGCAAGCCTGTCCAGGCCGGGCCTGGAGGTCTCCCGACCGGATGTCAAAACTGTCGCTGAACGCCTCCCTGACGGCGCTTCGAGGCTGTTCCCGCCGGTGCGCTGCGGGCGTTGCGACCGGACCCCGAGACTGTTCCTCGCCGGACCCTGCCCGCAGGCATTTCCCGCCGGACGTCGATGCCTTCCCCTGCCGGGCCTGCGGAGCGCCTGGGTTCGTACCCCCGCGCCCGCCCCCACGGGGCGCGGGTTCCGCCACGACGCAGGTCAGGGAGTGAAGATCTCCTGAACCTTGACGATCTTGCCTTTGTAGACGGTGATGAGCGAGGGGATCGGCGTCCTGCGGTGCCGTTTGATCAGCGTGGACCTGGAGCACCGCTTGCTGCCCAGGCTGCTGTTGCGGGTGGTGGTCAGCTCGCCCATCGAGGATTTGCAGCCGAAGGCCGACAGGTAGATCACGTCCTTGGCGATGGGCGAGGCGTAGGCCATCACGTTGCCCTCGGGCGGGCCCACGAAGTAGCCCTCGGTGTGCTTGGCGGGCTTCCACTTGACGGGTTCGTACTCGGCGACGTTGCCGCGGATGTGGGTGATCCGGCCGCGCAGGATGCCGTTGCGGCGGGAGTGGATGCCCTTGGTGAAGTCGTGCTTCGGGTCGGACTGGAAGGTGGTGCCGAAAATCTTCGGCGCCTTGAACTTCGGAATCTTCGGGGCCGCTTCAGCGGGCGCGCCCGAGGCCAGCATCACGGCCGTGGCGGCTCCTAACGCCACCAGGCCACGTAGTGGAGTTCTCACGGCTTTTAAGATCCCGGGGCGGCCTGGCAAGTTCGGACGTATCAGAGTGAAACAGGTCACACTCCCCGCCCTTCCCCACGGACAGGCCCCGCCCCTTGCCAACCTCCATTTCGCCCTGCGCAGCAAGCCCTTCCGCCCTCCCCTACCGGCGCGGAGCCCCCGAACGGAACCGCTCCCCCACCGCCCGGCTCACCCGTGACGGGGTCCGTCCCTCGCGGCGCGGGCCTCTCCGAACAGTCCCCTCCCCGCCCATCGCTCAGCCCCCACACACGAAACCCCCGAGGCGATAGCTCGGCCCGCGCCACGCAGCCCTCCTGACTACCCGGCCGCGCCAGGCAACCCCGCCGACTACCCGGCCGCGTCCGCCGACTACCCGGCCGCTCCACGCAACCCCGCTGACTACCTGGCCGTCCCACGCAACCCCGCCCTACCTGGCCGTCCCACGCAACCCCGCCGACTACCTGGCCGCTCCACGCAACGCCGGCCACGCAACCCCGGCCAGCCACTCGGCCAACGCCACGCAACCCCGGCCAGCCACTCAGTCCGCGCCACGTGGAACCCCTCACCGATCGGCCCCGCGCCAGGCAGAACCCTCCCCCACCGATCGGGACTGCCCCGGCTTGATCCCCCGGCGGCCGGCGCCTGTCCGCGTAACGGGACCTGTCCGCGCCCCTGAGCCCCCTCCCGCCCCACGGCGGGGTGATCAGCGCCACGAGGACACGACGCCTCCCAGAGGCCCGTAGCGGGCCGCTCACGGCCGGCACAAGCCCGAGCGACCCGCACGCCCGAACGGCCCACAGCTACCCGACGGCCGGGACAGCCCGCACAGCCGAACGGCCCGCACAGCCGAACGGCCCGCACAAGCCCGAACCATCCGCACAAGCCCGGACGATCCGCACACTCGAACGGCCCGCAGGTACCCCGACGGCCTAGACGACCCGCACCCGCCCCCTAGACGCCCGCACCCCCGGACGACCCGCACGTGGTTGAACGACACCCCTACGTGGCCGGACGGCCCGCACATGGCCGGACACGCCGGTGGGGCCGCCGAAGGACGGCAGCCCCACCGGAGCGGAACACCTGATCGCTTACAGCGGAGACGACCCGTCGTCCACCGGACCCTCAGGACCCGTGGGCGGCGGCGTGGAGGGCTTGTCACCCGACGACGCAGCACCCTCGCCGCCGGAGCCGGAACCGGAGCCGGAGTCGGACGACTCCGCGGGCGGCGTGGCGGACTGCGCGAGCAGCCGCTCGAGCCGCGCCCCGGTCAGCCGCTGGAACTTGCGGTGCTCGCGGTTACGGTCGAGCACCGCCACCTCGAGCTGGTTCACCGGCGGACGCTCCCCGCCCGGCTCGGTCAGCGCGGCCAGCGCCACCTCCAGCGCCTCGGCCAGCGTCATGTCCTCGCGGTAACGCTCCTTCAGCCGCGAGGCGACCGCCTCCGCCTGCCCGCCCATGGCCGCGAAGCCGTGCTCGTCGAAGACCGAGCCGTCGAAGGTCAGCCGGTAGATGGCGTCGCCGTCCTTGGTGTCGCCCACCTCGGCGACGACCACCTCGACCTCGAGCGACTTGATCGACTCGGTGAAGATGCGGCCCAGGTTGGAGGCGTACAGGTTGGCCAGGCCGCGCCCGGTGACGTCGGACCGGTCGTAGGTGTAGCCGTTGATGTCGGCGTACCGGATGCCGCCGAGCCGCAGCTCTTCGAACTCGTTGTAGCGGCCCACGGCCGCGAACCCGATGCGGTCGTAGATCTCGCTGATCTTGTGCAGCGCCCTGGACGGGTTGGGGGCGACGAACAGGATGCCGTCGACGTATTGGAGCACGACCACGGAACGGCCCCGCGCGATGCCCTTGCGCGCGTAGTCGGCCTTGTCCCGCATGATCTGCTCGGGGGACGCATATCCGAATGGCATGGACACAGTCATGATCCTTTGCTAGCGCAGCGGGGCGATGGGACCGTCGGGCGCGATCAGGCGGGCGTCGAGCATCTGCTGGACATAGCCGCTGACCTCGTCGTCGGACAGGCGGCGGAAACCGTCGGCGTCGATCACGGCCACCACCGGCCAGATCTTCCTCGCAACGTCGGGCCCACCGGTCGCCGAGTCGTCGTCGGCGGCGTCGTAGAGCGCCTGGATCAGCGTCATCACCGTGTCGTCGGCCGTCGCGCCGTCGCGGTAGAGCTTCTTCAGCGACCCGCGCGCGAAGATCGAACCGGAGCCGATCGCGTCGAACCTGTCACGCTCATAAGGCCCGCCCGCCACGTCGTAGCTGAAGATGCGGCCCTCGTCCTTGTCGGGGTCGTAGGCGGCGAACAGCGGCACCACCACCAGGCCCTGCATCGCCATGCCCAGGTTGCCCCTGATCATCGTGGCGAGCCTGTTGGCCTTGCCCTGGACCGACATCGTGCGGCCCTCGAGCTTCTCGTAGTGCTCCAGCTCCACCCGGTAGAGGCGGGCGAACTCAAGACCCGTGCTGGCCGTGCCCGCGATGCCCATGCACGAGTAGTCGTCGGCGCGAAACACCTTCTCCACGTCACGCTGCGAGATGATGTTGCCGGACGTGGCCCGCCGGTCGCCCGCCATGACCACGCCACCGGCGAAGGTGGCGGCCACGATCGTGGTCGCGTGCGGAACCTGGTCGCCGATCGGGGTGGCCAGCATCTCGTCGCGACGTGGCAGCAGCTCCGGCGCGTACGAGCTGACGAACTCCGTGAACGAGGAACTCCCGGTGTTCTGGAAAAGCTGATTCACCAAGCCGACGGGCAGATCCCTGTGCGATGCCACGCGACTCCCTCCAAACGTTCAGTGTTCCTAGGGCGACCCTACTCATGTTGGGTTGCTGTCTGCACTTCCCACGATCAGCTCACGGCGAACCAGGCTCCCCGTCCCGCCCGAAAGATGTTGTACGCCCGAGACGTAAGCAACCGCCCCTCCAGCCCCCCTTCCGTAACCGCATCCCGGCCCGCCCCGCTCCCCCGCCCGGCCGTCATACTGGCGGCATGGGCAGCACGTCCACCCCGTCACCTGGGGCCCGCCCCAGGGACTGGATCCTGCACCTCGACCTCGACCAGTTCATCGCCGCGGTCGAACTCCTGCGCCACCCCGAGCTCCGCGGCAAACCCGTCGTCGTCGGCGGCACCGGCGACCCCACCCAGCCGCGCACCGTCGCCGCCACCGCCACCTACGAGGCCCGCGCATACGGCGTCCACTCCGGCATGCCCCTGCGCACCGCGCTCAGACGCTGCCCCGACGCCGTCTTCCTCCCCACCGACCCGCCCGCCTACGAGGCCGCCTCACAACGCGTCATGGACGTCCTGCGCGAGCACCCCGTCCGCGTCGAGGTCTGGGGCTGGGACGAAGCCTTCATCGGCGCCGCCACCGCCGACCCCGAGGCACTCGCCGCCGCCCTCCAGCACGCCGTACGCGAACGCACCCGCCTCGACTGCTCCATCGGCATCGGCGACAACAAGCACCAGGCCAAACTCGCCTCAGCCTTCGCCAAACCCGCCGGGATCTACCGCCTCACCAGCGACAACTGGGCCGAGGTCATGAACGACCGCCCCACCGACGCACTCTGGGGCATCGGCGCCAAAACCGCCAGGAAACTCGCCGCACACGGCCTGCACACCGTCGCCCAGCTCGCCGCCGCCGACCCCGCCGACCTGGCCCGCCACTTCGGCCCCACCAACGGCCCCTGGTACCGCTACCTCGCACTCGGCAGAGGCGAAGCCGAAGTCGTCACCACCCCATGGATCGCCCGCGGCCACAGCCGCGAGACCACCTTCACCCGCGACCTCACCGACGCGGCCGACGCCGCCGCCCACGTCACCGCCCTCGCCCAGCAGGTCGCCCGCGACGCCACCGAAGCCGGCCGCGAGATCATCCGCGTCACCGTGAAGATCCGCTCCACGCCGTTCCTGACCCGTACCCGCCAGTCCACGCTCCCCGCCCCCACCACCGACGCCGCCGTCATCACCGACACGGCCCGCGCCATACTCGCCCGCCACGACCTCACCCGCCCCATCCGTCTCATCGGCGTGGCCGTCGACTACACCATGCCCGCCCGCGAGACGGAAACGGAGCCGGGCCCCACCCCCGGCCCCTGAACCGCGGCCCTCACCCCACCCGCGTCACCCGCGAGTAGAACTCCGACCGCGCCTCTTCCTCGGCTCTGATCAGCTCCTCCAGCTCTTCATCAGAGACCACCACCTCATCGAACCCATACTCCGCCGCCGCCTCCACATAGGAGAGCGCACGGCGCACCACCTCCGGATCATCACGGAACTGCCCGATCCCGGTATTGCACGGCAGACACAGCACATGCCGCACCGCACCGGACCGGTGGCAATGATCCACGTGCTCCGGCGGCCGATCCCAGCACACCACGCACAACCCGTGCTGATCCGAGATCATCCGCTCGACGTCCTCATGCCGCACCCGATAACGCCGCGACAAGTGATACGTCCGCGTCCGCGCCACCGGAGAATCGCCACGCCCCTCAGGAAGGACCACGAACTCCGGCCACAGCACCTCACCTTCCAGGTAGAGCGCGGCCAGCTCCAGCAACACCAGGTTGTCGGCGAAATGCCCCAGCCCGTTGTTGCAGTTGAAGCAGAGCACGCCCCGAACCCGGCCGGTCGTGTGACAGTGGTCGACGAACGTCCCGGGAACGACCCGGCAGATGGCGCAGAGCCCGCCCTGGCGGGCGAGCATGCGCTCGAAGTCGTCCTCGGTGATCCCGTAGCGGAGCTTCAGCTTGTAGTTGCGATCGCTCCCGTGGTTCTTGATCCGGTTTTCCAGCGTCACCTGCTTGTGACAGGACTTGCAGTAACTCGTGAGGCCGTCTCGCGCGGCGCGATTACGGCCGAACTCTTCCTTCGCCTTGACGGTCGAGCATCGAGGGCAGTACTTGCACCCTTCGGGGACCTCGACCCGCTCGCGCACGGTCTTGCCCTGCTCGGCTCTGCGCTTGCGGTAACTCGCGGTGGAACGCCGCCGGAAACAGACCTTGCAGTAGCGTGCCCGCCCGTCGGGCATGCGCTTGTTGGCCCCGAACTCCGAGAGCTCTTTGACCTCCCGGCAGTCGGGGCACCGCTTGAATCCGTCCGGCGCTTCCACCTGACTTGTCCCTTTTGCCTGTCCGTTTTGCCCTACTGTCCGCCCTTTTGCACGTACGAGCGCACGAACTCCTCTGCGTTCTCTTCGAGAACTTCGTCTATTTCGTCCAGAATGGAGTCGACATCGTCCGTGAGCTTCTCCTGGCGCTCCTGGACGTCCGGCGACACGGCCGCCTCGGTCTCCTCGACCTCGGTCTCGCGCCGTCCGGCCTGCTTCTGACCACCGGTGTCCTTGGTTGCCATGTCCTACCTCCAGTGGGGGACTGCCTCTAGGGATATCTTCCCCGAACGGGCCGACATTTCGCGCCGATCGCTCCGCGATCTTGTTTTCATGATCGGCCGGCCCGGTCGTCCGGGCCCGGATCCCCATATCCGCAGGCTATGGGAGATGTCCGACATGTCGCCGATCAGGACTGATGTGCTCCTCATCACAGTACCGCTGGTGCGCTTGTGACCGTCTGGGCGGGCGCAGGCGCGCCTGCACGGGGCGATCGAGGGACGGCAGGAAGCGCACACGCGCCTCCAGAGGCCGGGCACGAGGTACGGGCCGAGCGGTGCAGGGGCGGAACGCGACGCGCGGCTGGGCAACACAGAGGCCGAGCGAGAGGTACGCCCAGAGCAGGGCACGGTCACGCCGGAACCGGCCTGCCGCGAGCACGGCCAGCGCGGCACGCCGACGAGCCCCCGCTCCGGGAAGAGCGGACGGCTGTGAGCCCCCAGTGGAGCGGGGCGGGCCGCAGCCCGGCAGAGCGGGGCGGGCCGCAGCCCGGTGAAGCGGCGCACGCCGCAACCCGGTGAAGCGGCGGACGCCGCAGCCCGAAGAAGCGGCACAGGCCGCAGCGATCATGAGGGGCGGCCGGCCCGGGGTGCGTCACTCGCCGCCGGTGAGCGCCGAGACGAGGTCGGCGGCGGTGCGGCAGCGGTCGAAGAGCTCGCCGACGTGGGCCTTGGTGCCGCGCAGCGGTTCGAGGGTGGGTACGCGCTGGAGCGATTCGCGGCCGGGGATGTCGAAGATGACGGAGTCCCAGGAGGCGGCGGCCACGGATTCGCTGTATTGGCTGAGGCAGCGGCCGCGGAAGTAGGCGCGGGTGTCGGTGGGCGGGTGTTCGACGGCGCGCTGGACCTCTTCCTCGGTGACGAGGCGCTGCATGCGTCCGCGGGCGACGAGGCGGTTGTAGAGGCCGCGGTCGGGGCGGATGTCGCTGTACTGCAGGTCGACGAGCTGGAGCCTGGGGTGCGACCAGGGGAGGCCGTCGCGGCTGCGGTAGCCCTCGAGGAGTTCGAGTTTGGCGACCCAGTCGAGCTCGCGGGAGAGCTGCATGGGGTCTTCGGCGAGGCGGGTGAGCACGGACTCCCAGCGGTCGAGGACGTCCTTGTTCATCTCGTCCTGGGCGGTGCCGCGCTCTTCGACGTATTTGCGTGCCTGCTCGAGGTATTCCATCTGGAGCTGGACGGCGGTGAGCTTGCGGCCGTCGCGCATGGGGATCTCGTAGCGGCAGGTGGGGTCGTGTGAGACGGCGCGGAGTGCCTGGACGGGGTTTTCGACGGCGAGGTCGCGGGTGAGGAAGCCCTCTTCGATCATGGCGAGGACGAGGGCGGTGGTGCCGAGTTTCAGGTAGGTGCTGATCTCGGACATGTTGGCGTCGCCGATGATGACGTGGAGCCGCCGGTATTTCTCGGGGTCGGCGTGGGGTTCGTCGCGGGTGTTGATGATGGGCCGCTTGAGCGTGGTCTCCAGGCCGACTTCGACTTCGAAGAAGTCGGCGCGCTGGCTGATCTGGAAGCCTTCGCCGCGGGAGTCCTGGCCGATGCCGACTTTGCCGGCGCCGGTGACGACCTGGCGGGAGACGAAGAAGGGGGTGAGGTGGCGGACGATGTCGGCGAACGGGGTGGCGCGCCGCATGAGGTAGTTCTCGTGGCAGCCGTAGGAGGCGCCTTTGGCGTCGGTGTTGTTCTTGTAGAGCTGGATGGGCGCGTTGGAGGGGATGGCGGACGCGCGGGTGGCGGCGTCGTACATCACCCTCTCCCCCGCCTTGTCCCAGATGACGGCGGCCCTGGGGTTGGTGCATTCGGGCGAGCTGTACTCGGGGTGGGCGTGGTCGACGTAGAGCCTGGCGCCGTTGGTGAGGATGACGTTGGCCAGCCCGAGGTCCTCGTCGGTGAGCTGGGTGGGGTCGGCCACCTCCCTGGCCAGGTCGAAGCCGCGCGCGTCGCGCAGCGGGTTCTCCTCCTCGAAGTCCCATCGTGCCCTGCGCGCGCGGGCCGCCGAGGCGGCCAGGTAGGCGTTCACGACCTGTGAGGAGGTCACCATCGCGTTGGCGCCTGGCTGGCCGGGTACGGAGATGCCGTACTCGGTCTCGATGCCCATCACCCGACGCACCGTCATGCAACACCCTCTGTTCGTCCGGGTCTGTCTATCCGCCGTTTATATGCCCGAGCCTATGCCCTTCACAGTGCCCCAGGGTCACAGAGTTATGGCACCGACGCCTTTTCCACCTGTACGGCCGGAGCTGCTGGGGTTTGTGGGGTTCTGCGGGGCTTGAGTAGCCGCTGGATGGGGCGTTCGGCAAAGGAGTAGACGAGATACGACAGCACGACGGCGGCCAGGGTCGTCACCGTGGCGACGGCCCAGGGCGGCAGGTCCCCGGTGAGCACGGGGATGAGGGCCACCGCGATGACGCTATGGAAGAGGTAAAGCGGGTATGTCGTGCCGCCGAGCGCGGTGAGGATCTTGGAGGGCCGCAGCCGGAGGAGGCCGAGCGCGACGAGGGCCATCGCGAGGTAGATGAGGGTGATGGTGACGATGACGCTCGTGTCGGTGACGGGCATGTTCTTGAACCCGGCGAGGTCGATCCTGCTGTGCACGCGGCCGAGCGCGGCGGGCAGTGACAGGCCGTATCCGGCGAGTACGTAGAGCCACGGGAGCCAGGCGCTGCCGTGTTTGTGGATGAGGTAGAGGGCCATGCCGGCGATGAAGTAGGGGGCGTACTTCGGCATGACGATCTCGTCGAGCACGGGGTTCTCGAGGAGCCTGGCGGCGACGGTGGCGGCCAGCCAGAGGCCGGCGAAGATCAGGACGCGGCCGTAGGTGACGCCGGCGATGACGAGGATGGCGATGAGGAGGTAGAAGCGCAGCTCGGCCCAGAGCGACCAGTAGACGCCGCTGGCATCTGTGATCTTGAACAGGCGCTGGAACATGGTGGCGTTCACCAGGTACTCGCCTGGGGAAAGTTTTGGGTTCAGCGGCTTGGCGCCGGTGAGGGCGTACAGGGCGGCGATGGCGGCGAGGCTGAGCCAGTACGCGGGGTAGAGCCGCACGAGCCGGGAGCGGGCGAACGCGCCGAGCCCGCGTCCCCAGACGCTCATGAGGATGACGAATCCGCTGATGACGAAGAACAGCTCGACACCGAGGATGCCTAAGCCCGCGAAGGGGGCGAGCGCGGGGAACAGCTCGGCGGGGCGGTCTCCCCAGACGCTCGCGTAGGCGACGAGGTAGTGGAAGGCGACGACGGCCAGGGCGGCGAGGAAGCGCAGCAGGTCGAGTTCGGCCAACCGGCCGTTCCCCCGTGCGTGTCGTGACCGATTGGGTGCGTGCACGCCCCTTGGACGTCACATTGATCACTCTGGTTCCATCCGTCCCTCTGTTCCCACCAGCAACACGCGTGACGTGCCGTCGAGGGCGAGCGCGGCGCGGGCGGCAGAGCTGAGATGGAGCAGACCGGCGGCTCCCGCGGCGCCGCAGCCGGACAGGTGGACGCCGTGGCCGGCGAGCAGTCGTGCGGCCTGTTCGGCCTGCTCGTCGGTGACGGTGATGTAGAGGTCGGCGAGGGTGCGCAGGAGGTGGTGGGCGATGAGCGAGGGTTCGCGGCAGTCGAGCCGCCCGAGCGCGGTGCGGCTTGGGGGCAGCCGGACGGGTTCGCCCGCGCGGGCGCTTTCGAGCAGGCAGGCCGCGCTCTCGGGCTCGACGACGACGATCTTGGGCTGCTCGCCCCACCGGTCGCGTACGTATCCGGCCGCGGCGGCGGCCAGCCCGCCCACGCCGGCCTGGACGAACACGTGCGTGTACGGCCCGCCGGCGTCGGCGGCCTCGTCGACGAGCACGCTGTAGCCGCGCATGACCTCCAGGGGGATCTCGGTGTAGCCGGGCCATGAGCTGTCGGACACCAGCCGCAGGCCGTGCCGCTCGGCGTCCCGGCGGGCGGCGGCCATGCTGTCGTCGTAGTCACGGCCGCTGCGGCGCACCTCGGCGCCGAGGCCGCGCAGCCGGTCAGCGAACGTCTCGGGCACGCTCTCGCTGAGGTGGACGACGCAGGGGACGCCTGCTTCGGCGGCGCCGGAGGCGACGGAGATGCCGTGGTTGCCGGCGCTGGCGCAGACGAACGGGGCGCCGCCGGGTTCGCGCTCGGCGAGCAGGTGCACCGCGTACGCGCCGCCGAGCGCTTTGAAGCTGCCGAGCCCCATCCGTCCGCTCTCGTCCTTGATGTCGGCGGCGAGGGCGCCGGCGAGGCCGGGGATGGCGCGCAGGGGTGTGGGCCGGTAGCGGGGGTGGCGGGCGATGCGGGCGCGGGCCTGCCGGGCGTGCCCGGCCCCGATGAGCGCGCGGTCGTGCGCGGTGTACGGGGCGCGGGCGGGGTTGGCGAATTCCATGATCGCCATGCTAGGCGGGGGCGGCCGGGTGGTCTCGGGCGGCGGCGACGGCGGCCTGGCCGAGGCTGAGCCCGCCGTCTCCCGGCGGCACGCGGACGTGCCGCAGGACGCGGAACCCGGCCGCGCGCAGCCGCTGAAGGGTGCGGTCGAGGAGCAGCGCGTTCTGGAAGAGCGCGCCGGTGAGTGCGACGGCGGTGAGCCCGGTGGCCTGCCTGAGCGCGACGCAGGTGCGGGTGACGGCGGCGGCGAGTCCGTTGTGGAAGCGGCCGGCGATGGCGGCGGTGGCGGTGCCGGCGGCGAGGTCGTCGGCGGCGGCGCGGACGAGGTCGGCGGTCTCGACGACGAGCGGTCCCTCACCGGTGGTGAGCGCCGCGGGATAGGCGGCGGTTTCGGCCGGATCGGCGTGCTGTTCGAGCTCGGCGGCGGCCTGCCCCTCGTAGGTGATGGTGTCGCGCAGGCCGAGCAGCGCGGCGAGCGCGTCGAACAGGTGGCCCGCGCTGGAGGTGAGCGGCGTCTCGCGGCCGGTGCCGGCCTGCTGGAGCGCTCCGGCGAGCCGGTCGCGCAGGCCCGGGTCGCAGGGGTGGTCGCCCAGGTAGGCGGCGGCCATGCGCAGGGGGCGGCGGGCGGCGGCGGGCCCGCCGGGCATGGGGACCTGGGCGAGGTGGGCCAGGCGCTGGTAGCCGGTGAGGTCGGCGCGCAGGAACTCGCCGCCCCAGATGGTGCCGTCGGGGCCGTGGCCGATCCCGTCGAGCACGACGCCGATGACGGGGCCGAGGTCGCCGTTGTCGGCCAGGCAGGCGGCGACGTGGGCGTGGTGGTGCTGGACGGCGACGTGGCCCGCGGCGGTGAGCTGGAGCGCGTGGCGGGTGGCGAGGTGGCCGGGGTGCGCGTCGTGGGCGACGATCTCGGGCCGGATGCCGAGCAGGTCGCAGTAGTGGCCGACGGCACTGGCGAAGGCGCGCAGGGTGTCGTGGTCGTCGAGGTGGCCGAGGCGCTGGGACAGGTGGGCACGGCGGCCGTCGAGCAGGCAGAAGGTGCTGTCGATGGTGGCGCCGCAGGCGAGGACGGCGCGGGGTGCGGGGCGGCGCAGCGCGATGGGGTCGGGGGCGTGGCCGCGGCCGCGGCGCAGCACGGTGATCTCGCCGGCGAGGGGGCGCAGGACGGTGTCGTCGGCGCGGGTGCAGATGGCGCGGTCGTGGGTGAGGAAGGCGTCGGCGATGCCGGACAGGCGGGTGAGGGCGTCGGCGTCCTCGTACGCGATGGGCTCTCCCGCGACGTCGCCGCCGGTAAGCGCGAGGGGCTCGCCGAGCTCGGCGAGCAGGAGGTGGTGCAGCGGCGTGGCGGGCAGCGCGATGCCGAGGATGCGGTGGCCGGGCGCGACGGAGGGCGCGACGGGCGCTCCGGGGCGGCGGGGCAGCAGCACGACGGGCCTGGCGGGGCCGGTGAGGAGGGCCGCGGCGGTGTCGTCGATCTCGCAGCAGCGGCGGGCCTGGGCGAGGCCGGCGGCCATGACGGTGAACGGCTGCTCGGCGCGGTGCTTGCGGCCGCGCAGGGCGGCGACGGCGGGTTCGCAGGCGGCGGCGCAGGCGAGGTGGTAGCCGCCGGGGCCTTTGACGGCGATGACGCGGCCGGTGCGCAGCAGCGCGGCGGCGCAGGTGACGGGGTCGCCGCACAGCTCGGTGCCGCGGGCGTCGCGCAGCTTGAGCGCGGGGCCGCAGGCGGGGCAGCAGGTGGCGGGGTCGCCGAAGCGGCGGCTGTCGGGGTCGTCGTGCTCGCGGGCGCAGTCGGCGCACATGGCGAAGGGGGCCATGGTGGTGTGCGGCCGTTTGCGGGGGCGGGCGCGGGTGATGCCCAGCCGGGGGCCGCAGTTCGCACAGCCGGTGAAGGGGTAGCGGTGGCGGCGGCTCGCCGGGTCGGCCAGCTCGCGCAGGCAGTCGTCGCAGGGGGCGAGGTCGGCGAGCGCGGCGGCGGTCCGGAGGGCTCCGGGGTCGGCGGTGGCGATGGTGAAGCCGCGGTGTCCTGCGGGTTCGCCGCTGACGACGGTGACCCGTTCGATCTCCGACAGGGCGGGCGCGTCGCGTTCGAGCGCGGTGAGGAACTCCTCGACGCCGGTACGGGCGCCCTCGATCTCGATGTGCACACCGTTCACGTCGTTGCGGACCCGGCCGGACAGGCCGAGGCGGCCGGCCAGCGAGCACACGAAGGGGCGGAAGCCCACTCCTTGGACGATGCCTTCGACGTGCACGTCGACGCGTTTGAGCGTGGTCACACGGCCAGTGTGCGCCTGCAGGGGGTGCCGTGCATGTGATCGGGCGTCCTCGGCGCGCCGCGCGGGGGACGCATCACGTCTTTACGGGACGTAGGGGAACGCGGCAGGGCCGCGCGGTGGTGTCCGCGCGGCCCTGCCGTCTGGAGACTTCTACAGGTACTGGCCGGTGTTGGCGACGGTGTCGATGGACCGGCCGGCTTCGGTGCCCTGCTTGCCGGAGACCAGCGTGCGGATGTAGACGATCCGCTCGCCCTTCTTGCCGGAGATGCGGGCCCAGTCGTCGGGGTTGGTGGTGTTGGGCAGGTCCTCGTTCTCGGAGAATTCGTCCACGCAGGCCGTGAGCAGGTGCTGCACGCGCAGGCCCTTCTGGCCGGTCTCGAGGTACTGCTTGATGGCCATCTTCTTGCCCCGGTCGACGATGTTCTGGATCATCGCGCCGGAGTTGAAGTCCTTGAAGTAGAGGACTTCCTTGTCGCCGTTGGCGTAGGTCACCTCGAGGAAGCGGTTCTCCTCGCTCTCGGCGTACATGCGCTCGACGACGCTCTGGATCATCCCCTGGATGGTGGCCTCGCGGGAACCGCCGTGCTCGGCCAGGTCGTCGGGGTGCAGCGGCAGGTCGGGGACGAGGTACTTCGAGAAGATGTCCTTGGCGGCCTCGGCGTCCGGCCGCTCGATCTTGATCTTGACGTCCAGGCGGCCGGGCCGCAGGATCGCCGGGTCGATCATGTCCTCGCGGTTGGACGCGCCGATGACGATGACGTTCTCCAGGCCCTCGACGCCGTCGATCTCCGACAGCAACTGGGGAACGATGGTGTTCTCGACGTCGGACGACACGCCGGAGCCTCGGGTGCGGAAGATCGAGTCCATCTCGTCGAAGAACACGATCACCGGGGTGCCCTCTGAGGCCTTCTCACGTGCCCGCTGGAAGACCAGGCGGATGTGCCGCTCGGTCTCGCCGACGTACTTGTTGAGCAGCTCCGGGCCCTTGATGTTGAGGAAGAAGCTCTTGCCGGACTGGCCGGTCTTCTCCGCGACCTGCTTGGCCAGGGAGTTGGCGACGGCCTTGGCGATGAGCGTCTTGCCGCATCCGGGCGGGCCGTACAGCAGCACGCCCTTCGGGGGACGGAGCTTGTGCTCGCGGAACAGCTCGGAGTGCAGGTAGGGCAGCTCGATGGCGTCCCTGATCTGCTCGATCTGCCGGCCGAGGCCGCCGATCTCCTCGTAGGAGATGTCGGGGACCTCTTCGAGCACGAGCTCTTCGACTTCGGACTTGGGTATGCGCTCGTAGACGTAACCCGAGCGAGGCTCCAGCAGGAGCGAGTCGCCGGCCCTGATGGGCTGGCCGATGAGCGAGTCGGCCAGCCGCACGACGCGCTCTTCGTCGGCGTGCGAGATGACCAGGGCCCGCTTGCCCTCGTCGAGCAGTTCTTTGAGCATCACGATCTCGCCGACCTCTTCGTAGCCGAGTGCTTCGACCACGTTGAGCGCCTCGTTGAGCATGACCTCCTGGCCACGCCGCAGCTGGCTGATGTCGACGGACGGGCTGACGTTCACCCGGAGCTTGCGGCCCCCGGTGAACACCTCGATCGTGCCGTCTTCTCTGGCCTCGAGGAAGGTGCCGAAGCCGGATGGCGGCTGCGCCAGCCGGTCGACCTCCTCCTTGAGAGCGACGATCTGGTCCCGGGCCTCCTTGAGTGTGGCGACCAGGCGCTCGTTCTGGCCTGTCACGGCCGCGAGATTCGCCTGTGCCTCATGGAGACGCTCTTCGAGGACCCTGGCCTGACGGGGTGACTCGGCCAGCTTCCGCCTCAGCGCGGCGATCTCCTCTTGGAGGAAGGAGACCTGTGTTGAAAGATCAGCGACCTCCCGTTCGCGCTGCGCGGCTCGAGCCTCAGCATCATCGCGAGCTGCCACGCCCCGTCACCTCCTTCCCAGTCGAGGGCGACTACTTAGGACCTTACCTATCTCGGGCCCCTCCGTAACCTGGCCGGGCAGTGTTCGTAGAGTGACAATCAGTATTCGGTGAATAATCCCCAATAGGGCGTTTAATACTCCCAGCATAGGAACACGGCGATCTGTTCCCGTGTCACGCACCGGCGCACCCTCGTGGCCAAATTGTCATAGTTCCTCGGTCGTCCCCTTCGGTCGGCGGCGGCGCGGCGGCGGGGTCACGCCGTCGGCCATGCGGCGGGCGGTGACGAGGAACCCGGTGTGTCCGATCATGCGGTGATCGGGTCGTACGGCGAGTCCTTCGACGTGCCAGTCGCGAACCAGGGTCTCCCACGCATGCGGCTCGGTGAAACACCCGTGATCGCGAATGGCCTCGACCACTTTGGACATCTGCGTGGTCGTGGCGACGTAGCAGCAGATCACGCCGCCCGGCGTGAGCGCCTTGGCGGCGGCGTCGAGGCACTCCCACGGGGCGAGCATGTCGAGGATGACGCGGTCGACGTCGGCCTCGTCGATGGAGTCCGCCAGGTCGCCCACCACCAGGCGCCAGTTGTCCTCCATGGGGCCGCCGAAGAACTTCTCGACGTTCTTGCGCGCCACGCCGGCGAAGTCCTCGCGCCGCTCGTACGAGGTGACGCGGCCCTCGGGGCCGACCGCGCGCAGCAGGAAGCACGTCAGCGCGCCCGAGCCGACGCCGGCCTCGATGACCCTGGCGCCGGGGAAGATGTCGGCCATGCCGACGATCATCGAGGCGTCCTTGGGGTAGATCACGGCCGCGCCGCGCGGCATGGCGAGCGTGTAGTCCTGCAGCAGGTGGCGGAAGGCGAGGTATTGGGTGCCGCCGGAGGAACGCACCACGGAGCCTTCCGGCTGTCCGATCAGATCGCTGTGCGGGATGGCGCCCTTGTGCGTGTGGAAGACGCCGTCCTCTTTGAGCGTGATCGTGTGGCGCTTGTTCTTGGGGTCGGTGAGCTGCACCTGATCCCCCACCTGGAAAGGCCCATGCCTGCGGAAACCCATGGCGGCAAGGTTATAGGGCTTTCGGGGGCGTCAGGACGCACGATATCTATGGGGGATGCTCCCTCGCGATGTGATCTCCGCCGGCCCGCTGATCCTGCGTCCTCCCGTGGAGGCGGACGCGCCCGCGATCGCCGAGGCCTGCGGCGACGCGGTCACCGCGCGGTTCCTGCCGGGGCTGCCGTGGCCGTACTCGGTGGAGGAGGCCCGCGAGGAGATCAAGCGGGCGGCGATGCGCTGGGAGGACGGCGGCGCCGCCTTCGCGATCACGCGCGACGGCCGGTACGCGGGCGCCGTCTGGGTGAGCCCGCCCGACCACTGGGAGACGGCCGAGATGGGCTTCCTGGTGGCGCCGTGGGCGCGCGGTGAGGGCGTGGCGGCGACGGCGGCGCGGGCGGTGACCGACTGGCTGTTCGACCGCGGGGTGCGCAGGGTCGAGCTGCAGGCCGAGGTGGAGAACGTCGCGGCGCTGCTGGCGGCCTGCCGTGCCGGGTTCGTCGAGGAGGGGCGGCGGCGCGACGCCGTGCGGCTGCGCGACGGCCGCTGGGCCGACCTGGTGACGTTCGCCAGGCTCCGGGGCGAGGCGGGCGCGCGCACGGAGCCGTACCTGCCGTTCTTCCCCGGCGGCGAGCTGAGCGACGGCGTGGTGCGGCTCGCGCCGCTGACCGTCGAGGACGCGGGCGACTTCCACCGGATGATGGCCGAGCCGAGCGTGGCCGCGTACTCGGTGAGCCCGCCCCGGTCGCTGGAGGACGACGAGCGGCGCTGCCGCTACACCGGCTACTGGTGGGTGTCGGGGCAGCGCATCGAGCTGGCGATCAGGGACGCCGCCTCCGACGCCTTCGCGGGGCATCTGCAGCTCATGGAGGTCGCGCCTCCTTTGGGACAGGCGATGATCGGCTACTCGCTGCTGCCGGGCTTCCGCGGGCGCGGGTTCATGACACGGGCCGTACGGCTGCTGGTGGACTGGGCGTTCGCCGCCACGCCGCTGCACCGGATCGTGGCCGGGACCGACGCCGGCAACCTCGCCTCGCAGGCGGTGCTGGAACGTGCCGGGTTCCAGCGGGAGGGGCTGCACCGGGAGCTGCTGCCGCGCCCGGACGGCACGCGGGGCGACGACGTGCACTGGGCGGTCCTGCGCTCCTCCTGAGGGGTCTTGCCTGCCCTCCCAGGGGCCGGAAGAGGAGTTCGGAGCCGGCCGGAGGGATAGCGGCGAGGCCGGGGCGGCCTGAGGGCCTTTCCGTTTTGGGGACGTATGGTGCAGTTGCGGCAGGAAAGGCGTTAAGAGCGGGCAAAAATCCCGATTTCCTCTTGAGGGCTGGCCAAGTGCCGCATCGAGGGCGATAGTCAGGGAACCCCGCGGGCGAGTTTCGCGAACGGGCTGCGCGATCTCGCCCACTCCCCGCCTCGAGGGAGCACCGCGATGCCATACAACCGTGTCGATATCGCCGTGCGTGAGCTCATCACCGTGTTCTCCGGCGTGGAGCTCACCGACCTGATCGATCGGCTGGCGCGCGCCGCCGCCGCGGTCGCGGGCGCCGCGTACGCCGGGTTCGTCCGCGTGGACCCGCTGCGGGAGGAGGCGTGCTGCGTCCACGTGCACGGCCCGCCCGGCGATCCGCTGCGCCTGCGGCCGTGGCTGCACGAGTCGGGGGTGCTGAAGGAGCTGGCCGTCTCGGCGGCGGCCCTCCGGCTCTCTGCGGACCGGTCGGTGGGCGAGCCCGGTTTCCTGGCCGCGTCCGTGCCGGCGTCGGCGTGCGATCACGCCTTCGTGTGGGTCGCGGGACGGGAGTTCTCCGACGCGGACGAGCACCTGCTGAGCCGGTACGCCACCGCCGCCGGGAGGGCTCTGGAGGCGGCCAGCGGGATGGAGGCGGCGGTGCGGCTGTTACGCAGCGTACGGGCCTTCCGGCCGTCTCCGCGCTGATCCCGGCGGCGCTCTTGGGGACAGGCCGGATCACCGGATGCGGACGGCCGGTTCTCAGGCGCTTTTCCCGGAAAAGCAGTCGTCAATCGCATTCAGCCGACGAAAGATCTTCGATTTCTACTGGGCACGCAGACATATGTGAATTGCCGGGAGCGCGGAATTCGGCAGCCGATTCCTCCCTCCCCCGCGACCGCCGGATCCCCGTCCGCGCCCGGGGATCCGGCCCTCCCGGCCCGCCCCCTCGCAAGGGCACGGCTCCGCCGGAGGGACGCGCGCCGCCCCGAGAGCCTGCTGGGCACTTGAGCGGCTGTAGCGTGGCCGTCCATGAGGGTGCTCATCGTGGGTGGCAGCGGTCTTCTCGGCGGCGAGCTGGTACGGCTCTGCGCCGCCCAGGGCCACACGGTGGCCGCGACCCGCTTCTCATCGCCACCCGGCCCCGGCACGCCCCGCACGAACGGGCCCGCGCAGGACGTACGCCCGGGAAGCGACGGCCCGAGCCCAGAGCCGGTCACGGCGGACGGGCGCCCGGTGACCGGCGGGCCGAGCCCGGCGCCGGGAGCGGCAGCGACAGGCGGACCTGCGCCGGGTGAGCGGCTCGGGCCTGACCTGCGGACGCGGCCGAGCCCGACGACCGTGGCCGGTGGGCCGAGCCCGGCGCCGGGAGCGGCAAGCGGATGCGGGACGTGTGAGTGGTTTCGGCTGGACGTGCGGTCGCGGGCGGCTGTGCCGGCCGTGATCGGTGGCTTCCGTCCCGATGTGACGATCAATGTGGCGTACCGGTCGGGCGACTGGGCGACCACGGCGGATGGCGCGGCGAACGTGGCGGCCGCCGTCGCCGCCTCGGGTGGCCGCTTGGTGCACGTCTCCAGTGACGCCGTCTTCTCGGGCGACGCGCCCTCCTACGACGAGACGTGCCTGCCCGACCCGGTCAACCCGTACGGGGCGGCCAAGGCGGCGGCCGAGACGGCCGTGCGGGCCCTGGTGCCCGGGGCGGCGATCGTCAGGACGTCCCTGATCGTCGGTCACGGCGCCTCGGCGCACGAGGCCTTCGTACGCTCGCTGGCGACCGGCTCGGCCACGGGCGTGCTGTTCACGGACGACGTACGGTGTCCCGTCCACGTCTCGGACCTGGCGGCGGCGCTGCTGGAGATCGCCGAGCGGGGCCTGCCCGGCGTGCACCACGCGGCCGGGGACCAGGCTCTGAGCCGCTACGAGCTGGGCCTGCTCATCGCCCGCAGGGACGGCCTCGACGAGAAGCGCCTGCGCCCGGGGCTACGCGCCGCCGGCGGAGTGCGCGGGCCGCTGGAGGTCCGCCTGGACTGCTCGGCGACCCGCCGCAGGCTCCACACCCGCCTCCGCCCCGCCTCCGAGTTCCTGGCCCCCGGCCACTCCTGACCCGTCGCCATCGCCCGCCCAGGCACGTGCACAGGGCCTGGGGGATGCCCTCATGGCCGGGTGCCGGGCACACCGCCCGCTCCTCTCATCCGCAGCACGACGCTCCGGCCTCCGCTAACCGGCGTCCGGTCCGTCGCAGATGCCGCCGGCGAAAGCCCTGGATTTCGTGCCACGGGGTGTGAGCGTCCGTGCGGTCTTCCCGGAGAGCGGGACCCTGCACACCGCACCGATTCGAGGGTGCGGCGCGTCACGGGGTGCCGGGTCTGCAGCGGCGGCCCCGCGGACGTGGGCGTCCGCGCCGGCCACCCCCGAGACCATTCAAGATCAGCGCGGCGGTTCCGCGGGCGTGGGCGTCCGTGTGCCGCGCGGGTGCGGCCCTGCTCGATCTTCCTGCTCGAAGCCGCCGCCTCACGTCCCTCCGCGGCCGAAGGGCGACGTTCGATGCGCCGGGCGACGCCGGGTGACCTCGTGCCCTGCGCAAACCTAAGACCCCGTGCAGAGCGCGGACGCCCGCGTCCGGCGCTCAGTGCACTGGACGCGGGCGTCCGCGACGAGAGCTAGCCCCGGTGCGCCTCGAAGCGGAGCGTCCGGGAGACGCCCACCCGCACGGTGGTGCCGGGGGCGATGGTGACGGGCTCGTTCGGCGGGATGTCGTAGAAGTTGGGGTCGCCGGGCGGCTGGATCTGGGTGCCGTTGACGGAGCCCAGGTCCACCAGGTTGACGTCCCAGCCGTCGAGGGCGACGCGCAGGTGGCGCCGGGAGACCGAGCCGTCGGGGCTGGTCACCTTGGCGGGCCTGGCGCTGCCGCCGGCCACCTCGGGCGCGCGCTCGGGGTCGCGGCCGAGCAGGTAGTCGGTCTCGAGGGGCAGCGTGGTGCCGTCGTCGAGGATGAGGACGCCGAGCGAGGGGCGCGGGCCCTTATAGGGGACGAGCGTGCGCTGCACGAGGGCGATGCCGCAGACCGCGCAGTAGGGCGAGCGCGGGTCGTTGAAGTGGTCGTTCTTGCAGTCGACGCCGTAGACCATGGGCCGGTCGCCGTGCTCGGGCTGCTCCTGCTGCTGTGGGGGCTGGCCGGGCTGGTCGTAGGGGTCGGGGGTGCCCAGCACGGGCGGCGCCGGCTGGTCGTAGTGGTCGGGCGGGCCCATGGGCTGGGGCACCGGGTGGTCGCCTGAGCCGTTGCCCGAGGCGGGCTGCGGTTCGTCGAAGGTGGGGAACTGCTGCTGCTCGGGCTGGGGCGGCTGCTGCTCCTGCGCCGGCTGGAAAGGCGGCTCGGGCGGCGTGAGGTAGGCCGGCTGCTCCTGCTGGTAGCCGGAGTCCTGCTGCTGGTAGGCGGGCTCGGGCTGGAACGGGGGCTGCTCGGCGGGCGCGGGCTGCGGGCCCGACGGCGGGCCGGGCGTGACCGGCGGCTGGTCGGCCAGCGGGTAGGGGGGCCGCTGCTCGGCAGGCTGCGGCTGGGGCTGCTCGGCCGGCTGCTGGGCGGGCGGCTGGGCGGGCGGCTGAATGAGGTCGGGCTCCATGTGGAGGCCGGTGGCGGGCATCTCGCTGGTCAGCATCCTGGCCGGGGCGGCCTGCCGCGGCTGGTCGGTGAGGTCGCCGATGATGCCGCCGCCGTGGACGACACCGCCGTCGAAGCGGACGGCGGGGTGAGGACCGCCCGCGCCGGGCAGGCTGAGCTCGACGCGCTCGACCGGGCCGTTGACGAGGCGGTCGGCCCAGGTCAGGCTGTCGCTGCCGGCCAGGCGCGTCTCGCCTGCCTGGGTGGTGACGGTGGCGGATGCGGATCCGCTGACGAGGACGGCGACGCCGTCGCCGACCGGTCCCGCGACCGCGCAGGTGGCGGGGTCGCCCGCCATGTCGGCCGCCAGGACCTGCGCGGCGCGGCGCGCCAGCGCGCGGCCGTCGCCGCCGGACTCGGCGGTCTCGCGAAGCGCTTCGATCAGCGCGTCGGCGGCGGATTCTCCCGAGTCGCACACCAGCAGCAGCCCGCCCATGTAGGCGACGAGCCCGTTTCCAGGAAGCGGACGCACCACTCCGAATCCATGGTCGGTCATGCGTCCTCCCTCAAGACGACCGTGCTGCGCTCATTGGTGCCCTCGCTGCGCTCGGTCACTCAACTCTCCTCCCCGGAAGCCGGCGATGTTACGGCACCCCGCACTGCCGTGCTGGCCACCAGCCATACGCATACCCAGACGCAGAGGCCGTGTCGCGGCCCCGTCGTCTCGATTCGATGAACCGGTGGGCCGCAACAAACCTCTTAACTGTGCAAGTTTGGCCAAACAGAACACTATCGGCCAGTCGTCACATCGCAGTAATCGCACGGGGACCGGCGGTGAGCCGGTGCGAAACTGCTGGGCACGACCCTATCCATGGGCAGCCGGTTAAACGAGTGGGACATATCAGACGCCGATGAAAACCCTGTTCACATCGGACGTGGCGAGCACGCCGTAGATCTCTCCGGTGCGCTCGACCAGCAGGTACTCGCTGCCCGGGGCGTCGCGCATGGCCTCGATGAGGGCCTCGCCCGCCAGGTCGGCGTTCAAGATCATGGTGGGTTCGAGCGTCTTGGCCAGCGAGGCGACGTTCACCCAGGGGCGGCGGTGCTCCGGGGTGGCCTGGACGGCGGCCTCGCTCACGATCGCCAGCGGCTTGCCCTCGTGATCGACCACGACCAGCGCGCCGGCGCGCGCCTCGGCGGCCTGGCGCAGCGCCTCCGACAGCGGCGTCTCGGCGGTGACGGGGATCGCCCTGCGCGCCAGCGTACGGGCGTTGACCTGCGGAATCCTCTCCTTGATCTTGGCGACGCGCAGCGACTGGGTGGCGCCCATCCAGATGAACGAGGCGAGCACCATCGGCCACAGCAGGTCGACGGGGTCGAACTCGCGCTCGCTGGTCAGCGCGGTCACCAGGGGGAAGGCGATGAGCAGCACGGCCAGCACCCGCCCGCCCCAGGCGGCCACGACGGTGCCGGAGCCGGGGCTGCCCGCCACCTTCCACACGCCGGCGCGCAGCATCCTGCCGCCGTCGAGCGGCAGCCCGGGCAGCAGGTTGAAGACGCCGACGATGAGGTTGGCGAACCACAGCTGCCAGGTGAGCACCTCAAGAATGCCGCCGCCGTTGATCAGGAAGACGTCGGCGAGCAGGCCGAGCCCGGCCAGCCCGAGCGAGAGCATGGGGCCCGCGGCGGCCACCATGAACTCCTTGCCGGGCGTGGGCGGCTCCTTCTCGATCTCGGAGACGCCGCCGAGGAGGTAGAGCGTGATGCGGCGCACCGGCAGCCCGTACGCCTTGGCGAGCACGCTGTGCGCCAGCTCGTGCAGCAGCACCGAGACGTACAGCAGGACCGCGAAGAGGAAGGCGACGCCGTAGGCGGCGAACTCGTCGAGCTGCGGCAGCATCTGCCGCATCTGCGGGCCGAACATCATGGTGATGAAGCCCGCCACCAGGAACCAGGTCCAGGAGACGTACACCGGAATGCCGAAGGGTCTGCCCATGCGTAGACCGGAGAACTCCTGTCGCGGCCTCTGCTCGCTCACCGCACTCCTCGTCCCAAACGTGCTGTTGCTGCCTTGATGCTACGCGCCGGATCACGTGATCCTCGTTGCGCGAAGGTTATTCTGTCGGCGTCTTGACCTAGAGTGCGGTGCATGACCTTGACCGAGCCGGTGATCATCGGAGCTCTCTCCCGTCCCGGGCGGGCGATTTCATGACCTGCCCCCTGCTCTATCGCTTCCGGGTGATCGATCAGCTCCCCGAGAAGCCGTCGCAGGCGGCGGTGCGCGGCACGGTGGTCCACGCGGTGCTGGAGCGTCTGTACGACCTTCCCGCGCCGCGGCGTTCGGTTCAGGCGGCGCTGGAGCTGCTGGAGCCGCAGTGGCGGCGGCTGCTGGATGAGGAGCCTCAATACGCCGAGATGTTCGCCGACGAGGCGGAGCAGGCGGAGTGGCTGGCGCAGGCGCGCGGCATGCTGGAGCGCTACTTCACGCTGGAGGACCCGACGCGGCTGGAGCCGGCCGAGCGGGAGCTGTACGTGGAGGCGGTGCTCGACGGCGGGCTGATGCTGCGAGGCTACGTCGACCGGCTCGACGTGGCGCCGACCGGCGAGATCCGGGTCGTCGACTACAAGACGGGCAGCGCGCCGGGCCCGGAGTTCGAGGCCAAGGCGCTGTTCCAGATGAAGTTCTACGCGCTGGTGCTGTGGCGGCTGCGCGGCCAGGTGCCGCGGCTGCTGCAGCTGGTCTATCTGGGCGGTCAGGGCGAGGTGCTGCGGTACGCGCCCGACGAGGCCGACCTGCTGGCCACCGAGCGCAAGGTGACGGCACTGTGGGCGGCGATCGAGCGGGCGCTGGAGACCGGCGAGTGGCGGGCGCGCCGCAGCCGGCTGTGCGACTGGTGCGACCATCAGGCGCTGTGCCCGGAGTTCGGCGGCACCCCTCCCCGGTGCCCGACCGGCAGCCCGGCGACACCGTGCGCAGCACCCGGCGGTCGGCGACCGACGAGCTCTGACTGAGCGCCGGCCCCGCCGCACCGGCCCGGATGACGGTGCAATCCTCCCGAGGTAGGAGGTTGCGGGCTCTCACCTGGTCTTACAGTGAAGCGGTGCGGATGGATCGGAGCAGGCTCCACGACGCGGTGCTGGCCGGGGTGGTGGCCGCGGCATCCGTTTCGCTGTTCGTGCTGTACGGGCCCGAGCGGCTGCAGGCCGAGGGGCTGCCGGTGCACGGCATGCGGCCGCCCGACGCGTTCGGGGTGGCGCTGGTGGTGCTGTCGTGCGCGCCCATCGTGGTGCGGCGGCGCTGGCCGCTGAGCGCCCTGTGGGCGGGGCTGGCGCCCGAGGCGCTGCTGAGCGGGCTCGGCTACGGCACGGGCACGGCGAGCCTGTCGGGGATGGTGCTGCTGTACTCGGTGGCCTCGCATCGTGGCCTGGCGATCTCGCTGGTGGCGCTGGCGGTGGCGCTGACCGCGTACCTGACGGGGGCGGCGGCGGGCCCGGTCGGCCCGGTGGGCTGGAACGAGTACGTGATCGTCGTCGTGGTGCTGGTGGCGGTCTGGGGCGCGGGCAGGAGCCTGCGGCTGCGCCGGGCGTACATGGAGGAGCTGAAGGACCGGGCGGCGCGGCTGGAGCGCGCGCACGCGGCCGACACCAGGGCGGCGCGGGCCGAGGAGCGCTCGCGGATCGCCCGCGAGCTGCACGACGTGGTGGCTCACCACGTGAGCGTGATGACGGTGCAGGCCGCGGCGGCGCGGCGGGTGCTGGAGACCGATCCCGAGCTGGCCCGCGAGGCGCTGTCGGCGGTGGAGCACACCGGGCGGCTGGCGATGACGGAGATGCGCAACATCGTGGGCGTGCTGCGCACCGACGGGCAGGCCGAGCTGGGGCCGCAACCGGCCGTGAAGGACCTGCCTGCGCTGGTCGAGCAGATGCGCGAGGCGGGGCTGCCGGTGCGGCTGCAGGTGGAGGGCACGGAGGTGCCGCTGCCCGCGGGGGTGGACCTGGCGGCGTACCGGCTGGTCCAGGAAGGGCTCACCAACAGCCTGCGGCACGCGGGCCCGGGGGCCAAGGCGGTGGTGACGGTCCGCTACCTGCCGGGCGAGCTGGACGTGAGCGTGGAGGACGACGGCGTGGGCGTCAAGGAGGACCAGACGGAGCCTCCGGGGCACGGCTTGGTGGGCATTCGCGAACGTGTCACGCTCTATGGTGGAATCCTCAACATCGGTCCGCTGCCGGGGGGCGGTTTCGAAGTGCGGGCGAGGTTCCCGTTGAAGGACGGCCAATGACGATCAGAGTGCTGCTGGTGGACGACCAGCCGCTGCTGCGCACAGGCTTCCGCCTGATCCTCGAGGCCGAGCCCGACATCACGGTGGTGGGGCAGGCGGGCGACGGCAAGGACGCGCAGGAGCAGTGCCGCGCGCTGCTGCCCGACGTGGTGCTGATGGACATCCGGATGCCGGGGGTCGACGGCATCGAGGCGACCCGCAGGATCGTGCGGGAGGCGGCGCCGGCCGCGCACGTGCCGAAGGTGCTGGTGCTGACCACGTTCGACCTCGACGAGTACATCGTGGAGGCGCTGCGGGCGGGAGCGTCGGGGTTCCTGCTGAAGGACGTGCCGCCCGACGAGCTGGTGCAGGCGATCCGGGTGGTGGCGGCGGGCGACGCCATCGTGGCGCCGAGCGTGACGCGGCGGCTGCTCGACAGGTTCGCCACGAAGCTGCCGCCCGCGTACGAGCAGGCCGCCCCGGCGCGGCTGGACCGGCTGACCGAGCGGGAGCTCGAGGTGATGCGGCTCATCGCCAGGGGCATGTCCAACGCCGAGATCGCGGCCAAGCTCGTGGTGAGCGAGACGACGGTCAAGACGCACGTCGGCAACGTGCTGACGAAGCTGGGGCTGCGCGACCGGGTGCAGGCCGTCGTGCTGGCGTACGAGACGGGCCTGATCACGCCGGGCGCCGGCTCCTGAGCTGAGCGGCGCCCGGCGCGTGCGTGGAGGCCGTCGTCAGCCGGCGGCGGGCGCCGAGGCGGCGGACTCCTCGGGGGCGTTCTCCGGGAAGTGGCAGGCCACCTGGTGGCCGCCGGCCAGCTCCTGCAGCGGCGGCTCGACCTTCTTGCAGATCTCCTGCGCCTTCCAGCAGCGGGTGTGGAAGCGGCAGGCGGGCGGCGGGTTGAGCGGGCTCGGCACGTCGCCGGTGAGCCGGATGCGCTCGCGCTCCTTGCGCGCCTTGGGGTCGGGCACGGGCACGGCCGACAGCAGGGCGTTGGTGTACGGGTGCATCGGCGAGTTGTACAGCCGCTTGCGGTCGGCCACCTCGACGATCTTGCCCAAGTACATGACGGCGACGCGGTCGCTGATGTGCCGCACGACCGACAGGTCGTGGGCGATGACGACATAGGTGAGGTCCAGCTCGCGCTGGAGGTCTTCGAGCAGGTTGACGACCTGGGCCTGGATGGACACGTCGAGCGCGGAGACCGGCTCGTCGGCGATGATCAGCTTGGGCTTGAGCGCGAGCGTACGGGCGATGCCGATGCGCTGACGCTGGCCGCCGGAGAACTCGTGCGGGTAGCGGTTGTAGTGCTCGGGGTTGAGCCCGACCATCTCCAGGATCTCCTGGACGGCCTTCTTGATGCCGTTCTCGGTGCGCACGCCCTGGATGCGGAACGGCGCGCCGACGATGGCGCCGACCGTGTGGCGGGGGTTGAGCGACGAGTACGGGTCCTGGAAGATCATCTGCATGTCGCGCCGGAGCGGCCGGAGCTTGCTCTGGCTCATGTGCGTGATGTCCTGGCCCTCGAAGATCACCTTGCCGCCGGTGGGTTCCAGCAGGCGGGTGACCAGGCGTCCCGTGGTGGACTTGCCGCAGCCGGACTCCCCCACCAGGCCGAGCGTCTCGCCCTTGTACACGTCGAAGCTGATGCCGTCGACCGCCTTGACGGCGCCGACCTGCCTTTTGAACAGGCCCTTGGTCACGGGGAAGTGCTTCTCCATGTTCTGCACGGAAAGAAGCAGCTCGTTGTCGCTCACTGGGTCTCCAGCACTGGCTTGATCTCGTTGGCCCACAGGCTCTGCCGCTCGTCCCTGCTCATGTGGCAGCGCACCAGGTGGCCGCCCTCGGTCTCGGCGAGGGCCGGCACCTCGGTCGTGGCCTTGCCCTTGGTGCGCTCGGCGTACGGGCAGCGCGGGTGGAAGGCGCAGCCCGGCGGCACGTTGATCAGGGACGGCGGCGAGCCCTTGATCGGCAGCAGCCGCTCGGTGGGCTCGCGGTCGAGACGCGGCATGGAGCCCAGCAGGCCCCAGGTGTAGGGGTGCTCGGGGCGGTAGAAGATGTCTTCGGTGCTGCCGTACTCGACGCACTTGCCGGCGTACATGACGAGGATGTCGTCCGACAGCTCGGCGACCACGCCCAGGTCGTGGGTGATGACGATGAGCGCGGAGTTGAACTCGCGCTGCAGGTCGCGCATCAGGTCGAGGATCTGCGCCTGGACGGTCACGTCGAGCGCGGTGGTCGGCTCGTCGGCGATGAGCAGCTCGGGGTCGCACGACAGCGCCATGGCGATCATGGCGCGCTGGCGCATGCCGCCGGAGAACTCGTGCGGGTAGCTGTCGACGCGCTTGGCCGGCTCGGGGATGCCGACGCGGCCGAGCATGTCGATGGCGTGCTTGCGGGCGACCTGCTTGGAGACGTCGTTGTGGATCCGGTACGCCTCGATGATCTGGTCGCCGACGGTGTAGAAGGGGTGCATCGACGACAGCGGATCCTGGAAGATCATCGCCATCTTCTTGCCGCGCAGCCGGCGCACGTGCTCGGCGGAGGCGCCGATCAGCTCCTCGCCGTCGAGCCAGATCTCGCCGGAGATGCGGGCCCTGCCGCCCTTGTGCAGGCCGAGGATGCCGAGGCTGGTCACGCTCTTGCCGGAGCCGGACTCGCCGACGATGCCGAGGGTCTTGCCCCGCTCGACGCTGAACGACAGCCCGTCGACGGAGCGGACGAGACCGTCGTCGGTCGGGAAGTGGATCTTCAGATCCTTGACGTCAAGGAAGCTCATGCCAACCTCACCCTCGGGTCGACCACGGCGTACAGCAGGTCGACGACCAAGCTCGCGACCACCACGAAACCCGCGGCGACGAGCACGACACCCATGACCTGCGGCAGGTCCTGGTTCCTGATCGCCAGGATGGCGAACTGGCCGAGCCCGGGCAGAGTATAGGTGGTCTCGGTGAGGACGGCGCCGCCGATGAGCAGGCCGAAGTCGATGCCGAAGAGGGTCAGGATCGGGGTGAGCGCGGCGCGCAGGCCGTGCTTGACCACCACCTGGTTCTCCCGCAGGCCCTTGGCTCTCGCGGTGCGGATGTAGTCCTCGCCCATCGTCTCCAGCATGCCCGCCCGGGTCAGCCGCGCGTACGTGGCGGCGAACAGGAACGCCAGCGTGATCCACGGAAGCAGCAGGTTGTAGGCCCACTGCGCCGGGTTCTCGGTGAAGTCCGTCCACGCGCCGCCCGGCGGCGTCCAGCCGAGGCCGTAGCTGAAGACGACCAGGGAGATCATGCCGGTGAAGAAGATGGGCAGCGAGACGCCCGCCAGGGCGGTGCCCATGGAGAGCCGGTCGAAGAAGCTGCCTCTGCGCAGCGCCGACAGCACGCCGACGCTGACGCCGCCCACGACCCACAGCAGGGCCGCGCCGATGGCCAGCGAGAAGGTGACCGGCATGCGGTCGAGCAGGTCGGGCCAGACCGGCTGGCCGCTGATGAAGGAGTAGCCGAAGCAGGGCGCGGGGCACTGCTCGACGCCCGCACCGTAGTCGTACTCGGCACCGGCGACCAGGCCCTTGACGAACCTGCCGTACTGCACGACCACCGGGTCGTAGAAGCCGAGCCGCTCGGCCACCAGGTGGACGGTCTCCGGCGTGGCCGCCCGCCCGACGTACCGCGACGCGAGGGCCTCGGGTGTCGCCCCGGCCCACTGCGGCACGACGAAGAAGATGCCGAACGTGACCATGCTGATCAGGATGAGCATGGCGATCGCGCCGATCAGACGCCTGATGATGTATGTGACCACCGCTACCGGCCGAGTGGCCCGCCCGCGCTGGCGGGCGGGCCACTCCTGCCTTCACCTGCCTTCGTTAGATCCCCGAACCTCGCCTGGTCACTCGACGCCGAGCAAGATGTAGTCGTACATGCTCTGGCCTTCGTTGTAGGCGATGTTCGTCACGCCTTCACCGCGCAGGAGCAGGGACTTGGCCCACACCACGGGCAGGATGGACGCGTCCTCCATGACCTTCTTGTCCACCTCGACCCACAGCTTGCCGCGGGCGGTCGCGTCCAGCTCCGCGGAGGCCTGGTCGATCAGCTTGTCGACCTCCTCGTTCTTGACGCTGAGGTTATAGTTGCCGGCCTTGCGAATGGTGCGGCTGTCGACGATCGCCTGCATGAAGCCGTAGCCGTCGGGCCAGTCGGCACCCCAGCCGTGGGTGGCCAGGCCGATGCCGTTCTTCTTGACGTAGTCGACGTTGCCTGCGTAGTCGGAGAAGTAGCTGGAGGCCGGGAAGCCCTTGAGGGTGAGCTTGATGCCGACCCGGGCCAGGGCCTGCTGCATGGCCTCGGCGAGCGCCTTCTCACGCGGGCGGTCCGAGCGGTACGTCATGGTGGTGGAGAAGCCGTTCGGCTGGCCGCAGGCGGCGAGGGCCTGCTTGGCCTTCTCGACGTCGCCCTTGTTGTCGGGGCTGGCGTACAGGTCGAACTTCTCCTGGCCGACGATGGGCGGCGGCATCACGTTGGTGGCGATGTCGCCACCGGCGAGCGGGCCGCCGTAGGCGGTCTGGTTGGCGACGCGGTCGGCGGCGAACATGACGGCCTTGCGGCACTCGACGTTGTCGAGCGGCGCCGTGTCGGGGATGACCGAGACGTACCAGAGCCTGGGGATCGTCGGGTTGTCCGTACGGGCCTTGAGCTGCGGGTCCGGCAGCACCTTGCCGAGCGCGGCGGGCTGCAAGCCGGTGCCGGGGATGTCGAGGTGGATGTCACCGGCGATGAGCTGGTTGTCCAGGTCGTCGGCGTTGACGTTGAGCTGCACCTCGATGCGGTCCGGCAGGGCGGGCCTGATCGGGTCGGTCGCCGGGTCCCACTGGTCGTTGCGGACCAGGGTGAAGCGCTTGCCGATCTCGTTGGTCTCGAACTTGTACGGGCCCGAGGAGATCACGTGCTCCTTGTACTTGGCGCCCGTGTCCTTGTCCTTCGGCACCGGAGCCGTCATCGGCATCTGGACGATGTAGTCCATCGACGCGAACGGCTTCTTCAGGTGGAAGACGACCGTGGTGTCGTCGGGCGCCTCGACGGCGGAGCTGTAGTCGACGTCGGGGGTCTTGTAGACGCCCTTGAAGTCCTTCGGCCAGTCGAGCAGCTCGTTGAGGTAGGAGGGGCCGTGCGGGAAGGTCTCCTTGTCGAAGGAGCGCGCCACCGCGTAGGCCACGTCCTTGGCGGTGATCGGCGTGCCGTCCTCGAACTTCAGCCCGCTCCTGAGCTTGTACGTCCAGGTCTTGCCGTCGTCGCTGGGCTGGCCGAGCCCTTCGGCCAGGTCGGGGACGACGGTGTTGCCCTCGGGGCCGGGGCCCGGCTTGTACGTCGTCAGCGTCCGCCAGTAGAAGCGGCCGAAGTTGAACGAGTAGCCGTAGTAGGTGTCGCCCGGGTCGAGGCTGTCCCAGTCGGATGAGTGGGCCGCCTTGAGCGTCCCGCCCTTCTTGGTGGACGGGTTGTAGACCTGGGTCAGAGCGGCGTTGAACGCGGGTTGCGCGGCACCGCCAGAGGCCGACTGGGCGGGCTGGGAGGCGTTGCCACCTCCGCCGCCGCAGGCGGAGAGCACCAGGGCGGCCGCTGTCGCGGCTCCGGCCAGTGCGTGTTTCCTTCTCATTGACTAACCCCTTGGTGAGTGAGATGCGGGGGATGAAGCGTTGGCGGAACTCAGTGCGCCCGAGGGTCGAAGGCGTCCCGCAGCCCGTCGCCGAACAGGTTGAACGCCAAGACCGTAATGAAGATCGCCAGCCCCGGGAAGAGCACGAAGTGGGGCAGTGTGTAGAAGCGGACCGCCTCGGAGAGCATGCCACCCCACGTCGGGGTGGGCGGGTTGATGCCGACGCCCAGGAACGACAGCGCGGCCTCGAAGAGGATGTTGGTCGGGATGAGCAGGGTCGCGTAGACCAGGATGGGCGCCATCAGGTTCGGCAGCACCTCGCGGAAGAGGATGTAGCCGTGGCGCGCGCCGAGGCTCTTGGCCGCGTCGACGAACTCCCGCTCGCGCAGTGACAGCGTCTGGCCGCGGACGATGCGGCCGATGCTGGGCCAGCTGAAGAAGCCGATGATGAAGATCAGCATGGCGATGCGCAGCCCGTTGCCCTCCAGTCCGAATCCCTTGTCGGGGATGACGCCGGCCAGCGCGATGGCGAAGACCAGCAGCGGGAAGGCGAGGAAGACGTCCATGAGACGGCCGATGATCTGGTCGACCCAGCCGCCGAAGTATCCGGCGATGACGCCGAGCGTGGTGCCGATGATCACCGACAGCATGGTGGCGAGGAAGCCGATGAGCAGCGAGATCCAGGCGCCTGCGACGATGCGGCTGAAGATGTCGCGGCCGTTGACCGGCTCGACGCCGAGCAGGTATTCGCTGCTCATGCCGCCGAACGCGCCCTTGGGCAGGAGCGTGTTGGGGTCGATCTGGTCCTGGTGGAACTCCAGGGGCGGGTGGCCGAACGCGCTGATGATCGGCCCTTGGAAGATCGCGACAAGGATCAGCAGGATGACGACGATGCCGCCGCCGAGCGCGACCTTGTCACGGCGCAGCCGCATCCAGGCGATCCGGGTGAGAGAACGGCCCTGGATGGACTTGCCCGCTCCGGTGAGCACAGCCTCCGGGTTCGCCTCGGCTGTGGAACCGGGAACGTCAAGCGGTGCGGTCATTCCGTAATGCCCCCTGCTGACAAGACGACGCAGTCTCTGCGTAGTGAACTACAGACCGCATGACGCGACCTCAGGAGGCAGAATCTATGGCCTGAGCTGCGCTGACTAGTCCCTCCAGACGCGATGTGGCTAATCTGTGATTGTTGCGAAACTCATTCGTATCGATCTTGAACCGAATGTCTAGAGCGCGTTCCGGTTAAGTCTCGGAACCGTGACATAGCCGCGCGGCGCGCCGGCTTCAGCTGATTCCGCGCCGCTTCAGCAGCTCCTCGATGTCGGAGAAGTCGTCGTCGGCGGAGCTCGTCTTCTTGGGGCTCACGGCGGGCTGCGGCTTGGCGGCCGCGGTGGCCTGCTGGGCGGGCCGCGTGGCCGTCGCGGCGGCTCCTGCCTGCGGAGACTCGCCGCCCTGCTTCTTGCGGGCCCCTGCCAGCTTCCTGCCGCGCATCACGCCCGACACCACGAACAGCACCGCCGACAGCCCGGCCAGCGCCACGCCCGCCCACACCGAGGGGTTGAACACCAGGCCGGTCACGAAGCGCACCGCGGTGGTGCCGATCGTCCACAGGGACTGCAACGCGTCGGTGAGGTAGGCGGCCATCGGCAGCAGCGCCCACGCCGTCACGCGCAGGCCGGCGGCCGCGCCTCTGCGGCGGAACGCCAGGAAGGCCAGCACCAGCCCGGCGATGGTCACTCCTGCGCACAGCGGCAGCCAGGCGATCGCGTTGAAGGTCTCCATGTCAGACGTCCCCTAGTCCGTGGCTCGTGCTTTCCATCCTGGCACGCGGAGGCGTTCCCGCCTCCTCCGCGAGAACCACTTCTCCCCTAGGGGAACGTCCCTATGACCCCAGAAGTGCCCTGAGGTCCGCGACCCCGACGCGGGTCAGGGACGGCACGACGAGCCGCCCGGGGGCCTCCTCGACGGGCACCAGGCTCGGCACGGCCACCACGGCGCAGCCGGCGGCCGTGGCCGCGGCCACGCCGTTGGGCGAGTCCTCCAGCACGACGCAGCGCGCCGACTCGACGCCGAGCCGCCGGGCCGCCGTCAGGTAGGGCTCGGGGTCCGGCTTGGTACGGGTGACGTCGTCGGCGGTCACGACGAGGTCGAAGCGTTCCCTGCCCACGCTCTTGAGCACGGCGTCGGCGATCGGCCGGACCGACGAGGTGACCAGTCCCACCGGCACGCCCTCGTCGCGCAGCGCGTCGAGCAGCTCGGAGGCGCCGGGCATGACGGGGACGCCGTCCTGGAGCCTGGCCACCATGCCGTCGGTCATCCACGCGCGGATGCTCTCCGGCGGCACGTCGGCGCCCGAGACGGCCAGCATGTAGTCGACGGTGCGCTCCATGGAGCCGCCCACCAGGTTGGCCTGGTGCTCGGGCGTCCAGGCGGCGCCGAGCCTGGCCATCACCCCGGTCTCGATCTCCAGCCAGACGCGTTCGCTGTCCACCAGCAGGCCGTCCATGTCGAAGAAGACGGCGTCCATGTATCGCTCCCCGATCGGTTGGCGGTTCGTGCCGTGACGTCGCTGACCTGCCGCCCTGCGCGCACGGCGAACCGCCCGATGCCGGCGCGGGGCGGGACCGGGCGGTCAGACGTTGAAGTATTTCGCCTCAGGGTGGTGGGCGACGAGCGCCGAGGTGGCCTGCTCGGGGTGGAGCTGGAACTCCTCCGACAGCGTCACGCCGATGCGCTCGGGGCCGAGCAGCTCGAACAGCTGCTTCTGGTCCTCCAGGTTCGGGCAGGCCGGGTAGCCGAACGAGTAGCGGCAGCCCTGGATGTTGACCTTGAGCATGTCGTCGAGCGACTCGTCGCCGCCGATGCCGAGCTCGGCGCGCACCCGGGCGTGCCAGTATTCGGCCAGCGCCTCGGTGAGCTGCACCGACAGGCCGTGCAGCTCGAGGTAGTCGCGGTAGGCGTCTTTGGCGAACAGCTCGGCCGTGGCCTGGCTGATCTTCGCGCCCATGGTGACGACCTGGAAGCCGACGACGTCGGTCTCGCCGCTGTCCTTGGGGCGGAAGAAGTCGGACAGGCACAGGTGGCGGTCGCGGCGCTGGCGCGGGAACGTGAAGCGGGTGCGCTCGCCGCCGGACTCGTCGAGGATGATCAGCGAGTCGCCCTCGGAGACGCACGGGAAGTAGCCGTAGACGACGGCCGCCTCCAGCAGCCCCTCGGTCTGGATGCGGTCGAGCCACATGCGCAGCCGCGGCCGGCCCTCGGTCTCGACCAGCTCCTCGTAGCCGGGCCCTTCGCCGCCCCTGGTGGGCTTGAGCCCCCACTGGCCGAGGAACAGGGCGCGCTCGTCGAGGAAGGCGGCGTAGTCGGCCAGCGAGATGCCCTTAACGACGCGGTCGCCGTGGAAGGGCGCCTTCGGCACCCGGTTGTCGGTGGCGACGTCGGAGCGGGCCGGCAGCTCCTCGACGGGCGTGCGGACGAGCGTGGCGCCGGTCTTGACGCGCCGCTCGCGCAGCGGCGGCAGCGTCGCGCCCTCCTCGCCGCGCTTGACCGCCATGAACGCGTCCATCAGCCGCAGCCCCTCGAACGCGTCGCGGGCGTAGCGCACCTCGCCCTCGAACAGCTCGGCGAGGTCCTGCTCGACGTAGGCGCGGGTCAGGGCGGCGCCGCCGAGCAGCACGGGGTAGCGCTGGGCGAGGCCCCTGGAGTTCATCTCCTCCAGGTTCTCCTTCATGATGACCGTCGACTTGACCAGCAGGCCGGACATGCCGATGACGTCGGCCTTGTGCTCGTCGGCGGCCTCGAGGATGGCCGAGACCGGCTGTTTGATGCCGAGGTTGACCACGTGGTAGCCGTTGTTGGACAGGATGATGTCGACGAGGTTCTTGCCGATGTCGTGCACGTCGCCCTTGACGGTGGCGAGCACGATGCGGCCCTTGGTCTCGCCCTCGACGCGGTCCATGTGGGGCTCGAGGTAGGCGACGGCGGCCTTCATCACCTCGGCCGACTGGAGCACGAACGGCAGCTGCATCTGCCCGGAGCCGAACAGGTCGCCGACCGTCTTCATGCCGTCGAGCAGCACGTCGTTGATGATCTCCAGGGCGGGCCGCTGGCCGAGCGCGTCGTCGAGGTCGGCCTCCAGTCCCTTGCGCTCGCCGTCGATGATGCGGCGCTTGAGCCGCTCCCACAGCGGCAGCGCGGCCAGCTCCTCGGCCTTGCCCGCGCGCATGGCGGCGGCGTCGACGCCCTCGAACAGCTCCATGAACCGCTGCAGCGGGTCGTAGCCCTCGCGGCGGCGGTCGTAGACCATGTCGAGCGCGACCTGGCGCTGCTCGTCGGGGATGCGCGCCATCGGCAGGATCTTCGAGGCGTGGACGATGGCCGAGTCGAGGCCCGCGTTGACGCACTCGTTGAGGAACACCGAGTTGAGCACCATGCGGGCGGCCGGGTTGAGGCCGAAGCTGATGTTGGAGACGCCGAGCGTGGTCTGTACGCCGGGGTAGCGGCGCTTGAGCTCGCGGATCGCCTCGATGGTCTCCAGGCCGTCGCGCCTGGTCTCCTCCTGGCCGGTGGCGATGGGGAAGGTCAGGCAGTCGACGATGACGTCTTCGACCCGCATGCCCCAGTTGGTGGTGAGGTCTTCGATCAGCCGGGTGGCCACGCGCAGCTTGTGCTCGGCGGTGCGGGCCTGGCCCTCCTCGTCGATGGTGAGGGCGACCACGGCGGCGCCGTGCTCGCGCACCAGGCGCATGATCTTCTGGAAGCGGGAGTCGGGGCCGTCGCCGTCCTCGTAGTTGACGGAGTTGACGGCGGCGCGCCCGCCCAGCATCTCCAGGCCGGCCTGCAGCACCGCCGGCTCGGTGGAGTCGAGCATGATCGGCAGTGTGGAGGCGGTGGCGAAGCGGAAGGCGAGCTCCTTCATGTCGGCGACGCCGTCGCGGCCGACGTAGTCGACGCACAGGTCGAGCATGTGGGCGCCGCCGCGCGCCTGCTCGCGCGCCATCTCGACGCAGTCGTCCCAGCGGCCCTCCAGCATGGCCTCGCGGAACGCCTTGGAGCCGTTGGTGTTGCAGCGCTCGCCGATGGCGAGGTAGGAGGTGTCCTGCCGGAACGGGACGGTCTGGTAGAGCGAGGAGGCGCCCGGCTCGGGGCGGGGGCGGCGGGCGACGGGCTGCCTGCCGCGCACCTTCTCGACCACCTGGCGCAGGTGCTCGGGCGTGGTGCCGCAGCAGCCGCCGACCAGGGACAGGCCGTAGTCGCGGGTGAAGGAGTCGTGGGCGTCGGCCAGCTCCTGCGCCGTCAGCGGGTAGTGGGCGCCGTCGGCGGTCAGCACGGGCAGGCCGGCGTTGGGCATGCAGGACAGCTTGAGCCGCGAGTGGCGGGCGAGGTAGCGCAGGTGCTCGCTCATCTCGGCGGGACCGGTCGCGCAGTTGAGGCCCACGACGTCGACGCCGAGCGGCTCGATGGCGGTGAGCGCCGCGCCGATCTCGGAGCCGAGCAGCATGGCGCCGTTGGTCTCGATGGTGACCTGGGCGATGATCGGGATGTCGCGGCCCGCCGCCTCGATGGCCCGCTTGGCGCCGACGACGGCGGCCTTGACCTGGAGCAGGTCCTGGCAGGTCTCGATGATCAGCGCGTCGGCGCCGCCCGCGATCAGGCCGGCGGCGTTGTCGCGGTAGGCGTCGCGCAGGCTCGCGTACGGCAGGTGGCCGAGCGTCGGCAGCTTGGTGCCTGGGCCCATGGAGCCGAGCACGAAACGCGGCTGGTCGGGCGTGGACCAGTGGTCGGCGGCCTCGCGGGCGATGCGGGCGCCGGCCTCGGAGAGCTCGTAGACGCGGTCGGCGATGTCGTATTCGCCGAGCGCGGCGAGGTTGGCGCCGAAGGTGTTGGTCTCGACGCAGTCGACACCGACGGCGAAGTAGGCGTCGTGGACGCCGCGCACGATGTCGGGCCGGGTGACGTTGAGCACCTCGTTGCAGCCCTCGTGACCATGGAAGTCGTCGAGCGTGGGGTCCTGCGCCTGGAGCATCGTGCCCATAGCCCCGTCGGCCACGATGACGCGCTGGGACAACACTTCTCGAAAGGACGGGGAGATGCTCATGAGGTTCAGCTTATCGGGTGCGCCTCGAGCGCCGGTCGTGCGCCGTTTCCGCGCGTCGTAAGCGGCCTGAACTCGGGGTTTTCGGGGTGTTTGCGATGCGCTCGGTTTTATTCCCGATTTCGGGTGAATGGGGATGGGGTGCGCCCGTCGAGTTCGCGGGTCGCGAACGTGCGGCGCCCGCCCGCGCGCTCCGCACGCCCGCGCGCGAGGCCGCACGCGGGCCGCGCGCGAGCGTCCCGCGCCCGGCGGAAGGGCCTTCGACCTGGGGTTGCGCGTGCCGATCCGGCCCGTGGCGCCGCCGGACCCGGCACGCGCCCGCCACCCGGCCGTCACGTGGGCGAACGGGGCAGCGCGGCATTCGGGGGGAGATCGGTGACGGCGATGCCTCCTCACGGCATAGGCTTAGCGGGACGAAGGAGAGTGGAGGCGACACGTGATAGAGCTCGAAGGGCTCCCCGAGCTCGTCGACCCGGTGCTCATTGCCGCGTTCGAGGGCTGGAACGACGCGGGTGAGGCTTCCAGCGGCGTGATCGCCCATCTCGAGTCCGCCTGGAAGGCCGAGCCGCTGGTCGCGCTCGACCCGGACGACTACTACGACTTCCAGGTGACCAGGCCCGTGGTGGAGATGAGCGACGGGCTCACGCAGTCCATCGTGTGGCCCACGACGCGGCTGCTGCGCGCCAGGCCGCCGGGCGTCGAGCGCGACGTCGTGCTGCTGCGCGGCATCGAGCCCAACATGCGCTGGCGCTCGTTCTGCGACGACATCATCTACGTCTGCCGTGAGCTGGGCATCGAGCTGGCGGTCATGCTCGGCGCCCTGCTCAACGACTCCCCGCACACCCGCCCCGTGCCGATTCTCGGCGGCGCGACCAGCGAGGGGCTGGCCCGCTCGACCGGCCTGGAGCTGAGCCGCTACGAGGGCCCGACCGGCATCGTGGGCGTGCTGCAGCACGCGTTCGGCAAGGCCGGGCTCGATGCGATCTCGCTGTGGGCGTCGGTGCCCCACTACGTCGCGCAGCCGCCCAACCCGAAGGCGACGCTGGCGCTGCTGCGCCGTCTCGAGGACGTCCTCGACATCCCCATGCCGCTCGGCGACCTCGACGAGGAGGCCAGGGCGTGGGAGCGCGGCGTGGACGAGCTGGCCGCGCAGGACAGCGAGGTCGCCGAATACGTCAAGGAGCTGGAGGAGCGCAAGGACGCCGCGGAGCTGCCCGAGGCCAGCGGCGATGCGATCGCGGCCGAGTTCGAGCGCTACCTGCGACGTAGAGATCGCGACACGGACAGCTAACCCTGACGTATTAAATCCGCCAATTTTTCGCGGTTTCGAGTAATAATCGGGGTTCACCAGATCCCGACAGGCCGGGACTCCAGATTCACGCCGGACGGAGACCGTCCGGCTTCGCACGTGATGCCTACATCCACCGACCGCGCACGTTAGGCATGCCATGGCGACATCCCACGTAGACCCGCACCATAGGAGTCAGGACACCAGGCGGCGCGTCCTCGAGATGGCCGTCTCGCTCAGGGAGGACCGTGCCGGCGGCTCGGTGGATTACTTCCTGGCGCTGCTCCAGGACCGGCTCCCGCTCTGGCTGAGCATCCTGCACAACCTGACGCACCGCGCAGGGAAGGGGTCCGTGTCGGACAACCTCCACCCGGTCGCGCGTGCGGGCATCGACTACTACATCGATGTCCAGGGCGCGGCGCTGCCCGCCTTCACCTCCCCCGACGTCACCGTACGCTTCCGCCGGGCCATCAAGGAGGCGGGGCTCGGGCCGCGCACCGAGATCGCACCGCTGGCCGGCTATCTGGCGGACGAACAGCGGCTGGGCCGGGTCAGGGCCGACGCCGACCCGGAGGCCAGCGCACGCCTGATGGTCGCGGGCTGCTTCCACCGGGCCTTCATCGAGATGTTCGTCGGCTGCGACGACGCGCCGTCACGGGACGCGAGCGCCCGCGAGATCGTCCGCGAACTGCGCCTCGACCCCGCCTGATCCCTGGCACCCGGCCATCGGCGGCCGAGCCCGGCGGCGGCTCCCGGCACCGCCCGATCCGCGGCGTCCGATGCCCGGCGCGGCCTGATCCCCCGCTGCCGCCGGCGTCACGCCTGATCGCGGCAGGCCCCTCCCCCTGTGCGGTGCGTCATGCCCTGCGGAGGGTGCGCGGCCGGGCGGCCGGGCGGCGCAGGGCCTCGTCGAAGCGGCGCCAGATGAGGGCCGCCACGTCGGGGTCGGCGCCCAGGGGCTCGCTGACCACCGCGGTCCGGCCCGCGGCCGCCGCGACCAGCCGGTCGTGGAAGAAGCCGGGGGCCAGCACGTACGAGGCGATCGCCACCCGGGACGCCGGGGTCGCGCCGAGCCGTTCCATGGCCTCATCCAGCGACGGCGCGCCCGCCGATGCGAACGCGGCGGTCACCGGCCTGGCCAGCCGCACGGCGAGCTGGTGCGCCGCCGCGCGCACGTCGGCCAGCGCCGACGGGTCGGACGATCCCGCCGCGCCGAGCAGCACCGCGTCCGTGGCGCGCAGGCCCGCCCGTGCCAGCTTGCGCGCCAGCGCCGAGGTCAGCAGCCGGTGCGGCCCCAGCCAGCCGGCCACGATCGCGTCGGGCCGGTGCTCGGCCACGACCTGGGGCAGGTCGATGTGCGCGTGGTAGCCGCCGGCCAGCAGCAGCGGGACGACGACCACCGGGCCGCGTACGGCGGGCAGGACCTCCCGGAGCAGCGGCGAGGCCAGCTCCAGGTAGCTGAGCTCGACCCGGCCTCCCGGCCGCGCGGCCCTGACCGTCTCGGCCAGCGCGGCGAGCGTGCGCTGACCGGCCTGGCTGCGGGTGCCGTGCGCGGCCAGGACGAGGGTGGGGGTCATCGGCCGGCTCCTGCGGGAACGGGCCCGGGCATGCGGAAACTCCTCGGTGTGGGCTGATGTGACGGTCGGTGGTGCGAGGAGGCTCAAAGGCCGTCCTCGTACAGGCAGGCGAGCCGGTAGCCGCGTTTGACGACGGTCTCGACGATGCCGCTCGGGCCGAGGGCTCGGCGCAGCCGGGTGATGGCCATCTCCACGGCGTGCTCGGCCGAGTCGCGGGCGACGCTGCCCGGCAGCACCGTACGCAGGTCGGCCCGCGACACCACGTGGCCCGGCTTGTCGGCCAGGCGCTTGAGCACGGCCATCGGCGCCGGCGGCAGCGGACGCAGCTCGCCGTCCACGACCACGGCGTGGCCGCGGATCTCCAGGCGGTGTCCACCGGCGGTGACCCGGGTGACGCCGTGTTCCGGCAGGTGCCTGGCCAGGGCGCGGGCGAGCGCGCCGAGCCTGGAGCGGTCGGGCTGGAGTGTGGGCACGCCGCGCGAGGTCAGCGGGTCGGCGGTGACCGGCCCGACGCAGGCGGCCACGACGGAGCCGCCGAACGCGGCGAGCAGCGCCTCTTCCAGGCCGTCCGCGCGGGCGGTGTTCAGCATGGCGTGCACGGCGGGCGCGCTGGTGAAGGCGACCGCGTCGATCGCGCCGGAGACGGTCTGGCTGATGAGGCGGCGCAGCGGCGAGATGTCGCGGTACGGCAGCCACCGGTAGACCGGTATCTCGATCACCTCGGCGCCGGCGGCGCGCAGGTCGGCCACGAAGTCGCGCAGCGGCTCGCCGTGCTGCTGGACGGCGATGCGCCGGCCGCGCAGGTCCTGGGCGAGGAGGTACTCCTTGACCTCTTTGCACGACTCGGTGGAGGGCGTCCAGTGGTCGTTGAGCCCGGCGGCGCGCACCGCTCCCCTGGCCTTGGGTCCGCGGGTGAGCAGGCGGGCCCGTGACAGGTGCTCGCTCAGCTCGGTGGACAGGCCCCAGCCCTCGGCGGCGGCCATCCAGCCGCGGAAGCCGACGCCGGTGGTGACGACCACGTCGTCGAGCGGCGCCTCCAGGCTCTGCCGGGTGGCGGCGAGCAGGTCGGCGTCCTCGGCGAGGGGGACGAGGCGGATGGCGGGGGCGCTGACCACGCGGGCGCCGCGGCGTTCCAGGAGGGCGCCGAACTCCTCGCGCCGCCTGGTCGCGGTCACGCCGACGGTGAAGCCCGCCAGCGCGTCGGGGGCCGTCTCCGGGGAGGTTCCGGCCTCCAGGGAAAGCGCGCTCATGCGTGCACCTCCAGGTAGTCGGGGACGCCTGGCCGGACCCCGAGCACCCGGCCAGGCATCACAGGTGCTTGTGACGCAAGTGAGATCACCCTCCGATACTGCTTTCGGGTGGTTTCGCCCACGGGTCTCTTCTGTTACCGCTGTGCTACAAGGCCGCGCCCGCTGGATTGGCCCGGCGCGGGCGGGGGAAACGTTGTCCGTGATATGGCCGCCTATCGGGGAGTCACGGGTGTCGGTCCTGCCCATTCGCATGTTCGGCGATCCGGTGCTGCGCACGGTCGCGGAGCCGGTCCGGGATTTCGATCGGGAGCTGCGCCGGCTGGTGAAGTCGCTCACGGCGACGTTGCGGGCGGGCCCTGGGCGCGCCGGCCTGGCGGCTCCGCAGCTGGGCGAGCCGGTGCGGGTGGTGGTCTACGACTACGACGGCAAGTCGGGCCACCTGGTCAATCCGCGGCTGGAGCTGTCGGAGCGGCGGGTGACGGCCGACGAGGCGTGCCTGTCGGCGCCCGGCGTGTGGTGGCCACTGGAACGTTCCTACATGGTCACCGCGCGTGGCCGTGACATGTTCGGCAAACCGGTGACCGTCAGGGCGCTCGGCACGCTGGCGCGGGTGCTCCAGCACGAGACCGACCACCTCGACGGCGTGCTGTTCAGCGACCACCTCGAAGAGGCCGAGCGGGAGCGTTTCCTCGCGGCCCTGCCAGGCTGAGCTCGCGCCGCTGCCCGGGGTCGGTGCCGCCCCACACCCCGTGCGCCTGCCTGGTGCTCAGCGCGTATTCCAAACACGGCTCGCGCACAGGGCATCCTGCGCACACCTGCTTGGCCCTGTCCGCCTGCGACTGGCTCGGCCCCTCCATCGAGATCGGGAAGAACAGCTCGGGGTCGAGGTCCAGGCAGGCGGCCCTGCGTGTCCAGTCGAGCATCATCATGCTGTCCGCGCCTACCCATGGCGCGAGGCGTCATACCTGGTCGAGCAGCAGGTCCCAGTCGGCGAGGAAGCGGCTCAGCCCGTAGCGGGCCAGCGCGGCGGCCCTGGCGGCCTTGCCGGCCTGGCTCGCGCGCTCGGGGTCGGCGGCGAACTCCGCCAGCGCGTCGGCCAGCACGTGCACCTTGGTCGACAGCACGCCGGCCTCGGGCGGCACCGCCTCGATCGCCTCGGTGGCGGCGAGCGCGACGACGGGCATGCCGAGCGTCATGGCCTCGATGAGGGCCAGGCCGAGCGAGGTCCACCGGTACGGGTGCAGGTAGACGCGCCTTCTGGCCAGCTCGGCGTGCATGGCGTGCTGAGGCAGGTCCTCGTACGTGCCGTACGGCAGGCCGTCCACCTTCATGCCGAACACGTCGAGCGGCACCCGTTCGGCGAAGCGGGGCAGCAGGTCGGTGCCGGCGACGCGGGTGCGGCGCACGGGCTCGTTGACGACGACGCCGGCCCTGGCGAGTTCGCCGCTGTAGAGGTGGCCGGGGTCGGGGACGCCGTGCTCGATGACGCGGGTGGGGGCGCGGCCGTTGTCCCAGTACAGCTCGTTGAAGTGGGTGACGTGCACGAGCGTGATGCCGCTCTGCCCGGCCAGCGGGTGGCGGGTGCGGGGCACGTCGCCCGCGGGCGTGTTGTGCTCGACGTACACGGCGGGCAGGCGGGAGGCGCGCGGCCCGAGCCATTCGCGGGCCAGGTCGATCTCGTGCGGGCGCTGGTAGACGATGACGTCCACGGGCTCGTCGCGCAGGCGGTCCCAGGGCACCTCGCGGGCGCTGTCCGGCCAGTCGTAGGTGGCCGCCCGCCCCCGGCCGTCGGGTCCGCGGCCGGGAACGAGCGGCAGCAGATAGTCGTGCGGCCCCCTGATGAACGCGCTGGCCCAGGATCCGTGCACGTGCCAGAGCAGGATCCTCACCAGCGGCTCCAGCCCATCGCGCGGGCCCAGGGCGCCGAGACGGCGGGCACCGGGTCGTCGGCGCCGTTCAGCACGCGCTCGACGACGTCGGTCAGGTCGCCGGCGACCTCGGGGGCCTGGTCGATCTCCTCCTGACGTGTCTGTTCCGTGGGCACGAGGATGCCCCGCGCGCCGGCCGCCCTCGCGGCCTCCATGTCGCGGCCGATGTCGCCCACCACGACGCAGTCGCGGGGGCTGACGTCGAGCACGGCCGCGGCCCTGATGACCAGGCCGGGCGCCGGTTTGCGGCAGGTGCAGCCGTCGGCGTCGCCGTGCACGCAGATCGCCCATGCGTCGAACGGGCCGAGCAGTTCCTCCACCCTGGCGTTCACCTGGTCCATGTCGTCCGGCGACAGCAGGCCCTTGGCCACGCCCGACTGGTTGGTGACCACGGCCACCGGCACGTCGGCGCGTCTGAGCCGGCACAGCGCCTCGACCGCGCCCGGCATGGGCTCGACGAGGGCGGGGTCGCCGTTGTAGGGCACGTCCTTGATCAAGGTTCCGTCCCGGTCGAAGAGCACGGCCCCGGGACGCCGCTTTTCGAACACCATCCACCTCCGTCGCGCGTGAGCGGCAGCTACCCGTGGCCTGCCGGGACAAACAACTACGCAGCGTGAGCAACCCCAGGTGGCCGCAGGCGTTTTCGCAGCTCACGAAGGCGCTCGCGGTTGCGTCAGGTTTGAGAGCCGCTTCTCTCGGTAGCGGTTCTCGACATCCCCAGGGGGAGGAAGCATGAGATTTCTCGGCATCAACGCGATCTTCCACGACCCGGCCGCGGCGCTCGTGGCCGACGGCAGGATCGTGGCCGCGGCCGAAGAGGAACGCTTCAGCCGTCGCAAACACGGCAAGCGGCCCTTGGCCTTCTCCGCCTGGGAGCTGCCCGAGCTGGCGGCCGCCTGGTGCCTGAGCGAGGCGGGGCTCGCGCCGGAGGACATCGACGCCGTCGCCTACTCCTACGACCCGTCGCTGGTGCTCCAGCGGCCTGAGGGCGACTGGGAGGACCTGCGCACCCGGTACGCGGTGCGCGCCCCCGCCTTCCTCGCCACGGCGCTGCCGGGGCTCGACCCCGGGCAGGTCACCTACGTGCCGCACCACGTGGCGCACGCGGCATCGGCCGGGCTGGCCTCGCCGTGGCGCGACTGCGCGGTGCTGGTGTGCGACGGGCGCGGCGAGAACGTCTCCCACCTGGCGGGCCGCTACCGGGGCGGCGAGCTGGAGATCCTCGCCGCCCAGGAGCTGCCGCACTCGCTCGGCCTGATGTACGAGGACGTCACCCAGCATCTCGGCTTCCTGCGCTCCAGCGACGAGTACAAGGTGATGGCGATGGCCTCCTACGGCAGTCCCCGCCACCTGGAGGCGCTGCGCGAGGTGATCTACACCACCGGCGACGGCGGGTTCCGCGTCGAGCCGGTCGACTGGAACGTCTACGCCAAGGCGCTGAAGAAGGGCGCACCGTGGACCTCCGACCACGCCGACCTGGCCGCCAGCGTGCAGGCCCGGCTGGAGGAGGTGCTGCTGGAGCTGGCGCGCTGGCTGCACGAGCGCACCGGGGAGCGGCGGCTGGCACTGGCCGGCGGGGTGGCGCTGAACTGCGTGGCCAACACGCGGCTGCTGGACGAGGGGCCGTTCGACGAGGTGTGGGTGCAGCCGGCCGCCGGCGACTCCGGCACCGCGCTGGGCGGGGCGCTGCACCTGGCGCAGGTGTACGGCGAGCCGGCCGCGCCGATGACCTGCCCGGCGCTCGGCCGCGGTTTCACCGACGAGGAGCTGGGCGCGTGGCTGGACGTGGCGCGCGTGCCGTACACGCGGCCCGCCGACCTGGCGGCGGCGGTGGCGGCGGAGCTGGCCGCCGACCGGATCGTGGCCTGGTTCCAGGGCCGCGCCGAGTACGGGCCGCGGGCGCTGGGCCACCGGTCGCTGCTGGCCCACCCCGGCAATCCGCGTAACACCGAGCGGCTCAACGACGTCAAGGGGCGCGAGCAGTTCCGGCCGGTCGCGCCGATGGTGCTGGAGTCGCGAGCGCGGGAGATCTTCGCGCGGGGGCCGGTGCCGTCGCCGTACATGCTGTTCGTGCACGACGTGCACCCGGACTGGGCGCCGCGCATCCCCGCGGTGGTGCACGTGGACGGCACCGCCCGCATCCAGACCGTCTCGCCGGAGCGTCAGCCGCTGATGGCGCGGGTGCTGAGCGAGTTCGAGGCGCGCACGGGGCTGCCGGTGGTGGTCAATACGAGCCTCAACACGGCGGGGCGTCCCATGGTGGACGACCCGCGTGACGCGCTGGAGTGCTTCGGCTCGGCGCCGGTGGACGTGCTGGCGCTGGGTCCTTACCTGGTGCGGCGGCGGGAGGTGTTCGCCTCATGATCACCGTGGTGATCCCCACCGTCGGGCGGCCGACGCTGCACGACACGCTGGCCGCCGTGGGCCCGGACGTGCCGGTGATCGTGGTGGACGACCGCCGGGGCCATCCCGCCTCGCTGGCGGCGCTGCGCATGCCTCCGCACGTACGGTTGGTGCGCTCGGGCGGGCGCGGTCCCGCGGCGGCGCGCAACGCCGGCTGGCGGGCCGCCGACACGCCCTGGGTGGTCTTCCTCGACGACGACGTGGTCCCCGCCCCCGGGTGGGCGCAGGCCGTCTGGAAGGACCTGGTGGACCTGCCGCCCGAGGTGGCGGGCAGCCAGGGCAGGATCCGGGTGCCCAGGCCGGAGGGGCGCAGGCCCACCGACGCCGAGCGGCACACCGCCGGGCTGGCGGGCGCGCTCTGGGTGACGGCCGACATGGCCTACCGGCGCGAGGTGCTGCAGGCGCTCGGCGGTTTCGACGAGCGGTTCCCGCGCGCCTACCGGGAGGACGCCGACCTGGCGCTGCGGGTGACGCGGGCCGGGCACCGGCTGGTCAAGGGCGAGCGGGTGACCGTGCATCCGGTCCGCGACGACGGCTTCTGGGCGAGCGTGCGCCACCAGCGGGGCAACGCCGACGACGCGCTCATGCGGCGCCTGCACGGTCCCGGCTGGCGGGCGGCCATCGGCGGCGCGCCAGGACGGCTGCGGCTGCACGCCGCCACGACGGCCGCGGGCCTGGCGGCCGCGCTGCTCGCGACGGGCCGCCAGAGGACGGCGGCGCTGGCGGCGGGCGCGGTCTGGGCGGCGCTGACGGCGCAGTTCGCCTGGCGGCGCATCGCCCCGGGCCCGCGCACGCCGGACGAGGTGCTGCGGATGGCCGTCACCAGCGTGCTGATCCCGCCGGTCGCCTGCGCGCACCGGTTGCGCGGGGAATGGAGCGTGCGGCGATGACGGCTGCTGCAGACCGGGGGCGCGTGCTGGTGGCGCGGCTCGACGACGCCGGCGACGTGCTGCTCGCCGGTCCCGCCGTGCGCGCGGTGCGCACGCGGGCCGCCGAGGTCGTCTTCCTGTCGGGACCGAACGGCAGGGCGGCGGCCGAGCTGCTGCCGGGCGTGGACCGGGTGGTGACCTGGCACGCCCCGTGGATCGACCACACGCCGCCGCCCGCCTCCAGGGCCGGGGCCGAGGAGCTGATCGGCCTGGTGCGCGGGGTCGACGAGGCGGTGCTGCTCACCTCGTTCCACCAGTCGGCGCTGCCGCTGGCGCTGCTGCTCAGGCTGGCCGGGGTGGCGCGGATCAGCGCGATCAGCAACGACTATCCGGGCTCGCTGCTCGACGTGCGGCACGTGGTGGACGAGAGCGTGGACGTGCCGGAGGCGGAGCGGATGCTCGCGCTCGCGCGGGCGGCCGGGTTCGAGCTGCCGCCGGGCGACGAGGGCGGGCTCGCGGTCCGCCGGCCGCTGCCGGACGTCCGCCGGACGTTCGGGCACGCGCTCGGCCCCGGCTCGTACGTCGTCGTGCACCCAGGCACCTCGGCGCCCGCCCGCACCTGGCCGGCGGACCGGCACCGGGAGACGGTGCGGGAGCTGGCCGAGGACGGGCACCGCGTCGTCGTGACCGGCACCGAACGCGACCTCACCGCCTACGTGGCCGGCGGCGTCGCGGCCGACCTGGGCGGCGCCACCACGTTCGCCGAGCTCGCCGCCGTCATCGAGGGCGCCGGCGTGCTGGTGGCGGGCAACACCGGCCCCGCGCACCTGGCCGCCGCCGTCGGCACGCCGGTCGTGAGCCTGTTCGCCCCCGTGGTGCCGCTGGAGCGGTGGGCCCCGTACGGCGTGCCCACGGTGGTGCTGGGCGACCAGCACGCGCCCTGCCGGGGGAGCAGGGCGCGCGTCTGCCCGGTGTCCGGGCACCCGTGCCTGTCGCAGGTGACGAGTGAGCAGGTGGTCAAGGCAGTGAGGGAGCTGACGCAGTGAAGGTCGATCTCATCTCGGAGCACGCGGACCCGCTGGCGGCGGTCGGCGGGGTCGACTCCGGCGGCCAGAACGTCTACGTCGCCGCGCTGGCCGTCGCGCTCGCCGAGCGCGGGCACACGGTCGCCGTTCACACGCGGCGCTCCTGCGAGTCGCAGCCCGCGTCCGTGCGCCTGGCGCCGGGCGTCACGGTCGAGTACGTCACCGCGGGTCCCCCGGCCCCCGTGCCCAAGGACGAGCTGCCCCCGTACATGCCGGAGTTCGCCGAACGGCTGGCCGAGCGCTGGGCCGCACACCCGCCCGACGTGGCGCACGCGCACTTCTGGATGAGCGGGCAGGCGGCGCTGGAGGCGGCCGGCGGGATCCCGGTGGTGCAGACCTTCCACGCGCTCGGCACGGTCAAGCGGCGCTGGCAGGGCGAGGCCGACACCAGCCCCGCGCACCGCATCGACACCGAGCGGGAGATCGGCAAGCGCGCCGACGCGGTGCTCGCCACCTGCAGCGACGAGGTGGGCGAGCTGCTCGCGATGGGCGTTCCCCGGCAGCGCATCTCGGTCGTCCCGTGCGGGGTGGACCTGGCGGAGTTCCGCCCGGACGGGCCGGTGGCACCGCGTACGGACGGGCCGATGGTGCTGAGCATCGGCCGCATGGTGCCGCGCAAGGGCGTGGACACCCTGATCAGGGCGATGCGCCAGCTTCCCGGCGCGGAGCTGGTGATCGCCGGCGGCGGGCGGGAGGACGAGGAGGCGATCCGGCTCAGGAAGCTGGCCGAGGGCTACGGCATGGGCCACCGCGTCCACGTCATCGGCAGCGTGCCCAGGCGGCACGTGCCCGCGCTGATGCGGGCGGCCGACGTCGTGGTGACCGTGCCCTGGTACGAGCCGTTCGGCATGGTGCCGGTCGAGGCGATGGCGTGCGGGGTGCCCGTCGTGGCCTCGGCGGTCGGCGGCCACCTCGACACGGTGGCGGGCTGCGGCGTGCTGGTGCCGCCGCGCAGGCCGCGCGCCCTGGCCAGAGCGCTCAAGGACGTGCTGGGCGACCCGCGGCGGCGCGCGGAGATCGGCGCGGCCGGCGCCAGGCGGGCCCGCGAGCGCTACGGCTGGCCGCGCGTCGCCGAGCTCACCGAGGCCGTGTACGCGCAGGTCATCGACGGCAAGGTCGGCCGGCTGGCCGCCCTGGGGGGTTGATCATGGATGCTCATCTGGAAAAGCTCTGGAACGCCCTGGAGAAGCTCGATGACCAGGCGGCCGCCGTCCGGTCGTGGGGCGGGCGGCTGGCCGGCGTGCTGTCGTCCGGCGGCAGGCTGCTGGCCTGCGGCAACGGCGGGTCGGCGGCGGAGGCCCAGCATCTGACGGCCGAGCTGGTCGGCAGGTTCAGGGACGACCGGCGGCCGTACGCGGCGATCCCGCTGCACGCCGACGGCTCCTCGGTGACGGCGATCGCGAACGACTTCGGCGCCGAGCAGGTCTACGCCCGCCAGGTGCGCGCCCACGGACGCCCCGGCGACGTGCTGGTGTGCCTGTCGACCAGCGGCGGCAGCCCGAACGTGCTGGCCGCCGCGGCGGCGGCGCGCGAGTGCGGGGTGACGGCCTGGGCGCTGACGGGGCCGGGGCCGAACGCGCTGGGCGAGCTGTGCGAAGAGGCGGTCGCCGTACCGGGTGAGACGGCCACCGTGCAGGAGGTGCACCTGGCGCTGATCCACCTGCTGTGCGACGCGCTCGAGGACGCCCTTGAGGGGGCGCTGGAGGAGACGCTGTGAAGGCGGGGCCGCTGGTCGTCATCGGCGACACGCTGCTCGACGTGGACGTCGAGGGCGTGGCCGACCGGCTCTGCCCGGACGCCCCGGTCCCCGTCGTGGACGTCTCGTCGGAGCGGGCCAGGCCGGGCGGCGCGGGGCTGGCGGCGCTGCTGGCCGCCCGCGACGGCGCCGACGTGGTGCTGGTCACGGCGGTCGGCGACGACGAGGACGGCCGCCGCCTGTGCGGGCTGCTGTCGGAGGAGCTCGACCTGCTGCGGCTGCCGCTGCGCGGCGGCACCGTGCGCAAGACCCGGATCAGGTCGCGCGGCCAGACGCTCGTCAGGCTGGACACCGGCGACGGCACGGCCCGGTTCTCCCCACCGAGGAGGCGGCGCAGGCGGTCCTGCGGGCGGGCGCGGTGCTGGTGTCCGACTACGGTAGGGGCGTCGCCAGGATGGCCCGCGAGCTGCTGCGCGAGGTCTCCGTACCGGTGGTGTGGGACCCGCATCCGCGCGGCGAGCAGCCGATACCGGGCTGCGCGCTGCTGACGCCGAGTGAGGCCGAGGCGCGGCTGATGTGCCCGTCCGGCTATCAGGGGCCCGATCAGGCGGCCCGCCGGCTGGTGCGGGCGCTGCGCGCCGAGGCGGTGGCGGTCACCACCGGCGAGCGCGGCGCCGCGCTGGCCGTGGCGGGCGGCCCGCTGGTCACGGTGCCGCCGCCGGTGCGGGCGGGCGGCCAGGACGCGTGCGGCGCCGGCGACCGGCTGGCGGGGGCGGCGGCGCTGGCCATGCGTGACGGCGCGGACGCCGAGGAGGCGATCACGGTGGGCGTCGGCGAGGCGTCTCGCTTCGTCGAGCGCGGCGGCGCCGCCTCGGTGAAGGTGCAGGAGCAGCGGCTCGGCGACCGGCCGCGCACCGCGCTGGAGGTGGCCGCGCTGGTCCGCGCCCAGGGCGGACGGCTGATCGCCACCGGCGGCTGCTTCGACCTGCTGCACGCGGGCCACGTGAGCCTGCTGCGGCGGGCTCGGGCGCTCGGCGACGCGCTCGTCGTCTGCGTCAACTCCGACGATTCGGTGCGCCGGCTCAAGGGCCCGTCCAGGCCCATCGTGGACGTGCGCGACCGGGTGGAGGTGCTGCGGGCCCTGGGCTGCGTGGACGCCGTGCTGGTGTTCGACGAGGACACCCCGGCGGCCGCCATCGAGCTGCTCAGGCCCGACGTGTGGGTGAAGGGCGGCGACTACGAGGGGGAGACGCTGCCCGAATCCGAGGTCCTCGGCAGGCTCGGCGCGGAGATCGTCGTGCTGAGCACGCTGCCGGGGCGGTCCACAACCAATCTGATCAGGGAGATCCAGTGAACATTCTCATTACGGGGGGCGCGTCCGGGCTCGGCCTGGCCACCGCCGAGGCGGTGGAGAAGGAGGGCTGGAAGGCGCTCGTCATCGACGTACGCGCGCCCGGCCAGCGCTTCGAGCACGTGATCGCGGACCTGGCCGACCGGGGCGAGGCCGAGCGCGCGGTGCGCGAGCTGGCCGAGCGGGCGGGCGGCCTCGACGGCGTCGTCACCGCCGCGGGCATCGACGCCTGCGGGCGGCTGGAGGACGTGCCCGCCGACGACTGGGAGCGGGTCATCAAGGTCAACCTGCTGGGGACCGCCTCGGTGGTGCGGGCGGCGCTGCCGTACCTGAAGCACACCAGGGGCACGGTGGTCACCTGCGCGTCCACGCTGGGCCTGCGGCCGCTCAGCGACGCCTCCGCCTACTCGGCGTCGAAGTTCGGCGTCGTCGGCTTCACCCGGGCGCTGGCGATCGAGCTGCGCGGGGAGGTGGGGGTGACCCTGCTCATCCCCGGCGGCATGCGGACGAGCTTCTTCGACGGCCGTCCCGAGCAGTACAAGCCGGGGCCGGAGGCCGGGCTGAACGACCCGGCGGACGTCGCCCAGGCCATCGTGTTCGCGCTGCGGCAGCCGGCCGGATGCGAGGTGAGAGAGCTCGTCGTCTGCCCGTCCACGGAGACGTCATGGCCCTAGAGCTGGTGGCGCTGCGCGGGCTCGGCCTGGGCGACCTGCTCACGGCCGTGCCCGCGCTGCGGGCGCTGCGCCAGGCGTTCCCCGATCACCGCATCACGCTGGCGGCGCCGCGGGCGCTCGGCGCGCTGCTGCCGCTCATCGGCGCGGTGGACGACCAGGTGGACGTGGCGGGGCCGGGACCGGTGCCGTTCGAGCGGCCGGACGTCGCGGTCAACCTGCACGGCAAGGGCCCGCAGAGCACCGAGGCGCTGCGGCGCACCCGCCCGGGGCGGCTGCTCGGCTTCGGTGCCGGTCCCGAATGGCAGGACGGCGTGCACGAGGTGCGGCGCTGGTGCGGGCTGCTGGAGTGGTACGGCATCCCGGCCGACCCGGCGGACCTGACTTTGGGCATCTCCGACCGTACGGGGCCGGCGATCGTGCATCCCGGCGCCGCCTACCCGGCGCGGCGCTGGCCGCCCGAGCGGTTCGCCGAGGTGGCGGCCGCGCTGGACGACGTCGTCGTCACCGGCAACGCGGCCGAGGTGCCGATCGCCACCCGCGTCGCCGAGCTCGCGGGGCTGCCGCCCGAACGCATGCTGGCCGGGCGCACCCGCCTGGCCGACCTGATCGACCTGGTCAGCCGGGCCCGGCTGGTGGTGTGCGGCGACACCGGCGTCGCCCATCTGGCGACGGCGTTCTGCGTGCCGTCGGTGGTGCTGTTCGGCCCCGTCTCCCCCATGCTGTGGGGCCCGCCGCCGGGCTGGCGGCACATCGCGCTGTGGACCGGGCACCACGGCGACCCGCACGGCGAGCGGCCGGACCCCGGCCTGCTCGAAATCGAGGTGTCCGAAGTCGTCGAAGCGGCCATGGAGGTAACGTCATGAGGGCTCTGGTCACGGGGGGCGCGGGGTTCCTGGGCTCGTACCTGTGCGAACGGCTGCTGGACGAAGGCGCCGACGTCATCTGCATGGACAGCTTCCTGACCGGCGGGCCGCGCAACGTCGAGCACCTGCTGGAGCGGCCGGAGTTCCGGCTCATCGAGTGCGACCTGACCGGGTACGTGCACGTGCCCGACCGGCTCGACCTCGTCCTGCACTTCGCCTCGGCCGCCTCGCCCGCCGACTACCTGCGCTACCCCATCGAGACCCTGCGGGTGGGGAGCGTCGGCACGCTGCACGCGCTCGGCCTGGCCAGGGAGAAGGGCTCCCGGTTCATCCTGGCCTCCACCAGCGAGGTGTACGGCGACCCGCTGGAGCATCCGCAGAAGGAGACGTACTGGGGCAACGTCAACCCGGTGGGCCCGCGCAGCGTGTACGACGAGGCCAAGCGCTTCGCCGAGTCGCTGACCACCGCCTACCGTCACGCGCGCGGGACGAACACCGGCATCGTGCGGATCTTCAACGCCTACGGGCCCCGCATGCGGCCGTTCGACGGGCGGGCGATCCCGACGTTCATCCGGCAGGCGCTGACCGGCGAGCCGATCACGGTCACCGGCGACGGCTCGCAGACCCGCTCCATCTGCTACGTGGACGACACGGTCTCGGGCATCCTGGCCATGGCCGCCAGTGACTTCGCCGGGCCGGTCAACATCGGCAACCCCGACGAGCTGACCATGCTGGAACTGGCCACCCTGATCAAGAAGCTGACCGGGTCGTCGTCGGAGATCCGCTTCATCGACCGGCCCGCCGACGACCCGAAGGTGCGCAGGCCCGACACCACGCTCGCCCGGGAGCGGCTGGGCTGGCGGGCTCAGGTGCCGGCCGAGGAGGGGCTGCGCCGCACGATCGAGTGGTTCTCCGCGGAGCTGGCCGCGATCACCCGGCTCGAACGCGTCCAGGTCTGACACGCTCGTGCCCGGCCGTCCGAGGGGACGACCGGGCACACAACGCGTCCGGGTCTGACCCTCTTCATCAAGGATCCCCAGTCCACTGCCCGACCTGAAGACGGCACCTGGATCGGGCGGCGATGTCCGGTGTGGGAGATCGCGGAAGCCCGGGCCGGGGTGGCCCGGGCGGTGCGGGTTCGTCAGAGTGCGACGCCGAGCAGGGCGTCGGTGAGGTCCTTGACGAGGGCGGGGGCGGAGGGGTCGGAGCCGGGGCGGGCGAGCGCGTCGTCGGCCCAGGCGTCGATGGCGGCCAGCGCGCCGGGCGCGTCGAGGTCCGCGGCGAGCCGCTTGCGGACCGTGGCCAGCAGGTCGCCGGCCGGGGGGCCGCCGGGCAGCGCGACGGCGGAGCGCCAGCGGGCCAGCCGCCGCTCGGCCGCCTCGATCTGGTCCGGTGTGTACTCCCAGTCGGTGCGGTAGTGGTGGGCGAGCAGGACGAGCCTGATCGCCATCGGGTCGTGGGTCTGCCGCAGCTTGGAGACGAAGACGAGGTTGCCCCTCGACTTCGACATCTTCTCGCCGTCGAGACCCACCATGCCGGCGTGGGTGTAGAACTTGGCGAACGGCCACTCGCCGGTGGCCGCGTGCCCCTCGGAGGCGCCGCACTCGTGGTGCGGGAAGATCAAGTCCGATCCGCCGCCGGCGACGTCGTATCCGGCTCCCAGGTTGTCGAGGGCGATCGTGGTGCATTCGATGTGCCAGCCGGGCCTGCCGCGGCCGAGCGGCGAGTCCCAGGCCGGCTCTCCGGGGCGCTCGGCCCGCCACATCAGCCAGTCGAGCGGGTGGCGCTTGCCGGGGCGGTCGGGGTCGCCGCCGCGCTCGGCGAACAGGGTCAGCATCTGCTGCTCGTCGTAGCCGGACACCTGGCCGAACTTGGGGGCGTCGGCGACGCTGAAGTAGACGTCGCCGTCGAGGGTGTAGGTGACGCCCTTGGCCGACAGCCGGATGATCAGGTCGGCCACGCGGTCGATGATCTCGGTGACGCCGACGTACTCGCGGGGCGGCAGGATGCGCAGCGCCTCCATGTCGCCGCGGAACAGCTGGATCTCCCGCTCGGCCAGCTCCTGCCAGTCGACGCCGGTCTGCTCGGCCCGCTCCAGCAGCGGATCGTCCACGTCGGTGGCGTTCTGGGTGTAGTGGACCTCGTGGCCGGCGTCGCGCCACATGCGGCCGACGAGGTCGAAGGCGAGGTAGGTGTTGGCGTGGCCGAGGTGGGTGGCGTCGTACGGGGTGATGCCGCAGACGTACATCCTGGCCGTCGGCCCTGGATCGGTCTGCCGCACCTGCCTGGCCGACGTGTCGTAGAGACTCAGCGGAATGCTGTTACCTGGGAGTTTTGGAACGTTCTGGGCAGACCACGATCTCATGCCTTTGAGCCTATCTGTCCTGATCGGCGGTCAGGTCGGTGAAGTCGTACGTCACACCCTCAGGCGCGATGGAGACCCGCATCACCGACAGGGAGGCGAAGACGCGGCCGTCCGGCAGCTCGTGCCTGATGATGAGCGCGCCGCGGTCGTCGGACGGCGGCTCGGCGGTGAACTCGCTCCAGTCCTCGGCGGCGCGGAAGCGCGGCAGGTACGCGGCCACCCGCTCGCTTTCCGGGTCGAGGCCGGAGTTGACGACCATGCTGGTGCCCGCGGGCAGCCGTGAGGTGGTGAGCCGCTCGCCGTTCCAGCTCCACATCCGCACCTGGCCGAGGTCGGCGAGCACGAGGTGGAAGGGGTCGTAGCGGCTCAGGCCGGCGCCGGGCCCCTCCCCCGTGTACGCCGCGCGCAGCGCGAGGTCGCCCCGCGAGACCTTGGTGGTCTCATCGGCGGGCTTGCCGTGCCCGTTGAGCAGGGCGGCGGCACGGCGGGCCGCCGGGTTGACGGCCAGCCAGGTGCCGCCCGCCTTGAGGTCGCGCCCGCCGATCACTCCGGGATAGTCGGGCCAGTGCTCGCCGGGCCCCTCCCAGGGCCGGTCGGCGAACTCGTCCCTGACGCCCATGAGCGTCAGCTCCCGGCCGGTCCTCACGATCAGCGTGCACATGGGCAAAGAGTAATAAACCGGCGAGGATCGCCCTAGATCGGGGGCCAGGGTATTGCGGGCCAGCCCTCCGACGGGTAGGGGTGCACGCCGGTGTCGAGCAGCCGCCGCACCCGCTGCCAGGTGGCCTCGACCTCGGCCAGCGACAGCAGCTCGCGCAGCCGGCGGCCGAGCGGGCCTGACTCGATGTCGCGTTCGAGCTTGGCCAGCACCGCCACCGCCTCGCGGGAGAGCGGCTTGCCCCGCCACTGCCACAGGACCGTGCGGAGCTTGTCCTCGACGGAGAAGCACACGCCGTGGTCGACCCCGTAGACGTGCCCGGTGGGCAGCGGCAGCAGGTGGCCGCCCTTGCGGTCGGCGTTGTTGACCACCGCGTCGAAGACCGCCATCCGGCGTACGACCGGGTTGCGGCTCTTGACCAGCCGCATGAGGTCGATCTCGCGCTCGGTGTCGATCCACAGCTGGCACATGCCGGGGCCGAAGGGCCCGTCGCGGTAGACCGTGGGCGGCACGATGCGCCAGCCGGTGGCCTGGGAGACCTCGAAGGCGGCGACCTCGCGGGCGGCGAGGGTGCCGTCGGGGAAGTCCCACAGGGGGCGCTCGCCGCGTACGGGCTTGTAGACGCAGGCGGCCTGGCGGTCGCCCAGCCTGACCGAGCAGTAGAGCGTCATGTTGGTCGCCTCGACGAGGCGGCCCGCGACCTCCAGCGTCCCTTCGCGCAGCAGCGTGAGGGCTTCCTCGTCATGCACCGGGGGCGGCGGGGCGGGCTTGACGGCCGGTTCGCTCTCGGGAGCGGTCATGAAGCCGCCTCACCCCCGCGGTAGCCGTTGAGTCGGACGCATACGTGCCCCGTGGCGTCGAGGGGCTGGCCGCACAGCGGGCACGGGGGACGGCCCGCCGCGACGATCTGGAGCGCTCGCTGGGTGAAGGCCCGCGCGGCCCCGGCGCTGATGCGCACGCGCAGCACCGAGGGCTCGGACTTGTCGAGATCGTCTTCGTCGATGACCTCCTGCGCCTCGATCACCACCTGTGACTTCTCCGCATCCCAGGTCAGCGCCATGGTTCCGACGCGGAAGTCCTCCGCGACCGGCGTGTCGAGAGGACCGTCGTCGGCCAGGTCGGCGGGCGCGAGCGCGGGCACCTGGGCGGTGCCGCCGCTGAGCCGCAGGACCTCGTCGAGCAGCTCGTCGAGCCTGCCCGCCAGCGCCGCCACCTGCAGTTTCTCCAGTGCCACCGTGGTCAGTCTGCCCTCGGCCCTGGCCTGCAGGAAGAAGACCCGCGCGCCCGGCCGCCCCAGGGCACCGGCGACGAACCTCTCCGGTGGGTCGTAGTCGAAGACCGGCATAGCCTGACCTTACGTGGTTCCGGACCCGCCGCCGACGGCGGCATCGCTCCCGGTGATGTTTTCTCCCCGTCTTTCTCCTCCGAATCCTCGGACAGCTTCAATTCCCCCATATCGTTAATCCTGTGGACAAAGGGACGCAAGGGGGCATAGCGAATGACGGTGACGGCGGCCGGATCGGCTGTTATCCGCTGAAAGTTATCGAGGTGGAGCCCCAGCGCGTCGGCCACGATGGACTTGATCACATCGCCGTGACTGCACACGAGGTATATAGCCTTCTCCCCGAGACGTTCATTCCAGTCCCGGACCGCGGCGACGGCGCGATGCTGCATGTCCGCCACCGCTTCCCCGCCGGGGAACGTCGCCGCGCTCGGATGCGCCTGCACGACCGGCCACAACGGCTCCTCGGCCAGCTCTTTGAGCGGCCGGCCCGTCCAATCCCCGTAGCCGCACTCGATGAACCGCTCATCGACGGTCACCTCGAGTCCGCGACCTTCTGCGACGGCTTCCGCCGTTTCCAAGCAGCGCTCGAGCGGGCTGGAGACAATGGCGTCGAGCCTGACGCTCGCGACGCGCCCGGCGAGCGCGGCGGCCTGCGCCCTGCCCGCCTCGCTCAGATGCACCCCTGGGGTGCGGCCGGCCAGCACCGGCCCCGTGAGGTCCGTCAGCCCGTGCCGGACCAGAAGCAACGTGGTCATCCAGCAAGTGTCGCAGGCGTCGATCACGACGTTTCATCGGCCTGAACGGTAACCTGGCGGGATCATGGAGCAGCGCTATGTCGGCCACAGCGGCCTGTCGGTGTCCCGGTTGGGGCTCGGCACGATGACCTGGGGGCGTGACACCGACGCGGACGAGGCCGCGGCCCAGCTCCGCACGTTCCTCGACGCGGGTGGTAACCTCGTCGACACGGCCGACGTCTATACCGGCGGCGACTCCGAGCGGCTGCTCGGCCGGATGCTGCGCGACACGGTGCCGCGCTCGGAGCTGGTGATCTCCACCAAGGCCGTGGTGACGCCGCAGGGCCGCCGCCCGCGCGACGCCTCCAGGCGCCATCTCATCGCCGCCGTCGACGAGTCGCTCAACCGCCTTGGGCTCGATTACGTCGATCTGTGGCAGTTGCACACCTATGACGATGAGGTGCCGCTGGAGGAGACCCTGGCCGCGCTCGACGCGATCGTCTCCTCCGGCCGCGCCGTCTACGCCGGCGTCTGCGACTACACCGGCTGGCAGCTCGCCGCCGCGGCCGTCACCCAGAAGATGGTGCCCGGCCGCATCCCGATCACCGCCGCGCAGACCGAGTACTCGCTGCTGGCCCGCGAGCCCGAGCGGGAGCTGCTGCCCGCCGCCGCCCACCTCGGCGTCGGCGTGCTGGCCTGGTCGCCGCTCGGCCGCGGGGTGCTGACCGGCAAATACCGCACCGGCATCCCCGCCGACTCGCGGGCCGCGACACCCCACTTCGCGGACTTCGTCCGCCCCTATCTGGACGAGCGCTGCCGGCGGGTCGTCGAGTCCGTCATGACCGCGGCCGACGGCCTCGGCGTGTCGCCGCTGGCCGTGGCCCTGTCGTGGGTGCGCGACCAGCCCGGCGTCGCCTCGGCCATCGTCGGCGCCCGTACGCATGCGCAGCTCAAAGGCATCCTGCCCGCCGAGGACGTCGTGCTGCCGATAGAGATCCGAGAGGCACTCGATGACGTGTCGTCGATCGACTAGGACGGCGCGCCGTCACCGCCGGGAGGAACGTAAGCCTCCCTCGCGTATCACTAGTCGATACCGAAACGCAACTTCGGCCGCCAAAAGCCTGCGTCTTCCGCCTGATGTCCAGCAAGATTTCTCCCGGAAGCGACGCAGGAGGGGACGGATGGGGACCAGAACCGCGATCTCGGCTGGAGTTCTCGCGGTGGCGCTGGTGGCCGTCCCGGTGGGGGCTCCCGCCGCATCGGCCACCGCCCAGGACTGCACGCGCGACGGTGGCCTGCTCTCGGGGGTGACCAACACGCTGTGCGACGTCGTCCAGGCGGTCACCGGCACGGTCGACACACTGACGGGCGGCACGACCCGCAAGGTGACGGAAGGGCTCGACAAGACCACCGACGAGGTGCTCGGGCGCGTGGGCGAGGTGCTGCCCACAGGGCGGCCGAAGGCGGCCACCGACGAGGACGAGGATGAGGACGGACCGCCGTCCCGCAGGCCGGACACGCCGGAGACGGCCGGCCCGCCCGAGGGCGGCGATGACGACTGCCTGACGGCGCCGTCCTGCTCCGACCGCGGCAGCGTCGACCGGCTCACCCCGCGGCCCGACATCTCATCGGTCCCCTCCCCCACCCCCGAGCCCCCGGACGGCCTCATCTCCGCCACCGCCACCGCCCTCCCCCAGCCCCTTCCCTCCAGGCCGGAGCCGTCCAGGACCCAGCAGCGTCCTGACACGCAGCGGCCGGTGACGCAGAAGAAGACCGCGCACGCCGAGGAGCCCCGGGTCGATCTGCTCTGGCCCAACCCGTTCTCGCACGAGCTGGCCGTGCCGATGCAGGACCGCCGGGTGGTGCGGCCCAGCCCGCCGGCCTCCGACGTGATCGGCACGGTGCTGACCATCGCGCTGCTCGGGTCTGCGGTGCTGGCCACGCGGATCGTTCAGCAGCGGCGGCACCAGGGCGAGTCCACGGAGTCGATCCCCTTCGAGCCGGCCCGCGCCGGAAACGGCCGCCACCGCCTCGCCTGAACGTCCCCTCGCACGGTCACCCCTGGGCCCCAGCCCGCCCCGGTCGCTTCGCGTGAACGGCCGCTCCAGCGGGCCGCGCCCAGCCGGGCCGGAGCGTGCTCGCGCAGCCGGCCGCCGCGTCCACCAAGTGCCCCGCAGCCTCCTCACGCCGCTCTGGCGCGGGCCCTGCGCCGCCTCCGCCTGTCCCTGGGACCGCCTGCCGCCGCCCGGCTCGGGTCGCCCCGCGCGGCCCTGAAACGTGCGAACCCCGGCCCTGAAACGTGCGAACCCCCGGCCCGACGGGCGGGCCAGGGGTTCGGACGGTGGCAGGGGCGGTCAGCCGCCGATGGCGTGGACGCCGCCGTCGACGTGCACGATCTCGCCGGTCGTCGCCGGGAACCAGTCGGACAGCAGCGCCACGCACGCCCGCGCGGTGGGCGTGGTGTCGGCGAGGTCCCAGCCGAGCGGCGCCTTCTCCGGCCAGCTGTCCTCGAACTCCTTGAAGCCGGGGATCGACTTGGCCGCCATCGTGCGCAGCGGCCCGGCCGCCACGAGGTTGACGCGGATGTTGTGCTTGCCGAGGTCGCGGGCGAGGTAGCGGTTGCAGGACTCGAGCCCGGCCTTGGCCACGCCCATCCAGTCGTAGACCGGCCACGCCTTGGAGGCGTCGAAGTCGAGGCCGACCACCGCGCCGCCCTCCTTCATCAGCGGCAGGCAGGCCACGGCCAGCGACTTGTAGGAGTACGTGGAGACCTGCAGCGCCGTGGCGACGTCCTCCCAGGAGGTGTTGAGGAAGTTGCCGCCGAGCGCGGACTGCGGGGCGAAGCCGATGGAGTGGACGACGCCGTCGAGCCCGTCGACGTGCTCGCCCACGCGGTCGGCCAGCGTGTCGAGGTGTTCGGTGTTCTGGACGTCGAGCTCCAGCACCGGCGCGGGCTCGGGCAGCCGCTTGGCGATGCGCTCGACGAGGCTGAGCCGGCCGAAGCCGGTCAGCACGACCGTCGCGCCCTCCTCCTGGGCCAGCTTGGCCACCGCGAACGCGATCGACGCGTCGGTCAGCACCCCGGTGACGAGGATCCGCTTGCCGTCGAGAATGCCCATGTCAGTGCCCCATTCCGAGTCCGCCGTCGACCGGGATCACGGCCCCGGTGATGTAGGAGGCGTCGTCGCCGGCCAGAAAGCGCACGACGCGCGCGATCTCCTCGGGGGCCGCCTGCCGCCCGAGCGGGATGTTGGACACGATGGCGTCGTGGTCGAGCCCGGCGGTCATGTCGGTGTTGACGAAGCCGGGCAAGACGACGTTGACGGTGATGTTGCGCAAGCCGTACTCGCGCGCCAGCGAGCGGGCGAAACCGACCAGGCCCGCCTTGGAGGCGGCGTAGTTGGCCTGACCGGCCTGGCCGGTGAGGCCGATGACGGAGGAGATGAGGATGATCCGGCCGCGCTTGAGCCGCATCATGGGCCTGATGGCCCGCTTGGCGACGCGGTAGGCGCCGGTGAGGTTGGTGTCGATGACGTCGGTGAAGGTCTCTTCCTTCATCATCGCCAGCAGCGTGTCCTTGGTGATGCCGGCGTTGGAGACCAGCACCTCGACGGGACCCTGCTCGGCCTCGACCTTGTCGAAGGCGGCCTCGACGTCGGCGGTGCTGGTGACGTCGCAGCGCACGCCGAACAGGCCCTCGGGCGGCTCACCCGATCGGTACGTGACCGCGACGGCGTCGCCTGCCGCGGCGAGTTCTCGGGCGATCGCGAGGCCTATGCCGCGATTGCCCCCGGTGACGAGTACAGAGCGTGCCATGACACCTGACGGTATCTCCTACCGGCGGGTATCCGCTTGTCCGGGTGGCACAAGATCACAGGGTTAGGATCGTGGACATGCGCCAGATCGATTCCGACTTCCTGGAGCTGCCGCTGCGGCAGCTCGCGGACGCCGCTCTGCAACGCGCTCGCGACCTCGGCGCCGAGCACGCGGACTTCCGGCTCGAACGCATCAGGGCCGAGTCCCTCAGCCTCTACGACGCCCGGCTCGAAGGTTCCATGGACGCCGACGATCTGGGCTACGCGGTGCGCGTGGTCAAGAACGGCACCTGGGGCTTCGCCTCCGGCATCCACCTGACGCCCGAGGCCGCCGCCAAGGTGGCCGAGCAGGCCGTACGCGTGGCGGAGGTGAGCGCCCCCATCAACAGGGAGCGCATCGAGCTGGCGCCCGAGCCGGTCCACGCCGAGGCGGTGTGGGTGTCCGACTACGAGATCGACCCGTTCGAGGTGGCCGCATCCGACAAGGTGAGCCTGCTCGCCGACTGGTCGGCCGGGCTGCTCAAGGGCGCCGACCACGTCTCGGCCCGGCTGCTGCAGGTCAAGGAGCAGAAGTTCTACGCCGACACGGCCGGCACCGTGACCACCCAGCAGCGGGTGCGGGTGCACCCCACGCTCAACGCCATGAAGGCGGCCGAGAACGGCTTCGACGACATGTCCACGCTGGCGCCCCCGGCCGGCCGCGGCTATGAGTACCTGACCGGCGGCCACTGGGACTGGCAGGGCGAGCTGGCCAGGCTGCCCGAGCTGCTGGCGGAGAAGCTGGCCGCGCCCTCCGTGGAGGCCGGCGAGTACGACCTGGTCATCGACCCGTCCAACCTGTGGCTGACGATCCACGAGTCGATCGGCCACGCCACCGAGCTGGACCGCGCGCTCGGCTACGAGGCCGCCTACGCCGGCACCAGCTTCGCCACCTTCGACCAGCTCGGCGAGCTGGTCTACGGCTCGCCCATCATGAACGTCACCGGCGACCGCACCGTCACCCACGGCCTGGCCACCATCGGCTACGACGACGAGGGCGTCCAGACGCAGAGCTTCGACATCATCAAGGACGGCGTCCTGGTCGGCTACCAGCTCGACCGGCGCATGGCGCTGATGAAGGGGCTCGGCCGCTCCAACGGCTGCGCGTTCGCCGACTCGCCCGGCCACATGCCGATCCAGCGCATGGCGAACGTCTCGCTCGCACCGGCCCCCGACGGGCCGTCCACCGACGACCTGATCGCGGGCGTCGAGCGGGGCATCTACCTCGTCGGCGACAAGAGCTGGTCGATCGACATGCAGCGCTACAACTTCCAGTTCACCGCCCAGCGGGCCTACCGCATCACCGGCGGCAGGCTGGACGGGCAGATCAGGGACTTCGCCTACCAGGCCACGACGACCGACTTCTGGCAGTCGATGGAGGCGGTCGGCGGGCCCGGCACGTACGTGCTCGGCGGCGCCTTCAACTGCGGCAAGGGCCAGCCTGGACAGGTCGCGCCGGTCAGCCACGGGTGCCCGTCGGCGCTGTTCCGCGGCGTACGGATCCTCAACACGGTGCAGGAGGGCGGCAAGTGACGCCTCAGGAGATGGTGGAGAGGGCGCTGGAGCTCTCCTCTAACGACGGCTGCGTGGTGCTGGTGGACGAGGGCTCCACCGCCAACCTGCGCTTCGCGGGCAACACGCTGACCACGAACGGCGTCGCGCGCTCGTCCCGGCTGACCGTCATCTCGATCGCGGGCGACAAGGCCGGCGTGGTGTCGCGCTCGGCCGTACGCGACGACCAGCTCGCCGACGTGGTGGCGGCGGCCGACGCGGCGGCGCGCGAGGCCCAGCCCGCCGAGGACGCCCGGCCGCTCGTCGAGGCCGGCCCCGCCTCACCCCACTGGGCCGACGAGGTGGTGCCGACCGACATCGAGGTGTTCGGGCGCTTCGCGCCCGCTCTGGGGGAGGCGTTCGCGGCGGCGGAGGCCGGCGGCAGGAAGCTGTACGGGTTCGCCGAGCACTCGCTGACCTCCACGTTCCTCGGCACGTCGGCCGGCGTGCGGCTGCGCCACGACCAGCCGACCGGGCGGCTTGAGGTCAACGCCAAGTCCGCCGACCTCAAGCGGTCGGCGTGGGCGGGCGTGTCCACCGAGGACTTCACCGACGTCGACGTCTCCGCGCTCGGCTCGTCGCTGGCGCAGCGGCTCGAATGGGCGAAGAACCGCATCGAGCTGCCCGCGGGCCGCTACGAGACGCTGCTGCCGCCGAGCGCCGTGGCCGACCTGATGATCTACATGTTCTGGTCGGCGGGCGCGCGTGACGCGCTCGACGGCCGTACGGTCTTCTCCAAGCCGGGCGGCGGCACCCGCGTCGGCGAGCAGCTCGCCAGGCTGCCGGTCACGCTGACGAGCGACCCGGCGGCGCCCGGCATCGGCTGCGCGCCGTTCGTGACGGCCCACGCCTCCAGCCGGGAGAGCTCGGTGTTCGACAACGGGCTGCCGCTGTCGCGTACCGACTGGATCAAGGACGGCCGGCTTGAGGCGCTGCTGCAGACCCGCCACTCGGCCGAGCTGAGCGGGCTGCCCGTGACGCCCGCCATCGACAACCTCATCATGGCCGGGCCGGACGACGCGGCCTCGCTCGACGACATGATCGCCTCGACCCGGCGCGGGCTGCTGCTCACCTGCCTGTGGTACATCCGCGAGGTCGACCCCCAGACGCTGCTCCTCACCGGGCTGACCCGCGACGGCGTCTACCTCGTCGAGCACGGCGAGGTCGTCGGCGAGGTGAACAACTTCCGCTTCAACGAAAGCCCCGTCGGCCTGCTGGGGCGGATGACCGAGGTGGGCGAGGGGAGCCGCACGCTGCCCCGGGAGTGGAGCGACTACTTCCAGCGGGCGATCATGCCGGCGGTGCGGGTGCCCGACTTCAACATGTCCACGGTCAGCCAGGCGAGCTGACACGCGTTTCAGACGGGCCTTTCGGCCTTGTGGTTCTCGCGCTCGGACGGGTCTGCTACGCCCGCCCGAGCGCGAGCCGTCTTCGCTCGCGTTCGGCCGAGGGCTCAGGCTCCGTCGAGGGGCGCAAGTTCGATCGAGGGCTCGGGTTCGGTCGAGGCTCGCGGCGCGGCTTGCCTGGGCTTGCTCGGGCCTGCTCGGGCCTTACGCGGCTTGTTCGAGCCCCGCTTGGGCCCCACGTACATTGCACGGGGCTGTTCGGCGCAAGGGCTTGTTCGCGGCACGGGCCCGTTCGACTCCGCGCGCGGCTCAGCCGGGCTGGCGGCGCCGTTCCTCGCGCCTCAGGCGCGCTCGCTCAGGCCTCAGTGCGCTTACGCAGGTTAGGCGCGGGAGGGCTCAGGCCTCAGCCGCGTTCGCGCAAACCTCAGGCGCGGGATCGCTTGAGGCTCGGCCGCGCTTGCGCCGGCCGCAGGCGCGGATCGCTTGGGGCTCAGGTGCGGATCGTGTCGCATATGGGGCGCGGCGCGGCCGCGGGACGTTGCCTGTAACGCTGTACGCCTCTCCTGCGCCCGCAGGCCTTCCCGGCCGCCCGCACGCCTCCCCTGTCGCCCCGTACGCCTCTGGCGCGTCCACGCCCTCTCCCCCGCCTCCGGAAGGCCTCACCCCGCGCCCGCGCGGCTTCTCGGGGCTCTGGGCGGCCTGCTCCGGCCTTCACGAGGCTCTCGTACGGTCTTGGGCGCCGGAGCGGGACACGTGGGCGCGAGAGGGCGTGAGGGGGGCTCACGCAGACGGGCTCAGGCGTCTTCGAGGCGGAAGCCGACCTTCATGCCGACCTGGAAGTGGGCGACCTCGCCCGCGTCGAGGTGACCCCTGATCTCCGTGACCTCGAACCAGTCGAGGTGCCGCAGCGTCTCGGAGGCCCTCTTGAGGCCGTTGCGGATGGCCTGGTCGACACTCTCCCCAGAGGTTCCGACGATCTCGGTCACCCGGTACGTGCGATCCGTCATCTCCACATCCTCCTTACTAGAAGGCCATGGTCGCATGACCCCCTGTCCCCGCCGGGGCACGGTCAGGAGCTCGGCATGGCGGGACTACCGTGGAAAGCATGAAGGGGTGGCGCAGGAAGCCGGAAGTCCACCAGGTCACGGACGCCAAGCCGTCGCTGTCGGCGGACATCCACAAGCGGGAGATCAGCTATCTGATCAAGATGGGGATCCGCACGATCTGCCTGATCCTGGCGGTCGTGGTGCCGGTCCCGTGGCCGTACCGGCTGCTGTTCATCGCCGGCGCGGTCTTTTTGCCATACATAGCCGTAATCGGGGCCAATGAGAGGGGGAACCCTGGTCCGCCGCCTACCTTTCAGAGCCCGGAGGCTAACCAAACCGAGATACCGCTGCATCGACGCGAGATCGGGTCGTGACTAACTCTTGACGCATCCCATGGGTTGTAGGTGTACGCTTTAGCCAAGCGCTCCGGTCCCCCGTCGGAGTGCTGGTGCCGGCGTTCCGGGCCCCCGTCGGAACGCCGATGATGCGACGCCGGGTGGTTTGCCCCCGTAACCACCCGGCGTCGCCCTTTTCCCGGGTCGCGTTTCGATCAACGCGCGCCATCGGCCCCGGTTCGATAGGGCGGCTTTCCCGAAATCGTTTACACTCGCCCCTCCCCCGTTATTCACAGGAAATCTTCAGGTTTGGGGCGAGCTTGACTTCAAGAGTTCGTTCGAGTGTCAGTCGTCTGTCAGGGTCTCTTGGGTGGCGCGGCTCCAGTTCTTCGCCAATGTGGTCAATCGGGCGACGGCGTCTTCCGGGGCGGTGCCCGCGCCTTGAGCGAGCCCGAGCAGGTAGGCGGTAAGCGGCGCGGCGGGCCTCGCCACGCCGTGGGCGACCTCCTTGGTGAGGTCGAGGATCTGGTCGCGGTCCACCCTGGCCGGGTCGATGCCCAGCTCCTTGCAGGCCAGGACGGTCCATTCGTGCAGCACGTTCATGCGAGCCTCCTCCAGGTCGTCCATTGTGTCGCAGTCGAACCAGGGGCGCCCGGGCAAGGTGAGCCGGGCGCGTACGAGCGGGGCCAGCACGCCCCTGAGCGAACGTCCGTCGTAGGCGGCCATGCCCGCCTTCAGCCCGGCCGCCGGCCACGCGCCCGCCAGCCACTGCTCCCGTCCGCCGTCGTCGAGCAGGATGGCGCCGCCGCCCGCCTCCCGGGCCGCTTCGAGCAGCGCCGCCACGTGGCCAGGCCCCATGAACGGGAGATCTCCGGCCAGCAGGACCAGCCATCGGGACGTCACGTGGGGCAGCGCGGCGGCGAGCGCCGGGACCGGGCCGCTGCCCGGCGGGTTCTCACGGACGTACACGACGCCGGGGACGGGACGGCGCTCCGGGCCTGCCACGACGACGGTGCGGGCGCCTTCGACCGCCGCGATGACGTGCTCGATGAGGGACCTGCCGCCCACGGTGAGCGCCGGCTTGTCCGCGCCACCCAGCCGCCTGGCCCGCCCACCGGCCAGGATCACCGCATCGAACCCCTCGCTCACAGCCCCTCCCTGCCCGGTTTCGTGCTCTGGGAAGCCGCCCCAGCATCGCACGGGATGGCCCCGTGATCGTCGGAGGCCTGCCCAGGACCGAAGAGCGCCTGACCGCCGGGCCTCGCCGCCGCGCTCGCGAAGGCCATCGGAACGTCAGTCTCCCTCGCAGCGCAAAAGCTCCCTCGCAGCGCGAAAGGCACTACGCGCGTCAGGCACCAGCGCCATGCGCTCGGAGGACGCCCCGCGCGTCGCTCACCGCCGCCTCGGATACGAAGGCGGCCTGCACCTCAGGCTCTCCCGCGACGCCCACGTCCGGGGCGCCCGCCTTGAGTACCGGGCACCCGGAGCCGGAGGGCACCTGACACCGTCACCCGCCGTCGGCCCGATGGCGGCAGACGCCTGCGCGCCGGACGCTGTGACTGTGGTGGAGGGTGCGCCAGGCGCCGCCGCCATGGTGGAGGGCGCCCCGCACACCGCCACCGTGGCGGAAAATGCGCCAGGCGCCGCCGCCGCAGCGGAGGACGCGCCAGGCGCCGCCGCCATGGTGGAGGGCGCCCCGCACACCGCCACCGTGGCGGAGAATGCGCCAGGCGTCACCACCGCAACGGAGGACGCGCCAGGCGCTGCTGCTTTTGCGGCGGACGCTCCGATTTCCGGACCGTCTCGGCGCATGAGGACGGCCGAGCACCGGGAGCTGTCCCGGCGCTGGAGGCGGGACCGGAAGTGGGACGCGGGATGAGGGACGGTTCGCCGGGTGGGCGGAAACGTCCGGGGGCGGGACGGGAGTTGGGGCGGGGCGGGGGATGGCTCTTCGGGTGGATGGAGGCGTTCGTCGACGGGGGCGGGGTCGGAGGCGGCGGGCATGCCGGTCGCGGACCGTCAGCCGCCGATGGCGGACATCGGGCGGGCCGGCTGGAGGAACGACGGGTCGTCGATGCCGTGTCCGGCGCGCTTGCTGGCGACGGCGGCCACCCAGCGCTCGGCCAGCTCGTCATCGGAGGCCCCGGCCCGCATAGCGGTCTTCAGGTCGGACTCCTCGGTGGCGAACAGGCAGTTGCGCACCTGACCGTCGGCGGTGAGCCTCACCCGGTCGCAGGCGCCGCAGAACGGCCGCGTCACCGAGCCGATCACGCCGACCCTGGCCGGGCCGCCGTTCACGAGGAACCGCTCGGCGGGGGCGCTGCCGCGCTCTTCCCGGTCGTCGGGCGCGAGGTCGAAGTCGGTGGACAGCAGATGCAGGATCTCGTCGGCGGTCACCATGTCGGCGCGGCTCCAGCCGTGCTGGGCGTCGAGCGGCATCTGCTCGATGAAGCGCAGCTCGTAACCCTGGTCGAGGGCCCAGCGCAGCAGCGGCACGGCCTCATGGTCGTTGATGCCGCGCATCAGCACGGCATTGATCTTGACAGGGCGCAGCCCTGCGGCGTCGGCGGCGGCCAGGCCTGCGATGACGTCGGCATGCCGGTCGCGGTGAGCGAGCCGCTTGAACGTGTCGGGGTCGAGCGTGTCGAGCGAGACGTTGACCCGGTCGAGCCCGGCGGCGGCCAGCGGCTCGGCCAGGCGGGCAAGGCCGATGCCGTTGCTGGTCAGCGAGATCTGCGGGCGGGGCTTGAGCGCGGCCGTGCGGGCGACGATGTCGACCAGCTCACGGCGCAGGAGGGGTTCGCCGCCGGTGTAGCGGACCTCGGTGATGCCGAGGCGTTCGACGCCGATCGTGACCAGGCGGACGATCTCGTCGGCGGTGAGCAGCTCGGGCTTCGGCAGCCAGTCGAGCCCCTCAGGGGGCATGCAGTACGTGCAGCGCAGGTTGCATTTGTCGGTGAGGGACACCCTCAGATCTGTCGCCACCCGTCCGAACGAGTCTCGCAACACGGGGCGTCACCTCCTGTTCGTGTGCCAGATCGCCAGCCTACGTCGGGTTTGCGCCGGGCCGGAAATCCTCTGGTTCACGCCTCGAGAACACATTGTTCCCTAGATCGATTCCGAGCTCACGCCGGTGTAGGGGCCCTTGATCCCAGGACCCGCCGCCAAGGACCGGCCACCGCTCCCGTCCTGCGCCCCACCAGCAGCGCCCTGTCCGTGGCGGTCCGGCCGAGGCCGTATGCCCTGCTCACGATGCCCTGCTCACGGCGGTCTCGCCCGGGATGCGGCTTCACAGCGGGAGCGTGGTAAAGCCGAAGTGCGAGTAGAACAGAGGCGCGGGAAGCGCGGACGGGCCGCGCGGGCGCGGGAAGCCCGGACGGGCCACGCGGGCGCAGGAAGCCCGGACGGGCCGCGCGGGTACAGGGAGCGCGGGCGCAGGTTGAGCAGAGGCTGGGGTAGTGCCGGGGCGCGCGTAGGACGGCGGCGCAGGTGGCGGCCCGCCCGCGTTGAGCATCGCCCTCGCAGGCGGCGAACCGGACGCGGCAGGACCGTGCGGGCGGAATTCGCGGGCAAGGCATGGCAGCGCGGGTGGCAGGTCCGCACGGGGCACAGTCCCAAGAGCCGATTCGCACGGGACGCCGCCCTGCAAGCGACGCGTACGAGAGGGCAGGACCACGCAGAAGGCGGGTTCGCGCGGAGCCGGCCGCGCACGCGGCGAATGCGGGTCGAAGGGGCGGCATGACCGCGCAGGCGGCAGGTCCGCACGGGGCTCACCAGGCGGCGGGGTTCGGCGGGGTGTTCGCCGTAGACGGCCGGCCGGTGGCATGGAGCCGGACGGGTAAACGGCAAGCCGGTGTGGCATAGAGCCGGACGGGTAAACGGCCGGGCGGTGGCACAGAGCCGGACGGGTAAACAGCCGACCGGTGGCATAGAGCCGGGCGGGGTGTTGGGCAGAGGGTTGGGAACGGCGAACGCCCGGCCGCTGGGGCCGGGCGTTCGCGAAGGTGATCAGTGGTGGTGACGGTGGCGATGGCCGATGACCTTCACCCAGTCCTTGCCCTCGGACGGGGCGAGGTGCCGGCTGCCCTCGAACACCGCGCGCCACGTGCCCGACGTGCGGGCCGGCACCTTCAGGGCGAAGTTGCCGTTGCCGCGCGTACGGACGGTGTCCACGTGCTCCCAGCGGCCGCTGCCGGCGGGCTGGAAGAGGATGACGATCCGCTTCCAGGCCAGGCGGTGCCAGGTCTCCTGCTTCTTGCAGCGGTCGGAGTGGGTCACCGACACCAGGCCGCGGATGTAGTCCTCTTCGCACTTGACGGAGAGCTTGCCCCCGATGTGGAGAGGCCGGCCGCGGAACGCGGGCTCAGGGTTCACGTCGAGCTGGAGGCTGGTCTGGCCACCCGCGACATCCGGGTCGAGGCCCGGGTCCGCGAGCGCGGGCGTGGCGGCGGTGGTGGCCACCACCGCCGCGCCCATGGCGGCAGCCGCCAGGCCGGCGGCTAGACGTCGCATCTTCAGAGAGAAATCCTTCCCCGTTTGCGAGACGGCCCACGTAGCGGGGCACGTCAACGCCAATAGACGCGCCCGGGGAAGGAAAAGTTGCCGTCAGACCGATCACAAAAGAGCAACGACGCCATTGTTCGCGGCCATTAGCAGAATGGCCTATTGCGGGATTTGTTGCACTTTTGAATTGTCTGGTGCGTAATGTCCCGTTCCGGCGAAGCGGACGCGCCAGTAACCGCCCGTACGTCCCTGCACGGTCTGGACGAACGCGCCGGACGCGTCGGTGGTGGCCTGCCCCACCTTCTCCCAGGCCGAACTGGTGTCGGGACGCCAGAGGATGTCCAGGCGCTGCTTGGCGAACGGGCCGAAGTCGGTCAGGCCGCGTGGATCGACGCGGGTGAGCGAGCCGCGCAGGCGTACGCCGTCGCCCTTGGCCGCCTTCTCCACGCGCACGGAGGACAGCCTGCTCTCCCTCCTGAGCTGGAACGATGCGTACTGGGTGACGGTCTTGCCGTCCCTGCCCTTGGCGGTGGCGGTGATCGTCCAGGTGCCTGCCGGGTAGTAGCGGTTCAGGCGCTTGTCCGGCAGGAAGCGCCAGGTCTCCCAGCCGTCAGCCATCCTGGCGGGCGGCACGGGGATGCGGCGCCACACCAGCCGGGGCAGGATGGCTTCCGCGTTCCGGGGCGGCACGCCCACCTTCGGCGCGGTGACAGCACCGTCCTGTATTGATTGCGCGTTCTGTCCCGGCTGCTGGGGAACGCCCCACTGGGTGTTCTGGGTCTGCTGCTCGCCGACGCGGGCCTGGGTGAGGATGTGGTGCGGGCGGGCGGGTTCCCGGCCGGGCGCGAGGACGGTGACGGGAGCGCCGGCCTGAGCCGACTCACCGGCCGTGCCCTGAGCCGCCGGTTCCTGAACCGTCCCCTCCTGAGTCGCCCCCTGCTGGGACGTCCCCTCCTGAGTCGCCCCTTCCTGAGTCGCCTCATCAGCCGTCCCCTGCGGTGCGGGCTCCGCGTTCTCCTGGGGTTCGTCCTTGACGGGCGTCTGGGCGGGTGGCGTGTTCGGCTTCCGGGCGTCGTCGGGTGTCGCGGGGTCCTGGGCGGTGTCGGGCGCACCGGGGTTCTGGTCCTGCTCAGGCGTGCCCGGGGTGCCGTTCTGTCCTGGTGGGGGGTTCTGGGGTCCGGTGACGGGTGGGGTGGCGGGACGGGGTTGCGGGGCGTCGGCGGGCGGGGCGCCGGGTTCGACTTTGACGGTGACGCCGTCCTTGCCCTTCACCCCTCTGGCGATCACGTCGATCACCAGACGGACGGAACCGTGCGCGCCGACCACCGGCTGCGCGGGTCGTACGGTGATGGAACGGATGGCGGGCTCGGTCGCGGCGGAGGCGGGCGGTGCGGGCACCGTGAGCGCTCCCGCCGCGAGCGAGGCGAGAAGAAGGCTTCTGCTCATGATCAAGACGGTAGGAACCGGCCGGTAATGGGCACGGCCACAACACACGCCCCGAATGGCAAAGCCGGGATCAGCCTGAATAGAGCCCTTCGATGACGTCGGCGTACTTCGAGTGGATGATCCGCCTCTTCAGCTTGAAGCTCGGGGTGAGCTCCTCGGTCTCGGCGGTCCACTCCACGCCGAGTAAGGCCCACTTCTTGACCTGCTGCACGCGGGCGAGCTTGGCGTTGGCCGCGCGTACCGCCTCCTCGACCTCCTTGAGCACCTCGGGGTGCTGGGCCAGCTCGGCGAGCGAGCCGAAGGAGATGCCGCGCGCCTGCGCCCAGCCGGGCGCGGTCTCGGCGTCGAGGGTGAGGACGGCGACGGGGTGGGGGCGCCGGTCGCCGTAGGCGAGCGCCTGGCCGATGAGGATGTGCTGCTTGAGGTGGTTCTCGATCTCGGCGGGTGAGATGTTCTCGCCGCCCGCGGTGATGAACAGCTCCTTCTTGCGGTCGACGACGCGGAAGAAGCCGTCCTCGTCCACGGTGCCGATGTCGCCGGTGTGCAGCCAGCCGTCGGCGTCGATCAGCTCGGCGGTGGCCTCGGGCCTGTTGAGGTAGCCGGCGGTGTTGAGCGGGCTGCGGGTGAGGATCTCGCCGTCCTCGGCGATGCGCATCTCGACGCCGGGCTCGGCCCTGCCGACGCTGCCCAGGCGGTAGCAGGTGGGGCTGTTGCCGGTGCAGGCGCCGGCGGTCTCGGTCATGCCGTACACGTCGATGACCTTGATCCCGAGTCCGGCGAAGAAGTGGCGCACCTCGTCGGAGAGCGGGGCGGCGCCGGTGGCGGTCCACTCGGCGCGGTCGAAGCCTATCAAGCCGCGGATGGTGGAGAGCACGGCCGCGTCGGCCTTCTCGTACGCGGCCTTGATCTCGGGCGTGACGGTGCGGCCGTACTGGCCGGCCTCGACGTACGCGGCCCCGGCGGCCATCGCGGCGCGTACGGCGGCCTGCTGCTCCTCCGGCTGGGTGGCGAGCACGGCCCGCAGGCGGGCCATCATCTTCTCCCACACGCGCGGCACGCCGAAGAACGACATCGGCCTGACCTTGCCCAGCGTGGCGCCGAGACCGGCGAGGTCGGTGCAGAAGTGCACGTGGGAGGCCTTCACCAGCGGCAGGTAGAGGCTCAGGATGCGCTCGGCGATGTGGGCGTAGGTGAGGTAGGAGACCTGGGTGCCCTTCTCGGGCAGCCTGGTCAGCCGGTCGGTGGCGGCGACCTCGTAGAAGATGTTGGTGTGGGTGAGCGGCACGCCCTTGGGCGTGCCGGTGGTGCCGGAGGTGTACAGGACGGTGGCCACGTCGTCGGAGGTGACCGCGCGGTGGCGGGCCTCGACGGCGGCCGGGTCGGCGGCCAGGCGCTCGCGGCCCAGCTCCAGGAACTCCCGCCAGGTCATGAAGCGGTCGCCGGCGGGAGCGCCGTCCAGCATGATGATCTTGCGCAGGCCGTCGAGCCGGTCCAGGACGGGCGCCCAGCGGGCCAGCTCGGCGGGCCCGCCGAGCACCGCGATGCGGGCGCCGACGTCGCCGGCCACGAAGGCGATCTGGTCGGGCGCGAACGTCGAGTAGATCGTGCAGCCCACCCCTCCTGCGTGCACGGCGCCGAGGTCGGCGAGCACGTGCTCGCTGCGGTTGACCATCATGATCGCCACCGGCTCCCCCGGCCGGAGCCCGAGCGCGGTGTAGCCGGCGGCGATCTCCAGGACCCGCGTGCGGGCTTCGCGGTAGGTGAGCGTGGTCCATCCGTCGCCGTCCGGATCGGAGTACGCGGGCGCGTCGCCATGCTGCTCCGCCGCGTTCGCGAGCCGCTCGCAGACGGTACGGCCGGCGATCTCCCGCAGGATCTCCGCCCGGACTTCGAGGACATCGGCCATGGCACCCGCCTCCTGTCAGTAATCACTTATGTGAGTGGCATGCATCGCACCACAGCACGCCGGAGGCGACAAGAGCTTGCGGAGAAAGATCCATGTTGTTCACGTACAGTGATCGAGACAATGCGTGGAGTGTGCTGGGGGCGCGCATGAGCGAACACGGCGGCAGGACGTTCTTCGGGCATCCGTGGGGGCTGGCCACCCTGTTCACCACCGAGATGTGGGAGCGGTTCTCGTGGTACGGCCTGCGGGCCATCCTGGCCACGTTCATGGCCGCCTCGCCCGCACACCAGGGGCTCGGCCTGTCTCAGGAGACGGCGCAGGCGGTGGTCGGCGTCTACGGGGCGCTGATCTACCTGGTGGCGCTGCCGGGCGGGTGGATCGCCGACCGCATCCTGGGTGCGCGCAGGTCGGTGCTGTGGGGCGGGTTCATCATCATGCTGGGGCACATCAGCATGGCGATCCCGGTGACGACGCCGTTCTTCGTCTGGCTCGGGCTGCTGCTGATCATCTCCGGCACGGGCCTGCTGAAGCCGAACATCTCGGTCATGGTGGGCCGGCGCTATCCCGAGGGCGACGACGGGCGCAGGGACGCCGGGTTCTCGCTGTTCTACCTCGGCATCAACCTGGGGGCGTTCTTCGCGCCGATCGTGGTGGGCTGGCTGGCCGCGGACGACCGCTGGCATCTCGGGTTCGGCGCGGCGGCGGTCGGCATGGCGCTCGGCCTGGTGCAGTACGTGTGGGGGCGGCACAGCCTGCGCGGCGTCGGCGAGCGTCCCGGCCTGCGCCTGACCCGCCGCGAGCGGCACCACTTCCTGCGGCTGGCGCTGCTCGGCGTGGCGATCGTGGCGATCGCGCTGGGAGTGTGGGCGGCGACGGGCACGCTGACGATCGACGGGCTCACCGTGGCGATCACCGTGATCATCCTCATCGTGCCGATCGCCTACTTCGGCTACATCCTGCTGGGCAGCCACGACCTGACCGAGGACGAGCGGATCAGGATGAAGGCCTACATCTGGCTGTTCGTGGCGGCGGCGGTGTTCTGGATGATCTACGACCTGGCGCCGAGCAAGCTGCTGTTCTTCGCCGCCGACCATACGGACCTGTCGCTGTTCGGGCTGCCGATCCAGGCGGCCACCACGCAGTCGTTCAACCCGCTGTTCATCATGATCTTCGTGCCGGTGTTCGCGGCGCTGTGGGTGCGGCTCGGCACGCGGGTGAGCACGCCGCAGAAGTTCGCCTTCGCGCTGGTCATGGTGGGGCTGAGCTTCGTGGTCATGGCGCTGGCGGCCTCGCTGGCCGGCAGCGGCCGGGTGTCGGTGTGGTGGCTGGTGCTGGTCTACCTGATCCAGGTGTTCGGCGAGCTGTCGCTGAGCCCGGTCGGACTGTCGGTGACGACGAAACTGGCGCCCGAGGCGTTCAAGGGGCAGATGCTGGGCCTGTGGTTCATCGCCACGTCGGTGGGCGACGCGGTCGGCGGGCAGACCGGGCGGCTGAGCCGGGTGCTGTCGGATCCGGCGTACTACCTGGTGCTGGCGGCGTTGGCGATCGTGGCGGGTGCGGCGCTGTTCATGTTCACCCGCAAGCTGCGGATCATGATGGCCGAACACCACGAACCTGCCATGCGGTAGACATTCCCAACGTGTCCGAACTTCTTGACCTGGCCGGAATCTTCGTCTTCGCGCTGTCGGGCGCGCTCATGGGCGTGCGCAAGCGCCTCGACGTGGTCGGCATGGCGGTGCTCGCCGAGATCACCGCGCTCGGCGGCGGTCTCGTCCGCGACCTCATCCTCAACGTGCGGCCCGCGGCCTTCCAGAGCCTCGGCTACGTGCTGGTGCCGCTGGCCGCCACCGTGATCGTGTTCTTCTGGCATCCCCACGTCGCCAGGGTGATGCCGGCGATCCTGGTACTGGACGCGGCCGGGCTCGGGCTGTTCTGCGCGGTCGGCACGGCCAAGGCCATGGAGTACGGCCTCAGCCCCCTGCACGCCTCGCTGCTGGGCGTCACCTCGGCGGTCGGCGGCGGCATGCTGCGCGACGTGCTGGCCGGGGAGATCCCGACCCTGCTGTACGACCGGCAGCTCTACGCGGTGCCCGCCCTGGTGGGGTCGGCGGCGATGGCGGGGCTGTCGGCGTACGGGCTGCACGGCTGGCCGGCCACGTTGGCGGCGGCGGTGCTGGCCTTCGGGCTGCGCATCGCCGCGATGCGGCGCAACTGGCGGGCGCCGCTGGCCAGGGGCGTCGGCGACTGATCGGGCCCATCGGACGCCCGTCGGACCACGCCTCAGACCATCCCGATGAGCGACTCGCGGGGCCTCGGCACGGCCGACGGGCCCTGGTCGAGTGCGGCGCGCAGCCGGACGACCGCGTCGGCGAGCACCTGGGGCGGCTGGGTGAACGGCAGCCGCAGGTAGTTCTCCAGCGTGCCGTCCAGGCCGAACCACGGGCCGGGGGCCAGGCGCAGCCCCTGGCAGGCGGCCGCCTCGGCGAGCACGGCCGAGCTGGTGCCCTGCCCCAGGCGTACCCAGAGGGTGCCGCCGCCCTTGGGCGGCACGTACGTCCACTCGGGCAGATGCTCGCGCAGCCCCGCGAGCAGCGCCGCGCGTGAGGCGCGCAGCCCGCGGCGGCGCTCGGCGCGCGTCTCCTCCAGCCGGTCGAACAGCCGCGCCACGACGAGCTGCTCCAGCACGGGGCTGGCCAGGTCGGCCGAGGCGCGGAACGTGGCCAGCCGGCGGATCAGCGCCGCCCCCGCGCGGATCCAGCCGATGCGCAGCCCGCCCCACCACAGCTTGGACGCCGACCCGACGCTGATCACCCGGCCGTCGGTGTCGAAGGCGGCCATCGGCGAGGTCCGCGGCACCTCGTCCAGCGCCAGCTCGGCCCAGGTCTCGTCCACCAGCAGCGTGGTCCCCGCGCGGCGGGCGGCGCCGGCGAGCGCGGCGCGCACGGAGTCCTCCATGAGCGCGCCCGTCGGGTTCTGGAAGTCGGGCATCAGGTACGCCAGCCGCACCGACGACTGGCACATCGCCCCCGCCACCAGGTCCTGCTGCCAGCCCTCGGAGGAGACGCCGACAGGGACGATGCGGGCGCCGCGCCTGCGGGCGGCGCCGATGGCGTGCGGGTAGGTGGGCGACTCGATCAGCACCGGGTCGCCGGGGCCGGTGAGCAGGCCGAAGACGAGCTGGAGCGCGTGCTGGGAGCCGGTGGTGACGAGGATCTGCTCGGGCCTGGTGGCCGCTCCCCTGGCGGTGTAGCGGGCGGCGATGCGCTCCCTGAGCGCGGGCAGGCCCATGGGGTCGTAGCCGTTGCCCATGCCGTAGCGGGGCAGGTCGGCCACCGCCTCCGCCATGACCTCGGCGAGCCCGCAGGGCGCGGGCGGCGCGGCGGCGTGGAGCTGGACGAGACCGTCGCCGTCGGTGCCGAGCCACGGGTTGTCGGCGGTGGCGGCCGGGTCGGGCAGGGCGGTCCAGCTTCCCGAGCCCTGCCGGCTCTCCAGGTAGCCGCGCTCGCGCAGCAGGTCGTAGGCGGCGGTGACGGTGGTGCGGCTGACCTTGAGCGTCTGGGCGAGGTGGCGCTCGGCGGGCATGCGGACGCGTACGGGGATCTGCCCGTCCAGGATGAGCGCGCGCACCGCGTCGGCGAGCGCGCGATAGTAGGGCCGGGCGCCGGGGTCGAGGCCGACGAGCCGGGCCACCTGCGTGGCTGACAAGTGCCGCATGAGGCCACTTTTCGCTATTGGCCCTGTTCTTGGCAAGTCATGGCCTGCCACTGTGAAGCCATCATGAGTGAAACCACCGTCGCGCGGCCGCACTCCTTCCCGGTGCGCCTCCTCCGCCTCTTCGGCGGGCTCGCCCTGTACGGCTTCGGCCTCGCCTTCCAGGTCGAGTCGGGCCTCGGCAACGGTCCATGGGACGTCTTCCACCAGGGCGTCGCCCTGCGGCTCGGCCTGACCATCGGCACCGTCATCACCCTGACGGGCGCCCTGGTCATGCTGCTGTGGATCCCGCTGAAACAGAAACCGGGGCTGGGGACGATCAGCAACGTGCTGCTCGTGGGCGTGTTCGCCGACCTCGGCCTGTACCTGCTGCCCACCCCCGGCGACCTCGCCGTCCAGGCGGTCTACGTGGGCCTCGCGGTCGTGACGGTCGCCCTCGCCACCCTGTTCTACATCGGGGCCGGCATGGGCGCGGGGCCGCGCGACGGCATCATGACCGGGCTGGTGCGCCTCGGCATGTCCGTACGCCTGTCCCGCTTCCTCATCGAGGCCACCATGCTGGCCGCGGGCTGGCTGCTCGGCGGGCAGGTCGGCGTCGGCACCGTCGTGTTCGCGCTGGCCATCGGACCGCTGACGCAGCTGTTCACCCGCTGGTTCCCCCTGACGTGATCCCGGGCCGTCCGGGCCGGACATGACGCGACATGATCGGCCCGGGCCCGGGATCACCCCGCGCCGAGTACCGTCTAGGCATGCGGATCGAGGATTACGCCCTGATCGGAGACATGCAGTCAGCCGCGCTCGTGGCGCGGGACGGTTCGATCGACTGGCTCTGCCTGCCCAGGTTCGACTCACCCGCGTGCTTTGCGGCGCTGCTCGGCAACGAGCGCAATGGGCACTGGTGGCTCGGGCCGACGGGCCGCAAGCCGGCCACCCGGCGCCGCTACCGTCCCGACACGCTCATCCTGGAGAGCGAGTGGGACACTCCGACGGGCACCGTCCGCGTGATCGACTTCATGCCGCCCCGCGACCGCAACCCCGACGTCGTCCGCATCGTCGAAGGCGTCTCCGGCACCGTCGAGATGTCCACCCAGCTGCGCGTGCGCTTCGACTACGGCCGCATCGTGCCCTGGGTGCGCCGCCACAACGGCCACCTGCAGGCCATCGGCGGCCCCGACTCGGTGTGGCTGCACTCCCCCGTGCCGCTCAAGGGCGGCGACTACGCGCACCGGGCCACGTTCAAGGTCAGCGAGGGCGAGCGGCTGCCGTTCGTGTTCACCTGGCACCCGTCGCACGAGCCGATGCCGCCGCAGATCGAGTGCGAGAACCAGCTCGACGAGACCGAGTCGTTCTGGGCCGAGTGGGTGGCCAAGTGCACCTACTCGGGGCCGTACCGCGACGCCGTGGTGCGGTCGCTGATCACGCTGAAGGGGCTCACGTACGCGCCGACCGGCGGCATCGTCGCCGCCGCCACCACGTCGCTGCCCGAGGACCTCGGCGGGGTGCGCAACTGGGACTACCGCTTCTGCTGGCTGCGCGATGCGACCCTCACGCTGGACGCGCTCATCAGCTCCGGCTACCTGGAGGAGGCCGCCGACTGGCGCGGCTGGCTGCTGCGCGCCATCGCCGGCCGCCCCCAGGACCTGCAGATCATGTACGGCGTCGCGGGCGAACGCCGCCTGCCCGAGCTGATGCTCGACTGGCTCGACGGCTACGAGGGTTCCCGCCCGGTCCGCATCGGCAACGAGGCCGTCAAGCAGCTCCAGCTCGACGTGTACGGCGAGGTGATGAACTGCCTGTTCACCTCCCGCAGCCGCGGCCTGTGGCCGGACGACCGCGCCTGGACGATTCAGCGCCAGCTCCTCGACTACGTGGAGGACCACTGGGACGAGCCCGACGAGGGCCTGTGGGAGGTGCGCGGGCCGCGCCGCCACTTCGTGCACTCCAAGGTGATGTGCTGGGTGGCGCTCGACCGGGCCGTCAAGTACGTCGAGCAGTTCGGCCGCGTCGGGCCGGTCGACAAGTGGCGCAGGCTGCGCGACGCCATCCACGCCGAGGTCTGCGACAAGGGCTTCGACGCCCGGCGCAACACCTTCACCCAGTCGTACGGCTCGTCCGAGCTGGACGCCGCGCTGCTGATGATCCCCCTCGTGGGCTTCCTGCCCATCGACGACCCGCGCGTGACCGGCACGGTCGCGGCCATCGAGAAGGAGCTGATGTCCGACGGGTTCGTGCTGCGCTATCCGCTGGCCGCCGACAACGACGTGGACGGCCTGCCCGGCGGCGAGGGCGCGTTCCTTGCGTGCAGCTTCTGGCTGGTCGAGGTGATGGCCATGCAGGGGCGCAAGGAGGAGGCCAAGGAGCTGTTCGAACGGCTGCTGGCCCTCCGTAACGACGTGGGGCTGCTGGCCGAGGAGTACGACCCCCGCTACGGGCGGCTCGTCGGGAACTTCCCGCAGGCGTTCAGCCACGTGCCCTTGGTGCACGCGGCCCGCGCGCTGTCCTGAGCTTCAGGGCCCGGTGAGGCGGCGCTCGCCTTCCGTCGTGAGCACGAAGACCTGCCAGGCGTAATAGGCGTAGTAGGCGCGCGGGTCGCGCTTGATCTGGCGGGCGTGCAGCAGGATCGCGTCCACGTACGCCTGCGAGGGGTTGTAGGCGTGCAGGGCCCGCCGGTAGTCGCGCGGCGCGCCGGTGGCCTTGAGGTAGTTGGCGGCCCCCATGACGGCGTCGTGCGGGTCCTGCACGTCGCCGCCCAGCCCGTACGCCTTCCAGGTGGCCGGCATGAACTGCATCGGCCCCTGCGCGCCCGCGTGGCTGTCCGACCTGACCCGCCCGAACTTCGTCTCGGCGAACATCACCGCCGCCAGCACCTCCCACTCGACCCCGAAGCGGCGCTCGGCCTTCTTGAAGTAGCCGAGCAGCTCGCCGGCCGGGCGGGGGTCGCGGACCTTGAACACCTTGGACGGCTCGATCGGCCGGGTCAGCGCGAACAGCTCGCGCAGCGCCTCGGTGTTGTCCTCGGCCTGCGACCTGAGCTTGGCGGGCAGGCGGGCGAACGCCTTGGAGGCCAGGCCGGGGTGGCGGGCGGTGTAGCGGTAGAGGCGCTGCTGGTAGAGGGCGAGCAGCTCGACGTCCTCCGGCAGCTCCTCAGGGTCGGGCTCGCCGCCCTTCGTCCAGGCGTCGATCGCCTTGTTGAGCCTGGTGGTGGTGTCGCGGAGGGCGGCGGCCAGTTTGTCAGCATTTTTGGGGATTTTTGTGCCGGGTTCCGGCAGCCGTTCGACGTCCGGGGTCTGCGCGGGGGCCCGCTTTGGAACGGTCGGCGTGGCCGGTGGGGCGCTGCCCGCGTCCGCGCTCTGCGCCGGGGTGCCGCAGGCCGCCGTGAACAGGATCGCGGCGGCGGTGGCGAGCGCGGGCGCCCGGCGGAACTGCGTGTGGCGTGCCTCCATGGAGAGGCAACCTACCCGGTACGGCCCGGCGGCGGCTGAGGCCACGCCCGTGTCACCCGTACGGGGCCGGGAGCCGCTGACGCACCGATCAAGCGCCGACCCGGTCAGGGCCGTATGCAGCGACCCGGCGAGGCGGCGCCCCCCTGTCCGGCCGTCACCGAACCCCGTTACAGAAGTGGGAGCGCTCCCAACAAAGGGGACCCACATGTGAGCGCTCCCGCACTCCTCTCCGTGATGTTGCCAAAACGTTGTTTAGCGAAATTCCAGGTAGGAGCGTTCTTTTCAGCCGTTCTCCGGAGGCGGGCCCGTGGAGTCGCCGGTTTCGTTGACCGCGGCGCTTTCGCGTCCCTACCCTGGAAGTTGTTGGGAGCGTTCCCACGACTTCTGTTCGCGGGTGTTCGTAGCGGGCGTTCGGTCCGGTCTCCGCGTCGAGACCACCATGCCTGTCCGTACGAAGGATGGCGCGATGCGCGAAATGCCGCAGGTGGAGATTCCGATCCGGCACAGGGACGACGGCGAGCCCGACGGTCCCGCCCGGCCACTGCCCGGCAGGTCCGGGATGGTGCTGCTGTTCGAGGAGTGGGCGGCCAAGGCCCCGGACCGGGCGGCCGTGGTGGACCGCGAGGGCACCGTCTCGTATGGCGAGCTCAACGCCGCCGCCGACCTGCTCGCCCGCCGCCTCATCGAGGCCGGCGCGGGGAGCCGCCACGCGCGGGACCGCGGAGCGGCGACCCACGCGACGGTGAACGGTCGGGCGGCGGACCGGACCGCCCGCGCCATCGGTTCGCCTGCGGCGGGTGGCGCGGATCGCGCCACCGGTGGTGCCGGCGGCGCGTCGGTGGCCGGACGCACCGACGGCACCACCCCCGGCCAGAGGGCGAACGGCACGGGCAGCCCTGCAGGCGCGCCGGCACCCGGCGATGCGACCGCTGGGTGGCCGGCCGGTGACGCCGGCTACCACGCCGGCGCCACGGTGACGGGTGGCACCGCCGCTGACGAGGTGACCTACGGCACCGGCGGTTCGGTGACCGGCAGCGCGACCGGTCATCGCGCTGAGCCGGTGACCAGCGGCGCGACCGGTCACCGTGCTGAGCCGGTGAGCGGCAGCGCGACCGATCATCGCGCCGCGCCGGTGACCGACGGCACGACTGGTCACCGCGCCGCGCCGGTGACCGACGGCACGACCGGTCAGAACGGCGAGGCGGTTGCGGACGGCGCGGCCGGCACCACGTTCGCACCGAAGTCCAGCGAGATGAGCACCGGCGGCCACGGGGGCGCGGCCGGTGAGGTGGTGGCGATCCTCGCGGGACGTACGGCCGGGACCATGGCCGGGATGCTCGCCGCGATGAAGGCCGGCGCCGCCTACCTCCCGCTGGATCCGGAATATCCGGCCTCCAGACTCGAGCTGGTCCTGCGCGACTCGGGGGCCAGAACCGTACTCGTGCCCGACGGGCTGAGGGAGCGCCTGCCCGCTTTCGATGGCACGGTGCTGGAGCTACCGGTCTTCGGAAAGAGCCAGACACCCGACATGGCCAGAACCGCGGCCGGGTGACCGGGACACCGTCCGGCCACGTCTTGGTCCACTCCTGGCGCAGCCGAGACAGGTCGGTAACCGCCCCTTCCAGACACCGGTCGTGGGCAAGCGCCGCATCGGTGCTGCCGGGGACGCGACCTCCCGCCCGGCATGCCCTCGCGCCCGGCCGCACGGCCCTCCTCGGCGCGCGATCTCCTTCGACGCGCGGCCTCCTGCCCGGTGCACGCAGCCCCTGCCCGGTACATACGGCCCCTGCCCGGTGCACACGGCTCTTGCCCGGTGTACGGCCTCTGCCGGATGCGCAACCTCCCGCCTGACACCCGCACCTCCCTCCGCGCGTCACCGCTGGGATGGGGATCACGCCCAATCGGAGGGTCCCTTGCCGGAGTTACGTCCCGTCGAGTGGTGTAGAACCGGCCCTCATCAGCGCGTGGCGTCGCGCCTAAGCGCGGCGACTCTGGCCCGATGCGCGGCTCCCCTGCCCGATGCCCGACTCCCCTCCCCGACGCACGCCCGCGCCCGCAACAGCGCTCCCGGGTCGCGACCCCGGCCGGCAGCCCGACGGTGAGCGGCGACCGGGCATCGGCCGCGACCCGCCGCCGGCTCGCCATCAAGGCGGCTCCCCTGCTCGATGCGCGGGGTCACGTCCACGGACGTGGTGTAAGAACCGATCTTCGCGTGATCCTGTTTCTGCAGGTTAAGCGGTAAGTGTCTGTGGGAGTGGGTTCTGGGCGGGTGTGTCGCCGGCAACGACGCGGATGCGGGCTTTGGCGAGGATGTCCAGGCCCATGTAGCGGCGGGCTTCGACCCATTCGTCGGTCTGCTCGGCCAGTACGGCGCCGATGAGGCGGATGATCGCCGTGCGGTCGGGGAAGATGCCGACCACGTCGGTGCGGCGGCGGATCTCCTTGTTCAGCCGTTCCTGCGGGTTGTTCGACCAGATCTGCGGCCAGATCTCGCGGGGGAAGGCGGCGAAGGCCAGCAGATCGTCCCGGGCGGCGTCCAGGTGCTCGGCGGCGGTCGGATGCTTGGCTTCCAGCGTTTGCACGACCCAGGCGTGCTGGGCGCGCACCGAGGCGGCATCCGGCTGGTCGAAGATGGTGCGCACCAGCGTGGCCACGAACGGCTGCGCGGACTTGTTCACGCAGGTGAGCAGGTTGCGCAGGTAGTGGGTGCGGCAGCGCTGCCAGGACGCCCCGGCCACCGTGGCGCCGATCGCGGCCACCAGCCCGGCGTGGCAGTCGGAGATCACCAGCTGCACTCCGGACAGGCCGCGGGCGACCAGGCCGCGCAGGAAGGCCGGCCAGCCCGCGCCGTCTTCAGCCGAAGTGACGTCCAGGCCGAGGATCTCGCGCCGTCCGTCGGCGTTCACCCCGGTGGCGACCAGCACGTGGACGTTGACGATCCGCCCGCCCTCGCGCACCTTCTGCGTCAAAGCGTCCAGCCAGACGAACGTGTACGGCCCGGCATCCAGTGCGCGGGTGCGGAAGGCGTCGACCTGCTCATCGAGCGTCTTGGCCATCTGCGAGACCTGGCTTTTGGAGATGTGCGTGATGCCGAGCTGCTCGATCAGCTTGTCGACCCGCCTTGTGGAGACGCCGAGCAGGTAGCTGGTGGCCACGACGCTGATCAGTGCTTGCTCGGCCCGCCGCCTGCGTTCCAGCAGCCAGTCCGGAAAGTAGGAGCCCGACCGCAGTTTGGGGATGGCCAGCTCGATCGTGCCGGCCCGGGTGTCCCACTCACGCGCCCGGTAGCCGTTGCGCCGGTTGGTCCGCTCGGTACTGCGCCGGCCGTCAGCCGGCTCCGCACAGGGTGTCGGCCTCGGCCGACATCAACGCCTCGGCCATGGTCTTCACCATGGATCGCAACATGTCGGGGTCGCCGGACTGGATCTGCTGCGCCAGCCACTGCTCGGGCGTCACACTGTTGTCCGCGGCCATCACGTGTCCTCCTTCGATCTTGGACTAGCTACTCGAAGGATCACGCGATGGCCGTCACCATTTCACGGCACCACGCCAGCTGACCAGGTCAAACTCGTACACCACTCCCGTGGACGCAACCATGCGCGGCGACCGTTCGGTGCCCGGGCGCTCCCGTCCAGTGCCTGACCTCCCGCGCAGCGGGGAGCCCGCTTGAGAGGCGAGAGCCGGATCAGGTGGTCAGGCGGTGGGGTGCCGGTCGCCGTGAGGCGTGGCATCGGCCCCTTGGCCTCCGGTGCATCGGTCGCGATGGCGGCTGAGGACGTCTTCTCCCCCTGCGGTCATGAGGTTGTCTGACCGTGTCTGACAGGCGGGGGTTCGGGAGGAAGCGGCGCGGGCGGGCTTATCGTATTGGTCGCCAACAAAGGTCGTGAAAGGAGCGGGATGCCGGACATGCGCCCGCTCCGTCCCACCGACCCCGACCGTGTCGGCGGCTACCGGCTCCTCGGCGTGCTCGGCTCCGGCGGGCAGGGCACCGTCTATCGCGGCGTCGGCGACGAGGGGCGCGAGGTCGCCGTCAAGCTGCTGCACAGCCATCTCGCCCAGGACGGCGACGTCAAGCGCGGGTTCCTGCGGGAGGTGGAGGCGGCGCGGCGGGTCGCCGCGTTCTGCACGGCGGCGGTGCTGGACGTCGGCGTGCTGGACGACCGGCCGTACATCGTCAGCGAGTACGTCCCCGGCGACACGCTCCTGACCGTCGTACGGACCTCGGGGCCCCGCACCGGCGGTGCGCTGCACCGGCTGGCGATCGCGACGCTCACCGCGCTGGCCGCCATCCACCAGGCGGGGATCGTGCACCGGGACTTCAAGCCGGGCAACGTCCTCATGGGGCCGGACGGGCCCGTCGTCATCGACTTCGGCATCGCCAAGGCTCTCGACGCGACCTCCGCGACGTCGGGGGCGGTGGGGACGCCGGCGTACATGTCGCCCGAGCAGTTCCGCGGCGAGCGGGTGGGGCCTGCGTCGGACATGTTCAGCTGGGCAGGGACGATGGTGTTCGCGGCCACGGGGCACCCGCCGTTCCGCGGCGAGGCGATGGCCGTGATCATGAACAGGATCCTGAGCGGTGCGCCCGACCTGGACGGCGTGCCCGCGTCCCTGCGCGGCCTGGTAGAAGCCTGCCTTGCCAAGGACCCCGCTCACCGCCCCTCCCCCGCCGACCTGCTCAACACCCTGATCCGCCCGGCCATCTCATCCCCGGTCTCCTCGCTCTCCGCCTCCGCTCCGGACGCCGCCCCGCCAGCGCCCGGCACCGGCCCTTCAGGACGGCCCGCAAAGGGTGCGGCCGCCTCGGGCTCACGCCCCGCCGCGCCACCCGACGGCTCAGGTGTGTCTCCCGCCGTTCCGCCGCCCGCACGCGAGCCGGGCTTCTCAGGAGCGTCCCCTGTCGCGCCGTCTTCCGGGCACGGGGCCGGCGGGTCAGGAGCGCGGCCGGTCGCGTACGGACCTGGCTCGACCCCTGGCGCGGCACCGGCACCGGCACCGACGCCAGCGCCGGCGCCGCACGGGCCGGATGCGCCTGGTTCGCGCCCGCCGCGACCCGGCCGGCCCTCGCCCGAAGCACCCGGTCGCCTCTCCCCGAAGCGCCCGGCGAGGCCCCGGGGATCGACGGCGAGGAGAGCCGGGAGGGTGGGGTCAGTCGGCGGGTGCTGATCGGCGGGGTGGTGGCGGCGGCCCTCGGCGGGTCGGCGTTCCTGCTGCTGCGGCCGGACGGCGGTCCCGCGGGTCAGGACGACGGGCGGCCGGGCGGCGAGATGTCGCCGAGTCAGGCGGCGGACGGGCGTGCAGAAACCGGAACCCCGTCGGCCGAGACGACGGTGGAGCCGTTCGGGGCGGAGATCGCCGGCCCGGCGGCGCTGCCGCGCGGTAAGGACGGGGACCCGACGGCGCTGGCCGCGGCCGGGGGCACGGTGGTGTGCGGCACCGGCAAGGGCGTCCTGTTCGGCTGGGACATGCGCAGCCCCGCGGCGCGGCTGGGCGACGGCGGTGACGGGGTGACGTCGGTGGCGGCGGGCGCCCTGGACGGCCGGACGGTCGTGGTGTCCGGGCATGAGGACGGCCGGATGCGCCTGTGGGACGCCTCCGGCAAGCGGTTGGCCGATCACCGGGCGAAGGACCGGATCAGGGGCGTCACCGTGGCGGGCCGCGCGGTGGCGGTGTCGGAGCGGCACGACCTCGTCCAAGACCAGTACAGCCTGGTCCGCCTGTGGGACGTCGCCACCGGCGAGCAGATCGGCCCCGGCCTCACCGACCACTTCGGGGGCGTCAAGTGCCTGACGTTCGGCCACCTGGACGGCGAGGACCTCCTGGTGACGGGTGACGGCGCGAACCGGGTGCGGCTCTGGCGGCTGTCGTCGGGGACGTTGCTGCGCTCGTTCACGACGGGCGAGGAGGGCGGCATCGAGCTGGTGGCGTGCGCGCGGGTCAAGGGCGCGCCGGCGCTGGTCTCCACGCATTTCGACGCCACCCTGCGCGTGCACGATCTGGCGACCGGCGAACGCATCGGCAAGTGGAACTTCAGCTCTTGGAGCCCCGACGACCGGGGCGTGACGGCGCTGGTCGCGGGCCTGCTGGGCGACACGCCGATCGCGGTTGCGGCGCACGCTCCCGGCGGCAAGGTGACCGTACGGGTCTGGAACCTGGACGACGGCGAGGTCATCGGCCATCTCGGTCTCCGTGACGAAAGCGCCGTCTACCACGTGGCGATCGCCGAGCTGGACGGCCGGCCCGTCGTCGCCGGGGCGGACGAGCGGGGCAGGTTGCACGTCTGGAGCCTCGGCCCGCCTTGAGCACCCTTGGCGACCAGGCGCGAGGTCCCGGCCGGCGTCAGCCCTCTGACGCGGCGGCGCGGCGGTCGCGGATGGCGTCCACGCGCCGCATCACCGGCGTGGCCGTCACGCCGTGCAGCACCACCGAGACGACGATCGTGAACCCGGTCACCGCCCACAGCTCCTCGGCGGGTACGCCGAAGTCCGCCTCGCCCAGCGCGTACGCCAGATAGAACAGCGACCCGATCCCCCGGATGCCGAAGAACGAGACGGCCAGCCGCTCCCTGGGCCCCGCGCGGCCGCGCCACTGGCTCAGCCAGCCCGCCAGCGGCCGGATCACCAGCACGAGCAGCAGCCCGACGGCCGCGCCGCGCCAGGTGAGCGCCGCCAGCCCGCCGGTGGCGACGAACCCGCCGAGCAGGAGCAGCAGCCAGGCGGTGAACAGCCGTTCGAGCTGCTCGACGAACCCGTGCAGCACGTTGTTGTAGCCATGCCCGCGCTCGGCGTTCCTGATGGCGCAGGCGGTGACGAACACGGCGATGAAGCCGTAGCCGTGGATCAGCTCCGTCACCCCGTACGCCAGGAAGGTGGCCGCCAGCGCGACGAACCCGTCACGGCGCTCCGACAGGGGCCGCCCGCCCGCCGCGCCGTGGAAGAACAGCCTCCCGAGCAGGTACCCGATCAGCAGGCCCGACGCCAGGCCGGCGACGGTGCGGTGGAGCACGTCGGTCAGCGCCCACTCCCCCAGGCGGCCGGCGCCGGTGGACACGGCGACGGCGATGGCGGCGTACACGAAGGGGAAGGCGAGCCCGTCGTTGAGCCCCGCCTCGGAGGTGAGGGCGAAGCGGACCTCGTCGTCGGCGTTCTCGGCGTCCACGGGCTCGCCGACCTGCACGTCGGAGGCGAGCACCGGGTCGGTGGGCGCGAGTACGGCACCGAGCAGCAGCGCCGCCGCGAACGGCCAGCCGGGCAGCGCGACAGCCGCCGCGGCCACCATGAGCACGGTGATCGGCATGGCGAGGCCGAGCAGCCGCCAGGTCGTGGACCAGCGGCGCGCGCCGACCGGCCGGTTGATGGCCAGGCCCGCGCCCATGAGGGAGATCACGACGCACAGCTCGGCGATGTGCTCGAGCGCCGTACGGTGGACGATCGGGTCGGGGTCGGGCAGGCCGATGGGTAACGCGAACAGCAGCACGCCTGCCACCAGGTAGACCAGCGGCAGGGAGACGGGGCGGCGGGCCAGCACGTCGGGCAGGATGGCGGCGAGCAGCGCGGCCGCGCCGCCGAGGGCCAGCATGAGGTCAAGGGTGGGCATCACCCCGGACACTGCCCGGAAGATCACTGACTTATCACCTATGTCCGCTCCACGTTCGCCCGTCGGAGAGGCCGCGGCCCGGACGGCTCGGCGCAGGGTGCCTCGCGCGCGCCACGGCCAGGCGAGCGACGGCGCGCCGAACGGCCGAGCACGCGCGCTGGGAGCTCGGGCGAGAACCGGAGGGCACCGGCTTCGGGTGAAGGAACAGCAGGCCGGGGCGGTCCCGCCGGTGGCGCAGACCGGCTTCGGGTGAAGGAACAGCAGGCCGGGGCGGTCCCGCCGGTGGCGCGGACCGGCTTCGGGTGAAGGAACGGCAGGCCGGGGCGAATGTCCCGCCCGGTGGCGCGGCGGGCGAGGGTGCGGTGTCCCGGGTGGTGGCGGATGTACCGGGAGGCGAGCCGGCGAGCGCACTCAGGGAGTTCCGGCGGGCGCCGCCTGCCGAGGCGGGGCGCGGGACAGCCTGCCGAGACGGGGTTTCGGAGTGAAGGGTTGCGCTTTTTCCGCGTCATGTGATGTTGTGCCGCCCGATCCCCTCGTTTGACTCCAGGAGGCCGGGCGAATGCCGTTCATCGTTGATGTGACCAGCGGAGACGTCGAGAAGGAAGACCGGACTTCGGAGAAGGGACATTACGGCGGGACCGTGCTCGGCCTGCGGTTGCTGAACGAGCGGACGGTGCCGGGGCTCGACCCGTACGACCCGCGCACTCTGCTGTACGTCGCCGCGGGAATGCTCGGCGGGACGTTGGCGCCGGGGCTGGCCAAGGCGGTGTTCCTGGCGAAGTCGCCGTTGACGGGTGTGGCCGGTGAGGCGCACGCGCTTGGACCGTTCGCGGCGGGGATGCGGGCGTCCGGTGCGCGGGCGCTGGCGGTGACGGGGCGTGCGGAGCGGTTGTCGTACGTGCTGGTCGAGGACGGCCGGGTGAGCGTGCACGCGTGTCCCGAGCTGCGGGGGCTGGGAGTGGCCGAGACCACGGACGCGCTGCGCGCGAAGCACGGCGGCGAGGCGCACGTGGCGGCGATAGGCCCGGCGGGCGAGCACCTGGTGCGGTACGCCTCCGTGGTGACCGATCACGCCTTCGCGGCGGGCCGGTACGGGCTCGGCGCGGTGTTCGGGTCCAAGAACCTCAAGGCCATCGTGTGCGCGGGCGGCGGCGCGCCCGCCGAGGTGGCCGACCCGGGCAAGATAGCCGCGCTGGACACCTACTACCGCGGCGCGCTGGCCACGAACCCGCTCGCCGCGCTCCAGGCGAGCGTGCCGGGGTTCGCGGGCTGGATCGATCCGCTCGCCCCCGGCTACGCCTCGGTCCGCAACTTCTCCGAGACCGGCGAGCCCGGCCTGCGCGTCCCTGCCACCGAGGACTACGACGGCCGCGCGGTGTCCACCTCCGGCTGCTGCCCCGGCTGCCCGAACGACTGCATCAAGATCTTCGCCCCGCCCGGCGGCGGCGAGCGGCGGACCGGCGGGCTGGGCCAGGAGGCGTTCCTGTCGCTCGGCTGGAACCTCGGCATCGACGACCTCGACGCCGTGCTCGCCGCCAACGCCCGCTGCAACGACCTCGGCCTCGACGTGGTCTCGCTGGGCGGCACGCTCGCGTTCGCGATGGAGTGCGCGCAGCGCGGGCTGCTGCCGGACGGTCCCGCGTTCGGTGACACGGCGGCGCTCAAGAGCCTGATCGAGGACGTCGCCACCCGCTCGGGCGCCCTCGGCGACCTGCTGGCGGAGGGTTCGGCCAGAGCGGCGCGGCGCATCGGCCCCGAGGCGGTGCCGTACGCGATGACGGCCAAGGGCGCCGAGCTGCCGTGCTTCGACCCGCGCCCGCAGCCGGGGCTCGGGCTCGGGTACGCCCTGGCACCCGGCGGCCCGCGCTACGACGCCCTTGAGCACGACCTCGACTTCGACCCGGTCGCCGGGCTCGGCTACAGCTTCCCCGAGGCCGCCAGGGTCGGCGCGGCACCCGCGCCGGCCGGGCGGCTGAACGAGGAGCGGGGCCGGCGCAGCGCCCGGTTGCTGCGGCTGTGGAGCGCGCTGGACGCGCTGAACCTGTGCGTGTTCGCCTCGACGCCGACCCGCCCGCTCACCGTCGATCACCTGATCTCGCTGGTGACGGCCGTGCTCGGGGAGAAGTTCACGCTCAAGGACCTGCTCGCGGCCGGCCAGGCGAGGCTGGACGGGATGCGCGCGTACGCCCTGCGCGAGGGCCGCGACGCCGGGGCGGACGCGCAGGACTTCCCCGACCGGCTGAGCGAGGAGCTGCCGGCGCGGCTGCACGACGAGCCCATCGCGGAGGGCCCGTACGAGGGCGCCGTGCTCGACCGGGAGGCGTTCGCGCGGGCGCGCCGCGCCTTCTACGAGGAGCTGGGCTGGAAAGACGGCTCGTGACGAGGCGCGCTGCGGCGGCGGCGCGACACTGAGCCCCGCCGCCGCAGCGGCCACGGGACGCGCGAGGAAGCCGCCGCGGTCACCGGCCCGCCCCGCCGCCGTGACCGCTGACCGCGGCCACCACCGCGCGCCGTCAAACCGCCCATTCAGCGAAATATCCCGATAAAAACGATTGAACGCCCCCTTGTTCCATTTCCAGCCGCGCTGTTATCGTGCGGTCAATCGTTTGACCGAGGCAGAGGGAGAGGGGATGCCTGTCACGATCGACCTGACCGGCCGCACCGCGCTCGTCACCGGCGGCGCGGGCGGCCTCGGGTTCGCCTGCGCCCGCGCCCTGGCCGACGCGGGAGCCGACGTCGTGCTCTCCGACCTGGAGGGCCCGCGCCTGACCGAGGCGGCGGCCGAGCTCGGCGTCGCGGCGCGGCCCGCCGACCTGACCGACCGCGCCCAGGCCGTCTCCCTGGTCGCCGATCTCGACCGCATCGACGTGCTGGTCAACTGCGCCGGGATCATGCGCACCACGCCGCTGCTCGACATCGAGCCCGATGAGTGGCTGCGCGTCGTGGACGTCAACCTCAACGCCACCTTCTGGCTGACGCAGGCGGCCGGCCGCAGGATGGCCGGGCAGGGCGGCGGCTCGATCGTGACGCTGGCCTCGGTGGCCGCCCGCTCGGGACGGCCGAACGCGGCCCACTACTCGGCGGCCAAGACGGCGCTGCTGTCGCTGACCAAGTCGGCGGCGGAAGCGCTGGCCCCCGTCCGGGTGAACGCGGTCTGCCCCGGCGTCTTCCTCACCCCCATGTGGGAGGAGATCCTCAGCGACCGCGACCGCCGCTTCGGCCCGCGGGCCGGCGAGAGCCACCTGAAGGAGGTCAGCGGGCGCACGCCGCTCAAGCGCCCCGGGCGGCCCGAGGAGGTGGCGTCGGCGGTGCTGTTCCTGGCCAGCGACCTGGCGTCGTTCGTGACCGGCCAGGCCCTGAACGTCGACGGCGGACTGGAGATGAACTGACCTTGAGCAAGCAGACGTTCAAACTGCTGCCCGAGCTGTTCGGCGACGCCGCGATGGCCGAGATCTTCTCCGCCGAGCGCACGGTGCTGGCCTGGCTGCGCACCGAGGCGGCGCTGGCCAGGGCGCAGGCCGAAGCGGGCGTGATCGGCCACGGGGACGCGGCGGCCATCGCCGCGGCGTGCGTGCCGGCGACGGTGGACATGCCCCGCCTGTGGTCGGAGGCGGTCAACGTGGGCTACCCGATACTCCCCCTCGTACGGATGATCTCCGCGGCGCTGCCGGAGGGTCCCGACGGCCGCGTGCACTACGGCGCGACCACCCAGGACATCATGGACACCGGTCTGGCGCTACAGCTCGGCGAGGCGCTCGACCGGCTGGCGGAGCTGCTCGGCGCGTTCGGTGACGCGGTGGCGCGGCTGGTGGAGGAGCACGCCGGCACGGTGATCGCCGCCCGCACGCACGCCCAGCAGGCGGTGCCGACGACGTTCGGGGCGAAGATGGCGGTGCTGCTCGCGGAGGTGACCAGGCAGCGCGAACGGGTGGCGGCGGCGGCGCGGCAGGTGCGGGTGGTGTCGCTGTTCGGCGCGGGCGGCACCTCGGCCGCCATGGGCGGGCGCTCGTCGCAGGTGCGCGCGGCGATGGCGCGCGAGCTGGGCCTGCGCACGACCGAGGTGCCCTGGCACGTGGCCAGGGACGGCGTGGCGGAGTTCGGCGTGACGTGCGCGTCGCTGGCGGCGACGGCGGCCCGCTTCGCCCGCGAGGTCGTGGACCTGTCGCGGACCGAGGTGGGCGAGGTGCGCGAGGCGGGCGGCCATCACCGGGGCGCCTCGTCGACGATGCCGCAGAAGGCCAACCCGATCGGCTGCGAGGCGGTGATCGGCATGTCGGGCACGGCGGGCGCGCTCAGCTCGGGCCTGTTCCGCGCGATGGAGGCCGGGCACGAGCGGGCGGCCGGCGAGTGGCAGGTCGAGTGGTACGTGGTGCCGCTGCTGGCCGAGCTGGCCGCGGGCGCGCTGGCCACGGCCGCCGACGTGGCGGGCGGCCTGCGCGTCTATCCGGAGGCGATGCGCGCCAACCTGGACGCGGAGGGCGGCCTGATCATGGCGGAGGCGTACATGATGCGCCTGGCGCCCGCGCTGGGCCGCGAGCGCGCGCACGACCTGGTCTACCGGGCGGCGCACGAGGCGCGCGAGCACGGCAGGGCGCTGGCCGACGCGCTGCGCGAGACGGCCGGGCCGGGCGACCTGGAGAGCCTGGGCCCGCTGCCCATCCCGCCGGAGTCCTACATCGGCGACGCCGGGGCCATCTGCGCCGCGGCCCTGAAGGCCTGGAGGCACGAGCATGAGTGAGAGACGGCTGGCGGACCTGCTGGCCATGTGGCGGATCCGCGCGTTCGAGGAGCAGGTGCGGGAGCTGCGGGCGCAGGGCCCCATCGTCGGGTCGGTGCACCTGTGCATCGGGCAGGAGGCGATCCCGGTCGGCGCGTGCGGCGAGCTGGATCCGCAGGACGCGCTGTTCGCGACCTACCGGGGGCACGGCTGGGCGCTGGCCCGTGGGGTTCCCGCGCAGCCGCTGTTCGCGGAGCTGATGGGCCGGGCGGGCGGGGTCAACGGCGGGCGCGGCGGTTCTGCGTACTTCACCGCGGCCGACTACGGCTTTCACGGCGAGAACTCGATCGTCGGCGCGGGCGCGCCGCTGGCCTGCGGCGCGGCGCTGGCGGGCCGGTACGACGGCTCCGGCCGGGTCGCGGTGAGCGTGTTCGGCGACGGCGCGATGAACCAGGGCGCGGTGCACGAGGCGCTGAACTTCGCCGCCGCTTTCCGGCTGCCGGTGGTGTTCATCTGCGAGAACAACCGCTACTCGGAGCTGACGCCGATCTCCGGCATGGTGGGCAACCCGCGCCTGTCCGAGCGCGCCGCCGGATACGGGATGCCGGGCCGGCGCGTGGACGGCAACGACGCCGAGGCGGTGCGCTTCCACGTGCGCGACGCGATCGAGGTGGCCCGGGAGGGCGGCGGGCCGACGCTGCTGGAGTGCATGACGGACCGGCTGGTCGGCCACTACATCGGCGACGCCGAGACCTACCGGCAGCCGGGCGAGCTGGACCGGATCAGGAGCAGGGAGCCGATCGCGCGGCTGCGCGCGGGCCTGCTGGCCGACGGCGTGCCGGAGGCGGAGATCGACGCGGTGGAGCGGCGGGCCCGCGAGGAGATGGCGGCCGCGGCGGCGGCCGCGCAGGCGGAGCCGCTCGCCGACCCCGCCACAGCGAGGGAGCACCTGTATGCGTGAGCTGACCTACGGTGAGGCCGTGAACGCGGCCCTGCACCGGGTGATGGAGGAGCTGCCGGAGACGCTGGTCTACGGCGAGGACGTGGCCGTGCCGGGCGGCGTGTTCGGGGTGACGCGGGGGCTGCGCGGGCGGTACGGCGAGCGGGTCTTCGACACCCCGATCAGCGAGTCGGCGATCCTGGGCAGCGCGGTGGGCGCGGCGATGTTCGGCCGCCGCCCGATCGTGGAGATCATGTGGGCCGACTTCTCGCTGGTGGCGCTGGACCAGATCGTCAACCAGGCGGCCAACGTGCGCTACGTGTCGGGCGGCAGGCTGGCGGCGCCGCTGACGATCCGTACGCAGCAGGGCAACGCGCCGGGCGCGTGCGCGCAGCACTCGCAGTCGCTGGAGGCGCTGTTCCTGCACGTGCCGGGGCTGCGGGTGTGCATGCCGAGCACCCCGCAGGACGCCTACGACCTGCTGGTGACGGCGGTGCACTGCGACGACCCGGTGCTGGTGATCGAGAACCGCACGCTCTACTTCGGCCCCAAGGAGCCGGTCGAGACGGGCGGCGCGGTCAGGCCGGTGGGCGGGGCGCGCACCCGCCGCGACGGCTCGGACGTGACGATCGTGACCTGGGGCGCGATGACGCACCGGGTGCTGGATGCGGCGGGACGGCTGGCCGGGGAGGGCATCGAGGCGCAGGTGCTGGAGACGCCGTGGCTGAACCCGTTCGACCTCGACGCGGTGCTCGCGGGGGTGTCGCGCACGGGCAGGCTCGCGGTCGTCCACGAGGCGAACGTCACCGGCGGCTTCGGCGCCGAGGTCGTCGCCCGGGTCACGGAGGCGGGGGCGCCCCTGCTCGCGCCGCCGATCAGGATCGGCACGCCGGACGTGCGGATCCCGGCCGCGCCGGTGCTGGCCGGGGCGCTGGTGCCGGACGCCGCCAGGATCGCGGCGGAGGTACGGGGACTGGTCAAGGGCTGACGGCGGCGCGGCCGGCCGCCGGACAGGAGGCGATGCGATGAGAGGCGTCTGGCATTTCTCGTTCACGGTGGCCGACCTGGACAGGAGCGTGGCCTTCTACCGCGACCTGCTCGGCTTCACGCTCGTGCACACGCAGGTGCAGGACAACGACTACACCCGCCGCCTGGTCGGCTACCCCGACGCGGTGCTGCGGGTGGCCCAGCTCGCGGTGCCGGGACAGCCGCGCGGCGTCTCCACCCACGACCTGGAGCTGGTCGAGTACGTCCGGCCGCGCGGTGCGCCCCGCGACCCGGCCCGCCACCTGCCCGGCGCCGCCCACCTGGCGCTCACCGTCGAGGACGCCCGCGCCGAGCACGCCAGGCTGTCGGCCGCGGGAGTGCGCTTCGTCAACCCGCCCGCCGAGATCACCGCGGGCGTGAACAAGGGCGGTTACGCCTGCTACTTCCTCGACCCGGACGAGATCACGCTGGAGCTCGTCCAATCTCCTGCTACCTTGTGACGCTCAAACGATTGATCATGGGAAGGGGAGCTGGATGACCGTCATCGACGCCCACCAGCACTTCTGGAACCTGGAGACGGGTTCGTACCCCTGGCTGACGCCGGAGTCGGGGCCGATCTTCCGTACGTTCGAGCCGCCGGAGCTGCTGCCCCAGCTCACCGCGGCCGGGGTGGACCGCACGGTCCTGGTGCAGGCGATGGACTCCTATGAGGACACCGGCGCGATGCTCGCCCAGGCCGACGCCTACGACGTCATCGGCGCGGTGGTCGGCTGGGTGCCGCTGCTGCGGCCCGAGGAGGCGGCCGAGGCGCTGGAGCGGTACCGGCGGCATCCGAAGTTCGCGGGCGTCCGGCACCTCATCCACGACGAGCCCGACCCCGACTGGGTGCTGCAGGAGCCGGTGATCGAAGGGTTGAAGCTGCTGGCGGCGGCCGGGGTGCCGTTCGACGTGGTGGCGGTGCTGCCGCGCCACCTGGAGCACGTGCCGGTGCTGGCCGAGCGGGTGCCGGGGCTGCGCATGGTGATCGACCACCTGGCCAAGCCGCCGATCAAGGAGAAGGGCTGGGAGCCCTGGGCGTCGCTGCTGGCCAGGGCGGCGGAGTGCCCGGACGTGTACGCCAAGGTGTCGGGGCTCAACACCGCGGCCGACGCCGAGACGTGGACGGGTGAGGACCTGCGGCCGTACGTCGAGCACGCGATCGAGCTGTTCGGCCCCGAGCGGCTGATGTTCGGCAGCGACTGGCCGGTCGCCACGCTCGCCGGCGACTACGCCAAGGTGTGGCGGGAGACGCTGGTCGCGCTGTCGGGCCTGGACGAGGCCGGCCGCGCGCAGGTGCTCGGCGGCACCGCGGCCCGCTTCTACGGGATGGAGGAGCAGTGATCGACGTTTTCGCGCCCATCGCGGCCGCCGCCGATCTGACGATCCCGGCCGGGCACCGCCGGCCGGTCGCGATCGTGGGCGCCGGGGCCATCGTGGACGTGGCCCACCTGCCCGCCTACCGGCAGGCCGGGCTGGAGGTGACCGGCCTGTACGACCTGAACGCGGAACGCGCCGCCGAGGTGGCCGCCCGGCACGGGGTGCCGCGCGTGTACGGGTCGCTGGAGGAGCTGCTGGCCGACGAGCGGGCCGAGGTCGTGGACATCGCGGTCGCGCCGGCCGCGCAGCCCGGCATCGCGCGGCAGGCCCTGGAGGCGGGCAAGCACCTGCTGTGCCAGAAGCCGTTCGCGCCCGACGTGGCCACCGGGCGGGAGCTGGTGGAGCTGGCGGGCAAGGCCGGCCGCAAGATCGCGGTCAACCAGCAGCTCCGCTTCGACGAGGGCATCGCGGCCGCCCGCGCCATGGTGCGTCAGGGGTGGATCGGCGCGCCGACGGCGATGACGTTCACCGTCGACATCTTCACCGACTGGAGCGCCTGGGACTGGCTGGTCACCACCGACCGGCTGGAGATCGTCTACCACTCGATCCACTACCTCGACGCGATCAGATCCGTGCTGGGCGACCCCGAGCTGGTCTTCTGCACCGGCAGCCGCACGCCGGGGCAGGTCGCCAAGGGCGAGACGCGCACGATGAGCACGCTGGTCTATCCGGGCGAGGTGCGGGCGCTGGTGCACGCCACCCACGAGAACCGCACCGGCGACGGCGAGGCGACCTTCCGCATCGACGGCACCGAGGGCGCGATCAAGGGCACGCTCGGCCTGCTGTACGACTATCCGCACGGCCGCCCCGACACCCTGGAGGTGAACAGCCGGGTGCTGCCGACGGACGGCTGGCTGCCGTACCCGGTGACCCGGCGCTGGCTGCCCGACGCGGTGGCCGGGCCGATGGGGTCGCTGCTGCGGGCGATCGCCGAGGGCGGCGAGCCGGAGACCTCGGGCGCCGACAACCTCGGAACGCTGCGCCTGCTCGACGCGCTCTACCGGTCGATGGACAGCGGCCAGAGCGTACGCCCGGGATCGCCGTCATGAAGCGCGCCCGCGTGACGCTCGCCGACGTCGCCGCGGTCGCGAAGGTCGACAGGGCCGTGGTCTCGCGGGTCGTCAACAAGGACCCGACGCTCAACATCCGGCAGGAGACGCGCGAGCGCGTGCTCGCCGCCATCGAGGAGCTGGGCTACCGGCCGAACGTGGCCGCGCGCAGCCTGCGCACCTCGCGGGCGCACATGTTCGGGCTGTTCATCCCCGACTTCGCCAACCCCGTCTACGCCGAAATCATCAAGGGCGCGGAGGCGGAGGCGGCCGCGCAGGGCTACGTGCTGGTCACCGGCAGCGCGATCGGGGCCGGGCTCGGCGAGTACATGGACCGCATCGGGCAGGGCCGCATCGACGGGCTGCTGCTGGCCGGGACCGGCGACGACTCCGGCCTGACCGCGCAGCTCGACCGGGCGGCGATCCCGTGGCTGATGCTCAACAACCGCAGCAGGGGCGTCAAGCGCTACGTCATCCTCGACGACCAGCGGGCCGCCGCGCTCGCCGTCGAGCACCTGGTGCGCCTCGGCCACCGCCGCATCGCGCATCTGGCGGGCCCGTCCCGCGCCGACACGGCCGCGCGCAGGTCGGCGGGCTACTCGGCGGCCATGCGCGACGCCGGCCTGCCGGAGGGGCCGATCACGGCGGCCGACTACACGCCCGCGGGCGGGGCGGCGGCGATGGCCAGGCTGCTCGCGAACGCCCCCGAGGGCGAGCGGCCGACGGCGGTGTTCGTCGCGAACGTGGCCTCGGCGATCGGGGCGATGGACGCCGCGCGGGCGGCCGGGCTGGAGATCCCGCGCGACGTGTCGATCGTCGCGGTGCACGATCTCGACCTGGCCGGCTATCTCAACCCGGCGCTCACCACCGTCCGGATGCCGCTGGCCGAGCTGGGCCGGCGCGGGGTGACGCTGCTGGGCGGCCTCGACCCGGACGCGACGGTGGCCGAGGTGCTGGCCGGGCCGATCGAGCTGATCCAGCGCCGCTCCACCGCTCCCCCACCGAGCTGAGCCCGCCGCCGCTCCCCTGCCCCCACCGAGCTGAGCCCGCCGCCGCTCCCCTGCTCCCACCGAGCTGAGCCCGCCGCCCGGAGCCGGCCGCAGCGGGCCAGGCGCAGCGGGCCAGGCCATGGGGCACCGCGCTGAGACTGTCAGGCCGGATCACGGCCACGGCGGAGCCCGGCCGGACGCGGGGCCGTCCGGCCGGTGCGGGTGACGCGGCGCAGCTTCCGGCGGCGCTGATGCCGAGCGCTGATGTTAGCGCTAACATCACGGTTCGAAAGCGGCCCGAACCTACGAACGTCAAGCCGCCGCGTCAAGACCCGCCCCCGCGCCGCACCGCATCGCCGCAGCTCAGGAGCAAGCGACGGGAGCCGGTGCCATGTAACTTTCACGCCCGCGCACCCCAGGGTTGACGCTCGCGGAAAACCGCGCCTACATTGCCTGCGACGCAACCGGCGCAGCGTCCGGCAGGCGAAGCGGTCACCTTTCCCGTTCGAAGGAGGACCCTTGCGCCGCCTGTCCCGTCTCGTCGCCGCCGCCGCGGCGGCGCTCACGCTCACCGCGGCCGCGCTCGCCTATCCCGGCCCCGGCCGGGTCACCGGTGACGTGGTCGTGCACGACCCCACGATGATCCGCACCCCGTCCGGCTACGTGCTCTACTCCACCCACGGCTACCTGGAGGCCCGGACCTCGACCGACCGCATCCACTTCACCAGGGCGGGCAACGCCTTCGGCACGCCGCCGTCGTGGTGGCGTACGTACTCGTCGGGCAACGACCCGTGGGCGCCCGACATCTCCCAGCAGGGCGGGAGATACCTGATGTACTACGCGGTCTCCAGCTTCGGATCGAACAACTCGGCGATCGGCCTGGCCACCAGCTCGACCGGCCAGCCGGGCACCTGGACCGACCAGGGCATCGTCTACTCCACGACCACCGGCTCCGACCACAACGCGATCGACCCCAACCTGCTGGTGGACGCCCAGGGCCGGTGGTGGCTGAGCTTCGGGTCGTACTGGACGGGCATCAGGATGATCAGGCTCGACCCGGCGACCGGCAAGCGCCACTCCTCCGACCGCACGCTCTACCACCTGGCCACCCGGCCTGACGCGCCGTACGCGGTGGAGGCGCCCGCGATCATCCGGCACGGGAACTACTACTACCTGTTCGCCTCCTACGACCGGTGCTGCGCCGGGCTGGACAGCACGTACAAGATCAAGGTGGGCCGCTCGACCAGCCCCACCGGCCCGTACGTGGACCGCTCGGGCCGCCGGATGCTGGACGGCGGCGGCACGATGGTGCTGGAGACGCACGATCAGGTCGTCGGCCCAGGCGGGCAGAGCCTGATGTCGGACGTGGACGGCGACCTGCTCGTCTACCACTACTACGACCGCAACGACAACGGCACGCCGAAGCTCGGGATCAACCTCATCGGCTGGGACTCGGCCGGCTGGCCGTACGTGTACTGACCCGCGCACACCGGCAGGCGGCGGGCGCGATGGCGCCCGCCGCCCGTCCAGCGTTCGAGATGGCCGCGCTCCACCATTGACAACGCCGCAAATCGGACTTTAGGTTGTCGAAACGTTTCGATTTCTCATATCGACCGTTGGAGCGCCATGACCTCGTTGCGCGACGTGGCAGCACGCGCGCAGGTGGCCGTCAGCACCGTCTCGGCCGCGCTCAACGGCACCCGTCCGGTGGCGGCGGCCACCAAGCTGCGCATCGAGCAGGCCGCCCGCGAGCTCGGCTACCGGCCGAACCTGCTGGCCAGGGGCCTGCAGAGCAAGCGCACGAGGATCCTCGCGCTGCTGTTCCCGCCGCCGGCAGGCGGCTTCGGCCCGACGGGGATGGGCTTCGCCACCGCCGCGGCCGAGGCCGCCAAGGAGCTCGGCTACCACGTGCTGCTCTCCCCGGAGAGCGCCGCCCCGGTCGAGGAGCTGCGCCACCTGACCGGGCTCGGGCTGGTGGACGGCGTGCTGCTGATGGAGGTGCGGCTCGACGACGAGCGGCCGGCGTTCCTGGCGCGCGCCGGGGTGCCGTTCGCGATGATCGGGCGCACCCGCGACCCCGAGGGCATCGACTACGCCGACATCGACTTCGCCGCCACGGCGCGGCAGGCCGTGGCGCACGTGGCCGGGCTCGGCCACCGGGTGCTGGCCTTCGTCAACTCGCCCGCCGCCGCGTTCGAGGCCGGGTACGGCCCGGCCGTCCGCTCCTCCGCCGCGCTCGCCACGGCCGCCCGCGAAGCCGGGCTCGACTACGTGCACGGCGGCCACGCGGGCTCCCGCGAGGAGGGCGCGCGGGCGCTGGACGCGCTGCTCGACGTCCGCCCCGACGTCACGGCGCTGGCCGTGATGGGCGACCGGGCGGCGGCCGGCGTGCTCGCCGCCGCGGCGCGGCGCGGCCTGCGCGTGCCCGACGACCTGACGCTGCTGCTCGTGCTGGCGTCGGCGCGGGTCGCGGAGATCTTCCATCCCAGGCTGACCACGCTCGAGCCGCCCAGCGCGGAGCTGGGCAGGCTGGGCGCCCGCATGCTCATCGACCGGTTGGGCGGCGGCGGGCCGCCCCGGCAGCGCCTGGTGCCCTGCCGGCTGGTGACCGGCGACAGTTCCGCACCACCTCGTACGGGAGCCGCTTCGTGAAGCTCGGTATGCACACCCTCACCCAGAGACGGGGACTGCTGTTCGGCGGGGATTACAACCCCGAGCAGTGGCCTGAGGAGGTGTGGGCACAGGACGCCGCGCTGATGCGCGACGCCGGGGTCAACCTGGTCACGGTCGGCGTGTTCAGCTGGGCGCGGCTGGAGCCCGAGCCAGGCAAGCGCGACTTCGGCTGGCTGGACCGGCTGCTCGAACTGATGGCCGCGCATGACATCGGCGTGGACCTGGCCACGCCGACGGCCTCGCCGCCGCCGTGGCTGGGCCACCGCTGGCCGGAGACGCTGCCCGTGGACGAGCACGGCCACACGCTCTGGTACGGCGCGCGCAACCAGTTTTGTCCTTCTTCGTCCGTTTATTGGGAGCGCTCCCTCGATCTTGTGACCGCGCTGGCCGACCGCTACGCCGGTCATCCGGCGCTGGCGATGTGGCACGTCGGCAACGAGTACGGCCAGGTCTGCTTCTGCGACGCCTCGGCCGCCGCGTTCCGGAGCTGGCTGCGCGAGCGCTACGGCGGCCTCGACGGGCTCAACGAGGCGTGGGGCACGACGTTCTGGAGCCAGGGCTACTCCGACTGGGAGGAGGTGCTGCCGCCGCGCGCCGCCCCCTACATCGTCAACCCGAGCCAGCGGCTGGACTGGCGGCGCTTCTGCTCCGACCAGATGCTCGCGCACTTCCGCGCCCAGCGGGACGTGCTGCGCGCCCGCACCCCCGGCGTGCCGGTCACCACGAACTTCATGGGCCTGTTCAAGGGCATCGACTCCTGGGCGTGGGCCGAGGAGGAGGACGTGGTCGCCAACGACTGCTACCCCGAGCCCGGCGACCCGCTCACCCCGGCCAGGACCGCGCTCACCCACGACCTCATGCGCGGCCTGGCCAAGGGCCGGCCGTGGCTGCTGATGGAGCAGGCCACCAGCGCCGTCAACTGGCGCCCGCACAACCTGCCCAAGCCGCCGGGACAGTTCCGCCTGGAGTCGCTGCAGGCGCTGGCGCGCGGCGCGGACGGGCTCTGCTACTTCCAGTGGCGGGCCTCCCGCTTCGGCGCCGAGCGCTTCCACGCCGCGATGGTGCCGCACGCCGGGCCCGAGACGCGGCTGCACCGCGCGGTGCGCGAGCACGGCCGGGAGCTGCGCAGGCTGTCGGGCGTGGCGGGCACGGAGGTGCCGGCGCGGGTGGCGATGATGTTCGGCTGGGAGAGCTGGTGGGCGCTGGAGGAGCGCGGGCGGCCCAGCGACCGGCTCAACGCCGACGAGCAGCTGCTGCGCTACTACGTGCCGTTCTTCGAGCGCGGCGTCGCCGTTGACGTGGTGCCGCCGGGGGCGGACCTGGACGCGTACGCGCTGGTCGTGGTGCCGAACCTGTTCCTCGTCAGCGACGAGCAGGCGGCCGGTCTCGACGCCTACGTCCGGCGCGGCGGGGTGCTCGTGGTGGGCCCGTTCTCCGGGGTGGCGGACCCGCGCGCGCACATCCGCATCGGGCGCTTCCCCGCGCCGCTGCGCGAGGTGCTCGGCGCCTCCGGCGAGGAGTGGCAGCCCGTGGGCGAGCCCGTACGGTGCCGCTGGCAGGGCGGCGCGGAGTTCACCGCCGACACCTGGACCGAGCTGCTGGCGGCCGAAGGCGCCGAGGTGGTGGCCGAGTACGCCTCAGGCGGCCTGGCCGGGCTGCCCGCCGTCACCCGCCACCGGCACGGCGACGGCCTGGCCTGGTACGTCGGCACCATGCCCGAGCCGGCCGCGCTCGCCGCGCTGGCCGAGCGGGTGCTGGCCGACGCGGGCGTGACGGGCGTACTGCCCGCGCTGCCGCCCGGCGTGGAGGCGGTGCGCCGCGGCGAGGTGCTGTTCGTGCTCAACCACGGGACGGACACCGTACGGGTGGAGCTGCCGGAACGCGCCGACGACCTGCTCACCGGCGCCACCGCCGAGGGCTCCGTGACGCTGGCGCCCCGCGAGGTCGCCGCGCTGGTCCCCACGGGCGGCGCCGCAGGATGATCACCCGCCGCACAGGTCCCGGCGGAAGCCGCCGGGCCGCCGCCCCCTGAACCTCCCTCTTCCTGAGATCACCTTTTGCCCACAAGGAGTGACATGTCCACCTTTCCCGACAATTTCGTCTGGGGCACCGCCACCGCCGCCTACCAGGTGGAAGGCGCCTGGAACGAGGACGGCCGCGGCCCGTCCATCTGGGACACCTTCTCCCACACGCCCGGCCTGGTCGCCAACGGCGACACCGGCGACGTGGCCTGCGACCACTACCACCGGCTGGAGGAGGACCTCGACCTGCTGGCCGAGCTGCGCGTCGGCGCCTACCGCTTCTCCATCTCCTGGCCGCGCGTGCAGCCGGGCGGCAGCGGTCCGGTCAACGCCGCCGGGCTCGACTTCTACCAGCGGCTCGTGGACGGCCTGCTGAGCCGGGGCATCGCGCCGGTCGCCACCCTCTACCACTGGGACCTGCCGCAGGAGCTGGAGGACGCGGGCGGCTGGCCGAACCGCGACACCGCGCAGCGCTTCGCCGAGTACGCCAGGATCATGGGCGAGGCGCTCGGCGACCGCGTACGGACCTGGATCACGCTGAACGAGCCGTGGTGCTCGGCCTACCTGGGCTACGCCTCCGGCGTGCACGCCCCGGCGCGCACCGAGCCGGCCGCCGCGCTGGCCGCCGTGCACCACCTCAACCTGGGCCACGGCCTGGCCGTGCAGGCGCTGCGCTCGACCGCGGCCAAGGACGCGCAGATGTCGGTCACGCTCAACCTGCACCACATCCGCGGCGTGTCCGAGGCCGACGCGGACGCGGTGCGGCGCACGGACGCGCTGGCCAACCGGGCCTTCCTCGGCCCGATGCTGGAGGGCGCCTACCCGGCCGACCTGCTCGCCGACACCGCCGGGGTGACCGACTGGTCGTTCGTGCGCGACGGCGACACCGCGATCGCCAACCAGCCGCTGGACGTGCTCGGCGTCAACTACTACAACCCGACGCTGGTGCGGCACTGGGACGGCAAGGGCCCCAAGGAGACCGCCGACGGCCACCAGGACGGCGCGGCCTCGCCGTGGATCGCCTGCGACAGCGTGGAGTTCGTGCGCCAGCCCGGCCCGTACACGGAGATGGGCTGGAACATCGACGAGACCGGCCTGACCGAGCTGCTGCTGCGGCTGCACCGCGACTATCCGGGCCTGCCCGTCATGATCACCGAGAACGGCGCGGCCTTCCCCGACCCGGTCTCCCCCGACGGGCGCGTGCACGACAGCGACCGCGTCGACTACCTGCACCGCCACCTGACGGCGGTCGGCGAGGCCATCGCGCAGGGCGTGGACGTGCGCGGCTACTTCGTCTGGTCGCTGATGGACAACTTCGAGTGGGCGCACGGCTACGCCAAGCGGTTCGGCATCGTCCGGGTGGACCGCGAGACGATGGAGCGCACCTGGAAGGACAGCGCCTTCTGGTACCGCGACGTGGTCACCTCCGGCAAGCTGCCGGTCGGCTGAGCCGCGCGCCCGGTGGCCGTCCGGGGATCAGGGCTTGCGTGCCACGCCGCCCACGAAGGTGTGGTACGTGATCCCCGGCGCCGCCTGGTGGTCACCGGTCTCCGGCCGCCACTCGGGCAGCGGCACCAGGCCGGGCTCCAGCAGTTCGAGGCCCTCGAAGTAGGCCAGGATCTCCTCCCGGGTGCGCCAGCGGCCGGTGCCGAGGTGCTCGTTGAACAGCCGCTCCGCGGTGGCCGCCTGCTCGGACACCTCGGGCAGGGCCGGGCCCGGGTTGTGGAAGTGGGAGATCACCACGTGGCTGCCCGGCGCGAGCCTGCCGATGTAGCGGGCGGCGACGCCCTTCGGGTCGTCCTCGTCCCTGAGGTGGTGCAGGATGCCGAAGAGCAGCAGCCCGACCGGCTCGGAGAAGTCGATGAGGGCCCGCGTCCTCGGGTCGTCCATGACCTTCTCGGCCTCGCGGGCGTCGGCGTCGACGAACGTGGTGGTCTCGTCCACGGCCAGCAGCGCGCGGCCGTGGGCGAGCACGATCGGGTCGTGGTCGACGTAGACGACGTGGGCGCCGGGGCGTACGGACTGGGCCACCTCGTGCACGTTGCCCTGCGTGGGCAGCCCCGAGCCGATGTCCAGGAACTGCCGCAGTCCTGCCTCGCCCGCCAGGTAGCGGACGGTGCGCCGCAGGAACTCCCGGTTGGCCATCGCCGCCTGCGGCGCGTCCGGCGCGATCTTCAGAGCGGCGGCGGCCACCTGCCGGTCGACCTCGTAGTTGTCCTTGCCGCCGAGCATGTAGTCGTAGACGCGGGCGACGCTGGGCTTGCTCGTGTCGATCCCGCTGGGCGCGCTCTCCTGCTCACTCTCGGGCACTGTCGGCTCCTCTGGATCAGGGGTCTGGCGAAGATCCTAAGTCGAGAAGCCCGGCATCGAGCAGCGAATCTTGAAATATCGGGATTTGCGGTGAAAGGTCACCACTGGTCGATGTGCAGCACCGTGTCCAGCGGCTGCCGCTTGGCCCGCCCGAACGTCTCGCCCGTGTAGTAGGCGGTCGGGATGAGCACCCCCTGGCGCACGTCGCCCGGGATGCCGAGCAGCTCGGCGATCTCGTGCTCGTACGCCAGGTGCAGCGACGTCCACGCGGTGCCCAGGCCGCGGGCGCGGGCGGCGAGCATGTAGCTCCAGGCGGCGGGCAGCAGCGAGCCCCACAGCCCGGCCTGGTTGCCCTCGGGCAGGGCCGGCACGGTCAGGCAGCCGATCACCAGCACCGGCACCTCGCCCATGTGCTCGGCGAGGTAGGCGGCGCTTTCCGAGACCCGCTGCTGGACGGCGGCCCTGTCGGGGTCGTCGGCGAACAGCCGCCCTGCCGACGCCGCCGACTCGCGGTAGCGGCGCCACGCGCGCTCGTAGTAGCCGCCGATGGCCTTGCGCTTGTCCGGGTCGGTGACCACCACCCAGTGCCAGTTCTGCACGTTGCTGCCGGACGGCGCCTGGAGCGCGATGTCCAGGCACTCCTTGACCAGCTCCAAGGGGACCGGGCGGGTGAGGTCGAGGCGCTTGCGGACGCTGCGGGTCGTGGTGAGCAGCTCGTCTGCTGAGATCGTCATGCGCTTCATCATGCCCATCTCGGCGCGTCATCCCCCGCCCGGCTCGGGCCCTCAGACCCTGAGAGATCAGACGCTGCCGAGCACCGCGAGCGCGGGCAGCGCGCGGCCGTCGTAGCCGAACAGCGCCTGGTTCTCCCAGGCGTTGCCGGACGACGGGTCCGCCGGGTCCCAGCCGTTGCCGGGCACGGCGGTCCAGGTGGCCTCCCAGCTGTAGAGGCCGAGGCCGCGGCCGTCCGGGACGGCGCGGACGATGTCGGCGACCTTGGCCAGCATCGCCGACTGGCCCTGCGGCGTGGCGCGGTAGCCGGGGTACGGCTCGGCGCCGGTGATGATGTTGGGCCAGCCGTCGGCGTCGCCGGTGGTGAACGGGTAGGCGGTCTCGGCGACCAGCACCGGCTTGCCGTACCGGGCGGCCACGTCGTTGATGTTGGCCTGGAAGGTCTCCAGCGTGCCGTGCCAGTACGGGTAGTACGACAGCCCGATCACGTCGTAGCGGATGCCGTGGGATGCGGCGTTGTCGAACCACCACCGATACAGCCCGTTGTCACCGCCGTCGGCCAGGTGCAGCACGACCCTGGTGCTCGGGGAGACCGCCTTGACGGCGTCGTCGCCGGCGTTCAGCAGCGCGGCCGTGTTCGGCCAGGTGGAGTTGGCGCCGTCGGGCCACAGCAGGCCGCCGTTGATCTCGTTGCCGACCTGCACGAGGTCGGCGGTGGTGCCCTGGCGGCGCAGGGCGTCGAGCACGTCGTAGGTGTGGTCGTAGACGGCCTGCTTGAGCCGGTCGAACGGCAGCGACTGCCAGGCGGCGGGCTTGGTCTGCTTGCCGGGGTCGGCCCAGCTGTCGGAGTAGTGGAAGTCGACGAGCAGGCTCATGCCGAGCGCCTTGGCGCGCCTGGCGACCGCGAGGACCTGCGTCTTGGTGTTGTAGCCGTCGGCCGGGTTCACCCAGACCTTGAGCCTGATGGAGTTGACCCCGTTCTGCGCCAGGATGCGCAGGGCGTCGCCGGTGGTGCCGTTCGCGTCGCGGTAGACGCCGCCGAGCGCCTCCGACTTGGCCAGGCTGGAGACGTCCGCGCCTCTGATCGCGAGGGTGGCGGCCTGCCGCGCCTGAGCCGGTGGGGCGATGAGAAGGGCGGCGAATAACAGCAGTGCGGTGAGGATGCCTCTCATGGCGCTCTCCTAGGGTCGGGGGTTTCCTCGATGACCGTGACCGCCCCGGCCGCGACGGTGACCGGCCCGTCGTGCCGCACGCCGTCGAACACGCTCACGCCGCTCACCCCCTCGACCGTCACGGCCTGGTCGCCGTGGTTGATCAGGAACAGGTGGCGGCCTCTGCGCACGAGTTCGAGGGTGTCGGGCAGGCCGCGCGGCCTGGTCACCCCGGCGTGGTCGAGCACCTGGCCGAGCAGGCCGGGCAGGCCGGTGACGGGCGCGGTGGCGAGGTACCAGGCGGTGCCGGCGCCGAGGTCGTGACGGGTGAAGGCGGGGTGCCCCGCGTCGGGGCCGGTGGCGAAGCCGCGCACGGCGGTGGCGCCGGCCAGGCGGACCCGTTCCGACCAGATGCGGGCCTCACCGTCCGCGGTGAGCGCCACCGTCTCGTGCTCGCGCAGCGGGTGGAACTCCTCGATCGACAGGCCGAGCAGCTCGCGCAGCGCGCCGGGGTGGGCGCCGGGGTGGATGGTGTCGTGCTCGTCCACGATGCCGGAGAAGTAGGACACGAGGAGGTTCCCGCCGGACTCGACGTACCGGTGGAGGTTCTTGGCGGACGCCTCGGTCAGCAGGTACGAGCTGGGCGCCACCACCAGCCGGTACCGCGACAGGTCGGCGGAGGGGTGGACGAAGTCCACCGTCACGTGCTCGCGCCACAGCGCCTCGTAGAAGGCGTCCATCCGCTCGCGGAACGTCAGGTCCACCGACGGCCGCCAGTCGAGCTCCAGCGCCCAGTACGACTCCCAGTCCCACACCAGCGCCACCTCGGCCCGCACCCGGCTGCCGCGCACCCCGGCCAGCCGCCTGAGGTCCGCGCCCAGCCGCACGATCTCCCGCCACTGCTCGGAGTCGGTCCCGGCGTGCGGCACCATCCCGGAGTGGAACTTCTCCGCGCCGAAGCGCGAGGCCCTGAACTGGAAGAACAGCACGCTGTCCGAGCCGCGCGCGACGTGCGCGAGGCTGTTGCGGCGCATCTCCCCCGGCCGCTTGGCGAGGTTGCGCGGCTGCCAGTTGACCGCGCCCGCCGAGTGCTCCATGAGCATCCACGGCTCGCCGCCGGCCACCGAGCGGGCGAGGTCGGCCGACATGGCGAGGTCGATGTGGTTGTCGGGCCGCTCGGCCTGCAGGTAGTGGTCGTTGGCGACGACGTCCAGCTCGCGGGCCCACTGCCACAGGTCCGTCGACTTGCAGTTGACCGTGCCGGCGAAGTTCGTGGTGACCGGCAGGTGCGGGGTCGCCTCGCGCAGGATGTCGCGCTGCAGCGCGTAGTGCGCGCGGTGCTCGCCGTCGCTGAAGCGGGCGTAGTCGAGCCGCTGGGCCGGATTGACCGCCGTGTGGTTGGCGCGCGGGGCGTCGATCTGCGACCAGTCGGTGTAGGTCTGTCCCCAGAACGTGGTGCCCCAGGCGTCGTTGAGCGCGGAGATGTCGCGGTAGGTGTGCCGCAGCCACTCTCGCCAGGCGGCCACGCTGTGCTCGCAGTAGCACTCGCCGAGCGGGGCGCCGTACTCGTTGTGCACGTGCCACATGACCACGGCGGGGTGGTCGCGGTAGTGCCCGGCCAGCGCGCGCACCAGCCGGGCGGTGGCCGCGCGGAACGCGGGCGCGCTGGAGCAGGCGCTCTGCCGACCGCCGAACCCGATCCGCACGCCCTCCCTGTTGACCGGCAGCACGTCGGGGTGGCGGGCGACGAACCAGGCGGGCGGCGCGGCGGTGGGCGTGGCGAGGTCGACCGCCACCCCGGCCGCGTGCAGCCGGTCGAGGATCTCGTCGAGCCAGCCGAAGTCGAAACGCCCCTCCTCGGGCTCCATCAGCGCCCACGAGAACATGCCCAGGCTCACCAGGTTGACCCCGGCCTCGCGCATGAGCTCGACGTCCTCTTCCAGCACCTCGCGCGGCCACTGCTCCGGGTTGTAGTCGCCGCCGAAGGCGATCCCGGCCGGTCGCTCCGGATACATCCGTCCCCCCGCACCATCTTTCTGTGAACGTGCACAGTAAAGCCGATCCGCCCGGGGAAGAACAGTCACCGCCCGGACCTACTTTCTCCAGGCGCGCAACGAGAACGTAACAACCCTTGACGCTCGAATGTGGGCTGTTTCACTCTGTGCACGTTCACAGAACCTTCTGGAGGTACGCATGCGCGCCCACCGCCTTGGAGCAGCACTGGCCGTCGCGCTCACGGCCACACTCGCGAGCTGCGCGTCCGGCGAACCCGCCGAAGCGCCCGAGGCGGCGCAGAGCCCGGCGACCGCCGCCCAGGGGCCCGTCAAGCTCACGTACTGGACGTGGGCCCCCAACATGGACAAGATCGTCGAGGTCTGGAACAAGGCCAACCCGGACATCCAGGTGACGGTCAGCAAGCAGGCCGGCGGCGACGACGCGGCGGCCAAGTTCCTCACGGCGGCGAAGGCCGGCAACCCTCCCGACCTGGTGCAGGCCGAGTACCAGCACCTGCCGTCGTTCATCGCGGCCGACGCGGTGGCCGACATCAAGGCCGAGACCGCCGCGATCAAGGGCGAGTTCACCGACGGGCTGTGGGGCCTGGTGACGCTGGGCACCGAGGGCGTCTACGGCATCCCGCAGGACAGCGGCCCGATGATGCTCTTCTACCGCAAGGACCTCTTCGACAAGTACGGCATCGACGTCCCGAAGACCTGGCAGGAGTACGCCGAGGCGGCGCGCACGGTCAGGAAGAAGGACTCCAAGGTGTACCTGGGCACCTTCTCCAGCAACGATCCGGGAGCGTTCACAGGTCTGGCGCAGCAGGCGGGCGCCCAGTGGTGGTCGATCAGCGGCGAGTCGTGGAAGGTGAACATCGCCGACGAGGCCACCGTCAAGGTCGCCGACTACTGGGGCGGCCTGGTGAAGGAGGGCGTCATCGACGACATGCCGTACTTCACCCCCGAGTGGAACAAGGCGCTCAACGACGGCAAGCTGCTCACCTGGCCGTCGGCCGTGTGGGCGCCGGGCGTGCTGTCCAGCAACGCCCCCAAGGGCAAGGGCAAGTGGGCGGTCGCGCCGCTGCCGCAGTGGAACGCGGGTGAGAGCTACAGCGGTTTCTGGGGCGGCTCGTCCACCGCCGTGGCGGCCAAGTCGCCGCACAAGGCGGCCGCCACCCGCTTCGCCACCTGGCTCAACACCGACCCGCAGGCCATCGACCTGCTGGTCAAGGAGGCCGCGATCTACCCGGCGGCCACCAAGGCGCAGTCGGCGCTCGGCGAGGCACCCGAGTACTTCTCCGGCCAGGCCGACTTCTGGCAGCAGGCCGCCGAGGTCTCGAAGGGAGCGCGCGGCTTCACCTTCGGGCCCAACGTGGGCGTGGCGTACAACGCGTTCAGGGACGGCTTCGGCAAGGCGCTGCAGAACGGCACCCCGTTCTCCGACGCGGTGCGCGGCATGCAGGAGGCCACGGTCGCCGACATGCGCAAGGCCGGCTTCCAGCTCGCGTCATGAAGCGTCCCTCGATGAGCCGGCCCGAGCGGGGGCCGTGGCCGTACCTGTTCCTGGCCCCCGCGATCGTGCTGTTCACGCTCTTCCTCGCGGTGCCCATCGGCTACACCGTCTATCTGGCGCTGCACCGCACCCAGGTGTCCGGGCTCGGCCTCGGCAAGGGCGCGCGCAAGGAGGTGTTCGCCGGGTTCGGCAACTTCGCCGCCGCGCTCGGCGACGCCGAGCTGTGGGCCGGATGGCTGCGCGTGCTCGGCTACGGCACGCTGGTGCTGGTCGTGATGCTGGGGCTGGCGCTGCTGTTCGCGCTGCTGCTCGACACGGCGCGGGTGCGGCTCGCCCGCTTCTCCAGGATCGCGATCTTCCTGCCGTACGCGGTGCCGGGCGTGGCCGCCACGCTGCTGTGGGGCTTTCTCTACCTGCCCTCGCTCAGCCCCATCCGCCAGGTGCTGGACGTGGACTTCCTGAGCGCCACCACGGTCACGTACTCGATGGCGAACGTGGCGGTGTGGGGCGGCACCGGCTTCAACATGCTGGCGCTCTACACCGCGCTGCGCGCGATCCCCCGCGACCTGTACGAGGCCGCCCGCCTCGACGGCGCCTCCGAGCTGCAGATCGCGCTCCGCGTCAAGATCCCCATGCTGGCCCCGGCGATCATTCTGACCACGGTGTTCTCGATCATCGCGACGGTCCAGGTGTTCACCGAGCCCACCGCGCTGCGTCCGCTGACCAACACGATCAGCTCCACGTGGAGCCCGCTGATGAAGGTCTACCGCGACGCGTTCGTCACCGGCGACCTGTACTCGGCCGCCGCCACCTCGATCGTCATCGCGGCGATCGCGCTCGTGCTGTCCTTCGGGTTCCTGCGCATCGTCCGCGACCGCGCCTTCGGAGAGGGCCGATGACCACGCTCACCACCGCGGCCGCCACCGCCGCGCACCGCCGGCCCCGCGCCGCCGGCATGACCGGCCTGGTGCCGACGGCGCTGCTGCTGATCGGCGCGATCTACTGCCTGTTCCCCGTGGTGTGGGTGCTGATCGCGGCGACCAAGTCGCCCGCCGAGCTGTTCAGCACCGCCACGCTCTCCTTCGGCACCGGCTTCTTCGCCAACGTGGCCGAGCTGTTCGCCTACCGCGACGGCGTGTTCTGGCTGTGGGCGCTCAACACGCTCATCTACGCGGGCGGCGGCTCGCTGCTGTCCACCGCCGTCTCGGCCGTCTCCGGGTACGCGCTGGCGAAGTACCGCTTCCCCGGCCGCAGCGCGATCTTCAACCTGCTGATCGGCGGCATCCTCGTGCCGTCGGTGGTGCTGGCGGTGCCGCAGTATCTGCTGTTCTCGAAGGTCGGGCTGGCCGACAGCCACTGGGCGGTGCTGCTGCCGCAGATCCTCAACCCGTACGGCATCTACCTGGCCCGCGTCTACGCCACCGCGGCCGTGCCGGACTCGCTGCTGGAGGCGGGCCGCATCGACGGGGCGAGCGAGTGGCTGCTGATGCGGCGGGTGGCGCTGCCGCTGATGGTGCCCGGCATGGTGACGATCTTCCTGTTCCAGTTCGTAGCGATCTGGAACAACTTCCTGCTGCCGTTCATCATGCTCGGCGACGACGGCAAATTCCCGCTCACGGTGGGCCTGTACACGCTGCTCGCGGCCGGCGCGAACCAGCCCTCCCTGTACAACCTGATCCTCACGGGCGCGTTCCTGTCGATCCTGCCGTTGATCGCGCTCTTCCTCACCATGCAGCGATACTGGAAGACCGACCTGTCCTCCGGAGCCGTGAAATGAAACGCCCTACGATCCACGACGTCGCCGCCGCCGCGGGGGTCTCCCGTGGAACGGTCTCCCGCCTGCTCAACGGGGACAAATACGTGAGCCCGGCGGCGCGCGTGGCCATCGAAAGGGCGATCTCCGAGACCGGCTACGTCGTCAACAGGGCCGCGCGCAGCCTGGTCACGCAGCGTACGGGGTCGGTCGTCATGGTGCTGTCCGAGCCGCACGAGAAGCTGTTCGAGGACCCCAACTACAGCACGCTCATCCGGGTCGCCATCCGCATGCTGGCCGAGCGCGACCTGTCGCTGGTGATGATGCTGGCCGGGAACGAGGGCGACCGCGAGCGCGTGGTCCGCTACGTGCGCGGCGGCCACGCCGACGGGGTGCTGCTGGTCTCGACGCACGCCGGCGACCCGCTGCTCGACGCGCTGAAGGACGGCCCGCCCGCGGTCTCGTGCGGCCCGGTCATCGGCCGCGAGACCGTCATCCCGTACGCCGCCGCCGACGACCGGCTCGGCGCCCGCCAGATGACCGAATACTTCGTGCGGCTCGGCCGCAAGCGCATCGCGATGATCACCGGGCCGATGGACACGCCGGGCGGCATCCAGCGTCTGGAGGGCTTCGCCGACGTGCTGGGCCGCAGGGCCACCAAGCGGCTCATCGCCCACGGCGACTGGACCCAGGCGAGCGGCGAGCGGGCCATGAAGGAGCTGCTGGAGCGCACCCCCGACATCGACGCGGTGTTCGTGGCCTCCGACCTGATGGCGGCGGGCGCGCTCGCGGCGCTGCGCGCGGCCGGGCGGCGGGTGCCCGACGACGTCGCGGTGGGCGGCTTCGACGACTCCTCGGTGGCGGTCTCGACGCACCCGCCGCTGACCACGATCCGCCAGCCGCTTGCGGAGACGGCGAAGGAGACCGTACGCCTGCTGCTCGCCCTCATCGACGGCGCCGAGCACGTCGAGCCGGTGGTCCTGCCCACCGAACTGATCATCCGCGAGTCGGCGTAGGGTCCGGCGGGCGGCCCGGGCGGCGGGTCGCGGGCGGGCGCGTCCGGGGGGCGATGGGGCCGGGCGCGGCGGGGTCAGACGACGCCCGCGTAGACCCAGCGGCCGTCGAGGCGGACGAAGCGGCTGTGCTCCTCCATGTGCCCGGGCCGCCCACGCTCGGTGTAGTGGGCGCGGAAGCGGACGGTGCCCTCGGTGTGCACGACGCTGCCCCCGCTGGTCTCCAGCACCTCGAGGCGCACCCACGTGACGCGCTTGTCGAGCCCGAGCCGCCGCGGCCGGTCGGACGGGTGCCAGGTGCGCAGCAGGTACGCCTCGTCACCCACGCTGAAGGCGCTGAAGCGGGAGCGCATGAGCTGCTCGGCGGTGGTGGCCGTGGCCTCGCCCCGGTGCAGCCTGCCGCAGCAGTCGTGGTAGGAGGCGGGCAGGCCGCAGGGACACATGCGAGGAGGCATGGGCCCTATTGTGCCCCGAGCCGGGCGGTGAGGTCGGTCAGCGTCGGCCCGAGCGGGGCGTCGAGGGTGAGCGAGGCGTCGCCGTCGCCGCCGGTGGGGCCCTGGTTGACGATCGCGATGGGGATGCCGAGCTCGGCCGCCCTGGTGACGAAGCGCAGCCCCGACCTGATCGCCAGCGACGACCCGAGCACGAGCAGCGTCCTCGCCCGCTCGACCACCGCGAAGCACTGCTCCACCCGCGGTTTCGGCACGTTCTCGCCGAAGAACACCACGTCAGGCTTGAGCACGCCGCCGCAGCCCTCGCAGTCGACGACCTTGAACCCGGCGATCTGCTCGTCGGTGAGCACGGCGTCGCCGTCGGGGTTGATCGCGCCGCCCGCCTCCCAGCCGGGGTTCGCCTCGTTGAGGCGGCGCTCCAGCTCGGTGCGCGGGGTGCGCTCGCGGCACGCCAGGCAGACCACGCGGTCGAGCCCGCCGTGCAGCTCGATCACCTCCCGCGCACCGGCCGCCTGGTGCAGGCCGTCGACGTTCTGGGTGACGATCCCGGCCAGCAGGCCGCGCCGCTCCAGCTCGGCCACGGCGCGATGCCCGGCGTTGGGGCGGGCCGAGCCGATGTGCCGCCAACCGACGTGGCTGCGCGCCCAGTAGCGCTGCCGGGCCTGCGCGCTGCCGACGAACTTCTGGTACGTCATCGGCTCGGCCCGCCTGGACCGCCCTGTCGGCCCCCGGTAGTCGGGGATGCCGGACTCGGTGGACAGCCCCGCCCCGCTGAGCACGGCCACCCCGCCCTTGGCGACGAGTTCGGCAAGCTCGGCCACCTTCGTGGTGCTCGGTGTCACCTCTCTATGGTGCCTTCCGTCCCGCACCCCCGCGCCGTCCGCCGTCCGCCGTCCGCGAGAAAGGCGGGGTCACCGGCTGTAGCGGGTGGTCTCGCCGGGCCACGGGTAGGGGTGGACCGCGGACCGGCCGAACAGGCGGGCGGCGGGCTTCGAGACCGGTGCCCGGACGGCCGGGCCGGTCTCCTCGCGGCGGCTCGGGCCGGCCGGGCGCAGGTAGACGCAGCGCAGCTCGGCCGCGAACCGGTGCTCCCCGTCGCGCAGCCAGCACCCTTCGGGCCCCGGCAGCACCTCGCTCACCGTGATGCCCTCGCCTCCGGCGGCGAGCCGGGCGAGCCCTTCGAGCAGGGCGGGCGAGCGGGTGTCGACGTAGATGCGCTCGCGGGCGGTGGCGGCGTAGAACACGACGGGCAGCTCGTACGTCTCCCGCAGCCGGGCCATGCTCACCAGCAGGTCGCCGTCGCCGCCCGCCTGTCCGAGCGCCTCGAACGCGTCCGCCTCGAGATGCCGGCGCCGCCCGGCCAGCACGACGTTGTCCCAGGTCAGCCTGGGCATGCGGGGCAGGTCGTGGAAGCGGGGCAGCCGGAGCCTCGGCAGCGCGAGCGCCGTGTGCAGCGCGGTGTCGTGCTCGCCGTCGTTGAACAGCAGCGGCTCCTCGAAGCCCTTGGCGTGCAGGACGGCGCGGCGGCCGTCGCTGTGCACGTACAGCTCGTCGAGGCCGATCCTGCGGCGGCCGGGGTCGGCGGTCCCCCCGTTGAGCTCCAGCACAGGCCCTGGCAGGTCGGGCCGGGGCACGCCGTGCTCGGGCCTGGAGACGACGTTCAGCACCGTGAACCCGGCCAGCGCCCGCCGCACCTGCTCGTCGCGCTCGGCGAGGCAGGCGTCGCTCTCGTCGTGGAACTGCAGCGCCCACGGCGTGAGCAGCACCCCGTCGTGCAGGCCGGTCAGGACCAGCGGGGTGACGCCCGGCTCGTACGCCTCCAGCTCCGGCGCGGCCACCATCACATCCGCCGAGCACAGCACGGGCGCGGCCGGCGGGGCGGGTTCGTCGAGCAGGCCCGCGAGGTTCAGCACGGTGGCGCCCGGAGGGGCCGCGCGGACGAGCTCCGCGATGCGGGCGGACAGCCGGTCGCCGTGGTCGATCTCCAGGTCGCCGGTCATGCGCAGGGCGTCGGCCAGCGCGTACGTGCCGGGCCCGAGCCGTCCCGCCAGCAGCCGGTTGGTGCGCAGCCGGGTCAGCTCGGCCTCCTCGGCCAGCAGGTCGAGCACCCTCGGCACACGTTCCCGCAGGTCGGCGGCGAGCGCGTCGCCGATGCCGACCCGCAGCGTGCCCGCGGCGGCCTCGTGCACCACCGCCTGGTCGTCGCGGTGCCCGCCGAGTCCGGCCAGCGCCTCGATCCGCCGCTGCACGGCCAGCTTCACGTCGGGTGAGGCGGCGGGATACCTCGCGAGCAACTCGCTGATCTCCCCGACCCGCCGCCCCACCGGCAGCTCGGACCCGGACGCCTGGCCGGCGCCGCTCAGCCCGCGCTGCACGGGCACGCCCGCGGGAGCCACGAACCCCCGTCCGGACGTCCCCGACGCCCCCACCTGCCCCCGGCCCGGAGCTCCGGTGGACTGCCCCACCGGTCGCTCACCGGGGACGCCCTTCTCCCCCGCCCCGGCCCCGGACCGCCTGCCGGACCCGCTCCCGAGCCCGGACCCCGGCTCGCCCGCGAGACCGTTCGCGGACCCGCTCCCGCTTCCTGGCGCGCCAACGGAGCCGTTGCCCGGCTTGCCAACGGAGCCGTTGCCCGGCTTGCCAACGGAGCCGTTGCCCGGCTTGCCAACGGAGCCGTTGCCCGGCTTGCCATCGGAACCGGACCCGGACCGCCCGGACCCCGGCCCGCCGTTGAGCGCGCCCCCGGCCGCACCAGAGCCCCCGTGCCCGGTGAGGTCGTCGCGCTCGGCGGCGGGCCGGAGCCCGGTGCCGCCGGGAGGAGGGAAGCCCGCGTGCGCGGGGTGCGGCGGCAGCCGGCACTCACAGGGAGCGATCGGCTGGACGCTCCCCCGGTGCGGTGCGGGCCCGCCCGGCCCCGGCAGGCCCGGGGTGGGGTCGTCGCCCTCGTGGATCGGGACGCCGCGGGCGGTCAGGCGGTCGCGCAGCCAGGCGAGCGGGTCGCACGCACCGGCGGGCGGGCACAGGTCGTGGGTGAGCAGCCCGCGCCGTACGGCCACGGTCAGTGCCGCCGCGGCGCGTTCCATGCCGATGCCGGTCTCGGCGGCGATCTCGGCGAGCGTGCGGCGGCCGTCGCAGTGACCGGTGAAGGCCGCACCGTCGCGTACCTCGCCCACCAGGGTCCTGCGGCGCGGCACCAGCCCGGCCACCAGCGTGGGATCGGCCAGGATGCGCTGCTGCAGCGCCTCGTTCACCCGGCCGGCCGGGTAGGCCAGCCGCTCGGCGTACACGCGGTGCCCCTGCCAGGTGTGGCCGGAGGGGCCTGGCCGTACGGTGCCGTAATTGAGCGGCCCGTAGCAGCCGTCGGTCTCGCACGAGGTGGTCAGCCGCTGCAGGTGGGCGGCGAGCTCGCGGCGGGTCCTGCCGCCCTTGGCGCCGTGTCGCAGGTCGCGGTAGAGGCCGGGCGCGGAGCACACGAGAGCGTCGAGGAAGCGTTCGTCGGCGGTCAGCTCCGCCACGGCGCCCCTGGTGAGAGCGGCGTCCCCGCCGACGAGCGCGGTGAGCGTGAGCCTGGCACGCTCCAGGAGGCCGGTGACCTCGTTCCAGGCGAGCACCCAGTTGCCCGCGTCGCCGGCCCCGGACACGACGGCCCCCGACGGCAGCGGCCGCAGATCGCGCAGGCGCCCCCGCAGCCCGCGCGACGGCCGTCCCGTCCCCGTGTCCGTGCTCGGACCCGTGCCCGCCCGGCCGTTGGCTGTGCCGGCCGGGCGCGGGTCGGCGGCGGGAGCGTCGGCGAGCAGGTCGAGTGCCTTGCGCTCCAGGTGTACGACGACCGCGGCCGCCTCCGCCGCCCTGAGGTAGGCGAGTGACAGCACCAGTTCCCATGGAAACCCGGCGCTGCGGACGACCACGGCCGGCAGCAGGGTCCAGTCGTGCTCGATGTCCATATGGACCGCTCCCTTTCCTGACAAGAATTCGCCGCCGCACCGCGTCTCAACTCAGATGCTTACAAGATCATTTATTTCTGTCAATGCGTTTGGCGAGGAAAAGAAAAACAAGAATCGAGGCCACCCTCTCCCGCCTTTACCACATTTACCTAGCAACTCCAGCAAACCCCCATAAAAGGGACGCGACTGTTTACTTTCCGTAGCCGACGGGCCTATCCTTCCCGCACACAGAGTCAACGCTCCGTATCCACCCAGCACCTGAATCGAGCCGAAAACGCATCAACGGCGGCCTCTCGGGGCCGTCGTTTTCTCGCCTTTGAAAACGCTTACGAGCGGCGCGCGACTACTTATCCGGCCGCTCGGATAAACGCGTGAATACGTCCGCGCGAAAGATTCTCATTTACTTGCCGGGGCAAGGTGGGGTCAAGGACGCGCGCCGCGGGCCGGATAGGCGAAACGGCCTGATAGAAGGTGACATGGGGGTGCGGGAGACAGTGACGGAAGACGCGCGACGGGGGCGCGGGAAGGGACCGGCCGCCGAAGGCCCGGCCAACGACGGCCACGCAACCGGTCCGAGTGACGGCCAGGCGGCCGCTCCGGCGAACGGCCACATCGCGGCTCCGGCCGAGGGCCACGAGGGCGGCCCAGCGGACGCCCAGGCGTCCGCCCCGGCCTACGACCACGCGGACGGCCCGGCTGGCGGCCACGCGAGCGTTTCCACGGATGGGCATGCGAGCGGCCCGGCCGACGGCCATGCGAGCGTTCCCCCGGATGGCCATGCGAACGTCCCGATCGGCCGTCCAGGGGATACGGCCCTTTCGGACGGCGGGCCACACAGCGAGCCGCGCGGCGATGCGAACGGCAAGCGCGCCCACCGGGCCGGCGGCGGAGTGGGCCACGAGCCGGGCGATGCGGCGAACGGCAGGCGAGCCGACCGAGCCGACAGCGGAGCGGGCGCCGAGCCGAGCAGCGGGACCAGCAGGAGGCGAGCCGACCACACCGACAGCGGAGCCGGCGCCGAGCCGAGCAGCGGGCGAGCCGACCGAGCCGACAGCGGAGCGGGCGCCGAGCCGAGCAGCGGGACCAGCAGGAGGCGAGCCGACCGCGCCGGCGGGCGTAGAGCCGGTAACCAGGCGGCAGGACGCGGGGGTGCCGATCGGGGCGGAGGGCGCCGGGGCGCCGAGCCGGGCGGGGGACGCCGGGCCGGTGGCGCTGCGGGCGGCTGGTCGGGCGGTGGCGGGCCGGCGAGGTGGCCGGGCGGCAGGTCGAGCGGCGGGTCCGGCGGCGGTCGCTACCTGTGGACGCCGTTGTTCGTGGCGGGGCTGCTCGTCGTCACGGCCGTCGTGCTCGCGCTCGACCTGACCACGGGCACGGCCATCCGGCTGTACCCGTTGCTGATCTTCCTCCCCGCCATCGTCTCGGGTCTCGGCGACGTCAAGCAGACGATCGCCGCCTCGGTGTGGGTGGTGCTGGTGGAGGTCGGCATCGGCTTCTTCCTGGGTGCGGAGGTCGACGACCTGCTGCTCGCGGCCTCGTTCACGACGGTGTTCGGCGTGGTGAGCGTGCTGAGCTGCCGGTACCGGGTGTGCCGGGAGGAGGAGGTGCACCGGCTGCGCTCGGCGGCCTCGGCGCTGCAGCGGCTCATCGTGCGCCCGCTCCCCCTCCGTACAGCGGAGGTCGCCGTGGACGGCCTCTACCACCCGGTGGAGGAGGACGCCCTGGTCGGCGGCGACATGTACGACGTGGCGGTGTCCCGGCACGGCACGCGGGTGCTGATCGCGGACGTCCAGGGCAAGGGCCTGCCCGCGATCGGCATGGCGCTGGCCGTGCTGGGCTCGTTCCGCGAGGCCGCCTACCGCGAGCACACGCTGACCGGCGTGGTGACGGCCCTGGAGACGACGGTGGTGCGGCAGAACGTGTTCGCCGCCATGACGGGCGAGCCCGAGCGGCTGGTCACGGCCCTCGTGCTGGACATCGCCGGAGACACGGACGTGGAGGCGGTCAACTGCGGCCACATCGCCCCGTTCGTGATGTTCAACGGCACGGCGTACCAGGTGAACCTGGGCGAGCCCGCCCTGCCGCTGGGGCTCGCGTCGCTGTGGCCGGAGCCGCGCCGCTCCGCACGGTTCCCGTTCCCGCTGGGCGCGACGCTGCTGCTGTGCACCGACGGGGTGACCGATGCTCGCGACCCGCGCGGCGCCTTCTACCCGCTGGAGCAGCGGCTGCGGCAGTGGGCGCCGCAGCCGCCGGTGCCGCTCGCCCGCGCGCTGGGCGCGGATCTGCGGGCGTTCACGGGCTCCGACGCCCGAGACGACATCGCGATCCTGACGCTGCGCCGCATGGGCCCGCCGACCATCCCCCCGTGAGCCACCCTCAAGCGCACAGCCCGTCGCACTTCTCACTCCTGCGCGGCTCGTGAGGGGAGCGCGCCCCGGTGGACTTCCGCATCCCCGGCAACCCGCGCTTCCCCGCGTGACGCGGTTCCTGTGCTCCGGCAGCCTGCACGAAGTCCCCGTGATCGCGCTGCACCACCGCCAGGCCGGCCCGCTCTCGGCCTGGCGGGACGCCCGGCCTAGATCGGCAGGCTCGGCTGGTCGATCACCCACAGCCACGTGCCGTCCTCCTGGCGGCGGGCCACCTCGACGGTGACGCCGCCGCCGGGCAGGCGTACGGAGGTGAGCGCCAGGTCGCCGCTGACCAGCGTGGGCTGCTGCTTCCCCGCGGTGAAGACCGGCCGGTCGGCGACCAGGGCCGCGTACGCCCGGCGGATCTCGTCGGTCCCCCTGGCGACCCCGCCGTCCGGCAGCGCCAGCACCGCGTCCGGCTCGTACAGCGCCACCAGCCCCTCGACGTCACCCGCGTTGAGCCGCTCGACGACGAAACGGCTAAGGTCCTCGGGCCGGGCGGCGCGCTCCCGGACGTCCTCCATCGTCATGACTCCTCATTTCTGTCAGAGCCTCGCGACACAATCATCGCGAAGCCGGTGTACGCTGTCCCGGCCGTATCTCCTTACAGCATAAACAATTCGGCCGACGACGGAAGGATCCCGTGCTCACCAGCCCCGAGGCAAGCACCGATCACGCTCATCACGCTCTGGCGGACAGCCACGACCACATCCAGGTCCGCGGCGCCAGGGAGAACAACCTCAAGGGCGTCTCCCTCGACGTCCCCAAGCGGCGGCTCACCGTGTTCACCGGGGTGTCCGGCTCCGGCAAGTCCTCGCTCGTCTTCGACACGATCGCCGCCGAGTCGCGCCGGCTGATCGACGAGACCTACACCGCGTTCATCCAGTCGTTCATGCCGAGCCTCAGCCGTCCCGACGTCGACGCGCTGCACAACCTCAGTGCGGCGATCATCGTGGACCAGGAGCGCCTGGGCGCCAACCCGCGCTCCACCGTCGGCACCGTGACCGACGCCCACACGATGCTGCGCATCCTGTTCAGCCGCATCGGCCGCCCCTACGTCGGCCCCGCCTACGCCTTCAGCTTCAACCGGGCCGAGGGCATGTGCCCCGAGTGCGAGGGCCTCGGCAAGGCGTCGGAGATCGACGTGGACGCGCTGGTGGACCGGGAGCTGTCGCTGGACGACGGCGCCATCAAGATCCCGGGCTTCGCGGTCGGGAGCTGGCAGTGGCAGGTCGTGGCGGGCTCCGGCCTGTTCGATCCGGGCGTGAAGCTGAAGGACTTCACCGAGCAGCAGTGGCAGGACCTGCTCCACAAGCCCGCGGTCAAGCTCAAGTACAGCGCGGGCAACTTCACCTACGAGGGGCTCGTGCTCAAGGTGCGCAAGTCGTACCTGGGCAAGGACCGCGAGTCGATGCAGCCGGCGGCACGCGCGTTCGCCGACCGGGCGATCAAGCTCGCGACCTGCCCCTCGTGCGGCGGCAGCCGGCTCAACGAGGCCGCGCGCTCGGCCCGCGTCCAGGGCAGGAGCATCGCCGAATGCGCGGCCATGCAGATCGACGACCTGGCGGCGTTCATCCGCGGCATCGACGACCCGTCGGTCGGCCCGGTGCTCGAGGGGCTGCTGTCCACGCTCGACTCCCTGGTCGGCATCGGCCTCGGCTACCTCAGCCTCGACCGCGAGTCCGCCACGCTGTCGGGCGGCGAGGCCCAGCGGGTCAAGATGGTCCGCCATCTCAACTCCAGCCTCACCGACGTCACGTACGTCTTCGACGAGCCGACCGCGGGGCTGCACCCGCACGACATCCAGCGCATGAACACCCTGCTGCTGCGGCTGCGCGACAAGGGCAACACGGTGCTCGTCGTCGAGCACAAGCCCGAGCTGATCGCGATCGCCGACCACGTGGTGGACCTCGGCCCCGGCGCGGGCACCGCCGGCGGCGAGATCTGCTACCAGGGCGACCTGGCGGGCCTGCGCGCCTCCGGCACGCTCACCGGCCGCTACCTCGACCACCGGGTGAGCCTGCGCGAGGAGGTGCGCAAGCCCACCGGGCGGCTCCCGATCAGGAACGCCACCTCGCACAACCTGCGCGACGTGAGCGTGGACATCCCGCTCGGGGTGCTCACCGTGGTCACCGGAGTGGCGGGCTCGGGCAAGAGCTCGCTGATCCACGGGTACGTGGCGGGCCGCGAGGGCGTGGTCGTGGCCGACCAGTCGCCGATCCGCGGCTCGCGCCGCAGCAACCCGGCCACCTACACCGGCGTGCTCGACCCGATCCGTACGGCGTTCGCCAAGGCCAACGGCGTCAAGCCGGGCCTGTTCAGCGCCAACTCCGAAGGCGCCTGCCCGGCCTGCAAGGGCATCGGCCTCATCTACACCGACCTCGCGATGATGGCCGGGGTGGCCTCGGTGTGCGAGCAGTGCGAGGGCAAGCGGTTCACGCCCGAGGTGCTGACGTACCGGCTGCGCGGCAAGAACATCAGCGAGGTGCTGGAGATGCCGGTGGCCGAGGCCAGGGAGTTCTTCCCCGACGGGCAGGCGGGCGTCATCCTCGACCGGCTGATGGCCGTCGGCCTCGGCTACCTCGGGCTCGGGCAGCCGCTCACGACGCTCTCGGGCGGCGAGCGGCAGCGGCTCAAGCTGGCCATCAACATGGCGAAGACCGGCACCACGTACGTCCTGGACGAGCCCACCACCGGCCTGCACCTCGCCGACGTCGATCAGCTCCTGTCGCTGCTCGACCGCCTGGTGGACGACGGCAACACGGTCATCGTGATCGAGCACCACCAGGCCGTCATGGCGCACGCCGACTGGATCATCGACCTCGGCCCCGGCGCCGGTCACGACGGCGGTCAGGTGGTCTTCACCGGCACGCCGGGCGAGCTGGTCGCCACCGGCACCTCGCTGACGGCCGTCCACCTGCGCGACTACGTCGGCCGCACCCGCTGAGCGCGAGATCAGACGGCGAGGGTCAGGCGGCGAGGCGGGCACACGCAGCGGGCCTCCGACGGCGAGGCGAGACGCCCGCGAACGGCGAGGGTCAGACCGCGAGGCGGGCCAGGACGCGCGCGAACTCGGGCGGCGGCGCCACGACGAGCCTGGTCTGCCCGTCCTGGGCGACGATGTCGGCCCTGATCAGCGTCAGCCGCCCGTCGTGCCACCAGTAGACCTGGGGGCTGAGCCCGTCGGTGCGCACGGCGTGCACGCGCAGCCGTTCGAGCGCGCGTACCACGCCGATGCCGTCCACCGGGTGCACGAGCAGCGTGTACGGGTCGGGCAGCACCACGAGCACCCCGTCGCCGGGCACGGCCACGTGCTCGTCCAGCCAGCGCAGGTGGACGGCGGCCGACGGGCTCTCGGCGGTCAGCCGGATGACCGGGGTGCCGGACAGCTCGATGTGCTCGGTGGTCAGCGAGCCGTGCCTGCGGACGTTGGCCACCGCCCGGTCGAGCGCCTGCCCGCCGGAGACCGGCCAGCAGCCCGACTCCTCGGGGCGGACCAGCCGCGCGCCCACGGTGAGCAGCTCGACCAGGTCGGCGTTGAGGTGGCGGCCGACGACGCGGGTGAGGTCGGGCACCTCGTCCACCGACTCGACCCTGATCCGCAGCAGCGGCCCGGCCTGCTCCAGGTCGCACACGTCCACGCGCTCGCCGACGGTGGCGACGGCGTGCGCGAGATGCTCGGAAACCAGCACCGGCCAGTCCTCCCTGGCCCGCCGCGCGGCCTCGCGCCGCAGCCCGGTCAGCTTGACGACCAGCCCGGCGTCCGGCCCCGCCGCGCTGGTGAGGGTGAGGCGGGAGCCGTCGCCGGAGAACGAGAAGGAGTATCCGAGGGACTCCGCGACGAGCGCCAGCAGCGAATCGAGATCGACGTCCTCGACCGTACGGCCCGAGGGCTCGCGGTCACGTTCGAACCCATTCACGTGCTGTGTCCCTTTCTGCCGGATTTGTCCCTCTACCTTGCCTGGTCCCAGACCCCCGTCGAGCCAGTCAGCGAACACGATTCGGTATCGATAACACCAAGTGCCCCAAGCCACACGCTCATCTGGGGTGTCCCGTGTCCCACCGGCAAACCGGCCACGATGGGCACCCCCAGCGGGCGCAGCCGGTCTTCCAGCACCGGGTACGGATCTCCGCAGCCCACCCACGAGCCCAGCGCGACACCTCGTACGCCGTCGAAGACGCCCGCCTGCAGAAGCTGGGTGAGCATCCGGTCGACGCGATAGGGCTCCTCGCCGATGTCCTCGAGGAACGCGATGCAACCGTCGAACGACGGCTGCCACCTCGTGCCGCACATGGAGGCGAGCAACGACAGGTTACCCCCGCGCACCTCGCCCTCCGCCCGGCCGGGCGCCAGCACCCGGTCACCGGTGACCGGCACCGGCGCGCCCGTCTCGAACAGCGCCTCGCGCAGGCTCTCCCACGTGCGCGGCTCGGGACCGGCCTCATCCCCCGCGATCACGTCGCAGGCGGCCATCGGCCCATGCAGCGTCGGCACGCCCAGCTCGATGCCGAACGCGTTGTGCAGCGCCGTGATGTCGCTCGACCCGAGCAGCACCTTCGGCCCCGCGGCCCGCATCGCGTCCCAGTCGAGCAGGTCGAGCAGCCGGGCCGCGCCGTAGCCGCCACGGCAGCAGAAGACGCCGGAGACGGCCGGGTCGCACCAGGCGTCCTGGAGGTCGGCCGCCCGGGCGGCGTCCTCGCCCGCCAGGTACTCGAGGTTCTGCCGGTCGAGCGCGTGCGCCCCGGTCACCACCTTCAGCCCGAGGCTCTCCAGCCGCTGGACGCCGCGGCGCAGCAGCTCGGGATTGGGCGGTCCGGACGGCGAGACGATGGCGACGGTGTCACCTTGCCGCATCGATCAACTCCTTGACGAGCGCGGGTAGTGCCTGGCCGATCGGCTCGTTGACGACCCGATCGGCGTAAGGGTCGTAGGGGGTCGGCTGGGCGTTCACGATCACCAGCCGGGCGCCCGCGTCGAGCGCCTCGCCGCATAGCCCGGCGGCCGGGTGCACGGTCAGCGACGTGCCCACCGCCAGGAACAGCTCGCACGAGCGGGCCGCGTCGAGCGCCGCGGTCAGCACCTCCGGCCTCAGCGACTGCCCGAACGAGATCGTGTTGGCATTCTGGATGCCGCCGCAGCGCGGGCACGGCGGGTCGTCCTCGCCCGCGGCGACCCTGGCCAGCACCTCCTCCATGGGCGTGATCAGGTCGCAGGACAGGCACTCGGCGCGGCGCATGGTGCCGTGCAGCTCGATGACCTTCTCCGGCGACGACCCGGCGCGCTGGTGCAGCTCGTCGATGTTCTGGGTGATGAGCGCGCGCAGCAGCCCGGCTCGCTCCAGCTCGACCAGCGCCAGATGGGCGGCGTTGGGCTCGGCCTGCCAGGCGGGCGAATGCAGCCGGGCCTGCCAGGCGGCCCGCCTGACCTCGGGATCGGCGAGGTAGCGGTCGATCGTCGCGTCGGCCTCGGCGCGCGGGTTCTTCGTCCACACGCCTTGAGGCCCCCGATAGTCGGGAATGCCGGAATCGGTGGACACACCCGCTCCGGTGAGGACCGACACTGAGGTTGGCGCGTTCACCTGCCAAACGGTGTCACACTTGGCTGCTGTATGCGACTTCCGCCCCACATCCTCGTGGTCAACGGCATCAAGGTCCGCCGTCCGGTCTTCCTGCTCGGAGCGCCGCATTCCGGAGTGGACCTCTTGGCCCGCGCCCTCAAACGATCACCCGGCTTCCACGTGACGATGGGCCGCGCGAGCGTGGCGCACGTGGTCCAGGCCTTCGCCCGCAAACCGTCGCTCTCCCGTACGACCGGCGCCGTCCAGGTGATGCGCGACGCGCTCGCCGAATCGTGGCAGGTGCTCCCCCGCTCCTGCGGCGACTGCGCCGAGTCGTGCCGGGACGCCGGCGGGGTGACCGGCACCGGCCCGTGCGTCAGCGCCGCCGACGTCACCCGCTTCGGCGACGGCAGCCCCGACCTGCTCTACAGCGCGCCCGTGCTGCTCCAGGCGTTCCCCGACGCCCGCTTCGTGCAGCTCATCCGCGACGGCAGGGACGTCGTCGCCGGCATGCTCGCCGACCCCGCCTGCCTGGCCTGGTTCAAGCCGGCCATGGTGGCCGAGCACACCGAGTTCCCCAGCGCGTTCCTCGGCGTCAACAAGGAGGAGCACCTGGAGCGATGGAAGGCCATGCCCGCGGCGGGCAAGAGCGCGCTGCGGTGGCGCAGCGCCGTGCGGCTCAGCGCCGAGCTGCGCCGCACGCTGCCCGAACGGCAGCTGCTGACGTTGCGCTACGAGGAGCTGGTGAGCAGGCCGCAGCAGGCGGTGGCCGGGCTCTCGGAGTTCCTGGAGACGCGGGTGTCCAAGGTCGTCATGTACGACCCCGCCGTGCCGAAGGTGGGCGCGTGGCGTACCGCGCTGGGCCGCGACGACCTGGAGCTGGTGGAGAAGGTCGCCAGGCAGGAGCTGAACCGGCTCGGCTACCTGAAGAGCTGACCCGCCCGCCCGGGTCAGGTGGTGGCCGGGCTGCCGTCCGACGAGCTGAACTGCGTGCGGTACAGCTCGGCGTACAGCCCGCCGCGGGCCAGCAGCTCCTCGTGCCGCCCCCGCTCGGCGATGCGGCCGTCCTGGACGACGAGGATCTCGTCGGCCTCCCTGATCGTGGAGAGCCGGTGCGCGATCACCAGCGAGGTGCGGCCCTCCAGGGCGGTCTTGAGCGCCACCTGCACCGCCGCCTCCGACTCGGAGTCGAGGTGGGCGGTGGCCTCGTCGAGCACGACCACCCGTGGCGCCTTGAGCAGCAGCCTGGCCAGCGCGAGCCGCTGCTTCTCGCCGCCCGACAGCCGGTAGCCGCGATCGCCCACCACGGTCTCCAGCCCTTCGGGCAGGCCGGCGACCAGGTCGGCGATCTGCGCCGCCCGCAGCGCCTCCCACATCTCCTCTTCGCTCGCCCCCGGCCTGGCGTAGCGGAGGTTGGCCGCGATCGTGTCGTGGAAGAGGTGAGGGTCCTGCATGACCACGCCCACGGTGTCGCGCAGGGAGGCCAGCGTGGCGTCGCGCACGTCGAGGCCGTTGATGCGCACCGCGCCCTGGTCGACGTCGTAGAGCCGGGACACCAGCGATGTGATCGTGGTCTTGCCGGCGCCGCTCGGGCCGACGAGCGCGACGAGCCTGCCCGGCTCGGCGGTGAACGACACGCCCTTGAGCACCGGGTGCGAAGGACCGGTGTCCTGCCTGGCCACCGACTCCAGCGAGGCCAGCGAGACCTCCTCAGCGGCCGGGTAGCGGAAGTGCACGTCGTCGAACTCGATCGTGACCGGCCCTTCCGGCACCGGCACCGCGCCGGGCCGCTCGGCCACCATGGGCTTCAGGTCGAGGATCTCGAAGACGCGGTCGAAGCTGACCAGCGCGGTCATCACGTCGACGTGGACGTTGGACAGCGAGGTGAGCGGGCCGTACAGGCGCATGAGCAGCGCGGCCAGCGCGACGAGGGTGCCGAGCTCGAACGCGCCCGAGACGGACAGTACGCCGCCGATGCCGTAGACCATGGCCGTGGCCAGGGCGGCGATGAGGCCGAGCGCGACGCGGAAGACGGTGCCGTACATCGCGACGGTCACGCCGACGTCGCGCACCCGCGCGGCGCGGGCGCCGAACATGGCGGCGTCGTCCTCGGGGCGGCCGTAGAGCTTGGCGACCATCGCGCCCGCGACGTTGAAGCGCTCGGTGGTGACCGAGCTCATCTCGGCGTCGAGCTGCATCTGCTCGCGGGTCAGCGCCGACATGCGGCGGCCGACGTATTTCGCGGGCACGATGAAGATCGGCAGCAGCACCAGGGCGACCAGCGTCACCTGCCACGACAGCGCCAGCATCGCGCCGAGCACCAGGACCAGGCTGACGACGTTGGAGACGACCGACGACAACGTGCTGGTGAGCGCCCGCTGGGCGCCGATCACGTCGGTGTTGAGCCGGCTGACCAGCGCGCCGGTCTGCGCGCGCATGAAGAACGCCACCGGCATGCGCTGGACGTGGTCGAACACCTCGGTGCGCAGGTCGTAGATGAGGCCCTCGCCGATGCGGGCGGAGAACCACCGCTGCACCAGCGTCAGCCCGGCGTCGACCAGCGCGAGCGCGGCTATCGCCACGGCGAGGCCGATCACCACGCCGGTGCGCTTGAGCAGGATGCCGTCGTCGATGATGGCCTTCATCAGCAGCGGGTTGGCCACCACGATCACCGCGCCGGCCACCACGAGCAGCAGGAACGCCATGATCTGCCGGGTGTAGGGGCGGGCGTAGCGCGCGATGCGCCGCACGGTGCCGGGTCGCAGCCGCTGCTGCAGGACCGAACCGTCGCGTCGCAGTGACGCCCATACGTGCGGCCCGAAGCCGCCGCCCATCATCGCCATCCGGCATTCCCTTCCTCCGCCGGAGACAGCGCTCGGGCGGCGCGGGGAGATTCCCCGATCAGCTCACCGCGAAACCCACGCCTCAAACCCCGGCACGGGCAGCCCCAAACCCGGACGCGTCACCCTGAACCGGTGCTGATCGCCGCTGAACGCGCCGCTGAGAGCCTGTGAGGGCCCGCCTGGACCCATGGGGCACCCCCGCCGCTCAACGCGCGTCACGATGCCTCAGAGCGCGCCGCGGCGCCGCCGTCCCGCCGAGCGGCGCACGTCAGCGGGACGGCTCCTGATCTCCGGCTCAGCCGCCACTGATCCCCGAATCAGCCGGAACACCCTCGGGTCACGATCCGCCCCGATCGGATCACGACCTCGCCCGGCCCCCGAGCCGGATCAGCCGAAGAGCGCCTTGATCCGTGCGGCCTGTTCGATGCCCTCGGCCACACTCTGCTCCTCCAAGGTGCGTTGCCGCGCCCCCTGGAGGAGCCGCTTGGTCGCCACGGCCGCGTCCCTGTTGACGGACAGCAGCGCAGCGACCTTGTCACTTACCGCTTGCTCCAGGTCGCCACGGGCGACCACTTGCTCCGCGAGGCCGATGCGCATGGCCTCGTCGGCGTGCACGGTCCTGGCGGTCAGGCAGATGTCGATGGCCTTGGCCAGGCCGACCAGCTCGACCAGGGGCTTCGTCCCGGTCAGGTCGGGCACCAGGCCCAGTGCGGGCTCTTTCATGCAGAACGCGACATCCTCGGCCACGATGCGGAGGTCGCAGGAGAGCGCGAGCTGGAACCCCGCGCCGATCGCGTGCCCCTGAACCGCCGCGATGGAGACGATCTCCGGGCGGCGCAGCCACAGGAACCCCGCTTGGGCCTGTCTGATGCGCTGCTCGAAGCCGGCGTCGCCGATCTTGGCCGCCGTACTGAAGGAGCCCTGTCCTGGCACCCCCTCAGATGTGAACATTCGCAGGTCGATACCTGCCGAGAAGGACGGTCCCTCACCTTTCACGACGACGACGCGGACCTGCTCGGGCAGGCTCTCGCCGATGCGAGCCAGGGCCGACCATGTCGCGAACGTCTGCGCGTTGCGCTTTTCCGGCCGGGCCAGCGTGATCGTCGCTATCTCACCGTCCACCTCGTAGCGGACTCCGCTCTCCGCCTCGGCGAAGCCGTCGTCCGCGATCCCCCCGCGCTGTTGCGCCTGCGCTTCCGCCATCGCCCGCTCCCTCCGCTTCCGGAATGTCAGGAGTGCTGACCGTCGCGCCCGAGCCTACAGAATATGGTTCTGGCTCGGGCGCGACGCCGGCCTGCTGGGACGAGCGGCTGCGGTCGCACGTTCCGAGACGCCGGTCAGCGCTTGGACTTGCCCCGGGTCGCACCGCCGCGCCCGCGCAGAGTCACACCGGACTCGCTCAGGATGCGGTGGATGAACCCGTAGGACCGACCGGTCGAAGCGGCCAGGGCGCGGATGCTCTCACCCGCGGCGTAGCGCTTCTTGAGATCGCCGGCCAGTTTTTCCCGGTCGGCCCCGGTGACCCGGGTGCCCTTCTTCAGTGTCTCGGCCACGAGTACCTCCTGTAGTGCCGGACTTCCGCAGCGTTACTCCGCCATGATCAGTCATTTCAGCGGGATCGGCTACCTACTCCACGGGAAAAGATCCGTACCCACTCAAATTAAGATCAGGCGAGTGCCACAAGATCGGAAAATTCGTCGCTCCATGCGTCTTCAGTTCCGTCCGGTAGCAAGATCACCCTATCCGGTGACAGGGCGTCAACGGCACCCTCGTCGTGCGTCACTAGGACGATAGCTCCTGAATACGACCTCAGAGCATTGAGAACCTGCTCTCGGCTGACAGGATCAAGGTTGTTCGTAGGCTCGTCGAGAAGAAGAACATTAGCGCTGGAGAGCACCAAGATCGCAAGTGCGAGACGGGTCTTCTCGCCACCGGACAAGACTCCCGCGGGCTTGTCGACGTCGTCTCCGGTGAACAGGAACGAGCCGAGCACCTTGCGCAACTCGGTGTCGGTGAAGTCGCCGCCGCCGGCCGATCGCATGTTCTCCAATAGCGTACGGTCGGCGTCAAGAGTCTCGTGTTCCTGGGCGTAATAACCGATCTTGAGCCCGTGTCCCGCCACGATCTCGCCGGTGTCGGGCTTTTCCAGACCGGCCAGCAGGCGCAGCAGCGTGGTCTTGCCGGCGCCGTTCAGACCGAGGATGACGACCCTGTGACCTCGGTCGATGGCCACATCGACGTCGGTGAAGACCTCCAGCGACCCGTACGACTTCGACAGCCCGCGCGCCATCAGCGGAGTGCGCCCGCACGGCTGCGGATCGGGGAAGCGCAGCCGCGCCACCTTGTCACTCTTGCGCTCCTCCTCGGTGCCGGCGAGCAGGCGGTGCGCGCGGCGCATCATGTCCTGGGCGGCCTTGGCCTTGGTGGCCTTGGCGCGCATCTTGTCGGCCTGCGCGAGCAGCGCTCCGGCTTGTTTCTCGGCGTTGGCGCGCTCGCGCTTCCTGCGCTTCTCGTCGGTCTCGCGCTGGGCGAGGTACGCCTTCCAGCCGACGTTGTAGTGATCGATCGTGGCCCGGTTGGCGTCGAGGTGCAGGACCTTGTTGACCGTCGCTTCAAGAAGCCCGACGTCGTGGCTGATGATCACCAAGCCGCCTTGATGGCTGCGCAAAAAATCACGAAGCCACCCGATTGAGTCGGCATCTAGGTGGTTTGTCGGCTCGTCAAGAAGGAGAGTTTCAGCCCCGCTGAAAAGAATTCGCGCCAATTCCACCCGGCGGCGCTGGCCGCCGGAAAGCGTTTGCAGCGGCTGGCCGAGCACCCGGTCGGGCAGACCGAGGCTGGAGGCGATGGAGGCCGCCTCCGACTCGGCCGCATAACCGCCCAGCACGTGCATTTGATCTTCGAGCCGGCCGTAACGGCGCACGGCCTTCTCCCGGGTGCGGTCGTCGGCGGAGGACATGGCCAGCTCCGCCTCGCGCAGCTCGCGGAAGACCTCGTCGAGCCCGCGCGCCGACAGAATGCGGTCGCGCGCCAGCACCTGAAGGTCGCCGGTGCGCGGGTCCTGAGGGAGATATCCCACGCTGCCGGCGCGGGTGACCGTGCCGGCCGCGGGCAGGGCCTCGCCCGCCAGCACCTTGGTGAGCGTGGTCTTACCGGCGCCGTTGCGGCCGACGAGACCGATCTTGTCACCCGGGTTGACGCGGAACGAGGCTTTTTCGATGAGCAGGCGCGCGCCCGCGCGCAGCTCGATATCATTGGCAAGGATCATGTGACCGGACACTCCCGAGCTAGGAAACGAGGATTGGGCGTGGAACGCCGGTCAATCGGGAGCATGCATACCGATCAGTGTAGAGCCCCGAGCAGGGGCTCCACCTTCGCTATTTCTCCGGCAGGTGCTCCCCTATCAGGGCCAGATTGTGAATGGCCGCAAGGCCGTACTGCGCCGCGCTGTTGGTGCTGACGTAGGCCGCCTCGCGCACCGCGTGCGGCACTTCGGGGCCGTCCACCGTGGTGAGCTCCCACTCGTCCTGCTCCTGCAGCGGGTTGCGGTTGAGCTGGTCGCCCTCGCCGGTGAAGAACTTGTGCCAGGCCCAGGCCGCGAGCCCGGCGTCGCCGGTGCGCGCCGCCGCGTACGCGGTGAGCCTGCTGTGCGCCTGGATCAGCGAGATCCCGCTCAGCGCCACGCCCACCTCGGCCTTCTGCTGCTCGGGCGTGGCCAGGTAGAGGCGGCAGTACTCCAGCCAGGCCTCCTCGAAGCCGGGCACGTCCAGGCCGAGCCCGATCAGCTCGGCGCAGATCTCCGGCAGCCCGAACAGCGACGACAGGTGCGAGACGGAGATCCGGTCGCGTGAGGTGTCGAAGCGGCCGGTCTCCAGGTCGAGCCGGCCCTCGCCGGTCAGGAAGCGGCGCGGCATCGCGGCGATGTCGGCCATCGTGCCGAGCAGCCGGTCGCGGGCCCGCTCGTCGCCGTGCCGCTCCCAGCGGGTGAGCCAGGCGGCGGCCAGCGCACCCCAGTCGGTGCCGAGCCCGACCGACAGCGCCGACGGGTCGGGCGTGTAGACGTCGTCGCGCACCTTGCGCAGCGGGTCGATGGCGAGGAACGTCTCCTCGGGCGCGCTCAGCTCGTCCATCAGGTCGCCGGTGCGCTCGTCGGCGGTCAGGTAGTAGTAGAAGCGCCGGTAGGCGGCGTTGGAGATGCGCACCTGCTTGCAGCTGCACCCCCAGTGCTGCACGTTGTGCCGGCTGCCCAGTCCCTTCCACCGGCCCAGGTGGTAGACGTCCACCTCGCCGGTGTGGCGGGTCATGGCCTCGGCGAAGCGGAAGACGTCGGCCCTGCCGGTGCGCAGATACTGCAGCCAGAGCCACAGGTCGGGCGAGAGCTCGGAGTTGTCCCAGGCGTAGCCGCCCACGTCGTAGCGCCAGGTGTGCCGGTCGCCGTCGTAGGTGTGCATGACGTCGCCGTAGTCCCAGAAGCCGTACCAGCGGCGCTGCTCGCGTTCCCGTACGTAGTGGTCGAACAGGAAGTCCAGCCGGTCCTCGATGTCGGCGCGGGCCGGGGTCGAGCGGTCGGGCAGCGACCAGACGCCGAACACACCCGCCTCATGCACCCGCTCGGGGCTCGCGACCAGCAGGCCCGGCTCGTTCATCGCGGCGGCGTGCCCGGCCAGCTCCTGCGCGCTCGGCGTGGTCTCGTGGAAGCGCAGGCTCAGCTCGTGCGTACGCGCGATGCCCCGCGGGTCCCCGTATCCCGGCTCGTAGTCCTCGTAGGTGATCTCCAGCCCTTCGAGCTGCTCGGCGAAGGTGTCCTGGCCCATGCCGTCGTGGTAGAAGCGCAGGTCCATGGCCGGGGCCGAGGGCGACCAGAGCCAGACGGTGGCGGTGGCGAGGCCGGTGGCGGCGTTCCTGATGTCGAGGCGGGTGGGGTGCAGGCGCCAGAAGTCGCGCAGCCCGAAGCCGAGGCCGCCGCTCGTCCCGCCGACGTAGCCGTATCCGGCCGAGCGGGTGCCCGACGGGATCGTCACCCAGGCGTGGCCGTCCTTGGTGCGCTTGCGCAGCGTGTAGCCGTCGGCCGAGGTCTGGTCGAGCGTGTAGTCGCTCCAGGTGGGGATGAGGTGGAGCCGGGAGGCCACCCCTTCGGCGAGCGGTCCCGCGGGGCGGCCCTCGATCTGGTTGCGGCGGGGCGATTCGCCGGGGTCGATGCGCAGGCCGGTGAGCCCGCGTACCGCCTCGGTGAGGAAGCCGGTCTCCCCGGCCAGGCGGATGTGCCGGTCGTGCGGCTCGTCGCGCATGACCACGTCGGCGCGCAGCCCCAGCCCGGCGAGGAAGTCGTGCTCGGGGTCGCCGTCCCAGATGAAGGTGTGCATCACCCGTACGTGCTCGGCCCCGGCGTAGAAGTACAGGCGCACGGTGAACGGCAGCCAGTCGCCGTGCCTGCCCTCCAGCCGCACCACCGCGCGCACCGGGCCCTCCTGCTCCACGGCGACGCTCTCGACGACGCCGGCCGCCCGCTCGCGCACCACGTGCCCGCCCTCGTCGGGTGCGGGCTCGCGCTGGCGCAGGCTGACCAGGCGCACGTCCCTGGCGATCTCACGGCCCGCGCGCCGGACCGACTTGGCCAGCGTGCCGCCGCCGATGTGCCAGGTGATGACGCCGGTGCTCACCACCAGCTCGCCGCGCTCGCGGGCGACCGTGACGGGCGTCTGCGTGGCGGCCGGTTCGCGTCCCGGCTCCAGCCGGTACGCCTCCGCGTGCGGTCCCGCCCCGATCGCGTGCGCCGACCACTTGACCGAGCCGTCCGGCCAGGTCGCGGTCACCCAGCTCTGCACCGGCACCTGCCGTCCTTCGGCGTCGGCCAGCGCGAACGGCGTGCCGCGCTCGACCGCGCCGCGCGGCCACGGCACGCCCCAGGTCGTCCCCTGCTCGGCGGGCCGATCCAGCCAGCGCAGCTCGGCCATGTACCTCTCCTTCACGATGTGTTCGCGTTATTCCTTGACCGACCCGATGAGGACGCCCTTGACGAAGTGCTTCTGCAGGAACGGGTAGAAGCACAGGATCGGCAGCGTGGCGATGACCACGACGGCGAACTTCAGCCCCTGCGTCGGGAAGAACACCGTCTCCAGGGCCGACAGCGCGTTCTGCGCGTCCGCGCCGGTGAGCTGGCGCACCAGCACCTGGAGCGTCCACTTGCTGCTGTCGTCGATGTAGAGCAGCGGCGACATGTAGTCGTTCCAGATGCCCACGGCGTAGAACAGCGAGAACGTCGCGATGATCGGCTTCGACAGCGGCAGCACGATCTTGAAGAAGACGCCCATCTCCGTGCAGCCGTCGATGCGGGCCGCCTCCTCCAGCGCCTCGGGCAGTTCCTGGAAGAAGCTCTTGACGATGAGCAGGTAGAACGGGTTGATCGCGAGCGGCAGGATCAGCGCCCAGTAGCTGTTGAGCAGCCCCAGGTCGCGCACCACCAGGTACGTCGGGATGATCCCGCCGCTGAACACCACCGTGAAGATGACCATGTTGAGCGCCAGCGTCCGGCCCGGCAGGTAGCGCTTGGCCAGCGGGTACGCCATGGTCAGCGTCAGCATGAGCTGGATGACCGTGCCGACGGCCGTCACCCCGACCGTGGTCAGCAGCGCCCTGATGAACACATCGGTGGCGAAGATGTACTCGTAGGTGCTGGTGACGAACTTGTGCGGCCACAGGAAGAACGACCGCGAGGCGATCTCCGACTCCGAGGCGAACGAGCCCGCGAGGACGTACAGCAGCGGCAGAAGCGTGATCAGGCCCAGCCCGATCAGCACGATGATGTTGATCGTGTCGAAGATCCGGCTGCCCACGGAGCGGTACTGGTTGACGGACATGCGGCGCTCCTAGAACAGACCCCGCTGGCCGAGGCGCTTGGCCAGCCAGTTGGAACCGAAGATCAGCAGGACTCCCGCCACGCCCTTGAACAGGCCGACGGCCGTGGCGTAGCTGAACGCGCCCTGGTTGATGCCCACGTAGTAGACGAAGGTGTCGAAGACGTCGGCGGTGGCGCGGTTGAGGCTGTTGGTCATGAGCCAGATCTGCTCGAAGCTCATGTCGAGCAGGTTGCCGGACATGAGGATGGCCATGACGACGATCGTCGGGCGGATCGCGGGCAGCGTGACGTGCCAGAGCTGGCGCCAGCGGCCGGCGCCGTCCATCCGCGCCGCCTCGTACAGGTCGTGGTTCACGCCCGCCAGTGCCGCCAGGTAGATGATCGTGGACCACCCGGTGGTCTTCCACAGCGTCTGCAGGACGATGACCGGCCTGAACCACTCGGGCTGCGCCACGTAGTCGACCTTGGGCCCGCCGACGATGTCGTGGATCCACCCGGCCAGCACGCCGTAGTCGACCGAGAACAGGATGTACGTCAGCGACGCGACGATCGTCCACGACAGGAAGTGCGGGATGTAGATCAGCGACTGGACCGAGCGCTTGAGTATGTTGATCCGCAGCTCGTTCAGCATCAGCGCGACGATGATCGGCGCGGGGAAGACGAAGATGATGTTCAGCAGCGCCAGGACCAGCGTGTTGTACATCAGCAGGCCGAAGTCGGGCCCCGTGAACAGGTCCACGAAGTGCTTGAAGCCCACCCACTCGCTGCCGTTGTAGCCCAGGAACGGCACGAAGTCCTGGAAGGCGATCTGCAGGCCGCGCATGGGCACGTACTTGAAGACGATGAAGTACACCAGCCCGGGAACGAGCATGAGGTACAGCCATCGGAAGCGCCACAGATTGCGGGCCTTACCGGGCTTGCGCCCGTGCGACGTGACCGTCTTGACCGGTGGCGTCGCCAGGTCGGTGGCCACTCGGCCTCCTTTCCATGGGAGGGGCCCGGACGGGCCCCTCCCTGCTTGCGTCACTGGCCGAGCTTGGAGACCAGGTCCTGGATCTCTTGGGCGATCTGCCGGCCGCCGCTGTCATACCAGCGCTTGATCTCGGCCTTCAGCTGCTCTTCCGTGATCTGACCCGCGAGGTACTTGACCCGCGCGTCGGTGACGATCGGGTTGAGCGTCGCGCCCTTGGCCACCGCCGTCGGCGAGACCACCGGAGCGCTGACGTCCCACACGGCCGTCTTCAGGTCCTCCTCGACCCGCTTCTTGCGCTCCTCCAGGTCCTTGCGGTACGGCTCCTCCGGAGGCACCCGCTCGTACGCGACGCCGCCCGTACCGGTGCTGGCCCGCGTGCCGAGCTGGATGAACGCCTTGTCGACGTCGTCCTGGAGCTGCTTGACCTTCGGGTCGTCCTGGTTGATGAGCACGGCCACGCCGTCCTCGACCTTGAAGTTGCGGCCCTCGATGCCGTTGGCCAGCAGCACCTGGCCTTCCTTGCTTGCCAGCTTGTTGAGCGTGGCCAGCAGGTCGTCCAGCTGCTCCTCGGTGCGGATGCGCTGCTTGGAGATGGCGAGCACGTCCTTGTAACCGGTGAACGGCAGCGAGAACTTCTTGCCGTCGGGCCTGGCCAGGTTGCCGACCGTCAGAACCTTGTCGCCGTAGTTCTTCGGGTCCTGCTCCCTGAACAGGTCGAGCAGCTGCGTGGTGCGCACGTCGACGTCGATGATGATGCCGCCCTTGCCCTGGACGAACGGGTCGTTCCACTTGGCGGTGTCGAGGGTGTTCCAGTCGGGGTTGACCAGGCCCTCGTCGATCATCTTCTTGATGTAGCGCTGCGCCTCGAAGAACTCGGGCGTGTCGAACTCCGGCACCATCTTGCCGTCGCGGACGCCCCAGTTGTTCGGCGCGCCGAACCACACGTCGATCGCGTTGAACGGGCTGGAGGCGGCGAACACCGTGCCCGGCCACTTCGGGATGATGAGGCCGTAGGTGTCGTCCTTGCCGTTGCCGTCCGGGTCGTCCTCGGTGAACGCCTTGGCGATCTTGTAGAGGTCGTCGGTCGTCTTCGGCGGCTCCAGGCCGACCTTCTTCAGCCAGTCCTTCCGGATCTGGATGGCCGAGCGGAGCTGCGGCCTGATCCGGTAGATGCCGTAGATCTTGCCGTTGATCGAGGAGTTCAGCAGGACCTGTTCGTCACCGACGAGATTCGGGTACTTCTTGATCTTGTCGGTGAGGTCCCAGAACGCCCCGGCCTCGGCCGCCTTGCCGAACGCGGGCGACTTCGGGTCCACCACCATGACGTCGGGGATGTTGTCCGAGGCCAGGGTGACGTTGACCTTCTCCTGGTACTCGGCGTTCGGCACCCAGGTGACCTTGATCTTCTTGCCGAGGAACTTCTCGATCGCCTGGTGCAGCTCGCCCTGAGGGTCGGGCGCGGTGCCGAACAGCTGCGTCATGAACGTGATCGTGTTGTCGTCCGCCTGGCCTGAGTCGCCGCCGGCGCCGGTGCCGGAGCACGCGGAGGCCACCAGGGCGGTTGTTAGCGCTAACGCTCCGGCGAGGAAGCGACTACGGGATGCGCTCATGGGTTTCCTTCCGAATGCAGGCGCGCCTCGTTCTCCTCAAAGAAGCGCAGGCAGAGCCAGGTGTTGACAGAGATCCACGCACCGATGCTGACCAGTGGCGCCAGGACGGGCATCTCCGACGTCGCGTAGACGATCGCCCAGAGCGTGAACATCAGCAGCACGGTGGAGGCCGGCCGGGTCAGCGCGAGCAGCGACGCCTTCGGGATGTACGCCCACAGCGGCAGCTCGTAGTGCGTGTAGAGCGGGCCGATGTAGGACCCGACGGCCGCCAGCGCCAGCAGCGCCACGAACGTCGCGATCCGCAGCCCGCCCGCGTCCTGGCCGAGCACGGAGAAGTACAGGTAGTTGCCGACCAGTACGGTGCCGAGCACCACCGGCGGCAGGACGAGCAGCGAGCCGCGGACGAACTCCCGCCGGTAGACGGTCCAGAATTCGCCCCACGCCTGAAACGATTCATTCCTGGCGTGCCGCCGGGCCAGCGTGTACGCGGCCACAGTGGCGGGCCCGAGCCCGAGTATCACGCCTCCCGCGAGGGTGAAGACGAGCCACATCAGGTTGAGCTGAACCACCCAGATGACCTCTGAGCAGGCAGCTTGGATCCTGATCGACATGGCGGGATGATTCATCCGGCACCACCTTCTCGTGGCACGTGCACGAATGCGGGGGTGGAGTGTTGCACCGTGGTTCCTGCCCAGTTACAAGGTAGTGAACGGCGGTTGGTGCGAAAGTAGTGTTGAATCGACTCAAAGTCAATGATGCGGACGACGGAGATTTCGCCGCCCGGCCTCGCCCCGGCCGCCCGACCAGCGAGAACCCCCTTCCGGCCGGGCCCCCGAGACCAAATCGTTGGTTCCGAGAGGCTCACCAGCAACGTACAGGGAAGACCCCCGGACAGGCCACGCATCCAGCGACTTTTCCCTCAAGAAACACCAGACCACCCCAAACGGCACACCCGGCCTGGGGGTGGGACGGCGCATCCGGCCGCGCAGGCAGGCCTGCGCGCAGTCAGGCGCGCGGGCGATCGGGCAGGCCGGCGGGCGAGCGAGCGGGCAGGCAGGCGCGCGGGCAAGCCGGCGGGCGAGCGAGCGGGCAGGCAGGCGGGCAGGTAGGCGGGCCCCAGGCGGGTATCGCGCCACCACGGCAAAGCGCAAACGTTCAGGCGCGACACCAGGCACCGGCCGCCCTGCCCCGCACTGCGACACCCGGACCGCTGTGACCAGCCACGACGCAGCGGCAGGAGCCGGGCGAGGACACCCCGCAGCCGTCCGACCGGTCACGACCGGCGTGAGCGGGCGAGAGCACCCACACCAGTGCCACCGGACACGACACGACAGGCATGAGCGCCGCGGTAGCACCCGCACCGCCGTGAGCGGCCACGACACGGCCGCCGGGAGCGTGCGGTAGCGCCCGCACCGGAGCGACCGACCGCGCCGTGACCAGCGGGTACGGACGAGGGCGCGCGAGCCCCACGCGGTGGCTCACGGCGCTCCGGCAGCTCAAAGCGACACAAGCCGGGCCAGGAGCCAGCCGGGTCAGCGCCCAAGCGGAACAAGCCGGGTCAGGAGGAGCGGTATGGGGCGCTGGAGTCGCGGACGACCAGGTCGGGCTGGAAGATGACCTGGCGGTGGCGGTGCTGCTCGGGGTCGCTCACCTCCTCGAGCAGCAGGTCGATGGCCGTACGGCCGAGCAGCTCGCGAGGCTGCCGCACCGACGACAGCGGCACCGCCGCGGCGGCGGCGAAGTCGATGTCGTCGTAGCCGATGATGGCCATGTCGGCGGGCACCCGCAGCCCGTGCGAGGCCATGGCCTGCAAAAACCCGAGCGCCATCATGTCGTTCGCGCAGAAGGCGGCGGTCGGCCGCTCGGCGGGCGGCAGGGCGGCGACGCGTTCGCCGATGGCCCGTCCTTCGGCCACGGTGAGCGCGGGCGCGGTGGCGGTGAGCAGCTCGACGGCGCCCCCTGAGGCGGCGACGGCGCTGGTCACGCCGGCCTGCCGGTCGGCCACCTGTTTGATGCTCGGCGGCCCGCCGACGAAGACGATGCGGCGGTGTCCGCGTTCGATGAGGTGCGCGCCGGCGATCTGGCCGCCGAGCCGGTCGTCCACGGCCACCGAGCACTGCAACCCCGTGGCGGGGCTGTCGACCAGCACGACGGGGGTGCCGCGGGCGACGAGCTCCTCGAGCCAGGGGGTCTCGGCCTCGACCGGGGTGATGAGGATGCCCATCACCCGCTGCTGTTCGAGCTGGTCGAGGTGGCGGCGCTCGCGGCCGGGGTCTCCGGCGCTGTTGCAGAGCACCACCATGGTGTCGTGGTCGTCGGCGACGGCTTCGGCGCCCGTGGCCACGTCCACGAAGAACGGGTTGGCGACGTCGAGCACGACGAGACCGACCGTGCGGCTGCGGCCCGCCCGCAGGTGGCGAGCCACCTCGTTGCGGACGAACCCCAGTTTCTTGATCGCTTCGAAGACGCGTTCGCGGGTGGCCGGAGACACGATCTCGGGACGGTTGAGCACATTGCTCACCGTGCCGACCGAGACGCGCGCCAGCTGCGCGACCTCTTTGATGTTCGTGGTCGCCATCGATCCTCACGAGGCCGTGCTGCTGAAGGTGCGGGAGCGCCGCCCTGGGTGCGCGCCGGACACGGCGCACCGGCGAGAGGCGTGACCCGATGTCGTACGGTGTGCCGCTTAGCGCGGTCCACCGAGAACTCGGCTCATCATAGCGGCAAACTATTGAATCGTCTCAAGAGCCTGCTGCGCACTATGTGAGCGAGGTCGCGACTTCGGCGCTCATGCCGTCCAGCATCAACCGCAGATACCGCCCCGGATCGGCGGCCACCGGCGCGGGGAGCCGGTCGGGGTGGCAGGTGAAGACGTTGAGGAGGTGGACGAGGTCGTCCGTGCCGACGTCCTCGCGCATGGAGCCGTCGGCCTGCGCCTGGCGTACGAGCCGGTCGAGCCGCTCGACCCACTCCTGCCGCGCCCGCGCGAACTCGGCCCGCCCCACGACCACCTCGTCCGGCAGCTCGGCGAGCGCCGTGGACAGCGCGGTGCGGCCCGGCTCGGCGGCCCAGGAGACGAAGCTCCGGATGGCGCTCCACGCGTCGCTCTCGGCCGCGGCGTCGTCGAGCGCCTCGGTCATCGTGTGGACGTAGTGCTCGCCGATGGCCGCGATCAGCGCGTTGCGGTCGGGGAAGCGGCGGTAGAGGGTGCCGACGCCGACGCCCGCGCGCCGCGCGATGACCTCCATGGGAACGTTGACCCCGCGTTCGGCGATGGCCTCCGCCGCGGCTGCGACGATCTTGGTGAGGTTTCGCCTGGCGTCCGCACGCACGTTCCGGCTCCTAAGTGGACGATCCGATTCCGTCTAGTGTACCGTCCGGCTAACCGGAACCTTACTGTCCGCTTATGGAGGTACGCTCATGATCGTGGTGACCGGCGCCACCGGCTCCATCGGCCGCGAACTCGCCGCACTGCTGCGCGGCCGCGACGCCCTGGCCGCCGTCCGCCGTCCCGCCGGCGACCTCGGCATCCCGCACCGGATCGCCGACCTCGAGCGCCCCGAGACGATCGGCGCGCTGCTCTCCCCCGGCGACCGGCTCTTCCTCAACAGCTCGATCTGGCCCGGTTTCGCGGACGCCCACCGCGCCGTCATCGACCAGGCGGCGCGCGCCGGGGTCGCGCAGATCGTCACGGTGTCGGTACGCGGCGCCGCTCCCGGTGGCAGGCTCGCCACCGGCCTGCACGGCGTCGTGGACGCCCACCTGCGGGCCTCCGGCGTGCCGTACGCGATCCTGCAGCCGACCGGCTTCATGCAGAACCTGCCGCACGACTTCGCGGGCGGCGTCATGTACGGCTCGTACGGCACCGCCCCCGTCAACTACATCGACGCCCGCGACATCGCCGCCGCGGCCGCCGCCCTGCTGACCGGCCCCGCCGGGCCCAGCGGCGATCACGTACTGACCGGACCCGAGTCGCTGCCGCACGACCGGATCGCCGAGGAGATCGGCCGCGTGCTCGGCCGCCCCGCCCGCTACGTGGATCTGCCCGTCCCCGAGATGACCGCCCACCTCGAACGCCGCGGCATGCCGCGCCCGCAGGCCGCCGAGCTGGCGGCCCTCATGGCCGAGATCGGCGACGGCCGCTGGGCTTCGACCACGACGACGGTGGAGGACCTGACCGGCCGCCCGCCCCGCCCCCTGTCCGCCTTCCTGACCGACCACAAGGACGCCTTCTCCTGAACGAACGGCACATGGGTTGATCGGCGCCGGTCGGGCTCGCAGCTCCCACCGGACCCGATCGGAGGCTCGGGCCGGCCCCGCCGGGGGCTCACGCGGATCCGATCGGAGGCTCGGGCCCGCCCCCGTCGAGGGCTCACGCCGGATCGACGACCCGGATCCGTACCGCTCTGAACTGTGCGGGCGTCTCCCGCAGCACCACCAGCCGCGGGTCGGGCACCGTGAGGAACGGCTCGCGCTCCAGCGCGAGCAGCGGGGCGAGGCGGCGGTCCTGCCGCAGGGCGTCCACGGCGCGCCGGTCCCCGCCGAGCACCACCGCGTCCAGGTCGCCCAGGTGCGGCGTCAGCACCCGTACGGCCGTCGCCACCGCGTCCTCGAACACCCGCGCCGCCTGGTTCGCCCGCCGCCTGGCGTAGCGCTGCTGCGACCAGCCGCCGGCCGCCGTGCGCCCCTGCACCAGCCGCGAGCCCACCTTCGACGCCACCAGTTCCGTCCCGTGGAACACCCCGGCCGCGTAGCCGCCGAGCCGTACCAGGAACACCCCCACCCGCCGCGCCGCCCGCGCGTGCGTGACCAGCCGGGTGACGTGCGGCGGGCCCGGCGGCGTCATGGGCGGAAAGGGCACGTGCAGCTCGGCCACCGCCCCGTCGCCGGCCACCAGCCGCACCACCCGCTCGTCGCCGGACGCCGAGAAGGGGCCGTGGCGCCCGGCGAACCCGTCGATCCACGGATGCAGGCGCTCCGGCGGCACGCAGACCCACCGGCCGCCGCCCTTCGCCGGACGCCCGCCCATGCGGCGAACCCTACCGAACTCCGCCGCCCCGCCGCCCGCCTACCGCCGGCCGTCCCCGGAACGCCCGCAGCGGCAGCCACACGGCGGCCAGCGGGCTCGCGGCGCAGAAGCCGGGGGCGACGTGGTAGCCCGCTTCGAATGGCCGCGTCTCCGGCCGGCCGACGCCGTGGAGCCTGAGGATCAGGCGCTCCTCGCCGAGCCGGTCAGCCTGGCACTGCGCATCGTCCTGGAGGGCCTGACGCCCCGCGACGGCGATCTCGGCACCCTGCTCGCTCTGCCGCATCCCGAGATCACCTTCCACGCCGACGACGGTGACACCAGGCCCGCCGCGACCGCCCGGATCCGCGGGCCGCGGAACGTGGCGAGGCGCGTGGCGGCGTTCGCCGTCCGGGACTCCGCGTTCCAGCCGATCACGGTGAACGGCGGCGCGGCGGTCGTCGTCCGCGGCGGCCCGGAGCCCGGGGCGCGACGGGGTGAGGGCCGGGGCCGGGCGCGGGGAGGGGGCGGAACGGCGAGGGTTGCCCCGAAACCGGGAACCCTCACCGAAATGCCGGTGAATTCTCCCTTGCGGCCCTTCTGATGGCAGCCGTCTCAGGAGCACCATCTCCTTACGTGTCCGCCCTGCTCGCCAGCCCCTTGGTGGATCTCGACACCGGGGCCGTCATCGCGCATCCCGCCGTCGTGGACCCCTCGGGCGTCCTGCGCGCCACACCGCTGCCCATGGTGCTGGAGCTGCCGATCAGGGTGGTGCTGTCGGGCGCGGGCGCGCTGGCCCCGCTGCACGAGGCGCTGCGGCGGGCCGGACGGCACCCGCGCGAGGCGATACTGCTGCTCACGGGCACCTGCGGCGAGCAGGACCGCCCGCTGCTGAAGGTGGGCATCGACGGGCTGCGGACGATCGGCTACCTGCTGGGCTTCGCGGACGTCGGCATCGCGAGCCCGGGCCTGGACCTGATGGCGGGCGCGGCCCCGACGGCAAGGTACGGGTGCCGCTGCCGGTGGCCGACGAGCCGCCGGAATCGGCCATGCTCGGCCCCCGCGTGCAGGAGCTGCTGCTGCCCGCCGTGACGCTGCCCGCCGACGCCAAGGCGGAGGAGGCGGTGGCGGCCTTCGGCCAGGAGCCGACGGTCACGAGCGTGATCCTGGTGGACGAGTTCCAGCGGCCGACGGGCAGCCTGGACCGCAGCCGGTTCCTGCTGTCGCTGGCGGCCCGTTACGGCCATGCCCTGCACAGCACGAAGCCGGCCCGCCGCCTGGCCGACCCGCCGCGTACGGTGCCCCGCACGACCCCCGCCATCGCCGCCATGCAGGCCGCCGGCCGGGACGCGGCCCGCGTCTACGACGACCTGGTGGTCACCGACGAGCTGAACCGCTGCCTCGGCATCGTCCGCGTCGCTGATCTGATCAGGCAGGTCACGGCCCGGGCCTGACCGGGCGCGCACGAGGCCGGGTCAGACCCAGCCCTGCGCCTTGGCCCGCTGCACCGCCTCGATGCGGTTGCGTGCGTGCGTCTTCTGGATGGCCGACGACAGGTAGTTGCGCACGGTGCCCTCGGACAGGTGCAGCCGCGCCGCGATGTCCCCGATCGTGGATCCGTCGGCCGCCGCCGCGAGCACGTCGCGCTCGCGCCCCGACAGCGGGTTGGGACCGGCGCTCAGCGCGGCGGCCGCAAGGGCGGGGTCGATGACCCGCTCCCCCGCGTGCACCCGCCGGATGGCCGCCGCCAGCTCCCTGGCCGGGCTGTCCTTGACGAGGAAGGCCACCGCCCCCGCCTCCATGGCGGTGCGCAGGTAGCCGGGACGGCCGAAGGTGGTGAGGATCATCACCCGGCATCCCGGCACGTCGCGGACGATGTTCCGGCAGGCGGCGAGCCCGCCGGTGCCGGGCATCTCGATGTCGAGCAGCGCCACGTCGGGCCGGGTGGCGGCGGCGACGGCGAGCGCCTCGTCGCCGTCGGCGGCCTCGCCGACGACCTCGATGTCGCTTTCGAGGCCCAGCAGGGAGGCCAGCGCCCCGCGCACCATGGCCTGGTCCTCGGCCAGCATCACCCTGATCATGCGTACTCCACCGCAGGCGCCGGCGCCGTGATCATGCGTACTCCACTGCGGGCACCCGCACCCTGAGCCGGTGCCCGTGCCCGTGTCCGTCGGGACCGGCGGTGACCGTGCCGCCGGCGCCGGTCACCCGTTCGGTCAGCCCGCGCAGGCCGTTGCCCAGCTCGTACGGCCCGTCGCCGCCGTCTCCGTCGTCCACGATCTCCAGCATGGCAGTGTCACCCTCGACGGTCACCGTGATCTCGCACCGTGTGGCGTGCGCGTGGCGTACGACGTTGGTGACGCCCTCGCGCACGCTCCACCCGAACAGCTCGTCGAGCGCGGCGGGCGGCGGTCCCCCGGTGACGCGCACCTCGGCGGCGACCCCGGCGGCGGCCAGCACCGCGCGGGCACTGTCGAGCTCCTCGGCCAGGCTGCGCTGCCGGTAGCCGGCGACCGCCTCGCGCACCTCGGTCAGCGCCTTCCTGGCGACGGACTCGATGTCGGCGATCTCCTGGCGCACCCGGGGCGACTCCTCGGCCAGCCGCCCGGCCAGCTCGCTCTTGAGCACGATCAGCGACAGGCTGTGGCCGAGCAGGTCGTGCAGGTCGCGGGCGATGCGCAGGCGTTCCTCGGTGGCGGCGAGCCTGGCCACCTCGTCCTGGGCGATGCGGAGCTGGTGGCTCAGCGCGCGGGTGTTGCGGACGCTGATGAACAGCACGCCGAGCGTCACCACCTGGATGGAGAGCACGGCGAGGGTGTCCCAGTCGTCGCGGTGCAGGACGCCGCCGCCGATGACGACGAGCAGGCTGAGCGCCATGCCGGCCAGGGCGTGGGCGGGCCGCAGCACGAAGGCGTACAGGACGACGGTGTAGACCGGCAGCGACAGCCAGGACCCGCCGAAGGCGAGCGCGCCGGTCACGCCGAGCAGGGTGACCAGCGCGAGCAGCGGGTAGGTGAAGCGGCCCGCCTTGACCATGTTCGGCGGGCTGACGACGGTGGCGATGTAGGCGCCGATGTACGCCACCAGCAACAGCGCCGCCCAGACGGCCTTGGCTCCGGTGAAGGCGCCGGTCACGATGTCGGTGACCGGGAAGAGGAGGTAGACCATCCCGATGGAGACGCCCACCAGTCTCCTGGCGGGCCTCCCGCTCTCGTCGGGGCCACCGAAGCTGATCCGGTCGGCGAAGCTCATGCACGTACCGTAGCCCGCCGGTAGAGGAAGGCCGCCAGCCCGCCCAGCACGACCGTCCACCCGGCGACGGCCAGCACGTCCGCCATGGCCAGGCCGTGTCCCGCGGCGAGGCTCCAGCCGAGCCCGGCGTAGTGGTAGGAGGGCGTCAGCTCGGCCACGGCCTTCATGGTCGCGCCGAAGACCTCGGGCGGGAACCACAGGCCGCCCGCGATGGCCAGGGCGAACATGCAGATCATGGCGACCGGCTGGGCGGCGTCGGCGGTCAGCGCCGAGCCGATGGCCAGTCCGAGCGCCACGAACGGCGCCACGCCCAGCCACAGCGCCACCAGCAGCGCCGCCCATCTGCCCGGCGGCAGCGACACGCCCTGCTGCACGATCGCGACCAGGCTGACCAGCGCCAGCGACGGCAGCACGAGGGTCATCGCGGTGACGAGCTTGACGGCGATGACGGCGGAGCCGGGCAGCGGGGTGATCTGGAGCTGGCGCAGCCAGCCGGACTGCCGCTCGGTGGCCAGCGGCACGGCGGAGCTCATCATGGACGCCGCCAGCGCCCCGTAGGCGGCCATCGACACCATGAGCACGACGCTGTAGCCGACACCGTCCGGGGAGGTGTCCTGGCCGTAGATGTTGGCGTTGATCGCGTACAGCAGCACGGGAAAGGTCACCACGAACACGAGGTAGCGCCGGTTCCGCAGCATGCGCAGAATGTCGATCTTGGCGAAGGCGAGCATCAGGACTCCCTGGTCAGCTGGAGGAACGCGGCTTCGAGGCCGGCCCCGGTGAGCCGGAGGCCGCGCACGTCGAGGGTGGTGCCGCGGTAGAGCGCGTCGAGGGTGGCGTCGGGGTCGGAGGTGTGCAGGGTGGCCGTGCCGGCGACGACCTCGACGGCGCGGACGCCGGGCAGCCGGTCGAGCCCGGCCGTGGGCTGGGCGCCGAGGTCGAAGCTGACGGCGCTGCCGCCGGCGGCGGCCTTGATCTCGGCGGCGGTGCCGTCGGCGGCCAGCCGGCCCCGCGCGATGACGATCACCCGGTCGGAGTGCTCGTCGGCCTCCTCCAGGTAGTGGGTGGCGAAGACGACGGTACGCCCGCCCGCCGCGTAGTCGTGCATGCCCGCCCAGAAGCGCAGCCTGGACTCGACGTCCATGGCGGCGGTGGGCTCGTCGAGCAGCAGGATCTTCGGCGCCCCCGCGATGGCCAGGGCGAACCTGACCCGCTGCGCCTGCCCGCCGGACAGCTTGTCCGCCCGCCGCCCGGCCAGGCCGGTCAGGTCGGCCAGCTCCAGGACCTCGTCCAGGGCCAGGGGGCGGGGGTAGAGGCGGCGGACGCAGTCGACGAGCTCCTTGACGGTCAGCTCGGGGATGAGCGCGCCGTGCTGGAGCATGGCGCCCATCTCCCCGGCCCTGACCGCCTCGGCGGGGGTGCGCCCGTGCACGGCCACCGTGCCCTTGGTGGGCTGCAGGAGGCCGAGCAGCAGGTTGATGGAGGTGGACTTGCCGGCCCCGTTGGGGCCGAGCAGCGCGACCGTCGAGCCGGGCGCGACGGACAGCGACAGGTCGTCGACGGCGAGCACGTCCCTGTAGTGCTTGCTGACGTGGTCGAACACGATGGCGTTCATGACGTGAACGCTAGGTGCGGGCCGGTGGGCGGCGGCAGTGCGTTCCCTCCGGCCTTCGCCATGACATTTGTCAGTACGGACGCACCGTACGGGGAACCAAGACGGGCGGCACGCCCGGGACCAGGCGGGGCCGGCGCCCGGAATCAACCGGACGGCGCGGCCAGGACCAGAAAGGCGCGGCCCGAGACCAGGCGGGCCGGCGCGCCCGGGGTCAGACGGGCGCGCCCGCCCCATGACCGGCCGGGCGCGCCCCGAGGCTCACAGCCGGCAGGCGTAGATGTCGGTGACCAGGATGGCGCGCGCCCCGATGTCCCAGAGCTGGTCCATCACCTGCTGGTGCCCCTGGCGGCGGACCATGGCCCGCACGGCGACCCAGCCCTCGCGGTGCAGCGGCGAGACCGTCGGCCCCTCCATGCCCGGGGTGAGCGCGATGGCCTCTTCGATGCGCTCGGCGCGGATGTCGTAGTCCATCATGACGAAGTCGCGGGCGTGCACGACGCCCTGGAAGCGGCGGACGAGCTGGCCTTCGCCCGGCGTCTCCCCCGCGCCCTGCCGCTTGATGAGCACCGCCTCCGAGCGCATGATCGGCTCGCCGAAGACTTCGAGGCCGACGTTGCGCAGCGTGGTGCCGGTCTCGACGACGTCGGCGATGGCGTCGGCCACGCCGAGCCTTATGGCGGTCTCGACGGCGCCGTCGAGCTTGATCACGCGCGCGTCGACGCCCTGGTCGGACAGGTATTTGTCGAGCAGGCCGGGGTAGGCCGTGGCGATGCGGCGGCCGTCGAGGTCGGCGACCGAGGACATCGCGCCGGCCGGGGCGGCCAGCCGGAAGGTCGAGTTGCCGAAGCCGAGCGGCATGATCTCCTCGACCGGCGCGCCGGAGTCGATCAGCATGTCGCGGCCGGTGATGCCGACGTCGAGGGTGCCCTCGCCGACGTAGACGGCGATGTCCCTGGGCCGCAGGAAGAACAGTTCGCAGCCGTTGGCCTCGTCGACGACGACGAGCTCCTTGCTGTCCCTGCGGGGCCGGTAGCCGGCCTCTTTGAGCATGCTCTGGGCGCCCTCGCTGAGCGCGCCCTTGTTCGGTACTGCCAGGCGCAGCATGTCAGGTCCTTACGTGTCTCGCTCTCGCTGTCTCTCCTCGGTGGCCGGGCGCCGGAGCGCCCTAGAGATGCTTGTAGACCTGGTCGAGGCCGATGCCCCGGGCGATCATGAGCACCTGCACGTGGTAGAGGAGTTGCGAGATCTCCTCCGCTGCCCTGTCGTCTGACTCGTATTCGGCCGCCATCCAGCTCTCGGCGGCCTCCTCGACGACCTTCTTGCCGATGGCATGGACGCCGGCGTCGAGCGCGGCCACGGTGCCCGAGCCCGCGGGCCGGGTCCTGGCCTTCTCTGACAGCTCGGCGAACAGCTCTTCGAAGGTCTTCATGGTCTCTCTCGTCGGTCGGCTGGCGTGCCTGTTAAGCCTAGTCTGCGTCACGGGGTGACGCCGCCCTGCGTCCGCCACGCGAGACGAGCGTCATCAACAGTTCATGTACGGGCAGCGTCAGCGTACACATCGGATGGCTGCTTTCGCGCCTCCCCACATGGATGAACCGGAAAAGCCAGGCGTCCGAAACCGTAATGTGCCAAAGCAGCACGTCAACTGGTCATCGATGTAGCTCAAGCGGCCACGTGAAACTTTCATGACAAAAGTTGCCACTTACCGTTTAAGTGCAGAGATCCGCCCATCAAGCGGGCGAGAGATCGGACGTCCTTGACGCGACGACGAACGACGGCTGCGGGCAGCGCGATCTGCTCGCGTTCCTCACCTTCGCCTGGCCGCGCGTTGAAGGAGTTGTGATGGCCGCCCCGGTGGACACGCTCGCCCAGGCCGCGCCGGAACGGCCCCGCACCGCGCCGGCCGGCCACCGCCGCGCGGCGATGTCGATCTTCATCGTGCTCGCCGAGTGGAACAACTCCCCGTGGCCGCTCATCATCGTGCAGCGACGAGATGGCCAACCTGCCGGTCGCGCCGGCCCGGCTCGACTCCTACTACGCCGGACCCGACCACCAGGGCGCCATCATGGCGGGCGGGCTGCTCGCCTCGCTGCCGACGACCGTGTTCTTCCTGTTCTTCCTGTTCTTCCAGCGGTACTTCGTCCGCGGCATCGCGCTCAGCGGGCTGAGGGGCTGACCTGGAAACGCGAACCGCCCGCCGCATCTCGGGGGTGCGGCGGGCGGTTCCGTGTTCAGCTCAGGCGACGGTCAGCGCTCGCGGTGCGAGCGCGAACCTAGCGACCGGTCAGCGCTCGCGGAGCGAATATGCGCCCGAGCGGCCGGTCGGCACTCACTGAGACGAGTGTCCGAGCGGCCGGTCAGCGCTCGTAGCGGCGGCCGGAGCTCCGGCGGCCGCGCTCGTCCGAGCGCCCGGAGCGGTGACCCGCAGGGCGGTCGTCGGAACGGTAGCCGCGGTCGCGGTCACCCGAGTACGGACGGCCGCGGTCGGAGCCGTGGCGGGGGCCGCGCTCGTCCGAGCGCAGCGGGCGGTCGTCGGAGCGGTGGCCGCCCCGGCCGCGTCCCTCGCGGCGGCGGTCGTCGCCGAACGTCCTCGGCTCCTGCGAGCGCCCGAACGGCCGCTCGCCCTCACCGTGGCGGTGCGGGCGGCCCTCGCCGGACGGCGCGCTGAAGGGCCGCTCGCCCTCCTCGTGGCGGCGCGGACGCCGGTCGTCGAACGCGCGGGCGCCGTCGTCGTGCCGGCGCGGACGGCGTTCACCGTCGAACTCGCGGCGCGGCCTGCGCTCGCCGTCGAACTCGCGGCGCGGCCGCCGCTCCTCGCCGTCCTCGTGGCGGCGCGGGCGGCGCTCACCGTCGAAGTCGCGGCGCGGGCGGCGCTCACCGTCGAAGTCGCGGCGCCTGCGGCCACGGCGCTCGGAGGTGCCGCCGTCGCGACGCGGGCGCAGCGGCTTGCGGACGTCGGGCTCCCACACGGGGATGGCCTCGCCGCTCGGCGCGCGCGCCCCGGTCACCTCGGCGACCCTGGGGTGGCCCGGCGTGGCCTTGAGCCGGAACGGGTGGATACCGGCCCGGCGGGTGAGCGCCTCGGTCGAGCGGCGCTCGTTGGGCAGCACCAGCGTGACCACGGTGCCCTTCTCGCCGGCGCGCGCCGTGCGGCCGCCCCGGTGCAGGTAGCTCTTGTGGTCCTGCGGCGGGTCGACGTGCAGCACCAGGCTGATGTTGTCGACGTGGATGCCGCGCGCGGCGACGTCGGTGCAGACCAGCACGTTGATGGCGCCCTCGCGGAACTCCGACAGGATGCGGGTGCGCTGGTTCTGGCGCTTGCCGCCGTGCAGTCCGCCGGCCTTGACGCCGACCCTGGCGAGCTGCTTGCACAGCCGGTCGACGCCGTGCTGGGTGCGGACGAAGATGATCGTACGGCCCTCGCGGTTGGCGATCTCGGCCGTGACGTCGAACTTGTCGTCCCGCGTCACCTGCATGACGTGGTGCTCCATGGTGTCGACCGGCGAGGTCGCGGGCGCCACGGAGTGGGTGATGGGGTCCTTCAGGAAGCGCTGCACCAGCTTGTCGACGTCGCCGTCGAGCGTGGCGGAGAACAGCAGCCGCTGCCCGTCGGCCGGGGTCTGCGCGAGCAGCTCGGTGACGACGGGGAAGAAGCCGAGGTCGCACATGTGGTCGGCCTCGTCGAGGACGCTGACCTCGATGTCGGCGAGCGAGCACTCGCCCTGCCTGATGAGGTCGCCGAGCCGGCCGGGGGTGGCGATGACGAGGTCGACGCCGCGCCGCAGCGCCTCGATCTGCTTGCCCATGGACATGCCGCCGACGACCACCTTCATGCGCAGGCCGAGGCCGCGGCCGAGGGGTTCGAGGGCGTCGTGCACCTGGAGTGCGAGCTCGCGGGTGGGGACGAGGATCATCGCGCGGGGCCGCCCTGGGGCGGGCTTCACGCCGGCGATGCGGGCCATGGTGGGCAGGCCGAAGGCGAGCGTCTTTCCGGATCCGGTCTGCCCGCGGCCGAGCACGTCGTGGCCGGCGAGCACGTCGGGGATCGTCGCCCTCTGGATGGGGAACGGGCTGTCGAAGCCCAGTCTGGCCAGTCCGGAGACGAGCGGCTTCGGCAGGCCGAGCAGCTCGAACTCGGACGGGCCCGGCTCTGACGAGGTGTCGTCGAGCGTGGGCATGACAGCGTCAAGCATGGTCACGAAAGTCGTGCCTTTCCGTCGAAGTGGCACGTCACTTCTGCGAAAGGACGAGCCAAGGCATGCGGCGGGGCCGCACAGGGTAAGGGCACCCGCCGTCATGGGGGCGGGAAGAAAAGGGGGAGACGCACCTGGCACCGGCCGCAGGCGGTGCGTTACGCGCAATGAGACGTCAGGTACATCTGTTACCAACGCCGGGGATGTTATCGGATATTCCCCCGGCGTGCGTCCGGACTTTCCGGAAAATGCGCCGAACACGCTGAAACGGCTGACGATTTACGCCAGCCGTGACAGCGGAAAAGGTCAGACGTTGAAGCCTAGCATACGAAGCTGCTCGCGCCCCTCGTCCGTGATCTTGTCCGGGCCCCATGGCGGCAGCCAGACCCAGTTGATCTTCACGTCGGAGACCATGCCGTCGAGTGCGGAGTGCGCCTGGTCCTCGATGACGTCGGTCAGCGGGCAGGCGGCGCTGGTCAGGGTCATGTCGATGGTGGCCACGGGCTTGCCGCCGTTCTCACCGGGGTCGAGGTTGAGCCCGTAGACCAGGCCGAGGTCGACGACGTTGATGCCGAGCTCGGGGTCGACGACGTCCTTGAGTGCCTCCATGACCTCTTCGGGACTCGTCTCACCGTCGAAATCGGTCGGCGTCTCCACTGGCTTGCTCATTGGGCAGCGCTCCTCACAACCGCATCCTTATAGGCCATCCAAGAAAGCAACGCGCATTTAACGCGCGCCGGGAACTTGGCCACGCCCGCGAACGCGACCGCGTCGCCGAGGATCTCCTCGTCGGCCTCCACCTGCCCCCTGCCCTGCATCAGCCGGGTGAACTCGTCGACCACGGACAGCGTCTCGTCGACCGTCGAGCCGGTGGCCAGCTCGTGCAGCACCGAGGCGGCGGCCTGGCTGATCGAGCAGCCCTGACCCTCGTAGGAGACGTCGAGGATCTTGCCGGCGTCGCCCACCTTGACCCTGAGCGTGATCTCGTCGCCGCACGTCGGGTTCACGTGGTGAACCTCGGCGTCGTACGGCTTGCGCAGCCCCCGCCCCTGCGGGTGCTTGTAGTGCTCCAGGATCAGCTCCTGGTACATCGACTCGCCGATCATGGCTATGCGAACACCTTCTGAACGTGATGGAGGCCGCGCACCAGGGCGTCGATCTCGCCCGTGGTGTTGTACAGGTAGAAAGACGCCCGCGTGGTCGCCGGTATTCCGAAGCGCAGGTGCAGCGGACGCGCGCAGTGGTGCCCGACGCGGACGGCCACCCCGAACTGGTCGTCGAGGATCTGCCCCACGTCATGCGGATGGATGCCCTCCAGCGTGAACGACACCGTGCCGCCGCGCTCCTCCAGCGACTCGGGGCCGATGACGCGCAGCCCCGGCACCTCGCGCAGCGCCTGCAGCGCGTAGTCCGTCAGGGCGCGCTCGTGCGCCTCGATGGCGTCCATGCCGACCTCGGTGAGGTAGTCGACCGCCGCGCCGAGCCCGATGGCCTCGACGATGGGCGGCGTGCCCGCCTCGAACTTGTGCGGGATCGGCGCGTACGTCGAGTGGTCCATCCAGACCGCCTCGATCATCTCGCCGCCGCCCAGGAACGGAGGCATGGCCTCGAGCAGCTCCGAGCGACCCCACAGCACGCCGATGCCGGAGGGGCCGACCATCTTGTGGCCGGTGAAGGCCACGAAGTCGGCGCCCAGCGCGGTGACGTCGGTGCGGTGGTGCGGCACGGACTGCGAGGCGTCGAGCGCGATCAGCGCGCCCACCTCGTGGGCCCTGGCGGCCACCTGGGCCACCGGGTTGATCGTGCCCAGCACGTTGGACTGGTGGGCGATGGAGACGATCTTCGTGCGCTCGGTGATGAGCGAAGGATCGTAGGCGAGCCGGCCTTCGTCGGTGACGCCGAACCACTTCAGCGTCGCGCCGGTGCGCTGCGCGAGCAGCTGCCACGGCACGATGTTGGAGTGGTGCTCCATCTCGGAGATCACGATCTCGTCGCCGGGCCCCAGCGCGAAGCGGGGGTCGGTGGTGGCCGGGTTCCCGAAGGAGTAGGCCAGCAGGTTGAGCGCCTCGGAGGCGTTCTTGGTGAAGATCACCTCTTCGCGCGCCGGCGCCCCGATGAAGCCCGCGACCTTGTCGCGGGCGCTCTCGTAGGCGTCGGTGGACTCGGCGCCCAGCACGTGCATGGCGCGCCCGACGTTGCTGTAGTGCAGCGCCAGATGCTCCCGCATGGTCTCGATGACCTGGTTGGGCTTCTGTGAGGAGTTGCCCGAGTCGAGGTAGACGAGCGGGCGCCCGTCGGGCAGCTCGCGGGAGAAGATCGGGAAGTCCTTCCTGATCTTCTCCACATCGAGGCCGGTGGAAGTCATGCAGATGCCTTCGTGTACTGCTCGTAGCCCTCGGCCTCGAGCTTCTCGGCCAGTTCGGGTCCGCCCGCCTCGACGATCCGGCCGGCCGCGAACACGTGCACGAAGTCCGGCTTCACGTAGCGCAGGATGCGGGTGTAGTGGGTGATGAGGAGCACGCCGGTGTCGCCCGAGGAGCGGAAGCGGTTGATGCCCTCCGACACCACGCGCAGCGCGTCGACGTCGAGGCCGGAGTCGGTCTCGTCGAGCACCGCGATCTTCGGCTTGAGCAGCTCCAGCTGAAGGATCTCGTGGCGCTTCTTCTCACCGCCGGAGAAGCCCTCGTTGAGGTTGCGCTGCGCGAAGGCCGGGTCGATGGACAGCGCGTCCATGCCGTTCTTCAGGTCCTTGGAGAACTCGCGCAGCTTCGGCGCCTCGCCGCGGATCGCGGTGACGGCCGAACGCAGGAAGTTCGACACCGACACGCCGGGAACCTCGACCGGGTACTGCATGGCGAGGAACAGGCCGGCGCGGGCCCGCTCGTCGACCGACAGCTCCAGCAGGTCCACGCCGTCGAGCAGCACCTGGCCGCCGGTGATCGTGTATTTGGGGTGACCGGCGATCGCGTAGGCGAGCGTCGACTTGCCCGAGCCGTTGGGGCCCATGATGGCGTGGGTCTCGCCGGCCTTCACGGTCAGGTTGACGCCGCGCAGGATTTCCTTGTCCTCGACGGCGACCTGCAGGTCACGGATCTCAAGGGTGGACATGTGCTTAGGACTCCTTCGAGAGCGAGACGAGGACGTCATCGCCGTCGATCTTCACTGTGTAGACGTTCACTGGCTGGGTCGCGGGAGGTCCGGTCGGCTTGCCCGTGTGGATGTCGAAGCACGAGCCGTGCAGCCAGCACTCCAGCGTGCCGTCGTAGACCTCGCCCTCGCTGAGCTTGACCTCGGCGTGGGAGCAGATGTCGTGCAGGGCGAAGACCTCGTCGCCCTTGCGCACGAGTGCGACCGGGGTCTCCCCCACCTCGACGCCGATGACCCCCTCGTCGGGGATGTCGGCGAGCTTGCACACCTTCTCGAAAGCGCTCATCGCGAGAGCTCCGCCTCCAGGGCGTTCAGCACGCGCTCGCGGATCTCCGCCACCTCGATCTTCTCGACGAGCTGGCCGAGGAAGCCGCGCACGACCAGGCGGCGGGCCTCGTCGTGCGGGATGCCGCGGGCCTGGAGGTAGAAGATGTGCTCGTCGTCGAGACGGCCGGAGGCGGAGGCGTGGCCCGCCCCGGCGACCTCGCCGGTGAGGATCTCGAGGTTGGGGACCGAGTCGGCGCGGGCGCCGTCGGTGAGGATGAGGTTGCGGTTGAGCTCGTAGGTGTCGGTGCCCTCGGCCTCGACCCTGATGATGACGTCGCCGATCCAGACGGCGTGGGCGTCCTGGCCCTGCAGCGCGCCGCGGTAGTCGACGTTGCTCTTGCAGTTGGGCTGCGAGTGGTCGACCAGCAGGCGGTGCTCCAGGTGCTGGCCGGCGTCGACGAAGTAGACGCCCGTCATGTCGGCGTCACCGCCCGGGGCGGTGTAGCTGACGCTGGGCGACAGGCGTACGAGGTCGCCGCCGAGCGTCACCACGAAGCTGCGGAACACCGCGTCCTTGGCGAGCTGGGCGTGGTGGGCGGAGACGTGGACGGCGTCGTCGTCCCAGTCCTGCAGGCTGACCACCTTGAGGCTGGCGCCCTCGCCGACGACGAACTCGATGTTGTCGGCGTAGACGGCGCTGCCCTTGTGGTCGAGCACGAGCACGGCCTCGGCCAGCGGCTCGACCTTGACCACAATGTGGCCGTAGGCGGCGCCGCCGGCCTGCTCGCCGGTGAGCGTCAGCACGGTGGGCCTGGAGGTGACGGCCTCGCGCGGCACCGTGATGACGGTGGCCTTCTCGAAGCTGTTCCACGCCTGGGCGCTGACCCGGTCGGACGGCACGAACGAGGTGCCGAGCCTGGCGTCGTCGCGGCCGACCGTCTCGACGGAGACCTCGGGGGCCGCATCGACGTCGACGCGGACGTGACCGGCCGGCTCGGCCTTGCCGTTGTGCAGGCCCTTGAGGCGGGAGAGCGGCGTGAAGCGCCACGCCTCCTCGCGACCCGTCGGGACGTCGAAGTCGGCCAGGTCGAAGGACGACTTCTCGTGCAGGGTCGACACGGGCTTCTCGTTCAGGCCCATCAGCCGACGGCTCCTTCCATCTGCAGCTCGATCAGCCGGTTGAGCTCGAGCGCGTACTCCATGGGCAGCTCACGCGCGATCGGCTCCACGAAGCCGCGCACGATCATCGCCATCGCCTCGTCCTCGTCGAGCCCGCGGCTCATGAGGTAGAACAGCTGGTCCTCGCTGACCTTGGAGACCGTGGCCTCGTGGCCCATCGAGACGTCGTCCTCACGGACGTCGACGTAGGGGTAGGTGTCGGAGCGGCTGATCTGGTCGACCAGCAGGGCGTCGCACTTGACGGTGCTGGCGCTGCCGTGGGCGCCCTCCTCGATCTGCACAAGACCGCGGTAGGAGGTGCGGCCGCCGCCGCGCGCCACCGACTTGGAGATGACGCTGGAGCTGGTGTTGGGAGCCAGGTGCACCATCTTCGAGCCGGCGTCCTGGTGCTGGCCCTCACCGGCGAACGCGACGCTCAGCGTCTCGCCCTTGGCGTGCTCGCCCATGAGGTAGACGGCCGGGTACTTCATGGTGACCTTGGAGCCGATGTTGCCGTCGATCCACTCCATGGTCGCGCCCTCGTAGGCGACGGCGCGCTTGGTGACCAGGTTGTAGACGTTGTTGGACCAGTTCTGGATGGTCGTGTAACGGCAGCGGGCGTTCTTCTTCACCACGATCTCGACGACCGCGCTGTGCAGCGAGTCGGAGGAGTAGATCGGCGCGGTGCAGCCCTCGACGTAGTGGACGTAGCTGTTCTCGTCCACGATGATCAGGGTCCGCTCGAACTGGCCCATGTTCTCGGTGTTGATCCGGAAGTAGGCCTGCAGCGGGATCTCCACCTCGACGTTCGGCGGCACGTAGATGAACGAGCCACCGGACCACACGGCGGTGTTGAGCGCGGCGAACTTGTTGTCGCCGACCGGGATCACCGAGCCGAAGTACTCCTTGAAGATGTCCTCGTGCTCGCGCAGGCCCGTGTCGGTGTCGACGAAGATGACACCCTTCTGCTCAAGGTCCTCGCGGATCTTGTGGTAGACGACCTCGGACTCGTACTGGGCCGCGACGCCGGCGATGAGACGCTGCTTCTCAGCCTCGGGGATGCCGAGCTTGTCGTAGGTGTTCTTGATGTCGGGGGGCAGCTCGTCCCAGGAAGCGGCCTGCTTCTCGGTCGAGCGCACGAAATATTTGATGTTGTCGAAGTCGATGCCGCTGAGGTCGGAGCCCCACGTCGGCAGCGGCTTCTTCTCGAACAGGCGGAGGCCCTTCAGGCGAAGGTCGAGCATCCACTCCGGCTCGTTCTTCAGAGCGGAGATGTTGCGGACGACCTCCTCGGACAGGCCTCGCTTGGCCGCCGCACCCGCGGCATCCGGGTCGGCCCAGCCGAACTTGTAATTCCCGAGGCCTTCCAGCTCCGGGCGGTCGGTGACAGTCACCTTCCGGTCTCCTTGCTCTTGTCTTTATGTGCGGAATCGGCCAGGGACTGGGGGGACACGTGGGTGGTGCACACCCCGTCGCCGTGGGCGATCGTGGCCAGGCGCTGCACCGGCGTGCCGAGCAGCTGCGCGAACGCCTCCGTCTCGGCCTCGCACAGCTGCGGGAACTCCGCGGCCGCGTGAGCCACCGGGCAGTGGTGCTGGCAGAGCTGGTCGCCGCCGGACTTGGCCTTGCTGGCCGAGGCGGCGTACCCCTCCGCCGACAGAGCCTGCGCCAGCACCTGCACGCGCTGGTCCGCGGGCACCGTCCGCATGACCGGCTCCAACCGGTGAAGCAGGCTCGCGACCTGCTCGCGGGCGAAATCGGCCACGGCTTCGTCTCCCATGCGCCGGGCCAGGTAGCGCAGCGCGCTCCCGGCCAGGTCGTCATAGGCGTGCTCGAAAGCACTGCGCCCCGCATCGGTGATCGCGAACAGCTTGGCCGGCCGTCCGCGCCCGCGCTGACCGCGCGGGCGGATCGTGCGAGGCTCGATCATCCCCTCGGCCACCAGGGCGTCGAGGTGACGCCGGACGGCGGCGGGCGTGAGCCCGAGCCGCTCGCCCAGGGCGGCGGCCGCGATGGGACCATGCTCCAGGATCAGCCTGGCGACGCGGGCGCGCGTGCCGCGCTCGCTGCCGGGCTCCATCGTGGGCATGTTTTTCACAACATCAGTGTGCCGTAATTCCTTCCCGCTGCACAAACGGATCTGACCAGGGACGGGAATGGAATGGGTCACGCAGGGTAGGCTTACCTAACTTTGTCCGTCTTTGCCCGGCCCAGGATCGTGAACGCCAGCCCGGCGCACAGGAAGAGCCCGAGCATGACACATGCCATGGGCACCGCGGTAGCGGAACCGGCCAGCCCGACCAGCGGGGCGGCGGCCGCGCCGAGCGCGAACTGCAGGACGCCCATCAGCGCCGAGGCGCTGCCGGCCACCTGGGCGGGCTGGGAGCCGAGCGCCAGCGCGCCGGTGCCGGGCATGGTCAGGCCCTGGCCGAGCATGATGATGAACAGACCGGCCACGATGCCGGGCAGGCCGAACCCGGCCAGCGCGGCGGCCAGCAGCACCGCGGCGCCCGTCAGCGAGGTGCCGAGGCCGATGCTCACCAGCAGCACGGGAGGCACGCGGCCGGCCAGACGGCCGCCGACCTGCGAGGCGGCGACCAGCGCGAGGGCGTTGCCGCCGAAGATGAGCGAGTACTGCGCGGGCGTGGCGCCGTAGACCTCCTGGAGGACGAACGGCGAACCGGAGATGTAGCCGAACATCGCACCGAAGGCCAGGCCGCCGGTCAGGGCGAAGCCCATGAACCTGCGGTCGCGCAGGAGCTGCCAGAACGTGCGCAGGGTGTGCTTGAGCCCGCCGGACTCGCGCCGCTCGGCGGGCAGCGTCTCGCGTACGCCGGCCAGCACGGCCAGCAGCAGCACCAGGCCCATGATGCTGAGCGCCACGAAGACTCCGCGCCAGGAGGTGAAGGCGAGCAGCTGCGCGCCCGCGATCGGGGCCAGGATCGGGGCGAGGCCGCTGACCAGCATGAGCGTGGCGAAGATGCGGGCGATGGCGGCGCCGTCGTACAGGTCGCGGACGATGGCGCGCACGATGACCAGCGCGGTGCCGCCCAGCATGCCCTGCATCAGCCGGAAGGCGATGAGGGCGGGCACGGAGGGGGCGAACGCGCACAGCAGCGAGGCGGCCATGAACCCGGCGACGCCGATCAGGAGCGGCACCCGCCGCCCGCGTACGTCGCTCACCGGGCCGGCGATCACCTGGCCGACGGAGACGCCGATGAGACAGGCGGTCAGGGTGAGCTGCACCTGCGCGGGGGCGCTCAGCATCTCGGAGGTGATGGCGGGCAGCGCCGGGAGGTACATGTCGATCGACAGCGGGCCGATGGCCGACAGCGCGCCGAGGATCAGCAGCAGCAGCCCGCGGCGGCTTTTACGCTCCTGCCGTACGAGTGTGGGTGGTGCGGTGACGGCTGACGCGGCGGCTTCGGCCACGGACATGCGTGTTCCCCTTCTCCTGCGGTGGTGGCTGTGGCGGCTGGCCCAAGAGAACCGAGGACTAGCAACGGGGTTCTGATCCTCCGAATTCCCGGTCATCTGATAATTACATGTTTTCCGCGGTATTCCAGGGCCTGACGGCTTTTGCGGCGAACGTCACGTCGAACCGCCGCGCGCACCTGGCCGGGACGCGGCACAATGAGGCGCCCGCGAGGCCGCGACCGTCCCTTTCACCTGCGCGCTCACCTGCGCGGCGAACCGCCCCGGGGAGTCCCTAAACTCGTGGCCATGGAATCCCGAGCCGCCGAGCCGGCCCCAGGGCAGGTGCCGGAGCCGGCCGTCGAGATCGCCGGGCTGGTCAAGCGCTACGGCGCCACCACGGCGATCGACGGCCTCACGTTCAAGGCGGGGCGCGGCCAGGTCACCGCGGTCCTCGGCCCCAACGGCGCGGGCAAGACGTCCACGGTCGAGATCTGCGAGGGGTTCCGCACCGCCGACGGCGGCACGGTCAAGGTGCTCGGCCTGGCTCCCACGCGGCCCGAGCTGCGCGCCCGCGTCGGCATCATGCCGCAGGCGGGCGGGGTTCCTCCGGCCGTGCGCTGCGGCGAGTGGCTGCGGCTGGTCTCCCGGTTCTACGCCCATCCGCTCGACCCCGGCGCGCTGCTGGCCAGGCTCGGGCTGAGCGAGCACGCCCGCACCCCGTTCCGGCGGCTGTCGGGCGGGCAGCAGCAGCGGCTGTCGCTGGCCGCGGCCGTCATCGGGCGTCCCGAGCTGGTCTTCCTCGACGAGCCGACGGCCGGGCTCGACCCGCAGGCCCGCCACGCCTGCTGGGACCTCGTCGGCGAGCTGCGCGCGGCCGGGGTGTCGGTGGTGCTCACCACCCACCACATGGACGAGGCCGAGCGGCTGGCCGACCACGTCGTCATCATCGACAGGGGCCGCGTGGTGGCCGAGGGCACCCCCGCCTCGCTGACCGGGGCCGAGCGGCAGCTGCGGTTCAGGGCGCGGCCGGGGCTGGCGCTGGAGGAGCTGCTCAACGCGCTGCCCGCGGGCAGCGCCGCCAAGGAGTCGGCCGGCCACTACATCATCGAGGGCCTGGTCGGGCCCGAGCTGCTGGCGACGGTCACGGCCTGGTGCGCGGCCGAGGGCGTCACGGCCGACGACCTGCGCATCGAGCGGCGCACGCTCGAAGACGTCTTCCTGGAGCTGACCGGCAAGGAGCTGCGATGACCGCCCACACTCCGAGCCGGGGACCGCTCGACTTCACGCCCGCGCCCGGGGCCGCGCCGTTCCCGCGCATGGTGCTGGCGCAGGCCGGCGCGGAGCTGCGGGCGACGCTGCGCAACGGTGAGCAGCTGCTGCTCACGCTGATCATCCCGGTGCTGCTGCTGATCGGCTTCTCCCTCGCCCCGCTGATCGACGTGGGCGGCGGACGGCGGGTCGACTTCCTGGTGCCCGGCGTGCTGGCGCTCGCGGTGATGTCCACCGCCTTCACCGGCCAGGCCATCGCGACCGGCTTCGAGCGCCGCTACGGCGTGCTCAAGCGGCTGGGCGCGACCCCGCTGTCCAGGAGCGGGCTGATGCTGGCCAAGACGGCGGCCGTGGTGGGCGTGGAGGTCGTCCAGGCGGTGGTGATCGTGGCGGTGGGGCTGGCGCTCGGCTGGCGGCCGCACGGGTCGTTCCTGAGCGCGCTGCTGCTCGTCGTGGTGGGCACGGCGGCCTTCAGCGGGCTGGGCCTGCTCATGGCGGGCACGCTGCGGGCCGAGGCCACGCTGGCCGCCGCCAACCTGGTCTACCTGGTGCTGCTGGGGGTCGGCGGGGTGATGTTCCCGCTCAGCGTGTTCCCCGAAGGGGTGCGGCCGGTACTGGAGGCGCTGCCCATCGGGGCGCTGACCGGCGGCCTGCGCGCGGTGCTCGCCGAGGGCGCCGCGCTCCCCCTGGGGCCGCTCGCCGTGCTCGCCGCGTGGGCGGTGCTGTCGCTGGCGCTGGTCTCGCGGACGTTCCGCTGGGAGTGAGAGGCCGCCCGGTGGTCACTCCGGCGCGGCGGCGCGCAGGGCGCCGTAGCGGCGGCGGCTGAGCGCGGCCACCGCCGTCAGCGGCACCGCGGCGGCCGCGGCCAGGCCGAACAGCAGCGCGTACCTGCCGTCCTCGGCCAGCGGGCCGCCCGCCCACGAGGCGACCGCGCTGCCGACGAACAGCGCGCAGGCGAAGAACGCGATGGTGGTCCCCCTGGCCTCGGGCACCACGGCGGTGGCCCAGGTCTGCAGCGAGGAGTGCAGGAACGACCAGCCGCCGCCGAGCAGCAGCGCGGTGGCGGCCACCAGCGGCACGCTGACGTGCACGCTCACCAGGGCGAAGCCGGCGCAGAGCTGCGCGCCGCCGGTCAGCATGAGCGCGGGCGCGGGCCAGCGTCCCGCCAGCGTCTTGACCAGCCGGGAAAAGCCCCACAGGCCCAGCCCGTACGCGGTGATGGCCAGCCCGGCCACGGCGGCGGCGAGCCCGGTGTGCTGGAGCGCGGTGGCGAGGAACGGCATCGCGCCCAGCATGATGGCCCCCTCGGCGAAGGCCAGCCCGAACACCAGCAGCGCCCACGGCTGCCCGAGCACCGCCCGCAGGTGCCCGGCGACGCCCCGGCCCGCCCCGGCGTGCGCGGGCGGCTCCGGCAGCGCGCGCAGCGACAGCGCGCAGGCCAGCGCGCACGCGGCGGGCACGGTGAAGGCCACCCGCCAGTCCACCAGGCCCGCGACGGCCCCGCCGAGGCCGGTGGCCAGCGCGGTGCCGAGCGCGGCCGCGGCCATGAGATCGGTGAGCGCGCGCTGGCGCACGTCGGGCGCGACGGTGTCGCCCACGTACGTCAGGCTCGTGGGGATGACCGCGCCGAAGCAGGCGCCGGTGACGACCCTGGCCAGCACCAGCGCCCACAGCACCGGCATCAGCGCGGAGACCGCGCCCGCGGCGGCGGCGCCGGACAGCGCCCAGCGCATCACCCGCACCCGCCCGAACCGGTCGGACAGCAGCCCCCACAGCGGCTGCGTCAGCCCGTACGCCAGGTAGTAGCCGCTGGCGGCGGCGACCGAGGCCGACAGCGGGACGTCCAGGTCGGCGGCGATGAGCACGAGCATGGGGCTCACCGCGAACCTGTCGAAGCTGCTGACGAACGAGGAGACGGACAGTGCCAGCGGCGGCCGGGCGGGCTTCGCCGGCGTGGTGGGGGCTTTCATCGGTCCTTGGTGTTCTGTCCGGAAATTGCAGCCAACCGTCAGTAGTACCACCTCACGCAGGGACATGTCGTCTGACCTGGGTAAGCTCTGACGGTTGTCCCGTTAGGATCCCGAGGAGTTCCGTGACCGACTTCGCCCTCGACGACCCGCTCGACCGCGGACGCCGCCTGCCCGGCCCCGGCAACCTGCTGCGCACCGCCGCCGACGCCATCCCGCCATCGGGGCTGGTGCTGCTCGGCATCTTCTCGGTGCAGCTGGGCGCGGCGTTCGCCAAGGAGCTGTTCGCGTCGCTGCCGCCGAGCGCGGTGGTGTTCCTGCGCATCGCGGCCGGTGCGCTCATCCTGGGGGCGTTCGTCCGGCCGAGGCTGAAGGGGCTGAGCGCGCGCGATTGGGCCGTGGGCGCCGGCTTCGGCGTCACCCTCGCGCTGATGAACCTCGTCTTCTACGAGGCGCTGGCGCGGCTGCCGATGGGCATCGCGGTGGCGATCGAGTTCCTCGGGCCGCTCGGCGTCGCGGTGGCGGCCTCCCGGCGGCGCATCGACCTGCTGTGGGTCGCGCTCGCCGGGCCGGCGTGGTGCTGCTCGCGCCCTGGGGCGAGTCCGAGACCGTGAGCTGGGCCGGCATCGGGTTCGCGCTCATGGCGGGCGTGTTCTGGGCGGCTTACATCCTGCTGTCGTCGGCGGCCGGGCGGCGCTTCCCCGGCACGACCGGGCTCGCGTTCGCCATGATCGTCTCGACCGTGGTGATCGCGCCGGTCGGCGTCACCACCGGCGGCGCCGACCTGCTGCAGCCCGAGCTGCTGCTGATCGGGCTCGGCGTGGGGCTGCTGTCGTCGGTGATCCCCTACTCGCTGGAGCTGCAGGCGCTGCGGCGGATGCCCAAGCACGTCTTCGGCATCCTGATGAGCCTGGAGCCCGCCGCCGCGGCGCTGATCGGCGTGCTGCTGCTGGGCGAGATCCTGCACGTGCAGCAGTGGGCCGCGATCGTGTGCATCGTCGCCGCCAGCCTCGGCTCCACCAGGACGGGCAGGACGAGCGGCTGACGGATCGGATGATGGGGCCGCCGCGCGCCCGTGGGATGGGGTCTCTCGGGCGCGCGGCGGAGGGCTCGGCTCGGTGGGCGGGGTGCGCCGAGCCCGCGAAGGTCAGCGGAGTGCGGGAGTCCGCTTGACCAGGCATGCGCCACCGGCGGATGCGGGCACGGCCGATCCGTCGTGGTGAGAATGATGGGACCACCGGCGTGCACCGCTCGGGCGGCCCGCATCGAGATTACCTCGATCGGGGAGTGCTCGATCCCCGAATGTCAGAACTTGCGGCCAGTGCAGCGTTCGGGGGTGATTTCCCGCTCGTACGGATTCGCCCGGGTCAGTGCTCCGCCCAGATGCCGCGCACGTGGCCGATGTGCTCGGCCATCAGGCGTTTCACCGCCTCGCTGTCGCCGCTGCTGAGCGCGTCGAGCAGCTGGAGGTGCTCCCTGGCCGAGTCGGTCAGCGTGCCGCGCTCCGAGAGCTGCGACAGGCCGTACAGCCTGGCCCTGTTGCGCAGGTCGCGCACCACCGACACCAGGTGGGAGTTGCCGCTCAGCGACAGCAGTTCCACGTGGAAGCGCAGGTCGGCGTCCACGTACGCGAGCAGGTCGCCGCGCTCGCTGGCCGAGACGATCTCCTCGGCGATCGGCCGCAGCCGCTCGAACTCCTCGGCCCGGGAGCTGTCGGCCAGCCGCGCGACCGTCGGCACCTCGATGAGCTGGCGGATCTCCGTCAGCTCGTCGAGGTCGCGGTCGGACAGCTCGGTCACCCGGAAGCCCTTGTTGCGCACCGCCTCGACCAGGCCCTCCTTGGCCAGGTCGAGCATCGCCTCGCGGACGGGCGTCGCGGAGACGCCGAACTGGGCGGCCAGCACCGGGGCGGAGTAGACCACCCCCGGCCGCATCTCACCCGTGATCAGCGCGGCCCGCAACGCGTGCGCGACCTGCTCGCGCAGGCTCTGGCGCTCTCCCACCATCGGCAGATCCAGCCGGTCCTCGGCAGCCATCCGCCCATCCCTTCTATGTCCACGCCTCGTAAGCGGCAGCCGCGACCACGAGGTCCTCCCACGCCATGCCGGTGCTCTTGAACACGCGCGGCCCCGGGCCCGCGACGACCCTTCCGGCGATCAGGTCGGCGAGGTTACCGGCGAGATGACGAGAGGTGATGGTACCCCGGCCGATCGGGACGAGCAGATCTCCCGCTTCTTCCAGGGCCGCCGCCCTCGCCTCGACGACCACGGTGGCGCGCGCGACGAGGTCGCCGTCGAGCTCGCGGGCGTCCGGCTCGTGGGAGCCGACGGCGACGACGGTCACGCCGTCGCGGGCGAGCTTACCGGGGAACAGCGGGGTCCTGGCGGTGGTGCAGCACGCGACGAGGTCGGCCGCCGCGACCGCCTCGGCCACGGCGGCTTCCACCGCGATCTCGCCGTCGTCCGCCGGACCCGCCGCCCGATCCGCGGCGGAAGCCGCCGCCGGCTCCGGCGCGGCATCCGCCGCCTGACCGGCCGTGACGGCGGGGTCGCGGCCGGTCAATGCGCGGGCCTTCAGGCCCAGCTCGCGGCAGCGGCCCGCGAGCGCCTCCGCGCGCCCGGCGTCGCGGCCGATCACCGTGACCTCCTCGACCGGCCGTACCGCGCGCAGCGCCAGCACGTGCCCGTACGCCTGCGGCCCGCTGCCGAACACCACCAGCCGCCGCGCGTCCTGCTCCGCCAGGTGCCGCACGGCCAGGGCGGAGACGGCGGGCGTGCGCAGCGAGGTGAGCGCGATCCCGTCCATGGCCGCGAGCGGCGCCAGGGTGTCGCCGTCGAACAGCAGGTACGTCCCCTGGATCCGGGGCAGCCCGCGCCCGGGGTTGGCCGGGGCGATGGAGACGACCTTGACGCCCGCGTACGTGCGGGTCGCGGCGGGCATGAGCAGCAGCTGGCCCGCGGCCACGTCCACGATCGGCCGCTGCGGGGTGTCCTCGGGGTCGAGGCCCGCCCGCAGCGCCTCCTCCAGCACGTCCACGGCCCGCCCCATCGGCACCAGCCGCTCGACGGCGGCCGCGTCGAGGTAGGGCAGCCCGCCCATGGCGGCGCCCACCGGGTCGCCGGCCGGGCCGCTCATCGGAGCGTGAACCCGGTCGGGAACGGGTCGGCCGGGTCGAGCTCGAAGGTGTGCCGTCCCGTCCGGTACGCGGTGCCGTCGATCTCCACCACCACGCCGCCGGCCGTCCGCGCGGCCACGCGGGCGGTGAAGACGCTGCCGACGACGCTCTCGTGCACCAGCGTCGCGGTGCCGTCGGCGTCGTGCAGCAGCGCCATCCTGGCCGCCGTGCCGGAGCCGCAGGGCGAGCGGTCCACCTCGCCGTCGGCGAAGACGGTGACATTGCGCTGGTGCCTGACGCCGTCCACGTCCGGCAGCTCCTCGTGGAAGATCACGCCGTACACGCCGGAGAGCCGCTCGTCGGACGGGTGCCTGGTGGCGGGGTGCCCGGCCAGCGCGGCCTTGATGCGGCGGGCGTGCCCGATGAGCGCGTCCAGGTGCCGCGGCTCGACGGTCAGCCCGAGGCCGGCGGCGGGCAGCGAGGCGTAGACGGCGCCGCCGTAGGCGAGGTCCACGCGGACGTCGCCCGCCTGCACGCCGCGGTCCAGGACGAAGGAGGGGACGTTGACGAACGTCACCGCGTCCACGCGGCCCGCGACGGTGCGCACGCGGGCGGTGACCCGCCCCGACGGCACGTCGACCACCACGTCGGTCACCCCGTCGGGCGGCGCCGCCACCAGGCCCTCGTGCACCGCGTACGCGCCGAGCGCGATCGTGCCGTGCCCGCACGCGGTGGAGAAGCCGTCCTTATGCCAGAACAGCGCGCCCAGGTGCGCGCCGTCGTCGTCGGGCGGCACCGGGAAGCAGCCGTACATGTCGGCGTGGCCGCGCGGCTCGAGGCACAGCAGCCGCCGCACGTCGTCGAACTCGGCCATCGCGGTGGTGCGCCGGTCGAGCACGCAGGACCCGGCGATCTCCGGCACGCCGCCGGTGACGATGCGGAACGGCTCGCCGGCCGTGTGGTAGTCGATCGTCGTGATCACAGCGGCCGCCTCACAGCTCGAAACCGGCCGGGAACGGGTCGCGGGGGTCGAGGAAGTACTGGGCGGTGCCGGTGATCCAGGCCCGCCCGGTGATCGACGGCAGGACGGCGGGCCGTCCGCCCACCTCGGTCTCCTCCAGCACGCGGCCGATGAAGCGGGTGCCGATGAACGACTCGTTGACGAAGTCCTTGCCCACCTCCAGCTCGCCGCGCGCGTGGAGCTGCGCCATGCGGGCGCTGGTGCCGGTGCCGCAGGGCGAGCGGTCGAACCAGCCCGGGTAGATGGCCATGGCATGGCGGGAGTGCACGGCGTCGGAGCCGGGCGCGGCGAAGTACACGTGGTGGCAGCCGCGGATGCGGTCGTCCTCGCGGTGCACCGGCTCGTCGGCGGCGTTGATCGCCTCCATGGTCTTCAGGCCGGCGGCGATGATCTCGTTCTTGGCGGCGCGGTCGAACGGCAGGCCGTAGTCGTCGAGGTTGACGATGGCGTAGAAGTTGCCGCCGTAGGCCAGGTCGTACGGGATCTCCCCGAAGCCCGGCACGCTCACCTTGGCGTCCAGCCGGTCGCAGTAGGAGGGCACGTTGCGCAGCGTCACCGACATGGCCATACCGTCCTCGACGGCGACGTCCACCTCGACGAGCCCGGCGGGCACCTCCAGACGCACGGTCGTGACGGGCTCGACCACCTCGACCATGCCGGTCTCGACCAGTACGGTCGCCACGCCGATGGTGCCGTGGCCGCACATCGGCAGCAGCCCGGACACCTCGATGAACAGCACGCCGAAGTCCGCGTCCGGCCTGGTGGGCGGCTGGAGGATGGCGCCGCTCATGGCCGAGTGACCGCGCGGCTCGGTCATCAGCAGGGTCCTGATGTGGTCGAGGTTGTCGCGGAAGTAGACGCGCCGCTCGGCCATGCTCGCACCCGGGATGACGCCGATGCCGCCGGTGATGACCCGGGTCGGCATGCCCTCGGTGTGGGAGTCGACGGCGTGGAAAACGCGCTTTGTCCTCATCGCAGCCCTTCTGCCAGTGCCTTCTCCGTCGCCGCGCGCACCACGGCGGCCTGCTCCTCGGTGAGCGGCTGCCTGGGCGGCCGGCACGGACCGCCGTGACGGCCCGCCAGGTCCATCGACAGCTTGATGGCCTGGACGAACTCCGTCTTGGAGTCCCAGCGAAGCAGCGGGTGCAGGCTCCGGTAAAGGGGCAACGCCGTGTCGAGGTCACGGGCCACCGCCGCGCGGTAGAGGGCGGAGCTGGACTGCGGCAGCGCGTTGGGGTAGCCGGCGATCCACCCCTTCGCGCCGGCGATCGCGAGTTCGAGCAGCACGTCGTCGGAGCCGATCAGCAGGTCGAGCTCGGGGGCCAGCTCGGCGATCTCGTACGCGCGCCGCACGTCCCCGGTGAACTCCTTGACCGCCACGATCAGCCCCTCCTCGTGCAGCCTGGCCAGCAGCGCGGGGGTGAGGTCGACCTTGGTGTCGTAGGGGTTGTTGTAGGCCACGATCGGCACGCCCGCCCGGGCGACCTCGCGGTAGTGCTGCAGGACGGCCCGCTCGTCGGCCCGGTAGGCGTTGGGCGGCAGCAGCAGCACCGATCCGCAGCCCGCCGCGGCCGCCTGCTCGGCCCAGCGGCGGGACTCGGCCGCGCCGTACGCGCCCGCCCCCGCCATGACGTTGGCGCCGCCCACGGCCTCGACCGCGGTCTCGATCACCTTGATCCGCTCGCCGGGGGTGAGCGTCTGGTACTCGCCGAGCGAGCCGTTCGGCACGACGCCGTCGCAGCCGTTCTCGATCAGCCAGCGGCAGTGCTCGGCGTAGCGGTCGTAGTCGACCGACAGGTCCTCGCGCAGGGGCAGCGCGGTGGCGACCATGACGCCGTGCCAGGGCTTGCTGCGGTTGTCCATCAGGGCAGTCCTCCAGAGGGTCGGCGAGCGGTGCTCTCGTCTTGGTCGGTGGTGAGCTCGGCCAGCGCGCCCAGCGTCACCGGCTGGGCGATCGGGCGGCGCGGCGGCTGCGGCGGCTCCCCGGCCAGGCAGGAGACGGCGTAGCCGCAGATGCGGCCCTGGCACCAGCCCATGCCGGGGCGGGCCAGGAGCTTGACGGCGCGGGCGCCGGTGGCGCCCAGTGCCTGCGCTTCGCGTACGCGCGCCAGCGGCACCTCCTCGCAGCGGCACACGAGCGTGTCGTCGCGCAGCCACGTGCGCCAGCCCGGCATGACGGGGTACGCCCGCTGCAGCGCAGCCCCGAAGGCACGCCCGCGCTCGCGCCGCCTGGCGAGCACCGCGGGCACGCCGTCGGGCCCCGCCGTGGCAGGGCGGCCCGCGTCGGCGGCGATGGCGTACCCGGCGACGCGGCCCTCGGTCTCGGCGGGCCGCCATCCGGCCACGCCGGTGGGCTCGCCGGCCGCCCAGACGCCGGGCACGCTGGTGCGCAGGGCGGCGTCCACGGCGAGCACCGGGCTGCCGTCGGCGTCGTGCCTGGTGGCGCAGCCGAGCTGGGTGCCCAGCTCGATCTGCGGGACGAACCCGTAGCCGACGGCCACGGTGTCGCACTCGACGACGCGGGTGGCGAGCACGTTCCACGCGGCGTCGAGCCTGGCCAGGGTGACGGCCTCGACCTCGCGATCGCCGTGCGCGGCGACGACGGCCTGGCGGGTGCGGTACGGCACCCGGTGGCGGGCCAGCGCGGCGGCGTACCCGGCGGCCTCGCCCGCCTTGGACAGCGCGTGCAAGGGGTGCCTGGCCAGACCGAGCCCGCCGTTCGCCTCGTGCACGCCGAGCACCCGCGCTCCGGCGGCGGCCAGCCCGGCGGCGACCGGCAGCAGGAACGGCCCGGTGCCGGAGACCACGACGCGCCGTCCGGCCACCACGCCCGAGCCCTTGAGCAGCGCCTGCGCGCCTCCGGCCGTGAGCACGCCGGGCAGGTCCCAGCCGGGGAACGGCAGCGGCCTGTCGTGCGCGCCGGTCGCGATCAGCAGCCTGCGGCCGCGCAGCTCGGCGACGCGCTCGCCGTCCCCGTTGCGCGTGACGCAGCGCAGGACGAGGTCGCCGTCCGGCTCGCGGGAGACGTTCCACGCCTGGTGGCGCGTCAGCACGTCGGCGCGCGCCTCCAGGGCCCGCGCCTGGCGCAGGAACCTCGCGAGATCCGGCTTCGCGCCCGGCCCTGTCTCGTCCGCGGCGGTGTGGCGGAAGTACTGGCCGCCGAGCCGCCGACCGGAGTCCACCAGGGCCACCCGCAGCCCGCCCAGGGCCGCCGTCAGCGCGCCCGCCACGCCGGCGGGCCCGCCGCCGGCCACGAGGAGGTCGTACGTCACGCCGTCGTCACCTCGTCTCCCGGCGCCGCCTCCAGCAGGCACGCCCGCTCGGGCGGCCGCCCGTTGACCGAGATCAGGCAGTCGAAGCAGACCCCGATGCCGCAGAACAGCCCGCGCGGCCGCCCGCCGAACCTGGTGCTGCGCCACGACCGCACGCCGGCCGCGTGCAGGGCCGCGCCGATGGTCTGGCCGGGCACGACCGGCACCTGCCGGCCGTCCACGGTGATGTGGAACGTCATGCGGCCTCCTTCGCGAAACGGTCGGGGCGGAAGGGGTGGAGGTCGAGCGCGGGCTTGTCGCCGGTGAGAAGCTGGGCGAGCAGGTGCCCGGTGGCGGGTGCGAGCCCGATGCCGGCGCCCTCGTGCCCGCACGCGTGGTAGAGCCCTGGGACGCGCGGGTCCGCGCCGATGACGGGCAGGTGGTCGGGGCAGTACGGCCGGAACCCGCAGTAGGACCTGATGGCCCGGATCCCGCGCAGCGCGGGGAACAGCTCGACGGCCTGCCGCGCCAGCTTGGCGAGCACGGGCACGGAGGTGGTGCGGTCGAAGCCGACGCGCTCCCTGCTGGCGCCGATGAGCACGGTCCCGGCGGGGGTGCCCTCGATGACGGCCGAGGTCTCCAGGCCCGCGTTGTCGCTGGCGACGTTGGTGACGTAGGCCGCGGTGTAGACCTTGTGCCTGATGAGCGGCTTGCGCAGCGGCTCGGTGACGAGGATGAAGCCGCGCCTGGGCAGGATCGGCAGCTCGACGCCGGCCAGCGCGGCGATCTCGCCGCCCCAGGTGCCCGCCGCGTTGACGACGGCGTCGCCGAGCACGTCGCCCTTGGTGGTGCGCACGCCGGTGAGCCGGTCGCCGGAGCGCAGGAAGCCGGTGACCTCGGCGCCGAGGTGCAGCCGTAGCGTGCCCTCGCCGAAGCTCTCGGCGGCGTGCCTGAGCAGGCGTGCGGCGGCGAGCATGGGCTGGACCTGCGCGTCCTGCGGGTAGAAGACCCCGCCGGCCAGCTCCGGCGTCAGGTGCGGCTCGTAGTCGCGCAGCTCGGACGCCTGGACGAGGGTGTGCTCCACGCCCTGCTCGGCGGCCAGCTCGGTGAGCGCCGCCATGACCTTGCCGGTCTCGGCGACGACGAGCCCGCCCTTCGGTTCGAACTCGAAGCCGCCGTACCCGGCCAGCTCGCGCCACAGCCCGTTGGACAGCACGGCGAGCTCCAGCTCCGGCCCCGGCTCCTTGTCGGAGACCAGCACGTTGCCCTCGCCCGAGCCGGTCGTGCCCGCGGCCACGGAGCCGCGGTCGATCACGGTCACGTCGAGGCCCGCGCGCGCGGCGTAGTAGGCGCAGGCCGCGCCCACGACTCCGGCGCCGACGACGATGACGTCGGACATCACCACCTCCTTCCAGTAATATGTCACATACCTTGTAATGGTGAAAGACCGGGACGGCGAGCCGCCCGGTGGCCGGTGGCGGGACCGCCTGTCATGGCCCCTACCATCGATGGCGTGAAGCTACCCGCCGACAGCACCAACCCCTTCGTCCGGCTGCTGCGCTCCTTCCTCGCCCCGACCGAGCGGTCGATGCGGGCCTGGGCGCTGGCGTCCGTGGTGGTCAACGCCGGCATCACGGTCACCGGGGCCGGCGTGCGCGTGACCGAGTCGGGGCTGGGCTGCCCGACCTGGCCGCGATGCACTCCCGACAGCTTCGTCCCGGTCGTGCACGCCGATGTCGACCCGCTCAACATGGCGGTGGAGTTCGGCAACCGGCTGCTGACGTTCCTGGTGCTGGCGGTGGGCGTGGCGTGCGTGCTCGCGGCGCTGCGGCTGTCGCCCCGGCGCTCCTCGCTGGTGCGGCTGGCCTGGCTGCAGCCGGTCGGCATCGTCGCCCAGGCGCTGTGGGGCGGGCTGGTGGTGGGCACCATGCTCAACCCGTTCACGGTGGGCATGCACTACCTGATCTCCAGCGGCCTCATCGCGGCCTGCTGGCTGCTGTACGCGCGCTCGGGCGAGGGCGACGCCCCCATGCGGCGCATCACGCACCGCGACGTCAGAAGGCTCGGCCACGTGCTGCTCGCCGCCGTGTTCGTGCTGCTGGTGGTGGGCGTCGGGGTCAGCGGCACCGGCCCGCACTCGGGCGACGAGCTGGCCTCGCGCTTCGACTTCGACATCGAGGTCATCGCCCGGCTGCACGCCGACATCGCCTACGTCGTGGTCGGGCTGACGTTCGCGCTGCTGTTCGCCCTCCACGTGACCAACGGGCCCCGGCCCGCCCGCCGTGCCGCGCTCGCGCTCTTCGGAGCCGAGCTGCTGCAGGGCCTGATCGGTTACACGCAGTGGTTCCTCGCCGTGCCGGCCCTGCTGGTGCTGCTGCACGTGCTCGGCTCGACCCTGGTGTGGATCGCCACGCTGCGGGTCGTCACCTCGCTGCGCGCCCGCGACCGCGAGCCCGCCCCCGTGACCCGCTCCCCCACCGAAGCAGCCGCCACCCTCTGACCGCGACCCACTCCCACCGGAACGGCCACCACCCTCTGACGGCGACCCACTCCCACCGGAACGACCACCACCCTCTGACCGGAACCCACTCCCCCACCGGAAAGACCGACGCCCTCTGACCGGAACCCACTCCCCCACCGGAAAGACCGACGCCCTCTGATCGGATATGCCAGGGTTTATGGGAGATGTCCGCCACTCCCCCGGTCCTGGAAGGGTGCGATTTGCTGGGAAAAGTCCGCCTCTCTCGAAAGACGCTGCGCCGGGCGTACCAGGGGCTGGTCCTGGTCAGCGTGCTCGCCCTGGCGCCCATGACGTGGGCCTGGCTGAGCAGTTCGGGACATCGCGCGACGGCGGAGGAGCCGGGCTGGCAGGCGCGGGTGCCGCAGGCGCAGGCCGCGCTCGTGCTGGGCGCGGGCCTGTACGACGGCGTCCACCCCAGCCCGATGCTGGCCCGCAGGCTCGACATCGCCGCCGAGCTGTACCGGGCGGGCAAGGTGCGGGCGCTGCTGCTGTCGGGCGACAACAGCCGCGCGGACTATGACGAGCCGACGGCGATGCGCGACTACCTGCGCGCCAGGGGCGTGCCGGACGCCGTGATGGTGCTCGACTACGCCGGGTTCGACACGTGGGACTCGTGCGTGCGGGCGCGCCGGGTGTTCGGCGCCGAGAAGGTGACCGTGGTGACCCAGGAGTTCCACATTCCCCGTGCGGTGACGCTGTGCAGGGCGGCGGGGCTGGAGGCGTTCGGGGTGGGTGACGACTCGGTCAGGCGTTACGCCGTCACCACCTACGCGAGCGCCGCCCGCGAGGTGTTCGCCGCGGGCAAGGCGTTCGTCGACGCCGTGGTCCTGCACTCCGACCCCGTCTACCCGGGGCCGCGCAAGGTCTCGCTCACCGAGATCCTGGCCCGGCCCGGCGGCGCTCAGGTGGGGGCGCCCGGCGCGTAGCCGGGCGGCGGCGACCCCCTCGCCACCGAGCGCGCGTGCATCGACGGCACCGGGAAGTCGGCCCTGGCCGTGCTCATGCATTCGAGCAGCGCCCGCTGCTCCTCGTGGAAGGTGTGCTCGTCGACCATGTGGCGGGCGGCACGCTCGTGCAGCAGGCCCAGCTCGGTGGCGGCGAGCTGGTAGTCGCGCATCGCGCGCACGCCGGCCTTGCCGCCGTGGGCGCGGGCCCACTGGCGCGCCTGGCGGCGGCGGGAGAACGTCGAGAGCATGTAGATGTCGGCCGGGGTGACGAGCTTGGTCGGCTCGTACGGCGGCAGGTAGCGCTGGATGAGCGCCACGATGCGCCGCCGGTCCCTGAACACTACGCCGATGAGCACCACCAGCACGACCAGCAGCGCCAGGTAGGCCACCACGAGCCCGGGGAAGCCGCCGTAGGAGGCCAGGCCGTTCCACAGGCCGTGCAGGATCATCGCGCCGGTCCAGCCCGCCAGCACGTACGTGGTGCGCTCGGGCCCGCTGCGCTGCGCCGCGTACGCGACCGCGACCCCGATCATGGAGCTGAACAGCGGGTGGGCCAGCGGCGAGAGCACCCCGCGCAGCACCACGGTCACGGCCAGCCCCTTGACGCCCGAGGTGGACAGCGCGCCGAGGTAGTAGCTGACGTTCTCGCTCATGGCGAAGCCGAGACCGACCATGCTGGCGTAGATGACGCCGTCGGTGGGCCCGTCGAGCTCGGCTCTGCGGAAGCGCAGCAGTCCCAGCAGCACCAGCCCTTTCATCGTCTCCTCCACCACCGGCGCGCCGAACGTGGCCGCGATGTTGCGGGCGCTGGCCTCCGACAGCTTGGCGGTGTCGATGATGTAGTGCAGGTTGAGCGAGTTGATCACGCCGGCGACGAGGACGGCGATGCCCGCGCCCCACGCGAAGGCGAAGATGAGGTTGCTGCGCGGCTCCGGCTCCATGCGGTCGAGCGCCAGCACCGCGGCGAGCAGCAGCGGCACCGGCGCCAGGGCCAGCATGAGCGCGATGAAGAACTGCACCGGAGCGCCGTTGATCAGGTCGAAGGAGAACGAGACGAAGGCGCAGATGCCGGTGATGACCAGCCCGATGATCAACGCGAACGACGGGCGGTCCTTCAACACCCAGCGTGGATCACGGGTCGCCATACGGTGACTTTAACGGATCGCAGTGCCGGGGTCCGTGTGGGTCGGCGCAGTGCCGGTCGAGCCCCGGCACCCCATGATCGACCTGCAGCGTCGTGTGGCCGATCGCGAACCGCTCGTGCAGCAGGTCGGCAAGGCGCGTGCGCACTTTGTGACAATCCGAGCCGCGGCTGACGAGTACGTGGGCCGAGAGCGTGGGATAGCCACTCGTCACCGTCCAGACATGCAGGTCGTGCACCTCCTCGACGTCGGCGTCCGAGGCCAGCAGTCGGCCGATCTCGTCGGGGTCGAGGTCGCTGGGCGCGGCCTGCAGCAGCACCCGGCAGGAGTCGCGCAGCAGCCCCCAGCCGGCCTTGAGCATGAGCGCGGCGACCACGAGCGCGGCGATGGCGTCGGCCTGGCGGAAGCCGGTCAGCCAGACCACGAGGCCGGAGACCGCGGTGGCGACGAAGGCGTACATGTCGTTGAGCACGTGCTGGAAGGCGCCCTCGACGTTGAGGCTGCGCCGGTTCGCCTTCGACAGCAGCCAGGCGGCGCCCGCGTTGACCGCGATGCCGGCCACGGCGGTGACCAGCACGACCGGGCCGTGCACGTCGGGCGGCTGCAGGATGCGCTGCACGCCTTCGTAGGCGAAGTACGCCACGAGCAGGAGCAGCGTCACCCCGTTGATCTGCGCGGAGAGTATCTCGGCCCGCTTGTAGCCGAAGGTGTAGGCGCCCTTGGCCGGGCGGGCGGCGATGCGCATGGCGAGCAGCGCCAGCGCGATCGCGCTCGCGTCGGTCAGCATGTGGGCGGCGTCGGAGATCAGCGCGATCGAGTTCGCGACCACGCCCGCGACCACCTCGGCCACCATGAAGCCGCAGATGAGCGCGAGCGCGCCCCACAGGTACCGCCTGTCGGCGTCGGGGCTCAGCGCGTGCCCGTGCCCGTGCCCGTGCCCATGAGCGCGGGCATGTCCGTCAGCATGGGTGCGGCCGTGCTGCACACCGCTCATCCCGTCTCCTTCAGATGCTCCCGGCTCAGGTCGAGCAGCATGCGGACGTGGGCGTCGGCCAGCCGGTAGTAGACCGTCCTGCCCGCCCTGCGGCTGGCCACGATCCCGGCCGTGCGCAGCAGGCGCAGCGCGTGGGAGACGGCGGTGTCGGACACCTCGACGGCGTCCGCCAGGTCGCACACGCACAGCTCGCCCGCCTCCAGCAGCGCGTACAGCAGGCGGGCCCTGGTCGGGTCGCCGAGCAGGCGGAACAGCTCGGCCAGCCGGGTCGCCTCCTCAGGTGTCACGAGCCGGTCGCGGGTGGCCGCGACCCGCGCGGCGTCGGTCTCCGGCACCGCGCATCCGTCCAGGCCCGTGACAACATCTGAAGAGGTGTTCATATGTGCATGGTACGAACGTGAAAAAGCCCGGCGCAACGGCCGGGCCAGAAAAGTCAGGACAACAGCGGGTCGATCGCCACGGCGAGGAAGAGCAGCGCCAGATAGGCGTTCGACCAGTGGAAGAAGCGCATGGGCCGCAGATGCACGCCCGTCTTGCCGGCGTTGAGCCTGGACAGCAGGCGGTGCACCTCCCACAGGCACATCACGCCCAGCACGGCCGCCACGATCGGGTAGAACAGCGTGGTGCCCGCCACCGGCCACAGCGCCAGCGAGCACAGCACGGTCGCCCAGGTGTAGGCGATGGACTCCAGCACCACGCGCCGCTCGGTGGCCACCACCGGCAGCATCGGCACGTTGGCCGCCGCGTAGTCCTCCTTGTAGCGCATGGCCAGCGTCCAGGTGTGCGGCGGCGTCCAGAAGAACACCACCCCGAACAGCACCAGCGGCGCCCAGTCGAGCCGCTCGGTGATGCCCGCCCAGCCGATCATCACCGGCATGCAGCCGGCGATGCCGCCCCACACGATGTTCTGGGCCGTGCGCCGCTTGAGGATCATCGAGTAGACCAGCACGTAGAACAGGATCGCGCCGAGCGACAGCAGCGCGGCCAGCCAGTTGGTGGTCAGCCAGAGCCCGGCCGTGGACACCACGCCGAGCACGATGCCGAAGATCAGCGCGTTGCGCGGCGACACCTGGTGCCTGGCCAGCGGGCGCTTGCGGGTGCGGCGCATCTTCTGGTCGATGTCGCGATCCACATAGCAGTTGAGCGCGTTGGCGCTGCCCGCCGATAGGGTGCCGAACACCATGACCGAGATCGACGTCCACAGCGGCGGAAGGCCGCCCGCTGCGAGGAACATCACCGGCAGCGTCGTGATCAGCAGCAGCTCGATGATCCGCGGCTTGGTGAGTGCGATGTAGGCCTTGACGACCACGCCGAACGTGCGCGGCGCCTCCACCTTCGGTGACGGGGCCGTCGCCTGCCTGTTGGTCAGCACCGTCAAGGCGCTTCCAGCCTGTCGGAAGTCAACGCGTAACCTCTGATTAGAGCGGATCCTTGGGCGGGCGCCGGAACGCCCCTGCGAACAAACAAACTGTAGTCGCAGGGTGAGCCGGTCCGGCCAATGGGGGGCTTGAGCCGTACATGGACACGCGAGGGTGGAATGGGAATCGATCGCCGTCCCTACTCGGTTAGTGTCCCGTGTAGGCGCGGGCCACGCGATCTCGCGGCCGGCCCTACGCACCACCGCGCGCGCGACCTGCGACCGGCCGGCAGGCCGGGCGCCGGACGGCGCCAGGTGACCGGCCGCGGGCGGGACAAGCCACAACCAATGACAACTAGATTCCGGAGATCGAGCACTTGAGCACCGAACTCGTGCCAGCCCTTGAGTGGACCGACCTCGACAAGAAGGCGGTCGATGTCGTCCGGGCACTGGCGATGGACGCAGTGGAGAAGGCGGGCTCGGGTCACCCCGGCACCGCCATGAGCCTGGCCCCCGCCGCCTATCTGTTGTTCCAGCGCGTGATGCGTCACGACCCCACCGACCCCGGCTGGATCGGTCGTGACCGCTTCGTGCTGTCGTGCGGCCACACCAGCCTGACGCTCTACATCCAGCTCTTCCTGTCGGGCTACGGACTGACGCTTGACGACCTCAAGCGGCTGCGGCAGTGGGACAGCCTCACTCCCGGCCACCCCGAGCACGGCCACACGGCGGGCGTCGAGACCACGACGGGCCCGCTGGGCCAGGGCCTGGGCAACGCGGTGGGCATGGCGATGGCCGCCCGCCGTGAGCGCGGCCTGTTCGACCCCGACGCCGCGCCCGGCGCCTCGCCGTTCGACCACCACATCTGGTGCCTGGTCAGCGACGGCGACATCGAGGAGGGCATCAGCCACGAGGCCAGCGCCATCGCCGGCCACCAGAAGCTGGGCAACCTCATCGTCATCTACGACGACAACCACATCTCCATCGAGGACGACACCCAGATCGCCAAGTCGGAGGACGTCGTCGCCCGCTACCAGGCCTACGGCTGGCACACCGAGAGCGTCGACTGGACCGCCGGCGGCGAGTACGTCGAGGACGTCCAGGCCCTGTACGAGGCGCTGCAGAAGGCCAAGGCCGAGACCGACCGCCCGTCGTTCATCCGGCTGCGCACCATCATCGGCTGGCCGGCGCCCAACAAGCAGAACACCGGCAAGATCCACGGCTCGGCCCTGGGCGAGGCGGAGGTCGCCGCCACCAAGCAGGTGCTGGGCATGGACCCGAGCAAGACCTTCGACGTGCCGGACGAGGTGCTGGAGCACGCCCGCGGCATCGTCCAGCGGGGCCGCGCCGACCACGCCGAATGGGAGAAGAGCTACAGCGAGTGGCGCCTGGCCAACCCCGAGCGGGCCGCCGAGCTCGACCGCATCTCGCACCGCGAGCTGCCGGCCGGCTGGGCGACGGCGCTGCCGTCGTTCGAGACGGGCGCCTCCATGGCCACCCGCAAGGCCTCCGGCGAGGTGCTGAGCGCGCTCGCGCCGGTGCTGCCCGAGCTGTGGGGCGGCTCGGCCGACCTGGCGGAGTCCAACAACACCACGATGAAGGGCGAGCCGTCCTTCATCCCGGAGGAGTACCAGACCAAGGAGTTCCCCGGTAACCGCTACGGCCGCACGCTGCACTTCGGCATCCGCGAGCACGCCATGGGCGCCATTCTCAACGGCATCGCGCTGCACGGCGGCACCCGCCCGTACGGCGGCACGTTCCTGGTGTTCTCCGACTACATGCGCCCGGCGGTGCGGCTGGCCGCGCTGATGAAGCTGCCGGTCGTCTACGTCTGGACGCACGACTCCATCGGTCTCGGCGAGGACGGCCCCACCCACCAGCCGATCGAGCACCTGTGGTCGCTGCGCGCGATCCCGGGCCTCGACGTGGTGCGCCCGGCCGACGCCAACGAGACGGCCTACGCGTGGAAGGCCGTGCTTGAGCACACCGACCGGCCGGCCGCGCTGGCGCTGACCCGCCAGAACCTCCCGGTCTACGAGGGCACCAGCGCCGACGGCGTGGCCCGCGGCGGTTACGTGCTGCGCGAGGCATCCGACGGCCAGCCGCGGGTCATCCTCATCGCCACCGGCAGTGAGGTGCAGATCGCCATCGAGGGCCGCGAACTCCTGGAGTCGCAGGGCATCCCGACGCGGGTGGTCTCCATGCCGTGTGTCGAATGGTTCAACGGGCAGGATCCGGCATATAAGCAGACGGTTCTGCCCTCGTCGATCAAGGCTCGGGTCGCGGTCGAGGCGGGCGTCGCGCTCGGCTGGCACGAGTACGTCGGCGAGCACGGCGAAGTGGTCAGCCTCGAACACTTCGGCGCGTCGGCCCCGTACAAGACGCTGTACGAGCAGTTCGGGCTGACGGCGGAGCGCGTCGCGGCGGCGGCCAGGGCGAGCCTGGCCAAGCTCGGTCAGGACAAGGGCGAGACGACGGGAAACTGAAGAAGAATGAGCGAGATCCTCAACAAACTGTCCGGCCAGGGCGTGGCCATCTGGCTCGACGACATCAGCCGTGAGCGGCTGCGCAGCGGCAACCTCGAGCAGCTGATCCGCGAGAAGAACGTCGTCGGCGTGACGTCCAACCCGACGATCTTCGCGAACGCGCTCAGCAAGGGCGACGCCTACGACTCCCAGATGCACGACCTGGCGGTCCGCGGCGTCGACGTCGGCGAGGCCGTGCGCGCCATCACCACCTACGACATCCGGTGGGCGGCCGACGTGCTGCGCCCGATCTACGACTCCAGCGGAGGCGTCGACGGCCGCGTGTCGATCGAGGTGGACCCGCGCCTCGCCCGCGACGGCGAGCGGACGATCGCCGAGGCCAGGGCGCTGTGGTGGCTGGTCGACCGGCCCAACCTGTTCATCAAGATCCCGGCCACGCTGGAGGGCCTGCCCGCGATCACGCAGGCGCTGTCGGAGGGCATCAGCGTCAACGTCACGCTGATCTTCTCCCTCGAGCGCTACCGCGCGGTCATGGACGCCTGGCTCGCCGGGCTGGAGGCCGCGCAGGCCAAGGGCATCAACCTCGCCACGATCGAGTCGGTGGCCTCGTTCTTCGTCAGCCGCGTCGACACCGAGATCGACAAGCGGCTCGACAAGCTGGGCAAGCCGGAGCTGAAGGGCAAGGCGGGCGTGGCCAACGCGCGCCTGGCGTACGCGGCGTTCGAGGAGGTCATGAACTCCGAGCGCTGGCAGCGCCTGCGCGAGGCCGGCGCGCGTCCGCAGCGGCCGCTGTGGGCCTCCACGGGCGTCAAGAACCCCGAGTACCCCGACACGCTCTACGTCGACCAGCTCGTCGCCCCCGGCACCGTCAACACGATGCCGGAGAAGACGCTCGACGCCGTGGCCGACCACGCCACCATCACGGGCGACACCGTGCGCCCGTTCTACGAGCAGGCGTGGAACACCATGGCCGCGCTCAAGGACGCCGGCATCGACTACGACGACGTCGTGAAGGTGCTGGAGGACGAGGGCGTGGAGAAGTTCGAGGCGTCCTGGAACGAGCTGCTGGAAAGCGTCAGCAAGAACCTGGTTCCGTGATGTACGTCTCTTACCGCGAGGAGGGGGTGGCCGCTGCCGCCTCCTCCGTCGCGGGGCGCCTCGTCGCCGACGGCGTGCCCGCGCGGCTCGCCGACGGCGACCCCACGCTGTGGGGTGAGGACGCCGAGGCGGAGGCGGCGGCCCGGCTCGGCTGGCTGTCGCTGCCCCGCCACTCCCGCGAGCTGCTGCCCGTGCTGGGCAGGCTCGCGGACCGGGCCCGCGCCGCGGGCCTGACCAACGTGGTGCTGGCCGGCATGGGCGGCTCGTCGCTCGCGGCGCAGGTCATCTGCGACACCGCGGACGTGCCGCTCACCGTGCTCGACACCACCGACCCAGGCCAGGTGCGCAGGGCCCTGGCCGAAGGGCTTTCCTCCACGGTCGTGGTGGTGGCGGGGCGCAGCGGCTCGACGGTCGAGACCGACTGCCTGCTGCGCGTCTACGAGCAGCGCTTCGCCGACGCCGGCCTCGACCCGGCCGGCCACATCGTGGTCGTCACCGCTCCAGGGTCCCCGCTGGAGCGGCACGCCGTGCGGGCCGGCGACCAGCTCGTGCCCGCCTCGCCCAGCGTGGGCGGCCGCTATTCGGCGCTGTCGGCGTTCGGGCTGGTGCCCGCCGCCCTGGCGGGTGCCGACGTGGAGCGGCTGCTCGACGACGCCGGCGAGGTGCTGCCGCTGCTGTCGCGCGAGGACGGCAACCCCGGGCTCGACCTGGGCGCCGCGCTCGCCGCCTCGGCGCTGGCCGGCCGCGACAAGCTGGTGCTCGAAGACCGGCTGACGGCCATCAACGGGCTGCCCGACTGGATCGAGGAGCTGGTCGCCGAGTCCACCGGCAAGCAGGGCAAGGGCATCCTTCCCGTGGTGGGCGCCGACCCCAACGGCGCCTCCGACGAGCTGGTCGTCGCCATCGACTCCGACGACGGCGACGTGCGGGTCGACGGCCCGCTGGGCGCGCAGTTCCTCGTCTGGGAGTACGCGACCGCGCTCGCCTGCGCGGTGCTGCGGGTCAACCCGTTCGACGAGCCCAACGTCGCCGAGTCCGCCGCCAACACCGACACCCTGCTGTCCCTGCCCGACCTGCCGACCGGCGCGCCGTCGTTCGTGGACGGCCCGGTCGAGGCGTACGGCGCGGCGACGGCCAGGGACCTGCCCGGGCTGTTCGCCGAGCTGCTGCACACCATCCCCCGCGACGGCTACCTCGCGATCATGGCGTATCTCGACCGGCTGGCCGCCTTCGACGCGCCGGTGCCCGAGGGCGCCGACTTCGACCAGATGACCGACGCCTGGATGATGGCCGACCCGCTGACGCTGCGCGCGCTGCTCGCGCAGCGCACCGACCGGCCGGTCACGTTCGGATGGGGGCCGCGCTTCCTGCACTCGACCGGGCAGTACCACAAGGGCGGGCCGCAGAACGGGGTGTTTCTGCAGATCACGGGGGCAGTGGAGGAAGACGTCGCCGTTCCCGGCCGGCCCTACACGCTGGGCCGGCTTCAGCTCGCGCAGGCGCTGGGCGACCTGGGGGCGCTGGAGACCCGCGGCCGCCCTGCCGTACGCCTGCATCTGACCGACCGCGCGGCGGGAGTCGCGCGTTTGCTCGCAGCCGCACAGGAGGCTTGAGATGACTGACCGCGCTGACCCCGCGGCACCTGAAGAACCCGCGGCGCCGGGCGCGCCCGCGGAGGAGGCCCTCACCGTGGCGTCCGCCGTCGCCGGCACGTCCACCACCGAGGCGGTGGCCGCGGCCAATCCGCTGCGCGACCCGCGCGACAAGCGGCTGCCCAGAGTGGCGGGGCCGTGCGTGATGGTGTTGTTCGGTGTGACGGGTGACCTGGCCAAGCGCAAACTGCTGCCGGCGATTTACGACCTGGGCAACCGGGGGCTGCTGCCACCCGGCTTCTCGCTGGTCGGCTTCGCCCGGCGCGATTGGAAGGACCAGGATTTCGCCCAGTTGACGTACGAGGCCGTCAAGGCGCACGCCAGGACGCCGTTCCGTGAGGAGGTCTGGAAGCAGCTTCGCGAGGGCATCCACTTCGTGCCCGGCGAGTTCTCCGACGACGGCGCCTTCGATGCGCTCGCCATGGCGTTGGCCGAGATCGACGAGACCCGGGGCACCGGCGGAAACTACGCTTTCTACCTGTCGGTGCCGCCGAAGTTCTTCCCCGTGGTGGTGGAGCAGCTCAAGCGCACCGGCCTGTCCGACGCGCCCGAGGGCTCCTGGCGGCGCGTGGTGATCGAGAAGCCGTTCGGCCACGACCTGAAGTCGGCACACGAGCTGAACGAGATCACCACCTCGGCCTTCCCCGAGAGCTCGATCTTCCGGATCGACCACTACCTCGGCAAGGAGACGGTCCAGAACATCATGGCGCTGAGGTTCGCCAACAACCTCTACGAGCCGATCTGGAACCGCAGCTTCGTCGACCACGTGCAGATCACGATGGCCGAGGACATCGGCATCGGCGGCCGGGCCGGCTACTACGACGGCATCGGCGCCGCCCGCGACGTGATCCAGAACCACCTGCTCCAGCTTCTCGCGCTCGTCGCGATGGAGGACCCGACCTCGTTCGAGGCGGCCTCGCTGCGCCGGGAGAAGGAGAAGGTGCTCAAGGCCGTGCGGCTGCCGGCCAACCTGGCGCTCAACACCGCGCGCGGCCAGTACGCCGCCGGCTGGCAGGGCGGCGAGAAGGTCGTCGGCTACCTCCAGGAGGAGGGCATCTCGCCCGACTCCACGACCGAGACGTACGCGGCGATCAAGCTGGAGATCGCCAACAGGCGCTGGGCCGGGGTGCCGTTCTACCTGCGCACCGGCAAGCGGCTCGGCCGCCGGGTGACCGAGGTGGCCGTGGTGTTCCAGCGGGCGCCGCACCTGCCGTTCAGCGCCGACGACACCGAGATCCTCGGCCAGAACGCCCTGGTCATCCGGGTGCAGCCGGACGAGGGCATCACCGTGCGCTTCGGCTCGAAGGTGCCGGGCACGGCGATGGAGGTGCGCGATGTGTCCATGGACTTCGCCTACGGCGAGTCGTTCCTGGAGTCGTCGCCCGAGGCGTACGAGCGGCTGCTGCTCGACGTGATGATCGGCGATCCGCCGCTCTTCCCGCACCAGCGGGAGGTGGAGCTGTCGTGGAAGATCCTCGACCCGATCGAGGAGTTCTGGGCCACGCAGGGCCAGCCGGAGCCGTACGAGTCGGGCTCGTGGGGTCCCACGTCGGCCGATGCGATGATGGCCCGCGACGGCCGCGTGTGGAGGAGGCTCTGACATGACGACCTTCATGCTGACCGACACCACGGCAGGCAAGATCGCCGCCCAGTTCACGCACCTGCGTCACCAGATGGGCGCGCCGGCCATCGGCATGGTGCTCACGCTCGTCGTGGTCTGCGAGGAGCGCCACCAGTACGACGCGCTGCGGGCGGCCACCGAGGCGGCCCGCGAGCACCCGTCGCGCATCATCGTGGTGATCAAGCGCGAGGAGGACGAGCCGATCAGGCTGGACGCCGAGCTGCGCATCGGCGAGAACACGCCCGGCGAGGTCGTGGTGCTGCGCCTGTATGGCGAGCTGACCGAGCACGCCGACTCCGTCGTCAGCCCGCTGCTGCTGCCCGACACGCCCGTGGTGGCCTGGTGGCCGGGCGCGGCGCCCGACGTGCCGTCCAAGGACGCCATCGGGGCGCTGGCGCAGCGGCGCATCACCGACGCCAAGGGCTTCGACGACGGCGGCGTCAAGTCGCTGGTGACCCGCGCCAAGGGGTACGCCCGCGGCGACACCGACCTGGCCTGGGCTCGGATCACGCCGTGGCGCAGCCTGCTGGCGGCCGCGTTCGACCAGCCGGTGGGCAAGGTGCGCAAGGGCACGGTCGAGGCCGCGGCCGGCCACCCGAGCGCGCCGCTGCTCGCGGCCTGGCTGTCGGAGCGGCTGGGCTGCTCCGTCAAGGTCGTCGACTCGGCGGGTCCCGGCCTGACCGCCGTGCGCCTGCAGCTCGCCGCGGGCGGTGAGCTGTCGGTCGTGCGCAACGACGCCCGCGTGGCCACGCTCTCGCGTCCCGGCCAGCCGGACAGGACCGTGGCGCTGGCCCGCCGGCAGACCTCGGAGCTGATGGCCGAGGAGCTGCGCAGGCTCGACAGCGACGAGATCTACGAGGCCGCGGTCAAGCGTTTCGCGAGGACGTTCAAGGGATGAGCAAAGTGAGCGTGCCCACCATCGTCGTGCACCGTGACGCCGAAGTCCTGGCCAACGCCGTGGCGGCGCGCATCATCACGCGGCTGGTCGACGCGCAGGCGGCCAAGGGCTCTGCGTCGATCGTGCTGACCGGCGGCACGATCGGCACCGCCACGCTGGCCGCCATCGCGGCCACGCCGGCCAGGGACGCCGTCGACTGGCGGCGCCTGGACATCTGGTGGGGCGACGAGCGGTTCCTGCCCGACGGCGACAAGGAGCGCAACGAGACCGGCGCCCGCCAGGCGCTGCTCGACCACGTCGACGTCGATCCCGAGCGGGTGCACGTCATGCGCGGCCCCGACTCGGGGATGACGGCCGAGGAGTCCGCCGACGCCTACGCCGCCGAGCTGCGCAAGGCCGCCAGGCCCGAGGATCACGGGCCGGTGCCCGCCTTCGACGTGATGCTGCTCGGCATGGGGCCGGACACCCACGTGGCGTCGCTGTTCCCCGGCATGCCGGCCCTGTACGACACCCGCCCGGTGGTGGCCGTGCACGGCTCGCCCAAGCCGCCGCCCACCCGTATCTCCCTGACCCTGCCCGCCATCCAGGCCTCGCGCGAGGTGTGGGTGGTCGCGGCGGGCGAGGAGAAGGCGGGCGCGGTGCGCATGGCGCTGTCCGATTCCGGGCCCGTGCAGGTGCCGGCGGCGGGGGCGCGGGGGCGCGGGCGGACGCTGTTCCTGCTCGACCGCGCGGCGGCGGCCAAGATCCCGCCGGGTCTCGGCCGCCTCGCATCCCCGTGATCCGCCGCGTCCGGGAAGCCTCGTGCCCGGCGGCTTCCTGAGACCCGGTCAGACCCTTTCAGAGGCCCCCAGAGCCCACCTTGCGCGAGGTGCGGCCTTGGGGGCCTCGGCTTTGCCGCCAGAGCCTTCGAGCGTCCCTGAGAGCCTTGTGGAGGGCTTCCGCGGCTCGCTCCCCTCGCGGGGAGCTCCCTGCTCCGCCCGGGCGACGTGTGGCTCACTCCCCGTGGCGCCGGACGCCGGGCGGCCGACGTGGTGCACGCTCAGCCGGGTGCGGCCGCGAGGGTGTCGATCTCGGTGAGCAGTGCCTGCTTGCGCTCCTCCGCCAGGTACGACGCCCGCACCCCGTTCCGTGCCAGCTCGGCGAGCTGCTCCCGGCCGAAGCCGAACACCCGGGCCGCGACCCGGTACTCGTCGGCCAGCGTGGTGCCGAACATGGGCGGATCGTCGCTGTTCAGCGTCACGTACAGCCCCTCTTCCAGCAGCCGGGGCAGCGGGTGGTCCTCGATACGGGCGATCTGTCCCGTGCACAGGTTGGACGTCGGGCAGACATCGAGCGGGATCTGCGTCTCCCGCAGATGCGCCACCAGCCGGGGGTCGGCCAGGCAGTTGATGCCGTGGCCGATGCGCTCGGCGCCGTAGTGCTCCACGACCTCCCAGATCGTCTCCGGCCCGGTCATCTCCCCGCCGTGCGGGACGCTGTGCAGCCCGGCCGCCCGCGCGGCGGCGAACGCGGCGCGGTAGGCGTCGCGGTACTTCGGGCGTTCCTGTTCGATCCCGCCGATGCCGAAACCTACCAACGCGGTGGGAGGTTCTTCGAGCGCGTGCTTGAGCGTCACCTTGGCGGCCTCTTCGCCGTACTCGCCGGGGATGTCGAAGATGTAGGCGATCTCGACGCCGTGCTCGGCGAGCGCGTCGCGGGCGGCCAGGTCGAGCGCCTCGGTGACCGCGCGCATCGGCAGGCCGACCACGTGCTGGGCGTACGGCGTGACCTGCAGCTCCGCGTACCGCCCGCCTTGGGAGGCGAGGTCGCGGGCCAGGCCGAGCACGAGCGCGGCGACGTCCTCGGGCTCGCGTATGAGCGCGTTGACGGCCGCGTACACGCGGGCGAAGTGCGGGAAGTCCCGGAAGGTGTAGAAGCGGCGCAGCTCCTCCTCCGTGGTGGGGACGCCGCTGCCCGGGTGGCGGCGCGCCAGCTCCAGCACGGTGGGGACCGAGGCGGAGCCGACGTGGTGAACGTGCAGCTCGACCTTGGGCAGGGCGTCGATGAAGTCGTCGAGGGTCATGCGGACGACCATAAGACCGGCGTATCCCGAAAGGACAGGTTTTAGCGCTGAATCTCACACAAGTTTGTCAGATTATCGGGCCGAGTCGCGCTGAGGCGGTGACCAGCACCGACGTGCATGATCGCGGGCCGCCGCGCCGCCCGCTCACCGCTCCAGCCGTTGCCGGGCGTGGCGTTCCTCGCGGCGCGCGACTTCGAGCCGCTGCCTGGCGTCCTCGAGTTTCTTACGCGCCTTGGCCAGCTTCCTCTCCAGCCGAGCCACCTTCCCCGCGCGCTCGTCGTGCTCCTTCTGGGCGGTCTCCAGCTGCGCCGCCCACTCCCGGTGCGCCGCCTCGGCCTCCTCGCGCTCCTTGGCCTTCCTGGCGGTCTCCTCCTCCCGCCTGCGCGCCTCCTCGGCCGTGTCCGCCTCGTCTCCGCCGCTCTTCTTCCTTCGCGGCGGACGCTCGCGGGTGACGGGCGCGGGGGCGAAGCCGCTGTACCGCAGGGGCTTGGCCAGCCGCCCCCGCCGTACCTCCTCGGCCGCCTCCCCGTCCACCAGGGCGGCGTCCAGGGTCTGGTCCACCTCGGTGGCGGCGGCGGCCGACAGGTCACCCGCCCGCCTGGCCAGCCGGCCCACCTTGGCGGTCACCTCACCCCTGAGCCGGGCCAGCTCGGCCAGCGCGTCCGCGTCCTGCTCCCGCCAGGCCGCGCGCAGCCGCTCCCCCACCTCCAGCAGCTCGCGGAGCTCGTCGGGATGCTCGCGGGAGAGCCGGTTCACCGCCCACGCCGACACCGTGGGCTTGCGCAGCTTCGCGATCTCGCGGGAGAGCCGTACGTCGCCCGCCTCCTTCGCCGCGCGGGCCTCCTCCGCGCGGGCGGCGGTGAACTCCGGCGGCGGCACCCCGTACAGGCGATCGGCCACCTCATCGAGATCCACACAGGACAAATACCCTCCGCCGCCGATTTTCTAGCGCATAGTGGAGACAGCCCCAGCCGAACGGAGGCCCCCGGTGTTCGAGCGATTCACCGACCGTGCGCGCAGGGTCGTCGTCCTCGCCCAGGAGGAGGCGCGGATGATGAACCACGACTACATCGGCACTGAACACATATTGCTCGGTCTCATCCACGAGGGCGAAGGGCTCGCGTCCCTCGTGCTCACCGAGTGCGGCGTGCAGCTGGAGCGCGTACGCGCGTTCGTGGAGCAGGAGATGGGCCACGGTGCCAAGGAGCCCCACGGGCACATCCCCTTCACGCAGCGCGCGAAGAAGGTCCTGGAGCTGTCGCTGCGCGAGGCCCTGCAGCTACGCCACAACTACATCGGTACCGAGCACATCCTGCTGGGCCTGATCAGGGAGGGCGAGGGCCCGGCCGCCCAGGCGCTCGCCGACGCGGGCGTGGAGCCCGCGGACGTACGCCGGCGCGTCCTCGACCGGCTCAGCCGCGGCTCCAGGGAACGTCCGTCCGAGATCTTCGCCGCAGGCGGCTCGACGCTGCAGGAGCAGCTCACCCAGATCCAGGAGAGCCTCGATCGGATCGAACGCCACCTCGGCATCAAACGCGACGAGCCGCCCGCACCAGCGAGCCGGGAGGGCACGGCGAGGGACGACGAGAGCCGGGACGACGCGAACGGCGAGGACGCCACCGGCACCGGCTGACGCCCATCCGGCCGAGCACCGGCTGCCGGCCCGCCACCGGACTGCCGGCACCTCCCGCGACCGTAAGGCGCCATCCACCCACGACCGGCGACCCCCATCACGCCACCACGGGAACCGAACATCGACGCCCCGAAGGTCAGCGGAGGGCGGCCAAGGTGTCGAGTGGGTTCTCCAGGAGGTTGGCGAAGGCCAGCTCGGCGGCCCCGGCGAGCGTGGTGTCGTCGCCGAGCGCGGTCACCGCCAGGCGGACGCGTTCGCGCGACACCGGCAGCACGTGGGCGTCCACGCGCTCCCTGACCCGGGGCGCGGCGCCCGGATAGACGTCGCGCAGCATGCCGCCGAAGACCACCAGCGCCGGGTTGAACAGGTTGATGAGGTTGACGATGCCGACGCCGAGCCAGTCGCCGACCCGGTCGAGCGCGTCCCGCGCCCGTGCGTCACCGGTGGCGGCCAGGGCGACGACGGCTCTGATACCCTCGCGGCCGAACAGCTCGCCGGCGCGTCCGGCGTACCCGAGCAGCGCCTCCTCGCCCACCTCCGCCTCCAGGCAGCCGCGCGACCCGCACAGGCAGGGGCGCCCGTCGAAGGGGTTGACCAGCATGTGCCCGAGCTCGCAGCCGTAGCCGCCGTCGCCGTCGAGCAGCCTGCCGCCGACGATGATCCCGCCGCCGACGCCGACGTCGCCGTGCAGGTAGATGAGGTTGTCGACGTCCCTGCCCGCACCGCGTACGTGCTCGGCGACCGCGCCCAGGTGCGCCTCGTTGCCCACCTCGACCGGCAGCCCGAGCCCGAGCCCGGCGGCGAGCTCCGGCCCGAACGCCTGGTCCACCCAGCCGAGGTGCGGCCCGTAGCGGACCGTGCCGTCGGCTCGCCTGATCAGCCCGCAGTACGACGCCCCGATGCCCACGCACAACGCGTCGGGACCTGCCTCCGCCACCAGCTCGCGGCCGAACGCGGCGAGGACGCCGACGACGTCCTCCAGGTCCACGCCCGCGCGGGCGCGTACGGCCTCGCGCCGGGCGAGCACCCGTCCGCCGAGCCCCACGCGGGCCGCGATCAGCCGGTCCACGGCGACGTCGAACGCGAGACCGTACAGGCTCTCCTGCTCGGGCATGACGACGATGGACGGCCGCCCCGCGCGGCCCCTGCGGTCGGGGACGCCCTCGCGGACGAGCCCGGCAGCGGCGAGTTCGGCGGTCAGGTCCATGATGGTGCTGCGGTTGAGGCCCATCCAGCGGCTCAGCGCGGCCCGCGACACCGCTCCCTCTTTGTGCACGCGCCGCAGCACCTCGCTCAGGTTGCGCTGCCGCAGCTGCTCCTGTGTCCGCGCGCCCGCCGTCGTCGTCGCCGTCACCCTCGCCAGCTTAGAACCTGTCCTCGCCCGCGCCCAGCGGGACGGAGTCCGGCGGCCCGGGTGTCAGACGGGCACCACCGCGCCCACAGGAAGCCGGGCCTCCACCACGCCGGGGTCGTCGGTGTAGCCGAGCGTCGCGCCCAGCGAGATCATCAGCCGCCGCATCCTCGCGTTGTCCGACAGCATCGAGGCCTTGACCTCGGCGTAGCCCAGGTCGGCCGCCGCGCGTACGAGCATCCTCGCCATCGCCGTCCCCAGGCCGCGCCCCTGCCAGCGGTCCTCGACCAGGAAGGCCATCTCCGCGATGCCCGGGTCGGGCGTGAACAGCAGGTTGGCCATCCCCACGACCTGCCCGTCGTGCCCGGCGACCAGCGAGTAGCCCTTGCTCCTGTCGCACAGCCGGTCGAACATGCGCGGCGGCAGCGTCGGCATGGCGGTGAAGTAGCGGAACCTGCGCGATTCGGGCGAGCAGCGGTCGTGCAGGTCGCGTACGGCCTCGCGGTAGATGGAGGTGAGCGGCCGCACGGTCACCTCCACGCCGTCGGACAGCTTGATCGCGCGCTCGGGGGCGGTCTGCTCGGGCGCGGGCTGGGCGAGCCTCGCGAAGGCGGCCGCCCTGGCCGCCTCGGTCAGCGTGAACGGCAGCTCGGCGCGCCGCAGCCGCACCGCCCGCTTCGGCGCGACCGGCACGACGAGCTGGGTCGGGTCGGGTAGATCACTCACGGCCTCACCATAGATCCACCGCGCGTCGTCCGCGCGCAGCAGCTCGGCCAGCAGCTCCGGCAGCCGCCACGGCATCGAGCGCAGCCTGGAGGCCAGCAGCAGCGCCCGGGTGGGCTCGTCGGTCAGCTCGTGGGCGGTGGCGGCCACCACCTGGACGCGGCGGCCACCGGCCGCCTCCAGCGCCTCGCGCACGGTCTCGGGTGCGGCGGGGATGTCCGTGACGAACTCGTCGACGGTGCCTTCGGCATCGGACTGGACGCTCAGGCCGAGGATGTTGCCGCCCCTGTCGGCCAGGGCCGCCGCCAGCGAGGCCAGGCGTCCGGGCCGCTCGTCCACCGTGGTGCGAATGCGCAAGAATCCCATGCGTCAGAGCATGACGGAAAGCTGTTACGCGGCCGCTACCGATGTGTTTACATCGCGTGATTCATCGCGAGATGTCCGCTTATATCGCGCAATGTCATCCTTATCCCACCCGCGCCAGCTTCCGGACCAGCGCCACCCGCCGGCCGCACACCACCGTCGGCACCCACAGACCGGCGGGCCCCGACAGACCTCGCGACCCCTGTGGCACCACCGGCGTCACCGACATGTCGGCATCCCACCACCGACCACCCACCACCCATCACTGACCGAACCGAAGCACCACCGACCACCGGCCACCGGCCACCGGCCACCGACACGAGCCGATCCGATCCGACTGCCCGGCGCCGAGCCGCAGCCCGCCCGACCGCGCGGCACCACAGCCCACCTCGCCGCGCCGCCCCTCCCCCAGCCGCGTCACCCTCCCGTGACGGCGGCGACCGACCCCACGAACACGTCTCCGGCACAGCCACCTCCCACGCCAGGGCTCGCCGACAGCACAGCCTCAGCCGCCAGAGCCCCAGCACGGCCCCAGCCGCCGCTCCTCGCCGACCATCTACGCCGGCGCGCCACCACCCTGGGCCACCGCCGCCAAGCGCGCACCAGAAGCAACTCCACCCCCTCCGCACGCGAGCCGGTCGGCACCCGCAGCCGGTGCAGCATCCCTGGCATGGGGCCCCGCGTCGCAACCAGGCACCTCCTCGATCCCCCTGGTCGCCATGCACCCAGCCACCGCCAACCGCCTGCCTGTCCTTCCGCGCCCGACTCCCGACCAGCACCCGCGCTCACGCCTCTTGCCTCGTGACCGTCGCGGGCCGGCCCTCTGGGATCTACCTGCACCAACGCTTTAGAGCTCATTTTGTGCCCCACCGCTCCCCCATGCTGCGCTGCACCACTCCCTCTAGCAGCGCTCCAGCCCTGTCTCCCCGCTCCAGTCCCGTCCCCGCACCGCGCTTCGGGAGCTCATTCCGTGCCCCACCGCTCCCTCATGCTGCGCTGTACAGCCCCCTCTGACAGCGCTCCAGCCTGCGCCTCCCCGCATCGCGGGCCCACTCGGACCGCCCTGCCTCTGCCCTTCCCAGACGCCGGAAGCGAGACCTCAACCGGCTCCCCCTCGCTCAGATCGTCGCCCAGAGCGGCCCTCCTCCCCTGCGAGCGGGGGCAAGATCGCGCCGAACGGCCCGGCAACGCCGACGAAACGCTCCTCCCGATGCCGGCGGGGGCAAGATGGAGCGACTGCGAGAAAGGACGACGCTCGATGAACATCCTCTTCCGAGGCGGCCGGGTCTTCACCCCCGACGGTGTCGTGGCCGAGGCCGTGCTGGTGCGGGGCGGCGTGATCGCCGCCGTGGGGCCGGAGGGGGAGCTGGCGCGCGGGCCGCACGAGACGGTGGATCTCGACGGCGGTCTGCTGGTGCCGGGTTTCACGGACGCGCACATGCACCCGATTCAGGCGGGCCTTGAACGCGCAAAGTGCGACTTGTCCGAAGATTTCGGCCTAGACGCGTACAAAGAAAAGATCGCCGACTATGCCGCGAAAAATCCGGAGAAAGAGTGGATCGATGGCGGCGGATGGGACATGTCGGCTTTCCCCGGCGGTCTCCCCCACCGCGATCATCTCGGCTTCCTCGACCGCCCCGCGTACCTGATCCAGCGCGACCACCACGCCGCCTGGGTCAACACGCGGGCCCTGGAACGCGCCGGCATCACCCGCGACACCCCCGATCCCGCCGACGGCCGCATCGAGCGGGACGCGAACGGCGAGCCGACGGGCGTCCTGCACGAGGGCGCGATGAACCTCGTCGGCCTGCTCACCCCGCGCCCGACCGCCCAGGACCTGCAGGACGCGCTGGCGGACGCCGAGCGGCACCTGTTCTCGCTGGGCGTCACCGGCTGGCAGGACGCCATCGTGGGCTCGTACGCGGGCTCCGGCGACCCGCTGCCCACCTACCTGGCGGCGGCCCGCTCAGGACGCCTGCGGGCGCGTGTGGTGGGCGCCCTGTGGTGGGACCGCACGCGCGGCCTGGAGCAGATCGAGGACCTGGTGGCGCGGCGCGCGTCGGCGGAGGGGCTGGAGCGGTTCAGGGCCACCTCGGTCAAGATCATGCAGGACGGCATCACGGAGAACTTCACCGCCGCCACGCTGGAGCCGTACTGCCTGTGCGGGGGCACGGGCCTGTCGTACGTGGACCCGGCCAAGCTCAAGGAGTACGTCGCCGAGCTGGACCGCCTCGGCTTCCAGGTGCACTTCCACGCCATCGGCGAGCGCGCGGTGCGCGAGGCGCTGGACAGCCTGGAGGGCACCGATCCGGCCAACCGGCACCACATCGCGCACCTGCAGATCATCGAGCCGTCGGACGTGCCGCGCTTCGCCGCGCTCGGCGTCACGGCCAACCTGCAGCCGCTGTGGGCGACCCATCACGCGCAGATGGACGAGCTGACCCTGCCCTACCTCGGGGAGCCGCGTTCGTCGTGGCAGTACCCGTTCGCGGACCTGGTGGCCTGCGGCACCCGGCTGTGCGCGGGCAGCGACTGGCCGGTCTCCGACGCAGACCCGCTGCAGGGGATGCATGTGGCGGTCAACCGTACGGAGCCGGGCGGCTCGGTGCACGCCGGCTACCCGACGGCGCAGACGCCGTTCCTGCCCGAGCAGCGCATCGACCTGGCGACGGTGATGACGGCGTACACGGAGGGTTCGGCCTGGATCAACCGCTCACCGGCCGGGCGCATCGAGCCGGGACGGCCATCCGACCTGGTGGTGCTCGACCGCGACCCGTTCGAGCTGCCGCCCGGCGACATCTGGACGACCAGGGTGCGGATGACGTTCGTGGACGGCGAGGCGGTCTACGAACGCGCCTGAGCCCGCACCCCGGCCCGTGCCCCGGGGCAAGCGCAAGCCGGGCAAGCGGAAGGGGCCCCGGCGTTCGCCGGGGCCCCTTCGCCCATCGTCAGGAGGAGAAGGAGGAGGAGGACTTGCTGCTGCGCAGGCGCTCCAGTGCCTCTTCGAGGATGGCCTTGCCGTCCTTGTCGCTCCTGCGCTCCTTCACGTACGCAAGGTGCGTCTTGTACGGCTCGTTCTTCGGCGGGGCGGGCGGCGCCTTTTCGTCCTGGCCGGCTGGGAGACCACAACGTGGGCAATCCCACAGCTCGGGGACCGCCGCGTCGCTGGCGAAACTGGGGCGCGTCTCGTGCATGTTGGCGCACCAGAACGAGACCCGCACTCTCGGAGCTGCCTCGCCGCGCTCGGCCTCCCCCATCGGGCCGGCGCCGACTCGGCTGCCACGGATCGCGTTGCCACTACCCACGGATGAACTCCTCGCTCGATCGCCCCGTGTGCGGACACGGGGGAGAATCACTGTCACGCGTCAACGACAACTCAGGACCGCAGGAGCAGGCCCAGAGCGATGATGCAGACGAACCAGACCACGCCCGTGATGACGGTCAGCCGGTCGAGGTTGCGCTCCACCACCGAGGAACCACCGAAGTTCGACGAGAAGCCGCCGCCGAACATGTCAGACAGACCACCACCCTTGCCCTTGTGGAGCAGGACGAGCAGGATCATGAGAAGGCTCGCCAGGATGAGGGCGATGGAGATTCCGATTTCCACGGTATGCCTGTTCCTTCGATGCTCTGTTACGCGTGACGATTCAAACTTGCCTCTTGAGGGTACGACCTGATGTCAAGTCGCACCCCCAGAACGGCCGAGTTAGCCGGGTATATCAGAGAAACGGCAGATCTTCACGAACTCTCCGGCGTCGATGCTGGCACCGCCGACGAGCGCGCCGTCGACGTCCGGCTGAGCCATGATCCCTGCGATGTTCCCTGACTTGACCGAGCCACCGTAAAGGATACGGATCCCCGAGGCCACTTCGGCGTCGTAGAGCTCAGCGAGTCTAGCCCGCAACGCCCCGCAGACCTCCTGCGCGTCCTCGGGGGTGGCCACCTCGCCGGTGCCGATCGCCCACACCGGCTCGTAGGCCACCACTATCGATTTTGCCTGTTCGGCATCGATTTTGCGCAGCGCGCCGTCGAGTTGGCCGAGACTGTGCGCGATGTGGCGGCCCTCTTGACGCACTTCAAGGCCCTCGCCCACGCAGAGGATGGGCGTCAGCGAGTGGCGGTAGGCCGCCTGCACCTTGGCGTTGACGATGTCGTCGTCCTCGCCGTGGTACTGGCGGCGCTCGGAATGCCCGACCACCACGTACGTGCAGCCGAGCTTGGCGAGCATGGCGCCCGACACCTCACCGGTGTAGGCGCCGCCGTCGTGCCTGGACAGGTCCTGGGCGCCGTACACGATCCTGAGCTTGTCGCCGTCGACCAGGGTCTGGACGCTGCGCAGGTCGGTGTACGGAGGCAGGACGGCGACCTCGACCTTGTCGAAGTCCTTGTCGTTGAGCGCGAAGGCCAGCTTCTGGACCAGCGCGATGGCCTCGAGATGGTTGAGGTTCATCTTCCAGTTGCCGGCGATGAGCGGCTTGCGCTGCAACTCTCAGTCCTCCAGGGCCGCGAGTCCGGGAAGGGTCTTGCCTTCGAGGTATTCGAGGCTGGCGCCGCCACCCGTGGAGATGTGCGAGAAGCCGTCCTCGGGCAGGCCCAGCCTGCGTACGGCCGCCGCCGAGTCGCCGCCGCCCACCACGGTGAACGCCTCGGAGGCGATGAGCGCCTCGGCCACCGCCTTGGTGCCGCCGGAGAACGCGTCGAACTCGAACACGCCCATCGGGCCGTTCCAGAACACGGTCTTGGCGTCGGCGATCTTGCTCGCGAACAGCTCGCGGGTCTTGGGACCGATGTCGAGCCCCTCGCGGTCGGCCGGGATCGCGGTGGCCTCGACCACCTGGTGCTCGGCGTCGGGCGCGTAGGTGACCGCCGCGAGCACGTCGACGGGCAGCACCAGCTCGACGCCACGCCGCCCGGCCTCCTCCAGGAAGCCGCGCACCTGGTCGAGCTGGTCCTCCTGCAGCAGCGAGTTGCCGACCTCGTGGCCCTGGGCCTTGAGGAACGTGTACGCCATGCCGCCGCCGATGAGCAGCCTGTCGACCTTGGTCAGCAGGTTGGCGATGACGCCGAGCTTGTCGGAGACCTTGGCGCCGCCGAGCACGACCACGTAGGGCCGCTCGGTGTCCTCGGTGAGCCGGCGCAGCACGCCGACCTCGGCCTCGACCAGCCCGCCCGCCGCGTGCGGCAGCAGCTTGGGCACGTCGTAGACGCTGGCGTGCTTACGGTGGACGGCGCCGAAGCCGTCGCCGACGTACAGCTCGGCGAGTGCCGCGAGCCTGGCCGCGAACGCGCCGCGCTCGGCGTCGTCCTTGGACTCCTCGCCCGGCTCGTAGCGGAGGTTCTCCAGCAGGGCCACCTGGCCGTCCTGGAGGGACTCCACCGTGCTCACGGCGCTGTCGCCGACCACGTCGGTGGCGAAGGCGACGTCCTGGCCCAGCAGCTCGCCCAGGCGGGCCGCCACGGGGCGCAGCGAGTACTTCGGCTCCACCTTGCCCTTGGGCCTGCCCAGGTGGGCGCAGACGACGACCTTGGCGCCCCGCTCCAGCAGGGTCTTGATCGTCGGGACCGACGCGCGGATGCGGCCGTCGTCGGTGATCGTCTCCCCGTCGAGGGGGACGTTGAGGTCGGCGCGCACAAGCACGCGCCGCCCCTTCACGTCGAGATCGTCGAGCGTGCGCATGTCATGCTCCCGTTCCTGCGGGGCACGCGGACGGCGCGCCCCGGTGTGTACGCGTCCGCCCGGGCATCAGAGCCCGCGGCCCACCAGCTCGACCAGGTCGGCCAGGCGGTTGGAGTAGCCCCACTCGTTGTCGTACCAGCCGACGACCTTGACCTGGTTGCCGATCACCTTGGTGAGCTGGGCGTCGAAGATGCAGGAGGCCGGGTCGGTGACGATGTCGCTGGAGACGATGGGGTCCTCGGTGTAGCTGAGGATGCCCTTGAGCGGGCCCTCGGCGGCGGCCTTGACCGCGGCGTTGACCTCCTCGACGGTGACCTCGCGGCTGACGTCGACGGTGAGGTCGGTGGCCGAGCCGGTCGGGATCGGCACGCGCATGGCGAAGCCGTCGAGCTTGCCCTTCAACTCGGGCAGGACCAGGCCGATGGCCTTGGCGGCGCCGGTGGACGTGGGCACCACGTTGAGCGCGGCGGCGCGGGCGCGGCGCAGGTCCTTGTGCGGGCCGTCCTGCAGGTTCTGGTCCTGCGTGTAGGCGTGGATGGTGGTCATCAGACCCTTCTCGATGGTGAAGGCGTCGTGGATGACCTTGGCCATCGGGGCCAGGCAGTTGGTGGTGCAGGAGGCGTTGGAGATGATCGTGTGCTTGGCCGGGTCGTACGCGCTGTCGTTGACGCCCAGCACGACGGTGACGTCCTCGTTCTTCGCCGGGGCGGAGATGATGACCTTCTTCGCGCCGTTGTCGGCGTGCACCTTGGCCTTGGTGGCGTCGGTGAACAGGCCGGTCGACTCCACCACGACGTCCACACCGAGGTCGCCCCACGGCAGCTTGGCCGGGTCGCGCTCCGCGAAAACCTTGATCGACTTGCCGTCGACCGTGATCTCGTCGGCGGTGGCCTTCACCTCGTAGGGCAGGCGGCCGAGGATGCTGTCGTACTTCAGCAGGTGCGCGAGCGTCGCAGTGTCGGTCAGGTCGTTGACCGCGACGATCTCGATGTCCTTGCCGCTGGCGGCGACAGCGCGCCAGAAGTTGCGACCGATGCGGCCGAAGCCGTTGACGCCTACGCGGATGCTCACGGGAACCGATCTCCTCGAACAGATGCGGGCTGGAAACCTCAATCACGAACCTTATCGGACCCAAATTGGTTTAGACCACTGCAGGTACCGGCGTGTGAATCGGCGTTCCTGCGACACGTTTTGCGAGGTTCGAGTAAAGTGCCCGACTCGTCGGAGTAAATTCGTGCATTCTCTGGGGGCTGAGATGTCACATAAGCGGTCCGGCCTGCTACCCGGGCTCTTCTTCGGCCTGCTCGCCGCACTGATCTGCGCGGCGGGCCTGGGGGTGGCCGTGCTGTACCAGGAGAGCCTGCCGGAGGCGGTGACGGGCTTCGGGGGCGGAGTGCCCGTCTCGCTGGCGCTGGCGCTGCTCATCGCCGTCATCGTCGCGCTGGCCATGGGCGCCAGGCGGCCGCGCAGCCTCCTGCTCCTGCCCTTCGCCTTCCTGTACGGCGGCGCCGCCGTCGCGGCCGGCCAGATCACCGGCTCCTCCGTGCTGATCGGCGCGGGCCTGCGCGCGCCCGGGGACCGCGCGCCCGCCGGGTTCTCCGATGTCGACCTGCCCACCTTCAACGAGGGCCTGCCGCACGCGCTGCGCGTCTACCGCGAGCCGCTGACCGAGACGACGGCCTGGCTGTACATCGCGGTCGCCGCGCTGGCCGCGTTCGCCCTGCTCACGCTGCGGGTCCTGCGCGTACGCCGGGCGCAGCGCGCCGAGGCCGCCGAGTCGCCCGGCGAGCCGGGGCAGCCCGGGGACTCGGACAAGCCGGAGTACCGCGCGCCCTTCGAGCCCGCCCAGCCGCCCACGCCCAAGCCCACGACCGACCTGTTCACCCCCGCAAGCCGGCCCGCGACTGAGCGGCGGACCACCTCGACACACCCGGCCGCGCAAGCAGCCGCACCCTCCCAACGCCACCCGCCGCACGCACCTCCAGCTCCGCCGGCCACGCAGGCATCCACCCGCCCGCACGGGTCTCCAGCACCGCCGCCCGAACGCCCCTTCAGCACCCCCGCCCGCACAGGCTTCCGGCACCCTACGGACGCCCGCCCGAGCAGCCGCCCGTCCGTGCATCTCCGCCGCGCGGGCGGAACCCGCCCTGAACCGCCGCGGCAGGGGGACGGGCGGGACCCCGTCCCCGCAACGACCGGCCGCGCCGGCACCGCCTCACGGAGCCAGCATGTCCACGGTGAGATTGGCCTCAGTGTTGGGGATGCCCAGGTCGGACGCCCGCTTGTCGGCCATCGCCAGCAGCCGCCTGATGCGCCCGGCGATGGCGTCCTTGGTCAGCGGCGGGTCGGCGATCTGGCCGAGCTCCTCCAGCGACGCCTGCTTGTGCTCGACCCGCAGCCGCCCGGCGATCACCAGGTGCTCGGGGGCGTCGTCGCCGAGGATCTCCAGCGCCCGCTGCACCCGGGCGCCGGCCGCGACGGCGGCCCGCGCCGAGCGCCGCAGGTTGGCGTCGTCGAAGTTGGCCAGGCGGTTGGCGGTGGCCCGCACCTCGCGGCGCATCCGGCGTTCCTCCCAGGCCAGCACGCTGTCGTGCGCGCCGAGCCGGGTGAGCAGCGCGCTGATGGCGTCGCCGTCGCGGACGACCACACGGTCGACGCCGCGCACCTCGCGCGCCTTGGCGTGGATCTTCAGCCGCCGCGCCGAGCCCACCAGCGCCAGCGCCGCCTCCGGCCCCGGGCAGGTGACCTCGAGCGACATCGACCGGCCCGGCTCGGTGAGCGAGCCGTGCGCGAGGAACGCGCCGCGCCATGCGGCCTCGGCGTCGCAGGCGGCGCCCGCCACGACCTGGCGGGGCAGCCCGCGCACGGGGCGGCCGTGGTTGTCGATGAGACCCGTCTGACGGGCCAGCGCCTCACCGTCGCGGTAGACGCGTACGACGTAGCGCGAGCCCTTGCGCAGCCCGGCGGGAGCGAGCACGAGCACCTCGGCCTTGTGCCCGAACACCTCGCCGATGTCCTTGATGAGCCGCCGCGCGGTGGCGTTGGTGTCGAGCTCGGCCTCGATCACGATCCGCCCGCCCACCAGGTGCAGGCCGCTGGCGAACCGCAGCAGCGTCGATACCTCCGCCTTGCGGCAGCACGGCTTCAGCACCGGCAGGCGGCTCAGCTCGTCCTTCACCACACCTGTCATCGCCATGCGTTAGTCCTCTCCCCCATTCAGACCGGCTCCTTCGAGTCTCTCGCACCTTCGCGCCACGCCGACCAGGATCAACGCTTCTGGAGGAAAATCTCGTCCAGGACGGAGGCAAGACGTCGTGGGTCATGCCGTGGCGAGCCGTCGGCGGCGGCCACGTCGTCCATGACGAGCCGGGCGCCGAGCGCGCCCGCCGCCTTCTCCAGGGCGTCGGGATCGTCGACCACCCCGGTGTCGGCGAGCACCACGTCGATCCGCAGGTCGGGAGCGTGTTGGCGAAGCACCTCCAGATGTTGCTGGGGGAGAAGTCGTCGGTCTCGCCCGGCTGCGGGGCGAGATTGAGCGTGACCAGCCGCTTGGCCCGGGTGGCGTGCAGGGCCCTGGCCAGCGCGGGCACCTTGAGGTGCGGCAGCACGCTGGTGAACCACGACCCGGGCCCGAACACCACCCAGTCGGCGTCGCGCACGGCCGCGACCGCCTCAGGACGGGCCGGCGGGTCCTCTGGCACGAGCGAGATCGCCTGTACGCGGCCGGGGGTCGAGGCGCAGGCCACCTGCCCGCGTACGGTCGAGATGACGCCGTCGAGCTCCACCTCGGCCACGATGTCGAGCGGCACCGACGCCATCGGCAGCACGCGCCCGTGCGCGCCGAGCAGCCGCCCGACCCAGTCGAGCCCGGCCACCGAGTCGCCGAGCAGCTCCCACAGCGCCACGATCAGCAGGTTGCCGACCGCGTGGCCGTGCAGCTCACCCTCGCTGCGGAAGCGGTGCTGGACGACCTCGCTCCAGGTGCTGCCCCACTCGTCGTCGCCGCACAGCGCGGCCAGCGCCATGCGCAGGTCGCCGGGCGGCAGCACGCCCAGCTCGCGGCGCAGCCGCCCGCTGGAGCCGCCGTCGTCGGCCACCGTCACCACGGCGGTCAACCGGTCGGTCACCATCCGTAATGCCGACAGGGACGCATAGAGCCCGTGGCCGCCGCCCAGCGCCACGACGGCGGGCCCGATCCCGGGCCGCCCGACGCCGAGCACGTCCGGCCTGTCGCAGGGCAGGCCGTTCATCGGTGGCGGCACGACCCCTTCGGCACTGTCATCGGTCACTCCCGCCCCACATCCCGGTGGCTCACCTGGACTTCCATGCCGCGGTCGCGCAGCCGGGCGGCGATCTGCTCGGCCATCGCCACGCTGCGGTGCTTGCCGCCGGTGCAGCCCACCGCGAGCGTCGCGTAGCTCTTGCCCTCGCGCGCGTATCCGGCCGCGACGACCTGCAGGACCTCCTCGTAGGCGTCGAGGAACTCCTTGGCGCCCGGCTGGCCGAGCACGTAGTCGCTGACCGCCGTGTCGAGGCCGTTGAGCGGCCGCAGCTCGGGCACCCAGTGCGGGTTGGGCAGGAACCGGCAGTCGACCACGAGGTCGGCGTCGACCGGCAGGCCGTACTTGAAGCCGAACGACACGACGTTGAGCCGCAGGCCGGGGCGGTCCTCGCCGCCGAAGAAGTCGACGATCTTGGCGCGCAGGTCGTGGACGTTGTGGGTGGAGGTGTCGATCACCAGGTCGGCGTTGGCGCGCACCTCACGCAGGATGCCGCGCTCGCGGGTGATGCCGTCGACCAGCCGCCCCTCGCCCTGCAGCGGGTGCGGCCTGCGGACGTTTTCGAACCTGCGCACCAGCTCCTCGTCGCTGGCCTCGAGGAAGACCACCCGCACGCGTACGCCGCGCCCTTCGAGCTCCTCGATCGCGGCGTTGAGATCGGTGGTGAAGGCCAGGCTGCGCACGTCGACGACGGCGGCCACCTTGTCGGCGGCCAGCTTGACCTTGCCCGCCTCCTCCGCCATGGCGAACAGCAGACCCGGCGGCAGGTTGTCGATGACGAACCAGCCCAGGTCCTCCAGCGCCTTGGCGGCGGTGCTGCGCCCCGCACCGGACATGCCGGTGACGATGACGAACGCCGGCTCGGTGCTCATCGCCCCACCTCTGCAGCGGGCCCGCCTCTCAGCGCGGGCCGGTAGGAGTGTGCGGCATGGGCACCCTGGCATCCTGGCGAGATCAAGGTGACTCTCCCTTCAGCGTCGACACGATGACCTCGGCGATGGACGGGCCGATGCCGGGAACCTCGCAGATTTCAGCGGCAGTGGCCTCGCGTAGCTTTTTCACGGAGCCGAAGTGTTTGAGCAGCGCCTGCCTTCGCGCCTGCCCGAGGCCGGGCACGCCGTCGAGCGCGCTCTCCTTCACCGTCTTGGACCTCTTGGAACGATGGTAGGTGATGGCGAACCTGTGCGCTTCGTCTCGCACCCGCTGCAGAAGGTAGAGACCTTCACTTGAACGAGGCATGATCACCGGCTGGTCGTCGCCTGGCAGCCACACTTCCTCGAGGCGCTTGGCCAGCCCGCACACGGCCACGTCGTCGATGCCGAGCTCGTCGAGCGCCCGCTGCGCGGCGGCCGCCTGCGGGCCCGCGCCGTCGACCACGACGAGGTTGGGCGGGTAGGCGAACTTGCGCGGCTTGCCGGTGTCGGGGTCGATGGGCCCGCCGCCCGCGGCCGCGTCGTCGTCGGCCGCCAGCTCGCCGGTGGCCGAGCGCTCCTCCAGGTAGCGGCGGAACCTGCGCATGATCACCTCGTAGATCGAGGCGACGTCGCCCTCCTTGGTCTTGACCGAGAAGCGCCGGTATTCGCTCTTGCGGGCCAGGCCGTCCTCGAAGACCACCATGGACGCCACGACGTTCTCTCCCTGCAGGTGGGAGACGTCGTAGCACTCGATGCGCAGCGGCGCCTGGTCGAGGGCGAGCGCGTCGGCGATCTCCTGCAGCGCCTTGCTGCGCGCGCTCAGGTCGCTGGCGCGGCGGATCTTGTGCTGGGCCAGCGACTCCTTGGCGTTGCGCTCGACGGTCTCCAGCAGCGACTTCTTGTCGCCGCGCTGCGGCACCCGCACCTCGACGCGGGCGCCGCGCTGCTCGGTCAGCAGCTCGGCCACCGCCTCGACGTCGGGCGGCAGCGCGGGCACCAGCACCTCGCGGGGCATGGACTCGGCGTTCGCCTCGGCGTACATCTGCAGCAGGAACTGCTCGACCAGCTCGCCGGGCGAGGTCTCCTCGACCTTGTCGACCACCCAGCCGCGCTGGCCGCGGATGCGCCCCCCGCGTACGTAGAACACCTGGACGGCGGCTTCGAGCGGGTCTTCGGCCAGGGCGATGACGTCGGCGTCGGTGCTCTCGCCGAGCACGACCGCCTGCTTCTCCAGCGCCCGCTGCAGCGCCTGGATGTCGTCGCGCAGCCGGGCGGCGCGTTCGTACTCCTGCTCGGCGGCGGCCTCGCGCATCTCCTTTTCGAGACGCTTGATGAAGCGGCTGGTGTTGCCCGCCATGAAGTCGCAGAAGTCCTCGGCCAGCTCGCGGTGCTCCTCCGGGGTGACCCGGCCGACGCACGGCGCCGAGCACTTGTCGATGTAGCCGAGCAGGCACGGCCGCCCGATCTGCCCGGCCCGCTTGAACACCCCGGCGCTGCACGTGCGCACCGGGAAGACCCGCAGCAGCAGGTCGACGGTCTCGCGGATGGCCCAGGCGTGGGAGTAGGGGCCGAAGTAGCGGGTGCCCTTGCGCTTGGCCCCGCGCATGACCTGGACGCGCGGGAAGTCCTCGCTCATCGTCACCGCGAGGTAGGGGTAGGACTTGTCGTCGCGGTATTTGACGTTGAAGCGGGGGTCGAACTCCTTGATCCAGGAGTATTCGAGCTGCAGCGCCTCCACCTCGGTGCCGACGACCGTCCAGTCGACGTCGGCGGCCGTGGTCAGCATCGACTGCGTGCGGGGATGCAGCGTGGAGAAGTCGGCGAAGTACGAGTTGAGCCGCTGGCGCAGGCTCTTGGCCTTGCCGACGTAGATCACCCGGCCGTGCGCGTCCCTGAACCTGTAGACACCCGGGGACTCCGGGATCGACCCCGGCCTCGGCCGGAAACTCAAGGTGTTAGCCGCTGATCTCGCCACGCCTGTCAGCCTAGTGGCCCGCACCGACAGAGTCGCCCGCCGTACTCTTCGCGCACGTACGGCGGGCACCCCACCCGGCTACGGCGGCTATGGGCGGCTACGCCAGCAGGATGTCGTCGCCCTCGACCTTGATCTCCTGGGCGGCCAGCGGCTGCTGCGCGGGCCCGCCGGTCACGGAGCCGTCCGCGATCGCGAACCTGCTGTTGTGGCACGGGCACACGATCGCGCCGTCCTCGACGCTGGAGACCGGGCAGCCCTTGTGCGTGCAGATCGCGCTGAACGCCTTGAACTCGCCCTCCGTGGGCTGCGTCACGACGACCTTCTGGTCCTTGAAGACGGTGCCGCCGCCCACCGGGATGTCGGCCTTCTTGGCCAGCGCGCCGCCACCGGACGCGCTGGACTGCGTCGCGCTCGCCTCGGGGGCGCCGGACCCGGCGGTGGAAGGCGCCGTCTGCGCCGTGTCGGTACCGGAGTCGCCGCTGCACGCGCTGATCGCCAGCGCCAGGCCGCCTGCGCCGACGCCGGCGAACACCGCTCTGCGGGTGTGAAGCTCATCTGCCATGCGCCTCACCCAAGCGCACTCAGGTGAGAAAATCATGAAAGCTTTCTCAGGCGAGTCTGATCTTCTGACCGTCCACTTGGATCTGCTTCTCCTCCAGCGGACCGCCCGCGGGGCCGTCGGTCACCGAACCGTCGGCGATGCTGAACTTGCTGCCGTGACAGGGGCAGTTGATCGTCTGGTTCGAGACGGAGGCGACCGTGCAGCCCGCGTGGGTGCAGACCGCGCTGAACGCCTTGAACTCGCCCGCCGCCGGCTGCGTCACGACGACCTTCTGGTCCTTGAAGACCTTGCCGCCGCCCTCGGGGATGTCGCTGACGTCCGCCAGGGCCGCATCGGCCTTGGCCTCCGCCTTCGGCTTGGCCTCGCCGCCCTCCTCGGGCTGGGACGACGTCGCCTCCTCAGCGGGAGCCTCCACGTCCGCCTCGGTCTCCGGTACGCCGTAGCTCGCGCAGGCCGTCAGCACGGCCGCGAGCCCGGCCGTTCCGGCACCGAAGACAACCGTCCGCCGCGTCGTTTCCGTCATCGTGCGTCCTCCCAGATCGGCTTTCACTTGCAGGTACGGCCCGGGCCCTGGCAGGGGTTCAGCCTGCCGGAGCCCAATCCGGGCGACCACGCACAATTACCGGTTCGCGGAAGGCCGTTCTCAGAGAACCGCCGCTTGTGACTCTCGCGAAACGGCCGCTCTCGACAGGACGACCGCTCGTGACGAAACGGCCGCTCCCACCCGCCGGTCGACGAGATGACGGTTCACGTACCCGGCCCGCCCCTGAGGCGCGCTGCAACGCCCGCCCTGGGGGGACTGAGGCGACCACCATGGGAGGACTCAGACGGCCGCCTAGGGAGAATTCAGACGGGAGGGCTCAGACGACGACGATGCCGTCGCCTTCCACCTTCACCTGGAACGAGGCCAGCGGCGCGGTGGCCGGCCCCTTCGTCGCCTTGCCGGTGTCGGCGGTGAACTCGCTGCCGTGGCAGGCGCACCTGATGACGTTGTCCTTGGGAGTGCCGACCTGGCAGCCCTTGTGCGTGCACAGCGAGCTGAACGCCTTGAAGACGCCTGGCTCCGGCTGCGTCACCACGACCTTCAGGTCCTCGATGAGCTTGCCGCCGCCCACCGGCACCTCGGCCGTCTTGGCCAGCACCTTGCCCTTGAGGCTCGGCTGGGCCTGCGCGCCCCCCGAACCGCACGCGGCCAGCGCCAGGCCGCACGCCGCGACCCCCGCCGCGCCCAGCATCTCCCGCCGTCCCAATCCGTTTCCGGACATGGCTCCGCCCCGATCTGTCCTCGGTGTTCTCGCCCCGCAGGCCTGATGTTCCATCTCGCGCGTCGGCCGCGCGTTATCCGTACGTCGCCGGCTGCTGGTGACGCCCCCGATTGCGGCCATCGTCGTGAAAACAGCTTATTGACGGTACCCCTCGGTCCGGTCAGCGGGTGGTAGGCGGACGGTCAGCGACCCCGCCCACGCTGCCCTCATGCCCCTTCCGCCCAACTCTTCCCGAACCGACCCACACCCCACGACCACTCCACCCGGCCCTTCCCGAACCGACCCACACCCCACGACCTCCGCCGACTCCAACGGGCCACCCCCTGGCGCTCAGAACTCCGCCGCCCCCGGCCCTGGCACCTCGGGCCGGACCACCCCCGGGAACACCCCCGGCGACCTCGGCACCTCCGCCCTCACCGCCCCCGCCCCGGCCGCCTCGGGTGCAGTGCCCTCCGGCGTGACCACCGCCGGACAGCCCGCCCCCGGCGTGACCACCGCCGAGCAGCCCGACCCCGGCGATTCGGGAGCGGTTTCCTCCGGCGCGGCCGGGTCCGGCGTGACGGTACAGCCGCGGTCCGGCGTGACGGTACGGCCGCGACGCTGGTGGCGGCGGCCGTGGGTGGCGCCGCCGGCCGTGGTGGCGGCGGCGTTCCTGGCGTTCTCGCTGCCGCCGTACGTCTCGTTCGACCCGGCGCAGTCGCGCGTGCCCGCGCCGGACTTCCTCCCGCCGCACTATGCGGTGCTCTCCCTGCACGTGGTGTTCGGCTCGATCGCGATGATCACGTGCTGCCTGCAGATCTGGCCGTGGTTTCGCGCACGCCACCCCGTTGCGCACCGCAGGATCGGCCGCGTGTACGTCTTCGCCGGCTGCCTGCCGAGCGGCCTGCTCGGCCTGACCGTGGGCATCGCGACGCCGTGGGGACCGGTCACGTCCGTCAGCAACGTGATGCTCGCGCTGCTCTGGCTGGGCTGCGCGTTCGCCGGGTGGCGGATGGCCAGGCAGCGCCGCTTCGTCGATCACCGCCGGTGGATGGTGCGCAGCTTCGCCCTGACGATGTCCATTGTCACCAACCGCCTCTGGGGCGCGGTGTCCGTGATCGTGCTGAGCCCGTACATCGACACCTTCTTCCAGGGCGACGAGCAGGTGATGGCGCAGTCGATCGCGGCCTTGAGCACCTGGCTGGGCTGGACGCTGCCGCTGCTGCTGGCCGAGTGGTGGCTGGAACGCGGCGACGCCGCCAAGCGCCGCGCCCGCGCCCTGGCCCGCCGCACCGCCTGACGGCGAGGCACCCTCCGCTACCGCCCCCACCGGCCCGGGCACCACACCCACCGGCCTGCCAAGCGCCACGCCCGAGCAGCCCGGCACCTGGCACAACGCCCACCCGGCCCGGCCCAGACGCAGCGAGGCCGACCCACCCCCGAGTCCGGGGGGCGGATCGGCCTCACCACCAGGGTCAGAGCGAGAGGATCTTGCGCAGGAAGCGCCCCGTGTGGCTCTCGTCCACCAGCGCGACCTCCTCCGGCGTGCCGGCGGCGACCAGCGTGCCGCCGCGCGAGCCGCCCTCGGGCCCCATGTCGATGATCCAGTCGGCGGTCTTGATGACGTCGAGGTTGTGCTCGATGACGATCACCGTGTTGCCGCCGTCGACCAGCCGGCCGAGGACGCCCAGCAGCCGCCGGATGTCCTCGAAGTGCAGGCCGGTGGTGGGCTCGTCGAGGACGTAGATCGTCCGCCCGGTCTGCCGCCGCTGCAACTCGGAGGCGAGCTTGACGCGCTGCGCCTCGCCGCCGGACAGCGTGGTGGCCGGCTGCCCGAGGCGTACGTAGCCGAGCCCCACGTCGTTGAGCGTCTGCAGGTGCCGCTTGATGGCCGGGATGGCGTCGAAGAAATCCAGCGCCTCCTCGATCGGCATGTCGAGCACTTCGGCGATCGTCTTGCCCTTGTAGTGGACCTCCAGCGTCTCCCGGTTGTAGCGGGCGCCGTGGCAGACCTCGCAGGGGACGTAGACGTCGGGCAGGAAGTTCATCTCGATCTTGATGGTGCCGTCGCCCGAGCACGCCTCGCAGCGCCCGCCCTTGACGTTGAAGCTGAAGCGCCCCGGCTGGTAGCCGCGCACCTTCGCCTCGGTCGTGGCCGCGAACAGCTTGCGGATGTGGTCGAAGACCCCGGTGTACGTGGCCGGGTTGGAGCGCGGCGTGCGCCCGATCGGCGACTGGTCGACGTGGACGACCTTGTCGACCTGGTCCATGCCGTTGATGCGGGAGTGGCGGCCGGGCACCGTGCGGGCGCCGTTGAGCTCCTTGGCCAGCGCGTTGTAGAGGATGTCGTTGACCAGCGTCGACTTGCCCGACCCCGACACACCGGTGACCGCCGTGAACAGGCCGAGCGGGAACTCGATGTCGACGCCCTTGAGGTTGTGCTCGCGCGCCCCCTTGACGACGATCTGCCGCTTCTTGTCGCGCTTGCGGCGCTTGGCGGGGATGGGGATGCTCTTGCGCCCCGACAGGTACGCACCGGTCAGCGACTCCTCGCTGGCCAGCAGGTCCTGTACGGTGCCGGAGACGACGACCTGGCCACCGTGCTCGCCCGCGCCGGGACCGATGTCGACCACCCAGTCGGCGGCGGCGATGGTGTCCTCGTCGTGCTCGACCACGATCAGCGTGTTGCCCATGTCGCGCAGCCTGATCAGGGTGTCGAGCAGCCGCATGTTGTCGCGCTGGTGCAGGCCGATGGACGGCTCATCGAGCACGTACAGCACGCCGACCAGGCCGGAGCCGATCTGCGTGGCGAGCCTGATGCGCTGCGCCTCGCCACCGGCGAGGGTGGCGGCGGCGCGGTCCATCGTGAGGTAGTCGAGGCCGACGTCGAGCAGGAAGCCCATGCGGGCGTTGATCTCCTTGACCACCCGCTCGGCGATCTGCATGTCACGGTCGGAGAGCTTGAGCCCGGCGAGGAACTTCGCGCACTCGCCGATCGACATCGACGACACCTCGGCGATCGACTTCCCGGCCACCGTCACCGCGAGACTGACCGGCTTGAGCCTGGCCCCCTTGCAGGCGGGACACGGGATCTCGCGCATGTAGCCCTCGAACCGCTCGCGCGCGGTGTCGCTCTCGGCCTCGGCGTGCCTGCGCTGCACCCACGGGATGACGCCGTCGTAGGTGGTGTAGTAGGCGCGCTGCCGGCCGAAGCGGTTGCTGTAGCGCACGTGGATCTGCTCGTCGTGGCCGTACAGCAGCGACTTCTGCGCCTTCTTGGGCAGGCGCTCCCACGGCGTGTCGAGGCCGAAGCCCATCGCGTGGCCGAGCGCCTCCATCAGCCTGGTGAAGTATTCGCTGGTGTGGCCGCCCGACCACGGGTGGATGGCGCCTTCGCGCAGGGTGCGCTCGGGGTCGGGCACCACCAGCTCGGGGTCGACCTCCATCTTGGTGCCGAGACCCGTGCACTCGGGGCAGGCGCCGAACGGTGAGTTGAAGGAGAACGAGCGCGGCTCCATCTCCTCGAACGACAGGTCGTCGTAGGGGCAGTAGAGGTGCTCGGAGAAGAAGCGCTCGCGGTTGGGGTCGTCTTCCGGCAGGTCGACGAACTCGAGCGTGATCGTGCCGCCGGACAGCTGCAGCGCCGTCTCCACGGAGTCGGTGAGCCGCCGTCGCGACGACTCCTTCACCGACAGGCGGTCGACGATGACCTCGATGTCGTGCTTTTCGTACTTCTTCAGCGTCGGCGGCTCCTCCAGCCGCACGACGGTGCCGTCGACCCGCGCCCTGGCGAAGCCCTTGGTCTGCAGCTCGCGGAACAGCTCAGCGTATTCGCCCTTACGGCCCCTGATGACCGGGGCGAGCACCTGGAACCTGGTGCCCTCCTCGAACTCCATCACGCGGTCGACGATCTGCTGCGGCGACTGCCTGGCGATCGGGCGCCTGCACACCGGGCAGTGCGGCTTGCCGATGCGGGCCCACAGCAGTCGCAGGTAGTCGTAGACCTCGGTGATGGTGCCGACGGTGGAACGGGGGTTCTTACTGGTGGCCTTCTGGTCGATGGAGACCGCGGGCGACAGGCCCTCGATGAAGTCGACGTCGGGCTTGTCCATCTGGCCGAGGAACTGGCGGGCGTAAGCCGACAGCGACTCGACGTAGCGCCGCTGGCCCTCAGCGAAGATCGTGTCGAAGGCCAGGCTCGACTTGCCCGAGCCGGACAGGCCGGTGAAGACGATCAGTGAGTCTCGCGGCAGGTCGAGCGAGACGTCTTTGAGGTTGTGTTCTCGTGCACCACGCACGATCAGGCGGTCAGCCACGGCGATCCCGGATGTCGAAAAGCGGATAGGTCCACGGGGATGGTAGAGGGCGGCTCCGACAATTTCGGCGGTCCGACCGGCGGCCCCCGAAAATCCGTCCCTCACAGGTTACGACCATCTCCCGGCAGGGGAGGACCCCTCGAACATGCAACCGGCTGACCTGGGGTTTTATGCCCCCGCACGCTAGGTCACCCCATGGTGAAATATCCGTACATGACCATCCTGCCCGCGGTGCAGGCCGAGCTGACCACGGCCACGAACCGGCTGCTGGCCACGGTCGCGTCGCTCTCCGACGCCTGCCTCGCCGCTCCCTCCCTGCTGCCCGGCTGGACCAGAGGCCATGTGCTCGCCCACATCGCCCAGAACGCCGATTCCCACCTCAACCTGCTGACGTGGGCGCGCACCGGCGTACGCACCCCTCAATACGCCTCGCTCGCCGCCAGGTCCGCCGCCATCGAGGCCGCCGCGGCCCATTCGGTGGCCCGCCACCTGGCCGAGATCGAGGACGGCGCCGCGCGCCTGGCCGCCGCCGTCCGCGACATGCCGCAGCACGCCTGGTCGGCGCTGGTGGAGGGCATGCGCCCGCCGCCGCACCCCGCCTGGTACCTGCTGGTACGCCGGCTGCGCGAGGTCGGCTTCCACCACGTGGATCTGAACGCCGGTTACACCCCCGCCGACTCGCAGGCCTCCTTCGTACGCCGTGAGCTGCACGACTGCCTGGCCTCCTGGCCCGGGAACCACCGCACCGTGGGCCGCATCGAGCTCGTGGAACCGGGCGAGACAGAGGTCGTGCACGTGCTCGGCGACGGCCCCACGGTCCGCGGCACGCCGCGCGACATGCTGGCCTGGCTCACCGGGAGGTCCCGTGGCGAGGGGGTTAGTCTGGTGCCCATGGGGCGGTTGTTCACTTCCGGCCACGCAGGCGCGGGTCTTCCTGATCCGCCGCCGTGGCTCACGATGCCGGCCCCCGCTGATCTGCCCACGACGCCCCCTAAGGACTACCCATGACCTACACCGGTGACGTCCAGGTCGGCGGCCCCGCCGACGTCCGCGAGCTGTCCGCGCTCACGATCTCCAAGCTCGCCGTAGGCCCGTTCGACAACAACGCCTACCTGCTGCGCTGCAACGCGACCGGCGAGGCGGTGCTCATCGACGCGGCCGCCGAGCCCGACCGGCTGCTCGCCCTCATGGCCGACAAGCCCGTCGCCGCGATCGTCACCACCCACCAGCACGGCGACCACTGGCAGGCGCTCGAGCAGGTGACGAAGGTGACCGGCGCGCAGGTGATCGCCCACCCGCTCGACGCGCCCGCGCTTCCCGTCCCCGCGGACCGCACGGTCGAGCACGGCGACAGCATCACGTTCGGCGAGGTCGCGCTGGAGGTCATCCATCTGCGCGGCCACACGCCCGGCTCGATCGCCCTGCTGTACGACGGCGGCCCCGACGGCTACCACCTGTTCACCGGCGACTCGCTGTTCCCGGGCGGCGTGGGCAACACCCAGAAGGACCCCGAGCGCTTCAACCAGCTCTTCACCGACGTGGTCGAGCGCATCTTCGACCGCCTGCCCGACGAGACCTGGGTCTACCCGGGCCACGGCAAGGACACCACGCTCGGCGCCGAGCGTCCCGCGCTGCCGGAGTGGAAGGCGAGGGGCTGGTAGCGCCCGGCTCCTAGGGGATCAGCGGCGGGCGGCCAGCACGTGCGCGATGCGCTCGGCCGCCAGGGCGGGATCGTCGGCGAGCCCGACGAGCTCGCCCCACGACCATCGGAAGAACCAGCCGTCCGGCAGGGCCGCGCAGTCCACGGTCTCGGCCATCAGCGCCGCGTCGGGGTGGCTGACGCGCAACGCGGGCGGGTCCGGCCGCAGCACGGCCGTCAGCCCGCGTTGTTCCAGCTCCGTGGCCAGCTTGCCGAGATAGTACGTACGCGTGTGCTCGCGCGGCGCAGCCGACATGGCTCCATCAAAGCCGAAATAAGACGAAAAATCCCGTCAGCCGCTCATTGCAGGCCGGAACGGCCGAGACGAGCGGCTTCCTTGCGCTGCTCGCGCTTGTAGAACAGCACCCGCAGCGGGATCGCCGCGACGAGCGCGATCTGCATGGTGGCCCCGATCTTGATCGGCATGTCGCCGCCCTCGGGCCAGGCCACCCAGAACGTCAGGAACGCGACGTTCACCATGATCCAGCCGAGGACCACCGCGGCGAGCTGCCCCTTCGGCTTGGGGTACTCGATGCGGCTGACCATCAGCCAGGCCACCCCGAGCACGGCCAGCAGCGACCAGATGCTCGGCTGGAACAGCAGCACGATGGAGATCACGGTCATGGCGCCCATCGGGATGGGCAGCCCCATGAAGTCGCCGCTCTTGGTCTTGACGCAGGCGAACCTGGCCAGGCGTACGACGCCGGCGACCAGCACGGCCGCCGCCGCGGCCAGCACGGCCGTGAACGGCACCGACTCCGGCACGCCGATGCCCCAGATGACGACCATGAAGGCGGGCGCGAAGCCGAAGCTGATGACGTCGGCCAGGTTGTCGAGCTCGGCCCCCATGGCGGAGGCGCGGAAGCGGCGCGCCACGAGCCCGTCGAACAGGTCGCAGGTGGCGCCGATGAGCAGCAGCACGATGGCGGTGGCGAAGTAGCTCGGCGCGGGCGTGAACCGGCCGCCGTCTACCTGGAGCTGCTGGATGGCGGAGTAGGCCAGCACGCAGACCGCGAGGAATCCGCAGACGGCGTTGCCCAGCGACAAGGAGTCGGCAGCGGACAGACGGAACGCCTTGCCGACGGGTCCGCGAGGTTCTTCCTCTTCAGCTCGCCAGCTACCGGCGTCAGCCGTGGTCAATTCTGGTCACCCCCGCAACCGTCTTGTCGCCCACGGACACCGCGGGAGAAATCCCTTCGGGAAGGTAGATGTCGACCCGGGACCCCAACCTGATCAGCCCGATCCGCTCGCCCTGCTCGACCGTCGCACCGGCACTCAGGTACGGCACGATCCTGCGCGCAACGGCGCCCGCGATCTGCACCATCTCGATGTCGCCCAGCGCGGTCTCGAAATGCCACACCACGCGCTCGTTCTGGTCGCTGTCCTTGTTGAACGCCGGCAGGAACCCACCTGCCACATGCTGCACGGAGGTGACTTTTCCCGCAAGAGGGGCACGATTGACGTGCACGTTCAGCGGGTTCATGAAAATGGCGACCCTGGTGCGGCCGTCGGGCCACGGATCGATGCTCTGCACCACGCCGTCGGCGGGCGACAGAATGCGACCCTCGCCGATCGTACGGTCCGGGTCGCGGAAGAACCAGAGCATGCCTCCGGTGAGCGCGCTCAGCGGCACCGCCGCGAGCGCCCATCGCCGGTCTCGGAGCGTCAGCAGAGCGGTGGCGGCCGCCGTGGCGGCCGTCGGGAGGAGCCACGGGGAGACCCCGCGCGCGAGCCTCATACGGCCCGGCTTAGCAGAATCGTCTGACACGTACAACCTTTGGTGGTGACTGGATTGGGCGCTTTGCCGTGATGCTACAGAACTAGCAACTATTACACGGCATAACTACACAAGCAAAGCGCCTCGAAGCCCCACGCGCTAGACCTGCTCCGGGTGCGACTCCTTGCCCTTTCGTGCGTCGATACGGGCTTTGATCAGGCTGGCCACGGTGGTAATGACCATGGTGGTGCCGATGACCGAGAGCGACACCCAGATGGGAATTTCGGGCGCCCAGGAGACATCGCTGGAGTGCAACGCCTCCAATACGAGCTTAACCCCGATGAACCCCAGGATGAACGCCAAACCGTAGCTGATGTAGACGAGCCGCTGCAGCAGACCGCCCAGGAGGAAGTAGAGCTGACGCAGCCCCATCAGGGCGAACGCGTTGGCGGTGAAGACGATGAAGGGGTCCTTCGTGAGACCGAAGATCGCCGGAATCGAGTCGAGCGCGAAGAGCAGGTCGGTGGTGCCGATGGCGACCATGACGATGAGCATGGGGGTGACCATGCGCTTGCCGTCGATTTTGGCGGTGATCTTGGAGCCGACGTAGCCCTCGGTGGTGGGGAAGGCCCGGCGCACCCAGCGCAGCAGGATGTTCTCGTTGAACTCCTCTTCCTCGCCCTTGAGATGCTGGCGGACGATGTTGACCGCCGTGTAGATGAGGAACGCGCCGAACACGTAGAACAGCCAGCTGAACCGCTCGAGCGCGGCGGCACCGAGCGCGATGAACACGCCGCGCATCACGAGCGCGAGCAGGATGCCGACGAGCAGCACCTTGTGCTGATACACCTTCGGCACCGCGAACCGGCTCATGATGATGAAGAAGATGAACAGGTTGTCGACGCTCAGGCTGTACTCGGTGATGTAACCGGCGAAGAACTCACCCGCGCGATCGGGGCCGGAGGTGAACCACAGCAACACGCCGAACAACACGGCGAGGATCACATAGAAGGTGACCCAGTAGCCGGCTTGGCGCATGGAGAACTCGCGGGCTTCACCACGGTCGACGATCCACAGGTCAACGGCGAGGACCAGCAGCAGACCACCGATCACGGCGATCCAGGCCCACAAAGGTTCAGTCACAAAGACCCTCCGGCATGCACGCTTCATTGCCGGAGGTCTCTCCCGCCCGCGTTCGCCTGCGGACCGGCAGCCCCGGGGGCCCCGTGGAGTGGGGCTGCACCGTGATGACGAGGCTGTCGCGAAGGGATACTCCCCTCCCTAACCCACGCAGTATACGAGAACGCCTCGACCGCACCTAATCCTCCTCCGCCCCCACTCCCACCCCGCCCGCTCACCAGCGCACCTCTCGAACCCCACCTCCACCAAACCTCCCACCGAACGGCACCGCCACTGCCCCCAGAGTGACGCCCCCTTCACGGAGGGCCACATTTTCCGACCATGTGACTCTCACCACGCCGCGACGGGCACCGTTGGCACACGGGTGAAGCCGGTGGTCACGTCCAGGGGCGCGAGCGCAGCCCGCGGACGCAGACGCAGGTTGCGGACGCGGACACAGCCTGCAGGCCCAGGGCACGAGCCCAGCCCGAGGCACAAGCTGACTCCACGGCGCGGGGACCGACCCACGCAACACAAGCGATCCCACAGCGCGGGCCGACCCGCACGAGACGGGCCGGACCCACAGCACACACAGCCGCAGCCCAAGCGGGCCCAGCCGCGCAACGCGGCACGCTCACAGCGCGCGGTTCCGACGCCGACAGCCCAACAGGGGCACTCAGCCTCACCGCAGAGACCAGCGCCGCGACGCAAGCGGGCTCCACGGCGCCAGCCGCCGCCTCTCTAACGCGGGTGAGCCCCACAGACCGCTCCCTACGACACGGAGTGGAGCGACGGCACGAAGGAGGAGCGGAGAGCACGAGGTACTCCTCGCAGCCGGACTGGCCGTCTCCTTCGACGCGGTGTCGAGCCGCAGGGGCGCGGGCCCAGGCTCGCAGCGCGGGCCCAGGCTCGCAGCGCGGGCCCAGGCTCGCAGCGCGAGCGAATTCGGCGAGCGGTCCGCCCCTCAGGGCTCGTAGACCGCGAGCACGCTCTCCACCACGTCGTCCGCACCCGGCATCTCATCCCCGCGCCGCCGCGCCGCCTCCGCCAGCGTCCGCGCCTCCTCCAGCGAGGCGAGCAGCCGCCGCACGGCGGCGCGGAAACCGGCCACGTCTCCGTACGGCACCAGGATCCCCGCGTCCCCCAGGATCTCGGGGATGCCGCCGACCTTGGAGGCGATGGCCGGCGTGCCGGTCATGAGCGCCTCCCTGAGCGTGAGCGGCTGCCCTTCCCAACGGCTCGGCATCACCAGTGCCGTGGCGGCGCGCATCAGGTCGGGCACGTCGTCGCGGTTGCCCAGCAGCCGTACGGGCAGGCTCTCGGCGTCGATCCGGCGCTGCAGTTCCCCCGCAGCGGCCCCTCGCCCGCCACCACGAACAGCGGCTCGCCCTCCCACGGCCCCGCCGCCACGTCGAGCAGTGTCTCCAGCCCTTTCTGCTGGGCCAGCCGGGCGACGGTGAGCAGGATGGGGCGATCGCCCGCGCCCAATTCGTCTTTGATCTCCTGAACGGTCCGCTTGGCCGGAGCGGGTGGGGACGCGGCCACCAGAGCCGGCCGTACGTCACGGGCGCCCAGCCGGGTCATGCGCTCGCCGAGATCGGGCGAGACCACCAGCACCACCCCGGCGCGCCGCGCGACGATCCGCTCCAGCACGCCGTAGACCAGCCCCACGAACCCTCCGGCGGTCAGCGCGTTGTGCAACGTCACGATGAGCCGTCCGGGCCCACCGGGCAGCCCGGCCAGGGCCCCGGCGCGCAGGCCATGGGCGTGGACGACATCGGCGCCCCTGGTCAGCCGCCGGACGGCGAGCACGGCACGCGAGTCGTTCAGCGGATGCGGCCGGTCGGAGACCGCCACCTCGGCGAAGCGAGCGCCCGCGGCCCCGAACGAGAACTGCTCCTCGACGCTGCGCGGCCCGATCACCAGCACCTGGTGCCCGCGCCGTACGAGCCCCTCCACCAGCATCAGGACGTGCCGCCCGGTGCCACCGGACGTGGTGCCCAGCACGAAAGCCACCCGCACGACAAGCTCCTCCCTCTCACTCACACGCCCGGCCCAGACCCCTCGCTCACACCCCAGGCCCGAAGCCGTCGCTCACACGCCCGGCCCGGACTCCTCACTCACGCGCCAGGCCCGAGCCTCGAAACTCACACGCCCGCGCCGGACCCGCCGCGCCGCAGCATCCCGGCCACCGAGGCGGCGTCAGGCCGGTCGACGACGGCCACGACCGCCACCCCGGACACCAGCGCCACCACCGCCCCGAGCACGGCGGCCCCAGCGTTCGCCCAGAGGGAGACGGCCCCCAGCAGGCCGACGACCGCGGCCCCGGCCAAGAACCCGGCCACTCCCCCGGCCACCGCCGCCCCCAGCGCGCGGGGCAGTCCGGCCGCCGCCGCACCGCCCCTGGTGCGTACCACGAACGCCAGCAGCAGCCCGCCGCCCACGCTCATGCCGATGCTCATGCCGAGCGCCATCGCCGCGATGCCCCACCCGGCGGGCAGCACGAGCACGAGCACGGTCTGGGCCACCATGACCACGAGCCACCCGGCGACGGTGCCGGTGGCGACCGCGCGGCCCTGACCGGCGGCGTACAGGACGCGGCTGAGGTGGGCGATGAGCCCGTAGCCGATGAGGCCGGGCGCGAACAGCGCGATGGCGGCGGCCAGCTCGCCCGCGGGCACGTCGCTCTTGTCGGCGAGGAACACGACCGCGCCGGGCCCCGACGCCGCCGCGAGCACGCCGGCCGCCAGCCCGGAGACCAGCACGACGGCCCTGGTGGTGCGGGCGGCCAGCGCCGCGAACGCCTCCGGCTCGCCGGCCTGCGCGGACAGCCGGGGGAACGCGCTGGTGGCGATGGGCACGGCGAGCACCGCGTACGGCACCAGGTAGATCGCCCACGCGTAGTTGTAGGCCGCGATGGCCCCGCCGCCGACGACCTTGTTGGCCAGCAGCAGCGCCACGGCCATGGCCGCCTGCTGGGCCAGCAGCCCCGCGATGCCGGCCAGCGCGAGCCTGCGCACCTGCCCGGCCACCCCGGCGGGGAACCGTAACGTCGGCCGCCACCGCAGCCCCAGCCGCCCGACGGGCCCGATGACGGTCAGCACCAGCGACAGCACGCCGAGGCTGGTGCCGACCGACAGCACCAGCTCGCCCGCCATCGGCAGCCCTTCGAGGTCGCGGTGCCCGCCGCCGAGCGGCACGAACAGCAGGTACGCGACGATGACGACGATGCTCGACACCAGCGGCGCGACGGCGGGCCCGGCGAAGCGGTCGCTCGCCTGGAGCACGCCGTAGAGCACCACGGCCACGCCGTACAGCGGGATCTGGGGTGCGAAGACGACCAGCATGCGGGTGGCGACCTCGCCGAGCGCGGCGAGCTGGCCGGTGCAGCCGTCAACATCACCGCCGAGGAACAGCCCGACGACCGGGCCCGCGAGCAGCGCGATGAGCACCGCGACCGGGACGAGCACGACCAGCACCCAGGTCAGCAGCGCCGACCCGATGCGGCCGGCCCGCTCGCGCGGCACCCCGGCGAGCACGGGCACCACCATGCCCGCGAGCGCGCCGCCGACGACCACCTCGAAGACGATGTTGGGGATCTGGTTGGCCGTCATGTAGGCGGTGGCCAGGCAGTTGGTGCCGACGGTCTGGGCGAAGGCGTACTGCTTGGCGAATCCGGTGACGCGCGCCAGCACGGTGATCGCCCCGATGAGCATCGCGCCGCCCGCGACGCCCCTCGCCGTCACCAGACCCACCCGGCCTCCCCCGAACGCGCAACCGAACCAACGTACGCAGACATCCTGGCAGGCCGGACCGACAATCGCGTCTTCAGGGAAGGGACCTCAGGCGGGGTCGACGGGGCGGCGGCCGAGCATGTCGATGCGGTTGAGCACCGGGTTGCCGGCGATGACCTTGGTGAAGCTGACCTTCTCCGCGGCGGCCGTCAGGGCGACGACGGTGCCGAGCAGGACGTACCGGCCGGGCTTGCCGAGCTTGGTGACGGCGGCGAGGCCGAGCAGCGCGCCGAGGGCGTTGGCGCCGGCGTCGCCGAGCATGGCGCGCTCGCCGAGGTCGTCGGGCAGCAGCGCGGCGGCGGCGCCCAGCGGCACGGCGGCCAGCGCACCGGCGGCGGGCTGGTCGCGGAAGAGCGCGGCGGCCAGCAGCGGGCCGCCGGTCAGCAGGCCGACCTTGATGGCGCGGCCGGGACGCAGGTCGAAGAGGTTGGCGAGGTTGGCGGAGCCGGCGATGGCCGCGCCGTTGACCAGCGTGTCGACCGGGCCGCGGGAGACGAGCGCGGCGGCGCCCAGCCCGGTCGCGCCGATGCCGAGGATCTTGACCGCGCCACTGGTGACCTCACCGCGGGCCAGCGCGCTCAGGTGACCCTTGAAGCCCTTGGACGCGGTGGTGCCGTAGAGGTCGTCGTACGCGCCGAGCACGCCGCTGCCGGTGCCCGCGAGCAGCGCGGCGGCGCGCTGGCGCGGGGTGAGGCCGGGCGTGAGCGCGGCGGCGGCGCCGGCACCGGCCACGAACGCGGGGCCTTCGAGCAGCGTGATGGGCTCGCCGCGGTGGTTCTTCCTGGTCCAGCGGCCGGTCAGGTCGGCGGGCCGGTTACGGGTGAAGGCGGTGTAGGCGACGCGCGCGGCCACGGCGCCGATGGCGGCGCCGGCCAGCGCACCTAGCAGGCCACGAGCCCGGCTGGGCATGTCAGCTCCCTGATTCGGTGGTGGGGGATGGGGTGGGGGCCGCCGCCTCGGCTGGGATGGGGCCAGAGGCCCCCTTGCCGTTGCCGTACTGGCCGGCCCGCCCGGACAGCTGTTCCTGCAGAGAGTAGACGATCGCGACCCGCCCGAGCGGCATGTCGGCCGTGTCGACGCCGCTCACCCGCTTGGAGATCTCGCTCTCGTCCCGCAGGGCCGTGATGACGTCGCCCGGCGTGACCGTGGCGGCGACGGTGCCGGCCAGCACCGCGCCCTTGCCCGCGCCGTCGAAGCCGTTGGCGACGGAGACCAGCGCGCCCGCCTGCGTCTCGGCGCTCTCCCCCTCGTACGGCCGCTCGGGCGCGAACATGACGGCGAGCGTGGCCCGCTTGCCCGGGTCGCCGTCGACGGTGAGCAGCCCGCCCGCCTCGAACGCGCCGACGACGTCGGCGGTGGCGGTGTTGGCCGTGCCGGCCTGGGCGGGGTCGTTGGTGACCAGCGCGGCGGCCAGCAGCGCGGCGGCTCTGTCCCAGGCGGTGGCGGTGGCGGGGAAGACCATGTTGACCGGCTTGAGCTGGTTGACCAGGCCGTCGAGCACGCCGGTGCCCTTGGGGTCGAGGAACTTCTCGGTGAACGTGATGCGGCCGGAGATCTCCGCCCCGGCCTGGCCGAGCACCTGCTGGGCGGCCTCGCGCCAGGCGGTGCTGGAGCCCGGCGTCTCGATCAGCAGCACGCGCTGGCCGGTCAGGTCGCCGGCGACCAGCTCGGGCGTCACGGCGGTGATGAAGGCGTCGTTGCCGGCCTCGCGGCCCTGGAGCGTGTCGATCTGGGCGCGCAGCTCCTCCTTCGTCTTGGTGAGCTGCGCGGTGAGCTCCTGGGCGGACTTGACCGCGGGCTCCTGCAGCAGCGTCGTGCCCAGCACGATGCCCACCGCGAGCGCCAGGAAGATCGCGACGATGGAGACGAGGTGATAGCGGAAATCGATCACGAGAAGAGTCCGACCAGCCAGAAGATGAACGCGTTCCAGACGTCTTGCAGGCCGTTCAGCCAGGTCTGGCCGAGTGGCGACATGAAGAGCGCGACCCCCATGGTGATCAACGCGGTGATCACCAGCAGGAGCAGTTGTGATGTGGTGATGCGGCTGCGGTAGAGCCGGCTGACGCCCTTGGCGTCGATGAGCTTGCTACCGATGATAAGGCGGGTGAGGAACGTGCTGGCCATGCCCGAGCGGCCCTTGTCGAGGAACTCCTCCAGCGTGCCGTGGGTGCCGACGGCGACGATCAGCTCGGCGCCCTTGTCGTCGGCCAGCAGCATGGCGATGTCCTCGCTGGTGCCGGTGGCGGGGAAGATCACCGCTTCCCTGCCGAGCTGGTGCACGCGCTCAAGGCCGGGGGCCCGGCCGTCGCGGTAGGCGTGCACGACCAGCTCCGCGCCGCAGGTCAGCGCCTTGGTCGAGACCGAGTCGAAGTCGCCGACGATCACGTCGGGCATGTAGCCCGCCTCCAGCAGCGCATCCGCGCCGCCGTCGACGCCGACGAGGACGGGACGGTATTCGCGGATGTACGGGCGGAGGGTGGCGATGTCCTCCTTGTAGTGGTAGCCGCGCACCACGATGAGGACGTGGCGGCCCTCCATGGACGTGCGGATCTCGGGCACCCCGACGCCGTCGATGAGCAGCTTGCCCTCGCCGCGCACGTACTCCATGGTGTTGACGGCGAACGCCTCGATCTGCACGGCCAGCCCGGCGCGGGCCTCGGCCATGGCCGCCTCGACGGTCTCGAGCGTCTGCTCGACGCCCTTGCCGATCACGTCGTCGTCCAGATAGACGACGCCGTCGCAGACGCGTACGACGTCGCCGTCCTTGACCCGCTCGAACAGCTCGGGGCTGGCGTTGTCGATGAACGGCACACCGGCCTCGAGCAGGATCTGCGGACCCAGGTTGGGATAGCGGCCGCTGATGCCGCTCGCGACGTTGACCACGGCGGAAGCACCGCACGCGACAAGCGCCTCCGCGCTGACCCGGTCGACGTCGACATGGTCGATGATCGCAATCTCGCCGGGCTGGAGGCGTTTCGTCAGCCTCTTGGTGCGCCGGTCGATCCTCGCCACTGCCGTTATACCGGGAAGGTCCCCGACCTTCCTGCCGCGGAGGCCCGGCCTCTTGCTTCCCGGAACCTTCATCAAGACCATCCTGCCAGAGGGAAACACCACGGAGGCCACGCATGACGCGGCGTGTCCGCTATGTCACCCAGCATCACCTGTCCGCCGCGGCCAGGCCGAGCAACTCCTCCGCGTGAGCTCTGCCCAGCTCCGAGTCTTCCATGCCCGCGAGCATGCGGGACAGCTCGCGTACGCGGCCCTCGTGGTCGAGGGTCACCACGCCGCTGCGCACGATGCTGCCGTCGCTCGACTTCTCCACCACCAGATGCTGGTCGGCGAACGCGGCGACCTGCGGCAGGTGCGTCACCACGATGACCTGCGCGGTGCGGGCCAGCCGGGCGAGCCTGCGGCCGATCTCGACCGCCGCCTTGCCGCCGACCCCCGCGTCGACCTCGTCGAAGACGAACGTCGGCACCGGGTCGGCGCCCGCGAACACCACTTCGATGGCCAGCATGACGCGGCTCAGCTCGCCGCCCGACGCTCCCTTGGTGAGCGGCAGCGGCGGCGCGGCCGGGTGCGCGGCCATGCGCAGCTCCACCTCGTCGCGGCCCTCGGGGCCGAACTCCGCGCTCTGCGTCACCTCGACCACGACCCTGGCGTGCGGCATGGCGAGCGCGGTCAGCTCTTCCGTGACCGCCTTGCCGAACCGCTCGGCGGCCGCCTTGCGCACCTCGGTGAGCCGGTCGGCCAGCTCGGTGAGCCGCTCGGTCAGCTCGTCGTACTCGCGGGTCAGCTCGTCGATGCGCTCGTCGTCGCCCTCCAGCTCGGCCAGGCGGGCGGCGGCCTGCTGCGCCCAGGCCAGCACCGCCGCGCTGTCCTCGCCGTACTTCCTGATCAAGCCGGACAGGACGGAACGCCGCTCCTGCACCGCCGCCAGCCGGGCCGGGTCCGCCTCGACCGACTCGGCGTAGGCCGCGAGGTCGGTGGCCACGTCGGAGATGAGGTATCCGGCCTCGGCCAGCCGGTCGGCCACCCCGGCGAGCCTGGGGTCGAAGTCGCGTACGGCCTCCACGGCCGCCCGCGCCTCACCCAGCAGCCCGATCACGTCGCGCGGGCCGCTCGCCGCCTCCATCGGGTCGCCGAGCAGCGCGGTGTGCGCGGTCGTCGCGGCGCTGCGCAGCGCGTCGGCGTGGGAGAGCCGCTCCTCCTCCTCGCGCAGCTCCTCGTCCTCGCCCGGCTTCGGATCGACCTTCTCGATCTCTTCCAGCCCGAAGCGCAGCAGGTCGGCCTCCTGCGCCCGCTCGCGCGCCTTGGTCGTCAGCTCCTCAAGCTGCGCGGCCACCTGCTTGTGCCGCTTGTACGTCTGCGCGTACTCGCGCATCGGCTTGACCAGCTCGTCGCCGGCGTAGCGGTCGAGCGCGGCGCGCTGCCTGGCCGGCTGCAGCAGCCGCTGCTGGTCCATCTGCCCGTGCACCGCCACCAGGTCGTCGGCCAGGTACGTCAGCGTGCCCACCGGCACCGTGCGGCCACCCAGCCAGGCCCTGGACCTGCCCTCGGCCGAGACCGTACGCGAAATGATCAGCTCGCCGTCCTCGACCTGGCCGCCGATGTCCTCCACCTGCTGCGCGACGCGCCCGCCCGGCTCGATGATCAACGTGCCTTCGACAGTCGCGCGGTCGGCTCCAGGCCGCACCCGCGCCGGGTCCGCCCGGCCGCCGAACAGCAGCCCGAGCCCGGTCACGACCATCGTCTTGCCCGCGCCGGTCTCGCCGGTGACCACGTTGAAGCCAGGCGAAAGCTCGAGCACGGCCTCGTCGATGACGCCGAGCCCCTGGATGCGGACCTCCTCGACCCTGGGTCGCACTGCCCACTCCCGTTCACTGCCGTGTCTGACGCCGCTGTCGCGGTCGATCGTGCTGACCACGCGATCCTACGCGCTCCGCACTCCATTCACTCAGGGTCGAGCCCTTCCGCGCCACCCCTGGACCGGCAGCTCGAACTTGGCGACCAGCCGATCGGTGAAGGGCGCGCCGGTGCTCTCCACCCCGTGCAGGCGGGCCAGCCGTACGGGCTCGGCGCCCCTGCGCACCTCGACGCGGGTGCCCGACGGCACCTCGAACTTGCGGCGTCCGTCACACCACATGACGCCGCCCGGGGTGTCGGGCAGGATCTCCACGGCCAGCGTGGAGCGCGGCGAGACGACCAGCGGCTTGGCGAACAGCGCGTGGGCGCTGATGGGCACCATGAGCAGCGCCTCGACCTCGGGCCAGACGACCGGCCCTCCGGCGGAGAACGCGTAGGCGGTCGAGCCCGTCGGGGTGGCGCAGATCACGCCGTCGCAGCCCCACCGCGACAGGGGACGGCCGTCGATCTCGGCGACCACCTCCAGCATGCGCTCCTGCTTTTCGACGGTGACCTCGTTGAGCGCCCAGGTGTCGGCGATCAGCCGGCCGTTCTGCCGGGCGATCACGTCGATCGTCATCCGCTCCTCGACGTCGTAGCGGCCGGCCACGACGGCGTCGACGGCGGAGGCCAGGTCGGCCACCTCGGCCTCGGCCAGGAACCCGACGTGGCCGAGGTTGACGCCGAGCAGCGGCGTGCCGGCCGGCTTGGCCAGCTCGGCGGCGCGCAGCAGCGACCCGTCGCCGCCCAGCACGATCATCACCTCGGCGTCCTTGGCGGCGCCCGGGTCGCCGTGCACCGCCTCGATGCCGTGGCAGCCCAGCTCGTCGGCCTCGGTGTCGAGCACCTTGACGGTGATGCCGGCATCGATCAGCCGCTCGATGACCAGGCGGGCGCTGTCGACGGCGGCCTCGCGCCCGGTGTGGACGGCGACCAGCACGGTGCGGTTCATTGCGGCCCTTCCGCGACGGCACGCCGGATCTCGGCGTCGAGGTCGGCGACCTCCGGCTCGCCCTCCCCCTTGCCGAGCCACAGCAGGTATTCGACGTTGCCCGACGGGCCGGGCAGCGGGCTGTAGGTCACGCCGCGCACGCTCAGCCCCAGCTCCTTCGCCTTGGCGGCGGCGCCGCGCACCGACTCGGCGCGCAGCTCGGGGTCGCGTACGACGCCGCCCGCACCGACGCGCTCCTTGCCCACCTCGAACTGCGGCTTCACCAGCAGCACGAAGTCGGCCACGGGGGCGGCGACCGCGGCGAGCGCGGGCAGCACCAGCCGCAGCGAGATGAACGACAGGTCGCCCACCACCAGCGTGGGAGGCTCGCCGACCATCTCGGGGGTGAGGTCGCGGACGTTCACCCGCTCCATGACCGTCACCCGCTCGTCGCTGCGCAGCGACCAGGCGAGCTGGCCGTAGCCGACGTCGACCGCCACCACGTGGGCGGCGCCGCGCCGCAGCAGCACGTCGGTGAACCCGCCGGTGGAGGCGCCCGCGTCCAGGCAGCGCCGCCCCTCCACCTTCAGCGAGGTGAACGTGTCGAGCGCGCCGAGCAGCTTGTGCGCTCCGCGCGAAACGTAGTCGGGGCCGTCGTCCGACTCCGCGACGACGATGGCGGCGGCGGTGTCGACCTGGGTGGCGGGCTTGCGCGCCCGCTGGCCTCCGACGCTCACCCGCCCTGCCTCGATCAGCTGGACGGCCTGCTCACGCGACCTGGCCATGCCGCGGCGGACCAGCTCGCTGTCGAGGCGGATCCTGCGGCTCACGGGCGTCCCACGGCGGGCGGCACGGGGACCGCGGGCCTGCCCGCGTCCTGCTCGTCAACGGCGGCGAGCGCGCTCTCCAGCCCGGAGAACGCCTCTTCGAAGACGGCGACGTGCTCGCTCACGGGCAGCTCGCCCAGCCTGGCCAGACCCGCCACGATGGCGTCGACGCGCGCGTCGCCGCTCTGCTCCGGCAGCTCACTCATGACTCGACCGTAACGCCTCCCGCGAGCGGCCGGGACCTTGGCAGGCGTGTCAGACGTTGAAGCCCATACGAGGGTGCTACTGATGTGGAACGCTACCGTCCGCAAAGGGATGAAAGGATACGCATCATGGCAAGCGTCGAGGAGTGCCGGGCGGCACTGGCCAAGCTCGTCACCCAGTTCGACGAGATCGACGAGGCCGACCGTGCCAAGCACGTGGTCGAGCGCACAGTCAGCTGCCGGGTGTCCGACCTCGACGTCACGTTCTACGGGCGGCTGCACTACGAGGGGCTCGATCCGTTCGTCGAGACGCCGCCGGGCGACGGCAGGCCCACGGACGTCAAGCTGACGATCGTCAGCGACGACCTGGTGGCGCTGGTCAACGGGGAGCTCGACCTGGCGCGGGCGCTGCTCGGCGGCCGGGTGAAGGTGGACGCGAGCTTCGGCGACCTGCTGCGGCTGCGCCGCCTGCTGTGAACGTCCCCCGCCAGCCGGCGAAAGCCCCGCCGAGCGCCGCGCGCACCCTTCACGCGGAAGACCCTTTTCACGCGCCGCGCGAACCTGCGGAAACGGCCCCCATCGTGGTCAGCTGAGGCGGTCGAGTGCGGGCTTCACGGCGTCCTCCTCCAGGCGCCCCTCCCCCGCGACCGCCCAGGCGACGTCGCAGGCGGCCCTCAGCCCGTCGATCCTGCTGCCCTCGCCCTCGAGCCGCAGCGCGCCGTCCTGCCACCGGGCCCGCCATCCCCCGCAGGCGCCGTCGCGCACCTCGGGGCAGGGCTGGAGCAGCGTCCGCAGGTCCTCGCCCACGTACGTGGGACGGTGGCGCGGCTCGGCCGTCAGCACGTCGGCCGGCGTCGTGACCCCGGTGAGCACGAGCAGGCTCTCGACCCCCGCGTTCGTGGCCCCCTCGATGTCGGTGTCGAGCCGGTCGCCCACGACCAGCGGGCGGCGCGCGTTCGTCCTGATCATCGACTCCCGGTGCAGCGGCGGCTCGGGCTTGCCCGCGTAGATCGGCTCGACGCCGGTGGCCGTGGCGATCACGCGCACCAGGGAGCCGTTGCCGGGCAGCTCGCCACGCGGGCTCGGCATCGTGCTGTCGCCGTTGGAGGCCACGAACAGCGCCCCCTGCCGCACCGCCAGCGCCCCTTCTGCGAGCAGTCCGTACGACAGCTCGTACGCGAACCCCTGCACCACCGCCACAGGCGACTCGGCGGCCGTCGAGACGGGCCTGAGCCCGCGATCACGTACCGCGAGCCGCAACCCGGAACCGCCGACCACCAGCACCTTCGACCCCGGCGGCACCCGCTCGGCGACCACGCGGGCGGCGGCCTGGGCGGAGGTGACGACGTCGTCGGCGGTGGCGGGCGCGCCCAGCCCGCGCAGGTGGGCGGCGATCGCGGCGGGGGTGCGGGAGGCGTTGTTGGTGACGTACGCGAGCCGGGCCCCGCGCCGCCTGGCCTCCTCCAGCGACTCGGGGGCGCCGGGGATCGCCTGCCTGCCCAGGTAGACCACGCCGTCGAGGTCGAGCAGCAGGGTGTCGAAAGCGTCGATCAGCACAGTGCCTCTTCCCGTTCGCCTGTCACGCCGCGTGCGACTCTAGCGCCGCCCTCGTACCCGCTCGCGGGGAGGCCGACCACCCTCGGGAAGACCGACCGCCCTCGGAGCCACTCGCGGGGGACAGAACGCTCGCGGCGAGACGCCGACGGCGGACGAACGGATCACATCTCTTTGCGCGCCTTCAACGTCGCGCGCACACTCCGCAACGCCGACACGTAATTACGATCGTCGGGACGCATGGCCACCGCGATGGCCAGCGGTTCCTGAGCTCCTTCCACATCCCCGGTACGCCACAATGACAATCCCAGTCCGAAATACGCGTAGTCCTCGGTCGGGTTGGCGTCCACGATCTGCCGGAAACTCTCGGCGGCCTCGGCATAGTGGCGGGAGTTGAACTGGGCCCGTGCCAGCGCCTCCAGAATGCTGCGCGAGTCCGGCTGCGCGGCGGCGGCCCGTTCCAGCAGTGCCGCGGCGGCGGCCGGGCTGCCGTCGTTCAGCAGCTTGACCCCGCGCTGGTACCAGTCGTAAACACCACCTCTGGGAGCTCCCGAATTCTGGTCATGGACGTTTCCCTCGTGAGCCATGGGTGAGAACTCCTTCATCGCTGTACGGGTGACCCCGCCACGCCTGCCGCGGTGCGGGCACGACTGCAACCATGGGCCGGTTTTCGGAAGGAACGGGCATTTATGGCAGCATGCCCGGTATGGGGACTCCTGAACTGCCGATACCAGATGGACTGGTGCTACGGCCCTTCCGCGGCGTGCGTTTCGCTGTCGAAGATCCCGCCAAGGTGACCTCCCCGCCGTACGACCTCATCTCCGACGCCGACGTCGAGGTCCTCCTTGACGCTCACCCGAACAACGTCGTCCGTCTCATCCTTCCCTGTACGCCTTCGGGTGATTCCTCTGGCACCACGAGCCTCGCCGCGGAACAGCCGTCACCCGGCCGGTACGCCGAGGCCAGGGAGACGTTGCGGGCCTGGCTCGACTCCGGCGTCCTGGTCCCCGACGAGGTGCCCGCCCTTTACGTCTACGAGCAGAGCGGCCCCGGCGTCCTGCAGCGCGGCCTCATCGGCGACGTCGCGCTCGCCGACCCCGGCCGGCGCGTCATCCTGCCGCACGAGGACGTCATGCCCGGCCCGATCGCCGACCGCCTGGCCCTCATGAGCACCACCCAGGCCAACCTGGAGCCGATCTTCCTCCTGTACGACGGCGACGGCGGCGCCGCCACCCGGCTGGTCGACGGGGTGGCCACCACCCGTGACCCCCTGGTCACGGCGCACACCGAGGACGGCCTCACCCACCGCCTCTGGGCCATCACCGACGAGTCCGAGATCGCCGCCGTCAACGCCGACCTCCACCCTCGCCAGGCCCTCATCGCGGACGGCCACCACCGGTACGCGACCTACCGCGTCCTGCAGCGGCAGGAACGCGCCACCCGCGCCGCGCCCGCCTCCGGCCCCTGGGACTTCGGCCTGGCCCTGCTCGTGGACTCGGCCGCGTACCCGCCCGACCTCAAGGCCATCCACCGCGTCATCCCCGGCCTGCCGCTCTCCGAAGCCGTCGCCAAGGCCAAGGGCGCCTGGCGGGTCCAGGACTACGCCGACCTCGCCGCCGGCCTCGCCGCGCTCCAGGACGCCCCCGAGCCCGCGTTCCTGCTGGCCGACGGGCACACCGCCCACCTGCTCACCGGCCCCGACCCCGTACAGCTGGCCCGTGCCATGCCAGGCCGACCATTCCGACCGCTGGAACGCGCTCAACACCTCCATCCTCTCGGAGTTCATCCTCCCCGTGGTGTGGGGCATGCAGGACAGCGACCAGGCCGTACGCATCGTCCACCACGACGCGCAGGCCGCCGCCGGCCTGGCCGCCCGCATCGGCGGCACCGCCGTCCTGCTGAAGCCGCTCGCCGTCGAAGACGTCCTGGCCGTCGCCGCGGCCGGCGAACGCGTCCCCCGCAAGTCCACCTCCTTCGGCCCCAAACCCCGCACCGGCCTCGTCCTCCGCACCTTCGCCATCGACTGACCGCGGGCCGGTCCCACCGGCAGCAGGCGGGATGCCCGAACCCCCGTACGGACAGGGCGGCTTGCGCAACGTCCCCAGAATCGTTCAGGACCGCCTCACCCGCCACCCGAATGGTTGCTGAGCCTTCTGGCCCGAAGAGCCACCGCAGAATGCCTGACAGCCACAGAGCCGCGCTCCGGCCCCCGCCGGATCGGAGCCGGGCCAGACCCTGAAGACCGAACCCGCGCGTGCGATGACCAGGAACACAAGCACACGCTCACTGCGCAACCCGAGCCACAAGCACACCACAGTGGAGAGCCACAAGCACGCCGCGGTGGAGAGCCGGCAGCACACCACAGTGGAGAACCGACAGCACACCACAGTGGAGAGCCAGGAGCATGCCGCGGTGGACCCGACGGACCTCAGGAACGGAACCGGAACACATCGGAGGGCAGACCATCACGAGCACGGGTGAGCTGAGTTACGGACCGTCCACGTGCATACACCGGATCGAATCTCGGCCGCCGGGAGAAATTCTTCTACCGGCAAGTGAGATCAGGCCATGATTCATCCCGCCTTTTCCACCCGGCCCGGACTGCCCGGCCGGGAGAAGAAATCACACCACGGCTTTGAACCGTGCGCACGCTCACGTCCAAGTCCTGTCACCATAGGCCGCAGTTCATTTGGCTCGGCATAAGGCCTGGCCACAGCACTATTGCTACTGAGGTAGGTCGGATGGACCTCGAAGAAGAGATCACCAACCTCAAGCAGCGCCTCCAGGCGCTCGAGTCCGGCTCGTCCTCCGATGAGGACGAGCCGGCGACACCGGTCGCCGCCGGCGCTCCCGTCGTCGCTCAGTACCCCGAGGGGCTGGCCGACGACCTGGAGGCCCTCAACGTGGAGATCACAGGGCTCCGCTGGCAGGCACGGGAGTACTTCACCTCCGGCCAGGCCCAGCTGCAACAGCAGCTCGACGATCTCCGCATCGGCGTGTACCTGCTGGACTGCAAACTCGACGAGCTGCTCAAGCGAAGCATGACCTGGGGAGGAGACGAGGGGCCGCTGTAAGGGGGTCAGGGCCTCATGGGAGCCATAAGGTCCTGACCTTCGCCCGCCAAAGGTTGGGTTCCAGCCCGGCATCGGCGCCCAGAACGAGCATCCGGAGCCCTCCGGCCGACCCTGCTTTCCGAGCCTTGACGGCCGGTGCGACGGCAGAGCCCCGGACGGGACAAACAACAGGACAAAGCGATAAGGCACGGCAGAAGGGGCTTCGCCGCTCGTTCCTACCGGCAGGCCCCTTCTTCCTTCTCCGGCTACGCACTCCTGTCGTCCTCTGCCATCGCCACGAGACGAACAGACGGAAAGTGGTGCCTACTCCCGGCTGTGGGCAGGAAGACACGCGGGCCCACATCACCGCCCGCCCTACCGGTATCGCCTCGATCGGCGAGCCATGGCGCCTGCAAGCGCAGGTAAGGGAAAGGCATGAGGAGTGTGGTCCCCGTGGCCGGTCTTCGCACTCATGGCCCTCGCACTTGGCTTGCGGCGCGGCGTCACCTCGCCAACACCCTGGCGACCGCCGACGGCCGGCACCCGGACTGCCCGGCCCCAGCCGTCGGTCCCTCCAGTCTCGGAATCTGCGTGCCGCCCACGGCGAGCACGAACGGCCCACGCCGTGACCGTCCACCAGCCCCGCCAAGCCGCCCTCACCCCGTAGGCGCCAAGTACTGCACCTGTCTCGGCACCAAAGCCGCCACCTGCCCCGCCGAGCCCACATCATCCGGGGCCCCGACATCCGGGGCCACAAGTGACACCTCGTACGGCTTGACGCTGCTCACCTCCACCTCGTACCGCCAGATCTTGGCCGCCGCCGGCCCGAAGACGCGGCAGCGGAACGCCCCCGTCACCTCCATGTACTCGCGAGGCTTGAGAGCGCGCACCACGGCGGCCGTCTCCGGGTCGAACGTGACGCAAGGAATGCTGTCGGTCAGGGCGGCACCCCGGCGGTGGCGACGGCGGCGGACGATGATGCGCCATTTCGTCGCGGTGTCGCCGCTCGGCAAGGGGTGCTCCTCGGCGGGCGCGGACAGTCTCCCCACCAGCAAGACTTCGTTTCGGTCCACGGTCGTCCTCCCATCGGTGCTCTGGTGGAGATCACTCTCTACGATGAGGAGGACGCCGGATCGGCTCGAATGCCGTTCTGGGGACAGCGGCGGACGATCGGGAGTGCCTGTGGACAACATCAAAGCACTGGGCGGCGACGTCTATGAGATCGACACCAAGATGGCCGGATACTCCGGCATCACGGCCGGCTACCTGATCCTCAGCGACCGCCCATGCCTGGTGGAGACAGGGACATCGACCTCCGCCCCCGTGGTGCGCGACGCGATCGCCTCGCTCGGCGTGGGCCCCGACGAGCTCGCCACGGTCGTGGTGACCCACATTCACCTCGACCACGCCGGCGGAGTGGGGGACATCGCCAGGTTCTTCCCGTCCGCGCAGATCGTCGTACACGAGAAAGGCGCGCGCCACCTCGCCGATCCGTCACGCCTGATGGCCAGCGCCCGCATGGTGTGGGGCGACAAGCTCGACACGCTCTTCGGCGAGCTCTCCCCGACCGAGGCCGAACGCATCGTCGCCCTCGGCGACACCGGCGCCATCGACCTCGGCAACGGCCGCACGCTGAGCAGCCACTACTCCCCCGGCCACGCCAAGCACCACGTGGGCCTGGTCGACTCCGCCACCGGCGACCTGTACGTCGGCGACGCCGCCGGCGTCTACCTGCCCGAAACGGGCGATCTGCGCCCCGCCACCCCGCCGCCGGACTTCGACCTGCAGACCGCGCTCAACTCGATCGCGCTGTTCGGGGCCCTCGACCCGCAACGACTGCTCTTCAGCCACTACGGCCCGGTCGACGCGGTCAAGGAGACGCTTGAACGGTCCGCCGAAGAGCTCCGGGTATGGGTGGATCTGACCCGGCAGGCCCACGCCGAGGGCATGGACCTCGATCACGCCGTCGCCATGGTCAGGGACCGTACGAAGGCGCGCTACACCGAGCCGGCGCCCGACGACGAGCGAGCCGAGCAGTTGGAGCTGCTCAGCGGCGCCCAGTCCAACGTCGCGGGCATCCTGCACTGGCTCGACCGCGTCTCCCCCCGATGACGCAGCGCGCGCCCCGGTGACCCGCGTACCGGCATCCGGCTGCGGAACGAGGAAACGAACAAGCGGCGGGCACGCGCATTCCGCGTGCCCGCCGCGTCAGGTCAAACGGCCGCGCCGTCAGCCGTCCGACTTGCCAGGCTTCTTGTCGTCGCCGGGCTCGTCCGGCCCATTCTGTACGTCCTCGAACTGCGGTTCGATGAATGCCGGCGTGATGCCGGGAGCCTCCTCGGCCTGAGCCCGGGCATCAGTACTGGACTCGACCTCAGCCTTCTCGGACTCCGCCTTCTCCGAGGATCCGTCGGCGGGCTCCTCGGCCGGCTCGACCGCTTCGGGAGCTTCGTCCCCGGCATCCCCCGGTACGTCGTCCCGATCGCTCAGCAGGTCACCCGCCTCGGCGAGCGCCTCCTCGTCGTCCGGCTCATCATCCGCCTCGGGCGCGACACCGGCGTCGTCGAAGTCGTCCTCGTAGTCGAGGTCCTCCTCGACGTCCTCGATGACGGCTCCGGTCAGCTCGGCGTACCGCTCGGCCGCGTCCGTCTCGCCGTCCTCGTCGAACGCCATCGCGCGGCCGAACCAGTCGGTCGCCGCCTCGTGGTGCCCGGCTTCGGCCAGCGCGTCCGCGTACGCGAAGGCGAGCCGCGCCGACCACGGCCGCGGCTTCGGGTCGCGCAGCTCCGGCAGGCGCTGCAACGTGATCACAGCCGCGTCGTGCTGGCCGAGGTCGCGGCGGGCGCCGGACTCGACGATGGTCAGCTCGATGCGTCCGGCCCGGTCGAGACGCTCTGCCTCAGGCGAACGGATGAGGTCGATGGCCCGCTCGGGACGGCCGAGACCGCGCTCGCAGTCGGCCATGATCGGCAGGTACGCCTCCGAGCCCGTCATCCTCCTGGCCGCGCGCAGGTCGCTCAGCGCCTCGGAGTAGTGCCCGGCGCGGTAGGCGACGATGCCGGCGGCCTCGCGTACGACGCCGATGCGCGCCGCGAACCTGCGCGCCACCTTGGTGTGCTCGTGCGCCCGGTCGGGGTCGTCCTCCTCCAGCGCCCGCTCGGCCGCGACGAGGTGCCGTCCGACGAGGTCGGCGAGGTCGCCGGGGAGCGAACGCAGCTCCTCCAGCACCTCCTTGTCGAGCTCGTCGATGGTGATGTCGGGCGCCACCTCGGGCAGCTTCTCCCGCTGCGGCGCCTCGGCGGCGGCGTCGCGGTCGCTCCTGCCGTAGCGGGCGCGGGTGCCTGCGGGCCTGTCGTCGCGGCGGCCGTCACGGGAGAACGGACGGGACTCGCCGCGCCCCCTGTCACGCGGGCCGCCCTCGCGAGCCGGCCTTCTGTCGTCCCGATCACGGTAGGGACGGCGCTCGTCCCAGTCACGGCGGGGACCGCGCTCGTCCCGGTAACCGCCGTCACGACGCGAGGAGTAGCCGCCCTCACGACGAGGACCGCGATCGTCGCGGAACCCGCCCTCACGACGCGAGCCACGGTCGTCCCGGAACCCGCCGTCACGGCGCGAACCGCGATCGTCGCGGAACCCACCTTCACGGCGCGGACCCCGGTCATCCCGGAACCCACCATCGCGACGCGGACGATCATCCCGCGACCCATACTCCCGCCGCGACCCCCGATCATCCCGATCGCGATAGCCGCCCTCGCGACGCGACGAGTAACCACCCTCACGACGAGGACCGCGATCGTCGCGGAACCCGCCCTCACGGCGCGGACCCCGGTCATCCCGGAACCCACCATCGCGACGCGGACGATCATCCCGCGACCCATACTCCCGCCGCGACCCCCGATCATCCCGATCGCGGTAACCGCCGTCGCGACGCGACGAGTAACCACCCTCGCGCCGGTCACCGTAGCCGCTGTCGCGACGCGGCCCGCGATCGTCGCGATCCCGGTAGGGACGGCGGTCGTCCCACTCGCGCCGAGGACCCCGATCGCCCCGATCGCCGCGGTATCCGCCCTCGCGGCGGTCACCGTAGCCGCCGTCACGGCGCTGGCCGCGATCGTCGCGATCCCTATAGGAACGACGGTCGTCTCGATAGTCGTCGCGCCGCGGCCCTCTATCTCCCCGGTTGCCGTAGCGCGACCTGTCGTCTGAACGGAACGGACGGTCGCCGCCAGAATCACGCCCGCGGGATCCGTACCCGCCGCTTCTGCCCCCTCCGCCGGAGCGCCTGTCCCCGTAGTCGCCGCGCCCGCGCTGTCCGCCGTCCGATCCGTTATCTCTGTTCACTTCTGGTCCATTTCGTTGACTCACCCAGCGGACTCACAACGACGGTCCACCAGGCTGGTCGCCGCCCGCCTGCGGGCCTTACGCGACGAAGGCCACCCCTGGGGTGGCCCGGTGTGCTCCCAGCCTAGCAAGCCGTGGAACGTCCACGAGCCCGCCGCAAACCGATATTGAGTGGACCCCGGACGCCCAGGCCGAGAGACTGCCTGCCATGTCTCTTCGCTTCCACGAAATCGCCGAGTCACGTCACCGCATTCTGAACCCCCTGACGGACGACAAGCTCAACCTCCTGGGCGAGATCTGCGGTTTCACGCCGGGCACGCGCATCCTCGACCTGGCCTGCGGAAAGGGCGAACTCCTTTCCCGCTGGGCGCACGAATACGCCATCGAGGGCGTGGGCGTCGACGTCAGCGAAGTGTTTCTGGACGCCGCCAGGAAACGCGCGGAAGAGCTGGCCGTCGCGCATCGCGTCGAGTTCGTGGAGGCCGACGCGAGCACGTACACCGACGCTCCTGAGTCGTACGACGTCGTGTCCTGCATCGGCGCCACCTGGATCGGCGGCGGCCTGAAGGGCACGCTGTCGCTGATGCGCCGCTGGCTGCGCCCCGGCGGCCTGGTACTGGTCGGCGAGTGCTACTGGCAGTCGCCTCCGCCGCCCGAGGCCCTCGCCGCTCTCCAGATCGGAGAGGACGACTTCACCTCATTGATCGGCACGGCCGACCGCGCGGAGGAAGCCGGCTTCGAACTCGTGGAAATGGTGCTGGCCGACCCCGACAGCTGGGACCGCTACATGGCCCCCCAATGGTGGGCGATCAGCGACTGGCTCCGCGCCAACCCCGACCACCCGGACGTCCCCGCCCTGCGCGACTTCCTCACCCGATCCCGCCGGTCGCACCTGGAGTACGGCCGCGACTACCTCGGCTGGGCGTCTTCGTCCTCCGCCCCCTCCGAACCGTCACGGAAACCACGGCCTGAGCGGTAAGCCCCGGCCAACAGCCTCGTTGCACGCCGACACCACACCTTCCGCCCGCATGACGAGGGCTATCAGAGACACTTCCGAGGCGGCGAACAGCGACGCGCCGAGCTTTCCAACCGACCGGTGCGGAGCTGTAGAGGAGCAATTCCGGGTGTGGTGCCAACCCACGGAGGAGCAGCTACAGATATCCGCGCCGCAACCGGCTTGACGATGCGCTCGCGGCCTTTCACGCGCGGTGACAGAAGGCGCCTCTCGGATAGCAGCCGGTTTCTGTTGGCGAGCTCCCACTGTCCTCGGTAACGAGCCCGCCGTAGACCCGCGAAAACCGACACTCCACCGATCCGGCTACGGGGTAGGCCCGTGCGAGACAAGCCCCGGAGCAGCCTCATGCAGCTCCGAACGACCAGCGAAAGCGACCGCCACGGCCCTACGCCCGGCCGCGAAAACGGCTCCAAGGCCACGACCCGGTCGCCGAGCTCCTGCACGCAGAACAGACCACCCGCCCGGAACGAACGTCGGGAACACCCAACACACCCGGTGAGCAAAACCCCCGGCCCAGACCGCACAGAGCCCGAAGCACCAGCCGAGCCGACCACCAACAGCCCTAAAACCCCGAAAAGCGATTCCCTCGCCTAACCCCCGGCACCGACCTGCACCACCCCGAACAGGCCACCCTTTCCCAGCACACCCTGAGCAGCGCCGGCGAAAGCGGAACCTCCAGCCCAACCGCACACGCACAAGACACTTCGCGTCACGCGGTAAGACCTCCGAGCAGGCCGGCAGCAGCGGAAGTCCCGACCGAGCAGGGCCGGCAACAGCGGGCTTCCCGACCCCGCCCACACAAACAAACAGCACCCTAGACGCGTGAAAAAGCCCCGAAAGCAGAGCCGGCAACCAGCAGCAGATGAGGCCGGACCGCGGCAGCGCTGGGCGAACACGTCACTGAGAAACCACCCAGCCACACGCGCACGCAACCGCCCACGAGGGCGGGGCGGAGGCATGAAGGCCAGCACACACAAAAAAGCCCGGGCATGCGAAAAGCCCGGGCATACAAAAGAGGGGCCCCAACACCCAAAACAAGTGTCAGAACCCCTCAATTGAAAGATTGTCCGGCGGTGACCTACTCTCCCACACCCTCCCGAGTGCAGTACCATCGGCGCTGAGAAGCTTAACTTCCGGGTTCGGAATGTAACCGGGTGTTTCCTTCCCGCCATAACCGCCGTAACCCCACGAAACAGCACACCATTTGCTGTCTCAGAATTGCCTAGTGAACGCGAGCACACGACCCAAAAGAGTCTGCTTTGTGGTCAAGTCCTCGGCCTATTAGTACCGGTCAGCTCCACACGTTACCGCGCTTCCACCTCCGGCCTATCAACCCGGTCATCACCCGGGAGCCTTACCCCACAACGTGGGTGGGAGACCTCATCTCAAGGCGAGCTTCCCGCTTAGATGCCTTCAGCGGTTATCCCTTCCGAACGTAGCCAACCAGCCGTGCACCTGGCGGTACAACTGGCACACCAGAGGTTCGTCCGTCCCGGTCCTCTCGTACTAGGGACAGCCCCTTTCAAGTCTCCTACGCGCGCAGCGGATAGGGACCGAACTGTCTCGCGACGTTCTAAACCCAGCTCGCGTACCGCTTTAATGGGCGAACAGCCCAACCCTTGGGACCTACTCCAGCCCCAGGATGCGACGAGCCGACATCGAGGTGCCAAACCATCCCGTCGATATGGACTCTTGGGGAAGATCAGCCTGTTATCCCCGGGGTACCTTTTAGCCGTTGAGCGACACCGCTTCCACACGCCGATGCCGGATCACTAGTCCCAGCTTTCGCTCCTGCTCGACCCGTCAGTCTCACAGTCAAGCTCCCTTGTGCACTTACACTCAACACCTGATTGCCAACCAGGCTGAGGGAACCTTTGGGCGCCTCCGTTACCCTTTAGGAGGCAACCGCCCCAGTTAAACTACCCACCAGACACTGTCCCCGATCCGGATCACGGACCAGAGTTAGACGTTCAAAACGACCAGAGTGGTATTTCACCAACGACTCCACCCGAACTAGCGTCCGAGCTTCCCAGTCTCCCACCTATCCTACACAAGACGCTCCAAACGCCAATGTCAAGCTGTAGTGAAGGTCCCGGGGTCTTTCCGTCCTGCTGCGCGTAACGAGCATCTTTACTCGTAGTGCAATTTCGCCGGGTCTGCGGTTGAGACAGCGGGGAAGTCGTTACGCCATTCGTGCAGGTCGGAACTTACCCGACAAGGAATTTCGCTACCTTAGGATGGTTATAGTTACCACCGCCGTTTACCGGCGCTTAAGTTCTCACCTTCGCCCAATCCGAAGACTGAGCTAAGCGGTCCCCTTAACGTTCCGGCACCGGGCAGGCGTCAGTCCGTATACATCGTCTTACGACTTCGCACGGACCTGTGTTTTTAGTAAACAGTCGCTTCCCCCTGGCCACTGCGACCCCCACCAGCTCCCACCGCAAGGATGTTCACCAGCAGAGGTCCCCCTTCTCCCGAAGTTACGGGGGCAATTTGCCGAGTTCCTTAACCACAGTTCACCCGATCGCCTTAGTATTCTCTACCTGACCACCTGAGTCGGTTTAGGGTACGGGCCGCCACAACACTCACTAGAGGCTTTTCTCGGCAGCATAGGATCATCCACTTCACCACAATCGGCTCGGCATCACATCTCAGGATCACACGCGGCGGATTTGCCTACCGCGCTCCCTACATGCTTACCCCAGGACAACCATCGCCTGGGCTGGACTACCTTCCTGCGTCACCCCATCGTTTACCTACTACCCAATCAGGCCGAGCGTTCAGCCTCACCCCAATCCCGAAGGACCGAGGGACTTAAGGACTCTTAGTATCAAGGGGTTCAGTATGGGCGCGTTGAAGCGGGTACGGGAATATCAACCCGTTGTCCATCGACTACGCCTGTCGGCCTCGCCTTAGGTCCCGACTTACCCTGGGCGGATTAACCTGGCCCAGGAACCCTTGGTCATCCGGCGCGAGGGTTTCTCACCCTCGATTCGCTACTCATGCCTGCATTCTCACTCGCACAGCCTCCACAACTAGATCACTCTGCTGCTTCACCGGCTGCACGACGCTCCCCTACCCACCAACAGGCTCAGTGTCCTGTCAGTGCCACGACTTCGGCGGTGTGCTTGAGCCCCGCTACATTGTCGGCGCAGAATCACTTGACCAGTGAGCTATTACGCACTCTTTCAAGGATGGCTGCTTCTAAGCCAACCTCCTGGTTGTCTCTGCGACTCCACATCCTTTCCCACTTAGCACACGCTTAGGGGCCTTAGTCGGTGATCTGGGCTGTTTCCCTCTCGACTACGAACCTTATCGCCCGCAGTCTCACTGCCACGCTCTCACTTACCGGCATTCGGAGTTTGGCTGACGTCAGTAACCTTGTCGGGCCCATCGGCCATCCAGTGCTCTACCTCCGGCAAGAAACACGCAACGCTGCACCTAAATGCATTTCGGGGAGAACCAGCTATCACGGAGTTTGATTGGCCTTTCACCCCTACACACAGATCATCCCCCAGGTTTTCAACCCTGGTGGGTTCGGTCCTCCACCCAGTCTTACCTGAGCTTCAACCTGCCCATGCGTAGATCACCCCGCTTCGGGTCTACAGCATGCGACTCAAACGCCCTCTTCAGACTCGCTTTCGCTACGGCTCCCCCACACGGGTTAACCTCGCCACACACCATAACTCGCAGGCTCATTCTTCAAAAGGCACGCAGTCACATCACAGCTGAGCAAGCCCAGCTAAGCTCCTACGGCTTGTAGGCACACGGTTTCAGGTACTCTTTCACAACCCCTCACCGGGGCACTTTTCACCTTTCCCTCACGGTACTCGTGCACTATCGGTCACCAGGGAGTATTTAGGCTTACCAGGTGGTCCTGGCAGATTCACACAGGATTCCTCGAGCCCCGTGCTACTTGGGATCCCCTCCAACAGTCCATCCAATTTCGCCTACCCGGCTCTCACGGTCTACGGCGCCCCTTCCCAGAGGCTTCAGCTATCAGACGGATTTATCACTGCTCGTGGCTCCGGCAGAAGCCACCGGAAGGTCCCACAACCCCGAACATGCAACGCCTGCCGGCTATCACACACGCCCGGTTTAGCCTCATCCGCTTTCGCTCACCACTACTCACGGAATCACTATTGTTTTCTCTTCCTACGGGTACTGAGATGTTTCACTTCCCCGCGTTACCACCAACCGCCCTATACATTCAGGCGGAGGCAACACCACATGACTGGTGCTAGGTTTCCCCATTCGGACATCCCCGGATCAACGTCTGGTTGGCGACTCCCCGAGGCTTATCGCAGCCTCCCACGTCCTTCATCGGCTCCTGATGCCAAGGCATCCACCGTGTGCCCTAAAAAACTTGGCCACAAAGATGCTCGCGTCCACTATGCAAATCTCAAACAACAAACAGCGACTCCAGACCCCACCACACAAACCCGTGCAGTGTTCGCTGGCCCTGTCTCCAAGGAACCGGTCGCCCGTTTCCTCAGGACCCAACAGTGTGCCCAAGCTCACCAAGCCCCCGCACGCCCGTTCCCACTCCCAACCATCCCCACAAGAGAGACCGCTGGGCGGTACTAGCACGCCGGCAACCCGGCAAACCTGAATAACCAGTGCTCCACTCGTGAGCTGTCACCACCCCACCAGACACTCGCCGGTGAAGAGTGAAGATGCTCCTTAGAAAGGAGGTGATCCAGCCGCACCTTCCGGTACGGCTACCTTGTTACGACTTCGTCCCAATCGCCAGCCCCACCTTCGACCGCTCCCCCCACAAGGGTTGGGCCACGGGCTTCGGGTGTTGCCGACTTTCGTGACGTGACGGGCGGTGTGTACAAGGCCCGGGAACGTATTCACCGCAGCATTGCTGATCTGCGATTACTAGCGACTCCGACTTCATGGGGTCGAGTTGCAGACCCCAATCCGAACTGAGACCGGCTTTTAGGGATTCGCTCCACCTCACGGTATCGCAGCCCTCTGTACCGGCCATTGTAGCATGTTTGCAGCCCAAGACATAAGGGGCATGATGACTTGACGTCATCCCCACCTTCCTCCGAGTTGACCCCGGCAGTCCCCCATGAGTCCCCAACCCTCCGAAGAGGTTGCTGGCAACATGGAGCAAGGGTTGCGCTCGTTGCGGGACTTAACCCAACATCTCACGACACGAGCTGACGACAGCCATGCACCACCTGTCACCCAGCCCAAAAGGGAAACCCCATCTCTGAGGCGGTCCGGGTGATGTCAAACCTTGGTAAGGTTCTTCGCGTTGCGTCGAATTAAGCAACATGCTCCGCCGCTTGTGCGGGCCCCCGTCAATTCCTTTGAGTTTTAGCCTTGCGGCCGTACTCCCCAGGCGGGACGCTTAATGCGTTAGCTCCGGCACGGAGATCGTGGAAGACCCCCACACCTAGCGCCCAACGTTTACAGCGTGGACTACCAGGGTATCTAATCCTGTTCGCTCCCCACGCTTTCGCTCCTCAGCGTCAGGTAAGGCCCAGCAAGCCGCCTTCGCCACCGGTGTTCCTCCTGATATCTGCGCATTTCACCGCTACACCAGGAATTCCACTTGCCCCTACCTACCTCTAGCCGGCCCGTATCCACCGCAGACCCGCAGTTAAGCTGCGGGCTTTCACGGCAGACGCGACCAGCCACCTACGAGCTCTTTACGCCCAATAATTCCGGACAACGCTTGCGCCCTACGTATTACCGCGGCTGCTGGCACGTAGTTCAGCCGGCGCTTCTTCTGCAGGTACACGTCAACTTCGTCCCTGCTGAAAGAGGTTTACAACCCGAAGGCCGTCATCCCCCACGCGGCGTCGCTGCGTCAGGCTTCCGCCCATTGCGCAATATTCCCCACTGCTGCCTCCCGTAGGAGTCTGGGCCGTGTCTCAGTCCCAGTGTGGCCGGTCGCCCTCTCAGGCCGGCTACCCGTCGTCGCCTTGGTAGGCCACTACCCCACCAACAAGCTGATAGGCCGCGAGCCCATCCCCAACCGAAAAAACTTTCCACCACCAGACCATGCGGCCAGAGGTCATATCCGGTATTAGACCCAGTTTCCCAGGCTTATCCCAGAGTCAGGGGCAGGTTGCTCACGTGTTACTCACCCGTTCGCCGCTCGAGTACCCCCGAAGGGGCCTTTCCGCTCGACTTGCATGTGTTAAGCACGCCGCCAGCGTTCGTCCTGAGCCAGGATCAAACTCTCCAAACAATGTCTGGAAAACAATCCCAGCCGACATCAACAACATTGATGCCAACTAAAAGGAATCCACGTCATGGAAACATGACGGGGTAATGCATCATGCACTGGCTTTTAACACACTGTTGAGTTCTCAAGAAACGGACGCGTACACCCGGCTGAGACCCACTTTCGGTGGGCCTCGCGCCGTGAGGCGCTATCTCGTTCACCGCAATCTTATCAGTTCGCCTCGCCTCGTGTCGACTCTCGCGACTTGACGAGAAGCGAATCGGACTTCCAAGATTGTCTGCCCCGATCTGAGGCAACCCCCGCAACGTACCGTGTCACTGTGGTCATGTCGAATCAACCGAATTTTCGGTGATGTCGACACACTCCAGGACAACCCGTGCGAGAACACGCCGAAGCGGCCTCGCCGAGTGGCTCGTTACTTCAAGGGGTTTGCCCTGGGGCCCGTCCGCCTGTCCGGCGTCCGGCTCACTCCCGGGGCGAAGTGAAAGATTAGGTGCCGATCCACGACTCGTCAAATCGCCCCGCCCTACGCGACGAAACCCGCCCCAACGCGGTGACGCCCACCCCAACGCCGCTGCCTCCACCCCGACACGGCCATGCCCGACCCAACGCGACAACCGCCGGTCTATCGCGACAGGGGCGACCTACGCGGTAAGAAACAGCCGTGAGCGTTCCGGGTCACGCATCAGCCCAAGCCATCGGCTAGAGCACCCCAGGTCAAGCCCGAGGCCAAGAAGCAGAGTGAGGCAGGTGCGGCGTGCCAGATCCCTGCGGAGCGGCATGCCCCCGCCGTCACAGGGCGACGGTCTTGGCAAGTTCGCGCACCTGCTCGACCGACCGGAAGACCTCGGCCGTCATGCCCGCCTCCCGCGCCGCCACCACGTTCTCCTCGCGATCGTCGATGAACAGCACCTCCCCCGGCGCCACGCCCATCCGCTCCGCGCAGATCTCGTACGCACGCCGATCCGGCTTCGCCACCCCCTCCCGGCACGAGAACGTCAGCGCGGCGAAGCGGCTGAGCAAGGAGCCGTGGCGCGACTCCCAGACGGGCACCAGGTCCGCGATGATGTTCGACAGCAAGCCGAGGCGGTGTCCCTGGTCGGCGAGTTCGTAGATCAGGCCGGCCATGGCGGTGTCGACGCGCGACCAGCTGTCGAGGTCGGCGGCGATCAGCGCGGGGACATCGGCGAAGCGTACCCCGAGCCGGTCGGCCACGGCGTTCCAGTAGGCGGTGCTGTCCTGGCCGGCGTCGTACGCCGGGCGGCAGGCCCAGTACGCCTCCCAGAACGGCTCTGCCTCGGCCCCGGCCAGCTCGACGATCCGCTGCCGCGCCTCATCCGCCTGGTTGAGGGCGATCACCCCATAGAGGTCGAAAACGATCACGTTTGCCATGTCCCCGACCATAACCGCACGTATCCTGCCTCGGGTGAACTCTGTCGCCACCCGTGTCGCTCCAGCACGTCCGGCCACGCGCCGGCGCGCGTTCGCTCCTTGGTGGATGGGGTTGCTCGGCGCGATCGCCGCGTTCTCGGGCACCGGCGCCAGCACCCTGAACGGCGACGAGCTGGCCACCATCAGCGCCGCCGAACGGTCGCTCGCCGGACTGTTCGAGCTGGCCCGCCACATCGACGGACACTTCCTGCCCTACTACCTGTTCATGCACTTCTGGGTGAAGGCGGGTACGGCCGAGCTGTGGCTCCGCCTGCCGTCGGCGCTGGCCATCGGGGTGGCGGCGTGGCTGCTGGCGGACCTGGGCCGGCGGGTGCACAGCACGCGAGCCGGAGTGGTGGCGGCGGGGGTGTTCGCGATCCTGCCGTCGGTGTCCTACTACGGGGCTTTCGCCAGGTCGTACGCGTTCGCCGCGGCGGCGGTGGTGCTCGCCTTCTGGACGCTGCACCGGGCGCTGGAGCTGCCGAGCGGGCGCAGGTGGGCGGCGTACGGTGCGGCGGTGGCGTTCGTGTGCTGCACGCACCTGTTCGCGGTGCTGGTGCTCCCCGCCCAGATCTTCCTGATACGGCGGGACGTGCTGCCCAAGATGGCGGCCGCGCTCGCCGTCGGATGCGTCCCCGCGGCGGTGCTGGGGCTGATCGGGTTCGGTGAGCGGCACGCCATCAGCTGGATCCCGCAGCGCGGCCCCGAGGTGTGGCTGAAGTTCCCGAAGATGGCGGCGGGCTCGGAGCCGCTGGGCATCGCGTTGTTCGCGATCGCCCTGGCGGGCGCCGTGCTGCTGTGGCGGGCGGCGGGCGAGCGGAGCTGGGCGGCGGCCCTGGCGGGATGGCTGGTGTCTCCGCCCGTGCTGCTGCTCGCGGTCTCCTGGCTCGTCACTCCCGTGTACGTGGACCGCTACCTCTTCGTGACCGCCCCCGCGCTCGCGCTGCTCGTGGGCATGGCGGTCGCCTGCCTGCCGCGCTTGCAGGTGGTGGCCGGAGTGCTGGTCGTGGTGGTGGGCTGCCTGGTCGCCCTGCCCGAGCACGTGGACGTGCGCGAGGAGAACGGCCGCATGGAGAACATCCCGTGGGCGCTGCGGGTGATCAAGGCGAAGCCGGACGACGCCATCGTCTACGGGCAGAGCCAGCTGCGTACCGGCTTCGACTACTACGCCGACTCCCTCATGCCGGTCGACGTCCTGCGCACGGAGGACGCGCCGGCCGCCACCGGGTTCGGCTACCGGGAACGGCGGGATGTCGCGGCGGCGCTGGCCGGGCGCGAGCGCGTGTGGGTGGTCTGGCGCGGCACCAAGCAGACGGGCCTCAAGGGCGACGGGCTCCCCCGGGTCGAGCAGGTACGCGAAGCCGGGTTCGAGCTGGAGCTGGCCAAGCACTCCGGCGATCTGCCGGGGCTGACGGTCGCGCTGTTCACCCGCCCCGAGGAACCGCAGCGGCCGGCGACGCCGCGCGTCACCCGGCGAACCTCCACGCAAGAGGGCGCCCAGCGGCGCAGGGCCGGCACGCCGGATCCGGCTGCGACCGCTCCCGGCAGGCGGGACACGCGCCGGGACGCGCCCGGCACCCAGCGGTAGCGCGGGCATGCGTAAGGGCGGGCGACTGCCACACAGTGCCCGCCCTCGACAGGCAGGCACGGCCGCTTCAGCAGGCGGCGCCCGCCCTCAGGGAGACCTCAGCCGACGACCTCGACGCCGCCGATCGACTTCTTGCCGCGCCGCAGCACCATGTACCGCCCGGCGAGCAGGTCCTCGGGGCCGGGCACGTACGCCTCGTCGGTGATCTTCCGGTTGTTGAGGTAGGCGCCGCCCTCCTTGATGACCCGGCGGGCCGCGGACTTGGACTCCACGATGCCGCTCTGCGCGAGCAGATCGACGTACGGCACCCCGAGCGCCGGGATGTCGGCCTTGGGCACCTCGGCCAGCGCGGCGCCGAGCGTGGAGGCCGGCAGCTCTTCGAGCGCGCCCTGACCGAACAGCGCCTTGGAGGCGGCGACCACGGCGTCCAGCTCCTCCTTGCCGTGCAGCAGCTCGGTGAGGTCGGCGGCGAGCACGCGCTGGGCCTCACGGGCGAAGGGCCGCTCGGCGACGGCCTTCTCCAGCTCCTCGATCTCCTCGCGGCTGCGGAACGTGAACACCTTCAGGTAGTGGATCACGTCGCGGTCGTCGGAGTTGAGGAAGTACTGGTAGAAGGCGTACGGGGAGGTCATCTCCGGGTCGAGCCAGAGGGCGCCGCCGGCGGTCTTGCCGAACTTGGTGCCGTCGGCCTTGGTGATCAGCGGCAGCGTCATGACGTGGACGTGGCCGCCCTCGACGCGCCGGATGAGGTCGGCGCCGGCGGTGATGTTGCCCCACTGGTCGCTGCCGCCGATCTGCAGCGTGCAGTTGTAGCGGCGGTAGAGCTCGAGGAAGTCGTACGACTGCAGGATCTGGTAGCTGAACTCGGTGTAGCTGAGGCCCTCACCGGCCAGCCGCGCCGAGACGGACTCCCTGGCGAGCATGCGGTTGACCGGGAAGTGCTTGCCGATGTCGCGCAGGAACTCGATGGCGCTCAGCTTGCCGGTCCAGTCGAGGTTGCTGACCAGGAGCGCGGCGTTGGGCTGGGCGTCGAAGTCGAGGAAGCGCCCGACCTGGCCGCGCAGCCGCTCGACCCAGCCGGCCACGACGTCGAGGTCGTTGAGCGAGCGCTCGGTGTTGCGCCCGCTGGGGTCGCCGATGAGGCCGGTGGCCCCGCCGACCAGGCCGATCGGGCGGTGGCCCGCCTGCTGGAAGCGGCGCAGCGTCAGCAGCGGCACGAAATGACCGACATGCAGGGACGGCGCGGTCGGGTCGAAACCGCAATAAAGCGTGATCGGTCCCTTGGCCATGGACGCACGCAGCGCGTCGAGGTCGGTGGACTGGGCGATCAGGCCTCGCCACGCGAGGTCGTCAAGGAAGTCGGTCACGGTGATCTGGCTTTCCTGTCGGATGTCGGTGCCTTTAGCCTGCCCGATCAGGCCGGATGCGCGCCACTTGGATACGCTGGGTGCCCATGTGGAGGGTCCGTCGCGAGCTGGCCGTTTTCAAGATCTTAGGGGCTCTGACGTGTGCCGGGCTCGGGGTCTACTGGTGGTCGGCCGGCGATGTCCGCGGCGTGATCCTCGCCGTTCCCGCGACGGTTCTGCTGGGGGCGATGGGGCTGCGCGACGTGCTGGTGCCGGTGCGGCTGGCGGCCGACGAGAGCGGCATCACGGTGGTGCACGGGTTCGCGGGGCGGCGGCACGTGCCGTGGGAGTCGATCGAGGAGATCAAGGTGGACGTGCGCAGGCGGTGGGGGCTGCGCAGCGAGATGCTGGAGATCGACACCGGCGACTACCTGCACATCTTCAGCGCTCATGAGCTGGGTGCCTCTCCGACGGAGGTGGCCGCGGCCCTGCGGCGCCGGGGCACGTGAGCCCGGTACGGGGAGACGGTCGGATCGCCGTCGATCCAGAACCGCCACGGCGTCTCCTTGGCCGTCGACACGCCGGTGCGCGGGCCTGACCTGATCGTCGCGGGATCGGCGGGACGGCCTTCCAGCACGGCGGCCGACTGCCGGGGACGGCCGGCGGGCGAGCCTTCGAGCACGGCGTCGATGCCGTTGTGCTCGCGCAGCAGGCCGAGCGCGACGGCCAGCCTGGCGGGCCCGCGCGCCAGGTCGCGGTCGGGGACCGGACGGCCGCCCGAGCGGCGGGCGCGCGCCTCGGCCACGCCCTCCACCACCTCGCCCGCGCGCAGCAGCACCGCCGAGCCGAAGCCCTCGGGCAGGCAGACGAGGTTGGCGCAGAAGTGCATGCCGTAGGTGAAGTACACGTACAGGTGGCCCGGCGGGCCGAACATGACGGCGTTGCGCGGGGTCTTGCCGCGGTAGGTGTGGGCCGCGGGGTCCTCGCCGGGGCCGCCGTACGCCTCGACCTCGGTCAGGCGTACGGCGACGGAACCGTGCACGAGCACGCGCCCGAGCAGGTCGGGCGCGACCTCGTGGGACGGCCGGTCGAAGAAGCTCCGCGGCAGCGGTGCGGAGCTCAGCCGCCCGCCGCCCATGCCGCCTGCGCGTCGACGACTTCGCGGAGTGCGATGAGCTGGTCGCGTACGCGGTCGGGCGCGGTGCCGCCGTACGCCTTGCGGGCCGCGAGCGCGCCGGGCACGCTCAGCACGTCGCGGACGTCGGGCGTCAGGTGCGGCGAGACCTTGGCCAGCTCGTCGTCGGTCAGCTCGCCGAGGTCCTTGTCGTTGACCTGGCACCAGACGACGAGGTGGCCGACCGCCTCGTGCGCCTCGCGGAACGGCACACCGCGCCGCACCAGCAGCTCGGCGAGGTCGGTGGCCAGGGCGTAGCCGTCGGGGGCGGAGGCCTCCAGGCGGGCGGTGTTGACGCGCATGGTGGCGACCAGGCCGGCCATCGCGGGCAGCACCAGCAGCAGGGTGTCGACGGCGTCGAAGACCGGCTCCTTGTCCTCCTGCAGGTCGCGGTTGTAGGTCAGCGGCAGGCCCTTAAGCGTGGTGAGCAGCGACATCAGGTTGCCGATGAGGCGGCCCGACTTGCCGCGGGCCAGCTCGGCCACGTCGGGGTTCTTCTTCTGCGGCATGATCGACGAGCCGGTGGAGTAGGCGTCGTCCATCTCGATCCAGCGGAACTCCTGCGAGGCCCACAGGACGATCTCCTCGCCGAGCCGCGACAGATGCACGCCGATCATGGCCGCGTCGAACAGGAACTCGGCGGCGAAGTCGCGGTCGGCGACGGCGTCCATCGAGTTGGGCGCGGCGGCGGCGAAGCCCAGCTCGTCGGCCACGGCCTGCGGGTCGAGCGGCAGCGACGAGCCGGCCAGGGCGCCGGAGCCGAGCGGGGAGATCGCGGCGCGCTTGTCCCAGTCGGTGAGCCGGTCGACGTCGCGGGCGAACGCCTGCACGTGGGCGAGCAGCTGGTGGCCGAACGAGACCGGCTGCGCGTGCTGCAGGTGCGTCATGCCGGGCGCGGCGGTATCGGCGTGCTGCTCGGCCTGCGCCATGAGCGCGGTCTCCAGCTCGACCAGGCGGGAGACGATCGTGCGGGCGTGGTCGCGGAGGTAGAGCCGCAGATCGGTGGCGATCTGGTCGTTGCGCGAGCGGCCGGCGCGCAGCTTGCCGCCGAGCGAGCCGAGCCGTTCGAGCAGGCCGCGCTCGAGCGCGGTGTGCACGTCCTCGTCGGCGACCGTCGGGCGGAACTCGCCGGACTTGCACGCCTGCTCGAGGTCGTCGAGCGCGCCGATCATGCGCTCGAGCTCCTCGTCGGTCAGCAGGTTCGCCCGGTGCAGCACGCGGGCGTGCGCCCTGGACGCCGCCAGGTCGTACGGCACCAGCCGCCAGTCGAAGTGGACGCTCACCGACAGCCGGGCCAGCGCGTCGGACGGGCCGCTCTCGAAGCGTCCGCCCCACAGCCGCATCGGCTTGCCTTCACTCACCGTTATGTCCTCCATATACGTTTTGGGCTGGCCGCGCCCGCGTCGGTGCTCGCCGGCATCGTGCCTCGCGCTCCCCCTAGCTCCTGCGCGACATTAGTGCACGTCGGCCCCTCGTGGTGTCCCGGGCAGCCGTGATCTTAGCCGGGGAGCGGGCCTGAGCAGGTACGGCGCGGTCTAGGCGCGCCGGTCGGCGATCTTGAGCAGGGCGTCGGCGACGGCCTGCCCGCCGGTGGGGTCGCGGCTGATGACGAGGATGGTGTCGTCGCCCGCCACCGTGCCGAGGATGGACTCCCAGTCGGCGTGGTCGATGGCGGAGGCGAGGAACTGCGCCGCCCCCGGCGGCGTGCGCACGATGACCAGGTTGGCCGACGCCTCGGCCTCGACCAGCAGCTCTTCGGCGATGCGGCGCAGCCGGGCGGCCGGGGTCTCGCCGGTGCCGGTGCGGGTGAGCGGGATGCGGCCGCCGCCCTCGCCGGGCAGCGCGTAGACGAGCGAGCCGTCGTCGGCGCGCAGCTTGAGCGCGCCGAGCTCGTCGAGGTCGCGCGAGAGCGTGGCCTGGGTGACCTCGACACCGCTCTCGGCCAGCAGCTTGGCCAGCTCGGGCTGGGAGCGTACGGCCTTGCGCTGCAGCAGCTCGGTGATCTTGGCCTGCCGGGCCGCCTTGGTCATCGGGATCATCGCTGGGACACCAGCCAGTGGAGCAGCGCCTTCTGGGCGTGCAGGCGGTTCTCCGCCTGATCCCACACGACGCTGCGCGGGCCTTCGAGGACGTCTTCGGTGATCTCGTACCCGCGGTAGGCGGGCAGGCAGTGCAGCACGATCGCGTCGGGCGCCGCGTGTTCGAGCAGCTCGGCGTTCACCTGGTACGGCGAGAGCGCGGCGACGCGCTGCTCCTTGCCGTCCTGCCCCATCGACACCCACGTGTCGGTGGCGACGACGTGGGCGCCCTGGACCGCGGCCTCGGGGTCGGACAGCGCGACGACCGAGCCGCCGGTCTGGGCGGCGATGGCGGCGGCCTTGTCGAGGATGACCGCGTCGGGCTGGTCGCCGGCGGGCGCGGCGATGCGGACGTGCATGCCGGCCGTGGCGCCGCCCAGCAGGTAGGAGTGGGCCATGTTGTTGGCGCCGTCGCCGAGGTAGGTGAACGTGACGCCGGCGGTGCGGCCCAGCCGCTCCCTGACGGTCTGCAGGTCGGCGAGGATCTGGCAGGGGTGGAAGTCGTCGGTGAGCGCGTTGACCACGGGCACCCGGGAGTGGGCGGCCATCTCCTCGATGAGCTCCTGACCGGTGGTGCGCCAGACGATGGCGGCCACCTGGCGTTCGAGCACGCGGGCGATGTCGGCGGTGGGCTCGCCGCGGCCCATGAGCACCGAGACGTTGTCGACGACCAGCGGCAGGCCGCCCAGCTCGCCGATGCCGGTGTGGAAGGAGACGCGGGTGCGCGCCGACGGCTTGTCGAAGAGCACGGCGACGGTCTGCGGGCCCTCGAAGGGGCGGTAGCCGAAGCGGTCCTTCTTCATGGCGGCGGCGAGGTCGAGCACCTCGGCCTGCTCGGCGGGGCTGAGGTCGTCGTCGCGCAGGAAGTGCCTGGTCACTTGGCCGCCTCCGCGAGGATCGCGGGGAACGCGGCCACGAACGCGTCGACCTCGTCGGCGGTCACCACGAGGGGCGGCGCGATGCGCACGGCGTCCGGCTGCAGGGCGTTGACCAGGAAGCCGGCGTCGGCGGCGGCCTGCTGCACCTGGGCGGAGCGCGGCTCGGCGAGCACGGCGGCCAGCCACAGGCCGCGGCCGCGCACGCCCTTGAGCAGCGGGTGCGCGACGGACTCAAGGCCGGTGCGCAGCCGGGCGGCGACGGACTTGACGTGGTCGAGGTCGAGGTTGTCGAGCACGGCCAGCGCGGCGGCGCACGAGACCGGGTTGCCGCCGAACGTCGAGCCGTGGTCGCCCTTCTCGAACAGCCTGCCGACGTCGCCGAAGCCGATGCAGGCGCCGATCGGCAGCCCGCCACCGAGGCCCTTGGCGAGCGTGAGGATGTCGGGGGTGACGCCTTCCGCCTGGTGGGCGAACCAGTGGCCGGTGCGGCCGATGGCCGACTGGATCTCGTCGGCCACCAGCAGCGCGCCGGTGGAGTCGCAGATCTCGCGGGCGGCCTCGAAGTAGCCCTCGGGCGGCGGCACCACGCCGGCCTCGCCCTGGGTGGGCTCGAGGAAGACGGCGATGCAGTCGCCGGTGACGGCCTCCTTGAGCGCGGCGGCGTCGCCGTACGGGACGAACCGCACGTCCACCGGGAACGGCCCGAACTGGTCGCGGATGGACCGCTTGCCGGTCAGCGACAGGGCGCCGATGGTGCGGCCGTGGAAGCCGTTCTCGGCGGCCACGAAGTAGGAGCGGCCCTCGCGGCGGCCGTACTTGAGCGCCAGCTTGTAGGCGGCCTCGTTGGCCTCGGTGCCGGAGTTGGCGAAGAAGACGCGGCCGGGCGCGTTGAGCAGGTCGAGCAGCTTCTCGGCCAGCAGCACCTCGGGCTCGTGCAGGAACAGGTTGGACGTGTGCGCGATCGTGGCGACCTGCCGGGAGACCGCCTCGACCAGCGCGGGGTGCGCGTGGCCGAGCGAGCTGGTGGCGATCCCGGCGATGAAGTCGAGGTATCGCCTGCCGTCGACGTCCCAGACGCGGGTGCCCTCGCCGCGGGCCAGCGCGATCGGCGGGACGCCGTAGTTGGGCATGAAGGCGTTGCCGAAGCGCTCGTGCAGGTTCATGACGGGATCACCATCGTTCCGATTCCTTCATTGGTGAAGATCTCCAGCAGCAGCGAGTGGGGCACCCGGCCGTCGAGCACGTGGGCCTGCGGGACCCCGCCTTGCACGGCCGTCAGGCACGCCTCCATCTTGGGCACCATACCGCTGGACAATGTGGGCATCATCGCCGCCAGCTCGTCGGCGGTGAGCTGGTCGATGACGTCGGTGTCGTCGGGCCAGTTCGCGTACAGGCCCTCGACGTCGGTCAGCACGATCAGCTTCTGCGCCTTGAGCGCCACGGCCAGCGCGGCGGCCGCGGTGTCGGCATTGACGTTGTAGATCTGTCCGTCGTCACCCCTGGCCACGCTGGAGACGACGGGGATGCGGCCGTCGTCGAGCAGTGCGCGCACGGCGCCCGGCTCAACCTTGATGATCTCGCCGACCTGGCCGATGTCGACGGGCTCGCCGTCCACGATCGCGTGCTTGCGCACGGCGGTGAACAGGTGGGCGTCCTCGCCCGACATGCCGACGGCGAACGGGCCGTGGTGGTTGATCAGGCCGACGATCTCGGGGTTGACCTGGCCGGTGAGCACCATCCTGACGACCTGCATGGCCTCGGGCGTGGTGACCCGGAGCCCGGCGGTGAAGGTGGACTCGATGCCGAGCCGGTCGAGCGCGCTGCTGATCTGCGGTCCGCCGCCGTGCACCACGACCGGGCGCAGGCCGGCGTGGTGGAGGAAGACGACGTCCTCGGCGAAGCGGTGCTTGAGCGACTCGTCGGTCATGGCGTTGCCGCCGTACTTGACGACGACGACGGCGCCGTGGAAGCGGGTGAGCCAGGGCAGCGCCTCGATCAGCGCCTGGGCCTTGCTCTGTGCGGTGGTCAGCCTCATGAGGAGTACGCCGAGTTCTCGTGGACGTAGTCGGCGGTCAGGTCGGTGGTGTGCACGGTCGCGGTGTGCGGGCCCGCCGACAGGTCGATGGTGATGGTGACGTCGCGGGGGCGCATGTCGACCTTGGAGCGGTCGTCGCCGACGGCGCCGCCCCGGCAGATCCAGATGCCGTTGATGGCGACGTTGAGCCGGTCGGGCTCGAACTCGGCGTCGGTGGTGCCGACGGCGGCGAGCACGCGGCCCCAGTTGGGGTCCTCGCCGTGGATGGCGCACTTGAGCAGGTTGGAACGGGCGACCGCGCGGCCCACCTTGACCGCGTCGTCCTCGGAGGCGGCGCCGACCACCTCGATGGCGATGGCCTTGGTCGCGCCCTCGGCGTCGACGAGGAGCTGCCTGGCCAGGTCGGCGCAGACCTCGGTGACCCGCTCCTCGAACTCGGCGAGGTCGGGCCGCACGCCGGCGGCGCCGCTGGCGAGCAGCAGCACGGTGTCGTTGGTCGACATGCAGCCGTCGGTGTCGAGCCGGTCGAAGGTCTTGGACGTGGCCGCGCGCAGCACGGTGTCGAGCTCTTCTGCGCTGACCTCGGCGTCGGTGGTGATGACGCAGAGCATGGTGGCCAGGGCGGGGGCGAGCATGCCGGCTCCCTTGGCCATGCCGCCGACCATGTAGCCGGTGCCGCGCTTGAAGGAGATCTTGGAGACGGTGTCGGTGGTGCGGATGGCGTCGGCGGCGGCCAGGCCACCGTCGCGGGAGAGCTGTCCTGCCGCGGTCTCGACGCCGGACAGCAGCGCGTCCATCGGCAGCCGCTCGCCGATGAGGCCGGTGGAGCAGACGGCGACCTCGCCGGCGGAGTCTTCGAGCACCTCGGCCACCTTCTCGGCGGTGGCGTGGGCGTCCTGGAAGCCCTCGGGCCCTGTGCAGGCGTTGGCGCCGCCGGAGTTGAGCACGACGGCGCGCAGCCGGCCGCCGGACAGGACCTGCTGCGACCACAGCACCGGGGCGGCCTTCACGCGGTTGGCGGTGAAGACGCCCGCGGCGGCGCGGCTCGGCCCGTCGTTGACGACGAGTGCCAGGTCACGGGCGCCGCCGGGCTTGATGCCCGCGGCGACACCGGCCGCCCTGAACCCCAGTGGAGCGGTGACGCTCATGCCGCCTCCTTCGCCGCCGGCATGGATGCCGGGCACCCCTGCTTGCTGATCTCTACGCTGCGCTCTCTCACGGAGCAACTCCTGTCGTGGGGAGGCCGAGCTCTTCCGGCAGGCCGAGGGCGAGGTTGACGCTCTGGATCGCGCCTCCGGCCGTGCCCTTGGTGAGGTTGTCGATGGCGATGACGGCGACCACGCGGCCCGCGCGCTCGTCGAGCGTCACCTGTAGTGCGGCGGTGTTGGCGCCGTAGGTCATGGAGGTGGCCGGCCAGACGCCCTCGGGCAGCAGGCGGACGAACGGCTCGTCCTTGAGCGCCGTCTCGTACGCCGAGCGCAGCGCCTCCTTGGTGAGGCCGGGCGTGGCCGGGGCGGTGCAGGTGGCCAGGATGCCGCGGCTCATGGGCGCGAGCGTCGGGGTGAACGAGACGCGGACCGGCTGCCCGGCGACGGCCGACAGGCCCTGCTCCATCTCGGGGGTGTGGCGGTGGACGCCGCCCACGCCGTACGCGCTGACCGAGCCCATGACCTCGCTGCCGAGCAGGTGGGGCTTGAGCGACTTGCCGGCGCCGCTGGTGCCGCTGGCGGCGACCACGACGACCTCGGGCCCGGCCAGGCCCGCGGCGTAGGCGGGGAACAGCGCGAGCAGCACGGAGGTCGGGTAGCAGCCGGGCACCGCGATGCGGGTGGCGCCCTTGAGCACCTCGCGCTGGCCGGGCAGCTCGGGCAGGCCGTAAGGCCAGGTGCCGGCGTGCTCGCCGCCGTAGAACTCCTGCCAGGCGGCGGGGTCGGCGAGCCGGTGGTCGGCACCGCAGTCGACCACGATCGTCTCGTCGCCGAGCTGCGCGGCGACGGCGGCGGAGTGGCCGTGCGGCAGGGCGAGGAAGACCACGTCGTGCCCGGCGAGCGCCTCGGGAGTGGTCTCGTCGATGACGCGGCCGGCGAGCGGGGCGAGGTGGGGCTGGTGCGCGCCGAGCCTGGTGCCGGCGCTGGAGGCGGCGGTGAGCGCGCCGATCTCGAACTCGGGATGAGCGAGGAGGAGGCGGAGCAGCTCCCCTCCCGCGTAGCCGCTGGCTCCCGCGACCGCTGCCCTCATGCGACACCCTCCCGCTGCATGATTATGCATCATAGCTTATGACTTTGCTTGTGAAGATGATGCACTCTAGAGGATGAACATGCAAGCCAGGCCAGGGCTGATGACCGCATCGTGAGACTTGCCGACTGCGGACACGTGCCGGAAACATGCGGGCGCGTTGCAAGTCATGCACCAGTTCTTGTCCGTTTTCCGGTCCGCCACACGTAAAAAGCCCCGAGCCGTATGGCTCGGGGCCATGAGTGAGCGTGCGCTCAGCGCAGGAAGGCCGCGGCGACGCCCGCGTCCACCGGGATGTGCAGGCCGGTCGTGTGGGTCAGCTCGCCGCCGGTGAGCGCGAAGACGGCCGCCGCCACGTGCTCGGGCAGCACCTCGCGCTTGAGCAGCGTGCGCTGGGCGTAGAACTCGCCCAGCTTCTCCTCCGCCACGCCGTACACCTTCGCCCGGTTGGCGCCCCAGCCGGAGGCGAAGATGCCGGAGCCGCGTACGACGCCGTCGGGGTTGACGCCGTTGACCCGGATGCCGTGAGCGCCCAGCTCGGCGGCCAGCAGCCGCACCTGGTGCGCCTGGTCGGCCTTGGCGGCGCCGTAGGCGACGTTGTTCGGCCCGGCGAAGACGGAGTTCTTGGAGGAGATGTAGACGATGTCGCCGCCCATGCCCTGGCCGATCATGACCTTGGCGGTCTCCCTGGAGACCAGGAACGAGCCGCGCGCCATCACGTCGTGCTGCAGGTCCCAGTCCTCGACCGTGGTCTCCAGCAGCGAGCGCGACAGCGACAGTCCCGCGTTGTTGACCACCAGGTCGATGCCGCCGAAGGCGAGCACGCCCGCGCGCACGGCGGCGGCGATCTGCTCCTCGGAGGTGACGTCCACGCCGATCGCCACGGCCACGTCGGACGGCCGGTGCGCCTGCGCGCCGATCTCGGCGGCCACCTTCTCGGCGGCGGCGAGGTCGCGGTCGGCCACGATCACGCACGCGCCCTCGGCGGCCAGCCGGCGCGCGGTGGCCGCGCCGATGCCGGAGCCGCCGCCGGTGACCAGCGCGATCCTGGTGGCCAGCGGCTTGGGCTTGGGCATGCGGCGGAGCTTGGCCTCCTCCAGCTCCCAGTACTCGATGCGGAACTTCTCCGACTCGGGGATGGGCGCGTAGGTGGAGACGGACTCGGCGCCGCGCATGACGTTGATGGCGTTGACGTAGAACTCGCCGGCCACCCGCGCGGTCTGCTTGTCCTTGCCGAAGGAGAACATGCCGACGCCCGGCACCAGCACGATCGCCGGGTCGGCGCCGCGCATGGGCGGCGAGTCCGGCTGTGCGTGCCGCTCATAGTAGGCGGTGTAGTCGGCGCGGTAGGCGGCGTGCAGCTCGCGCAGCCGCTCGGCGGCCTGCTCCAGCGGCGCGTCCGGCGGCAGGTCGAGCACCAGCGGCGCGACCTTCGTCCGCAGGAAGTGGTCGGGGCAGGACGTGCCCAGCGCCGCGAGCCTCGGGTGCTCGGCCCGCGAGACGAAGTCCAGCACCTCGGGCGTGTCGGTGTAGTGGCCGACCACGCGCGCGTCGGTGGAGGCCAGGCCGCGCACGATCGAGAACAGCGCGGCGGCCCGCGCGTGCCGCTCGGCCTCGGGCAGCGTCTCGTAGACGACCGGGCCGAACGGGTCGGGGCGGCCGTGCTCGGCCAGGTACGCCTCCGCGGTGCGGATGATCTCCAGCGAGCGCTCCTCGCACTCCTGGGACGTCGAGCCCCACGCGGTGATGCCGTGGCCGCCCAGGATGCAGCCGATGGCCTGCGGGTTGGCGTCCTTGATGGCGGCGATGTCCAGGCCGAGCTGGAAGCCGGGCCGGCGCCACGGCACCCACACGACGCGGTCGCCGAAGATGCGCCTGGTCAGCTCCTCGCCGTCGGCGGCGGTGGCCAGCGCGATACCGGCGTCGGGGTGCAGGTGGTCGACGTGGGCGGCGTCCACCAGGCCGTGCATGGCGGTGTCGATCGACGGGGCGGCGCCGCCCCTGCCGTGCAGGCAGTAGTCGAAGGCCGCGACCATCTCGTCCTCGCGCTCGACGCCCGGATAGACGTCCTTGAGCGCGCGCAGCCGGTCGAGGCGGAGCACGGCCAGGCCCGACTCCTTGAGCGTGCCGAGGTCGCCGCCGGAGCCCTTGACCCACAGCAGCTCGACGTCGGAGCCGGTCACCGGGTCGGTCGCGGTGCCCTTGGCGGAGGTGTTGCCGCCTGCGTAGTTGGTGTTGCGCGGGTCCGCGCCCAGGCGGTGGGAGCGGTCGAGCAGCTCGTTGATGACGTTCGACATGTCGGTTCAGGCCCCCCAGCCGGCCTGCTGCCCGCCGACGCGCTCGGCGGCGATCTTCTCGAAGTATCCGGACGCGGCGTAGGCGGCCATCGGGTCGGGCGCGAGGCCCATCTCCTCGCGCAGCTCGGCGAGCAGCGGCCGCACGTCGGTGTTGTAGGCGTCCATGAGGACGGCGTTGGCGCCCAGCACGTCGCCCGCGTTCTGCGCGGCGGCCAGCGCGTCGCGGTCCACCAGCAGCGCCTTGGCGGTGGCCTCCTGGACGTTCATGACCGAGCGGATCTGGCCGGCGATCTTGGGCTCGATGTTGTGGCACTGGTCGAGCATGAACGCGACATTCGCCTCGGGGTCGAGGCCGCCGCCGCGCACCACCTCGAACATGATGCGGAAGAGCTGGAACGGGTCCGCGGCGCCGACCATGAGGTCGTCGTCTGCGTAGAAGCGGGAGTTGAAGTCGAAGCCGCCGAGCTTGCCCTCGCGCAGCAGGAACGCCACGATGAACTCGATGTTGGTGCCCGGCGCGTGGTGACCGGTGTCCACGACGACCTGGGCCTTGGGGCCGAGCTTGACGCAGTGGGCGTACGCGGTGCCCCAGTCCGGCACGTCGGTGGCGTAGAAGGCGGGCTCGAACAGCTTGTACTCCAGCAGGAAGCGCTGGCCGTCGCCGAGCCGGTCGTAGACCTCGGCGAGCGCCTCGGCCAGGCGGTCCTGGCGGGCCCGCAGGTCGTCCTGGCCCGGGTAGTTGATGCCGTCGGAGAACCACAGTTTGAGCGTGTCGGAGCCGGTGGCGTCCATGATGTCCACGCATTCGAGCAGGTGGTCGGTGGCCTTGCGGCGGACGCGCGGGTCGGGGTTGGTGACGCTGCCCAGCATGTAGTCGTCGTCCTGGAAGACGTTGGAGTTGATGGCTCCGATGCCGACGCCCAGGTCGCGGGCGTGCCGGGCGAGGTCGGCGTAGTCGTCCACCTTGTCCCACGGGATGTGCAGCGCGACCGTGGGCGCGACGCCGGTGTGGGCGTGCACCTGGGCGGCGTCGGCGAGCTTCTCGTACGGGTCGCGCGGCACGCCCTTCTGCGCGAACACCTTGAAGCGGGTGCCGCTGTTGCCGTAGGCCCAGGACGGCGTCTCGATGTGCTGCGCCCGCAGTGCGGCCTTGATGTCAGTCATTACTCCCCGATCAGTCCAGGTGGAACACTTCGGTCAGCGGCGTCATGCCCTCGTCGGGCAGGCCGTCGAGGTCCTCGAAGAACGGCGCCATCTCCGCCTGCCAGCGGGCGTTGACCTCGGTCTCGGCCATCGCCTTCTTGGCGGCCTCGAAGTCCTCGGTCTCCAGGTAGCCGACGAGCAGGCCGTCGTCCCTGAGGAAGAGCGAGTAGTTGTGCCAGCCGGTACGTGACAGCGCCTCGCGCATCTCCGGCCAGACGTCGCGGTGGCGTTCGCGATACTCCGCCAGCCGATCCTGGCGGACTTTCAGCAGGAAGCACACGCGTTGCACTGACACTCCCTTCAAAACGTTTTAATGTTCTGGGCAGGAAACTATGATTCCCGCTGGCCGCTGTCAATGCGCGGCCGGGGCCCCGGCCCTGCGTCGCGGGGCCGTGACCGGGCTCTGACACGTTTCGAACCGCGCGCGTTTCCCCGGCGCCGTCTCAGCAGGGCCCGCCCCCGCATGGGCGCGGGCCGCACGGGGACGCCCCCGCACGGGCGCGGGCCGCATGGGCGCGGGCCGGCAGCGCGGGATCCGGCGGCACCCATCTCGGGCGGGGCCCGGTTCGGCAGCGCGCGGCTCAGCCGGGGACGACCACGGCGTCTCCCGCCGCGACCGTGACGGTACGGCCGTCGCGGGTGGTGACCGCGGCGTCCTCGCCGGTGTGGTTGATCGCGAACAGGAAGGAGCCGCCGTCTGCGCGCGTGCGGCGCACCACCTCGACGCCGGGCACGGTATCGGCGGCGGGCTCGACCCCGGCCTCCCTGCACACGGTGCCGATGACCTCGGCCAGCGCGGCGTCGTCGAGCAGGGTGGTCAGGTAGTGGGCGACGCCGTCGCCGAACTCGTTGCGGGTCCAGGCGGGCTCGCCGCTGGCGTACGTGTCGAGCACCTTCGCCGTCGTGACCCGCGCCGCCTCGCTCCAGAGCCTGCCCGTCGCGCCCGATGCCAGCCTGATCGGCTCGGCGAGCGGGAAGAACTCCTCGACGGTCACGCCCAGCAGGTCGCGCCAGGCGCCCGGGTAGCCGCCGAGCCGCACCCTGTCGCATTCGTCCACGATCCCGCTGTACGGCCCGACGAGCACGACGCCGCCCCGGCGCGCGAACTCCTCCAGGTTGGCCGCGCCCGCGTCGCTCACCAGGTAGAGCTGCGGCACCAGCACCAGCCGGTAGCCGGTGAGGTCGCCTTCGGGGTGCGCCAGGTCGCAGGTGACGCCGGCCCGCCACAGCGCCGCGTGCCAGCGCTTGGCCTCCTCCACCGGGTCGAGCTCGGAGCTGGGCTGGGCGGGGTGGTCCTGGGCCCACACGCTGGAGTGGTCGATGAGCAGCGCCACGTCGGCCTCGACCCGGCTGCCCGCGACGCCGGCGAGCCCGGCCAGCTCCGCGCCGAGCGCCTTCACCTCGCGGAAGATCTTGGTGTCGGTGCCGGCGTGCGGCAGCATCGCCGAGTGCCACTTCTCCGCGCCCGCCCTGGACTGGCGCCACTGGAAGAACATGATGCCGTCGGCGCCCCTGGCCAGGTGGGCGAGGGAGTTGCGGCGCAGCTCGCCGGGGGCCTTGGCGAGGTTGCGCGGCTGCTGCCAGTTGACGGCGCTGGTGGAGTGCTCCATGAGCAGCCAGGGCCGGCCGCCGTTGAGCGAGCGCGCGTAGTCGGCGGCGAAGGCCAGGTCGATGTGCGGTTCGGCGCGGGCCCCGATGAGGTAGTGGTCGGTGGAGACGATGTCCAGCTCGGCGGCGAAGGCCCAGCAGTCCATGTCCCAGTGGGCGCCGGCCATGAGGTTGGTGGTGGCGGGCACGCCGGGGGTGATCTGCTTGAGCAGCTCGCGTTCCGCCAGGTAGAGCTCGACGAGGGCGTCGGAGCTGAACCTGCGGAAGTCGAGGAGCTGGCCCGGGTTGGCGAAGCTGGGCGTGGCGCGCGGCGGCAGGATCTGCGCCCAGTCGCTGTAGTGCTGGGACCAGAACGCGGTGCCCCAGGCGTCGTTCAGCGCGTCGAGCGAGGAGTAGCGCGAGCGCAGCCAGGCGCGGAAGGCCGCGGCGGAGGCGTCGCAGTAGCAGCGGGCGTTGTGGCAGCCGTACTCGTTGTGCACGTGCCACAGGGCGAGCGCCGGGTGGTCGCGGTAGCGGACGGCGACCTGTTCGGCGATGCGCAGCGCCTTCTCCTTGTAGATCGGCGAGCTGGGGCAGAACGCCTGCCTGCTGCCGTGGTACAGCCGCCGGCCGTCGGCGTCCACGGGCAGCGCCTCGGGGTAGGCGTCGGCGAACCAGGGCGGCGGCGAGGCGGTGGGCGTGGCCAGGTTGGCCCGGATGCCGTTGGCCGCCAGCAGGTCCATGGCCCGGTCGAGCCAGCCGAACTCGAAGACGCCCTCGACGGGTTCGAGCAGCGACCAGGAGAAGATGCCGAGGCTGACCCTGTTGACTCCGGCCTCGCGCATCAGCGCGACGTCCTGCTCCCAGGTCTCCTCGGGCCACTGCTCGGGGTTCCAGTCGCCGCCGTACGCGATGACATCCGGCATGAAGCCTGCCTTTCATGGATCGTTTACTGGGGGATTAAAACGTTTCCACACGTCGGCACACAAGTCCTGACAGCCGCCCGCCACCGGTCTCCGCTGCTCAGGCGGGGGTTCGGGCGGCGCGGGGCGACCCTGAGCGGTCACTCAGGCACGCCGAGCCACGCTGCGGAGCGTCTGCAGTTGAACGTTTTTCATCTCACTGCCCAATGGGCGGCGTTCTGCGAACGGGAACCGGGCTCCTACCGGTGGTGTGACTGGCCAAGCGTCCGTTTGTACGTTTTAATTGGTCTTCATGGCCATGGTCAGCATCAAGGACGTCGCCGCGCTCGCCGGCGTCTCCCCGGGCACGGTCTCCAACGTACTGAACCGGCCGGGCAAAGTCGCGCCGGCCACGCGCGAGCGGGTCGAGGCCGCCATCAGCGAGCTGGGGTTCGTCCGGCACGGCTCGGCCTCCACGCTGCGCGCCGGGCACAGCAGGACGATCGGCCTGAGCGTGATCGACATCGGCAACCCGTTCTTCACCGAGGTCGCCGCCGGTGTCGAGGACGTGGCCAGCGAGCTCGGCTACGCGGTGATCCTCGGCAACTCGGCGGGCTCCACCGACAAGGAGGACCGCAACCTGCGCGTGCTGGCCGAGCAACGCGTGCGCGGCGTGCTCATCACGCCGTCGGGCGAGGACCCGGCCAGGCTCGACCGGCTGCGCGAGCACGGCATCAGCGTGGTGCTGGTCGACCATCCCGCCCACCGCCCCGACCAGTGCGCGGTGGCCGTGGACGACGTCGCGGGCGGCCGCGCGGCCGTGGCCCATCTGCTGGGCAAGGGCGCGCGGAGCCTGGCGTACGTGACCGGGCCGCTGACCATCCGGCAGTGCGTCGAGCGCCGCGAGGGCGCCAAGATGGCCATGACCGCCGCCGGGCTCGACCCCGCCGGCCTGCGGGTGGTCGAGGCCGCCACGATGACCGCCAAGGCGGGCGAGAAGGCGGCGGGTGAGCTGGTCGCGGACGGGCTGCCCGAGGCGATCTTCTGCGCCAACGACCTGCTCGCGCTCGGCGTGCTGCGCGCGCTGCTGCGCTCGGGGGTGCGGGTGCCCGAGGACGTCGTGCTGATGGGCTACGACGACATCGACTTCGCCGCCGCCTCGACGGTGTCGCTCACCTCGATGCGGCAGCCGACGTACCAGCTCGGGCGCATCGCCACCGAGCTGCTGCTGGACGAGTGCGACAACCCCGACACGCACGCGCACCAGCACATCATGTTCCAGCCGGAGCTCGTCGCCAGGGAGTCCACCCAATGAGCCGCACGCCAGGGACGCCAGGGACGCCAGGGACGCCAGGGACGCCAGGGACGCCGGGAACGCCGAGAACGCCGAGGACCGCATGACCAGCAGCACCAGTCATCGATTCGCCGCCGTGGACCTGGGCGCCTCCAGCGGGCGGGTGATGCTCGCCGATCTGTCCGACGGCCTGACGCTGACCGAGGCGCACCGTTTCCCCAACGGCCCCGTACGCGTGGCCGGCCGCCTCTACTGGGACGTGCTCGGCCTGTACCGGGAGATCCTGGCCGGGCTGCGCGAGGCGGGCCCGGTCTCCTCGATCGGCATCGACTCCTGGGCCGTCGACTACGCGCTGCTCGACGAGTCCGGCCGGATGCTGGGCAACCCGGTGCACTACCGCGACGACCGCACCGCCGGCGTGCCCGAGCGGGTGGCCGCCGAGGTCGGCGCGGAGGCGCTCTACGACGTCAACGGCCTGCAGGTGCTGCCGTTCAACACCCTTTACCAGCTCCTGGCCGACCGGCTCGACGGCGCCGCCACGATGCTGCTGATCCCCGACCTGATCGGCTACTGGCTGACCGGCGAGATCGGCGCCGAGGTGACCAACGCCTCCACCACGGGCCTGCTCGACGTGCGCACGAGGTCGTGGGCGTTACCGCTGGTCAAGCAGCTCGGCCTGCCCTCGGGGATCCTGCCGCCGCTGCGGCAGCCGGGCGACGAGGCGGGCGGGCTGCGGCCCGACGTGGCCGCCGAGATCGGCTGGTCGGCCCCCGTCATGGCGGTCGGCTCGCACGACACCGCCTCCGCCGTGGCCGCCGTGCCCGCCACCGGCCCCGCGTTCGCCTACATCTCCTGCGGCACGTGGTCGCTGGCCGGGGTCGAGCTGCCGGAGCCCGTGCTCACCCCCGAGAGCCGGGCCGCGAACTTCACCAACGAGGCCGGCATCGACGGCACCGTACGCTACCTGCGCAACGTCATGGGCCTGTGGCTGCTACAGGAGTGCCTGCGCGCCTGGCCGGGCGCCGACCTGGGCGAGCTGCTGGCCGCCGCGGCGAAGGAGCCGGCGTTCGCCGCCGTCGTCAACCCCGACGAGCCGGTCTTCCTGCCGCCGGGCGACATGCCGGGCAGGATCGCCGCCGAGTGCCGCCGCACCGGGCAGCGCCCGCCCGCCTCCCCCGCCGGGTACGTGCGGTGCGTGCTGGAGAGCCTGGCGATCGGCCACCGGCGGGCGGTGCGGCAGGCGATGGAGCTGTCCGGCCGCGACGTCGAGGTGGTGCACCTGGTCGGCGGCGGGTCGCGTAACGAGCTGCTGTGCCAGTTCACCGCCGACGCCTGCGGGCTGCCGGTGGTGGCCGGGCCGGCGGAGGCGACCACGTTCGGCAACGTGCTGGTGCAGGCGCGCTCGGCCGGGCTGGTCTCCGGCCTCGGCGAGATGCGGGCGCTGGTCGCCGAGACCCAGCCGCTGCGCCGCTACGAGCCCTCCGGCGACCTGCGCGCCTGGGACGAGGCGGCCTCCCGGCTGTTCTGACCTGTTTCTACCAGGAGCCGGGAGATCGTCCCGGCCGTTGTGACCTGCCGGTTTTCCCCCGCTCGTCCCGGGCAGGACTCGGGCCGGGGACATCGGGGGGATGCCATGGATCTCGCGTGGCCGCTGCTGCGGCAGCTCACGGGGGCGGACCGCACGGCACGGGGCCGGCGGCCAAGTCGGCGAGGACGGAGACGCTGAAGGCCCGCACGGCGACGGCGGACCGGGTGGTCAAGTCGGTCTGCCCGTACTGCGCGGTGGGCTGCGGCCAGAACGTCTACGTCCGGGATGAGAAGGTCATCCAGATCGAGGGCGACCCCGACTCCCCATCAGCCTGGGCCGGCTGTGCCCGAAGGGCGCGGCCAGCCTGCAGCTCACCACCGGGCCCGGCCGCATGCACAAGGCGCTCTACCGGCCGCCGGGCGGGGCGGACTGGCGGGAGATCGACCTGGCCACGGCCATGGACATGATCGCCGACCGGATCATCGCGACCCGCCGCGCGACCTGGGAGCAGGAGAAGGACGGCCGGCGGACCTCGCGCACCATGGGCATCGCCAGCCTGGGCGGCGCGACCCTCGACAACGAGGAGAACTACCTCATCAAGAAGCTGCTGACGGCGCTCGGCGTGGTGCAGATCGAGAACCAGGCGCGCGTCTGCCACAGCTCGACCGTGGTGGGGCTCGGCACGTCGTTCGGGCGCGGCGGTGCCACCACGTTCATGCAGGACCTGCAGCACGCCGACTGCATCGTCATCCAGGGCTCGAACTTCGCCGAGTGCCACCCGGTGGGCTTTCAGTGGGTGATGGAGGCCAAGGCGCGCGGCGCGGTCGTCATCCACGTCGATCCGCGCTTCACCAGGACGAGCGCGCTGGCCGACCTGCACGTGCCCATCAGAGCGGGCTCCGACGTGGCGTTCCTCGGCGCGATCATCAACCACGTCCTGGAGAACGAGCTGTACTTCCACGAGTACGTGCTCAACTACACCAACGCGGCGACCATCCTGCGCGAGGACTTCCGCGACGCCGAGGACCTCGACGGCCTGTTCTCCGGCTTCGCCGAGGAGAGCCGCACCTACGACACCGACTCCTGGCAGTACGAGGGCATGTCCACGGTCGCCGCGTCGGGCGACAGGGACGAGGACTTCGACCGGCGCGAGGGCCGCACCCCGCCGGGCCGCCCCGAGGTGCAGGGCAGCGCCGGGATGCCGCTCGACGGCGTGCCCGAGCGCGACGAGACGCTGCGCCACCCGCGCTGCGTGCTGCAGGTGCTGCGCCGCCACTTCGCGCGCTACACGCCGGAGATGGTCGAGCGGGTGTGCGGGGTGCCGCGCCACCTGTTCGAGCAGGTGTGCCGGCATCTGACGGAGAACTCGGGGCCGGACAAGACCTCGGAGTTCGTCTACGCGGTCGGCTGGACGCAGCACAGCGACGGCTCGCAGTTCATCAGGACGGCGAGCATCCTGCAGCTGCTGCTCGGCAACATCGGCCGGCCGGGCGGGGGTATCCAGGCGCTGCGCGGGCACGCCAGCATCCAGGGGTCGAGCGACATCCCGACGCTGTTCAACCTGCTGCCGGGCTACATCCCGATGCCGCACGCGCACGAGAACGACCGGCTGCGCGACTTCCTGCTGGCCGACGCCCCGCATAAGGGCTTCTGGGCCAACATGCCCGCCTACCTCATCAGCCTGCTCAAGGCGTGGTGGGGCGACTCGGCGCAGCCGGACAACGACTTCCGCTTCGGCTGGCTGCCCCGGCTGACCGGCTCGCACAGCACGTACGACACCGTGCTCGCGCAGCTCGAGGGCACCTGCAAGGGCTACATCCTGCTGGGCGAGAACCCGGCGGTCGGCTCGGCCAACGCGAAGATGCAGCGGCTCGGCATGGCCAACCTCGACTGGCTGGTGGTGCGCGACTTCAGCCTGATCGAGAGCGCCACCTGGTGGAAGGACGGCCCGGAGATCGAGACGGGCGAGCTGAAGACCGAGGACATCCGCACCGAGGTGTTCTTCCTGCCGGCGGCGAGCCACACCGAGAAGAACGGCAGCTTCACCAACACCAACCGGCTGCTGCAGTGGCATCACCAGGCGGTCGAGCCGCAGGGCGACGCCCGCAGCGACCTGTGGTTCATGTACCACCTCGGCCGCATCATCAGGGAGAAGCTGGCCGGTTCGACCGACCCGATGGACGCGCCCGTGCTCGACCTCACCTGGGACTACCCGACCGAGGGCGAGACGGAGGAGCCGTCGGCCGAGGCCGTGCTGGCCGAGATCAACGGCTGGGACGAGCGCGGCCGGCCGCTGCCCGGCTATCACGCGCTCAAGGACGACGGCTCCACCGCCTGCGGCTGCTGGATCTACTGCGGCGTGTACGCCGACGGCGTCAACCAGGCGGCCCGGCGCAAGCCGGCGTCCGAGCAGAACTGGATCTCCGCCGAGTGGGCGTGGGCCTGGCCCGCCAACCGGCGCATCCTCTACAACCGCGCCTCGGCCAAGCCCGACGGCACCCCGTGGAGCGAGCGCAAGCGGCTGGTGTGGTGGGACGCCGAGGCGCAGCGCTGGACCGGATACGACGTGCCGGACTTCGAGGCGGACAAGAGCCCCGGCTACCGGCCGCCGCCCGGCGCGCAGGGTGTGGAGGCGCTGTCGGGCATCGACCCGTTCATCATGCAGGCCGACGGCAAGGGCTGGCTGTTCGCGCCGAACGGGGTGGTGGACGGGCCGCTGCCCACCCACTACGAGCCGCAGGACTCGCCGGTCGCCAACCCGCTGTACGGCCGGCAGCGCAGCCCGGTGCGCAAGGTCTATCCGCACGAGCACAACCGCTACCAGCCGAGCGGGGACGAGCCGGGGTCGTCGGTCTACCCGTACGTGGTGACGACGTACCGGCTGACCGAGCACTTCACGGCGGGGGGCATGAGCCGGTTCACGCCGTACCTGTCGGAGCTGCAGCCGGAGATGTTCTGCGAGGTCTCCCCCGCGCTGGCCGCCGAGCGCGGCCTGGTGCACGGCGACTGGGCGACGATCATCACGGCGCGCAACGCCATCGAGGCCCGGGTGCTGGTCACCGACCGCATCCCGTCGCTGCGCCTGAACGGGCGGGTGCTGCACCAGATCGGGCTGCCGTTCCACTTCGGGCCCAACGGTCTCGTCACCGGCGACGCGGCCAACGAGCTGTCGTCGATCTCGCTCGACCCCAACTCCCACATCCAGGAGGTCAAGGCGCTGTCGGCGGACATCCGCCCGGGGCGGCGGCCACGGGGGCCCGCGCTGCCCGAGCTGGTCAGGTCGTACCAGCGGCGGGCCGGGATCGACGCCCGTACCGGAACGGAGGTGTGAGGCGGTGGCCTTCGACCTGAGGGAGCAGCTCGACGGGCGGCGCGTCGGCTTCTTCACCGACACCAGCATCTGCATCGGCTGCAAGGCGTGCGAGGTGGCCTGCAAGGAGTGGAACGCCGTGCCGGACGACGGCATGGAGTTCACCGGCATGTCCTACGACAACACGGCAGGGCTGGGCGCCGACACCTGGCGGCACGTGGCGTTCGTCGAGCAGCGGCGGCCGCTCGGCCACCAGGAGCCGGGCGTCGGCGACATGGACTTCCGCTGGCTGATGGCCTCCGACGTGTGCAAGCACTGCACGCACGCGGCCTGCCTGGACGTGTGCCCGACGGGGTCGCTGTTCCGCACCGAGTTCGGCACGGTGGTGGTGCAGGAGGACGTCTGCAACGGCTGCGGCTACTGCGTGCCTGCCTGCCCGTTCGGGGTGATCGGCAAGCGCGGGAGCAGCGGCACGGCGGCCAAGTGCACGATGTGCTACGACCGGCTCGGAGCCGGGCAGAGCAGCCTGCGCCAAGACCTGCCCGACGGACTCGATCCAGTTCGGCGACCTCGACGAGCTGCGCGAGCGCGCCGAGCGGCGGCTGGCGCAGCTTCATGAGGCGGGCACCACCTCCGCCCGCCTGTACGGCCACGACACAGGCGACGGCGTGGGCGGCACGGGCGCGTTCTTCCTGCTGCTCGACGAGCCCGAGGTGTACGGCCTGCCGCCCGACCCGGTGGTGACGACCAGGGACCTGCCGGCGATGTGGCGGCACGTGGGCGTGGCGGCGCTCGGCCTGCTGGCGGGCGTGGCGGCGCTGACGTGGAAGGGGCGGCGCAGGTGACGGCGGACCTTCCGGCGGGACTCTTCGCGAGGCGAGCGGACGCGACGGGAGCGGCGCAGGTGACGGCGGATCTTTTCGACGAAGAGCGGATGCGACGGGGGCGGCGCGGATGAGCCAGACAGACGTGCGGATGGACGGCTCGGCGGAGCTGCGCAGTGAACGGGAGGCCACGCCGGGCTCGGCGGGCCGCAGGCGCGAACGGCTGCTGGTGCCGAAGGCGGAGTTCGACTCCTATTACGGGCGGCCGGTGCTGAAGGAGCCGACCTGGCAGGCCCCCGACATCGCCGGTTACCTGTTCCTCGGCGGCCTGGCGGGCGCGTCGTCCACGCTGGCCGCGGCCGCCGAGCTGACCGGCAGGCCGGGCCTGGCCAGGGCGGGCAAGGTGGGGGCGCTGTGCGCGCTGGGCGGCTCGCTGTACGCGCTCATCCACGACCTGGGCAGGCCCGAGCGGTTCGTCAACATGCTGCGGGTGTTCAAGGTGACCTCGCCGATGAGCGTCGGCACCTGGATACTCACCGCGTACGGCCCGCAGGCCGGGCTCGCGGCGGCCTGCGACGTCACCGGCGTCGCGCCGGGCGCGGGCAGGGCGGCCACCGTCGGCGCGGGGCTGGTGGGGCCGGCGGTGGCGACGTACACGGCGGCGCTGATCTGCGACACGGCGGTGCCGGCCTGGCACGAGGGCCACCGGGAGATGCCGTTCCTGTTCGCCGGGTCGGCGACGGCGGCGGCGGGCGGGCTCGGCCTGCTGGCCGCGCCGCTGGAGGAGGCGGCGCCGGCCCGGCGGGTGGCGCTGCTGGGCGCGGCGGTGGAGTGCGTGGCCGCCCTGCGGATGGAGCGCCGTCTCGGCCCGCTGGCCGAGCCGCTCAAGCGCAGCAGGCTGCTGCGCCTGGGCGAGGCGCTGTCGCTGGCGGGCGCGGTGGCGGGGGCGACCGTGGGCCGGCGCAGCAGGGTCGCGGCGATGGCGGCGGGCGCGGCGCTGCTGGCCGGGTCGGCGTGCACCCGGTTTGGGATCTTCCAGGCGGGGATGGAGTCGGCTCGCGATCCCCGCTACACCGTCCAGCCGCAGCGCAGGCGGCTGGCCAAGGCGAAAGCGGAGCGTGACCTCAGATGAAGCGGAAAGTCGCGGAGTATCTGCCGTTCTTCGGCATCGTGCTCGTCGTCTGCACGGCCTCGTGGCTGGCGGGCCGGACCCCGCCGCAGGCCGTCCTGTGGGGCAAGGCCACGGTACGGCGCTGAGCCTGGCCTTACGATCAGCAGATGACCGAAAAGACCGAGACGACGCCCGCCTGGCTCGCACCCGAGGAACTGGAGTCGGTGCGGGGCAGGATGCCGATCCTCTACATCGACGCCGTGCCGGTGCGCGTCGATGACACCGGTGTGGTCACCCACGTCGGCCTGCTGCTGCGCATCCTGTCGGACGGCACGGTCAGCCGGGCGCTGGTCTCCGGCCGGGTGCTGCACCACGAGCGGATCCGCGACGCCCTCATGCGTCACCTGGAGAAGGATCTGGGTCCCGTGGCGCTCCCGCGCATCCCGGCCTCGCCGCAGCCGTTCACGGTGGCCGAGTACTTCCCGACGCCCGGCGTCACCCCCTACCACGACCCGCGCCAGCATGCGGTCTCGCTGGCCTACATCGTGCCGGTGGCCGGTGACTGCAGGCCCCGGCAGGACGCGCTCGACCTGGTGTGGTTCACACCGGAGGAGGCGGCCTCGCCGATGGTGCAGCAGGAGATGGCGAACGGTCAGGGCGTGCTGCTCAAGCAGGCGCTGGCCCACGTGGGCCGGCTGGTCTGAGACCTGTCTGGCTCCGCCGGGGACGTCAAGGGCGCTCCGCCCCGGCCTTGACCCAGCGGTAGAGCGGGTCGCCGGGGCAGGAGGTGCTGTAGCCGTCGCGGTGCCCCTTGACCTCGGGCCGGCGTCGCCGTGCTCGCGCAGGTATTCGATGGCGTCCACCAGGGCGTGCAGCAGGTCGTCGTTGGGCTCGGTCAGCCCGGAGCTGCCGACCAGCGCGAGCACCGCGTAGTGGCCGGAGTTGAGCCCCGCGCCGTTGGCGGCCGGCAGGGCGTGCGGGCCGCGCCCGGCGAAGGTGTGCCGGTGGGGGCAGCACACCATGTTGTAGCCGAGGTCGATGTAGCGCTCGCCGCGTCCGCCCGACATGTGCATGCGCTGGATGTCGCGGACGATGCCGGCGCAGCGGTCGTGGTTCGCGGGCTCGGCGAGGTCGGCGGGCACCGCGCCGCCGGTGTAGTGGATCTTCACGCCTTTGGTCGCCCGCAGGCGGGTGTAGGGGCTGGTCGGCTTCTTGGCGCCCCATTCGGCTCTGGTGACCAGGTTCATACGTTCCTCTTCTCGCAGGAGTGTCCTGGTCACAAGAATGTCAACTATCTGTAGTTGTGCCATCACTCTTCGTCATTAGAGTGTGCTGCCGTCCAGGTGAGGTGTCCCTGGAGGTCAGCCGGTGGTGAGCGCCCGGTGGGCGCGCCGGAAGACCTGCTTCCTGCCGCCCGCCCTGAAGTCGGCGCGCGCGGTGATCCCGCCGGATGCCGGGACGGTGAAGCCCACCGAGATCGACATGCCGGGGGCCAGCGACGCCACCTTGCGCGACCGCGCGCCCCGCTCGCCGTCGAGGCTGAGCCGCACGTCGCGCCAGGGCTCGGCGGAGCCGTTGTGCAAGGTCACCACGATCTCGCCGGCCCGCACCTGCGTGCGCAGCCCGTACGGCAGGCGCGGGTCGGGGCCGATCGACCGGTCGAGCCTGGCCAGCAGTTGTTTCGCCAGGTCGGGGCGGGCGGCGGCCAGATTCCTGCGTTCGTACGGATCGGTGCGCAGGTCGTACAGCTCGATCCTGCCGTGCGGTCCGGCCCCGGCGATGTGCGGGTCGAACCTGATCGCCTTCCACCGGCCCTTGCGGATGGCCTGCATCTTGCGCGGCCGGTTCCACACCAGGTGGTCGTGCTCGGGCGCGCTGCCGCCGGTGAGCAGGCCGCGGAAGGACAGGCCGTCGATGCGGGCGGGCACCGGCACCTCGGCGAGGTCGGCCAGGGTGGGCAGCACGTCCCAGAACGCGACCGGCCGCCTGACCACGCGGTGCCGCAGGCCGGGCGACCAGGCGATCATGGGGACGCGGATGCCGCCCTCGTACAGGTCGCGCTTGTCGCCGCGGTAGGGGCCGTTGCTGTTGAACAGCTCCGGCGTCACGCCCTTCTCGTGGTGAGGGCCGTTGTCGCTGGTGAACAGCACCAGCGTGCGCTCGGCCACGCCCGCGTCGCGCAGCGCCCTGATGAGCGCGGCGACGTCGGTGTCGAGCCTGGTCACCTGCGCGGCGTGCCGGCGGTTGGGGCCGCTCCACGGGCGCTTCTCGTACGGTCCCGCATCGCCGGGGACGGCGCTCGGGGCGTGCGGCAGGTTGGTGGGGAAGTACAACAGGAACGGCCTGTCGCCGCTGTCCTTGATGAACTCGACGGCGCGTTCGCGGAACAGGTGCGGCGCGTACGAGCCGCCGTTCAGCCGCACCTTCTCGCGGTTGTGCCACAGGTACTTGGGGAAGTACTGGTGGGCGTGCTTGTGCCCGATGTAGCCGTAGAACTCGTCGAAGCCGCGCGCGTTCGGGTGGGAGACGTGGTCGGGGTCCTCGGGTCCGAAGCCCCACTTGCCGATGCACGCCGTACGGTAGCCCGACATCCGCAGCAGCTCGGCGAAGGTGAGGTCGTCCGCGGTCAGCGAGCGCTGCGGGCCGCCCGCGGGGTTCTCGCGTACGGTGCCGTGCCCGGCGTGCAGCCCGGTGAGCAGCGCGCAGCGGGACGGCGCGCACAGCGGCGCCCCCGAATAGGCGCTGGTGAACTGCACGCCCTCGGCGGCCAGGCGGTCGAGGGTGGGGGTGCGGATGGCGCGCTGGCCGTTGCTGCCGATCTCCCCCCATCCCAGGTCGTCGGCCAGGATGAGCACGATGTTCGGCCGCTCGGGCAGCCGGCCGCGCGCGGCGGCGGTGTCGGCGGTCGCGAGCGTGGCGGCGCTCGCCGGGGCGGCCGCCGAGGTGGCCGCGGGCATGGCGAGGCCGGCGAGAGTACCGGCGAATAAGGCTCGGCGCGAAGGCCCGTTGATCACGAAGGGCAAGATATCGGAGGTCACGGCGAATGGTGGGCGAAAGACCGGCGGACTCTCTCCGGCGCGCAGAAAAGGTGACCCCTACGCGCGGCAGATGCCGTGCAGCTCCCCGGAGGTCCAGGAACGCGCACAGTGCCGCCGGGATGACGGCGCGCTCTCGCAGCGGGACGGGGGCTCAGTCGCGCGTGACGCGCCGGTCGTGCACCACCGCGTACGTGTTGCGCAGCGCCTCCATCGACTCGTCGTAGGAGGCCTGCGCGACACCGGTGAACAGGCAGTCCACCACCATGAGCTGGGCGATGCGGCTGCCCAGCGCGCCGGAGCGGAACCTGGTCTCCCGTGCGGCGGTCGTGAGCGTCACGTCGGCCGCGCGGGCCAGCGGCGACTCGCGGAAGTTGGTGAGCGCGATCGTGGCGGCCCCCGCCTTGCCGGCGATGGCGAGGAACTCGACGGTGTCCACGGTGGCGCCGGTGTGGGAGACCGCGAGCGCCACGCAGCCGGGGCCGAGGGTGGCGGCGGAGGTCCACGCCGAGTGCGAGTCTGGCCAGTTGATGGCGGTGCGCCCGATGCGTGAGAGCTTCTGCTGCAGGTCGAGCCCGACGAGCGCGCTCGCGCCGACGCCGAAGGTGTCGATCCTGCGGGCGCCGAGCAGCAGCTCCACGGCTCGGCCGAGGGCGTCCATGTCGAGGAAGCGCGCGGTGTCGGCGATGGACAGCGTCTCGTTCATCGCGACCTTGGTGACGATGCCGGCCAGGCTGTCGTTCCTGTCGATGTCGCCGGAGACCTCGGGCAGGCTCGCGGTGGCCAGCTCCTCCCTGGCGACGGCCCGGGTGAGGTCGATCCTGAAGTCCCGGTAGTGGGCGTAGCCCATGCGGCGGTAGAAGCGGACGACGGAGGTCGTGGAGGTCTGGCAGCGGGCGGCCAGCTCGGCGATCGACAGGTTGGCCGCGGCGGCGGGGGCTTCGGTGAACTCCTCGGCGATGCGGCGCTCCGAAGGACGCAGGGCGGGCATGGCCGCGCGGATCCGGATCAGCAGCGTCTCGGCGTCCTCGCCCGTCATCACTCATCCCCGTCGACGGAAAATAAATACCCTGATGGTAGGGTCTGTGTAATTTTATGACCTACTGCACCAAGGAGAGCACATGCCCCGTGGCGCCTTCTCCGCGGTCGGCGTCGCCGCTGCGCTGTCCGTCGCGTTGACCGCCTGCTCGTCCTCCGGAGGTACCCCCGCCGCCGCGCCGGGGAACGCCCAGGGCGGCGGTTCGCTCGTCGTCGGCGTCACCTCCGACCCCGACACGCTCTTCCCCTGGAAGGCCACCCAGTTCACGGCCGTCAACGTGCTGCAGAACCTGTACGGCACGCTCACCGAGTTCGACAAGGACCTCAACGTCGTCCCCGGCCTCGCCGAGTCGTGGGAGACGAGCAAGGACGGCAAGACGCTGACCTTCAAGCTGCGCCAGGGCGTGACGTTCGCCGACGGCAGCGCGTTCGGCTCCGAGGACGTCAAGGCATCTCTCGAGAAGATCATGGACGAGAAGACGGCGGCGGTGGCCCGCGCCTCGCTGTCGTCGGTCGAGTCGGTGAAGGCGCCCGACGAGAACACCGTGGTGCTGGAGCTGAAGAGCCCCGACGCCGCGCTGCCGGCCAACCTGGCGACCGTCAACATGGCCATGCTCTCCTCCGACGACACCGAGGAGAAGCTCACCACCACCCCCAACGGCACCGGCCCGTTCACGCTCGGCAAGCGGGTGCCCAGCCAGTCGATCACGCTCACCAGGAACGACAAGTACTGGGGCCCGGAGAAGCCGAAGGTGGGCTCGGTGGAGTTCCGGGTCATCCCCGACGAGTCGTCCATCGTCTCGGCCATGCAGTCGGGCAACGTGCAGCTCGCGGTCTTCAACGACCCGCTGGTCGCGCAGACCGCCGAGGGCGGCGGCACGATCACCGTGACCAAGACGCCGCAGCTCAACTACCACGTCCTGCAGCTCAACGCGCGGCGCGGCGACCTGAAGGACGTCAACGTGCGCCTGGCCATCCAGTGCGCGATCGACCGCAAGCAGGTGCTCGACACCGCCGCGCTCGGCGAGGGCGAGGTGACCGGCCCGATGACCGCGCCCGCGTTCAAGTCGGACCCGGACAAGCGCCCCTGCCCCACCCGCGACCTGGCCAAGGCCGCCGACTACCTCGCCAAGGCCGGCAAGTCCGGCGGCGTGACGGTCAAGACGATCGTCTCCCAGGGCGAGTACGCCACCTCCGTCAACGAGGCGCAGAACCTCAAGGCCCAGCTCGCCGAGGCCAAGATCAACCTGGACCTGGAGGTGCTGGAGTCCGGCGCGTACGTGGACCGCTGGGTCGCCGCCGACTTCGACGCGGCGGTGGCGCTGAACGGCGGCCGCCCCGACCCCGACGGCTCCTACGGCCGCTACTTCACCAGCGACGGCAACCTCAACAAGGTCGCCGGCTACAGCTCGCCCACGCTGGACAAGCTGTTCGCGCAGGGCAAGGCCACCACCGACCAGGCCGAGCGCAAGGCCATCTACGACCAGGTCGCCGCCGAGCTCGAGGACAACGCGGCCTGGATCTGGTTGTTCGCCGGCTACACCTACACCGCGACCACGTCGAACGTGCAGGGCTTCGTGCCGATGGCCAGCGGCTCCCTGCAGTACCTGCGGACGACGTCCGTCGGCTGAGGCGCCACCGATGAGGTTCGTACGCAACCGGGCGCTGCGCCGCGTCGCGGAGACCGTCGGCATCCTGTTCGGGGTGGCCGTGGTGGTCTTCGTGATGCTCAGGGCGCTGCCCGGCGACCAGATCACCGCCGGGCTCGGCACGGAGGCCGCCGCGCTCACCCCGGCGCAGCGGCAGGCCCTGGAGCAGTACTACGGGCTGGACCAGCCGCTGGTCACGCAGTTCTTCTCGTGGCTCGGCAACATGTTCACCGGCAACTTCGGCTACTCGGCCCGCTCCCAGCAGAGCGTGCTGGAGCTGACCCTGCACGCGCTGCCGGTGACGTTCGAGCTGGCCGTGCTGTCGATCCTGCTGGCGCTGCTGATCGGGGTGCCGCTGGGCATGCTGGCCGCCTCGCGGACGAACTCGCTGCGCGACGCCGCCGGCCAGGTGGTGAGCCTGGCCGGGCTGTCGATCCCGGCGTTCCTGCTGGCCACCACGCTGCTGTCGGTGTTCGCCGCGTCGTTCGGGTTCAACCCCAACGGGCAGGGCTTCGCCACCTTCACCGAGGATCCGCTGCTCAACCTGCAGCAGATGTTCCTGCCCGCGCTCGTGCTGGGCTTCGGCATCGCGGCGCCGATCCTGCGCACCACCCGTACGGCGGTGCTGGAGGTGCGCTCGGACGACTTCGTGCGCACCGCCCGCGCCAAGGGCGTGCCCGAGCGGCGGCTACAGGTCAGGCACGTGCTGGGCAACGCGCTCGTCCCCATCGTCACCATGACCGGCCTGCAGTTCGGCTACCTGCTCGGCGGCGCGGTCGTGGTGGAGCAGATCTTCTCCGTGCCGGGCATCGGGCGGCAGGTGCTGCTCGGCATCCAGCAGAAGGAGTACGCGGTCGTGCAGAGCACCGTACTGGTGATCGCGCTGGCGTTCGTGCTGGTCAACCTGCTGACCGACCTGCTCTACCGGGTGATCGACCCGCGGGTGAGGGCGTCATGAGGCGCAGTCCCGCCGCCGTCGCGGGCATCGTGATCCTGGCGCTGCTCGCCGTCGTGGCCGTGCTGTCGTACCTGGACCTGCTGCCCTACGACCCGATCGCGCAGAACCCGCCGTCGCGCTTCCTGGGGCCGTCGGGCGAGCACCTGTTCGGCACCGACCAGTTCGGGCGCGACGTGTTCTCCCGGGTGGCCGCGGGCGTCGGCAACTCGGCGCTGATCGCGGTCGTCGCGGTGGCGTTCGCGACCGTGGTGGGCACGCTGGGCGGGCTGGTGTCGGGCTTCTACCGGGGCTGGGCCGACGGCGCGATCGGCGGGGTGACGAACGTGCTGTTCGCGTTCCCGCCGCTGCTGCTCGCGCTGTCGCTGGCGTCGGTGCTGGACCGCAACTGGTTCACCATCGCCGTGGCCATCGCGATCGTCTACGTGCCGATCTTCATCCGGGTGACGCGCGGGCCCGTGCTCTCGCTCAGGGAGATCGAGTACGTCAAGGCGGCCGTCTCGACCGGCCAGAGCCGCTGGCAGATCATGCTGCGCCACGTGCTGCCGAACATCACCTCGATCATCGTCGTCCAGGTGGCGCTCTCGCTGTCGTGGGCGGTGCTGACCGAGGCGTCGCTGAGCTTCCTGGGGCTCGGCACCCCGCCCCCCGCGCCGTCGCTCGGTTCGATGATCTTCGAGGCGCGCAGCCTGGTGTTCATCGCCCCGTGGACGCTGATCGCCCCAGGCGCGGTCGTCGTGCTGCTCGTGGTCGGGCTCAACCTGCTCGGCGACGGCCTGCGCGACACTCTCGACCCCAGAAACCGCGGACACCGAGGAACCTGAGGAAAGCGGTGAATCTCTCCGAACTGACGACCGAGTCGGCCGACCCGCGCTTCGCCGGCATCGACACCATGAGCGTGGGCGAGCTGGCGGCCACCATGAACGCGGCGGACGCCACCGTGCCCGGCGCGGTGCAGACGGCGCTGCCCAGCATCACCGCCGCCATCGAGGCCGCCGCCGCCCGCATGGAGACCGGCGGGCGGCTGGTCTACGTGGGCGCGGGCACCCCGGGCAGGCTGGGCGTGCTGGACGCCTCCGAGTGCCCGCCGACGTTCTCCACCCCGCCCGGACAGGTCTTCGCGATCATCGCGGGCGGTGCGAGCGCGATCGTCTCGCCCTGCGAGGGCGCCGAGGACGACGAGGAGGCCGGCGCCGCCGCCATCGACGCGGCGGGCATCGGCCCGCTGGACACCGTGGTGGGGATCGCCTCCAGCGGGCGCACCCCGTACGTGCTGGCCGCCGTGCGGCGGGCCCGCGAGCTGGGCGCGCTGACCGTCGGGCTGTCGTGCAACGCGGGCACCCCGCTGAGCGCGGCGGCCGAGCACGCGATCGAGGTGCTGGTCGGGCCCGAGGTGATCAGCGGCTCGACCCGGCTCAAGGCGGGCACCGCGCAGAAGCTCGTGCTCAACATGTTCTCGACGATCGTGATGGTGCGGCTCGGCAAGACGTACGGCAACCTGATGGTCGATGTGAAGGCCAGCAACGGCAAGCTGCGCGAGCGCGCCGTGCGCATGGTCCGCGCGATCACCGGGGCCGGCCGGGAGGAGGCGCTGGCCGCGCTGGACGCCAACGGCTTCAACGTCAAGCAGGCGGTGGTGGCCTCGCGCTTCGGCCTGTCGCCGCAGGACGCCGCGGCCCGGCTGGCCGCGGCGGGCGGGCGGCTGCGGGTCGCGCTGGGAGAGACCGCATGAAGGTCCTCGGGATGATCTCCGGCACCTCGCACGACGGCATCGACGTGGCGGTGGTGGACTTCGAGCTCGTCGGGAGTGTGCTCGAAGGCCGCCTCGGCCACACCGCCAGCACGCCGTACCCCGACGAGCTGCGGGCGCGGCTGATCGCGGCGCTGCCGCCCGCGCCGGCCACGCTGGCCGAGGTGTGCGAGCTGGACACGCTCATCGGGCAGAGCTTCGCCGAGGCCGCCGCGCGGGCGATCGAGGCGGGCGGGCCCGTCGACCTGATCGTCTCGCACGGCCAGACCGTCTACCACTGGGTGGAGGGCGCGCACGCGCGCGGCACGTTGCAGATCGGCCAGCCCGCCTGGATCGCCGAGCGCACCGGCACGCCCGTGCTGTCGGACGTGCGCATCAGGGACATCACCGCAGGCGGGCACGGCGCGCCGCTGGTGTCGGTGCTGGACGGGCTGCTGCTCGGCGCGCACGAGGGCGGCGCGGCGGCGCTCAACCTGGGCGGCATCGCCAACATGACCGTGGTGCGCGGCGGTCCTGGACAGGACCTGTACGCCTACGACATCGGCCCGGCCAACGCCCTGATCGACGCCGTGGTGACGAGCCGGGGCCTGCACCCGCGCGGCTTCGACGAGGACGGCCGCATCGCCGCCTCCGGGCGGGTGCACGAGGGGCTGCTGGCGGTGCTGCTGGACGAGCCGTACTACCGGCTGGAGCCGCCCAAGAGCACCGGCAAGGAGCTGTTCCACCTCGGCTACGTCGAACAGGCCCTGGCCAGGACCGCCGCGCCGGTCGGCGACGCCGACCTGGCGGCCACGCTGACCGAGCTGACCGTGCGGACCGTCGCCCGCGACGTGCGCGCGTCCGGGGTGGGCGCGCTGGTCGTCTCCGGCGGCGGCGCCCGCAACCCCGTGATCATGGAGGGGCTGCGCGCCGCGCTGCCCGGCGTGCGGGTGGCGCGCTCCGACGAGTACGGCGCGCCCTCCGACGACAAGGAGGCCATCGCGTTCGCGCTGATCGGCTGGCTGACCGCGCACGGCCTGCCGGGCACCGTCCCGGGCGGCACGGGCGCGTCGGCCGCCCGCGTCCTCGGCACGCTCACCCCCGGTGCGGGGCCGCTGGTGCTGCCCGCGCCGCTCGCGCAGGGGCCGCGCTCGCTGGTGCTCACCCGATGACCGCGACGACCGCCCCACGCCCCGGAGAGCCCGCGCCGGAGCCGCCGCCCGGCCTGGTCATGGCGGCCCGTACGCCGTGGTTCGAGCTGACCGAGGTCACCGGCCACCGCACCGTGCAGGCCACCGGGAACGGCCTTGAGTGCCTGGCGCGGATGACGCTGGAGACCTACCACGACCTGGCCTCGGTGACCAAGGTCATGGCCACCACCACGATGCTCATCCGGCTGGTCTCCGACCGGCTGGTGGACCTGGACGCGCCGCTCAGCGCGTACCTGCCGCGCTCCTACGAGGCGATCACGGTGCGCGAGCTGCTGCTGCACCGGGGCGGCCTGTGGGAGTGGTGGCCGCTGTACATCAAGCCGGACATGCCGCCGCCGCGCTACCGTCCCGGCCGCGCCCGCCACTACTCCGACCTGGGCTTCATCCTGCTCGGCAGGATCGTCGGCGCGGTCACCGGGCTGCGTCTCGACCGGGCGCTGGCCGAGCTGGTCACTCGGCCGCTCGGCCTGACCTCCACCACCTACGCCCGCCCGGCCGGGGCCGAGGTCGCCATGAGCGCGCTGGACGACCGGGTCGAGATGACCATGCTGGACACCGGCCGCCCGTATCCGGTGCCCTACCGCAGCGCCGACTTCGCCGGCTGGCGCACCGGTCCGGTGCTGGGCGAGGTGGCCGACGGCAACGCCTTCCACGCCTTCGAGGGCGTGTCGGGGCACGCGGGCCTGTTCTCGACGGTGCCCGACCTGCTCAAGTTCGCCACCGCCATGGCCAGGTACGAGGAGTACGACCACCTGTGGCGGCCCGAGGTCGTCCGGGAGTTCTTCACCCCCGGCCCGGACCCCGAGCAGGCGCTGGGCTTTCGCAGGTACGCGCTCGACCTGCCCGGCGAGACGGTCACCGTGCTCGGCCACCCCGGCTACGTCGGCTGCGCGGTCGGTTTCGTGCCCGGCCGCGACATCGTGCTGGCCCTGGCGAGCAACCGCCTGCTCGTCGAGGGCGCCCCCACCCCCACGGACGCCCTCTGGCAGGCCTGCTGCAGGCCGTCGAAGACCGATCGAGGACCGCATGACGACCCCGCTCCTGGAGATCGACGACCTCTCCGTCGCCTTCCGCACCCGTAAGCAGGACGTGACCGTCGTCAGGAACGTCTCCATGCGCATCATGCCGGGCCAGACCGTCGCCGTGGTGGGCGAGTCCGGCTCGGGCAAGTCCACCACGGCGGCGGCGGTCAACCGGCTGCTGCCCGACAATGGCCGCATCACCGGCGGCCGGGTCGTCTTCGACGGCCGCGACCTGGTCAAGGCGACGGCGCGGGAGATGACCGCGATCCGCGGCGCGGGCATCGGCCTGGTCCCGCAGGACCCGATGTCGAACCTGAACCCGCTGATGCGCATCGGCGACCAGATCGCCGAGGCGCTGGAGGTGCACGGCCTGGCGAGCGGCAAGGCGGCGCGCGAGCGGGTGGTCGAGCTGCTCGACATGGTGGGCATCCAGGAGCCGCGCCGGCGCGCCCGGCAGTACCCGCACGAGTTCTCCGGCGGCATGCGGCAGCGGGCGCTGATCGCGATGGGGCTGGCCTGCCGGCCCAAGCTGCTCATCGCCGACGAGCCGACCTCCGCCCTGGACGTGACCGTGCAGCGGCGCATTCTCGACCAGCTCGAGCAGCTCACCGCCGAGATGGGCACGGCCGTCTTCCTCATCACGCACGACCTGGCGCTCGCGGCGGAGCGTGCCGACGAGGTGGCGGTCATGTACAAGGGCGAGATCGTGGAGACCGGCCCGGCGGCGGGCATCCTGAGCGACCCCGGGCACGAGTACACCCGCAGGCTGCTCGGCGCGGTGCCGAGCCTGTCGTCGGCGCGGGTGTCCGAGCCGCCCCGCGACGCGCCCGACCTGGTCGTGGTGGAGGGGCTGCGCAAGGTGTTCCCCGGCAGGGACGGCGACCCGGACTTCACGGCGGTGGACGGCGTGTCGTTCTCGATCCCGCGCGGGCAGACGGTCTCGATCGTGGGCGAGTCCGGCTCGGGCAAGTCCACGACCGCGAACCTGCTGCTCGGCCTGGACGAGCCCACCGCGGGCAGCATCCGCTTCGACGGTACCGACCTGGCCGGGCTGGGGCGGCGCGAGCTGTTCGCCTTCCGCAGGCGGGTGCAGCCGGTCTTCCAGAACCCGTACGCCTCGCTCGACCCCCACTACACCGTGGAGAAGTCGATCACCGAGCCGCTGCGCGTGCACCGCGTCGGCACCCCGGCCGAGCGGAAGAAGCGGGCCGCCGAGCTGCTGGAGCGGGTGTCGCTGCCCGCCTCGATGGCCGGGCGGCTGCCGCACGAGCTGTCCGGCGGGCAGCGCCAGCGGGTGGCCATCGCCCGCGCCCTGGCGCTCTCGCCCGAGCTGGTGGTGCTCGACGAGGCGGTCTCGGCGCTGGACGTGCTGGTGCAGGCGCAGATCCTGGAGCTGCTCGCCGAGCTGCAGCGGGAGCTGGGGCTGAGCTACCTGTTCATCAGCCACGACCTGGCCGTGGTGCGGATGATCTCCCACCGGGTGCACGTCATGCGCGGCGGGCGCATCGTGGAGAGCGGCACGGCGGCGGAGATCTTCGACAGTCCCGCCGACGGCTACACGCGGGAGCTGCTCGCCGCCATCCCCGGCACCCGGTAAGTTGGAATTTCAGACTTACCTGAAGGACGCGGCAGGAGGCGGGTGTGATGCCCAGGGAATGCTCGATCGCCAACGCGCTCGAGATCGTCGGCGAGCGGTGGAGCCTGCTCGCGCTGCGGGAGATCTTCCTCGGTGTGCGGCGCTTCGACCAGATCGCCCGCAACACCGGCGCCAGCCGCGACATCCTCACCGCCCGGCTGCGCAAGCTGGAAGAGTACGGCCTGCTCGAACGCCGCCCCTACGAGACGCGCCCGCCGCGCTACGAGTACGTGCTCACCGAGTCCGGCAGGGCGCTGAACGAGGTGCTGCTGACGCTGATGTCGTGGGGCGACCGCTACGTCACCCGTGGCGAGCCGCCCACAGTCTGGGGCCACGCCTGCGGCGCGGAGCTGGAGCCGGTGATGGTGTGCGCGAGCTGCCGGGAGCCGGTGCGGATCGAGGACATGGCGGCGCTGCGCGTGAGCGAGCCACAGTAGTCCCGTGAAGATCCTTTTAGTTCAGCCGCCGCACTGGTCCCCCGACGGCCACGCCAACTTCGACGCCGTCGAGGCGCTGCTCGGCGGTTTCTCCGGTGACGTGGTGCTGCTGCCCGAGCTGGCCGGCTCCAGCCTGCCCCGCGCCGACTACCTGGCCAGGGTGCGCGAGCTGGCCGTCGGGTCCGGCATGGCCGTGGTCGGCGGCTCGCACTACGACGGGCCCGTCAACCGGGGCGCGGTCTTCGACGCGGGCGGCACGCTGCTGCTGGAGTACGACAAGGTGCACCCGTACGGGCTGGAGCTGCGCTCCGGCATCAGGCCGGGCCGCCCGAGCGCCGGCTTCGAGCTGGCCGGCCGCCGCCTGCACGTGCTGCTCTGCGCCGACCTGTGGTACTCGGCCAGCCTGGCGGGGCGCGACGGCCTCGACGCCGTGCTGGTGCCGGCCTTCTCCGTGACCCGCTGGGACGGCCCCGCCCCGGCCAGGACGCTGTGGCAGCACATGAGCGTGGCGCGGGCGTACGAGTTCATGACGTACGTGGCGGTCAGCGACTGGCACCACGAGACCACCTACCACGGGCATCCCTGCGCGGGCGTCACCGGCCTGGCCAACCCGTGCCCGCAGACGCACGACGGCTTCTTCACCGGCCCGCCGGACGAGCCGGTCTCGGTGCACGAGCTGGACTTCGGCCGCCTGGACGCCTTCCGCTCCGACCGCGCCGACCGCGGCTTCCGGGCATGACGGACGGGGGAGCGCCGGTGCGGCGCTCCCCCGTCGCACGCGCGCGGGCCCAGCAGTGGCGGGGGCGGTCCGGGAGGAACGCCCTTCCCTCCCCTCGTCTCACGCGCGCGGGCCTAGCGCAGGGCGTAGGCGCGGATCACCTCCTGCGTCACGCTGTTGCCCCGCACGTCGGACGCGCGCAGCCGCAGGGAGACGAACCCGGACGGCGAGCGGCCGAGCGTCGTCTCGTAGCGGCGATCGCCCTTGGCGCGCAGCCGGGCCTGCGTCCAGGTGCGGCCGTCGTCGTACGACACCTCGAGGGAGACGTCCTTGACGGCGTTCTGCTCGGCGCCCTCCTGGTTGCGCAGGGTGAGGGCGAGCTTGCGCGACCCTGCCCGGTTCTTCAGGTCCACAGGCGCGTCGAAGCTCGCGAGCAGCAGCGGCACGATCGTGGTGCCGTCGGTGTGCTCGGAGGTGAACGTCCACTCGCCGCGCGCGCGGACGGCGAGCTTCGCCCAGACGGCCTCGTTGGCGACGTCGTAGGTGATCCGGTACGTCGCCTTCTCCGGCGGCAGATCGCCCGACCCCGACGGCAGGTAGTTGGTCTGCCACAGCAGCGTGTCCCCCTGGTAGAGCCGGAAGTCGGTCTTCAGGCCGTGCTCGAACTGGCTGGTGTACGCCTCGCCGAAGTTGCCCTGGGCGTCCACGAAGCCCTGCGGGGTCAGGCGGAGCCTGTCGCCCTCCCTGCGTGTCGGGTTACGCGGGTTGAAGCCGGGCATCATCGGCTGCTTGAACACGGTGTGGCTCACCCGCTCGCCCGCCTGGTAGGGCCGGAACTCCGGCGAGGCCACGGCCACGTGCGGCGTGTCGGGGTGCGGGAATGTGTTGCTGTACGGCCGCTCCGGCGTGATCGCCGACGTGTTCCACCGCACCTCGGGGTCCGGGGTGACGTAGTCGGTGCGAACGCGCGGCGTCTTGGCCATGGGGTGGTTCGCCGAGTAGGACACGGTGTCCCACGGCTCGAAGACGAAGCGGGCCTCGTTGATGATCACATCGTCGGCGAGCTGGCTGTGGTAAGCGGTCTCGATCCTGGCCAGCGACTTGGCCCGCACCTTGTACGTCAGCCGGTCCGGCACCTTGCCCTTCTCGCGCAGGTACAGGTCGTAGACGTACGGGCTGGCCACGACGCCCTTGGCGACGACCGGCACGGGCAGCAGGCGCGCCCGCTCGACGAGCTTCAGCCCCTCCTCATGGGTGAGCCGCACTGTCGGGACGTTCAGCTTGACGCCGCTGCCGCCGGTGGTGGCGTCCGGTCCCGGCTTGTCGCTGTAGACGGCCACCATGGCCGCGCCGGCCGCGGCGGCGGCGTTGGCCTGCGTGGCGACCGGCACGCCGTCGGTGCGGCGGATGACGGCGAGCCTGCCGCGCAGGTTGCGGGCCTTGATCTCGGCGGGGGTGCCGCGCCCCGCGTCCACGGCGAGGAGCACGCGGGTGCCGTCGAGGCGCGGGTACTCGGTGGCGAGGTCGCTGAACTGGACGGGGTCGACGTACTGGGGGTCGAGCTTCAGTCCCGGCGTGGAGAAGGTGATCTCGGGCGCGGTGAGCCGCCAGCGGGTGGCGACGACGAACGTGCCCTTGGTGACCTTCCTGGTCGGCTGGACGAACAGGCGCTCCTCGACCTGCCCGCCGGGCAGGATCGTGGTGCCGCCGCGCAGCGCCGTGCCCTGCTCGCCCGCCCGGTACCACATGAGGGCCGCGGCGGCGCCGGGGTTGCGCTTGGTCTCGTGGTCGGGGGTCTCGACCTTGACCTCGACGGCCTTGCGGGCGTCCAGGACGACCTCGGTGTCCTTGGTGATCTTCATTTCTGGGTCGCCGAGCAGGCTCTCGTGGAGCGGCGTGCCGGTGCCGGTGCTGTCCTGCGCGGCGGGCATGGTGAAGATGTGGCCGAGCACCGAGTAGGTGCCGGGCTTGACCAGCAGGCAGGTGCCGGAGCCGTACTTGGCGTCGGTGCAGGGCTCGGAGGGGTCGCCGGGCAGCACGCGGCCGACCAGCGTGCCCTCGTCCAGGTTGAGCACGGTGAAGCCGCCGCGGCCCGGCCTGCCGTCCCTGGCGATGCCGCGTACCCGCAGCTCGACGCGCTCCTCCTCGACGCTGCCCGTCAGCAGCGTGCGGGCGCCGCCCGCGACGAGCTCCTGGCGCAGCACGCGGGGACGGTCCGCCTTGAGCGTGACCTTGGCCTCGGCGGTGCCGCCCGCGGGGACGGCGAGCCTGGCCGGTTCGACGGTGAACGCGTCACCGGCGCTCAGGTCGAGCTCGGCGGGCTGGTCGCCGAGGTTGCGGTAGCCGATAGTGAGCGTCTTCTCCTCGCCCTGGGCGAGGCGGCCGAAGTCGAGCGCGCCCGTCGAGGCGACGACCGTGCCGGCGAGCGCGGCGGCCACGTCGATGCGGCCCGCGCCCTGGGCGTCCACGGGGATGTCCTCGCCCGGCTTGGCGGTGGCCATGAGCAGCGCCTTCAGCTCGCCGCCGGTGAGGTTCGGGCGGGCCTGGCGCAGCAGCGCCGCCGCGCCCGCGACGTGCGGGGTGGCCATGGAGGTGCCGGACATCGCGACGAGCCCGCCGCCCGCCTTGGCGGCGGTGATGTCCACGCCGGGCGCGGTCACGTCGGGCTTGACCGCCTGGGTCGCGTTGATCGGGCCCCGGCTGGAGAAGGGGGCGAGCGCGTCCTGCTTGTCCACCGCGCCGACGGTCAGCGCCTCGGGGGCGTCGCCGGGCGAGCCGACGCAGGACTCGCAGCCGTCGTTGCCCGCCGCGACGACGAACAGCGTGCCGTGCTCCCTGGTCAGCGTGGCGAGGGCGTCGCTGATCGGGCCGCCGGGCTCGGGGCTGCTCAGGCTCATGTTGACGATCTGGGCGTGCTGCTCGGCGGCCGCCCACTCCATGCCGTCGATGACCCACGAGCCGGCCCTGGCCGGAGGCGTCCAGGACGCGGCCGTCCACCAGCCGGGCGCCGGGCGCGACGCCCTTGCCGCCCTCGGCGCCGGCTCCGGCGATCGTGTCCGCGACGTGGGTGCCGTGGCCGTGGGGGTCGCCGGTTGCGTCCTGGCCGGTGAAGTCCTGCCGGGCGGCCACCTTGCCGGCGAGGTCGGGGTGGGTGGCGTCCACGCCGGTGTCGAGGACGGCGACGGTGGTGCCGCTGCCGTCGTACCCGGCGGCCCACGCGGCGGGTGCGGCGATCTGCGGCACGCTGTCGGTCAGCGCGGGCTCGACCTTGCGGTCGAGCCAGATCTTCTCCACGCCGGCCAGCGCTCCGGCGGCGCGCGCCTGCGGGGAGGCCGACGCCAGCGCGGCGAGCTGCGCGCCGAACGCGGCCGCGCCCGACTCGGCCACCGTCACGCCGGCGCCGCCGATGCTCTCCAGGGTGCGCCGCTGCTCGACGGCGGGCAGGGCGGTCAGCGCCGCCTTGGGCGCGTTCTCCGCGAAGGTGAGGATGAGCGGGATGGCGTCGCCGACGTCCTGCTCGGCCAGCGTCGTCACGTCGAACAGCGCCGGGTCGAGCCGCTGCGGCACCAGCGCGGCGACGTCGTCGGGGATGACCGTGACGGCGCGCCCGGTCTGCATCACCTGGAACGTCGGCACGGAGCCGTCGGCGCGCGGCGCGGGCGTGACGGTGACCGCGTGGTGGCCGCCGTCCACGGCGCGCACCCGCACCCGGTCTCCGGTGATCAGGGTGATCTCGTCGCTGTCCGCCGCGGCCGTGAAGGCGGCGGCCGGGGCGTCCTCGGCGTACGCACCGGGAGCCGCGAGCAGCGCGGCCGCCAGGGCCGTGGGGACGGCGAGCGCCGTGCCCCGCTTCAGGCCCCTTCTCAGGTGCTGCCTGAGCAGGCTTAAGCCACGCGGCATGGGACGACCTCCAGAGAATCGGTAAGCACGAATACCGATTTCCTAGCCGTCCAGAACGGCGGTGTCCATGAGATCGCCGTGGCCACATCCCGACTTGTCGTGTTCCCGCCAGCTAGCCCTTCGTCGCGCCGCCGAGGTTGAACGACCCCGCCAGGTACTTGTTGACCGCCACGTACAGCACCACCGCGGGCGCCGTGTAGAGGATGGAGAACGCGGCGAGCTGGCCGTAGGCGACCTGCCCGTACTGGGAGAAGAACGTGTAGATCGTCACCGCGGCCGGCTGCTTCTCCGGCGCGTCGAGCAGCACGAACGGGGCGAAGAAGTTGCCCCACTGACCCACGAACACGAAGATCGCCACCACCGCGATGCCGGGCGCCATCAGCGGCCCCACGACGGCGCGCAGCGACTGCACCCATCCGGCGCCGTCCACCCAGGCGGCCTCCTCCAGGCTGACCGGCACGCCGTCCATGAAGTTCTTCATCATCCAGATGGAGAACGGCAGCGAGCTCGCGGTCAGGAACAGCACCATCGCCGGCACCGAGCCGTACAGGTTGAACCTGAAGAACATCGCGTAGACCGGCACCAGGATGGCCGTCATCGGCAGGCCCGTGGTGAACAGCAGCGTCAGCATGAAGTGCCGCCGGTAGCGCAGCTGGTAGCGCGAGAGCGGGTAGGCCGCAAGGCCCGCCACGATCACCGTCAGCAGCGCCGTCGAACCCGAGATGATCACCGAGTTGATCAGCGGGAGCACGATCGTCTCCCACGTCAGCACGGCCTTGAAGTTGTCCAGGGAGAACTCGAACGTCGGTGCGGCCGACAGCGTGGCCTCCGGCTGCACCGAGGCGATGAGCACCCACAGGAACGGCCCCAGGAACGCCAGCGCGATCACCAGCAGGGCGAGGTTGGCCGCGCCGCGCGCGGCGAGTCTGGTCATGCGTCCTCCACCTTGATCAGGCGCAGGTAGATCAGCGAGAACAGCGCCCCGATGACCAGCAGGACCAGCGCGATCGCCGAGCCGTAGCCGATCTCGAAGTAGCGGAACGCCTGCTCGTACATGTAGAGCGGGGTGGTCTGGCTGGCCGTGCCGGGGCCGCCGCCGGTCAGCGCGTAGATGAGCCCGAAGCTGGCCAGCGTCTGCAGCGTGATCAGCATGAGGTTCGACATGATCGAGCGGCGGATCAGCGGGAGCGTGATGTGCAGCAGCCGCTTGCCGGGCCCCGCGCCGTCCACCGCCGCCGCCTCGACCAGGTCCTTCGGCACCTCCGACAGCGCCGCCGAGTAGACCAGCATCGAGAACGCGGTGCCGCGCCAGACGTTGGCCAGGATCACCGCGAACATCGGCGCGGTGTAGAGCCACTCCTGCTCGATGCCGAGCACGGTGTTGAGCGTGCCCTCCTCGGCCAGGAACGAGAACCAGCAGGCCGCCGCCACGATCTCGGGCATCACCCAGGCCGCGATGACCACGCCGTTGACGACGCTGCGCGTCACCCGCCCGCGCCCGCGCATGAGCAGCGCGATGATCAGGCCCAGCGTGTTCTGGCCGATGACGGCCGAGCCGATCACGAAGACGAACGTGAGCAGGAACGAGTTGATGAAGTTCGGGTCATCGAAGAGCCTGGCGAAGTTGTCGAACCCGACGAACTGCGAGTTCACCGAGGCCGAGCCGGTCAGGGTCTCGTTGGTGAAGGCGATGTAGACGCTCCACAGGATGGGCCCCGCCATGAAGAGCGCCAGCAGGATCAGCGCGGGCCCGAGGGGCAGCAGCCAGCGCAGGACCCGCCGCCGTGACGGGCCGCCCGGAGGCGTGCCCGTCACGGCGGGCGATGGCGCCGTGGCGACCGTCATTTGGCGACGACCTTGTCGGGGCCTCCGACCGCGCCGGGCAGCGCCTTGGCGTAGGCCGCGGTGGCCTCCTCAGGCGTCTGCTTGCCCGTGGTGACCGCCTCCATGGCCTCCTGGATCTGCGCGGAGACCTTCGGGTACGCCTCGTACGCCGGCCGGTAGTGCGTCACCTCGGCCAGGTCGGTGAAGAACTTGACCGACGGGTTGTCGGCGGTGTACTTCGGGTCGGCCGCGACGTCCTTGCGGACCGCCAGGTCACCGGTGCTCACGGAGTACGTCATCGCGTTCTCCTTGTTCATGGCCACGGTGATGAAGTCGAACGCCTCCTGCTTGAGCTTGGTGTAGGAGCTCATCGCCATGACCCAGCCGCCCGACATGCTGACCCGGCCGGGCTCCTCGCCGTTCTGCGTCGGCATGGCGGTCCAGCCGACCTTGTCCTTCCATTCGGGCCAGGGCTTGGTGCTGGTCTCCTTCCAGGCCGCCGGGGTCCATGCGCCGTCGAGCGAGATGCCGATCTTGCCGGCCGGGAACCACTCGTTGTTGACCTTGTCGGCGAGCTTGGCGTTGTGCGCGTCGGCCTGCTTGGGGCCGAGCTCCTCGCGGTAGATGGTGTTGATGAAGGTCAGGGCGTCGGTGAAGTTCTTGCCGCCGGCGATCCACTTCTGCGAGGCGTCGTCGTACAGCGTGCCGCCGGGGGTGCCGTACAGGAGCATCTCGAAGCCCTGCATGGTGGCCGCCTCGCCGTGGACCTTCGTGGAGTACATGCTGAACGGGACGGCGTCCGGCACCTTCTGCTTGATCGTGCGGGCCGCGTTGAGCACGTCGTCCCAGGTCTTCGGCTCCCACGGCACGGGCAGGCCGGCCTTGGCGAAGACGTCCTTGTGGTACCACAGGCCGCGCGTGTCGGTGCTGATCGGCACGCCGTAGATCTTGCCGTCGGCGCCCTTGGCGGCCTGCTTGACCGAGTCGGGGAACTGCGTCTCCCAGTCGGGCCACTTGGTCAGGAATTCATCCAGCGGGGCCAGCTTGCCCGCGGCGACGTCGGCGTTCACCTGGAAGGTGTCGTGGTAGTAGATGTCGGGCGCGGAGTCCGCCGAGCGGTTCAGCAGCGCCAGCTTGGTGTAGTAGGCCTCGTTGTTGCCCTGCACCGGGGTCAGCTTGATGGTGACGCCGGGGTGTGACGATTCGTACTGCTTCTTGGCGTCGTTGAGCATCTTCTCCAGGTGCGGCCACGTCGGCTCGACCTTGTAGAGGACCTCGAGTTCCTTGCTTGATGAGGACTCCTCGGCGGCGCCACCGCCGCAGCCGGCTGCTGTCAGCGCTGTCAACAGCAGGAGGGATCCGGCCAGCCTACGTGTCATCTCGGCCTCCCCTAGTTTCCTGTGGGTTGCGGAGAACGTAAATCTTTTTGATTTACTAAGTCAACACTCTGTGGTGATATTACTCACATGCAGCAGGGCACCAACCTGCCCAAGGTCGGCAGCTACAACCGGGCCGTGGTGCTGGAGGCCATCCAGGCCTCCGACGGGATCAGCCGCGTCCAGGTCGCTTCTGTGACGGGGCTGACGGCGCAGACGGTGTCGGTGATCGTACGCAGGCTGCTGGAGGAGGGCCTGGTCGTCGAGGACGGCTCCGCGCCGTCGCGTGGGGGAAAACCGGCCACGATCCTGCGGGTCGACGCCCGCGCCGGCGACGCGGTCGGCGTGCACTTCGATCCCAAGGCGCTGTCGTGCGTGCTGGCCGACCTCGCGGGCCGGCCCGTCGCCCGGCTTCACCTGCCGGTGCGCCCGCAGGCCAGGCCGGACGCTGTGGTCAGGCAGATGGCCAGGGCCGCGCGCCGCATCCTGCGCGAGGCCGGGGTGCCGGACGGCAAGGTGCTCGGGGTGGGTCTCGCCTGCCCCGGGCCGCTCGACGCCGACGGCGTGATGGTGAGCCCGCCCCGGCTGCCCGCCTGGGCCGGCACGCGGATCAAGGAGTTACTGGAGGAGTACACCCGCTTCCCGGTGACCGTGGACAACGACGCCACGGCGGCGGCGATCGGCGAGCGGTGGGCGGGCATCGCGCGCTCGGCGCCCAGCTTCGCCTACCTCTACCTCGGCACCGGCGTCGGCGGCGGGCTCTTCCTCGACAACCAGGTCTATCGCGGCAGGTCGCTCAACGCCGCCGAGTTCGGCCACATCACGGTCGAGCCCGACGGGCCCGAGTGCTACTGCGGCAACCGGGGCTGCGTGGAGGCGGTGTGCTGCCCGAGCGCGATCGAGGCGGCCGCGGGCGGCATCGACCACGCGGCCGTGTGCGCGGCGGCGGCGCGCGGCGAGCCGGAGGCGCGCGCGGTGATCGAGCGCGTGGCCGAGCGGCTGGCGGTGGCCGCCGTCAGCGTGGTGAACATGCTGGACATCGACCTGCTCGTGCTCGGCGGCCCCGCGCTCAGGGAGGTGGGCGGCATCTACCGCGAGGCGATCGCGGGGGCGGTGGCGGAGCGGTCGATGGCCAGGCGGCTGCACGCCGTGCGCGTGGAGACCTCACCGATCGCGGCCGACGCCGCCGCGATCGGTGCGGCCTCCCTGGTCTTCCACGCCACCTACGCGCCCCGGCTGGGCACGCTGCTCAGCGGCTGACGGCCGGTCAGGCGGCCCGCTTCATGCGCAGCGTGACCAGCTCGAACGGGCGCAGCGACACGGGGATGGCCGCGCCGGGCCGCTCGGGCTCGCCGGTCGGCCGTTCGAGCAGGTCGGTGGTGACGACCTCGGCGACCGGGAAGTTCGGCCGCAGGGTGGCGCGGGCCCGGCCGCCGCGCGACTCGTGGAAGCGGACCACCACGTCGCCGCTGCCGTCGTCGGCCAGCTTCACCGCGGTCACCACCACGGCGTCGTCGTCCACCGTGACCAGCGGCTCGACCGGGGCCGATCCGGGCACCCGGCGCTCCGGCTGGTTGATGAAGTGGCCCTCGCGCACCGCGTCGCCGATCGACGCGCCCGGCACCAGCGCGTGGCGGAAGCGGTGCGCGCCCTGGTCGGTCTCCGGGTCGGGGAAGCGCGGCGCGCGCAGCAGCGAGACGCGCAGCGTGGTCGTGGTGCCGTGCTCGTCCACGTCGCGGGTGACGTCGTGGCCGTAGGTGGAGTCGGTCACCATGGCCACGCCCCAGCCGGGCTCCTCCAGGTGCACGAAGCGGTGGTTGCACGCTTCGAACTTGGCGGCCTCCCAGCTGGTGTTGGTGTGGGTGGGGCGGAAGGTGTGGCCGTACTGGCTCTCGGCGGCGTACCGGTCGGCGCGCACGTCGAGGGGGAAGGCCAGCTTGAGGAACTTCTCGGTCTCGTGCCAGTCGACCTCGGTGTCGATCTCCAGCCGGCCCTCGGCGAGCGTGAGCCGCTGGACGAGCGTCGACTTGCCGAACGAGCGCTCGACCACCACCGTGGCCCCGTCGAGGCGCACGTCGTCGGCCTCGGTCAGGTCGGTCACCGTGTTGCGGTAGAACTCGTCCACATCCCAGGCGTCCCACTTGTTCGGGAAGTCCTGGTGGAGCTGCGGCAGGCAGGCCGCCCGCCCCGGCGGCACCGTCTCACGCCCGGCCCGCAGGTCGTAGGCGGAGACGACCAGGCCGCGCCCGTCGATCTCGACCCTGAGCCGCCCGTCCTCCAGCACGAACCCGCCGCCCTCGCGGGGGCCCGCCTGCACGGGGTCGACCGGGGCCTCGGGGGCGGCGCCGCCCGCGGGCACGCCGTGGCGGGCGTGCGGGGCGCCGTTGAAGACCAGCGTGCCGCCGGTGGGCTCGCCGGCCAGCGCGCGCTGCGCGGTGTCGATGATCCCGTTCAGCTCCTCGATCACCAGCTCGTACGTCCTGCGCGCCTCCCGGTGCACCCACGCGATCGACGAGCCGGGCAGGATGTCGTGGAACTGGTGCAGCAGCACCGTCTTCCACAGCCGGTCGAGCGCCTCGTACGGATACTCGGCCCCGGTCCGCACGGCCGCCGTCGCCGCCCACAGCTCGGCCTCGCGCAGCAGCGCCTCGCTGCGCCGGTTGCCCTGCTTGGTCTTGGCCTGGCTGGTCAGCGTGGCGCGGTGCAGCTCCAGGTACAGCTCGCCCACCCAGACCGGCGGGTTGGGGTATTCGGCCTCGGCCTTGGCGAAGAACTCAGCGGGCGTCTCCCATGTGACGGTGGGCGAGCCCTCCAGGTCGCGCAGGCGGGCGGCGCGCGCGACCATCTCGCGGGTGGTGCCGCCGCCGCCGTCGCCGTGCCCGGTCGGGGCCAGCGAGTGCCTGGCCACGCCCTTGTCCTTGAAGTTGCGGGCCGCGTGCGCCAGCTCGCCGCCGCGCAGCGAGGCGTTGTAGGTGTCGATGGGCGGAAAGTGGGTGAAGATCCGGGTGCCGTCGATGCCCTCCCACAGGAACGTGTGGTGCGGGAACGTGTTGGTCTGGCTCCACGAGATCTTCTGGGTGAGCAGCCGCTTCGACCCGGCCGCCTTGATGATCTGCGGCAGCCCGGCGGCGAACCCGAAGGTGTCGGGCAGCCACACCTCCTCGTTGTCCACCCCGAACTCGTCGATGAAGAAGCGCTTGCCGTGCACGAACTGCCGGGCCATCGCCTCGGAGCCGGGCATGTTGGTGTCGGACTCCACCCACATGCCGCCAGCGGGCACGAACCTGCCGGTCGCCACCGCCTTGACGACCTTGGCCCACACCTCGGGCCGGTGCTCCTTGAGCCAGGCCCACTGCTGGGCCTGCGACATCGCGAAGACGAAGTCCGGCTCCTCCTCCAGCAGCGCGGTCATGTTGGACGCGGTGCGCGCCACCTTGCGCACGGTCTCGCGCAGCGGCCAGAGCCAGGCCGAGTCGATGTGGGCGTGCCCGACGGCGCTGATGCGGTGCGCCGACGGCACGGCGGGCGAGGACAGCACGCCGGTCAGCTCGGCCCTGGCCGCGGCGGCGGTGCCGTTCACGTCCTGCAGATCGAGTGCGTCCAGCGCGCGTTCGATGGCGCGCAGGATCTCCCAGCGGCGGCCGCTGTCCACCGGCAGCTCGTGCATGAGCTCGCCGAGCACCTCAAGGTCGATGACCAGCTCCCACACCGTCTTGTCGAAGACGGCGAGGTCCATGCGGGCCAGCCGGTAGAGCGGCTCGGTGCCGGCGGTCTCCTTGTCGCCGAGCAGCGTCGGCTTGAAGGGCTGGTAGTCGAGGATGATCGGGTTGGAGGCGGCCTCGATGTGCAGGCACACCTCCTCGCCGCCCTGGGCGGGGTTCGCGATGCGGACCCACTGCGTACGCGGGTTGAGGCTCTTCACCGGGGTGCCGTCGGGCCGGTAGACCAGCCCCTCGCATTGGAAGCCCGTCTTGTCGGGGTTGAAGCCGAGGTCGAGCACCGCTTCGACGATCTTGCCGGTCCACTCCATCGGCACGGTGCCGGTCACGGTGAACCAGCTCGTGCCCCACGGCGGGCCCCAGGGCGTACCGACCGCGATCGGCTCGCGCGGCGCGGCCAGGCCCTCGGCCACCGGCACGGGCTCGCCCGGCGCGTGCCACACGCCCACCTCCAGCGGCACCGACTCGGGGTAGATCGCGGGGCGGATCCGCTCGGTCAGTACGCGCTTCAAGCGGGCTTCGACCAGCGTGCGGTCGTCATGCATCAGGCAGGCTCCTCAGCAGATGGGGACGTAAGCCACCGGTACGCCGCCGGTAACGCGGGTACCAGCAGCACGTTATGCATCCCCATCATTTCCGGCAAAGCCACCCCCTCTTCACCAAAAGGGAGGAATCCCCTGGGGCGGTCACCGCTTGCCGGGCGGGCAGTCGGGCAGGCCCCAGGGGATCCCCGATCAGGCGCAGGTGTAGCCGGAAGGCGTCTGCGTGTCGCCGTTCGGGCGGTTGACCTGGAATCCGAAGGTGGTGCTCGCGTTCGGGGCGAGGTTGCCGTTGTAGGCGGCGTTCGTGGCGGTCACGGTCTGGCCGCTGACGGTCAGGGTGGCGTTCCACGACCCGGCCAGGGTGTGCCCGGCGGGCAGGGTGAAGGTGACCGTCCAGCCGTCGATGGCCGTGGTGCCGGTGTTGGTGACGGTCACCGGCTGCACGACGTAGCCGTTCTGCCACTCGGTCTGCACGGTGCCGGTGGCGGTGCAGCCACCGCCGCCGCTCGGACCTTCCTCGGTCGTGAACGTGGCGGTCGGCGAGTTGCCCGACAGGTTGCCCGCGCCGTCACGTGCCCGCACGTACACCTGGTACTCCGTGTCCGGCGTCAGCCCCGTCAGGGTGATCGAGTTGGTCGAGGTCTGCCCGAGCAGCGTGTCCGTCGAACCCTGCTCGCGGTAGACGTTGTAGCCGGCCAGGCCGCTGCCGCCGCTGTCGGTCGAGGCGCTCCACGACAGCGTGGCCGAGTTGGAGGTGATGTTGCTCGCCGTCGGCGTGCCCGGCGTGGTCGGCGGCGTCGTGTCGTCCGTGCCGGAGCCGCTCGCCAGCGTGTCGTGCACGGCGTCGTAGGAGCTCTTCTTCTGGTAGTTCTCGTCGTAGATCAGCGCCGCGCCCTCACCGCCGAAGGTGTCGGGCACCCACGAGTGCTTGTCGGTGAAGCCCCAGATCGTCACGCCGGCGCAGGCCTCGACCGCCAGGCAGGCGTTGACCACGTTGCGGTAGTAGGTGGCCTGGGTGGCGTCCTTGGAGGAGTCGCGCGGCATCTGCATGCGCACGTCCAGCTCGGTGATGCGCACCTGCACGCCGAGGTCGGCGAAGCGCTGCAGATTCTGCTGCAGGTCGTTCGGGAAGCCGTACTGGATGGCCAGGTGGCTCTGGAAGCCCACGCAGTCGACCGGCACGCCCTGCTGGCGCAGCGAGCGGACCAGGTTGTACATCGCGGTGCTCTTGGCGTTGATGCCCTCGACGTTGTAGTCGTTGATGCACAGCCGGGCGTCGGGGTCGGCGGCGCGCGCGGCCCTGAAGGCGTCGGCGATGTAGCTCTGGCCGAGCGTGTTGTACCAGAACGACGTGCGGAAGTTGCCGTTCTCTTCGAAGACCTCGTTGACCACGTCCCACGAGACCACGGCCGGGTTGTCGGCGTAGCGGCCGACGACCGTCGAGATGTGGCGCTCGATCGCCTCACGCATGGCGCTGGCGCTCAGGCCCTGCACCCAGCCGGGGGTCTGCTGGTGCCAGATGAGCGTGTGGCCGTGCACCTGCTGGTCGTTCTGGACGGCGAAGTCGACGATGGCGTCGGCGCCGGAGAAGTTGAACTGGCCCGGGTTGGGTTCGGTGGAGTCCCACTTCATGGCGTTCTCGGCGGTCACCTGGTTGAACTCGGTGGCCGCGATGTTGCGGTAGGCGGTCTCGTTCGACAAGGGGCCGGTGGCGAGCGCCGCGCCGATGAACTTGCCTTTGGCGGCCGCGTGCGTACGCAGGGGCGCCGACGCCTCCGCCGAGACGGCGGGAAGGAGGAAGGTTGCGAGTAACCCCACTAACGTGAGGGCTCTGAGGAGCGAGGACGAATGCACGGACATCTACCTCCGGAGGCAGGCACTCGATTCCGAAAGTTTCGGCCCCGTGGGGACCGCTGAGCAGACGGTATTGACATGCTCGTCAGCCGGTCAATAAGGCGGTTGAGCCGGAGCTGAATGAGCAGTTGGCGGGCAGAAATTATCGGCCATGCAATGAAACTTTCATTGCCAAAGGACCGGCCATTCGCCGTCTAGCGCGACGTACCGGCCGGTCGGTACTGTGAGGACCGGAACAATCGTCCACTGCGGGAGTACTGCGGATGTCTCTTTCGCATGACCAGGTCCAGGCGCAGCTCACCGGCCCCGGCCAGCTCTTCGAGATGGAGGAGATCGACGGCACCGGCGTACGCACGTGGAAGCACGCCCCGCCGGACTTCCGGGCGCTGCTGGAGATGAGCAGGAACCACGGCGACCAGGTCTTCCTCGTGTACGAGGACGAGCACATCACGTTCGAAGAGCACTTCCGCCGCGCCGCCGCCCTCGCCCGCCGCCTCGTGGACGACTACGGCGTGACCAAGGGCGACCGGGTGGCGGTGGCCATGCGCAACTACCCGGAATGGGTGATCTCCTTCTCCGCCGTGCTGGCGACCGGAGCCATCGCGGTGCCGCTCAACGCCTGGTGGACGGAGTCCGAGCTGGCCTACGGGGTACGCGACTCCGGCGCCAAGGTGCTGATCGCCGACGGCGAGCGCGCGCCCAGGCTGGCCTCGACGGGCGTACCGATGATCGTCACCAGGGGCGAGCCGCCGGCCGGTGCGCGCGCGTTCGCCGACGTGCTGGGCGAGGTGCCGGCCGACGCCGCGCTCCCCCAGGTCGAGCTGGCCCCCGACGACCCCGCGACGATCTTCTACACCTCCGGCACCACCGGCAGCCCCAAGGGCGCGCTGGGCAGCCACCGCAACATCGGCCAGGCCCCCATGACGGTCGCCTACGGCCTCATGCGCGCCGTCGCCCTGTCCGGCAAGGACGTCTCCCAGGCCGCGAGCACCCGCAGGATCACCCTGCTCACCGTGCCGCTCTTCCACGTCACCGGCTGCTTTTCGGCGATGACGACCGCCATGTTCAGCGGCGGCGGGCTGGTGCTGATGTACAAGTGGGACCCCGAGCAGGCGCTGCGGCTCATCGAGCGCGAGCGCGTCACCACCATGATCGGCGTGCCCACCAACGCCTGGCAGCTCATGTCCCACCCCGACTTCGGCAAGTACGACCTGTCCTCGCTGGTCAACCTGGGCTACGGCGGCGCGCCCGCACCGCCCAAGCTGCTGGAGCGCATCACCACGAACCTGCCCGACCGCGCACCCTCCAACGGCTACGGCATGACCGAGACCAGCGCCCTCGCCATCGGCAACGGCGGCGCCGACTACCGCGCCAAGCCCGACAGCATCGGCCTGCCCTCGCCCGTGGTGGACGTGCGCGTGGTCGATCCCGCGGGCGTGGAGCTGCCGCCCGGGGAGGTCGGCGAGCTGTGCGTACGCGGCCCCAACGTCATCCTCGGCTACTGGAACAAGCCGGAGGCGACCGCGCAGACGTTCGTGGACGGCTGGCTGCACACCGGCGACCTGGCCAGGATCGACGAGGACGGCTTCGTCTACATCGTGGACCGGGCTAAGGACATGGTGATCAGGGGCGGCGAGAACGTCTACTGCGCCGAGGTCGAGGCCGCCCTGTTCGAGCATCCGGCGGTGGACGACGCGGCCGTGATCGGCGTGCCGCACGACGAGCTCGGCGAGGAGGTCGGCGCGGTGCTCCGCCTGACGCCCGGCGCCTCCGTCACGCCCGGCGAGCTGCGCGAGTTCCTGTCCTCCAGGATCGCCAAGTTCAAGATCCCCGTGCACTACTGGTTCCGCGACACCGAGCTGCCCCGCAACCCCGGCGGCAAGATCCTCAAGACCCACCTGCGCCGCGAGGTCCTCGGCCTGTGACGTCTGGTGCCGGCGGCTCCCCTCGCGGGGGCCGCCGGGCGCTGTGACGGGCCTCACAACGTGTGCTTCTCCCCTGGTCGGACGGCCTGTCCCCGCTCCCGCTTACCTGGCGGGTAATCGCGGCGGCTACCCGCGTCCTGGCATCGTCCTCGGTGTCAGCACGAACGAGGTCACCGCCGAAGGAGCCGCCATGACCGCCCTTCCGATCACCACCGGCCGTACGAAGTTCCTGCGCCTCGCACTGGCCGCCGACGCCGCCGTCACGGGCGTCAACGGGCTGGCCTACCTCGCCTTCGCCGCCCCCATCGGTGCCCTGCTCGGCCTGGACGCGGCGCTGTTGCGCGGTATCGGCGCCTTCCTGCTGGTCTACGCCGCGGCCGTCGCCGTCCTGGCCACCCGCCGCGCCATCAGCCCGGCCGGCGCCAAGGCGGTGATCGCCGTGAACGTGGCCTGGACCCTGGGCAGCGTCGCCGCCGTCGTCACCGGCGCCGGCCGGCCTCACCACGATCGGCGCGTTCTGGGCGATCGCCCAGGCCCTGGTGGTGGCCGCGTTCGCCGAACTGCAGATCACCGGCCTGCGCAAGAGCCGCTGAGATCACCCGGACAAGGAGAGACCCGTCATGAGCACCCTCATCGACCGCTATGTCGCCTGCTGGAACGAGACCGACCCCGAGGCCCGCGCCAAGGCCGTGGCCGAGCTGTGGACCGAGGACGGCACCTACACCGACCCGCTCGCCGACGTCTCCGGCCACGCCGGGATCGCCAGGGTGATCGAGGCCGCGCAGGGCATGTTCCCCGGGCTCGTCTTCACCCCCGGCGACCTGTACGACAGCCACCACCACATCGCCCGCTTCACCTGGCACCTCGGCCCCGAGGGCGGGGAGCCGGTCGCCGTCGGGTTCGACGTGGTGGAGCTGGCCGAGGACGGCCGCATCCGCAAGGTCCTGGGCTTCCTGGACAAGGTCCCGTCCTGACACGACCTGGCAACGGCCGGCGGGCCCCAGGGACGCACTCCCGGAGCCCGCCGGCTTAATCATTTGCCCAGGCCACGCGCGATAACGGACAATTTCCACTCGTGCCATCAGCATTGAAGCGCCTGCTCCGCCACCTCGCGCTGGACGTGAGCCCGCTGCGCGACTCCCGCGACTACCGGCTGCTCTTCGGGTCCGGCGTCATCACCATGTTCGGGACGATGATCTCGATGGTCGCGGTGCCGTACCAGATGAAGCAGCTCACCGACTCCTACGTCGCGGTCGGCCTGGTGAGCCTGGCGGAGTTCGTGCCGATGGTGGTGTGCGGGCTGTGGGGCGGCGCCATCGCCGACGCCCTCGACCGCCGCAAGATCATCGTGATGAGCGAGCTGGGCCTGCTGGTCACCTCGGCCGCTCTCATGATCAACTCCATGCTGCCCAGTCCGCAGATCTGGGTCCTGTACGTCATCGGCGCCGTCTCCACCGGCATCGGCTGCCTCCAGCGTCCGAGCCTGGAGGCGGTGATCCAGCAGGTCGTCAAGCACGATCAGCAGGCCGCCGCGGCCGTCCTGTCGAGCCTGCGCTGGAACTTCGGCGCCATCGTCGCCCCCGCGCTGGGCGGCCTGATGATCACGGCCTGGGGCGTGGCCTCCGCCTACGTCCTCGACACGCTGTCCTTCCTGCTGTCGATGCTGCTGCTGTGGCGGGTCAGCTCGCTGCCCCCGGCCGCCGACGCCGCGCCCGCGTCGCTGAAGTCGCTGGTCGAGGGCATGCGGTACGCGGTGAGCCGCAGCGACCTCGTCGGCACGTACCTGGTGGACATGGCCGCCATGATCTTCGCGATGGCGACGGCGCTGTTCCCGTTCATCGCCGAAGAGCTGAAGGCGCCCCAGGCGCTCGGCCTGCTCTACTCCGCCTCCGCGATCGGCGCGTTGATCGCCTCGCTGACCGGCCGCTGGACGGCCCGCGTACGGCGGCACGGCCTCGGCGTGATCGTGGCCGCCGCGCTCTGGGGCGTCGCCGTGGCGCTGACCGCGCTGGCCCCGAACATCTGGATGATCGTCGTCTTCATCGCCTGCGCGGGCGCCGCCGACATGATCAGCGGCATCTTCCGCATGACGATGTGGAACCAGACCATCCCGCCGGAGCTGCGCGGCCGCCTGGCGGGCATCGAGCTGCTCTCGTACGCCAGCGGCCCCATGCTGGGCAACGCGCGGGCCGGCATGATGGCCCAGCTCGGCGGCACCCGCTTCTCCCTGGGCGCGGGCGGCGTGCTGTGCGTCGCCGCCGTGCTCGGCCTGGCCGCCGCCCTGCCCGGATTCCGCCGCTACGACGCCACGACCGACGAGCACGCCCTGGCGGAGAAGGCCCGCCGCGAAGCCTCCGCAACCGCCGACGCCCCCGCCTGACCTCGCCGGGGGCGCAGGCACTGCCTCCGCGTTCCACCGGAGCGGCCGAGGCGGGCCGATGGGGGTCGCCTCAGCCCGCCTCGCGCCACCCGTCGTACCGCTCGACCAGCTCGTCCACCTTCGCCAGCGCCGCCTCGTCCAGTCCCTCGGCCACGACCACCCACTGCGCGTCCTCGGCGTCGTCCTCCCCCGCCAGGGTCTCCCGCACCACCCGCGGCACCCCCAGCTCGGGAAACCACTCCCCCAGCGTCTCGGCCACCTCCTCGGCGTCCTCACGCTCGGCGAACACCAGCAGCTCCGCCATCTCCGTTCCTCTCGGGCTCCTCGACCGTGTCACGCTTTTCACCTGGCTCGATCACACTAGGTTGGTAGCGTTGGACCATGACTGCCGAAGCGGTGATCGCTGTGATGACGCCTTCCTCGCTCCCCGACTGGGTCTTTCCGCCACCGCAAGGCTTCTCCGCAGAAGATCTCGATCACATTCCGGAATTGCCCGCGCACACAGAGTTGATTGATGGAAGCTTGGTCTTCGTGAGCCCCCAGACCTCCTTCCACATGCGGGCCGTGTCGCTCCTCGAGGCCGAGCTGCGTGGGGCCGCGCCCGCCGGCGTTCGGGTCCGCCGCGAGATGAGCGTGGTCCTCGCCAAGGACCAGCGGCCCGAGCCGGACCTCTGCGTCGTCACGGAGGAGGCAGTGCGGGGCGGTGCGGAAACCTACTACGACGCGAAGGACGTCGTGCTCGCCGTCGAGGTGGTCTCCCCCGAGTCCGTCACGCGTGACCGCGAGCGCAAGCCACAGCTCTACGCGCAGGCCGGCATCCCGCACTTCTGGCGGGTGGAGGAGGACTCCGGCAAGCCGATCGTGTACGTCTACGAGCTCGACCCGGCGCTGCGTTCCTACGCCCGCATGGGCGTGCACCGCGACCGGCTGAAGGTGACCGCTCCCTTCGACCTCGACGCCGACCTCGCCGCGATCGACCGCATCTGAGCGCACGCACCGGGGCCGGAGCGGCGAAGCTCCGGCCCCGGGCGAACGGCTCAGCCGCGGAGCTGGGCGCCCACGCGGTCGGCGGCCATGGCCACCGCCGCGTCCCTTGCCGCCGTGGTCTCCTCCACGGTCAGCGTACGGTCGGGCGCGCGGAACCGCATCGAGTAGGCGAGCGACTTGTTGCCCTCGCCCACCTGCTCGCCCTCGTACACGTCGAACAGCCGGATCGACTCCAGCAGCTCGCCCGCGCCGTCGCGCAGCGCCGCCTCGACGTCGGCGACCGGCGTGAAGTCGGGCACGATCAGCGCGACGTCCTGGGTGGCGACCGGGTAGGCCGACACGGCGGGCGTCTGGACCGGACCCGGCATGGCGGCCTCGAGCCGGGACAGCTCGAGCTCCATCGCCGAGGTGCGGGGCGGCAGCCCGTACGCCTCGATGACCCGCGGGTGCAGCTCACCGGCGTGCCCCACCAGCGTGTCGCCCACGTAGAGCGCGGCGCACCGGCCCGGGTGCCAGGGCTCGTGCTGGTCGGCGCTGATGGACAGCTCGAGCCGTGCCTCCTCGGCGACCAGCCGGGCCGCCTGGACGGCGTCGGCCCACGAGGCCGCGCGCCCGCGACCCCACCAGCCGGACCGCTCGAACTCGCCGGCCAGCACCACCGCGACCCGCAGCGGCTGGTCGGGCAGCGCCGACTCGATGGTGGCCAGCTCGTCAGCGGTGGGCCGCCGCTCGACGCCGAGCACCGGGGCGACCTCGGGCGCGCCCTCGCGGGGCCGGTAGACGGCGCCCGACTCGAACAGCGCGACGTCGGTGAAGCCGCGGCCGACGTTGCGTACGAGGGTCTTCAGCAGGCCCGGCAGCAGCGTCGTCCGCATCAGCGGCTCGTCCTCCGACAGCGGGTTGGCCAGCCGGACGGCGCGGCGGCGCGCGTCTTCGGCGGGCAGCTGCATGCGGTCGAAGTCGTCGGGGCTGACGAACGGGTAGCTGAGCACCTCGACGTAACCCGCCTCGGCGAGCGTCCTGCCGACCCGCCTGCGCAGCCGCTGGCCCTCGGTGAGCCCAGCGCCGGCCGGGGCGGAGGGCAGCACCGACGGGAGGTTCTCGTAGCCCTCCAGCCGGATGACCTCTTCGGCCAGGTCGTTGGGGTCGGTGAGGTCGGGCCGCCAGGACGGCGGGGTCACCGTGATCATGTCGTCGCCGGTGATGGCCAGCTTGGCCGCCAGCTCCCCGCCGGTGACCACGCCGGTCGGGTCGACGCCGCCCTGCCGCACGGCCGGATCGGCGCCGTCGGTGACGACGCAGCCGACCTGCCGCAGGCGCTCGACCACGGTCTCCTTGGAGTAGGTCACTCCGGCCACCCGGCCCGGATAGCCGGCCGGGATCGCGATGCGGGCGGGCGTCACCTCGACGTCGGCGTGGGTGACGCCGGGCTGCACGGTGGCGCCGCCCAGCTCGGCCAGCATCTGCACGGCCCGCCACGAGGCGACGAGCGGCAGCTCGCGGTCGACGCCGCGCTCGAACCGCTTGGACGCCTCGGAGACCAGCCCGTGCCGCCGCGAGGCGCGGGAGATGCCGGTGGCGGAGAAGTGGGCGGCCTCGATGACGATGTCGGTCGAGGTGTCGGAGATCTCGGTCTCCAGGCCGCCCATGGTGCCGGCGATGGAGATCGGCCCCGACTGGTCGGTGATGAGGATGTCGTCGGGGTCGAGCTCGCGCACCACGTGGTCGAGCGTCTCGAGGCGCTCGCCCGCGACGGCCCTGCGCACCACGATCTCGCCGTTGAGCTTGCCGCGGTCGAACGCGTGCAGCGGCTGGCCGAGCTCCAGCATCAGGTAGTTGGTGATGTCGACGGCCAGCGAGACCGGGCGCATGCCGACGCGGTGAAGGCGTACGCGCATCCACAGCGGGCTCTTGGCCTGCGGGTCGAAGCCGCGCACCTCGCGCAGCACGAACCGGTCGCAGGCGGTCGGGTCGGCGATGGACGCCGGCCACGACGGCTCGGTCTCGGCGGGCGGCTCGACGTCGGCGGGGTCGCGGAAGGCCACCCCGAACGCCGTGGCGACCTCGCGCGCCACGCCGCGGATCGACAGCGCGTAGCCGATGTCGGGGGTGATCTCCAGCTCGATGACGTCGTCGCGCAGCCCGAGCAGCTCGACCACGTCGGTGCCGATGGGCGTGCCGGCCGGCAGCACCATGATGCCGCTGTGGTCGTCGCCCAGGCCGAGCTCGCGCTCGGAGCAGATCATGCCCTCGGACATGCGCCCGTACGTCTTGCGCGCCCCGACCTCGAACCCGCCGGGCAGCACGCCACCGGGCAGCACGACCGGCACCCGGTCGCCGGCGGCGAAGTTGGTGGCGCCGCAGATGATCATGCGCGGCGTCGCCTCGCCGACCTCGACCTTGCAGTGCCTGATCGGCTTCTTGAAGCCGGTCAGCTCCTCGATCTCCAGCACCTCGCCGACGACGACGTTCTTGACGTCGTGGCCGTGCGAGGTGATCGACTCGAGCTTGAGCCCGGCGGCCGTGAGCTTGTCGGCCACCTCGTGGGCGGTGACCGCCGGGAGATCGACATACTCCCGCAGCCAGGAAAGCGGGACCTTCATCAGATCTCCATTCCGAACGGGAGCGTGAAGCGCACGTCTCCCTCGACCATGTCACGCATGTCCTCGGCGTTGTGGCGGAACATCAGCGTCCGCTCGATGCCCATGCCGAAGGCGAACCCGGAGTACCGGGACGGATCGACGCCGCAGGCGACGAGCACGCGCGGGTTGACCATGCCGCAGCCGCCCCACTCGATCCAGCCCTCCGACTTGCAGGTGCGGCAGGGCGGGTTGCCGGGCACCGCGGAGGCGCCCCGGCAGACGAAGCACTTGAGGTCCATCTCGGCGGACGGCTCGGTGAACGGGAAGTAGTTGGGCCGGAACCGCGTCGTGATGCCCTTGCCGAACATCACCTCGGCGAACCGGTCGAGCGTGCCCTTGAGATGGGCCATCGTCAGGCCCTCGTCGACGGCCAGGCCCTCGGTCTGGTGGAAGACCGGGGTGTGGGTGGCGTCGAGCTCGTCGGTGCGGAACGTCTTGCCCGGCGAGATCACGTAGACCGGCAGCTCGCGCTGGAGCAGCGCCCGGATCTGCACGGGCGAGGTCTGCGTGCGCAGCACCATGCCGGAGTCGGTGGAGCCGACGAAGAACGTGTCGTGGTCGGAGCGCGCCGGGTGGTCCTTGGCGATGTTGAGCGCGTCGAAGTTGAACCACTCGCCTTCGAGCTCCGGTCCCTCGGCCACTTCGTAGCCCATGGAGACGAACGCGTCGGCGATGCGTTCCTGAAGCGTGGTGAGCGGGTGACGGGCGCCGCGCGGCCGACGGTCCCACGGCAGGGTGACGTCGACGGTCTCCTCGATGAGGACGCGGGCGTCGCGCTCGGCCTCCAGCTCGGCCTGGCGGGCGGCGAGCGCTTCGTTGATGGCCTTACGGGCGGCACCGACGCGCCTGGCCTCGGCGCGGGCGGCCGGCGGCAGTGCGCCGATCTCGCGGTTGGCCAGGGCGATGGGCGAGCGGTCACCCGCGTGCGCCAGCCTGGCCTGCTTGAGTTCGTCGAGGTCGCCGGCCGCCTTGATCGCCGCGATGGCGTCGGCCTCCATCCGGGACACCTCGTCGGCGTGCAACGGTGTCACCTCGACGGGATCGTAGTCAGACAAGAGTGAGCTCCGTATCCAGGGCTTGAGCGGAAGAGAGTCTAGTGGGGCCTGCCCACCGGGCCCGAACGCGACGACTAGACGCCGGCGAAGTCGGGCGTGCCGGTGGGCAAGGTAAATCGGAACTCAGCTCCGCCCTCGGGCGCGCGCTGCACCGTGATCGTGCCGCCGTGCGCCTCGACCAGGCCCTTGACGATGAACAGGCCGAGACCCGTGCCGCCCCGGCGGCGGCTGTTGCCGCCCCGCCAGAACTGCCTGAAGACGCGCGGAGCCAGCTCGGGCTCGATGCCCTCGCCCTCATCGCGCACCGACACGGCCACTCCCCATTCGATGGACTCGATCTCGATTGTCACAGTGCCGCGCCCGTGGCGCAGCGCATTTTCCACCAGGTTACCCAGAATCTGGTCGATCTTGTCCTGGTCGAGCCACATCTCGGGCAGGTCGTCGCCGACGATCAGCCGGAAGCGGTCCTCCGGCTCGCCGGCCGCGACCCGGCCCGCGATGAGGCGGCGCGCCCTGGCGGGCAGGTCGACGACCTGGCGGCGTACTTCGAGCCGCCCCGACTCGATGCGGGAGACGTCGAGCAGCTCGGTGATGAGCCGGGTGACGCGGTCGGCGTCGTTGTTGACCGTCTCCAGCATGACGAGCTTCTGCTCTTCGGTGAAGCGGCTCCACTTCGCGAGCAGCGTGGCCGTGAAGCCCTTGACGCTGGTCAGCGGCGAGCGCAGCTCGTGGGCGACGGTCGAGACCAGGTCGGCGCGGCTGCGCTCGAGCCGGGCGCGCGCGCCGCCGTCGCGCAGGGTGATCGTGACGCGCTCGACCTCGCCGCCGCGCTCGGGCTCGCGGACCAGCCGGGCCGCGACGTAGAGCTCCTGCCAGGCCGGGCAGGTGCAGCGGCCGCTCGGGCACCCTGATCCGGGTGCGCAGCCCGCCCTCGGGGTCGAGGGCCTTCCACCAGTCGCGCCCGTCGTGGTCGCGGAACGGGAAGACGTCGTTCATGTGCCGGCCGACGGCGCGCTCTGCCGGGATGCCGGTGAGCCGCGTGGCCGCCCGGTTGACGGCCAGCACGCGCCCGTATCGGTCGGTCACGATAAGGCCGTCGGGGAGATCGTCGATGGCTATCGTGCACGCGGCCGCGACTACTCGCCCGTCGGTGTCTGCGCCGTGCACGCCTCGCCTCCTCCGCCTACAACGCCGACAATAGCGGGTTTCCGGTCGCCTAGGGCACCCGCTGCGCCCTGGCCGAGGAGTAAAGGCACACCGCCGCGGCGGTGGCCAGGTTCAGGCTTTCCGCCTGTCCGTAGATGGGCACCCTGACCACATCGTCCGCCTCGGTGAGTATCTCCTCAGGCAACCCCCAGGCCTCGTTGCCGAAGATCCACGCGGTCGGTCCCGAGAGATCGACATCGTCGAGCGTGTGCTTGCCCGCGCCGTCGGCCGCCAGCACGCGCAAGCCCCGCTCCCTGAGTTGACGCACGGCGGGCCTGACCGGTGCACCGATCGTGACAGGTAGATGAAAAAGGCTTCCGACGCTGGCGCGCACGCACTTGCCGTTGTACGGGTCCACCGACGCGTCGGTGAACACCACCGCGTCCGCCCCCGCCGCGTCCGCCGCCCGCATGACGGTCCCCGCGTTGCCCGGGTCGCGCACGTGCGCGAGCAGCGCCACCAGCCGCGGCTCGCCCGCCAGCGCCTCGTCCAGCGGCACGTGGACGAGCCGGCAGACGGCCACCAGCCCCTGCGGGGTGACGGTCTGCGACAGCTCGGACATGACCTCGCCGCTGGCCCGGTGCACGGGGATGCCCTTGAGCGTGGCCTCGGTGATCAGCTCGGAGTGGCGCAGCTCGGCCTCGGCGGTGCTGAACAGCTCCAGCGTGACCCCGTCGAGCTTGAGCGCCTCGCGCACCGCCTGCGGCCCTTCGGCCAGGAACTTCCTGTCCTGCTCGCGGAAGGCGCGCTTGGTGAGCCGCCGGGCGGCCTTCACCCGCGGCGATCTCACGTTGGTCAGCTCGGACCCGGCCATCGTCTCCCCCAAGTCGTACGGACGCTGCAGCCCGCTGGTTCAACCGCAGTGCGTGCAGACAGCAACAAAGGGCCCACCGTCATCGGTGGGCCCCTCGGTCAGGTCAAGCGCTTCAGCCCGCGGCCGGAGCGTTCACGTTCGCCGGGAGCGCCTTCTTGGCGGCCTCGACGAGCGTGGCGAAGGTCTGGCTGTCGTTGACCGCGAGGTCGGCGAGGATCTTGCGGTCGACCTCGATGTTGGCCAGACGCAGGCCCTGGATCAGACGGTTGTAGGTGATGCCGTTCTGCCGGGCGGCGGCGTTGATGCGCTGGATCCACAGACGACGGAACGCGCCCTTACGGTCCTTACGGTCCCGGTAGGCGTACGTCATCGAGTGGAGCATCTGCTCCTTGGCCTTGCGGTAAAGGCGAGACCGCTGGCCACGGTAACCGGTCGCCCTTTCGAGAACGACCTTGCGCTTCTTCTTGGCGTTGAGCGCCCGCTTCACGCGTGCCATGTTTCTTCTCCCCGGGGTTCGCGCTACTTGGCGAGCAGCTTCTTGATCTTCTTGGTGTCGGCGTCGGAAAGGACGACCTCGTTCTTGAGACGGCGCGTCAGCGTGGACGACTTCCACTCGTTGTAGTGCGCGCGGTTGGCACGGCGACGCTTGATCTTGCCGGAACCGGTGAGCCGGAACCGCTTCTTCGCACCGCTGTGCGTCTTCATCTTCGGCATGATCGCCGTCTCTCCTCGTTTCGGTCGTGCCGGTGGCCGGGCCGGTGCTTTCCGACCCGGTCGCGGCGTCTTGGTCTACCGGTGGCTGGCTGGGGTGTTTGTAAGGCTAACCCCAACCGAAGGTCACGCTTCCCGTGTGGAAGAGCCCTCGTTGCCACGTTGCGCCTTGGCGGCGGCCTTTTCGGCCTTGGCCTCGGCCTTCTTCTTGTGCGGACCGATCACCATGATCATGTTACGGCCGTCCTGCTTGGCGTGGGATTCCACGAAGCCGAGGTCCTGGACGTCTTCCGCGAGCCGCTGCAGCAGCCGGAAGCCGAGCTCAGGCCGGGACTGCTCACGCCCGCGGAACATGATCGTGACTTTGACCTTGTCTCCCGCCTTGAGGAACCGCACCACGTGACCCTTCTTGGTCTCGTAGTCATGCGGGTCGATCTTCGGCCGGAGCTTGATCTCCTTGATGATCGTGTGCGCCTGATTCTTGCGCGCCTCGCGCGCCTTCATCGCGGACTCGTACTTGAACTTGCCGTAGTCCATGAGCTTGCACACGGGCGGTCGAGCCGTGGCCGCGACCTCGACGAGGTCGAGGTCGGCCTCCTGGGCGAGCTTCAGCGCGTCGTGAATGGAGACGATGCCGACCTGCTCGCCGTTCGGGCCCACGAGGCGAACCTCGGGAACTCGGATACGCTCGTTGATGCGGGGCTCAGTGCTGATGGGGCCTCCTAGGTTTGCGATCCCTACGTGCTCGTCGTTACGGAGCTTTTCACGAAAACGCGAAAAGCCCCGCACGTCGCGCATGCGGGGCCACTGAGCTCTTCGGCTTTCGTGGCCTCGAGCTCCCCGGAGAAGTCCGGCGTGATCCTGGACCCGGCCACCTCGCGGCGACTCAGGTGGGAGGGAGACCTCCGCTTGCGCGTCCAGCAAGGCATGCCGGACCGATCAGAGAGCTACACTACCACAACGCCGGAGCGTTCTCGAATCATCCCGCCGGGCCGTCCGCATGCGCGGCGGCCTCCTGGCGGCGGCGCAGCTCGGCCTCTCCCGCGGCACGCATGGCCTCGACCGGCACATCGGTCATCCCGGTCATCAGCTCCACCTGCCGCACCGCCTGGTGCAGCAGCATCTCGAAGCCTCCGATCACGATGCCGCCCGCGTCGCGCACGGCCGTCGCCGCGGCGGTGGGCCAGGGCGCGTACACCACGTCGAACAGGGCCGGCACGCGCGCCAGCCGGCTCGCGTAGGCGTCGGCCGCGCCGCCCGGCAGCGTGGAGATCACCAGATCGACCTCGATGCACGCGTCGAGCTTGGCGAACGTCTCCACCGCCAGCGCCACGCCGAGCCGCTCGGCCACCGCGGCGGTCTCCCCCGCCCTCGCGGGATCGCGGACGAGCAGCGTCGCGGAGTAGAGCCCCAGGCCGCGCAGCGCCGCCAGCGCGGAGGCCGCCGTCGCGCCGCCGCCCAGCACGGTCGCCGAGCGCGGCGCGGGCACCCCGGCCTCGGCCAGCGCCCGCTCGATGCCGTAGACGTCGGTGTTGTCGCCGTGGCGCCGCCCGTCGCGGAAGACCACCGTGTTGGCCCCGCCGACCTCGACGGCCAGGTCGGAGACCGTGTCGAGCAGGGGCAGCACGGCCCGCTTGAGCGGCATCGTGAGCGACAGCCCCGCCCAGGCTCGGTCGTCGCCGCCGCCCTGCCCGCGTACGGGGGTCAGCTCGGCCAGCAGGCCCGGCAGTCGTTCCTCGTCACACTCGAACGCCTCGTAGCTCCACCCGTCGAGCCCCATCGCCCGGTAGGCGGCCCGGTGCAGGTGGGGCGAGAGCGAATGGCCGATGGGCGACCCCATCACGGCAGCTCGCATCACGCACGTCCTTTCCAACCAGGCAGCACCCTACCGCCGTCCGGCGGCCACCCGGAGGCACCACGTCGCCCTGCCCTGGAGCACCCGTGCCGAGCCGCCCCGGACCGCCGCTTCAGGTACCGCCCGCACAGCTCGTCGGACCGCGTCGCATCGTGCCGAGCCGCCCCGGACCGCACATCCGGCCACCGCCCGCACAGCTCGTCGGACCGCGCCGGATCATGCCGAGCCGCACCTGGCCGCGGATCCAGGCACCGCCCGCGAGACGTCCGGCACACCCCGACCGCTCGCGCCGCCTTCTAGCGCGCGCCCGCAGGAGGGCCGCTTCGGGCATCCGCGCGCCGCGTGGAGTGCGCGAGCGACGGGAGGCCGCCCCGGGCCGCACCGACGCGTCCCGTGAAACACGCGAGCGCCAAGAGAGCCGCCTCCAAGCACGCCGGCGCGTCCCGTGAAACGCACGAGTGCCGGAAGGCCCGTCTCCGGGCGCCTGCCCGCGCGTCCCGTGGGGTGCGCGGGCGGGTGCCCGGAGGTGAACGACCCGGCCTTCGGCCGTCCGTAAGTGAACGGCCGGGTCAGCCGCCGCAGCCGCCGTTCGCCCTGCACTTGGCGACCAGCGCCTGGTGCTCGGTCTCGGTCTCGGCGAACTCGGTGACCTGGCTCTTGGGGTCGGTGGCCACGAAGAACAGCCACTGCCCCTTGGCCGGGTTGAGCGCCGCCTCGATGGCGTGGTCGCCGGGGTTGGAGATGGGCCCTGGCGGCAGCCCCAGGTACTCGTAGGTGTTGTACCGGGACTTGGTCTTCAGGTCGGCGCCGGTGGCGTACGTGCCGAACTTGTTCAGCGCGTACATGACCGTGCTGTCCATCGACAGCTTCATCGGCGGGTTGCGCGAGAGCCGGTTGTAGATCACGCGGGCGATCTTCGGCATGTCCTCCTGGCGGCCCGCCTCGGCCTGCACGATGCTCGCGATCGTGATGATCTCGTGCGGCGTGTAGCCCAGCTCCTTGGCGCCCGCTTCGAGGTCGAGCTTCTCTGCCGTCTGGTTGAACCTCTTCACCATGGCCGCGAGGATCTGCTTAGCCGTCGACTTGGGCTGGAACTCGTACGTCGCCGGGAAGGCGTAGCCCTCCAGCTTGCCCTTGGCGTACTTCGGCAGGTCGAGGCTCTCGGTGTCCTTGGCCGCGGCTTTGAAGTCCTTGAGCGGCCTGCCGGTCTTCTCGGCGAGCTGGGTGAGCGTCTGCGACAGCCGCAGGCCCTCGGCGATGGTGAAGGTGTCGCGCAGCCGCTTGTCGTGGTCGAGCAGCTTGACGGCCTCGGCGGCGGCCATCTTCTTGCGCATCTTGTACTCGCCCGGCTGGAGCGAGCCGCTCTTGTTCGCGTTCGCGATCGCGTTGGTGAACGCTCTCGCGCTGGCCACGACGCCCTTGCGCTCCAGCTCCTGCGCGACCTCGGAGGCGCTCTGGCCGTCCTTGATCTCGATGATCACCTCGCCGGTGCCGGCTCCGGTGTAGTCATCGGGTACGAGAGCGTCGTTGATCCAGCGGTAGCCGTAGTAGCCACCGCCGCCGATGATGCCGGCCAGCACGATGAAGGCCAGCAGCGGCGCGAGGAAGCCACCGCGGTTGCGGCGCCTGCGACGGCGGCGACCGCGTCTGCCGCCCCGGGAACGGCGCCGAGGCGAGCCTTCGTCGTCCTCGGGGCCGAGCAGAGTGTTGAGATCGAGATCGTTCATAGATGCGCTGGCCAATCTCCCGGCACTGCCCGCCAGGCGTCAAGCGGATCTGCCCAACCGGCTGGTATCACCGAGCGAAACGGGGGTAGCCGCCGGACGCACCAGGACGACCGACGGGGATCACTCTGGGTAGCCATGCTAGGGGACGGAAAGAGGACGCATGCCCCATATGGGGACATTTGCGCCGGGACAGTGCGGGTCCCATCGAACATCAGCTCGTCCCGAGGTTCTTGTTCAACTCTTCCCGGTATCTCACGAACTCGCTCTCTTTGTTGGTGAATTTGGTGATTCTATGCGCGGGATCCGTGGTAACAAACCAGTGCCAATCGCCTTCAGCCGGGTTCAGAGCGGCCATCAGTGCCTTCTCGCCGGGGTTGGCGATGGGCCCTGGGGGCAGCCCCTTATGCCGGTAGGTGTTGTAGGGAGAGTCCACCTTGGTGTCACTCTCCGTCACTCTCAGTGTCCTCCGGTTCTGCGCGTACAGCACCGTGCTGTCGATCTCCAGCGGAGTGCCTTTCGCCAGCCGGTTGTAGATCACCCTAGCGATCTTCGGATAGTCCTCGTCCGTGCCGCCCTCTGCCTGGATCATGCTGGCGACCGTGACGACCTCAAGCGGTGTCAGGTTCACCCGCTTCGCGCCCTCTTCGAGGCCCACGTGGCGGGCCGCGGCGGCGAACCGCTCGACCATCGCCGCCAGCACGTCCACGGCGGTGTCACCGGGCTCGATCTCGTACGTGGCGGGGAACAGGAAGCCCTCCAGTCCCGGGGCGTACTTGGGCAGGCCGACGAGGGCCTTGTCCACCTTGCGCAGCTCCTCGATGGGCAGCCCGGCCAGCTTGGACAGCCGGCTGAACACCTCCTGGACCCGCAGCCCCTCGGGCACGGTCACCCGCCGCACCACCCGCGATCCGGGCTTGAGCAGCAGGTCGAGCGCGGCCACCGCGGCCATGCCCCTGCGCAGGCGGTAGTGGCCGGGCCGCAGCCGGTCGGTCACCGCGCGCTCCTCCGCCGCCCGTACGAACGACTGCGCGCTCGCCACCACCCCGGCCTCGGCCAGCGCCGAGCCGATCGTGTACGCGCTCGACCCCGGCGTGATCCGCACCGTCACCGAACCGCTGCCCGGCCCTTCGAAATCGGCGGGACTGAGGTACGGCTTCATCACCGTGATCGCGCCCAGCCCGAGCGCCAGCACGCCCGCAAGCAGCCCGGCCGACAGCAACCCGGCCTTCCGCAACGCCTTCTTCCGCCGCCCAGGCTCCTCCTCACCGCCGGCTGCGGAACGGCCCTCGTCCGCACCTCCGGTACCGCTTCCGGGCGGCTTTTCGTCTCCGGCTCCGGTTAGGGCCTCAGCTCCCGCCTCGGTCGCGCCCTCGGCCTCCTCGCCCTCAGCCGTGGCCTCGGAAGCGTGATGAGCCACGGAGGCACGCTCCGCCCCGGAAGGGGCTTGACCCGCCGTAGCGGGCTCTGCCCCGGAAGCGCCTTGACCCGCCGTAGCGGGTTCTGCCCCGGAAGCGCCTTGACCCGCCGTAGCGGGCTCTGCCTCGGAAGCGGCTTGAGCCGCGGAGCCGGGCTCTCCCTCGGAAGCCTCCCGCGCCTCGGCACCTGCCCGCTCCCCTGCTGAAGCGGGCGGCCCACCAGGCGCGGCCGTCCCACCGGAGGCGGCACGAGCCGCCGAAGCGGACTCCGGCCCGAAGGCGGACTGAGCCGCGGAGCCGCGCGCGGCCTCGGCAGCAGCCTGGGCCTGCGCGGGCTTCTGGGCCTGCGCGGGCCTCTGGAACTCCGACTCGGCCCGCGACGTGGGCTCCAGCCCTTCAGCAGCCGCGTCCGAGCCGGCCTCGGCCGGTCCTTCAGCCTCAGTCCGTGTTCCGGGTGTCGGCGGGTGGCCGGAGGAGGAGCGGTCGGAGCTTTCGGGCTCGTCCTCCTCCGGCAGGAACGGGATCACGTCGCCGAGGTCGTCCTCGTCGCCCGGTGTCCTGGTCATGCGACCACCTCACCGGCCGCGCAGGACGCCGGATGCGCGCCCCGGACAGGACGACCGCACCGGGCAGGACCGCACCGGGCAGGGCGACCGCACAGGCCGGGAGGACCGCCCAGAGGGAAGCCGGTCACAGCGGTCCGAAGTGAGGGCCGCCGGCGCTGTGGTGCGAAGGCCGGCGCGCTCATTGGGCAGGTCCGTCGGCCGCGCGTGGCGGTTCGACGGGCCTGCCTGGTGGTCTTTCTGTGGCGCGCTCGGAGTCGAGCGCGTCCTGCAACAGCACGACGGCCGCCGCCTGGTCGACGACGCCGCGCTGCTTCTTGGCCCGCACGCCGCTGGCCCGCAGGCCGTGCTGCGCGGTGACCGTGGTCAGCCGCTCGTCGAACAGGCGGACGGGCGTGGGCGCCAGCCGCGCGGCGAGCTTGGCGGCGAACTCGCGCGCCAGCCCGGCGGCCTGGCCCTCGCGCCCGGACAGCGAGGTGGGCAACCCGACCACGACCTCGATCGCCTCGTGCTCGGCGACGATGGCGGCGATGCGGTCGAGGTCGCCCTTGCCCCGCTTGACAGTCTCGACCGGCGTGGCCAGCAGCCCTGACGGGTCGCTGCGGGCCACGCCGATGCGCACCGAACCGACGTCGACGCCGATTCGTGAACCGAACCTCATGTCAGCCGAGCTGCCCCGAGATCGCCTCGTCAACCAGGCGCAGCGCGTCGTCGATCGCCTCCGGCCGCGAGCCACCGCCCTGTGCGACATCGTCCTTGCCGCCACCGCCACCCCCAAGAGCCTTGGCGGCGACGCCGACCAGCTGTCCGGCCTTGAGCCCCCGCTCGCGCCCCGCCTCGTTCACCGCGGCAACCACCACGGGCCGGTCGGAGGGGACGCCGACGATCACGATGACCGCCGGCCGGTCGGCCGGGAACCTGCCTCGTACATCAAGCGCGAGCTTACGCAGGTCATCGGCGCCGGTGCCATCAGGCGCGCGGTGTGTCACGACGGAGACGCCCCGCAGGTCGCGGGCCTGCGACACCAGGTCGCCCGCCACCTGGAGCACCTGGGCGGAGCGGAGCCGCTCCAGCTCCTTCTCGGCGGTGCGCAGCCGGGTGACGATGCCCTCGATGCGCTCGGGCAGCTCCTCGCGGCGCGCCTTGAGCTGCTCGCTGAGCTGGTTGACCAGCACGCTCTCGCGGGCGAGGAAGCGGAAGGCGTCGAGGCCGACGAGCGCTTCGACGCGGCGCACGCCCGCGCCGACCGACTGCTCGCCCAGCACCTTGACCAGGCCGAGCTGGCCGGAGCTGTGGACGTGGGTGCCGCCGCACAGCTCGCGGGAGTAGTCGCCGATCTCGACCACGCGGACCTCGTCGCCGTACTTCTCGCCGAACATGGCGAGCGCGCCCATCGCCCGCGCCTCGGCCTGGGAGGTGTAGAAGGCGTTGACCTTGAGGTCGTTGATGAGCACGGCGTTGACCTCGTCCTCGACGTCGCGCAGCACGCTCGGCGGCACCGCGCCCGCCGCGGTGAAGTCGAAGCGGAAGCGGCCCGGGGAGTTCTCGGAACCGGCCTGCGCCGCCGTCTCGCCGAGCGCGTTCCTGAAGCCGCGGTGGACGAGGTGGGTGGCGCTGTGGCTGCGCGAGATCGCGCGGCGGCGCTCGATGTCGATCTCCGCCTGCGCCTCGTCGCCGACCCGCAGCTCGCCGCTGCGGACCTTGCCGCGGTGGACGATGAGGCCCTTGAGCGGCGACTGCACGTCGACGACCTCGACCTCGGCCCCGCTGGTGCGGATGACGCCCTGGTCGGCGAGCTGGCCACCGCCCTCGGCGTAGAACGGGGTGCGCTGCAGCACGACCTCGACCGTGCTGCCGGCGCCCGCCGCGGGGACCGGCGCGCCGTCGACGAGGATGCCGACGATCTGGGTGTCGGTCTCGGTCTCGTCGTAGCCGAGGAACTCGACCTTGCCCGCGGACTCCAGCAGCTGGCCGAACACCGAGATGTCGGCGTTGCCGGTCTTCTTCGCCGCCGCGTCGGCCTTGGCCGCCGCCCGCTGCTCCTTCATCAGCCGGCGGAAGCCCTCTTCGTCGACCTTGAGGCCGTGCTCGGCCGCCATCTCCAGCGTCAGGTCGATCGGGAAGCCGTAGGTGTCGTGGAGCTTGAACGCCTGGTCACCGGAGATCGTGGTGCCCTTCTTGCGCTTGGTCTCCTCCACGGCCACGTCGAAGATCGCGGTGCCGGTGCGCAGCGTGCCGAGGAACGACGCCTCCTCGGCGTCGATGACCGCGTGGATTTGCGGCGCGTCGGCCTTGAGCTCGGGGTACTGCTCGCCCATCACGTTGATCGCGACGTCGGTCAGCTCGTGCATGTAGCGCTCGTCGCCGGAGCCGAGCAGGCGCAGGTTGCGGATCGAGCGGCGCAGGATGCGGCGCAGGACGTAGCCGCGGCCCTCGTTGCCCGGCAGCACGCCGTCGGCGACCAGCATGGTGCCGGTGCGGACGTGGTCGGCGACGACCCGCAGGCTGACGTCGGCGCGCGCGTCGCGGCCGTAGCGGGTCTTGGTGAGCTCGGCCGCCTTGTCGAGGATCTTGTACGTGGTGTCGATCTCGTAGATGTTGTCGACGCCCTGCAGGATCGCCGCCATGCGCTCGAGGCCCATGCCGGTGTCGATGTTCTTGCTGGGCAGCTCGCCGGAGATGTCGAAGTCGGTCTTGGACCGCACCGCGCTCAGCTGGTACTGCATGAACACGAGGTTCCAGACCTCGAGGTAGCGGTCCTCGTCGGCGACCGGGCCGCCCTCCTTGCCGTATTCGGGGCCGCGGTCGTAGTAGATCTCCGAGCAGGGGCCGCCGGGGCCGGGCACGCCCATGTGCCAGTAGTTGTCCTCCAGGCCGCGGCGCTGGATGCGGTGCTCGGGCAGGCCGACCTTGTTGCGCCAGATGTCGAACGCCTCGTCGTCCTCGACGTAGACCGTCGCCCACAGCCTGTCCTCGGGGAAGCCGAAGCCGCCGTCGGACTCGGACCTGGTGAGCAGCTCCCACGCGAACGGGATCACCTCGGCCTTGAAGTAGTCGCCGAAGGAGAAGTTGCCCAGCATCTGGAAGAACGTCGCGTGCCGGGTGGTCTTGCCGACCTCGTCGATGTCGGGCGTGCGGACGCACTTCTGGACGGTGGCCAGCCGTGACCCCGGAGGCCTGCGCTGCCCCAGGAAGTACGGCTTGAACGGCACCATACCCGCGTTGACCAGGAGAAGCGTCGGGTCCTCAGCGATCAGGCTGGCCGAGGGCACTATGGTGTGCCCACGCTCCTCGAAGAAGCGCAGGAAGCGGCGCGCGATCTCTGCCGACTCCATGGTGGCCATCCTTTGCTGTAGTCGATCTTGTGTTGTAGGTGGTCGATGAGCCCGTGAACGGCCGGTGTGACCGCCGGTCCACCGGCTCGGGGCCGCACTCCGGGCCGTCCACTGTAGCCGCCGGCCGAGGCCGTCAGGCGACGTCTTCAGCCTTGTCGAGGCCGAAGCGGGCGCGCAACTCGGTTTCGCGCGCCGCGGCCTCGCCGAGTGCGTCAGAAGTAAAGTCTCTCACTCGCCGGAGCATGCCCGCGGCGTTGTCGGCCGTCCGGCGGGCGATGTGGTCGGGCTGCAGGGCCTGCAGCCGGCGCATCACCCAGAAGGCGAGGAACGCGCCGAGCGAGATGTAGAACATCCGGCGGATCATCGGGCCCGCCCCTGCGCGTGCTCGGCGACCCTCTGCCCATTCGCCTGCGCCTGGGGCCGCTGCTGAGTCCGTACGGGGCGGCGCGGCCTGCGCGCCTCGATGGCCCTGCGCACGCCGTAGGTCAGCGAGGACACCTTGATGAGCGGCCCGGTGAAGATGGTCTGCGTGACCGCGCTCAGCTTGGCGGCGTGGCCGCTGACCTGCTTGACGTCCTTGGCGATGGCCTCGACGGCGACGAGCTGCCTGTTGGTCTCGTTGACCGTCACGCTCACGTCGTCGAGCAGCGGCGCCAGGCGCTTGTTCAGGTCGGAGACCGCCTTGGTGGTCTCGGTGAGCAGCCTGGCGAGCTTGACGAGCACCATGGCCATGACGCACACCAGGACCACCCAGCCCGTGGCGGCGATCAGCCCGGCGACCTCTCCAGCGGTAAGCATCCGCGCATCTCCCTCGTACGCTGGGCCGGAACGTCAAGACCCTATCGCGTTCGGGTGACAACGTTAGTGCGGAAAGCTCCCCCGTTCAGGCAGCCACGTCGGCTTCCGGCGTCCGCGCCGCCGCTCTCATGAGGGCGCGTGCGGCTCTGATCTCGGGCGCCACCAGTCGTTGCGGCATGGCCGAGGCCGCCGCGCGCAGCGCCTTGAGCGCGGTGGCCGCCGCGTAGCGGGCCGCCGCGTCGCCGGGGCAGCCGTACATCCGCCTGGCCCATCCCGGCAGCGTCGCGAACGCGAGCGCGCCCACGGCGGGCAGCGAGCCGGGGCCGAGCGGCGGCGCGAGCAGCGCGGGAGGCCGCAGCGACGGCCGGAGGTTGACGAGGAGGCGCAGGACGGCGCGGGCCTCGCCGGTGACCGACAGCCCCGGGCGCATCCGCGCGATGTGGTCGTCCAGCTCGGCGGCGCTGCCCGGCACGTCGTCGAGGCCCATGAGGCGGGCGGCGCGGCGCTGCTCGGCCACGTACGCGTCCCGCTCCCCCGGCGTCAGCGGCACCCCGGACAGCCGGGCGATCTCCAGGTGGGAGGCCACCTCGGCGCAGTGGGACCAGCGCAGGCACTCGGGCTCGTCGAGCCGGAACAGCGTGCCGGTGCCGGTGTCGAGGCCGACGAGCCTGGCGTGCACCTCGCGGGCCTGCCCGCAGGCGTGCTCGGCCTGCTCGCGGGTGCCGAAGGCGCGCAGCGCGATGAAGCCGAGCCGGCGCTTCAGCCAGGCCCCTGCCGACTCCTGGTCGTCGAGCAGGAAGTTCTGCACGATGCCGCGGATCGTACGGGGGTGCAGGGCCTGGAGCTGGACGGCGCGGACGACGGCCGGCCAGGCCGGCGCCTCGGTGTGGATGCGCCAGGTGATCGATCGGGGGCCGAAAAGGCCGCCGCCGGGGGTAACGGTCGCCTTCACAACGATCGTGATTCCCGGTGATCACCGATTTAGTACGGCTTTGGATGATTCGATGGCGCAAGTGACCGGATGCGGTCACGACCCCCGCAGGAAGTCGCGGATCTTCGCCCACCGCTCGGCCACCGGCGCCTCGGCCCCGTGGCGGGTCGGCTGGTAGTAGCGCCGCCCGCGCACCTGCTCGGGCGCGTAGTCCTGGCGCACCAGCCCGTGCTCGAAGTCGTGGGGGTATTTGTAGCCCTCGCCGTGGCCCAGCTTGCCCGCCCCGGGGTAGTGGGCGTCGCGCAGGTGGTTCGGCACCTGGCCGATGAGCCCGCGGCGTACGTCGCCGATCGCGGCTCCGATGGCCTTGACGACGGCGTTGGACTTGGGCGCGGTGGCGCAGTGGATGACCGCGTGCGCGAGGTTGATCTGCGCCTCCGGCAGCCCGATGAGCTGCACCGCCTGGGCGGCGGCCACCGCGGTCTGCAGGCAGGTGGGGTCGGCCAGGCCGACGTCCTCTGAGGCGAAGATGACGATGCGGCGGGCGATGAAGCGCGGGTCCTCGCCGGCCTCGATCATGCGGGCGAGGTAGTGGAGCGCCGCGTCGGCGTCGGAGCCGCGCATCGACTTGATGAACGCGCTGATGACGTCGTAGTGCTGGTCGCCCTGCCGGTCGTAGCGTACGGCGGCCTTGTCGACGGCCTTCTCCACCACCTCGACCGTGATGTCGTCGGCCAGCAGCGCCGCCGCCTCCAGGTAGGTGAGCGAGCGCCGCGCGTCGCCGCCGGCGAGGCGGACGAGGTGGTCGAGCGCCTCGGGCGCGAGCGTGTTGCGCCCGCCGAGCCCGCGCGGGTCGGACACGGCCCGCCGCAGCACCGCGCGTACGTCATCGTCGGACAGCGATTCCAGCGTGAGCAGCAGCGAGCGCGACAGCAGCGGCGAGATGACCGAGAAGAACGGGTTTTCGGTGGTGGCGCCGATGAAGGTGACCCAGCGGTTCTCCACGGCGGGCAGCAGCGCGTCCTGCTGGGCCTTGTTGAAGCGGTGGACCTCGTCGACGAAGAGCACGGTCTGGCGGCCGGTCATGCCGAGCTCGCGCCGCGCGGCGTCGATGGCGGCGCGGACCTCCTTGACCCCGGCGGAGACGGCCGAGATCTCGACGAAGCGGCGCTTGGTGACGTTGGAGACGACGTAGGCGAGCGTGGTCTTGCCGGTGCCGGGCGGCCCCCACAGGAACAGCGACATGGGGGCCTCGCTCTCGACCAGGCGCCGCAGCGGGGTGCCGGGTCCGAGCAGATGCCGCTGGCCGATGACCTCGTCGAGCGTGCGGGGGCGCATGCGCACGGCGAGCGGCTGCGGAGTGGCCTCCTCGGCAGCCGAATCGAACAGGCTATCCACAACGCGAGATTACACGCTGCGGCACGCCCGCCATGACCGGACGGCCCTGCCCCCGGAGTCTCCGGCCCGGAAGACGCGGCAGCCCGCCACGGCCGGCGCGACCGTCGGCACCGCCAGGACGACCGTGACGGGCCGGCCGTAGCGGTGGCCGGGCAGGGCGCCGCGGGCGGGGCGGGTGGCTCCTTGGTCTACCTTTCACCTACGACCGGCTTGGCCTTATGGTTCGAGGTCCCAAAGGTCGCTTGCTTCGGCTTTCGTCACTTACGTCCGCCACATATCGAAGGCCGGTAGCATTCGCGAAGTTGTTTGGTCATACCTTGGCAAAGACGAGAGGACATAGCGGTGAGCGGCGACGACCGCCAGAGCGAAGAGGACCGCCAGAGAGAGCTGGCGCGGGAGCACAAGGAACGGCAGGCGAAGCGCGCTGCCGAGCAGACCGCCAAGGCGAGGCGGAACACCCTCATCGGCGCGGCCGTGGCCGTCGTCGTGGTCGCGGGCGGCATCTTCGCGGCGACCACCTTGGTCAACAACGATCCGGGTGAGGCGACGGCGCAGAGCGACCCCTCCGCCAGCACCGGGGTGCTGCCCGAGCCGACTCCGACGCCGACCAGGACCGGCCCGGTGACGTGCGAGTACAAGCGCGACAACTCGGTGCCCCACAAGTTCGTGGGCCTGCCGCCGAAGAGGCCGAGCAAGAGAGTCCTGAAGTTCCAGCAGATGACGATCCAGCTGAACCGCGGCAAGGTCGTCGTGGACCTGATGACGGACGCGGCTCCGTGCGCGATCAACTCGCTGCACTTCCTGTCGCAGAAGAAGTTCTACAACAACATGAAGTGCCACCGCCTGGTCACGCCCGACGTCTCCGGCGTGCACATGCTGCAGTGCGGTGACCCGCAGGCCAAGGCCGACGGCAAGAACCCGACGGACGGCCAGGGCACCGCGGGCTACATCTACGCCGACGAGAACATCGACATCCCGGTCGGCAAGGGCGTGGTCTTCATGACGCAGCCGGGCGACGCGGCCGGGCTGAACAACAGCCAGTTCGCCATCTCGCTGTCCGACGAGAACATCCAGATCGGCGCCGGCTACTCGGTCGTCGGCATGGTCAGCGAGGGCATGGAGATGCTGCAGGGCCTGGCCAAGGACGGCTCCGACCTCATCGTCAACGAGGCCGACATCACCGGCGACGGCGGCACCACCGCGCCGCGCGACCCGGTCATCATCAAGCGCATCACCTTCTCCTGAGCCGCGGGCCGGCGCGGCCCTCCGGCTCCGCGCCGGCACGGCCCTGTCGGAACCTGCGCCGGCACGGCGACGGCCCGGGTGCCCCGCGCGGGGCACCCGGGCCGTCGTCCGTTCTGCAGGCCGGGCGCCCCTCACGAGGGACGCCCTGGCCGCCGAGCCCGCCGGTTACGGCTTGGGCGTGGCGTCCACGCCCGCCTCCTTGCGCTGCTCCGCCGTGATCGGCGTGGGCGCGCCGGTCAGCGGGTCGAAGCCGGAGGCCGTCTTCGGGAACGCGATGACGTCGCGGATCGACTCGCCGCCCGCCAGCAGCATGCAGATGCGGTCCCAGCCGTAGGCGATGCCGCCGTGCGGGGGCGGGCCGTACTTGAACGCCTCCAGCAGAAAGCCGAACTTGGTCTCCGCCTCCTCCTTGGAGATACCGAGGACGTCGAAGACGCGCTGCTGCATCTCGGCCCGGTGGATACGGATCGAGCCGCCGCCGATCTCCATGCCGTTGCAGACCATGTCGTAGGCGTAGGCGAGCGCCTCGCCCGGGTGGTCCTGGAAGTTGTCGGCCCACTCCGGCTTCGGCCCGGTGAACGGGTGGTGCACGGCCGTCCAGCCGCCCTCGCCGTCCTCCTCGAACATGGGCGCGTCGACGACCCACAGGAACGACCACTGGGACTCGTCGATCAGGTTGCAGCGCCTGCCGATCTCCAGGCGGGCCGCGCCGAGCAGCTCGCGGGAGGCGTTCTTGGCGCCGGCGGCGAAGAAGATGCAGTCGCCCGGCTGCGCGCCGACCTTGGCAGCGAGGCCGGACAGCTCCTGCTCGGAGAGGTTCTTCGCGACCGGGCCGCCGAGCGTGCCGTCCTCCTGGACGAGCACGTAGGCCAGGCCCTTGGCGCCGCGCGAGCGGGCCCACTCCTGCCAGCCGTCGAGCTCCTTGCGGGTCTGGGAGGCCCCGCCGGGCATGACGACGGCGCCGACGTAGTCGGCCTGGAAGACGCGGAAGGAGGTGCCCGCGAAGTAGTCGGTCATCTCGACGAGCTCCTGGCCGAAGCGCAGGTCGGGCTTGTCGGAGCCGAAGCGGGCCATCGCGTCGGCGTACGTCATGCGCGGCAGCGGGTTGGGCAGCTCGTAGCCGACGATCTCCTTCCACAGCCGGCCGATCAGCTTCTCGCCGACCGCGATGACGTCCTCCTGGTCGACGAAGGACATCTCGATGTCGATCTGGGTGAACTCCGGCTGCCGGTCGGCCCGCAGGTCCTCGTCGCGGTAGCACTTGGCGAGCTGGTAGTAGCGCTCAAGGCCGGCCACCTGGAGGAGCTGCTTGAACAGCTGGGGCGACTGCGGCAGGGCGTACCAGTTGCCCGGCTGCAGGCGCACCGGCACCAGGAAGTCGCGCGCGCCCTCGGGCGTGGAGCGGGTCAGGGTGGGCGTCTCGACGTAGACGAACCCGAGCTCGTGCATCACCTCGTTGGCGAGGTAGGTCGCCTTGGAGCGGATGCGCATCGCGTCGGCCACCTGCTGGCGGCGGATGTCGAGGTAGCGGTACTTCAGCCGCGCCTCCTCCGACACGCCCACGTTGCCCTCGATCGGGAACGGCAGCGGCGCCGACTCGCTCAGCACCTCGACCTTGTCGGCCACGACCTCGATGGCGCCGGTGGGCAGCTCGGGGTTCTCGTTGCCCTCGGGCCGCTTCCTGACCTCGCCGACGACCTGCACGCAGTATTCGGCGCGCAGGTCGTGGGCGTGGTCCTCCTCGCGGAAGACCACCTGCGCCGAGCCGGAGGCGTCGCGCAGATCGATGAAGACGACACCGCCGTGGTCACGGCGGCGCGCCACCCATCCTGCGAGCGTCACCTTCTGCCCGGCGTGCTCCTCGCGGAGCGACCCGGCGGTATGCGTGCGGATCACTGCACTTTCCCTTCATACGGATGAGTGAGGGGAGGCAGCGGCCCTGGCTCGCCGGTCACTGCACCTTCCCCTTCAAGACGTCGACGACCTTGGCCAGCGGCACCTCGGTCTGCTCGGCGGTGGCCAGGTCCTTCACTTGCACGGCCTCGGCGGCCAGGTCACGCTCGCCCAGGATCAGCGCGAACGCGGCGCCGGAGCGGCCGGCGCCCTTCATCGCGCCCTTGAGTCCCTTGCCGCCGAAGGCCATGTCGGCGCTGAGGCCCGCCGCGCGCAGCTCGTCGATGAGCAGGAACATGCGGCGCCGGGCGTCGTCACCCAGCGGGACACCGTACACCTGCACGCGCTCGTGTGCCGCGTCGTCGCCGAGCAGTCCCTCGGCCTCCATGGCGAGGAACGTGCGATCGACGCCGAGCGCCCAGCCGACGCTGGGCAGCGGCGGCCCGCCGAGCATCTCGCTGAGCCCGTCGTAGCGGCCGCCGCCGCCGACGGCCGACTGCGAGCCGAGCCCGCCGTGCACGAACTCGAACGTGGTGCGCGTGTAGTAGTCGAGGCCCCGCACCAGCTTGGGGTCGTCCTCGAAGGCGACGCCGGCCTCGCGCAGCAGGGAGCGCACCTCGTCGTGGTACGCCTTGCACGCCTCGCACAGGTGGTCGACCACCAGCGGGGCATCGGAGAGCTGGGCCTGCACCTCGGGGCGCTTGTCGTCCAGCACGCGCAGCGGGTTGATCTCGATGCGCGCCCGCGTGTCCTCGTCGAGGTCGAGCCCGCGCAGGAAGTCCTGGAGCGCGGCGCGGTAGGCGGGCCGGCAGTTCTTGTCGCCGAGCGTGTTGAGCAGCAACCGGACGTTCTTCAGCCCGAGCGAGGCGAAGCCGCGGGTGGCGAGGACGATCAGCTCGGCGTCGAGCGCGGGGTCCTCGGCGCCCAGCGCCTCGGCGCCGACCTGCCAGAAGTGGCGGTAGCGGCCCTTCTGGGCGCGCTCGTAGCGGAACTGGCTGCCGGAGTACCACAGCTTCACCGGCAGCTGCCCCGCGTGCAGGTTGTGCTGGAGCACCGCGCGGACGACCGAGGCGGTGCCCTCAGGGCGCAGCGTCAGCGAGCGGCCCGCCTTGTCGGGGAAGGTGTACATCTCCTTGGTGACGATGTCCGTGGACTCGCCTACGCCCCTGGCGAACAGCTGGGTGTCCTCGAAGACCGGCGTCTCGATGTAGCCGTAGCCGGCGAGTCGCAGCGGCGCGGCCAGCGCCTCGCGTACGGCGAGAACCCGCTCGGAGCGGGGTGGCAACCAGTCGAACGTGCCTTTCGGTGCTTGGAAGCTCATCAGATCCCTCGTGTGGGACCGGCGTGCGGCGCTGCTTCCTTCAGGTATGGGTTGGTCGCGCGCTCGCGGCCGATCGTGGTTTGTGGTCCGTGGCCCGGCAGAACGACCGTATCGTCAGGCAGCGGCAGGCACTTGGTAGCCAGGCTGCGCAGAATCGTGGCGTAGTCGCCGCCGGGAAGATCGGTGCGGCCGATGGAGCCGGCGAACAACAGGTCGCCCGAGAACATGATCTGGTCACGGGGCAGCCGGAAGCTCACCGACCCCCTGGTATGGCCCGGCGTGTGGTCGACCACGAGCTCGAGCCCCGCGAGCCGCAGCACGGCGCCGTCGGACAGCTCGCGCACGTCGTCGGGCTCGCTCAGCGTGATGCCCCCGAACAGGTTCGCGCTGGTCTGCGACCAGCCGGCGGCCGGGTCGCTCAGCAGGTGGCGGTCGTCGGGGTGGATCCACGCGGGTACGTCGCGCGCGCCGCAGACGGGGGCCACCGACCAGACGTGGTCGAGGTGGCCGTGGGTGAGCAGGACCGCGACGGGCTTGAGCCGGTGCTCGCGCAGCAGCTCCTCGACCCCCTCCGTGGCGTCCTGACCTGGGTCGACGATGACGCACTCCTCACCGGCCGCGGGCGCGACTACGTAACAATTGGTCTGGAAGGCCCCTGCGGGGAAGCCGGCGATGAGCATCTGCCTCAGGTGATCTCGTCGAAAAGCCAATGGGAATGTAACCGAAGGGTACCGGTGCGGGTCGCCGGGCTGCGAATCATCACCCGTTGGCCGATACGATTCGCCCACCTCAGTTGATTGACTACGGGAGGCAAAGCGGTGGCCACGGGCAAGGACCGGCAGAGGCAACTGGCACGCGAGCACTACGAGCGGCAGATGCAGCGCCGCCGGGAGCGTGAGCAGAAGGCCAAGCGCACCGCGATCATCGGCTCCACGGTGGGCGTGGTGGTCGTGGTCGGCGGCATCGTGGCCGCGGTCGCGTTGCTCGGGGGCAACGACCCTGGCACTGAGGCGGCCGCCTCGCCCTCCGCGTCCGCCGGGCAGACGGCCCAGGCGTCGGAGAGCACGGGGCCGAAGCCTTACGACGCGGCCACGGGCACGTGTGACTACGTCAAGGACACTTCCGGGAAGGTCAAGGACGTCGGCATGCCGCCGACGAAGGTGAAGACCGAGCCGGCCACGAAGAAGATGACGATCTCCACAAATTTGGGGGACATCGTGGTCGAGCTGAACAATGCCAAGGCTCCGTGCACGACCAACTCGCTGGAGTTCCTGGCGAAGAAGAAGTACTACAACGGCAGCAAGTGCCACCGGCTCGGCAACGATCAGTTCCCCATGTTGCAGTGCGGTGACCCGACCGCCAAGGCCGACGGCAAGAGCCAGGACGGATCCGGTGGTCCCGGTTACCGCATGGCCGAGGAGAACCTCGAAGGAGCCCAGTACAAGCGCGGTGTGATGGCGATGGCCAAAACCTCCGCGCCGGGCACCACGGGCAGCCAGTTCTTCCTCGTTTACGGCGACATCGGACTCACCCCGGATTACACACCTGTGGGTACGATCACCAAGGGTCTGGACATCCTGGACAAGGTGAACAAAGCAGGCGTGATCAACGACTCGGGAGACGGGACGGGAGCACCTAAGCAAACCGTCGAAATCAAAGACGTGACAATCGCCGGCAAGAGCTGACGTAATACAAACTAGGGACGAAGTAGTCCCGAAGGGTCTGATGGATAGTGCGGGAGGACACGGTGAGCACCGACCCGTGGGGCCGGGTAGACGACGACGGCACCGTCTACGTGCGTACGGCTGAGGGAGAACGGGCCGTCGGCTCCTGGCAGGCCGGTGAACCCGAAGAGGCACTGGCCTACTTCCATCGCAAGTACGACGAGCTGGCCGGCCAGGTCCAGCTCCTCGAACAGCGCGTCAGGGGCACCGACCTCGCTCCGGCCCAGGCCGAGGCCAGCATCGCCAAGCTGCGCGAGGCCGTGGCCGACGCCCACGCCGTCGGCGACCTCGATGCCCTGACGGCCAGGCTCGACGGGTTGAGCGAGCTGGTGGTCCAGCGCCGCGAGGAGATCAAGGCGGCCCGCGAGCGCGCGCGGGCCGAGGCCAGGGCGGTCAAGGAGCGCATCGTCGCCGAGGCCGAGCGCATCGCCGAGGAGACCACCCACTGGAAGTCGGGTGGCGAACGGCTGCGCCAGCTCGTCGAGGAGTGGAAGGCCGCCGACCGCATCGACCGGGCCACCGAGGCCGTGCTGTGGAAGCGGCTGTCGGCGGCGCGCACGGCGTTCGCCAAGCGGCGCAAGGCGTACTTCGCGGGGCTCGACGAGCAGCGCGAGCAGGTGCGCGCCGCCAAGGAGCGCATCGTCGCCGAGGCCGAGGCGCTGGCCGACTCCACCGACTGGGGTCCCACGGCGGCCATCTACCGCGACCTGATGCAGCAGTGGAAGAGCGCGGGGCGTGCCTCGCGCGAGGCCGAGGACGAGCTGTGGGCGCGCTTCAAGGCCGCCCAGGACCAGTTCTTCCAGGCCCGCTCCGCGGTGTTCGCCGAGCGCGACGCCTCCCTGGCCGCCAACGCGGTGGTCAAGGAGCAGCTGCTCGCCGAGGCCGAGAAGATCCTCCCGGTCACCGACGTCCGCGCGGCCAGGACCGCCCTGCGCAGCATCCTGGAGCGCTGGGAGGCCGCCGGCCCCGTGCCGCGCGACCAGCGCGACCGGCTCGAGGGCGGCCTGCGCCGGGTGGACGAGGCCGTGCGCAAGGCCGAGGAAGCGGAGTGGAAGCGCTCCAACCCCGAGGCCAGGGCGCGCGCGCAGAGCGCCGTCGACCAGCTGCGCACCTCCATCGAGCAGCTGGAGAAGCGCCTGGACAAGGCGCAGGCGGCGGGCCGGGTCAAGGACATCAAGGAGACCGAGGAGGCCCTGACCGCACGCCGCTCCTGGCTGGCCGAGGCGGAGCGCACGCTGGCCGAGTTCAGCTGATCCCGGCGCGGAGCCCTGGCGGGGCCGGCTGAACTCGATCTGGCCGAGCCCGGCGCGGAGCCCTGGCGGGGCCGGCTGAACTCGATCTGGCCGAGCCCGGCGCGAGGCCCTGGCGAGGGCCTCATCGCCGATCTCGCCGAGCCTTGGAGAGGCCTCATCGCGGGCCTTCATGCGGGCCGCCGTCGCCGAATCGGGCGGCGTGCGACGGGGCCCGCGATCTAGGCTGTGCGGCATGGATCCCGTGACCGCCGCGCGCGCCTTCGTCGAGGAGACGTTCCCCGGCGCCCTGTACGCCTTCGTCGGCGGCAGCGTGCTCACCGAGCGCCGCACCAGCACCTCCGATCTGGACATCATCGTGGTGCTCGACGGCCTCGACCGTCCCTATCGCGAGAGCCTGCGCTGGCGTGAATGGCCGATCGAGCTGTTCGTGCACAGCGAGACCAGCCTGACGGCCTACATCGAGCGGGACTTCGCGGTGCGCAAGCCGACGCTCGCCCGCATCTGCTCCGAGGGCGCGGTGCTGACCGACAGGACCGGCGGCCGGGCCAGCGACCTGCAGGCGGAGCTGGGCGAGCGGGTCTCGGCCGGCCCCGGCGGGCAGCGTGCCGACCAGTCGGAGCGGGCCCGCTACGTGCTGTCGGACCTGCTCGACGACCTCGCGGGCGCCACCGATCCCGGCGAGCGTGCGTTCATCTCCTGGGAGCTCGTGCAGGCCACCGCGGTCACGGCGCTCGGGCTGGCGGGCAGGTGGCAGGGCACCGGCAAGTGGCTGCTGCGCGAGCTGCGCGCCCACGACCCTGAGCTGGCCGACGAGCTGCTGAAGGTGCACGACGACCCGGAGAAGCTGACCGCGGTCGCCTCAGGCGTGCTCGAACGGGCCGGAGGGCGCCTCTGGGAGGGTTACCGGGCCCAGGGTGACCCGTTCCACCAGACCCTGCGTCACGTGCCCGCAGGAGAGCTCTCGGGCGAGACGGCGCAGAGCGCGGGCATGCGCAGGCTCGCCGCCGTCAGCGGCGCCACCACCGGCTCGTCGCGGCTGTGGATGGGGCAGACGCACGTCCCGCCCGCCACCCGTTCCTCCGACCACCACCACGGGGCCTCCGAGACCGGCATCTACGTCGTCTCCGGCACGCCGTCGTTCGTGTTCCTTGAGGACGGCAGGGAGCGGCGCATCGACGCGCGGCCCGGCGACTACGTGTTCGTGCCGCCGTACGTTCCGCACCGCGAGGAGAACCCCGACCCCGCGCAGGAGGCGGTGGTGGTGATCGCGCGCAGCACGCAGGAGGCGATCGTGGTCAACCTGCCCGGCCTGCACGCCCGCTGACCCCCGGTACGCGCACCCTGGACGGCCGGCCCCGGCGGAAGGCGGCGCGCTCGCCGGCGAAGGCCACGCGCCCGGCCGGCCGCCGCGCGCCTCGGCACGCCGCCCGGCGAGGCCGTCAGTTGCCGGCGCCGCTCACCCGGTAGACGTCGAAGACGCCCTGGATGCTGCGCACCGCCTTGAGCACGTGGCCCAGGTGCTTGGGGTCGCCCATCTCGAAGGTGAACTTGCTGATCGCCACCCGGTCGCGCGAGGTCGTGACCGAGGCGCTGAGGATGTTGACGTGCTGGTCGGACAGCGTGCGGGTGACGTCGGACAGCAGCCGGGGCCGGTCGAGCGCCTCGACCTGGATGGCCACCAGGAACACGCTGTCGTCGCTCGGCGACCAGCTCACCTCGACCAGCCGGTCGGGCTGCGCCCGCAGCTGCTGGACGTTGGTGCAGTCGCTGCGGTGGACCGACACGCCGTGGCCGCGGGTGACGAAGCCGACGATCTCGTCGCCGGGCACGGGCGTGCAGCACTTCGACAGGCGTACCCAGACGTCGGCGTCGCCCGCCACCACCACGCCGGCGCCGCCACCGCCGCGCGGGCGGCCGCGCAGCCGGGTGGGCAGCGAGGTCTCGGCGATGTCCTCTTCGGCGCTGTCGACGCCGCCGATCGAGGCCACCAGCTTCTGCACCACGGCCTGGGCCGCGATGTGGCCCTCCCCCACCGCCGCATACAGCGCGGAGACGTCGGGGTAGCGCAGGTCGCGGGCCAGCGCCAGCAGCGCCTCGCCGGACATCAGCCTTTGCAGCGGCAGGCCCTGCTTGCGCATGGCCCGGCCGATGGCCTCCTTGCCCGCCTCGATCGCGGTCTCGCGGCGCTCCTTCGAGAACCACTGCCGGATCTTGTTACGGGCCCGGCCCGACTTGACGAACTTCAGCCAGTCGCGCGACGGCCCCGCATCCGGCGACTTGGAGGTGAAGATCTCGACGGTGTCGCCGTTGCCGAGCCGCGACTCCAGCGGCACCAGCCGCCCGTTGACGCGGGCGCCGATGCAGCGGTGGCCCACCTCGGTGTGCACCGCGTAGGCGAAGTCGACCGGCGTGGCGCCCTCGGGCAGCGCGATGACCTGGCCCTTGGGGGTGAAGACGTAGACCTCGGAGACCGACAGGTCGAAGCGCAGCGACTCCAGGAACTCGCCCGGGTCGGAGGTCTCCTTCTGCCAGTCGAGGAGCTGGCGCAGCCAGGCCATGTCGCTGCCCGGCTTGACCTTGCCCGTGGGCCCGGAGCCGACCTCCTCCTTGTACTTCCAGTGCGCGGCCACGCCGTACTCGGCCCTGTGGTGCATCGCGTGGGTGCGGATCTGCAGCTCCACCGGCTTGCCCTCGGGACCGATCACCGTGGTGTGCAGCGACTGGTACATGTTGAACTTGGGCATCGCGATGTAGTCTTTGAACCGGCCTGGCACCGGGTTCCACCGGGCGTGGATGGTGCCGAGCGCGGCATAGCAGTCGCGTACGGAGTCGACCAGCACGCGGATGCCCACAAGGTCGTAGATGTCGTCGAAGGCGACATCGCGGGCGATCATCTTCTGGTAGACCGAGTAGTAGTGCTTCGGCAGGCCCTTGACGACCGCGCGGATCTTCGCCTCGCGCAGGTCGCCGGAGACCTTCTCGATGACCTCCTGCAGGAACAGGTCGCGGCGCGGCGCCCGCTCCGACACCATGCGCGCGATCTCGTCGTAGCGCTTGGGGTAGAGCATGGCGAAGGCCAGGTCTTCGAGCTCCCACTTGATCGTGTTCATGCCCAGGCGGTGGGCGAGCGGGGCGAAGATCTCCAGCGTCTCGCGCGACTTCTGGTGGCGCTTGTGCTCGGGGAGGTAGCGCATCGTGCGCATGTTGTGCAGCCGGTCGGCCAGCTTGATGATCAGTACGCGGATGTCGCGCGACATCGCCACGACCATCTTGCGCACGGTCTCGGCCTGCGCGGCGTCGCCGAACTTGACCTTGTCGAGCTTGGTGACGCCGTCGACCAGGGACGCGATCGTGTCGCCGAAGTCGCCCCGCAGCTCGTCGAGTGAGTAGGCGGTGTCCTCGACGGTGTCGTGCAGCAGCGCCGCGCACAGCGTCTCGTCGTCGGTGCCGAGCTCGGCCAGGATCGTCGCGACGGCCAGCGGGTGGGTGATGTAGGGGTCACCCGACTTCCGCTTCTGGTCGCGATGGTGATAGGCGGCCACGTCGTAAGCACGCTCGATCAACCGCAGGTCCGCCTTGGGGTGCGTAGCGCGGACCGTACGGAACAGCGGCTCCAGCACCGGGTTCATCGCCCCACCCCCAAATCGCCTGCGGCGCACCGACGGCACACCGGGCGTCTCCGCGTTGCCGGAGTCGGTTACGTCGGGCGCGACCACATCACGGGGCACACAGACTCCTCACGCAGTGGCTCCTCACGTTCGAGTCCAGATCCCCCCAGTGTATCCAGGCAGCGAACCTGGGCCTGCGCGGGCGGGCTCAGACGGTCACAAGGGAGTGCAACCGCTCTCCCTGGAGGCGTTCGCGTCCCTTGAGGAAGGCCAGCTCCATCAGCACGGCGATGCCGACGACGTCGGCTCCGGCCCTCCTCACCAGCTCCACGGTGGCCTTCGCGGTGCCGCCCGTGGCCAGCACGTCGTCGACCACGAGCACCCGGTCGCCGGGCGCGAACGCGTCGCGGTGCACCTCGATGACCGCGGAGCCGTACTCCAGATCGTAGGACTCCTCGAGCGTGGCGGCGGGCAGTTTCCCCTTCTTGCGCACCGGCACGAACCCGGCGCCCGCCCGGTAGGCCACCGGAGCGGCGAGGATGAAGCCGCGCGCCTCGATGCCCACGATCTTGTCCACCTGGTGCAGCCCGGCGAGCTCGTCCACCACGGCCGCCATCGCCACCGGGTCGGCGAGCAGCGGGGTGATGTCCTTGAACAGGACCCCCGGCTTGGGGTAGTCCGGCACGTCCCTGATCCGGTCCAGGATCATCGTGCGCAGCTCCGTCATGGTCGTCCTTTCTCACCGGGCCGTGTGCCGCGCTCCATGATGGTGCATATCGGGCCATGACACGTACCCGGAGCGCTCAGAAGCCCGCCTGACCCGCGGCCGGACGAACGGAAGCGCCCCCGCCCCTGCAAGGGGCGAGGGCGCTCGTGAGCCCGTCGTGCCGGACGGCTAGCTCTTGGCTACGGCCGCGCTTTTGTGGCCCTTCTTGCCGCCTCCGGTGGAGGCCAGGCGCTTGGCGATGGCCTGGTACTTCGGCTCGCGCTCCTTCAGCGTCACCAGCAGCGGCGTGGCGACGCACAGCGAGGAGTACGTACCGACGATCATGCCGACGAACAGGGCGAGCGACAGGTCCTTCAGCGTGCCCGCGCCGAGCAGCGTGGTGCCGATGAACAGGATCGCCGCCACCGGCAGGATCGCGACCAGCGAGGTGTTGAGCGACCGGATCAGCGTGTGGTTGAGCGCGTCGTTGGCCGCCATCGAGTACGTCTGCTTCGAGGTGTGGCCCAGCTTGGCCGTGACCTCCTTGATCATGTCGAACACCACGACCGCGTCGTAGAGCGAGTAACCGAGGATGGTCAGGAAGCCCAGCAGAGTGGCCGGGGTGACCTCGAAGCCCGACCAGGCGTAGATGCCGGCCGTGATGACGAGGTCGTGGAAGAGCGCGACGATCGCGGCGAAGGCCATCTTCGGCTCGAACGCCATCGACAGGTACAAGATGATCGCCAGCATGAACACGGCCAGGCCGATCCACGCCTTCTGCGACACCTCACCGCCCCAGGACGGGCCGATGGCCTGGATGCTGACCTGATCGGTCGGGACGTTGAAGTCCTTCGCGATCGCGCTCTGCACCTGCGAGCGCGTGCTCTCCTCCAGGCTTTCGGTGGTCGCCCGCCAGCCGTTCTCACCGGCCTGCTGGACGATCACCTGGTGCGCGCCCTGGTCCTGGACGGTGGCGCGCACCTGCTCGACGGTGGCGTGCTGGGCCTTGAACGAGAAGATCGTCCCGCCCTTGAACTCCACGCCCAGGTTGAGGCCGTGGAGGATGAGACCGGCCAGCGACACCGCGAGCAGCAGGCCGGACAGGCTGTACCACAGGCGCCACTTGCCGACGAAGTCGACGTCGATCTCGCCGCGATAGAGGCGACGTCCCAGTCCCATGTCAGGCCTCCTGCGGAGTGGTCTTGTGGCCGGTGGAAGGCACCTCGCTCATGCGCTCGGAGTCGAGCCCCGACAGCGGGTGGCCCTTGGCGAAGAACTTCAGCCGCGCCAGCAGGGCGATGAACGGCTTGGTGAACAGGAACACCACCAGGATGTCGATCAGCGTGGTCAGGCCCATCGCGAACGCGAAGCCGGCCACACCGCCCACCGCCAGGAAGTACAGCACGATCGCGGCGATGAACATGACGGCGTCGGCGATCAGGATCGTGCGGCGGGCGCGGACCCAGGCCACCTCGACGGCCGCCCGCAGCGAGCGCCGGCCCTCCTTCATCTCGTCACGGATGCGCTCGAAGTAGACGATGAAGGAGTCGGCGGTGATACCGATGGAGACCACCAGACCGATGATGTGCGGCAGGGAGAGCCGGAAGTTCGCGTTGTGGCCGAGCACGACCACCGCCGTGTACGTCAGGATCGTCGCCACCACGAGGCTCAGCACCGCCACGATGCCCAGGCCCCGGTAGTAGAGCATGCTGTAGATGACCACCAGCACCAGGCCGATGAGGCCGGCGATGAGACCGCCCTCGAGCTGGTCCTGGCCGAGCGTCGAGGAGACGGTGTCGACGGAGCTGCGGTTGAACTTCAGCGGCAGCGCGCCGTACTTGAGCTGGTCGGCCAGGGTGGTGGCGCTGGCCTGGTCGAAGCCGCCGGTGATCTCCGCACGGCCGCCCGGGATCGGGCTGATGATGTTGGGGGCGGTGATGACCACGCCGTCGAGCACGACCGCGACCTTGTTGCGCGGCTCGGGCGAGTTGTAGGCGGCGGTGGTGAGCTTGCTCCACTCGCCGGCGCCCTTGCTCTTGAAGTCGAGCTGGACGACCCACTCGGTGGTGCCCTGGCGGACGCCCGCGGAGGCGGTGTCGATGTCGGTGCCGACGACCTTGGCGACGTCGAGGACGTACTTGAAGCTGCCGTCGCTCTCACACGCGGCGTACTGCTTGTTGGGGTCGTCCTGGACGCCCTGGCCGCGGTTGGCCGGGTCGGCGCAGTCGAGCTTGTTGAACTGCTCGAGCACCTGCGGGTCGATGCCCGTGGTGTCGATGTTCGGGTTCGTGATGGCCGGCGTGCTCGCGGTCGGGGAGGCCGACGGCGTGGCCTTGGCGTTCTGGCCCCTGGTGTTCTGCGCCCTGGTGTTCTGCGCCTTGGCGTCGCCGTTGTCCTGCTCGCCGGGGTCCTGTTGCCGGGCTTGGTCATCGCCTTGGGCCGACTGTCCGTCCTTTTGCCCGTCACCGGACTCCGTGGATCCCCGTGGCGCACCCGCCGACGGGGCCGTCGTGGGGGACAGCAGTGCGGACGAAAGCGCCTTGCCGGTCGGGGACGCGCTCGGGGTGGCGGCCGACTGCGACGGCCTGGCGGACTGCTTGCCGCTCGGCTGAGCCGAGGGGCTGCCGGACGGGCTGGGCGTCGGCGGGTTCGTGGCCAGGTCGGCGGGCGGCTGCGTGGCCTCCATGGCCAGCACCTGGCGGAAGCGCAGCTCCGCGGTCGTCGCGACCAGTTTGATGGCCTCGTCCTGGCCCACGCCCGGGATGGAGATGATGATGTTGTCGCCGGACTTGGCGACCTCGGCGTCGGAGATGCCTGTGCCGTTGACCCGGTCGCGGATGATGTTGACCGCCCGGTCGAGGATCTCATCGGGCGGCGCCGCGTTGTTCTGGGTCACCGGGGACAAGGTCACCGTCGTGCCGCCCGCTAGGTCGAGCCCCAGCTTGGGCGTGTACGCCTTCTGCAGGAACATCGTCCCGCCCAGGGCGAGGATGAGTGCCAGCAGCACGAGGAGCGTTCGCCCCGGTCGGCTGTGGCGGCTGGTCGGTCGGGCCACTGGTCGTCAGTTCTTTCAGATAGAGGTTTAGGCAGAGCTTAGTCAGGACTTCTTGGTGCTGGAGTCCTGGTCACCGTTGGGCTCCGCGGTGCCGTCGGACTCCTTCTTGCCTTCCTCGCCGAGCTCGGCCTGGTCAGCGGCCTGCTCGTCCGCCGGGGCGTCACCGGGGGCGACGACACGGCCGATGGCGGCCTTCACCCAACGGGTCTCGACACCCGGCGCGACTTCGAGGATGACGTCCTCATTGTCTATCGCGGTGACGGTCCCGAACAGTCCGGTCGTGGTCATGACGCGGGTGCCAGGCGTCAAGGAGTTCTGCATCTGGATCGCCTCTTGCTGGCGCTTGCGCTGAGGGCGGATCAGCAGGAAGTAGAACACCACCACCAGAAGAATCAGCGGCAGGATGCTTCCGAGTTGTTCCATAAGGGGCGACCTTCCATAGTCGTACAAGGAGTTGACACCGGCCCCGCGCCGGAAATTCCGTGCGTTGCGTCGGGCCGCGCCGCTCAGCCCGTCAGCCTACACAGCCAGCCAAGCCACGGAGTGTAGGCGCTTGTTGATAAAGGCGGCAACGAAGCAGCGTTTCGGCACGCGGGGAAGTTCCCATATTGAAACGGTTGCAACCGATTCGTGATCAGTCGAAAAGCGACGCTCCGAACGCATCGGGCGGAGGCTCCATCCCCAGGTGGACCCACGCCGCCGCGGTCGCCACCCGTCCGCGCGGGGTCCTCGCCAGCAGACCCTGGCGTACGAGGAACGGCTCGGCCACCACCTCGACCGTCTCCGGCTCCTCCCCCACCGCCACCGCCAGCGTGGACAGCCCCACCGGTCCGCCGCCGAACTTGCGCAGCAGCACGCCAAGCACCGCCCGGTCGAGCCGGTCGAGGCCCTCGCCGTCCACCTCGTAGAGGTTGAGCGCCGCCGAGGCCACGTCGCGGTCGATGACGCCGTTCGCCCGTACGTCGGCGAAGTCGCGCACCCGGCGCAGCAGCCGGTTGGCGATGCGCGGCGTGCCCCGCGAGCGGCGGGCGATCTCGTGCGCGCCCTCGTCCGGCAGCGTGACGCCGAGCAGCTTGGCCGACCGGTGCAGCACCTGCTCCAGCTCGGCGACCTCGTAGAAGTCCATGTGGGCGGTGAAGCCGAACCTGTCGCGCAGCGGCGCCGGCAGCAGCCCCGCCCTCGTCGTGGCGCCCACCAGCGTGAACGGCGCGATCTCCAGCGGGATCGCGGTCGCCCCCGGCCCCTTGCCGACGACGATGTCCACCCGGAAGTCCTCCATCGCCATGTAGAGCATCTCTTCGGCGGGCCTGGCCATCCGGTGGATCTCGTCGATGAACAGCACCTCGCCCTCGGTCAGCGTGGACAGGATCGCCGCCAGGTCGCCCGCCCGCTCCAGCGCCGGGCCCGAGGTGATGCGCAGCGGGGCGTTCAGCTCGGCCGCGATGATCATGGCCAGCGTGGTCTTGCCCAGGCCGGGCGAGCCGCTCATCAGCACGTGATCCGGCGGACGCCGCCTGCGCAGCGCGCTCTCCAGCACCAGCGACAGCTGCTCGCGTACGCGGCTCTGGCCGATGAACTCGCTGAGGCGCTTGGGTCTGAGCGCGGCCTCGATCTGCAGCTCGTCGCCACCGGCGGCGGGCGAGAGGATCTCATCCCGCTCGAACCCCATGCCTGCGCCTCCTCTCCTCCATCGGCTTCACGGTCATGTGTGCAGTCGGCCCTGCGCTTGGTCGCCGCGCCGACTCGACGGCCAGTCGCCGCCGCGGCTCTTTCCCGGGCTCTCGCGACTTCCCGGCCTTGTGCGGCCGCTGGATTGGCGGCCCCTTCACCACCGACCGGACGTCTCCGCGATCGCCTCGGACCGCCACGATCTCACGTATCACCGACAACCGCTCCCTCGTGCCCCGCAACCACCCGGTACGGGCAGTGCGCGGAGCGGGCGTTACGGACGCCGAGCACGCAGCAGACGGCGCGAGCGCCGAGCGGACCGTAAGGGCTGTGGGCGCTGCGGACGCCGTTCCCGCGGTACGTGCTTCGGGCTGCACGCGGGCCACGGGCGCCGCAGGCCCCGCGCGGGTCTCGAGGGCCGGGCGGGGCGCAGCGGCCGTCGGCGCTGCGAAGGCCGGACGCGCGCTCCGCACCGTACGAATCGGCGGACGGCAGAGGGCGGTCGGGTGGGTCATCGGACGCTCAGGGAGCGGAGGGCTGCCTTCAGGAGGGCGGCGATCTGGGGCTGGCGGCCGGCGGCGATGTCGGCCTCCGCCTCCGGCTCGATGGCGGCGATGGCCTCGTCGGCGTCCTTGCTGGAGTAGCCGAGCCCCACCAGACCCGAGTGGACCTGCTCGCGCCACACCGCCGCGCGGCGGTCGCCGTTGAGCGCGGCGTTGACCGTCTCCTCCGGGGTGCCGAGGCGGTCTTTGAGCTCCAGCACGATGCGCTGGGCGCCCTTCTGCCCGATGCCCGGCACCTGGGTGAGCGCCTTGAGGTCGGCGCTGGCGACGGCCATCCGGAGCGCGTTGGGGCTGTGCACGGCGAGCATCGCCAGCGCCAGCTTGGGACCGACGCCGCTGGCCGTCTGGAGCAGCTCGAAGACGGCCCGCTCGTCGTCGGTGGCGAAGCCGTACAGGGTGAGCGACTCCTCGCGCACCACGAGCGACGTGGCCAGCCGGGCCTCCTCGCCCACCCGGAGTGTGGCGAGCGTGCTCGGGGTGCAGTGGGTGAGGATGCCGACGCCGCCGACCTCGATCACGGCCCCGTCGGGGGCGATCGCCGTCACCTTGCCCGTCACCGACGCGATCACGCTCGGCCTCCCGTCTCCGTCACCACTGTCAGCACCGTCACTGTCAGCACCGTCACTATCAGCACTGCCACTGTCAGCACCGCCACTGTCAGCACTGCCACTGTCAGCACTGCCACTGTCAGCACTGTCACGCCTGGTCCCCTGTCATAGCGCAGATACGCCCTCTCCCCGCCCCCGCCACGCCGATCGCGACCCGCAGGCCTCGATACGGCTCGTTGCACAACCGGCTCGCGGACCTAACCCGATTCGTCGCGCAGCCCGCTCGCTCGCGGTCTCATGGACGCTTGCGACCGGCCGGAGGGCGTGGCCTCTCGGAGCGGATGCGGCTGCCTCGCAGAGGGCGGTGGTCCGCCGGGCCCGGCCTGTCGTCATCGGCGGGGGTTTCTGGCCTTGGCCAGGGCGTCGGCGAGGCGGTGCTGGGCGCCGCCGCGCCAGACGTGGCAGATGGCCAGCGCGAGGGCGTCGGCGGCGTCGGCGGGCCTGGGCATCTCGGTGAGCCGCAGCAGGCGGGTGACCATGGCGCCGATCTGCTTTTTGTCGGCCGTGCCGCTGCCGGTGATGGCGGCCTTGACCTCGGACGGCGTGTGCAGCGCCACCGGGAGGCCGCGCCGGGCCGCGCACAGGACGGCGATGCCGGCGGCCTGCGCGGTGCCCATCACCGTGCGTACGTTGTGCTGGCTGAAGACGCGTTCGACGGCCACCGCGTCGGGGCGTACGTCGTCGAGCCACTGCTCGATGCCGGCCTCGATGCCGACCAGCCGCGCCCCCAGCTCCTCGTCGGCGCCCGTGCGGACCACACCCACGGCCACGAGCGTCAGCGGCGCTCCCGGGCGCCCTTCGACCGCGCCCAGGCCGCACCGGGTCAGCCCCGGATCGACGCCCATCACCCGCACCGGCATGCCCTCCCGAGACCGCGCCGCCGAACACCTGTTCGGCACGAGACTTTACCGTGACCGGAGAGGGCGCGCACCGGGAAGCGAGAGTCAGAAGTAGTCCAGCATGTACGGCTTGGCGGCGAAGGCCGCGTCGAGCGCCTCGTCATATCGGTCATCTCCGGACATGAGACCGCTGAGCCGCAGCGTCGAGGAGGGGACACCGGCGTACAACGCGGACAGGCCGTTCACTGAGAGCGTGACGCCGGGCTCGTCGCACGGAGTGGCGGTGCCCGTTCCGCCGGAGATGTCCAGCCGCCAGGTGCCTCCGCCGCGCACCGGGTCGTCCACGGTCACCACGGCCTGGCAGCTCGCGTGCGCCGGATAGCCCCTGCGCTCGACGGCGGCGGCCACGTCGAGCACCCTGAACATCCACCGCACCTGCGTGACCCGCTCCTTCGAACGCTCGCGCAGCATCCACAGCACCGGGTCGTCGCGCGCCACGGCGGCGACGACCTCGCGGGCCACCGAGGAGGCGCTGCCGATCAGCCCCCACAGCGCGCGCAGGGTGCCGGACGAGCCGGCGACGACGTTCTCGACCTCCATGTCGTCGCCCTTCCAGCGGTAGATGGCGTAGCCGTCGTCGGCCAGGTAGAGGAAGTCGTCCTCGTTGGCGAGCCACAGGTTCCAGGTGTCCTCGCCGTAGGAGACGGGGCCGCTGGCGCGGGTCGCGCCGTGGACGCGGTGCAGCACCGAGATCAGCTCGGCGGCGTCGCCCGGCCCCATCCTGCGCAGCTTGACGTGGCCGGACGGGCGGATCTCGCGCAGCGCCTCGGCGGGCAGGCGGATGAGGTGCCGCGCGCCCGCGTGTTCGTACCCGAGCTTGCGGTAGATGGCGGTGGTGGCCGGGTAGAGCGCGGAGACCGCGTCGCCCAGCGCGGCGGCGCGCTCGATGACGGCTCGCATGATGCCGGTGCCGACGCCGCGACCGCGGTCCTCGGGGGCGACGGTGACGCCCGCGACGGCGGCCATCGGCTGGGGCCTGCCGTGCCACCACTGGGTGAAGCGGCGCAGCCTGGCCGAGGCGGCGAGCCGGTCGCCGTCGAACATCCCCAGGTAGCGCCGCTCGGCCAGGGCGGGCAGCACGGATTTGCGCCACTTCTCCTTGCCGCTCTCGCTCACCGGACCGAACGCCCGGCGGCGCAGGTCGATGACGTCGTCGAGGTCGTCGGGCGTTATGTCGCGTATTTCCACAATCAGCAACCTACGGAACGGCCTTGCGTACGCGCGAACCGGCCGTCGTGACGGTGAGCCTGTCGAGGTAGAGGAGCTGGGCGGCCACCAGGGCGGCCAGCGCGACGGCCACCACGAGCAGCGGCGTCGCGCCCCCGATGTCGACCGCCACCCGGGCGTGGGTCCCCGCCTCGATCATCTGGGCGACCGGGGCGGTGTGCAGCTCAGGCTTCTGGACGACGAGCAGCGGCCAGAGCACGTCGTGGGCGTTCACCAGCGTGACGGCGCCGGTCAGGATGCCCGCCATGGGCAGCGAGGGCAGGAACACGCCGGAGAAGAAGTCGCGGTCGGTGCGTTCCGCGAGGCCCTTGCACAGCAGGGTCAGCACGAGCAGCGCGGGGACGCTCACCAGCAGCGGCGGTATCAGGGCCGCGAAGGTGTCGATGAGGCCGAGGCTGCGGGCGTTGTGCCAGTTGGCGACGCTGAGCGGGCCCGAGCCGACGAACAGCCAGGGCGCGAAGATCAGCAGCAGCCACTCGCTGGCCCGGCCGAGCGGGCGCAGACCGCCGATGCCGAGCGCCGCGAGGTACGCCACGCCCACCGAGACCAGGGCGCCGACGAGGGCCGGGAGCCAGGTGTTGATCTGCGTTCGCAAGGTGCCGGCCTCGCCCGCCCTGGAGGCGAGCGCGCCGTCCATCCACGGCCAGGTGAGCAGGAACGCGGCCACCGCGGCCGCCGCTAACGCGGCGATCCCGATCGCCATGCCCGCCGGCGCCGGACTCGTTCGCTTCTGTCCGGCCTCCACGACCTGCTCGCCGGGCGAGGCGGCCTGTCCCTGTCCGGTCCACGCGGCCTGTCCCTGTCCGGTCCACGCGGCCTGTTCCCGTCCTGCCCGCGCGGGCTGACCGCCGCCCTGCAGGTAGGGGGACGGCTGCCCGTCCGGGGGGCCGTACGCGCCCGCCCCGCCATCATGACCGGCGGCCGGTTGATGTCCGTAGCCGGCCGCCGCGCCCACTGCCATGGGAACGGCCGTGCCCTTCGCGCCGAGGGAGCCGGCCGGTGCGTCCTTGCGCGTCAGCGTGATGCGCAGGCCGGAGGCGACCGCGATCACCGTGGCGGCGATGCCCAGCACGCCCAGGACGGCCCCCGTGAGCGTCGCCACGGCCGCACCGAGGCCGAACTGGGCCTCCCTGAAGGCGTAGTCGTACTGGAGCCCTGCGAGCGTCTGTGTGGCGCGCTGAGCGCCGGTGAGCACCTGCCCCAGGGCGAACGTCTGCAGCCCGGCCGCGACGACGGCCAACGCGACGAGGACGCCCACCACGACCGCCGCCGCTCTCGGGGTGCCGCCGCGCAGCGCGGGCAGGAACGCGATCACGGCCAGCGCGCACACGAGCCCGAACGTGGCGGCGGCCACGATGAGCCGGAGCGCTCCAGGCGCGGTGGCGGGGTCGCGCAGCTCCTGAGCCAGGGCGACCAGGCCGGACGACTCGGGCAGCAGCCCGCGCAGCCAGGACGTGGCCACGGCCACCGGCGAGAACGTGACCACCGCCAGCGACAGCAGCACCCGCCCGGCGCGCCGCACCCACGTGCCCGCCCGGTCGAGTGCCAGGGCCAGCAGCGGGCCCACCACCAGCGCCACCAGCAGCGGGAAGCCGATCAGGGACACCGTGAGCCCCAGCGCCCGCCAGGAGGCGTCGTCGCCGAACAGCTTGGCGTAGTTGGCGGTCCCCGCGTACGAGATCTCGCGGAGCACGCCGCCGCTCTGGAAGCTGAGCCAGATCGTCTGCGCGGTCGGCAGCACGAGCGTGATGAGGGTGCCGACCAGAGCCGGTAAGACGAGCAGCAAGCCGAGCGCCCTGGCGCCGGTCCGAGGGGGAATGGGGGAACTCACGTCGCCCGACCCTACGCGGCCGGGCCTCTCCCGCGCACGCGACACATGCGGCAACGACCATCGGCCGTCAGCGAAAACAACGCGGCGCGCCGTCCGTCCGCGTACGGAACGCGGCCCGCTCCTTCCGGGCGTCCCGACCGGAATGCGCACGCCTCTGCAGGCGGCCCACCTCTTCGAGGGCGTCCCGACCGGAACGCGGCCCGCTGCCGCCGTACGGAACAGGGCCCGGCGGAAACACCACCGGGCCCTGTCGCGACGATCAGTCGAGGGCGGCGAGCACCTCGTCGGAGACGTCGAAGTTGGCGAAGACGTTCTGCACGTCGTCGCTGTCCTCCAGCGCCTCGATGAGGCGGAAGACCTTCTTGGCCCCCTCCTCGTCGAGCGGCACGGTCATCGAGGGCACGAAGCTGGACTCGGCCGAGTCGTAGTCGATGCCGGCGTCCTGGAGGGCCTTGCGCACCGGCACGAGGTCGCCGGCCTCGCAGATCACCTCGAAGCTCTCGCCGAGGTCGTTGACCTCCTCGGCGCCCGCGTCGAGGACGGCCATGAGCACGGTGTCCTCGTCGAGCCCGTCGGTCTTGGGGACGATGACGACGCCCTTGCGGTTGAACATGTAGGAGACGGACCCGGGGTCGGCAAGGGAGCCGCCGTTGCGGGTGAGCGCGACCCGGACCTCGGACGCGGCGCGGTTGCGGTTGTCGGTGAGGCACTCGATGAGCACCGCGACGCCGCCGGGCGCGTAACCCTCGTACATGATCGTCTGGTAGTCGGCGCCGCCGGCTTCGAGACCGCCGCCGCGCTTGCGCGCCCGCTCGATGTTGTCGTTGGGCACGGAGTTCTTCTTCGCCTTGAAGATGGCGTCGAAGAGGGTGGGGTTGGCGTCCGGGTCAGGGCCACCGGTCCGTGCCGCCACCTCGATGTTCTTGATGAGCTTGGCGAACAGCTTGCCGCGCTTGGCGTCGAGTGCGGCCTTCTTGTGCTTCGTCGTCGCCCATTTTGAGTGGCCGGACATTTACCTAGAGCTCCCTCACCATGTCTACGAAGTAACGGTGCACGCGTACGTCCCCGGTGAGCTCGGGGTGGAACGACGTAGCGAGCAACGGACCTTGACGGACCGCGACGATCCTATCCCCAGGCTCGCACCTGCCCAGCACTTCGACGTCCGAGCCGACGGATTCGACCCAGGGAGCGCGGATGAACACCGCGTGCACCTGCTGTCCGGCGAAGTCGAGGTCGGATTCGAAGGAGTCGACCTGGCGGCCGAACGCGTTGCGCCTGACCACCATGTCGATGCCGCCGATGGTCTGCTGACCTGCGACGCCGTCCTCGATGCGGTCGGCCAGCATGATCATGCCGGCGCACGAGCCGTAGGCGGGCATGCCTTCCTTGACGCGGACGCGCAGCGGTTGCAGCAGGTCGAAGCTCTCGGCGAGCTTCCACATGGTGGTCGACTCGCCGCCGGGGATGACCAGGGCGTCGACCGCGTCCAGCTCGGCGGGGCGGCGTACGGCGACGGCCGTCGCGCCGGCCTCCTGAAGCATGCGCTGATGCTCGCGCACGTCTCCCTGGAGGGCGAGCACACCGATCGTGGGCACGGGCGATCCTTTCATCCGGGTACGGGTTTCCGACAATTCAACACCAGAACGGCCCGCCGTCTTCCGACGGGGGCCGTTCGAGAGGCGTTGCGCGGGGTCAGGCCGTAGTGGCCATGACGGCGTCACGGGAGGTCAGGCCGTAATGGCCGCGGCGGCGGCGCCCGGGGTCAGGACGTGGCGACCGGGGCGGCGTCGCGCACGCCGAGATCGGCGTCGACCTCGATCAGCGAGCGCAGGTGGTGGCGGCGCAGGTAGAGGACGGCCATGCCGATGAGACAGCAGGCGGCGCCCAGCGCGTACGGCACCGCGACCCCCACGTCCTCGCCGAGCTTGGTGGCGATGAACGGGGCCAGCGCGCCGCCCATCCAGCGCACGAAGTTGTATCCGGCGGAGGCGACGGGCCTGGGCGCGTCGGAGACCTCCATGGCCGACTCGGTGAAGACCGTGTTGTTGAGCCCGATGGGGACGCCGGTCAGGACGGTGAAGGCGATGACCCCGGCCTGCCAGGAGCCCTCGTACGCGGACAGGCCGATGCCGAGCTGGAAGACGGCGAGCAGGGCGAGCGACAGGTGCAGCACCTTCACCGAGCCGAGCCTGCGCTGCAGCGGCGGCGCGCCGAACACCGAGGCGAGCGCGACGCAGACGCCCCAGCCGAAGAAGACCGCGCCGATGCCGTACGGCGACATGCCGAGGATGAACGGCGTGAAGGCGAGCACGGTGAAGAACGCGAAGTTGTAGAACAGCGCGGTGAAGGCCGTGGTGGACAGCCCGCCGTGGGCGAGCGCGCGGATCGGGGCGCTGAGCCGGGTCTTCTCCCGCGGCCGTGGCGTGGCCTTGAGCAGGGTGAGGATGAGGACGAGGCCGGCGGCCATGAGCGTGGCCGTGCCGAAGAACGGGGCCCGCCAGTTCCAGTCGCCGAGCAGGGCGCCCACCAGAGGTCCTGCGGAGATGCCGAGGCCGAGCGCGGCCTCGTACAGGATGATGGCCGACTCCGCGCCGCCGCTGGCGGCGCCGACGATGACGGCGAGCGCGGTGGCCACGAAGAGAGCGTTGCCGAGGCCCCAGCCGGCGCGGAAGCCGACCAGCTCGGCGACGCTGGTGGAGGTGCCCGCGAGCGCGGCGAACACCACGACGAGCGCGAGCCCGGCGAGCAGGGTGCGCTTGCCGCCGATGCGGCTGGAGACCCAGCCGGTGACGAGCATGGCCACGGCGGTGACCAGGAAGTAGCTGGTGAACAGCAGGGAGACCTGGCTCGGGGTGGCGTTCAGCCCCTGGGCGATGGACGGGAGGATGGGATCGACGAGCCCGATCCCCATGAAGGCCACGACCGCGGCGAACGCGGTGGCCCAGACGGACATGGGCTGGCGAAGGATGCCGCCGCCGGTTTGCATACTGCTCCTTGGCTGCTTACGAGCGGCCGAGCCTGCCCAGGACGGGCAGCGCGGCCGCGAGTGCGGAACGCTCGTCGTCGGTGAGCGCCTCCAGTTCACGGGTCAGGCGGGCGATCCTGGCCTGGCGTCCGGCGTGCAGCCGTTCGCGGCCTTCGGTGGTCAGCTCGACCGTCCTGACGCGGGCGTCGTCCGGGTCGGTGCCGCGGGCGACGAGACCGGCGTCTTCGAGCCGGTTGATCTGCACGGTCATGGTCGGCAGCTGGACGCCGTGCTCTTCGGCCAGCGCGGTCATGCGCCTGGGGCCGCGTTCGAGCGAGGCGAGCACGCCGAGCTGCTGGCTGGTGACCGGCTGTCCCGCGACGGTGCGCCGGAGCAGGAGCACCAGGTCGCGGAGCACGGCTGAGACCTGTTCTGCCAGGTGAGAGGGATCGTCCTGCATGGACGGTGAACAAACTTAGCCTGGCTAATATTCCGGACGAAAGCGGCCCGGCCCCTGGTCGGGGGCCGGGCCGCGAGGGTGCACCGAGCCGGGGAAGGCGGCCCGGCATCGGGGGTGGTGTTAGGGGCGCTCGGTCTCCAGGCGGACGGTGTCCTCGATCGTGGGCGGCTGGATCCGCAGCGCCGGGTCGAGCGGCCGCAGGTACGTCTGCTGCACCCCCGGCACCCGGTCCTCGATGACGAACGTGGCGCGGGTGTAGACCTCGGCGCCCGGCGTCTGGACGCGCGGCACGACCTTGAAGTCCGCCGTGAGCAGGTCGCGCTCGATCTTGGTGAGCACGTAGCCGCGCTGGTTGTTGTAGAACTTCAGGTGCGGGTTGATCTTCAGGAACGGGTGCGCCGCGGGGTCGGAGTCGGCGCCGTCGCCGCCCGAGGTGATCGACGTGGTCACCAGCTCCGAGCCCACGCTGGGCCCGGTCGGGTCGTCGTAGTCGAGCTTGAGGTCGCCGGCCCAGTGGGCGTGCACGTCGCCGGTGAGCACGACGGGGTTGCGCACCTTCGCGTCGATCCAGCCCTGGGTGATGCGCTGCCGGGAGGCGACGTAGCCGTCCCAGGCGTCCTGCGAGGTGACCTTGGCGGGCCCCTCGTTGTTGTCGCGCTGGCCGAAGAAGACCTGCTGGCCGATGATGTCCCACTGCGCCCGCGACGTGTGGAAGCCCTCGATCAGCCACTCCTCCTGCTCCTGGCCGGTGATGGAGCGCGCGGGATCGACCGAGTCGGGGCACTCCTTGTAGCCGTCGCCGCAGCCCTGGTCGTCGCGGTACTGGCGGGTGTCGAGCATGTGGAAGGTGGCCATCCTGCCCCAGCGGATGCGCCGGTAGAGCTGCATGTCCACGCCGCGCGGGATGGAGGTGCGGCGCAGCGGCATGTTCTCGTAGTACGCGCGGAAGGCGGCCGCGCGCCTTTGCATGAAGTCCGGCTGGGGGATCTCGGGCTTCTCCGGCACCTCGCCGGCCCAGTTGTTGTCCAGCTCGTGGTCGTCCCACACGACCAGCCAGGGCGCGGCGGCGTGCGCGGCCTGCAGGTCGGGGTCGGTCTTGTACTGGGCGTGGCGCTGGCGGTAGTTGGCCAGGGTCTCGGTCTCGGGGCCCTCGTGGTGGCGGACGTTGCCGCCGGGGATCGTGTAGGAGTTCTTGGTGTACTCGTACTGGTAGTCGCCGAGGTGCAGCACCAGGTCAGGGTGCTCTTCGGCGAGGCGGCGGTACGCGGTGAAGTAACCGTGCTCGTACTGGGCGCAGGAGACGAAGGCCATGGCCAGGGCGCCGCCGTACGACAGGGGGTGCGGGGCGGTGCGGGCGCGGCCGAGCGGCGAGACGTACGGCCCGACGCGGAAGCGGTACCAGTACTCGCGGCCGGAGCTCAGCCCTTGCACCTCGACGTGCACGCTGTGGCCCCATTCCGGGGCGGCGACGGCCACGCCGGAGCGCACGACGCGGCGGGCCCGCTCGTCGGCGTAGATCTGCCACTGCACGGTGAAGGGCCGCTGCGGCATGCCGCCGAGGCCGTCCTCGGCGAGCGGCTCCTGGGCGAGCCTGGTCCACAGCACGAAGCCCTCGTGGTCGGGGTCGCCGCACGCGACGCCGAGGGTGAAGGGATCGGTGCGCAGCCCGCGCGAGGCCAGGCTCTGAGCGGTCTCGGCGGCCGGGCCGGGGCCGGCGTGCGCGGCGGCGGGGGTGACGCCGGGGATGGCCGAGGCGGCGCCCGCCGCTAACCCCGTGACGAGGAAGTGCCTGCGGTTCAGCTTGGACACTGGGGCTCCTTGACGATCAAGGGTGAGGACCCCCGTAGCTTGACCGAGCAGCGTGACCGTTCGGTGAACACGGATCAACAGAAAAGGCGACATCCTTCGCGGATGCCGCCTTTTCCGAGATCTTCGTCGCCGCGCGTGCCGGTCACCCGGAGGTGATCGTCTCACGCCCGCGGGTCACGCCTGCGGCGACCCGCCGAGGGGTCTACCAGCCGCGCTCGGCCAGGCGGTGCGGCTGCGGGATCTCGTCGACGTTGATGCCGACCATGGCCTCGCCCAGGCCGCGCGAGACCTTGGCGATGACGTCGGGGTCGTCGTAGAAGGTGGTGGCCTTGACGATGGCCGAGGCCCGCTTGGCCGGGTCGCCCGACTTGAAGATGCCGGAGCCCACGAACACGCCCTCGGCGCCGAGCTGCATCATCATCGCGGCGTCGGCCGGGGTGGCGATGCCGCCCGCGGTGAACAGCACGACCGGCAGCTTGCCGGTCTTGGCGACCTCGGCGACCAGCTCGTACGGGGCCTGCAGCTCCTTGGCCGCGACGTACAGCTCGTCCTCGGGCAGCGAGGTGAGCCGCTTGATCTCGGCGCGGATCGTGCGCATGTGGGTGACGGCGTTGGAGACGTCGCCCGTGCCGGCCTCGCCCTTGGAGCGGATCATGGCCGCGCCCTCGGTGATGCGGCGCAGGGCCTCGCCCAGGTTGGTGGCGCCGCACACGAACGGCACGGTGAACTGCCACTTGTCGATGTGGTTGGCGTAGTCGGCCGGGGTCAGCACCTCGGACTCGTCGATGTAGTCGACGCCCAGCGACTGCAGGACCTGGGCCTCGACGAAGTGGCCGATGCGGGCCTTGGCCATGACGGGGATCGACACGGCGTTGATGATGCCCTCGATCATGTCGGGGTCGCTCATCCTCGACACGCCGCCCTGCGCGCGGATGTCGGCGGGCACGCGCTCGAGGGCCATGACGGCCACCGCGCCGGCGTCTTCAGCGATTTTGGCCTGCTCGGGGGTGACGACGTCCATGATGACGCCGCCCTTGAGCATCTCGGCCATGCCGCGCTTGACGCGCGCGGTTCCGGTGACGGGGGTGCTTTCTGGCGTGCTGCTGGACACGGTCATCCTCACGGGCTCTCAACGGCGATTCTGTAAGTTATCAACCCCATCGTAGGTCCTGAACGACCCCTCCCCCGACATGCCAAGATGTCAGGATTTATCGCCGTACATCTACAGAGTGGTGCGGACGTGGGGCTAGGGGATGACGGGCTTGCGGCTGGCGAGAGCCACCCAGACCTGGCCGGGGGCGAAGTTCATCGGCTCGCCGCTCTCCGTGGTGAACGTCGTGCCACTGTCCTCTGATTCCCGCTCCCACCTGGCCTTGTACGCCTTGCCGTCGCGCAGCACGATCGCCGAGCCCTTGCCCGTGGTGTGCACGAGCGGCGTGTAGCTCTGGTTCTTGTCGTGGAACTGCGAGCGCTCGGTCTTGGTGTACTGCACGACGATGGTGGGCGCGCTGAGCTGGCCGCCCTCGGCCGCCATGTCCTTCTTGCCGTCCTGCCAGATCAGCCACTCCTGCTTGGCCTCGGACCAGGTGAAGGTGAAGCGCGCGGCGGGCCACCTGACCGTGTACGACTTGCGCGGCACACCGCCCTCGGCGGGCGGGTCGCCGAAGGTGAAGCCGATGTCCTTGGCCTTGCTCGCCTTGGGCGCCGCGGCCAGCAGCTTCTTGGTGTGGGCGAACAGGTTGTACGGGGCGAAGCGGCCCGGCTGGCGGTAGTAGGCGCCGGGGTTGCGCGTGTCGCCCACGTCGTACAGCGAGGCCTCGGCGATGAGCGGCAGCATCTTGGTCTGCGCGCCCGAGTAGGAGAAGGCCGGCTTGCCGAACTGCGGGGTGATGTGCAGGTCGGAGATGCGCGCGCTGCGCACCGGGCCCACCTTGGCCGGCAGCTTGGAGGAGAAGATCGCCATGAGCCGGGTCAGCCCGGCCTCGACCTGCTCGATGTAGACGATGTCGGCGCTCTTGAGCCCGAGCTGCGGCTTGCCCGCCGCGGTGTTCTCGATCTTGACGGCGAGCACCGGCTTGAGCGTGTCGTACGGCTTGCCGGTGAACGGATGCGCCTTGACCTCTTCCTCTTCCTGAGGCGTCTCGCTCGGCGCGTCCGTGGCCGCCTGCGGCGCGGAACCCGCGGCCGGCTCCTCGGACGAGCAGGCCGCGACAGGCAGCAACACGGCCGCTCCGGCCAGCCAGAGGGTGATCAACCGGGGTAGCCGCACGTGTACATCTCCTCGCTTCAGCCCAAAATCGGGATGAAGCTTACTGGCTTCCCCAAATTAGGTCATTCGGTTGCCATAGCTGCCGGCGGATTGTCATCAATCTCGAAGAATTGGGGGTATTCGGTGTGCCCGGCCAGCCGGAGCGTCCTGGCCAGCCAGCGGCGCTGGGCGGCCCGCGTGACCGCCACGTGGTTGTTGTAGAACCGGCGCGAGTAGACGACCTTGGCCACCGCCGCGTCCAGCTCCTCCAGCAGCGCCCGGCCGCCCGGCGACTCCGACAGCTTCTCCCTGAAGCGCTCCTGGTCCACCACCGCGCGCAGCGTCCGCGACAGGTCGCTCTCGGCGTGCTCGCGCTCCTCGGGGCCCGCGGAGCGCGCCTCGTGCGCCGCCGCGGCCAGCACCAGCGACGTGGCGGGGTCGAGCAGGCGGGAGCCCGCCAGCTCCAGCACCACCGCCCTGCGCCGCATGAGAGCGGCGTCCAGCGCCTGCTGGGCCAGCTCCAGGCGCAGGTGCAGGCGGTCGAGCCGGCCTGCCCGCCAGGAGATGTACACCGCCGTGAGCACCACCACGATGCCCACGATCAGCACGATCATGGTGGTCGTCACAGGTCCTCCTCGGCGAACCGGGGCGGCGCGGCGGCCGTGTGCGCCGCGCTCGCGACGCGTCTCACAGGTCCTCCTCCACGCGGCCGGCGCCGCTCATGGTGACGGTCTCGTAGACGCGTACGACGTCGCGCGCCACCGTCGACCAGTCGTACTTGCGCACCGCCACCAGCGCCTCGGCCGCCAGCTTGGCCCGCCGCTCGGGCGCGTCGAGCAGCGCGGCGGCCTCGCGCGCCAGCGAGGCGGGGTCGCCGTTGGTGAACAGCGCGCCCGCCTGGCCCTCGCCCAGCACCTTGCGGAACGCCGGGATGTCGCTGGCCAGCACGGTCGCCCCCGACGCCATGGCCTCGGCCAGCACGATGCCGAAGCTCTCGCCGCGGGTGTTGGGCGCGCAGAACACGTCGACCGAGTGGTAGGCGCGGATCTTGTCGGTCTCGCTCACCATGCCCAGCACGGTCACCCGGTCCCTGAACCGCTTCGGCACCCGTTCGTAGACGTCCTTCTCATCGCCCGGCCCTGCGATGAGCAGCTTCACGTCGGGCCGCCGCTCGGCCAGGATGGCGAACGCGTCGAGCAGGATCGGCAGGCCCTTGCGCTCTTCGTCCATGCGGCCGAGGAAGCCGATCGTGGCGCCGTCGGGGCCCCAGCCGTCGAGCGGCTCGGCGTCGGTGTAGCGGGAGACGGTGACGCCGTTGGGGATGAGCACGGTGTCGCCGCCGAACTGCTCGACCAGGCTCTTGCGCGCCGCGTCGGAGACCGCGATGCGGCCGCTCAGCTTCTCCAGCGCGCTGCGCAGCAGCGGCTCGGCCACCGCGATCGCGCGCGAGCGGTTGAACGAGGCATGGAAGGTGGCCACGATCGGCCCCTTGGCCGCCCAGCAGGCCAGCACGCCCAGGCTGGGGATCAGCGGCTCGTGGATGTGCAGCACGTCGAACTCGCCCGTACGCACCCAGCGCCGCACCCGCGCGGCCGACAGGAAGCCGAACGACATCCTGGCCACCGACCCGTTGTACGGCACGGGCACGGCCCGCCCCGCGCCGGTCACGTAGGGAGGCAGCTCGTCGTCGTCGGCCGCCGGGGCGATCACGGATACCTCGTGCCCCTGCGCCATTAGCGCCTGCGCCAGGTCGTCGATGTGCTGTTTGACCCCGCCCGGCATGTCCCACGAGTAGGGGCAGACGATGCCGACTTTCATCGGGGATCCAGGTCGTCCAGCCAGAGCCGCTGCATCATGTGCCAGTCCTCCGGATGCTCGGAGATGCCCTTCTCGAACACGTCGGCGAGGCCCTGCGCCAGCACCGCGACCTTCTCCTGCCGGGTGCCCTCGGCGGGCACCGGCAGCTCCTCGTGGATGTGGATGCCCCAGTCGTCGCCCACGAAGTAGACGGTGGCGGGCAGCAGCGCGGCCCCGGTCTGCACGGCCAGCAGCGCGGGCCCCGCGGGAATCTTGGTGGCCGCGCCGAAGAAGCGCACCTCCACGCCGTTCTTGGTGAGGTCGCGCTCGGCGGGCAGGCAGACCACGCCGCCCTTGCGCAGCCGCGATGCGAGGATGCCGAAGTTGTGGCCGTCGCCGCCGGTCAGCGGCAGCACCTCCATGCCGAGCCCCTCGCGGAAGGCGACGTAGCGGCGGAACAGCGACTCCGGCCGCAGCCGCTCGGCGACGGTGGTGAACGGGTGGCCCACGCTCACCAGCCAGGCGCCCGCCTGGTCCCAGTTGCCCATGTGCGGCAGCGCCAGCACCACGCCGCGCCCGGCCGCGACGTTGTCGTGGATGTGCTCGGCGCCGATGACGTGGGTGCGCCGCACCAGCTCGGCGCGGTCCATCCTGGGCAGGCGGAAGATCTCGTGGAAGTAGCGGAAGTACGAGCGGATGCCCGCCTTGGTGAGCTCGCGCAGCTCGCGGCCGCCCGGCTCAAGGCCGGTCACCCGCGCGAGGTTCGACTCCAGGCGGCGCACCGACTTGCCGCGCCTGGCGTGGACCCGGTCGGCCAGGAACCGGAAGACCGCGGCCGTCGGGCGCTCGGGCAGCAGCGGCACGAGTGTCCAGCCGGCCGCGAACCCGGCGGCCACGATGCGGTCGCCGAACGATGCCTTGTCGCTCATCTCTCCCTCGTCTGCCCAGTCTGCTGTCTGGTCTGCTGGTGCACGGCCATCACGCGCTGGCCCACGGTGATCAGGCTGGCGACCGCGAGCAGCCACATGCCGGCCGGCAGGACGTACGGGACGCCGAGCCCTTCGAGGAACGCCGCGACCAGCGCCACCACCAGCCGCTCCGGCCGCTCGGCCAGCCCGACGTCGGCCGTCAGGCCGAGCCCTTCCGCCCTGGCCTTGGCGTAGGAGACCAGGGCGCCCAGGATCAGGCAGGCGAGCGTCACCGAGGCCGTCAGAGTGTCGTCGCGCTCGAAGAAATACAGGATCAGGCCGGCGAAGATGGCGGCGTCGGCGACCCTGTCGAAGGTCGAGTCGAGGAAGGCGCCCCAGGTGCTGCCCCCCTTTCCGCCGAGCCGGGCGACCACGCCGTCGAGCAGGTCGAACAGCACGAAGACGGTGATCACGAGCGCCCCCCAGGCGAGCTGGCCAAGGGGGAAGAAGAGCAGGGCGGACACGACCGTGCCGAGGGTGCCGACCGCCGTGACGGCGTTCGGGCCTATCCCGCGGCCGGCGAGGGCCCTGCCCAGCGGGGTGAGTATCCGGGTCACGGCCGGGCGCAGGAGTTTGAGCATCGCGGTCCGATCGTAGGCCATGCGGGGGCTGACAACTTTCTTTGCCCCGGACCCCTTGTGATATCCGCCACACGGGTATTTGGTGAACACACCGCGTCCATGCGGTTTCCGGCACCCTCCGCGCGGGCGCGGCGTTGGCAGACGGACCAACGCGAAGGGAGCGACGCCGCCTGGGCCGAGGAGCGACGGGAGCGAGCTACCGGACGCGGCTGGACGGCGTCCCCCCATCGACCGAGCCGTCTCACGAGGTGAGACGAAAGATTAGCGGGAGGCGATGTGGCGGAAAGGCACTCTGGCGGCGCCGCAGGAGCCGCGGGCAGGGCACCCGCGGCCGACAGGGCGGATGCGATTCGCAATGTCGTGCTGGTCGGCCACTCAGGAGCAGGCAAGACGACCCTCGTCGAGCAGTTGCTGGCCGCGACGGGCACCATCCAGCGCCCGGGACGCGTCGAGGACGGCAACACGGTCACCGACTTCGACGAGGTCGAGGTCAAACAGCAAAGATCCGTCAACCTCGCCGTCGCACCCCTGGTGCACAACGGCATCAAGATCAACCTTCTCGACACTCCCGGATACGCCGACTTCGTGGGCGACCTGCGCGCCGGGCTGCGCGCGGCCGACGCGGCGCTGTTCGTGGTCTCGGCCTGCGACGGCGTGGACGGGCTCACCCAGATGCTCTGGGAGGAGTGCGCCCAGGTGGGCATGCCGCGCGCGGTCGTCATCACCAAGCTCGACCACCAGCGCGCGAACTTCGACGAGGTGCTCGCCACCTGCCAGGACAAGTTCGGCGACGGCGTGGCGCCCCTCTACCTCCCCGTCGTCACCAACGGCCACGTCAACGGCCTGATCGGGCTGCTGACGCAGAAGTTCTACAACTACGCGACCGGCGAGCGCACCGAGAAGGAGCCGGGCGCCGAGTACGAGGCGCAGATCGAGGAGTACCGCGGCGCCCTGATCGAGGGCATCATCCAGGAGAGCGAAGACGAGTCGCTCATGGAGCGCTACCTCGAGGGCGAGCCGGTCGACACCGGCGTCCTCATCGAGGACCTGGAGAAGGCCGTCGCGCGCGGCAGCTTCTACCCGGTGCTGTGCAGCGGGCTGGGCGTGGGCGCCCAGGAGATCCTGGAGCTGATGACCCAGGGCTTCCCCTCCCCGCTCGAACACCCGCTGCCGGAGATCACCGACCTGTCGGGCAAGCCGGTGCAGGGCATCGCGTGCGACCCGGACGGGCCGCTCGTGGCCGAGGTCGTCAAGACCACCAGCGACCCGTACGTGGGCCGCATCAGCCTCGTACGCGTCTTCTCCGGCACGCTGCGCCCCGACATGAGCGTGCACGTCTCCGGCCACGGCCTGGCCGACCGCGGGCACGAGGACCACGACGTGGACGAGCGCATCGGCACCCTGAGCTGCCCGCTGGGCAAGCAGCAGCGCACCGCGCCCAAGGCGATCGCGGGCGACATCGTGGCGGTGGCGAAGCTGTCGCGCGCCGAGACCGGCGACACCCTCTCCGACGTGGACCGCCCGCTGCTGATGACGGCGTGGAGCATGCCCGAGCCGCTGCTGCCGGTGGCGATCAAGGCCAAGTCGAAGGCCGACGAGGACAAGCTGTCGCAGGCCCTGGGCAGGCTGGTGGCCGAGGACCCGACGCTGCGGCTGGAGAACAACGCAGAGACCCGCCAGCTCGTGCTGTGGTGCATGGGCGAGGCCCACACCGACGTGCTGCTCGACCGGCTGGCCAAGCGGCACGGCGTCGAGGTCGAGCGGGTCGAGCTGCGGGTGCCGCTGCGCGAGACGTTCGGCGGCAAGTGCCAGGCGATGGGCCGCAACGTCAAGCAGACCGGCGGACACGGCCAGTACGCCATCTGCCACCTGGAGGTCGAGCCGCTGCCGTCGGGCTCGGGCTTCGAGTTCGTCGACAAGATCGTGGGCGGCGTGGTGCCGCGGCAGTTCATCCCGTCGGTGGAGAAGGGTGTGCGCACCCAGATGGAGCGGGGCGTCGTGGCCGGCTACCCGATGGTGGACCTGCGCGTCACCCTGTACGACGGCAAGGCCCACTCGGTCGACTCCTCCGACATGGCCTTCCAGATCGCGGGCCAGCTCGCGCTGAAGGAGGCGGCGTCCAAGGTGCCGACGCTGCTGCTCGAACCGGTGGACGAGATCTCGGTGCTGGTGGCCGACGACTACGTGGGCGCGGTGATGTCCGACCTGTCCTCGCGGCGCGGGCGCGTGCTCGGCACCGAGCCGGTGGGCAAGGGCCGCACGCTGGTCAAGGCGGAGGTGCCGCAGCTGGAGATCACGCGCTACGCCATCGATCTGAGATCCATGTCACACGGGACGGGGACGTTCACGCGGACGTTCCTGCGCTACGAGCCGCTGCCGCCGAACCTCGCGAGCAAGGTGACCGCCGCGGATTGACCGGCGGGCACGGCGATCGCGACCGGACATGACGCGCCGGGAGGGCATGCACCTGGGCATTTGTCCCTCCCGGCACAGCTCGCGGCAATTGTCACAGACACGTCACGGTATGATTGCGGTTTTCGTCGCGAGCATGCCTGAGAAGCTGCCACACTGGGTGGCACTATGCGAACTGCACGCCCACTTCTCGCCGCCACCGCTCTCGCGATCGCGACCACGTCGGCCGCCTACGTCTGGGGCCCCGACGCCAAGCCGGGCAAGGCGGCGAGCGCGAAGAAGCCGGCCGCCGCCGCGCCCGCCGCGGCCTGCAAGCCCGACGCCCGCTATCCCAAGCGTGAGCTGCGCGGAGTGTGGATCGCCACGACGACCAACCTCGACTGGCCGTCGAAGGCGGGCCTGAGCAAGGCCAAGCAGCAGGCCGAATACGTGAAGATCCTGGACAGCGCCGCCAGGCGCAACCTCAACGCGGTCTTCGTCCAGGTGCGGCCGGCCTCCGACGCGCTCTACAAGTCCTCGCTGGAGCCCTGGTCGCAGTATCTGACCGGCACGGCGGGCAAGGACCCGGGCTGGGACCCGCTGCCGTTCCTCATCGACGAGGCGCACAAGCGCGGCATGGAGTTCCACGCCTGGTTCAACCCCTACCGCGCCTCCTACAGCGACGACATCGCCAAGCTGCCCGCGGGGCACCCGGCGAAGAAGCACCCGGGCTGGACGGTCAAGTACGGCGGCCGCCTCTACTACAACCCGGGCCTGCCCGCCGTGCGCGACCACGTGACCAAGGTCATCACCGACGTGGTCGGCCGCTACGACGTCGACGGCGTGCACTTCGACGACTACTTCTACCCGTACCCGGAGGCCGGGGCGACGTTCGACGACGCCGCGGCCTTCAAGAAGTACGGCAAGGGCCAAAAGCTCGCCGACTGGCGCAGGTCCAACGTCAACAAGCTGGTCGAGCAGGTCGACCAGGCCGTGCACCACACGAAGAACCACGTCAAGTTCGGCATCAGCCCGTTCGGGATCTGGCGTAACACCTCCAACGACCCGCGCGGGTCCAAGACGTCGGGCATGTCCGCCTACGACTCGATCTACGCCGACGCCCGCGCCTGGATCAAGGCCGGCACCGTCGACTACGTCCTGCCGCAGCTCTACTGGCCGCGCGGCCACAAGGCGGCCGACTACCGCACGCTGGTGCGCTGGTGGTCCGACGCGGTCAAGGGCAGCGACGTGCAGCTCTACATCGGCCAGGGCCTCTACCGCGTCGGCAGCAAGGACGACAGGGCCTGGACCAAGCCCGGCGAGCTGGCCGCGCAGATCGGCCTCAACCGCGACAGCAAGGAGATCGACGGCGCCGTCTACTTCAGCGCCAAGCAGCTGCTGACCAACCCGCTCGGCGCGATGGACCGGCTCGCCAAGACCTACTACGGCCGTCCGGCGCTGCTGCCGCTGATGGAGGAGCGCGGCGGCAAGGCTCCGGCCATGCCGGCGGGCGCCAAGGCCGACGGCACGCGCCTGTCGTGGAAGCCGTCCGACGGCGCCCGTTCGTACGCGATCTACCAGGTGCCGAAGTCCGGCAAGGACTGCCGCACCACCGACGCGCGCAACCTGGTGGCCGTGGTGAGCGACCCGTCCTACACGGTGAAGTCGCCGGGCACCTACCTCGTCACCGCGCTCGACCGGCTGCACAACGAGAGCAAGGCGGTCAAGGTGAAGGCGGACGCGCCCTGACGCCCGCCGCCTGACCTGAACGCGCAGGGGCCGGTCTCCGTCCGAGGAGACCGGCCCTCCGCCGTTCCGGGGCCGCGATCGGGGCGAGTCGGCCTCGCACGGGTCTGACGCATGAGAGGGTGGTCGCGTCCTGTGGCGGGCCGGGCTGGGGCTCCGGCGCCGCCGCGCCGCGCGAGGGCAGCGAGCACGGGAGGTCGTCGGCGTGAGGCGCGTGTTGGTCGTGCTGGCCGTGGTGGTCGCTCACGCGCTGGTGGGTCTGGCGGCTCCCGCCGCCGCCTCCGGCCGGGCGTCCGTGAGGGACGCGGCGGAACCGGCCGGGCGGGTGGCGCTCATCGGGGTGCCGGGGTTGCACTGGGACGACCTCACCCCGGGCGACACGCCCAACCTGTGGGAGCTGGCCGGGCAGAGCGCGATCGGCTCGCTGTCGGTCCGTACGGTCGGCAGCGTCACCTGCCCGTACGACGGCTGGCTGACGGTGTCGGCGGGCACCAGGTCGGCCGTCGGCTACGCGTGCGGCGCTCCCCCCGTCCCCCGGCAGGCCGGCGAGGGCGCCGTCATCCCCCACTACCGCTACCTCATCGACGTGGCCGGGCAGCAGGAGGCGGGCACGCTCGGCGAGACGCTCAAGGCGGCCGGCCGCTGCTCGATCGCGATCGGTCCCGGCGCGGCGCTGGCGCTGGCCGACCGGCAGGGCGCGGTGGCCCGCTACCACGACTCGCCGCTGCGCGTCAGGAGCACGGACCTGGCCCGCTGCCCGCTGGTCGCCATGGACGTCGACGACCTCATCGAGCCCTACCTGGCCCGGGCGGGCGGCCGCCTGCCCCGGGTGCCCGACGAGCTGCCCGCCGCCGAGCGCCGCGACGCGCTGCGGCTGGCCGACGCCAAGGCGGGAGCGCTGCTGTCGGTGCTGCCTCCGGGGACGACGGTGCTGCTCGCCGGGCTGTCCGACCACGGCTCCGTACCGCACCTGAGGGTGGCCGCCATGCGCGCGCCGGACGCGCAGGGGCGGCTGCTGGGCGCGGCCTCCACCCACCGCGAGGACATCTCGATCATCACCGACTTCACCGCCACCGTGCTGAGCGAGCTGGGCGTGCCGGTGCCGGCCACGGTCGTGGGCACGCCGCTGAAGGCCGGCTCCGCCGGGGCCTCGATCGCGGAGCTGCGCAGGGACGACGCCACCGCGCAGGCGATCAGGTCGGTGAAGGGCGGCTACTTCACCGTGATGGCGGTGCTGCAGGTGTCGTTCTACCTGGTGGCGTTCCTGCTGCTGCGCCGCCGCAAGGGTTTGTCTCCGGTACGCGTGGCCGCCGTCGCGCTGGCCGCCCTGCCCGTCTCCAGCTACCTGGTCAACCTGCTGCCGTGGTCCGGCCTGCCGCAGCTCGTCGGCGGCGTGCTGGCGTGGACGGCCGCGGTGACCTTGCTGGCGTTCGCCGGGCCGTGGCGGCGCCGTCCGCTCGGCCCGCTGGCGGTCGTGGCCGGGGTCACCGCGCTCACCCTCGCCGGTGACCTGCTGACCGGCACCACGCTGCAGCTCAACAGCGTCATGGGGTACGGCGCCGACGTCGGAGCCCGCTACTACGGGCTGGGCAACATCCCGTTCGCACTGCTCGCGACCGGCACGCTGCTGGCCGCCACGGTGATCGCCCACCGGTGGCCGGGCCGCGTCGGCGTCGGCGCGATCGTCGCGCTGGGCGCGTTCGCGATGGTGCTGGGCGGCTCCGGGCTGGGCAGCGACTTCGGCGGCGTCATCGCGTTCGTGCCCGGCATCGCGGTGACCGCCCTCATCCTGTCGGGACGCCGGGTCTCGCTGGTGAAGCTCGGGGCGTTCTGCGCGGCCGGCGGCGTGATCGTGATGGGCTTCGCCTGGCTCAACTACCTGCGCCCGCCGAGCGAGCAGTCGCACCTCGGCAGGTTCGTGGGGCAGGTGCTGACCGGGGAGGCGTTCGACGTCATCTGGCGCAAGCTGCACGCCATGCTGGCCACCCTGCTCAGCCCCAACCTCATGCCCATCGTGATCGCCGCCGCGGCGTTCCTCGTCTACGCGATCCTGCGGCCCGAGCAGGCGTCGGCGGGGGTCGTGCCAGGCCGCGTTCGAGCACTCCCCCGCGCTGCGCGCCGGCCTGATCGGCACGCTCGTCAGCGGCGTCATCGGCATGCTCGTCAACGACTCGGGCGCGGCCGTGCTGTCGATGGCGCTCGCGCTGGCCGTGCCGCTGCTGCTGGCCACCGGCATCGGCGCGCTGCCCAGGCCGCGGCGCGCGTCAGTCCCAGGCGTCGGCGAGCAGCTGGCGGGTGTCGCGAAGTAGCTGCGGCAGCACCTTCGTCCGCGCCACGACCGGCATGAAGTTCGTGTCGCCGCCCCACCTCGGCACCACGTGCTGGTGCAGGTGCGCCGCGATGCCCGCGCCCGCGACCTGGCCCAGGTTCATGCCGACATTGAAGCCCTGCGCGCCGCTCGCCTTGCGCAGCGCCCGCAGCGCCCGCTGGGTGAACTCGCCCAGCTCCGCCACCTCCGCCGCGTCCAGCTCGTCGTAGCCGGACACGTGCCGGTACGGCACCACCATCAGGTGGCCCGAGTTGTACGGGTAGAGGTTGAGCACGGCGTACACCAGCTGCCCGCGCTTGACGATCAGGCCGTCCTCGTCGCTCATCTTCGGAATGGCGTCGAACGGGCACCCGTCGTCGGGACCGGTGCCTGTCGGCTTGTTCTCACCCTTGATGTAGGCCATCCGATGCGGGGTCCACAGCCGCTCGAAGTTGTCGGGGGTCCCGGCTCCTGCCTGATCGTGCATATCTAGCAGCATAGGACCCCGGACAAACCGGGGCCTCTTCCGGCGCAATCCTGATCGCCCCCGACAGGAGGACGCCATGCGTGAAGCCCTGGCCGAACAGTCCGTCCCGCCCGCCGACGCCTCCGAAGAACCCGCCGACGGCACCTCGCCGGAGGACTCCGCTGAGGACTCCTCTGGGGCCGCGCCGTCCTCCATCGAGGCCCCACCGAGGGTGCCGCCGTCAAGGGGCGGATCAAGGTCGCCGACGAGGTCGTGGAGAAGGTGGCCGCGCCGGCCGCCCTGGAGGTGCCGGGCGTCGCCGACCTGGGCGGCGACCTCGTGCGGGCCTTCGAGTCCGTACGCGACCGCATCGGGCTCGGCTCCCGCCGCGCGGACTCGTCGGCGTCCTGAGTCCTGAGCACGGCCGCGTCCCTGGGACGACCGCGTCCCTGAGAACGGCCGCTTCAGCGCTCTGAGAAGCCCTCAGACCGCTCCTCGAGTCCGGCGGCGTGTCCGGGAACCCCGGTGCGCCGTCCGGCGAAACGCCGGTACGCCGTCCCGGGAAACGCCGGTACGCCGTCCGGCGAAACGCCAGTGCGCCGTCCCGGGAAACGCCGGTGCGCCGTGCCGTCCCGGGCTGTCAGGATGGCAGGCATGACCGAGCAGCTTGAGCCCATGCCCGACGACTGGCAGCGCGCGCTGGCCATCGTGGCCCACCCCGACGACCTGGAGTACGGCTGCGGGGCGGCGGTCGCCGTGTGGACCGATGCCGGGCGTGAGGTCACGTACCTGATGGTGACCAGAGGTGAGGCGGGCATCGACACGCTCTCCCCCGCCGAGGCCGGACCCGTGCGGGAGCGCGAGGAGCTGGCGAGCGCGGCGGTCGTCGGCGTGACGGCCGTGGAGTTCCTCGACCACACCGACGGAGTGATCGAGTACGGCACCGCGCTCCGCCGCGATCTCGCCGCCGCCATCCGCCGCCACCGGCCGGAACTCGTGATCACGCTGAACTTCGACGACACCTGGGGCGGCGCGCACTGGAACACGCCCGACCACCGCGCGGTCGGCCGGGCCACCATGGACGCCGTCGGCGACGCCGGCAACCGCTGGATCTTCCCCGATGCCGGCCCCGGCCCCTGGAACGGCGTGCGCTGGGTCGCCGTGGCGGGCTCCAATGCGCCGACGCACGCCGTGGACGTCACCGACGGCCTGGAACGCGGTGTGCGCTCCCTCATGGAGCACCGCGCGTACATCGAGGCGCTGCAGCCCGGCGCGGACCCGGAGGTGTACGCCCGCGAGCTCATCGAGGGCTTCGCCCGCGAGGAGGCCAAGCGCTTCAACGGCCGCCCGGCCGTCTCCTTCCGCCTCTACCCCCGCTGACCCCCACCCCGTTCACCCGCAGCGCCCGCCGACCCGCGCGCGCCCCTCGGCGCCCGGCACCCCACGCGCGCCCTCGGGCGACCCACGCACGACCTCAGCGCCCCGCAGCCCACGCACCCTCGGGACCCCGTCGACCCACGCGGCGCCCTCGGCACCCCGTCGACCCACGCGCGCCTTCGACGCCCCGCCTGCTGCATAGGCGCGCCGAGTTCTCCTCTCCCCTCCCGGCCCACCGCCCCACGGGGGTCGCGAGGGGAGAGGGGGAGACGCGAAAGGCCCGGCCACGTCCGAAGCGTGGCCGGGCCTTTCGAAGCGCGTACCGCCGCCCGAGGAGGCGTGGACGCCGCTCGGAAGCAGGCGCGTGCCGCCGCCGCCCCGCAACGCGAGCACGCCACGCAGAAAGCGGACGCGTGCCGCCGCCTCGGAACGGGAGCGCCCCGCTCGGGACGCGGGTGCGTGCCGCCGTCTCAGAAGACGAGCGCACCGCCCGGGAGGCAGGCGCGTACCGCCGCACTGGCAGCCAGCGTGCCGCCCGGGGAGCGGGCGCGTGCTGGGCATCCGGGAAGGCCCCGGCGACGGGGCCGGGTGGGTCAGACCTGGACGCGGCGTTCGACGGCGCTGACGATTTCGGCGATCGCGTCGTCGATCGGCACGCCGTTCTTCTGCTCACCGCTGCGGTAGCGGAACGACACGGCGCCGTTGGCGATGTCCTCGTCACCGGCGAGCAGCATGAACGGCACCTTGGCCTTCTGCGCGTTGCGGATCTTCTTCTGCATGCGGTCGTCAGAGGCGTCGACCTCGACCCGGATGCCGCTCTCCCGCAGCCGCTTGGCGACGTCCTGCAGGTAGGGCACGTGGGCGTCGGCGATCGGGATGCCGACGACCTGCACCGGGGCGAGCCAGGGCGGGAAGGCGCCGGCGTAGTGCTCGGTGAGCACGCCCAGGAAGCGCTCGACGGAGCCGAACAGCGCCCGGTGGATCATCACCGGGGTCTGCCGGGAGCCGTCGGCGGCCTGGTATTCGAGGCCGAACCGCTTCGGCTGGTTGAGGTCGAGCTGGATGGTCGACAGCTGCCAGGTGCGGCCGATCGCGTCCTTGGCCTGGACGGAGATCTTGGGGCCGTAGAAGGCCGCGCCGCCCGGGTCGTCCTTGAGCGTGAGGCCGGACTCGGTGGCCACCTGGCGCAGCGCCTCGGTGGCCTCCTCCCACTCGGCCGGGTCGCCGATGAACTTCTCGGAGTCGTCGCGGGTGGACAGCTCGAGGTAGAAGTCGTTGAGGCCGAAGTCGCGCAGCACGCTGAGCACGAACCGGAGCAGCGACTTGATCTCGTCGGCCATCTGCTCGCGGGTGGTGTAGATGTGCGCGTCGTCCTGCGTCATGCCGCGCACCCTGGTCAGGCCGTGGACCACGCCGGACTTCTCATAGCGGTAGACCGAGCCGAACTCGCACAGCCGCAGCGGCAGCTCCCGGTAGGAACGCCCGCGCGCCCTGAAGATCAGGTTGTGCATCGGGCAGTTCATCGGCTTGACGCGGTATTCGGTGCCCTCGAGCTCGAACGCCGGGAACATGTCGTCGGCGTACCACGGCAGGTGGCCGGAGGTCTCGAACAGCGACGACTTGGTGATGTGGGGCGTGTTGACGAACTCGTAGCCCGCCTCGGCCTGCCGCCTGCGCATGTAGTCTTCCATCTCCTTGCGGATGATCCCGCCCTTGGGATGGAAGATCGGCAGGCCGCTGCCCAGCTCGGGTGGGAAGCTGAACAGGTCGAGCTCGGCGCCCAGCTTGCGGTGGTCGCGCTTTTCGGCCTCTTCGAGCAGCTTGAGGTATTCGTCCTGCTTGTCGCGGGACTCCCAGGCGGTGCCGTAGATGCGCTGGAGCTGCGGGTTCTTCTCGCTGCCCCGCCAGTAGGCGCCGCCGGAGCGCATGAGCTTGAACGCCGGGATGGACCGGGTGGAGGGCACGTGGGGCCCGCGGCACAGGTCCTTCCAGCGCAGCTCGCCGGTCTTGGGGTCGAGGTTGTCGTAGATGGTGAGCTGCCCGGCGCCCACCTCGACGGACTCCTCCTGGTCGGCGCCGCCCTTGAGCCCGATCAGTTCCAGCTTGTACGGCTCCGCCGCCAGCTCGGCCCGCGCCTCGTCGTCGGAGACGGGCCGGCGGGAGAACAGCTGGCCCTGCTTGACGATCTCGCGCATGCGCTTCTCGATGCGCTTGAGGTCGTCGGGGTTGAACGCCCGGTCGACGTCGAAGTCGTAGTAGAAGCCGTTTTCGACGGGCGGCCCGATGCCCAGCTTGGCCTCGGGGAACAGCTCCTGCACCGCCTGCGCCATGACGTGGGCGGTGGAGTGGCGGACGATGGCCCGGCCCTCTTCGCTGGAGATGTCGATCGGCTCGACCACGTCGCCGTCGGACAGCGGGTGGGTCAGGTCGCGGGCCTCGCCGTTGACCTTGGCGGCGATGACGGTACGGCCGTCGGCCTCGAGCGCCTCACCGGCCGTCGTGCCCGCCGCCACCACACGCTCGGCTCCGGCGAGGGTGATGCGTAGCTCGGCTGACACGGTGTCTCCTCATGGATCGCGCTCGATGCCCGGCACCGAGGCAGGGTTCGGTGGATGGACACCGATGCTATCGCGGGTGAAACCCCAGCTTTGTCAGCTCCTGCCGCGATCCGTGGAAGACGTTGCGATCGACGGGGCTGTTGGCGTACTGGTGGATGGTCCAGTCGCGCCATGGCCTGGGCACCGGCGGACGGCCGCGCGGGCTCTCCGGGCTGGCGATCCACAGCGGATATTCGCCCAGGCCCGCGCAGTGACCGCCGCGCGCGAACGCGTTGAAGGTGTAGATGAACGGCCGCACGCCGCCGTGCCGTTCGACGTAATGGCACCAGCGGCGCGCGAAGCGGGCCACCCGCTCGGGCCGCGCGCCGTCGTTGGTCTCCAGGTCGAGCGCGACCAGGTCGCCGCGGCGCAGCCCGCCCGCCGAGGCGATCACCCGCAGGAAGTGGCGCGCCTGCTCGATGGGGTCGCCTTTGGGCCGGGCGAAGTGGTACGCCCCGCAGACGATCCAGCTCTCCCGCATGCCGTTCCAGTTGCGGGCGAACCATTTGTCGGTGAAGTCGCCGCCCTCGCTCGCCTTGGCGAAGGCGAAGGCGACTCCGGCCTCGGCATGTCCGGCCCAGTCGACGGTGCCCTGCCAGTTGGACACATCGATGCCATGTAGCACGTGCTTCACCTTGTCGGATCTTATGGGGACGTCCTGCGCTCAGCCCTTCGCCGCGCCGGTCAGCAGGTCGAGCGTGCGCCGCGCCAGGCGAACGGCGCGCCGACGAAGTCGGTCACCCCGGCCTGCCTGAGCGTTTCGAGCCTGGCGAGCACGGTCTCCTCGTCGCCGACGACGGCGACGTCGCCGGGCCCCGCCGCGCCCTCCCTGTCGAGCATCGCACGGTAGCTCGGCAGCGTCCCGTACATGGAGAAGATCTCGTTGGCGCGGGCGACGGCGCCTTCCGGGTCGTCGGTGACGCAGATGGGCAGCGAGCAGACGATGCGCGGCGCCTCGCGGCCGGCCTCGGCGGCGGCCGCCTTGATGGTGGGCGCGATGTGCTCGGCGATCGTCTTCGGCCCCGTCATCCAGAGCACGGTGCCGGCGGCGAGCGTGCCCGCGAGCTTGAGCATGCGGGGGCCGAGCGCGGCCACGAGCACGGGCAGGCCCGCTCCGGGCGTGGTCAGCCGCAGGCCGGCCTGGAGGGTCTCGCCCCGGTACGACACCTTCTCGCCGCGCGTGAGCGGCACCAGGATCTCCAGGTACTCCTTCATGTGCCGGCCGGGACGTTCGAAGCTGTAGCCGTAGACGTCCTCGATGACGACCTTGTGCGACAGGCCGACGCCGAGCGTGAACCGGCCGCCGAGCGCGGCGTTGGCGGTCATCGCCTGCTGGGCGAGCGCGGCGGGGTGACGCGGGTAGGTCGGCACGACGGCGGTGCCGAGCTCGATGGGCGGCGCCTGCACGCCCGCGGCGGTCAGCGCGGCGATGGCGTCGAGCCCGAAGATGTTGGACATCCAGGCCGAGGAGAAGCCGCGATCGGCGGCGTCGGCTATCTGGTCGCGCAGGCCGGTGATGGGGTCGCCGTCCTTGGCGTTCTCGGAGAGCAGGATGCCGTATCGCATGAAACAGAACTCCGTTCTAGTGGCTGAGGCGAATGTATCCCCCACGCCGCCGCGCGGTCACCCGCCGGGCCGGTCCGCGTTTGTAAAGTGACCTACATGACCCACGAACGCGCAGGACAGCCCGCCAGGCCCTCCGATCTGGTCGACGTCGCCAGGCTGGTGACGTCCTACTACGCGCTGCATCCCGACGCCGGTGAGGCCGGGCAGCGGGTCGCGTTCGGCACGTCGGGGCATCGCGGCTCGTCGCTGAAGGCCGCGTTCAACGAGGACCACATCCTGGCCACCAGCCAGGCGATCTGCGAATACCGCCGCGACCAGGGCACCGACGGTCCGCTGTTCCTGGGCATCGACACCCATGCGCTGTCGGAGCCCGCGCGGGTCTCGGCGCTGGAGGTGTTCGCGGCCAACGGCGTGGACGTGCTGATCGACTCGCGCGACGGCTACACGCCGACGCCCGCCGTCTCCCACGCCATCCTGCGCCACAACCGCGGCCGCACCACCGGCCTGGCCGACGGCGTGGTGGTGACGCCGTCGCACAACCCGCCGTCCGACGGCGGCTTCAAGTACAACCCGCCGCACGGCGGCCCCGCCGGCACCGAGGCCACCGGCTGGATCCAGGACCGCGCCAACCGGCTGCTGCAGGACGGTCTCAAGGGCGTGCGCCGGGTCCCCTACACGACGGCCCTGGAGCGGGCCTGCCGCTACGACTTCCTCGGCACGTACGTCGACGACCTGCCCTCCGTCGTCGACCTCGACGCGATCAGGTCGGCCGGGGTGCGCATCGGGGCCGACCCCCTCGGCGGCGCGAGCGTGGCCTACTGGGGTGAGATCGCCGAGCGGCACGGGCTGGCGCTCACCGTGGTCAACCCGGAGGTCGATCCGACCTGGCGGTTCATGACGCTCGACTGGGACGGCAAGATCCGCATGGACTGCTCGTCGCCGTACGCGATGGCCTCGCTCATCGCCGGGCGCGACGAGTACGACATCGCCACCGGCAACGACGCCGACGCCGACCGGCACGGCATCGTCACCCCCGACGGCGGCCTGATGAACCCCAACCACTACCTCGCCGTCGCCATCTCCTACCTCTACGCCCACCGCGACGGCTGGCCCGCCGGCGCCGGGGTGGGCAAGACCATGGTCAGCAGCGGCATCATCGACCGCGTCGCGCAGTCGCTGGGCCGGCGGCTTTACGAGGTGCCGGTCGGCTTCAAGTGGTTCGTGCCCGGCCTGCTCGACGGGTCGCTCGGGTTCGGCGGCGAGGAGAGCGCGGGCGCGTCGTTCCTGCGCCGCGACGGCTCGGTGTGGTCCACCGACAAGGACGGCATCATCCTCGCCCTGCTGGCCTCGGAGATCCTGGCCGTCACCGGCGAGTCGCCGAGCGCCTGCTACCGCAAGCTGACCGAGCGGTTCGGCGAGCCCGCGTACGCCCGCGTCGACGCGCCCGCCACCCGCGAGGAGAAGGCCGTGCTCGGCAAGCTGTCGGCCGCGCAGGTGACGGCCACGTCGCTGGCCGGCGAGCCGATCACGGCCGTGCAGACGACCGCGCCGGGCAACGACGCGCCGCTCGGCGGGGTGAAGGTCTCCACGGAGAACGCCTGGTTCGCGGCCCGCCCGTCCGGCACCGAGGACGTCTACAAGATCTACGCCGAGTCCTTCAAGGGGCCCGACCACCTGGCCAAGGTGCAGGAGGAGGCCCGCTCGCTCGTCACCGCCGCCCTGAGCTGACCGGCCCTACCCCCGATCCGGGCGCGGGGCCGGGGCGGGCCCCGGGGGCCGGGAGCGGGCTGGGGCCCGCGCCGGGGTCCGAGCCTGGGGCCTGCCACCCAGACGCCCGCCAGTCAGACGCCCGTTGCCGGACGCCCGCCACCCGAGACCCGCCGCCCGGACGCCCGCCACCCGAAACCCGCCACCCGAAACCCGCCGCCCGAGACCCGCCATCCGAGACCCGCCACCCGAGACCCGCCACCCGAGACCCGCCACCCGAGACCCGCCACCCGGACGCCCGCCGGTCGTGAACCGGCGGACCGGAGACCCGCGGGCCTTCCGCGAAGCCTGGGGCCGGGTCAGTAGCCGAGGCCGCGGCCGCCGTCGCCGACCAGCACCTCGCCGACCAGCACCTCGCCCGTCACCATGCCCGGCTCCAGCAGCGCCCGTCACCATGCCCGGCTCCAGCAGCGCCGTGACCATCTGGGCGATGTGCTCGGGCCGGGCGGTGCGCCGCAGCGGCGCCTTCAGTTCCTCCGTGGCCGCCATCTCGGAGAACACCTGCTCCCCCACCCGGTCGATGTGCCAGCGAGTGGCGACGATGCCGGGCGCGACGGCGTTCATCCGCACCTTGGGGCCGAGCGCTATCGCCGGGTCGCGGGTGCGGTGGATGAGCGCCGCCTTGCCGGCCCCGTACGCGATGGACGAGCCGGTGGCCTGCAGGCCGGCGATGGTGGCCTGGCTCGGTTCGGCAGGACTGCGTTCCGTGTGCGCGCTTGTGCCCCATCGGCCGGGCGATCAAAGGACCGGCCGGAAAGGGCTCACCGCTGGAGCTCCAGGGCCGTTGCGGTGGTCATCTCCGTACGTCCGAGGTCGGCCTTGCGGCCCGCGGCGACGCCGTCGCGGTAACCGGTGCCGCTGGTCCTCGGCACGCTCATGCGGATGCGGGGGTAGCGGGCCGCGACCGCCCGATCGACCTCGGCCCTGCGGTCGGCCAGCACGAGCGCCGTGCCGGTGTCGGCCGAGGCGGCCTCGGACTCGGCCTCGGCCTCGGCCGCGCACAGCAGCCGGTAGACCTCGTCGGTGAAGCCGAGCAGCCACGAACGCCGGTAGGCGCGTACGGCGGCGCCGGGCGGCGGCACGGCCTTCGCCAGCCCGGAGGCCATCTGCAGCAGCAGCGAGGTGGCCAGCAGGTCGGCCCGCTCCAGGTCGGCGGCGAAGCCGAAGACGTGGACCCGCTGGCCGCCGTCGCCGCGCCCGATGAGCAGCGGCCGGCACCGCACGGCCTGCGCCACCAGGCTCACCAGCCGGGCCTTCTCCCTCGCCCACGGGGGCGGCAGGGTGACGATGCGGTCGCCGGGGGTCTGGCGGGTGCCGGCGGGCGGCAGCGAGTCGATGCCGTACTTGGCCATCAGCGCCGACGCGGCGGCCATGAACGTGGCCCGCTCGTGCTCGTTGTCGGTGCGTTCCGCCTTGGCCAGCAGTTTCCTGACGCGGTCGAGCGTGCGCTCCCGCAAGCGAGCCCCCTCTCGTGCCCGGTCACCTGCGGGCACGATGCTAGCCGCGAACGGCGGCTAGGACTTGGTGGTCAGGACCCGCCCGTCGTCGTTGATCGCGGGGAAGGCGCCGGTGTCGACGATGCCGTGCTGCTGGTAGAGCGCCTCGATGAGGGCGTGCGCCCGCGGCTCCAGCTTCCACAGGGCGCGGAACTCGCGCGCGGTGGCCAGCGGGATGCCGATCTCCTGGGCGATGTCGATCGTGCGGGGCACGATGCCCTTGGCGATCTGCCGGTCCCAGTATTCGCGGGCGGCCCGCATGCGGGCGGCGCGCTCGGCGGCACTGAGCACCTGCGGGGTGGTGTCGAGCACGGTGACCTCCTCGTCCTCCTCGCGCACCAGCTCGGCGATGGCGGGCGGAAGCTCGGGGCGGGCGGGCACCGGCTGCTGCTCGGCGTCGCGCTCCCAGGGCACGCGGGGGTCGGCGTCGATGAGCGCGGAGGTGTTGTAGAGCGCGGCGATCTGGGCCAGCAGGGCCTCCTGCCGCTGCGGGTCCACGGCCAGGCCGGTGTGCTCGACGGCCTGGTCCATCGCCTTGTCGAGCTTGGCGAGCGCGGCGCGGATCTTGCGCTCGGACGCGCCGCCCTCGCGCAGCGCCTTGGCCTTCTTGGCGGCCAGCGCGACCCTGGTCAGCCTGCGGTGCGCGTCGACCTCGCTGGCGGTGCGGTCGCTGACCTCGGCCAGACCCAGCCTGACCAGCATCCGCTCGGGGGTGATGCGCCAGTTGATGCGGCCGGTGCCGCGGATGCGGTGGCGCTCGATGGCCATGCCGCGCTCCCACAGCCACGCGGCGACCAGCGGGGCGGCCAGGCGGAAGACGGCCTCGGGCAGGCTGCGCGCGTCCATGGACGACAGCACGGCGGTCAGGCAGGTCAGGGCCCACACGGCGATGCCGTCGATGCCGGCGGAGTAGTTCTCGCGCATGTTGCGGCGGGCGCGTACGGCGCTGGTGATGATCGCGACCTCGATGAACGCGAACAGCAGTAACCGCAGGGGACCGTCGAGCCCCAGGACGTCACCGGAGAAGCGCCACATGCCCTGGGCGGACACGCCGGTGGCGATGGAGGCCGCCACGATGGTCAGCACGTCCTCGACGGGGCGCGGGGCGACGTACCTGGCCCACAGCCAGGAGACGACGCGCCAGACCAGCCTGAGCGCGAGGAACGCGAGGCCCAGTCCGGCCAGGCCAAGCAGCGCGTAGATGGCGGTGGCGAGCGGGTTCTCGGTGATGAAGGCTGTTATTTCATCAAATGTCGGCATCTGTCACTATCCGTGAGGGCTCAAACTCCGGCTCTATGCGACGAGATCATTGCAGAATGTCGCTATCTTGTACGCCAAACGCCGTCTGCTGCCCCAGTTTGCCCAGGTTTCACGGCAGTTCTGTGACCTTGACGCAACGTGCACGACCGCGACCGACCACCCCGCTGGCCCGCTTCCCCGGGGATGAGGAGACACACGCAAGGGCGGGCGAGCGCTCAGGGGTGGGGCACGTTCAGAGGCGGCCGGGAGCCCCAAGGGTGGCAGCGGCGGGGTCGGTCAACGCACAATGAGAGCCGGGAAGTGGCAGCTCAGCCAGGTGACCCCGCCGAGGTCACCGGTCAGTCGGAGGGATAAATTCCTCCTTTCGGAGGGCGAACATCCACCCACATGGATGGGAGCATCGATGGAGGGATTTATCCCGACTTGGTGTGATGCATCCCAGCAGGACGGATATCGATGTCAGAGACAGAAGAGTTCCCGCTCGTCCAGTTCATGCGTGACGGGTTCGACCCGGTGGGCGAGCTCGCTCGCATCAGGAACGAGCACCCGGTCTACCCGATGGAGATCCCCGGAGGGCAGACCGTCTACCTCGTCACCCGCTGGGAGGACGTCCGCGCGGTGCTCGGCGACCACGAGCGCTTCAGCAACGACTTCGCCGGCGTGATCGGGCTCGGCTCCAACCAGGAGGATCCGGGCGGCCTGGGCTTCCGCGACCCGCCCGAGCACACGCGGCTGCGCAAGTTCCTCACGCCCGAGTTCACCATGCGCCGCCTGCGCCGCCTCGAGCCGCGCATCGAGGCCATGGTCCAGGAGTACCTCGACCGGGTGGAGGCCAAGGGCGCCGAGGGCATGCCGGTGGACCTCATGGAGGAGTTCTGCCTGCCGATCCCGTCACTGGTGGTGTGCGAGCTGCTCGGCGTCCCGTACGAGGAGCGCGCCGACTTCGTCAAGATCAGCAAGGACCGGTTCGACTTCACCAGCGGCCCCGAGGCGTCGCTGCAGGCGATCAACGACGCGATGACGTACCTCGTCGACCTGGTCGCCCGCGAGCGGCAGAACCCCGGCGATGGCCTGCTCGGGCAGCTGCTGCGCGACCACGGCGACGAGCTGGACGACCGCACGCTCGCCAGCATGGCCGACGGCCTGCTCACCGGCGGCCACGACACCAGTACCAGCATGCTCGCGCTCGGCACCCTGTGGCTGCTGCAGAACCCGGAGCAGGCCGCGAAGGTGCGCGAGGTGGACGGCTACATCGTCGACGTGGTCGAGGAGCTCCTGCGCTACATGACGGTCGTGCAGGTCGCCTTCCCGCGCTTCGCCCGCGACGACATGGAGCTGCACGGGGTGCCGATCAAGAAGGGCGAGATGGTGCTATGCTCGCTCAGCGGCGCCAACCGCGACCCCGCGCTCGGCGAGAACATGGACGAGGTGCGCCCTGGCCGCGAGACCGCGGGCTCCCACATGGCCTTCGGTCACGGCATCCACCGCTGCATCGGCGCGCCGCTGGCCCAGATGGAGATGCGCATCGCCTTCCCCGCGCTGCTGCGCCGCTTCCCCACCCTGCGCGTGGCGGGCGAGGTGCCGTTCAGGGAGCTCGCCATCGTCTACGGCGTCAAGGAGCTGCCCGTCGCCTGGTAGGGCGGTCACGTTCGCCATGTGGGCGAGCACGTCATCGACCTGACCGTGATCGGCGCCGTCGTCTTCGACAGCGACGGCGTGGTCACCGTCACCGCTCGGGTGCACGCGGCCGCCTGGGAACACGTCTTCGACGCGTTCCTGGCGCGGCCGCCCGGCGCCGTCCGGCATCCGCGACGACTACCTGCGGCACGTGGACGGCCGCCCGCGGCTCGACGGCATCCGGACCTTCCCGGCCGCGCGCGGGATCACCGCCCGCCCGAGGGCTCGCCCGACGACGAGCCGTGCGCTCCGACCGTGCACGGGCTCGGCCTGGCCGAGGACCGCTCCTCCCTGGAGCAGGTCGACACGGACGGGGTCGCCGCCCTGCAGGCGGCACGCCGGGGGCGGCGGTCGCGCCCGCCCTGGCGGGCGCGCCCGCCCTGGCGGGCGGGGTCGCCGTGGTGGGCGGGGTCGTGTGGTGGGCGAGCTGAGCGAGCAGGAGGTGCGCGGGCGGGGCGAGCTGGAGGTGCGCGGGCGGGTCCTACCCTTGAGAAGGTGACCGTACTGATCGATCCGCCCAACTGGCCGGGACCGCGCGGCTTGATGTGGTCGCACCTCGTCAGCGACAGCTCGCTGGAGGAGCTGCACGAGTTCGCGCAGCGGCTGGGGGTGCCGGCGCGGGCGTTCGACCGCGACCACTACGACGTGCCGGAGACCGTGCACGCGCGGGCGGTGGCGCTCGGGGCGGAGGCGGTCAGCTCGCGTGAGCTGTTACGGCGTCTCGTCGCGGCCGGGCTGCGCCGGCGCAAGCGCCGCTAGCTCGGCGGTCATGTTGGCCCTCGCGCGTTCCTCCCACAGCTTCCTCCCCCGCGCCGTGCGGAACAGCACGGGCGTGCCGAGCAGCCGGCGCAGCACCTCGGCGCGGCCGGCGGCGAAGAGGTCGTCGGGTACGTGGACGTACTCCTGGCGGACGGCGCGGGCGTAGTCGTCGTAGCCGGGTCCGGCGAGCACCGCCAGGTCGGCGTCGCAGAGCACGGCGCCGTCGCGGTCGCCGGGCGCGAGCGCGTCGTGCGCCGCCGTGAGCCGTACCAGCCTGGCCGTCTCCGCCACCCGGCTCCCTGGCACGCCGCAGCGGGGCAGCCTCGACTGCGCGAGCTGGGCGCTGCGCTCCTCGTCCCATCCCGGTCTGCCGTCGTAGACGGCGTCGTGGAACCAGGCGGCCAGGCGCACCGCCGTCTCGTCGTCGGCCTCTCCGTGCAGCAGGTCGATGGCGGACAGGACGGCGGCCAGGTGAGCGCGGTCGTGGTAACGGCGGTGCGGCTCGGACCAGCGGGCCAGCAGCTCGGCGTGCACGGCCCGCGAGGCGCGCGACTCCCCCGCGAGCGCCGCCCACCGCTCGAAGGCCGTCGCCGGATCTCCTGCAGCGCGGTCGATCATGCTGACACCGTAGTGGTAGCGTGCCTGCATCGGTACGACAGGCGGTGACGCTCGGCGCCTGCCCCGGTGGCGGGAGCTGCGAGCCGTCATGCCGGAACGCCCCCGGTGGTCGCGCGCCGCCCGGGTGGCGGCCGCCGCCGACGTCTGGGATCTGCGGCGGCTGGCGGCGAAGCGGGCCCCGCGCATGGTGTTCGACTACGTCGACGGCGCGGCCGAAGGCGAGGTGTCGCTGGCCAGGTCGGTGGCGGCGTTCCGGCGGGTGGAGTTCGCGCCCAGGGTGCTGCGCGACGTGTCGGAGGCGCCGACGGCGGTGGAGATCCTCGGCAGGCGTATCTCGATGCCGGTCGTGCTCGGGCCGACCGGGTTCACCCGCATGATGCACCGGGCAGGTGAGCGGGCGGTGGCGCGGGCGGCGCAGCGCGCGGGCGTGCCGTACACGCTGTCCACGATGGGCACCACCGCCCCGGCCGGTGTGGCCGCGGCCGCCCCGGCGGGCTGGAACTGGTTCCAGCTGTACGTGGTCCGCGACCGCGCCCGCAACCTGGAGACGCTGTCCATGGCGTCGGAGGCCGGCATGGACGTGCTGGTGGTGACCGTGGACGTGCCGGTGGCGGGGGCGCGGCTGCGCGACGTGCGCCACGGGCTGACGGTGCCGCCCACGCTGCGCTGGCGCGGCGCGCTGGAGGCGGTGCGGCATCCGGCGTGGTGGCTCGACTTCCTGACCAGCGAGCCGCTGAGGTTCGCCACGGTGGACGGCGCGCCGGAGGACCTGGCGGGGCTGACGAACCTCATGTTCGACCCGTCGGTGACGTTCGCCGACCTGGAGTGGATCAGGTCGGCGTGGCCGGGGCGGCTGCTGGTGAAGGGCGTGCAGCGGGCCGACGACGCCAAGGAGCTGGCCGCGCTGGGCGTGGACGGCGTCGTGGTGTCCAACCACGGCGGGCGGCAGCTCGACCGGGCGGCCACTCCCCTTGAGCTGCTGCCCTCCGTCGTGGAGGCCGTGGACGGGCGCAGCGAGGTCTTCCTCGACGGCGGCGTCCGCAGCGGGGCCGACGTGGCGGCGGCGGTCGCGCTGGGCGCCCGCGCCTGCTTCATCGGCAGGGCCTACCTGTACGGGCTGATGGCCAGCGGCGAGGCGGGCGTGGACCGGGTGCTCGAGCTGCTGCGGGCCGGGCTCGTACGGACGCTGCAACTGCTCGGCGCGGGCGGCGTGGACGGGCTGGGCCCCGACCTGGTCAGGCTCAGAGACCGCTAGCTCTCGGTCCCCCGGTCCGGCTCGGAGACCGCTGCCTCCGGCCCCCGGTCCGGCTCGGAAACCGCCGGCCCCACCGCCGGGTCAGGCTAAGAAGGCACTGCCATCGGTACGCCGGGCGCACCCTGTCATACCTCCCTGCGAAATGCGGGTATTTCGCCGCCGCCGTCGTCGCTCTGCTCCTCACACGGGGACCCGTCCCGCGGAGAGGAGCGCGTAATGGCGACCGGAGAATTCCAGGTGATGAAAGTGCCGCCCGAGCAGCTTGCCGGCATTCTTCACGGCCAGGTGGTCGATCCCGGGGCGCAACCCACGAACGTCGTCCATCGTGACGAGGGCTGGACCGTGGATGTGAGCTGGGAGGTCACCGGTGAGCTTGTCGACTGGCTGACGGGCCGCTGGCGCTTGGAGATCATCGCCGACCGGATGGGCGGCGGCGAGTCGCGGCACCCCGCGCCGCCTGTCGAGATGACGTTCACCCCGGGCTCCGGGCGATATACGGCCTCGATCCCGATGCGGGGGCAGCTCGCCCCCGGAACCTATGACCTCGTGGTCAACCTCACCACCACCACGGCCGCCGGCACGGCGGGGGCGCTCGGCGGCTTCGTGGTGCTCAGCAGGATCACCGTCAAGGAGTGAGCGGCCCGCCCCGGGCGACGCGCCCAGGGCGGCCAGGACGGCAGGCTCAGGGCCGGCGCGCGCACAGGGGCGATGCGGCGCGGACAGGACGACCCGGGCAACACGCACGGAGCGGGCGGAGCACCACGAACGGCATGGCCTCTGACAAGCACGGCGGTCAGATTGCAAGTCCTCCGCAACCGATCGCTTCTACGCTCCGGCCCTGGCGGCCTCGGGGGCGAAGCAGGCCGCCGGCTGTCACTGACGTCCTGTATCTGACGCCGCCGGGGAAGACTCTGTACCCGATGAGCACGCCCCGGGGGCGACGGGATCGGCATAACGGGAGACTTGATGTCCGACACTCCGATGACCGCCGATGACGTGCTGCGCATCGCGGCGTACAAGGACCGGAGCGCGGCGCTCGAAGCGATGGTCATCGCCTACAGCTACCATCGCGTGGCCTCCGACCTCGCGGTGCGCCTCGGCCGCGCGGCCAACAACTGGTACTGCTACGCCACCTGGACCTCCAAGGCCATCGGCAGGAGCCTCGACCTCGGCCCCGGCTCGCCGTTCATCGAGGACTTCGGCCGCCGCCTGCGCGTACCGCAGCGTTTCCGCCGGCTGTTCAGGGCCGCGCTGCTGACGCTGCTCGGGCCGAGCTACCAGCTCGGGCTGTCGCTGGCCAACCGGGCGATCTTCCTGGAGACGGCGAGCCTGGCGGTCAACCTGTGGAACGACACGCCCGACCGCTACCTCAGGGTCAGCCCGGAGTCGGATCTGACGCCTCAGCCGCCGGAGTTCCTCACCGGCCTGCTGTCGCCGGCCGACCCGCGCTACCTGAAGGACGCGGCGCAGCTCATGGTGCAGGCCGCGCGGACCGAGGACGCCGAGGAGCGGGCCGAGCTGCTGCTGGGTGCCAACATCGCGCTGTCGGCGTACGAGCAGGCGCGCGCCCAGGCGGCGCTTGAGCTGGTGCTGTACCGCCCGGTGCGCTGGCTGACGAGGGTGTCGTGGCGCTCGCTGCGCTCCCTGATCACCCGCCGCCCGTTCCCCCGCCTGCGCCTGTACGCCGCCGCGCACGAAGACCAGCCCTGGCCGACCCGCGTCCTGGAGAGCCTGTGGTCCTCGCTCTACACCCGCCACCTGTTCGCCGTGGCCACCCCGCTCAGCGACATCAAGGTCGGCAAGCCGCTGACCCCGCCGCCCGGCGTGAGCCTGGACGAGGTGTGGGTGCCGATCCAGAACGAGAAGGTGCGCAAGCTGGCCGAGGAGTTCATCACCGAGGACCGCGACGCGTCGCTCGCCGGGGTGCGCGACTGGGTGTCCTACCGCGACAGGATGCGCTTCATCGTCAGCTACTTCCGCGTCTACCACAAGGTGGACGCCCTCTTCCGGGTGCCGTTCGACCCGGAGGTGGCGGACGGGCTGGCCGAGGAGATGCGCAAGGGGCTGGTGCCCCAGGCGATCAGCCAGATGTTCGCCGACCGTCCCGGGCTGCGTCCGCGCAGGCTCTACCGGTACCCGTCGGAGACCGACCCCGACGTGTACGAGATGGCGCACTTCGATTTCGAGCCGTTCCTGGAGGCGATTCCGCTCGACCCGCCGGGCGAGCGCGGCGACTGGCTCAGTCGAGGAAGTCGCGCGTGATCTCGCGGGCCTGCAGCAGGCCGCGCAGCTTCGCGAAACAGCGGGCTCGGGTGGGCCCGATGCTCCCGACCGGCCTGCCCAGCCTGCGCGCCACGTCCACGTAGTGGGGCTCGGAGGTCTCCGTGAGCGCTCTGAACAGCGTCCGCTGGGCGGCGGGCAGCTCCTCGACCAGCTCTTCGAGAGTGCCGGCCAGCCAGATCCTGGCGAGTTCCCTGTCGACGTCGTCGGTGCTGCCCAGCGAGTCGAGGTCAGGGGTGCAGATCTCCTTGGTACGGCGGGTGAGCTTGAGGCATTCGCGGAAGGCGATCGTGGCGAGCCAGCCCGCCATGCGCTGGCCGTCCTCGACGCTCTTGAGGTTCTGCCAGGCGAGCAGCCAGGTCGTCTGGAGCACGTCCTGGGCGTCCTCGTGGCTGAGCCTGAACTTGCGGATGCGGGCCTTGAGCATGGGGCTGAACTCCGCGACCAGCCGCTCCCACGCCTCGGCGTCGCCCTCCTGGGCGGCCGCCACCAGCGCGCCCGTGTCGAATCTGCCGTCGGGGCAGGCGCCGGCGACGGGGCGGGTGTCGAGTCGTTCCATGGTGTCCACGTGCATGTCGTTCTCCCTGCCGGCCCGGACAGTAGGGGGGTCGGCTCCGGCCGGCTCACCCACCGTGCGCCGGATGATCAGGAATGGCTGTTCCGGACGTGACAACCTGGGTGTGTCGCTGGTCACATTTCAAAGATCGCTTTCCGCATGCTGCCCGGCGGCCGGATGCGGCCTAGAGTTCTTGCATGAGCGGGCGCAGCGGCCTTCCCCACGACGTCGAGCCGGTCGTCGCCGTGCTGGCGGAGATCCCGTTGTTCCAGGTGCTCGGCGAAAGCGGCATCCGCGACACCGCGCGGGCGGGCCTGACCCGCCGCTACCGGTCGGGCCAGATCATCTTCCATCAGGGCGACCCGGGAGAGTCGCTCTACGTGCTGCTGGACGGTCTGGTGAAGGTGGTGTTCACCACCGAGCACGGCGACGAGATCGTCCTCAACATGCTGGGCCGCGGCGACACGTTCGGCGAAATGGCGCTGCTGGACGACTCGCCGCGCTCGGCCTCCATCGTGACCGCGCGGCCGTCCTGGGTGTTCGCACTGCCCAGGGCGCGGCTGCTAGAGCTCATGCGCGAGCATCCGGGGCTCGCCGACGAGTTCCTGCGGATGCTCGGCCGCATGGTGCGCAGGCTCACCGACCAGGCCGCCGACCTCGCCTTCCTCGACCTCGGCGGGCGGCTGGCCAAGCTGCTGCTGCAGCTGGCCGAGAAGCACGGCCAGCCGGGCGAGGTGGTGGACCTGCCCGGATTGACCCAGTCCGACCTCGCCGCGCTGATCGGCGCCTCGCGCCCGGCCGTCAACCGGGCGTTGCAGTCGCTCGTGGCGCGCAACCTCATCGCCGTCGAGGGCCGGACGATCAGGCTGCTGGACGTCGCCGCCCTGCGGAGAAGGGGCGGCCTCTGACCGAATCTGGAGTACGGGGCATATGAACGATCTCGACGAGCGCTGGCCGCAGGAGCGGTTCCGGCGGCTGCGGCAGTCGGCCGATCCCGACGTCGACAAGGTGGTCGCCGAGTACCTGCAGGCGCAGCCCCCGGGCCGGGACGCGCTGGAGCTGGTCAAGGCGGTGGTCGCGGAGCTGGGGGCGGCCAAGCGGGCGGCGCGCGACCCCGAGGCGGAGCCGCCGGCCACGAAGATCTTCGACGCGCTCGACTTCGCCAAGGAGCTGCCGGAGTGGGGGAACGACCGGGAGCTGCTGGCCAGAGGGCAGGCCGTCTTCGCCGACTACGGGCTGTATCAGTCGGCGGCGCTGTTCTTCGCCTGCCTGCCCATGGCGTACGCGGAGGTGTCCAGCGCCAAGGTGCTGGCCGGCGTCTCGAACCTCGCCACGCACGCCATGACCCGCAGGGTGGCCGAGACCGGGCAGATGCTGGTGGACGTGATGGGGCTGAAGACGTCCGACAGCCTCCAGCCCGGCGGCCCCGGGCACACGACGGCGATCGGGCTGCGCATCCTGCACTCGTTCGTCCGCGCCCTGGTCGACGAGCGGTACGGCGACACGTGGGACACCGAGCGGTTCGGGCCGCCGGTCAACCAGGAGCTGCTGCTCGCCACGCTCTTCGACTTCTCCGTGGTGACCTGGGAGGCCATGGAGACCATGGGCGTGGTGCTGACCGACGAGGAGCGCGCCGCCAACCTCTACACCTGGAGCGTCTTCGGCCACCTCATGGGCATCGAGGTCTGCCGCGAAGGGCCGCTCACGCTCGACGACGTCGAGCCGGTCAGCGCGCGCCTGGGCCGCCTGCTGGAGGCCAGCGACGAGGGCCGGCTGCTGATGTCGGTGATGCTGCGGGAGATGGAGGCGTTCATGCCGCTGGGCTGGCGCAAGATGCCGCGCAGCCTGGTCCACTGGATCTTCAGGGACGCCCCGTACGGCGCGCACCGGGTGCCCGAGCTGCTGGCGGTGCCCGCGCCCGCCTGGTGGTTCACCGCGCTGTTCGCCGCCGCGCGCGCCGCGCACCGCGCCTCGTGGCTGGCCGGGCCGGTGGACGGTGTGATTCGCTGGCTGGTACGCAAGGCCGGGCGGCACATCGTGGTCGCCATGATCGACCGCCACTCCGACGGGCAGGCGGCGTTCAGGATCCCGGATGAGCTGGCCCGCGCCTGGCGGATCAGGCAGTCGCGCGCCGCGGTGAAGGCCCGCGCGATGCGCAGGAACGTACGCACGAGGCTACGAGCGCCCGCCCGCGGGCGGAAAGGGCCGCACAGTGACAGCCCCACATGAGCCGGGCACGCTCACCACGGCGACCATCCTGTTCACCGACGTGGTGAGCTCCACCGCACTGCGCATCAGGCTCGGCGAGGAGCGCGCCAACGTCGTCTTCCGCCGCCTGTACGAGCTGCTGCGCTCGGTCGTGACGGCGAGCGGCTCGTCGTTCACCAAGAGCCTGGGCGACGGGCTCATGGCGGTGTTCGACTCGGCCACGGCCGGACTGGACGCGATCATCGCGGTGCAGCAGGCGGTGGCCGACGAGAACGAGCGGGCGATGGAGAAGATCTCCATCAGGGCGGCGCTGGCCGCGGGCGACGTGTGCTGGGGGCACGACGATGTGAGCGGGCTGCCGACGGTGGAGGCGGCCCGCCTGGTCGCGGTGGCCGAAGGCGGCCAGGTGCTCTGCACGGACCTGGTGCGGCGGCTGGCACAGGGGCGCAGCCGGCACGAGTTCAAGGACCTCGGGCGGCTGCCCGGCAAGGGCCTGCGCGAGCCGCTGCACACCTACGAGCTGCACTGGCAGAGCGCCGACCACCATCTCGGCGGCGGGCTCGCGCCGTGGCTGGAGTACGGCGACGCGCTGCCGTTCGTGGGCCGCGAGCAGGAGCTGCGGGCGCTGGACGGCGAGCTGGCGGCGGCCGAGTTCGGCGGCAAGCTGGTGATCCTGGAGGGCGAGCCCGGCGTGGGCAAGACCCGCCTGGCCTCCGAGGTGGCGCGGCGGGCGCTCAAGCGGCAGTTCACGGTGCTGGCCGGACGGTGCACCGATCCGGCGCGCAAGGCGTACGAGCCGATCGCGGGCGCCGTGGAGCGGCTGGCCCGCACCTCGCCCGCGCTGCTGCTGCGGGCCGGCATCGACCAGCAGTGCGGCCAGCTCGTACGCCTCGCGCCGTCGCTGGCCGCGCCGCCGCTGTCGCTGCAGGTGCCGCCGGCCACCGAGCCCGTCTCCGAGCGCTACCAGCTCATGGCCGCGGCCCGCACGCTGATCGAGCGCCTGGCCACCGTGCGCCCGGTGCTGCTGATCGTCGACGACCTGCAGTGGGCCACACTGGAGTCGCTGCAGATGCTCAGCGCCCTGATGTGGGACTCCGACGCGCTGCCGCTGCTCGTCCTCGCCATGTCCCGCCCGGTGCCGGTCGACTCCGCGCCCTCCCAGACGCTGCCCGAGCTGCACAAGCTCACCGCCGACGCGCGGGTGATCCCGGTGCCGGCGTTCGGGGTCGACGAGGTGAGCGACGCGCTCACGCAGTCACGGGCGCGCGCCGACGCCGAGCGGCTGCACCGCATCACCGGCGGGAACGCGTTCCTGCTCAGCGAGGTGATCAGGGAGCTGGCCGCGGGCAAGGACCTCGACGCGCTGGCCGTGCCCGATTCCGTCACCCGGATGGTGACGGCCCGCCTGGCGCAGCTCCACCCCGACGCCCGCGACCTGGTGAGCCTGCTCGCGGTGGGCGAGCGGATGGACTCGGCCGAGCTGCGCGGCGGTCTCGGCCTGGACGAGCCGCGTTTCGTCGCCGCCGTCGAGGAGGCCATGGGCACGGGCCTGGTGACCATGCTGGACAACGGGTTTTGCCAGTTCTCCCACGAGCTGACCAGGACCGCCCTGTACACCACGTTCTCGGCCCCGCGTGCCGCGCTGCTGCACGGGCGGGTGGCCGACGCGCTGCTCGCCACCGATCCCGACGCGATGCGGACCAGGCCGTACGTGGTGGCCGCCCATCTGCTGGCCGCCGCCGAGCAGGGCCGCGACCCGGCCCGGATGAGCGCGGCGGCCGACGCGGCCGTGCACGCCGCCCAGCACGCGCTGGCCGGGCTGGCGCACCGCGAGGCGGTCACCTGGTACCAGCGGGCGCTCGGCCTGCTCGCCGACTCCCCCGGCGCCACCCGGGAACGCCGCGCCGAGCTGCTGGTCGAGTGCGGCAGGGCGATGTGGCTGGCCGGGCACCCCGACGCCCGCCGCACCCTGCTGGACGCCGCCGACCTGGCCAGGGAGTGCGAGCGCAACGACCTCATCGTCACCGCGGCGCTCGGCGGCGACCGGGGCAGCAGCATCTCGGCGGCCCCCGACCTGGAGCGCATCGCGCTGCTCACCGAGGCGCGCAAGGTCGTCGACTCCACCGACGTCAGCACCAGGGCGCTGCTGGCCGCGCAGCTCGCCTCCGAGCTGATCTGGGCGCCCGACGGCGAGCGCCGCTTCGCGCTCAGCGACGAGGCGGTGGCGCTGGCCCGCAAGTCGGGCGACCCGCGCACGCTGGCCAGCGTGCTCGGCATGCGCAGCCTCACCATCATCCCCGCCGACCCGCTGCATCAGCGCCACCGCGACGGCGACGAGATGCTGGAGGCGGCCCGCCGCACCGGCGACGACCTGGCGCTGTTCCACGCGTACGTGCAGCGCACCCCTCCCGTGCTCGACAGCGGCGACGTGGAGCGGGCGGCGGCGCTGCTCGACCAGGCCGACGAGCTGGCACACCGCCTGGGCCAGCCGCACCTCACCTGGCTGATCGGCTACTCCAAGGCCGGGCTGACCCTCATGCAGGGCGACCTGGCGCAGGCCGAGGCCGAGGCGGAGGCGGCGCTGCGGCTCGGCTCGGAGATCGGCCGCCGTCTTGAGGCGGTGGCCATCTTCTCCGAGCAGATCGCGGAGATCCGGCGGCTCCAGGGGCGGCTGTGGGAGCTGCGCGACCGGCTGCGCAGGGCCGGGCAGGGCCCCCGCGTGGACCCGGTGCACGCGGTGCTGCGCTACCTGTGCGAGCTGGACGACGAGGAGGCCGGGCCGCTGCTCGACCGCATACTCGCGGGCGGCGGCGAGACCCCGCCGCGCAACATGGCCCACCGGCCCGCGCTGGACAACCTCGCCGTGGCCGCCGCCCGGCTGGGCCGCGCCGAGCTGGCGGAGCGGCTGTACGACCGGCTCGCCGGCGGTGGTGAGACGTTCGGGCACGGCACGGTCGCCCACCACTGCGGGCACCACTACCTCGCGCACCTGTGCGTGGCGATGGGCGACAAGGAGCGGGCCGCCGGGCACTTCGAGGCGGCGGCCGAGGTGCACGAGCGGCGAGGGGTGCCGCTGATGCTGGCCGAGTCGCTGCTCGACTGGGCCGACCTGCTCGACACGGGTGAGGTGGACGGGCCGAAGGCGGCGGACCTGCGCGGCTGGTGCCGCACGCTGCTCGCCGGGCGGGGCGCGCTCCTGCTGGAGCGGCGCGCCCGCGTCTGATCGCCGCGCCCGGCGAACCCTAGGCAACGGCCTGGCAGGCGGCCCGGCGCGCGGGGTGCGGCCGGCATGGTCAGGGTGCGGCCGGCATGGTCAGGGTGCGGCCGGCATGGTCAGGGTGTGGCCGGCTTCGGCGGCCTCGCGGACGCTCCTGGCCAGCGTCTCCTCCAGCGCCTCCGCCTGGGCCTCCAAGGCGGCCGGCCCTTCGGCGTCGTCGGTGCGCGCCAGCAGCGCGCGGTACTTGTGGTTGGCCGCCAGCGCGTCGCGGGCCCGCAGCGCGGCGTCGGCCTCGGCGACCCGGCGGGCGTAGCGCTCCAGCCGTTCCACCCGGGCCTTCACGGCCGCCGCCGAGCGGCGCAGCGCCTCCTGCTGCGGTTCGAGCACGGCCCGCAGCTCGGGCGTCACGACGCCGCTCATGGCCCGTTCCTGCTCCTGCCACAGCCGCGTCTGGGCGCGCAGCAGCAGCGCGATCTCCCAGATCTGCCGGGGCAGCAGCATCTCGTTGGCCGGCCCGTCGAGCAGCCGCAGGCGCATGGCCCGCGAGGCGTAGACGGAGGTGACCGCCCGCCGAGCGCGTTCGAGCAGGGCGCGGGCGGGCGGTGACAGCTCGGAGACGATCACGTACCGGACCGTGAACGGGTCCTCGTGCGGGTCCGGGTACCGGTCCTTCTGCCGGTCCCGCACGCGACGTACGCGCGGGATGAGCGCGTCGATGACGGCCAGCCGTTGCTGCTCGGTCAGGTCGGGGTCGGCGATGAAGTCGACCGTGCGGCGGACGTGCTCGCGCTCCCCGGCCAGCCGCCGCCGTTCGGCCGCCGCCGCGTTCCTTCGGCTGAGCACGTCGTGCGCCACGATGAACACGGCCAGGCCCATCGGGATGAGCAGCACCGTGTACAGCAGGCCCACCTCGCCGAACACGCCGTGCAGGAGGAAGGCGGAGAGCACGATCGCCACGCAGATCGCCAGTGACGACCACGCGTAGCCGCGGCGAGTGGCCACACCGACCCCCTCACGACCGGGTCCCGAGGTGTCCTGAAACCTCAAGATAACCCTGAAATGCCGACAAATCACGAGATCCCCGGCATATCGGCATCAGCGCAGGTATGAGGCTCCGTTGAGGTCCAGGACTGCCCCGCTGGCCCACTCGGCCTCCGGCGAGGCCAGGTACACGATGGCCGCGGCGATCTCCTCGGGGCGCGCCACCCGGTTGAACGGGCTCTGCGCCTTGATCGCGTCGCCGCGCGGGGGCTTGAGGTGCTCGTTGGTCATGTCGGTCTCGACGAACCCGGGGGCGACCGTGGCCACCGCGATGCCGCGCGGGGCCAGGGCGACGGCCAGCGACTGGCCGAGGGCGTTCAGACCGGCCTTGCTCGCGCCGTACGCCGGGCTGTCGGGCTCGCCGCGGAAGGCGCCGCGCGAGGAGACGTTGACGATCCTGCCGCCCTCGCCCATGTGCCGCAGCGCGCACCAGGCGGCGTTGGCCGCGCCGATCAGGTTGACGCCGAGGGTGCGCCGCCAGGCGTCCTGCCACTCCTCGTACGACAGCTCGGTGATCGGGTGGTGCAGGAACACGCCCGCGTTGTTGACCAGGACGTCGATCCGGCCGCCCAGCTCGCCGGCCGCCGCGTCCACCATGGTCCTGACCGCCTCGGGGTCGGCCAGGTCCGCCTGGACCACCACGTGCCCGTCGCCCGGCAGCGATTCGAGGAGGCTCTGGGCCGCCTCGGCGGAGTCGCGGTGGTGGATCGCGACCCGGTCGCCACGTTCTGCGAAGGCCGCCGCGACGGCCCGTCCGATGCCTCGCGACGCCCCTGTGACAAGTACTCCACGTCTGCTCATCCCCCGCACGATATGGGACGCTCGGCAGCGGCCGTCCGGCGGCCTAGGATGGACAGCGCCCCCGGAAACCGATCAAGGACAACCGGATGGCCGGGTGGAACGTCCCATCTCTCCCGTCGCCTACCAGGAGTCACCCGTGGGATACCCGCCCCCGCCGTACTGGCAGCCGCCGCGTTACGGCCCTCCGCCGCCGTACTGGCAGCCGCACCACGGGCCGCCCACGGCTCCGCGCAACGAGAACCTTCCGCTGATCGTGCTGCTCGTGGTCGGGCTTCCGCTGCTGCTCGCCGGCGGCGGCGCGTCCTTGGCCATCGTGCTGACGGAGGACGGCGGCCCGGACACGCGCGGGTCGGCCACCATGGTCATGCCGTCCAGGGAGCCGCTGGCCGGCACCCAGGAGCCCGGCCCTGCCCAGTCCTTCCACGACCCCGCGCAGGCCCAGCCCACGGACCCGGCCGCTCAGCCTCAGCAGACGGTGCAGGGGCAGGGCACCGCGGGCCTGGGCGGCTCCATCGCGCTCCAGGCCACCGACCCCGGCCTCAAGGTCACCGTGACCGTCGGCCGCGTCATCGACCCGGCCACGCCCGCCAACGACTTTCTCAAGCCCGCGGCGGGCAAGAAGCTCATCGCGGTGGAGCTCACCCTCGCCAACACCGGCCAGACCGACTACAGCGACTCGCCGCTGACGAGTGTCTGGCTCATCGACCACGAGAGCCGTCAGTACACGCCCAGCTTCAAGCAGATCAGCGAGGGCCAGGACTTCGGCGGCACGGTGTCGATCAGCGGCGGCGACTCGCGCAAGGGCGTGGTGGTGTTCGAGGTGCCGCAGACGGCGCGGGCGGCCAAGCTGCAGTACGCGATCAGGGGCGGCCTGGGCTCGCAAAGAGCCGAGTGGACCCTCGCCTGACGCCCGCCCCGCGCTAGCCGAGTGGACCCTCGCCCGACGCCCGCCCCGCGCTAGCCGAGTGGACCCTCGCCCGACGCCCGCCCCGCGCTCAACCGCCTGACACGCACACGGCCCGTCCCAGACGGGGATCGTCGGCGGAGTCCCGCAGGAAGGCCGCGCGGCCCCGGCCCTGGGGGCCACGCCTGCTGCCGCGCCGGGGTCGCGGCGCGCGGCCTCGGCCGCGCCGAGCTGCGGGCCGCGCACCCTCACGCATCGAACCCCGCACGCCGGGGCGGGCCGGAGAAGGAACGGGCGGACGATGCTCTGAGCATTCTCTGAGATTTCCTTGCCAAAAATGTCGATCGTCCTGTCAAGCACTTTGTCTGACGGAGGCGGCAATGGCGGACAAATCCCTGGACTACCTGGTGATCGGCGCCGGCCCCGCGGGCCTGCAGCTCGGTCACTTCCTGCAGCAAGCCGGCCGCGACTACCTGATCCTGGAGGCGGGGGCGGAGCCCGGACAGTTCTTCCGCACGTTCCCGCGCCACCGCACGCTCATCTCGATCAACAAGAAGCACACCGGCTGGGACGATCCCGAGCTCAATCTGCGGATGGATTGGAACTCCCTGCTGTCGGACGATCCGGAGCTGCTGTTCACCCGCTACAGCGACCGATATTTCCCGCATGCCGATGACATGGTCCGCTATCTCGGCGATTTCGCGCGGGCGCGCGATCTGCGCATCGCGTACGGCACCCGCGTGGCCAGGGTGGAACGCCCGGGACCGTTCGTGGTGACGGCCGAGGACGGCCGTACGTTCGAGGCGCGGCACGTCATCGTGGCCACCGGGGTGAGCAAGCCCAACATCCCGCCCATCCCGGGCGTCGAGACCGCCGACCTGTACGGCACCGCCTCCCTCGACCCCGCCGACTACACCGACCAGCGGGTGCTCATCGTCGGCAAGGGCAACTCCGCGTTCGAGACCGCCGACAACCTGATGGAGACGGCCGCGGTCATCCACATCGCCGGCCCCCGTTCGCTGCGCCTGGCCTGGCGCACCCACTACGTGGGCCACCTGCGCGCGATCAACAACGGCATGCTGGACACCTACCAGCTCAAGTCCCAGAACGCCGTGCTCGACGGGCACATCAGGAACATCCAGCGGCAACCCGACGGCACCTACCTGGTGACCGTCGCCTTCGTCCGGGTCAACGAGGTCACCAAGGACATCCCGTACGACAAGGTCATCCTGTGCACCGGGTTCCGCTTCGACTCCTCGATCTTCGCAGGCGACTGCCTGCCCATGCCGGCGGCGAACGGCAGGTTCCCTGAGCTGACGCCCGCGTACGAGTCGGTGAACGTGCCCGGCCTGTACTTCGCGGGCACCCTCACCCAGTCGCGCGACTTCAAGCGCGGCACCAGCGGCTTCATCCACGGCTTCCGCTACGGCGCGCGGGCGCTGCACCGCGTGCTGGAGCAGCGCTACCACGGGGTGCCGTGGCCGAGCCGGGAGCTGCCCGCCGACCCGGCGGCGATGGCCGACGCGGTGATCGCCAGGATCAACCGCACCTCGGCCCTGTGGCAGCAGTTCGGCCTGCTGGCCGACGTGATCACGGTGGACGGCGGCACCGCGCGCTACTTCGAGGAGGTGCCGTACGACCTCCAGGAGGACCCGATCGGCGCGCACGGCCATTTCTCGATCACCCTGGAGTACGGCCCCGACCACGACAAGGTGGACCCGTTCGACATCGAGGTGAGCCGGCCGAGCCAGGGTGACGCGGCCCGCGCGCACGAGGGCCATTACCTGCATCCGGTCGTCCGCCATCACCTCCCCGGCGAGCCCGTCGCCGTGCACCACGTGACGGAGAACCTGGAGAACGAGTGGGACTCCCCCGAGGTGCACGTCGAGCCGCTGCGGGCCTTCTTCGCCCGGCGCGCGGCCGCGGTCCCGGCGTGATGCGCACGACGATGGCCACCCCCGTCGACGACCGGGCCCCCGCCCCGCACCCGGAACCCGCCGCACGCCCTGAACCCACCGCACATCTGGAACCCGCCGCACGCCCAGAACCCGTCCCACGCCCTGAACCCGCCGCACACCGGGAACCCACCGCACACCAGGAACCCGCTCCACGCCCGGAACCCACCGCACACCGAGAGCCCGGTCCGCTCGGTCCGCATGGCCCGTCGGAGCACCGGACGGCCACCGAGGCGCACCCGGCGGCCACCGAGGCGCGCGGCCCCATGAGCGGCTGGCGGCTGTGCGACTACGAGGCCGCCGCCCGCGAGCGCCTCGCCCCCGCCCACTACGACTACTTCGCCGGCGGCGCGGGCGAGGAGATCACGCTGCGCGCGAACGTGGCCGCCTTCGACCGGCTCGCGCTGGTGCCGAGGGTCCTGCGCGGCGCGGGCCGCCCGGAGACCGGTGTGACCCTGCTGGGCTGCCGCGCGTCGATGCCGGTGCTCATCGCCCCGACGGCGTTCCACCGCCTCGCCGACCCGCAGGGCGAGCGGGCCACCGCGCGGGCCGCGGCCGCCGCGGAGACCATCATGATCGTGAGCATGGCCGCCACGGTCGCCGTCGAGGAGGTGGGCGCCGCCGCGCCGGGGGCGACGCTGTGGTTCCAGCTCTACGTGCAGCCCGACCTGGCCTTCACCGAGCGCATCGTGCGCCGCGCCGAGTCGGCGGGCTGCCGGGCGCTGGTGGTCACGGCGGACTCGCCGGTCATGGGCGTGCGCCGGCGCGACATCCGCAACCGCTTCCTCGACCTGCCCGCGCACTTGCACTGCGAGAACCTGCGCGACGGCCCCGGCGGCCCGGTGCGGCCGATCGCGATGTGGCCGGAGCTGTCGTGGGAGCACCTGGCCGTCCTGCGCCGCATGACAGACCTGCCGATCGTGGTCAAGGGCGTCACGCACCCGGCCGACGCCCGTCTCGCGATCGAGCATGGCGCGGCCGCGATCATGGTGTCCAACCACGGCGGCCGGCAGCTCGACGGCGTGCCCACGGCGATCGACCTGCTGCCGGAGATCGTGGCCGAGGTCGCGGGCCCGGACGGGAGCACGGTACCGGTACTCGTGGACGGCGGGGTGCGGCGCGGCACCGACGTGGTCAAGGCGCTGGCGCTGGGGGCCGCCGCCGTCGCGGTCGGCAGGCCGGTGCTGTGGGGCCTGGCCGCGGGCGGCGAGCCGGGCGTGGCCGGCGTGCTCGGCCTGTTGCGGGCGGAGGTCGAGCAGGCCATGACGCTGTGCGGCTGCGCCGGCGTCGGCGACCTGACCCCCGACATGGTGCGGAGCGTGGTGCCGCCATGCTGACCGTCGCCGTGCCGATCGCCGTGCCGATCGCCGTGCCGATCGCCGTGGCGCTCGCGGTGGTGGCTGTGCTGGTGAGCCTGCCGTACTGGCTGCCGCGCCGGGTGGTGGCGCTGCGGGAGCGGGTGTTCGCCAGGATCAACGGCGACGAGGGCATCCCGGTGCCGGGCGGCCTGGCCGGTGTGGACCGCTTCCGCGAGCTGTACTCCCATCCGGCCGCGAACGGGCGCAGCAGGGGCGCGGCCCTGTCCGACCTGTTCTGGTACTGGCTGTCCCCGGCCCTGAGATGCACCAGGAGCACCTGGAGCCGGGCGAGCGGTACGACGCCGTGGCCCGCACCACCCGTTCCCTGCTCGCGGTGCCCAAGGCCGAGGCCGAGGAGCTGGCCCGCCGCTGCGCGGCCCGCCGTCTCGAGGGCGTGCGGGGGATGGTCAGGCTGCGGGATCTGATGATGCCGCTGTGGGCGGAGTTCGCGTACGAGCTGGTCTTCGCCGAACCCTGCCCGCGCGAGGCCCGCGACCTGATCGCGGCCAACGCCGACGACGTCGTCACCTCGCTCAAGTGCACGGGCCTGCGGCACATGGACCGCCGTGACCGCCTGACCCGCTACCTGCTGCCCCGCCTGGACAAGGTCAGGGTGCCGTTGCCTGACGGGCTGACGCCGCTGGAGCAGGCGTACTACCTGCAGGGCGCGTTCTTCAACACCGCCGTCGTGCAGCTCTCCGAGGGCATGGCGCACCTGCTGCTCGTCCTCGCCCGGCATCCGGAGGAGCAGGAGCGCGCGCGGACGTCCGACGACCGCCACTTCGACCGGGTGATCAACGAGACGCTGCGGCTGTATCCGCTGTTCGGCATCGCCCACCGGATCACCAGCGGGGACATCGCGCTGGACGAGCACACCACGATCCCGGCCGGCTCGGTGCTCTGCTTCAACTATCCGGAGTTCCACCGGGCGGGGTTCGCCGATCCGGATCGCTTCGATCCCGGCCGGTTCGACCGGCCCGCCAAGGAGCTCAACCACATCCCCTTCGGCGTCGCGGCCAACCGCCCCTGCCCGGCCTGGCGGCTGGCGCCGATCGTCATGCGCGTGGTGGCGCGGGAGGTCCTGGACCGCTACGTGCTGGACTCGTCCGTCTCCCACACCAGGTCCCTGCCCAGCCGCGGGCCCTGCCTGCTCACCCCGCGCGGCGCCCCGCACCGGCCCCGTCTCGCGCTCGCCTACATGCGGGTGCGCGACCGCTGGGAGGACGTCTGGCGCAGCCTCGTGCAGCTCGTGCTCGGCACGTACATGGTCTGGGACGCGCACCGGCTGCGGCTGTGCGAGCGCCACTTCGCCGAGGCCGCCGCCCGTGACCCGGCCGAGGAACGCCACCCGGCCGAGGAAGGCGACCCGGCCGAGACGGAGGCCCCGACGGCCGCCGAAGCCCCTGACCGCACCACCGACGCCCCCGACCGCGCCACCGACGCTCCTGACCGCACCACCGACGCTCCTGACGCTTCCGACGCCTTCGATGCGGAGAACCGGTATGCACACCATGGTCGTCACCCTGGCTCACGCCGCACCCGCTGACCCCAACCTCGCCCTGGTGCTCAAAGTCCTGCCCGCGCTCGTCGTCATCCTCGTCACGGCGGCGATCTGCGGCCGGCTTGCCCAGCTCGTGATGCAGCCGCGCGTGCTCGGCGAGATGGTCGCCGGCGTGCTGCTCGGCCCCACGCTGTTCGGCTGGCTGTTCCCCGAGGCGCAGGCGGCTCTCTTCCCGCCCGACGTCCGGCCGGTCCTGTACGTGCTGAGCACCATCGGCCTGACCCTCTACATGTTCCTGGTCGGGGCCGGCCTCGACCACAGCGCCGGCACGCCCGGCGAGGCCCGCAAGGCGTCGGTGCTCGCGGCGTCGGGCATCCTGCCGTCGCTGCTGCTCGGCGCGGGCGCCGGTCTCGTCCTGTACGACCTGCTGTCCCGCCCCGAGGTGCCGCCGATGCAGTTCGCCCTGTTCGTCGGGGGCGCGCTCTCGCTGACCGCCTTCCCCATGCTGGCCAGGATCCTGTACGAGCGCGGCCTGGAGAACTCGCCGCTCGGCCGGCTCTCCCTGCTCGGCGCCTCCATCGACGACGCGCTCGCCTGGTGCCTGCTGGCCGTGCTGACGGCCATGCACCTGGGCGACGGCGTGACGGGCGCGCTGCCCACCATCGCGCTGACCGCGGTGTTCGCGATCGTGATGCTGAAGGTCGTGGCCCCGCTGCTGCGGCCGCTGGGCGAGAGCGTCGCACGCACGGGGCGGCTCGGCCCGACCGGCATGTACGTCGTCATCCTCGTCCCGCTGGCCGCCGGCTGGATCACGGACTGGATCGGCGTCTACTCCGTCTTCGGCGGCTTCTTCGCGGGCCTGGCGATGCCCAGGAACGCCGCCTTCCGCCAGATGCTGCACGGCCGCATGATGGACGTCGTCTCGACCCTGCTGCTGCCGGTCTTCTTCACGTTCTCCGGCCTGAACACCCAGCTCGGCGGCATCGCCGGCGGCTCGATGGTGCTGGCGTTCCTGCTGATCTTGGCGGCCGGGTTCGCCGGCAAGTACTTCGGGTGCTCGCTGGCGATGCGAGGGCTCGGGTTCTCGTGGCGGGAGTCGTACGCGGTGGGCGGGCTGATGAACGCCCGCGGCCTGATGATCCTCATCTTCATCAACATCGGGCTCGCGCAGGAGATGATCACCACGGAGCTGTTCTCGATGCTGGTGCTCGTGGCCGTGCTCACCACCGCGGGCGCGATGCCGCTGTACAAGCTCGCGCTGCCCGAGCGCCTGGAGCTCAGCACCAGGAAGACCGGCGCGCCCGCGCCGCAGCCCGTGGAGTTGCAGTCCAATTCCTCATGATCGCCCAGGTCGGCCGCTGCAGACACGACTTCTGGGACTCCGGAGGCGAAGTGGACCTGGTTTTTCCGCCACAGTGGTGTAACCGTGGTGCCGTGGCTGGGACTACAGGCACGGCCGGCTCGCCCTCCCGCCGGCTGCTGCTCGTCGAGGACGACCGCGAATTAGGGCAGATGCTGGTCGACCTGTTCACCGAGCAGGGCTACACGGTCGATCTGGCGCCGGAAGGGCAGCGAGGGCTGCATCTGGGGCTGAGCCGCCCGTACGACGTGCTCATCGTCGACCGCGGGCTGCCCTCGATGGACGGGATCGACCTGCTGCGCCGGCTGCGGCGGCAGGCGATCACCACTCCGGTGCTGCTGCTGACCGCGTTCGGCTCGGTCTCCGACCGGGTCACAGGGCTCGACGCCGGCGCGGAGGACTACCTGGTCAAACCATTCGACATCGACGAGCTGCTGGCCAGGGTGCGGGCGCTGCACCGCCGCAATCTCGACATGGCCACGCTGCTGCCGCTGGGCGACGGCTGGCTGGACGCCGAGGCGCACATCGTCCGGCTGCCCAGCGGCGAGCAGGTGACGCTGTCGGGGCAGGAGTGCAGGCTGCTCAGCGCGCTGGCCGCGCGCCCGCGGCAGGTGCACACCCGCAGGGCGCTGCGCCAGCAGGTCTTCGACGGGGCGAAGAAGGAGTCGATCGTGGACACCTACGTGTACTACCTGCGCAGCAAACTGGGACAAGGTGTGGTGAGCACCGTACGGGGCGTGGGCTACCGCCTGGGCTCGCTGTGAGCGTCATCGCGCCGCTGCGCCGCCCGGCGGACCCCGGCAGGCCGCCCGGCCCCGATCCCGATCCCGACCGCCGCCTGCTGGCCCGCGCCAGGCGGCGCATCACCTTCCAGGTGGCGGGCGCGTTCTCGGTGGTGCTCGCGCTGGTCGGCGTGCTGGTGTGGTGCGCGATGGTGCACAGCCAGGGCACCGCCGCCCTGCGCGACCTGACCGTCACCGCCGCCCGCTCGCCGGTCGCGTACCCGCCGCCCTGCGTCTGGCTGTACGAGCTGCGCGCCGACGGCACGATCGCCGCCTCGCCCGGCGCGCCCGCCGAGCTGCCCGTCCGCAGCTCGCTCAACCACGTCGCGGGCGGCGGCGAGAGCGAGGAGACCGTCGAGGTCACGGTGGCCGGGCAGGAGTACCTCGTGCACACCCGCCGCCGCGGCGACACCGTCGTGCAGGCCGCGCTCGACCTGCGCTACCAGGTGTCGGAGCGGCAGCGGCTGCTGCACACGCTGATCGGGGCCGAGGTGGCCGGGCTGCTGGCCGCGCTGGTCGTCGGCCACGTCGTGTCCCGGCGGGCCATCGCGCCGCTGGGCGAGGCACTGGCCAGGCAGCGGCGCTTCGCCGCCGACGTCAGCCACGAGCTGCGCACCCCGCTGACCCGGCTGAACACCCGCGCCCAGCTCCTGTCGCGGCGGCTGCGCGGCGGCACCGACCCGATCCTGCTCATCGACGAGGTCGATCACCTCGTGACCGGCACCAGGCAGCTCGGCGAGGTGGTGGAGGACCTGCTGCGCTCGGCCCAGTTCCAGCAGTTGCGGCGGCCGTTCGGGCCGGTGGACCTCGCCGTGCTGGCCGCCGAGGCGGTCGCGGCGGAGAGCCCCAGGGCCGCCGCCCGCGGAGTGGACCTGCAGGTCCGCTGCGACGGTCCCGGCGACCACGTCGTACGCGGGGTCGAGTCGGCCCTGCGCCGGGTCGTCTCGGCGCTGCTGGACAACGCGCTCGGCCACACCGGGCCCGGCGGGCACATCCGCGTGCGGCTGTCCGGCGAGCCCGGCGTCGTGCTGCTCACCGTCGAGGACGACGGCGTGGGCCTGGACCCCGGGGACGCCGAGCGGCTGTTCGGCCGGTTCGAGGGGACCGGGTTCGGGCTCGGGCTGGCGCTGGTGCGCGAGGTGGTCGAGGGCCACCACGGCACGATCACCGCGGACGGGCGGCCCGGTGAGGGCGCGACCTTCACCGTACGCCTGCCCGCCCACGCGCCGGGACCCGCCGTCGAGCCCCGCCCGGAACCGGCCTGGAAGCCGTGAGAGCGCCGCAGAGCCGGGCGGGGGACTCCCCGCCCGGCTCTTGTTCACATACGGCCTGACGATCGCGCGTGAGGGCTCAGGAGGCGTTCCCCTGGACGGCCTTGAGCACGGCGTCCGCGATCGAGCGGGGGTCGACGCCGAAGTGCTCGCGCACGGACTCGCGGGTGCCCGACAGGCCGAAGCCGTCGGTGCCGAGCGAGGTCCACGGCTGGCGTACCCAGGGGGCGATCTGGTCGGGCACCGCCCGCATCCAGTCGCTGACCGCGATCACCGGCCCGTTCGCCCCGGCGAGCGCCTCCTGGACGTACGGCACGCCCGTCGCCGTCATCGCGTCCCTGCGCAGCTCGCTCCACGAGGTGACCGACCAGACGTCCACGCCGATGCCGTACTCCTCGCGCAGCAGGTCCTGCGCCGCCAGCACCCAGTGGATCGCGGTGCCGCTGGCCAGCAGGTGGGCCTGCCCGCCGCCCTCGCGGAAGCGGTACATGCCCTTGATGATGCCCTCCTCGACGCCCTCCGGCATGGCGGGCTGCGGCTTGGGCTCGTTGTAGACGGTCAGGTAGTAGAACACGTCCTCGCCCTGCTCGCCGTACATGCGCCGGAGCCCTTCGCGGACGATCACGCCGATCTCGTACGCGAACGCCGGGTCGTACGCCAGGCAGGCCGGGTTGGCCGAGGCGAGCAGCTGGGAGTGCCCGTCGGCGTGCTGCAGGCCCTCGCCCGTCATGGTGGTGCGGCCCGCCGTGGCGCCGATGAGGAAGCCCCGGCCGAGCTGGTCGGCCAGCGCCCACATCTGGTCGCCGGTCCGCTGCCAGCCGAACATCGAGTAGAAGATGTAGAGCGGGATCATCGGCTCGCCGTGGGTGGCGTAGCTGGTGGCCGCGGCGGTGAACGACGCCATCGAGCCGGCCTCGGTGATGCCCTCGAGGAGGATCTGCCCCTCCGTGGACTCGGTGTAGGCGAGCAGCAGGTCGCGGTCCACCGCGTCGTAGCGCTGGCCGAGCGGCGAGTAGATCTTCGCTGAGGGGAAGAGCGACTCCATGCCGAACGTACGCGCCTCGTCGGGCACGATCGGCACCCAGCGGCGGCCCGTCTCCGGCTCCCGCATCAGGTCCTTCAGCAGCCGCACGAGCGCCATCGTGGTCGCGACCGGCTGCTGCGAGCCCTTGGCCAGCTTGGCGAAGTTGCGGTCGGCGGGGACGGGCAGCGGGTGGTACGACACCTTCCGCGCCGGCACCGGGCCGCCGAGCGCGCGGCGCCGCTCGAGCACGTACTGGACCTCGGGCGAGTCGGGGCCGGGGTGCGCGTAGGGGGGCAGCTCGCCGGAGAGCGCCTCGTCGCTGATCGGCAGGCCCAGGCGGTCGCGCAGGGCGCGGAACTCGTCCTGGGAGAGCTTCTTCATCTGGTGGTTGGCGTTGCGCGCCTCGACGCCCGCGCCGAGCGTCCAGCCCTTGACCGTCTGGGCCAGGATCACCGTGGGGGCGCCCTTGTGGTCGACGGCGCGGCGGTAGGCGGCGTACACCTTGCGCGGCTCGTGACCCGCCCGCGAGCCGCCCACGATGCGGCGCAGCTCCTCGTCCGAGACCGGCGCCTTCAGGCCGTGGAACAGCTTCTCGCGGATGTACTCGCCGGAGGAGGCGGCGAACGTCTGGAACTGCCCGTCGGGCACCTCCGCCAGCCGCGCCACCAGCTCGTCGTCCTGCAGCAGCAGGTCCCAGTCGCGGCCCCACAGCGCCTTGACGACGTTCCAGCCCGCGCCGCGGAAGACGCCCTCCAGCTCCTGCACGATGCGGGTGTTGCTGCGTACGGGGCCGTCGAGCCGCTGCAGGTTGCAGTTGATCACGAAGGTGAGGTTGTCGAGACCCTCGCGCGCGGCCAGCGTCAGCGCCGCCGTGGCCTCCGGCTCGTCCATCTCACCGTCACCGAGGAACGCCCATACGTGAGAGGCCGAGGTGTCCTTGATGCCACGGTTGTGCAGATAGCGGTTGAACCGTGCCTGATAGACCGCGTTGAGCGGCCCCAGGCCCATCGACACGGTCGGGAACTGCCAGAACCCCGGCATCGCCCGCGGGTGCGGGTAGGACGGCAGGCCGCCCTCCGGCTCGCGCCTGAACAGGTCGAGCTGCTGCTCGCTCAGGCGGCCCTCCAGGAACGCGCGGGCGTAGATGCCCGGCGAGGCGTGCCCCTGGAAGTACACCTGGTCGTGCTCGCCGTGGAAGAAGTGGTTGAAACCGACCTCGTAGAGCCAGGCGGCAGAGGCGTAGGTGGACAGGTGGCCGCCGAGCCCCAGCTTGCTGCCCCTGGTGATCATCGCGGCGGCGTTCCAGCGGTCGTATGCCGCGATGCGCTCTTCCAGCTCTAGATCGCCCGGGTACTCGGGCTCGTCCTCGGTCGGCACCGTGTTGACGTAGCGGCTGCTCGTGGCCAGCCGCCGCAGCAGGAACTCGGCCCGGTCGGGGCCGGCCTCCCGGCGGACGGCTTCCAGCGACTCAAGCCATTCCGCCGTCTCTTGGGGGTCCCAGTCTGTCTCCATACATCCATCCTATGATCGATCATCCGATGTGCGAAGGCGGCTAGGATCGTGGCGTGAAACCGGTGGTGAGGGTCCCGTTGCGCGAACAGATCCGCACCTCGATCGTTGAGGGGCTGATCAACGGCCGATGGGCGCCCGGCGATCGCATCGTCGAGCGCCGGCTGGCTGCTGAGCTCGGCGTGAGCCAGGCCCCGGTACGCGAGGCGCTCCGCGAGCTGGAGACACTGCGGCTGATCGAAACCTCCCCTAACAAGGGCGCGCAGGTGCGCGGCTTCACCGAGGCCGACCTGCGGGAGGTCTACCAGGTGCGAGCCGGCCTCGAGGAGACGGCCGTCCGTCTTGGCCGCCCCTCCCCCGACGCGCTCCGAGACAACCTACGCCACCTGCGCCGGGCCATCGCCACCGGCTCCCGTACTGACCAGGTCCGCCACGGCGTGGCCTTCCACCGCGAGATCGTGGCGGCGGCGGGAAACGAGGTATTGCTGTCGGTGTGGGAATCGCTGGGGGTCGAGGTCTGGACCCACCTGTCGATCCGCCTGCTGGGGCTGCGGCCGTACGACAACGCGTGCGACCACGAGCCGCTCGTGGAGGCGATCGAACGCGACGACCCCGCCCTGCCCGCCCTCCTTCGCGACCACGTCCTGGCGTATGTCCCCTGACGCGCCACCGGCCCGATCTGTGGCGCACGGGCGTAATCCGGCATCTCATCGAGAACGGCTATCCATCCGGATACTTTTACCCGATTCCCGGTATTCCGCCGCGGCGCGCAACGCTCTTGCTCCCTGGAACGATATACGGCCGGTGCCGCCTTGATTCTTCATTCGACGAGGAGATGGGCACGCCGAACCGACAGGAGGCGTCGTGCAGGTCAACAATTTCGGGCCGGTGACCAACCAGACCAACATCGACCGCAGCTTCTCCTTTCCCAGGGACGATATTCAGGATGGAATCGCACAGCTCAGGAAGCTGATCGCCGCCGGGGCTATTCCGCAGGTCATCGGGACGGAGGTCGTCACCGAAGCCGAGGAGAGCTTGAACGGTGCGGACGGGCGACCTACCGGCCGACTCAAAGCGTCGCTGCAGAGACTCCGAGACATGCTCGCGGTCGGAGGAGCCTCCGCCGACGAAGTAGCAAAGATCGCCGCCGCGATCACCGCGATATCGGGGATCGTCGGCGGATGAGATGACCGATCTCGCCAGCGGCAGTGATACCGCTGTTCCCGATCCGGGCGAGATGCATGTCAACAACTTCGCCCCGGTCGAGAATCAGCACAACAATTTCTACGCGGAGAGCCGCACGCCACAGGATCATCTGGACGCGGCTCGGCGGGCGCTGGCCGAACGCCAATGGAAACAGGCGTGCAAGAATTACGCCGCGTACCACGAGCGCGAACCACCGGGCACGCCGAGGACGATGTCCGAGACCCGCACGGAGGAGGCTTTCGCGAAACTACAAGGACGACGCCCTCGCGCCCATCATGATCAAGTCCAGGACGAGATTTACTCGCTCCTCATCAAGGCACGTGAACTCGATCCGGAGTCACCTGCGGCCGTCGTTCTCATGGCCATCTGCGACGAAGATCTTGATCACGCTTTCGCGAGCGAGGGCGGCCCTTCGGCGGAGGCTCAGGAGGCGAGCGCGAACCTGGACTTGGAGTGGGCGCGGCGCATCGTCACGACGCTCAGAGTCCACGAATCACCGACATGGCAGGCGCTCGAACGGCGGGTGAACCCTACCGCCACCGTACCGCTTCGTGTTCCTGCGCTCAGCGATGAGGAACAAGCCGAACGCGAGCATCGCATGAGGACCCTGTTCACGCCGCCCCCGACGGTGCCCGTACCGGAGCAGCGGCTGAATCCGCTCTACGGAGTTCTCCCGCTGGCGGGCGGCGGCATGACCATCTGCGTGGCCATTACGCTGCTGACCGTTTACGCGCATCCCCTCCGCTCGCTGCTTTCGCCGGCTCCGTACATCGGCATCATCGGCCTTGCCACAACCATTCTCGGCGGCTGGCTGACCTGCGGAGCGGCGTTCGCCAATTGGAGGAACAACCGCGCGTTCAACCGTGCCATGAACGACTACCAGGACAAGCTCCGCGTCTATGAGGACGCTCTCCCTTCTGATGCGCAGATCAGCCGATGGCTGCAGCATGACGTCAAGGTGATCGTCGATCGCGCGCTCACCCGCTTGGGCATTGTGATGGAGGAGCTGCACACCACCGGACGCATCACCGAGCCGTTGGTGATCGTCGGCCCCGCCGATCCTCCGAAAACAAAACTGGTCCGGCATCACCGGGTTGGCAACGGGTATGTCGCCTCCCGCTACACGGTCTTCGTCGTGTGCATGGCGGATCAGAAACTCGGCGCATACCGTACGGTGCTGGACTCGGTGACCGGCAGGCGTGAGCGGGAAGAACAGACCAGCGAATATCGCTACCGGGACATCGTCTCGGTGAATGTGAAGACGGTCCGGCTGGATCTGCCTCCGGACGCGAAGAAAACCGAGGACGCCGAACCGACCTACGCGTTTGTGGATGCTCCGGAGAAGAACACTGTGGCCGAACGGTTCACGCTCGTCGTACCAGGAGACCGTTTCACGGTGACAACCAAGGTCAGCACGGATGACGGGCAGGGATCGCGCGTCGATTTCTCCCGGGCCGATCGTGCGCTGGCCGCCATACGGCGGCGCATCGCGGCCAGTACCGGGCGGACGTGATTCGAGTGAACGGAGCGGCCAGAGGCGAGAAGGGTACGGACACCGCGTCGAGCAGGCCAGGCCGCTCGACGAACAAGCAGCGTCGTGGGCGACCGATCTGTCAAGCCATGTGGCGCAGGCGCTCGCGCCAGGGATGTGCGTCGTGCCCGACCTCTAGCGCCGCCTCCAGCCAGCACCGTTGGCCTTGCGTCAACCGGGGGAGAATCGCCTCGAAGTCCACCTCGTCCTTTCGCCGCGTGCCCTTGGCCTTGTAGAGCAACTGCACCTCAGGGGCGACCAGACGAAGACCGTCCGCCTCGACGGTCAGCTCCGCCAGCGGGCGGCGGATCCGACGGTCGCGCCGGTAGATCCACTCCTGACCATCGACGTCCTCCAGCAGGAGTTCGAACCGCCACGGTCCGCCGGGGCGCTCGCGCACCCAGACGTTGTGCGCCTGCCCGGGCAGCACCTCGTCCAGTGCCCACGGCCGCAGTCCGTCGGTGAGGCCCGGGACGTGGAAGTCCCAGCCGTCCAGCAGCCGCCGCACCTCGAGCTGATCCCGGCGCAGCAGCACGATGTCCACGTCCTCATGCTCGCGATAGGCGTGGCCGACAGCCAGCTGGATCGCATACCCACCGCCCACCCACCACGGCGCCGCCAGCCCCCGCATCAGGGCGACGACCTCGCCCAGCGGCGCAGCCTCCCAGCGCCCCCACGAGTCCTCAAGCTCCATCACCCGGGTTCCTCTCCCATCAGCGTGGTGGTGGGCGTCGCCATGGGTACGCATCAGGTGATCATCCTCACCGCCGCCCCTGGAGCACTCGCCACTCGCGCCTGTTCAGTACCGGATGGCTTCGACCTAACCGCGTGATGGGCCAAGCCTCACCGCGGGCGTCCGAACCGAGGAAGCCTGAGCGCTGCGCTGGGAGCGTAAGCCGAGGATCATCGAGGAGGCCCAAAGGATCAACACCATGCTCAGCGCAAGCCGTCTCCGACAGGGAGCCGGAGTGGGATGGCGCCCCGATCGGCTCCCCAGCGCCCCCAGATACGAGGAACGGGGCCTCGGATCAGCTCCGAAACCCCGTCTACCTGCGTCTTTGTGGTGGGCGATACTGGGATCGAACCAGTGACCTCTTCGGTGTGAAGCAAATCGAACACCGCATGCGATGGGGGGATGTACGCTCTCTGACCTGCCGAAAGAGTGCGTCTGCGTCTGTCAACGTTCGTGATCGACCACAGCGATTGTCACTCAGCCTGTCACTCAGCCCAGTTCTGACTGGACAGGTGCACGATGGCATCACCTCTCTTCGACAGCCGGAGCCAGCTGCATGCACTGCACAGCACCCTCGGGCAAGTCATAGCGATGCCGCCGCTCCCGCCAGCATCGGCCTGAAATGTCACACTCGGTCACTACGATCAACCATTGACCAGGGGCACAGTGAGCTTCGGAGGGCGGCAGTGCAAGGTAGAAACTATTCATTCCACATCGAAATCAACGGTCATCGTTATGACAATTCGACGCTGACATCCTTAACCTCTGGCCGAGTTGAATACTGGCAGATCGACATACCGTCGGTTCTCTGGATTCTCGAGCGCATTGCAGCCGGAGATATAGACGCGAGGGTGGCACGAAAATACCTTCTCGATGCGACGACGCGAGAAAGTGGCTGCTGCGAATCTTGCGACCGAGCAATGTCGCATTACGACGAAGCCCGCGAAATATATCACAGCATCGCCCGAGAATGGACAGAAAGTCACGAACGGCTTGATCCAGACGACTTTCCATATATCCTCAATAAGGGAAAGATTCATACACTTACTTGTCGACACCCGCCCAAGGCTTCCCTTCGACCGTTCCCCGAAGACCTACACACCTTCGGCATAATGTTCGAATATCACAACGAAAATCTGGAAGCCTTCTTCGAGGACTTGATTCAGCAGTCCTCTCGCAACCCACGACGAGTCGGCCTCGACTACGTACGCGAAATAATGATCTGGCGCGGAACTGCTGCTGCTCAAGCCAAGATGTGCGGATCATGCAAGCCACCGCTCCCCGATCTCGATCCTTCCTCAGCCACTCTGCAACCAGCCTGCTGGTCATGGGAAGCCGATGAGACATTTCTGAAGCAACTGAGAATTCAAGCTGCTCAGCACCCACAGAGTACCTCCAGCGTCTTGCCGGAACATGCGGAAGCCTTCAGGATGCTGGAGCTATGGCACAACGGCAGGTGCGGGGTCTGCGGCCAGGGGCCATCGAACGGCACCCTTGTACGAGATCACGATCACAAAACTGGCTGGATTCGCGGCCTCCTATGTGATCGATGCAATAGACTAGAAGGCACCTCCACAAGCTTACTTTTCGAGAATTATCGCCAGCAGCCCCCTAGTCAGATTCTGGATATCAAAGTTCTTTATTTGCCTTCGACGTTTCGCTCGGCGGCAATTATAGAGACCATAGACGAATAGGCGCCGATGCTGACCCTAGTTGCATGCGCTGAAACACCGGGGGCATCACTCGAGCTGGTGTTTGTGAACGGGGGACACCACCATCAGCACTGCCCCCGTCCGTCCACGCCCTGGTCCCGTTGATACCGCATTTCGAGAGTGGCACGGGGACAGAGGGACAACGGGGACACTTATCTATGACTTGGAGCCTGCCAAGGAACTTCTGATCACCTCGGCACCAGGAGCGCCTCTTGCAGCGAGGTCATGGGCGGTGCGGTGAAGTTCGGTCACGGCGTAGGCGTTGACTTCCTTGGCGTCCGGGGCGACGGCCAGGGCGGTGGCGATGGCGGCTTCGGCGTCGCCTTGCATGAGGTGGGCGCGGGCGAGGCAGGCTCCGTACCAGGCGCGGTCGCGGCGGTAGTGCTCGGGCAGGGTGGACAGGCCGCGTTCGAGGTAGTCGGCGGCGCGGCGGCCGTCGCCCAGTTCGAGTTCGGCCATGCCGCGTTGCATGAGGAACCAGCCTTCGTCGTAGAAGTACATCCAGGGTGGTTCGTCTTCGGGGTGTTCGGCGGCGGTGCGGATGAGTTCTTCGGCTTCGGCGAGGCGGGTGCGGGCAAGGTTCGCCTCGCCCATCTGGGCGTGGCCTCGGCCGGCCATCTGAGCGGCCATGCCCTGGACGCCGGGGGTGGTGCGGCCGTCGTGCCAGCGGGAGGCTTCGGCCAGGCGGACGCAGCGGGGTGCGTCGCCGAGGCTCCAGGCTTGGTGGGCGCGCATGTTGAGGGTGGTGGCGGCCAGGGCGGCGTCGCCGGCCTCCAGAGCCCAGGCGTGGGAGCGGTCGTACCAGGCCAAAGCGGCGGCGTGGCGGTGGGAGTCGTGGCACATCCAGGCGATGAACTGGGCGTACTGCGCCAGCACGGCCACGGCCCGGTCGGCGAGCGGCCCTCGGACTCCCCGGGCGAGGTCGGCCACGGTGGACAGCTGGGCGTGGATGAGCGGGAGGAGGGGGCGGCTGCCGATGGTGTCTTCGACGCGGCGGTGTTCGGCCAGGCAGTGTTCCAGCCATTGCACGGTGGCCGCGTCCACGCGGGAGGGTTGATCGATGGCGCGGGTGATGCGCTCGTACAGGTCGGCGTCGGGGGCCAGGGTGGGCAGGGCGATGGCGGGGACGGGCTTGGTGACGGTGCCGAAGAGCTGGTCTTCGGTGAGGCCGAACGCCTTGCAGTAGAGCTGGGTGTAGAAGGCGTCGGGGCGGTGTTCGCCGGTCTCGTGGCCCCGGATGCGGCGGATGAGGTTGGGCAGCTCGGTCAGCGGCTTGTCGGAGGCTTTGATCAGCTCGCGGGCCAGGTCGCGCTGGGACCAGCCGCGGGCGTTGCGGGCGGCGAGCAGACGGGCGGCCCAGGCGGGGGTCTTGGTGGTGCCGGTCATCTGGTGCTCCTGCGGGGACGGGAGGACACGAGGGGCGGACAACACGGTCGCCTCTGGGTGTCCTCTACAGGGGTGGTACCGCTGGTGGCTGTCATGTAGTCGTGCGTTTCGACAGCGATGGCTTCTACTCGTGGACGGCTGCTGACGACGAGGGCCGGGGATCGTGCGGCATCACCGGTGAGCTGGAACGTGCCGCGACGCTCCTGCGCGAGGCCCTGGAGTCGCTGGCGCCCGGCGCCACCGGCGCGGTCCAGCACGTACGCCTCGACCGCTACGCATCCGACCCCGCCTACATCTACGGCGCGACCCTGCTGCGCCTCCGCTCGGAGAAGACCTCCGCGTGCGACTGACGCCGGCCACGCCACACCAGCACGCACCACCGGGGGCGGCGCGCACATGCGTCGCCCTCGCCGTCTGAGCCACCGGAAGCACGCCGCATGTACCACTGGGAACCGCACATCCCGTGCAGCAACCGGCCGGTCCGTGTGACCGAGACCTCGTGCTGCGGCGAGTACCTGCGCCCGGCCCCGCTGCCACCCCAGAAGCCCATCACCGTGCCCCTCGCCACCGACCGCCACGGCGCGTACATCCGCGCCGCCGTCCTCGGCGAGCTGCGGCGCGTGACCGACTCGCCGCCGCACGGCCACAACAACGCGCTCTACCTGGCATCCGTCGCGCTCGGCCAGCTCGTCGCCGGAGGCGAGCTAGACGCCGCCGCCGTCACTTCGTGGCTTACGGAGGCAGCCACGCAGGTCGGCCAGCCCTGGCGCGAGGCCCAGCGCACCATCGCCTCCGGCCTGCGCGCCGGAGCCCGCCGGCCCCGGACGGTGGCCGCATGACCAACGACCGCAGCACCCACCTGCGCCTGGTCCACGGTGATGCCGTCAACGCGCCGGGCCGACCTGTGCCGTTCCGCACGTCCTGGACCGCCGACGAACTCATGGCCATGACCTTCCCGGAGCCCCGCTGGGCCGTCCCCGGCATCATCGCCGAAGGGCTCAGCCTCCTGGCAGGCCCGCCGAAGGTCGGCAAGTCCTGGCTCAGCCTCGGCCTGGGCATCGCCGTCGCCAGCGGCGCCAAGGCCCTGGAGTCCATCGAGGTGGAGCCCGGCCCGGTCCTCTACCTCGCCCTGGAGGACACCGCCCGCCGTCTCCAGAACCGCATGGGCAAGATCCTGAGCGGCCGTCCCGCGCCGAAGGACCTGACCCTGGCCACCACATGCCCGACCATGCCTGCGGGCGGGGAGGAGGCCATCGCCCGCTGGCTGGAGCGCAACGACAACGCCCGCCTGGTCGTCATCGACGTCTTCGCCAAGATCCGGGGCACCGCACCGCCCGGCCTGTCCGCGTACGACGCCGACTACGCCGCCATGGGCCGCGCCAAGCGCCTGGCCGACACCTACGGCGTGGCCGTCGTCCTGATCCACCACGTCCGCAAGATGGCCTCAGAAGACTTCCTGAGCGAAGTCTCCGGCACCAACGGCCTGGCCGGGGCAGCGGACGCCACCCTCGTCCTCAAACGCGCCAGAGGCACCGCTGACGGCGTCCTGCACGTCACCGGACGCGACGTCGAAGAGGCCGAGTACGCCATGGCCTTCCAGCCCGCCACCGGCACCTGGCACCTGCTGGACGGCCCACCGGAAGACCACGCCCTGTCCGACACCAGGGCCACCATCATCCGCCACGTCCGCCGGCACCCCGGAAGCACGCCCAAGGCCATCGCCGAGGCCACCGGCCTGTCGTACGAGAACGTCCGCAAGACCTGCCAGCGAATGAACGCCGACGGCCAGCTCTGCGTGAACGCCACCGGCCACTACCGCCTACCCGGCACGCGTGGGGACGTCCCGGCCGTCCCGAACGTCCCAGCGCAGCCCACGACCAGCACCAACGCCCACACTCAGGAGGGACAACCGACCCTCCTGCCCGTCACCACTGTCCCCGCCGACGAGGAGCACCACCTTTGACCACCTCAGCGCCGGACAGTGTCCGGCTCACCGACACCCAGCTCTACCGCGTCACCGACGTCATGTCCCTGCTCCGCATGAGCCGCACCGTCATCTACGAGCAGATCCGCACCGGCCGGCTCCGCTCCGTCAAGCAAGGCCGTGCTCGCCTCATCACCGCCCAAGCCATCCGCGACTACATCGCACTCCTGGAGAAGGAAGCAGAGGAGGCAGCCTGATGCCCAAGCGACGCAGCAGAGGAGACGGCGGCCTCCACTGGGACGCCAAACGCCAACGCTGGATCGCCACCGCCAGCCTGGGCTACGCACCCAACGGCAAGCGCATCGTGAAGCGAGGCAGCGGCAAGACCAAGACCGAAGCCAAGGAGAAGCTGAAGCAGGTCCTCCGAGACTACGAGGACGGCCTGGCCATCGCCCCGGCCGACTACACCGTGGAACGCGCGATCAACGACTGGCTTGCCCACGGCCTGAACGGTCGCGATCCGGCCACCGTGAAGACCTGCACAATCCTGTGCAGGAACCACATCATCCCTGCTCTAGGAGCCCGGAAGCTGCGCGACCTGAGCGCGGAAGACGTGGACAAGTGGCTCGCGGCGAAGGCGAAGACGCTCAGCACTCGGACCCTGCAGAGTCTGTACAGCTGCTTGAACCGCGCGATCAAACGAGCGATGGCGCGGGACAAGGTCAAGCGAAACGTCGTAGCCCTATGTTCGGTGCCTAAGGGTAAATCCGGTCGCCCGTCCAAAGCTCTGACATTCGCCCAGGCGGAGGCCGTTCTCAAAGCGGCTGAATGCTCCCGCATGTACGCCTACATCGTGCTCTCGCTGCTCACGGGTGCCCGTACGGAGGAACTGCGGGCGCTGACGTGGGATCACGTGGACCTGGACGGCGCTCCGGACGCCGACCCGCCCGTCCCTCCGCACGTCGCCGTCTGGCGCTCCGTACGTGCCGGAGGCGACACCAAGACCCGCAAGTCCCGCCGTACTCTTGCCCTTCCGAAGCGCTGCGTGGAGCTGCTGCGCCGGCACCGTGAAACTCAGCAGCGGGAGCAAGGCGACGCATGGTCGGAGAACGGGCTGGTGTTCGCAACGGCCACGGGTAAGCCGCTGGACGCCGCCAACGTCCGCCGCGACTTCCGCAACGCCATCAAGGACGCGGAAGGCGTGGACCCGAAGGAGTGGACACCCCGCGAACTCCGCCACAGCTTCGTCTCACTGCTCTCTGACAACGGCGTTCCGCTGGAGGAGATCTCCAGGCTTGTCGGCCATCGCAGCACGGCCGTGACCGAGACCGTCTACCGCAAACAGATCCGCCCTGTTCTCCAGAGTGGTGCGGTGGCGATGGACCGGATATTTCGAGAAGAGTAGGCCTCTGTATGGCGGTCTGGCCCGCTATGGCCGGCCGCCATCGTTGCTCGTGATCCCTAGCCAGGGGACGTGCTGCCCATTACACCAGCAACCGCCAGGGAGACCCGAAGACGCGTACCGCTTGCGCTTCAGAACCTCAGAGACCATCCGCTTACCTCTCTTCCAAAGATCGCGGAACTCTGGAGCGACGAGAAGACAAGCAGCGACGGCCCCGCCTGTGAAAGCCCCGGACTCGAACCGAGACCCTCCCCAACTAGGGATCACGAACACGGCCATCCGAGGCTGCTCCGACAGAGCAAGATCCGGAGGCGTAGTCACTCAGATAGTCACGCAGAAAGCAAGAGAGGCCGCTTCCCAAGCGGGAAGTGGCCTCTGAGCTGGTGGGCGATACTGGGATCGAACCAGTGACCTCTTCGGTGTGAACGAAGCGCTCTCCCGCTGAGCTAATCGCCCGCCCTGCCGGTCCCTCGCGGTTCCGACGGGGAAAACCATACCGCACTCCGGCACCTACAGCGAACCAATAGCCCCCCGGGGCCCGGCCCGGGGAGGCCGAGCCAGAGGGATTCGGGTGAAACGCGGCGGTTGCCCACCGGCGGGGCGGGCGTGTGGCATACCATCGTCCTGTCCGGGAAGCATCGGCCACGATCTTGGGTCAGGATCTTGGTCCTGGGACGTTCATGGACGGTGCGTCCGGGGCAGGCTCCACAGCACGCAAAACCCTTGTAAATACGACCCGATTGATGCCGTTTAGCCTGGTAGATGCCTAAATGTCCAGCTGTGATGTGCGTTACAGAAGGCCCCTGGGGCGGAATCTTTCCTACGGGTTTCTTCGTTCCGCGTCATAGCTCAGGACGAAGTCCGTCAGAGCAGTGAAAGCCCCGAAGAGGGGACCTACGACGAAAAGGTTTGGCTGACGATGAACAGCACCACCGTCTCCGCCGAGCTTGGCCTTCGGCTTGTGGTCCCCGACCGTACGACCGTCCCCCTGCTCGCCGGGCTGAGCTATACAGCCGACGACCCGTACGCCATCCGCATGGCCTTCCACGTAGGGAACGACGAACCGGTCGAGTGGATCTTCGCCCGCGAGTTGCTGACCGTGGGCATCGTGCGGCGTGTCGGCGACGGCGACGTGCAGGTGTGGCCTGCGCGCGCCGACGGCGAGCGCACCCTGCACATCAGCCTGACGTCCCCCTTCGGGCAGGCGTTGTTCGAGGTGCCGCTGGCCCCGCTCACCGAGTTCCTGCACCGGACGTACGAGAAGGTGCCGGCCGGGCGGGAGACCGACTACATGGACCTGGACGCCGAGCTGACCAACATGCTCTGGCCGTCCTGACCCCGCATACCGAAGACCTGAGACGTCCGGCGCTCTCCCCCGGGAGCGCCGGACGTCGCTCGTGCATGAGGTCGATCAGGCCGGCAGCGACTCCAGCAGGCGCCGCATCCGCGCGATCTCGATGCTCTGGCCCGAGTACACGTCCTTGGCCATCATCCGCATGCGCTGGTCGCGGCCGTCGGCGAGCTGCTCGCCCGCCATCTTGACCGCGCCCTCGTGGTGCCGGGTCATGAGCTGCAGGAACAAGCGGTCGAAGGCGCCGCCCCTGGCCGCCCGCAGTGCGTTGAGCTGTTCCTGGGTGGCCATCCCGTACGCGGCCCCCTGCGCGTGGTCGTGACCGGCGGGGGCCTGGCGGCCGAGTCCGGCGAGCCAGTTCGTCATGGCCCTGATCTCCGGCGTCTGCGCGGCGGTGATCTGGCGGGCCAGCGCGCGGATGCTCTCGGTCGTCGTACGCTCCTCGACCAGCGCGGTCATCTCCAGCGCCTGCCGGTGATGCGGGATCATGCCCTCGGCGAAGCGCACGTCGGCGGCGACCACCCCGGACGGCGTGCGCCCCACCCGCTCCCCCGGCCTCGCGGTACGCGCGGGCTCCCCCGGGCGGCCCGGCACGATCACCGGCGCCTCCGTGCCCACGGGTGACGGCCCCGCCGGAGCGGCGGGCGATTGCAAGCAGCCTGCAAGGGCGAATGCCACCATAAGCGTGACGATTACCGCACGCGTCCCCAAACCTGCTGACATAGCTTCCATAGTGAGCTACGAGACAAAGGGGATGCGCGTTGATCTTCGCCGAATCGCGCGAGACCAAAGTGCGCTTAATCAAGGGGGGTAAGGCCGAAGTGCGTGACGCCACGCGCAGTGACGCCACAGCAAGTAAGGCCGAGGTCATAGCGGGTGCCACGACCGGGGCGCACAGGTCCGCGAGCGGCGAATCGACCGCGCCCAGGCGCGAACGCCGGCCCGCAGACCACGGGCCGCCCGGCCGCGCGGCCGGCGGCCGCGGGGCGACCGCGTCCGAGCCCGCATCGCGCGGCGGGGCGTCCCGTAGGCGGGCGCTGCGGCGCGGCACCCTGCGGGCCACGCTGCTGAGCGCCGTCCTGGCGCTGGTCGCCGCCTGCGGCGCGGCGCCCGCCGAGGAGCGCGGCGCCTCCGAGCCCGCCTCGCCGGGCACGCAGCAGAACAACCCGCCCAGGACGCAGCAGAGAGGCGGGAACGGCCCGCAGACGAGCCCCAATGTCCGGCATGTCGCCAACATCCCGCGGACCGCCCCGCTGAACGGCGACGAGGACTTCAACACCGACCTGGCCTTCCAGGGCGACTACGCGTACGTGGGCAACTTCGGCGGCTTCTCGATCGTCGACATCAGCCTGCCGAGCAGCCCCGGGTGGTCAGCCAGGTCTCCTGCCCGGCCCAGCAGAACGACGTGACGATCCACGGCGATCTGCTGGTGCTGTCGATCGACGAGCCGCGCAGCGGCCCCGAGTGCGACGCGGCCGACAGCCCACGCGCGTGGGAGGGCCTGCGGCTCTTCGACGTCAGCGACAAGAACAGCCCGCGCTTCATCGGCGCCGTCCAGACCGAGTGCGGCTCGCACACCCACACGATGGTCCCGGCGGGCGAGACGCTCTACGTGTACGTCTCCTCCCCCGGCCCCGAGCCGGACTCGCCGACCTGCCCGGCCCCGCACGAGCTGCTGCAGATCGTGGAGATCCCGCTGGGCGCGCCGGAGACGGCCAGGGTGGTGGCCAAGCCGGACCTGTTCCCCGACCGCGCGAACAGCGACTACGACTCCGGCTGCCACGACATCACCGCCTACCCGGAGAAGAACGTGGCGGCGGCAGCCTGCTTCGGCGACGGCGTGCTGCTCGACATCAGCGACCCGGTGAATCCGCGCGTGACGCAGCGGCTCACCGACACCGAGAACTTCCAGATCTGGCACTCGGCGACGTTCAACAACGACGGGACGAAGGTCGTCTTCAGCGACGAGCTGGGCGGCGGCAACCAGGCCACCTGCGACCGCAACACGCCGCCGACCAAGGGCGCGAACGCGGTGTACGACCTGGTGAACGGCCGGCTGGAGCGGCGCGGCTACTTCAAGATCGCTCGCGAGCAGCAGCCCAGCGAGAACTGCGTCGCGCACAACGGCTCGCTCATCCCGGTGCCCGGCAAGGACGTCATGGTGCAGTCGTGGTACCAGGGCGGGGTGTCGATCTGGGACTTCACCGACTCGTCCGCCCCGAAGGAGATCGGCTTCTTCGACCGCGGCCCCTACCCGGGTGAGGGCATCGCGGGCTCGTGGTCGGCGTACTACTACAACGGCTACATCTACTCCAGCGACATCCGGGCGGGCCTGGACGTGCTGAAGATCGACGACCCGCTCACCGACCCGGCCGCGAAGGTCCATATGGACGACTTCAACGTCCAGACGCAGAAGTCGTACTGAGGCGGTCTAGGGCGGCCAGCAGGGCGAGGAGCGCTTGGCGGCGCGGGCGATGGCGGCGCCGTCCAGCGTGACGGCCGTGGGCTCGATGCGGGCCCACGGCCACTCCAGGGTGAGCAGCAGCTCCTCGGCGGGCGGCACGGGATGCAGCCACAGCGGCATGTGGTAGAGCGTGTGAGCGGCGTCGCCGCGTACGCCGCCGGGGAACCAGGACAGGTTCGGCGGCGCGCAGTCGCGGTCATGGTCGGAGTGGACCTCGACGCCGCCCGGGTAGCGCAGCACGATGTGCATCGACGTGCTCCCCTCGCCGGAGAACGCCGAATCGAGCTGGAGCGCGAGCCCTGGAGGCGCGGTGGCGTTACGGGCCACGACGTCGAGGTTCAGCAGGCAGCCGACGTCGTAGACCTGGATCATCGGTAGCAGCACGGCGAGCGCGGGCGTGCGGGCGAGCACCCGCTCCACGGTGACGATCGCGCCCATTTTCGCAATCGGCGGCACGCAGGCGCCGCCATCCCCACTCATAGCGAACCCTCATCGCTTCGGGCGTCATCTGCAACGAAAGCGTAACGCCGTGCGAGCGCGCCGCCGAGCGGTCATGCGAAAACGGTGCGTATTCGGGAATATCCGAAAGCCCCCGATGTCCGACAGCCCGTGCCAAGGCCCGATCGGGCCCCGCCGCCGATCGCGGCAGGGGCCGTCGAAAGGCAGGGCCCTACGTCACGGGTCGAGGTCGGCGGCCGAGCGCTCGGCGAAGATCCGCATCGCCTTGGTGGTGATCGGGCCGGGGGCGACCGGCAGCTCGGTGTCGTCGACGAGCCTGATCGGCTGCACGTCGCGCGTGGTGGAGGTGAGGAACGCCTCGTCGGCCTCGTACAGGGCCTGGAGGGGGACGTCGGCCTCCTCGGCGCCGCACCATTCGAGCACCAGCGCACGCGTGACGCCGGCCAGGCAGCCGGAGGCGAGCGTGGGGGTGATGAGGCGGCCGTCGCGGACGATGAACACGTTGGAGCCGGTGCCCTCGCACAGGTTCCCCGCCAGGTTGCCGAAGATCGCCTCGCCGCCGCCGCGCTGCTTGGCGTACGCCAGGGCCTTGGCGTTGTCGCCGTACGAGGTGCTCTTGACGCCGGCCAGGGCGCCGCGCTCGTTGCGCGGCCAGGGGACGACGGTGACGTTGGCGGTGGCGGGGAACGGCTTCTGCTCGTCCACGATGACGACGGTGGTGGTGCCCTGATCACCGCGGTCGGAGCCGAGCGGGCCGGGGCCGCTGGTGTAGGTGACGCGGATGCGGCCGAGCTCCCAGGCGGGCGCGGCGTCGAGCAGCTTGCCGATGCCGGCGGCGATGGCCTCGACGTCGGGCTCGGGCAGGTCCATGCGCTGGGCGGAGAGCGTGAGCCGATCGAGGTGGCGGGTGAGCGCGAACGACTTGCCGTTGACGATCTTGATGGTCTCGAAGACGCCGTCGCCGACCATGAGGCCGTGGTCGAACACCGAGACGGTGGCCTGAGCGGGGTCGATCAGCTCCCCGTTGACCCAGACAGGGACGTTCATGCAGATTCCTCCTGTGATGCCAGCGCGATCAGCCTGGCTGCTTTGAGCTCGGTCTCGAGCCATTCGCGCCCGGGGTCGCTGCCCCAGGTGATGCCCGCTCCCGTGCCGAACCGGATCTCGCCGGACGAGATCCAGAATGTTCTGATGCCTACGGCCAGCGCCGCCCTGCCACGGTCGGCGTCGACCCAGCCCACGGCCCCACAGTACGGGCCTCGCGGCGCTGGTTCGAGCTCATTGATGATGCGCACGGCGGACGACTTGGGCGCGCCCGTGACGGATCCGGGCGGGAACGTCGCCGCGAACAGCTCAGGCCAGCCCGCTCCCGCCTGGAGGCGGGCGCGCACCGTGGAGACGAGGTGGACGAGACCCGGGTGCTCCTCGACCGCGCAGAGCGCGGGCACCTCGACCGAGCCGACCTCGGCGACCCTGCCGAGGTCGTTGCGGACGAGGTCGACGATCATGACGTTCTCCGCGTAGTCCTTGTCGAGCAGGTCGTCGGCGGTGACGCCGGTGCCCTTGATCGGGCGGGACTCCACGACGTCGCCGTCGCGCGACAGGTACAGCTCGGGCGAGGCGGTGACCACGCTCAGACCGGGCAGGCTGATCACGCCCGCGTACGGAGCCGGGTTGCCCGCGGCGAGCCTGGCCGCCAGCGCGAGCGGGTCGGCGTCGTGCGCGATGGGCGCGCTCAGGACGCGGCAGAGGTTGGCCTGGTAGACCTCGCCCTGCTCGATGAGGGCGCGGATGGTCTGGACGACCCGCTCGTAGGCGGCGCGGTCGAGCGAGCTGCGCCACTGGTCCGGGCGTGGACCGTGCCAGGGCCTGGTGGGAGCGGGCAGGGGCGCGGGGCGTACGTGGTCGAAGCGGGCGCACGTCACCTTGCCCTCGTAATCGACGACAACGGCCCACCAGCCCTCGCCGTCGAGTGCGGCGAGGTCGGAGGTCACGTCACGCAGTCCGGTGGCGAGGACGTGCCCTAAGTGGGCGTAGTCGTGGTGCACATCTCCCATTCTCCCAGCATTTCCACCAGTTCCAGCGCCGCGGGCAGTGGCGTATCGGGCAGGGCCGCGTAGACCCGGCGTGCGGGCTCCGTACCCCTGAGGGGTTTCAGCACCAGCCCGGCCGGTACGGCCTCCGCCGCCAGCTCCGGCACCAGCGTCACCCCGAGCCCGGCCAGGACGAACCCGAACTTGCCCGTCCATTCGGCCACCCGCAGCCCGCCGCGCGGCGTGAACCCGGCCGCCGCGCAGGCTCTGAGCAGCAGCGTCGGCTGGCCGCGCGGCGCGGCCTCGATCCAGGTCTCGCCGGCCAGGTCGCGCAGGTCCACGTCCGGCTCGGCGGCCAGGCGGTGCCCGGCGGGCAGGGCCACGAGCAGCCGGTCCTCCAGCAGCGGGACGACGCGCGTCTCCTCGGCCGGCAGCCCCGCCGGGTAGTCGCTGATGACGGCAACGTCGAGCGCTCCGGCGTGCAGCCGTTCGACCAGGGGCGCGCTGAGCCCCTCGATGAGGCGCAGCTCGACGCCCGGCCGCCGCTCGGCGAACCGCTTGAGCGCGCGCGGCACGAGCGCGACGTTGGCCGTGGCGAACGAGCCGACCCGCAGCTGCCCGCCCGCGCCCCGGTGGATGGCGGCCAGCTCCTCTCCGGCGCGGGCGAGCCGGTCGAGCACGGCGACGGCGTGCCGGTGCAGGGCCGCTCCCGCGGGGGTGAGGCGGACGCCGCGCGGCAGGCGTTCGAACAGCGGCCCGCCCGCGGCGCGCTCCAGGGCGGCGATGCGGCGCGAGAGCGCCGACTGGGTGTAGCCGAGCAGCTCGGCGGCGGCGGTGATGGAACCGCTGCGCACGACCTCGTCGAACAGCCGCAACGTGCCGGTGTCAAAGGCATTCGGCTCATGCATGGCAGCCATGCAATCAAGTTGTTGGTGGAATACCAAGCCGTCGGTTTGACTCGCGATTGTGATTGCTTTTCTCGGACAGGGACGCATGGGCGTCCCCATGGCCCGGCGGCTCGTGGAGGCCGGGCACAAGGTGACGACGTGGCGGCGCGCGGACGGTGTCCCGGTGGCCGCCGCTGTGGAGCAGGCTGAGCTGGTGATCACCATGCTCAGCGACCCGGCCGCGGTGCGCGAGGTGCTGACGGCGGCGCTGCCCGGGCTGCGGCCGGGCGCGACGGTGGTGGAGATGTCCACGATCGGGCCCGAGGCGGTGCGCGAGCTGCGCGCGCTGCTGCCGCCGACGGTGGGCCTGGTGGACGCGCCGGTGCTGGGCAGCGTGGGCCCGGCGGCCGACGGGACGCTGACGGTGCTGGCCGGCGGCGACGTGTCGGGCTGCCGCGAGGTGCTGTCGGTGTTCGGGCAGGTGCGCGAGCTCGGCCCGCTCGGGTCGGGCGCGGCCATGAAGCTCGCCGTCATGAGCGCGCTCGTGCCCGCCCAGGTGCTGCTCGCCGAGACGTTCGCGTACGCGCGGGCGCACGGCGTGGACCGCGACGCCCTGGCGGACGTGCTGGGGGCGACCCCGCTGGGCGCGCTGGCCGAGCGGCTGCGCACCCCGGCGCAGGAGACCCGGTACGCGCTCGCGCACGCGGCCAAGGACCTGGGCTTGGCCGCCTGGCCTGAGGCCACGCTGGCGACCGCCGCCCGCGCCCGGCTGCAGGAGGCGCAGGCGGCCGGGCTCGGCGGGCACGACCTGACGGCCATCGCGTCCCACCTCACGGGGCCTGCCGGCGAAGCGGCGGCCCCCTCAGCGAGCGGACCCGCGAGCGGCTCGGCGGGCGTTCCCGCGAGCCCACCGGATGGCGAACCGGCGAGCGGCCACGCCGCGCGCCGGACGGTGCCGATCAACCCGCCGACGGTCCCGCAGACGAACGGCGCCTACTCCCACGCCGTCCGCGTCGGCGACATGCTCTACATCTCCGGCCAGGCCGCCTTCGACGAGCGCGGCGAGGTGGTCGGCGAGACCATGGCGGAGCAGGCCGAGCACGTCTTCCAGGTCATCTCGCGGATCCTGGCCGACCAGGGCGCGAGGTGGGAGGACGTCGCGTTCATCCGCTCGTACCTGACGGACTTCTCGGACCTGCCCGCCTACCGCGACGTGCGCCGCCGCTACATCACCGGCACTCCCCCGGCCAGCACGACCGTGGAGGTGTCGAAGCTGTTCATGCCGGGGCTGCGCCTGGAGGTGGACCTGATCGTGGCCCTGCCGCACCGATAGCGGTCAGTCCAGCGGGCCGGTGACCGACTCGGCGGCGGCGACCACGCCGCCCTCGGCGACCAGCCGGACCGCGGCCTCGATCTCGGGGGCCAGGAACCGGTCGGGGCCGGGCGCGGGCACGGTCTCGCGCAGCGCCCGCACCACGGCGGCGGTGGCGGGCGCGGGCTCCAGCGGGGCGCGCAGGTCGATCGCGCGGGCGGCGGTCAGCACCTCGACGGCCAGCACCCTGGTGAGGCCGTCCACCGCCTTACGCAGCTTGCGCGCCGCCGACCAGCCCATGGACACGTGGTCCTCCTGCATGGCCGAGCTGGGGATGGAGTCGACGCTGGCGGGCACGGCCAGCCGCTTCAGCTCGGAGACCAGGGCGGCCTGGGTGTACTGGGCGATCATGTGTCCTGAGTCGACGCCGGGGTCGTCGGCGAGGAACGCGGGCAGGCCGTGGTTGCGGGCCACGTCGAGGAACCGGTCGGTACGCCGCTCCGACATCGAGGCCAGGTCGGCGGCCACGATCGCGAGGAAGTCCAGCACGTACGCGAGCGGCGCCCCGTGGAAGTTGCCGTTGGACTCCACCCGGCCGTCGGCCAGCACGGCCGGGTTGTCCACGGCGCTGGCCAGCTCCCGCTGGGCGACGGTGGCGGCGTGCGCGATCGTGTCGCGGGCCGCGCCGGCCACCTGCGGGGCGCAGCGCAGCGAGTACGCGTCCTGCACGCGGGTGCAGGCGGCCGGGTCGCGGTGGCTGGCCATGATGCCGGAGTCGCGCAGCACCTTGACCATGTTGGCGGCCGAGAGCGCCTGGCCGGGGTGCGGGCGCAGCGCCTGCAGCTCGGGGGCGAAGACGCGGTCGGTGCCGAGCAGCGCCTCGACGCTCATCGCGGCGCTCACGTCGGCGGTCTTGACGAGCCTGGTGAGGTCGTCGATGGCGAGGATGAGCATGCCGAGCATGCCGTCCGTGCCGTTGATCAGCGCCAGGCCCTCCTTGGCGGCCAGCTCGACCGGCTCGATCCTGGCCTGCTTGAGCGCCTCGGCGGCGGGCTGCACCGCGCCGGATGCGTCCCTGACGACGCCCTCGCCCATGAGCGTCAGCGCCACGTGGGCCAGCGGGGCGAGGTCGCCGGAGCAGCCGAGGCTGCCGTACTCGTGCACGATCGGCGTGATGCCTGAGCTGATGAGTGCGGCCAGCGTCTTGGCGGTGGTCGGCCTGATGCCGGTGTGGCCGGTGGCCAGGGTGTGCAGGCGCAGCAGCATGAGGGCGCGCACCACCTCGGTCTCCACCTCGGGGCCGCTGCCTGCGGCGTGCGAGCGTACGAGGGAGCGCTGGAGCTGGGCGCGCAGCGCCGGGTCGATGTGCCGGGTGGCGAGCGCGCCGAACCCGGTGGAGATGCCGTAGTGGGGGACGGGGCTCTCCGCCAGCTCGTCCACCCGCTGCCGGGCGGCGGCGATGGCGGCGACGGCGTCGTCGCTGAGGCGTACGGGGGCGCCGTGGCGGGCCACCTTGATGACGTCGTCGAAGGTCAGCGGTTCTGGGCCGACGGTCACGACTTCGTTGTCGCGCATGGTGCGTCTCTCTCGCTTAGGTAACCGGCGTACCCGATGTTAGCTCCTTACTTCCGAAGAGTTCCGCGAGCCCCTCCCGTCCCGCGTCGGTCACGATCACGGCCCTCGGGACGCTGCCCCTGCGCAGCCAGCCGCGCTCGAACAGCGCCTCGGTGACGGCCGCGCCGAGCGCGCCGCCCAGGTGCGCCCTGCGCTCGGTCCAGTCCAGGCATTCGGGCGCGAACAGCCGCCGCGACCTGCGCGCGCGGGCCACGTCCACGCCGAGCCGGGACATCAGCGACTCCCCGGAACCGGTGAGGCCGTGGCCGTCGAAGTGGCCACCGCGCTTGAGCCCGTCGAGCAGGCCCACCCCGGCGCGTCCGGCGAGGTGGTCGTAGCAGGTGCGGGCCTCCTCCAGCAGCCTCGCCTGGCGCGACTGGCGCAGCGAGCGCACCGGCGGGCGGGTGCCGACCCTGGCCAGCGCTTCGAGCACCTCGGCGATCTCGTGACCGGCCAGGCGGTAGTAGCGGTGGCGGCCCTGGCGTACGACGTCGACCAGCCCGCCGTCCAGCAGCCTGGCCAGGTGGGCGCTCGCGGTGGCGGCGCTGACCCCGGCCATCCTGGCCAGCTCGCCCGCCGCCAGCGCGCGGCCGCCGAGCAGCGCGGTCAGGATCGCGGCCCGCGCGGGTTCGGCGATGAGCGCGGCGACGGGTGCGATGTCGGCGTCAGCGGCGATGTACTCCATGTCCGCGACGCTAGTACGCCGACATTTCGTCGCACGTCGAAGGGTCAGCGCTTGCCCAGCGCCTTGCGGATCATGTCGCGGGCCCGGTCCATGACCGCCATCGGCGTGCCGAGCAGCATGTTCCTCGTCATCGACTCGGTGCCGGGATGCGGACGCGTGGGCGCCATCGACTCGGCCGCGCGCACCGCCGCCGCCATCGTGCGCCGCTCGGCCACCGACGTCTTGGCGCGCAGCTTGGTGAACTCGTAGCGCTCCTCGCTGCGGGCGTGCGCCGTGACCGCGGTGCGCAGCTCCGCCAGCCCCTCCCAGAACCCCGGGTCGTCCACGCCCGCCTTGTGCAGGTCGAGCAGCAGCCGCTTGGCCCTGTTCTCCTCGGCCAGCCGGTCGGCCACCACGCCCTGGCCGTTGTCGAGCTTCCTGCGCGCGTACGGGTGGACGATCTCCTCCTCGGCGGTCTCGTGCACCGACAGCAGGCGCATCAGCCGCTCGAACGCCTCCCCGATCTTGTCGGGAGGCGCCTGCTCCACCTCGTCGAACAGGTCCCTGATCCGCCCGTGCTGGGCCATCAGGAGATCGATGACATCGTGTTCAACCACGCGTTCAGCCACGTCGAGCGGCCTACCCCGCCCCCGCGCAGGCACGCGCCGCCTTACCGAACGCGGGCGTTTCGCGCACCGAACGCGGAGGTTGCCGGGCACCGGCGCGGGTACGCGCTGCGACATGGCCTTCGACCCACTCCAGGAGCGGGGTATCCCGCTGGACGAGCAACTGCGCAACTGGCGGGAGCTGAACGTCACACCGATCGACCCGGACGCCGCGGATCCGTACACCCGCTGCCGGATCATCACGATGAACGGCATCGAGGTCGAGGCCGTCATGTTCAGCCATCACGCGGCCAGGCACTGCTCGGACCCGGACGTCAAGCGGCGGCTCGCACAGGTCCGCTACATCGAGTCCCAGCAGCAGAAGGCCGTGAACTGGCTGCTGCCCGGCTCGTCGTCGGTGCTGGAGACGACGATCGCCTACGAGCAGGTCGCGGTCGATCTGACGGCGTGGGTGGCGCGGATGGAGCCCGACCCCTACCTCAAGCAGGCGTACCAGTTCGGCGTGCTGGAGGACTTCGACCACCTCTACCGGTACGCCAACCTGTACGAGATGATCGAGCACCGCAAGGCGGACAAGATCGTCGACCGGCTCACCGAGGTCATGCCGGGGCGGCCGACGTACCTGCACCATCGCGACCCCGTCGACAACGTGCGCCGGCCTTACGAGCGCTCCCGCACCGAGCCGCTGTCGCGGCTGCACGCGCTGACGATCACGGCGGCCGAGCAGCAGACGATGAACTTCTACATGAACGTCGGCCCCCTCCACATGGAGCCGATCGCGCGGCAGCTCTACCAGGAGATCGGCATGGTGGAGGAGGAGCACGTCACCCACTACGAGTCGCTGGTCGATCCGGGCGAGAGCTGGTGGGAGATGCTGCTCAACCACGAGTTCAACGAGTGCTACCTGTACCACTCGTTCATGGAGACCGAGACCGATCCCAGGGTGCGCGCGATCTGGGAGCTGCATCTCGGCATGGAGCTGGAGCACCTGCGGCTGGCCGGCGAGCTGTTCAAGCGGTTCGACGGGCGCGACCCCGAGCAGGTGCTCGCGCCCGCGCTGCCGCCGCCCGTGACGTTCGAGTCGAACAAGGGCTACATCCGCGACCTGCTCACGACCCAGGTGGACGTCACCACCCTGGGCACCGGCTACGTACGCGAGGCGCACGAGCGGTTCACCCGGATGCAGCAGGCCGTCATGGGCGGCGAGGAGCCGCCGTCGGAGCGGGTGATCGAGGACAACCGGGCCATCTCCGGGCGGGAGTACCGGCTGGAGACGGAGGGTCCGCACCCGGTCGGCGTACGGCTCACGCCCTAGCCGTGACCTGCTCGCAGGATTTCAGTTTGGGGACTCGGCCGGAATTCGCTAGAGTTCTCTTCGTCACCCGGCAGCGACCGGGGCGACACGCGGAAGTGGCTCAGGGGTAGAGCATCACCTTGCCAAGGTGAGGGTCGCGGGTTCGAATCCCGTCTTCCGCTCGGAGCTTCCGGCTCGGTGGCGTGGCCGAGAGGCGAGGCAGCGGCCTGCAAAGCCGTCCACACGGGTTCAAATCCCGTCGCCACCTCAGTATCAAAGGACGATTAGCTCAGCGGGAGAGCGCTTCCCTGACACGGAAGAGGTCACTGGTTCAATCCCAGTATCGTCCACTCTCTCGGCCCCAGCCCTCACCGGCTGGGGCTTCGTCTTTTCCACCCGAGCGCGGTCCGCGCGCCGATGAGACGATCGCCCTGCGGACGCGCAGGAGATCGCCGGCCGAGGCGCACTTCCCCGGACGGGCGGCGCAGCGTGGAGCCGGTGGAGGAGCAGTGCCGGCGCACGGTCACCAGAACCGCACCGGCCCACAGCGGTAGCCCCGGCGTGGCCTCTTCGCCGGACGGGTGTGCCGCCTGGGGTAGGCGTCCGATTTTCAGATAGCGCACATGCTTGAGGGATGACCGAAGAACCCAGCGATCTGATCCGCAGCGTCTCCCGTGCCCTTCGCGTCCTGGAGGAGGTCTCGCGCGCCGACCGGCCGCTGTCCGTCAAGGTCATCGCACGCCGGTGCGGGCTGACTCTGTCGACCTCCTATCACCTCGTCCGCACCTTGTGCTACGAGGGTTACCTCCATCGATGCCCCGACGGCGACTACCTGCCGGGTTCCAAGGTCGCCGAGCGGTTCCACGAGATGATCGACGCCTTCGACCGCCCGCCCCGCGCCTCGGTGGTGCTGCGTCACCTGGCGGCCGTGACGGGGCACACGGCGTACCTGGCGCAGCTCGTGGGCGGGCGGCTGGTCGTGCTCGACGTGGCCGAGGGGCCGCGCTCGCCGTGGCTTGAGGACCTGCGGGCCGGATTGGAGGCCGCGCCGCACGCCACCGCGCTCGGCAAGGCGCTGCTGCTCGCGCTGCCGCCGCGGGTGCGGCGCGAGGTCCTGACCGAGTACGGCCTGCCGCGCTTCACCTCGGCGACCCCCACCAGCGTTGAGGACGTCGAGGCGGAGCTGGCCGGCTTATGCCCCGGCGAGGTGGTGGAGGAGCACGGGCAGTTCAGGGACGAGGTGGCCTGCGCGGGCGCGGTGGTGCCCGGCACGTCGTGGGCCGTCGGCATCTCGGCCCGCGGGCTGAGCGTCCCCGCGCGCGCCCGCGCCCGCCTCGCCGAGGCCGCCCGCGACCTCGCGTGATCGCCCGCCTGAGGGTAGGACAGCGGCATGAGGGTGATCCTGTTCGGGGCGACCGGCATGATCGGGCAGGGCGTGCTCAGGGAGTGCCTGGCCGACGAGCGGGTCACGGCCGTGCTCGCGGTCGGCCGCCGCCCCACGGGCGTTCCTCACCCGAAGCTGCGCGAGATCCGGCACGCCGGCCTCACCGACCTGGGCCCGATCGAGGACGAGCTGCGCGGCCACGACGCCTGCTTCTACTGCCTCGGGGTGTCCTCGGCCGGCATGCGCGAGCCCGACTACCGCAGGGTCACCTACGACTTCGCGCTGGCGGCCGGACGGACGCTGGCCCGGCTCAACCCGGGATCGGCCTTCGTGTACGTCTCGGGCGCGGGCACCGACGCCGGCGCGCGGGCCATGTGGGCCCGGGTGAAGGGCGAGACCGAGAACGCGCTGCTGGAGCTGCCGCTGGCGGCGTACGTGTTCCGGCCCGGCTACATCCAGCCGCTGCACGGCGTGACCCCGCAGACGCCGCTGTACCGGGTGGCGTACATGGTGACCAGGCCGCTCTGGCCGCTCCTGCGGAAGCTGTTCGCCGAGGAGGTGACCACGACGGAACGCATCGGGCAGGCGATGATCGCGGTGGCCGAGCATGGCGCGGCCAAGCGGATCCTCGGCCCCGCCGACATCAACGCCCTCTGACCCGCCGCTCCACACGGTCGTCAACGCCCTCTGACCGGCCCTCTTCCGCATGAGTCGTTTACGAGGGATGCCCGATGATGGAATATCGCGGCGTGCTCCCGCGCTACGGTAGCCGTCAAATATTCAACAGTCATGGATGGTGACCAACGTGCAGTTCGGCATCTTCAGCGTGGGTGACGTGACCACCGATCCCACCACCGGCAGGACCCCGACGGAGCACGAGCGCATCAAGGCGATGGTGGCGATCGCCCTCAAGGCGGAAGAGGTGGGCCTCGACGTGTTCGCGACCGGCGAGCACCACAACCCGCCCTTCGTCCCGTCCTCCCCCACCACCCTGCTCGGCTACATCGCGGCCAGGACCGAACGCCTGCTGCTCTCCACCGCCACCACGTTGATCACCACCAACGACCCCGTGAAGATCGCCGAAGACTACGCGATGCTGCAGCACCTCGCCGACGGGCGGGTGGACCTCATGCTGGGCCGCGGCAACACCGGGCCGGTCTACCCGTGGTTCGGCCAGGACATCCGGCAGGGCATCCCGCTCGCCGTGGAGAACTACGCGCTGCTGCACCGGCTGTGGCGCGAGGACGTGGTCGACTGGGAGGGCCGCTTCCGTACGCCGCTGCAGGGCTTCACCAGCACCCCGCGCCCGCTCGACGGCGTGCCGCCGTTCGTCTGGCACGGCTCGATCCGCAGCCCCGAGATCGCCGAGCAGGCCGCCTACTACGGCGACGGCTTCTTCGCCAACAACATCTTCTGGCCGAAGGAGCACTTCATGCGCCTGATCAACCTCTACCGGGAGCGCTACGCCCACTATGGCCACGGCACGCCGGAGCAGGCCATCGTGGGGCTCGGCGGCCAGGTGTTCATGCGCAAGAACTCCCAGGACGCGGTACGCGAGTTCCGCCCGTACTTCGACGTCGCCCCCGTCTACGGCCACGGGCCCTCGCTGGAGGAGTTCATGGCCGAGACCCCGCTCACCGTGGGCAGCCCGCAGCAGGTCATCGACAGGACGCTGGAGTTCAGGGAGTTCTTCGGCGACTACCAGCGCCAGCTCTTCCTCATGGACCACGCGGGGCTGCCGCTGAAGACCGTGCTGGAGCAGCTCGACATCCTCGGCGAGGAGGTCGTGCCGGTGCTGCGCAAGGAGTTCGCCAAGGACCGCCCTGCCGGGGTGCCCGACGCGCCCACGCACGCCTCGCTGGTGGCGGCGAAGAACGCCTCGGCCGCCGTCGGCGCCTGACCCCCCGCATCCTCCGGAAAGGAGACGACCCTCATGAAGCTTGCCGTCGTCACGGCGGGACTGACCCAGCCGTCCTCCACCCGCCTGCTCGGCGACCGCCTGGGCGAGGCGGTGGCGCGGCGGGCCGGCGCCGGTGAGGCGGCCGAGGTCCGCAACGTGGAGCTGCGCGACCTGGCCGTGGACATCGCCAACGCGTTCGTCACCGGCTTCCCCGGCGCCAGGCTGCGCGCCGCCCTGGAGACCGTGACGGAGGCGGACGGGCTCGTCGCGGTCACGCCGATCTTCAGCGGCTCCTACAGCGGGCTGTTCAAGAGCTTCTTCGACGTGATCGACAACACCGCGCTGACCGGCAAGCCGGTGCTCGTCGCGGCCACCGGCGGCACCGCCAGGCACTCGCTGGCGCTCGATCACGCGCTGCGGCCGCTGTTTGCGTACCTGCGGGCCGTGGTGGTGCCGACCGCCGTGTACGCGGCTCCTGAGGACTGGGGCGGCGGCAAGGACGCGTTCACCGACGGGCTGAGCGAGCGCATCGAGCGCGCCGCCGACGAGCTGGCCGCGCTGCTGGCGAACCGCGCGCCCCGCCGGCCCGGCAAGGCGGGTGAGCCAGATGAGGTCGTGCCGTTCGAGGAGCAGCTCGCCGCCCTGCGCCCGGACGGCCGGAGCTCCGCGGCGGGCAACGGTCACCGCGAGTGACCGGCGGCGGAGAGCTCCCCGGGACGCGATCGCGCGTCCCGGGGAGGACGCTCAGCGCTTGACCGAGACGACGTCGTACGTCGTGTCGGGGCCGGGGGTGGTGGTGAAGCGGGCGTTGGGCAGGTAGAGCAGGTGGCCGCGGGCGGCGACCGTGGTCGGCACGTCGAACTTCGGATGCGTGATCCGCGTGACGAGCTTTCCGGAGCCGCCGTCGGGCGCCAGCTTGATCACGGCGATCGAGTTGTCGCGGTTCTGCACGGCGTACAGGGTGCGGCCGGACAGCAGCAGGCCGTCGCCGTTGACCAGGCTCACATCGCCGAGCCGGACCTCCGTGGTGGCCCCGGACTTCGGGTTCACCTCGAACAGCTTGCCGGTGTTCGACTGGACGATCAGCAGCGAGCGGCCGTCGGGGCTGCGCACGATGCCGTTGGCGTTGATGCCGTCGCCGTACTGGATGGCACCGCTGAGCGGGATCTTCACCGCCTCCTCCGGCAGCCTGCCGCCCCTGCCGAGGTCCAGCTTGTACAGGACGGGGTTGCTGGAGTCGGTGAAGTAGACGGCGCCGCCGGCGATGATCACGTCGTTGACGAACGACGTGCCGGTGGCGAGCCGGTACGACTTGAGCACCTTCCCGGTGCGCAGATCGACCACCCGGGCGTCGCCGCCGCTGCCGCCGGCCACGAACAGCCGCCCGCGCCCGTCGGTCTCCAGGCCGAGCGACGGCGTGCCGGGCCCCTTGGTGATCACCTTGCCCCTGCCGGTGCGCAGGTCGGCCCGGTAGATGTCGCCGGTGGCGCGCGAGCCGAAGTAGGCGTGGCCGCCGGCGATCGCGATGCCCTCCGGCTGGAAGCCGTTGGGGAGGGGGAAGGTGCCGGGTCGCGTCGCCGCCTGCGCGGGCCCGCCGTGCAGCGTGGCGCCGAGCAGGGCCGCGGTGAACGCGCTGAGTGCGGTCTTGGGGATCGCGGATCTCATGCGCCCACGATGCACGCGCCACCTGCTGCGGCAAAGACCCGTGAACGGCTTCTCACGGAGTTTTCAGAATGTTCTCACCTGCCCGGCTTTTGAGAAGTCTGCGGCGTGGGTCCTGCGGCGGGCGATCGCGGCGAGTAGGTTGGGACGGAGCCAACCAAACGGGGTAGATCATGACAAACGGTGCCCGTCACGCCCTGGGAGTGCTCGCCGGGCTGCTCCTGCCGCCGCTGCTCGCCGCCGGCCTCTGGTACGGCGTGGGCGAGCTGTCACTCACCGCCCAGCGGGACTTCCGGCTCTCCTGGACCGGGATCGTGGTGCTGGCCGCCTCGGGGATCCTCCTGGCCTTGCTGCTCGGCTCGCGCCTGTCGCCCGTCGCCTCGCTGCTCGGCGGGCTCGCCTTCACCGGGCTGGGCGCGCTGCCGTTCGCCGAGATGGCCACGGGCGTGCGGCTGCTGCCCGACGGTCTGCTGCCATCCTCCCTGCGGAGCGGCTTCATGACGGTGACCTACTCGGGGCTGCTGTTCCTGCTCGGGGTGGCGCTGCTGGCCGTCTCCACGTTCCCGTCGCGGTGGCGGGGCCGCCCTCAGGAAGCGGACGCCTACGACGGGCAGTGGCAGTCGGCGCCGTCGCCCTACCTGCCGCCGTCCACCGGCCTGCCCGAGGACGCCACGCGGCCGATGTACCGCGAGTAGGCAGCGCCCCGCCTGGTTGAATGGCCGTCATGCGCGACATGACGATCGACGGCTTCCTCACCGAACTGGCCGGCCGGGTCCCCGCGCCCGGCGGCGGCGCCACGGCGGCCCTGCACGCCGCCCAGGCCGCCGCGCTGCTCGGCATGGTGGCCCGCTACACCACGGGCGAGAAGTACGCCGGCCACGCCGAGACCGTCACCGCCGTGATCGCCGAGACCGACACGCTGCGGGCGCGGGCGCTGAAGCTGGCCGAGGAGGACGCGGCCGCCTTCACCGCCGTCACCGACGCCTACCGGCTGCCCAAGGGAGAGGAGCGCAGCGCCACCATCGCCAGGGCGCTGGCCGGCGCGGCCGAGCCGCCCGCCCGGGTCATCGAGGCCGCCGCGCGGGTGGTCGAGCTGTGCGAGGTGCTGCTGCCGATCTGCAACCGCAACGTGCTCAGCGATGTGGCCGCCGCCGCCGAGGCCGCCCGCGCCGCGCTCACCACGGGCCGGGTCAACGTCGAGATCAACCTCGGCGGCATCAAGGACGAGCAAGTACGCGAGAAGCTGAACATCCGCCTGTCCGGTGTCGACGCCGCCGTCGCCAAGGCAGACTGGGTGACCGCCGAGGTACGCGAGCAGATCAAGCCGTGACGGCAGCGGCGCGCGAGAGCAAGGGGCGAGACGACCGTTGAAGACGCTGACCGGCAAGGACCTGGCGGCCGCCATCAGAGCCCAGGCGCAGGCCGAGGCCGCCGCCGGCCCGCAGCCGCGGCTGGCCATGGTGGTGGCGACCGCCGACGAGGCGAGCCTGTGGTACGTCCGCTCCATCGCCAAGACGGCGGCCGGCGTCGGCATCGCCTGCGACGTCGTCGATCTCGGCCCCGAGGCGGCCGCCGACCAGATCGGCGAGACGCTGGCCAGGCTCTCCGCCGCCCCCGACGTCCACGGCGTGATGCTGCAGACCCCGCTGCCCGCCGGCGCGTCGGCGCAGGAGCTGGCCGCCGCCATCGACCCGCGCAAAGACGTCGACGGCGCCAACCCGCTCTCGCTCGGCAGGCTCGCCGCCGGGCTGCCCGCGTTCCCGCCCGCCACGGCCGCCGCCGTGCTGGCGCTGCTCGACCACTACGAGGTGCCGCTCGAGGGGCGCCGCGCCGTCGTGGTCGGCCGCTCGACCGTGGTCGGCAAGCCGGTCGCCCACCTGCTGCTCGACCGGCACGCCACGGTCACCGTCGCCCACTCGCGCACCCGTGACCTCGCCGCCGTCACCTCGCAGGCCGACGTGCTGGTCGCCGCCGCCGGCCGGGCCGGGCTGATCGGCCGCGGCCACGTGGCTGCGGGCGCGGTGGTGATCGATGTGGGCACCAACCCCACCGAGGAGGGCGGGCTCACCGGAGACGTCGACGCCGCCGCGGTCGCCGACGTGGCCGGTGCGCTCACCCCGGTGCCCGGAGGCGTCGGGCCGGTGACCACCGCGCTGCTGCTGCGCCACACCGCCAGGGCGGCCAACCTGCCGTGACCGTGCCCCTGTGTGATCGTGCCTGATCCGACCCGTGTTTGATTCGACCGTGCCCGTACGGCGGGGTCAGCGCTGACCCGTCCCCGCCGCTGTTTTCACCCCTTCGTGTTTGGAGCCCGGCGTTGCCTGACGTCCTCATCATCCAGAACAGCAGGAGCGGCGGCCCCGGCCGCCTGGGCGACTGGCTGGCCGAGTCAGGGCTGCGGCTCGACGTGGTGCCCGCCCACGAGGGCGCCGCGCTCCCCCAGCGGCTGGAGCACGACGCCCTGATCATGCTCGGCGGCGGCTACCTGCCGGGCGACGACCACCGCGCGCCCTGGCTGGCGGACGCCCGCCGGCTGATGGGGCAGGCGCTGGCCGACGAGGTGCCGCTGTTCGGCATCTGCCTGGGCGGTCAGATGCTGGCCGAGGTGGCGGGCGGCGAGGTGACCGGCGACACCGGCCTGCCCGAGAACGGCAGCCTGCCCGTCACCATCCGCGCCGAGGCGGCCGAAGATCCGCTCTTTCACGGCCTGCCGCCCGTCGTGCCCGCCATCGAGCACCACAAGGACGCCGTGACCCGGCTGCCCGACGGCGCCGTCCATCTCGCCGAGACCGAGCGCTGCCCGTATCAGGCGTTCCGGGTGGGCGAGCGGGCGTGGGGCGTGCAGTTCCATCCGGAGGTGCTGCCCGAGCGCGTACGCCAGTGGCGGGCCGACGGGTTCGACCCCGAGGAGGTCTACGCGCAGGCCGTGGCCGACGAGCCGGTGTCCACGCCGGTCTGGCGGCGGGTGGCCGGACGCTTCGCCGCCCTGACCGCCGGCGCCGCGTCCTCCCCCGCCTCCGCCGGGCGGGCGTGACCCGCGGCCGGGCCAAGAGCTTCGCGCAGGCGTTGCTCAAGGAGCAGCCGCACCGGCCGCCTCCCGGTCAGGCGAGCGCGGCGGTGATGGCGCTCGCGGTGGCCCGCCAGATCGGGCTCTCGGGGTTGATCACGTCGAAGTGGTGGCCGGGCAGTTCCAGGTACGTCACGTCGTCGCCCGCCGCCCTGGCCGCCACCGCGTAGCGGCGGGAGAAGTCGACCAGGTCGAGATCGTCCTCCGCGCCCTGGACGACGAGCTGCGGCACGCCCAGGGGGACGCGCAGCAGCGGGGACGACGCGGCGTACCGGCCGGTGCCCGGCTCGTGCGACGGGTGGCCGAGGGCATGGCGACGGCTCCGGCGCTGAGCCAGCGGCGGTCGCCCGCCTCGAGGTCGAGCACGCCCGCCAGCGACACCGCCAGGGCCACGCCCGCTCCGTCCGCCGCCGCCCGCAGCGCGAGCTGGCCTCCCGCCGAGTGCCCCGCCACGGCCACCCTGCTCAGGTCCATCTCCCCTCTCGCCGTGGTGTGGAGGGTGGACAGGGCGGTGGCGACGTCCTCGGTGGTGGCGTCCCAGCCGTGCAGGTCTGGGCGGCGGTACTCGACGTTCCAGACCGCGAAGCCGCGCTGGAGCAGGTCCGCGCAGAGCGGCTCCATGAGGTCGGCCGCCCAGATCGACCGCCAGTAACCGCCGTGAATCAACGTCACCACAGGGGGACCGGCCGCGCCTGGCGCGGGGTCCGGTAGGCAGTGGTGGCCGGACGCCGGCTTCACCGACCGGACCCCGGCACTCGGCCGGTCACCGGCATCTGACGCGGGGGCCGCCGGCCGGGTGCCGTGAGCCGATGGCTGCGGGAGGTAGAGGTCCGCCCACTGGTCGGGGGCGGGGCCGTAGGGGACGCGCAGGATGCCGGGGTGGCGCATGCGGTGCACGGCGTGGCGGATGCCCCACGCCAGCCCCTGGACGCCGCGCCCCTGAATGCGCCGGACGTGCGCCGGGGCGGTGTCCGTGCGTTCGATGTCCACCCACACCGTCACCGGCGGCTCGGGCACCCGGCCGGCGAGGGCGCGGTCGCCAGGGCCGGGCAGCACCACCGCGGTCTCGCGCTCCGCCAGCAGCGACCGCAGGTGGGCGGTGTCGCGGGCGTGGACGACGGCGCCCGTCACCTCCTGGGCGGCGAACTCGCGTTCGGCGATCTCGTCGAGCAGCCGCGCGTCGGCCGGCACGCCACGGCCGACCACCACCAGGACCTCGCTCATGATCCCCGACCCTACAGAGGGCGGGCGACGGGATAGCTTAGGCGGGTGCGTGTGGAGCGGCTTCATCCGTGGCCGGCCGGCATCGCGGAGGCCGAGGCCATCCAGGACCGGCTGAGGTCCAGGGTCGAGCTGACCGGGCCGGACACGTTCACGCTGGTCGCGGGGCTCGACGTGCACTACAGGGGCGGCGACGCGCTGACGGCCGCCGTGGTCGTGCTGGACGCCGCCACGCTGGAGCCGGTCGAGCAGGTGGTGGCGCACGGGGAGGCGGCGTTTCCGTACGTGCCGGGCCTGTTCGCCTTCCGCGAGCTGCCCGCGCTCGTGACCGCGCTGGAACGGCTCACGACCACGCCCGACCTGCTGGTCTGCGACGGGTACGGACTCGCGCACCCGCGCGGCTTCGGCCTGGCGTGCCACCTGGGCGTGCTGACCGGGCTGCCGTCGCTCGGCGTGGGCAAGACGCCGTTCGTGGGCACGCACGAGCCGCCCGGGGAGGAGCGCGGCTCCTGGACGCCGATCGTGCACGAGGGCGCCGTGGTGGGGCGCGCCCTGCGTACGCGGCGGGGCGTCAAGCCGGTGTACGTGTCGCAGGGCCACCGCATCTCGCTGGACGTCGCCACCGAGCAGGTGCTCCACCTGGCCGCCCGCTACCGCCTGCCCGAACCGATCCGCCACGCCGACCACCTGGCCCGCCACCCCTGACGCCCCGCCCACCGGTATCTGGCCAACCCCCTGACGCCCCGCCCATCGCTCCCTGGCCGACCCCCTGACGCCCCGCCCATCGCTCCCTGGCCGACCCCGTGACGCCCCCGTCGGCCGTGACCCGCCCGGCTCGGCCAGGTGCGCCCGTACGGCCACCCGGGCCCGGTCCCCGTGCGGTCCGGGCGGCCGCGTCCCGGAAGGGTCAGCGGCGCCAGGACCAGACCACGAGCCAGATGCTGAGGCCGAACAGCGTCATTGCGAGCGGCACGTGCAGCGCCATCGCCCCGGAGCCGCCCGCCGCCGACTGGACGAACCCGAGCAGCAGCACCGCCGCGCTCGCCACCGCCGGCCACCCGGCGCCCCGCCCAGGCCGCCACAGCAGCACGCCCGCGACGAGCAGGGCCAGCCCCAGCAGGTGCACCGCGAACGACCCCAGGCCGTGCAGGTCCCCCGCTCCCCCGCTCATGAGCTGCCCGGCCGTCACCGCCTGGAGCAGCACGACGAGCGCGTTGAGCGCGGCGACGACCTTGAACGTGGTTGCGTACCCGCTCTTCTGTGCGACCTCGGTGACCACTCGACTTCTCCTTCTGACCGACCGCTGAACGAAGAACTTCAGCATCTCGGCGGGCGGCGCTGCGGGCATCCGCCGTACGTCGCGATCGCCTCTACACCACCGGTCGTACGCGCGGTCAGCCCCGGCCGTGCGCGCCCGACGCGGCCAGCGGCGGGAGTATCGCCTGGGCGTCGGCGCCGCCGAACCACAGGCCGATCACGAAAGCCGCCGTCGCCTCCAGCAGCATCGCCCGGTCGAGGCCGCCGCCGTCCACGGGGGTGCAGCCGAGGTCGGCGACCAGCGTGCGGGCGGCCGCCAGCGCCTCCTCGTCGTCGCCGCACAGCGGCACCGCAAGCGGCCGGCCGTCGAACACCGGCGGAGTCATCCGCCACACGTCCACGTGGCACAGGTTGAACGCCTTCACCACGTGCCCGCCGGTGACGTCGGCGATCAGCCTGGCGATCGGGCGGGTGGGGTCGTAGGCGTAGATGTCGGCGGTGTTGACGACGTCGATGAGCGGCTTGCCGCGCAGGGCCGTACCGGTGGCTCTGAGCGTGTCCAGCAGACCCGCCTCCCTGACCGCCACCATGACGACCTCGCCGAACGCGGCCGCCTCCCCGAACGACCCCGCCTCCACGCGCCCGGCTCCGGTCGCGAGGCTGTCGGGCGAGCCGCCCCGACGAGCGGGGGTGGTTGCGGCGATCCCGCGCTCGGCGGAAGCGACCGCCCCTTCAGCGGCGACGGCGCTCTCGGCGGCCGTCCGGTCGGCGGCGGCGGTCATGGTGGCGGCTCGTTCGGCGGTGCGTGCCGCGTCGCGGCCGCTGATCATCACCGCGTGCCCGGCACGTGCCCACTGCGTGCCCAGAGCGTCCGCCATGCCGCCCGCGCCCAGGATCCCGATCCTCATATGTCATGCCCTCCTGCCATGAGTCCCCGATGTGGGGCTTTACCGTTGAGGAGGACAGTAGGAAGCACGTTGCGCACCATTCGGTGCCTATCGGAGGCCCCCGTTGTTCCTCGCCGACTGCCAGGCCAGGCTGGCCTTCGACCTGCTGGGCAACACGTGGAACGCGGTCGTGCTGTGGGCGCTGCGGCACGGCCCGCGCCGGCCGGGGCAGTTGCGCGAGGAGATCGGCGGCATCAGGACCAAGGTGCTGACCGAGACGCTGCGCCGCCTGGAGTACAACGGCCTGGTGGCCCGCCACGCCTACGCAGAGGCCCCGCCCAGGGTCGAGTACGAGCTCACGCCGCTCGGCCGCTCCCTGCTGCCGCCGATCGAGGCGTTCGGCGAATGGGCGTTCGACCACGCCGACGAGGTGATGGCGGCGCAGGAGCGGATGGATGCCATGCGTTCTCGTGACGCGCCATAGACTCAGCGTTACCAATTGACTACTCTAAGTAGTCAGTTGGAGGATGTTCCACACCGTTACCCAGGAGGTTTCATGCGATTCGCTTTGCGCAGGGCAGCCGTCGCCGTGGCCGCCGCCGGCGGCTTCATGCTGGCGACCGCGCCCGCGTCGCACGCCGTCATCGACCCGGCCGTGGTGCTCGATTGCCTCACCGCTGCCACCGACGTCGGCGGGCTGCTCGACCCGGCCGCCCTGACGACCGAGCTCCCCCTCACGGGCTGCCTGGCGCCCTGACGCGACGCCGGCCAGGGACCACCCCTCGACACCGGCACTGACGGCACCGCACACCGTCCGGTCCCAGCCATCGAAGCGCAGCAGCAAGGAGTTCCGTTGAAGGTACGAGTCCTGACGGCCGCCACCGCCCTGGTGCTGGCGTCCGGTGTGCCCCCGATCCTCGTCGACACGCTCGGCGCGCTGGATCCCCCGCTCATTGAGATGCAGACCTTCATCCAGCACATCAACGTCCTGACGTCGTAGTGCGTCTCGCGCAAGTGCCCGTGGCCGGCGCCAAGGCCGGGGCCCACTCACCGGTCCGGCACGTCGGCTATGTGATGTTCCTCAGCCGATGGATCCAGGTGCCGCTCTACCTGGGGCTGATCGTGGCCCAGGTCGTCTACGTATGGCGCTTCATGGCGGAGCTGGTCCACCTGGTCCACCTGGGCTTCGGCGGCACGCCGCCGGAGACCACCGTGATGCTGATCGTCCTCGGTCTCGTGGACGTCGTGATGATCTCCAACCTGCTCATCATGGTCATCATCGGCGGCTACGAGACGTTCGTCTCCCGGTTGCGCATCGAGGGACACCCCGACCAGCCCCAGTGGCTCTCGCATGTGAACGCCAACGTGCTCAAGGTCAAGCTGGCCATGGCGATCATCGGCATCTCCTCGATCCACCTCCTGCAGATCTTCATCAACGCGGCCCGTCCGACCATCACCGACAGGGAGCTGATATGGAAAACGCTGATCCACCTGACCTTCGTCGTCTCGGCGCTCGCACTCGCCTGGATCGACCGCATCATGGCGGGTGGGCGTCCCCTTCAGGGCACCGGCAGCAGCGAGCAGCAGCCGGGGCAGGCATCGCAGGAGCGCAGGGCCGCCGCCTAACCCGGCGGCGCGGCACATGGCGCTGCCCGGAGAGGCGGTGGCCGTGGCAATGAGACTTCCCGGGCCGTCCCGCCTCGGCGCGCGCACCATCGTGACGCGCTCCGCCCGCCTCGGTGCCGCGGTCCTCAGGACGCGGGCCTCGGCGGCGCGGGTCCCCGGGCTGGTGGGCACGGGCGTGGCGATGGCGCTGCTCGGCGGCGCCCCCGCGTACGCGCTGCCGCAACCGGCGCAGCCGCCCGCGACCACCGTGCTTCCGCAGCCGGCCGGGCCGTCCGTGAACGCCGCGGCGCCGCAACCGGCCGCGCAGCCCGCGCCGCCCGCACAATCGCAACCCCCCGCGCAGCCCGCGCCGGCCGCGCAGCCGCAACCCCCCGCGCAACCCGCGACCGCGGCGGAACCGGCACCCGCCGCAGAGCCGCCTGAGCCCGCAGAGCCGGCCGAGCCGGCCGAGCCCGCGCCGGCATCCGGCGCGACCCCGCTGATCGGCGACATCACCGTCTTCAATGACGAGATCGTCGAGCCGGTGTCGTTCCCGGTGACCACCTGTGGCGGGCTGGTGCCGGTGCTCAGCAAGTCCTCCGGGACCTGTCCCGGCGCGTCGCGGGTGTCCGACGACGACGCGTGACGCCGTGCGTGCCCGCCATCCGCGCGGGCGGGCACGCCGCATCCCCGGCCCCACGCGCCGGCGAACACGCCGCATCCACCGCCTCCACACGAACGGGCACGCCGCACCCCCCGGCCTGACAGGCGTACCGGCAGCGCACGCGGCCGGGGCAGCCGGTTCAGGGCAGAAGTGCCTCCAGTACGGCGGCGACACCGTCCTCATCGTTGGAGAGCGTGCGGCGAGGCGCCGCCGCCAGCACGAGCGGGTGCGCGTTGGCCATCGCGTAGCCCATGCCCGCGTACAGCAGCACCGCCAGGTCGTTGGGCATGTCGCCGAACGCCACGACCTCCCCCGCGCCGATCCCCCGCTCCCGGCAGAACCGGTCGAGCGTGGACGCCTTGTTCACCCCGGCGGCGCTGATCTCCAGCAGCCCCTCGGTTCCCGAGTACGTGACCTCCGCCAGATCCCCGACCTCGTCGGCGACGGCCTGGTACATCTCGTCCGCCGTGTGCGCGGGCGACATGGCGAGCAGCTTGACGATGGGCTGATCGGCGTCGAAGACCGAGGCGACCTCCCGATAGGCGGCGATGTCCTGGGCGCCCCGCCGCGTGTAGGCGGCCTCGGCCAGCACGTTCGTGCCCGTCTCCACCGCCAGGCCGGCGCCGGGCAGCGCCCTGGCCAGGGCCTCGGCGACCTTGCGGGCCGTCTCGGGGGCGAGCGGGCTGCTGCCGACCACCTCGTCGGCGGCCAGGTCGTAGACGAGGGCGCCGTTGCTGCAGATGGCGGTGCCGTTCACACCCGCCTGCCGGGCGACCTCCCTGACGCCGCGCGGCGCCCGCGCGGTGACGAAGACGATCTCGGCGCCGGCGGCGCGGGCCGCCTGTAACGCCTTCCTGGTACGCGGGCTGACGGTGCCGTCGGAAGCGAGGAGCGTGCCGTCGAGGTCGGTGGCGACAATGCGCGGAAAGGGTGCGGAGGTCACAAACGTGATTTACCAAACTTGGCTTCCTAGATCACCCCGATCGCGGCCTGTTAGGGTACGCGCGTGTCATCCGCCACTCCCTCACCGCGGCCCTCGGCGGCGCGCCCCGACGACCGGCTCGCCTCGGCGTTCCGGTTCGCCGTCGAGCTGCTGGCGTGGGTCGCCACGCCGTGGGCGCTCGCCGCGTACTCGGTGCCGCTGGCCGTGCTCTCCGTGGTGGTGCTGATCGGGCTGCCCACGGTCTTCTCCACGCCAGGCGACAAGCGGCACGTGGTGGTCGCGGTGCCGGGCTGGGTGACGATCGCGCTGGTCGTGCTGCACATCGTGGCGGCCGTGGTGGCGGCGTGGACGGTCTGGCACGCCGTGGTGGCCGGGGTGGTCACCGTGCTCGGCGTGGTGACGGTGGTGCTGGAACTGCCGCGCTGGCGCTGGCTGCTCTCCCGCTGACCGCCCGTCCGAGGTCAGAGCGCGCCCTCCCAGGACAGCAGCCCCTCCTTGGCCTCGGGCGAGTCCGCCAGCGCCGCCCGTACCGTGGTCATCGCCCGCTCGACCGCCTCCAGCGAGTCCAGCCCGCTCACCTTGCGCTCGTGCTCCCACCCTTCGAGCCCGTCGATCCGGTACGGGCACGACCACTCGCCGGTGGGCTCCTCGTAGGGCAGGCCGATCGTCACCACGACCTCACGCGGCGGCTCGGTACGCAGCACCAGCACCCGTTGGGCGATCTCGTACATGTCTGTCGAACTACCCTCCGGGATGCGGCAGAAAGACTCGTGCGCCGCGGTGGTTAGGCATCGGCCGGCTCCGTGCCTTAGGGTCGCCGGAGAGCCATCCGCGCCCGCGCCGTCCAGGGCCGCCGCCGACGCGGCCGTGAGGAAGTCGCAACATGAACGAGTCGTTCGGGACCCGCCTTCGAGCCAGGCTCGACGCCTACGGGCCACTGTGCGTGGGCATCGATCCCAGCCCCGCACTGCTGCACGCCTGGGGGCTCGACGACGCCCCGGCCGATCTTGAGCGGTTCAGCCGCACGGTGGTCGAGTCGGTCGCCGACGTGGCCGCCGTGGTCAAGCCGCAGTCGGCCTTCTTCGAGCGCTGGGGCAGCCGCGGCATCGCCGTTCTCGAGCGCACCATCGCCGACCTGCGCGCGGCGGGCATGCTGGTGCTGCTCGACGCCAAGCGCGGCGACATCGGCAGCACCATGGCCGCGTACGCGGAGGCGTACCTCGACCGGGGCAGCCCGCTGGCGGCCGACGCGGTGACGCTGAGCCCGTACCAGGGGTTCGGGTCGCTGGAGGGCGCGATCACGTCGGCGGTCGCCAACGACGCGGGCGTGTTCGTGGTGACCCGCACCTCCAACCCCGAGTCGGCCGGCTTCCAGCGGCCGGTGGCCGGGCAGGTGATCGAGGGCGCGGCCAAGGCGAACGCGGGCCACTCGCCGTTCGGGCCGGTCGGCCTGGTGATCGGGGCGACGCTCGGGCGGCTCGACCACCCGCTCGACGACCTCAACGGCCCCATCCTGGCCCCCGGCGTGGGCGCGCAGGGGGCGACGCCGGCCGACGTGGCACGGCTGTTCGGGCCGGTGCGCCACGCCGTCGTGCCGTCCGTCTCCCGTGCCGTGCTCGCCGACCCGGCGCGGCTGCGCGAGCGCGTGCTGCGCTACCGCGACGAATGCGCCGCCGCCCTGTCTCCCCAGACCGCCGCCCAGCCCTGACCCGCCTCAGACGCTCAGCCCTGACTCACCTCAGCGACGGCTGCTCAGCCCTGAGCGTCGCCCTGAGACCGTCGCTCAGCCCTGCGCGGACGCCTCAACAGCCGCTGGGCCCTGCGCGGGCGCCTCAACAGCCGCCGGGCCCTGCGCGGCGACGCTCCCAGCGCTCCTGGCCCGCGTGACCGCGGCCAGGACGGCCTGCACCGACGCCGTCAGCACCGAGGTGTCCTGGGCCGCGCCCCAGCGAGTGACGCCGCCCGCGCGCACCTCCACGTACGCGATGGCCCTGCCGCCCCTGCCGGGGTCGAGCGCGTGCTCGGCGTAGTGCAGGATGTCCACCTCGGTGCCGTCGGCGGCGAGCGCGGACGTCAGCGCGGCGAGCGGGCCGTTGCCGGTGCCGTGCAGGCGACGCCCGTCGGGCAGCGTCCCCTCGAACTCGTGCACGCCCGGCCCGGTCTCCACCGCCTTCCACTCCACCGGCGCGGCGCTCTCGCCCGGCGCGATGTAGGTGGCGTGGAACAGCTCCCACAGCTCCTCGGCGGTGATCTCCTCGCCGCTGCCGTCGGTGGCCCGCTGCACGACCGAGGAGAAGTCGATCTGCAGGCGGCGCGGCAGCTCCAGGCCGTAGCGGGTGTGCAGCAGGTACGCGATGCCGCCCTTGCCCGACTGGCTGTTGACGCGGATGACCGCCTGGTAGTCGCGGCCCACGTCGGCGGGGTCGATCGGCAGGTACGGCACGTCCCACGGCGCCTGCTCCGGCGGCACGCCCAGCTCGGCGGCGCGTTCGGCGTGGTGGGCCAGGCCCTTCTTGATGGCGTCCTGGTGGGTGCCGGAGAAGGCGGTGTAGACGAGATCGCCCGCGTACGGGTGGCGGTCGGGCACCGGCAGCCGGTTGCAATGCTCGACCACCCTGCGGACCTCGTCGATGTCCGACAGGTCCACCATCGGGTCGACGCCCTGGGAGTGCAGGTTGAGCGCCAGCGTGACCAGGTCCACGTTGCCGGTGCGCTCGCCGTTGCCGAACAGGCAGCCCTCCACCCGCTGCGCCCCGGCGAGCACGGCCAGCTCGGCGCAGGCCACGCCGGTGCCGCGGTCGTTGTGCGGGTGGACCGACAGGATCACCGCGTCCCTGCGGTCGAGGTGGCGGTGCATGTACTCGATCTGGTCGGCGTACACGTTGGGTGTGGCGATCTCGACCGTGGCCGGCAGGTTGTGGATCACGGGGCGGTCGGGCGAGGCGTCCCACAGGGCGGTCAGGCTGTTGCAGACCTCCAGCACGTAGTCCGGTTCGGTGAGGTTGAACACCTCCGGCGAGAACTGGAAGCGGATGTCGCGGTCGCCGGCCAGGCGGGCGACGTGCTCGGCGGCGTCCCTGATCATGGCGTGCAGCTCGGCCCTGTCGTGGCCGAGCACGATCTCGCGCCAGGTGGGTGCGGTGGCCGTGTAGAGGTGGACGACCACGCGGGACATGCCCTCGATGGCGGCGAACGTGCGCTCGATCAGATCGCGCCGCGCCGCCGTGAACACCACCACGCTCACGTCGTCCGGCACGACGCCCGGCGTGGCGAGGTGGCGGACGAAGTCGAAGTCCATCTGGCTGGCCGACGGGTAGCCGACCTCGATCTCCTTGTAGCCCATGCGGACGAGCAGGTCGAACATGCGGCGCTTGCGTGCCGGGTCCATCGGCTCGGCCAGCGCCTGGTTGCCGTCGCGCAGGTCCACCGGCACCCACAGGGGCGCCTCGGTGATGCGGCGCGCGGGCCAGGTGCGATCGGTCAGCGGCACCTCGACGCGCTCGTGGGCGGGGCGGTAGCGGTGGTATGGCATCGCGCTCGGACGCTGCCGGTTCCAGTCGTACATCATGTGTTCCTTCACGGTCGCTTCCTCGAGGACCGGCGGGCACCCTGACCACCGCGGCGGGGTGCCGGTCCGGTCAAGCCCCGCCGCGGCGGCCGAGAAGCAGCAGACCGTACGACGTCATGCCGGGTAGACTAACCACACCACAGGTCCTCAGACAACCTGAGAGGTTGGCGCCCATGCCGCTCGGCTCGATCCGCCCCAGCCCGCTCGTCGAGCAGGCCACCGAGCATCTGCGCGAGCAGATCACCCAGGGAGAGTGGCCGGTCGGCACCCGGCTGCCAGGGGAGAACGCGCTGGCCAAGACGCTCGGAGTGGGCCGCTCGACGGTGCGCGAGGCGCTGCGGGCGCTCGCCGGCGCGGGCCTGGTGCAGGCGCGGCAGGGCTCCGGCGTGTACGTGATCGCCGCCGAGCCGGCCGAGGACTGGCCGGCCCGGCTGCGGCGGGCCGCGATCACCGACGTGTACGAGGTCCGCGCCATCGTCGAGACCCAGGCGGCGCGGCTGGCGGCGCAGCGGCGTACCGAGGAGGACGTGGCGGCGCTGGAGGCGGCGCTGGCCGCCCGCGTCCGGGCGTCGGAGGGCGACGACGCGGCCTTCGTCGCGGCCGACATCGACCTGCACGCGGCGGTCGTGGCGGCGGCGCGCAACCCGGTCCTGTCGGACCTGTTCGCCGAGTTCGCGCCCGTACTGAAAGAGGGGCTGATCGACCTGGTCGAGATGCTGTCACTGCGCGAGCGCGACCCCAACACGGGTCACGGCACGCACGCGGCGCTGGTGGCCGCGATCAGGGACGGCGACGCGGACGCGGCGGGCACGATCCTGCAGAACGAGCTCGACCAGACCCTCGCCCGCCTCCACAGCCGCCGCCTCTGATCGATCGCCCGCTCCCGCCCCGGCCGAGCGGGCGGTCGCGTGCTGCCTCCGGCCGGGCGTGCGAAGGGCGGAGGGCCGCATGCGGCCTCCGGCCGGGCGTGCGGAGATCGGGCGGTCGCGTGCTGCCTGCGGCCGGGCGTGCGAAGGGCGGGTGACGCGGCTTCCCAGGGGGCCGCATCCCCAGGGGCCGCGTCCTTCGCCGTGCCGGAGCGGGCGCGCCCGCCGCGCGTACCGGTTCTGGTGCTGTCAGATGAGGGCCGCCTCGATGTCGCGGCGGGCCGGCATCGAGGTGCTCGCGCCCTCCCGCTGCACCGACAGCGCCGCCGCCACCGTCGCGAACTCCAGCGCGCGCGGCACCGGCATCCCCTCGGACCTGGCGACGGCGAGCGCGCCGACGAAGGTGTCACCCGCGGCGGTGGTGTCCACGGCGTTCACCTTCCTGGCGGGCACCCGGTGCCGCTCCCCCGAGCGCGAGCCGTAGAGGGCGCCCTCGGAGCCGAGCGTGATCACCGCCTCGGGCACCAGCTCAAGCAGCGCGTCGAGGGCCTCGCCGGGGCCGGTGACGCCGGTGATGGCGGCCGCCTCGTGCTCGTTGGGGACGATCGTGGTGACGGCCTCGAGCAGCTCGTCCGGCAGCGGCTGGGCGGGCGCCGGGGTGAGGTAGACGGGGACGGCGGACACCCGGGCCGCCTGGGCGGCGCCGACCACGGCCTCCATGGGGAGCTCGAGCTGGAGCAGCAGCGCCTGGGATCCGGCGATGGCGGCCAGGTCGCTCCCCGACGGCCCGGTGATCGTGCCGTTCGCGCCGGGGACGACGATGATCGAGTTGCCGCCGGAGTCGTCCACCACGATGTGCGCGATGCCGCTGGGCCCCGGCACCTGGCGCAGCCCGCGCACGTCGACCCCCGCATCGGCGAGCGTGGCGCGCATCTCGGCCCCGAAGGCGTCGTCGCCCACCGCGCCGAGGAACGCCACCTCACCGCCCGCCCGCGAAACGGCGATCGCCTGGTTGGCGCCCTTGCCGCCGGGCACGGTGCGGAAGCTGTGGCCGGTGACGGTCTCGCCACGCTTGGGGGCCCGGGAGACGTACGCGACGAGGTCCATGTTGGCGCTGCCGAATACCGAGATCATGGCTTCATCATCTCCTGTGTACGCGCGGCCAGCTCGGCGAGACTGACCCCGTCGAACCCGGTCAGGCTGCTGGCCAGGCTGTCGCGGATGCGCCAGCGCTCGGGCACGCCGCCGTTCAGCGCCCCCGCCACCGACCCCGCGGTGGCTCCCGCCGAGTCGGTGTCCCAGCCGCCGGCGACGGCGCCCGCGATGGTGGCGGTGAAGTCGCCGCGCGCGTGCACGAGGGTGGCGGCGATGAGCGCGGCGTTGTTGACGGTGTGCACCCAGTGCAGGTGGCCGTGGCGCTCGTGCAGGCGGTCGATGACGCGTTCGAAGTCGCTCTCGCGCTCGGCGTCGGCGACGGCGAGCGTGACGGCCTCGTGCAACCGCGACCCGGCGGGGACCACGGACAGCCCGGCCCGCACGACCTCCTCGGCCGACGTGGCGACCAGGGAGGCGGCGCACATCGCGGCGGTGAACATGGCGCCGTAGACGCCGTTGGCGGTGTGGGTGAGGCGGGCGTCGCGCCAGGCGTACTCGGCGGCGGTGGCCGGGTCTCCGGGGTTGACCCAGCCGTACACGTCGGCCCTGATGAGCGCGCCGATCCACTCCCTGAACGGGTTGCGCCTGGTGGCGGTCTCCGGCGGCTCGACGCCGTCGAGGAGGTTGCGGTAGGCGACCCGCTCGGCGGTGAACGTGCGCCCTGCGGGCAGCTCGTCCAGCCAGAGCTTGGCCACGTCGTCGGTGGTGAAGCCGCGGCCGTGGCGTTCCAGCACCGACAGGGCGAGCAGCGGGTAGTTGAGGTCGTCGTCCTCGGGGATGCCGTCGATGTTCTCGGCGAGGGAGTTGACGGCGCTGCGGCGGTTCCACGGCCAGCGGCGGGCGACGTCCTCCGGCAGGCCCTTGCCGGTGAACCAGCCGGTGATGGGCCAGTTGCCGGTGGACTCGGCGATCTCCCTGATGCCTTCGCGCGGGATCTTCTCGACGGGCTTGCCGAGCACGCAGCCGGCGGCCCGGCCGAGCCAGGCGCCCAGCACGCGGTCCGGGTCCACCTCGGCGCTCCCCTGCCGAGGCGCGGGCCAGTCGGGGCAGGCGGCGACGATGGCGTCCCAGTCGGACGGCTCGCCGGGCGGCGCGGGCAGCGCGGCCAGCTCGTCCAGCAGCTCCTCGGCCAGGCCGCGCAGGCGGGCGGCGCCCGGCTCGGACGCTCCGGCGCGCGGCGGCGCGTCGTGGCCTCCGGCGGCGTGCCAGCGCGCGGCGATGTCGCGGGCGTCGCGGCCGTCCTCGGCGGCCTGGCGCAGCTCGTGCCCGATCAGGTCCTCGGGCTGGACCCAGGTGAGGCGGATCATGCGCGATCGAGCTCCGCGAAGGCGGCCTCGTGGGCGCGGCGGCGGGCCACATCGGCGGCGTGCAGGCGGCGCGCGACCTCGGCGATCGCCTTGCCGGGCGCCACCAGGTCGGTACGGCTGGCCGTACCGACCTGCTCGACCCACTCGGCCGGCACGCTGGACAGCCCGCCGAGCGCGCCCGCGATGGCCCCGCCCATGGAGGCGATGGAGTCGGCGTCGCGGCCGTAGTTGACGCCGCCGAGCACGGTGTCGCGGTAGTCGCCCTTGGCGATCACCAGGAAGGCGAGGGCCAGCGGCAGCTCTTCGATGCTGTGCACCCGGCTCGGCCGCCGCGCGCCGAGCCCCTGGTCGCGGTAGGTGTCGGCGACCGTGTCGAACGGCCGGATGGCCGCGCGCAGCGCCTCGAACGAGCCCTCCCAGTGGCCGAGGCCGGAGGCGGTCTCGCAGACGGCCTCGATGGCGGCCCTGGTGCCGTCCTTGGCCAGGCGCAGGCAGGTGCCGACCACGGAGTCGGCGGTGGCGCCAGGACGCATGGCCTCGGCGACGGCGGCGGCCATCACGCCGGCGGCCTCGCGGCCGTAGCTGGACTGGTGCGCGCCGGTCAGGTCGATGGCCTCGGCGTAGGCGGCGTCGGGGTCGGCGGCGTTGACGATGCCGACGGGGGCGACGTACATGGCGGCACCGCAGTTGACGATGTTGCCGACGCCGGCCTCGCGCGGGTCGGCGTGCCCGTAGTGCAGGCGGGCCACGATCCACTTCTCGGCCAGGAAGATCCGCTGCAGCGGCAGCGCCTCGTCCTCCAGCTCGGGGATCCAGCGCTTTTCGCCGATCAGCTCGGGCACGAGGTACTCGGCCACCGCGTACGCGTCCAGGTGCCGCCCGGCCTTCTCGTACACACGGATCAGCGCGTGCGTCATGAGGGTGTCGTCGGTGATGTGGCCGTCGCCCTTGTGGTACGGGGCGATGGGGCGGGCGTTGCGCCAGTCGGCGTTGAACGGCGGCACGATGCCCTCGACGCGGCCCCCGTAACGTTCCACGATCTGTTCGGCGGTCCAGCCCTCGGTGGCGCCGCCCAGCGCGTCACCGACCGCCGCCCCCGCCACGCAGCCAGTCGCCCTGTCCTCAAGCGGCGTCATGCGATTCCCTCCGAAAGTGTGTCCGCTAGTTCGATCAGATCCCGGCCCGCCAGGTCCGGCAGGCAGCAGCCGGTGAGCGTGCGGGCCGAGGCGATCCACCCCTCCGGGATCGCCTCCAGCCCGCCGCAGGCTCCGGTGAGCGCTCCGGTGAGCGCGGGCGCCGAGTCGGCGAGCGCGGCCAGGCAGGCCGCCGCCGGTACGGCGCGGGTGAGGTCGCCGCCCGCCGCCTCGGCCAGCGCCAGCGCGGCCGGCACGGTCTGCGCGGCGCCGACGCCGTAGCTGTAGACGTGGTCGAGCAGGGCGGCGTCCAGTGCGGGGACGGCGGCGAACGCGTCGCCCGCCTTGCGCGCGGCGGCCAGCGCGAGCCGGGCGTTGTGCCCGATCGCGGTGTCCTCGGGCAGCTCGGCCAGCGCCGCCTCGACCGCCCGTCCCACCTGGCCCGAGTCGACGGCCTCGGCCACGGCGGCGGCCATCGCGCGGGCGGCGAGCACGCCGTCGTAGGCGTTCGTCACCTGGGCGTCGGGCGTGGGGTCGCGGCGCAGCACCCCGTACGCGACCGCCCTGACGGCGGCGGCGTCGTCGAAGTGGTGCGGGTTGTCGTGCCCGGACGCGGGCGGCGCGATCCCCTTGGCCAGGTTGTCCAGCGCCGTCGCGACGGAGATGCGGGCCCTGATGCTCTCCGGGCCGGTGCCGGGACGTAGCGGCACCAGCTCCGCGTACGCCTCCGCGCGGGGCCGGTCGATGGTCAGTGCCGTCCAGGCCAGCCACTCGGCGTCGTCCGACGGGCCGAGGCGCAGCGGCGCGACCGGCTGGTTGAGCGCGAACGGCACCGGCAGCGTGGTGACGCGGTGCTCCTCGGCGAACGTGTCCAGCTCGCGGTGCAGGCGGCGGCTCCAGGGCGCGTGCAGGGCCGCGCGGTGCCGGGTCGCGGGCCAGCCCGCGGCGTCACCGGCGGCGAGCCCGGCGAAGGCTCCCCTGATTCTGTCCCCCGACATATCGATCTACAGTCCTTCCGCCGGCGCGTCGGCTCCGGCCGTTTTGCCGGCTTCGGCGGGCTTTCCGGCTTCGGCGGGAGCGCCGGCCTGTCCGCCGCCCTCCGCCAGCCGGTCGGCCAGCTCGTCGGCGACGTCCAGTACGTGCCGTCCGGCCACCACGGGCAGGCATTTGCCGGTCACGGGCCCGATCCTGGCGGCCCAGCGGGACGGCACGCCGCTCTCTCCCCGGGAGGCTCCGGCCAGCGCGCCGGCGATGGCGCCGATGGTGTCGGCGTCCCTGCCGAGGCCGACACCGTACGTGACGGCCGCCTCGACCTCGCCGTCCCCGGCGAGGAACGCGGCCATGGCCAGCGCCACGGCCTCGGGCGCGACGTCGGTCCAGGGGTAGTGCTTGACGACGACGGCCTCGTGCAGCGCGGCGGGGTCTCCGGCCTTGAGTGCTTCGCGCGCTCTGCTGATGTTGCGCGCGGTCCACGAGTCGGCCGGGACGACCGACAGCGCCGCGTCCACGACCTCCTGCGGTACGGCGCCGCCCATGGCGGCGGCCACGGCTCCGGCGACCGCACGGCCGCCGGTGATGCCCTCACCCGACGCGCTGACCAGGCCGTCCTGCTCCACCAGCCGGGCCGCCTCGGCCGGGTCGCCCGGGCAGAAGATCCCGTACGGGGCCGCGCGCATGGCCAGCCCGTCGGACCAGCCGTGGTTGTGCACCAGCCCGGTCAGCGGCGGTTCGAGCCCTCGGCGAAGCGCTTCGACGGTGCCCAGCTCGGAGAAGCCGGCTCCGCGCATGGGGCCCGTCACGCTGGGGATCACCTCGGCCCGGTAGGCCGCCGCCACGTCGGCCGCGGTGAGCGCGTGGCCGTGGCGGACCAGCAGGGAGGCCGCGTAGATGGCGTACTCGGTGTCGTCGGTGCCGCCGCCCTCGATCTCGGTGAGCCGTCCCCACCTGCGGCGGATCTCCTCCGGGGTCAGGTTCTCGGCAGGGGCGCCGAGGGCGTCGCCGGCCGCCAGGCCGAGCAGGCACCCCCGGGCCCTGTCGCGTGGTGACGTCACCGGTAGTACCGCTCCAGCACCTTGTTGCCGTCCTCGACCAGCCGCTTGGCCGCCTCGTCGATGGTGATCTTATTGGCGAAGTACTCCTGCAGCGCCGGGGTGGCCACCTTGGTCTTCCACTCGTCGAAGCCGTTCACCTTGAGGAACGGCGCCACGACGAGGTTCTTGGCCGAGGCGGTCGCCACGTCCCAGCCGTTCTCCTTCGTGGTGATGGCCGGGTCGGAGGCGGCCTTCTGTGAGGTCGGCAGCAGCCAGTCGCCCTTGGCGAGCTTGGCCTGGTTCTCGGCGTTGAGGAAGTACGCGATGAACTGCATCGCCTCGTCGGGGTGCTTGCTGTCCTGCGCGATCGACAGCGTCTGCGAGACCGCGCCCTGCTCGGCGGTGGTGCCCTTGGGGGCGGGCAGCGTGACCCACTCGAAGCCGTCGGGAGCCTGCTCGGCCACCTGCTGGCGCAGGTAGACGCCGGTCGGCAGCATCGCGAACTTGCCCTGGTAGAAGGCGGGCAGCGGGTCGGCGGTGCCCTGGCCGAGCGCGGCCGGGTCGGCCGACTTGTCCTTGTAGAGCTGGTCGTGGATGCGCTGGAGCACCTCGCGCTCCTCGGGGCCGACCTTGACGGTGGTCTTGCCGTCGGTGGTCTGGAAGAACGTGCCGCCGAAGTTGAGCGCCAGGTTGAGCGTCTTGTTGACCGGCGACTTCATCGGCCAGGCGACGCCGTACGTGCCGCCCTTGGTCATCTTCTTGGCCGCCTCGGAGAACTCGTCCCACGACCACGGGTCGTCCGGGGTGGGGATGCGGACCTTGGCGGCGTCGAGCAGCTTCTTGTTGGCGATGATGACCTGCGACTCCTGCAGGAACGGCACGCCGTAGACGCCCTGGCCGCCCTGCCCGTCGTCGAAGGTGACGGTGTCCCAGGCCGTCTGCGGGATGTCGTTCTTCAGCTCGGCGGGCAGCTTGTCCTTCAGGTCCAGCAGGTAGCCGTCGGAGGCGAAGCCGGCCAGCGCGGGCGAGTCGTTGTGGATGACGTCGGGGGCGGTGCCGCCGGAGAACTGGGTGACGAGCTGGTCGTTGACGTTGTCCCAGCTGCCCTGGACGTAGGTCACCTGGATGTCCGGGTGAGCCTTGTTCCACTCCTCCACGATCTGCTTGTTGGCGGCCACCGACTCCTTCTGCCACGCCAGGCTGAGGAAATCGATCTTGACCGGCTCGCCGGGGGCGGACGACTCGCCGCCTCCCCCGCCGCACGCGGCGGCCAGCGTGAGGACCGCCGCCACCGCCAGAGCGGACTTGATACGCATGTGAGCCTCCTAGCCCTTGACGGCGCCGGCCATCAGGCCGGACTTCAGGCGCCGCTGGATGATTGCGAAGAAGATCAGGCTCGGGATCGTCGCCATGAGCGACGCCGCGGCCAGCGGGCCGAGCCTGGCCACCCCCTCCGGGCCGGTGAACCTCACCAGCGTCAGCGGGAGCGTCATGACGTCGGGGTCCTGGAGGATCACGAGCGCGAACATGAATTCGTTCCAGGACGAGATGAACGAGAACAGCAACGTCGCCACCACGCCGGGCGCGAGCAGCGGGGCCACCACGGTGGCGATGGCCCGCACCCGGGACGCGCCGTCCACCGCCGCGGCCTCCTCCAGCTCGGGCGGCACGGCGCGCACGTACCCCTGGAGCATCCACAGCGCGAACGGCAGCGTGAACGTGACGTGCACGAGCACCAGGCCGGGCAGCGTGTTCACCAGCTCCAGATCCCGCAGGATCATGAAGAGCGGAATGATGATCAGGATGAACGGGAACACCTGGCTGACCAGCACCCACCCGATCGCGATTTTGTTGACCAGGCCGCGGTAGCGGGCCATCGCGTAGGAGGCGGGCAGCGAGATCAGCACCGTGATCACGCTGGCGAACAGCGCCACCAGCAGGCTGCGCAGCGCCGCGCCCACCAGGTCCTGCTCGCCGAACGCGGCGCTGAAGTTGGCCAGCGTGGGCTCGCGCGGGATCCACGTGGGCTCCGTCAGCGCCATCTCCTGCGGCGTCTTCAGCGACGTGGACAGCAGCCACAGCAGCGGGAACGCCAGAAAGACGACGTACGCGAGCAGAGCGGCGTACTGGGCGACGCGCTTCACCTGGCCTCCCTCATCTGGCGCCACAGGTACAGGCCGAGCACCGCGAGCACGACGATGGCCATGGCCAGGCCGAGCATCGAGGCGTAACCGGCCATGCGGTACCTGAACGCCTCCTCGTAGGCGAACAACATCGGCAGCCGGGTGCGCCCGCCCGGCCCGCCCTGCGTGAGCACGTAGACCAGGCCGAACTGGTTGATGTTCCACACGAAGTCGAGCGAGGTGATCGCCACGATCACCGGGCGGAGCTGTGGGAGCGTGATGTTCCAGAAGCGCCGCCAGGTGCCCGCGCCGTCCATCGCGCCCGCCTCGTACAGCTCCTTGGGCACGTTCTGCAGGCCCGCGAGCAGCACGACCGTCGTCTGCGGCATGCCCGCCCAGACCCCGACCACGATGATCGCCGGCAGTGCCAGCGAGAAGTCGGCCAGCCAGTTGATGTGGGTGCCGAGCAGGTCGTTCAGGATGCCCGCGTCGGGGTGGTAGACGAGCTTCCACATCAGGCCGACCACGACCGGCGGCATCGCCCACGGCACCACCGACAGCACCCTGGCCACGGCCCGGCCCCTGAGCTTCTCGTTGAGCAGCAGCGCCAGGCCGAGCGCGGCAAGGAACTGCAGCACCGTCACCGAGACCGACCAGATCGCGCCGATCTGGAACGACGCCCAGAACTCGTCGTCGGTCAGCAGCCTGGTGAAGTTCTCCAGGCCCACGAATGCGGTCTGGTGGTTACGGGTGTTGCGGGCGTCGGTGAACGCCAGGCCGATGCCGTACAGCAGCGGGCCCACGCTGAACAGCACCACCGGCACCATCGCCGGCAGCATCAGCAGCCACATCTCGCGCCGCTGCCGCGAGGCCGCGCGGCGCCGGGCTCCCGGCGTGCGCGGCGGCGCGGATCGCGCCACGGTCGCCGTCACGCGCCGCCCTCCTTCCTCAGCGAGTGCTCGTAGCCGGGGCCGGCCGTCGAGGCGCGGATCGCCAGCCTGGGCGGAACGGTGACCCGCTTGGGCTCCCCGTCGTCGCCCTTGAGGCGTTCGAGCAGCAGCTCGGCGGCCGCCTTGCCGCGCTCGGCCGAGCCGAGCGAGACGCTGGTCAGCGACGGCCACGACGCCGCCGCGAGGTCGGTGTCGTCCATGCCGACCACCGCCACGTCCTCCGGCACCCGCCGGCCCTGCTCGCGCAGCACGTCGAGCGCGCCGAGCGCGATCAGGTCGTTGGCGCACATCAGCGCGTCCACCTCGGGGGCGCGCGCGAGCAGCTCGGCCACCGCGCGCCGGCCCTCGGCGCGGTAGAAGTCGCCGATCTGCACGAGGTTCTCGTCGTAGGGCAGCCCGAGGTCGGCCAGCGCCTCCCGGTACGCGGCGCCGCGCGCGGCGCCCGGCACGGTGTCGAGCGGGCCGTTCACCATGGCGATGCGGCGGCGGCCGAGCGCGTACAGATGGTCAATCGCCAGGCGGACGCCCGTGCGGGAGTCGGCGCGCACGTTGTCCACCCGCGTGCCGTCGGGCACCGAGCCGATGATGACGACGGGGGCCCTGGCCGCGGCCAGCATCTCCAGGTGGGCGTCGGTGACGCGCAGGGGGCTCATGATGAGGCCGTCCACGTACCGCTCGCCGAGGCTGTGCAGCACATCGATCTCGTCGGCCACGACGGCGTCGGTCGAGTGCAGCACGAGCCGGTAGCCGGCCGCCTTCAGCACCGGCTGGATCTCCCGCAGCATCGCCAGGTACGCCGGGTTGCCGACGTCGGCCATCGCGAACGCGATCTGGTTGGTGCGGCGCGACTTGAGCGACCTGGCCACGGCGTTGCGCACGTAGCCGAGCTCGTCCGCGGCCGCCATGACCTTGCGCACCGTCTCCTGCCTGGTCGGCAGGCCGTTGAGGACCCGCGAGACGGAGGCGATCGAGACACCGGCGCGCTCGGCGATCGTGGTGATCGTGGGTCCGTCGGCCAAGGCTGTCCTTCCCTCGTGGTGTAAACGTTTACAGATGATCTGCTGTAAACGTTTACGGCGTGGGGGACATGAAACCTGCATGTAACTTGCAGGTCAAGTCACGATCGCATAACACCAGGTCAGCGGCGCTTTGAGCAAACCGATCACCACGGGACCGGGAACCGGGTCGGCCCCAATGGACCGCCCCGGCCCTTCGCGTGGGCTCCCCCGGCGGACGCCGACGGGCGCTTTTCCGTGAAGGTTCACCCGAGACGGCCCCGCGCACGGACCGGCCTTCTGCGATCGGCCTTGCGCGCGCCTCCCGGAGGCGCATCCGCGCCCGTGTCCAGCAGCTGCGGGCGTTGTTGACGACCGCCGTCGCGCAGCGCTGGGCGCTGCAGGCGCATCCGCGCCCGAGTGCAGCATGTGCGGGCGTTGCCTGCAGCGGGCCGGCACGCGCAGGTCGGCTCCCCCTCCGGACCCCGAGGGGACGGACCCGCTTGAAGCCGGCCCAGCGCCCGGCGCCTGAGCACGGCACGGCACGCCAACCTCCCTGCCCAGGTCACCGCCGGGAGCGAGTGCGTGCGCGCGGACCCTGGAACGCGCCTCAGGCACGGGCAGCGGCCCGGTCGGCTCAGTCGCGGACGGCGGCCCGGTCTGGGGCCGGGTCTGGGGCCGAGTTCGGGGTCGGCTCCTTTCCCGGAGTCGAGGGCTCGGACGGGGCGGCGCTGGACAAGGCGAGGAGGGCGCGGATGGCCGGGGAGCCGGCCGCCGTGACCACGGCCGCAAGCACGGCCGGGATGATGAGCGCCACCGGCAGGGACGCCGCCTCCGCAACGAAGCCGAGCACGGCGGGCCCGAGCAGCAGGCCGCTGTAGCCGAAGGCGGTCACCATGGCCAGCGCCCGCCCGACCCGGCCGCCTGCCGCGCCCACGGCGCTGAACAGCACCGGCACCACCGTCGCCAGCCCCACACCGGCCAGCGCCCAGCCGGTCCACGCGCACACCACCCGCAGCGGGTCGCCCAAGATCGGAGACACGAGCACCAGGGCGTACCCGGCGGTCGCGAGGACGCCCGCGAGCCGGATGGTCAGCACGGAGCCGAGCCGTCCCCTGATCGGGTCGCCGAGCAGCCGGAAGGTCGTCATGGCGATCGAGAAGATCGTGTACGCGAGCGGCGCCAGCGCCGGGTCCGCCTCCAGCACCATCCTGGCGTGCAGCGCTGCCCAGTCGATGGCCGCACCCTCGCTCAGGTGCCCGGCGAACGCGGCCAGGCCGAGCAGCGCGATCAGCCCCCACTTGAGCCCGCCATCACCCCCGCTCCGGCCCGGCTTCCCAGCCCCTTGGCCAGGCTTGACGCCGGTCCCGGCAGGTTTCCCGGCGCCATCGCCCGCCCCTGGGGCACCCCCGCCGGCTTCTCAGCCTCCTGACCCAGCCCCGCGGTGGTCCCGGCCGATTCACCGACGCCCTCGCCCAGCCCTGCGGTGGTCCCGGCCGATTCACCGACGCCCTCGCCCAACCCTGCGGCGCTCCCCGCCGATTCGCCGGGGACCTCGCCCGGAGCGCTCAGCCCGCCCGAGCCAGCAGAACCCTCGCCCGGCCCTGCGGCGGCTCCGGTCACTCCCCCGCCCGCGTCAACGGCCGCCTCTCCAGCGGGACCGGGGCGGGTGTAGGCGTCGGGGAGGAGGAGGCGGGCGGCCGGGAGGTACAGGAACGGCACCACGATCGCCGCCACCACCAGCAGCCCCTGAGCGTCCAGCCCGCCCTGGAGGACGAGCGAGGTGAGCCCGCCGCCGGCCGCGCCGCCGAGGCTCCAGGTGCCGTGGAAGGCGGAGATGATCGGCCGCCCGTAGCACCGCTCGACCTCGACGGAGTGGGCGTTCATGGCGATCTCCAGGACTCCCAGCCCCATCCCGAACACCACCGCGAGCACCATCAGCACCCAGGGCGACGGCGCCAGCGCGGGCCCGAGCAGGGCCACCCCGGACAGCGGCCCGGCGATCCAGCACAGCCGCCTGCTTCCCCACCGGTCCACCAGCCGCCCGGCGAGCAGCATCGACGCCAGAGCGCCACCGGAGATCAGGAGCAGGACCCGGCCGAGCAGGGCGGGCCCCAGATCGAGCCGGTCGTTGAGCGAGGGCAGCCCGGCGGCCCACACGCCCATGACAAGACCGGCGAGAAAGAAGAATCCGAAAACTCCGACACGAGCCCGTCTGGCGACTATGGCGCTTTTGTTCACGGCTAGAGCATAAACTGTGGATCGTGAACGGTGCTACGACGAGTGGCGAGCTTCGCGCGCACAACCGGGTCAGGCTGCTGCGCGCCGTGCACGACTGCGGAGCCACCCGCACCCGCTCCCAGCTCACCCGTGACCTGCGCCTGGCCAGGGGCACGGCCTCGGTCCTGGTGGCCGGCCTGGCCGAGGAGGCGCTGCTGCACGAGGAGCCCGCACCCGAGCACGGGCGCGGGCGGCCGACGCAGGTGCCGGGGCCGCATCCGTACGGGCCGGTCGCGCTGGCCGTGGACGTGCGCGAGGACGCCTGGGAGCTGGCGGAGTGCGAGCTGGGCGGCCGGATCACGGTGCTGGAGGTACGCCCGCACGACGGCACGCCGGAGGGCGTGCTCCGCCCGCTGGGCGAGGCCCTGGCCGCGCACCGCGAACGGCTCGGCAACCGATTCATCGGCGCCGGTGTCGCCCTGGCGGGTCCGGTACGCCACGGCGGCCTGGTGGACATCGCCCACCTGGGCTGGAACGCGGTGGACGTCCCCGCCCTCCTGGCCGCCGGCGCTCGCCAGGAGGGGGCGGCCGGGGCGCCCGGAGAGCCGTCCGGGGCCGAGGTGGATGACGTCCCGCGAGGGGGCGAGGCCGGGGCTGGACGGAGTGCGTCCGGGATGCCGGGGATGCCGGTCGTCGGGAACGACACCGCGTTCGCGGCACTCGCCGAGGCGCGGCGGGGGCGGCTGCGTGACGTGCGCGTGGGCCTGCACCTGCACGTGGACTTCGACCTGGGCGGCGTCCTGGTGGTGGACGGGCGGCCGGTCGCCGGGGCGGGCGGCGCGGGCGCGGAGTTCGGCCACATGACGCTCACCGGCAGCGAGCGGCTGTGCGCGTGCGGGGCGCTCGGCTGCTGGGGCGCGGACGTGGGCGCGAACGCGCTGCTGCGGCACGCGGGCCTGGCCCACGGAGACGGGCGGGGCCGGGAGGAGGCCGAGCACGTGCTGGCCACCGACGCGGCGGCGGTCGAGGAGACCGCGCGGACGCTGGGGCGCGGCATCGCGAGCCTGGTGAACGCGCACGATCCCGAGGTGGTCACGCTGTCGGGGCACGGCCCTGAGCTGTACGAACGGGCCGGAGCGGCGCTCCTGGAGGCGTGCGAGCCGTACCTGATGGCGATCCGCCGCGAGCGGCCGCCGCGGATCGAGGCGTCGGCGCTCGGGTGGCGTGGAGCGCTTCTGGGTGCTATGGAGTCCGTGTTCGACGCGTTCCTGACCGTCGAAGGGCTGGAGATGTGGCGCGAAAACCACCCTGACCAGGCCCGCGACACGCCCGAACGGCAAAGTGTGACGCATTCCACCCCGGGCGGGGGCCGGCCGTCATAACGCGCTCGCGGAAGGCCCCGTACGCGATCTTGGCAGGCCAGGCGTCCGCGACCGGAGCGAAGGGGTCAGGAGGAGCGGGACGATCATGATCTGGGGGCGGGCGCCCGTCGCTCCCGTACGCGCACCGCACAGGACCGAGGCGACCCCCGAGCAGGGGTTCCGCACTCGACGGCGATCTTCGCCGGGGCCTCCTGCGCGACGGCGCACCGCGCGTCCGCCCAGCTCATGACGGGTCCCGGACGCCTCGGACCGATGCCCGCACCCGGCTCCTTCCACTCCTGCGAGAGCCGCCGCGACCGTCACCCTCCGCAGGGGTGACAGCGGGCCCGAGCGGCGCCGGATTCGCCCGAGCGAAGGGGGCATTCCGCCCTTTTAGGGCTACGGTGTGACAGAACGCGTGGTCGGCGGCATAGGGGTCAGCGGGGGCACCGTCGCGCCGGGCGCGAGGTGTGCGGAGGCCGCCGCATCGGGGTGACAGGCACGTTGACAGGGCGCTTTCCGCAACACGAACCGCTGGTATCCGCCATGATTAGCCACTGCACCACGGGTTACAGGACCCGAACGTAAAACTCCCCGAGGAGAGAACTGAGATGGCACTTCCCACTCTCACCCCCGAGCAGCGTCAAGCCGCTCTGGCCAAGGCCGCCGAGGCCCGTGCCGCCCGCACGGCCCTGCTGGCCAAGGTCAAGGCGGGCGAGCTGACGTTCGCCCAGCTGCTGGAGCGCGACGACGACATCGCGAAGAAGATCAAGGTGTCGCAGGCGCTGCGCGCCGTCAAGGGCGTGGGGCCTGCGAAGGCCAACGCGCTGATGGAGGAGGCGGGCGTCGACGAGAAGCGCCGCCTCGGCGGCCTGGGCGCCCAGCAGCGCAAGAAGCTGGTCGAAGCGCTCGGCTGATGCCGGGCGGCCAGGTCCGCGCGCGTGAGGCCGCGCGGACCGGCCGGCGACCCTGGCAGCCCAGGAGAACCCGGCGAGCGGAGCCGCCCCGCTCGGCCGGCGGGCCGCCCCTCAGGGAGCCCTCCCCCGGCTCCCGCCCAAGGGGCCACCCCCACCCCGCCGCCCAGGGCCACTCCTGCAAACGCCTCATCGCCCTCCGACGCCCCCGCCCAGCTGTCTGTCTCGGCGGCCCACCGCCTCCAAGGGCCCATCTCCGCACCCGGCAGCCCCCGGCCTCCAAGGGCGCGTCCCCACCTCCGCCACCCCACCGAGCACCAAGGGCACGTCCCCACCTCCGCCGGCCCACCGGCCGCCCAAGGGCGCGTTTCCGCCCGAGCAGCCCACGCCAAGGGCTCGCCCCGCTTCCGGCGCCCCGCCCCTCCGTCGCCGTCCTCCGGCTCGCCTGAGAGCCTCTTTCACGGCCTCTCGGCCGCCAAGGGCGCGCGAACCCTTCCGATGAGCGGTCCTGGCCGCGTCACGGCGGCAGAGCGAGTCTCACGGCCGGTCCGGCGAAGGCCGCGGCACACCCCGAGTCCGGCGGCAGGCGCATCCGCATCGGCGCCGGCCGCGACCAGCGCATCGGGCTGAGGCTCGGCCGGCGCTCGTCGTCAGTGGTGATCGGCGCATCGGCCAGGACGGAGCCGGTACGGCAGGTGAGGGCGCGGCCGGCGCACCGCGGTCAAGGGCGCCCGTGTCAGGCCGGGGCGACCGCGCGAAACCGGCCGAGGCAGGCGGCAGGTCAGGAGCGCAGGTACATCAGCACGGCGAGGACGCGGCGGTGCTGGTCGGTGTCCTCGGCGTACAGGCCGAGCTTGCTGAAGATGCTCCTGATGTGCTTCTCCACGGCGCCGTCGCTGATGACGAGCTGCCGCCCGATGGCCGGGTTGGAGCGGCCCTCGGCCATGAGTCCGAGTACCTCGCGCTCGCGCGGCGTGAGCTGCGCCAGCGGGTCGTCCTTGCGCCTTCGTACCATCAATTGGGACACCACCTGGGGATCGAAGACCGTGCCGCCCGCGGCCACCCGCCGCAGGCCCTCCAGGAACTCGTCGACGTCGACGACGCGGTCCTTCAGCAGGTAGCCCACCGCGCCCCTGGCGTCGGCCAGCAGGTCGTCGGCGTAGGAGACCTCGACGTACTGCGACAGGATGAGCACCGGCGCGCCGGGCACCCGCCGCCTGGCCTCGACGGCGGCCCGCAGGCCCTCGTCGGTGAACGACGGCGGCATGCGCACGTCGACCACCGACACGTCGGGCTTGTGCTCGGTGACGGCTTCGACGAGGGCGTCTCCGTCCCCGACCGCCGCCACCACCTCGCAGCCGAACTCCTCGAGCAACCTGACCAGGCCCTCCCTGATCAACACCGCGTCATCGGCCACGACTACCCGCACGGCACCTCCGCCACGATCACCGTGGGCCCGCCTTCAGGCGACTGGACGGTCAGCTCGCCGTCCACGGCGCGCAGCCGGTCGGCCAGCCCCGCGAGCCCGTGTCCCTTGGCGACGTGTGCGCCGCCGACCCCATCATCCCCGATCGTGAGCATGAGGGCGTCGCCGAGACGGACGAGCTGGACGGTGCAGACGGTGGCGCGGCTGTGTTTGGCCACGTTGGTGAGCGCTTCGGCGCAGACGAAGTAGATGGCGTTCTCGATGGCGGCGGAGTAGCGCTCGACGGTCTGTACGTCGAGATCGACGGGAACCGTGCAGCGGCCGGCGAGCGCGGCCAGGGCGGGCGCGAGGCCGCGGTCGGACAGGATGGGCGGGGCGATGCCGCGCGAGAGCGCACGCAGCTCGTCGAGGGTCTCGCGGGTGGCGTCGATGGCCGACTTGAGCGTGGCCTGGGCCGCCTCGGGGTCCTTGGCGAGCTGCCGCTGCGCCCTCGACAGCTCCATGGCGAGTGAGACCAGCCGCTGCTGCGGCCCGTCGTGGATGTCGCGCTCCAGCTTGCGCAGCGCGTTGGCCTCGGCGGAGACGGCGGCGGCGCGGCCTTCGGCGAGGTCGTCGATGCGCTCCTGCAGCTCGGCCACGCCGGTCAGCAGCGCCCGCCCGAGCCCGGCGCGCAGCAGCGCGGCGCCCCGGATGACGAACGGCTTCAGCAGCAGGAAGAACAGGCCGACGACGACGTAGAAGGCGGCGTTGACGAGGTAGCCGTCGCCGAGTCCGAGCAGCTCGGGCAGCTCGATGTTGCCGGGGATGCGCATGGTGATGATGCCGTACAGCGGCCAGGCGAGGCAGGCCAGGGGGACGATCCAGAACACCACCGTCACCACGAACGAGATGACCGCGAACGGCAGGTTGATGATGCCGTGCAGCAGGTCGAGCCAGGACTGGCCGCTCGTCAGGGGGTTGACCATGCGGCGGAAGCGGCCGGCCCCGGGCGGCGCGGGCTTGTAGCGCGGCCGTACGGGCGGCCGCTGCAGCACGTCGGCGAGCCATCCCCGCTCGGCGTCGGCGAACCCGCGCGCGATCAGCAGCGTCCCGGCCAGTAGCGGCAGCCCGATCCAGATGACCGCCGTGCCGACGCCTGCGGCCAGGCCGGTCACCATGAGCACGAAGCCTATGAGCGTGGTCGGGAAGCCGACCAGCGTGTATCGGGTGTCAAGGAGGACACGCCTCGTCAGGGAGCGCATGGCCACCACGGTAGGCGGCGGAACCCGGCGGATCGAGTGGGTGCACCGGTGTCCGGTGGTAGGGCTTGCCCTACCCCTGGTGGTGGTGGCGTGCCGACCGAAGGAGTGCGGCTCGCGTCAATGTGCGCGGGGCCGCGCGGCGGGAGCCTGGAGTGCGTCCGCTCTCCCCCGTGCGAATCGAGGCTCCCGTCATGACCGTGCTGCTGGACCGGCCCCCTGTCCAGGCGGCGCCGCCCGCGACCCGGCCGGCGCCCGCGCGGCCCGCGCGTTCGCGCCGCGACCCGTTCATCGACCTGCTGCGCGTGGCCGGCATGGCGCTGATCGTCTTCCAGCACTGGACGATCCCGGTGCTCGACTACGAGGACGGCCGGCTGACGACCGGCAACGCGCTGGCCACGCCCGGCGTGTGGGTGGTCACCTGGCTGAGCCAGGTGATGCCGCTGGTGTTCTTCGCGGGCGGCGCGGCGAACGCGATCAGCTTCGCCCGCTCGGAGCAGGCCGGGGCGCAGGCGCCCGCGTGGCTGGCGGTACGGCTGCGGCGGCTGGCCTGGCCGCTGCTGCCGCTGGCGGCGGTGTGGATCCCGCTGCCGCAGCTGCTGCTCACGCTGGGCGTGCCCGCCCAGCCGCTGGAGGTGGGCGCGCGGCTGACCGGGCAGCTGCTGTGGTTCCTCGCGGTGTACCTGATCGCGGTGGTCGCCACCCCGTACGCGCTGCGGCTGCACGCCCGGCACGGCTGGCGGGTGCCGGCGGCGCTGGCGCTGGGCGCGGTGGTGACGGACGTGGCGCGGTTCTCGACCGGGTTCAATCCGGTGGGCTACCTGAACGTGGTGTTCGTCTGGCTGGCGGTGCACCAGCTCGGCTTCTTCTACGCCGAGGGCAGGCTGCGCGGCGCCGGGCTGCTGGCGGCGGGCGGGTTCGGCGCGGCGGCGCTGCTGGTGGCGTACGGGCCGTACCCGGGCAGCATGATCGGCCTGCCGGGCGCCGAGGTGTCGAACATGGCGCCGCCCACGCTGGCCATGCTGGCGGTGGGCCTGGGCCAGATCGGGCTGGCCGTGCTGCTGCGTCCGGCGCTGGTGCGGCTGCCGCTCGGCCGCCTGCTGGACTGGGCGGGGCCGCGCGTCATGACGGTGTACCTGTGGCACATGCCGGCCCTGTTCGCGGTGACCGGGGTGGTCGTGGTGCTGCTGGGCGTGGACACGCCGCGGCCGGGCAGCGTGCTGTGGTTCGCCGGGTGGCCGGTCTGGTTCGGGCTGCTGTGCCTGGTGATGTGGCCGCTGGTGAAGTGGTTCGCCAGGTTCGAGGCGCCGCCCGCGCTGCCGTACGGCAAGACCGGGACGCGCGGCATGCTGGCCGCGTCGGCGCTGGTCGGTGCCGGGGTGCTGACGCTGACCGTGGGCGGTTTCGCGCCCGGCGCGGGGCCGTTCCTGGCGGTCCTGGCGCTGCTCGGCGGCCTGCTGATGACCGTGCCCCGGCTGGAGTCCTGAGGCGGCGGCGCGGGCCCGGTGATGAGCCGGAAATACGGATGTCATGCGCCGATCACGAGAATCGGGGCATGACGCTGATTCGCCCGCTCGGCGAGACGGACCTGCCGGCCGTCGCCGACATCTACGCCCACTACGTGACGACCAGCGCGGTGACCTTCGACGAGACGCCGCCGGGGCTCGGCGACTGGCGGGCCAAGGCCGCCGCCATCTCGGAGGCGGGCCTGCCGTTCCTGGTGGCGGTGGTGGACGGGAAGGTGGCCGGGTACGCCTACCTCTCCCAGTACCGCCCCAAGCCCGCCTACCGCCACACGCTGGAGGACAGCATCTACCTCGCGCCCGGGTACACCGGCAAGGGCCTGGGCGGGCGGCTGCTCGGCGAGCTGATCGGGCGGGCGCGCGCGACGCAGGCCAGGCAGCTCGTCGCGGTGATCGCGGACACCGGCGACCCGTCGTCGGCGCGGCTGCACGAGAGGCTCGGCTTCCGCGCGGCGGGCCGGCTGAAGGCGGTGGGTTTCAAGCTCGGCCGCTGGATCGACACCGCGCTTTTCCAGCTCGACCTGCGCGCTTCCTGACTCGGGTGGCCTCCGGCGGTTCGAGCACCGGGTGAACTTCGGCAGGATAGGGGTGTGAGCCTTCTCGTTGACCGCCTGCCCGAAGACATCGACGCCGATCCCGACGAGATCTTCGACGCGTTCGTCGCGTGGAACGCCGAGCGGGGGCTCACCCTCTATCCCGCTCAGGAAGAGGCCCTCATCGAGGTCGTCTCCGGCAACAACCTGATCCTGGCCACGCCGACCGGGTCGGGCAAGTCGCTGGTGGCGGCCGGCGCCCACTTCACGGCGCTGACCCGCGACCAGCGCACGTTCTACACGGCCCCCATCAAGGCGCTGGTGTCGGAGAAGTTCTTCGACCTGTGCGCGATCTTCGGCACCGAGAACGTCGGCATGATGACCGGCGACGCGAGCGTCAACCCGGGCGCGCCGATCATCTGCTGCACGGCCGAGATCCTCGCGAACGTGGCGCTGCGCGACGGCGCCGAGGCCGACATCGGCCAGGTCGTGATGGACGAGTTCCACTTCTACGCCGAGCCCGACCGCGGCTGGGCCTGGCAGGTGCCGCTGCTGGAGCTGCCGAAGGTGCAGTTCATCCTGATGTCGGCCACGCTCGGCGACGTCACGATGTTCAAGGAGGACCTGACCCGCCGCACCGGGCGGGAGACCGCGGTGGTCAAGCACGCCGAGCGGCCGGTGCCGCTGGTCTACTCGTACCGGATGACGCCGCTGCACGAGACGATCGAGGAGATGCTCGAAGGCGGCCAGGCGCCGATCTACGTCGTGCACTTCACGCAGGCCGCGGCGATGGAGCGCGCCCAGGCGCTGATGTCGATCAACATGGCGACCCGCGAGGAGAAGGACGCGATCGCCGAGATGATCGGCGGGTTCCGCTTCACCACGCGGTTCGGCCGGGCGCTGTCGCGGCTGGTGCGCCACGGCATCGGCGTCCACCACGCCGGCATGCTGCCGAAGTACCGCAGGCTGGTGGAGCGGCTGGCCCAGGCGGGGCTGCTCAAGGTCATCTGCGGCACCGACACCCTCGGCGTCGGTGTCAACGTGCCGATCCGCACGGTGCTGTTCACGGCCCTGTCGAAGTTCGACGGCAACAAGGTGCGCAGGCTGCGCGCCCGCGAGTTCCACCAGATCGCCGGCCGGGCCGGGCGCGCGGGCTTCGACACCATCGGCTACGTCGCCTGCCAGGCTCCCGAGCACGAGATCGAGAACGCCAGGGCGCTCGCCAAGATCGGCGACGACCCCAAGCGGCGGCGCGGCTATGCCCGCAAGAAGCCGCCGGAGGGGTTCGTGGGCTGGAGCGAGGAGACGTTCGTCAAGCTCCAGGAGGCCGAGCCGGAGCCGCTCACCTCGCGGTTCAAGGTGAGCAACGCGATGCTGCTCGCGGTGATCAACCGTCCTGGCGACTGCTTCCAGGCGATGAAGCACCTGCTGACCGACAACCACGAAGACCGCAAATGGCAGCGGCGGCACATCAGCCAGGCCATCGCGATCTACCGGTCGCTGCTCGCCGGCGGCATCGTCGAGCAGTTCCCCGAGCCCGACGAGCAGGGGCGGCGGGCCAGGCTGACGATCGAGCTGCAGGAGGACTTCGCGCTCAACCAGGCGCTGTCGACGTTCGCGCTGGCGGCGTTCGACCTGCTCGACCGCGAGTCGCCGTCGTACGCGCTGGACATGGTCTCGATCGTCGAGTCCATCCTCGACGACCCGCGCCAGATCCTGTCGGCCCAGCTGAAGAAGGCCAGGGCCGAGGCCGTGGCGCAGATGAAGGCCGACGGCATCGAGTACGAAGAGCGCATGGAGCGGCTGGCCGAGGTCATGTACCCGATGCCGCTCGAAGACCTGCTGCTCGGCGCGTACGAGACCTACCGGCGCGGGCATCCGTGGGTGGCCGACTACACGGTCAGCCCGAAATCGGTGGTGCGCGACATGTACGAGCGGGCGATGACGTTCAGCGAGTACATCCAGTTCTACGAGCTGGCCCGCTCCGAGGGCACGGTGCTGCGCTACCTGGCCGACGCCTACCGCACGCTGTCGCGTACGGTGCCCGAGCACCTGAAGACCGACGACCTGGTCGACCTCATCGAGTGGCTGGGCGAGATGGTGCGGCAGGTCGACTCGTCGCTGATCGACGAGTGGGAGAAGCTGACCAACCCGGCGGCGGCGCTGGAGGAGGAGCAGCAGCTGGAGACCAAGGTGCGGCCGGTCACCGGCAACCCGCGGGCCTTCAGGGTGCTGGTGCGCAACGCGATGTTCCGGCTGGTCGAGCTGTGCGCCCTGGAGAAGGAGGAGGAGCTGGAGGAGCTGGCTCCCGACGTCGACTGGGGTGCGGCGCTCGACGCGTACTACGACGAGCACGAGGAGATCCTCACCGACGCCGACGCGCGCGGCCCCGCGCTGCTGCGCATCGAGGAGGAGGACGGCGTCTGGAAGGTGCGCCAGACGATCAGGGACCCCGAGGGTCACGGCGACTGGGGCATCGACGCCGAGGTGGATCTGGCCACCTCCGACGAGGAGGGCCGGGCGGTCCTGCACGTGCAGGGTCTCAACCGGCTGTAACGCCGCCGGGGTCACCCGATGGGAGGCGGAGAAAGAACAAGCCGTGTGCCGGAACGGACTGGCAACGGGCGTCCCGGCACCGGCCTGTCACCTTCAGTGTCGGCCGGAAAACGTCGGAGATTCGTCATGGTCGTGTCGCAAGATCGTGACATTCCCCGTATCCAGCGGCCCGTGGCCGTGCGGACACGCCTGGCGCCTGGGCGATAACGCGTGGCGGTGCGGGCGGGCCGTTCACCACAATGAGGGAGGTGAACGACGAAGAGGTCCGCCGCGTCCTGGGGCTGCTCTACCAGAACGACACCCTGACCGCCTTCGCCTCCCTGGTGCTCGGCCTGCCCGAGGGCCGGTCGCCCGAGGCGCTGCGCAAGCTGGCCGCCGGCGGGCTGGCCGCGTGCGACGAGAGCGGCAAGTGGCGCGCCACCCCCGAACGCTTCCGCGAGCTGCTGCGCTCGCACGCCGAGCCGGCCGAGCGGCTCAGCGAGGAGGAGCGGGTGCTGCGCACGTTCCTGGTGGACGGGCGGCTGACGACGCTGGCGATGCGGCGCGACAAGCGGCTCATCGTGCTGCGCTACGTCTCGCGCGTCTTCGAGCCGGGCGTGCGCTACCCCGAGAAGGACGTCGACGTCGCCCTGCGGGCCTTCCACGACGACTACGCGGCGCTGCGCCGCTATCTGGTGGACGAGGGGCTGCTGTCCCGCGAGGGCAACGTCTACTGGCGCAGCGGCGGCCCCGTGGACGTCTGACGGGTTCTCACGTCCTCAGGGCCGCCGCAGGGCGCTCGGCAGCCGGCGTGCCTCCCAAGACGCACGACCACGCCGCCTGCTGCCGTCAGCTCAGCGCGCGCAGCCTGCTCGTCCAGGCGTCCAGCTTGGCCTGCCACCGTTCGGGCGACTCGGGCCTGCCGGGCACGCCCGGCCGGGTCTGCCAGGGCAGCGGACCCTCGGCCCGCCGGTACTCCACGCCGATCGCGTCGAGCCTGCGCAGGTGCTCCTCAAGACGGCGCAGGAAGCCGGGCAGATCGCGATACTCGGAGCTCCACACGGTCTCGGCGAAGGCGGCGAGCCGGGGGAAGGCCATGTAGTCGATCCGGCGGCCCGAGTCGATCAGCTCGGTCCAGACGCCGCACTGGGCGCCCAGCACGTGCCGGGCGGCCGGTTCGCCGCGCAGCTCGGCCGGGATCGGCTCGAAGGCGTAGACGTCCTCGAGCGTCAGCACCGTCCCGAACGGCACCGGCTCGTCCTCCCCCGGCCCCTGCCGGTAGTCGAAGTAGACGGAGGTGTTGGGGCAGTTGACGACGTCGTGGCCGCGCCGGGCCGCCGCCACCGCGCCCAGCTCGCCGCGCCAGGACGCGATGATCGCGCCGGGCGGCGGGCCGCCCTCCAGCACCTCGTCCCAGCCGACCATGCGCCGGCCGCGCTCGGCGAGGAAGTCGCCGAACTGCCGCATGAACCAGCCCTGTAGCTCCTCCTCGTCGCGCAGCCCCAGCTCGGCGATGCGGCGCTGGGCGGCCGGGCTCTCCTTCCACTGGTCCTTGGGGCATTCGTCGCCGCCGAGCACGACGTACGGGCTGGGGAAGATCTCCAGGACCTCCTCCAGCACGTTCTGGAAGAACGCGATCGTGGAGTCCTCGACGTTCAGCACGTTCCTGCCGACGCCCCAGGTGGTGCGCACCTCCAGCGGCGTGTCGAGGTTGCCGAGCTCCGGGTAGGCGGCGATGGCGGCCTGGGTGTGGCCGGGCAGGTCGATCTCGGGGACGACGGTGATCTGCCGCCGGGCGGCGTAGGCCACGACCTCCCTGAGGTCGTCCTGGGTGTAGTAGCCGCCGTGGGGGCGGCCGTCCATGGCGCCGTTCCAGCCGGTCTGGCTCTCCTTGCGCCACGCGCCGACCTCGGTGAGCCGGGGGTAGCGGCGGATCTCGACCCGCCAGCCCTGGTCGTCGGTGAGGTGCAGGTGCAGCACGTTGAGCTTGTGCAGCGCCATCAGGTCGATGAAGCGCAGCACCTCGTGCTTGGTGAGGAAGTGGCGGGCGACGTCGAGCACGCAGCCGCGCCAGGCGAAGCGCGGCGCGTCCTCGACGTACGTGCCCGGCACGGCGAGCGGCCCGCCGGGCGCCTTGCGGTACACGGCGGCGGGCAGCAGCTGCCGGAACGTCTGCGCGCCGTAGAAGGCGCCGGCGGGACCGCCCGCGACGATCTCGACGCGCTCCCCGACGCTCAGCCGGTACGCCTCCGGCGGCAGCTCGCCGAGCACCAGCCTGATCGCCCCCGACTCCGTGCCCGGACCCGGTAGCAGCTCGCCCCCGGTGACGGGGGCCAGCTCCCCGCGCAGCCAGGCCGCCACCTCGCTCAGCGCGGGATCGGCCGCGAGCGAGGTCCCGGCGTCGAGGACGAACGTCCCCGGCCTGGACTCCTGCATGACGGGCTTCGGAACGATCATGAACGTGCGGCTCCTTACGTGCAGGTGATGGTGGCGTCGGCGAAGTCGACGTGGTCGTAGTAGGCGTTGTCGCCGCCGTTGGTCGCGACCAGCCGGACGAATCGGGCGCCCTCGATGTTCGCGGTGACCTTGCGGGCCGGCATCGATCCGGTGATCAGGCCGGAGTAGGCGACGCGGCCGCCGTCCGCCCAGACCTCGAACCCGGCCGAGCCGTTCGCGCCCACCTCGTCGTCGATGCCGGCGAAGAACTGGACGGTCGTGCACCGGCCGCCGGTGTAGTACTCGATGTCGGCGGGCGCGTGCGCGCCGAGGCCCTTGGCGTAGCGGACGCCCTCGATGGTGATGGGCCTGCCGTCGCCTCCGGCCTGGTCGCCGTTGCTGGTGTCCTTCTCGACGGGGCCGAAGTGGTTCTTGACGGCCGTCCATTCGAGGTCGCTCACGTACGTCGTGCCGGGCCCCGGCCCCTTGGCGACCATGATGACGGCGGTGGCGGTGCGCTCGCCCTGCCGGAACTCGATCTCGTAGCTGCCCGGCGGGGCGGTCGCCGTGACGTTCCACCTGACCGTGAACGTCTTGCCCGGCTTCAGCAGGCCGGTCCTGGCCGGGGTGCCGGCCTCGATCGTCCAGCCCTGGGGCGCCTTCGCGGTCACCTCGATGTCGCGCAGCGCGGCGGTGGCGCCGGTGTTGGTGACGCGGGTGACGATCTCGCCGGGCACCCCGGGCTCCAGCACGGACGGCCGGTCGTCGCCGGGGAACTTCTGCGGGTCGGCCTCGAAGGTGACCAGCGGCGGCGCCTGCTCGTCCGCGTCGGTCGCGGCGACCCGGTAGAGCCGGGCGGCGTGCGCGGGCACCTGGGCGGCCAGCTCGCCGGTGGTGGAGGAGACCTCGCCGGTCCACAGCTCCTCCACGCGGTAGCGGCCGCTGCCGAGCCTGGCCGAGATGACGGCCGCCCGGTCGCTCTCGTTGAACAGCGCGATCGCCCGGTCGCCGTTCGCGAGGGGCTTGGCGAGCACGTGGTACCAGCCGTCGGTTTTGACGAACGTGCCGTGGACGCCGAGCGGGTCCTGGTTCACGGCGATGACCTTGGGGTTGGCGACGATCGACGCGGGCGCCTGCTGCGGGGGCGTCTGGAGGATCAGCGGGGCGGCGGCCATGGCCCACAGCGTCATCTGGGTGCGGTGCTCGGTCTCGGTCATGCCGGTGCGGCCGGCCTGGACGAGGTCGGGGTCCGCCCAGCTTCCCGGGCCCGCGTACTCGGCTCTGAGCTGGTTGAACTCCCAGATGGCGACCATGTCGGGGTAGGTGCCGTTGATGGGCTTGTTGTAGACGTTGGTGCGCCAGGTGGTGGCGCCCGCGTCCTTGCCCCACAGCCACGGGACGGTGCTGCCGTCCTCGTTGTTCATGGCGAACACGATGTCCTGGCCGAGCGCCTGCCGCATGGGCCGGTAGAGCGCCTCGGCGATCTGCTGGACGTTCTTGCCGGGGAAGTCGGCGGTGGGGATGTTGCACCAGTCGTACTTGACGTAGTCCACGCCCCAGGCCTTGATCTGGGCGGCGTCGGCGGCCTCGTTGCGGTACGAGCCGGGCCCGCCGCCCGAGCACGCCGTGGTGCCGGCGGAGAGGCTGAGCCCGAGCTTCAGCCCCTTGGAGTGGAGGTAGGAGGCGAGGCCGGCGATGCCGCCGGGGAAGCGGGTGGCGTCGGGGGCCAGCTTGCCGCCGCTGCGCTGGGCGGCCAGCCAGCAGTCGTCGATGATGACGTAGCGGTAGCCGAGCGGGGCGAGGCTCGCCATGGCGTCGGCGGCCTTGCGTACGGACTGCTCGGAGACCGAGCAGCCGAGCGAGCGGGTGCTCCACCCCATGGGCGGCGCTGTCAGCGGTGCGGTGGCGGTCGCCGCGGCCTCCGGCGGGGATAACAGGGCGGCCGTCAGAGGCAGGGCGAGAAGGGCCGCCCCGACCCTTGTGAAAGCGGTCTTGAGCATGCGCATGGTGCTCCTGGTCAGGCGGGGTTGAGGGTGGGATCGCCCGGCTCGATGACGAAGGAGCCGGAGGTGTAGGCCGGGGCGTACGGCTCGGTGACGCGCGCCAGCGAGCGGAAGTCGACCTTCATCTCGCTCTCGGTGATCCGGGTCCGTACGTAACCGCGCCGGCCGTTGAAGAACTTGACGTGCGGGTTCTCCTGCAGCAGGACGGTTGTGTCGGGGTATTCGTCCAGGCCGTCGCCCGCGCTCGTCACCGAGGTGGTGACCAGCTCGACGGCCACCGACTTGGACTCGGGGTCCTGGTAGTCGCGCTTGACCTCGCCGGCCCAGTGGGAGTGCACGTCTCCGGTGAGCACGACCGCGTTGCGCTTGTAGGTGTCGATGGCGGCGGTCAGCCGGTTGCGGGAGGCGACGTAGCCGTCCCAGCCCTCGTTGGAGTAGCCCTTGCCCTCGCCGTTCGTCCAGTCCATCTCCATGAAGAAGACCTGCTGGCCGAGCAGGTCCCAGGTGGCGGCCGAGTCCTTCAGCTCCTTGTCCAGCCAGGACTCCTGCTCGCTGCCGAGGATGGTCCTGTTGGGCTCGAAGCGCTCCATGCAGTCGGGGCCGACCGTGCCGCTCTTGCCGGTGCAGGCGTACAGGTCGCGGTACTGGCGGGTGTCGAGCAGGTGCAGGTTGGCGACCGCGCCCCAGCGGATGCTGCGGTACAGGTGCAGGTACGCCCCGTCGGGCTTTTGGGCGCGGCGCAGCGGCATGTTCTCGTAGTACGCCTGGAACGCGGCCGCCCGGCGCTCGAGGAACGGCGGGTCGGGCTGCTCGGGCACGTCGCCGGCCCAGGCGTTCTCGATGTCGTGGTCGTCCCACACCACGACCCAGGGGGCGATGGCGTGCGCCATCTGCGTCTCCGGGTCGGCCTTGTGCTGGGCGTGGCGCAGCCGGTAGCCGGCCAGGTCGAGGCATTCGCCGCCGGCCTGGTCGCGTACGGGGTACTTGTAGTCGCCGTACTCGTAGATGTAGTCGCCGAGGAAGGCGATGAGGTCGGGCTCGTCCTCGGCCATGCGCCGGTAGGGGGTGAACCAGCCGGCCTGGTAGTCGGCGCAGGAGGTGAACGACAGGTTCAGCGCCCTCGTCCTGGTGCCGGGCGCGGGGGCGGTGAGCGTACGGCCGACGGGGCTCAGCTCGTTCGCCGCCTTGAACCGGTAGAAGTACTCCGCGCCGGGCCTGAGCCCTTCCAGCTCCACGTGCACGCTGTGGGCGGACTCGGGCAGGGCCGTCTCGGCGCCGCTTCTCACGATCTTGCGGAAGTTCTCGTCCTCGGCGAGCTGCCATTCGACGGTCACCGGCCGGTCGGGCATGCCGCCGCGGCCGTCGAGCGCGATCGGGTTCATCGCCAGGCGGGTCCACAGGACCACGCCGTCGGGGGTGGGCTCGCCGGAGGCGACGCCGAGCTGGAAGGGGTCGGAGATGGGGGCGCGGCGGGCGGCACGCGCGGGGGTGACCCCCAGCGCGGCGGACATGCCCAGGCTGACGCCCCCGGCGAAAAGAGCACGCCGGGTGATCATGGGGGTCCTCACTTGACGGTGGCGTTGCCTTCGGCGACAGCCTGGTCGGCCGCCTGTTGCGGAGAGAGTTTTCCGAGATACATCTCGTTGAAGATCTGGTTGAGCTTCGTCTCGAACCCGGTGAAGCCGGTCGTGATCGGCAGGGGGAAGGTCGTGCCCTTCGCCTCCTCGGCGAACGGCGTGACGTCGATGCCCTTGGCCTTCCAGAAGTCCACGTAGCCCCGCTCCAGGCCGGTGAGCGCGGGGAAGACGTAGCCCTCGTCGGCCATCATCTTCTGGGGCTCCTGGGTGCCGAGCCAGGTGGCCAGCCGCATCGCCTCTTCGGGGTGCTTGCTCTTGGCGTAGACGGCCTCGGCCAGGCCGTTGAGGTTGACCGCGCGGCCCTGCGGCCCTTTGGGCATGGGCGCGACGCCCACCTCGAACGTCGACTCCGGGGCCACGAACGGCAGCAGCGCGTTGTTGGCGGGGAACATCGCGATCTTGCCCGCCTTGAACATGTCGGTGACCTTGCCGGTGGGCGGGTTGGTCTGGGTGGCGGGCGGCGACACGTGGTGCTTGTTGACCAGGTCCACGCCGAACTGCAGGGCCTGCACGGAGGCGGCGTCGTTGAAGACGTACGTGCCGAACGGCTTGTCGACGAGCTTGCCGCCGTTGGAGGCGATCCAGTTCATCCACTGCGTCTGGTAGTGGTTCCAGGACGCGAAGCCGTACGTCTCGACCTTGTCCGGGTCGAACCCGGCGTCGCCGGGGTGCTTGCCCGCCTCGTCCACGGTCAGCTTGCGCGCCGTCTCCAGCAGGGTGCCGGAGCCGTCGGCGGCCCAGGTGAGCTTGTCCGGCATCTCCACGCCGGCCTTCTTGAACAGGTCCTTGTTGTAGAGCAGGCCGACGATGCCCCAGTCCTTCGGGACGCCGTACATCTTGCCCTCGTACTCGAAGGAGGCGGCGACCGTCGGGTGGTACTTGGCGGTGTCCACCTTGACGGGGGCCAGCACGCCCTTGGTGACGTACTCGGGGAACTGGGTGGGGGTCATCCAGAACACGTCGGGCGCGGTGCCGGCGACCGCGTCGGCGGTGAGCTTCGTCCAGTACTGGTCGTACGGCAGCAGCTCGATCCGCACGTCGATGTCCGGGTTGGCCTTCTCGAAGGCCGCCATCACCTTCTCGTAGCCCACCTTCTGCTGGTCGTCCCAGAGCCGGTAGGTCAAGGTGACCTTCTCGCCGCCGCCGTCGCCGCCGCCGTCTCCCCCGCCCGTTCCGCATGCGGACAGGGCGAGCACGGAGGCGAGTGTGGTGGCGAGCCCTTTGACGAGCACATTGGCGAGCAACGCGCAGCGAATCGGGGGGTTCTTCAGCATTCGCTGACCTCTTCTTGCGGTCTGCGCCTGCCGGAGCAGGCTCACTTGAGGCCGGTGAGGACCACCGACCTGACGATGTACTTCTGGAAGAAGATGAAGATCACGACCATGGGGGCCAGCGCGATGAGGCTGCCGGCCATCATGAGGTGGTAGTCGACGCCGATGCCGTCCTTGAGCGTGGCGATCGCGACGGTGATCACCTTGGTCTCGTCGCCGCTCGTGATGATCAGCGGCCACAGGAAGCTGTTCCAGGACGAGATGATCGTGATGATGGCGAGGGTGCCGAGCGCCAGGCACAGCGGCAGCAGGACGCGCAGCAGGATCGTCAGCGGCCCGGCGCCGTCGATCCTGGCCGCCTCCTCCAGGCCGGCGGTAGCGTCTTGAAGAACTGCCGCATCAGGAAGATGCCGTACGGGGTGCCGAGCACGTACGGGATGAGCAGGCCGTACCAGGTGTTGACGAGGTCGAGCTCCCGCATGATGAGGAACAGCGGGATCATGGTCACCGCGCTCGGCACCATCATCGTGGCCACGAACAGCCAGAACAGCACGTCCCTGCCGCGGAAGCGGAGCCTGGCGAACGCGTACGCGGCGAACGTGGTGAACACGAGCTGCCCGGCGGTCAGCACCGCCGTCATGATCGCGGTGTTGAGTATGAAGCGCGGGAAGTCGCCGGACAGCATGGTGGCCAGGTTGTCCGTGGTCGGCGGCAGGCCGGGCAGCCACGGCGCGGTGGAGCTGAGCTGCGCCTGCGTCTTGAACGCGGTGAGCAGCACCAGCAGGTACGGGAAGACGGAGATGAACGCGCCCGCGACCAGCACGGCATAGAGCAGGGCGCGCCGGATCCTGGCGGTGATGGGAGTCATGACGGCCTCAGCTCAGGTCGTAGGTGGTGCGCTTGCCGAAGAACCTGACCTGCGCCACCGTGACCAGGAAGATGATCACGAAGAGCAGCGTGGACAGCGTGGCGGCGTAACCGAAGTCGAACTGCTTGAACGCGGTCTCGAAGATGCGGAAGTTGAGCACCTCGGTGCTGCGGCTCGGGCCGCCCGCGGTCATCGCGTAGACGGTGTCGAACACCTGGAACGCGCCGATCATGTTCGTCACCATGACGAAGAACATCGTGGGGTTGAGCAGCGGCAGCGTCACCCGCCAGAACCGCTGGGCCGAGGTGGCGCCGTCGATGGCGGCGGCGTCGTGCAGCTCCTTGGGGATGCCCTGCAGCCCGGCCAGGAAGAACAGCATGTTGTAGCCCGTGTACTGCCAGACGCTGACCAGGGCGACGGCGGGCAGCGCCCAGGCCGGGTCGGACAGCCAGTCGGGCCCGGTGATGCCGATCATCGCGAGCGCGCTGTTGATCGCGCCGTCGCGGGGGTCGAAGATCCAGCTCCAGATGAGGGCGAGCACGATCGGCGTGGCCATCCAGGGCACGACGAACAGCGCGCGATAGAACCGCATTCCCGTGATCTTGCGGTCGAGCAGCAGCGCGAGCGCCAGGGCGAGCACGGTCTGCAGCGGGATGCTGAGCAGCACGTAGCCGACGGTGACGCCGAGCGAGTGCCAGGTCTCGCCGTCGCCGATCAGCCTGCGGTAGTTGTCCAGACCGGCGAACTCGGGCGCCGACAGCAGCTCCCAGTCGAACAGGCTGAGCACGATGACGATGACCATGGGCAGCAGCAGGAACGCCACCACCCCGAACAGGCTCGGCCCGATGAACAGGTACGGGTGCCAGCGGCCCCGCCTGCGGGGCGGCCGTTCGGCTCGGCGGGCCAGGCCGGCGGCACCGGCGACACGGCGCTGCGCGGTGCCGCTGGTCATGACGGGTCCGTCGCCGTCGGGACCATGAGCCGCCTGGTCGTCTCCAGGCCCCACTCGTCGAGCGCCGCGATCGGGTCGCTGGATCCGCGCAGCCCGCCCGTGGCCTCGATGTGGGCCGCCCACTCCTCCCTGGCCTCGACCTCGGGCCGCAGGATGATGCAGTCGGGGTCGTTCACCCACCAGCGTGCGTGCAGGAACTCGCGGGCCGCGCCGGTGAGCCGGGCGCCGAGCTGGGAGGGCTGGCTGATGTCGCCGGACTTGGGCAGCAGCGTGGGGGCCATGTCGGGGCTGACCCGCATGATGTCGACCAGCCCGATGCTGGGCAGCATGGGCGCGCCGCAGCCGTGCAGCGTGGCGTCGGGTCCCGCGCCCTTGCGGATGAGCTCCAGGCCCAGCCGGTACGCCGCGATCGGGTCGATGTCCTCGTGCCGCCGCCCGGTCAGCGCCCCGGCGTAGATGTAGTCGAGCTTGAAGTGGCTGATGCCCATCCCGGCCAGCGTGCGGAAGACGTTCACCAGGTGCTCGGCGGCCTCGGGGTGGGTGACGTCGAGGACGGCCAGCTCCTGGTTCCACATGTGGCCGGCGTACGCGCCGCCCACCAGCCAGTCGGGGTGCTCGCGGTGGATGCGGCTGCGGTGGCCGACGAGGAACGGCGCGGTCCAGATCCCGGTCCGCAGGCCGGCCTCGGTGACGGCGTCCACGGCCCGCCGGAGCGAGCCGAACCCGGGCCTGCCCTCCAGCCAGTCGCCGATCTCGGCCTCGTAGCCGTCGTCGATGAGGATCATCTCGGCGCCGACCCCCTCGTGCTCGCAGAGCATGAGGTTGTCGATGACGTCGGTGTCGGTGACCTTGTCCCAGTAGCCGTACCAGGTGCACCACATGGGCGGGACGGCGGGGAAACGCTCCGGCGCGTGGCCGCGCGCCATCTCGTCGGCCCAGGCACGTAACGCCCGGTCGAGGCCGCCCTCGTAGCGGTGGTGGCGTACCGGGCCGTCGGCGGAGACGACCAGCCGGCCGCCCTCCTCGCGGACCCTGATGGAGGGCACCTGCTCGGGGCCGGGCGCCGACCACAGCTCGACCACCCCGCTCTCGCCGCCGTCCGGCTCGATGGCGAGCAGCCCCTCGCCCTGGAAGACGCCGTCGGGGACGGGGGTCTCCGGCCGGTAGGCGAGGATCTGAATCGTCTCGGTGGCCGCCCGGGGCGGCGCGTCGGTCCAGCGGTACCGGCCCGTGGGGCTCCAGGACTGCCAGCCGTGCTCGAAGATCCGAGCGTCTTGAGGGCGGCACCTGACGTCGCCGACGTCCGCGAACGGCATGGGGCTCTCACTTCCTCAGCAACTTACGAAGGAGCGCTTCATTAGTAGCACCGGCTCTCACAGAGGGTCAATGCTCCGATTCCTGCACCATCGGGAGGCCACCGAAGTACACGGGCGCTGACGAGCTGGCATAATGACGCCTTACAGAGGACACCTACATTAAGGACGGTTGATGGCGGACCTACGCGGCGGCGACCTGTCCCGGCTGCGGCAGCTCAACTCCCTGACCGCCATCAGGGCGCTGCGCGGCGCCGGGCCGCTCACCCTGTCGGCGCTGGCAGAGCGCACCGGCCTGTCCCGGCCGTCGATGAAGGAGGTCACCGACGAGCTGATGGCGCTCGGCTGGGTCGAGGAGGTGCCACCGAGCCCCGGCACGATGGGCCGTCCTGCCCGCCGCTACCGGTTCCGCGCCGACAGCGGCCACCTCGTGGGCGTGGACATCGGGGGTCACAACATCCGCGCCGCCGTGTCCGACCTCGACGGGCGGATACTCGCCGAGACCCGGCGCCCGGTCGCGCCCGACGCGCCGCTCGATGAAAGGCTGTCCGCGATCGAGCAGGCCGTCTCCGGGTGCCTGACGCTCAGCCATACGGCGATCTCCGACGTGTGGACGATCTCGGCGGGCACGATCGGCGTCATCGACGTCGAGGGCCACGTCGTCTACTCCGCCGCCGTGCCCGCATGGCGCGATCTCGACCTGGCGGGCAAGCTGCGCGAGATGTTCCCCTGCCAGGTGCTCATCGAGAACGACAGCCGCCTGGCCGCCATGGCCGAGACCAGGCGCGGCGTGGCCAAGGGGGCGAAGGACGTGGTGTTCCTGCACGTCGGCAGGCGCATGGGCGCCGGGCTCATCATCGGCGGCAAGGTGCACCGCGGCTTCGGCGCGGCGGCCGGCGAGATCTCCATGCTGGAGGAGGCGCGCTGGTTCGACGCTCCCGAGCACCTGCAGCGGTGCGCGTCCGTGCCGCCCGGCACGCCGCCGGAGGACGCGGCCGGCCACACGCTGGCCGCCGCCCGTGACGGCGACCCGGTCGCGATCGAGGCCGTCGAGCGTTACGTCGACGACCTCGCCGTGGGCACCGCCGCCATGGTCCTCATCCTCGACCCGCAGATGGTGGTGCTCGGCGGCGGCTTCTCCCGCTCGGCCGACGTGCTGCTCGACCGGCTGCGCGACCGCCTGGAGCGGCGCTGCATGCGGCTGCCCGAGGTGCGCGCGTCGGCGCTCGGCGACGAGTGCGTGGTGGCGGGCGCGATCGACTACGCCGTCGAGCACCTGGACGAGCAGCTCTTCACGCCCGACGCGGGCCCGCTCCCGGTCACCCGCTGACTCCGGTCACGCGCTGAACGGCACGGGGGCCCGTTCAGCCGCATCGGGCAGCCTCAGGACGGGGCCGGCCGGACCGGAGCAGCGGGGCCGGGTCAGTTCGGCTTCGGCCTGGCCGGATCAGCCGCCGGAGATATCGGACTCGGCGTCGCCTTCGGGGACCGGGCAGTCCCACGGGTCGTCGAGCCATCCGTCCGGCAGGTGCACCTTCGGCCGCTCCCCCGACTTGCCGCGCGGCGTGTCGGTGTTGGGCGGCCACGGCTGGTCGCGCTCCAGCTTCGCCAGGCTCTTCGCGCAGCGCGTCGAGCGACTGGGCGGTGGCGAGCTCGCGCCGCAGCTCGCTGCCGACCGTGAAGCCCTTCAAGTACCAGCCGATGTGCTTGCGGAAGTCGGCGATCGCGTAGCGCTCGGTCTCGAAGCTCTCCACCAGCCCCTGGGCGTGGCGGGCCATCACGTCGGCGACCTCGCCCAGCGTCGGGCGGGCCCGCTCGGCGCTGCCGTTGAACGCGTTCTCCAGGTCCTTGAACAGCCACGGCCGCCCGAGGCAGCCGCGCCCGACCACGACGCCGTCGCAGCCGGTGCGCGCCACCATCGCGAGCGCGTCGTCGGCGCACCAGATGTCGCCGTTGCCCAGCACGGGGATCTCCGGCACGGCCTCCTTCAGCCGGGCGATGGCCTCCCAGTCGGCGACGCCGCCGTAGTGCTGCTTGGCCGTGCGGGCGTGCAGCGCGATCGCCGCGACCCCCTCGTCGGCGGCGATCCGTCCGGCGTCGAGGTAGGTCAGGTGGTCGTCGTCGATGCCCTTGCGCATCTTCATCGTCACGGGCAGCGGCCCGGCGTTGGAGACGGCCTCGCGCAGGATGCGCCGCAGCAGGTTCCGCTTGTACGGCAGCGCCGCCCCGCCCCCGCGCCGGGTCACCTTGGGCACCGGGCAGCCGAAGTTGAGATCGATGTGGTCGGCGAGGTCCTCGTCCACGATCATCCGGACCGCCTTGCCGACGACGACGGGATCGACGCCGTAGAGCTGGATGCTCCTCGGCCGCTCCGACTCGGCGAACCTGATCATCCGCATCGTCTTCGGATGGCGCTCGACCAGGGCCCGCGTGGTGATCATCTCGCAGACGAAAAGCCCCGCGCCCTGCTCCCGGCAGAGCACCCGGAACGGCGCGTTCGTGATGCCCGCCATCGGCGCCAGCACCACCGGGGGCCACACCCCGATCGGCCCAATCTTCACCCCGTCAGTTGTAGCGCAGGTCAGGCCGTAACCGGTATTCCGCCCGATAGTCTGTGATCAGCATCGTCGGTTGAGGGGGATGGATGCTTCTTCGCGTACGCCTCACGCTGCCCGACAGGCCGGGCTCGCTGGCGCAGGTGACCAAGGCCCTGGGCGCCGCCGGGGCCGACATCACGCAGGTGACCGTGCTCGACAGGGGCGACGGCCGGGCGGTCGACGACATCACGATCTTCAGCCCCGAGAGCACGTCCAGGCAAGATCTGGCCAAATCCCTGGAGAGCATCGACGGCGTGAGCGTCGACGGCATCTGGCCCACACGCGAGGCGCCGGGCACCTACCCCGAGCTGGAGATACTCAAATACATCACCACCGCGGGCGACCGCGCGCTGACCACGCTGATCGACTCGCTGCCGGTGCTGTTCAGCGCCGACTGGGCGGCCACCGCCGCCGAGGGCCGCATCGTGTACGCGAGCTGGCGCGCGCCCGAAGACTTCACCCTCCCCGCCGACGTGCAGGCCCGGCCGACGGCGCTGACCATCGAGGGCGGCCCCCACCTGATCCACGCGCCGCTGCCGCCGCTGGCGCTCTCCCTGCTGCTCGGCCGCAGCGAGGGCCCGGCCTTCCACCGCATCGAGGTCCACCGGCTCACGCGGATCCTGGAGATCTTCCTGAGCCTCCCGGCGACCGAGCGAAGCGTGGCCCGCCAGCTCCGCAAGTAAGCATCCGGTCCGAAAACGCGCTATTGTTAACCACGCAACAGCGCGGAAGTGGCTCAGGGGTAGAGCATCACCTTGCCAAGGTGAGGGTCGCGGGTTCGAATCCCGTCTTCCGCTCGGAGAGGGGTTTGACCTCGGTGGCGTGGCCGAGAGGCGAGGCAGCGGCCTGCAAAGCCGTCCACACGGGTTCAAATCCCGTCGCCACCTCGATGGACGATTAGCTCAGCGGGAGAGCGCTTCCCTGACACGGAAGAGGTCACTGGTTCAATCCCAGTATCGTCCACCACGCGAAAGCCCCCGGCCGTCTGGCCGGGGGCTTTCGCGTGTGTGCGCCTCACTGTCCGCAAGGCACCTTCCCGAGCGCACCTCACCACCACGTCGAACGGGTCCGCGCGCGAGGCGCCCCTGACGGAAAGCCGTGCGCGGGGCTTCCGCGGGCGCGCTCGCCACCTCCTGACGGGGCGCTGTGCGCAAGGCGCCCGACGGGGCCGTGCACGAGACCTCCGCGGGAGCGCGCTCACGACCCCCAAGGCCGCACACCCCGACCACCCGCAAGGTCTCCGCGGGCGCGCATCACGGCGTGGCGAGGCGTCCGGCGGTCGAAGGTCACCTACCGACGCGGGCCCGCGCCCGAGGTCACTGGCCGGCGCGGGCCTGCGTGCGAGGTCACTGGCCGGCGCGGGCCCGCGCCCGAGGTCACTGGCCGGCGCGGGCCCGCGTGCGAGGTCACTGGCCGGCGAGGCCGGTGTGCGCGACGCCGCGGATGATCTGCCGCTGGAACAGCACGAACACGACCAGGAGCGGCAGCCCGGCCAGCACCACCGAGGCCATGATCTGCGCGTACCGCAGGCCGAAGGTGCCCTGCACGACGTTCGCCAGGCCCACCGGCAGCGTCATCGTGTTCGGGTCGGTGGAGACCAGGAACGGCCAGAGGAAGTTGTTCCAGGTGTTGATGAACGTGAAGATCGACACCGCCGCCAGCACCGGCCGCGACAGCGGCAGCACGATCGTGAAGAACACCCGCCACCGCCCGGCACCGTCCACGAACGCCGCCTGTTCGAGCTCCTCCGGCACGTCCTGGAAGAACTTCACCAGGATGTAGACGATCAGCGGCGCGGCCACCTGCGGCAGGATGATCGCCCACCAGGTGTCCACCAGGCCGAAGGCGACCATCTCGGCGAACAGCGGCGCGATGAGCACCTGCGGCGGCACCATGATGCCGGCCAGGATGATCCCGAGCAGCACCCGCTGCCCCTTGAACTGCGTGCGCGCGAACCCGTAGGCCGCCATCGCCGAGAACAGCACGGTCATGAACGTCACCACCACCGCGGTGACCGTCGAGTTGACCGCCCACTTGACGATGCCGCCGGTGCCGAGCACCAGCTCGTACGACTCGAACGTGATCCTGCTGCCGAACCACTCCAGCGGCAGCTTCGTGGTCTCCGACTCCGGTTTGAGCGACGTGGCCACCGCCCAGGCGATCGGGGCGAGCCACAGGACCGCCAGCACCAGCGCGGCGACCAGCAGGACGAACTGGCTGAAGCTGAACCGCCTGGTCACGACGCGGCCTCCTCGCGCTTGCGGAACAGCCGGAGCTGCACCAGGGAGACGATGACGATGATCACGAACAGGATGTACGACACGGCCGAGGCGTAGCCCGTGCGGTAGCCGGTGAAGCCGATGTCGTAGGCGTACTCGATGATGGAGCGGGTGGCGTCCTCGGGGCCGCCGCCGGTCATCAGGTAGATCTGGTCGAAGACCTTCAGCGAGGCCACCAGCTGCAGCACCACGATGAGCGCCGTGGTGCGGCGCAGCAGCGGCAGGGTGATCGAGCGCAGCTTGTCCCAGGCGTCGGCGCCGTCGATCGAGGCGGCCTCGTACAGGTGCTGCGGGATCGACTGCAGCGCGGCGAGATAGAGCAGGAAGTTGAAGCCGACCGTCCACCACACGGTGGTCAGCACCACCGACCACATGGCCATCGACGGATCGCCCAGCCAGACGATGTCGATGCCGAGCGTGCCGTTGATGAGGCCGTACTCGGGCGGGTAGATCATCTGCAGCCACAGGATCGACACCACGGCCGACGGCAGCAGGAACGGCCCGAAGAACGACAGCCGCCACAGCCACTGCATGAAGCGCAGGTGGTGCACCAGCAGCGCGAGCGCCAGGCCGAGCAGCACCAGCGGGATCGTGCTGAGCACGGTGAAGACCAGCGTGTTCCACAGCGAGCGCCACATGCGCGGGTCGGCGAACGCCTCGGCGTAGTTGGCGAAGCCGATGAAGTGGTCGTTGGTGCCGGCGACGTTGACGCTGGACATGCTCATCTTGAAGCCGAGCAGCGTCGGCCAGATGAGGAAGATCGTGTAGATGAGCAGGAACGGGGCCACGAACAGCAGGCCGTGCTCCGTCCAGCCGCGCCGGACCTTCGATTTCACGGCGGCGACGGCGCTCGCGGGAGGCGCGACGGTGGCGGTCATGAGCGCTCCTCGGCGGGGAAGGGGTTCGGGGCCGTCATCAGCCGGTCGAGCGCCGCCTTGGCGGCGGCCAGGCCGTCCTCGGGGCTGCGTTCGCCGCTGAGGACGGGCGAGAACGCGCCGCCGAACTCGATCCACAGGCGCGAGGCCGACCCGGTGAACCACACCTGCGGGTCCAGCGCGACCTCCGTGATGACCGAGCGGTACTCCGACTGCGGGTGCAGCGCCAGGTAGTCGGGCTCTTCGAGCGCGGGCAGGTAGGCGGGCACGTGCCCGGCGACCGCCCAGTCGGCGCTGTTCTTGACCAGGTAGGCGATGAAGCGGTAGGTGGCCCGCTCGATCTCGGGGTCCCGGCTGCGCTGGTGGGGCAGGACGAACGCGTGGCAGTCGGCCTGCGCCGCGCCGGTGCCGAAGACGTTGGGGAAGCGGGTCATGCTGAACGGCGTGCCGCGCTCCTTCAGGCCGGTGGTCTCCCAGTCGCCGTTCCACAGGAACGCCGCCTCGCCGTTGGTGAACTTGGCGACGGAGGCGCCGTAGTCGGTGCGCGGGTCGCACAGCCCTTCCGTGCCGAGCCGCTGCATCAGCCGCAGCGCGTCCAGGGCCTTGGCGTCGTCGATGGCGATCGCGGTGTTGTCGGGCGTCAGCAGCGCGCCGCCGCTTTGCGAGTAGAGCGTCCACCACACTCGCCAGGGGCCCACCGTGCCCAGGCCGAGCGCGTCCATGGTGAGCGGCGGCTTGCCGCCCATCGCCTCCTTGGCCTTGGTCAGCGCGGCGATCAGCTCGTCCACGCCCGTGGTGGGCCGCAGCTTGCCGTCCTCGCCGAGCAGCCCGGCCTTCTCGCAGATGTCGGTGTTGTAGTAGAGCACCATCGGGTGGGCGTCGAGCGGGATGGCGTACAGCACGCCGTCGAGGTGCGCCCGCTGCCAGATGGGCGGGCTGAAGTCGGCGGCCTTCAGGCCGACCTCCGCCAGCAGGTCCAGGTTGATCGGGTCCAGGATGCGCCCGGCGCCGATGCCGGCCAGCCGGGAAAGGTGGAACGTGGCCAGGTCGGGCGAGCGCCCGCCGGCCCGGCCATGGCGATCTTCGTGTAGTAGGGCTCGCCCCACTGGAGCACGTTCTCCTCGACGAAGATGTCCGGGTGCTCCTTGCCGAACGCCCGGACCATCCCGTTCATCGTGATGCCGTCGCTGGCGCCGAGGAAGTGCCAGTACCGGATGCGGGTCTGGGAGGAGCCGAACCCCACGGGGAGCGCGCATCCCGACGCTGCGGCGGCGACGAGGGCGAGGCCGCCGCCTAGAAGGTGCCGGCGGTTGATGTCAGGGGGACCGTGCACTGGATGGGCCTCTTCCTTGCACCGGGTTGTTTCGCTGACAGTGCTGACAGTTCTGGCGACGAAAGAAGGATTCAGGGCAGCCGAGCGGCGCCTCCGCGCGGAGGCGGACATGGCGGGCCGTCCGGGTCGCGGAAGGCCGCCGCGCGTGCCCCGCGTTTCAGCGGGGTTACCCGAGTGTTAGCGGTAACAAGAAACCTGTCAAGACCCAGCGGGCAACCGCTTTCCCGCTCTTGACCTGGGACGTTGATAACGCTAACAATCGGGAAACGCGTAACGTCACGGAAATATCAGGGAGTCGCCTCCGTGCACCAGGCCACCATCACTCTCGACCCGGCTTTCAAGGTCGCCCCCGTACGCCGCCGCACGTTCGGCGCGTTCGTGGAGCACCTCGGGCGGTGCGTCTACACCGGCATATACGAGCCGGACCATCCGCTGGCCGACGACGACGGCTTCCGGCGTGACGTGCTCGAGCTGACCAGGGAGCTGGGCGTGTCCACCGTCCGCTACCCGGGCGGCAACTTCGTCTCCGGCTACCGCTGGGAGGACGGCATCGGCCCTAAGGAACAGCGGCCCCGCCGGCTCGACCTGGCCTGGCACAGCACGGAGACCAACGAGGTCGGCGTGGACGAGTTCGTCCGCTGGTGCCGCAAGGCCGGTGTGGAGCCCATGATGGCGCTCAACCTCGGCACGCGCGGCATCGCCGAGGCGCTCGACCTGCTCGAATACTGCAACCACCCGTCCGGCACGGCCCTGTCGGACCTGCGCGTCGCCAACGGCGCCAAGGAGCCGCACGGCATCAGGATGTGGTGCCTGGGCAACGAGATGGACGGCCCCTGGCAGACCGGGCACAAGACCGCCCGCGAGTACGGCCGGCTGGCCGCCGAGACCGCCCGCGCGATGCGCATGGTGGACCCGTCGCTGGAGCTGGTGGCGTGCGGCTCGTCCAGCTCCAGCATGCCCACGTTCGGCGCATGGGAGGCGGAGGTGCTGGAGGAGGCGTACGAGCTGGTCGACTTCATCTCCTGCCACGCCTACTACGAAGAGCGCGACGGCGACCTCGGCAGCTTCCTGGCCAGCGACACCGACATGCAGTACTTCATCTCGTCGGTCGTGGCCACCGCCGACCACGTCGGGGCGCGGCTGAAGTCGCGCAAGCGGATCAACATCTCCTTCGACGAGTGGAACGTCTGGTACCAGTCGCGCTTCAAGGACGCCGGCACCCCCGAGGACTGGCCGGTCGCCCCGCGGCTGCTGGAGGACCACTACCACCTGGCCGACGCGGTGACGTTCGGCGGGCTGCTGATCACGCTGCTGCGCAACAGCGACCGGGTGACGGCCGCGTCGCTGGCCCAGCTCGTCAACGTGATCGCGCCCATCATGACCGAGCCGGGCGGGCGGGCCTGGCGGCAGACGACGTTCCACCCGTTCGCGCAGACCTCCCGGTACGCCACGGGCGACGTGCTCCGGGTGGAGCCGGTCTCCCCCGTCTACGAGACGAAGGCGTACGGCGAGGTGCCGCTGGTGCACGCGGTGGCCACGCACGGCGAGGACGGCACGACGCTGTTCGCCGTCAACCGGTCGATGGACGGGCCGCTGTCGCTGGAGATCGACGCGCGGGCGCTGGGCGCGGTGCGGGTGGCCGAGGCGACCACGATGACCGACCCCGACGTCTACGCCCGCAACACCGCCGACGAGCCCGACCGGGTGGCGCCCAGGCCGAACCCGGACGTCGAGCAGGAACCGCTGCGCGTGCTGCTGCCGCCGGTCTCCTGGAACGTCATCCGCCTGACGACCTCCTGAGCCATCCGCCTGACGACCTCGTGGAGCCATCCGCCTGATGCCCGCCTGAGCCGCTTGGCTCTGGGCGGGCGCCGGCTCGGCCGGGCGTTCCCCAGCCCCGGACAGGCGGGTGCCGGGCTCAGGCGCGGGCGGTGCTGTCGCGGACGACGAGCTCCGGCTCGACCAGGCGGCGGCTCTCGGGCTCCGCGCCCGCCATGCGGTCGAGCAGCATGTGGAAGGCGTGCCGGCCGACCTCGCGGAAGTCCTGGCGGACGGTGGTCAGCGGCGGCCAGAAGTACGCGGCCTCGGGGATGTCGTCGAAGCCCGCCACGCTGACGTCCTCGGGCACCCGCTTGCCCGCCTCGCGCAGCGCGCGCAGCACGCCGAGCGCCATCTGGTCGTTGGCCACGAACACGGCCGTGAGGTCGGGCTCCTCGGCCAGGCGGCGGCCGAGCTGGTAGCCGGAGCGCGCGCTCCAGTCGCCGCGCAGCACGCCGGGCACCGGGCGTCCCGCGGACTCCAGCACGCCGCGCCAGCCGTCGATGCGGCCGTTGGCGTCGAGCCAGTCGGCCGGGCCCGCGACGTGCCACACGGTGTGGTGCCCGAGGTCGAGCAGGTGGCGGGTGACGCGGGCGGCTCCGGCGACCTGGTCGACCTTCGCCACCGGGACGGGGATGTCGTCGGCGGCGTCGACCGCGACGACGGGCATCTCGGGAGGCAGGTGGCGCAGCCCGTTGACGGCCGACTCGTGCGGCGCGACGATGATCACGCCGTCGACCCCCTGGGTGCGCAGCCGCTGCAGGCCCTCCTCCATGGAGGTGCGGTTGAGCGAGCTGAGGCTGGCGATGCTGACGTTGTAGCCGGCGTTCCTGGCGGCCTGCTCGATGCAGTAGAGCGTCGTGGCCGGGCCGTAGAGCGTGGTGTCGATGCTGACCACGCCGAGCACACCTGAGCGCCCGGTGACGAGCTGGCGGGCCGCCTGGTTGGGGCGGTAGTCCAGCTCGCGCACGGCGGCCAGGACACGGGCCCTGGTCTCGGCGCGGACGCGATCGGGTGTGTTGAGCACCCGCGAGACGGTCATGGTGGAGACACCGGCCAGCACGGCGACGTCCATGAGCACCGCAGGCCGGCCGGGCTTGCTTTTCACCGCGGCTCACCCCCTTAGCGGTAACGCTAACAGGCCGGGCGGGCGAGCGCGCGATCTCAGCGGTCGCGTCAAGGGTGTCGTCAGGGCGCTTGATCGGTGGCCGGCCGGACGTTCTCAGCTAACTGCCAGGAACGGACAGTAATCTTCTTCCGCATGAACGTGCCGAGGAAGATGGACAACGCGCTGGTCACGGCCCTGACACGAGGCGTGCCCCGGCGTCCGGGCCCTGCCCCCGCCGGGAGGTGCGGCCGGTGAGGATCCGCTACCTCATGCTCGACGCGTACGGGGTGGGCGGCACGGTCAAGACCGTGGTCAACCAGGCGAACGCGATGGCCGCCGCCGGGCACGACGTCGAGCTGGTCAGCCTGGTACGCCGCCGCGACCGCCTGCACTTCGCCGTCGATCCCCGCATCACCGTCACCACTCTGGTCGATCAGCGCGCCTGCCGGCGGCCCGACTCGCTGGCCCGCAGGGCGTGGCGGCGGGTGCGCGGCAAGGTCGTGCCGCGCGGCGAGTTCGCGGCCGGGTACTTCACCGAGCGGGTGGAGTGGGCCGCGATGGAGTACTGCTCGGGGCTGCGGGACGGCGTCCTGGTCACCAGCCGGCCCGCGCTCAGCCTGATCGCCGCCCGCCGCGCCCGCAAGCCGGTGATCAAGGTGGCGCAGGAGCACATGAACCTGTCGGCGTACCCCGAGACGATCCGCAAGGAGATCGCCCGCCACTACGGCGCGCTCGACGCGGTCACGGTGCTGACGCGGGCCAACATGCAGGACTACCAGCGCCTGCTGCCGGGCACCCCGATCGTGCGCATCCCCAACGCCGTCGCGAGGGCCGACCGCAAGCGGTCCCGGCAGACCGAGCCGGTCGTGATCGCGTCCGGGCGGCTGGTGCCGCAGAAGGGGTTCGATCTGCTGATCAAGGCGTTCGCGCGGGTGGTGGCCGAGCATCCGCAGTGGCGGCTGCGCATCTTCGGCGCCGGACCGCGCCAAGGAGAGCTGGCGGGCCTCATCGAGCAGTACGGGCTCGGCGAGCACGTGTCGCTGCCCGGCCACACCGCGCGCATGCACCAGGAGCTGGCCGGGGCGTCCCTGTACGCGCTCAGCTCCCGGTACGAGGGCCTGCCCATGACGATGATCGAGGCGATGACGCATGCGCTGCCGGTCGTCGCGTTCGACTGCCCGACCGGGCCCGGCGACGTGCTGACCGACGGGGTGGACGGCCTGCTGGTGCCGCCGGAGGACGTGGACGCGTTCGCCGCCGCGCTGAACCGGCTGATCGGCGACCGCGAGCTGCGGGTGCGCATGGGCAAGGAGGCGCAGGAGACCTCGCGGGCGTACGCGGCCGAGCACGTGATGCCGCTGTGGGAGGACCTGTTCTCGGAGCTGGCGGCGGGCGAACGGATCTCGGACACGTTCTGGCCGAGCCGCTGAGCCGAGTGGCCTGGACGGCCCGGCGGCTCCCCTCGCAGCCCGGCCCGACCCGCTGACCTGGCTCCCCTCGCAGCCCGGCCCGACCCGCTCACCGGCTCCCCTCACAGCCCGGCCCGACCCGCTCACCGGCCTCCCGGTGGCCTCTTATGGCCCGCTGAGCGGCTACCCCACGGCTTTCCCCGAAAAGATTTACCTTCCCTTTTCCCCGGAAATATCGGGGTTTCCGGATGAGTCTGCACAAAATCTGCCTCATTTCGGCAAAAGCAGGCCCAAGAGGGCGGCACTCTGTCCGCATGCGTGACCGGAAAGTTTTTCTGACCGCCATGGCAGGCGCACTTGCCCTGGTCACGGGGCTCACGGCGCCCGCCGAGGCCACCACCGCGACCTCCAATGCGGCCGTCACCGAGGCCTCCTCCAACCTGGCTCCCGCCCTCAACCCGGACGCCCCCGCCGTTTACGGCAGGGCCGCGTACCTGATGGACGCGAGCTCCGGCGACGTGCTGCTCGACAAGGCCGGCGACAAGCGCATGCCGATCGCCAGCCTCACCAAGACCATGACCGCCTACGTCGTGCTGAAGACCGCCAAGCCCACCGACGTGGTGCGGATCACGGCCGCGGACGTCGAGTACGCGGAGGACGGCGGCGGCACCACCGCCGGCCTGCGGCCCGGCGACCGCCTCACGGTCGGCGAGCTGCTGTACGGCCTGATGCTGCCCTCGGGGGCCGACGCCGCACACGCGCTGGCCCGCACGTACGGACCCGGCGTCAAGGGCTTCGTCGCCAAGATGAACGCCACCGCCCGCGAGCTGGGCTTGAAGGACACCGAGTACGTCAACGCCGACGGCCTGCCCACCCCCAGGGGCGACGGCTACTCCACGGCCAGGGACCAGGCCGTGCTGGCCGCCGCCGCGCTGAAGGTGCCGCTCATCCGCAAGGTCGCCGGGACCCGCCGGCACTACGTCGACGCCAATGACGAGCACCGCTCGTACCTGTGGCGCAACACCAACCGCCTGATCGGCGACACCGACGCGATCGGCCTGAAGACGGGCTTCACCCGGGCGGCGGGCTACTGCCTGGCGTTCGCGACCGAGCGCGACGGCCGCCTGCTGGTGGGCGTGCTGCTCGACGAGTCGAGCTCCAGCCGCCGCTTCAGCACCGCCGAGAACCTGCTCGACTGGGGCGCCGCCCAGCGACGCGCCTGACCCCGGCACTCACGTACCCGCCGAGGAACACCGCACCCCCCGACCGCCCAAGGACCGACGTGCGGGACCGACGGACTCGCGGGAGCCTGCAACAGCCCATCCCGAAGGACCGCAGCCCGCATAGACCTGAAGGGGTCAGCGGACGCCTCGGGGGCGGAACTGGATGCTGATGCGGGGCCCGGCAGGCCGGTTGGTCTTGGGGATGGCGTGCTCCCACGTCCGCTGGCAGCTTCCGCCCATCACGATGAGGTCGCCGTGGCCGAGGTCGTGGCGGATGGAGGGCCCGCCCCCGCGCGGGCGGAGCATGAGCGAGCGCGGGTCGCCGACCGAGAGGATCGCGACCATGGTGTCCTCGGTGCTGCCCCGGCCGATCGTGTCGCCGTGCCAGGCCACGCTGTCGCGGCCGTCGCGGTAGAAGCAGAGCCCGGCGGTGCGGAACGGCTCGCCCAGCTCCTCGCCGTAGTAGGCGTCGAGCGCGCGACGGGCGTCGTCGAGCACCGGGTCGGGCAGCGTCTCGCCCTCGCCGTAGAACGCGAGCAGGCGCGGCACGTCGACGACGCGGTCGTACATGCGCCGCCGCTCGGCCTGCCAGGGCACCTGCTCGGCCAGCCGCTCGAACAGCGTGTCGGCGCCGCTCAGCCAGCCCGGCCGCAGGTCGATCCAGGCGCCGTGGCCGAGGTGAGTGCGGCGGACGGCGCCCGCCAGCGGCCCGAGCCCGAGCTCCTCGCCGAAGGAGAGCAAAGATGCTTGGAACGCGGCTGTCATGAAGCCGAGTCTACGTCACTCTTCAAACATCCTTTCGAGTAGGGCGGCGGAGCGGCCGCGCCGGTCACAGGGGGCGGCGGCCGGCGAAGCCGAGCTCCGTACGGTGGTACCAGCCGAGCTGCCGCTCCCCTTCGATCCAGCACAGCCGTACGGACACGCCGTCGAGCACGGCCGGGAAGTCGATGAGCACGGGCGCGATGCCCTTGACCTCGATGCCCTGCCGGCTCCACTCGGTGATGATCTCGTCGATGCGCGCCTGGAGCCCTTTGAGCTCGGGCAGGCCGCCCAGCTCGGACCGGCCGCCGGAGCGGCGGGCGAAGTCGATCTCGGCCATGTCGGCGCGGGCGGCGATCACTTCGGCGGCGTCCTTCATGACGCCGGGGAGCAGCAGGCGGGCCTCGTCCACGGTGAAGAGCCGGTCCATGGCCGACAACGTTACCGAGTGGGCTCGTAGGCGTGGATCAGCAGGCGTTCCGCATGGTCGAGGTAGTCGTCGAGATAGGCGGCGGCCTCGTCGGGCTTGCCCGACTCGATGAGCCCGAGCAGCGCGTGGTTGCGCTCGATGAACGGCTCGTGGAAGGCGCGCGGGTTCTCCATGACGTGGAAGACGAGCCGCAGCTCGGCGAAGAGCTGGCGCATCGCCTCGTCGATCCTGGGGCTCTCGTTGAGCGAGACCAGCGCCTGGTGGAAGCGGATGTTGGCGGTGCCGACGCCCTGCCAGTCGTCCTCCGCGGCGGCGCGCTCGGCGTCCTGCAAAGCCTCCTTGATCAGGGCCAGCGCGTGGTCGGACGGCGGGCGGCGCACGGCGGCGCCTTCGAGCACGCGGCGCACGCGATAGAGGTCGGAGACGTCCTCGGCGGACGGCAGGCGGACGAACACGCCCCTGTTGAGCCGGTGCTCCAGCAGCCGCTCGTGGCCGAGCAGCCGGAACGCCTCGCGCAGCGTGTTGCGCGAGACGCCGAGCGCCTCGGAGATCGACTCCTCCGACAGCCGCTGGCCGGGCTGGAAGAAGCCCTCGCTGATGCGGTCACGCAGGATGTCGGCCACCCGCTCGGCCGTGCTGCTGCGTCCCAGGCGGGGCCGGTCCTGAGAGAGATCAGCGACCACGTTATCCACATTCAACAGATAATCATGGAGCAAACCTCTTGTCGAATTGTTGAACGATCCTTACGTTGAAGACTATCCCCCAATCGATTCAAGGAGCGATCCGATGTCAGGCTCCACGCAACAGACCCGGCGGGTGATCCTCGCCAGCCTGATCGGCACGTCGCTGGAGTGGTACGACTTCTTCCTGTACACCACCGCGGCGACCCTGGTCTTCCCCAAGCTGTTCTTCCCGTCGCTCGATCCGTTCACGGCGGTCCTGGCCTCGCTGACCACCAACGCGGTCGCGTTCGTCGCCAGGCCGCTCGGCGGGGTGGTGTTCGGCCACTTCGGCGACCGGGTCGGCCGCAAGACCGTGCTGGTGGTGACGCTCCTGATGATGGGCGTCTCGACGTTCCTCATCGGCGTGCTGCCCGGCTACGCCGCCGTCGGCGTGCTGGCGCCGATCCTGCTCGCGCTGCTGCGGTTCGTGCAGGGGCTGGGTCTCGGCGGCGAGTGGGGCGGCGCGGTCATCATGTCGCTGGAGCACGGCGACGGCCGCCGTCGGGGCTTCAACGCGAGCTGGCCGCAGGTCGGCGTGCCCGCCGGTTACGTGCTGGCCACCGGCCTGCTGACGATCATGTCGTTCACGATGTCGGACGCGGCGTTCCTGTCGTGGGGGTGGCGGGTGCCGTTCCTGCTGTCGGGCGCGCTGGTCTTCGTCGGCATGTGGGTCCGGCTGAAGATCACCGAGTCGCCGCTCTTCGCCGAGGTCGAGCAGCGGGGCGCGAAGGCCAAGATGCCGCTGCTCGAGGTGCTGCGGACGCACCCGAGGGCGCTGCTGTCGGCCTTCACCGCGCGTATCGGGGTGGACGTCGCGTTCTACACGTTCACCGCGTACATCATCGTCTACATCACCGGGACGCTGGAGCTGCCGCGCTCGTACGCGCTGAACGCCGTGCTCATCGGCTCGGCCCTGCAGCTCGTGCTGATCCCGCTGGCGGGCGCCCTGTCCGACCGGTACGGCCGCCGCCCGGTCTACCTGGCCGGCGTGGTCGGCGCGGCGGTGTGGGTGTTCGCCTTCTTCCCGCTGCTCGACACCGGCTCGTTCCCGCTGATCGCGCTGGCCGCCGTGGTGGCGCTGGTGACCCACGCCGCGATGTACGGCCCGCAGGCCGCGTTCATCGCCGAGCTGTTCAGCACGCGGCTGCGCTACAGCGGCGCCTCCATGGGCTACCAGGTGGCGGGCGTCGTCGGCGGCGCGCTCGCCCCGATCATCGCCCTGCAGCTGTACGAGTCGTTCCAGTCCACGATCGCGGTCTCCGCGTACGTGGTCGTCGCCCTGGCCGTGACCGCCGTGGGCCTGGCCATCGCTCCCGAGACCCGCGACCTCGACCTGGTCGCCGTGCCCGAGGACGAGGGCGCCCCTAAGGCCCGGCCGGTGGGGCCGTTCGCCTGACGGCCGGCCGGGGCACGTACCAGACACGAAACACCACGAAGCACGACGAGCAGCACCACGGAGCACCATCGCAGGAAATGCCGCGGAAGCAGCGGGCGGCGGCTGCCGACGCCGCCCGCGGGAAGGGGCCCCATGAGAACCGCCTTAGCCGTCATCACAGCACTCATCGTGTTCCCGCTGCTCGTCGGGAGCGTGCTGGGCTTGAGGAGCACGGACGGCGGCGAGGTGGCCGTCGTCCGCGACGGAGGCCCGCTCGATGACAACCGGGTCCGCCAGGTCATCGACCCCGGGTCGGGGCTGACCTGGACCGGCCTGTGGTCCTCCGTCCACTCCTATCCGGCCCAGCAGCGCTTCTACACGATCACCGCGGACGCCAAGCGGGCCACGGCGCTGGGCGTGGACGTGGTGACGGTGCCGAGCAGCGACGGCGTGAACCTCGGCATCGAGGGCACCTTCTACTTCACGCTCAACCTCGACCACGAGACGCTGAAAACGTTCGACGACAAGTACGGCACCCGCACCTACCGTGCCCAGAACGACCAATCGCTCCACGCGTGGGACGGCGACGCGGGCTGGTCCGCCTTCTTCGGCCAGGCCGTCCGCCCCGTGATCGACAACGCGCTGCGCAGCCAGATCGGCTCCCTGCGCTGCGCCGAGCTGGTGCCCTCCTGCGGGCTGCTGGAGAACGCCACGCTCAAGCCGCAGGACGGCAACACCGCCATCGTGCGGGTGCAGGACGCGGTCAACGCCTCCCTGGCCCGCGACCTGCCCGCCACGCTCGGCGGCGAGTTCTTCACCGACATGCGCTTCACGCTGGCGCATGTGACGCTGCCCGGCGAGGTGCAGCAGGCGGTGAACGAGTCGCTCGCGGCCATGGTGGCCGTCTCCGAGGCGGAGGCGAAGGTGGCCCAGGCCGAAGCGGAGGCCAAGGCGAACAAGGCGCGCCAGGACGGCTACGACAAGTGCCCATCCTGCGCCGAGATCGAGAAGCTGAAGGCGCTGCCGCAGGGCATCACCGTCTACGCCCCCGGCAACCCGCAGTCGGTCGTCATACCGTCCCGCTGAGTGCTCTGCGGACCAGGATCGGGCCCATGTCAACGGGGTTGTGACCGTATCGCCATCGATTCACCGAACAACCGTTTCGGAATGCGCATAAACTGCCCGCCTGTGAGCCTGCCTGTACGAGAACGTTCCCGCCGGCCGGGCGGTGGTCGTCACCGCCGTCCCGTGCCTACGTCCTTGCCGCCCGACGCCCCCGTGCTCGTGCTCGCCACCCCGGGCCCGACGGAAGGCGTGGCCGAGGAGATCGCGGCCGTGGTACGCGTCGACAACCCCCAGATCGAGGTGCTCCTGACGAGCGTGAGCGACCTGGCAGACTCCCTGCCCTCCGGCCGCGACGCCGTCGTCGTACCGCTGCTCACCTGGGATGATCCGGTCGTACTCGCGGAGATCGGCAAGGCCGTCGCCGCCGCCGGATCCAGCGCCGCCGTCACCCCCGCGCTCGGCCCGCACCCGCTGCTCGCCGAGGCTCTGCACATCCGGCTCGCCGAGCGCGGCCTGGCCAGAGCCGACCGGGTGCGCCTGCTCAACGTCTCCAGCCCCGTCGACGCCGTGATCCTCGGCACCGTGGGCGGAGAACGCGCCGTGCACGCCGTGCAGGCGACCGCGGTGCTGCTCGCGTCCAGGCTCACGCTGCCGGTGGTCGCCGCGGCGCTGGACGCCGAGCCCGGTGTGCCGGTCGCGGCCCAGCGGCTGCGCGCCGCGGGCGCGGAGCGGCTGGCCATCGCGCCCTGCATGATCGGCCACGAGGCGCCGCGCTCGCTGGTCGAGCAGGCCGCGGCGGCGGTCAACGCCGGTCACGCCGAGCCGCTGGGCTCGCACAGCGCCGTCGCAGAACTTGTCGCAAGGGCTTACGGTAGTCAACTCGCCTCTTGACAAGGGCTTGTGAAGATCACGGGACTCGCGTTACCGTCGGCGCATGCGCCGCGTGGTCTGCGAAGGCGAACGCGTCTGCCTCCGTGAGGTCACGGAGGCGGACGTCGCCGCTCTCCACGGCGTCTACGGCGACCCCGCGGCCACCCAGCACATGCCCTTCGGGCCGCTCGCCCTCCAGGAGGTGGCCGGCCTCGTCGACGAGGCCGTGAAGGCCGCCGCGGCCGAGCCGCGCCTGCTCTATCTGCTCGCCGTGCTCGACGCCCGGCACCGCGACGTGGTCGGGGTCGCGCGGCTGCGCATCGAGGCCGAGCTGCCGCACAGCGCCGAGATCGGGTTCGGCCTCCATCCCGGGCAGTGGGGGCGCGGCATCGGCACCGACCTCGTGCGCCTGCTGCTGTCGTTCGGGTTCGGGCGGCTCGGCCTGCACCGTATCTGGGGCGCCCGCTCCCCCGCCAACCTGCCCGCCCAGCTCGCCATGCTCACCGCCGGCATGGTCGAGGAGGGCCGCATCCGCCACCACCTGCGCACGCCGCAGGGCTGGCGCGACTCCATCGTGCACTCCGCGCTCGAAGACGAGTGGGTCGAGCGCTGATCCTCATTCCCCGCGTTCCACCGCCGCCGGGTCAAGCCCGCGCGGAGTTGCGGGCGCTGGGATTGTCGGTCGGGCATCCTACGATGAGGCACCTCACGGAGGGATAGTCACATGCTCGACTCGCTGATCGTGCCCCTGTTCGTCACCACGGACCTGCCGCCCGGGGCGGACCTGGCCGAGTTCGGCGAGCTGCTCGCCGAGACCGCGCGCACGCTCGGCGACGGCTATCCCGCGTTCCTGGCGGGCAACGTGTTCTGGCTCGACCGTCCCGTGCTGCCGGGGCAGCGGCCGCCGGCCGAGACCGAGCTGCGCTTCGCCGGCATGCTCGGCTACCTCGCGGCCTCCGGCGCCGGGCAGGGGTCGCGCGAGGTGGTGTCCGACGTGCGGCGGGCGATCGGGGCCGCCGTCACCGCGCGGTACGGCGACGTGGGCGTGCCGCCCGCCGTGTTCGCGATCCGCGACCAGGACGTGCGCGAGCGCACCCCGGAGACCGCGATCTACGTCGACACCCGCGACGGGGCGGTCGAGCTGGCCAGCGCCACCCGGTCCTACCTCTAGCCCGGGTCGCCTCGTGCCGGGGCGCGGGGCTTCGATCACCTCACGGCAGGTCATGCGGTTTCGGTCACGCACGGCGTGGCTCGGTCACCTCGCGCCCGGCCACGTGGCTTCGGTCACCTTGGGCCGGTCAGGCGGATGGGCGGGCCGTCCGGCGGGCCGATGAGCACGTACGACGCCCACAGGTCGGGCTCGGCGGGGCCGTAGAGCTCGCGCAGCCCCAGCACGGCGGCGCGCAGTGCCTCGGCAGGGTCGTCGCCGGTGCGCACCCGTGAGAGCAGGTCGCGCACGAGGGCGGCGGTGATCTCCGGGGCGACCGGCCACAGCGTGAGCAGCACCCGGCGCGCCCCCGCGCGCAGGAAGGCGTGCGCCAGCGCGGCCACGGCCGTTGCCGTGCCGGTCATGACCGTCGCGGTGTGCGGGGTGAGCATGACGAGGTCCGCCGCCACGTTCATGGTCATCAGGTGGCGGGCGGTGAGCAGGCCGTCGGCCAGCCGGACGCCCGAGCCGAACGGGTCCCGCTCGTCCAGCACCACCGGGGTGGCCAGGTGCAGCACGGGCCGGACGCCGGGCAGGCGGGCCGAGACGGCGTCCCTGCCGGTGACGGGGAGCGTGCCGAGCAGCGCCCCCGACTCCTCCACCGCCGGGCGCTCGCCGCCGTCCGTGCTGAAGCCGACCACCAGGGGCGCGCCGCGCCGCGCCGGTGCCCCGCCGTCCGCGCTCGTGACGGTGTCGTAGGTGACGGGGCAGCGCTCGATGAGCGGGCGACCGCCCGAGAGTGCGAGCGCGTGCAGCGGGACGCCGTGCCAGCCCGCGCCGGGCAGCAGGTGCAGCCTGGCGAGGTCGCCGGCCTGACCGTCCAGGGCGGGCAGGGCGTCGGCCAGCAGGCCGTCTCCGAGGCGGCGCCAGGCGTCGGCGCGGCGGCGGCGGGCCTCGATGTCCAGGAGGCCGGGTCTGGGGGCGTACGTGGCGTGCAGGAAGTCGTCGAGCAGCTCCCGGCCGACGTCTGTGGTGAAGGCGCGCGGCTCCGGCCAGCCCGTACGGTGGGCCAGCACGGTGGTGGTGCCGGCGGCCTGGTCCAGGTGGAAGGCGAGCATCCCCACCGGCCCTTCGGCCCCGTGTTTCAGCGGGCCGGTCACGTGCTTCTGGGGGCTTCGGGCGTGGCGGCGTAAGGCGACGTGGTGGGGTGCCGAGGGCCGCATGCGCTGCCAGACGCCTTCGAGGCCGGCCAGGGCCGTGCGGGCACGCTGGACGAGGCGGGCGGCCCTGTCCGGGTCGCGGGTGCGGGCGGCGGCCGACGTGAGCGTGCTCACGGCGGTCAGAGCCTCGTCTTCGGCTTGCAGGAGGTCGGTGGGGACGCCGGGGGGTGGCGGCCAGGGGCGGTCGCCGAGCTGCGCGGCCAGGACGGCGAGCCTGGCCTGTTCGGCGTACGTCCACGCCGCGGCTCCCCGTCCCAGGCTGACGGCCAGGCGCAGCGCGCGGTCGCGTGCGGGGGCGTGGCCGAGCGCGCAGGCGCGTTCTGCGTCGTCCAGCGCCGCGGGGAGGTCGCCTCGGTGCTCGGCGGCGACGGAGCTCAGGTGGTGCGCCTCGCGGAGCTCCAGGTCGTGGCCCAGGCCGGCCAGCACGTCGATGGCCGTACGGAGGCGGTGGCGGGCCCGGTCGTGCGCACCTTCGGCCAGGTCGAGCGCCGCCAGGTGCCGCTGCACGACCGCCTCTCCCGCCCGGTACCCGGCCTCCCGCGCCAGCTCCGCCGCCTCCTCCAGCCACCTGCGGGCTTCGGTGGTGCCCAGGCGGGCGAGCGCGATCAGCGCGAGCACGGTGCCGCGGGCATCGTTGTGGGCGCGTGCGAGGTCGAGCGCACGCTCGGCGAGTGGACGGGCTCCCGCCGGGTCGCCGCGAAGCTCGTGTACGAGTGCCAGGTCGGCGTACGCGGTGGCGAGGCCGCCGTGGCGGGCCAGCTCCTCGCCGAGCGCGATGGCCTCGCGGTAGCGGGCGGTGGCCGCGTCCAGTTCGCCGAGCCTGAGATGGAGGGCGGCGCGACCGGCCAGGAGGGGGATGCGGAGCGGCCGCCACACGGCGGGCGCGGTCAGGGCCAGCCCCTCCTCGTACGCCTGCGCGGCCTCCGACCACCGTGCCGCGTCACTGCACGCATCGCCCAGCAGCGCGAGAGACCCGGCAAGCTGAATCGGCGAGGCCTCGCGAGCTCGCTCGGCCGCCGCGCCGAGGTGCGTGATCGCCTCCTCCACCCGGCCCAGCTCCAGAGCCGCCGCCCCCAGGTTCCGCAGGTGCTCGCTGACCCGTTCGTCGCCCAACTCGCACCCTTGGGCGGCGTACGCGTAGGCGGCCGGCAGGTCCCCGAGAGCCCGGCAGTAGAACGAGAGCCTGGCCAGCAAGTACGACCGCTCCCCCGCCGCAGTGAGCGCGCTCAACGCGGCTCCGTCGCCCGCAGAGGCACCCGGCGCGGCTGTGACGCCCGCAGAGGCATTCGGCGCGGCTGCGTCGCACTCAAAGGCACCCGGCACAGCTGTGACACTCTCAGAAGCACCCGGCACAGCTGCGACGCCCTCAAAGGCACTCAGCACGGCTGTGTCGCCCCCGGAAGCACCCGGCGAAGCGGCGCCGCCGGCAGGCGTGCCCGGTGTGGCGGCGAGGGCTTGGGTGGCGAGGTCGCGGGCCTGGGCGAAGTCGCCGGCTGCTTCCGCTTCCGCCAGCCGGAGCCAGAGCTCCAGCCGGGCGACCGCGTCACCCCAGCGCCCGCCCGCACGCAGGGACGCGAGGGCGGCCCGGCCGCTGGTGAGGTCGCCGAGCGTCAAGTGGAGAGCGGCCAGGCGGGACAGGGCCGCGGCGTCGAGGTCGGTGTGCATGACGGCGATCAGCTCGAACGGCGCCTCCTCCACGGCCCCACCCGCAGAGCCGCCCGAAGCCCCACCCGCGTAACCGCCCGCAAGGCCGCCCGCGGCGCTGCTGACGGCGCCGCTGCTGACGGCGCCGCTGCTGACGGCGCCGCTGCTGACGGAGCCGCTGCTGACGGAGCCGCTGCTGACGGAGCCGCTCATCCAGCCGCCCGCAGCATCACCCACCGAGCCGCCCCCGGCACCGCCGCCGCTCGCCGTGCTGCCCGCTGGACCGCTCGTCGGCGTGCCTGCGTGGCGGTCGCCGGGGACAGCCGTCAAGCCGCGGGTGAAACCGCCTCGTTGCCCGCCGGCTCGGCCGCTCCCGGGAACACCGGCGGGCCCGCCCAACGGCCCGCCGACCCGACCGGCCCCGGAAACACCGGCAGGCCCGCCCAGGAGCCTGCCGGTCCGGCCGGCTCCGGGAGCGTCGGCGGCGGCTCCATCCGGCGAGGAGCCGGCAGAGCCCGGCCCTTGCGCACCGAAGGGGAGGCTCGCCGGACGCTCCGCGGAGTCGGCCATCGGGGCGCGGCCGGACTCGGAGCCTGGGCCGGCGCCTTCCTCGACCCGGGCTTCGCTTGCAGCGGCAGCCGCCTGTGCGCCCACCGATCGGTCCTGAGGTGCCGCCGTCCGATCGCTCACCGCCGTCTTCAAAGAAAGCTCCTCGCCGGGCAGCGGTGTGGTGGGGGCGGGCTGGAGGGTGGTGAGAGCGGTTTCGAGGATGTGGCGGGCACGGCGGAGCTCGCCGCGGGCCTCCAGCGCGAAACCCAGCTTGACGGCGGTGAGGGCGGCGAGCCAAGGCCGGCCGGCGTCGCGGAAGGCGGACAGCGCCGCCTCGAGGTCCGGCACCTGGGCGTCGAGCTCACCGGCGAGCCCGTGCAGCGCGGCCAGCCGGTCCCGTACGACGCCCTCGGCCACCCGGTCGTCACCCGCGAGCGGGAGGGCCGCGCGGAGCCGTTCCCGGGCCTGCTGGAGATCGCCCAGCTCGACGTCCGCGGCCGCGCGCCCGAGGGTGGCGATGAGCAGCGCGTACCGATCCGAGCCCGCCGCTTCGAGGGCGCGGTCGAGGTCGATCAGGGCGTCGTCCGGCGACCCGAGCGCGGTCAGGCAGGCGGCCCGCATGGTCAGCGCGATGGATTCCTTGACCGGGTCGTCCAGCTGCGCGAACGTCTCGGCCGCCGCCCCGAACGCCTCCATCGCCTGCCCGGCCTCGCCCTCCCCGTACGCCAGAACGCCCAGGTTGTAGCGCACGGACGCGGCCCCGTCGGGGTTGCCGAGCGCGTCGTACTCGCGTCCGGCCAGCTCGAAGGCGACCCGGGCACCGGCGGCGTCGCCCCGGGCGCGGCGGCGCTGGGCGATGCGGTACCACTCGTCGGCGGGCTCGCGCCGCAGCCCGTGCCGACGTACGACCTCGACGAGCCGGGTCTCGCAGGCGGCGGCCTGCCCGGGGTGTCCGCGTCCGGCGAGCAGGACGGCGTGCGCGTCGAGCACCCGGCACGCCTCCTCCCAGGCCCCTGCGGCCTCCAGCTCGATGGCGCAGGCGGTGATGCGTTCGCCTGAGGCGGTGAGGTCGCCCTGGTCGAGCGCCGCGCGGGCGGCGATGACGAGGGCGAGCGCGGCGGGCACGGGTTCGTCGAGGTGGTGGTGCAGGTCGCGGGCACGCGCTGCGCAGGCGACGGCGGCGTCCGGGTCTCCGGCGGCGAGCTGCGCCTGCGCGGCGTGCCGCTGGTGAACGGCCTCGTCGGCGGGCAGCCCGGCCTGCTCGCACAGGGCGGCGGCCCGCAGATGGAGCTCGGCCGCGCGGGCGGGGTCGCCGGAGGCGAGGTGCAGCAGACCCATGCCGGTGAGCTCGCGCGCCTCCGCGCTGGGGTCGCCGAGGTCGTGGTGTGCGGCGGCCGCCCGCTCGTACGCCGCCAACGCCCGCTCCGGCGCGGCCGGTGCGGAGAGCCGTGCCAGCCGGGTCAGCGCGTCGGCGGCGCGCGAACGTTCACCCGCCGCCTCGAACGCCTGCGCCGCCCGCTCAAGTACGCGCCCTGCGACGCCCGTCCGCCCGGCCTCCGTCAGCCGCGACGCGGCCTCGGAGAGGAACTCGCCGCGCTCGGCCGCGCTCGCCGCCCGCCGCTCGGCCACCTGGAGCAGCGTGAGCGCCCGATCCTCGCTCGGCGTGCGCAGCGCCAGCTCGGTCGCGGCGGCCGCAAGCTGCTCGTCCACCTCGGCCGCCCGGTCCACCACGCTCTTCAGCACGGCGTCGAGGGTGTTCTCGTTGTCGTCGGCGTCGTCGGCGTCCTCAAGGGCCGAGCCGGGTGTGCTCTCCGGCGCGGGCCTTCCTGCGGCATCCCGGGCGGAGCCCGGCGCGGTGGCTCCACCGGCGGGCCCGGCGGTGTCCTGGGCGGCATCGCCGCCGGTGGCCTCAGCGGTGTCCCTGGGCGCGTCCGATGCGGGGGCCGGGGCGAGGTGCTCGGCCTCCAGCGACAGCGCTTCTGTGAGGTCGCGGGGGTCGCCGTACGCGGTGTAGCGCGCCAGCAGCGCCTCCTCCAGCGCGCGCCGTGCTCCGGCCTGGCCGCGCGCGTCCTTCGCGGCCAGTTCCACGGCCCGCCGGGCGGCCTGTACGGCCTCGCGCAGGTCGGCGGCGCGCCGGTCGCCGTCGGCTCGGGCGGCACGCCAGCGCAGCACCTCCGACATCAGCCCGTACGCCTCGACCCGCCCGGCGAGCCGTTCCTCGGCTGCGAGCGCCTCGCGTAACGCCGCGATGGCCTCGTCGGCGTCACCGGCCGACGGCAACGAGCCATCGGAAGGAGCCGGCCCACTCGAAGAGGACGGCCCGCCCGAAGAGGCCGGCGCACCCGAAGAGTCCGCCCCGCCGGAGGAAGCGAATCCCTTCGAAGACGCGCCCCCACCCGAAGGCGCGGGCCCGTCGCAAGCGCCGGAAGACAAGGGCTCGCCAGGCCGAGCGGGCCCAGCGGACGAGGACGTGAGGCGTAGCGTCAGGGCCTGGCCGAGCAGCAGCAGCACGTCGGGCCTGGCGGGGTCGTGTTCGCCGTGGGCGGCCAGGGCGGCGCGGGCGGCGGCGATGGGCTCGGCGGGGTCGCCGCCGGTCGCGGCGGCCAGCCTGAGCAGGGCGCCGGCGAGCGAGGCGAGCAGCGCGGCCCTGGCGGGATGCCCGTCGGGGACCTGGCCGACGGCCTCGCGCCTGGCCTCGACGGCGGACTCCAGGTCGGCGGGGTCGCCGGTGACGTCGTAGCGGCGCATCCGGCGGTCGCCGAGCAGGCGGAGCCGGACCAGCGGGTCGGGCAGCTCGCGCACGTCCTCGTCGGGGGTGACGCGCAGCGCGTCGAGCATCTCCATGCCGGCTTCGAGCGAGCGTTCGTCGCCGGTGACGACGTACCACTCGATCAGGCCCGACGCGTACGGCGCCAGCACCCCCGGATGGGCCCACCGCTCGTGCCAGAAGTCCAGCGCGCACTGCCCGACCCGGATGAACGCGAGCAGGTCGTCGTCGGCGCAGGAGGCGACCGAGCGCGCCCGCGTCAGCTCGACCAGCTCAAGGAGCGCTCGCGACCGGTCGGGGTCGCCAGCGCCGGACTCGGCCGCCGCCAGGTACGCGCGGGCCAGCTCGTCGTCGCCGGGCGCGGCGAGGGCGAGCGCGGCGGCCAGGTCGCGGGTGTAGGCGGGCTCCCCGAGCGCGGCCCGCAGCAGCACGTGGACGGCGTCGTCGATGACCTCGCGCTCGCCGGTGGCCTCGTACAGGCGCAGCAGCCCGGCGCCGAGCGGCCCCAGCGCGCCGGGCGCCCACGACGGGTCGGACGATCGTACGGACTCCTGCAGCAGGAACTCGCCGAGCCGCTCGGACACCTCCGCGATCGGATCGGCCATCGCGCGGCGGACCAGCGCGTGGATGAGCAGCCCGACATGCCGGTACGCGCCGGGGTCGACGTGCCGGCACACCTCTTCGACCAGCCCCGCCCAGGTGCCCGCCGACTCGCCGGGCGGGAGGTTCGTGCCACGGAGCTTCTCCTGCAGCCTGCCGGGGTCCGCGACGGCGACGGCGGCGAAGAACGCGCCCGCCACGGCGGCGTCGCGGGTGGTGCGCGGGTCGAGCCGGTAGCGGGCCAGGTGCAGCATGCCGATGAGCCGCCAGGTGGCCGCGTCGGACCGGTCTCCCGCGCAGGCCAGCATCGCCTGCTCGGCCTCGGACAGCGCCTCGGGATCCCAGATCAGCTCGGGATCCGCGGCCTGCTCGAACCGCTCGATGCGGGCTGCCAGCGCCCCGGCCGGATCGGTCATGGGCAAAGACTCTCATCGACGTGCCGCCGCGTACAGCCGGACGGGCCGGACGGGCCGGACGGGCGATGGCGCTGTGAGGCGGCGCGCGTGATGGGTAGAGGCGTCGCATGCTCTACGGCAAGGAACACGTGCGGCGGTACCAGGAGACGGATGGTGCCGAGGGCCACGACTGGAACAACACCACCGTCCTCCTGCTGACCACGAAGGGCCGCAAGTCCGGCAAGCTCGTCACCACTCCGCTCATCTACCAGCGCTTCGGCGACGACTACCTGGTCGTGGCGTCGAAGGGCGGCGCTCCCGACCATCCGCTGTGGTACAAGAACCTGCTCGCGGAGCCCGAGGTGGAGGTGCAGGTCAAGGCCGACAGGTTCCGCGCCCGCGCGCGTACGGCCGAGCCCTCGGAGAAGCCCGAGATGTGGCGGACGATGGTCAGGACGTGGCCCGACTACGACGAGTACCAGCAGAAGACGGACCGGGAGATTCCGGTCGTCGTGCTCGAACGCGTCAACTGACGCTCCCACGCCCGGCCAGGGGGTCTCGCCACGGCGAGGCCCCCTCGACACGCCGCCGCCAGGACACGAACCGCCCTCGGCACGCCGGCAAGGCACCATGCCGCCGGGACACGAGCGCCCCTCCGCGCGCCGCCAAGGCGCCACGAGCGGCCCCTCGGCGCGTCGTCAGGACACCAGTGACTCGTAGAGCTCCACGGTGCGGTGGGCGATGCGTTCCCAGGAGAAGTGCTCGATGGCGCGCACCCGGCCCGCCGCGCCCATCGCGCGCGCCCGCTCCGGGTCGCCGAGCAGGGCGTTGACCCGCTCGGCGAGGTCGGCGGCGAACCGCTCGGGATCGTGCGGCGTGCCGTCGGCCGCCTGGTCGATCGGCACCAGCAGGCCGGTCTCACCGTCGGCGACCACCTCGGGGATGCCGCCGGTGGCGGTCGCCACGACGGCCGTCTCGCAGGCCATGGCCTCCAGGTTGACGATGCCCATGGGCTCGTAGACCGACGGGCACACGAAGACGGTGGCGTGCGTCAGGAGCTGGATGACCTCCGGCTTGGGCAGCATCTCCTGGATCCAGAACACGCCGTCGCGGCCGAGCCCGCGGACCAGCTCGGTCACCTCGGCGGCGATCTCCGGCGTGTCGGGAGCGCCCGCGCAGAGCACGAGCTGCGCCGCCGGGTCGAAGGAGCGGGCCGCGTGCAGCAGGTGGACCAGGCCCTTCTGGCGGGTGATGCGGCCGACGAAGACGACGTACGGCCTGCGTGGATCGACGCCGTGCTTCTCCAGCACGTCGGTGCCGTGGTCGGGGGCGTACTGGACGGTGTCGATGCCGTTGTGGATCACGCTGACCCGCTCCGGCGGGATCTCGGGGTAGGCGGCGAGGACGTCGCGCCGCATGCCCTCGGAGACGGCGATGACCGCGTCGGCGGCGGTCAGCGCGGTGCGCTCGGCCCACGACGAGATCGCGTAGCCGCCGCCGAGCTGCTCGGCCTTCCACGGCCGCAGCGGCTCCAGGCTGTGGGTGGTGACGACGTGCGGCATGCCGTGCAGCAGCTTCGCGACATGCCCGGCGAAGTTGGCGTACCACGTGTGCGAGTGGACGATCGACGCGCCTTCGCACGCGGCCGCCATCTCCAGGTCCACGCCCAGCACCTGCAGGGCCGCGTTCGCGCCCGCCAGGCCGTCGGGGACGCGGTAGGCGGAGACGCCGGGCTCGACGCGGGGCGCGCCGAAGCAGCGCACGCGTACGTCGGCCAGCTTCCGCAGCTCTCTGGCCAGGTATTCCATGTGCACCCCGGCCCCGCCGTACACCTCCGGCGGATATTCCCGGCTGAGCAGATCAACGCGCATGAGACGACACTACGGGCTGGTTGAGCACAGCGAACACAGCGACAAACCAAAGCTCGGCAACTCCGGTTCGTACATTGCATCGCAAATACCGACACACGGGAGGATCTCGCTGCGGGTTTCGTCGATAGATCGGCCATTTGAGGGTAGCGTCCTGGGCATGAGGTCCCGGAGGGTGCTTGCGGTTGTGCTGGCAGGTGGAGAGGGCAAGAGGCTCATGCCTCTCACGGCGGATCGGGCGAAACCGGCGGTGCCGTTCGGGGGCATGTACCGGCTCATCGATTTCGTGCTGTCCAACCTCGCGAACGGCGGGTTCCTGAAGATCGTCGTGCTGACGCAGTACAAGAACCACAGCCTCGACCGGCACATCTCGCGTACGTGGAGGCTGTCGGCGATGCTGGGCAACTACGTCACGCCGGTGCCGGCGCAGCAGCGGCTCGGGCCGAGGTGGTTCTCCGGCTCCGCCGACGCGTTGTTCCAGAACCTGAACCTGATCTACGACGAGGAGCCCGAGCACGTCATCGTGTTCGGCGCCGACCACATCTACCGGATGGACCCCCGGCAGATGGTCGAGCAGCACGAGGAGTCGGGTGCGGACGTGACGGTGGCCGCGATCAGGCAGCCGCTGTCGCTGGCCGACCAGTTCGGCGTGATCGAGACCGATCCCGAGGGGCGCCGCATCGTGGCGTTCAGGGAGAAGCCGAAGGACGCTGTGGGGCTGGCCGACTCCCCCGACGAGGTGTTCGCGTCGATGGGCAACTACGTGTTCAAGACGCAGGCGATGATCGACGCGCTGCGTGAGGACGCGCTCGACCCCTCCAGCAAGCACGACCTCGGCGGAAACATCATCCCGATGCTGGTGAAGTCGGGCGGCGCGGACGTCTACGACTTCGCCCACAACATCGTGCCCGGCTCGACCGAGCGCGACCGCGGCTACTGGCGCGACGTCGGAACGCTGGACGCCTACTACGAGGCCCACATGGACCTCATCTCGGCGCATCCGGTGTTCAACCTGTACAACGACAAGTGGCCGATCTTCACCGGGCACGACCCGCTGCCGCCCGCCAAGTTCGTGCACAACGACGGCGACCGGGTGGGGCGGGCGATCGACTCGCTGGTCTCGCCCGGCGTGATCGTCTCCGGCGGCACGGCGATCAGGTCCATCCTGTCGCCGAAGGTGGTGCTCCACTCGCACTCGCTGGTGGAGGACTCCGTGCTGATGGAGAACGTCAAGGTCGGGCGCGGCGCGGTCGTCCGCAAGGCGATCATCGACAAGAACGTCGTCATTCCCGACGGCGCGCGGATCGGCTTCGACCCGGAGTACGACCGCAGCCGCTTCGCGCTGACCCGGGGCGGGGTCGTGGTGATCGGCAAGAACGAGATCGTCGACCGCTGACGCAGCGTGGTGCGCCTCGGGTTCCCTCCGAGGCGCACCGCCCCTCGGTGTGTACGGGTGCACGGGCATGCCTTGAGACCCCGCCGTGAGCGCGGCGGGTGGGGTGGCGCATGCGAAGGCGACGGCCGCGGGAGGGTGACGCGGAAGGCCGCCGAGGCGGCCGGAGAACGTTCGGTGTGAGGGGGCGGGCCTCCTGGGAGGCCGGCGCGGGGCCGCTGGGCGCGGCTCAGAGGGTGATACAGGGGGTGGAGGGGTGCCCGGGGCGCCGCGAGAGCGCCCCGGGGCGGCGGCCGAGCCTACGAGCCGGCGCGGCCGATGGCGTCACTACACGCCGTACCAGGGGCCCGGCCAGTTGTAGCCGTTCCAGTTGCCGTAGCGGGCGGCGCCGTAGCCGTTGTCGAAGCCGCGGTGGCCCCAGAAGCTCCAGTGCGGACGCTCGTCGGCCTGGTCGAGGTCCTCGTCCTCGACCGCCTCGTCGTCGCCGAGATCCTCGTCGAACTCGTCGCCGAGGTCGTCGAAGCCGCGGTCGAAGCGGTCGAAGCGGTCGTGGTGGACCCGCTTGCGGTGGCAGGCCTTGGCCTTGCGCTTGCCCGCGTACACGCCCCACGGGTCGATGCGCAGCGTGTGCGTACGGTCACTGATGCCGAGGTCGCAGCGCTCGATCGCCTGGGCCGGCGTGGCCATCGCGCAGAGCGCGGCGGCGGTGGCGAGCGCACCGCCTGCCGCTATGAGCTTACCTTTCATGATCTCCCCCTGTAGTCACTCTGTGACATCGACCACTACTCTAAGTAATCGTTCCGAGGGGTGAGGAACCGCCACGCCTGAACCGTCTCGTCACCTTGGCGGGGACTGCGGCGAAGTCGCCGGATCACCGCGTACAGCGGGCAATTGGGCCTTGTTGCGGTGGCCGTCCGGGATCACGCTGAACGGCAGGAGGCAGTGAGATGTCGCACCCACTCGGAGTCAGCCGTCCGGACCTGGAAGTCGCCGACCTGCCCGCGCCGGAGGAGGTCTTCAAGGTCTCCAAGATCGGCTTCAAGGAGATTCTCAAGTACGCCGTGGGGCCGAGCCTGATCGCCCTCGGCATCTCGATCGGCAGCGGAGAGTGGCTGCTCGGCCCGCTCAGCGTGGGCCAGTACGGATTCGTCGGCGTCGGCTGGGTCATCGTGGTGTCGGCGCTGCTGCAGACGTTCTACAACGTCGAGTGCTCGCGCTACGTCATCGCGACCGGCGAGACGCCGGTGGTCGGCTGGGGGCGGGTGCCGCCGGGCTGGCCGCTGTGGGTGCCGCTGTCGGTGCTCATCGTGATCTTCTCGTTCATCGCCGGCGGCTGGGCCGCGTCGGCGGGCCAGGGCGTGTACGCGCTGGTGCACGGCGTCCCTCCGGCGGCCGACGCGACCGAGCCGCGCCTGTGGGCGACCGCCCTGCTCGTGCTGGTCTTCCTCATCACCGCGGCGGCCCGCAAGATCAGCCGGGCCCTGGAGCTGGCGAACTGGGTGATGATCGGCGGCATTCTGATCGCCCTGCTGGCCGTGGACCTGCTGGTGGTGCCGTGGAGCCAGTGGTGGGAGGGCATCCGCGGCTTCCTGACGCCATCGGCGCCGCCGGCCGGGATCACCGCCACCCAGCTCGGCGCGCTCGCCGGGTTCACGGCGCTGGCCTCGGGCCTGAACTGGTACGTCATGGGCCACTACCGCGACAAGGGCTACGGCATGGGCCACCGGGTCGGCTACATCTCCGGCCTGCGCGGCGACCGCACGACGGTACTGGCCAGCGGCATCACGTTCCCCGACGACGAGAAGAACCGCGGCCTGTGGAAGCGCTGGTACCGGCTGCTCATGGTGGACATGTGGGGCGTGTTCTTCGTCGGGGCGATCCTCGGCATGCTGCTGCCCACCCTGCTCATGGCCCAGGCGGTGACGCTGGCGGGCGAGCGGCCGACCCGCGCGAACGTGCCGACGTTCGTGGCCTCGGCGCTGGGCGGCGAGTACGGCCGGGTGGTCTTCTACATCGCGCTGGTCGTCGGGGTGATGGTGCTGTTCTCGACGCAGCTCGGCATCTTCGAGGCGATGGTCCGGGTCACCACCGACGCGGCCAACGCCACCAGCCCGCGCCTGCGCCGGCTGATCGAGGGCGACCCGCGCCGCTTCTACTACCCGTTCATGCTCCTGCTGCTGGTCGTCATCTCGATCATCATCTTCCAGTCGCTGCCCGTGGGGCTGGTGGAGTGGTCGGCGAACATGTCGAACCTGGGGGCGCTGCTCTATCCGTTCCTGCTGATGTACCTCAACAGCAGGCTGCCGCGCCCGGCCAGGCCGCGGCCGTGGCACTACGTGATCCTGGTACTCAACGTGCTGTTCTTCGGGTTCTTCTTCGTCAACTTCATCGCCGACTTCGTCGGGGATCCGCTGGTGACGTTCTAGGCCGAAAAGGGCTACCGCGACGATGCTTTGAACATAGCCGAAATGACGATCCGGAGCCGGTCGGGCGGTGTTAGCTGAGCGCGTCCCGATTCAGCAACGGAGGTAACACACGATGGCCTTGCCGTTCGGCCGTATGACCCGTTCCGCCGGCCTCGCGCTGGCGGTGGCGCTGGGCGCCACGCTCTCCGCCGGCCTCTCCCCCGCCCAGGCCGCCACCGCCAGGACGACGGTCGCCGCGGAGCACGTCAAGGTCTACGAGCTGGTGACGAAGGACGGCGGGTTCTTCTACACCAGCAGCGAGTCGGAGAAGAACACCGCGATCACCAAGCACGGCTGGTCGACCACCCAGACGCCGCTGTACTACATCTCGCGCAGCCCCTTCCCCGGCGGCAAGCCGCTGTTCCGGCTGCGCTGGGAGAAGAAGGCAAGCTACCTGGTCACGGCGTCGGTCGACGAGCGGGAGCGCCTGGTCTCGTCGGGCAAGTTCCGCTATGACGGCATTTTGGGCTACGCTCCCGGGTCGGCCCGCGCCGGCGGTGACGTGAAGGTGTTCCGCCTGTCCAACAACGGCAGGTGGCGGCTCGCGATCGCCGCGCACACCGAGAAGATCCTGGCCAACGAGCCGGGCTGGAAGCTCGACGGGCCGCTGCTGTACCAGTTCAGCCGCTGAGCGACGACAGCACGGGGGGCGCGCCGGATTGCTGCGGACCGGCGCGCCCCTTCCGTTTCGTCCCCTGTGTCAGCGGCGGTGGTAGAGCTCGAGCAGCTCCTCCGCGCGGCGGGTGCGGCCCACCCAGACCTCACGGCCGCGCCGCTCTTTGGTGATCAGCCGGGCGTCCCGCAGCCGGTCGCAGTGGTACGTGATGCTGCTCGGTGTGATCTTCATGTCGGCCGCGAGCATGCTCATCGTCATCGGCCGGCCGATCGCGCAGAGCAGGTCGGCCCGCACGGGGCCCATCAGCGCCGACAACTCGTCGTGCGCCGGGGCGGCGGGCCTGCTCCACAGCGTCTGCGCGCCGGGCACCGGGTAGGCGATCCAGACGGCGTCGGGGCCGTCGAGACCGGCGATGACCGCGTCCTTGCCGGCCAGCATCGGCACCAGGACGATCCTCCTGCCCCCGAGGTCGTGGCGGCCGCCGTCCAGGCCGTTGATGCGCAGCCCGCGCTCGGTGCAGGCGATGCGGTCGCTGAGCGCGCCGAGCACCAGCTCGGGACCGCCGCGCACGGTGGCCACGCCGACCCGGGCGATCTCGCGGTCCAGCAGGGCGCGGGCGCGCTTCCAGAGGGGTTCGGCGATGCTCCAGACGTCGGCGACGGCGCCGGCGTAGCCGTGCAGCCACTGGCGGGGGCGTTCCGCGGCCGAGCGCCACTGGACGGGCAGCGGTCCGGTGCCGAACGCCTGCTCCAGGTCGTGGACCAGCCGGTCGGGGGGCATGTCGCGCAGGGCGGCGAGCTGGTCGTGCATGGAGGCGTCGCCCTCGCTGGGAAGGCGGGGCACGAGGCAGTCGGGTCCCGCGGCGGCGCCGGGGGCGGCGAGGGGGCGTACGGCCTGGTGACCGAGCCGGGAGACGCGCGCGCCGATGGCCTTGCGCCACAGATCCGGCAGGCCGCGGCGGCGGCCCGCGAGCGCGTCGGCCAGCCAGGCCAGCGCCGTGACGTGCGGGGAGATCGAGAGGGACAGCTGAGGCGTGGCGGTGATGTGCAGCTCGCTCCACACGGTCGTGCTGTTTACGTCGGCTCCTTGAAGATCGGCTCTACGGACAGTGAGCCAACCTATTCAGGGCGCTTTCTTCGCACTTTCAGCCCGATTGCACGGTTATTAACGCTTCGCACCCCGGCTGACCTGCGTCTCCCCCGGAGAACAAGAACCGCCCCCGGCGGCGCGGCTCCGGGGGCGGTGACGGGCGAGGCGGTGACGGCTACCAGTCGCCGCCCTCGTCGTCACCCTCGAAGAACTCCTCCACGACCTCCTCGACGACCTCGCCGGCGACGAGCCCGCCGACCACGCCGGCGGCGCCCGCCGCGGCCACCATGCCGAGGCCGGGACCGCCGTGGTGACCGTGGTGCCCGTGGTGACCGTGGTGGTCGTGGTGCCCATGGTGATGGGGGTCGTAGTGGGCGTCGTGGTGGCCGTAGGGGGCGGCGTGGCCGTACTGGGCGAGGGAGTCGAGCCAGCGGCTCAGCTCGCCCGGCCAGTCGGTGCGCAGCGCGTCGTCGTGGCTGATGGTGAAGCGGCCGATGGCGTCACTGGAGGAGAAGCGTCCGGTGCGCTTGTCGGCCTCCAGCACCACCTCAAGGCCCGCCGGATCGGCGACGAAGGTCACCTCGACCTCGCCCACCAGGCCCGCGTAGTTGCCGCCGGGAAGGAACTCGATCTCCTGGAAGAACGGCAGCTCCTGGTGCACGCCGTAGAGCTGCCCCGCCTCCAGGTCGGCCGACTTGAACGCGAAGCCGAGCTGCAGGAACGCCTCCAGGATGCGCAGCTGCGAGGGCAGCGGCTCGATGGCCACCGGGTCGAGGTCGCCCTTGTCGACGGCCTTGGCGATGGCCAGCTCGGTGCGCACGCCCACGGCCATGCCGCGCAGCGGCTGCCCGCCGATCTCGCTGATCGGGGCCTCCCACGGCACCGGCATCTGGAAGGGGATGACCCGGTCCTCGCCCTTGCGCAGCGTGAAGGGGCCGGAGACCTGAGCGCGGGAGAACTCGCCGAGCCCGGCCGCCTCCCCGTCGCCGTGCTCGATCTCGACCTGGGCGACCAGGCCGAGGGTGACGTGCTCGATCTCGGCGTCGAACTCGCCGCCCTTGAGCCGTACCTCACCTTCCAGCGTGCCGCCCGGCTGGGTCCGCGGCGTGGACAGGACGGTGTCCACCGAGGGCGCGCCGACGCCGAACGCTCCCAGCATCCTCTTGAAGACCACGGCTCTAGTTCTCCCTGTTTCGAAGATCGACTTGTGTGCCGCTGGCGTCAACGATCAGCTCGCCGCCCAAGTTCCGGGGCTCGCGCATCCATACCGATCCGGTCTGACCTGCACGTTCATAGTCCGCGCCGTGGTCAGATCGGAAGTTACGGCTGGTCAGCGGCCGGTCCATTTGATCTCGTACGCCTTGAGCCGGTACTCCTTGCCGTCCACGGTCGTCGTGACGGGCCCGTCGCTGGTGTTGACCAGCAGGAGCTGCTCCGGCTGCGCGAGCACCCGCACGGCCGGGTCGGACGAGGTCACGGGGTCGAGCGGCACACCGGCGGGGAACCACCGGGTGAAGTTCGCGACCAGCTTCCCCGTCGGGGTCTGGGCGCCGGTGCGCGGGTCCCACATGCAGCCCACGCACTCGCCCTCCTTGGCCTGCGGGTTCCAGTAGAGGGCGGTGGCCGCGCCGCCGCGGGCCAGCTCCATCATGGAGACGGCCTGGACGGCGAGCCGCATGGGCTCCTTCCAGCGGGTGCCGTCCTCGGGCACGAAGTACCACTCCGACCACCAGATCGGCATGTCGCCGGTCTTCTTCCGCAGCCAGGCGGTGACGTCGGCGAACTTCGACAGCGCGCCGAACTCGTCGGGCAGCAGCTCGTGGGCGTCGGTGGGCGAGGCGCCGTCGACCACGATGAAGTCGGCGCCCTTCTTGTGCTCGAACCAGTAGTCGAAGGCGTCGATCACGTGCTGGTTGACCACGCCCCAGTCGCCGCGCAGCTCGGAGTCGCCCCTGCGGTTGCTGTCGAACCCGATGTACGGGCCGCCGATCTGAGCGTCGGGCCGCACCTTCTTCACCGCGTCGTAGACCTTGTTGTAAAGCTGCGTGTAGCCCTTGTAGTCGGCGGGCTTGGAGTGGTCCTTCCAGAAGCCCTTGAGCTCGTTCCAGACGAGGAAGTACTTGACGTCGCTGTAGCGCTCGGCGACGGCGGCGGCCAGCTCGGCGAAGTCGTCGAAGTGCTCGGGGTAGGGGGCGTCCTCCAGGTGCTCGGCCCAGGCCGACTCCTCGGTGGGCCCCTTCGGGCCGCCCTTCATCCAGTCGGGCGCGCAGCAGAGCGTGATGATCGGCGTGGCGCCCGACTGCTTCATGAGGTTGAGCCGGCTGTCGAGGTCCTCCCAGTAGAACTCGCCGGGGTACGGCTCGGGGTTGACCGCGCCGAAGCCCATGATGTGCTGGTTCTGCAGCATCGGCGTACGGCCCAGCCAGCCGGCCACCACCTGCTCGAAGCGCCTGGTGACGTTGTTGGCGCTGACGCCGGTGTGCGTCAGGCCCCAGCGCGGCCAGTCGTCCGGCACGGGCGGCGGCTTGACGGCGTCGCCTTCAGGAGCGGCGCTCTGGGTCTGGGGCGCGGCGGAGGTCTGCTGCGGCGGCGGCGCGCCCGCCTCGCCGGTGCCCTGGGTGCCGCAGCTCGCGACCACGACGGCCAAGGCCGTGACGCCCGCGGCGACCGCCGCCCTCCTCGCGCTCCTTCCCCACCCGCGCCAGAACGATCCGCCGTTGTCCGATGCCACCCGTTACTCACCTGACTCATGAACCGTGTGCATTCCGCAGGTAGCGTTCCATGAGTGGGCGGAGGGTCACGGGCGGGGGGCGGATTTCTCAGATGATTCTCAGATAATCGTTATCGATCCGCAGAGGTCCCGCAGAGCTGCACGGACGCGGTCAACGCGGTCAAGCGCGTCATCCGTACCTCACAGGAACTCCGTACCTCACAGGAACAGGGTCTCGGGGACGGCGGCGGCCAGCGCCCGATCGCCGGCCGGGCCGAGGTGCAGGTGATCGCCCTCGTCGTACGCGGCCCCGAGCCGGTGCGGCGCGGCCGGGTCGCGGACCGCCGCGTCGAAGTCGATCACCGCGTCGAAGCGGTCCGCCGTCCTGATCCAGTCGTTGATTCGCCGCCGCGCCGCCTCCCGGTGCCCGTCGGGGTCGTCGTAGGGGTCGTGGCCGCCGAACGGCGTCAGCGTGGCCCCGTACACCAGCAGGTCCCTGGCCCTGGCCCGGACGACGATCTGCTCGTACGCGGCGATCAGCGCGTCGGCGACCTCCTGCTGCGCCTCGCGGGTCGCGGGTGCGGTGCCCAGGTCGTTGACGCCCTCGAAGACGACCAGCCAGCGGACGCCGCTCTGCGCGAGCACGTCGCGGTCGAGCCTGGCCAGGGCGCTCGGTCCGAGCCCGTCGTTGAGCACCCGGTTGCCGCCCGCACCCTGGTTGGCGATCGCGATGCCGGGCAGCCGGTCGAACAGCAGGTCGGGCCAGCGGTCGTTGCCGTTGGTCGTGGAGCCCCTGCCGTCGGTCAGCGAGTCGCCGAGCAGGACGAGCGTCCCGAGGCTCTCCGGCGCCCACACCTCGACGGCGCTGATCAGGTACCAGTGGTCGACGGGGGTGGCGCCGGGCAGGTCCTCCGCCGTCACGTGGTCGCCGCCGATCAGGTGCGAGGTGGTGCGCGAGCCCGGGTGCGAGGTCAGCTCATCCGACGCCAGCCCTTCGGCCAGGTGGACGCTCACCGTCAGCACCGACCCGGGCGCGAGATCGAGCTCCACCGGGTCCGACACCACGTGCGCGCCCACCGGCACGACCGCCGAGGCCCGCCCGCCGAACGTCACGGGCCTGGACGTGCCGGGCAGGATCGCGCTGGTGCCCGCCGCGCCGCCGCGCGGCAGCGCCACGGAGACGCGGGTGAGCGGCAGGGGCGCGCCGCCGAAGGCGTTCGACAGCCGCAGCCGTATCCGCCGCCCGCCGGCCGACACCCTGACCGTCTGCCGCAGCGTCGTGTCGGGCAGGCTCAGGCCCTCCTTGGCGTACGGGGGCGGCGGCATGTTGTCCGGCTCGGTGAGCTGGGGCATGGCCGTCCAGGTGGTCACCCAGTGCCGGGCGGGACGGATCGGCGCCTGGTCCATGCGAACGGCCTCCCATCGACACGCCAGATTTTCGGCACTTTATCGAACCTTTCAGCGTCCCGCCGGGGTCGGGTGGGGTTTTACCGGCTCTTGCCGGTTACGTCGTAGGAATGGCTGCTTCGTACGCCTAGGGTCGCGTTCATGGACTCTCCTGATGGCGAGCGCCGGGAGCTGATCCTGCGGACGGCGACCCGCCTGTTCGCCGGGCTCGGCTACGACGTCACCTCGATGGCGCAGATCGCCGAGGCGGCGGGACTGGACCCGGCGCAGGTCGCGGCCCACTTCCCGGCCAAGCGGGAGCTGTACGTGGAGGTCATGCAACGGGCCCGCGAGATCCTGGCGGGGCCGCTCCAGGCGAGGGCCGACGCGGTGGGGGCGGCGCCGCCCGAGCACAAGGCCGAGGCGCTGCGCGCGCTCATCGACGCCTACATCGACGGGTGCGTGAACCATCCCGAGGTGGCGGCGCTGTGGGCGCACCGCTGGCTGTCCGACGCCAGCGACGTGGTCGATCTGGAGCTCAAGGGGGCGCAGCCGCTGACCCAGCACATCGTGGACTCCATCGCCACGGTGGCCGGGCCCGCCGGGGCCGACGCGTTGCACACGACGTACACGATGATCTGGTGCATCCACGGCTTCGCGCTGAGCGGCGTGCTCGACGGTACGGGAACGCGGCGCGGCGTCGAGGACCACGAGCAGCTGCGGCGCTTCCGCGCGCACCTGCACCAGCTTCTGCAGCGGGGGCTCCGCCTCCCCGAACCCGTGTCCTGACCTGCGGTGGCGCGCTCAGGTATGCCCCTGGTCCCGTTGTGGGCGACGGCAAGGAAATGAGCGGAACGTAACCGATTATTTCCTCTGGTGGGCGTATTCTTCACGTATGCGAGGTTTCTTCTGGTGGCCGTGTTCACGTGCTGTGAGCGAGGCGTGCTGAGAAGGTGCTCGGCAGGCATGGTCAGGCCCGCGGCGCGGCGAACGGTTCGTCCCGCCTCGACGGGCTGCTGATCGAGGCCGTCACCGGGACCGGCGCCCACATCGGCGCCGCGTACCTGCTGGACGAGGCCGGCGACGTGCTCCAGATGGCCGCCGCCACCGGGATGCCCGCGCCGATCGCCCGCTCCTGGGCGCGGATACGCACCGGCGACCCCATGCCCATCGCCGTCGCCGTCCGTGAGGAGCGGCTGGTCTGGATCACCGGGCGCGAGCAGCTCGCCAGGGAGTTCCCCGAAGCCGCGCTGACCCTGCCCTACCACTACGCCGTCGCCCTGTCCCCCATGCGCGCCAACGGCCGGATCTGCGGCGGGGTCATGCTGCTGTGGCCCGCGGGGCGCACCCGCGAGCTGACCGGACGCCAGCGCGAGGTCATCCAGCGGGCCTGCGACGAGATCGGCCTGCTGATCCACCGGGCGCACCGGGCGGGCCTGCCCATCACCGCGGGCCCCCGGCCCCGCGTGCTGCCCCCGCCGCCGTCCGACGAGGCCGACCCGCGGCTCGTCGCCCTCGACTGCCTCAACCGGCTGCCGGAAGGCCACTGCGCGCTGAACACCGACGGCCACGTGACCCTGCTCAGCGCCCCCGCCGCCGACCTGCTCGGCCGCTCTCCCGCCGACGTGGTCGGCGCGCGGCTGTGGGACGCGCTGCCATGGCTGCGCGACCCCGCGTTCCAGGACGGCTACCGCGCCGCCGTGGTCGCCCGCGAGGTCACCCACGTCACCACCCGCGACCCCGTCGGGCGCGCACTGTCGTTCCAGATGTTCCCCGGCCCCTCCGGCGTCACGCTGCGCATCACGCCCGCCATGGACGTGCGCCGCCCGCCCGGCGCGCGCCGGCCGCGCGTCATCGCCGTGCACGAGATGCTGCAGCTCGCCGCCGCGCTGGCCAGGGCGGTGACCGCCCAAGAGGTGATCGACCTGGTCGCCGACCACGTCATGCCCGTCTACGACGTGCAGGCGCTGGCCATCCTCACCAGCGCGGGCGGAAGGAAGCGGGTGGCCGCATCGCGCGGCTTCAGCAGGAAGGCCGTCAAGACGTTCAACGACCGCCCGGCCGTCAAACCCGTGCCTCCGGGCGGGCAACGGCCGGAGTTCTTCTCGACGTGGGAGGAGCTGCGCGCGGCCTATCCCGGCTCGCTGCGCTTCGACGACATGTCCGCGTGGGCGTTCCTGCCGCTGATCACCTCGGGGCGGCCCATGGGCTCCTGCGTCCTCGCCTACGACCGCCCGCATCGGTTCGGCAGCGACGAGCGGGCCACGCTGACCGCGCTGGCCGGGCTGATCGCGCAGGCGTTCGAGCGGGCCCGCCTCTACGACGCCAACCACGAGCTCGCCCAGTGCCTCCAGGAACAGCTGCTGCCGCACACCCTCCCCCGCATCCGTGGCCTCGACGTCGCCGCCCGGTACGTGCCCGCCACCCCCGGCATGGACATCGGCGGCGACTTCTACGACCTGATCAAGCTCGGCGACGACACGGCCGCGGCCGTCATCGGCGACGTGCAGGGCCACGACGTGACCGCCGCCGCCCTCATGGGGCAGGTGCGCACCGCCATGCGCGCCCACGCCACCGCGGGCGCCGACCCCGGCGAGGTGCTCGCGCACACCAACCGGCTGCTCACCGAGGTGAGCCCCGACCGCTTCACGAGCTGCCTGTACGTCTGCATCGATCTGTCGGACCAGACCGCGCACCTGGCCAGCGCCGGGCACCCGCCGCCGGTGCTCGGCCGGCCGGGCGGCCCCGGCAGCGTCGTCGAGACCGTGCCGGGCCCGCTGCTCGGCGTGGACCCCGGCGCCACGTACACCGCCACCGAGATCCCCATGCCGCCCGGCTCCGTGCTGGCCCTCTACACCGACGGCCTCATCGAGGAGCCGGGGCTCGACCTGGGCGACTGCATCACCGCCCTGGCCGCCCGGTTCCGCCCTGAGCCCGGCAGGCCCCTGCACCACCTGGCCGACAGGCTGACCGGCGCGGACGTGATCGAACAGCGCCTCGACGACATCGCCGTACTGCTCCTGCGCAACGCCGGCGGGTCGTAGCCGGCGCGGCCGGACGACTCGTCCCCTCAGGCGCGCAGCCGAAGGACGGCCTTCTCCTCGGACACCGAGATCACCTTGACCTTGATGTCGTTGATCGGGCCTCTCGAGTACTTGTCGAACCAGCTCTCCACCATCACGCCCCCGCCGAAGCCCCGTACGTGGACCTCAGTGGAGGAGAAGGAGATGGACAGGCGCGTCACGCCGAGCTTGGGGGTGAACGCGGAACGAGACGGGCTTGGTGATGGTGAGCTTGCACGTGCCGTCGTAGCAGGCCCGCAGGTTCGGCTTCTTGCTCTTCTTCTTCGGCTTCGCCGCCGTGCTCCCGGCGGCGTGCGTCGCGGCGGCCTGCGCGGCGGCGGTGTGTGCCGCGGCGGTGGTACCGGCGGCGGGGGCGAACGCGACGGACGCGGCCACCGACAGAGCAGCGGTGATCGTGGCATGCGGGACCGGTCCCGGACGCGCCGGTCAGCGGGTGTCGCGGCGCAGGGGGTGGTCGGCGGGGACCTCGACGAGCACGATGCGGTGGCCGTCGGGGTCTTCGATCCAGAGCTCGACCAGGCCCCAGGGCTCCTTGCGCGCCTCGCGCAGCACGGTGACGCCCGCCTGCCTGAGCCGCCGCTCCTCCCGGGCGACGTCGCGTACCTGCAGCCAGAGGGCGAACGGCGAGCCGTCGGTCGTGCCCCGCGCGGTGCCCGAGAGCTCCAGGAAGCCCTGGCCGAGGAAGAACACGGTGCCGGGCTGCTCGGGCGGACCGAACTCGCGGTAGACGGCCAGGCCGAGGGTCTCGGCGTAGAAGCGGCGGCTGCGCTCGGGGTCGCGGGGACGCAGCAGTACGCGGCTGCTCAGCACCTCCATTCCCGACCTGTTCCCCGCACCGGGCCGGGAATGCCGGTGGAGGCCGGGGAGGCCGGGGAGGCCGCACGTTCGCGGCCCGGCCTCCCCAACGCCGCCGGACGCCCGGCTCTCCCGGCGCGCCGCCAGACGCCCGGCCCTCCTGACGCGCCGCCAGACGTGCGGCCTGCGCCACGCCATGACGCGCCCCGGCTTCCCCGGCGTGTCGTCAGACGACGGCGCCCGTGCCCTGGCGTTCGCGCTTGGGCTTGGGTGCGGGCGGCGCGGGCGGCGGCTTACGGTCGAAGCGCGACAGCAGGATCGCCACCGGCCCGGCCACGAAGCCGGACGACAGCGTGCCCGCCACGATGCCCGCGACTAGCGCGATCGCGAAGTCCCGCAGCGAGTCGCCGCCGAACACCATGAGCGCGACCAGGATGAACAGCGCGCCGAGACCGGTGTTGACGGTACGCGGCAGCGTCTGCAGGATCGCGCCGTTCACCGCCGCGGCGAACGGCTCCTTGGGCCGGGCCGCCCACAGCTCCCTGACCCGGTCGAACACCACCACCTTGTCGTTGACCGAGTAGCCCACGATGGTGAGCATCGCGGCCAGGAACACGCCGTCGATCTGCTTGCCGAGCCAGGCGAACATGCCGACCACCAGGACGACGTCCACGACCAGGGCGGTCACCGCCGCCGCGCCGAACGTCCAGCGGAAGCGGAAGGCGAGGTAGGCGAGCTGCATGGCCACGGCCACGCCGAGCGCGATGAGCGCGTTGCGCCGCAGCTCCTCGCCCAGGCTGGGGCCGATGAACTCCTCGCGCCGCTTGGTGACCTCTCCGGCGTCGGTCTTCTTCAGCTCCTGCTCGATCCTGGCGGTCTCCTCCAGGCCGAGCCGCGCGGCGCGTACGGTGACGCCGTCGTCGCCGGTCTGCACCACGGCGGACGGGAATCCGGCCCGCGCGACGGCCTGCCCCGCCGCCTCGGCGGAGATCGGCTTGGAGGTGCCGAACTCGACGAGCCGCCCGCCGGTGAACTCGACGCCGAAGTTCAGCCCCTGTACGGCGAGCCCGGCGACGGCCGCCGCCGCGAGGACGCCCGCGATCGCGAGCCACAGCCTGCGTCCCCGCATGACCTGCGGGTTCCGCCGGTTGAGCCAGGTTCTGACGGCGCCCGGGGAGCCGAGGCCGGAGATGCGCGGCCCCGCGCGGTTCATGACGGCCTCGGTGAGCACGCGGGTGATGACCATGGCCGACACGAGCGAGGCGATCACGCCGACGCCCAGCGTGACGCCGAACCCCTTGACCGGCCCCGAGGCGAGCCAGAACAGCAGCCCGGCCGCGATCAGGGTGGTGATGTTGGAGTCGGCGATGGCGCTCCAGGCGTTCTTGAAGCCGCGGAGGAGTGCCGCGCGCAGCCCCCGCTTGGGCGCCTGCTGGTACTCCTCCCTGGCCCGTTCGAAGACGAGCACGTTCGCGTCGATGGCCATGCCGATGGCCAGCACGAACCCGGCCAGGCCCGGCAGCGTGAAGGTGGCGCCCATCGCGACGAGCGCCGCGTACGAGATGAGCCCGTAGCACAGCAGGGCGATCGTGGACAGCAGCCCCGACAGGCGGTAGACGGCCACGATGAACACGGCGGTCAGCAGCAGCCCGGTCACCGCGGCCTCGGCGCTGGCCTTGATGGCGGCCTCGCCGAGGGTCGGGCCGACCGTACGCTGCTCGACCAGGTCGAGCGGGACGGGCAGCGCGCCGCCCTTGATCAGCACGGCCAGGTCGCGCGCCTCCTCGTGGGTGAACGACCCGGTGATCTCGGTGCCGCCGCCGGTGATGCCGACTCCACAGGCGATGGACGGGTCCACCGACGGCGAGGAGATCACCTCGTTGTCGAGCAGGATGGCGACCCGGCGCCGGGGATCGCCGTACGCCTGGCAGGCGGCCTCCCCGGTGAGCTTGGCCCACGCCTCGCCGTCGCGGAAGTCGATGCTGACCCACCAGCCGGGGCCGCGCTGGGGGTCGCTGCGCTCGACGGCGTCGGTGACCCCGTCGCCGGTGATGACGGCGGGGCCGATCTTGAGCGGCGCGCCGCTCTCGTCCCGTACGGCCGACTTGTCGCCTTCCTCCGCGGTGCCGAGCACGGCGTGGAAGGAGAGCTGCGCGGTACGCCCGATGACCTCGGCTGCCTGCCGGGGGTCGAGCACGCCGGGCAGCTCGACGATGATCCGCCGCTCGCCGGAGCGGACCAGGGTGGGATCGACCACGCCGAGCGCGTCGGCGCGCTGGCGCAGCACGTTGATCGCCCGGTCGGTGGCGGCGGCGTCCGCCTTGACCTTGGGCGAGTCCTTCGTCTCGAAGACGAGCTGGGTGCCCCCGCGCAGGTCGAGACCCAGGCGAGGACTGTTGGTGAAGCTGATGATCACTGAGATCACGATGACGGCACAGGCCGCCAGCGCACGCCAGAGCGGCGCACGTTTCATGGGAGCCTCCACAGGCTTGGCCCGCCGCCCGCGCATGCCGTCACGCGGACATGCCGCGCGCCCTCGCCGTACTCGGGGAGGGTCGCGGGCGCGCCGGGGCGGCGTGCGGCGGCGGGTCGTTCCGGAAAAGGGACGCTGTCAGTGCCGTGTGGAGGGCGGAGCGCGGGGCGGCGTGGCGGGCGGCCGACAGCCCGCGGGAGCGCCGCAGGAGGCGCGCGGGACGACGACGGCCCACGGATGCCGGAAGTCGGCCTGCGCGGGCGGTGGCACGTCGGCCACACCGGGCACGCCGCCTGCGATGCCGGGCGGCGACCAGGCGCGTACGGCCGGCGGCGGGTGCGGCACGTGCCGGAGCGCGGCGTGCCGCTGCTCGGCCGGCCAGGAGGCGGCGTGGACCGTGGGAACGTCGCGCTTGAGGCCGTCGATCCCCTGGACGGCCGCGTGCGCGGCGGCGGCCTGCTGGGCCTGCGCGTGCGCGGTGGCCGGCAGGAACCAGGACAGGAGCAGCAGCAGAACGGCCGGCAGCCGGTTGCGCATGTCGCTCCCCTCCCTTCGCGCCTCACCCTAGCCCTCGGAAGCCGGAACGCGGGCATGCCGCGCGGGCCCTGTCGACACCGAGGTGCGGGCGTGCCACGCGGAGCCCGTCACCGGAGTCAACGGGCCGGGCGTCGCCGCATCGGCCGGCCGGGAAGCGCGGCTGTCAGCCGGCCGGGCGTTCGGCCAGGAAGACGAACTCGCGGCCCGGCCGGTCGGGCGCGTCCCTGACCTCCTTGACCGCGTAGCCGTGTGCGGCCAGGTCGGCGCTCACCTCGTCGCGCTCCCGGAAGCGCAGCGTGGACTCGGAGGTCAGCACCTGACCGTCGGAGGCGAACACGTACGTGCCGCGGAAGGTCACCAGCGGCCCGCTGACGTCGAGCAGGTCGACCCAGTGCTCGACCACGCCCACACCCGGGATGTCGGCCCGCAGGTAGGTCTGCTCCCTGTTCCACTCCAGCCAGGCCCGCCTGGCCGGGTCACGGGTCTCGAACACCAGGTGTCCCCCCGGCCGCAGCGCCGCGTGCACGGCGTCGAGTGTGGCCGCCCAGTCATCCGGACCGACGATCGCCTGGGCCACGTTCCCGGTCATGGTGGCGAGGTCGGCCTCCAGCGTGCGCGGCACGGCCGTCGCGTCGCCGTGGATCCAGCGCACCCGCTCGGCGCCCGGCTTGGCGCGCGCCACGTCGAGCGAGGCCGCCGCCGGATCGACGCCCGTCACCTCAAGCCCGCGCCCGGCCAGCAGCAGCGCGAACGTGCCCGTGCCGCATCCGACGTCGAGCACATGCCGCGCGCCCAGCTCGGCGGCGATGGCGGCGTAGACGTCGAGGTCGCCCCGGTCGGGGTCGAGGGGGTCGTAGACGGCGGCGAGGCGGGGGTGTTCGAAGTGCGCGTCAGCCATGCGGCCACCCTATGCCGCCCGATGATGTGCTGTTTGGCGCTAGTTGATACGTTGGTGGCAGGTGTGCCGGGAAGTCTGGTCGGCGATGGTCGTCGTCGTTCCCTGAGGAGGCTTCACCGCATGCCGAGCACGTTCTCCCCGGAGATCCGCCCGTGACGGTTCTCGCGTGGGCCGCCGTCGCGGTGTTCTTGGTCGCGTACGCCCTCATCGCCAGCGAGAAGGTGCACCGCGTGGCGGCGGCGCTCGGCGGTGCCGGGATCATGCTGCTGATCCACGCCACCGACGCGAGCGCGGCGTTCTTCTCCGAAGAGACCGGCATCGACTGGAACGTCATCTTCCTGCTGCTCGGCATGATGGTGATCGTCGGCGTGCTGAAACAGACCGGGGTCTTCGAATACCTCGCGATCTGGGCGGCCAAGCGGGCCAAGGGGCGGCCGTACCGGCTGATGGTGCTGCTCGTGGTCATCACCGCGCTGGCCTCGGCGCTGCTCGACAACGTGACGACCGTGCTGCTGATCGCGCCGGTGACGTTCCTGGTGTGCGAGCGGCTGGCGCTGCCGGCGGCGCCGTTCCTGATCGCGGAGGCGATGGCCTCCAACATCGGCGGCGCGGCCACGCTGGTCGGCGACCCGCCGAACATCATCATCGCCAGCCGGGGCGGTCTCAGCTTCAACGACTTCCTCGTCCACATGGCGCCGATGGTGGTCGTCCTGATGATCGTCTTCATCGGGTTGTGCCGGGTGCTGTTCCGCAAGGCGTTCACCTACGACCCGGAGCGCGCGGCCGAGGTCATGGCGCTCGACGAGCGCGAGGCCATCGCCGACCGGCGGCTGCTGTGGCAGTCGCTGACCGTGCTCGCGCTGGTCATGGCGGCGTTCGTGCTGCATCCGGTGCTGCACTACGAGCCGTCCGTGGTGGCGATCCTGGGCGCGGGCGTGCTGGTCGCGGCCACCAAGGTCACCACGTCGGACGCGATCCGCGAGGTCGAGTGGCCGACGCTGGTGTTCTTCGCCGGGCTGTTCATCATGGTCGGCGCGCTGGTGCACACCGGCGTGATCGAGCAGGTGTCGCGGGCGGCGGCCGACGCCACCCAGGGCCGGCTGGGGCTGACCACGATGGTGCTGCTCGGCGCGTCCGGCCTGCTGTCGGCGATCGTGGACAACATCCCGTACGTCGCCACCATGAGCCCCATCGTGGCCGACCTCGTCCAGGCCGCGGGCGGCAACGAGCACGCGCAGGTGCTGTGGTGGGCGCTCGCGTTCGGTGCCGACCTGGGCGGCAACGCCACGGCCGTGGGGGCGGCGGCCAACGTGGTGGTGCTCGGCATCGCCGCGCGCAACGGCACCCCGATCAGCTTCTGGCAGTTCACCCGGTACGGGCTGATCGTCACCGTGGTCACGATCGGGCTGTGCGCGCCGTACCTGTGGCTGCGCTACCTGGTCTGAGGGGGCACGATCGGTTCCGTGCGGAACCAGACGGCCTCGAGCGCCAGCTCGTCGCCGCCGGTCACGGTCACGCGGTCGCTCGCGCAGCGGGGGCAGGCGTACGCCTCCTCGTCCCGGTCGTCCCCTGCGTCACCTGTCCAGGTGCGCGGTGGCGGCGCTCCGGCGGCTCCCCGCGCCGCCGTCTGAGCGTGCGCGGGCGTCCTGAGCGGCGGGTCGAGCGTCTCCGTACGCCGCCCGCACGCCTCGCACTCGACCGTCACCGGCGAGAGCACCAGGTGGACCGCCGCGTCCTGAGCGGCCGTGCCGCGCGCCGCCTCGCTGAAGGCCCGCCTGAACGCCTCCGCGTCCACCGCGTGCCTGGCCCCGATGCGCACGCGGACCGCCTCCACCCGCCGCCCGGCCGCCTGGTCGTCGATCACCTCGGCGAACTCGGCGCAGAGCTCGCTCTCGTTCCCCCGCAACCCCGGCATCCGTCCCCCTCCTGTCATGCCGGCCCTGCCCGGGCGGCCGGTAACGCACATACCGCACGCCTGACCTGCACAAACGTCCGCCGGCCGCAGTCAGAAGTCAGCTCCTATGGCCACGCAACACCACAAACGGTGACCATTGTGTAGCGGAAAGTGTCGCAACCTCGCCTTGAAGGAGGACGTGCCACCGGGCGGACACTCAAAGCGAACGCTGATCGCCGGAGTCCGCCCGGGGGTGCTTCCTCTTGCGCGAAGAGTTCGAATCCCGCGTTTCCTGGCCGTTCGAGTGCCTGCGCTGCCTGCACGTCTGGGAGGAGCCGTACGTGGTCCGGCATCTCGCCGACGGCCACGGCGGCACCGTCGAGGTCTGGTCGAAGCACGGGCTTCCCGTGCAGCCGCCCTGGTCGGGGCCGTGCTGCCCGGCGTGCGGGTCGTCCCGGCTGACCTCGTTCCCGCCCGGTTACCTCGACCGCCATCCCGAGCTGGCGGCGGCCGACCCGCTGCCGCCCGCCAGGGTGCCCTCCTTGCCCGTCGAACCGGTCACCCGGCCCGCCGCACGCGTGCCGCTGCCGCGCCGCTTATTGATCGCGACCGGAGTGCCGGTGCTGGCCTTCGTCGGTTACGAGGTGTACCGGTATCTGCTGCTTCCCGCCATGACGCACCACTGACTCAGCCGTCCGGCAGGCGGCGCAGGCCGCGTACGGGCGAGAACAGCCCGATGCCGGTGCCCGCCAGCATCAGGCACGACGTCACGACCAGCGTCGCCTTCAGCCCGAGCAGCGCGCCCGCCGCGCCGCCCGCCAGCGCGCCCAGCGACTGACCGCCGTAGGCGAGGAAACGCCAGGTGGCGTTCGCGCGGGAGAGCAGCCCGGCGGGGATCAGGATCTGGCGGAAGGTCTGCTGGTTGACGCCGTATAGGGAGGGTCCCGCGCCTTTCAGCACCTGCGCGAGCAGCAGGACGGCGAACGCGCCCACGGTGGCGGCGAGGAACACGGCCCGCATGACCGGGTGCCCGAACACCGCCCGCAGCCCCTCGCCGATCTCCTTCGCCGGCCGCGCGCCGGGCAGGCGGCCGCGTTCGGGGGTGCGCCGTTCCGCTTCAGGCAGCCGGCCGTCCGTGCGGATGCGCGACTTGACCAGCGCGGAGACGGCGAACGAGGCGGCGTCCACGGCGATGGCGACGGGGGCGGTGAGCGCCGAGACGAGCAGGCCGCCCACGGCCGACCCGGTGGTGCCGACGGTGGCGTTGCTCAGCATGAGCGTGCTGTTGGCGGCCGGCAGGCGGTCCCGGGGCACGAGCTTCGGGGTGAAGGACTGGGCGGCCACCGACTCGAACAGGCCGGCGACCCCGGCGAGCGTGACGACCACGTACAGGTGCCACATCCGCAGCGCCCCGAGCACGGCCAGCAGGGGCGGCGCGCCGAGCAGCACCACCCTGACCGCGTCGGCCAGGACCACCACCCGGCGGTACGGTAAGCGGTCGACCCAGACGCCGGCGGGCAGGCCCAGCACCAGGTGCGGCACCAGGGCGAGCGCGCCCAGCACGCCCATCTCGCCGGCCGACGCGCCCAAATGGACGACCGCCGTCAGCGGCAGCGCCACCGTGGTCACGCTCGATCCGAGCAGGGAGACCGTGTTCCCGGCGAACAGGCGCAGGAAGTCCGGACATTCGGCCAGCACCGGCCGCTCACCCGCACCCCCCACCGGCCGCTCGCCCGCACCACCCACCGGCCGCTCGCCCGCGCCGCTCGCCGAGCGCGAACTCCCCCCGCCCGCCGAGCGCTCGCTCGCGCCGCCCGGCCTCTCGGCCTCCGACGCGTCTCCGCCTGGAAGCATGCGGCACGCTAACCCGGCCCGGCGGGACCGGCAACTCCGTCGGGGCGGCCGGGGCGGCTCAGGGCAGGGTGAGCGTGTCGAAGTCGATGTGGAGGTCGGCGAGGTCGCGGGTGGCGCGGATCGTGGCGGCGTTGGGCTCGTCGACCGAGGCGACCCACCGGGCCGCCTCCTCCGGTGTCTTGCCGAACCGGACGTGCCGCCTGGTCAGCCGGTCGAGGCGGACACGGTCGTCGAGGTCGACGTACCAGACCTCGGTCATGGCGGCCCGCACGGCCGGCCAGGGGTCGGTGCGGGAGAGCAGGTAGTTGCCCTCGCTGACGACGACGCGGGTCTCGGGCAGGACGGGGATGGCGCCGGCGATGGGCTGCTCGATCTCGCGGTCGAAGGACGGCGCGTAGACGATCGAGCCGGTCTCGGTGCGTACGCGCCGCAGCAGCGCCAGGTAGCCGTGGGCGTCGAAGGTGTCGATGGCGCCCTTGCGGGAGCGCCGCCCGAGGCGTTCAAGCTCGACGTCGGCGAGGTGGTAGCCGTCCATGGGCACGTGGACGGCGGGCAGCCCGGCCCCGGTGAGCGCACCTGCCAGCCACGAGGCCAGCGTCGACTTGCCCGCGCCCGGGCAGCCGGCGATGCCGACGAGCACCCGATCCTCGCCCTCGCACAGCCCGCGTACCCGCTCGGCCAGCTCCGCGCCCATCGGCCACGCACCCCCGTTCACCCACCTGGCCCCCTCATTATCGAGGGGGCTCGCGCGGCAGGCGATCGGCTACCAGGTGACGGGCAGCTCGTAGACGCCGTAGACCTGGCCGTCGTGCTTGAACGGGATCTCCTCGATCGGCACGGCCGCCTTGAGCGTGGGGATGCGCCGGTAGAGGGTGCCGTACACGACCTGCAGCTCGACCCTGGCCAGGGACTGGCCGAGGCACTGGTGCACGCCGAAGCCGAAGGCGACGTGCCGGTGGGCGTCGCGCCGCACGTCGAGCCGGTCGGGGTCGGGGAACACCTCGGGGTCGCGGTTGCCGATGTCGTTGGGGATGATGATGCCCTCGCCGGCGCGGATGACCTGCCCGCCGATCTCGATGTCCTCCACGGCCACGCGGCGGCGCCCGCTGTGGGTGATGTTGAGGTAGCGCAGCAGCTCCTCGACGGCGCTCGCGACCAGCTTGGGGTCGTCGGTCTCGCGCAGCAGGGCGAGCTGGCCGGGGTGCTGGAGCAGGGCCAGCGTGCCGAGAGCGATCATGTTCGCGGTCGTCTCGTGGCCCGCGATGAGCAGCAGCACGCCCATCTGGGCGGCCTCCTCGCGGGTCAGCTCGCCGTCCTTGACCCGGGCGGCCACCTTCGACAGCAGGTCGTCGGCCGGGTCGTCGAGCTTCTGCGCCACCAGGCCGTCCAGGTACTCGTGCAGGCGGCCGAAGGCGACCGCGCGATCCTCGGGCGTCACGGTGCGCTTGATGATCGTCTTGCTGTTGTGCTGGAAGAAGTCGTGGTCGGCGTACGGCACTCCGAGCAGCTCGCAGATGACCAGCGACGGCACCGGCAGCGCGAACGCCTCCACCAGGTCCACCGGCTTCGGCCCGGCGAGCATCTGGTCGATGAGGTCGTCCACGATGCGCTGGATGGCCGGGCGCATGGTCTCCACCCGGCGTACCGTGAACGCCGCCTGCACCATGCGGCGCAGCCTGGCGTGCTCGGGGTCGTCCTTGAGGATGAAGCTGAGCCCGCCGCCGCCGAAGGCGCGCGTGTGGATCGGGTAGCCGGGCTTGGTGACGTCGGCGCTCACCTTCGGGCTGCTCAGCACCTCCTTCTGCGCGGCGTGCCGGGTCACGAACCACGGGGTGCTGCCGTTCCACAGCCGCACTTTCGCCAGCGTCCCGTTCTGCTGCAGCGCCCGCAGCTCGGGCGGCGGGTCGAAGGGGCACTTCGCGGCTCTGACGCCGGGGAACTGCGGGATCTCGGTCTCGCCTGCGGTTTCTCGCACGGTGTCGGTCATGCGTCCTCGCTCACGTCGATGGCGCCCGCCGGGCAGACGGCCGCGGCCTCACGTACGGCGGCGTGCAGCGACTCGGGCGGCTCCGCGTCGAGCAGCAGCACGATGCCGTCGTCCTCCCCCTGGTCGAACACGTCGGGCGCGAGCAGCACGCACTGTCCCGCGCCGCAGCACTTGTCCCGGTCCACGGTGACCTTCATGAGGTACTTCCTTCCTTGGCTTCCTTGGTGACCGGGGCGGACCAGATCGCGGCGATCGCGTCGATCAGGCCCGTCCCGGCGTCGTGCCAGGTGGTTCGTGGGGTGGGCAGGCCCTCGGCGAGCGCGCGCTCCCGCTGGGCGCACATGTGGACGAGGAGCTGGCTCGCCATCTCGTGGCGTTCCGCGCGTACGTCGGCGGGCAGCTCGGGCAGGCAGCCCCGCAGGCCCTCCAGGATGCGCGTCAAGGCGGGCGAGGTCAGCGCCTCCTCTCGTGCGATCTGACGGAGCGCGGGGTCGGTCATGAGCTGGGCGGCGAAGCGGGCGTACCAGGTGGGGTTGCCGAGGGCGTCCAGGTGCCCGGTGATCGCGCGGACCAGGCAGCTCACCCAGTCCCTGACCTCGGTCGAGCCCTCCACCTCCGCGAGCATGCGGCGGCGCTGCTCCTCGATCCGGCCGGAGTGCTTGCGCAGGATCGCGCGTACGAGGTCGGCCTTGGAGCCGAAGTGGTAGCCGACGGCGGCGTTGTTGCCCTGGCCCGCGGCCTCGCTGACCTGGCGGTTGGAGACCGCGTACACGCCGCGTTCGGCGAAGAGCCGCTCGGCGGCGGTGAGTATCTGCTCGCGGGTGGCGTTGACGCGCTCGGCGCGGGCCGTCCTGGTGGCCACGGTCACCTCTCACATGAGGATTGACACACCCTGACCCGGTCTTGTCAGATTCGGGCAGATTCAGAAAATCAAGCCGGTGAACGTAAGTCAAGCAACTGCTTTAAGTTTTGCCGCGCCGCGGCACGGGCTTGACGCGGCACCGGAGATCGCCGCCGCCGGACGGGCCGGTCACCCTCGGCTGCGACTGGGCCACAAACCGCAATAAACCACCCCTGACCAGTCATGACACGCCTCAGTCACGCCATTTCATGGGGCAGGCTTTGAATGATCATGCATTGGTGTGTATATACTTCTACTCGTGTCCAAGATGCTCACCTCCCTCCCAGTAGGCGAACGGGTCGGGATCGCCTTCTCCGGCGGCCTCGACACCTCCGTGGCGGTCGCGTGGATGCGCGAGAAGGGTGCGGTGCCCTGCACCTACACCGCCGACATCGGCCAGTACGACGAGCCCGACATCGCCTCGGTGCCCGGGCGCGCGACGGCGTACGGCGCCGAGGTCGCCCGCCTGGTCGACTGCCGGGAGGCCCTCGTGGAGGAGGGCCTGGCCGCGCTGGCCTGCGGGGCGTTCCACATCCGGTCCGGTGGCCGCACGTACTTCAACACCACCCCGCTCGGCCGCGCCGTCACGGGCACGCTGCTGGTGCGCGCCATGCTCGACGACGGCGTGCAGATCTGGGGCGACGGCTCCACGTTCAAGGGCAACGACATCGAGCGGTTCTACCGCTACGGCCTGCTCGCCAACCCGTCGCTGCGCATCTACAAGCCATGGCTCGACCCCGAGTTCGTCAGCGAGCTGGGCGGGCGCAAGGAGATGTCGGAGTGGCTGCTCGCCCGCGACCTGCCGTACCGCGCCAGCACCGAGAAGGCGTACTCCACGGACGCCAACATCTGGGGCGCCACCCACGAGGCCAAGGCGCTTGAGCACCTCGACGCCGGCATCGAGATCGTCGAGCCCATCATGGGCGTGCGCTTCTGGGACCCGGAGGTCGAGATCCCGACCGAGGACGTCACCATCGCCTTCGAGCGCGGGCGCCCGGTCAGCATCAACGGTAAGGAGTTCCCCTCCGCCGTCGACCTGGTGCTCGAGGCCAACGCCATCGGCGGCCGGCACGGGCTCGGCATGTCCGACCAGATCGAAAACCGCGTCATCGAGGCCAAGAGCCGCGGCATCTACGAGGCTCCCGGCATGGCGCTGCTGCACGCGGCGTACGAGCGGCTGGTCAACGCGATCCACAACGAGGACACCGTGGCCGCGTACCACACCGAGGGCCGCAAGCTCGGCCGGCTGCTCTACGAGGGCCGCTGGCTCGACCCGCAGGCGCTGATGCTGCGCGAGTCCCTGCAACGCTGGGTCGGCATGGCCATCACCGGCGAGGTCACGCTGCGCCTGCGGCGCGGCGAGGACTACTCGATCATCGACACCTCCGGCCCGGCGTTCAGCTACCACCCGGACAAGCTGTCGATGGAGCGCGTCGAGGACGCCGCGTTCGGCCCGCTCGACCGCATCGGCCAGCTCACCATGCGCAACCTCGACATCGCCGACTCGCGCGCCAAGCTGGAGCAGTACGCGGGGCTCGGCATGGTGGGCAGCCCCCACCAGGCGCTTCTCGGCACCACGCAGACGGCCGCCAGCGGCCTCATCGGCTCCCTGACGGAGGGCGGCGCCGAGGCGATCGCCGCGCGCGGCGACGCGATCTCCCGCTCGGAGGTCCCGGAGGACGACGAGATGCTCGACCACGCCGCCATGGAGTCCGGCACCGACTGACTCCGGCCGGGCTCGCCCTGAGCCCGGCCCGGACCTTCACTCGAGATCCGGACACCGACCAGCGCCGCTGACGTCGATCAGCGGCCCAGCCCGATCGACCTCCGCTCGGGCTCGGTCACCGACCACCGGCCGGGTTCCCACGGGAGCCCGGCCGTCCCGCGTCCGGCTGCGCGCGCTGGTGAGCCCAGCCGGCAGCGGCTTCGTGCTCCCGACGGCCGGTCCGACCGCTCCAAGCGACAGAGCCGGCACGGCCCGCCGCACATGCCGCCCGGCAAGCCCACCGCCGCAGCCGATGACGGCGACACGCAACCTTCCTCAAGCCGCCCACTGACCCGAACGACCAGGCGAGGCGATTCATCGCAACCCACCTGTCCGACCGCGCGCGGGTCGAACTGGTCACCGAGGGGATCCGTTCGGCGGCCGGCTGAGCGGGACCACCGAGCGGGACAGGCTGGCGTCCACCCCCTTCGCCCCGAATTTCACATCCACCACAGTCACCCCCGGTGCAGACATTTGGCGCAGCCGACCCTGAGCTAAACCATCCCTCCACAATCAGCCCCCTCCGGCGGCGCAGCGCAGCTAACCTGGCTTGGCCTTGAAGGACCCCGGCGCGGCGGGCTCGGCTCGGCTTATCAGATACGGCAGCCGTAGATCGTGATCTTCACGGTGTTGCCGCTGGTCGTGTGGCGTGACGCGAAGAGCCGCCGCGATCATGTCGAGTTGTGACACAAGACCAGGCCGCGGCGGCTCGTGCCGTCACCGTAGCGCATACCGAGCACGCCGCTCTACACCAGGAACTCATGGCCCGGATAGCGCCCTGCTTCCCCCGCCGTGAAAGCCGCGCCACCTGCGCACAGATGCTGGCGGGGCTGCTGATGGAACTGGAGGACAAGAACTGCTGGACCCTGGCCGAGGCGGCCGGACACCCCACCCCAGACCGACTCCAGCACTTCCTGGCCCGCGCCTCCTGGGACGAGCAGCAGGTCACCGCCCAAGCCGCCCGATGGGCGATCGAGCACCTGGACGACGGCGACCCCGACCACGCCGTACTGATCATCGACGAGACCGCCGACGCCAAGTCCTCCACCGACGCCGCCGCAGCCGCCCGCCAATACAGCGGCACCCTCGGCGGTGTCGCGTTATGCCAGGTCGCAGTCCACCTGGCGTACGCCACCCCACGCGGGCACACCATCCTCGACCGCGCCCTCTACCTGCCCGCAAGCCGCGCAGCCGACGACGAACACCGCGAGCTGGCCCACATCCCCGAACAGACCATGTTCGCCACCAAACCCCAGCTCGCCGGCGACCTGCTCCAACGCGCGCACGCGACCGGCATACGCGCCGCCTTCGTCACCGGGGACGAGGTATACGGCGGCCGTGAGCTACGCACCCTGATCCGCACCCTGCTCCTGGGCTACGTGCTGGCGGTCCGCTCCAGCACCACGATCATCACCCACGCTGGACGCACCCTCGCCGCCAAAGACGCCGCCACGCTCATCCCCGCCGGCGCATGGATGCGGCTGCGCACCGGCAGCGGCACCAAAGGCACCCGCCACTACGACTGGGCGATGCTGGCCATCCGACCCGACGACACCCCCGACGAGCACGACCCCGGACACGCCGCCCTGCTGATCCGCCGCCACCGCTACACCGGCCAGATGTCGTTCTACCGCTGCTGGAGCCCGCACCCGGTGCCGCTGGCCCGCCTGATTCACGTCGCCACGTCCAGATGGCGCATCGAAGAAGATCATCAACTTGCCAAGCAGACCTGCGGCCTGGACGCCGGACAGGTCATCCGCTGGCGCTCTTGGCACCGCTGGAGCACCATGGCCTTGCTCGCCTACGCCTTCATCGCCGTGGCCACCGCCTACCAGCGTCAACTTGACGGTCCCCTCGCCGAGCATCTCGGCCTGGTCGCCATCGCCATCCCCGAACTGCTCCGCCAACTGCGCGGCGTCGTCATCCCCGACCCACGACGGGACCCCGAGCACCGTCTGACCTGGTCCATCTGGCGGCGACGGCACCAATATCGAGCGCGCCTCTGCCACCAGCGATGGCATACCTACGCCGAGACAACACCATGATCACAACAATCTACGGCTGCCGTATCAGAGGGGCCGGCGACCGGCCGTCCGGGGGGCGATATCCGCGTCCGCCCTGTTCACGGGGCTATCACTTCGCGGGAGCGCCGACATTCGGGGCATCGCGCCGCACTCAGTGCTTCTTGCCACGATGATTCTGGTCACAAACATTTCCCAAGATAACGGGTCTATCGGGTTGTCATTGACTGGAATTGTTGGAACATATGGTTCGAGTCCTGAGTGAGGTCCAAAGATCGCTTACCGCGAAAAAGGGTCAGCGGCGAGGGGAAAGGGGCAACGCTCATGCACCAGCGTGCCGTCCGTAATTTGGCAAAGTTGGAGACCACGCAGGCCAGGATCACGCGTATCTTCGACGCTGCCGCCGGCGGGAAGAACAACTTCCAGGCCGACAAGGACGCGGTGCGCCATTTCGATCAAGCGGCCCCCGCCCTGACGAACGCCGCCCGTGCGGTGCTGGAATTCTGCTCGCGGGTGATCCGCTATCTGGCGGTCCAGGAAGAAGTGGATCAATTCGTGATCGTCGGCAGTGGAATTCCGAGCGGCCTGTCCGCCGGTCAGGGGCTGCATGACATGGCGAAACACGCCGCTTGCCCGTACCCCAGAGTGCTGTACGTCGAGAACAACCCGATGGTGGTGACCCTGGCCCAGGCCACCATCGAGCCGTTCACGGATTTGGTGCGAGTAGTGGAGGGAGACGTACGGGAGATCGACGAGATCCTGAGCGATCACGTCGTCACGACCTTCATCGACTGGGAACGACCGGTGGCGGTGCTCCTGTTGTCGGCCTACAGCCTCCACGATGAGGAGTATGCCCACTATGTCATCAAGCGACTCCGTCACTCGGCTCCCGCCGGTAGTTTTCTGGCTCTACTGCACACCACGTTCGACGGCGTCCCACAAGAGCTGCTGCCCGCCATCAGCGACACGCTCGCGATGACCTTGCCGCACCTGGCGGTCCGGTCACGGGAAGAGGTGGCGGCTCTTTTAGAGGGGCTCGATCTGGTGGCGCCCGGCCTGGTCTGGGTGCCGGAGTGGCGGCCTTTGGGCAACGATCTCGCCTGCCAAGAGGATCCCAGCAAGTCCGGCAACTACGGCGCCGTCGCCCGCATCCCCTGATACGCCGCAAGTCTCGTTTGGCAAACTTTTCCGGCGCGCATTCCCAAGAGTGAGGCCGAACGTTTATCGTGGGTTTGGGAGCGCTCCCAAGACCCGAGAGATGTGATGCGTATGGCCCTCCGACAAGGGTCCTTGTCGGCGCCACCGGTGCACACGGTGGAGTACCTTCTGCCCTCCGTCCCGTCGGGCGTCAGCAGGGCGCGGGAGCTGATCAGGACCGATCTGACCGACTGGGGACTCGCGCACGTCGTCGATGACTGCCTGCTCATCGTGAGCGAGCTGGTCACCAACGCCGTACGCTACGGGGGTTCCGCCTACGCCCTGCGCCTGGAGAAGCGCGAGGGCCAGGTGTACGGGGAGGTCTTCGACCCCGGCGAGGGCATGCCGCGCCTGCGGCCGGCGGACATGGACGCGATCTCGGGGCGGGGGTTGCAGATCGTCGGCGCGATAGCCGACGACTGGGGCGTGACGGCCACCGACAACGGCAAGGTGGTGTGGTTCGCGGTCACCCCGTGACCAGACGCACCCCGTGGCCAGACGCACCCCGTGGCCAGACGCACCCCGTGGCCAGACGCACCCAGTGACCGACCGGGCCATCTGCCCGGCTGGGCGCCGTGCCCGACCGGACGCCTTGATCGACAGGCCGCCCTGACCTACAGCCGCCTGACCTACAGCCGCCTGACGGCAGGACATCCCGACCAACCTGACCGGCAGGACATCCCGACCGATCGGCCCCCTTGACCAGCCGGACGCACCGGCCTCTGACCGCCCAGCGGCCTTGACCTTCCACCGGCCACAGGCCCTGCCCCTTGACGAACCAGAGGCCCTGACCAGGCGAAACCGCGCCTGTGTGACGAGCGGGTAAGCTGCAGGAGACCCCTTTCCATCCTTCAGGCAATCCCCAGGTAAGACAGGTAGCCTCGCTCGGCATGAAGTGGCAGCGCACTATCAACGGAGCGCTGGCCAGGTACACAGGATTCCAGCTCAACCGAGTAGGGAAAGCGGGACAAAAGCCGTCGAAACCCGCTCCGCAGAAGCGGCCGCAGACGCCGTTCCGGCCACCCGCGGATCCGGAGACCGATCGCCTCGTCAAGCAGCCGGTGTTCATCATCTCGCCGGTACGGTCGGGCTCGACGCTGCTGCGGGCGATGCTCAACGCACACCCCGACCTGCACGCCCCTCATGAGCTGCACGTGCGCCGGTTGCGCGTGGAATTCGATACCTCGCTGGCGGAAAAGGCCATGGAAGCCCTCGGGCACAACAAGGCCGACCTCGAACATCTGCTGTGGGACCGCGTGCTCCACCGCGAGCTGGTACGCAGCGGCAAGCGGTTCATCGTGGAGAAGACCCCGGCCAACGCGTTCGCGTACGAGCGGCTCGCGGCCTGCTGGCCGGACGCGCGGTTCGTGTTCCTGCTGCGCCATCCCGCCTCCATCGCGGCCTCCTGGTACGAGGCCAGCCCCGGCAAGCGCACCCGCGAGGAGGCCGCGGCCGACGCCCTGCGTTACATGAAGGCCGTGCAGCGGGCCCGCAAGGCCCTGCCGGGCCTGACCGTGCGATACGAGGAGCTGACCGCGGAGCCGGAGAAGGTCGGGCGCGAGATCTGCGACTTCCTGTCGGTGCCCTGGTCACCGCAGATCCTCACGTACGGCAAGCCCGAGGTGGTCGTCAAGGGCCTTGGCGACTGGAAGGACAAGATCCAGTCAGGCACCGTGCAACGAGGGCGCGAGCTGCCCTCCCCCGATGAGATCCCGGACGTACTCAAGGACATGTGCCGGACCTGGGAGTACCTCTCGTGAAGATCCGCTACATGCTGCTGCACGCGTACGGCATGGGCGGCACCATCCGTACCGTCTTCAACCAGGCGGGCGCGATGGCCGAGGCGGGCCACGACGTGGAGATCATCAGCGTGGTCCGCCGCCGTGACGAGCCGCAGTTCGCCCTCGACCCGCGGGTGCGGCTGGCCACGCTGGTCGACCAGCGCGACGGCATCGCGACCGACTCGCTGGTGCGCAAGGTGTGGCGGCGCGCCAGGGGCAAGATCGTCCCGTACGGCGAGTTCGCCGCCGAATACTTCACCGAACGCGTGGAGGGCGCGGCCATCGACTACGTCTCCGGCCTGCGCGACGGCATCCTCGTCACCACCCGCCCCGCGCTCAACCTGATCTCCGCCCGCCGCGCCACGGGCGGCGTGATCAGGGTCGCGCAGGAGCACATGAACCTCGCCTCCTACCACGAGGCGGTGCGCGAGCACATCGGCCGCTACTACGGCCGTTTCGACGCCATCGCCGTCCTCACCGAGACCAGCCGCCGCGAATATCGCGAGCTGGTGCCCGGCACGCCGGTGGTCCGCATCCCCAACGCCGTCAGCATGGACCGTCGCAAGCACTCCGACCAGAGCAACCCCGTCGTGATCGCGGTGGGGCGGCTGGTGCCGCAGAAGGGCTTCGACATGCTCATCCCGGCGTTCGCCGCCGCGGCGGCCGAGCATCCGGGGTGGAAGCTGCGCATCTTCGGGACGGGGCCGTCGAAGGAGCGGCTGCAGGAGCGCATCGACGAGACCGGCATGCGCGACCGCATCAAGCTCATGGGGCGTAGCAACCGCATTCACGAAGAGCTGGCGAAGGCGTCGATTTACGCGCTCAGCTCGCGTATCGAGGGACTGCCCATGGCCATGATCGAGGCCATGGGCCACGCCCTGCCGATCGTCGCCTTCGACTGCCCCACCGGTCCTGCCGACGTGCTCACCCCGGGCAAGGACGGCATCCTGGTGCCGCCCAGAGACGTCGACGCGCTCGCCCGCTCGCTCAGCCAGGTGATGGGCGACCGCGACCTGCGCCTCCGCCTGGGCACTGCCGCCGCGGAGACCGCCCACGGCTACACGCCCGAGGTCGTGATGCCGCTCTGGGAGAAGCTCTTCGCCGCCTTGGAGGCGGGCCGGCCGCTCGACGACACCGCCTGGGCGACCCGCTGACGTCCGGCGCTCGGTCCTGCCTCCCGGTGCGCTTCCCCACCGGCAGAGCGCCAAGCCCAGCGTGCCGACGCGCTCCCGTCCGCTGGGAGCGCGCGCCGGAGCGTGACGCACCCGGCCCAGCGAACCGCCACGCCCCGGCCACCGGCAGCGCGGGTTGGCGCGTGACCGTGTGGTCGCCGCCTGGGCCGGGCGTTGATCTGCCGCCGGCCTGCCCGACGATACCCCGCTTGCCCGACAACATCCTGTCTGACCGGTGATGTCCCGCCTGCCAGGCGATGTCCGAAACTCAGTCCGGCCTGGGTGTCGGCGTTCGGGCGGGCGGGCGTGACTTCGGGCCGCTCCGGATCGCTCCTCCACAAGCCGATCGCGCTCGGTTCAACTGGACGTCAACGTCTCCGACCACGGGAGCGCCATGAGAAGTCTCCTGCTCGTCTTAACCCTGGCCCTCACCCTCACCTCCCTCACGACACCGGCGGCGGCCCACCCCCGTCCGCCCGCCGTCATCTTCGACACCGACATGGACTTCGACGACGCGGCCACGCTCGCGTACCTCTCCCAGGAGCACCGGGCGGGCCGCATCGAGCTGCGCGCGATCACGGTCACGAGCGCCGGCGCGGGGCTGCCGGGCCGGGCGATCAGGCACGCCAGGTGCCTGGCCGACCGCCTGGGCCTGCGCGGGGTGGCGATCGCCGACGACTCCCGTACCGGCCCTCACTCCTTCCCCGCCGATCTCCGCGAGCTGTTCGACCGGGTGCTGACGGCCGCGACGCCGGGCTGCCGCCGGTGACGAGAGCCCGTCGCGCACCCGCGCGCCCGAGCTGATCAGGCAGCTCGTCAGAGAGGACCCCGGGATCCAGGTGATCGCCACGGGGCCGCTGACCAACCTGGCCGCCGCGCTGCCGCACTCCCCCGCCCGGCTCACCTCGATGGGCGGTGCGGTGCACGTGCCGGGCAACCTGTGCTGCGGCACACCGCCGGAGTTCGACGGCACGCAGGAGTTCAACTACTGGCTCGACCCGGGAGCGGCGCGGTCGGTGGTCACGCGCGGCACGGGCGTGTTCAGGATGGTGTCGCTGGACGCCGCCAACGAGGTGCTCATCACGGACGCGTTCCTCGACCGGCTCGCCGCCGACCACGGCACGCCGGCCGCGGACACCGTACTGGAGATCGTCACGCATCCCGCGGTGCGGCCGCTGATCGCCGACCGGCTGCTCTACTGGTGGGACCCGCTGGCCGCGATGAGCGCCGTACGCCCCGGGCACGTCGGATTCGCGCGGGGCAGGATCGACGTCGTGACGGACGGCCCCTCGGCCGGCCGGACGGTGCTCTCCCCACCGGACGCCTGATCCAGTACGCCACGACGGCCGGCACCGCCGCCTTCGAGCAGCGTTTCCTCGACGTGCTGAACGGCCGCTGAGAAGCGCAGGGACAAGATCGATCGCCCGCCGTCCCTCGATGACGATGCGTCGATGGACGGCGAGATCGACCGGCGTGGAGGAAAGTCTTAGTGTCCACGCCTCTTCGACAGCGGTCGTTCCGTCTCTTCTTCATCCCACGCGCCGCCTCCTTGATGGGCGGCTCAATGGCTCCGGTCACGCAAGGGCGGCGGATCTTCCGCCGCACCACCTGGCTATGGGTCATCGTGTGCACGTCGTGCGTGTCGAACTGCATCTCCGCCGGTGTCTGAGGGTGATCGGCCCCAGCATCGCCGCCGGCACGTTCGGCGCGGTCACCGGGGGAACGGCGCTCAGCGCGCGAGCCGCCGGAGTGCTCGCCATGAGCATCGCCATGTACCGGTTGACGGTTCGGGCGCCTCTCGTCTTCGGGCGGATCGCGTTCGCACTGACGTGCCCGCCCCTTATCGCCATCGGATTTCACGCTCGCATTCCCCTGCTCATTCTCAGCGCGGCAATAGGAGGATTGGGATCCGGAGCCCTCGCCGTCGCCTGGGAGACGGCTCTCCAGCATGGAGTACCGGAAAGGGCGCTTTCCCGTGTGGCCTCCCACGACGATCTCGGCTCGTTCGCGGCCTTACCGCTCGGCCAGATAGCGGCGGGACCGGCGGCCGGCTCACTGGGCGCGGCCGGCGTGTCGATCATCGGAGGGTTCGTGAACCCGCTCATGTCCCTGCTCCCCTTGGCGTCCACGTCGATCAGGTCATTCAGGACGTGATCTCGGTGGTTGCCACCCCGTCACGGCATCGCGGCGGGGCACGGAACGCGGTCTGCCTGGCGGTCCGCAAGCCCTGAGTTTTCGCACCAAATGAAAAACCCCGTTTCACGAAAAATCGGGAAATGGGGCTGTGCTGACTAACACCATCATGTCGGGAAATGATTGTCGTTATTCCTGCGCACACGTACGCTGTCCCTGACCTTTCGGAGAAAGGACATCTGGTGCGCAAGGCCCTGATCCCGTTACTTCTCACCGTCCTGGTGGTTTTCTCGGCCCAGCAACTTCTGACCCCCGTCCTCGCCCCGCTCTCCCGCGAGCTGCACCTGACCGAGACCCAGCTCGGCCTCGTCGTCACCGCCGCCGCCACGGCGCTGACCGTCGCCAGCCCGCTGTGGGGGCTCGCGCTGCGGCGGCTCGGATTACGCCTGGTGCTGCTGTGCGGGCTCGGCCTGGCGACGGCGGGCATGACCGGGTTCGGGGTCGTCGCCGCCCTGGGGCTCGACGGCCGCCTGTCGTCCCCGCTGCTGTTCGGCCTGCTGCTGGTCACCCGCAGCCTCGTCTTCGGCGCGGGGCTGGCCGCGCTGCCGGTGGCCACGCTCGCCGTCGCCGCCGCGAGCACCAGCACTCAGGATGAGCGCACCCGCGCCACGGGCCTGATCGGCGCGGCTCAGGGGCTCTCGCTGGTGCTCGGACCGGCTGGGGGCGGCGCGCTTGCCGTGGTCTCGCTCATGCTGCCGGTCTATCTGGCGCCCGTGGTGTGCCTGCTGCTCACGGTGTGGGTGCTGGCCACCGTACGGCCGCCGGCGGCGGCGCAGGACCCGCCGCCCGAGCGGCCCCTGGCGAAGCTGCGTCCCTGGAACGCGCGCATGTGGCCGTTGCTCGCGATCGGCTTCTGCCTCTACCTCTCGCTCGGCCTGGTGCAGGTGATCGTCGGCTTCCTGGTATCCGACCGCCTGCACCTCGGACCGCAGGAGACGGCCGGGGCGGTGGGCGTCACGCTGGTCGCGGCCGGGCTGATCCTCGTCGCCGTGCAGGGCGCGCTCATCCCGGTGCTGCGCTGGCCGGTGCTGCGGCTGATGCGGGTGGGCGCCCCGATCACGGCCGTGGCCTTCGCGCTGCTCGCCGCGGCGAACACGCTCTGGCTGATCGTCGCCTCGTTCGTGGTGCTGGGGCTGGGGCTCGGCCTGGCGGCGCCCGGCTTCACCGCCGCGCCGACCCTGGTGGCCGAGCCGGGACAGCACGCCTCGGTGGCGGGGCTGATCAACGCGACGATCGGCGCCACGTTCATCGTCGGCCCGCTGCTCGGCACCGCGCTGTACGAGGTCGCCTCCGTGCTGCCGATCCTGACCGCGTTCGCCGCCGCGCTGACCGCGCTCGCGCTGTCGTGGCTCTCCCCCGCGGTCCGCCAGGCGGTGCCGGTGACCCCGTGATGACGTCAGAAGAGCACCCGTGATGACGGCTGAGAGCGGGCGGGGCAGCCCGCGCCGTCCGCCAGCCGGTACGCCGTCTCCTCGACCAGCGCGATCCGCTCGTCCGGCGGCCCGGCGGGCACGTCGATGAGGTGGTAGCCGAACGCCCGGTAGGTCTCCTCGTGGAGGCGTTCGAACTCCAGGGACTCCTCGAAGCTGATCCTGCGGGCGTCGGTCGGCTCGCAGAAGCCGAGGTTACGGACGAAGAACACGTGCCGGTCGTAGACCCGCTCGCGGGTGATCCGCTCGATCTCGGCGGTGAGCGCGGGCGGCACGGGGTGGCCGGCGTACGTGCTGAGCGCGTGGGTGCACACCGGCGAGCGGTCGAAGAACCGCACCCCGCCCCCGGCCTGCTCCTGCCTGCGCCGCTGCAGCTCGGCGACCTTGCCGATGAACGAGGGGCGGGTCCACGGCTCGGCATCGCCGCGCGCCTGCTCGGCGGCGATGACCGCGGTGGCCGCCTCCTCGACAGTGGCGTGGCCACGCGCGGCCAGGCCGTGCAGGATCGTGGTCTTTCCCGCGCCGGGGGTGCCGGTGAGGATGAAACGCGTCATAGGCGTGGTGATCGCGGGGGTGGGCGGCGCACCCACCGGCGTGCCCGATGGCGTGCCCACCCCCGGGGGCTCGATCAGACCTCGTCCACGCTGCTCGGCTCACGCCGGGACAGATCGATACCGAGCTCTTCCGCCGCGCGGAAGACGTCCTCGTCGGCGTCGCGCATCTCGATGGACATGCCGTCGCTGGAGAGCACCTCGACATTCAGGCACAGCGACTGCATCTCCTTGATGAGGACCTTGAAGGACTCGGGGATGCCCGGCTCGGGGATGTTCTCGCCCTTGACGATGGCCTCGTAGACCTTGACTCGGCCGAGAACGTCGTCGGACTTGATGGTCAGCAGCTCCTGCAGAGCGTACGCGGCGCCGTAGGCCTCAAGGGCCCAGACCTCCATCTCTCCGAACCGCTGGCCGCCGAACTGGGCCTTACCGCCCAGCGGCTGCTGCGTGATCATCGAGTAGGGGCCGGTGGACCGCGCGTGGATCTTGTCGTCCACCAGGTGCAGCAGCTTCAGGATGTAGATGTAGCCCACCGCGATCGGGTAGGGGAACGGCTCGCCGGAACGCCCGTCGAACAGCTGCGCCTTACCCGTCGGCTGCACGAGCCTGTCGCCGTCGCGGTTGACGAGCGTGTTGCCGAGCAGGCCCACGATCTCGTCCTCGCCCGCGCCGTCGAAGACCGGGGTGGCGATCTTCGTCCACGGCTCGGCCTTCTCGTGGCCGTTCTGCTTGAGATGGGCGGTCCACTCCTCCTCGATGCCGGAGATGTCCCAGCCGCGTGCGGCCACCCAGCCGAGGTGTGTCTCCAGGACCTGACCGACGTTCATTCGGCCGGGAACGCCCAGCGGGTTGAGGATGATGTCGACCGGGGTGCCGTCCTCCAGGAACGGCATGTCCTCGATCGGCAGGATCTTGGCGATGACGCCCTTGTTGCCGTGGCGGCCGGCCAGCTTGTCACCGTCGGTGATCTTGCGCTTCTGGGCGACGTAGACGCGCACCAGCTCGTTGACGCCCGGCGGCAGCTCGTCGCCGTCCTCGCGGGAGAACAGCCGCACGCCGATGACCTTGCCCTGCTCGCCGTGCGGCACCTTCAGGGAGGTATCGCGCACCTCGCGGGCCTTCTCACCGAAGATCGCGCGCAGCAGCCGCTCCTCCGGGGTCAGCTCGGTCTCACCCTTCGGGGTGACCTTGCCGACCAGGATGTCACCCTGGACGACCTCCGCACCGATGCGGACGATGCCGCGCTCGTCGAGGTCGGCGAGCGCCTCTTCCGACACGTTGGGGATGTCGCGGGTGATCTCCTCAGGGCCGAGCTTGGTGTCGCGGGCGTCGACCTCGAACTCCTCGATGTGGATCGAGGAGAGCACGTCGTCCTGCACCAGCCGCTGGGACAGGATGATCGCGTCCTCGTAGTTGTGGCCCTCCCACGGCATGAACGCCACCAGGAGGTTCTTGCCCAGCGCCATCTCGCCCTGGTCGGTGCAGGGACCGTCGGCGATCACCTGACCGGCCTCGACCCGGTCGCCCTCGGACACGATCGGCTTCTGGTTGAAGCTCGTGCCCTGGTTGGAGTGCTTGAACTTGGCGATCCGGTACGTGGTGCGGGTGCCGTCGTCGTTGTGCGTGGTGACGTAGTCGGCGCACACCTCCTCGACCACGCCCGCCTGCTCGGCGAGGATCACGTCACCGGTGTCGGTCGCGGCACGGTATTCCATGCCGGTGCCGACCAGCGGCGCCTCGGCCTTGATCAGCGGCACGGCCTGACGCTGCATGTTGGCGCCCATCAGGGCCCGGTTGGCGTCGTCATGCTCGAGGAACGGGATCATCGCGGTGGCCACCGACACCATCTGGCGCGGCGAGACGTCGATGTAGTCGACCTCTTCCTGCCTGGCCAGCTCGAACTCGCCGCCCCTGCGCCGCACCGACACCATCCGCTCGGCGAACGACCCGTCGGGGTTGAGCGCCGTGTTGGCCTGCGCGATGACGAAACGGTCCTCTTCGTCGGCGGTGAGGTAGTCGATCTGGTCGGTCACCTTGCCGTCGACGACCTTGCGGTACGGCGTCTCGATGAAGCCGAACGGGTTGATCCTGGCGTAGCAGGCGAGGTAGCCGATGAGACCGATGTTGGGGCCTTCAGGGGTCTCGATCGGGCACATCCGGCCGTAGTGGGACGGGTGCACGTCACGGACCTCGAAGCCGGCCCGCTCACGCGACAGACCACCGGGGCCGAGCGCCGACAGGCGGCGGCGGTGGGTCAGCCCGGACAGCGGGTTGATCTGGTCCATGAAGCCCGACAGCTGCGAGGTGCCGAAGAACTCCTTCAGCGCCGCCACCAGCGGGCGGATGTTGATCAGCGTCTGCGGCGTGATCGCCTCGATGTCCTGCGTGGTCATGCGCTCGCGCACGACCCGCTCCATGCGGGCGAGACCCAGGCGGACCTGGTTCTGGATCAGCTCGCCGACGCTGCGCAGGCGGCGGTTGCCGAAGTGGTCGATGTCGTCGATCTCGACCACCACGTCACCGCGGGCACCCGGCATCGACTCCTCACCCGCGTGCAGGTGGAGCAGGTAGTCGATCATCGCGGCGATGTCGTCTTCGGTCAGCGTGCCGACCGTGATGTCGGCGTCGACGCCGAGCTTCCTGTTGACCTTGTAGCGGCCGACCTTGGCCAGGTCGTAGCGCTTGGGGTTGAAGTACAGGTTTTCGAGCAGGGCCTGGGCCGACTCCTTGGTCGGCGGCTCGCCAGGCCGCAGCTTGCGGTAGATGTCGAGCAGCGCGTCGTCCTGGCCGATCGTGTGGTCCTTCTCCAGCGTGGCCCGCATGGCCTCGAACCGGCCGAAGCGCTCGAGGATCTGCTCACTGGTCCAGCCGAGCGCCTTGAGCAGCACGGTGACGGGCTGCTTGCGCTTGCGGTCGACGCGGACGCTCACACTGTCGCGCTTGTCGATCTCGAACTCCAGCCAGGCGCCCCGCGAGGGGATGACCCGGCAGCCGAACAGGTCCTTGTCGGAGGTCTTGTCGACGGTGCGCTCGAAGTAGACACCCGGCGAGCGGACGAGCTGCGACGACACCACGCGCTCGGTGCCGTTGATGATGAAGGTGCCCTTCGGGGTCATGAGCGGGAAGTCGCCCATGAACACCGTCTGGCTCTTGATCTCACCGGTGGTGTTGTTGATGAACTCCGCCGTGACGAACATCGGGGCGGAGAAGGTCATGTCCTTCTCCTTGCACTCGTCAACGGAGTGCTTGGGCGGCTCGAACCGGTGGTCGCGGAACGACAGGGACATGGTCCCCGAGAAGTCCTCGATGGGACTGATCTCGTCGAAGATCTCCTGCAGGCCCGACTGGAGCGGTACGTCGGACCGCCCGGCCTGGCGGGCCGCCTCGATGCGGGCGCGCCATCGGTCGTTGCCGACCAGCCAGTCGAACGACTCGGTCTGCAGCGCGAGGAGGTGCGGGACTTCGAGAGGCTCGTGAATACGGGCGAACGAGACGCGACGGGGCCCGGTGAACGCGGCGGAGGCGGTGCGCGAGACTGCCAACAGAGGTCCTTCCGGATGGCACGGATGGGGCAGAGCTCCACGCATGCCAAACGACCCGTCGATCACTAAGGCGAAAGCGGGACGTCACGGCAGCGTGAGGGCAGTAGATTAACGCAGATGAGAAACGAATGTCCACCACTAAGGGGAAGTCAACCCTCCGTGCCGCTTTCACTATGTCACGACGGGGACGGCCCGTCAACAGACCCCGGCGTTCGTGTCATGTCCCCCTCGGCCCGTTTTCTGCCTGGCGGGCCGAGGGGGACCAGGGCTTATGCGCAGGTGTAGCCGGACGGCAGGCTCGTGTCGCCGCTCGGGCGGTCGGCCTGGAATCCGACGCTGCCGTTGGAGGCGCCGGGCGCCAGGGTGCCGTTGTGCGCGACGTTCCTGATGGTCACCGTCTGGCCGCTGACGGTCGCGGTGCCGTTCCAGGAGCCGGCGAGCCGGTGGCCTGCGGGCAGGGTGAAGGTGACGGTCCAGCCGTTCATGGTCGCGGTGCCGGTGTTGGTGATGGTGAGCGGCTGGATGACGTACCCGGTGCTCCACTGCGTCTGCACGGTCGGCACCGCCGTGCACCCGCCTTCCGGCGAGCCCGAGCCCTCCTGGGTGGTGACCTGCACGGTGTTGGAGACCTGCGAGGCGTTGCCGGCGGCGTCGCGCGCCCTGACCTGGTAGCGGTAGGTGGTCGCGGGGGTCAGGCCGGTGTCGGCGTACGAGGTCGTGGCGGACGTGCCGATCTGGGTGAACGTGCCGCCGCTCGCGCCCGGCGCGCGCAGGATGTCGTAGCCGGCCACGCCGGTGTCGTCGGTGGCGGCCGTCCAGGTGAGGGTGGTGCCGGTGGCGGTGGTGTCCGCCGCCGCCAGGCCGGTCGGCGCGGTGGGCGGCGTGGTGTCGTCATCGCCGCCGCCGTCGCCGAGGGTGGGCGTCTGCCAGTCGCGCCACTCGGCCAGGTTGCCGCTCTTGTTGGCGGCGATCCGCATCGAGCCGGTGTAGCTGCCGGTGCCGAGCAGGAACTTCTGGATGTTCTGCTGCAGCGGCGTGCGCCACTCCGATCGGCTCGCGCAGTGGGTGCCGTCCTGCACGGCCGACCAGTACGTGATGTTGCCCTCCGCCCCGAGCGCCTTGTAGATTTCGGCGCCGCCCAGCGCGGCCACGCTCGCGGACCTGGCGGCGAGCCAGTCGATGTGCGGGTTGTCCATGATGAACAGCCCGCGCGGCGCGATCATCCCGATGACCGCGTGGGTGTCCACGGGCAGCCGGGCCGGGCTGCCGGTGAACGAGCCGAACGCGTCGCCGAGCCAGGGCTGCTCGGAGTAGGCGCTGCTCAGCGGCTGGGCGCCGCTCTCACCGGGGATGGCGCGGAAGGCGGCCACGCCGCCGCTGCCCGACTCGATCGGCATGGTCAGCGCGATGCGCTGGTCGAACGCGCCGACGACGAACGCGCCCTTGCCGTAGCGCGAGCAGCCGGTGACGCCGGTCGCGTCCGCCCGCAGGATGCCGCCGCCCGACTGTTCGAGCACGTCGATGATCCGGCTGACGCCCCAGGCCCAGGCGGCGAGTATGCCGGTGGAGCTGTTGGCGCCGTAGATGGTGTAGAAGGCGCCCTGCTTGTTGTCGCGCGGCGTGCCCTCCCTGCCGACGGCGAGGGGGTCGTAGCTGATGACGGCCGCGCCCGCCGCCTTGATCGCGGCGGTGTCGGCGCCGAACCCGCCGAGCACGACGACGGCCGGGAAGGGGCCGTTGCCGCTCGGCAGATCGACGCCCGCGGAGAAGGAGGCGCTCCTGCCGTTGTGGGAGACATTGACGGTGATGCCGGTAGGCGACACCGTGCCCGTGACGCTGGACGGCTTGGGCGGCTTCTCCCCGTAGACGAACTTCTCCGCCAGCCTCTTGATCTCCTCCCGGCGGCAGCGCCAGTCGGACTTGCCGGTGATGCGGGTGCCGTCCAGCTTGGTGAACGGGTCGGGCAGCCGGGAGACGGTGGGCAGCGAGCCCTCGTCGGGCAGGCCGGGGACCTGGCAGTCGGCGCCCTCGTTCTCGACTCCCGAGGCCGCGTGCGCCTCGGCCGGGATCGTCGCCACCGCTCCCGCGGCCGCGAGCATGGCCGCCAGCGCCGACGCGACCATCCTTAACCTGATCTTGGAGCGGGCCAAGCCGGTGATCACTAGAGGGCTCCCTTCCGGGTGGGGTAGTTGGCGATCAGTGTGCGAACGCCTCCGAAAGGTGTCAATCATCGGCCGAAATGTTTCGGGTCTTCTCAGACGCCTCATCGCCCTGAACTGGTAGAACGAGCCGTTGGACGCCGAAATTATCGGAAATTAGGTGAAATTAAGGCTTAAGAGCCGCCCCCACGGAGGCCCAGTGCGGCGCTCTCGGTAGGGGACGATTCGCCCCAGGCGGGGCCGAGCAGGCGGGGCCGAGCAGGCGAGAAACGCTGCCAGAACTCCTCGGCCGGGCGACCGCTGCCATCCCCTGCTCAGCCTTGCCCGATCCCTCGTGTCGGCTCTGCCTGCTCGGCCCCAGTGACCGAGCACGCGCTGGGCCGGCTCCGCACCCGCAGGCTGGGACGGCAGCGCCGCACCGACAGGCGGGACAGCCGGACCGCACCGGCAGGCCGGGCAGGCGGGGCGCATCAGCGGGCGGGGCAGGCGGGGCGCATCGGCGGGCGGGGCAGGCGGGCCGCGCTCCACGGCGGAGCCCTACCGGCCGGACTGTGCCATGGCGGGCGGCTCGTCCGGGTCCTCCGGGCCGGACCACTCGTCCGGATCCTCGGCGCCGGACCCCTCCCCCGAGCGGGACCCCTCCCCCGAGCGGGACCCCTCCCCCGAGCGGGACCCCTCCCCCGAGCGGGACCCCTCCCCCGAGCGGGACCCCTCCCCCGAGCGGGACCCCTCCCCCGAGCGGGACTCCTCCTCCGGGGAGGGCCGCTCCTCCTGGCGGGTCGGCTTCTCCGGATCGGCCAGCGGGAGGCGGAGCACGAAGCGTGCGCCCTTCGGCGAGTCCTCGACGCGCAGCGAGCCGTCGTGAGCGCAGGCGATCTCGCGGGAGATCGCCAGGCCGAGCCCGCTCCCGCCGGGGTCGCGCAGGCGCCCGTCCTCCAGGCGGACGAAGCGTTCGAAGATGCGTTCGCGGTTGGCGGGGTCGACGCCGGGGCCGTCGTCGGTGACCGCAAGCACGGCCTCGCCGTCCTGCGCGGTCAGCGTGACCTCGACGCCCGAGCCGGCGTGCCGCTGGGCATTGGCCATGAGGTTGTTCAGCACCCTGGCGAGCTGCACGCGCGAGCCGAGTACGACGACGCCCTCGGGCGCGTCCACCGCGATGGGCACGCGGCGCGGCAGCGCGGCGATCTCGGCGCGGGCCAGCTCGCCGAGATCGACGGGTTCGGGCGGCACGGGCTCGCCGACCTGAAGGCGGGCCAGCGCCAGCAGGTCGTCCACGATGGCCGCGAGCCGGTCGGTGCTGGTGAGGGCGTCGCGGATGGTCTCGCGCGGGTCGATGTCGTCGGGGTAGCTGACCGCCTCTTCAAGCAGCGCGCGCAGCCCGGCGATGGGGGTGCGCAGCTCGTGCGAGGTGGTGGAGGCGAAGCGGCGCTGCTGCTCCACCGCGTCCTCCAGGCGGGCGAGCGTCTGGTTGGCGGTGGTGGCGAGCTCGGCGATCTCGTCGTCACCGTCCGGTACGGGGACGCGCTTGCTCAGGTCGCTCACGGTGATCTCGGACATGCGCGACCTGATCGCGGCGACCGGCCGCAGCGTGCGCCCGACCACGGTCCAGGTCCGGTACGCCGTGATGCCCACGAACGAGACGATCACGCCGCCGATGAGCAGCTCCAGGCGGTGCCCGACGAGCAGCCCGCCCTCGTGCGCGGCCGCGTAGACGACGCACGACTCCTCGTCGGGGCTCAGCCGGACGGCCATCAGGGCCAGGCAGCCGGTGCCCTCGTCGCATTCGACGTAGCGCTGGAACCGGTCGTTGGGCGGCGGCCGCCGCAGGCTGAGCGGGACGGTCGGCGAGGCGCGCCGGCCGGCGGCCTTCACCTGGTGGTTCGCGCCGACGATCTGGATGAGCTCGATCGGCTCGTACGAGGGAACGGGGCGATCCAGGGCGCCATGGTGCGCGGCCGCGCTCCACTGGCTGGCCGCCCGCTCCATCTTCTCGAACACGGCGGTCTCCAGGTGGTGGCGCACGGCCAGATCCAGCGCCACCCCGAGCGCGGAGTACACGACGAAGGAGAACACGGCGGCGATCACCGTGTACCTGGTTCGGATGGAGCCCTTCCATGACCTCGGCATGACCCCAGTGTCCAAATTATGACGTTTGTTATGCAATACGCTTTTTGTCGGGTTTATACGCTAGGCGCATGGACGTGCAGCTTCGACACCTCCGCGCCTTCGTGGCGGTGGTCGACGCGGGCACTTTCACCGACGCGGCGATCCTCCTCGGCTGCTCGCAGGCGGCCGTCTCCCGTTCCGTCGCCGCTCTGGAGAGCACGCTCGGCACCCGGCTGCTCGAACGCTCGAACAACAGCGTCAAGCTCACGCAGTCCGGCGCCCGGCTCGTCACCCGCGCGCGGCGGGTGCTCGACGAGGTCGCCCGGCTCGAACGAATCGCCCAGGAGGCGTACTCGGAGCTGCGGCTCGGCTATGCCTTCGGCGCCCTGGGCAAGCACACCCGCCACCTGATGAAGGCGTGGGCCGCCGCCTACCCGTGGCTGCCGCTGGTGTTCGTGCACTCCAACACGGCCACGGCGGGCCTCGCCGAAGGCGTCGCCGACGTCTCCGTCCTCCGCCGCCCCCTCGTCGACGACCGGTTCGAGGTGGCCTTGGTGGGTTGCGAGGCCCGCTACGCCGCCATGGACACCGACCACCCGCTCGCCAGGCGCCGCTCCGTACGGCTCGACCAGCTCGCCCGCTACACCGTCGCGCTGGATCCGCGCACCGGCACCGCCACGCCCGAGCTATGGCCGCCGGACGCGCGCCCGGCCATCAGAACCGTGCAGGGAGTCGACGAGTGGCTCACGGTCATCGCCTGCGGCCAGGCCGTCGGCGTGACCGCGGAGTCCACCGCCAACCAGAACCCGCGCCCCGGGGTCGCCTACCGCCACGTCACCGACGCGCCGCACGTCCAGGTACTGCTGGCCTGGTGGAAGGACGACCCGCCGCCGTACCTCGCCGCGCTGCTCGCGATGATCCGCAGCTTGTACGGCTCCGTGCCACCCGGTGACGGCCTGCCGCGAGAGCCCGTGGACAGGGCCGTCGCGGCCACGGGCCGGCGCCGATAGCGGACCTGGCGGAAGGGAGACCGGATGATCTCTGCGGTCGTCATGCCGGGGCCTCGGGCGCCGCTGGAGCCGCGCTCGTACGAGCGTCCCGACCTGGAGCCCGGCGCGGTGCTGCTGAGGACGCTCGGCAGCGAGGTGTGCGGCACCGACGTGCACCTGTGGGAGGGGCGGCTGGCCGGCGTGCCGTACCCGATCATCCCCGGGCACATCAGCGTGGGGAAGGTGGCCGAGCTGGGCCCGGGGCCGCCGGCGCACGATATCTGGGGCGAGGAGCTGGAGATCGGCCAGACCGTCACCTTCCACGACGTGCACGGCACCTGCGGCCGCTGCTGGTTCTGCACGGTCGCACACGCCACCACCCGCTGCCCGGAGCGGAAGGTGTACGGGGTGACGATGCCCGCCGACGAGGGGCTGTTCGGCGGCTGGGCCGAGTACATCCATCTCAAGCCCGGCGTGCACGTGGTGGCCCTGCCGCCCGACCTGGACTGGCGGTCGTTCCTGGCGGGCGGCTGCGGCCTGCCGACCGCGCTGCACGCGGCCACGCTCGGCGAGATCGCGTACGGCGACACCGTCGTCGTCCAGGGCATCGGCCCCGTCGGACTGTGCGCGGTGGCGCTGGCCCAGCTCCGCGGCGCCGGACAGGTGATCGCGATCGGCGGCTCGCGGGTGCGGCTGGACGCGGCCGCGCGGCTCGGCGCCGACCTCGTGCTCGACATCGCCGCCATGACCGCCGACGAGCGCCTGGAGACGATCATGGACGTGACCGGCGGCCGGGGCGCGGACGTCACCATCGAGGCCACCGGGGTGCCGTCGGCGGTGCCGCAGGGCATGCGCCTGACCCGGGATGCCGGCCGGTACGTCGTCGCCGGCCAGTACACCGACACCGGCGAGGCCACGTTCAACCCGCACCGCGACCTCAACCGCCGCCACCTGGAGCTGCGCGGCTGCTGGGGCAGCGACGCCGGGCACCTGTGGCGCGGCGTGCAGGTGCTGGCCCGCTACCAGCGGCTGTTCCCGTGGTCGAGCCTGGTCAGCGGCGAGTACGCCCTGCGCGACGCGCAGCGCGCCCTGGAGGACGTGGCGGCTCAGCGGGTGGTCAAAGCGCTGATCGTGCCGTGAGCGCACGGGCGTACAGTGGCCGGCGTGAACATCTGCGTCTTCTGCTCCGCCGCCGACCTCGACGACCGCTACACCGTGCCCGCCCGCGAGTTGGCGAAGCTGATCGGCGAGGGCGGCCACACATTGGTGTGGGGCGGCTCCGACTCGGGACTGATGAAGGTGATGGCCGACGGCGTGCAGGAGGCGGGCGGGCGGCTGGTGGGCATCTCGGTCGAGTTCCTCGCCCACCTGGCCCGTCCCGGCGCCGACGAGATGGTGATCACTCGTGACCTGGCCGAGCGCAAGGCGCGGTTGCTGGCCCGTGCCGACGCGTTCGTCGTCATGGTGGGCGGCAGCGGCACGCTCGACGAGGCCACCGAGATCCTTGAGCTGAAGAAGCACGGCATGCACGCCAAGCCCGTCGTGCTGCTCAACACGGCCGGCTTCTACGACGGGCTCAAGCAGCAGTTCGAGCGCATGGAGGCCGAGGGCTTCCTCCCCGTCCCCGTCACCGAGCTGGTGTTCTTCGCCGAGGACGCCGTCGGCGCCCTCGCCTATCTGGAGGAGCGGGCCGGCCTGCGGAGCTGACGTACGGGCTACTTCAGCTCGTGCTCCAAAAGGCCCATCATCAGGTAGTCGTAGCGCTTGCCGCGGGCGCGGAACGCCTCGCGGCGGCGTCCCTCCTCCACGAAGCCCACCTTCTTGTACGCCTGCACCGCCCGCACGTTGTCGGCCACCACCCACAGCATCAGGCGGTGCAGGCCCATCTCCTCGAACGCGTAGCGGCTTATCACGCGGACGGCGTCGGTGCCGTAGCCGCCGCCCCGGTAGCCGGGGTCGCCGATGGCGACGCTCTGCAGCACGGCCTCGCCGCGCACGAAGTCGGTGTCGCCGAGCGCGACGTAGCCGATGAACTTCTGCCCTTCCAGGGTCTCGATGCCGAGCTGCATCTGCTCGAACGTGTTGCGCGGCCGGTTCTGGCCCTTCTCCATGTTCTGGGCCAGCGAGATGGGCGGGCCGGCGTCCATCCACCGGCCGACCTCGGGATCGTGGTACCAGCGCCACATGGCCTCGCTGTCGGCGGGCTCCAGGGCCCGCAGCCGGACGAGCGCACCGGTGAGCATCGCGACATCCCCCTCATCGTCGGAGAACGCCAGGTCTACCAACCGGCCATGACGAGGGACAACGCATTTTCCCTCCAGCCCCCGGATAAGCGGAAGGGCATCGTCCGGTAAGCTGATTAAGCGGAATAACATCGTCCGCTAAGCCCGCGCATGCGCGCGATGAAGGAAGGCGAGACCCGTGAAAGCAGTGGTCATCCAGGAGTTCGGCCCGCCCGAGGGCATGGAGGTCGTCGAGCTGCCCGCCCCGGTCCCCGGCGAGGGGCAGGCGCTCGTCGCGGTCGAGGCCACCGGCGTCGCGGGCGCCGACGTGCTGATCCGCAGCGGCGCGCTCGCCGCGTACGGCTTCAAGCCCGGCCACATCCCCGGCGGCGAGATCGCCGGAACGGTGACGGCGGTCGGCCCGGGGGCGGATCCGGCGTGGGTGGGGCGGCGCGTGTGGGCGGCCACCGGAGTGGGCGGCGGCTATGCCGAGCAGGTCGCCGTGCCGGTCACGGCCCTGCACCACCTGCCCGGCGGGCTGGACGCCGTGGACGCCGTGGCGCTCGGCGGCGCGGGCGTGGTGGCGCACTTCGGCCTGCGGCACGCCCGGTTCGCGCCCGGCGAGTCGGTGCTGGTGCGCGGTGCCGCAGGAAGCCTCGGCATCATGACGGTGCAGCTCGCCGCGCGGCAGGGCGCGAGCGTGGTGGCCGTCACGACCTCATCGCGGGAACGCGGCGAACGCCTGCGCGGGCTCGGCGCGACGCACGTGCTCGACCGCTCAGGCGGCGGCGACCCGGACGCGCCCGGAACGTACGACGTGATCATCGACGTCGTCGCCGGTCCCGGGCTGCCCGCGTTCCTCACCCGGCTCAACCCGAACGGCCGCATGGTGGTGGTCGGCACCGTGGCGGGCCCGCCGCCCGCGGACTTCGGCATGGAGCTGCTCACGGCGTTCCAGCGGTCGCTGTCGTTCGCCACCTTCAGCGCGGCCACGGTGCCCGAGGGCGAGCGGCGCGAGGTGACCGCCCAGCAGCTCGCCGCCGCGAGCCGGGGCGAGCTGGCCGGCGTGGTGCACGGGGTGCTGCCCCTGGAGCGGGCTGTGGAGGCGCACCGCGCGATGGACGCGGGCGAGGTGTTCGGCAGGATCGTGCTCACCGCGGCGGGGAGCTGACCTCACACGCCGCAGGGCAGCTCCACCCGGACGACGGTCGGCCCTCCCGGCGGGCTGGAGACCTTGAACGTGCCGTCGTGCGCCTCGACCCGGCCCCGCATCCCGTCGAGGCCGGAGCCCGCGCGCGCGTCGGCGCCGCCGCGCCCGTCGTCCACGACCTGGAGATACAGCCGGTCGCCGCGGCGGCGCACCTGCACGGCCGCGCGGGCGGCGCCGCTGTGCTTGGCGATGTTGGTCAGCGCCTCGGCGACCACGAAGTAGGCGGTGGCCTCGACCGACGCGGCGGCCCTGACCGGCACGTCGGCGTCGACCCGGCAGGGGACGGGACAGGACGCGGCGAGCCCGGCGAGCGCGTCGGGCAGGCTCCGGTCGGTCAGCACGGGCGGCAGGATCTGCCGTACCACCTGGCGCAGCTCGGCGAGGCCCAGTTCGGCGGCGCTCTGCGCGCGTTCGAGCGGCTCCCTGGCGGTCGCGGGGTCGCGTTCGAGCGCCCGCAGCGCCGCCCCGAGCAGCACGTTGACCGTGACCAGCCGGTTCTGGGCGCCGTCGTGCAGGGCCCGCTCGATCCTGCGCAGCTCGGCGGCGTGCGCGTCGAGCGCGGCGGCGCGGGTGGCGGTGAGGTGCGCCACCCGCAGGGCCAGGTCGGCGTCAGGGTCGGGGGCGAGCAGCCGCCTGCCCGGCCATGCCTGCAGGCGGGCGAGGAGCGGCGAGACGGCGACGGTGACCGCGAGGTGGCCGGGTGTGAAGAGGATCACGGCGAGCGCGCTGGGCAGGTCGTCGACGATCCACAGCCCCAGTGCGGCGGTCGCCGCCTCGTCGGACGGCACCAGCCACCACCAGGCCCAGAAGGTCGCGTCCTGCACGGCGTGGATGGGGAAGGTGAGCCCGAGCAGGCCGACGAGCAGCCCGAAGGTGCCGTGCACGACCATCCAGGCCGCCTCGCGCCGCACCGTGGGGTCGCTCAGCGCGGGCTTCAGCCGGGCGAGCGGCGGCCCCGGCTCGACGAGGTCGGGCCCCCACTCGGACAGGCGGCGGCGCTCGCGGTCGGCCGCCTGGCGCAGGCCGCGCAGCGCCAGGGGCGCCAGCTTGCCGCCGAGGCCGATCAGGCAGCCGAGCAGCATGATGAGCACCAGCAGCGCGGTGAGCAGCGCGAGCACGGCGGTGCCGAACCCGGTGGCGAGCCGCTCAAGCGCGTCGATGGTGAGCCGGCCCCGGGCGAACGCGGCGCGCCGCAGCTTCAGCCGCCGATGTCCCCCGGTCGTGGCCGGCATGTGCTCCTCCTCACCGGATGCACGAGATCATCGTCGAACCGGGAGCAGCCTACACGGATCAGTGCGTTTCGGTCACGGCGCGTGTCAAGAAACGGTACCCCTGGCTATACCTGCATTGGGGCGTACGCGGGAACGACGCGAGGGGGTTCCGGCTGATGTGCTTGTCCTGTCCGTCAAGCAGACCTCCAAGGAATACCTACACATGGCTGTCGACAGCACCCCCGCCACCCAGGCTTCGCCGAGCCAGGGCGGGCTCGCAGGTTTCATCCGCCGCCGCCCGCTCATCAGCTTCTTCGTCCTGGCCAACCTGCTGAGCTGGGTGGCATGGACGCCGTACGCGCTCTCGAACCAGGGCCTCGGCATCTGGGACTTCGACTTCCCCGCCCTGCTCGGCACGACCCAGTTCCTCGGCGTGCTGCCGGGCGCCTACCTCGGCCCGATCTTCTCCGCCTACCTCGTGACGCGAATCACCGAGGGTAAGGAGGGGATCCGCCGCTGGGTCGGGCGCATGACCAAGTGGCGGGTGCGCTGGTTCTGGTACGTGATCACCGCCGTGGGCGTGCCGGTCACCCTCGTCATCACCTCGCTGGCACTCTCCGACGGCGCCGTGAAGATGCCGCCCGCGGCGGTGCTGGCCGCCTACATCCCCGGCCTGCTGATCCAGATGGTCACCACGGGCCTGGCCGAGGAGCCCGGCTGGCGTGACTTCGCGCTGGCCCGCATGCAGCGCAAGTACGGCCCGTTCGGCGCCACCATGATCCTCGGCCCGCTGTGGGGCATCTGGCACCTGCCGCTCTTCCTCACCGAGTGGGGCGGCTACCCCAACGTCACGCTGGAGCACGTCCTGGTGTTCATCGGCTTCGCCTGGTCGTTCAGCTTCGTGATCACCTGGGTGTTCAACCGCACCGGCCAGAGCCTGCCGCTGATCATCGTGCTGCACGTCAGCGTCAACAACTTCATGTCGATCGCCTTCTCGGACATGTTCCCGACGATCACCGACCCCGACACCGCCGGCATGGTCACCCTGCTCGCCGGCCTCGGCGGCGCCCTGGTGGTCCTGCTCCTCACCCGCGGCCGCCTCGGCTACAAGCCCGAGGAGGACCCGAGCGCCGCCCCCGCGCTCCAGGCCGTGAACGAGAACTGAACCAGCACTGAACGCGCGTAGCCGGGCGGGCGCGGAGGCCGTATGGGCTTCCGCGCCCGCCCGGCTACGCTGCGATCATGACGACCCACGAGCGGGAGATCACCGAGGCCGTCGACCTGTGCCTGCCGGACGGGCGGCTGAACCCCCGGGCGGTCGGCTGGACGCGCCGCCCGCTGCACCGGGCCAACCTGCGCGGCTGGGGCCGCACCAAGCGCTGGGAGTACTGGGGCGTGGTCACGCCGTCCCACGTGATCGGCCTGGTGGTGTCCTCGCTCGACTACGCCGGCGTGCACGGCCTGTACGTGCTGGACCGCGCGACCGGCGACGAGCACGTCAAGGACGCGGTGGTGCCGCTGGCGCGCGGGAGCGTGCTGCCGGAGCGCAGCGGCGAGGGCACCGCGTCGGCCCGCGCCCCGGGGCTGGCCGTCGATCTGGTGCAGCGGCCGGACGGCGCCTCGATCCGGGCCGTGACCGCGCAGGCCGAGGTCGAGCTCGATATCCCGCTGCCCGAAGACCACGAGTCGCTGGGCGTGGTGGTGCCGTGGGGGCCGCGGCGCTTTCAGTACACGGTCAAGGACGTCGGCCGTCCCGTACGCGGCCGGCTCAGGCTCGGCGCGGCCACGTACGAGATCGGCGGCCCTGATGCGTTCGCCGTGCTGGACCACGGGCGGGGGCGCTGGCCGTACCGGGCGGTGTGGAACTGGGCGGCGGGCAGCGCGCCCGGCCGGGCGATCCAGCTCGGCGGCAAGTGGACCGACGGCACCGGGATGACGGAGAACGCGCTGTTCCTCGACGGCCGGCTGCACAAGATCGGCGAGGAGCTCGCCTGGCAGTACGACCGCGGCGACTGGATGAAGCCGTGGCGGATCACCGGCGAGCGGGTGCAGGCGGTCTTCACGCCGTTCCACGAGCGCGTCGCCCGCACGGAGCTGGGCGTCGTGGGCTCCGAGACGCACCAGTGCTTCGGTCACTTCGGCGGGCGGGCGCGGGCCGACGACGGCACGTGGGTCGAGCTCGACGGCCTGACCGGCTGGGCGGAGGAGGCCCGCCAGCGCTGGTGACGGTCAGGCGCCGGGGTTGCGGCGGGCGATGGCGCCGTTGAGCGCGGCGGCGAACACCGTCCAGCCCGCGTACGGCGTCAGCAGCAGCGCGGCCTTCCTGTCGGCCGCCCAGGTCCTGCGGATGAGCAGCGCGTTGGAGGCGTTGAGCAGGAGGATCTCGGCGAGCGCCAGCCTTGGGGTGCGGGTGCGGAAGAACAGCGCGGGCCAGGCCGCGTTGAGCGCCAGATTGGCGGCGAGCGCGCGGGTGAACGCCTGTTTCCGCTCGGCGTCCGCGCGGGAGGCGGCGCGGGCGCCCGCGTACGCGATGAGCCCGTACAAGGGGGTCCAGACCAGCGGGAACGCCTGCGGGGGCGGCTGCCAGGACGGTTTCTTCAGCCGCTGGTACCAGGTGGAGCGGGGGTCGGTGCCGAGCGAGCCGGCGACGGCGGTGGCGGTGACCGCGAGCGCGGTCTTCAGCAGGACTTTGCCTTTCATGACCGTCCACTGCCCCGGCATCGGCGATCGACGCGCGGACGGAGGTTTCGGGCCCCGGGCCCGGGCGTGAACCGGCCCGGGGCGAGGGCGGGGTCCGGCCGGGGGGCGCCATTCCCGACGGCCAGGCCGTGGCCCGGCGGCCCTTTCCTTTCAGGGCCGCGAGTCCGGACGTGAGGAGCTGATCAGGCCGCCCCGCGCCCGGCGCGTACATGACAGCAAAGCCGCCTCGGAGGGGGCGAGGCGGCTTTCCCGATTGCGTTCAGAAGAACGCTCAGACAAGCCGTCGCCGCAGCTCAAGGAGGATGGCGGACGGCCTGCCGAGGCACGTGTCGCGCATTTCTCCCGCCTTTCTCCCGTCGCTGGACGCCTTCCACGATAGGCGGGCGATCAACGCCGCGGCCACCGATTTATTCGCCGGCGTCCCGTACGACGCTGTTTCCAGCGTTGTTTCCGAGGCTGTTTCCGGATGCATTGCCGACGCCGAGGCGGCTCTCCGGGGTTTCCACGCGGAAGCGCGGGAGCGAGTCGGGGTAGTTCTCCCTGATGTAGTTGACGAGGAATTCGCGCACGTCGCACTTGAGGTCCCACGCCGACGGCGAGTCGGCGGCGCTCATCAGGGCCCGCAGCTCGACCAGGCCGTTCTCGTGCACGTCGGTGACCTGGAGCGTCCAGTCCTTCTGGTCCCACAGGGCGTTCGTCTGCAGGAACTCATAGAGGGCGTCGCGCAGCTTGGGCACCGGCACCGACCAGTCCACCCGCAGGTACACCACGGCGAGCACGCGGCTGCCGTGCCGGGTCCAGTTCTCGAACGGGTTCTGCGTGAAGTACGACACCGGCAGCACCAGGCGGCGCTCGTCCCAGAGCCTGAGCACGACGTAGGTGAGCGTCAGCTCCTCGATGCGCCCCCACTCCTTCTCCACCACGACCACGTCGTCGATCCTGATCGCGTCGCTGAAGGCGAGCTGCAGCCCGGCCACCACGTTGCCGAGCGTGGGCTGGGCGGCGATGCCGACGATGGCGCCGGCGATGCCCGCCGAGGCGAGCAGACCGGCGCCGAGCGCCCGCACCTGCGGGAAGGAGAAGAGCATCGCGCCGATCGCGATGACGATGATGGCGGCGGCGGCGATGCGGCGGACCAGCGCGATCTGCGTCATGATGCGCCGGGCCCGCCGGTTGCGCTCACCCTCGACCCGGACGAGCCGTTCGAGCACGACGTCGGTCAGCGCGTACGTGGCCTGCACGATGAGCCAGGTGACGGCGGCGATGGTGACCAGGCCGAGCACCTGCTGGACGGTCCTGGCCAGGGCCCGCTCGCCCGGCGTGTCGCCGAACATGCCGGGCCCGAAGACCAGGTTGAACGCGACGACGGCGGCGGTCAGGAAGGCGGGCCACGTGCAGTGCTCCAGGAGGTGACGGGCCGGGTCCCATTTGCGGCTGGCCCTGCGAAGCAGCCGCCTGGCCACCTCCACCAGGAGGATCGAGCCGATCACCGAGATCCCGAGGATCGGCCAGTCCGCTGGAGAGTGCACGTTACCTGCCCCCTATGTCTTAGAACGTCTCGTCAAAGCTCACATTGCCCTCTACTGCCACTTGGTACGCCGAGACACGCCGTTCGAAGAAGTTGGCGAGTTCCTGGACGTCCTGCAATTCCATGAAGGCGAACGGATTGGCAGAACCGTACCTCTTGGGCAGACCCAGACGAACCAGTCGCTGGTCGGCCACGTATTCGAGGTAAAGGCGCATCTGCTCGACGCCCATGCCCGGCATGCCGTCGCCGCACAGGTCCTCGGCGAAGGCCAGCTCGGCGGCCACGGCCTCCTCCAGCATCTCCGTGACCTGCTTGCCCAGCTCGTCGTCGAACAGCTCGGGCTCCTCGGCCCGTACGGTGTCCACGACGCTGAAGGCGAACTCCATGTGCATGGACTCGTCCCTGAACACCCAGTTCGTCCCCGTGGCCAGGCCGCCGAGCAGCCCGCGCGAGCGGAACCAGTAGACGTAGGCGAAGGCGCCGTAGAAGAACAGGCCCTCGATGCAGGCGGCGAAGCAGATGAGGTTGAGCAGGAACTGGCGGCGCTGCGCGGCCGTCTCCAGCCGGTCCAGCCCCTGGATGGAGTCGATCCACTTGAAGCAGAACTCGGCCTTGTCGCGGATCGACGGGATGTGCTCGATCGCGGCGAACGCCTTGGCCCGCTCGTCCGGGTCCGGCAGGTACGTGTCGAGCAGCGTCAGGTAGAACTGCACGTGCACCGCCTCCTCGAAGAGCTGCCTGCTCAGGTACAGGCGCGCCTCGGGGGCGTTGACGTGCTGGTAGAGGTTGAGCACGAGGTTGTTGGCCACGATCGAGTCGCCGGTGGCGAAGAAGGCGACCAGCCGGTTGATCAGGTGCCGCTCCTGCGGCGTCATCTTCGCCAGGTCGGCGAGGTCGGAGTGCAGGTCCACCTCCTCGACCGTCCAGGTGTTGCGGATGGCGGCGCGGAAGCGCTCGTAGAAGGCGGGGTAGCGCATGGGCCGCAGGGTGAGGTCCATGCCGGGGTCGAGCAGCATCGTCGGGGCTCCTTACTGGCAGGCTTCGCAGGTCTCGGGGTTCTCAAGAGAGCAGGCCACCGCCTGCGCCGGGGGCGCGGCGACCGTGGTCTGCGCGATGCGCGTCGCGGGCCGCGAGCGCAGGTAGTAGGTGGTCTTCAGGCCCTTCTTCCAGGCGTAGGCGTACATCGACGAGAGCTTGCCGATGGTCGGGCTCGCCATGAACAGGTTGAGCGACTGCGACTGGTCGATGTACGGCTGCCGCGCGGCGGCCAGGTCGATGAGCGCCTTCTGCGGCAGCTCCCAGGCCGTGCGGTAGAGCTTCTTGAGGTCGCCGGGCACGGCAGGCACCTGCTGCACCGAGCCGTCGGCCCGCTTGATGTCGTCGCGCACCTGGTCGGTCCACAGCCCGCGCGCCTTCAGATCGGCCACCAGGTAGCGGTTGACCTGGAGGAACTCGCCCGACAGGGTCTCGCGCTTGAACACGTTGGACACCTGCGGCTCGATGCACTCGTAGCAGCCGGCGATCGAGGCGATGGTGGCGGTGGGGGCGATCGCGACCAGCAGCGAGTTGCGCAGGCCGGTCTCGGCGATCTTCGCGCGCAGCGCGTCCCAGCGCGGGCCGGTGGCCGCGCCGTAGTGGTCGGGGTGCAGCACTCCCCCGGCCGCCCTGGTCTCGTCGTACGAGGGGTGCCGGCCGCGCTCGGCCGCGAGGTCGGCCGAGGTGTCGTACGCGGCCAGCGCGATCTCCTCGGCGATCCTGGTGGACAGCTCGAGAGCCTGCGGCGAGTCGAACGGCAGCCGCAGCGTGAAGAACACGTCGGCGAGGCCCATCACGCCGAGCCCGATCGGCCGCCACCGCTTGTTGGCCGCCTCGGCCTGCGGCGTCGGGTAGAAGCCGAGGTCGATGGTGCGGTCGAGGACGCGTACGGCGGTGCGCACGGTGCGGCGCAGCCGCTGCCAGTCCATGTCACCGCCGTTCAGGTGGGCGGCCAGGTTGACCGAGCCGAGGTTGCACACCGCCGTCTCGGCGTCGCTGGTGACCTCCAGGATCTCGGTGCACAGGTTGGACAGGTGGATGACGTTCTCCGGGCGGGCCGTCTGGTTGGAGGTGCGGTTGGCGGCGTCCTTGAACGTCATCCAGCCGTTGCCGGTCTGGGCGAGGGTGCGCATCATGCGGCCGTACAGGGTGCGAGCGGGAATCTGCCGGACATATCGCCCGGCGGCCTCGTAAGCGCGATATCTCGCGTCGAACTCCTCCCCGTACAGGTCGGTGAGATCCGGCACCTCCTTCGGGTCGAACAGCGACCACATCTCGTCGGCCTCGACCCGGCGCATGAACTCGTCGGGCACCCAGTTGGCGAGGTTGAGGTTGTGGGTGCGGCGGGCGTCCTCGCCGGTGTTGTCGCGCAGCTCCAGGAACTCCTCGATGTCGGCGTGCCAGGTCTCCAGATAGACGCAGGCCGCGCCCTTGCGCCGGCCACCCTGGTTGACCGCCGCCACCGAGGCGTCGAGCGTGCGCAGCCACGGCACGATGCCGTTGGAGTGACCGTTGGTGCCCCTGATCAGCGAGCCGCGCGAGCGCACCCGGGTCCACGAGATGCCGATGCCGCCCGCGTACTTCGACAGCCTGGCCACCTGGCCGTACCGCTCGTAGATGGCCTCCAGCTCGTCGCGCGGCGAGTCGAGCAGGAAGCACGACGACAGCTGCGGGCGGCGCGCGCCGGAGTTGAACAGCGTGGGCGAGCTGGGCAGGTAGGACAGCGTGGACATCAGCGCGTACAGCTCGGCCGCCTCCGCGACGGTGCCGGAGAGCCCGCAGGCCACGCGCATGAAGAAGTGCTGGGGCCGCTCGAGCACCGCCCGCGTCTCGGGGTGGCGCAGCAGGTAGCGGTCGTAGACCGTACGGAGCCCGAAGTACTCGAAACGGGCGTCCGCCGCGTCCGAGACCAGCGCGTCCAGCTCGGCCGCGTGCGCGGCGACGAACTCGGCGAGGCGGTCCTGGATCAGCCCGGCCGCGTGCGTGGCGGCGATGGATTCGGAGAACGTCCGCACGCCCTGCCCGGCCGCCTCGTCGGCGATCTCCTCGGCCAGCAGCCCGGCGGCGACCCGGGAGTTGGCCGGATCGGCGATCACCCGGGCGGCGGCCTCCTCGATGGCCAGCCGGCGGTCAACCTCAACGATCTGGGTCACGTGCTCTCTCCCCTCGCGAGCCTCCCCTCGAAAGGCAGGCGAGAGCACGGCGGAGCGCGGCGCGGCGCGCCGATCCCGCGTGTGCCCGGCCCGCCCTCGAGGCCATGAACACTGCGCGCACGGGCGCACGGCCCGGCGCATCGCTGGCAGGTCTTCGGGCTCGCGGGCACGCTCCAGCTCCGTGGAGCACCTACTGGCCGTCGCTTCCCGGATCTCTCCAGTGCTGATGACGGCGGTCGTTCCCGCTCACCGCTGCGGGGCAGCCCCGGAATCTCACCGGGTTCCCTTTTGCTCCGCCTCCGATGAGGCGAACCAGCGACGAGCGAGATCCTACATCTAGTGGCCGTTCCCGCAACTACCCCAGCATGTTGTGGCTTTGGTCGTGTCGACCATGCCGAGGTCCCGCAGCACGGCGCGGGTGCGGGCCAGCTCGGTGTGCAGCCAGCGGGCGAAGTCGTCGCCGGCCAGCGGGATCGGCAGCCAGCCCGCGGCCCGGCAGGCGGCCTCCCACGCGGAGGAGCCGAGCACCTCGTCGCACATGTGCACGGCGGCCTCGCGGCCCTCCTCCGCCATGCCTTCCGGGCCGAACGCGCCCACCCAGTCGGAGAAGTCGACCCGCACGCCGCACTCCAGCAGGGTCGGCGCGTCCAGCTCGGGCAGACGGGTGGCCGACGAGACCGCAAGCGGCCTGATCCGCCTGCGCTCGATCCCGGCCCGCCAGGTGGACAGCGGACCCGCGGCGGCCACGGCCCTGCCGGACAGCAGCGCGGCCATGACCTCGCCACCGCTGGGGTAGCCGGTGTAGTCGACCTGCCGGGTGTCGGCGCCGAGCGCCCGCGCGATGAGACCGAACAGCAGGTGGTCGGGCTCGCCCGGCGAGCCGCCGGCCAGCCGGGTGCGCCCGGGGTCGGCCAGCATCCGCGCGCCGAAGTCGCCGAAGTCCTTCAGCGGCGAGCCGTCGGGGACGACCACGACCAGGGCCTCGCCGCTGAGCCTGGCGAGCGGGGTGGCGGTCTCGAGAATGCTCTGGCTGTTGTTGAGTTCGGCGGCGGCCGCCGCGGGCAGGCCGCTCAGTGCCAGGTCGAAGCCGCCGCCCGGCTGGTAGCCCACGGCCTGCGCCGCCCCGGCGAACGCCTGGCCGACCCGTTCCCAGCGCCGTCCGTCCGGCTTGAGCGTGAACCCGGCGACCGGCACGGCTCCCCCGGCCCGCTCGGTCCCGCAGCCGGCGACGGCGGCGGCCATGCCGAGGCCGCAGGCCAGAAAGCGCCGGCGGCGCATGTGCTTCTCCCCCGAAACCCCCATTACTCCAGGTTATTAACCCATTACGGCAGGCTATACACCGGGGTCACGGTCGTTATTCAAAATCGCTATAGTTCACGATTTTTCTTGATTTTTGGGCTTATTAGGCTTTACGGGCAACTCCGGCCATGAGGGACGACGGCAGCGACCAGTCCCCCACCAGCTTGGGCCGGTCCGGCCGCCAGTCCGTGGCCTGCACCAGGCCGGGCGGCTCCAGCGGGAAGTCGCCGAAGAACTCCCTGATCCGCGCGGGCGAGCGATCGGTCCCGCTGCCGGGGCGGGTGTACGACGGCTCGTCATCGTCGGCGCGGCCCGTCGTGGCGTGGGAGATCACCAGGTGGCTGCCCGGCGCCAGCCGCTCGCGCAGCGCCGCCACAGCCCCCTGCGGATCGTCGGAGTCGGGGATGAAGTGCAGGATCGACACCAGCAGCACCCCGACGGGACGGTCGAAGTCGAGGAACTCCCCCGCCTTGTCCAGCACGTCGCCGGGATCGAGCAGGTTCGCCTGAACGAAACGGGCCCTGCCCGGCGAGCGCCTGAGCAGGACCGCGGCGTGCGCCCGCACCACGGGGTCGCAGTCGACGTAGACCACCTTGGCCTCCGGCGCCACCTCGTGCGCGCTGCCCTGCGTGGGCAGCCCGCTGCCGAGGTCGAGGAACTGGTCGACCCCGGCGCGGGCGACGTAGCGTACGGCACGCTGAAGGAAGGCCCGGTTCGCGCGGGCCAGCGGGACCGCCTCCGGGATCAGCTCGGCGAGCTGATCGAGGGCCTGGCGATCGACCGCGAAGTTGTCCTTCCCGCCGAGCATGTAGTCATACATGCGTGCGGGATGGGGCCTGCGATGGTCGAACTGCCGCACACTTTGAATTTATGACGTCCGCGGCGATTTAACGATAGGCTGGGCCATTTTGGATTAGCTACTCCACCGTAACGCTCTTGGCAAGATTACGTGGCTTGTCGACGTCGCGGCCGAGTGCCACCGCGGCGTAGTAGGCGAAGAGCTGCAGCGGAATGGTCAGCAGGATCGGGTCCAGCTCGATCTCGTTCTTCGGGATGACGATGACGTCGTCGGCCAGCTTGGGGTCGGGCTCGCGGTGGCCCACCATGAGCACCTGGCCGCCGCGGGCGCGGATCTCGCCGAGCGTGGTGAGGTTCTTGTCGAGCAGCTCGTCGTCTGGGACGATCGCGACCGTCGGCATGTCCGGGCCGATGAGCGCGAGCGGCCCGTGCTTGAGCTCGCTCGCCGGATACGCCTCGGCGTGCACGTACGAGATCTCCTTGAGCTTCTGCGCGCCCTCGCGCGCCACCGGGTAGCCGCGCACGCGCCCGACGAACATCATGCTCGGGTGCGGGGCGTACTTCTTGGCCAGCGCGGCGATGTGGTCGCTCTGCCCGAGTATCTGCTCGATCTGGCCGGGCAGGCGGCGCAGGCCCTCGACGATGCGCCGGCCGTCGGCGGGCGACAGGTCGCGCACCCGGCCGAGGTGCAGCGCGAGCAGCGCGAACGCCAGGCAGGTCGAGGTGAACGCCTTGGTCGAGGCCACCGAGACCTCGGGGCCCGCGTGCAGGTAGATGCCGCCGTCCACCTCGCGCGCGATGGCGCTGCCGACGGCGTTGACGATGCCGATGACCCGGCCGCCCTTGCGCTTGAGCTCCTGCACGGCGGCCAGCGTGTCGTAGGTCTCGCCCGACTGGCTGATCGCGACGTAGAGGGTGTCGGGGTCCACGACGGGGTTGCGGTAGCGGAACTCGCTGGCCGGCTCGGCGTCGGACGGGATGCGTGCCAGCTCCTCGATGAGCTGCGCCCCGATCTGCCCCGAGTAGTACGCCGACCCGCACCCGATGATCTTCACGCGGCGGAAGCCGCGGGTCTCGCGGGCGTCCATGTTGAGCCCGCCCAGGTGGGCCACGTGGAAGCGCTCGTCCAGCCGCCCGCTCATCGTCCTGGTGATGGTCTCGGGCTGTTCGGAGATCTCCTTGAGCAGGTAGTGCTCGTAGCCGCCGGTGTCGTAGTGCCCCGCGTCCCAGTCGACGGTCAGCGGCTCCTTGGCCGTCTCGCGGGCGTCGCTGGAGAAGGTGTGGAAGCCGTCGGCCTTGATCACCGCCAGCTCGCCGTCCTCCAGGTGCACGACCTGGCGGGTGTAGCGGACCAGCGCGGCCACGTCGGAGGCGGCGAACATCTCCTTCTCGCCGATGCCCAGCACGATCGGGCTGCCGTTGCGGGCCACGACCACCTCGCCGGGCCGCTCGGCGTCGATCACCGCGATGCCGTAGGTGCCGACGACGCTCTTGAGCGTCTTCCTGACGGCCTCCTCCAGCGTCTCGTTCTCGTCGACGGCGTGGGCGATCAGGTGGGCGAGCACCTCGGTGTCGGTCTCGGACGCGAACACCACGCCGTCGGCCTCCAGCTTGGCGCGCAGCTCGGCGGCGTTCTCGATGATGCCGTTGTGCACGACCGCGATGCGCTCGTCGGCCGACAGGTGGGGGTGCGCGTTGACGTCACTCGGCACGCCGTGGGTGGCCCACCGCGTGTGCCCGATGCCGAGGCCGCCCTTGAATCGCGCCGGCACCACCTTGGCCAGGTCGGCGACCCGGCCCTTGACCTTGCGTACCTTCAGCCCCTTGTTGGACACCACGATTCCGGCCGAGTCGTAGCCCCGGTATTCCAGCCGCTGCAGCCCCTCCAGCAAGATGGGCGCGGCGTCCTTGGGGCCGACATAGGCCACGATTCCGCACATCGAGGTCTCCTTCTCATCCGTAGACGATCCTGCGGAGCTGCCTGAGGGACAGCTCCGGAGCCGCGACCCTGCGGCTCCGTAACTCCGAGGCGATCCGGGGGAAGATCTCGTCGTTGGTCAGGCCGCGCGCCTTCAGCTCGCCGTGCCGGCGCCTGACGAACTCCTCCGTGGACTCGGAGAAGTAGGCCAGCACGTCGGCGATCACGCGGGCGGCCTCGCCGGGGCCGAGCGGGCTCGTCCGCGTGAGGTGCGCGATGAGATCTTCGTACGGATGCCGTGCCGTGGACACAGACGAGGACCATACGGCTCTGGAACGAGACACGCCAACATCCTGCCCGATATCGGGCAGGAAATGCGCCGAGCGGTGTCGGCCGATCACTCTCACATGATCAAGATGCCACGTTCGCCGCGAGATCAGGCTGATCACATGCGTATCAACCGACCCGTCTGACACATCCCTTTCTGGGAATGGTTACGCTGAGTAGTCATATCGTGACGTTCCTGGGGAGATGTACATGCAGCTCTGGCTCGCCGCCGGCCTGGTCGCCGGCGTCCTCACCGTGCCGGCCGGCCTCCCCCTCACGACCTCGCCGGCCACCACCTCCGCACCCGTAGCCGCGGCGGCGACGGGCCGCCAGGCGGACTTCGCCGCCGCAGCCCGGGAGTACGGGGTGCCGGAGAGCGTGCTGCTCGCGGTGTCGTACCTGGAGTCGCGGTGGGACGCCAACGGCGGGCGGCCCAGCACCGCCGGCGGTTACGGCCCGATGCACCTGGTGGACGCCTTCCCTGCCGGCGCCGCCGGTCATGAGCACCTCGGCGACGGGCACGCCGACCCGCGCGGCGACGAGAGCAGGCCGATGTCCCCCAAGGTCGACGCCATCACCCACGCGGCGATGCGCACCGCCGCCGCCCGGCAGCCCACCACGCTGCCGGAGGCGGCCAAGCTCGCCGGGCTGCCCGAGGAACTGCTGCGCCGCGACCCGGCCGCCAACATCCGCGCAGGCGCCGCCCTGCTCGCCTCCTACCAGGACCGCCCCAGCACCGACCCGGCCGACTGGCACGCCGCGGTCGCCAAGTACGCCGGGGCCGGCGATCCGAAGTCGGCCAGGGCGTTCGCCGACGAGGTGTTCGCGGTGATGCGGGAGGGCGCGCGGCGGCGTACCGACGACGGGCACGTGGTGGAGCTCGACCCCATCCCCGACCTGCAGCCCGACACCATCTGGGACCCCGCCGCGTTCCCCGAGCTCGCCGACCCGGGCGACTTCGTCTCCGGCGATGACCTCCCCGAGCTCGACGAGGAGGACGAGCCCGGCACGCCCAAGGGGCACACGGCGGGCGGCAAGGCCGAATGCCCCGCCTCGCTGCACTGCGAGTGGATGCCCGCCGCGCACAGGCGCTTCGGCAAGAAGAAGAACCGCGACTACGGCAACCACGACCGCCTGTCGCGCAAGCGCTCGGTCGACTACATCGTCATCCACGACACCGAGGGCGGCTACCAGGGCATCCCCTCCCTCATCCGCAACCCCAAGTACGTGAGCTGGCACTACACGATCCGCTCCCGCGACGGGCACGTGGCCCAGCACGTCGCCACCAACGACATCGCCTGGCACGCCGGCAACTGGGACGTCAACACCCGCTCCATCGGCATCGAGCACGAGGGCTACCTGGCCAAGGGCGGCACCTGGTACACCGAGGCGATGTACCGGTCGTCGGCCCGCCTGGTGCGCTACCTCGCCGCCAAATACCGCATCCCGCTCGACCGCGCCCACATCCTCGGCCACGACAACGTGCCGGGGACGACGCCCGCGACCGTGGCGGGCATGCACGAGGACCCCGGCCCGTACTGGGACTGGGCGCACTACTTCGAGCTGATGAAGAAGCCGTTCAAGGCGGCCAAGAACGGCAACTCGATCATCATCAGGCCCGACTACGACAGCAACCGGCCGCGCTTCACCGGCTGCGAGGCCACCAAGCCCGACAAGGCGTGCCCGTCGCACGGCGCCTCCACCGTCTGGCTGCACAAGTCACCCAGCCACAGCGCGCCGCTGGTGAACGACATCGGCAAGCATCCGGGCAAGCCGAGCACGTACAGCGTGTACGACCACAGCGCCCGCGCCTCCACCGGCCAGCGCTACGCCGTCGCCGAACGCAAGGGCGACTGGACGGCCATCTGGTACCTGGGGCAGAAGGCGTGGTTCCACAACCCGGCCGCCAAGCCGACCGCGATCCCCGCCAAGGGCCCGCTCGTCACGCCCATCTCGGGGGCGGTCAAGGTGTACGGCCGCGCCTACCCCGAGAGGTCGGCCTACACCAAGGCGTCGCCGCAGCCGCTGACGCCGCTCAAGTACAAGATCCCGCCGGGGCAGACGTACACGGTGGGCGACACGATCACCGGCACCCACTACTCCGCCAACGCCTTCCGGCCTTCCAAGCACGTCACCACCACCGGCAAGACCCGCTACCACCAGATCCAGCTCGGGCACCGGGTGATGTTCGTGATGGCATCGGACGTACGGCTGGTGGATCCGAAGGCCTGACGCCGGCGCCTCACCGTCACGAACGGGCGATCGGCCGGCCACGAAGCGGCGATCCACCGCCGCGAATCGGCGATCGATCGCCGCGAATCGGTTTTCGACGGCCCGCGATGCGCACGGGCACTCCGTGGAGACGATATGGTTTTCCCGTGAGCCCGGCGCATCGCCGCCGGAGCAGACACGCGGAAGTGGCTCAGGGGTAGAGCATCACCTTGCCAAGGTGAGGGTCGCGGGTTCGAATCCCGTCTTCCGCTCGGAGCGTGACTCCTGGTGGAGTGGCCGAGAGGCGAGGCAGCGGCCTGCAAAGCCGTCTACACGGGTTCAAATCCCGTCTCCACCTCGGCCGGTCTTCGGAGCCTTCGGGATCCGGTAAAATAAAGACCAACGCCTCGCGGAAGTGGCTCAGGGGTAGAGCATCACCTTGCCAAGGTGAGGGTCGCGGGTTCGAATCCCGTCTTCCGCTCTGAGTGACAACTCAATATGGACGATTAGCTCAGCGGGAGAGCGCTTCCCTGACACGGAAGAGGTCACTGGTTCAATCCCAGTATCGTCCACACGTCCCGCACCGAGGCCCCAGGCGATGTTCCTGGGGCTTTTCGCTGTCGTAAGGGGCGGTGCCCGGTGGGTGGAGCCGCCGAGCCCATGCCACCGTACGACGCGCACGAGTCGCTGCCGTTCTCACCCGCACCGGCCGAAGGCCATGCCTGCCGTCCAGACGCGGCGCGCCGCCCGCGCTGCCCTGCCTGCTTTCCGGGCCGCCCGCACTTGCCCCGCCTGCTTTCTGGGCCGCCCGCACTTGCCCGCTTGCCTTCTGGGCCGCCCGCACTTGCCCGCTTGCCTTCTGGGCCGCCCGCACTTGCCCGCTTGCCTTCTGGGCCGCCCGCACTTGCCCGCCTGCCTTCTGGGCCGTCTCCTCCGGCAGTCCTGTGCAGGCGCTCGAGCAGCGGGCGATCGGTCTGCGGCGTGCCGCCGTCCGGCCGCCCGGACGTACGACGAGGAATCGGCCACCCGGCGGCGGTCTACGGCGGACACCACGCACCGGCCACCTGGCCGCGCAGCGAAATCGCTCGCCTTACCGGCGGACATTCCGCTGTAATCCACCTCATGCAGATCACCTCGGAGACCGTCACCGACGGCATCCGCGAGCAGCTTTTCACCATCGGAGACGTCCCCGGGGTGCTCTGGACGCCCGCCGAGGGATCCGGTCCTCGGCCGCTGGTCCTCATCGGGCACGGCGGCGGTTCGCACAAAAAGGGCTGGGAGGTCGTCTCCCGGGCCTTCCCGTACGTCACCGCCTGCGGCTTCGCGGTCGCCGCCATCGACGCTCCCGGCACCGGGGACAGGCCCGAGCACCCGGAGATCCGGCGGCTCGTCGCGGAGATCCAGGAACGCGAGGCCGCAGGCGAGCCCTTCGGCCCGGCCTGGCCCGAGCTCAACGAGGTCGTGGCGGCCGAGCTGATCCCCGACTGGCAGACCACCCTGGACGCACTCCAGCAGCTCGGCTCCGTCGGCGACGACCGGCCCATCGGCTACTACGGGCTTTCACAGGGCGGCGAGATGGGCATCCGCCTCGTCGCGGCCGAGCCCCGGATCACGGCGGCCGTGCTCGGCCTCGTCGGCAGCGAATGGCTCATCGGCACCGCGGCGAAGATCACGGTTCCGGTGGAGTTCCTGCTGCAGTGGGACGACGAGAGCAATCCGCGGGACGCGGTGATGCGCCTGTACGACGCGCTCGGCTCCGCCGAGAAGACCCTGCACGCCAACCCCGGCGGCCACTTCCGCGTCCCGCCGTTCGAGATCGACAGCTCGATCCGCTTCTTCGCCCGGCACCTGGGAGGCCCAGCGACCTAGATGGCGATCACCGTCTCCACGCCTCGCGCCGCGAACGGCTCCAGGAGGTCGTCCGTGGCGGATGCGTCCGTGACAAGCGTCCAGCGGTCCGGCATGCGGGCCCAGGCGTGGAACGGGCGGCGGCCCAGCTTCGCGGCGTGGACCAGGACGTAGACGTGCTGGGAGCGGGCCATCATCAGCTCCTTGAGCCGGGTCTGCTGGAGGCTCGCCTCGCAGATGCCGTCCTCGGCCGTCACCCCGTCCGCGCCCAGGAACGCCCGGTCGAACGTCATCCGGCTCAGCGCCGCCTCCGCGAGCGGGCCCACGAAGCCCTGGCTGACGTGCCGCAATGTACCGCCGAGGCATTCGACGTGCACGCCGGTCGCGCCCACCAGCTCCTGCAGTGCGGTCAGGCCCGTGGTCGCCACCGTCAGGTCGGCGGCGTTGCGCAGCTCGTGGGCCAGGGCCCCGGTGGTCGAGCCCGAGTCGAGCAGGATCGTCTCGCCCGGGCGGACCTGCGCCGCCGCCCAGCTCGCGATGGCCCGCTTGGCCTCGAACGCCTCCCCGATGCGCTGCCGCAGCGACGCCTCCGGGTGGGTCACCACCGCCATCGCGCCGCCGTACGTGCGGGCCAGGAGCCCGGCCGCCTTGAGGTGGGCCAGGTCGCGGCGGATGGTGGACTGCGTGACGCCCAGCCGGGCCGCCAGCTCCTCGACGCTGGCCAGGCCGGTTTCGGTGGCCAGGCGTACGATCTCGTCTCGCCGCGCGTCCGCTCCCCGTCCTTTCGGCCCTCGTCCCTTCACCTCCTGCCTCTTCGCCACCGGCCCCTTCGCTACCTGCCTTCCCGGCTTCTGCCCCTTGGGCTCCGGCGCCGCTGGCCCTCGCCCCTTGGGCCCTTGCGCTGTGAGCCCCTGCATCTCGGCCCCCTGTGTTTGAGGCTCCTGATCCTTGGGCCCCTGTCCCTTGGGCTCTTGATCCTTGGGCCCCTGCACACTGAGCCCCTGCGCCGTGACCCCCTGCGTCTTAGGTTTTCGCGCCATGGGCGTTTGCGCCCTTGCAGGCTGCTCCCCGCGCTCTGGCCCGTCGCGGTCCGCGTCCTCTCAGCACGATCCTTCGCAGGTTGCTCCCCGGCGGCTCGATCCCCCGTGGTCCGCCCGTTCAGCCCCTTCTGCGCTCCCCCGGCGGCGTCCCCGACCAGCGTCGGGCGGGGGTGTGGTGATGGGGCCGTCATGACGTCTGCGCCTGGGAGAGTTCGGCGGCCTGGCGGAGGGCTTCGATCATGCTGCCGGGGTCCGCGAGGCCCTTGCCCGCGATGTCGAACGCGGTCCCATGGTCCACGGAGGTCCTGATCACGGGCAGGCCGACGGTGATGTTGACGCCCGCCTCCAGGCCGAGAATCTTGACGGGGCCGTGTCCCTGGTCGTGGTACATGGCCACGATGAGGTCGTAGTCGCCGCGTCCGGCCAGGAAGAAGGCGGTGTCGGCGGGGAGCGGCCCGTGCACGTCCATGCCCTCGGCCCGCAGACGTTCGACGGCGGGCACGATCTTCTCCTCCTCCTCGCCGTACCCGAACAGGCCGTTCTCGCCCGCGTGCGGGTTGATGCCGCACACGCCGATCTTGGGACGCTCCAGGCCGGTGCCGCGCATGGCCGCCTCGCCGCGCCGGATCGTCCGTTCGACCAGGCCGGGCTCGATGCGCGCGACCGCGTCGATGAGGCCGATGTGGGTGGTGACGTGGATGACCTTGACCTTGGCGGTCGAGAGCATCATCGACACCTCTTCTGTGCCGGTCAGGTGGGCGAGCAGCTCGGTGTGGCCGGGGTAGATGTGTCCGGCGGCGTGCAGGGCCTCCTTGTTGAGCGGGGCCGTGCAGATCGCCTGCACCTGGCCGGACATCGCCAGCTCCGCGGCCAGCCGTACGTACTCGTAGGCCGCGTTGCCCGCGACCGCCGACACCTCGCCCCACGGCAGGTCGGCCGGGAGCAGGCCGGGGTCGATGACGTTGATGCGGCCAGGCTCGAACACCGCGTCCGCCACCCCGTCCACCGTCTCCACCCTGGCGGTCACGCCGAGGATGCCGGCGGCCTGGCGCAGGCGTCCGGCGTCGCCGATGACGAGCGGGCGGCAGAACGCGGCCGGTTCGGGGGCGTTCAGCGCGCCGACGATGACTTCGGGACCGACGCCGGAGCCGTCCCCCATGGTGAGGGCGATCAGAGGTGTGCTCATGTGTGCCTTTCGAAGTGGTGTGGCGCGAGGTGGGCGGTCATGCGCAGCAGGCTGTCGCGGCCGCCGAAGCCGCCCGGCCTGGTGATGACCGCGTGGCCCTGGGGCGTGTGGCAGTGGACGGCGCCGTGGTGCACCTGTCCGACCGGGGTCAGCTCGCGGACGCCGAGCGCGTCGAGGACTCTTCTGGCCGTCCCGCCGCCGGTCATGACGAGGTTCGCGGGCCGGTCGCCGAGGGCGTCCTGAACGATCTCCTCCAAGGCGTCGGGCAGGGGGCCCGAGGTGGTGAGCACCGTGGGCCCCGTGTCCAGGGCTCGGCGTAAGCGTGGCGCTGTGATGTCCGGTGGCTCGGCCGGGTCCAGGGCGACCTGCTGAACGCCGTACCGGATCAACAGCTCGACCTGGTCGGACACGCCGGGGTGTGCGGTCCCGACGATGACCAGCAGGGGCGCGCCGGGAGGCGGCCCCTCGGGCGGCGGCGGGTGGCCCTCGCCGTCCGATCCCCCGTCGCGGGCGCGGGCCAGGGCGGTGGCGAGGCCGCCGGCTCCCACCAGGCGGGTACGCGGGTCGGCGGCGAACGCGGCGGCCACCACCGCGTCGAGGTCGGCGTCCGTCTCCGCGTCGCAGATCGCCACCCGGCCCGCCGCGCCGAACGCCCGCGCGAGCGCCTCCGTCAGGGTGGGGTGACCGGCGCGGACGGTGGCGAGGGGTATGTGCGTGAAGGGGTGGCCGTCGAGCGCTTCGGCGACCGTCCTGGGTGCGGGCCTGGGCTCGATGTGCCATGTGCGCGTTTCGCGCAGCGGGACGCCTTGGACGTACGGCACTCCGTCCACGACCGTGCGGCCGGCTGACGGCAGTGCGGGGGCCATGACCACGGGCGCGTCGAGGGAGGCGGCGGCGACGGTGGCGGCGACGTTCCCGCGCAGCAGCGAGTCGATCTTGATGAGGACGGTACGGCCGTCCGCGTCCGCGAGTGCCGCCCGTACCAGGGCTTTCGCGTCGGGGTGATAGCGGGTGCCGAGGTCGCCGACCAGCACCGGCGGCGCGGACGTGAACGGCGGCCCGGACAGCGCGATCAGCGCGGCGCCGGCGGCGGGCATGAGCACAGCGGCCGTCTCCGCCGCCCCGGTCAGATCGTCGGCCAGCACCAGCACCGCATCCGCTTGTGCGCGAATCACGCAACCAGCATTGCACGAAACGCGCAAATCATGCCACAGTGGCGGAAGGGCGGCGTGCTCGGAAGCCGGTTGGACGCCGATCGGGCTCGCCGTGCACGTGGGTCATCCGCTGCCGGGACCGATGTCCGGCCTGCCACGCATGCGGGTTCCGGCGTCCGGGGCGTCCTTCGCGCGGGCTCCGGACGGCGGGATCCTGGCACGGTGGCGGCGAGCAGCCTGAAGCCGCCCGTACGTGGCCCGCACGCGACGAGTCAGGAGATGCCGTGACCGCAGCCGAGTTCGCCAGGAAGATCCGCAACCGGGAACGATGCGTCGGCTACTGGGTGGTCCTGGACGCGCCCGTCGCCACCGAGCGGCTGGCCCGCCTCGGCTACGACTACGTGGCACTCGACGGCCAGCACGGCTTCATCGGCACCGATGGCCTGCTCGCCAACCTCATGGCGATCGACGCGGGCGGCCGGTCCGCCGGGCTCGTACGCGTGGAGTCCGGCGACCCCGCGATGATCGGCAGAGCGCTGGACTTCGGGGCGGCCGGTGTGATCGTGCCGCTGGTGGACACCGCCGACGACGCCGCCCGGGCGGTCTCCGCCGCGCGTTACCCGGCCGCGGGACGCCGCTCGTACGGGCCTATGCGCTCGATGCTGCGCATCGGGCCGACGCCTGCGGAGGCGGACGAGAGCGTGCTGGTCCTCGCCATGATCGAGACGCCGGACGGGCTGGCGAACATCGAGCGGATCTGCGCCACGCCGGGCCTGGACGGCGTGTACGTCGGCCCGTCCGACCTGTGCCTCGCCGTGGGCGGCCGGTTCCCGAACGACCCCGAGGTCGCCGATGTCTTCGAGGCGGCGCTCGAACGCATCCGTACGGCGGCGGCCAACGCCGGCATCGCGGCCGGCATCCACAACCCGAGCGGCGAGCAGGCGGCACGGCGGCTGGCGGAGGGCTTCACCTTCGCCACCGTCGCCTCCGACCTCCTCCACCTGGAACAGGCCGCCGCCGCCCACCTGAAGACCGCCACCTCCGGCTGACCTGCCCCTCCCCTCCTTTCCGCGCCAGCGCCCTTTCCCCTCTAGCGCCCTTTTCGCACCAGAACCCGGCCGTACCGAGAACCGCCGCGCCTCCGCCATTCCGCGCTCCGAGTCGCGGCGCCCCTCAGCCGTCGCGCCCTCCGCCGCCAGGAGCGGCCTGCCACCGCGCCCCCTCCGCCGACGGGAGGTGATCCACCGCCCGCACACCCTCCGCCACCAGGAGCGGTCCACCGTCGCACACCCTCCGCCGCCAGGAGCGGTCCGCCGCCGCGCACCTGAAACGCGCCGTGCACGGCTCGCGCCATCCGGAGGCGAGCCACTGCACCTCCCCTGCCTGTGGAAGGAGGAGGTGCAGTGACGGCCCTTGACGTGAACGCGCGGATTCGCGTCAGGCGGAGGCTGTGCCACGCAGTGGAGAACTCGCTCCTGTGCTGTGCGAGGAAGGTGATGGACGGCGCTCGGCGTGGATACTCGGAAGCTGGGCGGCAGGTAGACCGGTGGCCCGGCAGGGCGGTAACTCGGCAGGGCCGGCAGCCCGGCGGCCGGTAGCCCGGCAAGGCCGGTAACCCAGCACGGCCAGCAGCCCAGCACGGCCGGTAACCCAGCACGGCCAGCAGCCCAGCACGGCCGGTAACCCAGCAAGGCTTGTGGCCCGGGAGAGCCGGTGGGCCGACCAGGGGCGGTGGCGGACCAAGGCCGAAACCAGCGCCCAGCCGGGGACCGAGACCAGCAGCCAGCCGAGGCCGAGATCAGCGGCCTGCCGAGGGCCGAGACCGATAGCCTGCCGGGGGCCGAGACCAGCGGCCAGCCGAGGGCCGAGACCGATAGCCTGCCGGGGGCCGAGACCAGCGGCCAGCCGAGGGCCGAGACCGATAGCCTGCCGGGGGCCGTGGTTTCGGGTGCGGGGACCGAAGCCGGCCTGTCATCGGCCCGAAGCGCGCCGCCCTTTCTCGCACGTTCCGAACCGTCTCATCCCCCGGTCCGTCTCACGCGTCCCGCATCGTCTCACGGGTCTCCCACCGTCTCACGCGTCCCGCGCCTTCCCACGACCACCGCACCCGCAGCACTCGTGCCATATGGGAAGTTTTGACCATAAAGCGAACTAAATGGCGGCGCTCCGTGTATAGGCGGTTTCTGTCCGGGTAGCGCCGAGGCATTGGCTCCTCGGAGGAGGAAACCGTGGACATCAACCTCGGCCAAGGCATATCGGACGCCTGGCGGTCAATAGCGACGTTCGTTCCCAAGCTGGTCGCGTTCCTGGTGATTCTCATCATCGGGTGGATCGTGGCCAAGGCTCTGGAGAAGGTCGTCGACAAGGTACTCGATCGGGTCGGTTTCGACCGGGTGGTCGAGCGCGGCGGGATGCGGCGCTGGTTTGAGCGCAGCAAGTACGACCCGAGCAGCCTGATCGCAAGGATCGTCTTCTACGCGATCCTGCTGATCACCCTGCAGATAGGCTTCAACGTCTTCGGGCCCAACCCGGTCTCGTCGTTGCTGGCGGCAGTGGTGAGCTGGCTGCCTCTCGCCATCGTGGCCATCGTGATCATCGTGGTGACGGGCGCCATCGCCAAGGCCGTCAGGGACATCCTGTCCGGCGCGCTCGGCGGCCTGTCGTACGGACGGTGGATTGCGACCGCGGCGGCGGTGTTCATCTGGGCGCTCGGCATCATCGCGGCGCTCAACCAGATCGGCGTCGCCACGGCCGTCACCACGCCGGTGCTGATCACCGTGCTGGCCACCATCGGCGCGATCGCGGCCATCGGCGTCGGTGGTGGGCTCGTCCGGCCGATGCAGCAGCGCTGGGAGCGCTGGCTGGGCCGCATCGAGGCGGAGGCTCCGCAGGCCAGGGCGCACGCGGAGGCGTACCAGCGCGGGCGGGAGGACGCTCGCGCGATGAGCGGCGAGGAGACCGAGCCGATGCGCACCACGCCGCGCGGCGGCGGCGCCACCCGCTCGGACATGCCGCCCGGCTGACCCGGCGCACGCAGGCGCTCCAGCGCCCTCGGCGTCTCCGGTGCCCTCGGCGTCTCCGGCGCTTCCGGCGCCTCAGGGCGTCTTCGCGCAGCCTCGCCGGCGGCGCCACCGGCACGAGCCCCGGGCGATCCGCTTGGGGCACGTGCCGCGCCGGGGATCAGGCCGGGTGGCCGTCCTCCAGGAGGCCCAGCTCGCGGGTCAGCCAGCACACCGCGGTCAGCCGCAGGGACGCCGCGTCGGGCTCGCCGGTGTAGGTCCAGCCGCGGTGGCGAAGCTCGTCGAGGAAGCCGAGCAGGTAGTCGCCCAGCGTCTCCCGGTCGAGCGGGATGGCGTCGCGCAGTGCCGCGGCGTGCTGGTCGATCGCGGCGACCAGTCCGGGGTCACTGCCCATGCGGGCGAGCTGGGCTTCGCCCAGGGTGTCCATCAGCCAGCGCAGGGGCGAAACCGCCCATCCATCCTCGAAGACCACCCGCACACTTTAAAGCATTGTTCAAGGTCAGCCCCCTGAAGGGCCAGCTGGTCGCCGCTGCCGGCGAGCGTCACAGTGGCGGCCTCCAAGGGAGGGACGGAAGGAGGTCAGCCCCCTGAAGGGCCAGCTGGTCGCCGCCGTCGGCGAGCGTCACAGTGGCGGCCTCCAAGAGTGGGACGGAAGGAGGTCAGCCCCCTGAAGGGCCGGCGCGACGCTGTGCGGGTCGCTCTCCGGAGGCGTCGTGACGGGGGTCTTCGGGGATAGGACGAAGCGGTCAGCCCGCCCGAGGTGACCGCCTCCTAGAACGGCAGCCCGACGTAGTTCTCGGCGAGCGTCGTCGCGGCGGCCTCCGACGAGGTGACGTAGTCCAGGTACGACAGCTGCAGCCGCCGTGCGTACGCGTCGTCCTCGTCGAAGGTGTGCAGCAGCGTCGTCATCCAGTACGAGAAGTGCTGCGCCCGCCACACCCGCTTGAGGCAGGTCTGCGAGTACGCGTCGAGCAGCTCGGTCGTGCCGTCCTTGAAGTACGCGGTGAGCGCCTCGGTGAGCACCCGCACGTCGGCCACGGCCAGGTTGAGCCCCTTGGCGCCGGTGGGCGGGACGATGTGGGCGGCGTCGCCGGCCAGGTAGAGGCGGCCGTACTGCATGGGCTCGGCCACGAAGGAGCGCATGGGCGTGATGCCGCGTTCCAGGATCTCGCCGGTGGCCAGCTCGAAGCCGGGCACGGTCTCCAGGCGGGCCTTCAGCTCGCCCCAGATGCGCTCGTCCGGCCAGTCGTCGAGCCGCGCGTCCGGCGGCACCTGGAGGTAGAAGCGGCTGATGGCGGGCGTACGCATGCTGTGCAGGGCGAAGCCGCGCTCGTTCCTGGCGTAGATGAGCTCCTCGGAGGAGGGCGCGACGCGGGCGAGGATGCCGAGCCAGGCGAAGGGGTAGTTACGCTCGTAGATCGTCAGCACGCCTTCGGGGATGGACGGCCTGGACACGCCGTGGAAGCCGTCACAGCCGGCGATGATGTCGCAGTCGAGCCGCTCGCCCCCGAAGGTCAGGTACGGCCGCTCCGAATCCACGTCGTGCACCGCGACGTCCTCGACCTCGAAGCGCAGGTCACCGCCGGCGGCGAGGCGGGCGGCGATGAGGTCCTTGACGACCTCCTGCTGCCCGTAGACGGTGATGGACCTGCCGGGCACCAGCTTCTCGAAGGCGATGCGGTGGCCCGCGCCGCCGTACCTCAGCTCGATGCCGTGGTGCGGCAGGCCCTCGCGCAGCATCCGCTCGCCGACGCCGGCCTCGACCAGCGTGTCCACCGTGCCCTGTTCGAGCACGCCGGCCCGCACCCGGCGCTCGACGTACTCGCGGCTGCGCTTCTCCAGCACCACGGAGGAGATGCCGCGCAGGTGAAGCAGATGAGACAGCAGCAGTCCAGCAGGACCTGCACCGATGATCCCGACCTGAGTTCGCATGAGGGAAAGCATGGTGGTTCGAGGTGATCTATCCGAGAGGCCCCTTCCACTGAGCGGAAACGCGGTGCAGGATCGTGAACATGTCAGGCGGTTCCCGCGAGGCTGGGCGCTCGGTGACGTCCAAGGTCCTGGCCATACTCGGCGCGTTCGACGCGGCGCATCCCCAGCTCACGCTGACCGAGCTGGCCCGGCGCAGCGGGCTGCCGCTGAGCACCGCGCACCGGCTGGTCGGCGAGCTGGAGGCGTGGCGGGCGCTGGGGCGCGGGCCGGACGGCCGGCTGCGGGTGGGGCCGCGGCTGTGGGAGCTGGGCCAGCTCGCGCCGAACCGGCTGCAGGAGCTGGCGCATCCGTGGCTGCAGGAGCTGTTCGCCTCGACGGGCGAGAACGTGCACCTCGCAGTCAGGGACGGCCTCGAGGTCCTGTACGTGGACAAGGTGTACGGCAGGCGGGCGGTGCCCATCGTGTCGCGGATCGGCGGCCGGCTGCCGATGCACCCGACGGGCGTGGGCAAGGCGCTGCTGGCGTACGAACCCGACTGGTTCGTCAAGTCCTACCTGGCGCGCAAGCTCGAACGCCCCACCCCGCACACGATCATCGAGCCCGGCCGGCTGGCCAGGGAGCTGACGGCGGTGCGGGCCCAGGGGTACGCGCTGACGTACGAGGAGATGACGCTCGGCTCCTGCTCGGCGGCGACCCCGGTGCTGGTGGACGGGCGCGCGGTGGCGGCGCTCGGCATCGTGCTGTCCTCGCGGCGGGCCCGCGAGCTGCCCCGGTTGGTGGAGCCGCTGCGGGCCGCCGCCGCCGGGATCGCCCGTGCGCTGTCATGAGACGGGTTCAGAGCTTCTGGATGCGGTCCCTGAACAGGGTGGTCGCGATGGCCGACCGGTGCGGCTGCCCCTTGAGGAACGCCTGCGCGAAGCTCTTGGCCTGGTCGTAGGAGACCTTGCCGGGCATGGGCGGCTCGTTCGGGTTGACGTCCACGTCCACCAGGGCCGGGCCGTCGTGCGCGAGCGCCTGGCCGACGGCGTGGGCGACGTCCTCCGATTTGGACACCTTCGCGCCGAACCCGCCGCACGACCTGGCCCAGGCCGAGAAGTCCGCCTCGGGCTCGGCGTAGCGCACGCCGTGCTCGGGGAAGCCGAGCACCATCTGCTCCCACAGGATCTGGCCGAGCGCGTTGTTGTTGTTGATGATCACCTTGACCGGCAGCCGCTGCTGCACGGCGGTGAGGAACTCGGCCATCAGCATGGAGAAGCCGCCGTCGCCGACGTAGGCGATGACCTGCCGGCCGGGGAAGGCGTGCTGCATGGCGATGGCGTACGGCAGGCCGTTCGCCATCGAGGCGAGCGTGCCCGACAGGTAGAACTCGCGCTCGCCGCGGATCGTCCAGTGGCGCGCCGCCCAGGTGGCGACGGTGCCGCTGTCGCAGGTCAGGATCGCGTCGTCGGTGGCCAGCTGGTCCAGGATGGACATGACGTACTGCGGGGCGATGGGCTCGCGGTCGGGGTTCTCCAGCGCCTCCATGTCGGCGCGCCACTTCGCCATCATCTTCTGGTACTTCGCCAGGTGGCCGCGGTCCTTGCGGGCCAGCAGCGGCAGCAGCGCCCGCAGCCCCTCCTTGGCGTCGCACACGACCGGCACGTCGGTCGCGATGCGCGCGCCCGCCCTGGTCGGGTCGGCCTCGAACTGCACCACCCGGGCGTCGCGCGTCTCGGGCAGGAACTTCGAGTACGGGAAGTTCGTGCCGACCATGAACAGCACGTCGGCGTCGTCCATCAGCTCCTCGCTCGGCCGGGTGCCGAGCAGTCCGAGCCCGCCCGTCGTGTACGGCGAGTCGTCCGGCACGACCGCCTTGCCGGGCAGCGTCTTGACGATCGGCGCGCCCAGCGCCTCGGCCACCTCCAGCACCTCCTGGCGGGCGTGCAGCGCGCCCTGCCCGACCAGCATGGCGGGGCGTTCCGCCCGGTTGAGCACCTCGGCCGCCCACTCCAGGTCCTCTTTCCTGGGCAGGCCGGACGGCTGGAGGTAGACGGGCGCGGTCTCGGGTGCGCGGGCGGGTGCGACGTTCCGGTACGGGTCCCAGCCCTCCTCCGCCACCTGGATGTCGTTGGGCAGCGCCAGGTGGGCGACGCCGCGCCGCGCGTAGGCGGTCCTGACGGCGAGGTCGACCAGCGACGGGAGCTGCACCGGGTTGGTGATCATCATGTTGTACTCGGCCACGTCGGCGAACAGCTTGTCCAGGTGGACCTCCTGCTGGTAGCCGGTGCCGAGCACGGAGGTCTCCTGCATGCCGGTGATGGCCAGCACGGGGTGGTGGTCGAGCTTGGCGTCGTACAGGCCGTTGAGCAGGTGGATGGCGCCGGGGCCCGAGGTGGCCAGGCAGACGCCGATGCGGCCGGTGGCCTTGGCGTAGCCGGTGGCCATGAAGGCGGCGGCCTCCTCGTGGTGGACGAGGACGAAACGGATCCGGTCACGGTGGCGGCGCAGGGCCTCCATGACGCCGTTGATGCCGTCACCCGGAAGCCCGAAGACGGTGTCGACTCCCCATGCGGCGAGGCGTTCGACCAGCGATTCCGATGCGATACGAGCCATGGGACGCGCCCTACCCCGCCCGGAGGACGACATACGCACTGATCTACGGACATTTCTCCATGTGGGCGGGTAGGGGGCCGTCATGCGCATACTGGTCACGGGAGCCACCGGCACACTCGGCGGGGCGCTGGTACCCGCCCTGCTCAAGGCGGGGCACGAGGTGCGCGCGCTGAGCCGGGCCAAGCGGGAGGATCGCGGCAGCGTCGAGTGGATCTGGGGCGATCTGATCTCCGGCAACGGGGTCGAGGAGGCCGTCGAGGGGGTGGACGCGATCGCCCACCTCGCCACCAGCGGCCGCAAGGGGCGCGGCGCGGTGGACGTGCCCGGCACCAGGGCGCTGCTGATCCTGGCGCGCGCGGCGGGGGTGCCGCACGTGCTGTTCACCTCGATGGTCGGCGCCGACAAGGCCGCGTACGGGCACCTCCGGCACAAGCTGGAGGCCGAGCGGCTGGTCATGGAGAGCGGCCTGGGCTGGACGATCCTCCGCACGACCCCGTTCCACCAGTGGCTGCACCGCAGGCTGAGCGACCTGTCGTCGCTGCCGGTGCTGCCCGTGGACCGCTCGCTGCCCTGGCAGCCGGTGCACACCGGCGAGGTCGCCACGCGGGCCGCCGCACTGCTCAGCGCCTCGCCGGCCGAGCGGGAGATCGAGTTCGGCGGGCCGCAGGTGATCGACACCGAGGAGCTGGTCACGGTGTGGCTGCGGTCCTCGGGACTGCGCCGGCCGTGCGTTCCCGTACGGTATCCGGGCCGTCTGTACGCCGCCCAGCGAGCAGGCGCGCTGCTCACGGATGCCGAGCCCAAGGGCGAGATCGGCTGGCGCGACTACCTGCTCCCGCCCGAACCGATGCTGTCCGACGACTTCGCCACCGAGCACACCGCCTCGCCCACGAGCCCGGCGAACCAGCCTGAGCATGACCCCGACCTGCGCGTTTACGGGGGCGACGAGGGTTACGAGCGTCAGACACGCAGCTAGTGGTTTGTCCTGTTTCATTACACTTCGCCGACTTGTTGGTCTGGCGAGTGGTACTGGACAATGTGTCCGGTGATGAGAGGCATCCCGCTGACCAGAGACTTCGCCAACGGCGGCGTCTCCTTCTGGTACCGGCAGATCGGCCTGCCCGCACGGCGGCCCGCGCTGCCCGGCCCCCGTGACTACGACGTCGCCATCGTCGGCGGCGGCTACACCGGCCTGTGGACCGCGTACTACCTCAAGAAGGCCGACCCCGGCCTGCGCATCGCGATCCTGGAGAAGGAGTTCGCCGGGTTCGGCGCATCCGGGCGCAACGGCGGATGGCTGTCGGCCGAGTTCGCCGGCTCCCGCAAGCGCCACGCCAAGGCGCGCGGCAAGCAGGCCATGATCGATCTGCAGCGGGCCATGTTCGCCTCCGTGGACGAGGTCATCGACGTCACCCGCGCCGAAGGCATCGACGCCGACGTGCACAAGGGCGGGCTGATCCACGTCGCCACCAACCCGGCGCAGCGGCGGCGGCTGCGCGCCGAGGTCGCCGACCTGCGCCGCTGGGGCTACGGCGAGGCCGACATGCGCATCATGGAACGTGCCGAGCAGCGCGAGCGCGTCCAGGTGGCGGGGGCGATCGAGGCCGCGTACTCGCCGCACTGCGCCCGCATCCAGCCCGCCAAGCTCGCCGTCGGGCTCGCCGCCGTCGTGGCCGGGCTCGGCGTGGACATCTACGAGGACACCACCGTCACCGAGATCCGCCCCAGGAACGGCGGCGGCAAGGCGACCGCGCTCACCACCCGGGGCGACGTCACCGCCGAGTACGTCATCCGCGCCACCGAGGGCTTCACCGCCAGCCTCCACGGCCAGCACCGCCAGTGGCTGCCGATGAACAGCTCGATGATCGTCACCGATCCGCTGCCGCCCGACGTGTGGAAGCACATCGGCTGGCAGGGCAGCGAACTGCTGGAGGACGAGGCCCACGCCTACGTCTACGCCCAGCGCACCGCCGACGACCGGATCGCGATCGGCGGGCGGGGCGTGCCGTACCGGTTCGGCTCGCGTACCGACCGGCGCGGCGTCACCCAATCGCAGACCGTCGCGCTGCTGTGGCGGATGCTGGTCAAGCTCTTCCCCGCCGCCGTGGACGTGCCGGTGGCGCACGCCTGGTGCGGAGTGCTCGGCGTGCCCCGCGACTGGTGCTCGACCGTGCACCTCGACCACGCCAGCGGGCTCGGCTGGGCCGGCGGCTACGTCGGCAGCGGCGTCACCACCACCAACCTGGCCGGGCGTACCCTGCGCGACCTGGTGCTGCGCCGCGACACGCCGCTGACGCGGCTGCCGTGGGTGGGCCGCCAGGTGCGGCAGTGGGAGCCCGAGCCGCTGCGCTGGATCGGCGTGCAGCTCATCTACGCGCTGTTCCGGGCCGCCGACCGGCACGAGAACGAGCGCGGCACCCGGACCTCGCCCTACGCCCACCTGGCGAACTTCATCGCCGGCCGCTGAACGCGCGGGCACGACCCGGGTCCGCCGGTCGGCCGGAGGCCGCCGGTCCGCCTGGCCTGGAAGCCTCCGAAGCCGCAGACACCCGCAGGCCGACCGGAGGCCGGCTTGCCGGCCTCCGGACCCGCTCCGGTCAGTCCGAGGCGCCGCGCCAGGGGTCGTAGTCGACCTCGAGCGGCTCCTGCGGGGGCCGCTCGCCTTCGGGCACGTGCTGCAGGTTGACCCGGATGCGGTACCAGACGCTGCTGCGCCCCCGCATGCCGTCCACCAGCACATCGGCGGGCTCCAGGTGGGCCGCGGCCTTCGGATGGCGGGCCTTCCACCGTTCGAACCCGGCCATCGCCTCGTCCTTGTGCTCGGCCCTGGCGATCTCGATCAGCGGCTTGGTCTGCCGCCTGCGCCCGGTGCCCTTGGGCGGCTTGGGCGGCGGGCCCAGCTCCTCGGCCAGCGCGAGCAGGCCGTCGAGTGAGCCGGGGTGAAGGTCCATGTCCTCCCAGGGGTCGCCGCGCTCGGCCAGCCGCGCCGGCACGGTGTCGATCGTGTACGCCTCAGGACGGCAGCCCGGCACCTCGTCCCACGTCAGCGGCGTGGAGACCCGGGCGTCCTCGACCGCCCGCACCGAGTAGGCGGAGGCCACCGTGCGGTCGTAGGCGTTCTGGTTGAAGTCGACGAACACCCCGTGGCGCTCCTCCTTCCACCACCGGCTGGTCGCCAGGCCGGGCGCGCGCCGCTCCACCTCGCGGGCCACCGTCTCGGCCGCCTTGCGCACCTGCGAGAACGGCCACCGCCGCTCGATGCGGGCGTACACGTGGAAGCCTCGCGAACCCGACGTCTTGGGCCAGGCCACCAGCCCGTGGTCGGCCAGCACCTCCCGCGCCACCTGCGCCGTGGCCAGCACGTCGGCCCACGCGACGCCCGGCACGGGGTCGAGGTCGATGCGCAGCTCGTCGGGCCTGGACAGGTCGTCGGAGCGTACGGGATGGGGGTTGAGATCGACGCAGCCCAGGTTGACCACCCACAGGAGCTGCGCGAGGTCGGTGCAGACCACCTCCTCGGCGCTCAGCCCCGAGCGGTACTTCAGCTCCGCCACCTCGATCCAGTCGGGCCGCTTGGCCGGGGCCCGCTTCTGGAAGAACGCCTCCTGCTCGATGCCGTGCACGAAGCGCTTGAGCACCATCGGCCGCCCGTGGACGCCCCGCAGCGCCGCCTCGCCCACCGCCTGGTAGTAGCGGACCAGGTCGAGCTTGGTGTGCCCGGTCCGCGGAAAGACCACCTTGTCGGGGTTGGTGATGCGGACCGCACGCCCGGCGACCTCGATGTCAGGCATACGGTCACCATACGCGCGCCCACCGACAACCCCCGGGAAGGCGACACGGGCTCCTAAGCGGGGAAGGCGCCGTGGCGGCCGGCGCCCGCCGCGAAGCGGGCCGCGCCTTCGGAGGCGTCCGGCAGCGACATCAGGCCGTGGCGCAGCTCGTTCCGCATCGCCTCCTCCTCCGTCAGCCCCTCCTGCTCCAGCACCGACATCCGGTCGCCGCGCAGGCACGCCTGCGGGAACCGGGCGATCTCCGCGGCCAGCTCCTCGGCGTGGCGCCGCGCGGTGCCGGTGGGGACGAGCCGGTTCGCCAGCCCGATCTCGTACGCCTCCCGCCCGCCGACCGGCCGTCCGGTGAGGATCATGTCCATGGCTCTCGAGGTGCCGATGAGCCGCGGCAGCCGTACGGTGCCGCCGTCGATGAGCGGCACGCCCCACCGGCGGCAGAACACCCCGAACACCGCGTCCTCCTCGGCGACCCGCAGGTCGCACCAGAGCGCGAGCTCCAGCCCGCCCGCGACGGCGTGCCCGGCGACGGCCGCGATGACCGGCTTGCCGAGCCGCATCCTGGTCGGCCCCATCGGCCCGTCGCCCTGCTCGGCGACGCGGTTGTCGAGCGCCTTGAGGTCGGCTCCCGCGCAGAACGTGCCGCCCTCGCCCCACAGCACCGCCACGCTGGCGTCACTGGCCTCGAACTCGCGGAACGCGTCGGCCAGCGCGTCGGCGGTCTTGCGATCGACGGCGTTGCGCGCCTCCGGCCTGCTGATCACCACGGTGGTCACCGGCCCCTGGCGCTCCACGCGTACGGTCATGTGACCCTCCTCGGGGATACGTGCCTCGGAGAACGTGCCGAGCGTACGCCCTCACCCCTCTCCCGCCCAGCGCCCACTTCGAAGCGATTTTTCAGCCGAAAGCCGTAAATAGCCTCCAGACTTCCGTTTGGTTTAGAAGAAAGAGCCTGCGAGATAACGCGAAAGGCCATCACTTTGCCGTTCCTTGGTGCAATGATGTGCGCCATGCCGTCAGCGAACCATGACGCTCTCGTCAAATTGATGACCGAACGGCCGTCCCTGGCAGTGGAGTTGCTGAGCAACCTCAAGGGCGTGCGCTTGCCGGAGACTCCACTCGTCCGCGTAGAGAATCCATCCTTCAGCACTCGTCGCTCTGAGGACATAACGGCCGATCTGGTGCTCATCATGGGCGGGCCCGAACACGCCTTTCACGCCGTCATCGTGGAGGCCCAATTCGATCGCTCTAAAGAGCCCAGGCAGCTGGCCCGCTACGCCGCCGCGCTGTGGCTCATGCAGCGATGCGACGTCACGGTCCTCGTCATCTGCCCGAATCGGAAAGATGCGGCATATTACGCTACTCCTATCGAATCCGGCCTCACCGGCTATCGTCTGCAGGCCCAGGTTCTCGGACCTGACGACATACCGCCCATAATCGACCCAAAACTGGCAGCTGAGCACCTCGAACTCGCGGCCCTGTCTGTCATGATGCACGGCCGAAACCGCAAGGTCGTGGAGACATTCACCGCAGCCATCCGCGACAGCAAAGACGAGGACAGGCCGAAGTACTATGAGTACGCCTACAACATGTCCGCGCCTGAGACTCGGCAACTCATGGAGGAGATTCTCATGTCATCCACTTATTGGCCGGTCTACAGCCCCTTCGCGAAAGAGCACTTCGGACGCGGAAAAGCGGAGGGCAAGGCCGAGGGGAAGGCCGAAGGGAAGGCCGAGGGCCTGGCGAAGGGCATTCTGACCACTCTGGCCTTCCGAGGGCTGGAAGTCACAGACGACGTCCGCGCCCGCATCTCCTCCTGCACGGACCTGGCCCAGCTCGAAGCCTGGCTGAACCGTTCCTACACCACCCCCACCGTCGAAGCGCTGTTCGGCGAAGACGGCGAGACGGCGGGCTCAGAGGGTGACCGAGCCTGCTAGGAGGGTGTCGAAGGGGTCGGTGGCGGGGCGGTCGAGGCCGCGGAGTGGGCCGGGGTCGGTGAGGTGGGTTTCGGCGTAGAGGCGGGCGACGAGGGCCTTGCGGTCGTCGTCGATGCCCCACGTCGCCTGGTTCTCCAGCAGCGCGGCGGCGTACACGTCGGCCATGAACTGCGCCAGCGGGTAGAGGCGGGCCTCGGCGGTGGCGCGGTCGAGCCCCGACCAGACCTCGATGGCCTTGGCGAGGTCCTCCACACGCGCCTGGACGAGGTCTGAGGTGGCGAGCGTGCGCAGGTGGGCGAGGAAGGGCAGGTGGGCCTGCTCCTTCTCCATGGCGCGCCGTACGTCGAGGCAGAGGATGTTGTCGCCGCCCTCCCAGATGGGGTTGACCTGGGCGTCGCGCAGGAGCCTGGCGACGGGCCACTGTTCGATGTAGCCGTTGCCGCCGTGCACCTCGATCGCGTCACTGGCGGCGGTGACGCCGAGGCGGGAGGCGCGCAGCTTGATGAGGGCGGGCGCGAGCCGCAGCCGGGGCCCCACGTGCCCGTCGAAGACCATGGCCTGCGCGGCCTCGACCTCGACGATCAACTCGCTGAGCTTGCGGCGCATCAGCGGCTGCTCGATGAGGGGCCTGCCGAACGCCTCGCGGGCGGAGGCGTAGCAGACCGACTCGACGAGCGCGCGCCTGGCCACGCCGACGCCCATCATGGCGACGCCGAGCCGCGAGGTGTTGGTGAGCTTCATCATGGTGCCGAGCCCGGAGCCGCCGCCCGCGGGGTCGGCGAGCAGGAAGGCCTCGGCGCCGGTGAGCTCGACCTCGGCGGACGCCACCGATCTGGTGCCGAGCTTGTCCTTGAGCCGCCGGATGCGTACGCCGTTGCGGCTGCCGTCCCGCCGCTCCCACAGCACCAGGAACGGCGCGACCGCCCCCTCGGGCAGCCGGGCGAGCACGACGAAGGCCGAGCCGCCCGCGTTGGAGGCGAACCACTTGAGGCCGTCCAGCAGCCACGCGTCGCCGGCGGGCGTGGCGGTGGTCTCCAGCGCGGCGAGGTCGGAGCCGCCGGTCCGCTCGGTGAACATCTGGGCGGCCTCGCCGGAGTAGTAGCCGTTGGCGAAGATCTCCCTGACCCGGTCGCGTACGTCCGGGGGCGCGTGCTTCTCGGCGAGCGAGACCACCATGTCGCCGCCGGTGCCGAGCGCGCAGCCCATGCCGATGTCGGCCTGGTCGAGCAGGTACGTCCAGGCGGCGGCCAGCGCGGCCGGGTCGGCCCCGTTCGCACGGGCCTGTTCGGCGAAGGCGGGCGAGGTGAAGTTGTCGGCCATGAGCGCGTCGCGGGCGGCGTGGAAGGACGGCGGCGTGACGACCTCGCTGACGTCCCTGCCCCACTTGTCGTACTTCTCCAGCCGCGGCGGGTTGCGGTCGGTCTCCTCGGCGCAGCGCGCGATGAGGCCGCCCATCAGCTCGCCGAGCCGGTCGAGGTGCGGCTCGGCCCAGGCGTAGCCGTCGCCGAGCAGGCGGCGCATGAGCAGGCGGAGCGTGGGGTCGCAGCGCCACCAGTTGCGGCCCTGCGCGCCCTGGTAGCGCTCGGTGGCGTAGCGGTCGCTGTGGTCGTACGGCTCGACGAGATACCGGCTCATATTCGCGGATGTTACATATACTCGACACGCGATGGAAGAGCGTAATCGAACGCTGAGCGCCCGATCGGCGGTGCTGAGCGCGCTGCTGGGCAGCCACCCGCCCCGCCTGCCCGCCCGGGACCTGGTGCGCATCGGGGCGCTGTTCGGCATCGCCGAGGGCACGGTGCGAGTGGCGCTGTCGCGCATGGTCGCGGCGGGCGACCTGGTGCAGTCAGGCGGCATGTACGCGCTGTCGCAGCGCCTGGTCGAGCGCCAGGCCAGGCAGGATGAGAGCCGCGCCCCCCATGTCAAGCCGTGGGACGGCACGTGGGAGGTGGTCGTGGTGACCGCCGAGCGGCGCGCGCCCGCGGACCGGGCCGCGTTCCGGCACACCATGACCGCGCTGCGCCTGGCGGAGCTGCGCGAGGGCACCTGGATGCGCCCGGCGAACCTGGTGCGGGTCTGGCCGGAGATCGTCACCGCGCAGTGCACGCTCATCGACGGCCGCCCGCACGACGATCCCACTCCCCTGCTGTGGGACCTGGACGGCTGGGCGGCGGAGGCGGTGCGGCTCGAACGCGCGCTGGACCGGGTGCTGGAGACCGGTCTCGGCGGGGCGCGCGAGACGGGCGGGCTGGCCGAGGGCTTCCTCGTCTCGGCCGCGGTGCTGCGCCACCTGCTCGCCGACCCGCTGCTGCCCGGTGAGCTGCTGCCGGACGGCTGGCCCGGGGCCCGGCTGCGGGAACGCTACGACGACTTCGACCGCCGCTACCGGGAGGTGCTGCAGGAGCACCTGCGCAGCTAGGTAACGGTCACAGCGGCACGGCGAAGATCGTGCGCTTGTTGCGGAACTCGGTGACGCTCCACAGCCTGCCGTCCTGCACGGTCAGGTCCTCGGGGCCGATGGGGAACGGCCGGGTGGTCAGTGTGTCGCCGTCGAAGACCCGGAGCCTGCCGTTGGTGGTGGCGTTGACGGCCTGGCTGAGGTACCACTTGCCGTCGTACGACACCGCGCCCTGGATCTTCTCCTGCCCCGTGATGTAGGCGTCCTCGGGCGCCCCGCCCTCCATGTCGAGCGGCCAGCGCGCCACCCACCCGTTACCGTCGCCCTCGCGGTACTCGCCGGTGATGAGCCTGGGCGTGTCGCCGCTGCGGTCGATGGCGACGTACGAAAAGCGTGGCCCGGCCTGGGTGACCCGCCAGAAGTCGGTCTGGGGGACGATGTAGCGGTAGCCGAAGGCGTGCAGCTTGCCGCCGTGCCGGCCGATCCTGTCGGGGTCGCCGAGGTCCTTCTGCGCGGTGCGCAGGTCGAGGATGTGGCGGAGGTCGAAGACGCGCAGGCCGCGCACGGTGTCGGCGACGTAGAGCAGGTCGCCGTGGCAGGCGATGCCGCCGGCGTGGATGTTGATCGGCCCGTACGACCCGTCGGGCTTGGCCAGCACCAGCAGCGCGTGCTGGTATTTCAGCGTCTGGGGGCTGAAGAACGAGACCCTGATGCCGCGCTCGCCCGCCGTCGGCTTGAAATACCAGCTGATCATGAACGCCGGGACGCCGATGCCGCCGGAGTCGTCGCTGCCGGTCAGGCCCTGGGGGTACCAGTCGGGGGTGTTCTGGTCGCCGTTGTCGAAGGCGTACCAGATCGGCGGCCGGGGATTCATCGATCCCATCGCGGCGGCCGCGCCCTTGTTCGTGCCTCTCCTGTTGGCGTTGGCGAGCACCGCCTCCACGGCGGTGCTGCCGATTTCGCCAGCGAGTTTGTCCGCTCCCTCCGCCAGATCGCCCGTCGCCCGATTCAGCGCAAAACGTGCTGTATCGGTGGATACCATCCCCGATGCCGCCATATTGTCCTCACCTTTTCCGTCTCTTGACCAGTTTGACGGACGGGCGAGAAATATGGTTTGCACTTACTTCCACAAATGCACGGGCAGCCCGGAAAGCGCGAGTTCACGGTAACGCCGCACCATGCGCCCCCGGTCGCCGCCGAAACGCGCCAGCGCCTCGCGCTGCCACACAGAACCGGTGCGCCGCAGCCTGGTCCGCTGCGCGACGACGTCCAGCGCCCGGTCCGCGTCCGACGCCGTCACCCCGGCCTTGAGCAGGCCGTCCCGCGCCTCGGGCAGCAGCGAGAGCACCAGCTCGGCGGCCTCGTACTCGCCGTCCCTGCCGGGCCACGACAGCTTGGCGTCGAGGCCGTCCATGGCCGCGCGGTAGAAGTTCTGGTACGCCTGCGCGAAGCGGTAGCCGGTCAGGTCCCGCTCGGCCTGCGACAGCGTCAGCCCCAGCAGGAACGCCGTGTTGGCGGCCATGTCCGCGCAGGACGGCCCCGCGGGCAGGGCGCGCAGCTCGATCCGCAGGTGACCGCCGTCCGCGGGGTCGTAGACGGGGCGGTTCCACTGCCAGATCGTGCCCTGGTGCAGCCGCAGCTCCGGCACCTCGTGCTCCGGCGCGCCCTCGGTGATGTCGGGCACGATGGGGTCGTAGTCCCGTACGTACCGCTCGAACAGCTCGTGCGCGCCCTCGCGCACCCAGTCGGAGCCGAACGTCACCCGCCCGTCCCTGCGCTCCGGCCGCTGCACGTCGCGGTCGTCGGCCGCCTCCTCCATGAGCGCGATCCGCGTCTCCTCCCACAGCTCGCGCCCCAGGAAGAACGGCGAGTTGCCGCACGCGGCCAGCACCGGGCCGATCGCGAGCTGCGCGGCGTTGAACAGCCGGGCGAAGCTCTCCGGCGGGGTGCGGATGTGCACCTGCCAGGAGGTGTTGGCGCTCTCCAGGATCACGTCCTCGACGGAGAGCTCCAGGTTGCCGATCTTCACCAGGAACGGTTCGAGCCGCAGCCGCCGCAGGCCCCTGCTCATGGCGCGGTAGCGGTTCTGGTCGCTCATCGCGCCCAGCGTGAAGTGCCCGGCGTCGAGCGTCGGCAGGATGCCGATGGGCAGCGCGCCGCCGCCCGCCACCGCGCCGTCGATCTTGGTGATGGCCTCCTGGACCTCCGCGCCCAAGGTCTCGAACGGCCGCCCCGCCAGCGGGATGGGGGTGAGGTTGACCTCTATGTTGTAGCGGCCCAGCTCGAGCACCACGCGGGGGTCGCCCAGGGCGTCGCGCACCTGGTCGTTGCGCTGCAGCGGCATGCCTTCGTCGTCGATGAGGAACAGCTCCAGCTCGGCCCCGATCGTCACGGGACCCTCGCCGAAGCCGGGGGTGGTGAGCAGCTCGCGCAAGACCGAGAGCTGCTGCTGGATGCGCTCGCCGAAGCGGGCGAACTCCGCCTCGGTGAATCGCTCCTTTTCGAGATCCTTACCCATCACCCTCTTCTGTCCAAGAGTTGGTCGTTAACACGTGTTCCGGCGGAGGTTCAGGTCACATGCCGCTCCCGGGGTATTGCGCGACCTGCGGCGACGCGCTCTAAGCTCGGGGGATGCGCGCGGTTGCCTTTGACATCTTCGGTGGTGAGCTCGACGTTCGTGAGCTGCCCGACCCTTCCCCCGCCCCGCACGGCGCGGTGATCAGAGTCGAGGCGACGGGGTTGTGCCGGTCCGACTGGCACGGCTGGCAGGGGCACGACCCCGACATCAAGGTCCTGCCTCACGTGCCGGGCCACGAGCTGGCGGGCGTGGTCGAGGCGGTCGGCTCCGACGTACGGGGCTGGCGGCCGGGGGCGCGGGTCACGGTGCCGTTCATCTGCGCCTGCGGCTCCTGCCCCTCCTGCGCTACCGGCGATCAGCAGGTCTGCGAGCGGCAGACCCAGCCCGGCTTCACGCACTGGGGCTCGTTCGCCGAGTACGTCGCCATCGACCACGCCGACGTCAACCTCATCGCCGTTCCCGAGGACATGGCCTTCGCCACGGCGGCCGGGCTCGGCTGCAGGTTCGCCACCGCGTTCCGCGCCGTGGTCCAGGTCGGCGAGGTGCGTCCGGGCGAGTGGGTGGCCGTGCACGGCTGCGGCGGCGTCGGCCTGTCGGCCATCATGATCGCCACGGCGGCCGGGGCCAGGGTCGTCGCGGTCGACATCAGCACCGACGCGCTGCACCTGGCCGAGCTGGCCGGCGCCACCCACTTCGTCAACGGCTCGGCCGGCGACGCGGCCGCCCAGGTCAGGGAGCTGACCAGAGGCGGTGCGCACGTCTCGCTCGACGCGCTGGGCAGCCCGCAGACGTGCGCGGCCTCCGTCGAGAGCCTGCGCCGCAGGGGCCGCCACGTCCAGGTCGGCCTGCTGCCAGGCGGGCCGACGCCGGTGCCGATGGCCCGCGTGATCGGCCACGAGCTGCGGCTGCTCGGCAGCCATGGCATGGCGGCGCACGCGTACCCGCCGATGCTGGAGATGATCAGGGCCGGGATCCTGCACCCCGACCAGCTCGTCACCCGCACGATCGGGCTCGCCGACGCGGGCAAGGCGCTGGCGTCGATGGGCTCGGTGCCGGGCGTCACCATGATCACCCCTCGCTCCGCACCCTGACCATCCGCTCCGCACCCTGACCATCCGCCCGGACCTCGGGACCCCCGCCCGGCCATCTCGCCGGACCTCCCGCCCGGGGCGCCCGACCGGCCGGGCGCCCCGCTCGCCGGCCCTCGTGATCGGCCGTACACCCCTCACCGGATGAGCGGGAGGCCGGGACGTAGGGTGAGGTTCATGGATTATGTGCGTCTTGGTAATACGGGTCTGAAGGTCTCCCGGGTGTGCCTCGGCATGATGAGCTACGGCGACCCCGCCAAGCTGGAGTGGTCGTTGCCGTACGACCAGGCCGAGCCGCTCATCCGCAGGGCCGCGGACGGAGGCGTCACGTTCTTCGACACCGCCGATGTCTACAGCACCGGCGAGAGCGAGGTCGTGACCGGCAAGGCGCTGCGCGCGATCTTCCCCAGGCGGGAGGACTACGTGCTGGCGACCAAGGTGTGCTTGCCGATGGGCGACGGCCCCAACGACCGCGGCTTGTCACGCAAGCACATCCTCGACAGCATCGACGCCTCGCTGCGCCGCCTCGGCACCGACTACGTGGACCTGTACCAGATCCACCGCTGGGACGACGAGACGCCGATCGAGGAGACGATGGAGGCGCTGAACGACGTGGTCAGGGCCGGTAAGGCCCGCTACATCGGCGCTTCCAGCATGTACGCCTGGCAGTTCGCCAAGGCCCAGCACGTGGCCGAGGTGAACGGCTGGACGAAGTTCGTCTCGATGCAGAACCACTACAACCTCCTCTACCGCGAGGAGGAGCGGGAGATGCTGCCGCTCTGCGCCGACCAGGGCGTGGGCGTGATCCCATGGAGCCCGCTGGCGCGCGGCGTACTGGCCAGGGCCGGTTCGTCCGCCTCGACCGCGCGGGCCGGATCCGACCAGCGCATCGCGTACCTGTACGACCCCGAGAACGACAAGCTGATCCTCGACCGGGTCGCGCAGCTCGCGGCCGACCGGGGTGTGCCCGCCGCGCAGCTCGCGCTGGCGTGGGTGCTGCGCCGTCCCGAGATCACCGCGCCCATCGTGGGGGCCACGAAGGAGGGTCACGTGGACGACGCGCTCGCCGCCGTGTCGGTGACGCTGACGGACGACGAGGTGCGGTTCCTGGAGGAGGCGTACCGGCCGCGCGAGGTGCGGCTCTAGGAGGCGTCGCCTTCAGGGCGGTGGCCGGCCTTGGCCTGCCGGACCAGCTCGTACACGCGTGACCGCGGCTCGGCGGAGCGCGGCAGGGATCGGGTGGTGAGCTGGTCACGGCGGTCCGGCGGGCCGGACGCGGCGAGCGCCTCGTCGCGCACGTCGAGCATGGGCGTCACGTCCGCCCGCGGGGCGGTGGTCATCTCAGCCTTTCCACTGGGTGGCCCGCCGGCCGGTGTACCAGCGCAGCAGCCGGGCCTCCGCGGCCCTGAACCCCGGTAGTCCGGAGAAGATCGCGCCGATCGATTGTTGACCATCTCCCATGATCCCCTTGCGCTAGGAGAGCGTTGGACATCGCGGACGCTCTGTCCGGCCGTGTTATTGACAATTTCGTCGGCAAATCGGGCTGCGCGGAATTGTCGGAGCGAGGCCCTAAGGTGGGGGCATGCGGGCAAACGAGGAGGCTGCGGCGGCGCTGCAGGAATACGCCGAGCTGTTCGCGCTCACCGGCGGCGACGCCTTCAGGGTGCGCAGCTACCAGAAGGCGGCGAAGGCCATCGCGGGGTTCCCCGAGGACATCTCGGTCGTCGACGTGCGCTCGGTCCCGGGGGTCGGCGAGGCGATCGCGAAGAAGATGGAGGAGTTCCTGCAGCGCGGGAGCTTCCGCCAGCTCGACGACCTGCGCGGGCGTGTCCCCGAGGGCGTGCGGCGGCTGACCAGGGTCCCCTCGCTCGGGCCCAAGACCGCCATCATGCTGTACGAGGACTTCGGCATCGACTCCACCGAGGCGCTCAGCGAGGCCATCACCTCGGGCCGGCTCGACGGCGTCAAGGGCCTCGGCCCCAAGACCCTGGCCAACCTCCTCAAGGGCATCCAGCAGCTCGAGCAGTCGGGCCGCCGGGTCCACATCGGCATCGCGATGGCGCTGGCCGAGCAGGTGATGGAGTCGCTGAAGGCCGAGCGCATCGCGTACGCGGGGTCGCTGCGGCGCATGAAGGACACCATCGGCGACATCGACATCCTCGCCGTGGCGCCCGAGTCGATCATGAGCGACTTCCGCGCCCAGCCCTACGTCGCCGAGGTCATCGCCGCCGGCGACAAGAAGACGTCCGTACGCACCACCTCCGGCATCCAGGTCGACCTGCGGGTGGTGCCGGCCGGGTCGTGGGGCGCGGCCATGCAGTACTTCACCGGCTCCAAGGAGCACAACGTCGCCATCAGGGAGCTGGCGGTCAAGAAGGGCTGGAAGCTATCCGAGTACGGGCTGTTCGAGGGCGACCGGGTGATCGCCGCCGAGTCCGAGGAGGACATCTACCACGCGCTGGGCATGCAGTACGTACCGCCGCCACTGCGCGAGGACGGCGGCGAGGTCAAGGCGGCGCTGGCCGGCGAGCTGCCGGTGCTGGTGGAGCTGGGCGACCTCAAGGGCGACCTGCACACCCACACCGACCTCACCGACGGCATCGCGACGCTCGAGGACATGGTGGCCGCCGCCGCTGCCCGCGGCTACTCCTACTACGCGGTCACCGACCACGCCCCCGACCTGGCGATGCAGCGCATGACCCTGGACAAGGCGCTGGAGCAGCGCGGGCGGGTGGCCGAGCTGCAGGCGAAATACCCGAAGATGCGGCTGCTGCACGGCACCGAGCTCAACATCGCGCCCGACGGCTCGGTCGACTGGCCCGAGGAGATCCTGCGGGAGTTCGACGTGTGCGTGGCCTCGGTCCACTCCCACTTCACGATGTCGCGCGACGAGATGACCCGCCGCTTCATCGCGGCCTGTGAGAATCCGTACGTCGACATCATCGGCCACCCCACCACCCGCAAGATCGGCAAGCGGCCGCCGGTCGACGCCGACTGGGACGCCGTCTTCCGCGCCGCCGCCCGCACCGGCACCGCCATGGAGATCGACTCCTACCCCGACCGCTCCGACCTGCCGTCCGACCTGGTACGGCTGGCCCGGCACCACGGGGTCAAGTTCTCGATCGACAGCGACTCTCACGCGATCCCGCACCTCGCGCACCAGCGCTACGGGGTGGGCATCGCGCAGCGGGCCTGGCTGACAACGGACGACGTCATCAACACCTGGCCCCTCGACCGGCTGCTCGCCTTCCTGGGCAGGTAGGTTTCCCCGGTTCGCTTGCTTGGGCAGGCGGGTCTGCCCTAAGTCATCACCCGGAGCCGTGACGCCGGCCCCCACCTCCAGGACCTGCCACGACACCCGACGAGCCCAACCGCCTGACCCACCGCCTGACCCCACCGCCTGACCCGAGCGGACGGCCTGCCGGGCGCCAGGCGAGCGAGGCGGGAGCCGGGCGGGGCGCAGCCGCGCGAGGCGGGAGCCGGGCGGGGCGCAGCCGCGCGAGGCGCAGCCGCACGAGGCGCAGCCGCACGAGGCGCAGCCGCACGAGGCGCAGCCGGACGACGGTGTTCCCTGGGTCGGTCACCAGATGCGCGGGCCTACATGGCAGGCCAGCGGAAGCACGACACGTGCGCGAGGTTTTCCCCGCCCGCGAAGCACGTCCACGCGACCTACGTGCCAACGCCACTCACCGCCCCGAGCGCCCGATGCGACTCAAAAGGCGAACCCAAGGATCAGAAACCCGAGCGCAGGATCCTGTCGTCGGTGCGGCTCGCCCGCCTCCAGTCCCACCGCGAACGACCCACCACGCCGTCACCTCAGGACCGACCCACCACACCATCGCCTCAGGACCGACCCACCACGCGGTCGCCTCGGGACCGGCTTTCCACGTGGTCGCCTCTGGAACCACCGTCCAGCCGCCACAACCTGCCTGCCGTCCATCGCGCGGAGACGATCGAGCCGCGTGAGGCCGTCAGCGCCTTTGCGGGCTTCCTCCGTGGGTGGGCGGTGGCAATCACGCTGTTCGCGAAGCCCCCCGCGCCTTGATCGGCTTGCGGTGGGTTGCACCGGCGGAAGGCGAAGCCCGCCGGTGGGGCGGGTGCTCACCGTGGAGACTCAGGCGCATCAGGAGTGCTCAGGCCGGTGAGGCGGGTGAGGGCGGTGAAGCCGTCCGGGGTGCCGGGCCAGTGGCGGCGTACCGTGTCGAGGCCGGCTCGCCGCACCACCGACCGCAGGACGGCCGCCACGACGATGGCGTCGTCGGCGTACCCGATGACGGGGATGAAGTCCGGTATCAGGTCGATCGGCACCGCCAGGTAGGCGACCAGCAGCCAGAGCCGCACCCGTACGCCACGGGGCAGGTCCCGGTCGGCGGCGAGGCGGCGAACGAGTCGCAGCATGTCGGGCAGCAGCCGCAGCGACTCCCGGAGCAGGCCGCCGCGCGGCCGGACGGCGGCGAGCACGACCACCAGCGCCACCCAGCAGGCCACGACCGCGACCGCCACCCCGATCAGCAGATCCCACCACCACGTATCGGTCAACCGCTCGACACCTTTCCCACCGCCGACAAGACCACGACCACGGTGCAGCCAGAATCCGAAGACGGCAACCCGCCGAGAGCCGGAGCCGGCCGACAGGAGCCGCCGGCGACCGTAAGTCACCACGAGTCGGGGCCGGCTGGGAGCGCTTCTGTGTGTCGTGCTCATTGGGCGCGGCGCATTGTCCTGCCATCCCACCGCGACGTGACGCCCTGCCGGGCAACGGCCGAAGCCCCCGTGGGAGGTTCACGCGGGCGCGCCGACGCTCGGCGAACGGCCGGCCAAGGCGCCCAGACCAATGGCACGACGCCCATCACCACCGGACCACCGGCGGCCAGGCGGCGAGAACCGACCGAAGCCGCAGGCGCGGCGGAGAGAGATGGGTGGCGCGGACAAGCTCCGGCAAGTGGCATGAGGCACTACCCGGTACGAGGCGGTGGCCACGGAGCGGGGCGACAAGCCCGACACAGGACAGCGGCCCCGGTGCAGGGTGACAAGCCCAAACGGGCGGCGGCGCAAAGCGGAACGACAGGCCCGCCACGAGACGGCGACCCCAGAGGCGAGACGGCGAGCCCCGAACGGGCGACAACCCCAGAACGAGCGGCCCACCTGGTGCAGGGCGGTGGGCTCGGTGCAGGGCGGTGGGCTCGGTGCGGGGCTTGGGACGGGCGAGGGCGCAGACGGGGCGTTAGGCGGGATCGCGGCAGTCGCGCGTAACCACCACACCGCTCCCCCTGACATCGTCACCGCACCCCGATCGCCAGCACACCCACGCCCCTCGCACGCCAATGCCGTGCGCCCCGGCATGTCCCCACTCACCCGCGAGTGCCCGTGTGCGGTGAGGTCGGGGCAGGGGTGAGGGCGCAGCCGGGGCGTTGGTCATACGGCGTGGCCGGGGCCGTTGGGCGGGGGCGTTGGGCGGGGCGCGACGAGGGTCGTTGGGGTGGGGTGGGTGGCGGGTAGGTGAGCGGGCGGGGAACGTTCCTGTACAGGCTGGGCAGATTTCGGCAAGGAAGGGCGCGCGGAGTCAGCCGCAGGAGATTAGATGGTTTCCAGGTAGGAAATAGTCACAACGAGGTGATGCTCCATGAGGCAAGCCACGGCATCGATCGTCAAGCCGCTGCCCGACCACCTGTTCCGGGTGCACGGCAACAGCGCCGAGATGAGGTGGGAGTCCATGGCGGGCCTCGGCTATCACACGCCGAACGACCGGTTCTTCGTCAGGAACCACACCTCGACGCCCCTCATCGACGTCACCACCTGGCAGCTGCGCGTCCACGGCCCCGGGGTCCGGCGGCCGCACGCGTTCACGTACGACGAGCTGCGCGCGATGCCGTCCCGCACGTACGACGTGGCGCTGGAGTGCGCCGGCAACGGGCGGCGCTTCTACCGGACGCAGCAGCACGACGGCGCTCCCGGCACGCAGTGGGGTCTCGGCGGGATCGGGGTGGCGCGCTGGCGCGGGGTGCCGCTGAAACACCTGCTCAAGGAGGTGGGCGTGCGGCCGGAGGCGGTGGACGTGCTCGCGACGGGGCTGGACGAGCCGTTCGAGGAGTACGGCCACGTGCGCCGGCCACTGCCGATCGCCAAGGCGATGGACGACGTGCTCGTGGCCTACGAAATGAACGGTGTGCCGCTTCCTCCGGACCATGGATTTCCGGCGCGGCTGGTGGTGCCGGGATGGGTGGGAATCGCGTCGATCAAATGGCTCGGGGAGCTCGAAGTCGCCACAGAGAAGATCTTCACGCCGTGGAACACCGTTTTCTACGCGGACGTCACCACGCAGCCGATCAAGAGCGCGTTCGAGCTGCCGTGGAATGCGAGGGTGCCGCTGCCGGACGTCCGGATCCTGCGCGGGCGGTCGTGGTCGGGGCGGGGCAGGATCGTCAGGGTGGAGGTGAGCGACGACGGCGGGCTCACCTGGCGCGAGGCCGAGCACCACGGCCACCACCTGGCGAAAGCCTGGCTGCCGTGGCACATCGAGTGGACGCCGCGGCGCACCGGCACGAGGCTGCTGATGGCCCGCGCGACCGACGAGACCGGCGCCACGCAGCCGCTCACGTGCACCAAACACCCGATGGGATATCACTTCGACGCCGTCGTACGACACCCCGTGCACGTCGTCTTCGGCTGACGAAAAAGTCATCCATCGCCCGCCTTGGGCAATTTTCATCTGACAAAGCGGCTGAATTCATCTGGCGGACTCCCCGGGAAACCTTCCGGAAATCCCGTCATGTGATGCTGCCGGCATCACCGGGAAAAGGAGAGCCGATGCGTCAGCTGACCGCACTCGACGCCCAATTCCTCCACCTGGAGTCGGCGACCACCGCCGCGCACGTGGCCGGACTGGCGGTGCTCGACCCGGCGGACGGCATGGTCCGCAGAGACGCGCTGGCGGAGCTGCTGCGCGCCCGCCTGCACCTGTCCCCCGCGCTCAGCATGCGCCTGGCGGAGGTGCCGCTGGGGCTCGATCATCCGTACTGGGTCGCCGATCCCGATCTCGACATCGACCGCCATCTCTTCGAGCTGACCCTGCCGGCGCCGGGCGACGACCGGCAGCTCGCGGCGGCGGTCGCGGAGATCCACGCCCGCAGGCTCGACAGGACGCGGCCGCTGTGGGAGATGCACCTGATCAAGGGCCTGCGCGGGGGCCGGGTCGCCGTCTACACGAAGGTGCATCACGCGGCCATCGACGGGGTTTCGGGGGCGGAGACCCTGGCGGCGCTGCTCGATCTCAGCCCCGACGGCCACTTGACCTCGGCAAAGACGCGACCGGCCGCGCCAGCGGCGCCCCAGAAGGCGGGGCTCGCGGGGATGCTGGTCGGAGCGGCGGTGCACGGCGCCGCCCAGCCGCTGCGCGCCGCCCGTTCGATGATCAGGGCGGCGGCGGATCTGGACGCCATCCCGCTGGCCGCCGCGCTCCCGGGCGCGAAGCTGATCGCCAGGGCGGCCAGGGCGGTCAGCGGCGACCGGCAGCACCGGCCCGAGCTGCCGCGCCTGGCGGTGCCGCGCACGCCGTTCAACGGCCCGATCAGCGCCCGCCGCCACCTGTCGTTCGGCTCACTGCCGCTCAAGGACATCAAGAAGATCGCCAAGGCGCACGGCATGAGCGTCAACGACGTGGTGATGACGCTGTGCGCGTCCGCGCTGCGCTCGTGGCTTGTGGAGCGGGACGCGCTGCCCGACGCGCCGCTGGTCGTGGCCGTGCCCGTCGCGGTGCGCCGTAAGGGAGCCGAGGACCTGATCGGCAACCAGATCTCGGCCATGATGGCCCCGGTGCCGACGAACGTACCGGACCCGCTGGAGCGGCTGCGGGTCATGGGCGCGGTGATGAGCCGGGCCAAGCGCCGGTTCGCACTCGCTCCCGCGACGTGGCCGAGCGAGCTGTGCTCGCTGCTGCCCGCCCCGGTCACGAGCCTGGCCACGCCGGCCGTGTTCCGCCTGGCCGGCATGGCCTTCCCGCCGGTCAACCTGATCGTCAGCAACGTGCCGGGGCCGCAGTTCCCGCTCTACCTGTGCGGCGGGCGGGTGCTGTCGTACTACCCGCTGTCGGTGCTGAGCGACGTCAGCGGCGGCCTCACCATCACGTGCTTCTCGTACGACGGCATGCTCGACTTCGGCATCGTGGCCTGCCCCGAGCGCGTGGACGACGTGTGGAGCCTGCTCGCCCACCTGCGCACGGCGCTCGACGAGCTGTCAGACGAGCGAGTGGGCGATGAGTTCCGCGACGGCGTCGGGGTCGATCTGGTGGCCGGTTAGCTGGCACAGGTTCTCCTGGTACAGCAGGGCGGCGGCGAACATGGCCGCCGCCACCTCCAGCCTGGCCGCGTCGCCGCGCGCCCCGGGCATGGCGAGCTCGAGCGCGAACCTGGCCCGCCTGACGAGCTCGCCGTTGAGCCGGGTGAGCCGCTCCTTGACCGAGCCGTGGGTGTCGGCCTCGCGGAACAAGATGCGCCGCATCGACGGCGAGGCGCGCAGCGGCAGGGCGCGGGCGAGCCGGGCGAGCGTGCCGGCCAGGTCGCCGGGCACGGCCTCGACCTCGCGGCCCTCCTCGATGACGGCGCGTTCGTTCACGAGAGCGACCAGCATGTCGATCTTCTGCGGAAAGTACTGAGCAATCAGCCGCTTGGGCACTTTCGCGAATTTCGCTATGACCGCGGTCGTGGTGGCCTCGTACCCGCGGCCCGCGAACAGCTCCTCCGCCGCGTCCAGGATGCGCGTGCGGACGTCACCGATCACCACAGCTCAGCACATTAATGCGGGGTGCGAGTGACACGCCATGCCGTCGGGGCGAGAGGGGTGTCGCACGTGTCACCCCGGACGCACCTCGCGAGACCGCCGTGTAGCATTTGAGACGAAACTGTCTCGTTAGCTACGCAGGTGTCTGCCATGGCCGTGCGCCGCGACCAGATCATGAAGGCCGCGATCCATCACCTCAACGAGAACCCGCTCGCCTCCATGACGCAGCTCGCCGAGGCGGCCGGCGTCAGCAGGGCGACCTTGCACCGCCACTTCAGCAGCCGCGAAGAGCTGATGCTCGCGCTCGCGCACCGCGCCCACGACCGGCGGGAACGTCTCCAGGAGCAGTGCGGGCTGGCCGCCGCGACCGCGTCGCAAAATCCGAAGGCGCTGGCCGAGGCGCTGGACGCGCTGATCGTCGGCATGATCGAGATCGCCGACGAGTACGGCTTCGGCCTGACCGACTACACGCTCATGATCGAGCCCGAACTGCGCCGCCGCGCCGAGGAGCTGGAGGCGCGCGAGCTGGAGTTCTACGCCGCCGCCCAGCGCGCCGGGGTGCTCCGCGCCGACCTGCCCGTGCGGTGGGTGAGCAACACCGTGTACGGGCTGATGGCGACCGTACGCGAGAGCCTGCGCCACGGTGACGTGGCCCGCCGGGACCTGCCCCGGCTGCTGCGGGCCACGTTCCTGGAGGGCGCCGGGCCCGAGAGAGGCGGATCATGACGGCGGTCACCACCTCGCGGCGCCGGCCGTTCAGGCGCGGGCGGCCCTCACCGAGTCTCTGGTGCTGACGAGTGCGGCCGGGGCGGCGCCGATGCCGGCCGGCAGGCTGGTGGTGCGGCTGCTGACCCCGCGCCGTCTGAACGTGGCCGCCGCCGAGCACCGACGGCCTACGCCCGGAGACCGGCTCAGGGCTGGGGGTCGGGGCCGGCGACCTGGTCGGCCACGCGGCCGATGCGGGCCAGCCGGGCGAGCGCCGGGCGCGAGAGCACCTCGCCGATGTCGTGCAGGGCGATGATCAGCTCTTCGACTCCGTCGAGCGGCATGTCGGGCTCCCTGTTCAGCAGGATGCCCCGGTAGTCCTCGGGGGAGACGGCACCGCCGGGCAGCTCGATGCGGTCGTTCTCGGCGCGGAACAGCACCGGGACCGAGGTGTCGAGGGCGAGCGCGAGCGCGGTCAGCTCGGCTGCGGTGAAGGCGCGCTGGCCGCGCTCGGCCTGGTGGACGGCCTGGCGGCTCCAGGGCCTGTCGAGGTAGCGGCCGAGCGCCTCGCCCAGCTCGGTCAGTGACATCCCGCGCTCCGCCCGCAGGCGTGCGATCTGTCGGCCGATGGCCTCTTCGACCCGCAATGCGATCACCCCTTCGGAGTGTCATTGTGCACGATGACACCGAAAGTCAAGCGTTGACGACAAGGCGATCGTGGCAGTACCGTCAATGTACAGATTTCCCCGTCAATGTTGCCGATGACAGGCCGCGGATACGGCCGATGGTGAGGCGCGACATGCAAGACATCAGCATCGAGGTGGTCGGACCGGTCGGCGACTGCGCCGTGCTCAAGATCGCCGGTGAGGTCGACGTGTTCACCGCTCCGAAGCTGCGCGAGCAGGTGATCGGCCTTGCGAGCCAGGGCGTCGTCCACCTCATCGCCGACCTGAGCACGGTCGAGTTCCTCGACTCGACCGGCCTCGGCGTCCTGGTCGGCGGGCTCAAGCGGCTCCGCACGCAGGAGGGCTCGCTGGCGCTGGTGATGACCACCGAGCGGATCTCCAAGATCTTCCGCATCACCGGGCTCACCGCCGTCTTCGCCTCCCACTCCTCCGTCGGCGAGGCGATCACCGCCGACCCCCACTGGAAGCAGGTCGTCGAGGAGGCGGCCGGCAGCGTCGAGGACTGGTGCAAGCAGCACGGCCTGTCCTGACCCCGGCCTGACCTGCGGTCCGGCGTCGACGTGCGCGAAATGCGCCGCCGCATCGGGCTGGTCGCCTCCAGCCGGCGGCTCGTCGACGAGGAGCTGATGGGGTAGCCCGGTCGCATGGCCTGTGCCTGGTCCGCGATCCGGCCTCAGCCCCAGTGCGGCCCGGCCGTGGCCCGGCCGCAGCATGATCAAGATCCCAAGGCGTCGTGCCCGTCAGGGGCGCGACGCCTCGTCCAGCAGGGCGAGCTCTTCGGCGGTCAGCGTGGTGCCGGCCGCCGCGAGGAGGGGCCCGAGCTGCTCGACGTTGCGGGCGCTCGCGATGGGCGCGGTCACCGTCGGCTGGGCGGCCAGCCAGGCGAGCGCGATCGTCGCGGGCGCCGCGCCGCGCTCCTCCGCCACCCTGTTCAGCGCCTCCAGCACCTTGGGGCCGCGCTCGGTGTTCAGGTACTCGCCCGCCTTCGACGCCCGGGGGCTGTCCACGGTGGCGCCCGGCTTGTACTTGCCGCTCAGGAAGCCTCCAGCGAGCCCGGAGTACGGGGTGCTCGACAGCCCCTCGCGCGCCACCAGGTCGCGCAGCTCGCCCTCGTAGCCGCGCTCGACCAGGTTGTACGGCTGCTGCAACGCGACGTACCTGGCCAGGCCCTCCTTATCGGCGGTCGCGAGCGCCTCGGCCAGCCGGGGCGCGGTGTAGTTGGACGCGCCGATGTAGCGGACCTTGCCCTCGCGGATCAGCGCGTCGAACCCGGCCAGCGTCTCGGCCAGCGGCGTGTCAGGGTCGTCGAAGTGCGCCCAGTAGAGGTCGATGTAGTCCGTACGCAGCCGCCGCAGCGAGTCCTCGGCGGCCGCCTTGATGTTGTCGGCCTTGAGCCCGCTGCGTCCCTCCAGCGAGCCGACCTTGGTGGCCAGCACGATGGACTCACGGTTGCCGCGCGCGGCCAGCCACTCGCCGATGATGGTCTCGGACGTGGGCTCTTCGGTGGCCCAGTACGGGTACACGTCGGCGGTGTCGAGGAAATTGCCGCCGCCTTCGACGTAGGCGTCCAGGACCGCGAACGAGGTCTCCTTGTCGGCCGTCCAGCCGAAGACATTGGTGCCGAGCGAAATCGGAAATACGGACAGGTCGGAATTGCCAATAGTTCTCATCCCGCCATTATCCGCAGCCCGATCCCGGCGGCCTGGCGCGGCCCCGCCCTTGGGCCCTCATGAGAGACGAGCGCGCGGCACGCGGTGGTCTGACGCGTGGCTCCTCGGCCAGGCGCTCATGCGCCCGGGATTCAGGTGACCCGGGCCTCCGCCCCTTACCACGCCGACCAGGACCGATGCCGGCTCGACCGGCGCTCACAGCCCGAGGCTCAGGCGACCCGACCTCCGCCCTGCCCGGTGCTCACCGGTGCTTCTGCGATCCGGGTGATCAGGCGGACCGGTGAACCAGGCTGCCGCACAGGGCGCGCAGGTCGGTGGCGTGCGGCAGGCACTCGTCGAGTACGCCGAGCGCCGAGGCCACGTACCGCTCAGCGAGGCTCTCGGCACCGGCGCGGCCGCCGGCCTCCTCCACCAGTCGGGCGGCGTGCCGTACCGACTCCTCTCCTTCGACGCCCGCCGCGAGCAGGTCGGACAGCTCGCGCGCGGCCGGTCCGTCGCCGGCCAGCGCGGCGAGCACCGGCAGAGTCTTCTTCTCCCGCCGCAGGTCGCTGTGGACGGGCTTGCCGGTCATACGGGGGTCGCCCCAGATGCCGAGGATATCGTCGGCGATCTGGAAGGCGACGCCGAGGTCGCGTCCCATCTGCCACATGCGCCCCGCCAGCTCGGGCGCACCGCCCAGGGCCACGCCGGCCGCGGCGGCGGCGCCCAGCAGGCCGCCGGTCTTGCCCGCCGCCATCGCGGCGTACTCGTCCACGGTGACCTCGCCGGGCCCGCGCCAGGGGCGGTCCTCGAAGGCCATGTCGGCGGTCTGCCCCTGCACCAGCTCCATCAAAGCGGCGGACAGGTAGGGCATCGCCTCGGGACGCCCGGCGAGCTGGCCGACGGCCAGCGCCAGCAGCGCGTCGCCGGTCAGCAGCGCCGGCCCCACACCGTACGCCTTCCACAGCGCGGCCCGATGCCTGCGCAGCTCGTCGCGGTCGATGATGTCGTCGTGGGCCAGGGAGAAGGCGTGCACCAGCTCGACCGCCACGGCGCCGGGCAGCGCGGACTCGGCGGTGCCGCCGACCGCTTCGGCGCTGAGCATGACGAGAGCCGGCCTGACGCCCTTGCCGACACCGCCCTCAAGCGGGCGGCCGTCCACGTCGGACCAGCCGAGCGTGAACGCGGCCATCTTGGCGCCCCAGGGATGCAGCGCCGCGACGGCCTCACGCAGGGCGGGTTCGAGCAGGCGACGGAAGCGTGCCAAGGGGTCGGCGCCCTGCGGCAGAACGGCCGGGCGGCTGACGCTCATCGGGGGCCCCTACCTCCGGTTGATCTTGAAACTCCATGCAGAAGCATGTGATACTCCACGTGGTTTTGATATCTGTCATGACATGCCCGTCATGTGAGACAGGTGCCAGCAGAGCCGACGCGCGTCCCGAGCACCGCTTGCGAGCGACCTCCGGGTTCCGCACACCATCGCACCCGGGAGAAGTGACTGGTCGAGGACGGCGGAGATGGAGCCGGAAACCGTACCACGAATGGAACCGACCACCATCATTCCTCCGCGAATCAACAGAAGGGCGACATCTCTCTTTTCCGCCCAAGCTTGATCATACACGCACTTTCGTACAATAATCACTCATTGAGTGAGATTTCCTCACATAGAACACTTCTAGCTACATAACGCTCTCTGATCGGGGTATCGCCGCCATGCCGCACCCCACGGAAACCTCCGTGTCCACTCCCCACGTCGTCCCCTTCCACCGGGCACTACCCCGCCTGGTGAAGGACCCGGTGACGGAACTGGCCAACATGGGAACAGAGGCCGCGGGCCGGATCGTCCGCGTCAATCTGGGTCCATTCCGGCCGTATCTGGTCTCGCACCCGGATCACGTGGAGCAGGTACTCAAGACCCACTGGACCAATTTCGTCCGTGAAGGCATGTTCTGGCGGCCGCTCCGCCGCGTGACCGGCCAGAGCATCCTCGGTGAAGGCGAGGCGTGGGCTTCCACCAGGAAGATCCTCGCGCCGCTGTTCACCTCGCGCTACATCGCCTCGCTGGCCGACGACATGGCCGACATCATCGCCGAGTGCATGCTCGAGATGGACAAGTTCGCCGAGACCGGACGTCTCATCGACGGCGGGCACCAGATGACCACGATCGTCAACCAGGCGGTCATCAAGGTGCTGTTCGGCGGGCGGATCTCGCGTGACACCGCCGAGCGGCTGGCGCCGGAGTTCGCCACCTGCGCCACCTCGATCGGGTTCCGGTTACTCTTCCCGTTCGCGCCGTACTCCATCAAGGTGCCGGGCGACCGCGCGTTCCTGCGCTCGGCCCAGAAGATCGACGAGATCGTCTACCCGCTCATCGAGCAGGCCAAGCGCGAGGACACCTCCAGCAAGGAGGTCGTCTCCAAGCTGCTGTCGGCCCGCCTGGAGAAGGAGGGCCGCGCCGACCTCAAGCAGGTGCGCGACGACCTGGTCAGCATCTACGGCGCCGCCTCGGAGACCACCGCCATGTCGCTGACCTGGCTGTGGTCGGTGCTGCACGACCACCCCGAGGTCAACGCCCGGCTGCGGCAGGAGATCGACGACGTGGTGGACGGCGGGCCGGTGCGCGCCGAGCACGTCGGCCAGCTGCCGTACTTGCGGATGGTGCTCCAGGAGCTGCTGCGCGTCTACCCGTCGGCGTGGATCATCCCGCGGCAGGCGGTCAACGACATCGAGATCGGCGGCATGCGCATCAAGGCCGGCTCGCAGGTGCTGGTCAGCCCGTACACGACGCACCGGCTGAAGGAGTTCTGGGACCGGCCGGACGAGTTCGACCCCGACCGCTGGGCCGACGAGAAGGCCGCGATCAAGCACCGCTACTCCTTCATTCCGTTCGGCGCGGGCCCGCACGTGTGCCTCGGCCAGCACCTGTTCTACGTCGAGGCCCCGCTGGTGATCGCCAACGTGCTGAGCAGGTACCGGCCTGAGCTGACCAACCCGCAGCGGCTCACCCCGCTGCCGGGCGCGTCCGTACGGCCGAAGGAGAAGCTGTGGCTGCGCCTGCACCCCAACGAACGGCGGCGCGCGGCGTGAAGAACGGGACCAACGTGAGCCTCGCCACCGCCACCGACCCGGCCGACCTGACCGCGACCGCGAACGAGCTCCTCGCCAGCCTCATGCTCCGGCCCTGGGGCCAGGTGTCGCCCTCGGTGTACGAGACCGGCCGCCTCGTCTCCCTCGCCCCCTGGCTGACCGGCCACGGCGAGCGGATCGGCTACCTCGTCCGCACCCAGCGCCCCGACGGCTCCTGGGGCGCACCCGACGGCTACGGCCTGGTGCCGACGCTCAGCGCGACCGAGGGCATCCTGGCCGCGTTGACGCGGAGCGACCCCGGCATCGGGCGCGACCGCCTGCTGGAGACGGCCGAGCGCGGCCTGAAGGTGCTCGGCGGCTGGCTGAAGGAGCGGCTCGACCTGCCCGACATGCCGGCGATCGAGCACATCGTGCCGTCGCTGGTGTCGCTCATCAACCAGCACCTCGCCGAGCTGGGCGCGGGTCACGAGCCGCTGCCGCTGCCCGAGGGCATGACCTACGACACGCTCCGGCTCGTCAGGGAGTGGATCAAGTCGGGCGCCGAGGTGCCGGAGAAGCTGCTGCACGCGCTGGAGATCGCCGGCGCGGAGGCGGCGGGCGCGCCCGGCATCCGCCCGACGCCGATCGGCACGATCGGCGCCTCCCCCGCCGCCACCGCGGCGTGGCTGGGCCGCCCCGAGGCCGGCTAGGGGGAGCCCGGACGGCGAGCCCGCCAGGCAGCACCTGGAGGCGGTGGTCCGGCTGCACGGCGGCCCGGTGCCGGTGGGCCTGCCCATCACCGTGTTCGAGCGGAGCTGGGTGCTGAGCTGGCTGGTACGCGCCGGGGTGCCCGTCGAGGTGCCGCCGGAGATGCTGGCCGACATCAGGGCGGCCATCGGGCCCGAGGGCACGCCCGCCGGATACGGCCTGCCGGCCGACGCCGACACCACCTCCGTGGCGCTGTACACGCTGTCGCTGGCGGGGGCGCCGTACGAGCCGGACTGCCTGTGGCGCTTCCGGTCGGGCACCCATTTCGCGACCTGGCCCGGCGAGCAGGGCACCTCTGTGAGCGTTAACGCGCACGTGCTGGACGCCTTCGGCCAGTACGTCGCCCGCCGCCCCGACGCCGCGCCCCGCTACGCCGAGACGATCGCCGACCTGTCGGCGTGGATCGGCGAGCGCCAGCAGCCCGACGGGAGCTGGACCGACCGCTGGCACGCCTCGCCCTACTACGCCACGGTGAGCTGCGCGCTGTCGCTGGACGAGTTCGGCGGCCCCGGCGCGGCTCCGGCGGTGCGGGCGGCGGCCGAGTGGGTGCTGTCCACCCAGCGGCCCGACGGATCGTGGGGGCGCTGGGAGGGCACCGCTGAGGAGACCGCGTACGCCATGCAGGTGCTGCTGCTGACCGAGGGACGGGACGATCCGCGCCGGATCGAGGCCGCCGACCGGGGGCTCGCCTACCTGGCGGGCTCGACGGGCGGCGAGCACCCGCCGCTCTGGCACGACAAGGACCTCTACGCGCCGTTCGCCATCACCCGCGCCGCCGTCATCGCCTCGTCGTATCTGGCGGCGCGGGCGACCGTGACGTCTTGAGCGACGCCCGTGTTTCTAAGACTGCGACTCGGAGCGGGCGTCCGCGGCCAGCTCGGCCACGGTGTAGGCGTGCGTGTCCCTGGCCATGTACCAGGCGCCGTTGAAGGCGACGCTCCTGCGCTGTCCCTCGACGACGCCGGCCAGTTCGGCGGGCAGCCGCCGCAGCTCGGCGTCGAAGGCGGCGTTGAGCTCGGCGATGTGCGCGCGCACCCGCTCGACGGCGTCCTCCGTGCTCGTCCCGGCGCGCTCCAGGATGAGCACGGAGTTCGGCTTGCCCTCGCGCCGCTCGCGCTCGAACGTGCGCAGGTCGTTGGCCAGGCGCATGCACTCGGCGCCGAGCGCGGTGGCCGGCTCGACCACGGCCCAGTGCTCGGTGCGGGCCGGCTGGGGCCGCAGACGCCCAGGGCCGCCGCCCACCAGGTGCGGTAGAGGATGGTCAGTCCGCCGTTGTCGAGGTAGCGGTCGTAGCCGGGCCAGGGCTCGCCGCCCATGGCCCAGCGGCGTTCCAGCGCCATGGCGCGGCCGGCGAGGTCGAGCTGGCCGAGCAGCGACGGCACGTGCGCTTCGGCTCCCGGGTGGGCGCGGAAGCGCCCGCACCAGGCCCGCCACGCGCTCAGCGCCTCTCCCATGGGACCGGAGTCCTCGGACTCGCCGGGCTCGTCGCCGGACAGCACGCCGCGGATGCGGGCGAAGAACGCGTCCACGTCGGCGTCGGTCCAATCGCCCGCGATGCTGTCGGCGATGTCGTCCATGCCGAACAGGACGGCGGTGAGCGCGCCGAGGTCGGCGATCTGGTCGCGGCGCGCCGCGGGGAACGTGGCGGCGGCCGACAGGCAGCTGAAGGCGAGCCGGCTGGAGGCGCTGTCGCCGTCGGCGAAGAGTGTGGTGTGGGGGCGCAGCAGCCGGTCGGCCTCGGGCACGGCGTCGAGCGCCGCCGTGAGGACGGCCGCGCGGTCCTGCTCGGGGACCCCGGCGAGCTGATGGGAGGCTTTGAGCAGGCGGTCTGCTAGGTCATTACGAATGTCGAAGTATGCGGAGCTGGCGTCTTGCACCCGCGCAGGATATCCATTTTATCCGATTTCTGACTAAATCTGTCAAAAATCGGATATTTGTGTGCAAAGCGATTGGTGTTGCTTGAGGGGCACTTTGTCCTGCGGTACAGTCTCGTGATCGACACCGTCCGTTGCCACCGCCGTGCGTGCAGGTGGCCAGCACTCAGTATCACTTTCTCAGGGTGGGTAAAATGGGCTCCCGCAATACGAGACTGCGGACCAAAGTCACGGCTCTGCTACTCTCCCTGGCGGCGCTGTGGGTCTTCGCGGCATGGGTAACTCTACGCGAAGGCGTCAACCTCCTGTGGGTCACCCAGGTCAATGACAGCGTGGTCGACCCCAGTGAGCCTCTGCTGGTAGAGCTGCAGAAGGAGCGCCGGATCTCGGCCGTTCACCTGAGCGACCCCACCTCCCGCTCTCGTAAGGAGATGGAGGCCCAGCGCAAGCGTTCCGACAGCACGCTCGCCTCCTTCAGGGAGGCCGCCACGGGCACGCTGGTCGACTGGGCCACCGACGAGGAAGGCTCGGAGCGGCTCAACGAGGTCTTCCGCCGCCTCGACATGATCAAGCAGACTCGCCAGGCCGTCGACGCCGGCAGGCTCAACCGCGTGTCGGCCACCGACGCCTACAGCGAGATCATCGACTCGATCTTCAACCTGTACGGCGCGCTGGCCACCCTCGACGACAAGGCGCTGGCAAGCGACATCCGCAACCTGCTGGCGCTGAGCCGGGCCCGGGACATCATCACCAAGGAGGACGCGCTGCTGTCCGGCGCGCTCGTCAGCGGGCGCCTGTCGGCCTCCGAGCACGCGCAGTTCGTCGCCACCACCGGCGCCTGGAAGATCGTCGCCGACCAGGCGGGCTCCGAGCTGTCCGACTTCAACCAGTCCGAGTACGAGAAGGTCATCAACGGCCAGTCGTTCAACCGGCTGCGCAACCTGGAGACCCTCGTCGCCGAGCAGGGACCGGAGAACGGCGGCGTGCCGTTCACCTCCTCGACCTGGCGCCAGGCCACCGACACCGCGCTCAACGACCTCAACACGATGGTCCTCGCCGCGGGTGACCGCGTCGTCGAGCGGGCGATCCCCGTCGCCGTCAACGTCATCGTCCGGCTGGTCCTCGCCGGTGGTCTCGGCCTGATCGCGGTCATCGCGTCCATCGTCCTGTCGATCACCACCGCACGTGCCCTCATCGCCCAGCTGCAGAAGCTGCGCGACGCCGCGCACGAGCTGTCCGACCACCGTCTGCCCAGCATCGTGGAGCGCATCGGCCACGGCGAGAAGGTCGACGTCGCCAAGGAGGCCCCCGCGCTCGACTTCGGTGACGACGAGATCGGCCAGGTGGGCCAGGCGTTCAACACCATGCAGCGCACCGCCATCGCCGTCGCCGCCGAGCAGGCCGAGCTGCGCCGCAGCATCCGCGACATTCTGCTCAGCCTGGCCCGCAGGACGCAGGGCCTGGTGCACCGCCAGCTCACCGTGCTCGACGTCATGGAGCGCCGGGAGACCGACCCGGAGGAGCTCAAGGAGCTGTTCCGGCTCGACCACCTGGCCATCCGGATGCGGCGCAACGCCGAGAACCTCATCGTTCTGTCCGGCTCCTCCCCCGCCCGTACGTGGCGGCGCTCGGTCCCCATGGTGGACGTCGTCCGCGGCGCCCTGGCCGAGGTCGAGGACTACACCCGCGTCTCGCTCATGCCCATGGGCGACGTGGTGCTCGCCGGCCGGGCCGTCGGTGACGTGATCCACCTGCTCGCCGAGCTGATCGAGAACGCCGTGTCGTTCTCCCCGCCGTACACCAACGTGCAGGTCAGCGGCCAGCTCGTGGCCAACGGCTACGTGATCGAGATCGAGGACCGCGGTCTCGGCATGAAGCCCGAGGACCTGGAGGCGGCCAACAAGCGCATCGCCGACCCGCCCGAGTTCCGCATCTCCGGCACCGCCCAGCTGGGCCTCTACGTGGTCAGCCAGCTCGCCAAGCGCCACGACATCCAGGTGAAGCTCAAGGCGTCCCCGTACGGCGGCACGACCGTCGTGGTGCTGCTGCCGCAGGAGCTCGTCCAGCTCGACCCGTCACCCGACAGCACGGACGGCGGGCGCGAGCGGCTGCCGCGCCGCACCCCCGGCAGGGAGCGCGGCAGGGAGGCGGGCGTCGCCACGGCGACCAGGCCGCTGGCGGAGAACGTCCGCACGCTCAGCTCGGCGCGCTCGGCCACCCCGCTCGCGGCGCCGACGCCCGTACGCGAGGTCAAGGAGACCCGGCAGGCCCCCGAGCCCGCGAGCAGGCCCGAGCCGGTCTCCCGGCCGAGGCCCGAGCCCGTGACCAGGCCGGCTACCGAAACCGAGCCCGTTCAGGAGGACACTTCTGAACGAGAACCACAGAAAGAAACGCCGGCCACGGAGCAGAAACCTGTGACCGAGTTCACACCGTCGGGGCTGCCCTTCCGGGTACCCCAGGCCAACCTGGCACCAGCGCTGCGTGAAGAAGCGCCCACGCAGCCCGATTTCGAGGAGGACGATGACGAGCGCTCGCCGGAGGAGATCCGCGCGATGATGGGATCCCTGCAGTCAGGCACCCGTCTCGGCCGCTCCGAGGCGGCCAAGATGCTGGATGAGCAGACGGGAGGTACGGAATGAACCCCACCACGTCGGGCACCGACCTCAACTGGCTGATGGACGACCTGATCGGCCGCGTCAAGGACGCGGAGCACGCCATCGTGCTGTCGTCCGACGGTCTGCTCATGGCGTCGTCGGCCGGGTTGCAGCGGACCGACGGCGAGCATCTGTCCGCCGTCGCATCCGGGCTTCAGAGCCTGGCCAAGGGCGTGTCCGACCACATCTCCGGCGGCAGGGTCCGGCAGACGGTCGTCGAGTGGAAGAGCCAGTTCCTCATCGTGACCACCGCCGGCGAGCGTGCCTGCCTCGCCGTCCTGTGCAACCAGAACGCCGACATCGGCCTGGTGGCGTACGAGATGGCGATGATGGTCGCCAGGGTCGGCCAGTACCTCACCTCCGGCGCCCGTAACGCCGAGGCGATCGCCGGGAGCGACGGGTGAGAGGGCCGGACGACGAGCCCACGGACGAGCACTGGGTGGATCCGGAGATCATCCGCCCGTACGTGGTGACTCGTGGCCGTACGCAGCCTGCCCACGGCAGGTTCGACCTGATCTCCATGGCCTTGGCGGTCGGCCCGCCGCCGGGCCCCGACGCCGGGCTGGACCCCGAGCACCTGCGCATCCTGCAGCTGTGCCGTGAACCCAAGTCCGTCGCCGAGATAGCCGCGTACCTGGATCTGCCCGCCGGCACGATCCGGGTGCTGCTCGGTGACCTGTTCGACCGCGAACTCGTCTCTGCCCAGGAACCGCAATCCGAGGTGGACATGCACGACATAAAGATGTACAGGGCGGTGCTCGATGGCCTTCGCTCGCTCTGAGCGTCCGCGCCTTCCGACGGCGATCAAGATCCTGATCGCGGGCGGTTTCGGCGCGGGCAAGACCACGATGGTGGGCGCGGTCTCCGAGACCAGGCCGCTGCGTACCGAGGAGGTGCTGACCGATCGCAGCATCGGGGTCGACGACCTCACCTCGGTGGAGGCCAAGCGCACCACCACGGTGGCGATGGACTTCGGCCGTATCACACTCAACAACGACTATGTCCTGTACCTGTTCGGCACGCCCGGCCAGGAGCGGTTCTGGTTCGTGTGGGACGAGCTGGCGGAGGGGGCGCTGGGCGCGGTCATCCTGGCCGACACCCGGCGGCTGGCCGACTGCTTCCCCTCGGTCGACTACTTCGAGCGGCGGGGCACGCCGTTCGTGGTGGCGGTCAACTGCTTCGAGGGCGCGCCGACGTTCGAGCTGGACGAGGTACGCCTCGCGCTCCAGCTCGGGCCGGACATCCCGATCGTCATGTGCGACGCCCGCAAGCGCGACTCCAGCCGTGAGGTGCTGATCACGCTGGTCAAGCATTCGGCACGGCTGCGCGCAGAACCGGTCGGCAGCTGACCCCTCCCTGCTCCGGCCGTGCGGTCAGGCCCGCCTGTGAAGGCGGGCCTTTCTGCGTTCCAAGGCCGGTCAGCGTTCAGGGCCTGTCAGTGTTCAGGGCCGGTCTGCGTTCCAGGGCCTGTCCGGCTGTCGGGAGGCGGGCTCTGTCGGGAGGCGGGCTCTGTCAGGAGGCGGGCTCTGTCAGGGGGCGGGCTCGACGTGTTCGCTCAGGTACGTCTCCAGCTCGGCCGCGCCCTTGATCATCGCCCGGCCGCGCGCCGACAGGCGGCCCCGCCACTCGCGCAGGGCGCTCTGCAGCGGCTCCTGGCCGCCCGCCGCGCGCACCTGGGCGAGCAGCGGGGCGATCTGCTCCAGCAGGTAGCCGCCGCGCCTGAGCTGGTGGACGAGCTGGGCGTCGCGGACGTCGGCACCGGTGTAGACGCGGTAGCCCGTACGCGGGTCGCGGCGCGGCTGCACGAGCCCGGCCCGTTCCCACTTGCGCAGGGTGGCGGGCCGGATGCCCAGCCTTCTGGCCAGCGGGCCGATGAACGTCACCCCCGGCTCGACCGGTCTGGCGGGGGCCAGCGCGCGCAGCGCCTCCTCCACCGCCTGGAGGGTGCGGCGGTCCTCCAGAAGCTGGGCGTGGCTCTCGTCGATCAGCTTGAGCGCCGCGTCCGTCTCGCCCCGGTTGATCGCCTGCATGATCGCCGTGGCCGTGCGGTGGCCGTGGGCGGGGATCAGCGCCACGAACGCCCGCAGCGCCTGGGCGTGGCGAGGGGTGTAGGCGCGGTAGCCGCTCTCCGTGCGGGCGGCGGGCGGCAGGATGCCGGCCTGCTCGTAGTTGCGCACCGCCTGGGTGGACAGGCCGTGCGGGCGGGCCAGGTCCACCGGCCGCAGTCGGCCACCGGGCATCGACGCACCTCGCCGGATTTGAGGGTGTACGCGCGGATGTGCGCGGACACCGGGGTCGAAGGTTCAACCGGCGTCCAATCCTAGCGGCGAGCCGACGGAAGATCGAACCGGTGCAATGTCACGTGGGCTCTGCTCGGTAGGCGTCTCCCGGTTTGGCAGCGAGCACCTGTTCGCAGGCCAGCAGCAGCACCCCCGCGCTCCACGCGTGCGACAGCGTCAGGTACATGCCCTTCGGCTGGAAGCAGTCCGTCTGGTAGTACCGTTCGGTGATCATGCCACGGTAGGCGTTGATGTCGCCGTCGGCCACCGGGAGGAGCTGGCGGAAGCAGTCGAGCGTCTCCTGCGCCCGCTCGGCGTAGTACGGATCCCCCAGCGCCTCCGACAGCTCGGCCAGCTCCGCCGTGCACACCAGCCCGTACGCGTGCAGGTGCTGGTTGGACGGCGACGCCTGATCCGCGCCCCGGGTGGCGAAGCCGTACGCGCCGAGCGGGGTGCGCGGGCCGAAGCGCACGTTGTAGGTGTAGCGGAAAGTGAGCATCCAGTCGGCAGCCCGGCGGGCCAGGTCGAGCCAGCGGGCCGCGCCGGTACGGCGGTGCAGCGCCATGTACGCCATGACCGCCGCGTACCCGTCCTCGGAGGTGGGTGCGAGGTCCACGTCTTCGGGCGCGCCGTAGATGAACTCGTCCTCGACGAACCTGGCGTAGTACTCCCCCGCCCGCTCGGCCGCCCGCAGATCGCCGGGCTCGCCGGACTCGGCGAGGGCGGCCACCCAGGTCAGGCCGGACGCGCCCGACCAGGACAGCACCTCGCCGGTCTCGGCGTGGTGCAGGGTGCCGAGGTTGCCGTCGGGGCGCTGGCGGGCGACCATGACGTCCAGGTTGGAGCGGGCGGCGGCGGCCCACTCGGGGTTCGGCCGCAGGCGCAGCGCGCGCAGCAGGAACAGGGTGGCCTCGCCGAGCGTGCGCGCGTGCAGGGCGCCCTTGACCGGGCTCCAGCTCTGCGACCAGCCGCTCTTGCGGTACCAGGTGCCCCAGAAGGTGCCGGACGGCGACAGGTTCGCGCAGATGAAGCCGATGACCCGTTCCGCGGCGGCGACGTGCTCGGGCCGCCCGGTGCGCAGGCCGTGTTCCAGGAGCGCCGCCGCCCAGGGGATGCCGCTCACCCAGCCGACGTGCATGGCCTGCCGGTCCACCGGCCGCCCGTCGCCGCCGCTGACCTCCCTGTCGAAGCCGACCGTCTCCAGCAGCACGCCGGGGTCGGGGTCGTAGTGCCAGCGGTACAGGCCCTCGGCGGCGATGTCGGCGGCGGTGGTCACGTCCTCCCACGGCTCGATCGGGGCCGCCGGCAGCCGCAGCTCACGGTCCTCGCGCAGCAGCGGCGCGTACGCGTGCCGGTCGGCGGGCAGCGGCGCGGTGGCGAGCGTCAGCGACCGCGACTCGCCCGGCCGCCAGACGTGAGTGGCGGCCTGGGCGGGCAGCGGGTCCGCCGAGCCGTAGTAGGTGATCGGATGCTCCCGGTACGGGAACAGCAGCGCGACGGTCGCCCGCCCCTCCGCGTACGAGAGCTCAAGACCGGTGATGCCGAGCGGCGAGACCTCGTCGGCGATCAGCGCGGCGCCCCCGTCGTCGCCCCACACCAGGACGGCGGGGGTGGCGGCGCGGTCGGCGCGGAACCCCCACGAGGCGGAGACCATCTCGCCGGGACGGTCGGCGCCGGGCTCGAAGCGGGGGAAGACGCGGTGGCAGCCGGCCGGGCGGTTCTCGCCGTAGAACAGGCCGGGGATCAGCCACCACGGGGCGGCGGCCGAGGCCACCGACCTGCTGACGCGTACGGTGGCCGCGGCCGGCTCGGCGCCGTCGTAGCGTATGTCGAGCCGCAGCGCGCGGCGGCCGGTCGGCAGCGGCTCGCCCCAGCTCCAGTCCACCGCGAACGGCCCCGTGCCGAGCACCTCGACCCGCAGCTCGCCACCGCCGGGCACGGCGATCACCACGGGCGCGGCCCCCTCGGCCTCCGGAGCGGCGACCGCCGAAAGGCCGCCGGCCGCCGCGGAGGCGTCGCCGGGCGGGTGCGGGTCCTGCTCTCCCCCTGCTCCGGCGGGGCCGGGGTCGTCCGTCACCACGGCTCCACCGTGAACGCGCCCTTGCGGACCTCCATCTCCACCAGGTCCGTCTCCACCGCCGAGAGCGGGTCGTCCAGCGGGATGCGGAACGTGCGGATCTGGCAGGGGCCGAAGTCGGCGGTGAGCCGGATGCCGGCGACGGGGATGTTCAGCGTCGCCGTCCCGGGCCTGCCGGTGGTCTCGACGGCCCTGACCACGAGATCGCGAGGCGTGTCCTCGTGCAGCTTCACGGCGGTCACCATCACCTGGCCGCCGCCGTCGTCGAGGTAGCCGCGCGAGCTGGGCAGCGGCCCATCGTGGAAGCTCTCCAGCATCGCCCGTACCGGGGAGCCGAGCAGCGCGGCGCGGCGGGTGAGCCCGGCCTCGCGCCAGTCGCCCGCGTGCGGCACCAGCAGGTACGAGAACCGCTGCACGCCCTGGTCCTGGTAGGAGTAGAAGCCGTCGGGGTCGAGCAGCCTGGGGTCGTGCCAGGAGTAGACGGGGCTGCGCACGGCGGTGATGCCGATGCTGTGGCTGCGGCCGGGCCCGGGAGGCGCGACGTCGTAGCCGTGCTTGGCGTTGTTGACCACGGCCAGGCCCGCGCGGGTGCCGCCGATCGAGCCCGACAGGTCCACCCACGACTGCGCCGGTTCCTCTGCTCCGTCGATGGGCCTGGTGAGGTGCGCGAACGGGATCTCGTACGTCGCCACCGGGCTCTCGAGCCCGACCGGGAAGCGCAGCTTCATCAGGTGCGCCTGCTCGCGCCAGTCGAGCGTGACCCGCACCTCCACGGCGTCGTCGTCACCCGCGCCGAGGATGAACTCCTCGGCCATGGTGGAGCGGCCCCACTCGCGCTCGACGCGGATGCGGGCGCGCAGCGGCCCGCTCTCGCGCAGCACGATGTCGGTGACGGCCATGGGCTGACCCGGCCAGTCGTAGGAGACGACGCGGTGGCCCCAGGTGTCGGTGGGGTCCTCGCACACCTGCGTGTGCTCGCCGGACGCGCCGGCCACCAGGTCCACGCCGGTGCGCTTGTCGACCAGGCTGGACAGCCAGCCGGTGACCGGGTCGAGCTCCAGGCGCAGCACGTCGTTCTCAAGGTGGTGCCGGGACGCCGACAGCGTGCCGGCCGGGTTCATGCCGGGGCCCTGGCGCAGCCGGTAGAGGCGGTAGCCCAGCGGCGGCAGCTCGGCCTTGAACACCGTCGCGCCGCGGCCCTTGTCGTCGGTGGTGGCGACCGACTGGATGCGCTGGCACGGCACGTCCGCGCCGTCGGCGTCCACCACGTGCACGCCGTTGGGGGCGACGCTGTATTGCAGCTCGACGCGGGTGGAGACCGGCCACGGGTGCGGGTTGAACACGATCACCGGCTGGGTGCCGGGCTCCTCGGGCACGTGCACGTCGCGGGCGATCACGTTGTGCGCCCTGGTGATGATGCGCTTGGAGATCGCGACGGCCTCGCCGAGCTGGTCGCGGGCGTCGTCGTACGCGGGCTCGATGGCCGAGCCGGGCAGCACGTCGTGGAACTGGTTGAACAGCACCTGCTTCCAGGCCCGCTCCAGGTCGGCGCGGGCGTCGTGACCGGCGATGGCCGCCCACCGCTCGGCCGACAGCACCGCCGCCTGGGCGCGGCGCTGCCACAGCTTGATGCCGGAGTGCGACGAGTAGCAGCCGGCCGCGTGGTGCTGCAGGTCGTCGCGCCAGACCGGCAGCTCGGCCAGGCCCTCCTCGCCCAGCCGTTTGATCATCTCGTCGAAGTAGCGGCGCGGCGACGACAGGATCATCTCGCCGAACGAGCCCATCCGGTCGTAGCGGTGGATCGACTCGATGTTCGCCTTGGTGGGGCCGCCGCCGTGGTTGCCCACCCCGTAGAAGATCATCAGGTCGCCGAGCGAGCGGTCGAGCTGGGCGAGCGCCTTCTCGGTCTGGCCGGCGACGTCGCCGGGCGGGCTGCAGTACTCGAACGGGATGCGGTAGGCCAGCACGCGGCTGCCGTCCGGGGCCTCCCACCAGAACATGGTGCCGGGCAGCTCGCTCTCGTGCGGTCCAGGACGGAGGAAGGTGTAGGAGTCCATGCCCTGGCCGCGCAGGATGGCGGGCAGCATGGCGTTGTGGCCGAACGGGTCGACGTTCATGCCGACCGTGGCGGTGACGCCGAACTTCTCCTTGAGGTAGCGCTGGCCGTACAGGCCCTGGCGGACGAACGACTCGCCGGACGGCATGTTGCAGTCGGGCTCCACCCACCAGCCGCCGGTCATCACCCAGCGGCCCTCCGCCACCTTCTCCTGGATCCTGGCGAACAGCTCGGGGTCGGACTCCTCCACCCACGAGAGCAGCACGACCTGGTCGCAGGTGAAGACGAAGTCGGGGTACTCGTCCATGCGGTGGATCGCCGACCAGAACGTGGCCCGCGCCTCCTGGTAGCCCTCCTGCCACGGCCACAGCCACACCGGGTCGAGGTGGGCGTTGCCGATCATGTGGAGGGTGCGCTGGGGGGTGGCCGCCGGGCGCTGCGCGCGGGACAGCCCGGAGGGCTGGCTGCCGGAGGGCGCGTTCGACATGGGAGCCCGCGACCTGGAACGACGCCTGGTCATGCGGCCGCCCACGCGTCGATCTTGTCGCTGATCATGTGCAGCATCAGTGTGTGGATCTCCTGGATGCGCGGGGTCTCGGTGCTGGGGGCTAGGAGGAGGTGGTCGGCGTACGCGGCGGCCTTGCCACCGTCGTTGCCGCCGAAGAGTACCGTCACCGCTCCATTGCTCTGCGCGGCCTGCAGCGCGCCGACCACGTTCGGGGAGTTTCCGCTGGTCGTGAAGGCGGCGACCACATCGCCTGGCTTGGCGAGCGCCTGCACCTGCCGGGCGAAGACGTCCTCGTAGACGTAGTCGTTAGCGATGCAGGTCATGACGGTGGCGTCGGTGGTGAGCGTCACGGCGGGCAGCGGGCGGCGGTCGCGCCGGTAGTGGCCGATCAGCTCGCCGGTGAAGTGCTGGGCGTCGGCCGCGCTGCCGCCGTTGCCCATCGTGTAGAGGGTGCCGCCCCTGGTGAAGGTCTCGATGAGCAGGTCCGCGGCGGCCTCGACGGCGGGCAGCAGCGCCGCCATGCCGCGCGCGGCGGCGAGGTGGCCTTCTACGTGCTGCGCCAGCAGCTCGGGCGTGGAAGAAACGTCGGACATGGGTCTTTCCTGTGGAGAGGTCGGTGGGTCTTCGGCTCCGCTGCGGACGGAACTTCGCGCCTCGAGGGCCTTACGCTGAGCGGTTCATCAGGGCTGGGGCCTTGCCGAGGGCCTTCTGGGGGTCAGCGGCCTTCTGGGGGTCAGCGGGGGGCGCCCGCGACGAGATCGTGCGCGACGGCACCGGCCCCGACCACGCACACTCCCGCGCCGAGCTTGGCCAGCTCGATCCGGGCGCTGCGGGCGGCCGGCGGCATGGCGTCCCTGGCGACCGCCGCCGCGACGGGGTCGAGCAGCCGGGCGCCCGAACGGGTGACGCCGCCGCCGAGCACGACCAGCTCCGGCTCGAACGCGTTCACCAGGTCGGTGAGCGCGCTGCCCAGCGCCCATGTGGTCTCGTCCCAGATCTCGACGGCGAGCGGGTCGCCGGCCTCGGCGGCGCGGGAGACGTCCTCGGCGGTCGGGTTCTCGATGGCGGACAGGGACGAGGGACGGCCGGCGGCCAGCGCCTCCCTGGCGCGCTCGGCGATGGAGGTGCCGGACGCGTACGCCTCCAGGCAGCCGTGCCGCCCGCACGAGCAGCGGCGCCCGCCCGGCCGCACCATGACATGCCCCAGCTCGCCGCCGTTGCCGGCCGCGCCGCGGTGCAGGCGGCCGCCGATGACCGAGCCGCCGCCCACGCCCGTGGAGATCGTCAGGTAGAGCATGGTGCTGGTGCCGCGCCCCGCGCCGTACCGGAATTCGCCCAGCGCCGCGGCCGTGGCATCGTTCTCAAGGGCTGAGGGGACGCCGTACGCCTCCGTGGCCAGCGCGCCGATCGGGACGTCGATCCACCCCGGCAGGTGCGGCGGGCACTCCAGCACGCCGGTCGCCGTGTTCAGCGGCCCGCCGCAGGAGATGCCGACGGCGGCGATCTCGGGCATCCCGGCCTCCGCGATCGCCTTCCTGCCCAGGTCGAACAGCCTGGCCAGGACGCGCTGCGGGCCCTCCTTCCTGCGGGTGGGGGCGAGCTGCCAGCCGTGGATCAGGCCATCGCCTGTGACCACGCCCGCGGCGAGTTTGGTGCCGCCGATGTCCAGCGACAGAACTGGGGGAAGATCGTGCTCCATTGGGCCTCCGACGGGAACGACTGACGCACATGCCTATGACATCGTTCCCACATTGGATCCTAGGGCGAGTTTTCCCCGCGGGTCAACGCACGGCGGCCGTGAAATGTCAGATCGCAGACATGTGTGTCCACTTCTTGAGACATGCAGAGCGCCGGGGGCCTGTCACGCGGCTGGGCAGCGGCCGTCGCCGACGTGCCGGCGATCCGCCGATCGCCCACGAACCCGCACCGCGACCCGCACCGCGACCCACACCGCGCGCCGGCCACCCGCCGGACGACCGAAGCGCCCAGCCGTAGGGCACGCATGTGCCGCTCACCTCGGGGTCACAGGGCAAGAGGGCTCGATGCGACCGCACCCGCACCGCCCGGCAGTGAGCCGCCCAGGCGACGGGCGCCGCTCCGTACCGGCCGCACGCTGGGGTCGCGAAGGCGCCGACCGCGACGCAGCCGAGGACGAGGCGCGTGGCGACCATGCGCCAGGTCACGGTCACCGCCCGGAGCCTCGCGGGCGCGATCGTGAAGGTCGCCGGCCCGGCGATCGTCCCTGGACCGCACGCAGCCACCCCTGGACCGCACGCAGCCGCCCGTGGACAACATGCAGCCACCCCTGGACACCACGCATCCGCCCCTGGACGGCACGAAGCGCCCGTGGACGGCACGAAGCGCCCGTGGGGTCGGCTGGCGACCGCGTCGCCTGGCACCGGGCGACGGACGCGCCCCGAATCGCCTGCCACCGGGCGACGGACGCGTCCCGTAGCGCCGAAGCGCCGGGCCCGAAGGGCTCCAGCGCACGCGCCGTCCGTCGTGGCTCGCGCCTCAGGCCACGGGCATCGCGCCGCCTTCAGTGCGCACCAGAGCCCCCCGTCACGCCGCTTCGGCTGCGTCCGTGGATCGCAGGGCACGACGCGGCGGCACCGCGCCAGATGCGCCGAAGCGCTGGGCTCGACGCGGGCGGATCGCAGGCACCGCACCGTGACGGTCGCCCCCGGCGCCGCAGGCACCACCCCGCACGATCGCTCCCCACACCACAGGCACCGCCGCGCCGCGACTCGCACCGCACGCCAGAGCGCCAAACGCGGCGGGGGCAGATCGGCAGGCACCACCCCGCAACGATCGCTCCCCACACCACAGGCGCCGCCGCGTCGCAACTCGCACCGCACGCCAAGGCGCCAAACGCGGCGGGGGCGGATCGCCGGTCCCGCGCGGTGCCGATCGGGCTGGTTGTGCGAGGTGCGTGGTGCGCGGCCCTCTCCCGAGGCGCGGGGCGCGAAAAGCACCCTGGGGCGCAGGAAGCCACCTTCCGGGACGCGAAAGGCGCTTCGGGACGTGGGAAGCACCCCTCGCGGACGTGGAAAGCACCCCCGGAGCGCAGGCAGCACCCCCGAGCGCAGGCAGCACCCCCAGGACACGAAAAAGCGCACCGCGGGACGCGAGAACCACCCCTCGCAGAGGCGGACAAGACCCTGGAGCGCGGGAAACACGCCCTGGACGCGGGGCGGTCCCAACGCTCGGCAAAGACGAGGCGCTCAGAGGGCGGGTGGTGGGGCGGTGGATTCGCGTTCGATGAGGCGGACGTTGAGTACGGTCGTGACCGAGTCGGCGTCGGGCATCTCGATGCGCTCGTGGAGCCGGCGGACGGCGGTGGCGCCCAGGTTGAAGGTGTCCTGGGAGACGGCGGTGACCTGGGGCGAGACCATGCTCATCCAGGGGGCGTCGTCGAAGGCGACCAGGCTGATGTCCCGTGGTACGGCCAGGCCGCGCTCGCCGATGGCCCGCCAGACGCCTTCGGCGAGGACGTTGTTGGCGGCGAAGACGGCGGTGGGCCGGTCGGGGCCGCTCAGCATGTCGAGGGCGCGGCGGCGGGAGTCGGCGACGTCCCAGCCGGAGGAGACGACGAGGTCGGGGTCGACGGTGATGCCGCCGGCCGTCAGCGCCTCAAGGTAGCCCTGGTAGCGCTCGTAGCCGGTGGTCCAGTCGGTCTCGTCGATGAACAGCGCGATGCGGCGGTGGCCGAGCCCGACGAGGTGGGCGGTGGCGGTACGGGCGCCGACGCGGTTGCCGACCACGACGCCGTCGGTGGAGCCGGCGGCGAACTGGCGGTCGACCTCGACCACGGGGATGCCGTGTGAGGACAGGTAGGTGGAGACGGCGGAGGAGTTGGGGGTGACGATCACGCCGGCGACTCTGAGCGCGACCAGCGCCTCGGCGGCCTCGGTCTCGGTCTCGCCGGACAGGCTCGTGTCGGCGAGCACCATGGTGTAGCCGCGCTCGCGGGCCGCGGCGCTGGCCCCTGCGGCGAGCTCGGCGTAGAACGGGTTGCGCAGGTCGCTCACCAGCACCCCGACAGAGCGGCTGACCTGCTGCTTGAGCGTGCGGGCCATGACGTCGGGCACGTAGCCGAGCTCTTCGGCGGCGCGCAGCACACGCTCGCGCACGTCGCTGGCCGCATATCCGCGCCCGGTGAGGGCCCGGGAGACGGTGGAGCGGGAGACGCCGGCGGCTTCGGCGACATCCTTGATCGTGGGACGGCGGGAACGGCCTGCGGGGGTGCGGCGCCGTTCTACGGTCATCGGTTCCCTTCCGTGACCACGTCGACCAGCGCCTCGGCGTGCTGCCCGAGTCGCAGGTCGCCGATGGTCAGATCGACTGCCAGGCGTACGCGGCGGCGCGGCTCCGCGGGCGCGCCGAGCCGCAGATGCACCTGCTCCATACCCCCTCCGGGCAGCCTAAGCGCCAAAGATCCCGGCTCGCGCCGCCAGCCGGGCGGCACCACCGGCTCGATGGTGGCCACCGCCTTGTCCGGCCACGGGTTGCGCACGGTGGCGGTCAACGTGATCTCGCCGCCCGCGGGGACGCTCGTATAGTACGGCGTCAGCCGGCACAGCACCCCGTCGGCACCGAGATCGAACCGGTCGGAGGGCAGCAGCTCGCGGTGGAGCGCGATCAGCTCCTCACCGCGTTCGGTGAGCATGCGCAGGTAGTCGTCGTCCACCCAGCGGGGCCGCCAGTGGCCGCTGACCATGAGGTCGGGGCGGAGCCGGTTGTAGAGCGCGGCGCTCTTGCGGTAGTCCTCGATCTGGAAGCGGTTCTTGTACTGGAAGTTCAGTATCTCCTGGCGCTCGCCGGGGACGCCGAGGCCGTCCTGCTGGTCGCCGGTGACCAGCACCCGGTGGCCGTCCACCTCGAACGCGTACGCCGCCGCGTACATGGTGTGCCCCGGCAGGTCGTACACCGTGATCTCGTACTCCCGCCAGCGCACGGTCTCCCCCAGACCGAGCACCCGGTCCGACGGGATGGGGTCGAACCACGTGCAGGGCAGGTCGTGGTGGAGCGGCGTGGCCAGGATGGGCGCGATGTGGGACGGCGTCCAGATCTCGGTGCCCTCGACGTCGCGCAGCAGCGGCATGCCGGCGACGTGGTCGTCGTGGTAGTGGGTCGGCACGGCCACCTCGACGGCGGTGACGCCGTAGTGCTCGCGCAGTGCGGGCAGGGAGGCCAGCCAGGGCCGCCGGGCCTCGCGGGCGGTGCTCTTGACCAGGCCGGTGCACATGTCGTAGCCGAAGTCGAAGACCATGGCGGCGCCCGACTCCGACAGCAGCACGTAGCTGTAGGACTGGCTGGACCTGTTCATCAGCAGGTGGGGCGTGATCTCGATGAACGGGTTGGTGAGGAGGCCGCGCAGGTCCCACGGGCGGGGGCGGCGGAAGTCGACGTAGCGCTGCATGGCGGCCGAGAGCCGGGACAGCGCGTCGGCGGGCTCGGTCATCGGGTCGCCGTGGGAGGGCAGCAGCAGGTCAAGGTCTTCGCGCTGGAGCAGCTCGGCGCTGATGACCACCATGGCGGGGCCCTCGTTCTCGGTGTACGACCACTGGGTGGCGGCCAGCGACCACACCTTGCCGGGCGCGTAGATCAGGTCGCCGGTGAAGGCGATCCTGCCGACCACGTAGGTGACCGAGCCGGGCGTGTGGCCGGGGGTGGGCAGCACGCGTACGTCCATGCCGCCGTACCGGGCCGTGCGGTACTCGGGCACCACGCTGGTGATCTCGACCGGCTCCAGCAGCGAGAAGCGGTCGTCGCGCAGGTCGTAGTCGTTGTAGATCTGGCGGCCTGACCACAGCTCGTCGACCTTGTCGAACAGGTCGCGCTCGACCGGCGGCACGTGGATCGCGACGCCCGCGGCCGCCGCGCGGTGCAGCCCCTGCACCTGGTCGCGGTGGTGGTGGGTGACCAGCACGTCGGTGATGCGGTCGAGGCCGAGCTCGTCGAGCAGGTCGAGCACCCGGCCGGAGCCGAAGTCGACGGCGATGCCGGTGCGCTGCCCGTCGGGGCGGTCGGGGGCCTTGATGACGTAGACGTTGCAGGTGTCCTCGACGCGGAGCACCCCGGGCGCGACTTCGGTGACTTCCTTACCCACGGGCCAGGAGTCTATCCGGTATCGTTCCCACAATGGATGCCCTGGAGTGGATTGTCCCCCGTCCGAAGAAGGCCACCATCGGCACCGATCACGTCGTTTTGAGCGGGTGCCGGATCACGGGCGATCCCGCCGCGGCCAGCGCCGTCGCCGTACTCACCGAAACTCTGGGCACCGGCGAAGCCGTGCCCGTCGAGGTGCGGGTGGACGCCGAGCTGCCGCCCGAAGGCTACGCGCTCAGCGCGGGACCGGGCGGCGTGCTGATCAGCGGCGCCGACCCCGCGGGGGCGTTCTACGGCGCGCAGACCCTGCTCGCGCTGCTCGCCGCGCCCTGCGCCGCGCACGCGGCCTGCGTGCCGGAGATCGACGTGCGCGACTGGCCGGACCTGCCGCTCCGGGGCACGATCGAGGGTTTCTACGGCACGCCGTGGAGCCACGAGGAGCGCATGGAGCACCTGCGCTTCTCGGCCAGGCACAAGCTCAACACGTACGTGTACGCGCCCAAGGACGACCCGTACCACCGCGAGCGGTGGCGTGAGCCGTACCCGGAGGAAGAGCTGGCCAGGCTCGGCGAGCTGGTCGCGGAGGCGCGCAGGCGGCACGTGAGGTTCGTCTTCGCGCTCAGCCCCGGCCTGTCGATGGTCTACAGCGACCCGGCCGAGCGGGCGGCGCTGCGGGCCAAGGCCGAGCAGGTGTGGGAGATCGGCGTACGGGAGTACGCGCTGCTGTTCGACGACATCCCGCCCGAGCTGAGCCACGAGCCCGACAAGGCGGCGTACGGCACGGCGGAGGGCGCGAGCGCGAGCGCCCACGCGGCGGTCTGCCGCGACTTCGCGGACAACTTCCTCGCCCCGCGCGGCGCGGACCGGCCGCTGACCATGGTGCCCACCGACTACGCGGGCACCGCTCGCTCGGCCTACCGCGATCGGCTGGCCGCCGAGCTGCCCGCCGACGTGCTGGTCTGGTGGACCGGGTCCGACATCGTCGTGGGCGCGATCACCGCCGGCGAGACGCGGGCGGCGGCCGACTCCTACGGGCACCGGGTGGCGCTCTGGGACAACTTCCCGGTCAACGACTTCGACTTCTCCCGGGTCTTCCTCGGGCCGCTGACCGGCCGGGCGACGGACCTGGACGGCGCGCCGCTGGAGGGCATCACGGCCAACCCCATGGTGCAGGCGGCGGCCTCGCGCATCGCGCTGACGACGGTGGCCGACTACGCCTGGCACCTGGCGGCGTACGAGCCGGGCAGCGCGCACGAGCGTGCGGTGCGGCTGGTGCCGGGCGCGGCCGAGCTGCTGCCGCTGGTGCGGGCCTGCTCGGCCTGGCCGCCCGGCGCGGACCAGAGCCCCGAGCTGACCGCCCTGTGCGCGTCCGTGCTGGAGGGCGGGCCGGACGAGCGGCTGCGGGCCGAGCTGGACCGGCTCGCGGGCCTGCCGACGGACGTGCCGGGGGCGCTGGCGCGGGAGCTGGAGCGCTGGGTGGCGGCCGCCCGCGACATGGCCGCGGCCGGCCTGGCCGCGCTCGACCTGCTGCACGGGGGCCGCACGCCCGAGCAGGTGGCGCAGGCGCTGGCCCGTGCCGAGGAGCACGAGGCGAACGTGCTGCGCCGCGTCATCCCGCCGTTCATCCGCCAGGTCCTCGACCGCGCGGGCGCCTGACGCACGTGCGCCCGCCCCGGGGCGGGATCCCGGGGCGGGCGCTCACGTACACCGGTCAGAGCGAGAGGACCTGGCCGGCCGCCACCAGCTCCTCCTGGAGCGCGGCCACGTCCACGTCCTGCACCGCCTTGCCGCTCCCGGCGGCCTGGGCGGCGGCGAGCCCGGCCGCGTGGCCGAGCATCTGGTACTGGACCTCCATCCGGATGGAGGAGAACGCCACGTGCGAGGCCGACACGCAGACGGGCACGAGCAGGTTCGCGCACTCCTCCCTGCGCGGCACCAGCGCCCGGTAGGGGATCTGGTACGGCGCCACGCCGACCGACAGGTATCCCTCGGTCACCACCATGGGGATGGGGTCGGGGTGCTCGTACACCCAGCGCCAGGTGCGCTGCACCTCGCGGATGTCGAGGTGGTAGGAGCCCATGGCGACCGCGTCGGCGTGCCGCCGCCCCTCGACGAGGTCGTGCTCGGTGAGGTGGACCTCGCCCAGCATGCGCCGCGCCTCGCGGACGTAGAGCTGGTGCGGCAGGTGGCCGGTGTCGGCGAACTCGTCGGGCGGCAGCCCCCAGCGGCTCAGCTCCGCGCGTACCGAGGCGGGCACCTCGGGGTCGTGGGAGAGGAAGTACAGCAGGTCCTGGGCGTGGTGGAGGTGGTGCAGGCGGATGCGCTCGCGCTCCTCGGGCCCGGCGTCGGGGTAGGCCCAGGCGGAGCGGTCGAGCACGCTCAGCGAGAACGGGCCGAGGGAGTTGCCGTCGCACTTGCCGTTCGGCAGGTTCGGCTCCAGGCCGACGAGGCGGCCCGCGCGGGGCTCGTAGCCCTGCTCGCGCCAGTGGCGGAAGAGCCTGCGGCCCAGCTCCCAGTGGTCGTCGTCGTAGCCGGGCCGGCGCTCGAACGGGATGCGGCCGGGCGCGGTGGTCATGCAGACGCGGTAGCCGTACGACATGACGCCGCCGTCCCCCTCCCCCACCTCGGCCATGGGGCCGTCGGCGACCTGCGGGAGCAGCGTGCCGTCGTCCCTGAACGGCGAGATGTACGGCGGGAAGTTGTGCATGCCGGGCATCACCTCGCGCCGCCCGGCGAACCGCTCGCCGTGCAGGGAGCGGTCCTCGCGGCCGACGCGGTAGCCCACCCCGGCGGCGGCCATCAGGTCGCCCTCGTAGCTCGCGTCCACGAAGACGCCGCCCGCGTAGTCGCCCTGCCGGGTGACGGCGGAGAAGATGCGGTCGCCCGAGGTGACGACGGTGCGCAGCGGCGCGTCGAAGACGACCTCGACCCCGGCCCGCTCCAGCCAGGACGAAAAGATCCGCTCGGCGACGTGCGGCTCGGGGCCCGCGTAGTGGCCGGGCGCGACCCCGTACGCGTCGGCGACGGCCTGCCGGAACTCGGCCGCCATGCCGCCGAGCACGCGGACGTCGCCGATGTCGGTGTAGCCGAGCCCGCCCGAGGTCATGCCGCCGACGTGCCTGCCGGGTTCGAGCAGCACGGTGTCCAGGCCGCGCCGGGCGGCGGCCACGGCGGCGCACACCCCGCCCGACGTGGCGCCGTAGACGACGACCTCCGCCTGCCTCACCGCCGCCACCATCGCGCGACCTGGCGCAGGTCGTCGCCGGTGATCGGCTCGCGGCTGTTGTCGATGGACTCGACGTAGTAGAGCGCGGGCACGCCCAGCTCGGGCTGCGCCTGCGCGTACGCGAGCCAGTCGGCCTTGGTCGGCATCGGCCACTGGTCGGTGTCGATGAGGTGGCCGGGCATGGCGTGCGCGGCGACGGCGTGGCGGTAGCGGAGCTGGTCGACGGCGGGCACCGGGTCGCCGGCGGCGTCCAGCTCCAGCACGTCGTTGAGCCTGATCATGTCGCTGACGTCGCCGAAGGCGGGGTGCGGGGTGTGGGTGACCATGAGGGCGTCGGGTTTGACCTGCTTGGCGGCGTCGTACATGGTGGCGAGCAGCTCGTGAAGCAGGGCGAGGCCCCAGGTGGAGCCGTACGTCTTCAGGTGGGAGCCGCTGGGCGACCACTGCGTGAAGTCGATCTTGAATCCGTCGGCGTCGAGGTCGCCGAGGAGCCGCTGCATGATGGCGCGGACCCGCCGCCGGTAGGCGGGGTTCGTCGGGTCGGCGGCCACGGCCCTGCCCGCGGCGTCGGTGATGCACTCCTCGACCGGCAGGCCGTCGGCCGACCAGGCCCGCCACCACAGCAGCACCCGCTGGCCGCGGGCGTGCCTGGCGGCGATCCACTCGCGCAAGTCCGGCCACTTGGTCTCGTCGGGCTCCAGGTTGCCGTAGGTGAGCTGCCAGCGGTCGTCGATGACGATCGTGCCCGGCACCAGGCCGTGCTCCTCCAGCCTGGCCAGCCACTCGTCGTACAGGTCGCGGCGGGAGAGCGTGACCGGCGAGACGCCGTCGGCCCTGGCGCACTGGGCGCCCCAGCCGCAGAAGATCGGCTCGCTCCACCACGCGGCCCGCTCCCCCTTCGGCCCCTGCGGGGCCAGGCCGTGCTCGATCAGGTCGGCCCGGTGGTGGCCGATCGCCTCCCATGGCGAGGCGGCGAGGCGGAGCACGACGGCGGGCGAGGTCCAGGAGCCGTGCACCTCGGTGTGGCACTCGTAGTCGAAGCGCAGCAGCGCGCCGCCGTCCACCGGCTCGTACGCGACCTCGGTGAAGGTCAGATCGGCGATCCCGGCGCGTACGGAGGCGCCCAGCCACGGCCCGTCCGGCACCGCCGTCGCCCCGGACGGCACGTCCTTGCAGAAGGCCAGCACCAGCGGCGGCGGCGAGAAGACGGCGTGCAGCCGGCCTGGTGAGGCGTCGCCGACGACGGTCAGCGCGACCGGCGCGGACACCGGCCGCACCACGCTCACCGGGTGCGCCGGCGTGGGGCTGAACACGCCGTGCGCGTGCACCCCGGAACGGAACACGCCGGACGCGCGCGTGTTGAGCACGGCCCGGCCGCCGAGCAGCGTCACGTCGCTGAGCACGCCGTCGCCCTCGACCCGCACCTCGACCGCGACCGTCTCGGGCGTGCAGGTGAGCCTGACCGTCTTGCTCTGCCACTCGGTGGTGCGCTGGGGGAAGTCGAACACGGCCGCGCCGTCGCGCTCGGCGAGCACGGGCGGCAGCGTCTCGTACGTCTCGTCGCGCCCGCCCCTGGTGCTGACCGAGGACAGCAGGTTGAGCGACATCCACCCTTCGAGCTCGGCGCTGGGGTCGGTACGGGAGACGGTCAGCCGGTAATGGCCGCTGTCGAGGTGGTAGGCGGTGTCGGTGGTGGTGATCCGCATGGGCAGGCTCATCCCTTGCTTCCCGTCGTGGCGATGCCCCTGATGAAGTGCTTCTGGCCCAGGAAGAACAGGATGATCATCGGGATGGTGGTGATGACGCTGGCCGTCATGACGATCTCCCAGTGCCACTCGCCGCCGAAGCCGAACTGGTCGAGCAGCGCCTTCAGCCCGCGCGGCACGGTGAAGGTGCTGGAGTCGCGCAGGTAGATGAGCGGCCGCATGAGGTCCGTCCAGGCGGCCTGGAACTCGAACAGCAGGGTCACGACGACCGCGGGCTTGCACAGGGGCAGGGCGATGCGGGTGAAGATCTTCCAGTTGTTCGCCCCGTCGATCTTGGCGGCCTCGAACGGCTCGCGCGGCAGGCCCATGAAGAACTGCCGCAGCAGGAAGATGTAGAAGGCGCTGCCGAACAGGTTCTGCGCCCACAGCGGGGTGAGCGTGCCGACCGCGCCGAGCGAGTTCCAGATGAGGAACACCGGGATCATGGTGACCGCGCCGGGCAGCATCATCGTCGCCAGCACGATGCCGAACAGGAAGTTCCTGCCCGGGAAGCGGAAGTAGGCGAACCCCCAGGCCACCATCGCGCTGGTGATCGTCACCGCGACCGCCGCGAGCACCGTCACCAGCAGCGTGTTGGCCATCCACAGGCCGAGCGGGGCCTCGTGCCACACCCGGATGTAGTTCTCCAGCGTGAACGTCTCGGGGATGATCCGGTTGTCGAAGACCTCGCTGCGCGGCTTGAAGGAGGCGCTGAGCAGCCAGATGAACGGGTAGATGAACGCGATCGTGAACGCGCCAAGCGCGACCCAGGTCGCGATCTTCGCGGCGCGCCTCATGGGTTACCCCCTTCGTAGTGGACGAAGCGCCTGGTCACCACGATCTGCACGGCGGTGATCGCCATGATCACGATGAACAGCAGCCAGGCGAGCGCGGAGGCGTACCCCATGTGCAGGAACTCGAAGGCCTGCTGGAACAGGTAGATCGCGTAGAACAGCGCCGCGTCGTTGCTGTAGGTGGTGTTGCCCGCGCCGAAGAAGGCGGTGTACGCCTCGGTGAACGACTGCAGGGCGTTGATGGTGTCCACGATGAACAGGAAGAACAGCGTGGGGCTGATCATCGGCACGGTGATGCGGAACAGGCGCTTCCACCAGCCCGCGCCGTCCACGAGGGCGGAGTCGTACAGCTCCTGCGGGACGCCGCGCAAGGCGGCGAGGATGATGACCACGGAGGAGCCGACCGTCCACAGGTTCATCAGCACCAGGCCCGGCTTGACCCAGTCGGGGTCGGTGGTCCAGGCGGGGCCGTCGATGCCGAAGAGGCCGAGGAAGGCGTTGATCAGGCCGTTCTGGCCGTTGAACAGCAGCAGCAGGAGGATGCCGATCGCGACCGGCGGCGTCATCTTCGGCAGGAAGAAGGCCGTGCGGAAGAAGCCGGTGGCCTTGCTGGCGCTGTTGAGCAGCAGCGCCAGCCCGAGTGCGACCACGAGGTGGGTCGGCACCGACAGCACGGAGAACACGAACGTGTTCCACAGCGCCAGGCCGACCTTCGGATCCTCGAAGAGCTGCACGTAGTTGTCGAAGCCGACGTAGTTCGGGTCGTTGATGACGTCGTAGTCGGTCAGCGACAGATATGCGCTGTTGATGACGGGCCATGCGGTGAAGACCAGGAACCCGACGATCCAGGGGCTGATGAACAGCAGCGCCGCCCTGGTCTCCATGAACCGCATGGTCCGCCGTCGCGGTGCTCGGACGTGGGAAGGGGACATCTCAGTTCGTACGCTTCGTCCAGCCGGCCCACGCCTTGTCCAGCGCCTCCTGCGCCTCCTGCTGAGCCTTGTCGAGGGCCGCCTTCGGCTCGTCCTGGCCGTTGAGCACCCGGTTCACCGCGTTCTGCCAGGCGTCCTTGAACTCCTTGTCGGCCGGGTTGGCGGGGAGGCTGAAGGTGTGCTTGTTGGCCTCGTAGAACGCCTTGACGCCGGCGTCCCAGACCTCGCCGCCGGAGGTGAGCATCTTCTCGATCTCGGCGTCGGCCTTGACGTTGCCGGTGAGGATGCCGGTGAACGGCTTGTCCTCGGCCTTGCGCTTCTCGACGCGGGCCTGGGCGGCGGCCTTCCAGGTGTCGACCAGCGTCATGGTCTTGGCGAAGCGGCAGGCGGCGCCGGGGTTCTTTGCGCCCTTGGGGATGGCCCACGCCGAGCCGGAGGAGTAGGCGAGCGGCTTGCCCTCGGGGGTGCGGAAGGTGTCGAAGGCCATCGGCGCCTTGGGCGAGACGTCGTTGAGTACGTTGACGTACCACTGCTCCATCGGCATCGCGCCGAGCGCGTTGGTGGCGTACTGGTTGCCCTTGCCGAAGAAGTCCGCCGAGTCGCGCACGGCCTTGACCTTGGCGAAGCCGCCCTGCGCGTCGTAGATGGAGACGGCGAACTCCAGCGCCTTGACCACCTCGGGGCTGTTGAGCTGGGCGGTCTTGCCGTCGGCCGAAAGCAGGTCGGCGCCGAGCGACTTGGCCCACAGGGGCAGGAACTCGGGCAGCTTGCTGTCGAAGCCGATCACCTTGAGCTTGCCGCCCGACGTCTTGGTCAGCTTCTTCGTCGCGGCGGTGATCTTGTCCCAGTCGGAGCCGTTGACGTCGTCGATGGTCAGTCCGGCCTGCTTGAGCAGATCGGCGTTGGCCATCGTGATCTGGACCTGGTTGAACTCGGGGATGCCGTAGACCTCGCCGCCGAACGTCACCTGGGCGAGAGCATCCTGGTTGTACATCGAGGTGTCGATCTGCTCGCCCTGGACACAGGCGGTCAGGGGAACGATCGCACCTCGTGAGGCGAAAGTGCCGATCTGGTCGCGGTTGGCGTAGATGATGTCCGGCGGGTCGCCGGCCGCGACGGACGACAGGAACTGCTGGATGTCCAGGTCACCCTCGATGAGCTTCACGTCGGCGCCGCCGAGCGCCTTCTTGGCCAGATCGACACGGGTGCTGCCGATCTCGTCGGTCGCGCCGAAGCCCATGACCGAGATCGTGCCCTGGTAGGAGGCAGTGGGGTTGAACTGGCCGGCCGACGAGGTCGGGGCGGCCGCTCCGCCGGTGCCCTTCGCACAGGACGTCAGCGCGAGCGCCAGCGACACGGACAGGACGGACCAGCGGACAAGTGGGGTTCTCATGGGGGTTTCGCCTCCACACTGATCAAGCGGGGCATCAGGCATGCTGATGACGGCCACGTGGCGCCAGGCCAGTGTGGCAACGTTCACACATCTGAGAACGTACCCATACCGCTGAAATCCCGTCAACCACTCCATGCACTGCGTTTCGGTGACGTTAACTACTCCCAGGGTGTGGAACGCGCCACTCAGACGCCCACAACCCCTGCCACGCCGGGGATTCCGCGCACGCGAGAGGGCCCGGCCGGAGAACCGTCGGCCGGGCCCTCGGGTGCAGGCGCCCTGGGGCAGGGACGGGCGCCCCTTCTCGGAGGAGGCGGTTGCCGGTGTCAGCCCCCGATCATCAGTGCTGGCTCGCCTTCTCGGCGCCGACGCCGGTCAGCGAGCGGACCTCGATCTCGGCGTACTTGGCGGCGTTGTACTCCTTGCTGAGGACGGTGCCGATCCAGCCGCACAGGAAGCCCAGCGGGATCGAGATGATGCCGGGGTTGCTCAGCGGGAACCAGGCGAAGTCCGCATCCGGCAGCAGCGCCGTCTTGGTGCCGGAGACCACCGGCGAGAAGATCACCAGCAGCAGGGCGGAGACGAGACCGCCGTAGATGGCCGAGACCGCGCCCGCGGTGTTGAACCTCTTCCAGAACAGGCTGTAGAGGATCGCGGGCAGGTTGCCCGAAGCCGCCACCGCGAACGCCAGCGCCACCAGGAAGGCCACGTTCTGGCCCTGGGCGAGGATGCCGAGGCCGATCGCGATCGCGCCGATGATCAGGGCGGAGACGCGGGCCACCACGACCTCCTGCCGCTCGGTCACCTGGCCGCGCTTGAAGACGTGCGCGTACAGGTCGTGGGCGAAGCTGGAGGAGGAGGCGAGCGTCAGGCCGGCCACCACGGCGAGGATCGTCGCGAAGGCGACGGCGCCGATCAGCGCCAGCAGGATCGTGCCGCCGACGGTGCCGAAGATCTCCTCACCGATGCGTTGTGCCAGCATGGGCGCCGCCGTATTGCCCGCCGCGTCGCCCGCCGCGATGTCCTCCTTGCCGACCAGGGCCGCCGCGCCGAAGCCGAGGACCAGGGTGAGCAGGTAGAAGACGCCGATGATGGCGATGCCCCAGAGCACCGACTTGCGGGCGTCCCTGGCGGTGGGCACGGTGTAGAAGCGGATGAGGATGTGCGGCAGGCCCGCCGTGCCGAGCACGAGCGCGAGGCCCAGGCTGATGAGGTCGATCTTGCCGGCCAGGCCCTGCGCCTCGGTGCCGTACTTCAGGCCGGGGATCAGGAAGCTCTCCGGGTTGCCCTCCGGGCCGCTGGTGGCGGCGGCCTGGCCGAGCAGCGCCGAGAGGTTGAAGCCGAACTTGCCGAGCACCAGCAGCGTCACCAGCGCGGCGCCGCCCATGAGCAGCACGGCCTTGACGATCTGCACCCAGGTGGTGCCCTTCATGCCGCCGAAGACGACGTACACGATCATCAGGGCGCCGACGCCGACGATCGTCCACGCCTTGCCCGCCTCGCCGGTGATGCCGAGCAGCAGGCCGACCAGCGCGCCCGCGCCGACCATCTGGGCCAGCAGGTAGAAGATGCTGACGACGATGGTCGAGACGCCCGCCGCCGTGCGGACCGGCCTGGGGCTCATCCTGAAGGCCAGGACGTCGGCCATGGTGAACTTGCCGGAGTTCCGCATCAGCTCGGCCACCAGCAGCAGCGCCACCAGCCAGGCGACGAGGAAGCCGATCGAGTAGAGGAAGCCGTCGTAGCCGGACAGGGCGATGATGCCGGCGATGCCGAGGAACGAGGCGGCCGACATGTAGTCGCCGCCGATCGCCAGGCCGTTCTGCACGCCGCTGAACGACCGGCCGCCCGCGTAGTAGTCGGCAGCCGTCTTGGTCTGGCGGCTCGCCCAGACCGTGATCGCCAGGGTGGCGGCCACGAAGGTGAGGAAGAGGATCATCCCCAGAGTCGTCGAGCTCACTTGGACTTCGCCTCCACCTCGTGACGCAGCTTGTCGGCGATCGGGTCGAGCTTCTTCTCCGCGTGCCTGGAGTAGGCCCAGGCGATGAGGAAGGTCGAGACGAACTGGAGCAACCCGAAGATCAGCCCGACATTGATCTCTCCGAGCACCTTGATGCCCATGAAGCCGCGCGCCCAGCCCGACAGCACCACATACAGCAGGTACCAGACGAGGAACGCCACGGTCATGGGGAACGTCCAGCGGCGGAAGCGCCGCTTCAGGTCCTGGAACTCACTGCTCTCCTGCACTTGTTCATAGACCGATGCGTCATGTTCTTGTGTCGTCACGAGACCTCCACTGTGATGCGGATCACGCCCAACGTAAGAGCGCAACCTACCCGTCGTGGAGGGCCGCCGGTGGGTTGTTCGGCGAGCCGCTGGCTCACCGCGCTTAGTTGGGGGTGGCTTGCGGTGAAAGGTCTTTCTCGCGCGATGAGCGGTCGATAGAACCGTTCATCGCCCTATCTCACCCTCTTCCTCACCCTCCTCGCCGTCACCCCTTCACCGCGCTTGCCGTCAGCCCCTCGACGATGTAGCGGCGGACGGCGGCGAACAGCACGAGCGTCGGCAGCACCGAGACGACGGTGGCCGCCGCCATCGAGCCCCAGTCGATGTCGTACTGGGTGATGAAGGAGTTCATGGCGACCGGGATCGTCTTGGCGTCCTCGCTGTCGATGAACGTGATCGCCAGGAACAGCTCGTTCCAGCACTGCACGAACGCGAAGATGAAGGTCGCCGCGATGCCCGGCAGCATGACCGGGATCACCACCCGCACCATCGCGGCGAGCCGGGAGGCGCCGTCCACCTGCGCGGCCTCCTCCAGCGCCACCGGCACCCGCTCGTAGAAGCCGCGCATGATGATCGTCGAGAACGGCACCAGCATGGCGACGTACACCAGCATCAGCCCGGCCAGCCTGTTGAGCAGGTCGAGGTCGGACATCAGCAGGTAGAGCGGCCCCAGCGCGATGAACAGCGGGATCATCTGGGTGACCAGGAACGCCAGCATCAGCGCGCCGCGCCCGGGGAAGGCGAAGCGCGCCAGCGTGTAGCCGCCGAGCACCCCGATCGCCGTCACCACCCCGGCCGAGACCAGCGACACGAGCAGCGAGTTGAGCAGGTAGGTGCCGAAGTCGGCGAATGAGAACAGCTCCTCGTAGTGCTCGAAGGTCACCTTCGACGGCCAGTAGCGCAGCGGGACCGTGAAGATCTCCGGCTGCGGCTTGAGCGAGGTGACGACGATCCAGTACAGCGGGAAGACCGTGATCAGCAGCCAGGCCGCCAGGACGACGGCCTTGGCGGCGGTGGCCAGGCGCCGCAGCGGCGCGCGCGATGTCTCGGCCGTCATCGTGCCTTCTCGAATCTCGTGGCGTTGAGGTAGAAGACGCTGAAGGCCAGCAGCAGCCCCAGCACGAGCAGGCCGACCGCGCCCGCCCTGCCGTAGTCGCCGCCGATGACCTGCTGGATGAGGAACGTGGTGACGATGTCCGTGCTGCCGGCCGGGCCGCCGCCGGTCATCGCGTAGATCAGGTCGGGGAAGTTGAGTATCCAGATGATCCGCAGCAGCACGATCAGCGCCAGGGTGGGCCTGATGTGGGGCAGCGTCACGTGCCAGAACCGCCGCCACCGTGAGGCGCCGTCCACGGCCGCCGCCTCGTACAGCTCGCCGGGCACCGACTGCAGCGCGGCCATGATCATGATGGCGAAGAACGTGACGCCGTACCAGATGTTGGCCACGATCACCGACGTCATCGCCCAGCCCGGCGTGGCCAGGAAGCCGATGCGCTCGTCGATGATCCCCGCCTTGAGCAGCAGGTCGTTGATCACGCCGAACTGGCCGTTGAACAGCCACCGCCACAGCAGCCCGATGAGGAACCCCGACATCGCCCACGGGAAGAACACCCACGCCTGGTACAGCCCGCGTCCCCGGAAGTGCCTGCGCAGCAGCAGCGCCAGCCCGAAGCCGAGGAAGAACTGGAAGAACAGCGAGACCGCCACCCAGGTGCCGGTGTTGCGCAGCGCCGTCCAGAAGCGCTCCTCCGCCAGCACCGCGCGGAAGTTCTCCAGGCCGGTGAACGGGGTCGAGGTCAGGTCGAACAGGGAGTAGCGCTGGAACGCGATGACCGCGCCGCGGATCATCGGGTAGTAGGTGAACAGCGCGACGAAGACCACGCCCGGCAGCAGGCACAGCGCGATGAAGCGGGCGCGCCGGACGGTGAACGTCCTCAAGAGACCTTCTTGGCCTGGTCGGTCCAGAACGCGTCCCACGCCTTCAGGACCTCGGCCGTGCTCTTCTTGCCGGTGATCAGGGCCTGGACGTCACGGTCGGAGTCCACGAGGAACCGGCTCCAGCCCGGGTAGTCCACCGGCCTGATCGTGATCACTTGTTTCGGGTCCTGCTGCGCCTCCAGGTACGCCTTCCACGCGCCTTGCGAGAACTGCGGGTCGTTCTGGGCCTGCTTCGAGATCGGGATGAGCGAGTTGCCCTTGGCGAAGGCGATGCTCTGCTCGGCCTCCGACAGGTACTGCACCAGCTTGACCGCCTCCTCCGGGTGCTCGCTGAAGGAGGTGACGCCCAGCCGGCGTAGCCGACGGGCTGGAAGGCGTACCCGGTGGGGCCCTTGGGGATGGGGGCGGTGGCCCAGTTGGTCAGGCCGCTCTCCTCGACCGTCTTGATGACCTCCGGGTCCTGGATGAGCATGCCGGTGACGCCCGAGGTGAAGCCCTGCACCATCTCGGGGAAGCCCCAGGCCACGGAGTCGGGCGGCGACGCCTCCCGGTAGATCTTGACGAACAGGTCGAGCGCCTGCGCCGCCTCCGGCGTCGAGAAGATCGTCCGCTTGTCCTTGAGGAAGAACGACTTCTCGGGGTCGAGCGCCTCGCCGTTGTACGCGCTGATCATCATGACCGCGTAGTCGGCGCCGCCCTTGCCGCCGCGGAAGGAGTAGCCGTACCGGTCGCCGGTGGTCTGCTTCCTGGCCTCCTCGTACAGCTCCTGCCAGGTGGCGGGCGGGCGGGTCATGCCGCGGTCGGTGCGGTAGAACAGCGTGCGCTGGTAGAAGCCGTACGGGATGAGGTACGCCTTGCCGCCCACCTCGACCGCCTTCTTCCTGGCCAGCTCGGTCAGGTCGGACCAGCCCTCCCACTCGGTCGTCGGCAGTTCGGCCAGCCAGCCGTTGTTGGAGAAGGACTTGGCCGTGTGGTCGCGCACCTCCAGCACGTCCAGGTCCTTCTTGGTCTGCAGGATCTGGGTGATCTTCTGGTCGGCGCTGTCGAGGGGCGGGGAGACCAGCTCGACGGTGACACCGGGATTCTCCTGCTCGAAGCCCTCGATGAGGGACTTGATGAGCTTCGTACGTTGGGGACTGGTCAGACTCTCGATCATCCGCAGCCGCCCGCCTCCCTCGGCTCCCCCGGACTGGGATCCGGAGGAGCCACATCCCGCGAGGACGAGTGTGACGGCGGCTGCGGCGGCTAGGAGGGGACTTCTCATGACGAGCCTCCCGCGAGGGACAGACAGCGCTGTCAATCACATGCTGTCCTTCACGTTAGGCGGACACGCCCTCCAGCGCCAGACCGAGATCCTTGATGAGGGTGTCGGCCGGTTCGAGGCCGACGGAGAGGCGGACGAGGCCGACGGGGATGCCCATGGTCCGGCGGACGCTCTCCTCGGTGGTCAGCGCGGGCGCGTTCACCAGGCTCTCGAACCCGCCCCAGGACACCCCGATCCGGAAGTGCCGCAGCTTGTCGAGGAAGGCTCCGACCTCCGCGCGCGACTCCGTGTTCAGCACGAGGCTGAACACGCTGGAGAAGCCCGACATCTGCCGCAGCGCGATCGCGTGCCCGGGATGCGACGGCAGGCCGGGATGGTTCACCTCACGCACCGCGGGATGGCCTTCCAGGAACGACGCCACCGCGAGCCCGCGCTCCTGGTGCGCCGCCATCCGCACCGGCAGCGTGCGCAGCCCCTTGATCACCTTGGCCGCGTCGTGCGGCGACATCGCGGCGCCGTAGAGCTGGTACTCCTGCAGCGCCAGCGGCCTGATCAGCCGGGACGGCCCCACCACGACGCCGCCCACGAGGTCGCTGTGCCCGCCGATGTACTTCGACAGCGAGTGCACGACGAGGTCCACGCCCATCGTGAGCGGCTTCTGGAACAGCGGGGTGGACCAGGTGTTGTCCATCACGGTCACCAGCCCGCGCTCGCGCGCCCACGCCGTGACCTCCGCGATGTCCACGACGCGGTAGGCCATGTAGGACGGCGACTCGAAGTACAGTAGGCGGGTGCTGGCTCTGATAGCGCTATCACCCGCCCCGAGGTCGTCGACGTGCGTATGCGACACCCCGAACTTCTCGAGATAGCGCAGAAACTGGGTGGTGGGCCCATAGACCGCGCCGAGCACCAGCACGTGATCGCCCGCCGACACCAGCGAGGAGATGGTCGCCGAGATCGCGCCCATGCCGGAGCCGAAGCACTTCGCGCGCTCTCCCCGCTCCAGCGCCGCCAGCTTACGCTGGGCGAGATCCACCGTCGGGTTGGTCCCCCGCCAGTAGACGTAGCGCTCGTCCTCGTTCCTGACGGCCTCGCCGAGCTCTTCGGCCGTCTCGAACGTGAACAGGGAGTTCTCGAAGACCGGCGGGTTGACCGCGCCCAGCACCCAAGGCTCGTCCTCACCCAACCGGCTACAGATCCATTCGTCATCCATGGGGGCACACTATGACAGCGCGCGAGCAGGGCGACCTGGTGGCTCCGGCCGGCGAGGCTCGCGCGGCGGTCACCCGCAAGCCCACCATGGCCGACGTCGCCAGGCACGCGGGCGTGAGCCTCAAGACCGTCTCCCGGGTCGTCAACCAGGAGCCGCACGTGCGGGCCTCGCTGCAGCAGCGGGTGCAGGCGGCGATCGACGCGCTCGGCTACCGCCGCAACGAGGCCGCCGCCCGGCTCGCCAGGGGCGCGTCCATGCTGACGCTCGGGCTCGTCATGGAGAACATCTCCAACGAGTTCTACGGCCGCCTGGCCGCCGCCGTGGAGGCCGCTGCGGCCGAGCACGAGGCGCTCGTCGTGTTCGGCTCGTACGAGGAGAGCGCCGACAAGGAGCGCATGCTCATCGAGTCGATGTACGCCCGGGGCGTCGACTCGCTCATCGTCGTGCCCTCCCCCGCCGACCACGGCTGGCTGGCCCGGCACCCCGGTCTCACCACGGTGTTCGTCGACCGGGTGCCGCCCGGCCTGGTCACCGCCGACGCGGTGCTGCTCGACGACGTGCGCGGCGGCCAGGTCGCCACCGAGCACCTGCTGGCCCACGGGCACCGCAGGATCGCGCTGATCTCCGACGACGAGGGCATCAGCTCCGTGCGCGACCGGGCGGCCGGCTACCGTGCGGCGCTGGCCGCCGCCGCGATCCCCGCCGACGAGCGGCTGGTCGTGCACGCGGTGTACGACCCGGCCCGCGTGGCGGGCGAGGTGGGCAGGCTGCTCGACCTCGACGAACCGCCCACGGCCTTCTTCGCCACCAACAACCGCGCCGCGATCGGCATCCTGCAGGCGCTGCGCGAGCGTCCCGAGCGGCCCGCGTACGTCGGGTTCGACGATTTCGCGCTGGCCGGCGTGTTCAACCCGGGCGTCACCGTCGTGCGTTACGACACCGCGCGGCTGGCCAGGGCCGCCGTGGACCTGCTGCTGAACCCGTCACGCACGGCGCGCAGGGTGAAGGTGCCCGTCGAGCTGGTGGCCCGCGGCTCCGGCGAGCTGCCGCCGCGCTGAGTCCAAAAGCTGGTCACGTCTCCACAAGACCGCGAACGCCGCCCGGCTGAGCGGGTAGCTCACACGGGATGACGGCTCAAGGGAGCGGACCGGCGTCCGACGGCGCCGAGGCGGCCAGGGTGAACACCGACCCGGACGTCTACCTCGACGTGCCCGAGGTCAAGGTGGACGAGATCACGCTCGACGTGCAGGACCTGCGGGCCAGGGTGTCGCTCCAGGCCGAGGTGCTCGACCTGCTCAAGCTGAACGTCGGCGCGGACGTCTTCCTCGGCAGCGTCAACCTCACGATCAAGGGGGTGGAGGCGCAGGCGCTGCTGAAGGTCCGGCTGGACAACGTGGCCCGCATCATCGATCGGGTGCTGCAGACCATCGACACCAACCCGCAGCTCCTCGAACACCTCACCAGGGGCGTCGGGCGCGCGGTCGAGGACCTCGGCACCGGCGCAGGCCACGCGGTCCGCGACGTCGGTGCGGGCGCGGGCGGCGCGGTCCGCGACGTGGGCGCGGGCGCGGCCGGTGCCGTGCGCGATCTCGGTGCGGGCGCGGGCGGCGCCGTACGGGACGTGGGCGCCGGTGCCGGAGGCGCCGTACGAGACGTCGGGGCGGGCGCGGGCGGCGCCGTCCGTGACGTGGGCACGGGAGCCGGAGGGGCCGTGCGCGAGGTCGGCACCGGGCCGGCGGCGCGGTCGGCGACGTGGGAACCGGCGCCGGAGGCGCCGTACGCGAGGTGGGCGCGAGCGCCGGCGACACCGTACGCGACGCGACGGGCGTCGTACGCGAGGTCGCACCACCCGCGATCCCTGGCAACGAGGAGGAGAGGCAGGATGCCGAAGCCGCAACACCCGACGAACCCCGACGTGGAGATCAGCGCGAAGGCGAAGGCGAAGGAGCTGCGCCACCACCGCAAACCCAAGGTGGTGGTCCGCGCGATGGTCGAGCCGGATGGCGAGTGCTTTTTGGGTAGCGACCGGACGAACCTGCCCGACGAGGTCGAGCCCGGCGTCACGTACCGCGACGTCAGCATCGACTTCCGCGTGGCCGCCGCGCTCACCGACCCGCAGGACGGAGAGAAGCGGCGGGGCTAGGACGAGCGGGGCCGCCAGTCGCCGCGGTCGAGGTCGAGGTTCTCCGGCGTGTGCAGCCGTACCATCGTCCGCGCCACCCCGGCGGGCACGCGGTGCGGCGTGAGGAACGACACCGCGATCATCACGGTGAACGCGATGGGCACCGTCCAGGCCGCCGGCTGGGCGAGCAGCGCGCCCGCCAGACCGCTCTGCGGCCCGCCGACGATGGTGATGAGGACCGCGCCGCAGGCCAGCCCGCCGCCCACGAGCAACCCGGCGAGCGCACCGATCGTGGACAGCCTCCGCCACCAGATGCCGAGCACGAGCAGCGGGCAGAACGACGAGGCGGCCACCGCGAAGGCCAGCCCCACCACGTCCGCCACCGGCAGCGCCCGCGCCCACAGCGCCAGGGCCAGCGGCACCGCGACCGCCATCAGCGTGGCCTCCCTGAACGAGCGCACGCCGCCCTTGAGCAGGTCCTGGGCGATGACGCCCGCCACGGACACGGTCAGCCCCGACGAGGTGGACAGGAAGGCGGCGAACGCCCCCGCGGTGACCAGCGCGGTCAGCAGGTCGCCGAGCGTGCCGCCGATCATCCGGCTGGGCAGGGTGAGCACGACCGTGTCGGTGCGCACGAGGTCGGGCGCGTACAGGCGGCCGAGCCAGCCGTACACGGCGGGCAGCAGGTAGAACGCGCCGAGCAGGGAGAGCACGACCAGCGTCGTGCGGCGGGCGGCCCGGCCGTCGGGGTTGGTGTAGAAGCGCACGAGCACGTGCGGCAGCCCCATGGTGCCCAGGAAGGTCGCGAGGATCAGCGAGTACGTCGAGTACAGCCCGTACTCCTTGCCGCCGACGAGCGGCACCTGCCAGGTGGCCTGGTCGGCGGGGCTGAGCCCGGGAGCGCCGTCGCCGTGCCAGGCGATCAGCAGGAACACCAGCGGCACGGCCAGCGCGGTCAGCTTGAGCCAGTACTGGAACGCCTGCACGAACGTGATCGACCGCATGCCGCCCGACAGCACGTTGACCGCGACGACCACGGCGACGAGCAGGCCGCCCACCCAGACGGGCGCGCCGGTGATCGTGCGCAGCACCAGCCCGGCGCTCTGGAACTGCGGCATGAGGTAGAGCCAGCCGATGAGCACGACGAGCACGCTCGCGGTGCGGCGCACGGTCATCGACTCAAGGCGCGCCTCGGCGAAGTCGGGCAGCGTGTACGCCCCCGACCGCCGCAGCGGCGCGGACACCAGCACGAGCAGCACAAGGTAGCCGCCGGTCCAGCCGACCGGCAGCCACAGCATGTCCACGCCGAAGGACAGGATCAGCCCGGCGACGCCCAGGAAGGAGGCCGCCGACAGGTACTCGCCGCCGATGGCGGAGGCGTTCCACAGGGGGCTGACCGTGCGGGACGCGACGTAGAAGTCGGACGTCGTACGGGAGAACCTGATCCCGAAGGCTCCGATGAGCACGGCCGCCACCATGACGACCAGCACCGCTGTCAGGCTCATGCGATCCGCCCGCCCGCCCGCGCCTTCACCGGCGTTCGACCAGTTCGGCGAAGTGGCGTTCGTTGCGCTCCGCCTGGCGGACGTAGAGCCAGGCACCGGTGACGAAGGCCGGGTAGATCAGCCCGGCGAGCACCGCCCACGGGAGCGGCACCCCCAGCAGGTGCACCTCGCGCAGCTCGGGGATGAGCAGGAACAGCAGCGGCAGCCCGCCGACGACGCAGGCGAGCACCGTGCAGACGAACATGGCCAGCCGGAACTGGGTGCGCAGCAGCGAGTGCATGTAGACCTCGCCGAGCCGGGTCTGCTCGTCGATCTCGCGGGTGGCGGGGTAGCGCGGGCGGCGGGCGGCGGCCGTACGGGGGCTGGTGACGGCGACGCGGCGCGGCACGTCGGCGCCCCTGCGGCCGTCCGGCGCGCGCCGGGAGCCGTCGGCGGAGCGGCGCGTCCCGTCGGTGCGGGGCAGCGGCGAGCGCCGGCCCTGACGCGGCTCGGGGCTCATTCGTGCCTGCCTTTCCTGGCCCGCCGCACGAGCAGGTCGCGCAGCTCCCGGGTGTGCCTGCGGCTGACCGGCAGCTCGGTGTCCCCGACGCGTACGGTGCACTTGCCCGAGTCGATGTGCAGCTCCTTGATGTGCTTGACGGCGACCAGGTGGCTGCGGTGCACGCGGACGAACCCGGCCGACGACCAGCGCTCCTCCAGCGTGGCGAGCGGGATGCGCACCAGGTGGCTGCCCAAGGCGGTGTGCAGGCGGGCGTAGTCGCCGTGCGCCTCCACGTAGATGACGTCGGCGCTGGAGACGAACCGGGTCACCCCGCCCAGCTCGACCGGGATCGTGTCGCTCTCGCCGCCCTCTGCGGGCACGTCGGCCGAGACCGCCACCCGCCTGATCGCCTCGGCCAGCCGCTCGGGCCGCACCGGTTTGAGCAGATAATCCTCCGCTTTGATCTCGAACGCGTCCACCGCGTGCTCCTCGTACGCGGTCACGAACACCACCCTGGGCGGGTTGGCGAACTGCGACAGCAGCCGTCCGAGCACCACGCCGTCGAGGCCGCGCATCCTGATGTCGAGGAACACGGCGTCGATCGGTCTTCCTTCGGCGATGGCACGGTCGAGCAGGCGCAGCGCGGCCGCGCCGTCCCTCGCGGTGACCACCTCCCCGATCCTGGGGTCTGCGCGCAGCAGATACGACAGGTCTTCCAGAGCGGGCAGCTCGTCGTCGACCGCGAGTACCCGGAGTTGTGCCATAGACAGTGATGAAACCGACATCGAAGATCGAGGTCAACGGGCGGAGACACCTGGGTGATATTTCGGCAATCGGATGTTGACTTTGGTGCCGGCGCCCTTGGCGGTCTCGACCACGAGCCCGTACTCGTCGCCGTAGACCTGGCGCAGCCGCTCGTCCACGTTGGCCAGCCCGACGCCGCCCGCCGGGGCGATCTCACCCGCGAGGATGCGGCGCAGCCGCTCGGGGTCCATGCCGAGCCCGTCGTCCTCGACGCTGATGCGGCACTCCGCTCCCGCGTCCTCGGCGATGATCGTGATGCGGCCGACGCCGTTCTTGCTCTCAAGACCGTGGCGTACGGCGTTCTCGACCAGCGGCTGCAGGCACAGGAACGGCACCGCGACCGGCAGCACCTCCGGCGCGATGCGCAGCGTCACCTGAAGCTGGTCGCCGAACCTGGCCCGCTCCAGGATCAGGTAGCGGTCGATCGAGCGCAGCTCCTCGGCCAGCGTGGTGAACTCGCCGTGCCGCCGGAAGGAATAGCGGGTGAAGTCGGCGAACTCCAGCAGCAGCTCCCTGGCCCGCTCGGGGTCGGTGCGCACGAACGAGGCGATCGTGGTGAGCGAGTTGTAGATGAAGTGGGGCGAGATCTGCGCGCGCAGCGCCCGCACCTCGGCCTCCATGAGCAGCGTGCGCGAGCGGTCCAGCTCGGCCAGCTCAAGCTGCGAGTCCACCCAGCCGGCCACCTCCTGGGCGGCTCTGACCAGCCCGGCCGAGGCGTTCTGCCCGTAGGCGGCGAGCGTGCCCACCACCCGGTCGTCGGTGGTCAGCGGCACCACCACGGCGTGCCTGATGGGGCATTCGAGCAGGTCGCAGTCGATGGTGAGCACCTGGGTGCGGCCGTCTTTGAGCGTGGCCGCCGCGTGCTCGAACGCCTGGCCGGCGTGGTGGTCGTCGCCCTCGCCGTCGTAGACGAGCAGGCGTTCGCCGTCGGTGATGGCCAGGGCGGCCGAGCCGAGCAGCTTGCGCAGGTGGCGGGAGGCGCGCTCGGCGCCGTCGGCGGTCAGCCCGGCCCGCAGCGGCGGCCCCGCCATGGAGGCGGTGTGCAGGGTCTCGAACGTCGCCCGCTCGGCCGGGCTGGTGCCCAGCTCCCTGCGCCCGCGCATGACCCGCCACAGCACGACGCCGGGCACGCCGACGAGCACCGCGACGACGGCCGAGCCGACGAGGTACTCCACGCGGCCTGAGCCTAGCTCACAGCGGCCGCGCAGCCGAGTGCGCGCGAGCCCCCGGCCGCGCTTTCCGCACGCCCCGCTCGCGTCTTCGACGCACCCCCGGCGCTTTCGGCGCGGTCCCCTCAGCGCTACGGGCGCGGATCCCTCGGCGCTTCCAGCGCAGTCCCCTCAGCACTGCGGGCGCGGTCTCACGGCGCTTTCAGCGCAGTCCCCTGAGCGCTCGCGGACGCGGTCCCTCGGCGCTTTCAGCGCAGGGGTGTTTCCGGAGGGGGCTCAGAGGGCTTTGGCGATGCGGGCGGCGTAGGAGGCGGCCTCGTCGGCGGACTCGTACGTGGTGCGCGGCCAGAAGAAGCCGCGCAGCCCGTCCTTCCTGTGGCGCGGCACCACGTGCACGTGCAGGTGGGGGACGCTCTGGCTGATCCGGTTGTTCATCGCCACGAACGTGCCACCGGCCTCCAGGCCCTCCTCGACAGCCCGCGCCACGGCCTTGACCCGCTCGAAGAACGGCCCGACGTCATCGAGGTCGGTGAGCGTCTCGACGTGGACGCGCGGCACCACCAGCACGTGTCCCTTGAAGACCGGCCGGATGTCGAGGAAGGCCAGCGCCACGTCGTCGGAGCTCACCATGTGGGCGCTTCGCTCACCGGCGATGATCTCGCAGAACAGGTCAGTGCTCACGCGCCGACCCTACCGCTCCGCCTACCGCTCACCCGTGCCTGCGCCCTGGCCGCCTCTCGCGCGGCGTGCGAAGGCCGTCCAGCTCGTCATGTTGGGCTCCGACCAGCGCTCCGGCGCGTGCAGGAAGTGCTCGCCGATCCGCTCGCGCAGCCGTACGGGGACCTCCGGCACCTTCGCGCCCCGGCAGTGGTAGACGAGCCCGCCACCGCGCTGCCCCATCGCCATCCACGGCAGCCACGGCGAGACCCGGCACCACGAGAACACGCACGGCACGTCCGGCACGCCCGAGTCCAGGTCGGCCGCCGCGACGAAGAACTGGAACAGCTCCAGCGCCCGGTAGGTGTCACTCGCCGAGTTCTCCGGATATTCGGCCACCTTGAGCGGCGATGGGTAGGCGAGCCGGACGTCCACGTTGTAGACGACCTGCCCGCCGAGCCGCGTCTCCGGCACCGGGTGGCCGCCGAGGCGCTGGTTGACCGGGTCGTTGAAGACGTGCTGGACCTCGACGTCGCGCCCGGTGAGCGGGTTGTGCCAGGTGTCGAGGACCCGCCGGTCGCGGGGGTCGAGGTAGAGCGCCGCCTCACGGGCGAGCAGCCGCCACCCGTCGCCGGTCTCGACGGCTCTGGCGACGTTCACGCCCTCGAAGCCGAACAGGTGGTGCGGGCCGTCGTCGTCCTGCCAGCCGTAGACGTCGCCGGTCCAGTACGAGATCGTCTCCGCGCCGTCGGAGGACGCGCGGACCCGGATGAAGTCCATGCCGCGCAGCCTACGGGCGGCTCGGCTAGCGGGGAATGCCGGTGGACGGCCGCTCGCGCACGGTCACCGTGAAGACCGCCTCGCCTGACTGCTGCCTGCTCTCCTCGGTGGCGGTCGTCCTGTCCTGCCCGCAGCGCCAGCAGTCGCGCAGCCTGATCTCGGTCGTGCCGGGGTGCTTGCCGTTGAAGACGAAGTACGCGGTGCCGCTCGATCCGGGCTCGTCGCCCTCGCTCTCGTGCTCCTCGCTGATGAACGAGGCCACCTTCGTGTCGGGCAGCTCCACCAGGTCCCAGTCGTCGCCCACCGAGCGGTTCTCCGGCACGGCCAGCGAGAACCGCTGCCCCGGCGTCACCTCCACCTGGACGCTCGTGCCCTTGCCGCCCTTGGCGACCTTCCCGTAGTCGGTCACCCACTCCCCGGCGCCGCACCCGGACACGGCGAGCAGCGGGACGAGCAGGGCGGCGGCCACCGTTCCACGCATCACCCTGGAAGGCTACCCGCCGGGACCCTGCGTCCCGCCGCAGGCCCTGCGGCTTCTGCCGCCTTTATGGAAGCCTGATGACGATCCGGATCCGGTCCCGGTGCCGCCCGACCTCGACCAGGCGACGCCGGGCCATGGGCCGCCTCGTCCTCGTCAGGAACGACATCGACCGGCCGCGCGCCGTCCGGCTCGGCTTCACCCGGCGCGCCACGGACTCGCTCAGCGCCGTCCGGGCCGGCATCACCCGGCGCGCCACCGACTCGCTCAGCGCCGTACGCTCCGACAGCGACCGGCCCGGCATCGACCGGGTCGCCATCGCCTGGCGCAGCGCGCTCCGGTAGGGCTCGATCCCGCGCTCCATCGACCGGCGCGGCTCCGTCCGGCGCAGGAGTGTCCGGCCCATGAGGGACCGGCTCGGGAGCGTCCGGCCCATGAGGGACCGACGCGTGAAAGTCCGGCTCGCGAGGGTCCCGCGCGGCGGCGTCCGGCTCGGCAGGGCCCGGCCGAGTACGGCCTGGCCGAACGGGGTCCTGCGCGGCGGCATCCGACCGGTCATGGACAGGTGGAACACCGTCCGGCCCAGAGTCGTCCGGCGCGCGGGCATCGACCGCTGCCGCATCATCTGGCGCAGCGCGAACACGCTGGCCGCGCCCGCCGCCACCATCACCACCAGCAGCGCGGGCCGCCTCCTGGCACCGGCCGCCGCGTCCTTGACGTGCTCGGGCACCCCTTCACGGGCCTTGATCGCCACGTCGGCCATGTGCGACGCCCTTCCCTTGACGACTCCAGCAGCGCCCGCGGCGCGTTCCCTAGCGACCTCGGCGGCATGCTCGGCGCGTTCCCTCGCGACCTCGGCGGCATGCTCGGCACGCTCCCTCGCGACCTCGGCGGCATGCTCGGCACGCTCCCTGGCCACCTCTCTCGCATGCCCTGCCCGGTTCCTGGCGCGGGCCCTGGCTCTGCCGGCCGCGTGCCCGGCCCAGTTTTTGACGTTGGCCTTGGCCATCAGCGCCCCGACCGTCGCGCCCAGCTCCCGCCGGGTCTCCTCGATCTCACGGCGCAGGTCGTCCTCCGTCATCGGAGGCGAACGCCGCCCGGACGCCTCGCGTTCAGTTGTCCTTCCGTGGCCGTCCCCGCGTACCGGGACCGCCTCACCCTGGGTGCTCATCCGGCTGGACGTACGCCGCTCCCTCCCGCCGCGGGATCCCCGCAGCGACTTCTCCTCGGTGCGCGAGTGCTCGGCGGCGTCCTCGCGCTCGTCCCGCACGGGGGACTCAGGAATGAACGTCTCGTGGCCCTCGCGTGCCAGCTCGGCCTCGTGCGCGTTCTCGGCGGCCCCGGGCCGGGTCTGGGGGACGTTCATGGACTCGCGGTCGGTCGGCTCGCCCACGGTCGCTCTGCGGGCGCCGACGTAACCGGCATGGTGATCGCTGAATCCGGGGTCGGTCTCGCTCATCGCCGTGCACTCTCCTTGACCATGTCGATGTCGGCCTTGACGCTGGCGATGGTCTGCCTGGGGACGGGCGGCTGAGCCCGCTTGACCTCCTTCTTGCCCGCGAGCCCGAGCACCGCCGCGACGATGAACAGCGCCACCGCCACGATGGCGGCGGCGGCCCAGCCGGGCAGTACGAGAGCGAGCAGCATGATGACGGCGGCCACAAGGGCGCCACCGCCGAAGAACGCGGTGATCCCCGCCGCGCCGAACATCCCGGCGCCGAGACCCGCTCGCTTGCCTTTGGCGGTCAGCTCCATCTTGGCGAGGCGGAGCTCATCCCTCACGAGCCTGGAGACCTGCTCGGAGAGGTCGGTGACCAGCTTGTGGGTGTCGTTCACGACGTTCGCCTCCTCCGCTGAGGAAGGCGACTACCCAGACAGGTGGTCTTCTATCGCGGATCTATCGCTTGGTGGCGGCCTTGAGCAGGAAGCCCAGAACGGACACCACCGGATCCTTGCCCGGCCCGTCGGCCTTGTCGGCCTTGCACCAGTTGTCGGGCTGCTTCGGCCTGCTCCACGGGGAGGGCAGCTCGCACGAGGGAGCCTGCGGCTTGGGCCGCTCACACCACGATCCGGGAGTGTTCATATCTTCAGCCTACTCCCCTGCGTTCGCCGCGTTCCCGGAAAATCCACCGCCTCGGTGCCGGCTGCTCGCGGCGATGAAGTGGGTCAGCGGGGCGACGCTCCGGTACGGGTCGGTCCTGCCCGCCCGCTCCTCGGCCGCCAGCAGGCCGTCGAGGTCGTCGGGCACGGGGGCCGTGTCGGGTGCGGTGTCGGTGAACACGCGTACGCCGTACCACTGCCGTACCTCCAGCCCCACATCGGCGAGCCGCCGGGTCAGCTCCTCCCGCCGGTCGGCCCTGGCCGCGACGCCGAGCCGGTTGACGTAGCCGGTCTCCTCGAACGCGCGCAGCGCCTCCGGCCAGTCGCCCAGCAGGCCCGGCCGCATGGCCAGCGCGTCGCCGTTGCGTACGAGCAGCGACAGCAGCCCGCCCGGCGCGGGCAGGCGGGCCAGGGAGGCGAGCAGCGGGTCCGGGTCGTCCAGGTACATCAGCACGCCGTGGCAGAGCACCACATCGAAGCTCCCCGGCTCGAACAGCGCGTCCAGCCGCTCCGCCCGGTCGTGCACGGTCCTGACGTGCATGCCCGGCTGGATCCCCGCCTCCAGGACGCCGAGCAGCTCGCCCGACGCGTCGAGCGCCGTCACGAGATGGCCCCGTGCGGCCAGCCTCAGCGCCTGCGTCCCCTGGCCCGCGCCAACGTCGAGCACCCGGCAGGGTCGTCCGGGCAGGTGCACAGCCAGCTGACGGGTGACGAGCTCCTGGCGTACGACGTCCCGCAACGAGCCCAGCCGCTCACGCCACGCGCCCTCCGCCCCGGCGAACCCCATCCCCGCACTCCTCGTCTTCATCACCACACCCCCTCCTATGCCCCCACTCCAGACGAACTGCCCCTTTTCCGCCCATCCCGGCTTGCCGACACCGATCCGCCGCCACGCGGCCGGCGTCAGCCGACCGGCCCGGAGACGGGGTGACGGCCGACCGATGTCCTCACAGGGGGTGAGGTGGCGGCGGCCCGGCGACGGTAGGCGGCGTCGCGCCGGGCGACGACGTCACGCCAGGGACGACGTCACGCCAGAGGACGTCGTGCCCGGGGACGGCGTGCCCGGGGATGGCGTCCCGCCAGAGGACGTCGCGCCAGGGGACGGCGTCGCGCCGGCCAACTCGGCTGGGCGGCCGCACGTCACTTCGGCCTGCTCGGCTGGGCGGCGCCGGCCCGGCGACCGGCCGATGCCGACACACAGGCGGCGGTAGGCAGTGGTGGCCGACAGTGACGCGCCGACACCGGTACCGACGCAAACAGCCGTCAGATGCCCTCGGCGCGGACGACACCCAGCTCCGATGTGAACGGACCGGCCGGCTCCGGCGCGAGCGCTCATGAGACGGCGCCGCCCCACAGCGGGCCGATGCCGACACGCGGCGGCGGTGGAATGGTGGCGGCCCGGTGGTGGGGCGGCGGCAGCTCGGCGGTAGGCGAAGGCCAGCACACGGGCAGTAGCAGCTCAACGGTGAGCGAAGGCCGGCACACGCACGGCGGCAGCTCAGCGGCGAGCGAAGGCCGGCACGCGGGCGGTGGCGGCTCGGCGGTGAGCAGGGGCGAGTCGGGGTGGGTGGGCGTGATTGTGGCTTGGGCTTGGCATGTGGGGAGGTAGCCTGCCGAGGTGCTGGTACACGGGGTCTGGGCGGGTGACGGGCTCGCGTTCTGGGCGGAGAGCGCCGACACGGCCGGTGCCTCGCCTTCGCGTACCACCGCCGCTCCTCGTCCCCATCCGCACGCTGTCCCGGCCTCCGCGCTCGCCGCGTCTCTCCGCGACGCGGCCGGGCAGGACGGCGCGCCGAGCGACGTGCGCGAGCTGACCCTGTTGTTGCCGGGATCGGCCAAGGAGCCGCTGCCGTCGCCGGAGACCGGGCGGCTGGTGGAGGTCTCACGGCCCAGGTTGCGGCCCTGGCTCGTGCCCGTCGTCGTCCCCGCTCCCGCCGACGCCCTTCGGGTGCTGGAGGTGCGGACGGAGACCGCCACCCTGCGCCACTGGGCCGCCGTCGCCGGCTTCGCCCGCGACCTCGTACGCAGGGGACGCGTCATCCCGCAGCTGGTCCGCACCGCTCCCCCTGACATCCCGGCCTCGCAGCAGGCCGGCCGGGGACATGCCGTGTGGCGGCCGGTGCTCACCGGGGCCGACGCCGCGTACTTTCGTGAGCTGGCTCTGGCCATGCCGCCCGCGTGCCGCACCTCCGATGCCGAGCGGCCGTCGGCGCAGGTGCAGGCCGAGGCGCTGGAGGCGTTCACCGACGCGATCGTCCGCCGTGCGCTCACCGCTCCCCTCCGCAGCAGCGGGCGAGACACCCCGTCCGATCGCTGGCTGGCCGCGCTGACCGGGCCCGACCCGGCCTGTCCTGACGTTCCTGAGCTGCGGGCCGAGCTGGAGCGCTGGTACGCGGCGGTCACGGCGGCCGAGGGCGCCACCCGCGTGTGTTTCCGCCTCCTCGAGCCCACAGCCGAGCCCACAGCCGAGCCCAGCGCCGAGCCACACGACCAGTGGCGGGTGGAGCTGGCCTTGCAGGCGGCCGACGACCCCAGCCTCTACGTCCCGGCCGCCACCGTCTGGGGCGGCGTGACGGGGCTGCCCGGGCACCCCGAACGCGACCTGCTGGCCGGGCTCGGGCGGGCGGTGCGGCTCTATCCGGAGCTGGAGCGGGCGCTGCGGGTGCCGGAGCCGAGCGAGCTGACGCTGGACACGGCGGGTGCGTTCGCCTTCCTGCGGCAGGCGGCGCCGCTGTTGCAGGCTGCCGGGTTCGGGGTGCAGCTGCCGCGCTGGGCGGGCCGTACGCGGCTGGGCCTGAAGATGACGACCAGGACGAAGAAGCAGTCGGCGGCGACCAGCCAAGGGTTCGGGATGGCGGACCTGGTGGACTTCCGGGTGGACCTGGCGGTCGGCGGTCAGACGATCAGCGAGGAGGAGCTGGCCGAGCTGGCCAGGCTGAAGGTGCCGCTGGTGCGGGTGCGCGGCCAGTGGGTGGAGCTGGACGACCGGCAGCTCAAGGCTGCGCTGCGGGCGCTGGAGGGCAGCCGTACGGGCGAGGCGAGCGCCGCCGACCTGCTGCGCAGGATCGTGCAGGGCGACGACGAGGAGCTGCCGCTGCTCGAGGTGGACGCCGACGGGGTGCTCGGCGATCTGCTGTCGGGGCAGGCGGAGCGGCGGCTGGCACCGCTGGCCACGCCGGCGGGCCTGGACGCGACGCTGCGGCCGTACCAGGAGCGCGGGCTCGCCTGGCTGAACTTCCTGTCGGAGCTGGGGCTCGGCGGGGTGCTGGCCGACGACATGGGGCTGGGCAAGACGATCACCACGCTGGCGCTGCTGGTCCACGAACGCGCCGCCGCCGCAGGACCGGACGTGGAGCCGACGCTGCTCGTCTGCCCGATGTCGCTGATCGGCAACTGGCAGCGGGAGGCGGCCAGGTTCGCGCCGGCCCTGCGCGTGTACGTGCACCACGGCAGCGCCCGCGACGCCGCCGGGATCGGCCGGGCCGACCTGGTGATCACCACGTACGGCACCGCCTACCGCGACCTGGCGACGCTGAAGGAGCATCGGTGGCGGCGGGTGGTGTGCGACGAGGCCCAGGCGATCAAGAACAGCGGCACGCTGCAGGCCAGGGCCGTCCGTTCGATCCCGGCGGCGTCCAGGATCGCGCTGACGGGCACGCCGGTGGAGAACCACCTGGCGGAGCTCTGGTCGATCATGGAGTTCGCGAACCCGGGCCTGCTGGGGCCGCGCGCCCGGTTCAGGACGCGGTTCCAGGAGCCGATCGAGGCCCGCCAGGACGAGCAGGCGGCGCGGGCGCTCAGGAGGGCGACGGGGCCGTTCATCCTGCGCCGGCTCAAGACCGACAAGTCGATCATCACGGACCTGCCGGAGAAGCTGGAGGTCAAGGAGTGGTGCGCGCTCACCACCGAGCAGGCCACGCTCTACCAGGCGGTCGTGGACGACATGCTGGGCAAGATCGACGACAGTGAGGGCATCGAGCGGCGCGGCCTGGTGCTGTCGGCGATGGCGAAGCTGAAGCAGGTCTGCAACCATCCGGCGCATCTGCTCAAGGACGGCTCCCACCTGTCCGGCAGATCCGGAAAACTCACCCGGTTGGAACAGTTGTCAGAAGAAATTCTGGAAGAGGGGGAAAAGGCGCTGCTGTTCACCCAGTACGCCGAGTTCGGCACCCTCCTCCAGCCCTACCTCGCCCAGCGCCTCGGCCGCCCGGTGCTGTTCCTGCACGGCGGCCTGCCGAAGAAGACCCGCGACCGCATGGTGGACAGGTTCCAGAACGACCCGGAGCCCGCGCTGTTCGTGCTGTCGCTCAAGGCCGCCGGCGTCGGGCTCAACCTGACGGCCGCGAGCCACGTCATCCACGTGGACCGCTGGTGGAACCCGGCGGTCGAGGATCAGGCGACCGACCGCGCGTTCCGCATCGGCCAGCGCAAGAACGTCCAGGTGCGCAAGCTCATCTGCGCGGGCACCCTGGAGGAGCGCGTGGACGAGATGATCGAGCGCAAGAAGGCGCTGGCCGAGCGGGTGGTCGGCACCGGCGAGGACTGGCTGACCGACCTGTCCACGGAGGAGCTGCGCGAGGTGTTCCGGCTCAGCGCCGAGGGGGTGGGCTGAGGCCATGGCGGGCCCCATGGACGGACGCCGTCACCGGCGCGACTGGTACGACAGCGCAGGCCCGATCGCGGTCGAGGGCGGCATCAAGGCCCGCTCCCGGCGCGGCAGCATCGGCTCCACCTGGTGGTCGCGCCGCTTCATCGACATCCTGGAGCGCATCTGCGACAAGGGCAGGCTCTCGCGCGGCCGGTCCTACGCCCGCAAGGGCCAGGTGCTCGCGATCGACCTGGCGGCGGGCGAGGTGCGGGCGTCGGTGCAGGGCTCGCGGCCCCGGCCGTACGAGGTCGTGATCAGGATCGAGGCGTACGACGAGGAGCGCTGGAGCGCCATCGAGGAGGGCATCGCCGCCCAGGCCGTGCACCGGGCGCGGCTGCTGGCCGGTGAGATGCCGCCGGAGATCGAGGAGCTGTTCGCCTCGATGGGCATCGACCTGTTCCCGCGCGATCTCGACATGGAGTGCTCGTGCCCCGACTGGGGGTTCCCGTGCAAGCACCTGTCGGCGGTGCTCTACCTGCTGGCCGAGTCGTTCGACGACGATCCGTTCCTGGTGCTGGCCTGGCGGGGGCGGACGCGCGAGCGGCTGCTGGGCTCGCTGGCGGCCGAGCCGGCGGCGGGCGGGGTGCCCGAGGTGGCGGACGTGCCGTTCGCCGAGCGGCTCGCCGACTTCTACGCCCCGGGTGCCACGGCGCACCGGCCGGAACGCCGCCCGGTGACGGTCACGCCCGACCTGCTGGCGCGGCTCTTCCCGCCGCCCGCCGAGGTGGCGGGCCCGCTCATGGAGGCGTACCGGAGGCTGGGGAACGCAGAGCCCTCGTGACGGAACGCGATCTCTCGTTTACCGTGGGTACATCGGTCAGTCACGTGGAAAGGGCGAAGGCTATGGGTTTCTCCTGGGCGTGAGCCGCTGACTCAGCGGTCCTCGAATTCCGCCGGCACCATCACGCGCACTCCGTTCGGGACCACGCGCAGCCTGATCGGGGTGCGCAGCCGCACCTCGCCGTCGACGTCGGCCGCCATCGGCGGATCGGTCTCCAGCAGCATCTCCCTGCCGATGACGAAAGGACCGCCCGCCAGGCTGCGCCAGCGGCCGGTGGTCGCCCTGATCAGGGTCTCGCCCAGCAGCCGCAGCTTCTTGCCCGAGCCGAGCTGGTACGCCACCAGCATGCCGTTGTCGATGCTGATGTCCTTGGCCACCTGCCAGCCGCCGTGGAAGCGGCCGTTGGCGATGTTGAGCTGGTGGGTCAGCAGCTCGTGACGCTGCCCCTCGACCGTGATGTACGCGCGGAACGGCCGGTGCCCCGGCAGGATGGTCAGCGCGGTGAGCGGGTAGGCGGGCCGGCCGAGTATGCGCTTGAGCCACGGCTTGACCTTGCCGGCCACCTCGACCGACACCCCGAAGCTGGCGAGGTTGGCGAACGGCCGGTCGTCGGCCAGGCCGAGGTCGATGTCGGCGACCTTGCCGGTCTCGAACACCTTGATCGCGCCGGCGAGGTCGAGCGGCAGGCCGAGGCTGCGCGCGAAGTTGTTGGTGGTGCCGAGCGGCAGCACGCCGAGCGCCACGTCGCGGTGGGCGACGTGGCGCACGGCGGATGACAGGGTGCCGTCGCCGCCGCCGACGATCAGCAGGTCGGGCTCGGTGGCGAGGGCGGTGTCGAGGAGTTCGCGCAGCCGCTTGGGGTTGTAGACCGACAGCTCCGCCAGCGGCTCGAACCCGAGGTTGTGGATCTGCTCGATCACCTCGAAGTAGTGGCGTCGGCCACGGCGCGAGCGGGTGTTCACCACCACCGCCACCCGGCGATCCCTGCGGATAGCCGCGGTGTGCTCGTCTTTGCTGCGCAATTCGGCCATGGTCATCAATGGTAGGGGGCCGCCGGACGCCCGGCGGCCCCCATGGATCACTTCTTCGGCGGGACCACGCGGACGATCGCGCCGAGGTTGCCCGGCAGCGGGCTCACCAGGTTGAACTGCACGCCGAGCGCCTTGCCCTCGTCACCGGGGTTGCCGGTGCCGAGCGTCGAGCCGGCGACCACCTGGCCGTACAGCTCGGTGGCCGGGGTGCCGTCCTGGTGCACGACGCGCGTGCTGTAGGGCTGGTCGTTCTTCGACGGCACGACCACCGAGGCGTCGGCGTCCCGGTAGTACAGGCCGCCGTCGATCACCTCGATGCCCGGGTACCAGGTCTTGGCGTCGGTGAAGTTCTTCACCGGCTTCTGCGCCTTGAAGTCCGTGCAGTACGCGCTGCCCGGCTCGTCCGGAGCCTCCACGCACTCCTTGAACGGGTACGTCTTGACGAACCCGAACGCGGCGTTGGAGGTCTGGACGCGGCCCTGCAGGTTCTTGTTGAGCGACGGGTCCAGCTCGGCCGCCTTGCCGGTGCGCCGCAGCGGCTCGTAGTGGGAGTCCACGATCAGCAGGCTGCCCTTGGGGCCGATGCTCGGCGGCTGCTGCAGGCTGCTGACGAGGTTGTTGTTCGGGTACGTCGAGTCGCGGTACCAGACGACCAGGCCGGGGGCGTTGTACTTCACCTTCTGCACCTTCCATGCCCCTTCGCGGAGGTAGTCGGTGTCGTAGGTGTAGGCGAGGCCCTTGTCGAAGCCGTCGAAGTTCCGCCACTCGGCGAGGTAGAAGCGGGAGATCTCGCGCTCGCCGTTGTTGCGGACCCAGCCGCCGCCGCTGGTGTTGGTCCAGGTGCCGCCGATGGGCTTCCAGCCGGTGTCGCTCTCGACGTCGTCGCTCCAGACGGTGGTGCCGTCGCTGACGAGCTCGAAGTCGTCGGCGTGCCAGCCGCGCTCCTGGTAGGCGGCGTCGCTGTTGAACGTCAGCCGGAACTTGACCGTCTGACCGGCGTACGGCGTCAGGTCCACGTAGTCGTGCCGCCAGACCCCGCCGGTGCCGCCGGTGACGCCGTGCTTCTTGTTGCCGAACGTGACGAGGTTGCCGTGCGGGTCGGGGTAGTCGTCAGGCGTGGTGACCTCGTTGCCCGCCTCGTCGAACATCTTGAGCTGGGTCCAGGTCTGGCCGCCGTCGGTGGAGACCTCCACGAAGCCGAAGTCCCAGTCGGACTCGATCTCGTAGTTGTTCCACATCCACAGCTTGACGTCGGAGCCGGCGGGGACCTCAAGGTCGCGGTTCAGCGTGAGGTTGGCCCAGTCCTGCTCGGGGCCGCTCCACCAGGCGTTCGATCCGCTGTGCGGCTCGACCATCTTCAGCGGGGCGGAGGTCAGGTTGACCCGGACGCCGTCCTCGGTGAGCTTGGGCGTGCGCGACGACTGGCCGACGGTGACGAGCCTGGCCTTGTCGCCCGGGTCGAACACCTTCGGGTTGGCCCAGCCGAGCACCCACTTGCCCCACAGGCTCATGTGGCTGGGCATCGACTGGTAGATGGGGCCGGCGTGGGAGCCGCTGGACATCAGGTCCCAGAAGTCCACGGCGGAGCTGGCCGCGCCGGTGGTGTCGTACAGGTCGGGCAGGCCGAGGTCGTGGCCGTACTCGTGGGCGAAGACGCCGACGCCGGCGTCCTCGGGCTGCACGATGTAGTTGGCGATCTTCTTGTCGCTGCCCGGGATCTGGTGGCCGCCGGCGACCGCGCTGGAGTGCGCCCAGATCGCGTACGTGCCCTCGGCGCCGCCGTCGGAGCTCTTGTCCTTGCCGGCGTGCACCAGCACCAGGTGGTCGATCACACCGTCGGGCTCGGCGAAGTTCCCGTCGCCGTCGGCGTCGGAGACGTCCTCGACGTCGTAGTCCTCCCACGGGAAGTCGGGCTGCGCGGCGGCCAGGGCGTTGACCGCGTCGATGGGCAGCTGCTGCGCGCCGAGCGGGTTGTCCGGGTGGCCGGACATGTCCTGCGGCGCGCCGCCGCAGGCCGCGGCGCCGTACCAGGCCTCGGAGTGCGGGACCTTGATCCAGCCGACGGCGGAGCCGGTGACGGAGTAGGCGCCCTTGGACATCTCCTCGTACATCTTCTTCAGCGTGTGGCCGGAGATGTCGATGCCGGGCTTGCCGTCGCGGGGGTCCTTCAGGTCCTTGCGCACGCGCTCGGTGATGCCCTTGTCGGTGTAGAGCATCTTGTTGTAGTGCTCGGGGCTGAAGTCCTTGACCCAGAACGTGTTGTTGTCCTTGTACGGCAGCTTCGCCGGGTCGGGGATGTTGTTGTGCAGCGGGCCGTTCAGCAGGGTGCCGGGCGGCTCGACCACGCAGTCGTCGGGGGCGCTGTCCACCGTGCGCAGGCGGTTGAAGCCGGAGAAGTCGTCGTTGGCCTGGTCGTCGAACTCGACGAGGATGGTCAGGAGCTTGGCCGTGCGGGCCTGCTTCGACTTCTTGAAGATCCATTCAGCCGGGTTGCGGCCGGTTCTGATGGCTTCGCGCTCGCGGGCGGCGAGCACGCGGCCGGCGGCCGGGTTGCCGCTGCTGAATTTCCGGTCGAATTTCTCGGCCGGGGTCAGCGAGCGGGCCTTCTGGTTGCCGAGTGACGGCTCCTTGACGTCCTTCTGGACCTGCGGGGGTGCGTAGTTGATGTAGTAGTCCGCGGCCGTGGGCTCGTATGTGGCGACGGAGGTCGCCTGAGCCGGGGGCACGGCAAGGGCGGCGCTCAAGAGGGCGACCGCCGGGACTGTTGCTAACAGGCGCTTTGTGCTGGGCACCAGGAACCCTCTCTGCCCGGGTTCGCCGGGCGCATGGCCATGGGGTATGCAATGCCGGACGCTAGAGCCTGCGTCAACGGATCGTAAAGTGCGTTGTTGAAACGTGATCAAAACACGACAATCACACCATCAGACGCACAGCACCCATCAGGGCACCGTGCACGCATGGCGCGTCTCAGCCGGGCGCGTCGGTGCGCGGCGGCACCTGCGGGGTCTCGTCGCCTGCGACCTCGCCGGAGGCCGACCCGGTCGTCACCTCGTGCGGGTAGTGCAGGTCGAAGGCGGGCCGCTCGGAGCGGATGGGCGGCATGCGGGTGAAGTTGTGACGCGGCGGCGGGCAGCTCGTGGCCCATTCCAGGGAGTTGCCGTAGCCCCACGGGTCGTCGACGGTGACTCTGGGCGCGCGCCTGGCCGTCTTCCAGACGTTGTAGAGGAACGGCAGCGTCGAGGCGCCGAGCAGGAACGCGCCGACGGACGAGATCTGGTTGAGCAGCGTGAAGCCGTCGGCCGCGCTGTAGTCGGCGTAGCGGCGCGGGAAGCCGAGCTGCCCGATCAGGTGCTGGACGAGGAACGTGGTGTGGAAGCCGATGAACAGCGTCCAGAAGTGCAGCTTGCCGAGCCGGTCGTCGAGCATCCTGCCGGTCATCTTCGGCCACCAGAAGTAGAACCCGGAGAACATGGCGAACACCACGGTGCCGAAGACGACGTAGTGGAAGTGGGCGACGACGAAGTACGTGTCGGTGATGTGGAAGTCGAGCGGCGGCGAGGCCAGGATGACACCGGTGAGCCCGCCGAGCAGGAACGTCACCAGGAAGCCCACGGCGAAGAGCATCGGCGACTCGAACGTCAGATGGCCCCGCCACATCGTGCCGATCCAGTTGAAGAACTTCACCCCGGTCGGCACCGCGATGAGGAACGTCATGAACGAGAAGAACGGCAGCAGCACCTGCCCGGTGCCGAACATGTGGTGCGCCCACACCGTCATCGACAGCCCGGCGATCGCGATCGTGGCGCCCACCAGGCCCAGGTAGCCGAAGATCGGCTTACGGCTGAAGACCGGGATGACCTCGGTGATGATGCCGAAGAACGGCAGCGCGATGATGTACACCTCGGGGTGGCCGAAGAACCAGAACAGGTGCTGCCACAGCAGCGGCCCGCCGTTGTCGGCCAGGAAGACCTGCGTGCCGAGCTTGCGGTCCGCTTCGAGCACCAGCAGCGCGGCGGCCAGCACGGGGAACGCCATCAGCACGAGCATGCTGGTCAGCAGCACGTTCCAGGTGAACAGCGGCATGCGGAACATCGTCATGCCGGGCGCGCGCATGCCGATGATCGTGGTGATGAAGTTGACCGCGCCGAGGATCGTGCCCAGGCCGGACAGCGCCAGCCCCATGATCCACAGATCACCGCCGGCCTGCGGCGAGAACGTCGAGGTCGCCAGCGGCGTGTACGCGAACCACCCGAAGTCCGCCGCGCCCCCGGGCGTGACGAACCCGGCCAGCACCATCAGCCCGCCGAACAGGAACAGCCAGTACGCCACCGCGTTCAGCCGGGGGAAGGCCACGTCGGGCGCGCCGATCTGCAGCGGCATGACCACGTTCGCGAACCCCGCGAACAGCGGGGTGGCGAACAGCAGCAGCATGATCGTGCCATGGATGGTGAAGAGCTGGTTGTACTGGTGCTGGTTGACCAGCTGCATGCCGGGCGCGGCCAGCTCCGCCCTGATGATCAGGGCCATGACGCCCCCGACCAGGAAGAACCCGAACGACGTGATCAGGTACAGGTACCCGATGACCTTGTGGTCGGTCGTCGACAGCCACGAGGCGATCACCGTCCCGGTGCGACGGCGCCGTACCTGCTCGATCGAGGTCTCCCGAACGGTCGTCACGGCTGCTCCCTCCGACGCGGAGTTGTGCCTGCCCCGATCTACCCATTGCACGCCAACGACCGCCGCTCGTGAAGGCGTTCTTTGGGTTTGCTCGCCGAAAGCTTTGCGCCCGCGCCCCTGCCCGCCGGAACGTGCGTGACAGGCGGGGCCCGCGCGCTGTCCACATGACGGAAGCCCGCCGGATCAGCGGGCGGCATCTTCTATCCTGCGTAAGCCAACCAGAATCGGAGGAGATGCTCGTGACCGCCCAGCGTGACTACGCCGACCTCGTCCAGCGAGGACTCTCGCTCGACCTCACTAGGGGCAAGCCGTCGCCGCGCCAGCTCGACCTCTCCAACGATCTGCTGAAACTGCCCACCTCCTACCGGGCGGCCGACGGCACCGACGGGCGCAACTACGGCAACCTCCAGGGCCTGGCCGAGCTGCGCGAGCTGTTCTCGCCGCTGCTGCAGGTCCCGGCCGGGCAGCTCGTCGTCGGCGGCAACGCGAGCCTCGCGCTGATGCACGACACGGTCGTGCACGCGCTGCTCAGCAAGGTCCCCGGCGCCGCCCGCCGGTGGATCGAGGAGCCGAAGGTCACGTTCCTGTGCCCGGTGCCCGGCTACGACCGGCACTTCACGATCTGCGAGCGGCTCGGCATCACCATGGTCGCGGTGCCGATGAACGCCGAGGGCCCCGACATGGACGTCGTCGAGCGGCTGGTCGCCACCGACGCCAGCGTCAAGGGCATGTGGTGCGTGCCGAAGTACAGCAACCCGTCCGGCATCACCTACAGCGACGAGACCGTGCGCAGGCTCGCCGCCATGCCGGCCGCCGCGCCCGACTTCCGCATCTTCTGGGACAACGCCTACGCCGTCCACCACCTCACCGACACCCCCGACGAGCTGGCCGACATCCTCACGCTGGCCGCCGAGCACGGCAACCCCGACCGCGTGTTCGTCTACGCCTCCACCTCGAAGGTGACGCTCGCGGGCTCCGGCGTGTCGTTCTTCGGCTCCTCGCCGGCCAACGTCGAGTGGTTCCTGCACAACACCTCGAAGCAGTCCATCGGCCCCGACAAGATCAACCAGCTCCGCCACGTCGAGTTCCTGCGCGACCCGGCCGGGGTCGAGGCCCACATGCGCAAGCACGCCGCGCTGATCGGGCCGAAGTTCGAGCTGGTCGACAAGATCCTCACCGAGCGGCTGAGCGGCCTGGCCACCTGGACCAGCCCCAAGGGCGGCTACTTCATCAGCCTGGAGGTGCCGCACGCGGCAGAGGTGGTGGCCAAGGCCAAGGCGGCCGGCATCGCGCTCACCCCGGCGGGCGCGACGCACCCGTACGGCAAGGACCCCGAGGACCGCACGATCAGGATCGCGCCCACCTACCCCGAGCTGGACGAGCTGGAGCAGGCCATCGAGGGCCTGGCCGTGTGCGTCCGCCTGGTGGCCGAAGAGCGCGGCTGATACGGCCGGCCCGTCTCACCTCCCGGCGCCCGTCAGCGGGCGCCGGGCCTGAAGCCGAAGATGTACTCGCGCGTCTCGCTCGGATGGAACGGGACGCCGACCCCCGGCTCGAAGGCGACGTTGTCGCGGGCGCAGTAGTAGAGGCTCTCCCACACGGCCAGGGCCTTCTCCCTGGCCGGGGCCTCCACGCGGTCGCGTTTGCGCGCGCCGTACGAGCCGAGCACGTTCAGCAGCCCGAACCCCCAGAACAGGCCGGTCAGGCAGAACGGCGCGAGCAGCACCTCGCTCCAGGACGGGTCCTGCCCCATCGCGATGATCAGCGACATGACCAGGTGTATCAGGGCCGCGAGCAGCAGCAGCACGTAGCCCTGGTTCCTGGTCCACGGCGTGTAGTGGCGGCTGGGAAACGACAGCCAGACCGCGAGCTGGGTGCGGCTCATCACGTGTCTGGACGCGCCGAGCGCCGCCGCCGTCGGCAGGTCGGCGACCTCGCGCGCACCCGGTAGGCGCACCCGGCCGATCTTGTACGTCGTCCCGGCGGCGACCGCTCCGGGGACCGCGACGACCTGGTCGTCCTTGGAGCAGACCGGGCACTCGACATTCACCCGGGCAGTCTGGCGTTAAGGAACGCACTGCGCAAACCATAGGCTGCAGGGTGTGAGACCGATTGATGCCTTGGTGAGCGCCCTGCCCGAAGCGCGTGTCGCGACCGACCCCGATGTGATCGACTCTTACGCCCGTGACCGCACGTTCCTCGCCCCCGGCAAGCCGCTCGGCGTCGTGCTGGCCACCTCGCGCGACGACGTGGTGACGACCCTGAAGTGGGCGAGCGAGCACCGGGTGCCGGTGGTGCCGCGCGGCGGCGGCACGGGACTCGCGGGCGCGTCCGTCGCCGGTGACGGCTCGATCATCCTGTCGCTGGCCAAGATGACCGCGATCAAGGAGCTGTCGCCCGCCGACGAGATCGCGGTGGTCGAGCCCGGCGTCATCACCGCCGACCTCGACAAGGCCGCCAGGGAGCACGGCCTCATGTACGCGCCGGACCCGTCGTCGTACGAGATCTCCACCATCGGCGGGAACCTGGCCACCAACGCCGGCGGCCTGCGCTGCGTCAAGTACGGCGTGACCAGGGACTCCGCGCTCGGCCTCGAGGTGGTGCTGGCCGACGGGCGGGTGCTGAACACCGGACGGCGCACGATGAAGGGCGTCACCGGCTACGACCTCACCGGCCTGTTCGTCGGCTCGGAGGGCACACTCGGCGTGATCACCGCCGCCACCGTGCGGCTGCGCCGCGCGCCCGCCGCGCCGCCCGCGACGTTCGCCGCCGAGTTCGGCTCGCTGCGCGACGCGGGCGCCGCGGTCTCGGCGATCATGGCGGCCGGCTGCCAGCCGTCGCTCATGGAGCTGCTCGACCGGGCCACGCTCAAGGCCATCGACGACTGGCGCAACATCGGCCTGGAGGCCACGACGCAGGCCATGCTCATCGGGCAGTCCGACGCGCCCGACGGTCAGGCGGTGGTCGAGCGCATGCAGCGCATCTGCACCGAGAACGGCGCCACGTTCGTGGCCGTGTCCTCCAGCCCGGCCGAGGCCGACGAGCTGGTGGGGCTGCGCCGGCTGGCGTACGGGGCCAAGGAGCGGCTGGGCGCCTGCCTGGTCGAGGACGTGTGCGTGCCGCGTTCCGTACTGCCCGACATGATCACCGCGATCGAGGAGGCGGCGGCGCGCCACGACGTGATGATCGCGACCGTCGCGCACGCGGGCGACGGCAACCTGCACCCGGTCTTCATCTTCGAGCACGGCATGCTCGAACCGCCGCCTGAGGTGTGGGCGGCGGCGGACGAGGTGTTCCGGCGCGCGCTGGAGTTCGGCGGCACGCTCACCGGCGAGCACGGCGTGGGCCTGCTCAAGCGGCGCTGGCTGGAGCTGGAGTCCGGGCCGGTGGCGGCCGAGCTCCAGCGGGGAATCAAGGCCCTCTTCGACCCGCTGGGCATCCTCAACCCCGGCAAGGCGATCTGATCTTCGGTTGACCAAGCCGTGACCTTGGGGTTCGCGGCGTACACGACCTGCGCAGGAACGCTGACTTTGCGCGTCAAAACCCGAAACTTCTGACACGTACGGCAGACGCCTCAAGCGTCGCGCTGGTAGCGTTTTGCCTCATCTATTGGGTTGTTATGGGGGTCCGACGTGAATCAGTTCCAGCCGTTGGCGGCGGACGATCCGCGGCGGCTGGGGGCGTTTGACATCGTCGCCCGGCTCGGCGAGGGCGGCCAGGGGGTTGTGTATCTCGGCAAGAGCGACTCCGGGGAACAGGTCGCCGTCAAGCTGCTGCACAACGCCCTCGTAGCCGACGCCGACGCCAGGACCAGGTTCCTGCGCGAGGTGGCCGTCGCTCAGCGGGTGGCGCGGTTCTGCACCGCGCCGGTCCTGCACGCCGACCTCGACGGCAGCCGGCCGTACATCGTCAGCGAGTACGTGCCGGGGCCGTCGCTGCGTGAGCTGGTCATCAACGAGGGGCCGCGACGGGGGGCGGCGCTCGAACGCCTGGCCATCAGTACCGCGACCGCCCTGGCCGCCATCCACAGGGCCGGGATTCTGCACCGCGACTTCAAGCCCGCGAACGTGCTCATGGGGCCCGAGGGCCCCGTCGTGATCGACTTCGGCATCGCCCGCGCGCTCGACTCGCCGGGCGCCACCGCCACCGGCATGGCGATGGGCACGCCGTCGTACCTGGCGCCCGAGCAGCTCACCGGCGCGCCCGTGTCGGAGGCGGCCGACGTGTTCGCCTGGGGCGTCACCATGGTGTTCGCCGCCACCGGCAAGCCCGCCTTCGGCGCCGACTCCATCCCCGTCGTCATGCACCGGATCCTCAACGAGGAGCCGGAGCTGGGGTCGCTGGACGGCGTGCTGGGCGAGCTGGTGGCCGCCTGCCTGTCCAAGGACCCGGCCCAGCGGCCCACCGCGGACGAGCTGATCGTCCGCCTCACCGGGCAGCCCGCGCCCAGGGCGGCCATCGAGCCGGTCACCGGCGCCACCCCGGCCGCCGACCCCGCCGGGAACGCGCAGCCGGCCCTCCCGGCCGGTGGCGGGCAGCCCGGCCTTGAGGGCGGCGCCCAGGCGGGCGGTGACGGCTCCGGGCAGGATCAGTACCCCGGTCCCTGGACCGGTCCGTACGTCGTGGGCGGCCCTCAGGGCGCGGCTCCGCCCCAGACCGGCGACTACGGCCAGCCGGCCGCCGGTGCCCAGCCCGGCCCCGGCGCGCAGAACCCGGGCATCACCGGGCCCAGCGGCCTGACCGGCCCGGCCGGTCTCACCGGGCCTGGCGCTCCCGTGCCGGGCGGCGCAGGCCAGACCGGCGCCCCCGTGCCGGGCGGCGCAGGCCAGACCGGCGCCCCCGTGCCGGGCGGCGCGGGACAGACCGCCGTCGCCGGTCCGGGTGGTGCAGGGCAGACCGTCGTCGCCGGACCGGGCGGCGTCCCCGGTCAGAGCGGCGTGCCGGGTCAGGGCGGCGTGCCCGGCGCTCCTCACGCGGGCATGCCCCAGACCACCGGTCCCCTGCCGCCCGGCGTCCCCGCCGGCGGACCCGGCGGACCGGCGCAGGGCGGCGTACCCGGGCAGGCCGCAGGCGCTCAGGGCGGCCCGCAGGGCGTTCCCGGGCAGGGCGTTCCTGGGCAGGGCGGGCCGCAGGGCGCGCCCGGTCAGGGGCCTGGCGCGATGCCGTTCGGACCTCAGCAGCCGGGCGGTCTCCAGCCGGGTGTTCCCGGCCCCATGGGTGCGGGACCGCACCCTCAGGGCCCGCATGCCTTCAACCAGGGCTCTCCCGGACAGGGCGGCCCAGGCCAGGGCGTTCCTGCGCAAGGCAGCCCCGGACAGGGCGTTCCTGGGCAGGTCGCTTCCGGACAGGGCGTTCCCGCGCAGGGCGGTCCTGGGCAGGCCGGGCCTGGCGGCATGCCGCACGGCGCCGGCGCTCCCGGCGGCCCGTTCCAGGGCGGCCCGGCCGGTCCCGGCGGCCCCGGAGGTCCTGGAGGCCCCGGTCAGCACGGCGCGCCCGGTCAACGACCCGGCGCGAACAAGGCGGGCAACGGGGGGCAGTCCGGGCAGCGGCGTACGCTCACGCTCGCGCTCTCCGGCGCCGCCGCCGCGGCCCTGCTGGTCGTCGTGGGCGCGGTCGTCGTACAGGCGAACTCCGCCAAGGAGGTCCCTGTCGTGGTCGTCGGGCAGTCCTCCACCAGCCCGGACGGAGGCTCCGGCCAGGGCGAGGCGCCCACCTCGGACGACTCGCCGACGCCGGCGCCGCCGAGCACCCCCGGCCCGGTGCCGACGCTGGACATCGGGCCGGAGAAGACCGAGAAGCCGAAGCCGACGCGGAAGCCGATCGCGCAGGTCCCGACGGTGACGATGACGGTGCCGCCGCCCACGCTGACGCGCAGGCCGACGGTCGCTCCGTCCAAGAGCCCGAAGCCCACCGCGTCCCGCAACAAGAAGCAGGTCGGCCCGAGCAGGGAGCTGAAGCAGAACACGGCCCAGCCCGGGGCGCTGTGCGGCGCCGGGTTCCAGATCATCGACTCGCAGGCGCTGGCCAACCACGCCACGATCTACCTGCTCTACAACGCGGGCTCCGGGATGAACTGCGTGGTCACGATCTCCCGCCTGGTCCACCCGACCAAGGTGAACATGAGCGCCATCCTCCAGGTCAAGGGCGGCGCCAGCGCGAACGACCCCGGCAAGTTCAGCTCCCACGCGGGCCCGGTGAAGCTGCCGGCCAAGAAGAAGTGCGTGATCTGGGGCGGCGCCTGGAACTCCTACGTCTGGAAGTCGGACTGGAGCCACTGCAGCTGACCCCGGCACCCCGCCGGTCGCCGGATCGGCGGGGTGTGACGGAGCGCGGGCCTGCGTTAGCGTGGGCATGATCGTCGGCTCCGTACGAGGAGGGCGCCCGTGATCGTCAGCAGGCTCGACACCGGCTCGGCCGGCTACCGCGCCCGCAGGGAGGCGATGCTCGCCAAGCTGGCCGAGCTGGCCGCCGAGCAGGCCAAGGCGGTGGCCGGAGGCGGTGCGCGCTACGTCGAGCGGCACCGCGCCCGCGGCAAGCTGACCGCGCGGGAGCGGGTGGAGCTGCTGATCGACCCCGACTCGCCGTTCCTGGAGCTGTCGCCGCTCGCGGGGTGGGGCACCGAATTCCCGGTGGGGGCGAGCCTGGTGTCGGGCATCGGCGTCATCGAGGGCGTCGAGTGCGTGATCACGGCGAACGACCCGACCGTGCGCGGCGGGGCGTCGAACCCGTGGACGCTGCGCAAGACCCTGCGCGCCGCCGACATCGCGCTGCGCAACCGCCTGCCGTACGTGAACCTGGTGGAGAGCGGCGGCGCGGACCTGCCGTCGCAGAAGGACATCTTCATCCCCGGCGGCCAGGTCTTCCGCGACCTGACGCGGCTGTCGGCCGCGGGGGTGCCGACGGTGGCGCTGGTGTTCGGCAACTCGACGGCGGGCGGCGCGTACGTGCCGGGCATGAGCGACCACGTCGTGATGGTGCGGGAGCGGGCGAAGGTGTTCCTGGGCGGCCCGCCGCTGGTGAAGATGGCGACCGGCGAGGAGTCCGACGACGAGTCGCTGGGCGGCGCGGAGATGCACGCCAGGGTCAGCGGCCTGGCCGACCACCTGGCGCAGGACGAGTACGACGCCTTACGCATCGGCCGCCGCATCATCGCCTCGCTGGGCTGGCGCAAGCTGGGCCGCGAGCCCGACCCCGGCGTGCGCGAGCCGGCGTATCCGGCGGATGAGCTGCTGGGCATCGTGCCCGAGGATCTGAAGGTGCCGTTCGACCCGCGCGAGGTGATCGCCCGGGTGGTGGACGGCAGCGAGTTCGACGAGTTCAAGCCCCTGTACGGTGCCTCGCTGGTGACGGGCTGGGCGAGCATCCACGGCTACCCGATAGGTGTGCTGGCCAATGCGCGCGGGGTGCTGTTCAGCGAGGAGTCGCAGAAGGCGGCCCAGTTCATCCAGCTCGCGAACCAGACCCGCACCCCGCTGCTGTTCCTGCAGAACACGACCGGCTACATGGTCGGCAAGGACTACGAGCAGGGCGGCATCATCAAGCACGGCGCGATGATGATCAACGCGGTGTCGAACTCGACGGTGCCGCATCTGACCGTGGTCATGGGCGCGTCGTACGGGGCGGGCAACTACGGCATGTGCGGGCGCGCGTACGAGCCCCGCTTCCTGTTCAGCTGGCCGAGCGCGAAGTCCGCGGTGATGGGTCCCGCGCAGCTCGCCGGGGTGCTGTCCATCGTGGGCCGGCAGTCGGCGCTGGCCAAGGGGAAGCCGTACGACGAGGAGGCGGACGCGGCCATGCGGGCCATGGTGGAGCAGCAGATCGAGGCGGAGTCCGCGGCGTTCTTCTTATCGGGCCGCCTGTACGACGACGGGGTGATCGACCCGCGCGACACGCGGACGGTGCTGGGCATGTGCCTGTCGGCGATCAACAGCGCGCCGGTGCCGGAGCCCTCGGGTTACGGGGTGTTCCGGCCGTGATCACCCGCCTGCTGGTCGCGAACCGGGGCGAGATCGCCCGGCGCGTCTTCCGTACCTGCCGGTCGCTCGGCATCTCCACGGTCGCCGTCTTCTCCGACGCCGACGCCGGCGCGCCGCACGTGGCCGAGGCCGATCTGGCGGTACGCCTGCCCGGTGTGCCTGCCGCCGAGACGTACCTGGACATCGAGCGGATCCTCGCGGCCTGCAAGGCGAGCGGGGCCGACGCGGTGCATCCCGGCTACGGGTTCCTGTCGGAGAACGCCGATTTCGCGCGGGCCGTGCTGGACGCGGGCCTGGTGTGGGTCGGGCCGCCGCCCGAGGCGATCGCCGCCATGGGCGTCAAGATCGGGGCGAAGCGGCTGATGGAAGAGGCCGGGGTGCCGGTGCTGCCCTCGCTCGATCTGGCCGCGCCCGGGGAGTTCCCGCTGCTGGTGAAGGCGTCCGCGGGTGGCGGCGGGCGCGGGATGCGGGTGGTGCGCGAACCCGGCGAGCTGGCCGAGGCGGTGGAGTCGGCGCGGCGCGAGTCGGCGGCGGCGTTCGGCGACGGCACGGTCTTCGCCGAGCCCCTGCTCGAACACGCCAGGCACGTCGAGGTGCAGGTGCTGGCCGACCGCCACGGCGGCGTGTGGACGCTGGGTGAGCGCGAGTGCAGCGTGCAGCGGCGGCACCAGAAGGTGATCGAGGAGTGCCCCTCCCCCGGCGTCACGGCCGCGCTGCGCGAGGTGCTGTACGACGCCGCCGCCAGGGCCGTACGCAAGATCGGCTATGTCGGCGCGGGCACGGTCGAGTTCCTGGTCAAGGGCGACCGGGTGGCGTTCCTGGAGATGAACACCCGGCTGCAGGTCGAGCATCCGGTGACCGAGCTGGTGTACGGCGTCGATCTCGTCCGGCTGCAGATCGAGGTGGCCGAGGGCGCGGCCTTGCCGCCGTCGCCGCCCGAGCCGTCGGGGTGGGCGGTGGAGGCCCGCCTGTACGCCGAGGACTCCTCCTTCGTGCCGCAGAGCGGGACGCTGTGGCGGTTCGAGGTGCCGGGCGAGGTGCGGGTGGACGCGGGCGTGGAGTCGGGGTCCGTGGTGCCGCCGCACTACGACGCGATGCTGGCCAAGGTGGTCGCGCACGGGGCGACGCGGGCCGAGGCGGTGCGGAAGCTGGCCGGGGCGCTGCGGCGGGCGAGGCTGCACGGCGTACCGACGAACCGCGATTTGTTACTCGAAGTCCTGAAAAATCGGGACTTTGCGGCTGGTGACACGCACACCGGTCTCCTCGACGGGCCCCTCACCGCCGCCTCCGCCGCCTTCGAGCCCGCCGGCGCCTCCGGCGCCTCCGGCGCTCCCGCCGCCCCCGGCTCCTCTGCGCCGGGCGGCGACCTCGTGCCGCTGGCCGCCGCGCTCGCCATGGCCGCCTCCAACCGGCGGCGGGCCCGCGTCCTCGCCGGGCTGCCGTCCGGCTGGCGCAACGTCCGCTCCCAGCCCCGACGCGTCACCTTCGAGGAGACCGGGCCCGTCGTGTACGACCCGATGCCTCCCGGCGTGCACGTGGTCAGCGCCGCGCCCGATGAGGTGGTGCTGGAGCGCGACGGCGTGCGGCGCGCCTACGAGGTGGCCAGGTACGACGAGGACGGCCCGCTCTACGTCGACCACGCCGAGGGTGCGGCGCGGCTCACCCCGCTCCCCCGCCTGCCCGAACCCGCCGAGCACACCGCCCCTGGATCGCTCCTCGCCCCCATGCCCGGTAGCGTGCTGCGCGTCGAGGTGGCGCCCGGCGACCGGGTGACCAGGGGACAGACGGTCCTCGTCCTCGAAGCGATGAAGATGGAGCACCGGATCACCGCACCGGCCGACGGGGTGGTGTCCGGCGTGCACGTGGAGAAGGGCCGGCAGGTCGACGCGGGCGCCGTGCTGGCGATCATCCAGGAGGAGGACACATGACGGGCCTGGTGCACAGGGACCTCGCCGCGGGCGTCGCGACGATCACGCTCGACTCGCCGCGCAACCGCAACGCGCTGTCCGTGGCCCTGCTCGGCGAGCTGTCGGAGCATCTGCGATGGGCGCTGGACGAGCCTGCCGCCCGGGTGATCGTGCTGACCGGCACGGGGCCGGTGTTCTGCTCGGGTGCCGACCTCAAGGAACAGGGCCGCGATGACGGGAACGCGCCGGTCACGGCGTCGTTCCCGGACATTCTTGAGCTGATCTGGGAGAGCCCCAAGCCCGTCGTCTGCCGGCTCAACGGCACCGCCAGGGCGGGCGGCATCGGGCTGGTCGCCGCCTGCGACTTCGCGATCGCGCCGCTGACGGCCTCGTTCGCGTTCAGCGAGGTACGTCTCGGGGTCGCGCCCGCCATGATCGCCGTGCCGGTGCTCAGAAGGCTGTCGGCCCGGGCGGCGGCCGAGTACTTCCTGACCGGCGAGGTGTTCGACGCGGCGCGGGCCGTCGAGATCGGGTTGCTGTCGCGGGCCGTCCCCGAGGAGGAGCTGGACGCGACCGTCGCCTACTACACCGAGATGCTGATCAAGGGCGGGCCCGAGGCGCTCGCCATCACCAAGCGGCTGGTCAGGGAGGTGCCGGGGATGTCGTTCCAGGAAGGGCTGCGGCGCATGGCCGAGCTGTCGGCCGAGCGCTTCACCTCCGAGGAGGGGCAGGAGGGCATCGCCGCGTTCAAGGCCAAGCGCCCGCCCGCCTGGGTGGTGTGAACCCCATGGTGCTGCGCGTCGCCAACTGCAGCGGCTTCTACGGCGACCGGCTGTCGGCCGCCCGCGAGATGGTCGAAGGCGGCCCCATCGACGTGCTGACCGGCGACTGGCTGGCCGAGCTGACCATGTTCATCCTGGCCGGCAACCGGCTCAAGGGCCGTCCCGGTTACGCGCCGACGTTCCTGCGGCAGCTCGAAGACGTGCTCGGACCCTGCCTCGACCGCGGCATCAAGATCGTCTCGAACGCGGGCGGCCTCGATCCCGCCGGCTGTGCCGAGGCCGTGCACGAGCTGGCCTCCCGCCTCGGCCTGCGCCCGTCCATCGCGTACGTCACCGGCGACGACCTCACCGGCCTGCCCCTCGACCTCGTCAACGCCGACACCGGCGAGCGCCTCGACGCCACCTCGCTCACCGCCAACGCCTACCTCGGCGGCCGCCCGATCGCCGCCGCGCTCTCCGCGGGCGCCGACGTCGTGGTGACCGGGCGGGTGACCGACGCGGCGCTCGTGACCGGCCCCGGCATCTGGCGGTACGGCTGGGGACCCGGCGACCTCGACGCGCTCGCCGGGTCGGTGGTGGCCGGGCACGTCATCGAGTGCGGCTGCCAGGCGACCGGCGGCAACTACGCGTTCTTCCAGGACGTTCCCGACCTGGCGCATTGCGGCTTTCCGCTCGCCGAACTGCACGCCGACGGCTCCTGCGTCATCACCAAGCACCCGGGCACCGGCGGGCTCGTCTCCGTCGGCACCGTCACCGCGCAGCTCGTCTACGAACTCGGCGGCCCCCGCTACCTCGGCCCCGACGTGGTCGCCCGCTTCGACACCATCACGCTCACCGGCGACGGGCCCGACCGGGTGCGCATCTCCGGCGTGCGCGGCGAACCGCCGCCCGCGACGCTCAAGGCGTCGGTCAACTCCCTGGGCGGCTACCGCAACACGATGACCCTCGTCCTGACCGGCCTCGACCTGCCCGCCAAGGCCCGCATGGCCGAGGAGGCCCTGTGGGCCCGCATCCCCCGCGAGACCTTCGACGAGGTCACGGTCACCCTCACCGGCTTAGGTCCCCACCCGGACGCCTCCACCGGCCTCAGCCCCCGTCCGGACATCCCGCTCGGCGCTCTGCCGGGCAGCGCGGCCGCCCCTGCGGCGGCAGGCCCCCTCACGGGCCCTGCCCCCACCCGAACCTCCCGCTGGACGCTGAGTCCACCCCCGCGGCCGCAGACCGCACCCCGGCCGGAAGCGGGGTGACGACGGCTGCCGGCCGCGCGGCCGGCAGCGGCGTAGCGGCGGAGGGCGGCGTGGGGGCGGCGGGCGGCGTGGGGGCGGAGAGCGGCGTTGGGGCGGCGGGCGGCGTTGGGGCGGCGGTGAGCGGGACGGCGCTGCTCCGCATCACCGTGAAGTCCGCCGACCGCCGCACGGCGGGCCGCGCCTTCTCCTCCGCCGTCGTCGAGACCGGCCTCGCCAGTTACCCCGGCTTCTACGCCCTCACCCCGCCGGGCGACGCCTCCCCGTACGGCGTGCACTGGCCCGTCCTCGTCCCGGCCGGCCAGGTCCGCCCCCGCGTGTTCGTGGACGGCGAGGAGATCCCCTTCGAGCAGCCGCCCCCGCCCACCGGACCGCCGCCCGTCATCGAGGCCCCCAGCCACCACCCGGCAAAGGGCGAAGCGGTGTTCTCCGAGCAGACGGTGCGGATCCCGCTGGGGCGGATCGCCGGTGCCCGTTCAGGCGACAAGGGCGGGAACGCGAACCTCGGGGTGTGGACCGACAGCCGGGCCCGCTACGACTGGCTGGCCGCGTACCTCACCCCGGAGACCCTGAAGGACCTCCTGCCCGGGCTGCGGCCGTACCGGGTGGACCGGCACGACCTGCCCAACCTCAAGGCCGTCAACTTCGTGATCCACGGCCTGCTGGGCCAAGGTGTCGCGGCGAGCACCCGCCTGGACCCGCAGGCCAAGGCCCTGGGCGAGGAGCTGCGAGCCCGCACCGTCGAGGTCCCGGCCGAACTGTCCCCCTGACCCCGTACACCCACCGCCCTCCGAACCGGCCGCCCGCCGATCGGCCCTGTCGCCGGCAGACCCGCTCCGCCGGCCGAGCCCTCACCACCAGCGGGGCCCGACGTCATCGGCCGCCGCACCCTCGCACATCCCCTCATATGAACCGGCAAAGCGGGGTTGACCGGGCGCGATCCGCTCTCGTAGGGTCGTGCGCCAGAATCTCGTTCGGTCGAGGGGCGGCTCATGACCTCCACCCACATCGACGTAGGCACGATCGACTTCGACGCCCTGGGCGTGTGGATGAACGCCCAGGGCCTGCCCGAGGGCCCCATCACGGACGTGACGCCGGTTCCCGGCGGCACGCAGAACGTCATGGTCCGCTTCAACCGCGGCGGCCGCTCGTACGTCCTGCGCCGCCCGCCCGTGCACGCCCGCAGCAAGAGCAACGAGGTGCTGCGGCGCGAGGCGCGGGTGCTGAGGGCGTTGCGCGGCACGCAGGTCCCGGCGCCGGCGCTGGTGGCCGCGCAGACCCTGTGCGACCCGGTGTATTACCTGATGGAGCCGGTGGACGGGTTCAACCCCTCGACCGGGCTGCCGGAGCCGCACGCCTCCGACCCGGCGATCAGGCACCGCATGGGCCTGGAGGCCGCGGCGGCGCTGGCGGAGCTGGGGCGGGTCGATCCTGCGGTGCTGCCGGGGTTCGGGCGGCCGGACGGCTTCCTGGAGCGGCAGGTGCCACGCTGGCTGAAGGAGCTCGACTCGTACGGAGAGCTGGACGGCTATCCGGGCCGCGACATCCCGGGCTTGCACGAGACCGCCGGCTGGCTGACGAGCCACCTGCCGCACGCGTTCACGCCGGGCATCATGCACGGCGACTACCACTTCGCGAACCTGATGTTCGCCTGGGACGGCCCGCGCGTGGCGGCGATCGTGGACTGGGAGATGTGCACGATCGGCGACCCGCTGCTCGACCTGGGCTGGCTGCTCGCGACCTGGCCGACGAGCGCCGGTCACGTGCCCGGCCTGCCCGCGCCGCAGGAGATCGTCGCCTACTACGCCGAGCTGTCGGATCGGGACATGTCGGCGATCGAGTGGTACGCGGTGATGGCCTGCTTCAAGCTGGGCATCGTGCTGGAGGGCACGCACGCGCGGGCGTGCGCCGGCAAGGCGCCCAAGGACATCGGCGACCTGTTGCACGCGACGACGCTGGGCCTGTTCGAGCGGGCGCGGGAGTTCATGGACGGCGGGCTCACCTGACACCCGGATTGCGCCGCTAAATCACCATAAATCACCATAAATGGCACGTCGCTCCGCCAGTCATATATCACGATTTCCGGAAAAATGATCACACGCCATCCCCCGACCCGTACAATTGCGCGCAATTGCATCAGCCATCGGGGAAGGATCGTCATGCGCTTGCGGTTCCTCGGCTCCACCTCGGAGGCCGGCGCCTGCCCCACCCTGTACGAGACCGATCGCGGCACCATCGTCGTGCAAGGTCTGCGCGTCACCGACGCGGAGGCGCTCGCCGACCTCCGTGACGTCCTGGACGGCGAGGCCGCGGTCGAGGTCCCCCGCGAGCTCCTCACCGACATCGCCAGAAGGGTCCTGCCGGAAGCCGCCGAGGACCGGAGATAGGACGGTAACCGCTTTCCCGACCAGCGGCGGAACACCCACGGAAACCGCTTGATCACATTTGCGGCGGAGGCTGGCATGATCGGCGCGACCGGGGCTAGCCTTCTGCGGCGTGACGTCCTTTCAGCAGGCGCGCATCGACCTCGGCAGCCAATTACGCCAATTGCGTGAGGCGGCCCACCTGTCGGGCAAGGAGCTGGCCGAGCGCTTGCGCTGGCAGCCCTCCAAAGTCTCCCGCCTGGAGAACGCCCGCCAGACGGCCACCGAGGACGACGTGGTCGTGTGGGCGCAGGCGGTCAACGCCTCACCCGACACCACCGACAGGCTCATCCGCCAGTCGCTCGCCCTGCTCGAACGCCACGACGACTGGAAGCAGCGCCACCGCAGCGGCCTGGCCGCGCTCCAGGAGGACGTCCGCGACCTCGAAGCCCGCACCAAGCTCTTCCGCGTCTTCGAACCCGGCATCATCGTGGGCCTGCTCCAGACCTCCGAGTACGCCCGGCACGTCTTCCGCAAGGTCAAGCGCCTCTACAGCGCCGCCGACCAGATCGACGCGGCGGTCCGGGTGCGCATGCAGCGCCAGGAGATCCTGTACGACCGCACGCGCACGTTCAGGTTCGTCGTCACCGAGGCCGCGCTGCGCACATCCCTGGCCCCGCCGGACGTGATGCGCGGCCAGCTCGACCGCCTGCTCGCGGTCAGCACGCTGCCCAACGTGGAGTTCGGCGTCATCCCGTTCGACGCCGAACTGCCGTCCAGCCCCATCAACGGCTTCTGGATCTACAACGAGTCGATGGTGGCGGTCGCCACGATGACGAAGGACCTCATGCTGCGCGACCCCGACGACATCGGCTTTTACGTGCGGGCCTTCGACGATTACGTCAAGGTCGCGGAGTTCGACGAGGCCGGGCGGGAGGTCATCATCTCCGTTCTTCACGATTACCGGAAACAAAGTCCACATTAACCACAGCAATTGCTTGCCTCCCGCACCAAGATCGTGCAATTCTGTCGCGAGACGTTGCGGAGGTGACGCATGATGCTTGATACCGCGCTCAGCCTTGAGCGCTTCGCCTGGCACGCGGGTCGTCACGCGGACCTGTCGGTCCAGAGCATCGCGCTGGCCTGCGACCCGGCGTACGTATCGGTCCGCAACCGGTTCTCCTCCACCCTCGCCGAGACCGTGACCTGCTCCGACGAGGGCGCGTTCATCACCTCCTGGGGCTACCGCCTCGGCACCACCGACGACGTCGAGTCGGCCGCCGCCCGTCTCGCCTTCCTGCTCGCCGCGCTCCCCGCCTGACCCGGCCTCAGCAGCCGCCCTTGTAGACACCTTCTGCGCCTCGGGCCGGTCGGCGTTCTCCGCCGTGACAATCGCCCACGCCACCGCCCGCGCGGGCCGGAACGCGGAGCCCCGGTTTCAGGACTCGGACTGGCGGACCGGGCTGCCCGGCAGGTCCATGGTGGCGATCGCGCCGCCGCCGGGGGCGTTGTCCAGGCGTACGGTGCCGCCCACCTCGTCCACGGCCTGCTTGACGATCGCGAGGCCCAGGCCGGAGCCCGGCAGGCTGCGCGCGGACGGCGAGCGCCAGAACCGTTCGAAGACGTGCGGCAGCTCCTCCTCAGGCAGGCCGGGGCCGTGGTCGCGGACGGTCAGCCGGCCGTCGCGCAGCCGCACCTCGATCTGGCCGCCCGGGCTGAACTTGGCCGCGTTGTCCATGAGGTTGAGCACGGCACGTTCCAGGGAGGAGGCGTTGCCCACGAGGTACCAGGGGCTCAGGTCCGTGCGCACGTCGGCGCCGCGCAGCCTGGCCCGCTCGACCGCCGCGGTCACCACCTCGTGCAGCGCCAGCTCGGCGTGCGGCTCGTGGTCGTTGTCGCCCCTGGCGAGCTGGAGCAGGTCGGCGACCAGCGTGGACAGCTCCGCGAACTGCGCCTTGATGTTGACCAGCAGCCGCTCCTTGGCGGCCGGGTCGAGGCTGCGTCCGGTCTGCTCGCTGCGCAGCAGCAGGTCGATGTTCGTGCGCAGGGTGGTGAGCGGCGTGCGCAGCTCGTGTCCCGCGTCGGCGACGAGTTGTTTCTGCCGCTCTCTCGACCCGGCCAGCGCCGCGGTCATGGCGTTGAACGACGACGACAGGCGGGCGATCTCGTCGTTGCCGGTGACGGGGATGCGGGTGCCGAGGTCCTCGGTCTGCGCGATGTGCTCGACGGCCTTGGTCAGCTCGCCCACCGGGCGCAGCGCGGCCCGCGAGATGACGAGCCCGGCCCAGGCCGCGCCGATGACGCCGAGCGCGGTGATGCCGGCGAGCATGAGGGCAGAGCGCCGCAGCGTGTTACTGATCAGCCACATCGGCCTGGCCTCCATCACGGCCACGCCGTTTTCGAAGTTGAGCGCCACCACGCGGACCGGGGTGCCGTCGCTGGTGTAGCCGTCGCGGTAGACCGGCTCGCACGGCTCGAACGCCTCGGAGTCCTTCTCGTACACCGGCACGATGGGCGGCCCGATCGAGCAGGTGCTGCCGTCGGAGCGCAGCAGCGTCGCCATGCCGTCGAACATGCCCTGCGTGCCCTCGGGCGTGCAGTGGTGCTTGAGGTAGTCGCGGTCGCTGTCCTTCAGCGACTCCACGATGCTCATGTCGAGGTTGCTGCGCAGCCGCGTCTGCACGATGTAGTAGGACAGGCCGGCGCACGCCGCGATCGCCACCGCCACGGCCACCGTGACGAGCAGCGTCAGCCGCGTGCGCAGGCTGCCCCGCCGGGACAGCGCGACGAGGCGGGCACGCAGCCCGCCTGCTGCTGCCTTGCTCGCGTTCCCGCTCATGGGGAGTTCCGCAGGACGTACCCCACCCCGCGCACGGTGTGGATCACGCGCGGCTCGCCACCGGCCTCGGTCTTGCGCCGCAGGTACATGACGTAGACGTCGAGCGAGTTGGACGTCGGCTCGAAGTCGAAGCCCCACACCTCGCTGAGTATCTGGTCGCGGGTCAGCACCTGGCGGGGATGGGACAGGAACAGCTCCATGAGCAGATATTCGGTGCGGGTCAGGTCGAGCCTGCGCTCGCCCCTGGTGACCTCTCTGGTCGCCGGGTCCATGCGCAGGTCGCCGTAGGCGAGCACGTCGCCCTCGGGGGCGCTCGCGCTCAGCGCGCCGCGCCGCAGCAGCGCGCGCACCCGGGCCAGCAGCTCGTCCAGCTCGAACGGCTTGACCAGGTAGTCGTCGGCCCCGGCGTCGAGCCCCGACACCCGGTCACCGACGGCGTCGCGGGCGGTGAGCATGAGGATGGGCACGTGGTTGCCGGAGGACCGGAGCCTGCGGCAGGCGGTGAGCCCGTCGAGCCGCGGCATCATCACGTCGAGCAGCACCGCGTCGTACGTCTCCGCCGCCAGCGCGTCGAGCGCCTGCTGGCCGTCGTCGGCGGTGAAGACCTTGTAACCCTCGAACTCCAGGCTCGACTGCAGCGCCTCGCGCAGCGCGGGCTCGTCATCGACCACCAAAAGACGTGCGGGCTCACTCATACTTACCAAAGGTAAGACGTCATCATGAGAAGCGGATGAACGATCTCACCTTCGTTGACTGAGGATCACCACGCGACGGGCATTCGCGTGAGGCCGAAGACGCCGTTGCCGTACTTCGGCTCCAGCTCCTCCTCGGGCACGATGACGCGCAGATCGGGCAGGCGGTCGAACAGCGTGCGCAGCGCGATCTCCAGCTCGGCCCGCGCGAGGTTCTGGCCCAGACACTGGTGCACGCCGTAGCCGAAGGCCACGTGGTGGCGGGCGCCGCGTTCGATGTCGAACTCGTCAGGACGCTCGAACGCCCGCTCGTCCCGGTTGGCCGAGGCGCCCAGCACGTACACGCCCTCGCCCTTCCTGATGAGCCGCCCGCCGAGCTCCTGGTCCTCGACGGCGACCCGGTCGAACGCCACGAAGTCGGCGATGGAGTGGTAGCGCAGCAGCTCCTCCACGGCGGCCGGCCAGGCGTCCGGGTTCGCTCGCAGGGCGGCGAGCTGATCGGGGTGGCGGAGCAGGGTGTAGGCGGACAGCGGGATCATGTTCGCCGTCGTCTCGTGGCCGGCGACCAGCAGCAGGAAGGCGGCGCCGGTCATCTCCTCGTGGGTGAGCCTGCCGCTGGTGGCCAGCCGGCCGAGCAGGTCGTCCTTGGGGGCGGCCTCGACCCGGGCGATGAGGTCGTCGAGGTAGGACCTGATCTCGAACGACGCGGCGCGCCTGGTGCCCTCGTCGGCGGAGGCGTCCACTATCGTCCGGGTGCGGGACTGGAAGAAGTCGTGGTCGGCGTACGGGACGCCGAGGAGCCGGCAGATGACCAGCGAGGGCAGCGCCAGCCCGTACGCCTCCACCAGCTCGGCCTCGTCGCCCTTGGCCACCATGTCGTCGATCAGCTCGTCGGCGATCCGCTGGATGTCCGGGCGCATCTCCCTGACCCTGCGGACCGTGAACTCGGGGATGAGCAGGCGGCGGTAGCGGGTGTGCTCGGGCGGGTCGTAGTCGATGAAGAAGCCGACGCCGAACTCCCGGGCGGCGGCGATCTCCTCGGGCGTCATGTTCGCGGTGTCGAGGGCGTTCGGATGGCCGGGCGTCCTGGGGTCGGTGCTGAAGCCGGACCCGGAGAGCACCTGCTGGGCCTCGGCGTGCCGGGTGACGAGCCACACCTCGCCACGGCCGGTCTCGGCTTTGACGAGGGGGGCCTGGTCGCGCCAGCCCTTGTACGCGGGCGGCGGAGCGAACGGGCACGTGCGCTGGACAGGGAAGGTTCCCGCCATAGTCTGCTCCGTACATAGCCGGGCCGCATTGCTTACTTACGCGAAAGTAAACAATGTGGCGGCCGGCCGTCAACAGAGGGAGCGAGATGGCAGGACGGCGAACGGACACACGAGAGCGGATCCAGCAGGTCGCGTTGGAGCTGTTCGCCGAGCGGGGATACGACAAGACCTCGTTGCAGGAGGTGGCGGAGCGGCTGCAGATCACCAGGCCGGCGCTGCACCACCACTTCCGTACGAAGGAGGAGATCCTCGCCGGGGTGATCGAACGGCTGGTGGAGTCGATCGAAGAGCTGGTGGCCTGGGGCCGGGAGCAACCGGCCACCACCGAGGCGCGGCAGGAGATCCTGCGGCGCATCTCCGGGCTGCTGTCGGACCAGTGGCGGCCGCTGTTCAGATTCGCCCAGGTGAACCAGGGCGCGTTGGAGCACCACCCGGGCGGTGATCGCCTGCGGGAGGGCGTGTTCTCCATGGTCTCGCTGCTGTGCGCACCGGACGAGAGCATGGAGCGGCAGTTCGAGGCCAGGCTGGCGGTCATCGCGGTGATCCTCGCCAACGTGCCCGTCCTGTTCGGCCCGGAGGCGGACCTGTCGCGGATGAACGAGGTGGCGCTGCGCGTCGCCTCCAAGCTCATCGCCGACGAGCCGGCGGCCCCGGCCACGCCGGAGCCGCCGGGCGGCTGACGGCCGCCGTCAGCGCGTGAGCAGGGCCCGTCAGCGCGTGAGCAGGGCCATGGCGGCGTTGTGGCCGCCGATGCCGCTGACGCCGCCGCCCCTGCGCGCGCCGGCGCCGCACAGCAGGATGCGCTCGTGCTCGGTCTCGACGCCCCAGCCGCCGTGGCCGTCGGCGTCGCCGTCCGCGTACGGCCAGCTCAGGTCGGTGTGGAAGATGTGGCCGCCGGGCAGGCCCGCGTCGGTCTCCAGGTCCACAGGCGTCTTGACCTCGACGCACGGGGTGCCGTCGGGGGCGGTGAGCAGGCAGTCCTCGATGGGCTCGGCGAGCACGGAGTTGATCGAGGCGAACGTGGCCTCCAGCGCCAGCTTGCGCGCCTTCTCCGGATCCTTCCGGAACAGCCGGGCGGGCATGTGCAGGCCGAACAGCGTCATCGTCTCCGCCCGTCCCCGCAGCGCGGGGCCGATGATCGACGGGTCGGTCAGCGAGTGGCAGTAGACCTCGGCGGGCGGCAGCTCGGGGATCTCGCCCCTGGCCGCCTGCTCGTACGCCCGCGCGAGCTGGTCGCGCCCCTCGTTGATGTGGAACGTACCGCTGAAGGCCGCCCGCGGATCCACCTCGGGATCCTTCAGCCGGGGCAGCCGCGACAGCACCATGTTGACCTTGAGCTGCGCGCCCTCGGGCACGGTCGCGGGCCGTCCCATCACCCGGTCGAGCACCGCGGGCGGCAGGTTGACCAGCACGTGCCCGCCCCGCACGGTGTGCTCGGCCCCGCCTTCGGTGAACGTCACCTCGCCGTCCGGGTCGATGCCGATGATCTCCGCGCCCGTCCTGATCTCGGCGCCCGCCCGCCTGGCCGCCGCCTCCAGCGCGCCGGAGACCGCGCCCATGCCGCCGACGGGGACGTTCCAGTCGCCGGTGCCGTCGCCGATCACGTGGTAGAGGAAGCAGCGGTTGGCGAGCAGGTCGGTATCGGGGTTCGCGAACGTGCCGATGAGCGCGTCGGTGAGCACGACACCGCGTACGGTGTCGTCGGCAAACCGCTCGGCCACGCTCTGCCCGATCGGCCGGCCGAACAGCTCGCCCCACGCCTCGGGCCCGACCATCCGCTCGATCTCGGCCTGCGGCCGCAGCGGCTCCAGCAGGGTGGGGGCCAGCACCCGCGCGGTCTCGGCGACCATGCCGTAGAAGCGCCGCCACGCCTCGTGGTCGGCCTCTCCGCCCGTCACGTTCCTGAACGAGGCCGCCGTGCGCAGGTCGTCCTCGTTGTCCACCAGCAGGCCGGTCTCGCCCACGGGCGTGTAGGAGGCGTAGCGCCGGCGGCGCAGCTCCAGCTCGAGCCCGAGATCCTGGACGATCTTCGAGGGCAGCAGGCTCACGAGGTAGGAGTAACGCGACAGCCGCACGTCCACGCCGGGGAACGCCTGCGCCGAGATCGCCAGGCCGCCGACGTGCTCGTGCCGCTCCAGCACCAGCACCCGCCGCCCGGCCTGCGCCAGGTACGCCGCCGCCACCAGTCCGTTGTGCCCGCCTCCGGCCACGACCACGTCATACGCACTCATCCTGGCACCATACGACCCGTTCGCCCTCTGGCGCCACGTGCGAGTCCGCGTCCTTGGCGGCGTCCTTGGCGGCGTCCTTGGCGGCGTCCTTGGCGGGCTCCCGCCGGCCGTGTGATCCTCAGGTGGACGGCCGGGCCAAGGGGTCGTACGCTGCTCGGTTCGGAGCAAACCTCATCAGAGTCACCGTTTTTCACCCGCTGGGCCACACATCCAAGGAGCACGAGCCTCACCATGCGCAGCACCACCGACGCAGTCCTGCAGCCGTCCGACGAGGTCGCCGAGGCCCTGGCGAGCGGCGCGCCGGTCGTGGCACTGGAGTCCACGATCATCTCCCACGGGCTGCCGCAGCCGCGCAACCTGGAGGTGGCGCGCGAGCTGGAGGCGATCGTCCGCGACGGGGGCGCCGTGCCCGCCACGATCGCCGTCCTCGACGGGGTGCCCCGCATCGGCCTGAACGAGGTGGAGCTGGAGCGCATCGCCACCGAGTCCGGCCTGCGCAAGCTGGGCCAGCGCGACCTGCCCTTGGCGGCGGCGCTGAAGGCGAGCGGCGCGACCACCGTGTCGGCCACATCGTTCCTGGCCGCCCGCGCCGGCATCCGCGTCTTCGCCACCGGCGGCCTGGGCGGCGTGCACCGCCAGTGGACCGAGGACCAGGACGAGTCCGCCGACCTCGACACGCTCGCCCGCACCCGCATCACGGTCGTGTGCGCGGGCGTGAAGTCCATCCTCGACGTGCCGGCCACGCTACAGCGGCTGGAGACGCGCGGGGTGAGCGTGGCCGGGTTCCGCACCGACACCTTCCCCGGCTTCTACCTCCACTCCTCCGGCCTGCCGGTCGAGTGGCGCATCGAGTCGGCCGAGGAGGCGGCGGCCGTCATGCGCGGCCAGGACGCCCTCGGCGGCCCCGAGACGGCCCTCATCGTCGCCAACCCGGTGCCGAAGGAGCAGCAGCTCGACCCCGAGCTGCACGACCGGGTGCTCGCCGAAGCGCTGGCCGCCGCCGAGCGCGAGGGCGTCAAGGGCCAGGCGATCACCCCGTTCCTGCTCGGCTACCTGGTGGACGGCACCAAGGGCGCCTCTCTCGAGGCCAACCTCGCCGCCGTGCGCGGCAACGCCGCGCTGGCCGCCCGCATCGCCGTGGCCTGGGCACGGTCGTGACCGGTGGCGCCCTCCTGATCGTCGGTGACGTCGTCACCGACGTGGTGGCCAGGCACGGCTCGCCCGTCCTGGCCGGCGCCGACATGGCGGCCGACATCGTGCTGCGTCCGGGCGGCTCCGGCGCCAACACCGCCGCCTGGGCCGCCTGCCTGGGAGCCGAGGTGCACCTGCTGGCCAGGCTCGGCTACGACAGCAGCGAGTGGCACGCCACCGAACTGATCAGGACGGGCGTCCGGCCCCACTTCTCCGTCGATCCCGACCACCCCACGGCCGTGGTGATCGCCATGGTGGACAGCAGCGGCGAGCGCTCGATGCTCACCAACCGCGGCGCGGGCGGCCTGATCTCCGAGGCCGACTGGGATCCGGCCCTGCTCGACGGCGTCGGCCGTCTGCACCTGTCCGGGTACGTCCTGTTCGCCGAGCCGGGCCTGCGCCTGGCCGCCCGCGCGATGGCCGACGCCGCCGCCGCGGGCGTCTTGATCAGCGTCGATCCCGCCTCATCCGGGCCGCTGCGGGACTTCGGCGCTGAACGTTTCATCCGCCAGACGGCCGCGGCCGATCTCGTCCTGCCCAACCTCGACGAGGCGCTTGTGCTCACCGGGGCGACATCGGCCGAGCGTGCCGCCGTACTCTTGAGTGAGAGATATGGCACAGCGGTCGTGAAGCTCGGCGCCGACGGAGCTCTGGCCGCGAAAGACGGTGAGGTGGTGGCGACGGCCAAAGGCCGGCCCGCTGACGTCGTCGACTCCACGGGAGCCGGTGACGCGTTCGCCGCGGGATACATCGCCACGACACTGCGCGGCGCGGGACCGCAGGCGGCTCTGGAGGCGGGATGCCGTGCCGGTGCCGCATGTGTGGCCCAGGTGGGCGGCCGTCCACGGTACGGTTTGGATCTGAACCGTCTTTACCCTATTCACACTGATAGCTTGCCGCGTAGGCTGCACCATTAGCCACATGCGTCACGGGCAGCACACGCGGCTCACTGGGGAGGATAAGGTCCGCCGATGGAAGTCGAGTCATCGATCTGCCTGAGCGACCTGGTCCCTGCGCTGCGTTGGAGCCGTCCCCAGCAGGTGGCCGAGGCGTTGGGCGACCCCCGTCTGCCCGCGGGGTGGTGGCATTCCGTGCCGCTGCCCAAAGCCCTCGGCATGACCGGGCTCGACTGGATCTGCGAACGCCTCGCCCGGCTCGCCGCGTCCCGCTGGGACCACCTGCCTCTGTCCGACCTGCTGCCCGCGCTGACGGTGCACCACATCGACCCCGCGCTGCCCGGCTGGCCCGACGCCACCCGTACGGCGATCACCGGCCTCGGCGGCTGGCAGCGGCTGCGCCGCCTGTCTCCGAGCGATCTCGGCACGCCGTCGGCCACGCCCGAGGTGGTCATCGGCTCGGTCTTCCGCGAGATCCTCGGCCGCATCCCGGCCCAGGCCGCCGACGCGCCCGCCGCCGCTTCCCCCACGCCCGCCGCATCCGGGCATCCCGAGGTCACCCGGCCGCTCCAGCGCGGCCAGGGCGTCCCGTCGGGCGCGTTCCCCGCGCAGGATGCGCCTTCCGGTCCCGTGCCCGCGCAGGATGCGCCTTCCGGTCCCGTGCCCGCGCCGGGCGATCCCGCCGCGCAGCAGCCGGCGGCGCAGACCGGTCCGTACGCGGCCCAGGGCGATTCCGTCGGCGGGCCCGCGACGGGTGACGGCTCGGGGTCCGGCACGCAGAGCGGCCCGCTGCCCCAGCGCCCCGCCGCGTCACTCTCCGGCGACCAGCAGCGTCCTGGGGCCTTGCCGCCCGAGGGCGCGCCCGGCTCCCGCCAGACCGGCGGCTTCCCCGCGACCTCCGACGGCGCGCCCGGTCCCCGGCAGACGGGCTCTTTCCCGGCGGTCTCCGACCCGGCCGGTTCGCGGCAGACCGGCTCCTTCCCCGCCGCCTCCGCCGACGGCCCGTTCGAGGCGGACCCGCGCACGAGCGGCGCTTTCCCCGCCGCTGGGGGAGACGCGCGCACGAGCGGGACGTTCCCCGCCGCGGGCGGCGACGCCCGTACGAGCGGCTCGTTCCCCGTTCCGCCCGGCTCGCGGACGACCGGTTCGTTCCCGGCGGCGTCCGACCCCCGGCAGACCGGCTCCTTCCCCGGTGTGCCCGGCGACGGGCAGCGCCGTCCCGAGGGCGCACCCGGCCCCCGCCAGACGGGCTCGTTCCCCGCGGTCTCCGACGGCACGCCCGGCTCGCGCCAGACCGGCGGCTTCCCCGCTGTCTCCGACGGCACGCCCGGCTCGCGCCAGACGGGCTCCTTCCCCGCGGTCGCCGGGAACGGGGCTCCGGGTGCGGGGCAGGGCGGCGGCTCCGGCCTGCCGCAGCGTCCCGTGCCAGGCCAGCAGGAACGCCTGCCGCAGCGCCCCACCCGCCAGGACACCGGCGCTCCTGGCGGCGCGGCGGCCTCCGCGGGCGGCCCGCACACGGGCTCGCTCCCCGCGGTCCCCGGCACCGGCGGCCCCGCCAAGCGCACGCCCGCCTACGCGGGCTCCGGCCCCGCACCCACCGACCCCGACCACGCCATGGTCAGGGTCGTGGACAACCTGTTCCGCAACCTCGACAAGCTGGAACTGGCCGTCGCCCAGCACCGGCTGTTCGCCGAGGACCCGGTGAGCCTGCGTACGCTCGCCCACAAGCTGCTCGTCGAGCGTGAGGCGCTCTCGCAGGCCCAGCGCACGGCCGAGGAGCGCGTCCTGCAGTGGCTGCGCTCCTCCGAGTCCGCGCCGGTCACCGGCCACATGTTCCGGCTGACGGAGTGGCTGGGCGCGGCGGCCACAGAAGAGCAGCTCATCGGCGCCGACCCGGCCCACCCGGTGGTCGTCCCGTCCCTGCGCACGCCGCTGTGGCGGGTGCTGGTGACGCTCATGCCCGACCGGCGGCTGCAGGACGGCTGGCTGGTCGTCGGCGACCTCCAGGGCCTTCAGCAGCGTACGCGGCAGCTCCTCGCCTCCGCCCCGCCCGACGCGGATCCCGTCGAGCTGCTGAGCGAACTCGGCATCCGCGCCCACTCCGCCAAGGCGTGGCTCGACGCGCTGCCTCCGGAGACCGAGACCCGCGAGTCCTCATCGGCCCCGGCCCCCGCCCCGGCGCAGCCGCTCCCCCGCCGTACCCCGGGTGCCAACGGCCACCACCACCGTGGCGGCCAGCCCATCCCGCCCGCGGCCGGCTCCATCGACCCGTCCGCCGCGCTCGCCACCCTGTCGGCACTGTCGGGCGGCCGCTCGCCCGTGCTCTCCGGCGCCCTGGCCGGCACGCCGCCCACGCCTCCTCCGCCGCCGCCCAGCCCGTCGGCCGACCCGCGCCGCTGGCAGCGCATCGAGGTCACCCCCGAGCACCTGCGCGGCGGTCCCGTGCCGGTCCCCGAGAGGTACGCGGCCCAGCTCGGCATGCGCCCCGGCACCCTGCTGTCGGTCACGGGCCCCGGCGACAACGCCATCGTCCTGGTCTGGCAGGGTCAGCAGCCCGTCTTCGACTCGCTCCAGCCGGTGCTCATGCGCCTGAACGCCCGCCCTGGCGACCAGGTCTACGTCACGGTGGACGGCTACCGCCTCGAAGCCCAGCTGACCGCCTGACGCAACCGCGCCCGCGCTGGGACCATCTCGGCCCCGCCAGCCGCGCGCTCAGCGGGCCAAGACACCATCTGCGCCGGCCGGCCGACCTCCGCGAGCGCCCGCAGGGGCTCGCGGGGGCAGGTGAGCCCGCCGTCTCTGATGACCGCACCGTGGCCGCGACGGTCACGGCAGCGAGGCACTTCCGCACCACGCCCGCACCACCGCTCAGAACGAGGTGGTCGCAGCGCCGACGGGCAGCAGCCGGGCCCATGGCGCACGAAGAAACCCTGTGCCCCCTCCGAGCACTGTCAGCAGGTCGAGGGCCGGGGGCGGTGGGCGGTGCCGGCCGCTCAGGAGGCGCAAGAGCGCGTGTCCCAGCCCTCGCGGCACCCACGGCCGGCCCGCGAGGCCGCGGCAACGGGACAGCGGCGACCGCCACCGGACTCGGCAAGCACGATGGCCTCCGCCCGCACCGCCCCCGGCACAGGTACTCAAAAAGGCCGAAACAGCGCGGACCTCAGCAACCGCCACCAGACCCGGCGAGCACGAACACCACCCCCGGGGTCGGCTAGTCGAAAAGGCCGAAGCAGTGGGACAGCAGCGACCGCCACCGGACCCGGCAAGCACCGAACACCACCCCCGGGGTCGGCTAGTCGAAAAGGCCGAGGCGGTGGGCGGTGGCGGCGGCTTCGCCTCGGGTGGCGACGCCGAGCTTGGCCAGGATGTTGGAGACGTGCACGCTGACCGTCTTGACCGAGATGACCAGCTCCTGCGCGATCTCGCGGTTGCTGCGCCCGTTCGTCACCTCACGCAGCACCTCCAGCTCGCGGGCGGTCAGCCCCAGCGGTTGGCGCTCGCCGCCCTCGTCCGGCCCGCCGATCCTGGCGCGCCTGCCGAGCACGTCGAGCTTTTCGAGCAACGGTGTGACGCCCAGATCGCGGGCCAGCGAGCGGGCCCGATCGACATGGGCGGCGACCTTCTGGCGGGCACCGCAGGCGAGCGCCGCCTGACCGGCCGCCAGCCGGCACTGCGCCTCCGCGTACGGCTGCCGCAACGCCGCCCACGCCTCCACCGCCTGCTCCCAGGCCGCGAGCTGCCAGGCGGCCGGCTCGACGTCGTCGTCCAGCGGCTTGTCCGGGCCGGTCAGCGCGGTGAAGGTGAGCCGGTGCGCCTCCTGCAGCCGCCCCCCGACGCCCAGGTCCTGCCCGAGCGCCCGCAGCCTCGGCAGCATCGACAGCGCCTGCCCCACGAGCGCGGCCCCGCTCGCCGCCCCATCGGCAGCGCTCTCGTAGTCGGCGGCGTCCCCGCCCGCGAGGGACGCGGCCGCACCGCCGTCCGGGCCTGCGGCAGCGTAACCGCTCACCAAGGCGGCGGTCCCCAGTCCGGCGATCGCCTCGAGGAAGCGCGGGGTGGGCACCGCCATGCGGATGAGCTCCGCGAACATCGTCAGCACCGGCCAGGCGTAGCGCGGGCTGGTGCGCAGGTTGTGCTCGTCGAGCGCCCGCGCGGCCGCCGTCAGGGCCTCCCCGAGCTGACCGCGGGCGGCGAGCAACTGCAGCTCTCTGCGCAGGTGCGGCAGCACGGACTGCTCGCGGTGGGCGCCGCCGCACAGGACTCTGCGGGCGAGGTCGAGCAGCCGGTCGGCCCGGTCGTAGTCGCCCCGGGCGAGCGCGATGTCGGTGGCGAGGCCCTGCAGGCTGGCGGCGTAAGGCGCGGGCGGCGCGAGGTCGAGAGCGTGCTCGATGACTTGGAGCGCTTCGTCCCACCGCCCGAGCGACACCAGCGGCTCGGCCAGGTTGATCGACAGGAAGGTGCCGGCGGTGCGGGCCATACCGTAGTGCGCGGCCTCCTCGACCCCCTCCCTGGCGACCCTGGCGGCCTCCTCGTGCCGCCCCGCGCCCTCCAGCGTGTCGGACTCGCTGATCGCGCAGCGCATGAGCGCGCTGTAGGCGTCGCCGCGCTTGGCGATGCGCCGGGCCTCGGCGAACGCCTCGAGCTGCGGCTCCATGGCGGAGTAGTCGGCCAGCGCCCAGGTGAGGTCGATGATGGCGTGGGCCTCGATGGTGGCATCGCCCAGGGAGTGCCCGATCTCTCTGGCGAGCTGGGCGGTGGCCGCGCGCTCCTCGATGTTCTCCGGGCCGTGGAGCATGCGGGCCAGCGACTCCAGCACCTTGCCGCGCAGCCGGGGGTGGTCGGCGGGCACGAGCTCGGCGGCCCTGCGCAGGTCGTCGAGGAAACCGGGGCGGCCGAGGTCGTAGCGGGCGTGGCCGCGCTGGCGCAGCAGCGTGACGGCCCTGACGGGGTCGGCCTCGAGCCCGGGATCGCGGGCGAGGTCGTCGAGTGCGGCGCCGGCCAGGGCGATGGCGCGTTCGAACTCGCCGGCCAGGTGGGCGACGATGGCGGTCCGCCTGAGCACGTCGAGCCGGTCGGCGCCGATGCGCTCGGCCGCGTCGGGCACCTGGTCCCACAGCTCCAGCACCCGGGAGAGCATGCGGAGCTGCTCGTCGTACGCGGCGGACTTGCGGGCGGCGGCCGCGGCGTGCCAGGCGCTGACCAGCGCCCACGTGGAGTCGTGGGCCAGGTGCCAGTGGTGTGCCAGCTCGATCGCGCCGCGCGGGGCGGGCAGGATCGACAGGTCGCGCTCCAGCGCCTCGGCGTAGCGGGTGTGCAGGCGGATGCGCTCGCCGGGCAGCAGGTCGTCGTGGAGCGCCTCGCGGATGAGGGCGTGGCGGAAGGCGTAGCCCTCGCCGTCGACGACCAGGACGTTGCCCGCGACGGCCGGCCGCAGCGCGCGGGAGAGCGCGGCGTCGTCGAGCCCCGCGACGGCGCTGAGCAGGGCGTGTTCGATGCGCTGCCCGCCGGCGCTGGCCACCCGCAGCAGCTCCTGCGTCTCGTCGGGCAGCCGCTCGACGGCGGCGAGCAGCAGGTCGCGCAGCGACTCCGGCAGCGACTCGCCCGCCCCGGACTCGCTGAGCAGCGCCTCGGCGAACAGCGGGTTGCCCTCGCTGCGGGCGTAGATGAGATCCATGTCGGACTGGGACGGCTCGCGCTCCAGCATGCCCGCCGCCAGCGCGACGGTCTCCTTGCGGGTGAGCCTGCGCAGCTCGACCCTGCTCACCCACTCGATCCGGCCCAGCTCGGCGAGCAGCGGCCGCAGCGGGTGGGTGCGGTGAAGCTCGTCGGTGCGGTACGTCACCACGAGCAGCACGCGGGCGGCCGTGCGCTGATAGCGGACCAGGAACGTCAGCAGATCGCGGGTGGAGCGGTCGGCCCAGTGGGCGTCTTCGACGATGAGGACGACGGGCCGCTCCTCCGCCAGGCGTTCGAGCAGGCCGAGAACCTCCTCGAACAGCCGCGCCCTGGCCTCGGCGCCCTCTTTGCCCGGCTCGCCGAACTCCGGCAGCAGCCTGGCGAGACCCCGCGTGCTGCCGCCGGGCACCAGCGCGGCGACGGCGTCGCGGCCCAGCTCGCGGACCAGCCGCCGCAGCACGGCGGTGAACGGCGCGAACGGCAGGCCCTCCGTGCCCAGCTCCAGGCAGCCGCCGACGAGCACGAGCGCGTCGTCGGCGTGCCGGCCGATGAACTCATTGATGAGGCGGGTCTTACCGGCCCCCGCCTCGCCGCCGACGAGCACGGTGGCCGACATGCCGGCGCGCGTCCTGGCCAGAGCGTCGCCGAGCGCGGCGAGCTCGCGGCAGCGCCCGACGAACAGCGGGCTCACGGCGTGGATGCTCACGCCCTCAGCATGCCATCCTGCGGCGACAGAATCGCCCGGGGACGGGGCCTTCCCTGCGGCTTCCCCCGCGAGCGAACACGACCCTCTCGGGGGACGTCACCACGCGGGGCGGCGCACTCCACTGCTCCGAGGCGCCGGGCCGTAGGTCAGCGCAGGACCTTGCGGAAGAACGTGGCCGACGCCTCGTAGCCCAGCGCGTGGTAGAACTCCGGCGCCCGTCGCGTGGCCATCGCGACGTAACCGGCCTCACGCGAGCGGGCCCACTTCTCGAACTCCTCGAGCAGGGACCGGCCGATGCCCTGCCGGCGGGAGCCCGACTCGACCATGGCCTCCTCCACCCAGGCGACCGGCCCGTTGGCGAAGAGCGTGAGGTGGACGAAGCCGAGGAGGTAGCCGCGCACCCGCCCGTTGACGACGGCCGCGAGCAGCAGGGCATCGTCGTTGGCCAGCAGCGCGGGCAGCGCGGCGTCGAAGGCCTCGCGCTCGGGACTGAAGGTCAGGCCGAACTCGCGGGCCAGCGCGAACACCTCGTCCGCGTCCGCTTTCTCCGCTCTCCTGATGAGAAGATCGTCAGCCGTCATGAGCAACGACACTAGATCGTCGGTCGTGGCCGACGCAAACCCTTGCTTGACGTTTCCCCGCTTTTCGTGACGGGATGAAACGGGCGGAGCGGGTCACAGATCGCCAAGTCCGAGTTGTCGGGCAATGAGCATGCGCTGCACTTCACTGGTGCCTTCGCCGATCTCCAGCACCTTGGCGTCGCGGTAGAAACGGGCGACGGGGAACTCGTTCATGAAGCCGTAGCCGCCGAAGATCTGGGTTGCCTCGCGGGCGTTGTCCATGGCGGCATTGGAGGAGACGAGCTTGGCGATCGCCGCCTCCTTCTTGAACGGCTCGCCCGCGAGCATCTTCTCGGCGGCGTGGTAGTAGGCCAGGCGGGCGGTGTGCGCGCGGGCCTCCATGTCGGCGATCTTGAACTGGATGGCCTGGTAGTGGCCGATGGGGTGACCGAACGCCTTGCGCTCCCTGACGTACTTGAGGCACTCGTCCACGCAGCCCTGGGCCAGGCCGACGCCGAGGGCGGCGATGGCGACGCGGCCCTCGTCGAGCGTGCGCAGGAACTGGGCGTAGCCGCGGCCGCGCTCGCCGAGCAGGTTCTCCGCGGGCACGCGGCAGTCGGTGAAGGCCAGCTCGCGGGTGTCGGAGGCGTTCCAGCCGACCTTGGAGTACTTCTTCGAGACCGTGAACCCGGGCGTGCCGCTCGGCACGAGGATGGTGGAGATCTCGCCGTCGCCGGTGAGCGCGGCCACGCCGACGACGCCGGTGATGCCGGTGCCGGAGTTCGTGATGAACGACTTCGTCCCGTTGATCACCCATTGGCCGCCGTCGAGCACGGCCGTGGTGCGCATGCCGCCCGGCACGTCGGAACCGCCGCCCGGCTCGGTCAGCCCGAACGCGCCCAGCATCTCGCCGGAGGCGAGCTTCGGCAGCCACGTACGGCGCTGCTCATCCGTGCCGAACCGGTAGATCGGCATCGCCCCGAGCGAGACCGCCGCCTCAAGGGTGATGGCGACGCTGGAGTCGACCCTGGCCAGCTCCTCCAGCGCCAGGCAGAGGGCGAAGTAGTCGCCGCCCATGCCGCCGTACTCCTCGGGGATGGGCAGGCCGAACAGCCCCATGGCGCCCATCTGGCGCACGATGTCGTACGGGAACTCCTCGCGCTCGTAGAAGTCCCCGATCACGGGCGCGACCACCTCGCGGGCGAACGCCTCGACGGTTTTGCGCAGCTCTTCGTACTCGTCATTGAGCATGATCTCAGCCTTTCGACAGCGCCTGTACGACGCGGGACGGGCTCGGCCGGCCGAGCAGCTCCGCCAGCCAGGTGCTGGTGGCGACGAGCTTGCTCAGGTCGAGCCCCGTCTCGATGCCGAGTCCTCTCAGCATCCAGACGAGGTCTTCTGTGGCGAGGTTGCCGGTGGCGGACTCCGCGTAGGGGCAGCCGCCGATCCCGCCGGTGGAGGCGTCGATGGTGGTGACGCCGCAGTGGAGCGCGGCCAGGGTGTTGGCCAGCGCCTGCCCGTAGGTGTCGTGGAAGTGCACGGCGAGCCGGTCCGGCGAGCGGAAGGCGCGGATCAGCTCGGTGACGTGGCCGGGGGTGCCGACGCCGATGGTGTCGCCCAGGGAGAGCTGGTAGCAGCCGAGCCCGAGCAGCCGTTCGCCGACGGAGACGACCTGCGCGATCGGGGTGGGCCCTTCCCAGGGGTCGCCGAAGCACATGGAGACGTACGCGCGTACCTTGATCCCGTTGTCCAGCGCCCTGGCCACGACCGGTTCGAACATGTCGAACTGGCTCTCCAGGCTGCGGTTGAGGTTCTTGGCGGCGAAGGTCTCGGTGGCGCTGGCGAAGATCGCGATCTCGTCGACGCCGAGCTCCAGCGCCCGGTCCAGGCCGCGCTCGTTCGGCACGAGCACGGGATAGCGCACGCCGGTGCGCCGGTGCAGGCGGCGCAGCAGCTCGTCGGCGTCGGCGAGCTGGGGCACCCACTTGGGGTGCACGAAGCTGGTCGCCTCGATCACCTTGTGTCCCGCGTCGGCCAGCCGGTCGATGAACTCGGCCTTGACCTCGACGGGGATGACGGCGGACTCGTTCTGCAGGCCGTCGCGCGGACCGACCTCGTAGATCGTGACCTGCTGCGGAAGACCTCTCATCGGGTACGGCATCACGCCTCCTCGGCGGTGACCACGGCCAGGACGGCGTCCATGTCCACCGGCTGCCCCGCCTGGACGGTCAGCTCGGAGACCACCCCGTCGCGCGGCGCGGTGACCGTGTGCTCCATCTTCATGGCCTCGACGATGACCAGCGGCTGTCCCTCGCTGACCCGTTCGCCCTGCTGGGCCTTGACCACCAGGACGGTGCCCGGCATGGGGCTCCTGACGACGCCGTCGCCGGCCGCCGCAGCGCCCGGCCGGTCGCCGGGGTCGCCGATGTGGTGGCGGGTGAACGACCAGGACGCGCCGTCGCGGCCGAGCCAGAGCGTGTCGCCGTCGCGTACGCACAGGTAGCGCTCGCTGCGCCCGCCGAGCGTGACGGTGAGCTCGGCGCCGTCGCGGTGAATGCGCGCGGGCACCGCCTCATCGCCCACGCGGACCTCGGCCGTCTCGGCGGGCAGGCCGCGCACCTGTACGGCGTGCACGCCGTCGCGCGACTCCAGCCGCCACGTCGTCCAGGCCGGCTCGCCGATCCGCCAGCCGTCGGCGACCTCCCACGGGTCGTCGCCGCGCGGCAGGTCGTGGAAGACGAGCCCGGCCGCGGCCCGCACCTCTTCGGGCGTCTCCGCCTCAGGCAGCAGCTCGGGCAGGACCCGCTCGACCAGGCCGGTGTCCAGCTCTCCGGCGGCGACGGCCGGGTGCGCGGTCAGCGCGCGCAGGAACGGCACGTTGGTGACGACGCCGAGCACGGCCGTGCGGGCGAGCGCGCGGTCCAGCGCACGGTACGCCGCCGCGCGGCCGGGCGCCCAGGCGATCACCTTGGCCATCATCGGGTCGAACTCGCTGCCGACAACGCCCCCTTCGGCCAGCCCGGAGTCCACCCGCACGACCGTCGTGCCCGCTCGGTCGCGCATGCCGGGCTCGCGGAGTGCGAGTACGCGCCCGCCGGTGGGGAGGAAGCCGCGCGCCGGGTCCTCGGCGTACACCCGGGCCTCCACCGCGTGCCCGTCGAGCCGCACGTCCTCCTGCGCGAACGGCAGCCGCTCCCCCGCCGCCACCCTGAGCTGCAGCTCCACCAGGTCGAGCCCGGTGACCAGCTCGGTGACGGGGTGCTCGACCTGGAGCCGGGTGTTCATCTCCATGAAGTGATAGGCGCCGGTGACGCCGTCCACGATGAACTCGACGGTGCCCGCCCCGACGTAGCCGACGGCGCGGGCGGCCTCGACCGCCGCAGCCCCCATGCTCGCGCGCGTCTCCGGGGTGAGGAACGGCGACGGCGCCTCCTCCACGATCTTCTGGTGACGGCGCTGCAGGCTGCACTCGCGCTCGCCGAGGTGCACGGCGCCGCCGTGGGCGTCGGCCAGCACCTGGATCTCGATGTGGCGGGGGCGCTCGACGTAGCGCTCGATGAGCAGGGTGTCGTCGCCGAACGCGGCCCGCGCCGTACGCCTGGCCGAGGCCAGCGCGTCGGGCAGCTCGGCGGCCGACCGTACGAGGATCATGCCCTTGCCCCCGCCGCCCGCGGACGGCTTGATCAGGGCGGGGAAGTCGCGCCAGTCCTCAAGCCCGGGTTCGGCCGCGCCGGGCACCACCGGCACCCCGGCCGCCGACACGGTGGCCTTGGCGCGGATCTTGTCGCCCATGGCCTCGATCGCCGCGGGGGGCGGCCCGACGAAGACCAGCCCGGACTCGGCGCACCTGCGGGCGAACGCGGCGTTCTCCGCCAGGAACCCGTAGCCGGGGTGCACGGCCTGCGCGCCCGACTCGCGGGCCGCCCCGATGATCGCCTCGACGTCCAGGTAGGACGGCACCTGGAGCGCGACGTCGGCCTCGCGGACGTGCCTGGACCCGGCGTCGGACGGCGTGTGCACCGCCACCGCCGTGATGCCGAGCGCGCGCAGCGTGCGGATGATCCGTACGGCGATCTCGCCCCTGTTGGCGATCAGAACACGGTCGAACAACATGCGTCACATCCGGAAGATGCCGAAGCCGGCGGGTTCGAGCGGCGCGTTGGCCGCCGCGGACAGCGCCAGGCCCAGGACGGTGCGGGTGTCGAGCGGGTCGATCACGCCGTCGTCCCAGAGCCGGGCCGTGGAGTAGTACGGGTTGCCCTGATGCTCGTACTGCGCCCTGATCGCGTCGGGATCGGCGTCGCCGACGGTGGTGAGCACGTTCGCGGCCTGCTCGCCGCCCATGACCGAGATGCGGGCGTTCGGCCACATCCACAGGAACCTGGGCGAGTACGCCCGCCCCGCCATCGCGTAGTTCCCCGCGCCGAACGAGCCCCCGATCACCACCGTGAACTTGGGCACCCGCGTGCACGCCACCGCCGTCACCATCTTCGCGCCGTGCTTGGCGATGCCGCCCGCCTCGTACGCCTTGCCGACCATGAATCCGCTGATGTTCTGCAGGAAGACCAGGGGGATGCCGCGCTGGTCGCACAGCTCGATGAAGTGGGCGCCCTTCAGCGCCGACTCGCTGAACAGGATGCCGTTGTTGGCCAGGATGCCGACCGGATGGCCGTGGATGTGGGCGAAGCCGGTGACGAGGGTGGGGCCGTACTCGGCCTTGAACTCCAGGAACCGCGAGCCGTCGACGATCCGCGCGATCACCTCGTGCACGTCGTACGGCTGCCGGGTGTCGGCCGGGATGATGCCGTACAGGTCGCGGGGGTCGTGGCGGGGCGGCTCGGGCTTGATCGTCTCCCACGGGCGCGGGGCGCGCGGCGGCAGCGTGGCGACGATGTCGCGGACGATGGCGAGGGCGTGGGCGTCGTCCTCGGCCAGGTGGTCGGTGACGCCGCTGACGCGGGCGTGCAGCTCGCCGCCGCCCAGCTCCTCGGCCGTGACCTCCTCGCCGGTCGCCGCCTTCACCAGCGGCGGGCCGCCCAGGAAGATCGTGCCCTGGTTGCGTACGATGACCGCTTCGTCGCTCATCGCGGGCACGTACGCGCCGCCCGCCGTGCACGAGCCGAGCACGGCGGCGATCTGCGGGATGCCGCGCGCCGACATCGTGGCCTGGTTGTAGAAGATGCGGCCGAAGTGCTCGCGGTCGGGGAACACCTCGTCCTGCCTGGGCAGGAACGCCCCGCCGGAGTCGACGAGGTAGACGCACGGCAGGTGGTTGTGCAGGGCCACCTCTTGGGCGCGCAGGTGCTTCTTGACCGTCATGGGGTAGTACGTGCCGCCCTTGACGGTGGCGTCGTTGGCGACGATCACGCATTCGCGGCCCGAGACGCGGCCGACACCGGTGATGATGCCGGCGGCGGGCGCCTGGTCGTCGTACAGGCCGCCGGCCGCGAGCGGCGACAGCTCCAGGAAACGCGAACCCGGGTCGAGCAGGCCGTCCACGCGGTCGCGCGGGAGCAGCTTGCCGCGCTCGATGTGCCGCCGCCGCGCCCGCTCAGGCCCGCCGAGCGCCGCCGTCGCCAGGCGTTCGAGCAGCTCGGCGGCCAGCCGCTCGTTGAGCTCGGCGTTGCGCTTGTACGCCTCGCTGCCCGGCTCGATCGCCGACTTCAGCACCGGCCAGTCGCTGCTCATGGCTCCCCTCCCATGGCTCGGATGTTAGTCACCATTAACCTCATCGTCTAGCATGTGAGACGTGACCACCGCCTCCGCCCCCTCTACCCGCAGCCGCCGCAACAGGCGCGCGGAAATCCTGGAGGCGGCCGCCGAGCTGTTCGCCGCGCGCGGCTTCCACGGCGTCTCGATCGAGGACATCGGCGCCGCCGTCGGCGTCTCGGGCCCCGCCCTCTACCGGCACTTCGACGGCAAGGACGCGCTGCTGTCGGAGATGCTGCTCGACGTCAGCTCGCGGCTGCGCGAGTCGGCCGTCGCGGTCGCCACCTCCTCACCCGACCCCAAGCGGACCCTGGACGAGCTGCTCGACGTGCAGATCACGTTCGCGCTCGAGCAGCCCGCGCTGATCACCGTGCACGACAGGGAGCTGGGCAACGTGCCGGAGCCGCAGCGCAGGCAGATCAGGCGGCTGCAGCGGCTCTACGTCGAGGAATGGGTGACCGTGCTCGCCGAGCTGCACCCGTCATGCCCGGCCGCCCGGCTGCGCGCCGCGACGCACGCCGTCTTCGGGCTGCTCAACTCGACCCCGCACAGCGCCGGCGAGCTGCCCGCGGGCGAGATGCGGCCGCTGCTGCACGCGATGGCCAGGGCCGCCATCGACGCCGCCGTTAGGGCTCATTAACTTCCCGCCGTCGAGACGAATCGACGGGAAGGACTTTCACATCTCACTGCGCACGATCTTGCACGGAGGGCAGCTTTCCTGATGCGCCGCGCGGCACGTCACAGCCATCCCCCCGAATGCCTTAAGGAGCGCAACCGCATGTTGGATCTCGAAGAGAAGTACCTTGACCTGGAGAGCCGGGTGAGGACGGTCGAGATGGCTTTTCTGATCACTCGAGAGGCCCGAGCCATCAGGGCCGAGATGAAGGCCGGCTGCAACTCGCTCAACGAGCGCCTCGAACAGCTCGATCAGCGCTTCGAGCAGATCGAGATCGGCGAGCGCTTCGAGCAAGCGGGCCAGAGGTAGCCAGCCCAGGCGAAAGGGCGAGGCCCGGGGAGGTGCCCCCCGGGCCTCGTCAGTGCACTCGCAGAGCGCTCAGTACGTGAAGGTCAGCGCCGTACGCGGACGAAGTCCGTGGCGCTGTCGTCGCCGTTGGTGGCCGCGTCACCGCGGAACACGAACTTCCAGTGGCCGGAGGTCCAGGCCCTGGCCTTGGTGTAGAGGCGGCCGCTGTCGCCGGAGGCAGTGGTCTTGACGTACTGCCACTTCTTGGAGCCGAGCGGCTTGAAGTAGAGCGCCACCTTGCCGGCGTAGCCCTCCCACGAGCCGTCGTCCGAGACCAGCAGCACGCCCCTGAACTTCAGGGTGCCGCCGCGCTTGGCCGGCTGGGGTAGGCGTCGAACTTGATCAGCCGGGTGTCCTTCTTGGGCTCGTTGACCTGGACCCGGTCGGGACGGCTGACGGTGCCGTCGACGCCGCGGGTGCCGCGGTACTCGGCGCGCCACCAGCCGGACTTCTGCGCCGTGGCGGTGGCGGAGAAGCGGCCGCCGCGCCCGGTCACGTCGCTGGTGACGTACTCCCACCGGCGCGAGCCGTCGGCCCGGAAGAAGATGGACACGCGCTGGCCGGACAGGCCGCCGCGGCGCTCGGCGCGCAGGGTGCCGCTGAAGCGGAGCCTGTCGCCCTTGTCCACGGGCTCGGGACGGACGTCGAAGCCGGAGATCCGGCTGGCGAGGTTGGGCCGCCTGACGTCCACGCGGTCGGAGTCGCTGACGGTGCCCCGCGCGGTCGCGGTGGCCGCGAACTCGGCCCGCCACCAGCCGGTGGACCGGGCGCGTACGTTCGCGGAGAACCAGCCGCCGCGCCCGCTGGTCACCTTGGTGACCTCGCGGTAGTCGTCGGAGCCGCGCTCGCGGAAGGTGATGGAGACGCTCTGGCCGGGGTAGGCCTTGCCGTCGGCGAGCAGCGCGCAGGCGACCTTGATGGGCTTGCCCCTGGTGACCCGGCCGGGTTCGGCCTTGAAGCCGGCGATCCGGGTGGTGAGCGCCTTGACGACCTCGAAGGAGCCGGTCTTGGTGGCCTCGCCGTCACCGAAGGCGGTGGCGGTGTACGTCCACTTGCCGGCGGCGCTCGCGCCGAACGACCTGGTGCCGGTCCACTTCAGGCCGCCCCGGATGCGCGACGAGGTGACGGGCACCGCGGCGCCGTTCAGCTTGAGCTCGGCCTTCTCCGCGAACCTCGTGGTGAACGTGAACGTGACGGCGACGTCCTTGTCGAACACCACGATCGGGACCGCGGGGCGCAGGCCCACGGTGCTGATGCTCGGTACGGGAGCCGCCGCTGCCGCGGCCGGGCCCGCGGCGAGTGCCCCGGCCCCCAGAACGAGGGCGAGGGCGGCTACACGGATGCGTTGCAACATGCGGGTTCCTTTCTGGAGACCCCATTGGTTTCAACGCGGCATTGAGGGTGCCACGCGTGTGCTCCTAGTAGACGTGGCCCCCGCGGTGAAGGTTGTGAATTCTGACAAACAGTTATCTACAGGGGTCAATCGGACCGCTCCACAACATCTCGCCTGCGTCCGGAAGACGTCAGCGCCGATCAAAGACATAATCGGGGGTGTGGCGCGCGACACAGTAGAGACTCATTTCACCCAGGCCGTTGCAATGCTGGAAGCGGGCACTCCGCGAGATCCGGGGCTTCCGATCCGGGACGGCACGTCACTGACCGGTGCGCAGTGCAGGACGCTCTACCGGCGCCAGCTCGACAGCCGGCTGCTCGACATCGCGGCCCGGTGGCTGCGCGAGCGTGATGAGGGCTTCTACACGATCGGCTCGGCCGGTCACGAGGGCAACGCGGCGGTGGCCGCCGCCTTGCGTCCCGGCGACCCTGCGCTGCTCCACTACCGCTCGGGCGCGTTCTACCTCACCCGTTCCGAGCAGGCGGGCAGGCTGCCCGAGCAGGGCATCCGCGACGTGCTGCTGGGACTGACCGCCTCGTCAGAGGAGCCCATCGCGGGCGGGCGGCACAAGGTTTTCGGCCATCCCGACCTGGCCGTCATCCCCCAGACGTCCACGATCGCCAGCCACCTGCCGAGGGCGGTGGGCGTGGCGTTCGCGATCGAGCGGGCGCGGTCGCTGGGCGTGCCGTCCGCCTGGCCGGAGGACGCGATCGCGGTGTGCAGCTTCGGCGACGCCTCGATCAACCACGCGAGCGCGCAGACCGGCTTCAACACCGCCGCCTACGCCACCTACCAGGGGCTGGGCATGCCGCTTTTGTTCGTCTGCGAGGACAACGGCATCGGCATCAGCGTGCGCACGCCCAAGGGCTGGGTGGAGGCCGCGGTGCGGCGGCCGGGCATCGAATACTTCGCCGCCGACGGGTGCGACCTGGCCGAGGCGTACGACGTGGCCGTGCGCGCCGTCGAGCACGTACGCGAGCGCCGCTCCCCCGCGTTCCTGCACCTGCGGACCGTGCGGCTGATGGGGCACGCCGGGTCCGACGTCGAGTCCGCCTACCGCACCCAGCGCGAGATCAAGGCCGACCTCGCCCGCGACCCGCTGCTGCGCACCGCGGCGATGCTGGTGGAGGCGGGGCTGGAGACGCCGGACGAGCTGCTCAAGCAGTACGAGCTGGCGCGCGAGCACATCCTGCTCATCGCCCAGGAGACCGCCCGCCGCCCGCGGCTCGGCTCGGCCAAGGAGGTCATGGAGCCGATCGCGCCGCGCAAGCCCGAGCTGATCGCCAAGATCAGCCCGATGGCGGCCTCGCCCGCGGTGAGGGAGAAGGCGTTCGCCGGGGCGCTGCCGGAGAACGACAAGCCGCTGACCCTCTCGCAGTCCATCAACCGCACGCTCGCCGACGCGCTGGCCGTCTACCCCGAGCTGACCGTGTTCGGCGAGGACGTCGGCAAGAAGGGCGGTGTCTACGGCGTGACCAGGGGGCTGCAGAAGCGGTTCGGCCCCGGCCGGGTCTTCGACACGCTGCTCGACGAGCAGGCCATCCTGGGCCTCGCGCTCGGGCAGGGCGTGTCGCGGCTGCTGCCCGTACCCGAGATCCAATATCTCGCCTACCTGCACAACGCGCTCGACCAGATCCGCGGCGAGGGCTCGACGCTGTCGTTCTTCTCGCGCGGCGCCTACACCAACCCGATGGTGGTGCGGGTGGCCGGCTACGCCTACCAGAAGGGGTTCGGCGGCCACTTCCACAACGACAACGCGGTGGCCGCGCTGCGCGACATCCCCGGCCTGGTCATCGCCTCACCGGCGCGGCCCGACGACGCCTCGGCCATGCTGCGCACGTGCCTGGCGGCGGCCCGTACGGCCGGGTCGGTGTGCGTGTTCCTGGAGCCGATCGCGCTCTACCACACCCGTGACCTGTTCGAGGACGGCGACGGCGGCTGGCTGGCCCCGTACGCGCCGCCCTCGCGCTGGGCCGAGACGCACGTGCCGATCGGCAAGGCCCGCTCCTACGGCGACGGGCGCGACCTGACGATCGTCACGTTCGGCAACGGGGTGCGGATGAGCCTGCGCGCCGCGGTGCGGCTCACCCAGGAGGGGTACGGCTGCCGCGTGCTCGACCTGCGCTGGCTGGCGCCGCTGCCGATCGAGGACCTGCTGCGCTCGGCCGAGCTGACGGGCGCCGTGCTGATCGCCGACGAGACCCGGCACTCCGGCGGCGTCTCCGAGGGCATCGTGGCCGAGCTGCTCGACGCCGGGTTCACCGGGAAGGTCGCGCGGGTGACGTCGGAGGACAGCTTCATCCCGCTCGGCCCGGCGGCCGATCACGTGCTGCTGTCGGAGGAGGAGATCGAGCAGGCGGCGCGCAAGCTACTCGGCTGAGCGGGCCACCGCTCCCCTGATGCAGTACGGCTCCGACCAGGCGACCGTCGAGTTCTCCGAGATCTGGACCGGCACGCCCACCAGGAAGCAGTAGCCGCTGTCCGGGTCGAGGCCGGTGACCTTGGCCGTGGTCGCGCCCTGCCCGAGCGCGGTGACGGTCTGCCTGCCCTGCTCGCCCGGGGAGCGCTGGATGACCACCGGATGGCGGCGGGCGGCTTCTGGCAGCGTCCACTTCAGCTCGATCAGCGCGCCCTGGTCGGCGGTCAGCTTGACCTCGCGGGGCGCGTAGGCCGATACATCCTGCCCGCCCTGCGGGCGTTGCGTGCCCGTGGCCGTCGTCGGAGTGGTGGTGGTCGTGCCGGGCCGGTCCGGCGGCTGGGAGAGGAAGACGGCCAGCGCCGTGCCGCCGACCGCGATCACCGCCACGGCGGCGGCGATCAGGAGGATGGTGCGGGTACGCGCGCTGCTTGCGCCCGGGTTCGGTGCGGGCTGGGAGTGCTGGGGCGGCGGCGCCTGTAACGACGGCGACCCCTGCACCGGCGGGGACCCCTGCACCGGCGGCGACCCCTGCACTGCCGGCGACCCCTGCACTGCCGGTGGCCCTTGCACTGCCGGTGGCCCCTGCATCGGCGACGGTCCCTGCGCCGGCGGCCCTCCCATGGGCGGCTGGGGCGGGGGAAGGTACTGGCCCGTCGCGGGGAACGCCCCGCTCGTGGCCGCAGCGGCTCCGGTCGGCGCCTGGTGCTGCCCTGTCGCCGGGAAAGCCCGGGCACCCGATGAGTGGTGCGGGTTCGTACCGGAGGGTGCGGCGTGCTGCGCGCCTGTACCGGAAGGGGTGACGTACTGCGAGCCCGTGCCTGAAGGGGCGGAGTGCTGCGGGCCCGTCGCGGGGAAGGCGGTGCCGCTCGAGGACGCGGGCGCGGCGGTGCCGGCGCCGATCAGGTCGGTGACCGGCAGGCCGAGCTCCGCCTGCACGGCCTGGAGGTGCCGGGCGAGCTCGCGCGCCGACCCGTACCTGGCCTCCGGCTGCTTGGCCATCGCGCGCAGCACCGGCGCGAGCACCGCGGGCGGCACGTCGGGGCGGTTGATCGGCGGCGGCTCGGCGTTCAGCACCCGGTACATCAGCGGCGCGATCGACGGGTCCGCCGGGTTGTGGAAGGCGGGCTGCCCGGCCAGCAGGTGATAGAGGGTGGAGCCGAGCGAGTAGACGTCGGTGGCGGCCGAGTGAGGGCGTCCGGTGAGCACCTCGGGGGCGGCGTGCAGCGGCGTGAACGCCTGCGAGGTGGCCGAGATCTCCGCCGCGTCGACCACCCTGGCCACGCCGAAGTCGGCGATCGCCGGCTCGCCGTAGCGGGAGATGAGGATGTTCTGCGGCTTGATGTCGCCGTGCAGCACCCCGGCCTCGTGGACGGCCGCCAGCGCCCCGGCCAGCTTGACGCCGGTGCGCAGCACGTCGGGGACCGGCAGCGGCCCCTCCCTGCGGATCCGGTCGCGCAGCGAGCCGTTCTCGAAGAAGTCCATCGCGATGTACGGCTTGCCGGACGCGGTCATGCCGGTGTCGAAGACGGTGACGACGTTGGGGTGGCCGGTGAGGCGGCCGGTGAGCTGCAACTCGCGCTGGAACCTGCGCATGGTCCGCTGGTCGACCCGGTCGACGGACAGCACCTTCAGCGCCACGACCCGGTCGAGGCGCTCCTGGTAGGCGCGGTAAACGACGGCGAATCCGCCCTGGCCAACCTGATCGAGTACCCGGTAGCCGGGTGCGTCCTCGACTGGCAGCACTCCACTCTCCCCCCGTTGCTGTGGAGTTTAGTGGGAAATAGCGGGATCAGAGGGGATTCATGAGGTACGCACCGAACGCCATGGACGCCAGTGCCACCAGCAGGAAGAAGAACACGTAGAAGCCGCCGGGCAGGAACGTCAGCCGGGCGAGCTGGTCGGCGTCGGAGTCTCTGGCCTGCCTGCGGCGCCGCTTCTGCTGCAGCTCGATGATCGGCCGGATGCCGCCGAAGAGCAGGAACCAGGTGGCGACCAGGGCCACGACCTGCTGGACCCCGGCGGGGGCGTACATGATCAGGGCGAAGACGGCGCCGCCGGTGACGAGGAGGATGAGGGCGCCGTACAGGTTGCGGATCAGCAGCAGCATGCAGACTAAGAGCAGCAGCACGCCCCAGATCAGCAGCGTGATGTGGCCCTGCTCGGTGAGCCACGCGGCGCCCAGCCCGAGCAGCGGCGGCGCGATGTAGCCCGCCATCGCGGTCAGCACCATGCCGGGACCGGTGGGCCTGCCCCTGGTCAGCGTCACGCCCGAGGTGTCGGAGTGCAGCCGGATGCCTTCGAGCTTGCGCCGGGTGAGCAGCGCCATGAGGGCGTGGCCGCCCTCATGGGCGATCGTGATCAGGCCGCGGGAGACCTGCCAGGGCATGCGGAAGCCGACGATCACGAGCGCCGCGAGCGCCGAGCCCGCCACCACCCAGGGCTCGGGGTCGGGTTGCGTGGCGATCAGGTGGGCCCAGAACTTGTCCATCGAGGACAAACCCTAATCGCTTCGCCGGGTCCGCGGAGTCCCTGCGGAAGCGGCGGCGCACGCGGAGTGATAATGGCCGCAGCCATTTCCGATCATGAGGGGGCCTGCCCATGGAACTCGGACTGCACATTCAGCACTTCACCTGGCCGGGCGGGGCGGAGCGGCTCGAGGAGACGCTGCAGATCTGCCGTCAGATGTGGAGCGGCGGCCAGGAGCCGTACGAGGGGCGGCACTACCGGCTGGAACGCACGCTGAACTCGCCGCAGAGCGTCAGCCGGCCGCACCCCAAGATCATGATCGGCGGTTCCGGCGAGCAGAAGACGCTGCGCCTGGTCGCCAAGTACGCCGACGCCTGCAACATCTTCGGCGGCCCCGACGTCACCCGTAAGCTCGACGTGCTGCGCGGCCACTGCGAGCGCGAGGGCCGCGACTACGACGAGATCGAGAAGACGAGCGTGCTGGCGCTCGGGCCCGACGACGATGCGGGCCGCGTGCTCGACCAGCTCAGGAGCCTGCACGAGCTCGGCTTCACCGCCGTCTACGTGACCGCCCGCGCCGGCGACCAGCTCAAGGCGATCGAGCTGCTGGGCGGCGAGGTGATCCCGCAGATCTCCACCTGGTGAAGCCCCTTCGGGGTGTTTAGGGTGTCGTGCGTGGTATCTGACGCCGAAGTGCCTGGCTGGTGGCGACGGCTGGGGCTGCCCGGCCTGATCGACCTGCACGTGCACTTCCTGCCCGAACGCATGGAACGCCGGGTGTGGCACCACTTCCACCACGGCGGGCCGCTGATGGGCGACGGGTGGCCCATCACGTACGAGTGGCCGGTCGACAAGCGGGTCGAGCGGCTGCGGGAGCTGGGCGTGCGGACGTTCCCCGCGCTGGCGTACGCCCACAAACCCGGCATGGCGTCCGACCTGAACGCCTGGACGCTCGGCTTCGCCCGCCGCACCCCGGGCTGCCTGCCGTCCGCGACCTTCTACCCCGAGCCGGGCGTGGAGGCGTACGCGCGGAAGGCGCTCGACGACGGCGCCCGGATCTTCAAGGTGCACCTGCAGGTGGGCGGGTTCGATCCGCGGGTGCCCGAGCTGGACGGCGTGTGGGGGCTGCTGGCCGAGTCGGGGGTGCCGGTCGTGGTGCACGCGAGCTCGGTGCCCGTGCCCGGTGGACATGTCGGGATCGAGCCCATCGCCGAGGTGCTGCGCCGCCATCCGGCGCTGCGGGTGGTGATCGCGCACCTCGGCATGCCCGAGTACGACCCGTTCTTCGAGCTGGCCGCCCGCTACGAACGGGTCGCGCTGGACACCACGATGGCCTTCACCGACTTCAGCGAGAAGCGCATGCCGTTCCCCGACCGGCTGCGGCCCGCGCTGCGTGATCTCGGCCTGGCGGGGAAGGTGGTGCTGGGCACGGACTTCCCCACGATCCCGTACTCGTACGCGCACCAGCTCGACGCGCTGGCCCGCCTCGATCTGGGCGATGCCTGGTTGCGGGCCGTGTGCTGGGACAACGGTGCCGCCATGATCTGATAGAAGGGTGAACGATCGGCACGTGGCGCTCATCAGCGCTTTCTACGACGCTCTCGGCCGCGCGGACTTCGCGGCCATGGAGCGCTGTTACCACCCCGAAGTCAGTTTCAGCGATCCCATCTTCCAGGAGGTCGAGGGGCGCGACCGGGTGATGAGGATGTGGCGGCTGCAGCTCGGCGTGCGCGACGGGCTGAAGTCCGAATATCGTGACGTGACAGCCGACGACTTCACCGGCACCGCCCACTGGACGGCCCGCTACACCTTCTCCAGCACGGGCCGCCAGGTCGTCAACGAGATCGACGCGCTGTTCAGGTTCGAAGACGACCTGATCGTCCGCCATCGTGACGACTTCGACTTCAAGCGCTGGTCGAAGATGGCGCTGGGCCGGCCGCACGGGCTGGTGTTCGGCTGGACGCCCATGTGGCGTAAGACCATCAGAGACCGTGCGACACAGCAGCTCAACGAGCTGATGAGCTCGTCTTAGTTCTTTCCGGTTGGGAGGTTCGCCCATGGCCAGGGTGAGGGGTCTCAGGCGCGGCGGAGAAACCCGCGAGGAGGCGCCGGAACACTCGATGGACCCGCGCGCCGTGGAGGAGCATCCCTATCGGCCGACCGTGATCGACAACGCCATCTACCGCGACGGCGAGCGGGTCGACAACCCCGGCTCGCTCGCCGACGCCTTCGAACGCCTCAAGCAGATGCCCGACTCCATGGCGTGGATCGGGCTCTACCGGCCCAAGGAGTGGGAGCTGGTCAAGCTCGGCGAGGAGTTCGAGCTGCACGAGCTGGCCCTCGAGGACGCCATCGTCGGCTCCCAGCGGCCCAAGGCCGACCGTTACGGCGACACCCTCTTCGTCGTGCTGCGCGCCGCCCGCTACCTCGACGACGTGGAGGAGGTCGCCTTCGGCGAGCTGCACGTCTTCGTCGGCCCCAACTTCGTGATCACCGTACGCCATGCCGAGGCGCCCGACCTGCAGGGCGTCCGCAAGCGCATGGAGTCGGACCCCGACCTGCTGCGTCAAGGCCCGCAGGCCGTCCTGTACGCGATACTCGACGCCGTCGTGGACGGGTACGCGCCGGTCGTGGCCGGGCTGCAGAAGGACATCGAGGAGATCGAGGTCCAGGTCTTCAGCGGCGACCCGTCGGTGTCGCGGCGCGTCTACGAGCTGTCCGGCGAGGTGATCGAGTTCCAGCGGGCCACCGCGCCGCTGGTCGGCATGATCCACGGGTTCATCGCCGGCGCCCGCAAGTACGGCGTCACCGACGAGCTGCAGAGCTACCTGCGCGACGTCGCCGACCACGCGATCACCGTGACCGAGCGCATCTCGTCCTTCCGCCAGATGCTGCAGAACATCCTCGTCGTCAACTCCACGCTGGTCACCCAGGCGCAGAACGCCGAGATGGCGCGCATGACGGAGGCCAGCATCCAGCAGGGCGAGGAGGTCAAGAAGATCTCCGCCTGGGCGGCCATCCTCTTCGCGCCGACGCTGGTGGGGACCATTTACGGGATGAATTTTGATTTCATGCCGGAAACGCACTGGGTGTTCGGGTATCCGTTCGCGCTCGTGCTCATGGGCGTGGTGTGCCTGGTGCTGTACATGGTCTTCAAGCGGAGAGACTGGCTCTGAGCCGCGCACCTTTCCGGATATTTCATGAAAGAGTCCTGAAGGGTCGGAGAACACCAAACGGGTCCTCCACGGAATGGATCTCCCCGACGGGCTCGGGCCCGGATTCTCGGCGCGGCGGAAGAACGCGCAAGGCAGGAGCATCGCGTTCGTCTACGGGTGGACGCCCGATCACGAGAAGCTACTGTCCGTCAACATCATGGAAGGCGCGCCGGGGCGGGATTCGGTGGCGGATGCGGTCGAATTCTTCCGGCAGTTGAAGCCGTTGCTGCTGGACTCCCCCTCGCCCGATGGCCCGGGGTAGCGGTCAGGCCGCCTGGGGGACCGGCATGGTGGTCAGGAGTTCGGTGAGTGCGGCGGCGGCGGTGATGTCGCGGAGCTCGGCCTCGGGGGTGAGGATGAGGCGGTGTGCCAGCACGGGCACGGCGAGCGCCTTGACGTCCTCGGGCACCACATAGTGCCGTCCCGCGGCGGCGGCCTTGACGCGGGCGGCGCGCAGCAGGGCGAGGCTGCCGCGCGGGCTCGCGCCCAGGCGCAGGTGCGGGCTGGTACGGGTGGCCGCGCACAGCGAGACGATGTAGTCGTAGACGGGGTCGGCCACGTGGATGCGGGAGGCGAAGTCGATCATTCCGGCGACGTCCGACGAGCGCGCCACCACGGGCAGCCGGTCCACCTGCGGCCCGGTGGGCATGCCCTTGAGCACCTCGACCTCCGAGGCGTGGTCGGGGTAGCCGACGGAGATCTTCATCAGGAACCGGTCGAGCTGGGCCTCGGGCAGCGGGTACGTGCCGTCCATGTCGACGGGGTTCTGCGTGGCGACGACGAGGAACGGCCTGGGCACCGGGTGGGGTTCGGCGTCGACGGTGACCCGGCGTTCCTCCATGACCTCCAGGAGCGCGGCCTGCGTCTTCGGCGAGGCGCGGTTGATCTCGTCGGCGAGCACGATGTTGGCGAAGACCGGCCCGTGGTGGAACTCGAACGTCTGCTGCGCCTGGTTGAAGATGGACACGCCGGTGATGTCGCTGGGCAGCAGGTCGGGCGTGAACTGGATGCGCCGCCATTCGGCGTCCACGCTGGCGGCGAGCGAGCGGGCGAGCGTCGTCTTGCCGGTGCCGGGGACGTCCTCGACGAGCAGGTGACCCTCGGCGAACAGGCAGATCAGGGCCAGCTCGATGGCTTCGTGCTTGCCCCTGATGACGCGTTCGATGTTGCTGGCGAGCAGGCGGAAGCGCTGCGCGAACTGGCCGGCGAGCTGGGCGTTCTGCTGCTGGACCTGCGCGCTCTGCTGGGCCTGCGCGTTCTGCGGAAGCTGGGGGCTCTGCTGGAGCTGGGCGTTCTGCTGGAGCTGGGCGGAGGCGTCGTACGGCCCGGTGTGCTGAGGGTGGACGGCCTGCTGCTGGTGCTGGTACGGCGGCACAGCCTGCTCGGCAGCGTCCGGGTAGCGGTAGGCGGCCTGCTCGGCGTGGTCCTGGTAGTGGTACTGGGTCAACTGAGTCCCCTTCTCAGCCGGCGTACTCGGAGAGCGGCCCTCCGGTGGAGGCCACGGCGGTCCTGCCATGCTGCGAGTGGCACAAAGTCCCGCACCCCCGACATGTACGACTGCGCACCGTTGCCCCCGTATTACCGTGCATCACCCTAGCGCCCGCAGATCACTCGCGTGGACGTACCGGCTGGTAGCGATGGGATCGGCGGTGCGGGCGTGCATGGAGTGTCGGTCCGAAGCCGTACCTTAGTGCCCGTGTCCGAACAGCCCCTGACCCTCGACTCCGTGCTGACCGACGAGGCGGTCCTGTCGACCTACCGCCGCATGTTCGCCGCGCTGGCCCGCGACAGCGGGGCGGTGGTCGACGATCCGGCCATGGTCGACATCGCCGAGACGTTGTTCGCGGCGTTCGCCGAGGCGGGCGAGGAGTGGCTGACGCACGAGCAGATGCGCTTCGCCTGCCGGGCCTACCCCACCGACCAGTTCGACAACCGGCTGCGGGTGCTCAAGGGGCTGGGCGCGATCCGCGAGGTGTTCCCCAAGCCCAACCAGCTCCGCTACCGCGCGTCGTTCACGAGCGTGGTGGGGCTGATGTTCATCAGGCGGATGATGGACGACGGCGGCCAGTCGGAGATGCACCGGCTGCTCGCGCTCGAGGACCTCAATGTCGCCGATCCGCGCACCACGATGGAGGAGGCCAGGCAGAGTGCGCTCAACCTGGCGCGGGCGTTCCGGCTGTGGGCGCTGGAGCTGATCACGCTCACCCACGGCACCATCGAGGAGCTGCGCGAGCAGGCGCCCAAGCTGTGGGGCACCGAGGAGATCGCCCAGCGGGCGCAGGGCCTGCACGCCACGATCCTGACCCGCTGGCCGGAGCTCGACCGGGTCTGCACCGACCTGCGCGCGGCCATCTACGCCTACAGCGACGCCTCACGGCGGGCGGCCTGGCTGGCCGACTCGGCGGGCACCACCCGTAATCTCACGCTGCTGCCGACCGAGACGTGGCGCACGTTCGCGCAGACCGCGTCGAAGGAGCGGCTGGCGGCGGTGCTCGACGGGTTCGTGTTCGACGCGCCCGCGCCTTGGCACGATCCCGCGGCGATCGCCCGCGCGGTCGACGAGGCGCCGCGTCCCGCGCCCGCGCAGCCCACTCCCCCGCGTTCCAACCTGCCCGATCCGGGTCCCGAGTCCGAGCTGGACACCTCGCAGGACGCCGCGCTCGAGCGGCTGCGGCAGACGGCGGAGTCGCTGCTCGGCGATGCCGACCGGGTGGCGCTGCGCGACGCGCTGGGCTCCGACTGGGCGGCGGCGCGGCGTGTGCTGGCCGACCTGACCACCGTCGATCTGCGGCCCGAGCTTCCCTACCGCCTGGTCTGGTCCGACGGGCTCGCCATCGATCCCGACCGCGAGCCCACCTGGCTGTCCGAGGGTTACCTGGAGCGCGTCCATGGCTGAACGTCCCGTGCCGGAGCCCGCGGCTCTCGCCCACGCCCGCGCCCGCTCGGGCGGTCCCGTCAAGCTCGGCGCCGCGGAGCCCGCGCCGCCCGGCATGATGCGCCTGACCAGGGCCGACTCCACCGGCGAAGCGCTGCCGGTGTGGCCTGACGGTGTGACGCCGTCGCTGCTCGACGAGCATCAGGTGGCGCCGGTGCCGGTGGAGCGCTCCGGCGAGACGCGGCGGGTGCTGGCGGCGGTGCTCAAGTGCTGCTGGCAGGACCTGTCGGCCGGCCCGTGGCCGGGCCGGCCCGCCCGTCGACGTGGTGCTCGACACCTATCGCGAGCTGATCGGCCGTACCGACGACCTGATGCGCAACTGGGCGGTGGGCGCGCTGCGGCGGCTGCACGACTCCGCGTGGGTGGTGCTGGACGACGGCGTGGTGACGCTGGGCCCGCGCTGCGCCCTGTGGCCGCCCGAGTCGCACGCGCAGCTTCAAGAGCTCGTACGCCGGCTGCCCGAGCCCGCGCGTCCCGAGCTGACCGTGGTGCCCGACGACGACCTGGTGGCCGCCGGGCAGAGCGCCGTCGGCGGCGAGGCGGGCGGCAGGGCGGAGCCGGCCATGGCCGAGTTCGACGACCTGCTGAGCGGCTACGACGAGCGGCGCAGGGCCGAGCTGGTGGCGGCGTTCATGGTGGTCGAGCACGCGGCCGAGCCGGTGCAGGAGGTGCGCTTCGCCGCCCTGCGCGACCCGGCGCTGCGCCACACGCTGGCCGAGATGCTGGCCAGGCGCGGCCGTACGCTGATCCAGCACCGCGACCGCTGGATCTCCGGCTACGACGACGCCGTCGCCGCCCGCGTCGCCGCCGATGGCCCGGCCCGGCTGGGGGTGAGCGAGCGCGCGGTGCTGACGCTCATCCTCGTGCACTCGGTCGCCATCCCGCGCGCCGAGGGCCTGCTGCCCGAGGACTCCTGGCTGTCGCCGCACCCCACACCGGCCGACGAGCTGCGCCGCCACACCCAGCTGCCGATCGGCGAGCTGGAGTCGGCGCTGCGCGTGCTGCGGCACGCGGGGCTGATCAGCCAGGTGAAGGCGGGCGAGGAGGCGGGCGGCTACGTGCCGGGGCCGCAGTTCCACCGGCTCACCCCCGCGGCGCGGCGGCGGTTGCAGGAGGAGCTGATCCTGGCAGCCGGGCCCAACACGCCGCTCGCGGCGGCGGTGCTCGCCCGAAGGTCGGCCAAATGAGTCACATGTCAGCGTTGATGAGGGATGGAAGGGTTACGGGGGTTTAGGTGTCGCAGGTGGAGAACGTCGTCGGGGACCGCGTGCTGATCGCCGTGCAGGCGGTCAACATCTCGCGGTTGTCGACCCATCCGGTGCCCACCGTTCCCGGCACGCTGATCGTGGTGGCCGGCGCGGGGCCGAAGGACTCCAACGGCGCGGGCAAGTCGTCGTTCATCGCCTCGATCACGGCGCTGCTTGGCGACGAGCAGTGGCGGTTCGCCTCGGGTGCGAAGGCGGTGTCGGAGCTGCTGTTCAACGCGGAGCTGGCCAGCGGCGCCGGGTCGCGGCAGTGGGCGAGCGCCGACCACGGCTACATCGTGGGGGTCTTCGCGCCGCCCGGGATGAACGGGTTCGCCCCGCCGGCCTCCGGCTCTCGGGAGGCGGCGGCAGGCGTTGCCCCGTCCGATGGCGAGCCGTCCGGCGGTGGCTTGTCCGACGACGGGCCGTCCAAGGGGAGGCCCTCCGATCGCGGGTCGTCCGGCGGGGAGCCGTCCGGCGGCGACCTGTTCGGCGCGGAGCCTTCCGACGGCGAGCTGTTCGACGTGCCCGACACCTCAGGCGGGGCGCTGACCGTGTGGCTGCGGGTCAACCAGGAGGCGCCCCACCTGGAGATCCGCTGGCGGGAGGGGATTCACCTCGCGGCGTCGCCGTCGGAGGCCGAGCGGGTGGCGCGGGCCGACGAGATCTGGGCGTCGCTGCCGCGCTCTGCGGGGCGGCGCGACGTCGTGGCCCGCGACCTCACCAAGGTCCTCTACGGCGACAAGGTCAGGTGTGTGTCGTTCCTGTCCACGTCCGTGCGCAGCAAGGTCGCCACCAACCTGCTCTCCCAGCCGCTCAACGAGATCTCGCCCGAGCGGGTCTTCGAGGCCATCGCCGCGCTGACCGGCCTGGACGCCGAGCTGGAGCAGGAGCGCGAGGCCCGCCGCGACGAACACGCCAAGCGGGTGCGGGCGGCGCAGGCGGCCGACCGGCTGGCCGAGTTCGAGTCGGAGTCGAAGGCGCTGCTGAGCACGTTCGACCGGCGCGACCAGGCGCGCATCCGGCTGGCCGACGCGCAGCGGTGCTGGCGCGGGCGGCAGGCCCGCAGGCTGGCCGACGCCGCCGCCAAGGACGAGGCGCTGGCCGCCGACCTTGAGCGCCACCGCGCGGCCGGCGAGGCGGCGGCCGAGGCCGTCGCCCTGGTCAAGGCGGAGATCGCCACGCTGCGCGAGGACACCCTCGACCGGCAGGTGTCGCAGGCGCGCAAGGAGCTGGCGGCGCTGCAGGCGCGGGCGAGCAAGCTCGACGCCGACCGCGCCGTGACGGAGAACTCCGCCGACGAGCTGCGCGGGCTCATCCCCGCCCTGGAGGAGACCCGCCGCTTCGCCGACGGGCGCGACGTGCCGGCGGCCGAACGCGAGCTCGGCGAGGCGCGGCTGCGGCTCAACGAGGCGCTGAAGGCCCTCGGCGTGGCCGACCAGGAGGTGGCCTCGGCGCAGGCGGCCCTCGATGACGCTGAGGGCGGTCCGGCGGCGGCCCAGCTCAACGCGCTGGCGGCGGCGGGGATCGGCGCGACCGGGCTGCTCGACGCGCTCGACGTGGCCGAGCAGGCGCGCGACGCGGGCGCGTCCGGTGGCCTGCGCGGCTGGCCGCACGAGCACGCCGTGATCGTGGACGCCACTCAGCTCGGCGCGGCCGCCGAAGCCCTGGCCGACCTGCCGGGGTCGGTGCTGGTGAGCGCGGCCGGGGTGAGCGTCGTCGGGGCGTTCGAGGGGGTGGCGACCGGGCGCGAGGCCCGCATCAAGGCCGCCGAGCAGCGGCTCAACCGGGCCAAGGACGTCCAGGAGAGCGCGGCCCAGGCCGTACGCGACGCGGAGGAGACGGTCGCCGAGGCGCAGCGGCGGCTCGAAGGCGCCAGGGCCGGGGTGCGGCTGGCCGAGCTCGAGGTCAAGCTGGGCGAGCGGCGGGCCAAGCTGGCCGAGCTGAACGCCGCCATCGAGGAGCTCGCGCCCAAGGTCGCCGAGGCCGAGCGCCAGGCCGCCGCGCTCGACTTCCGGGCACGTACCCGCGACATGGAGATCGAGCGGCTGGAAGGGCGCAGGCACCGGCACGAGAGCGAGCGCGCGCAGGCCCGCGAGCAGGAGGCCAAGGTCACCGCCGAACGCGAGGCGCTCAAGCTCGACGCGCTCGCCGAAGACTGGGGCGGCACCATCGACAGCGCCCGCGAGTGGCTGGAGGCGCTGCCCGACGAGGAGCGCACGCGCACCGCCGACGAGTGGTGGCGGATCGCCGAACGCCACCTCGACCAGGCGCTGCGCGACACGTTCCCCGACGAGGACGCGGAGCTGCCCGAGGAGCTGCGCTTCCTGCTGAGCGAGCGGGAGGGCAGCACGGCGCGGGAGCAGGCGACGTTCTCGGCGGTCTGCGGGTCGCTGTCGTCCTATCTGCGCGGCCAGGAGGAGTACGAACGCCACCAGCGGCGGCAGATCGAGGCCCAGCTCGTCTCCCGGCAGCGCGACCTGGCGGCGGCGGCCAGGGGCGCGGAGGAGGCCGCCCAGTCCACGGCCGTGCACCGCGCCGCGCTGACCGCCGCGATCAAGGCGCGGCTGGCGCGGGTGGCCGAGGAGTTCGACAAGCTCGACACCTCGTACGGCGGTTACGGCGCCACGCTGGAGTTCCCCGTCCCGCCCGCGCCCGCCGACCCCGAGCAGCGCTGGCAGTGGCGGGTCACGCCCAAGTGGCGGCGGGGCGAGGGGCAGGCGTTCGTGCCGTACAACCGGCGGGCCAACACCGCGCTCATGGACGAGAAGGCCGTCAAGCTGGTGTGCGCGGCGGCCATCGCCTCATCCGGCGGCGGCCACCTGTGCCTGGTGCTCGACGAGCTCGGGCGCAACCTGGGCAAGGAGCACCGGCGGGAGGCGGTGGCGCTGTTCCGGCGGATCGGCGAGACGTACGGGATCACGGTGATCGGGGCGCTGCAGGACGACATGGAGCCGTACGCGATCGACGCGTGCGGGCAGTACATCAAGCTGCGTCGGTCGTCGGACGCCATGCCGTACAACGAGCCGCCGGTCATCGTGGGGCACGACCAGCACGCGGAGCGGGTCCGGGCGCTGGCGGCGTACGTGGAGCGCGGCGCGCCCGCGCTCACGGCGTGAGCCCGCCCGCGAACGGCGGGGCAGGCGCCCGCGGTCACGGCGTGAGCCCGCCCGCGAACGGTGAGGCGCCGGGCGCGGCCGGCTGAGCCCAGCGCGGGCTGCGCGCGGGCGGCGGTGGTGGACGTCCGGGGGCTTCGTGGTCACTTCGGTGGCGGGCCGGTGTAGGAGGCGCGGAGGCGGAGGAGAGAGCCGCGGCGATATTCCTCCATCGCGTGCGCCAGCCAGCCCGCCGCCCTGGCCACCGCGAAGATGGCCTCGCCCGCGCCGCGCGTCATGCCGCTGACGGTGACGAGGGTGGCGAGGGCGAGGTCCACGTTGGGGTGGGGCAGGCGGCGCCGGCGCATCTCCGCCAGCACGGCATCCACCACGTCGATCCGATCCGGCCGGAGAACGGTCTCGCCCGGATCCCCAAGGCGCGCGGGCTCGCCCGGTCCGCCCCGATGCGCGCGCTTGGCCGGTGGGCAGGGTGCGGTGCGGGCGCCGGTTTCCGTGACGGCCTTCCTGATCAGGTCGAGGAGGAGGGTGCCGCGGGCGTCACCGTTCTTGTAGACGCTGTGGCGGAAGCCGGGGATGCGCTCGCCGCGCCGTACGCGCTCGCCGATGACGCGGGGCGCCTCGCCGGGGTGGGTGATCTCGTCGAGGAGGCGTTCTGCGGCGTACGAGGCCCCGCCGTGCAGCGGTCCGCCCAGCACGCCGAGCCCGGTGAGGACGACGGCGTACGGGTCGGCCTTGGCGGAGGCGGCCACCCGGGCGGCGAGCGTGGAGGCGGCGAGTTCGTGGTCGGCGAGCAGCACCAGCGCGGCCCTGAGCGCGTCGAGCAGGCCGGGCGTGGCGGGGTGCGGGCACAGGCGGGACCAGAGACGTTCGGCGATCGTGTCGCCCTGGGGCTCGCCGAGCGGCGGCAGCGCGTCCACCAGCCCCGCGATGAGGCGGCGGGCGGTGGCGGTGACGGAGTCGGGGTCGAGCTGGTAGCGCAGGGAGTCGGACGCGCCGAGCACCGTGACGATGACCTGGAGGCGGTCGAGCGGCATGAGGTCGCCGGGCAGGCCGCGCTGAGCGGCGACGGCGGCCCGCAACCCGTCCCCGGGCTCGAAGCGCCACGTGCCCGGCGCGCCCCGCAGCCCCGCGTCAGGCTCGAGCCACCTCCCGCCCGGCGCGCCCCGCAGCCTCGCGTCAGGCTCGAGCCGTCGCTCGCCCGGCGCGGCCCGTAGCCCTCCGTCGGGCTGGAGCCGCCGCCCGCCCGGCGCGGCCCGTAGCCATACGCCGGGGTCGCCGGTCCACAGCCACTCGGCGACGGTCTCGAACGCCGCCGTACGCGCGAGCGCGAGCGCGTCCGCGCCCCGGTAGTAGGGCCGGTCCACGCCGAGCGACGTGACGGCGGACTCGATGACGAGCTCCGGCGGCTGGGCGCGCGGCCGGCCGCGGCGGGCGAGGCGTTCGATCTCCTCGGCGGAGAAGAGGCTGCGCCGGCCGTCCTCGCTGTGCCGGCGCTGCACGACGCCGCGGCTCACGTACGCGTACAGCGTGGCGGGCTTGATCCCGAGCCGCTCGGCCGCCGTGGCCGCGTCGATCCACTCCACCCCGGCAGAACCCTCCGTTGACGACACCTCACAGGGTACGGTCGCCGGTCTCCGGCAGGGCGAGCAGGCAGAGCAGGCTCAGGATCGCCATCGCGGAGACGTAACCGCCGACCGCCATGACGCCCAGCCCGCTCGCCTGCATGCTGGTGGCGACCAGCGGCGGCACCGCGCCGCCGAGCACGCCGCCGAGGCTGTAGGCGACGGACGAGCCGCTGTAGCGGTACTCGGTCTTGAACAGCTCGGGCAGGAACGCCCCCATCGGCCCGAAGACCAGCCCCATGAGCGCGAGCGCGCCCGCGAGGGCCAGCCCGACGAGGAACGTGGAGCGGGTCTCCATCAGCGGGAACATCACCAGCCCCCACACGACGGCGCCGATCGTGCCGGTGATGAGCGTGCGGCGGCGGCCCAGCCGGTCGGACACCATGGCCGAGGCCACCGTGCCGGCCGCCATGAACACCACGCCGACCATCGACAGCGCGAGCATCGTGGTCTTGGAGATCTTGAGGGTGTCGGTGCCGTACGCCAGGCAGTAGGTGGTGGCGGTGTAGAAGAGCGTGTACGCGATGGTCATGGCGCCGGCGCCGAGCAGGACACGCTTCCACTGGTGCTTCATCAGGCCGACGAACGGCACCCTGGCGATGCGGTGCTGGTCCATGGCGGCCTGGAAGACGGGCGTCTCGGAGATCTTGAGCCGGACGTACAGGCCGACGATCACCAGCAGCAGGCTCGCCACGAACGGCAGCCGCCATCCCCAGCTGTCGAACTGCCCGTCGCTCAGCACCTCGCCGAGGATCAGGAACAGCCCGTTGGCGACGATGAACCCGGCCGACGGGCCGAGCTGCGGGAACATCGCGTACAGGCCGCGCTTGCCGGGCGGGGCGTGCTCGGTGGCCAGCAGCGCCGCGCCACCCCACTCGCCGCCGAGCCCGATGCCCTGGGTGAAGCGCAGCAGCACGAGCAGGACGGGCGCGATCACGCCGATGGCGGCGTAACCGGGCAGCAGGCCGATCAGGACCGTGGACAACCCCATCACCAGCAGCGAGACGACCAGCATGGACTTGCGGCCGATGCGGTCGCCCCAGTGCCCGAACAGGGCGGAGCCGAGCGGGCGGGAGATGAACGCCACGGCGAACGTCGAGAACGAGGCGAGGCTGCCCGCCACCGGGTCCATGTCGGGGAAGAACGCGGTGTTGAGCACCAGGGCGGCGGCGGTGCCGTAGATGTAGAAGTCGTAGAACTCGATGGCGGTGCCGATGAGGCTGGCCGCAGCGATCCTGGACCGGCTGGGGGCGCCGGTCTGAGGGGAAACCTTCATGGGTGTCTCACTATGTGGACGTGCGTCTTGTGAAGCGATACGAGGACGCTATCACCTGCGCAATGTTAGGTTTCACATACGGAACATCCATGTAGAAAGGGGGGCATTTGCCCGTCGAGCTGGTGATCTTCGACTGTGACGGCGTCCTGGTGGACAGCGAGTCCATCTCCGTACGCGTCGGGCTGGCGGCCCTGCGCCGCCTGGGCCGGACGATGACCGAGGCCGAATACATCGAGAAGTTCGTCGGCGCCACCGGCGACTACTGGGAGCAGCAGATCGGGCCCACCCCGCCCGGCTGGCGCGACCGGTTCAGAGCGGAGTACCGCGCGGCGATCCAGAGAGAGCTGCGCGCCGTCGAAGGCATCACCGACGTGCTCGAACGGCTCACCATCCCGTTCTGCGTGGCCTCCAACGCCCGCCATGCCACCATCCGCCGCAACCTGCGGCTGGCCGGGCTGTCCCACCACTTCGACGGGCGCGTCTTCAGCGTCGAGGACGTCGCCGCGGGCAAGCCCGCGCCCGACCTGTTCCTGCACGCCGCCGCCACCATGGGGGCCGAGCCGGACAAGTGCGTGGTGGTGGAGGACAGTCCCATCGGGGTGACGGCGGCGATCAGCGCGGGCATGCGGTGCTTCGCGTACGCCGGCGGCCTCACGCCGATCGCACGCCTGAAGGGGCTGGGCGCGACGCTCTTCCGCCACCCCGCCGAGCTCCCCGGCCTGATCGCGGCCCTCACCTGACAGGCCCCGCCTGACGACAGGCCCCGCCCGCAGACGGGGCCCGGCTCAACCGCGGGCCGGCCGTCACTTCTGGCGGGCGCGGCCGTTGTCGTCCAGGTAGTCGCGCCACGTCCGCTTGGGCGTCCAGCCGAGCATCCGGTACGCCTTCTCGCACGAGATGCCCGACGAGTCGGCCCTGGACAGCGGCCGCAGCTCGATCTTGTCGCCGAAGCTCCGCCGCAGCATGGCCGCGAAGTCGTGCCCGCCCGCGTTGTCAGGCGCGGCGATGTAGAACACCTCGTGCCCCGGCAGGTCGGACTCGACGGCCAGCACGATCGCATCGGCGAGGTCGTACACGTCGGTGTAGCTGCACAGCCCGGCCCCGACCTCGACCTCGCCGCGCACCTCCGGCCCGAGGTTGCGCTCGTAGTTGCCCTCGTGCTGCACCCAGCTCGGCCGCAGCGAGATGCACCTGATGTCCGACCGGCGCACCGCCGCGTCCATGAGCTGCTCGCCGAAGTATTTCGACAGCGCGTACGGGTCCTGCGGCCGGATCGGGTGCTCCTCGTCCACCGGCGCGTAGTCCGGCAGGAACGGCCGCTCGGCGAAGAAGAACCCGGGCACGGTCTCGCTGGAGATGTTCACGAACCGCCGCACGCCCAGCCGTACCGCCGCCTCGATCATGTTGAACGTGGCCATCAGGTTGTTCTGGAACACCACGTGCGGCGCGTTCATGGTGGGGTCGGGGATGGCCGCCGCGTGCACCACGGCGTCGGCCCCGTGCGTCACGGCGAACGCCTGCCCGGCGTCGGTCAGGTCGGCCTGCTTGTAGCGGGGCTCGCCGGGATCGTGGCGTTCCCAGACCGGGCGGGTGAGATCGGTGGCGGTGACCTCGTGCCCCGCCTCCTGCAGGGCCTTGACGGCGGCCCTGCCGACCTTGCCGTGTGCTCCGGTGACGACGACGCGCATGAGCCGCTCCTCGCAAGCTGGACCCCTCGATCTCGCCCACAACCTATACCCGCCCCTGCGGCCGGCCCTGCGGGGGTCAGCCGGTGCCGGCGGCGCGCAGCGTGGAGCCCGTACGGGTCTTGATGACCTTGAGCTGAGCCGTGATCCGGGAACGCAGCTCCGACACGTGGCTGACGATGCCCACGGCGCGGCCGCCGTCGCGCAGCCCGTCGAGGATGTCGAGAACGCCGTCGAGCGTGTCCTCGTCGAGCGTGCCGAACCCCTCGTCCACGAAGAGCGTGCCCAGCTCCGCGCCGCCCGCCTCGGCGGTGACGACGTCGGCCAGCCCGAGCGCCAGGGCCAGCGAGGTGATGAAGCTCTCGCCGCCGGACAGCGTGGCCGGGTCGCGGTCGACGCCGGTCCAGCCGTCCACCACGCGCAGGCCGAGCCCGCCGCCCGCGCGCGTCCGGGAGCCGGCCGTCTTGCCCAGGTCGTGCCTGAGCAGGTAGCGGCCGCCGGACATGTGGTCGAGCCGCTCGTTGGCGGCGGCCACCACCTGCCGCAGCCGCTCGCCGAGCACGAACGACGACAGGCTCATGCTCCACTGGTTGTCGCTGGAGGTGCCGCTGGCCAGCGAGGCCATGCGTTCGGCCAGGCGGTGCCGGTCGGCGGCGGGACGCCAGCGTTCGAGGTGGCCGGCCAGCTCGTCGTGCAGCTCGGCCAGCCGCCGCGCCCTGGCCGCCGCCCTGTCGCGTACGCTCGCCAGCCGCGTGTACGTCTCCTCCAGCGCGTCGCGCTCGGCCTGAACCGCCGCCAGGTCGGGCGCGGGCTCGGCCGCCGCGGCCACCAGCTCGGGGTCTGCCAGCACGCCGCTGACGGCCGCGTGCTGATCGTCGAGTCGCCGCAGCAGCTCGGCCTTGCGCTCGCGCTCCGCCTGGCTCCGGTAGGCGGCCTCCGCGTCGCGCACGTCGCCGAACCCGGCCTCGGCCGCCGCCTCCTCGGCCGCCTGCTTCGCCCTGGCCAGCTCGTCGCGCGCGGACACCGCCGCCTGCGTGGCCTCCAGCGCCTCGCGCAGCAGCTCGGCCTCGTCGCTCAGCCGGGACAGGCGGGCGGTCAGCGTGGCGTCGCCGCCGCGGGCCGCGTCGAGCCGCGCGGTGAGCCGTCCGGCGTCGCCGCTCAGCTCCTCCTGCCTGGTGCGGGCGGCCGCGAGGCGCGCCGCCACCTGGCGGCTCTGCTCCTCCAGCTCATTGCGTTCCTGTCCGAGCCTGGCCACCTCCTGCGCCAGCCGGGGCTCGGCGGCCGCCGACTCCTGCAGCCTGCGCAGCTCTCGCTCGGCCTCCGCCAGCACGGACTCGGCCACCGCGTCGGGGTCGAGGTCGAGCTGGGCGCGCACGCGGGCCCGCTCGGCCTCCCGCTGCGCCCGGTGCGCCCGGTGGGCGGCCAGGGCTTCGGCGATCTCGCGGGCCTGGTCGCGGACGCGTTCGCGGTCGGCCTCGACCCGTTCGAGGGCCTGCGCCAGCGCGGGCTCGCGGTCGGCGATCGCCTGGAGGCGGGCCAGCTCCTGCTCGGCCTGCTGCACCTGCTCCTCGGCGGCGGCCACGTCGAGATCGCCGGTGGCCGCGGCCGCGTCGGCGTGGCGGGACTCCAGCGAGGCCAGGGCCCGCTCGGCGGCCTCGCGTTCGCTCAGCGCGGCGTCGTGGGCGGCCTCGGCCTCGCGCTCGTCATCGGCCGACGGGGCGCTCGGCGCGGGCTTGGCGGGCTGGGGGTGGTGCTCGGAGCCGCAGACCGCGCACGGCTGCCCGTCGGCGAGATCGCGCGCCAGCTCGGCGGCCATGCCGTCGATGCGGGCCTGCCGCAGGTCTAGCCAGCGCTCGCGGGCGGCCTGCGCCTGGTCCACGAGCACCTGGTGCGCGGCCCTCGCCTCCTCCAGCTCGGCGGCGAGCGCCTCCCTGCGGTGCGTCGCCTCCAGCGCCGCCCTGGCCGCCTCCAGCGCCGCCGTCTGCGCGGGGATCGCGGCGGCCTGCGCGCGTACGTCGTCCAGCGCGGCCTCCGCCTCGGCGAGCCTGGCCGGCAGCTCGGCCTCCGCCGCCGCCACCTCGGCCTCCCGCTGCGCCAGGACGTCCAGCTCTTCCGCCAGGGCGGCCAGCTCGCGGTCGATCTCGATGAGGTGCGCGGCCGCGTCGCGCGCGGCCTTCGCCGCGGGGATCCGCGCGGCGTCCGTACGCGCGGCCGCCAGCCCCGCCTCGGCCCGCTCGATCAACGCCGGCAGCTCGGCCAGCCGGGCGCTCACCCGCTCGTCGGCGCGGAGCAGCTCGGCCAGCTCGTCTTCGACGCGCAGCAGGTCGCGCCGCACCACCGAGAGCCTGGCCTCCTCGGTCAGCAGCTCCTGCAGCCGCGCGATCTCGTCCTGCCGCGCCCGCTCCAACGCCGCCAGCTCCCCGGCACTCGGCGCACCCGCATCGATCCGCCCCTGGTCCGACGGGCTCTCCGTGGCAGGAGCCTTCCCGGCGGGCCACTGCGCGGCGGCGCCGGGAGCGGCGGGCCGCTGCGCGGTGGGCGCATCCGCACCGGGTGCGGTGGGCCGCTGCGCGGTGGGGCCGGGAGCGGGGGCGCCCTGCCTGGGCGCGCCGGATGGGTGGCCGGAGCCCGCGGGCGGGGCTGAGGTCAGGAGGGGGCGGGCGCGGGCGATGGCGTCGGCGGCCAGGGCGCGGGCCTTGGCGGCGGCCTCGGCGCGCTGCCGGGCGGCCGTGACGAGCGGGACGACGCGGTCGGCCCTGGCGGCGTCGTCGAGGATCGCTTGCAGGTCGGCGCGCTCGTCGGCCCGCTCGTCGAGGATGCGGCGCAGGGTGAGCGCCTCGGCGTACCGGCGCTGGCGCTCGGCCAGGGCGGCGGCCTGCTCGAAGCGCGTCCGCGCGGCCCGCAAGGCGGCACCCGCCGCGGCGTGCTCCTCCTCCGCCCGCGTCACGACGGCCCGCGCGGCGTCGAGCAGCGCGCCCGCCCACCGCAACGGCTCCTCCTCAGGCGACGGCGCCTCTCCGCCGGCGTCCACTTGTCCCTGCTCGTCGGAGGCGGCCCGCCCCTGCCGGTCGGAGACTGCTTGCCCCTGCCCGTCAGCGGCAGCCCGCACCTGTCCGTCGGCCGAACCCGCCGTACGGTCGTCCCCCGCCACGACGCCGGCCGCTCCGGCGCGCCCGTCCCGTAGGGCGGCCTCACGGTCCCGGCCCGCCGCCGCAACGGCCTCGCCCTCGCGATCCGACGCCGGAGCGGTGCCGGCCGAGGCGTCCTCGCCGCGCGCCGCCGGAGCGGGATCGTCGTCGAAGGCCAGGGTGGCGTGGACGCCGCCCCCGGCAGCCGCGCTCCCCAGCGCGGCCGAGGTGAGCCGGCCGAGGAGGTCGGGACCGGCGGCCTCCTCGACGCGTTTGACGGCGAAATCGACCTCCTGCCGCAGCTCCTGCGCCTCGCGCCAGGCCTGCTTGCGGTGCTCGGCGAGCCAGGACTCGGCCGCGGTGAACACCTTGACGCTGAAGAGGCGTTCGAGCAGCTTGGCGCGCTCGTCGCCGCCGGCGCGCAGGAAGCGGGCGAAGTCGCCCTGCGGCAGCATGGCGACCTGGCAGAACTGGTCGGCGTTCATGCCGAGCAGGCCGCCGATGAGGTCGCCGGCCTCGTCGAGGCGGGTGGTGAGGCCGTGCCAGTCGGAGCCCTGCCACTCCGAGACGACCACCTTGGCCTTCTCCTCGGTGAAGCCCGTGCCGCGCAGCTTGGGCCGCTGCCAGGCCGGGGAGCGCTGGATGCGCAGTAAACGCCCTCTGATGGACACCTCGAGGGTGACCGACGGCCCGGTGCCGGGCGGGGCGTGGTCGCAGCGCAGGCTGCGGGCGCTGTTGCGCTGTCCGGGCACCTGGCCGTAGAGGGCGAAGCAGAGCGCGTCGAGGATGGTGGTCTTGCCCGCCCCTGTGGGGCCGTGGACGAGGAAGAGCCCGGCTTCGGCCAGCGCGTCGAAGTCGACGGTCTCGGTGCCGGGGAAGGACCCGAACGCCGTCAGCGTGAGCCTGTGGGGGCGCATCTACGCCATCGTCTCCTTCACCCTGGACGCCTCGATGGCCTGTCTTAGCAGCTCCTCCTCTTCGGGTGCGGCAGGCTCGCCGCGTACTTCCTTGACGAAGTCGAGCGCGACCTCCGCCTCGGGCCGCCCGGTGACGCGTACGGGCTCGGCGGCGGCGACGGCGCCGACCGGCTCGAACGAGAGGGCGAGAGTGTGGGGGAAGCGGGCGCGCAGGCGGTCCATCGCGGACTTGGGCCGCACGGGGTCGGTGAGGACGATCTGCAGCCAGTGGTCCTCGTAGGCGGCGTAGCGGGGGTCGGTGAGCAGGTCGTCGATGTCGCCGCGCAGCCGGCCGACGGGGCGGGGCACGGGCGCGGGCACGAAGTCGACGTCCTCCACCTTCTCCCCCATCGTGACCAGCCAGGAGCCCTTGACGTGGCCGGCCTCGGAGAAGGAGTAGGCCAGCGGCGAGCCGGAGTAGCGCACGGTCTCGGACATGCGCTGGCGGCCGTGCAGATGGCCGAGTGCGACGTAGCCGACCCCGTCGAACGCGCTCAGCGGCACGTGGGCGACCCCGCCGACGCTGATGTCGCGCTCGCTGTCGCTGGCCTGCCCGCCGGTGACGAAGCAATGGGAGAGCACCACGGAGGCGCGGTGGCGGGCGGCGTCGGCCCTGATGCGGTCCATGGCGTAGGTGATGGCGGCGGTGTGGCTGCGGTCGGGCAGCTCCCACTGGGCGCGTACGAGCTCCGGCTCCAGGTAGGGAATGCCGTAGAAGGCGACGTCGTCCACCACGACGGGCTCCCACGACCTGTCGGGCGCGGTGCGGACGTGGACGCCCGCCGACTCGAACAGCGCCGAGCCGAACCGCAGCCGCAGCGCCGAGTCGTGGTTGCCGCTGATCAGCACCACGCGCGCGCCGGCGCCGCGCAGCCTGGCGAGCGCGTCGTCGAGCAGGGCGACGGCGTCGACGGGCGGCAGCGCCCTGTCGTAGACGTCGCCGGCCACCGCCACCACGTCGACCCGCTCGGAGCGCACGGTCTCGACCAGGTGATCGATGAACGCGGCCTGCCCGGCGAGCAGGCTCTCGCGGTGGAAGGAGCGCCCGAGATGCCAGTCGGAGGTGTGCAGGATCCGCATGTCGCAGGAAGCTAACAGGTCTCACTGACATATGGGGTCTCTCCAGCCCCACGCGCCGGGAGTACTCTGGAAGATCGGCGGGCAAACCAACGCACATGGGGAGGCCGATGCGCACTGGCCGTGGCACCTTGAGCGTCGCCGCCGGCCTGGTGCTGGTGGCTCTCGCGGCGGTCGGTTACGTCCTTCCGCCCGCGTTCGATCCGCCGCCGCTCAAGGTCGATCCCGCGTTCCAGGCCATCCCGCCGCAGCCCGCCGCCGAGCTGAAGCCCGTCGCGACCGTCCACGAGTTCCGCGAGGAGGAGATCTCGGTCCCCGCGGAGGGCCAGCGCCTGGAGGGCACGCTGCGGGTGCCGATCGCTCCCGGGCGGCATCCGGCGATGGTGTTCGTGTCGGGGTCGGGCAACGGCTCGCGTACGGAGTTCACGCCGCAGGCGGAGTTCCTGTCCAGGGCGGGCGTGGTGACGATCGCGTTCGACAAGCGCACGGTCGGCTACGACTTCCGTCACCGCGACTTCGGGCTGCTGGCGGACGACGCGCTGCGCATGGTCGAGTACCTGCGCACGCGGCCCGAGGTGAACCCGGATCTGGTGGGCGTGTGGGGCGTGTCCGAGGGCGGCTGGGTGGTGCCGATCGCGGCGGCCAAGAGCACGTCGGTGGGCTTCATCGTGCTGGTGTCGTCGCCCAACGTCTCCCCGCTGCGCCAGGTCGCCTGGGCGCTGAACGAGCAGCTGCTGCGGCTGCGCGCCCCCGTCGGCGTACGCGACCTGCTGACCAGGGCGATGGGCGGGGTCGGCTTCGACTTCCTGCGCTACGACGCGATGCCCGCGTTAAGCCAGGTCAAGCAGCCGGTCCTGGCGTTCTACGGCACCACCGACCCCTCGATCCCCTTCGTCGAGTCCACCAAGGCGCTCATCACGGCCCTGGAGAAGGCGGGCAACGACAAGTACACGATCCGCTTCATGGCCAAGGGCGACCATGCCATGCGGGTCAACGGCGGCGACTTCACCGCGGGCTACCTGGAGACCCTGGCCAACTGGATCAAGGGCCTGCCGGGCACGGCCAAGCCGGCGGTCCACATGGCGGGCGCGACCCCGGTGCAGCGGTTCGAGGCGAGCGACGTGCCCGCCGCCCCCTGGTACGCGGGCGGCACGATGCTCGGCCTGACGATCTGCCTGGCCGCCGTCGGCTACGTGGCGGGCCCGGTGGCGGCCATGGTCGTACGGCTGCGCCACCGCGACCAGACCCCCGTCGAGACCAACGCCCGCCTGTGGGCGCCGATCAGGCGCCGGCTGACCAGGATGGCGTGGACCGGGCTCGCCCTGCTGGCCTCGGTGGCGGCGTTCATCACGCTGCTGGTGCTGTTCTCGGTCAACCAGGCGGGCGCCTGGCCGGCCGTGCTGGCCGGCTGGCTCGTGGTGCGGCTGCTCGCCGTGCTCATGCTGATCCAGGAGGTCACGGCGGTGGCGGCGTACGTGTCGGCGCTGCGCGAGGGCCTGCAGCCCACCCGCTGGCAGTACGTGTCGGTCGGGGGCGTGCTGGGCGGGACCGGGCTGCTGCTGGTGGCGGCGGCTTACTACGGCCTTTTCTCGTTCCCCTGGTGAACGCCCTGGTGAACGTCCTGGTGAGCGTCCTGGTGAACGAAGGCCTCCATCCAGCGGTCCATCTCGGCGAAGACCTGCTTGCGCACGGGCTCGGCGGACAGCACGAGGTCGTGCACGCCGTCCTGGATGCGCACGCACGTCACGTGCGGCCCGACCGAGGTGGACCAGCGGGCGATGTGGCGGGGGTCGAGCACGATGTCGGCCGAGCGGGCCTCGGGGACGAAGTCGCGGACGCGCAGGCCGTTGGCCGAGGCGAGCACCAGCACCGGCACGTCCACCGACAGCCCGGCGTGCAGCCGCCGCTGGGCGCGCCGGATGGCGGCCAGCCACATGGCGTGCACGGAGAACCCGCCGAGCGGCTTCAGCTCCAGGTCGTAGTCCCATTCGCCGCCGTGGCTGCGGTGCAGCGTGCGCCCGTAGACGTCGCTGGACGGCAGCGGCAGCACCCATTTCGTGTACGACAGCGGCGTCTTGAGCAGGTCGGCGGCCAGCCTTAACGGCGTGGGCACGTTGAGGTCGAAGAACGGGCTGTTGAGCACGAGCCCCTGCACCAGGCCGCGGCCGCGCACCCGGTCGGCCCACAGGGCGGCGACCAGCCCGCCGGTGGAGTGGGCGTTGACGGTCAGCTCGTCGTGGTCGCGCCTGATGATGCGCACGGCCTCGTCGATCTCGGTGAAGTACTCGGTGACGCTCCTGATCAGGCCCCTGGTCTGGTGCGGCAGCAGGGAACGGCCGTACTTGCGCAGGTCGAGCGCGTAGAAGTCGATGCCGCGCTGCACGTAGTGTTCGGCGAGGTGGTCCTGGAAGAAGTAGTCGGTGAAGCCGTGGAGGTAGAGCACCGCCCTGCGGGAGGCGGTCTCTGCCCTCCTGGACACCAGCGTCGCCACGACCTCGCCCTCGAAGTCGTCGGGCATGGGCAGCACGGTGATCTCGTACATGCTAGACACCATAGGGATCATCCGGCCATGAGGGCACCCCGGGCGGCAGGTCGCTGCTGACCCGCATGGGGAAGTCGGGCCGCCGCTTCTCCAGGAACGCGGTGACGCCCTCGACCGTGTCGGGCGCGCCACCGAGCTCGGCCATCAGGCGGGAGTCCGCGGCGTGCGCCTCCCAGGGCGAGGACGCCGACAGGCCCGACCACATGAGGCGGCGGATGGCCGCGACGGAGACGGCGGAGGTGTTGTCGGCGATCTCCCTGGCCAGCTCGTACGCGGCGGGCAGCAGCTCGTCGGCCGGGCAGACGCGCGAGACCAGCCGCCCTTCGAGCGCCTCGGCCGCGGAGAAGACGCGGCCGGTGACGGCCCACTCCATGGCCTTGGAGATGCCGACGATCCTGGGCAGGAACCAGCTCGACGCCGCCTCGGTGACGATGCCGCGCCGCGCGAAGACGAACCCGAACCTGGCCGTCTCCGAGGCGAGCCTGACGTCCATCGGCAGCGTCATCGTGACGCCGACGCCGACGGCGGGGCCGTTGATCGCGGCGATGACGGGCTTGAGCGAGCGGGCGATGCGCAGCGCGACCGTGCCGCCGCCGTCGCGCGGCACGCCGTCGACGGTCTCGCCCCATGCGCGGCCCTTGAACGTGCCTCCGCCGCCGCCCAGGTCGGCCCCGGCGCAGAAGGCGCGGCCCGCGCCCGTGACCACCACCGCGCGGACGTCGTCGTCGGCGTCGGCCAGGTCGAAAGCCTCGATCAACTCTCCGCGCATCGTAAAGGTGAAGGCGTTCAGCCGGTCGGGGCGTTTCAATGTCACGGTGGCGATGCGATCGGTCACCCCGTACTCGATCTCAGAGAAGCCCATGCACAGAATGTTATTCGGTTGCTGAAGTTCACCCCCTGATAACGACATTTTTCGTATTAAGTGCATAGGCTGCCGCCTCAATGGAGCCTGGGGCGACCGCGCCACGCGGTTCACCGCGGGTGGAGGTCTCAGCACCTATGGTGGTACGCGGGGAAACGGGGAAGGCGTGGAGCAGGCGAAGAAACCAGTGAGCGCCCCAGTGAGCGCCGCGGGGGTCCTCGGGTGGCTCGTGCTGGCGGCACTGGCACCCGGGGCCGCTCATCTGCGTGCCGCCGGCGCAAGACCGGCCTCGTCCTGATCTCCCTGTACGCCGTCGCGCTGCTCGGCCTGCTGGCGTTCGTGCTCTCCAACGACCTCGGCACGCTGCTCGGCTCGGCCACCCAGGACTCGTGGATCACCGCCGTCATGATCGGCTCGGGCGTGCTGGGCGCGGCCTGGTTCGCGCTGATCGTGCACTCGTTCGTGGTGCTGCGGCCCCACCGGCTCGGTCAGGCGGGGCAAGTGCTCACCGGCACGCTGGCCGGGCTGCTCGCCGTCGTGGTGGTGCTGCCGTTCGCGTACGCCGCGCACTCGGCGAGCACCTACCGGCAGGCGCTCGACGACATCTTCCAGGCCCCGGTCGAGGCCGTCGATGAGCCGACGCCCCCCGCGCCCAAGCCCGAGGACCCGTGGGCGGGGCGCGAGCGGATCAACATCCTGCTGCTGGGCGGGGACGCCGACGACCACCGGGTGGGCGTGCGCACCGACAGCATGCACCTGGCCAGCGTCAACGTGCGGACTGGCAACACCGTGCTGTTCAGCCTGCCGCGCAACCTCGAGGACGTGCGCTTCCGTCCGGGCACGCCGATGGCCCGCCGCTTCCCCCACGGCTTCGACCTGCCGAAGGACCCCAACGGCGGCAGCAGCGACCTGCTCAACAGCGTGTGGGAGTACGCCGACGCCCACCCCGAGCTGTTCGGCGGCAAGCAGCACCAGGGCGCCAAGGTCCTGATGGACACCATCGGCTACACGCTCGGCCTCCGCGTCGACTGGTACGCCCTGGTCAACATGTGGGGCTTCGCCCGGCTCATCGACGCCATCGGCGGCATCACGATCACCGTCGAGCAGGACGTCGTGTTCGGCAAGTACAACGAGGGCCTGGTCAAGGCGGGCACGCGCCGGCTGAAGGGCGCCGACGCCATGTGGTACGCCCGATCCCGTACGTTCAGCGACGACTACACGCGCATGCGCCGCCAGCGCTGCGTGCTCGGCGCACTGCTCGACCAGGCCGACCCGGCGACGCTGCTGACCAGGTTCAACCAGGTCGCGCGGGCCACGAAGGGCCTGATCAGGACCGACATCCCGCGGCCGATGCTGGAGCACCTGGTGCCGCTGGCGCTCAAGGTGAAGAACGCCAAGGTGACGAGCCTGCAGTTCGTCCCGCCGCTGATCAACACCGGCTACCCCGACTGGGAGCTGATCCGGTCGCTGGCCGCGAAGGCGATCCGCGAGTCCGAGCGCGCCGAGCGGCCGGTCGCCGCCACCGCCTCGCCGTCGCCGTCTCCGACCGGCTCCGGGACGGCCGCGCCGGCGAAGACGCCCAACCCGAAGAAGACCGCGAACAAGCGGCCCAAGCAGGACGACGACAACCCGGTGCAGGGCCTCACCCAGGGCTGCGGCGCCCCCTCGAACAAGGGGTAAAGAACGCGCCTGGCCGCTGTGGCGTACCCGCGATGAGGCGGGCCGGTCGTGATCTCCTGGGCGGTGTCGTGATCACACACCGCCTCGGGAGGTTCATCGTGCACCGCCGCAGCCACCTGCTCGCCCTCGCGGCGCTCGCGTTCGCCATCGTCGCCGGCACGCCCACGGGCGCGATCATGGACAGGACGGCCGGCATCCGGGACGCGCTCATCGCGGCCGGCGCCCACTTCTCCGGCATCTCCGAGTACATCACGCGCGTGAACCTGGCCCGCTCGCTGCATTCATGACCCCGCCTGAACGAGGGGCGCGGCGGGACGCGTACGGCCCGCCGGAAGGGGTGGCGTCGTGGTGGGACGAGGACGGCGACCCGATCCCCGCCCCCTGACACGCCCTACGCGTGGAACGACTCCTTGGTCATCCGCCGCAGGCGCTGCTCGTCGACGTCGTGGCCGAGCCCCGACCGGGTCAGCGGCACCGCGATGACCCCGGCGTTCGCGCCGACGACGGGCGTGACGATCTGGTTCTGGCGGGGCGGCTGCGTCACGTCGCACGGCAGCGTGCACCCCGGCAGGCTGGCCACCGCGACCGTGGCCGCCCTGGCCAGGCCCGCGCCCTGGCCGCCGGTGCACTGGATGTCCCACCCCGCGGCGGCGGCGCGGTCGTGGGCGCGCCTGGCCTCCGACAGCGACGGGAACGCCGACGGGCGCAGCAGCAGCACGCGGGCCGCGCGCAGGGTGAGGAAGTCGTCGAGCTCGGCGGATGAGGAGACCTCGACCGCGACGGAGGCGGCCACCTGGTCCTGGAGCGCGGCGTGGGAGTAGACGTCGGTGACGGCGAAGGGGCGTTCGATGACCTCGAGGCCGTAGGAGTCGAGCGCGACGAGCTGGCCGAGGTCGCTGTAGGCGTTGCCGCAGTCGACGGCCAGGGTCAGCGCCGGGTACGCCTGCCGCACCGCGCGTACGGGCTCGACGTCCCAGCCCGGCCTGACGTCGAGCGTGACGTGCCCGTATCCGGCGCAGATCTGCTGGTTGACCCGGGACACCAGGCTCTCGACCGACGTGTCGGGGCCGAGCCGCACGGTCGCCACGAGGGAGGTGCGGGTGCCGCCGATCGCCTCGGCGAGCGGCACGCCGCGCATCTTGGTCCACAGGTCCCAGCAGGCCATGTCGACGGCGCTGTCGCCGCTCGGCACGGTGTCGGGATGCTCCCAGTCGACGCCGATGAGCAGCGCGGCCAGCGTCTCTTCCAGCCTCGACCAGGCCTTGGCCGGAGGAGCGGTCGCCTCACCCCAGCCGACCATGCCTCCATGGTCGGTGAGCTTGACGAGCAGGGTCTCCGTCTTCCTGCCGAAGGGCAGGACAAGCCGGAAGACCTCAAGCTCCCGCACTCGCGGCATGCATCCCCCTTTTATGACGCGGCTCCCTCCATAGTGCCCGGTGCCGCGGCGTGCACGAAACGCGGGGCGAGCAGAAAGGCCCCGGCGGCGAGGAGGGCGGTGAAGGCGAGGCCGATCAGGTAGCTGCCGCCGGCGGCGGTGAACAGGGCGCCGCTGAGCGCGACGGCCATCACGGTGAACACCGACTCGCCGACGCCCACGGCCGCGCTGTTCGCGCCTTCCTCGCCTTCCTTGGACATCTCCAGCACCAGGACGGACACCGTGGGGTGCAGCACGCCGATACCGAGCCCGGCGATGGCCATGGCGACGTAGGCGACCGCGATCGGCACGGCGTCGATCAGCACGAGCGTGACCATCGCGATGCCGATGGCGATCATGGCGGCGCCGCCCCTGATGGCGACCAGGTTGCCGATCACGCCGCGGCCCTTGATCCAGGAGCCGGTTGACCAGCCGAGCGCACCGATGGTGAGCACGACGCCGGCGCCGGTGGCGCTCATCCCGCGCTCGTTCATGAGCATGAGCGGGATGAACACTTCGGTGGCCGTCAGCGCGCCGAAGGCCAGGCCGCGCAGGACGGGCGCGGTGGGCAGGCCGCGGGCGGCCCGCAGCGAGCCGGGCAGCAGCAGCTTGGGCAGGGCCACGGCCAGCAGCACGAGGCCCGCCGCGAGCAGGGGCAGGCCGGCCGTCTTGAGCGCGCCGCCGTACTGCAGCAGCGCGGCGGCGACGGCGGTCAGCGTGGCCCAGACGAGCTTGCGGCCGAGCGCGGGTGCGGGCTCGGCGTCGTCCTGGGTCTGGCCGTCGCCGTCCGTACGCCCGGCGGAGCCCCGCCACAGCAGCAGCGCCGACGGGATCACGATGAGCGTCACGCCGAGGAAGATCCACCGCCAGTTCGCGTTCTCCACGACGAACCCGGCGATGGCCGGGCCCACCATGGACGGCACGACCCAGGCGGCCGAGAACACGGCGAACACGCGGGGATGCATCTCGGGCGGATAGGCGCGGGCGACCAGCACGTACATCGACACCTGGATGAGCCCGGCGCCGAGGCCCTGCACGAACCGGCCGACCACGAACACCTCCATCGTGGGCGCCAGCCCGGCCAGCAGCAGGCCCGCCACGAAAGCGGCGACCCCGGCCGCGATGGGCTGCATGGGCCCGCGCAGGTCCGCCCACCGCCCGCCCAGCACGGTCGCGATCACACTGGCCGCCAGGGTGGCGCTGAAGGCGAGGTTGTACAGCGGCAGGCCGTCGAGGTCGCGCGCCACCACCGGCATCGCGGTGTTGACCGCCATGGCCTCGAACGCCGTCAGCGTCACCAGCGCCACAAGGCCGATGCTCAATGCCCGGTAAGCGGCGGACAGCACCCTGGCAGGGGCCGCCGCGTTCTTCTCCACAGTCGTTGTCATGCGGGCAAACTACGGGCCGGCCCCGTCCGGCACATCGGGCATCGGGCCTAGGCAATTGGGCCTAAGGCATGCCTACGCCCGCTTGCCCGGCATGCGCGCCTCGATGCCGTCGAGTATGAGGTCGAGCCCGTAGCGGAAGCGTTCCTCGCCGCCGGCGTCCACCAGGTCGTCGACGTGCTTGGTGACGTGGGGGAACTGCTCGGGCGGCAGCGCCCGGTAGTAGGTCATGATCTGGCCGACCCACGACTCGAAGTACTCCCGCTTGTCGGTGAAGCCGGCCGCGCGCATGCGGGTGTAGTGCAGCGACGCCTCGTAGGCGTCGCCGACGATGTAGAGGGAGAGCCGGTCAAGCGCGATGGCCGCCTCCCTGGGCGGCATGCCCGCCTCCACGAGCAGGCCGAAGATGAACTCGCCCGCGCGCACGGAGTTCTCGCCCGTGGGGATCGTGGCCAGCGCCGCCCTGGCGACGTCGCCGTGCGCCATGAGCACGCGGTGCACCTCCAGCGCGTACGCCCGCAGCTGCTCCTTCCAGCGGGCCGGATCGCGCTCCGGGAGCCGGATCTCGCCGAGCACCCGGTCGTAGAGCAGCTCCAGCAGCTCCTCCTTGTTGGCGACGTGGGCGTAGAGCGAGGCCGGGCCGGTGTCGAGCTCCTGGGCCACGCGTCTCATGCTGAGCGCGTCGAGCCCCTCGGTGTCGAGGATCCGCAGGCCGGTCTCGATGATCAGATCCTGGCTGAGCTGCCGCTTGGGCTGTGCCGGCTTGCGCGTCTTGCGCCACGGCGGCGCCGGGACGCCCTCCGCTCCTTTGCGATCCACCATGACGAACAGCGTACTTGACACGAACGGCGTTCGCCACTAAAACGATGTTCGTTTACGAACGCTGTTCGTTCGCTGGAACACCGTTATCGAAGGAGACCGCTCATGACCGTGACCGCCGCCTCGGCGCAGGCCGGGGTCCATCCGTACCGATGGCGGTGGATCGCCCTGTTCGTGATCCTCGCCGCCGAGGTCATGGACCTCCTGGACGCGCTCGTCACCACGATCGCCGCACCCACCATCCGGCGGGACCTGGGCGGCTCGGAGAGCCTCGTGCAGTGGCTCGGCGCCGGCTACACCCTCGCCATGGCCGTCGGCCTGATCACCGGCGGGCGCCTCGGCGACCTGTACGGCAAGAAGCGCATGTTCGTGATCGGCGCCTCCGGCTTCACCCTTGCCTCACTGCTGTGCGGGATCGCGGTCAGCCCCGAGATGCTGATCGCCAGCCGCGTGCTGCAGGGCCTGTTCGGCTCGGTGATGATCCCCCAGGGCCTGGGGCTGATCAAGGAGATGTTCCCGCCCCATGAGGTGGGCAAGGCGTTCGCCATGTTCGGGCCCGTCATGACGATCTCGTCCGTGGGCGGTCCCGTGCTGGCCGGCTGGCTGGTGGACGCCGACTTCTTCGGCACCGGCTGGCGCATGATCTTCCTGATCAACCTGCCGCTCGGCCTCACCGCCGTGCTCGCCGCGCTGCGCTACCTGCCGGAATACCGCTCCCCCGCCGCCACCCGCCTCGATCTGCCCGGTGTCGGGCTCGTCTCGCTCGCCGCGTTCCTGCTCGTCTTCCCGCTCATCCAGGGCCGCGAGCTGGGCTGGCCCGCCTGGACGTTCGTGTCGATGGCCGCCTCGATCGCGGTGTTCGCCCTCTTCGGCCGGTACGAGGCCCGCCGCACCGCCTCAGGCCGCGACCCGCTCGTCACGCCCAGCCTGTTCCGCAAGCGCGCCTTCACCGGCGGCCTGGTCGCCGGGCTCGCGTTCTTCTCCGGCATGATCGGCTTCAGCCTCGTCTTCACCCTCTACACGCAGCTCGGGCTCGGCTTCAGCCCGCTCGAGGCCGGTCTCGCCGCGCTGCCGCAGGCGCTCGGCGGCGTCGTCGGCTTCGGCCTGGCCATGTCGGGGCTACAGGAGAAGCTCGGCCGCGGCCTGCTGCAGATCGGCACGCTCGTCATGGCGGCCGGCGCGGCCGTCCTGGCCCTCACCATTCACCTGGCCGGCACGGACGTCTCCACCCTGCAGCTCGCCCCCGGCCTCGCGCTCGCCGGCATCGGCATGGGGCTCGTCATGGCGCCGTTCTTCGACATCGTGCTCGCCGGCGTCGAGCCGCACGAGTCCGGCTCCGCCTCCGGCACGCTGACCGGCATCCAGCAGCTCGGCGGCGCGTTCGGCACCGCGGTGCTCGGCACGCTCTTCTTCCACCTGCTCGCCGACCGGTGGAGCTTCGGCTCGGCCATGCAGCTCACGGTATGGGTCGAGGTGGGGCTGCTGGCGCTCACGTTCGGACTGTCGTACCTGCTGCCCCGCCACGCCCGGCCCTAAGAGCCGGGCGCGTGAGACGGGACGCTCAAGGGGCAGGGGTGTGCTGCTCGGCCCAGCGGGCGATGTCGCGCCGCTCGATCGCCGCCGCCATGAGGCCGGGGAAGGCGTCAGGGGTGCAGGCGAACGCGGGCACCCCCATCGCGGCGAGCGCGGCCGCGTTCTCGTGGTCGTAGAACGGCGCGCCCTCGTCGGACAGCGCGAGCAGCACGATCACCTGGACGCCGGCCCGCGTCATCGCCGCCACCCGGCGCAGCATCTCCTCCCGGACCCCGCCCTCGTACAGGTCGCTGATCAGCACGAAGATCGAGTCTGTGGGGCGGGTGATGAGGCCCTGGCTGTAGGCGACGGCCCGGTTGATGTCGGTGCCGCCGCCGAGCTGCGTACCGAACAGCAGCTCCACCGGATCGTGCAGCCGGTCGGTGAGATCGACCACCGCCGTGTCGAACACCACCAGCGACGTCTTCAGCGCCCGCATCGACGCCAGCGCCGCGCCGAACACGCTCGCGTACACCACCGAGGACGCCATCGACCCGCTCTGGTCGATGCACAGCACCACCTCCCGCTGCACGGACCGCCGGCGGCGGGCGTACCCCACCAGCCGGGAGGGGACGACCGTGTTCTTCTCGGGCAGGTAGTTCTTCAGGTTCGCCCGGATCGTCCGGTCCCAGTCGATGTCGGCCACCCGTTTCGGCCGGTGCGTCCTCGCCGACCTGTCCAGCGCCCCCGACACCGCCGCCCGCGTCTTCTGCGTCAGCCTGCGCTCCAGCTCCGCCACCACTGTGCGCACCACCGCCCTGGCCGACTCCCTGGCCTGGTCGGGCATCACCTTGTTGAGCGCCAGCAGCGTGCCCACCAGGTGCACGTCGGGCTCGACGGCCTCCAGCATCTCGGGCTCCAGCAGCAGCCTGGTGAGGTCGAGCCGCTCGATGGCGTCCTTCTGCATGACCTGGACGACCGTGGACGGGAAGTACGTCCGGATGTCGCCCAGCCACCTCGCCACCCGAGGCGCCGACGCGCTCAGGCCGCCCTCCCGCCGGGCCGCCCGCCCGCCGTCGCCGTCCCTGGACGCGCCGCCTTGGTCGTAGAGGGCCGCCAGCGCCGCGTCCATCTGCGCGTCGGCGCCGTCCAGCGCGCACCCGGTGCCGTCGGCCGGGCCCCCGCCCAGCACCAGCCGCCACCGCCGCATCCGCTCATCCCGCTCACCGCTCACTGACGCCCCCCGACTCGGCCGTTGCTGCTGACGATCATCCGCGTGACCTCGCTGCGGGTGCCGTCCCGCCGAGGATCGACAGGACGGTGGCGACGGCGGGGGCGGCGCGGCGCTCGTCCACGTCGTCCCGGCCCGCACCCTCGTCGCGACCCGCCGCACGCAGGCGCTCGCCGACGGCCCTGCGTTCGGGTGCCGCGAACGCGCCGAACGTGCGGCGCAGCAGCGGCAGCACGTCGGTGAACTGCTCGCGGGACAACCCCGTCAGCCACTCGTCGACCAGCCCCAGCAGGCGCGGATCGTGCACCAGCAACAACCCGCCGCCCGCCAGGAACCCCTCCACCCAGGCTGCCGCCCGCGCCGGGGCCTGCCCCCGGGACATCGCCCTGGCCATCCGGTCACCGGCGTCGTGCAGCTCACCGGCGTCCAGCAGGATTCGCGCGAGCCGGCCCTCGATCAGCCCGTGCAGGTCCTGGCGATCGCTGATACCGCGCAGCGTCGCCATCCACCGTCCCCGAGCCGTCCCGCTCCCGCGAGCCTCGTCCCGTGCGGCACCGCCCGCCGGAGGAGCCCCGGCGGCACTGACGGCCCGCCCTGCGGGGGTGCCCGCGTCGGGGGCGTAGAGGAGGGCGACCGCCGAATGCACCGCGTCCACATGTTTGAGCAGGTCGGCGGCCGCGTCGTCGTCCAGGCCGGTCACCGCGACCGGCAGGCCGACGCAGATGCGTTCCAGCATCGACCGGACGATCGCCTCCAGCCCCTCCGCCGACGTGCCGCGCACATCGCCGTAACGGTGGGCACGCACCATCGCGGGCAGCGCCGCCATCAGCTTGGTGACGTCGGTGTCGAGTGCCGCCTTGGCCGACAGAGCGCCCAGAACGTCCGGCAGCGCCTCCGGCAGGTCGGCCAGCAGGCACTGCTCCACCAGCCCCGTCAGGTCCGCCAGCGTCGCCGTCCCGGTCGCCGCCAGGTCGCGGGCGCGCTGCGCGGCGACGGCGACCACGGTGGTGCCCAGGGCGGCGTGTTCGATGAGCGCGAGGTCGTGTTCCGGCCGCCACCGCAGCGTCCACGTCTCCCTGAACGTGCCCTTCCCGCGCGCCTGCCCCGGCGTGCCCCAGCCGACCCCCAGCAGCCGCAGCCGGTGCAGCAGGTGGCTGCGGCCGAGGTCGAGCGGTTTGCGCAGGTCGAGGTCGATCTCCCGGTCGAGCGCCTCGGGCTTGAGCTTCAATTTCCGCTGCCGGTCGCGCAGGTCACGCTGGAGCGGCACCATCGGTACGCCGTCGCAGACGTGCCCGAGCCGGTCGCCGACCACCATGCGCCGCTGAATCAGCTCCACCGCCAGGTCGTCGCCCTCGCATAGCACCGCCCTGGCCGCCTCGGTGACCTCCCCGAGCCCCGCCAGCGGTCGGCCGCGCAGCGTGGCGAGGGCCTCGGCGAGCCGTACCGACTCGATGACGTGCGCCGACGACACCGCCAGCCCCTCGTCGCGCAGCACCTCCGCCGCCCGTGCCAGCCACCGCTCGATCGGGCGGTCCCGGATCTCGAACAGGTGGTGGTACCAGCCGGGCGAGGTGATCCCCGCGCCGTAGCCGCTCCAGGACGCCAGCCTCCCGTACGTCCACGGCACCCACGTCAGCTCCGCCTTCACCTTCGGCAGGCCGCGCAGGAGCGCGTTGTCGGCGGCGGCGGGCGGGAACGGGGCGGTGAGCGCGGGCACGTGCCAGGCGCCGCAGATCACCGCGATCCGGGTGAAACCCTGCTTGAGCGCCGTACGGATGGTCTTGCGCATGTACGCCTCGCGCCTGGCCTCCCGCTCGTCCGGCCGGTACCCCTCGCGTACGGCGGCCATGGCCTCGGCGATCACCGCGAACGGCGTATCACCGCCCCGGTGCTCGACCACGCCCCGGTGCTCGACAACGTCCTCCCACCAGCGCTCGGGATCGTCGTACCCGGCCGCCGCGGCCAGCGCCCCGATGGGGTCGATACGCGCTTTGCCGGGGCCTGCTTGGGCCGCTTGCTGCTCGCGAGGGTCCTGCGTGGCCCCGCCGCCCGTATCCCCGGCCTCGCCGCCCGGCCTCCCGGCCACGCCGTCACCCGGCCTCCCGACGTCGCCGTTGCCCGGCTTTCCGGCTAGCTCGCCAGGCGAGGGGCCGGTTATTCCACCGGCCGCTCCCCCGGCCCGCCCGCCGACCACCCCCTCGGCTCGTCCACTTGCCGGAGCCTCGGCTGAGCCGCCTGCTTGCCCCTCGGCGGGACCGCTCGCCAGGGCTTCGGCGGGCTCTTCACCGGGGTCTTCGGCGAGGGAGTGGGCGGCGGGCAGGTCGCAGAAGCGGACCGGGATGCCGGCGGACGTGCCGTACAGGATCGCCTGCCACTCCGGCGAGAACGCGGCGAACGGCCAGAACGCCGCGCGCGACGGCGCCCCTGGCACGTGGGCGAGCAGCGCGACCGGCGGCTCGAGGCCGGGCGCGTGCGCGATCAGCGCGTCGGCTTCGGGCGGGCCTTCGATGAGGATGATGTCGGGACGCAGCCGCTCCAGCTCCCGCCGCACGGCCCGCGCCGACCCGGGGCCGTGATGCCGCACGCCAAGGACGGACACCCGCGGGTCCCCGCCTCCGGATTCCGCGCCACCAAACCCGGTGCCAGGCAGCACCCTGCCATCGGTCGTCACCCTGCCGTCGTCCGCCGATCCCGGTATCACCCCATCGCCATCCGACTCTCCGTCAAGGGCCGTCACACCCTGCGTCGCGCCACCCAGTGCCTCCGCTCCCGGACCTAAGGCACCCGGCGTCCCGCCACCCGCTGCACTCCGGGCATCGCCGTCGAAAGCGCCGCACCCCAAGCCGGAACCGTCGAACACGGCACCACCGTCGAAAACGCCGCGCCCCGAGCCGGGACTGTCGGACTCGGCACCGCACGAAGTCGAAGCGCCACTGGCCGCAGCGACACCTTCCGCAGTGACACCGAGCGGAGGCGGACCGGCCGGTGAAGCGGCGGGCGACGCACAACCTGCCGGGGCGTCGCCGGGCCCAGGGACGCCGGACCCGGTGCCGGGAGCCGAAGACGAGGGCAGAGGTGAGATGGTCATGACACCTCGCGGCAGGCGCGGTAGAAGTCATGCCAGTCCGTACGCTCGCGTATCACCGTCTCCAGGTACTCCCGCCACACCACCCGATCCGACACCGGCTCCTGCACCACCGCGCCGACGATCCCGGCGGCCACGTCGGACGGGCGCAGCACCCCGTCGCCGAAGTGGGCGGCCAGGGCGATGCCGTTGGTCAGCACGGAGATGGCCTCGGCGGTGGAGAGGGTGCCGCTGGGCGACTTGATCTTGGTGCGGCCGTCCTCGGTCACCCCGTTGCGCAGCTCCCTGAACACGGTCACGACCCGCCGGATCTCCGCCAGCCCTGTGGTCGTCTCGGGCAGCTCGAGCGAGCGGCCGAGCTGGGCGACGCGGCGGGCGACGATGTCGACCTCTTCCTCTGCGGTGGCGGGCACGGGCAGCACGACGGTGTTGAAGCGGCGGCGCAGCGCGCTGGACAGCTCGTTGACGCCCCGGTCGCGGTCGTTGGCGGTGGCGATGACGTTGAAGCCGCGCTGGGCCTGGACCTCGCGGTTGAGCTCCGGGATGGGCAGCGTCTTCTCGGACAGTACGGTGATCAGCGCGTCCTGGACATCGGACGGCATGCGGGTGAGCTCCTCGATCCTGGCCACCCGGCCCTCGGCCATGGCGCGCATCACCGGCGACGGGGTGAGCGCGTCGAGCGACGGGCCTTCGGCCAGCAGCCGCGCGTAGTTCCAGCCGTACCGGATGGCCTCTTCCGCGGTGCCGGCCGTGCCCTGCACGAGCAGCGTCGAGTCGCCGCTGATGGCGGCGGCGAGGTGTTCGGACAGCCAGGTCTTCGCGGTGCCGGGCACGCCGAGCAGCAGCAGCGCGCGGTCGGTCGCGAGGGTGGCGACGGCGACCTCGACGATGCGGCGCGCACCCACGTATTTAGGGGTGATGTGGTCACCGTCGCCCATGATGTACGTGGTCACCGCCCACGGCGACAGCTTCCAGCCCGGTGGCCTTGGACGGTCGTCGTCCTTGGCGAGGAGGGCCAGCTCCTCGGCGTACTGGTCTTCCGCGTGCGGGCGCAGAACGGTCATCGGGTGAGCTCCTTGTACATGTCGGCGCGGAACCGCAGCAGGGAGGCGACCTTCTGGACGGGTTCGGCCGGTGAGAAGTCTTCGGCCAGCTCGTGCAGGGCCGGGTCGATGTGCTCGCCGGCCAGCTTGACGAGCTCGGCGAGGTTCCACGGCTGCGTGGTGTTCACTTTCACGATCTTGCGGAGGACGGCCGTGGCCAGGCCCTCGCCCCAATGGGACGACACCCCGCCGAGCACCATGATGAGCTGGCTGTCGAGGTCGTGCTCTGCGACGAACCTGGCCGCCAGCTCCTGCTGCTCCTCCGGCGACAGGGCGACCAGCAGGTCGGCGATCGGGTCCCAGCCGAACATCGCCCGCGCCCACTCCGGATCGCGCTGCAAGACCGCCGCGCGCACCCAGGCGCTCTTCACGTCGGCGTCCCAGTCGGGGATCTTCATGGCGAGCAGCCGGGCGGGCCGGTGGCCCCATGCGCTGAGCGGGGCGCGCGCGATGATCTGCTGCAGCCACCAGGCGCGCTCGCCGATGCCGCGGGGCGGCTTCTGGCGGATGCCGTCGCGTTCCATCTCCTTATCGCAGTACGCAGGCGCCTCGACGGCGATGACGTCACCGTCGATCGTGACGCAGGCGCGCAGCCGTTCGGCCATGCGCCGGGACATGCGGGAGGACGGCAGACGGGTCAGCAGGTTGGCGGCGGCCTGGCGCACCTCCCTGCGGCGGTCGTCCAGCGCCTGCTCGAGGAACGGCTCGTCGGCCATGCTCAGCCCCTCGGCCAGCACCTCCACGAACCCGGCCCGGTCGTCGGGCGCCTCCTGCTCCCACGTGCTCTCCAGCAGCGCCCTCGCCTGGCCGGGGTCGGCCGCCCTGAGCGCGCTCAGGTGGGCGCGCCGGTCGGCGGCGCCGCCCAGCTCCCACGTTTCGCCGGTGGGCTCGTCCAGCAGGTAGTCCCACGCCGGGTTGAGCCCGGCCAGCCAGCGGCCCCGCTGCCCGGCCAGCACGCCGAGGTGCACCCGTATCGAACGGTCCCTCCGGCCGCGATCGAGCAGCTCGGGCAGCACGTACGGCGGCACCCTGCGGCCGGTCGCCGCCGCGGCGGCCAGCCACTCGGGCAGCAGGCGCTCGTGCTCGCCGTCGAGGATCCGCCGCAGCCGCTCCGCCGCCCGCCGCCCGATGGCCGCCCGCTCCTCCTCCGGCGCCCGGCCACCGCCCGGCTCCCGCCCTTCGCCGGCTCCGCGTTCTTCGGCGGCTTTCCGTTCTTCGCCGGACGCGCCATCGCTCGGCTTTCCGCCGTCGGGCGTGTGCTCGCCGGGGGTGCTAGCGCCGGCTCGCCGCCGTACGGTCTCCACGGCCGCTGCCTCCAGCAGGTCACCGGTGTACGGGCGGCGGTCGGTGCCCACGAGCGCGGTCGAGGTCAGGTCGTCCCATCCGGTCATGGCGCCCCCGTTCGTTCGTCGTCTCGGCCGGTCACAAGATCACCGTCGTTCCCTCTTCGTCCCAGGTGGTCAGGGGACGCAGCCCGACCGGGGTCCATTCGACGGCCACGGTCAGCGGGTGCCCGCCGGAGACGGCGATGAGCCGCCACGGGTCGATGGAGCGCGGGTGCAGCGGGAGGCCGCCGAGGGTGCGCCGGTCGGGGATCACGTCCTTGAGTACGAGCGGCCAGGACTCGGTCCACGGATCCTCGGCCAGCACTCCGGCGATCTCGTCGAGCGCCTCGGCGACCGTCATCCCCGGCGGCACGGAACCGGCCTCCGCCACCGCCGATCCAGGCGATACCGAATCAGTCCCCGCCACCGCCGATCCGAACGGCACCGAACCAGTCCCCGCCGCCGTGGATGCGGGCGGCACCGAACCGGGCCCCGCGAGTCCTTGCGCCATCGCACGGGCCGCCGTGGCCGGGCGAGGCGCTGCCACGGCGTAACGGGTCGCCACCAGGGCTCGAAGTGGGGCGGCGCCCGGGTAGTACGCCAGGTCGGCGTCGATCGCGGTGCCCGTCACCAGGGACGCGTCCAGCGGCCGGCCCTGGGGAGCGAAGGACAGGATCAGAGCGGCCCGCCCCGTGTGACGGCCGCGCAACCACACCCGGCGGGCCGTCAGCCGGTCCTGCGTCTCGTCACGCCGGCCCAGGACGTGCCACACATCGCGGACCACCGGCCCGGCCAGCACCTCCTCCTTCGTCACCGGGAACCCCACGCGGATGAGCACCGTACGCGCGAGGTCCGGCGGCAGCTCGGCCCTCCGGCGGTAGGCGACGGCGAGCAGGTTGAGCAGGGCGTATTCCTCCAGCAACCGCCCCGGCCAGCCTTCTTCGGCCCGTACGCGGGCCAGCCGCGACACCATGCCGGCCACTCCGGGCGCCTGAGCGTCGATCAGCCGCTTGGCCAGACCCTCCCAGTCGTGCTCGGCCGCCACCGCCAGACCTTGGCGTACCTGGTCGGCCAGCCACCGCTCCAGCTCGGCCAGCCCGGCGGCGACCCGCCCATGACGTACGGACTCCGCCCCCGAGCCACGCGAACCACCTCGCCCGCCTGAGCCCGCCTCACCCCTGCCGCCACCCGGCCCACCGCCGGGGGTCACGCTCGCGGTCTCGCCATCCCCGGCCGACACGGCACTCGTGGAATCAGCGGCGGTGTTCGTCTCGGCGACCTCCCGGGCGGAGGTGCTCACCGCGGATTCTTCCGGCACGGCGGTCCTAAGCGCGGCGACCTCCGGGATCGCGGTCCCCGACCCGCCGGCCTCCGAGACAGCGGTCCGCCCCTCGGCGGCCTCTGAGACAGCGGTCCCAGGCTCGGCGGTATCCGAGACTGCGGTCTGCCCATCAGCGGCCTCTGAGACAGCGGTCTGTCCATCAGCGGCCTCTGAGACAGCGGTCTGCCCATCGGTGGCCTTCGAGGCGGCGGTCTTGCGGCGGGCGGCGCGTTCGGCGCGTGCGTCGAGCCACTCCGTCACCCACTGCGGCGCCGCCTCCTGACCCGGCACCGCCTCCTCCGACCACAGAAGCAGCAGCCCCAGAGCGTGCTTGCACGGGAACTTCCGGCTCGGGCAGCTGCAGCGGTAGGCGGGCTCGCTCAGGTCGACGCACGCCAGGTAGGGCTTGGCGCCGCTGCCCTTGCACTCGCCGTAAACGACCATGCCCGTACGGCCGCGCACCGGCCATTTCCCGGGCGCGGCCACGCCCTGCGCCGCCTTGCGAGACGAGGCATCGGGGGCGAGTGCGAGGACCTGATCACGGCTCCACCGTTCGATCACCTGCCGCAGACTAGCCAGCCGCACCGACAATTCCCGGCCCTGTTTTCCAGCCGTGACCAGCCTCCTCACCACCTCACGAACCCGCCCATATCTCTCCGGTTCGACCACCCCTGCCGGCGCCCCTACAGCCGTGGTCGGCCGACCCAGTCAAGTCGCCGGCTCGATTCGTGGCGCTTGTCGGGGAGGTGACCGACCCACCCTCGGACCCGAGTCCCGGCGCCAGCGGTGGACCGGGCCTCAGAGAAGCCGTCGTGGCCGGCTCCGCCCTGGTGCACCCGGCCGTGATCCGTCGCTTGTACGGGCAGATAGGTCAGGTCTCGTCCTTGATCGAGGTGGTACGTCCTAAACTCGGCGTGTGGAGTTGCGGATCTACCCCGACGGCCCGTCCATCGAGGTGGCGGACGAGGCGGAGGCACTGGCCGGCGATCTGGAAGGCCAGCTCGTCCTCGACGGTCGCTTTCTGCGCAGAGACGTGACCGGCGCCCCCGTCGCCTTCGTCGAGCGGCCGCCCATCGCCGCTGCCCTCGATCTTCTGCCCCACCCCGAGGGCGGCTGGTTCAGGGAGACGTGGCGGTCGCCGGTGACGTTCACGCCGGACGGCTATCCGGGCGAGCGGGCCAGCGCCACCGCCATCTACTTCCTGCTCCACCCGGGCGAGGAGTCCGTGCCGCACGTGGTGCGCTCGACGGAGCTGTGGCTGTGGCATCGGGGTGGGCCGCTGGCGCTGACCATCGGCGACTCCGTGGTCACCTTGGGCCCCGATGTCGAGAACGGCCAGGTGCCGCAGGCGATCGTGCCGGGCGGGGTCTGGCAGTCGGCGCGCCCGGCCGGGGACGAGGCGGTGCTGGTGAGCTGCATCGTCTCCCCAGGCTTCGACTTCGCCGATTTCTCCGCCTGACGCGCCCAGGCGTCTCCACCTGACGCGCACCCAGCGCCTCCACCTGACCGCACCCCAACCGTGTCTCCGCCTGACACGCCCCAAGCGCCTCCGCCTGACGCGCCCAGGCGTCTCCACCTGACGGCAGGCGTTACGGCAGCCCGTCTTCCGCCGGGTTCGGCTCATCCGCTCCGATCAGTACGCCCGTGTCCGCGCCGCCCCGCACAAGCACCTGGCGCCGATCTTCGCGGACAGGTTTAAGGGGATCCGCATGGGAAGGCGGCTGGGTGGAGGTGTTGGTCATGGAGACGAAGGAATGGATTGTACGGATCGCGCTCGACGAGGTCGGCGATGACACCTCGGCACGGGCGACGCTGACCACCACCGGCGGCCAGCGGGTGGAAGGAAGGGGCCACGCACGGAGAAACCCGTCGGACCCGGCCGTGCCGCGGATCGGGGACGAGCTGGCGGTCTCCCGCGCGCTGTCCGACCTGGCCGGACAGCTGGCGGCGATGACGAACCGCGACATCTCCGAGTCGATGGCGGCGGTCCCGACCTCCCGTTCTTGGTAAATCTATTATATCACGAATTCCGCTAATTCTGCATTTATTCGATAAATGCAGAATTAGCGGTTATATTCGCGGCCATGGCAGCCGACGAAGCACGATTCATCAATTCCGGGAACCTGCGTTTGTGGACCGAGCGCTCCGGCGATCCGGCCGATCCGGCGGTGCTGCTCGTCATGGGCACCTCGACCCCGGGCCCCGGCTGGCCGGACGAGCTGGTGGAGGTTCTGGTGTCCGGCGGGCGGCGGGTGATCCGGTTCGACCACCGCGACACGGGCCGCTCCGACTGGGTCGATTTCTCCGTCCACCCGTACGCGCTCGCCGACCTCGCCGGTGACGCCGTGGCCGTGCTCGACGCGTACGGCATCGGCGCCGCCCACATCGCCGGGGCCTCGCTCGGCGGCGCGGTCGCGCAGTGGCTGGGCGTGCACCGGCCGGAACGCGTCACGGCGCTGACCCTCGTCATGAGCACGCCCATGAACGTCGACCAAGGCCCCATCTGGGCACGCGCGCTGGCCGGCCAGGACCCCGACCCCGGCACGCTGCCGCCACCCCACCCGCGCTTCCTCGACCACCTCAAGACGGCGGCGACGACCCCGCGCACCACCCGCGAGGAGAGCATCGCGGCGGGCGTCGAGACGTGGCGGGTGCTGAGCGGCGACGCGCTGCCGTTCGACGAGGACGCGGCGCGGCGCCTGGCCGAGTACGCCCACGACGAGGCGGAGAACCCGGCCGCCGCGGCCAACCACGACCTGGCCGGGCGGGTGCTGAGCGACGACAGGCGCGCACCGCTCTCGCGGATCAAGGCGCCCACGCTGGTCGTGCACGGCACCGAGGATCCGCTGCTCCCGCTCCCCCACGGCGAGGCGCTGGCCGCCGCGATCCCGGGCGCGCGGCTGGAGACGGTCGAGGGGATGGGGCACTCGCTGCTGTCGGAGGGCGTGCCGCGCCGCGTCGCCAAGCTCATCCTGTCGAACGCATGATCGCGTCGCCGAACCGGCCCTCTCGAAGGTGCATCCCGCCGTCGCCTGCCATCCTCGGGGCGTGCGCGGCACCTGACCGCATCGCGGTCCTCGCCTCGGCCGGGAAGTCTCACGCCCACCCCGGCAAGGCGCGCCCGCCCGACCCACCTTGGGTTTTTTGCGGCGAGATGATTGTCTAGCCGAAGGAACTATGAGGAGGGCAGCGGTGAGCCGTCAGATCGTTTCCATCGTGGGTGGCAAGGACGCGGAGTCCGCGTCCACGTACGACTCCATCAACCCCGCCCGCACCGGCGAGATCGTGGCCCGGGTCGGGCTGGCGGACGCCGAGACGTTCGCCGCCGCCTGCCGTACGGCCAAGGAGGCGCAGCGCGAGTGGGCCAAGGTGCCCGCGCCGGTGCGCGGCCGGGTGATCGCCTCGATCGGGCGTCTGGTGGAGGCGAACGCCGAGCGCCTGGCGGCGCTGGTGACCGAGGAGATCGGCAAGCCGTACGGTGAGGCGCTCGGCGAGGTCAGGGAGATCGTCGACACCTGTGACTTCTTCCTCGGCGAGGGCCGCAGGCTGTACGGGCAGACGGTCCCGTCGGAGATGCCGGACAAGAACCTGTTCACCTTCCGCACGCCGGTCGGTGTGGCGGCGGTGGTGACGGCGGGCAACTTCCCCGTGGCGGTCCCGTCGTGGTACCTGGTGCCGGCGCTGCTGTGCGGCAACGCGGTGGTGTGGAAACCCGCCGAGTACGCAGCCGCCTCCGCCCACGCGATGTACCGGCTGTTCGTGGCGGCCGGGCTGCCCGACGGCGTGCTGAACATCGTGTTCGCCGACGGCGCGGAGACGTTCAGGGGCCTGGAGCTGGCCCTTGAGGCGGGCAGCGTGCAGAAGGTGGGCTTCACCGGTTCGAGCGCGGTCGGCAGGAAGATCGGCGAGCTGGCCGGTCGCCACCTGCAGTCGCCCTGCCTGGAGCTGGGCGGCAAGAACCCGATGGTGATCATGCCGGACGCGGATCTCGACCTGGCCGTGGAGGGCGCGCTGTTCTCGGGGTTCGGTACGGCGGGCCAGCGCTGCACGAGCCTCGGCACGGTGATCGTGCACGAGAGCGTCCACGACGCGTTCCTCGAGCGGTTCGTACGCGCGGTGGACGCCGCCCGCATCGGCGACCCGCGCGAGGACGTGCTGGCCGGGCCGCTGCTCGACCAGAAGTTCGCCGACCGCTACGAGGAGTACCTGACCTGGATCGAGCCGCATCACCGCGTGGCGACGGCCGCGAAGGGCCGCATCACGAAGGACAACCCGCGCGGCGACTTCGACGGCGCTGACGGGCTCTACTACCACCCGGTGGTGGTGGACGGCGTGCGGCCGGGTGACCGGCTGTTCATGGAGGAGACGTTCGGCCCGATCGTGGGCGTGACGTCGTTCTCGACGCTGGACGAGGCGATCGAGCTGGCCAACCTGCCCGGGTACGGCCTGTCCAGCTCGATCTACACGACCGACGCCAAGAACGCCTTCCGCTTCCGCGAGGGCATCTCGGCGGGCATGGTCAGCGTCAACAACTCGACCTCGGGCGCGGAGGCGCACCTGCCGTTCGGCGGCAACGGCAAGTCGGGCAACGGCAGCCGCCAGTCCGGCATGTGGGTGCTGGATCAGTTCACCCGCTGGCAGGCGATGAACTGGGACCACTCGGCAGGCTGCAGAAGGCGCAGATGGACGTCGCGGAGATCGTTCCCGACCTGGACTTCCGCCTGGCCTGAAAACGCGCTGACGGGCCCCCGCTCCCGCGAGGGGCCCGTCAAGCAGGGCAACGCGTCAGATCGCCGGGGTCAGACCTGGCCGGCCTTCTCCAGGGCGGCGCAGCAGGTGCTCACCAGCAGGCGGGTGACCACGTACGGGTCGACGTTGGCGTTGGGGCGGCGGTCCTCGATGTAGCCCTTCTTGTCCACCTCGACCTGCCACGGGATGCGCACCGAGGCGCCGCGGTCGGACACGCCGTAGGAGTACTTGTTCCACGGCGAGGTCTCGTGGTGGCCGGTCAGGCGCAGCTCGATGTCGGCGCCGTACTGGGAGACGTGCTCCATCGGCTTGTCGCCCTCACCGAGCGCCTCGCAGGCGGTGATGATGGCGTCGTAGCTCTCGCGCATGGCCTTGGTGGAGAAGTTGGTGTGCGCGCCGGCGCCGTTCCAGTCGCCGCGGGCGGGCTTGGGGTCGAGGGTGGCCTCGACGCCGAACTCCTCGGCGGTCCGGTAGAGCAGGTAGCGGGCGACCCAGAGGTGGTCGGCGACCTCGATCGGGCCGGCCGGGCCGACCTGGAACTCCCACTGGCCGGGCATGACCTCGGCGTTGATGCCGGAGATCTTCAGGCCGGCGGCGAGGCAGCGGTCGAGGTGCAGCTCGACGATCTCACGGCCGAACACGGCCTCGGCGCCGACACCGCAGTAGTAGTGGCCCTGCGGGGCGGGGAAGCCGCCCTCGGGGAAGCCGAGCGGGCGGCTGCCCTTGAAGAAGGTGTACTCCTGCTCGATGCCGAACCAGGACTCCTGGGCGGCGTACTGCTCGGCGACCGGGCGCAGCAGGGCGCGGGTGTTGCTGGCGTGGGGCGTGCCGTCGATCTCCTCGACCTCGCACAGCACGAGCTTGTTGTCGCCGCCGCGGATGGGGTCGGGGCAGACGAACACGGGCCGGAGCACGCGGTCGGAGGAGTGACCCTCGGCCTGGTTGGTGCTGGACCCGTCGAACCCCCAGACCGGCGGCTCGGCCCCGTCAGCCAGGATCTTCGTCTTCGAGCGCAGCAGAGCCGTCGGCTCGGTGCCGTCGATCCAGATGTACTCAGCCTTATAGCTCACGGCGGTCCTTTCGGGGTTCTTCTCAAGCCACGCCGAGTCTTACGGACAGCCGTTTCCCGGTTTTTGCTCTGATGTGAACGCCGTGTTAATCAGGATTCCGCCTGCATGTTCCCATCGGCCCCGACTGTAACAGTGGTGTTAGGGCCACCCGCGCCGCACCGGGGCCCGTTGGGATAGCGCCCCTTGGGGGTGGCCCGCACCGTGCCCTCGAGCAGCGGCCGCGATCCGGCGTCGAGCAGCGTGAGCCGTACCTCCACCGGTCGCGTGGGCAGCCCGGCGACGCCGGCGAAGCCGTGCGTGTCGCCGGTCGGCACGGCCGTCGCCGCGCACGTGTCGCCAGAGCACGTCTGCCCGCTCGCCCGCGTGCTGGGCAGCAGCTCGGTGCGGGTGCGCCGGCAGGAGCCGTCCCAGCAGACCTCCAGCTCGGCCGCCTGCGCGCGGGCGGCGAGCGGCGCGCGCACCGTGACGCCCACCCCCACCGGGGTGCCGATCGCCGTGCACTCCACCCCGCCGCCGCAGGCGACGGAGGCGACGCAGGTCAGGAGCAGGGCGGCGGTCAGCGGCGCGCGAGATCGAAGCACACCCTCAAGACGGAGGGCAGCGGGCGGCGGTTCACGGGGGCGTGCGAACATCGTCTCGGGGGGATTTCGACATGCACGATCTGTGGTTCGGCGCGTTCCTGTCGCCGGAGGCCGAGGGGCGCGAGCGGCTGCTACGCCACGTGACGCTGGCCGACCGGCTCGGCCTGGATCTGGTGGGGGTCCAGGACCATCCGTATCAGGAGGGGTTCCTGGACACGTGGACGCTGCTGTCGGTGGTGGCGGCGCGTACGGAGCGGATCCGGCTGGTGCCCGACGTGGTGAACGTGCCGCTGCGGCCGCCCGCCGTGCTGGCGCGCGCTGCCGCCTCGCTCGACCTGCTCAGCGGCGGCCGGGTGGAGCTGGGGCTGGGCGCGGGGGCGTTCTGGGACGCGATCGCCGCGATGGGCGGGCGGCGGCTGTCTCCGGGTGAGTCGATCGAGGCGCTGGCCGAGGCCGTCACCGTGCTGCGGGCGCTGTGGACGCCGGGCGCGCCGGTGACGTTCGAGGGCACGCATCATCGGCTGCGCGGGGCCAAGCCGGGGCCGTTGCCCGCGCACCCGATCGGCATCTGGATCGGTGCGATGAAGCGCAGGATGCTGGAGCTGACCGGGCGGATGGGCGACGGCTGGCTCACCTCGTCCTTCCACAGCCCGCCCGAGGCGGTGGCCAGGCAGGCGAAGGTGCTGGACGCGGCGGCCGAGGACGCGGGGCGCGACCCGGCCGGCATCCGCAAGGTCTACAACGTGGGCGGCGTGTTCTCGCCGCTGCCGGGCCGCGGGTTCCTGGAGGGGCCTGCGGCGTTGTGGGCGGAGCAGCTCACGGAGCTGGTGTTCGAGGTGGGGATGACCGGGTTCGTGCTGGCGCCGGGCGAGGACGCCGAGCGGGACCTGCGGGCGTTCGCCGAAGAGGTGGCGCCGGCCGTGCGCGAGGCCGTGTCCAAGGAAACGGCCAGGGAACGCGGCGCGCCGGGGAGCCGGCCGAGGCGCCCGTCACACTCTCTTCTCCCGCGCCCGCCTGGGCCGACCTCGACGAGGACGACCGTCCGCGCATGCCCAAGCGGGACCCGGCCGCGCTCACGCCCGAGCAGCTGCGCATGGGCAGGCATCTCGTGCAGGTGCACAACGGCTACCGGCAGGAGCTGCGGCAGGTCCAGGACGCGGTGGAGCAGGTGGCCGCGGGCCAGGGGGACGCGGGCGCGCTGCGCTCGGCGATCAACCGGCTGAGCGTGCGGCAGAACCACTGGACGCTGGGCACGTTCTGCGCCACCTTCAACCGGCTGCTGACCGTGCACCACACGATCGAGGACGAGTCGATGTTCCCGGCGATCCTGGAGCGCGACTCGACGCTGGCACCGGTGATCAAGAAGCTGGAGCAGGAGCACGAGGTGATCGCCGAGATGCTCGGCGAGCTCGACGCCGCGTGCGTGGCGCTGCTTGCTGATCCGGCCGCGATCGAGCAGGTGCGGGCCGGGGTGGACCGGCTGGTGCAGGTGCTGTCGTCGCACTTCGCGTACGAGGAGGAGGAGCTGGTCGAGCCGATCGCCCGGCTCGGCATCCGCATCTGAGCCCCGGTCAGGCGCCGGTCAGGCTCTGTCGTGCTCCTCGTGGGCGCGGCGCACCAGGGAGATCAGCCGGTCGTCCACGAGGTCGCGGTGCCTGGCCGGCAGCGCGCGCAACCGGGCCTCCTCGTCCAGCAGCCGCCGGTAGATCTCCTCGCGTACCTCCGGGTCGCGCTCGATGTCCAGGTACTGCTGGGCGTGGCGGCGGACCCTGGACACCGTGTTGCGGGAGCGCCCGCGCGGGCTGAGCAGCGAGGCGATCACGGTGATCGCCAGCACGCCGATGATCACGCAGAGGGACAGCCCGGTGCTGATCTCGACGACCTTCACCGGCTGGCCGTCGTTGATGAACGGCACGTTGTTCTCGTGCAGCGCGTGCAGGATCAGCTTGACGCCGATGAAGCCGAGGATGACGGCCAGGCCGTAGGTCAGGTAGATGAGGCGATCGAGCAGGCCGTCGATGAGGAAGTAGAGCTGGCGCAGGCCCAGCAGGGAGAACGCGGTCGCGGTGAAGACGATGTAGACGTTCTGGGTGAGGCCGAAGATCGCGGGGATGGAGTCGAGCGCGAAGAGGATGTCGGTGCCGCCGAGGGCGATCATGACGAGCAGCATCGGGGTCATCTCGCGCCGCCCGTTCCGGGTGGTGAACAGCCGGTCGCCGTCGTACTCCTGGCTGGTGCGCACGAGCCTGCGCGCCGTACGCACCATGAGGTTGTCCGGTGAGTGGCTCTCCTCCCCCTCCGGCTTGAGCAGGTTGCCCGCGGTGATCAGCAGCACGAGGCCGAACACGTAGAAAACCCAGGCGAACAGGTTGATCAGCGCGGCCCCCAGCACGATGAACGCGCTCCGCGCGAGCAGCGAGAAGACGATGCCGAACAGCAGCGCCTTCTGCTGGTCGGCGCGCGGCACCTTGAAACTGCTCATGATGACGAGGAAGACGAACAGGTTGTCCACCGACAGCGCCTTCTCCGTCACGTAACCGGCGAAGTACTCCGCGCCCGGTTCCGAGCCGCCGAACCACCACACGCCCACGCCGAACAGCAGCGCGATGCCGACGTACAGGGCGGACCAGATGGTCGCTTCGCGCAGGGTGGGCACGTGCGCCTTGCGGACGTGGAAGAAGAAGTCGAACGCCAGCAGCGCGACGATCCCCAGGATCGTCAGCCACCACACCGCCGCTGATACGTCCATCGGGCTCCCCCACGGCTGGCCGGGCCGTCGTGGGGGCTGCGACTGCTCGCGTGCGCGTACTCCTCGCAGGGTGGTACCCGATACGGCGGCCATCCCACCATGGGACCCGTACGGTTCAGCGGCAGGAGACAGAGGGGAGCGCCGTGACAGAGCCCGCGTTCGACGCCGAAGGTCTCTTCGGAGACGACTATCTCTACTTCTTCGCCGACCACCTCGACGCCCGCGGCGACGCCGAGACCGATCTGGTCTGGCGGCTGCTCGATCTGCGGCCCGGCATGGAGGTGCTGGACCTCGCCTGCGGCCACGGGCGGACGCCAACAGGCTCGCCGCGCGCGGCTGCCGCGTCACCGGCCTGGACTCCTCGCAGCCCTTCCTGGACCGCGCCCGCACAACGGCCGGCGAGCTCGGCGTCACCGTCGACTACGTCCACGGCGACATGCGGCGGCTGCCGTGGACGGGCCGCTTCGACCGCGTCGTCAGCTGGTTCACCGCGTTCGGCTACTTCGACGACGCCGATGACCGGCGCGTGCTCGCCCAGGCCGCCGCGGCGCTCAAACCAGGCGGCAGGCTCGCGCTCGACCTCAACAACTACGCCGCCGTCGTCCGCACCTACCAGGCGTCAACGGTGGTCGAGCGCGACGGCGACCTGCTCATCGACCGCTACCGGCTCGATCTGCTCACCAGCAGGAACGTGGTCAAGCGGACGGTCGTCCGGGACGGACGGGTGCGGCACGTGCCGTACTCCGTGCGCATGTTCACCTTCCCCGAGCTGCGCGACCGGCTGCTCGACGCCGGGTTCGCGGCCGTGCGGGGCTTCGGCGCGGACGGCGGGCCGCTCACGATGGACAGCCGCCGCATGATCGTGGTCGCCGAGCGCTGACCTCGCTTCGGTGCGGTTTCGTTCACGTACGTCCGGTGCCGTCGTAGCCGAGCAGGCGCATGGCCGTGGCCGGGTCCAGCGTGGCGGCCAGGAATTGGGCGCGTGCGTGCGCCTGGTCGCGTTCGCGTTCTGCGGCGAGCTGCGCCGTACGCATGCGTCTCACGGCCGCGTACGCCAGCCCCGCGCCGACGATCACCGCCACGATCACCACGAACAGCACGAACAGCAGCCCCGCTGACGGGACGCCGGGCTCGGCCACCGCATCACCGCCCGCCCCGACGATGGTGACGCCCGCCCTGCCGCCCGGCTCGGCGACACCGCCGGTGCGAGACAGCGTGCCCGTGACGGCCAGCGCGGTGAGCAGGGAGAGCAGGACGAGGACGAGGGCGCTCGCGACGACGGCCCAGACCCGCCCGGCGGTCCGCCGCCACACCGACGACCCGGCCCCCGCCGCCGCCGGAGCCGTCGCCGGAACCGCCGGCGGGGCCGACGGCTGCGCCGGCTGCCCGGGTGGCCGAGCGGACGGTCGTCCGGGCCGCTGGGCGAACGGCTGCCGGGGCGGCGCCGCGGCGGCCCAGGGCACGAACTGCGGCCGGTCCCCCGGCACGGCGGCCCCGGGCGGCACGGCGGCCTTGGGCGGCAGGGCGGCACCCGGTGGCAGGACGGCCCCGGGCGGCAGGGCGGTGCTGGGCGGCACCGGCGGATCCCTGTCGATCGGGCTGTGCGCCCAGTGCGCCTTGACGGCGTCCCGGTGGTAGTCCTCCAGCGCCTGGTAGAACGCGTCGGAGGCGTACACGGTGCCGTCGATCAGCGGCCCCCGCTCGGCGCGGATGACCGCGACGGCGTCGTCACCGTCGAGCGTCCCGTGCGTCTCCAGCGCGTGCGCCAGGCACAGCACCTCGCGGCGGTGTTCCCGCAGCAGCTCCCCGGTCCGTTCGAGCAGCCGGGCGAGGCCGGCCTCGACACGCTCGCCGACGGCGCCGGGCGCGGGCCTGATTTCCAGCTTCTGGAGCGCGGGCAGGGAGGCGAGGCCGGTGCCCATCCCCCAGCGCGACTCCATCGAAGCCATCAGGTACGTGGCGGCGTACAGGTCCTCGGAAACCCCGCAGGAGCTGTCGCCGCCGAAGAACATGCGCTCACCCGCCAGCGAGGCGAGGGCGACCATGATGTCGGCCTCGTGATCGGACTTCCACCGGGCCTCCTCTGTCCTGACCGGACCGAGGTGGCAGGTGCCCTTCTCGACGGTGGCGACGTCGAGATCACGGTGGGGGCGGGTGACGTACGCGATGACGGCGTGGCACGCCTCGTGCACGGCCAGGGCGTGCCGTTCGGCGCGCTCGACCTCCTCGGCCGCCCCGAACCGCTTGAGCCGTCTGGCCCGCAGCATGTCAGACCAGGTGATGACCTCCCGTCCGGCCCCGATGGCGGCGATGAGCGCCTCGTTGACGAGGTCCTTGATCTCGGCGCCGGTGGCGTACGGGGTGACGGCGGCGAGCCTGTCGATCTGCTCGGCGGTCAGCTGGTGCGCCACCTTGCCGAGGCATCCCTGGAAGATGCGCACGCGCCCGGCCTTGGACGGATGGCCGACCTGGTAGACGCGGTCGATACGGCCGGGCCGCAGCAGCGCCTCGTCGAGCGCGTCGGGCCGCCCGGCGGCCATGATCACGAAGATGCGGTACGCGGGCGGCGGCTCGGGCGGCATGCCGAGCAGCGGACGGACCAGCCGGTTGACGAACCCGCGCGGCCTGGTGAGCCCGGTCAGCTCGGCGGTGAGGGATCGCAGGACGCCGGAGCCGCCGAGCGCGTCCGCCTGGTCGAAGAAGACGACGACGCCGCCATGGCGCGCTGCGAGCCCGCGCAGCCTCCTGAACAGGAACCTGACCTTGAGGACGCCGAGTCCCATGAACGTGTTCGAGTCCACGTACACGTAGGGCTTGCCGGTCTCCCCTGCCACCGCCTCGGCCAAGAGCGACTTGCCGGTGCCGGGCGGCCCCCACAGCAGCAGGCCGCCGGGCACGTACCCGCCGCGCCGCTCGATCTCGTCGGGCCGTTCGAGGACGACGATGTCCTCGCGTACGCGCTCGACGACGTGGTCCTGCCCCCACACGTCCCGCAAACGGGTCGTGATGTCGCCGGGAAGATACGTCTCGACGCCGCCCCGAGCAGCGTGTACGAACCCGCGCCGGGCATGCGCGAGCGCGGCCCGTGCCGTCTTCACCAGGGCTTACCTCCGCTTAACGGATCACCGCAGAGGTTGTGCCCGTTTCTCGCGGATTGAGGCCCGATTGCGCGCAGAAATTCTTGACCAAATCTTGGCCGCGCGTTGGCTTTACTTGAGATACGGCATCCGAGGGCCGGGGGCGGGTTCGCAACGCGGAGTTCCAACGTTCATGCAACCTCCCATTGGTTCATCTCGGGAAGTAGCGAAAGATATGAGGATCCCTTCCGACACCCGCGGAGTGCGCAATGACAGAACCCGCCATGGAGACCGTCGACTCCTTCGGCATGACCGCCGAGCGGATCTTCGCCGAGGTCTGGTCACGTCCGGTGCTGTCGGTCAGGGAGCGCCGGCTGCTCCTGCTCGGATTGCTCGTCGGCCAGGGCCTGCATGACCTGCTCGACGTGCAGCTCGACGTCGCCCTGCGCGCCGGAGAGCTGAACGAGGCGGAGCTGCGCGAGGTGGTGATCTTCCTCACCCACTACGCCGGCTGGGCCCGCGGCGCGAAGCTGAACGACCAGGTCGAGTCGCTGATCGAACGCGTCAGGCAGGATCGACGCGATCGAGCGGACCCCGCAGGCTGAGCGCGTAAAGCTCGCCGCCCGCGTCCTCACCGCACAGAACCCGGCGCCGCCCTTCGCGCCGGCCGGCTGCCGGTCGGCCTCCTGCCAGGCGTTCTCGTGCCGAGGTCCTGGCCGTGGTGGGGCGGGCGGCGGCGTGCCGGGAGCCGGGGCGGCCGGCGTGCGTGCCGGCAGGGCACCGGGCAGGAGCGCTGAGGAGCTCACGGCCGCGACGAGGCGCACGGGCCTCATCCTGCCACGAACGTTAGGGTTCAGACATGCCTACCGCACTGATCACCGGCGCCACCTCTGGGATCGGCGCCGCTTTCGCCCGGCGCCTGGCCGCCGACGCGTTTTCGCTCGTCCTCGTGGCCCGGGACGAGCTCCGTCTTGCCCGCACCGCCGACCAGCTGAAGCTGAGATACGGCGTTCCCGTCGAGGTGCTGCCCGCCGACCTGGCCACCGAGGAGGGCCTGGCCAAGGTGGAGTCACGCGTGCGCGAGGGCGTCGATCTCCTGATCAACAACGCCGGTTTCGGCAACGCGGGCCACTTCCCCGACGTTCCCGCCGAGCGCGAGGTGCGCATGCTCAGGGTGCACTGCGAGGCGGTGCTGCGGCTGACGCTTGCGGCCCTGCCCGGCATGCGCGAGCGCGACCGCGGCGCGATCGTGAACGTGGCGTCGGTGGCGGCGTTCTTCACCCGGGGCACCTACAGCGCCTCGAAGGCGTGGGTGGTGAACTTCAGCCAGTCGGCCGCCGCCGAGGTGGGCAACCCGCGCATCAAGATCATGGCGCTGTGCCCCGGTTTCGTCAGGACCGAGTTCCACCAGCGTGCGTCGATGGACACGTCGTCGATCCCGGGTTTCCTGTGGCTCAAGGCGGACGACGTGGTGCGCGCCGCGATGCGGGACCTCGCGCTCGGCAAGCGGGTGTCGATCCCCGACCTGCGTTACAAGACGATCGTGGCGGTCGGGAGGCTCGTACCGCGCAGCGTGCAGGAGAAGGTGTCGCAGCGGATCGGCCGCTGAGGGCCGCCGCGCCGTACACGCGCCGGGGGCTCTGAAGAAGAATGGGCCCCCGCCGCGGGAGGGGGTCGCGGTGGGGGCCCGGACGGTCGCGGGCGTCTAGCCGCGACCGGGAATGGGAGGCCGGTGCCTCAGCGGTTGGCCTCGTGACCGATGGCCAGACCCGAGGACGCGTCGAAGAAGTGCATGTTGTGCGTGTCGACGACCAGGTCGATCTGCTGGCCGGGGCGCACGTGGCTGCGGGCGTTGACGCGGGCGGTCCACAGGGACTTGTCGCCCGACAGCGGCAGCGAGGCGTCGTCGTCGTCACCGGCGTCGGCGGCGGCCACGGTGTCCTTGTGCTCGACCGGCGGGGCGTCGATCAGGAACAGGACGTTGATCTCGGAGCCCAGCTCCTCGGTGACCTCCGCCTTGACGGGCAGCGTGGCCCAGCCGTTGGCGTGGTTGCCGGCGGAGGCGGCGTCCTCGAAGTCGGAGGGACGGATGCCCAGGATGATCTTCTTGCCGATGTACTGGTCGAGGCCCGGCTTGTCGGAGAAGGTCGACTCGGGGATCGGCAGCTTGACGTCGGCGAAGGCCACCGCGGGGCCGTCGTCGGTGCGGACCAGCTCGGCGGTGACGAAGTTCATCGCGGGCGAGCCCATGAAGCCGGCCACGAAGAGGTTGACGGGCTTGTCGAACAGGTTCTGCGGGGTGTCGACCTGCTGGAGGATGCCGTCGCGGAGCACGCAGACGCGGTCGCCGAGGGTCATGGCCTCGACCTGGTCGTGCGTGACGTAGACGGTGGTGACGCCGAGGCGCTCGTGCATCTGGTTGAGCGAGGCGCGCATGGAGACGCGGAGCTTGGCGTCCAGGTTGGACAGCGGCTCGTCCATGAGGAACGCCTGCGGCTCACGCACGATGGCGCGGCCCATGGCGACACGCTGACGCTGACCACCGGAGAGCGCGGCCGGCTTGCGCTTGAGGTAGGTCTCCAGGCCGAGCATCTTGGCGGCCTCGTTGACCCGCTTCTGGATCTCCGGCTTGGGCATCTTGCGGAGCTTGAGGCCGAAGGCGAGGTTCTCCTCGACCGTCATGTGCGGGTACAGCGCGTAGTTCTGGAAGACCATCGCGATGTCGCGGTCCTTCGGCGGGAGGTGGTTGACCACCTTGCCGCCGATGGCGATCTCACCGGCGCTGATGTCCTCCAGGCCGGCGATCATCCGGAGCGCGGTCGACTTACCGCAACCGGACGGGCCGACGAGCACCATGAACTCGCCGTCCTTGATTTCAAGGTTGAGTCCGTTCACGGCCTTGACGCCACCGGCGTAGACCTTGTCGACGTTCGTCAGAACGATGGATGCCATGACATTCCTTCGCGCTCCAGGGCTGCAGCCCGGATGTTGGTCCCGTTTCCCACTTGCGTGGATACGTTTTCAAGCATCTCACCCGAAACGGACATGAGTGTCAAGGGTTACGGCATGACCAGCCTTTGTCGTCTCTAAACCTTTTCCTTTACCGGAAACCATGATGGAATCGTTTCCATGGCGAAGCGGGCGACGATCAAAGATGTGGCGGAGGCGGCCGGCGTGGGCGTCGCCACCGTCTCCCGGGTGCTGTCGGGAGGCTCGGCCAGCCCGCAGACCCGCGAGCGCGTTCTGGCCGTCGCCGCGCAGCTCGACTACCGCCCCAGCGCGCTCGGCCGCAACCTGCGCCAGCGCCGCACCGGCGGCATGGGCCTGCTCGTTCCCGACCTGACCGACACCTTCCACGCGCAGCTCGCCGAGGGCGTGCTCGCCTGCGCCCGCTCGGCCGGTGAGCCGGTGGTGATCGGCTCCACGGGAGGCGACCCCGAGCAGGAGTCGGAGCTGATCGGCATGCTGCTGGAGCAGAGCGTCGACCGGCTCATCGCGGTGCCGTCCGGCGACGAGGAGAGCTGGGCGCCGGCGATCCGCGCCGGCATGACGGTGGTCTTCGCCGACCGGCTGCCCGCCGCACCGCCCGTGGAGGAGGATCCCGCGGTCAGCGCCCTCAACGACCTGCTGCTGCTCGACGGCGCCGCGCCTCCTCCGGCCCGCGCCAAGCCGCTGGACGTGCCGTCCGTGGTGGCCGACGACCGGGGCGGCATCCGTACGGCGGTGCGCTACCTGCGCGGGCTCGGCCACCGGCGCATCGCCTTCATCGGCGGCCCAGGCCACGACCGGCGGGCCGCGGCCTTCAGGGAGGCGGTGGGCGAGCCGCTGGACGAGGAGCTGATCGTGTTCGGCACCGGCAGCCGCGACTCCGCCTACGCCGCCGCCTCCGGGCTGTTCCAGAGCCGCCCCGACCTGACGGCGGTGGTCGCGGGCGGAAACGTGCTCGGCGAGGCGGCCGTGCTCGCGGCCAGGGAGCTGGACCTGCGGGTGCCGAGGGACGTCTCGCTCATCATGTACGACGACGTGCCCTGGGCCGAGCTGTGCTCACCGCCGCTGACCGTCGTCGCCCAGCCGGGACGCGACATGGGCTATCGGGCGGCCGAGCTGGTGCTGCGCTCGGGCGGGCGGCGGCAGCGCTCGGTGGTGCTGCCCACGGAGCTGATCGTCCGGGGTAGCTGCGGCCCCCGCCGCTGAGCCGTTTTCACGCGACGCTGGTACCCGTGCGCTGGGCCGGGCCCGACGCTCAGGAGCCGGGCGGGCGGCTCTCGTTACGCGGCGCCGCCCGTGTAGCGGCGGGGCAGGACCATCACCGGGTTGTCGTCGAGGATCACCTCGGGCGGGCCGAAGCGGGCGGCCACCTGCTTGATCTCCGGCTCGTCCAGCATCAGCAGCCGCCCGTCCTCGACGAACAGCTCGCCGTCCACCACCACGGTCGGCCGGTCCACCTGGCAGTCACAGTGGGCGAAGCCGGGCCCGGACGTCACCGGCACGCCGCCGGTCAGTCCGTCGAGCCCGCAGTAGAAGGCGCCGGCGTGCTTCTCCCGTTCGAACTGGGTGCCGCCGGCCAGCCGCACCTTCGGATTGAGCCCGAACAGCGCGTGCCGCATGTAGAAGCCCTCGGGCGCGTACCTGCGCAGCTGCGCGGCGGCCGCGCCGCCCTCGATCTTGCGGACGAGGTTGCCTTCGAGCGTGATGCGCAGCGGCTCCTCGGGGACGCCGGTGACCGTGGAGTCCTCGACGACGAGCACGCCTTCGGTCTCGGTCGGCCAGAAGTTGACACCCCCGTACGGGAACGGCCGCCAGTCGCCGGGCCGCAGCCCGCCGGGCCCGGGGTCCTCGAACGTGAAGCCGCCGAAGGTCAGGTCGGTGCCCCGCGCGGAGGTCACCCTGATCGACGAGGCCGTGGAGAGCTGCCGCAGCGCCCTGGCCACCAGCGCGTAGAAGACCTCGACGGGCAGCCGGGCGCCGGTCAGCAGCGCGCCGGCCGTCGCGGTCATGTGCAGCGACACGAACCGGGCCGAGCGCGCCCTGATCTGGTCGAAGAACAGCGGCGCCGTGTGGACCTCGCCCCACCAGGTGCCGCTGATCACCACGTCGGCCTCGCGGAAGGCGGCGGTCTCGATCTGCAGCGGCGCCTCGCGGTCCCAGCCGCCCGCGCTGAACGGCGGCACCGACAGGATGCGCACGTCCGCGTCGCGCAGCGCCGCCGCTGCGGCGATGGCCTGCACCACCACCGGGTCCACGGTGTGCTCCATCAGCAGCAGCACCCGGTCACCCGGAGCCACGCGGGCGTACTCGCACAGGTTGCGCACGCCGGGCATGAGCTCGACGATCGCGTACGGCGACACGGCGGGCTCGGCGGCGTAGGTGAAGGGCGATCCCGCGTACGGGTTGCCGGCATACGGATTGATCGTCATCACGCTCCCTGCGGGCCGACCAGCGACAACGGGGTTGATTACCCACCGGCCCGCACGCGTAGCGTCATGACTTCGTAACGCTTGGCGATCAGGCCTTCACAGGAGTTTCTCGATGGCGGCGATGACCGCCGGGTCGTCGGGCGTGGTGCGCGGGCGGAAGCGCGCCACGACCTTGCCCTCGCGGTCCACCAGGAACTTCTCGAAGTTCCACTGCACGTCGCCGGCCTCGCCCTGCTCGTCGGGCGCCTGGGTCAGCTCGGCGTACAGCGGGTGGCGGCCGGGGCCGTTGACGTCGGCCTTCTCCAGCAGCGGGAAGTCCACGCCGTACGTGGCGGCGCAGAACTCCTTGATCTCCTCGGCGGTGCCGGGCTCCTGGCCGGCGAACTGGTTGCAGGGCATGCCGACGACGGTGAAGCCGCGGGGGCCGTAGCGGCGCTGGAGCTCGACGAGGGCGGCGTACTGCGGGGTCAGGCCGCAGCGCGAGGCCACGTTCACGATCAGGGCGGGACCGCCGGAGGTGAGGGCGCCGAGCGTGGTGGGGGCGTCGTCGAGAGTGCGCAGCGGGATGTCACTGAGGCTCATGATCCGACCCTACAGAACGAGTCAGGGCCAGATTTGTGACACAGTCCTCATTTTCCGGACAAATCCCCAGAAGATGGTATATATCGTGATCTTTACTGACGATCTTCGTATACAAGGTCAATTCCCTGTCAAGGGAACCGCTCGGGCACTGTGGCGCGGTCCGTGAAACCCCCTCGAAAGGGAACCCGCATGCCCATGCTTCGCCGTACCGGCGTTCTGGTGCTGGCCGCCACGCTCGTGACGACCGGCGGCGCCTCGGCCGCACAGGCGCAGAGCTCCCAGGCCACCAGCAGCAAGAACAAGTCCATCGCCAAGGCCATGGTGGCCAAGCGCGGCTGGGACACGGCCCAGTTCAGGTGCCTGGTCAGGCTCTGGGCCCGAGAGAGCGGCTGGAACCACCGAGCGGGCAACCGCCACTCCGGCGCCTACGGCATCCCGCAGGCGCTCCCCGGCCACAAGATGGCCTCGTCAGGGCGCGACTGGCGTACCAATCCCCGCACGCAGATCCGCTGGGGACTCGGCTACATCAAGCAGCGTTACAAGACGCCGTGTCGGGCCTGGAGCCACTTCCAGTCCCACCATTGGTACTGAGCCAAACCCCAGGCTCGCTCGCTTTTTCCGTCAAGGCCCGCCCAGCCCGGGAGCGGAGCGTGCAATCCCGCTCCAGCGAGGGGGCCTTTTATCCGCAACGATCACACAAACACCCGCCCTTCGAGTGTCACTGTGAGTGACCGATGGTGACCGTGCGTAATAGGAATCGTGCTAAAGGACACGTCGCGGTGCCCTCCGGGCCGCCCAGCACGATCGGGCGGTAGCAGGATCCCGGAGGGCCGCGCGGACCCTCCGCGCCCGAGCCACGGGCGCGGACCGGCAAGGCGCGCCTCGAGCGCGCCCGTCCGCACGCGGCCCGGCAGCAAGGATCGATTTGGACAGCAAACGCGTGCTCACCGGCACACTCATCTCTGTCAGCGCATTCACCGCCATGGGCGTCACCGAGGCCACGGCCGAGACGCACCCGATCAAAGTGAGGACATGGACCACGTCGGCCCAGCCGAAGATCTCGGCCATCCGGCCGGCCAACAGGAACAAGAAGATCGCCCTGGGACACGTCGTCCAGCGCTCGTGGAACCTCCGCGAGTTCCGCTGCCTCGACAACCTGTGGACCAGGGAGAGCAACTGGAACCACCGGGCACGTAACCGGTCATCCGGCGCGTACGGCATCCCGCAGGCCCTCCCGGCCACGAAGATGCGCGTCTCCGGCCGCGACTGGAAGTCGAACCCGGAGACGCAGATCCGGTGGGGCCTTGCCTACATCAAGGGGAGGTACGGCAGGCCTTGCGGCGCCTGGGGACACTTCAGATCGCACAACTGGTACTAGCAGGCTCCGGAGGGCATCCGGCGCCGCTTCACCGGATGCCCTCCTCCGCTCCGCTCTCCCGCCTCCCGGCCCGCTCTTCGACCGCCCTGATCAGCAGGTCGAGCCCGAATCCGAACTCCGCCTCGTGATCGCACTCCCCCAACAGCCCCGCCAGCGACGTCACCTCGGGGAACAGCGCGGGATCCACACCGTCCGCACGGATCGTCCCGGTCTGCGCAGGCGCGAACGTCGGTGTCACCCCGACCTCCCGCAGCAGCGAGCCCACGATGTAGGCGATGAGCATGCGCAGCACGCGTACCGCGCCGGCCCCGTCGAACCCGGCCTCACGCAGCGTCGCGAGCGCCCGCTCCACCGGCAGCCGCCCGGCCGCCGACCGCGACTGCCTGCTGACCACGAGCATCGTGCAGCGCGGACGCCCAGCTCGGCCGCGATCCGCCGCATGGAGACCGCGTCCGCGCCCTCCCGCTCGATCAGCTCGACGGCCGCGGCGACGATCCGTTTCCGGGGCGTACCTGGTCGCCCGTCTGGTGGCCAGAGAGCTGGCGGACATGGCCGAGGAACTGGCGTTCGCCGAGTCGCGCCGCCGCCCGGCCACGCCGGACGACGGGTTCCTGCACGCGCTGCTGTCGTACGCGGCGCTCGCGGGCCGCGCCCCCACGGTGGACTTCCTCGCCCACCGCCTGGCCACCGACCTGCCGCCCGACCGGCGCACGCTGCTATGCCGGCATCTGTGTGAGCTGTTCTCGCGGGCGCTGATGACCAGACAGGGCTCGGCGTTCGACGCCTACCAGCCGGTCCGCGCGGAGGTCACCGCCCGCTGCGCCGCCTATGCCGCGAACCTCATGCTGCTCGCCGTCCTGACGGCCGGCGGGCCGCTGACCGGAGCCGAGCTGTTCCAGGAAGACCAGCAGGAGCACGCGAACGAGCGGTGGCGCAGGATGGCCCGCCTGTGGCAGTCCCAGCTCACCAGGGCCGAGTGGGACGCGCTGACCCGCACGGTCAAGGTCCGCCATCAGCTGCGCGACGGGATCAGGACGCTGGAGGTGTCATTCGAGCGGGACGCCGAGATCGATGTCGCGGACCTCGCCTTCTTCACCTGGCCGGGCAGTGGAGCGGTACCGTCTCGCCGCGTACTGTCACGCAACTCGCCCTGGATGCGGGAGATTGGCGGTGGACGCCCGCGTGCTGCCGGGACCAGACGTGCTTCGCCTCATGCGCATGGCCAACCGCCGCTATTCGAGGTACGCCCCGTTGCTGCGCATCCACGAGGTGCTGCGCGAACGCCCCGATGTGGACGAGCGGGTGAAGGTGCAGGCAGGTCTAGTCGCGGGGCAGGCGGAGGACGAGGCGGGTCTGCGGCCCTTCAATGGTGAGCTCCCCACCGTGTTCCCTGGCGATGTCCCTGGCGATCGGCAGCCCTAGCCCACTCCCCCGACATCCCGCGACCGCGTCTTGTCGAGGCGGGTGAACCGCTCGAACACCCGCTCCCTCATCTCCTCCGGGATACCAGGCCCATCGTCGACGACCTCGAGCACGGCCTGGTCCCCGCTGCTCCGCACGTGCACCTCCACCTTGGAGTCCCCGTAGCGGTCGGCGTTGGAGAGCAGGTTGATGAGGAGGCGGGCGAGGCGGAGCCGGTTGCCGCGGACGTACACGCCGGGTTCGGCGCGTACGGTGACGGGCAGCCGGGAGGGGCGGCGGGCCACCTCGTCCTCCACGAGGCGGCCGAGGTCGAGGCGTTTCTTCTTGACGGGCGCGCCGGCGTCGAGGCGGGCCATGAGCAGCAGGTCCTCGACGATGTCGGCGAGCCGCCGCGCGTCGTCGAGCGCGGCCCGCCAGTCGGCCTCGCTGCGGTCGTGCAGGCCCTCCTCCAGGCGGACCATGAGCCCGGTGATGGGGGTGCGCAGCTCGTGGGAGGCGTCGGAGACGAAGCGCCGGTGCCGGTCGACGGCGTCCTCCAGCCGGTCGAGCGTCTCGTTGACGGTGACGGCGAGCTCGGCCACCTCGTCCTGGGTGTCGGGCACGGCGACGCGGCGGCTGAGGTCCTCGGCGTTGATCCGCTGCAGCCCTCTCCTGATCACCTCGACAGGGGCGAGCACGCGGCCGACGCCGTACCAGGTGCCCCAGGCCATCAGCGCGAGCAGCAGCACGGCCGAGGCGAACAGCACCAGGCGCAGGTACGACGAGTTCAGCAGGAACGGCTCGCGGACGGCCGCGTACGCGACGACCGGACCGTAGACGGTGGCGCGGTTGCTGGTGCCGACCACGATGAGGCAGCCCTCGGGCAGGCATACGCGGGTGTCGACCTGGGAGTCGCCGCCGGTGGGCCGGGCGTTCGTGATCGGCGGCTGGCCGGCCAGCCCGGCGCTGGCGGCGACCACACGGCCGTCGTAGGTGACGACCTGCAGCAGACCGATGCCGTTCAGCGGCTGGATGGGGCCGTCGAAGCGCCGGTTGTCGATGATCGTGGTGACGTGCCGGCTGGCGGTGGCCACCTGCTCCGTCAGGTCGGCCCGCGCCCTGTTCGGCCACGTCACCGAGATCAGGGCCGCTCCGCCCAGCAGGACGACGCCGAACGACACCACGGTCGCCAGCGTCATCTTCGCCCTGATGGAGCGGCGGTTGACCATGTGACCGACTGTGCCACGTGGGCTGCAAACCCCAGGTCAAACGGATGTCGGACGTCCACCGTGGAAGCGGCGGTGCAGCTCGTGCACCTCTTCGGCCAGCTCGGGCACCGGGCCTTCGACGGTCACGCCGGGCGCGACCTCGTTGATCGGCAGCGTGCGTACGGGCGGTGGCGGCACGCCCAGCTCGCCGAGCCAGGCGGAGAGCTGTTCCGAGGACGTGGCGTACACGATGCGGCCGAGCCCGACCCAGGCGTGCGCGGCCGCGCACATCGGGCAGTGCTCCCCTGAGGTGTAGACCGTGGCGGCGGCGCGCTCCTCGGGCGTGAGGTTCTCGGCCGACCAGCGGGCGAGCGCGAACTCGGGATGCCGCGTACGATCGCCCGATGCGACGCGGTTGTGGTCCTCGGCGAGCACCTTGCCGTCGCCGGAGACCAGGACGGAGCCGAACGGCTCGTCGCCCTCCTCCAGCGCCTGGCGGGCCAGCTCGACGCAGCGCCGCAGGTACGGCAGCTCGTTCTGGTCGATCATCGACCCCTCCTTCTCCGACGTTGACCACGGTTAACGGACCGCCGAAAGTGCATGACCTTTCACGTTTTCCCACGTCATGTACAGGAAACCCACCCGAAGGCCACAGAAAATCGGTTGATCCGACGTATTAGATTAGAAGGGATGCCTCCCGACACGCACCAACCTCGCCCTGCCCTGCCGTCCTCCAGATCCTCCCGATCACGCGCCTACTCCCTGTGGCGCATGCGGTCGTATCTACGGCCCTACGTCTTACGTCTGATCACCATCTGGGTGACCGCTCTCGTCGGCATCGCCATGGTGATCATCTTTCCGCTCATCATCGAGAAGGTCATCGACGGGCCCATCGCCCACCGCGACCCCGACGGGCTGCTCCCGCTGGGCCTGCTCGCGGTCGGCGTCGGCGCACTCGAAGCGCTGCTGATCTTCTTCCGGCGCTACATCCAGGTGAAACCGGTGCTCGGCCTGGAGACCGCCATCCGCAACGACCTGTACGCACACCTGCAGCGGCTGCCCATGGCCTTCCACGGCGACTGGCAGTCGGGCCAGCTGTTGTCACGTGCCACAACCGACCTGTCGACCATGCGCCGCTTCCTCGGATTCGGCGCGTTGTTCCTGGTCATGAACGTGCTGCAGGTCGTCACCGTCACGATCCTGCTGCTCAACAAGTACTGGCCGCTCGGCCTGCTGGTGCTGGCCTCGGTCGTGCCGATCGTGTGGACCTCGCAGCGCTTCGAGAAGCGCTACATCAAGATCTCCCGGCAGGTCCAGGACGAACAGGGCGACCTCGCCACGTTCGTCGAGGAGTCGGCGATCGGCATCCGCACGATCAAGGCCTTCAGCCGCCGGCACCACGTCTACGACCGCTACGACGACGCCGCGCTCAAGGTCTACAACTCCTCGATGGACAAGGTGCGCCTGTCGTCGAAGTTCTTCTCCTTCCTGGAGATCGTCCCGAACATCACGCTGGCGCTGGTGCTGCTGCTGGGCGCGCTGGCGGTCGGCTCCGGGGCGCTGACGCTGGGCGCGCTGGTCGCGTTCACGACGCTGATGCTGCAGCTGGTCTGGCCGGTGGCGAGCCTCGGCTACCTCCTGGTCATGGCGCAGGAGGCGATGACCTCCGCCGACCGCGTGATGGAGGTCATGGACACCGTCCCGGCCATCGAGAGCGGCACGAAGAAGCTGGAGAACCCCCGCGGCCACCTGCGCTTCGAGGGCGTGGGCTTCCGTTTCTCCGACTCCGAGCAGCCGGTGCTGCACGACGTCTGGCTGGAGGTGAAGCCCGGTGAGACGGTCGCCATCGTCGGCGCGACGGGCTCGGGCAAGACCACGCTGACCGCGCTGGTCCCCCGCCTGCTCGACCCCACCTCCGGCCGGGTCACGATCGACGGCCAGGACATCCGCGACCTCGACCTGAAGCAGCTCCGCCAGGTGGTGGCCACCGCGTTCGAAGAGCCCACGTTGTTCTCGATGAGCGTGCGCGAGAACCTCATGCTGGGCCGGTCCGACGCCACCGAGGAGGAGCTGGAGCAGGCCATCCGGACCGCGCAGGCGATGTTCGTCTACGACCTGCCGTGGGGCCTCGACACCCGCATCGGCGAGCAGGGCCTGTCGCTGTCCGGCGGTCAGCGACAGCGGCTCGCGCTGGCCAGGGCGGTGCTCAGCAAGCCCCGCATCCTCGTCCTCGACGACACGCTGTCCGCGCTCGACGCCGAGACCGAGGCCCTGGTCGAGGAGGCGCTGCGCCATGTGCTGCGCGACGCCACCGGCATCGTGGTGGCGCACCGCGCCTCGACGGTGCTGCTCGCCGACAAGGTCGCGCTGCTGCGCGACGGCACGATCACCCACGTCGGCCAGCACCGCGAGCTGCTGGCGGAGGTGCCCGAATACCGCGAGCTGCTGGCGCAGGACGCCGACTTCGACGACGCGTCGGAAGGAGCGCTGCGATGACCACGACGGCTCCCGAGAAGAACGCCTCCAGCGCCTCCTGGCGCGGCGTCGCCTCCGAGGACCAGGACGAGCTGCCGGAGAAGGTGTCGGTGCTGCTGCGGGCCCGCTCGCGGCGGCTGCTCGGCGACCTGCTCAGGCCGTACCGCAAGAAGATCGCGCTGCTCGTCCTGATCATCGTGGTCTCGAACGCGGCCGGGCTGTCGATCCCGTTCCTGGTCTCGGTCGGCATCGACCGGGGCATCCCGCCGATCACCGGCGGCGAGGCCCCGACGGTGCTACTGACGGTGGTCGCGGTGATCCTGGCCGCCGCGGTCACCCAGGCGCTGACCCGCCGGGCTTTCCTGCGCCTGATGGGCTCGATCGGCCAGAACATCCTGCTGACGCTGCGCAGGAGGGTGTTCGACCACTTCCAGCGGCTGTCGCTGAGCTTCCACGAGCAGTACACCTCGGGCCGGGTGATCTCCCGGCTGACCTCGGACGTCGAGGCCATCGCCGAGCTGGTGCAGTCGGGCTTCGACGCGCTGGTCAAGGCGGTGCTGACGCTGGTCGGCACGGCGGTGCTGCTGCTGGTGCTGGACGTGCACCTGGGCCTGGTGGCGCTGATCCCGCTGCCGCTGCTGCTGTTGTTCACCAAGTGGTTCCAGCGGCAGTCGGCCGTGGTCTACCGGCGCACCCGCGAGACGGTCGCCCTGGTGATCGTGCACTTCGTGGAGTCGATGATCGGCATCCGCGCGGTGCAGGCGTTCCGCAGGGAGCCGCGTAACCAGGACATCTTCGAGCAGCTCAACGAGGACTACCGCGAGGCGAACGCGCGCAGCATGATCCTCGGCGCGACGTTCATGACCGGCATCAAGCTGATCGGCAACATGACGATCGGCGCGGTGCTGCTCTACGGCGGCTACCTCGCCCTGCACGGCGAGGTGGAGGTCGGCGTGCTCGCCGGTTTCATGCTCTATCTGCGGCAGTTCTACGAGCCGATGCAAGAGATCAGCCAGTTCTACAACACGCTGCAGTCGGCCGGCGCGGCGCTGGAGAAGCTGTCCGGCGTGCTGGAGGAGGAGCCCTCCGTGCCCGAGCCGCGCGAGCCCGTCGCGCTGCCGGGCGGCCGGGCCAAGGGCAACGTCCGCTTCGACGGCGTCGAGTTCGCCTACGTCAAGGAGATGCCGATCCTGCCGCGCCTCGACCTGACCATCCCGGCCGGGCAGAGCGTGGCGCTGGTCGGCGCGACCGGCGCGGGCAAGACCACGCTGGCCAAGCTGATCTCCCGCTTCTACGACCCGACCGAGGGCCGCGTGCTGCTCGACGGCGTGGATCTGCGCTCGCTCGACGAGGCCACGCTGCGCCAGGCCGTGGTCATGGTGACACAGGAGAACTTCCTGTTCGAGGGCACGGTCGCCGACAACATCAGGTTCGGCCGCCCCGACGCCACCGACCACCAGGTACGCGAGGCCGCCAGGGCGATCGGCGCCCACGAGTTCATCTCGGCGCTGCCCGACGGCTACGACACCGAGGTGGGCAAGCGCGGCGGCCGCATGTCGGCGGGACAGCGCCAGCTCGTCGCGTTCGCGCGGGCGTTCCTCGCCGACCCCGCCGTGCTCATCCTCGACGAGGCCACCTCCAGCCTCGACGTGCCGAGCGAGCGGCTGGTGCAGCGGGCGCTGCGGACGATCCTGGCCGAGCGCACCGCGCTGATCATCGCGCACCGGCTGTCCACCGTGGAGATCGCGGACCGGGTGCTGGTGATGGATCACGGCCGCATCGTCGAGGACGGGCCGCCGGACCAGCTCATCGCCGCCTCAGGCCGGTTCGCCGGGCTGCACCAGGCGTGGCTGGAGAGCCTCAGCTAGGGGGTTCAATGGGCCGGTTCCGGCGCCGATCGCGGCACCGGAGCCGGCCTTCCTCTCCGGAACCGGTTCCTCCGGAGCCGGCCTCCCTCCGGAGCCGGTTCCTCCGGGGCGGTCTTCCCTCGGGCCGGTCTTTCCTCCGGGCCGGTCTTTCCTCCGGGCCGGTCTTTCCTCCGGGCCGGTCTTCCTTCGGGACTGGCCGGTGCGGCGCACGCCGTTCCCCGGCGGGAGTCAGTACAGCGGCCGGCGTACCGGGCTGAGCAGCGGCGTCTCGTCGGGGGCTGCGGGCTCCGCCTGTTTGATCAGCTCCGGATGGCGTGTCAGGTAGCCGTCAGGGAACACCTTGGCCTTCTGGCAGCCGCACTTCGGGCAGACGGCGGCCGCCGAGGGCGGCGGTACGGGCAGCCCGTTCCGCAGCCAGATCTCGGCCGCGTTGCCGTGCTGGTCCTCCTGGTGCCTGACGACGTAGTCCTCCTCCCAGACGTGCCAGCAGCGCTGACACTCGAAAGGCACGATCCTCAGTTCTTCTTCCATGAGGTCACCCCCCTTTCGAGTGTCCGCCTCCCTCCTGACCTGCCGCAACCCGGCCTCACCTGACGGTGAACACGAAGATCACGGAGCCCGCGACGACGCTGAGCGTGCCGAGCCAGGCGAAGAGCGCGTCGAGCCCGGAGTCCAGGGGCAGGCCGTGGTGCAGGGCCGCCTGCACGCGCCGGAAGCGCAGCCTGGTCCTGATCAGCAGTACGCCGCCGCAGAGCGCGGCCAGCGCGAACGCGGCGATCGCCGGCACCGGCAGGCCGCTGCGAACGGCGAGGCCGGCCGCGCCCAGCCCGCCGGTGGACAGCGCCACGGCCGTGCGCACCCAGGCCAGCCGGGTGCGCTCGCTCTGCAGGCCCTGGTCCCAGATCTCCTCTTCCGGGGTCATCCCCACGCCGGGCCTCGCCGGTCAGGCCCGCGCCGACAGGATGATCAGGACGAGGGCGACCACGGCCACGGCGGCGACGCCGTAACCGAAGACGGCCGCCAGCGCGGGCGGCGGGAGCGGCGCCTGGTCGCGCAGCGCGCGCTGGATGTTGCGCCAGCGCGGGTAGGCCATGCCGGCCGCCAGTGCGGAGAGGGTGACGAGGACGATGGCCAGCGTCGTACGGATCCACGGCACGAACACGTCGGACGGCACCGCCGCCATGGCCACCCCACCCGCGCTGAGTGCCAGCGCCGTGCTCAGCCAGGTGAGGAATGTGCGTTCATTGGCCAAGGTGAAACGCGGGTCGGGTTCCATGGAAAAAAGGGTATTTCCTCCCCATTTCCCCTAGAGAAGCCGGGATTGTCGGCGTCTCAGCTGCAGGCCTGGGCCACCCGTTTCACGTATTCGGCGCTTTCCGTGGCGACCTTCTGCGCCGCGTCGACCGCGTCGTTGACGTCGTCGATCGTGATGCCGGTCAGCGTCGCGGCGAGGCTGTCGCTCGCCTCCTTGAGCGTCGTGTTGGCCGCGGTGTCGGCCACGTCGCTCAGCTTGGCCGCGGCGTCGTCGATCGCCTTGTCCATGGCCTCGGGGTCATCGGTCAGCTTGGTGAGCTCGGCGGCCAGCTCAGAGACGATCTTCGGCGCCTCGATGCACGCCTGGGCCTTGTCGATGGTCTCGTTGACGTCGCTACAACCGGCCGCGAACACGCACGAGGCGAAAAGGGCCAGGGGCACGTACCGGCTCTTGAGTGGACGCATACCTTGACCCTACCCAAGCGCTCGGCCACGTGACGTGACCGAGCGCACACCTTGTGGAGACCGTGCATGGGGGACCGGCGACGAGCACGACCATCCGGTACACCTCCACCACCCGACCCCTGACCGTCCACCACCCGGCCCCTGACCGTCCACCACCCGACCCCTGACCGTCCACCACCCGGCCCCTGACCGTCCACCACCCGACCCCTGACCGTCCACCACCCGGCCCCCGACTCTCCACCGTCGGACATCTGACCCTCCACCGCCGTACCTCTGACCGTCCACCGTCGGGCCCCGTCCCTCCCACCAGGGCTCTGACCTGCAAGGATATGGAAAGCGATATGAATACTTTCGCGATATCGCTATTAGACATCGTGCTTTCGCGTCTGCTTTGCTCCTGCCCTCTGATCTGATCGAACGACGGCAAGGACATGGCATGCGACAGCTTCGTGCCCGGCGGCTTGCGGCCGCGCTGCAGGCGACTGCTCTGACGATCTCTCTGCTGGCGGGCGGGGCCGCGACCGCGAGCCCGGCCACCGCGGCAGCCGCGGCGGTCACCGCGGAGCCTGCCGGGCAGGCATGGGTCAGCAAGGAGCTGCGGGCGCTGGAGGCGTCCTTCAAGGGGCGCATCGGGGCGTACGCGATCGACACGGCGACGGGGAGGACGGTGGGTTACCGATCGGGTGAGCGGTTCCCGCTGCTGTCGACGTTCAAGGCGTTGGCGTGCGGGGCCACGCTGCACAAGGCGCGCACCTCCGAGCCCGGCCTGATGAACAAGCGGGTGAAGTGGACGGCGGCCGACCTCAAGCCGCACTCGCCGACCACCGAGAAGCATGTCAAGGACGGGCTGACGGTCGCGCAGCTCTGCAAGGCCGCCATCACGCTGAGCGACAACACCGCGGGCAACATGGTGCTCAAGCAGATCGGCGGTCCTGCCGGGCTGACCAAGTACCTGCGTACGCTCAAGGACCCGGTCTCGCGGCTCGACCGCTGGGAGGTCGAGCTGAACGTCTGGACGCCGAAGGAGAAGCGCGACACCACCACCCCCGCGGCCGCCGCCCGCGACCTGCGCAGGCTCGCCGCCGGGAACGCGCTGCACCCGAAGGACCGCGCGCGGCTGAACGGCTGGCTCATCGCGAACGAGACCGGTGACGCGCGCATCCGCGCCGGCCTGCCGAAGAAGTGGACGATCGGCGACAAGACCGGCAGCAATGACGAGATCGGCGCGGGCAACGACATCGCGATCGCCTGGCCGTCCGGCCGGTCCGGCGCGCCGATCATCCTTGCCATCTACACCAACCGCAAGGAGGCCGGGCAGCCGATCGACAACAAGGTGATCGCGCGGACCGCGACGATTCTGGCCCGCGGGCTCGGCAGGCTCTGATGCGCGGACGGGGGACCAAGCTGCTGCGGCTCGCCGCCGCCGCCACGGGGGCGGGCGTGCTGGTGGCCGGGATCGCGATCCCGGCCATCGGGGGCATGGGGGCCGGGTTCGTGGCGGCGGCCGACGAGGTGAACCTCAGGCCGGTCGACCTCGCCGAGCCGCCGCCCGCCGAGGTCACGATCGTGCAGGACGCCAAGGGCAACGAGATCGCCCGCTTCTACGAGGAGTACCGCGAGATCGTCGGCCTCGACGAGATCGCCGAGGTGATGCGGACCGCGATCGTGGCCATCGAGGACTACCGCTTCTACGAGCACGGGGCGATCGACATCGAGGGCACGCTGCGCGCCCTCGCCACCAACCTGCAGACGGGCCGCACCAGCCAGGGCGGGTCGAGCATCACCCAGCAGTACGTCAAGCAGGTGCTGCTCAATTCGGCCGACACCGAGGAGGAGCGGAACGCCGCCGTCGAGGCCAGCTACACGCGCAAGCTCAACGAGCTGCGCTATGCGATGGGGATCGAGCAGAAGTACACCAAGGACCAGATCCTCGAGAAGTATCTGAACATCGCGTACTTCGGCGCGAGCGCGTACGGTGTCGAGGCCGCCGCCAAGCGGTTCTTCGGCGTGCGCGCGGCCGACCTGACGCTGCCGCAGGCCGCCACGCTGGCCGGCGCGGTGCAGGACCCGAACGCCACCGACCCCAACCTCGGCCCGGAGCACCGGAAACGGCTGCTGAACCGCAGGAACGTGGTGCTGAACCGGATGGCGGAGCTGGGGAAGATCACGCCGGAGGAGGCGGCCGAAGCCAAGGCGACCAAGCTCGGGTACAAGGGGACGCGGCTTCCCGGAGGCTGCGAAGGCAGCAAATATCCGTACTTCTGCCTTTATGTACGGCACGAGATTCTCAGCAATCCGGACTTCGGCCGTACCGCGAAGGCCCGGCTGGCCATGCTCAACCGGGGCGGGCTGACCATCAGGACCACGCTCGACCCGAAGATGCAGGCCGCCGCCGAGCGCGCCATCAAGCGCTACGTCCACGCCTCCGACCGGCCCGTCGCCGCCGAGGCCCTGGTCGAGCCGGGCAGCGGTGCGATCAGGGCGATGGCCGCCAGCCGCCGCTACGGCACGGACGCCGCCAAGAACGAGATCTCCTACAACGTGGTCGCCGACGCCGCGCACGGGGGCGGGGTCGGATTCCAGCCCGGCTCGACGATGAAGACGTTCACGCTGATCACCGCCCTGAAGAAGGGCATGAAGCTGGACGACGGGCTCGCCGCGGGCGCCGGTTACCGGGCGCCGGCGTACTCGACGTTCAAGAACTGCGCGGGCCAGAACATCGGCGACCCTTCGCACACCGTCACCAACGACGAAGGCTCGCCCGGCTGGAAGACGCTGCGCACCGGCACCTGGAACTCCGTGAACACCTTCTTCATGGAGCTGGAGCAGCGGGTCGGCCTCTGCGACACCGTCAAGACCGCCAAGTCGCTCGGCATCCGGCGCGCGGACGGCAAGAAGCTGCAGGAGTACGAGACGTTCACGCTCGGCATCAACGAGACCGACCCGGTGACGGTGGCCTCCGCCTACGCGGCGATCGGTGCGCGCGGCACGTACTGCGCGCCGATGGCCATCACCCACATCACCGACAGGGACGGCAAGACCACCCGCTACCGCCCCAAGTGCCGCCAGGCGCTGGAGCCCGCCATCGCCGACGCCACCGCCGAGGTGCTGTCCGGCGTGTTCACCGACGGGACGATGCGGGGCGTCGGCGGCATCGGGCGGCCCGCCGCCGGCAAGACCGGCACCACCGACGGGTACGCCTCGGCCTGGTTCGCCGGCTTCACCCCCGACCTGGCGGGCGCCGTCAGCCTCGGCGACCCGCGCGGCTCGCAGCAGTACAAGCTGACGGGGGTGACGATCGGCGGCCGCTACTACGGGTCGGTGCAGGGGGCCAGCGTCCCCGGGCCGATCTGGCGCGACACCATGCTCCAGGCGTTGCGCAAGGTCCCGCCCACCCCGTTCACCCCGATCATCACCAGCCGCTTCGAGGGCTGCACGACCGGCTGCCGCCCGGAACCGGACCCGAAGGAGAAGAAGGACAAGAAAGGCGAGGGCGAGGAAGGCACCACGCCCGGCCCCTCCCCCACCGCCACCACGTCGGCCGGCCCGGCTCCGAGCTCGGACCCTCAGCGGTGAGCACGCGAATCGCCCGCCGCTGATGCGGGCCCGGCGCAGGCATCCGGCCACAGCCTCGCCGGGCCCCGCGCATGCCCCGCCCTTCGCGTCCGCAGCGCGCGGCCGGGCGATCCCGGCGACGACCGAGGCAGGGGCGGCTCGGTCGGCCTCTCGACGGCGATGTGCCGAGCCATGCCCCCGCCCGGCCACCGCGCACCTGCCTCCAGCGCGCGACCGGGCACCCTGGCAGCCGTCGCAGGGGCGATGTGGTCAGTCTCGGGCCGGCCGGGTGCTGAGCAGGTGCGGGAGGGTGAAGCCGGGGGAGGCGTAGACGCCGCCCTGGAGCGCTCCGCCCGGATAGGAGGCCGCCTCTGCGGGGAGGCGGTCGAGGTACGTCTCCGCGTCGTCAAGCGGCTGATAGCCCAGACGCTCGTCCAGCTCCCAGAAGCGGCGGGTGTTGGCCGACACCGCGTACGCGGCGAGGAACGACACCTCGGGGCAGGTCACGGCGGCCCAGACGAACCCGGCGCAGTCGCGCGGGCTGAGCCAGGTGGCCAGGTGGCGGGGGTCGGTGGGCTCGGGCTCCAGGCTGCCGATGCGCAGGCACACCACTTCCAGCCCGAACTTGTCGGCGTAGAGCCGCCCCAGGGCCTCGACGGCGACCTTGCTGACGCCGTAGAGCCCGTCGGGCCTGGGCGGCATCGCGGGCGAGACGGTCTGCGCGGCCGGGTAGCAGCCCGTGAGGCGGTTGCTGCTCGCCAGCACGACGCGCCGCACGCCGGTGCGCCGGGCCGCCTCCAGCACGTGGTGGGTGCCCAGCACGTTGCCCTCGAGGAGGTCGGGCAGCGGCGCCTCGTCCGGCACGCCCGCGAGGTGCACCACCGCGTCGGCGCCCTCGACCAGCGGCATCACGTCGTCGGCGCCGCCCAGCTCGGCGCGTACGACCTCTTCGTGCGCCGCCAGCGCGGTCAGCGGCACCCGATCGACCGAGACCAACCGGCGCACCCGGCGCAGCAAGGGCTCGCGCAGCACCGACCCGACCCGCCCGGCAGCGCCGGTGAGCATGACTTTCCCCAGGATCATGCCCGGCATCCTGCCACCGCCCACCGACATTCTCGATCCGCCGGGAACGGCCGAGGAAAGGTCAGAACTCGTCGTGCCCCGTCACCTGGGTGACGGTGAAGATGTGGCGGGTGGCGGCGCAGATCGTCTCCAGGGCGTGGATCGGGACGTCCTCGGTCGAGTAGCTCGTCCGCAGCACCTGGACGACCCACTCCCCCGCCGCCAGCTCCAGCGTCTCCCGCTCGAAGTCCGTCGGCGGCCGGGCGATCAGCGTCTCCTCGGCGTGCCCGAACGCGTGGCCCAGCGACTCCAGCGCCGACTGCAGCGACGGCCGCACGAAACCGGGCTCGGCGATGCGCGTGCCGGCGAAGAGGTCGGCGCGGAAGTAGCTGGTGGCGATGCGTACGGGGACGTCGGAGGCGGTCAGCAGCTTGCGCCGCGCGATGACGCCGGTGCCCGCCGCCACGCGCAGGCCTTCGGCGATGTGCTCGGGGGCGGGCTCCTGGCCCACGTACAGCATGCAGCGGCCGGCCTTGAGCCCCTGCCGCTCGGCCTCGGCCAGGAACAGGGACTTCGACGCGCGTACGGCGGGCTCGGTCGGCAGCGCCCGGCGCACCACGACCGGCGGGATCCCGGTCATCGTCCCCTCTGTGACTCCCATGTCAGCCTCCTCGACGTGCGCAGGCATCCTACGCGTCCCCATGCCCCTGCCCCGCCCCATGGGTGATCGTTTCGCCGGGCATAGGATTTCCCCATGGCGACGTGCGAGCATCTGGCACAGGCGGGCGACCCGCCCGCGAAGACGCCGGACGGGTGCGAGGAGTGCCTGTCCCTCGGCTGGCCGTGGGTGCATCTGCGGCGCTGCCTGGAGTGCGGCCACATCGGCTGCTGCGACTCCTCCCCCGGCAAGCACGCCACCGCGCACTTCCACGAGACCGAACATCCGGTCATCCAGTCGTTCCAGCCGGGTGAGACCTGGCGCTGGTGCTTCGTGGACAACGAGCTGGGCTGACCCCACCGGGGCTCCCGCTCGCGGCTTCCCGAAGCATCCGGGGCGTCAGCGGTCGAGCATGGCCTCTTCGAAGTCGAGCTGGGTCATCACCTGGCGCAGCACCTCGTCGTCCAGGCGCCGCTCGTCGCGCAGGCGGACGAAGACCTTGCGCTCGGCCTTCAGCATCTCGCGCCGCATCCGGCGATAGAGCGTGCTCGGCGTCTCGGCGCCGTCTGGCCCGGTGCCGCCGCCGAGGCGTTCCCAGGCGGCCAGCGACCGCCACCAGGCGTTCTCCCTGAGCTGGTCGATGACCTGTTTCTGGATTTTGTCGGGCTCGTGGCCCAGCTCGGCGACGAGCCGGTCGAGCTCCGCCTGCCCCGCCTCCAGCGCCGCCTGCTGGGCGGCCGCCTCGGCGAGCAGGTCCTCATAGCGCTCCTTCCTGGTCGACACGTGCAGCTTCCTGATCAGCGTGGGGAACGTGGTGCCCTGGATGAGCAGCGTGCCGATCACGGTGGTGAACGTCAGGAACAGCAGCAGCGCCCGGTCGCGCGCGGGCACGCTCTCGGGGATGGCGAACGCGGCCGCCAGCGAGACCACGCCGCGCATGCCCGCCCAGCTGAGCACCACGGCCTGCCGGACATCGGTCCTGGGTGCCGCCCTGATGAGCGGCGCCAGCGCGAACACCCAGGCGAACCTGGCGGCGATCACCGCGGCCAGCACCACCGCCGCGTAGAGCGCCACCTCCCAGGGCCGGTAGCCCGTGATGCCGCGCACGACGGGCACGAGCTGCAGCCCGATCAGCGCGAACACGATCGCTTCGAGGAAGAAGGCGACGACCTTCCAGACGGCGCCGGCCACCAGCCGGGTGCTGAAGCCGCGCAGGTGCATGCGGTGGCCGAGGTAGAGTCCGACGACCACGACGGCGATCACGCCGGAGGCGTGCAGCGACTCGCCGGCGAGGTACGCGCCGAACGGGATGAGCAGCATCACCGTGGTCTCGACCATCGAGTCGCTGAGGCGTTCGAGCACCCAGGCGCACGCCAGCGCCAGCGCCAGGCCGATGGCCACCCCGCCGAGCGCGGCCAGCAGGAACTCGCCGAGGCCCGCCCAGAGGCTGATCGCGCCGCCGGTGGCCGCCCCGATGGCGACCCTGTAGAGGGTGAGCGCGGTGGCGTCGTTGAACAGGCTCTCGCCGACGAGGATGGTCAGCGTCCTGCGCGGCAGCCCGAGCCTGCGGCCGACCGCGACGGCGGCCACCGCGTCGGGCGGCGCGATGATCGCGCCGAGCGCGAACGCCAGCGTGAGCGGCAGGCTCGGCAGCAGCAGGTGGACGAGCAGCCCGGCCACGACCGCGGTGAACAGCACCAGCCCCACCGACAGCAGCGCGACGGGACGCCTGACGTCGCGCAGCCGCTGATAGGAGCTGTTGAGCGCGGCGGAGTAGAGCAGCGGCGGCAGGAAGACGTAGAGCACCAGCTCGGGGTCGAGCGGCACCTCGGGCAGCAGCGGCGAGACCACCAGCCCGGCCGCCACCAGCAGCAGCGGAGCCGGCCAGTTGTGCCGCCGTGCGAGCGCCGCGACCGCGACCGCGCCGCCGGCCAGCAACAGCAGTTGCAGGCCACCGCTCGAACCCACGAGTGCCCCCCGCGTCTGGATGTGATCGCCTCAGCAGGTCGTTCCGCGCTGAAGCGTACCTGGCGGTGGGAGGCCGGGTTTCACCACTCCCTGCGGTCGCTTCTCTCGTGGTAGTCCGGCTGCTGCTCGGGGCGCAGGCGCTCGCCCGTGGAGAACATGGGGTCCACGTACGGGCGGGTCATCTCGGCCTCGGACTGCGGGTACTGCTGCTCCTGCCGGCCGAGCGACAGCAGCGGGTCGACCGGGTTGGCCGCCGGGTTCTGGTAGGAGCCGTAGTCGTCGGCGGCGGGCTGAGGCGCCGGGCGGCGGCGGCCCGCGCCGGGGATGCCGTGCATGGGCGTGCCGAGGCCCGCCACGGTCGGCTGCGGCTGGGCCTGCTGCTGGGGCTGGGCGTAGCCGTCGGAACGCCGGCCACCGTACGGGTCGGACGGGTACGGGTCAGAAGGGTAGGGGTCGGCGGAGTACTGGTCGCGGCGCGGCTGCGACTGCTGGTACGGGTCGGCGGCCTGCGAGGGGAAGCCGAGCGGGTCGGTGTTCACCGGCGACGGTCGGCGCTGCTCGGCGGGCATCTGGTAGCCGCGGTCCTGATCCACGTACTGCGGGCCGGTGAACGGCTCGGCCTGGCGGCCCTGCGGCTGGGCGTAGCGGGGATCGCTGAGCGGGTCGCCGGTGTACTGCGGGCCGCTGAAGGGGTCGCCGGTGTACTTCGGCTGCGGGGCGGTCGAGTCGACGTACTGCGGGCCCGTGAAGGGGGCGCGCTGGTCTTTGAAGGACTCGCGGGGCGCGGTGGTTTCGCCGTAGGCGTCGCGCGCGCCCGAGTCGCCGTACGAGGCGACGAGCTTGTCCTGCGGCGGGTTGCCCCTGGCCACCAGCACGTCGTTCGGCGAGAGCGCCGCCGTCGGGCGGTCGTCGAGCGGCGAGGCCTGCGCGTGCTGCGGCTGCTGCCGCTCCTGCTGTCCGCGTTGCTGGGCGGGCTGCTGCGCGTGCTGCCGGTCCTGCTGGGCCTGCTGGGGCGGGGCCTGCCCGGGCTGGGGCGGCCGGTGGTACTGGCCGGTGCCGGGGATGACCTCGGTGCCCGGGTCGTGCGCGGGCACGGCGGCCTGCTCGCCGGTCGCCTCGGCGTACCCCTCGTCGAGGGTGTCGAGCAGCCGGCCGACATCCTCCATCGGCATGCGGAAGCTCGCAGTGCACATCTCCCCGCGCCACAGGCTGAGGACGAGGGTGCCCTCATGCCACGTGACACGCAGACACCGCTCCTGACCTCGCGCATCGAAGAAGACTTCGCCGAACGACGGCAACGGGACAACTTCCGACATGGCAGACATACTGCTTTAACCAGCCTTTATTCGTCCACTCAACCCCGGAAAACCCTACTTAACCGGCCTTCCCATATACTCCCAGAACCCCCCTGGTCACGTCCGGTGAAATCCCCCACCTACCAGTTGGCGTTCCGATCGCCCAGTGTGCCACGCAACCCGCCGGGAGTTTTCCGGAACGCCGGGATGCGTCTGGCCGATCACACCGCGTTCGGCGCGGCGGCCCCGGAATGCGGGTAGCGTTTACTGCCGTGCCCGATTCCCATCTCCCGCCAGTGGAAGAACTGCTCAGCATCGCGGTCAGCGCTCTTGGAGGAAGCGAACGCGAAGGCCAGATCACCATGGTGCGGGCCGTGCAACGCGCCATCGACGCCAAGGAGCATCTGGCCGTCCAGGCGGGCACGGGCACGGGAAAGTCGCTGGCCTATCTGGTGCCGTCCATCCGCCACGCGATGGACAGCGACAAACCCGTCGTGGTCTCCACCGCCACCATCGCGCTGCAGCGCCAGCTCGTCGATCGCGACCTGCCCCGCCTGGCTGAGGCGCTCGGCAAGGAGCTGCCGCACGAGCCGACGTACGCGATACTCAAGGGCCGCCGTAACTACCTGTGCCGCTACAAGGCGTCCGCCGGCTGGCCCGAGGAGGACGAGCAGGACCAGCTCTTCGACCCGCGCGAGGTGAGCGCCACCGGGCGCATGGTGCAGCGCATCCAGCAGTGGGCCGAGGAGACCGAGACCGGCGACCGCGACGAGCTGGTGCCGGGCGTGAGCGACCAGGCGTGGCGGCAGTTCTCGGTGAGCGCGCAGGAGTGCCTGGGCGCGAGCCGCTGCCCGAGCGGCGCGGAGTGCTTCGCCGAGCTGGCCAGGGCGCGCGCGGGCGAGGCCGACGTCGTCGTGACCAACCACGCGCTGCTCGCCATCGACGCCATGGGCGAGCTGCCGGTGCTGCCCGAGCACGAGGTCGTGGTGGTCGACGAGGCGCACGAGCTGGTCGACAGGGTGACGTCCGTGGTGACGTCGGAGCTGTCGGAGGCGTCGGTCATGCTCGCCGTACGCCGCGTGGGCCGCCTCATCGACCAGCCCATCGCCGACCAGCTCATGGAGGCGGGCGAAGACCTCAAGGCGCTGCTGGCCGCCGCGCCGCCCGGCCGCATCGACGAGCTGCCGCAGGTGCTGGGGCTGACCCTGCAGGCCATCCGCGACACCGCCTGGCGCTGCATCACCGCCCTGGGGCCGCGCAACGCCGACAAAGACGACCCCGACAAGGCGGGCCAGCGCAAGGCCGCGTTCACCGCGCTCGACGAGGTGCACGACACCGCCGTGCGCATGCTCGACGCCTACGGCCACGCCACCGAGGCCGACCGCGCCGAGGTCGTCTGGCTCGACCCGGGCAGCGACCGCCGCCCGCCCGTGCTGCGGGTGGCGCCGCTCAGCGTCAGCGGCATGCTGCGCGACAAGCTGTTCGGCGAGCGCACGGTCGTGCTCACCTCGGCCACGCTGGCGCTCGGCGGCACGTTCGACGCGCTGGCCGCCCAGTGGGGGCTCGGCGAGGCCGGTAAGGACTGGCAGGGCATCGACGTCGGCTCGCCCTTCGACCATCCGCGCTCGGGCATCCTGTACGTCGCCAAACACCTCCCCCAGCCGGGCCGCGACGGGCTGCCGCAGGCGTACCTCGACGAGATCGCCGAGCTGATCGAGGCGGCCGGCGGGCGCACGCTGGGGCTGTTCTCCTCGATGCGCGCCGCCAAGGCGGCGACCGAGGCGCTGCGCGACCGGCTCGACGTGCCGCTGCTGTGCCAGGGCGACGACTCGACGATGCTGCTGGTCAAGCAGTTCGCGGAGGACGAGCCGACCTGCTTGTTCGGGACGCTGTCGCTGTGGCAGGGCGTCGACGTCCCCGGGCCCTCGCTGCGGCTGGTCATCATCGACCGGGTGCCGTTCCCCCGTCCCGACGACCCGCTGACCTCCGCCAGGCAGCGCCACGTGGCCGCCAAGGGCGGCAACGGGTTTATGGCCGTGGCGGCCAACCACGCCGCGCTGCTGCTGGCGCAGGGCGTCGGGCGGCTGCTGCGGTCGCAGGACGACAAGGGGGTCATCGCGGTGCTCGATCCGCGGCTGGTGACGGCCCGCTACAGCGGGTTCCTGCTGGGCTCGCTGCCGCCGTTCTGGCGCACCACCGACCCGGCCGTTCCGCGCGCCGCGCTCAAGCGCCTCGCCGCCGCCTCCTCCTGACGTCCCCGCCGGCGACGGCGGGGGCGGGCTCCGTCGGTGATGGCATCCACCCCGGCGAACCGCTCAGGGAACCATGGCGGCTGGGACTGCGGGACGGGCGGCTGATCGTCCTGGACGACAGGCCCGAGACCGTCGGGGCCTGGCTGTCCTGGAGGCTGTCCTACAGCGCGCCGCCCGGCCGAGCGATCAGGCCCAGGGGGCGAGCTCGGGGCGCTTCGGCGAGAGGCCGTCGCCGGAGGAGACGCCGCGGATCCGGCGCGACACCCACGGCACCAGGTGCTCCTTGATCCATTGGGCGTCCTCGCGCCGCCGGGTGCGGGGATCGACGGTGCGCGGCGGCCACTCCTTGCGCCAGTCCTCCTCGAACGGCACGCCCAGCACGTCGAGCACGCGGGCGGCCACCAGCCGGTGACCGTCCTCGTTCATGTGCAGCCGGTCGGCGCTCCAGGCCCGCCAGTCGCGTAGCCCCTGCATGGACCACTGGTCGACGAGCTTGCAGCCGTACAGGTCGGCGATGGAGCGCAGGTGCAGGTAGTAGATGGCGAACTTGCCGCGCAGGCGGCGCATGATGGGCGTGTCACGCGGGTCCACCCCGGTGAACAGCAGCACGTCGGCCCCGCCGGAGCGCAGGTCGCGCACGGCCCGCGCGAGCGTCTTGGCCATCACGTCGGGGTCGCTGCCCGGCCTGAGCAGGTCGTTGCCTCCGGCGCAGAAGCTGACCAGGTCGGGCGCCATGTCGACGGCCGGCGGCACCTGCTCGGCCACGACCTGGTCGAGGAGCTTGCCGCGGACGGCGAGGTTGGCGTAGCGGAAGGAGGGGTCATCGGCGGCGAGCCGCTCGGCCACCCGGTCGGCCCAGCCACGGTAGTGCCCGTCCGGACCGGGATCGTTCAGTCCTTCTGTGAAGCTGTCGCCGAGCGCGACGAAGGACTTGTAGTGCCTCATGAGGTGGTGATCATCTCCGCGATAGCGTGCAGCGCAAGGACGTATGACTGTAGTCCGAAGCCGGCGATCGTGCCCGTCGCCACCCCGGCCACGACGGAGGTATGGCGAAACTCTTCCCTCGCCGCGGGGTTGGAGATGTGAACCTCGATGAGCGGGGCGGTGCGCTGGGCGATGGCGTCCTTGAGCGCGTAGGAGTAGTGGGTGAACGCGGCGGGGTTGAGCACCACCGGGATGCGGCCGTCGCACGCCTCGTGGATCCAGCCGATCATCTCGGCCTCGTCGTCCGTCTGGCGCACCTCGACGTGGTGGCCGAGCTTGCGGCCGGTGTCGCGGCAGAGGGCGGCGAGGTCCTCCAGAGTCTCGGAGCCGTAGACGTCGGGCTCGCGGACGCCGAGCCGGCCCAGGTTGGGGCCGTTGAGGACGAGGATCATGCGGAGATCTCCTTGTAGGCGGCTTCGAGCAGCTCTTCCGCGGGGTCTTCGAGGCGGCCGGGCCTGGCCAGGTCGTCGAGCACGACGAACCGCTGCTTGGCGCCGCGGTTCTTCTTGTCGAGCCGCATGTGGTCGCGCAGCCGCGGCCAGGCGTCGGCGCGGTGGCTGATCGGCAGGCCCACGGAGGTGAGGATGGAGCGGGTGCGGTCGACGACGTCGGCGCGGCCGGACAGCCTGGACAGCTCGGCGGCGTAGACCATGCCGATGGCGACGGCCTCGCCGTGGCGGATCGTGTAGTGCTCGTCGCGCTCGATGGCGTGGGCGAGCGTGTGGCCGTAGTTGAGGATCTCACGCAACCCGGCCTCGCGCAGGTCGGCGCCCACGACGTCGGCCTTGACCCGGATCTTGCGCTCGATCAGCTCGCGGGTGTGCGGGCCGTCGGGGCGGGTGGCGGCCTCGGGGTCGGACTCGACGAGCCGCAGGATCTCGGGGTCGGCGATGAAGCCGCCCTTGATGATCTCGGCGAGGCCCGCGACGTAGTCGGCCTTGGGCAGCCCGGCCAGCGTGGACAGCTCGCACAGCACGCCGGCGGGCGGCAGGAAGGTGCCGACGAGGTTCTTACCCTCGGCGGTGTCGATGCCGTTCTTGCCGCCGACGGCGGCGTCGACCATGGCGAGCAGCGTGGTGGGCACGAGCACCACCTGGACGCCGCGCAGCCACGTGGCGGCCACGAACCCGGCGAGGTCGGTGGTCGCGCCCCCGCCGACGCCCACCACGGCGTCGGAGCGGGTCACGCCGTGGCGGCCCAGCTCGGACCAGAGCCGCGCGGCCACCTCGACGGTCTTGCACTGCTCGCCGTCGGGCACGGTCAGCTCGGCCACCTCGTAGCCGGCGCCTTCGAGCGCCTCGCGGACCGGCCTGGTGATCTCGGGCAGCGTCTCGGGCGCGATGACGGCGACGGTGCGCACGCCGGGCTTGAGCAGCGTGGTCAGCTCGGCGAGCACGCCGGTGCCGACGACGACGTCGTACGGGCTGTCGCCCCGCACGTGGATCCTGGTGGCGCTCACCCGGGCAGCCCCTTCATGATCTCGTCGGCCAGCTCTTCGGGCTCCCGCTTGTCGGTCACCACGGTCATCTTGGCCAGCCGCTCGTAGATGGGCAGGCGCTCCTCCATCAGCGCCTTGAGCCTGCTGCGCGGGTTGAGCACCAGCAGCGGGCGGGCGCTGGCCAGGCCGACCCGCTGGACCGCGTCGGCCAGCCCGACCTGGAGGTAGACGACGTGGTGTCCCTCAAGCAGGGCCTGCGTCTCCTCGTGCAGCACGGCGCCGCCGCCGAGCGACAGGACGCCGTCGTGCTCGGCCAGCGCGCGGCGCACGGCCTCGTGTTCGAGCTCGCGGAAGCGCTCCTCGCCGTCCTCGACGAAGATGTCGGAGACGGGCTTGCCCGCCACCGCCTCGACGTCGGCGTCGGTGTCGCGGAACCCGACGCCGAGCCGCTCGGCGAGCAGCCGCCCGAGCGTGGTCTTGCCGGATCCCGGAGGCCCGATGAGCACGGCCTTGGCTGTCATTTGATCACCATAGAAGAGAGGTAGCCGGACAGGTTGCGGGCGACTTCCTCGACGGAGTCGCCGCCGAACTTCTCGAGCGCCGCGTCGGCCAGCACCAGCGCGACCATCGCCTCGGCCACGACGCCGGCCGCGGGCACGGCGCACACGTCGGAGCGCTCGTGGTGGGCCTTGGCCGCCTCGCCGGTCTTGACGTCGATCGTGGCCAGCGCCCTCGGCACCGTGGAGATGGGCTTCATGGCGGCGCTGACCCGCAGGATCTCGCCGTTGGTCATGCCGCCTTCGACGCCGCCCGCGCGGTTGGTGATGCGGCGCACGCCGTCTTCGGTGCTGTATTCGATCTCGTCGTGGGCGCGGGAGCCGGGCCTGCGCGCGGTCTCGAAGCCGTCGCCGACCGCGACGCCCTTGATCGCCTGGATGCCCATGAGCGCGCCGGCCAGCCGGGAGTCGAGCCTGCGGTCCCAGTGGGTGTAGCTGCCGAGGCCGGGCGGCAGGCCGTAGGCGAGGACCTCGACGACGCCGCCGAGCGTGTCGCCGTCTTTGTGCGCCTTATCGATGACGGCGACCATGGCGGCGCTGCCCTCGGGGTCGGCGCACCTGACCGGGTCGGCGTCGATCCTGGCGAGGTCGCCGGGGCCGGGCAGCGTCTCGGCCGGGGTGCGGGCGCCGCCGATCTCGGTGACGTGGCTGACGATGTCGACGCCGAGCGCCTGCTTGAGGAAGCGCCGCGCAACCTCGCCGAGCGCGACGCGGGCGGCGGTCTCACGGGCGCTCGCCCGGTCGAGGACGTTGCGGGCGTCGTCGAAGCCGTACTTCTGCATGCCGGCCAGGTCGGCGTGGCCGGGGCGCGGGCGGGACCTGGGGGCGTTGCGCGCCAGGCCCTCGATCTCGGCGGGGTCGACGGGGTCGGCCGCCATGACCTTCTCCCACTTGGGCCACTCGGTGTTGCCGACGCGGATGGCGACGGGGCTGCCCATGGTGCGGCCGTGGCGTACGCCTCCGACGATCGTCACCTTGTCCTGCTCGAACTTCATCCGCGCGCCGCGGCCATAGCCGAGCCTGCGGCGGCGCAGGGCCTCGTCGATGTCGGCCGTGGTCACCTCGACCCCGGCCGGCAGGCCCTCGAGGATCGCGACGAGTTCGGGCCCGTGGGACTCTCCGGCGGTCAACCAGCGCAACATGCGTACAAGTCTTCCACGTGCCACCGAGTGGGATGTCCCTCCGCTCACCCAGCGAGACAGAGTGTCGTGAACGCGCCGAGCAGCATGAAGGGGCCGAAGGGGAACTGGGTGTCCCGGGTGCCGCGCCGGGACAGCAGGAGGAACAGGGCGTACAGGGCGCCGAACACCTGCCCGGCGAGTGCCGCCGCGGCGACCGCGGGCCAGCCCAGCGGGCCGCACGCCATGCCGATGAGCCCGGCGAGCTTGACGTCGCCGAACCCCATCGCCTCCGGCCTGACCAGCCACAGCACGCCGTAGACCGCGATGAGCGCGGCACCGCCGGCCAGCGCGGCCGGCAGCTCTCCCGCCGGAAGGAGCGCGAGCGCCATGATCGGGTACGCCGGCAGCGTGATCGCGTCGGGCAGCGTGTACGTGCGCCAGTCGATGACGGCCAGGGCGGTGCCGATGACGGCGAAGCACGCGTACGCGGGACCGGCCCGCCACGCGATCACGGTCACCAGGGCCGCGGCGGCCAGCTCGATCACCAGGGGGCCCGGTGCCGGCGCGTGGCCGTCGTCGTAGGTGCCGGCCAGCGCCCTGATCCGGGCGCCGCAGATCAGGCCGATCGCCGCCATGAGTGCGAGCACGCCGCAGAACCTAGCCCGCTCCCCGCCCTCCCGCGGCCGATGCGCGCAACGGGTATGGCGCGGCGAGCGGCCCGCCCGCCCGGATCGCATCCCGCGCGGTCAGCGGCCCGCCCGCCCGGATCACATCCCGCGCGGTCGGCGGCCCGCCCGGCTGCTTCGCGCGGATCACGCCCCAGGGCCGCGGGTCAGCGGCTCTTTCTGGAGAACCACCGCCGCTTGGGCTTGGCCGGTGCCGGGCCGGGGGCGACCCTGGCCACGGTGACCCCGCTCAGCTCGCTCACCGTGCCGGACTCGACGGCGGCCAGCGCGGCGAGCACGTCGCCCTCGATCACGAACTGCACGGGACCCGCGACGTCCACCACGACCGCCGCCGCCTGCTCCTGCACGGCGGCCTTGCAGACCTGCAGCGTGGTGGCCTGGATGGGGCGGGCGTCGGGCCGCCAGCGGGTCAGCGACTCCGTGCCGGTGAACGCGAGCACCGCCTGCCTGCCGTCCTTGCCGACGAGCTTGGGCAGCGCCATCTCGCTCTCCTTCTCCTGCCGCAGCCCGTGGGCGCCGACCTCGGTCTCGGTCAGCAGCGCGACCACGGGGACCAGCAGGCGGGCCGTGCTGAGCGCGTTGAGCACCTCAGCGGGGCCGCCGGTGCCCGCGTCGTAGGCGGCCAGTGCGGCGGTCACGGCGGGGGCGGCGGAGCCGTCGTCGTGCGGGTCGAGTGGTTGCGGGATGTTCGGCACAACGTACGAGCCTATCCGGCGCCCGCCCCGCTCCCGCCGGAAGACCGGCCGGGTGCTAGCCCAGGTCGGCGATGGCCGCGACCGGGCCGCCGCCCGACGGCCCCTGGTGCACGGCCGCCACCGACACGAACACCGCGGGATCCCCGGTCACCGAGGCCGCGACACCGCCGACGGCGGCCTTGATCTGCCGATGCCAGTGCACGTCGGAGTCGTCCAGCATGATGTTGCGCCGCCCGCGCACCCGCCCCGACGGGTCGGCCTCGCACTTCATGAAGACGTTCACCAGCCGGCCCTTCAGATCGGACGGGTGGGGGCGTTCGGGCAGCGGGATGCCGGAGTCCCTGATGGCCTCCCAGATGCCGTCGGCGTCGAGCGCGTCCTTCATGACGCTGTGGCCGATGCGGTAGCGCCCGCCGATCCCGCGTACGTTGCCGACCAGCACGATCTGCGCCCGGTCGAGCTCGACGCCGGACGAGCAGGAGGCAACCGAGGAGTACAGCGACAGGTCCGTGTGGATCTGGTCCTCGCGGGGCATCTCGATCTCGCCGAGCGCGACCGCGATGCCGAGCGCGGCGGTGGAGTTGGACAGGTCCATCGAGGGGCCGGTCTCCTCGATGGCGGTGGTCTGCCCGCGGCTCTTGGCGTCGCTGATCGTCGCGAGCGTGAGCAGCGGCGTCTTGGTCTGTACGTAGTGCACGTCGCGCGGGTCGTCGATGCCGGCGATCTTCATGGCCTCGCGTACGCCCGCCGCGACCTTCTCCACCATGGCCGGGCGGCCGATGTCCTCGGGCAGGATGACCTCGCTCATGGCCACGCCGACCGACAGCCGCGGCTCGTCCGTCGCGGGGGCGTCCGCCGTGGTGGCGAAGATGGTCGCGTGCGGGCTGAGCACGCCGTCGGTGCCGCCCGACCACACCAGCGGCACGCTCTCCGGCGCCGGATGCCCGTTTTCGGCCAGCACCTCGCGGAAGGCGCGGTCGGCCAGGATGCGCGTGTAGTCGTTGACGCCGCCGTTGCCCTCGGTCTTGCCGATGACGGCGAGCACGCGTGCGGCCTCGATCACGCCGTCGTCGATGAGGCGTGACAGGCCGGAGGCGTCGGTGACGCTCTCGATCGGCACCTTGCGCACTTCGATCGGTTCCGGCATGCGTTGCCCTCCTCCTGCCCGGTTTCCGCTGACGCTACCGAGCCGGCCAGCGGGGTTCATGGTCAATGTGTGCCCACGTAGACCGGCGGTGATGTCAACCTGCGCTCATCGCGGCCGTCGCCACGTCATCGTCCCCGATCTGCGCGGGCACGGCGGGAGCGACCATCCGATCACCGGACGGCCGCCCATCGAGGAGGACGGTCCCGCGCCGTTCGACTGGCGGATGATGCACGAGACCGAACGCCGGCTCATCGATCCCGACCCCGCCTGGGTGGCCGGGCTGGGCACGATCAAGGCGCCCACGCTGGTGCTGTCCGGCGGCGCGGCGAGCCCGCTCGACGCGGCGGACATCGCCGGGCGCATCCCGGGAGCACGGTTGGTCACGATCGAGGCGGGGCATCTGATCCACGTGGGAGCGCGCGAGGAGTTCCTGCGGGCGGTCGACGCGTTCCTCGACGAGTCCACCATGTGACCCCATCCACAATAAAAGGGGTTATATGGTGCAAACTTGACCTTGATGTCACAAAGATCCGCCATTGTAGATGGGGTGCGTACCAGGCTCAGCGACCTCGTCAAGGAACGGCTGGGCACGTTCGCCCTGACGGCGCCCTCCATCGCGCAATGCGCGGTCGGCTCGGGCATCGCCTGGCTCATCGCCATCGAGCTGCTCGGCCACCCCCGGCCCTTCTTCGCCCCGATCTCCGTGCTGATCTGCATCGGCGTCGGGCTCGGGCAGCGGCTGCGGCGGCTGGTGGAGCTGGTCGTCGGGGTGAGCCTCGGCGTCGGCGTGGGCGACCTGCTGGTGTCCTGGATCGGCTCGGGCGCCTGGCAGCTCGCGCTGGTCGTGGCGCTGGCGATGACGGTGGCGGTGCTGCTCAACAGCGGGGCGCTGTTCGTCGCGCAGGCGGGCTCGTCTGCGGTGCTGGTCGCCACGCTGCTGCCGGGCGAGAACGTGGGCGGGCTCGACCGGATGCTCGACGCCCTCACCGGCGGCATCGTCGGCATCGCGGCGGTGGCGCTGATGCCCGCGAGCCCGTTCTCGATCGCGGCCAAACACCTGTCGGGGGTGCTCGACGCGCTGTCCACCGTGATGGAGCGCGCCGCCGAGGCGATCGAGAAGCGCGACGTGGAGCTGGCGGCCGAGGCGCTGGAGGAGGCCCGTACGACGCAGGCCGCCGTCGCCGAGTTCGAGGCCGCGCTGGAGACCAGCAAGGAGATCGCCATGATCTCCCCGCTGCACTGGCACCGGCGCGCCCGGCTGGCGCGGTACGAGACCGCCGCCATGCCGGTCGACCTGGCGCTGCGCAACACCCGGGTGCTGGTCAGGCGGACGCTGGCGTCGCTCGGCGAGGCGAGCCCGCCCCCGGCGGCGCTGGCCGAGGCGATGCGCGAGGTGTCGGAGGCGGCGCTGCTGCTGCAGCTCGAGCTGGGCGCGGGACGTGAGCCCTCGCTGGCCCGCCACGCGCTGCTCGCGGTGGCCGCCAGGGAACGCCCGAAGGGCCTGGGCTTCTCCGCGCACGTCATCATCGCCCAGCTGCGCTCGGTCGTGGTGGACCTGCTGCAGGCGACCGGCATGGAGCACGAGGAGGCCACGGCGGCGCTGACCCCGCTGGACGAGGCGAGCAAGGGCGAGCGCCGCTAGACGCGCGCGGCCGGACCGCGACGCCCGCTCAGGCCGACAGGCGCTTCAGGCGGGAGACCGCCTCGTCGATGACCTCCTCCTTCTTGCAGAAGGCGAAACGGACGAAGTGGCGGCCGCGCTCGGGGCGGTCGTAGAAGACCTGCGTGGGGATCGCGACCACGCCGGCCAGCTCGGGCAGGCGGCGGGTCAGCTCAAGGCCGTCCTCGAAGCCCAGCGGCCGGATGTCGGTCTGGACGAAGTACGTGCCGGCGGGCCGCAGCACCGAGAACCCGGCCGCCGCCAGCCCCTCCATGAGGCGGTCGCGCTTGTCCTGGAGCCCGGAGGCGAGCGCCTTCACCCACTCCATCTCGTGGCGCAGCCCGTACGCGACCGCGAGCTGCCACGGCGCGCTCGCGGTGAAGGTGAGGAACTGCTTGACCGTCGAGACCGCCGTGACCAGGGCGGGCGGCGCGCAGACCCAGCCGGTCTTCCAGCCGGTGACCGAGAACGTCTTGCCCGCCGAGGAGATCATCACCGTGCGCTCGCGCATGCCGGGCAGCGTCGCGATCGGGATGTGCTCGACGCCGTCGAACGTGAGGTGCTCGTACACCTCGTCGGTGATGGCGATCAGGTCGCGCTCGCGGCACAGCTCGGCGATGACGGTCAGCTCGTCGCGGGTGAAGACGGTGCCGGTGGGATTGTGCGGGGAGTTGACCAGGATCGCGCGGGTGCGCGGCGTGACGGCGGCGCGCAGCTCGCCGGGGTCGAAGGTGAAGCGGCCCTCGACCGGGCGCATGGTGACGGGGACCAGCCTGGCCTGCGCCAGCGCGATGGATGCGGCGTAGGAGTCGTAGTAGGGCTCGAAGACGACCACCTCGTCGCCGGGCTCGCAGAGCGCGAGCACGCTCGCCGCCACCGCCTCCGTGGCGCCCACCGTGACGAGGACCTCGCTCACCGGGTCGTAGGTGAGCCCGTAGTGCGCCGAACGGTGCTCGCTGACCGCCTGCCGCAGCTCCAGCACGCCGGGCCCCGGCGGGTACTGGTTGGCGCCCGCCCCGATCGCCTGCACCGCGCGGTCGAGCATCGCCGCCGGGCCGTCGGTGTCGGGGAAGCCCTGCCCGAGGTTGATCGATCCGGTCTGTACGGCGAGCGCGCTCATCTCAGCGAAAATCGTCGTGCCGAAGGCGCGCATCCTGGCAACAAGTGGTTCGGTCACGGCTCCACACTATTAGTCTCGTGCCGTGTTCATTCGGGTCGTGCTCGCCCTCGCCCTGTCCGCGCCTCCCTCGGCGACACCGGCCCAGGCCGATCCGAGTCCCTGCCCGGTCCCCGTGCCCGCCCGCACGGTCTGCGGCTTCCTCGAGGTGCCCGAGCGCAGGGAGGCCCCCGGGCGCACGATCAAGGTGGCGTACGCGGTGCGCCATTCGCTCGCCCGCGACCGCAGGCCCGACCCGGTGGTGTTCATGGGCGGCGGGCCGGGCGCGCCGTCGATGCGGCACCTGGAGCGGCTGACCCGCGTGTTCCCCGACCGTGACGTGGTGACGGTCGAGCAGCGCGGCGGCGCGTGGTCGCGGCCCGCGCTGGCCTGTCCCGAGACGGCGCAGGCGCTGCTCGGGCGGTTGCGCGAGCCGCCGTCCGACGTGGGCGCCGCCGCCGCGCGCTGCCGCGACCGGCTCGCCGGGCAGGGCGTCGATCTGCGCGGCTACCGTACGGGCGAGATCGTGGCCGACGTGGTCGCGCTGCGCTCCAAGCTCGGCTACGAGACCTGGAACCTGCTCGGCACCGGCTACTCCGCCCGCGTCATGGCGGCCGTGGCCGCCGCCGATCCGGCGGGGACGCGGTCGGTGGTGCTCGGCTCGTACCCGCCGCCTGGCGACGGTGCGGACGACCCGGCCGCCGTCATGGCCGGGCTGGGGGCGCGCGACGCCTTCGAGCGGGCGGTCGCCCGGCTGAACGCCCGCCCGGCGCGGGTGAGCGCGGTGGACCCGCTGCTCGGCAGGGAGTTCACGGCCCGGGTGCGCGGCGACGACCTGGCCGCGCTGCTCGGCGTGGCGCTGCGCGACGCGGGGACGGCCGCGGTGGCGCCCGCGCTGGTGAGCGCCCTGGCCGAGGGCGACGACGCGCTGCTGCGCCCGCTCGTGGAGCGGCTCGGCGACGAGCTCGCGGCGCGCGAGGCCGGACTGTATCACGCCGTACGCTGCCAGGACGGCCGCCCGCCCGCCGCGTCCCGCCTCTTCACCGTCGCCGCCGACAAGGCGGTGTGCGACGCCTGGAACCTCTCCGAAGCCCCCGAGCCCGCCGCGCTGTCCACGGCCACGCTCAAAGCGCCCGTCTACGTCCTGGCCGGCCGCCGCGACCCGGCCGCTTCCCCGGTCACCCTGCTCGGCGCCCGAGTCGACAGGTCTCACTCCGTCCTCGCCGCCGACGACTGCGCCCGGCGCAAGGTAGCCGCGTTCGTGGCCGACCCGGCGGCGCCGCCGTCCGGCCCCTGCCCCGAGGCGCGGCCGGTGGAGCTGCGCGTGACGGCAGCCCCGTACGAGATCGCGAAGACGCCGTGGCTGGCCGTGCCGTTCGCGCTGTTCGCCGCGGCCTGCCTGATCCAGCTCGTCACGGCCGCGCTGAAGGGCCTCGCGCTGCCCGCGTTCGGCGGGCTGTCGGGGCTGGCGTTCGCGGGGCTGACCGGCCAGGCCGTGTGGGAACTGGCCGCAAGCAACGCCAGCGCCCTGACCGTCGGCGTGCCGGCGATCATCGAGTGGTACGCCTGGCTCGCGGTCGTCTCCGTGGTGCTCACTCTGGCGGCGCTTTTGCACAACCGGAGGTGGCCACAGATCACCGCGGCCGCCATCGGCGCGGGATTCCTCGTATGGTGGTTCACCTGGGTCCTGTGACGCGCATCCGTGAGCTCGACGCCCTACGCGGCTTCGCGGTGGGCGGCATCATGCTGGTCAACACCTGGCAGCACACCCACAAGGAGCCGCGCGTCCCGCTCGACTGGACGATCGAGACCCTGTTCCAGAGCCGCTTCTACCCCATCTTCTCGATGCTGTTCGGCATCAGCTTCCTGCTGTTCCTGCGCGGCAACAGCAGGTGGGCGCTGCTGAGCCGGCTGTTCTGGCTGTTGTGCATCGGCAAGGTGCAGCACGCCTTCTACGAGGGCGAGGTGCTGACCGACTACGCCTTCTACGGCGCGCTGGTGCTGCTGCCCGCCTCGTTCCTGCCGGGCGGGCTGCCGGTGCTGCTGCTCGGCGTCATCGTCACCATCTGGGGGCTGATGGTGGGCGGCGGCGTGCTGCTGATCCCCGGGCTGTTCCTGCTCGGCATGGCGCTGTGGCGGCTGCGGCCGCCGCGCGAGCTGCTGCTGCCGGGGTTCGCGGTCACGGCGCTCGCGACCGCGCTGCTGACGGCCGCCGGGCGGGCCACCGGCGACGGCGCCGTCTACAACGTGGCCGCGATCACGGGCGCGGCGGCGTACTCGCTGGGCCTGCTGCTCGTGCTGCGCCCCCGCCTGTCGGCGGTGCTGGAGCCGCTCGGCAAGATGGCGCTGACCAACTACGTCACCGGCACCGCCGTGATCGTGCTCGCCGTGCCGCTGCTCAACGCCGACCCGACCCGCTGGTCCGTGCCCGCCCTTGCGGCGGTGACGCTGGTCGTCCAGGCGCTGTTCAGCCGGTGGTGGCTCGGGCGGTTCCGGTACGGGCCCCTGGAGTGGATCTGGCGCTGCCTCACCTACTTCCGTCCCGTGCCGAACCGGCTAGAGTCAAGCCGTGACGACCATCGCCCTCTGCCAGATCCAGGTGTCCCCTGACCCGTCTGCCAATCTCAAGAGGGCCAGGGAGGCGATCGCCGCCGCCGAAGGCGCCGACCTTGCGATCTTCCCCGAGGCCACGCTCACCCGCTACGGGCGGCGCATCACGAGCCTCGCCGAGCCGCTCGACGGCCCCTTCGTGTCCGGGCTCGCCGAGTCGGCCCGCGCCCACGGCATCGCGGTGATCGCCGGCACGTTCGAGACCGGCGAAGACCGCGTGCGCAACACCGCCGTGGCCATCGACGCCCAGGGCGCGATCGCGGCGGCGTACCGGAAGATCCACCTGTTCGACTCGTTCGGCGCGAAGGAGTCCGATCTGGTCGAGCCGGGCACCGAGCCCGTCGTCGCCGAGCTCGCCGGGCTCAAGGTGGGCCTGATCACCTGCTACGACGTGCGCTTCCCCGAGCTGGCCAGGGCGCTGGTCGACAAGGGCGCCGAGCTGTTCGCGGTGATCGCCGCCTGGGGCTCGGGGCCGCTCAAGGAGGACCACTGGATCACCCTGGTCAGGGCTCGGGCGCTGGAGAACACCATGTGGACCGCCGCCGTCGGCCAGGCGCCCAACCCCGCCGAGTCGTCCGACGGCTACGGCGTGGGCCGCAGCATGCTGGTCGATCCGCTCGGCGTGGTCCGCGCCGACATGGGCACCGGGCCCGGCGTACGCCTCGTCGAGATCGACCACGAGTTCACGACGACCGCCCGCGCCACCCTGCCGTGTCTCGAACATCGCGTTCTGTAGCGGGGAGTGGCCCATCCGGGGGTCAAGCGATCGTAAAGTAGACCCGTGAGTGGAACGCAGATGCAGAAGGTCGTCCCGCCGCGTCTGCTCGTGCCCTACCTGTCGGGCAAGCGCACGGTCATCTCGGGCTACGTCTATCGCGTCCAGGACTGCGTCAGGCTGACCACCCCCGAGGCGCTGTTCTACGGGCTCGATCTGTCCTTCGACGGCTCCGAGCTGTTCGCCGAGGTGCCCGAGCTCTACGTCATGCGCTGGTACGCCCGCGACGTCGACAACTACCAGGTGCCCTACGGGCCCCACATGGGCGGCGACTGGAGCGACGCGCCACCGTTCGCGGGCAACGGGTTCACCACCTCGTCCGAGCACGTCGTGCCGCAGTTCCACACCATCCCCATGCCGATACCGGCAGGGGCGCAGATCGTCCACGTCACCGCCGAGGGCGAGCGGCCCTTCGCCGAGTACGACGGGCTGACCTGGCGGCCCGCCGCATGAGCGTCGAGACCACGCCGATCGCCTCGGGCTTCGTCGCCCGCTTCGGCGAGCACACGCTGCCCGCGGCGCTCGGCCCCGACAGCGACCAGGTGGTGCTGTTCAGCGAGACCGAGCTGGAGGGCTTCGAGCCCGCCTCCGGCTACTGGCGGCGGACGGTGCCGCGCTCCCAGGTGGAGTCGCTGGTGCTCATCCGCACCGTCGGCGCGTTCGGCGGCGAGCCGTGCATCGTGCTCGACGAGGACGACGACGGCCTGCACATCGCCTACACCGGCCACAGCGGGATGAAGGCCGAGGCGCTGGGCTACTGGATGGTCGATCACGGGGCGTACGAGGTCGTCGTGCCCCGCGAAGAGGTCACCTCCATCCGCATCGAACGCATCCCGGTGCCCTAGCGGGCTGCGGCGGGCCGGAGTCGCGGTGCCCTCCGCGCACACCGGCACGCCGGAGGCGCGATGACCGGCGCGGGCCTGCGCGCCGGTCGGAGGCCGGCCGGGCCGGGTGGCGGGTCAGCGGAGGTGGCGGTAGCGGGCGTGGCGGGCGGCCAGCCGCTCCTCCTTGCCCTGCCGCAGCAGGTGCGCGATCTCGTACTCCAGCGCCCGCCCCACCCGCTCGCAGAACTGGCGCGGCTCGTACGCGGCGTCGGGCAGCTCGGGCACGACCCGGTCCACGATGCCGTCGCTGCGCAGGTCGGTGGCGCGGATGCGCTGCGCCTGGGCGATCTCGGGGGCGAAGTCGACCGAGCGGTAGAGGATGGCGGATGCGCCCTCGGGCGGCAGCGGCGACAGCCAGGCGTGCTGGGCGCAGAGCACCCGGTCGGCGGGCAGCAGCGCCAGCGCGGCCCCGCCCGCGCCCTCGCCGAGCAGCAGGCAGACCGTGGGCGCCTCGAGCGTCACCATGTCGGCCAGGCAGCGCGCGATCTCGGCGGCCAGCCCGCCCTCCTCGGCCGCCTTCGACAGGTCGGCCCCCGCGGTGTCGATCACGGTGACGAGCGGCAGGCCCAGCTCGGCCGCGAGGCGCATGCCGCGCCTGGCCACCCGCAGCCCGGCCGGGCCGAGCGGCGCGTTGGTGCGCTGGAAGCGCCGGTCCTGGCCGAGCACCACGGCCGGCGCGGTGCCGAACCTGGCCAGCGCGAGCAGCAGCCCCGGCTCGTTCTCGCCCTCGCCGGTGCCGCTGAGCGGGGTGACGTCGGTGGCGGCGAGCTTGAGCAGCGCGCGTACGCCGGGACGGTCGTCGCGCCGGGACCGGGTGATGGCCTCCCACGCCTCGACCGGCCGCAGGTCCTCCTCGGGCGGCTCGCCCGCGACCACGCCGGAGCCGTCGTCGGCCAGCACGGACAGCGCCCTGATCGCCACCTCCCTGGCCTCCTCCGCCGACACGACGGCGTCCAGCAGGCCCTTGCGGTGGAGGTTCTCGGCGACCTGCACGCCCTCGGGAAAGGGGTAGCCGTGCAGCGACTCGAACACCCGCGGCCCCAGGAACCCGATCAGTGCCCCAGGCTCGGCGGCCGTGACGTGCCCGAGCGACCCCGACGACGCGAACACGCCGCCGGTCGTCGGATGCCGCAGATACACCACGTACGGCAGACCGGCGGAGCGGTGCGCCTGAATCGCCGCGGTGATCTTCACCATCTGGACGAACGCGAGCGCGCCCTCCTGCATGCGCGTGCCGCCGGAGGCGGGCGCGGCGAGCAGCGGCAGCCGCTCGCGGGTGGCGCGCTCGACGGCGGTGACGAACCGCTCGGCCGCGGCCACCCCGATCGAGCCCGCCATGAACGAGAACTCGCACGCGACGACGGCCACCCTGCGGCCGCCGAGCAGCCCTTCGCCGGTGATCACGGCCTCGTCGTAGCCGGACTTGATGCGGGCCGCGGCCAGCTCGTCGGCGTAGGAGGAGCCTGGCTCGGCCGGATCGGCGGGCGGCACATCCCATGATTTCCACGACCCCCGGTCAAGGACCGTGTCAATCAGCGTGCGCGCGTCCGGTCGGCTCACTATCGCTCCCTAGATGTCTGCCAACGATGCAATGTTGACGCACGAGCGCCCCCGCCGGTGCCACCGATCGTCGCTCATCGTTCGCGCTCCTCGAGCCAGGCGAGCACGGAGGGGCCGTCCTGGCCGAGTGCGGGCGGGGCGGTGTGCGTCATCGGAGGCAGGCCGTCGAAGCGCAGCGGCGGTCCCGGCAGCTCGATGGGGCCGAGCACCGGGTGATCGACCTGGATGACCAGGCCCTGCGAACGTGTCTGCTCCCAGCCGTAGACCTCGTCGAGCGTCCTGATCGCGCCCGCGGGCACGCCGGCCGCGCTCAGCTCGGCCAGCCAGTGGTCGCGGTCGTGGGCGGCCAGCGCCTTCTCCATGTCGGCGATCAGCTCGTCGCGGTGCAGGAACCGGTCGCGGTTGGTGGCGTAGCGCGGCTGCTCGGGGTCGATGCCGAGGAGCGCGGCGACCTTGCGCCACTGGCTGTCGTTGCCCGCGGCGATCTGCAGCATGCCGTCGGCGCAGCGGAACGCGCCGTACGGGGTGATGGAGGCGTGATGGTTGCCGCTCGCCCTGGGCACCTGGCCGCCGACCGTCCACGCGGTGCCGTGGTAGGAGTGAACGCCGGTGACGGCGGCGAGCAGGGACGTGCGCACCACCCGGCCCTTGCCGGTGCGCTCGCGCTCAAAGAGCGCGGAGGCCACGCCGTACGCGCCGTGGATGCCGGCCAGCAGATCGGCGATGGACGCGCCGACGCGGTAGGGCTCATCGGGCGAAGGGCCGGTCAGCGACATCAGGCCGGCCTCGCCCTGGGCGATCTGGTCGTAGCCCGGGCGGCCGGCCTCGGGGCCGTCGTGGCCGAAGCCGGTGATCGACAGGATGACGAGGCGGGGGTTGAGCTCGTGCAGCCGCTCGACGGGGAAGCCGAGGCGGTCGAGCACTCCCGTACGGAAGTTCTCGATCAGGACGTCGCTCTGGCGGACGAGCCGCTTGATGAGCCGCTTGCCCTCATCGGACTTCAGATCGACGGCGATGGACTGCTTGTTGCGGTTGGCTGCCAGGAAGTAGGTGGAGATGTCGTGATCCGGCCCGACGAAGGGCGGCCCCCAGCCGCGTGACTCGTCGCCTCCGTCCGGATGCTCGACCTTGATCACCCGTGCTCCCAGGTCGCCGAGGAGCTGTGCGGCGTGCGGCCCGGCCAGGGCCCTGGACAGATCGAGCACGACGATGCCGCTGAGGGGTCCGAGCACGATCCCAACCTCCCACGCGCGTTATGGGGTGAATGAACATTCTCGCAGGCGTCCGCCCCTCTTCCTCTACCCTGATGGCGATGATCGATCTGGCTTCGCGCATCACCGGTCTGGCTCCGTCCTGCGGTCCCGTACGCCTGGTGGCGGTGGACGGGCCCGCGGGATCGGGCAAGACGACGTTCGCGGGACGGCTCGGGGCCGAGCTCGGCTGCCAGGTGATCCACAGCGACGACTTCCCCGTGCCGTGGGAGGAGGGGCCAGGCGGCTGGTTCCACCTGCTGGAGTCGCAGGTCCTGCGCCCGCTCCAGCACGGCCGGCCGGGCGGTTTCCGCAGGTACGACTGGGTGCGCGGGGCGTACGCCGAACAGGTGGCGGTGCCGCCGGCCCGGCGCTGGTGATCGAAGGGGTCGGCACGGCGCGGGCCTCGGTGGCCGATCTGCTCGCCTACACCGTGTGGGTGGAGGCCGACGACGCCGAGCGGATGCGGCGGGTGCTGGAGCGCGACGGGCCCGAGCTGGAGCCGCGCTGGCGGGAGTGGTTCGCGGCCGAGCGCGAGTGGTTCGCCGCCGACCGTACGAAGGAGCGCGCCGATCTCGTCATCAGAACGTGATCACGACGCGAGGTGGGTGACGTCGTTGAAGCGGACCAGCTCGCCCGCCCGCCACACCGACACCGACCCGTTCAGCACCGGCGCGAACGCCAGCACCTCCGCGAGCTCCGTGTCGGGCCGCCCGCCGAGCACGTGGCGCAGCCCCAGCACCACGGAGTCGTGCGCGACCATCAGCAGCCGCCGCCCGTCGGCCCGCCCGCCCAGGTCGTCGGCGAGGAAGTCGCGGAGCCTGACCGTGACGTCGGCCAGCGACTCACCGCCCGGCGGGCGGTAGGCGTAGGGGCCTTCGGCCTCGCGCCGCGCCAGTTCGCCGGGGAAGCGCTCGCGCAGCGCGGCCAGGTTGAGCCCGGCGAACTCGCCCGGCTCCTGATCGCGCAGCCGGTCGTCCACGATGACGGGCGGGCGCGCGCCCCACTCCCGCCCGGCGATCTCCCAGGTGTCCAGCGCCCGCCGGTACGGCGAGCAGCACACCAGCTCGGGGGCTTCGTCCTCGGGCAGCGCGGCGAGCATCCCGCCGAGCGCCGCCGCCTGCGTACGGCCCAGCTCGGTCAGCGTCACCTCGTCGTCGCCGCGCTCGTAGACCAGCGGCCGGTCACCCGCGAGCCGGTAGGCGAGGTTGGCCTCGCTCTCGCCGTGACGCACGGCCATGATGCCGGACGGTCGCATGCCGCCATCTTCACACACGCCCCCCGGCCAAGTGAGTGATCATTTAATAGTCGTAGGATCACCATATGACTTCTGTTGCAGTTCTCGGAACGGGCATCATGGGGCTCCCCATGGCCCGCAATCTCGCCAAGGCCGGTCTGAAGGTCACGGTGTGGAACCGCACGCTCGACAAGGCCAGGCCCCTGGAGGCCGACGGCGCCACCGTGGCGGACTCGCCCGCGCGGGCGGTCGAAGGCGCCGATGTGATCGTCACTATGCTGAGCGACGGCGACGCGGTGCACGAGGCGATCACCGCCGCCGCGCCGGGGCTGCGGTCCGGCCAGGTGTGGGCGCAGATGAGCACGGTCGGCGTGGCGGGCGTCGAGCGGCTGGCGGCGCTGGCCGCGCAGCACGGGCTGACGTTCGTCGACGCGCCGGTGCAGGGCACCAAGCAGCCCGCCGAGCAGGGCGCGCTGATCATTCTCGCGGCCGGCCCGAGCCCGCGAGGAAGACGCTGGAGCCGGTGTTCGGCGCGGTCGGCAAGCGTACGTTCTGGCTCGACGAGGACGGCGCGAGCGGCGCGGGCACCCGGCTCAAGCTGGCCACGGTCAGCGTCGCCGTCTCCACGACCGCCGTGGTGGCCGAGGCGCTCGCCCTGGCCAAGGGGCTCGGGATCGACCCCGAGCTGGTCCTCGACGTGATCGGCGGCGGGCCGCTGGACAGCCTGTACTTCCAGGCCAAGTCCAAGGCCATCCTGGCGGGCGACTTCGCGCCGGCGTTCTCGGTGCGCAACGCCGAGAAGGACACCCGGCTGATCACCGAGGCGGGCGAGGCCGCCGGGGTGCGGCTCGACGTGGTGGCCGCCGCCGGTGAGCGGTTCCGCCGCGCCGAGGCGCAGGGCCACGGCGACGAGGACATGGCGGCCACCTACTTCGCCAGCTTCTGAGCCGTCGCTGGAACGGCGGCCGCCCCCGTGGCGGGCGTCAGAGCTCGTCGACCTCGGCGTGGGTGCGGCCGCCTGCGAGCTTGGCGTAGCCGGGTCCCCGGTCGAAGAAGCGGTCGGCCGGGGGCCGCAGGCGGGCGCGCAGCTCGGCCGTCGCCTGCTCGTCGATGCGGTCGCCGTCGAGCACCACGCCGTAGTCGCCGAGTGCGCCCGCGATCGACACCTTGCCGTCGCGCACGTCCGCCGCCACCGCGCGCGGGTCGCGATCGTACGGCGAGCCCCAGCCGCCGCCTCCGGTGGTACGGATCCTGATCACCTCGCCGGCCTGTACGGGGTAGTCGTCGACGAGCCCCTCCATCTCCTTGCCGTTGATCTCGACGCGGAACGGCCGCCCGGCGAGCCCGCCGTTGACGCCCCAGCAGGACAGGATCGACCGGTCCGCGATCGACATGTACGAGGCGTTGCGCAGCATCCTGATGTGCTTGTCGTAGCCGAGCCCGCCCCTGAACATGCCGGGACCGCCGGAGTCGCAGGCGAGGCCGAGCCGTTCGACCCGCAGCGGCCAGCGGGCCTCGGCGAACTCGACGGGGATGTTGCGCGAGTCGGGCACGATGTGAATGGTGTCCTCGCCGTCGGCGTACCAGCGTCCGCCGGAGCCGCCGCCGAGCACCTCGCGCATCAGGTACGGCAGGCCCTCGTCGTCCACCCCGTACACGCCGGTGTAGCGGATGGTCTCCTGGTCGGCCGGCATGCGCCCGCCGGTGGCCTTGGCCAGCACGCCGGCGAGCACGCCGAGCAGGCGCAGGATGACGAAGGTGCGGGCGTTGGTGGGGGCGGGGAAGATCGGCGTGAGCAGGGTGCCCTTCTCGGGGAAGACCATCTTGATCAGCGGCACGACGCCCTCGTTGACGTCAAGCTCGGCCATGCGCTCCGGCGTGTCGGCGAGGTTGCGCAGCACGGGGGCGAGCCACTTCTTCAAAAAGACGCCGTCGGCGTAGTCGCCGGCGTGGTTGATGGGGCCCTTGGCCTGGGGCGAGGTGCCGGTGAAGTCGATGGTGAGCGGCGCCTGCGCGGAGTGGTCGACGGTGAGCGTGATGCGCTGGGCGTGCAGGCGCGGCTCGTCCACGCCGTCGTGCTCGGCGTAGTCCTCCCACACGTACGTGCCCTCGGGGATCTTCGACAGCAGTTCCCTGCGGAACGTCTCGGTGGTCTTGTCGATGATCGCGTCGAAGCACTCCTCGACGGCCTGCCTGCCGTAGCGTTCGAACAGCTCGGCGAGCCGCCGCGCGCCCATCAGGCAGGCCGAGCACTCGGCGTCGAGGTCGCCGGCCAGCGAGTCGGGCATGCGGGAGTTGCGGGTCATGATGCGCAGCGCGGCCTCGTTGGGCACGCCCTGGTCGCGCAGCTTGATCGGCGGCACCATCAGGCCCTCCTCGTAGACCGAGCGGGCGTGGGAGGGCATGGAGCCGGGCACCGAGCCGCCGATGTCGTCGTGGTGGCCGAACGCCTGCACGAACGCGACCACCTCGCCCTCGTGGAAGACGGGGACGGTGACGCACAGGTCGGGCAGGTGGCCGATGCCGCCTTCTGACAGGTAGACGTCGTTGTGGAAGTAGACGTCGCCGGGCTTCATCGTCTCGATGGGGAAGTCGCGGACGATGGGCTGGACGAGGGCGCTGTAGGAGCGTCCGGTGAGCTTGCGCAGCCGGACGTCGTGGATGCCGGCGCGGAAGTCGTGGGCGTCGCGGATCATCGGCGAGCGGGCCGTGCGCGCGATGGCGGTCTCGACCTCCTTCTCGACGGAGGCGAGCGTGCCCTCGACGATCTCCACCAGGATCGGATCAGTCACGACTTATCTCCACATTTCCGTATTCGTCGACCTTGGCGGTGAAGCCCGGGTGGATGGGGATCGTGGAGCCGTACTCCTCGATCACCGCCGGTCCGGTGACGGTCGCCCCGGGACCGAGCGCGGCGCGCTGGTGGATCGGGGTGTCGCGGGTCTCGTCGAAGTGCACGGGACGCACCGACGTGGCGCCCTGTCCCGGCCGCTCCAGGCGCGGGATGACCGGGCGGTCGATGGGGCCGGTGCCGGAGACGCGCAGGTTGACCCATTCGACGCCGTGGCGCGGGTCGTCGCGATAGGCGTAGCCGTACAGCTTCTCGTGGGCGTCGTGGAAGCGGGCGACGACCTCGGCGTGCCAGGACTCGTCGATCTCGCCCGCGGGGGCGGGCACCCGCACCTCGTACGCCTGGCCGTAGTAGCGCAGGTCGGCGCTGCGCTGGAAGATCGGCTCGGTGAAGCCCTCGCGGTCGAGCGCCTCGGCGGCCTGCAGCTCCAGGTCGTGGAAGATCTCGACGGCCTTGCCGAGCGAGAGGTCGCGGGTGACGTACGTGCGGACGTAGTCGTTCTTGACGTCCACGGACAGCAGCCCGAACGCCGAGACGTTGCCCGGGTCGCGGGGCACCAGGACCGACGGCAGGCCGAGGATGTCGATCAGCCGGCAGGCCAGCAGCGGCCCCGAGCCGCCGAAGGTCACCAGCGGGAAGTCCCGCACGTCGAGCCCCCGCTTGACGGTGAGCTGGCGGATGGCGTTGCTCTGGTTGAACGCGCTGATCTCCAGGATGCCGGTCGCGGTGCGCTCCGGTGTGAGCCCCAGCTTGGCGGCCAGCGACTCGATGCCGTGCCGTGCGGCGTCGACGTCGAGCGGGATCTCCCCGCCCAGCAGGTGCGGCGGGATGCGGCCGAGGAAGACGTGCGCGTCGGTGACCGTCACCTCGGTGCCGCCCCTGCCGTAGCAGATGGGGCCGGGGTCGGCGCCGGCCGAGCGGGGGCCGACCTTGAGCGTGCCCTCGGGCGAGATCCAGGCGATCGAGCCGCCGCCCGCCCCGACGGTGACGATGTCGATCATCGGGATCTTGCAGGGGTAGCGGCCGATCGTGCCCTCGGTGGTGATGGAGGGCTCGCCGTCGATCACCACGGCCACGTCGGTCGAGGTGCCACCGCCGTCGAGGGTGATCACTGAGTCGTGGCCGGCCGTGCGGGCGAGCAGCGCCGCGCCGAGCGCACCGGCCGCCGGGCCCGACAGGACGGTGGTGATGGGCTGGTTGACGACCTCGCGGGCCGACAGGATGCCGCCGTTGGACTTCATGACGGAGAACGACCTGCCGAGCCTGCTCGACAGGTTGGCCAGGTAGCTGCGCATGGCCGGCTTGACCGCGGCGTCGACGAGCGTGGTCACCGAGCGCTCGTACTCGCGGTATTCGCGCAGCACGTCGCTGGAGAGCGAGACCACCGCGCCGAGGTGCTCGCGGGCCAGCACGTCGCGCATACGCCGCTCGTGCTCGGGGTTGGCGTAGGAGTGCAGGAAGCAGACGCCGATCGCGTTGATCCCCTTGGCCCGGAACCAGCGGGCCACCTCGACGGCCTGCTCCTCGGAGAACGGCCGCACCTCCTCGCCCCGGTGGTCGAGCCGCCCGCCGACGGTCTTGACCAGGTGGACGGGGACGATCCTGGGCGGCTTGACCCAGAAGTAGGAGTTGCCGTAGCCGTCGGGCACGCTCTGCCTGGCGATCTCCAGGATGAACTCGAAGCCCTCCGTCGTGATGAACCCGAGGTTCTCGATGCGGTCTTCGAGGAGCCTGTTGGTGGCCACCGTGGTGCCGTGGACGATCGAGGAGACCTCCAGCGGACCCAGCTTGCCGACGCCGGCGAGGAATCCGTCGGCCGGGTTCGCGGGGGTCGAGGGGGTCTTGGTGGTGAGGATCTCACCGGTCCGCTCGTCCACCGCCACGACGTCGGTGAACGTGCCTCCGGTGTCCACTCCGATACGGACGCTACGCATGGGCTCCTCAGCTCCGGCGCCGGCCGAGCACTTCGTCTATGACTCGGGGCGCGTTCTCCGTGCCGACGTACGCGGCCAGGCGTACGACCATCTCCTGGGTTCTGGCCAGTTCGGCCTCCACCCTGGCCTTACCCGACTGACCTGCCTGAACGCCGAAATAAGCGCCGATGATGGTTCCGATCACCCCCGCCACGCCCGCGAACAGGGGAGCGAACTCGGCGCTGGCGAACACGGCCGCGCCGAAGGCCGCGAGGACCGCGACGATGCCCGCCACGACGACGAGGAAACCATAACGCCAGCGCTTGGCGTCGGCCTGGGCCGGGGTGAGATCGTCCTGCGTCATCATGGCGTCGAGCGAGGCTGGTTTGTCGGTGACCACTGATGTCCTCCTGTAACTCCAGGGGAGAAATGTCCCACGAGGTCATGGAACAAGCCAAGCCACTAAGCTGGCGGCCCGTGACTGATCTGTCTGCCTTGTCCCCCGCACCTGCGGGCGCCAGAGATGCCGTGCTCAAGTTCTACTTCGGGCCGATGGACTGCGGGAAGTCCACGCTGGCGCTGCAGATGAACTACAACCACGCACGGCAGGGCAGGCGGGGTCTGGTGCTGACCAAGCACGACCGCTCGGGCGGGCCCCGGGTGACCAGCAGGATCGGACTCGGCCGGGACGCGATCGAGGTGGAGGACGATCTCGACCTGGTGGCGCTCGTCACCTCGCACGACGAGCGCATCGACTATCTGATCTGCGACGAGGCCTGCTTCTACACCGTCGCGCAGATCGAGCAGCTCGCCGACCTGGTGGACGAGCACGGCGTGGACGTCTACGCGTTCGGGCTGGCCTCGGACTTCCGCTCGGTGATGTTCCCCGCGGCGCAGCGGCTGTTCGAGCTGGCCGACGAGGTGTGCCGGCTGCAGGTCGAGGTGCTGTGCTGGTGCGGGCGTCCTGGGCTGCTCAACGCCCGCGTCGTGGGCGGGGAGATGGTGCGCACGGGCGAGCAGGTCGTGATCGGCGACACCGCCGACGCGCCGGTGCGCTATCAGGTGCTCTGCCGCCGCCACCACCGTGCCGGCCAGCTCGGTGAGGGGTCTGGCTCGGAGTCGGGCTCCGCCGCCTGACGGCGGCTCTCGTACGAGCGGGACGGCACGGGGATCTGGCGGCTTGCCACCGGGCGGTCAGATGGCGCAGGCGCCGTCGGCGCACCCGTCGGCCGGGGCGGCGAGCTGGGTGATCGGGGTCTCCCCCACGCGCTCGGCCACCTCGTCGATGGCGGCGGCGAAGGCGTCTTCGGGCTGCGCGCCCGAGACCGCGTACTTGCCCTCGAAGAGGAAGAGCGGCACTCCGCTGATGCCCAGCGCGTGCGCCCTGGCGAGCTGCTCGCGCACCTCGTCGGCCCCTTCGCCGGTGTCGGTGACGCCGACCTCGGCCGCCAGCTCGGCCAGCACGGCGGGGTCGGCGACGTTGCGGCCCTCGGTGAAGTAGGCGCGGAACAGCCGATCGGCCATCTCCTCGCCGCGGCCCTGCTTGGTGGCGACGTTGATGAGCCGGTGCGCCTCAAACGTGCTGACGCTGATGGCGTCCTCGAAGCGCAGATCCAGGCCCTCTTCCGCGCCCACGCCCTTGACGCGTTCGACCATCTGCTTCGCCTGGGGACCGAACTTGCGCTCCATCATCGGGATCAGCGGCTGGCCCTCGGCCGTCGCGTTCGGGTCGAGCTGGAACGGGCGCATCGTCACCTCGATGGTGCCGCCCTTGGCACGGAACCGCTCGGCGGCCTTGTCGAACCGTGTGTGCCCGATGTAGCACCAGGGGCACGCGACATCTGAAAAGATCTCAACCTTCATGCCGGTGCAAACCGCGCGCGGGCCGCCAAGATTCCTCGCCTATCCGGCGGCCAGTTCCTCCAGCCGGTACGGCAGGTACGCCGAGTCGTCGACCAGCGCCGACGCCCCGCGCCACCAGCCGAACCACTCGCCGCTGCGCCACATCCAGTCGACCCGCTCGATGGCGGCCACCACGTCGCCGACCGTCTCCCACCGGTCGCCGAGCTGCTCGCGGGTGGCGCCGTGGCGGACCGCCCAGGCCCGCAGGACGGCGGCGGCGGACTCGGGAACCCCGCGGGCGTACGGGTCGGGGCTCTCGCCCGGCAGGCGGTGCGGCCCGAGCCCGGCCGCGACGCCCCAGCTCCACTGGGCCTCGGCGGGCCGGGAGTAGCGCAGCGAGTGGAAGTCGAGGTTGGAGCCGAGCTCGTCGTCTGCGCGCCGGATGACGACCGCGTCGAGCCGGCCGCCCGCGTCGAAGTGGACGACGAGCCGCTGACCCGGCTTGACGCCGGGCGGCAGCGCGAAGCGGTCCTCGGCCTGCCAGGAGTTGAGATCGACCTGCGCGACCGGCGCGCCCCACAGCTCGTCTGCGGCGTCGTCGGCGATCCAGGCGGCGAGCATCTCCAGCGTGGTGAGATCGGTCCACGGCTCGATGGCCACGGCGGTGCGCACGACCTCGTCGGGCGGCGGCAGCTTCCCGCCGCGCGGCTTCTCCCACCAGGCCACGCCCAGCTCGCGGGTGCCGACGAGCAGCGCCGCGAGCGCGGCGAGCTCGGCGGAGCGCCGGGTGAGCGCGGCGCCGCGGGCGAGCTCGAGCGCGCGCTCGGTGCGCTCGTCGCCGAGCACGGGACGCACGTCGCCGATCAGCCGCTCGGCCGTCGGGTGCTCCTCGCCGAGCAGGCTGCGGACGATCCTCCTGGCCTCCGTACGTGCGTCTTCAGCGCGTGCCTGCCGCATACCAGCCACGCTACGCCGGGAGATCCTTTTCCGCGATAGTCGCGGAGGTCAGCACTGTCAGGCGCGGCGGCGGGTGCCCCGTCCCAGGAGCCAGCCCAGCGTCACCCCGGCCAGCGCCACGCCGGCCCGGCGCCGAACGCGGCCAGCATCACCCACGGGCGGGTCTGGGTGCGCGGCTCGGCGGGCCGCTCGTAGACGGCGCCGGCGAGCGGCGCGCCGGAGGTGAGCGCACCCGTCCCTTGGGCGCCCGCGCCCGCGAGCGGCGCACCAGCCGCTACCGCTCCGGCCTCCGTGGCTCCGGCTTCCGCAGCAGGGACGGCGGCCGGGACCGGGGCGCGGAGGAGGTCTTCGACGGCGGTGAAGAACTCCTGCGCGGTGCGCTTGGCCACCGAGCCGAGCATGCGCTGACCGACGCCGCCGATCATGCCGCCGATGACCGCTTCGGCGTCGTAGTCCACCCTGGTGCCGCCGTCGGCCTCGCTGAGCCTGACCTGCACGGTGGCGTCCACGGTGCCGGGCGCGCCCTGCCCGCGCGCCTTGAGCGTGAAGCGCTCCGGCGGGACGGGGTCGGACAGCGCCACCTCGCCCTGGTAGACGCCCTTGACGGAGGCGACGCCCGCGTTGACCGTCATCCGGTACGTGTCAGGACCGCACTCCTCAAGCCGCTCGCACCCCGGGATGGTCTGCACCAGCACGGCGGGGTCGCGGAACGCCGCCCACAGCCGGTCCCTGGCCACCCCGATCACGACACTGCCCGCCACGTTCATGTCGCCACTCTAAGCAGCCGGGGCGCCGCGGCTTAACGGCAACACCTGCCAGATGCGGACGGGCCGGTCGATCATGACTGGCAAGATAGGGGCCGATGGTGAAGATGTGGCGGGCGTACAGGAAAGCGGGCGCAATGGGCGCCGTGTGCGTGCTCGCCCTGTCCGCCTGCGGTTCCGGCGGCTCCGGCGGCACGGCCGCGCCTGCCGATCCCGCCGCACCGGAGCGGACGCCGCGGGCGACGGCCTCACCCCGCGCCACCGTTCCGCAGGGGCCTCCGGGCGTCAGGCCGCGCAAGGGCGAGGTACGCCCGATCGCCCGCACCGGCGACCTGCCACCGGTGATCAGCTCCATCCCCACCACGCGCAAGGTGGTCTTCCTGACCATCGACGACGGCTGGGAGCAGGACCCGGGGTTCGTCCGGCAGGTGCGCGACGAGCGCATCCCGATCACGGTCTTCGCCATGCGGGACGCGGTGGAGGCCAAGGGCACGCCCGACCAGGCGGGCGGCACGGCCCGCTACGTCGGCGCCGGCAAGTGGGGATATTTCCGGCAGCTCCGCGACGCGGGCGCGGCCATCGAGAACCACACGCTCACCCACCCCAACCTCCGCCTGCTCGGCCGCGCGGCGCAGCGCCGCGAGATCTGCGGCTCGGCCCAGCTGATCAAAAAGGAGATCGGGACGCGGCCGGCGCTGTTCCGCCCGCCGTTCGGCAACTACAACACCGACACGCTGCGGGCCGCCAAGAGCTGCGGCGTGCGGGCCGTGCTGCTGTGGACGGCGACCGTGCAGCCGGGCGGCAAGATCGCCTACCAGGTGCCCGACAAGCGGCTGCGCCCAGGCGACATCCTGCTGCTGCACTTCCGCCCCAACCTGGCCAGGGACTTCCGCATCCTGGTGAAGAAGATCAAGCGCCGCGGGTACGCGCTGGGCAACCTCCAGGCGTACCTGGACGCCGCCGACCCGCGCTGAGCTCCGCCCTCTGACGTACCGGACGATCCGTCCGGCGGACGACGCGGCACCCCGCCCCAGCCGGGCATTCTCGAAGCACGAATCCAGTAGGCGCGGGGATGTGACGAACCTCGCACCCCAATGCTCTACGAGCTGTAGTACTACTGGCAGTAGATGTACTACAGCTTGTAGAGCAACGACTCTTTCGGCGGGGATGATGGACGCACTTGACCTGGCTCGGTGGCAGTTCGGGGTGACCACCGTGTACCACTTCCTGTTCGTGCCCCTGACCATCGGTCTCGGGATCTTCGTGGCCGGCCTGCAGACGGCCTGGCACCGCACGGGCAAGGAGCACTACCTCAAGCTGACCAAGTTCTTCGGCAAGCTGTTCCTGATCAACTTCGCCATGGGCGTGGTCACCGGCATCGTGCAGGAGTTCCAGTTCGGGATGAACTGGAGTGAGTACTCCACCTTCGTCGGCGACGTCTTCGGCGCGCCGCTGGCGATGGAGGCGCTGCTGGCCTTCTTCATGGAGTCGACGTTCCTCGGACTGTGGATCTTCGGCTGGGACCGGCTGCCGAAGAAGGCGCACCTGGCCACCATCTGGGCGGCCGCCATCGGCTCCAACCTGTCGGCCTACTTCATCCTCGCGGCCAACGCCTGGATGAAGCACCCGGTCGGCTACGAGGTCGTGGACGGCAAGGCCAGGATGACGGACCTGTGGGCGGTGCTCACCAACGACACCGCGCTGGCCCAGGTGCCGCACGTGATCGGCGGTGCGTTCGTGGTGGCGGGCGGCTTCGTGCTCGCGGTCTGCGGCTACTGGCTGCTGCGCACGCGCGGCACGCAGGCCGCCGCCATGTGGCGCGGCGCCGCCCGCGCGGCACTGGTGATGACCGCGCTGGCCGGAGCGGTCGTCGCGGGCACCGGCGACATGTCGGCCAGGCTCATGTACGAGCAGCAGCCGATGAAGCTGGCCGCCGCCGAGGGCCTTGAGCACGACACGGCGGGCGCGCCGTTCAGCATCGCCCCCGGCATCGAGATCCCCAAGGTGCTGAGCTTCCTGTCCGCCCACGACCCCGACGCGGTCGTCGCGGGCACCGAGGACCTGCAGCGCCGGTTCGAGGAGCGGTTCGGCCCCGGCGACTACCGCCCGAACCAGCCCGTCGTGTTCTGGTCGTTCCGCGTGATGATCGGCTTCGGGCTGGCCACCGTGGGCCTGTCGGTGCTCGGGCTGTGGCTGACCAGGCGCAAGCGGGACTTCCCCGCGTGGCTGTCGAAGGCGCTGCTGCTCGCGCTGCCGCTGCCGCTGATCGCGGTGATCGCGGGCTGGCTGCTCAGCGAGATCGGCCGCCAGCCGTGGACGGTGGCCGGTGAGCTGCTGACGGCCGCGAGCGTCTCCCCCGGCGTGACGGTGACCGAGGTGGCCGTCTCGCTGGCCGTCTTCACGCTCGTGTACGGCGTCTTCACCGTGGCCGAGGCCGTGCTGCTGGCCCGGCACGTACGTAAGGGCATCGAGGAGCCGGCCCCGAGCCCGCGCGCGAGCGGCTCGAACCGTCGCTCATGTACTGAGAGCCGAGGAGCTAGTCATGATCGAATTGTGGTTCGCCATCATCGCCTTCCTGTGGACCGGCTACTTCGTCCTCGAAGGCTTCGACTTCGGCGTGGGCATGCTGGCCCCGGCCGTCGGCAGAAACGCCGGCGAGCGGCGGGCCGGCCTGCAGACCATCGGCCCGGTGTGGGACGGCAACGAGGTGTGGCTGATCACCGCGGTCGGCGCCATGTTCGCCGCCTTCCCCGCCTGGTACTCCGGCGTGTTCAGCACGTTCTACCTGCCGGTGACGCTGATCCTGGTCGGGCTGATCCTGCGCGGCATCGGCCTGGAGTGGCGCGGCAAGGTCGCGAACCCGGCCTGGTGCGACGCCGCGGTGGCGGCGGGCAGCGTGCTGCCCGCCTTCCTGTGGGGCGCGGTCTTCGGCCACCTGCTGTTCGGCAGCGTGCTCGCGGCCGTGGCCGGCGGTCTGTTCACGCTGGCCGTGTGCGTCATGCACGGCGGGGTCTTCCTGGCGCTGAAGACCACCGGCCGGCTGCGCCGCCGCGCCAGGGCCGCCGCGCTGGCCGCCGCCGGTGCGACGCTGCCGGTCGCGGTGGTCGCGCTGTCGAGCCTCGGCACCGTCCCCGCGCTGGGCGCCATGGCGGCGCTGGCCGCGGCCACGGCGCTGATCTGGCGGCGCAGGGAGGGCTGGGCGTTCGGCGCGACGGCCGGCGCGATCGTGCTGACCACGCTGGCGGCCTTCATGGAGCTGCGGGTGCGGCCGCTGCCGGGGCTGACGCTGGCCGAGGCCGCGTCGGGGCCGTACACGCTGACCATGCTGAGCTGGATCGGGCTGATCGCCCTGCCGTTCGTGCTGGTCTACCAGGGTTGGACGTACTGGGTGTTCAGGAAGCGGGTCCTGGTGGCGGCGGGCTGAGCCGCCCTCAGGGTCCTGGTGGCGGCGGGCTGAGCCGTCAGCCGACGACCCGCATCTCCTTGGTCGCCGCGTCCTTGACGTGCAGGTCGCCGCCGAGCCGCTCCTCGAGCAGGTCGAGCACCTGCCGGCCGGCCAGCACCGCCCACAGGTCGCCGACCAGGTGCGGGTCGTCCTCGGGAGCGGCGGCCATCCAGGCCTCCTTGCCGCTCTGGCCGGCGAAGGTCGTGACGAAGAACTCGCCGTCGGGGGTCTTGCAGTAGCCGGTACGGATCTCCGGCGCGTCCACCTGCATCCGCGGCTCGCACCCGACCTTGGCGGCCAGTTGCTCGACGGTGAGGGGGGCGGCGCCGGGCCGCGCGCCCGCCGCGACATAGCCGCCGGCGCTCCCCGATGAGCAGCCGGCGACCAGTCCGGCCAGCAGCGCGACGGCGGCCAGGCGGGGAAATGTCGTCATGTGCGGAGGTACGGATCCGCGGCGAGCCGGGTTCAGCGTCACTTGGGGGCCGGCGTCTGGGAGACCCGGTGGTCGGTCAGGTGCAGGTCGCCGTTGAGCGGGCCCTTGAGCACCTCCAGCACCTTCAGCGGCCCGAGCACCGTCCACTTGGGGCCGACCAGGTGCGGGTTGTACTCGGGCGCCTGGTCCATCCACTGGTCCTTGAGCTTCTCGGTCTTGAAGGTGTTGACGAAGAACTCGCCGTCCTTCGTCTTGCAGAACGCGGTGCGCATGTCCTCGGCTTCCACCTGCATCTTGGGCTTGCAGCCGACCTTGGCCGAGATCTGCTCGACGGTCATCGGCTGCGGGCTGGGCGGCGCGGCATCGCCTGCTGCGACGTAGTCGTTCCAGCCGCCTCCCGATGAGCAGCCGGCGACCAGTCCGGCCAGCAGCGCGAAAGCGGCCAGACGTGGAAATGTCGTCATGTGCGAGGGTACGCACCCTCATGGCCTCCGGTTCACCCGCAGCGCGTACAGGTCGGACGGTGAGATCGGCATGCGGTCGATCGGGATGCCCTCGGCGTCCTCGACGGCCGAGGCGATGACCGCCGACACCGGGATCACCCCCGCCTCCCCCGCGCCCTTGACGCCGAGCGGGTTGAGCGGCGACGGCGTCTCCAGGTGGCCGGTCTCGATGCGCGGGATCTCGGTCGCGTACGGCATGAGGAAGTCCATGAACGAGGCGTTGACGAGCTGGCCGTGCTGGTCGTAGATCATCCGCTCGTAGAGGGCGCCGCCGATGCCCTGGGCGACGCCGCCGTGGATCTGCCCCTCGACGATCATCGGGTTGATGAGCCGGCCGCAGTCGTGCACCACCGCGTACTTGACGACCTTGATCTCGGCGGTGTCGGGGTCGGTCTCCACGATGGCGGCGTGCATGCCGGCCGCGAACGTGGAGCGGATCGGCGAGTAGTAGTCGCGCCCCTCCAGTCCCGGCTCGTCGCCCTCGGCGACCGGCGGCTTCTCGGGGTCCGCGGCGCCGCTGAACTGGGTGGCCCTGGCCGCCTCCTCGTCGAAGGCGTACCTGAGCGGGTTGGCGAGCACGGCCACCGTGGACAGCGGAATGGACGCCGACGGCGTGCCGGCGACGTGCACGACCCCGTCGGTGACGGTCAGGTCGGCCGGGTCGGCCTCCAGGGCGTCGGCGGCGATGCGCAGCGCCTTCTCGCGGACCTTCCTGCAGGCCAGCGCGATGGCGTTGCCGCTGACGACGGCGGCCCTCGATGCGAAGGTGCCGACCGCGTACCCGAAGCGGCGCGTGTCGCCGGTGACCACGCTGACCCGCTCGATGGGGACGCCCAGCTCGGCGGCGGCGATCTGGGCGAAGGCCGTCTCGTGGCCCTGTCCCTGCGAGGTGAGCCCGGTCGAGACGTGCACCCGGCCGTCGGAGGTGACCTGCACGTGCCCGCCCTCGTACGGCCCCACGCCGGTGCCCTCGACGTAGCAGCCGATGCCGATGCCGCGCCCCGGACGCCGCTCGAAGGAGTCCCAGCCGATCAGCTCCTTGATCATGCGGAGCATCTCGGGGTAGTCGCCGCTGTCGTAGATGAGCGGCCGCCCGTCCTGGAAGGTCATCCCCTGGTCGTACGGGAACTCGTCGGGCCGGATGAAGTTGACCGCCCGCACCTCCGTGCGGTCCTTGCCCAGATAGCGCGCGATCTTGTCGAGCGTGCGCTCCATGCAGAACACGCCCTGCGGCCGCCCGGCACCGCGATACGGGGTGACCTGCACGGTGTTGGTGTAGACGGCGGTGAACTCGACCCGGTAGGCGCCCGGCTTGTACGGCCCGAGCAACTGCGTCGAGGTGACGATCGGGACGATGATCCCGTAAGGGGTGTAGGCCCCGTGGTCGTGCAGAATCGTCACATCCAGGCCGAGCAGGCGGCCGTCGTCGTCGAAGCCGACCCGTACGTACTGCACCTGGGCCCGCTCGTGCGCCGACGACACGAAGTGCTCGCGGCGGTCCTCGGTCCACTTGATCTCGCGGTTCAGCGTCATCGCCGCCCACGGCACCAGGATCTCCTCCGGCCACGGGTGCACGATCTTGACGCCGAAGCCGCCGCCCACGTCGGGCGCGATCACCTCGACCTGCGGCAGCGGCAGGCCGAGCGCGGCGGCCACGGCCATCCTGACGCTGGTGGAGGTCTGGGTGCTGGAGTAGACGCGCAGGTCGCGGCCGTCCCAGCGGGCGTACACGCCGCGGCCTTCCAGCGGCATGCTGGCGCTGCGCTCGATGTCGAGACGGAACGCGAGGGTGTGCGGGGCGCTCTCGATGGCCTCCCTGGCGGCGCGCCCGTCGGCGGACTGCACCTCCTGGACGAGGTGCGCGCCGACGTTGCCCGGCACGTCCTCGTGCACGAGCTGCGCCCCCTGCACGGCCTCCTCCAGGCCGACGACGGGTTTCAGCGGCTCGTAGTCGACCCGGATGAGCGCGCAGGCGTCCTCGGCGGCGTACCTGTCGGTCGCCACCACCATGACGACGGGCTCGCCGACGTGCCTGACGACGTCCCTGGCCAGCGGGTACGCGGTGCGGCCGTGGGTGAGCGCCGGGTGCGGGATCAGCAGCGGCAGCGGCCGGCCGACGCGTTCGGGCAGGTCCTCCCAGGTGTAGACGGCGATGAGGCCGTCCACGTCGAGCGCTCCCGAGACGTCGATGTCGCGGATGCGGGCGTGCGCGTGCGGTGAGCGGACGAACGCCGCCGCGAGCGCGTCGCGTCCGAGGTCGTCGAGGTAGCGCCCCTGGCCGGTGAGCAGCCTGGGGTCCTCCCTGCGCGCCACCGGCTCGCCGAGCCACCGTGTGCTCATGTCTCCTCCGCCAGCAGCTCGGCGGCCCGGCGCACGGCCTTGACGATGTTCTGGTAGCCGGTGCAGCGGCACAGGTTGCCCGAGATGCCCTCGACGACCTCCTCGTCGGCCGGTGCCGGGTTGTCGCGCAGCAGCGCGGTCACCGTGCACAGGAAGCCGGGCGTGCAGAAGCCGCATTGCAGGCCGTGGCACTCGGCGAAAGCCCGCTGCACCGGCGACAGCCGCCCGCCCGGACCGGCCAGCCCCTCCACGGTGGTCAGCTCGGCGCCGTCCACAGTGACCGCGAACGTCAGGCACGAGCGCACCGGGCGGCCGTCGAGCAGCACCGTGCAGCAGCCGCAGACGCCGTGCTCGCAGCCGACGTGCGTGCCGGTCAGCCCGAGGTCGTGCCGCAGGCAGTCGGACAGCAGGCGGCGCGCGGGTACGCGGGCACGGCGGGCCGTGCCGTTCACGACCAGCGTGATCTCGTGCAGGGTGTCGTTCTGCTGAACGGTCTCATGCGTCACCGGCCCGCGCCCCCTCCCGCGCCGCCTCGCGCAGCGCCCGTTCGGCCAGCACGCCCACCAGGTGCCGCCGGTAGGCGGCGGTGGCGTGCAGGTCGTCGTCAGGATCGGTCGCGGCGCGTACGGCGGCCGCCGCCCCCGCGAGGTCGTGCGCGTCGTCCAGGTCCACCACCACCGGCACCGGCCCCACCCCGATGCAGGCCAGCCGCGCCCGCCCGTCCGGCGTGACCAGCGCGCACACCCCGGCCAGCGCGTAGTCGCCGTGCCTGCGCGCCACCTCGTGGAAGGCCGCCCCCGCGCCCTCCTCAAGGGCGGGGAAGAACGCCGAGACGGCCAGCTCGCCCGGCCGTACCGCCGACTCCATGGGACCGGTGAAGAACTCGGCGGCCGGCACGTCGCGTACCGACTCGGCGCCGTCGCTCCACCGGGCCAGCCGCACGTGACCGCCCAGCACCGCCAGCACCGCGGGCAGCTCGGCGGCCGGGTCGGCGTGCACGAGGCTGCCCACCACCGTGCCCCGGTTCCTGATCACGGGGTGGGCGACCAGCCTGAGCGCCTTGGTCAGCAGCGGGTGCGCGCCCGCTCGCTCGGCGTCGGAGTGCCGGACCAGCGCGCCGACGCGTACGCCCTCCGCCGTCACCTCCAGGCCGTCGAGCCCGGCCACCCGGTTGATGTCCACCAGGTGCGGGGGCGCGGCCAGCCGCATGTTGAGCATGGGGATCAGGCTCTGCCCGCCGGCCAGCACCTTCCCGCCGGCCGCCGCCACCTCCGCGAGCGTCCGCAGCGCCGCGCCGACGTCGCGCGGAGCGTGGTAGGTGAACGGCGGCGGTTTCACGCCTCGCTCCGTACGGCATCCGGGCTGCGCCCGGCGATGGCGCGCAGCAGGTGGTAGCCGCCCAGCACCACGATCGTGCCGAGCGCGATGCCCTCCAGGATGAAGTCGCCTCCGATGGCGTGCTGTACCGGTCCGATGGCCAGGATGATGCCCGCCCCGATCGGAACCATGTTCACAGGATCGGCGAAGTTCACCCGGTTCTCGATCCAGATCTTCGCGCCGAGCAGGCCGATCATGCCGTACAGGATGACCGTGACACCGCCGAGCACACCGCCCGGCGTGGCCGCGACCAGCGCGCCGAACTTCGGGCAGAGCCCGAACAGGATCGCGATCAGCGCCGCGATGTAGTACGCCGCCGTCGAGTAGACCTTCGTGGCCGCCATCACGCCGATGTTCTCCGCGTACGTCGTGGTCGGCGAGCCGCCCACCGCGCTGGTGACCACGGTGGCGACGCCGTCGGCCGTCACGGCGCGGCCCACGTACGAGTCCACGTCGGTGCCCGTCATCTCCCCCACGGCTTTGACGTGCCCCACATTCTCCGCGATCAACGCGATCACGGCGGGGAGCACGAGCAGCACCGCAGAGGTCTTGAAGTCGGGGGCATGGAAGTCCGGCAGCCCGAACCAGTCGGCCTGCGCCACCGCGTCGAAGCTCACCCGGTCGTGCGGGAACGCCGTGGCCACGCAGTACGTGCCCTCGGCCTGGCAGGGCGCGCCCGACGCGTCGCGCAGGTTCGCGCCCGGCAGCACCGACGTGATCGGCCCCGCCGTCACGTCGAGCACCCACGACAGCACGAACCCCGCCACCAGCCCGATCAGCACGCCGATCCGCCCGATGAAGCCCTTGAACAGCACGATCACCAGGAACGTGATGATCATCGTGACCAGCGCCACCCAGTGGTCCTGCGGCCAGTAGGTGTCCGCGACCACGAACGCCAGGCCGAACCCGATGAGCATCACCACCGCGCCGGTCACCACCGGCGGGAAGATCCGGTGGATGATGCCCACCCCGAGGAAGTGGATGGCGAGCCCGGCCAGCGCCAGCACGAACCCGGCCACCAGGATCGCGCCCGTCACGATCGCGTCCGCGCCGGCCGTGTCGCCGCCGGCCGCCGCCCTGATGGCGAACACGCCACCGACGAACGACGCGCTGGTGCCCAGGTAGCTAGGCACCTTCCCCTTGACGATCAGCAGGAACAGGATCGTCGCGACGCCGGACATCATCACCGCGACGTTCGGGTCCAGCCCCATCACCAGGGGGAAGACGAACGTCGCACCGAACATCGCGATGACGTGCTGCGCGCCGAACCCCACCATCCTGGGCCAGCTCAGCCGCTCGTCCGGCCTGACCACCTCGCCGGGGGCCAGATGCCTGCCGTCACCGTGTTTGGTCCATCCCACAACCATGGCAAGCCCCTCTTGTGCTGGGCGCTGGGCAGGCGACCCGTACCGTTGCGGGCACATTAGGCCGGACGGCACGTACCCACACGGGCATGATCTGCCAAATCTGCCCCGCCGACCAGAGCCAACATCGCGCACATGCGCCGGCCCGCCCTGTGAGGGGTGTCATGAGAGGGATGTCAGGGGTCGTCTACGAGGAGACGGGCTCCCTGCGCACGGCGCGCAGCAGGTGGTAGCCGACCAGCAGCACGATCGTGCCGAGCGCGATGCCGCTCAGCGCGAACGTGTCCGTGATCGGGAACGCCACCGGGCCGACCGCGCAGATGATGCCCGCGCCCGTGGGCACCAGGTTGCCCGGGTCCGACAAATTCACCCGGTTCTCGATCCAGATCTTCGCGCCCAGCAGGCCGATCATGCCGTACAGGATGGTCGTCACCCCGCCCAGCACGCCGCCCGGCGTGGCCGCGATGAGCGCGCCGAACTTCGGGCAGAGCCCGAACAGGATCGCGATGACCGCCGCGATGTAGTACGCCGCCGTCGAGTAGACCTTGGTGGCCGCCATCACGCCGATGTTCTCCGCGTACGTGGTCGTCGCCGAGCCGCCGACCGAGGTCGCCACCACCGTGCCCACGCCGTCGGCCATCACCGCCCGGCCCATGTAGGCGTCCACGTCCGCGCCGGTCATCTCGCCCACGGCCTTGACGTGCCCGACGTTCTCCGCGATGAGCGCGATCACCACCGGCAGCACCAGCACGATCGCCGACGCCTCGAACACCGGCCCGTGGAACGACGGCAGCCCCACCCAGTCGGCCTGCGCCACCGCGTCGAGATTCACCCGGAAGTGCTCGGTGACCTGGCCGCTGTCGTCCGGCGCGGTGATCTTCCCGCCGACGACGTCCCACACATACGACAGCACGAACCCGAAGATCAGGCCGAGCAGCACCCCGATCCGGCCGAGGAAGCCGCGGAACACCCCGATGAACACGAACGTCGCCGCCATCGTCAGCAGCGCCACCCACGGGTCCTTCGGCCAGTAGACGTCGGCCGCCACGTACGCCATGCCGAACCCGATCAGCATGACCACCCCGCCGGTGACGATGGGCGGGAACACCCGGTGCAGGATGCCGACGCCGAGCTTGTGAATCGCGTACCCGCAGGCCGCGAGCACCACCCCGACCGCGAGCAGCGCCCCGGTGACGGTCGCGTCGTCGCCGCCCGCCGCCCTGATCGCGGCCACCGCGCCCACGAACGACGCGCTCGACCCCACGTAGCTCGGGATCTTGCCCTTGACGATCAGCAGGAACAGGATCGTCGCGACGCCCGACATCATCACGGCCAGGTTCGCATCCAGCCCCATGACCAGCGGGAACACGAACGTCGCACCGAACATCGCGATGACGTGCTGCGCACCGATGCCCACCATCCTGGGCCAGCTCAGCCGCTCGTCCGGCCTGACCACCTCACCCGGCGTCAGGCGCTTGCCATCGCCGTGCACCTTCCACCCCAACGCCACGCCCGCACCTCAATCTCCGCCTGACCAGCGGGTACTCCACGTAGATATGTCGCAGAGCACAATAGAGGGTGCGCCTTAATTCCAGTACGCCGGGCGCCGATATTCCGCCCCATCCGGCCCGCGCAGCACGTCGGGAAGCTGCCAGCGGCGGATGAGCGCCTGTCCGAGCGGCAACCAGGCGTCGCTGCACCTGCGCAGCCCGTCGGCGCCTTTGCCCGGCGGGAACACGCTGACGATCCTGGTCTTGCTCCCCCTCAGGTCGTCGATCGCCCGGATCTTCTCGATCGGGGCGCAGAGGTCGGTGTCGGCGGAGATGAGCAGCACCACGTCGACCAGGTCGAGCGCCGCGTCCGCCACCATGAAGCTGGCGATGGCGGCGTCGGTCTTCTTCTCCTCATACGAGCGCCATATCCAGCCGCACTCGCGGCACTGGATGGGTCGTTCCTGAAAGCGCCCCAGCACCACCTCGACGCCCCGGCTCCGCACGGCGGCCAGGTAGACGCGCTGGCGCGCCGCCGCCTGCCGGTCGTTGCGCACGATGGCGGTGAAGTAGCAGATGCGCTGCAGCGACTGTCCGTCGCGCAGCAGGTCGCCGGCGAGCCCGGCGAGGTCGAGCCAGAGATCGCGACGGCGGCTCAGTCGCTTGAGCCCGTAGTACAGGTTGAATCCGTCGATGTAGACGCCCACACGCCCGCCGGTGCCATTCGGCTTGTCACGCACAGCCACTATCTCCTAGCATGGAGTCAAGAACGCCCGGCACTCACGTCCCGGGCTTTACGGCCCCCTTCAGGGGGCCGTTTCTTTTGCGGCACCGATGCTAGTAAACGGCGAGTAATGACGTGATGACTTTTCGTGAACGCCTGAGCCGTTACGCCACGCGGATCGAGAACCCGTCGCCGCTGACCACCTGACCGGAGCGGATCTTGGCGCGTTTGCGCAGCTCGACCTCGCCGTCCACCTTCACCAGGCCCTCGGCGATGAGTTGTTTGGCCATGCCGCCCGTCTCGGTGATCCCGCAGTATTTCAGCAGGTCGCACAGCGGGATGTAGTCGTCGCGCAGTTCGAAGTCCACGACCGACCAGCCTAGACGGCGTCAGATGCCGCGCATGCGCAGCACGTGCAGGGCCAGGGTGAGGTTGAGCCGCAGGTGGGGGTCGTCGGTGAAGGTGCCGAGCAGGCGTTCGAGCTTGCCGATGCGGTAGCGCAAGGTGTTGTAGTGGAAGTGCAGCCGGCGGGCGGTCTCGGCGACGTTGAGGTTGGTCTCCAGCAGGACCTGGAGGGTGCGGCGCAGATCGGCGTTCTCGGCGTCGTCGTCGGATGCGAGAGGACCGAGCGTCTCGCGGACGAACGCGTGCAGCTCGTCGGTGTCGTTGACGAGCGACAGCAGCCGGTAGACGCCGAGCTGGTCGAAGTGGGCGACCGCTCCCGGGCCGTGGAGCTGGCGGCCGACGCGGGCCGCCTTGAGCGCCTGCGCGTACGCCTCGGGCAGCGTCTCCGCCCCCGGGCTGGGCCGCGACGTGCCGGTGGAGAAGGTGGCGGGCGGCACGTCGGCGAAGGCGGAGGCGGCGTCCTTGGCGATCCTGACGGCGTCCAGCGAGGCGTCCACGACGGCCACGACCTCGTGGGAGAACCCGGCGACCGCGCCTTCTGGATCGTGCCGCCTGATGGCGGCGGTCCAGCAGGCGACGAGCCGGTCCTGGGCGCTGCGCTCGTCGCCGTCGGGGTCGAGCTCGGCCACGAGGACGGTGACGGGGCGGGCGAGGTTCCAGCCGAACGCGCGCGCCCGTGAGGTGACCCGCTCGGCGGTGCCGGCCCGCCCGGTGAGCACGTCGCGCAGGAAGTCGGCGCGGTATTTGCTCTCGACGGCGTTGACCGCCTCCTGCCGGGTGACGACGAGCGCGGCGACGGTGGCGGCGCGTTCGAGTATGCCGATGTCGCCGTCCCTGATCGCCCCGGACGGGCTGTAGGCGACGATCCTGCCGTGGTGGTGGCCGCCGGCCAGCACCGGTGCGGCCGCGAACGAGCGCGTCCGTCCTGGCTGCGACGAGGCGGGCGGGCCCTCGTGGGTGATCGACTCGCGCAGCACCGTCACGTGCTCGGGCGGCCCGGCGGTGGCCAGCACGCGGCCGGTGCCGTCGACGGCCGCCACCGCCGCGTCGAGGAGCTGGGCCACCTCGGCGGTGACCTCGTTGAGCCCGCCCCCGGCCAGGACCACCTGCACGAGCGCCCGGTGCGCCTCCTCGGCGCGGGCGAGCACGGCGGCCTGCCGGTTGAGTATGTCGGTCAGCACCTGGTTGAGAATGTCGTCGAAGCCGACGTCGTTGGGCAGCAGGATGAGGGGGAAGCCGAGCCTGTCGGCCTGCTCGACCATCTCGTCGGGCAGCTCGTCGACGTACCGGCCGAGCTTGATGGCCAGCGCGGACAGCCCGCGCTCGTCGAGGTCGGCCACCAGCCTGCCGAGCGACTGCGGCGTGTTGCGCAGCGGGTAGCCGGTGGTGAGCAGCAGCTCGTGCGGTTTGACCCAGGCCAGGATGTCGGGCACTTCCATGACGTTGAGCCGCTGCACGATGCGGCCGAGCCCGCTCTCGCCCGCGATCAGCCGCGCGCCCGCGAGGGTGGAGGCGCCGAGCACCTCCCCGACGGATACGCCGTGGATGATCGTGCCGGTGCTGGCGAGGCGGACGGGGGGCTCCATGAGCTGATTGTGACGCGGCGGCCGTCTGTCAGGAAGAGCCAACCTTCCCGCTCACTGTTGGCAAATTTACCCGTACGGAGGGTTCCGGCCGCCGTTCTACGGTCACTTCCAAGGTCGGTTGGGAGGTCAGGTGACCGTCAGTACTCATGCGCGGCGTACCCGCGTGCACGTCACGGGCGCGGCGAGCACGGCGGTGCGCGCGCTGCTGGAGTCCCAGCGGCGCCCCGCGCGGGTGCTCGCGGCCTTTTCCCAGGGCGTCTACCTGGAGGTCAGGACCGAGGCGGAACCGTCGGTGATCGCGGTGATCACGGGTGAGGCCACCCGGCTGCCGAACTCCGTGGTGCTGGCCGGCCCGCTGCCGAACCTCACGATGGGTGACGACGCGGCGGTGGGCGACCGGGCGATCGAGCTGGGCCCGCTGAGCCTGACCGTACGCCGGTGGTGGGATCCGTCGCCGCCCCTGGCCCCGCTGGACCGCGACCTGCTGGCGCGGGCCGCAGACGAGCTGACCGACCCTCCCGGCGCCGGGCTGGCCGGTGACGCCTCCGTTGAGCTGCTGGCCGAGAGCTGCGCGAAGGGGTGGCTGCTCGGCGCGGTGACGGCGGCCGAGCGGCTCGTCGGGCTGGGTCCCGGGCTGACGCCGAGCGGCGACGACGTGCTCGCCGGGCTGCTGGTGGCGCTGCGGCACCTGGGCGGGGCGGCGGGCGCGGGGCGGGCCGTGTGGCTGGCGGACTGGCTGGCGGCGACCGTGACGTACGACGCCCGCACCCGTACGACACCGATCTCCGCCACGCTGCTGCACTGCGCGGCCAGGGGCGAGGCAAGCCCCGAGGTGCTCGCCGTGCTGCGCGGCCTGGCCGGGCGGCAGGCGCTCGCGCCCGCGCTGCGCCGCCTGTACCGGCTCGGCCACACCTCCGGCGCGGACCTCGCGCAGGGCATCGGTATCGGCGCGCGCACCGTGCTGTCGCTCGCGGCCTCCTCGGGAGCGGCGGGATGAGCGAGCCGGTGGTGCTGGTACGGCGGGGCGCCTACCACGACTCGGTGACGCTCATGCGGGTCAGCCGCGCCCTGTCGGAGCTGCCCGGCGTGACGGCCGGCATGGTCGCGATGGCGACGGAGCTCAACGTCTCGATCCTGCGCGACATGGGTTTCCAGGTGCCGGACGCGGGGCCGTCCGACCTGGTGATCGCGGTACGCGCCGACGACGCGGGCCCGGCCGTCGAGGAGGCGGAGCGGCTGCTCACGGCGACGGCGCAGCCGGCCGGGACGGCGGCTTCGGAGCAGCCGCCGCTGACCACCCGTTCGGCCGCCGCCCGCGAACCCGCCGGCCTGGTGCTGGTCTCGACGCCCGGCGAGTACGCCTTCTTCGAGGCGCTGGACGCCGTCGAGGCCGGACTGCCCGTCATGATCTTCAGCGACGGCGTCCCCGTCGAGCAGGAGCGGCGGCTGAAGGAGCTGGCCGAGGCCAAGGACGTGCTGGTCATGGGCCCTGACTGCGGCACCGCCGTGATCGCCGGCGCCGGGCTGGGCTTCGCGAACGTGCTGTCGCCGGGCCCCGTCGGCGTGGTGGCCGCGTCCGGCACGGGGGCGCAGCAGGTGACGTCGCTGCTCGACTGGGCGGGCGTGGGCGTGAGCCACGTGCTCGGCGTGGGCGGCAGGGACCTGTCGGCCGAGGTGGGCGGCCTGTCCACGCGGCGCGCCCTGCGCATGCTCGACGACGACCCGGCCACCGAGCTCATCGTGCTCGTCTCCAAGCCGCCATCGCCCGAGGTGGCGCGCTCGGTGGCGGAACTACCGCTGCGCACGCCGGTCGTACGCGCGCTTCTCGGCGTGAACCGCCCCGATGCGGCGTCGCGCTCCGCAGTGGCGGGCCCCGCGGCGGCGAACCCCGCGGCGGCGGACCCCACAGCGCCGGACCCCACAGCGCCGGACCCCACAGCGCCTGATCTGACTGGGGCTGCCGAGGAGGTGCTGCGGGCGCTCGGCAGGGCCGTCCCCGAGTGGCCCGCCTGGCTCGCGGAGCCAGGCCCGCGCCCCGCCGCCAAAACGCTCAAGGGCCTGTACGCCGGCGGCACGCTGAGCGCGGAGGCCGCGCTGCTCGCCGGCACCGGCGACTTCGTGGACTTCGGCGACGACGCCTACACCAGGGGCCGCGCCCACCCGATGATCGACCCGACGCTGCGCGTGGAAACCCTGTCCCGGGCTGTGGAGACGGACGTGGTGCTCATGGACGTCGTCCTCGGCCACGGCGCCGACCCTGACCCGGCGGCCTCGCTCGCGCCCGCGATCGCCCGTACGCCGGCCACGGTGGTGATCGCCCTGATCGGCACCCGGGGCGACCCGCAGGATGTGGACCGGCAGGCGCAGGCGTTCCGCGAGGCGGGCGCGTCGGTCTTCGTCTCCAACGCCCAGGCCGCCCGCCACGCCAGGAGCCTGCTGTGAGCCCGCGAACCGCCCGCCGCATCAGGAAGCCCGCCGTGAGCCCGCGAACCGCCCGCCACGCCGGGAGTGCGCCCGCACGGCGCGGGCGGGCCCGCGCCGTCCTTCTCGCCGGGAGCCTGTCATGACAGCTCAGCCGCGCCTGCTCGACGGGCCGCCCCGCGTCATCACCGTCGGGGCGGGGCTGCTCGACGAGGCGCTGCGCGCACAGGCCGTGCCGACGACACCGGTCGCGTGGCGTCCGCCGCTGCCGGGCACCGCCGAGGCGCTGGCCCGGGTGCTCGCCGATCCGCGCAGGCAGGAGGCCAACGCGGTGGCCGTCGGGCGGCTGACGTCCGCCCGCCCGCACCTGGTGGGCGTGCGGCGGGCGTCGGGGGTCCTCGAACCCGGCGTGTTCCTGCACGCGGGCCCGCCCATCACGTGGGAGCGGGCGTCGGGGCCGATGCGCGGCGCGCTGATCGGTGCGATGCTGCTCGAAGGTCTCGCCGCCGACGAGGAGGACGCGGCGGACCGGCTGGCGGCGGGCGCGGTCGAGCTGCGCCCCTGCCACGAGCACGGCGCGGTCGGCCCGATGGCGGGCGTGGTGAGCCCGTCGATGTGGTTGTTCGAGGTGCGCGACGCCGAGCACGGCGGCACCGCGTACTGCTCGCTCAACGAGGGCCTGGGCAAGGTGCTGCGCTACGGCGCGTACGGACCCGAGGTGCTCGACCGGCTGCGCTGGATGGACCAGGTGCTGGGCCCGGCGCTGGCGGGGGCGCTTGAGCGTACGGGGCCGATCGACCTGCGCGCGCTGATCGCGCAGGCCCTGCAGATGGGCGACGAGCTGCACAACCGCAACCGCGCGGCCACCTCGCTGCTGCTGCGCGAGCTGGCCCCGGCGATCGTGGAGGCGGCGCCCGGCGAGGCTGCCGAAGTGCTGCGCTTCATCAACGGCAACGACCACTTCTTCCTGAACGCGGGCATGGCCGCGGCCAAGGTGAGCACCGACGCCGCCCGCGACGTGCCCGGCTCGTCGCTGGTGGTGGCGATGGCGCGCAACGGCACCGACTTCGGGGTGCAGGTCTCGGGGCTGGGCGGGCGCTGGTTCACCGGGCCCGCGGGGGTGCCGCATGGGCTCTATCTCGGTACGTACGGCCCCGAAGACGCTAATCCGGACATCGGCGACTCGACGATCACGGAGACGTCGGGACTGGGCGGTTTCGCGATGGCGGCGGCGCCGGCGATCGTGCGGTTCGTGGGCGGCGAGGTGGCGGACGCGGTGCGGGCCACGCGCTCGATGTACGAGATCACGCTCGCCGAGCATCCCGTCTACCAGATCCCCGGTCTCGGCTTCCGCGGCACGCCGGTCGGCATCGACGTCGCGCTGGTGGCCCGGACAGGGCTGTTGCCGGTGGTCAACACGGGGATCGCGGGCCGGGTCGCGGGCACGGGGCAGGTCGGCGCGGGCCTGGTCGAGCCGCCCGTCGAGGCCTTTGTGAGAGCGCTCCACGCGCTGTCCGATATGCGTAAGTGATCCATTTTATTACTGATATTTCCGCATGTCAGGAATGGTGTCAGCGCGCCTCGCCTTCCCTTGTTCATTTACCGCCGATATCGTGACGATCCTCCATAATCTGCAAGTAGCGTGAAGAACGCACGTGACGGATGAGGCGAGATGGGGGCGGAAGATGGCAGCCGACCGCTTGCTCAGCGGACCCGGCCCAGACGGGGGCACCACGGGAGGCGGCGCTCCGCAGAGCCAGGGACGCTTGATCGGCAGGCGTTACCGGTTGTTGTCGCCCGTGGGCAGGGGCGGCATGGGCATGGTGTGGCACGCCCATGACGTGCTGCTCGACCGTGACGTCGCGGTCAAAGAGCTGATCCTGCCGTACGGGCTGGACAACGCGGGCAGGCAGATCGCGCACCGGCGCATGCTGCGCGAGGCCAGGTCGGCCGGGCGGCTCACGCATCCCGGCATCGTCACCGTGCACGACGTGGTCGAGGAGGACGGCCGGCCCTGGATCGTGATGGAGCTGGTGCGCGCGTGGTCGCTGGAGCAGGCCGTACGCCAGAGCGGCCCGCTGCCGGTGGTCCAGGCGGCCGAGATCGGCATCCGGGTGCTCGACGCGCTCAGGCACGCGCACGCGGCGGGCATCCTGCACCGCGACATCAAGCCCGGCAACGTGCTGCTGACCTCCGACCGGGTGGTGCTGACCGACTTCGGCATCGCGGCCATCGAGGGCGATGTGACGATCACGCAGACCGGCCTGCTCATGGGCTCGCCCGCGTACATCCCGCCGGAGCGGCTGTCGGGCCAGCCGATCGGTCCCGCCGCCGACCTGTGGTCGTTCGGCGCGACCCTGTACACCGCGGTCGAGGGGCGGCCGCCGTACGAGGGGCCGGACCCGGTGGCGGTGCTCGGCGCGGTGCTGACCCAGGAGCCGACCAAGCCGCAGCGAGCGGGCGCGCTGCGGCCGGTGATCGAGGGCCTGCTGCGTAAGAACCCGGCCGAGCGGCTGACCGTCGACCAGGTCATGGAGATGCTGGAGGCGGTGCTGCGCGCGCACGGCGCGCCGCGGCCGCGTACGCCGGAGACGCTGCCGAGCCCGACCGACTCCACGCCGGCCTGCTGCCGCCGCTGGAGCCGCCGTCCGGGCCGCTGCCCTCGCGCATCGTGGAGACGCCGTCGGGGCCCGTGCGGGTGCCGTACGACCCTGTGAGCAGCCCGTCGGGCGGGCACTCGATGCCGTACGAGGGGATGACGAGCCCGTCGGGCAGCCACCGTACCGACCGGCTGCCGCAGCCGCCCGCCACCGGCGACGCACCCGGCACCTATGACTCACTGGCCGGCTCGTCGGGGCCGTATCCTTCGAGCGCGTCCGGGCCATACGACTCCCTGGCGAGTTCGTCCGGTCCTTACACCTCGGCCGGGGGCTCGTCCGCGCCGTCGTACGACTCGCTCAGCAGCCCGTCCGCGCCGTCGTACGACTCCCTCGGCGGATCGTCCGCGCCGTCGTACGACTCCCTCGCAAGCTCGTCCGGCCCCTACGACTCCCTGGGCGGCGCGTCGGGACCGCAGCAACCTCCGTTCGGGGCGTCGGGACCGCAGCAGCAGCCGTTCGGCGCGCCGCCGCCCCCGACTCCCCCGGCCCGCGACTTCGACGACGACCTCGACGGCGGCAGCGGCCCGCGCCCGCAGCCGATACTCCCCCTCACCACCGACAGCCGCACCTCGGGCGCCGCTCCGTGGCCGCTGCCCACGCCCGACGACCTGGCCGACTTGTCCAGGAACATCAGCGCCGAGGTCAGCAAGGGCAGCCTGACATCGCTGCCGCCGGTCGAGCCGCGTACCGGCAAGAGCCGGCGCAGGCGAGAGGACGACGAGGGGCTGTGGATGCGCGGCGGCCGCCCGACGCCGCTGGCGATCGGCAGCTCCGTGGCGGCGGTGGCCGTCGTCGCGGGGGCCCTCGCGGTCGTCCTGACCGGCGGCTCCGGCGAGGCCCCGGTGTCCGCCGCGCCGTCGGCCGCGAGCACCGCCGCACAAGCGGGCCGGCCGTCTCCGGTGCCGAACGGCTACAAGGAGCACGCCGGCCCCAGGTTCACCGCCGCCGTGCCGCAGGACTGGAAGCTGTCGGTGGCGGGCGGCGTGGCCACGTTCAGCGGGCCGAAGGACTCGAACATGCGGATCGTGGTCGAGAAGGCCGTCCCGCAGCCCGACGGCGGGGTGGCCGAGCTGGGCAAGCTGGAGGCCGAGGGCGGCAGGGAGAACTACATCCAGGTGCGCCTGCAGGCCGTGAAGTACCGGGGCACTCCGGCCGCCGACTGGGAGTACACCTACACCACGGACCAGGGCGTCCCCATGCACGCCCTGGTCAGGTACGCCGCGCTCGGCACCGAGCTGGCCCACAAGATCACGTTCGACCTGCCCGATCTGCGGTGGGACGAGCAGGCGGCGACGCGGAAGGTGTTCCTGGACACGTTCCAGCCCGTCGCCTGACGTATTGCATCGATCAGTCCAAAACCGGTAGCATGCGGTGCATGGCACGGCCGAGGAAGTTCGAGGAGGACAAGGCGATCGAGGCGGCGATGCGCGCGTTCTGGAACGCGGGCTACGAGGCCACCTCGACGCAGGACCTGTGCGCCGCGACCGGCCTCGGCCGCAGCAGCATCTACAACACGTTCGCCAGCAAGCACGATCTGTTCATGCGCGCGCTGCGCCACTACATGGACGTGCACAACCGATCGCTCGCCGAGCTGATGGACAGCGACCTGCCGATCAAGGAGAAGGTCAAGACCGTGCTCTGGTGGGCGGTCGAGCCCGCCCCCGACGAACCAGCCGGCTGCATGGTGGTCAACGCCAGCATCGAGCTCGGCCCCCGCGACCCCGAGATCGCCGCGTTGCTGCGCCACGACAACGCCAAGCGCATAGAGCTGCTCAGGTCCGGCATCGAGGCCGCGCGCACGCGCGGCGAGGTGGACTCGGGGCATGATCCGCTGGCGCTGGCCCGCTTCGTCGCCGCCACGGTCAACGGCCTGCGGGTGATGGCGCGGGCCGGCGCCGACAAGCAGACGCTCGAATCGACGGCGAACGTCGCGCTGAGCGTCTTCTGATTTTTTCATGCCCGGTTTTTGTACTGATCAATTCAAAATGAAGGAGGTAGCCATGCCATTGGCCATCTATATCCTCGGCCTGTCGATCTTCGCGCAGGGCACGTCCGAGCTGATGCTGGCCGGGCTGCTGCCCGGTATGGCCACCGACCTCGGCGTGTCCATCCCGGAGGCGGGCCTGCTGATCTCGGCGTTCGCCATCGGCATGCTGGTGGGCGCGCCGCTGCTGGCCGTCGCCACGCTCCGGATGCCGCGCCGTACGGTACTGCTCACGTTTCTCGCGATCTTCGCGCTGTCCCACGTGGCGGGCGCGTTGACCGCCGACTACGCCGTGCTGTTCGCCACCCGCGTGATCGGCGCCTTCGTGTACGCGGGCTTCTGGGCCGTGGCCGCCGCCACCGCGATCGGCCTGGTGCCGGCCACCTCCCGCGTCAAGGCGATGAGCGTGCTGGCCGGCGGGCTCACCGTGGCCACCGTCGTCGGCCTGGCCGCGGGCACGCTGATCGGCCAGCACATGGGCTGGCGTGCGGCGTTCTGGGCGGTCGCCGGGCTGACGGTGCTGGCCGCGATCGGCGTGCTCGCCACCATCCCCGGAGGCCGCCCCGACGCGGACGACGCCCCGAGCGCGGCCACCGAGCTGCGCGCGATCGCCAGGCCGCGGGTCCTGCTCGCCTACGGCATCACCGCGCTGAGCACCGGCGCGCTGCTCGCCTGCTTCAGCTACCTGAGCCCGCTGCTCACCGACGTCACCGGCCTGGACGAGGTCTGGGTGCCCGTGGTGCTCGGCCTGTACGGCGTCGGCTCGCTGATCGGCATCACGCTGGGCGGCAGGATCGGCGATGCCCGGCCGTTCCCGCTGCTGTTCGCCGGCATCACCGGTCTCGTGCTCACCTCGGCCGCCCTGTGGCTGTCCGCCGGCGTCGCCGTGCTGGCGATCCCGCTGGTCTTCCTGCTCGGCGCGTTCGGCTTCAGCACCAACCCGGCGCTGAACGCCCGCCCCTTCGCGCTGGCCAAGGGCGCGCCCACGCTGGCCGCCGCCTTCAACGTCTCCGCCTTCAACGTCGGCATCACCGCCGGGCCCTGGGCAGGCGGCCTGGCGATCGACGCCGGGCTCGGGTACGCCTCGGTCGCCTGGATCGGCGCCGCGATCGGCGTCGCCGCCCTCGCCGCGGCCGCGCTGTCGGCGGCCCTGGAGCGCCGCGAAAACCCCCTTCGGCAATCGCCTGAGGTGGAGATACGGTCTGCCGTATGAAGCTGGCGAGCATCTCGTACTATCCCGTCAAATCCACCACGGGTCATGAGGTGAGCGAGGCCGACGTGCTGCCGTGGGGGCTGGCCGGCGACCGCCGCTACCTCATCGCCGACGCCGACGGCCGCACCCTGACCGCCCGCGTCGAGCCGCGGCTGCTGTCCATCGTCCCCCTGCTCGACGGTGACACGCTCACGCTGACGGGGCCGCACGCCGAGCCGCTGACCGTGACCCCATCCCCCGCCGCACTCTCCCCCGTCACCCTGTGGGGGCGCGAGGTGGAGCTCACCGACTGCGGCGAGGACGCCGCCGCGTGGCTGACGGCTCTGGTCGGACGGCCGGTGCGGCTCAAGTGGCTGGACGACCCCCGTCGTCGTCCCGTCGACCCGGACTACGGGCGGCCGGACGATCGGGTCAGCCTCGCCGACGGCTTCCCGCTGCTGCTCACCTCGGCGGCCTCGCTCGCCAGGCTCAACGACTGGATCACCGAGGACGCGCTCGAACGCGGTGAGGAGCCGCCCGCGCCGCTGACCATGCGCAGGTTCCGGCCGAACGTGGTGGTCGACGGGATGCCGTTAGAGCCGTTCGCCGAGGACGAGTGGAAGCGGCTGCGCATCGGCGAGGTGGAGTTCCGGGCCGTCAAGGGGTGCGCGCGGTGCGTGCTCACCACCATCGACCCCGACACCTGCGACAAGGGCAAGGAGCCGATCAGGACGCTGTCGCGCTACCGCAAGCGGGACGGCAAGGTCTGGTTCGGCGTCAACATCATCCCGGACGGCCCGGGTCACATCGCCGTCGGCGACCCGGTGACGATCCTCTGACACGGTGGCGGATCCGCCCAGCCCCGTCTGCTCGGCGAGCCGGTGGATCCGCCCGGCAAGTGGATCCGCCCGGCAAAAGGCGCAATCGGCGCGGCGGCGCATCCGTCCGGCAGAAGACGCGACCGGCACGGCGGCACACCCGCCCGGCAGAAGACGCGACCGGCACGGCGGCACACCCGCCCGGCAGGAGGCGCGGCCGGCACGGTGGACACCCGCCCCGCAGGAGGCGCGGCCGGCACGGCGGCACACCCGCCCCGCAAGAGGCGCGCTCGGCCTGGGCCGGGCATCCGCCGGAAAGAGGCGCACTGTCCCCTATGGGGTGTTGTTAGGGGTTATGCGAGACTTCACGCGTGACCAGTGCCCCCACACAATCCACCGCACCCCTTCCCGAGCGGATCGTCCGCATCCAGCGCCGCACGCTGGCGGTGCTCTCGGCGTCGCAGATCGTGGGCGGCGTGGGCGTCGCCGTCGGGCTCGCGCTCAGCTCCGTCGTGGTGGACGAGCTGTCGGGCTCGACGGTGATCAGCGGGCTCGCGGGCACGGCCACGGTGCTCGGCGCGGCGCTGCTCGCGCTGCCCACCGCCAGGGCGGCGGGCCGTGGCGGGCGGCGGGCCGGGCTGTCGCTCGCGTACTTCGCCGCGCTGGCCGGCTGCCTGGTCTCGGTGCTGGCGATCAGCCTGCGTACGTGGCCGCTGCTGCTGGCCGGGCTGGTGCTGGTCGGCGGCGGCAGCGCGGCGAACCTGGCGGCCCGCTACTCGGCCACCGACCTGTCGCCGCGCGACCGCTCGGCCCGGCACCTGTCGCTGGTGGTGTGGGCCTCGACCATCGGCTCGGTCGCCGGTCCCAATCTCGCCGAGCCCGCCGACGAGCTCGGCGTGGGGCTCGGGCTGGTGGAGAAGGCGGGGCCGTTCGCGTTCGCGGCGCTGGCCTTCGGGCTGGCGCTGGTCGTCGTACTGGGGATGCTGCGTCCTGACCCGCTCGCGCTGGCCCGCGAGCTGCACGGCACCCGCGAGGAAGGCGGCAAGCGCCGGGGCATGATCCGCACCGGCCTGCAGGCGCTGCGCACCACCCCGATGGCCCGCCACGCCCTCGTCATGATCGCGGTGAGCCACACGGCCATGGTGTCGGTCATGTCGATGACCCCGGTCAAGCTGCACCACGACGGCTCGAACCTCGACGTCATCGGCCTGGTGATCAGCCTGCACATCGCCGGCATGTACGTGCTGTCGCCGGTCGTCGGCTGGCTGGCGGACAAGGCGGGCAAGGTGCCGGTGCTGGTGCTCGGCATGGCCCTGCTGGTGAGCGCCGCCGCGCTGGCGGGCACCGCCGGGCACCGCGTGTGGCAGGTGACGGCGGCGCTGGTGCTGCTCGGACTCGGCTGGTCGTGCGGGCTGGTGGCGGGCTCGGCGCTGGTCAGCGAGTCGGTGCCGCTGGAGCGGCGGACCGCCGTCCAGGGCCTGTCCGACCTGCTGATGAACGTCTGCGGCGCCACCGGCACGATCGTCGCGGGCGCCATCGTGGGCCTGCTCGGCTACGGCGTGCTCGGGCTGGTCGTCGCCGTCATGGCCGGGCTGTCGGGCCTCTGGCTGCTCGCCGTACGTCGCCGCACCGCCCCCTGAGCCCGCACCGCACCCTGAGCCCGCACCGCACCCTGGGCCCGCACCGCGCACCCTCCGGCTGCGGGCCCAGACGGGCTGAGGCGGTATCCGCGACGATGCGGCCGGGGTGTCACTTGGCGTCGGCGTAGCAGGAGACGGCGACCGCCTCCATCGGGAAGCGCACCGGCGTCCGCCCGAACAGCAGCCTGGTCGCCTCGGCCGCCGCCACCCCGACCGCCGCCGTGACCTCCTCGGCCTGCTCGGCGGGGCAGTGGACCATCACCTCGTCGTGCTGGAAGAACACCAGCCTGGCCGGCTCGGGCAGCCGCCCGCGCAGCACGGCGAGCAGCGCGAGCGCCCACTCGGCTGCCGTGCCCTGCACCACGAAGTTGCGGGTGAAGCGGCCGCGGTCGCGGGCCGCCCGCGCGCCCTCGGGCCCTGCGACCAGCTCCTTCCACCGCGCGGACGGCGGCGGGCAGGTGCGGCCGAGCCAGGAGCGTACGAGCCGGCTCCTCCCCCGCCTTGGCCGCGTCCTCCACGAACTGGTACGCCTTGGGGAAGCGCTGCCGCATGACGGCGAGCAGCCGGGAGGCGTCGCCGCTGGTGCCGCCGTACATGGCGGACAGCATCGCGATCTTGGCGTGCGCCCGCTCGCCGCCGAACGACTTCGCCAGCGCGGAGTACAGGTCGATCTCCCCCGCCGCCTCGGCGAGCCGCCCGTCGCCGGCCATCGCGGCGAGCACTCGCGGCTCGAGCTGGGCGGCGTCGGCCACGACCAGCACCCACCCGTCGTCGGCCAGCACCGCCCGCCGCATCGCCTTCGGGATCTGCAGCGCGCCGCCGCCGTTGGTGGCCCACCGGCCCGACACCACGCCGCCGACCACGTATTCGGGCCGGAACCGGCCTTTATGCACCCATTGGTCGGCCCACGCCCAGCCGTGCGCGCTGTGCAGCCGCGCCAGCTCCTTGTACGCCAGCAGCGGCGCGACGGCCGGATGGTCGATCTGCTTCAGCTCCCACGACCTGGTGGTCTTGAGCGAGATGCCCGCGCCCTTGAACGCCTTGATGAGCTGCTGCGCGGAGTCGGGATTGACCGGATGGCCGAACGCCGCCGCCACCTCGTCGGCCAGCGCCTGCAGCTTGGCCGGCCGCATGCCGTGGACGGGACGCGGCCCGAGCAGCTCGGTCAGCAGCGCGTCGTGGACGTCTTTGCGCCACGGCATGCCCTCGTGGGACATCTCGGCCGCCACCAGCGCGCCCGCGGACTCGGCCGCGACCAGCAGCCGGAACCGGCCCGGCTCCGGCAGCGCGGCGATGCGCCTGAACTGGTCGTCGAGCACCTCGGCGACCAGCTCGGCCGACGGCGGCTCGGGCGCGAACAGCGTGCCGGGCTCGCTCGGCCGCTCGTCGGGCACCGGCAGGCCGTGCAGCCTGGCGTGGGCGGCCCTGGCCGAGCGCGGCTCGTCGTGGCGGCCCTCGTAGGCGAGCAGCAGCCGCTCGGTCAAGGCGATGTCGTGGCAGCGCCCGACGCGCACGCCCCGCTCGATGAGCGGCGGGTACGCCTCGCGCGTGTCGGCCCACACCCACCGGGGGGACTCGGCCGCCTCCAGCTCGCGCACCGCGTCGGCCAGGACGGCGGGACGGCGCGGCGCGCCGCCGACCGGCAGCACCGTGTCCCCCGCGAGCACCACGTACACGCCACCAGGGTGCCAAACGGCTCCGACAATCAGCACGCCAGGCTGATGCGGACCTCGTCCTCCAGCGGCGGGTTCAGCTCCTGCCCCAGGCAGCCGGTCGCGGCGAAGCAGCGCAGGGTCAGCTCCTGCGGCGTCACCGAGACGTGCAGGAACTGCTTGAAGAACGGCGGCGTGTCCCAGTCGGACAGCTCCGACAGGTAGCGGTGGAACATCCGGTCGACCGGCAGCCGCAGCGGCCACGTCCAGGCGCCGAGCAGCCGCGCCGCCCAGCGCATGCGCCGGGTGATGCGCACCGGTCCTGTGGGCGTTCTGACCGGGGCGTTCTTGATGCGCTCGTTCATGATGCACGCCGCCTCGGCGGGCGTCAGGTAGAGCCACGGCATGCGCAGCCTGCGGGCGTAGAGCTGGCTGTAGAACGACAGCGAGTCGCCGCGCAGCGGATAGCACCTGAAGTCGTCTTCGTGCACGCCGTTCACGTCCACCCGCTCGATGGTGTGGGTGGCGTGCATGAACGCGCCGCCGCCGCCCGAGACGACGTACTGGATCACCCGGCCGTCGCCGAGCCTGACCGGGTAGCGCTGGTAGTTGTGCACGTCGCCGCCGATGGCCGCGACGTAGCGGTGCGCGGGGTCGCGGACGATGTCGTCGATGGTCCCGCCGTCCTCCAGCGGTGAGGGCTTGTACTCGTTGCCGGTGTAGATCGGCTTACCGGTGACCAGGATCTTCGGGCGCGGGTCGCGCGAGACCCGGCGCAGCCACTCGGTCTGGTCGCGGTCGATGACGTTGCCGATGCCGGTGTCCACGCCGACGATGAGCAGGCTCTCGCTCTCGATCGCCCAGTACGGGCCCGGCTGCGCGGCCTGGCCCTCGGCCTGCTGCGACGGCCTGCCGCGCAGCTTGCGGGCCTCGGCGAGCCGTTCCTCGTCGATGGGGTCGGGCTTGCGCCACAGCAGCCCGCGCAGCCCCTTGTCCGGCACGGGCTTGAGCGGCGGGGCGTCGCAGAAGACCCGCATGAAGCCGCCGAGCCCGTCGTACCAGTCGTGGTTTCCCGGTATCGCGTAGATCGGCGCGTCGTAATCCTGGTACGGACGGAAGAACTTGTCGCCGTACTCGTTGCCGGATCCGGTCGGATAGATCACGTCACTGGCGATGATGGCGAAGGACGTGCCGGAACCGACTTTCAGCATGCCCGGAACAACGGCGTACTGGGACGCGTCGCCCTCGCCGGTATCGCCCAGTAACAGGAAAGAGAAATTTCCCCCGACAGGCGGCTTGATGCGAAATTCCGGATCAATCCCGCGGGCCTTCTGCGCCTCGATCCACCGCTTGCGCACCTGCCCGGAAGGATCGCCGAACAAGGACGCGAGCACCTCGTTACGCGAGCGCCACAACGTCGCGGGATTCAACCAGCTGAAGCCCTTGCGATCCGGTCTGAGCTGCTGAAACGTCCCAATCTGCGAGCATGCCCAGCCCGCCCCTTCCTCCGACACCCGGGACGAAAGCTGCTTTCCCCGCTCAGCCGCTACTTCCACCATGACCACATCTTTACCGTGATCTACCTTCCATGCGACCTGAACGCTCCGTACCGTACGGAACACAGAAGGTTCGCAATGGTGTAGCCTTCCTCCCCCAAGCAAGCGGTTGGGATCGCCGAGGGGAGGCTCCGATGAGCCGTAAGGGCCCGGATGACGCGACCCGAAAAGGCACTTCCGGCGTAGAGGCCATCGAGGGTTTGCTGGCATTCGCGCAAACCCGGCCGCGCTGGAGCAGAAGCACCGCGCTCAACGGTTTCCGCGAGGCGATCGCCCGCGCGCGGATGCTGGCCGACGAGTCGCCTCGCGAGCACACCGAGCTCCTGGTGCGCTGCCTCCGCACGACCGCGCGGCAGCTTCTGTCATGGGGACGTTCCACGGAGGCGCTGCCGATGGCGCAGGAGGCGGTGGCGGTCGCCCGCTCCATCGGCGGCGCGCCGCTCATCGCCTCGTTGCACACGCTGGCCGCGGTGTACGAGGCCGAGCACCACTACAGCGAAGCCGCCGCCGCGCTGGCCGAGGCCGACGCGATACGGCCGGGCGAGGACACCTGACCCGATACGCCGGCCTCGTAGACCCGGCCGGTGCCGCGCCGGAGCCGCCTACGGGATGAGCACGCCGGGGTTGAGCACGCCCTCGGGGTCGAGCGACTCCTTGACCGCGCGCAGGATCCGCACCCCGACGGGGCCGATCTCCCGCCCGTAGGCCTGAAGGTGGTCGCGGCCGACGCCGTGGTGGTGCGTGATCGTGCCGCCTGCCTCGACGACGGCCGCGTTCACCGCCTCCTTGGCCCGCTCCCACTGCGCCACCGGCTCGCCGTCCTGGGCGACGACGACGGTGAAGTAGAGCGAGGCGCCGGTCTCGTACACGTGGGAGATGTGGCAGAGCACCAGCGGCGAGCCGAGCGCGCCGAGCAGGGCGAGCCTGACGGCGTCGTACAGGCGCGGCAGGTTCGACCAGAAGCCGGCCGTCTCCAGCGTCTCGACGGTCGCGCCGGCGGCGAGCAGCGAGTCGCGCAGGTACGGCGCGGAGAAGCGGCCGTGCTCCCACGCCTGGCCCGGCCCCTCGCCCAGCGGCTCGCCGCCGTACCGGGCGAGCACGGCCGACGCCCGGGCCCGGCGCGGCTCCACGTCGGCGCCCTCGTACCCGGTGATCATGAGGCAGCCGCCGGGACCGCCGGAGCCGATGGCCTCGGGATCGGCCAGGCCGACCATCGTCTCGGTCTCGTCCGACAGCCGCAGCACGGCCGGCAGCGGCCCCTCCTGGGCGAGCGCCCGCGCGGCGGCCGACCCGGCGGCGAACGCAGGGAAGCGCCACCCCTCGTAGCGCCGCTCCGCGGGCGCGCGCCGCACCCGCAGCCGCAGCGAGGTGATGACGCCGAACGCGCCCTCGGAGCCGAGCACGAGCTGGCGCAGGTCGGGCCCGGCCGCCGACTTGGGTGCGCGGCCGAGTTCGAGCGTGCCGGTCGGGGTGGCCAGGGTGAGCCCGGCCACCATGTCGTCGAAGCGGCCGTATCCGGCGGACGCCTGGCCGCTCGAGCGGGCCGCGGCGAAGCCGCCGAGCGTGGCGTACTCGAAGGACTGGGGGAAGTGCCCGAGCGTCAGCCCGTGCGCGGCGAGCAGCCGCTCGGCGTCGGGCGCGCGCACGCCCGGCTCGAAGTCGGCGAGCATCGACTCAGTGTCCACCGAGCGCAGCCGGTCGAGCCGCCGCAGGTCGAGCGCGACGACCCCGGCGAAGCGGTCGCGCCCGCTCGGCGCGAGGCCGCCCACGACGGAGGTGCCGCCGCCGAAGGGCACGACCGCGATCCGCTCGCGCGAGCACAGCTCCAGCAGCCCGGCCACCTCGTCGTGCGAGCCGGGCAGCACCACGGCGTCCGGGGCGTCGCCGCCGTCGCCGGCGCGCATGCGCAGCAGGTCGGGGGTGGACTTGCCGCGGGTGTGGCGGACGCGGTCCTCGTGCCCGGTCAGCACGTGCTGCTCGCCGACGACGCCGGCGAGCGCGCCGAGCAGGGCCTCGGTGAGGGCGATCGGGGGCAGCCGCACCTCCTCCAGGGCGGCGGCGGGAGCGACGGGCGCGCGGACGCCGAGCAGGTCGCCCAGCAGCTTCTTGACCTGGTCCGGCAGCTCGCGGGCCTTGGCCGGGTCGCCCCAGCCCGACCACAGCATGGGTTCTCCAGTCACCTTTACACTGTGACACATGACGTCGAATCGTCACAATGACGACGCTGTGCTGGACGCGGCACGTGACTGCGTGCTCGCCTACGGGGTGCGCAGGACGACGCTCACCGACGTGGCCCGCAGGGCGGGCGTCTCGCGGATGACGATCTACCGCCGCTGGCCCGACGTGCGCACGCTGGTCGCCGACCTCATGACCAGGGAGTGGGTACGCGTGGTGTCGGAGCTCGACCTGTCCGACCCGGTACGCGCGGTGGTGGCGGGCGTCAGGGGGCTGCGCGAGCACCCGTTGTGGCGCAAGATCGTGGAAGCGGACCCCGAACTGCTGCTGCCCTATCTGCTCGATCGGCGCGGCGCCAGCCACGAGGCCGTGCTCCAGGTGCTGGAGCCGGTCGCGGGCGGGCCGCGCAAGGCGCGCGCGGTGCTGCTCGTCGCGCAGTCGTTCCTGCTGTCCGCATCGACCATGCTCGACCCCGTGACCATGGACGAGCTCGACGCCGAGCTTGCCGCGCTACTGGAGGCCTACCTTGGATAGCTCGCTGAATGCCGCACGACGATCGCGCGAGCTGCGCGAGGTCGCCGAGCTTTCGGACCGGCGGCTGGACGTGCTGGTCGTCGGGCTCGGCGCGACGGGCGCGGGCGCCGCGCTCGACGCCACCTCACGGGGGTTGAGCGTAGCGGCGATCGACGCGCACGACCTGGCTTTCGGCACATCCAGATGGAGCTCCAAGATGGTGCACGGCGGCCTGCGCTATCTGGCCAAGGGGCAGGTCGACGTGGCGTACGAGAGCGCGGTCGAGCGCGGCATCCTGCTCCGCAGGACCGCTCCGCACCTGGTCAAGGCCCATCCGTACGTGCTGCCGCTGACCCCTGACGTCTCCCGGAGCCAGGCGGCCATGGTGATGACCGGCTACCGGGTCGGCGACGCGCTGCGCGCCGCCGCCCGTACGCCGCGCCGCCTGCTGCCCGGCCCCAGCCGCCTCAGCCCGGAGCGCACCCGCAGGCTCGCGCCGGTCCTGCGCGCGGACGGCGCGTCCGGGCGCCTGCGCGGCGGCCTGCTGTCGTGGGACGGCCGGCTGCTCGACGACGCCCGCCTGGTCGTGGCGATCGCCAGGACCGCCGCCGCGCATGGGGCGCGGATCCTGACCCGCTGCCGCGCGCTGCGCCTGACCGGCAACGGCGCCGACGTGCGCGACGAGCTGACCGGCGAGGAGTTCACGATCCGCGCCCGGGTGGTGATCAACGCCACCGGCGTGTGGTCGGGCGAGCTGGACCCCCGGGTGCGGCTGCGGCCGTCGCGCGGCACCCACCTCGTGCTCGCGTCCCGCTCGCTGCCCGGCCTCATCGCGGGCCTGCACCTGCCGCTGCCCGGCGAGAGCAACAGGTTCGCGCTGGTGCTCCCGCAGCACGACGGCCGCGTGTACGTCGGGCTCACCGACGAGCCCGTGGACGGCCCGGTGCCGGACGTCCCCGAAGCGCCCGAGGAGGACGTCAGAACGCTGCTGGAGGTGTTGAACGGGGTTGTTGAGACTCCGGTGACCAGAGAGGCCGTCGCGGGCGCGTACGCGGGCCTCAGGCCGCTTCTGGCGGCCGACGGCAGGACGTCCGATCTGTCGCGCAGGCACGCGGTGTTCGCGGGCGACGGCGTGGTGACCGTCGTGGGCGGGAAGCTGACGACATATCGGCGGATGGCCGAGGACGCGGTGGATCGGGCGGTCGCGCACGCGAACCTGCGGGCCGGGCGGTGCCGTACGCGGCGGATCCCGCTCATCGGCGCGGGGCCGCGCCCGTCGAACGTGCCGCCGCGCGTGACCGATCGGTACGGCTCGGAGGCGGATGCCGCGTACGAGCTGGTCAAGGCGCACCCGGAGGAGGTCGGGCTGGGGCTGACGGCGGGCGACCTGCTCTGGTCGGTGCTGCACGAGGGCGCGCTCGACGAGGGCGACCTGCTCGACCGGCGGACGCGGATCGGCCTCGTGGCGCAGGACCGGGAGCGGGCCCTTGCGGCGACACGGGAGGTATTGCACCGAACCTCCCGCCCATGACCTCTCCGAACCGTTAGGTTAGTCTTACCTAAGTCGGTTCGGGGAAGGAGCATGTGCGTTGGCAAGGGGCTGCGAGCATCCGGCCGGGTGCCACACCGGAGCGGTGCCCACTCTGGCGAGCGCCACGGTGGGCGCGAGGCTGTGGCTGCTCGTCGAATACACCGGACCGTGGCCCTCGCACCTGGAAAACTTCGAACTTCCTGAAAAAATCTCGGAACTCGTCCGCAGAGCGCTCGAACGCGGTATCAGGCCCCAGCTGATCCGCCGCCCCGGAAGGCGGACCCGCCAGCAGGAGCAGGGGATCCGTGTGCTAGTGGCCTACGCCGTGGGCGACCGTCCGTGGCTCGCCGGGGGCGTCATCGCAGGTCCTGACGATCTTGACCTGGACGCGCTGGTGGCCGGAGTGGTCCCCGAGTCCTGCATACTTGAAGACGAGCCGGTATTTCTGGTCTGCACGCACGCCAAGCGCAATGCGTGCTGCGCCCGCATTGGACTGCCCCTCGCTCGGTCCCTGGCCGAAAAAATGCCGGACAGAGTGTGGGAAACGTCACACGTTGGCGGCGATCGCTACGCCGCCAACCTCGTGTGCTTGCCACACGGAATTTTCTACGGCAGCATGTCTCAGGCTGCTGCACTGGCAGCGGCTAACGCGTACCGGGCGGGCGAGGTCATCCTCGACCGTTACCGGGGACGCGCAGGCATCCCTGAGCCATTGCAAGCCGTCGAGCACTTTGCCCGAGCCCATACGGGAGAGCGCTCCGTCGGCGCAGTGGCCGTGGAATCCTCCAGGATGGACGGCGACGTCACTCAGGCCATCGTGCGCTGTGGTGACGTCCGGCTCCAGGTTGTGATCGAACCATCGGCGTTCGCTGCGCCGTGTGGTACGGCTTGTGCCGAGACGATCACCACCTACCGGCTGGTTTCGCTGGACAGGCTCACGCCTGTGCGGTACGCCACGCCCGCCCTCACCTGATCTGGGAACATCACGGCCCAGCCTTGCGTTGGAACAGTGATGCCAAAAGCGTCCAATGCGGCTTAAATCCCGAAATACCTCTCACGAAGGTGGTTTTCTCATGTCTCAGGTACGTCGGCAGCTCGCCCGCCCCCGCCCCAGCTGGGGTTGGCAGGATGATGCCGCGTGCCGGGGTGAGGACCTCGTGCTCTTCTTCGGCCCCGATGGGGAGCGGCAGCCCGAGCGTGACGTACGTGAGCGGAAGGCCAAGGCGATCTGCGCCCAGTGTCCTGTCCGCAACGAGTGCCTTGACTACGCGCTGTCCCGGCCCGAGAAGTACGGCACGTGGGGCGGTCTCAACGAGGACGAGCGAGCCAGCGAGCGTCGCCGTCGCATGCGCCGCGCGGCCAGCGCCGGCATCTCCGCCGCCTGACACACACCCGGCACCTTCACCACACATCGCGTGATCACGCAGTTGTCCCGATGAACCGGAGCCTGGCGTTCCATGCCCAGGCTCTGGCGAACCCGGTCGGGACAACTGCCTGATCAGGCCACCGGCATCCCTTCGCGAACGAGCGGGGGGATGTGTTGTTTTCCGCACCGCGCACACCGGCCGCGGTCGCGATCCGCTTCGATGAGAGGCCACGTCCGCGCCTCGGCACGCATCACCGACGCGGATCACCGCGTACGGGCTGCCTCGGCGCGCATCCCCGACGCGGATCACCACGTACGGGCTTTCCGGCGCATCGCCCGTGCGGCCCCTCATACGCGCCGGCGCCCCTCTCGTGTCTTTGTCCTCACGAAAGGCACGCTAGCCGACGCATCCGACATTTTTCGTCACTGCACCAATTCAGCATCTTCCCCCGCATACCCCTGCCTGCTTCTGGCATCATCCGGGGCTCGCCACGCGCGGGGCGTCGGAGGCGACCGATACCGTCGCGGTCATGCCGACTTCGCATACCGCCTCCGTCCTGGCCGGCGATCTGCAAGAGGTCATCGCGCGGGCCGTCGAGATCCTCGCGCACGCCGACGAGCCCGCCGCCTGGGACTCCAGGGCGGGCTCGCTCGAACGGACGTGCTGGGAGACGGCCGAGCACCTCGCCGACGATCTGTTCGCCTACGCCGTCCAGCTCGGGCTGACAGTGCCGCCGCTCGACGCCTACGTGCCGTTCATGATGGAGAGCAGGAGGCCGGGCGGCCCGCGCAACAGCGTGCACGCCGACCGCGCGAGCGGCGTCACCGGGCTGCTTCAGGTGCTGCAGAGCAGCAGCGCACTGCTCATCGCGGTCGCGCGCACGGCGCCGCCGCAGGCGCGCGCCCATCACATGTTCGGCCCCGCCGACACCTCGGCCTCCGCCGCGATGGGCCTGGTCGAAACGCTCATGCACGTGCACGACCTGGCGCAGGGGCTGGGCCTGTCATGGACGCCGCCCGCCGGCGTGTGCGCACGCGCGCTCGGCCGCCTCTTCCCCAATGCCCCGGAGGGCGGCGACCCCTGGGCCACCCTGCTGTGGGCCACGGGCCGCGGCGACCTGCCGGGACGGCCTCGCCAGACGAACTGGCGCTGGCACAACGCACTCCCGCCCGAAACCGAAACCACCTGACCTGACCGAAAAGGCGGCGCGGCGCGGGAGCACGGCCAGGAACGCCATCCCGTGTTCCGCCCTCGAGGGGGCGGAACACGGGATGCGGTCAGACGATCAGGTCGTCGAACTCGCCGTCTTTGGCACCGAGGACGAACGCGGTCATCTCGGCCGGCGTGTAGACAAGCGCGGGACCGTCGGGAAAGCGTGAGTTACGCATGGCGATCTCCCCGTTGGGCAGGCTCGCGACCTCGACGCAGTTGCCGTTGGGGTTGCTCCGCTTGCTCTTGCGCCAGACGACGGGAAGGCGGCCGGCGGGCGTTCCGTTCCGGAACTCTTGCATGGGGGCAGCTCCTCGCGATCTTACGGATGCACGTGCATCCGCGCTTGCGAGGTGACAATACGGCAACACGACGGGCTCCATATACCGGACAGCCAAAATCCCTCTATGGAGTGGATCACACGGATATGTGACTCAGTCGGAGAGCAGGCGTTCCAGGAAGCGCCTGGTCGCCCTCGGCTCCTCCGCCTGGACGCTCAGCCGGTCCATGACCTCCATGTAGTGGTCGGAGTCGGCGGGCTTGTCCAGGTACAGGGCGGTGGTGAGCTGCTCCATGTAGACGACGTCGGGCAGCTCGCGCTCGGGGAAGCGCAGGATGCTGAACGGGCCGCCGGCCGCCGCGTGCCCGCCCCGCTCGAACGGCATGACCTGGATGGTCACGTTGCGCTCCGCGGTGACGTCGAGGAGGTGGGCGATCTGCGCGCGCATGACCTCGCGGCCGCCGAGCATGCGGCGCACGACGGCCTCGTCGATCACCGCCCAGACCGTCAGTCCGGTCTCCAGCCGCTTCTGCCGCGTCATCCGCAGCGCCACCCGGCGGTCCAGCTCGTCCTTCGGCGCCTTCTCGTGGGCCAGCGAGATCACCGCCCTGGCGTACTCGGGCGTCTGCAGCAGGCCGGGGACGAACTGGTTCTCGTACGTGCGGATGCTGGACGCGGCGCCCTCCAGGCCGATGTAGACCTCGAACCAGGAGGGCAGCAGGTCGCTGTACCGGTGCCACCAGCCGGGGGCGTTGGCCTGCTTGGCCAGGGTCAGCAGCGGCTCGCGCTCCTTGGGGTCGGTGACGCCGTACAGGGTGAGCAGGTCGGCCACGTCACGCTGCTTGAAACTGACCTGACCTAGCTCCAATCGGCTGATCTTTGCATGAGATGCGCGAATCGCATACCCGGCGTCCTCCCGGGAGATACCCTTTTCCGTGCGGAGCCTGCGCAGCTGAGTTCCCAGCAGAATCCGCAGCACCGTAGGGCTTCCAGGCGTATGGCTGAGAAGCTTCCCCTCCGTGCTCTCCGCGCTCACTCCACCGCTCCTCGGACTCTTCTGCACGTGCAGATGCGATTCGCATCCGTAAACTACGAAAAGTCTTGCATCGGTAAGCACTGGCCGTAAAGATGGGTATTGGATCACCAGACCGCGCTTCGGGGGCCAGGATGACGACTTTCGACGCACGGCCGCAAGCCGCCATTGGTTCCCGGCCACCGGCATGGCTCTCGTCCATCCTGGTCGACGGGCGGCCCGGCGAGTGCGACGCCGTCTTCCCCTTTCCCCGCAACGCGACAGTCGAGCCCGCGTGCGTGGCCACCGCACGGCGCTTCGTCGATCAGACGCTCGGCACCTGGGGCGTCGTGGAGGCCGCCTTCGACCTGCAACTGGTGGTCTCCGAACTGGTGACCAACGCGATCCGCCACGGCGGCGGCGCCGTGCAGCTCAGGATCCTGGCCCACGGAAGCGATCTGGCCTGCGTGGTCACCGACCACAGCCGTACCGTGCCGGTCGCCGCGGCGCCCGACGTCTTCTCCGAGTACGGGCGCGGCCTGCGGCTCGTGGACGCCCTCTGTTCCGCCTGGGGCTGGCTGTCCGCCGGCGGCTCACGCAAACTCGTCTGGGCCGTCATCACCGGCTGACCCCTCCTCCAGCAGGCGCAGCACGTCGTCGTCGGTGAGCTGCTCGAAGTCCTCGTACCACTGCCCGACCGCATGGAAGTCCGCCGGGGTCCGCAGCACCACCACCTCGTCCGCCTCATCCCTTAGCGACGCCACCGTGTCCGGCGACCCGACCGGGACGGCCAGCGTGACCTTCGCGGGCTTGGCCGCGGCCACCGCCCTGAGCGCCGCCCGTGCGGTGCCGCCCGTCGCCAGCCCGTCGTCCACCACGATCACCTCGCGGCCCTCCAGCGACGGCGGCGGGCGGTCGCCGCGGTAGACGCGTACCCGGCGGGCCAGCTCGCGCCGCTCCCGCCGTACCACGTCCGCCACCGACTCCGGCGTCATGCCGAGACGGCGCAGCAGCACGTGGTCGAACACCGGCTCACCGCCCTCGGCCACCGCGCCGACCCCGAGCTCGGGAGCCGGCGGGTAGCCGATCTTCCTGGTCACCAGCACCTCGAGCGGCACGCCGAGACGACGCGCGATCGGCGCCGCCACCGCCACGCCGCCGCGCGGCAGGGCGAGGACCACGGGGTCGCGCGCGCCCCGCAACCGCTCCGCGAGCAGCGCCCCTGCCTGGGCCCGGTCTGCGAAGAGCTCCATGATTGGTGCCCTACCCGCTCCCCGCCGCCCCTTTCGTCCCCTTCCGCCGGAGTCGGCTTCCTCCGGAGTCTGCGGCCGTCCCGCGCCAACCCGTTCGGAAGGGGCACTTCCGCGAGGGTTCCCTCGGCGCACAGCCGAAAGGGTGGGGTCGCCGAAAGGGTGGGGTCGCGCCACCGTTGACAGCGACCGAAACGGGAGGACGCGCGACAGCGCTCCTGCCGCCGGGTGCCCGGCACCTGGGCCGGCACCGACCGGTCAGGCGGGTGCGCCCGCCCCCGCTCGGGAGGGCGGGCGGGCACTCGCGCGACCGGCCGCTCGGCGAGCGCTCGCGGGACCGGCCGCTCGGCGAGCGCTCGCGTACGCCCGCGCCCACCGCCCCGAGGCCGCAAGCTCGCCAGCCCGCCCACCGCGCCGAGGCCGGGGGATCGGCCACCGCCTGGGCGCGAGGCTCACGGGGTCGCCGGCCGCCCGTGCACCGACGTCAGGGCCGGTTGCGGCCGGAGCGGCGCATCTCCTTGTGGATCACCTTCCACCGGTTCTGCTGCTCCTTGCGCAGCCGCGCGTCCGTCCTGGCCGCCATCCACAACGCCTCGCGCTGCAGTTTGCGCCAGCTGTGCAGGCGGCGCTCCGGCAGGTCGCCGTTCTCGACGGCCGCGAGCACCGCGCAGCCGGGCTCGCTGTCGTGGCCGCAGTCGCCGAAGCGGCAGCCGGCGGCCAGCGCGTCGATGTCGGAGAAGACGCGGTCGACGCCATCGCCGATGTCGTAGAGGCCGACCCGCCGGATGCCCGGCGTATCGATGATCAGCCCGCCTCCGGGCAGCGGGATCAGCTCGCGGTGGACGGTGGTGTGGCGCCCGCGGCCGTCGGCGGCGCGTACCTGCTGGGTCTCCATGACGGTCTCCCCGGCCAGCGCGTTGACCAGGGTGGACTTGCCGGCTCCTGACGGGCCGAGGATGACGGCGGTGCGCGAGCCCTCGAGGTAGCCGGCGACCAGCTCGACGCCGTCGCCCTTCAGGGACGATACGGCGTGCACGTCCACGCCGGGCGCGGCCGTGCGGACGTCGGCGAGCAGGTCGTCGAGTCCTTTGTCGAACAGGTCGGACTTGGTGACGAGCACGACGGGCGTGCCGCCGGACTCCCAGGCCAGCGCGACGAGGCGTTCGATGCGGCCGAGGTCGGCGAAGTCGGTGGAGTGCATGGACGGCTCGGCCACGAAGACGATGTCGACGTTGGCGGCGAGCACCTGGCCCTGGCCGTCGCCGGACAGCCCGCCGACGGAGTCGCGGCTGACGCCGCCCCGTACGAACGCGGTGGTGCGCGGCAGCACCTCGTCGAGCTCGTAGCGGCCCTCGGGCAGCCAGGTGAGCGCCACCCAGTCGCCGACGCAGGGCAGCGCGACGGGGTCGGCGGCCGAGGCTCGGCGTACGCGGGCGCCGTACTTGACGTGGTGCTGGCCGTCGGCGGCGATCACCTCGGCGGCGCCGCGATCGACGCGGGACACCCGGGCGGGGACGGTGCCGTCGGGAAGGTCGGCGGCGCGCAGGCCGGTCCAGCCGAACAGCGAAAGATCGTAAGACAACGCAGTGAAACCTTTGATCGAGAAGGTGACAAGGAAGGCTCGGGGCCGCTCAGACGAGCGCCCGGAGGTGGACTGAAGGCACGGCGAAGACAATGACCCGCATAGTCCTCACCTCCTCGATCGTTTGCCGAAGCGACTCTACGCAAGCGGCCCCGGCGATGCAATCGCATTATGTTCCGCCGCTTGTTGAACCGCGTCAGGGCGGCCGGCCGTACCACCTGCCGACGGACTGAGAAAGGGGAATGATGCGAACCAGCACGTATCCCCCGTCCTCGGCCGAGGAAGCCGTACCGTCGGGCAAGCCGCGCTTACGCCACTGGATCCGGCGCGTACGCCCGGACGACGAGGTGGTCGTGTCCGCGCTTTACCGGGAGTACCACAGGCCGCTGCTGGCCTTCGTGATCCGGCTGACCGCGGGCGATCGGCAGTGGGCGGAAGACGTGGTGCAGGAGACGATGATCAGGGCGTGGCGGAGTGCGGAGCGGCTCGACCCTGACTCGGTCTCGTTGATGCCCTGGCTCGCCACGGTCGCCAGACGTATCGTGATCGATGATCGGCGGCGGAAGGACGCCCGGCCGCAGGAGTCGGGCGCCGGACCGCTGGAGAGCCTGCCCGTTCCCGACGAGATGGAGGGACTGCTGCATCAGGTCGTCGTGGCCGAGGCGCTGAAGGCGCTGTCGCCGGCACATCGCGAGATCCTCAACGAGACGATCCTGCGGGACCGGTCGGTCAACGACGCCGCCGCGGCCCTCGGCATCCCCGTGGGCACCGTGAAGTCCCGCGTCTACTACGCCGTCCGCGCGCTCCGCATCGCATTGGAGGAGAGGGGGGTGACGGCGTGACTTCGAGAGTCGAGCACACGGACGTGGGCGCCTACGCGCTCGGGCTGCTGGACGAGGACGACCGGCTGGCGTTCGAGGCGCACCTGCTGGGCTGCAATTCGTGCCGCTACGAGCTGCACGAGCTGTCGGGCGTGGCGAACGTGCTGCACGGCATCGGCCCTGTCGAGGACCTCGGCCCCCCTTCCGATGACCGCCGCTCCGACGTGGTGAGCCTGCTGCGGCGCAAGCGCGCGGCCGACCGGCGGGCGCGCAGGGGGACGTTCGTGATCGGCATGGCGGCGGCGGTCACGCTGGTGGCCGGAGGGCTGGTGGTCGGCACGCAGCTCGACGCGGGCGAGGCCGCGCCGCTCGCGCAGGGCCGAAGCGGTGAGATGAGTACGCACATGGGCACCGCGGAGCAGTTCTACGCCGAGGGCCGCCCGATCCAGGGCAAGGGCGTGGACGGCGTCACCGGGGGGCTGGTGGTCGAGTCGAAGAAGTGGGGCACGCACGCGGCGCTGAAGCTGGCGGGCGTCAAGGGGCCTCTGGAGTGCGAGCTGATCTCGGTCGCCAAGTCGGGTGAGCGCCGGGTGATGACCGGGTGGTCCGTACCTCCAGCCGGGTACGGAGTGCCGGGGTCGCCGGACCCGCTCTACATGCACGGTGGCAGCGCGACGCGGCTTGCGGACATCGACTACTTCGAGGTGGTCACCTCGGACGGCAGGCGGCTGCTCACCATCGAGACCTGACCCGCCGCCGTTCACGGCGGCGCGCCGCGTACGCGGCCACGATCGGCGGGCGGGGCATTCCGGCCACGCCCCGCTCGCGAACAGCGCCCCGCCGCGCATGGGAGCCCGTGCGGCGGGGCGCTTGGCCGTCTCCGGTGGCCACCGCGCCCCTGACGGGCGTGGTGGTACGCGGCTCTTACAGGCCCGGGGCGGGGAACTGCGAGGTCAGCTCGGTGACCTCGTTGCGCACGCGGTTGATGACGTCTTCCGCGTCGCCCTTGGCCACGGCCGAGACGACCTCGTCGATCCAGGCGCCGATCTGCCGCATCTCGTTCTCGCCCATGCCGCGCGAGGTGACGGACGGCGTGCCGATGCGGATGCCGGACGGGTCGAACGGCTTGCGCGGGTCGAACGGGACCGTGTTGTAGTTGGTCTCGAGACCGGCGCGGTCGAGCGCCTGCGCGGCCGGCTTGCCGCCGATGCCCTTGGGCGTGAGGTCGAGCAGGATGAGGTGGTTGTCGGTGCCGCCGGAGACGAGGTCGAAGCCGCGCGCGGACAGCTCGTCGGCCAGCGCCTTGGCGTTGCGCACGATCTGGTGCGCGTACTCGCGGAACTCCGGCTGGGCGGCCTCGTGGAGCGCGACCGCGATGGCGGCGGTGGTGTGGTTGTGCGGGCCGCCCTGCAGGCCGGGGAAGACGGCCTTGTTGAGCGCGGTGGCGTGCTCGTCGGTCATCGACATGAGCATCGCGCCGCGCGGGCCGCGCAGCGTCTTGTGGGTGGTCGTGGAGATCACGTCGGCGTGGCCGACCGGCGACGGGTGTGCGCCGCCCGCGACCAGGCCCGCGATGTGGGCGATGTCGGCCGCGAGCACGGCGCCGACCTCGCGGGCGATCGAGGCGAAGCCCTCGAAGTCGATGGTGCGCGGGATCGCGGTGCCGCCGCAGAAGATGAGCTTCGGCCGGTGCTGCAGGGCCAGCTCGCGGACCTCGTCGAGGTCGATGCGGCCGGTGTCCTTGCGCACGCCGTAGCGGACCGGGTTGAACCACTTGCCGGTGGCCGAGACCGACCAGCCGTGGGTGAGGTGGCCGCCGAACGGCAGGCCCATGCCCATCACGGTGTCGCCGGGCTGCAGGAACGCCATGTAGACGGCGAGGTTGGCGGGCGAGCCGGAGTAGGGCTGGACGTTGGCGTGGTTGACGCCGAACAGCGACTTGGCGCGCTCGATGGCGAGGGTCTCGATCTGGTCGATGACCTGCTGGCCTTCGTAGTAGCGCTTGCCCGCGTAGCCCTCGGAGTATTTGTTGGTCAGCACCGTGCCGGTGGCCTCGAGCACGGCCTTGGACACGTAGTTCTCGGACGCGATCAGCTTGACGGTGTCGGCCTGGCGACGCTCTTCAGCCTGGATGAGCTGGGCGATCTGCGGGTCGACGCTAGCGAGAGAACCCATGACTCTCCTGTCATCGTTGACGATCTGCGAAGACCCAGGCGCACGGCCTCCGCTCCTTTCGCTCCCTGGTGGTCGTTCCCACCTGATGCGCCAGTCGCGTCTCGCCCTAGACGATAGCGGATGTGACAGGCCCCTGATCCTTGGTGATCAGCACGCCGGCGAAGCGTGCCAGGTTCTTCACGCCTCTTCGACGGCCACGTGCCTGAACAGGCCGAAGAGCCTCAGGTTGACGTCCACGTGGTCGGCGTCCTCGGGCAGGCCCTCGAAGACGGCCCAGAGCTGGAGCTGCTCGCCCTGGTGAAAGAAGCCTCCAGGGACGGTGGCGCACCGGCAATGGCCTTCGTCGATCACCGGGTAGAGCGCGTCGCCCACGCCCGGCGGAACGATCGACACCTGTGACACCGTGGAGTCGCGAGCGTTCCTGCCCAACTTGCGATAGATGAGGGGTTCCTCTTTCCCGACATTCTTCACGGTCCACTGCAGGCGGGCGGCCTTGCCCTGGCGGACCAGGGAGTCGATGGTGACCTCGAACGTGGTGCCGAGCGCATCCACCTTGTGGGTCGCCTCAGGCGTGCCGGGCACGGGTCCCGGCCGCTCCCAAGGACGTACGGCGACGAGCGCGGCGGCCGCGCCCACGACGGCGGCGAGCACGCCCACGACGAGTACCGGCCAGAGCCTGCGCCGGGGAGCGCCCTGCTGCCGGGTCGCGGACGTCCCGGCGGGCACAGGCGGCCCTGCCTGCGGTCCGGACGGCCTGACCTCGGGCCGGTTGAGCGGGAGGACGACCGGCGTCCACGTCTCGGAGACGGCCTGCGTGGCCGCGGCCACCGGCACCTGCGAGCGGCCCAGCAGCGTGTCGATGAGCTGCTGGGCGGTCGGCCGGCGGGCCGGGTCCTTGTCCAGCGCCCGCTCGACCAGCGGCCGCACCCGCTCGTCGAGCCCGTCGAGCCGGGGCGCGTGGTTGATCATGCGGTAGATGACCTCGGGCACGCCTCCGGTGCCGAACGGCGGCCTGCCGGTGCCCGCGTACGCCACCAGCGAGCCCCAGGAGAAGATGTCGCTCGCCGGCGTCACGTGCTCGCCCCGAGCCTGCTCGGGCGACATGTACGCGGGCGTCCCCATCGAGCTGGCGACGGTCGCCACCGCGCCCGAGGCGTCGGCGAGCTGTGCGATGCCGAAGTCGATGACGCGCGGCCCGAGCGGGCTGAGCAGCACGTTGGACGGCTTGAGGTCGCGGTGGACGACCCCCGCGGCGTGGATGGCGGCCAGGGCGGTGGCCACGCCGACGGCGAGCGCCTCCAGGTTCGCGCCGGTGAGCGGCGCCCGCGAGACCACCGCCGACAGATCGGGGCCCTCGACGTATTCAGTGACGATGTAGGCGATGCCGTCGTGGAACCCGGCGTCCAGCACGGGTGCGGTGCAGAACCTCGCGACCCGCCGCGCGGCCTCGCTCTCCTTGCCGAACCTGCGCCGGAACTCCTCCTGCCCGGCCAGGTCGGCGCGCATCATCTTGAGCGCGACCTGCCGTCCCGCAGGATCGTGGGCGAGGTGCACGACGCCCATGCCGCCCTCGCCGAGCTTCTTCACCAGGGTGTAGGGACCGACCCGCTGTGGCGATTCCATCGAGGGGATTATTCCGGACACCCCAGGCGGAAGGAACGCTATTTGGTCCGGCTCACGCCGGGCCAGAGCCGGTCGACCTCCGCGTTGAGTATGGCGCCGATGAGCACGGCGAGCGCGGTGATGTAGAGCCACAGCAGCAGCGCGATGGGCGCGGCCAGGGAGCCGTACACGGAGACGGGCGAGAACCAGGCGGCCAGCACCTCGCGCAGCACGGCCGCGCAGACGATCCACAAGAACAGCGCCAGGATGGCGCCGGGCAGCTCGCGGTACCACTTCGTGCGCACGGGCACGCTGACGTGGTACAGCACGGTCAGGAAGAGCACGGAGCCGACGATGACGACCGGCCAGTAGGCCACGTCCACCAGGACGCCGTAGTCGGCGGGCAGGGCGTCCTTGATGAGCGTGGGCCCGACGACGAGGATCGGCATGACGATGATGCCGATGATGAGGCCCACGACGTACAGGCCGAACGACATGAGGCGGGTGCGGATGATGCCGCGCTCCTCCCCCAGCCCGTACGCGACGGATATCAGGTCGACGTAGACATAGAGCGCCCGCGAGCCCGACCAGAGCGAGAGCAGGAAGCCCAGCGAGATGATCGACACCTTGCCGGCGTCGTCGCTGAGCACGTCGGTGATGAGCGGGTTGATGACCTTGTCGACGGCGTCCTCGGTGAACAGCAGGGCGGCCTGCTGGATGACCCAGGTCTTCACCTCGCCGACGACGCCGGGGCCGAGCCACGTGCCGAGCTTGCCCAGCACGCCGATCAGCCCCAGCACGAACGGCGGCAGCGACAGCAGCGCGAAGAAGGCCGCTTCACCGGCCAGACCGGTCACGCGATAGGTGACGCCGGCGTTCGTGGCGGCGCGCACGATCGCCCACGACTTGGTGTCGAGCACCCAGCTGAGCCTGGCCCTCGCATGGGTGACGAGCCCTCGTTTGGGCCGGGGAGGGGCTTCGGTGGACGTCATGGCACCCAACGGTATTAGCAGTGACTCTTCGCCACAGCTTACGTCCCGCGACGAGCACCTGACCTAGTGGTCATCGACGATGCGCGCCCCCAGCGGCAGGAGGGAGATGGGGACGAGTTTGAGGTTGGCGATGCCCATGGGGATGCCGATGATGGAGATGAACAGCGGGATCGACGTCAGCACGTGGCCGATGGCCAGCCAGATGCCCGCGAAGATGAGCCAGATGATGTTGCCGATCGTCGTGAACGCGCCGGCGTCGGGGTCGCGCACGACGGTCCTGCCGAACGGCCACAGCGCGTACGCAGCGATCCTGAACGAGGCGATGCCGAACGGGATCGTGATGATGAGGATGTAGCAGATGATCCCGGCCAGCGCATAGCCCGCGGCCAACCAGATGCCTGCGAAGATGAGCCAGATGACGTTCAGAATTGTGCGCATGTTTACAGGATGTCATCGATCATGCCGTTCGCGTCATCCGGAATGACCCTGAACTCACCCTTGCTTGGGCGCGCGCCCCTTGCCAGGCGGCCCGGCGAACGCCTGGGCGATCTCCATCCAGGCCCTTGCGGGCTCGCCGATCAGCTCGAGGCCGGTGTCGGACAGGTGGGCGCGCTGGGTGACGGCCAGGCAGAAGCCGAGCAGCGTCCCGCGTACGGCGGAGGGCGCGGCATCGGGGCCCGCGGTCCAGGTGCCGCCGCCCGGCATCGTCAGCTCCACGCGTACGGGGTCGTCGGGCACGGGCAGGCCGCGTACGGCGAAGCTGTACGGCCTGGCGCGGTAGCCGAGCATGGCGACGTGCCGCAGCCGGTCGGTCGGCTCCCGTTCGACGCCGAGCGCGTCGGCGACGTCCTGGCCGTGCGCCCACGTCTCCATGAGCCGGGCGGTGACGAACGAGGCGGCCGACATCGGCGGCCCGAACCACGGCACCCGGTCCCGCGCGTCCAGCCCCTCGAACACCTCCAATGCGCGCGTCCGCGCCGTGCCGAACCAGGCGAGCAGTTCGGCGGGCGGGGTGCCGCGCGACTCGGCCACGAGGTCGTCCACCATGTCCGGCCCCGCGCCCGGGCCCGTGCCGGCGGCCAGCGCGGCGAAGGCATCGGGGTCGGTGGCGGCGAGCACGGCCGCGTCGTCGAACCACGCCAGATGGCTCACCTGGTCGCGCACCGCCCACCCCTCGGCGGGGGTCGGCCGCTCCCAGCCGTCGTCGTCCGCGGGCGGCAGCAGCGCGAGCAGCGCGCGGGTCTCGGCGCGCAGGTCACCGACGAGCTCGGCCATGAGGTTCATAATGCAAGCGTGATCTGCCAGAGCTGCAAGGACAAGCGCCACGAGGAATGCCGAGGCGGCTCGTGGTGCGACTGCCAGCACCGCGAGCAGGCGCTGCCGAAGGATTCGAAGCTCGCCTGGCCGCGCCAGGGCTGACGGGACGACAGGACACTATCCCACACTCTGGACCCCGTCTTGGACATCTCGGACAGCCAGAGTACTCTCGAACCATGCCAGCGGACCCCATGCTCGTCGGTCGACGCCACGTCGACCTTCAGCGTGTCCGCAGTGCCATCTGTTGCGACGCCCGTTAACCGACATTCGTTTTCCCGCTGAGCGCGTCGCACTCCTTTCTCACCAGCCCTGGGTCTCGATGACGAGCCCAGGAGGACGTTGCGCGCGCCCATGATCAGAAGGACGCGCAATGAGCACCCCTGCCAGCCGCACTCCTGCCAGCCGGCACCACAGACGCCCGCGCGGCGAAGGCCAGTGGGCTCTCGGTTACCGTGAGCCGCTCAACAAGAACGAAGAGAACAAGAAGAACGACGACGGGCTCAACGTCCGGCAACGGATCATCGACATCTACGCCAAGCGGGGCTTCGACTCGATCGACCCCGCCGACCTGCGCGGCCGCTTCCGCTGGTACGGCCTCTACACCCAGCGCAGGCCCGGCATCGACGGCGGCAAGACCGCCGTACTGGAGCCGGAGGAGCTGGACGACCGCTACTTCATGCTGCGCGTGCGCATCGACGGCGGCCAGCTCAACCTGGCCCAGCTGCGTACGATCGCCGACATCTCCAACGAGTACGCCCGCGGCACCGCCGACCTGACCGACCGCCAGAACATCCAGCTCCACTGGGTGGAGATCGAGTCGGTGCCCGACATCTGGGAGCGGCTGGAGGCCGTCGGGCTGTCCACCACCGAGGCGTGCGGCGACACCCCGCGCGTCATCATGGGCTGCCCGCTGGCCGGCATCGACGCCGACGAGGTCATCGACGCCAGCGACCAGATCAGGGACATCCACGACCGGGTGATCGGCAACCCGGCCTACTCCAACCTGCCGCGCAAGTTCAAGACCGCGCTGAGCGGCTGCCCCGCCCACTGCACCGTGCACGAGATCAACGACGTGGCGTTCGTGGGCGTGGTCAACGAGCGCGGCGAGGCGGGCTTCGACCTGTGGGTCGGCGGCGGGCTGTCCACCAACCCGATGCTGGCCAAGCGGCTCGGCGTGTTCGTCACCCCCGACAAGGTCGCCGACGTGCACGAAGGCGTCGTCGGCATCTTCCGCGACTACGGCTACCGGCGGCTGCGCCACCGCGCCAGGCTCAAGTTCCTGGTCAACGACTGGGGCACGGAGAAGTTCCGCCAGGTCCTGGAGACCGAATACCTCAAGGAGCCGCTGCCCGACGGGCCCGCGCCCGAGCAGCCGCGCGGCAGCCGCCGCGACCACGTCGGCGTCTTCCAGCAGAAGGACGGCAACTACTACGTGGGCTTCGCGCCCAAGGTGGGCCGGGTGGACGGCGACAAGCTGCGCGTCATCGCCGACATCGCCGAGCGGCACGGCTCCGACCGGGTGCGCACCACGGTCGAGCAGAAGATGGTCATCCTCGACATCGCGCCCGACAAGGTCGACTCCGTCGTGGCCGAGCTGGAGGCCAACGATCTGCAGGTCAACCCGTCCACGTTCCGCCGCCAGACGATGGCCTGCACCGGCATCGAGTACTGCAAGCTCGCCATCGTCGAGACCAAGACCACCGCGATGGACCTCATCGACGAGCTGGAGCGGCGGCTGCCCGACTTCGACCAGCCGCTGACCATCAACGTCAACGGCTGCCCCAACTCCTGCGCCCGCATCCAGGTCGCCGACATCGGGCTGAAGGGCCAGCTCGTCGTGGACGAGAACGGCGACCAGGTCGAGGGCTTCCAGATCCACCTGGGCGGCTCTCTCGGCGTGAACTCGGGCTTCGGCAGGAAGGTGCGCGGGCTGAAGACCACCGCCAAGGCGCTGCCCGACTACGTGACGCGCGTCGTGTCCAACTACGACAGCCAGAAGAAGGAAGGCGAGTCGTTCGCCGACTGGGTGCAGCGAGCAGACGAGGCCGACCTGAAATGACCGAACGAGCGGTTCCCTTCCACTGCCCCTACTGCGGTGACGAGGACCTTGAGCCGTACGAGCCCGCCGAGGGCGGTCGCGCCGGGTCCGGGACGGGCGGCGGCTGGTACTGCCGCGCCTGCGCTCGTGCCTTCAAGCTGAGTTTCCTGGGGATCGGAGTGAAGATATGACGCTCGTCGACGTGGAGATCGGGCTGAGAGAGCAGCGCGGCGTGCTCGACCTGCAGGGCATCGTGGAGTCCGCCGCCAAGTTCCTTGAGGACGCCCCCGCCCGCGAGGTCATCCGGTGGGCGGCGGCGACGTTCGGCGACCGGCTGTGCCTGACCTCCTCGATGAGCGACGCACTCCTCATCGACCTGGTGAGCAGGGTCAAGCCCGGCGTGGACGTGTTGTTCATCGACACCGGCTATCACTTCGCCGAGACCATCGGCACCCATGACGCGGTGCGGCAGGTCTACGACGTCAACGTGATCGACGTCAAGCCGTCGCGCACGGTCGAGGAGCAGGACCGCGACCTCGGGCCGCGGCTGTTCGGGCGCAACCCTGATCTGTGCTGCTACCTGCGCAAGGTCGAGCCGCTGAACCGCGCGCTGGAGCCGTACCTGGCGTGGATCTCCGGCATCCGCCGCGACGAGTCGCCCAGCAGGGCCGGTGTGAAGGTCGTGGAGTGGGACGCCAAGCGGCAGATGGTGAAGGTCAACCCCATCGCCGGCTGGACGCAGGAGGACGTCGACAACTACATCGCCGACAACGGGGTGCTGATCAACCCGTTGCACTACGACAACTACCCCTCGATCGGCTGCGCGCCGTGCACGCGGCAGGTCGCCGAGGGAGAGGATCCGCGCAGCGGACGCTGGGCGGGCCTGAGGAAGGTCGAATGCGGCATTCACCTGTGATCCCCGGCGGGGGACCCGTCCCGTTGGCAGGCGGGACGGCCTCCGGCCGCGTGCCACTGGTGGCGGTGGCCCACGGATCGCGCGATCCGCGTGCCGCCGCCACCGTGGCCGCGTTGCTCGGCCAGGTGCCGCTGGACGTGCGAGTGGCCTACCTCGACCACTGCGCGCCGTCGCTGCAGCAGGCGCTGAGCGGGCTGCGCACGGCGGTGGTGCTGCCGCTGCTGCTCACCGAGGCCTACCACAGCCGGGTGGACCTGCCCGCGGCGCTCGCCGAGGCCCGCGGGCGCGACCCCCTGCTGCGGGTCGGCTACGGGCGCACGCTCGGCCCGCACCCGCTGCTGCTGCCCGCGCTCGAACGGCGGCTCGCCGAGGCGGGCGTGCCCGCGGGCGACCTCGGCACGGCGGTGGTGCTGGTGTCGGCGGGTTCCAGCGACGCCAGGGCCAACGCCGTGGTGGCGGAGACGGCGCGGGTGTGGCGGCGGTCCGGCTGGTGGACCGTGACGCCCGCGTACGCCTCGGCCGCCCGGCCCACCCCCGCGCAGGCGGTGGCCGCGCTCAAGCGGGCGGGGGCGCCGCGCGTGGTCGTGGCCCCGTACCTGCTGGCTCCGGGCTTCTTCGCCGACAAGGTGCGGCGCGAGACGCTGGAGGCGGGCGCGGACGCGGTGGCCGACGTGCTGGGAGCGGCGCCCGAGCTGGCGGAGGTGCTGCTCGAACGGTACGAGGACGCGCTGCGTCAGCCGGTGGCGCTGGCCGGCTGACCCTGCTACGGTGCCCGGCCGCTCACGGCGGCCGGCCGGGCCGGTGGCGCCGCCCCTTGACCGGGGCCTGCCGGGGCCGTCAGTAGCCGTAGTGGCGGCCGTCGCCGTCGCGAAGCTGCCTGCGCAGCTCGCGGGCCTCGGCGCGGACCTGGCGGCTGATCTCGCGCCAGTCCTCACCGTGCAGCTGCCGCCAGTGCTCGCGCCAGGCGGCGAAGCCGCGCTGCAGCGGCTTGACGTGCGAGTCGCCGACCACCTTGACGTCGCCCATCACCGCGTACGCCTGCACGCGCACCACGGGGACGTTCACGCCTGGCGCGGCCTGCGCGACCTTGACCTTCTTGTCGCCCATGACGGCGACGCCGTCGATGTCGACGTTCACGCCGTCGGGGACGATGATCTTCACGTCGCCCATCAGGGCGACGGCCATGATGTCCACCTGGTCGGTGCGGACCTCGGCCTCGCGCAGGTCGAGCACCACGTCGCCCATCATCGCGACGGCGCCGAGCTCCTGGTCGATGCGCCAGGTGCCGCGCCGCTTGGAGTCGCCCATGACGGCGACGAACCAGCGCCGCTTCTTGCCGCCCTGCCCTGCGGGTGCGGGCGGGCGCACGCCGCCTGACGGCAGGTCCTGGGTGAGCATGGCCAGCTCGGCGTGCGTTCGCGCGGTGTAGGCGGCCTCGGTGCGGTCGGTCAGCTCGGCCAGGGTGAGCCTGCCCTCGACCGAGGCGATGCGCAGCTGCTCGACGACGGCTTCGCGCTCGGCGTCCGACGCGCGCAGCTCCCCAGGATCAGTCATGTTCGCAACATATCGCGTTTCCGCCCGGGCGATCCTCCTCCCTGGGGAGGAATAACTTGATACCTCGAAACATGCATATTTCTGGTCAGACGTGAACCAACCGATGGGCGAGGCGCGTACCACGCCATGACACGGGACCCCGGTCTGGTCCGGGGCGCGGCCGGACCAGGCTAGGGTCCCTGTCATGCATGAGGAACAGCTCTACCGCGCGGCGTTGCACGGCGAGACCGAGACCGTCGGCAAGCTGCTCGCCAGCGGCGCCGATCCCAACAGGGCCAGCGAGGGCGAGGAAGGCGGCCTGCCGCTCTGCGCGGCCGCCGCCTGGGACCGCACCGAGGTGGCCACCGCGCTGCTGGAGGCCGGCGCCGAGGTCGACGGCCGCGAGGCGGGCGGCTGGACGGCGCTGCTGTGGGCCGCGGCCAACGGCAACGCCGCCGTCGCCAGGGTGCTGATCGAGGCGGGAGCCGACGTCGACGCCACCAACGGCGACGGCGACACCCCGCTCACCCTGGCCGCCAGGCGCGGCGCGCTGGGCGTCGTGCAGACGCTGCTGGAGGCGGGGGCCGACCACGAGAAGTACGACGGTGACGGCGACACGCCGCTGGAGATCGCCCTCGACTGGGTCGGCGTGCACCTGGAGAGCGCGCTGCTCGACCAGATCGAGCAGGAGGGCTGGGAGTACGTCGTCGCCCGCCAGTACGCCAAGGACGGCACCGAGCTGGTGACCGTGGCGGGGCGCTCGGCCGACGGCTCCGAGAGCGAGCAGGTGCAGGCTCAGCGCGGCCACGCCGCCATCGCGACCCTGCTGGAGGACGCGGCGGGCGTCCACACGCCGGTGGAGCAGCTCGTGGCGCGGGCCCTGGCGCACCGCGACGTGGACGAGGACGCCGAGACCTGGTGGATCGTGGCCGACACGCTGGCCAAGCGGGCCGACGACGAGACCTACGAGGCGCTGGCCAGGCTGTGCGTGAGCGAGGACGCCAGGGAGCGGGAGTTCGGCGTCGACGCCATCGCGCAGTTCGGGTTCTCCGACGGCGAGAAGCCGTACCTGGAAAGGACGCTGCCGCTGCTGCAGAAGATGGTCACGACCGAGAGCAACCCGCAGGTGCTGCGCTCGGTGCTGGCCGCGCTCGGCCACCAGGGCGACCCTCGCGCGCTGCCGTACGTGCTGGACATCATCGGACGCCCCGATCACAAGCGCACGATGACCGACGCCATCGCGCTGGCCGACGTGCTGCCGCCCGATCACGAGGAGGGGCTGGCGCTGCTGATCTCGATGACCGAGGACGACAACGCCGAGATCCGCGACTGGGCCACCGCCGGGCTCGCCGGGCTCGACGCCGACACGCCGCAGATCAGGGAGGCGCTGGCGGCCCGGCTGTCCGACTCCGACCTGCGCACGGTGGCCGAGGCCACCCGCGGGCTGGCCGTGCGCGGCGATGAGCGCGCCGCCCAGGGCGCCGCGCGGGTGCTGGCCGAGAGCGACGACGAGTACGCGAGGGACCTCGTCTCGGAGCAGCCTTCCTGAGCGCCCCTCCCCTGCCGCGCGCCCTGCTGAGGGCCCGCGTGTGCGGTCAGCCGCCGTTGAGCACGCGGGTCACCCAGTCCAGGGTCCCCGTGCTCAGCGCCTCCTCCGCCAGGCGCTTGCCCGTCGTCGTGGTGATCGCCGCGAGCGAGCTGTCGATCCAGCCCTGCACGTTCTGGTGACCCTGCTCGCGGTACTCCACGGCCTGGATGAGGCACTCCAGCTTGTCTGCGTCGCGCGCGCAGACGGCTTCGAGGCTGGCCTTCTCCTCGTATTCGGCCACCGCGTCGCGCAGCATGCCGGCCACCTCGGCGGGCACGCCGCGCACCTGGTCGGCGGTGACCTCCTCGTTGGGCGCCGGCTTGAGGTAGAGCTTGCCGACGTACGGGATGTCGGTGATGCGCGTTTCCTGAGTGTCGTGGAACAGGCTCATGAACGCGGCCCGCTCCGGGTTCGCCCCTTCGAGCCTGGCGATCACGGCGGCTATGACGGCCGCGCGGAACGAGTGCTCGGCGATGCTCTCGGGGTCGCGTACCCCGGCCACCAGCCAGCCCGTCCGCTTATAGCGTTTGAGCAGCCCGAACTCGTACAGCAGGTCGGCCAGACCGGTCGTGTCGTCACCCGCCATGGGGACCCCCTCTCGTCTCGTGCCGCCATCCGGAGGACGCCGCGTCCGGTTGTACGTCCGGTTGTGCGTCCGTTCGCGGCGTCCTCCGGTCAACTGGTCGAGGATTGGCAAGCCTACGTCGCCGCTCCCCGATCGCGGCGTCCGGCCCTGTGTCAGGCGCGCGTCGTCAGTCCCAGTCGCCGTCGCGCCAGTCGTTGCCCCAGTCGCTCCTCAGGCCGTTGCGCCAGCTGTCCCACGGCGCCCAGTCGTCGTAGCGCGGCTTCTCCTTGAAGATCGGCCGTTCCTTGATGGGCTTCACCGGCTTGACGGGCTTATACGGCTTGTACGGATTGTGCGGCTTGTATGGATTGTGCGGCTTGTGCGGTTTGACCGGCTTGAACTTGATCGGCTTGACCGGCTTGTGGGGCCGCTTCGGCGGCACCTGGGGCGGCTGCTCAGGCGGCTCCGGCTCTTCCTGCTCCGGCTCCTCGGGCCTCGGGGCCTCGCGGGCGGGCTCGTGCCGCCGGTCGTCGTGGCGGTGGCCGCGGAAGTGGTGCTCCTCGTGGAACTCGTGGTCGTGGTGGTGATGGTGGTGGTGTCCCCACCAGGGGCGGCCCCACCAGTACGGCCCGCAGCGCTTGCCGCACTTGAGCACCGGCTTCTCGCCGGAGGCGTGACCGGCGGCGACGGGGACGACGGGCGCGCCCGCGCTCGCTCCGGCGATCCCCTGGCCGAAGGGAAGGACCATGACGCCGGCCGCGGTGCCGGCCAGCGCGAGGGTGGCGAGACGCCGGCGCAGCGCTGGGCCATGTGGTTGATGCGATTGAACGTGCATTTCTTACCGCCCTGGGTAGAACGACCCGAAATCCAATACGGCAGCCGTAGATCGTGATCTTCACGGTGTTGCCGCTGGTCGTGTGGCGTGACGCGAAGAGCCGCCGCGATCATGTCGAGTTGTGACACAAGACCAGGCCGCGGCGGCTCGTGCCGTCACCGTAGCGCATACCGAGCACGCCGCTCTACACCAGGAACTCATGGCCCGGATAGCGCCCTGCTTCCCCCGCCGTGAAAGCCGCGCCACCTGCGCACAGATGCTGGCGGGGCTGCTGATGGAACTGGAGGACAAGAACTGCTGGACCCTGGCCGAGGCGGCCGGACACCCCACCCCAGACCGACTCCAGCACTTCCTGGCCCGCGCCTCCTGGGACGAGCAGCAGGTCACCGCCCAAGCCGCCCGATGGGCGATCGAGCACCTGGACGACGGCGACCCCGACCACGCCGTACTGATCATCGACGAGACCGCCGACGCCAAGTCCTCCACCGACGCCGCCGCAGCCGCCCGCCAATACAGCGGCACCCTCGGCGGTGTCGCGTTATGCCAGGTCGCAGTCCACCTGGCGTACGCCACCCCACGCGGGCACACCATCCTCGACCGCGCCCTCTACCTGCCCGCAAGCCGCGCAGCCGACGACGAACACCGCGAGCTGGCCCACATCCCCGAACAGACCATGTTCGCCACCAAACCCCAGCTCGCCGGCGACCTGCTCCAACGCGCGCACGCGACCGGCATACGCGCCGCCTTCGTCACCGGGGACGAGGTATACGGCGGCCGTGAGCTACGCACCCTGATCCGCACCCTGCTCCTGGGCTACGTGCTGGCGGTCCGCTCCAGCACCACGATCATCACCCACGCTGGACGCACCCTCGCCGCCAAAGACGCCGCCACGCTCATCCCCGCCGGCGCATGGATGCGGCTGCGCACCGGCAGCGGCACCAAAGGCACCCGCCACTACGACTGGGCGATGCTGGCCATCCGACCCGACGACACCCCCGACGAGCACGACCCCGGACACGCCGCCCTGCTGATCCGCCGCCACCGCTACACCGGCCAGATGTCGTTCTACCGCTGCTGGAGCCCGCACCCGGTGCCGCTGGCCCGCCTGATTCACGTCGCCACGTCCAGATGGCGCATCGAAGAAGATCATCAACTTGCCAAGCAGACCTGCGGCCTGGACGCCGGACAGGTCATCCGCTGGCGCTCTTGGCACCGCTGGAGCACCATGGCCTTGCTCGCCTACGCCTTCATCGCCGTGGCCACCGCCTACCAGCGTCAACTTGACGGTCCCCTCGCCGAGCATCTCGGCCTGGTCGCCATCGCCATCCCCGAACTGCTCCGCCAACTGCGCGGCGTCGTCATCCCCGACCCACGACGGGACCCCGAGCACCGTCTGACCTGGTCCATCTGGCGGCGACGGCACCAATATCGAGCGCGCCTCTGCCACCAGCGATGGCATACCTACGCCGAGACAACACCATGATCACAACAATCTACGGCTGCCGTATCCAAGGCTCCGTTTATCGGAGCACTTGGACAGGGGCAGACGTACCCGTGCACAGAATCGCGTTTACCCGTACCGATCCAAACAACCCGTCAAATCCTTAAGGTTCGGCGAAGGGGTCGTTGTACCAGACTTTTGGGGGTTGGTAATCAAGTTTCGGGCGGCGATGCGGTAATAGGCGAACGCCCGCACCTTTTCCATTTACGGATAAGTGCGATGTGTGGAATTAGTCCAATTTCGCGGGCTTAAGGGGCAGAACGGGCGGGCGCGCGGCGCGCCTGGGGTCGCAGGCGCGCGGGCGTTCCCGGACGACGAGGAAGGAGCGGGATGACCCCGCCCCGCGAGATTCTTTCGCGTCGCGATAGTGTCGTCTTGCAGAACGCGACGGAGGGAACACGCATGGCCACCACGCGCACCGCCACAACACAGTGGAAAGGCGCCCTGCTCGACGGTTCGGGCACCGTCTCTCTCGACACGTCGGGCGTCGGCACGTTCGAGGTCTCGTGGCCGTCCAGGGCCGAGGCCGCCAATGGCAAGACCTCCCCCGAGGAGCTCATCGCCGCCGCGCACTCCTCCTGCTTCTCGATGGCGCTCGCGCACGGCCTCGCCGGGGCCGGCACGCCGCCCGAGTCGCTGCGCACCAGCGCCGACGTGACGTTCCAGCCGGGCGAGGGCATCACCGGGATCGTGCTGAACGTCCAGGGCCGGGTGCCCGGCCTCACCGCCGAGCAGTTCCAGCAGGCGGCCGAGAACGCCAAGGCCGGCTGCCCGGTCAGCAAGGCGCTCGCCGGCACCACGATCACGCTCAAGGCCGAGCTGCTCTGACCCCGGCCCGATCTTCTTACTGATTAGCGATCAGACCGTTGCGCGACCAAGAGCGCTCGCGCGTGCGACAATCGGGTCACATGCGTGAGGTCTGGCCGGGCGAGCCCTATCCACTCGGCGCCACCTGGGACGGCGTGGGCACAAGTTTCGCGGTGTTCTCCGAGGTCGCCGAGCGGGTCGAGCTGTGCCTGTTCCATGACGACGGCACCGAGGAGCGGATCGACCTGCCCGAGGTCGACGGTTTCGTCTGGCACGGCTACCTTCCTGGCATCCAGCCGGGGCAGCGCTACGGCTATCGCGTGCACGGCCCGTACGACCCGTCGCAGGGCCACCGGTGCAACCCCGCCAAGCTGCTGCTCGACCCCTACGCCAAGGCCATCGACGGCGAGCTGACCTGGAACCAGGCGCTGTTCCCCTACTACTTCACCGACCCGAGCCGGCGCAACACCGAGGACAGCGCGCCCTACATGCCGAAGAACGTCGTGATCAACCCGTTCTTCGAGTGGGGCAACGACCGGCCGCCGCGCATCCCGTACCACCAGACCGTGATCTACGAGGCCCACGTGCGCGGGCTGACGATGCGACACCCCGACGTGCCGCCCGACCTGCGGGGCACGTACGCGGGGGTCGGGCATCCGGCGATCATCGAGCACCTGCTGTCGCTGGGCGTGACGGCGGTCGAGCTCATGCCGGTGCACCACTACATCCCCGAGCACTTCCTGGTGGCCCGCGGGCTGACCAACTACTGGGGCTACAACACCATGGCCTACCTCGCCCCGCACAGCGGCTACTCCGGCTCCGGCACGCGGGGCGAGCAGGTGCTGGAGTTCAAGGCGATGGTGAAGGCGCTGCACGAGGCCGGCATCGAGGTCATCCTCGACGTGGTCTACAACCACACGGCCGAGGGCGACCACATGGGGCCGACGCTCGGGTTCAGAGGCATCGACAACGCCGCCTACTACCGCCTGCACGACGGCGACCGGCGCTACTACCTCGACTACACCGGGTGCGGAAACTCGCTCAACGTGCGCTCGCCGCACGCGCTGCAGCTCATCATGGACTCGCTGCGCTACTGGGTGCTGGAGATGCACGTCGACGGTTTCCGCTTCGACCTGGCGTCGGCGCTGGCCAGGGAGCTGCACGACGTCGACCGGCTGAGCGCGTTCTTCGACCTCATCCAGCAGGATCCGGTGATCTCGCAGGTCAAGCTCATCGCGGAGCCGTGGGACGTCGGGCCCGGTGGTTATCAGGTCGGAAACTTCCCGCCATTGTGGACGGAGTGGAACGGGAAATACCGCGACATCGTACGAGATTTCTGGCGGGGCACCCATTCCGCGCTGCCGGAGTTCGCCTCCCGCCTGACCGGCTCAGCCGACCTGTACGAGTCCTCCGGCCGCCGACCCGTCGCCTCCATCAACTTCGTCACCTGCCACGACGGCTTCACGCTCACCGACCTCGTCTCCTACGACCACAAGCACAACGAGGCCAACGGCGAGGACAACCGCGACGGCACCAACGACAACCGCTCCTGGAACTGCGGCGCCGAGGGCCCCGTGGAGGACCCCCAGATCGTCACCCTGCGCCGCCGCCAGCGCCGCAACTTCCTGGCCACGCTGTTCCTGTCGCAGGGCGTGCCGATGCTGTCCCACGGCGACGAGATCGGCCGCACCCAGCGGGGCAACAACAACGCCTACTGCCAGGACAACGAGCTCGCCTGGATCGACTGGTCCCACGTGCACACCGAGGCGGAGCTGCTGGAGTTCGTACGCGCGCTGTCGAAGCTGCGCCGCGAGCACCCCGTCTTCCAGCGGCGGCGCTTCTTCCACGGCCGCCATCCCGACGACGGCAGGCGCGACCTGGTGTGGCTGACGCCCGGCGGACGCGAGATGACGGCCGGCGACTGGCACATCAGCTACGCCAAGTCGCTCATGGTCTATCTGAACGGCGACGCCATCACCGAGCCGGGGCCCCGGGGCGAGCGCATCGTGGACGACTCGTTCCTGCTGCTCATCAACGCCCACCACGAGAACCTGTCGTTCACGCTGCCCGGCGAGGAGTTCGGCACCGGGTGGGTGCCGGTGCTCGACACCACCCACGACACGATCCAGGACGTCTACGAGGACGAGCGCTGGTCGGCGGGCGACGTGGTCGCGGTCACGGCGCGTTCGCTGCAGGTGCTGCGCCAGCCCCGCCAGAACGGTAAGCCGCTCTGAGCGGCGGGGCCGCTGTTCGGTCTCGGCGGGGGTGACGGCAGGTCAGGGCGGTGGCGCCGCCGGCGCCCCGGCGAGGTCAGAAGAACCGGGCAGCGCTGTAGGGCCCCGGCGAGGTCAGAAGAGCCGGGCGGCGTTGCCGGGCCCCGGCGAGGTCAGAAGGACCGGGCGGCGCTGGCGCTCAGGAACACGAGTGTGAACGCGGTGACGCCGGCCACGCCGTGCAGGGTCACGGCGAGCGCGGGGAAACCGCGCGCTGCCGTGGTGTGCCGGCTGGCGCCGAGCCAGCGGGTGAACATCACGAACCCCAGCAGCGCGGCGGCCGCCAGGCCGGCGAACGCGGCCCAGACCAGCGCCCGGTTGCCGGTGATCAGCCCGCCGGCCCAGCAGGCCAGCGCGGTCACGGCCAGCGCCGGATGTGAGACGACGAGCGCGGCGGGGAACCTGGTGACCTTCGCGCGCTTCAGCCCGCCGCCGGTGAGCCCGTATGACAGCAGGTAGATTCCGGCGATCGCGGCGATCGTCCACGCGACGGCGGTGGCCAGGCTCACGGCGTCCCCCTCTTCCTGTCAGCCCATCCCCTATGGGCACGTTAAGCAAAGAATTGGTAAGAAGTCCGCCGATTCACGAAAGTACTATCCTGTCCCGAATCCGGGCTCGGAGCCGATTGTCGGTGCGCTGTGCCAAGGTAGAGGGGTGCGGCGCATCTATCCCGACATTCAGGACAACCCAGACATTGCGCAGGCGTACGCGTACCCCGGCGACCGGCCGTGGCTGCGCGTCAACATGGTCGCGAGCGCCGACGGCGCCGCCTGGCTCCAAGGCCGGTCGGGGCCGCTGTCCAGCAAGGGCGACCGGCGCATCTTCCAGACGCTGCGCGGGCTGGCCGACGTGATCCTCGCGGGCGCCGCCACCGTGCGCAAGGAGGGCTACGGCCCGGTCCCGCCGCGCGACTGGTGGGCCGAGCACCGCGAGGGCAGGCCCGAGGTGCCGCCCATCGCCGTGATCAGCCGCGGCCTGGCGCTCGATCTCGACGGTGAGCTGTTCACCGACGCGCCGAGCCGCACCATCGTCATCACCTGCGAGGCCGCGCCGCAGGAGCGGCGCAGGCTGGCGGCCAAGTGCGCCGACCTGGTGGTGGCCGGTGACGCGAGCGTCGACATGCGGCTGGCCGTCACGGCGCTGCACGAGCGGGGTCTGACCCGCGTGCTGTGCGAGGGCGGCCCGCGCATCAACGCCCAGCTCTCCGCGCGCGGCCTGGTCGACGAGCTGTGCCTGACGATCAGCCCGATGCTGGTCGGCGGCGGCGCCGCCCGCATTCTCAACGGCGAGCCCGCGCAGGTCGGCCTCCGGCTCGAGCACGTGCTGGAGGAGGACGGCGTGCTCTTCTGCAGATACACAAGGGAGCGAAGCCATGAGTGACGAGCCGACCGCCGGGCCGGGTGGGGCCGAGGAAGAACCGCCGCCGGTGCCCGGCCTGCCGGTGCGGCCGCCCGTGCCGCCCATGCTGGCCAAGCCGGTCAAGGCCATGCCGGAGCAGGACGGCACGCTGTTCTACGAGCCGAAGTGGGACGGCTTCCGCTGCATCGTCTTCCGCGACGGCGACGAGGTCTATCTCGGCAGCCGCAACGAGCGGCCGTTCACGCGCTACTTCCCCGAGCTGGTCGAGGCGGCGCGGGCCGAGCTGCCCGACAAGGTCGTCATCGACGGCGAGATCGTGCTGCCCATGGGCAGCCAGCTCGACTTCGACGCGCTCCAGCAGCGCATCCACCCCGCCAAGTCGCGGGTGCAGATGCTGTCGGAGCGCACGCCCGCGCAGTTCGTCGCCTTCGACCTGCTGGCGCTGGGCGACGAGTCGCTGATGGAGCTGCCGTTCGCGGAGCGCAGGGCGCGACTCGAAACGCTCTTCCCCCAAAAGGGCGGCTCCATCAGGCTCACCCCGGTCACGAAAGACCAGGGGCAGGCGGGCGAGTGGTTCGAGATGTTCGAGGGCGCCGGGCTCGACGGCATCATCGTCAAGCCGGGCGACCAGCCGTACGTGCCCGACAAGCGCACGATGTTCAAGGTGAAGCACGAGCGCACGGCCGATGTCGTGGTGTGCGGCTACCGCGAGCACAAGTCGGGGCCCATCGTCGGTTCGCTGCTGCTCGGCCTCTACGGCGACGACGGGCGGCTGCACCACGTCGGGGTGGCGGCCTCGTTCCCGATGAAGCGCAGGGCCGAGCTGGTCGAGGAGCTCAAGCCGTACATCGCGGAGCTGAGCGAGCACCCGTGGGGCCACTGGGCCGAACAGGCGGCGGCCAACATCGGCCAGCCGGCGGCCGGGCCGTCCAGGGGCGGGCAGCGGGTGCCCGGCGCGGTGTCGCGGTGGAACGCCAAGAAGGACCTGTCGTTCATCCCGCTGCGGCCCGAGCTGGTGATCGAGGTGGCCTATGACCAGATGGAAGGCGACCGGTTCCGGCACACCGCGCAGTTCCGCCGCTGGCGTCCCGACCGCACCCCTGAGTCGTGCACGTACGAGCAGCTTGAGCGTCCGGTGCATTACAACCTTGAGGACATCCTTGTGCGCTAGCAGATGTCTAGATATATCTCGAATATGACGACAGGGGATGAGCTCAAGGCCGCCGTGTCCGCACGCCGCGACCTCGGGCCCGAGTACGAAGACGCCGTCGTGGAGTCGTTCCTCGACAAGATGGGCCAGGAGATCGACCGGCGGGTGGACGAGCGCCTGAACCAGCTCCCACCCAACAGCCGGACTCCGGCCCGCCAGGGTCCGTCCGAAGGGCAGCGGCTCGCGCTCGCCATCGTGTCCGTCTCCCTGGGCACCGTGTCGACCGTCCTGTTCCTGCTGCTCGGGGAGGGCCGGATGACCGGGCTGATCCCGGTGTGGATCGGCATCCTCATCATCAACGCCATCTTCAACAGCCCCAGGAACAGAGGGGCCGGCCCGTCGGCGTGATCGCCCCGGAGGGAGCCGCAGGCGGCGACAAGCCACGAAGGACCGATTCTCTGCGGCAGGCCACCCTGGTGAAAGCGATCGTGAACCGGGGCACGGGGCGGACGAACACGTGACCGCTTGCGCAACACCCGCAAGCGGAGAGGGGGCTTGAGGGGACGGACCGCTCGGCGCACATCGCACCACGCCCACCTGCCCGAGCTGAAGCGCGGGAGCGGTCAGAAGAACCGAGCGGGCGGCCGGGCAATCGAGCGGGCAGCCTAGGAACCGAGCGGGCGGCCGAGAAACGAGCGGGCGGCCCAGGAACCGAGCGGGCGGTCAGGCGAGCCAGATGAGGCCGGCGAAGCGGCCGGTGGGCTGTTCGCGGCGATGCGAGTAAAGCTCCTGAGACTCGATCGTGCAGCGCGCGTCATGGCGTACGTCGCTCACGCCCGCCGCCTTGAGCTGCGCCTCGATGCCGGCCCGCAGGTCGAGGGCGGGGGTGTCCCACGAGGTCGTGGACCAGGTGGCGGGGACCTTCGCGGCGACCTTCTCCCGCATCTCTGCGGGCACCTCGTAGCAGCGCCCGCACGCGCCGGGGCCGATGAATGCGACCATCCTGCCCGGCTCCGCACCCTTGCCCGCCATGGCCGTCACCAGCGCGGTGGCGATGCCCGCCTCGGTGCCGGGACGCCCGGAGTGGGCGGCGCCGACCATGCGGGCCACCGGATCGGCCACCAGCACGGCCGGGCAGTCGGCGCCGAGCGACGCCAGCGCCAGCTTGGGCTCGGTGGTGAACACGCCGTCGAGCGGGGGCGGGTCGTCGCCGAACGGCTCGCTGACGTACGCCACCTCGGCGCTGTGGACCTGGCGCATGAACACCACCGCCCGCACGCCCAGCTCGGCCACCAGGCCCGCCCGGTTGGCACGCACGACCTCCGGGTCGTCGCCGACCATGCCGCCGAGGTTGCGCGAACCGTACGGCGGGGCGCCGACGCCGCCGTTCCGGTCGGTGATGGCCACGTGTACGCCGGGGGCGAGCTCCATGCCCCGATCTTAGGCGACCGCGCCCTCACCCCGACGCCCCGCTTCCTCCGGAGACGCCCGCCGGGCGGCTGACCCCCTTTCCACGAGCGGCCCTCTGGCAACCGACGGTTCGTCTGATGCGCAGCTTCTGACCAGGCGGACCCCCGGGCGTATCCGGCCAGAACGAACCCCGGTGTTCGATTGACATAGAACACCACGTACAGTTCGTTCTATGGCTATCGAACACCGACGGGTTGTCATCGTACTGGCGTTGATCGCCGCCTTCATGGTCTTCGTTGACGGCACGATCGTGCACCTCACGCTCGCCCAGCTCGCCTCCCACCTCGACGCCTCACGGGCCGAGCTGGAGTGGGCGGTCAACGCCTATACGTTGTCGTTCGCGGCGGTGATGCTGGGTGCGGGCGCGATCACCGACACCCTCGGGGCGAAGCGGGCGTTCGTGGCGGGCCTGCTCGTCTTCACGATCGCCTCGGCGGCCTGCGCGGCGGCGCCCACGATGGGGGTGCTGAACGCGGCCCGGCTGGTGCAGGGCGTGGGGGCGGCGCTGCTGCTGCCCAGCGCGCTCGTCCTGGCGACGGCGGCGGCACCCGACGAGCATGCCAGGAACCGGCTGGTCGGCCGGTGGTCGGCGGCGGGGGGTGTCGGGATGGCGGCGGGTCCGCTGCTGGGCGGCGCGCTCGTGGCGGTCGCGGACTGGCGGACGGTGTTCGGGGTCAACGTGCTCATCGGCGTCCCCGCCGCCATCTGGAGCGTGCGGTCGATGCCGGCCGTGCCGCGTGGCGAGCGCCGCCTGGACGTGGCCGGCATGGCGACCGCGACCCTGCTGATCGGCGGGCTGGTGTTCGCGCTCATCGAGGCGCCCGCCCAGGGGCTGTCGAGCGCGCCGGTCGTCACCGCGGCGGTGCTGGCCGTGGCCGGGCTCGCCGGGTTCATCCTGACCGTACGCGCGAGCCGGGCGCCGCTGCTGCCGCCGGGCCTCTACGCCGACCGGGCGTTCGTCGCGACGGCGGCGCAAGGCGCGCTGTTCAACTTCGCCTTCTACGGGCTGCTGTTCGCGATGAGCCTGATGCTGCAGCAGGGGCGCGGGCTCGGGGCGCTGGCCAGCGGGCTGCTGTTCCTGCCACTGACCGGGCTCATCGCGGTCGCGAACCTGTGCGCGGCCCGCCTCGCGCGCCGCTTCGGGCGGCCGGCCGTGCTGGGGGCCGCTCAGGCGGTGCTGGTGGTGACGTTCCTGCTGGTGGCGTGGGCGGGCACGGCTCCGGCGCTATGGCCGCTGGCGCTCGCGCTGGTGCCCGCGGGGTTCGCCTCGGGGCTGCTCGTGCCGACGATGACCTCGCAGGCGATCGCCGCCGTCGGGCCCGCCCTGCACGGGGCGGCGTCGGCGGCGTTCAACACCTCGCGGCAGGTCGGCGGGGCGGTCGGCATCGCCGTGTTCGGTCCGCTCCTCGGCACCGTGCAGGGTCGCCTGCAGGACGGCTTCGTGGTGTGCGTGCTCGTCGGCGCCGCCGCCGTCGCGGCGGGCCTGCTGCTCACGCCGCTCACCCGCGAACGGATTCGCACCGCCGCCGCGCTCAAAGAGCCCGCCAGAGCGTGAGCCGATACGCGCCGCCGCCTCAGCGGAACTCCTCACGGTGCGAGGCGGTGGATCGTCAGCGGGCCGCCGCAGTAGCGGCCGATGGCCTCCTCATCGGCGAAGGCGAGCACGCGCAGCATGTTGCCGCCGTCGCTGAGCCGCACGTTCCTGCGCAGCCGCGCCACCAGGCCGGCGGGCAGATTCGTGGTGCCGGCCTCGACCGTGTCGCCGTAGTGGGGGGCGAAGGCCACGCCCGCGAAGCCGGTACGGGCGAGCAGCGTCCGCACGGTGTCGGCCGAGTAGAACATCAGGTGGTTCTTGGTGAAGCCGCTCCACTTCGACCCGTACGCCTTGAGCAGCAGCGAGTTGGCGTTCACGGTGAGGATGAGCAGCACGCCGCCCGGCCCGAGCAGGCTCCTGAACAGCCGGAAGTCGTCGAGCGGCCTGGGCAGGTGGGCGAGCACCGACCAGAGCGTGATGACGTCGAAGCCGCCCGCGGCGATCTCGGGCACGTCCTGCGGCGCGCCGAAGTACGTGCGCGCCTTGTGCAGCCGCTTGTTGGCCTGCTCGACCGACTCGGGCGACAGGTCCACGCCGCACGCGTCGAACCCGCGCTCCTCGGCGAGCTCCAGGAAGAGCCCGACGCCGGAGCCGAAGTCGAGCAGCCTGCGCTCTTTGCCCTCGTCGAAGACCGGGGAGAAGGCCCGCATCGTCAGGTCGTAGCGACGCTGCCGGTTGGCGGCGTACTTGCCGGTCAGAAAGGTGCTGTAGCCGCTGGCGTAGAGGTCGCCGAGGCGTTCGGGCCGGACGTTCGGGTTGCGGTAGAGGAAGCCGCAGGAGGGGCAGCGTACGACGTGATAGCGCCAGCCCTTGCCGCCGGTGGGCTCGAACAGCGGCTGCTGCACAGACTCCCCGCACATCATGCAGTCGAGAAACTCCTCGATCGCGCCGAGCGGCCGCATGCGCTCGTACGCGGCCCTGGACATCACCGGCGCCCGCCTGGTCAGCCACAGCCACTGCGCCTCGCGGGCCAGCCGCTCCCCCGGCCGTACGTAGACCCGCTGGCCCCAGGGCACATCGTCATAGCGCGACCCGTACGCCAGCCGCGCGAGCAATCGTTTCGCCATCGCCATCACCCCGCCTCGCGAGCGGTTGTGCCCCGGCCGTACCTTTACCATGCGTCCATATTTGGCCACTTTGCGGGATCAAGTGCTATTCCTGGTCATGCTGCTTGAGCAAGCGTACGCTTGGCCACGTGCCCGACTATCGCAACCTCATCGGCGGCGAGCTGGTCCCGGCCCCGCGCACGATGGAGACGGTCAACCCCGCGACCGGCGAGCCCTGGGCCCGCATCCCCGCGTCGGGCCCCGCCGAGGCAGCCGCGGCCGCCGAGGCCGCGAGCCGCGCCTTCCCCTCCTGGTCGGCGCTGCCCGCCCTGGCGCGGGCGCACTACCTGCGCAAGGTGTCGGAGCTGTTCGGCCGGCACGCCGAGGAGCCAGCCAGGCTGGAGACCCGCGACAACGGCCGCATCCTGCGCGACACGCTCACCAAGGACCTGCCGGGCATGGCGCACCTGTGGCAGATCGCCGCCGGGCAGTGCCTCGACGCGGTCAAGGGCGACACCGTGCAGCTCGGGCCGGACGCGCTCGGGCTGACCCGGTGCGAGCCGTACGGAGTGGCGGTCTGCATCATCCCGTGGAACTCCCCCATCTCGACGTTCTCCGCCAAGGCCGCGTACGCGCTGGCCGCCGGGAACACGGTGGTCGTCAAGCCGGCCGAGCAGGCGAGCGCGTCGGTGCTGCGGATCGGCGAGCTGCTGGCCGAGGTGCTGCCGCCCGGCGTGCTCAACATCGTCAGCGGCCTCGGCGAGGAGGTCGGCGACCCGCTCGACCTCGCCACGACGATGGGGCCGATCGTCTCGGCGGGCCAGTACGAGCGCGTCACGTCGTACTGGAGCCGGCCGGGAAGGAGGGCGCCCGGCTGGTCTTCGGCGGCCGGGCCGGGGCCGAGGTGGTGCCTGAGCTGCCCGGCGGCTACTGGGTGGCGCCCACGCTGTATACGACCGAGGACAACGGGCTGCGGGTGTGCCAGGAGGAGATCTTCGGTCCGGTCGCGGTGGCCATCCCGTTCGAGACCGATGACGAGGCCCTGGCCATCGCCAACGACTCCCGCTACGGCCTGGCGGCCGGCGTGTGGACGCGCGACCTGCGGCGGGCGCACCGGTTCGTCCGGGACCTGCGGACCGGCACGGTCTGGGTGAACACGTTCCGCCAGATGCCGCCGGGGCTGCCGTTCGGCGGGGTCGAGGACAGCGGGTACGGCCACGACGCGGTCCTGGAGTACACCCGGGAGAAGGCCGCCATCATCCGGATCTAGTCGTATCAGTCGGATAGATTTACCCCCCATGGATCAGGGGATCATGGATCATTCGGGGCTGTCCGAAGCGGCCGCACAGTCCCGGGCCTCGGTGCTGCGCAGCCGGGCGGTGTCGTACAACGCCCTTTTACGGCACGACGCCGCGATAGCGGACCTGACCGAGGCGATCGCGCTGGTGCCGGATGACGCCCGCGCCTGGCGGCTGCGCGGCGAGTGCCACCGGTTGATCAAGCGGTACCAGGCCGCGCTCGACGACTTCGAGGAGTCGCTGAAGCTGGAGCCGGACAGCGCGTACGCGCTCGGCTCGCGCGGCCAGACGTACACCGCGATGGAGCGCTACGAGGAGGCGCTGGAGGACTTCGAGCACGCGCTCACCCTCTCCCCCGAGACGTCGTGGATCCTCGAAGGGAAGGCGGAGGCGCTGGTGGGGCTGGACCGGATGGACGAGGCCCTGGCGGTGCACACCAAGATCATCGAACTGAACGAGGACCAGCCGTACTCGTGGTTCGCCCGTGGCGAGCTCTACCAGGACATGAACCTCTACGCCGAGGCCATCGACGACTACACCAAGTCGCTGGAGCTCGACCCCGACTACGTGCGGGCGCTGAGCCGCAGGGGCGAGGCGCTGCGCATGATCGACCGGTACGACGAGGCGCTCGCCGACCTCAACCGGGCGATCGAGCTGAAGCCCACCGCCACCCGCGCGCTCGGCAGCCGGGGCGCGGTGCTGAGCGAGATGGGCGACAACGAGGGCGCGCTGAAGGACCTGAACGCCGCCATCGAGCTGGACCAGGAGTACATCTGGGCGTTCAAGGTGCGCGGCGAGATCCTGCAGGACCTGGACCGGCACGAGGAGGCCATCGCCGACTTCACCCGGGCCCTGCACCTGGAGTTCGGCGACTGAGCTTGACGGGCCACGCCGGGACCGCGCCGCCGCGGGCGCGGTGCGCGGTCCCGGTCTGGCTGAAACGGCCCTGGCCAGAGCAGCCCCGCCAGAGCAGCCCAGCCAGAACAGTCCTGGTCGGAACGGCCCCAGTCAGAGCAGCCCGGCCAGAACAGCCCTGGCCGGAGCAGCCACGGTCAGAGCGCGAGCAGGGCGTTGACCGGCAGGCGGGCGTCCGACAGCGGCCGCATGGCGATGCGCAGCAGCGCCAGCGCGTTGTCGTCGCCCGCGATGCGGTTGGCGCTCAGCTCGCCGCACGACTGGCAACTGTGGATGATCAGCCACTCGCCGTCACCGCGGACGGTGACGCTCAGCGCCGCCATCCGGCCCCGGCAGCCCGCCCGGCGGTCGCCGGGCACGCGGTGATCCACGTGCAGGCTGGTCAGGCAGTTGGGGCAGTGGTTACGGTGCGCCGTGCCGGGCGCGACCATGGGCACGTCGAGCCGGCAGGCGACGCAGCGGAAGGCGTCCGCGGGCTCCGCGTGATGGACCTTCTTGCGCCGCTGCGGCCGGGCGCGGTCGCGTGTGACGTTCCTCCTCGGCATCACAGATCACCGAACGCCTCGAGCGGGAACGGCGGCTGCGCGAGCGGGCGTACCGCCATGCGCATGAGGATGAGCTGGTTGTCGTCCCCGCAGATGGGGTTCGAGGTCAGCTCGCCGCAGCGGGTGCAGCGATGGATGATCATCCACTCCCCGGTGCGCAGCACGGCGATCGAGATCGGGATCATCCGTGAGCTGCACTCGTCCTGCAGGTGCAGCGAGTGCAGGCAGCTCGGGCAGTGGTTGCGCCGGGTGCCGTCGGGGGCGTTCGCGGTGACCGTGAGGCCGCAGCGCACGCACACGAAGGTGTTGAGAAGAGGATTGCCGTTGGTGGACAACCTGGGTACTCCTTGCCGGATTGGTCTTCGATGTCACGCAGCAAGGGAGCGCCGAGCGAGCCTCGCGGGCACGCCGGCCGGTACGGCCTGTCCGGTTGTGGTCGTCGTCTCTCGCTCAGAGGCGGGATCCGCCGGTGGCACGACTGCGAGGCGCGCTAGGCGCGGTGCCAGGCATCAAGTCCCTCCTTCTGGCGCGGTGCGCGACCACGCGATACGGCTGATCCACGGACGGATGCGAGGGTAACGGGGCACGGCTCCGGACCGCCATCGAATTTCCGCGCGGGGCGGCGTACGGGGTGTTTGGCGTCGTACGGCCGTGGCAGTGGACCCCTGAACGAGGGGGGACGAATGCCATGAGCAATCCGCAACAGCCAGAGCTTCGCAGGTCAGGCAAGTCCGCCGTCAACACGAACTCGGCCGGCCTCGTACGCGGCGGCAAACAGCGCTCCGGCCACCCGCACGGCACGGACAAGGGCCGCAGGGGCGGAGGCAAGGGCGGCGGCGTGCCTCCGGAGCAGCGGCCGAAGCATCCGGAGTGATCAGCGGTGGCAGGCAGCCTTCAGTTCATCGGGAACGCGACCACGCTCATCCGTTACAACGGCTTCACGCTGCTGACGGACCCGAACTTCCTGCACCGCGGCCAGCTCGCCTACCTCGGGTGGGGCCTGGCCTCGCGGCGGCGTACCGACCCGGCGCTGCGGATCGAGGACCTGCCGCCGCTGGATGCCGTCGTGCTCTCCCACATGCACGGCGACCACTGGGACCGGGTGGCGCGCAAGGGCATCGACAGGGACATGCTCATCGTCACCACCCCGGCCGCCTCCCGCACCCTCCATCGGCAGGGCTTCGGCCAGGCCGTCGGGCTGATGACCTGGGCGGAGTACCGCCTGCACGGCCCCGGCGGCAGCGTACGGATCACCGCGCTGCCCGCCAAGCACGCGCCGGGCTCCGCCGACGCGCTGCTGCCGCCCGTGATGGGCACGATGCTGGAGTTCTGCGGCCCGGACGAGCGGGTCGAGCTGCGCCTGCACATCAGCGGCGACACCGTGCTGGACCGGCGGCTCGACGCGATCCCGCGCCGCTTCCCCGACATCGACGTCGCCCTCGTCCACCTGGGCGGGACCAAGCTGCTCGGCACGCTCATGGTCACCATGGACGGCGAGCAGGGCGCGGCCTGGGCCGACATGATCAATCCGCGCACCGTCGTACCGATCCACTACGACGACTACACGGTCTTCAGCTCGCCGCTGGACGACTTCCTGCGCCACATGGAGCAGGCGGGCCTCGCCGACCGGGTGGTCTGCCTGAGCCGGGGCGAGACGTGCGAGCTGGCCCCGCACCGCCTCGTGCGCCGCTGAAAGCACTGCGCGTCAGCCGCGGAACGGCGCCTCGTGCGCCGCTGAAAGCGCTGCGCGTCAGCCGCGGAACGGCGCGTCGTGCGCCGCTGACCGGCTGGTGGTCAGGTGTCGGAGCGGGCCTTGCTCGGCTGCACCCGCTTGGGCTCGCCCGGCATCTTCGGGTAGTTAGGCGGGTACGGCATGTCGCCGCGCTCGTCCTCGGCGTACATCTCCAGCAGCGGCTCGATCGAGTAGGCCCGGTCGTCGATGGCGGCGTGCACGTCGCCCACCTCGGCGAAGCGGGCGGGCACCGTGCGGATGTCGAAGTCGCGCGGGTCGGCGTCGGCCAGCTCGTCCCAGGTCAGCGGGGTCGAGACGGGCGCGTGCGGCTTCGCCCTGACCGAGTAGGCGCTGGCGATCGTGCGGTCGCGCGCGTTCTGGTTGAAGTCGATGAACACCCGCTCGCCGCGCTCCTCCTTCCACCACGCCGTGGTGACCAGGCTCGGATCGCGCGCCTCGACGGCCCTGGCCAGCGCGATGCCGGCGTGGCGCACCTGGATGAAGTCCCAGCGCGGCTCGATGCGGACGGCGATGTGCACGCCGCGGTTGCCCGAGGTCTTGACGAAGCCGGTCATGCCGAGCTCGTCCAGCACCTCTTTGGTGAGGAACGCCGCCTTGCGCGCCGCGTCGAACTCCAGGCCGGGCTGCGGGTCGAGGTCGACCCGCAGCTCGTCGGGACGCTCGACGTCGGCGGCGCGCACCTGCCACGGGTGGAAATCGATGGTGCCGAGGTTGGCGCAGTAGGCGATGGCGGCCACCTCGGTGACGCGCAGTGACCGCGCCGTGCGGCCGCTGGGGAACGTCACCTCCACCGACTCCAGCCAGTCGGGATGCCGGGGCGGCATGCGCTTTTGATAGATGGCCTCGGTCTGCACGCCGTCGGGATGACGCTTGAGGTTGGTCGGACGGTCCTTCAGCGCCCGCAGGGCGCCCTCGCCGACGCTCACGTAGTATTCGACCAGCTCACGCTTGGTGGCGCCGATCTCCGGGAAGTAGACCTTGTCGGGATTGGTGACCTTGACGGTCCGCTTCCCCACCTCGAGCTCGATGTACGGCGATGCCATGCCCCCGAACCTACCCCGAGGGACCGACAATGACCGGTCATCACGAGCCGTAACAGAATTCCTCCGGCCGCTGGTCGCTGGGCCGGTGCGGCAGCTCGCCAGGAACCCGCACGGCTCCGGCGCTCTCGCCGCGCCGCTTCCGCTCGTCGTCCGGAGAGGCCACCGTCTTCGGAGAACCGGACGGAGTCGGGCCGGAGACGGAGAGAGCCGGACGGGGTGGGCCCGTCCCGGAGCCTCCTCGGTGGCGGGACCGAGGGCTCGACGGGACGGGCCGCCAGATCACCCTTCCGCCGTTCCGGGCGCTGGCGCGCCACCCGGCCGGCCGTTTCGATCCCCAGCGGCGCCAGCACGGGCGTGGGCTGTGCCGCTCGGCGGGATCCGCAGGTGATCTCACCCCTTGGCAGGAGGTGAAGACACCTCCTTGCCGAGAAAGACGCGAATTTCCCCGAGAACGGATGCTTCACCCTGCGGAGATCTCTTTTTGCCGTATCTCGTACTCTGGAGTTATGGACAAGGTGGTCAAGAGCGAGGCGGAATGGCGGGCCCAGCTGACGCCTGAGGAGTTCCACGTCCTCAGGGAGGCCGGGACCGAGCGCCCGTTCACGGGGGAATACGTCGACACCAAGACCGAGGGGGTTTACTCGTGCCGCGCCTGCGGTGCCGAGTTGTTCCGTTCTGACACGAAGTTCGAGTCGCACTGCGGGTGGCCGAGCTTCTACGCGCCGTCCGACAGTGACGCGGTCCGGCTGCTTGAGGACCGCAGCCTCGGCATGGTCCGTACGGAGGTGCGCTGCGCCCGGTGCGACAGCCACCTGGGGCACGTCTTCCACGGCGAGGGCTACCCCACGCCGACGGACGACCGCTACTGCATCAACTCGATCTCGCTCCGGCTCGAACCCAAGGCGTGATCGGGTAACGACGGGGCGTATCGATCGCCCGCGAGGGGTACGAGCACCGCGTGCGCTTTGTCCATCTTCGCCACCGGTGGGTGACGATTGAGACCATCGGGCGGGTGGTCACACAGCGATGCGAGGTGTGCTCGAAGACACGGGTCCGGGTCCGCTGACCCGGGCCCGCGGCTGCCGCCGGTCATCGGGGGTCTGGATATGTGACGCGGCAGCTCCGATCCGAGGGGCCGATGATGTTGGCGAGCACCGGGTTGCCGTTCTGGCCGAACTCCGAGTGCACGAACACCACGGGGTTCTCGACGCCGCGCTCGTGGAGGTAGGCGAGCCCGCGCTCGCACAAGGTGATGGCGGTACGGGAGTTGTCCGCGCTCTCCGGTAGGTCCGTATAAATGCGGAGATATCCGCCCACGGTGCGGATGTCCCTGAGACGCTTCACGGCCTTGTCGTTCGGCCCCCAGTTCGCGCGGAAGTACTCGGCCGCCTGATGATCCGTATGCCGCGAGGGGCCGTCGGCCTTGTAGTCCTTGCCGTCGCCCCCGGTCGGCTCGCTCGCACCGCTCGGCTCGGCGCCGCGCGTGGCCGGGCCTGCGGCCGGCAGGTCGTTCGGGTCGGTCGTGCCGGGCACCAGGCCGGAGTTCGTGCTCGGGGCCGGTTTCGACGGCTCGGGCGGCTCCGGCTTGCGCGCCCCCTTGCTGGTGGCCTGCGCGTTCGCGCCTTTGCCGCCGTCCGCCTCTTTGCCCTCTTTGCCCTCTTTGCTGTCGGTGCCTCCGCCTGCGCCGCTGTCGGCGCTTCTGCCTGCGCTCGCTCCACCCGGCGACGCCGCCGCGGCGGCCGCGGGCCCGCCCCTGGCCCGCCGTCCGTCGCTCGCGTGGTGTTCGGCCGCCTGGCTCGCCGGGGGCGCGACGACCGTGCCGAGCAGCCCGTACGTGACCGGGGTGCCGAACATCCCCTGCATCGCGAGCGCCACGACCGCGCCGCCCACGGTCACCCCGGCGGCGACGGCCACCCGCCCGCGCGCCGCCCGTCCCGCCCGTCGCAGCAGCCCTCGGCGCCGTCTGGCCCTCCCGCCGGAGCCGCCCCGCCGGGACCGCCGAGCCTCCCCCGAAGACCGCCGGACGTCCTCCGAAGACCGCCGGACGTCCTCCGCAGACCGCCCGGCGCGCCCGATCCGCTCCGACCGCCGGACCTCCGCCGGAGACCGCCCGGCGAGTCCGGGACCGTCTCCTTCGGACCGCGCCGATCGGCGTCCTGCCGCGTGCCGCCCCCGACGGCCCCGCCTTCCGGACCTCTCCACCAGCCCTCCAAGCCCGCACCCTGGAACGTGCCACCCCGCTCACGCCCTGCGAGGCAGAGATTTCCCCGATTGTGACAAAGCGGATAGAGCGCTGCAGCGAGATCGCCGATTTGGGTCTGGCTCGCGACCGATTCGCCGGGCTGATGCGTCCGGCCGCCCAGGCCGGTGCATCCAGCCGAGAGGGCGGGGCCTGGCCGGGAGAACTACGGCAGGGCGGCGATGAGCTCAGGCAGCGGCTTGCGCGCGCCGGTGTAGAAGGGGATCTCGACGCGGGTGTGCCGGCGCGCCTGGGCGCCCCGCAGCGTACGCATGAGGTCGACGATCCGGTGCAGCTCGTTCGCCTCGAACGCGAGCATCCACTCGTAGTCGTTGAGCGAGAAGCACGCCACCGTGTTGGCCCGCACGTCGGGGTAGTCGCGCGCCATCCTGCCGTGCTCGGCCAGCATCGCCCGACGCTCGGACTCGTCGAGCAGGTACCACTCGTAGGAGCGCACGAACGGGTAGACGCTGACGTAGGCGCGCGGCTCCTCCTCGGCCAGGAAGGCCGGGATGTGCGACTTGTTGAACTCGGCGGGCCGGTGCAGCGCCATCGCCGACCAGACGGGCCTGCTGTGGCGGCCCAGGCGGGTGCGGCGGAACCTGGCGTAGACGTCCTGGAGGTCCTCGGGCGTGGGAGCGTGCCACCAGAACATGAAGTCGGCGTCGGCCCTGAACCCGGCGACGTCGTAGACCCCCCTGGTCACGACGCCCTTGCCGGCCGCCTGGTCGAGCAGCTCCTGCACCTCGGCCGCCAGGCCGTCGCGGTCGCCTGGGCACGGCTCGGTCGCCTGGAAGACCGACCACATCGTGTAACGGATCACCTGATTGAGATCGCGGGCTTTGAGCCGCGGTGCGCCCTCTGTCATGCTGCCTATTCTGCTCTCAGGGAGAGGTGGTCCAGAATCCGGGCGGCGGCCGTGCGGGCGGTGGCGATGCAGGCGGGGATGCCGATGCCGTCGTAGGCGGCCCCGCAGACGGCCAGGCCGGGCTGCACGGCCACCGCCGCGCGCACCCTGGCCACCCGGTCGAGGTGGCCCACGTTGTACTGCGGAAGCCCGCCGCCCCAGCGGGTCACCCGGCTGTCGATGGGCAGGCCGCGCACGCCCATCACGTCGGCCATCTCGGCGGTGGCCAGCGCGACCAGCTCCACGTCGTCGCGCTGCAGCAGGTGCTCCTCGCCGACGCGGCCGATGGAGCAGCGCAGGATCACCAGGTCCTTCGACAGGTGGGGCCACTTCACCGAGCTGAACGTCACCGCCTTGACCGGCCGTCCCTCCACCGGCGGCACCAGGTAGCCGCTGGTGCCGGGCGGCTCGGGGAAGGCGTCGACCGGGTAGGCGAGCGTGACGACGGCCATGCTGGCGTACTGGATGCGGGCCAGCTCGTCGGCCGCCTTGGGGGCCTCGGTCTTGAGCAGGCGGCTCGTCGCCGGGCCCGGCGTGGCCAGGATCACCGCGTCCGCCTCGACGACCTCGGGGCGCGGCACCGGGCCGGTGACCAGCCGCCAGCCGGTCTCGGTGCGGTGCAGCTCGCGGGCGGTGACGCCGGTCCTGATGTCGGCCTCGGACGCCTTCGCGACCGCCTCGGGCAGGCCGCCGAGGCCGCTGCGCAGGGTGGTGAAGACCGGGCCCTGGTTCTTCGGTGTCTCCTCGACCAGGTGGCGGGCGGCGTTGAGCAGTGAACGCTCGGATCGCGCGATCGCGGCCACCCGCGGCATCGTCGCCTCCAGCGACAGCATGTCGGCGCGGCCCGCGTAGACGCCGCCGAGCAGCGGCTCGACCAGCCGGTCCACGACCTCGGCGCCCATCCTGGCGCGGATGTAGGCGGCGACGGACACGTCGGTGCGCACGAGCGTCGCGGGCAGCACCTGGTCGAGCGGCACGCGCAGCAGCCCGCCCGGCGAGATGATGCCTGACTTGGCCAGCTCGGCGAGGTCCGCGGGCACGCCCATGACCTGGCCCTTGGGCAGGTAGCGGACGGCGCCGCGGCTGTAGACGGCGGAGCGGGTGGTGCCGGGGAAGACCAGGTCGTCACCGAGCCCGACCGCCTTGGCCAGCTCCTTGCCCTCGGGACGGCGGGCCAGCATCGCCTCGGCGCCCGCGTCGACGCTCACCCCGGCGACCTCCGAGGCATAGAGCTTGCCGCCGATGCGGGGCGAGCCCTCCAGGACCGTCACCTTCACGCGCTCACGCGCGCCCTGGCGGAGATACCACGCCGCGGCGAGTCCGGAGATACCCGCGCCGACGACGACCACGTGCGCCCGATTCCCTTCCACGCCTCCGAACGCTACCGCCTCTCATACGCGCCCATCCCCGCGGGGCAGACCTCCCACAACACACCCCGCCACCGCAGAGCGGCACAAATCGACGCCCCCGAACACCACGCCCTACGCACGACGCCCCCGAACACCACGCCCTACGCACGGCGGCCCGAACACCACGCCCCGCACACCGCGGAAAGGCCACCCAGCCCTATCGGCGGCGGCTCGAACGTCACGCGCCGCGCACCCCTGGACACTGCCCCGGAGACCATCCCAGCCCCGTCGGAGGGCCGGAACGCCACACGCCGCGCACCCCTGCGCACTGCTTCGGGGACCACCCTCAACGGCGGGCCACCACCGGACGGCGGGCGACCGATGCGTGAACTACGGCGAGCGCAGCGGGTCTCCGACACGCATAACGGCGCCCAGCCCGAGGGGTTTTCCCAAAGAACGCCGAGCACCGAAACGGCGGGGAGGAGCGAACCGGCGGCCGGCGCGTGCGCTCGGCGGAGGCCGGCGGCGTGGTCGCGCGCCCGCGCCCCAGAGCGGCGGAAAACGGCCGACCGGCCGCGCACGCACACGAGCACTCGCGCACGGCACGGCGAGGCCGCGTTGGAGCGGCCGGACCGCCCGCGCCCGCACACCGACCCCCCGAGCACGAACCCTCGCGCACGAACAACGGCGAGACCGAGCGGAGGGCCCGGGCCTGAGCGGAGGCACGAGACGCGGAGAAATGAACCCTCGTTCAGCCGAACAACGGCGACGCCAAGCAGAGGGCCAGGTCCGGACCGGAGGCGCGCTCGGATGCGGCGAAAGAGAACCCGTCAGCGGGTGTGCTCGTGGACGAGGTCGGTGAGGCGCTTGAGCTGGTCGGGGTCGGTGTTGGGGAGCACGCCGTGGCCGAGGTTGAACACATGGCCTTCGGCGGCCTCGCCGCGCCGCAGCACCTCGCGGGCCTTGCGCTCGACGACCTCCCAGGGGGCGAGGAGGATGGCGGGGTCGAGGTTGCCCTGGAGCGCCTTGCCGGGGCCGATGCGGCGGGCGGCCTCGTCGAGAGGGACGCGCCAGTCGACGCCGACGACGTCGGCTCCGGCCTCGCCGAGCACGCCGAGCAGTTCGCCGGTGCCGACGCCGAAGTGGATGCGGGGCACGCCGGCGACGCCTTCGAAGATGCGCCGGGTGTGGGGCAGGATGAACTCGCGGTAGTCGTCGGGCGCGACGGCGCCGACCCACGAGTCGAAGAGCTGCACGGCGGAGGCCCCTGCGGCGATCTGGATGCGCAGGTGCTGCAGCACGATGTCGGACAGCTTCTCCATGAGCGCGTGCCACAGCTCGGGCGCGCCGTACATCATGGCCTTGGTGCGGTCGTGGTTCTTCGACGGGCCGCCTTCGATGAGGTAGGAGCCGAGGGTGAAGGGCGCGCCGGCGAAGCCGATGAGCGGGGTGTCGCCGAGCTCGGCGGTGAGCGCCTTGACGGCCTCGGTGATGTAGGGGACGTCGCCGGGCTCGAGGGGACGCAGCGCGTCGAGGCCCTTGGCGTCGCGGATGGGTTCGGCGACGACGGGGCCGACGCCGGGCTTGATGTCGAGGTCGACGCCGATGGCCTTGAGCGGTACGACGATGTCGCTGAAGAAGATGGCCGCGTCGACGCCGTAGCGGCGGACGGGCTGCATGGTGATCTCGACGATGAGGTCGGGCGTCGAGCAGGCGGTCAGCATGGGCACGCCCTCGCGGACCTTCAGGTATTCCGGCAGCGAACGGCCGGCCTGGCGCATGTACCAGACGGGGGTGTGCGGGACGGGCTGGCGGCGGCAGGCGCGCAGGAAGGCTGAGTCGGCGAGGTTCACCTCACCAGGGTGCCATGGGCGGGGCGCGGTCAGGACACGGGTGCGAGGTGTCGGAAAAACATGCATTGGACACCCCAAATCATGATCAGATAGCCAGATGAAGGTTTACCGGTCTGCTCGGCATCGGCGTCCCGCACGGGTCCAACACACCCCATGCCCGCCCAGAGAGCCGGTCTCGACTGGGCCAAAAGTTCCCCAAGCCACCGCGCGGCACCGATTCATCGACCACTTTCGGGACACGCCGAGCGCGTTGCGGGGAATTGTCAGCGGCTCGTGCCAACGTCGGAGCCACGACCCGAAGAAAGGCCCCGGTTCGATGACTCGTGCGATGACCGCGTTGTGGAGTTCCCCAGAGCGCCGCAGTGTGCGCTGCCCGTCCTGCGACGGTGAGCGGCCGTTCGAGCAGCCGCCGTGCGCCGACGGGCACGAGCCGGGCCTGTGCCCCGAGTGGGCCTGTGTCGACTGCGGTCACGCCCTGATGTCCGGCGCCGCCGAGGCCACCCGTCCGGTTCGCCAGCTGGTTACGGCAGCGGCTTGATCACGAAGGATGAGCACCCCCGTGGTCCCCTTTCGTCCGACTTCGGCCTACGCTTCGGCTATGACGCTCGGTGACCAGCCGCCGCCTCCCGCCGCGTTCACGCGGGCCGCGGAGAGCATGCGGCTGACCGAGGTACGGCAGGAGATCGAGCTTGAGGACCTGCCCGCCCCCCAGCGGCTGGCCCCCTACTCGGCCGCCATCGGCGCGTCGGTCTACCGCGGCGACGACGAGCTGGCGGTGGGCCGGCTGATCCTGCTCTATGATCCCGACGGCCAGCGCGGCTGGGAGGGCCCGTTCCGGCTGGTTGCCTACGTCAGGGCCGACATGGAGCCGGAGATCACCTCCGATCCGCTCCTCGGCCCCGTGGCCTGGAGCTGGCTGACCGAGGCCCTCGACGCCCACCAAGCCGACTACTCCGCCGCCGGCGGTACCGTGACAAGAGCCGTGTCGGAGGGGTTCGGCAACAAGGCCGACGATCCGGTCACGACCGAGCTGGAGTTGCGGGCCTCCTGGTCCCCCGCTCAGGAGGATCTGTCCGGCCATGTCGCCGCTTGGTGTGATCTGATGTGCCTGGCCGCGGGCATTCCGCCCCTTCCGCCCGACGTGGCCGCCCTGCCCCGTCGACGTGATGATCCGGAGAGTGACCGAACGAAGTGAGGGCACCAGTCAAGACAGCACCTGCGTCATGAGGTCGGTGAACTCATGACAGAAGAACGCACCGTGGAGCCGCTGCTGGAGCCACGCGAAGGCATCCCTCCCGTCGTCGCCGACGCGGCCGGGCTGGCCGAGGTCGTGGCGAGGTTCGCGGCGGGCAGCGGCCCCGTCGCCGTCGACGCCGAGCGCGCCTCGGGCTACCGCTACGGCAACCGCGCCTACCTCGTGCAGTTGCGCAGGGCGGGCGCGGGCACCGCGCTGATCGACCCGATCGGCTGCCCCGACCTGTCCTCGCTCGACGAGGCCCTGGCCGAGGCCGAGATCGTGCTGCACGCCGCGTCCCAGGACCTGCCGTGCCTGATGGAGATCGGGTTCAAGCCGCGGCAGATGTTCGACACCGAGCTGGCCTGGCCTGCTCGGCTACGAGCGGGTGGGCCTGGGCACGATGGTGGAGACCGTGCTCGGCCTGCGCCTGGAGAAAGGTCATTCGGCGGCCGACTGGTCCACCAGGCCGCTGCCGCTGGACTGGCTGCGCTACGCCGCGCTCGACGTGGAGGTCCTGGTCGAGCTGCGCGACGCGCTGTATCAGGAGCTCGCCGATGCCGGGAAGCTGGAGTGGGCGCGCGAGGAGTTCGAGGCCGTGCTCAACACCCCGCCGCCGGCGCCGCGTCCCGACCCGTGGCGGCGCACGTCCGGCATCCACAAGGTACGGAACGTGCGCGCGCTGGCGATCGTGCGGGAGCTGTGGAACATGCGCGACCGCATCGCCCGCGAGGCTGACCTGGCGCCCGGCCGGGTGCTGCCCGACGCGGCGATCGTGACGGCGGCGCTGGAAGGGCCGCGCACCAAGAAGGCATTGACCGAAATTTCGGCATTCACCGGGCGAAGCGCCCGTCGTCACATCAACGACTGGCTCGCCGCCGTCGCCCGCGCCCGCGAGCTGCCCGACAGCCAGCTTCCCCAACCCAGCACCCCCGGCGACGGCCCGCCGCCGCCCAACCGCTGGGCCGACCGCGACCCGGCCGCCGCCAAGCGGCTCGCCGCCGCCAGGGCCGTGGTCGCCGCGCTGGCCGACGAGCACCACATGCCGGCGGAGAACCTGCTGCAGCCCGACGCCGTGCGCAGGCTCACCTGGGAGCCACCCGAGGAGATCACGGACGAGACCGTGACCGCCCGGCTGCGCAAGCTCGGCGCCCGCGAGTGGCAGCTCGCCCTCGCCGCCCACCCCATCGCCAAGGCACTGGCCCGCCTGGAGACACAGGGCGAGTCGTAATGCGGCGGTTCCCGGGTGGCCGTCCACCCGGGAACCGCCCACCCGCCGCCGCCTTGAAGCCGGCTGACCAAGCGAACCCGCAGGCCGGCCGCAACACCCACGGCCCCGCCCCTGACGCCATGGTCCCCGTCCGTGCCCGTGAGCGGGCGACGCCCCGCCACAGTCAGGCGAGCAGCGGGCGGACGTCGAGCCAAAGAACGAGCCCGCCACGACCCGGCCCGTGCGCGAAGCGGGCGATGCCGCTCGTGACGTGAGCCCGCCGTGGCCGCCGTCCGCGCCCTGACCGGATGGCGCCGAGTTGCCCTGTCAGAGGGTAATCGCCGCAGGGCGGCCGGAGCCTGGCGGGTGGGACTGAGTGCCGGGTCAGGGGCGCTCGCCGCAGGCCGCGGGCGGGTGGGGCTCTTGACGCCCTTGGCAGGCGGGCCTTACCGTTCGGGAAAGCGCTTTCCACTGGTTGTGCCTGAAGGGATCCTCATGAGCGTGCGCACGATCGGCGTCGTGATGAACGGCGTCACCGGACGGATGGGTTACCGCCAGCACTTGGTCCGTTCCGTTCTGGCCATCAACGAGCAGGGCGGCGTCGCGCTCTCGGACGGCTCCAGGGTGACTCTCAAGCCCGTCCTGGTCGGCCGTAACGCCGACAAGCTTGCAGATATCGCTAAGAAGCACGAAATTTCGGCTTTCACCACCGATCTCGACGCCGCCCTCTCCGACGACGCCAACCTCATCTACTTCGACGCCCAGGTCACCAGCGCCCGGGTCAAGGCCGTGCTGAAGGCCATCGAGGCCGGCAAGCACATCTACGCCGAGAAGCCCACCGCCGAGTCGACCCAGGAGGCGATCGCGCTGGCCGAGGCCGCGGCGGCCAAGGGCGTCAAGAACGGCGTCGTGCAGGACAAGCTGTTCCTGCCGGGCCTGCTCAAGCTGAAGCGGCTGATCGACGGCGGCTTCTTCGGCCGCATCCTGTCGGTGCGGGGCGAGTTCGGCTACTGGGTGTTCGAGGGTGACTGGCAGGAGGCGCAGCGCCCGTCGTGGAACTACCGCGCCGAGGACGGCGGCGGCATCGTGCTCGACATGTTCCCGCACTGGCACTACGTGATGGAGAACCTGTTCGGCCGGGTGCAGTCGGTCTACGCCAAGGCCGTCACGCACATCCCGTCGCGGGTGGACGAGCAGGGCAACACCTACCAGGCGACCGCCGACGACGCCGCGTACGGGATCTTCGAGCTCGAAGGCGGCATCATCGCGCAGATCAACTCCTCCTGGGCGGTCAGGGTGAACCGCGACGAGCTGGTGGAGTTCCAGGTGGACGGCACGCACGGCAGCGCGGTCGCGGGCCTGCGCAAGTGCCGCGTCCAGCACCGTTCGGTGACGCCGAAGCCGGTCTGGAACCCCGACCTGCCCGCCACCGCGCGCTTCCGCGACGACTGGCAGGAGGTGCCGGACAACGCCGAGTTCGACAACGGCTTCAAGGTGCAGTGGGAGAACTTCATCCGGCACGTGCTGGAGGACGCGCCGTTCCCGAACGACTTCGCCTCGGGCGCCAGGGGCGTGCAGCTCGCCGAGCTGGGGCTGCGTTCGAACGCCGAGGGCCGCAGGATCGAGGTGCCGGAGCTGTGAGGATCGAACTGCCCGGATTCGGGTCGTATCCGCTGCGGGAGCCTGCGAGCTGGCCGGTGGAGGCCACGCCGGCGAGCGGGCGCATCGCGTACGCCGCCGCGCACGTCGTCGCCGACCCGCTCGGCGACAACACGCCGGGCTCCCCCGCCGCCGTCGACTGGGACGCGACGCTGCGCTTCCGCCGCCACCTGTGGTCGCACGGGCTGCGGGTGGCCGACGCCATGGACACCGCGCAGCGCAACATGGGCCTCGACTGGGCGGCGACCCAGCAGCTCATCACGCGCAGCGCCGCCGAGGCCCGCGCGTTCGGCGACCCGGCCACGCTGGTCTCCTGCGGTGCGGGCACCGACCACGCGCCGCAGGCCGCCGACCTGGACGCGATCACCGCCGCGTACGCCGAGCAGATCGAGACCGTGCAGTCGGCGGGCGCGGGCGTGATCATCATGGCCTCGCGCCAGCTCGCCGCGGTCGCCACGGGCCCGCAGGACTACCACCGGGTGTACGGGAAGCTGTTCGGCCTGGCCGACCGCCCGGTGATCCTGCACTGGCTGGGCGAGATGTTCGACCCGAACCTGGCGGGCTACTGGGGTTCGCGCGACATCGACGCGGCCACGGAGTCGTTCCTCGAGCTGATCCACGCGCACGCCGCGCAGGTGGACGGCGTGAAGGTGTCGCTGCTTGACGAGGAGCACGAGGTGCGGCTGCGCGCCGCGCTGCCCGAGGGCGTCAAGCTCTACACCGGCGACGACTTCAACTACCCGTCGCTGATCAAGAGCGGCTCCCACGCGCTGCTCGGCATCTTCGACGCGATCGCCCCGGCCGCCGCGGCGGCGCTGCGGGTGCTGGACGCCGCAGAGTCGGCCACCGACGAGGCGGAGCGGGAGCGGCTGCTCACCCGGTACGACGAGATCCTCGCCCCGACGGTCACCCTGTCGCGCAAGATCTTCGAAGCGCCGACGTATCACTACAAGACCGGCATCGTCTTCCTGGCCTGGCTGAACGGCCATCAGGACGCGTTCGCGATGGTGAACGGCGCGCAGTCGGCGCGTTCGCTGCTGCACCTGTCGGAGGTGTTCCGGCTGGCCGACCAGGCCGGTCTGCTCGCGGACCAGGAGCTCGCCGTGCGCAGGATGCAGGCGCTGCTGGCGGTGAACGGTCTGTGAGCGGGGACGGAGGCCGCATGAGCCTGTCGCTGAACCAGTGGACGACCCGGCGCTGGTCGGTGGCCGAGGCGGTGGACGGCTGCGTCCGCCACGGCCTTGAGGCCATCGGGCTGTGGCGGGAGAAGGTCGCCGAGCAGGGCCTCGCGGAGAGCGTCAAGCTGGTGCGCGCGGCCGGGCTGCGCGTGTCGTCGCTGTGCCGGGGCGGTTTCCTGACCGAGGGCGGGCTGCCGGGCGAGGAGGGCCGCAAGGCGTTCGCCCGCGCGCTCGACGACAACCGGCGGGCCATCGACGAGGCCGCCGAGCTGGAGGCGGCCTGCCTGGTGATGGTGGTGGGCGGCCTGCCCGGCGTCAAGCCCGGCGAGGCGCTGCCGGACGACGGCTTCACCCGCGATCTCGCGGGCGCGCGCGAACGCGTGGCCGAGGCGCTGGCCGAGCTGGCCCCGTACGCCGGCGAGCGCGGCGTCAAGCTGGCGCTGGAGCCGCTGCACCCGATCTACTGCCCCGACCGGGCGGTGCTGTCCACGCTCGGCCAGGCGCTGGAGCTGAGCCTGCCCTACCCCGAGGAGCAGGTCGGTGTGGTCGTGGACACCTTCCACGTGTGGTGGGACCCGCGCCTGGCGGAGGACATCGCGCGGGCGGGCAGCAGGATCGCGAGCTACCAGGTGTGCGACTACCTGCACCCGCTGCCCGAGGACGTGCTGCTCGGGCGGGGCATGATGGGCGACGGCGTGATCGACTTCCCGCCGATCACGCGCGCCGTCCAGGCCGCCGGGTACACGGGCGACGTCGAGGTCGAGATCTTCAACGCCGACATCTGGGCCGCCGATCCCGACGAGGTGGTGGCCACCATGAAGGCCCGCTTCGAGCAGGTCGTGCCGGCCTGAGGGTGAGATCCCCTCGCCTGGCGGCGGTCAGGCGGGGGTGATCGTGCCGGCGGCGCCGTTCACGGTGATCCGCTCGCCGGTGCCGATGCGCTGGGTGGCCTCGGGGACGCCGACGACGGCGGGGATGCCGTACTCCCTGGCCACCACCGCGCCGTGCGACATCGCGCCGCCCATCTCCATCACCAGCCCGCCCGCCGTGAGGAACAGCGGTGTCCAGCCTGGGTCGGTGGACGGGCAGACGAGGATCTCGCCCGGCTCCAGGTGCGCGCCGTGCGGGTCGAGCACGACGCGGGCGACGCCTGTGATCGTGCCGGGCGAGGCGGGCGTGCCGGTGAGCGCGGCCCCGTCCGCGGCTCCTTCGGTGGCTTCCGCCTCGAATGCCGCCTCGGGTTCCGTGCCGTCGGACAGCAGCAGCCTGGGCACGTGCCTGCGGCGCCGCTCCCGCTCGTACGTCGCCCGCCGCCCGGCCACCAGCGCGCGCAGGTCGCCGCCGCGCAGCGCGGCCCTGGCCTCGCGCAGGTCGAGGAAGAAGACGTCGCCGGCGCGGTCGATCACGCCCTGCTCCACAAGGTGCTCCCCCACCACCAGCAGGCTGCGGCGGACCGCCGCGAGCGTCTTGACCAGGTAGAACTTGGGCAGCTCGCGCAGCCCCGCGTACTGCCGGGTGCGTCCCAGCGCCCACCGCACGACGGGGGCCCGCCACCGCGCGCGCCGCCCGGCCCGCGCGGCGAGCTCGCCGATCGTCTTCCCTGCCTGCCGCGCGCCCTTCTCGAACAGCTCGGCCGGAGTGGGCCCGCCGTCCATGCGCAGGTAGTTGGCCAGCACGCCGAGGATGTGGCCGGGCTCCTCCGACCAGCGCGGCACTCCGGCGTCGATCTCGGCCACCCCGCGGTGTCCGTATCTGGCGAGGAACGCGGTGATCTCGCGCTGGGCGACCGGCGGCAGCTCTCCGGCCTGGTAGCGGGCGACCAGCTCGGAGACCGGCAGCTCGCGGAACGGCTCGGGCTCGACGCGGGTGGCGAGGTGCCACAGCTCGATGTCCATCTCGGTGGTCGGGTTGTGCGGGACGCTGCGCAGGACGTCGCTCATCTCGTCGATCGGCACGCCCGACAGCTTCGAGGACAGCGCGTAGAGGGCGTAGCCGGTGATCGCGGTCGGCATGATCCGGATGATCAGCGGGAACGTCCCGGCGAGCACGCGTTCGGCGTGGTCGAGCCGCTGGGCGGGGGTGGCGGACTCGGGCACGCGCAGCCGCCGGTCCAGCTCGGCCCCGAGCCGGACGGTGTGCGCGAGCGCCCTGCGCGGGCTGGTGAGCGCCACGAGCACGCGCTCGGGCACCCGCACGTTGCGGGCGAAGCGCAGCGCGCCGCGCAGGAACGGGCGCAGCGAGCGGGACGCGGGGGCGAGCCGCGGGTCCTCGAACAGGCCGCGTACGAGGGGCACGGCCCTGGCCTCGCCCAACGTCAGCACGCGCGGCAGGAGGGCGCGGCCGGCGCGGTTGCGCACGGCGGCGGTGATGTCGAGCCAGATCCGGTGCCCCGACTCGGCCAGGAACCCCGCGCCGTCGTACGGGTCTGCGGGCGCGTGCCCGGCGAGCCCGGCCCCGCCCGCGCTGATCATCCGGAACGCGGCCACGCCCATGGGCGTCAGCGGCCCCATGACGCCCTGCGCGACGTTGACCGAGAAGTACACCCGCAGACCCGGCCGGGTGGTCTCGGGCAGCGGATAGAGCGTCGTGATGGGCCGTGCCTGGGTGAGCCAGAGCGTTCCGGCGGCGTCGATGGCCCATTCGGTGTCCTGGGGCGCGCCGTAGTGCTCCTCGACGCGGGCGCCGAGGCCGGCCAGGCGGCGTACCTCGTCGTCGGTCAGGCAGAGCCCGTCGTGCGGCTGCTCGACGCGCTCGGTGCCGCCGCCGGGCAGCGGCCTGATCGCCAGCGGCTTGTCCCCGGCGCGGCGCTCGATGACCCGGCCGTCGCGGAAGCGGAACCGGTCGGGGTTGACGGCACCGGAGACCACCGACTCGCCCAGGCCGGGGCTCGCGTCGATGACGATCTCGCGCCGCCTGCCGGTGACGGGGTTGGCGGTGAACATCACGCCCGCCGTGCGGGCGTCCACCATCTCCTGCACGACCACGGCGAGGCGTACGGCGGCGTGGCCGATGCCGTTGGACTCGCGGTAGGCGACCGCGCGATCGGTCCATAGCGAGGCCCAGCAGCGGCGTACGGCCGTTAACACGGCCTCCTCCCCCACCACGTTGAGGAACGTGTCCTGCTGGCCCGCGAAGCTGGCGAACGGCAGGTCCTCGGCGGTGGCCGACGAGCGCACCGCGACCGGCACCCCGTCGCCGAGCCCCCGGTACGCCTCCACGATCGCCTCGCGCACCTCGTCCGGCATCGGCGCGTCGAGCAGGTGCTTCCTGGCCCGCTCCGCCACCTGCGGGCCGCTCGTGTCGAGCCCCGCCGCGACCTGGCGGTACGCCTCCGTGGTGAGCACCCACCCGGGCGGCACCGGCAGGCCCGCCCTGGTCAGCTCACCGAGGTTGGCCGCCTTGCCGCCCACCTCGGCGAGCATCCCCGCATCGATCTCGGCGAAACTCAGGATGGTCTTCATCGCGTGTTTCCCCTGCCGTTCGGCGTCTCGCCCTCAGTGTGGCGCTTCCCCGGCAAGAATTCAACACACGATGAATCAGATCTCCAGCGGCACCCCGTCCAGGTTCCAGGCCGGGTCCACGGCCACGCCGAGCGCGGCCAGCGCCGTGGGGGCGACGTCCACCAGCCGGGGCGCCGCCAGGGAGCGCCCGCCCAGGTCGTCGCCCAGGCGGTTGAGGATCACGAAGACAGTGCGCTCCTCGTCGGAGACGCCGCCGTGGCCGCCCGCGTCCACGTGGCCGTGGTCGGTGGTGACCAGCACCGTCCAGCTCTCCCGGGAGAAGGAGGGGCGGGCGCGTACGGCGTCGAGCAGGCGGCCGAGCTGGGCGTCCTGGGTGCGCAGCGCGGCGGCGTACTCGGGGCGGTGAGGGCCGAGCGCGTGGGCCACCTCGTCGGTGTCGCCCAGGTAGACGAAGACGGCGTCAGGGCTGTTGCCGGTCACGTAGCTCTCGGCCGCCGCCGTGACCTGGGCGTCGGCGTTCGCCCAGCCGATGGCGTAGCCGTCGAGCACGAAGCGGTGGCCGATGGCGGGGCCGAACGCGCCGTGCTCGGCGAGCGCGGCCCAGGAGAAGAAGGCGGCGGTGTCCAGGCCGGGGTCGGCGGTCGCGGCCCGCGTCAAGAAGTCCGGATATTTCAGGAAACGCGGGTCGGTGAACGCGTTGTCCACGACGCCGTGCTTGTCCGGCCAGACGCCGGTGGCGATCGACGACCAGCCCGGACCCGAGTCCGTACGCGACCTGATCACCCGGTCGCAGTCTCCGGGCTCGGGGCTCTTGGGGACGACCTCGCCGGGCGACCCCGTACGCGGTGTGCCGGCCTCGCCGTACGGCAGCTTGCTGGTGCCGTACGCGCCGGTGGACATCAGGCCGGCCAGGACGGGGGCGTCCAGCGCGACCAGCCGATCGAAGCGGAGCCCGTCCATGCCGACGACGAGCACCTTGTTCTGGGAAGGGGACATGCCCCCAACTCAACACCACCGCCCCGCCGGAGAAATCAGCGGATGTCGGTGAACGCCCTCGCCCGCGCAAGCACACCAGAGAGTCACACAAGACGCGCGAATGAGCCCCGCCCCGAACAGGCCGGCGTCCGGACGGGCCCACACCTCGGACAGGCCGGGCACCCCGGACGAGCCGACACCCCGGACAGGCCGGGCACCCCGGACAGGCCGGCACCCCGAACGGGCCGGCACCCCGAACGGGCCGACACCCCGGACAGGCCGGGCACCCCGGACAGGTCGACACTCGGACGATCGGCGCCTCGGCAGGGCAGCGCCCGAACAGGCAAGGCGCACGAACCGGCGGACTACACGGGCGGGCATGACACGCGCGGCCCGCACGAGCGTCCAGCGCACGCGACTCGTCACGCCCCTCGAAGCCGGCAGGCGACACGCGCGACCCGCACGAGCGGCCGGGGCAGGCCCGGCACGCGAGCACGCTCAGCGCGGAAGGAACGCGGAGGGCACCAGACGGCGGCAAAGGCAGCGCCAGGCGGCAGCGCGAGGAGGCCGGCGAGCATCGGACGGCAACGCGAGAAGACCGACGAGCGACGGACGGCAACGCGAGAAGACCGACGAGCATCGGACGGCAACGCCAAGAGACGCGCGAATGCCAGCAGGGCGCGAAGGGACCGCAGACGCCAGAGGGCGGAAGGAGACGTGCCGGGTCAGGCGGAGAGACGTCCGAGGTCAGGCGGAGAGGTGCGGGGTCAGGCGGAGAGACGTCCGAGGTCAGACGGAGAGGTGCGGGGTCAGGGGGAGAAGCGGCGGACCCAGCCGGCTGCGCCCGGGAGGATCTCCTCGACCGGCGGCACCTGCGGGTACCAGGTGCGCTCCCACTCCAGCGACACCCACCCGTCGTCAGCCGGCCGCGCGCAGCAGTTCGCCCGACTCCTCCAGCGGCACCGTGCCGCTGCCCATGGGCACGGGGGTGGTGTCCTGCGCGGAGACCGCGTCCTTGACCTGAACGTAGCCGAGGTACGGCCGCAGCTCGGCGAGCGTGCGGGCGGGCGGCTCGCCGTGCCGCCACGGGTGCAGCAGGTCCCAGATCGCGCCGGTCGTGCCGGGGCAGTCGGCCTCGGCGAGCAGTGCGGCCACGGCGGCGCCGGTCGCCATCTCGTCGTGCGTCTCGACCAGCACGCGGCGGCCGAGGTCGGCGGCCGTACCGGAGACCGCCTTGAGCCGGCGCGCGCCCACGGACGGGTCGCCGCCGCGCGGGAAGACGCGGACGCCGGGCGCGCCGAGGTCGGCGGCGAGGCGCAGGTCGGCGATGAGCGCCTCGATCACCGGCTCGTCGGGCCCCGGCTCGCAGATGCCGACATATCCGGCAAGGGCGGAGATCTCCAGCCCGGCCGCCTCGATCCGCTCCCGTACAGAGGCCCGCTCCCGCTCGTCCAGCCCGGCGTGCACCCCGGTGTCCGGATGCAGCCGCAGTTCGAGCCCCTGGCACCCGTGACCGGTCGCGATCTCGATCGCCCGGTCCAGGTCCTCGCCGGGCATGCCCAGCGTGCTGACCGCCAGCCTCACGCGATCCTCCTGACGCTCTCGCGGAGCACGACCTCGCCCGCGACCTCCTCGACCACCACCTGGTCGGTCTCGTTCAGCGCGAGCTCGAGCGCGCGCGCTCCCATGTCCTGCAGCGGCAGCCGTACGGTGGTCAGCGCGGGCACGTGATCGCGCAGGGTGACGATGTCGTCGAACCCGGCCACCGACACGTCGTCGGGCACCCGCACACCGCGCTCCCTGTAGGCGGCGAGCGCGCCCACCGCCATCACGTCGTTGACCGCGAACACGCAGGTGGCGTCGCGGACCTGCTGGGCCGCCGCGTATCCGCCGTCGCGGTCGAAGGGCCCGTGGATGATCTGCGGCTCCGGCAGGCCCAGCTCGGCGAGCGCCGCGGCGAAACCGGCGCTGCGGTCGGCGGCGGTCACCAGATGCGGCGGCCCCGCCAGCACCGCGAACCTGGTGTGGCCGAGCTCCGCGAGCGCCTTGGCCAGCGCGGCGGCGCCGCGACGGTTGGCGGGCGCGACGGTGTCGACGCCCAGGAGGTCCTGGCCGACACACGCCGCCCGGCCGCCGCCCGCCTGGTAGCGGGCCAGCTCATCGCGGAGCCTGCCGGTGACGGCGGGGTCGGCGACCCGGGAGCCGACCAGCAGCACCGCGCGCACCCGCTGGGCATTGAGCGTGGAGACGTAGGCGATCTCCTGCTCGGGGTCGCGGTGCGTGGTGCCGACCATGACCAGCAGTCCGTGGGTGGCCGCCGCCCGCATAGCGCCGTCGGCCAGGGCGGCGAAGTAGGGGTCGGTCAGGTCGTGTACGACGATGCCGATGACGTTGCTCGCCCCCCTGGCGAGCGTCTGGGCGGCGATGTTGGCCCGGTAGCCGAGCTCGTCCGCGGCCCGCTCGACGCGTGCCCGGAGTGTCGCGCCCACCTGGCGGGTGCTGCCGTTGAGCACCCGCGAGGCGGTCGCGAGCGAGACGCCCGCCTGCCTGGCGACGTCCTCAAGCGTGACCACGAGACCTCCCGGAAAGCGGTTTCCACAGCTGCCGCCGACGCCTGGACCCGCATCCTGCCATGTCCACGCCCGGCGGCAACAGAATGCCCTACCGGGAACACGATCTACCACACCGGGAGGCCGACCGGCCCCGGCCCCGCGACCGCCGGGAGCCCGCGCCGGTCAGAGCCAGGGGAAACCGGTCAGAGCCAGGGGAAACCGGTCAGAGCCAGGGGAAACCGGTCAGAGCCAGGGGAACAGGATGTCGAGGAAGCCGCCGCCCCTGTCCTCCTGGACCGGGGCCTCGGAGGCCGACTCCGCCGGGTTACCGGTGTCCGTCTCCTGCGTGCTCTCCTGCGAGCCGGTGTCGTTCCTGTTGGTGTTGGAGTCGTCGACGTCCTTCGGCTGGTCGTTGTTCGCCTGACGCTCGGTCTCCTGGTCGGAGCGCTCGCTCCGCTCCGGGGTGTTCTGCTCCTGGCGCTGCGGCTGCCGGGTCGACGGCTCGGCCGAGGGCTCGCGGGTCGGCCGCTGGCGCGGCTGCTGCTGAACGGGCTCGGCCGGGGTGGTCGCGGTGGGCCGGTTCGGCCGGTTGCCGGTGGTGTCGGTGTTGTTGGTGTTGGTGGTGTTGGTGGTGGCGGTCGAGTCGTCGGCCGTGTCGTCGGTGGCCTCGTCCGCAGGCTCGGCCTCCTCGTCCTCGACCGGCGCCTCCTCCTCTTCCTCGGGAACGGCCTCGTCGGACGGGGAGGACACCTCGCCGGCGCTCGCACACTGGGCGCCCGCGCAGGGGTCGTCGGAGGACGTGCCGGTGAGCATCCAGCCGACACCGACGCCGACCAGCACCACAGCGGCCGCCGCCACGAGCAGCATCCTGGTACGGCGGCGCACCTCGCCCTCGCCGTCGCCGCCGCGCCCGTCGTAGTCGCGCGAGCCGCGGGAGCCGCGGTCGTCACGGTCGTCGTCGCTGTCGTCGGTCCAGCCGGAGCCGAGGAAGCCGCGCTTGGGCCGGTCGTCGTCCAGGTCGTCGTCACGGCTCGGGTCGTAGCCGCGGTCGAGCGGCAGGTACGCGTTGTCGTCCTCGATCGGGTGCGGCCCGCTGTAGTCATCCGTGCGATGCGGCCCGCTGTAGTCATCGATCCGGTGCGGCCCGCTGTAGTCGTCCACCCGATGCGGCCCGCTGTAGTCGTCGAGCGCGTGGGGCCCGCTGTAGTCGTCGGCGGGCAGGTCATGCGGCCCGTTCGATCCGCCGTACTCGCGCGCGCCGAGCACGTCGTCCACGCCGCGACCGCTCAGGTCGCGCGCGCCGTACTCGCGCGCGTCCTGGTCGTAGCCATGGTCATAGCCCTGGTCGTAGCCGCCCAGCACGTCATGGGACGCGGAGGGCTCGCGCCCGCCGAGCACGTCGTGCGGGTCGTCGAGCACGTCGTGCGGCCGCACGGGGTCGTCGAGCACATCGCGCGGCGGCGCGGGGTCGTCGAGCACGTCACGCCCGCCCCTGTCCGGCATGATGTAGGTCTCGTTGCCGCTGACCTGGATCGCGGGCTGCTCGTCGGTGTCTTCGGTGCTCCACCGCGGAGACAGCACGTCACCCGTCATCAGCTCCGGGTTCAACGACCTACCTTGCCCGTCGTCGTATGGCCTGTCGTTATCGTCGCGCGCCACGGTGGAACCTCTCTAGTGCGTATACGGACCGCGCCCCTTCCTACCACTACTTGTCCGGAAATTTCACTTGTTTCGCTGAAACTACCCCCGTAACTTTCGCCCCAAAGGTGTTTCAGCGTCACACCGCCCGGGTACGACCACCTGATCTCCAGATGCATCCAGCGCCGCTGACCTGGTCAAAGACAGGGATTGGTGCTGGTGTCGACCACCTTGTCCTTGAGCGAGTCGGGGATCGCCGACAGGACCCGCACGCCCGGCCAGTCCTTGCCGATGACGAGCTGGATGATCGGGCCCTTGGGCATCTGGGCGGGCGGGCTCTTCAGCGTGTACGGCTGCGAGACCAGCGCCTTGACCTTGCCCTCGACGGGAGTGCGCTTCTCCTTCGACAGCCGGGCGGCCACCGCGTCGCCGTAGGCGGGGCCGTCCTTGGCGTCCTTCTTGGCGTACCGGATGGTCGTGACGTCGGCGGGGGCGGCGTTGCCGACCTGCGTCACCACGAACCCCTGGGCGGCGAGCGCGTCGGCCACCTGCACGGCCCTGCCCTCCTCGCCGGAGGCGTTGAGCACCTGCAGCCGCACCTGCTCGCGCTTGACCGCGGGCGCGGTGGACTTGCCGGGCGTGGGCGACTTGGTGACCTCGACGTCGTTGCGCACGTTCTCGAAGAAGTCGCGGGCGGCCGGCTGGGCGAACTGCACGCGGTTCTTGTCCGGCGGGTACGGCTCCACCGGCACCGTGATGCCCTTGAGCTCCTTGGCCGTCATGCCGCGCACGCTGTTGGCGATCTCCAGCATGCGTTCGAGCGTGAGCCCCTCGTCCACGGTCACCGACTGGGTGGCGGCGTGCAGGAAGGCGTTGAGCTTGCCGGGGTTGGTCAGCAGGCCGCCGTCGGTGACCTTCTTCATGACCTGGGTGAGGAAGACCTGCTGCCGCTGGATGCGGCCCAGGTCGCTGCCGTCGCCGAGCGCGTAGCGGGTCCGTACGTACCCCAGCGCCTGCTCGCCCTTCACCACGTGCTTGCCGGCGCTGAGCACCAGCTTGGCCTTGGGGTCGTTGACCGGCTTGGGAAGGCAGATCTCGATGCCGCCGAGGGCGTCGACGATGCCCTTGAAGCCGGTGAAGTCCACCTTCACGAAGTGGTTGATCTTGATGTTGGTGAGGGACTCGAGCGTCTTGGCCGTGCACTCGATGCCGCCGTCGTTGAAGGCGGAGTTGATCTGCCGGAGCCCTGCGGGCACCACCTGGCCGTTGCGGCCCGTGCACTCCGGGATCGGCACCATCGAGTCGCGCGGGAAACTGATCATGGTGGCGTTGTCCCGGTTCGGGGAGATGTGCAGCAGCATGATCGTGTCGGTGCGCTCGCCGAGGTGCTGCGACTTCGGGCCGTACTTCTTGTTGTCGCCCGCCCGCGAGTCGGAGCCCACCAGCAGCACGTTGAGCGCGCCGGTCTCGGGCGGACGGCTCGCGCCCACGTTGAACGGCTGGCGATCGATGCCGCTGTCGAGATAGCGGTAGTAGGCGTAACCGCCGAGCGTGACGCCCACCAGCACGACCGTCAGCCCCACGCTGATCCAGCCGCCCAGCGTGAGGCGGCTCCTGCCGGACCGCGACCCGCCCCTGCCACCGGACCGCGGATGCGGATCGTCACGCGGCTCCTCCCGCGGCCTCTCGCGCGGCCGCTGCGGGGGCGACGGCTCGCGAGACGGTGACCGTGGAGCGACGCGCCGGCCCAGAACCGCTTCGTCGTGCCGTTCCCTCATGCGGTTCACCCCTCGCGCCATGATCGCGAAGCATAGTCATAAACGACGCTCTACGAGGATGACTCCTGTCATCACGTCAAGGTTCGTAAGGAAGCACCGGCCGGAGGGTGCCCTCAGGGGCACTCCTGCCTTACCCGAGCGTGGGCTCCATCCAAAGCGCGCGAACACCGGGCGTGACCACACAGGGTGACGCCATCATGACGTCATGCTTCTGACCGAGATGGCTCCTCCTCCCGGCGCCCAGGAGCTGGCCGGGCTGCGCGCCCAGGCCAGGTCCGCAAGGCGCGGCGCCCTCGTGGCGCTCACCGCCTCGATCGCGCTGCTGACCACCGCGCAGTTGCTCGCCGACAGGGCCGCGACGAGGGAGCAGACGCTCCCGCTCGCGGTGCTGTCGCTGGCGGTCTTCACCGCCGCCCTGCCCGCCATGGCGATCACCCAGTACGTCTGGGGCGCCCGCGCCCGCCGCGTCCGCGACCGTGAGCGCGAGCTGTACGCCACCGCATTCTCCGGCCGCACCCGGGCCCTGGCCAGGCTCGCGGTCGCCGGCTGCTGGGCGGTGACGCTGTTACTCGGCTGGACCGTTCCGCGACTGTTCGGCCAGGCCGCCCAGTACGGCGTGGCCGACACCCTGAACGCCGTCATCGAGGCGACCGCACCGATCGCCGTCGCCGCCGGCGTGCTGTTCCTGCTGTGGTGGGGCCGCGACGTCGCGGTGACCGTGACCCGCGCCCTGCGCTCCGGCGGCGGCGCGCCGGGCGACCCCTGGGACCCCGGCCGCGGGATGCGCAGACGCGAAAGCGCGCTGCTGTGGACCGGCGCGGCCGTGGCCATCGCCGCCCTGCTCGGCGCCCGCGCCCACCTATGGGAGCCGGCGACCGGCATCGTCTACGGCCTGCTCACCGCCGCCCTCGTCTGCGGAGTAGTTACTGACGAGTAGCATTGGGCACGGAACCTCAGCTGACTACGAGGAGCGAATCCGTGCCTTCCTCTCGTGACGTCGTGTTCGTCGACGGCGTGCGCACACCTTTCGGCAAGTCCGGGCCGAAAGGGCTGTACGCGGAGACCCGCGCGGACGACCTGGTCGTCCGCGTCATCCGCGAACTCATGCGCCGCAACCCCGCCCTGCCGCCCGAGCGCGTCGACGAGGTCGCCATCGCCGCGACCACCCAGACCGGCGACCAGGGCCTGACCATCGGCCGCGCCGCCGCCGTGCTGGCCGGGCTGCCCAAGAGCGTGCCCGGCTACGCGATCGACCGCATGTGCGCGGGCGCGATGACCGCCGTGACCACGGTCGCCGGCGGCATCGCGTTCGGCGCGTACGACGTGGCGATCGCCGGCGGCGTCGAGCACATGGGCCGCCACCCGATGGGCGAGGGCGTCGACCCCAACCCGCGCTTCCTGTCGGAGCGGCTGGTCGACCCGAGCGCGCTGGTCATGGGCATGACCGCGGAGAACCTGCACGACCGCTACCCCTCCATCACCAAGGAGCGCGCCGACGCCTTCGCGGTGCTGTCGCAGGAGCGGGCGGCCAAGGCGTACGCCGACGGCAAGATCCAGCCCGACCTCGTGCCGATGGCGATCAGGACCGCCGAGAAGGGCTGGGGCCTGGCCGTCGAGGACGAGGCGCCCAGGCCGGGCACGACCATGGAGGGCCTGAGCGGGCTCAAGACGCCGTTCAGGCCGCACGGCCGCGTCACGGCGGGCAACTCCTCGGGCATCAACGACGGCGCCACCGGGTGCGTGGTGGCCGCCCGCGAGGTCGCGGAGGAGCTGGGCCTGACCGCGAAGATGCGGCTGGTGTCGTACGCGTTCGCGGGCGTGGACCCCGAGGTCATGGGCGTGGGGCCGATTCCGTCCACGGAGCGGGCGCTGCGCCTGGCCGGGCTCGACATCTCCGACATCGGGCTGTTCGAGATCAACGAGGCGTTCGCCGTGCAGGTGCTGGCCTTCCTGGAGCACTTCGGCATCGCCGACGACGACCCCCGCGTCAACCCGTACGGCGGCGCGATCGCCTACGGACACCCGCTCGCCTCCTCGGGCGTGCGGCTGATGACGCAGCTCGCCCGGCAGTTCGGCGAGCGTCCCGACGTGCGTTACGGCATCACCACCATGTGCGTCGGCATGGGCATGGGCGGCACCGTGATCTGGGAGAACCTGGCATGAGCGAGTTCGAGACCTGGCGGTCGCTGCTGAGCGAGCGCAACACCGACGAAGTGGTCACCAAGGCGCTGGTACGCGACGTGCAGCTGCCGTACGGCGCGGGCACGATGGCGCTCATCACCCTGGACAACGGCTTCGACCACACCAAGCCCAACACCTTCGGCCCGCACGGCCTGTTCGCGCTCAACGGCGCCCTGTCGGAGATCGCCCAGCGCACCGACCTCGCGGCCGTCGGCGTGACCGGCAAGCCGTTCATCTTCGCCGTCGGCGCCGACCTCAAGGGCGCGGCCGCGCTGGCCACCCGCGAGGAGGCGCAGGCCATCGGCGCGCTCGGCCACTACGTGTTCCGCCGGCTCGGCGAGCTGGGCATCCCGTCGTTCGCGTTCGTCAACGGCGCGGCCATGGGCGGCGGCCTGGAGATCGCGCTGCACTGCACGTACCGGACGATCTCCTCCGGGGTGACCGCGGTGGCGCTGCCGGAGTGCTTCCTCGGGCTGGTGCCGGGCTGGGGCGGCACGCAGCTCCTGCCGCGCCTCATCGGGCCGGAGAAGGCGGTCAAGCTCATCATCGAGAACCCGCTCTCCAACAACCGCATGATCAAGGGCAAGGAGGCGTACGAGCTGGGCGTCGCCGACGCCATGTTCGAGCCCGCCGACTTCCTGGAGGAGTCGCTGCGCTGGGCCGCCAGGGTCGTCAAGGGCGAGGTGACGGTGGAGCGGCCGGCCCACGAGGGCTGGGAGAAGGCCGTGGCCGACGCGCGCTTCCTGGTGGACATGAAGCTGCGGGGCGCCTCGCCCGCCCCGTACCGGGCGCTCGACCTGATCGCGCTGGCCGAGACCGCCTCCAGGGACGAAGGCTTCGCCGCCGAGGACGAGGCGCTGGCCGACCTGCTCATGAGCGACGAGCTGCGGGCCGGGCTCTACTCCTTCGACCTGGTGCAGCGCCGCGCCAAGCGGCCCGCGGGCGCGCCCGACCCGTCGCTGGCCCGCAAGGTCACCAAGGTCGGCGTGGTGGGCGCGGGCCTGATGGCCTCGCAGATGGCGCTGCTGTTCGCCCGCCGCCTGGAGGTTCCGGTCGTGCTGACCGACCTCGACCAGGCCCGCCTCGACAAGGGCGTGGGGTACGTGCACGGCGAGGTGGACAAGCTGCTCGCCAAGGGCCGTCTCTCGCCCGACCAGGCCAACCGCATCAAGTCGCTGGTCACCGGCTCGCTGACGAAGGACGCCTTCGCCGACGCCGACTTCGTCATCGAGGCCGTCTTCGAGGATCTGGCGGTCAAGAAGCAGGTGTTCGCCGAGGTCGAGGAGGTCGTCTCGGCCGAGTGCGTGCTGGCCACCAACACCTCGTCGCTGTCGCTGACCGCCATGGGCGCCGACCTGAAGCACCCGGAGCGGCTGGTCGGCTTCCACTTCTTCAACCCGGTCGCCGTCATGCCGCTGCTGGAGATCATCAGGGGCGCGGCCACCGACGACGCCACGCTGGCCACCGCGTTCTCCGTGGGCAAGACGCTGAAGAAGTCGTCGGTGCTGGTCAAGGACGCGCCCGCGTTCGTGGTCAACCGGCTGCTCACCCGCTTCATGGGCGAGGTCGTCGCGGCCGTGGACGAGGGCACGCCGCTGGAGACGGCCGAGCACGCGCTCGACGGCCTGGGGCTGCCGATGACGCCGTTCGCGCTGCTGCAGCTCGTCGGCCCCGCCGTGGGCCTGCACGTGGCCGAGACGCTGCACGAGGCGTTCCCCGGCCGCTTCGGCGTCTCGGAGAACCTCGCCAAGCTCGTCGAGTCCGGCAAGCCCGGTGTCTACCGGCCGGACCTCACGCTCGACCCCGAGGCGGTCGCGCTGTTCTCCGGCGGCACCTCGCCCTCCACGGCCGAGCAGGTGCGCGAGCGGGTGCTGAAGGCGCTGGCCGAGGAGATCCGCATCATGCTGGACGAAGGCGTGGTCGCCGCACCGCAGGACATCGACCTGTGCATGATCCTCGGCGCGGGCTGGCCGTTCCACCTCGGCGGGATCACGCCGTACCTCGACAGGACCGGCTTCGCCACGCCGCGCTTCCTGCCGCCCGGCGTGGCCTCCGTGCCGAAACCTCGGCAAGCCTGAGTTTTAACCGTCCTTGAGGAGGTCCGTACGCGGACCTCCTCTCCTCTTCACCCTTTCCGTCGTAGCGTTTGGTGCCGTCCTACGAACGGAGAGTAACCATGATGAGAGCAGCAGGCACCCTCATGCTCTGCGCCGCCCTCCTGGCCACGTCGTCCTCCCCGGTGCTGGCCGCGGCAGCCCCCAAGGCTCGTCTCAAGGTCGTCTACGGGGTCAAGGGCGGCAGCGCCAAGTCGGCCTACCTCAACTGCGCGCCCACCGGCGGCACCCACCCCAACGCTCGGGCCGCCTGCCGCCTGCTCCAGAAGGCCGGCGGCGACCCGAACAAGCTGAACGTCAAGCCCAACCCCACCTGCACGCACGAGGTCCAGCCGCACGCGGCCGTGATCGTCGGCAAGTGGTACGGCAAGGACGTCCGCTGGGGCAAGGTCTTCGTCAACGGCTGCTACATGCGCGCCACCGCCGGAGCGGTCCTCGCGCTCTGACCACTCCCCCGGCCCCCTGGCGGAACCCTCACTCCTCTGACGCCCGCCAGGGGGCCGCGGTCCTGCTGTGCCGGTAGCCGTAGGCGAAGTAGAGCACGATGCCGATGAGCATCCAGACCACGAAGCGCAGCCAGGTCTGCACCGGCAGGTTGAGCATCAGGTAGACGCAGGCCAGCACCGACAGGATCGGCAGCACCGGCACCAGCGGCGTGCGGAAGCCGCGCGGCAGGTCGGGCCGTGTGCGCCGCAGGATGATCACCCCCAGCGACACCACCACGAACGCGAACAGCGTGCCGATGTTCACCAGCTCGGCCAGCTCCCCGAACGAGACGAACCCGGCGAGCGCCATCGTGACCACGCCGATGAGGACGGTCAGCCGCGCCGGGGTGCCGAACGTCGGGTGCACCACGGCCAGCTGGCGCGGCAGCAGCCCGTCGCGGCACATCGCGAACAGCACCCTGGCCTGGCCGAGCAGCAGCACCAGCACCACGGTCGTCAGGCCCGCGATCGCGCCCACGCTGATGATCGTGGCCAGCCACGCCTGGCCGACCGAGATGAACGCGTCCGACAGCGGCGCCGCCTCGCTGAGGCTGCTGTACTTCTGCATGCCGACCACGACGAGCGAGACCGCGACGTACAGCAGCGTGCAGATGGCCAGCGAGCCGATGATGCCGCGCGGCACGTCGCGCTGCGGCTCGATGGTCTCCTCCGCGGCGGTCGCCACGATGTCGAAGCCGATGAAGGCGAAGAACACGATGGCGGCGGCGGAGAAGATGCCGATCACGCCGAAGGCCACCGGCTGGATGCCGAACAGCACCTGCACGAGCGGCGCCTGAAGGCCCTCCACGCGGGGTGTGGAGATGGGGTCGGGGATGAACGGCGTGTAGTTGGCGCCGTTGATGAAGAACAGGCCGGCGAAGATGACCAGCAGCACCACCGCGACCTTGGTGATCACCAGGATGAGGTTGACCCGGGAGGACAGCTTGATCCCGGCCACCAGGACCGCCGTGAGCACGGCCACGATCACCACGGCGGGCACGTTCACCACCGGGTCCTCACCCGCGATCGAGGCGGGCAGCTCAAGGCCGAGCGAGGCCAGCAGCGAGGCGAAGTAGCCCGACCAGCCGACCGACACCACGGCCGCCGCCAGCGCCAGCTCCAGGATCAGGTCCCAGCCGATCACCCAGGCGGGGAACTCACCCAGGGTCGCGAAGGAGAAGGTGTAGGCGGACCCGGCGACCGGAATGGTGGAGGCGAACTCGGCGTAGCACAGCGCGGCGAGCCCGCACACGACGCCGGCGACGATGAACGAGACCGCCACCGCCGGCCCCGCCACGTCCCTGGCGACCTGTCCCGTCAGCACGAAGATCCCGGTGCCGACGATCACGCCGATGCCGAAGACGGTGAGGTCGACGGCGGTCAGGCGCTTACGCAGCTGGTGCTCGGGGGCTTCGGTGTCGCGGATCGACTGTTCCACGCTCTTCGTGCGAAAGATGTCCACTGGGTGATCCTTCCCACACCCACAGTGATCATTCTCTCGCGCGGCGGACCCGTTGGAGCACCTGGTTCGCGGCGGTGATCAGGCATGATCACCGCCGCGAACGGGACGCCAGGCGGGGCTTGTGCAGGGTCAGCGGCGGGCGGGCTCGACCGAGGAGGTGCGCCGCGCGACGGCCTCGGTGATCTGGCGGGCGAGGTCCTGCCCGGTCAGGCCGATCCGGCCGAGGATGGCGGCCCGCTTGGCGTGGTCGAGGAACTGCTGCGGGATGCCGTAGGTGCGGACGGGGACGTCCACGTCGGAGTCGCGCAGCAGCCGCGCCACGGCGTCGCCCACCGCGCCCACGCGGCCGTTGTCCTCCACGACCGCCACCAGCTTGTGCGCGGCCGCGGCCGTGACGAGCGCCTCGTCGAGCGGCTTGACCCAGCGCGGATCGACCACGGTGGTGGCGATGCCCTGCGCGTCGAGCAGCTTCGCGGCGTCGAGACAGGCCTGCGCCATCGGGCCCACGCCCACCAGCAGCACGTCGGGCTCGCTCTCGGGGGTGCGCAGCAGGTCCATCTCGCCGAGCTTGCCGACCGCCTCGACGGGCTCGGCCACCGGGCCCTTGGGGAAGCGCAGCACGGTGGGGCCGTCGGAGACCTCCACGGCCTCGCGCAGCAGCTCGGTCAGCCGGTCGCCGTCACGCGGCACCGCGATCTTGAGCCCGGGGACGACCTGGAGGATCGACAGGTCCCACATGCCGTTGTGGCTGGCGCCGTCGTCGCCCGTGACGCCCGCGCGGTCGAGCACCACCGTGACCGGCAGGCGGTGCAGGGCGACGTCCATGAGGAGCTGGTCGAAGGCGCGGTTGAGGAACGTGGCGTAAACGGCGACCACCGGGTGCAGGCCGCCGAGCGCGAGCCCCGCCGCGCTGGTGAGCGCGTGCTGCTCGGCGATGCCGACGTCGTAGATGCGGTCGGGGAACGCCTCGGCGAAGGCGTTGAGCCCCGTCGGGTGGAGCATGGCGGCGGTGATCGCGACCAGATCGTCGCGCTCCTTGCCGAGCCTGACCAGCTCCTCGCTGAAGACGTTGGTCCAGATGCGGCCCTTGGGCTTCTCCGCGCCGGTGGCGCGGTCGAAGGCGCCCGGGGAGTGGAACTGGTCCTCGTCGTGGTTCTCCGCCGGGCTGTAGCCGCGGCCCTTCTGCGTGACGGCGTGCACGATGACCGGGCCGCGGAAGTCGCGGGCCTTGCGCAGCGCCGCCTCCATGGCCTGCTCGTCGTGGCCGTCGATGGGGCCGACGTATTTGAGCCCGAGGTCCTCGAACATCACCTGCGGCGCGAGGACGTCCTTCACGCCCTTCTTGAAGCCGTGCAGGGCGTCGTAGAGGACCGGGACGTGGCCCAGCTTGTCCTTGACGTACTCCAGCATGTCCTCGTAGCGGCGGTTGACGCGCAGCGAGGACAGGTGGGAGGCCAGGCCGCCGATCGTCGGCGAGTACGAGCGGCCGTTGTCGTTGACCACGATGACGATCGGCAGGTCCTTGTTGGCCGCGATGTTGTTGAGCGCCTCCCAGGCCATGCCGCCGGTCAGCGCGCCGTCGCCGATGACCGCGACCACCGTGCGGTCGTGGGCGCCGCGCAGCTTGAACGCCTTGGCCATGCCGTCGGCGTACGACAGCGCGGTGGAGGCGTGGGAGTTCTCCACGAAGTCGTGCTCGGACTCGGCCTGGCTCGGGTAGCCCGACAGGCCGCCCTCCTGCTTGAGCGCCTCGAAGCCGGCCGCGCGGCCGGTGAGCAGCTTGTGCACGTACGCCTGGTGGCCGGTGTCCCAGATGATGGGGTCGTGGGGCGAGTCGAAGACGCGGTGGACGGCGATGGTCAGCTCGACCACGCCGAGGTTGGGGCCGAGGTGACCGCCGAACCTGGCGCACGCGTCGACCAGCAGATCACGGATCTCCCCCGCGAGCCCTGACAGCTCCTCGACGGCAAGCCTTTTGACGTCCTGCGGTCCCTTGATCGAGCCCAGCAACCCGCTCACGGAGGCGACTCCCCTCTGCTTTTTTGCGTCGATCCCCCGAGTCTAGTTCGCGAAGCCCTCACTGACTCCATCAAGTCAAATCCACCCACATATGTCCCCTCTTGACCTAGTCTTGCGGTCCATATGAACTCCCTCCCCGCAAGCAGGATCGTCGCGCTCGTCGCGGCAGGCGTGGCGCTCGCCCTGGCCGCGGCCGCGCTGACCGTCGTGCTCGCGGACGTGGCGACGACCTCGGCCGCGCCCGCACACGGGGGGCGGCAGGTCGTCGCGCCGCCGGCCAGCGCGGGCCAGGGTCACAACGGCGGCGCCACGATCGCCGGGCGGGCGACGGCCACCGCCAACCCGCTGTACAAGACCGGCCGGCTCACCGACGTGAAGTGCCGTCCGGGGACGCTGCCCGCGGGCAGCATCTCGGCGTACCGGCGCTTCCTGACCCGCGTGACGGCCTGCCTGAACAAGGCGTGGGCGGCGCAGTTCCGCAAGGCCGGGATGCCGTTCAGCAAGCCGCGGCTGCGCATCATCACCCGCAAGGTCAAGACGCCGTGCGGCACCTGGAACACCGGCGCCGACGGCGTCTACTGCTCGACCGACCGCACGATGTACCTGATGATCGGCAAGGACCAGCTGCGCAACCCTTTCCCGCTGGGCATCACCCGGCTGATCGCCCACGAGTACGGTCACCACGTACAGCAGGTCTCCGGCATCTGGGACTACTACTGGGCGGCGCGCACGGTCGCGGGCAAGGCCAGGAGGCTGCAGCTGTCGCGCAGGTCCGAGCTGCAGGCCGAGTGCTTCTCGGCGGCGTTCATGAGCACGATGAAGGGCACGTCGCTGGTCACCGACGCCGACTGGGCGTACACGGTGGGCTGGTTCAGGAAGAACGGCGCCAAGGGCTGGCCGCAGAACGACCACGGCAAGGGCCCGACGCAGGCCGCGTGGATGACGCGGGGCTTCAACCGCGGCACCCCCGGTGCCTGCAACACCTGGGCGGCCAGCGCCCGGAGCGTCACCTGACGGCGTATTCCTTCGCTACCGGCCCGGATTTTCACTAGGGTGCCGTGCCATGCGTATCCCCCTCTTAGCGCTCATGGCGGGCGCACTGGCCGGCGTGCTGTTCGCCGGCACCGCGCACGCGGCCTCCTCCACTTACCCGTCCGTTCTGACGAAGAACGCGCTCTACAAGGCGGGCAAGCCCGGCGTGCGGACCTGCGAGGAGCCCGAGGTGAGCACCGGCTCCCTGGAGGAGGCGGAGCTGTACTTCGAGACCGTCAAGGACTGCCTCGACCGCGCCTGGGCCCCGGTCGTGCGCAAGGCCGGGCACCGCTTCACCAAGCCCGCTTTCAAGATCATCACGAAGCCGGGCGCGAAGAACACGTGCGGGCGCTTCCCCGGGGCGCGCAGGCCGTCTACTGCCCGCTCGACCGCTCCATCACCTTCCTGCTCAGCCCGGACATCGTCGAGGAGCCGACCGACCTGGCGCTGATGCAGGTGCTCGCCCACGAGTACGGGCACCACGTCCAGCAGCTCACCGGCATCATGAAGGCCGCCGACCGGATCATCCTCAAGAAGGGGAGTGAGGACCGCTCGCTCGCCGCGCTGCGCCGCCTGGAGCTGCAGGCGCAGTGCATGTCCGGCGTGTTCGTCGGCCGCGTCTGGGACTCGCTGGGACGGCCCGACTCGGACTGGACCATCCTGACCAAGGGCACGCACAACGCCGTCGCGCTCGACGCCATCGGCGTGCGCAGCGGCTCCGACCAGACGCACGGCAGCGACAAGAGCAACGCCTTCTGGCTGCAGCGCGGCTTCACGTCCCAGTCGGCCGGATCCTGCAACACCTGGACGAGCCCGGCGTCCAAGGTGCGGTAGATCCCCCTATGAAGGCTTATGATCCGCGATCATGCGCCTTTCCCTCTTAGCGCCGGCGGCCTTCGCGTTGACGGCGTGCCTGGTCGCGGGGCTCATCACACCGCCGCCCGCGAGCGCCGCCGCCCGGGTCCCGCAGTCCGGGCTGCTCAGCGTGATGGGCGGGGACGTGGTCCGGCAGTCCTGCTCGATCCCGCGCATCAAGCTGGGCAGCGTGGCCTCGCTCACGTCCTTCCACCGGGCGATGGCCGCCTGCGCCGACCGCTTCTGGGCGTCCAGGTTCGCCGCCGCCGGCCTTGCGTACACGCCGCCCGCCGTCACGGTCACCACCGGGCGGGACTCCGTGTGCGGGACGATCACCAGCAGCGGGGCGCAGTACTGCCCCGACCAGAGCACGATCGCGATCCGCATCAGCAAGGCCGACCTGCGCGACCCGTTCAGGATGAACATCGCGCACTCGGTCGCCCACGAGTGGGGGCACCACGTGCAGCACCTCATCGGCGTGCTCGACGCCCACGCCGCCCTGCACGCCCCCGCCTCCGCCAAGGCCCGGCGGCTGCTCAGCCACCGGCTGGAGATGCAGGCCGAATGCTTCGCCGGGGTCTTCTACAGCGCCACGCTCAAGAGCATCAAGCCCGGGATCTCGTGGCGTGACTGGGTGGCGGCCGTACGGATGGCCGACGAGAGCGACATCCACGGCAAGCCACGGAACCTGGCGTGGTGGCAGGATCGCGGGTACCGGGGCGGCGCGACCGGCTTCTGCAACACCTGGACCGCCGCCACCGACCGCGTCACCTGAGCGTCTGGCGACCGCCGCTCTTCCGTCCTTCTCACCCCTCTCCCGGCCGCCTGCCTTCCATTCTTTCGGCGAAAGAGGGCCGCAGGAGCCGACCCGCCGCCCACCGCTTCCCCGCCGCCGGACTGCCGTCCACCGGGAGGAGAGAGGGCCGCCGGACTGCCGTCCACCGGGAGGAGAGTGCGCCTCCGGGTTTCTGTCCCCTGAGGGGAGGTGGGGTGGCGAAGGGCCTTCCCGCCGCCGGGCTGCTGTCCCTCGGAGAGGGAGAAGCGCCGCCGGGGCCGCTGTCCTTCCCCAGAGAGGGGCCGGCGGGTCAGCCGTTGGCGCGGGCGAGGACTTCCAAAGGGTCGGACAGGACGTGGGCGAAGGCGAGCTCGGCGGCGCCGACGAGCGGGGCCGAGTCGCCGAGCGCGGACGTGCGCAGGCGGACCCGTTCGCGCTGGTGCGCCATGGCGTGCAAGGCGAGCTGCGAGCGTACCTGCGCGGCCGAGCCGAGGTAGATCTCCCGCAGGATCCCCCCGAAGATCACCAGCTCGGGGTTGAAGATGTTCACCAGGTTCGCGACGCCGAGCCCGAGCCAGTCACCGACCCGGCTGAGCGCCTCCTGGGCCACGATGTCCCCCCGGTCGGCCGCCTCGACGACCTCGCGTACGGCGTCGCGCCCCCGGCGTCCGTCCGCGACCCGCCCGGCCGACTCCAGCAGGGTCCGCTCCCCCACCTCGGCCTCCAGGCAGCCGTGCGAGCCGCAGCCGCAGGCCCGGCCTCCGGGGTTGACCACCATGTGGCCGATCTCGCCGCCGTAGCCGTCGTGCCCGCCGATCAAGTGGCCGCCGGAGATGATGCCGCCGCCGATGCCGACGTCGCCGTGCAGGTAGATGAGGTCGCGTACGGCGACGCCGACCCCGCGGCTGTGCTCGGCGAGCGCGGCCAGGTTGGCGTCGTTGCCCACGCTGACGGGCAGACCGAGGCCGAGCCGCCGCGCCAGCTCCTCCCCGAACGGCACCTCCTCTGCCTGGAGGTTGGGCCCGAAGCTGACGACGCCGTCGGCCTTGCGCACGCCGCCCGACACCGCGGCGGCGGCCCCGACGCAGACGGTGTCGTTCCTGGTCTTGCGGCGCATCTGGCGGGCGAACCCGGCCAGCGTGCCGGTCAGCTCGTCCAGGTCGAAGCGGTCGCGGTCGCGTGCGGCCTCGCGCCGGTCGAGTATCACCCCGCCCAGACCGACGCGGGCCGCGGCGATCCGGTCAGGGCCCACGTCGAAGGCGAAGACGTAGACCCGAGACGACTCCGGCCGCACCACGAGCGAGGGCCAGGCCCGGCCGGTCTCGCGCGGCAGCTCCTCGCGCACCAGCCCAGCGGCGGTGAGGTCGGAGGTCAGCGCCATGATCGTGCTGCGGTTGAGCCCCATCTTCGAGGTCAGCTCGGCCCGCGAGATCGGCCCGCCCAGGTGGACATGGCGCAGCAGGGCGCCGAGGTTGTGGCGCCTGATGTCCTCTTGTGACGGGCCGGCACGCATGGTCTGGGGTTCCTTCAGGGGCTGCGGATCGCTGATCACCTTAAACCAGCGGCCGACGCCCGCTTGCGCGCCAGAGCGTCGACACCCGCCGCGAGCAGCAGGACCGACCCCGTGACCAGGTACTTCACGCTGGAACCGTACCCCATGAGTCCCATGCCGTTTTCGATCACCGCGACCACCGCGCCGCCGAGCACGGCGTCGAGCACCCGGCCCTTGCCGCCGAAGAGGCTGGTGCCGCCGATGACGGCGGCGCCGACCGCGTACAGCAGGACGGAGCTGCCGCCCGTGTTGGGGTCGACGGAGCTGGCGCGCGAGGCGGCCACGATGCCGCCGATGGCGGCCATGGACGAGCAGATCACGAACGCACTGATCTTGATCCGGTCGACGGGGATACCGGCCCTGCGGGCGGCCTCGGCGTTGCCGCCGACCGCGTACAGGTGACGGCCGAACGAGGTGCGGCGCAGCACCACCGTCCAGAAGACCAGCAGCGCGAGGATGATCGGCACCACGATCGGCACGCCGGTGAGCGAGACGAGCGCGGGGTTGCGGCTGCGCTCCAGGTTGAGCGCGGCGACCGCGAGGCCGGCGAACAGCGCCAGCATGCCGACGCGGAAGGCGATCAGCGACAGCGGGTCGGCGGTCAGGCCACGCTTGGTGCGGGTCCTGGCCCTGCGCAGCTGAACGACCGCGAAGACGGCCACGCAGACCGCGTACAGCACCCAGCCGAGCCACGGCGGCAGGTTCTTGTTGGCGATGGCGACGACCACGCTGTCGCGGATGGAGATGTTGGTGCCCTCGTCGACCAGCACCAGGACCAGGCCCTGGAAGGCGAGGAAGGCCGCGAGCGTGACCACGAACGACGGGATGCCGACCTTGGCGACCAGGGTGCCGAGCACGGTGCCGATGACGACGCCGGTGAGGATGGCCGCCAGCATGCAGACGTACCACGGCAGGCCGAGCTCGGTCAGCGTGACGGCGAGCACGGCCGCGCACACGCCGCTCGCGAACCCGGCCGACAGGTCGATCTCGCCGAGCAGCAGCACGAACACCAGGCCCATCGCGATGAGCGTGATGGCCGCTCCCTGGGTGAACAGGTTGGCGAAGTTGATCGCCGTGACGAAGGACGGCCGCGCCACGGCGAAGACCGCGCAGAGCACGACCAGGCCGAGCACGGCGGGCAGCGCGCCCATGTCACCGCCGCGCACCCGCTGCATGTAGGCGAGGAAGCTGTTCTTGATGGACGGAGTCTGCGCCGCCTCGACGATGGCCTCGCCGGGTAGTTCTTTGACCTTGTTCATGAGGTGACCCCGTTCTTGAGGCCCAGATCGCCGCTGCGGCCTGATGTGATCAGTTCGACGACCTGCGCGTGCGTCACGTCGGCGGTCTTGACCTGGGCGGCCATCCTGCCGAGGTAGAGCGCCGCGATCCGGTCGGAGACGGCGAACACGTCGTTCATGTTGTGGGAGATGAGCACGACGGCCAGGCCGGTGTCGGCGAGCCTGCGCACCAGCTCGAGCACCTGCGCCGTCTGGGCCACGCCCAGCGCCGCCGTCGGCTCGTCGAGGATGACGACCTTGCTGTTCCACAGCACGGCCTTGGCGATGGCCACGGTCTGCCGCTGCCCGCCGGACAGGCTGGAGACCTGCTGCCTGATGGACTTGACGGTACGGACGGACAGGTCGCTGAGCGTCCGCTCGGCCAGCTCCTCCATGGTGTCCTCGTCCAGGAGGATGCCGTTCTTGCGCTCGCGGCCGAGGAACATGTTCTGGACGATGTCCAGGTTGTCGCACAGGGCGAGGTCCTGGTAGACGATCTCGATGCCCAGCTCGGCCGCGTCGCGCGGGCTGTTGATCTGCACCTCTTTGCCGTCGAAGAGCATCTGGCCGGCGTCGATGGGGTGGATGCCGCCGATGCACTTGACCAGGGTGGACTTGCCTGCGCCGTTGTCGCCGACGAGGGCTGTGACCTGGCCGGCGTACGCGGCGAACTCGACCTCGTGCAGGACCTTCACCGGGCCGAAGCTCTTGTCGATCCCGCGCACTTCAAGGAGGGGGGTCATGGATCTCCCTAAACGGGGGTACGGCCGGGCCGGTGACGCCGGCCGCACCCCGCCGCGTCATTGAATGCCAGCTTCAGTGCACTTCTCGGCGAACTCGCCGGTGCACAGTTCCTCCTTGGTGACGTAGCCGTCGGCCACCACGTCCTTGACGTTGTCGAAGTAGATGGCCTGCGGCTCCATCAGCTCGGATGGCACGTCCTGGCCCGTCTCCGGGTCCTTGACGCTGCCGCTCGTCGTGGGCTTCTCACCCTTGGCCAGCGCGACCGCGAGCTTGGCGGCGGCGTCGGCCTCCTTCTTGACGGCCTTGTACACGGTCATGCACTGGTCGCCCGCGAGGATGTTCTGCAGGCCCTGGACGGTGGCGTCCTGGCCGGTCACCGGCACCTTGCCGTTGAGGTTGTTCTTCTTCAGCACGGTGATGGCGGCGTTGCCGAGGCCGTCGTTGGCGGCCAGCACGCCGGCGATCTTCGGCTCCTGGGTCAGCATCTGCTCGAAGATCGTCCCGGCCTGGCTGTTGTCCCAGTCGGGCACCGACTGGTCGGGGCCCTTGACGTACTCGCCGGAGTCGAACTTCGGCTTGAGCACGCTGTCGTAGCCCTCCTTGAACAGCGTCGCGTTGTTGTCGGTCGGCGAGCCGTTCAGGTAGGCGACGATGGGCTTGTCCGCCTTCTTGTCGGTCAGGCACTTGACCAGGCCTTCGCCCTGGAGCTTGCCGACCTTGGTGTTGTCGAAGCTGACGTAGTACGCCGCGCCGCCGCCCAGCGTCAGCCGGTCGTAGTCGATCGTGGCCACGCCCTGGGACTTGGCCTTCTCGATGACGGTCTTACCGGTGCCGCTGTCCAGGTTGACGATCATCAAAACGGTGGCGCCGTTCGTGATCATCTGGTCGGCGATGGTCTGGAACTGCGTCTTGTCGTTCTGCGCGTTCTGGATGTCGTACTCGACACCCGCGGCCTTGAACGCCTCTTCGAGGTACTTGCGGTCCGCCGTCTCCCAACGGGCGGAGGACTTGCTGTCCGGCAGGATCACGCCGATCTTGCCCACCGCACCCGAGGCCGAGGCCGATGCCGAGTCCGTTGTCGTGGTCGTGGTCTGACCGCTGTCGCCCCCGCAGGCGGTGAGACCGAGGGCGAGCGCTGCTGCCGAGGCGGTCAGGCTGAGGATCCCCTTGCGCATGGTGCAGGGTCCTTTCTTCCGGAAGGGGCCCGGATGAATGTTGTTTGCGGCAACGTATTCCGGGACGAACCAGTTGTGAAGGGGGTTGAAGGCCCGAATTTGTTGTTTCGGGTAACAATCCAGAAACGTCGCCTCAACCTTCCGGACGCCTGCCGGCCGCCCGCTGTGAGGATCGCCTCGGGAGGCGACCACGGAGTGCCGGGCCGGTGGGAGCGCGGTTGTTGGTAGGTTTGGGCCACTTTGTGACGCTTTACGGAAGGTGCGAGAAGGTGCAGCGGTTCGGACGCGTGGCCGGTGGCGTGCTCGCCGGATGCCTGGTGGCGGGCTGCTCCGGCCTGCCGGGACTCGACCCCACGGCGGCGTGGAAGGCGGCGGAGTCCGCGACCGCGTCGCCCAAGGCGTCCGGGACGTCGCAGACACCCAAGCCGTCGCCGTCCGCGACCGAGCAGCCGCTGACGGCCCAGGCGGTGATCGCCGACTACATCGAGCGCAACAACAAGGCCAACAAGACGCTCGACGACAAGCTGCTGGCCACGTACGAGGGCGGCTCCAGCCTCGCCATCGACAAGGCCGGCTACCTGTCGGCGCGCAGGCTGGGCACCAAGGCGGGCGACTACAAGCCGTTCGAGTACGTCAAGGCCACGTTCGTCGCGCCGGCCTCCAAGCGGTGGTTCCTGGCGACGGCGTACTGGAAGCGGGCCAAGGAGACCGCGAAGGACCCCACGTACCTGCTCTTCGCACACCAGGACGGCGCGTGGAAGCAGGTCTATGCCCCCGACATCTCCGAGGCGCTCGACGCCGGCGACCTGCCGAAGATCCAGAAGGACGCCTCCGGCGCGGCTGCCGAGGTGGACCAGGCCGACGGGACCGGCCTGCTCATGTCGCCCGCCCAGTTCGCCAGGAACTACTCGGTGCACCTGACGGGCAAGGGCTCGAACGCCGCCAAGAGCCGCTTCGCCTCCGACGAGCTCACCACCGACGCCGCCAGCAGCCGCGCCAACATGCGGCAGTTCGCCAAGGTGACCGAGCACGTCGCGCCGGCCAAGGAGTATCCGTCGTACGCGCTGCGCACGGCCGACGGGGGCGCGCTCGTCTTCACCACATTCGCGCGCACCCAGGTGTACGACGTGCACCAGGGCCCGCAGCGCTACTACGTCTACCGGAAGAACAGCGGCCTGCTGCGGGGCAAGTACTACAAGTACATGAAGGTGGGCGAGCTGCTGCAGGTGGCGGCGCACATCCCGCCCAAGAGCGCCTCCCCCGCCCAGGTCAAGGTGATCGGCGCCTACACCGGGATGGTCGCCGGCCGCGGCGAGTGACGGCACGCGGGAGCCCGCGGCGCTGAGCGGGCGCCTTCGGGGCTTGCGCCTTGGGGCCCGTGCGGTTTGATACCTGCGCCCCTTGAGGCCCGCGCGTTGAGGGCCCGTGCGTTGAGGGCCTGCGCCCCTTGAGGGCCCGTGCGTTGAGGCTGCGCCCGTTCCGGTCCGCGTCTGGGGCCGGGGCGGGCGCAGAGGGCTCCGCGAAGCTCAGGGCGGAGCTCAGGGCGGAGCTCAGGGCGGAGCTCAGGCGAGGGCCTGGCCGAGCACGTTCTGCACGATCAGGCCGACCGCCGAGGCCGCCGCCACGATGAGGACGGCCGTACGCACCTTGCCGCCGTCGAGGTAACGCCGCAGCGGCCCGGACACGAGGAACCCGAGCAGCATCGGCACGATCAGCGCCCCGCCCACCAGCAGCGCCCCGGACGGCAGCTCGTCCACGATCGCGAGGATGACCAGCGACTGGACGGCGCTCAGGAAGAAGAACATCGCCAGCGTGGCCCGGATCTGCGGTCCCTTGGCGTTCTGGTAGACGAGCGCGATGGGCGGGCCGCCGATGCCGGTCGCGGTGCCGGTGACCCCTGACACGAACCCGGCCGAGGTGACGGTGAGCGCGTTGCGCGGCACGCTCATGGCCCGCGCCGTCAGCGCCACGGCGACGAGCACCATGACCGCGACGAAGATGCTCCGGGCGTGTACGGAAACGTAGACGACGATGATCGCGCCGAGCGCACTGCCCGGCAGTCTCCCGAGCACCGCGAACCCGAGCCCTCGCCAGTCCACCCGCCGCCACTCCACGGCCAGCGTGAACAGCGGCAACGTCATGTTGACGACCTGCACGGCACCGGGCATGAGGTCGGGGGCGAGCAACGTGAGCAGCGGCGCGGCGACCAGTCCGAGCCCGAACCCCACGGCCCCTTGGACGATCGCCCCCACGAAAACCGCCACACTACCGACTATCAGCACCAATGCCAGATTCGCCATGCAGGCGAGTCAACCACTGCTACTCTCCGTTGCTTTCACCACCACGAGAGAGACCGCACGGTCGCCGCGCTCCTCGCGACCACCGCCCCGCAGCCCGGCTTGCCCGCGGCACGCGAACCCTCTCCCCACCGCCTGCGACACGTGGCCGGCTCCAGCCCGCGAGGTGTCCTGACTCCTCCTGACGACGCGACCGGCCAGACACAGGTGGCACGGCACGCCGGGCGCGGAGAACACAAGAGCCGCCCAGCGGGGATTGTCCCGCAGGGCGGCTCTTGATGTGTTCGGGTGGTTCCCCCGAGACGGGCGCGTGAGGATCGCGCCCAACCCCCGGCACGCCGGCCAAGGGCTCCCGTCCCCCGCCCAGGCTCATGACCGGAACAGGAACACGGGAAGCTGTCCGTCTCACCGGACGTGCGGTGAGCCCGGCTCGCACAACGCCACGTACGCGCCGCCGCATTCCGCCGGCATCCGTGTCCTTCGTCACGCGCTCCCAAGAACGTCACGGACTCCCACGAAGGAGTGCCACGCGTGCGCGGCCGACGCCAAGGCACGCGTGCCCGGACACGTGGCCCTGACGAAGGCACGCCCGCGAGAGGCCGTGAGCCCCACGGGCGGACACCCCCGCGAGGGCAGCGGCCCGACAAGAGCGGCAGGCGCGTGAGTGCGGCCCGCGGACGCCGGTGGTCACCCGCGACCGCGGCGCTGCGGGCCGCACTCCTACGGCGTCACTTGGCGAGCAGCGAGCGCAGCACGTACTGCATGATGCCGCCGTGCCGGTAGTAGTCGGCCTCACCCGGCGTGTCGATGCGGACGATCGCGTCGAACTCGACGTCGCCGGCCTTGACGTGGACGGTGCGCGGGATGCCGCCCTTGTTGAGCTCCTCGACGCCGGTGATGTCGAAGGTCTCCTCGCCGGTCAGGCCGAGCGACGCGGCCGAGGCGCCCTCCGGGAACTGCAGCGGCAGCACGCCCATGCCGATGAGGTTGGAGCGGTGAATGCGCTCGTACGACTCGGCGATGACGGCGCGGACGCCGAGCAGCGCGGTGCCCTTGGCGGCCCAGTCGCGGGAGGAGCCGGAGCCGTACTCCTTGCCGGCCAGGACGACCAGCGGGATGCCGGCGGCGGCGTAGTTGACCGAGGCGTCGTAGATGAACGTCACGGGTCCGTCGGGCTGGGTGAAGTCGCGGGTGTAGCCGCCTTCGGTGCCGGGCGCGATCTGGTTGCGCAGGCGGATGTTGGCGAACGTGCCGCGGATCATCACCTCGTGGTTGCCACGCCGCGAGCCGTAGGAGTTGAAGTCCTTCACCTCGACGCCATTGGCCTGGAGGTACTGGGCGGCGGGGGTGCCGACCTTGATGGAGCCGGCGGGCGAGATGTGGTCGGTGGTGACGGAGTCGCCGACCTTGACGAGCACGCGGGCGCCGTGGATGTCGCGCACGGGCTCCGGCTTCTCCGGCATGCCGTCGAAGTACGGGGCCTTGCGGACGTAGGTGGAGTCGGGGTCCCACTCGAAGGTGTCGCCGGTCGGGACCGGCAGCGAGCGCCAGTGCTCGTCGCCCTTGAACACGTCGGCGTAGTCACGCTCGAACATGTCGCGGCCGATCGAGGAGTTGACCACGGCGGCGACCTCTTCCGGCGACGGCCAGATGTCGCGCAGGTAGACCGGCTCGCCGTCGTTGCCGATGCCGAGCGGCTCGTTGTTGAGGTCGATGTCCATGGTGCCGGCCAGCGCGTACGCCACGACGAGCGGCGGCGAGGCCAGGTAGTTCATCTTGACGTCGGGGTTGATGCGGCCTTCGAAGTTCCGGTTGCCCGACAGCACGGCGGTGACGGCCAGGTCGTTGGCCTGGATGGCCTCGCTGATCTCGGGGAGCAGCGGCCCGGAGTTGCCGATGCAGGTGGTGCAGCCGTAGCCGACGAGGTTGAAGCCGATCTTGTCGAGGTACGGCTGGAGCCCGGAACGCTCGAAGTAGCCGGTGACGACCTGCGAACCGGGGGCCAGGGAGGTCTTGACCCACGGCTTGCGGGTGAGGCCCTTCTCCACGGCGTTGCGGGCCAGCAGGGCCGCGCCGAGCATGACGTACGGGTTGGAGGTGTTGGTGCAGGAGGTGATCGCGGCGATCGAGACGATGCCGTGGTCGATCTCGCACGACGTGCCGTCGGCGAGCGTCACGGTGACCGGCTTGTGGGGCCGGCCGTTGGCGCTGGCGTTGGAGGCGGGCGAGTCGGAGGCGGGGAAGCTCTCCTCGGAGGCCTCGTCCACATCGTCGGTGACGTAGTTGTGAACGTCGCGGCGCCAGGTCTCCTTGGCGTCCGACAGCTGGATGCGGTCCTGCGGGCGCTTGGGCCGGCGATGGACGGCACGACGGTGCTCAGGTCGAGCTCGATGTACTCGGAGAAGACCGGCTCGGGCGCCGACGGGTCGAGCCACAGGCCCTGGGCCTTGGCGTACGCCTCGACGAGGGCGATCTGCTCCTCGGAGCGGCCGGTCAGGCGCAGGTAGTCGATGGTCTGGCCGTCGATGGGGAAGATGGCGCAGGTGGAGCCGAACTCGGGGCTCATGTTGCCGATGGTGGCGCGGTCGGCCAGCGGCACCGAGGAGACGCCCTCGCCGTAGAACTCGACGAACTTGCCGACGACGCCGTGCTTGCGCAGGATCTCGGTGATCGTCAGCACGAGGTCGGTGGCGGTGGCGCCGGCGGGCAGCTTGCCGCTGAGCTTGAAGCCGACGACGCGCGGGATGAGCATGGAGATCGGCTGGCCGAGCATGGCGGCCTCGGCCTCGATGCCGCCGACGCCCCAGCCGAGCACGCCGATGCCGTTCTCCATCGTGGTGTGGGAGTCGGTGCCGACGCAGGTGTCGGGGTAGGCCTTGCCGTCGCGGGTCATGACGACGCGCGCGAGGTGCTCGATGTTGACCTGGTGGACGATGCCGGTGCCGGGCGGCACGACCTTGAACTCGTCGAAGGCGGTCTGGCCCCAGCGCAGGAACTGGTAGCGCTCGCGGTTGCGCTCGTACTCGCGCTCGACGTTGCGCTGGAAGGCGTCGGGGTGGCCGAAGTAGTCGACGATGACGGAGTGGTCGATGACCATCTCGGCGGGCGCCAGCGGGTTGATGCGCGACGGGTCGCCGCCGAGGTCGCGCACGGCCTCGCGCATGGTGGCCAGGTCGACGACGCAGGGCACGCCGGTGAAGTCCTGCATGATGACGCGGGCGGGCGTGAACTGGATCTCCACGCTCGGGGTCGCGTGGGGGTCCCAGTTGCTCAGCGCCCGGATGTGGTCGGCGGTGATGTTGGCGCCGTCCTCGGTGCGGAGGAGGTTCTCCAGCAGGATCTTCAGGCTGTACGGGAGACGTGCGGCGCCCTCGACGGCATCCAGCCGGAAGATCTCATATGACGCGTCGCCGACGCGGAGCGTGTCACGGCTGCCGAAGCTGTTCGCGGACACGATGATTCGCCTCCTCCATAGACAGGTGTTCAGACAGAATCCTGCCGCACTGCGGAAGCGGACAGCACGTTAGGTGCGCCTAACTCGCAGGCCGCGGCGGATGTCTCGACATCAAGATATCTACAGAATATCTCGACATCAAGTTAAACGGGCGCAAGCCGCCAGAAGAGCAGGCCGACGATGACGACCGACAGGATCGGCGCGAGGATCTTCTGCTCGAACTTCCTGCCGGTCTTGATGCCGATCTTCCACGGCAGCACGAACTTCACCCCCAGCGGCCAGAGCACCGGGCAGCCCCGTTCGGTCATGCAGTCGCCCACGACGTGGATGAAGCAGCCGACGCCGACGGCCAGGCCGAGCCAGGCGTATCCGACGTTGAGCGAGAGGAAGACCGCGTACAGGCCGGCGGTGAGGCCGATGTTGATCATCGCGGAGCCGAGCTTGTTGCCCGGGATGCCGACGCCGATGGCCCGCAGGGAGAGCCCGATGAGCAGGACGACCATGATGTCGCGCCCGAGCGGATAGGTGCTGGCCAGCCAGTGCGCCCCCAGTCCGAGCCCGACCGCGAACAGCAGGGAGTGGGTGGCCCCTCGGTGCCCGCCGCTGAGCCAGGAGACGAGCTTGCTCAGCGCCCACGTGATCGGCCCGAACGTCTGCGCGATGGTCGCGCTGGGATGGTCGAGGTCGGGCAGCATGGCCGCCCCCGCGCAGATGATGGCGCCGGCGATCAGCTCGGCAGGGGTGAGCGCGGTGGCCATGATGCCGGTCTCGACCCACCGGGTGGACTCGTTCAGCAGCGGGAGCGCGGCGAGCGGCGGCGCCAGCCCCAGCCATGCGATGGCCCCGGTCATCGCGTGAGTGTGCCCCATCATGATCCGGGACTGTACGGCAAAGCGGCTCTTTACGCGCCCGCCGGCGCCGGGCGGGAAGTGGAGTGTGGCGCGCACGCGCACGCTCGAAAACCCTGGAAACCCCTGAAAACGCAGACGAGGTCGTCTCCGCGGCGACAGCACCCCCCAGCCCTGCCGACGCGGAACGACCTCGTCTGCTGGGTTCAACGGTGACTTCCCGGATCCTGTTCCCCGGATTCCGCAACTTTTTCGTGATCTGGCTCACACCCGTCCGTGACTTGTCTGTCGACATGTTCTCGATATATCTTTGACGCATCGAGACTGAGTCACGATATAGGAGGAGATATGACTCACCACATGGCGGCGGGCGGAGCCTGGTTCGGCGCGCACGACTACAAGCGCGCGGCCCGCGAGGCGTTCCAGGCGATGGCCGACGCTTTCGAGCAGATCGGCGGGCGCAGGGGCGGCCCGCACCGCGGTCCCCACCACGGCCCGCACCATGGCGGCCCGCACGAGCACCGGCATCGCGGCAGAGGCGGCCCGTTCCCGTTCGACTTCGGGCGCGGCCCCTGGGGGCCCGGCCCGTGGGGCGGGCGCGGCTGGGGCGGCGGCCGCGGCCGCAAGGCCAAGCGGGGCGACGTGCGCGCCGCGATCCTGGCCCTGCTCGCCGAGGAGCCGCGCAACGGCTACCAGATCATCCAGGAGATCGCCGAGCGCAGCGAGGGCGGCTGGAAGCCCAGCCCCGGCGCCGTCTACCCGGCGCTCCAGCAGCTCACCGACGAGGGCCTGGTGATCTCGGAGGAGAACGAGGGCCGCAAGACCTTCCGGCTCACCCAGGAAGGGCGCGACTACATCGAGGCGCACGCCGACGAGGTCCGCGCGCCGTGGGACGAGATGCGTCCCGACATCGACGACAACACCGCCGATCTCTGGCACATCACCCGGCAGTCGGCATTCGCCATGATGCAGATTCTCCAGACCGGAAACGACGCACAAATCCGCGAAGCGCGTAAGACTCTGGTTGAGACCCGGCGCAAGCTCTACCAGATCCTGGCGGACGACGACCCGGGCGAGGAGTGAGAACGATGGCCGGCGCCGCGCTGGACAGCCGGTACGGAGAGAGCGAGGTAACCGTCATGGACGCCAGAGATCTCCGCATCGGCGACGCCGAACGCGAGCAGACCATGGCCGCTCTGCGCGAGCACTTCGCGCAGGGCGGGCTCACCCACGAGGAGCTCGACGAGCGCCTCGACCGCACGTTGGCCGCCAAAACCGCTCGCGAGCTCGCCGAGGTGACGGCCGACCTGCCGGGCGGGCGGCCGTCACCCCACGGGCCCGCCTACCAGGAGCCGGCGAGCCCGTACGTGATGAGCGACTGGCACGCCGCCATGCACGCGCACCGCCGGCAGATGGAGGCCATGCGCCACGCCCACCGGGACATGCGCCACCACATGCGGGGCTGGCACGGGCACATGCGCCGCCACCGGCGCGGGCCGCACCCGCTGGTGCCGATGCTGACCATGCTGCTGTTCCTCAGCCTGATCTTCGGCGGCTTCGGCGTCTTCAAGGCGCTGCTCGTGCTCTGGCTGGGCGCGCTGGTCTTCAGCCTGGCGCACCGGCGCTTCCACCGCCGCGGCTGACGCGGCCCGCTCAGACCTCGCCGGAGGGGCAGGACGGCAGGGCGGCGCAGGCCACGAAGTGCCCCGGCGCGGCCTCAAGCAGGCCGCCCGTGCCGCCCCGCTCGTGATAGAGGCAGGAGTCGACCGGCACCGCGTCGTCCCACGACTCGTGCAGGCGCGGCACCGCCGACAGCAGCTCGCGCGTGTACGGGTGCAGCGGGTCGCCGAACACCTCGTCGGTCGGCCCCATCTCGGCCACCTTGCCCCTGCGCAGCACCACGGTCCGCTCGGCCAGGTACGTGCCGAGCGACAGGTCGTGGGTGATGTAGAGCACGCCGAGGCCCCTGGTCTTGAGCTCGGCCAGCAGGTTGAGCACGTCGATGCGGGTGGAGGCGTCGAGCATGCTGGTGATCTCGTCGGCGACCAGCAGCTTGATGTCGAGCAGCAGCGCGCGGGCGATGAGCAGCCGCTGCAGCTGCCCGCCGCTGAGCTGGTGCGGGTACTTCCCCAGCACCTGGGCGGGGTTGAGCCGCACGTCGCGCAGCGACGTCTCGACCCGCTCGGCCCACTCGGCGGCGGGCACGCCCGGATAGTACGCCTCCTTGATCATCGCGAACACCCGGTCCGCCTTGAACACCGGGTTGAACGAGCTGAACGGGTCCTGGAAGATCCCCTGCACGTGCCGGTAGTACTCCTTGCCCGCCCGCACCGGCCGCCCGTCGAAGGTGATCGTGCCGCTGGTGACGGGGTGGAGCCCGAGGATCATCCGGCCGATCGTGCTCTTGCCGCTGCCGCTCTCCCCGATCAGGGAGACGACCTCGCCGGGCACGACGTCGAAGCTCACGCCCTTGACGGCCGCGACGGTCTTACCGCCGAACGCGCCGATCTTGTATTCCTTGGTGACCTCGCGCAGTGTCAGCATCAGGCCTTCCAGCAGGCTACGTGGTGGTCGGGGGCGAGCTCGGCCACCGGCGGATCCTCGGCGCACTCCTCGCCCGCGATCGGGCACCGGTCGCGGAACCGGCAGCCGGCGGGCGGGTTGAGCAGCGACGGCGGGGCGCCGGCGATGCCTTCGAGCCGCCGGTCGGCGTAGCGCACGCCGACCTCGGGCAGGGATTCCAGCAGCAGCTTCGTGTACGGGTGCCGCGGCGACTTGATGATCACGTCGGACGGCGCCTTCTCGGCGAGGCGGCCGGCGTACATGACCATGATCGTGTCGGCGAGGTGGTGGGTGAGCGCGAGGTCGTGCGTGACGAAGATCATGCTTTTGACGTAGCCGCTGTCCCTGAAGCCGAGCAGGGCGCGCGTGACGGCTTTCTGCGTGGAGACGTCGAGCGCGGAGGTGACCTCGTCGGCGATCAGCAGGGACGGGTCCAGCAGCGTCGAGATGACCATCACCATGCGCTGCTTCATGCCGCCCGACAGCTCGATCGGATAGCGGTCGAGCACCTCGCGGGGCAGCCCCACCTGGTCCATGCGGCGTTCCAGCTCGGCCAGGTCGAGGGTGGCGCCGCGCGAGGCGAGCAGCTCGGTGACCATCTTGCGGATCTTGCGGGTGGGGTTGAGCGCGCTCATGGCGTACTGCGGGATGAGCGAGACCTCGTGGAAGCGGAACTCGTTCATCTTGCGGTCGTCGTCGATGGGCAGCTCGCGGCCGTCGAGCACGACCGTGCCGCCGACGCGGCGCATGCGGCCGTCCATGCGGATGAGCGACTTGCCGAGCGTGCTCTTGCCGCAGCCGGACTCGCCGACCAGGCCGAGGATCTCGCCGTCGCGCAGTTCGAAGGTCATGCCGTCGAGTGCGCGTACGTCGCCCCTGAGCGTCCTGTAGTACACCTTCAGCTCGCTGACCTGCAGGCTCATGTCTCCCTCAGCTTCGGGTTGAAGACCTCGTCGAGGCCGACGTTGGCCACGTACAGGGCGCCCACGATGGCGGTGATGGCCGCTCCCGGCGGCACGAACCACCACCACATGCCGAGTTGCAGCGCGCTCCATTGATGGGCGTTCTGCAACATCAGCCCGAGCGAGACGCCCTCCGTGGGTCCGAGCCCGATGAAGTCGAGCGAGGAACCGATCAGCACCGAGCCGCCGAACAGCAGGATGAACGTCATGAACAGGTAGGAGCTCATGTTCGGCGCGATCTCCCTGACGATGATCCGCCAGGTGCCCGCGCCGCTCATCCTGGCCAGGTCCACGAACTCCCTGGTACGCAGCGAGAACGTCTGCGCCCTGATCGCCCGCGCCGCCCACGGCCACTGCGTGAGCCCGATGAACAGGCCCTGCACGGCCACGCTGCGGATGCCCAGGTAGGCGTTGATGATGAGCAGCACGGCGAGGGTGGGGATGACCAGCACGACGTTGGTCAGCATGTTGAGGACCTCGTCGATGATGCCGCCGCGGTCGCCGGCCACGAACCCGATGGCCATGCCGATGACCGCGGCGATCCCGCCGCCGATCACCCCCACCACGAAGGTGGCCCGCAGACCGTGCACGAACTGCAGGAACACGTCCTGCCCGAACGTGGTGGTGCCGAGCCAGTGCTCGCCGCTCGGCGGGCTCATCGGCTGCGGGCCGTAGTCGTTGGGATTGCCGCTCACCAGCAGCGGCCCCAGCAGGCCGAGCAGCAGCAGCGCGGCCACGATGCCGAAGCCGGCCATGAGCTTGGCGTTGCGCACCGCGAAGTGCAGCGCCTCGCGCCGCACGCCGGCCTCGTGCGGCGCGACGTCCTGGATCACGCTCATGCCTGGGCACCCGCCATTCCCGCCCTGGTCCGCGGATCGACCACGACGTAGACGATGTCGATGATGAAGTTGGCGATCAGCACGCCGAGCACGATGAACAGGAACGTGCCCTGCAGCAGGAAGAAGTCCTTGTTCTGGATCGCCTTGAGAATCAGGCTGCCGAGCCCCGGATACGCGAAGACGATCTCGGTGACCAGCGCGCCCGCCACCAGCGTGCCGAGCTGCAGGGCCAGGCCGGTGACCTGGGGCAGCACCGCGTTGCGGAAGGCGTAGCGGCGGATGAGCCTGCTGGGCGCGCCGAGCGCCGCCAGGTAGTTGGAGTAGTCGGATTCGAGCTCGTAGATGATCATGTTGCGCATGCCGATGGCCCAGCCGCCCAGCGCCACCAGGAACAGCGACAGGAAGGGCAGCGCCCAGTGGTGCAGCAGGTCGAGCAGGAACGTCCACGACCAGGTGGGCCGCATCGAGAAGCTGTAGCCGCCGGCCACCGGGAACCAGCCGAGCAGCACGCCGAGCCCCCAGGCCAGCAGCACCGCCAGCCACATGTAGGGCATGGCGGTCAGCACGTACCCGACGGGGAGCACGGTGTTGTCGAGCAGCTTGCGGCGGGCGGCGTACGCGCCGAACTGGTTGCCCACCACCCAGCTGAGCAGCACCGACGGGACGATCAGCCCCAGCGTGTACGGCACCGCCTGCATGATCACGTCGGCGACCGGGGTGGGGAACAGCCAGATGCTCACCCCGAAGTCGCCGCGCAGCAGCGTGCCCCAGAAGTTGAGGTACTGCTGCCAGAGCGGCTGGTCGAGGCCGAAGAGATTCGTGTAGTAGGCCCGCATGGCCTCGACGGCCTCGGGCTTGGTGACGTTGGCCCGTGCGACCATGCTGGCGACCGGGTCGCCCGGCATGAAGCGCGGGATCATCCAGTTGACCGTGACGGCGACGAAGAAGGTCAGTCCGTAGATGAGCAGTTTCCTGCCGAAGTAACGACGCACAGGTATGTGTCTCCAAAGCGGCCCCTCCGCCTCCCATGAGAGGGGGCGGAGGCGGAGGAGCAGGGGAGGTTCTCTCGGTCAGCTCGTCACGAGCCGGCGGGCTGGAGCTGGGTGAGCGTCTCGAAACCGCCGAGCTCCAGCCAGTTGCGCCAGAGCACGGCGCCGGTCTTGGGCGCGCCCTCGGCCGACGACGGCCAGTTCTTCCACACGGCGTTGCTGTGCTGCGCCCACAGGCCGTTGTACCAGAGCGGGATCACCGGCATGTCGTCCAGATGGATCTGCTGGAGCTGGGAAATGATCTTCTGCATGCCGGGGATGTCGTCGGTCTTCACCTGGTCGAGCTGCTGGACGAGCTCCCAGGCCTTCTTGTTCTCGTACCGGGCGAAGTTGACCGTGTTCTGCTGCTTCCTGATGGGAAGCTGGAAGATGTACTCGTAGTAGGTGTACGGGCTGTTGGACAACCCCCGCTCGTTGTTGATGAGCAGGTCGAAGTCGCCCTTGGCGCGCTGCTCGACCAGCGCGTTGAAGTCGGGGAACTCCGGCGTGATCTGGATGCCCGCGCTCTTGGCGCTGGCGGAGATCGACCGGGCCGCCTCCATCCAGTCGGTCCAGCCGGACGGCACGATGATGGTCAGGTCGATCTTGGAGCCGTCCTTGTTCTCCACGAAGCCGTCGCCGTCGGTGTCCTTGTAACCGGCGTCGGCGAGGAGCTGCTTGGCCTTGCCGGTGTCGAACGTGAAGCCCGACTTCGCCACCACGTCCTTGTCGATGAACTTGTCCCACTGCGGCAGCAGGCCGGTGGGGCTGGCGGCATTGACGAGGTTGCCGTAGACGCTCTCGACGATCTTGCCGACGTCGATGGAGGTGGCCAGCGCCTTGCGGAAGGCGGGATCGTCCATCGGCTTCTTAGTGGTGTTGGGCACCAGCCAGGCGGTGTTGGCCGACAGCATGTACGGCGGCTCGTTGTAGTACGTCGTCAGCCCGAAGTTGCCCTTGACCAGGTTGGCCACGCCGGGCAGGAAGTTGTTGCTGAGGTCGAGGCCCTTCTGCAGCAGCATGCCCATCGCGACCTCGTTGCTGGGGGTGGCGATGTCGACGATGTAGCGCGGCTTGGGCTCCATGTTGAGCGCCGTCTTGCCCCACCAGTCGTCACGCCGCTGCAGCACCACGCGGTCCTGGTCCTTGCTCAGGAACGTGTACGCGCCCGTCGCCACCGGGTTGTCGTTGGTGCCGTCGAGCACCTCCGACTCCGAGCGGTCCTTCCAGATGTGCTCGGGGACCATGGACCGGCTGTAGAGCATGTAGTCCCACTGCTGGTAGTTGGCCTTGGAGAAGGTGAACTTCACGGTCTGGTCGTCCACCGCCTCGGCCGACTTCAGCCAGTCCCAGAGCTGGTGGTAGGGGATCGTCTCCATCTTGCCGAGCTCGAAGGAGAAGACGACGTCCTTGGCGGTGAACGGCTGGCCGTCGGACCACTTGACGCCCTGGCGGACCTTGAGCTCGTACGTGGTGTCGTCGGTCCACGAGCCGCTCTCGGCCAGCCACGGGACGAGCTTGGCGGCGTTGATGTCGTAGTGGAAGAGCGTCTCGTAGACCAGGCCCTTGGTGCCGACCGCGGAGTCCCACTCCCTGATGGGGTTGTAGTTGGCCGGCGGCCCCCACTGCGTGCCCGTGGTGTAGAGGGTCTCGTTGCGCGGGAGCTGGTCGGGGTTGGCGCTGGCCACCGCCCCCTGGCTCTGTGCCTGGGGGGCGGAGGGGGCGGGCGTGCCTCCGCCTCCGGTGCAGGCCGCGGCGAGCAGTCCCGCCGCGACGAGCGGGATCATCATCCGAGCCCGGTTACGCATCGTCTCTCTCCTTACTCCGCGCGGCGGCGCGAAGGTATGCACGTCCTGTCAGAGACCCCGAGTCGCCCGTCAGGAAACGCTGTCTGGGAGCGCTCCCATCCGGGTGCGAAGATCGCTCCCGTCGAACAGCCCGGGAGCGATGCACTCTTCAGTAGAAGCGGCCCCAAAGGGGCTGCTGAACCGGATAAGTACCGCGAACGTAAAATCCGCGTGTCCGCTCCGTCAATAGTCGTGACGCTTTCGAGATGTGCGTCCGGAAACGCGCTCAGGGCCGGGGATGCCGTCCGATCAGGTGGGACAGGGCCGCTTCCGGTTGACCGGTTCAACGGGGTCCGGCCGACCGGTTCCAACGCGCGTGCCAACCACCCGCGCCGCTCCGCCGTCCTCTCTCTGTCGCTTCATCCTGATCAATGACGAGAGGACCTATTGGTGAGAGTCGCCCCCGCTGTCGCCGCGCTCGTCTCCGCCGTCACGCTGGCCGCCGGCACCGCCCTGCCGGCCGCCGCGCGGACCGCTCCGCATCCCGTACGGATCGTGAAGATCTACTACGACTCCCCCGGCGCCGACCGGCGCCCCAACGACTCGCTGAACGCCGAGTACATCACGCTGCTCAACACCTCAAGGCGAGCCGTCAACCTCAAGGGGTGGAAGGTGCGCGACAAGAGCGGCTACACCTACAAGTTCGGCAAGGTCGTCTTACGCGCCAAGAAGCGCGTCACCCTGCGCACCGGACAGGGCGACGACGGCGTCGCCGTCGTCTACTGGAACCGCAAGCAGTACGTGTGGAACAACGACGAGGACACCGCCTACCTGCTCGACCGGAAGGGCAGGCAGGTCGACTCCTGCTCGTACAAGGCGAGCAGCAGGTCCGCCTACGTCGACTGCTGAGCCCGCGGCGGCCGCGCCGGGCCTCCCCTCCGGCGCGGCCGGTGTCCTCCGGCAAGCCGTCCCGACGTCCTGTGCGGGAGGCGTTCCGATGTCCTGTGCCGCGGGCGTCAGAGCCAGCCCATGCGCTGGGCGGTGCGGATGGCCTCCAGCCGGTTCTGGGCGTTCAGCTTCGTCATCGCGCTCGACAGGTAGTTGCGCACGGTGCCCTCGGTGAGGTGCAGCTCGGCGGCGATGCGCGCGATCGTGGCGCCGTCGGCCGCCAGCCGCAGCGCGTCGCGCTCCCGCTCGGTCAGCGGGCTGTCGCCGGCGGCCATCGCGGCGGCGGCCAGCTCGGCGTCCAGGTAGCGGCCGCCCGACTGCACCTTGCGGATGGCCATCGCCAGCTCCTCCGCCGAAGCGTCCTTGCCCAGGAAGCCGCTCACCCCTGCGGCCATCGCCCGGCGCAGGTAGCCGGGCCTGCCCAAGCTGGTCAGAATGACGATCTTGCATTGGGAGCTGATCTGCTCGGCCGCGCTGAGTCCGTCCATGCCGGGCATCTCGATGTCGAGCACCGCCACGTCGGGGCGGTGCTCCTCGACCGCCGCCAGCACCTCGTCGCCCCGGCCGACCTGCGCCACCACCTCGATGCCGTCCTCCAGGTCGAGCAGGGCCGCGATGGCGCCGCGGATCAGGTGCTCGTCGTCGGCGAGCAGCACGCGCGTGGTCATGCCGGCACCGCCGCCCGCAGCAGGTAGCGCCCGGACTGGTCGGGCTCGGCCTCCAGGGTGCCGCCCGCCGCGCGCAGCCGCTGCGCCAGCCCGGCCAGGCCGTTCGGCGCATGCTCGCCGACCGGCCCCGTCACCCCGTCGTTGGACATCTCCAGCACCCCATCTTCGATCGTGATCGTGCAACGTTCGGCTTTGCTGTGCTTGAGCACGTTCGTGGCGCCCTCGCGGACGACGGTGGCGAGCAGCGTACGGGCCTCGGGGCTCAGGCTCGCGGTGTCCGCGCGCACGGTGCAGCGCACGTCGGCCGCCTCCAGCACCGCGCGCACGCTGGCCAGCACCTCGTCGAGGTCGACGGCCCGGTAGTTCTGCACGACCGTGCGCACCTCGCGCAGCGAGCGCCTGGCCAGGTCGCGCACCTCGAACATCTCGGCCGCCGCCGCCTCCTTGTCCGTCAGCAGCGTCCGCTGGGCGTGCTCGGTCCTGTGGGCCACGTCGGTGAGGCTCTGCCCGAGCAGGTCGTGAAGGTCGCGGGCGAAGCGCAGCCGCTCCTCCGAGACCGCCAGCCTGGCCATCGCCTCCTGCCCTTCGTAGGCCTCCTGGGTGAGCCGCCACAGCCACAGGTTCGCCCACACCGCGCCCACCGAGATCAACGTGAAGACGCCCAGGACCAGGAGCGCCGGCAGCACGGAGTAGTCGTCGAGCAGCCAGGCCCACCCGGGGACCGCCACCAGCGACGCCCCGACCAGGATGAACAGCGTGCGCCTGCGGACGAACGGCGTCATCAGCGCCAGCCACGTGGGCACCGTCCAGAACTGCGCGAAGCCCAGCACAAGCCCGATCGTGATCACCCCGGTCACCGCCAGGATGACGGTGGGCCGCGGTCCGCCCCTGACGGCGATCCTGAACGGCCGCGGGCTGAGCACGACGAAGACCGTCAGCGCCACGGCGCCGAGCGCGATCGGCGGCCACCCCATTCCCGCCTGCAGGAGCAGGAAGAAAGCGAAGTAGCCGAAGAACGGGAAGATCAGGATGAGGTCGGTGCAGTAGACGATGAGCCAGCGGACCTTGGTCAGCCGGTTCGCGTTCCTGACGCGGTCGATGACGTTCACGCCGGCACCACCGCCCGCAGCACGAACTCACCGTCAGGGGTGGGCCGGGCGGAGAACGAGCCGCCCGCCGCGACCAGCCGCTCCGACAGGCCGCGCAGGCCGCTGCCCGCCTCCGCCGGAGAGGCCGTCACTCCGTCGTTCACCATCTCCAGGACGCCCGCGTCGATCTTGATCGCGCAGCGCGTGGCCGAGCTGTGCTTGAGAATGTTCGTGCCGCCCTCGCGCACGGCCCAGGCCAGCAGCGTCCGCGCGGCCGGCGACAGGCCGTCGGTCTTGGCCTCGATCACGCAGGTGGTGCCGGCCGCCTCCAGCGCCGCCCGTACGCCCGCCAGTTCCTCGTCCAGGTCGAGCGCCTGGTAGCCGTGCACGGCCTGCTGCACCTCGAACAGCGACTCGCCGGCGAGCGCGCGCACCTCCGCCATCTCGGACGCGGCCCTGCCGGGGTCCTTGGTGGCGAGCTTGGCGGCCAGCTCGCTCTTCAGCGTGATGACCGACAGGCTGTGTCCGAGCAGGTCGTGCAGGTCGCGGGCGAAGCGCAGCCGCTCCTCGGCCACCGCGAGCCTGGCCCTGGCCTCCCTGCCCCGGTGGGCGTCTCTGATCACCCACCACAGCCACCGCCACAACAGCATGGTCACGATCACCGCCGCGGCCGACAACGTCGTGCCGAGCAGCACGCCGGGCCACGCCTGGCCGGTGACCAGCACCACGTACACGGTGATCGCCGCGACCACCGCCGCGGCGAGCCAGAACGTGGCGCGCGGCCGCAGATAGAGCGCCGCCAGCGACAGCCAGAGCGTCGCGGTGTCCACCCACATGCCGGCGGACACGCCCGCGTGGGGGATGAGCATGAGCAGCGCGACGCCCAGCAGCCCCGTCACCATCAGCTTGACCGTGGGCTTGCTGGGTCCGTCGTAGCCGTCGTGCAGGACGATGGTGAAGAGCACGAAGTACGGGACCAGCAGCACCAGGCTCGCCACCCCGCGAACGGCGTCGAGCGAGCCGCTCACCATGCCGGCCACCGAGAAGCCCGCGAGAAGCAGGCACATCAGCCCGACGCTGCCGTCCATCCAGTACAGCAGGATCTTCTTCGCGGTCTCGGGACGTGCACCCATCACGCCCCTCCCCTGCTGACCGAAAGTCCCCCGGGAACCTCCCAGGCCAGCGAAATCTTATCTATTGGGCGGGTTATGCCAAAGAATGCGTGCCACGCCCGGTCTTGGGGTGGTTCCGCGCAACGACAGCCAGGCCAGGCGGTGGCGGTTGGCGTACGCGACCAGCCTCCATGCGTCCTGGACGGTGAGATCGTCCGCGCTCGACGGCATCAGCGTGAGCGCGAGCCGCCGGTACGCCGCGTCCGCGCTCGGCAGGTCGTGGATCTGGGCGAGCTGGCCCGCCGCCTTGCGCACACCCACCGCCACCAGGTCCAGCCGGCCGCCCGCCGACGTGGCGCGCGGCTCGATGGGGGTCAGCAGGTTGACCGTGCTCACCTGCGCGCCCGCCTTGCGGGTGGCCCGCAGCATGGCGACGTCCTGCGCCGACAGGCCGTCGCGGCCGAGCGGAAGCGTGAAGCCGACCCGCAGCGGCCGTTCGCGCTGTATGGCCGCGATGGCTCGGGCCCTGCGCAGCACGGCGGCGCGGTCGGCGCTGTCGCGGATCTCGAAGTCGGCGGCGGTCGCGTCGAACGCCCGCACGACACGGCGGTAGGCGGCGGCGAGCGCGCCCGGCCTCGCGCAGGCGGCGGCCAGGTCCTGGCCGCGCGGGCCGCCGAACACCGGCATCGCGTCCCCGCCTGCCGCCCGCAGCCTCCGCACGCGTTCCGTCACGCCGCCCTTCGCCCGCCCCTTGCCTCTACGCCCGTTGCGGCCGTCATTCGGCACGCCGGGCCGGTCGGTCGGAGTCGCCGCCGAGCCGCCGGAGGTCGCACCCGGCTCACCCGTCGGAGTCGCCGCCGAGCCACCGATGGCCACGCGTGACTCGCCGCTGGAAGCGGGAGCCCAGGTGGGGACGCAGGCACCGGTCGCCGCCACCACGTGGCCGAGCGCGTAAGAGCGGACGCCGGTGCGGCGCGAGTCGGCCGCCAGGTCGAGCGCGGGCGAGCGGGCGGCGTCGGCGAAGGCCACGAACCCGCTGAACGCCTCCCCCTGGGGCTGCTGCTCGACCTGCGTGGCGACCGGCGTGGCGGCCGGCGGGCGGGCGGGACGCGGCTCCGCATCCGCCGGGAGCATGCGGATCGCCGCGGCGGTGCCGGCGGCCAGGGCGATCGCCCCGAGAACGGCGAGCGGGCGCGGGAGCGTGCCCGGCTCCCTCCTGTGCCGAGACATGGGCAACCCCGTGTGGTCGATCGGCTACGATTCGTCGCTGCCGCTGAACGTTAGCAAGCACGTACGGCGTGGCGCGGCCCTTTTCCGGTTCACGTCCGTTGTGTGCGGATAATGTGGTCATGAAGCTGCGGATCTTCACCGAGCCCCAGCAGGGCGCCACCTATGACGACCTGCTCTCCGTGGCCCAGACCAGCGAGCGGCTGGGCTTCGACGCGTTCTTCCGGTCCGACCACTACCAGCGCATCGGTCCCGGCGACCCGGGTCCCGGCTCGACCGACGCCTGGATCACCCTTGCCGGCCTGGCCCGCGAGACCTCCACGATCCGGCTGGGCACGCTGGTCTCGCCGGCCACGTTCCGGCTGCCGGGCCCGCTTGCCATCAGCGTGGCGCAGGTCGACCAGATGAGCGGCGGCCGGGTCGAGCTGGGCTTCGGCACCGGCTGGTACGACCAGGAGCACTCGGCGTACGGCATCCCGTTCCCGCCCGTCAACGAGCGGTTCGGCCGCTTCGAGGAGCAGCTGGAGATCATCACCGGTCTGTGGACGGCGGAGAAGACGTACTCCTTCGAGGGGAGCTACTACCGCCTCGCCGACTCTCCCGCGCTGCCCAAGCCGGCCCAGCGGCCGCGCCCGCCGGTGATCATCGGCGGCACCGGGGCCAAGCGCACGCCGCGGCTGGTGGCCGCGTACGCCGACGAGTACAACGTGCCGTTCCGCCTGCCGGCCGAGACCGGTGAGGCGTTCGACCGCGTACGGAAGGCGTGCGAGGCGACCGGGCGCAACGTGCGGTTGTCCGCGGCGCAGACCACCGTCGTCGGCGCCGACGAGGCCGAGTACGAGCGCCGGTGCGCGGCGATCGGGCAGAACCCCGACGCGCTGCGCGAGAACGGCCTCGGCGGCACCCCCGCCGAGGTGCTGGAGAAGATCGGCAAGTTCGCCGAGCTGGGTGCCGAGCGGCTCTACCTGCAGATTCTCGACCTGCAGGACATGGAGCACCTGGAGCTGATCGCCGCCGAGGTGCTCCCGCACGTCTCGTAACGGCTGACGGCCGTTTTCGCTGGCCGGCGGTCTTCGGCTCCTCACGTGTCCGGCGATCGGCGCCGCTGTAGACGGCGGTCTCCGGGCGTCCGTGAGCGCGCCGCCGGCGCTCGTCATGGTGTGGCGTTCCTCCCGCGCACGTCCCCCAGCGGGTGCGGGAGCCCGCGCGTACCGACCGGGCTGGATCTCGGCGGTCCGAGGTTCGTGGCGGACGCCGGGCGCGGGATGGATGTGAGCGATTCGCTTGCCCCGCGCCCGGCGCCGCTCCTGAAACGCTGCCCGTTTCCCCGCCACCTACGCCCTGCCCGCCACGCCTGCCCTGCGTCCTTCCGCTCTCAGGGCACGCCCGCTCCCGCTTCCACGCGACCGCCCTCCACGCACGCGCGCCCCTGCGCATGTGCGCTCCTGCGGCCCTGCGCGCTCGACGTCGTAGGCCCGTGACGGTCGCGCTTCGAATACGTGGGTGATCAGAGGGTAGTTCGGGACCATTCAGGGGGAAGGACCTGCATGGCTACTCGATACACCCATCATGAGCATTTGGGTCACGTGGTCTTCATCACCGCGGCCGCGGCCATCGGTGGGTTCCTCTTCGGTTACGACAGTTCTGTCATCAACGGCGCTGTGGTCGGCATCCAGCGCCACTTCCAGGTGGGTCCGGTCGAGATCGGCTTCGTGGTGGCCATCGCGCTGCTGGGGTCGGCCGTGGGCGCGTGGGCGGGCGGCGGGCTGGCCGACAGGTGGGGGCGTACGCGCTCCATGCAGGTCGCGGCGGCGCTGTTCGCGGTCAGCTCGATCGGGCAGATGCTGCCGTTCGCGGTGTACGACCTGGCGTTCTGGCGGGTGGTGGCGGGCTTCGCGATCGGCATGGCGTCGGTGCTGGGACCCGCGTACATCGCGGAGGTGGCCCCGCCCGCCTACCGGGGCAGGCTGGGCTCGTTCCAGCAGCTCGCCATCGTGCTCGGCATCGCGGTCTCGCAGCTCGTCAACTACGTGTTCGCGCGGGTGGCGGGCGGCGATGTGAACAACCGCATCTGGCTGCTGGAGGCGTGGCAGTGGATGCTGGGCGCCTGCCTGGTGCCGGCGCTGCTGTTCCTGCTGTTCGCCTCGACCATTCCCGAGTCGCCGCGTTATCTCGTCATGTCGGGACGTACGAGCCGGGCCCGCCAGGTGCTGGCCGAGATCGAGAGCGAGGACACCGACCTCGACGAGCGCATCGCGGAGATCCAGCACGTGCTGCGCACGGAACGCATTCCGGGGCTGAGAGACCTGCGCGGCAAGGCGCTGGGCCTGCTGCCGATCGTCTGGATCGGCATCGTGCTCTCCACCTTCCAGCAGTTCGTCGGCATCAACGTGATCTTCTACTACTCGTCCGTGCTGTGGCAGTCGGTCGGCATCAACCAGAGCGACTCGCTGCTGATCAGCTTCTCCAGCTCGATCATCAACATCATCGGCACGTTCATCGCGATCTCGCTGGTGGACAGGATCGGGCGCAAGCCGCTGCTGCTGATCGGCTCGGCCGGTATGGCGATCTCGCTGGCCACGGCCGCGTGGGCGTTCAGCTTCGCGCAGGGCGAGGGCGAGGCGGTCTCGCTGCCGGATCCGCAGGGCGCGATCGCGCTCATCGCGGCCAACTTCTTCGTGCTGTTCTTCGCGCTGTCGTGGGGTGTCGTGGTCTGGGTGCTGCTCGGCGAGATGTTCCCCAACCGCATCCGCGCCGCCGCCCTGGGCGTCGCCGCCGCGGCCCAGTGGCTCGCCAACTGGGCGATCACGGTGTCGTTCCCGGCGCTGGCCGACTGGAACCTGCCGCTCACGTACGCCATGTACGCGCTGTTCGCGGCCTTGTCGTTCCTCTTCGTCAGCAAGTGGGTCAAAGAGACCAAGGGGCGCAAGCTCGAAGAGATGGGCTGAACCACAGCCTCCGAAGGACGGGCTGCCCGTCACATCGGGCGGGGCTTCGCGTCGCGACGGGCGAGAGTTTCGCGTCGCGACGGGCGAGAGTTTCGCCTAGTGGCGGGCGAGGGCTCCGCCTCGCGCCGGGCGAGAGCTTCGCGTCTCAACGGACGGGGGCTTCGCGTCGTGGCGGGGAAGGGTACAGGCGCGGCCCCCTTCCCCGCCACGAGCGCCGCCGGCCCTCCTGGCGAGGCCGTGGTCCGGGGGATCAGCGGGCGGCGAAGTCCTGCGTCCAGTAGATCTGGCCCTTGGAGTTCTTGGCCGCGCCGACGCCGATGAGCGTGTACCGGCAGTTCATGATGTTGGCGCGGTGCCCGGAGCTGTTCATCCAGGACTTCATCACCTCGGCGGGCGTGCGCTGGCCCATGGCGATGTTCTCCGCCCAGGCGTTGCCGCCGGTGAAGCCGGCCGCCCTGATGCGGTCCATGAACGAGCGGCCGTCCTTGGAGGTGTGGTCGAAGTAGTTCTTCGCGGCCATGTCGGCGGAGTGGCCGTACGCGGCGGCGTGGAGCTGTGCGTCGTGCTTGAGCGGCTTGCAGCCGCCCTTGGCCCGCTCGGCGTTGACCAGCCGGACGACCTCGTTCTCCTCAGCGGTGCCGACGGTGCCGCTGCCGTTGGCGGGCGGCGGCGTGCTGGGCTTGCTCGTCGGCGGGGTGCCGGGCTTGGTGGGGGCGGGCGTCGGGATGCCGCTACCGGGGGTGCAGGTGAGCTTGACGGCCTTGGACTTCGCGGTGTGCCCGCGGTAGTCGGTGGCGACCGCGTAGTACGTACCCGCCTTGCAGGGCAGCGCGAGCGTGATGCGGCCGTCCCTGGTGGCCCCGCTCTTGACGACCGGGTCGGTGCCGGGAACGGCCCGCTTGATGCGGATGCGCAGGAGCGCGTCGTCGAAGCAGCCCCGGCGGACTGCCCAGGACTGGATCTTCAGTGCGTCGCTGACACGCGGCTTGGCCACGCTCACACGGCACCGAGCCGCCTCCGTGGCCGCGGAAGCCTGCGCCGCGCTGAGTGGCGTGGCGATCGCTGCCAGGCTGACGGCTGCGGCGAGTACCCCAAGGGGTCTACGCATAGGGGGTTTCCTCCAGTTGCGGTAGACGCTGGATGGCACCGCATTCTGTCGGGACCGATACCGATTTGTCATCCGAACGGAGACATTGGGCAGCAAAACCGGTAAACCACCGTGATGGGTGATGCGCCTGTGCAACCCCGTCCGGTCGTACCGAAACCCCTATGGGCACGGACGAATCGACCCCCGCACCCGAAGGCGCGAGGGCCGAAAATCGTGCATTGAGATCTGCGTCACATTGGCGCGGTGAAGATCAGCCTTGCCGCACGAGCAGCGCCACGCATTCCACGTGGTGGGTCATCGGGAACGCGTCGAAGGCCCGCAGGTCGGACAGGGGGTAGCCGTGGTCGCGGAACCAGGCCAGGTCGCGGGCGAGCGTGGCGGGATCGCAGGAGACGTACACGATGCGCGAGGGCTCCAGCGCACTGACCCGCTCGACCACCTCGCGGCCGAGCCCGGCGCGCGGCGGGTCCACCACGACGACGTCGGCCCGCTCGATCTGGAAACGGTCGAGCGCCTCCTCGACCCGCCCGCGCTCCACGCGCGCCTGCGGCAGGTCGCGCAGGTTGGCGCGGGCGTCGCGGACGGCGGCCGCCTCCGACTCCAGCCCGAACACCGCGCCCTCGGGGCCCACGGCCTCGGCCAGCCCGGCGGCGAACAGCCCGACCCCGCAGTAGAGGTCGAGCGCCCACTCCCCCGGCTCCGGCGCGGCGTAGGCGAGCACCGCGTCGAGCAGCGTCTCGGCCGCCCCCGGGTGCACCTGCCAGAAGCCGCTGCCCGCCACCCGGAACTCGCGGTCGCCCACCTGCTCGTGCAGCACCCCCGAGCCGCGTCGCGCGACCGTGCGGCCCCTGCCCTGGTCGAGCAGGATCGAGGCGGGCGCGTCGAGCTCGGGCACGGGCACGCTGCGGCGCGGCCTGGGCGCGACCACGACGGCGCGCTCGCCCCCGGATGAGGCGATGACCTCGACCACGGCGGCGCCGGGCCACCGGTGGTCCTGAGCGCCCACCGCCTCCACCTCGGGGTGGGCGATCAGGCAGGCGTCGATCACCTGGATGTCGTGTGAGCGGTGCTTGCGGAAGCCCAGCTCGCCGGATGGGGTGGCGGCGAACTGCACGCGCGTGCGCCAGCCGAGCCCGTCCTTGGCACCTGGGACCTCCTCGACGACGACCTCGCGCTCGATGCCCGCGAGCCGGCGCAGCTGCTCGGCCACGACCTGGGCCTTGAGCCTGCGCTGCGCATCGAGGGTGGCGTGCTGCCAGTCGCAGCCGCCGCACCGCCCGGGTCCGGCGTAGGGGCAGGGCGGCACCACGCGGTCGGGTGAGGCTTCGAGGATCTCGATCGCGTCGGCCCGCAGGAAGCGGGAGGTCTCCTCGGTGACGGCGGCTATCACCCGCTCGCCCGGCAGCGCGTGCCGTACGAACACGACGCGCCCTTCGTGGCGCGCCACACACCAGCCGCCGTGGGCGACCGGACCTACCGTCAGCTCGAGAGTTGCCTGTTCCACAGCAGACAGCCTATGCCCAGGCCCGCAGCGTCCCAGCCGGGTGCGAGCGCTTACTGTAAGGGGTCATGGACAGAGTGGTACGGCGGAGGCCCGGCTTCGGCGGCACCCTGCTGGCCACGCTGTTCGCCTGCGCCTCGCTGACGCCGTCGTTGCTGCCCAGGCCATGGCTGTACCAAGGTGTGATGGGCGCGGTCACCGCCATACTCGGCTATGCCGTGGGCGCCGCGCTGGGCGCGCTCGGCCGGGCGGTGATCCGCTACCGGCCGCCGGAGCGGGCGCGGCGGATCATCTGGCGGGTCATGCTGGCGGGCTGCGCCGCGCTGTCGGCGGTGACGCTCTGGTACAGCTACGACTGGCAGCGCGACCTGCGGGCCCTCATGGGCATGGACACCCGCATCACCTGGTTCCCGCCGGTGATCCTGGCGCTCACGGTCGTGCTCTTCTTCCTGGCCCTGCTGCTGGCCCGGCTCGTCCGCCTGGCCGGGCGGAAGCTGAACGCCTGGCTCGACCGCTTCGTCCCGCCTTACCTGGGCCACGTCGCGGGGGTGATCGCGATCGGGCTCGCGGTCACCGTGTTCGCCAACGACGTGCTGTTCAACGCGTTCGTGGCGCGGATCAACGACATCTCGTCCGTGGCGAACGAGGGCACCCACCCGGGCGTGCGCAGGCCCACCTCCGCGTACGTCTCCGGCGGCCCCGGTTCGCTCGTCTCGTGGGAGTCGCTGGGCCGCGAGGGACGCCGCTTCACCGCCTCGGCCGCCACCCCGTCGAAGCTGTCGGCCTTCTCGGGCAGGCCCGCCGTCCAGCCGATCAGGGTGTACGTCGGACTGGAGAGCGCCTCGTCGCTGACCGCGCAGGCGGACCTTGCGGTGCGCGAGCTGGAGCGCACGGGCGCGTTCGGCCGCCGGGTGCTGGCCGTGCTGGGCACCACCGGCACCGGGTGGGTCGATCCGCGCATCGCCGACGCGCTGGAGTACATGTACAACGGCAGCTCGGCCATGGTCGCGATGCAGTACTCGTACCTGCCGAGCTGGGCGTCGTTCCTGCTCGACAGGGACAGGGCGGCGACCGCGGGGCGGGCGCTGTTCGACGCGGTGCGCGCGCGGTGGGCGCGGCTGCCCGCCGGCAAGCGGCCCAAGCTGCTGCTGTCGGGTGAGAGCCTGGGCTCGTACCAGTTGGAGGAGAGCTTCCGCGACCTGGACGACCTGACGGCGAAGGTGGACGGCGCGATGTTCGTGGGCCCGCCCAACGCCAACCGCATCTGGCACCGCCTGACCAGCGACCGCGAGCCGGGCAGTCCCGTGTGGCGGCCGGTCTACGACGACGGCGAGACGGCGAGGTTCGCCCAGCGGCCGGGCGACCTGTCCACGCCGCCGGCCCCGTGGCGCCACCCGCGCGTGGTCTACCTGCAGAACGCCACCGACCCGGTCGTGTGGTGGTCGCCGGAGCTCATCTACGACCGTCCCGCCTGGCTGGAGGGCAGGCGCGGGCCCGGGGTCAACCCGGAGATGAACTGGTTCCCGCTGGTGACGTTCTGGCAGGTGCTGGTGGACATGACGACCGCGCTCGACGTGCCCGCGGGCCACGGCCACCGCTACGGCGCGAACATCGTGGACGGCTGGGCCGCCGTCGCCCCGCCGCCCGGCTGGGACGCCGGCGACACCCGGCGGCTGCGCGCCCTGCTCAGCTAGGGCTCTTCTCCCGGTGCCCTGGCGTCCGGTGCCCCGGCCGCCGCACCGCGCCCGGCGCGTACGGCTCGGGCCTGCCGATGAGCCGGTTGGAGGAGTGGAGCTGCCAGGGCACGCTGGTCACCATGACGCCGGGCTTGAACAGCAGGCGCGCCTTCAGCCGCAGCGCGCTCTGGTTGTGCAGCAGGTGCTCCCACCAGCGGCCGACGACGTACTCGGGGATGAAGACCGTCACCACGTCGCGCGGCGAGCGCCTGCGCAGCGTCTTGACGTAGTCGAGGACGGGCTGGGTGATCTCCCGGTACGGCGAGTCGAGCATCTTCAGCGGCACTGGGATGCCGCGCCGCTCCCACTCCTCCTGCAGCTTGCGCGCCTCCTCGCCCTCAACGCCGACCGTGACCGCCTCCAGCGTGGACGGCCGGGTGGCGCGGGCGTAGGCGAGGGCGCGCATGGTCGGCTTGTGGATCTTGGAGACGAGCACGATCGCGTGGTTGCGCGCGGGCAGCATGGACGCGTCGTAGTCCTCGGTGAGCTCCAGCTCGGCCGCGACGTTGTCGTAGTGACGCCTGATGCCCTTCATCATGAGGAAGAGCACCGGCATCGCGATCACCACGATCCAGGCCCCGACCAGGAACTTCGTCAGCAGCACGACGATCAGCACGAGGCCGGTCATGACCGCGCCGACGAAGTTGATCATCCGCGAGCGGTGCATCTGGTGGCGGACGCCCGGGTCGGTCTCGGTCTTCAGGTGGCGGGTCCAGTGGACGACCATGCCGGTCTGGCTGAGCGTGAACGAGACGAACACGCCGACGATGTACAGGTTCAGCAGCCGGCTGACGTCGGCCTTGAAGCCCCACAGCAGCAGGCAGGCGGCGAGCGCCAGGATGATGATGCCGTTGGAGAAGGCCAGCCGGTCGCCGCGGGTGTGGAGCTGGCGCGGCAGGAAGCGGTCCTGGGCCAGGATCGAGCCGAGCACGGGGAAGCCGTTGAACGCGGTGTTGGCGGCGAGGAACAGGATCAGCGCCGTCACCGCCGAGATCACCACGAAGGGCAGCGACCCGCCGCCGAACACCGCGTCGGCCACCTGAGAGATGATCGGCTGCTGGTGGTAGCCGGGGCCGACCGGCGTGCCGTCCGGTTTGAGCAGGTCCTCGGCCACGACGGACGGCTCGGCGAACTTGACCCCCGAGGCCAGGCCGAGCGCGACGATGCCGCTGAACATGGTGATCGCGATCAGGCCCATCATCAGCAGCGTGGAGGCCGCGTTCTTGCTCTTGGGCTTGCGGAACGCGGGCACGCCGTTGCTGATCGCCTCGACGCCGGTCAGCGCCGCGCACCCGGTCGAGAACGCGCGCAGCACCAGGAACGCGGCGGCGAAGGCGGTCAGGTTGGTCTGCTCGGGCTCGACCGTGAAGTGCGCGCTCGGGGCCTGGAGCTGCTCGTGCAGCAGCAGCGTGCGGAACCCGCCCCAGACGAGCAGGAGCAGGATCGCGGCCATGAACGCGTACGTGGGGATGGCGAAGGCGGCACCGGACTCGCGGACGCCGCGCAGGTTGACCACGGTGAGCAGGATGACGATGGCGATGGCGACGGCCGGCTTGTGCTGGGCGACGAACGGGAGGGTCGCGCCGACGTAGTCGACGCCGTTGGCGACGGATACCGCGACGGTCAGCACGTAGTCGACCATGAGGGCGCTGGCCACGGTGAGCCCGGCGTTCCTGCCGAGGTTGGTGGTGGCCACCTCGTAGTCGCCGCCGCCGCTGGGGTAGGCGTGGACGTTCTGCCGGTACGACGCCACCACCGTGATCATCACGACCACGACCGCGGCGGCGACCCACGGGCTGTAGGAATAGAACGAGACCCCCGCCAGGGAGAGGATGACGAGGATCTCTTGTGGCGCGTAGGCGACCGACGAGAGCGCGTCGCTCGCGAAGACGGGTAGCGCGATCCGTTTGGGGAGAAGTTGCTCGTGGAGCTGCCCGCTTCGCAGGGCGCGCCCCACGAGCAAGCGTTTGACAAGATCCGTTACCTTCGCCACGTAACGAGATGCTAGTCGCAGGCCGATGCCCGGCCCGAGGTGCTCCCCCCGAGGGCCATACTGGTGTCGAGCAACCGGCCGACCGCGTAGATGCGGGGGGAAATGCATATTGTGATCATGGGGTGTGGCCGGGTCGGATCGACCCTCGCGCACATCCTCGAAGACAGCGGGCATTCCGTGGCCATCATCGATCGCGACCCGCAGGCATTCCGCCGGCTGCGTGCCGGGTTCCGCGGGCGGCGGGTGACCGGCATCGGGTTCGATCGTGGCGTGCTCATCGAGGCCGGCATCGAGTCGGCCGCCGCCTACGTCGCGGTCTCCAGCGGCGACAACTCCAACATCATCTCCGCGCGGGTCGCCCGCGAGACCTTCGGCGTCGACAACGTCGTGGCCCGCATCTACGACCCCCGTCGCGCCGAGGTCTACCAGCGGCTCGGCATCCCGACGGTGGCCACCGTCCGCTGGACGGCCGACCAGATCATGCGCCGCATCCTGCCCGAAGGGGCCGAGCCGCTGTGGCGCGACCCGACCGGCACCGTCGTCCTGGCCGAGGTCGTCGTCAACCCCGCGTGGATCGGCACCCGCGTCACCGACCTGGAGGAGCGCGCCCGCACCCGCGCCGCCTTCATCAACCGCATGGGCGAGGCCGTGACCATCTCCCCCGACACCGTGGTGCAGGAGGGCGACGTGCTGCACGTGATCGCCGCCGAGTCTGACATGGATCGCATCAACAAGGTGCTCGCCGCCGCACCGGAAGGGGATGAGTGATGCGCGTCGCCATCGCCGGAGCCGGCGCCGTGGGCCGCTCCATCGCGGCCGAGCTGCTGGAGAACGGCCACGAGGTGCTGCTCATCGACAGCGACCCCCACGCCATCAAGATCGACAGCGTGCCGCGGGCCGAGTGGCTGCTCGCCGACGCCTGCGAGATCGCCTCGCTCGACGAGGCCGGGCTCAACAACTGCCACGTCGTGGTGGCCGCGTCCGGCGACGACAAGGTCAACCTCGTGGTGTCGCTGCTCGCCAAGACCGAGTACGGCGTGCCGCGCGTGGTCGCCCGCATCAACCACCCCAACAACGAGTGGCTGTTCAACGAGTCGTGGGGCGTCGACGTCGCGGTCTCGACGCCGCGCCTGCTCAGCGCCCTGGTGGAGGAGGCGGTGAGCGTCGGCGACCTGGTGCGGCTGATGACGTTCCGCCAAGGACAGGCCAACCTGGTCGAGCTCACGCTGGCCGACGACGCGCCGGTGGTGGGGCAGCGGGCCGGCTCGGTGCCGTGGCCCGCCGACTCGGCGCTGGTGGCGATCCTGCGCGAGGGCCGCGTGCTGGTGCCGACCGCCGACGACCCGCTGGAGGCCGGAGACGAGTTGCTGTTCGTTGCCAGCCAGGAGGTGGAGCAGGAGCTGGCCCACCTCCTGTCGCAGCACTAGCCGCACGCGGGCCCTCGCTCGGGCCCGCGCTCGGGCCCGCGCGTCAGAACAGGCCGACGTGCTTGTGGTGGTGGTCGTGCTTGCGCTTGAACCACACCGTCGCGCACCCGCCGTCGGTGGTCCAGATCGTGAACGGCTTGAGCCTGAGCACGTCCGTCACACCCGTTCCGCACGGGTGAGCCGCCCCCTGGAAGGTGGCGGCGATCGCGGGCGTGGTGGAGAGGAGCAGCGCCGCGGCGGTCATGGTGACGGCGGCGATAGCGCATCTGTACATGGCGGTCCCCCGATAAGTAAGAGGCGAATGTTCGCCAGGCTTGTACCCCCGAGAGTGGATCGACTGGTTCAGCGTTCCACCCGGAGATCTTTACCTTTGAGCGGGTAGGGCAGGGCCATGCGCTACAACGTGCTGGCCACCGACTACGACGAGACCCTCGCCAGGGGCGGCCAGGCGGACGAGGAGGCCATAGCGGCGCTCGAACGCCTGTCCAAGGCCGGGATCAAGCTGCTGCTGGTCACCGGCCGCGAGCTGGACGACCTGCTGTCGGTCTTCCCGCACCCCGCCCTGTTCGACCTGATCGTGGCCGAGAACGGCGGGCTGCTGTACGACCCGCACCAGCGCACCTGCGACGCCCTGGCCACGCCCCCGCCGCCCGAGCTCGCCGAGCGCCTGCGCGCTGCGGGCGTCACCCCGCTCGGCGTCGGCCAGGTCGTGGTGGCCACCCGCGAACCGCACGACGTGACGGTCCTCGAAGCCATCCGCGAGCTGGGCCTGGAGCTGCAGGTCATCTACAACAAGGGCGCGGTCATGGTGCTGCCGCCCGGTGTCAACAAGGCCAGCGGCCTGGCCGCCGCACTCGACCGGCTCGGCCTGTCACGGCACGGCACGGTCGCGGTCGGCGACGGCGAGAACGACCACGCGTTCCTGAGCGTCGCCGAGTGCGGGGCCGCCGTGGCCAACGCCACGCCCGCGCTCAGGGAGTCCTGCGACCTGGCCCTCGACGGTGCGGCCGGGCAGGGGGTGGCCGAGCTGGCCGGCAAGCTGCTGGCGGGCGACCTCGACGGCCTCGAACTCGCCCGTCACCACGTGCTGCTCGGCCACGACGACGGCGCCGAGGTGCGGCTGCCGACGTACGGGCTGGGCCTGCTGGTCGCCGGGCCCTCCGGCAGCGGCAAGTCCACCGTCACCACCGCGCTGCTCGAACGGCTCGTCGGCGACGGCTACCAGTGCGTCATCGTGGACCCCGAAGGCGACTACGCCGAATATCCGGGCGTGACCGTACTCGGCGACCCCGACCGGGTGCCCGCCATCGACGAGGTCCTGCACACGCTGGAGCACCCCGCCCACAGCGTCGTCATCAACCTCATCGGCCTGCAGCTGCGCGACCGGCCCGCGTACTTCGCCGAGCTGCTGCCCCGCGTCGCCGGCCTGCGCGCCAGGCTCGGGCACCCGCACTGGCTCATCCTCGACGAGGCGCACCACCTCATGCCCGCCGAGGTCCGCCACGTGCCGCTGCAGAGCCCCGGCGACCTCGGCTCGGTACTGATGATCACCGTGCATCCCGACGCGCTCAGCCCGGCCGCGCTGCGCATGGTCAACAGCACCGTCGCGGTCGGCAAGAACCCGGAGAACTCGCTCGCCGCGTTCGCCACCGCGCGCGGGCTCGACGCGCCCCCGGTGACCGGCGCGTCCGGCGACATCGCGCTGTGGCTCGACGGCACCGGCTCCGCCCGGCGGCTCACCCTGGCGCCCGCCCGCGTCGAACGCACCCGGCACCGCCGCAAGTACGCCGCCGGCACCATGTCCAAGGACAAGAGCTTCTACTTCACCGGGCCGGAGCAGCGGCTGCGGCTGCGGGCCAGGAACCTGCACACGTTCGTGGAGCTGAGCGAGGGCGTGGACGACGACACCTGGCTGCACCACCTGCGGCGCGGCGACTACTCGACGTGGATACGCGAGAGTCTCGGCGACGCCGAGCTGGCCGAGGAGGCGGCGGCGCTGGAGGGGGACGAGGCCGCAGACCCAGGCGAGACGCGGCGGCGGATGGCCGACCTGATCGCCGCCCGCTACACGCTGCCCGCCGAGCCCACCGCCTTCGACCCCGAACACGACGACCGCTGACCCGCACGCGTCTGCCGTGGGGCGCGGCAGACGCGTCCCACAGCCGCGGCAGACGCGTCCCGGCTCACCGGGCGCAGCCCCGCACTCCGGCCCCTCCCGGGCGCAGCCCCGCACTCCGGCCCCTCCCGGGCGCAGCCCCGCACTCCGGCCCCTCCCGGGCGCAGCCCCGCGCTCCAGCCTCTCCCGGGCGCAGCCCCCGCCCTACCGGGCACACTCTGCTCACATGGGTGCGGCCCGCACCCCGCCGGTCCTCCACTCGGGCGGGGTACGGGCCGAAGCTCAGGCCAGGTTCGTACGTCTTGTGCCGTCTTGTACTGTCCCGTACCGGCCGAGGCCGGAGGGGTCAGGCGGGGGCGACCGGAGGCTTGACCGGGGTGCGGCCGCGGCCGAGCACCCAGACCATGGCCGCCAGCGCCGCCACCTGCAACGGCCACCCCATGATGATCTTGGCGAAGCCGAGCGCGGCGACCGCCTGGTCACCGCCGCCGAACAGGTAGACCGGCCCCTGCACGGCCACCCGGATCGCGCACGGCAGCATCAGCAGCCAGGTCAGCCGCGTGCACAGCTTCACGATGCCCGGGTCTTTGTGCCAGCCCGTCGGGTCGCCCGTGACCGAGCCGATGAGGAATCCGACGATCGGCCACCGGGTCACGATGGAGATCAGCATCACCACGGCGTAGCCGGCGTTGTAGAGGATGCCGGGCAGGAAGTAGTCTTTCGCGTCGCCCGTACGGCTGGCGAAGAACGCACCGATCGCGATGCCGATCAGACTGTTGATCACGAACTGCGGCGTGGACCTCTGCAGCAGCCGTACGAGCAGCAACAACACCGACAGCGAGATACTGATGATCAGCGACAGCTTCAGATCCTCGCTGAAGATCCACGACAAAGTGAACGCGATCGTCGGCACCGCCGCCTCGATGATGCCCCGGACACCGCCGAGCGCCTTCGCCAGCTGTGCTCGAACCGCCGCTTCCACGGTGTCGTGGGCGACCTCTTCCGCCTCGGCACTCACCTGATCAACTCCCTGGCCGCAGCTCGTAACGCGGATTGAACATCACCTTGCGCCCGTCCTGCATGCTGACCAGGCCCTCGGCCTTGACCGTGCGGCCCGGCTCGATGCCCGCGATCTTGCGGCGGCCGAGCCAGACCAGGTCGATGACGTCGGACCCGTCATAGAGCTCGGCCTCGAGAGCAGGAGCACCGCCTCTCGGACGCAGTGTCACCGTACGTAGCGTACCCGCCACGCAGAAGCGGCGGCGGCCGCCACACGAGACGATCGGAGTGGCGCCGACCTCGTCGGCGTCCTCCCGCAGCTCGCGGGCCTCGATCTCTGACTGGGGGAGGCCAGCCGGCTGAAGAACCCGCGCAATCCCCCGCGTTTGGGGGGCTCTGCCGTACCCATGATGCCTCAGCCTATGTGATGTCGGCCGCTAGCGAATCTCGCTGATTTCAGGCCCTCGCTTGTACGGGTTGAACCTCGACCGCTCGGCCGTCTCCTGGCGGCTCGGGTCGTTGGGGCGGCGCAGCGGGATCGGCTCCTCCCGCGCCATCGGCTCGTCACCCCTGACGACCACGACGTCCTTGATGAACTCGTGGAACGCCTCGGCCGTCGCGTCATCGACCGCCGCCTTGCCCGAGATGACCGCGAGCAGGAACCAGCGGGGCCCGTCGATGCCGATGTAGCGGGCCGGCCTGCTGCCGCCGTCGACCCGCATCTCGCCGCTCAGCTCCGTGCCGAACGGGCCCTCCTGCTCCTGCAGGTGACCAGCCTGGCCGGCGATCTTCGTTCTGATCTCGTCCCACAGGTCCATGCTGCGCGGCGCGGCCAGCGCCTGCAGCTGCAGCGAGCTCTCGTCGTACAGGACGACCACGCCGACGTGCTGGTCTCCGACGGAGGCCAGCCGCACGTCGAAGTCAGGGTTGTGCGGCAGTCGCAGACCGCCCAGGTCGATGCGGTCGTTGTCCGGATGTGGCTCGTCGGCGTCCCACGGGCCGGACTCACGCATCGGCGGCGCGGGCTCCTGCTCGACCACCGGCTCCGGCTGCTCACGTCGACGACGACGTCGGAACACGTTCCTCACTCTCCCTGTTCATCGGGCCGGCCCGTTGTACGTCTGACGACCATCTCCGGGCCCCGTCTCGGGCCCCGCACCGGTCAACGCCCTGTGGACCCGAACCCGTTCGCGCCGCGTACGGAACCCGGCAGGCGCTCCACCTCGTAGAAGGCGGCCCGCTCCACGCGCTGCACGACGAGCTGCGCCACGCGGTCGCCCCGGCGCAGCCGGAACGGCTCCTTGGCGTCGGTGTTGATCAACGTCACCTTGATCTCGCCCCGGTAGCCGGCGTCGACCGTGCCGGGCGCGTTGACGAGCGTGACCCCGTGCTTGGCCGCCAGGCCGGACCGCGGATGGACGAACGCCGCGTAGCCGTCGGGCAGCGCGATCGCCACGCCCGTGCCGACCACGGCGCGCTCGCCGGGCTCCAGCTCCACGTCCTCGGCCGCGTAGAGGTCGGCGCCGGCGTCGCCCGCGTGCGCGTACGACGGCATCGGCAGCTCGCTGTCGAGCCGCTGGATGAGGACCTCTACTCTGCTGCTCAAGGATTCACCTCGTAGTCCGGATGTTCGACCTCGATGGCGGCCAGATCGCCGTGCTCGGCGAAGTGCTCCATGTTCACCTCGATGAACAGCGCTGCCGCGCGGACGGCGACCGGTCCGTCTGGAGCGCCGATGCGCCCCTCAGCCTCAAGGTACGCCTTCCTGCCCACGATGCCGTTGCACCAGGCACGCAGGTGGAGTGTCGTGCCCACGGGAACGGGGAGGAGGTAGTCGGTCTCCAGCCGTCCCGTCACATAAGGCTTGCGGAACAGGTAGACGGACATACCGATGACCTCGTCCATCGCGGTCGCCAGCACACCGCCGTGCGCCAGCTTCGGCGCGCCCTGATGCGCCTCCCCCACCGTGAACTCGGCCTCGACGGTCGCACCGTCGGGCGTCCTGGCCTTCAGGTGCAGCCCCGTCGGGTGCTCGCTGCCGCATCCGAAACACCGGCCGTAGTGGGAGCCCAGGACGGTGCCCGGCGCGGGCGCCCCCGGCGGCGCCTCCGGGCGTTCTGCGCCGGGCGGCGGAGTGGTGAGGGAGGAACGCGTCACGGGTGATGAGGTTACTCCGTACCGCCACCACCCGAACCACGCGACCAGCCCACCCGCGCCCTCCCCGCTCCCAGGAAACCCCGCACGCGGCAAACCGCCCTCCACCTGACGGACGGCTTGCACGACCCGGCGAGCGCGCGCCGACCGCCGACGGCCACCGTGCAAACCGCCCTCCACCCGGCGGACGGCTCACGTGGAAAGCCGCTCGCGCCCGAGACGCCTGAGTCGCCGCTCCCGGGTCACGCCGCTTCGCACCGAACGGCCGCCCGAGGCTACGCACGGGAAGATCCCCGAGGACTATGCACGGGAAGAGGCGACCTCCGCACCAGGGCCGGGGGCACCAGGGCCGGTGACATCGCTCCCGGCATCGCGGGTGTCGCTTCCCGCATCGCGCCCATCGCGAGACGCACGGCCATCCGCGCCTCGCCACCGCACCGGCCTTAGCACCGACCGCGCGCACAGCACCGCCTGCCTGCACGGCACCGCTCGCCTACACAGCACCGCTCGCGTGCCCAGCGCCGCTCGTCTGCATAGCATCCCCCGCCTGCGCAGCACGGCCGTCCTGTCCTGCGTCGCTGCGGGCGTCGCCGTCGGGCGAGGAGCTGTCGTCTCGTGCGAGGACGGCGTCCCGCCGCTCGCCACCGTCACTACGGCCGCCGTGAGCACCGCCACCACCCCCGCGACGGCCACCACCACCGCCACCACCGCCGCGACGGCCACGAGTGCCGCCGCCGTCACCACGGCGGTCACGACCAGCGTCGTCACCGTCATCAGGACGGCCCCAGTCGTCACCGTCATCAGGACGGCCCCAGTCGTCGCCGTCACCGCCGGAAGGACCCCCACCGTCACCGTGGCGGTCGGGGGTGTCGCCGGGTGGGCGTGAGCCCGGTGGGGCCGTGGAGTCGTCGTGGCCCGGGGGCAGCTCCGGCGGCTTGTGGCGGAGCTCAGGCAGGGCGCGGTAGATGACGGCCGCGACCGGGACCGCCACGGCGGCGCCCGCGATGCCGGCCAGGACGCCGCCCACGGACAGCACGAGGATGATCGCCAGCGGGTGGAAGTGCAGCGCCCGGCCCACGATCAGCGGCTGGAGAACGTGGTTTTCGAGCTGCTGCTCCACGATGAGGATGCCGAGGAAGATCAGCGCGTAGACGAGCCCCTTGGCGCCCAGGGTGACCAGGGTGGCGACGGTGCCGGCGAAGAAGATGCCGACGATGGGGATGAAGCTGGCGAAGAAGATGATCACCGCCAGTGGCGCCCACAGCGGCACGCCCATGCCGGCGAGCACGACGCCCATGATGAGCCCGTGCACGGCGGCCACCGCCACGGTGCCCTGGACGTAGTGCGAGAGCGTGGTCCAGGCGGCCCTCCCGGCGCGGTCGACCCTGGGCGCCACCGAGCCGAACGCCTTCAGGAACCAGACCCAGATGCGATCGCCGTCCTTGAGCAAGAAGAACGTCACGAACAGCAGCAGCACGATGGACGCGAGCACCTCGATGGCGACCGCGCCGGCCGACAGCACAGTGCCGGTGATGGCGGTGCGCTGCTCGTTGACCATGGCGGCGATCTCGTCGACGTAGTCGGTGATCTGCGCCTCTTCGAGGTGGAGCGGCCCGGTGATCAGCCACTCCTGCACGGTCCTCGCGGTCTCCTGGACCTGGCTGACCAGGCCGGGGAACTCCTCGCTCGCCCGCGCCCCGACCAGCCATCCCGTGCCGACGAGCACGGCCAGCGCGACCAGCATGGTGATCCAGGTGGCGTAGATGGGCCGCATGCCGGCGTTGCGCAGGCTCTTGGTGAGCGGGAACAGCAGCGCGGTCAGCAGGAGCGCGATCGCCACGGGCAGCGCCACGAACGCCAGGCGTGCGATGGCCTGGACGATGAAGTAGACGACCACGCCGACGAGGATCAGGCAACCGGACCATGCGGCCATCCTGGCCAGCACGGGCGGCACGAGCTTGGTTGGGCGGTCGGGCAGCACGTGTTCCAGACTGGCATGTCCGGGCCCGTGACGCGCGCGGATATCGCCCCGACCGCTGTGAGCGAAATCGCCCACGAGCCGCGGCCACGGCCCCATGCACGCCCGTGCGACACGCGCCACACGATCAGCGCCTCCCAGCACGTACGCGCGCACGCGATCAACGCGGCCCTCGCATACACGCACGCACACGCTCAGCGCAGCCCCCGCGCGTACGCGCACGCGGCCGGCGCGGCTCCGCACGGCGGCAAGATCGGGTCTGTGCAAGCGGGCGGGGCCGTGTCACCGTCGTGACCATGATGAAGGCTCCGGTGATCCTCGCCATGCTCGCGTCCTGCCTCGTCGCCACCCCGGCCTCCGCCTCTGCCACCGCCTCCGCCGCAGGGCAGGCGTCCGAAGCCGCCCGGCCGGCGCTGGAGGTGCTGTCCAGCCGCCCCGACCAGGTCAGCGGCGGCGACGCCCTCATCAGGGTGCACGGAGACGCGAAGATCAGGGTGCTGCGCAACGGCGAGGACGTCACGGCGGCGTTCACCCGTACCGGCAAGAGCCGTACGGGCCTGGTGACCGGCCTGCGGATCGGGGAGAACACGATCACGGCCGTCGCGGGCCACCACCGCACGAGCATCCGCTTACGCAACCACCCCATCGAGGGCCCGATCTTCTCGGGCCCGCACCAGTACCCGTTCTTATGCAAGACGGAGCGCAGCGGCCTCGGCCCGCCCGTCGCCGACAACCAGGACGGCCAGGGCATGCGGGTCGAGGGCGGCTGGAGCAAGGACTGCTTCGCGCCGACGGTGACCGACCGCCTCTATCGCTCGACGGACGGCACGTTCAAGCCGATGCCCGCCGAGCGGCCCGCCGACATGGCGACGACGACGCTGCCTGACGGCCGCACGGTCGACTTCGTCGTCAAGCGCGAGCGCGGCGTCATCAACCGCTTCCTGTACTCGATCGCGATGCTGGAGGACGGCTGGACCGGCCGGGCGGTCTACCGGTTCGACGGCGGCGTGGCGATCGGCCACGACCAGGGCACGATCGGCGGCGGCGCGCTGGACGCGTACCAGCTCGGCCAGGGCTACGCGATCATGTACTCGTCCGGCACCCGTACGAACACGCACTACAACCTGATCCTGGGCGGCGAGACGGCCCTGATGGTCAAGGAGCGCTTCATCGAGCGGTACGGCCCGCCGCTCTACACGGTGGGCGTGGGCGCGTCGGGCGGCGCGATCCAGCAGTACATCTATGCCCAGAACCACGGCACCCGGATCATCGACGCCGCGATCCCGCAGTACTCGTATCCGGACATGGTCACCCAGACCATCCACGTGGGCGACTGCGAGCTGCTCGAACGCTACATGGACGCCCATCCGCGCTGGGCGAAGTGGGACGACCGCACGGCGCTCATCGGCATGAACGCGAGCGGCACGGTCGCGAACCCGTACACCGGAAAGCCCGGCTCCGACGAGTGCGTGAACGGCTGGCGCGGCCTGACCCCGCTGACCATGAACCCGCTGTGGACGTCGAACAACGACCCCGAGTGGGAGCGCATGGACCCGCCGGGCGTCAAGGACACCGTGCAGTGGACGCACTGGGACGACCTGCGCACCGTCTACGGCGTGGACGAGCACGGCTACGCCCGCTCGACGTGGGACAACGTGGGCGTCCAGTACGGCCTCAAGGCGCTCAGGGACGGCGTGCTGACGCCGGAGGAGTTCCTGGACCTCAACGCGCGCGTGGGCTCGTGGAAGGAGGCGAAGGACATGGTGCAGGAGGGCTGCCCGTTCGTGCCCTCGGTCTGTCCCGCCGACTTCGACCCGTGGAGCGCGCGCAACGCCCACCAGGGCGACCCGGCGCCGCGCCGCACCGGCGACCCGGCGGCGATCAGGAACGTGCTGCGCAGCGGCCTGGTGTTCGGCGGCGACATCGACATCCCGGTGATCGACTGGCGCCACTACCTGGAGGAGGAGCTGGACATGCACAACGCGCACCAGTCGTTCGCCGCCAGGAAGCGCATGCTGAACCACGACGGCCAGGCGGGCAACCAGGTCATCTGGTTCACCGACGCGCGTCCGGACGGGCCCGAGTTCGACCAGACGCCGGAGGCGCTCAAGGTGATCGACGAGTGGATGGCGAACATCCGCAGGCATCCGTCACGCGGCGTGATCGGCAACAAGCCGCCCAAGGCCGTGGACCGCTGCTTCGCCACCGACGGCACCGAGATCGCCGCGGGTCCGCACGTCTGGGACGGCGTGCTCGACCGCCGCGCCCCTGGGGCGTGCACCAAGCGCTTCCCCCTGTACGGCACCTCGCGTACGGTGGCGGGCGGCCCGATCGAGGGCGGCGTCTTCAAGTGCCGCCTGCAGCCGGTCGAGCGGGCGATCGCGAAGGGCCTGTACGGCTCCTGGAAGCCCACCGCCGAGCAGCGGGCCCGGCTGAAGCAGATCTTCCCGACGGGGGTGTGCGACTACCGCTAGCGGAATGCCGACTTCATCCAGGTGTGGAGGGATAGGCGGAGAGTCACCCGGTAATAGAGTGACCTGCCATGGCCACCCAACGCCGCCCCGCCACCGAGACGGAGGCCCGCGCACTGGCCTCCGCGACGCGCCTGCGCATTCTGCGGCTCTGCCTGGACGAGGCGCTGACCAACAAGGAGATCGCGGGCCGGCTGGGCGCGAACCCCGCCACGACGCTGCACCATGTGCGCAAGCTCGTGGAGACGGGCTTCCTGGCGGCCGAGCCCCGCCGCCCCGGCCCGCGCGGCTCGACGGAGATCCCCTACCGCACCACCGGCAAGACGTGGGAGATGGACGTCTGCGAGAGCGGCGTGACCGGCGCGAACGCGGCCATGCTCGGCGCGTTCCTGGAGGAGGTGCGGCTGATCGACGTCGCGGAGGGCGAGTTCGCCAGGCTCGGCGTGCGGCTCACCGAGGAGGACCACGCGGAGCTGTGGCGGCGGCTGCGCGAGGTGATCGACGACTTCCGCGACCGCCCGCCACCGGCGGACGGTGCGGCCTACTCGCTCTTCGTCGCCGTCCACAGAGACGTCACAAGGGACGTCACCAGGGACGCCACCAGGGACGCCACAAGGGACGCCGCCAGAGACGCCGGCCCCGGCCGGCGAGAAGCCGGGCCCGGGGCCGGCGCCTGAGACGGCCTTCGAGTCGGACTCGGGCCGTCAGGCGGACTCGGGCTGTGCGACGGGCTCGGGCGCCGACAGGTCCACCTCGACCTTGAGCTGCTCGCCGTGATCGAGCACGAACTCCTCGACGTTGCCCGCCGCGCACACGTCGTCCTGGGCCTGCTTGAGCAGCTCGACGTCGGGCGTCCACACCGACAGCCGCGACACCTCGGCGCGCATCGACAGCTTGGCCTCGGACTTGGCCTTGCGCACCTGCGCCAGCACGTCGGAGGCGACGGCCAGCACGGCGGGATCGCCGGTGCCGCGCTCGGCGACCGGCCAGGAGGCGCGGTGGACCGAGCCCTCGCGCCACCACGACCAGACCTCTTCTGTGACGAACGGCAGGAACGGCGCGAACAGCCGCAGCAGCACGTCGAGCGCCCGCCGCAGCGCCGCGTGCGCCGAGGCGGAGGCGGGACCCGACTCGTACGCCCGCGCCTTGACCAGCTCCAGGTAGTCGTCGCAGAACGCCCAGAAGAAGCGCTCGACGACCTCGATGGCCCTGGTGTGGTCGTAGGACTCGAACGCCTCGGTGGCCTCGCGCACGGTGTCGGCCAGCGCCGCCAGCATCGACAGGTCGAGCGGCTCGGTGACCTCGCCGTCGCTCTCGGCCAGGCCGAGCACGAACTTCGAGGCGTTGAGGATCTTGATGGCGAGCCGCCGCCCGATCTTGAGCTGCCCCGGGTCGAAGGCCGTGTCGACACCGTAGCGGCCGTTGGCCGCCCAGTAGCGCACCGCGTCGGAGCCGTGCTTGTCGAGCAGGTCGAGCGGCGTGACGACGTTGCCCTTGGACTTGGACATCTTCTTGCGGTCGGGGTCGAGGATCCACCCCGAGATGGCCACGTCGCTCCAGGGCACCTCGCCGAACTCGTAGTGGGACCTCACCACGGTCGAGAACAGCCAGGTGCGGATGATCTCGTGGGCCTGGGGCCGCAGGTCGGCGGGGAACACCCGCTTGAACAGGTCGTCGTCGGTGCCCCATCGCCCGGCGATCTGCGGGGTGAGCGACGAGGTGGCCCAGGTGTCCATGACGTCGGGGTCGGCCATGAACCCGCCGGGCACGCCGCGCTGCTCCTCGGTGTAGCCGGGCGGCACGTCGGACGACGGGTCGACGGGCAGCATGTCCTCGGTGGGCAGGATCGGCGCGTCGTGGACGGGCTGGCCGTTCTCGTCGATCGGATACCACACCGGGAAGGGCACGCCGAAGAAGCGCTGGCGGGAGATCAGCCAGTCGCTGGTGAGCCCCTCGACCCAGTTGTCGTAGCGGACCCGCATGTGCGGCGGGTGCCAGTTGAGCTCGCGTCCGCGCTCCAGCAGCCGGCGGCGCAGCTCCTCGTCGCGGCCGCCGTTGCGGATGTACCACTGGCGGGTGGTGACGATCTCAAGGGGCTTGTCGCCGCGCTCGTAGAACTTCACCGTGCGCTTGACCGGCCTGGGCTCGCCCTCCAGGTCGCCCGACTCGCGCAGCATCTCCACGATGCGCTCGCGGGCGCTGTGGACGGTCTTGCCGGCCAGCTCCTTGTACGGCCCGGGATCGACGCCCTCGGGCGGCTCGGGCAGCAGCCGGCCGTCCCAGCCGATGACCGGCCGGGTGGGCAGGTGCAGCTCGCGCCACCAGGTGACGTCGGTGACGTCGCCGAACGTGCAGATCATCGCGATGCCGGTGCCCTTGTCGGGCTCGGCCAGGCGGTGGGCGAGCACCGGCACCTCGACACCGAAGATCGGGGTCAGCACGGAGGTGCCGAACAGGTCCTTGTAACGCTCGTCATCGGGATGGGCCACCAGCGCCACGCAGGCGGGGATCAGCTCCGGCCTGGTGGTCTCGATGTAGACCGAGCCCTTCTCGCCGTAGAAGGAGATCTTGTGGAACGCGCCCGGCCACTCGCGGTCCTCCAGCTCGGCCTGGGCGACCGCGGTGCGGAACGTGACATCCCACAGCGTCGGGGCCTCGGCGAGGTACGCCTCGCCGCGCAGCAGGTTGCGCAGGAACGCCCGCTGCGAGACCGCCCGCGCCTCGTCGCTGATCGTGGTGTAGAGCAGCGACCAGTCGACCGACAGGCCGATGCGCTTCCACACCTCCTCGAACGCCTGCTCGTCGATGGCGGTCAGCTTGTGGCACAGCTCCACGAAGTTGCGCCGGGAGATGGAGATCTCCCGCTTGCCGGGCTTCTCCGGCGGCACGAAGTCGGGGTCATAGGGCAGCGACGGGTCGCAGCGCACGCCGTAGACGTTCTGCACCCGGCGCTCGGTCGGCAGGCCGTTGTCGTCCCAGCCGAGCGGGTAGAACACCGACTTGCCGAGCATGCGCTGGTAGCGCGCCATGATGTCGGTGTGGGTGTAGGAGAAGATGTGACCGATGTGCAGCGAGCCCGACACGGTCGGGGGCGGCGTGTCGATGGCATAGATCTGCTCACGCGAGGCGGACCGGTCGAAGCGGTAGGTGCCCTCTTCGTCCCAGCGAGCTACCCATACCTGCTCCAAGCCGTCGAGAGTCGGCTTTTGGGGCATGGAGGGACGGCGTAGTCGCTGTTGAGTCATGCCTCCTTATGGTACGGCTTCGCGGGCCCGGCAAGCGGTAGAGACTAGTGTTCGTTACAAAGGGGAAGGGAGAGCGACATGGCGGAGGAGAAGCCAGATATCGCCTGGCGCGTCATCGGCGGCCTGGTGGGTCTGGTGACGGCGTGGGCGGCCCGCAAGATCCTGGGTTTCGCCTGGACGAAGGCGACCGGCAAGGAGCCGCCCGTCGACACCGAATCACCCGAGGTCAGCCTCGGCGAGGCGATCGGCTACGCCGTCGTCATGGGGGTGGGCATGTCGGTGGCGCAGATCGTGGTCAACCGGACCGCCAAGAAGCGCTACGACGCGTGGAAGTCGCTGAAGCAGGTGACTCCAGGGCAGTGAGGAATTCGTTCGCCCAGCGGTCCACGTCGTAGGTGGCGACCCGGCGGCGCATCGTCCGCATCCGCCGGGCCAGCTCGTGCGGCGTGGCCCGCATGGCGTTCAGCAACTGCCGCTTGATGTCCTCCACGTCGTACGGGTTGACGAGGTACGACTGCCGCAGCTCGTCGGCCGCCCCGGTGAACTCGCTCAGCACCAGCGCGCCCTGCAGGTCGTGGTGGCAGGAGATGTACTCCTTGGCGACGAGGTTCATGCCGTCGCGCAGGGGCGTGACGACCATGACGTCGGCGGCGAGGTAGAGCGCGGCCAGCTCCTCCTGGTTGTAGGACTGGTGGAAGTACCAGATGGGCTGGTAGCCGAGCTGGGCGTGCTCGCCGTTGATCCGCCCGACCTGCAGCTCGATGTCGTCGCGGAGCTTGCGGTACTCGTCCACGCGCTCCCTGCTGGGCGTGGCGATCTGTACGAACACCGCCTCGCCCGGCCGCAGCCGCCCGTCCTTCAGCAGCTCGCCGAAGCCTTCGAGGCGCTGCCCGATGCCCTTGGTGTAGTCGAGGCGGTCCACGCCGAGCAGCACGTGCTCGGGCTCGCCCAGCTCGATCCTGATCTCCTTGGCCCTGGCCACGATGTGCGGCTCGCGTACGAGCGCGTCGAGGTGCGCGAAGTCCACCGAGATCGGGAACGCCTGCGTGGTGACAATGCGGTCGTCAAGGAAGATCTCGTTCCCCTTGTACGGCAGCCCGAGCAGCCGGCGGCACAGCCGGCGGAAGTTCGACGCGCCGCCGGGCAGCTGGAAGCCCACCAGGTCGGCGCCGAGCAGGCCTTCGACGATGTCCTTGCGCCAGGGCAGCCGCCAGAACAGCTCGGTGGGCGGGAAGGGGATGTGCAGGAAGAACCCGATGCGCAGGTCGGGCCGCAAACGGCGCAGCATGGCGGGCACGAGCTGGAGCTGGTAGTCCTGCACCCAGACGACGGCGCCCTCCTCGGCCGCCTCCGCGGCGGCCTCGGCGAAGCGCTGGTTGACGGACTGGTACGCCTCCCACATCTGCCTGTCGAAGACAGGCGTCGCCACGACGTCGTGGTAGAGCGGCCACAGAGTGGCGTTCGAGAAGCCCTCGTAGTACAGCTCCACCTCGCGGGCGGACAGCGGGATGGGGATGAGGTTCATCCCGTCCTGCTGGAAGGGTTCGAGCTTCTCGTCTGGTGCACCGTGCCAGCCGGCCCAGGCTCCGTGGCGGCGCTGCATCACCGGGGCGATCGCGGTGACGAGCCCGCCAGGACTCCTGCGCCACGAGGCCGTTCCGTCGGGTTCGATCGTGCGGTCCACCGGCAATCGGTTCGCGACGATCAAGAACGAGCTACGGCCAGTCACGCAGTCCTCCTATGGGGTCATATGTCAGGAAAGCCGCCGAGCGCGCGGCTAACAGCGGCCGCTACCTGCTCCGGGCCCGCCTGGGGGAGGATCGCGGCGATGTGGGAGTCGGGCCTGATGATCCATGCTTCATCCGGCCCGGCACCGAGCCTCTCAGCGAGCGAGCCAGTCCCATCGATCTCCGCGAGCCCGCGAACGGCGAGCGGCGCCGTAATGACCTTGCCCAAGACCTGCGCAAACAAACTCGAATTGCACATATCACCCAATAGCACGAGAAATCCGTCTCGGGTGATCTCGCGTAGTCTGCCGCCCGGCAGCGCCATATCCGGCAGGATCACGCCGGGTGACGGCGGGCACGACCTGCCTTTGGGCGGCCTGCCCGCGAACGGGCGTGAGGGCTCGGGCGTGGTCAGCGGTGAGTCGACGTACCAGAAGGGCTCGGCGAAACGGCCGGAGTCGATCTCCTCCGCGCGCCCGCCCTCCAGCGCGGCCCGCCGCCGCATGCGCTCCTCCACGGTCCGCGGCACCAGGAAGCGCATGGTGGCGCCGGTGACCTCGAGGTTCTCCCGCGCGGCGGCGTGCCGCTCCACGTGGTACGACTCCAGCAGCTCATCCCCCGCCCAGCCGTTGAGCACGAAGGCGAGCTTCCATGCGGCGTTCTCGGCGTCCGGCACCCCGGAGTTGAGCCCGCGCGCCCCGAACGGTGCCACCAGGTGCGCGCAGTCGCCGGCCAGCAGCACCCTGCCGACCCGCATCCGGGAGGCCAGGCGCGAGTGGAAGCGGTAGGTGCTGTGCCACAGCAGCTCGTAGGGGCGGTCGCCGATGATCTGCCGGATCTTTCGCGCGATGTCGGCGTCGGTGGGGACGAAGTCGGGCGCGATCTGCCAGTCGATCCGGTACGTGCCCCCGGGACACGGGTGGATGAGCACCTGCCGCCCCGGGTTCCACACCGGGTCGAAGTAGAAGCGGCGCTCGTTCTCCCAGCCCGGCAGGTCGGCCTTGATGTCGCAGATCAGGAACTGGTCGTCGAACGTCTCACCGGTGAACTCCACGCCGAGCGCCGCGCGTACCGCCTGGCCCCGCGCGCCCGCGCAGGCCAGCACGTACGGCGCGCGCAGCCGCCGCTGCCCGCAGTGGACGGTGACGCCGGTCGCGTCCTGGGTCAGCCCGGTCACCTCGTGCTGCCAGCGCACCTCGATGAGCGGCTGGGCGGCGATGGCGGCGTCGAGGATCTGCTCGGTGCGGGTCTGGGAGATGTTCACGCACGGCGGCAGCGGCCCCTCGCGCTCGAACGTCCAGGAGAACAGCTCGCGGCCGCGGTAGTAGGTGCGGGCGGTGGTCCAGGCCAGCCCCTCCTCGGCGACCTGCCCGGCGCCCGCGGCGGCCCAGATGTCGAGCACGTCGCGCTGCTGGCAGATCGACTTCGAGCCGCCGCTCCCCCGTTCCGGCCGCTGATCGAGCACCAGCACCTGAACGCCCCAGCGGGCCAGCAGCAGCGCGGCGGTCTGCCCGACCGGCCCCGCGCCGATCACGATGACCTGCGGCTCGGCGGTCATGACTGGAGTTCGTCCCAGACCTGCCGGTCGCGCTCGGCGGTCCAGATGCGGGGCCGTTCGACGCCGTGCAGCTCGTCCCACAGCCGCGAGACGTTGAACGGCAGGCAGTGCTCGAAGATCGGCCAGGAGCCGTAGCGGGGTGCGAGCGCCTTGTGCGTGCGCTCGAACGCCTCCTTCACCGATCCGGCCGCGCTCACCTCGCGCATCATGACGGTCAGGAAGTCGCGGGTCTGCCCGATGGCCGCCGCGACGGCGTCCTTGCCGCGCGCCACCGCTCCCCTCCCGCCGACCAGCGTCTCGGCCCCGAACGAGGCCACCCGGTCGAGCGTCGTGGAGGCCCAGTCGCGGTGGAAGGCGTCGCCGGTGTAGAGGGCGGCCTGCGACTCGACCAGGTCGCCGGCGAACAGCACGCGCTGCTCGGGCAGCCAGGCCACCAGGTCGCCCTCGGTGTGGCCGCGCCCGCAGTACTGCAGGACCAGGTCGCCGCGCCCGCCGCCCAGGTCGATGGTGAAGCGGTCGCTGAAGGTCGCCGTCGGCCAGGTCAGGCCGGGGATCGAGCCGGGCTCTTCGAACAGGCGGGGCATCCTCGCGTACTCGCTGGCCCAGTCCTGCTCGCCGCGCTCGGCGATCAGCTCGTGGGTCTTCTCGTGCGTGACGATCACATCGGCCCCGAACGCGGACGCGCCCAGCACCCTGACCGCGTGGTAGTGGGAGAGCACGAGGTACCTGATCGGCTTGTCGGTGTGCTCGCGCAGCCGGGTCAGCCAGCGGCGGGCGGCCACCGGCGTGGCCATGGCCTCGAAGCAGACGAGGAAGTCCTCGCCCTCGATGGCTCCGACGTTGGGGTCGCCTTCGGCGGTGAGCGCGTACACGCCGTCCGCCAGGACCTCCAGGGACTGCCGCTTCTCGCCGAGGTCCGCCGACGAGGCGAACGGCTTGGCCATCGCTGTCTCCTCCCGCTCAAGGCACTGCCGCTCCCGGCCGGTCGGTCCGGGGCGGCGTGCACGCTCCTAGGAGTCTCTTCCCGCTCACGCCCCGGCTGTCCCCGGTGCGCGTGGTGGCTCTTGACAGGCGTGTTCCGCTGGTGATTGGTTTACCGAACATTCGGTCAGTTGACAAGGGAGACCGTTGTGGATAGTGCGCGCCGCATGATGGAGGCCGACACCGCATCAGCCGCCCTGGGCATCGTGCCGGAGGAGCTGGGCGAGGGCCGGGCGGTGTGCCGGATGACGGTGACCGGGCAGATGGTCAACGGGCACGGCATCTGCCACGGCGGCTACGTCTTCCTGCTGGCCGACACCGCGTTCGCGTGCGCGTGCAACAGTCATGGGCCGGTCACGGTTGCGGCGGGGGCGGAGATCACCTTCGTCTCCCCGGCTCACGCGGGCGACGTGCTGATCGCCGAGGCGGAGGAGCGCACGCGCTACGGCCGCAGCGGCATCTACGACGTCACCGTGCGCAGGCCCGACGGTCAGGTGGTCGCGGAGTTCCGCGGCCGGAGCCGGGAGCTGAAGTGAGACGGTCGAAATGAGACTGGGACGACCCCCGCACCCCACGAGCTCGACCCCATCGAGCGCGTATCCCGCGACGAGCTGATGGCGCTCCAGCTCGAGCGCCTGCGGCACACCCTCGACCACGCCTATCGCAACGTCCCCCTCTACCGGGAGAAGTTCGACAAGGCGGGCGTGCACCCGAACGACTGCAAGGAGCTCTCCGACCTGGCCAAGTTCCCCTTCACCACGAAGGAGGACCTGCGGCAGAGCTACCCGTTCGGCATGTTCGCGGTGCCCCGCGAGCAGGTGGCGAGGATCCACGCCTCCAGCGGTACCACGGGACGGGCCACCGTGGTCGGCTACACCAAGCACGACCTGGACGTGTGGGCCGAGGTGATGGCCCGTTCGATCCGCGCGTCCGGCGGCAGGCCCGGCGACATCGTGCACGTGGCCTACGGCTACGGCCTGTTCACCGGCGGGCTCGGCGCCCACTACGGCGCCGAGCGGCTGGGCTGCACGGTGGTGCCGGTCTCCGGCGGCATGACGCCCCGGCAGGTGCGGCTCATCGAGGACTTCAAGCCCGACGTCATCATGGTGACGCCGTCGTACATGCTGGCCCTGCTCGACGAGTTCGCGAACCAGGGCCTCGACCCGCGCGCCACGTCGCTGCGGGTCGGCATCTTCGGCGCGGAGCCGTGGACGGAGAAGATGCGCGCCGAGATCGAGGACGCCTTCGACCTGGACGCGGTGGACGTCTACGGCCTGTCGGAGGTGATCGGCCCCGGCGTGGCCAACGAGTGCGTCGAGACCAAGGACGGGCTGCACGTCTGGGAGGACCACTTCTACCCCGAGATCATCGACCCGTTCACCGGCGAGCCGGTGGAGCCGGGCGAGAAGGGCGAGCTGGTCTTCACCACCCTCACCAAGGAGGCCATGCCGGTCATCCGCTACCGCACCCGCGACCTGACCCGGTTGCTGCCCGGCACCGCGCGGCCCGCGTTCCGCCGCATGGAGAAGGTGACCGGCCGCACCGACGACATGATCATCCTGCGCGGCGTGAACGTCTTCCCCACCCAGATCGAGGAGATCGTGCTCGGGATCGAGGGCCTGTCGCCGCACTTCCAGCTCAGGCTCACCCGTCCCGGACGGCTCGACGTGATGACGGTCAGGGTCGAGGCGCGGCCCGGGTTCGTGGAGGGGCGCGAGGCGGCGGCGCAGGCGCTGCGCACCGCCGTCAAGGAGACCGTGGGCGTGAGCGTCGAGGTCGAGGTGGTGGACCCCGAGACGCTGGAGCGTTCGGTGGGCAAGCTCAAACGCGTCATCGACCAGCGCCGTGCCTGAGACCGCCTCTCAGGCTTCCTCCAGTGCCGCCTCTGGGGCCGCTCGCCCGCCCGCGCGCAGGCGCGGGCGGGGCCTCGATCCCGAGTCGGTGCTGTCGATCGCGGTCGGTGTCTTCAACGAGCGCGGCTACGACGGCACCAGCATGGAGGACCTCGCTAAGGCGCTCGGCGTGACCAAGTCGGCCATCTACTACCACGTGCCGGGCAAGGAGGAGCTGCTCGCCAGGGCATTGGACCGGGCGCTTGACGGGTTGTTCGCGATGGTGGCCGACGAGCGCGCCGCGTCGGGCTCGGCCGTCGACCGGCTTGAGTGGGTCGTCAGGCAGAGCGTGCGCATCCTCGTGGAGCGGCTGCCGTACGTGACGCTGCTGCTGCGGGTGCGCGGCAACAGCGGCACCGAGCAGGCGGCGCTGGAGCGGCGCAGGGAGTTCGACCGGTTCGTCAGCGGGCTGGTCGGCGAGGCGGTGGCGGAGGGCGCCATCAGGGCCGACGTCGATCCCGGCCTGGTGACGCGGCTGCTGTTCGGCACCGTCAACTCGATCACCGAGTGGTACCGGCCGGGGCGTGGCGCATCGGCGGACGATCTGGCCGACGCGCTGCTCAGCATGACCTTCGACGGTCTGCGGCCGCACCCGGCCTGACGGCCGGGAGGGCCCGGCTAGCCCTCCAGCTCGCCGCGCGCCCCGCCGCGCACCGGCTTCGGCGCGGGGGCCTCGGGCAGCGGGGCCTTGATGCGCAGATCGGCGCGGATGGCCTCGCCGAGCTTCTTCGTGGCCATGCGGTTGAGCGCCCCGCCGGCGATGGCGCCGGTCAGGAACGGCCCGAACGTGCTGAGATGGCGGCCGAGCGTGCGCATGAGGCGATTGCGCAGGGCCGTCTTGGTGGCCGCACCGAGCGCCAGGGAGACGGACGCGGGGGCGAGGGGGTCGATGCCGCGTTGCCTGGCCCAGGCGGCGGTGAAGGCGATGGCGCGCTGGGCGCCCGAGCCCTGGACGTGGACGCCGTAGACCTCGTGCAACTCGGCCAGCAGCTTGACCTCGATGGCCGCGACGACGATGGTCTCGGCGACGAGCTGCGCGGGGGCGGAGAGCAGGAGGGGCGGCGCGGCGAACTCGGCCGCGGCCAGTGCTCCGCCGATGGCGCCTACCGTCATCGTGGCCTTCTGGGCGGTGCGCACCAGGTCGTCGGCGAGCTCTTCGCCGGTCAGGCCGTGATGGTGCTCGGAAAGGGTGTGCAGGTCCCTGATCGGGATGCGCGGCGCGATGTTGAGGAAGACGTCCGCAAGCCAGCGGCCGCGGCCGGCGCCGGTCGCCCGTGCCCGCTTCGCTCCTTCGGACAGCCTCTGCGCAAGTCGGCCGAGCAGCCTGCGCCGCTCGGCCGGCTCGAGCTCACCCGGAGCGGTGAGCCTGCCGACGAGCTCGCCGACCTCGCGGTCGGGGCCGGCGACCTCATCGTCCGGTTGGCGGTCTTTCTCCGGTTCGGCCACGCGTTGCCTCCGTAACTGATGTCGCGATCGCTCGGGTTCGTGGGCTGTCGTGGTCCTCTGTCCCCTTACCCGGAGCTCGGTCGCTCCAGTGGTCAGGCGGCGCACTCCCGGCAGACCTGCTGGCCGTTCTTCTCGGAGGCCAGCTGGCTGCGGTGATGCACCAGGAAGCAGCGTGAGCAGGTGAACTCGTCCGCCTGGCGGGGGATCACCCGCAGGGAGAGCTCTTCGTTCGACAGGTCGGCACCGGGCAGTTCGAGCGACTCCGCCAGGTCGGTCTCATCGATGTCGATGCTGCCGGACGACTTGTCGGTGCGCCGCGCCTGAAGCTCCTGGAGGCTGTCTTCACCCAGGTCGTCGTCTGTCTTGCGCGGGCTGTCGTAGTCGGTAGCCATTGTGCTTACTCCATCCCCCTCATCTATATGTCTTCGCGCTCATCGCGCGTCTTCTAACGTCCGGGAAGCCCATCTTGTGCCCGTTCCGTCGGGGAGATTTCCCATCGGTACCCCGAGGAAACGGACGACGAACCTCCCAACACGTCAGGGCCTGCTGCCGTCGGCAATGGTTAGCCAAATATGGCGAAACCCACAGCCTTGGCGTCATGCACCACCGTGTTCGACGGCACATCCAACCACATGTGCGGCGAGAACGAGACGCCCCCTTGCGACAACACGCGGACGAACGCGCCAGGAACGCCTCCGCGTCAGCGCGCCGGTAGCCGAATGGTCACCACAAGCCCTCCGCCATCGCGCGGCACGGCGGAGACATTCCCGCCGTGGGCCTGCACGACCGCGCGCACGATGGACAACCCGAGACCGGCGCCCTTGGCCGAATCCACCCGATCCGCATGGAGCCTCCTGAACGGCTCGAACAGGCTGTTCACCTCGTACGCGGGGACGTGCTGCCCCGTGTTGGCCACCTGAACAACCAAGGCCCCGTCCACCATTCCCGTACGGATCCAGACTTTTCCGCTTTCGGGAATGTTGTACTTCACCGCGTTCTCGAGCAGGTTGCTCACCGACCGCTCCAGGAGCACGGGATCGCCCACGGTAGGCGCGCTGACCAGATCGGTGACCACGCTCACACCGTGTTCCTCGGCGAACGGCGTGACCTGTTCGACCGCCGACTGAGCGACCTCCTTGACGTCCAGCGGTTTGCGCACCGCGAGTTCGCGTTCGCTCCTGGCGAGCAGCAGCAGCCCCTCGATGAGCTTCTCGTTACGCGCGTTGACCTCAAGGAGGGTACGGCCGAGCGCTTTGAGATCCTCGGACGCCTGCGGATCGGAAAGCGCGATCTCCAGGACCGTCCTGTTGATGGTGAGCGGCGTGCGCAATTCGTGTGAGGCGTTGGCCACGAATCTTCGCTGGGTGTCGAAGGCGACGTTGAGCCGGGTCAGCATGGCGTCGAAGGTGTCGGCCAGCTCCTTCAGCTCGTCGTTGGGGCCTTCGAGCGCGATGCGCTGGTGGGCCAGCGTGCTCTCCGACAGCTTCCGCGCCGTCGCGGTCATCTGCGCGACGGGCTTCAGCGTGCGGTCGGCCACGAAGTAGCCGATGATGAGCGCGAGGATGCCCACGCCCGCCAGCGCCATGACGGAGCTGTACAGCAGCGCGTCGCGGGCCTTGTCGATGGCCATCTGCTGGAACTGCTGCCAGCGCTGCTGCAGCCGCGCGTCGGAGAAGGGGTCCAGCCCGAGGTCGATGGTCGGCCAGGCTTCACTGATGGCGTTGCCGATGATGGCGTACATCGACAGCAGCAGCGCCACGGCGGCGGCGAACACCAGGGCGCCATAGGTGAGGGTCAGGCGCCACCGGATGCTGACCTTGCCGGGAAGCTCCTTCACACGTTCCATGGTGGAGCGTTGGTGGAGCGCCTGCGCGGGCGGAGGGGGGCCGTCCCACACCGGCGGACCCGTCGGTGGCGGCGGCGTCTCCTGTACGCGCGTCGCCTTTCGCTCGGAATGCGGGCTGATCATGGGGTGCGTCGGACCCGCTTCACGCTCTGGCCTGTCCGTCACAACTTGTACCCAACCCCGGGTACGGTCTCGATCACCTGCGGCTCGCCCAGCTTTTTACGCAGCGTCATCATGGTCACCCGGACCACGTTCGTGAAGGGATCGATGTTCTCGTCCCATGCCTTGTCCAGCAGGTCCTCCTGGCTGACCACGGCGCCCTCGGCCCGCATCAGCTCTTCGAGCACCGCGAACTCCTTCTTGGTGAGCACGACCTCCCTGCCGTCGCGCTCCACCAGCCGCTTGCCGGGGTCGAGCCGGATGCCGGCGCGCTCAAGCACGGGCGGCAGCGCGGGGGCGGAGCGGCGGCCGAGCGCGCGCACCCTGGCCACCAGCTCGATGAACACGAACGGCTTGGCCAGGTAGTCGTCGGCGCCCAGGCCGAGGCCCTCCACCTTGTCGTCCACGTCGCCCGAAGCGGTCAGCATGAGAATGCGCGAGGCCGTGCGCTGCTCCACCAGCCTGCGGCACACCTCGTCACCGTGCACGACCGGCAGGTCGCGATCCAGCACGATCACGTCGTAGTCGATGTAGGAGGTACGCTCCAACGCCCCGCCGCCGTCGTAGGCGACGTCGACCGCCATGGCCTCGCGCCGCAACCCCGTCGCGATCGCGTCGGCCAGCACCTTCTCGTCCTCAACCACCAGCACGCGCACGCTCGGTACACCTCTCTCCCATTCCGGTCACTCATTCTGGCCACAGCTTCGATAAGCGCACGGTAAGGCATGTTCCGGCCGCTCCGGACCACGCCGAGGGGCGCCGCAGGGCCGCTGCGAGGCGGCCTTACGGAAGCTTGGTGAAATTCATGTTTCAGAAGGCGAGGACCTGGGGTATGCCAGCGGGACACCCATTGCCCGGGCATCAGCCCACGATGGCAATACTTCGCCCTTGCACGGAACGGACCCCCGGAGAGTAGGTGAGATGGGCGAGTTCACCACCACGATCGAACACCGCCTCGACCAGGCTTACAAGAACCTGCGGGAGGCCCGCAGCGCCGGCGACGACTACCTCGCCGACACCCTCACCGCCGAGATCGAGGACCTGCGGCGCCTGGCCGACGATCACGGCATCCCGCTGCCCCGTTAGCCGACGCGAAACGGCCGGAGCCGTGTGGCCCCGGCCGTTTGGCGCTCATCTCCCGCGGCTCAGGCGCCGCGCAGCGGGTCCAGCGACGCCAGCAGGTCGTGCAGCTCCTCGAACAGGCCGGGAGCGGCGCACAGCGCGAACTCCGGGCCGATCGGCCTGCCGTGCAGCCCGCCGATCCGGGCGCCCGACTCGGTCGCCACGAGAGCGGCGGCCGCGAAGTCCCACTTGTTGACGCCGCGCTCGTAGTAGCCGTCCAGCCGGCCCGCGGCCACCGAGCAGATGTCGATGGCGCACGAGCCGCCGCGCCGGATGTCGCGGACGCGCGGCAGCACCTTGGCCACCACCTCGCCCTGCACCTCGCGGCGGGCCTTGGCGTAGCCGAAGCCGGTGCCGATCAGCGCCTGCGGCAGCGGCACCCCGGTGTTGCAGTGCAGCCGCTCACCGCCGAGCCAGGCGCCCTCGCCGCGCGCGGCGGTGTAGACCTCGCCGCGCGCCGGCACGTTCACCACGCCGGCCACGACCTCGCCCGCCACCTCGACGGCGATCGACACCGCCCAGTCGGGCAGGCCGTACAGGAAGTTGACGGTGCCGTCGATCGGGTCGACGATCCAGCGCACGTCGGACTCGCCGGGCGCCTCCCCCTGCTCCTCGCCGAGGATGCGGTCGCCGGGCCGCGCGGCCGTGATGCGCTCGCGGATGAGCGCCTCCGACGCCTTGTCCAGGGCGGTGACCACGTCGGTGGGGCTTGACTTGGTCTCGATCTCGCGGGACATCGTGGGCCGCTTGGCGAGCAGCATCTCGCCGGCCTCGCGGGCGATCTCCTCGGCGAGCCTCAGGAAGTCCGTCATCAGGCCACCGACTCCGGTCGCTTCCACTCCTGGCCGAGCACGTGGTGGCCGAGGAAGGCGAGCACGGTCTCGTACCAGGCGACGATGTTGCCCGGCTTGAGAATCCAGTGGTTCTCGTCGGGGAAGTACAGGAACTTCGCGTCCACCTCGGTGCGGCAAAGGTCCCACCACAGCCGCAGCGCCTCGCCGATCGGCACCCGGTAGTCCTTGTCGCCGTGGATGACGAGCATCGGGGTGGTGATGCGGTCGAGCGAGTTGTGCGGCGACAGCAGCTGGTAGCGCTCGCCGCCGGGATCGCCGAACTCCCGCCGCCAGTACGTGGCGAAGTCGGTGGTGCCGGAGAACTGGTCGAGGTTCCACAGCGAGGCGTGGGTGACGATGGCCTTGTAGCGGTCGGTGTGACCGGCGAGCCAGTTGGCCATGTAGCCGCCGTACGAGCCGCCCATCGCGGCGGTGCGCTCGGCGTCGATGTCGTCCCTGGCGATGGCGGCGTCCACGATCGCGTCGAGGTCGGCCTGGGTGCGCGGGCCCCAGTTGCCCCAGCCCCTGTCGATCATCGCCTGGCCGTAGCCGGTGGACATGCAGGGGTCGGGCAGGAGGACGGCGTAGCCCTGCTGGGTGAGGATCCACGCCTGCCAGCGCCACTGCCAGTCGTTCCAGGAGCCGAGCGGGCCGCCGTGGATGAACACCACGAGCGGGGCCGGGTCGGCGGCGGAAGCGGACTCGGGCAGGGCGAGCCAGCCGCGGATGGTCGCGCCGTCGTCGGCGGTGGCGGTGACCTCGGTGAGCGTGCCGGGCACCTCGGGGCGCGGCGCGGGCGAGGGCAGGTCGGCGACCTCGCCGGTGGCGGCGTCGATCCTGGCCGGGCCTGGGGCGAGCGCGATGCCGCTGTGCAGGGCGTAGACGAAGCGCCCGTCGGGCGACGGGTTGACGTGCAGGTACGCGGCGTCGTCGCCGGTGAGCCTGGTGACCTCGCCGTCGAGCGGCACGCGGAAGACGGGGCGGCGGCCCTGGTGGTCGGCGACGAGGTAGACGGCCGACGAGTCGGGGGCCCAGGCGACGTCCATGGGGAACAGGTCGGGGGCGTACGCGCGGCCCTGCCCGGTGGTGAGGTCGGCGATCCACAGCTCGGAGCGCGCCGAGACGTCGTAGCCGGTCTTGCGGTCGCGGGTGCAGGCGACCTTGGTGCCGTCGGGCGAGACGGCGAGCGGGCCCTGGAAGTCGGCGTCGTCGTCGCTGAGCAGCACGCGGCGCTCGCCGGTGGCCACGTCGATGACCACCAGCTCCGTACGCGACTCGCCCTTGGGCAGGTAGAGCCGCCAGGTCGCGACGACGGAGGCGCCGTCGGGGGTCAGCTCGAAGTCGCCCTGGCGCAGCGCGTCGCCCGCGTCGGGGGTCAGGTCGCGGACGTCTTCGAGACGGTCGGCGCCGAGCCGGCCGGCGAACAGCCGGGGCCGGCCGGGGCCGAGGTCGTGGTCCCAGTAACGGACCGGGTACTTCTCGTGCAGGATGGCGCTGATCCCGGCGTCCTTGCGGGCCTTGCGCTTGCCGGCGTCGGCCGACTCCTCACCGTCGAGCACGTCGGAGACGAAGACGACCACGTCGCCCGCGGTGCGCACGGCGCTGATGCCGCCGGCCCTGCTCGCCACCTGACGGGCCTCGCCGCCGGCGCGGGGCAGCAGCCACAGGGCGGGCACCTCGTCGGTGGAGTCCTTCTCGGTGGGGTCGGGGCGGGCGGAGGTGAACAGCACGTCTCCGCCCGTGGTGAAGACGGCGGCCGACTCGCCCTTGGCCGACCGGGTCAGCCGGTACGGCTCTCCGTCCACGGGGATCGCCCAGAGCGCGGTGCCGAACGACTTGCCGTCGGGGTTCAGGGACTGGACGGTGGAGACCAGCCGCGACCCGTCGGGCGAGAGCTTGAGCGAGAGAACTCGGGGGATGGCCACATAGTCGCGTATGTCGTTGAATGCGCTCACCCGTCCGAACCTACCTCGCGGCAGGGACCGCCGACACACCCGCATAGTGTTGTCACGTGGGAATTTACGACGCCTTGCTGGTCCTGTCGTTCGGCGGCCCCGAGGGTCCCGACGACGTGATGCCGTTCCTGGAGAACGTCGTGCGCGGCCGCGGCGTGCCGCGCGAGCGCCTGCTCGAAGTGGCCGAGCACTACCAGAGCTTCGGCGGGGTCAGCCCGATCAACCAGCAGAACCGCGACCTGGTCGAGGCGCTGCGCCAGGTCGTGGACGTGCCGGTCTACTGGGGCAACCGCAACTGGCATCCGTTCGGCGAGGACACCGTGCGGCAGATGAAGGCCGACGGCGTGCGCAAGGCCGCGGTGTTCGCCACGTCGGCGTTCGCCGGCTATTCGAGCTGCCGCCAGTACTACGAGGACATCAAGCGGATCTCCATCGAGGGCGGCCCCGAGCTGGTCAAGATGCGCCACTACGGCGACCACCCCGGGTTCGTGGCGGCGATGGCCGACCACACCAGGGCCGCGCTCGAGCGGCTCGGCCGTGACGACGCCAGGCTGGTCTTCACCGCCCACAGCATCCCCGTCTCCATGGCCGAGACCGCCGGCCCGAAGGCGGCCTGTACGAGGCGCAGCTGCGCAGGAGCGCCGAGCTGGTCAACCAGGCACTGGGCCGCACCGAGCCGTGGGACCTGGTGTGGCAGTCACGCAGCGGCCCGCCGCAGGTGCCGTGGCTGGAGCCGGACGTCTGCGACTACCTGCGCAAGACCGACGCCCGCTCGGTGGTGCTGGTGCCGATCGGCTTCGTCTCCGACCACATGGAGGTCGTCTACGACCTCGACACCGAGGCCAGGCAGGTGGCCGCCGAGCTGGAGCTGCCCATGGAGCGGGCGGCGACGGCCGGCACGCACCCGCGCTTCGTCCAGATGGTGCGCGAGCTGATGGAGGAACCGGAGCCGGTGCCCTGCCCGCTGACCTGCTGCCCGCCGCCGCGCAGGCGTCCCCAGGCTTCCTGAGTCAGGCGTGGCGCGTCAGGCATACGCCTTGGCGTAGGCGTCGGCGATCGCCAGGACCTTGTTCACGTAGTCCCACGAGTGGTTGTAGAACCAGATCGCCTTGCGCAGCCGCTCGCCGCCCTGCCCCGCCTTGTTGGCGCACAGGTAGTCGGCGGCGGCGGGCACGGCGTCGTACGGGCTCCAGATGTCCTTCTTGCCGTCGCCGTCGCCGTCCACGCCGTAGTGCTTCCAGGTGGCGGGCATGAACTGCATCGGCCCGAGCGCGCCCGCGCTGGACGGCCCGTTGTTGCGTCCGTGCCCGCTCTCCACCTGGCCGATGGCGGCGAGCACTGTCCATGACAGGCCGGGGCAGCGGGTGGCGGCGGCCTTGTACAGCTCCAGGTAGCTGCGCGGGCGGCCGACGGTGACCTGCTGCTCGGCGGGCTGCCGCCGCTGCTGCTGTCGTTTGGGCGTACGGGCGGCGGCGTCGAGCAGGACGACCTGGCTGCCCTTGCCGAGCAGCTTCTTCACGCCCGCCTGGCTGATCTTGCCCTCCTTGCCGTGCAGCAGCACGGCCACGCCCTGGGCGAACCCCAGCGACCTGCCGAGGTCGGCGCTGATGATCCCGTCGACGCCGTGCAGGCCGAGGCTCGCCGAGGCGGCCACGCGCAGCCTGGGGCCGCCGTCCACCTGGTAGTAGGCGCCGAGGATCATGCCGTACTTCCTCATCGCCGCCGCGTCGGCCACCAGCTCGCCCCTGGTCAGCGCGCTCCACACGGCGGGCTGGTCGGCGACCGGCTGCGGGGTCCACGAGCGGAACTCGGCGGGGTTCACGGCCAGCAGGTTCAGCGGCGTGCCCGACACCTTGACGGCGCCGGCGTCCACCACGATCACCTTCTGCACGTGGGCCAGCTCGCCCAGCCGGAACCTGGTCTGCTTGGGCACGGTCCCGGCGGCGACGGCGAGCACCCGCGGCGGCGTCACGGTGACGCTGGGACCGCCCTCGCCGAAGTCCTTGACCGGCTCGGCGGTGGGCACCATCTGGTCGAGGCGGGGCGCCGGGGTCTGCGCCTGCTGCTGGGGGCGGGGCCTGCGCACGGGCTCCTGGGCGGTCCCCCGGGTGGTGCCGACCAGATCCTGATCCAGGACGATCACGACGCCCGCGGCCGCGGCGGTGACCACGAGCACGGCGGCGACCATGAGCATGACCGCACGGAAGCTGGGAAGACCGGACACTCGGGACACGTTAACTCACCCCGCCGCTAAATCACTTGCCATCCGGACATACGGTGCGCAATGGTTAGCCTGCACAAGTAAGGGGGAAACGGCGTGGTCGGGCCTTACCGGGGATTGTTCGAAAGGCCCGGGGTCAAAGCGTTCGTCCTGGCCGGGCTCATCGGCCGGATGCCGATGTCGATGCTCGGCATCGGCGTCATCCTGTTGATCTCCACGCTCACCCAGTCGTACGCCACGGCAGGCGCGGTCGCCGCCACGACCAATCTCGCCTTCGCCGTGGCCGCTCCCCTGTCCGGGCGGCTGGTCGACCGGTTCGGCCAGGGCCGGGTGATCCCGCCGTTCGCGGTGCTGAACGCGCTCGCGCTGTCCGCGCTCATGATCTTCGCCGGCTGGGGGCTGCCCGACTGGACCTACTACCTGTCCGGCCTGGTCGTGGGCGCCACGTCGCTGTCGATCGGCTCGATGGTGCGGGCCCGCTGGTCGGTCATCTACGGCGGTTCCGGGCGCCTGCACACCGCGTTCGCGTTCGAGTCGGTGGCCGACGAGGTGGTCTTCGTCACCGGGCCCGCGCTGGTCACGGTGCTCGCGACCGCCGTGAACCCGTACGCGGGGCTGATCGTGGCCATGCTGTGCATGCTGGGCGGCTGCCTGGCGCTGGCCGCGCAGCGCGGCACGCAGCCGCCCGTGCAGGAGCTCAAGTCGGGGTCGGGGACGCCGATCCTGATCCCCGGGGTGACCGTGCTGGCGGCCGTCGCGCTGGCGCTCGGCGCGATCTTCGGCTCGGTCGACCTGATCACGGTGGCCTTCGCCGAGGAGCACGGGGTCAAGGGCGTGGCGGGCTTCCTGCTGGCGGCGTTCGCCGGCGGTTCGATGGTGTCGGGGCTGTGGTTCGGCTCGCGCCGCTGGCGGATCTCGCTGCGGGCCCGGTTCGTCAGGGCGCTGGCGCTGTTCGCGATCGGCCTGGTGCCGATCATGTTCGTCGGCCATCCCTGGATCATGGCCGGCGCCCTCTTTCTGGCCGGTTTCGCCATCTCGCCCACGCTCATCACGTGCTTCTCGCTCACCGAGCGGCTGGTGCCGCAGTCGCTGCTCACCGAGGGCATGGCCTGGATCTCGACGGCCATCGGGTTCGGCGTGTCGGCGGGCTCGTGGGCGGGCGGGCGGCTCACCGAGGCGTACGGCGCCTCCGCCGCGTACGGCTTCTCCGTGGCCGCGGCCGTCGTGGCGGTGACCATCGGGATCGGTGGTTCGGGTTTGCTGAGAGTTCCCGGGGCCGCTTCACCCGCCGAGAGCTGATCCGCTACGGTCGGGAGATCCCTCGCAACACCCAACAATCTGGAAGCACTAGTCATGTCCCGACAATTGAGTTCACTTCTAGCAATCGCGGCTGTTTGCGTAACTCTCGCCCCGGCGCCGGCCATCGCCGAGGCGACCCCCGCCCCCGCCCAGGGAGCCAAGTCCACTGCCGCCAAGAAGACGGCGAAGGCGAAGAAGCCGGTCAACTGCTCCCAGGTCAAGTGCCTCGCGCTGACCTTCGACGACGGGCCCGGAAAGTACGCGGGCAAGCTGCTCGACACGCTGAAGAAGTACGACGCCAAGGCGACGTTCTTCCTTGAGGGCCAGTACGTGAAGGCCCGCCCGCAGTTCGTCAAGCGCATGGTCGCCGAGGGGCACGAGCTGGGCAACCACAGCTACAGCCACCCCGACTTCACCAAGAGCGACGGCGCGAAGATCCGCGACGAGATCAAGAAGACGCAGGACGCGGTGAAGAAGGCCGCGGGCGTCGAGCCCAAGCTGCTGCGCCCGCCGTACGGCCTCACCGACCTGCAGGTCTCGGACATCGCCACCGAGTTCGGCATGCCGATCATCCTGTGGACGGCCGGTTCGAAGGACTGGAGCTCCAAGAACGTCAAGGCCATCCAGAAGCAGACGCTGGCGGTCGCCGAGCAGAACGGCATCATCCTCATGCACGACTGGGTCAAGCAGACCGTCGACGGCATGCCGGCGCTCATCAAGACCCTGAAGAACAAGGGCTACCACCTGGTCACGGTCTCCGAGGTGATCAAGGACCAGAAGCTCGAGCCCGGTGACGCCTTCCCGCTTCCCGAGGGCTGGGAGCAGTGAGTATCGTTCGCGTCTGACCGGACGATTCTTCTGCTGGAGGGTGCTCGTGGCCTTCGTCAATTGGGCGCGCAACCAGACGGGCACCCCGGCGGAGACCCGCGTGCCAGGCCTCCGCGGAGGAGGTCGCCCGCGCCGTACGCGACGCCGCAGGCTCCGGCCGCCGCGTCCGCATGGTGGGAACGGGCCACTCCTTCACCGGGGTGGCCCTCACCGACGGCATCATGCTCCGCCCCGACGCGCTCACCGGCATCGAATCCGTCGCGGGCGACCGGGTGACCGTACGCGCCGGCACCCCCTTACGCGTGCTGAACGAACTGCTCGCCGAACGCGGCCTGGCCCTGGCCAACATGGGCGACATCGCCGAGCAGACGGTGGCGGGAGCCGTACAGACCGGCACCCATGGCACGGGACGCGACAGCGGCGGGCTCGCCGACCAGATCGCCGAGCTGGAGATGGTGCTCGCCGACGGCACGCTCACCACCGTCTCCCCCGGCGACGACCTCTTCGACGCCGCCCGCGTCGGCCTCGGCGCGCTCGGCGTACTCACCAGCGTCACCTTCCGCGTCGAACCGGCCTTCCTGCTGCACAACCGGCGGCGCAAGCTCGCGCTCAGCGACATGCTCGGCTCGCTCGACGAGCTGACCTCGGAAAACGAGCACCTCGACTTCTTCTGGCTGCCGCACACCGACGCCTGCCTGGTCAAGACCAACAACCGCAGCCCTGGCCCGCCCAGGCCGCCCGGCGCGTTCCGCCGCTGGCTGGACAACGTCTTCCTGGAGAACACCCTCTTCGGCGCCGCCTGCGCGCTCGGCGCCCGGCTGCCCGGCCTCATCCCCCGCATCAACGCCGTCAGCGCGGCGGCGCTCGGCGACTCCTCGTCGGTGGACGCCTCGTACAAGCAGTTCACGGCGCGGCGCGACGTGCGCTTCCTGGAGATGGAGTACGCCATCCCGCGCGAGCGGCTGGCCCAGGCGCTGCGCGAACTCCGCGACCTGATCGAGCGGATGGACTGGAAGATCGGCTTCCCGGTGGAGGTGCGGGTGACGCCGCCCAGCGACGCGTGGCTGTCCACCGCGTACGGGCGCCCGACCGCGTACGTCGCCTGCCACGTCTACCGGCCGACCCCCAACCCCGCCTACTTCGCGGGCGTCGAGGAGATCATGACCCGGCTCGACGGGCGGCCGCACTGGGGCAAGCTGCACACGCGGGACGCCGCGTACCTGGCGGGGGCGTACCCGAAGTTCGCCGACTTCGTGGCGCTGCGCGACCGCCTGGACCCCGACCGGCTCTTCACCAACGCCTACCTGGACACCGTCCTCGGCCCCTAGCCGCGGCCTTTGTGACGCGTATCCGAGGGGCGACTCTCAGAGGGAGGACGGTCGCGTTCCGGCGTCCCGAGCCGGATCAGGAGAGCGGCTGCGCGCGGTCCTGACCGGCCGGTTCGTCCTCCTGCCCCTGCGGGGACGACGGCGCGGCCGGGTCCTGCGGCTCCTCGGCCCCCGGCGGGCGCCCGCCGTCGCGGGACGGCGTGCTCGGCGCTTCCGACGGGTGCACCGCGCCGGACTCGCTCCCGGACGGAGCCGGCTTGGGAGTCGGCCTGACGCTCGGCTTCGTGGACGGCTGCTCCTTCGTGCCGTCCGGCGTGGGCGTGGCGGACGGCGTCGGGGCCGGGGCGTGCCCGGGCGTGCGCGTGGTGACGTACGCGGGCGGCGAGTACCCGGTGTCCCGGTGCCGCTGCTCACGGCGCGGCTCCTGGCGTGCCTGCTGGGCCTGGGCAGGCTTCTTGCCGGTGACCTGCTCGTGCACCGTCCGGTGGGTGAGCGCCTGGTAGACGAGGATGCCGCCCATGCTCACCCCGAACACGACCGACGCCGCGGCCGCCACCTTCACCCACGGCAGCCTGCGACGGGCGCGCGGCTCCTCGGCGTCCTCGCGTTCCTTGCCCTCCTTGGCGGCCTGCGTGCGCTGCTTGACCCGCTCCCCCGTGCGCTTGAGGTAGTGGGTGTAGATCGCCGTGGCCACCGTGCTCGACACGCTCACGACAGCGGCCCCGATCACCGTGCCTGCCACACCGAGGTACGACGCGGCCACGGCGGCCGTCACCGCCGCCAGGGCGCTGCCGAGGATCTGCGGCAGGCTCAGCTCGAACTTCGGCCGCTCGCCGCTCATCCCCCGGATCAGTCCTCTCTCGCCATGCGTCAGGTAAAGAGCTGTCTCGTGAATAGACGCGACTGCGTGTCCTGATGTTCCTGTGAGCTGCGTGACAGGCACCCTTGTAAATCGTGCCCCGACGACTCGGCCTGCCCTCCGTGTACCTCGCCGCGGCCGTGGCAACGGCAGCCACGACCGCCGTCCCCTTGGCCATGACGCCCGCCTCCGGACTCGCCCTGCGCGAAATGCCGCCAGAGCCCGCCCGCCCCTACGTCGTCACGGCCCGCGACCGCGCGGCCGCGCGCGACCTCGTCGGCGAGGTGCGCTGGCGAGTACGCCGTTACTACACCTCGGCGCTGCCCGGCCTCGCCACCTTCCTGACGCCATCGGAGCTCGCCGAGCTGCGCGCCGACCCGCGCGTGCAGACGATCGAGCCCGATCGCGAGATCCACGCCCTGGCCACCCGCGGACCCGCCCGGCGCGTCCCCGTCAGGAGCGGCGGCGACGGCACCACCGTGTACGTCGTGGACAGCGGCGTCAAGGTCCGCCGCGCCCGGTTCGACGATCGGGCCTGGCGGGCGTTCGACGCCACCGGCGGCACCGGGCGCGACTGCCGGGGCCACGGCACCCGCGTCGCCGCCCGCGCCCACCGCGCCGCGCCCGAAGCCGGCATCGCCTCCGTGCGCGTGCTCGGTTGTGCCGGCACCGGCACCCTGTCCGACCTGCTCGCCGGGCTGGATTGGATACACCGGCACGCCCGCGGCCCCTCCGTCACCGCCCTGTCCATCGACGGTGCCGACTCCCCTGCCCTGAGCAGGGCCGCGCGGTCGCTGTCCCGCTCCGGCATGTTCGTCATAGGAGCCTCCGACACCGGTGCCTGCCAGGTCACCGCCGACGGGCTCGCGTACTCCGCCCGCGCCCCGTACCTGGCCGGAGTCGCCGCCCGCCACCTGGCACTTCATCCCAATTCAGGACCGGCCGCCCTGGCCGACAAGCTCGGCTGCTCGAACGCCCGGGGCGCGATTCGCCAGAACCCTTCGCGGCCGCATAACCTCCTCATGCGCGATGGCGGGCTCTAGAGGAATGGACTCCACAAATGTGATCGGCGTCACATCGCCCTTGGGCTATCCCAGGAAGGCGATGTTCGGACATGCCGGGTACGGTGCTGGCAGGCAACCGGCACACGCGAGAGACTCAAGGGTCCGGGGGAAGAATGGCGACGCTGACGAAGGGACTCGCATGCAGGAGCTCCGACTCGTCGCGGTGAGTGAGGACGGCACTTACCTCGTCCTGGCTACTGCCGGGAGAGGGACACGCTTCACGCTCCCCGTGGACGACCGGCTCCGAGCTGCCGTCCGCGGCAACTTCTCCCGTCTCGGCCAGTACGAGATCGAAGTGGAGAGCCCGTTGCGTCCCAAGGAGATCCAGGCCCGCATCCGCGCCGGAGAGACGGCGGAGGAGATAGCCGCGACCGCCGGGATCCCGGTCGAGCGTGTCCGCTGGTTCGAGGGGCCGGTGCTCCAAGAGCGGGAATACGTCGCCCAGCAGGCGCAGCGGGTCGCCGTACGCATGCCGGGAGAGTCCGCGCCCGGGCCCACGCTCGGTGACCTCGTGGCCGAGCGCCTCACCCGGCGCGGCGTGCCCACCGACGAGATCGACTGGGACAGCGCCAAGCGCGACGACGGCCTGTGGCGGGTCAAGCTCGGCTACGTCTGGAACGGCCACACCCGGCACGCCGAGTGGCTCTTCGACCCGCGCAAGCGTCACGTCACTCCCCACGACGACGAGGCCCTCCGCCTGTCCTCCGCCGACTTCGACCCCGAGCCGCCCGTGGTCGAGGACACCACGGTGACGCCGTTCACGCCGCGCGTAGCCAAGCTGCAGCCGGTGCCGCCGCTGTCGTCCGAGACGCTGCCGTTCCCGTTGCGGCGCGAGCCCGCCGAAGAGCCCGCCGTGGGCTACGACCTGCCCGGACGGCCGGGCGACCGCGACGCGTCCCGCCAGGACCACGCCGAGAGCGGCGCCCGCGACGCCGAGCCCTTCGAGCCGGCCGCCCGCGACACCCCGGGCTCCGACACCCCGGGCTCCGACACCGCCACCCGCGACACCTCGCGCCCCGGGCCCTTCGATCCGGCCGACTTCGACCCCGCTCGGGACACCTCGCGTCCCAGGCCGCTCGACCCTGCCCGCGAGACACCGCGTCCCGGGCCTTTCGACCCGCTGACCCGCGACTCCTCGCGTCACGAGCCGGGCGCCCGCGAGCCGTTCCACCCGCCCACGCGCGACCCGGCACGTCCCGAGTCCGCCCGCGAGACCGGCCACGCCCGCCCCGGCGAGAGCTCGACCCGCCGCGGCGGGTCTTCGCCGTGGCTGCCCGACTTCAGCTCGGGCCGCGACACCGGGCCCTCCATCTACGCTCCGGCCGACCGCGCACCCGGCACAGAGCCCGTCACGCCGCAGCCCTCGCCCGCCGCCGCGTCATCCGGCTCCCCCGCCACCAGCGCACCCGCTCGGCAGGCCACCCCGTCCCAGACTCCCGCCACCACCGCCGAGGGCACCACAGGACAGGCGTCCCAGCCGAGCACCGGCCACACGGCCGTACCGCAGCCCGCCGCCGAGGCGAAGACCACGTCCGAGCCCGAGGCGTCCGCAGCCGTGCCGCAGACCGGCGCTCCTACGGCCGCCACATCGCCGGCGACCACCTCCCCGGCCGCCGCCGAGCGGTCGGGCACGTCTTCGGCGACCGCCGGACAGGACTCTCCTGCGGCGACCACCGCCCAGGCGACCGCACCCGCGTCCGAGGCCCCTGCCGCCGCTTCGGCCACCGAGCAGCCGGCCGCCGGCGCCGAGGGAACGGCCACCGTACCCGAGACGGGCGCGACGACGACCGTGGCCGAGACGGGTGCGACGGCCGAGGCCACCACCGTCGCCGCCGGGTCCGCCGGCGACGTCCAGGCCGGTGCCGAGGTCAAGGCGGAGACCACCGCCGACGTCCAGGCCGGTGCCGAGGTCAAGGCCGAGGCCACCGCCGATGTCCAGACCGGCGCCGAGGCCGCGAGCGCCGTCTCTCAGCCTGAAGCCGCCGCTCAACCCGAAGCCACGGCCGCCACCGGCACCGCCGAGCCCGCGACCGCCGAGCCCGCGACCGCCGAGCCCGCGACCGCCGAGGCCGGGGACGGGGACGGCGCGGAGACGGACAAGGCCCAGGACGCGGCCGCCGACGCCGCTGCGGCGAAGGCCGAGCCCTCCGCCGCCGAAGCGGACGTGGCCACAGCGGCCGAGCCCGCGAAGGCCGAGCAGGAGCAGCCCTCTTCCGCGGAGGAGCCGGCCGCGTCCGGCGAGGCGGCGGTCCCCGTGCCCGCACCGGCTCAGGAGCAGCCGGCGGCCGCCGCCGAGCAGGCCGAAGCCGGCCGCGAGGAGAAGGCGCCCGAGCCTGCCCCGGAGCCGAAGCCGCGTCCCGCGCCCAAGCCGAAGCCCGCCCCTCCGGCGGTCCCTGCGGCCCGGACGGGCAAGGACGACGGCAAGGAGGCGCCGGCCGTCCCGGTGCCGGCACCCACGCCCGCGCCCGCGCCGAAGCCCGCTGGGCGTCGCAAGTCGCGTGGCCGCCGCGCGTCCGTGCCGACGTGGGACGAGATCATGTTCGGCGCCCGCCGCCAGGACTGACCCACCGGAGCCCACCGCCCCGCTCGTCGCCGGGAAGCGTTCATCAGGCAAGGGGAAACCCTCCCGCTACGGCCTGCGCACGCTTCCGCCGGCGAACGCCGCCATCGCCACGGCCCTTGGCCTTGCGTGCCCACACCCGGCAGACCACCCACTGAGCACGCAGCGCGCACACCGAGCCCGCACCGGTGCGCCGAAGGCCACCCCTAGCGCCGCATGCGGCGAGGTGCGCTTCTCACCAGTGCCTGCCGCACTGCCACCGCAACCGCCCCAGTCAGTGGTCAGGTCGGGGCCGCTGCGTCCGTCGGGACCTCCAGGGCAGCGTCCGTCGAGACCTCCGGGGCAGCGCCGAAGCCAGCGCGGCCCTTGAGAGCCCGTACGCGGCAGCCCAGATCGCGTCGCCGCCCCGGAACCGGCCGCGTTCACCCCCTCGTACGGCCACGCGCACCTGCCGTCAGCGGTTCCGGTCGAGGAAGGGGGCGAGCCATTCCGGGGTGACCTCGCCGGCGAAGCCGACCGCCTGATCCATCGACACGTCCACGGCCGAATAGCCGCCCTTTCCCGCCCCGGCGCCGGCGATCAGCGTGAGCACCCCGGCGCGGCGCTGGAACCAGGTCTGGCGCAGCCGCCAGCCCACCACCGCGCGGCGTTCGACCACCGCCTGGGCGCGGCGCAGCGACCCGGATCGCACGGAGAGCCGCCGGCCGTCGTAGCCGTGCCCGAGCGAGGCGTACCTGTCGAGGCCGAGCGGGACACCGGCGACGGCGAGCAGGGCGGTCAGGACGAGGAGGATCCACCAGATCATCGCCCCGGTGAACCAGACGCCGGCCGCGCTCGCCAGGGCCGCCACCGCCCACGGGGCGATCGCGCGGAACAGGCGGCGCTGCCGCGCCACCGGCGGATGTTCCCGCAGGTCGCCTCGGTAGGGGCCGATGGCGTCTCCGGTGACCTGGAAGGCGACATCGCGCGGCACGTCGGGCAGGAGCTGTCCGCGCGTCTCCGAGTCGCCGAGCCCGGTCACGATGGCCCAGACGCGTACGACGTCCGCCCAGCGTTCGGCCAGGCCGTCCACGATCTCGTAGCCGCGTACGCGCTGGAACTCCAGCGACACGCTGCGCCGGTTGACCAGCCCGCGCTCGGCCACCAGGTAGCCGTCGCGGCGCTTGAGGCGGAAGTCCCAGTTGAAGACGGCGTACATGAGGCCGCCCGCGAACGGCATCGCCAGCACGAGCAGCACCGCGACGGCGAGCAGCAGGTACGGGTGCTCCCACAGCCACTGCCCCACGCTCCAGGCGGCGTCCCGGCCGAAGCCCAGCTCGTCGCCCCACTGGAACGCCAGCCCCACGACACCGCCCGCGAAGGCGAACGGGGTCAGCAGGTACGCGCCGGACAGCGGCCCGTACAGCAGCCACTTGCGGGGCACGCTGATGATCGTACGTTCGGCGGGCGGTGCGGGCTCGTGCGCCTGAGCCTGGACGCCGCCGGGGACGGGCGCGGCCGTGTGGCGCAGGAGCACGGCCTTCAGGCGTTCCGCCTCTTCGAGGGTGACGCCGGCGAGCTTGGCCTCCTCCTCGTCGCCGCTCGCCCCCGTGTCGATCTTGACTACGGCCAGGCCGAGCAGCCGGTGCATGGGCGGAGTGCTGACGTCGACGCCGCGGATGCGTTCCAGGGGGATGGTGCGGATGGAGCGGCTGATCAGGGAGCGCTTGGTCTCCAGGCGGTCGCCGACGATCTCGTACGTGAACGTGGCCCACTTGACGACCGAGAACACCACGGCCGCGATGACGCCCGTCGCCGCGAAGGCGTACGACCTGGCCGAGAAGCCGCCGACGAACAGCACGCCCACCAGCGGGAGGAGGAGGGAGGGGAGCGTGCGTACGGGGTCGATGAGCAGCACTTTGGGGCTGAGCCGCTGCGCCACCCGCACCGGCCCCTCCCACGGCCCCCGCCCATGGCCCTGCCCCGGATACGGCCCGCCGCCTTGCCCCGGATACGGCCCGCCGCCCGCGCTCGGATACGGCCCGCCCGGCCCATGCGGTGGCGGCGGCACACCGGGATGACCTCCGGCTCCAGAAGGTGGTGGCGGCGGCACACCGGGACGACCTCCGGCTCCAGGAGGCGGCGGGGGCGGCACGGCGGGCCTGCCGCTGGCGCCGGGAGGCGGAGGCGGCGGCCCGACCGGGTGGCTCGGGGCACCGGGGTGCGGTGGCGGCGGTCCCGCGGGACGGCTCTCGGCATCAGGTGCCGGCGGTTCCGTGCCGTCCCTCGGGTCGTCGTCCGGGGCGGGGTGGGGGCCGGTCATGTGGCGTCGTCCCGGAGTTGTTCGGCCCGGTGCGCGAGCTGTTCGGCGAGCCGGGCCGCCACGTGGAAGTCGAGGCCCTGGATGGTGGACGAGCCGGCGTGTGAGGCCGTGCGGATCTCCAGGGTCGCCAGCCCGAGCATGCGCTCGAACCATCCTTGCCCCTTGTCGACCGTCTGGATGCGGCTCACGGGCACGAACACCCACTCCCTGGTCAGGAACCCCGACCTGGCGTAGACGACGTCGCCTGACAGCTCCCAGCGGTGCACGGCGTACCGTACGAACGGCTCGGCCGCCAGGAACGGCAGGACGACGACCGCCACCGCGAGCGGCGGCAGCCACGGCGAGGCGGCGAGCCAGTCGGGCACCCACGGCCACCCGCTCCCGCCGACCCACGTCGACACCAGCAGCGCGCCGCCCACGAAGAAGACCAAGGCGACCAGGGATTCGAGCAGCCACAGCCGGATGGCCTTGGGCGAGACGCGGTTCGCCGGATCCCGCAGCGGGCCTGTTGACGTCACAAGCCCAGCTTAGGGTGCGAACCGGGCAGGAGATCGGCTCGCATGCCCGTTGTCCACCGGCCTCCCCGCCCGGGCTCGGCGTGTCGGTTCGGCGGGCGGCCGGGGCGATGCCATGCTCGGTGGCGGCCGGCCGCAGGCTGTCGAGCCTGGCCACGTCGGCGGCGGCCACGTTCGTGCCAGCCAGGCCCGGCAAGCGCGTGACCGCACCACTGCGCGATCGCCTCACGCAACGTGGCCAGCCGCCGTCCGGAAACCCCGATGATCGCGCAGCGAAGCGGCTCCGTTACCCTTACGTACGAGCTGGCACACCTGGTTTTTCGGCCGTTATCCACCCCGACACCAATGTCGCCTTTACGGTGGTCAACGGGCTATCTTCCGGTCATCCGACGAAAAGGCGAATGCGCAGGTAAGAGGGCTTTCGTCACTCCAACCCCCGCATTCCCAGGAGGCCTCTCGTACCCCTCTCATGTGGCCAACTTCACTACCCGGATGCCGTCAATACGGCCGTTTTCGGATCCTTTACCGAGCACGGACCATCGAGAAACGGTCTGCGCACCGCCGCAAGCCGCGTAGCATCGTCCGGCATGGGGCTGTGTACCACGGCATCACGCGTGCGACGCGTCGCCGCCATCGTGACGGCGATGGGTGTCGCGTTCGCCTCGGCAGGTTGCGGCAGCCTCGGCTTCATCGGCAGATCCCAGGCGAAGGACATCGCGGAGATCAACGTCACGAGTCCTGAGCTGCGCGAGGGCAAGCCGCTGCCTCGCGAATACTCCTGCAAGGGCGACCAGGGCAGCCCGCCGCTGCGCTGGTCGAGCCAGCCGCTGTCCGAGGCGAGGTCGATCGCGATCGTGGTCGACAGCCACACCGGGTCAGACTCGGCCGTGCACTGGGTGATCTACAACATCCCGGCGACCACGACCGAGCTGGGCCCCAACGCCGCAGCCGACCCGCCGGAAGGCTCCGGCCAGGCGAAGGTGACCAGCGGTCGCGAGGGCTACGAGCCGCCCTGCGAAGAGAAGGCCGGCGTACCGGTTCACCGTCTACACGCTGAACGACAGGGTCGAGCTCGACGAGGGCCCGGAGCTTCCGCAGATCCTGAAAGAGATCGCCGGCAAGACCATCGCCCGCGGACGACTGACGGCGGTGGGCATCGAGTGAGACCCCGAACACGACATGTAGTGCCGGTGTACCAATTCTTCACGTAGGGTGTGACAACTCTCATACCGGTCCGACACAATCAGATCCAATCGTTAGGCACTGGTGATCAAAGGGGGCAGATCGCGTCGATGGCCGCGCGATCTCACCGGTGCCAGAGAGAGGCCATGGCTTTGAGGGTGGTGCAATGATCGCGGTCGTAGTGAGCTTGGTCGCTGTCGTGCTCCTCGTGCTCGTCGTCGTGGCACTGGGCATGCGTTCGATGAACCGCAGGGAGAGCTCGCTTCCCCGAACGGCTGAAGGAGATGGCCGAGAAGGAGGAGAAGACCAAGACGCGCTCCACGGACGAGTTCGCCAAGCACGAACCGCGCATGGCCAACTTCAGCCCCGATTTCAGCCCGATCGACGCGCCGAAGCAGAAGCCGGTGCGCACCGGGCAGCGTGGCCGTCGTGGCGTCGACGAGTGGGGCAACCCGGTCAACGACGACGATGACGAGGAGTTTTGGGCCAGCATCCGCAGTGAGGCGGAAGAAGGCGGTTTCGGTGCAGGGGGCACCGTCGCCGCCAGGAAGGCATCCTCCTCCTCTCGTTCCGCCGACCGCCACTCAGAGCGCACCTCCGAGCGTCACTCCGAGCGCGAGCAGCGCCCCGCCGCCCAGGCCGACAGGCCCGCGCGCCCCTCCGGACGACCCGGCGAGCGCCCCGCCAAGCGTTCCTCGCGCTCGGCCAGGCCGCAGCCCGCCACCGCCTCCGCCGACCCCGACGCGACCACCGTTCAGGCCCCCCTCCCCCAGCGCCAGCCCTCTTCTCAGCGCCAGTCCTCCTCTCAGCGCCAGCCCGCCGCCGGCCTCGCCGACCTCGTCGAGCCGCAAAAGCGCGTCCCCAGCAAGGCCGAGCTCGCCGAGCAGCGCACCGTGACGTTCGCCGCGCCGACCTCCGACGTCATGAGCATCCTCGGCCCGGGCGCCCAGCCGGTGCCCGCCCCCACGCCCCCTGAGCCCCCCACCAGGCCGGCGCCGGTCGCCTCCAGCGGCGTCTCGTCGAGCCAGTCCGCCACCGGCGGCTCCTACGGCGCGAGCAGCACGACCAGTGGCTCCTACCCCGCCACCCCGGCGGCGACGGGGAGCGGCTCGTTCCCGGCGGTCAGCCCCACCTCCAGCGGCAGCTTCCCCGCCGCGCCCGCCGCGCCCGCCGCGCCCGCCGCGCCCGCCGCGCCCGTCCACGGCGCGCCGACGAGCGACCCGTTCCCCGCGTACGGCGGCACGCCCGACCCGCTCGACACCGGCTACGGCAGCACCTCCAGGCCGGCGGCGAGCACCACGTCCGGCTCGTGGCCCGCCTCACCCTCACCCGACATCCTCGACGACCCCGCGCCGAGCAGCGGCACGTCCTACGGCGGTGCCACCTCCTGGCCGGGGTTCGAGCAGCCCGCGGCCCGCTCGTCCTACCCCGCCACGTACGAGGTGAGTTCCGGCTACGCCGTGGCCGACGACTCCGACCCGCTGACCGGTCCCTCCCCCGCCACCGGCACCCCGACCGTGCCCGGCCGGGCGGTCTCCAACTACGACGTGCTCTCCGCGCCGACGCCGCCTCCCGCGCAGCCTGCGTCGCCGTTCGCGATGGGCGCGTACGAGACGGGCGACATCACCACCAGCCCCGCCTCCGCCTCATGGCCCGAGCCTCCGGCCCCGGAGAGCGGCCGCTCCTCCTACAGCAGGGGGCGCAGAAGCGGCAGCCACCGCAGGGCGGCCCCTGACCAGGATCTTCCCCACGATTACTATCGGTGATCTTTCGTACCCATTAATCCGTAAAACCAGCGTGACGCCCCCCTAAAGCAGGGGAGACGGAGCAATAGGGTTTGCTCCATGTTCCGCGACACGAAGAGTAGCTGGCTGAGCACCCTCCGACATGACGTGCCGGCCTCGCTCGTGGTTTTCCTCGTCGCGGTGCCCCTGTCCCTGGGCATCGCGATGGCCTCGGGGGCGCCTCTCGTCGCCGGTCTGATCGCCGCGGTGGTCGGCGGCATCGTTGCGGGCGCTCTGGGCGGATCCGCGGTACAGGTGAGCGGCCCGGCCGCGGGCCTGTCGCTGGTGGTCGTGGATCTCGTGCACACCTACGGCTGGCGGGCCACCTGCATGATCACCCTGCTGGCGGGGGTCGTGCAGCTCGTGCTGGGGGTGTTCAAGGCGGCCAGGGCGGCGCTGGTGGTCTCGCCCGCGGTCATCCACGGCATGCTGGCCGCCGTCGGCGTGATCATCGCGCTCGCGCAGCTGCACATCGTGCTCGGCGGCAGCTCCCAGCGTTCGGCCGTGGCCAACCTGGTGGAGCTGCCCGGCCAGATCGCGAACCTGCACGGACACAAGGCCGCGGTCGGCGTGCTCACGATCCTGGTGCTGGCCCTGTGGACGCGGCTGCCCAGACGGATCCAGGTGGTGCCCGCGCCGCTGGCGGCGCTGTTCGCGGCGGCGGTCACGGCGTGGGCGTTCGGCTGGGACGTGACACGGGTCGATCTGTCCGACAGCGTGGCGGAGTGGGCGTTCCCGGTGCTGCCGCAGGGCGACTGGCACCTGGTGGTGGGCGCGGTGCTGCTGGTGGCGCTGCTCGCGGGCTGCGAGTCGCTGCTGTGCTGCGTGGCCGTGGACGGCATGCACACCGGCCGCAGGGCCGACCTCGACCAGGAGCTGACCGGTCAGGGCGTGGCCAACATGGTCACCGGCGCGCTCGGCGGGCTGCCGGTCGCCGGGGTGATCGTGCGCAGCAGCGCGAACGTGCAGGCGGGCGGGCGCACCCGGTGGTCGGCGATCCTGCACGGGGTGTGGGTGCTGGTGTTCGCGTTCGGCTTCGGCTGGACGATCACGCTGATCCCGCTGGAGGCGCTCGCGGCGCTGCTGGTCTTCATCGGCGTCCAGATGGTGAACCTCGGCCACGTCAAGAAGGTGCACGGGCACGGCGAGGTGCCGGTGTACGTGGTGACGATGGTCACGGTCATCCTGCTCGGGCTGGCCGAGGGCGTGCTGGCGGGGCTGGCGCTGGCCGCGCTGCTGGCGCTGCGCCGCCTCACCATGCTGACGGTGCTCAAGCGTGAGGACCGCGACGGGCGGCTGCGGGTGACGATCTCGGGGTCGCTGACGTTCCTCGGCGTGCCGAGGCTGACGCATGAGCTGCGGGCCATCCCCGCGGGCTCCCATGTGGACCTCGATCTGAACATCGACTTCATGGACAACGCCGCCTTCGAGGCCCTGCACTCCTGGCGCCTCGACCACGAGCGCATGGGCGGCACCGTGGACATCGACGAGCTCCACGACGAGTGGTACACGCTGGCCGCGAGCGGCGGCCGCACGCTGCCGAAGAAGTCGCCGCTGAAGGCGCCCGACCGGTCGTGGCTGCCGTGGGCGCACCGGCGCCGCACCACCGCCACGCCGCCCGACAGCACTGGTGCCGAGTGCCAGCTCACCGCGGGGGCGCGCGAGTTCCACCGGCGTACGGCGCCGCTCGTCCGCCCGATCTTCACCGAGCTGGCGCGCAAGCAGCAGCCCTCGCACCTGTTCATCACCTGCGCCGACTCCAGGATCGTGCCCAGCCTGATCACCGCGAGCGGGCCCGGCGACCTGTTCACCGTGCGCAACATCGGCAACCTCGTCCCGCGCAGGGGCGCGGAGCCGCACGACGACTCGGTGGTGGCCGCCATCGAGTACGCCACGCAGGTGCTCAACGTCCGCACCATCACCGTCTGCGGGCACTCGGGCTGCGGGGCGATGGCGGGGCTCCTGAGCGCCGGCGTGCAGGCGGGCAGCCTGCCGGGGCTGCGCCGGTGGCTGCGGCACGGATACCACAGCCTGGCCACGTTCATCGAGCGCGAGGGCGACCGGCTGCACAGCGGGGCACTGGACGTGCTGTGCCGGGTGAACGTGCAGCAGCAGCTCGAGAACCTGCGCACGTACCGGAAGGTCGACGAGCAGGTCAGGGCGGGCAAGCTGGAGCTGGTCGGGCTGTACTTCGATATCAGCTCGGCGCGCGTCCACATGGTGCCGCCGCTGCGGCCCGCCACGCCGTACGTGGGCGGGCCCGCCCGCGAGATCGTGACCGCCGAGCACGCGACGACCCGCGTTCTAGGTAATTCTCCACAGACCGGGCACGCCGGGCGGGGTTAGGGTCGCGGTGCCGGCGAGGCCCGCCCCGTTGCCCACGGCGTTCCTCGCGACGCCGGTCCCGGCTCCCAGGGGCCGGAGGGGCTGAGGCGGCCGCTGTTGGGTGGCAGGGCGGCCGCCTCCGCCCCAGTAGGGCGACCGTCCCCGCTCCGGCAGAGCGACCGTCACCACACCGGCAGGGCGGCCGCCTCCGCCCGGTAGGGCGACCGTCTCCACACCGGCAGGGCGACCGTCCCCGCCCCGCCTCGGCGCGTACGAGGCATGCTGTACATATGGTCAACACGTCTCGTGCCGAGTTCCAGCATCCCCGCTTCGCGCAGGCTTACATCCGGGCGTCCGAGCTGGCCGACCGGCGCGGCGCGTACGAGCACCGCCGCCGCCTGCTTGCCGGCCTCCAGGGGCGGGTGATCGAGATCGGCGCGGGCAACGGCCGCGACTTCCCCCACTACCCGCCAGCCGTCACGGAGGTGGTGGCGGTGGAGCCGGACGACACGTTGCGCGCCCACGCGGCCGAGCAGGCGCGCTCGGCACCGGTGCCGGTGTCCGTGGTGCCCGGCCACGCGGGCGCGCTCCCGGCCGGTGACGGCACGATGGACGCCGCCGTCGTCTCGCTCGTCCTGTGCTCGGTGCCGGAGCAGCGGAGCGCGCTGGCGGAGATCGTCCGGGTGCTCGCCCCCGGCGGCCGCCTCCACTTCTACGAGCACGTACGCTCCCCGCGCCGCCCGATCGCCCTGCTTCAGGATCTGATCACCCCCGCCTGGCACCGCGCGGCCGGCGGCTGCCACCCCAACCGCGACACGCTGGCGGAGATCGAGCGCGCCGGCTTCGAGGTGGTGTGGATCGACCGCTTCCCCTTCGCGCCGAACCCCCCGGTGCCGCCGCTCACCCACATCCTCGGCGCCGCTGTACTGAAGCGCTGACGCTGTTCAGCGCACCTTGCGGAAGAACCGCCGCATGTCGTCCATGAGGAGGTCGGGGGCTTCATGCGCGGCGAAGGGGCTGCCCCGGTCGTAGACGTTGAGACGATCTTCTTGTGGTCGCGCTCGGCGAACGTCCTTATCGACTGGTAGTCCCAGGCGAAGCCGGCCAATTCGAGCGGCACGGTGGTCGGCTCAGGCACGCGGGTCCCCCGGCCGTTGGTCTTCAGCCGGGCGGGTGACGTCGCCGCGTCCTCATAGTAGAGCCGAGCGGCCGAGGCCGCGGTGTTGGTCGGCGAGCGGGTGCGCGAGGCTCTGCAGCTCGGTGGGCTGGAACTTGTCGTACGCGCCCCGGTTCTCGGTGAACCACTTGGCGAAGTCGAGCTTGCCGCGCTCCTCCTCGGTGAGCCGGTCCATCTGCCCTGGGGTGCCAGAGGGGAACGAGAAGACCTGCGTCACGTGCATGTCGGCGACTTGCTCGAGGTCGGCGCGGCCCACCTTGGGGGCGAGACCAGAGAGCCCACGTCGTTGCCCGCCGCGCCGTAACGGTCGTAGCACCGAGCCTGCGCATCAGCTCGGCCCAGGCGCAGCGATGCGGTGCCTGTCCCAGCCGTGTTCGCGGGTGGGGCCTGAGAGGGAGAAGCCCGGCAGCGACGGGATGACCAGGCGGAAGGCATCCACCAGGTCGCCGCCGTGGGCGCGGAGACGCAGAGCGTCCTCGCCGCCGCTTGCCGCGACCACGAGCACCTGCGCTTCGACTACTGCAGCCACGACGGCTCGGCGAGCCGGCGGGAGGTGTAGCCGTACCGGCTGGTCACCTGGGGGCGGCGGTGATACCTCGTGTGGCCTACGACGTCGAACGGGCCGCCTGACGGACGTTCCGCGTCGACCGCCTCCACCCGCGCACCCCGTCCCCCGCGAGCTGCCGAGGAGGCCGTGGACCAGGTGCGCGGGGCTTGTCATCGGCCGCCTGGCGCTATCGTGCCGCGTGGTCGTGCACGCACCGACCGAGCAGATCGCCGAACGCATCACCGCCGCCATCGGCACGGTCACCCCTCTGGACGCCGACCGCTGTGTGCTGGAGACGGGCGCGGACACCCTGAGTCGCTCGCCGTCCACCTCGGCTTGCTCGGCGCCGACTTCACCGTCACGGAACCCGCGGACCTGGTCGCGTACATACACACCATGACCGCCCGCTACGCCCACGCCACGACGCCGACCGGGTAGGCCCTGCACCCGGCCGATCACCGTGACCGACCTCAAGGGTTTCGGCGTGGAGAGCGCTGAGGATCAATGCAGCGTTCAAGGAAGCGACGTCATCATGAACGCTCGACACAGACTGCACCGCACCGACCTGCAGGGGCCACTTCGATGGCACACGCACCGTTCGCCTATTCTTTGACAGCTTCGGCGCATTATCCCTGGACATCTCATACCTGAGATCGATGATCGGATAGGTATGGCAGGGTCTACGAGCGGACCGAACCGCCCGTGTGAAAGGCTATGGAGCGTGAGCATCAACGAACGGAGCGGAGTCATCGGCCTCGGGTATGAAGGGCGTGATATCGATGCCTTCGTCCGTGAGGTGGTCGAGATTGGCTTGGCATACTTGGTTGACGTTCGCCTCAATCCCATCTCGCGCAAACCGGGCTTCAGCAAGAGACGTCTGTCTGAAGCACTGTCCGAGTGCGACATCAGCTATATCCACATGCCACAGCTCGGCAATCCGAAGTGGAATCGAGCAGGATTTGGTGTAGGGGGCGCAGAGCTTGCTCACGCGATAGCCGCATACGCCGAGGAAATCAACTCGCCAGAGGCGAATGACGCTATCGATGACATCGTGACGATGGCGCAGAAGGGCCTGACGGGCGTGCTGTGCTTCGAGGCCAGTCAAGGCAGATGCCATCGGCAGGTGGTACTTGACCACGTGAACGCTCGGCTAGGCGCTCTTCCAGCCTCGTTCTAGCGGCGGGGATAGAAGGCCCCTAGAACACTGAACACATGCTGCCGTTTCGCTTGATTGCCTACGAAGAAGACGGTGTCGCGGTCTGTAGCGCAAATTTTCTCAAGCCAGCGCTTTCGCAGCTCCTGCTTGGCAGCGGTGTCGTCAAGCTCGCCGAGACGGCGCTGGTGGGCGACGAACTCCCAGTCGAGTACGCCTTGGCGGTGGCCCTTACAACTCCGAGTGTGACACCGGTAGCGATACCACGCCTTGAAGCGGGGAGCCTCAAGGGCTGTACGAGGACCGCTGTCGAAGAGCGACTCCTGCCGAAGGTAGGCATCGATTTTCGCCTGTTCCTCCGGCGTCCAGCCAGGATGCGGCTCAATGTCCAGGCCGTCTATCTGGCGGGGATGTATGGCCGCTAGCGAGCGCGCGGGCGGGTTGGAGCGGACTGCGTCGAGAAGGTCGCACATGGAACCCTCCACATGGTCAGCCACCCAGGGAAGGCGCTTTGCCCAACCGCCAAGGTGGCCTACCTTCTGGAGCGTCGGCATGATGGGCCGCCAACTCTCGTAGCGAGGATCTGCCAGCGCAGGCTTGGCATCGACAGTCACTATGTCGTACTTCTGGAATGCGTTTGGATCCTCAAGAGCACGAAAGTTGATCGGATACAGCCGCACCCATTGATTTTTCTCAAGATCCAGGCGCAATGCGGCAACACAGACAGTTTCGCCGTAAGCCTGCGATGGATTCGGCGCCGCCTTGACCACAATCAAGAGCTTCAACCGTTCCGGACGGTTGCCTTGTGGCTTGCGGGTAGGGGCATCAGGATCCGGTGCAAAAAGTGACTGCTGTGTCACGCATTACCTCCTCATGCACTGGCCTGCCCGCACAGTTTGGACCGTTACAGAAGCACTCCGTTACATGCATAAGTCAACAGCCGGCCGATGTCACTAGGCCAGTTACGACCGCCTTTTGCATGCGAACTCATGGTCGGTAATGGCAGCGCGCAGTCGGGCGTCTAGTACTCCAGCCGCATTTAGTGATCGATGATTCGTCGCTGTCGCTGGTAATGGCAGCGGCGGGCGCGGGCTTGATGCCGACGTCGCCACTGTGACCAGCGGATTCGATGACTGGCAGGGTGCCGGGGCTGGGCAAGATGAGCATGCAGACGCCGGATCTCGTTGACGGTAAGCGGGATCAGCTCGCCGGAATCGTCACCGTTCGCACCCTCAAGCTGTGATCGTCCCTGTCGGCAGGGCCCCCTGTGTGGCCAGGCCCGAGAAAGCCTCGCCCTGCTGAGCGCCCGTTGCGCCGGGTGGGCCGGCGGCGAGGAAAGCCAGGTGAGCGTGAGCGACCATGGCCAACGTGACGTGCCGATACCAGGCCAGGTGCTTGCGGACCTGGTAATGGTCCAGGCCGACCTCGTTCTTGGTGGCCTGGAAGCATTCCTCCACGCTCCACCGCGATCCCGCCACTCGCACCAGCTCCGGCAGCGCGACCGGGCCGGTGGCCCAGCAGGTGTAGAACGCCAGCTCGCCGGAATCAGTGATGGAGCGGCGGGCCAGCAGCCACTCGGCCGGGCCGAGCGGGATCCACGCCCAGTCGTAGTAGCGGTGGCCCTTGGCACCCTGGCCGCAGGAGTAACGCTGCCACGCCTGCTCCTCCAGCGCGGCGAAGACCTCATCGGCACGCATCTTCCGGCCGGCCAGCACGATCGGGTGGTCACAGGAGACAGCGAACACGTAGCTCAAACCCCGGCTGCGGCACCGCTCACGCAACACGGGGTTGTCGCCGTAGCCCTCATCCGCGGTGAGCCAGGCGAAGGTGAGCAGCGGATCGTCGGCGGCCCGCTCGATCATCCTCCAGGCCAGCTCCGGTTTGGTCGCGAACTCCACCTGCTCCGGGATGCCGGCGTCGGTGCGCCGCTCGGGTGCGGTGAACCAGGAAGCGGGCAGATACAGTTCCCGGTCGATCAGCACCCGTTGCCGGCCGGGTGCAGGTAGGAGGCGAACACTCCGACCTGACAGTTGGTGATCTTTCCGGCCGTGCCGGTGTACTGGCGCTGCACCCCGGCCGAGCGGCGGCCCTTCTTCTCGAACCCGGTGTCGTCGACCACCAGCACCCCGTCCAGGCACCCGAGCCGCTCGGCGACCTGGGCCCGCAGTGCATCCCGGACCGCATCGACGTCCCAGCGGGCGTGGTTGAGCAGTCGTTGCATCCCGTCGGGTGTCGCGTCTCCGGCGAACTCGGCCAGGGACCAGCCGTTCTTGCGTTCCAGCGAACTCAGCAGGCCCAGCAGGTAACCACGCGCTCTGATCCGCGGCTCACGCCGGCCGAAGAACGGTGCCACTACCTGCGCGAACAGGTCATCGAACGCATCGGCCCATACACGCGGGTCGATTTCGGCTACCGTGGCTGCCACGGCCACCGCCGATCATCTGGATTCCACACACCCACATGATCACTGCGGTGGCCGTCTCACGTCTCAGCCTCGACCAGATCGAGATCTCGAAGTGCGGCTGGAGTACTAGTCGGTTCGACATCAGACCAGGATGTCTCTCGCTTGTGGCGCGAAGATCCTTGACCGTCGATGCCGCATCTCCTGCGAAGATACGCAGAAGCGCCGCTCCCTCCACGGCACCAGCGCCTCACAAGTCCGGGCAGAGGACGTCAAACGGCGAACGCTTCAAACGCGTTGTCGCGAACGCCGTGAGGCAAGTTCATCTGATGCGGCTACTGCAATGCCGACGTTCTCAAGCCTGCGGTCCCGCGGCGAAGCACGGGAGGCAAATGTCACTGAGCAGCAGACTTCCAGCGAGTGCGTCCCCGATGCGTCCACTGAGAGCTTTTATGGCGACGGCTGAGGCTTTCGCCGCAGGTCAGGGGAAGAGGTGAGGGACGAGTCGGCCTGTAGGCCGGGTTCTGTCCTTCTTGCGAAGGGGCGGCCATCCATCTAGGACCGCCGTTGCCGGCGGCCTCAAGCGGTCTACCCGCGCGACTCGGGCGGGCAGCCCTCAAGCGTCGCGCGCGGGACACCCCGAAGGGAGTCCCTTCTTGACCTTGCTCCGGGTGGGGTTTACCGAGCCGCCTGCGTCACCGCAGGCGCTGGTGGTCTCTTACACCACCCTTTCACCCTTACCTTCCGGCCGAGACCGGGAGGCGGTCTGCTTTCTGTGGCACTTTCCCGCGGGTCACCCCGGGTCGGTGTTACCGACCACCCTGCCCTGTGGAGCCCGGACCTTCCTCGGCGGGCCCGGAGGCCCGACGCGGCCGCCCGGCCGACTCGTCTGCAGGAGGGTATCAAACCCTCGGTCATCCCCCGTCAACGGCGAGATCTGATCGCTCATGCCCGGGGCCGTGCCCACGAACCCGGCCCCGGGCGATGTCAGCGGAGGTGGGCCGTGTCGTTGAAACTCTTCACCACGGCGGGGCCGTCGGCGTAGTACTCGATCAGCGACAGGCACGCCAGGTCGAGGTGCATGCGGTAGATGCCCTGCAGGGGTGCTGTGAGCGCGTCCTGAAGGAGCAGCTTGATCGGCGTGACGTGGGAGACCGCGAGCACGGTGCGGCCTTCGTACCGCTCGATCAGGCGCTCCCTGGCCGCCTGCACGCGGCGGGAGGTCTCGGCGAAGCTCTCGCCACCGGGCGGGGCCACATCGGGGTCGGAGAGCCAGGCGTTCAGCTCGGCGGGCCAGCGGCGCTGCACCTCCGTGAACGTGTGCCCCTCCCACGCGCCGAAGTCGGCCTCCCGGAGGTCGTCCCAGACCTCCACGTCGAGGCCGGTCCGCTGGGCGACCGCCTGCGCGGTCTGGCGGGCGCGCTTCAGCGGCGAGGAGACGATGACATCCAGCCGGTACGGCTCCCGCGCCAGCCGCTCGGCCGCCGCCGACGCCTGGGCCAGGCCGTTGGCCGTCAGCTCGGCGTCGCCGCGACCGGAGAAGCGGCGTTCGACGGACAGCTCGGTCTCGCCGTGGCGCAGCAGGAGCAGCGAGGTGGCGACGCGGGTGGGCGGGGCCCAGCCGGTGCCGGTGCCCGCACCCGTACGCCTGGCCGTCGTCTGCTGGGCTGTGGCGACCGAGGCCGTGGGGGCGGACAGCTCGGCGATGTCGCCCGCGTCGAGGAGGTCGGTCTGCTTCGGCACGGACGGCGCCGCCGTACCCGACACTCCCGCCGAATCGGACGCGCCCGCCGGAGCGGACTCCCCCGCCCCACCGGACGCGGCGCCGCCCGCCTTCCACGCCAGGCCCTGGGCGGCGGCGTCCATGGCCTCGTTGGCCAGGCGGTCGGCGTGCTGGTTGCGCTCGCGCGGGATCCAGGTCCACTCGGTCACCCGCAGCCGCCTGACCAGCGAGCCCGCCTCGGCCGCCAGCGGGCGCAGGCCCTCGTTCTTGATCTTCCAGCGGCCCGCCATCTGCTCGATGACAAGCTTGGAGTCCATGCGTACGGCCACCTGCGCGCCCTCGCCGCCCAGGTCGAGCGCGGCGCGCAGGCCGGCGATCAGCCCGCGGTATTCGGCGACGTTGTTGGTCGTGACGCCGATCGCCTCCGCCGCCTCCGCCAGGACCTGCCCGTCGGAGGCGTCTTTGACGACCGCGCCGTAACCGGCCGGACCCGGGTTGCCGCGCGAGCCGCCGTCGGCCTCGATGACGTAGGAGGTCACAGGCCCGACTCTGCGGTACGGACGAGGATGCGGCGGCACTCCTCGCACCGGAGCACCTCGTCGTGGGGGGCGGCCTTGATGGCGTTCATCTCGGCGATGGACAGCGCCACCTTGCAGCCCTGGCACCGGCCGCCGCGCAGCATGGCCGCGCCGACGCCGTACTGCTCCCTGAGCTTCTCGTAGAGCTTGAGCAGGTCGGCGGGGATGTCGCCGGCGACGGTCGTGCGGCGGCCCTGGACCTCGGCCACCTCCTTCTCGATCTCGGCGAGCGCGGCGTCGCGGCGCTCCTCGGCGGCCGACAGCTCGGCGCGGACCTCGTCGCGCTTGGCGATCAGGTCGGTCACCTTGGTGTCGGCGGCCTCGCGGCGTTCCATGATCTCAAGAACGACCTCTTCCAGGTCGCCCTGCCGCTTGTGGAGCGAGGCGATCTCGGACTGCAGGCTCGCGAGGTCGCGCGGCGAGGTGACGGCCCCGGAGTCGAGGCGCTTCTGGTCGCGCTCTGCGCGGGTGCGTACGGCATCGACGTCGCTTTCGGCCTTGGCCTGCTCGCGCGCCAGGTCGCCCGCCTCGGTCTCGGCCTCGATCACCTGGGTGACGAGCCTGGCGTACAGCTTGGAGCGCTCGTCGATCTCGGCCAGCTCGGGCAAGGTGCGGCGGCGGTGTGCCAGCCGATCAAGCGTGGTGTCGAGCTCTGCCAGGTCGAGCAGTCGCTTCTGTGCCTCAGGGGCTGCTTTCATGATCAATATCCTCTTGTCCAAGCATCGGTGACCGTGGCGGAGACACGCGTTTCAACGTTAACGCCACTCTCGCGCAGGATGGACGCCGCGCTGTCGAGCCAGGGCCACTCGGTCGCCCAGTGCGCGGCGTCGATCAGCGCAGGGCCGCCCGCCTCAACGAACTCGCTGGCCGGGTGATGGCGGAGATCGGCGGTGAGGAAGACGTCGACGCCGGCGGCCCTGGCCGCGCCGAGCAGGGAGTCGCCCGCTCCCCCGCTGACCGCGACGCGCCGCACGGGACGTGTGGGGTCGCCGGCCACGCGGATACCCCACGACGTGCGCGGCAGGCCCTTGGCCACGCGCTCGGCGAACTCCTCCAGCGTCGTCTCCTCGGGCGGCTCGCCGATGCGGCCGAGCCCGCGCCACGGGTCGTCGGGGAACGGCTGGAGCGGCACGAGGTCTCCGGTCAGCCCGACCGCCCTGGCGAGGGCGTCGGAGACGCCGGGGTTGGCCACGTCGGCGTTGGTGTGGGCGGTGTAGAGGGCGATGTCGTTCTTGATCAGAGTGTGGACGAGGCGGCCCTTGGGCGTGGTGGTGGCCACGGTGGTGGTGCCGCGCAGGTAGAGAGGGTGGTGGGTGACGATCAGGTCGGCGCCCCACTCCAGCGCCTCGTCGGCCACGGCGGCGACCGGGTCGACCGCGAACAGCACCCGCCGCACCTCCTGCGCCGGATCTCCGCTGACCAGCCCCACCGCGTCCCACGACTCGGCCCGGGCGGGCGGATAGGCCGCCTCGAGCACTCCGATCACGTCATTCAACGTCACAGCAGCCACCTGCGCAGACTACCGGTACGCGGGAGATCGAGGGGTGTCGCGGCGGCGGCGTTCGGCGTAATGTAAGTGAATCCTGACTTGCGGAGGGACGGGCATGGCGCCACGCGTCGCGATCATCGGAGCGGGTTTCGGCGGGCTGTGCATGGCGATCCGGCTGGAGAAGGCCGGGATCCGCACGTACAGCGTCTTCGAGAAGGCGGACGATCTCGGCGGGACGTGGCGGGACAACACCTATCCCGGGGCGGGGTGCGACATTCCCTCGCATCTGTACTCGTACTCATTCGAGAAGTACACGAGCTGGACGCGGCGCTACCCCGAGCAGCCGGAAATCCTCGGCTACCTCCACCATTGCGCCGATAAATACGGCGTCAGGCGGAAAATCCGCTTACGGACGGAGGTACGGCGGGCGGTCTTCGAGGGCGGCGCCTGGCACGTCACCACGTCGTCCGCCGACGGCGCGCGTACGGAGACGTTCGACGTGGTCGTCATGGCGGTGGGACAGCTCAACCGGCCTCGTCTGCCGGACATTTCCGGCATAGAGGACTTCGAGGGGGTCTCCTTCCACTCGGCCCGCTGGAACCACGACCACGATCTCACCGGCAGGCGCGTCGCGGTGATCGGCACCGGTTCGTCGGCGGCCCAGCTCGTGCCGCGGGTCGCGGAGCGGGCCGCGCACCTCTACCTCTTCCAGCGCACGCCCAACTGGGTGATCCCCAAGCCGGACGCCGTGTTCGGGCCGGTCGCGCGGCTGGCGTTCCGGTTCGTGCCGGGGTTGCAGCGGGCGTACCGCGAGTGGATCTACCGTTACGCCGAGGGCACCCTCTATCCGGCGCTGGCGCGGGGCTGGAGCGAGGGGCTGCTCAGGCAGCGGGCGCTGCGCCACCTGCGCGATCAGGTGCCCGACCCCGGGCTGCGGGCCAAGCTCACGCCCGACTATCCGCCCGGCTGCAAGCGGGTGATCATCGACAGTTCCTTCTATCCGGCGCTGAGCAGGCCCAACGTGTCGCTGGTGACCGATCCCATCGCGCGCATCACCCCCAAGGGGGTCGAGACCGGTGCGGGCACGTACGAGGTGGACACCATCGTGTACGCCACCGGCTTCAAGAGCACCGAGTTCCTGACGCCGATGGAGGTGATCGGGCGCGAGGGGCGCTCGCTGCACGAGCGGTGGAAGGACGGCGCCGAGGCGTATCTCGGCATCTCCGTGCCGGGCTTTCCGAACCTCTTCATGCTGTACGGGCCCAACACCAACCTCGGGCACAACTCCATCGTCTTCATGATCGAGTGCCAGGTGGCGCACATCATGGCGTGCCTGCCGTACCTCGGCAGGTCAGGGCCCATCGAGGTGCGGCCGGAGGCGATGGCGGCCTGGCGGCGGCAGCTCGACGCGGCCATGAGCAGGATGGTGTGGGGCGCGGGCTGCCGGAGCTGGTACAAGACGGCCGACGGGCGCGTGACGAACAACTGGCCTGGGCCCACCACGCTCTACCGCAGGCTGACGGCCAGGCCGCCGGAGCCCGCGTACCAGCCCGTCGGAGCAGGGTAGGAGCCGCCGTGATGGTGCGTCAGACCAGGATCGGACGCCAAAGATCGGACCGGGGCACGATGGTGCAGGTCACGGGCGCGCGATAACGTCCTGAGCATGACGCTTCCCCTGCATCAGCGCGCTATCGTGGCCGACACCCACAACGACCTTCTCATGGCGGTCTCCGCACGGCCGCCGCAGCAGTGGGCCTCGTTCTTCCGTGAGCGATGGCTGCCGCAGCTCCAGGACGGCGGGGTCAACGTGCAGGTGCTGCCGGTCTTCATCGACGACCAATACCGGCCCGAGGGCGCGCTGCGGCAGACGCTGCGCATGATCGAGTGCGCTCACGTGCTGGCCGAGGGTAATCCCGACCACGTGAGCCTCTGCCTCGACGCAGGCGACATCGACCGGGCGCTCGACGCGGGCAAGATCGCGCTGGTGCTGGCGATGGAGAGCATGCCCGGCCTCGACGCCGACGTCGAGCTCATCTCCACCATGCACCGCCTGGGCGTCAGGGTGGCGTCGATCGCCCACTTCGGCCGCACTCCCCTGGCCGACGGCAGCGGCGAAGACGACACCGGCAGCAGGCTCACCTCCCACGGGGTCGAGGCGCTGCGGGAGATCGAGCGGCTCGGCATCATCTTCGACGTCTCCCACCTCGGCGCCTCCGGCGTCGCCCACGTGCTCGAGCTGGCCACCAGGCCGGTCATCGCCACCCACTCCTCCGCCCGCGCCCTGCGCGACCACCACCGCAACCTCACCGACGACCAGCTCCGCGCCATCGCCGCCAACGGGGGCGTCATCTGCGTCAACTTCTTCGCCCCGTTCCTCGCCGAGCGCGAGGAGGACATGACGCTCGACCGGCTGCTCGACCACATCGAGCACATCGTCTCCGTGGCCGGCATCGACCACGTGGGGCTCGGGCCCGACTTCATCCGCGAGGTGATGGACGACCTGACGCCGCCGTGCTGCGAGGACGTCCCCGTGAGGGGCCTCGACCCGAAGAAGGCGATCCCGGGCCTGGAGGGTCCCGCCGGGCTGCCCATGGTGACCGAAGGACTGCTGGCGCGCGGTCTGCCGGAGAAGGACGTCATGCAGATCATCGGCGGTAATGTGCGGCGCCTGTTCGGGGAGCTGCTCTGATGCGGGTTCACGTACGTACGACCTTCGGGGGACGACCGGCATGACCGACCACCACACCACCTTTCCGGAGCTCGCCGGCATGCTGGCCGACCTTGAGGAGCTGGTCTGCTGCGAGTCGTTCTCCAGCGACCTGGAGGCCGTGGCCCGCAGCGCCAAGGTGGTGGCCGCAATGGGCACCCGTCACCTGGGCAGCGAGCCCGAGTTCCTGGTGATCGACGGTGTCACCCACCTGCGCTGGTCGTTCGGCACGCCCAAGGTGCTGCTGCTCGGCCACCACGACACGGTCTGGCCGATGGGCAGCCTCGCCACCCACCCCTGGTCGGTAATCGACGGGGTGGCCAGGGGGCCGGGCGTGTTCGGCATGAAGGCGGGGCTGGTGCAGACGTTCCACGCCCTGGCCGGGCTCGACTCGCTCGACGGCATCACGCTGCTCATCACCGGGGACGAGGAGGTCGGCTCGCTCACGTCGTCGCGGCTGATCCAGGACACCGCGCGGGGGCTGGCCGCCGCGTTCGTCATGGAGGCGAGCGCCGACGGCGGGGCGCTGAAGACGTCCAGGAAGGGCACCTCGCTCTACACCGTCAACGTCCACGGCAAGGCCGCGCACGCCGGGCTGGAGCCGGAGAAGGGGGCCAACGCGGGCATCGAGCTGGCCCACCAGATCCTGGCCATCGCCGGGCTGGGGGCGGGCGCGACGACCGTGACGCCGACGGTCCTGTCGGGCGGCTCGACGCTCAACACCGTTCCCGCCTTCGCGTCGGTCGGGGTGGACGTACGGGTCGCCGAGGTGGCCGAGCAGGAGCGGGTCGACGCGGCGATGCACGCCCTGCGGCCCGTCGTGCCCGGCACCCGCCTGGAGGTCGTCGGCGGGCCTAACCGGCCGCCGCTCGAAGCGTCCATGTCGGCCGCGCTCTTCGCCCGCGCCCAGGAGCTGGCGGCGGAGCTGGGCCTGCCGCCGCTCACCTCCGCCTCGGTGGGCGGCGCCTCCGACGGCAACTTCACGGCCGGCGTAGGCTGCCCGACCCTCGACGGGCTGGGCGCGGTGGGCGGCGGGGCGCACGCGGACCACGAGCACGTGCTTGTGTCGGAGCTCCCCGGCCGCACGGCCCTCCTCCGCGCCCTGATCGAGGCGGTCCGCTGATCGGCCGTTGTGCGGGGTGACCGACTACCCAGCAAGCACGCCCCGCAGCGACCTCAACGGACAGGCCCACCGCCACCCAGCAAGCACGCCGCCGCAGCAGGCTCAAGGGACGAGACCTACAACCACCCAACGAGCACGCCCCCACAGCAGGCTCAAGGGACAAGACCCACAGCCACCCAACGAGCATGTTCCCGCAGCGAGCTCAACGGACAGGCGCACTGCTACCCGGCGGGTAAGGCCCAAAGCGGGGTCCAGAGAGCGAAACCCGCAGCGGCCAGCCCAACGAGCGGCACCCACAACGGCCCTAAGGGGCGAGACCTGGCAGTGGCCTCAGGAGGTGGGGTGGGCGAAGCCCTCCAGGAGGGCGGTCAGGCCGGGTTCGAAGTGGTCGTCGAGGGTGGTGGCGTCGGCGGCTTCGGCGAGGAGGTTGTAGTCGGGGCTGCCGGGCTCGGGTTTGCGGCTGCGGCGTTCCGCGCCGAGCTTGGTGACGGCGATGGCGAGGGCGTGGCCGACGGTGAACTCGCGCAGGCAGCGGGTGAGGCGCAGGGCCTGCGCCGGAGGGATGCCGTCGGCCTGGAGCTCGCTCAGCATTTTGACGCCGGCGTCGATGGCGGCGGGAGAGCGTACCGGCCGGGTCGCGAACACCTGGACGGCGTGGGGATGGCGCAGGAGGGTGTCGCGCAGCCGCAGGCAGTATTCGCGGACGAGTTCCTGCCAGGTGCCGTCCCAGGGCAGGGTGTCCACGTCGATCTCGTCGAACATCGCCTCGGCGACGCCGTCGAAGAGCGCCTCCTGGTCGTCGTAGTGGCGATAGACGGCCATGGGGTCGAAACCGACCGCGGTGCCGAGCTTGCGCATGGAGAACTTGCGCAGGCCGTGGGCGTCGATGAGGGCGAGCGCGGCGGTGGCGAGGTACTCGCGGGTGAGCCTGGGCCGGGTGGGCGGCTCGGGCACCTCGCCCGTCGGTCTGGAATCGGTCGTCATGGTGCGAAGCCCTCCAGGACGGCGCTGAGTGTCGCGGTGAATTCCTCCGGGTGCTGCATGTACGGGACGTGGCCGCCGGGGAACTCATGGCAGGGTACGCCAAGGCGTTCCGACAGCAGGCGGACGGCGGTGTGATACGGCTTGCCGACGCTGTCGCGCCCGGCGGCCAGGCACCACGGCGCCGTGGTGGCGGCGAGGGCGGTCAGGTCGGGCCGGTAGTCGTAGCAGAAGGCGGGCAGCTCGCGGCGCAGCAGCAGCTCGGCGTTGTGGAGCTGGCGGGTCATCGGGTCAGGGTCGCGGCGGGTGACCTTCCGCGTCAGGGTGTCGGCGGCGAGCATGAGGCGGGTTCCGGCGGCGATGGCGGTCTGGCCGGCGGGTGACAGGAAGATCCGCGGCGGGTCGGACAGGGTCATCGCGCCGAAGGCCGCGTACGCCCGCATCAGATGCCCCTCCTGGCTGAGGCGGGCGATGTGGTCGATCTCCCGGCGCTCCGCGGAGCCGGCGGGCAGGAGCTGGACCAGCGGCGCCTCGTGCACGACGGCGCCCAAGAGGCGGTCTGGGTGCCTGATCACCATCTCCAGGGCGATGATCGCGCCGCCGCTGCTGCCGAAGACGTAGGCGCGGTCGAGGCCGTGGTGGTCGAGGACGGCGGCCGCGTCGTCCGCCTGGGTGGCGGGTGTGATCGAGGCGTCGGGGCGGGTGAACGGGCTGCGCGAGTTGCCGCGCCGGTCGTAGGTGATCACGGTGAACGTCCGCGAGAGCGGCTCCACGACGTCCGCGTACATGGCGGCGTCGCCTCCGCCGCCGGGGATCAGCAGCAGTGCGGGGCCGTCGCCTGCGCGCTCCACGTGCAGCCGGGCTCCGGGCACCTCAATCGACTCGATCGCCATGGTTCTCTCTGTCCCCTTACGCCGCTTGTCTACACTGTAGTTGGAGTCTACGACGTAGACATCGAGGAGTGGTTGGGGCAGCAGCTCTCCGCGGGGGAGAAGGGGTGGTCACGGCTTCACGCCGCCGTAGGCCGCCACAAGCCGTCTCGGGCCGCATGCCTCGGCCCGGCGTTCCGGCCGGAATGCGGTTGGGCGGGCCCAGCCGGCGTTCCGGCCGGAATGCGGTTGGGCGGGCCCAGCCGGCGTTCCAGTGGAAAGGTGGTGGGCAAGCCCAGCTGGCGTTCCGACCGGAGGGTGTCGCGGTTACGTCCGCGAATGGGCGGCCAGGCATTCTCCGTCCGGAGCGAGTCGGCGGCGGGCTGCCAGCGCGGCCGTGCGTCGTTGAGCGGACCGACGGCCCTGGCCGGAGCGTCTCGGGAGGGCCGGCGGTCCGGCCGAAGCGCGGTCAAGGGCGGACTGGCAGGCTGGTCGAGGCGCGGTGGGGGCGGGCCGGTGAGGCACGCCGAGCAGGAGCGCGCCGCCGTCGCCGCCGTCTCGGCGCGCAGCGGACGTGATCTCAAGGGCGGCATCGGCGGTCTGCGGTTATGGGACGCGATCGACATCGCGGCCAGCCGCCCCGTAGGTCACGTGCGGCCCGGCCATGGGCGGTGTGGAGACGGACGAGAAAGGACGAAACGAGCGGGCCGCAGCGCGGCGTGTAGTCAGCGTGGCAGCGGCTGGATCCTGTCTCCCGGCTTATCAGCCACGTAGGAACGCGCGACCACTGAGCCCGCTCACCTGCACGTGATCACCAGGCCCGTACGCAAGCACGTGATCACCAGGCCTGCACGCGGGGACGTGATCCCTGGCCCGGACGTAAGGACGTGATCATTTGGCCCAGAGGCGGGGACGTGGTCACCGGGCGCGGGTGAAGCGGGCGCCCCAGGCGTGGATGCGGGTGAGGAGCTCGGGTGGGCTGATGACGCGGAAGTCGGCCTCCAGGCTGCCGAGGGCCATGATCGGCCAGTCGAGGTCGTCGGTGCCCATGTAGACGAGGCAGTGCCCGTCTTCGGCCTCCTCGACCGTGGCCCACCGGCCGATGCGCGCCCGCACCTCGTCGGCCGGGGCGTACACGAGGACCTTCGTCCGGTACGTCTGCGGCTGCATGTTGTCGAGGCCGGCCTGGACGAACTCGGCGGCGTCGGCGGTGGGCAGCTCGCGGGGGCGGAAGCGGGCGCCGGTGCTCTCAGGGGCGGACATCCGGTCGACGCGGAAGCTGCGCCAGTCGTGGCGGGTGAGGTCGTAGGCGACGAGGTACCAGCGGTGGCCGATGGACACCAGGCGGTGCGGCTCGACGTTCCGCTCGGTCCTGTTGCCGCCGGCGGCGGTGTAGGAGCACCGGATGCGTTCGCTGTCACGGCAGGCGAGGGCGACCGTGGTGAGGACGGCGGGGTCGGCGGCGGCCCTGGCGGGGTTGCCCAGCCGGCGGAGACGGTCATGGCGCGCAGCGCGTCGATGCGCCGGCGCAGGCGTACCGGCATCACCTGGACGACCTTCGCCAGCACCCGTACGGACGACTCCGCGATGCCTTCGACCGGGTTCTGTGCGGCGGCCTGCAGGCCCACGGCCAGGGCGACCGCCTCCTCGTCGTCGATCACCAGCGGCGGCAGGGCCGCGCCCGCGGCGAGCTGGTAGCCGCCGTCCACGCCGCGCTGCGCCCGCACCGGGTAGCCCAGCTCGCGGAGGCGGTCGATGTCCCTGCGCAGGGTGCGCGGCGACACGCCGAGCCGTTCGGCCAGCTCCCTGCCCGGCCAGTAGCGGTGGGTCTGCAGGAGGGAGAGCAGTCGCAACGTACGGGTGCTGGTGTTCGCCATGTTCTCCATTGTCTTTGTCATTGCGGACGGAAAGTGGCCGCAATGGAGGTCATCGTGGAGGTGAAGCGACCGAGAAGAAGGGCATCACCCATGACCGTTGAGACGCTGAGCAGCACCCTCGAAGTGACCGGCGAGCGCGCCGACCTGCTGGCCGAGCTGGCGCAGGCCCGCCACTTCCTGCGTTTCACCACCCGCGACCTCACCGACGAGCAGGCCCGCGCGCGTACGACCGCCAGCGAGCTGTGCCTGGGCGGCCTGATCAAGCACGTGACCTCGGTCGAGCGGAGCTGGGTGGACTTCATCCTGAACGGCACCTCGGCCATGAAGAACTTCACCGACATGACCGAGGAGGACTTCGCCCAGCGGGCCGCCGACTTCCGGCTGCTGCCCGATGAGACGCTGGCCGGGGTGCTGGCGGCGTACGAGGAGGTGGCCCGCAGGACGGACGAGGTGGTCGCCACCCTGCCGGACCTCAACGTCGCCCACCCGCTGCCGGAGGCGCCGTGGAACGAGCCTGGGGCGCGCTGGTCGGCGCGCCGGGTGGTGCTGCACATCATCGCCGAGACGACCCAGCACGCGGGCCATGCCGACATCATCCGCGAGTCCCTCGACGGCGCGAAGACCATGGGGTGAAAGGTGGCCGGGGGCGGGTCGCCGGCGCGCCCCCGTCCTCCGGGCCCGCCGTCCGGACTCCGGGACGGAGGGTGGTGCCGGGTGCGGGCACATACCGGTGACGTGCGTAAATGGGGGCATGGAGCACGAGGAGGCGGCGGCCCGGGCCGGGGTGGTGGTCAGGGAGCTGTGCGAGATCGGCGAGTTCGAGCAGGTCTACCGGCTCTTCGACGAGATCTGGCGGCCCGGGCCGACGAACGTGCCGGCGACGGTGGAGCTGATGGTGGAGTTCGCGCACACCGGCAACTACGTGGCGGGTGCGTACGCGGGCGACGAGCTGGTGGGGGCGTCGGTCGGGTTCCGGGCGGCGGGGCGGGCGCTGCACTCGCATGTGACGGGCGCCGTGGTGGGACGGGGCATCGGGTACGCGCTCAAGGCCCACCAGAAGTGGTGGTGCCTGGAGCGGGGGCTTGAGCGGATCACGTGGACGTTCGACCCCCTCGTACGCCGGAATGCCTACTTCAACCTGGTCAAGCTGGGCGCCCGCCCCGAGGAGTACCTGCCGGACTTCTACGGGGTGATGGCCGATGCGATCAACGAGGGGGACGAGTCCGACAGGCTCATGGCGGTCTGGCATCTCGACGAAGACACCGGGGCAGATCACGATCCGCGGGAAGCCGCCGTGCGGCTGTGGGAGGGGCCGAACGGGGAGCCGGTGCTTGAGCCCGACATTTCACCACAGCCGGCGCTTGAGCCTGGCATTTCACCACAGAGCCGTACGCTCCTCGTCGGCACGCCGAGCGACATCGAACGCCTGCGCCGGGACAACGCGTACGCGGCCCGCGCCTGGCGGCGGGCGATGCGCGAGGCGCTGGGCGGAGCCATGGCGGCGGGCGGACTTGTGGTGGGTTTCACCACTCGCGGAGAATATGTCGTGTCGATTACTTAGGTATTCCACCGCCGTTATAGGTCTCTGTAATGTGACGGCAGGAATGCCGAACAAGGAGATCCGCATGTCGGAGTTCACTCCCACCGTTCCTTCGCGAGTCCTGCCCACCGTAGAAGTCCGCGACCTTCCCGAGCCGCCGCGCTCCACCTGGCGCATCATCGGCCCCGGCCTGGTGGGCGCCGGTGTCGGGCTGGCGTCGGGCGAGTTCATCCTGTGGCCGTACATCGCCTCGCAGGTCGGTCTCGTCTTCATCTGGGGTGCCGCGATCGGCATCATCACCCAGTGGTTCCTCAACATGGAGATCGAGCGCTACACGCTGGCCACCGGCGAGACGGCGCTGACCGGGTTCAGCCGGATGTGGAAGCACTGGGGCCTGGTCTTCGTGATCATGACGTTGTGCTCGAACCTCTGGCCGGGCTGGGTGACCACGTCCGCGACCATGGTGACGTACCTGACCGGCACGGGTGAGGGCTCGGTGCGCTACATCGCGATCGCCATGCTGATCGTGATCGCGCTCGGGCTGACGCTGGCGCCGGTGATCTACACCGCGCTGGAGAAGGTGATCTTCGTGAAGATCGCCCTGGTCGCGACGCTGATCGTGGTGGGCATCGTGGTCGCGATCACCGCCGAGAGCTGGGTGCAGCTCGGCCGGGGCCTGACGGTCGACGCCCGGTTCCCGGTCCCGCCGCTGGAGTTCGCCGTGCTCATGGGCGCCATCGCGTACGCGGGCGCGGGCGGCGGCCAGAACCTGTGCCAGAGCAACTGGATCCGCGACAAGGGCTTCGGCATGGGCCTGTACGTGCCGCGCCTGGTCAGCCCGGTCACCGGCCAGGAGGAAGCGGTCTCGTCGACCGGGTTCCAGTTCGCGCCGACCAAGGAGAACCTGGCGCGCTGGAAGAACTGGTGGCGCTTTGCGAACGTGGAGCAGGCGTGGACGTTCGCGGTCGTGTCGTTCGTGACGATCGCGCTCATGTCGATGCTGGCGTACTCGACGGTGTTCGGTAAGCCGGGGCTGGAGAACAGCATCGCTTTCCTGCAGGCCGAGGGCGAGGTGCTGCAGGACGTCGTCGGGCCGTGGTTCGGCATCCTGTTCTGGGTGATCGGCGCGCTGGCGCTGTTCGCCTCGGCGATGGGCATCGTCGACTACACCTCGCGGCTGGCCTCCGACACGATCAAGACGGTCTACCTGCGGGACAAGCCGATCTCGGTCAACCGCGTCTACTTCATCGTGGTGTGGGCGCTGGCGCTGTTCGGCACGGTGATCCTGCTGGCGGGCCTGGACCAGCCGCTGATCCTGCTGGTGTTCTCGGCGTGCTTCGCGGCCGTGATGATGTTCGTGTACTCGATCCTGCTGATCGTCCTCAACCGGAAGGCGCTGCCGGAGGCGCTCAAGGTGCGCTCGTACCGGCTGGGCGCGCTGATCTGGTCGGTGCTGTTCTTCGGCACGCTGACCGTGATCGTGGTCTTCCAGCAGGCGCAGAACCTGTTCGGCTGACGGCTGCTGCGATCGGCGTGCGGCCCGGCGTGCGCGGCGAATCCTCGCCGCGCACGCCGGCGCTTGACCTCAAGCGAAGTCGAGGTACCAGACTCGGCCGCATGCGAGTCGTTGAAGTGACGAAGTACGGCGGCCCCGAGGTGCTCCAGGTGAGCCGGGCGCCGGAGCCGGTGGCCGGTCCCGGGCAGGTGGTCATCGGCGTTTGCGTGGTGGACGTCATGTCCATCGACGCCCAGTTGCGCGCCGGGTGGGGGCGGGACTGGTTCCCCGCCGAGCCGCCGTTCGTGCCGGGCACCGGGGTGGCCGGGCGGGTCGTGTCCGTGGGCGACGGGGTGGACGCCGGATGGCTGGGCAGGCGGGTGGCCGCGCAGCTCCCCGGCGGAGGCGCGTACGCCGAGCGGGCCGTCGCCGGGGTGGAGACCGTCGTGGAGGTGCCCGGTGAGGTCACGTGGCGGCAGGCGGCGGCGCTGATCCAGGTGGGTCCGGCCGCGCTGAGCCTGGTGGGGGCGGCGGAGCTGAAGCCGGGCGCCGAGGTGCTGGTCACGGGGGCCGGTGGGGCGCTCGGGCTGGCCGTCGTACGGCTGGCGCGTGCGGCCGGCGCGACGGTGACGGCGGCGGCGCACGACCCGGCCAAGCGGGAAGCGGCCTCGGCGGCGGGCGCGGCGAAGGTCATCGGCTACGCCGAGTTCGCGGGAACGTTCGACGTGGTCTTCGACGGGGTCGGGGGCGAGGTGGGCGGGTCCGCGTTCCGGCTGCTGGGGCCGGGCGGGCGGTTCTTCGCGTACGGGGTACCGAGCGGGTCGGCCGCGCTGATCGACCCGGCCGAGGCCGAGCGGCGCGGGGTGCTGGTCGTCGGGATGGAGCAGGTCCAGTTCGCGCCGGAGGAGTTCAGGGGGCTAGCCGAGCAGACCATGCGGGAGGCCGCGGCCAGGCGGCTGACGGCCGAGGTGGGGCTCGCGGTGCCGCTGGAGCGGGCCGCCGAGGCGCACGCGGCGCTGGAGGAACGCCGGCTGGTGGGCAAGGCGCTCCTCCTCGTCGCCGAGTGAACCCCGTCGGCCGAATGAGCCCGGCCGAGTAAGCCCCGTCGCCGATCAGGAACCGGTGCCGGGCCGGGAGGCCAGGTAGTCCTCGCGCACCTTCGACCGCGACAGCTTCCCCGTCGGCGTCCGTGGCAGCGTCTCGCGGTACTCGATCACCTTGGGATGCTTGAACCTGGCGATACGCGGCCCGCAGTGCTCCAGCAGCGCGGCCGTCAGCGCAGGCCCGGGCTCGGCGCTCGCGGCGGGCTGGATGAGGGCGACCACGTTGTGCCCCCACTCCTCGTCGGGCACCCCGATGACGGCCACGTCGGCCACCGCGGGGTGTTCGAGCAGCGCCGCCTCGATCTCGGCGGGATAGATGTTCACCCCGCCTGAGACGATCATGTCGGTACGCCGGTCGCACAGGAACAGGTAGCCGTCGTCGTCGAGGTAGCCGATGTCTCCGGGGGTGTACCACTCCCCCAGCTCCCCCAGCTTGGAGGCGGCCGTCTTGGCGGGGTCCTTGCGGTATTCGAACGTGCCGATGCCGGACTTGACGTAGACCAGGCCGGGCTCGCCGGGCGGCAGCTCGTCGCCGGACTCGTCGCAGATCTTCGCCTCGAACGTGGGCACCGGCCGCCCGACGGTGCCGGGGTGGGCCAGCCACTCGTGCGGCTTGACGGCGAAGGCGATGGAGGACTCGGTGGAGCCGTAGTACTCGTACAGGACCGGCCCCCACCACTCCATGATCTGTTTCTTGACCGCCACGGGGCAGGCGGCGGCGGTGTGGACGACCTGCCGCAGGCTGGAGACGTCGTATCTGGCCTTGACGTCGCCGGGCAGCCGCAGCATGCGGTGGAACATGGTCGGCACCATCATCGCGTTGTCGATGCGGTGGCGTTCGATCAGCTCCAGCGTTCCGGCCGGGTCGAAGCGGGGCGCGATGACCACGGTGTGCCCGAGGTGCAGCGCGAGCTGGGCGTGCGCGCAGGGCGCCGAGTGGTACATCGGCGAGGTGACCAGGTGCCGCGCGTCGCCCGGCTTCAGGTCGGCGACCTCGCCGATGAACCACAGGTGCAGCGGCAGCGTCGCCTCGGGCTCCCTGCCGGGCAGCGGGCGCTGCACGCCTTTGGGGAAGCCGGTGGTGCCGGAGGTGTACCACATGACGGCCCCGGCGGTGCGGTCGTCCGGCGCGCCGGCGGGCTGCCCTCCGGCGAGCCCGTCCGTGCCGATCTCGCCGCCGGGCACGGCGTACTCCGGCCCGGTCACGACGACCTTGGCGTCGCAGTCTTTGAGGATGTACGCGATCTCCGAGGCGGTCAGGTGCCAGTTGATCGGCACGTAGTAGAGCCCGATCTGGGCGGTGGCCATGACCATGATCAGGGCGTCGATGCCGTTGGGCAGCACGCCCGCGGCGACGTCGCCGGTGGCGAGGCCGCGGGCGCGCAGGCCGTGGGAGACCTGGTTGACGCGGGCGAGCAGGTCGCCGTACGTGGTCCGCGTGCCGTCGGCGTCGATCACGGCGAGGCGGCCGGGGTCGGCGGCGGCGATGGCGTAGAAGCCGGGTAGCCCGCTGATGTCCATTCAGAGCTCCAGCAGTTCGGCGAGCCTGGCGCGGTGGAGGCGGGGCGGGCCGAGCAGCACCTCGTCGGCCTTGGCCCGCTTGTAGAACAGGTGGGCGTCGTGCTCCCAGGTGTAGCCGATGCCGCCGTGCAGCAGCAGGTGGTCGCGGGCCACCTCGAAGCAGGCGCGGCCGACGTACGCCTGGGCGAGCGCGGCGGCCTCGGGCAGGTCGGCGGGCGACTCGTCGGCGGCCCACGCGGCGTACCTGACGATCGACTCGGCCTGTTCGAGCTTGGCGTGCATGTCGGCGAGCTTGTGCTTGACGCCCTGGTAGGAGCCGATGTAGCGGCCGAACGCGACCCGGATCTTGGCGTAGGCCACGATGGCGTCGAGCGCGGCGCGCATCACGCCGAGCTGCTCGGCGGCCAGCGCCACGCACATCCGCTCGAAGACGCCCGTCTCGGGGACGGGCCCGAGCAGCCGGGCCGGGGCGCCGGCGAGCACCACCTCGGCCTGGCCGCGGGTGATGTCGAGCGTCTCCAGCGGGCTCCTGCTGACTCCGGGCCCGGCCAGCTCGACGGCCAGCAGCACGGGGCCGTCGTCTGCTCCGGCGGGCACGATCAGCACGTCCGCCTCCATGCCGGAGAGCACCTGGCCGAGCCGTCCGGTGGCGGTGGCGCCGTCGTAGGCGACCTCGCTCGCGTGCACGGTGGCGGCGATGCGGCCCTCGGCGATGCCGGCGAGCAGCTCCTTGTCGGGCACCCCGCTCAGCGTGATGGCGGCGAACGCGGTGGCGAGGAACGGTCCCGGCAGCAGGGCCGCGCCGGTCTCCTCCAGCGCGACGGCCAGCTCGGTCAGCCCGGCGCCGGCGCCGCCGTACTCCTCGGGGACGATCAGGCCGGACAGGCCGAGCTCGCCGCCCAGCCGCGCGTACACCTGCGGGTCGTAACCGTCGCGGGCCTTCGACACCGGCGATGCGGCGCTGAGGAAGGCGCGTACGGCCGCGCGCAGCTCCTGCTGTTCGGTGCTGAGTACGAGCTTCACCCCTGCGTCCCCACCTTCAGGTCCTTGAACGGCACGTTCTTGTCCACGCGCGGCTCCGGCGGCAGGCCGAGCACGCGGTCACCGATGATGTTGCGCATGATCTCGTTGGTGCCGCCGCCCAGCGCCATGCCGGGGGCCATGGAGATCGCGCGGGCGAGCGGGTGGCCGGCCAGCGTGGCCTCGGGGCCGACGAGGCGGGTGGCGAGGTCGGCCTGGAACTGGGTCAGCTCGGCGAGCAGCAGCTTGGCGGCGCTGCCGCGGGCGCCGGGGAAGACCCCCGCCTTCGTCTCCTGGGCCAGCCGCTCGTTGAACAGCTCCAGGGCGCGGCTGCGGATGTGCAGCTCGACGAGCTGGTCGCGGACCAGCGGGTCGGAGGTGTCGACCTCCTTGCGCAGCGCGCCGAGCGCGGCCGGGTTCTCCTTCTGGCCGCTCATGCCGACGCCCGCCGAGATCGACAGCCGCTCGTGCAGCAGCGTCGTGACGGCGACGCTCCAGCCGTCGTTGACCTCGCCGATGCGGTGCTCGTCGGGGATGGGGACGGCGTCGACGAACACCTCGTTGAAGTTGGCCCGGCCCGACATGTCCTTCAGCGGCCTGACGGTCACGCCCGGGTGGTGCATGTCCACCACGAACATGGTCAGGCCCTTGTGCTTGGGCTGCTCCACGTCGGTGCGGGCGAGCAGCAGGCCCCAGTCGGCGTGCTGGGCGACGGACGTCCACACCTTCTGGCCGTCGATGATCCAGTGGTCGCCGTCGCGTACGGCCCTGGTCTGCAGGCCGGCCACGTCGCTGCCGGCGCCGGGCTCGGAGAAGAGCTGGCACCAGATCTCCTCGCCGCGCAGCAGCGGGCGGATGAACCGTGCGCGCTGGGCGTCGGTGCCGCGGTCGGCGATCGTGGGCCCGGTCATACCGAGGCCGATCGAGAAGACGTAGGTGGGCAGGGTGAAGTCGCGGGCCTCCTCGGCGAAGGCCCGCTCCTCCGCCTGGGTCAGGCCCTGTCCGCCCCACTGCTTCGGCCAGCTGATGCCGGAGTAGCCGGCGTCGTACAGCTTGGCCATGAACTCCTTGGCGCGGGGGATGGCCTCCGCTTCGGGGTAGTCGCCGGACGGTACGTTCTCCTGCAGCCACTGGCGGGCCGCACGCCGATACTCAGCAAGGTTCACTTCGACTCCTCGGCATCAGTGCTCACTTACTCTAATCAGCTCACCGCGGCACGCATAGAGCATTGCTCTGGTGCTTGCCCGCCCGATTCGTCATGGAATCTCCGGTGATTCGAGGAGAAGCCGCCCGATGTGGTCACCTGGCCTTCAGAGGGGGATGGGGAGTGATCGCACGGCCGGGCCGGTCCATACGCACGCAGCTGGCGACGCTCGCCGGCGTGGCCACGGCGCTGCTCTGCGTAGGGGCGGCGGCGCTGCTGCTCTGGGCGACGCGCAGCACGATCGTGGACATCAGGACCCGCGAGGTCCTCAGCAGCGCGCTGCGGGTGGTGCACCTCATCAAGGACGACCATCTCCCCCGCGTGACCTCGATGGACCTCGACGGGCTGCAGGTGGTGAACGCCTCCGGGCAGGTGGTCTCCTCGACGCCGAACCTGGCGGGATCGCCGCGCCTGAGCCACGCCACCCCCGCGCTCGACGAGGCCACCCGCGTCGCCACGATCTGCGACCTGCCCGAGTTCGGCGGCCGCTGCGAGATCATGGTGTCGTTCCGCGTGTACGAGCCGGAGGGCGACTGGCTCGTCTACGCCTTCGGCCCGCTGCCGCCTTGGTACGTCAGCCCGGCCGCGATCGCGTTCCTCCTCCTGTTCACCGTGACGCTGGTGGCGCTGGCCTGGTTCGGCGTCTCGCGGGTGGTCGCCAGGACGCTGGCTCCGGTCCAGGACATCACCGAACGGCTGGCCGAGATCACCGCCGGCGACGGTTCGCTGCGGCTGCCCGTACCGGAGACCGCCGCCGAGATCAAGGGCCTGGCCCTGACCGCGAACCAGACGCTCGAACGCCTGGAGTCCGCGCTCGACCAGCAGCGCCGCTTCGTCTCCGACGCCTCGCACGACCTGCGCAGCCCGATCACGGCCATGCGGACCGAGCTGGAGATGGCGCTGCTCGATCCCGACGAGAACGACTGGCGCGAGACCGCGTCGAAGCTGCTGACGAGCATCGACCGGCTGCAGAACATCGTCAGCGACCTGCTCACGCTGGCCCGGCTGGACGCGGGCGAGCCCGGCGCCCTGGAGCCGGTGGACCTGGGCGAGCTGGTCGCCGGCGAGACCGCCAGGCAGCGCTCGAAGCGGATCGTCACCTCGCTGCAGCCGGGCGTGGTGGTCACCGGCGACCGGCACCGGCTGGCGCGTCTGCTGACGAACCTGCTGGACAACGCCGAGCGGCACGCCGAGAGCACGATCACCATCACCGTGCGGGGCGAGGGCGGCCAGGCGGTGATGGAGGTGCTGGACGACGGCGCGGGCATCGCGCCCGAGGATCGCGAGCGGGTGTTCCGGCGTTTCCTGCGCCTGGACGCGGCCCGCAACCGGGACGCGGGCGGCACGGGTCTCGGCCTGCCGATCGCGCGGGAGATCGCCGAGACGCACCACGGGACGCTGCGGGTCGAGGACTCCGACAAGGGTGCCCGTTTTGTAGTCAGAATGCCGAGAAGTAACGGCTGACGGAATGTGTTGCGACCCCAACCGAAAGCCGTTCTAGTGCCATGGCTACCATGATCATGATGAACGGGACAACTGAGACATACAGGGGCTTCACATAACCAGAAGGACCGACGTCCGTTTTGTCCTATAAATACTAGTGATCAGAAGTTAGAGTTACTCGCTGTGACAACTGGTTTCAGCCGATTACGGCGCGAGGATTTGCTGAAGACGGCCTGCGAGGTGATCGCGGAGCAAGGTTTCGGGCACACCAGGACCCTGGACATCGCCAGGGCCGCCGGAGTCAGCCAGGCCCTGCTCTTCTACCACTTCGAGACCAAGGAGCAGCTGTTCGCGCAGGCATTCGGCTACGCGGCGCGCGTGCATCTCGAGGCGCTCGCCGATGTCGAGCGTTCCTCGGGCACGCCGCTCGAACGCCTGCGCTCCCTGCTCAGGCTCTGCTCGCCGGCGATCCCCACGGAGGGCTGGCGGCTGTGGATCGACGCCTGGTCCGAGGCCATGCGCAGTGACGAGCTCGAGGAGATCTCGCGGCGCATCGACGCCAGGGGCCGCACGCTGATGCGCACGATCATCGAGGCGGGCGTGGCGAGCGGCGACTTCGACTGCGAGGATCCCGACGCGACCACGTGGCGGCTGTTCGCCCTGATCGACGGGCTGGCGGTGCAGACGCACACGCATCCCAAGGTGTTGTCACGGCGCCGGGTCAACGTGCTCATCCGCACGGCGGCGGCGATGGAGCTGGGGGTGCCCGCGGAGAACCTGTGACCCTCACCCTCCGGTCTCATCGGACGGCCTCCGCCTGGCTCCTCCGGCCCGCGCCGAGAGCCGCCGGAGGCGGACCCGGGGCCGGCAGGCGCACGGGGAAGCTCATGGGGATCCGGGCGGGCGTCGCGCCGTCAGCACCTCCGTGACCGTCGTCACCTCCCACGTGCCCGGCGGATGGTCGGCGAGCAGCGCGCGCCTGGCCGCCTCGGTGAAGGCGCCGAGCCGGTCGCCGAGGCGGGCCGGCGCGGTGTAGGAGTACGACAGCTGCAGGCCGATCACGGCCGCCACGTCGTACGTCAGCCGCTGCTCGAACCGCGCCCTGCCGAGCACGCTGAACGGCGAGCCGCCGAGCACGGCCTCGTGCGGCACGCCGGTCGCCTGGTAGCTGTTGCGCGCCGTGAACGTGTTGATGCCGAACGCGTCCCGCACCCGCCGCATCGCCGGCTCCCACGGCAACTCGGGGTGATCGACCGCCGGGCCCACCAGCGCCACCACGCCGTCCGGCGGCAGCAGCGCGTCCAGCTCGGCGAGCACCGCCCGCCGGTCCATCCAGTGGAACGACCTGGCCATCACCACGTGGTCGAACGCGGGCAGCTCCCGCAGCCGCTCGGAGTCGCCGGCGATCCAGCGCACGTTCGGCCGCCGCGCCGCCAGGCGCCTGCCCTCCGCGAGCATGTCCTCGTCGGGATCGACGGCCAGGACCTCGCGCACCCGCCCGGCCAGCGGGATCGCCACCGTGCCAGGGCCGCAGCCGAGGTCGAGCACCGTGCTGTCCGCCCCGAACGCCTCCGCCAGATGCCCGATCGCCGGCTCCGGGTGGCGGAAGCGGTATCGCGCGTAGTAGGGGGCCGCGCCGCCGAACAGGTCCGCCATGGATGGGACCATATACAGGTTCATGACGAGGTTCGATGGAAGGTTGCGATCTGTGAGGCGGCTACTCACGGTCCTGCTGCTCGCCGTCGCCGCGACCGGGGTGCTCTGGTCGCCGGCGCGGGCGCACAACGTGCTGATCAGCAGCGATCCCAAGGACGGTGCCACGCTGACGGCCCCGCCCGAACGGGTGACGCTGGTGTTCGACCAGGCGGTGCGTCAGGGGTACGCGCAGGTAGGCGTCACGTCCGCCGACGGAGGCTCGTGGGCCGACGGCGCCGCCGTCGTCGCGGCCGAACGCGTCACCGTACAGGTCAAGCCGTTGCCCGCCGGCTCGTACACGGTCGGCTACCGCATCCTGTCGGCCGACGGGCACCCGGTCACCGGGAAGATCGGGTTCACCGTGACGGCCGGAGGCGCCGCCGCGCCCGCCACCCCACCCGCCGCGCAGGAGCCCGGCTCCGACGCGGCCGCTGCCGAGGCGGCCGCCAACGGTGGTGCCGGGATGGCCGTGGTGTGGGTTCTGGGGGCGCTGGTCGTGCTCGCCATAGGCACCGTCGTCGCACTGCGCCGCTCGGCCCCCGCCGCTCCTGCGGCCCCTGCAGCCTCCGGCACCGCCGGACCCGCCGCTCCCGTGGCCTCTACTGCTTCTGCGGCCCCCGCGGCGCCGGCCGCCGCGCCCTCCGAGGCACCCGCCGCGCCCGCGGCCGCCGCGTCCACCGCAGGCGCCGGGAGCGAAGGCGAAGCCGGGACCGGGGCCGGCGGCGGGCGTCCCGGTGAGGGGGCGGGGGCGTGAGTGTCGCTGCTCCCCCGCTGCCCCAGACGCGCGAGACCGGCGGGCGGCTGCTGGCCGGCGCGTTCGGGGTGTGCGCGGTCGTCGCCGCCGTGGCGGCCAGTTCGCTGACCGCGCAGGAGTCCGTACCGGGCATCCCCATGCCGGGGCCCGTCGTGGCGATCGGCCTGCCCGTGGTGCGGGCGCTGCTCGACATCGCCGCCGTGGCCGTGGTCGGGCTCAGCCTGCTGCCCAAGCTGCTCGGCTTCGACGCGCCGGAGCGTACCGAGCCGGTGCTGCGGCGGGTGCGCCCGCTGGCCGTGACGGCCGCGTGGGCGTGGGCGATCTGCGCGCTGCTCACCATCGTCTTCCAGACCGCAGAGCTGAACCCCGGCGTCGTGCCGACGTTCGGAATGATCGCCGACTACGTCGACAGCGTCGGCACGGGCCAGGGCCTGCTGTTCAGCGCCGCGTGCGCGCTGGCGGCGGCCGGGATCGGGCTGATGGCGGTGCGGTTCGGCGAGAAGGTGCCGGCCGAGCTGCGGATCATCGTGGCGCTGTTCGGGCTGCTGCCGATCCCGGTCACCGGCCACGCGGTCAACTCGATCTGGCACGACCCCATCATGATCTCGATGGAGGTCCACGTGATGGGCTCGGCGGCGTGGACCGGCGGGCTGATCGTCACGGTCGCGTTCCTCTCCCGGCGCCGCGACCTGCTGGCCCTGGCGCTGCCCAGGTTCTCCAAGATCGCCACCATGTGCCTGCTGCTGGTGTCGCTGTCGGGGCTGATCACGGGTCTCAGCACGATGGCGCTCACGCCCGGCGTGACCCTGCCCGACGCGATCGTGACCAGCGACTACGGGCTGCTGGTGGTGACCAAGGCGGCGCTGGTGGCGCTGCTGGTGCCGCTGGCCGGGCACATCCGGTTCCGGCTGCTGCCCGCCATCAGGAAAGGACAGGCCACCGCCCTGATCGGGTGGACGGTGGCCGAGGTGAGCGTGATGGGTCTGGCGTACGGGGTGGCGGTGGCGATCACCCGCTCCTCGATCGCCTGACCGCCGCTGCTCAGGTGGTGGCCGGCGCCGCCACCACCGGGGCCGGGGCACCGGCGGGCACGTTCCGCCGGCTCGTGATGGCCTCGATCGCGAGCCAGGCGACGAGCAGGCCGATCCCGGCCCACACCGCCGACGAGGTGGCCAGTGGGGGCGCGCCGAGCAGCCCCTCCTGGCCCTTGATCGCGCCGTAGACGGGCCCCATGGCCGCGTTCTGCACGACCAGCGCGCCATACGCGGCGGCCGTCGCGATGACCGCGCCCAGCACCGCCCGCACGTACGGCCAGCGCACCAGGAACGCCACGTCCACCAGCAGCCCGGCCGCGATCAGGAAGAACGGGATCGCCGACGGCGGGAAGCCGGTGAAGGTCAGCAGCGGCCAGATGACCGTCCTGAACCCCACATAGCCCGCCGCGACGAGCGTGGCGGCCCCGAACCGGCCGATCAGCCGCCTGGCCAGCACCAGCACCGCCAGCCCGGCGATCACCGCGTAGACCGGGTAGACGTAGTCGGGCACGGGCAGCGTGAACCCGGCCATCATCTCCCTGTCGACCGGCCGCTGCATCTGGTCGGCCGCGAACCGCAGCAGGATCGGTTCGGCGTAGGTCGCGCCGTTGTCCCACGCGCCGAGCGAGAGCACGCCGTACTCCTGGTGCTGCTCGGGGAAGTGCACGTTCTCCAGGAAGAACGCGAAGAACGCGCCCAGCACGACCGTACGCTCGCGGCCGGGCGGGGCTCCCATGTACCAGCCGCGGATGACGCCTGCGATCATGAGGAACGTCCCCGCGTACAGCATCATGTGGGACGGGCTCCACGAGGTGATGTCGAGCCCGTTGATGCGGTGGTTGATCAGGTCGAGCGGCACCGCGACGAGGAAGACGCCGGTGCCCCACTGGATGAGCCTGAGCGCCGCCTTGTCCACGCCGTAGCCGGTGTAGCCGTGGATCACGGTCAGGGCGACGACGAGGGCCGTGCCGACGGAGTTGAGCAGGTGCGGGGGCGCCAGGTCGTCGCGCAGCCACTTGAAGTGCCAGGAGACGTCCCAGGCCGAACCGAGCAGCTTGAGCGTGAGCGCCACCAGCCAGCCGAAGTAGAGCACCCTGAACAGGTCGTGCGGTGTGTCGCGGCCCGCCTCGCCGCGGGTCCAGTAGGGCGCGGCCCAGGCGGCTGCCTTCTTGAGCGATGCTGGAGACTTCACGCCGGAAATCTTACGGTCAAGCGTCCGAAAAGCCGTGCCCGGAGGGGTTTCAGGGCCGCTTCGAAGGACGACGTACGAGATCAGCGCCCTGCCGCCGGAGGTGCGCAGGCGCGCAGCGAGAACATGAGCGGCACCCTGGGCGCGCCCTCCGGAGCCCAGTAGGCGCCGTCGCGCTCGGTGAGCGCGTAGAAGCGGCGGAACAGCGTGTACTCGTGCTCGTGCAGGAACTCAAGGCGCAGACCTGCGTTCACGAGCGCCGTGACGATCTCGCCCATGCCGTGCCTGAACTGCACCGACGTCGGGTGATCGTGCAGACCGCCGGTGTAGGTGCCCGGATCCGACCAGATGTGGGGCCCTTTGTCGAAGTAGTCGTGCGTGAGGGCGGTGCCGGTCTCGTCGTCGAACACCTCGGTGATCGGGTGGAACTCGGCGAGGTAGAGGAAGCCGCCGGGGTTCAGGAGCCTGGCGACGGTCTCGGCCCAGCGGGTGATGTCGGGCAGCCAGACGAGAGCGCCGATGCCGGTGTAGACGATGTCGTACGCAGCGCGTTGCGTCCCTTCTTGAAACCTTCGACGTCGTAGAAGTCGCTGGAGACGTGGAGGGGGACGCGCGCGTTCCAGTCGGCCCGGTTGATGCTCAGGTAGTCCACCACAGGCACCGATGGTAGGCGGCGGGGGGTGCGGCCAGTCGCGGGGTTTTTCCGCGGTTGTCGTGGTGGCCTCAGCGGTTGCTCGTGCGGCGGCGCAGGCGTACGGGGAGATGCTTGAGGCCGTTCTGGAAGTTGGAGACGAGACGGCGGGGCGTGCCCACGAGCTCGACGTCCCAGGAGAGCAGCTCCCTGAACACCGAGCGGAGCTGGGCGCGGGCCAGGTGCGCGCCCAGGCAGAAGTGCGGGCCGAAACCGAAGCTCACGTGGTCGTTGGGGGTACGGGCGATGTCGAAGCGGTCCGGGTCGGGGAAGACGGCCGGGTCACGGTTGGCGGAGGCGTGGTAGACGACCACCTTCTCGCCGGCCCTGATCCGCCGGCCGCCGAGCGTGAGGTCGCGGGTCGCCGTACGCCTGAAGTGCATGACCGGCGGCCAGAACCGCAGCATCTCCTCGATCGCGGAGTCCAGCAGCACCGGGTCGGCGCGCAGGCGGTCGAACTCGGCGGGATGCTCAAGGAGCGTGAGCAGGCCGCCGGGGATGCCGTTGCGCAGGGTCTCGTTCCCGGCGACGGCGAACAGGAAGAACATGTTCTCGAACTCGGCCTCCGTCAAGCCGCCCCTGCGCATCGCGGACATGATCGACTCGTCGTCCACGGGGGACTCGGCCAGCGCGTGCGCGTATGCGAACATGTCGGCGAGCGCCGCCCGCGACCGCGGGTTGACGCCCGGCTCCGGCCGCGGCCTCACCTGCACGGCCCGGCGGCCCATGGGGGTCAGGGCGTTGACGTCCGCCGTGGACAGGCCCGCGTAGTCGGCGTCCTGGTAGCCGATGACGCGGGACGCCCAGTCGTACAGCAGCCGCTTGTCCTGCTCGGGCACGCCCATGATGTGCGCGAGCGTCCACACGGGCAGGTCGGCGGCCACCTCCACGAAGTCGCACTCCCCCTCCTCGAACAGCGCCGCCGCCCGCTGCGCGATCGTCCGCTCCAGGGCGCGCACGGCGCGCGGCGTGAACGCCGCCGCCACGATCCTGCGCAGCCTGGAATGGCCAGGCGGGTCCATGTTCAGCATCTGCACCTGGACGAACTCCAGGTCGGCCGGGGTGTCGGGGTCGCGGATCTGGGTGGCGCCGAGGTGGGAGGAGAAGTCCTCGGGGGTGCGCAGGACATGCTTGACGTCGGCGTGCCGGAAAACCGCCCAGTAACCGGGACCGGCCCGCCAGGGGCCGACGGCGGGCTCGGGAATCCGGCAGACGGGGCTCTCCTCGCGGAGGCGGGCGAAGAGGTTGTACGGGACGGCCTTCTCGTAGGTGGAGGGCAGGAACACCTCGACCGCGGCGTTGTCGTCGTTTCTGTCGCTGTTGTCGCTGTTGTCGCTGTTGTCGTCGTCGTTCATGGCCGGCATGCGCGTCCGTCCTCCCGGCTCGTCCACAGGCGTCGGCGGGCCGGGGCCGCTTGTCCACAGGTCGTGAGCGAGGCGGTCCGCCCGTCCCGTCCAGCGTGCATGATGGCCGCGTGACTTCAGAAGAAGCAGAGGCGATCCTCCAGGAATACTTCGCCCCCTGGATCCGTCAGCTCGGGTTGCGCGTGGAGGAGGTCGGCGAGCGCCACGCGATCGTCCGCCTCCCCTGGTCCGACGACCTGGCCAGAGAGGGCGGCGGGCTGTGCGGCCAGGCCATGATGGCCGCCGCCGACACGGCCACGGTCGTCGCGATCTCGGCGGCGCGCGGCGGGTTCGTGCCGATGACGACGGTGCAGCAGTCCACTACGTTCCAGCGGCCGGTGACCGGCAAAGACGTGCTGGTCGACGTACGCCTGACCAAGCTCGGGCGCACGCTGGCCTTCGCCGACATCACCATGCGGGCCGACGGCGGCTCCGACATCACCGCCCAGGCGACGACGGTCTACGCGCTCCTGGCGTGACAACCGTCGTGAAGACCCCCTGCTCTGCCGCTTCGTCACTCGGCGTGCGTCCGCGCGTACGCCGTCTCAGGGATCTCTCAGGTGCGGAAAGTAGGCTCACCACATGAAGCGTGTGGCCGCTCTGGTAGTGGCACTCGCCCTCATTGGGGTGGCGACATGGCTCGTATGGCCGTCGGCGCCTCAAGTGCGGGGCCAAGACCAGCAGATAACCGTCGTCGATGGACCGGCTGACGACCAACAGGTCCAGCTCGACACGACGTTCTTCCCGCCGCCCGATGGCGGGAAAGCTCCTGTCGTCATGCTCGCCCACGGGTTCGGCGGCAGCAAGCGAAGCATACGTGACCAGGCGATCCGCCTCGCCCAGCAGGGCTACGGCGTGCTCACGTGGTCGGCACGCGGCTTCGGCCGCTCCGGCGGTCAGATCGCGCTCAACTCGCCCGACTACGAGGTCAAAGACGTCAAGCAGCTCATCGACTGGCTCGCCAAACGCCCCGACGTGCAGCTCGACGCGGCGGGCGACCCGCGCGTGGGCATCGCGGGCGGCTCCTACGGCGGCGCCATCGCGCTGATGACGGCGGCCTACGACAAGCGCGTCGACGCGATCGTCCCGCAGATCACCTGGTCCGACCTGGCGGACGCGCTGTTCCCCAACGCCGCCAGGCAGGGGGAGACCGACGGGACCGACGGGGTCTTCAAGCGCATGTGGGCCGGCATCTTCTTCGGCCAGGGCGTCTCGCTCGACACCGCGTCGCTGCTCGGCCGCCGCGAGGCCGCCGCGCCACTGACGCCCGAGCAGGCGCGCTGCGGCCGGTTCCTGCCCGAGATCTGCGACATCTACCAGAAGGTCGCCACCGACGGCCGGGCCACGCCCGAAGCGGTGGAGCTGCTGCGCAAGTCGAGCCCCGTCACGGTGGCCGGGCAGATCAAGGCTCCGACCCTGCTCATTCAGGGGCAGCGCGACTCGCTGTTCCCGATCAGCCACGCCGACGCCAATGCCAAGGCCATCGCGAGCGGCGGCACGCCGGTGAGCATCGCCTGGTTCGACGGCGGCCACGACGGCGGCAACGGCGAGGCCGACTGGCTGTTCGAGCAGACCGCGGCCTGGTTCGCCCGCTACCTCAAGGGTGAGGGCTCCGGCGATGCCGCGCCGCCGGTGAGCGCGTTCACGGTGACCCGTGACGGCGGGCGCGACCCCGGCACCCGCCAGCGCATCCGCCTCCACCCCGAGGCCGGCTCCTACCCCGGCCTGACCGGCACCGACACCACGACGGTCCGGCTCGCGGGCCCCACCCAGAACATCGTCAATCCGCCGGGCGGCGCGCCCGCCTCCATCTCCAGCGTTCCCGGCATCGGCGGCCTGCTGGGCGGCCAGGGCAGCGGCGTGTCCATCGACATGCCGGGCCAGAGCGCCGCCTTCGAGTCGCAGCCGCTCACCGCTCCGCTCCAGCTCACGGGCAGCCCGACCGTCAAGGTCAGGGTGTCGGGCTCGGGAGATGTGACGCTGTTCGCCAAGCTGTACGACGTGGCCGACACCGTCCAGCCGCCCACACTCCCCGCCGGGCTGGTGGCGCCGTTCCGGGTCTCCATCCCGGAGGGCTCGCAGAGCGCCGAGGCGACGATCACGCTGCCGGCCGTCGATCACCGCTTCGCCGTGGGCCACCGCCTGCGCCTGGTGGTGACGACGACCGACATGGGTTATGCGACGCCGGACCAGCCGGCCGCCTACCAGGTCGAGCTGGCCTCCCCGGCGGTGACGATCCCCACCGTCCGCACGCTGGCCGCGGCGCCGACCGGGGTCGCCTGGTGGGTGTGGGCGATGCCGCTGGTCGCCGTGGTGGTGGCCGCCGTCATCCTGGTGACGGGCCGCACCTCGTCCCGCCGCCGCCCCGCCCTCGCCGGTAAGAGCGCCCGTCCGATCGGCACGGACCCGACACCCGACGTGGTGAGCACCGCCACCGGCGCATCGGCGAAGGCCGCCGTCGCGGATGGCGTGAACGCGGATGATGGCGCAAACACGGATGGCGCGGTCGCGGACAGCGCAGATGGCGCAGTCGCGAATGGCACGGCCGTGGAGAGCAGGTCCGTAGAGAACGCAAGCTCCAACGGAAGGGCTGCGGAAGGCGCAGACGGCGAGAGCGCGGCCGCGGAGAAGGTGAGCTCCAACGGCACCGAGAAGGTGAGCCCGGGCGGTTCGCCGTCCGCGCGCGTGGTCGTCGTGAACGGCGACAGGAGCAAGGCACACGAGCGCGCCGGCTCCGGTGACACCGCCGCGGACGAAGGGCCCACGGCCTCTTCTTCGGAGGTGCCGCTGGAGATCAGCGGGCTGACCAAGGCGTACCGCAACGGTGAGCTGGCCGTCGACAACCTGTCGTTCCGCGTCGAGCAGGGCCAGGTGCTGGGCCTGCTCGGCCCCAACGGCGCGGGCAAGACGACCACGATGCGGATGATGATGGGCCTCATCCAGCCCGACGCCGGCGAGATCCGCATCTTCGGCGAACGCGTGACGCCGGGCGCGCCCGTGCTGTCCCGGCTGGGCTCGTTCGTCGAAGGCCCCGGCTTCCTGCCGCACCTGTCCGGCCGCGACAACATCGAGCTCTACTGGGCGGCCACCGGCAGGCCCGTCGCCGACGCGCACTTCGACGAGGCCCTGGAGATCGCCGGGCTCGGCAAGGCGCTGGAGCGGGCCGTACGCACCTACTCCCAGGGCATGCGGCAACGCCTCGCCATCGCCCAGGCGATGCTCGGCCTGCCCGACCTGCTCGTGCTCGACGAACCCACCAACGGGCTCGACCCACCCCAGATCCGCGAGATGCGTGAGGTGCTCAAGCGCTACGCGCGCGACGGCCGTACCGTGATCGTCTCCAGCCACCTGCTGGCGGAGGTCGAGCAGAGCTGCAGCCACGTCGTGGTGATGCGGCGCGGGCGGCTGGTCTCGACCGGCCCCGTGTCGCGGCTGCTCAGCTCGGCCGCGACCGGCAACGGGCACGGGCCGCGCCTGGAAGACGTGTTCCTCGACCTCATCGGAGACAAGTCATGACCGCCGCGACCGGTTACGCGCCCCGCCGCACGCTGCCGCTGCGGGTCGAGATCGTCAGGCAGTTCAAGCGGCGGCGCACGATCGGCATGTTCGGGCTGCTGCTCGCACTGCCGTGGATCCTGGTGATCGCGTTCCAGTTCGGGCCGCAGTCGAGCGGGCAGGGGCAGTCGTCGCTGCGCATCTCCGACCTCGCCACCGAAAGCGGCCTCAACTTCGCCGCCTTCGCCCTGTCGGTCTCCGCCAACTTCCTGCTGGTGGTGGCGGTGGCGCTGTTCTGCGGCGACACCGTGGCCAGCGAGGCCAACTGGTCGTCGCTGCGCTACCTGCTGGCGGCGCCGATCCCCCGCGACCGGCTGCTGCGCCAGAAGCTGATCGTCGCGCTCGGTTACGCGGCCGCGGCGGTGATCTGCCTGCCGCTGATGGCGCTGCTCGCCGGCACGCTGGCGTTCGGCTGGGACGACATCCAGGTGCCCGGCACCGGCGAGGTCATACCGGCGCTCGACGTCCTGCCCCGGTTCGGCATCGTGATCGGGTACGCCCTGGTCAGCCAGCTCGTGGTGGCCGCCCTGGCGTTCCTGCTCTCCACCATGACCGACTCCCCGCTCGGCGCCGTGGGCGGGGCGGTCGGGCTGTGGATCGTCTGCACGATCCTGCAGGCGGTCGAGGCGCTGGGGTCGCTGCGCGAGTTCCTGCCCACGTTCTGGAACAACGCCTGGCTCGACGCCCTGGCGCCGGAGCTCGACTGGAGCGGCATGGCCAAGGGCGCATCGGTGTCGATCACGTACGCGGCCATCCTGATCGCGATCGCCTTCCGCCGCTTCCGTACGAAGGACGTAGTGAGCTGAGCTGGTCCGCCGACCGACCGCCGGTGAGCCGCCACCCGGCAGAGCCGGCTGCTGCGCACGCTGTGCGTCCCGGCGGCGAGGGTGTGCGTCCCTCGTCCGCCGGGACCTGTGAACACAGCCTCGCCAGACGGACGGGGCACGAATGTCACGCGCCGGGCGAGGTGTCGCGAATTCGCCGGACCGGCAGGGCCCGCCGCCTCGCGCGCCGGGCTGGGAGGCCCAACGGCCCGGCGGGTGGGAGGCGCAAGCTCGCAAGACCGGCAGGACACGCCATCTCGCGTGCCGGGCTGGGAGGCCCAACGGCCCGGCGGGTGGGAGGCGCAAGCTCGCAAGACCGGCAGGCCCGGAACCTCGCGCGCCGGGTGGGCACGGTCTCGCCCGACCGGGTGGGAGCGCGACCTCATCGCTACCGCGTCAGGCCCCACCCCACTTTGCTCGCCCAGCATCCGCGTCAGCCCTACCCACACCACTAGCCCCACACCACTAGCCCCAAAGCGTGGTCAGCCCCACCCACACCACTAGCCCCACACCCATGTCCGTCTCAGTGCCCCGAGCCGGTCGAAGGGCGGGGTCGGTTCGGCGGCGCTAGTCGAGCCAGCCGAAAGACTTGGTGACGGCCTTCTTCCAGCCGGCGTAGCCCTGTTCGCGCTGCTCCTCCGTCCACGTCGGCTCCCAGCGGCGGTCCTCCGCCCAGTGGGTGCGGAGTTCGTCGGTGTCCTGCCAGTAGCCGACGGCGAGGCCGGCCGCGTACGCCGCACCCAGGGCGGTCGTCTCGGAGACCGTGGGGCGGCTGACGGGAACGCCGAGGATGTCGGACTGGAGTTGCATGCACAGGTCGTTCGAGGTGACACCGCCGTCCACTCGCAGGACGTCCAGGACCACCCCCGAGTCGCGCTGCATCGCCTCGACCACGTCGCGGGTCTGGTAGCAGATGGCCTCCAGGGTCGCGCGGGCGATGTGGGCGTCGGTGTTGAAGCGGGACAGCCCGACGATGGCGCCGCGCGCGTCGGCCCGCCAGTACGGCGCGAAGAGCCCGGAGAAGGCCGGTACGAAGTACACGCCGCCGTTGTCGGCCACCTGCCGCGCCAGGGTCTCGCTCTGCGGGGCGGAGGTGATGATGTGCAGCTGGTCGCGCAGCCACTGCACGGCGGAGCCCGTCACGGCGATCGAGCCTTCGAGCGCGTAGACGGCGGGCTGGTCGCCGAACTTGTAGGCGACGGTGGTGAGCAGGCCGCTTTCCGAGCGTACGCGGGAGGTGCCGGTGTTGAGCAGCAGGAAGTTGCCGGTGCCATAGGTGTTCTTGGCCTCGCCGGGCGCGAAGCAGACCTGGCCGACGGTGGCGGCCTGCTGGTCGCCGAGTATGGCGGTGATGGGGACTTCGCCGCCGAGCGGGCCGTACCGGAAGGTGACACCGTAGGTCGAAGGGTCGGAGGAGGGGCGGATCTCGGGCAGCATCTGGCGCGGGATGCCGAAGAACGACAGCAGCTCGTCGTCCCAGTCGAGCGTGTCGAGGTCCATCAGCATGGTGCGGCTGGCGTTGGTGACGTCGGTGATGTGCACGCCGCCGTTGACGCCGCCGGTGAGGTTCCACAGCGTCCAGGTGTCGGTGTTGCCGAAAACGGCCTCGCCGCGGTCGACGGCCTCGCGGACGCCGTCCACGTTCTCGAGGATCCACTGGATCTTGCCGCCGGAGAAGTACGCGTCCGGCCGCAGCCCCGTCTTGTCGCGGATGACCTGCCCGCGGCCGTCGCTTTCGAGCGCGGCGGCGATGCGGTCGGTACGGGTGTCCTGCCAGACGATGGCGTTGTAGTAAGGGCGGCCGGTACGCGGGTTCCACACCACGGTGGTCTCCCGCTGGTTGGTGACGCCGAGCGCGGCCAGGTCGTCGAAGTGCAGGCCGGTGCGCTGAAGGGTGGTCTGGATGACGGCGGCGGTCCTGGTCCAGATCTCGATCGGGTTGTGCTCGACCCAGCCGGCCCTGGGCAGGATCTGCTCGTGTTCGAGCTGGTACTTCGCGTACTCGGCGCCGTCGTGATCGAAGATCATGAAGCGGGTGCTGGTGGTGCCCTGATCCACCGCGCCGACGAAATCAGGCATGGCTCACTCTCAATCTGACGGCTTGACGGTGTCGCGGTCCTCGCCCTGCGGCAGGAAACGGGCGATGCACAGCTGGTAGAGCGCGGCGCCGAGCGCTCCGCCGACCAGCGGGCCGACGATGGGGACCCACCAGTACGGGTCCCCATGCTGATCTCGCCAGGCGCCTTCGTAGCCGGTGAGCCAGCTGGCCAGGCGGGGGCCGAAGTCGCGGGCCGGGTTGATGGCGTAACCGGCGTCGGTGCCGAACGACATGCCGATGCCGACGATGAGCAGGCCGATGAGGAACGGCCCCATGTTCGCTCCCGGCGCCATGTTGAGGACGTCGGAGAGCGCGAAGACGACGAACAGCAGGATCGCGGTGCCGATGATCTGGTCGCGCAGCCCGCCCCACATGGAGACCGGCAGTGTGCCGTTGCCGGGCAGGGTGGAGAAGACGATCTGGGTCTTGATCGTGTGCCCGGGGTCGGCCATGGCCAGCACTTCGGTGTAGTTCCAGCGCACGATGAGCGCGGCGACGAACGCGCCGAGGGTCTGGGCCAGCGCGTACGGCAGGACCTTCGGCCACGGGAACCCCCTGAACAGGGCGAATCCCAGCGTCACGGCCGGGTTGATGTGGGCTCCCGTGGTCCGGCCGGCGACGTACACGCCGAGCGTCACGCCGATGCCCCACGCCCACGCGATGCTGTCGTGGTCGCCCAGCTCGGCGGCGATGACCTGTGCGACGACGCCGCAGCCGAACAAGATGAGCACCATCGTGCCGAGGAACTCCGCGACGAGCTCGCCGGTCAGCTTCCGCCGGGTGAGGATATGCGCCACCGAACCACCTCCTTGCCGTGATCAGAGACTTTCCCGATCAACGATCAACACATACGGAAAGTGGTGGATAAGTTACGCAAAGTGCTTGACGTGCCGTCCGTACGCCTCTCGCCGCACAACACGGACGCCTCTCGCCGGACGACGTACGGAGAAACCGTCAGAGAGAACGGGTGAAGGTGATCAGGCTGGTGCCGGGGCCGTTGTAGTCGGGCACCGGGCCGGAGACCGTGAAGCCCATCTTGCGGTGAAAGGCGATGGACGCCGTGTTGACGGGCGCGGTGATCGCCCGGACGACCCGCCGCCCGTGATCACGGGCGAGGGCGAAGAAGCTCTCGTACAGGGTGCGCGCCAGACCGCTCCCCGGGCCGCGGGGTGGACGCCGACGAAGTGGATGTACGCATCGTCGGGCAGCGACGGCGACGGGAACCCGATGAGGAAGCCGGCCAGGTCGCCGGAGCCGGGGCGTTCGGCGATGAGGCTGGTGGCGTGGAAGTGGTCGAGGAAGAGCCGGGGCAGCGAGGCGCGTACCGGCCGGCCCCACCAGTCGTCGACCACGGCGGCGATGGCGTCGTAGTCGGCGGGCCTGGCGGGGCGCAGAACGTGGTCGCCGGAGGTCACCTGGTCAGTCCCAGTGCGGGGGCCGGTTCTCGAGGTAGAAGGAGTCGTCGTCGGCCTCGCGCCAGTCGCCCCAGCCGAGGTCGGTGTCGTCCAAGGTCTGCTCGGGTAGGAAATCCTTCACGCCGTACATGCTACCGAGGCGTACAAACCCATTCCCGATGTGTCGTCGGGATCAAGGACAGTTCGCGAGGTCAGCGGTACGATGCGTAGGCAGGTGTCGCCGATCCCCCCGTGAGGCTGCTCATGGCCACCCCGACAGGCTGGCGGCGAGAAGGCAATCTACCGGCGGAGCTGACCAGCTTCATCGGCAGGACACGTCTCCTCGCCAACCTCAAACGGCACCTCAACGAGTCACGCCTGGTGACCGTGACAGGCATCGGAGGTGTGGGCAAGTCGCGTACGGTGCTGCGCCTGGCCCATCAGGTGCGCGCCCAATATCCCGACGGCGTGTGGTTCGCCGACCTCGCCCGGCTGCAGGACGCGGGCATGGTCAGGCACACGATCGCCTCGGCGCTCGGCATCGCCGACCAGTCCTCGCGGGCGGAGTCGGAGTCGCTGTCGGATTGGGTGGGCGAGCGCGACATGCTGCTCATCATCGACACGTGCGAGCACTTGGTGCAGGGCTGCGCCGAGCTGGTGCACGAGCTGCTGGAGGCGGCGCCCAACCTGAAGGTGCTGGCCACCAGCCGCCAGTCGCTGCACCTGCCGTACGAGCACGTGGTGCCGGTGCCGCCGCTGCAGGTGCCGGGCGACGACCCGGCGGAGAGCCTGTTCACCAACGAGTCGGTGCAGCTGTTCGCGGCCCGCGCGAGCGCCAGCGTGCCCGACTTCGTGCTCGATGAGGACAACATCGGCCCGGTGGCGGAGCTGTGCCGCAGGCTCGACGGCATCCCGCTGGCGATCGAGCTGGCGGCGGTGCGGCTGCGCGCGCTGTCGGTCGAGCAGATCCTCGCTTTACTGGCCGACCGGTTCAGCCTGCTGGCGGGCGCGAGCCGTACGGCGCTGCCGCGGCACCAGACGCTGCGCGCGGCGATCGGCTGGAGCCACGAGCTGTGCGAGCCCGCCGAGCGGCTGCTGTGGGCGCGGCTGTCGGTGTTCGCCGGCGACTTCGAGCTGGAGGCGGCCCGCTTCGTCTGCTCCGACGGGCGGCTGCCGTCGGAAGACATCACCGACCTGGTGACGGGCCTGGTGGAGAAGTCGATCCTGCTCATCAGAAGCAACCACGCGGGCGTGCGCTACAAGCTGATCGACACGCTGGCCGAGTACGGCGAGGAGTGGCTGGAGAAATTGGGCCAGACCCAGCAGCTGCGCCAGCGCCACCTGGAGTACTACCTGAGCCTGGCGCAGCGCAGCGAGGACGCCTGGTCGGGGCCGCGGCAGATCTACTGGTTCGTCCGCATGCGGCAGGAGCACGACAACGTCCGCCTCGCGCTTGAGCACGCGCTGTCCACGCCGGGCAAGGAGCCGCTGGCGCTCACCCTGCTGTCGTCGCTGTGGTTCATGTGGGTGTGCTGCGGCTTCGCCCGCGAGGGCCGTCTCTATCTCGAACGCGCCCTTGAGGCCAACCCGAAGCCCAGCAAGGAGCGCTGCAAGGCGCTGTGGGTGCTGTCGTATGTCCGCAGCGCCCAGGGCGACAGCGTGGGCGCGCGTGAGACGGCCGAGGCCTGCAGCGTCGAGGCAGTCCAGGTGGGCGACTCCCGGGCCGTGATCCTCGGTTCCAAGATGCAGGGCACGGCCGCGATGCTGCAGGGCGATCTGCAGAAGGCGAGCGCTCTGCTCGGCGTGGCGATCGAGTTCAACACCGACAACAAGGAGCTCAACCCGGGCCTGCTTCCCGCCATCGTGGAGCTGTCCATCGTGCTCACCGAGCAAGGGGACGTCAACGAGGCCGAGTCGCTGTTGACGGACTGCCTGCAGGTCTGCCGCGAGCGCGGGGAGCTGTGGGTGAGCTCGTACGCGCACTGGGCGTTGTCGCTCCCGATGATGGCGATGAACAGGCTGGAGGAAGCGCTGGCGACCGCCCAGGAGGCGCTGCGCATCAAGCGCTACTTCCATGACACCGTCGGCACGCTCATGGCGCTCGAGACGATCGCCAAGATCTACTCGTCTATGGGCCAGGCCGAGCGGGCCGTGATGCTGCTCGGTGCGCTGCACCAGAACTGGCGCTCGTCCGGCCTGCCCATGCTCGGCGCCCCGTTCCTCACGGCGGACCACGACAAATGCGTCAAGGAGTGCAAGAAGCTCCTCGGCGAGGACCGTTACAAAATGGAGTTTGAGGCGGGTGCAGCGCTCGATTTGGACCAAGCGGTCACGGTCGCACAGGATGATGCATACGACAGCTAAATCGCCCAGTCCGTAATCTTTTTCGCCCTTACCCGTAATCGACTAGATGATTGGGCAAATTCTGCTTCGGGTAGGCCCACGGGAACGACATCTGCCCCAACGAGGGGCATTTGCCACAGTTCCCGTGGGGAGGCTGCGCACTTATGCCCGAAATACCGCCTGTTTCGCTACCCACCCCTTCCATTCCGTACCCCTCCAGGATCAATCCCTTCGAGGCCGTCGCTGCCGAGCACACGATCTCCTGGGCTCGGCGGCTCAAACTCGTCGCCGACGAGACCGCGGCCTCGCGCTTCGCAGGGGAGTCGTACTCCCGGCTCGTCGCCAGGCTCTATCCGGAGGCGTCGGTGCCGGCCCTGGCGCTGGCCGCCGACCTCAACAGCTGGTTCCACGTCTACGACGACCAGTTCGAGCTGGCCGAGGTGGGCTCGGACCCCGACCTGGCGCGGCGTATGGCGGACAAGTTCCGTGCGGTGCTGAACGGCGAGCCGCTGCACGACTCCGCAGGGCCGATACTCCACGGGCTGGCCGATATCCGTGACCGCATGCTCCTGCACGCCAGCGCACAGTGGTGGAACCGTTTCGCCACCCACCTTCAGGACTGCTTCGAAACCGCCCAGTGGGAGGTCGATAACCGCACGAGGGGTGAGATCCCCGATCCCGACAGTTATGTCGAGCACAAGCTCAACATCGCCTACGTCCCGCCCTCGTTCGACATCATCGAACTTGCCGAGCAGTTCGAGGTGCCCGACGACATCCGCGCCTCGACCGCGTATCGCACGCTCGTCCACGAAGCCGGGCACGTCGTCGTCTGCACCAACGACCTGATCGGCTTAAGGCGCGAGCTGCTGCAAGGGGAATTCCACAATCTCGTCATCGTCTATTGGAAGGCCCTGAACTGCCCCCTTCAGGTCGCCGTGGAAATGGTCAACGAGAAGATCTCCGAGCGCGTACGCGTTTTCGAAGCGGCCAAGGCGGACCTTCAGCGCACGTTCGACGAGCTCGGCACCGACGAGAACCGCCGGCACAGCACCCTCCGCTGCGTGACAGGGCTCGAGAACTGGATGCGCGGCTACCTCGACTGGGCCAAGGAGACGCGCCGGTTCGCCGATCCGGTGCTGCGCGGCCAGGTCACCGGCTTCCAGCGCGAGCTGGCCGACTAGCTCGATCTCACTGACGACCATGCGGGCCGTGCCCACGACCGGGAACACCCGCATGGCGTCGGTGCCCTTCTCGATGAGCGCTGCGTGCGTGACCGCCTTGAGCCTGCGGTGGCCAGCAAAGTGTCACCTTCGCCGTCCGCCAGGGCCCCGCTTGCGGCATGCGCGCGCCGTGATCGCGATGTCGCCCGCTCTGACCAGGGAGATCGGCGTCGTCCAGGACGCCTACGCCTTCGGGTCTTCGTCCATACGAACTGGTTCGTCCCGATAGGGTGCCGTGCACGGAATCGTTCTGTCCCGCCGTAGGTTCTGGTGAAGAGTACCTAGGGAAAGGCTGTCCAACCGTGTTCGACCCGAAGGATCTCTACGAGCTCGCAGACGACGCGCCCGAGCTGCATGATCCGGTCTTGCTGTACCACTTCGACGGCTTCGTCGACGCGGGCGGTGCCGGACGCCTCGCGCTGGGCCACCTGCTGGCCGAGCTGGAGCACCGGGTCGTGGCGAGGTTCGACGTGGACCGGCTGCTCGACTACCGGTCGCGGCGTCCCATCATGACGTTCGACACCGACCGGTGGGTGGACTGGGAGAGCCCCGAGCTGGCCGTGCACGCCGCCGAGGACGCGACCGGCACCCCGTTCCTGGTGATGAACGGACCGGAGCCCGACCGGGAGTGGGAGCTGTTCGCCAAGGCCGTGGGCGAGCTGGTGGAGCGGCTGAACGTGAGCAAGCTGGTGACCGTGCACGGTATCCCCATGGCCGTGCCGCACACCAGGCCGCTCGGCATCACCGCGCACGCCAGCCGGCCCGAGCTGATCTCCACGCAGTCCAGCGTGTTCGGCCGTGTGCAGGTGCCCGGCAGCGCGGCTGCCCTGCTGGAGCTGCGGCTGGGCGCCAAGGGCCATGACGCCGTGGGCTACGCCGTGCACGTGCCGCACTACCTGTCGCAGGCCGAGTACCCGACCGCCGCCGTGACCGCGCTCGAGGCGGTGACGCGCGGCACGGGGCTGGTCTTCCCGATGGAGAAGCTGCACGAGGCCGCCCGGCGTACGACGACGGAGATCGAGGAGCAGATCAGGGCCTCCGCCGAGCTGTCCACCGCGATCATCGGCCTTGAGCAGCAGTACGACGCGTTCGCCGCGGGCGCCCAGAAGGAGAACCTGCTGGCGGAGGCCACGCCGATGCCCACCGGCGACGAGCTGGCCGCCCAGTTCGAGCGTTTCCTGGCCGAGCGTGACGAGGAGTAGCGGGCGTGACGAGGAGTAGCGGGCGCTCTAGGGCGGGCGGGTGGGCAGCGGTTACCCTGAGCCGATGAGCGAGATCCGCGTCGGCCTCGTCGGCTACGGCACGGCGGGCGCCTACTTTCACGCCCCGCTGATCCACGCCGCCCCCGGCCTGTCCCTGGCCGCCGTGGTGACCAGGAACCCCGATCGCCGGGCCGAGGTGGCCGCCAGGTACGGGGCCGCCGCAGTGGACGACGTACAGGAGCTGTGGGGCCGCTGCGACCTCGTCGTGGTCGCCTCCCCCAACCGCACCCACGTGTCAACGGCCGCGTCCGCGCTCAAGGAGGGCCTGCCGGTGGTCGTGGACAAGCCGCTGGCCAGGACCGCCGATGAGGGGCGCGAGCTGATCCGCCTGGCCGAGGAGCGCGGCCTCATGCTCACCGTGTTCCAGAACCGCCGCTGGGACGGCGACTTCCGCACCGTGCGCCGCCTGGTCGAGGAAGGGGCGCTGGGCCGGGTGCTGCGCTTCGAGTCGCGCTTCGAACGATGGCGTCCGGTGCCCAAGGGCGGCTGGCGTGAGAGCGGCGGCCCTGACGATGTTCCCGGGCTGCTCTACGACCTCGGCAGCCACCTGATCGATCAGGCGCTGCAGCTGCTCGGCCCGGTACGCGCGGTCTACTGCGAGAGCGACGTGCGGCGCGAAGGGGTGGCGGCCGACGACGACACCTTCATCGCGCTGACCCACGCGAACGGGGCGCGGTCGCACCTGTGGGTCAGCTCCGTGGCCGCCCGGTTCGGGCCCAGGTTCCGGGTGCTCGGCTCGGCGTCCGGCTTCGTCAAGCACGGCATGGACGTGCAGGAGGAGCGGCTGCGGGCCGGGATGACGCCCGACACGCCAGGCTTCGGCGACGACGTGGAGGAGCGCTGGGGCGTGCTGGGCACCGAGGATCAGCCCGCGGATGAGCGGCGCGTCGTGCGCACCGAGCCGGGGGCGTACCTGGACTTCTACCGGCAGGTGGCGGCGGCGCTGCGCGACGGCGGCGCGCCCCCGGTGGATCCGCAGAGCGCTGTGGAGGCGCTGACCGTCATCGAGGCGGCCCGCCGGTCGGCCTCCGAAGGCGTCGTCGTCAACCTCGGCTGAAGCCGGGCAGGCCGCACGGAAACAACCCGCCGTCCAAGCGGCCCTCCGCCCGCTAGCGGCTCACCGTCCCCAGAGCGGCCCGCCGCCCACAAGCGGCTCGCCGTCCTCAGAGCGGCCCGCCACCCACAAGCGGCTCGCCGTCCTCAGAGCGGCCCGTCGGTCAAAAGCGCCGGGCCGTCAGTCGCGCAGGCGCCCGCGGAGCGCCGCCGTGTCGGCGTCGGTCCAGCCGTTCGCGGCCAGCCACCCCATCGGGCCGCCGAACCGGTCGTCGAGCACACCGAGGAACTGCTCGATGTAGCGGGCGCGCGGCATGTGGTCGTCGGCGGGCCTGGAGTCGAGGTCGTCCCGGTACGTGTCGCTGCTGCGCAGCCGCTTGAGTATCAGCTCGATCCGCTCCCCCGTGGCCACGTAGTCCTCGACGATGGCCTCCCTGGTGACGCCCGCGACCTCCAGGGCCAGCGCCGACACCACGCCGGTGCGGTCCTTGCCCGCCGCGCAGTGCACCAGCGCAGCGCCGTCGTCCAGCGCCATCGTCCGCAGCGCGGCCACCACCGCGTCGGGCCGGTCGCGCAGGTAGCCGAAGTAGAACCCGGTGACCCGCAGCTCCTCGTCGAGCACCCGGTCCACCCAGGGCAGCACCCGCTCGCCGTCGATGCCATCTATGGCGGCGTCGGCCTCGGTGTCGGCATCAGTGTCGGCATCAGTGTCGGCATCGGTGTCGGCATCGACGTCGGTGTGCCGGCCGCCCTCGGCGAAGAGCGTCAGGTGGTGGTGGCGCACCTCCGGCACCCGGGTCAGCGGGCCGGGGCCTTCCAGGTGCACCTCGGCGGTCGAGCGCAGATCGACCACGTGCCGCAGGTTGAGCTCGCCGACGAGGAGCGCCACGTCGGCGGGAGTGAGCGCCTGCAGGTTGTCGGCGCGGTAGAGCCGCCCGCGCCGGGTGCGGCCACCGTCAATCGTGGGCAATCCGCCCAGGTCACGCGCGTTGACCGCGCCTTCAAGGTCGATCCACCTCGTCGTCTCGCTCACGATCACGACCCTATATGTCCCCGAGAATGCAGCGAATTGGAGATTCATAACGCAGCATGAACGTATGGATCCACGAGCTCTGCCTCCCCGGCTGGTGATCGATCCATCGCTGCGCCCGGAGGTCTCGGCCGAGCTGCGGTCGAGCCCGCACATTCTCCGCCAGGCTCGTACCGGTGCGCGCATGGACACCACGCACAATCCGGCCGTGTTGTTCGTCCTCCCGGCCCTCCTCCTTCTGCTGTTCATGATCACCGGCAGCGCGCCGCTGTTCGTCATGGGCATGGGAGCCGGTGTCATCGTGCTGCTCAGGTGGCTGGCGACGGACGGCGCCTACCGCACGACCAGGCGAAGACTGCAGCTGGCCAGAGCGCACGCCGAGCACTACGTGCTACCCGAGGATCTCGATCATCCCTGCCAGATGCTGCTGCGCAGGGCGCAGAACGCCGTGGATGCCATCCTGAACTCCACCGTGCACAAGGAACGGCTGATCGACAGCGTGGACAACCAGGTGTCGCTGCCGGAGGAGCTCTGGCAGATCGCGCAGCGGCTGCGGCGGCTGTCGTCGATGCACGCCGAGCAGCGCAAGCTGGTGCCGCGTGAGCTGCCGCCGGACATGGAGGAGGCGTTCCGGCCGTACACCAGCGCGCTGGACGCGGCCTGGACGTCGCTGACCCGGCGCGTACGCCACCTGGAGAAGTACGCCAAGCAGGTGATCAAGGCGGACAAGGCGTATCACGCGCACCAGCGGCTGGAGAAGCTCGCCGCCAAGACGCCGGAGTACCAGCAGCTGCTGGCGGAGACCGTACGCGACGAGCTGGCGCACGACCGCATCAGGGAGCTGTCGGACCAGGCGAGCCACGTCCGCAAGCTGTTCGAGGAGAGCATCATGGAGGCCAGGCAGACGGCGGGCGAGCTGCTCCGCTCGCCCCTGACCTAGCCGATCTGGGGACGATGAGGCACGGCCCGCGCCTGCCGCGCCCCATCGTCGTCCAGTGGATCGCCGGTCAGCCGATGACGGTGCAGGTGGCCGTCATCTTCTTGGCCGGGTCGCTCTCAGACGTGGCCGTGAGCTTGACCTTGGCCACGTGAGCGCCGCCGTCGCGCACGGCGTCCACGCTGACCAGCTTCTGCTTGCCGAACTCCACGGAGGCCAGCGCGTTCGGCACGCGGACGCTCCAGCCCTTGCCCTGGACCTCGGCCGTGAGCCGGTAGATGTCGGCGTTGAGGTAGGCGCTGACGTCCTCGGGGTGCTGCCCGCGCGCCGGGGCCTTCTTGCCGGTGTTGATCAGCGGGAACTTGCAAGTGGAGACGTTCTTGCCGGACGGCAGGCCGGCCGAGGGCAGCAGCTTGACCCCGCGCCGCTGCGGGCCCGCGCCGTCGAGCGAGCGGATCGCGACCGTGTACGACAGCTCGCCCTCACGGTTGCGGTGCACGTCGGTGATGTAGAAGTGCAGCCGGTTGGCCTCATCGACGTACTCGTACTCGCTGCCGGAGTCGGTGCCGGCGTGGAAGAGGGCGTCGGAGAGCTGGCGGTAGTCGCCGACGGTGATCGGGACCTTCGTGCCGTCGGGCAGCACGTAGTCGGTCATGCCGATGTCCTGCGGGTTGGCGTCGATCACCCACTCGAACGGCGCCCGGTCCTCGTTCTTGGTCTTGGCGAGCAGAACGCCGGAGTCGGGGGTGAACGAGTCGCTGCCCATGCGGTCCACGACCTCGATGGTGTAGTTGTCGTAGCCGCCGCCGTCGCACAGCGGATCGGTGGTGTCGCAGCTGCTGCGGTCCTGATCCATGGCGATGTTGATGCCGGACAGCTCGTTCTTGCCCGGCTTGACCACGCGCGCGGTCACCCTGGCGGTGACCAGGCCCGACTCGGCGAGCGCCTCGCGGCTGAGCCGCAGCACGTTCGCCTCGTCCACCATGTTCAGCTTGATCTTGTTGCGGAGCATGTGGTGGGAGCCCAGGGACGCGCCCGCGACCGGCGGGATCAGCCAGCGGGAGTGCGGGCCGCCGGGTCCGTTGAAGCTGCCGCGGCTCAGCATCTCCCAGATGCCGGTGTACGAGCGCCGCGGCGGCTGCCCGTACGGGTTGTTGTAGTTGTCGGCGATGCCCATGATGTGGCTCAGCTCGTGGGCGAACGTCGCCATGCCGGAGCTTTCGGCCTGCACCGAGTCGATGCCGAAGCGGGCGTTGGGCCAGAAGTTGGAGCCGGCCTGCCAGGAGGTCCACTCGACGTAGCGGGTGGGCGACCAGTTGGGCAGCGCGTCGTCCGGCGGGCCCCACTCGTCGGTGACGTCCTCCTTGGTCGGGAACTTCATCATCCCGAACTCCTGCCAGGTGGCCGACTCGTCCTGCCCGGCGCTGAGGTAGAAGATGAAGTCGAACTGGTCGGCCACCTCCTGGCCGACGTCGGCGATCCAGGCGGCGTTGCCGTCGGCGCGCAGGTTCCTGTTGCAGGTGTCGCCGGCCGGGCACGACTCGCGCTGGTACTCCATCGCGTACTCGTGGTCCTTGCCCGGCATCATGTACGGGCCGAACCCGGTCAGCTCCACGCCGATGCGGCCGCCGGAGTCCTCCATCCAGTATTCGTGGATGGTGTGCCCCTTGTTGAGGGCGTTCGGGGTGTTGAGGAAGTCCTCGTAGAACTTGGCGACCTTCTCGCGCGGGATGTCGTGGGCGTCGGCGCTCGGGTTGCCGTACACCGTGGAGTTCTGCGGCTGGGTCACCACGAACGGCTGGTTGGGGTAGTCGAGCAGCACGAGCGCGCCCTTGAAGGTGCGCTGCGACCCCTTGACGTTCGGGTCGTTCCACTTCGTGCCGGGCGGCTTCTTGTAGTCCGCCCACGTCATGTTGTCGGGGTTCTTCCAGTTCTGCGGGTCGATGGGCTTGAGCCCGCTGCTCGGCGTCTTGCGCAGAGCCTGCTCACCGGCGTCGAGGGACTCGTCGAGTTGCCAGGGCTGGGTCTGCGGCCAGTGGTCGCGCCGCCAGGGATGTTCCGGGTTCTCGGGGGGTGCTGCGGAAGCGGGGGTCGCCACCAGGCTCACCGGGAACAGCACGATGGCCGCCAGGAGACCCTTCAGCAGCTTCTTCGGGGCGTTCACGGCATGACCGTATAGAGACTGTTGACGGAGATCACCGAGCAGTTGTAGGGAAGACCTGTAGTGACATTTCCGTCATTTGATGAAAAATGCAGGTAAAGGTGCCATCGTGGCGGATCTTCAGCGGGCCGTGGACGAGCTCGCCACGCGTCTCGGGCGCCCCCTGCTCCTGGAGGACCGCAACCAGCGCGTGGTCGCCTACAGCGAGCAGAGCGGCGCGGTGGACGACGTCCGCCGCGACTCGATCCTGCGCCGGCACACCGTGCCCGAGGTGCGGCAGTGGCTGCGCGCCGCCGGGATCAACGAGGCCACCGAGCCGCTGCGCACCCCGGGCGCGCCGCAGCTCGGGCTGCTGCCGCGGGTCTGCGTCCCCGTACGGCACGCCGACGGCCTGCTCGGCTTCCTGTGGTTCATCGACGCCGAACCGCCCATGCCCGACGCCGACGTCGCCGAGGCCGCCCGCGCGGCGCCGGGCCTGGCGCTGGCCTTATTCCACGAGAGCCTGGCCGGCGACCTCGCCTCGCAGCGGGAGCTGGAGGCGGTGACCGGGCTGCTGCTCGGCGAGGAGGACGCGGCCAGGCAGCTCATCGAGGCCGGCGCCTTCCCGCAGGCGCAGCCGGTGACCGTACAGGTGGCCAGGCCGCGTACGGCCGAGCCGGACGACGCGCTCCGGCTGGCGGTGGAGCAGGGGCTGCTGGCGCTGCGGCGGCGGCTGAGCGGGCACCACCCGCTGCACCTGGTGCGCTACGACCACGGGGTGCTGCTCACGGCGGGGCCGCCGGTGCCGGCCGACGAGCTGCACGCGGCCATGCCGGTGCCGGTGGTGGTCGGGATCGGGCGGTCCAGGCCGGAGCTCGCGCAGGCGGCGGAGTCGTACCGGGAGGCCAGGCGCGCGGCCGAGGTGGCGGCCCGGGTGCCGGGGCTCGGGCCCACGGCGGAGTGGGCCAGGCTCGGCGTCTACCGGATGCTCACCCGCCTGCCCGACCAGGAGCTGCATCCGGGGCTCGAAGGGCTGCTCGCCGACGAGCAGTACCTGCCGCTGCTGGAGACGCTGGAGACGTACCTCGACCTGGCGGGCAGCGCGGTGGCCACCTCGCGGGCGCTGCGGCTGCACCGCACCTCGCTGTACTACCGGCTGCAGCGGGTGGAGGAGCTGGCGCGCACCGACCTGAAGGACGGCGGTGAGCGGCTGGCGCTGCACCTCAGCCTGAAGCTGGCCCGCCTGTCCGGGCGCTACCTGCCGAGGAACCTGCCGGATCAGTCCTGACCCCATCCACGCGCGGCTCTCCGGCGGGCGCCGAAGTCGTCGCGGCGCAGGCTGCTCCTGGCCCGCCCGCGCGCGGCTCGCCGGCCGGCCGCGACCTACCCTCTGTGGGGATGGCCGTCTGCGAAGGGAGCTCCACGTTGGCGGAGGAACCGCGCGCGCCGATCGGGCGCATCATCAGGCTGTTCGGCGCCTACCGCGGCCGCCTGGCCGTCGTGGCCCTGCTCATCCTGCTGTCCTCGCTGGTGGGGCTGGCCTCGCCGTTCCTGCTGCGCGAAGTGCTCGACGTCGCGATCCCGGCCAGGGACGCCGGGCTGCTCACGCTGCTGGCGCTCGGCATGATCCTCGTGGCGATCACGACGACGGTGTTCGACGTGCTGCAGACGCTGGTGTCCACCACCGTGGGCCAGCGGGTCATGCACGACCTGCGCGTCTCCGTCTACGCCCACCTGCAGCGCATGTCGCTCGCGTTCTTCACCCGCACCAGAACCGGCGAGGTGCAGTCGCGCATCGCCAACGACATCGGCGGCATGCAGGCGGTCGTCACCTCGACGGCCGCCTCGCTCGTCTCCAACCTGACCACGGTGATCGCCACGGTCGCCGCCATGGCCGCGCTCGACTGGCGGCTGACGCTGCTCTCGCTCGCGCTGCTGCCGGTGTTCGTGTGGATCAGCCGCAAGGTCGGTGCCGAGCGCAAGCGCATCACCTCCGAGCGGCAGCGCAAGCTGGCCGGCATCGCCTCCATGGTGCAGGAGTCGCTGTCGATCAGCGGCATCCTGCTCGGGCGCACGATGGGCCGCTCGGCGGAGCTGACCGAGCGCTTCGCCAGATCCTCGCACGAGCTGGCCGAGCTGGGCGTCGCCACCAGCATGGCGGGGCGCTGGCGGCAGGCGTCCATCCAGCTCGTGATGGCCGCCATGCCCGCCACCATCTACTGGGCCGCAGGTCACACCGAGGTGATCTCGGTGGGCACGCTGGTGGCGTTCACGACGCTGCAGACGAGCCTGTTCCGGCCGATGGTGTCGCTGCTGCGGCTCGGCGTCGAGGTGCAGACCTCGCTGGCGCTGTTCGGGCGCATCTTCGAGTATCTCGACCTGCCGGTGGACATCCATCCCGGTACACGGGAGCTGACGGACGTGCGCGGCGAGGTCCGCTTCGAGCAGGTCGACTTCTCCTACGGCGACACGCCCACGCTCACCGGCATCGACCTGACGGTGCCCGCGGGCTCGTCGCTGGCCATCGTGGGCGAGACGGGCTCGGGCAAGACCACGCTGAGCTACCTGCTGCCCCGCCTGTACGACGTCACCGGCGGCCGGGTCACCATCGACGGCGTGGACGTGCGTGAGCTGACGTTCGCGACGCTCAGCGCGACCGTGGGGGTGGTCTCGCAGGAGACGTACCTGTTCCACGCCTCCGTCGCCGACAACCTGCGCTTCGCCCGCCCGTCGGCCACCGACGAGGAGCTTCAGGCGGCGGCGCGGGCGGCGCGCATCCACGACCACATCGCGGCGCTGCCCGACGGCTACGACACGGTGGTGGGCGAGCGCGGCTACCGCTTCTCCGGCGGCGAGAAGCAGCGCCTGGCCATCGCCCGTACGATCCTGCGCGACCCGCCGATCCTGGTGCTCGACGAGGCGACCAGCGCGCTGGACACGCAGACGGAGAAGGCCGTGCAGGAGGCGCTCGACGCGCTGGCGAAGGGGCGTACGACGATCACCATCGCCCATCGCCTGTCCACCGTGCGCGACGCCGATCAGATCGTGGTGCTCGACCACGGGCGGATCGTGGAGCGCGGCACCCACGACGAGCTGATCGCCCGCGGCGGGCACTACGCGGCCCTGGTGAGCCGGGACCAGCCCGCGGAATTCGTCTGACCGCGTTTGAACGTGGCATGTGCTCGGCCTGCTGAGCGGCATCCTCGCCTGACCTCGGCGGGAATAGGTTTTCCCCCGATTTGGTTGCGAACGGATGAGTAGCTAACCTATAACTGAAGTTGGAGGTTAGCTACAGACTCACAACCAACAAGGGAGGGACGTGGAAATGTTGCTGACCTCGATCGACCCGTTCCTGCAGGAGTTCGAGCGCCAGTTCAACCGCATCGCCCGGCAGGCCTTCGACGGCGACGGCGCGATCATGCCGATGGACGGCGTGCGCCGCGACGACGACGTGATCCTGCGCTTCGACCTGCCCGGCATCGACCCCGACTCGATCGACGTGACCGTGGACCGCGGCGTCCTGAGCGTCACCGCCCGGCGCGAGGAGCAGGTTCCCGACGACGCGCGGCTCTTCGTGCGCGAGCGTTCGATGGGCACGTTCACGCGGCGTGTCTACCTGTCGGAGCACCTCGACAGCGACAAGATCGACGCGGGTTACGCGAACGGCGTGCTCACCGTGCGCATCCCCGTTCTGGAGCGGGCGAAGCCGCGTAAGGTAGCGATCCGGCGCGGCGAGCCCAAGGCGCTCAAGGCCTGACACGCGGTCCGGGGGCGGGCATCCTCGGACCGCCCCCGCCCCCGACCACGTGAGGAGATGACATGCCGGACCTGCCCCTCGACGACGAGCACGCGCCTCTCTATTCGCTCGGGCAGGTGGCGGAGATGCTGAAGGTGCAGCACGCCTTCCTGCGCCGGCTCGACCAGCACGACGTGATCAAGCCCAGCCGGTCGAGCGGCGGCCAGCGGCGTTACTCGCGGCGCGACATCCTCATCGTCCAGCACGTCACCCGCATGGCCGAGGAAGGCATGACGCTCATCGCCATCCGCCGCATCCTGGAGCTGGAGCGGGAGATCGCCGCCCTGCGCCAGGAGCTCGAGGAGACCAAGGCGCGGCTGCGCGAGAAGGAGTGACGTCGGGCGTGACGAAGGCGCGTACGCTCGTGCCGTGCACAACACGAGATACGCGCCATCCGGCATGGTGTGCAGCGTCGACCACCTGGCATCGGCGGCCGGGCTGGCGATGCTGGAGCGCGGCGGCTCGGCCGCCGACGCGGCGATCGCCGCCAACGCCGTGCTCGCGGTCGTCGCCCCCCACATGTGCGGGCTCGGCGGCGACCTGTTCGCCCTCGTCCACGACGGTGCGACCGTCACCGCGCTGAACGCCTCAGGACGGGCCGGATCCGGTGCCGATCCCGCCCGCCTGCGGGCCGAGGGCCATACCCGCATGCCCCACCTGCACGACATCAGATCCGTCACCGTGCCCGGGTGCGTGGACGGATGGGTCGCGCTCCACGCCAAGTACGCCAGGCTGCCCATGGCCGAGCTGCTGGCGCCCGCGATCCGGCTGGCCGAAGCCGGGTTCCCCGCCTCGCCGCTGATGCCGGCGGGCGCGGCGAGCGCCGCCCGGCGGCCCGGCGGCGGCGACTTCGCCTCCGTACGCGCCGCGGGCGACCGCGTCACCCGGCCCGGCGTGGCCCGCGCGCTCAAGGCCGTGGCCGAACGCGGCCGCAAGGGCTTCTACCTGGGCGAGTTCGGTCAGGGCCTGATGGAGCTCGGGGCCGGCGAGTACATCGAGGCCGACCTGGCGCTGCCGGGCGCCGACTGGGTGGAGCCGCTCAAGACCCGCGCGTACGGACACGACGTCTACTCGATGCCGCCCAACTCCCAGGGCTATCTGCTGCTGATGTCCCTCGCCATCGCCGAGGGCCTCGACCTGCCCGCATCGCCGGCCCACCCCGCCTGGGCCCACCTGCTCGCCGAGTCGGCCAGGATCGCCGGGCACGACCGGCTCGACGTGCTGCACGAGGACGCCAAGGACCTGCTCGACCCGGCCGAGATCGACCGGCGGCGGGCGCGTATCGACTCCCGGTCCAGGCTGCGGCTCGCCGCGCCCGCACAGCCCGGTGACACGACGTACCTGTGCGTGGTCGACGGCGACGGCATGGGCGTCTCGCTCATCCAGTCGAACGCGGCCGGGTTCGGCAGCATGGTGTTCGAGCCCCGTACCGGGATCAACCTCCACAACCGCGGCATCGGCTTCTCGCTCAAGCCCGGCCATCCCGCCGAGTACGGCCCCGGCCGCCGCCCGCCCCACACGCTGACCCCGGCCCTGATCACCCGCCCCGACGGCACACTCAGGTCCGTCGTCGGCACCATGGGCGGCGACGCCCAGCCGCAGATCCTGCTGCAGGTCATCACCCGCCTGCTGCGCCACGGCGAGGAGCCGGGACGCGCGATCGCCGCGCCGCGCTGGCGGCTCGGCACCGGCGGCACCGGGTTCGACACCTGGGACGCGCCCGACGACGCCGTGCTCGACCTGGAGGAGGGCGCCGGCTGGTCCGACGGGCTCGCGGCGCTCGGCCACCGGGTGGCGGCGCTCCCCTACGGGAGCTCGTTCGGCCACGCCCACCTCATCGACGTACGCAAGGACGGCATGCTGGCGGGCGCGGCCGACCCGCGCTCGCTCGTCGGCTCCGCGATTGGACGCTGACCCCTCGGGTAGCGGGTGCCGCTGGTGCCGCTACAGGGTCGCCCGGAAACCGGCCCAGGCTTTCGAAGAAGGCCGGATCCTAGGATTCCGGCCCGTCCAGAGGGTAGGGGTAGTCGTATGACGGAGCTGCCGCCGGATCGGTTCGGTCTGGCCGACGAGCAGGAGATCGAGGTCGAGGAGTGGACCGACGACCTCGGATTCCGGCATGAGATCGTCGAAGACGACCCCCGGCATCACGACACGCTCGACGAGCGCCTGCGGCGCGAGGCGCCCGAGCGGCTGCGCGGGCCGCGCCCCAAGCACCGGCTGACCCAGCCGGACGAGGGGCTCGGCCCCGACCTGGACGGCGAGGAGATCGCCACGCTGTACGTCGGCGACACCGACGACCTGTCGCCCGAGGAGCGGGCGCTGCGCATCGACTCGGAGGACGACCTCAGCTGACCCGCGCACCTCAGCTGACCCGCGCGCCGAGGACCTCAGGCGCGGTCCGGCGACCTCGCCTGTCGCCCGCAAGGAGTCGCACGCGAGGGTCGCCCGCCAGGTGACTCAGGTGAGGTCGCGCAGGGCGGGGAGCACGGCGTGGAGGTCGTCGATGATGACATCGGCGGCCTTCGCCTGCGGCCTTTCGGCGTGCAGGTAACCCCAGGGGCCGCGGCGCAGCAGCGCGGTGCGCATGCCCGCCTTCGCGGCCGGCAGCACGTCGTTGTCCAGCCTGTCCCCCACGTACAGGATCTCGCCGGGCGCGCACCCCGCGACCTCGGCCACCTTGGCGAAGAAGCCCGCCTCCGGCTTGGCCACCCCCCAGCCGTCGGAGGTGTGCACCGAGTCGGCGGGCAGGTCCATGGCCACGAGCGCGTCGTAGGCCCGGCGCGGCTGGTTGCCGGCGATGATCACCTGGTATCCCGCCGCCCTGATGGCCGCCAGCGCCTCGCGCACGTCGGGGTAGAGGTCATCGGCGTCGAAGCGGTTGCGCAGGCCGTCGGGGTCGTCGCGCTCCCAGGCCGCCGCCTCGGCGTCGAGGTCGATTTCGGGGCGCAGCAGGCGGAAGGCGTCGGTGTGCGGCCGGTCCATGGCCGCCATGCCGCCCAGCGCGCCCATGAGCTCGAAGGGCGTGACGCCCAGCCGCTCGGCCCAGCGGCGCCAGATGCGGTTCTCGCTGATGAGCGTCTCACCGACGTCGAACACCACTGCTCTGATCATCGATCCTCCTGCGCGAACGGCCACGGAGCGCCGGCCACCCGGCCCTGGAGAACCGGACAATCGACGCAAGGGGCGATTCTCTCACGCGCCGGGCGTGTCGGCGACCGCGCCAAAGCTCAGGGCAGGAGCCGGTCCATCGCCTTGGCGATGCGCTTCTCCGAGACGGGCGTGGGGGTGCCGAGGGTCTGGGCGAAGAAGCTCACCCGCAGCTCCTCGATCATCCACCGGATCTCCACCACGTCGGGGTCGTTCCGCCGCGCCGGAGGCAGCTTGTCCAGCAGCTCGTCATAGTCGTCCTCGACCTTGTGGACGCGGTCCATCCACTCCTCGTCGCGCCACGGGTCCTCGGGCAGCTTGGTGAGGCGGCGGTCGATGGCGCGCAGGTAGCGCAGCACGTCGGGCAGCCTGCGATAGCCGGTGGCGGTGACGAAGCCGGGATAGACGAGCCTGCCGAGCTGGTCGCGTACGTCGTCGGTGGCGGCGCTCGGGCGCAGGGACTCCAGCCGGACCCCCGCCTCGTGCCAGACGCTGAGGATCTGCTCGACCTTGGCCAGCACGTCGCTCGCGGTGTCGTACAGGTTGGCGCGGACGTGCTGGTAGAGGCGGTCGTAGGCGTCCGGCTCCCAGACGGCGCCGCCCGCCTCCAGCATGAGCTTGTCGACCGCCGCGTTGATCACGTCGTCGAACAGCGCCACCGCGCCGCCGTGCGGGCTGCGCGACAGGGCCAGCTTGGCCTGGTTGGACAGGCCGCCGAGCAGGGACCTGGCGGGGTTGGTGACGTTGAGCAGGAGCAGGCGGCGCACGCCCGGCCAGTGGGAGCGGCGCTGCTCCGCCTCGGTCTCGAAGATCTTGATGGAGACGGAGTCGCCGGCGTCCACGAGCGCCGGATAGCCCTTCATGCGTCCCTGCTCGAACACCTTGGGCAGGGTGCCGAAGCTCCACGTGTGCAGGCCGGTCTGCTCGAGGTCGTCACCGGCCTGGGAGAGCGTCTCGCGCAGGCGCGGGGCCAGGCGGCGCTTGAGCTCGTCGAGGTCTTTGCCCTCGGCCACCGTGCGCCGCTTCTCGTCGATCACCCGGTACGTGATGCGCAGGTGGTCGGGCACCTGGTCGAGCTGCCAGGCGTCGCGCGGCACGCGTACCCCGGTGAGCTTGAACAGCTCGCGCTCGACGGCTTCCAGCAGCGGCTCGCCGCCCGGCTTGACCCCGGCCAGCACCTGCTTGGCGTAGTTGGGCGCGGGTACGAAGTTGCGCCGCAGGTTCTTCGGCAGCGACCGGATCAGCGCGGTGATCAGCTCTTCGCGCAGGCCGGGGATCTGCCAGTCGAAGCCGTCGGAGGTGATCTGGTTGAGCAGCGCCAGCGGCACGTGGACGGTGACGCCGTCGGCGTCGGCCCCCGGCTCGAACTGGTAGGTCAGCTTCATCCGCTGACCGAGCTGCTTCCAGGTGTCGGGGTAGTCGCGGGCGCTGACGTCGGCGCCCTCGTTGACCAGCATCTCGGGCGAGAACGTGAGCAGGTCGGGCTGCTCCTTGCTCGCCTTCTTCCACCAGGCGTCGAAGTGGCGGGCCGAGACGACGTCGGCGGGCACCCGCTGGTCGTAGAAGTCGAAGAGCGTCTCGTCGTCCACGAGGATGTCGCGGCGGCGTGCGCGATTCTCCAGCTCCTCGACCTCGCCGAGCAGCCGGCGGTTCTCCTTGAGGAACTTGTGGTGGGTGTCCCAGTCGCCCTCGACCAGCGCGTGCCTGATGAACAGCTCGCGCGACAGGTCGGGGTCGATGCGGCCGTAGTTGACCTTGCGGCCGACGACGAGCGGCACGCCGTACAGCGTGACCTTCTCCAGGGCGATCACCGCGCCCTGCTTCTTCTCCCAGTGGGGCTCGGAGTAGGTGCGCTTGACCAGGTGCTGGGCGAGCGGCTCGACCCACTCGGGCTCGATCTTGGCGTTGACCCTGGCCCACAGGCGCGAGGTCTCGACCAGCTCGGCCGACATGACCCACTGCGGCTGCTTCTTCGCCAGCGCGGAGCCGGGGAAGATGGCGAAGCGGGCGTTGCGCGCGCCGATGTACTCCTGGATCGGCCGGCGGCCGCCCTGATCGCGCTGCTTGTCCAGCACGTCTTTGACGCCGATGTGGGACAGCAGGCCGACCAGCAGCGAGGCGTGGATCTGCTGCGGGTCGGCGGGCCGGCTGTTGGGCTGGACGCCGAGCGTCTGGCGGAGCTGGCTGTAGATGTCCTGCCACTCGCGCACGCGCAGGTAGTTGAGGAACTCGGCCTTGCACAGCCGGCGGAACGCGCTGGAGGACAGCTCTTTCTGCTTGTCGCGCAGGTAGTTCCACAGGTTGACGTAGGCCATGAAGTCCGACTCGGGGTCGGCGAAGCGGCGGTGCTTCTCGTCGGCCTGCTGCTGCTTGTCGGCGGGGCGCTCGCGCGGGTCCTGGATGGACAGCGCGGCGGCGATCACCATGACCTCGCGCAGGCAGCCGTTCTTCTCCGCCTCCAGCACCATGCGGCCAAGGCGCGGGTCCACGGGGAGCTGGGCGAGCTTGCGGCCGATCGGGGTGAGCTTGTTGCCCGCGTCGAACGCGCCCAGCTCGTGCAGGAGGTTGATGCCGTCCTTGACCTGGCGGCGGTCCGGCGGCTCGACGAACGGGAACGCCTCGATGTCGCCCAGCCCGATGGAGGTCATCTGCAGGATGACGGAGGCCAGGTTGGTGCGCAGGATCTCGGGGTCGGTGAACTCCGGCCGGTTGAGGAAGTCCTCCTCCTCGTACAGCCGGATGCAGATGCCCTCGGACGTACGGCCGGAGCGGCCCTTGCGCTGGTTGGCGCTGGCCTGCGAGATCGGCTCGATCGGCAGCCGCTGCACCTTCGTGCGGTGGCTGTAGCGGGAGATGCGCGCGTACCCGGGGTCGACGACGTATTTGATGCCGGGCACGGTCAGGGACGTCTCGGCGACGTTGGTGGCCAGCACGATGCGGCGGCCGGTGTGGGGCTGGAAGACGCGGTGCTGCTCGGCGGCGCTCAGCCGGGCGTACAGCGGCAGCACCTCGGTGTTGCGGAACTCGGCCTTGCCCAGGGCGTCGGCGGCGTCGCGGATCTCCCGCTCGCCGGACAGGAACACCAGGATGTCGCCGGGGCCCTCGCCGATCAGCTCGCGGCAGGCGTCGACGATGCCCTGCGTCTGGTCGTCGTCGTCGCCCAGCGGGCGGTAGCGCACCTCGACCGGGTACGTGCGGCCGGAGACCTCGATGATGGGCGCGTCGTCGAAGTGGCGGGAGAAGCGCTCGGGGTCGATGGTGGCGCTGGTGATGATGACCTTGAGGTCGGGGCGCTTGGGCAGCAGCTGTTTCAGGTAGCCCAGGATGAAGTCGATGTTGAGGCTGCGCTCGTGGGCCTCGTCGATGATCAGCGTGTCGTACTGGTCGAGCATGCGGTCGTTCTGCAGCTCGGCCAGCAGGATGCCGTCGGTCATCAGCTTGACCAGGGTGCGGTCGCTCGCCTGGTCGGTGAAGCGGACCTTGTAGCCGACCACCTCGCCCAGCTCGGTGCCGAGCTCTTCGGCCACGCGCTCGGCGACCGTGCGGGCGGCGATGCGGCGGGGCTGGGTGTGGCCGATCACACCGCGTACGCCCCGCCCGAGCTCCAGGCAGATCTTCGGGATCTGGGTGGTCTTGCCGGAGCCCGTCTCGCCGGCGATGATCACGACCTGGTTGTCGCGGATGGCGTCGAGGATGTCGTCCTTGCGCTGCGAGACCGGAAGGTTCTCCGGGTACGTCACCGCCGGCACGGCCGCGCGGCGGCGTTCGAGGCGCTGCTCGGCACGCTCCACGTCGGCGAGGATCTCGGCGGCGATCTTGTCGCGCGCGTCGCGGGAGCGCACCCGGCGCATGCCGTCGAGCCTGCGCCGCAGCCGCCGCTGGTCGCGCGGCATGAGCTCGGGCAGGCGGGCCTGGATCTCCGCGAGGGATCCGGAAGGCCGGGCCGGCCGATCGGCACGGGCCGGTCGGGCCTGGTGGGCCTGGTGGGAAGGTGTGGACGGCGAGGACAACGAAGGCGTTCCCATACTGCTTTCAGGATATTTGAGCCCCGCGTCACCGGAGCCAACCGTCCATGCTGCCCCACGCGCCCGCCGCGCGCATCCCAAATATCGCCGCCCTAGCGTGTGTGCACGGTGATCACGTAGCCGTCGGGGTCGGCGAAGCTGAACACGCGCCCGAACGGGCCGTCCGCCGGCGGCGCCACGATCGGCACGCCGGCCTCCTTGAGCTCGTCGTGCAGCTTCTGGGCGTCGTCGGCGGCGAACCACAGGACGGCGCCGGTGCCGGGGCGCTCGGGCAGCTCGACGCCGGGGAGCGGCTCCCGTACGGCGAAGGGAACGGGCTCGGTGGCGAAGACCACGGCGCCGGGCGGGGCGGAGGGGGCGCGCTTGAGGCCGAGGCGGCTCTCGTAGAACTCGGCGGCCCTGTCGAGGTCACGGACCTGGAGGGCGACGAAGTCGATTCCGATGGCGGTCATGGTGTCTCCTCTGCAATGTCAGGAATTTGACATAGACACTGTATGTCAGAATGCTGACATGGCGCAAGAGGACCTCGATCTCAGCGTGGGTTACCAGCTCAAGCGGGTGCAGGCGGCCCTGCGGGCGGCCATGGACGACGCGTTGCGCGCCCACGGGCTGACCACCCCGCAGTACTCGTGCCTGGAGCTGCTCAGGCAGCGGCCCGGCATGTCGAACGCCGAGCTGGCGCGCGGCACGTTCGTCACCCGGCAGTCGATGAACGTGCTGCTGCAGCACCTGCAGGAGGCCGGGCTCGTCGAGCGGCCCGCGACGGCCCCGTCGGGCCGGGCGCTGCCCGCCCGGCTCACCGAGGAGGGGCGGCGGCGCCTGGATGCGGCCAGGGCCGATGTGACGGCCGTCGAGCAGCGGATGAACTCCCCCATGACCCCGGAGGAGGCGGAGGCGCTGGCGCGCCGCCTCGCCACCATGGCCGAGGCCCTCGGAGGCTGACGCCGCCGGCGTGAAGTGAAAGGCCCGGCGCGCGCGACGGGCCTGCTCGCGGTGACCGGCTCGGGCACCACGTCCGTGAAAGACCTCGGCGCGCGACGGGCCTGCAGCGGCCGTCACGCGTCCGGGGGCTTGCGGCGGCTATGCGCGGCCGTCGCGCGGCCGGACGCTTGCGGCGGCTATGCGCGTCCGGCGGCGGCGTGGGCGGCGCCGATGATGCCGGCCTGGTTCTGCAGACCGGCGGGCACGATGGGCGTGTCGAGCTTCACGTGCGGCAGGAACTTCTCGGCCTTCCTGCTCACACCGCCGCCGATGATGATCAGCGAGGGCGAGAACAGCATCTCGACGTGCCGCAGGTACTCCTCCACCCGCCCCGCCCACTTCTCCCAGCTCAGGTCGTGCTCCTCGCGCACCCTGGCGGAGGCGCGGTGCTCGGCGTCCTTGCCGCGCAGCTCCAGGTGCCCCAGCTCGGTGTTGGGCACGAGCACCCCGTCGGTGAACAGCGCGCTGCCGATGCCGGTGCCGAACGTGAGCACCAGCACCGTCCCCTGCCGCCCGCGCCCCTCGCCGAAGCGCATCTCGGCCAGGCCCGCCGCGTCGGCGTCGTTGAGCACGGTCGCGCCGCCGAACAGCCGGGCCGCGTCCACGCCGATCCACGAGCGGTCGATGTTGGCCGCCGAGCGCACCACACCGCCCACGACGACGCCGGGAAAGGTCACGCCGACGGGACCGTTCCAGTCGAAATGTTCTTTGATCGCGCTCACCACTCCGGCCACCGGGTCCGGCCCCGACGGCTCAGGCGTGGCAATGCGCAGCCGCTCCTCCACCAATTCACCGGTCTCCGTGTCGACCGGCGCGCCCTTGATGCCGGAACCGCCGATGTCGATGCCCAAGACTTTCATGCTTTTCCTCTCCCCCTCAGGACGGCTGAGAACTCCATTTCCGGTCCGGCTGAACCCGCTACCCGCCGCCCACGTATCTCGCGTCACAAGCGCTCATTAGGAGGCACCGGATGCGGCCACGCATCATCACACTCTGCGCTGTTGCGGTCGTTCTGGGAGCGACTCTCACCACTCCCGCACACGCCACCACCAGGACGCGTTTCGACGTCATCAACCTTGTGTCGGACGTCAAGGGCAAAGCCCCTGTCACCGACCCCAAGGTCGTCAACCCGTGGGGCCTGGCCATGGGCAAGACTCTGTGGGTCTCGAACACCGGGACCAGCACCGCCACCGTCTACTCCGGCACCGGCAAGAAGGAGAAGACGGAGGTGGCGATCCCGGGCGGAGCCCCGACCGGCCAGGTGTTCAATCCCGGCAACGGCTTCACCGTCAAGGGCAAGCCGGCCACGTTCATCTTCTCCAGCCCGAGCGGCGCCATCACCGGCTGGAACGCGGAGGTCGACCCGGCCAACGCGATCATCGCGGCCTTCACCCGCGGCGCCGACTACAAGGGGCTGGAGCTCGTCCAGACCGAGGACGAGGCGTTCCTGCTGGCTGCCGACTTCGCCAGTGGCCGCATCCACGCCTTCGACCAGGACTTCCGGCGCGTCAAGCTGGCCCGCTGGCAGTTCAGGGACTCGGCGCTGCCCAAGGGCTACAAGGCCTACAACGTGGCGGTGGTCAACGGCAACATCTGGGTCGCCTACGCCCTGCGCGACCCGAAGACCGGCAAGCCGGTCTTCGGCGACGGCAAGGGCTTCGTCAGCCGGTTCAACGCCAACGGGCGGCTCACCGGGCGCATCTCCCGGGCCGGGCTCAACGCCCCCTGGGGTCTGACCGCCGCGCCCAAGGGCTGGGGCGAGTACGCGGGCGCGCTGCTCGTCGGCAACTTCGGCGACGGCACCGTGCACGCGTACAAGCGGGGCCGTCACCTCGGCGCGCTGCGCGACTCCGCGGGCAAGCCGATCGTGCTGCCCGGTCTGTGGGACCTGGAGCCCGGCACCGCGGCGACCGGCGGCGAGAAGGCCCTGTGGTTCTCCGCCGGCATCGACGGCACCAAGCACGGCCTGATCGGCGTGATCGCGCCGAAGGGCACGAAGGTCAGCTCGAACGGGGCGGCCGCTGCGCCGAAGCCGTCGGGCCAGAAGACGAGCGCCCCAGCCACCCGGCCCCCCTCCCAGAATCCCTACGGCGGGTACTGACCGGCGCTCAGCCGCCGTTCCTCCAGCCCGGCGAGGAGCGCAGCCCGCCCGCAGGGGCGGGGGACGGCGGCCGGAAGGTCTCCGGCGCGGACGGCGCGAGCCGCGCCGGAGACGCCCGCTCGCTCCTGGCGCCCGATCGCGCGGCGCCCCACCCCACTCATCCCGGCCCGGTTCAATCCGGCGCCGCTCATCCCCGCCCGATGCAACCCGGCCCGATTCAGGCCGGCCCGATTCAGGCCTGCCCGATTCAGGCCGGCCCGGTTCGACCCGGCCCGGTTCAACCCAGCACTGCGGCGAGATCGTCGAACGTGCGGTAGTGGACGCCGGTCATGCCGAGCGCCCTGGCCGCCTCGACGTTCTGCAGCCGGTCGTCCACGAACAGGCAGCGCTCCGGCGCGGCACCCGCCTGCTCGGCGGCGATCTCGTAGATGCGCCGGTCGGGCTTGGCCACGCCGACCCTGGCGCTGCTGACCACGGCGTCGGCGAAGTACGTGAGCCCGAGCATGTCGATGTGCGACTCCAGGGTGTCCATGGCGTTGGTCACGATGACCACGGGCACGTGCGCCTGCACCCGGGCGAGCAGCTCCTTGACCTGCTCGTCCACCCAGAACCTGATCTCGATGAACTCGGCCACCGCCTGCCGGGCGCGCTCGTCGCCGCCCAGGGCCACCGCGATCGACTCGGCCCATTCGGCCTCGGTGCGCCGGCCGAGCGTGGCCGGCATGATCAGCTCGGGGTCGAAGGCCGTCTTGATGAGCGGCAGGCCGTAACGGGCCTCGATCTCGGCCTGGGCAGCGTGGTCGAAGTGGCGCAGCACGCCGTCGAAGTCGGTGAGAACCGCGTCGAAGGGGATCACAGCCCACCATTCTGCCCGGTGCGCGCAACCCCTGCCCCCGCCGCAGGTGCCGAGACGACCGGCCGCACTACCATCTCCGAGACAGCATTCGGTATCGGAACGGTAGGGCATGAGCGATCATCAGCTGCCACGCGAGCTGTGCCAGCTGTTCGCCGACGGCGGCAGGGGGAGGAGACTGCCCATCACGCTGCCTCCCGGCGACGTCGTCTGGCCGGACCCCGGCTACACCGGGCAGGGCAAGGCACCGCGACCGGCGTTCTGGATGAGCGATGACCATGCGACCGGCGCCGACTGGGCGCTGCTGCGCGAATGGCACCCGCACAGTGGTCTGTGGCCGCTGCTGCTGGACGAGTCGGCGCAGCCATGGGGGGTCGGGCAGGTCGTGCCGGACGATCCCCGCCAGATCGACCACTTCACCGCCGAGGGCTTCATGGCCGAGGTGTGGGAGGAGTGGGTGGCGCAGATGCCGCCTGAGGCGCTGTCGGAGTTAGAGCCGTTCGGCGCGATCTGTCCGGGTCCCGCACCGCCCGGCAAGCTGCGGGCCGATCCCGAGGCGGTGGCCGAGTGGCTGGCCGGCGAGCTCGCGGCCAAGGGGATGCCGCTGGGGCTGGTCGCGGCCGGCAGGGGCGCCGACGCGCTGGCCGTCATGGGCTGGCAGGGGGCGCTGCACCACAACGAGTGGATGGTGCCGATGGCCGCGGTCGTGCGGAGCTGGGAGGACCGCTTCGGGGCGCGCGTGGTGAGCGTCGGGTTCAACACGCTCGACCTGAGCGTGGCGGCGCCGCCGGTCGATCCCGATCACGCGCTGCACGTGGCGGCCGAGCACTGGACGTTCTGTCCTGACAACGTGGTGCAGGGGCCGGGCGACCTGCAGGGGTACGCCGAGCAGATCATCGGGGGACACGCCTGGTCGTTCTGGTGGGACTGAGCCCACCGGACCGGGCCGGGCCGGGCCGACCGGGCCCCGCTCGAAGGGGCCGTTCGCGCGGGGGCCGGTTCTTGTCCGGCCCCGCCGTCCGCGTCATGGGATGTGCGCGACGGCCCCGTACGTGCCGGACGCGCCGGGATCGCAGTCCTCCAGGGCGTCGGGCCGCCAGTCCGGGACCCACACCAGCCCCGGCTCGACCAGGTTCAGACCCTCGAGCAGCGCCTTGACCTCTTCCCGGGTGCGTACGGCGTGCCCCGGCAGCGTCATCGCCAGCAGGTCGTGGATGGCCGGCAGCAGCTCGGCGGGTATGGCGTCGAACGTGGTCTGCACCAGCGTCAGGTAGCTCTGCTCGGGGGCCACCTGGCGGATACGTTTGATCACGTAGTGGAAGTACTCGTCGTCGTTGAGGCTGTAGGCCGACAGCAGCAGCACGGCCATGGGCCGGTCCCAGTCGAGGAACGTCTGCAGCACGGGGTCGTCGAGCACCTCGTCGATCTCGCTCAGGTCGCCTTCGACGACGCGGACGCAATCGGTGATGGGCTCGATGGTGGCGCGCGCGCCGGCCAGCACCATCGGGTCGTTCTCGACGTAGACCACGCGAGGCACGGACGCGGCCAGCCCCCTGCGCGCGACGTCGTGCAACTGCCGGCCCGGCGGCAGGCCGCTGGGCACCCCGCTGCCGACGATCACGAACTGGTCCACTCCCTGGAGCGCCAGGTGGTGGACCACCCGGGTCAGGAACCGCAGCACGGCACGGGCGGCCGTGGTGGTGACGGGTGCGGCCTGGTCGTAGCGCCGCACGACGTCACGATCGGCCGAGAAATGGTTCTTCCCGCCGGCCGCGGCGTCGAGAATCCGGGTGACTCTCGCTTGGGTCAGCTCCAGCTTCGCCAGATTTCGGATGGCACGCTGACGCATTGAGTGTTGCCCCTTTCCCCTCGCCCACAATCTCGGAGAAAGTTGTCCTTACGGACCCCACTCGATGACCCAAGCCTTATGATCCCCCGCAGACCGGGAAAAACAACCGGAAAAACTATTGGTTTTGGGTATATGTCAGTTACCCCATCCCCGGCATAAACGATCTCGCAGGCGGGAAGCGGCCCCGCATCAACGACCTCACAGGGCGGGAGTGCGGCCCCGCATCAACGACCTCACGGGGCAGGAGTGCGGTCCTGCGTCAACGACCTCACGGGGCAGGCGCGCGGTCCCGGCACAACGATCTCACGGGACGGGGTACGGCCCCGCATCAACGATCTCGTGGGGCAGGCGCGCGACGCGGCACGAACGATCTCGCAAGGCGGTTACTCCGCCCAACCAGGGCGATCTCGGCAGGGTGGCGCGCGGCCCGGTATTCGACGATTCAACCGGCAGGAAGCGACCTTTCCGGCAGGCGGAAAGCGGCGCGGCGTGAAAGATCTAGTGCGGCGGTAAGCCGCTCATTTCCCGAGCGAACGCGAAAGCCTTTCGCGATGCTGGTTGAGCACCTCGAACGTCTCGTCCCGGGTGGTCGTCGTCACCGACAGCTTGGTGAACGCCTGGTGGTACACCTCCACCGAGGCCGCGTCGCTGATCAGCGTGTCGGACTCGATGCCGTGGACGCAGGCGATGTCGGGCTCGTACGCCTCGGCGAAGCGCCAGATCGTGAACGGCCCGGTGCGCGGCACGTACACGGGATCGTCCATCGGCACCACGTGCAGCGAGACGTTGGGCCGCTTGGCATGCTCAAGGAGCATGTCGAGCTGGCGCAGCTGGACGTGCCGCCCGACGATCGAGCGGGTCAGCACGCTCTCGTCGATCACGGCCCACAGCACCAGCCCGTTGTCGCGGGGCAGCGCCTCCTGGCGGGCCATGACGAGGGCCACGGCCTCGTCGACGGTCTGCTGGCCGTAGGTGGCGGGGCCGGCCACGGTGATGGCGGCCCGCGCGTACTCCTCGGTCTGCAGCAGCGGCGGGACGAACTGGGTGTGGTAGCTGCGGATCACGGTGGCGCGCTGTTCGAGCGCGTAGCCGGTGGCCAGCCAGACCGGCACCGTCTGGGCGTCGTACCAGGCGGCCTCGCGTTCACCCCTGGCCAGGCTCAGGACGTACTCGCGGATGGGCGGCGCGGTGACGCCGTAAAGGGTAAGCAGGCGCTCGACCGTGATGGGCGCGGGCGCGATGCGGCCCTCCTCGATGGCGGGGATCGCCGCGGCGCCCTTGCCGAGCGCGGTCTCGACCTGCTCGGCCGAGAGCCCGGCGGACACGCGCAGGCCGTGCAGCCGCTTGCCGAGCGCCCGGCGCTGCGGGTCGCTCAGCGGCGCGACCGCGTCGGGGATGTCGGCGGTGCGCTCGCGCTCGGGCTCCTCCGGCAGGCCCTCGGCCTTGCGCGCCAGCTCGACCACGCCGCGCAGCACTTCGAGCGAGCTCTCCGACAGCCCGGACGCGGCCAGCCCGAGTGAGGCGGCCCGCAGTTGCAGGTCTTCGACCGAGCCCGATTCGAGGTAGTCGTCACCGACCAGCCAGCCCACGCTCACTTGCAGGCACGAGGCCAGCGCCCTGAGCACCTGGAGCGTCGGGTTGGTCTGCTTGCCGGTGCGCAGCTGGCTGATGTAGGCGCGCGTGATCGGGATGCCGGCCTCCGTCAGGGCGGCGGCGACCTGCGCGCCGGTGTAACCGCGCTTGGTCAGCGCGAGATCGAGCCGCTCGGCGAAGTTCGCCACGGCGCACCTCCTACCGCCCGTGAACTTTTCCAGCGTAAGGGACGCGGGGCCCGGTGTCCCCTGCCATGCGGGCAAGCTCTGCCACGCGAAGGGGTATCAACTTATTCGCAAACTGTGAGTTGACATATCCCACCATATAAGCGGACTATCAGGAGTGCGTGGTAACTGTGGCTTAACAGCCTACGGGTTCTGGAGAGTTCCCCGGGTAAGGAGGTGGCACCGGACATGACCATGGAGCACCGGGATGGTTCCCGGTTCCTGGAGGATCCGGTCTCCGCCGGGCAGGAACAGGCGGTGCGCCGCATCTGCGCCCGCGTGGCCGGGCATGAGGCGGGCGACGAGGTTCATGTCGCCGAGCTGCCTCTGGGCGGCCTCCAGGTCTGGCTGGACAGCCCCCGTCACCGCTGGCGCTACTACCACCGGATGGCCCGCGAGCTGCGGCTGGCCGGCTGGCACACGGAGACGGGACCGGAACGGCTGCTGTTGCTCGGGTGGAGTGCGGTCTGCCTGAGCCACCGCGTCAGGATGCTGGGCGCGGCCCTCAAGGGACGGCTGGCCGACTTCGACAAGACGGCGTTCACCGCCGTCATGCTCGCCACCCGGCTGTGCCACGACGGGCACCCTGCGCGGGACGTGCCCGCCGAGGTCGAGGCCCGCTGCGCCGACGCGCTGCGCTGGCCCGCCAGGCTGGCCGACCTCGAAGGGCTCGAACGCCGGTCGTCGCTGGAGCCGATGCGGCTGAGGCTGGCGCAGGTGGCCGGTCTCGAGGCCAAGGTGGCCCGGCGCTGCGGCGAGCACCTCGTCCTGGCCTCGAAGGTCGCGCGTACGGTCGCCGGTGGTGCGGGACCGGTGCGTACGCGGACGGCCGGGCCCCGCTTGGTGGCACACGGTGCCGGGCTGACGGAGCGCATGGTCTGCGTCAGCGTCCCGAACGTGGCCGCGAGAGCGGTGACGGCCCGATGACGACCACACGAGGCACGGGCGCGACCGCGGTCATCACGGCCGCACCCCGGCCAGGACAGCGGGGAGGGCGGCCCCGTTCGGATGGCTTCCGTCCTGACGGGTTCCGTGGCGACGGCCGGCGTCCTCACGGGTCCCGTCCCGACATCGGCGCCGCGGCGCGGTTCTCCGCCTCGCTCGCGCCGTACACCGGCGCTCACTCGACCGGCCGGCCGCCTTCGGGCGGCGCGCCGGTGCGCACGAGCGCAGGCGCCGGAATGCCGGCGCTGCCATCAGGCGACGGGAGGGTGCGGGCCGCGCGCGGCCTGCCAAGCCCGTACGCCGACAGTGCGGGAACGGTGGCAGCGCACCCAGCGCCGGCCCCGGCGCTTCCCCGCCCCTCCGGCACCGTGCGGCACGTGCCCGACTCAGTCGGCGCGGTGCTGTTGGCCAGCGCGGTAGCGGCTGGCGTGCTGGCCAACTCGAGGGGTAGCGCCTGGGGCCGGCTTCATCTTCGCGGCATCGGCGGGTCGATCGGCAGGGCGGGCGCCACAGAGCCGATCGACCGGCCGTCCCGGCGGGCGGCAGTGCCAGGGCACGGGCCCTCGGCCGTCCCGCCGGCCGCCGTTCTGCTCGCCGCCACGGCGCTGGTGCGGGTCGCCGTGGCGGCGGGACGTGAGACCGGACGACGATCTCAGCGCGCGGCGGAGGAGGGGCCGGCGGTCCCGCGCCGGCTCCTCGCCGCACGGCGCGCCGCCTCCGGCCGGGTACGCGGCACGCGGCCGCGCCCGCCCGCAGGCCCCCGACCTCGCCCGCAACCGATCAGGACCCCCGCTATAGATCAGGAGCGCCCATGCTCACCGACGAAACGCGCAGGTCACAACCGCACGAAGTGCACCCGCGGGGCGTGAGGCCCGGCCCGCCGCCACCCCACGGCGACGAGGACAGGGCGGGCCCGCCTCCGCAGGCGCGCACCGTGCACCGGCTGCGCCGCATCCGGCAGGTGTCCGTCGAGGCCATCACCGAGATCGACCAGGCGCTCCGGCACCGAGCCTCGTGACCGTTTCTCGCCTTCCCGCACAGGAGGAAGACCATGCGCACCGTCCGGGGCACGCTGTGAGCCGCGGCAGGATCGGCGTGATCGTCGCGCCGGAGAACCCCTCCGCCGAGCCGGAACTCACCCGGCTGTTCGGCTCGCGTGCCGACATGTACGTCACCCGCCTCCCCATCAGCCCGCTGCCCGCGCTGACCGACCGCCTGGAGAGCTACAACGCCGCGCTGCCCGCGATGGCGCGCGCCTTCGGCGGCCTGCGGCTGGACGCGCTGGTCATGGCCTGCACGGAGCCCCGCTACCTGCTGGGCCCCGACGAGGACCGCGCCCAGTGCATGGAGCTGACGGCGGCGACGAAGCTGCCGGTCGCCTCGGCGACGATGGCCACCCGCGAAGCGCTCGACCATCTCGGCGTGAGCGAGATCGTGCTGGTCTCGCCGTACGAGCCGTGGGTGACCGAACTCGCCGAACGGTTCTGGAAGACGGCCGGCGTCACCGTCACGCAGGTCGTGCAGATCCGCGCGAGCGACGGCTACTCCTCGTACGCGGTCACCCCCGAGGAGCTGATCGCCCAGGTCGAGTCGGCCGAGCCGCCGGAGGACGCGGCGCTGCTGTTCACCGGCACCGGCCTGCCGACCCTGCCCGTGCTCGGGCCGCTGACCACCGGCAACGAGCGCAGGCTGCTCACCACCAACCTCTGCGTGGCCTGGTGGTCGCTGTCCAGGGCGTTCGGGCGGCAGGTGACGTTCAGCCCCCTCCCCCACCGCAGGACGGTCGTGCGGAGGGTGGCGCACACGGGAGGCAGGGCATGAACGGCGTCATCGTCGCCGGAGCCGGGCCGGCGGGACTGACCGCCGCGCTCTCCCTGGCCAGGGCCGGCATCCCGGTCACCGTGCTGGAGCGGGAGACCGAGCTGCCCAGGCAGCCGCGCGCCTGCACCTTCCACCCCGCCACCCTCGACCTGCTCGCCGACCTCGGCGTGGCCGCCAGGCTGGTCGCCGGCGGCCGGGTGGTGGACCGGGTGCAGTGGCGCGACAGGTCGGGGCTCGTGCTGGCCGAGATGGGCATGAACCGGCTCGACGGCCTGACCAAGCACCCCTTCAGGATTCACGCCGACCAGAGCGCGCTGACGCCGCTGCTGCTGGAGGCGCTCAACGTCTACCCCGGCGTGGACGTGCGCTTCGGCACGCAGGTGGACGGCATCGCCGAGGGCGGCACGGGCATCCGGGTCCGCGTCGGCCACACCTGGACGCGGGCCCGGTACATGATCGCCGCCGACGGCGCGCACAGCACCGTGCGGGCGTCGTCGGCCTGCCGTTCCCCCGCAACACCTGCACGGCCCAGGCGCTGCGGGTCTTCACCGACGCGCCGCTCGACCGGCTGCTGCCGAGCCTGGCGCCGCTGACGTACGTACGCGACGTGCAGCAGTCGTGCACGCTGCTCGCGCTGCCCGACCACTGGCGGATCATCTTCAAGCTGCCGTGCGAGGCGCACGAGCCACTGTCGCCGTCGAACCTGTCGCTGCTGGTCCGCCGGTCTCTGCCGGGCGCCACCGAGCCCATCAGGGTGACGGGGGCCGACAGGTTCCAGCTCTCGCGCGGGGTGCTGACCTCGTACCGGTGCGGACGGGTGCTGTTCGTGGGCGACGCGGCGCACTCGACCTCCACCATCGGCGGGCTCAACATGAACGCGGGCATCCACGACGCCGCCGAGGCCGCCAAGGTGATCGCGGCGGTGATCGGCGGGTACGCCCCCGCGGCCGCGCTGGAGGCGTGGGCGTGGCGGCGGCGCTCGGTGCTCATGCACCGGGTGATCCCGCGCGGCGAGACACGGCCCGCCGGCGTGCGGGAACGTGACAGCGCCAGGCTCGAAGCGGCCATGGCCGGGCTGCGGGCCATCGCCGGCGACCCCGATGCCACCCGCGCCTACCTGGCCCAGGCGTCGCTGCTCGACCCGGTGCCGCATCCCGTGAAGCCGATCCAGAACGCCGTGCCCAAAGCCGTGGGGAGGGCCTGACGCTTGACCGCCACCCGCCCGCGTACCGAATGGAGGAGGTGACACCGGATGTGGCGAACCCTGCCGGACGACGCACGCCAGGCCATCCGTGACCTGTGCGACAAGCACGGCGCCCGCCTTTACGACTACTGCCGCACCGAGCTCGCCGCAGGCGACGCCGAGCAGGCCGTGGCCGGCGCCGCGATCACGGCGCACCTGTACGCGGACCGCGTGGTGGATCCCGCCCTGCGCCGCCCCTGGCTGTACGCGGTGGCCCGCGCGCACCGGGCGTTCGTGGCGACACCGGCGAGCATCGGCTCCTGGTCGCGCCCCGGCCGCATGTCGGAGCTGCTGCCCGAGGCCCTGCTGTCGCTGGAGCGGCCGCAGCGTGAGCTGCTCGACCTCTCGGTACGGCACGGCCTGTCCGACGCCGAGCTGGCCGTGATCTTCGAGCTGCCCGCCGCCGAGGTGCACGGCATCGTCGCCAGGGCCGCATCCGGCCTGGAGGAGTGGTTCGCCGCGATCATCGCGGCCCGCTCCCGCGACGGCTGCCCCGACCTGGCCGCCCGGATGGAGGCGTGGGTCGCCGCGCCCGGCCGCCGGGCCAGGGCCAGGATCGGCCGGCACATCCATTCCTGCGCGTCCTGCCGGGCCGCGCCCAGGACGATGACGGCGGCCGCGCTGCTGCGCCGCCTGCCCATCGCCACATTGCCCGGCACGCTTCCCAACCGGCTGGCGTCCGCGCAGCCGTTGCCCGGCGAGGGACCTCTCTGGCGGGCTGACGGCTTCCCGGTGCAGGCACGCACACTGGTGGAGACGTCGTCGCAGTCTCCGCCGGTCGCCGACGCCATGCCGTCCGCCCGGGTCGCCGGCCCCACGACGGCGACCCCGGGAGAGCCCTGGTCGGCGGCGGGCGCGGCCGCCGCCGACCAGGAGCCCCCGACCATCCCCGCGGCGCGGCTGCCGCTGGAGGGCATCACGAAGCCGCCCGCGCCACGTCAGCCGATGCCGATGCCGCTGGCCGCCCCCACGTACGCCGAGTACGACACGGACACCGGCGCAGGCACCGGCGCTGATATCGGAACCGGCCGCGATGCCGTCGATCAGGCCCCCGGGGAGCCCATCGCGGCGCCGTCGGTGCGCGGGCGGCATCCGTTCACGCCGCCGAGCCGCGCCAGGCCCTTCCGGGGCGGCGTGAACGGCGACAAGCTCGTCTACAGCACCGCGCTCAAGGGCGAGAGCAACGGCGTGCGCCACGAGGCCCCGGTCATCCGGTACGGCGGAATCACGGTGGCGAACTTCGTCCAGCCGCCCGGCGGGGACGGCGGGCAGTGGCAGCAGTACTGGCGCGAGCCGCCCGACGACGACCCCGAGCAGGGCGCCCCGATCAGGACTGTGGTCAGGCTGGCGCTGATCTCCGGCGTGGGCCTGCTGGCCGCCGGGCTGATCTGGGCACTCATGAACGGCCAGGCGGGGCAGCCGGCGCTCAGCAAGGCCGCCGCCCAGTCCAGCGCGACGCCCGGCTCCGCCGGCGGCGGCGGGCGGCTCCGAGAGCAAGGCCGCGACCAGCCCGCAGCCGGAGGCCGGGAGCAGCGCGCGGCCCAGGAGCCGGCGCGCGAGGCGCCAGGCTCCGATACGACGGGACGTGAGGCGGCGGGCAGGGAGTCGAAGGCCGATGAGGCCAGGCCAGAGGCGACCGGGCGAGATGTGCAGGGCCGGGAGCCGTCCGGTGCGGGTGCCGATGAGGCCGCCGGATCGGGCATCAAGGCCGTGCCCAGGAAGAGCGCCCTGCCGAAGCCCGCGGCCCCGGTGGCCGAGCTGTCGCCGTCGTCGGCGTGGCTGGGCGAGCGGCGTACGGGATCGTTCGCGCTGGCGTGCACCGGCGACTGCGAGATCGTCTCCGCGACCGGCAGCGACGGCATCACCGTCTCGGGCACCCGCTTCCGGGTCCCCGACCGGCTGGAGCGCTGCGACGCCTGGCCTGACGTACGGCGCGGGAAGATCACCGTCAAGTGGGCGGGCACCGCGACCGGCGACGGCGAGACCACGGGCGGCACCACCACCGCCGGCGGCACGCTCACCCTGAACGTCGCCTGGACGCCCTCCCCCGACGCGAGCTGCGGATAGCAGCCGGGCAGGAGCCGGGTAGGAGGCCCGGTGCGGGCCCCCTACCCGAGAGGGATCTTTAGAAGAAGTGGAACCCCGGCTCGGGTTCCGGCAGCGCCGGCTCGGCCGGGCCGCGGAACGTCGTCGCGTCCTTCGGCACGTCGGCCAGCGGGGTCCCGAGCACGAACGGCACGCTGACGCTGCTGTTGCGCAGGTCGATGGTGACGTTGGCGCCGGTGGCCTGCTCACCGGTGTAGGTGGAGTCGGTGCCGGCCACGATCAGGCCGATGCGGTGGCCCTTCTTGAACGTGTAGTCCTGCGGCAGCGTCAGCCACTTGACCGTGCCGTACGTGCCCACGGGCAGCGGCTTGGCCTCGCTGAGCGAGTCGCGGTTCTGCACGTCGATCCAGCCGCGGGCGACGATCTCCAGCGGGCGGGTGGCCACGTTCGTGACGACCTTGCGGTAGCAGGCGTCGTCCTCAGCGGTGCTCTCGCCGTAGCAGTCCTCCTCGGTGAGCGTGGTGATGCCCTGGTTGTTGCGCCAGTCGACGCGGGTGTCGGTGCCGAAGTCCACCAGCAGCGCGGTCAGGTTGGCCGCCGGCTTGTCCAGCTTCACCCGCAGGTCGGCGGTCGGCGTGCCGGACAGGCGCAGGTTCAGCGGGAGCGGGCCCGTGGTGAACGCGACCCGGCCGGGCTTGTCCGTGCCCACGTCGGCCACCATGTCGTTCTCGCTCATACGCACGTCGGTGAAGGAGGCGGTGCTGTTGCGCTTGGCGGGCCTCAGCCCGAGCGTGCCGTCGGCCGACGGGCGCAGCGGCACCTTGAGCGCGAGCGGAGCCGGCCAGTCGCGCTGGGTGATCCACTTCGCCGGGGCCACCTCGACGTCCGCGCGGGGCTCGTTCATGATCCCGTTGCGCACGCCGAGCAGCCAGTGGTCGAACCAGCGGTGCAGCGTGTCCACCCACAGGCCCCTGCGGCCCTCGAAGTCGAACGGGTCCACGTGCTGGGTCTGGCCGACCCAGATCTTGCGCGGCACGTTGCGGTCGGCCAGCGCCTTCCACCAGACGGAGAAGTTGTCGGGCTTGACGTTGAGGTCGTTGACGGTGTGGACGACGAAGACGCTCGCCTTGACCTTGGAGGCGTCGCCGAGCAGGCCCTTGATGTAGTCGCGCTCGGCCCAGAACCGGTTGTAGTCTCCGGTGTCGTCGCCGTCCTCGGCGTCCATCCTGTCGCGCACGTGCGCGCACTTCTCCGCCGGGTCGGTGTCGATGTAGCCGGCGAGCCAGGAGGCGTAGTCGTAGTTGTAGATGACGCCGTTCGAGCGCTGGTACTTGTACCAGGAGCTGATCGCCGAGATCGGGACGATGGTCTTCAGGCCGTCCACGCCGGTCGCGGCGACGGCGTTGGCGAGGGTGCCGTCGTACGACTTGCCGATCATGGCGGCCTTGCCGGTCGTCCAGTCGGCCACGGCCGGGGTGCCGTCGGCCCGGTACGCCTTGGCGCGGCCGTTCAGCCAGTCGATGACCGCCTTGCCGCCCAGCACGTCGGCCTTGCCACCGATGTCGGGGCAGCCGTCGGACTTGGTGGTGCCGAGCATGTCGACGTTGAGGACGGCGTAGCCGCGCGGGACGAAGTAGTTGTCGTAGAACAGCGGGAATTTCACGACATTTCCGGCGGCGTCGTACACCTTCCGCTCGCCCTCATTGCCGCGACCCGAGTTGTCGTAGTACGGGCTCTCATCGATGATCACCGGCACCTTGAGCGCCGGGCCGGACTCCTTGGGCCGGATGATGTCCACCCTGACCCTGTCGAGCGCGCCGTCGGAGTCGCTGTCGACGGTGGACTCGACATATACGTGCTCGCGGATCGCGTCCGCGTACGAGAAGACCGGCTGGGTGCGGCCGTCCTTGACGGTGATGGCCGGACCGGTCGCGGCCTGGGCCGGGGTCGCGATCGCGAGGGTGAGGGCGACCGCGAAGAGGGCTGGGCGTAATTGTGACACGCGTGACCTCCGGGACGTTGGTGAACAAGCGCCACCGTCTCAGACGGTCAGGAAGGTGGCAAGATCCGACGTATGGATGTTCTGGATCGGGTGCTGGGCTGTCTCCTGGGCGGTGCGATCGGTGACGCGCTTGGAGCGCCGATCGAGTTCGACTCGCTGCGGGACATCCGCAGGGCTCACGGCGCCGCCGGCATCGGCGGGTACGTCGAGGGCCTGCGGGGCACGACCGGGCTGATCACCGACGACACCCAGATGACGCTCTTCACCGTCGAGGGCCTCCTGACCGCCCGCGCCTCCACATCCGCGGCTCACGGTAACGAAGCGGCGACCAAAGCGCCCGCCGACGCGCGGGGCGTGCGCACGGACACCGGCCCCGTGGACGGGCGCCCGGTGGACGAGAATCCGGTGGACGTGGGCCGGGTGAACAGCGACACGGTGGAGGCGGTGCGGCGGGCGTACCTGCGGTGGCTGGACACCCAGGACTACCGGACCCCGCCCCCTGCCTCGCTGCCGCACCACACGGGTTCGCTGCGCGAGGAGGGCTGGCTGTACTCCAGGCGCGCCCCCGGCAACGCCTGCCTGTCCGGCCTGCACCGGCCCTTCCCGGGACCGGCCCCGTGGGGCGAGCCCGGTCCGGTGAACCGCGACTCCAAGGGCTGCGGCACCGTGATGCGCTCCGCCCCGTTCGGCCTGATCGCACCGCCCGAGGGCGGGGAGCGGGCGGTCAGGGAGGCGTTCGAGCTCTCGGCGGCCTGCGCGCAGATCACCCACGGCCATCCCACCGGCTACCTGGCCGCCGGCGCGTTCGCCGCGATCATCGCGCACCTCATGGCGGGCGAGGCGCTCGAACCCGCCGTACGCCGCACCCTCGGCCTGCTGGCCGGCTACCCGAAGCACGAGGAGACCTCCGCCGCGCTCCAGGCCGCCCTCGACCTGGCCGCGACCGGCACGCCCGGCCCTGAGGCGGTCGAGTCGCTCGGCGGCGCCTGGGTGGCCGAGGAGGCCCTGGCCATCGGCGTCTACTGCGCCCTCGCCGAGCCCGACGTGGAGCGTGCCCTGCTGCTGTCGGTCAACCACTCCGGCGACAGCGACTCGACCGGCTCGGTGTGCGGCAACATCGTCGGCGCGCTGCGCGGGCGCGAGGCACTGCCCGCCGCCTGGCTGCGCCCGCTCGAAGGCCGCGAGACCATCGAACGGCTGGCCGCCGAACTCGCCCGGCCCCAGGGGTGATCGTCCAACCGCCCCTTCCGGCATCTAGGGTGGATGGCGTCAGCCGTTTGAGGAGAACGTGGATGCGTAACGTCGCTCGGACCTCACTCGTGGACGCCGCCATCGCCGAGCTTCGCCGGGAGATCGCCGAAGGGGTGTGGCCGGTCGGCACCAAGATCCCGTCGGAGAGCCGGCTCGCGGAGAGCCTCGGCATGAGCAGGCTGTCCGTACGCGAGGCGGTACGCGTCCTGGCCCACGCCGGGCTGCTGCACACCCGGCAGGGCGACGGCACGTACGTCACCGCCACCGACGAGTCCGAGGTCGCCCTGCGGCGCCGGCTCGACAAGGCGGCGGCGATGGACATCATCGACGTACGGCGCGGCCTCGACCTCGTCGCCGCCCGGCTGGCGGCGCAGCGGCGCACCGACGACGACCTGGCCGCGATGCGTGCGGCCCTGGCCCGCCGAGACGCCGCCGCCGAGGCGAGCGACCTCGACGCGTTCGCCGACGCCGACGTGGACTTCCACGTCAGCGTGGCGATGGCCGCCCACAACGCGCTGCTCGGCGACCTTTACCGCAGCATGAGCGAGGCGCTGCACGACAGCGTCAGGGACCAGGAGGAGGCGGCCTTCGAGCCGGACCCCTGGCACGCCGATCTGCTGGAGGCCATCGAAAACCGCGACTGCGCCAAGGCCGTCGCCGTCTCGATCGCTCTCCTGGACAAGCAGGAACAAGACCTTTGAGGCTCACCGCACGCCGCTGACCGCCGCGGGTGCGGCCGTCACGGTGAAGCGGGAGCGTCAGCTTGGGCACCCCCTCACGGCCAGGGCATCCCGCGCGAATGCGGCCGTCACGGGAAGGCGCGGATGACCGGGCCTGGGCACCGCCCTCACGGCCAGGGCATCCGGCACGGGTGCGGCCGTTACGGGAAGGCGAGGGTGTCCGCTGAGGGGTCCGTCGGCGGGTCCGGCTCCTGCCGCCGTCGCCGTGCCGCCAGCCGGAGCGCCGCCACCGCGAGCCCGGCGCCGGCAACGGCGGCGATCAGCAGGGCGTAGGCGGGCACCCCGGCCTCCGGGGCCGCACTCCGCCCGCCCGCCACACTCGCCGAGCCGGCATCGGCCGCTGTCCCGTTCGTGTCCGCCGTGCCATCCTCGCCCGCCGTGCTGTCACCGGTGGTCGCGTCCGTCACCGGAGGCGTGGTGCCCTGGGCCTGGGCGCCGGGTGCCGGGCTCTTGGCGGGGGCCGCGACCCGATCGAGCGCGGCGGCAGGGGCGGGGACGTAGACCGGGACCTCGCCGGGTTCGACCTCCGGAGGCCGGATCGCTCCCCAGCGCTCCTCGGTACGCCGGCCCGACACCATCTGGGCGGGCACCGGCGCGACGCGCAAGTCACCGGGCACCTTGAGCACCCCCACCTCGTACGGAGGGAACCACCCCTGCAGCGCCTCCACCTTCCACTCCCCCCGCGGCACCGCCACCGACGTCGCGTAGTGCCCGGCCTCGGGCAGGGGCGTCCCCGGGAAGGTCACGCTGCGGCCGTCCGCCCGGGTAAGCCGCAGCCCGACCGGCTCCAGCTCCCCCTCGAACGGGTGGGTGCCGTGCTGCAGCACCCAGAACCCCACCGCGTACGTGTGCCCGCTCTCGAACCGGGTCGGCACGGGATCGAGCAACGTCACCGCCCATCCACCATTCGCCTTCGCGCGCACACCGGCCGCCTCAGAAGCGCCCGCCGCCCCCGCACGAACGCCCACCACCGCAGAAGCCCCCGCCGCCCCCGCACGAACGCCCACCACCGCAGAGGCCCCCGCCGCCCCCGCACGCAGGCCCACCGCCTCAGCAGCGGACGCCACTGCGGACCTCGTCTCAGAAGCGGACGCCGGTAATGCCGCCCCGGAATCAAGGGCCGGTAGCAGGGCCGCCGCGAGCGCCAGCGCGGCCGGTGCGATCATCGTTCTCCGCATGAGAACCACCTCCGGTCCCCATACACCGCAGGCCCGGCAGAGGTTCCCGGTACCCGGAACGATCGGCGGGCCGATTTCTCGATCGGCGGGCCCATTTCTCGATCGGCGGGCCGTTTTCCCTTCGGAGCAGGCGCGAAAATCCCCTCCAGGCGCGCACAATGGGAGGCGAGAAAGGCGAGGGCGAGAATTCGGCGAGGAGCGAGGAGGCTTGCGCCGTGTCCGCCTCGGGACGCGAATATCTATCCGCGATGCTCGACCTGCTCGTCTACGAGAACGTGCTGGTGGCGTGGAAGCCCCTGCCGCTGAACGGATACATGATCGTTTCGCATGAGGGCGAGGAGATCAGCCTGACCGCGCAGCAGGCCGACATGTGGACTCGCGGGGCCTTCGCCGTCTACCTCGCGCTGGTGGACCAGCGGCGTATCAGCCCCCGCATCCCCGGCCGATCCTCGCGTACCTAGCGCCGGACCTGCGAACCCAGCGCCGGGCTCGGCGCCGCCGACGCGCGGCTCCGGCGATGCCCCTTGTGCGATGCCCGCGGCTCTGGCAGCGTCCCCGTCGCGATACCGGCTCTGGCAGCGTCCCCGTCGCGATACCGGCTCTGGCAGCGTCCCCGTCGCGATACCGGCTCCAGCAGCGCCGCCCCCTTCGCGATACACGCGGCCCTGGCAGCGCCCGGCTCGGCCACGTTCGCGGGCCGGTCAGGGCGGCGGCAGGCCCTCTGCGACCCGCCGCCTCCCCCGCTTCCACACCATGACAGCGCCTTGTACAGCGCCTTGACGACGCCCTGCGGCGAGCGCCTGAACGCCGCGAGGCGGTTTCCTCGCGGCGCGCTCGTCAATCCCCCGATCAGGGCGTCACGGATCGGATCTCGTCAGCCCTTGTTGTTCATGAACTGCGAGATCTTCCACTCCTCGCCTTCCCGCGTGAGCACGAACAGCTCGCGCATGTTGTCGTTGCCCTGCTTGCTCGTCGCCCGGACGATGGCGTCGTCCGCGCCGGCGGTGCGGGTCTCGTCGATGGTGTGGGTGGCCTGCTTCATGCCGTTGCCGCCCTGGAGCTGCTTCTCGAACAGCGACTTGATAGCCTCGCTGCCCTCCGCCGTGGGCTGCCCGGCGAGCAGGACCACCGCGTCGTCGGCGAAGGTGTCGGTGACCTGGTCCACGTCGCCCGACTTGAGCGCGTCGAAGAAGCCCTGGACGGCCGTCTCCGCCTGCCCGCCGCCCGCGGTGTCGCCCGGCGAGGCCGAGTCCTCAGGAGAGGTGTCGGCACCTGGGGATTCCATCTCGGTGGGGCTCGCGGCCCCCTTCATGGCCTGGGTGTTGGCGGCGCAGCCCGCAACCATGAGGGCGGGGACGATCGCGGCCAGCAGGAGTGCCCTGCGCTGAAAAATCTTGCTCATGGCCGCTTAGATGCCCCCGCCGCTCAACGGCGAATGCGGGGTTTAGCCACTTCGCACGGCACCTTTACCGGGTGCGGGTATTTCAGACGGTAGCGGTTAACGGGTTCGGGAGAGACAGGTCAGAGGTTCTTTCGTTGCCGTCCTGATACCAGCGGGCCGGGGTGCGCCGATAGCGTGCCTACAGTGCCGCGAATCATGGCGAACCCCGAACCCCTCCCGCAGCGCGAGGACGCCGAACGCTGCGAAAGCGTCGAGTCAGGACGGCGGTGCGTGCTCCCGGTGGCGCATCGCAGCCCCCACGTCTATCCACCGGCCGACGCCGGCACCCTGGAGGCGGACAGCGAGACCGGCGCGTAGCCGGGCATCGCCGGCGCCTCGTGGCCGGGCGCCTCCAGGGTGACCTCGACGACGCCCGCCGCGTTCACGCGTACCGGATAGGTCGGCACCGAGACGCTCTCGTCGTCCAGGCACCGCCCGGTCACCAGCGAGAACACCTGCTTGTGCAGCGGTGAGGCGACCGTCGGCTCGCCCTTCCTGGTGCCGACGATGCCGCGCGAGAGCACGTACGCGCCGCTGAACGGGTCGAGGTTGCCGAGCGCGTGGAGCTCGCCGTCGAAGGTGCGGAAGACCGCGACCTGGACGCCGTCCACGAGGGCGCAGACGCCGGTCTCCGGGAGCAGGGAGTCGTAAGCGCAGATCTCGGTCCAGCTCATCGGGACATCACCGGCTTGATCTGGCCGCGCTCGCTGGCGAACACGATGGACGGGTCGGGAACGCCGGGGGCGTTGACGAAGCTGACGAACCTCTTCAGCTTCTCGGGGTCCTCCAGGGTGGCGGCCCATTCGTCGGCGTACGTGGCGATGTGGTGCTCCATCTGCGCGTCGAGATCGGCGCAGATGCCGAGCGAGTCTTCCATGATCACCTCGCGTAGGTAGTCGAGCCCGCCGTCCAGAGACTCGATCCAGGCGGCGGTGCGCTGCAGCCGGTCGGCGGTGCGGATGTAGAACATCAGGAACCGGTCGATGGTCCTGATCAGCTCGTCGGTGCTGAGGTCTTTGGCGAGCAGGTCGGCGTGGCGGGGCTTGAAGCCGCCGTTGCCGCCGACGTACAGGTTCCAGCCCTGCTCGGTGGCGATGACGCCGAAGTCCTTCGAGCGGGCCTCGGCGCACTCGCGGGCACAGCCGGAGACGGCCGACTTGATCTTGTGGGGCGAGCGCAGGCCGCGGTAGCGCAGCTCCAGCGCGATGGCCATGCCCACGGAGTCCTGCACGCCGTAGCGGCACCAGGTGGAGCCGACACAGGACTTCACCGTACGCAGGGCCTTGCCGTAGGCGTGGCCCGACTCGAACCCGGCGTCCACGAGCCGCCGCCAGATCTCGGGAAGCTGCTCGATGCGGGCGCCGAACAGGTCGATACGCTGCCCACCGGTGATCTTGGTGTAGAGGCCGAAGTCGCGGGCCACCTCGCCGATCACGATGAGCTTCTCGGGCGTGATCTCGCCGCCGGGGATGCGCGGGACGACCGAGTACGTGCCGTTCTTCTGGATGTTGGCGAGGAAGGCGTCGTTGGTGTCCTGCAGGGCGGCCCGCTCGCCCTCCAGCACGTGCCCGTTGTGCAGGGAGGCGAGAATGGAGGCCACGGCGGGCTTGCAGATGTCGCAGCCCCTGCCCTGGCCGTGCTGGGCGATCAGCTCGGAGAAGGTGGTGATGCCGCGCACCCGTACGATGTCGAACAGCTCGGCCCGCGAGTACGCGAAGTGCTCGCACAGCGCCTTGCTGACCTCGACGCCCGACTTCTCCAGCAGCTGCTTGAGCATCGGCACGCAGCTTCCGCAGGTGGTGCCGGCCCGGGTGCACGCCTTGATGGCGGGCACCTCGGTGGCGCCGTCGGCGATGGCGGTGCGGATGTCGCCCGCGCACACGTTGTTGCAGGAGCAGACCTGCGCCTCGTCGGGCAGGTCGAGCGCCGCGCCGGCCCCGGCGAAGAGCAGGTCGGACGGCGATGCGGGCAGCTCCTTGCCGACGAAGGGCCGCAGCGCCGTGTACGGCCCGCCGTCGCCCACGCAGATGCCGCCGAGCAGGGTGCGGGCGTCGTCGCTGATGAACAGCTTCTTGTAGACGCCGGCCACCGGGTCCATATAGGTGACGTCGAGCGCGCCGTCCATGGCGCCGAACTGGGCGACCTCGACGCCGAGCAGCTTGAGTTTCGTGGACATGTCGGCGCCCTCGAACGTGGCCGAGCCGCCCATGATGCGGTCGGCGGCCACCTCGGCCATCGTGTTGCAGGGCCCGACGAGGCCGTAGATCATGCCGCCGGCCAGCGCGCACTCGCCGACGGCGTAGATGGCGGGGTCGGAGGTGCGCATGCCGGAGTCGACCACGATGCCGCCGCGCGGCCCGACCTCCAGCCCGGCCTGCCTGGCGAGCTCGTCGCGCGGCCTGATGCCCGCGGAGAAGACCACGACCTGCGCGTCGATGACGGTGCCGTCGGGCTTGCGCAGGCCGCTCACCTCGCCGTCGTCGTGCACGATCTCCTGGACGCCCGCGCCGGTGTGCACGGTCAGCCCGAGCCCTTCGATGTGCGACTTGAGCACCGAGCCGCCGCCCTCGTCGACCTGGCGCGGCATCAGCCAGGGGCTCATCTCCACGATGTGGGTCTTGAGGCCGAGCCCGCGCAGCGCGTCGGCGGCCTCAAGGCCGAGCAGCCCGCCGCCGACGACCACACCCTGCTCGGCGTCCTTGGCGGCGGCCCTGATGGCGTCGAGGTCCTCGATGGTGCGGTAGACGAAGGCGTGCTCGGCGCCGGGCACCGGCGGCACGAACGGGATCGAGCCGGTGGCCAGCACGAGCACGTCGTACGGCTCGGTCCCGCCGTCGGCCAGCGTCACCCGCCTGGCCTCGCGGTCGATGCCGGTGACCCGGGTGTTCAGCCGGGTGACGACGCCGTCCGGCACCGCGTAGGTGAGGTCGTCCGCCGACGTGCCGGACAGGTAGGAGGTGAGGTGGACGCGGTCGTAGGCCGGTCGCGGCTCCTCCCCGATGACGGTCACGCTGCCGTGGAAGCCCTTGCTCGTGAGCGTCTCGACGAGCCGGTGGGCGGTCGGGCCGTACCCGACGACGACGATCCTGTTCACACTGAGATCCCTTCCTGCTCGCACAGCCAGCCGACGATGCCCTCCACGGCGTCGCGGCAGGTTCCGCATCCGGTGGTGGCCCTGGTGGCGGCCGCCACTCCGTCCACGTCGCGGGCGCCCGCCTCCCAGCACGCCCTGATCTGGCCCTTGGTCACGTTGTTGCAGCGGCAGACGGTCGCCGCGTCCGGCATCAGCGTCGGGCTGTCGGCCACGGGCGCCGCGGCCAGCCCGGGGAACAGCAGCCCGGCCCGGTCGCCCGGCACCGGCCCGCCGCGGTCGAAGAGCTGGGTGAGGGTGCCGACGGCGTCGCTCTCGCCCAGCAGGATCGCGCCGACCAGCCGGCCGTCCTTGATGACGAGCTTGCGGTAGGTGCCGCGGGCGCGGTGGCTGAAGCGCACCACCTCGGCCTGCTCCTCGCCGAGCTGGGTCTCGCCCATCGCGGCCAGCTCGACGCTCTTGGCCTTGAGCCTGGTGACCAGGCGGGAGCCCCGGTAGAGCGCCTTGCCGCCGGTGATGACCTCGGCGGCCACCGTGGCCTGCTCCCAGGCGGGCGCGACCAGGCCGTACACGGTGCCGTCGTGCTCGGCGCACTCGCCGATCGCGAAGATCGACGGGTCGTCGGTGCGCAGCTCGTCGTCCACGACGATGCCGCGCCGCACCTCCAGCCCGGCGTCCGCGGCGAGCCCGGTCACCGGCCGCACGCCGCAGGCCAGCACGACCAGATCGGCGGGGATCAGCTCGCCGTCGTCGAGGCGGACGCCGTCCGCCTCGACCGCGGAGGCGCTGACGCCGGTGCGGATGCCGACGCCGAGCCCGGTCAGTGTCTCGCCGAGCACCTGGCCCGCCTCCACGTCGAGCTGGCGTTCCATGAGGTGGCCCGCCAGGTGCAGCAGCGTGACCGGCAGGCCGCGCCCGGCCAGGCCGCGGGCGGCCTCGATGCCGAGCAGCCCGCCGCCGATCACGACGGCCGCGCGGGCCTGCTCGGCCGCCCGCATGATGCGCTCGCAGTCGTCGAGCGTGCGGAAGGGGACGGCCCGCTCCACGCCGGGGATCGGCGGCACGATCGCGTCGCTGCCGGTCGCGAGGGCCAGCAGGTCGTACGGCTCACGCCGCCCGCCGCGGGTGACGACGTGCCGGGTCTCCCTGTCGATGTGGGCGACCGGGTCGCCGAAGACGGCCTCGACGCCGTGGGCCTCGTACCAGCCCGGGTCGACGAGGCGGACCTGATCGGGCCTGGCGCTGCCGGCCAGGACGTTGGACAGCAGGATCCGGTTGTACGGGCGCCGCTCCTCGGCACCGAACACGGTGATCTTCATGTGCGGGTCACGCGTGCGTACCTCGCTGACCAGGCGTGACCCGGCCATCCCGTTGCCCACGACGACGAGCCTCATGAATCCCTCTCCACCCTGACGGCGCAGACCTTGAACTCCGGCATCCGCGACACCGGGTCCAGGGCCGGGTTGGTCAGCCTGTTGGCGCCCTCCCAGTGGAAGGGCATGAACACGGTGTCGCGCCTGATGGCGTCGCTGATCCTGGCCACGGCCTTGCTCTCGCCCCTTCTGCTGCTGACGCGCACGACGTCACCGGCCGCGATGTCGAGCTGCTCGGCCAGGTCGGGGTGCAGCTCGACGTACGGCTCGGGTGCGGCCTCGACGAGCGGCGCGATCCTGCGGGTCTGCGCGCCGCTCTGGTAGTGGGACAGCACCCGGCCGGTGCTCAGGTAGACGGGGTAGTCGTCGTCGATCTCCTCGGCGGCGGCCCGGTGCTGGACGGGCACGAACCTGGCCCGGCCGTCGGGGTGCGCGAAGCGGTCGAGGAACGGGCGGGGCGTGCCCGGGTGCTCCTCCGACGGGCACGGCCAGAACACGCCGGTCTCGTTCGCGATGCGCTCGTAGGTGATGCCGGAGTAGTCGGCGGGCCCGCCGGCGCTGGCGCGGCGCAGCTCGTCGAACACCTTGGCGGGCTCGGTCTCGAAGGTGTGGCCGAGCCGCGCGGCCAGCGCGGCGATGACGTCGAGGTCGCTGCGCACCCCCGGAGGCGGGGTCAGCGCCCTGCGGCGCAGCAGCACCCGGCCCTCCAGGTTGGTCATCGTGCCCGTCTCCTCGGCCCACTGCGTGACCGGGAAGACCACGTCGGCCAGCGCGGCGGTCTCCGACATGACGAAGTCGCAGGTCACCAGCAGCTCCAGCGAGCCGATGCGCTCGGCGACGTGCTCGGCGGCGGGCGCCGAGATGACCGGGTTCGACCCGAACAGCAGCAGCGCCCTGGGTCCTTCGGGGGTGCCGAGCGCGTCGAGCAGCTCGTACGCCGACCGCCCCGGCCCCGGGATGTCGTCGGGCGAGATCCCCCAGACGCCCGCCACGTGCGCGCGGGCGGCCGGGTCGTCGATCTTGCGGTAGCCGGGGAGCTGGTCGGCCTTCTGGCCGTGCTCCCTGCCGCCCTGGCCGTTGCCCTGCCCGGTCACGCAGCCGTAGCCGGAGCCCTCCGTGCCGGGCAGGCCGAGCGCGAGCGCCAGGTTGATGAACGCGGTGACGGTGTCGGTGCCCTTGGCGTGCTGCTCGGCGCCGCGTCCGGTCAGGATGTACGCCCGCTCCGCCGCCGCGAGCGCCCTGACCGCCTGGCGCATCTTGTGCACCGGCACGCCGGTGATCCGCTCGACCCGCTCCGGCCACCAGGAGGCGAGCGCGGTGCGCACCTCGTCGAAACCGGTGGTGCGGGCGGCCACGTACTCCTCGTCCACGAGCCCGTCGCCGATCGCGATGTGCAGCAGGCCGAGCGCGAGCGCCAGGTCGGTGCCGGGGGTGGGCTGCAGGTGCAGCCAGGCGAGGCGGGCGGTCGGCGAGCGGCGCGGGTCGACGACGATGAGGCGGGGCCCGCTCAGGTGGCGGACGAACGGCGGCATGGTCTCGGCCACGTTCGCCCCGGCCAGCATGACGACGTCGGCCTCGGCCAGGTCGGTGATCGGGAACGGCATGCCCCGGTCCATGCCGAACGCCCTGATGGACGCGGCGGCGGCCGACGACATGCAGAAGCGGCCGTTGTAGTCGACCTGGCTGGTGCCGAGCGCGACCCTGGCGAATTTGCCCAGCGAGTACGCCTTCTCGTTGGTCAGCCCGCCGCCGCCGAACACGGCCACGGCGTCGGGGCCGTGTTCGGCGCGTATGGCGGACAGCCGCTCGGCCACGTAGTCCAGCGCGACGTCCCACTCCACGGGCTCGCCGTGCAGGAGCGGGGTGGTGAGGCGCTCGCCGTTGGTGAGCAGCTCGCCGGCGGTCCACCCTTTCTGGCACAGCGAGCCGGGGGCGTTGGCCGGGATGTCCGTGCGCGGAGTGATGGCCGGCCCAGGCCCGATCTTCATGCCGCACTGCAGCGCGCAGTACGGACAGTGCGTCGCGGTCACGTCAGACCCTGGCATGCGCGAGGCTCGCCACCATGTTGACGCCGACCTTGCGGGTGTAGCACCACCAGGTCAGGGCGAAGCAGGATGCGTAGAACAGGCCGAAGGCGAGGAAGGCGGCGGCGGGGCTGCCCGAGGCGGCGAACGACATCCCGAACGCCCGGTTGATGAGGAACCCGCCGAGCGCGCCGACCGCCGAGATGATGCCGATGGCGGCGCTGGCCTGGCGCTTGCCGTGCAGCAGGGCCTCCTCGCCGGGTCCGCGCTCGGCCACGGCCTTGGCCTGGAAGATCGCCGGGATCATCCGGTACGTGGAGCCGTTGCCGATGCCGGAGGTGACGAACAGCAGCTGGAAGGCGAGGAAGAACAGCCAGAACGAGCCGCCCGCGCCGGCCAGCCACACCAGCAGCACGCCGCCGCCCATCGCGGCGAAGTTCCACAAGGTGACCGGGGCGCCGCCGAGCCTGTCGGCGAGCCAGCCGCCGACCGGCCTGACCAGCGAGCCGAGCAGCGGGCCGACGAAGGCGACCGCCGCGTACGGCGCGTCGGGGAAGAGGCTCTGGCTGAGCAGCGGGAAGGCCGTCGAGTAGCCGATGAACGAGCCGAACGTGCCGATGTAGAGGAACGACATCACCCAGGTCTGCGCCTTGCCCGCCACCGCGAGCTGCTCACGCGGGTTCGCCTTGGCGCTGGTGAGGTTGTCCATGAAGAAGTACGCGCAGATCGAGGCCGCCACGATGAACGGCACCCAGAACCATCCGGCGGCGGCCAGCCCCAGCGAGCCGATGACCAGCGGCATGACGAGCTGCACCGAGCTGACGCCGATGTTGCCGCCCGCCGCGTTCAGCCCGAGCGCGATGCCCTGCTTGCTGCGCGGATAGAAGTAGGTGATGTTGGCCATGCTGGAGGCGAAGTTCCCGCCGCCGAACCCGGCCAGCGCCGCGATCACCAGGAACAGCCAGTACGGCGTCCCCGGGTTGTTGACCGCCACGCCCAGCAGCACCGCCGGGATGAGCAGCAGCAGCGCGCTCGCCACGGTGAAGTTGCGCCCGCCGAACCTGGCGGGACCGAACGTGTAGGGCACCCGCAGCACGGAGCCGATCAAGTTGGGCAGCGCGACCAGCCAGAAAAGCTGGTCGGTGGAGAACTCGTACGACCCGAGCTTGGTCGCCACGATGCTCCACAACGTCCATACGGTGAAGCCGAGATGCTCGGCCGCGATCGAGAAGATCAGGTTACGCCGGGCCACCCGCCGGCCAGTGCTCTCCCAGAAGGCTGGGTCATCGGGGTGCCACTCGGCGATCCAGCGCGCCATCGACCTCTCCTACGCTCGGCGTCCGGGGATGCCCAAGGTAGGAAGGGCTCATTACGCACGATGACCCTGCGTGGCTGTGCGTTCGTTACGTGTGATTCACCTCGGTAACAAGCACCGCACAACCGTCACCCTCGAAACATGGCGTTAATGATCGGTTATCGGCCCCCTGCTGGGGTAACAGCTCTCAGACAAGGGGGAATCATGATCAAACAGCTGCACAAGATGGGCGTGAAGTCCGGCCACATGTACACGTGCGGCCTGGCGTCGATCGCGCTGGCCTTCGCCAGCTGGGCGGTATCGACGAAGGCCGAGAAGGCCGGGCTCGACCGGGCCGACAGGTGGGGGATCTTCGTAGGCGAGTGGGCGCCGACGTTCTTCGCGATCGGCGTCGCGCTGCGGATAGAGGAGACCCACCGCGAGCTCGAGGAGCCCGAGATGGGCATGTTCGATCAGTCCGAGAGCACGCGGAGCAGGACGCACGCCGGCGTCTGATCCGCATTTGTGTCACGCAGGTCACGTCACTGTGCGTGACCTGCGTGGCCGCGTTCACGGCGGGATCACGGTCGGGCGGCCGCCTCGCCGGCCAGGCGGAGCAGCGGCTCGTCGGTCAGCCGGTAGCGGTACCACTCGCTCTGGTTGACCGCGCCCAGCTTCTCGTAGAAGGCGATGGACGGCTCGTTCCAGTCGAGGACCGCCCACTCCAGGCGGGCGTAGCCGCGCTCGGCGCAGATCCTGGCCAGCTCGCGCATCAGCGCCTTGCCGTGGCCGCCGCCCCGGTACTGCGGGCGGACGTACAGGTCCTCCATGTAGATGCCGTGCACGCCGCGCCAGGTGGAGTAGGTCAGGAACCACAGCGTGAACCCCACCACCTCGCCGTCCTGCTCGGCGATGTGCGCGAAGGCCGCGGGGTGGTCGCAGAAGAGGGTGTCGCGGAGCTGCTCCTCGGTCACGCGCACCTCGTGTGCGGCCTTCTCGTACTCGGCGAGCTCGCGGATCATGCTGACGATCTCGGGCACGTCAGCGGGTGTGGCGGGACGAATCATGGCAGTTAGGGTACGTGCCGCGCTCCCCCGCCTCGCGCGCTCCCCTGGCCCCGGCGTGCGCTGAGGGTCCTGGCATCCGGGACACTGGTGCCTGGTCACGTTCGAGAAAGGCAGACACCCATGGAACAGCGCGTGTTGGGACGTACCGGACGCCAGGTCGGTGTGGTCGGCCTCGGAGCCTGGCAGCTCGGCGCCGACTGGGGCCAGGTGACGGAGTCCGACGCGATCGCCACGCTCGAAGCGGCGGTGGACGCGGGCGTCACCTTCATCGACACCGCCGACGTCTACGGCGACGGCCGCAGCGAGCAGATCGTCGGCCGCTTCGCCAAGGAGCACCCGGGCCTGACGGTGGCCACCAAGATGGGCCGCCGGGTGGAGCAGATCCCCGAGAACTACGTGATGGAGAACTTCCGCGCCTGGAACGAGCGCTCCCGCAAGAACCTCGGCGTGGACACCATCGACCTGGTGCAGCTCCACTGCCCGCCGACGCCGGTCTACTCGACGGACGCGGTGTTCGACGCGCTGGACACGCTGGTGGCGGAGAAGAAGATCGCCGCGTACGGCGTGAGCGTGGAGACCTGCGAGGAGGCGCTGACCGCGATCGCCAGGCCCGGCGTGGCGACCGTGCAGATCATCCTGAACGCCTTCCGCCTCAAGCCGCTCGAACAGGTCCTGCCCGCCGCCCGCGCCGCCGGGGTCGGCATCATCGCCCGCGTGCCGCTGGCCAGCGGCCTGCTGTCGGGCAAGTACGACGAGAACACCACGTTCGCGCCCGACGACCACCGCACGTTCAACCGGCATGGGGAGGCGTTCGACGTCGGTGAGACGTTCTCGGGCGTGGACTTCGCCACCGGCCTTGAGGCGGTGCGCCGCCTGGCGCCGCTGGTGCCGCCGGGGGCGACGATGGCGCAGTTCGCGCTGCGCTGGATCCTCGACCAGGAGGGGGTCTCGGTGGTGATCCCGGGCGCCCGCAACCCCGAGCAGGCCAGGGCCAACGCCGCCGCCGACGCCCTGCCCCCGCTCGACGAGGCGGCGCTCGCGACGGTCCGCGACGTCTACGACGAGCTCATCCGCCCGCAGGTCCACCACCGTTGGTAGCGCGCGCTGGGAAGGCTCTGGTCCGGCGCGCCGGGCGAGGGCGCCTGCCGGCGACCCGCGTCCCACCCGGAGCGGCCGAGGTGCCGTCAAGCGGCGGCAGGTCTGGTGGCCTCGCCGGTCACCGCCACCCATCTCGCCGTCCGGGCGGGACTTCCCGCCGGGTAGCAGGCCCCGGCCGGGTCTCTTTCCACCATCGTCCCGCGGCCGCGCCCCGGCAAGGGCCCTAGAGCAGTTTTTCCACGTTGTACGGGCGGTCCGGGGCGTCCGGGGCGTCGGGGGCGCTGACGGGGCGGCGGCTCGGGCGCCCACCACGAGCGCATCCATGTCCTGGATCTGGCCGCCGGCAGGCTGCGCCGCCGCTGATCACACGGCGTGTGAAGAACCTGCGAAAAGGCGGTGGCCCCCCGGTCTACCCATACCGGGGGGCCTGAGTGATGCCGCCATATTCGGCGCCGGAGTCTTTCAAGAGAACGGATCAGTCGTTATGACGTGCGCTCTACCATTGAGCCACCGGGGCAGGAAAGAGCCCCGAACCGGAGTCGAACCGGCATCTCACCATCACAGCCCGTCCTCGGTCACTTCGGCGTCCGGCGGCGAATGCTGAATCTGGAGCGAGAATCTGAGTCTCAGGCGGTTGCCTCTACCATTTGGGCCACCTGGGGCATGTGCCCCCGGGGAGGACTCGAACCCCCAACTCACCGCCGTTCAGCTTCAGCCCTCAGCCTCAGCTTGCGCTCCTGGCGCACCCTCGCCCGAAGGCGAGGGGGTCTAGGGGAGGGTTCACCTGAACAGGTAGGCGAACACCTTGTCTCCGATCTTACGGTCGACGACCTCCGTGCCGTTCGCCTCCTCGCGCGCGTACTTCACCGCGTCCTGCAGCTTCTGTACGCGGGCCAGCAGCTCGTTCACCCGCCGCTGCGGCATCGCGCCGGAGAAGGCGATCTTCGTCCAGTAGCCCACGACGACGTCCTCGTTGTAGACCTGCACCTGCGCCGGGTGCTTGTCGGTCGCCTCGGCGAGCACGTGGTTGCGCGGCACCTTCTTCGTCCTGGTGGTCTTGACGGGTTCGGTGCGCCAGGTGTCGGTGGCCTCGTCGCGCGTCCAGGTCTCGGCCGGGTCGAGGGTGGGCAGCTTGGAGACGAACGCGTAGACCTCGCTGAGCTGCTTCTCCAGGAAGAGCAGGTACGTCACCGGCACGTCCTCGAGCAGCACCTCGCCGTCGACCACCACGTCGGCCTTGGCCTCGCAGTTGGCCCAGTCCTTGGTGGCGGTCACGTCGAAGAGCCGGGTGAGCGCCGTACCGACGTCCTTGAGCACTTCCTCGGCCTGCACCTGCACGCGCGTCGACTCGGGCGGCAGCTGCTCGCCTTCATCGTCGATCGGCTGGTACGTGCGAGAGAGACCGGACAGCAGGGGCGCCTTCTGGATCCGGTTGTAGGCGTCCGTCACCTTGCGCTGGACGTCCGACTTCACACCCTTCTCGACGGCGAGGATCTGATTGAGCTTGGTCACGGATCACACCCTAGAGGTGCAGCGAGTCGCCCTCATCCGATTTTTCGCCATATGAGGGACACAACGGGACCCCGAGACATGGGCGCGGGGCCCCTCCGGGGGCGGGAGGGGCCCCGACGTCTGCGACGTTTGGCGCTCCAGGCGGCCCCCACTGGAGCGATGCCAGGTTAGTAGCTCGATGTCCGTTTTGTATAGATATGCGGACACTTTCCTTATGATCCATGTCGTTGACTTCCTGTAGTCAATCGATTACTACTCGTTGGGTAACTGATGGCATCAGGAAGGACACGTTCCGTGCGCAAGACTCTTACCACCCTCGCCGTCGCGTGCTGCGCCCTCGGCGCGGCCGCCGCTCCCGCCCAGGCCATGGCGCCCGCCGGTAACGCGCCGTCCTGCGTGGTCGTCTGGCAGACCACCGGCACCATCACCAAGACCGGCTACGCCCGCAACGACTGCAGCAGGACCCTGCGCCTGAAGATCGTGTGGGCCCACGGCACCGACGGCAGCTGCCACACGGTCCGTCCCGGCGGCACCATCTGGTCGAAGGTGCCCCGCGGCGTCCGCAACTTCGACGGCGCCAGCACCTGCTGAGCCCGCTCCGCGCCGCGACCGCCCATGCCTGGGCGGTCGCGGCGCCCTGCCGCACAGCCCTGCGGCGCCGCCCTTGACAGCCCTGCGCGCCGCCGTGGCCCCTGCGGCCGTCCCGCGCGCGGCCCCTGCACGAATACTGCAACCGTTTGCACCGCGTTTCCAGCACGAACAGCCGCCTGACCCCTAGATCACCGCAACGGGTCGGCATATGCTCCGGGCCACCCCGAGCGTGACAGGGAGAGTTGCCGTGCTGAGCCGCCGTGCCGCCATGCGTGCCCTGGCGATGTCCGCCGCCGTTCCGATTCTCACCCCCGAGCCGCCCTCGCCCGCGAGTCCTCCGCCGGCGCGTCGACCGCGCACCCGGAAGCACCCTGGGCCCGTGCCAACCGCATCGCCGCCCGCGTCCGCCCGCCGGTCTTCCCGCACCGCCGCTTCGACATCACCCGCTTCGGCGCGCGCGGCGACGGCACGACCGACTGCACCGCCGCCATCCGCGCCGCGATCAGGGCCTGCCACGAGGCGGGCGGCGGCCATGTGGACGTGCCGGGAGGCCGCTACCTCACCGGCCCCATCCACCTGCTCGACCGGGTGGACCTGCACGTCAAGGAGGGTGCGACGCTGCTGTTCAGCACCGACCCGAAGGCGTACCTGCCGCTGGTGCTGACCCGGTTCGAGGGCGTCGAGCTGTTCAACTACTCGCCGCTCATCTACGCCTACGGCCGCAGCGACATCGCGGTGACCGGCTCAGGCACGCTGGACGGTCAGGCCGGCAACGACCACTGGTGGCCGTGGAAGGGGCAGCGCGACCACGGCTGGGACCCGGGCGAACCCGAGCAGTCAGCAGCGCGCGCCGCGCTGTTCGCCCAGGCCGAGGGGGGTGTGCCGGTGGCCCGGCGCCGCTACGGTGAGGGCGGCTATCTGCGGCCGTCCTTCATCGAGCCGTACCGGTGCCGCAACGTGCTCATCGAGGGCGTCACCATCGTCAACTCGCCCATGTGGGAGATCCACCCGACGCTGTCGGAGAACGTCCTCGTCCAGAACGTCACCGTCGTCTCTCACGGCCCCAACAACGACGGCTGCAACCCCGAGTCGAGCCGCATGGTGGTGATCCGCGGCTGCACGTTCGACACGGGCGACGACTGCATCGCGATCAAGTCGGGCCGCAACGCCGACGGCCGCCGGGTCAACGTGCCGAGCGAGCACATCCTGGTCGAGAAGTGCACCATGCGCGACGGGCACGGCGGCATGACGATCGGCAGCGAGATGTCCGGCGGCGTGCGCGAGGTGTTCATCAGGGACTGCGCGATGTCCAGCCCCAACCTCGACATCGCGCTGCGGTTCAAGACGAACTCCGTGCGCGGCGGCTTCATCGAGGGCTTCCACGCCAGGGACCTGGAGATCGGCCAGGTCGGCGGCTCGGTGATCGACGTGAACTTCTTCTACGAGGAGGGGCCCGGGCACGGGTTCAACCCGTCCGTACGCGGGATCGACGTCAGGGACGTCACCGTGGGGACCGCCGAACGCGCGCTCAACCTGCGCGGCTACCCGGACGCGCCCATCCGCGACGTCACGCTCACCGACGTGGACTTCGGCACCACCGCCACCCCGAACGTCATCGAGAACGTCGAGAACCTCGTGCTCAAGAACGTCATCGCCAACGGCGAGCCCATGACGGTCTGACACCGGGGATGCATCCGTACAATCCGGGAGGTCCGTGTCCGCTCGACGAGAGGGATCTCCCGGTATGGCCGTCATCCACCGCACGACGATGAAGCCGACCAAGCTGGAGCTGCTCACGCCCTGGCTGCCCACCCGGCCGTGGTACCGCGGCGGCCCGGCTCGGCCCGAGCTGGTCAGGGCGGGCGGTTTCCGGCTCGACGACCCCGAGGGAGAGGTCGGCATCGAGTTCATGGTGCTCAACGATGTGTCGGGCGGTGCGGCGACGACGTACCTGGTGCCGCTGACGTATCGGGGAGCCGCGCTGGACGGCGCCGAGCACGCGCTGCTCGGTACCGCCGAGCACGGGGTGCTGGGACGGCGCTGGATCTACGACGGCTGCCACGACCCCGTCCTGATCACCCAGCTCACCGCGTTCGTGGCGGGACGCGTCCAGGCCCAGGCCCAGAACGTCAGCGACACCCCCGACCCCACGGTCACCCGCGCCTACACCGCCCCCGCGGCGCAGGGGACGGCGGCGCGCGGCACCGCCGACAGTGCCGATGACGCCGATGACGCCGAGGGCACAACGCTGCCCGGCCCGCCCGGCACGACCCTGCGCCTGCACCGGGTCCTTCAGGTCGCCGCGCCGCTCCCGAAGGACGCGATCGGGCACGTCTCCGGCGTCTGGGACGACCCGGACGGCACCCAGGTGCGCGGCATCTTCGTCACCGTCCACCCGCACACCTGAGCCGCCGGGACTCACGGCCTCAAGCGAGAAGCGCGGCCTGAAGACGGCGGGAGTGGGGGCGGGAGCGCTGGGGCGGCAGGCTAACGCTGCCGCCTTTCCCGCTTCTCCTGATAGTCCTGCTTGTCCTGCTTCTGCTGCTTGAGGCGGGCGGCTTCCTTGCGGGCCTCGGCGTAGACGGAGCGCTCGCGTTCCAGCCACTCCGGCTGCTCCGCCTTGATCTGCTCGATCTCGGCGGTGGTGAGCGGCTCGGTGATGCCGGCCCTGGCCAGGCCCGAGATGGAGACGCCGAGCTTGGCGGCCACGACCTGCTTGGGGTGCGGGCCGTTGCGGCGCAGCTCGGTGAGCCAGGCGGGCGGCTCTTTCTGCATCGCGTTGAGCTCGTCCCTGGAGACGACGCCCGCGCGGAACTCGGCAGGGGTCGCCGAGAAGAGCACGCCCAGCTTCTTGGCCGCCGTCTCGGGCTTCATCGTCTGGATGCTCTTCGGTTTGGACGAGGTCATGTCGCCAAGCGTAGCCAGTCGGGGCGGGTTCGCTGACATCGGTACGCTGTGGCGGTGACCGATGGTGAGACGTTCCGGCTGGCGTACGCGCCCGGCGTGACCCCCGCGAAGTGGGCCAGGGTGTGGACCGAGCGGCAGCCCGACGTGCCGATCACCCTGGTCATGGCGCCCACCCCCGAGGTGCTGTCGCTGTTGCGCGAGGGCGGGGCCGACGCCGGGTTCGTCCGGCTGCCGATCGACCGCGACGGGCTCAACGTCATCCCCCTCTACATCGAGACGACGGTGGTCGTGGTGCCCAAGGACCATGTGGTGACCGCCGCCGACGAGGTGACGCTGGCCGACCTGGCCGACGAGGAGATCTTCCACCCGCTCGACGACGCCCTGGAGTGGACGGAACGTCCCGGCCTGCCCGCCTTCACCCGCCCGGACACCACGGCCGAGACCATCCCGCTGGTGGCCTCCGGCGCGGGGCTCGTGCTCGTCCCCCAGTCACTGGCCCGGCTCTACCACCGCAAGGACCTCACGTACCGGCCGGTGACGGACGCGCCGCAGTCGCAGATCGGGCTCGCCTGGCTCGCCGACGCCACCACGGACCTGATGGAAGATTTCATCGGCATCGTCCGCGGCCGGACCGTCAACAGCCACCGCGGCCGCACCCCCGCCGCCACCGCACCGGCGGAGAAGCCCCGCACATCCAGAAAGCCCGCGCAGAAGAGCACCGCCCGCCGCACCTCTCCCCCACGCAACCGCCGGGGCCGGCGCCGCTAACTCCCGCCGTACGGGACGGCGACGATCTGATGGGGGTCCTCGTAGATCACCCTGCCCGGATCGTCCCTCTGACCCGCACGCACTCCACCCCGTGCCTGGCGAGGATCGCGAGATAACCGGGCACCCGCTCGAGTGAGTGCGTGGCCTCCCGCTTGAACCAGGCCATGGCCTGCAGGTTCAGCTCGCAATCGTAGACGCGGGGATCGACGTCATTCGGGTCGATCAGGTGCGCGTGGAACCACGCGTGGGTCTCCTGCCGCCATCTAGACCGGCCTGCCGTGTTCGAGATAGGCGGTTTCGCCGCGCTCGTACGCGGTGACGGCGGCCTTGAGCCGGAGGGCGAGCCGCTCGATCAGCAGCTCGTCCAGCTCCTCGACGGGGTGGAACGCGTACGCGCTCAGCTCGCCGTCCGCGAACGTGATCCGCCCGAGCAGCTCGTCGCTCAGCACCCCGCCGTCGAACACGAACAGCACCTTGTCGCCGTCCCTGGAGTCCGGCGCCCAGTCGGCCACGAGAAGGCGCCCGATGGCCGGCTGGATGCCCAGCTCCTCCCGTACCTCACGGACGCACGCCTCGTGCGGGGTCTCCCCCGGCTCGACGTACCCGCCCGGAATGTCCAGAGAGGACTTGTACGTAGGCGTGACCAGCAGCAACCGGCCGACGTCGTCGAAGAACAGCGCTCCAGCGGCAGCGTGAGCCTGGGCCCTCTGATCATCCACAACACGACCTTACGGCCCGATGCGGCCCGCCTCCCGGAGGTGAGACTTGGCGTCGCGCCCTGTCGCGGGCACCATGGTCGCCATGCCGAAGCTGATCGACCCGGACCCCGCGTTGCTGCCGTCCTTCCGGGACGCGGTGGCGGAGTTCCGCGCCGACCGCGCCTTTCCCGTGCCGTGGTTCGTCGAGGACGTCGATCCGCAGGCCCTGACGAGCCCGGCGGCCTTCCAGGCGTACGTCACGCGGGTGCTCAACGAGCGCTCCCAGGAGGGGGTGCGGCCGGGCTTCGTACCGATGACCACCCTCTGGTGGGCCGAGGGCGACCGGTTCCTCGGCCGCCTGGCCATCCGCCACCGCCTGACCCCCGCCCTGGAGGAGCAGGGCGGGCACATCGGCTACGACGTCCGCCCCAGCGCCCGCCGCCAGGGCCACGCGACGGCCATGCTGGCCGCCGCGCTGCCGATCGCCCGCTCGCTGGGCATCGACCGGGCCCTGATCATGTGCGACCTGACCAACGTCGCCTCACGCCGGGTCATCGAGGCCAACGGCGGGCGGCTCATCGGCATCACCGAACGCAAGCGCCGCTACTGGGTCCCGACCACGAGCCCGTGAGGCTCAGAACGGCCAGTCGGCGCTCTTCCCGGCCTCCAGCAGCGGGATCAGCCTGAACGCGACGTCGGAGAAGCCGCCGAACTCGTGCCGGTCAGCCCGCCCTGTCGCCATCGCGGCGGTCTTGTAGCCGAGCACGTTGAAGCCGTACATCGGGACGTCGCCCGGCGCCGAGTCCATGACGCCGTCGCTCGCAAACCCGATCATGGCCTGCATGTCCGACAGGATGACGACGCGATCATGCCCCCGGTACGTCGCCCGCACCGCATCGGCGATGCGCGTTCCATGACCGACCTCGCCGATCCGCTCGCAGAACGCCTGCACCTCCTCCAGTACCGAGCCGCCCGGCCGGACCCGGTGCTTGAAGACGCCGTCGGCGAAGCCGTACAGGTCCACCTGGTCGCCCCGGGCGGCGAGGACGGCGCCGAACAGCGCCGCCGTCTGCACCGGCAAGACCGTAGAACGCGCCGATATCCGAAGCCACGTCATGGACCCGGACGTGTCGACGAGGACGAGCGTCCTGCCAGGGAACGACGGCATGCACGAGGTCGCGAGGGCGAGCGCCCGCTCCAGCGCAGGCCGCCACCGGGACGACGCCGCCACGTAAGCGGAGTAGAACCGGAGCGGGAGCTGCCGCGAACTGGCCACCTCGTCCGGGTCCGCGAGCTTGGCCATGACCTTCTCGGCCGCGGCGTCGCCGACGCCCGCCTGGTCGAAGTTGCGCAGGTTCCGCAGCAGGGCCATGTACCCCATGCTCGGGATGACGGCCTCCCACGCCGCGGCGTCCATGGGCCCCTGGAGCCATCCGGCGAGCGCCTCCCAGGTCATGCCCGCCCCGGCGAGCCTCGCCGCCACCTCTTCGGGATCGTCGCCGGTGAGCACGGCGCGCCGCTCGGCGACCGGCAGCGCCATCAGGTGCGCGCGCCGGCGCAGCACCGACAGCCGCTCGGGGATGCCGTTACGGCGTCTGTGGCGCCGGTCGAGCGCGTACTTGAAGAGGTCGCCCTGCCACGGCTTGTCCGGGTGCGGGGACGGGTGGACGAGGTCGATGACGTCGCCGAAGCGGTAGCCCTTGGAGGCGGTGTCGTACTTGAGCAAGCTCCGCTCGTTGTAGAGACGACGGATGGCGTCGGCGATGCCGCGCTTGACCGGTTTCGGGATGGATCGTCCGTACCTGGACGTCCAGTAGGCGAGCGCCTCGCCCGGCTCGTCGGCGCGCTGGAGCACGCCGTCGACGAGCTGCCGGTTCAGTCCGTGCAGCCCCGCGTCGAGCCGCGCCCTGACCGCTTCGAGCGCGGCGACGACCGGAGCGGAACGCATGTTCGCCTCGGTACGCAGCCACGGCAGGAACCTGGCCAGCCACTCGCCGTCCTCGACCGCCACCTGGTGAACGAGCCTCCGGAACCGCCGGTCGCGCTTCCTGGGCCGTTCGTACATGGTGGGCTCGCCGACCATGTGAGTGACCGCGAGGAGGAAGAGCTCGCTCTTGGCGTCGCGTACGTAGCCGGGAGCGCCCTCGTACGTGCGCACGGACGGCGTCCGCTCCGTGACGACCGGAGACGTCGCGGCCGTGCGCGCGGCGTGGTTGAACTTCGCCATGAGACGACGGATCCTCCTCGGACTTAGACCGGGAGGGATCCGTTCAGGAGAACGTGCCCGAGATCCAAGCAGCGAAGGGCTATAAGCCAGGATCCGCCGGCCGAGCCGACGAGACCCGGGTCAGGGAACCGGATTTCTCCGGCACCTTAACGAAGCATTCCTCGCCTTCGCACCGGGCACGTTCTCCGGCATCTTATCCCTCCCGAGAAACTGACGGCGGCGGCTTCATACAGCGAAACCGCATCGATCGTCGCACCGGGAAGGTGCTGTTCAATTGGGGGACGCAAAGACGGAAAGCTGCCGCTGAAGCGGTTTGAAGGTATCTTCGAAGCGCTTTCCGCCTTATGCCACCGTCAGATTAGCGAACGCCCTTCACGAGCGCTTCTCATTTTCGCCGGTGCCTCGCGCCGCGACGCCGGCAGCGCCACCGGTGGTCGCGGCACTGGCGGGAGCAACGCGGAACGTACCGGACGACATGAGTTCCGGACCGGGCGGCGGTACCGGGTTCGAAGCAGCGGCCTAACGCAATGAGACAAGGGCAGGACCCATGTCAACGATCTCGCAAGGCGAGCAGCTCTGAGACCGTGACGAATCGGTATCCGTCCTCACGAAGGCCGGTGATCAGGCCCTTGATGGCTTCGCGAGTGTTCCGCCCGCCGGCGTACCAGGGGTGGAGCAAGATGATCGATCCTGGCTTCGTCTCCTTGCGCACAGCCGTGACGATCTCGGTGGCGGTCGGAGTCTTACCCGAATCCGGCTCCACATCCCACATCACCGTGCGCCTCTGGTTGCCGGCCAGATACAGCGGTAGCACCAGCAATTTCTTGCCGGTCGGCGGGCGGAACAGAATCTCGCCGCGCTGCCCGGCCCTCCGGATGGCCGCATCGGTGCGTTCGATTTCACTCGCCACCGTGGCGGGGGAAACGAAGACCATTCGCCGATGGTTGTAGGTGTGATTGGCGAGCTGGTGGCCTGCGGCGACCAGCGCCCGCGCGTCCTGCGGCCGGGCCTCGACCTGAGAGCCGACGACGAAGAACGTCGCGCGAACGCGCTGCTCGGCGAGGACGTCGATGATCTCGGGGGTGTGCTCGTCAGGGCCGTCGTCGAAGGTCAGGGCGACGACCTTCTCACCGGTCGCCACGCGGTCGGTCAGGTCTCCCGCAAGTTGGAAGGTCCGGGCGTTCATCAGCTCGTACAGGCCCATCGACCCGAGGAGGAGGATGGCGAGAAGGGCCGTGAGAAGCTTGAGCCACCTTCTCCGGACGGTCGTTCGGGCTGCGTTCATGGACGATCATGGAACCAGAAGGCAGGGGAAGTCCGGTAACCGCCCGCTTTCTCCCCTCCGGGGGCACCTCACGCCTGGCGGACCACTCCGCCACAGCCGTCACCGAGACGGTCCACCCCGGCACCGGATCCGGCCCATGATCACGCATGGAGCCGCGAGATGCGATGAACGCGAAGATCACCGGCGACGCCGGAGCCTGATGGCACGCTCATGGCACGAAGCCCCGTTTCCTTAAGTGGAGACGGGGCTGATGTCGCAGGTGGGCGGTACTGGGTTCGAACCAGTGACCCCTCGCTTGTAAGGCGAGTGCTCTACCGCTGAGCTAACCGCCCCTGATCGGCACTACACCTTACGACACCAACGGGCCCGATCGCACATCCACCACCCACCCGGGTCCCAGCTCGGGGCGGCCGGCGGCGCGCCAGCCGAGGAGGGCGGCGCCGAGCATGCCCGCGTCGACGCCGAGCGCGGCGGGTACGAGCGGGGGCGCCTCGCGGAAGGCCAGGCGCTTGACCAGGCGCGTGCGTACGGGATCGAACAGGGCGGGACCGGCCTCGGCGAGACCGCCGCCCAGGATGATGAGGGACGGGTCCAGCAGCAGCGTGTACGTGGCCAGCGCCAGCGACAGCGCTTCCACGGCCTCGTCCCAGACCTCGATGGCGATGGGGTCGTCGGAGGAGACCACCTGCTCGGCCTTGACGCCCTCGACGCCGGCCCGCTGGCTGTAGCGGCGTCCGACGGAGGCCGCCGACGCGTACGTCTCCAGGCAGCCGAACTGCCCGCACGCGCACTGCTCGCCGTCGGGGAAGACGGGGGTGTGGCCGATCTCGCCCGCCCAGCCGGCGGCGCCGCCGTACGCCTCGCCGCGGATGATCGAGGCGCCGGCGATGCCCGTGCCGATGGGAAGGAAGAGGAAGTCCGACACGCCGCGGCCCGCGCCGAGGATGCTCTCCGCCAGGCCCCCGGTGCGGACGTCGTGCCCGAGCATGACCGGGATGTCCAGGGTGGTGAAGTCCGTGGCGGGGACGTCGCGCCACCCGAGGTTCGTCGCGTACACGGCGGTGTCCTCGGTCACCAGCCCGGGTACCGCCAGCCCGACGCCGGCGGGGATGCCGTCGCCCGAGGCGGCCAGGTGGCTGATGAAGTCGGAGATCGCGGCCACGACCGCCTCCGGTCCCTCGCTCCGAGGGGTGGGGCGCCGCTCGCTCAGCAGCACCGCGCCGGACTCGCTGACCAGGCCGCCCTTCATGGACGTGCCACCGACGTCAAGCGCGACGACGAACGAACTCATTGCGGACACGGAAGGAGACGATAGCGCAGCTCAGCAAATGTCTGGAAAGGGTGTCCGGCCCCAGAGACAAGATCGGCGAGATCGGCAGGTGAACGGGGATGCCGATCAGCACTTCGCCAGGCCCTGCCTCCTCGGCTCAACCGCACGTACGTGCCCACGAGGCCCCAAAGCATCACAGAGCCCCGCAAACCGCTGTGAGGAGCGAGGGAGCCGAACGGGCGCCCCGGGGACCGTACAGGGCCCTTCAGGCCCGCCCGAGGACGCGGTTGAGCGCGGCCTCCACCTCAGCCGACAGCCCGGGCGGCGCGGCGACGGCGGCCGGGTCGATCGGGCCCGCGGACGAGCGGGCCATCCACACGGCCCCGCAGCCCCTGCACTCGACCTCGCCCAGCCGGCAGAACAGCGCCGTGGACCCGCACGTCGCGCAGGAGTCGAGGTCGAGGTCGTGCAGCCGCTGACAGTCCGGGCAGATGAGCACCTGGGAATCGTTGCGCACCCCGCGCTGCCACGGGCTCACTCCGCGCACCGGGTCCGTCTGCCGGGCCCCGCACCGGAAGCAGGGCATCGTATCCTCCGAAGTCGGCGATGTCCTTGAACGTCAAGTGATGTCGGCGAGTGCCTTGACATAGTCGGCGATGTCACGCGCCTCGGAGATCGGATTGACCACCGACCACCGGATCACGCCCTCGCCGTCGAGGATGAAGGTCCCCCGGCGGGCGACGCCCTTCTCTTCATCGAACACACCGTACGCCTGAGCGACCTGTCCATGTGGCCAGAAATCAGAGAGCAGGGGGAACGCGTAGCCCTCGCGATCAGCCCACGCGCGGAGTGCGAAGACCGAGTCCACGGACACGGTCAGCAACCGCGCGCCCTCGATGGGCTGATCGCGCAGAGCGGACAGCTCGCTGCCGCATATCCCGCTGAACGCCAGCGGGTAGAAGACCAGCACGACCTTCTCGCCCCGGAACTGTCGCAGGCTCACCGGGGTGCCGTGCTGGTCCTGTAGCTCGAAATCAGGAGCTCGGGCGCCGACCTCGGCAGGATGTGCGTTCACAGGTCCATCCTGCCGTACGGCAGGCGCTGCGGCCCCTATCGGCGGCTGCCCTTCGGCGGGACGAGCCTGGTCCCGGACCAGTCGGCCGCGGCGGAGATGCTGCTGGTCTGCGAGAGACCCGCGGTGGCGGCATCCTCCCCGATGTCGCTCGGCTCCACGTGGCCTTCGCGCCCGGCCTTGGGAGTCAGCAGCCAGATCTGGCCGCCGTCGGCGAGTGCTCGCATGGCGTTGGTCAGAGCGTCGAAGAGGTCGCCGTCACCGTCACGCCACCACAGCAGCACCACGTCGACGACTTCATCAGCGTCCTCATCCAGCAGCTCGTTGCCGGTCAGGTCTTCGATGGATTCGCGAAGCTCGTCGTCGACGTCCTCGTCCCAACCGATCTCCTGCACCACCTGACCCGGCTTGAGGCCGAGCCGTTCGGCCAGGCCGCGCTCGCCCTGCGCCTGACCCGCGGTCGCGCTCACGTTTATCCCTCCTGCTTGAGTGGCCCCGCTTATGCGGTTTATCGCTTCGGCACAGTCCACACGCTGTGACCCTCAGTCGTCAACGGTCGCCACGGGTACGGCCCTAGTCGGCCGGAATCAATCAGACAAAAACGACAGGCGAACCTGGCGTTGCGGGTTGTCGACGTTCAAGTCGATCAAGGCGACCGACTGCCACGTGCCGAGCGCCATTCGCCCGCCCAGCACGGGGATCGTGGCGTACGGCGGGATCAACGCGGGCATGACGTGCGACCGGCCGTGACCTCGCGAGCCGTGGGCATGGCGCCAGCGATCATCGGCGGGCAGCAGATCACGCAGAGCGGCCAGCAGGTCGTCGTCGCTGCCCGAACCCAGCTCGAGCAGTGCGACCCCGGCCGTTGCGTGCGGCACGAACACGTGCAGCAACCCGTCGCCGCCCTGAGCCCGCACGAAATCGGCGCATTGGGCCGTGATGTCGTGCACCGCCTCCCGGGAACCGGTGGCCACAGCGATGATTTCAGATCTCACGCGGGAATCTTACTGATGCAGCACCACGGCATCGGGCCCCGGAAAGACGATCCCGGTGTGGCCGTCGTCGAAGGCCACGATGTACGGGGGCGCCCCGTCCGGCCCCCGGACCTCCGTGATCACGCCGCTCCTGTCCCTTTCACCAACGGTATTGCCATGTACCAGGAGGCGGTCGCCAACCGTCGCATTCATACCTCTCACATTGGTACGCGGAATGCCGGATGAAAAGCGAGATTCCTAAGTTTTGCCGCTTCTGGAGGGCGACGGAAAATCATGACCGAATTGTTACGGAGAAGGGGCGGATGCGTTGGGCCCGCTCGCCGCCGGCGGTGCCCCGCCTGGGTACCGCCGGCCCACACCTTCGAGCACTTCCAGGCCCGGCAGGTTACGCTCCCGGCCGTTTTCAGATCCCGTCGGCGCCAGGTCCGGCCGGTGCCAGGTCCGGTGCCGGGCCAGCTCGATGCCGGGCCGGATTCGTGCCGGGCAGGCTCGATGCCGGGCTTCGAATCCCGCCAGGCCGAATGCCGCCAGACTCGGATAGCCCCGTGTTCAGCCGGTCCCGAGCGCGGCCCCAAGCGACCAGGCCCGCCCCACCGATCACCCGCCGAGGGGGACGCATCACCGACGCATGCCGCCGCCGGCCCCTTGGCAGGAGCGAGGCGACTTGTAAGGAGACCTTCTTATTAAGGAGGCATGCTGAGGAGCGGCGCGGCAAGATGGCGGCGAAGGCGATCGAAGTGACGGCGGAGAGCCCTCGGCCCCTTCAGCGAACCGCGGAGCGCCTCCCCTTAGTAGGCGGAGGCGGAGCGTCTCCCTCGGTAGGCGCGGAGCGTCTCCCCCTTAGTAGCGTCTCCCTTAGTAGCGTCTCCCTTAGTAGCGTCTCCCTTAGTAGCGTCTCCCTTAGTAGCGTCTCCCTTAGTAGCGTCTCCCTTAGTAGTACGCGTACAGCACCTGTAGTAGTACGCGTAGAGCACCCGGCCGCGCCGGCACCGCGTCCGAGACGGCGCCGGGCGTTGCACCAAGAGCCCACGAGCACCCTCGATCGCCCGACCGGGCCGAGGAACGGCCGAGGAACAGGAGTCTGAGGCACGGGACGACGAGCGCGCTCTGTCCGTTATGGACGAATTTGTGGCGCTCCGTTCCCTAAGGTGTCCCCATACCGATAGGTGCCCCCATACCGAGGGGTTCGCCGCGCGAAAGCCAGGGGCGGATTCGTGGCATAGGGGCCGGTCGGGGGTTGTCGTCTTAAAGCCATCCTGGAGCGCCCCGGCGAGCAGGGCGGATAGACTCGCCCGCTCACGCGTGAGAAGCCTCCCCTAGGGGGAGGCTAAGACTACGGAGGAGACATCGCGCAAGCAGCCAGGATTCGAGCGAAATTTCGTGAGTTTTCTGGTCTTGTTAAATTGCTTGCGACATGTAACCTTTGGTGGCGATTCGTCCTACCATCGGTGGTCTAGGCCATCAGGGGCTGCCCTGCCAGCAGGGACACTCTGGTTACTTGCTAGTAGAGATGCGTTTTCTCCGGCTAGCGACCAGGATGGAAGGCGACCCAGACCAGACATCAGTCCATCTCGGAAGGCGAGACCCAGTGGCTTCCGGACGCCAGCGATTCTCGATCATCAGCGACGGCCTACCCAGCCAGCTGCCTGATGTCGATCCCAGCGAGACCAACGAGTGGCTCGAGTCTCTCGACAGCGTCGTCAAGACCGAAGGCCGCACCAGAGCCCGCTATCTCATGCTGCGCATGCTGGAGCGGGCCCGCGAGCACCAGGTCGGCGTGCCGGGCCTGCGCAGCACCGACTACATCAACACGATCCCGCCGGAGCGTGAGCCCTGGTTCCCGGGTGACGAGCACATCGAGCGCCGCATCCGCGCCTACATCCGCTGGAACGCGGCCGTCATGGTGTCCAGGGCCAACGCCCGCACCAACGTCGGCGGCCACATCGCCACGTACGCATCCGCCGCGTCCCTCTATGAGGTGGGCTTCAACCACTTCTTCCGCGGCAAGGACCACGGCGAGTCCGGCGACCAGGTCTTCTTCCAGGGTCACGCGGCCCCGGGCATCTACGCGCGCGCCTTCCTCGAGGGCCGGCTCAACGAGGCCCAGCTCGACGCGTTCCGCCAGGAGCTGTCGCACGGCTTCCACGGGCTGCCTTCCTACCCGCACCCGCGGCTGATGCCCGATTTCTGGGAGTTCCCCACGGTCTCCATGGGTCTTGGCCCGATCGCGGCGATCTACCAGGCGCGGTTCAACCGCTACCTGCTCAACCGCCAGATCAAGGACACCAGCCGCAGCCACGTCTGGGCCTTCCTCGGCGACGGCGAGATGGACGAGCCCGAGTCGCTGGGCGCGATCGGCCTGGCGGCACGCGAGGAGCTCGACAACCTCACGTTCGTGATCAACTGCAACCTGCAGCGGCTGGACGGCCCGGTACGCGGCAACGGCAAGATCATCCAGGAGCTGGAGGCGTTCTTCCGCGGCGCCGGCTGGAACGTGATCAAGGTCGTGTGGGGCCGCGACTGGGACCCGCTGCTCGCGGCCGACGTGGACGGCGTGCTGGTCAACCAGATGAACACCACGCCCGACGGCCAGTTCCAGACGTACTCCGTCGAGTCGGGCGCCTACATCCGCGAGCACTTCTTCGGCTCCGACCCGCGCCTGCGCAAGATGGTCGAGCACCTGTCCGACGACGACATCCGCAAGCTGTCGCGCGGCGGCCACGACTACCGCAAGGTCTACGCCGCGTTCAAGGCGGCCCGCGAGCACGTCGGCCAGCCGACGGTGATCCTCGCCCAGACCATCAAGGGCTGGACGCTGGGCAAGGACTTCGAGGCGCGCAACGCCACCCACCAGATGAAGAAGCTCACCAAGGCCGAGCTGAAGGAGTTCAGGGACCGGCTCTACCTGCCGATCCCCGACTCGGCCCTGGAGGCCGACCTGCCGCCGTACTTCCACCCGGGCGAGAACGACCCCGAGATCCAGTACATGAAGGAGCGCCGCGCGGCGCTCGGCGGCGTGCTGCCCAAGCGGGTGGTCCGCGCCAAGCCGGTCAAGCTGCCCGGCGACGACGTCTACTCCACCTTCCAGAAGGGCTCGGGCAAGCAGCAGGTCGCCACCACGATGGCGTTCGTCCGGCTGCTGAAGGACCTCATGCGCGACAAGGAGATCGGCCACCGGTTCGTGCCGATCATCCCCGACGAGGCCCGCACGTTCGGCATGGACGCCATGTTCCCGACGGCCAAGATCTACTCGCCGCACGGGCAGACGTACGAGGCGGTCGACCGTGAGCTGCTGCTGTCGTACAAGGAGGCCGTGCAGGGCCAGATCCTGCACGAGGGCATCAGCGAGTCGGGCTCGATGGCCTCGGCGATCGCGGCCGGCACCTCCTACGCCACGCACGGCGAGCACATGATCCCGGTCTACATCTTCTATTCGATGTTCGGCTGGCAGCGCACCGGCGACATGATGTGGCAGATGGGCGACCAGATGGGCCGCGGCTTCCTGCTGGGCGCCACCGCAGGCCGCACCACGCTCAACGGCGAGGGCCTGCAGCACGAGGACGGCCACTCGCCACTGCTCGCCTCGACCAACCCGGCGGCCGTCATCTACGACCCGTCATGGGCGTTCGAGCTGGCCCACATCGTCAAGGACGGCCTCAGGAGGATGTACGGCGACCAGCCGGAGGACATCTTCTACTACCTGACCGTCTACAACGAGCCCTACCTGCAGCCGGCCCAGCCGCCGGGCATCGACGTGCAGGGCCTGCTCAAGGGCCTGTACAAGTTCGCCGACGGCCCGCAGACCGAGGGGCCCAAGGCCAACATCCTGGCCTCCGGCGTGGCCGGCCCGTGGGCGATGGAGGCGCAGCGGCTGCTCGCCGAGGACTGGGGCGTGTCGGCCGCGGTGTGGTCGGCGACGTCGTGGTCGGAGCTGCGCCGCGAGGCGCTCAAGTGCGACGAGCACAACCTGCTCAACCCCGACGCCGAGCGCCGCGTCCCCTACGTCACGCAGGCGCTGTCGGAGGCGCAGGGCCCGTTCGTGGGCGTCAGCGACTACATGAAGGCCGTGCCGGACCAGATCGCGCAGTGGGTGCCGGGTGACTGGACCTCGCTGGGCACCGACGGGTTCGGCCTGTCCGACACGCGCTCGGCGCTGCGCCGCCACTTCCACGTCGACGCCGCCTCGATCACGCTGGCCGTGCTGAACAGCCTGGTCAAGCGGGGCGAGCTCGACGGCGAGGTGCTGCGCGAGGCCATCGCCCGCTACCACCTCAAGAACGGCGTCACCGAGGCGGGCGGCGCGGAGAGCAACGACACCCAGTCGATGGGCGTCTGAGCCATCCGTCGTCCGGCGCTCCCGTGGGAAATGATTCGCGGGAGCGCCGTCATATTCTGCCGTCCGCCCCGTCGCGCTGGTGAGGCGGCACGTTCAGGAGGGGTGCGTGCCGCTTCACCGGCCATTGGTGCAGGTTGCCGTATTGTGGGCACTACTTCCCCCTGAAGAGATGTGAGGGGAAGTTTCGTCATGCGTCGCGTTATCGCCGCCGCCCTGGTCCTGGCGGCCGCAGGTTGCTCCACCGCACCGGCCCAGCCGGCCTCCGAGACCCGTGACGGGTCCAGCCCCGCGCCCGCCGCCGGGTCCGGCTCGATCGCCTGGGGTCCGTGCACCGACATCAAGCGTCCCGACGGCGAGCCTCCGGCCGCCCAGGACAAGTCCGTACGGTGCGGCAAGCTCGCGGTGCCCCTCGACTACGCCAAGCCCGACGGCGAGAAGATCGAGCTGGCGCTGATCAAACTGCCCGCCACGGGCAAGAAGAAGCTGGGCTCGATGGTGTTCAACTTCGGCGGGCCTGGGGCGTCCGGCGTGGACACGCTCGACCAGGCCGCCAAGGCGCTCACCACGCTGCGCGCCCACTACGACCTGGTCAGCTTCGACCCGCGCGGCGTCGAGCGCAGCTCGGGCGTGCGCTGCGGCGACGGCGCCGAGATGGACAGGTTCACCTCGCTCGACACGCTTCCCGCGAACGAGGAGACGCGCCGGGAGGCCGACGCGGTCAACAAGGAGTTCGCCTCCCTCTGCCAGCAGCACTCCGGCAAGATCCTGCCCCATATCGGCACCGTGAACGCCGCCCGCGACATGGACCGCATCCGCGAGGCCGTGGGCGACGCCAAGCTCAACTACGTGGGCATGTCGTACGGCACCCAGCTCGGCGGCGTCTACGCCACGCTGTTCCCGAAGAACGTCGGCCGCATGGTGCTGGACGCGCCGCTCGACCCGACGGTCACCTTCGAGCAGCGCACGATCGCCCAGACGCGCGGTTTCCAGAAGGCGTACGAGAGCTTCCTGAAGGCGTGCGTGGCCGAGGGCAACTGCGAGGTCGGCAAGACCCAGGCCGAGGCCGACGCCAACGTCACCCGGCTGATGAACCAGCTCACCACCAAGCCGCTGCAGGTGGGCGGCCGCGCGCTCACCCAGGGCCTGGCCGCCACCGGCGTGGCCGCCGCGCTCTACTCGGAGCTGACCTGGCCGTTCCTGGAGCGGGCGCTGGGCGAGGCGCTCAAGGGGCGGGGCGACGCGCTGCTCTACCTCGCCGACTCCTACACCGGGCGCGATCCGAACGGCAACTACTCCACGCAGATGACCAGCTTCCCCGCCATCACCTGCGTCGACACCGCCGAACGTCCCGACGAGGCGACGCTGCGGCGCACCGAGGCGGCGGCGCTGAAGATCTCGCCGCTGTTCGGCAGCGAGGGCTCGGGCGGGCTGTGCTCGGTCTGGCCGGCCAAGGGCAGCGACGAGGCACGGCACGTGGACGCCACCGGCTCCGCGCCCATCCTGGTGGTGGGCGGCAAGGGCGACCCGGCCACGCCGTACGAGTGGGCGCCCAAGCTGACGGCCCAGCTCAAGACCGCGACGCTGGTGACGTACGAGGGTGAGGGGCACGGGGCGTACCTGTCGGGCAGCAAGTGCGTCCAGGGCCTGGTGGACGCGTACCTGATCGAAGGCAAGATGCCGCAGAAGGGAACGACGTGCCCGGCCGCCTAATGTAGGCACGGTGACTGATTACCTCGCTCGAATCGAGGCCGAGACGGCCAGGCTGGCGACGCTGGCGGACGACCTGACGGTCCCGGTGCCGACCTGCCCGGGCTGGACGGTCGGCGACGTGGTCACCCACGTCGGGCAGATGCACCGCTGGGCGGTGCACGTGCTGCGCAACCAGGTGCAAGAGCGGATCTGGTCGTTTCAGGTGCCCACCGGACTGCCGGAGGGCGCCCACGGCGACGCGGCGTGGCTGACGGCGGGAGCCGCCGAGATGCTGGAGACGCTGCGCGCCACCGACCCGTCGACGACCGTGTGGACGTGGGGCCCGGACAAGCGGGCCTCGTGGTGGCCGCGCCGGATGTTCTTCGAGCTGCTGGTGCACCGGGCGGACGTCGAGATCGCGCTCGGCGTCGAGCCGGAGTTCCCGGCGGAGACCGCGATCGACGGCATCGAGGAGCTCCTGCACAACCTGCCGGAGGCCCGCTGGGTCACCAAACCGCTGGCCGAGCTCGACGTGGAGGGGGCCACGATCCACCTCCACGCGAGCGACGCCGACGGCGAGTGGACCATCACGCAGGGCCCCGCCGGGAAGATCACGTGGGAGCGCGGGCACGCCAAGGGCGACGTGGCCCTGCGGGGCCCGGTCCGCGACCTGCTGCTCGTGCTCTACAACCGCCGCTCCCCCGGCGCGGTCACCGTGCACGGCGACCGCGACCTGCTCGACCGCTGGCTGTCGGCCGCCTCCTTGTAAGACGACCGCCGCCGAACGGCCGCCCAGGGACGGCCGCAGCGGCGGCGGCCTGCCCTTGAGCGATCGCCCAGGGCCGCCCACTTCCGAAGCCCGCGCGGGAAGGGGGGACGTCAGGGAACGCCGGCGCAAGGAGGCCGGCACCGGGTACGCCGGGGGACGCTCGGGAACGCTCGGGGACGCCGGGGGACGCTGGGGGCGCCGGCGCAGGGCCCTGGACGCGCCGCCGCTCGGCGATCGGCGGCGTGTCCAGGGCGATGGGTGACCCGCCCCGTGCCGCGGGGCGGCCCGCTCGCCGTGCCGGGATCTCGCGGGGAAGGCGCTCTCTCCGACCGGCGAGCGGATGATCACCTGAGATGAAGGTTCATGGACGCCGTCGTCTCCTCGGGGGTGCGGACAGATCCACGATGACCGGCGAAGGCGACAACCCTATGTCGGTGTTTTCGAAAGAATTATCGGATTGTCAGTCGAGTACGGTGCCGTGGACGACCATCTCTGGCACATCGGTGGCGAAACCCTCCAAAGGCCGGTCGGGACAGCGCTCGGCGGTGACGGTGGCGGACGCGATGCGGTCGAGGCGGAAGACGCGTACGTCGTCGCGCAGCCGGCACCACCCCACGAGGTACCAGAACCCGCCGCGCCCGCCCAGGAACACCCCAGGCTCGACGTCGCGCGTGGTCAGCGCACCCTTCGCGTCGGCGTATTCGAGCCTGAGCACCCGGCGGCGCAGCAGCGCCTCCTCGATGGCCCTGGAGATGCCCTCGCCGCCCAGCGGCCGGATCTCCTCCCCGGCTCGGACTGCGGCCTGGCGAGCAGCACGCGGCGGGCCAGCTCTCTGGCCAGCTCGCCCTCGGGGCCCGGCATGGCGGCCACCACCTTGCGTAACGCGCTACGGGCCTGGCGGCCGAACGGCTGGTCGCCCGCCTTGCTGAGCGCCACCGCGATGGCGACGGCCTCGGCGGGCGTGAAGTTGAGCGGGGGAAGCGACACCTTCCTGTCGATGGCGTAGCCGCCCTTGCGGCCTGGCTCGGCGTAGATCGGCACGCCCGACTCCTGCAGCGCGGTGATGTCGCGCTCGATCGTGCGTACGCTCACCTCGAACCGCTCGGCCAGCTCGCGGGCCGAGCGGCAGCGGGGCGCGATGGCGCGCAGCTCTTCGACGAGCGCGTAGAGCCGGTCGGTACGGTTCACAGCCGGAACGCTACGCGCCGCCACCGACAATCGCGGGCCTCGCGGCGGCCCCGCGACACCCAGGTAACCCCGCCGCCAGGGAAGTCTCACGCCTCCGCCGGCGGCCGAGCGGAGCGCGGCACCTCACGCGAGTGCAGGTGCGCCTCGCCCGGCTTTCCACCACGTGACGATCGGCGATTCTTCCGCTCACGGGCGCGTCCACTCCAGCGGGCAGGGCCGGCAGGCGGACGCGCGCGGCACGGCAGGCGGACGCGCGCGGCACGGCAGGAGGTCCGTCAGGCGCGGTGACCAGGGGGCGGGCGTGTCAGGCGCGCGTCCACTCCAGCAGCCGGTCGAGCGGCCAGGTGTTGACGATGCGGTCCGCTTCGATCCCGCACCTGGCGGCCCGCTCGCACCCGAAGCGCTGCCAGTCGAGCTGCCCCGGCGCGTGCGCGTCGGAGTCGATCGCGAACAGGCAGCCCATCTCGTACGCCAGCCGCAACAGCCGCTTGGGCGGATCGAGCCGGTCGGGCCGCGAGTTGATCTCGACGGCCACCCCGAACTGACGGCACGCCTCGAAGACCAGCTCGGCCTCGAACTCCGACTCGGGCCGCTTGGCCCCGCGCTTGCCGCCCGCCTGCACGATGCGCCCGGTGCAGTGGCCGAGCACGTCCACACGGGGGTCGGCGATGGCGGTGACCATGCGGCGGGTCATGTCCTCGGATCCCATGCGCAGCTTGGAGTGCACGCCGGCGACCACCACGTCCAGCCGGTCGAGCAGCTCGGGCTCCTGGTCGAGCGAGCCGTCGGGGTTCACGTCCACCTCGATGCCGGTCAGGATCCTGAACGGCGCGAGCCGCTCGTTCAGCGCGGCCACCTCGTCGAGCTGCCGCTCCAGCCGCCCGGCCGTCAGCCCCCGGGCCACGGTCAGGCGCGGCGAGTGGTCGGTCAGCGCCCAGTAGTCGTGCCCGAGCGCCATGGCCGCCCGCGCCATCTCCTCGATCGGCGAACCGCCGTCCGACCAGTCGGAGTGGCTGTGCAGATCGCCCTTGAGCGCCGCCCGCAGCCGCGCGGTCTCCTCGTCGAGCTGGACGTCTACGGTCGCCCGCATTCGCCGCAAATAGGTCGGAACCTGACCTTTAACACTTTCGTTGACCACAAGAGCGGTGACCTTCCCGATCCCGGGGAGATCACCGAGCCCGCCGTCGCGGGTGAGACGGGCGAGCTCTTGCGGGGACAGCTCGTCGATCACCGCGGCGGCGCGGCGAAAGGCACGCACGCGGTACGGGGGCTCACCCGCGCGCTCGAGGAGAAAGGCGATCTCGCGCAGGGCCTCGACGGGATCCATGCGTCCAGTCCTACCCCAGTAGGGCGGCGACCGGGAGCACCAACCCTGAACAGGGCAAATCTGCCAGGGGCCATTGATCGGGGGTAAGGGCCGCCGCTAGTGTGATCGGCTCAGGAAAGCAGGAGTTTCATGCCACAGCCGTCCAAGGCGTCCAAGCAACCGCCACGCAAATCGTCCAAAGTCATCCCACTGACCGTCCTCGGCGTCGTGTCGGTGATGGTCGTGGGTTACTGCGCGGCGGTCGACGACGACGAGCAGGTCACGGCCGACTGCGTCCTGCTGGACGGCGACCTGCCACCCGGCTACGGCGACTTCCCCGCGACACCGACCGCCTCCCCGTCCGCTTCCCTCTCGGCAAGCGACAGCGCCTCCCCGACCCCGACCCCGACTTCAACTCCGACACAGACCCCGACGGACAGCCCGAGCCCGCTCACGGCCACCCCCGGCAGCACGCCGGCTGGCGACGGCTACGTGGTGGTGGACGACTCCTACTGCGACGACGACGGCACCTCGACCCGCCACCACTATTACGGCGGCTCCCACGGCGCGTACGTCTGGTACTACGGCGGCCGCCGGGTCGGCAACCGGGTCATGGACGGCACCACGCTCAAGCCGTCCAACGTGACCATCAGCAGCAGGAGCGGCAAGTCGATCCAGCGAGGCGGCTTCGGCGGCCGCGGCTGGGGCTCCGGGGGCTGAGCGATGCGCCGCGAGCACTCCCCTCCCAGGGACGGCTGGGAGAAGATCATCGAAGGCCACGGCCTGGCCTACCACCGCGCCGCCCACCCGGCCGGGCTGAGCCGCCCGTACTGGGACGAGTCCGTGCACTACGTCTTCTCCATGGACGAGGTCGAAGAGCTGGAGAGCCAGGTCGAGGAGCTGCACCGGATGTGCCTCCAGGCCGCCGACCACGTGGTCGCCACCGGCCGCTTCGCCGACTTCGCCATCCCCGAGTGGGCCTGGGAGGCGGTGGCCCGCTCGTGGGAGCGCCGCGACGACCACCTGTACGCCCGCTTCGACCTGCGCTACGACGGCACCGGCCCGGCCAAGCTGCTGGAGTACAACGCCGACACGCCCACGTCGCTGGTGGAGTCGTCGGTGGTGCAGTGGTTCTGGCTGCAGGACGTCTTCCCCGGCGGCGACCAGTGGAACTCGGTGCACGAGCGGCTCATCGACCGCTGGCGCGAGCTGCGCCTGCCGCCCGGCCCCACCCACTTCGCCTTCACCAACGCCGACGAGACCGGCGAGGAGGCCATGACCGTGGCCTACCTGCAGGAGACGGCCGAGCAGGCGGGCATCGAGACCGTGGCCATCGCCATGGAGGACATCGGCTGGGACCCGCTCAACCGCTGCTTCGTGGACGTCGAGGGGCGCGTGATGCGCTCGACGTTCAAGCTGTACCCGTGGGAGTGGATGCTGGCCGACGAGTTCGGGCGGCACGCCGTACGCTACGGCACGTGGGTCGAGCCGCTGTGGAAGGCGTTGCTGTCCAACAAGGCGCTGCTGGCCGTGCTGTGGGAGCTCAACCCCGGCCATCCCAACCTGCTGCCCGCCTACCTCGACGGGCCGCGCGAGCTGACCTCGTTCATCTCCAAGCCGCTGCTCGGCAGGGAAGGCGCGTCGATGCGCATCGTGACCCCGGGCGGCGTCCGGGAGACGCCCGGCATGTACGGCCGCGAAGGCTACGTGCATCAGGCCTTCGAGCCGCTGCCGGAGTTCGAAGGGCAGCGGCCGGTGCTGGGCGCCTGGGTGGTCGCCGACGAGGCGGCCGGGCTCGGCATCAGGGAGACGACCGGTTACATCACCGACGACACCTCCTCCTTCGTCCCGCACCGCATCGCTGACTGACCTGTCCCGACCCGTGTCCTTCATTCGAATGGAACTGCAGTGACCCTCCTTGAGACCCTCGCCCGTGGCTCGGGCATCATCGCCGCGTACGCCGCCGTCGGCGTCATCCTGATGATCGTCGGCTTCTACGTGATCGACCTGGCCACGCCGGGCAAGCTCAGCCAGGTCATCCGCTCCGAGCGCAACCCCAACGCCACCCTGCTCGCCACCTCCGCCATGATCGCGATCGGCCTCATCGTGGCCGCCTCCATCTGGGCGGCGGGCGGCAGGCTGTCGGAGGGCCTGGCGAGCACGGCGGTGTACGGCCTGGTCGGCATCGTGGTCCAGACGCTGGCGATGCTGCTGTTCGACAAGATCGTCGGCATCTCCGTCCGCGAGCTCATCAAGGAGCAGGAGCTGCAGCCCGGCGCCCGGCTGCTCGCGACCACGCACGTCGCGATCGGCCTGATCACCGCCGTCGCGGTCATCTGAACCGCCCTCCCGGTACGGCGCTGACCGCCGTTCCGGACATCCGGGGGGACCTGGCACTCTAGGAGGCGTGACAGACCGGACCCGGGAGGACACCACACGAAGGCTCGAGCGCGCCATGGGCGCGCTCGGCACCGCGGCGATGGCGCGCATGGACGAGCAACTGCCGTGGTTCCGCGCGCTCAGCGCGGAGGACCGCTCGTGGGTGGGACTGGTGGCCCAGGCCGGCATCGCGGCGTTCGTCGAATGGTTCCAGCACGCCGGCGAGAACCGTCCCACACCCAGCATCGAGTTCTTCGGTACGGCGCCGCGCGAGCTCAAGCGCTCCATCTCGCTCCAGCAGACCGTCGACGTCGTCAGGGTCGTCGTCGAGGTCGTCGAGGCGCGCACCCACGAGCTGGCCGCACCCGGCGGCGAGGACCAGCTCCAGCAGGCGATGCTGCGCTACACCCGCGACGTCGCCTTCGCCGCCGCCCAGGTCTACGCGCGCGAGGCCGAGGCCAGGGGCTCGTGGGACGCCCGGCTCGAAGCGCTGATCGTCGACGCGCTCGTGCGCGGCGAGGTGGACGACGGCCTGCACTCCTGGGCCGCCGCGCTCGGCTGGACCTCCTCCCCCGTGGTGGTCATCGCCGGCAACGCGCCCGACGACGACCCGCGCGCGGTCATCGACGGGCTGCGCGAAAAGGGCAGGCGCATCGGCATGGACCTGCTGGCCGGAGTCCAGGCCGACCGGCTGATCGTGATCGTGGGCGGCGCGAGCAACGCCAACGACGCCGCCAAGCAGGTCGTGTCCAGGTTCGGGGTGGGCCCCATCGTCATCGGCCCCGAGGTGCCCGACCTGCACGCCGCCGCCAGGTCGGCCAGGGCGGCGCTGGCCGGGCTCAAGGCGTCCTGCGGCTGGCCCGACGCGCCCCGGCCGGTGCACGCCGAAGACCTGCTGGCCGAACGGGCGCTCGACGGCGACGCCGACGCCAGGCAGCAGCTCATCGAGAACGTCTATCTGCCGCTGGCCGGCACGCCGCTGCTCGACACGCTGGCGACGTACCTGGAGCAGGGCACCTCGCTGGAGGCGACGGCGCGGCTGTTGTTCGTGCACCCCAACACCGTGCGCTACCGCCTCAAGAAGATCACCGAGCTGACCGGCTACCAGCCGACCGAGGGCCGCTCGGCGTTCACTCTGCAGGTGGGTCTCATCCTCGGCAGGCTGTCCGAAAACGCCGAAACATGGCGATCGCTAACGTAATGCCGCCGAAACTCCCACTGTAGGGAACCTACAAATCACCCCGGACAAAGTTCGTGCGGATCTCTATCCGCGTGTCGAAGTCCTACAGGGCAAGGTGGTTTTTGTGCTTGTACTCGTCGCCCCGGGCCAAGGTGCCCAGACACCGGGCTTCCTGACTCCCTGGCTCGAGCTGCCCGGCCTCGCCGACCGGCTCGGCGCCTGGTCCGAAGTCGTAGAGCTCGACCTGATCGCTTACGGCACCACCGCTGGAGCCGACGAGATCCGCGACACCGCCGTGGCTCAGCCGCTCCTCGTCGCCGCCGCGCTGGCCGCCGCCGAGGCGCTCGGCGCGAGCCCCGACGTGCTGGCCGGCCACAGCGTCGGCGAGTTCGCCGCCGCCGCGCTCGCCGGGGTGCTCACCCCCGAGCAGGCGCTGGGCCTCGTCCGCGAGCGCGCCAGGGCCATGGCCAGGGCGGCCGCCGTCACCGAGACCGGCATGACCGCGGTGCTCGGCGGCGTCGAGGCCGACGTGCTCGCGGCCATCGAAAAGCACGGCCTGACCCCCGCCAACATCAACGGCGCCGGCCAGATCGTGGCGGGCGGCACGCTCGAGCAGCTCGCCGCGTTCAAGGAGGACGCGCCGGCCCGCGCCCGCCTCATTCCGCTGAAGGTGGCGGGAGCGTTCCACACCCACCACATGGCACCGGCGGTCGAGAGCCTGCGCGCCGCGGCCGAGGCCGTCGAGCCCGCCGACCCCAAGGTCACGCTGCTGTCCAACGCCGACGGCCAGGCCGTCGCGAGCGGCGCCGAGTTCCTGCGGAAGCTGGTCAAGCAGGTGAGCAGCCCTGTCAGGTGGGACTCCTGCATGGAGACCATGGCCGCGCTCGGCGTGACCGACATGATCGAGCTGCTGCCCGGCGGCACGCTGACCGGCCTGGCCAAGCGCGGGCTGCGCGGCGTGCGCACCGTGGCGCTGAAGACCCCCGACGACCTCGACGCGGCCAGGGAGCTGATCCCATGAAGATCCCCGACATCGTTCCCGGCGCCAAGGTGCTGGCCTTCGGCCACTACCAGCCGGCCAACGTCGTCACCAACGACGACCTGGCCAAGACCATGGACACCAACGACGAGTGGATCCAGTCCCGGGTCGGCATCAAGGAGCGCAGGATCGCCTCCCCGGCCGAGACCGTCGAGGACATGGCCACCATCGCCGGCGGCAAGGCACTCGCGGCCAGCGGCCTGACGCCCGACGACATCGACCTCGTCATCGTGGCGAGCTGCACGATGGAGACCCAGATCCCCAACGCCTCGGCCGTCGTGGCGCACCGCCTGGGCATCACCGCCCCCGGCGCCTTCGACATCAACGCCGCCTGCGCCGGCTTCTGCTACGCGCTCGGCACCGCCAGCGCCGCCGTGCGCGGGGGCTCGGCCAAGCACGTCCTGGTCATCGGCGCCGAGAAGCTGTCGCAGTGGGTCGACTGGACCGACCGCTCCACTGCCGTGATCTTCGCCGACGGCGCCGGCGCGGCGGTCGTCGGTCCGGCCGAGACGCCCGGCATCGGCCCCGTCGTGTGGGGCAGCGCCGGCGACAAGGCCGACGCCATCTACATCAAGAACCGCAACGAAAGCCTCCACCAGGAGGGCCAGACCGTCTTCCGGTGGGCCACCACCGCCCTGCACCCGGTGGCGCTCGAGGCCTGCCGGCGCGCCGGCGTCGATCCGTCGGAGCTCGCCGCGTTCGTGCCTCACCAGGCCAACCTGCGCATCGTCGAGTCGATCGCCCGTAAGCTGGGCGCCGACAAGGCCGTCATCGCCCGCGACATCGTCCACGCCGGCAACACCTCGGCCGCCTCCATCCCGCTCGCGCTCTCGCGCATGCTGGAGCGCGGCGAAGTGCAGTCGGGTGGCCTGGCGCTGGTGCTCGGCTTCGGCGCGGGTCTGACGTACGCCGGACAGGTGATCGAGATCCCCTGACGGGGTCCCGCTCGCCCTTCCAGACTTGTGCGGCATCGCCCGTACAGAACCCAGGAAATCAAAGGAGAACTAGCGACATGGCTGCCACCGAGCAGGAGATCCTCGAAGGCCTCGGCAAGATCATCAACGAGATCACCGGCATTCCGGCCTCGGAGGTGACCCCCGAGAAGAGCTTCGTGGACGACCTCGACATCGACTCCCTGTCCATGGTCGAGATCGCCGTGGCCGCCCAGGACGAGTTCGGCGTCGAGATTCCCGACGACCAGCTCAAGAACCTGAAGACGGTCAAGGACGTCCTCAACTTCATCCAGGGCTGACCTCGGATTGTTTCACCGATCAACCGATCACTGACCAGCAAGGAGCGCGAAACGTGAGTGCGAACCGGGTACGTGTCGTCGTCACCGGGCTTGGCGCGACGACGCCCGTCGGTGGAGACGTCACCTCGACCTGGTCGGCGCTCCTCGCCGGTCGGTCGGGCGTCAAGACCCTGGAGACCGACTGGGTCGACACCGTCCCCGTGAAGTTCGCGGGGACGGCCGCGGTCGATCCCACCGAGGTGCTGCCGCGGCCCGAGGCCCGGCGGCTCGACCGCAGCGAGCAGTTCGCGCTGGTCGCGGCCCGCGAGGCATGGAAGGACGCCGGCGCCCCCGAGGTGGCGCCCGAGCGGCTGGGCGTCGTGGTCTCCAGCGGCATCGGCGGCATCAACACCACGCTGTCGGCCTACGACACCTACCGCGAGCGCGGCTGGAACCGGCTGTCGCCGTTCACCGTGCCGATGCTCATGCCCAACGGCCCGGCCGCCTGGGTCGGGCTCGACCTGGGCGCCCAGGCCGGCGTGCACGCCACGGTGTCGGCCTGCGCGTCCGGCGCCGAGGCCATCGGCTACGCGCTCGACATGATCAGGGCCGGCCGTGCCGACGTGGTCGTGGCGGGCGGCACCGAGGCCGCCATCCACGGGCTCAACATGGCCGCCTTCGCCGCCGCGCGGGCCATGTCGACCCGCAACGACGACCCCGAGGGCGCCTCCCGCCCGTGGGACCGCGCTCGTGACGGCTTCGTGCTGGGCGAGGGCGCGGGCATCGTCGTGCTGGAGTCGGAGGAGTTCGCCAAGGCGCGCGGCGCGCGCATCTACGCCTACTGCGCGGGCGTCGGCTACTCCGCCGACGCGCACCACATCACCCAGCCGGAGCCCGAGGGCCGCGGCCAGATCATGGCGATGACGATGGCGCTCACCGACGCCGACATCTCCGGCAACGACGTCAAGCACGTCAACGCCCACGCCACCTCGACCCCGGCAGGCGACGTCGGCGAGGTGCAGGCCATCGCCAAGGCCATCGGCAGCCACCCGCTCGTCACCTCCACCAAGTCCATGACGGGACACCTGCTCGGCGGAGCCGGCGGCATCGAGTCGGTCTTCACCATCAAGGCCCTGCACGAGCGGATCGTCCCGCGCACGATCAACATCGACGACCTCGACGACGGCATCGAGGTCGACCTCGTCCACGAGGCGAACCGCGCGCTGCCTGAGGGCGACATCGCCGCGGTCAACAACTCGTTCGGGTTCGGCGGTCACAACGTGGCCGTCGTCTTTAAGGGGGCTTAAATGACCGTGCTCGACAACCGGGTGGTGAGCGAGGGCTCCGATCAGGAGCCCGCTGATCCCCGCGATCCCGTCGTCCGCCTGACCGCGCTGCTCGACGAGGGCTCGCTGCGGCTGATCACTCCGGAGGACAAGAGCGGCGCGCTGGCCGCCACGGGCCGCGTCGAGGGCGTTCCCGTCGTCGCGTTCTGCAGCGACGCCCGCGTCCAGGGCGGCGCCATGAGCGGCGAGGGCTGCGAGCACATCGTGCACGCCTACGACGTCGCCGTACGCGAGCGGGTGCCGATCATCGGCATCTGGCACTCCGGCGGCGCCCGCCTCACCGAGGGCGTCGAGTCGCTCCACGCGGTCGGCCGGGTCTTCGCCGCCATGACCAAGGCGTCCGGCGTCGTGCCGCAGATCTCCGTGGTGGTCGGCCCCGCCGCCGGCGGCGCCGCCTACGGTCCCGCGCTCACCGACCTCGTCATCCTGGCCGACACCGGCCGCATCTTCGTCACCGGCCCCGACGTCGTCCGCAGCGTCACCGGCGAGAACGTCGACGCCGCCGCGCTCGGCGGGCCCGAGCCGCACGCCAAGCGCAGCGGCGTGGCCCACATCGTCACCAAGACCGAGACCGACGCCTTCGTCAAGGCGCGCCGGCTCGCCACGCTGCTCGGCCACCAGGGCCGCATCCGGCTCGGCGAGATCGGCGAGGTCGACTTCTCGTCCCTGCTGCCCGACTCCGCGCGCCGCGCCTACGACGTCAAGCCGCTGGTCAACGGCCTGCTCGACGAGCCCGGCCTGGAGCTGCACCCCAAGTGGGCGCCCAACATCGTCACCTCGCTCGGCCGCATGGGCGGGCGCACGGTCGGCGTGATCGCCAACAACCCGATGCGGCTCGGCGGCTGCCTCGACGCGACCTCCGCCGAGAAGGCCGCCCGGTTCGTCCGCATGTGCGATGCGTTCGGCGTGCCGCTGGTCGTGCTGGTGGACGTGCCCGGCTACCTGCCCGGCGTCGGCCAGGAGCACGACGGCGTGGTCCGGCGCGGAGCCAAGCTGCTGCACGCCTTCGCCGAGGCGTCGGTGCCGCGGGTCACGCTGATCACCAGGAAGGCGTACGGCGGGGCGTACATCGCGATGAACTCCCGCGCGCTGGGCGCCACCAAGGTCTTCGCCTGGCCGACCACCGAGGTGGCGGTCATGGGCGAGGTGGCCGCGGTGCGCGTGCTCAAGCGCCGCGAGCTCGCCGCGGTCCCCGAGGAGGAGCGGGCCGAGCTGGAGCAGCGCCTGGCCGAAGAGCACAAGCAGCTCGCCGGCGGGCTGGTCAGGGCCCAGGAGCTGGGCGTCATCGACGAGGTGATCAAGCCCGCCGAGACGCGCGGCGCGATCGCCAAGGTGCTCTCCCAGGCCACCCCGGCCAGGGGCGCCCACGGCAACATCCCGCTGTAGGACCGCCCCAGGGCGCGGCTGTGCAGCCGCTAGAGCGATACGAACGAGGCCCCGCACCGTCTTTCGGTGCGGGGCCTCGTTCGTCTTTCACAGGCGCTCTCTACGAGCAGCAGGCGCTCTTCAGACTGATCAGGGCTCTACACGTGTCAAAGGCGTTCGTCACGCGCGTCAGGCGGCGGGACGGGCGCACGGGGAGCCTCCCTCGCACCCCGGCGGCCTCGTCCCCGGCGATCACACGGCCGCGTGCAGCCACCTGACGGGCGCGCCGTCCCCGGCGTACCGGAACGGCTCCAGCTCCTCATCCCACGGCCGGCCCAGCAGCTTGTCCAGCTCGTCTTCAAGCACGCACCGCCCCTGCGCGGCCATCATCATCGCGGTGCGCAGCCGGTCTTCGGGGATCATGATGTCGCCGTTCGCGCCGATCACGGCCGTGAACGGGCCGAGCGACGGCGTGTAGGCATGGCGGGAGCCGTCGACCCCGGGTGAGGCATCCTCGGTGATCTCGAACCTGAGACGCTGCCAGCCCATGAGGGAGGAGGCTATGGCCGCCGCGATGCCAGGCCGTCCCTCCCACTCCGCCTGGGCCCGCACGACATTGGGCGCGGCGGGCTGCGGAGTCCACGTCAGGTCTACGGGCACGCCAAGGACACCCGCGACTGCCCATTCGATGTGAGGGCACAGCGCGGGCTGAGCCGAGTGGACGTAAAGAACGCCACGAGCAGACACCGGACCTCCCGTTCGGTACGAGGTGCGCCTTCCCCAACGGCCTCGTCCCGGGATGATCACAAGTGACTAGGGAGAGACTACCGTCGGTCGCTGATCGGCACCAGAGGGGGGCCATACCAAGTTGGTGCTGAAGTGGCGGGTGACAGGTCGCCTCCCAAGGAAAGATACCGGCTCATGGACATCCAATCAGTCGGGGAGGCGTTCGTCCGCCCACGTCAGGTGCTGACCGACCGCACGGCGCTGTCCGCCGCGCGCCGCTGGACCCAGGCGGTCTCCGAGGCCGACGGCGTCTGCGTCGTCCATCTGGCCGACGGCGTCGATCCGTGCGAGCTCACCGCCGAGCTGCGCGACCAGGGCCTGCGGGCCTCTCCCAACCACGTCTTCCGCGGCCAGCCGCTGTTCTTCGGCGGCCCGGCCTCACGGCCCTTCCCCACGCCTCCGATCGGTCACCGGCCGCATCACCGGCCGCGCTCCGACGTCGTCGTGGGGCTGCTCGACACCGGCGTGGCCAAGCACCCGTGGTGGGCGGGCAGCGACTGGTACGCCAGGCTCGGCCCCCAGGAGGCCGACGCCATGGAGGGCCAGCAGGCGGGGCACGGCACGTTCATCGCCGGACTTCTGACCCGGCGGGCCCCGGGCGTGTCGCTGCGCGTGCACCGGGTGCTCGACGGCGACGGCGTGACCGACGAGGCGACCGTCGTACGCGCCCTGCACCGCATGCGCGAGCGGCCGCCCCACGTGCTCAACCTGTCGTTCGGCGGCTACACCTTCGACGGCCGGCCGCCGCCCCTGCTGTCGGACGCCATCGCCGAGCTCGCCGCCACGCCGACCGGCACGGTGACCGTGGCCTGCGCCGGCAACACCGCCTCCGACCACCCGTTCTGGCCCGCGGCGCTGCCCTTCGTGGTCGGCGTGGCCGCCGTGGACGCCTCCCAGCAGTGCCGGGCCCCCTACTCCGGCTACGGCACGTGGGTGGACGCCTGCGCCCGGGGCGACTGGCTGACGAGCAGTTACCTGCACACCGGCGACTTCGAGGGGTACGCGGCGTGGAGCGGCACGTCGTTCGCCACGGCGCTGGTGGCCGGAGCCATCGCCGACGCCGCCAGGAACGAACCCGCACGGCAGTGGATCGACAGGCTCCTCGACTCCGAGGCGACCCCGCAAATTCAGGATCTGGGAGTCCTCTTCCCGGCGAGTCTGTAGAGTTTACGCTCAGTCCCCGGACCATCACGGGGAGGCATGATCGCCTCCCCTGGCCGGGCGGAAGGAGGCCGTATGCGGGATCTGCGTGATCCAGCGGAGCTGCTCGCGGCCGCGGCCAAGGGCGACCGGGCCGCATGGGACGAGCTCGAAGCGAGGTACGGGCCGCGCATGTGGGCGGTGGCCCGCGCCTGCGGCCTGAGCCCGGTCGACGCCGCCGACGCGGTCCAGGGCGCCTGGCTCCGCCTGCTGCAGCATCTGCACGACATCAGGGAACCGGCGAGCGTGGGCGGCTGGCTCGTGACCACCGTTCGTCGCGAGGCCCTTGCCATGCAGCGCAAGGAGCCGCCCCTCGTCTCCGTGACCGATCCGGTCGACGAGCCCGACCCGGCCGCCGCCGTGCTGGAGGCCGACGGGCGGCGCAGGCTCTGGAAGACGGTCTCCACACTGCAAGAACCCTGCCGCTCGATCCTGGAACTTGTCGCGTACGAGGTCGGCAACCAGCAGGTGGCGTCACGGCTCGGGCTGCCCGACGGCAGCATCGGGCCCACCAAGGCACGCTGCCTGGAGAAACTGCGCACTCTGCTCTCACTACAGGAGACAGCGCAATGATCAACGACGAGTACTTCCTGGCGGCCCTCCGGCTGGCCGCCGGGAACGACCCGATCCCGGGTCACGTCTCCGCCGCCGCACGTGACGCCTATCGGCTTCGGGTCCCGATGGCCGTGACCGCCGCCCACACCGAGTCCGCCACGATCCGCAGCGTGCGCGACAACGACAGCTCCCATCTGGTGCGGTTCATCGCCGCCGGCCTCACGTTCGATTTGGAGGTGACGGAGGGCGACGGGCTCATCGACGTCGCCGGTCACATCTCCCCCTATCCCGGCGAGGGCGCGCTCGTCGACGTACGGTCGCCGCACCTGACCCTGACCCGGCGCATCGCCCCCACCGGCCACTTCGTCGCCACGGGCCTGCCGCCCGGGTGGCTGAGCGTGGTGTGCCACAGGCCGGGGCACCCACCCGTACAGACCACGTGGGTGCGCATCCGCCCCTGACCGATACCGACCACGTGAGTGCGCACCCACCCCTGACCCGACACCGGCCACGGGGGTGCGCACCCACCCCTGACCCGGCCGGGAGTCCGCGCGTTGCTCCCGGCCGTCTCCTCCTCCGAGGCCGGTTATGAGCGCAGCGACGGACCAGCAGGTCACGAGGGGCGTCCATCCGCTCGTCCAGGCGGCGGAGTCCGCGCTGATGCGTTCGCTGGTCGAACCCGACCGCGCGCTGCGAGTCGCCGGCGCCATCAGGGAGGCCGCCAGGCGTGACGGGTGCCCCGAGGCCGAAACCGTGGCGCTGCGGTCGATGGCGCTGGCCGCGCGCGAGCTGGGAGACTTGGAGAGCGCCGAGCACCACCTGCTGGAGGCCATCGCCCTGCCGGACGCTCCGCCCGGGCGGGTCGCGCAGGCGCGGCTGTCGCTGGTGACCGTACGCACCGAGCGTGGCCATCCGCTCCAGGCGCTGCGCGTGGCCGCCCTGGCCTGGGCTCATCTGTCGCCGATCGACCGCGCCAAGCTCGACACGCAGCGCGCGGTCGCGCTCGCCCGGCTGGGGCGTCACCAGGAGGCCATCTCGTCCTGCGACCGTGCGATACGGGCCCTCGCGGAGGCGCCGGGCACCATGGACGACCGCAGGTTCCTGGCCGGCGGGCTGCTCAACCGAGGGCTCATCCACTCGTACCGGGGCGACTGGGACGCGGCGCTACGCGACCTCACGGACTGCCTGCGCATCGCCAAGGAGGCCGGGCTGCGGCACCTCGCCCGGCTGTCCGCCGCCAACCTGCCTTTTCTCTCCGTACGTCGCGGCGACCTCGCCGCCGCCTTCAAGCACTACCACGAGGCCGAGGACGCCCTCTTCGGCTTTCCCGAACGGCTGGCCACGATGCGGGCCGACTTCGCCGATGCCCTCCTGGCCGTGAACCAGCCGGGCGAGGCCAGGGCGATGCTGGACCTGGCCGTACCCGACCTGGAGGCGTCCGGGGCGCTGGTGGCGCTGGCCGAGGCGCGGCTGAAGCTCGCCCAGGTGGAACTGCTCACCGGCGACCCGCACCGGGCCCTGCAGGTGGCCGAGCAGGCCGCCGCCGAGCTCGCGGCGCAGCAGCGTACGACGTGGCTGCCGCTGGCCAGGGAGGTGGTGCTGCGCTCACGGCTGGCGCTCGGTCCCGTCACCCGCGAGCTGCTGACCGAGCTGGCCGAGTGCGCCGGAGAGCTGGAGGAGTGCGACGCTCACGTGGCCGTCGCGGCGGCACTGCGGCTGGTCGCGGCCGAGACGGCGCTCTCCTTGGACGACCGCCGCACGGCCTTGGACCAGCTCACCCACCTCACCAGGGCGGCAGAACAGCCTGCTGGACGGCCCGATGAGCGGGTCGGGGAGCGGGCGCCGGACTCCGAGGCGGCGCGGGCCGGACGACCGGTGCGAGCCGCGTTGATCCCGGGAACGGTGCGCCAGCACGCGCTCGCGCTCAAGTCGGCGCTCCTGGACGACCCCGCCGGAGCCTTCACCGCCGTCCGCGACGGGCTGGCCGAGGTGAGCGGGCGCGTGGAGGGCTTCGACGACCCGTCGCTGCGCGCGCACGCGGCCAGGTCGGGCGAGCGGCTGGCGGCGTTCGGGCTGGAGCTGGCCGTACGGGAGGGCAGCGCGAGCACCGTGTTCGAGTGGGCCGAACGCTGGCGGGCCGTCGCCTCGCCCGCCCACGCGAGCGCGCTCCCCGACCCCGAACGCGTGCGGGCGGAGCTGGGAGGCAGCGCCCTGGTCGAGTATGTGGCCGACCGCGGCGCACTGCTCGCCGTCATGATCACCGAGCGGCACCTGCTGCTGCGGCGGGTCGGCGACCTTCAGGAGATCAGCGAGGCGATCCTGCGCCTGCGGTACGCCCTGCGCCGCCCCACCCAGCGCCACGACACCGACGCGGCCGCCGTCGCCCTCGAAGAGCTCGTCCTGCGGCCCCTGCTGGCCGACCTCGATGATCGACCGCTGGTGATCGTGCCGGTGGCCGGCCTGCACAAGCTCCCCTGGGGCGCGCTCCCCGGCCTCCGCGAACGCCCGGTGAGCGTGGCGGCCGGCACCGCCGCCTGGCTGCGGGCGCGTGCCAACGCCGACGCTGCTGCTCGCCGGCCCGGGAGCCCGCCCGTGGTGGTGGCCGCGGCGGGCCCGGAGCTGGAGCACGCTCGTACCGAGGTGGCCCACGTCGTGCGCTGCCACCCCGGTGGACGGCTCACAGAGGGGCGGGTGGGGCCGGTGCGGGAGGCGCTGTCCACGGCCGACGTCGTGCACCTGGCGGCGCACGGGACGTTCCACGCGCGCACCCCGCTGGGGTCGGGCATCACGCTGGAGGACGGCGCGCTCATGGCGTACGACCTGCTGGAACTGCCCCGGACGCCCGGGCTGGTGGTGCTGTCGGCGTGCAACTCCGGGATGTCGCGGACGCCCATGGAGGGCGCGCCGCTCGGGCTGCCGGGGACGTTCCTGGCGAAGGGCTCGTCGTGCGTGATCGCCGGCATGGTGCCGATAGGCGACGAGGAGGCACGGGCGGTGATGAGCACCTTCCACGAGCTCGTGGCGGCCGGGCAGGCACCCGACGCGGCGCTGGCGTGTGCGGCGGCCAAGACCGGCGAGGTGGGCTTCACCTGCTTCGGCGCAGGCGACTTCCCGCTCTACTGAGCCCGGACGCCTGAGCCGAGGTCGCCCAGCCCCGGCCACCTGAGCCGAGTCACCCGACCCTGGCCGCTTGACCCCGGGGCGCCCTGGCGCAGGCGCTGCCGGTCAGCCGGTGGCGACGGGGCGGGACGGGTCGCTGACCCAGTCGGACCAGGAACCGACGTACAGCGCCGCCGGCAGGCCCGCGATCTCCATCGCCAGCACCTCATGTGCGGCCGTCACGCCGGAGCCGCAGTACGCGCCCGCCCGCGTCCCCTCGCCGACGCCCAGCCCGGCGAACCTCGACCGCAGCTCATCGGGCGCCAGGAAGCGCCCGTCGGGGCCGACGTTGTCGGTGGTCGGGGCGCTGACCGCACCGGGGACGTGCCCGGCCACGGGATCGACGGGCTCCACCTCGCCGCGGTAGCGCTCGGCGGCGCGGGCGTCCAGCAGCACGCCGCGCCCGGCCAGCTCGCCCGCCTCGTCGGCCGACAGCATCGGCATGCCGCCCGGCCTGGCGGTGAAGTCGCCCTCGACGGGTGCGGGCACCTCCTTGGTGACGGGGTGACCGGCCGCGATCCAGGCGGGCAGGCCGCCGTCGAGCACGCGGACGTCCTGGTGGCCGAAGTAGCGCAGCGTCCACCAGGCGCGGGCGGCGGTCGTGGCGGCCGCGTCGTCGTACACGACGACAGGGCGGCCGTCGAAGACGCCGAGCCGCCGCATCGCGCTCTGGAACGCCTCCGCACTGGGCAGCGGGTGTCGCCCGCCCGTGCCGGGCGGGCCGGCCAGGTCGGTGTCGAGGTCGCAGTAGACGGCGCCCGGGATGTGGCCCTCGCGGTAGGACTCGATGCCGGGCGGCCCGCCGAGCCGCCAGCGCACGTCGAGCACGGTGACCCCGCCACGATCGGCGAGCTCCGCGAGCGCGGCGGGTGTGATGAGCGGGCTGGTCACGGGCGTACCTCCAGAAGCGGGACGTGCTGTTCTGCCGCCGTCAGCGAGCCGTGGTAACCGACGAACTGCGCCTCGACGGGATGCCTGCTGGGAGCGGTGATGGCCAGGTCGGTACGGGGGACGGCCACGACGTCGCCGATGCGGGCGAGCCACGGCTCGCGTACGCGGGGGCCGAACCAGCCCGACTCGACCGCCTCCTCGCGCGACACCACCCACGCCTTGTCGCCCAGCGTCTCCCGCCAGGCGTCGAGCACCTGCCCTGCGGCCCCCGGACGGGTGTAGACGTGGCGTGCCCTGGCCTCGCCGCCCAGCATCGCCACCCCCTCCGCCAGCTCGGGGACGCTCTCCGCATCGATCTTCTCGGTGGCGTTGACCATGCCGTGGTCGGCGGTGACGTAGAGGGCGGAGCCGGGCGGCATGCCTTCGGCCAGGCGGCTCGCCATGGCGTCGACGATCTCGAGCTGCCGCAGCCACTCGTCGCCGCCCCAGCCGTGCATGTGGCCGGCGGCGTCGAGGTCGCCGTAGTAGACGGTGACGTGGGAACGGCGGCGCTCCCGCAGCACGTCGTGGACCCTCGCCACCCTTTCGTCGACCGAGCCGGCCGCCACGTGCCGGACGCCGCGGAAGGTGGCCCGGCTCAGACCGGTGCCCGCCAGCTCGGCGGGGGCGACGTAGACCGGCTCGATGCCCGCTGCGGCGGCGCGCTGGTAGACGGTGGGGGCCGGCTGCCACACCTCGGGGTCGATCGGCTCGTCGCCCGGGAAGGTCCAGCGCAGGCAGTTGAGCATGCTTCCGGTGCCGGGCACGGCCAGCATCATGCCCACCATGCCGTGCTCACCGGGCGTCAGGCCGGTGCCCAGGGTGCACAGGCTGGTGGCGGTGGTGGCGGGGAACCCGGCGCTGAGCGTCCTGGACGTACGGTGCGCCGCCAGGAACGGGGCCCGCTCGGGGTGGGCGTCGAGCAGCTCCGCTCCGAGACCATCGACCAGGAACAGGCACACACGGTCGGCGGCATCGAGGTCGAGCAGGTTAGGCTCTGGCAGCCCGAGCGCGGCCAGCAGGGAACCCGGCAAGTCGGCCAGCGACGCGCCGCCGTATCCGGGCACCAGCATGCCCCTCAGTCTAGCCCCGCCCCGATCGCCCGCCCGGCGCTCCGCGACACCCTCAGCAGGGGCGGCAGAGCAGCGCGAAAAGCCAGGCGAGCGCCCAGGAACTGCACCGCCGAGACTGCGCCGGCCCCACCACACAGACGCAGGGCGGACGACGCCCAGCAGGCGGACGCGGAGACGACCTGACCACCGACGCGACCAACGCTCCCGGGCCAGGGCGGGGGCGGGCGCAGGCGTAGGTCGACGCGAGCACGCGGCGCGGACGACGCTGGTACGGGTCAGGGCGCAGGCAGTGCTCAAGCGCGCAGGCGCGGGTGGAGTCGCCGGTGGCGTTGCCGGGGGCGGCGCGCGACGCGGACAACACCCCGCAGGCCCACCGCGCAAGCACCGGCACGAGCGGCTCTTGACGGACTGGCGTGCGCACGGCACCGACACGGACGACTCGCCGTGGGTGCGGGGGCGTGAAACGGCGCCCGCTCAGCGGGCCGACACGCTCAGCGACCGACACGCTCAGCGCGGCGCGGGCGAGTGCCCGCAAGCCCAGGCGCCGCATGCGTCAGCACGGGTCGGCGCCCGGCGCGAACGGCACTCCACAGTCCCGCCGCACGAACGCCGGCGCTGAGCGCGCTAGGTGCGCGAGCACGTGCACAGCGGAAGCCGCCCACGCGGACACCGCACGCGAGCCCGAGCACGGGACGGCGCGCGGAGACGCGGCGCGGGCGCGGGCCTGATCCGCGCGGCGACACGGCCCAGGAGCGGGCCTGATCCGCGCGGCGACACGGCCCAGGAGCGGGCCTGATCCGCGTGCGGCGACACGGCGCGGGCACGGGTGATCTGCGCGCGGCGCTCGCAGCCGGGTGGGGTGGCGGTTGGCGGGTGAGAGGTGCGCGGGTGGGCGAGGGTCAGGCGGTGGCGCGGGCGGTGGCTTCGGAGAGGGCCTTGGCGAAGGCGAGCACATGGGAGACCGCCTCGGGCCCGTCGGCGGCCTCGCTGACGCGCAGCGACAGGTCGTCGGCGGTGATGGCGCCGGTGTAGCCGTGGTCGGCCTCGCAGTTTTCGTCGCCGCAGGTGGCGGGCTCGAGATCGACGTGAGAGATGGCGCCCCAGCCGATGGTGAGCGTCACCTCCGTGGGAGGGACGCCGGGCACGTAGGAGGCGGGGTCGGGCACCACACGGGTGACCGCGACCGACTGGACGCGGCTCAGCCGCACCGCCTCGGTGGTGGTGGAGGCGTGGGACGCCGAGACCCCCTCCACCGCGGGGTGCTCGTCGGTGTGGCAGACGAGCAGCCGGGTCGCGGTCAGCACCAGCACGGTGACGTGGCGGCGCACCTCCATCGCGGGATCGAAGGTCGCCTCGTGGTGGACCACGAACGCGGTCACGGCCTCCTTGCCCAGCGCGGATTCGACCGCATCGGTGACGAGGTCGGGGTAGTAGCCGCTGCGCTCGATCGCGTCGCGCAGGCCCGCGGCTGAGACTCGGGTTTCCCTCATGGCTCCATCCTGCCAGGGACGGGCAGTGCACTCACCCGCCGGATATAACGCTCTATAACGTCTTTTGCCGGGTCATCAGCGGGCACTCGGCCCCTCCCCCTTCGCTCAGGGCTGACGCACCCCCGTCAGCGCCCACAGGCCCGGTCACGACAGCCGGCGCGGGCCGCCGTCGAGCCGCGGCCCCGCCGGGGTGCGCAGGGTCGCGCGGGCGCTGAGGATCACCACCGCCGACTCCCCCACGAGCACCTGGTCGAGGTCGAGCCTGGCCACCTCGGGCAGATCGTGGGAGAGCCGCCCGACGCGTACGAGAAGGTCCTCCAGGGCGTCCACCGCGACGGGCGGGTAGCCGTACTGGCCGAAGAGCAGCGGCGCGGCGCGTACGGACCGGATCAGGTCGGAGGCGTCCTCGCGGGTGAGCGGCGCGAGGCGGAAGCTCTGGTCGGCCAGCAGCCGCGCGGTCACCTCGCCCAGCCCGAACGACACCACCGGCCCGAACGCCGGGTCCTCGATCACCCCGACCACGGTCGGCACGGCGGGCTGCGGCGCCATCCGCTGCACGGCCAGCTCCGCGTGCTCGCGCACCAGCTCGGCGTAGGCGTGGCGGACCATCTCGGGGCCGGTCAGCCCGAGGCGTACGGTGCCCGCCCGCCGCGAGGCCGCGGGGTCGGCCGCCTTGACCACCACCGGCCAGCCGAGCCGTTCGGCCGCGGCCACCGCCTCGTCGGGCGAGCGGACGACCTCGGCGGGCCAGACCTCAACGCCGTAGCAGGACAGCAGCTCGGCCGCGTCGATCTCGACGGGCGGCCCCGGCTGGGCGAACCCGCCAGGCGGGGTCTCGGGCGCGGTGCCCGCCAGCGTCTCGCGGACCAGCGTCCGCGCCCGCTGGGTGTCGATGCCGGTCAGCTCGGGCGGCGGGGCCACCGGCTGGGCGCGGCGGCGGGCGTAGCGGACGACGTGGGCGAGTGCGCGTACGGCCTCCTCGGGGGCGGCGTACGACGGGATGGACCCGCGTGCGGGCCCTTCGTCCCCGGGGACGCGCAGCGCCGGGTGCATGCCGAGATGCCCCTCGAACGTGGCGAGCACCGGCTTGCCGGAGCCCTTCGAGACGCGCAGCAGCTCGGCGGCCACCGCGTCGGTGTCGCCCGGGATCGGCGGCATGTAGATGACGACAGCGGCGTCCACCTCGCCGGAGGCCAGCTCGCCGGCGAGCGCGGCCCCGTACTCGCCGGGCCCCGCGGCCGGGCCGAGGTTGACGGGCTCTCGGGGTTCGAGACCCGCGGACAGGCAGGCGTCGGCGGCGAGCAGGCCGAGCGCGTCGGAGTTGGTGACGAGCGCGACCCGCGGGCCGTCGGGCAGCGGCTGGTACGCCAGCAGCTGCCCCACGTCGAAGAGCTGGATGAGGTCGTCCACCCTGATGAGCCCCGCCTGCTCGAACAGCGAGCTGATCGCCGAGTCGGGCAGCCCCAGCTCGGCGGCCGAGTGGCCGGACGGGGTGCCGCCGCTCTTGACCACCACGACGGGCTTGCGCCGGGAGATGCGCCTGGCCAGCCGGGTGAACTTGCGCGGGTTACCGAGCGACTCCAGGTAGAGCAGGATGACCTCGGTGGAGTCGTCCTCCTCCCAGTACTGCAGCAGGTCGTTGCCCGAGACGTCGGCCCGGTTGCCCGCCGAGACGAACGTCGAGATGCCCATGCCGCGCTGGGCGACCCGCTGGAGCAGCGCGGTGCCGAGCGCGCCCGACTGGCTGAAGAAGCCGACGTTGCCCCGGCCGGGGACGGTGGCGGCGAGCGTGGCGTTGAGCTTGACGGCGGGGTCGGTGTTGGCGATGCCGAGGCAGTTGGGGCCGACGACGCGCAGGCCGTAGGAGCGGGCGATGCGGGCCAGCTCGTCCTGCCTGGCCCTGCCCTCGGGGCCGGTCTCGCCGAAGCCGGACGAGACCACGACCAGGCCGTGCACGCCCTTCTCCGCGCACTCCTTGACGATGTCGATGACGCCTTCGGCGGGCACGGCGACCACGGCGAGATCGACCTTGTCGTCGATGGCGGTCACGCTCGGGTACGCGCGCACGCCCGCCACCGCACGCACCTCGCGGTGGACGGGGTAGACGGGGCCGGTGAAGTCGGCGGCCAGCAGGTTGCGCAGCACGGTCTGGCCGACGCCGCCGGGCTCGCGCGAGGCGCCGATCACCGCGACGGAGCCGGGGGTGAGCAGCCGGGCGATCGAGCGGGACTCGGCGCGGTGCTCGCGGGCGGCGGTGACCTCGGCGGAGGTCTCGGTGGGCGTGAGGTCGAGCGTCATGCGTACGACGCCGTCCTCGAACTGGCTCTGCGCCGTGTAACCGGCCTGGCGCAGCAGCCCCATCATGCGCATGTTGGCGGGCAGCACGTCGGCGATGAAGCGTTCGATGCCGCGCTCGCGTGCGGTGGCCGCCAGGTGTTCGAGCAGCACGGACGCCACTCCCCTGCCCTGGTGGGCGTCCTCGACGAGGAAGGCGACCTCGGCCTCGCCGGGTCCTGTGCGGTCGTAGCGGATGACGGCCACCATCTCGGTGCCGATGGTGGCGATCAGCGCGACCCTGTTGACGTAGTCGACGTTGGTGAAGCGCTCGACCTCGCGGTCGGAGAGCCGGGGGCGCGGGCCGAAGAACCGAAAATAGATCGACTCGTCGGACAGGCGGGAGTAGAACGAACGGAGGCGGTCGGCGTCGGCGGGCTTGATGGGCCGCACGTGCGCGGTGCCTCCGTCGGCAAGGACGACATCGGCCTCCCAGTGGGCCGGATATTGTGCCTCCACAGACACGAGCGTAAACCCGGATCCCACATGTCAAGACGCTGGGGCCCCATTGGGCAACGCTTGTGCATCGACTCCTGCCCGGTAATAGGGGTACGCCCCACGAGCAGCTCGGAAGCTGTTAGTTTTGCGGTGGCGTTTTGCCGTGGCCAGGCTCGATCTGTAGGCAGCAAGGTGGTGACATCATGACGCGGGTCGTCGTGGTGGGCGATCTCATGACCGACGCGGTCGCGCGCGCCCGTTATGCGCTCGCCCGGGCGAGCGACACCCCGGCGATCGTGACGATGCACGGCGGAGGCTCGGGGGCGAACATCTCGTCCTGGCTCGCCGTCGAGGGCGCGGAGGTGGCCTTCATCGGCCGCAGAGGCGCCGACATCACAGGTCGCAACCGCGACATGGAACTCATGGGCTACGGCGTCGACGCCCGGCTCGTCATGGACCCCGAGCGTCCCACCGGCACGTGCGTGGTGCTGGTCACCCACAAGGGCGAGCGCACGATGCTGTCCGACCCCGGCGCCAACGCCGCCCTGTCGCCCGAGGACCTGCCGCGCGACCTGTTCACCCAGGGCTCCCACCTGCACCTGTCGGGCTACACGCTGATCAACGAGGGGTCGCGCGAGGCCGGGCTCGCGGCGCTCGACATGGCGCGGCACGCCGGGATGTCGATCTCGGTCGACTGCGCGTCGTCGGCGCCTTTGGAGCGTACGGGAGCCGAGCCGTTCCTCGAGTGGACCAACGGCGCGAAGCTGCTGTTCGCCAACGTCGACCAGGCCAAGGTGCTGACCGGCCGCGACGACGCCGAGGCGGCGGCCAAGGTGCTCACGGCGTGGTTCCCGCAGGTCGTGATCAAGATGGGCGCCGACGGCGCGCTGTGGTTCAGCAACGGCCGCCCCGACCCCGTGCGGGTGGCCGCCGAGCCGGTCGAGAAGGTCGTCGACGGCACGGGGGCCGGTGACGCGTTCTGTGCCGGGTTCCTGCCGCCGTGGCTGGAGGGCAAGCCCCCGGCCGAGGCGCTGGCCTCGGGTTGCAGGCTGGCGTCCAAGGCGATCCTGCACCTGGGCGCCCGCCCGCCGTTCTGACCGGCCGGCCCTTCGAGCCGGGCCCGCCGTTTCTGCCCGGCGGCCCGCCCGAGCCTGGCCCGCCGTTTCGCTCCGGCGGCCCTTCGAGCCCCTGGCCCGCCGTTCCAGCCCTCAGGCCGTTCTCAAAGGAAGCCCTTCCTCAGCTGGTCACGGCGAGCGCCAGCGGCAGCACCGCGGGCGCGCCCGCGTGGCGCACCTGAGCCGCGGCCAGCGTCATGGTCCAGCCGGTGTCGACACGATCGTCCACCAGCAGCACGGGCCCGCCGCACCGCCCGATCGCGGCGCTGAGATCCTTCGGCATGGCGAGGGTGGCCCTGACCGCCTGCACCCGCTGCGCGCTGTTGTACTGCCGCCCCGGCGAGCCCGCGCGGTAGCCCAGCTCCCCCAGATAGGCCAGCCGCCCCACCTGCGCGAGGCGCTCGGCCAGCCCGCGCACGAGCTTCGGCCGGCTCGCCGACGGCACGTTGACCACCGCGACGGGCCGCTCCTTCCACTCCCACGCCGACAGCACCTTGACCACGGCGGCGAACACGTCGTCGGGCACGGGGGCGTCGTCGCCGGCGAGCAGCTCGCGCAGCCGGTTGCCCCAGCCGATGTCGGTGAGCCGCCCGAGCGCCCTGCCGGGCTCGGCGCCCAGCTCGGGCTTGATGCGCCCGGACAGGTCGGGCATGCCGGTGGGCCACTGCCTGCGGGCCTCGATCTCGACGCCCGGCCTGGTAAGGCGTTCGCGCGCGGTCTCGACGGCCTGTGCGGCGATCTCGGTGGAGCGGTGGCTGCCGGTGCAGTTGTCGCAGCGGCCGCAGGGCGTGGCGGTGTCGTCGTCGAGGTGACGGCGCAGGAACTGCTCGCGGCACTCGGTGGTGGTGAGGTAGGCCAGCATGGCCTCCTGCTCGGCGCGGCGCTCCGCCGCGATGCGGGAGTAGCGCTCGGTGTCGTACTCCCACGGCGCGCCGGTGGCCTCCCAGCCGCCCTTGACCCGGCGTACGGCGCCTTCGACGTCGAGCACCTTGAGCATCATCTCCAGCCGGCCCCGGCTGAGATCGACCGCGGACTCCAGTGCCTGGGTGGACATGACGCCGCGCTCTTCGAGCGTCTTGAGCGTGGTACGGACGAGGGGCTCGGGCGGGAAGGCCAGCGAGGCGAAGTACGCCCAGATCTCGCGGTCTTCGGCGCCGGGCAGCAGGATGACCTCGGCCCGCTCGACGCCGCGCCCGGCCCTGCCGACCTGCTGGTAGTAGGCGACCGGCGACTGCGGCGCGCCGACGTGGACCACGAAGCCGAGGTCGGGCTTGTCGAAGCCCATGCCGAGCGCGCTCGTGGCGACCAGCGCCTTGATCTTGTTGCCGAGCAGCGCCTCCTCGGCGGCCAGGCGCTCGGACGGCTCGGTCTGGCCGGAGTAGGCGGTCACCTCGAAGCCCTGGTCGCGCAGGTAGCCGGCGATCTCGTGGGCGGCGGCCACGGTGAGGGTGTAGACGATGCCGGAGCCGGGCAGCTCACGCAGCGTCTGGGCGAGCCAGGCCAGCCGCTGCTCGGCGGTGGGCAGGCGGACGACGCTCAGGTGGAGGCTGTCGCGCTCGAGCGGGCCGCGCAGGACGAGCGTGTCGTCGTCTTCGCCGCGCAGCTCGGGCGGCAGGCGCAGCTGCTCGGCGACGTCGCGGGTGACGCGGGCGTTGGCCGTGGCGGTGGTGGCCAGCACGGGGATGCCGGGCGGGAGCTGCGCGAACAGCGTGGACAGCCGGCGATAGTCGGGCCGGAAGTCGTGTCCCCAGTCGGAGATGCAGTGGGCCTCGTCGACCACGACGAGCCCGGCGCTCTCGGCCAGCTCAGGCAGGACGTTGTCGCGGAAGTCGGGGTTGTTGAGCCGCTCGGGGCTGACCAGCAGCACGTCGACCATGCCGTCGGCGACCTGGCCGTAGATCTCCTCCCACGCCTCGGGATTGGCGGAGTTGATCGTCACGGCTCTGATGCCGGCGCGCTCTGCGGCGGCGATCTGGTTGCGCATGAGCGCGAGCAGCGGCGAGACGATCACGGTGGGGCCCTCGCCCAGCTCGCGCAGCAGCGCGGTGGCCACGAAGTAGACGGCCGACTTGCCCCAGCCGGTGCGCTGCACGACGAGCACCCTGCGGCGGTCGAGCACCAGGGCCTTGATGGCGGCCCACTGGTCGTCACGCAGCCTGGCGTGCTCGCCGGCCAGGGCCTGCAGCCGCTCTTCGGCCTCTTCCCGCAGCATCGCGGCGTCGGGGGCATCAATCATGCCTCCCTTGTTACCAGCTCCGGGCGACGGAATTCGCCGATCCCGCCCCCGGACGCGGCTCACGCCGGGTCGGCGTGCTCGGGGAAGGCGTTGATCGTGACGCGGTGCATGCGGCGGCGCTCGGTGGAGTCGGCGACGGCGTGGTGCTGGGTGGAGCGGATGTCCCAGAAGGCCGGCCTGCCCGGGCGCCGGCGCAGCCCGCACTGGAACCCGGGCGCGCCGATGTGCTCGGTCACGGGATGGAACTCGATCATGACGCCTTCCGGAGACGGATGCGGATCCCTCGCACCGAACGCAAGACCAAGCAATTGATCGGCCAAAGGAGCGCGCGCCGATCGAACAAGTCTGCGATAACTCGTACGGATCGAGTAGGATCGGAGCCTCGGCATGATGGTCGACGCCATCTTCTCCCCGGGCACCCCAAGCGTGAGCGACACCATGGATACGCCACAGACGACCTGGCTCGTGCGATCATCTGCCATAGGCGAAGACGTCCCCACCCCTTCCGGCCGCGTGGCCGCGCCGGCCCGCCGCCCGCGCGCGGCGCCGGGAGACGGGCCGCATCGCCGCCTCGCACGCCGATCTGACGCTTCTCCAGCGAGCTGACGGCTACGGTTAGAGCACAAGAACAGAAGGAGGATGCGCTTCCCCTCGGCGCGACGGCCGAGGCAGCCGCGCAGCATACGATGGCCCGACGCACGACAGCACCCCCGCCCGAGGACTTCGAGGAGCGGATCGTCGACATCGACGTCTCCTCTGAAATGCGCAGGAGCTATCTCGAGTACGCCTACTCGGTGATCTACCAGCGGGCGCTGCCCGACGCTCGCGACGGCCTCAAGCCGGTCCAGCGGCGCATCCTCTACTCGATGAACGAGATGGGCCTGCGGCCCGACCGCGGCCACGTGAAGTCCTCGCGCGTCGTCGGCGACGTCATGGGCAAGCTGCACCCCCACGGCGACAGCGCGATCTACGACGCCCTGGTCCGCCTGGCCCAGCCGTTCTCGATGCGCCTGCCGCTCATCGACGGCCACGGCAACTTCGGCTCGCCCGACGACCTGCCGGCCGCCATGCGTTACACCGAGGCGAGGCTGGCCCCCGCGGCGATGCTGATGGTCGAGTCGATCGACGAGGAGACGGTCGACTTCAAGCCCAACTACGACGGCCAGGAGACCGAGCCGGTCGTGCTGCCGTCGGCCTTCCCCAACCTGCTGGTCAACGGCACCAGCGGCATCGCGGTCGGCATGGCCACCAACATGGCGCCGCACAACCTCGGCGAGGTCGTCGCCGCCGCCCGCCACCTGATCAAGAAGCCCGACGCGACGCTCGACGAGCTGATGAAGTTCGTGCCGGGGCCCGACCTGCCGACCGGCGGCCAGATCATCGGCCTGCAGGGCGTGCGCGACGCGTACGAGACCGGGCGCGGCACGTTCCGCATGCGGGCCAAGTGCTCCATCGAGCAGATCACGCCGCGGCGCAAGGGCATCGTCGTCACCGAGCTGCCGTACAACGTGGGCCCCGAGCGCGTGGTCGCCAAGATCAAGGAGCTGGTGACCAGCAAGAAGCTGCAGGGCATCGCCGACCTGAAGGACCTCACCGACCGCCACAAGGGCCTGCGGCTGGTCATCGAGATCAAGAACGGCTTCATCCCCGAGGCGGTGCTCGAAGAGCTCTACCGCCTCACGCCGATGGAGGAGACGTTCGGCATCAACAACGTCGCGCTGGTCGACGACGAGCCCCGCACGCTCGGGCTGCGCGAGCTGCTGCAAGTCTACGTCGACCACCGGCTCGACGTCGTGCGCCGCCGCTCGGAGTTCCGCCGGCGCAAGCGCGAGGAGCGCCTGCACCTGGTCGACGGCCTCATCATCGCGCTGCTCAACATCGACGAGGTCATCCAGGTCATCCGGTCCAGCGACGACTCCTCCCAGGCGCGCACCCGCCTGATGGAGGTCTTCGACCTCACCGAGATCCAGGCGTCCTACATCCTCGACACGCCGCTGCGCCGCCTGACCCGCTACGACAAGCTGGAGCTGGAGCGGGAGAAGGAGACGCTGACCGACGAGATCGCCAAGCTCAACGAGATCCTCTCCTCCGAGACCAAGCTGCGCCAGGTGGTCTCCAGCGAGCTGGCCGACGTCGCGAAGAAGTACGGCACGCCGCGCCGCACGGAGCTGCTGGAGTCGCCGGGCGTGACCCGCGCCCCGGTGACGGAGCTGCAGGTCGCCGACGACCCATGCCTGGCGCTGCTGTCCTCGACCGGCCTGCTGGCCCGCACCGCCGACGCCTCGCCGCTGCCCGGCGACGGCCAGCGGTCGGCCCACGACGTGCTGGTCAGCGTGGTGCGCACATCCGTACGCGGCGAGGTCGGCGTCATCACCTCACACGGCCGGTTGATCCGCATCCAGGTGGTCGATCTGCCCACGCTGCCGTCGTCGGACGACCCGCCGTCGCTGTCGGGCGGGCATCCGGTCTCCGAGTACGTCTCCCTTGAGCCCGACGAGAAGGTGGTCGGGCTGGGCTCGCTCGATCCCGAGAGTCCCGGCCTGGCGCTCGGCACCGCCCAAGGCGTGGTCAAGCGCGTGGTGCCGGACTATCCGGCCAACCGCGACGACTTCGAAGTGATCACGCTGAAGGAGGGCGACCGCGTCGTGGGCGCGGTCGAGCTGGTGTCGGAGTCGCACGACCTGGTGTTCATCACCTCCAACGCGCAGCTGCTGCGCTACCCAGCCTCGCTCGTACGTCCCCAGGCAGGCCCGCGGGCGGCATCGCCGGCATCCGGCTCGACGAGGGCGCGCGGGTGATCTGGTTCGGCTCCGTCGATCCCCAGCGTCCGGCCCATGTGGTCACCATCGCCGGGTCCTCCACGGCGCTGCCCGGCACCCAGGTGGGCGGCGGCAAGGTCTCCGACTACGCCGAGTTCCCGCCCAAGGGCCGCGCCACCGGCGGCGTCCGCGCCCAGCGGTTCCTCAAGGGCGAAGACGTGCTGCTGCTCGCCTGGGCGGGCCCGGCCCCGGCCAAGGCGGTCTCCGCGGTGGGCAAGCCGGTGCCGCTGCCCGGCGAGCTGGGCCGCCGCGACGGCTCCGGCGTACGCCTGACCCACACCATCGGCGCCATCGGCGGCGCGCTGGCCTCCAGCCCCGAGGCCCTGCCGGGCGGCTCTGACTCGGCCACCGAGCAGACATCGTCCGCCTCCGACGAGGAGTAACGGCGGGCGGGGACGCTCCGGCGTCCCCCGCGCCCGTCTCACTCCGGCCCGGTCGTCGATGAGCCGTACGCGGTGCCGCCGTCGCCGACCTGATCGCCGCGGCCCGCGACCGGCCGGCGCGCGGCGACGTCGCGTCCAAGGCGGCGGCACTCGCGCTCACCCCGGCCCTGTCCTGCCGCCACTGGAACGCTGACGGCTCCGTCCGCGACCGGCGTACGGTGCTCGGCGCGCCGGCGGCCGCCGCGACGCTGCTCGACCGGTCGAAGAGCGATGCGTACGAGGTGGACGACGCCGTGGCGTCGGTCGCCCGCGACGTGGCGCGGCAGGCCGGCAAGCGCCCCGGCCTGCAGGCGCTCGCCGACCATGAGGTGGCCGCAGGGAACGTCCGTAAGGCGGTGGACCTGCTGGTCCAGGCGACCCGCTGACGCTCGGAGGCTCCGGGCTCTGGCCTTCGGGCTGCGCGCTGGGAGTCGGGGCTGACCTCTCGCGATGTGCGGAGGTCAGCCCCTCATCCCGGGCCGGGAGCAGTCCCCATCGCCCGGCCCGGGCTCGTACGCCCCGCGTCAGTCGGTTGCTGAATCGACGCAGAGGCAGAACGGGTGGCCCGCCGGGTCGAGGAACACGCGGAAGGAGTCGTCCTCGCTCGGCTGGTGCTCGTGCTTGCGCGCCCCGAGCGCGAGCACCTGGCGTTCGGCCTCGTCCATGTCGGTGACCGTCACGTCGATGTGCATCTGCTGCGGGCGCGAGCCGCCCGGCCAGTCGGGCGGCCGGTGGTCGGGGGCGAGCTGGAACGCCAGCCGGAAAGGCGACCCGCCGTCGGTGACCACCACCCATTCGTCGTCCGCCGAGGTGATCGGCCAGCCCAGCAGCCGGGAGTAGAACTCCGCCAGCCCCCTAGGGTCGGGGCAATCGAGCACGGTGGTCCTGAACGCGGCGATCCCGCCCATCACTGTCCCGCCTCTCCATGATGACAATGGACGTCATGGCTGCTAACTCGTTCATGGTTCCACTCGGCACTCCCGCGCCCGCCTTCGACCTGACCGCCATCGACGGCGGCAGCGTCTCGCTGAAGGACCTCGAAGGCTCGCCCGCCACGCTCGTCGCCTTCCTGTCGAACCACTGCCCGTACGTGCGGCGCATCGAAGACGGCATCGGCGCGCTGGCCAAGGACTACGGCGCGCGGTTGTCGATGGTCGCCATCTGCAGCAACGACAGTGTGAATTACCCGGATGACGATCCCACACACCTCGCCGAGCAGGCGCGGCGTGCGGGGTTCACGTTCCCGTACCTGCTGGACGAGACCCAGGAGGTGGCCAAGGCGTACCGCGCCGCCTGCACCCCTGACTTCTTCCTGTACGACGGCGACCTGCGGCTCGTCTACCGGGGCGAGTTCGACGGCGCGCGGCCCGGGAACAAGGAGCCGGTGACCGGCGCGTCGCTGCGGGCCGCCATCGACGCCGTGCTGGAGGGCAAGCCGGTGCCGCAGGAGCAGAACCCGTCGATCGGCTGCGGCATCAAGTGGAAGCCGGGCAACGAGCCTGCCTGAGCCCTTCGTCCGGCACCGCCTCGGCAGCCTCGCAAGACCCGTTCGGCGCGGTTCGGCCGGGCGCCGTCGCGGCCGGTGCGTCACGGCACCGGCGTCCACCACGCCGGCATGCGTAGCGCCGCCGGGCCCCCGGTGCGGCCGCCGAGGCGGTCCAGCATGCTCAGCGCCGCCGGGCCCCGGTGCGGCCGCCGAGGCGGTCCAGCATGCGCCCCGGTGCGGCCGCCGAGGCGGTCCGGCGTGCGCGCAACCGGCGAGCCCGGCGGCCCGGCTAGGAAGCGGCGGCGGCGATGGCGGCGGGCAGAGCAAGGAGCAGATCGTGCGGCTCCCCGCCCTCCCAGTGCCGGATCAGCTTGGTGCCGGCCTCCCCGGATCGAACTCCTCGCACCCCAGCGGACCGAAGCAACCGGCCTGGTCGAGCATCTGTATGAGCGGGTCGTCGTCAGGCAGGGTGGCCGCGTAGGCGGCGGCGTCGAGGAGCGCGAGCGCGCACCTGGCGTTCCGCCCCTCATCCCTGGACTCCACGCGGTCGAGGCGACGCCGGGCTTGAGCACGGAGGTACTCGGCGAGCGATTCTGACCTACTCACGACAAACCTTCTTCGGTGACGTACGTACGGCTACGACATCATCACTCAAAGTGAGGCTCTTTCGTGGGACGTTTGCCAAGTACGGCCAGTCGGGCCCCCGCGAACATCACTTATATGAGGTGCGGGATCATTTGAGGCATGAGTGCGTTCGACGACCTTTACGCCGCCAACGCCACGTTCGCCGAAAGCTTCGGCGCCTCTGAGCTGACCGGCCGCGCGGCCCGTGGGCTGGCCGTGGTCACCTGCATGGACTCCCGTATCGACCCGCTCGGCCTGCTCGGGCTCAAGCCCGGCGACGCCAAGATCCTGCGCAACGCCGGCGCTCGCGTCACCGATGACGTCCTGCGCACTCTGGTGCTGGCCGTTTACCTGCTCGGCGTGGAGCGGGTGCTCGTGATGCCGCACACGGACTGCGGCATGACGAAGGTGACGGACGCCGACGTACACGAGCTCACCCTGGCCCAGGGGGTGGACACCCGCAGCCTGGAGTTCCACACCGTCCCCGACCAGGCCGCCGCGCTCCGCCACGACCTCACCCGGATCGCGAGCACACCGTTCCTGCCTTCGGACATGCCGGTGGCCGGCGCCATCTACGACGTACACACCGGCCGGTTGTCGCCGTACACCGGCTGACCGAGCTGAAGGGCTTCGGTACGGCCCTGAGACGCCATCAGCGCAAGGCAAGAGCCGCAGGCGGTCAAAGGTGACCAAGGCACGCCTTAAACGCCTCACAAGCCCATTGAGGCCCGTCGGCCCCTCCCGTCTCTGGCTTCGTCCCGGCCCTACGCAGAAGCCTCTCGGGCCACGCTGAAGGCCGTTTCGGATCAACCTCTGCCCGAGACCCGATAAATCGCCCCGCCGTCGCGGACGCGGGCCGGCAGATCGGGCGCGTCGAGCCGACCGGGCACGTCGAGCCGACCGGGCACGTCAGGCCGACCGGGCACGTCAGGCCGACCGGGCACGTCGGGCGGACCGGCGAACAGGCGTCCAGCGGACCGGTTCAGGCTGGGCGCCCCCGCCGACCGCTCCAGGCCGGGCAGCGCGGCCCGCGCGTGTCGCGCCGAGCAGCTCGACCTCGCGAGTCAAACCGACCGACCCCGCCGGCGGGTCGCGCCGAGCTGCCCGATCTCACGAGTCGAACCGACCAGCCCCGCCGCGTGAGTCGCGCCGAGCGACTCGACCTCGTGAGTCGATCCGACCGGCCTGGTCGCGTCGGCCGGGTCGGCGGGCGAGCTGCGCGCTCCGCCTTGCTCACCGAGAAACCACCCGGCGCGGGATCAGGCGCCCCCGGCCGAGCCGATCGCGACATCGGGCCGAGCCGATCGCGACGTCGGGCCGAGCCGAACGCCGCCCAGCAGACCTCCCCGGACCGCGGCCCGCGTGAGTCAGGCCAGGGCGACCGGCCGGGCCACGCCGCGGCAGCCCGGCCGATCGATGAGACCGGATGACCCGATGGCGCGGGGTCAGGCGTCGATGTGGTCGCGGTCGACCTCGGCCGCGCTGTTGACGATGAACTCGCGGCGCGGCGCGACCTCGCTGCCCATCAGCAGGTTGAAGATGTGCTCGGCCGCCTCGGCGTCCTCGATGCGGACGCGGCGCAGGATGCGGTGGCGCGGGTCCATCGTGGTCTCGGCGAGCTGGTCGGCGTCCATCTCGCCCAGACCCTTGTAGCGCTGCACCGGGTCCTTCCACCGCTTGCCGCGCCGCTCCAGGTCCCGCAGCACCTTCTGCAGCTCGGCGTCGGAGTAGGTGTAGATGTACTTCTCCTTGCCGCGCCCCGGGTTGATCAGCTCGATGCGGTGCAGCGGCGGCACGGCGGCGAAGACGCGCCCGGCCTCGACCATCGGCCGCATGTAGCGGTGGAAGAGGGTGAGCAGCAGGCAGCGGATGTGGGCGCCGTCGACGTCGGCGTCGGCCATGAGGATGACCTTGCCGTAGCGGGCGGAGTCGATGTCGAACGTGCGCCCGGAACCGGCCCCGACGACCTGGATGATGGCCGCGCACTCGGCGTTTTTGAGCATGTCGCTCACGGACGCCTTCTGGACGTTGAGGATCTTGCCGCGGATCGGCAGCAGCGCCTGGAACTCGGAGTCGCGGGCCAGCTTGGCGGTGCCCAGCGCGGAGTCGCCCTCGACGATGAACAGCTCGCTGCGGTCGACGTCGTCGCTGCGGCAGTCGACCAGCTTGGCGGGCAGCGCGGAGTTTTCCAGCGCGCTCTTGCGCCGCTGGTTGTCGCGGTGCTCGCGGGCGGCGATGCGGGCCTTGGCGGCGGCGACGATCTTCTCCAGCACCGACCTGAGCGGCTGCTTGTAGCCGCGCGGCGGGTTGGTGAACAGCTCTTTCAGCTCGCGCAAGACGACGTGGGAGACGATGCGGCTGGCGGCGGAGGTGCCGAGCACCTCCTTGGTCTGCCCCTCGAACTGCGGCTCGGGCACTCTGACCGTGACCACGCCGGTCAGGCCCTCGGAGATGTCGTCCTTGGTGACGGGGTCGTCGCCGTTCTTGAGCAGGCGGGTCTCGCGCAGGACCTCGTTGATCGTACGGACGAGGCCGCGCTCGAAGCCCGTCAGGTGGGTGCCGCCCTTGGGCGTGGCGATGACGTTGACGAACGAGCGCACGGTGGACTCGTAGCCCTTGCCCCAGCGCAGCGCCACGTCGACGCTCAGCTCGCGCTGGACCTCGGTGGGCGTCATGTGGCCCTGCTCGTCGAGCACGGGCACGGTCTCGTGGAAGTGGCCGACGCCCTGCAGGCGCAGCACGTCACAGAGCAGCTCGTCGCGGGCCAGGAACTCGACGAACTCGGCGATGCCGCCGTCGAAGCGGAACTCCTCTTCGGTGCGCTCTTCGTGCCTGCTGTCGTAGACGGCCAGGGTCAGACCGGGGACCAGGAACGCGGTCTGGCGCAGGCGCACGTGGATCTCGTCGAGGGAGATCTCGGCGTCGGGGAGGAAGATCTGCCTGTCGGCCCAGAAGCGGACGCGGGTGCCGGTGACGTTCTTAGGGATCGTGTCGCCGATGCGCAGGCCGGACTTCTTCTTGAACTTGGCCTTGGGGCCTTCGCCGTCGAAGATGCCGGGGACGCCGCGCCTGAAGCTGATCTCGTGGACCCGCCCGTCGCGGTCGACCTCGACGTCGAGGCGCGCCGACAGGGCGTTGACCACGGAGGCGCCCACGCCGTGGAGGCCGCCGGACGCGGCGTAGGAGCCGCCGCCGAACTTGCCGCCCGCGTGGAGCTTGGTGTAGACGAGCTCGACGCCGGCCAGGCCGGTCTTGGGCTCGATGTCGACGGGGATGCCGCGGCCGTTGTCGCGCACCTCGACCGAGCCGTCGGCGTAGAGCTCGACCTCGATGCGGTCGCAGTAGCCGGCCAACGCCTCGTCGACGCCGTTGTCCACGATCTCCCAGAGGCAGTGCATGAGCCCGCGGCTGTCGGTGGACCCGATGTACATGCCCGGGCGCTTGCGGACGGCCTCGAGACCCTCGAGCACCGACAGGTGACGAGCCGTGTAACCCGCCTCCACTAGCGTCACTTCAGCTCCCCTGGCCTAGTCATCGAACACGTGTGCGTAGCCTACCGTTCTTACCGCACGCGCGCGTACAAGCTTGCCATGGCCGCTCGTTTGCCGTTACCAACGGGCTGATCGTCATTACTTTCGGACACATTCCGCTCTGGGCGTAGCGAGGGGGCGGTTGGGAACGTCCACGTCCGGTTAGATGTTGTTCCAAGTGACTGACGCCAGATCCTCGCTCCGGCGAGGGTGACACGAAAGGCGATACGTGACTGGAGCTCTCGCCCCCGTTAAGCCGCTGACGGCCCTCGACCGCTGCGACCGCTGCGGCGCCCAGGCCTACATTCGCGCGACCCTGCCTGTGGGTGGGGAGCTGCTGTTCTGCGCTCACCATGGGCGTCAGCACATCGCAGCGCTGCGCGAAAAGGGCGCCGACATCGTGGACGAGTCGGCCCGGCTCAGCGAAACCCCTGCAACCGCCCGCAACGACGAGCGCTGATACGGCGCTGGTCGTGTAAGACAACCACATAGAGCGAAACGCACGACGGCGACTCCGGGTCCGCTCGGAGTCGCCGTCGTGCTTTCATCGGTCCGCCACCCGGTGCTCTCCGCCACCACGCGATGACCGTCCGGAGCAGGGCCGGTGCGGCCCGGTCCGCGACCGTGTCGTCCGCGTCCGTGCCGAGGAGAGAAGCCGTCCCGGGCGACCGGAGGCCGCCGGTAGGGCCCGGGACGGGGCTTGGGAGGCCCGGGTGGCGGGCGCGGCCGAGGGACGAAGGCGGCGGCGAGCGGTGTCGTCGGCGCCCGCCGGAGGCCCGGCCCCAGACCGCGCCCGGCACCCGGGAGGCGGGTGGCCTACCGGCCGGTGTAAGGCTCGGGAAGGACGAGCGAGGAATGCACCGGGTTGCCCTGCGTGGGCGGCAGCTCGCTGAGGCTGCGCAGTCTGTCGTCGCGCTTCCTCAGCTCCTCGGCGGTGGTCGGCATGAGGGTGGCGCGGCCCGTGCCCACCAGGTCCTGGTTCGCGGTGACGAAGCCGCGGGTGTCGCGCTCGTACGCGGCGAAGGCCGCCACGTGGTCCCCGTTCGCGCGCGCGAGCGAGAGCGCCAGCATGTACGCGCTGACGAGGGCCGTGCTGGTGCCCTGCCCGGTGAGGAACGACGGCGCGTGCGCGGCGTCGCCGACCAGCGCGAGGCGGCCGCTGGTCCAGCGGGGCATGCGGATCTGCGCGACCGCGTCGAAGAAGACGTCGTCCGCCTTCTGCAGGGCGGCCACCATGTCCGGCACCACCCAGCCGGCGCCGGCGTAGACCTCGCTGATCAGGTCGCGCTGAGCCTGCAGGTCGCCGAAGGCGTGGAACGGCGTCTCCGGCTGGGCCCAGGTGAGCATGGCGTTCACCTCGTTCTTCGCCGCGTAGAAGGCGGCGGCCCGGCCGGGATCGTTCCACATCACGATCTCGTCCTTGAGATCGAGGATGTTGTCCATGGTGTAGATGGCGAAGCAGTAGCCGATGTAGCGGTGGAACGGCTGCTCGGGGCCGAAGACCAGCTCGCGGGTGTGCGAGTGCATGCCGTCCGCGGCGATCACCAGGTCGAAGGTGCGGGCGGTCCCCGACTTGAAGGTGACGTCCACCCCGTGGCCGGTCTCGCTCATGCCGACGATGAAGTCGTTGAAGATGAACTCCACGTCGTCGCGGACCGTCGAGATCAGCGCCTCGGTCAGGTCGCCGCGCCGGATCTCCAGGTCCCGGCCCGCGACGCTGCCGGTGACGGCCTGCGGGCGCAGGGTGGCCACCACGTCGCCGTCGTTCTCCACGAAGGTGCTCCGGTTGACATGGACCTGCACCTCCTGCAGCCAGGGCAGCAGGCCCATGCGCTCGATGACGCCCAGGGCGGTGCCGCGGATGTCGATGGCGTAGCCGCCGCCCCGCGGCGCGGGCGCCTTCTCGACGATGGTGACCTCGTAGCCGTAGCGCTTCAGCCAGTACGCCACGGCGGGACCCGCGATGCTCGCTCCGGAGACCAGGACGGTGCGGGCGGGCGAGACGCGGCCGCCGCCGGATGCATCGGTGAGTGTCATGCCTTGACTCCTTTGTTCATGGTGCGGACGACGAACAGGCACAGCGCCGCGGTCATGCCTGCGATGAAGAAGCCGGTGACGAAGCCGGACTCGGCCTGGCACGTGTGAGCCGGGGGAATCTGAGCGGTGAGGAGCGCGCCGCCGAGCATGCCGCCCACGGCCCCGCCCGTGACGCGGGTCACCAGGATGATGCTGGTGGCGATGCCGGTCTCGTTCTCGGCGACGGAGGAGGCGACGCTGGTCATCATGGCCGTGACGCACAGGCCGTTGGCCAGCGCGATCATCGCCTTGCCGAGCGTGACCTGCCAGATCTCGTCGTGCGCGACGGCCAGGCCGAGCAGGGCGACGGCCATCATGACGGTCGAGACGAAGGTCATCGCGCGCGGGCCGAAGCGCCGCTCGCCGATCCCGCCGAGCGGCCCGGCCAGCGTCGAGGCGACGGCGCCGGGCAGGAGGATCAAGCCGATCGCGCTGGGGGACAGCCCGAAGCCGTATCCGTCGCCTGACACGTCGAGCAGCTGAGGCACGAGGTAGGCGCCGTTGGCGGTGCCGAGGCAGATCACGAACGTCACCACGCACGACTTCCAGACCACGGGGCGGGCCAGCATCCGCAGGTCGATCATGGGCGCGGTGGCGCGGCGTTCGACGGCGATCCACCCGGTCACGAAGGCGGCCAGCACGACGAGCATCACGATGAACGGCAGCGGCTGCGAGACCGCGTCGGCCGCCAGGATCAGCGTGAGCATGAGGGTGCACAGCACGCCGCTGAGCAGCAGCAGGCCGGGCCAGTCGAGGCGCGAGCCGTCGGATGCCCCCGGCGCGTCGGCGGGCAGCAGCTTCTTCGTCAGCAGGGTGACCGCGATGATCACGATGGTGGGCAGCGCGAACATCCAGTGCCGGGAGAGCGACTCCGCCACCGGTCCCGCGACCAGCAGCCCCACCATCGAGCCGCCGACCAGCATCCCGCTGATCAGCCCGATGGCGGCCTTGGCCTCGCCCTGCGGCAGGTGCTTGCGCACCACGATGACCGCCAGGGGCAGCGAGCCCACCATCGCGCCTTGCAGGATCTGGCCGACCAGGAGCACCGGCAGGTTGGGCGCGACGGCGGAGGTCAGGCCGCCTGCCGAGACGATGGCCGTCAGCAGCATCAGGACCCGCTTGCCGCCGTAGCGGTCGCCGAACTTGCCGGCGATCGGGGCGACGAGCGCGCCGGTGACGGCGAGCACGATGTTGAGCAGCGCCCCTTCCGTCGGGGTCATGTTCAGCTCGCGCTGCAGGAGCGGCAGCGTCGGCGCCACGACGGACTCCAGCGAGCCCATGGCGATGGCCAGCAGCGCGAGCGCCGCCACGGCGGCCCTGCTCATGCGGACCGGCGGGGCGGTGGGGGGTGTGGTCATGGGCGTCCTTTCCCTTGGTGCCGGGCGAGATGAGGGCCGGTGGCACGCGGGACGCCCTTGTCCGTACGCGCCACCGGCCGCGCGGACGCGGGGGTGTCCGCCGGAGGGGTGGCTTGTCCTGTCGTGGCCGGCACCGGGTGGGAATCGGACCGGGCGGCGAGGTGGCCGAGAGCGCTGACGGCGAGGACGACGAGCGCCGCCACCGCGACCGCGAAGCCCTCGTGCACCTGGCACAGCGCCGCGCCGGCCGCCGCGCCGAGGATGATCCACGCGACGGCGGCGGCCCGCCGCAACGCGCCTTGGGAGCGGGCGGCGCCCAGCCGGGAGTCGGCGGCGAGCCCGGTGAGTGTGGAGGTGACCACGACGGTGGTGACGTCCTTGACCGCCAGGTGGCGGGCCGTGGCCGCCTGCATCCCCATGGCCAGGGCGAGCGAGGCGGCGATCGCGGGGCGCAGGCCCGGGATGGCGTCCGCCCCTGCGACGACCAGGACGAGCGCCGCCAGGCCCAGGATCAGCGCGACGCCGGTCAGCAGGCCCGTGCACCGGACGTCCCAGCCGGATTCCGCGGTGCGCAGCACCCGCCCGCCCAGCGCGGCGCCGGCGAGGAAGAGCACGAGCGCCACGGCGGGGCCGAGCACCGGCAGGTCCGTGGTGCCCGTGGCGGCCATGCCGAGGATGACCACGTTGCCGGTCATGTTGCCCGCGAACACCTGGTCGAGCCGCAGGTATCCGACGGCGTCCACGACGCCCGTCGCGAAGGTGAGCGCGAGCATCAGGCCGGGAAGCGAGACCCGTCGCGCCATCGTCGCCACGCTGCTCATCGACCCACCGCGTAGCCTTGTGCGCCGCGCGGGTTCGCCGCCGCCCCCAGGACGCCGCTGTCCGGGTCGCGGGTGACGACCGAGAGCCTGCCCTGGCTCCACGGCCCTGAGACGGTGACGTCGTGGCCCCGCCGGCGCAGCTCGTCCACGATCGCCAGGTCCACGCGTCCCTCGATCACCAGCCCGCCCGGCGTCCAGGTGCGCGGCCAGAACGAGCTCGGCACCGCGGTGGTGTGGAACGCGGGCGCGTCGATCGCCTGCTGCGGGTCGAAGCCCAGGGCGAGGGTGCGCACCAGGTAGATGAGCTGCCACTGGTCCTGCTGGTCGCCGCCGGGTGTGCCGAGCGCGGCCGCGGGGGCGCCGTCGCGCAGCAGCAGGGTGGGCGTCAGCGTCGTCCGCGGACGGCGGCCGGGCACGAGGCACGAGGGCGCGGCCGGGTCGAGCCACGTCATCTGCAGCCGCGTGCCGAGCGCGAAACCGAGCTCGGGTATGGCCGGGGAGGACTGCAGCCAGCCGCCGGACGGCGTGGCGGAGATCATGTTGCCCCAGCGGTCCACGACGTCGATGTGGCAGGTGTCGCCCCTGGTCTGCCCGGTCTGCTGCACGGTGGGCTCGCCCACGCCGTCGGCCTGCACCTCGGGCCGGCGCGTCTCCAGAGGCGGTACGTACGGCCGCCTGACGCCGATGTCGCCGGGCCGGAACTCGGTGGCGGCGACCGGGCCGATCAGACCGGCGCGTTCCTTGGCGTACTCGGGGACAGCAGCCGGCCCAGCACCTTCTTGGCGTCCGCCGGGTCCAGGTCCCCGTAGTACGCCTCCCGGTCGGCCATGGCCAGCTTCAGCGCCTCGGTGATGGTGTGGACGCCCTCGGCGGTCGACGGGTCGATCCGCGCGTCGTCGAAGTGGTCGAGCATGGTGAGGGCCTGCAGCAGCATGGGCCCCTGGGACCACAGGCCCGCCTTGGCCACCGTGATCCCGCGGAACCTGGCGGTGACGGCGGGTTCGAGCCAGGGCTCGAAGTCGGCGAAGTCGGCGGCGGTGATGACTCCGGCGTGGTCGGTGCCCGAGGAGTGCCGGTGCGGCACGGCGGCGGCCTCCTCCACGGCGGTCGCCACGAACCCGGAGCGCCAGGCGCGGCGCGCGGACTCGATCCGCGCCCTGCGCGTCATGCCGGTGCCCTCGGCGATCAGCCTGCGCAGGGTGCGGGCGTAGACGGGGTTGGTGAGCATGCTGTACGGGTGCGGGACGCGGCCGCCGGGCATCCACAGCTCGTACGAGGTCGGCCAGTGCTCGCGGAAGAGGTCCTCGACCGTGGCCAGGACGCGGGCGAGCTGGGGCACGACGGGCACGCCGTGCTCGGCGTACTCGATGGCGTAGGCGAGGACCTCGTCGAGCTCCCAGGTGCCCAGCTCGGCCAGCAGCCAGAGCCAGGAGTCGACGGCGCCGGGGACGGCGGCGGCCAGGGCGCCCGCTCCCGGGACGTGGTCGAGCCCCTCGGCGTGGAAGTGCTCGATGGTGGCGGCGCGCGGGGCGTGGCCCTGACCTGCCAGCACGCGCGGGGCCGGGTCGTCGGCGGTGGCCAGCACGGCGACGAGGTCGCCGCCGGGCCCGTTGAGGTGGGGCTCGGCGACGTGGAGGACGAACGCGCCCGCCGTGGCGGCGTCGAAGGCGTTGCCGCCGCGTTCCAGCACGGACTGGGCTGTCGCGGAGGCCAGCCAGTGGGTGGATGCGGACATGCCGAAGAGTCCGCGCAGCGTGGGGCGGGTCTGGTGAGGCGGTGCGTCGGTCGGTGCGTGGTGCTGACCGGCCATGGTGACCTTCCGTTCCGGGGGGCACGGGTGGCTTGGGTACACGCCGGCTCGGCCCCGTGGCGTGCGTACGCGTGGGGGCTCGGGCCGTGAGGGGGGTGGACACGCGAGACGGGGTCACGTGCCGGACCGGGGGTGCGGGGGCGCTCGGGACGCCGTGAATCAGGACGCGTGGTGTGCGGCGTGATGTTCGGCCAGCACGTCGCCGCCGAAGTCGGTCTCCGGGTCCCGCCAGACGGCGTGGGAGTGGTTGGCGCCCCGGTGGACCTTGGTCCACTCGATGAGCAGCCGCGGGCCGTGGAGGCGGTAGTAGTGCGGCGCGCCGGGCTCGGTCGAGCCGGCCCAGGCGAAGTGCACGGCGTCGAGCTGCGCCGGGTCGTCGTAGCGCGACAGCGGGGAGATGCCGTCCTGCACCCGGCCGAGGTAGGTGCCGAGCAGGGCGCGCAGCAGCTCACGCTGCCCGGCGTCGAGCTCGGATGCGGGCACGCCCTTGAGCGGCGGCGTGAGCGACACCGCGCGCCGCTCCTCGTCGTCCAGGAGGGTGTGCGGCTGGTCGGGGCGGTCCGGCACGTTCTGCTCGGGACGCCACAGCTCGCGGCGCTTGATCAGGCGGTCGTCGACCCGGGGGCTGTTGCCCGCCACGACGTCGTACGGCGGCCGCGGCAGCAGGATGGCCTGCCTGGCCGCATCGGGCCCCAGGGAGCGGACCAGTTCGCCGGCCAGGTCCTCGGGCGCTCCCAGCGGGCGCAGCAGCGCACCGCCGAGCAGGGGCGAGGCGGCCGGGTCCGCGCCCATGAACAGGGGCGTACTGGCGGCGACCCGCCCGTCGATCACGAGGAAGTTGACCGAGATGTGGTGGCCGCCGAAGCGCCAGCCCCACGGCTCGGTCCCGCCGGGCTCGCCGAAGACGCGCAGGTAGTACATGCCGGGGTCGCGGGAGCGCTCGCGGCCCCAGTACACCGAGAAGTCCTCGACGCGGTCGAGCACGTTCTCCAGGCCGATGACGGTGGCGACCGTGTTGTACCCGGCCTCCGACAGCCCGCTCGCGAGCAGCCGCATCGCCATGCGGTACTGGGCCGGCCGCTGCTGGGAGAACGTCAGCCCGCCGTGGTCGGTGGGCGTGTAGTACCAGCTGGTGCGTTCGGCCTCGGACGCCTCCCCCGCGCCCGGAACCGGTCCGACACCCAGCTTGCGCTGCTCGGCGTCCAGGGAGTCGATCCACTCCCCGGCCGCCTTGGCCATCTGATCCGCAACCTCGCGGGCCGCGTCACTCATGCTGCATCTCCTTGCGTTTCTGAACGTGCCGGGGTGCGGCGGCGGCGCTCACGCGTCCACCCCTATGAACTCGCGCACCCACCGCGCGATCGTGTCGGGGAACTCCGTCGCGATCGCGTGCCGTCCGCCCTCGATGACCCGCATCCGGGCGTTCGGGATCTCCTTCTCCATCAGCTGCGCGTCGGCGAACGGGGCCAGCCGGTCCTCCGAGCCGTGCACGATGAGGGTCGGCACGGTGATCTCCGGCAGCCGGTCACGGACCTCGTGCTGCTGGATGACCTGCTCGCGGCGGGCGTTCTGCTCGGGGCTGCGCTTGACGAGCACCTTCACCCGGTCGCCCTGCGCGGCCTGGCCTTGGGGGGTGAAGAAGAGGTCGAGCGCCTTGCGCTGCCGCTCCTCGTAACTCATGGACAGCAGCTCGTCGGCCACCCCGCTCTGCATGGCCCAGCTGGGTGCGGTGGCGACCAGGATGAGGGAGGCGATCCGCTCGGGGTGCCGCAGGGCGGCGTGCTGCGCGACGGCGCCGCCGAACGACGTGCCCAGCAGGTGCGCCTGAGGCAGGTCCAGTGCGTCCAGCAGGGCCACGACGTCGTCGGCGAGGTCGGCCATCGTGTACGGATGCGGCGGGTTGACGGTGACGCCCGAGTCGCGCTGGTCGTACGAGATGGCCCGGATGCCCGGGCCGAAGTGGGACCGCAGCGCCGTGAACTGGGTGCGGTCGCTCTCTCCGCCGTGCACGAGCACGAGCGGCACGCCGGACCCGCTCTCGATGACCCCGACCTCGAAGTCACCCGCCCGTACGATTTTCGTCTCGGTAGCGGCGGGTGCGGTCGTGTCGTCCTGTGGTGGCACTGCGGAACCTCCTGGGTGATGGCGTCAGGTCGCGTAGGCCGGATGTCGGCCCGGTGTGCGACAGGCGTTCACCTTCGAGCCGAGACCTGGAAGAACCCCGTTCACGTGGGGGATGGGCTCAAAAGGTTGAGTAGGAGTCTGCGGCGGCGGCCGTGTCCGCCGCGTCATACCGGGGAGCCAAAAGCAGGGATACCGCAGTAGGGGGTGGCGTGCGGGCGTGCTACTCGCCCGGGGTCACCAGCCCGGATTCGTAGGCGAAGATCACGGCCTGGGCGCGGTCGCGCAGGTCGAGCTTGGTGAGGATGCGGCTGACGTGGGTCTTGACGGTCTGCTCCGCCAGGATCAGGGTCTGGGCGATCTCCTGGTTCGACTGGCCGCGCGCCACGAGGGTCAGCACCTCGGTCTCGCGTTCTGTCAGCTCTTTCAGCCGCTGCGCGGACTTGCCGCGGGTCAGGGGACGCTGCCTGGCGAACTCCGCGATGAGCCGGCGCGTCACGGACGGGGCGAGCAGCGCGTCTCCCCTGGCGACGATGCGGACCGCCGCGACGAGGTCGCCCGGCTGCGCGTCCTTCAGCAGGAAGCCGCTGGCACCGGCCCGCAGCGCCTCGTAGACGTAGTCGTCGACGTCGAACGTGGTCAGCATGAGCACGCGGGGCCGATGGGTCACCCCCGCCGGGGGCGAGAGCAGCCGGCGGGTGGCCTCCAGGCCGTCCATCACGGGCATCCGCACGTCCATCAGCACGACGTCGGGGCGGGTGCGGCGGCTCAGCTCCACGCCCTGCGCGCCGTCGGACGCCTCGCCCACCACGTCGATGTCGCCCTGCGCGGCCAGCAGTGCCGCGAAACCGGCGCGCACCATGGCCTGGTCGTCGACGATGATGACGCGTGTCGTCACGTGGAGTCCTCTTCGCTCAAGGGCAGCCGAGCGGCCACCCGGAAGCCGCCGTCCGGCAGCGGTCCGAGCTCGAGAGTGCCGCCGACCAGCCGTACCCGCTCGCGCATACCGACCAGCCCGTGCCCGGTGCTGCTCGACTCTAACGGCGCGGCGGGCTGCTGGGGAGGCGGCCCGTTGACGACGAGGACGTTCAGCCGCCCGGCGCCGTCGCCGCCGTCGCCCGGCTCCGGCACCGACAAGGAGACCTGCGTGCGCGCTCCCGGTGCGTGCCGCACGACGTTCGCGAGGGCCTCCTGGACGATCCGGTACGCCGACAGGCCGACGGCGGCGGGCACCTCCACGTCGCAGGGAACGAAGTCCACCGGCACGCCCGCCCGCGCGGTCGCGTCCACGAGCTGCCCGATCTGCGCCAGGCCCGGCTGGGGCGCGAGCTCCTCGTACGTCTCCTCGCTGCTGCGCAGGACGCCGAGGAGGCGCCGCATCTCGCCGAGCGAGTTGCGCGCGGTCGCGGCGATGTTCGTGAACTCCTCCCGCACCTCCGGCGGCAACCGGTCGAGGCGGTATTCGGCGGTGTCGGCCTGGACGGTGATGACGGACATGTGGTGCGCCACCACGTCGTGCAGCTCACGGGCGATCCTGGCCCGCTCCTCCAGCAGCGTCCGCCGGGCGCGCTCGGCCTCGCTGATCGTCTCCTGCTCGACCAGTTTGCGCCGCACCTCGGCGCGTTCCCGCAGCACGCCGCCGATCAGCAGGGCGGCCCCGCCGAGCACGGTGAACAGCAGGTTCCTGGCCTCGACGCCGTGCGGTGTGAAGAACAGCAGCATCACGTTCGCGACCGCCGTGGCCGTCCACACCAGCAGCAGCGTCCGGCCCCGCTCGCTCAGGCCCAGGGCGAGGCAGACCGCGGTGTGGGCGAGGATCACCGTGGACGGGAACGGCCACATCAGCTGCTCAGGGAAGTCCGCGGCGCGCAGGACGAGCGCCCCGGCCACGTCGGCGGTGAACATCATGCCCCAGGCGGGCAGCGGCCGTACGACGGCGAGGAGCAGCGGCGCCACCTGCGTGATGGTCAGCACGGCGCCGACGCCGGCGATCAGGCCGTAGAACTTGGTGAGCAGGATGCCGGTGGCCGGCAGCAGGCAGACGCACAGCGCGAGCGCGGTGACCGCGGGCATCAGCCGTACCCACCGGCGCGACGAGCCCGCGACCACCGCGCGCGGACCGACGACCTTCGAGGTCATGGACACAGCCTAAGACCCGGATTCGGACGGACTCGGGCCGGGACCGGCCTCTCCCCGGTCCGCGGCGGCGCGCGTGCGGCGCAGCGCCCGGCGGCGGGAGCCGACGAGGCCGGTCCCCTCGTGCGGCAGGCCGGGATCGGCGCCCGTGGTCGCCTTCGCGGTGGACGGCGCCGTCTCGTACGGCCGCATGCCTGTCTCCCCCTCGCTCCCGCCTGCCGATCCCTGGGGGGCGAAGGCTAGAGGGGAGGTGGCCGCCGTGTCGTCATACCGGGGAACCTGATCGCGGTGATACCGGGGTAGGGGGTGCGGGTCAGAGAGGGGCCGCGCGGTAGTGGTAGCGGCCCACGGCGGTGAAGCCCTCGCCGCGGTAGAGGGCCTGCGCGCCCGCGTTCCGCGACGTCACCACCAGGTACGCCGGTCCGCCGCCCGCGTGCGCCACCAGCGCTCGCAGCACCGTCCTCGCCAGTCCCCTGCGCCGGGCCTCGGGCAGCGTCGCCATGCAGTAGATGCCGAGCGTGACGCCCTGCGGGACCGCCCGGCCCACGGCCACCGCCCGGCCGTCCTCCTCGTACGCGGCGTACCAGGCCGGCACGCCGGTGCAGATCCGCTCGGCCGCCGCGATCCCGTCGGCGTACCGGCCGTCCACGGCCCACCAGGTCTCCAGCCAGCCCGGCCAGGGCCGCTCCTGGATCCTGACCTCGGGGGCGGGCTCGCCCTTGGGCGTCCCCGACATGATGAGCGTGGGATCGACCACCTCGTACCCCCGGTGTTCGAGCTCGTCGTCCAGCCCCTGCATGGTCCCAGGACCCACCGAGAACACGCACCGCTGCCCGCGCTCGCGGTAGAAGTCCTCGGCCGCCCGGATCGCCCGGTCCAGATCGGCCGGCCGCTCCAGCGCCAGCACGGAATTCGCCCTCTTGGTCACCCCGCCGGAGTGTCGCAGCAGCCAGCCCTCGTACGCCCGCACCTCATAAGCGGGCCAAGCCTCATGAACGAGCAGGTCGAAATTCACCCGCGCAGCCTAGCGACGGACCTTTCACCCGCGCGCCGGAAGCCCTTGCGGAGCCGGGAGCCCCTCCGGAAAGGTGCCCCGGTAAGGGCCATAGGCTAGGTGACCGTGCTGATCCTGTTGCCGCCGTCCGAAGGCAAGGCGTCGGAGGGCGACGGCCCGCCCGTGGGCGAGCTGTCCTTCCCCTCACTCGGCAAGTCACGCAAGCGGGTGATGAACGCGCTCGTACGCGCCTCCAAGCGCCGCGACGCCCTTGAGGTGCTGGGCCTGACGCCGGGCCTCGCGGGCGAGCTGGACAAGAACCTCGCGCTGGCGACCGCGCCCACCCTGCCCGCCGGCGCCCTCTACACCGGCGTCCTGTACGACAACCTCGGCCTGGCGACTCTGGACGGCGAGGCGCGAGCGCGGGCAGAGGAGAGCCTGCTGATCTTCTCCGGCCTGTGGGGTGTGGTGAAAATCACTGACCGCATCCCGCCCTACCGCCTGTCCATGGGCGTCAGCCTGCCGCCGCTCGGCGGTCTTGCCGCCTTCTGGCGTCCGGGGATCTCCAAGGAGCTCGACCGGCTGCCGGGGCTGGTGGTGGACCTGCGTTCGGCCACGTACGCGGGGGCCTGGCAGCCGGGGTCGCGCTCGGTGACGGTACGTGTGTTCAGGGACGGCAAGGTCGTCAGCCACATGGCCAAGGCCACCCGGGGCGAGATCGCCCGCGCCCTCCTCCACCAGCCCACCCAGCCGTCCACCCCCGACGAGCTGGCGAAACTCCTCGACTCCCTCGGCTACATCACCCGCCTCACCGCTCCGGCCCGCGCCACCCGCCCTTGGGTCCTGGACGTGCACCTGTCGGCCTGAACGCGACCAACCCCTCCGACCGACGAAGGACCCCGGGCGACGCGCCCGGACAGCACGACCCGGCACAGCGCCCCCGGACGGCGTGTCCCGGCACAACGCGCCCGGACGGCGTGTCCCGGCACAGCGTGGAAAGGCCCGAGTGCCGCAGACGCAGGGCCACGGGAGAGGACCCACGGAAGCGGGACCACGAACGCAGCGCCGCAGAAGCAGCGCCGCAGAAGCAGCACTGCGTGAATCAGGGGGGCAGCGGCAGCGCCGCGGAAGTAGGCCCGCCAAGCGGCGCAGCGGAACGCCGAAACGCCCCGCCGGAACCACATTCCGGCGGGGCGTCTGGCACACCCAGGCGGGGCCGCCCGCGCGGGGCCCCGAGGGGAAGGATCAGTCCAGGTAGTCGCGGAGGACCTGCGACCTGGACGGGTGACGCAGCTTCGACATGGTCTTGGACTCGATCTGGCGGATGCGCTCACGGGTGACCCCGTAAACCTTGCCGATCTCGTCCAGCGTCTTGGGCTGGCCGTCGGTGAGGCCGAACCGCATCGACACGACACCCGCCTCGCGCTCCGACAACGTGTCGAGAACCGAGTGCAGCTGCTCCTGCAGCAGCGTGAAGCTGACGGCGTCGGCCGGGACGATGGCCTCGGAGTCCTCGATGAGGTCACCGAACTCGCTGTCGCCCTCCTCGCCCAGCGGGGTGTGGAGGGAGATGGGCTCGCGGCCGTACTTCTGGACCTCGACGACCTTCTCGGGCGTCATGTCCAGCTCCTTGGCCAGCTCTTCCGGCGTGGGCTCACGGCCGAGGTCCTGCAGCATCTGCCGCTGGACGCGGGCCAGCTTGTTGATCACTTCGACCATGTGGACCGGGATGCGGATGGTCCGCGCCTGGTCGGCCATGGCACGCGTGATCGCCTGCCGGATCCACCACGTGGCGTACGTGGAGAACTTGTAGCCCTTGGTGTAGTCGAACTTCTCGACCGCCCGGATGAGGCCCAGGTTGCCTTCCTGGATCAGGTCGAGGAACAGCATGCCGCGCCCGGTGTAGCGCTTGGCCAGCGAGACCACGAGCCGGAGGTTGGCCTCCAGCAGGTGGTTCTTGGCGCGGCGGCCGTCTTCGGCGATCCACTCCAGCTCGGCCTTGACGTCGACCGGCAGGTTTTCGGCCTCGGGACTGCCCAGCTGCTCCTCGGCGAACAGGCCGGCCTTGATGCGCTTGGCCAGCTCGACCTCCTGCTCGGCGTTGAGCAGGGGGACCTTGCCGATCTGCTTGAGGTAGTCCTTGACCGGGTCGGCGGTGGCGCCGGCGGCGGCGACCTGGGCGACCGGCGCGTCATCGTCGTCGTCGGAGAGGATGAGGACCTCGTCCTCGTTCTTCTCGTCGGCGGACCCGGCGGCCTTGGGCGCGTCGTCGTCGTCGGCGTCGTCGTCAGCGTCGGCCTCGGCGTCGTCGTCGGTCACGATCTCGTCGTCGACGTCGATGTCCTCGAGGTCGTCGAGCACTACGTCGCCGTCGAGCTCAAGGTCCTCGTCGTCATCGGCGTCGGCGCGCGGGACGTCGGCCGTCTTGGGCGCCTTGGTCGCCTTGGTCTTGCTCTCGGCAGGCCCAGCGTTCTTCTTCGGCTCGGCCTTCTTGGCGGCGGCGGATGCCGCGGCCTTCTTCGCCGCCGGAGCGGCCTTCTTGGCAGGGGCCGCCTTCTTGGCGGCCGGCTCGGCTTCAGCGGTGCCCACGACCGCGGTCACGGTCTCGGGCTGCTGCTCTTTTGCGGCCGCCGCCGTCTTGGTCTTGACGGGGGCGGCGGTGCGGCGCTTTGCTGGACGAGACTTCTTCGGCGCAGCCGAATCCGCGGCGGTCACCACCACGGTCACGCCCTCTTTGCTGAGGTTCCGCAAGAACGCGGCGGCGTGCGACATGGGGATGTCCGCCTCCTCGAAGGCCTGACGGACATCCTCAGACTCGAGGAAACCCTGCGAGCGCCCACGCTCGAGCAGTCGCTGAATGACGGGCTCGTTCAGCTCTTGTGGCTTCGAGCGAGTCGAACTTGCAGGCGACACGAACACCTCTCGAACGAACGCGTGGCGACTATGGACCCAGATGCCCGCTGGGGGGCTGTTGCCTCTCTCGGAGATCGGTGAGGCCGTGCGGACCGCGACGGACCTGCACAGCATTGTGGCACGACCCCGCGATCCATACGGCCACCTCCCGGCGGTTGACCTCCACCCTAGGCCGACCAAGACAGTAGTGCGTACGTAAGCGGGGCACTGATACCCGAAAGCAACCGTTATGACTGTTTCATTCAGTCACTCTTCGTGGCCGGTGGGACGTGAATTGCGAGCGCGGTAACGTCATCATCCTGTTCATATCCAGACAACATCCGGTCAACCAGGAAGTCCAGCAGCATGTGAGGACTGCTCACCACCTCCGGCGGCGCTTCGGTCACAACACTGCAAAGCTCTGCGAGTCCCGCATCCAGCCCCCGCTTCCTGTTCTCGACGAGACCGTCGGAGTAGAGCACGGCGGTGTGGCCGGGCGGCACCACGAACCTGAACTGCCGACGGCTGGTCGGCCAGCCTAGCGGAGTGCCGGGCTCGGCGTCGCAGAGAATCGCCGTGCCCTGCGGCGATACCAGGACGGGTGGCGGATGACCGGCCATGGCGAGCGTGCCCTCGCCGGTGACCGGCTCGACCACCATGTAGGCGAGCGTGGTGACCTGCTCTTCCTCCTCCGTGGCCTCGAAGACGCGGTCGAGACCGGTGAGCACGGCCGCGGGCGGCGGGTTGGTCAGCGCCAGCGCCCGCATGGCGTTGCGGATGCGGCCCATGCCGGCCGCCGCCTTGACGCCCTTGCCCATGACGTCGCCGACGACCGCCGCGACACGCCCGTCCTGCAGCACGAACGCGTCGTACCAGTCGCCGCCGACCTGGACGTGGCGGCTGCCGGAGCGGAAGCGCTGGGCCAGCACCAGGCCCTTGACCACCGGCAGGCGGTCGGGCAGCAGGCTGCGCTGCAGCGTCTCGGCGGTGCGGTGCTCGCGCTCGAACAGCGTGGCCCGCTCGACCGCCAGCGCGCACTGGCCGGCCAGCGCCTCCAGGAAGACGCCGTCCTCCTGGGAGATCTTCTGCGGGCGGGTGAAGGAGAAGCGCAGCGCGCCGAGCGCCCGGCCCGCGGCCAGCAGCGGCAGGCCGACCCACGCCTGCTCGTCGCCCTGGGCGAGGAACTGCTCCAGCATCTCCTCGTCGCCGCCCGCTTCAAGGAGCTGGGCCTTCAGCGACTCGGGGGACTCGGCGAAGACCGGGCGGCGGCTGTTGACCGCCATGGTCATCACGTTGGAGTGCGACAGCGGGATCTCGTCACCGGTGACGCCCGACGCCTCCATGATGCCCTCGCCGTTGATCAGCTTGAGCGCGGCGCGGTCGGTGTCGAGCAGCGCGACGGCGGAGCGGTCGGCGGCCAGGGCGGTGCGGCCGACGTCGATGATGACCTGGACGACCTGCTCGACGGTCAGCGCCTCGGCCAGCATGGCCGTGGCGCCCTGCAGCCGGGCGGTGCGCAGGGCGGCGGCGCCGAGCTGGTCGGTCAGCCTGCCGCGCATCTCCTCGGCCTCGCGCTGCGGCGTGACGTCGGTGTTGGCGCCGACCCATTCCACCACCCTGCCATGGCGGATGATCGGCACGGCCCGCACCTCGAAGTGGCGGTAGCCGCTGGCCCGGGTGCGCACCCGGTAGTTCCACTCGAACATCGTGCGGCCGCGCAGCGCCTCGCGCCAGGCCTCCTCGGTCTGCTGCCGCTCCTCGGGGTGGACGACGTCGAGCCAGCCGTTGGCGAGGTATTCCTCCAGGCCCTGGCCGGTGATGGCGCGCCACTGCGGCGCGTCCTCGACCACGGCGCCGGTGGGCGAGGTGATCCAGACGAGCTGGGACTGCGCCTCGACGAGCGAGCGGTAGCGCTCCTCGCTGCGGCGCAGCGCCTCCTCGGTCTGGCGGCTCTCGGTCACGTCGAGGCCGATCAGGGCGATCGCGCGCAGCTCGCCCGTGTCGTCGTGAACCGGCGAGAACGACAGCGACCAGTGCCGCGTGTCGCCCTCGGCGGTGCGCACGCGGACGCGACCCTCGGTGACCGGCGCGTCACCCTCGATGACCGCCTGCACGGCGTGCGTGATGATCTGGCTGAGGTCGGCGGCCAGCACCTCGACCGGCTGCCGGCCGAGCATGCGGTCCGCAGGCACGTTGACGACGTCGCTGAAGACGTCGTTGACCCGCTGGATGCGGCCCTCGGCGTCGAAGAACGCGAAGGCGAACTCGGCCTCCGACAGCATGCCCTTGAAGAGGGCGGAGTCTGAGATGTCCACATCCGACTCCCGGGGACGGGGAACGGAGGTCTCGGCGCTCATGGTCCGCACCTCCGTCGCGTGCCAGGGTCTCCCACGCGGCACATCTCCATAACTGTGTATCGGCGTAGCGCAGCTCCGGGCGACCGGATCCTGCAGTACATCATCGACGATGGGCATGTACGGACGGAAGCCCCCGCCGCGGCCCTGTCGCCTCTAGGGTCTACGCATCCTGTCAAAGTCGCTCCACATTGCGCAGCAAGATCAGGTTACAGCGCCAGATCGCCGGGGCGGATCCCCGCCACGGCCTCTTGGCCCTACTGGCCCTTGGCCGCGCGCTTGGCCTCCTGTTTGGCCGCCCGCACGCGGGCCAGGCTGTCGGCGTCGACCACGTCGGCCACCGACCGGTACGACCCCTCCTCGCCGTAGAGTCCGGCTGCTTCCCGCCAGCCTGGTGGCTGGATCCCCAACTGCTTGCCCAGCAATGCCGAAAAGATCTGGGCCTTCTGCTTGCCGTATCCCGGCAGGGCCATGAGTCGTTTCACCAACTCTTGACCGTCGGCGGCGTCGGCCCAGATCTTCTCCGGCCTTCCGTCGTAGTGCTCGACGATATAGGCAGCCAGCGCCTGGATGCGGGCCGCCATGGATTTGGGGTAGCGATGCACGGCCGGCTTCTCCGCGAGCAGGGCGGCGAACGCCTCGGGGTCGTAGGAGGCGATCTCCTCGGCGGTCAGGTCGTGCCCGAGCCGCTCGGAGATCGTGTACGGCCCCGTGAACGCCCACTCCATGGGGATCTGCTGGTCGAGCAGCATGCCGACGAGCAGGGCGAGCGGGCTGCGGCCGAGGAGCTCGTCGGCCTCACTCCGCTGGGCGAGCTGGATGCGCATGGAGACAGCTTCGCATGAAAGCCCGCCGGGTGAAGTGAACACAGGCTCTAGGGAGCCTTGACACGCGCCCGAGAAAAGGTGAAATGGGAGCGCAAGTCGCCCTGCAGACATTCCTGGGGGTTTGCCCCTAGGGTTCCAGAGGAATCTCACTCCTATGCTCGCTCTGGCCACACGGTTCCTGCGGGAGCCGGTCAGTCACAGGCTGGCCGAAGAGTTCCTGACCGTGCCCGTGGACACGATCGACCGATGCGTGGCCGACGTGTGCGCGTGCGCGCAGCATCTGGGCATCTCGGCGACACCCGAGATCGTAGAACGCATCGCGCGCGAGCACCTGCTCGCGATCGTCAACTCCGCGCCGCCGCCGCGCGGCCACCGCTGAGGGAGCGGCGAGGCGCGCGGGACGAGGCAGGCGTGGCGCGAAGTGTCCTGATCGGCGTGTGCCGGCGCGCTCGCCATCGCCGATAACATCGAGGTCACCGGGCCGTGTTCTCCGCACTGTCCGCGCCCGGAATACGAGAGAGTGAGGGTGTGCGCCGACACCGACGAGTTCCCGGGGAGAGCACTCCTCCAGATGACGTGTTCAAGGAGATGCTGCAGGCGGCTCGTGAGTTGCTGGCCGTACGCACTCCCCTCGACGCGGAGCTGATGGTCTCCGACATGATCGGCGCCTGGTGGGGCAGGCGCGTCAGGGGCGGTGACGTCGAGCAGGTGCTCGGGGAGGGGCTGGTCGACTACGCCGCCAAGGCCGGCACTCCGGCCTCGCTGACCCTGCTGATCTGCCTGGCCTACCTGGGCACCGCGCGCCAGGGCGCCAAGGCCGAGGGCGCGGCGCTGGCGATGATGGAGTCGGGCGTGGCCCGTCCCGGCTGGGCCGACCGGGTGGGCGCGGTCAAGCCGGCCGGCTGCTACGTCTCGCGCGACGCCTACGGCGACCAGGACACCGTGATCTGCACTTTCGCCTACCGGTGGAACGACAGCGACCAGCCGATCGACCGCCACGCGCTGGTCCTGGTGGTCGACTACAACATGAACGGCATGGCCCGCGACGCCTGGGTCTCCTCGCAGGTCGACAAGCTGCTGGAGCAGGCCAGGGCCGAGGCGGAGGACAACCCGCTGCTGATCTTCGAGGAGATCGAGCCCGACCAGGCCAGGGCGCTGCTGGAGTCGGCGATGAAGGCCACCAGGGAGCCGAAGACGCCGCCGCCGGTCAGCGACAGCTACAGCGCCTACCACGCCTTCGCCAGGGCGAGGCTGAAGGCGCTGCCCCCCGGGCGCAAGCGGCCCGCGCCGCTGCACAGCGAGGCCCCCTACAGCAGGGAGCGGCGGGCCATGCTGGCGGCGGAGTTCCTGGCCTCCGACGACGCCGAGCACCTGTCCGACCCGTCGGCGGCCTTGCGCTGCGCCGACCACATCATCGACTACGGCTGCGAGCAGGACTTCAACCGGCCGCTGCGGGTGAGCCCGATCAAGTGCGAGACGTTCCTGCTCGACTGGCTGCCGCGCAAGGTGATGCTGAGCGAGGCGGAGCAGGAGGCGATGCCGCACGTGCTGGCGGCGTGGGTGCGCTTCGCCGCGCGCCGCACGGGCCTGCCCGAGCAGGGGCTCAAGGCCACGCTCGACGCGGTGTGGGAGGCGATAGGGAAGTTCCCCGAGGCCTACCGCGACCCGACGACGTTCGGGCTCGACCGGGCGCTGCTCGAGCGGCTGCTGCCGGACGGCGACCTGTCGGCGCTGGCCAGGCGGGCCTTCGCCTTCCCCTACCTGCAGGGCACGCACAACGGCATCGACCTCGACCGGCTCGACCCGGCCGACCCCGCGGACCGCCGTACGTTACTCGAGATCGACCACGACGCGGGCATGGACCAGGAGCACCTGGCCTGGCACGAGGAGATCGCGAGCCGGCTGTGGGACGGCGACCCGCCGCAGCTCTGGGAGGCGGCGCAGCGGCTGCTCGATCTCGGCCACGACCGCCACGACGTGCTCCATGTCCTGATCGAGATCGTCGAGCGGATCGGCGGCCATCCCGACGAGCTGGCGGCGGCGCTCGACGACATCGCGGACATCCCGGACGAGTTTTAGAGTCTTCTTCCATGGCGTTCTACCGGCGGCTCGCCCGCGGCCGTTACCTGGCCTCCGAGCACACCCAGGGCCCGTGGGATCCGCGTACGCAGCACATGGGCCCCGTCGCCGCGCTGATCGCGCACGAGCTGGCGCAGACCGCGCCGCGCCCGGGGCTCGAGCCGTCCAGGCTGGCCGCCGACGTGTTCGCTCCGGTGCCGGTGGCCGAGCTCGAGGTGAGCACCGACGTCGTACGCGACGGCAAGCGCGTGCAGTGCCTGTCGGCGAGCGTGTCGTCGGGCGGCCGCGAGTACGTCAGGGCCACCCTGTGGCGGATCCGCGCCGCCGAGACCTCCTCCGTGGGCGCCGCGGACGCGCCCGCCCCGCCCGGCTCGGCGCCGGTCGACGACTCCTGGATCGCCTCCGGCTTCGGCTACGGCCGCGCGATGGAGTGGCGCTTCGTCGCCGGAGGCCCCGCGCAGGCCGGCCCCGCGACGGTATGGGCCAGGCAGCGGGTGCCGCTGGTGGAGGGCGAGGAGCCGGCCCCGTTCGAACGGGTGGCGCTGCTCGCCGACAGCGGCAACGGCATCAGCGCCGCGCTCGGCTTCGACACCCACCTGTTCGTGAACGTCGATCTGACGATCTCACTGTTCCGCGCCGCGACCGGCGAATGGATGTGCATGGACTCCGCGACCGTGCACGGCCCGTCCGGCCGCGGCCTGACCCGGAGCACCCTTTATGACGAGAACGGCGAGATCGGCGCGGCCGGTCAGACGTTGTTCGTCGCGCCGAGATAGCCGTTGCCCCAATGATGGGTGGCATGGTGGATGGCATGGTGGACGGCACGGTGGGTGGCATGGTGGGTGGCATGGTGGGTGGCATGGTGATCGACCTGAACGCCGATCTCGGCGAGGGCTTCGGCATCTGGCGGCTCGGCGACGACCTCGCGCTGCTGGACATCGTCACGAGCGCGAACGTGGCCTGCGGGTTTCACGCGGGCGACCCGGTGACGATCAGGCGCACGTGCGCGGCGGCCGTCGACCGGGGCGTGGCGATCGGGGCTCAGGTGTCCTATCGCGACCTGGCGCACTTCGGGCGCAGGGAGATGGAGGTCGAGCCCGAGGAGCTGTGCGCGGAGGTGCTCTACCAGCTCGCCGCCGTCGACGGCATCGCCAGGGCGATGGGCGGCCGGGTCTCCTACGTCAAGCCGCACGGCGCGCTCTACAACCGGATCTGCCGCGACGAGGCGCAGGCCACGGCGGTGGTGGAGGCGGTGGCCGACTACGACCCCTCGCTGCCGGTGCTGACGCTGCCCGGCTCGGTGGTGCACAAGGTGGCCGCGGCCGAGGGCGTGCCGACGGTGAACGAGGCGTTCGCCGACCGGGCCTACACGCCGAAGGGGACGCTGGTGCCGCGCCGCGAGCCCGGGTCGGTCATCCACGACGCCGAGGCGGTGGCCTCACGTGCCCGCCAGATGGCCCTGGAAGGCTCTGTGACGGCCGTAGACGGCGGTTCGGTGCCGATCTCCGCCCGATCCATCTGCGTCCACGGAGACACGCCTGACGCGGTCCGGCTGGCGCAGGGAGTGCGCGACGCGTTGCTGTCCGCCGGAGTGGTCCTCCAGGCGTTCGCGTGATCAGGACGGCCGGGGAGCACGGGCTGCTCGTGGAGACGGGATCGCTGGAGCTGTCGCACCGCGTGGACGCGGCGCTGCGGGAAGAGCGTCCCGAGGGGGTGGTGGAGATCGTGCCGGGCCCCGAGACGGTGCTGGTGGTGGCGCCTGGGGCCGATCAGGGACGGCTGCGGGCGCGCCTGGAGTCGGTCGTGCGCGAGGAGAGCGGCAGGGCGGCGGCGGGCGACGCGCCCGACCGGCCGCTGGTGACGATCCCCGTGGTCTATGACGGGGCCGACCTCGACTCGGTGGCGAAGCTCGCCGGGATCTCCGCGGACGAGGTGATCGCCCGGCACACCGGGCGCGAGCTGGTGGTGGGCTGGCTGGGGTTCGCCCCCGGCTTCGCCTATCTCACCGGCCTCGATCCGGTGCTGGAGATGCCCAGGCTGGACACGCCGCGCACGTCGGTGCCCGCCGGGTCGGTGGCGATCGCGGGGCCGTACTCCGCGGTCTATCCGACGGCATCGCCCGGCGGGTGGCGGCTGATCGGGCGGACGCCGGTGCGGGTGTGGGACGTGACGGCCGACCCGCCGTCGCTGTTCCGTCCCGGCACCCGGGTGCGATTCGAGGCGGCATGATCGAGGTCGTGGCGCCGGGGCCGTACGCGACGGTCCAGGACCTCGGGCGGCCGGGGTTCGCGCATCTGGGAGTGCCCTGCTCGGGCGCGGCGGACGCGCCCGCGCTGCGGCTGGCCAACCGCCTGGTCGGCAACGCCGAGTGGCTGGCCGGGATCGAGCTGACCTTCGGCGGCGCCCGGCTGCGCTTCGCCGACGCCGCCTGGGTGGCGGTGACCGGCGCGCCGCTGGAGGTGCGGGCGGCGGGCGCGTCCGGGGTGCGGCCCGGCATGGGGGCGCCGTTCTGGGTGCCGGCCGGCGCCGAGCTGCGGTTCGGCCTGCCTGCCGAGGGGCTGCGCACGTACGTGGCGGTGCGCGGCGGCATCGCGGTCGAGCCGGTGCTGGGCAGCAGGTCCACCGACTCGCTGTCCGGGCTGGGGCCGCCGCCGCTGCGGGCGGGCACGGTGCTGCCGGTCGGCGTGCCCGACGGGACGATCACCGTCGATCAGGCGCCACTGCCCGGGCCGCGGCCGCCCGTGCTGCGGGTGGTGCCGGGGCCGCGCGACGACTGGTTCGAGGCCGGCGCGCTGAAGGTGCTGTGCGACCGGCCGTACGAGGTGAGCCAGGACAGCAACCGCGTGGGCGTGCGGCTGCTCGGGGCCGAGCTGGCGCGGGCCAGGCAGGGCGAGCTGCCGAGCGAGGGCATGGTCACGGGGGCGATCCAGGTGCCGCCCAGCGGGCAGCCGATCGTGTTCCTCGCCGACCATCCGCCCACGGGCGGCTACCCGGTGATCGCGGTGGTGCTGAGCGCGGACCTGCCGGTGGCCGCGCAGCTGCGGCCAGGCGACCGGGTGCGGTTCGCGCTCGCGCAGCGGTTCAGCGGGTGAGGCCGCCGGTGACGCAGGTGGTGACCGCGCCGCCCACCCAGACCCGGCCGTCGTCGTCCGCGGAGATGCGGACGCGGCCCCGCCTGCCGATCACGGTGCCCTGGGAGGCGATGTAGGGGGCGCGTGCCCGCCCGCTGCCCAGCAGCCACTGCCCCAGCGACGCGTTCAGGCTGCCGGTGACCGGGTCCTCGATGGTGGCGCCGTGCTGCGGGAAGAACGCCCGCACCTCGAAGGCGCACTCCGAGCCCTCGGGGTACGGCCCGGCCACGCCGACCGCCTGCGGCATCGTGCCGGGCCGCAGGGCGAGCACCCGTTCGGCGTCCGCCAGCAGCACCCCGATCCAGCCGGGGCCGTTGTCGACCCACTCGGCGGCCACGATGTCGCCGCGCTCCACCCCGAGCGCGGCGGCCACCCCGCCGAGCAGCCCCTCGTCCACCGGGCCCGAGCGGACCAGCGGGGGCGCCTCGAAGGCCAGGCCGTCATCGGTGATCCGCAGCGTGACGAGCCCCGCCTCGCACTCCTGCACCACCTGCCCCTTCGTACGGGGCTCGCCGCCCGCCTCCAGCCAGGCGTGGCAGGAGCCCAGCGTGGGGTGCCCGGCGAACGGCAGCTCCTGGTCGGGGGTGAAGATGCGGACCCGGTAGTCGGCCTCAGGGCTGCCCGGCGGCAGCAGGAAGGTGGTCTCGGACAGGTTCGTCCACCTGGCGATGCGCTGCATGTCCTCGGTGCTCAGCCCCTCGCCGTCGATCACGACCGAAAGCGCGTTGCCGAGGTACGGGGTGTCGGAGAAGACGTCCACCTGCGTGAATCTGCGAGCCATAGCCCGGAGTCTTCCAGAAGGGGGTTTTCCGCCGGATGTGCCGCCCGCACACTGGACGGCGTGGCGGACTTCGATGTTGTGGTGCTGGGCTCGGGACCGGGCGGTCAGAAGGCGGCCATCGCGGCCGCGAAACTCGGCAGGCGCGTGGCGGTGGTCGAGAAACGGAACATGATCGGCGGCGTCTGCATCAACACGGGCACGATTCCGTCGAAGACGCTGCGCGAGGCGGTCCTCTATCTGACGGGGCTCAACCAGCGCGAGCTGTACGGCGCGAGCTACCGCGTCAAGGAGGAGATCACGGTCGCCGACCTCGGCATGCGCACCCAGCACGTCATCGGCCGCGAGATCCAGGTGATCCGCAGCCAGCTCGCCCGCAACCACGTGACCGTGCTCCAGGGCACCGGCCGCTTTCTCGACCCGCACACGATCGGCATCACCGGCGAGGGCCAGGAGGAGAAGAAGGTCACCGCCGACAAGATCGTGATCGCGACCGGCACCTCGCCGGCCCGGCCCGACAGCGTCGAGTTCGACGACAAGACGATCATCGACTCGGACGCGATCCTGCGGCTCGACCGCATCCCCGAGACGCTGGTCGTCGTGGGCGCCGGTGTGATCGGCATCGAGTACGCCTCCATGTTCGCCGCGCTCGGCACCAAGGTGACGGTGGTCGAGCGGCGCGACCGCATGCTGGAGTTCTGCGACCTGGAGATCGTCGAGGCGCTGAAGTACCACCTGCGCGACCTCGCGGTCACCTTCAGGTTCGGCGAGAACGTGGCGGCCGTCGAGCGGCGGCCCCGCGGCGCGCTCACCCTGCTGGAGAGCGGCAAGATCATCCCCGCCGACTGCGTCATGTACTCGGCGGGCCGCCAGGGCAAGACCGCCGAGCTGTGCCTGGAGGCCGCCGGGCTGACCGCCGACGACCGGGGCCGGATCAAGGTGGACGAGAACTTCGTCACCGAGGTGCCGCACATCTACGCCGTCGGTGACGTGATCGGCTTCCCCGCCCTGGCCGCCACCTCGATGGAGCAGGGCAGGCTGGCCGCCCAGCACGCCTGCGGCGAACCGGCGGGCGACCTGGCCGAGCTGCCGCCCATCGGCATCTACACCATCCCCGAGATCAGCTTCGTCGGCCGCTCCGAGGACGAGCTGACCCGCGACAAGGTGCCGTTCGAGGTGGGCGTCTCCCGCTACCGGGAGCTGGCCAGAGGGCAGATCATCGGCGACTCGTACGGCATGCTCAAGCTCCTGGTCTCCCCCGAGACCCGGCGGCTGCTCGGCGTGCACGTCTTCGGTACGGGAGCCACCGAGCTGGTGCACATCGGGCAGACCGTGATGGGGTGCGGCGGCACCATCGACTACCTGGTCAACGCGGTGTTCAACTATCCGACGCTGGCGGAGTCGTACAAGGTGGCGGCGCTGGACGCGATGAACAAGATGCGCACGGTCGCCCGCCTCACCGCCGGCATGTGAGCCCCGCTCACTTCGTGAAGGAGATCTCCACGCGGCGGTTCTTGGCGCGCCCCTCCGGGTTGTCCTTGCCGTCCGGCAGGGTGTTCGGCGCGACGGGGTCGGCCTCGCCGTGCCCCGCCACGCTGAACTGGACGCCGGGCACGAGCTCGGCCAGCTTGTCGCGCACCGCCTCGGCCCGCCGCTTGGACAGGTCGAGGTTGTAGGAGTCGGAGCCCTTGGAGTCGGTGTAGCCGTCGATCGAGACGGGTTTGCCCTGCGCCTCCTTCTTCAGTACGTCGGCCGCCTGGTCGAGGCGGCTCTTGGCCTTGCCGGAGAGCGTGGCCTTGTCGAAGGCGAACAGCACGTCGGCGGCGACGATGATCGTCCGCTGCCGGCCGCTGGTCTCGTTCGTCACCGACTCGTCCAGGTTGGAGGTCCGCTCGGTGATGTCGAGCACCTTGCCGCTGACGTCGAGGGTCCTGGGGTCGATGTCGAGGACCGGCGCGTTGACCGGGGTCTCCCCCGCGAGCGGCGGCTGGGTCGGCTCGGCAGCGCCGCCGAGCAGCAGGGCCAGCGCGGCGGCGCTAAGAGATCGGAACATCGGACAGCGTCCCCACGTTCGGGATGTGCACGTCCACGGTCGTCACGTCGGGCGGCGGAGCGGCGAACGTGGCCGAGAGCACCGCGGTGTCGTCCTTCTTGAGGAACAGCGCCTGGATCCGGGAGCACACGCACTTGCCCTCGCTGTCGACCGCCACCAGGTGCTTCTTGGCGTTCTTGACGTCCACCAGGAAGACGCCGTCCACCTTCGGCTGAGCGCTGGGCGAGGCCGAGAAGGCGCTGTGCACACTCCAGCCGGTTACATCGCCGCCATCATCGAGCACCGTGACGGTGAAGGTGAGGTTGACGAAGCGGTCGCGGCGCAGCAACTGCACGATGTCGACCCTGAACTTGGTGTGCTCGAACGAGCCCTCCCTGCTCGCCAGCACCTTGTCGGGCGGTGCGGTGGAGGTCGGGGCGGCCGGCTGCGCCGGCTTCTGGGCGGGCTGCTGTGCCGTCTCCTGTGCCGCCTCCTGGGCCGTGTCGTTCGCGGACCGGGCCGCCGCCGGCTTGGGCTCCTGCGCGAAGAGCCCGCCCGCCTGGCAGCCGGTTAACGAGACGGCGAGCGCGGCCAGGGCGAGGATCTTCATCGGTCTCATGTGTCGGGGAGTCTAACGCCGCGCGGGCTGGAACCCAAGGGATTTCGGATCACCCGGAGGCGGGCCGGCTTTTGCGCGGCGCGGACTTCTTGCGCCCGGCCACGAGCGTGTCGCTGGGGGACGCCGTGCCCTCGCCGCCGTCGCCCTGATCCTCGCCGCCGTCGCCCTGATCCTTGGCGGTGGCGCCCGGCCTGGGGTGCGGCACGGTGTCCTCGTCCGCGGCCGGTGCCTTCGCGGGTGTCTTCGCGGGGGGCTTCGCGGGTGTCTTGGCGGGGGGCTTGGCGGGTGTCTTCGCGGGGGGCTTGGCGGGCGTACGGGCCTGCGCCGGTGTGGCGGCGGGCTCGGCGGGCTTCTCGATCGGATCGGGCGGCTTGGGCGCCTCGGGCCCCTTGAGCGCGGCGATCACGCGGTCGGCCTCGGTGTCGGCGGCGAACTCGTCGGCTGCCTCCGACTCCCTGCGTCTGATGACGACCATGTGATCGACCGACACCCGTCCCGCGCCGACGACGGCGAGCAGCAGCGAGGCCGCGGCGAGCAGGATCAGCTCGTTGAGGGTGATGGGGTTGAGCGGCGGCGCGACCAGGAAGACGGCCAGCGCCTCGGCGAAGAGGACGAGCCCCGTGATGGAGACGGCGAGCCCGGCGATGAGCAGCGCGCCGCCGATGAGCTCGGCGAGCATGGTGACCGTGGCCCAGGCGCCGGGGGCGGGCGCGCCCTGCTCCATGAACTTCGCGCCGGTGATCTTCAGGCCGTCTTCGAGCTTGGCCCAGCCGTTGGAGAAGAAGATCCCGCCCACGCCTAAGCGGGCGACCAGAGCGGCGAGGTCACGGAGGGCCTGTCTCACGGTAGATGTCTGCCCTGATCGGGACATGGCACACCTCAATCACGGCGGAGCAGCATGGCCACCAGCACGGCGGTCAGGCTGAGCAGGACGACGCTCACGACGACAGTCGTGTGCAGGGCGTTGACGAAGGCCCACCGGGCCGCGTCGAGCAGCGCACCACCCGTCTGGCCGCCGATCTGCTCGGCGACGTGGGCGGCCGAGGCCAGCGACTGGCGGGCCTCGTCCATGCCGCTGTCCGGCACGCCGGGGACGGGCGGGAGCCCGGGGGCGTAGACGATGGTGGTGATCGTGCCGAGCACGGCCACGCCGAGCCCGGCGCCCAGCTCGTACGCGGTCTCCTCGATCGCCGCCGCGCCGCCCGCCTGCGACTCGGGCGCCGCCGCCATGATCGTGTCGGACGCGGCGAGCAGCGCCACCTGCACACCGAAGCCGATGCCGATGAAGCAGCACGCGAGCATCACGGGATGGCCCTCGACGCCCCAGGTCAGCGTGGGGGTCAGGGAGAGCGCGACGAGGGCGAGGCCGCCGCTCATGGTGGCCCGCATGCCGATCTTGGGCAGGATGTGGGCGGCGGCGAGCCCGCCGGCGATGGCCGAGGCGACCAGGGGCAGCATGCGCAGCGCCGCGCGTACGGGGCTGTCGCCGAGCACGAGCTGCAGGTATTGGGCGAGCATGAGCTGGAGCCCGACCAGCGCGAACACGCCGAGCAGCACCCCGGCGACGCCGGTGGTGAACGGCCGCCGCTTGAACAGCCCGATCTGCAGGAACGGCTCGCGCAGCCGCGTCTGCCGGTGAACGAACGCCGCGAGCAGCCCCAGCCCGGCCGCGAACACCAGCACCGAGGCCCACAGCGGCATGAGGCTGCCCGACCCGGCCTCCTTCAGCCCGAAGGCCAGCGCCAGGATGCCGAGCACCGACAGGATCGCGCTGGCGGCGTCCCACGGCCGGTCGGGGCGCTCGCGCGACTCGGGCAGCAGGCGTACGGCGGCGGGCAGCAGCACCAGCAGGATCGGCACGTTGATGAGGAAGACCGCGCCCCACCAGATGCCGACGAGCACGCCGCCGATGAGCGGGCCGACGGCGGCGCCGGCCGCGGCGACCGCGCTCCAGACGCCGAGCGCGATGGCCCGCTCGCGCCGGTCGGTGAAGACCTGGCGGATCAGCGACAGCGTGGCCGGCATGATCATCGCGCCGCCCACGCCGAGCAGCGCCCTGGCGAGGATGAGCGTCAGCGGCGTCGGGGCGAGCGCGGCACCCGCCGAGGCCACGCCGAACAGCGCGAACCCCCAGAGGACGAGCCGTTTACGCCCGTACTTGTCGCCGAGCGTGCCGAACATGATCAGCAGCGGCGCGACGACCAGCGAGTAGATGTCGATGATCCACAGGAGCTGCACCGCGGAGGGCTCGAGCGCGGCTGTGAGCGCGGGCACCGCGATGTGCAGGACGGTCGCGTCGACCGTGATGAGCAGCAGGCTCAGACAGAGCAGCACCAGGATGGACCAGCGGCGCTCCTGGGGGTTCCGGTCGGCGACGCGTACGACGGGTGCGGCCTGTGTGACGGTCATGGGCCTCCTTGCAGGCCGATCCGAATCACAGGGCCCGCACGTGCTGTTGATCGACCGGCGGCGAAGCCGCGGTGGGGTGTCGTGGCTCCGGCGCTCGGGCTTGCGTGGCAGCTTAGGCCATGTCAGGCACTTGTCATAGCGGTATCGGACGATCCACGGTCAGGCCGGATCTCTCTAGAGAGATACAGCCATATGTCGGGATCTATCCATCGATCGATTGACAGCCGATCATGGGACCTGTGGGGACCGACGGACGTGACAGCACCACCGAGCCATCCGACCGGTCCTCCCGCGAATGGTGCGAAGAGGCCGTGACCAGGCTGAACGCCGGCCGTCCAGAATCCGCGCTGGACGCCGCGCGCTACGCCGCCGACCGCGAGCCCACGGCCGAGTGGCCGCAGCGGCTCATCAGCCTCGCCCACGAGCGGCTCGGCCGCGACGCCGACGCCCTGCCCGCCGCCCGGCGCGCCGTGGAGCTGTCGCCGGGCTCATGGCCGGCCAGGCTGCGCCTCGCCTCGGTGCTGCGCCGGATCCCCGGCCGCTGGCAGGAGGCCGTCGAGCACGCGGCGCTCGCCGGGAAGTTCGCGCCCGAGCAGCCATCGCCCGCCGTCATGCTGGGCGACCTCGCGCTGCTGCGGGGCGAGCACGTACGCGCCGAGCGCTCGTACCGGGCCGCGCTGGCCATCGACCCCGGCAACCCGCAGGCCCGCGTCAACCTGGGCCTGGCGCTGGTGCGCTGGGACCCGCCGCGCGCGCACCACGATCCGGCGTGGCCGGTCGCGCACCGCGATACGGGGCGGGCCAGGCGGGCGCTGGAGGTGTGGTCGCGCCAGGTCAGGCTGCTGCCGGCGATCGCCACGCTGGCCGTTGCCGCCGCCGCGCTGCTGCTCGACTGGGGCGCGCAGGCGCGGCTCGGCGGGTTCGCGGTGCTGGCGCTGCTGGTGCCGCTCACCGTCAGGCACGCGCGGCGGGTGACGCCGTGGGCGTACGCCAGGGCGATGCTGTGCCGCGATCCCTGGCTGGGGGTGTCGGTGGTGTCGGCGGCGCTGGCGATCCCGGCGTTCGCCGCCTGGCTGCTGCTGGGCGCGGTGCCGGCCCTGCCGCCCGCCTTGGACCCGGTCTGGGCGGGGCTGGCCGGTTATGTGGTGCTGAGCTGGCCGGCACTGGCGGCGGTCAGGGTGCTGGCCGAGACGTGGCGGGGACGTCCGCTCCTGGCGCTGGCCGAGACGCTGCCGGCGCGCGCGGCCGAGCGCACGGCCCGGCGCAACGTGGGCGTGCTGCTGTGGATCGTGCTCGGCAGGACGTGGACGGTGCTGGTGGCGCTGGTGGGCGGCGCGCTGGCGGTGGAGCCGCGGGCGGCGGTGGCCGCGGTGGCGGTACCGTACCCGATGGTGCGGAGCTACCTGCGGGCCCGTCGGCACGGCGACCGTGCGCTGTCCGCGGCCGCGGCGCTGGTGGTGCTGGGCGCGGCGGGCTGCGCGGCGGGCGGCCTGCTGGGGCAGGCGTGGCCGTGGCGGATCGGGCTTGGCGCGCTGCTCGCGACGGCCGTGGTGTACGCGGGGCGCGCGCTGCTCGCCTGGTGGCGCGGCGGTCCCGGCCCGTGGCGCTCGTCGATGCTCATGTGCGACCTGCCGATGGGCGCGGAGCCCTCGGTCCCGCTGGACGCGCAGGTCCGCCAGACCTTCTCCTACGCCCGCAGCATCGTGCTGTCCTACGGCGACGCGCTCGGCCCCCGGGTGGCGGGCGCGGTGGCCGGCGTCACCTCGTCGGGCGAGCTGCGGCTGATCGCCGAGACCGAGGCGTGGCGGGCCATCGAGGAGGACCCCAGGGTGGCGGTGTTCGCCTCCGATCCGACGCAGCGCCGGTATTGGGTGGAGGTGCGCGGGGTGGCGCAGGCGGGCTCGGACGTGCTGTGGGTGACGCCCAAGGAGGTGCTTGTCGGCGAGTTTCCCGGACGGCACCAGCGGCGCTGATGAGAATATTGTTCTATGCGGATTCTGCGCACCCCGGATGAGCGCTTCACCGGACTGCCCGACTTTCCCTACGAGCCGCGCTACGCCGAGGTCGGCGACGGTCTGCGGATGGCGTACGTCGAGGCCGGCCCCGCCGGCGGCGAGCCCGTCGTGCTGCTGCACGGCGAGCCGAGCTGGTCGTTCCTCTACCGGCACGTCATGCCCGAGCTGGCGGCGGCCGGGCTGCGGGCGATCGCGCCCGGCCTCATCGGCTTCGGCCGCTCCGACAAGCCCGCCGACCCGGCCGACCACACCTACGCCCGCCACGTCGAGTGGACCAGGGCGCTGCTGTACGACGCGCTCGGCCTGACCGGCGTGACGATCGTCGGGCAGGACTGGGGTGGCCTCATCGGGCTGCGCCTGGCCGCCGAGCACCCCGGCAGGGTGGCCAGGATCGTGGCGGCCAACACGGGCTTGCCGACCGGTGACATTCCCATGCCCGAGGTCTGGCACCGCTTCAGGGAGACCGTGCGCAAGGCGCGCGTGCTGGACGTCGCCAGGCTGGTCCAGGCGGGCTGCAAGACGACGCTGCCGCCGCGGGTGCGGGCGGCCTACGACGCGCCGTTCCCCGACGAGCCGTACAAGGCGGGGCCGCGCGCCATGCCGGGGCTGGTGCCCACCACGCCCGACGACCCCGCGGCGCCCGCCAACCGCGCTGCCTGGCAGATCCTCACCACGCTCGACCGCCCGGTGCTGGTGGCGTTCTCCGACGGCGATCCGATCACCGGGGGCATGGCGCCCATTCTTCGCAAGTCGCTACGCGGCGCCTCCGGCCTGGAGCATCCCGTGATCAACGGCGCGGGGCACTTCCTGCAAGAGGACGCGGGAGCCGAGCTCGGCCGGCACATCGCCCGTTTCGTGACCTCGACCTAGCGTGTCAGGACCGCCCAACCGTCGGCCCGGTGCGGTATAACCGGGGGCGGACCGGGGAGGCGTGATGCGTGAGTCCGGCAGGACCCAGACCGCGGGGAGGGCCGTGGCGCGGGATCTGTTCGAGAAGGTTCGGCTGCGTTATTTCCAGATTCCCCCGGCCGTGCGCCGGGTCGTCTACGCGGTCGTGCTCGTGGCCGCGATGGGCGTCGGCGCCGCGCTCGGCTGGGACCTCCTGCAGACCTTCCCCCTGGTGCTGCTGCTGCTCGCCTTCGTCGCGCTGACCATGCGCTTTCCCAGGGCCGCCGCCACCGTGCTGGTCGTCGCCGGCTGGGTGGTGCTGGCGCTGCCGGTCTTCGCGACGCTGTTCCCGCCAGGCGCGGGCACCGTGCACCTCATGGTCGCGCTGTCACTGCCCGTCGCGGGGGCCGCCCATCTGATCCGCTGGGTGACGCCGTGGGTGACCACGTTGATGGCGCTCGTGCCCGCCGGGGTGCTCGCCGCCGCCGTCGCCCTCGTCTCCGACACGATCGCGGTCTGGGTGGCGTACGCCGCCGCCGCGGCCGTGCTCGTGCAGCGGTTCCTGCTGGCCCGCCGGGTCAGGGCCGAGACCGCCGCCGCCGAGGAGCAGCAGGTCCGCGTCAGGGCGCGCGAGGGCCGCCTCGAGGCCCCGCAGGACAAGCAGGCCGCTCCCCCGCAGATCTCCGTCGAGGAGGCGCTCGCCGAGCTGGAGAGCATGATCGGCCTCGCGCCGGTCAAAGAGCAGGTGCGCTCCATCGCCGCCTCCATCGAGGCCGGCCGCCTGCGCGCCGAGGCCGGCTACTCCACCGGCCGTCCCACCAGGCACTTCGTCTTCGTCGGCCCGCCGGGCACGGGCAAGACCACCGTCGCCCGCGCGCTCGCCAAGATCTTCTACGCGTTCGGCCTGCTGGAGACCCCCTACGTCGTCGAGGCGCAGCGGGCCGACCTGGTGGGCGAGTTCCTCGGCGCGACCGCGATCAAGACAAACGAGCTCGTCGACAGGGCGCTCGGCGGCGTGCTCTTCATCGACGAGGCGTACGCGCTGATCAACTCATCCGACGGCCAGCCCGACAGGTTCGGCGCCGAGGCCGTGCAGACCCTGCTCAAACGGGCCGAGGACGACCGCGACCGGCTGATCATCATCCTCGCCGGCTACGAGCAGGAGATGAGCGCGTTCCTGTCCAGCAACCCCGGCCTGGCCAGCAGGTTCGCCACCCGGGTGCGCTTCCCCGGCTACTCCCCCGCCGAGCTGGTCGAGGTCACCGAGCTGCTGCAGCGGCGCAGGGGCGACACGATGACGCCCGAGACCCGGCGCGTGCTGCTCGGCCTCTACGAGGACGTCCACCGCCGTGGCCTGGTCGACGAGCTGGGCAACGCCCGCTTCGCGCGCAGCCTGGTGGAGGCCGCCGCGCAGGCCCGCGACGTGCGCGTGGTGGGCGCGGGCGGCACCCCGACCACCGAAGACCTCGTCACCACCACCACGGCCGACGTCACCAAGGCGTTCGAGGAGCTGACCGCCCGTTTCCGCGGCTACGTCGCCACGCCCACGCTGGAGGAGGCGCTGGCCGACCTCGACAGGATGGCCGGCCTCGCCCCGGTCAAGCGGCAGGTGCACGCGATCGCCGCCCAGCTCCAGGTGGCCAGGATGCGCCAGGAGCGCGGCCTGCCCACGCCGCAGCAGATGCGCCACTTCGTCTTCACCGGACCGCCCGGCACCGGCAAGACCACGGTCGCCCGCGTGCTCGGCCGCATCTTCGCCGCGCTCGGCCTGCTGGCCAGGCCCGACGTGGTCGAGGCGCACCGCGCCGACCTGGTCGGCCAGCACCTCGGCGCGACCGCGATCAAGACCAACGAGCTGATCGACAGGGCGCTCGGCGGCGTGCTCTTCATCGACGAGGCCTACAGCCTGGTCAACCCCGGCTACCAGGGCGGCGACGCGTTCGGCGCCGAGGCCGTGCAGACCCTGCTCAAGCGGGCCGAGGACGACCGCGACCGGCTCGTCATCGTGCTGGCCGGCTACGAGCGCGAGATGGACGCCTTCCTCGCCACCAACCCCGGCCTGGCCAGCCGCTTCAACCAGCGCGTGGCCTTCCCCAGCTACACCCCCGCCGAGCTGCGGCAGATCGCGGTGCTGCTCGCCGAGCAGGCCGGCGACACCTTCGACGAGGAGGCGCTGAGCAGGCTCGACGAGGTGTTCGCCTGGGTGTGCGAAGAACGGCTGATCGACGGGCTCGGCAACGGCCGCTTCGCCCGCTCGCTGTTCGAGCGCGCGGCCATGCGCCGCGACGTCCGGCTCGCCGCCCACGCCGCGCGCGGCGGATCGGCCAGCGCCGCCGACCTCACCACGATCACCGGCGAGGACGTCCGCACTGCGGTGGACGAGCTCGCCGGCCGCTGACGCTCCCGGCCCGACTTTCTTCGGCGCATCAGGTGCGCCACCCCCTCACTTCGTGTAGCAATATGGCTACGATGGGCCACATTCGGTGGCGTGTCGGCACGTTCGGCTGCGTAGGAGGGGAGGGCGATGGCGGGGTTCCTGGCCCGCAGGCTGCTCAACTACGCCGTGCTCGTGATCGTGGCCGCCAGTCTCGCCTACCTCCTGGCCGCCATGGCCCTCGACCCGCGCTCCAACTACGCCGACCGCACTCCCAAGCCGCCGCCCGCCGTCGTCGACGCCCAGCTCACGGCGCTCAACCTCAACGACAAGACGCCGCTGCTCGAACGGTACGCGACCTGGGCGGGCGGGGTGCTGCGCGGCGACTTCGGCAAGACGGTCGCGGGCGCGCCGGTCAACGACGACATCAAGCGCCGCATGGGCGTGACGTTCCGGCTGGTCATCCTCGGCCTGGTGTGCGGCAGCCTGCTCGGCGTGGCCACCGGCGCGCTGGCCGCGGTCCGCCAGTACGGCTGGTTCGACCGGCTGTCCACCGGCCTGTCGTTCGTGGTGCTCGCGGTGCCCGTGGTGGTGCTGGCCAACATGCTGATCCTGGTGGCGTCGTGGGCCAACGAAAACGTGTTCGGCCGCCCGCTGCTGCTGGTCAGCGGCGAATACAGCGACGGGCTCACCACCGGCTTCTGGGGCCACGTGGCCGACCGGCTGCAACACCTGGTGCTGCCGACGATCTCGCTGTCGGTCGGGCTGATCGCGGTGTTCAGCCGCTACCAGCGCAACATGATGCTCGACGTGCTGGGCGCCGACTTCGTCCGCACGGCCAGGGCCAAGGGGCTGAGCAGGCGCAAGGCGCTGACCCGCCACGCGCTGCGCACCGCGATGATCCCCGTGGTCACCTACTTCGCGTTCACCTTCGGCGCGCTGCTGACCGGGGCCACGTTCACGGAGAAGATCTTCGGCTGGCACGGCCTGGGCGAGCAGCTCATCAACTCGATCTTCAGCAACGACGTCAACACCGTCGCCGCCATCTCGCTGCTGGCCGCCGTCGCCGTGCTGTGCGCCTCGCTGGCCGCCGACCTGCTGCACGCCGCGCTCGACCCGAGGGTGCGGGCCGGATGACGCTGTCAGACGAGGAGCTCGCGGAAGAGCTGTCCGACGGCACGGTCGTCAGGGCGCCGTCCAGGGCGCGCGTGGTGTCCAGGCGCTTCTTCGCCTCCACGCAGGGGCGCATCGGGTTCGCGGTGCTCGCGCTGATGTTCCTGCTGGCCTTCGCAGGGCCGCTGTTCAGCCCGTGGACGTACACCGACAAAGACTTCACCGCGTTCCTGCAGCCGCCGTCGGCGCGCCACTGGTTCGGAACGCTCCAAACGGGCGCCGACGTCTTCGCCGTCACCATGCGCGGCATGCAGAAGTCGCTGGTGGTGGGGCTGCTGGCGGCGCTGGTGTCCACGGCGCTGGCAGCGATCGTGGGCGCGTTCGCCGGCTACTTCATGGGCTGGACCGACCGGGCGCTGAGCTGGGTGACCGACCTGCTGCTCGTGCTGCCGGCGTTCCTCATCCTCGCGATCCTGTCGCCGCTGTTCGGCGCGGGACAGTGGCCGCTGTTCGTGATCATGCTGGCGCTGTTCCTGTGGATGGTCACCTCGAAGATCGTGCGGGGCATGGCGATCTCGATCAAACAGCGCGAGTACGTGCAGGCCGCGCGCTACATGGGCGTACCGCCGGTGCGGATCATCTTCCGCCACGTCATCCCCAACCTGTCCTCGCTGCTCATCGTGGACGCCACGCTCAACGTCAGCAGCGCCATACTCACCGAGACCTCGCTGTCGTACTTCGGGTTCGGCATCCAGCCGCCCGACGTGTCGTTCGGCACGCTCATCGCCGATGGTTCCAAGACCGCGGTCTACGCGCCGTGGACATTCTGGTTCGTGGCCGGGCTGCTGGTGATCACGGTGCTGGCGGTCAACCTCGTCGGCGACGCGCTGCGGGACGCGTTCGACCCCTCCTCATCGCGGAGGGCGCGATGACGGCCGAGCCGGTGCTGGAGGTACGCGACCTCACGGTGTCGTTCGGCGACGTGCCCGCCGTGCGCGGGGTGAGCTACGCCGTACGCCCCGGCGAGGTGCTCGGCATCGTCGGCGAGTCGGGCTCCGGCAAGTCGGTCACCTCCGCCGCCGTGATGGGGCTGCTGCCGCCGAGCGCGCGGGTCACCGGCTCGGTACGCCTGCACGGCCGCGAGCTGATCGGCGCCCCCGAGCGCACGCTCAACTCCTTCCGCGGCAAGACCATGTCGATGGTCTTCCAGGACCCGCTGTCGGCGCTCACCCCGGTCTACCGCGTGGGCGACCAGATCGCTGAGGCCGTCCGCGTCCACCAGCGGGTCAGCAAGGAGACCGCGCTGGTCAAGGCCGTCGAGCTGCTCGACCTCGTCGGCATCCCTCACCCGTCGGAGCGGGCGCTCGCCTTCCCCCACGAGTTCTCCGGCGGCATGCGGCAGCGCGTGATGATCGCGATGGCCATCGCCAACGACCCCGATGTGATCATCTGCGACGAGCCGACGACGGCGCTCGACGTCACCATCCAGGCGCAGGTGCTGGAGGTACTCAAACGGGCGCAGGCCAAGACCGGTGCCGCGATCATCATGATCACCCACGATCTGGGGGTGGTGGCCGGGTTCGCCGACCGGGTGCTCGTCATGTACGCGGGGCGGCCCGTCGAGGTGGGCGGCGTGGACGACGTCTTCTACCGGACGCGGATGCCGTACACGGTGGGGCTGCTCGGCTCGATCCCGCGCGTGGACGCGGGCGCCCGCCGGCCGCTGACGCCGATCGAGGGCAACCCGCCGTCGCCGAGCGAGCTGCCGTCCGGCTGCCCGTTCGCACCGCGCTGCCCGATGCGCATCGACGAGTGCGAAAAGGCCGAGCCGCCGCTCTTCGACGTCGGCGAGGGCCACCGGGCGGCGTGCATCCGCTGGCAGGAGGTGCACCCCCGGCCGCCCGGCAGGCACGCGGCCCCCGAAAAGGGCACCCATCTGGCGGTGCGCGGCGAGCGTACGGTGCTGGAGGTGCGCCACCTGGTCAAGGACTATCCGCTGCTCAAGGGCGCGATCTTCAAGCGGCGGGTGGGCACCGTGCACGCCGTGGCGGGGGTCAGCTTCGACATCCGCCAGGGCGAGACGTTCGGCCTGGTCGGCGAGTCGGGCAGCGGCAAGACCACCACGCTGACGCAGATACTCGAGCTGGCCGCGCCCCAGGAGGGCGGCATCGTCGTGCTCGGCCACGACACCGCCAAGCTCACCAGGGCCGAACGCAACGAGATCCGCCGCGACATGCAGGTCGTCTTCCAGGACCCGCTGGCCTCGCTCGACCCCCGCATGACCGTCCACGACATCCTGGCCGAGCCGCTGCGGACCCACGGCAGGCCCGACCCGGCGCGCCGGGTCGGTGAGCTGCTCGCGCTCGTCGGCCTCGACCCCTCCCACGCGGCCCGCTACCCGCAGGACTTCTCCGGCGGCCAGCGTCAGCGCATCGCCATCGCCAGGGCGCTCGCGCTGGAGCCCCGGCTGCTGGTGCTGGACGAACCGGTCTCCGCGCTCGACGTGTCGATCCAGGCTGGAGTGATCAACCTGCTCGACTCGCTGCGGACCAGGCTCGGGCTGTCCTACCTGTTCGTGGCGCACGACCTGGCGGTGGTGCGGCACATCGCCGACCGGGTGGCCGTGATGTACCTCGGCAGGATCGCCGAGATCGGGCGGGTGGAGCTGGTCTACGGCACACCGATGCATCCGTACACGCAGGCGCTGCTGTCGGCCATCCCCCTCCCCGACCCCGTACGCGAGCGCTCCCGCGAACGGATCCTCCTCGAAGGAGACCTGCCGAGCCCCGCCCATCCCCCCTCGGGCTGCCGCTTCCGCACCAGGTGCCCCAAGTTCCGCGCCGAGCTGACCGATGCGGAGCGCCGGCTCTGCGTCGAGGTCGAGCCCGAGGTGCGGATGGTGGGCGACGAGGACCAGGGGGCGGCCTGCCACTACGCAGACAGGCGCGAAGTCGTCTAGACCTCGCTCGATCCGGGAGGGATACGCTCGATGAAACGATCACGTCGACTCGTGTCGGCCGCCGTGGCGTGTGCGCTGCTGCTGGCGGGCTGCGGCGACCAGCAGGGCAGCGGCGCGAGTGGCCTTGACAGCGCCGGGGATGAGCGGGAGCTCAAGGCGTACGACATCAACCCGCAGCCGCGCGAGAAGGTCAAGGACGGCGGGACGCTGCGCTGGGGCATCAACGAGTTCCCCACGCAGTGGAACAGGAACCACGTCGACGGCAACCTGGCGATGGCCGCGGTGGTCAGCAACGCGCTGCTGCCGGGGCCGTTCGTCTCCAACGAGAAGGCGGAGATCTCGGTCGACACCGACTACGTGCTCGACGCCCGGGTGACCAGCCAGAAGCCCAAGCAGGTGGTGACGTACCGGCTCAACCCGAAGGCCAAGTGGTCCGACGGCAAGCCGATCACGTGGGCCGACTACCGCGCCCAGTGGCAGGCGCTCAACGGGCGCGACCCCGACTACCGCATCGTCTCCTCCACCGGCTACCAGGACATCGAGAAGGTCGCGCGGGGCAAGGACGACTACGAGGTGGTGGTGACGTTCGAGCGGCCGTTCGGCGACTGGCAGGCGCTGTTCGGGCCGCTGCTGCCGGCCTCGACCAACCGTAACCCCGAGTCGTTCAACACCGCGTGGCTCAACAAGATCCCGGTGACGGCGGGGCCGTTCAAGTTCGGCGGGTTCGACCAGACGGCCAAGACGATCACGCTGGTCCGCGACGACGCCTGGTGGGGCCGGCGGGCCAAGCTCGACCGGATCATCTTCCGGTCCTCCGAGCAGGACTCGCTGATCAGCGCGTTCGGCAACGGTGAGCTGGACATCATCGACATCGGGCCGTCCGCCCCCGACTACGCGCGGGCCAAGGCCACCACGGGCGCGCAGGTGCGCACGGCCGCCGGCCCCGATTTCCGGCACTTCACCTTCAACGGCTCCAGCGACCTGCTCAGGGACGTACGGGTCCGCCAGGCCATCCAGCTCGGCATCAACCGCCAGGCCATCGCGCAGTCCGACCTGCAGGGCCTCGACTGGCCGATCACCGTGCTGAACAACCACTTCTTCATGAACACCCAGGAGGGCTACCAGGACAACGCCGGTGAGCTCGGCGTCTACAACCCCGAGAAGGCCAAGCAGCTCCTCGACGCGGCGGGCTGGAAGCTGAACGGCCAGGTCAGGCAGAAGCAGGGCAGGACGCTCGACCTGCGGTTCGTGGTGCCGTCGGGGGTGCAGATCAGCAAGGCCGAGGGCGAGCTGGCGCAGAGCATGCTCGCGCAGATCGGGGTGAAGCTCACCATCAAGGCGGTGCCGAGCGACGACTTCTTCACCAAGTACGTCATCCCCGGCAACTTCGACATCACGCCGTTCGCCTACATCGGCACGCCGTTCCCGGTCTCCAGCAGCTACGGCATCTACGCCAACGCGACCAACGGCCAGAACTGGAACGCGAACTTCGGGCGTACCGGGTCTGCGGAGATCGACAAGGCGATGAGCCGGGCCGCGCAGAGCCTCGATCCGGTGCAGGCGCGTGCGCTGACCAACGAGGCCGACAAGCTGCTCTGGCCGCTGGTGAACGTGCTGCCGCTCTACCAGCGCCCGCAGATGGTGGCCGTCCGCGAGACGCTGGCCAACGTGGGGGCGCGCGGCTTCTTCGACCTCCAGTACGAGGACATCGGCTTCACCGCCTGACCTAGCCGCGCGCCGCGCTCAGGCTTCGCCGCCTGATCCCGGCCGCGCGCCACGCTCAGGCTTCGCCGCCTGATCCCGGCCGCGCGCCACGCTCAGGCTTCGCCGCCTGGCCCCGGCCTCAGGCTCGTCCACCTTGACCAGGCCGCGATTCGTCGCGCCGCCGCGCTCGGCTCGGGCGCGGCGGCGCGGCACGTCGCGCTTCCTCCTTGGGCGGCGTTGCTACATCGGGGCGGGGTCAGGTGGCGGTGCCGGCCATCACGCGGTCGACGATGCCCTGAGTGCCCTCCTGGCGGGCGCAGTGGGCGCAGCAGTACCAGTGCTCGCCCGACTGCACGCCGTGCCCGATGACCTTGGTGCCGCAGTGCTCGCAGATGGGCGCCATGGCCTCGATCGCGCACTGGAAGCAGTCGAAGGTGTGCACGGCTCCCTGCGCGCGCACTTCGAAGGCCATGTCGTAGTCGTTTCCGCAGGTCTCGCAGACGGCCATGGTGATCCCCTCAATCGGTCGGTCCGCCCGGTCGCATACCCGGTTACGCGGTCCCCCTTCCCCAAGAGCGCTCGATATTCCGGCCTTTCCACCACTAGTCCCGACATGACGGGCATCCGATCGTTTCGGTTGAAATTTCGGTCAAAGCACAGTAAAGATCGTCCTGCTCATGCTCACCTTCCAGAAGGGTTCTTCGTGCTGACCCGAACGATCATCGCGGCCGCGCTCGCCGCCGCCGGGATCGCCGCCGTCCCCGCCCCCGCGTACGCCGCCGCGGCCGCGTACACCCCCGAACGCGTCTGCGGCAAGGGCTTCCACCGCGTCAAGGACGGCCACCGGGCGATGAAGACCCCGCGCGGAGCCGTGTTCGGCCACGTCTACCTGATGTACAACAAGCGCAGCGGCAAGAACTGCGTGGCCGCCATCAAGACCGCCTACGTGGGCGCCCGCACGACCACCGGCGCCTACCTCGAAGTGCGCGGCGGCGGCCGGAGCGAGGACGTCCAGCGCTACCGCTACTACGCCGAGACCGGCCACATCGACGGGGCCTGGAAGTGTGTGCGCTACAGCGGCTGGACGCGCGACCCCGACAACCGCGTCACCGCGTGGGGCGGGCGCAAGTCGTGGGGCAACTGCCAGGGCTGATGACCAGGCCTTATGAGCGGCGCTGATGAGGTGGCGAGTCAGGGGTAGGGTGCGGAAGAGGGGACGCGAGAGACACGCCGGTCCCCGTTCTCAAACGAATCAGCACCCGCCGCGACCATTCACCCGTCACGAGAGACTCCTGCCGTCTTCGTAGAAATACGTTGAGCGAGCAGGCGGCCCGGATTAGGTTGGCGCGCATGGCGGCGGGCAAGGAGCCGTCATCGCGTCGCCGACGCGGCACACGGACGTTAAGGAGAAGGACGCGCTTCGGAAGGGGGAAACACCATGAAACGCGTCAGAGTCACGAAGTCGGCCAAGCGGCGCCCCCGGCCGGCGCTGGAGCTCGACCTGCGGTCGCCGGCGGGTCGCCGGCTTCCCTACTGACTTGCTCCTTACACCGAACTTACGGGGGTATCTGTAGATAACATAGGTAACAGGACTATCACGGGGGGCTCACGATGAAGAGGCTTGTGGTGGTGCCGCCAGCTGTTGCCAGGCACAAGATCCGCGACATCCGGTCGGCGGATCGCCGTCGCAAGCCCCCTGCCGATGCCAAGGTCGTCGACCTGCGTGCCTACACCGGCAGAAACGTCATCCGTTTTCCGGGCGGGCCGACCCCCGCCGCCTGAGACCCCCGTTCGCCGAGCCTCACCGCGGTCCGGGCCGCGACCCGGGCCCGGACCGCGAGGCGGCGAATGCAGCCGCTCAGGCGCTTCAAGCGGTCTTGATCCACCGTGCAGGCGCCTTTCCGATTCAGCCGTTCAGGCGCCCTTTCGACTCAGCCGTACAGGCGCTCCTTGTAAGAGTCGCCGTAGTAACGTTCGAGCTCTTCGAGCGTCTCCTCCACCGGCTGCACGTCCTTGATGATCCGCGCGTGCGACGGCAGCGCGCCGGGGTTCCAGGTGTCCGGCTTCCACAGCGACGAGCGCAGGAACGCCTTGGGGCAGTGGTGGAAGATCTGCTCGATCTCGACGACGAGCGCGAGATGCGGGCGGTGACCCTTGACGATCATCTCGTCGAAGAACGGCGCTTCGCGGACGAGCCGGGCGCGGCCGTTGATGCGGAGGGTCTCGTTCCGCCCCGGAATCAGAAAGATCAGCCCTACGTGCGGATTTTTCAGGATATTGCGGAATCCGTCGGCCCTGCGGTTCCCCGGCCGGTCCGGGATGGCGATCGTGGTGTCGTCGATGACGTGGACGAACCCCGCGGGGTCGCCCTTGGGCGAGACGTCGCAGGCGCCGGTGTCGTCGGACGTCGCGATCAGGCAGAACGGCGAGGCCGCCAGCCACTCGCGGTCGCGCTGGTGCAGGCGGGGCCGGTCCTTCGTGGCGGCCCGGGGCTTGACCTCTCCCAGCAGCTCGCGGAGCTCAGCCTCCGACTCGATCTCCGTCCACGTCATGTGATCTCCCTTCGGGGGTTTCCCCAATCTTTTCAGAAATGGGGGAAAGCATCCGGTGCGGGGTCTGAAGGGCGCGGCTGACCGGATCTTGCCTGGCGTCGTGGCGCAGGCCGGGACCCGGGCGGATCTCGATCTCCTCAAGAGGGACCGTACGATCGCAGGACGGGCAGCGGGACGCGTGATCGAGCCGGATGCCGCAGGCCACGTGGTGGAACAGCCGGCGCGGGCCGCGCTCGGACAGGTGCCGCTCGCCCCATCCGATCAGCGCCAGCACGGGCGGCCACAGCTCGTGACCCATGGGGGTCAGGACGTACTCGTGGCGCGGCGGTGAGTCCTGGTACCGGCGGCGTTCGAGGACGCCGGCGGCGACGAGCGTGGACAGGCGCTGGGACAGCACGGCCTTCGGGATGTCGAGGTGGGCCTGGAAGTCCGCGAAGCGGCGCACGCCGTACAGGGCGTCGCGGACGACGAGCAGCGTCCACCGCTCTCCGATCACTTCGAGCGCGCCGGCCAGCGAGCAGTCCTGGCCTGCGTAGTCCTTTCCGAGCGCCACGCCCCACATGTTAGTTCATTCACCGAACCGTGCTACCGTGCGCGATGTGAGTTCAATGACCGAACCTTCGGTGGCCGTTCCCCGGCGGTGGACGCTTCCCGTGGCGACGTCGGCTCCGTTCCTCGCCATGACGAACTTCTCCTCGCCGATGGTGACGCTGCCGCAGATCGCGCGGTCGCTGGAGGCCGGGCCGACGGGGCCGGTGTGGATCCTCGGCTCGATCGCGCTCGGGCTGTCGTCATCGCTGCTGGTCGCGGGCGGGCTCGCGGACGACTACGGGCGCAGGAGGGTGCTCGTGATCGGCAGCGGCGTGCTCGCCGCGTCGAGCGTGCTGGCCGCGGCGAGTCCGGGCGTGGTGACGTTCGTGCTGGCCAGGCTCGTGCAGGGCGGGGCGAGCGCGGCCATGCTGGCCGCCGGCCTGGGCATCGTGGGACACGCCTTCCCCACCGGCGCCGCCCGGGTGCGCGCGACCGGCCGTTACGGCGCCATGATCGGGCTCGGCACGATGGCGGGCCCGCTGCTGTCCGGCCTGGTGGCGACGGCGGTGAGCTGGCGGGCGGTCTACTGGCTGACCGCCGCCGCCGCGCTGGCCCTGACCGTGGTGTCGGCAAGGGCGCTCGACGAGTCGCGCGCGCCCGCGCCGCGCCGGCCGGACCTGCCGGGCGTGGTGCTGCTCACCCTCGGCCTGGCGGCGCTGGTCGCGGGCGTGACCGAGGGGCGTCTGGGCTGGTCGCGGCCTGTCGTGGTGTGGGCGTTCTGGGCGGCCGCGGTGCTGATCGCCGCGTTCGTGGCCGTCGAGCTGCGCCGGCGCGAGCCGCTGCTCGACATGGCGCTGTTCCGGCGTCCGCTGTTCCTGGTCGCGACCGGCGGTGCGGTGATCGTGGGCACGGCGGTGGTGGGACTGCTCAGCTACCTGCCGACGCTGCTGCAGGCGTCGTACGGGCTGACCGCGCTGGACACCGCCTTGCTGTTCGCGGTCTGGGCGGGGATGTCCTTCGTCACGTCGCTGCTGTCCGCCCGCGTACGCCTGCGCACCGCCGAACGGTTCGCGCTCGGCCTCGCGCTCAGCGCGACCGGCTATCTCTGCCTGCTCAGCCTGGCCACCTCGCTGTCGCTGCCGCTGCTCGTTGCCGGGCTGGCGGTCAGCGGGACGGGCTCAGGGCTGATCAACTCCTCCATCAGCCACCTGGCGATCGAGAGCGTGCCCGCCCACCGGGTCAGCATGGGCTCGGGGGCCAACAACACCGCGAGGTACATCGGCTCGTCGCTGGGCGCGGCCGGCATGGCGGCCGCTGTGGCGGCCTTCGGCCTGTCGCAGGGCACGACGGTCGCGGTGACGGCCGCGATCCTGCTCACCGGCCTGACCGCGCCCGCCGTCCTGCTCGTACGAGCCTGACCCCCGCCGGCCGTCCTGCTCGTACGAGCCTCACCCGCGCCCTTCGTGCCGCCCGTGCGAGCCTCACCCGCGCCCGCCGCGCCGCTCGTACCGGCGCCCCTCACCAGCGGCGCGACCTGGCCATCGCCGCCAGGTACGCGTCGCGCTCGGCCGCGAACCGCGCCGGGTCCATTCCCTTGCGCTCGGCCCTGACGTGCAGCATGGTCAGCTCGGTCGCCGCGTGCTGGTAGTCGCTCATGGCCCGGCCGAGCCCCGCCTTCCTGGCCCACCTGCGGGCCGCCTTGCGGGTGGACAGCGTGGTGAGCATGCGCAGATCGGCGTCGCTGATCAGCCCCGTGGCCTGGTAGGCGGGCAGGTAGTAGGCCATCTTCGCGATGAGGTGGCGGCGCTCGTTGACGGTCACCACGATCAGCACGATCAGCGCCACCATGATCACCAGGTACGCGCCGCCGAGCACGTTCAGCGACCCTGTGCTCGCCGCCCCGTTCCACAGGCCGTGCAGGAAGACCGCGCCCAGGTAGCCGAGCGGGATGGCGGCGTACCTGCCCGCGGTGCCGCGGGTCAGCGCGTATGCGACACCGAGACCGATCATCGAGGTGTAGATCGGATGACCGAGCGGGTCGATCAGGCCGCGCATCACGAAGAGCTGCACGGCCGCGCCGGGGCCGTCCTCGCCGAAGGCCAGCAGGTAGTAGCCGACGTTCTCGACGGTGGCGAAGCCGAGGCCGGTCATGGAGGCGTACACGATGCCGTCGGTCAGCCCGTCGATCTCCGCGCGCCTGCGCAGGAGCAGCAGCAGAGCGGAGCCCTTGAGCGCCTCTTCGATCACCGGGGCCAGCACGATGGAGCCCACGTCGCGGACGGTCGCGGCGGCGTACCCGGCCCTGGTGAACAGCTCCTGGCCGGCGAGCGTCAGCGCGATGCCCGCCACGATCGCCACGCCCGCGCCCCAGGCGAAGGCGAAGGCCAGGTTGAGCTTCGGCTCGGGCTCGAGCCTGTCCAGCGAGAGCACGGCCGCGAGGAGCACCGGAAGGGGTGCAAGGCCCAGCAGCGCGGACAGGCCGAACCCGACGGGACCGCCGGCGTGCAGCATCACCGCGAGCACGATGAGCGCGAGGAGACCGGAGGCGACAAGCCCGATCAGCAGGGCCTTGCTGGGGCGTTGGGCGAGCAGCGGAGCAGTCATGGTGGTGCCCTCTCTTCCCGTCTCCCCGACCGGCTATGCGCCCCGGCCGTCACGCACGCTTAACGGTCGCTCGATTCCCGGTAATAAGGATCTGCCACCACGGATTCGCCGTCTGCGTAGGAATACACTTCCCGGCCCGCGATGAAAACCTGCACCGCGCGGCTCATCACGTCGAGCGGGTCGCCGTCCCAGATGACCACGTCGCCGTCGAGGCCCGGACGCAGCGCGCCCACCCGGTCGTCGATGCCCATGATGCGGGCCGGGTTGACGGTGATCGAGCGCAGCGCGGCGGCCCGGTCGAGCCCCTCCTTGACCGCCAGCGTGGCCTGGTGGACGAGGAAGTGGATGGGCACGACGGGGTGGTCGGTGGTGATCGCCACCTCGACGCCGGCCCGGTCGAGGATGCCGGGGTTGCGCAGCGAGCGCTCCCGCAGCTCGACCTTCGACCGGCTGGTGAACAGCGGGCCGATGATGACCGGGACGTTCCGCTCGGCCAGGATGTCGGCCAGCAGGTGGCCCTCGGTGCCGTGGTTGATCACCAGGCGGTAGCCGAACTCGTCGGCCAGCCGCAGCGCGGTGGCGATGTCGTCGGCGCGGTGGGTGTGCTGGCACCAGGGCAGTTCGCCGTCGAGCACGCGTACCAGGGTCTCCAGCGTCGCGTCGCGGTCGAACGGCTTGCCCTCGTCCGCCGCCGCGGCCTTCCTCGCCTTGTAGTCCTGTGCCTTCATGAACGCGTCGCGGATCACCGCGGCGACCCCCTGGCGGGTGGAGGGCAGCTTCTTCTGCTCGCCGTAGACGCGCTTGGGGTTCTCGCCGAGCGCGCTCTTGACGCTGACCGGCTCCTTGATCAGCATCTCGTCGACCGTCCTGCCCCAGCACTTGACCGCGACCGTCTGGCCGCCGATGGGGTTGCCGGAGCCCGGCTTGATCACGGCGGTGGTCACGCCGCCGGACAGCGCGTCGCCGAAGGCCATGTCGGCCGGGTTGATGGCGTCGAGCGCGCGCAGGCGGGCGCCGTTGGGGTCGGTCATCTCGTTGGTGTCCTGGCCCGCCCAGCCCTCGGCCTCCTCGTACACGCCGAGGTGACCATGGGCCTCCACGAAGCCGGGCAGCACCCAGCGGCCCGCGGCGTCGACGACGCGGGTGCCTTCGGGGATCGCGACGTCCCGGCCGACGGCGGCGATCTTGCCGTCCTGGATGAGGACGGTTCCCCCGTCGATGGGGTCGCCGTCGACGGGCACAACGTATCCACTGGTAATGGCGAGGTTCATGAGTCGTAACCTACAGGTCACCGGGTAGGGGGGACGTATGCCGGCCGACCTCTACCGACGATGGCTCTTCGAGCTGTGGAACGGCGACTTCTCCCTGACCGGCGAGCTGGTCACCCCCGACTTCGTCGGTCACTGGCCCGGCATGGACGTCTCGGGGCCCGAAGGACTCGCCGAGGCGCTGCGGCAGGCGCACGAGCCGTTCGCCGGCGTGCACCTGACCCTCGACGTGGGGCCGATCGTGGACGGCGATCTCGTGGCGGCGCGGTGGACGTTCGCGGGGATCTACCGGGGTGGGCTGCCCGGGGCGACGGCGCCCGAGGGCACCGGGGTCGCCTTCAGCGGGCACGACATTCTGCGGGCCCGGGAGGGGCGATTCGCCGAATACTGGGTGATCTCTGACCTGCAGACCTTCAGCCGCCAGCTCGGCATCTCGATATAAGGTGATATTTCCCCTTATCTAGCCGATGGGTCGGTGAATGGCGGAGAAGTACGGTCCGGGAGCGGGGCCCGCGCCCCAGTCCATGCGGGATGAGCAACTGTCCGGCCTCCTGGCCGCGCAGCGCTTCGGCGCGCTGGCCACCAACCAGAGCAGCGGCCACCCCCATCTGTCGACCGTCGCCTACACCTGGGACCCGCAGCAGCGCGTCGTCCGCATCTCCACGATCGCCGGGCGGCTCAAGGTGCGCCGGCTCCATAAGGACCCGCGCTGCGCGCTGTACGTCGCCAGCGACGACTTCATGGCCTTCGTCGTGGCCGAGGGGGAGGCCGAGCTGTCGCCGGTGAGCACCGAGCCGGGCGACGAGGTGGGCAGGGAGCTGCTGGCGATGCAGCCGCCGTCCGCCGTCTCGGGGCCGGGGCAGGAGGAGGCGTTTCTGCGTCGGATGGTGGCGGACCAGCGCCTCGTGATCAGGATCCGTGTGAGCCGCCTGTACGGAACGTCCCTGCCCATCGGCTGACGCCGCGCCTCGCCGGACGAGCCACCGTTCGCGCAGAGCCGCCCCGCGCGCCACCGTTCACGCGAAACTTCCCGCCTGCGCCCTTTGCGCAGAACCCCCGACACGCCACCGTCCACACAAAACCACCCGCACGCCCCCGTTTGCACAGAACAACCCGCCTGCACCCTTCACACGGAATCGCCCACACGCAACCGTCCACACGAAATCACCCGCACGCCCCCGTTTGCGCGGAACCGCCTGCCTGCGCTGTTCGCACAGAACCACCCGCCTGCGCCGTCCGCGCGGAACGTCCCTCCCCGCCGCCTGCCCCCTTGGCACGGTATGTCGCGTAATGCCGCGCGAACCTCCCCGAGGTCGGCCAACCCGCGGATTTCTTTACCTTCGATCCGCGTGTCTATTGCTCATCCGTGCGGCACCGCTGGGTTACCCTCCCCTCAACTCGAAGTCACAAGATCTTGTCACCGTCGAGTCGTCATCTCTTCCCACCAGAGGAGACTCATGATTCAGCGGCTCGCCGTGCTGACCATTGCCTCACTGTCCCTCATCTTCCCCACCCCTGCCGCCCCCGGTGCGAACGCGACCAGCGCGGTGGAGAGCGCCGCGGCGACGGTCACCGCCGTCGCCCACCGCGGTGCCTCCGCGTACGCGCCGGAGAACACCCTCGCCGCGTTCCGCCTGGCCGCCGACCAAGGCGCCGACATGTTCGAGCTGGACGTTCAGGAGACCAAGGACCACCACCTGGTCCTGATGCACGACACCACGCTGACCCGTACCACCGACGTGGAGAGCCGCTTCCCGGACCTCGCTCCGTGGAACGTCGGCGATCTCACCCTCGCCCAGATCCGCAAGCTCAACGCCGGCTCCTGGAAGTCCGGCAAGTACAAGGGCGAGCCCGTGCCCACGCTGGGCGAGGCGCTGGAGGAGATGCGCGACGAGGGCATCGGCCTGCTGCTCGAGGTCAAGTCCCCGAGCCTCTACCCGGGTATCGAGAGCCGCATCGCCGCCGAGCTGCGCCGGCACTCCTCCTGGCTGGCGCCGGGGCGGCTGGTGGTGCAGTCGTTCGACTGGAACTCCATGCGCCGGTTCGCGCGCCTGATGCCGCAGGTGCCGATCGGCCTGCTGGGCACGCCTTCGACCGGTGAGCTGCCGGGGCTGGCCTCGTTCGCCGACCAGATCAACCCGCCGTACGACGATGTGACGGCCGGGTACGTGCGCCAGGTCCACAAGCTCGGCATGGACGTCCTCACCTGGACGGTGGACGACCCCGACGTCATGCGGCGGATGGTGACGTACCGGGTGGACGGCATCATCACCAACAAACCCGACGTGCTGCGCTCAGTGCTCGACTTCTGACCCACCGCGTAAGCAACGCAGAGGGGGCCCGGATCGGAATCCGGGCCCCCTCGTTCACACGGTCGTCACGCGACCGCCCGTATCAGCGGCGTCAGATCAGCTGCAGCCGCTGGTCGAACCGCAGCCCTCGCAGACGTAGCAGCTGCCCGCCGGGCGCATCTTCGTACCGCAGGTCATGCAGAGCGGCGCGTCGGCCGTGAAGCGCCGGTGGCTCTCCAGCGTCAGCTCCTGCTTGACGGCCGGCAGCTCCTTCTCGGCCTTCGGCTCGGCGGTGGCGGCAGCCGCGGCGGCCGCCGACTCGATCGGAGCCGACTGCGCGAGCGCCTCGCGGTCGACCGCCTCCTGCAGCGCCGCCGGGTCCTCGCCGCGCTGCTGCGCCGCCCGCTCGGCCGCCGAGAAGATGCCGAGCGCCGCCCGCTCCTCGTACGGCAGGTGGTCAAGGGCCAGCCTGCGGAAGATGTAGTCCATCACCGAGGTGGCCATCCGGATGTCCTGGTCGTCGGTCATCCCGGCCGGCTCGAACCGCATGTTGACGAACTTGCTGACGTACGTCTCCAGCGGCACGCCGTACTGGAGGCCGATGGAGATCGCCACCGAGAAGGCGTCCATGACGCCCGCCAGCGTCGAGCCCTGCTTGGACATCTTGAGGAAGACCTCGCCGAGACCGTCGTCCGGGTAGGACGAGGCGGTCATGTAGCCCTTCGCGCCGCCCACCGTGAACCGGGTGGTCGTGCTCGGCCGCTGGTTGGGCATGCGGCGGCGGGTCGGCCGGTTGACCTCGACGACCTTGACCTCCGGCTCGGCCTTCTGCTCCTGCTTCTTCGCGCTGTCGCCGGCCGACAGCGGCTGGCCGACCTTGCAGTTGTCGCGGTAGACGGCGAGGGCCTTCAGTCCGAGCCGCCAGCCCTCGAGGTAGACCTGCTCGATGTCGTCGACCGTGGCCGACTCGGGCAGGTTGACGGTCTTGGAGATGGCGCCGGACAGGAACGGCTGCGTGGCCGCCATCATCCGGACGTGCCCCATGGGAGCGATCGCCCGCTCGCCCATCGCGCAGTCGAACACCTCGTAGTGCTCCTGGCGCAGGCCGGGGGCGTCGACGACGTGGCCGTGCTCGGCGATGTACTCGACGATGGCCTCGATCTGCTCCTGCTGGTAGCCGAGCTGCTTGAGCGCCCGCGGGACCGTCTGGTTGACGATCTGCATCGAGCCGCCGCCGACGAGCTTCTTGAACTTGACCAGCGCCAGGTCCGGCTCGATGCCGGTCGTGTCGCAGTCCATCATCAGGCCGATCGTGCCCGTGGGGGCCAGCAGGCTGGCCTGGGCGTTGCGGTAGCCGTACTTCTCGCCCAGCTTCAGGCACTCCGACCACTGACGCGTCGCCTCGGCGTGGATCTTGGCGTCCATGGTGCCGATGGTGCGCAGGTCGTCGTTGGCCGCCGCGTGCTTGCGCATGACCCGCTTGTGCGGCTCGGCGTTGCGGGCGTAGCCCTCGTACGGGCCCACCACGCTCGCCAGCTCGGCGCTGCGCCGGTAGGACACACCGGTCATCAGCGACGTGATCGCCGCCGCCACCGCCCGGCCGCCGTCGGAGTCGTAGGCGTGGCCGGTCGCCATCAGCAGCGCGCCGAGGTTGGCGTAGCCGATGCCGAGCTGCCGGTACGCCCGCGTCGTCTCACCGATCTTCTCCGTCGGGAAGTCGGCGAAGACGATCGAGATGTCCATCGCGGTGATGATCAGCTCGGTCAGCTTGACGAAGTCGGCGATGTTGAAGGAGCCGTCGTCCTGCAGGAACTTCAGCAGGTTGATGCTGGCCAGGTTGCAGGAGGAGTTGTCGAGGTGGACGTACTCGCTGCAGGGGTTGCTGGCGGTGATGCGGCCGGTCTCGGGGGTGGTGTGCCAGTCGTTGATCGTGTCGTCGTACTGGATGCCGGGGTCGGCGCACTCCCAGGCGGCCTGGGCCATCTTGCGGAACAGCGTCCGCGCGTCGACCTTCTCGATCACCTCGCCGGTCAGGCGGGCGCGCAGGCCGAACTCGCCGCCGTTCTCCACCGCGCGCATGAACTCGTCGGAGACGCGGACGGAGTTGTTGGCGTTCTGGTACTGCACCGAGACGATGTCCTTGCCGCCGAGGTCCATGTCGAACCCGGCGTCGCGCAGCGCGCGGATCTTGTCCTCCTCGCGCGCCTTCGTCTCGATGAACTCCTCGATGTCGGGGTGGTCGACGTCGAGCACGACCATCTTGGCGGCCCGGCGGGTGGCGCCGCCGGACTTGATCGTCCCCGCCGACGCGTCGGCGCCGCGCATGAACGACACCGGCCCGCTGGCCGTGCCGCCGCTCGACAGCAACTCCTTCGAGGAACGGATCCGCGACAGGTTGACACCCGACCCGGAGCCGCCCTTGAAGATCACGCCCTCTTCCTTGTACCACTCCAGGATCGACTCCATCGTGTCGTCCACGGAGAGGATGAAGCACGCGCTCACCTGCTGCGGCGACTGCGTGCCCACGTTGAACCACACCGGCGAGTTGAACGCGAATATCTGGTGCGCCAACGCGTACTTCAACTCATGGTCGAAGATCTCGGCGTCCTCTTCGCTCGCGAAGTAGCCGTGCTCGAGACCCGTCTTCGTGTAGACGCCCACGACCCGGTCGATGAGCTGCTTGAGGCTCCACTCGCGCTGCGGCGTGCCCACGGCGCCACGGAAGTACTTGGTCGTCACGATGTTCGTCGCGTTCACCGACCAGAAGTCGGGGAACTCGACACCTCGCTGCTCAAAGTTGACCGACCCGTCGCGCCAGTTCGTCATGACGACGTCCCGGCGCTCCCACTTGATCTCGTCATACGGGTGCACACCGGGCTTGGTGAAGATCCGCTTCATCTTCAGGCCCTTACGCGGACGCTTGCCCCCGCGCGCCACTGAACCGCTGGCCGTCTCCGTCATGACTCCCCCTTCTCCGCCTTCAACTGTTTGATCTCGGCTTCGAAGTCCGCCAGGCTCTCGAAACCGCGATACACCGATGCGAACCGCAGGTACGCCACCTCATCCAGCTCGCGCAGCGGCCCGAGGATGGCCAGCCCCACTTCGTTGGACGGGATCTCGGCCGCACCCTTCGCCCTGATGGCCTCTTCCACCCGCTGCCCCAGCTGCGCCAGCGAATCCTCACTGACCGGCCTGCCCTGGCAGGCCCGCCGTACGCCCGCGACGACCTTGTCACGCGAGAACGGCTCCGTCACTCCGCTGCGCTTGCTCACCATGAGCAGTACGGTCTCCTGCGTGGTGAACCTGCGTCCGCACTCGGGACAGGTCCGCCTGCGCCGGATGGCCGCACCGTCGTCCGTCGAGCGACTGTCGATGACCCTGGTGTCAGGGTGGCGACAGAACGGACAGTGCACGCTTTTTCGCCTCCAAGACCTGCGGCCACCACACGCCGCAGAAAACCCCGTGACGGGACGCTGAAGCACGCTCCACGGCACCCCATGGAGCGGTCACGGAAACACAAGGTGTGGTGAACTACATCGGTGAAACTACTAGATGTTGTGGTCCAACCGTAGAAGCGCGCCGCCATGAACGCAACTCGAGCCGACTCTTTCCGCCGAAGTCGCTGATCAGCCCACCGGGCTCACGCGTCCCGGGCGTGTCGCGCCGCCGCGGGTGATCTTCTCGCAGGTGAGAGCGTCACATCGGTTGTGTTCGGCCTCGCACGTGAACGAATCTCACAGCGAGACCGACCGACACTCGCCACGCTTCCTCCCGTCGCGATGACCGCCGTTTCATCCGACCAACCAGTCACGCTTGCCAACGCATTCCGCACCCGACTCACGCGCTCCCACCTACACGGGCCCCAAGCTCTCCCCTCCGGCCGCACTGCCCCGCCCTCCGGGTGCTCCCCTGCCAGGCGGGGTGCGGCCTTGCCGGGATCTTCGGGGGTCGGAGTGTCGAGGGATCAGCGTGGCGCACATACCCGGGCGCTGATCATCGCGGCTCGTTCATCCGGAAGCTGATGGGCGTAACGCACCCACCGGTGAGCTGATCGCGGTTGCGCACCCTCACCCGGAAACTGACCGGCGTGGCGCACCCCCTCAGGGGCTGACCGCCGTAGCGCACCCCCTCGGAAACTGACCGGCGTGGCGCACCCCTTCAGAGGCTGACCGCCGTAGCGCACCCCACCCGGAAGTAATCGTCATAGTGCACCCCACCCGAACACCGAACACGGTGGCGGGCTCGCCCGGAATGCTGTTGTCCCGGAGCGATCGCCTTGGGGGTCGATCACCGTAACGCGGCGGCGTTTCTCGGCACGTACAGACGGCTGCCGGGCTGGATAAAGGAGTCGGGCAGGCCGTTCAGCCGCTTGATCTCCTCCACCAGAGCAGCGGGGTCCTCCCCCTCCGCGAGTGCATCAGCGATCTTCCACAACGTATCCCCCTTGTGCACTTCCACCCACGGCAGGCCGGTGTGGTCGGTCACCACCACCTGCACCGCCGCGTAACCAGCGGCCCGCGTGCCGAGCCAGAAGCCGCCCAGCGACAGCAACGCCGCCGCGACGACCAGCACGATCCGTCCGCGCCGCGTCAACCGCACAGAAGCCGCCTGCCGCCTCGCCCCGGCCCTCCCCAGCCCAGGCGCACCGCCTCGCTCCCGCCCGCCCACGCCCACGGGCCTCCCGGCGCTCCCCCGCCCGGCCGAACTCCCCCGCCCGATCGCACTGTCTCGCCCAGACCCACCGTCCCGCCCGGTCCGGTCCTGCCGCCCGATCGCACTCCCCAGCCCCGCCGCACTGCCCTGCCCAGCTCGACCGGGCCGCCAGGTCGCGCCGTCCTGCACGGCAGCGTTCCCGCGCCCGAGGGTGCTCTCCCGCTGAGCCATGCCGCCCCGCCGAGCCGCGCCGCCCCGCTGGACCACGCTGCCCCGGCGGGAAGCGAGAGCCGCCTTTTCGCGCTCGCCCGTCGTCTCGCGCTGCGATCCCGCCTCGGGGTCAGCCTCCGCCTGCCGACCTGCCGCCTTCCCCCGCCTGGTCGCGCTCGCCCCTGGCCTCGCGGCCCCGCTGGTTCGGCCCGATGAAAGCGCGCCGCCGTGTTCCTTGGTGGCCGGCGCAGAGCGTCGCCCGGATCTGCCGGCTCGCTCCGACTCACGCGTCCCGGCCTCTCCCTGAATAAGCGTCAGCCGAGCCCGCTGGGGTACGCCGCCGACCTCACCAGCGTCGGCTCGCTTCCGGAAGCGCCGGAAGAGGGCGATGCCACCAATGGCCTTGCCCTGCACGCTCCGGGAAGCGAGGACACGGCCAAGAGGGGTGTCAAACCTGCCCTCACCACGCCGGAGCGACCCAGAAGACCTGCCCTCATCACGCCGGAACGACTTAGGAGACCTGCCCTCACCACGCCGAGACGGCCCAGAGGGGCCGCCGATTCCAGCGGAGGCCGGTGACGAAACGCGGCCCGTGCCATCACCACGCCGCAGGCGAGCAGGAGCGCCGCCCCCTACTCCGGCCCCCGCCGAGGAGACGCGCCCCCTGCCATCACCGCGCTGGGAACGAGCAGGAGCGTCGTCTTTGCGTCCGGCGGTGGACGGCGACACGGCGTGACCACCACCATCACCGCGCCGAAGAGTTTCGAGAGCACCGCCGTCACCGCGCCGGAGAGCCTCAGGAGCACCGCCGCTCCCACCAGCGGCACTCAACAAGGCGCGCCCCCTGCCACTTCCGCGCCGAGCACGCGTAGGAGCGTCCCCACTCCTACCCGCGGTCCCTGGCAATGCGCGGCCTACGCCATCACCACGCCGCGTAGGACCGCCGGGGCTCCCGGCTCCGTCCTCCGAGGATGCGCGGATCATGCCATCGTCCCACCGGAGACGGGCGGCAGCGTTGCTACGTCCGACGGCGGGCGACGGCAGGGCGTGACCCCTGCCGTCGCCACTACGGAGAGGCGCAGGAGCGTCCCAGCTCCCGGTACCGGCCGCCGAGGACTCGCCGCCCGCGCCGTCACCTCGCTGGAGATCGCCGGGACCCTCGCCGCCTCCGGTGACGGGCGTGGACGCGGTGCGGGCACTGCCCTCGCGAGCCCGGGAGGGGGTGGGGTCGGGGGGTAGGCCGCTGGCGTTCGTCCCGCGTCGGCGTGGTCTGCCGGGCAGAGGCACGTCGTCGCGCAGCCCATCCCCGCCGCGCTGCCACCGGCCTGGCCTGCCGGGCTGGGACACCTCGTCGCGCAGCCCGTCCCCGCCGCGTTGCCACCGGCCTGGCCTGCCGGGCTGGGACGCCTCGTCGCGCAGCCCATCCCCGCCGCGCTGCCACCAGCGCGACCTGCCAGGATTTGCTACGGCCCAGGCCGGCGTGTCGCTCGTCTCCGCGCTACCCGCCGCTGCTTCTCCGCTCCTGGACGGCGCGGAGCCTCCCAGGTCGCCGCTCCCCCGGCTCGCCCCGGCCGGGCGTCTTTCGTTTCGAAGCGCGTCGCCGATGCTGTCGGGCGTGTCGCGACTTCCCGATGCACGGCGCGTTCCCGTAATCCCTATCTCGTCCGGAATCCCGTTGTTTTGTGCCGACTGCTCGACGTCTTCGCCGGTGCGCGGCGGTGGTACGAGGTGCAAATGGGGCCTCCCCCACGACTCCCACGGGGCCCCAACCTCTTGCCGGAATTCACGCGAACACTACCCCCCGCCCGCGTATTGTCTGTCCGTCGATCGTCACTCCGCGTCGCTTCGGCGATCAAGGTGAGCCGGTTGACGTCTCCGCTGGTCGTGTCCGAGTTTGTGGGCGTTCGCATGGATGACCTCCTGCCGTGCGGCCTGAGGAAAAGGCCAAATAAGATCGGCGAATCGAACACGGTGTCGATCGAACTCCCGTACGATGTTGTACACCACACTGGCGACAATTTCGAGGAAGACTCGAACAATTGTTTGAAGATGATCTTCAACAGCGATACGGTCGCTGTGTGCGACATCAGGACCACACACCGGGAGGTCCGCCGGTGAGGCGGGCCGCCAGGCGAGGAGGAAGAGCATGACCGAGCGGGATGGCACAAACGGGGTCAATGACCTCGCGGTGCGCCGACGAGACGCGCTGGGCTTGACACCCAGGCAGCGCAAGATCCTCGAGGTGATCCGCGACTCGGTGCAGCAGCGCGGATATCCGCCCTCCATGCGTGAGATCGGCGAGGCGGTGCAGCTGACCAGCACGTCCAGCGTGTCGCACCAGCTCACCGCCCTTCAGCGCAAGGGTTACCTGCGGCGCGATCCGCACCGCCCGCGCGCCTTGGAGGTCCGCCTCCCGGGCGAGCCGGTGCTGTGGGTCGACCCCGACGCGGGCACCGAGGAGCCCACGGTCAACCGCCCGACCGCCGCCTACGTCCCGCTCGTCGGCCGCATCGCCGCCGGTGGCCCGATCCTCGCCGAAGAGAGCGTCGAAGACGTCTTCGCGCTGCCCAAGCAGCTCGTCGGTGAGGGCACGCTGTTCCTCCTCCAGGTCACCGGTGACTCGATGATCGAGGCCGCTATCGCCGACGGTGACTGGGTGGTCGTACGCCAGCAGCCCGTCGCGGAGAGCGGCGACATCGTGGCCGCGATGATCGACGGCGAGGCCACGGTGAAGACCTTCAAGCGGAAGGACGGCCACGTCTGGCTCGTCCCCCACAACCCCAACTACGAGCCGATCCCCGGTGACGAGGCCAGCGTGCTGGGCAAGGTGGTAGCGGTACTCCGCCGCCTCTGACCTCCTGGTCTCTCCTCACTCGGGTCCCACTCGTATCTGACTCTTCGCGGGAAGGGTCTCGTGGTGTGCGTCTCCTAACGCGGGGCGGTGTCTCCACCTCTCCCTGCGGGCGGTGTCCCAACGTCTCCACGCGGGGGCGGTGTCTCCACCTCTCCGCCGTCGGTGCGTTCCTGACGTCTGCAGGTCGGGCGGCGTCCGGTCCCCGCGGTACATGTCCAGTTCGGGCGGCGGTACGTCTAGGGGCCAGTCCGGGTGGCTGTACGTCCAGTCCGGTCCAGGCGGTGCACGGCCAGTCCGAGCGGCGGCGCGTCCGGTCAAGGCGGTGTACGTCGGGTCCGGGTGTACGTCGGGTCCGGGCGGCGGCGCGTCCGGTCCGGACGGCGATGCTTCCGGTCCGGGCGGCGTCTGCGGTACTGGACGCCTGCGCGTTCGCGGTGTCTGCGCCGTAAGTGCGGCTGCGGCGTTTGGGCGTCGGGACGTTCGTGGTGTCTCTGCGCGCCCAAGCGGTGTCTGCGCACCCGAGCGGTGTCCGTCCGCCCAGGCGGCGGCCGTCCGCCCAGGCGGTGTCCGTCCGCCCAGGCGGTGTCCGTCCGTGCAAGCGATGTCCGCACACCAAGCGGTGCCTGTACGCCCAGGCGGTGTCCGTTCGCGCAGGCGCTCTCGCGTCCGCGCAGGAGGCGTCCGTCCGAGCAGAGGGTGTTCCTCCGCGCGGGCGGCGACGTGCGTCACGAGACCGTTTCCGATCGCTCGCCGAGGTACAGCCGAGGTACATCCTCCTCTCGTGCCTCCGCCTGTCGCACAGCTTCGCGGTCCCGATGTCGCATGGGTGACCGGGCCGGCGGTTCCTCGCGCTTCCTGGTGTCGCTGCTCTTCCGCGCTCTGGTGCCGCCGGCCCTGGCCACCCTTGTCCGCCGCCCCGGCGTTCACTCCAAGATGAAGCTGGCGCTGCTGCGGAACGCGCTCGTCCCGTCGTCCCGCTCCACCCACACCGTCCCCGCCCGGTGCCGCAGGTAGTAGCCGGGATAGTTGACCGACTCGAACGAGACGGTGCCGCTGCCGGCCAGACCGCTGCGCCGGATGAACGAGGCGTCCGCGTCGAACAGGGCGGAGCCGTCCCGCTGGTGCACCCACGTTTCGAAGTTGCGGTGCCGCAGGTAGTAGCCGGGGAAGTTGGCCGACTCCAGAGAGACGGTGCCGCTGCCGGACAGCCCGCTGACGATTCTGAACTGTGAGTCGGCCAGCGGCGTGACGTCGCTCTCCAGGCGGGCACGGAACTCCCAGTGCCGTACGGCCGCCCCGGCCACGTCGTACGCCATGAGCCGCACCGGCGTGACCCCGTCCGTCACGGGGATGCCGAAGTCGGGCGTGCCGTCGGAGCGCCAGTACACCTTCTGTACGCGGGTGCGCCGGTTCGGGTCGTTGAGCGGGTCGCCGGAGATGTCCCGGTAGTTCCGGTCGTGGTAGACGAGGAGGTCGCTCTGCCCGTCCTCGGAGACGGTGAAGGAGTTGTGCCCCGGCCCGTACTGGCTGGTGGCGGCGTTGCTGGCGAAGACGGGCGTCTGGCTCTTGGTCCACGACGACGCCTGCAGCAGGTCGGCGGAGGCGGAGGCGGTGAGCAGGCCGATGCAGTAGTTGGCGTCGGTGGCGCTCGCGGAGTACGTCAGGAAGATCCGCCCGTTGCGCTGCAGCACGGCGGGCCCTTCCGCGACCTTGTAGCCGCGCGTCTCCCACGCCAGCGTGGGCACGGTGAGCCGGGTGACGGGACCGGTGATGGTCCACGGGTCGGCGCCCATCCGCGCGAGGTAGAGGTTGGAGTTGGTGGCGATGCCCGGCTCCTGCTGCGCCCAGAGCAGGTAGCGCACGCCGCCCGCGACGAAAGTGGTGGCGTCGAGCGAGAACGTGTCCCACGGGGTGACGATGCGGCCGCGCTCGGTCCAGCTGCCGGTCAGGGGATTGGCGGCGGCGTTCTCCAGGACGTACATGCGGATGCGCCAGACGTCGTCGGCGCGGCCCGCGGCGAAGTAGACGTACCACTTGCCGTTGATGAAGTGGATCTCGGGTGCCCAGATGTGGGCGCCCATCTCGCCGGTGGTGTGCCGCCGCCAGATGACGGTCTCGGGGGCGGTGGCCAGGCCCTGGATGGTGGTGGCGCGGCGCAGGACGATGCGGTCGTACTCGGGGACGGTGGCGGTGAAGTAGTAGTAGCCGTCGGTGTGCCGGAAGATGTGCGGGTCGGCGCGCTGGGCGGCGATGGGGTTGGTGTACTGCACGGCCGGGGAGGCGTGGGCGGCGCCCGGTGGAAGGATCACGAGGAGCATTGTGGCCAAGAGCAGGCCGAGGGCTGTCCGTAAGAGTGCGGTCATAGGCGTCCTTTCGATCACGCGGCCCGGCCGGGAGCCCCGGGCGTGGAAGGGAGCTGGTGTTAGCGCTAACACTGCGCCACCGGGTTCCGCGTCGTCGGGATCGCATTCGTACCCCGAGCCCGAGGCCCGGTCAATCCCCCCGCGCCTGGTACAGCCGGTGCCCCGCCGTGATCACCTGATCGGCGAACTCCAGTACGTCCCGCCGCCGCTCGAACGGCGAGCCGTACAGCGAGCGGCGCGGCGTCCCGAAGTGCTCGGCCAGCCCCGAGACCAGCCCGGCCAGCGACGGCTGCGCGGAGTCGTCGCGGCGCAGCCGCAGCGCCTCGTTCACCACCCGGTGCCACCGCTCGGGGAACGTCTCCAGCGCGTGCAGCGCGGCGGCCGTCTTGGACGCGATCTCCCCGGTGGCCAGCGTGTAGTGCAGGCGGGAGACGCCGGTGACCACCCAGACCGTGCCGTACCCGCCGAGGCAGGTCAGCCCCCACGGCGAGACGAGGTGGGAGGCGCGGGTGACGAGCCGCCGCCAGTAACGGTCGAGGTTGCCGTCGATCCACGCGGCCAGCACGGCGGGATCGTTCCAGATCTCCAGCTCCTCGGGCTTCGGCCCCCGGCAGGTCAGCCCGTGGCGGGCGAGGGTGTGCCAGGTGACCGGGTTCGGCTCGCCGCGCCGGTTGAGCCTGCTGCCCTCGGCCTGCGGGCGCTCGCCCAGCTCGGCGGGGTCGTGGCCGAGGTCGTCCCAGGTGAGGTAGATGCCTTGGAACGGGTGGGCGCCGAGGCGGGTGTGGATGCGTTCGAGCACGCCGGGCGCGGGCGGCTCGGTGGTGACGGCCACGAAGTCGACGTCGCTGGTCTCGGGCTGGTAGTCGCCGAGCGCCGCCGAGCCTTCGAGGTAGAGCCCTTCCACCAGCCCGGGGGCCTCCGCGTCGGCCACGGAAAGGTACGTCTCGACGATGGCGCCGATCTTCGGGTGGGGAGTCATGGCCGCCCAGCCTGCCATAAGCCGCGCCACCGCCTCATCACATTGAAAGATCCTAGAATGGCCGCGTGGAGGACGCATATCCCCCAATAGACCTTAAATCAGTGCATGATGGGCTGAAGTGGGCGGCGGTGGAACCGGGCGTCATTCCCGCCTGGGTCGCCGACATGGACCTGCCCACGGCCCCCGCCGTCCAGGAGGTCCTCGCCAAGCGTGCGGCCGGCGACCTCGGCTACCCCGCCTGGCTGCTCGACCCGACCGCGGGCCCGCTGGCCGAGGCGTTCGCCGAGCGCATGTCCGCCCGGTACGGCTGGGACGCCGACCCCTCGCTCGTCCGCTCGTTCAACGATCTCAACCAGGCGCTGCAGGTGCTGCTCCAGATCTGGACGCGGCCCGGCGACGGGGTGGCCGTGCACACCCCCGCCTACCACCCGTTCCTGACCACGTTGCAGGTCATGGACCGTCCCCTCCACCCCATCCGCCTCGAACCTGACGGTGACGCCTGGCGCTTCGAGGTGCCCGACCTGTCGGGCTGCCGGGTGCTGTTACTGGTCAACCCGCAGAACCCGACCGGCCGCGCCTTCACCCGCGCCGAGCTTGAGACGCTGGCCGAGTGCGCAGAACGCCACGACCTGCTGGTCATCGCGGACGAGATTCACTCCGACCTCGTGTACGAGCCGCACCGGCACATCCCGTTCGCCACCGTCCTCCCGGAACGCACGGTCACCCTCACCTCGGCGACGAAGGCGTTCAACCTGGGCGGCATCCGCTGCTCGGTCGCCCACCTCGGGCACGCGGGCGTCCGCGCCGCCCTTGAGGCACAGCCGCCCTTCGTGTACGGCTCCCCCAGCGTGTTCGGCGTCGAGGCCACGGTCGCGGCCTGGCGGCACGGGGACGCCTGGCTGGCCCAGACCCTGGCCCTGCTCGACCGCAACCGCCGCACGATCGCCGAACGGCTGCCCGGCACGTTCCGCTACCGGATGCCTGATGCGACGTACCTGGCCTGGCTGGAGGTGGGGCGGCCGGGCATGGCGGAGGTGATCGAGCGCGAGGCCAAGGTCAAGCTGAACGACGGCGCCGGCTTCGGTCCCGGCGGCGAGCACTGCGTACGGCTCAACTTCGCGACCACCGAGGCCATACTCGACGAGATCCTCACCCGCCTGGCCACCGTGCGCTGACCCACCGGCCGGGCCGCCCGCCACAGCGCCCGGCCATGAAGGCGGCCGGGCCATGACGGCGCAGGCCCGAAGGGGCGGCCCGCCGGGAAGAGGCGGGTAGGCCGTACCGGATGCGCGGCGGCCAGGTGGCGGGCGACCGATGGCCCGGCCGGAAGGCGGGTCAGGAGGCGGGCAGCGGCGGCAGCTCGGGCGGCGTGGCGGGCGGGTTCTCCTCCAGCGCCGCCAGCGCCAGCTCGATCGCCTTGTCGAGCTGCGGGTCACGCCCGGCGACCCGGTCCTGCGGCGTGATCACCACTTCGACATCGGGATCGACGCCGTGGTTCTCCACCCCCCAGCCGGGTCCCTCCAGCCAGAACGAGTACCGCGGCTGGGTCACCACGGTGCCGTCCACGAGCGAGTAGCGGGAGTCGATGCCGATCACGCCGCCCCACGTCCGCACGCCGACGAGCGGCCCGATCCCCCGGTTCTTGATGCCCGCGCTGAAGATGTCGCCGTCGGACCCGGCGAACTCGTCGGCGATGGCCACGACGGGCCCGCGCGGCGAGTCCTCGGGATAGCGCATGGGCCGGTAGCCGCGGACCAGCGCCCATCCGGTGACCTTGCGCGACAGCTTCTCCAGGACCAGCTCGGACAGGTGGCCTCCGCCGTTCTCCCGCGCGTCCACGATCAGCCCGTCGCAGGCGATCTCGGTGTGCAGGTCGCGGTGGAACTGCGCCCACCCGGGCGCCTGCATGTCGGGGATGTGCAGGTAGCCGAGCCGCCCGCCGGACGCCTCCTTGACGTACGCGCGGCGACCGGCCACCCAGTCGTGGTAGCGCAGCGGGGTCTCGTCGTCGATCGGGGTGACCACGACCCGGCGCACGTCCCCGCCTGATGCGGGCCGCACGGTCAGCTCGACGGGCTGGTTCGCGGTGCCGGCCAGCAGCGCGAGCGGCCCGCGTACCGGATCGACCGGGCGTCCGCCGACGGCGACGATCGCGTCGCCGGGACGGACCGCGACGCCGGGGGCGAGCAGCGGCGAGCGCGCGGCGTGGTCGGACGTCTCGCCGGGCAGGATGCGGGTGACGCGCCAGACGCCGTCCTCGTCCCTGGTCAGGTCGGCGCCGAGCAGGCCCTGGCGGCGGCGCGGGTCGGAGCCGCCGCCCGAGCCGATGGCGTAGGCGTGGGAGGTGCCCAGCTCGCCCTGCGTCTCCCAGAGCAGGTCGATCAGCTCGGAGTGCGCGCCGATGCGCTCGACGAGCGGCTCGTAGCGGTCGAGCACGCCCTGCCAGTCGATGCCGCCCATGTCGGCGCGCCAGAAGTGGTCGCGCATGAGGCGGCCGGCCTCGCGGAAGCCCTGGCGCCACTCGGCCACCGGGTCGATCTGCACGTTGATCCGGTCGAGGTCGATGGTGACGGCCTCGTCGCCCTCGCTCGCGGCCCTGGTCTGCAGGCCGTTCTTGCCGTTGGTGACGAGCCGGGAGCCGTCGCCGCTGACCTCGAACGAGCGCACCTCCCTGGTCAGCTCCGACTTGGAGCGCTTCTTGAGGTCGTAGCGTTCGAGCACGATCTCGTGGTTCTGCTCGCTGCCGTCGCCGAGGCCAGGCGACCGGGTAGCGCAGCCAGAGCAGCGCGTCCTTGGCGGCGCGCAGGTTGCCGTAGCGGGCGGCCTGCACCGGCACGGGAACCACGCGGTCGAAGATCCCCTCGGCGTCCACCTCGGTGCGCGGCGGCGCGTCGTCGCTCTGCTTGTCGTCGCCCTTGGCGGGCTTGTCGTCCTCGCCGTTGAAGCCGCGCCCCTGGAGCGAGGGGTCGAACGGCGAGGGCGTGGTGGCCTGCAGCGGCAGGATGTACGGCCGGACCCCGTACGGGAAGGACACGTCGAACACGTGCGTGTCGTAGACGGGGTCGAACGTGCGCGCGGACAGGAACGCGAGGTGCTTGCCGTCCTTGGTGAAGACGGGGCTGTAGTCGCTGAACCTGGCGGGGGTGGCCTCGATGACCGAGCTGCCGTCCACGCGGCCCAGCTTGATCTGCGTCAACAGCTCCTCGTGCGGGAACTCCCAGGCCAGCCAGCCGGAGTCGGGCGAGAACGTCAGGCCGGAGATGTCGCCCTGGTCGGTGCGGTCCAGCTCCCTGATGTTCCCGCTCTCCACGTCCACGACGAGCAGCCGCCCGTCGTGACTGGCGACGGCGACGTGCTTGCCGTCGGGTGCGGCGGCCAGCTCCAGCACGCGGCCGAGCTGCCCCGCGGCCAGCGTGCTGATCTCGCCGCCGGGGGTGCCGATCTCCAGGGCGTCCTCGCCGGTGGCGTCGGAGATCCACACGGCCTTGCCGTCGGCGTCGAGCACGCGCGGCAGCCGTACGCGGACGCCGGGCTCGGCGCGCAGCACGCCCGCGGGGCCGTCGCGGTGGGTCACCCAGTGGGCCGTGCCGCGGATCTCGACGGCGCTGGCCCGGCCGGTGGCGTCCGGCGCGTACGAGCCCACCCGCAGCGGCGCGGGCCGCTTGGCGCGCCCGGGCCGGGGACCGCCGAGCCGCACGTCCAGCTTGTACGGCTCGGCGTCCAGGCTCTCCAGCAGCCACAGGTCACCGGCGTGCGAGTAGATCACCCGCTGCCCGTCGCTGGTGGCGTGGCGGGCGTAGAACTCTTCGTGTGAGGTGTGCTTGCGCAGGTCGGAGCCGTCGGGCAGGGACGAGTAGACGTTGCCGACGCCGTCGATGTCGGCCAGGAAGACCAGCCGGTCGCCGACCCAGCTCACCGACCAGTACTGGGCGGTGCTGTCGGCGAACAGCCGGACGAACTCGCCGCTGCCCTCGGCGTCCACCCAGATCTTGCCGGCGGTGCCGCCCCGGTAGCGCTTCCAATGGGAGGGCTCGCGCCACAGCGACGACACGGTGGCGACCCGCGTTCCGTCCACGGCGGCGTCGCTGACCCACCCGTACGGCAACCGCGTGGCCGGCCCGCCGTCAAGCGGCACCGCGTACGCCCAGCGCCGCGAGAACGAGCTTTCCCCGGCCGCGCTGACCGCCAGCACGTCACCACCGGGGGTCCAGCCGCGCACCACAGTGGCGGCCGCCCCGCCCCAGTAGGTGAGCCGCTCGCCCTCCGGCCCGTCGAGCTCGGCGGCGAACACCTCGGCGGCGCCCTCCTTGGTGCTGGTCCACGCGATGCGGCTGCCGTCGGTGGAGAATCGCGGATTGGAGACCGGCACGCGGTCGGCCGTGAAGCGCCAGGCTCTCCCTCCCTCCAGCGGGGCCAGCCAGACGTCGTCGTCGGCGACGAAGGTGACCAGGTCACCGTGCAGGTGCGGGTATCTCAGGTATGCGCCATTTGTCACCCCTGCACATTAATCGCCGACGCCAAGCGAAGCCCAAGAATTCTTCCACCCGAGGGCACGTCACACCCAGGGAAATCCCAAGGTCGGGATGTACGCAGCCCCCAAGGGAAGGGGACGCCTGCCCATTTTTCCCGACCTTGTGAGGCACCGATGAGGATCTTCACCCGCGCCCACCACATGCCCACCCGCCTGGCCGCCGGGGCCGTCATCCTGAACTCGGGGATCGACATGCTCGGGGCCGACGAGGGTGCCGCGGCGGGTCTGCACGGCATGGCGGCCACGACGTACCCGTTCCTGGGGAAGATGGAGCCGGCGAAGTTCGTCCGGCTGCTGGCGCGCGGCGAGATCGCGCTCGGGGCGGCGCTGCTCGCGCCGTTCGTGCCGTCGCTGCTGGCCGGTGCGGCGCTCACCGGCTTCGCGGCAGGGCTGGTCGGCCTCTACCTGCGCACGCCCGGCATGCGCAAGGAGGGCAGCCTGCGCCCGAGCCATGAGGGCATCGGCGTGGTCAAGGACGTGTGGCTGCTGGGCATCGGGCTGAGCCTGGTGATCGAGGAACTGTGCGAGCGCGACCATCATTGATCTCCGCTTCGCCGCCGCTAATGTGAGCAAAGCGGGGTAGCCGGGACGCATGGTACAGATCGGCTACACCTTGATGTCCGAGCAGACGCCGGCCCACGAGCTGGTCGGCTACGCCGCGGCGGCCGAGCGGATCGGCTTCGACTTCGCCGTCATCTCCGACCACTATTTCCCCTGGCTTGAGGAGATGGGGCATTCGCCCTACTGCTGGTCGGTGCTCGGCGCGGCCGCCCAGGTGACCGAGCGGCTGCCGCTCATGACGTACGTGACCTGCCCGATCATGCGCTACCACCCGGCGGTGGTGGCGCAGAAGGCCGCCACGATGGGCGTGCTGAGCAAGGGGCGCTTCACCCTCGGGCTCGGCGCGGGCGAGAACCTCAACGAGCATGTGATCGGCGAGGGCTGGCCGCCGGTGGACACCCGGCACCGCATGTTCGCCGAGGCCGTGCTGATCATCAAGAAGCTGTTCAGCGGCGAGTACGTCACCCACCAGGGCGAGTTCTACGACGTGGACTCCGCCAAGCTGTACGACCTGCCGGACGAGCCCGTCCCCATCGGCATCGCCGCATCAGGCGGCCAGTCGGCCGAGCTGGCCGCCCAGTATGGCGACGTGCTGGTCATCAACGAGCCGATGACCGAGGTGGTGCGGCAGTTCAAGGCCGCGGGCGGGGAGGGCAAGCCGGTCTACGGCCAGCTCGCCATCTCCTACGACACCGACCGCGACGCCGCGATCCAGCGCGCGCACGAGCTGTGGCGCTGGTCGAGCGTCGGCGGCTGGAAGGTCATGGCCGAGCTGCCCGGCCCGGTGAACTTCGCCGCCGCGACGAAAACGGTCCGCCCCGAGGACGTGACCGAGAGCGTGCCGTGCGGCGACGACGTCGAGGCCGTCGTGCGGGGCATCAGGAAGTTCGCCGACGCCGGGTTCACCCACGTGGCGCTCGTGCAGATCGGGCACGACCGGCAGCAGCACTTCTTCGACTGGGCCGAGAAGGAGCTGCTGCCGGCCCTGCGCGAGGTGTGACCTACGGGACGATGTTGACCAGCTTGGGCGCCCGGACGATCACCTTGCGCGGCGCGCCGTTCAGGTAACCGGCGACCTTCTCCGAGGCCAGGGCCAGCTCGCGCAGCTCGGCCTCGGTGATGTCGGGCGAGACCTCCAGCCGGTCGCGTACCTTGCCCGCCACCTGCACCACGCAGGTGACCGACTCCTGCACCAGCAGCGCGGGGTCGGCCTCCGGCCACCCGGCGAACGCCACGAAACCGGTGCGGCCCAGCCGCTCCCAGCCCTCCTCGGCGGTGTAGGGGGTGACCAGCGACAGCATGATCGCCAGCGTCTCGGCGGCCTCGCGCACCGCCGGGTCGGCGGGGCCGGGGCCGGAGTCGATGGCCTTGCGGGTGGCCGAGGTCAGCTCCATCATGCGCGCCACGGCGACGTTGAAGCGCTGAGCCTCGATCAGCTTGGTGACCTCGTCGATCGTGCGGTGGGTCACCTTGCGCAGCTCGGCGTCACCGCCGTCGAACGCGACACCCGGCTCGCTGGTGACGTCGGACATCACGCGCAGCGCCCTGGCCAGGAACTTCTGCGAGGCCGCCGGTGAGACGTCGGCCCAGTCGATGTCGTCCTCCGGCGGACCGGCGAAGATCATCGTCAGGCGTACCGCGTCGACGCCGAACTCGTCGATCTGCTGGCCCAGGTCCACGCCGTTGCCCAGCGACTTCGACATGGCCTTGCCGCCGTTGATCACCTGCCCTTGGTTCAGCATGCGCATGAACGGCTCGGTGAAGTCGACCATGCCCATGTCGTACAGGACCTTGGTGAAGAAGCGGGAGTACAGCAGGTGCAGCACCGCGTGCTCGATGCCGCCGACGTACTGGTCGATCGGCCCCCACTTGCGCACCTGCTCGGGGTCGAACGGGCCTTCGGTGTAGCCCGGCGAGCAGTAGCGCAGGAAGTACCACGACGAGTCGACGAAGGTGTCCATCGTGTCGGTGTCGCGCTTGGCGGGACCCGAGCACTTGGGGCACTCGACGTTGACCCACTCGGTGGCGCTGGCCAGCGGGGAGACGCCCTTGGGCGCCAGCGCCTCGCCGCGCATGTCGGGCAGCGTGACCGGCAGCTGCTCGTCGGGGACGGGCACCTCGCCGCAGTCGGGGCAGTGGATGATCGGGATCGGCGTGCCCCAGAACCGCTGGCGCGACAGCAGCCAGTCGCGCAGCCGGTAGTTGACCGCGCCGCGGCCCTTGCCCTCGGCCTCCAGGATCTCGATGATCTTCCGGATGGCCTCGGATTTCGACAGGCCGTCCAGCGGGCCGGAGTTGACCAGGGTGCCCTCGCCCGGCGTGGCCACGCCGGTCTCGCCGGGGTCGGCCAGGCCGGTGTGGACGACGACCTTCACCGGCAGGTCGAACTTGCGGGCGAAGTCCAGGTCGCGCTGGTCGTGGGCGGGCACCGCCATGATGGCGCCGTGGCCGTAGTCGGACAGCACGTAGTCGGCCGCCCAGACCGGGATGCGCTCGCCGTTGACCGGGTTGATCGCGTACCGGCCCAGGAAGACGCCGGTCTTCTCCTTCTCGGTGGACAGGCGCTCGATGTCGCTCAGCTTGGCCACCTCGGCGCGGTAGGCCTCGAACGCCGGGCGCTGCTCGTCGGTGACGATCTCGTCGGCCAGCGCCGCGTCGGCGGCGACCACGAAGAACGTGGCGCCGTACAGGGTGTCGGGGCGCGTGGTGTAGACCGTGACGGGCTCGTCGCGGCCCTCGATCTCGAACTGCACGTCGGCGCCCTCGGAGCGGCCGATCCAGTTGCGCTGCATGGTCAGCAGCCGCTCGGGCCAGCCGGTCAGCTGGTCCATGTCGTCCAGCAGGCGCTGCGCGTAGTCAGTGATCTTGAAGTACCACTGCGTCAGCTCGCGCCTGATGACGTCGGCGCCGCAGCGCTCGCACTTGCCGCCCACGACCTGCTCGTTGGCCAGCACCGTCTGGTCGTTGGGGCACCAGTTGACCAGGCCGCCCTTGCGGTAGGCCAGCCCGCGCTCGAAGAAGCGGATGAACAGCCACTGGTTCCAGCGGTAGTAGTCGGGGTCGCTGGTGTGCAGGCGGCGCGACCAGTCGAAGGAGACGGCGTAGCGGCGGAACGAGTTGGCCTGCGTCTCGATGTTGGCGTAGGTCCACTCGGCGGGGTGCGCGTTGCGCTTGATCGCGGCGTTCTCGGCGGGCAGGCCGAAGGAGTCCCAGCCGATCGGGTGCAGGACGTTGTAGCCCTTCTGCATCCAATAGCGGGCTACGACATCGCCGATGGCGAACACCTCGCCGTGGCCCATGTGGAGGTCACCCGAGGGGTAGGGGAACATGTCCAGCATGTAGCGGCGCTCGCGGGGGTCCGCGGGGTCTTCGCTGGCACGGTAGGGTTCTTGTTCCTCCCATCGCTGCTGCCACTTGGCCTGCAGCGCCTGCGGGTCATACTCACTCACGGCTACTGCCCTTCTGGACTTGATTCGGACCCATAAGAAAACCCCTCGTGCACACAACGAGGGGTGGAGCCGCGACGGCGAGAACTTCAGGGCCGTCGCGGCCCGCTAAGAAGCAGGGTCGCGGAACGCATGTGTCAAGCCTAGCGCACGTCTTCGGCTGATTGCAGGCACTCGGCAGGGCTCTGCGGGCACAATGGATCCTTCAGGTCCGGCGAGACCTGATGGTGATGTATCCGTTGTGACCTCATTCGTCCCGTAAGAATAGCCTTGTCGCCGTGGTGTACCCAGCTGAGCGAGATAGACCGGAGAACGACCTGCCCCTGCAGGATCCGCCTACCGATCCGCATGGCTTCGCTCGTTTCGCTGCGGAACCACCGGGGTCTCCTGGAAAATCCCATGGGATCATGCGTGACACGTCAAATCCGGATATAACGGGACATCCGGACACGAACTCGGGAGGACCGGCGGCAATGGCAACGGAGAACTCCGGACCTCATATGCCCTCGTCCTGGCCCGAGCCGCCCAGGCGCGAGACGCCTCCCGCGCCCGCCTGGCCCGAGCCGCCCGCGGCCGAGGCGCCCACCTCCTGGCCTGAGCCGCCGCGGCGGACGCCGGAGCCGTCCTGGCCAGAGCCGCCGCGCAAGGACCCCTCGTGGCCCGAGCCGCCCGCCGCGCCGCGCCCCCGGGGCGCGCGCAGGGACGCCGGCGGTTACGAGCCCGCGTCCACGAGCCCCGACAACACGCGGCCCGACCTCATCGAGCCCGTCCGCCCCGAATCCGCCCGCCCCAGCCGGGCCGGCACGACGGCGGGCTCATAGAGCGCCGTTTCGAGGACGGCCGTCCCAGCAGCGGCCCGCACGACGGCGGACGGCATGACGGCGGCCGGCACGAGGGCGGCGGCCGCGCCCCCGAGCCGCCGTCGTGGCCCGAGCAGCCGCGCGGCGGCGGATGGCCGGAGTCGTCCCCGCAGAGCGGCCCCATCACCTCATGGCCCGAGGCGAACCCGCAGGACACGCAGACGTCGTGGCCCGAGCCCGTGCCGCCGCCGCAGAGCCCCGCGGGGCCCGGCGGCTGGCCCGAGGTCTCCTCGAAGGGCACCCCGCCACCGGGGCAGCCCGCCGACCCCGTGCCCGCCTGGGCGCAGCCGCCCGCGCCGTCGCACGACGCGTGGTCCAACCTGTCCAGCCCCGCCCCGTGGCCGCCCGCCGACAAGCCGGCCGACCCGCCACCGGCGGAACGCACGGTGATGTACGACAAGAGCAACACCCCGCGACAGGACCTGCCGCCTCCCCGGCAGTCCCACGACCAGCCGCAGTCCCAGCAGCACCGGTCACATCCGGCCGACGAGCGTACGGTCACCTACGCCCAGCACACCGAGAACCTCCTCAACGAACGCGCGGTCCCCTCCACCTCCATGGATTCGACACACACCGGCTCGCCCGCCGCCGAAGACCAGTCCGCCCGCCCCGGCTCCAACCTGAGCCGCGACCCGTCAGACCCTGAGCACAGGTTCGTCACCGCCGGCCAGATCAGCGGCTCGCGCACGCCGCCGCCGGAGCGCCAGCAGGAGCTCTGGAACACGGTGTTCGGCGACAACTACCAGGCCATGGGCGAGCAGGACGACCTCGACGAGGACTCCGGCAAGCCGGTCTGGGTCTACGCGCTCGGCGGCTCGGTCGTGGTGGCGCTGGTCGCGGCGCTGCTGTGGGCGTTCCTGTGGGGCCCGCTCGCCTCCGACGACGCGGCGAGCGCAGGCGAGACGGCGGCGACGGAGGCCACCGCGTCGAAGAAGCCGACCGCCACCAAGACCGCCACGTCCATCGGCCCGCTGCCGAGGTACCCCGGCAAGGCCAGCCCCGTCACCGGCAGGCTCGCGGTCGCCTCGGCCGGCATCTCGGTGCCGCGCCTGGGCGGTGAATGGCAGCTCGACCAGCGCCCCGCCGCCACCATCAACGGCACCTACAACTTCACCCACCGCCAGTACGTGCAGGTCGCGCCGCAGCGCTACGCCGTGATCATGGCGGGCCCGCTCCAGGAGCGGATGGCCTCCTACTACGAGCAGGACAACCTGGAGCCGGTGATCAAGCAGGTGGTGCTGGACGCGCGCAAGCGGTTCTTCCCCACCGGCAACAAGGTCCGCAAGATCGCCCAGCAGCCGATCAAGGTGGGCGACCAGACCGGGCGGCTGATCGCGTACTCGCTGACCTCCGACACCGAGAAGGCGACGATCGCGACGATCGCCGTGAACACCGGAGCCGCCAAGCCGGCCATCGTGTTCATGTCGATCCCGGCCGACAAGAAGTCGCTGCTGCCCGACATCCGTACGGTGATGAACCAGATCAGGCTCACCGACGCCGGCTAGCACCCGCGCCGGCTAGAACCTGCACTCCATGTGCTTGATCCCGTTGATGAAGCTGGAGTGCAGGCGGTCGGGCTCGCCGCCCTCGATCCGCGGCACCCTGCGCAGCAGCTCGCGGAACATCACCGTGATCTCGCGCCTGGCCAGGTGAGCGCCCAGGCAGAAGTGCGGCCCCGGCCCGCCGAAGCCGACGTGCGGGTTGGGGTTGCGGGTGATGTCGAAGCGCAGCGGGTCGGGGAAGACCGACTCGTCGCGGTTGGCGGACCAGTAGAACAGCACGACCTTCAGTCCCTTGCGGTAGAGGTGGCCGTTCATCTCGTAGTCCCTGGTGAGCTTGCGGCGCATGAAGTTCACCGGGGAGGCGAGCCTGACGATCTCCTCGACCGCGCCGGGCGCGCGGCCGTCGATGTCCTCCAGCCACAGCGCGCGCTGGTCGGGGTTCTCGGTCAGCATGTGCAGGCCGTGGGAGATGGCGTTGCGGGTGGTCTCGTTGCCCGCGACGACCAGCAGGATGAAGAACGAGCCCAGCTCCTGCATGGTCAGCCGCTCGCCGTCGATATTGGCGTTCACCAGTGACGAGGTGAGATCGCCGGTGGGATGCTCGGCGCGGTGCGCGGCGAGGTCCTGGACGAGCTGCTGCAGCTCCATGCCGGCGGTGAGCAGGCGCTCGGCGATCTGGTCGAGGTCGCCGCCGGTGTACTCGGGGTCGAAACCGCCGAGGATGACGTTGGAGCGGTCGAAGACGTACTGGTAGTCCCGCTCGGGGATGCCCATCATGTCGCAGATGATCTTCAGCGGCAGGCGGGCGGCCACCTCGGTCACGAAGTCGCAGCCCGGACCCTTGGCCAGCAGGTCGTCCACGATGCCCGCGGCGGCGGCCTCCACGTCGGCCTCGAACTGCTTGATCATCTTCGGTGTGAAGGCGCGCGAGACGATCCTGCGCAGCCGCGCGTGGCGGGGATCGTCCATGTTGATCATCGAGCCGAAGTACTCGGCGAACTCCGCCGGCATGTCGGGGATGTTCGTCGCGCCTCCGTCGCCCGAGCAGAAGATCTCGGGGTTGCGGCTGGCCTCCAGGATGTCGGCGTGCTTGACCAGGGCGTAGTAGCCGGGACCCTTGGGCGCGTAGGAGATCTCCATCTCCTCGAAGAAGGCGGGGCCGTCCAGGCTGCGCAGCCGCGCGAACGCCTCCTCCCGTTCGCTCATGGGCCGGGCCCAGAAGTCGCGGTCCGACAGATCGAAGTCCAGGACGCTCATGTGGCAATCATGGGAAAAGCATCCACTTACGTCAATGCTTCTTACGTACGGTGTACGTGCGCGGCGGCAGGACCTGGCCGGCCGCGGCGAGCGGCGGCGGAGAGGCGTCAGGAGGCGGGGCCGAGCCAGTCGAGGATGAGGCGGTTGACCTCGGCGGGACGTTCGAGGTGGAGGAAGTGCCCGGCGCCGTCGACCTGCTCGGCCCGCGAGCCATCGGGCAGGTGGTTGACGGCGTCCTTGGCCAGGCCGGCGGCCAGGCAGCCGTCCTGTGCGCCGTGCAGGTAGAGGACGGGGCCGGTGACCGCAGGCTCGACGTCCGGGTAGCGGCCGGACGGCGGCGTGGTGCCGAGCATGGCGCGGTAGTAGCCGATGGCGGCGGACAGGTTGGCGGGCTCGCCGATGCTGCGCCGGACGAAGGCGAGGTCCTCGCTCGCGTCGTAGCCGGGCGACCAGTCGCGCCACAGGTTCTCGAAGAAGCCGGGGACGGCGGCGGCCTGCTCGGCCAGCGGGGTCTGGAAGAGGTAGATGTAGAACGAGCGCTTGAGCTGCTCGTAGTCGAGGAAGGCGGCGCCCATCGCGCCGGGCGGCGGCACGGCGAGCGCGACGGCGCGGCGGAAGCGGCCGGCGGTGGCGTAGACGGGGAAGGCGCCCCAGTCGTGGCCGATGATGACGGCGTCCTCGCCGCCGCCGAGCTCCTCGCGCAGGGCGCGTACGTCGGCCACCAGCGCGGCGGTCTCGTACGCGGCGTCGGCGGGGACCTCCGTGGGCGCGTAGCCGCGCATGAAGGGCGCGACCGCGCGATAGCCGCGCTCGGCCAGCGCGGGCATCAGGTGCCGCCAGGTGTGCGCGGTGTCGGGGAAGCCGTGCAGGCACAGCGCCAGCGGCCCCTCCCCCAGTGTCAGATACGCGAACTCCACACCGTTGGCGTGGATCGTCCTGATCTCCATGAGAGCGAAACCTAGCACGCGCCCTGTCGCCCGGCCCGGGCTTCTCGCCACCTGACCAGCGAGGATGCCCGCCGGTAAACCGCGGCGTCAGAACGCCGGCGGAGCCGGGCTGATGCGCGGCAGCCGGGTGAACGGCTCAAGCCTTGTGGCCTCTGATCAGGTCCGCCGCCTTCTCGCCGATCATGATGGCGGGGGCGTGGGTGTGGCCGCGGTTGAGCGTCGGCATGATCGACACGTCGGCCACCCGCAGCCCCTCCACGCCACGCACGCGCAGCGCCGGGTCCACCACCGAGCCGTCGTCGTCGCCCATCCTGCACGTCCCGACCGGGTGGTAGAGGGTCTCGGCGCGCTCGCGTACCCACCGGGCCAGCTCCTCGTCCGTCTCCGGCCCCCAGTACGGCTCCATCGGCCCGCCCGCGTACGGCTTCATCGCCTCCGTCGCGACCACCTGCTTGGCCCGCTTCAACCCCGCGACCAGCCGCCGGAGGTCGGCCTCGGCCGTCAGGTAGGCGGGGTCTATGACGACGTCGCGGCCGTTCAGCCCGACCCTGCCGCGGCTCTCCGGCTGCAGCAGCACCACGCCGACGGTCAGGCCGTGGCCGGTCGGCGGGGTGAGCCCGTGGTCCTTGAACGGCACCGGCGCGAACACCAGCTCGATGTCCGGCGCGGGCTCGTCCTGCGAGGTCCTGATGAACGCCACCGCCTCGCCCACGTTCGTGGTCAGCATGCCGGAGCGCAGCACGAGGTAGCGCAGCAGGTTGGGCAGCGACTCCGCCTTGGTCAGCGTCACCGGCTTGCGGCACTCGACGTACACGCCGGTCACCAGGTGGTCCTGGAGGTTCTTGCCGACCTCGGGCAGGTCGTGCACGACCGGCACCCCGGCGTCGCGCAGCTCGCCGGCCGCGCCGACGCCCGAACGCATCAGCAGGTACGGCGAGCCGATGGCCCCGGCCGCCAGCACCACCTCCAGCCTGGCCTTGACCTGGCGGCCGCCGCTGAGCTCGACGCCGGTCGCCCGCCTGCCGTCGAACGTCACCCGCGACACGGTGGCGCCGGTGATGACGTGCAGGTTGGGCCGGTTGCCCGCCGAGCGCAGGTAGGCGTCGGCCGAGCTCCACCGCCGGCCCCTGAGCTGGGTGACCGGGGTGGGGCTGTAGCCCTCGTTGGAGCGGCCGTTCAGCTCGGGCAGCCGGATCATGCCCAGCTCCTCGCAGGCCCGCAGGAAGGCGGCCGTGGTCTCGTTGGGGCTGCGCAGCTCGGAGATGTAGAGCGGGCCGGAGGTGCCGTAGACGCCGCCGCGGTTGCTGCCGACGCGGTGCTCGGCCTTGTGGAAGTACGGCAGCACGTCGTCGTAGGCCCAGCCCGGGATGCCCCACTGGTCGTAGTCCTGCTGGCAGCCGCGCACCCACATCTGGGCGTTCAGCGAGGACGATCCGCCCAGCACCCGGCCCCTCGGCCAGTAGAGCTCGCGGCCGGACAGCTCGCCCTGCTTGACCGTGGAGTAGTTCCAGTCGTACTCGGTCTTGAAGAGCTTGAAGAACGCCGCCGGCATGCGGATCTCCAGCTTGTCGTCCTTGCCGCCGGCCTCGATCAGCGCCACCGACAGCCCCGGATCCGCGGAGAGCCGGTTGGCCAGGACGCACCCCGCAGAGCCGGCCCCGACGATGACGTAGTCGTACTCCATTGGTCTCCTCCACGGGGCTCGATCACCTGCCCCTTGCTTACTCCACGGCCGGGGAACGCGTCCATATCCACTTGTGACCCGCGCTACCTACCGGTCGGTATGGGGGTCCTGACAAGATGACCGCGAAGCCGTTCTATAGGGAGGCGTCATGCTCAACCTGTCGATCGTCCTGGAGGACAGCGCCAGGAACACCCCCGACGGCACCGCGATCGTCTTCGGCGACATGCGGCTGCCGTACTCCATGATCGACACAGTGGCCAACCAGGTCGCGAACCTGCTGGTGGCGCGCGGTATCACCAAGGGCGACAAGGTCGCCCTCGCCTGCCCGAACCTGCCGTACTTCCCGTTCGTCTACTTCGGCATCCTCAAGGCCGGCGCCACGGTCGTACCGCTCAATGTGCTGCTGCAGTCGCGCGAGATCGCCTACCACCTCGACGACAGCGACGCCAAGGCGCTGTTCTGCTTCGAAGGCACCCCCGAGCTCCCGCTCGGCGAGCGCGGCAAGGCGGGCTTCGAGGCGGCCGAGCGCTGTGAGCACTTCTTCGTGCTGCCCGCGACCCCGCTCGCCACCGAGTCCGAGTACGGCGAGTCGATCTGGGCGGCGATCGACGGGCTGCCATCCGAGTTCGAGACCGTGCAGACCGCCCCCGACGACACGGCGGTGATCCTCTACACCTCCGGCACCACCGGCCGGCCCAAGGGCGCGGAGCTGAGCCACCAGAACATGGTGATGAACGCCATGGTCAGCGACAAGATGTTCCCCGCCGAGGAAGGCGGCGACGTCTACCTCGCGGTGCTGCCGCTCTTCCACTCCTTCGGCCAGACCGTGGTGATGAACACCGGCTTCCTGCGCGGCGCGACCGTCGTGCTGATGCCGCGCTTCGACCCCGCGGAGGCGCTGGCGACGATGCTGAAGGAGAAGGTGACGTTCTTCGCCGGCGTGCCCACGATGTACTGGGGCATGCTGACGAAGATCCACTCCGAGGGCATGGAGGTGCCGCGCTCGCTGCGGGTCGCCGTCGCGGGCGGCGCGGCCTCCCCCGTCGAGGTGCTCAACGACTTCGAGCGCACCTTCGGCATCGGCATCCTGGAGGGGTACGGGCTCTCCGAGACGTCGCCCGTCGCCAGCTTCAACCAGCCCGGCAGGCCCGCCAAGCCCGGCACCATCGGCACCCCCATCTGGGGCGTGGAGATGAAGCTGGTGGACGGCGACTGGAAGACGATCGAGGGCGAGGGCCCCGGCGAGATCGCCATCCGCGGCCACAACATCATGAAGGGCTACTACGGCAGGCCCGAGGCGACGGCCGAGGTCATGCGGGACGGCTGGTTCCGCACCGGCGACATCGCGACCCGCGACGCCGACGGCTACTACTCCATCGTCGATCGCGCCAAGGACATGATCATCCGGGGCGGCTTCAACGTCTACCCGCGCGAGCTGGAGGAGGTGCTGGTCACGCACCCCGACGTCTCGCTGGCCGCCGTCGTCGGCGTCCCCCACGAGTCGCACGGCGAGGAGATCAAGGCGTACGTCATCCGCAACCCCGGCGCGACGATCACCGAGGACGAGCTGATCGCCTGGTGCAAGGAGAACATGGCGGCCTACAAGTACCCGCGCATCATCGAGTTCCGCGACTCGCTGCCGATGACGGCCACCGGCAAGATCCTCAAGCGCGAGCTGCGCTCGGCGGGCTGAGGCCGTAAGGGCGCTCGACGGGCGCCGCCCCGGTCGTGCGGGCGGCGCCCTGCTCACGACCGGGTTCTTGATCGCGGTTGGTAGCGCGCGGGCATGCCCCTCGCCCTCTTCGACCTGGACAACACGCTGATCGACCGGCACGCCGCGTTCGAGCGCTGGGCCGCGGAGTTCGCCGCCCAGCGGCGCCTGGGCGCGGAGGCGGTGCCGTGGCTGGTGACGTGCCCTGCGGAGGTGCTGGACGGGCTCGCCCGGTTACGCGCCGCCGGATGGACGCTCGGGATCGTGACGAACGGATCGACCACGGGCTCGTGCCCCGCCCGGACGAGGCCGACCACGCCGTCACCGACGTGCTCGCCGCCACCGAGCTGATTGAGCGATCCGATCAATCGGGATGAAGGCGCGGGGCCGGTCCCGGTAGCTTGCTGGGCATGCGGGATCGGCCACAGGACTTCGATGAGGCGATGTTGCGGCCCGCGCTGAAGGCGTGGGGCGTCGATGCGGCGACGCTCGAATACGCACCTGTCGGGTTCGGCGACTACCACTGGGTGGCGGACGGCCGGGGCGGGCGCTGGTTCGTGACCGTGGTCGACGTGCGCCGGCGGGCGTACGACGAGGTGCGGCTCGCCCTGGACACGGCGGCGGAGCTGCGCGAGCAGGCCGGCCTCGACTTCGTGGTGTCACCGCTGCGCGACGACGAGGGCGCCACCCTGCGCAGGCTCGACAGCCGCCGCTACGCGATGAGCGTGTACCCGTACGTGGAGGGACGCTCGGGAGAGTTCGGCGACGAGCAGGACGACGCCGAGCGCGCGGCCGTCATCGACCTGCTCGCCGCGCTGCACGCCACCCCGCCGCCGCTGTCCGCCCCGCTCGCCCCGGTGCAGCCGTCGGGCCGCGCCCTGCTGGAGCGGCTGGCCGCGGAGGAGGACGGCGACCTGCCCTGGCTCGGCGGCCCCTACTCCGAGCCGGCCAGGGAGCTGGTCACGAGCCACGCGGGGACGCTGCGGCGGGCGCTTGAGGAGTTCGACCTGCTGGCGGAGAAGCCGGGCGAGCCGGTGGTGACGCACGGCGAGCCCCATCCCGGCAACCTGCTGCGCTCGCGCGGCCGGCTGCTGCTGGTCGACTGGGACACGGTGGGCGTGGCCGCTGCTGAGCGGGACCTGTGGCTGGTCGCCGAGACCGCCGAGGACCGCGCGCGTTACGCCGAGGCCACCGGGCGCACCCCCGACGAGCGGCTGATGACGCTCTACCGGCTGCGCTGGGCGCTGGACGACGTGGCCGACTTCGTCCGGTGGTTCCGGAGTCCGCACGCCCGCACCCCCGACGCCGCGGTGGCCTGGCAGGGGCTCAAGGACACGCTGGAGGAGCTGGCCGGCGACGCCTGACGGCCGAAAGTTTCATAGAGTTCTCGCTTCCGAGACGCTCTCGCGGCAGCTCACGGCCTCTGAGCCTGGCGGCCCGCGCGAGGCCCATTGCGAGACCGAAATTTTCTGCTCACACTCGCAATATTTCGGCCGCAGTTGCGAGAGGATCTCGATGAAGCTGAGAGCTCGACTGGCCGGCGCCTTGATCGCCCTCGCGGCGCTCGTGGTCACCGGCCTCATCACCGCACCCCCGGCCTCCTCGGCGCAGCTCACCGAGGTGACCGGGTTCGGGACGAACCCCACCAACCTTCGCATGCACCTGTACGTCCCCGACGGCGTCCCCGACCGTCCCGCGCTGCTGGTGGCCGTGCACTACTGCACCGGGTCGGGCCCCGCCTTCTACTCGGGCACGGAGTTCGCCCGGCTCGCCGACCAGCACAAGTTCATCGTCATCTATCCGTCCGCGACGCGGAGCGGCTCCTGCTTCGACGTCTCATCGCCGCAGGCGCTGCGGCACGACGGCGGCAGCGACCCGGTCGGGATCGTCTCCATGGTCAGGTACGTCCAGCAGCGCTACAACACCGACCCGGCGCGCACGTTCGTCACCGGCGCCTCCTCCGGCGCCATGATGACGAACGTCCTGCTGGGCGCCTACCCCGACGTGTTCGCGGCGGGGGCGGCGTTCAGCGGCGTGCCGTTCGGCTGTTTCGCCACCACCGACGGGTCGAGCTGGAACAGCGCCTGCGCCAATGGCCAGATCAGCAAGACCCCGCAGGAGTGGGGCGACCTCGTACGCGCGGCCTACCCCGGCTACAGCGGCCCCCGCCCGCGCATGCAGATCTGGCACGGCACCGAGGACGCCACGTTGCGCTACCCCAACTTCCAGGAGCAGATCAAGCAGTGGACCAACGTCCACGGCCTGAGCCAGACGCCCAGCCTCACCGACCAGCCGCGTTCCGGCTGGACCAGGACGCGCTACGGCGGCACCGGCACGACGGCCCCGGTCGAGGCGATCAGCCTGCAGGGCGTCGGCCACAGCCTGCCGCAGAGCGGGATGGCGGCCATGGTCATCGACTTCTTCGGCCTCGCCGACGACGACCCCGGCCCCAACCCGACGATCACGCCTGAGCCGCCGGGCGACTGCCAGGTCACGTACACGATGAACACCTGGAACACCGGCTTCACCGCCGAGGTGAAGGTGACGAACACCAGTCAGTCGCCGCTGTCGTCCTGGACGCTGGGCTTCACGCTGCCCGCGGGCCAGACGATCACGTCGGTGTGGAACGCCACGATCACGCCGGACAGCGGCCAGGTGACGGCGCGCAACGTCTCCTATAACGGTTCGATAGCGCCGGGCGGCTCGGCGTCGTTCGGCTTCCAGGGCACGCACAACGGCGACACCGGCGAACCGGCCGCTTTCACCCTGAACGGAACCGCCTGTTCTACCTGATCAGCGCGGACGCGCGGATGGCTTGGTCGCTTGTCGGTAACGACTTCTCCTTTACCGGATAACCCCCTTGCCCCGGCGCTGAGGGTAGCCATACGGTCACTTTAAGCAGTTGGGGGACAACGAAGGAGACAGCACGTGGGCAGGCACGCTAAGCCCCACAATCCGAAGGAGCAGCCACAGGAGACGCTGGAGGACGCCCAGAAGGAGCTCCCTCCGAGCCGGGGGCGGCACGCGAAAGAGCGCCATGCCAAAGACCGGCACCGCTGCACGGCGACGACGGGCGAGCAGGCCGCCGTCTCCTGACGTCACGGGGGTGTCACCGCGGCTCCCGGGCCATGTGGTCCGGGAGCCGTGCTGTGTTCCGTGCCATGAACCGGATCAGCGCCGGGCGCGCGGCCGGCACGCCCGGCGCCATGCCGGTTCACATCAGGATCAGGGCCAGTCGCGGGCGGGGCGCAGCGGCACGCCGGAGCGGCCCTTCTCGTCGAGCTTGACCCCGAGCACCTGGTGCAGCTGCACCTTGTTGCGCTCGAAGCCCACGATGCAGCCGGCCATGTAGAGCGCCCACACGCGGGCGGTGCCCATGCCGACCTCCTCGACCGCGTCGTCCCAGTTGGCGTCGAGGTTGTCGCACCAGTGGCGCAGCGTCTTGGCGTAGTGCTCGCGGAGGTTCTCCTGGTGGCGGATCTCGAAGCCGAGGTCCTCCATCTGCCGGATCAGCCAGCCGACCGACTCCAGCTCGCCGTCGGGGAAGACGTAACGGTTGATGAAGCCGCCCTTGTTGAACGTCTTCTCCTTGCCGGTGGGCCGGGTGATGCAGTGGTTGAGCAGGCGGCCGCCGGGCTTGAGCTTGCCGTACAGGAACTCGAAGTAGCGCGGCACGTTGGCCTTGCCGATGTGCTCGGTCAGGCCGATCGAGCTGACCGCGTCGAAGCCCGTCTCCGTGACGTCGCGGTAGTCCATGTGGCGGACCTCGGCGAGGTCCTGCAGCCCCGCGTCGGCGATCGCCTTCTGCGCCCACTCGGCCTGCTGGCGGCTCAGCGTGACGCCGAGCGCCTTGACGCCGTAGTGCTTGGCGGCGTGGATGACCATGCCGCCCCAGCCGCAGCCGACGTCGAGCAGGCGCATGCCCGGCTTGAGCCCGAGCTTGCGCGCCACCAGGTCGAACTTGGCGAACTGGGCCTCCTCCAGCGTGGCGTCCTCGCTGGGGAAGCAGGCGCAGGTGTAGGCCATCGACGGGCCGAGCACCCACTCGTAGAAGCGGTTGGAGACGTCGTAGTGATGGTGGATGACCTCCGCGTCACGCTGCTTGGCGTGCCGGGAGCCGAGCCTGGCCAGCGCGCTCTGCCGCATCTCCTGCGGAGGCGGCGGCACCCGCATGAGCAGCGGCTTGATGCCCAGCGAGCGGACGGCGGCGATCTTCTCGGCGGTCGTCAGGTCGTTGGTGGTGATGTTCCACATCCGGTCCAGCAGCGTGTACATGTCGCCCTGGACATCGATGTGCCCCGAGATGTACGCCCTCGCCAGGCCCAGCTCGCCCGGCGCGTGCGCCAGGTGCGCCACCGCGATCGGCGACTTGACCTCGATGGCCAGGTCGGCGCCGTCGGGCCCCGCCTTGCTGCCGTCGTACGCCGTGAACGCGATGTTCGCCTCAGGGCCGACGATCTTCTCAAAGATGGTTGCCAGAGCCATCTGCTCACCTTCCCCGCACACACTTTTCGTACAGGTCGAGCAGGCGTCCGTTGGGGTCGTATGCCTGCTTGACCGGCCAATAGGCGTCGCCGTTGTACAGCTGCCAGAACTGCTCACGCGCGTAGTACGAGGTCGAGTAGAGCGACTTGTGGCCGTCGAGATCGTGCACGGAACGCTCGATGAGCCGGTTGTAGTAACCGTCGAACTGGCCCTTTGGCAGCGGCACCATTCCCCAGAATCCGAAGTTGACGTAGAGCTTGCCCGGCTCGAGCGGGTAGAGCGGCCACCGAGACCCGGCGCGCAGCGGGCACATCCACACGGGAGTCATGCCCACCTTCTCGTGGAAGAACTCCAGGAATTCGGCCCCGCGCTCGACGGGCGTCTCGACGTCCTGAATGACCGATTCGCTCACCGGCTTGCCACGCCAGCGGTCGATGCGGGCCGTCAGGCCGAACTTCCTGTCCAGCGCGACCAGGCGGCGGTAGACGTCGGAGCGCATCCAGCGGCGCGGCATCAGCGAGCGCACCACCGGCTGCTGCACGCCGAACGCGCGCGAACACCAGAACCAGTCGGTGTCCCAGCGCCACAGGTAGTCGCGGATCGTCAGCCAGTCGCGGCTGCGCTGCCTGATCGACTGGTAGTAGATGCGCATGCCGGTGTAGTCGGAGACGTACGGGGCGCGCTCGGCGAAGCGGCCGAGCGTGATGTACATCTCGCCGGGGCCGAAGAAGACGCCGTCGACGAAGTCGACGCTCTCGCCCTGGTACACCATGCTGTCGCAGATCTCCTGCATGGCCAGCATGCACTTGCCCGCGTCGGTGAACTTGACGTGGGTGAGGTGCACGTACGGCTGCACCTTGCGCAGCTTGATCCTGATGCGCAGCGCGTAGCCCAGCGTCCCGTAGGAGTTGGGGAAGGCGCGGAACAGCTCGTGGTGCTCGTTGTCGTCGCGGGCGACGACGATGCGGCCGTCGCCGGTGAGGATCTCCAGCTCCTCGACCGACTCGTGCGGCAGGCCGTCCCTGAAGCTCGTGGACTCGATGCCGAGCCCGGTCACGGCGCCGCCCAGCGTGATGGTCTTGAGCTGCGGCACCACGTACGGCATGAGCCCGTACGGCAGCGTGGCGTCCACCAGGTGCTCGTAGGTGGTCATGCCCTGCACCTCGGCGGTCATCGTCTCGGGATCGACGCTGATGACCTCGTCGAGATCCTTGGCCGAGAGCTTGGCCGTCCTGCCGCCGTCGCGGAACCTGAAGAGGTTGGACGTGGCCTTGGCCAGCCGGGGAGCCGCGTCGCCCGGGATCTCGGCGTACGACTGCCGAATCTGCTCTACTGCCCGTCGGTGTGTCGACATCGTCGTCGTCACGGCCCCTCCTCCGTCGGTGCCGTGCCGGCGCCGCGCCCTTCAGGTACGCGTCGCTCGTTCACGTAGCACCCCCTTGAGCTGGTAGAGATCGTCCGTAGCACGGTATCTCCACCCGCCCGGCCCGAACAGACCGGGGTGCGTTAAAGACACGAAAACTGTTTATCGTGCCAGGTGAATCGCCTAATTGGTAGGTGATTGCGGAAGTTTTCGGACGATCACCGGCCGAACGCCGTTCAGGACGCCGTCCACCTCGCGGCCCTCGACGGCGGCGGCGAGGTTGTCGAGGGTGACGGTGAGCAGGCGGCCGGTCGACTCGGCGGTCACGCCGGCCACGTGCGGGGAGAGCAGCACGTTCGGCAGCTCGCGCAGCGGGTCACCGGGCGGCAGCGGCTCCACGTCGAACACGTCGAGCGCGGCGCCGCCCAGCCGGCCCTCGCTCAGGGCCGCCACCAGCGCCTTCTGGTCCACCACGCCGCCTCTGGCCGCGTTGACCAGCAGCGCGCCCTGCTTCATGCGGCCGGGGTCGATGAGGCCGCGGGTCTGCGCCGACAGCGCGATCGCGACGACCACGACGTCGGAGGTGGACACGAGCGTGTCGAGGTCGGCGAAGCCGGGGTCCTCGCGCGGCGTGCGGGTCCAGTAGGACACCTCGCAGCCGAGCGCGCGGAACATCGCGGCGCAGCCGGCGCCGATCGGGCCGTAGCCGACCACGCCGACCCGCCGGCCGCGCAGCTCGTGGGGCTGCAGGCTCTGCTGCGGCCACTTGCCCGCGCGTACGGCGGCGTCGGCCTCGGCCAGCTTGCGCAGCAGCGCCAGCGTGGCGGCCAGGCACCACTCGGCGACCGCCACGGCGCTGACGCCCGGCGTGTTGGCCAGCGGCACCCCGGCCGCCGCCAGCGCGTCGAGGTCATGGCCGTCGACTCCGACCGACGGCTGCTGCACGAACGCGAGGCGCGGCGCCGCCTTGACGGCCTCGGCGTCCATGACGAGCTCGCCGGTCCAGTCGCCCAGCACGATCTCCGCCTCCGGCAGCGCGGCGAGCAGCGCCGCGCGGTCGCGGGAGGCGGGCACCCTGACCTCCACCCGGTCGCCGAGCGGCGCGAGCAGGCCGCGGAGCAGCTCTTCGGGAAGCGGAGGCAGGGCCAGCAGGTTCCAGGGGGTCATGCCCTCACAGTAAAGCTGCCGATCACTTGCCGCATCAGTGCCCTGTTACGCAGCCACTGGTCCTCGGTGACCGTCCACGACAGCACGTACGCGGCCTCGTCGGTGGCCAGGGCCCTGCGGATCTCGTGGTAGCGCGTGCCGGGCCGGACCCAGGCGGCGTCGTTCTGCTCGCCCGCGATCCAGGTGAACTCCCACTCCACGGCCTTGATGCCCTTGTGCATGACCGTGCGCTGCCCGCGGTTGACCACCGTGCGCGCGTTCTGCCGGAACGTCTCCTGCGAGTCGCGCATGAGCTGGTGGGGGTCGAGCCGGCTGTAGACGGCCTCCACGCCGAGGTGGGCGTTGCGGTCGCGGCGGGTCCACTCCGTGTACGCCTCGCCGAGCGCGCCCCGCCAGCCGGTCGGCCGCAGGATGGCCCAGCCGTCGCGCGACTTCCACACCCGCACCAGGGGGGCGCGCCTGGCGGCGCTGGGCGTGGGGGTCGGCGTCGCGCTCGTCTGCGTCGCCGTGGGCGTGGCCGTCGGCGTGATGGGCTTGGTCGCGGCGGCCGGCTGCGTGGTGGCGCGCGGCGTGCCCTCGGCGGGCGAGGCCGTCCTGAAGTACGCGACCGCGCCGCCCGTGAGCACCAGCACCACCGTCGCGGCGGCGGCGAGCAGGGCGCGGCCGCCACCGCGCTTGCGATCCGGATCGTCGAAGTCCACGGGCGCCGGCTTGGCCGCGATGATGGCCTGCAGCAGCCGGTCGGCCTCGTCGGCGTCCACCCGGTCCTCGGGCTCCTTCTGCAGCAGGCCCTTCAGGATCGGGTGCATGATCGGCGGGATGCGCCGGTAGTCGGGCTCCTCGGTGAGGAGCGCGTTGAGCGTGGACATCGCGTCGCCGCGGTCGAAGGGCGAGCGGCCGACCATGCACGCGTACAGCGTGGCGCCCAGCGACCACAGGTCGGACGCCGGGCCCGCGTTCTCGGCGCGTACCCGCTCCGGCGCGAGGAAGCTCGGCGAGCCCGTCACCATGCCGGTGCTGGTCAGCGAGACGTCGCCCTCGACGGTCGCGATGCCGAAGTCCATGAGCACCGCGCGGCCGTCCTTCTCCGACCACAGGATGTTGCTGGGCTTGACGTCGCGGTGCAGGATGCCCGCCTCATGGGCGGCGCGCAGCGCCGACAGCACCTGACGGCCCAGGCTCGCCGCCTCCCGCACCGGCAGCGCACCCGTGGTGAGCACGACCTGCTCCACCGACGGGTGGCTGACCAGCTCCATCACGATCCACGGCCGGCCGCCCTCCTCGACCACGTCGTAGATGGCGACGACGTTGGGATGGTTGAGCTTGGCCGCCGTACGGGCCTCGCGAGCGGTCCGCAGGAGCTGGCGTTCCTTGTCGGCCGGCGACAGGCTGTCCGGCAGCAGCACCTCTTTGATGGCCACCTGCCGGTTGAGCAGCGTGTCGCGGCCTTCCCAGACCACACCCATCCCGCCGCGGCCCAGTTCGCGCAGTAACTGGTAGCGCCCTGCGATGAGCCGGTTGCTCTCCGAAACCATGTCCTACCCCTGTAGCGGCGCGTGTGCGCCTGCTGCAGGCAGCCGTCATCGACGGCCACCTGTAGACCACCCGAACAGTGGGCAAGTTTCCCATACCTGCCCGGACTTCGCGGGGAGGTCGGCAAGGCCGCTTGCAGAAGATCACCGAATGTTGTTCTACTTGGTCGGGATCCCAAGCAAGGAGAGGCCGATGCCCGAGACTAGCCGAGGTCCGCTGACCGGCGTGCGCGTGCTGGAGCTCGCCGGGCTCGCCCCAGGACCGTTCGCCGGCATGATGCTCGCCGACCACGGCGCCGACGTGCTGCGCGTCGACCGGGTCGGCGCCGTGCGCGACGCTCCCCGCAGGGACGTCATGGACCGCGGCAAGCACACGATCGGGCTCGATCTGAAGTCGCCCGAGGGCGTGGCCGCGTTCAAGGAGCTGGCCAGGAACGCCGACGTGGTGATCGAGGTCTTCCGCCCCGGCGTGGCGGAACGGCTCGGCATCGGCCCCGACGACCTGCACGCCGTCAACGAGCGGCTGATCTACGGCAGGATGACCGGCTGGGGCCAGGACGGGCCGCTCGCCCCGACCGCCGGGCACGACATCGACTACATCGCGATCTCCGGCGTGCTGTCGATGCTCGGCCGCGCGGGCGGCAAGCCCACCCCGCCGATCAACATACTCGGCGACTTCGCCGGCGGCGGGCTCATGCTGGCCTACGGCGTGCTGCTCGCCCTGTACGAGCGGGAGCGCACCGGCAAGGGCCGGGTGATCGACGCGGCCATGGTGGACGGCGCCGCCGTGCTGTTCGCCATGTTCTACCAGGCCGTCCAGAGCGGCGCCTGGGGCCCGCGCGGCACCAACCTGCTCGACACCGGGGCCCCGCAGTACGACACGTACGAGACCGCCGACGGGCAGTACCTCGCCGTCGGCGCGCTGGAGCCGAAGTTCTGGGCCGAGCTGCTGCGCCGCATGGGTCTGGACGGCGATCCCGGCCTCCCCGACAGGAACGACCCCGCCCAGTGGCCAGCCCTTCGCGACCGGCTGGCCGCGGAGTTCCGCAAGCGCACCCGCGCCGAGTGGGAGGAGGTCTTCGACGGCTCCGACGCCTGCGTCTCGCCCGTGCTGTCGATGGCCGAGGCCGCCGCGCACCCGCACAACGTGGCGCGCGGCTCGTTCACCGACGTCGGCGGCGTCGTCCAGCCGATGCCCGCGCCGCGCCTGCTCGGCGTGCCCGCTCCCGACCTGTCCCCCGCCACCCGCCTTGAGGACCTGTCCGGCTGGGGGCTCCCGGCTGAGCAGGCGGCCAAGCTCCGCGAGCAGGGAGTGCTCGCCTGACCGTCCGTCAGCCGGAGTGCCGGCGGGCGGCGGGCGCGTAGTCCTTGAGCGTGATCGCCTCGTGCAGCCGCGCGCCCTTGCCGCCCGGCCTGGCCGCGGCCGCCGAGCACGGCGGCCGCCGTGCTCGGTCTCTCAACCTTCGGATGCGGTCTGGTCAGACCGCTGCGTACCTCTGAACGCGATCCGTCAGACCGCGATGCACCTTTGCATCCGGTCCGTCAGACCGCGATGTACAGGTCCACGCCCTCGGGGTGATGCACCTCGAGATCCGTGGTGAAGGCGCGCGCCGGAGCACCGCCCGACTCGGTGTGCTTCCACACCTGCTGCCAGGTGTCGGTCAGCGCCTGCGGCATCGGCCCGCGTACCTCGATCTTCATCGCCTGCCCGGCCGGCACGCGGACCGCCACCATCCCCTCCGGCAGGCGCGGCACCGTGCGCACGCCCGTGCCGACGATCTGCGTGAAGGCCCCGTGATGATCGCTCTCGAAGTCGGTGAGCACCGCGTACAGGTTCTCGTCGACACGGCCCGGCACATGGGCGAAAGCTCCAGGAGCGCCCGCCCGCTGCCACACCGCCGGCAGTTTCGCGCGCGCCGGATCCATTTCGTCGGCATTGGTGGTGCGAACGACGTAGCCGACAACGATCAGCTCGGCCCTTTCCGTGACGTTCACAGACCCTCCCTCCCCCAAAAGTGTCCGGGCCGATCATAAGGCCCCCGGAAAGGGGGAAAACCCCTGTTGACCAGTCAGCACATAAGATGGATGAACGTGAGATTTCTCAACGACCTCGAGCCCCATTACGACCTGACCTATAGCGACGTGTTCATGGTGCCGTCGCGTTCCGCGGTCGGTTCGCGGCTCGCTGTCGACCTCTCGACGAACGACGGCACGGGCACCACCATCCCCATCGTCGTGGCCAACATGACCGCGGTCGCCAGGCGCATGGCCGAGACCGTGGCACGGCGGGGCGGCATCGCCGTCATCCCGCAGGACATCCCCCTCGACGTCGTCGCCAACGTGGTCGACTGGGTCAAAAAGCGCGACCTCGTCCACGACACACCGCTCACCCTCACCCCGCACGCCACCGTCGGCGAGGCCCTGCAGCTGCTGCCCAAGCGGGCGCACGGTGCGGTCATCGTGGTCGACTGGGAGAACCGCCCCGTCGGCGTCGTCACCGAGGCCGACTGCCGGGGCGTCGACATGTTCACCCAGCTCTCCCAGGTCATGTCGAGCGAGCTGCTCACCCTGCCCGCCGGGCTCGACCCGCGCGGCGCGTTCGAGCGGCTGCACGAGGGCCGCCACCGCCTCGCACCCATCGTCGACGGCGACGGGCGGCTGGTCGGCATCCTCACCCGTACGGGCGCGCTGCGCGCCACCCTCTACCAGCCAGCCGTCGACGATCAGAACAGGCTGCGCATCGCCGCCGCCGTCGGCGTCAACGGCGACGTGGCCGCCAAGGCCAAGGAGCTTCTCGACGCCGGCATCGACTGCCTGGTCGTCGACACCGCGCACGGCCACCAGGAGAAGATGATCTCCGCTCTGCGCGCCGTCAGAGCCCTCGACCCCGGCGTGCCGGTCGCGGCGGGCAACGTCGTGACCGCCGGCGGCGTACGCGACCTGGTCGACGCCGGAGCCGACATCGTCAAGGTCGGCGTCGGGCCCGGCGCCATGTGCACCACCCGGATGATGACCGGCGTGGGTCGGCCGCAGTTCTCCGCCGTGCTCGAATGCGCCGCCGAGGCCCGCAGGCTCGGGCGGCACGCGTGGGCCGACGGCGGCGTGCGGCACCCGCGCGACGTGGCGCTCGCCCTGGCCGCCGGCGCCTCCAACGTGATGATCGGCTCCTGGTTCGCCGGAACGTACGAGTCGCCCGGCGACACCCACACCGACGCCAACGGCCGCAAGTACAAGGAGAACTTCGGCATGGCGTCCGCGCGCGCCGTCCGGCTGCGGACCGCCGACGACACCCCGTTCGAGCGGGCCAGGAAGGCGCTGTTCGAGGAGGGCATCTCCACCTCGCGCATGTACCTCGACCCCAAGCGGCCAAGCGTCGAAGATCAGATCGACGCCATCGTGGCCGGGCTGCGGTCGGCGTGCACGTACGCGGGGGCGTCCAACCTGGAAGAATTCCACGAGCGGGCCGTCGTCGGGGTCCAGAGCACGTCCGGGTACGCCGAGGGCATGCCGCTGCACCAGAGCTGGTGACATCTGGGGACGGGTGGCTCTGCACGACCGCGCCGCGCCACCGCATAGAGTCGTCGGGTCCGTGTTCAACGACAACAGGAGCCTATTCGTGGCACTCGAAAAGCCCGAGATCGACTTCCCCGGTGGCAACCCGCCCGCCGATCTCGAAATCGAGGACATCACCGTCGGCGACGGCCCCGAGGCGAAGGCCGGCCAGAAGGTACGCGTCCACTACGTGGGCGTCTCGTTCTCGTCCGGAGAGGAGTTCGACGCGTCGTGGAACCGCGGCCAGCCGTTCGAGTTCCCGCTGGGCGCCGGGCACGTCATCAGCGGCTGGGACCGGGGCGTCGTGGGCATGAAGGTGGGCGGCCGGCGCAAGCTGGTCATCCCGCCGCACCTCGGGTACGGCACCCGCGGCGCTCCGCCGCGCATCAAGCCGAACGAGACGCTCATCTTCGTCGTCGACCTGCTCGGCGTGAACTGACGTCCGTTTGAGCCGGGGCGCCCTCAACGAAAGGACGCCCCGGCCCCGCACGGCCCCGGGACCCACCCCTTCCCGCGCACCCGCTAACGGGCCCACGGCGCACCCGCTCTCCCCGCGCACACGGTCCCACCGCGTACCCCCGCTCTCCCCGCGCACACGGGCCTACGGCGCACCCGCTCTCCCCGCGCACACGGTCTCACCGCGACACCGCCCCGAGCAGTTGTTGCTGGCGAACGCTCGGCCCGACGAGCTCGCACGACCGCGAACGCACGCCCCTGCGCGCAGCAGCACCTGTCCCGGCCGCGATCACCCACCGCAGACGTTCGCGGCACCCGTTCCGCCTCCGGCCCACGCCGCGCACCCCGCGTATCAGCGCCCCCACGACCCGGCCACCCACTCACTCCTCGCGCTCGGGGCATCGTCTTCGCCCCGGGCGCTGACCGGGACTTCGCGCACCCGCTTCCGCGCAGACGCTCTCCCCCCACCAGCGTCCGACACCCGTCCCCATCGACCCCTTCGCGCTTGCGCACTCGTTCCCAGCCGCAGGCACCCGCCACGAGGGTCCCCGGCAGCGTTCCCGCCTCGGCAAGCACGCGCGCCATGAACCCCGATTGCCACCCACCCCGTCCCACCGACATCCCGTCCCGCCACCGGCATCCCGTCCCGCCACTGACCCCGCCCCGCCATCGACGCCCCGCCATCGACGCCCAGCCACGGCGGCGCCCACGCCCGCTCGCAACGTTCGCGACCCCGTTCCTACTCCGGGCGTCCCCACCAACGCGCGCCCGGCCGCCCCCTTCCGCCACGGACACCCACCGACGCGCCGCCCCCTTCGACCACGGATACCTACCGACGCGCCGCCCCCCTTCGACCACGTACACCTCCCGACGCGCCGCCCCCTTCGGCCGCGGACATCTACCGACGCACGCCCGCGTACCGCTTCCACTACGGAGACCCGCCCTCGCCTGTCCACCGCCCCGTATCCACCCACTCTCCCCTCGCATTTCCCGCCCGCGCGCGGAGGCGGAGTATTACCGCCACACCAACAGCCGACTAGATCCCCTTTTTCGCCACAGCACCATATCCAGGGCCTTCACCCGCTTTACCGACACACTCTGCAGATATGCCGATATCAGGTGGGGAAATGTCACCCCCGTGAGGCACCATAGGCCTGTGCTTCTGATCGACGTGGTCCGGGTTTCCGAGGCGGTGACGCGCACGTCCGCCAGGCTAGGCAAGATCGGCCACCTGGCGGAGCTGCTGGGCCGGGTCGGCCCGGACGAGGCGGAGATCGCGATCTCCTACCTGTCGGGCGAGCTGCCCCAGCGCCAGGTGGGCGTGGGCTGGCGCACGCTGGAGGAGATCCCGCAGCCCAAGCTGGCCGCCACCGCCACGCTGACGTCGGTCGACGCGCTGCTCAGCCGGATCAAGGCGGTGTCGGGCCAGGGTTCGCAGGCGGCGCGCAAGGCGCTGGTGGCCGAGCTGTTCGCGGGGCTGACGAGCCAGGAGCAGCAGTTCATGCGGCGGCTGCTGTTCGGGGAGCTGCGGCAGGGGGCCCTCGACGGCGTCATGATCGAGGCGGTGGCCAAGGCGTCGGGTGCGCCGTCAGCCGACGTACGCCGGGCGCTGACCCTGCGCGGCTCGCTGCCCGCCGTCGGTGCGGCGGCGCTGAGCGGCGGGGTGGAGGCGCTGCGGGCGTTCCGGCTGGAGGTGGGGCGAGCGGTCGCGCCGATGCTGGCGGGCAGCGCCCCCAACGTCGCCGCCGCCCTGGACAAGGCCGGCGCCCCGGCCGCGCTGGAGTGGAAGCTCGACGGCATCCGCGTGCAGGCCCACCGCTCCGGCGAAGAGGTGCGGGTCTTCACCCGTACGCTCGACGACATCACCCCGCAGGTCCCCGAGCTGGTCGAGGCGGTCCTGGAGATGCCGTCCGGCGACCTCGTACTCGACGGCGAGGTGATCGCCCTGCGCCCGGACGGCCGCCCGCATCCGTTCCAGGTGACCTCGGCGCGCGTCTCCTCCAAGACCAACGTCGCTCAGCTGCGCGAGCGCACGCCGCTGAGCGTGTTCTTCTTCGACGCGCTGCGCGTCGACGGCGCCGACCTGCTCGATCTGCCCTATTCGCAGCGCCAGGAGGTCCTGGCCCGTACGGTGCCGCCGGCCCTGCTGACCCCGCGCCTGGTGACGGGGGACGTGGCGGAGGCGGAGAAGTTCTTCACCGACGTGGTCAAGGCAGGGCATGAGGGGCTCGTGGTCAAGTCGCTCAACTCGCCGTACGCGGCCGGGCGACGCGGCGCGGGCTGGATCAAGGTCAAGCCCCGCCACACGCTCGACCTGGTGGTCCTTGCCGCCGAATGGGGCCACGGCCGCCGCGAAGGCAAGCTCTCCAACCTCCACCTGGGTGCACGCGACCCGGAGGGCGGGTTCGTGATGCTCGGCAAGACGTTCAAGGGGCTCACGGACGAGCTGCTCGCCTGGCAGACCGAGCGCTTCCTGGAGCTGGCCGAGGGGCCCACCGACTCGTGGACCGTACGGCTGCGCCCTGAGCTGGTCGTGGAGATCGCGTTCGACGGCGTGCAGCGCTCGCCTCGCTACCCCGGCGGCATGGCCCTCCGTTTCGCCCGCGTCCTGCGCTACCGCCCGGACAAACGTCCCGAGGAAGCCGACACCGTCGACACGGTCCGCGCCCTCCTCCTCTGAACGCACGCCCGCGCACTGCGGGAATGAACCCTCGCCCGTGCACCGTGGAACCCTCGGCAGCGCCGCGCTCCAGGATCAGGTCGTCGGGTGAGAAGCACGCCAGACCTCCACCGGCTGAGAGCGCCCGCGCCTATGGGCACCCAGGAGACTCTGGCCAAGCCCGACACGCATCCCTGCCTCGGTCTGCCCTGACAGGCGTTGACCTACCCTCGCAGGTCTTGGTTCGCCTTGACAGGTCTGGGCCGCCTTGAAAGGTCTTGGCCCGCCTTGAGGCCCGCCTTGAAAGGTCCCGCCCACCTTGACGGGTCTTGCGCCCTAACAAGTCTTGGCCTGCCTTCACGGGTCTTGGACCGCCCTGACAGGGCTTGCTGGCCTTGGCTTGCCTTGGTAGGTCTCGGCCTGCCTGAGGTGCCGTGCCCTACCCAGAGCGCTTCAGCTCTCCCGGAGCGCTTGGCCTGCCCTTGGCTGAACGGGCCCTCGCCACCACGTTCATCCCTCAACCGGAGCGGTTCAGCCCCCTCCGCTTCACCCACGATCTGCGCTGCGCTCGCGACTCTGCGTCACCGCCCCCGACGAGCGTCCCGAACGAGCCCCACCGCAGCCGACGTGCAGCCCACCGTCCGCGCGAAGAAGCCGACGATGCTCGCGTTCGTGGTTGCGGTCGGCGGGCGACCTCCCGCACCGCCTGGATCAAGATCCACCCTTTGGGACGGACTTAACCACGGTGAGAAACATCACTGGATGTCCCATTAAGTTGCCTTTACCTGCTGTTTGTCGCATATCTTCGTCCCCGACCGCGCGGGCCCCTGCCCCGCCGTCGGATCGGCCGCCGTACGCCATCCACCCCTGCCGGCCCGGCCTTTCCCTGCCCTATCCCCTATCCAGGACCGTGGTTTACCTTGGGCCAGCACTCTCGCAAGCCGTCCCCGCAGACCCGCAAGCTCTCCCCGAGTCAGCGCCGCTGGGCCGCCATCACAGCCGGCGTGGCCATCGCGGCAGCCGCCTCGACCACCGCCTGGGCCATGATCGGCAACGACGACTCCCCCAAGCCCGCAGCGGCCCTCACCCCGCCTTCCCCGACCACGAAGGCATCCCCGTCGCCCGCACCCACCCAGGACCTGGCGAGGGCCACCCAGCCAGACCCCACCACCTCCCCCGACCACCAGAACTCGGCCACCCTCCCCAAAGCCGCGGTTCCCTCGCCATCGGCACCCACCTCCACCGAACGCCCCTCATCCACCCACCGACGTTCTGCGGCCGACCAGAGAGCCTCAAGCGGCACCCGTACCACCTCTACCGAGCAGAGCACCGCAAACCGACCGGCAGCGTCGAAGCCCAAGAAGCCGAAGCTCCGCGTCATCTCCTCGGGCACCTGCGGCGCCTCCTACTACGGCGAGCCCCAGATGACGGCCAGCGGCGAACGCTTCAACCCCAACGCCATGACGGCCGCCCACAAGACCCTCCCGCTGGGCAGTAAGGTCCGCGTCACCAACCCCAGAACCGGCGAGTCGGTGACGGTCCGCATCAACGACCGAGGCCCGTACGTCGGAGGCCGCTGCCTCGACCTCTCCACGGCCGCCTTCGCCGCCATCGGCAACACCAGCGCCGGGGTCATGCAGGTCAAGTACGAGGTCCTCGCCCGCTGACCGCAGGACGCTTACACGCCTCCCGCAGCATTGCGGGGCCGACCACCCACGGCCCCAAACACCGGGACCCTGCCGAACGCTGTGAGCCCTGCCGAACGCCGTGGCCCTGCCGAACGCTATGAGCCTGTGAGCCCATGAGCCCGCACCCGTGAGCCCCAAACGGCCATAAGCCCACGGCCGCCGTAAGCCCGCAAGCGTCGTTAGCCCGTGATCTCGTGAGCCCGCGAGCCCGCGAGTTCTGCCGAGCGGACGACGACCACGCGCTGCGCCGGCAAACACCCGCCCATCGCCACAAACAGAAGACCCTAACCGCAGCCGCCTGAGCAGGACATTCACCGAAATCCACCCTGATTTATATCAGGGACGCGGACTCACTCGACCCCCATATCGCACCAAAAAGCAGTACACCCGCCGAGATGCACGAACCTCGGCGGGACGACGCGACGACGTACAGAAACGCCCCGGAAACTAAGGTGAGACCCCGGCCCGGTCACTTCACCAGGCGGAGCGTCATCGGGTAACGGAAATCGTCCCCCTGCAGGGCCTTGACGCCGCCGACCACGGAAAGCACCACCCCAAAGACCAGGATGAACGGCAAGAGCACGATCCCGACGACGGTGAACGGCAGCAATATCGTGGCCCCGACCACGGTGATCTGGAAATTGAGCGCTTCGAGGGCGTGCTTGCGCATGTAGGGCGAGGTTTTCGCGCCCGTTACCAGCAGGAGCAGCGGGCCGACGATCGGGAACCCGAGGAGCGGGATCAGGTGGGCGAGGGCGCCGCCGAGGCGCTCGTGGCTCTCGGCCGGACCCTCCTGCGCCACCGGAGCGGGCGGCATGGGGGCGAGCTGTGGCACGGCGTTCGGGCCGTAGATCTCATTCATGATGGGCATGAGGTCGCCGTGCGTGCGCGCGGTCATCGCGCGTTCCAAACGCTCGTCGAACTCAAGCTTGTCATAGCGTCCGTCCGCGTAGGCGGCTTTGATGTGCTCCACCACGTGTTCGCGGTCCTGGTTGGTGACGCGCAGATGAGCTGGCGGCATCCGCCCCGGCCCGGGGGTTTTCGGCACCCCAGCCATATTCGCCATGCCTCTCCCTCAGAGTATCGAGCTGATACTGACATACTGCGTCGCCTGAGCGGTTCGTGCATCAGGAGAATCCCGGATGCGTCCCCTAGATCGTCCCCGACGCGCTCGAGCCCGAGACGGTATAAAAAGGATTCATGAGATGGCGAGACCGCTACGGCATTCGTCGACTGCGCGGCCGCAAGATCGCGAAGTTCGACCGCGAGGCGACTGACGCCGACATCGAGGCGCTCATCGCCTTTGCCCGTTCGCGGCGAGGCGTCGAGTTCTACGTCGAACCTGAGACTTTCGCCACCGACACCACCGCCGTGGCGGTGGCCGACGACGGCGAGTGGACCAGGCGCAGGGTCGGCTCCCCCGCCGTGATCCACAAGGTCGCCCGCGATCTCGCCTTGCCGGTGTACGACGTGCAGTTGACGGGGTACCCGCAGCGGATGCGCACCTACAACGAGCGCCGCAAAAGAGAAGAAGGCTCCCTTTAGCCTCCTCTCCGTCGCCGAGCGCTACCCCGACTGTCGTCATGCCCAAAAGTCCCCTGGTGACCTGCTCCGATCAGCGAGGGTTTCCCGAGTTCGCCGGCGACCCACCGGAGTTACGGCCGCGGGGTTCTTTGCAGCCGGAGTTTCCCAAGTTCGTCAGCTGCTCTCCCCCGCCAGCGACCGCATCCTGAGGAACAGAACGTCGGCAATGCACAACCCGGTACGGGCGATGCCGTAGTGGGATGACGGCCCGGCAGCGTCACCCAGCGAACGCGGACACGAGGAGGCCGCCCAGCAAACGCGCCCACCACGATGCCACCCAGCGGCCAGGGAGCGGGGTGCCATCCAGCGGCCGGGGAGGCGGGGTGCCACCCAGCGGCCGGGAAGGCGGGATGCCACCCAGCGGCCAGGGAGGCGGGATGCCACCCAGCGACAGACAGCGAAAGCCACCGCTTGATGAAGGCTGCATGGGGATGCAGCCCAGCGGATGGCGCGGCAGGCGCACAACCCAACCGACGGCGGTACCGGAACGCTTCCCGGCCGATGGCGATGCCGGGACGCCTTCCAGCCAAAGATGACGCCGGGACACACCCCAGCCGAGGGGACCGCGATCAGCCTCTGAGACACAGGAACGTAGCTCTGAGGATGGCGGGTGAGGGGATACCGGCCCAGCCGCAGCAGTGTTTCGGGGGTTGGGGACGATGCCGAACACGGCGGTGCGACGTTCGACCTCCTTGTTCAGGCGGTCCAACGGGTGATCATGCAGACCTTCCTTCCGCATGCGGGCGGGGACGGGGCCGGAAGCGAGCTGTCGTCGGCGACCTGTGCTGTGACAGTCGGACGTCGGCCCTTCTTCCCGCATGCAGGGGTGCGCGGCCGAAGGCCAGCTGTCGTCGGCGACCTCGTGCCGTGACAGTCGGACGTCGGCCCTTCTTCCCGCATGCAGGGGTGCGCGGCCGAAGGCCAGCTGTCGTCGGCGACCTCGTGCCGTGACAGTCGGACGTCGGCGTGGCTGCGTGGTGATGGGTTGCGGGCTCCTAGGCGACCGTGCCTCGCGGTGTGTGTTGAGGGGTGAGCCGGGTGCTGAGGTGGGTGGCTTTGAGCGCGTACCTTCGGCCCCTGGCGAGGTGCGTTACTCCGTGGGGTCTGGACCTTCTTCGTCCAGGAGGTTGATCAGGGGGAGGAGCCAGGCGGGGCTGACGGGGCCCATGGCGGTGTCCAGTTCTGCAGGGGTGGGGAGGCGGTCGCGCAGGATGGACGGGGAGAGCAGGTTGTGAAGTGCGTGCATGAGCAGGTTGGCCATCGAGTAGCCGGGGTCCGTGGTCAGGGCGCGTTCGAGGGCTACCGTGGCCTGGACGCTGTCGCCGGCGCGCCAGGCGGCCATGGCGAGCAGGGACGCGGCCGGGGGTACGAAGCGCGGCTCCAGGCGGCGGGTCAGGTCCCTCCAGAGCGCGGCGTGGGACTCGTGCATGAGGGTCCATGCCTCGTCTCGCACTCTCATGACCGCCAAGGCCAGGCCCAGCTTCGCCGCCTCCTCGTCGTTGAGCCGGCCTCCTCCCGTATGAATCTCCAGGGCCGAGCGGACCCTGGCCAAGCCGTCGGCGACGAAGTCCCGGGCGAAGGTGTCGAGGTCGCGGGCGGCCATGAGGTCCGCTCTGAAGCCGGCGATCGCTTCGGACGTGGCCTTGCGCATGGCCGTCCGCACGGGGCCCGTCACAGGGGCGACGGTACGTTCGAGCGCTTCGCGGTTGGGGAGGGCCACCAGCCCGTGTACGGTCGCCTCGGCCGCGATCGGACTCGTCGAGAGGTCGTAAGGGGTGCCTTCAGCCGGGCAGCAGGTCGGTACGTCGCAGATGTAGGACCAGTAGCGGCCCTCATGTGCCCGCAGGGCCTCCCCCACGTGCACGCCGGTCGCCATCGCGAGGTTCCTGGCCTCGTCGACCGCCGGTGTCACCAGGTCACCCGGGCCGTAGCCGACGATCACGAGGTCGGTGACCTCTTCGCGGTCGATGAGCGGGGCCATCGCGTTGAGGGTGCCGGGCGGGAAGGGCAGGCCCCACCTGGCCACCATCTTGGCGCGCCCGTTCGCCAGGCCGACCACGACGAGGCTCGTGGCGGGGTGGAAGCCCACCAGGTAGGGGACGGCGGCCAGGATGTCGGTGGGGCAGGTGAGCGTCAGGCACGGCTCGGACGAGAACTTGAAGGGGTCGGAGATGTCACCGTCCGGGCTGCCCTCCTCCGTTCCCTTCTTCGCGCTCGTGTCCGTGCCGGCCGTCCTCGTGGCACTCGCGCCGAGCCGGCCGTCCTCGTGGCACTCGCGCCCGTGCCGGCCGTCCTCGTGGCACTCGTGCCCGAGCCGGCCGTCCTCGTGCCGCTCGCGCCCGAGCCGGCCGTCCTCGTGGCACTCGCGTCCGTGCCGGCCGTCTTCATGGCGGTGGTGTCCGTCATCACGGCGTCCCCGCGGTCGGTTTCCTGCCCGTCGGTGTCCGCCCTGTCGGTGCTTGTCCCGTTGATGTCACGGCGGTCGGCATCCAGCCCGTCGGCGTCGGTCCTGTCGGACTCGGCTCTGCGGGTGTCGGTCCTGTTGGGGTACAGGGCAGCAGGACTGAAGGTGTCGGGCTCTGAGGTCTCCGCGGCAGGCCCGTCTTGGACGGTCTTCGCGGTTGCTGCGGTCTTGAGCTCCGAGCTCTCCAGGGCTGAGGGTGTAAAGCCCCACGTGCCGGTGACTTCCGTGGTGGGTGTGGAGGCACGGGTGATGGGCGAGCGTGGCGCCGGGACGAACGCCGATGGTGAGCTGGAGGTGATGGGGGTACGAGAGGCCGGGCGAGGCGAGCGGTTCGTCGTCATGGCCCCATAGGGTGCCGGGCGGCGAAGGCTCTGGATTGGCCGAATGCGGTTCTGTGGACGACGGAAGAGGCGCGAGGCGACCCTGTGGATAGCGGCTTACGGCCTCATCGCCCGCACCGCGGGCATCGCGCCATCAGGTGGTCTCAGACTCTTTGCTGTGGATCACGGGTTGCGGCCTCGTCGCCCGCAGCGCGCAGATAGGCAGAACTCCCGTACGCAGGTGGGCAAGGCCCCAGTACGCAGGTGGGCAAGGCCCCCGTACGCAGGTGGACAAGGCCCCCGTACGCAGGTCAGGCGACAGGCGCCAACCGGTTCCGTACGAGCAGAGCCGCCCCCGCCACCGCCGCCGGCATGGCGATCACCGCCACGAACGGCACCAGGAACAGCACGAAGACCGCCACCCCGAACCCCAGCGCACTGGCCTTATTAGCCCGCAACAACGCGAAACGCTCCTTGCGCGCCATGCCACGACGTTCCAGCGCCAAGGTGGTGAGCTCGACGGTCATGAAGAACCCGGACACGAGCGCACCCAGCACCGGCACCACGGTCTGGCCGACCACGGGCACGAACCCCAGGAAGAACAGCGGGACCGTGAAGAGCAGCATGTAGAAGAGGGTCACCAGGCTGTCGCGGATGGATCGCGGCAGCGTACGCCACCACGGCTGGTCGTCCTCCGACTCCAAGGGATCCGCCTCGGTCGACAGCCGCTCGTAGAACGGGTCGCCGATGGTCAGGGTCACCGCCGTGAACGTCAGCACAGCCACCGCCAGCCCGCCCAGGACCAGCGCGACGGCCACCACCCCGCGGAAGATCTCCCGCCAGCTCCACGTATCGGCGAACGGCGTCAGGAACGTGGCCAGGTCGGAGGCGTTCGTCCCGAGGAGGACTAACGCGATCACGTAGACCGCGAACGCGATCAGCGCCGGAATCAGCCCGAACAGCCACCATCTGCCATGCCTGGCGACCCACCCGAGCCCTTCGAAGAAGAAGCCGACCCCGCCGGTGAAATCACGCACTGCTCGCATGCCCGGCAGGCTAGCGCCAGAACGACGTGATCGAGTAACCGAGTTCGGCGAACAGCTCGCGCAGCAGCGGCAGGGAGATCCCGAGCACGTTGCCGTGGTCGCCTTCGATGCTGTCCACGAACCAGCCACCGCGTCCCTCGATGCTGAACGCCCCGGCCAGGTTGAGCGGCTCGTCGGTTTCGACGTACGCGGCGATCTCCTCCTCGGACGGCTGCGCGAAGCGCACCACCGTGGTGCCGACCTCGGCCGCCTGGCGGCCCGCGGCGACGTCGATGACGCAGTGACCGGTGACGAGACGGCCCGTGCGGCCGCGCAGGAGGCGCCACCGCTCCATGGCCTCCTCGCGGGTCGCGGGCTTGCCGTACGGGCGGCCGTCGAGCTCCAGGATCGAGTCGCAGCCGATGACCAGTCCTTCGTCGAGCCCGCTCGCCACCGCCTCCGCCTTCGCCTTGGCCAGCACCAGGCTGAGCGCGGCGGGAGAATAGGCGGAGTAGGAATCCTCGTCGATGCCGCTGACGATCACTTTCGGGTCGAGCCCGGCACTGCGCAAGAGAGCCAGGCGTGCGGAGGAGGCTGAAGCCAGAACGATCACCACAACAGCCTACCGGCCGCAGGACGGCCCCATGTCACTCCCGGCCCTCGTTGTCAAGCAGCCACCCGGGCGGGTCGTCCATCCCGCAGCGAACCGCCCCAGCACCCACGGCCCAGGACAGACGGTCGCCGACGCCACCGAACGACGAGGCGACCGCACAGATCGGTGAATCAACGTCGGCGTGGCGCGGGCAGGCGAGCGTGCGTGCGGCCAGACGGTGCGGGCGATGAGGCGGGCCGCAGGTGCCAGTTGCGGCGTGATGGCGCCTCGCGTGGTTGCAGGCAACAACGCGAGGCGCGGGCGGCGGCTCCGGGCACCAATACGAGGCGCGGGCGGCGGCTGCGGGCAGGGGCCGCACCGGAACCCGGCTTCCTCGCGCGGTCGGCGAGGCGGTGGTTCGGGAGCGCGCCGCACCGGGAGCCTGCGATGGAGCGGCTTCGGGACGCACCACGCCGGGCCGATGGACGCTGCTTCATAGACGCTGCTTCGAGGCACGCCGCGCTCCGAGCCCGGCGATGGACGCGTTGGAGGCGGCTTCGCGGGGCACCGAGCCCTGCGCCCGGCGATAGAGGCGATGGAAGCGGCCGGGTGCTGGTGGGCTCAACGCGATGAGCGCGGTACGCCGGCCAAATCAAGCGCGGCACGCCAGTCAGAACGAACGCGTCGCACGAGCCGGAACGAGCGCGCGGCACACCGGCCCAGACAAACATGAAGAACGCGGCACTCCCGGCCATCGAAAGTGCCGCGCCGTCAGTCGCTACGAAGCGCCCTCAGGAGCCGCTGACCTCTTCCACCAGGTGGGAGCGCCACGGGCACCACACGTTGCCCGGCAGGAACGCGCCCCCGACCTCGTCCAGGTGGTCCTCCACGTACTGGGTGCCGGCGTCGCAGACCTCCGTCGTGAGGTCGAAGAAGGAGATCGTGTCGGGGTCGAGGTGGAAGCTCCAGTCGGGGTTGTAGGGAGAATCCGGAAAACGAACAGCACGCGAACGATCACCAGTCCGCGTTGTACGTGCTCCCCGGCGTCACTTCCCGTTCCGTCCGATACGCCGGGTACGGCGCGGGCGGCCGCGGCATGCCGCTCCCGTCGAGGACGTCGCCCAGCAGTTCGTCGATGAGCTCTCCGAGCCCGCCCGAGAGAGACGTCCGCTCGCGGTCGAGGTCGTCGGCGAGGGCAGCGGAGTCCATACCGCGTTCGACGGCCCGGTTGGCGAGCAGGGACATGATCATGGGGGCGATCAGGGGCATCAGCTTCATGATGCGCGCGGAGCCGACGCCGGCGAGCTGGGCGAGCCGGGCGGCGGCCCGTTCGGTGGCCTGGGCGCCGAAGATGTGACCGAGGATGCTGTGTCCGTCGCGGGTCAGAGAGGCGACATCGCCGTTGAAGGGGTCGGCGTCCATGTGGTCGTCGAGCGCTCCGCGCAGGGCGTCGGCGCCGTCCGGGTGTGCGGCGTTGTACGCCAGGCCGCCCACGATCGTTCCGGACACGGCTTCGGTGACTTTGCGGGCCGTGAGCTGGTCGGTACCGAGCATCCCCGCGATCTGTTCCAGCCCTGGGGCTCCGAGTCCGGCGAGAAGCTCGTCATTAAGTGTCACGACGGTCCCCCGATCACACTTGTCTCGGGAAACGTTCCCGAGCAGGACTCCAAGCAACGTCCGGAATGTCCTAAATTTTGGAAAGGACACGCCGTCGCTCAGAGCCCTGCGGGAACCGTCTGCAGAGCGTGCGGCGACCGTCAGCAGAGCTCTGAGGCAACCCGTCAGCAGAGCCCTGCGGCAAACGTCAGCGCCCCTCCGCCGCCGTGCGCCGCACCTCCGCGGGCGAGTGCTGCGGCGAGGCCGTCGGGCGCGAAGAGGCGGCCGGCTTCCCGTTCACGTCGGAGGCGGCCGCCGGCTTCCCGTCCCTGTCGGCGGAGGCGGTCTGCTTGCCGTCCCCGTCGGGGGACGCGGGAGACATACCGTCACCGTCCGAGGACGCGGCCGGCTTGTCGCCCTCGCCGCCGGAGGCGTCCGGCTTGCCGTCCTCGTCGGGCCTCGGCAGCCCGGCCGCCGCGTACGCCTCGGTCTCGTCCAGCGTCTCGTGCTCGAGCAGCGCCCCCACGATGGCCTCGAGCTTGTCGCGGTTGTCGGTGAGGATCTGAACGGCGCGCTCGTAGCACTCGTCCACGATCCGCCGCGCCTCCTCGTCGACCATGGCGAGCGTGACGGGCGACGCCTGCGGCTGCTGGCCGTCGTTGGGCAGGATGGTCAGCGGGCCGACCTTCTCCGACATGCCCCACCGGCCCACCATGCCGCGGGCGATCATGGTGACCTGTTCGAGGTCGTTCTCGGCGCCGGTGGTGATGACGCCGAACACCACCTGCTCGGCCGCCATGCCGCCGAGCGCGCCGGTGATGCGCCCGCGCAGGTACTGCTCGTCGTAGGCGTAGCGGTCGGTGTCGGGGGTGGAGAGCGTGACGCCGAGCGCCCGGCCGCGCGGGATGATGGAGATCTTCCTGACCGGGTCGGCGCCGGGCTGGAGCATGCCGAGCAGCGCGTGACCGGCCTCGTGGTAGGCGGTGCGGGTGCGCTCCTCCTCCGGCATGACGATGCTGCGGGCCGCGCCGAGCTGCAGCTTCTCCAGCGCGTCGGCGAAGTCGGACATGGTGACCTTCTCGCGGCCGCGCTTGGCGGCGAGCAGCGCCGCCTCGTTGACCAGGTTGGCCAGGTCGGCGCCGGTCATGCCGGGCGTGGTCTTGGCGATCTGTTCGAGGCTGACCTCGCCGTCGAGCGGCACGCCGCGCGTGTGAACGGCGAGGATCGCGGTGCGACCGGCCGCGTCGGGCAGGCCCACCTGCACCGTACGGTCGAAGCGCCCGGGACGCAGCAGCGCCGGGTCGAGGATCTCGGGACGGTTGGTGGCCCCGATGACGATCACGCCTTCGGCGCCGGAGAAGCCGTCCATCTCGGTGAGGATCTGGTTGAGCGTCTGCTCGCGCTCGTCGTGGCCGCCGATGCCGCCGGCGCCGCCCCTGGCGCGGCCGATGGCGTCGATCTCGTCGATGAACACGATCGACGGCGCCACCTTGCGTGCTTCCTCGAACAGGTCGCGCACCCGCGAGGCGCCCACACCGACGATCATCTCGATGAACTCGGATGCGCTGGCGGAGAAGTACGGCACCTTGGCCTCACCGGCGACCGCCCTGGCCAGCAGCGTCTTGCCGGTGCCGGGAGGGCCGGCGAGCAGCACGCCCTTGGGCAGCTTGGCGCCCAGCCTGCGGTATTTGGCGGGGTCCTTGAGGTAGTCGACGATCTCGACGAGCTCGTTCTCGACCTCGTCGATGCCCGCGACGTCCTCGAACGTGACCCGCACCTGGTTGGCGTCGACGGGCTTGGCCGCCTTCGACTTGCCGAGCCCGCCCAGGCCGCCGCCCATCATGCTGGCGCCGCGCCGCATGATCCAGATCCACAGGCCGGCCAGCAGCAGCACGGGCAGCAGCGACAGCAGCAGGTTGGAGAAGAAGCCGCGGGTGATCGGCTTGGAGGTGATCTCCACCTGGCCGTTGGCGAGCTGCTCGTCGAGCTGGTCGGTGTTGGCGAAGGCAGGGATCTCGGTGGCGAAGCGCGTGTACGTGGCGCCGCCTTCGGGGTTCTTCGCCGGCGTGCGCAGGTCGCCCTCGACCGACAGGCCCTGGGCGTAGATGTCCTTGACGTTCTTGGCGTTCACCTGCTTGGTGAACTCGGTGTACGAGATCGTCTCCACCGAGCCGCTGTCGACGAACGACGACACGACGAAGAAACCCGCGTACACCACGAGCAAGGTGACGATGAAGCGCCACCAATTGATCTTGGGCCGGCCTCCGGGCGTGCCGGGCAGGCCTTCCGAACGCCAGGGCGGTTTACCCTTGCCCTTATTCGGCGCCTGCGGCGGTCCAGAGCGTTCCACGGCGTCACTCCCCAACATCGCCGCTTTCATGATCTTTCTAGCCTAGAACACGCACCCCTGAGGCCACGCGGCCGATGTCGCGCCACTGCTTGCGCTGCGAATCCGGCACTGACACGAACGCCAGTCCCGGCTTGCTCATTCCCCCGTCGACCACGACGACGGCGGCGCGGGAGCTGTGTTTGCCGTACGTGACGCGGTAGGCGAGCATCCATCCGCGCTTGACCGGCTGGGAGGCCAGCCAGGTGATGCGCGAGCCCTTGGGGTGGTGGTTGAGCGTCCAGCGGGCGGCCAGCAGCGCCGTGTCGCGCGGGGACTTCTGCTTCATGATCGGAAGCGGGCAGGTGACGAAGACGCCGCGCAACGCGGTGCCGCGCTGCTTGGGCAGCACCTGCTTGGTGGTGAACGGCGCCGCCCCGTACCTCTTCCACGGCCGGGGCAGCCTCGGCACCAGCCAGGCCCTGCGGTCCTTGATGAAGCGCTTGCCCGGGGAGCGCAGGGGCATGCGCTTGACGGAGCGGGTCAGCCTGGGCACGCGCGGGTCGGCGTACAGGGCCTCCATGGCCGTGTAGCCGGGCGCGAGCGAGGTGCCCGGACGCGGCGTCGCCCGCTCCTTGACGGGAGTGGCCGACGGAGACGCAGTGGGCGGGGGCACAGGTGCGGAGCCGGACGAGGACGGTGCGGCCGGCGGCGCGGTAACCGGCCCCGCCGCGACCTCGTCCGGCTCGGACGGGAGCACCACGGCCAGCGTCGCGGCGACGACCACGACGGCGCCGGCCACGGCCAGCCCCCGGTACACCACCCGCATCCGAATGTCACCGATGCGGGAGCGTTTGGGGGAGAAGCCGGGATCCCGCGACGCACGGGCGGTCTCACTTGGGAACCCTTGACCTCATCTTCCCCATGTGGCACGACGGGAGCGTACGACATATCCCGGCATTGCGCCCATGAAGCTACCGAAGTGCAATCTTGGCGTTTCCGGAAAGGCGCCTTTTCGGTCTGGTCGGGGCAGAAAGCGGCCACCCTCCTCGATCAGCCTCAGGGTCGGGCCACCCGTCCGGCCAGCCACGGCGCGTCGGCCACGAACGTGCACGAGCCCGGCTCGATCTCCGTGAACCCCGCGTCCCGCACCACCGGCAGCCCGGCCGCCGCCATGGCCTCGAACGCGGCCGGGCTCTCCGCCTTGCGCACGGTCACCGGGAACCCCTGCTCCCGCCAGGCCGCCCGCTCGCCCTCGTCACTGGCCCACCAGGCGAGCTGGGCGGCGTGCCCGGCCTGCGCCATGGCCTTGCCCGCGGACATCTCCAGCGCCGGGTTCTCCCACAGGATGGGCGGCTCGGCGGGGCCCGGCGCGACGGTGTCGGTCAGCTCGGTGCCCTTGACCTGGAGCCTGGCCAGGTCGCGGGGCCAGCCGTCGAGCGGCACGGGCGGGTGCACGCGCACCTCGGCGGTGCGGTGCTCGATCGTACGGCCGGGCAGCGCGACGGCGCGGCGCCACTCGGCGCCCCTGGCCCTGCGCACCACCTTGCGGATCTTCCCGGTCGCCTCCCAGGCGTGCACCTCGGCGGCCCACTCCCCCGGGTCGGCCAGCAGGTCCAGCACCGCCTTGGCGGCGGCCTCCAGGGCATCGGTGCGTTCGGGGGGCGTGGCGCGCTCGATCCGCACGACCAGCGGCAACACATAAAGCTCGGCGTTCATCGCCCTCTAGCATGCCCGATGGCCAGTGACATGCCGGCGGCGAGGAGGCACAGGGCGCCCGCGGCGTACCAGGCGAGGTCGTAGGCGCCCAGGTGGTCGCGGGTCAGTCCGGCGCCGACGGCGGCGATCGCGGCGCCCACCTGGTGCGAGCCGAACACCCAGCCGAACACCACGGCGCCGTCGGTGCCGTAGATCTTCCGGCACAGGGCGACGGTCGGCGGCACGGTGGCCACCCAGTCGAGACCGTAGAAGACGATGAAGATGAGCATGCTGGGCTCGGTGGTGGCCGCGAACAGGCCGGGCAGCACCATCAGCGACAGGCCGCGCAGTCCGTAGTAGACGCCGAGCAGCACCTTGGGGTCGATCCTGTCGCTGAGCCAGCCGGATGCGACGGTGCCGACGATGTCGAAGATCCCGATGACGGCGAGCAGGCTCGCGGCGACCGGCTCGGCCATGCCGTGGTCGTGAGCGGCGGGGATGAAGTGGGTGCCGACCAGGCCGTTCGTGCTGGCGCCGCAGATCGCGAAGCCGCCGACGAGCAGCCAGAACGGGCGGGTACGCGCCGCGCTCGCGAACACGCTGACGGCCCTGACCGCCGCATTGACCCCGGTGGGCGGCGCGGGACGCACGGCGCCGGGCTCCGCCCCGAGCGCGGTGGTGCCGACCTCCTCGGGACGGTCGCGCAGCAGCCACCACACGAACGGCACCACGGCCAGCGCCGCCCCTGCCACGGTCAGCGAGGCGACGCGCCACCCGGGCCCCTCGGCGAGGTGCGCGAGCAGGGGCAGGAAGATGAGCTGCCCGGTGGCCCCCGCGGCGGTCAGCACGCCCGTGACGAGCCCCCGGTGGCGGACGAACCAGCGGTCCACCACCGTCGCGGCGAACACCAGCGCCATCGACCCCGTGCCCAGGCCCACCAGCACACCCCAGAACAGCAGGAGCTGCCAGCTCGCCGTCATGAGCACGGTCAGCCCGCTGCCCGCGGCGATCAGCAGCAGCGCGGCGGCGACCACGCGGCGCATGCCGAAGCGGTCCATGAGGGCTGCGGCGAACGGCGCGGTCAGCCCGTAGAGCACCAGGTTGATCGAGACCGCCGACGAGATCGTGCCCGCCGACCAGCCGAACTCCTCCTGCAACGGGGTGATCAGCACCCCGGGGGTGGCGCGGAAGCCGGCCGCGCCCAGGATGGCCACGAACGCGACGGCCGCCACGTACCAGGCCCGATGCACCCTGCGGCGGGTGGCGGGGGTGGTGCGCACAGTCATGCGGACATCCTGGAGGATCACCGCGCATCGCCACGAGTGGCCGGAAAGCCAATATGTGCAAGAATCCGGCCATGGTTCATCGCATCGCCGTGCTGGTGCTCGACCACTTCGCGCCGCTCGACCTCGGGGTGCCCGGCCAGGTCTTCCATGCGGCGCGCACGCCGTCGGGCGAGCGCCTGTACGAGGTGGTGACCTGCTCGGAGGGCCGCATGCCGGTACGCTGCGAGGCCGGCTACACCGTGCTGCCCGACCACGACCTCGACGTGCTCGACACCGCCGACACCGTGGTGGTGCCCGGCGTCCACGGCGGTGCGGTGCTGCGGGATGGCACGATCTCCGGCACGCTCCGCGCCGCGCTGCGGGGGCGGCCCCGCGTCATGTCGATCTGCACGGGCTCGTTCGTGCTGGCGGCGGCCGGGCTGCTGGACGGACGGCCGGCCACCACGCACTGGGCCGAGGCGCCGCGCTTCGCTCGCCTCTTCCCGCGGGTCGCGCTCAACCCCGACGTCTTGTTCGTGGACGACGGCGACGTGCTGACGTCGGCCGGCGTGGCCGCCGGGCTCGACCTCGCCCTGCACGTGATCAGGCGCGACCACGGCAGCGAGGTGGCCAACGCCGCGGCCCGGCGGTGCGTGATGCCGCCGTGGCGCGAGGGCGGCCAGGCGCAGTACATCGACCGGCCGCTGCCCGACGAGGCCGGCGGCGGCACGGCGGCCACCCGTGAGTACATGCTCGCCAACCTCGACGCCCCGCTCGACCTCGCCGCGCTGGCCGAGCACGCCAAGATGAGCATCCGTACGTTCACCCGGCGCTTTCGCGAGGAGACCGGGCAGAGCCCGGCGAAGTGGCTGACCGGCCAGCGGGTCCGCCACGCCAGGCACCTGCTGGAGACGACCGACCTGGGCGTGGAGGAGGTGGCCAGGCGGGCGGGCTTCGGCACGGCGGTCTCGCTGCGCCAGCACCTGCACGCGGCCGTCGGCGTCGCGCCGCTCGCCTACCGCCGCACGTTCCGCGCCGCCGACCACGTACGGGCCGCGGCCGCCGAAGAGAAGGCGTGAAAAAGGCCGCTCCCGAACCCCGGGAGCGGCCTCGTCACGCGCTGTGGAGCTATGGGGATTCGAACCCCAGACCTCCTCCATGCCATGGAGGCGCGCTACCAACTGCGCCATAGCCCCGCGTGCCTGTACGAGTGTATCCGACTTTGAGACCCTCTCTGCACGCCTTTTCCCGGGGCCCCGGCAAGGAGCCGGAACCCCGGGACCGGAATCATGCGATCGACCTGGCCTTCTCGATGAGCGTGGCCAGCTCGGACACCATCGGATCCTCGGTCACGGGCGCGAGGCCAGGCGTGCTTCGCCAGCTCGGGCAAGTCCATGCCGAACGCCTTCCTGTCGCGCAGGTACAGGGCGAACGCCGCCACCACGACGTTCACCTGCAGCCGGGGTGACGCCTCACCCCACAGGTCGCCGGCCAGGTCGCCGGAGGACAGCGTCTCGCTCGCCTCCGACGCCTCCCTGGTGTCGGGGTCCTGCCAGCGCACGGTGGCCTGGGCGACCTGACCGCGCGCGCCGGGCTTGAGCTTGACCGCGTACAGGGCGGTGACGGAGTGGCCGGGGCCGATCTCGCCGCCGTCGCGGGCGTCGTCACGGAACTCCTCGGCCGCGATGGTGCGGTTGTCATAGCCGATGAGGCGGTGGCTCTCCACCACGGAGGGGTTGAAGACGACCTGGGCCTTGGCGTCGCGGGCGCGCAGCTCGATGGTGGCGGGAAGCTGCGTGGTGAAGAGCTTGTCGGCCTCCTCCTGGGTGCTGACGTACACGGCCATGCCGTCGCCATTGTCGGCGAGCTGCTCCATCAGCTCGTCGCCGTACTCGCGGCCGACGCCGACGGTGAGCAGCGTGATCTGCCTGCCCGCGTAGTCCTTGACCCGGTCGAGCAGCGACCGCCACTGCGTGTCGCCCTGGTTGGCCAGGCCGTCGGAGAGCACGATGACGCGGTTGGTGGCGGCCGGCCGGTACGCCTTGGCCGCCTCCTGGTAGCCGGCGACCAGGCCGGACTCCAGGTCGGTGCCGCCGCCGATGGCCAGCTCGCCGACGGCGGCGCGCAGCTCGTCCCTCGCGGTGAGCGGGGTCATCCTGGCCAGCACGTCGGCGTCGTCGCTGAAGGACACGATGGAGACCTGGTCACCGGGCGCGAGCTGGTCGAGCAGCTTGAGCAGCGCCGCCTTCACCAGGTCGAGCCGGCCCGGCTCGGCCATCGAGCCGGACACGTCCACCACGAACGTGAGGTTCGCGGGCCGGCGGGCCGCCGGGTCGGAGGCGCGGGTCTGCAGGCCCACCCGCATCACGGCCTCGTCGCGGCCGGGCAGCATGGCGCCGTCCATGTGCACGGTGAAGCCGTCGTCGGAGGGCTGCGCGTAGTCCTGCCTGAAGGCGTTGACCCACTCCTCTGGCCGGATCTCGGCGGGAGCGGGCCAGCGGCCCTCCTCGAGCGCGCGGCGGGCGTAGCCGTACGAGGCGGTGTCCACGTCCAGCGCGAACGTGGAGATCTGCGCCGTCGTGGTCTCCTGCTCGTCCCGCTCGTTCTGCTCATCGGGTGCGGTCGTGGCGGTCATCCGGCTTTCCGGTACGCCCGGTTGCCGGGCCGGCGCGGGCCTGGTGTCGCCGCTCGTGGCGCCGCCACCGCCACAGGCCGCCAGGCCGAGGAGCGCTACCAGGCCGATGCTCGCCGCTAAAGGCCGAAATTTCATCTCAACACCTCCGAGCCGTACGACGGAATGCCGCACAGCCCGGCCGGGCCGGTGATACAAGCGAGCACAAACCGCGATCAGCACGTGATGCTTTGTGACGGGTGAGATCCCTGAGGCGGCGAGCCCGCGAGAAGGGGACGGCGCCGTGACACGGCGCCGCTCAGCATCGCGGCCCGCGCGCAAGGCGGCCACGGCCCGTTCAGGGCGTCACGGCTTCCAGGCCGGGTCCCGCCCGATGAGGCCGAGGAACCTGTCGAACGCGGGAGCGTCGTCCGGCACCTTCACCTCGGGCCCGAACGCGCCCATCTTCCGCCCCACAGGCGCCTGCTGCGCGACGAACTCCACCAGCAGCTCCACCGCCGCCTGCGACGCCTGGAAGTCGCGGCCGGTCGCCTTGGCGAGGTCCCAGCCGTGGGCGACGAGGTCGGTCAGCGCCATGCGGGCCAGCGTCGTCTTGGGCAGGCCGCCCATGGCCTCGCACGTGCCCTCCCACGTCTCAGGACGCTCCCAGACGGCCAGCATGCGCTCGGCCCGCGCGCGGAAGTCGCCGGTGTACTCCTTCTGCGGCGGGAACCCGCCGCCCTCCCCCACCGACTCGAACAGGGTCATGGCCCATTCCAGGTGGTTGATCAGCCCTTTGACGTCGTACTCGGAGCAGGGCGTGGGTCGCGAGAGCTCGTCGCCGGACACGCTCTCGACGAGGTCGGCGGTACGTCCGGCCGCCTCGCGCATCATGGTCAGCACTTCGTCCATGGCACCTCAGAGTGCCAGAGCCCGCTCCTCGACGCGTATGCGGACGGCGAGCAGCGCGGCGTTGACGGCGGTGAACGCCACGGCGGTCACCCAGGCGGTGTGCACCAGCGGCAGCGCGATGCCCTCGGCGACCACGGCCACGTAATTGGGGTGCCGGAACCACCGGTAGGGCCCGCGATCCACGAGCGGCAGGCCGGGCACCACCACGACGCGGGTGTTCCACTGGTGCCCGAGCGTGCGGATGCACCACCAGCGCAGCCCCTGGGCCAGCACGACGAGGGCCAGCATCGGCCAGCCGAGCGCGGGCAGGAAGGGCCGGTGCAAAGCCCACACCTCGGCGGGCGCGGCGGCCAGCAGCGCCACGTGGAGGAGCACGATGAACGGGTAGTGCCCCCTGCCGTACTCGACGCCGCCCCGCGCGCGGGCCCAGGCGAGGTTGCGCCGGGCCACGACGAGCTCGGCCAGCCGTTCCAGGACGACCAGCCCGACGAGGACGAGATAAGCGCTCACCAGTGCAGCAGCAGCAGCTCGGCGGAGAAGCCGGGGCCGAGGGCCATCAGCACGGCGGGCGTGCCGGGCCGGCCCCGGGTCTCCTGCAGGACGTGGAGCACGGAGACCGACGACAGGTTGCCGTGCTCGCGCAGGGATCGCCAGGTCACGTCGAGCGCCTTCGGCGGCAGGCCGAGCGTGTCCGCGATCTTCTCGATGACCTTGGGCCCGCCGGGGTGGCAGATCCAGTTGGCGACCTGGTCGGTGGTCAGCCCGTAGTCGGCGAGGAACGCCTTGATGTCGGCGGCGAGCACCTCTTCGACGAAGGAGGTGAGGTCGGCGTCCAGCATGATGCGGAAGCCGTGGTCGCCGACGTTCCAGCCCATGAGGTGCTCGGTGTCGGGATACAGGCGGCTGCGGGTGGCGACCACCTCGGGGCCGGGCCCGCGCCCGGTGGCGACGACCGCGGCGGCGGCGTCGCCGAATAGCCCGCTGGCGATCAGGTTCGCGATGGAGGTGTCGTCACGCTGGATGGTCAGGGAGCACAGCTCCACGCAGACCAGCACGGCGACGTGTGCCGGCCAGCCGCGCAGGTAGTCGTGCAGGCGGGACAGCCCGGACGCGCCGGCGGCGCAGCCGAGCCCGAACACCGGCACCCGTTTGACGTCGGGCCGCAGCCCGATCCGCTGGGCGATCTTGGCGTCGAGCGAGGGCGTGGACAGCCCGGTGGTCGAACAGAACAGCAGAAGATCGACCTTCTCAGGAGGGATGTCCGCCTTGCGCAGCGCCCCGGCAAGTGCCTGCTCACCGAGCTCCAGCGCGCGCTCGACGTAGACGTCGTTGGCGCGCGCGAAGGAGTCGAGCTTGGCGTAGTCGGCGAGGGGCAGGGCGAGGTTGCGGCCCTGGACGCCGGTGGCCGCGTGGAACCGGCGAAGCAGCTCCTCGTCGCAGTCGGTCAGCCGGGAGAACGCCTCGGTGATCTCCGCTTGCCCGTAACGATGTTCGGGCAAAACGGTCTGTACTCCCGCAATATGCATACGTCTCCTCTGCCGCGGAGAGGCCCCGGCTAACATGCGGGCGCGCCGGGGCCGGTGTCCGGCCATACCAGGCGGCCGGGCCACGCGTCCGGGACCCGGGCAGACAGCGGCGGTCAGCGGCGCAGCCGCCAGAGCGAGGTCACCTCGGCCGCGCGGGCGGCGTGCAGCGGGTCGTCCGGATCACGGGAACGTCCGTGGCGCGGTGTCACGTCGAGGCGGCCGGCCACCCGCAGGCCCGCCTGCTCGAACGCCGCGAGCAGCTCGCCCCGGCCGCGCAGCCCCAGGTGCTCGGCCAGGTCCGACATGATGAGCCAGCCCTCGCCCCCGGGCTCCAGATGCTCGGCGAGCCCGTCCAGGAAGCCCCGCAGCATGCGGCCGCCCGGGTCGTAGACCGCGTGGTCGAGCGGCGTGACCGGCTTGGCGGGCAGCCACGGTGGGTTGCAGACGATCAGCGGCGCGCGGCCGGGCGGGAACAGGTCCGCCTTCATCACCTCGACCCGGTCGGCCAGCCCCAGCCTGCCGAGGTTGTCGCCGGCGCACGCGACGGCCCGCGCGTCGAGGTCGGTGGCCACCACGCGGCGCACCCCGCGCCTGGCCAGCACGGCCGCGAGCACGCCTGTGCCGGTGCCGATGTCGAAGGCCAGCCGGTCGCCGGGCAGCGGCGCCTGCGCCACCAGGTCGACGTACTCGCTCCTGACCGGGGAGAAGACGCCGTAGTGCGGGTGGACGCGGGCGCCGAGCGCGGGCACGTGCACGCCCTTCACCCGCCACTCGTGCGCGCCGATCAGGCCGAGCAGCTCGCGCAGCGGGCCCACCGCGGGCGGGGCGTGCGGGCCGTGCACGGCGGCGCAGGCCGCCCGTACGTCGGGGGCGCGGCGCAGCGGCACCACGTGACCCGCGTCGTACGGGATGAGCAGCATGCCGAGGGTGCGGGCGCGCTGCGCACGGGCCTGACGGTAGCGGTGGAAGTCGCTGCCAGGGGCGGCGGGCTTGCCGCGCCGCCCCATCGCGGCCAGCAGTTGCCGCGCGTTGTGGAAGTCGCCGCGCCACAGCAGCGCGGTGCCCTCGCAGGCCAGCCGATACGCGGTGGCGGCTCTGGTGCGGTCGTCGGCGACGACCACGCGGGCGGGTGGCGGCGCGCCGAGCACGGATCGCCAGGGCGCCGATCGCTCGTGTCCTGCCTCGTTCCATCGGATCATCAGGACTCGACCGTTTCACGGGCGGCGCCCGAGAGGCCACCGGTTTTACCGCCACTGTTCGGTACGGCGGGGCGGCTCGGAACGTGCGGCCGAAGATGCGCTCAGAGCGTGTGGTCGAAGGTGTACGAGTGGGTGCCGTCGGGGGCGATGGAGATGCCGATCTGGCCTCTGAGCCCGCGCAGCTCGCCGGTCGCCGATTCCGGCACGACCCTGACCAGCGTCGACTGAGCGCCCGCGTCACTCACGCCGTCGTGCTGCACCACGAACGACCCCGACCGGCCGTGCAGGGTGCCCTCGAAGCGTTCCATCGCCACGTACGAGCGCGAATCCTCCACCGGCGTGGTGGCGGTCAGCATGGTGACGACGCTGCTGCCGGTCAGGTCGCCGTGCCAGGTCTTGTTGAGGGTGACGAGCTGGATCGTGACGCCGTCGCGCTCGTGCACCGGCGGCTGCGGCGTCCAGACGGTGATATCGAAAGTCCCTTTGGCTGTCATCCGGGTCATGAGGACAGCCTGGCAGGCTTACCTGTCAACTCCTGTCAGGTTCCGGCCAGGCGTTCCACGACGGGCGCGAACGCCTCCATGCACTGGGCGTTCACCGAGACGTACGACACGCCGAGGCTGTCGCGGCGGCGCAGCAGCGTGTCCGCCATCTGCTGGGGCGTGCCGATGAGCACGCCGGTGCCGGTGAGCCCGAAGCGGCTTGCTACCCAGCCGGGCGGGTCCTCGCCGGCGAAGGCCAGGTTCATGGCCAGCTCCAGGTCGTGGAAACGGTCGCCGGACAGCTCGTACAGCTCGTCCAGCCTGGCCGCCACCTGCTCCTCGGTGTAGTGGACCGGCAGGCCGAGCGCGATCGTGTCGGCCTTCTGCGCGGCCAGGCGCAGCATTTTGGGGCCTGACGCGGCCACCAGGATCCGCGTGTTCCCGACGGCGTCGATGGTCCGCATGACCCGCTCGACGCGCTCGCCCGGGGTGCCGTAGGGCACGCCGAGCGCCGCCGCGTCCTGCTCGGCGTCCGGCCGCCCGGCCCCGAGCCCCAGCTCGAACCGGCCGCCGCTGAGCGTCTGAAGGGTCTCGGTCTCCCACGCGACCGCGCGCGGGGTGCGGTTGGCGACGCTCAGCACGTACGTGCCGAGGCGCAGGGTCGTGGTCGCCGCGGCGGCCGCGGCCAGGGCGGGGAACGGCGAGAACGTGCCGAGCGTGTCGGGCACCAGCAGCGTGCCGTATCCCAGGCTCTCGGCCCTGCGGGCGAGGCCGGTCCACGCGGCGGCATCGGGCGCCCGCCCACCGACGGCGCCGAATCTGAAGGGGTGGTCTGTCATGCACTTCACGATCGCCGACGGGCGGGCGCGGCACATCGTCTCGCGGACCGGTGCGGGGCTACGTCATGCGGCGCAGCCCCGCGCGGATGCGCTACTCCCCCAGCAGTACGCGGGTGAACGCGTTGCCGAACTTGCCCGTGGGATCGAGCCTGCGCGCCAGTTCCTTGAAGCGCGGCGGGCACTCGGGGAAGCGGGTGAACAGCTTGCCCCAGTGCGGCCGCGGGTCGAACGGCGCCAGCGTCCGCTCGACCAGCTCCAGCACGGGCATGACGGTGTCGACGTCCCTGACCCAGGTGAAGTGGATGCCGACGGTGTCGCGGCCGTTGAACGGGCTCAGCCACAGCTCGTCGGCGGCGATGGTGCGGATCTCGGAGATCTGCAGGGCCGGGCGGATGCGGTCGCCGATCGCGAACAGCTCGCGCAGCGCCTTGACCGCGTGCTCCCTGGGCAGCAGCAGCTCCGACTGCAGCTCGTCGCCCGCGCCGCTGGGCGGGGAGTCGGCGCGGAAGTGCGGCAGCCGGTCGTACCAGGGGCCGGGGACGCCGAGCTGGCCGGTGCAGGTGTCCGGCGGCATGGCGGGCAGCGGGTGGCGCGGGCCGTCGGCGGGCGTGGTGCCGTACCAGTCGGGGTCGGTCAGCTCGTCTTCGCGCTTGAGCCACACGCGGGTGTCGCGGAAGTCGGTGAACAGGCTGACGCTGTAGCCGCTCGCCATGATCGCGTCGAAGTCGGCGAGCGCGTCGGGGGTCAGTCCCTCGCGTACGTACTGGCGCAGCTCGAACGCGGGCACCAGGTCGAGCGTGAGCGAGGTGACGATGCCGAGCGCCCCCACCGAGACGACCGCGCCGGGGAAGTCGGCGTCGCCGCGCGAGAGCGTCAGCAGCGAGCCGTCGGCGGTGACCAGGTCGATCGAGGACACGGCGGAGGCCAGGCCCGGCTGGGTGACGCCGGAGCCGTGAGTGCCGGTCGCGACCGAGCCGGCGACGGAGATGTGCGGCAGCGAGGCCATGTTCGCCAGCGCGAACCCGGCCTTGTGCAGCAGCGGCGCGAGCTGGGCGTAGGTGATGCGGGCGCCGACGCGCACCTTGGCGGCGGCGCTGTCGATCTCCACGAGCTCGGGCATGCGGTCCAGCACCACCAGGTCGCCGGTGGTGTCGGCGACGTGGTTGAAGGAGTGGCCGCTGCCCAGCGCCCGTACGCTGCTGCTGCCCGCGACGAGCCGCTGCAGCTCGTCGAGGGACGTCGGATGATGGACTTCTTTCGCGTGGAATGTGGTGTTTCCAGCCCAGTTGGTCAGCGTCACGCGGTTCACCTTCCCACAACATCGCCCGCCGCCCTCCGGCGGGTGCCCGCGAGTCCCCGCGCCGGGCCTGCGAGCCCGGCGCGGGAACCCGCCGGGCTCACAGGCCCTGGGCCAGCCGGTAGTACGCCTGGTTCCAGCGCAGCTCCTTGGCGAACCGCTCGGTCGTGGTGTCGGCGTCGATGATCACCAGCTCCACGCCCAGCATGTCGGCCAGGTCCGTCAGCTCCTCGCGGCCCACCGCCTTCGACAGCACCGTGTGGTGCGGGCCGCCCGCGGTCAGCCACGACTCGGTGGAGGTGCGCAGGTTCGGGCGCGGGCTCCACACCGCGCGCGCCACCGGCAGCTTGGGCAGCGGCTGCGGCGGGGCGACCACGTCGATCTCGTTGGCCACCAGCCGGAACCTGTCGCCCATGTCGGCCAGGCCCACCACGATGGCCGGGCCGGGCTCGGCGTCGAAGACCAGCCGCACCGGGTCCTCGCGGTTGCCGATGCCGAGCGGGTGGATCTCGCACGACGGCGTGTCCGCCGCGATCGACGGGCAGACCTCCAGCATGTGGGCGCCCAGGATCAGCTCCTGGCCCGGCGTCAGGTTGTAGGTGTAGTCCTCCATGAAGGAGGTGCCGCCCTTGCCGCCGGTCATGGCCTTCAGCGTCCGCACCAGCACCGAGGTCTTCCAGTCGCCCTCGCCGCCGAAGCCGTAGCCGTCGGCCATCAGCCGCTGCACGGCCAGGCCGGGGAGCTGGCGCAGCCCGCCGAGGTCCTCGAAGTTCGTGGTGAACGCCTTGTAGCCGCCCGCCTCCAGGAAGCCGCGCAGGCCCAGCTCGATCCTGGCCGCGTAGCGCAGCGACTCGTTGCGCTCGCCGAGCAGCTCCGGCACGACGCGGTACTGCTCCTCGTACTCCTTGACGAGCGCGGTCACCTCGGCGTCGGAGGCGGCGTCCACGGCCTCGACCAGGTCGTTGACGCCGTAGGTGTTGACCGAGACGCCGAAGCGGAGCTGCGCCTCGACCTTGTCGCCCTCGGTCACCGCCACGTCGCGCATGTTGTCGCCGAAGCGGACCAGCTTCAGCGTGCGCAGCTCGGCGAGGCCCGTCGCGGCCCGGTGCCAGGCGAGGATGCGCTCGCCCACCGCAGGGTCGCTGACGTGCCCTGCCACCGTCTTGCGCGGCACGCCGAGGCGCGTCTGGACGAACCCGAACTCACGGTCGCCGTGTGCGGCCTGGTTGAGGTTCATGAAGTCCATGTCGATGGTGGCCCACGGCAGCTCGACGTTGGCCTGCGTGTGCAGGTGCAGCAGCGGCTTGCGCAGCGCGTCCAGCCCGGCGATCCACATCTTCGCCGGGGAGAACGTGTGCATCCACGCGATCACGCCGGCGCAGTCGTCGTCGGCGTTGGCCTCCAGCATCACCCGCCGGATGGCCGCCGCGTCGGTCAGGACGGGCTTCCACTCCACCGGCAGGGGAAGCTGCTCGGCGATGCGCCGGGACTGCTCGGCCACCTGGCGCAGCGTGTCCTCGCCGTACAGCCCCTGGCTGCCGGTCAGAAACCAGATTGTCAACGCGGGCTCCTCTGTCCGTAGACGTTCTGATAGCGGTCGTAGAGGCGGTCGATGTCGTCCTGCGCGATGGGCAGCGGGTCGCCGAGCTGGCGGGCGATGTGCACCGTACGGGCCACGTCCTCGCACATCACGGCGGCCTTCACGGCGGCCTTGGCGTCCTTGCCGATGCTGAACACCCCGTGGTTCTGCATGAGCACGGCCTTGGAGCGGTGGCCCTTGAGCGTCTCGACGATGCCCTTGCCGATGGAGTCGTCGCCGATGAGCGCGAACGGCCCGACCGGGATCTCGCCGCCGAACTCGTCGGCCATCGCGGTCAGCACGCACGGGATGGCCTCGCCGCGGGCGGCCCAGGCCGAGGCGTACGTGGAGTGGGTGTGCACGACGCCGCCCACGTCGGGCATGTTGCGGTAGACGTAGGCGTGCGCGGCGGTGTCGCTGGACGGCGAGTGCTCGCCCTCGACGAGGTTGCCGTCCAGGTCGCACACGACCATGTTGTCCGGGGTCAGCTCGTCGTAGGAAACGCCTGACGGTTTGATGACGAAGAGGTCCTCACCCGGCACGCGGCCCGACACGTTGCCGGCCGTCCACACCACCAGGTTGTAGCGGACCAGCTCGGCGTGCAGGTCCGCGACCGTCTTGCGGAGAGTGGTCACATCGGGGGAAGTCATGCGCTTGCCTCGTTCCTGATCGCGCGCAGCGTGTGCAGCATCCGTCCGTCGGCGAAGAAGTCGTGCAGCCTGCGGTATTCGGCGTAGAGCCGGTCGTAGGCGTCGGCGCGGTCCGGGTCGGGCTCGTAGGCCCGCTCGGTGCGCTTGCCCATCGCCGCGGCGGCCTCCTCGATGGAGGGGTAGGCGCCGGCGGCGACCGCGGCGTGGATGGCCGAGCCGAGCGCGGGGCCCTGGTCGGAGCCGATGACCGACAGGGGGCGGCGCAGCACGTCGGCGTAGACCTGCATGAGGAAGGAGTTCTTCAGCAGCCCGCCGGCCACCACGAACTCCTCGACCGGCACGCCGGACTGCTCGAACGTCTCGACGATCATCCGCGCGCCGTAGGCGGTGGACTCGATGAGCGCCCGGTAGACGTCCTCGGGCTTGGTGGCCAGGGTCTGGCCGACGATCACGCCGGACAGGTTGTGGTCGACCAGCACCGAGCGGTTGCCGCCGAACCAGTCGAGCGCGACCAGCCCGTGCTGGCCGACGGCCTGCTTCTCGGCCAGCGCGGTCAGCTCGTCGTGGCCTTCGGTGCCGAAGTTCTCCACGAACCAGGCGAAGATGTCGCCGACCGCGGACTGCCCGGCCTCATAGCCCCACAGCCCCGGCACGATGCCGTCCTGGACGACACCGCACATGCCGGGCACCTCGGCCAGCCGGTCGCTCGGCATGATGTGGCAGGTGGAGGTGCCCATGATGGCGACCATCTGGCCGGGCCTGACGGCGTCGGCGGCGGCCGCGGTGACGTGGGCGTCCACGTTGCCGACGGCGACGGCCGCGCCCTCGGGGATGCCGGTCCACTCGGCCGCCTGCGCGGTGAGCCGCCGGCCAGGCCGCCCAGCGGGGCCAGCGTGACGCCGTTCACGTCGTCGCCGACCTGGCCAGTGGCGAGCTTGTCGGTGAAGTCGGCGAAGCCCGGGTTCAGCTCGGCCAGGAACTCCCGCGACGGGTAGCTGCCGTCCTGGAAGATGCCCTTGTAGCCGACCGTGCAGATGTTGCGGCTCTCCACGCCGGTGAGCTGCCAGATGATCCAGTCGGCGGCCTCGATCCAGCGCTCGGCCCTGGCGTAGACCTCGGGGGCCTCCTCCAGCACCTGCAGCGCCTTGGCGAACTCCCACTCCGAAGAGATCTTGCCGCCGTAGCGGGGCAGCCAGCTCTCGCCGCGCCGTGCGGCCAGCTCGTTGATGCGGTCGGCGTGCGGCTGCGCGGCGTGGTGCTTCCACAGCTTGGGCCAGGCGTGCGGCACCTCCGGCGTCTCGAAGCACAGCGGCGTGCCGTCCGCCGTGGTCGGCAACACGGTGCAGGCGGTGAAATCGGTGCCGATGCCGATGATGTCGGCGGCCGGCACGCCCGCGGCGGCGATCGCCTGCGGCACCGCGTTCTTGATCACGTCGAGCCAGTCCTGCGGCGACTGCAGCGCCCAGTCGGGGCCGAGGCGCACGTCGGTGCCGGGCAGGGTCTGCTCGATGACGCGGTGCGCGTACTCGTGGACGGCGCTGCCCAGCTCGGCGCCGTCGCTGACGCGTACGACGACGGCACGTCCTGACAACGTGCCGAAGTCCACTCCGACGACGTACTTGTTAGCGTTCACATTGAACTCCAGGGGTTTCCGGGGGCATGCCCATCATCTACCGGACAGGGGCGGTGCTGGCCCGCACCACGAAGCTCGGCCGCACGACCAGCCGCTCGAACGCGGCCGGCCCCGCCTCGATCTGCCGCAGCAGCACCTCGATGCAGTGGCGCCCCACCACGTCGAAGTCCTGCCTGACCGTGGTGAGCGGCGGCGAGAAGAACTCGGACTCGGGGATGTCGTCGAAGCCGACCACGCTCATCTGCTCCGGCACCCGCACTCCCTTCTCGGACAGGGCGCGCAGCACGCCGAGCGCCATCTGGTCGTTGGCCGCGAACACGGCGGTCACGCCGTCCATGCCGGCCAGGCTCTTGCCGGCCTCGTCGCCGGCGCGCGGGCTCCAGTCACCGGCCAGCGGCTCGGGCACCGGGCGGCCCGCCTCCTCCAGCGCCGAGCGCCAGCCCTCGATGCGGCCCTCGGTCTCCAACCAGTCCTGCGGGCCTGCCACGTGCCAGACCGTCTCGTGGCCCAGCTCCAGCAGATGGCGGGTGGCGAGCCTGGCGCCCTCGGCCTGGTCGATGCAGACCACCGACACATCGGTGCTGTGCGTGCCCTCGACCGCGACCGCGGGCATGCCGGCGGGCAGGTTCTCCAGGGCGCGCCCGGCCGAGCGCTGCGGCGCCACCACCACGACGCCGTCCACGCCCTGCTCGGCGAGGTAGTCGATGGCGTCGCCGACGCTCGCGGTGTCGATCGACTTCAGGCTGACGATGCTGACGAAGTAGCCGGCGGTCCTCGCCGCCTGCTCGATGCCGTAGATGGTGCTGGCCGGGCCGTACAGGGTGGTGTCGAAGCTGACCACGCCCAGGGTGCGCGAGCGCTTGGTGACCAGGGCGCGGGCGGCGAGGTTGCGGCGGTAGCCCAGCCGGCTGATCGCCGCCTCCACGCGGGCGCGGGTGTCCGGCCGGACGTTGGGATGGTCGTTGAGCACCCGGGAGACCGTCTGGTGCGACACGCCCGCCTCCCTGGCCACGTCGGCCATGACCGGCACGCGACGCTTGGGGGTCGTCACGGTCTCTCCTTTCGCTCGGGGGGATCTTACTCAGGGGAGCCCGCGTGATCTTGGTGGCGGGCTCCCCATGAGCTCTCAGCGTCCTGCGGCACCCGCCCTGCGCTTGGTCCAGACGTCGAACGCGACGGCCGCGAGCAGCACCGCGCCCTTGACGAGCATGACCCGCTCGCTCGGGGAGCCGATCAGCGACATGCCGTTGTTGATGACCGCCATGATCAGGCCGCCGGTGATGGCGCCGACCACCTTGCCGACGCCGCCTTGCACGGCCGCGCCGCCGATGAACGCCGCGGCGATCGCGTCGAGCTCGAAGCTGTTGCCCGCGGTCGGGCCCGCCTGGTCGAGCCGGCCGGCGAAGATGATGCCGGCGATGGCCGACAGCACGCCCATGTTCACGAAGATCCAGAACACGACGGACTTGACCTTCACGCCGGACATGATCGCGGCCTGGAGGTTGCCGCCGATGGCGTAGATCTGCCGGCCGAAGACCGTGCGGTTGGCCATCAGCGAGTAGCCCAGCACGAGGATCGCCAGCAGCACGAGCACCCACGGCAGGTTCTTGAACCGGGCGAGCTGCACCACCAGGAACAGGATGATCGCGGCGCCCGCCGCCATCTTCAGCACGAACAGCGCCATGGGCTCGACGGCCTGGCCGTAACCCTTGCGCGCGCTCCTGGTGCGCCACTGCGCGGCGACCATGCCGGCGATCGCGACGATGCCGATGAGCAGGCTGAACAGGTCGGCGCCGCCGAGCGGGCCGAGGCCGATGTTGCCGAGGTAGCCGTCGGTGAAGCCGTTGGCCAGCGTACGGACCTGGTCGGGGAACGGCCCGATGCCCTGGTTGCCGAGGACGGTCAGCGTCAGCGCGCGGAACAGCAGCATGCCGGCCAGCGTCACGATGAACGCCGGGATCCCGAAGTACGCGATCCAGTAGCCCTGCCAGGCTCCGATGAGCGCGCCCGCCACCAGCGTGGCGAGCAGGGCCAGCGGCCACGGCCAGCCCATGTTGACCATGAGCACCGCGGCCAGAGCTCCCGTGACCGCCACCACCGAGCCGACCGACAGGTCGATGTGCCCGGCGATGATGATCAGGATCATCCCGATCGCGAGGATCAGGACGTAGGAGTTCTGGACGATGATGTTGGAGATGTTCTGCGGCTGGAGCAGCGCGCCGTCGGTGAGCACCGAGAACAGCACGATGATGAGCGCGAAGGCGATGTAGATGCCGCTCGATCGCAGGTTGAGCGATACGCCGCCGAGCGACACCCGGCCCGGCTGCCTGGGCGCCTTTCCTCCTTCGCCCGCGGCTCCGGCCTCACGCAGGCCGGTGGGCGTGATGCTGCTCATGGGAGCTACTCCTGTCCCTTGGTCATGAGATACATGAGGCTTTCCTGGGTGGCCTCCTGGCGGGGCACCTCTCCGGTGATGCGTCCTTCGGAGAGCGTGTAGATGCGGTCGCACAGGCCGAGCAGCTCGGGCAGCTCAGAGGAGATCACCAGAATGGCCTTGCCCTGGTCGGCCAGCCTGTTGATGATCGTGTAGATCTCGTACTTGGCGCCGACGTCGATGCCCCGGGTGGGCTCGTCGAGGATGAGCACGTCCGGCTCGGTCATGATCCACTTCGACAGCACGACCTTCTGCTGGTTGCCGCCGCTGAGCTGGCCCACGATGCTGTCCACACTCGGGGCCTTGATGTTCATGCTCTTGTGGAACTCCTCGGCGACCCGGTACTCCTCGTTCTCGTTCACCCAGCCGCGCTTGGCCAGGCTCTTGAGCCCGGCGGCGCTGATGTTGGTCTTGATGTCCTGGATGAGGTTGAGCCCGTAGCGCTTGCGGTCCTCGGAGGCGTAGGCGATGCCGTGGCTGATCGCGTCCTGGACGTTGCGGATCTCGACCGGCTTGCCGTCTTTGAAGATCTTGCCGGAGATGTGCACCCCGTACGTGCGGCCGAAGACGCTCATCGCCAGCTCGGTGCGCCCGGCGCCCATGAGCCCCGCGAGCCCGACGATCTCGCCGCGCCGCAGCATGAGCGAGGCGCCGTCGACCACCTTGCGGTCCGGCTGGGCCGGGCTGTAGACCGTCCAGTCCTCGATGCGCAGCGCCTCGTCGCCGATCTTCGGCTCGTGCGGCGGGAAGCGGTTGTCGAGCGCGCGGCCCACCATGCCCGCGATGATGCGGTCCTCGGTGACGTTGTCGGTGGCCATGTCCAGCGTCTCGATCGTGCGCCCGTCGCGGATGATCGTGACGGAGTCGGCGATCGCGATCACCTCGTTGAGCTTGTGCGAGATGATCACGCAGGTGATGCCCTCGTCGCGCAGCCCGCGCAGCAGGTCCAGCAGGTGGGCCGAGTCGTCGTCGTTGAGCGCCGCGGTGGGCTCGTCGAGGATGAGCAGCTTCACCTTCTTCGACAGCGCCTTGGCGATCTCGACGAGCTGCTGCTTGCCCACGCCGATGTCGGAGATCGTCGTGGTCGGGTTCTCGCGCAGGCCGACCCGCTTCATCAGCTCGGCGGCCTCGTAGTTGGTGCGGTTCCAGTCGATGAAGCCGCGGGTGGCGCGCTCGTTGCCGAGGAAGATGTTCTCGGCGATCGACAGCTGCGGGCTGAGCGCCAGCTCCTGGTGGATGATGACGATGCCGGCGTGCTCGCTGTCGCGGATGCCGCCGAACTCGCAGCGCTTGCCCTCGAAGGTGATCTCGCCCTCGTAGGTGCCGTGCGGGTAGACGCCCGACAGCACCTTCATCAGCGTCGACTTGCCGGCGCCGTTCTCGCCGCAGATGGCGTGGATCTCACCCCTGCGCACCGACAGGTTGACGTCCTGGAGCGCTTTGACGCCCGGGAACGTCTTGGTGATCCCGCTCATCTGCAAGATGTGCTCGGTCATATGCCCCTCGCGTTCAGGGATACCGCCCCGGGGACGTCATCGAGACGCCGTCCCGGGGCACGGTCCCTTACTTGAGCTGGTCCTCGGTGTAGTAGCCGCTGCCGACGATGACGTCCTTGTAGTTGCTCTTGTCGACGATCACCGGGTCGAGCAGGTACGAGGGCACGACCTTGTTGCCGTTGTCGTAGTCCTTGGTGTTGTTCACCTCGGGCTGCTGGCCCTTGAGCACGGCGTCGGCCATCTTGACCGTCTGCTCGGCGAGCTTGCGGGTGTCCTTGAAGATCGTGGAGTACTGCTCGTCGGCGATGATCGACTTCACCGACTGCAGCTCGGCGTCCTGGCCGGTCACGATCGGGTACGGCTTGCTGTAGCCGGAGCTCTTCAGCGCCGACAGGATGCCGATGGACAGGCCGTCGTACGGCGAGAGCACGCCGTCGACCTTGGTGCCGCCGGTGTAGGTGCTGGTGATGATGTCCTCCATGCGCTTCTGCGCCGTGGCGGGGTCCCACCGCAGGATGGCGGCCTGCTTGAAGTCGGTCTGGCCGCTCTTGACCACCAGCGTGCCGTCGTCGATCTTCGGCTGGAGCACCGACATCGCGCCGTTCCAGAAGAACGTGGCGTTGTTGTCGTCGGGCGAGCCGGCGAAGAGCTCGACGTTGAACGGGCCCTTCTTGCCGTCCTCGACGCCGAGGCCCTTGAGCAGCGACGTCGCCTGCTGCACGCCGACCTTGAAGTTGTCGAAGGTCGCGTAGTAGTCGACGTTCGGGCTGTTGCGGATCAGCCGGTCGTAGGCGATGACCGGGATGTTGGCGTCGGCCGCCTGCTGGAGCTGCGAAGTGATGGCCGTACCGTCGATCGAGGCGATGATCAGGAGCTTGGCGCCCTTGGTGATCTGGTTCTCGATCTGGTTGGCCTGCGTCGGGATGTCGTTCTCCGCGTACTGGAGGTCGACCTTGTAACCGAGCTGCTCGAGCTGCTTCTTGACGTTGTCACCGTCGTGGATCCAGCGCTCGGATGACTTGGTGGGCATCGTGACGCCGATCAGGGCGCCCGCGTTGCCGGCGGCGGCCGAAGCCGATGTCTCGGCGTCGATGGTCTTCGTGCTCGATCCACACGCCGTCATGGTCGCGGCGAGCGCGATGGCCGACACCACGCCCCCGATTCGTCCCAACCTCATGAGTGTCCCTTTCCATGGGGGTCGCGGCAGCGCTGGAACGCGGCTGCTGCCGGATAAAGTAAGGAGATCCGTCCGTAGAACCGGACGAATCACAACAAAGCACACACCTGCTTCGCCCGATTGTTATCGCTAACAACGACCATGTCAACGCCCGGGCATAACCTGATGGTAACTTTCCAGTCGATTGCGCGAGCCGCCCGCCTCCCCTCTGACCAGGCGTGACACCCGTCGGAGCGGGCAAATGGGCAGGTTTCTTACCGGTTACCAGCGTTTCACCTCCGCGTCCGCACCGAGAACAGCCGCTGCAGGAGGATGAAGACGAAGAGCAGTGCGCCGATGACGATCTTCGTCCACCACGACGACAGCGTCCCTTCGAAGCTCAGAATCGTCTGGATCAGGCCGAGCACGAGCACGCCGAGCACCGTCCCCAGCAGGAACCCGCTGCCGCCCGTCAGCAGCGTGCCGCCGATGACCACCGCCGCGATCGCGTCGAGCTCCATGCCCGCGGCGTGCTGCCCGTAACCGGAGAGCATGTAGAACGTCAGCAGCACCCCGCCCAGGGCCGAGCAGAACCCGCTGATCGTGTAGACCATGATCTTCGTACGGCCCACCGGCAGCCCCATGAGGATCGCCGACTGCTCGTTGCCGCCCGTCGCGTAGACCGACCGGCCGAAGCGGGTGTAGTGCAGCACGTACGCCGCCACCGCGACCACCACGGCAGCGATCACCACGCTCGGCGAGATCCACAGATCGGCGAACAGATCGATCCTGGCCTGCGCGAACGCCGTGAACGTGGCGTCGCGGATGGGGATCGAGTCGGTGCCGATCGTGTAGCACAGGCCCCGCGCCAGGAACATGCCCGCCAGCGTCACGATGAACGGCTGGATGTCGAAGGCCTGCACGATGTACCCCATCACCAGCCCGAGCCCCGAGCCGATGAGCAGCACCAGCGGCACCACCAGGTACGGCGGCCACCCGGGCCCCTCCATGAGGCTGGCCGCGATCATCGTCGACAGCGCCACCACCGAGCCGACCGACAGGTCGATGCCGCCGGTCAGGATCACGAACGTCATCCCGACGGCCACCACCAGCAGGAACGCGTTGTCGATGAAGACGTTCAAGATGACCTGCCCGTGGGCGAAGCCCTCGTAGCGGATGCCGCCCGCCACGAACATCGCCACGAACAGGCAGCCGGTCACCAGGACCGGCAGGTACTTCGACGGCACGGACACCCGCCCGAGCGCCGCCGTCCCGCTCATCGTGCTCATGACCTCACTCCGTCCGGCGCGCTCGTCTCCTCCTGTGCGGCTGGGGCCGGGACCGGGGGCGGCGCCGCACGCCCGCGCCCTCGCCCGCGCAGCACCTTCGCACGGAACGACGGCGACTGGATGAGGCAGACCGCCGTCACCACCAGCGCCTTGAACAGCAGCGTCGTCTCCGGCGGCACGCCGATCGAGTAGATCGTGGTGGTCAGCGACTGGATGATGAGCGCGCCCAGCACGGTGCCGCCGAGCGAGAAGCGCCCGCCGGCCAGCGAGGTGCCGCCGATCACCACGGCCAGGATCGCGTCGAGCTCGATCCACAGGCCGGCGTTGTTGCCGTCGGCGCTGGAGACGTTCGAGCTGATCATCAGGCCGGCGACGCCCGCGCACAGGGCGGCGAAGGCGTAGACCATGACGATGATCCCGCGCGACCTGATGCCGGCGAGCCTGCTCGCCTCGGCGTTGCCGCCCACCGACTCGATGAGCACGCCCAGCGCCAGCCTCCTCGTCAGAAACGCGGTGATGGCCAGCACGACCGCCACGATGATGATGCCGGACGGCAGGGCCAGCCAGTAGCCGGCGCCGATCTCCTTGTACGCCGGGCTGTTGACGGTGATGATCTGCCCGTCGGTGATGAGCTGGGCGAGCCCGCGCCCGGCCACCATGAGGATCAGCGTGGCGATGATCGGCTGGATGCCGATGCCGGCCACCAGGAACCCGTTCCACAGCCCGAGCACCAGGCACAGGCCGAGCGCCAGCGCAACGGCGGTGAACACGCTCGCGTCCCCGCTGATCAGCAGGCAGGCCAGCGCGCCCGAGATCGCCACCACCGAGCCCACCGACAGGTCGATGCCGCCGGTCGCGATGACCAGCGTCATGCCGAGCGCGACCAGGATGAGCGGCGCGCCGAAGCGCAGGATGTCGATGAGGCTGCCGTAGAGGTGGCCGTCCTTGACCTCGATCGAGAAGAAGCCGGGCGTGAAGAACACGTTCAGCGCCAGCAGCGCGATGAGCACCGCGATCGGCCAGATCAGGCGTCTCATGAGGTCCGCCCTCCGCTCGCGATCGTCTCCATCAGCACGTCGGTGGTCAGGCCGGCGTCGTTGGGCAGCTCGGCCACCAGCCGCCGGTCGCGCAGCACCTCGACCTTGTGGCTGAGCCGCAGCACCTCCTCAAGCTCGGCCGAGATGAACAGCACCGCCATCCCGCCGCCGGACAGCTCGGCCACCAGGCGCTGGATCTCGGTCTTCGCGCCGACGTCGATGCCGCGGGTGGGCTCGTCCAGGATGAGCAGCCTGGGCTCCAGGATCAGCCACCTGGCCAGCACCACCTTCTGCTGGTTGCCGCCGCTGAGGTCGCGTACCAGGTGGTCGGGGTTGGGCGGGCTGATCTTGAGCGCCTCGATGTACTTCCTGACCAGCTCGTCCTGCTGGTCGCGGGGCACCGGCCTGGTCCAGCCCCGGGTGGCCTGGAGCGCGAGGATGATGTTCTCGCGCACGGTGAGGTCGGGGATCAGCCCGTCGGCCTTGCGGTTCTCCGAGCAGAAGGCGATCTTGTGGTTCATCGCCGCGCGCGGCGTGCGCAGCGAGGCGGGCCTGCCGCCGATCGCGATCTCGCCGGTGCTCGCGTGGTCCGCGCCGAACAGCAGCCGGGCGATCTCCGTACGGCCGGAGCCGAGCAGCCCGGCCAGCCCCACCACCTCTCCCTCGTGGATGGTCAGGCTGAACGGCTCGATCGCCCCGGTGCGGCCGAGGTCGCGCGCCTCGACCAGCGGCCGCTCCGCCACCTCGGAGGCGCCGTGCAGCCGCTCCAGCGCGGCCAGCTCCTTGCCGATCATCTTCGCGACCAGCTCGACCTGCGGCAGCTCGCGGGTGGCGTACTCGCCGACCAGCCGGCCGTTGCGCAGGATCGTCATGCGGTCGGAGATCTCGTAGATCTGGTCGAGGAAGTGCGAGACGAACAGGATCGCGATGCCCTCGTCCTTCAGCCGCCGCATCACCCTGAACAGCTGCCGCACCTCGTCGGCGTCCAGGCTGGAGGTCGGCTCGTCCAGGATCAGCACCTTCGCGTCGATGTCGATGGCCCGCGCGATCGCCACCATCTGCTGCACGGCCAGCGAGTACGACGACAGCGGCGCGGCCACGTCGAGATCGAGCTCAAGGCGCGCCAGCAGCTCGCCCGCGCGGGCCCGCATGCGCCGCCAGTCGATGCGGCCCAGGCGGCGCGGCTCCCTGCCGAGCAGGATGTTCTCGGCGACGGACAGGTTCGTGCAGAGATTCACCTCCTGGTAGACCGTGCTGATGCCGGCCTGCTGCGCCTCCAGCGGGCTGCCGAACGCCACGGGCCTGCCGTCCAGCTCGATGGTGCCCGCGTCGGCGGCGTACACGCCGGTGAGCACCTTGATCAGGGTGGACTTGCCCGCTCCGTTCTCGCCCATCAGCGCGTGCACCTCGCCGGGCAGCAGCCGCAGGTTCACGCCGTCCAGGGCCGTCACCCCCGGAAACCTCTTGCCGATCCCGCTCATCGTCAGGACCGGCGCGGGTACGGCCATGTGCCTTTCCCCTTCCGTGGATTTTTCCGTGCATGAGGGGCGGCCCGGACGCCTGCGCCGGGCCGCCGCTCCTCGTCGTCACGCCCTGCGGCGCCCGGTCAGTACTGGCGGCTGGGCAGCGCTTCCTTGGCCTGTTCCTGGGTGAAGGTGGTCTCCTCGGTCACCACCCTGGGCGGCACCTGCTCGCCCGCCACGATCTTCTTGGCCAGGTCCATGAGCTGCGGGCCGAGCAGCGGCGAGCACTCGACGATGAAATTGATCTTGCCGTCGGCGAGCGCCTGCATGCCGTCGCGCACCGCGTCCACGGTGATGATCTTGATGTCCTCGCCGGGCTTCTTGCCCGCGCCCTCGATGGCCTCGATGGCGCCGAGCCCCATGTCGTCGTTGTGCGCGTAGAGGACGTCGATGTCCGGGTGGGCCTTCAGGAAGGCCTCCATGACCTCCTTGCCCTTGGCCCGGGTGAAGTCGCCGGTCTGCGAGGCGATGATCTTGAACTTGGGGTCCTTCCCGATGACCTCGGCGAAGCCGGCCTTGCGGTCGTTGGCCGGGGCCGAGCCGGTCGTGCCCTGCAGCTCGACGATGTTGACGGTCTCGTCGGAGTCCTTGTACTCCTCGACCAGCCACTGACCGGCCTTCCTGCCCTCCTCGACGAAGTCCGAGCCGAGGAAGGTCTTGTAGAGCGAGGTGTCCTGGGAGTCCACCGCGCGGTCGGTCAGGATGACCGGGATGTTCGCCCTCTTGGCCTCGTTCAGCACCGGGTCCCAGCCCGACTCCACCACCGGGGAGAAGGCGATGACGTCCACCCGCTGCTGGATGAACGAGCGGATCGCCTTGATCTGGTTCTCCTGTTTCTGCTGGGCGTCGGAGAACTTGAGCTCAATGCCCGCCGCCTGTGCCGCCTCCTGCACGGACTTGGTGTTGGCGGTACGCCAGCCGCTCTCCGCGCCGACCTGGGAGAAGCCCATGACGATCGCGTCGTCCTTCCCGCCACCGGCGCCTGCGTCGCCACCGGTGCCGCCGCCCTCGCTACCGCAGGACGTCACCGCGAGCGCGGTGAGCCCGGCGAGCATCAGCGCCGAGATCCTCTTGAACACGTGGGGGGTTTCCTTCCTGGTGTGAGCGCTAACACCCCGGCTGGGGGGGCAGCGCGTCCTGCCTTGCCGCGGCGGCTCAGGCCACGGGGGCCGTACTGGCCCTGGCCACGAACGAGGGCGGCACCACCAGCCGCTCCCGCCCGTCGTGGCCGTCTTCGAGCTGCCGTATCAGCACCTCGATGCCGTGCCTGCCCACCGCGTCGAAGTCCTGCCTGATGGTCGTGAGCGGCGGCGAGAAGTACGCCGACTCGGGGACGTCGTCGAAGCCGACCACGCTCACCTGCTCGGGCACTCTCACCCCCTGCTCGGTGAACGCCCGCAGCACGCCCAGCGCCATCTGGTCGTTGGCGACGAAGACCGCCGTGACGTTCCTCATGCGCGCCAGGCTGCGGCCCGCCTCGTATCCCGAGCGCGGGCTCCAGTCGCCGGCGAGCGGGCGCGGGACCTCCCGGCCCGCCTCCTCCAGCGCTGCCCGCCACCCGGCCAGGCGCCCCTCGGCCTCCAGCCAGTCGGAGGGGCCGCTGACGTGCCAGACCGTCTCGTGGCCGAGCGACAGCAGGTGCTCGGTGGCGAGCCTGCCGCCCGCGACCTGGTCGACGCAGACGACCGAGACGTCACCGGCCTGTCCGCCGCCGGCCTCGCCCCCGATCGCTCCCTCGACCGCGACGGCGGGCATGCCGGGCGGCAGGTCGGCCAGTGCCTCGGCGGCCGAGCGCTGCGGCGCGACCACCACGGCGCCGTCCACGCCCTGCTCGGCCAGGTAGTCGAGGGCGTCGCGGACGCCGGCCCGGTCGATCGAGGTGAGGCTGACGACGCTGACGAAGTAGCCGGCCGCCCTGGCCGCCTGCTCGATGCCGTAGACGGTGCTGGCCGGGCCGTACAGGGTGGTGTCGAAGCTGACCACGCCGAGCGTCCTCGAGTGCTTGGTGACCAGGGCGCGGGCGACGAGGTTGCGGCGGTAGCCGAGCTTGTCGATGGCCTGGAGCACCCGCGTACGGGTCTCGCTGCGGACGTTCGGATGGCCGTTGAGCACGCGCGAAACCGTCTGATGCGACACGCCGGCCTCCTTGGCCACGTCGGCCATGACCGGCGGGCGGCGCCCCAGGGTGGATCTCACAGCCGTGCTCCTTTCCTGGCTTGGCCCCGACTGTGAACGCTCACAATCACTCCCGTCAAGGGCTCGCCGGATTACGGTCGGGTTACACAGCCGCCTCTTGACGCCCCTGGTCGGACGTCCTTAACTAATCGCCGATCGCAGTTGTTAACGCTCACTTATGTGTTAACGCTAACAACCCATGAGGAGCCCCCCGCTCATGTCGCGCATCGCCCTGTCGGCCCTGCTCGTGGCCGCCTCCCTGGTCGCACCGGCCCGCGCCCCGGCCGATCCCGCCCCCGATCCGATCCCCGACGGCGCGATCGTGGACGAGTTCGACGGCACCACGCTCGGGCCCGACTGGAGCGTGCTCTCCCCCGACGACTCCCGCTGGAGCCTGTCCGGCGGCGCGTTACGCCTCGACACCTCGACCGGCGACACGCACCAGGCCACCAACAACGCCAGGAACCTGTTCCTCGTGGACGTCCCCGACGGCGACTTCGAGGTGGTGACCAAGCTCAGCGCCCCCGTGGCGCTCGACTACCAGAGCGCGGGCCTGCTGGCCTGGCAGGACTGGGACAACTACGTGCGCGCGGGCCTCGCCCACGTGGGCTTCGCGGGCGGCCCGGTGATCGAGACGGCCACCGAGGTCGGGGCGGCCTTCACCGCGCAGTTCGCGGCCAGGCCCGGCTCAAGCGCGGAGATACTCAAGCTGGCCAGGACCGGCGACGAGTTCGTCTCCTCGTACTGGGACGGCTCCGCCTGGGTGCAGGCGGCGAAGATGACCGCCCGGCTGTCGGTCGGGCAGGTCGGGCTGTTCGGGTTCTCGGCCCAGAACGGCACCTCCATGCGGGTGGGCTTCGAATACTTCGCGATCAAGGCGGCTCCCGGCCGGGCGGTGGTGCCGGAGGGGACGTTCACGCTGCGGGCTCCGGCGCTGCCGTACCTGAGCGCGGACCGCTCGGGCACGGTGCGCGCCTCGGCGTCGGCGGACATGACGAGCCTCGCCTTCACCGCCGAGCCGAGCGGCGACGGCGTGAAGCTCAAGGAGTCCGGCGGCACGTATCTGGAGGCCGCGGCCAAGCTGCGGCTGAGCGGGAAGGGCTCGGTCTTCCGGCTCACCGACGCGGGCGGCGGCAAGGTCAGGCTCGCCTCGGGCGATCAGGCCGTCGCCGTCAAGGGCGGCGCGCTCGTGATGGCGGCGCCCGGTGAGGCCGCGAAGTTCCGGATCGAGCGCTACAGCACGGGCGAGCTCACCGTGGACACCCGGGCCAAGGGCACCAAGGTCAGCCCCGACCTGTACGGCGTCTTCTACGAGGACATCAACCACGCCGCCGACGGCGGCCTGTACGCCGAGCTGGTGCAGAACCGCTCGTTCGAGTTCAATTCCATCGACGAGCCCGGCTACACGGGCCTGACCGCCTGGAGCAAGGCAGAGCGCGGCGCCACCGCCACGCTGACCGTCTCCGGCGAAGAGCCGCTCAACTCCAACAACCGCAACTACCTGCGGCTCGACGTGACCGGCGGGGGCACGGCCGGGGTGAGCAACGCCGGGTTCAACCGCGGCGTGCCGCTGAAGGCCGGCGAGCGCTACGACCTGTCGCTGTGGGCCAGGCGGGCCGAGCCCGCCACGCTCACGGTGACGGTCGAGGACGGCACGAAGGTGCTGGGCCGGGCCACTGTGCGCGTCAAGGCGGGCGGCTGGGCCAAGTACCGCGCGTCGTTCACCGCCTCGGCCACCACCGACGCCGGGCGGCTCGTCGTCCAGGCGCCCGCCGGGCGCACCGACCTCGACATGGTCTCGCTGTTCCCGCGCAAGACGTTCAAGGGGCACGGGATGCGCGCCGACCTGGCCGAGCTGATCGCCGATCTCAAGCCGAGCTTCCTGCGCTTCCCCGGCGGCTGTGTGACGAACGTCGGCACCTACGACCCGTACGCGGAGACCGGCGACCGGCGCCGCATCTACCAGTGGAAGGAGACGATCGGCCCGGTCGAGGAGCGGCCCACCAACTTCAACTTCTGGGGCTACAACCAGAGCTACGGCATCGGCTACTACGAGTACTTCCAGTTCGCCGAGGACATCGGGGCCAAGCCGCTGCCGGTGCTGTCGGTGGGCGTGAACGGCTGCGGCGAGAACCGCCCGCTGACCGACGAGGCCAAGCTGGCCCGCTGGGTGCAGGACACGCTCGACCTGATCGAGTTCGCCAACGGCCCCGTCACCTCCACCTGGGGCAAGAAGCGGGCCGAGATGGGGCATCCGAAGCCCTTCGGCCTTGAGTACATCGGGCTCGGCAACGAGGAGATCTACGAGGAGTTCTTCACCAACTATCCGAAGTTCGCCGATGCCATCAGGGCGAAGCATCCGGAAATTAAGATCATCTCGAACGCCGGGCAGACCTCGCAGGGCGCCTGGTTCGACCGGATGTGGCAGTTCGCCCGCGACCAGAAGGCCGACCTGGTCGACGAGCACTACTACAACAACCCCGACTGGTTCCTCGCCAACAACCGCCGCTACGACTCCTACGACCGCGAGGGGCCGAAGGTGTTCGTGGGCGAGTACGCCTCCCGGGGCAACACCTTCTACAACGCGCTCAGCGAGGCGTCGTACCTGACGGGCATCGAGCGCAACTCCGACGTGGTCCGGCTCGCGTCGTACGCGCCGCTGCTCGCCAACGTGGACTATGTGGACTGGACGCCCGACCTCATCTGGTTCGACAACGACGAGGCGTACGGCTCGCCCAGCTACCACGTGCAGCGGCTGTTCTCCACGAACGTCGGTGACCGGATCGTGCCCAGCAGGTTCGAGGGCGAGCCCAGGCCGGTCGAGGACATCAAGGGCGCCGTCGGGCTGGGCGCGTGGAACACCGCCGTCCGCTACGACGACGTCAAGGTCACCGCGGCCGACGGCACCGTGCTGCTGGATGACGACTTCTCGGCGGGCGCGGACCGCTGGTCGCCCGGCCTCGGCACCTGGGCCGTCGAGGACGGCGCGTACGTGCAGACCGCCCAAGTCGAGGACGCCCGCTCCACGGCGGGCTCGGCCGACTGGTCGAACTACACGATCGAGGTGACGGCACGCAAGACCGCCGGGGCCGAGGGCTTCCTGCTCATGTTCGGGGTCCGCGACAGCGGCAACTTCTACTGGTGGAACGTCGGCGGCTGGAACAACACCCAGTCCGCCGTCGAGAAGGCCGTGGGCGGCGGTAAGTCGTCGATCGCCACGTCGCCGACCACCGTCGAGACCGGCCGCGACTACCGGCTGAAGGTGCAGGTCAGCGGGCGCACGATCACGACCTGGCTGGACGGCGAGAAGATCAACGAGTTCGTCGACGACTCCCGGGTCGAGCCGCTGTACCAGGTGGTCTCCAGGGACGGGAAGACGATCACGCTCAAGGTCGTCAACGCCCAGGACGGCGCCGTACGCGCGAGCGTGGACCTCGGCACGGCCCGGCTGCGCCCGTCGGCCACCGTGACGTCGCTGACCGGAGAGCCGTCCGACGTCAACTCGATCTCCGACCCCGATCGCATCTCGCCGCGGCGGCAGCGGGTGAACGGCTTCTCCTCGGCCTTCACCTACGACTTCCCGGCGTACTCGGTGACGTTCATCGAGCTCAGCGAGCGGTGAGACCCGGCGGCGGGCCTCCGCACAGGCCCGCCGCCGCTCTCACGGCACGACGCGGTAGTGGGTGGTCACCCGGCCCGCGTTCTCATCGAAGACGTGGAAGGCGATCAGCGGCGGCAGCGCGTAGTCGATGCAGTCGTCGAAGGTCACCCCGCCCTCCCATGGCCACGTCAGCGTGGAGACCACGCCGCCGCCCACCAGCAGCGGCAGGCCCGCGAACGTGGTGACGGCGGCCGTGTGGGCGTGCCCCACCAGCACGGCGGGCACGTTCGGGTGCTCGGCGAGCAGCGCCTCAAGGCGGCCGGTCTCGTGCAGCCTGATGCCGTCGATGGCCGGGCCGTGCAGCTGGACCGGCGGGTGGTGGAAGGCCACGAACACCGGCAGCCCGCCACTGCCCGCCAGCACGCCGCCGAGCCAGCCGAGCGTCTCGTCGTCCAGGCGGCCCGCGTCCTCGCCGGGGATCGAGGAGTCGCACATCGCGTAGATCGCGTTCGGGGTGCGCAGCACCTGGTTGACCGGCCGGGTGCTCCGTTCCCCCTGATCGCCGAGCAGGACGCGGCGGAACTCGGCGCGCACGTCGTGGTTGCCGGGGCCGATCAGCACGGGGTGGCGGGAGGCGAGCAGCTTGGCGGCGGTCTCGTACTCCTCGGCGCGGCCGTGGTCGGCGATGTCGCCGGTGACGAGCACCGCGTCGAGCTCGCCCGGCAGCGCGTCCAGATACCGCATGACCGCCTCCGTACGGCTGACGGCCTCGGGAGTCGCGCCGATGTGGACGTCGCTCAGATGAGCGATCACGAACATGTCGATGACCCTTCGCCGGAACCTGCTCTCACCGTAGACCCGGGGTGCCGGCCGGGCCGAGGTCCACTTGCGCGCGCGAACGCCCGACCAGTCGGGCCGGGAACCCGGCCGCCGCGCCGGACGTTCTTCTGGCAGAGCGCATGACGGCGGAGGAGGCACATGGGCTGGCACTACAGCAAGTCGGTCAAACTCGGTCCGTTCCGGGTCGACCTCTCGCGACACGGCATCAGCAGCAGCTTCGGCGGGCGCCGCTTCCACGTCTCGGCCACGCCCGACGGCCGCCGCCACGTGTCGGTGCACCTGCCCGGCGGCTTCCACGTCGGCAAGTCGTTCGGCCGGCGCCGCCCGCGCCACTACTCCTGACCCTCGGCGGCCGTCCCGGCCGCTTGACATAGAAAACGGGCCGGAGGCTTCCACCTCCGGCCCTCTGCTTTCCCGCCGCGTTCAGGCCCTGCTCACCGCACGAGGGTTCTCGCCACGCCGGCGAGGTGCGCCACACCGGTCGCCCCGCTCAGGGGGTGTAGTGAGCCACCGGCTCCGCGCCTGCGTTGGCCTCCCCGCTCAGGAGGCGTAGCGGGCGACCAGCTCAGCGCCGATGCGCGCCAGCTCCGCCCTGACCTCATCGGGCCCCACCACCTCGGCCCGGCGCCCCACCCGGCGAGCTGCTCGGCGAGCGACAGGGCCATCGGCGCCGCCACCCGCACCCTGTCCCGCCCATCCTCCTCCTCGCCGAGGACCGTGCAGGTGGCGTCCCGCAGCACCCTGACCAGGCCGGGCGGCTCCTTGCCCACCGCGCCCCACGCGGCGGGATCGGCCACGACGGCGCTCGCCGCCGCCTCCGCCTCCTCCCTGAACGTCTCCGGCAACGCCCGCAGCAGCTTGCGCAGCGCGGACTTCACCTCGGGCGTCGCGTGCGCGGCCGGCCCGGCCAGCAGAAACAGCGCCTGCGCCTCCAAGGAGGACAATCCGCTTAGGTCGGTACGCGCCCCGCCCAGCAACCGCCACCCGCCGCCCCGGCCCGCCTGCGGATAGACGGGGACGCCCGCCGCCGGCAGCGCCTCCAGATCCCGGCGCGCGGTGGCCACCGACACGCTCCGCGGAATCGCCACTTTGACGTTCTGGGCCGCCGACCTGGAGGCGGCGCAGTCCTGGTACACCGAGTTCCTCGGCATCGAGCCGTACTACCACCGGCCCGGATACGTCGAGTTCCGCCTGGGCGACTACCAGCACGAGTTCGGCATCATCGACGCCCGCTACGCCCACCTTGCGCCGCAGGGCCCGGCACGACCGACCGGCCCGCGGACGCCATCGCGTACTGGCACGTGGACGATCTGGAGGCCACGGTGGAGCGGCTGCTGAGCATGGGCGCCAAGGAGCACCGGGCGATCAGAGAGCAGGGCGACGGCTCGGGCTTCGTGACGGCGTCGGTGGTCGACCCGTGGGGCAATGTGCTCGGCGCCATGCGCAACCCGCACTACCTGGCCGTGCTCGACGAGCTCTCCGCACGCTGAACGACCGGGAGATGCGAAAAGCCTCGCCGGACGGCGAGGCTTTCGATCGGGTGGAGCTATGGGGATTCGAACCCCAGACCTCCTCCATGCCATGGAGGCGCGCTACCAACTGCGCTATAGCCCCTTGCGATCCACAACTATAACGGAGGTTCGGAGCCCTCGTGTCACGTCGCGGTTCCGTGATACGTCTTAGGGTTCATGCCGACCTTCGAGGAGCACCGTGGCCTGCTGATGTCCGTCGCCTATCGCATCCTGGGCAGCGTGACGGACGCCGAGGACGTCGTCCAGGAGGCGTGGCTGCGCTGGTCCGGAGCCGATCGGGCGGACATCGCCGACCCCAAGGCGTACCTCGTCACGGTGACCTCGCGGCTGGCCATCGACCGGCTGCGGCAGGCGAAGACGCGGCGGGAGTCGTACGTGGGCCCGTGGCTGCCCGAGCCGATCAGCACCGGACCCGACGCCGCCGAGCACGCCGAGCTGGCCGACTCCGTCGAGCTGGCGCTGCTGGTGGTGCTGGAGACGCTGACACCCCTTGAGCGGGCGGTCTTCGTGCTGCGCGAGGCGTTCGACCTGCCGTTCGCGGAGATCGCGGAGATCGTCGGGCGCAGCGAGCCCGCCGTCAGGCAGCTCGCCCGCAGGGCCCGCGACCACGTACGCGAGCGGCGGCCCCGCTACGACGTCGACCGGGACGAGCGGCGGCGCATCACCGAGCGCTTCTTCGACGCGGCGATGGAGGGCGACCTGGACGGGCTCATCTCGCTGCTGTCGGACCAGGTGGCGATGGTCAGCGACGGCGGCGGCAAGGCCAAGGCGGCGCTGCGGGTCATCACCGGGTCCGGCAACGTCAGCCGTTTCCTGCTGTCCATCAAGACCCCGGCGAACATCGCCAGGTTCATGGCCTCGGTCGGCCAGGCGGCCGGGGCGGAGGTGTCGTACGACATCCAGGCGATCAACGGCGCGCCCGCCCTGGTGATGTCGGCAGGCGGGCGGGTCGTCGGCGTGCTCTCGCTCGTCGTCGTGGACGGCCGGATCGAGACGATCTACGTGATGGCCAACCCCGACAAACTCGCCCACCTCAGCCCCGCCGTCTAACCGCCCGCCGCCCATCATGCGGGCGGCGCTATGAGGGCGTGACCCGACTCCGCCGCACTCGATCAGGCGGCACGCCGGGGCGGCCGGGCGGTAGAGCGCGCGGTCAGCGGCCCGGCGGGCGGTCAGCGGCCCGGCGGGCGGTCAGCGGCCCGGCGGGCGGTCAGGCGGCCCGGCGGGCGGTCAGGCGGCCCGGCGGGCGGTCAGGCGGCGCGGCGGGCGGTCAGGCGGCGCGGCGGGCGGGGATGGCGGCCTCGCGTACCAGCGCCGCCACGTCCACCCCGGCCGCGCGCAGGATCCGGCGCGCGCCGTTGCCGCCGTCGGCGAGCAGCCCCCACAGCAGGCGCTCGCCGGTGACGGGGCCCGGCCGCGACTTGGCCACCTCCACGACCTTCCTGGCCGCCGGGGTGAGAGGCAGCGAGCCGAGCGGCCCGTACAGGGTGACGCGCAGCGGGCGCACGCGCGAGCGGCGCAGGCTCCATCGCCGCGGGTCCTCGGCGCCCGCACGGGTGCGGCGGTGCACCTCGTCGAGGTCGATGCCGAGCGTGGCGAGCAGCGCGCGCGGGTCGGGCAGCCCGGCGAGCCGGCGTACGTCGGCCGGGTCGGCGGTGAAGTGCTTCAGCGCGAACGGCTGTACCTCCGCGAGCCCGAGCAGGATCGGCGCGGCGTCGAGCGCGGGCCGTCCGGCGTCGAGCGCATGGATCCCGGCCGCGACCACGGCCCGGCGAGCACCTTCTGTGAACCTGGTGAACATCATCGACCCCCTGCCTTCCCCGTCCTGCGGGCGTGCTTACGGTGCGCCGTCTGGCGGCGTACGCCCAGCGCGTCGGCGATCTGCTCCCACGACCAGCCCTGCGCGCGGGCGTTGGAGACGTGGGCCGCCTCCAGCTCCTCGAGCAGCGCTCTGAGAGCGGCCACGGCGCGCAGGCCGTCGCCTGGGTCGCGGCCGGCGGCCGTCTCGGCCAGCTCTCTTACGTCCATGGTGTCAGCATGTGCTGACACGGGGCCGGCTGTCAACACATGCTGACAGTCGTCTTCATGGTGAGCGCCGCGTCGTCCAGCGTGAGCGCGATCGAGACGGAGCCGAGCTCCGACGTACGGGTGACGTGGGTGCCGCCGCACGGGATCGACGCCTCGCCGTCGGGCAGCGAGCAGTGCCAGGTGCGCCGGGCGGTCAGCTCGGGCCCCGGCACCTCCACGCGTACGGGGGCGTCCGCCGCCACCCATCCGGCCAGCCGCTCGTTCACTTCATCCGCGACGGCCGACGGGTCGAGGTCGTCGGCGGAGAACCCCTTCTTGCGCAGCGACTTGCCGAGGCGGTAGACGTCCACGCTGCCGTACGGCTCGATGCGGGACGAGGTGATGGCGGCCTGGTCGAAGTCGGGGTGGCCGAGCGAATCCGGCCGGGCCTCCTTGCGCCACCGGCCGGCCAGCGCGGCGTTGAGCGCGAGCGCGGCGAGGTGGCAGGCGGTGTGACCGGCCGACAGCCCCGTACGGTGCTCGCGGTCCACTTCGAGCTCCACCTCCGTGCCCACGGGCAGCGGCGAGTCGGTGACGTGCACGACCAGCCACTCCCAGCCCTCGGCGCCGCGCCGTACGGGGATGTCGGTGCCGAGCAGGATCTCCCCGTCCTCGGGGAGCGCTCCTGTCACGCAGTCGACGACCGGCAGGCCGCCGATCGTGCCCCGGTCCGCGGGCTGGTCGGGCCAGGTGTGGTCGAGCGGATGGAAGGGGGTTTCGGAAACGACGAGACCGTGCCGACCACCTTCGACCGGCACGGTACCGACGATCTGCGAGCGGCCGCTGGTCAGGCCGCTGGGAAAGGTGACGAGCGTGGATTTCACCCGGCCATTGTGGCAGCGGGGCGCTCGTCCTCCAGATAGCGGTTGCGGCCCGCGTACAGGCCGGTGAGGAGCTGGACGGTGAGCACGACGAATATCAGCACGAACGGCACCGTCCAGCCGTCGGTCACATCCCGCAGCACGCCGACCAGCAGCGGACCGGCACCGGCGATCAGGTAGCCGGCGCTCTGGCCGAAGGCCGACAGGGCGGCGGTGCTCTCCGGCGTACGGGTGCGCAGCGCCAGCAGCATCAGCGCCAGCGGGAAGGAGCCCATCCCGATGCCCACGAACACCACCCACACCCAGGCCGCCGAGGGCGCGAACCACAGGCCGAGGAAGCCGACCACGTAGAAGGCGATGAGCCCGACGATGGGCGGCCGCTGGTCGCCGAAGCGCGAGGCGATCATGGGCACGCCGATCGAGACGGGGATGTTCAGCGCGGTGAAGAGGCCGAGGATCAGCCCCGCCTCGGCGGTGCTGAAGCCGTTGTCGGTCAGCATGGTCGCGAGCCAGCCGAACAAGATGTAGGCGATCATCGACTGGCTGCCGAAGTAGATCGCGACCATCCAGGCCAGCTTGCTGCGCGCCAGGCGGCCGATGCCCGCGTGCTTGGCGTTGGCGTCCCGCGCCGGCTCGTTGCGCAGCAGCGCGAGCCACGGAACGGCGGCGATGAGCGCCAGGGCGGCCCACACGCCGAGCGCGACGTGCCAGTCACCCACCGCGCGCTCGATCGGCACGGTCGCGGCGGCGGCCAGCATGGTGCCGACCGCGAGTGCGGTGGTGTACACAGTGGTCATGATCCCGGTACGCGCCGGGAAGTGGCGCTTGACCAGCGTCGGGATCAGCACGTTGCCCACGGCGCCGCCCGACAGCGCGACGGCGCTGCTCACCAGGAACACCGGTGCGGAGTCCACCAGCGACCTGACGAGGAGTCCCGCGCCCAGGGTGACGAGGGCGAGCAGCAGCAGCCGATGCTCCCCGATCCGCCTGGCGAGCGACGGGGTCACGGCGCCTACGCTGGCGAAGGCCAGCACGGGCAGGGTCGTCAACAGGCCGGTGCCGGCGCTGGACATGCCGAGCCCGGCGGCGAGCTGATCGAGCAGCGGACCGACACTGGTGACCCCGGTGCGCAGGTTGAGTGCGGCCAGAACGATTCCCAGAACGAGGAGCCAAGCGAGGCGGGTGCTGCTGCCGCTGCCGCTACCGCCACGGGACTCTTGCGCGAGCACGCTCATGACTGAAGACAATCCTCCACTCATCAAATCATGGGACGAATGCCAACCCTAACAGGGACAAAATCCCCGTTTATTCCGGGCGTTGAAGAACCCTCGGAGGGGTTCCGAGGGTTCCTGTTACTCGCTCCGCGCGCTCTCGGGTCGCACGGCATAGGCCCTGACCTGCGCCAATCCGGGCTTAATAAGGTTATCCGCCGTTAAATGCGAGTTTTGAGTGGGGCGCCGAATGTGATGTACACCGCTCTTGTCGGCCTCGGGGAATAGACGCCGTTTTGGTCAGAGCACCGGCCGGGGCGGGCCTGCGGGCGGCTCGTTCGGGGGAATCGGGCCGGGAGGAGGCAGCGTGCCGCCGGGCTCCCTGCCGTCGCCGCCGACCGTGCCGGGCGGGACCGGCCGGCCGCCGCCACCGTACGTGGAGCCCTCCTGGTGCGGCCCCGGCTCGTCGCCGCGCCACGCGCCGGTCTCTCCGCCGCGCGACTCGATGAACGTCTTGAACCGCTTGAGGTCGCCGATCACGCGCATGCGGACGAGCTGCAGCCAGTCGCCCGCCGTCTCGACGAAGCCCTCGGGGTCGTACTCCATCTGGAGGGTGACCCTGGTCGTGTTGTCGTCGATGCGGTGGAAGGTCACCACACCGGCGTGGTGGGGGCGATCGACGCTGCGCCAGGCGACGCGCTCGTCGGGGTGCCGCTCGGTGATCTCGGCCTCGAACTCGCGCCTCACACCGGCGATGTCGGCCACCCACCGCGTGCGGGTGTCGCTGAGCTGCTTGACCGACTCCACGCCCTCCATGAACTCGGGGAAGCTCTCGAACTGCGTCCACTGGTCGTACGCGACGCGCACGGGGACCTTGACGTCTTCTGAATGCTCGATCATGCTCATGGGCTCTGCCACTGCCCAGGCGATGACGGCGTTAACGCCGGCGCCACAGCCAGTACAGGCCCACCAGAGGCAGCACGAGGGGGATGAACAGGTAACCCTTGCCGTACGCCGACCACACGGTCTCGTCGGGAAAAGCCGCCTGATCGACCAGGCTGAGCGTGCCGATGACGAGCACCCCGGCCAGCTCGATGCCGAGCGAGACGAGCGCCAGCCGCCGCGCGCCGCGCCACAGCGCGACGGTGAGCAGGATGTAGACCGCGGCAGCGAACGCCGACAGCGAGTACGCCAGCGGCGCCTCGGAGAACCTGGTGGCGATCTGCACGCCCGCCCGCGACCCCGCGGCCAGCGCGAACAGCCCGTAGACCGCGATCAGCGCGCGCCCGGGGCCGGTGCTGATCGAGCCGGTCACGCCACGCCCTGCCAGATCTGCAGCAGCCTGGCCGTCATCACGGCGATCGCGAACCCGGCCACGGCCAGGATCGCCGAGCCCCACCTGCTGCGCTCGGCCAGCGCGAGGAACACCGCCGCGGGCGGGATCAGCACCTCCCCGCCGACGTAGCCGAACAGCGTGGCCTTGTCGTCGGGTCCCGCGCCGCCCACCACTCCGGCGATCACGAACCCGGCCTGCACCAGCACCGCCACCTCCAGCAGTGCGAAGCCGACCAGCAGCACCATGCCCATCGGCCGGTTGCGGATCGCGTTGATCAGGCTCATCAGCATGAGCAGCAGCGAGCCCGCGATGACGATCGTGGAGACGGTGGTGTTCATCGGGGGTAAGGCTATCGCCCGGGGGCGCCCCCGCCGACGACCGGCCCTGCGCGATCGGCCGTTGACCGGCTCAGGGCCCGCCTTCAGGACCGGCCCGCAGTCGGCTTCATGAGCGGCCCTCCGGCCCTCCGCGCAGGTGCGCCTCGATGCCGTCGAGCACCCACCCGAGACCGCGCTCGAAATTGTCGTCCGCCCCCTGCACGCCCTCCTCGATCATCGGCCCGAGCCGGGGGAACTCGCCGCCCGCGACCAGCTCCCTGATGTACGGCTCGGCGAGCGCGGCCCGCTCGGCCTCGCTGATCCCCTCCTCGCGGGGCGCACCGCGCTCCTGCGCCTCCCTGATCACGAAGCCGGTCATGTAGTCGTTGAACGCCGCGAGGATCCGCCAGGCCGTCAGCCGGCCGACCGCCACCCCGCCTCGCCGCCAGCCGGTCGATGGCGGCCGGCTTCTGCTCGACGTGCCGCAGCCCGTTGGGACCGACGGGGACGCGCTGGGAGATGAGATCGACCCGCCAGGGATGGCGGCGCACCAGGTCGCGCTCGCGCCGGGCGAGCAGCAGCAGCGCCTCCCGCCAGTCGTCCGGTAGCGGCTCGTCGACGTGGGCCTCGGCGGCGATCTCATCGGCCATCAGCGCGAGAAGGTCCTCTTTGCGCTCGATGTACGAGTACAGCGTCATCGTGCGGGCGCCGAGCTCGGCCGCCACGCGGCCGTCCAGTGGACGGTCACCGCCTACCTGCTCGCCCTGTCCATGACGGTGCCGGTCACCGGCTGGGCGACGGGCAGGTTCGGCGCGCGGCGCGTCTGGCTGGCCGCGCTCGTGCTGCTGCCCGCCGAGCCCGGCGACCGCCCGCAGCCGCTCGACCTGGCCGGTCTGGCGCTGCTCTCCCCCGGGCTCGCGGCCGTCGTCTACGGGCTGTCGGAGCCGGGCGGCGGCGCGCTGCCGGTGCTGCCGGCGGGGCTGGCGCTGGTGGCGGCGTTCGTCGTACGAGCCCTGCGCTCGCCGGGCACGCTGCTGGACCTGCGGCTGTTCGGCGATAGCAAGGGCGGGCGCGGCATCGGCGCGGCGGGCGTGGTCGTGGCGACGGCGGGCATCGTGGCCTTCGCGCTGCTCGGCGGCGGTTTCGCGCCGATGTTCCTGGTCGGGCTCGGGCACGGGCTGGTGTCCACGTCGGTGATGGCGGCGGCGTTCGCGACGCTGGAGCGTTCCGCGATCCCGGCGGCGACCACGCTGAGCACCATCGCCGTCCGCCTGGCCGCGCCGTTCGGCGTCGCCGTGCTCACCATGGCGCTGCAGGCGTTCACCGCGGCGGGCGTCGCCCGGCCGTTCGCGTACGCGTTCTGGGTGGTGGCGGGCCTGACCGCGGTCTCGCTGGTGCCGATCGCGCTCATAGGATCGAAGACGTGGAGAAGATCCTCGTCAGCGCCTGCCTGATGGGCCGCAAGGTGCGTTACGACGGCCGCGCCAAGACCAGCTCGGCCGCCCTGCTCGCCGGGTGGCGGGAGGAGGGGCGGCTGGTGCCGTTCTGCCCCGAGGTGGCGGGCGGGCTGCCGGTCCCGCGCCCCGCATCCGAGATCGAGGGCGGTCTGGGCGGCGCTGCGGTCCTCGCGGGCTCGGCACGCGTGCTGACGAGCGACGGCGCCGACGTGACCGCCGCGTTCGTGGCCGGCGCGCGGGGAGCGCTCGCGGTCGCGCGCGCCAACGGCATCCGGATGGCGGTGCTCAAGGAGGGCAGCCCCTCCTGCGGTGCGCTCTCCGTCTATGACGGGAGTTTTTCCGGGCGGCGTACGCCAGGCCAGGGCGTCACGACGGCGCTGCTGGAGTCCGAGGGCATCCGCGTGTTCGGCGAGGACGACCTCGAAGCGGCAGCCGGCTACCTGCGCACCCTGGAAGGGTGACTACGTGCGCGCCCGGGAGACGTAGAAGGCGCCCACCAGCCCGGCGGTCAGCACGACCGCCATCGTGGCGTGATAGGTCAGCAGCAACGCGCTAGGCGCATCCGCGTCCCCGCCGCCTCCGCGCAGGGTGGTGGCCGCGATGCCGAGCAGCACCCCGCCCAGCGCGGCCGCGTGGCCGTAGAGGAGGCCGTCCCAGGCCCACGCCCGTCCGGCCAGCGCGCCGTACGCGCCTACGGCGAGGGCGGCGGCGCACAGCGTCTCGACGATGACGGCGGGCACGATCACCGGCTCGCGGATGGGGCCGATCGCGACCCCTGCGTGCGCCAGCGCGAACGTCAGGAAGACCAGCACGTACAGCACCGACAGCCGGCCGAGCAGCCGGCGGAGCACATCCATGCCACCACGCTGCCACCGCGCGGCCGCCCGGCCATCGTCCCCAGGGAGGCGGCCCGGATACGCCCGGCGGCGTAGCCCGCATCGGGAAATGCAGCGATCCCGTTGAGCCGGAAACTTTCCCGGGCCGTCGACAGTCGTCATGGTTGGACGCGTTGAATACCGGGGGATTTCCGCCGCCCTTTCCTCCCTCAACGCGCAGGGGGTCCGATTTCATGTGATCGGGTGAACGGGGAAAGGGACAGCGGCATGCCTGTCGACCTTGACAATGAACGACCTCTCGCCTGGGATTCGGCCTCGCTCGACGCCGACACCAAGGCCATGCTGGACAATCTGCAGCCGAACATCCTGCGTGCCCACGTACGCGAGCACATGTCCGTGCTGTTCGTCCGTTTCAACGACGTGGCCGAAGGGCGGGCGTTTCTGCGCCGCCTGGCCACCACCAAAATGAAGTCGGCCCGCCGCCACCTTGAGGAGGTGCGCGATTTCGCGGCCGGCCGCCGGCCCGGCACCTCGTACGTCGGAGTCGGCATCAGCAAGGCCGGCTACCGCGACCTCGGCCACTCGGCCGAAGAGGTGCGCAGGTTCGGCGACCCGGTCTTCCGCGACGGCATGAAGCGGCGCGTCGCCATCGTCAACGATCCGCCCGTCGAGGAGTGGGAGCGCACCTACCAGCGGGAGATCCACGCCGTCATCCTCATCGGCGACGCCGAGCGCGCCCCGGTCGATCGGCTGCGCCAGGAGATCATCGACGACCTGCCCGAGAGCGCCAGGCTGCTGGGCGAGGAGCGCGGTCAGGGCATGCGCAACCCGGCGGGCGACGGCATCGAGCACTTCGGCTACGTCGACGGCCGCAGCCAGCCGCTGTTCCTCGCCGACGAGGTGGACAAGGAGCCGAGGAAGCACTGGGATCCGGCGTTCCCGCTGGGCAACGTGCTCGTGCCCGACCCGTTCGCGCCCGACCCCACCCGCCACCACGGCAGCTACCTGGTGTTCAGGAAGCTGGAGCAGAACGTGCGGGCGTTCAAGGAGATCGAGCGCGACCTGGCCGACGGCCTCGGCCTGCAGGGCGCCGACCGCGAGCGGGCGGGCGCCATGCTCGTCGGCCGCTTCAAGGACGGCACCCCGCTGACGCTGAAGCCCAGGCCGGCCGGAGGTCCCGTCGTCAACGACTTCACGTTCGACGCCGACGACGGCTCCAAGTGCCCGTTTTCAGGGCACGTCAGGAAGACGAACCCGCGCTCGTTCGGGCGCGAGGTGGTCATGGCGCGGCGCGGGCAGACGTACGGCGAGCGCACCGACGACCCGTGGGACGACTCCCCGCCGGAGGAGCGCCCGAGCGGCGAGGTCGGCCTGCTGTTCATGGCGTTCAACTCGAGCCTGCTCGGCCAGTTCGAGTTCATGCAGCAGACCTGGGCCAACAACCCCGACTTCGAGATGCCGGCGACCGGCCACGACCCGGTCATCGGGCAAGGCGAGCGTGACATCGAGGTGAGCTTCCCCAAGGTCTGGGGCAAGCCGGAGACGTCCGTTCCGCAGTCGCAGGTGGCGCAGACCGTCACGATGAAGGGCGGCGAGTACTTCTTCGCGCCTTCCTTGGCCTACCTGCGCAACCTCTGACGCCCGCGCCTCCTCCGGCCCCTCCGGCCCCTGGCCCTCCTCCGGGCCACCTCCGGCTCCTCCGGGCCTCGCCGGCCTTCCGGGCCTCCTCCGGTTCCTCTGGCCCCCTCCGGTTCCTCCGGGCCACCGCCAGCTCCTCCGGGCCCCCTCCGGAGGGGATGAGCATAAGGATGTACGCCGGGTTCAGCCCGCCGGAGGAGGCGGCCGGGAAGCCTCGGTCGGCATCATCGCTTCATGACCGTCGCGCTGCTGCTCACGCTCGCGGCTCTGGCGCTGATCGACAGCACGAGCTTCGGCACCCTCGGCATCCCCGTCTTCCTGCTGCTGACCACGGAACGGGGACGCGGCGGCCGGCTGCTCACCTACCTGGCCACCGTGGCGGGCTTCTACTTCCTGGTCGGGGTGGCGCTCATGCTGGGAGCCGGGGCCGCCATGGACGCGTTCGGCGGCGCGCTGCAGAGCCGGGCCGCCTACGCGGTGCAGCTCGCGATCGGTGTCGTGCTGTTCGCGCTGAGCTTCCGCTTCGACCCCAAGCGGCGGGCGAAGCGCGGGCTGCCGGAGCGCACGTTCACCCCCAAGGTGGGCGGGCCGCGCACGATGGTGCTGCTCGGGCTGACGGCCGGGGCGGTCGAGGTGGCCACGATGCTGCCGTACCTCGGCGCGGTCGGGATCATGACGAGCGCCGGACTGCGGGCGGCACAGTGGCTGCCGGTGCTGGCGGCGTACGTGCTGGTGATGATCCTGCCCGCGCTGGCCTTCATGGTGCTGCGCGCGGCGGCCGGAGCCCGGCTCGAGCCGAAGCTCGAACGGCTGCGTGCCTGGCTGGCCAAGCACTCCGGGTCGATGCTGAGCTGGGCGCTGGCGATCGTCGGCTTCCTGCTCGCCCGCGACGCCGCCTTCCACCTGTTCTTCGAGACCGGCTAGCGTCACTTGCGTCCCTCCTGGAGGCGGCGTTCTGCCACGCATCCCTCCCGCCTAGGATCGCTGCGAGGGGGGATGGGAGATGCTGCGGTCGTTCCTGCGGACCGAGGCGGGCAGCACCAGCGTGCTGCTCGTCGCCACCGTGCTGGCCCTGCTCTGGGCCAACTCGCCGTGGGGCGACACCTACGAGGCGTTCTGGCACACGCCGGTCGGCCTGTCGTTCGGCGACGCCCAGCTCAGCCTCGACCTGCGCCACTGGGTCAACGACGGGCTGATGACGCTCTTCTTCTTCCTCATCGGCCTCGAGGTCTCCTACGAGGTGCGGCTCGGGCAGCTCAGGGACCGGCGGCTGATCGCGGTACCGGCGGTGGCGGCGTTCGGCGGCATGCTCGTCCCCGCCGCGGTCTACCTGCTGTTCAACGCGGGCGGGCCCGGCGCCGGCGGATGGGGCGTGCCGATCGCCACCGACACCGCGTTCGTACTGGGCGTGCTGGCCGTGGTCGGGGCCCGGTGTCCCGAGCCGCTGCGGGCCTTCCTGCTGACGCTGGCGATCGTGGACGACGTGCTCGCGATCATGATCATCGCGATCTTCTACACCGCCGAGCTGTCGGTGCCCGCCCTGATCATCGCCGCGCTGGTGCTCGCGGCCATCGTCACGCTGCGGTGGCTGAAGATCTGGCGGGCGCCCGCGTACATCGTGCTGGGGTTCGCGCTGTGGCTGGCCACGCTGGAGAGCGGCGTGCACCCCACGCTCGTCGGCATCGCGCTCGGCATGCTCGTCTTCGTCTACGCCCCCACCGACCACAAGCTGCTGCTGGCCGGGGAGGCCGTGCAGGGGTTCACGGTCGCGCCGAGCGCGGCCGCCGCCAGGGAGGCCGCGCGGCGCGTCCAGCGGGCCGTCTCGGTGAACGAGCGGCTACAGCTCCGCCTGCACCCGTGGAGCAGCTACGTCATCGTGCCCGTCTTCGCGCTGGCCAACGCCGGCGTGCGGCTCGACGGCGAGACTCTGAGCGCCGCCGTGACCTCGCCCATCGCCATCGGCGTCGCGCTGGGCCTGCTGGTCGGCAAGTTCGCCGGCATCGCGCTCGGCACCTGGCTGCCGCTGCGGCTCAAGTGGGGCATCCTGCCCGGCAACCTCGTCTGGGGCCAGGTGCTCGGCGGGGCCGCCGTGTCCGGCATCGGGTTCACGGTCGCGCTGTTCATCGTGGACCTCGCCTTCGACGACCCGGCGCTGCACGACCAGGCGAAGATCGGCATCCTGGCGGGTTCGCTGCTGTCGGCCGCGCTCGGCTGGGTGATCTTCCGGCTGGCGTGGAACCGTGGCGGCGTGTGCGCCCCGCCCGACGCCGAGCCGTCGCAGGACCTGCCGAAGACGCTGGCCGTGCCCGTGGGGCGGGGCGACCATGTACGCGGGCCCGCCAGCGCCAAGGTGACGATCGTCGAGTACGCCGACTTCGAATGCCCCTACTGCGGCCGCCTCCAGCCCATCCTGGAGGAGGTCCTGCGGCAGAACCCCGATGTGCGCATGGTCTTCCGGCACTTCCCGCTGCGCACCCTGCACCCCCGCGCCGCCCCCGCCGCCATCGTCGCCGAGGCCGCCGCCGACCAGGGCCGGTTCTGGGAGATGCACGACATCCTCTACTCCAACCAGCGCTTCCTCACCGACGCCGACCTTGAGCGCTACGCCGCCCAGCTCGGCGTCGAGCCCTGGGCCGACGTACCGCGCCACGTCGCCAGGATCGCGGTGGACGAGGAGTCGGGGCAGGCGAGCGGCGTGCGCGGCACGCCCACGCTCTTCATCAACGGCGTACGGTACGAGGGCAGCCACGACCTCGACTCGATCACACGTGCGGTGGAAGATCTCCGCCGAGCCACGTAGCGTCGTCAGGTCACCTTTCGTCCCCCCATGGAGTCTTCACCGGATGGGCATGCTGAACCTCGTCATCAACATCATCAACGCGCTGCTCATGGTCATCGTCTTCGTCGGGGGGATCATCCTGCTGGCGGTGCGCAAGAAGGACCACGGTCGCGGCGCGAACCTCGGTATCGCGGGGTGCGTCGTGCTCCTCGTCGGGTTCATCGGCCAGGTCGGTGTCTCCTTCTCCATGAGCACGCTGATCGACAAGCTCGGGCGCACGGCGTACGAGATCGTCCTGCCGGTGGGCACCGGGCTCGGGACCCTGGCGCAGGCGGTCGGCATATCTTTACTGATCTTCGGCGTGGTCGCCCGCCGCACCCCGCAACCGGCCGCCGCCGGGCAGCCGCAGACCTGGCCCACCCAGCCCGGCCACCACGCCCAGCACGGTCAACCCGGCTGGCCGCAGCCCGACCAGGGTCAGCACGGTTGGCCGCAGCCCGGCCACCAGCCCGATCCCGGATGGTCCCAGCCCGGCGGGCACGGTGGGCAGGCACAGCCCGGCTGGGCACCGCAGCAGCCCGGCCAGCAGGCCCAACCCGGTGGACAGCCGCCGCAGCAGGGCTGGCAGCCGCCGTCCCAGGGCTACCAGCCTCCCTCCGAGCAGTAGCACGCGACCGGCACGGCAAATGGACGCAGGAGCCGACCTCAGACCTTGCCGGGACGATCCCCGCTGGAGCGCCCGGCCAGGTAGTCGTCCCAGGTGATAGCGCCCGCAGGGGCCGCCTCGGTGACGAGGTGACCGGCGCGGAAGGCACGGCCGAGCGCGCCGGGGACGCGTACCCGCAGCACCGGCCGCCGCAGCCCGCGCACCCGCAGCCACCGCCGTACGGCCTCCTCCATGGTGAGGGTCTGGGGCCCGCCGTACTCCTCGATCGCACCGGCGGGCCCGCGGGCGACCACCCCGGCCAGGTGCCCGGCCAGGTCGCGTACGTCCACCGGCTGAGCCGGGACGCCCGGATCGACGACCATGACGCCGAACCTGGCCATCCCCTGGAACGCCTCGGCCACGAACTCGTGAAACTGGGTGGCCCGCACGATGCTCCAGGGCACGCCGCCGTCCCGGACGAGCCGCTCAGCGCGTACCTTCGTACGGAAATATCCCCACGGCACCCGATCCACGCCCACGATCGAGACGTAGACGAGATGCCGCACCCCGGCCTCGCGCGCCGCCGCGAGCAGCGCCGCCGTGCCGTCGAGCTCCACCCGCCGGGTGTAGCGCCCCTTGTACGGCGCCGAGGCCAGGTGCAGGACGACGTCGGCCCCCGACACGGCCTCGGCCAGGCCATGCCCGGTCGTCAGGTCCGCCACCACCCATCGCACGCCTCCTGCGCCGGCCCTGCGTGACCGGCTCACGGCCCGCACGTCGTACCCGGCCGCGACCAGCTTCTCCAGCACCGCGCGGCCGAGCCGCCCGCTGCCTCCTGTGACGAGTACAGATGTCATGCAGGCTGGACGACACAGCCGGGAGAAGTGTGACAATGTCGGCGTAAATCCCTATCACGCAGCTCGTCTGAGGGGATCATGACGCGAGAGCAGCCCGGCCCGCACGAGCCCGCCCCCGACTCCGCTCCCGAACACACCCCCGGCCCTGACCCCGCTTCCGATCGCACCCCCGACTTCGAGCCCACCATCAACCTCGATTCCGGCTCCGCTCCCGGCGCCGACCCCGACCGGACGATCAGGCACCGCTTCCCGCGCCCGGCTCCGCTCCCCCAGGGCTCGGCGGAGTCGCCCCATACGCAGCGGCTCCCGTACACCCCCGACCTGCTCCCCGACGTGCCCGTCTACGAGGCCAAGCCGCCCAGGTCCGCCTGGTGGTGGGTGATCGTGGCAGGCGGGCTCGTCCTGCTGATCGCCGCCGGGGCCGTCGCCGCCGTCCTGTGGGCACGCAGCAACGCCGACGCGACCACGCGCCCGCTCCCCGCCGCGACGCAGGCGGTCACGCCCGGCTGAAGTCCATCGTCCAGTTCGTCTCCCACGTACGCCCTCCGTCATCGGAGAACGCCTGCTCCCACCGGGCCGCGCCGGGGCCCATCACCGTCCAGACGAACCTGCACCGCACCCGCCGCCCCGCCACGGTCTCCTCGCCGTGGAACTTCCCGCGGTCCCCGTCGAACCCGCCCACCATGGCCGAGGTGTCCAGCCGCCCCGTGGCGCTGTTCGCCCAGTAGATGGCCCATTGCCCGGCCCGCACGTCGTACAGCCGCACGGTCATCCCGCTGAACCCCTTGGTCGGGAACTCGATCTCATCGACGCTGGCCGCGCCGCCGAAGTGCCGGGTGGCCACCGAGAAACCGGGGAACTCCTCCCATGCGCCGCTTCCCGACAGAGGCTTGATGAGGCGGCGGCTGAGGACGTTCCAGCGGCCGGCGAGGAAGTCGAAGTCGTTCATGCGCGGCACGGTAAGACCGGGTCACTGACAGGTAGTGTCAGCGATGTGCGTGCCTCCCGCTTGGTCTCCATCCTGTTGCTGTTGCAGACACGGGGCCGGATGACCGCGCAGGAGCTGGCGGAGCGGCTTGAGGTGTCCGTACGCACCATCTACCGCGACGTCGAGTCCCTCCACGCGGCCGGTATCCCCCTTTACGGCGACGCGGGCCCCAAAGGGGGATACCGGCTCCTGGACGGCTATCGCACCCGCCTGACCGGTCTGACCGCCGACGAGGCCGAGTCGCTGTTCCTCGCCGGGCTGCCCGGCCCCGCCGCCGAACTGGGGCTCGGGGCGGTGGTGGCGGCGGCGCAGCTCAAGCTGATGGCCGCGCTGCCGGTGGAGCTGCGCGACCGCGCCGGACGCATCCAGGAACGCTTCCTCCTCGACGCGCCCACCTGGTACCGGGACCCCGAGCCGGTCACCCACCTGCCGGCCGTGGCCGACGCCGTCTGGAACGAGCGTCCCCTCCAGGTCCGCTACCGCCGCTGGCGGGCGCCTCAGGAGGTGGAGCGGCGGCTGGAGCCGTACGGGCTGGTCATCAAGGCCGGACGGTGGTACCTGGTGGCGCGCTCCGGCGAGCACGTCCGCACGTACCGCGTCTCGCAGATCCTCGACCTGCACACGCTGCCCGGCGGGTTCGCCCGGCCGGAGGATTTCGATCTGCAGGCGTACTGGCAGGGGTATCTCGCCGAGTTCGAGGCCCGGCTGCGCTGGGGCGAGGCGATCGTACGGCTGTCGCCGCGCGGCGTCGAACGCCTGGCCGACCTGATGACGCCCGGCGTGGTGGCGGCGGCCAGAGAGAGCGCCTCAGCGCCCGACGAGGAGGGCTGGACGCAGGTGACGGTGCCGATCGAGTCGATCGAGCACGCGGTGTGCGAGTTCCTGCGCCTGGGCACCGACGCCGAGGTCCTGTCGCCGCCGGAGTTACGCGAGCGGATGGCGACGACGACGTACGAGCTGGCCGCCCGCTACAACCGCCGGTGATCGAGCCGGCGCGAAGGCCCCCGCCCGGCCCTGCCGAAGTGCCGCCGAACGCCCCGCTACACCTCACGTGCCGGGACGTACACTGTGGAAAAGGTCACATAGCACAGTGGAATCGCTGCCGCCCCCGCCGGGTTGCAGCGATCGACTGACCGAAAAGGCCAGCCGAGTACAAACGCCGATGGCGGAGGTTCTCATGAAGGCATGGTCACGCTGGCAGGACTGGGTCACCCTGGTCGCCGGCATCTACGCGGCACTCTCCCCGATCTGGGTCGACGGCGCTTCGGGTGCCGCCGCTTCACTGATCGTCCTGGGTGTCCTCATCGCGCTCACCTCGCTCGTCTCCCTGGCGAAGCCGGGCACCGTGGCGACGGAATGGCTCAACGCCCTGTGGGGTGTGCTGCTGTTCGTCGCTCCGTGGGCCATCACGTACACCGAGGGCCAGGGGGCGTCCTGGACGTCCTGGGTCGTCGGGGTGGTCACGGTGGTCCTCAGCCTCACCGCCGTCCCTGCGAGCCGCGCCGCACACCGCGAGGCGGCCCAGCACTGACCCGTTCCTCCCCTCAAGGCCGGGCTCAGCGCCCGGCCTTTTCCCATGCTCACGGGCGCCGCGGCACCGCTCCGTCCGGCGGCGCCGCGCGCACGATGTCCCGCTGCTCGGAGCGCCCCGCACAGCAAAAAACCTTGCCCGGCGATCAGCGGGGCAAGGCTTTCGAACGTGGAGCTATGGGGATTCGAACCCCAGACCTCCTCCATGCCATGGAGGCGCGCTACCAACTGCGCTATAGCCCCTGGTCACCGCTCCGAGTCCACCCGTTGCGGCGCTCCGAGAGCATATAGCCAACCGCCCCGATTCACCTAATCGCAACCGTCCCAGTCACCCCGGCAGACCTCACCCGCCACTCCGGCGCCATGCCCGGGCATGCGAAAAGCCGGGTACAGCCCGTTCACACAGGCCGCACCCGGCGGGAGGGAGGCAGACCTACAGGCCGGGACCGCACCCGGGCAGGTGGTCAGACCTCCGCTTCCGGCTTGTCGTCGCTGCGCACCGGCTCGGGCAGCGTGCCGGCGTTGTGCTCGAGCAGCCGCCACCCGCGCCGCCCTTCCTGCAGCACGGACCAGGAGCAGTTGCCCAGCCCGCCGATCGCCGGCCAGAGCTGCTCGGGCAGCCCGAGCAGCTCGCAGATGCCCAGCCGCAGGGCGGCGCCGTGGGAGGCGACGACGAGCAGCCCGTCGTCGTCGAGGCGGGCCGCCCAGCGCCGCATCGCATTGGCGACCCTGGTGGCGACCTCGGTGACGGGCTCTCCGCCCGGAGCCTCCCAGGCGGCGTACTCCTCGGGCCACCGGGCGGCGATCTCCTCCCGGGTCAGCCCCTCCCATTCGCCGCCGCCCCGTTCGCGGAAGTCCTTGTCGATCGCCACGTCGAGGCCGACGAGCCGGCCCAGGGCCTGCGCGGTGTCGTTGGCCCGCTGGAGGTCGGAGGAGACGATCATGGTGGGCCGCAGTGCGGCCAGCAGCGAGGCCGCACGCTCGGCCTGCGCCATGCCGGTCTCGTCGAGGGGGATGTCGGAGTGGCCCTGGAAACGCTGCTCGACGTTCCACAGGGTCTGTCCGTGACGCAGGCACACGATCCTTCTGCTCATGCGGACCGCTCGCAATCGGCGCGAGGCGCCAGGTCGTGTCGGTCGGTCACGCGCGCGCCCGCTGGAGATTGGCCTGCATGACGCTCTCCGGCAGCGTGATGGCCGGGCAGTCCTTCCACAGGCGCTCGAGGGCGTAGAACGTGCGGTCCTCTTCGTGCTGTACGTGCACGACGATGTCGATGTAGTCGAGCAGCACCCACCGCCCTTCACGCTCGCCTTCGCGGCGTACGGGCTTGGCGTCGGCCTCGGTGCGCAGCCGCTCCTCGATCTCGTCGACGATGGCGCGAACCTGGCGGTCGTTGGTGGCGGAGCAGAGCAGGAAGGCGTCGGTGATGACGAGCTGTTCGCTCACGTCGTAGGCCAGAATGTCATCGGCCAGCTTGTCGGCCGCGGCCTCCGCGGCGATGCGCACGAGCTGGACGGCCTTGTCAGATGCGGTCACGATGCGGGTCTGTCCTCCTGTGTCGGCAGCATGCCCTTATGTTGAGGGTACCCTTCCGGGCCGAAACCCCTCACCTACGCCACGAGGACGCCCTGAGCAGGATCATCCGGCCGAGCGATACAGCCCTCGCTTGTTGATGTACTGCACGATTCCGTCGGGCACCAGATACCAGATCGGTTCGCCCTTGGCGACGCGCTGCCGGCACTCGGACGACGAGATGGCCAGCGCGGGGATCTCCAGCAGCGTCACCCGGCCCTCCGGCAGGCCGGGGTCGTGCAAGGTGTGCCCGGGGCGCGTACAGCCGACGAAATGGGCGAGCTGGAACAACTCGTCGGCGCTCTGCCAGCCGAGGATGGCGCCGAGCGCGTCGGCGCCGGTGATGAAGAACAGTTCGACCTCAGGACCGTAAATTTTCGAGATATCGCGCAAAGTGTCGATCGTGAACGTCGGTCCCGGACGGTCGATGTCCACCCGGCTGACGGAGAAGCGCGGGTTCGAGGCGGTCGCGATGACCGTCATCAGGTAGCGGTCCTCGGGCGCCGACACCTCCCGCTCCGACTTCTGGTACGGCCGGCCCGTCGGCACGAAGACCACCTCGTCGAGCTGGAAGTGGTGAGCCACCTCGCTGGCGGCGACGAGGTGCCCGTGGTGGATGGGGTCGAACGTCCCACCCATCACACCTACTCGCCGCTTCCCCTGCACACCAGGCGCATTCATCATGAAACGGACCTTACGCGGACGCTTCCGGACAACTCGACGGCACCCCCCTTCAGGATGACCGCGCATCACTTCCGTTGCGGACGTAGCATGCCGGGCATGACGACCACCCCGGACCGCAATCGCGTCCAACTGCCAGGCATCTCGTCCCGAGCCTACGAACACCCCGCAGACCGGTCCGCCCTGGTCGCTCTGCGCAAGTTGAGTGGGTTCGATACCGTTCTCAAGCAGATGTCCGGCCTCGTCAGTGAGCGCCGGCTCCGCTTGATGTACCTCGCGTCGGCCGTACGAGTGAGCGAGACCCAGTTCCGCTCCCTCTACGACATGGGCCGCGACGCCGCCTACACCCTCGACCTGCACCGGATCCCGGAGATCTACGTTCAGCAGGACCCGCAGGTGCAGGCGAAGGCGATCGGCTTCGACGACCCGTTCATCGTCGTGACCACCGGTCTGCTCAACCTCATGAACGAGGAGGAGCAGCGCTTCGTCATCGGCCACGAGACCTCCCACATCCTGTCGGGGCACGCGGTCTACCGGACGATGCTCGACATCCTCACCCGCCTCGCCACCCGCGTCGCCTGGATCCCGCTCGGCTACATCGGCCTGCGGGCGATCGTCGCGGGCCTGGAGGAGTGGTACCGCAAGTCCGAGCTGTCGTCCGACCGCGGCGGCCTGCTCGTGGGGCAGAACCCCGAGTCGGCCAAGCGCGCGCTGATGAAGCTCGCGGGCGGTGACTACACCCACGAGATGAACATCGAGGCGTTCCTGGAGCAGTTCCAGGAGTACGACACCGCGGGCGACCTTCGCGACGGCTTCCTCAAGGTGCTCAACCTGCTCGGCACGACCCACCCGTTCGCGGTGGTGCGCGTGGCGGAGCTGGACAAGTGGCAGCGCAGCGGCGAGTACGACCGGATCATCGGCGGCGACTACCCCCGTCGGGAGGACGACGCCAGTGCGAGGGTCACCGACGAGATCAAGGCGGCGGCGGAGTCCTACCGCGCCTCCTGGCAGCAGTCGCAGGACCCGTTCATCGGCGTGCTACGCGACGTCGCCGAGGGCGCGGTCAACGCGGGCGAGCGCATCTTCAACCGCTTCGCCCGCCGCGACTGAGCACGGCACCGCCCCAGGTGCGTACGACACCGCTGAGTACGACACCGCCTCCGCGCGGCGGATCCGCCTGATCGGCCGCGCCGGCCCGCCGCCCGTAGCGGCGGGCCACCATGAGCCTCACCGGCGAGCCGCAGGCGCACGGGACCCCGCGGCGAGAAGGCGGCGAGCCGAGGGTCAGAGCAGCAGGGCGATGGCGCGTACGGCGGCCGCGCACAGCGCGACGAACCCGCCCAGCACGGCCAGCGCGCGCAGCCCTTCCCTGCGCAGCTCGGGCAGCCGCTGCCCGACCCGCTCGATCTCGCGCCCGGTGATCCCGCCGCAGAGCATCCCGAACACCACCCCGGCCACGGTCACGGGCGCGGCCTCCTGCCACCAATCGGGCGTGATCTCACCGCCGCCGGTCGCCCACAGCGCACCGCCCGCCGCCACCGCGACGGGCACGCCAGGCCACACGACCGCCGACGAGGCCGCCCCGGCCAGCGCGACGGGGAAGAGCAGCACCCGCAGCAGCACCCGCATGCGCCGGGAGCTGCGCTTCCAGACCATCCAGTGGCTCATCCACAGGGTCCTGGTCAGCACCACGAACAGCGTCGTGATGGCGATCGAGGCGATCGGCCAGATCACCGACACCACCACGCACGGCACGGCCAGCACCGCGAGCAGCAGCAGCGCGCCGTTGCCCGCGGGCAGCGTGGTGTGCGTCTCGCGCAGCCCGGCGGTCTTGCGCCGGTCCTGCGTGGCCGTCCTGCTCCTGACGGCCGCCGCCGTACGCTGCCGCGACGCGGTGACCTTGGCCCTGGGCCCGGTGGTCTTGCCGTCCCCGCCGGTACGTCCGCGCGGCGGCGGCACCTTGCCCTCGGCCCGGCTGCGCGCGAGCGCCTGCCCCTTGCCGTCGGGCACCGCCCGGCTCCCGGCCCGGCCGCTCTCGGGCACGACCCGCCCGGCACGCCCGCCTTCCGGCAGAGCACGCCCGGGACGCCCGCTCTCCGGCACGGCCCGGCCGCCCCGGCTGCGCGGCGGCGGCACCTTGCCCTCGGCGGGCACATTGGCCGGCTCCTCGCTCTGGCCTCGCCGCGCGGCGTCGCGGCCTCATCCGGCGCCGCCCTGCCGCGCGCGGCCGTACCCTTGCCGGACTCCTCCGCAGCGTCGGCAACGCGCCCTGAGGCCGCCTGAGGCTCGCTCTCAGCCGCGCTCGTGGCCTTGGCCAGCCTGGACAGCCGATCGGCCAGCAGAGCCGCCGTGGGCCGCTTACCGGGCTCCCTGTTGAGCGCCGCCCGTATCAGCGGCAACAGCTCCACCGGCACGCCCTTGAGGTCGGCCTGGCCGTTGAGCACCGCGTACATCTGCGCCTCGGCCGTGCCCCGCCCGAACGTCGGCCGCCCCGTCGCCGCGAACGCCACCGTCGCGGCCCAGGCGTGCACGTCGGCGGGCGAGTCGACCTGCTCGTCGGCGAAGATCTCCGGCGCGGTGTAGCCGGGCGTGCCGAGGAACGTACCGGTCATGGTCAGCCGCGTCGCGTCGAGCACCTGGGCGATGCCGAAGTCGATGAGCACCGGGCCGCGCGCGCCCATGATGATGTTGCCCGGCTTGAGGTCGCGGTGCACGACGCCGGCCGCATGGATGATCGCCAGCGCGGCGGCGATGCCCTGCGCGAGCTCGACCAGCTCGGAGACGTCGAGCGGGCCCTCCTTGCGGACGCGCTCCAGCAGCGTGTCGCCCTCGATGTGCTCCATCACCAGGTACGGCCGCGCGCCGTCGAGGTCCGCGTCGAGCACTTTGGCGACGTACGGGCTCTCGACCCTGCGCAGCGCTCGGACCTCGCGCTCCAATCGGATGCGCGAGGTCTCGTCTTCGGCTAGGTCGTGCAGGACCTTGAGCGCGACTCGCTCGCCGCGGCGGGTGGTCGCGAGATACACCTCGCCCATGCCACCCCGGCCGAGCCGCTCGACCAGGCTGTACGGCCCGACCTTGCCGAGCTTGCTCACCGTCCCTCCCCGCCCGGCGCGCCCATAAGGGACACAACCCTAGCGCCGGTGCCGCTGTCACCGCTTGAGGCACGCCGAAGGTTTATCGGCGTGTGTGGTCGGAGAGCATGCTGTCGAGCCGCGTGACAGGCTCGTCCGACAGCCGCCTGCGCCCTTTCCCGCGCCAGTTGACGTGACCTCGGCGCTCCAGCCACAGCATGAGCCGGTCCGCGCCGAACAGCACCGCAGCGGAGAAGGCGAGGGCGACGACGATTTCCATGTGCCCCAGTCAAGCGACGCCACCCGCGCCGGTCAGGCCGACACGCCGACTAACCGGCCACCACCGTGCCCTCTGACGTGCGCAGATGTCCTTCGCCCGTGTAGACCCACTTGGTCGAGGTGAGCTCGGGCAGGCCCATCGGGCCGCGCGCGTGCAGCTTCTGGGTGGAGATGCCGATCTCGGCGCCGAACCCGAACTCGCCGCCGTCGGTGAACCTGGTGGAGGCGTTGACCGCCACGGCGGCCGAGTCGACGAGCGCGACGAACCGCCGGGCGGCCCGCTGCGACCGGGTGACGATGGCATCGGTGTGGGCGGAGCCGTAGCGCCTGATGTGGGCCACGGCCTCCTCCAGCGAGCCGACCACGGCGGCGGCGATGTCGAGCGAGAGGTATTCGGCGGTGAAGTCGTCCTCGGTCGCGGGCACGACCTGCGGGTCGTAGGCGGCGATCCGCTCGTCGCCGTGGACGGTCACGCCGGCCTCGCGCAGCGCCGCCAGCGCCTTGGGCACGAACGCGTCGGCGATGTCCTCGTGGACGAGGAACGTCTCGGCGGCGTTGCACACCGACGGCCGCTGCGCCTTGGCGTTGACCAGGATCTGCACGGCCAGCTCGACGTCGGCCTCGGCGTCGACGTAGACGTGGCAGTTGCCGACGCCGGTCTCGATCACCGGCACCGTGGACTCCTCGACCACCGAGTTGATCAGGGACGCGCCGCCTCGCGGGATCAGCACATCGACCAGGCCGCGGGCCCGCATCAGCTCCTTGACCGAGTCGCGGCTTCGTCCCGGCACGAGCTGGACGGCCCCGGCCGGCACCTCGGTGCCCTCCAGCGCCTCCTGCATGACGCGGACGAGCGCGGTGTTGGAGGAGTAGGCGCTGGACGAGCCGCGCAGCAGCACGGCGTTGCCGCTCTTGAGGCAGAGCGCGGCGGCGTCGACGGTGACGTTGGGGCGGCCCTCGTAGATGATGCCGATCACGCCCAGCGGCACCCTGATCTGGCGCAGCTCGAGACCGTTGGGCAGGGTCGAGCCGCGCACCACCTCGCCGACCGGGTCGGGCAGATCGGCCACCTGGCGTACGGCCTCGGCGATGGCGGCGATCCTGGCCTCGTCGAGCCGGAGCCGGTCGATCATCGCCTCGGATGTGCCCTGGGCCTTGGCCCGCTCGACGTCCTCGGCGTTGGCCGCGACCAGCTCGGCGGCGTGGGCGATCAGGGCGTCGGCGAGGGCGCGCAACGCCCGGTCCTTGGGCGCCCGCGGCAGCGGGGCCAGCTCGGCGGCGGCCTCTCGTGCCGCGCGGGCGACGCTCAGGAACTCTTCGGACATCGCGTGCTCCTCGTTGGAACGTTCAGTTGTGGGATTCCAGTATGACCATGTCGTCGCGGTGGATCAGCTCGCGTTCGTATTCGGGGCCCAGCGTGCTCGCGAGTTCCTTGGTCGAACGCCCGAGCAAGCCGGGGATCTCGGCGGCGTCGAAGTTCACCAGCCCGCGGGCCACCACGCCGCCGTGCGGGGCGCACAGGTCCACGGGATCGCCCGCGGCGAAGTCGCCCTCCACCGAGGTCACCCCGGCGGGCAGCAGCGACTTGCGGCGGCCCACGATGGCCTCGACGGCGCCCTGGTCGAGGTGGAGCCGGCCGCGCCCGGTGGTGGCGTGGGCGAGCCACAGCAGCCGCGTGCCCGGGTGGCGGCCGTCGGGGTGGAAGTAGGTGCCGACGTCGGCGCCGGCCAGCGCCTGGGCCGCGTGGGCGGCCGCGGTCAGCACCACGGGCACGCCGGCTCCGGTGGCGATCCTGGCCGCCTGCACCTTGGTCACCATGCCGCCGGTGCCGACGGACGCGCCGTTCTTGCCCAGCTCGACCCCGACGAGGTCCTCGGGGCCGCGGATCTCGGCCAGCCGGCGCGAACCGCTGCGGCTCGGCGGGCCGTCGTAGAGCGCGTCGACGTCCGACAGCAGAATGAGCGCGTCGGCGTGGATGAGATGCGTCACCAGCGCCGCCAGCCGGTCGTTGTCGCCGAAGCGGATCTCGTCCGTGGCCACCGTGTCGTTCTCGTTGATGATGGGCACGATGCCGAGCTCCAGCAGCCGGTTGAGGGTGCGCTGGGCGTTGGCGTGGTGCGCGCGGCGCATCATGTCGTCGGCGGTCAGCAGCACCTGGCCGACGCGCAGCGAGTAGCGGGCGAAGGAAGAGGTGTAGCGGGCCACCAGCACGCCCTGGCCGACGGATGCGGCGGCCTGCTGGGTGGCGAGGTCGCGCGGTCGCGTGCTCAGCCCGAGCGGGCCGAGGCCCGCCGCGATCGCTCCGGAGGAGACCAGGACGATCTGCGTCCCGGCCCGGCGCCGCGCCGCCAGCACGTCCACCAGGGCATCGACCCTATCGACGTCGATCGTTCCCTGAGGGGTGGTGAGCGAGGAGGAGCCGACCTTGACAACGACTTTCGACGCTGAGCTGATCTGTTCCCGCACGTGTGGAAGCCTATCCGCTCGCACCAGGACGGCTTGAATCGTGCTCAACCCCTGAGACGGGCCGGAAACCGGCTCGGGACACCGACCTGACGCACCGGCTCCACGGCCGCCCACCGCCCCGGAGAACGGCCCCCGGCCCAACCGTCCGGGCAGCCGCGGAAGCCGCCCCACGCGGCCACTGAACCCCCGCGGACGGCGCTTCTGCGCGGACGAGCCCGCGTCTTCGGAGCGGGGTGTGGCGGTCGCTCGCGCTCTCCGCACGGACCGTACGGACCTCACGGGCCGACCCAGCCGTCCGACCTCATGGGCCGACCGACCCAGCCGTCCGATCTCACGGGCCGACCCCGTCCGATCTCCCGGCCGACCCAGCCGTCCGCGAGGGGCGGAGGCCGGTGCGGGGCCGGCCGTCCGTGAACGAACCGGCCGGCGCTGTGGTCAGCCGAGCCGGTTGTCGGTGCCGCGCGGCCCCTGCCGTACGGACTCGGCGTTCACCGTCGGCTGCCAGTCGAAGACGTAACCGCCCTCCATCGGCCCGATGACCACCTCGGCCCCGGGCTCGGCCCCGGCCTTGACCAGCTCCTCCTCGACTCCCAGCCGCTCCAGCCGGTCGGCGAGGTAGCCGACGGCCTCGTCGTTGGTGAAGTCGGTCTGCCTGATCCACCGTTCCGGCTTCTCGCCGGTGATCTGGAACAGGTTGTCGTTGACCCGCCGCACCTGGAACCCGGCCTCGCCGAGCTGTTTGGGCCTGATCACCAGGCGCGTGGGCTCCTCGATCGGCTTGGCGGCCCTGGCCGCGGCGACCCACTCGCCCATCGCGTACGCCAGCTCGCGCAGCCCCTCGCGGGTCGCCGCCGAGATCGTGAAGACCCGCAGCCCCCGCTCCTCGAACTCGGGCCTGACCAGCTCGGCCAGCTCACGCGCGTCGGGCACGTCGGTCTTGTTGAGCACGACGAGCCGCGGCCGGTCCTCCAGCTTCCCGTACGCGTGCAGCTCGGCCTCGATGACCTCGTAGTCGGTGATCGGGTCGCGGCCCGGCTCCATGGTCGCGCAGTCGATGACGTGCACGAGCATGTCGCAGCGTTCGACGTGGCGCAGGAACTCGTGCCCGAGCCCCTTGCCCTCCGACGCGCCGGGGATCAGCCCGGGGACGTCGGCGACCGTGAACACGTTCTCGCCCGCGGTCACCACGCCCAGGTTGGGGATCAGCGTGGTGAACGGGTAGTCGGCGATCTTCGGCTTGGCCGCGCTCAGCGCCGCGATGAGCGAGCTCTTGCCCGCGCTCGGGAACCCGACCAGCGCGACATCCGCGACGCTCTTCAGCTCCAGCACCACGTCGAGCTCGTCGCCCGGCTCGCCGAGCAGCGCGAACCCGGGCGCCTTGCGCTTGGCGGTGGCCAGGGCCGCGTTGCCCAGACCGCCACGGCCGCCCTGCGCGATGACGTACCGCGTACCGGCGCCCACGAGGTCGATCAGCACCTCACCTGTGGCGGCGTCCTTGACCACGGTGCCGTTGGGCACCGGCAGGATCACGTCGTCGCCGTTGGCGCCGTCGCGGTGTGAGCCCTGCCCCTGCTTGCCGTTGGGCGCCTTGCGGTGCGGGCGGCGGTGGTAGTCGAGCAGGGTCGCCGTGTTGGGGTCGACCTCCAGGATGACGTCGCCCCCGCGCCCGCCGTTGCCCCCGTCGGGGCCGCCGAGCGGCTTGAACTTCTCCCGGTGGATGGAGGCGCATCCGTTCCCTCCGTCACCGGCCTTGACGTGCAGGACCACCTGGTCCACGAAGTCCGGCATGCCCTTATCCCTCCATCGCCCCGCAAGGAGGCCTCTCATACCCAAACGCCCCGGCCGTTATGGGAGCATCCCGGCCGTACGAACAGCAAAAGGGGCGGATCGACACGCGATCGGTCGATCCACCCCTGAAAAGTCGAAGGAGAAGGAGGAACCTTACTCCGCGACGGGAACGATGCTCACGGCTCGCCGGCCGCGCTTGACGCCGAACTGCACGTGGCCCGCCTTGAGCGCGAACAGCGTGTCATCGCCACCACGGCCGACGTTGTCGCCGGGGTGGAAGTGGGTGCCGCGCTGACGGACGATGATCTCGCCCGCGTTCACCAGCTGGCCGCCGAAGCGCTTCACACCAAGCCGCTGGGCGTTGGAGTCACGACCGTTCCGGGTGGACGACGCGCCCTTCTTGTGTGCCATCTCTCAAACTCCCGTCAGGCCTGCTCGATGCCGGTGATCTTCACCTGGGTGTACCGCTGGCGGTGGCCCTGGCGCTTCTTGTAACCGGTCTTGCTCTTGTACTTGAGGATGTTGATCTTCGGGCCCTTGGTCTCACCGATGATCTCGGCGTTGACCGTGAACTTGCCCGCCTCGGTCGTCACGTCGCCATCGTTGACGACGAGCACCGTCGGCAGCGCTACCGAAGAGCCGACCTCGCCGGCGACCTTGTCCACCTCGAGGACGTCACCGACGGAGACCTTCTGCTGCCTGCCGCCGCAACGAACGATCGCGTACACCGCGGAACCCTTCTACTGACTCACTGTTGCTTTCGATCATCAGCCGCCTCACGGAGAGGAGGCCGCCGAATGCTGCGCCCGTCATTCGGCCGGTCTGTGACCGACGAACCTTAGTAAGCGCGCCAACAGGGCACGTCACCTGACGCACCGGTTCACCAGGGTACCGGATTACCGGGCCCCTAGGCGAACCGGACGGATCGTCGGAAGCTCGCCGAGAGCTACTCGGCGGACTTGGCTCGGCGCGAGCGTCGCCGCCCCCTGCCGGAAGTCTGGTTTGCCTGGTCGTCCTCAGCCGGGACGTCATCAAGCGCACCGGTCACGGTATCACGGCCTGAGGTGTCCTTGGCCGCGGAAACCTTCTCCGCGACCGCCTTCTCGACCGCCATCTTGCCCTGCGTGCCGCGCGGCTCGGGCTTGCTCTCGACCGGCTCGGTCGAAATCAGCAGGCCACGCCCGTTGCAGCACTCGCACGGCGTCGAGAACGCCTCAAGCAGCCCCTGGCCGACCCGCTTACGGGTCATCTGGACCAGGCCCAGCGAGGTGACCTCGGCCACCTGGTGCTTGGTCCTGTCGCGGGCCAGGCACTCAAGCAGCCGCCGCAGCACCAGGTCGCGGTTGGACTCCAGCACCATGTCGATGAAGTCGATGACGATGATGCCGCCGATGTCGCGCAGCCGGAGCTGGCGGACGATCTCCTCGGCCGCCTCCAGGTTGTTCCTGGTGACGGTCTCCTCCAGGTTGCCGCCCTGGCCGGTGAACTTGCCGGTGTTGACGTCGACGACGGTCATCGCCTCGGTGCGGTCGATGACCAGCGAACCGCCGCTCGGCAGCCACACCTTGCGCTCGAGCGCCTTGGCCAGCTGCTCGTCGATGCGGTACTGCTCGAAGACGTCGCCCTGCTCGGTGTCCCACTTCGACAGCCGCTCGGCCAGGTGGGGAGCCACGTACTTGACGTACTCGTCCACCGTGTCCCAGGCGTCGTCGCCCTGCACCACCAGGTTCGTGAAGTCCTCGTTGAAGACGTCACGCACGACCCGGATCGTCAGGTCCGGCTCGGCCGACAGCAGCTCGGGCGGGCTGGCCGACTTGGCCTTCTTCTGGATGTTCTCCCACTGCGCCGACAGCCTGGCCACGTCGCGGGCCAGCTCCTCCTCCGAGGCGCCCTCGGCCGCCGTGCGCACGATCACGCCGGCGTTCTCCGGCATGACCTTCTTCAGGATGCTCTTGAGGCGGCTGCGCTCCTTGTCGGGCAGCTTGCGGCTGATGCCGGTCATCGACCCGTCGGGAACGTAGACGAGGTAACGCCCTGGCAGGCTGATCTGGGAGGTGAGCCGCGCGCCCTTGTGGCCGATCGGGTCCTTGGTGACCTGCACCAGCACCGACTGGCCGGACTTCAGCGCCGACTCGATCCGCTTCGGCTGCCCCTCCAGACCGACGGTGTCGAAGTTCACCTCACCGGCGTACAGGACGGCGTTCCTGCCCTTGCCGATGTCGACGAACGCCGCCTCCATCGAGGGCAGCACGTTCTGCACCTTGCCGAGGTAGACGTTGCCCACGTACGACTGGCTGGCCTCGCGGTTGACGTAGTGCTCGACGAGCACGCCGTCCTCGAGCACCGCGATCTGCGTACGGTCGCCCTGGCGGCGCACCACCATCATCCGGTCGACCGACTCGCGGCGGGCCAGGAACTCCGACTCGGTGATGATCGGCGGACGCCGGCGGCCCAGCTCGCGCCCCTCGCGGCGGCGCTGCTTCTTGGCCTCGAGCCTGGTCGAGCCGCGCACGCTCTGCACGCCGTCGGTGGCGGTGTCGAGCGCCGCCGTACGGCCGGAGCGCGGCGCGCGGATGCGCACCACCGTGTTCGGCGGGTCGTCGCTGGCCGGCTCGACGTTCTCGTCGGTGCCCCTGCGGCGGCGACGGCGACGGCGGCGCGAGGTGGAGACCTCTTCCTCCTGCGGCGCCTCCTCGGCGACCGGCTCCTCCTCGTGCTCTTCCTCCGGCTGCTGCTCTTCGGTGTCCTCGGACTCGTCGCGCTCGCGGGACTTGCCGCGGCCACGGCCGCCCCTGCGGCGGCGACGGCGGCGGCCGCCGGTCTCTTCCTCGTGCTCGTCGGGCGCGTCGAGGTCGGTCTCCTCGTCGGTGACCGTCTCGTCCACGACGTCGTCGGCGTCGGCCAGGTCGGGCTCGGGCTCCGGCTCGGTCCTGCGCGGCACGGCCGGCTTGGCCTTGCTCGGGTCGGGCGCCTGGAACAGCGGCTCGAAGATCGCGGCGGGCCGCAGGAACGCGGTGCCGGGCTCGGACTCCCTGCGCGCGTTCAGCGCGAACGGGTCGGCGAGCAGGCTCGGCCGCACGGTGTCCTCGTCGAGGTCCTCGCCGGCGGGCTCGTCGTCGAGCGGCTCGTCCTCGGGCAGGGTCTCGACGACGTCATCGTCGTCCCGGCCGGCCTCGGCGCTCCCGGCTGCGGCGGCCTGCGCGGTCACGTCCGCGGTGGTCTCAGCGCTCGCGGCGACCTCGGCGTCCTGGTCGCCGGCTGTGGCGCCGGCCGCGGCCTCGGCGCTCTGAGCGGCCTCTCCGGCCTGCGCACCGGCCACCTCGGTGGTCGCCGTCGCCTCCGCCCCTGCCGCGGCCTCTGCGCTCGCCTCAGGCTCGCCCTCGGCGCTCTCCTCGGCGGCGCGGGCGGCGCGGCTGCGCCTGGTCGTGCCGGTCGTCCTGGTGCGGGTACGCGTCGTCCGCGTCCGCCGGGCAGGCGCCTCCTCACCGGCCTCCTCACCGGCCTCAGCGGCGGCGGCAGCGGTCTCGCCGGCAACGGCACCGGCGTCCTGAACGCCCTCCGCCGCGGCACCGGCATCGGCCGCCGTACCGTCAGCGGCCGCACCCTGGACGGCCGCCGTGCCGTCAGCGGTCGCGGCACCGGCGGCGGTCTCACCGCCCGCGGCGGCGGCGCCTTCGGCCGGCTGCGCATCGGCGGCGGTCTCGGCCGTCGCCGCGGCCTTCTTCCGCGTCCTGGTCCGCTTGGCCGGCGCGGGGACCTCAGCCTCGGCAGGCTTCTCCTGCGCGGCAGCCGCACCCTCGGCGGGCTCTTCCTGAGCCTCCGCCTCAGCGGCCTTCTTGGTCGCACGCCGCCGCGTCGTCGTGGCGGTGGAACGCGTCCTCGTGGTCTTCTTCGGCTTCTCGGCGGCGGCCTCCTCGGCCGCCTCAACCCCGGTCACCTGGCCGTTCTCGGTCCGGCTCGTCCCCGACGCGCCGCTCGGCACGGTCTCCACGGCAGGCGTGGCCAGCATGGCCGTACCGGCTGGAACGGTCTTCACCTTCGGCGTGTCGTCCACGGCGGCGAGCAGCTCGGGCGCCGGCTCACCCGCCGCGCGCTGCACGGCGTTGATCTGCACCGGCTCCACCTTGACCACCGCCGGCGCCGTCCTCGCGGCGGCGACGGTGACCGGCACGGACGCCGGCTCCTCTGGCAGCTCCGGCGGAGGGCCCGCGGGCCTGCTGGAGCGGCGACGCCTGGTCACCTGGGGCTGTTCATTTGTCTCCCCGTCAGGGCCAGTGGCCCCGGCGTTGGGCTCGTTGTCGAGCATGCGGGCGCTCTCCCGTCAGCTCCCGGGCGCGTCGCCGCGCCGCGCAGGAGCCCTCGTGTCTCGTTGTCCGCCGGCGCTCTCGATGAGAGCGCGCCGGCGCCAAGTCCTGTCAGCGGTCGTGCTCGGCTCTCGCCGGGCACGTCCTTAACCGGCGACGTGCTCACCCGCCGGTTCCGCCTCGCCGCCGCGCGTCTCGTCGCGGTCCAGGCCGAGCGGATCGGCAAGCGCACCAGTAGTCGCGTCGAGCGGCCCCTGCGCCAGCCTGGTCACCTCGGGGGGAACCGGCGGCGCGAAGTCGGCCACAAGGCGCAGCCCTGTGAGCACGTCGTCGGGTCGAACGGCAGGCGTCATGTGCCGAACAACCATGCGCAGTATGACACACGGCTCCTCTTGCACCTGAGCTGCGGTTCTGGCGGTTCCCTCGGACACCGTGAGCCTCACGACGGCCTCCCGCGCGTCGAAGCGACGGGGGCCCTTCTTGGTGAGGCGCTCGACCTCCACCGTGCCTGCCGCGAGGAACTTCTCCACCGCCACCTCGGCGAGCTCGCGGTCGGCACCGGGCAGCCGCACCTCCCAGTCGGAGACCTCCAAGCGGTCGGCCAGGCCCCCCGGGCCCGCCTCCACAACGTCGAGAACGTCGAGACCGGGCGGCAGCGACGCGTCCAGGCCCTGTCTGACCTGGTCAGGGTCGCACTGCGCGGTGACACCGATCTCGAGGTATTCGGCCTCGCTGGCGACGCCGGTCGGCGCCGCGCCCGCGTAGGAGATCTTCGGGTGGGGCGAGAAGCCCGCGCTGTAGGCCACCGGAATGCCGGCACGGCGGACCGCCCTCTCGACGGCCCGCGAGATGTCGCGATGGCTGGTGAAGCGCAGGCGGCCGCGCTTGGCGTAACGCACACGAAGGCGCTGCACCGTGGGCGCGGGCGGTGGCCCGTCGGGAACAGGTTTCAGAGCTTGTCGTCCTTCCCTTGTAAGAGTTCCTACGTCTCAGGATAAGCCGCGTTCGCGCGTGAACGTGTACGCCGAGACACGGCTCGCCCACTGAGCGCGCTAGACCACCGTCAGAGGAAGGAGTTTCCGCCCCGTCGGGCCGATCTGAATCTCGGTGCCCATGGTCGGGCACACGCCGCAGTCGTAGCACGGGGTCCAGCGGCAGTCCTCGACCTCACCGCCGGAGATGGCGTCCTGCCAGTCCTGCCACAGCCACTCGCGGTCGAGCCCGGCGTCGAGGTGGTCCCACGGCAGGACCTCGTTCTCCTCGCGCTCGCGGGTGGTGTACCAGTCGACGTCGACGCCGACCTTCTCGGCGGCCTTCATCCAGCGCTCGTACGAGAAGTACTCGCTCCACCCGTCGAAGCGGCCGCCGTCCTCCCAGACGGCCCTGATGACGGCGCCGACCCTGCGGTCGCCCCGCGACAGCAGCCCCTCCACGATGGACGGCTTGCCGTCGTGGTAGCGGTAGCCGATGGCGCGGCCGTACTCCTTGTCGCTGCGCAGCGCGTCGCGCAGCGCCTTGAGCCGCCTGTCGACGGTCTCGTGGTCGGCCTGCGCCGCCCACTGGAACGGGGTGTGCGGCTTGGGTACGAAACCGCCGATGGAGACCGTGCAGCGGATGTCGCGGCTGCCGGTCACCTCACGGCCCGCCTTGATGACCTTCTTGGCCAGGTCGGCGATGCCGAGCACGTCTTCGTCCTGCTCGGTGGGCAGCCCGCACATGAAGTAGAGCTTCACCTGCCGCCACCCCTGCGAGTAGGCCGTGGTGACGGTGCGGATCAGGTCTTCTTCGGTGACCATCTTGTTGATCACCTTGCGCATGCGCTCCGAGCCGCCCTCCGGCGCGAACGTCAGGCCCGAGCGCCTGCCGTTCCTGGAGAACTCGTTGGCCAGGTCGATGTTGAACGCATCGACCCTGGTCGAGGGCAGCGACAGCGAGGTGTTGGTGCCCTCATAGCGGTCGGCGAGGCCCTTGGCGATGTCGCCGATCTCGGAGTGGTCGGCGGACGACAGCGACAGCAGGCCCACCTCGTTGAAGCCGGACTGCTTGATGCCGTTCTCGACCATCGCGCCGATCGTGGTGATCGAGCGCTCGCGTACGGGACGCGTGATCATGCCTGCCTGGCAGAAGCGGCACCCGCGCGTGCAGCCGCGGAAGATCTCCACGCTGAACCGCTCGTGCACCGTCTCGGCCAGCGGCACGAGCGGTTTCTTCGGGTACGGCCACTCGTCGAGGTCCATCACCGTGTGCTTGTGCACCCGCCACGGCACGTCGGGCCGGTTGGGCGCGACGCGCCTGATGCGCCCGTCGGGGTGGTATTCGACGTCGTAGAACTTCGGCACGTAGACCCCGCCGGACTCGGCGAGGCGCATGAGCAGCTCGTCACGGCCGCCCGGCCGGCCCTCCGCCTTCCACTCGCGGATGACCTCGGTGATGGCGATGGAGATCTGCTCCCCGTCGCCGAGCACGGCCGCGTCGAGGAAGTCGGCGATCGGCTCGGGGTTGAAGGCGGCGTGGCCGCCCGCGAGCACGATCGGGTCGTCCTGGCCGCGGTCGACGGCCAGCATCGGGATGCCGGCCAGGTCGAGCGCGGTCAGCAGGTTGGTGTAGCCGAGCTCGGTCGCGAACGACACGCCGAGCACGTCGAAGGCGCGGACCGGGCGGTGCGCGTCGACGGTGAACTGCGGCACGCCCTCTTCGCGCATGAGCTTCTCAAGGTCCGGCCAGACCGCGTACGTGCGCTCGGCGAGCGTGCCCGGCAGCTCGTTGAGAATCTCGTAGAGGATGGCGATGCCCTGGTTGGGCAGCCCGACCTCGTAGGCGTCCGGGTACATCAACGCCCACCGCACGTCGGCGGAGTCCCAGTCCTTGACGGTCGAGTTGAGCTCACCCCCGACGTACTGGATGGGCTTCTGCACCTTCGGCAGCAGCGCTTCCAGGCGGTGGAAAATCGACTCGACAGGCATACGTCCAAGCGTAGCGGCGCTCGGCACCTGCCGAGTCCGCCGTCACATTTCCCGTCGTCACGCCCTGCACCGACCCCACAAAACCACACTGACCAGCACAAACACCACCGTCTCCGAACGCGCACTCGCTAGCCTGCGGCTGCACCGCCACGAGGGCAGGACCAGCATGCGATGCACTGACAGAAGAGCAGACCGGCAGACGATGCGCAGAGTGGCAGGCAGACAGGCAGGCGCTAGTCGAACGACTGCCGCCGGATCTTGATGGCCTGCAGCAACCCGACCGCGATCAGGTTGGCGAAGGTGGCGGTACCGCCGTAGGAGACGAACGGCAGCGGCAGGCCGGTGATCGGCATGATCCCGATCGTCATCCCCACGTTGATGAACGCCTGGAACGCGAACCAGCACACGATCGTGCCCGCGACCAGCGTCCCGAACCGGTCCTCGCACTGCCTGGCGATCTTCAGCCCGCGTAGCAGCACCACGCCGAGCAGCATCACCACCGTCACCGACCCGAGGAACCCGAACTCCTCCCCCGCCACCGTGAAGATGAAGTCGGTGTGCTGCTCGGGCACGAACCGCCCGGTCGTCTGCCCGCCGCCGAGCAGCCCCTTGCCCAGCAGCTGCCCCGACCCGATCGCGATCATGGACTGGGTGCTGTTGTAGCCGACCCCGCGCGGGTCCACGTTCGGATCGACGAACGCCGTGAACCGCGCCACCTGGTACGGCTCCAGCATCTGGAAGTAGAACACCGAGAACACCGCGGCCCCGGCGGCCAGCGTCATCAGCGCGATGACCCGTTTGCGCACTCCCGAGATGACCAGCCCGGACGCCGTGATGATCGCGAGCACCATCGCCGTGCCCAGGTCGGGCTGGAGCATGACCATGCCCATGGTGACGCCGGCGGCGACGAGCGCCAGCACCACATCCAGCCCGCGTGGCCGGTCGGTGCCCTCCGCGGGTTGCGCCAGCAGCATCGCGATGATGAGCAGCAGCCCCACCTTCGCGAACTCCGACGGCTGCACGGCGAACCCGCCGCCCAGCAGGATCCACGAGTGCGACCCGTTGATCGTCGCGCCCAGCGGCGTCAGCACCAGCCCGAGCCCGACCAGCGACAGCAGGTACACCAATGGCGCGTACGCCCGCATCGCCCGATGGTCGATCATCGCCACGAGGCCGCACAGCACCATGCCGATGGTCTCGTTGAGTATGTGCTTCTTGACCAGCCCCGTGGATCCCGGCGCCCACGTCCTGGTCGACGACCACACCAGCAGCGTGCCGATCACCGACAGCCCCAGCACGGCGACCAGCATCAGCCCGTCGAGCCTGCGCACGACGGAGTTCTCGCGCGCCATCCGCCGCAGGAGGGAGGGTCGCCGGATCGCCACCGTACGCGCGTTCACCTCACACCCCTCCCCTCCAGGCCCCCGGCCCCACTCAGCCCCCGCCCAAGCCCGCTCAGTCCCAGCCCCAGCCCAAGCCCACTCAGTCCCAGACGACCAAGGCCCGCGCCCCCACTCGCCCCCCGACACCCCTCGGCCCCGAGCCTTCCCAAACCACAACCACCCTCGGCCGAAAGCCCGCCCCCGCCGCGGCCCCCGCCGACGCCATACCAGGTCATCCACCGACCGCTGCCGGCCGCTGACCCGCTCAAGCCCCGAGCATCGCCGACCCCGAGCCCGCTTCGGCTGAGGCCGCCAAGGGGTCTGAGCCCGCTCAAGCCCCGAGCACCGGCGACCGCAAGCCCGCTCATCCCCCGGCCACCGTTCCGTCGGGGGCGAACCTGGGCAGCCGGGTCGTCAGCCGCCCACCAGGCACCGCGGGCTTGCGCTTGATGCCGTAGATGCCCTCGTAGATCTCCCTGGCAGCCGGTGCGGCCGTCTGGGCGCCCATGCCACCCTGGGAGACCATCACGACGACGACGTACTGAGGATTCTTCGTCGGCGCGAACGACGCGAACCACGAGGTGTCCTGCTTGCCCCAGACCTCCGCCGTGCCGGTCTTGCCGCCCACGCGCACCTTGTTCATCGGGAACCCGGCGAAGGCCCCCGCCGCGGTGCCGTCCTCGGCGACGTGGCTGAGCGCGTTCTTGATGTAGCGCCGCTCCTTCTCGCTCAGCGGCAGCTTGCCGACGACCGGCACCGGGATGGTCCGCACGACCTTGCCGTCGGGCCGCACCTGCGCCCACCCGATGCGCGGGCTGCGCACCTTGCCGTCGCTCACCAGCGCCGCGTAGGCACGCGCGAGCTGCATCGGCGTGACGAGCACGTCGCCCTGGCCGATGGAGAAGTTGGCCGAGTCACCGGGCCGCAGCAGGAAGCCCTCGGTGCAGTTCTCCAGCGCCAGACGCTTGAGGAACTCGGCCCGCGCCTTGTCCTTGACCTCCGGGTACCCCTTGCGCGACCGCTCGCAGTTGGTGGCGCTGGTGCTCTGCCACATGGCCTTCTTCCAGGCCCGGTCGGGGATGCGGCCGGCGGACTCGCCGGGCAGGTCCACCCCGGTCGGCGAGCCGAAGCCGAACGCCCGCGCGGTGTTCGCGAAGATCTCCTTCGGCTTCTTCTTCGGGTAGCGCCCGCCGTCCTTGAGGTACTGCTCATAGGCCGCCTTGTAGAAGATCGTGTCGCACGACTTCACCAGCGCCGTGTGGAGGCTGAGCGTGCCCAGCGGGATGCCGCGGAAGTTGTTGAACGCCCGCCCGCCCACGTTGACGGAGCCGGGGCAGCCGTAGGTGCCGTTGAGCGGATAGCCGGCTCGCAGCATCGCCGTCACCGAGGTGATCTTGAACGTCGAGCCGGGCGCGAACTGCCCGTTGATCGCCCGCGACACGAGCGGCTTGCCCGACTTCTCCGACAGCAGCCACTGGTAGCCGCGCGCCGAGATGCCGCCCGCCCAGATCTCCGGGTCGTAGCTGGGCGCGCTGGCCAGCGCCACCACCCGCCCGGTACGGGCGTCGAGCACCACCGCCGCCCCGCCGTCGGCAGCGGGCGCCGACTTCATGGCCCGGTCGAGCGCCTTCTCCACGACCAGCTGCACCCGCGCGTCGATGCTGGTCACCAGGTGGTCGCCGGGGACGGGTGTGACCTGTTCCTCGACGCCGAGCGCCTTGCCCATGCGGTCGACCTGGACCCTGCGCCACCCGGCCTTGCCCCGCAGCGCGTCGTCGTAGACGTATTCGAGCCCGTCGCGCCCCACCAGGTCGACCCCGGAGAAGCTGGCCTTGAGCCCTTCGCGCTTCTCCAGCTCGGCCTCGGTGACGGGCTGCAGGTAGCCGAGCATCTGCGCCCCGGACCGGCCCAGCGGGTATTGCCGCACGGAGTGGATCTCCGCCGTCACCCCGGGGAACTCCTCCTGACGCTCCAGGATCTGCAGCGCCTCGCGGGTGTCGACCTTCTCGTCCAGCGGGACCGGCTGGTACGGCGACCCCGCCCAGCACGGCTTGCCCACCCCGGGCCCGCAGGGCGTGATGCGCTGCTGCAGGTCGGCGACCGGTTTGCCGAGCACCTGCGACAGCTTGCGGAGCACGCCGATGCCGCGATCCTTCATCCGCAGGAGCTGGTTGCGGTCGACGGAGACGACGAGCGCGGTCTTGTTGCGCACCAGGGGGCGTCCTTTGGCGTCGAGGATCTGCCCGCGCACGGCCGGCACGATGACCGTCCGCGTCCTGGTCTCGGTCGCCCGCGTCACGAACTCCTGCCCGCGCACGACCTGCACCTGCCAGAGCCGCATGGCCAGCACGACCAGCAGCGTCACCACGATGACGTGCAGCACCAGCAACCGCGCCCGCATCCTGGTCATGTCGAGAACCTCGCCTGTCTGCCCCTAGTCGTCAGCCAGATCACGATCGGCGAGACCAGCAGCGTGTAGACGATCGTGACCGGCACCTGCTCGGTGAGGGTGGCCAGCGATACGCGGGGGTCGGAGATCAGGCCGCCCACGGCCGCCGCGAGCAGCGGCGCCATCAGTACGCACAGCACGACCGTGGTGACGGGCCCGCCCGCGCCGCGCCCGGCGACGTAGCCGACGAGCGCCAGCACGAACGCGTATTGGCCCACGAGATGCGCGGTGGGCGGCATGACGTCGACCAGCAGCCCGGTGCAGAACCCGAGCACGGCCCCCGGCGCCGCCCCTCTGGTCAGGGAGGTGCCGATGACGGCGAGCAGCACCAGATCGGGCGCGCCGCCGCCGGGCAGCGCCATCCGGTTGACCAGCATGACCTGCGCCAGCAGCGCCAGCACCACGGAGAACCCGCCGATCACCACGCCCCCTTTCCGTAACCGCTCGCGCCTCGCCTCATCGCGCCGTCTCCTTCGAAGGCAGCACCGCGTCGCGCGGGTCGCGCTTGGGCGCCTCCACCACCACGCCCACCACGTCGAGCGCCGTCAGGTCCGCATACGGCCGCGCGTAGGCGATGCGGGTGAGCTCGCCGGGCGTGGACTCCACTCGCTCGATCACCCCGATCGGCACCCCCGGCACGTACGGCCGCCAGTTCTGCGACCCGAAGCTGACGATCCGCCCGCCCCTGCTCAGCGGCGCCGTCGAGTCGAGCAGCCGGAACTGCACCAGCCGCCCGTGCTCGCCTACGCCGTGCACGACGCCGATCTCCTTGCCGCCCTCGAGGCGTGCCCCGACGGATGAGGCGGGATCGCTGATCAGCGCCACCGTCGAGGTGTGGGAGGTCGCCTGAAGCACCCGCCCCACCAGCCCGTCGCCGTTGATGACGGTCATCTCCGGGTGTACGCCGTCGCCGGTGCCCACGTCGATCTGCACGGCATCCTCGAACCCGGGCAGCCCGCGCCTGGCGATCACGTTGGCGGGGACCGTCTTGTAGCCCCCGATGCCGGCCAGCCCGAGCATCTTCTTCAGCTCCTTGGACCGGTCGGCGTCGAGCTTGCCCGCCAGCAGCCCGGCCCGCAGCTTCGCGTTCTCCTCTTTGAGCGCCTCGATGCGCTCCTGCGCGGCCGGGGCGGTGACGAGCGCGTGCAGGAACGCGCCGACGGGCTGCACGACCACGCTGCTGAACTGCTCCGCCGTGCCGAACAGGTAGGCGCCGGCCGCGCGCAGCGGGCGCAGCGGCGAGCTGTCACCCGTGCGGTGGTCGACGGTCAGGATGACGAGTGCGGCCGCAAGCAGCACTCCCAGGACGAGCCGGGCACGGCGTGAGTCTCTCATCAGTGTCGCGACTCCGGCACCAGGACCTGCTGGAGCGCCTCGAACTCCTCCGCGCACTTGCCGGAGCCGATGGCCACCGAGTCGAGCGCGTTGTCGACCAGGTGGACCGGCATGCCGGTCTCGGCCTTGACCCGCTCGTCGAGCCCCTTGAGCAGCGCCCCGCCGCCGGTGAGCGCGATGCCACGGTCCATGATGTCGCCGGACAGCTCGGGCGGGCACTTGTCGAGCGTGGTCTTGACCGCGTCGACGATCGCGTTGACCGGCTCCTCGGTGGCCTTCCTGATCTCTTCGCTCGACACGATGACGGTCTTGGGCAGCCCGCTGACCAGGTCGCGCCCGCGCACCTCCGCGTGCGACTCCTCGCCGATCGGGCAGGCGGAGCCGATGGCGATCTTGATCTCCTCGGCGGTGCGCTCGCCCAGCATCAGCGAGTATTCCTTCTTCGCGAACGCGATCACCGCCTGGTCGAGCTCGTCACCGCCGATCCTGATCGACTGGCTGGTGACCACGCCGCCCATCGAGATGATCGCCACCTCGGTGGTGCCGCCGCCGATGTCGACCACCATGTTGCCGGTGGGCTCGTGGACGGGCAGCCCGGCTCCGATGGCCGCGGCCATGGGCTCCTCGACGATGTAGACCTTCCTGGCCCCCGCCTGGTAGCCGGCCTCCTTCACCGCCCGCTGCTCCACGCTCGTGATGCCGCTCGGCACGGCGATGATGATGCGCGGCTTGGCGAAATGACGTCTGCGGTGCACCCGCTGGATGAAGTAGCGCAACATCCGTTCGGTGACGTCGAAATCGGCGATCACACCGTCTTTGAGCGGGCGGACCGCGATGATGTTGCCCGGTGTGCGGCCGATCATCCGCTTCGCCTCGATGCCGACCGCCACGATCTTGCTGGTAGCCGTGTTGATCGCGACGACTGACGGCTCGTTGAGCACGATGCCGCGGCCACGCACGTAGACCAACGTGTTGGCGGTGCCCAGGTCGACCGCCATGTCACGGCCGAGGAACGCGAGCTTGCTGCCCATGGGGAACGGAGCCCTCCGTAACGTCGTTCGCGAGTGACTACGGAATGAATTCGAATCGTAACGTGACGTACCCACCGATGCGCGCAATGAGCCATCGCGCCTGTCAAAAATCTCCAGCCCCTACCTCAACCGCAGCTTTGCCCGGATTGCACCACAACATCCGATAGCCGACTGGAACGATCCACCACTTGAGCCACAGCGGTCCCGGCCGCCCACACCCGGCGTCCGCGATGCCAGAACCCTACGCCGCCCCACCGACAGAAAAGCCCGCGCAGCCGAGGCTGCGCGGGCTCGCCGAAGCGGATCGCTCAGAACCGGTCGGGGAAGAAGATCTTGATCTCCCTGGCGGCCGACTCGGGCGAGTCGGAGCCGTGAACGACGTTCTCGCCGATCTCGAGGGCGTGGTCGCCGCGGATCGTGCCGGGGGCGGCCTTGACCGGGTCGGTGGCGCCGGCCAGCGCGCGGAAGGACTCGATGGCCCGCGGCCCCTCGAGGACCATGGCGACCAGGGGCCCCGAGGTGATGAACTCGACCAGCTCGCCGAAGAACGGCTTCTCGGCGTGCTCGGCGTAGTGCGCCTTGGCGGTTTCGGCGTCGAGAGTGCGCAGGTCCATCGCCACGACCTTGAGGCCCTTGCGCTCCACACGGGCGATCACGTCACCGATGAGGCCGCGCTTAACCCCGTCGGGCTTGATCAGGACAAGAGTGCGCTCGGACACGTGGGGTTCTCCTTCGAACATGGGTGTGATCGCGGCCGCGGGCACCGGCCTGGCCGCGAGGTCGCGTCGCGGGGCACGCGCCCACGCGCCGCCGTAGCAGGGCACTCAGCTTACCGTGGCGCGCCCCTACCCTCGTTTCCTCCTCATCCGATCCCGTACGGCGGCGCCTCACCTGGAACCGGCGCCCTCGGGCGATCCCGTACGGCGGCGCCTCACCTGGAACCGGCATCCTCGGGCGATCCCGTACGGCGGCACCTCACCTGGAGCCGGAGTCCTCGGGCGACTGCCCGGGAGGAGGCACCGCGGGTGCGGGCTTGTCACCCGGGCTCAGCGACCCCCACGTCACGACGGGCTCGGCCACGCCCGGCGCCTCAGCGGCGAGCCGGTCGCCGGCGGGCGCGGACACGAGCAGCACGTCGGTGGGCTCAAGCGGCCCCGCGCAGGGCGTCTCGGGCACCGCGGGATCCCTGCCGGGCCGCCGTGCCGTCAGCGCGGCCAGCACGATGATCGCCACCATCAGGAAACCGCTGATCAGCGCCCACCAGTGCAGCGCCCCCATGAAGCCGTCGACCAGCTCCTGCGGCGACCGTACGCCTTCCAGCATCGCCATCTGCACGCCCGCGCCGAGCAGGAACCCCGCCAGCACGCCCGTGCAGCACAGCGTCAGCCCGTACGCGGCCGCGCCGACCCCGACCTCCTGCAGCGCCGCCGTGACCGCGACCGCCGCCCCCACGGCGAGCAGGCTGAACGGAACCGTCAGCACCATCCCGTCGGCCGACGGCACCACGAGCCGCACCGAGCAGAGCCCGACCACCATGGCCAGCAGCCCCAGCGGCACGAGCCAGCGACCGCCGCCGCGCGCGAGCAGCCGCACCGCCACCGCGGCCAGGATCGCGAGCACTCCGGCCACCGTGTACGCCACCCACAGGCCCCGCAGCCCAGGACCGCCGAGCCCGCCCATCTCGGCCATCGTGACCTGCGCCGCGCTCGGCAGCAGCACCACGCCGACCGTTACCATCACGTACGCCATCACACGCCGGTGCGCGCCGCCGACCGAGGCGAGCCCCAGCAGACCGGTCACCGCGAGCGCCGCGATCAGCATCACCGCCCCGGACCGCCAGCCGGCGCTCGCCGTGCTGACGGCCGCCGCGGCGACCACCGCCACCGGCCCCAGGAGCAGCAGCAGCCGCTTCAGCTCGCCGCGTTCGAAGCCCTCGCCGACCGGCCGCCCGGCCATCATCCACACGACCAGATGCACGGCCGCAAGCCCCAGCGCGATGCCCGTGACCATCGGGTACGGCTGCAGCGTCACCCGCCAGCTCGTCACCTCGTCCAGCGGCCACAGCGCGAGCGCCTGCGCCGTGAGCAGGCTCATCGCGAACACACCCGCCCACAGCCCGCGCAGCACCGGCGCCCGGTCCCAGACGGCGACGAGCGTGATCGCCAGCACCCCGCCGGAGCCGAGGCCGCGCAGCACCCGCACCACGCCGACGAGCAGCTCCGACGCCGCGTAGCCGCCCGCCGCGTCGGAAACGGCGACCAGCGCCAGCGCGCCGACTAGCAGCGGCGCCGCGGGCACCCGCCGCGTCAGCGCGACCGCGAGCGGCACCGCCAGCATCAGCGCTGGCAGCGCGAGCCCGTGCGTCCGCATGAGCCCGGCCCCGGCGAGGTCGGGGGGCAGCAGCCCGGCGACGACGGACAGCGTGTTGGGCACCGCGACCACCGCCAGAGGCAGCGAGATCACGATAAGGAGCCCGAGCAGAATGTCGAGCGACCACGATCGACTAGGGCGCGCCTGAAGCGGCGGCCGCGTACTTGGGGGACGGCCATAGTGGCCGACTTTAGCGGGAAGTAGCGCCCTCGACACGGCGAGCGACGATAATCGCCGTTATCCACAGCGCGGCGAAGATCGCGCCGAGGAAGAACATCGTCGGTACGAGGAACCCCGTGCAGATCGCGAGCACCTGCACGACGGTCCCGGCGATGTACCCGAACGGCCACTTGAGCAGGCCCGCGATGACCACGCACAGCACGGCGAGCCCGATGCCGACGGTCACGGCGAGCCCGGTCGCCACTCCGCCGTTGATCGCCACAGGCGTGACGAGCGCGGCGACGATGGCCTCCATGCCGAGCACGGTGCCGCCGAGCCTGCGCATGCCTGGAGTGACGTCGAACTTCATGGTGTTCCGTCCGCTTTGAGGAGCAACCGCGCGTCGCCGGCCGTGACGACGGACCCGGTGATGAACACGCCCGTGCCGCTGAACTCGCCCTCGGCGTCCGCGATGCCGATGGCCTGGTCGATGGCGTCGTCGAGGCGTTCGACGACGTGGATGCGGTCGTCGCCGAAGATCGGCTCGGCCAGCGCGGCCAGCTCCGCCACGGGCATCGACCTGGGCGAGGAGTTACGCGTGAGCACGACCTCGTCGAGCACCGGCTCCAGCAGTTCGAGCAGCGCCTCGACGTCCTTGTCCCGCATCACGCCGACCACGCCGATCACCTTGGCGAAGTCGAACGCCTCATGCAGCCCGTCGAGCGTCGCCTGCATGCCTCCGGGGTTGTGCGCCGCGTCGATCACCACCGTGGGCGAACGCCGCACCACCTCCATCCGCCCCGGCGAGGACGCCGTCGCGAACGCCTGGCGCACCAGATCGACGTCGAGCTGGTCGTCGCCGCCGGTCAGCGCCTCTACCGCGGCCAGCGCGCACACGGCGTTGCTCGCCTGATGAGCGCCGTACAGGGGCAGGTAGACGTCGTCGTAGACGCCCTTGAGCCCGCGGAAGGTGATCAGCTGCCCGCCGATCGCCACCTCCCGGCTCATGACCCCGAACTCCAGGCCCTCGCGCGCCACCACCGCGCCGACCTCGGCCACGCGGCGCATCAGCACCTCAGCCGCCGCCAGCTCCTGCTGCGCGAGCACCGCCGTCTGCCCCTGCTTGATGATGCCGGCCTTCTCCGCCGCGATGCTGGGGATGTCGGGCCCGAGCCGGTCGGTGTGGTCGAGCGAGATGGGCGTGATGACGGACACCACACCGTCCGCCACGTTCGTCGCGTCCCACGAGCCGCCCATGCCGGTCTCGATCACCGCGACGTCGACGGGCGTGTCCGCGAACGCCGCGAACGCCATCGCCGTCAGCAGCTCGAAGAACTGGATCCGCCGGCCTTGCGTGTCGGCCAGCTCGACGTACGGGATGATCTCCTCGTAAACCTGCGCGAAGCGCTCCTCGCTCAGCGGCTCGCCGTCCACCGTGATCCGCTCGCGCATCGACACCAGATGCGGGCTGGTGAACCGCCCCACCCTCAGGTTGCGCTCGCGCAGCAGCGCCTCGGTCAGCCGCGCCGTGCTCGTCTTGCCGTTGGTGCCGGCGATGTGTATGACGGGGTACGCCCGCTGCGGCGAGCCGAGCAGGTCAAGAAGGGCCGCGATCCGATCGAGCGTCGGCTCGAAATCCCACTCGACGCCACGATCCATGATCGCGCGTTCTACCGCACGATAATCCACCCCTCAACCCTACTGACCTCCCACACCGGTCCGTACGCCCCCGTAACGCGGAGGGCCTCCGACAACCCCGGCCAGAGCCCTCAGAGAAGCCGCAAAGCCCCCTCAGCGCCCCGGGCTTCCGAGCGCAAGAACCGCCTCTGAGCGCCACGGTAATGCTCCTGCAGAGGAATGCCTCCGCCCTCGAAAAAGCCCCGCATAAGACCGGCGAAGCAGCTCCGGTAGACCATTCAAGAGGCCGCCCCAGAGCCGCAGGAAAAGGCCCGTCAAGCGCACCACGACCCCGCGCCTGAAGCTTTGGCAGCCGACGAGAGACCGCATCTCCGACGAGCGATATGTCGACCTAAGAAACCAGAACCAGCCGAATCCCGACCCACCCACCACCAGCCAAAGAACCCGGACACACAAAAAGCCCGCACACACAAAAAAGCCCGGACACACAAAAGAGGGGCTCCGACACCACAACAGATGCCAGAACCCCACCCCAACACACACAAAAAAGAGGGGCCTTGGTATCCAAAACCAGATACCAAGACCCCTCTCATCAAAGATTGTCCGGCGGTGACCTACTCTCCCACACCCTCCCGAGTGCAGTACCATCGGCGCTGAGAAGCTTAACTTCCGGGTTCGGAATGTAACCGGGTGTTTCCTTCCCGCCATAACCGCCGTAACCCCACGAAACAGCACACCATTTGCTGTCTCAGAATTGCCTAGTGAACGCGAGCACACGACCCAAAAGAGTCTGCTTTGTGGTCAAGTCCTCGGCCTATTAGTACCGGTCAGCTCCACACGTTACCGCGCTTCCACCTCCGGCCTATCAACCCGGTCATCACCCGGGAGCCTTACCCCACAACGTGGGTGGGAGACCTCATCTCAAGGCGAGCTTCCCGCTTAGATGCCTTCAGCGGTTATCCCTTCCGAACGTAGCCAACCAGCCGTGCACCTGGCGGTACAACTGGCACACCAGAGGTTCGTCCGTCCCGGTCCTCTCGTACTAGGGACAGCCCCTTTCAAGTCTCCTACGCGCGCAGCGGATAGGGACCGAACTGTCTCGCGACGTTCTAAACCCAGCTCGCGTACCGCTTTAATGGGCGAACAGCCCAACCCTTGGGACCTACTCCAGCCCCAGGATGCGACGAGCCGACATCGAGGTGCCAAACCATCCCGTCGATATGGACTCTTGGGGAAGATCAGCCTGTTATCCCCGGGGTACCTTTTAGCCGTTGAGCGACACCGCTTCCACACGCCGATGCCGGATCACTAGTCCCAGCTTTCGCTCCTGCTCGACCCGTCAGTCTCACAGTCAAGCTCCCTTGTGCACTTACACTCAACACCTGATTGCCAACCAGGCTGAGGGAACCTTTGGGCGCCTCCGTTACCCTTTAGGAGGCAACCGCCCCAGTTAAACTACCCACCAGACACTGTCCCCGATCCGGATCACGGACCAGAGTTAGACGTTCAAAACGACCAGAGTGGTATTTCACCAACGACTCCACCCGAACTAGCGTCCGAGCTTCCCAGTCTCCCACCTATCCTACACAAGACGCTCCAAACGCCAATGTCAAGCTGTAGTGAAGGTCCCGGGGTCTTTCCGTCCTGCTGCGCGTAACGAGCATCTTTACTCGTAGTGCAATTTCGCCGGGTCTGCGGTTGAGACAGCGGGGAAGTCGTTACGCCATTCGTGCAGGTCGGAACTTACCCGACAAGGAATTTCGCTACCTTAGGATGGTTATAGTTACCACCGCCGTTTACCGGCGCTTAAGTTCTCACCTTCGCCAACTTACGTCAGCTAAGCGGTCCCCTTAACGTTCCGGCACCGGGCAGGCGTCAGTCCGTATACATCGTCTTACGACTTCGCACGGACCTGTGTTTTTAGTAAACAGTCGCTTCCCCCTGGCCACTGCGACCCCCACCAGCTCCAGCAGCAAGTGCCATCACCAGCAGAGGTCCCCCTTCTCCCGAAGTTACGGGGGCAATTTGCCGAGTTCCTTAACCACAGTTCACCCGATCGCCTTAGTATTCTCTACCTGACCACCTGAGTCGGTTTAGGGTACGGGCCGCCACAACACTCACTAGAGGCTTTTCTCGGCAGCATAGGATCATCCACTTCACCACAATCGGCTCGGCATCACATCTCAGGCAAAAGGAACGCGGATTTGCCTACGTTCCGCCCTACATGCTTACCCCAGGACAACCATCGCCTGGGCTGGACTACCTTCCTGCGTCACCCCATCGTTTACCTACTACCCGATCGGTTCAAGCGTTCACCCTGACAGTCATCCCGAAGGACAACCCGAGCTAAGGACTCTTAGCATCACGAGGTTCAGTATGGGCGCGTTGAAGCGGGTACGGGAATATCAACCCGTTGTCCATCGACTACGCCTGTCGGCCTCGCCTTAGGTCCCGACTTACCCTGGGCGGATTAACCTGGCCCAGGAACCCTTGGTCATCCGGCGCGAGGGTTTCTCACCCTCGATTCGCTACTCATGCCTGCATTCTCACTCGCACAGCCTCCACAACTAGATCACTCTGCTGCTTCACCGGCTGCACGACGCTCCCCTACCCACCAACAGGCTCAGTGTCCTGTCAGTGCCACGACTTCGGCGGTGTGCTTGAGCCCCGCTACATTGTCGGCGCAGAATCACTTGACCAGTGAGCTATTACGCACTCTTTCAAGGATGGCTGCTTCTAAGCCAACCTCCTGGTTGTCTCTGCGACTCCACATCCTTTCCCACTTAGCACACGCTTAGGGGCCTTAGTCGGTGATCTGGGCTGTTTCCCTCTCGACTACGAACCTTATCGCCCGCAGTCTCACTGCCACGCTCTCACTTACCGGCATTCGGAGTTTGGCTGACGTCAGTAACCTTGTCGGGCCCATCGGCCATCCAGTGCTCTACCTCCGGCAAGAAACACGCAACGCTGCACCTAAATGCATTTCGGGGAGAACCAGCTATCACGGAGTTTGATTGGCCTTTCACCCCTACACACAGATCATCCCCCAGGTTTTCAACCCTGGTGGGTTCGGTCCTCCACCCAGTCTTACCTGAGCTTCAACCTGCCCATGCGTAGATCACCCCGCTTCGGGTCTACAGCATGCGACTCAAACGCCCTCTTCAGACTCGCTTTCGCTACGGCTCCCCCACACGGGTTAACCTCGCCACACACCATAACTCGCAGGCTCATTCTTCAAAAGGCACGCAGTCACATCACAGCTGAGCAAGCCCAGCTAAGCTCCTACGGCTTGTAGGCACACGGTTTCAGGTACTCTTTCACAACCCCTCACCGGGGCACTTTTCACCTTTCCCTCACGGTACTCGTGCACTATCGGTCACCAGGGAGTATTTAGGCTTACCAGGTGGTCCTGGCAGATTCACACAGGATTCCTCGAGCCCCGTGCTACTTGGGATCCCCTCCAACAGTCCATCCAATTTCGCCTACCCGGCTCTCACGGTCTACGGCGCCCCTTCCCAGAGGCTTCAGCTATCAGACGGATTTATCACTGCTCGTGGCTCCGGCAGAAGCCACCGGAAGGTCCCACAACCCCGAACATGCAACGCCTGCCGGCTATCACACACGCCCGGTTTAGCCTCATCCGCTTTCGCTCACCACTACTCACGGAATCACTATTGTTTTCTCTTCCTACGGGTACTGAGATGTTTCACTTCCCCGCGTTACCACCAACCGCCCTATACATTCAGGCGGAGGCAACACCACATGACTGGTGCTAGGTTTCCCCATTCGGACATCCCCGGATCAACGTCTGGTTGGCGACTCCCCGAGGCTTATCGCAGCCTCCCACGTCCTTCATCGGCTCCTGATGCCAAGGCATCCACCGTGTGCCCTAAAAAACTTGGCCACAAAGATGCTCGCGTCCACTATGCAAATCTCAAACAACAAACAGCGATCCACATCCAAGCCCGATAATCACTGGACTCTTCAATGGCCCTGTCTCCAAGGAACCGGTCGCCCGTTTCCTCAGGACCCAACAGTGTGCCCGATACCCCACGACCCCTGAACCTGCCCTTCCCACTCCCAGCCATCCCCACGAAGGAGAAGACCAGACGGTACTAACCAGGCAGCGACCGCGCTGCGCCGAATAACCAGTGCTCCACTCGTGAGCTGTCACCACCCCACCAGACACTCGCCGGTGAAGAGTGAAGATGCTCCTTAGAAAGGAGGTGATCCAGCCGCACCTTCCGGTACGGCTACCTTGTTACGACTTCGTCCCAATCGCCAGCCCCACCTTCGACCGCTCCCCCCACAAGGGTTGGGCCACGGGCTTCGGGTGTTGCCGACTTTCGTGACGTGACGGGCGGTGTGTACAAGGCCCGGGAACGTATTCACCGCAGCATTGCTGATCTGCGATTACTAGCGACTCCGACTTCATGGGGTCGAGTTGCAGACCCCAATCCGAACTGAGACCGGCTTTTAGGGATTCGCTCCACCTCACGGTATCGCAGCCCTCTGTACCGGCCATTGTAGCATGTTTGCAGCCCAAGACATAAGGGGCATGATGACTTGACGTCATCCCCACCTTCCTCCGAGTTGACCCCGGCAGTCCCCCATGAGTCCCCAACCCTCCGAAGAGGTTGCTGGCAACATGGAGCAAGGGTTGCGCTCGTTGCGGGACTTAACCCAACATCTCACGACACGAGCTGACGACAGCCATGCACCACCTGTCACCCAGCCCAAAAGGGAAACCCCATCTCTGAGGCGGTCCGGGTGATGTCAAACCTTGGTAAGGTTCTTCGCGTTGCGTCGAATTAAGCAACATGCTCCGCCGCTTGTGCGGGCCCCCGTCAATTCCTTTGAGTTTTAGCCTTGCGGCCGTACTCCCCAGGCGGGGCGCTTAATGCGTTAGCTCCGGCACGGAGATCGTGGAAGACCCCCACACCTAGCGCCCAACGTTTACAGCGTGGACTACCAGGGTATCTAATCCTGTTCGCTCCCCACGCTTTCGCTCCTCAGCGTCAGGTAAGGCCCAGCAAGCCGCCTTCGCCACCGGTGTTCCTCCTGATATCTGCGCATTTCACCGCTACACCAGGAATTCCACTTGCCCCTACCTACCTCTAGCCGGCCCGTATCCACCGCAGACCCGCAGTTAAGCTGCGGGCTTTCACGGCAGACGCGACCAGCCACCTACGAGCTCTTTACGCCCAATAATTCCGGACAACGCTTGCGCCCTACGTATTACCGCGGCTGCTGGCACGTAGTTCAGCCGGCGCTTCTTCTGCAGGTACACGTCAACTTCGTCCCTGCTGAAAGAGGTTTACAACCCGAAGGCCGTCATCCCCCACGCGGCGTCGCTGCGTCAGGCTTCCGCCCATTGCGCAATATTCCCCACTGCTGCCTCCCGTAGGAGTCTGGGCCGTGTCTCAGTCCCAGTGTGGCCGGTCGCCCTCTCAGGCCGGCTACCCGTCGTCGCCTTGGTAGGCCACTACCCCACCAACAAGCTGATAGGCCGCGAGCCCATCCCCAACCGAAAAAACTTTCCACCACCAGACCATGCGATCGGTGGTCGTATCCGGTATTAGACCCAGTTTCCCAGGCTTATCCCAGAGTCAGGGGCAGGTTGCTCACGTGTTACTCACCCGTTCGCCGCTCGAGTACCCCCGAAGGGGCCTTTCCGCTCGACTTGCATGTGTTAAGCACGCCGCCAGCGTTCGTCCTGAGCCAGGATCAAACTCTCCAAACAATGTCTGGAAAACAATCCCAGCCGACATCAACAACATTGATGCCAACTAAAAGGAATCCACGTCATGGAAACATGACGGGGTAATGCATCATGCACTGGCTTTTAACACACTGTTGAGTTCTCAAGAAACGGACGCGTACATCCGCACCAGAATCCTTGGGAGACCCTGGTGCGCGAGGCGCACACTTCGTTTCCTCCAGATTACCCGATCCGGACGAATCTTGTCAAACCGCCCGTTCCGGGATCTTCCGGACTCGCCTCTCTCCGAGGCAACCCTTCAAACTTACTCCAACATTCGGCTCTTGTCCAACCGCACGGCGGACGCAACCCGAAGATCGGGGTTCGTTCACTGGGATGTCAGGGCCGGGCGGCCCTGCGGTTCAAAACTTTACCAGCCTCTGGGACCGGGAAGGTCCATCTCCGGTAACAAATGGACCTTCCCGGCGACCGTACGGTCTAAACGCCCAGAGCGGCGAGCTGTGCCTCAAGGCGCTCGATGTCCGCGGACGCCTGCTCGGCACGTGCCTTGACCTTGGCCACCACTTCCTGCGGCGCCTTGGCCATGAACTGCTCGTTGCCCAGCTTGGCGGCCACCTGCGCGGCCTCCTTGCGGGCGGCGGCGAGATCCTTCTCCAGGCGCTTGCGCTCGGCCGCGACGTCGATGGCGCCGGCGGTGTCGAGCTCAACGGTCACACCGCTCACCGTCAGGCGCGCGGTGGTGCTGAACGACTCCCCAGGCTCCGTCAGGCGCAGCAGCGCGCGTATGGCGCTCTCCTGGCCGGTCAGCGGCGTGCCGGACAGGCCGAGCCGCGCGGCCACCTTCTGGCCGGGCTTGAGCCCCTGATCGGAGCGGAACCGGCGGACCTCGGTCACCAGCTCCTGCAACGCCTCGATCTCCGCCTCGGCGGCCGGGTCGGTGTAGCGCGGGTCGGCCGTGGGCCACGGGGCGATCACGATCGACTCGCCGCCGGTGACGGCCCGCCACAGCTCCTCGGTCACGAACGGCACCAGCGGATGCAGCAACCGCAGCAGCGCGTCGAGCACGTGGCCGAGCACCAGCCGGGTGTGCTCAAGGCCCTCGGCGAGCTGGATCTTGGCCAGCTCGAGGTACCAGTCGCACACCTCGTCCCAGGCGAAGTGGTAGAGCAGGTCGGACGCCTTGGCGAACTCGAACTCCTCGAACGCCGCGTCGGCCTGGGTGATGACGGACTGCAGCCGCGACAGGATCCACCGGTCGGCCGCCGTCAGCTCGGCGCCCTCCAGCGAGCCCACGGCGGCGCCGTTCATCAGGGCGAACCTGGTGGCGTTCCAGATCTTGTTGCAGAAGTTGCGCGAGCCTGCCGCCCACTCCTCGCTCACCGCGACGTCGGCGCCGGGGTTGGCGCCGCGCAGCAGCGTGAAGCGGGTGGCGTCGGCGCCGAAGCGCTCGACCCAGTCGAGCGGGTCGACCACGTTGCCGAAGGACTTCGACATCTTCTTGCCGTACTGGTCGCGGACCATGCCGTGCAGCGCGACGACACGGAACGGCGGCTCGCCGTCCATGGCGTACAGGCCGAACATCATCATCCTGGCGACCCAGAAGAACAGGATGTCGTAGCCCGTCACCAGCACCGAGGTCGGGTAGAAGCGCTCCAGGTCGGGCGTGCGGTCGGGCCAGCCGAGCGTGGAGAACGGCCACAGGCCCGAGGAGAACCAGGTGTCGAGGACGTCGGGGTCCTGGACGTAGCCGGCGGGCGGCTCCTCGTCGGGGCCGACGCAGACGACCTCACCGTTGGGGCCGTACCAGACCGGGATGCGGTGGCCCCACCAGAGCTGGCGCGAGATGCACCAGTCGTGCATGTCGTCGACCCAGTCGAAGTAACGCTTGGCCATCTCCGGCGGGTGGATGCGGGTGCGCCCGTCGCGCACGGCGTCGCCGGCGGCCTTGGCCAGCGGCGCGACGTTGACGAACCACTGCAGCGACAGCCGCGGCTCGACCACCGTCTTGCAGCGCGAGCAGTGGCCGACGGAATGGAGGTAGGGCCGCTTCTCGTCGACGATCTTGCCTTCGGCGCGCAGCGCGGCCACCACCGCGGGACGCGCCTCGAACCGGTCGAGCCCCTCGAAGGGCCCGTGCGCGGTGATCACGCCGCGCTCGTCCATGATGGCGATCGACGGCAGGTCGTGGCGGCGGCCGATCTCGAAGTCGTTGGGGTCGTGGGCGGGCGTCACCTTGACCGCGCCGGTGCCGAACTCGGGGTCGACGTGCTCGTCGGCGACCACCGGGATCATGCGGCCGGTCAGCGGCACCTCGACCATGGTGCCGATCAGGTGCGCGTACCGCTCGTCCGACGGGTGGACGGCCACGGCGGTGTCGCCGAGCATGGTCTCGGCGCGGGTGGTGGCCACCACGATCTCGTCGGAGTAGCGGATGGAGACGAGCTCGCCTTCGTCCTCGCTGTGCTCGACCTCGATGTCGGAGAGTGCGGTCAGGCAGCGCGGGCACCAGTTGATGATGCGCTCGGCGCGGTAGATCAGCCCGTCGTCGAAGAGCTTCTTGAAGATCGTCTGTACGGCCCGCGACAGCCCGGTGTCCATGGTGAACCGCTCGCGCGACCAGTCCACGCCGTCGCCGAGCTTGCGCATCTGGCCGAGGATGCGGCCGCCGGACTCCTCCTTCCACTCCCAGACGCGCTTGACGAACGCCTCGCGCCCCAGGTCGTGGCGGGACTTGCCCTCCTTGGCCAGCTCACGCTCGACCACGTTCTGCGTCGCGATGCCCGCGTGGTCCATGCCGGGCAGCCAGAGCGTCTCGTAGCCGCGCATGCGGGCACGGCGCGTCAGCGCGTCCTGGATGGAGTGGTCGAGTGCGTGGCCGATGTGCAGCACGCCCGTCACGTTGGGCGGCGGCAGGACGATGGTGTACGGCTTGCGCGAGCTGCCCGGGTCGGCGCGGAAGTAGCCTTCGGATACCCAGCGCTCGTAGCTGCGGGTCTCGACGTCGGCCGGTGTGTATTGGGTGGGCAGCTCTGGCGTTGTCACAGCATCCAATTCTAGGGAGACGGAAAAGCGGAACGCCCCATGGTTTATGACCACGGGGCGCCGGCGGTGTCGGCTGCGCTGCCGGAGGCGGCGCTCAGGCCGACTTCTCGCGCGGGGTGCGCTGCTGCTTGGCGGCGAGCTGGTCGCGCGGTACGAGGGTCGGGATCGCGTGTTCGAGCACCGACTCTCGGGTGATGACGACCCTGGCGACGTCTTGCCTGGAGGGCACCTCGTACATGACGGACTGGAGCACCTCCTCCAGGATGGCGCGCAGGCCGCGGGCGCCGGTGCCGCGCAGGATCGCCTGGTCGGCGATGGCCTCGAGGGCGCCGTCGGTGAACTCCAGCTCCACGCCGTCGAGCTCGAGCAGCTTGCGGTACTGCTTGACCAGCGCGTTGCGGGGCTCGGTGAGGATCTGGATGAGGGCCTCGCGGTCGAGGTTGTGCACCGAGGTGATGACCGGGAGCCGGCCGACGAACTCGGGGATCATGCCGAACTTCAGCAGGTCCTCCGGCATCACGTCGGCGAAGATGTCGGCGGTGTCGACTTCTTCCTTCGACCGGATGATCGCGTTGAAGCCGATGCCCTTCTTGCCTATGCGCGACTCGATGATCTTTTCCAGGCCGGCGAACGCACCACCGCAGATGAACAGCACGTTGGTGGTGTCGATCTGGATGAACTCCTGGTGCGGGTGCTTGCGGCCGCCCTGCGGAGGAACCGAGGCGGTGGTGCCCTCCAGGATCTTCAGCAGCGCCTGCTGCACGCCCTCGCCGGAGACGTCGCGCGTTATCGACGGGTTCTCGCTCTTACGGGCGATCTTGTCGACCTCGTCGATGTAGATGATGCCGGTCTCGGCCTTCTTGACGTCGTAGTCGGCGGCCTGGATGAGCTTGAGGAGGATGTTCTCGACGTCCTCGCCGACGTATCCCGCCTCGGTGAGCGCGGTGGCGTCGGCGATGGCGAAGGGCACGTTGAGCATCTTCGCCAGCGTCTGCGCCAGCAGCGTCTTGCCCGAGCCCGTGGGCCCGAGCAGCAGGATGTTGCTCTTGGCCAGCTCGAGACCGTCGTCTCTGCCCCGGTCGCCCGACTGCACCCGCTTGTAGTGGTTGTACACCGCTACCGAGAGAGCCTTCTTCGCCTTGTCCTGACCGATGACGTAGGCGTCGAGGAACTCGTAGATCTCCCTCGGCTTGGGCAGGTTGTCCCACTTGAGTTCGGAGGACTCGCTCAGCTCCTCCTCGATGATCTCGTTGCAGAGATCGATGCACTCATCGCAGATGTAGACGCCTGGACCGGCAATGAGCTTCTTGACTTGCTTCTGGCTCTTTCCGCAGAAAGAGCACTTCAGCAGGTCTCCCCCGTCGCCGATGCGTGCCACCCCAGATACTCCTTTGCGTGGGACCGCCCTGCTCACGAGAGCAGTGTCTCCGGACATCCTCCGGACTAGGCCGAACCGCTCAGGTTTCGACGTTACCGTCTTCTGGGCCCTCAGTGAGCCCCCTAGCGGCGAGTCGCACCGGAACGTGCCCTATCGGGCAGCGCCCCGGTGCGTCACGTCTCGTCTAGGAAGCGACGGCCTGAGCTCGCTTCTTCCTGGACGGGATGATGTCATCGATCAGACCATACGCCTTTGCCTCGACCGCGTTGAGAATTTTGTCGCGTTCGATGTCCTTGCGGATCTGGGCGGAGGTCTTGCCCGTGTGGTTCGCGATGATGTCCTCGAGCAGCGTGCGCATGCGCAGGATCTCGCGGGCCTGGATCTCGATGTCGCTTCCCTGGCCACCGCCCTCGGTGGACGGCTGGTGGATCAGCACCCGGGCGTTGGGCAGCGCGAACCGCTTGCCCGGGGTGCCGCCGGCCAGCAGCACGGCCGCGGCGGAGGCGGCCTGGCCGAGGCAGACGGTCTGAATCTCCGGCCGGACGAACTGCATCGTGTCGTAGATCGCCGTCATGGCGGTGAAGGAGCCGCCGGGCGAGTTGATGTAGATGCTGATGTCACGGTCGGGGTCGAGCGACTCCAGCGTCAGCAGCTGGGCCATCACGTCGTTGGCCGACGCGTCGTCGATCTGCACTCCGAGGAAGATGATGCGGTCCTCGAAGAGCTTGTTGTAGGGGTTCATCTCCTTCACGCCGTACGACGTGCGCTCGACGAAGGAGGGGAGAACGTAACGGCTCTGGATGTTCATGTCAGCTCCCCCTAGGAAACCGGGCCCGCGGAGGGCACCTGACGCGCACTGCGCACCACGTGGTCGATGAAGCCGTAGTCCTTGGCCTCCTCGGCCGTGAACCAGCGATCGCGGTCGGAGTCGGCCTCGATCTGCTCCAGCGGCTGCCCGGTGTGGTAGGCGATCCGCTCGGCCAGCGTCTTCTTCACATAAAGCATCTGCTCGGCCTGGATGGCGATGTCGGCGGCGGTACCGCCGATGCCGCCGGAAGGCTGGTGCATCATCACCCGGGCGTGCGGCAGAGCGTAACGCTTGCCCTTGGCCCCGGCCGTGAGCAGGAACTGCCCCATCGATGCCGCCATGCCCATGACCACGGTGGACACGTCGTTAGGTACGTATTCCATCATGTCGTAGATGGCCATGCCGGCACTGACGGAGCCGCCGGGCGAGTTGATGTAGAGCGTGATGTCGCGCTCGGGGTCGTCGGCCGCGAGCAGCAGCAGCTCGGCGCAGATGCGGTTGGCGATCTCGTCGTTGACCTCCTGCCCGAGCACAATGATGCGCTCCCGGAGCAGGCGCTGGTAGAGCTGGTCCTCAAGCCGGAAGGCGGAGCCGTTCTCACGGCCTCGAGACTCAGGCTGATAGAAGGTCGGCGGGCTGGTCACAGCGTCACCTTCCGATGCGTCGTAATCGATTGGCTTTGCTTGTGACCTTAACGCGCGCCGCCTACAGCTCATGCCCGGTCCCTGGCGCTGTTCGCTGACGGCGCAGGTTCGGGCGGCGCGGCGGCTGTCCTCGCGTGCGGCTTTCGTGACCGTACGAGGTGTAAGCCCCTGCGGAACGCAGGGTCGGAGACGCGGGCGGGGCGCTGGGAGCGCTGAGACGGCTTCTGAGAGCGTCACGTGCCCGAGACGGCTCTCGTACGCCCCGCGCGCCCACGATGCGTGCTGGGCTCTCTCAGCGCCGGTCACGGCCGACCGGGCATGGGAAAGCCCCCGGGACCGTCCCCAGGGGCTTTCCGAAGCCGGGTGAGGCGTCAGGCCTCGGGCTTGGCCTCCTCGGAGGACTCGCTCTCCTCCTGAACGACCTCTTCACCGTTGATCTCGGTGTAGATGGCCTTGAGGTCGACCTCGTTGCCGTCGGTGTCGACGACCTTGGCGGCGTCGCCCAGGACGGACTTGGCCTTGTCGCGCACGATCTCGACCATGGCCAGCGTGAGCTGGTCGTTGTCGGCGAGGTGCTTGGCCAGGTCGTTGGGCTGGACGCCCATCTCCATGGCGCGGCGCACGACGAAGTTGGTCAGCTCCTGCTCGGAGACGCCCAGCTCCTCGGCCTTGACGATCTTGTCGAGCACGAAGCCGACCTTGATGGCGCGCGCGGAGTTCTTCTCGAACTCGGCGAAGCGCTCCTCCTCCGTCGTCTGGTAGAGGCGGAAGAAGGCCTCGCGGCTGAGGCCGCTCTCGGCGATCTGGTGGTCGAGGTTGTGCTTGCGGGCGTCGATCTCGGCCTTGAGCGCGCTCTCGGGGATCGGAATGTCGATCTTCTCGAGCAGCGCGTCGAGCGCCTTCTCGCGAGCCTGCACGACCTGGTCGATCAGCTTGTTGCGGCGGGCCTGCTCGCGGATGCTGGCCTTGAGCTCGTCGAGCGTGTCGAACTCGCTGGCGAGCTGGGCGAACTCGTCGTCGAGCTCGGGGAGGACCTTCTCCTTGACCGACTTGACGTTGATGATGACGTCGGCTTCCTCGCCGGCGTTCTTGCCGCCGACCAGCTCGGTCTTGAAGCTCTTCTCCTCGCCCGCGGACATGCCCTGGAGCGCGTCGTCGAGGCCCTGCAGCACGGAGCCGGCGCCGACCTCGTAGGAGACCTCGTTGGCCTGCTGCTCCTCGATGTTGACGCCGTCGATCTCGGCGCGCAGGTCCATCACGACGAAGTCGCCGTTGGCCGCGGGGCGGTCGACGCCGGTGAGCGTGGCGAACCGCTGGCGCAGCGCGTCGAGCTGGGCGTCGACGTCTTCGTCGGAGACCTCGGCGGAGTCGACCGTGACCTCGATGCCCTGGTAGTCGGGGACCTCGAAGTTGGGCCGGATGTCGACCTCGGCGGTGAACTCGATCTGCTCACCGTCGTCGATCTTGGTGACTTCGATGTCCGGCTGGCTGACCGGGAACACGTCGACCTCGTCGACGGCCTGGCCGTACAGCTTGGGCACCGCGTCGTTGAGGGTCTCCTCCAGCACTACCGCCCGGCCGAAGCGCTGCTCGATGATGCGGGCCGGAACCTTGCCAGGCCGGAACCCGGGGACGCGCACCTGCTGCGCGACCTTCTTGTACGCCGCATCCATGCTCGGGCGCAGCTCGTCGAACGGCACCTCGACAGTGAGCTTGACCCGGGTCGGGCTGAGCTCCTCGACAGCGGTCTTCACGGAATGGTCTCCTTGATCAAGCTACGAGTGATCGCGGGCGCGTCCATTCGGTACGGCTCACGCGCCGCGCCCACATGAGCGGTGTTGGGCATGCTCCGCCACGGCGGCATCCAACGCCGATGGCCAGTCTAGGGCAGATGCATACCCAACCACGACGCCACCGCTTTGAGAAAACGCGATCAGAACTCGTCCGCGATCGTCCTCAGCAGCTCGATCGTCTCATCCGGGGTGGTGCTGACGGCGCACAACCGCTCCATCACCTCGGTGTATCGGTCCACATCCTCACGCTTGTCCAGGTAGAGCGCGCTCGCCAGCTGCTCGACGTAAACGACGTCCGGCAGGTCGGTGTCGGCGAAGCGCAGGATGCTGAACGCGCCCCCTTCCGCGCTGTGCCCGCCGTAGCTGAACGGCATGATCTGGATGGTGATGTTCGGCTGACGCATGAGGTCGATGAGGTGCTCGATCTGCGCCCTCATCACCTCGACGCCGCCGATCGGCCGCCGCAGCGCGGCCTCGTCGATCACCGCCCAGAAGACGGGTCCGTCGGGCTTGTCGAAAATCCGCTGGCGCTCCAGACGGAGGTCCACCCTCCTGGCGATCTCCTCCGCCCCGATGCCCGCCGCCCCGGCGGTCACCACAGCCCTTGCGTACTCCTTGGTCTGCAACAGTCCCGGCACGAACTGGACTTCATAGGTCCTGATCCTGGTCGCGGCCTCCTCGAGGCCGACGTACGCCTGGAACCACGTGGGCAGGACGTCGTTGAACCGGTGCCACCAGCCCGGTTCGTTGGCGGTGGCGACCAGGTCGAGCACCGCGGCGCGAGCCTCCTCATCCACCACCCCGTACAGGGTCAGCAGGTCCGCCACGTCACGTTCTTTGAACCCCACTCGGCCGAGTTCCATCCGGCTGATCTTGGATTCCGACCCGCGGATGATGTGGCCGGCCTCCTCGCGAGTGACGTTCTTCGCTTCCCTGAGCTTGCGCAGCTGGGAGCCCAGGAGGATGCGCAGCGCCGTCGGCCCGGAACCCGGCTGGTTCTGCGTCACTTTGCCTCCTATCAAGGTCCGCACACACAGTGACACCACACCGCCAGGTATGACAAGGTCTCAGCGTGGTGTCCGATTCGGATACCTATGACCCCGAAACGCCGCTTGCGGTTGCACATTGCACCTGCACGTGCATTTGGGTCTTGCAGCTGCCGCGTTCGTGACCCATGATGGCTTAGTGCATATTGGGCCATACATGCACTGACCAAGGCTTTACGGGGAGGTATCGGCAGCATGGTGGAGGACCCTCTGGCCACTGCCGACTGCCTGCAGATCACCCGTGAGGTGGGCTTCGACCACCTGTTCACGGGTGGCAAGCCCTACACCACCTCGTGCCCGCTGCCCTTTCAGGCCGACTCGGTCAAGACCGCGCGGGACGTCACCCGCAACACGCTGCGCCGCTGGGGCCTGCACGAGCTGAGCGACGACGCCGCCCTGGTGGTCTCTGAGCTGGTCACGAACGCGGTCAGGTACGCGATGTACGCAGGCGGCCGGCACGGGATCGAGCTGCTGCTCATGCGGGTCGCGCCGCACGTGCTGCTGGCCGTGGCCGACCCGAGCGACGAGGTGCCGACGCCCAAGGAGCCCGACTTCATCTCCGAGAACGGGCGCGGGCTCTACATCGTCGAGACCTACAGCCAGTGCTGGGGCTGGGACCCGCTGGCGCGCGGCGGCAAGGCGGTCTGGGCGCTGTTCCGCGCCGACGCCTGAGCGGGTCTCGAAGGCGGGCTCACTCGCCGGTGACGCCGTCGATCCGTTCGCGCAGCAGGTCCGCGTGACCGTTGTGGCGGGCGTACTCCTCGATCATGTGCACCAGGATGTAGCGGTGGGTGCACTCGCGCCCGTTACGGTCTCCCACCGCGTCGAGCGGCTTGGCGGCCGAGATGGCGCGGGCGCGCTCGATCTCCTCCTGCCACACGTCGAACGCCTCCTTCACCGAGGCGGTGTCCACCTCCTTGAAGTCGGCGTCGTTGTCGCGGTCCTTGTCCCAGAGCTTGGGCAGGGCCTCGCCGTCGAGCACGACGCGAAACCATACGCGTTCGACGTGGGCCATGTGCCTGACCAGGCCGAGCAGGGACATCGCCGAGGGCTCCGCCGAGCGCAGGCGCAACTGCTCGTCGGTGAGGCCGGCGCACTTGACGGCGAGGGTGGCGCGGTGCCATTCGAGCCAGTTGGTCAGCATGGTCCGCTCGTCGCCGGTCAGGGGCGGAACGGTTCGGGTGTCGATCACGCCGACCGACCTTATTCCGATATGTCATCTTGTTCGGCGCGAAAGTGGCTTTGGAGGATTTTGTAGGCGGCCGCGCGTACGGCGTCGTGCCTGACGTTCGCCACGAACTTCTCGGGCGTGTCGCCGCACAGGCGGCGCAGGGCGGCGGAGCCGTCGAGCAGCGACCCGATCAGCGTGCGCTGGGCGGTCAGGCGGCGCGGGCGGCCGTCGCCGTCCGAGTCCCTCAGGCAGCCGTGCCTGCCCTCGTAGACGAACGGAGGCGGCAGGCGGGTGCCGCCCTCCAGGGTGACGGAGTGCGCGAGCGGGCGGCGTACGTAATTGGGCTCGGTGCGGTCGAGCGCGGCGAGCTGCTGCTCGTCGAGCCAGAGCACGAACAGCCTGGCGATCTCCCCCGGGCCGGCACCGGCGCGGCGGGCACATACCCCCATTTGGTGACATGTGCGGAGACGCCCGGAGCGATGCCCGGCACGTCGGCGACCGTCATGGGGACGACCGGGCGTACCCCGTGATTCAGGAACTTCCTGCGCACCTGGCTGGGCGCGGCGTTGGACCCGACGGCGATCACGCGGTGGCGGGCGTGCAGCGGCGCGCACCCCCGCGCCGCCAGCAGCCCGCTGAGCGTCCCCTCCCCTGCCCGCCACGTCTCCGGCCGGCCGTGGGGCCGCAGCGGCACGTACGCGTCTCCGTCCAGCACCCCGGAGCCCTCGGGGATCCGGCCCGGGTAGGTCAGCGGCTCGGCCATGGGATCGCCGTCGAAGAGGTCCATGGCCGCCATGATGCCCCTCAGCGCCTCGAGACCAGCGACCACAGGCGCTTCGTCGAGTCCCTGCGGCCCCATGCGATCACCGCGCAGAGCACGAGCACGGAGAGCGGCAGCACGCCGGGTCCCCCGAGCACCAGCCACTCCGTCAGCGCCGCGCACGCGGTCAGCGCCACCAACGCCAGCCCGGCCAGCCCGGCCAGCGGCGGCACCACGAGCCCCACCGCCCCCGCCGCCTCCAGGACGCCGGTCAGATGGCGGAACCAGTCACCCCACCCGATCGCCTCGAACGTGGACTTCGCAGGCTCGGCCCCGGTGAACTTCCCCAGTGCGCTCATCACGAAGAACCCGGCCAGCACGACCTGCAGAACCCACAGAGCGACGTGCGCGACCCTGCCGGTGGTGCGGCTTTGCGGTGCTATCGCCATGATCTGCCTCCCCTTGATTCGGTACGTCCGACGCTAAGGACGCGGACGCGCGGGGGGAATCGCGCTGGCTACCCGATGAAGTGCAGGTAAATGCACCCTTCTGCTCAGGCCCGGCATGCAGGCCCGGCATGTTCAGGACGGGCATGTTCAGGACGGGCATGCTCAGGGCGGGCATGCTCACGGGGCGACGCCACCAGGGGGCAGCCACGAGCAGACACCGCCGGTCTCGGTGGCGAGCCGATGGTTGACGGCTTCCCGGCCGCGCTCGTTGATCTGGCCGTCGTGGATGCCGAACGCCCGCTCGGGCGCGACGGCTCGGGCGAGTCGAGGGAGTCGCCGGGGTGGTAGAGGCGGTCGTCGACGACGTAGCCGAGGTTGGGGCAGTCGGGGCTGTCGCCGTAGACGATCGCGTGCCGCCCGCCCACCGTCCTGACGTGGAAACCCGCCGCGTCGAAGTCCTCGCCCGTGGCGTGCCCGACGACGTCGAGACCCGGGAGGCGCGCTCCCTCGGGGACGTGCACGGGAACGCCGAGACCGGCCAGGCGCAGCCTGTCGATGTGGTCGTAGTGCTCGTCGGCCCAGTTCGCATTTCGCCCTGCGAGCATGGCCCGACCCGGTCACGCATGTCCACACCTGTACGCCTGGACCGTTACACAGTCAGTCACTCAGCTGGCAAAGCGACATCGCCGACCAATAAGATCACCCGCGCCAGTCCTCAGCTTGGGGCTGCACATAAGGGTGCGTGCCACTCCGATCCGAAGCGTGCGGGAGGTTAGAGCATGCCAGGAGACCCGTCCTCCTCGTCAGCGGAACCGCCTCAGATGGGCACGACGCTCGGACCGACCGAGTACATCGAACAGCGCCTAGAACAGTACAGGGGTTGGTACGACCGCAAGGCGATCAAGGCCAAAGCCCTTCACCTCCGGCTCAGTACCTTGGCTGTGGTCGGAGGAGCAGTCGTCCCTGTGCTCGTGAACATCGACCTTCCCTTCATCGACATCGCCACCACGCTGATCAGCCTGATGGTCGTGACGCTGGTCTCACTGGAGAGCGTGTACCACTACAGGGAGCAGTGGAAGAACTATCGATCCACCGAGCAAGCACTCGGCCACGAGCTGTTCCATTACAAGACCCGTACAGGGGTCTATGAGGGTCTCAATGACGATTCGGCGTTCAAGACGCTCGTGGAGCGGGTGGAGAACGCTATCGCCTCCGAGAACGCGTCCACCCTAAGCACCATGACTCTAGCCAGCCCGTCCTCCCACCAAGCGCTGCAATGAGCAGCAACTGTACTGCGCGACGGTCACCCCAGATCGGAGCGCAACCTCAAGGCATCCTTTGAACTCATCGGCCCTATTCGGCTACTCCGGCCTTCATGGCGTACCACCTGGCGCATCTGTGGGTCTTACTCCGTTATCGCTTGTGACCCAGGTAGGCGGTGCTTCGACCACTGTGTCAACCCGGCCTGGGCGAGACAGTCCCTAGCTCGTCGGCGCCGGAAGTCGCGGTGACCTGCTCTCCCAATACCCACACCGCGCAGATCACCAGGCCCTGCCCAAGCCGCGCGGCTGAGCGGGCCATGGCCAAGTACACCTAGTGATCGAACGGAGCGGAACATCGCCAACTCTGAGCGACGCCTGTGGGGCGAAGGCCCGCCAGCGTACAAGGCCTTTCGAACCACCCCGTGGCGCTGCGGGGATTGCCCCGAAGCTTCGTGTAAATGATCTCGGACAACAGCGTGCCACCTGGGGAGATCTCGGCGGCGAGTCGGCCACAGCGGCACCGCAGTGACGAAGCCGTCCGCCGGAAGCAGGCTTGGCCGGTACCCCAGGCCCGGCGCTGTGGCGATGGACCACATGTTCGCGCCGTCGAGGCTCAATCACTCACCAATTAGGCGAAAGACCCCTCCCGGCTCGGGAAGGGCCTTTTGCGCTGGTCGGGGCGACAGGATTTGAACCTGCGACTTCTTGCTCCCAAAGCAAGCGCGCTGCCAAGCTGCGCCACGCCCCGTCTCGCCGGTTGCGCAAGCGCCCCGGGACTCCGGTACGCTTACGCTCTGACGACCGGATGAAGTCTAGACCAGAGTTCGACCGGTTCGCGCGGACGTAGCTCAATGGTAGAGCCCTAGTCTTCCAAACTAGCTACGCGGGTTCGATTCCCGTCGTCCGCTCCAAGAGACGGAAAGGCCAGGTCAACCCCCACGCCGGGGAGCCTGGCCTTCCGCGTCTTCCGCGCCGGGCGAACACCGGATGCCGTCCTTTCCGTCCCGATGCGTCACGCTCGTAGGCTGGGTGGGGTGCGTGCGCGACCGATCTCCCGTGAGGCTCTCGTCGAGGAGCTGGCCGAGCTGATCTGTGACCGCCCGCCCGGCTCGTACGTCCGGGTGGCGGTGGACGGCGCGCCCGCGGCACGGCCAGCGGCGCTGGCCGACGAGCTGGTCGCGCCGGTGCGGCTGCGCGGGCGGCCGGTGCTACGGGTGTCGGCGGGCGACTTCCTGCGGCCCGCGTCGTTGCGGCTGGAGTTCGGCAGGACCGACCCCGACGCCTTCTACGACGACTGGCTGGATGTGAAGGCCCTGCGCCGGGAGGTGCTGGACCCGCTGGAGCCGGGCGGTTCGGGGCGGGTGCTGCCGGCGCTGTGGAACAGCGCGATCGACCGGGCGTACCGGCTGCCGTACGAGGAGCTGCCGCCCGGCGGGGTGGTGCTGGTCGACGGGACGCTGCTGCTGGGGCGGGGGCTGGCGTTCGAGGTGAGCGTGCACCTGTGGCTGTCGCCGGGCGCGCTCGAACGCGGCACGCAGGAGGAGGAGCGGTGGCGGCTGCCCGCGTACGAGCGGTACGAGCGCGAGGCCGCCCCTCAGCACAGCGCGGACGTGGTGGTGCGGTCGGACCATCCGGCGCGGCTCGCGGTGCTGATGCCGGGCGGTACTGGAACGCGGGCACGCGGCGGCGCACACTGAGGCGATGATCCCCAACAACTGGTACAACATCGTTCCGGACCTGCCGGAGCCGCCTCCGCCGCCGCTGCATCCCGGCACGCGGCAGCCCGTGGGCCCCGACGATCTCGCGCCGCTGTTCCCTGCGGAGCTGATCGCGCAGGAGGTGAGCGGCGAGCGGTTCGTGCCGATCCCGCAGGAGGTCCTCGACGTCTACCGGCTGTGGCGGCCGACGCCGCTGATGCGGGCCCGGCGGCTGGAGAAGGCGCTGGGCACGCCGGCCAGGATCTACTACAAGTACGAGGGCGTCTCGCCCGCGGGCTCGCACAAGCCGAACACGGCGGTGCCGCAGGCGTACTACAACGCGCGCGAGGGCGTGCGGCTGCTCACCACGGAGACGGGCGCGGGACAGTGGGGCTCGGCGCTGGCGTTCGCCTGCTCGCAGTTCGACGTGGAGTGCCGGATCTGGATGGTGCGCGCCTCCTACGACCAGAAGCCGTACCGGCGCTCTCTCATGCAGGTGTACGGCGCGACCGTGCACGCAAGCCCCTCCCCCGTCACCAAGGCGGGCGGCAAGGTGCTGGCCGACGACCCCGGCTCGCCGGGCAGCCTGGGCATCGCGATCAGCGAGGCGGTGGAGGTGGCCGCCGCGAACCACGATGCCAGGTATGCGCTCGGCTCCGTGCTCAACCACGTGCTGATGCACCAGACGGTCATCGGCGAGGAGGCGCTCGCGCAGCTTCCCGAGATGCCCGACCTGGTGATCGGGTGCACCGGCGGCGGCTCGAACTTCGCCGGCCTGGCCTTCCCGTTCCTGCGGGAGAAGCTGGCGGGGCGGCTGGAGACGGAGTTCAGGGCGGTCGAGCCGGCGGCCTGCCCGTCGTTCACGCGCGGCGTGTACGCCTACGACTACGGCGACGCGGCCGGGTTCACGCCGCTGCTGAAGATGCACACGCTGGGCCACTCGTTCGTGCCCGACCCGATCCACGCGGGCGGCCTGCGCTATCACGGCATGTCGCCGCTGCTGTCGCACATGTACGAGCTGGGCCTGTTCACGGCGGTGACCCGGTCGCAGCGGGAGTGTTTCGCGGCGGGCGTACGGTTCGCGAGGACCGAGGGCATCCTGCCCGCGCCCGAGCCCACGCACGCGCTGGCGGAGACCATCGCGGAGGCGCTGCGGTGCAAGGAGAGCGGCGAGGGGAAGGTGATCCTGACCGCGCTGTGCGGTCACGGGCACTTCGATCTGGCCGCCTTTGACCGGTATCTGGCGGACGAGCTGGAGGACTACATGCTGCCGCAGGAGCGCATCGACCAGGCGCTCACGGAACTGCCTGGTTAGGCGGGCGGGTGACCGCGATCGGCGGCGGCCACCCTGCCGTCCGTCATCGCGCGGTGGGGCGCTTTCCGTGGTTCGCCTTCTTCTTCTTGCGTGCCCTGGCCTTGCGTGCGCGCCTTGCCATAGGTCGCCTCCCGGTGATCGGCACTGCTTCTGACTCAACGTCTCCCCACCCGGTGACCAGCGCAAGCGCTCCGCACGAACTAACATTCCCCAACATGTCCATGTCATAATTTGGTGGAATGTGTTGGAAGGAGCGGGTGTGCTCGCACAGCAGCGTCAGCAGGCGATACTCGAACGCGTCCGCAGGCTCGGCGGCGTGCGAGTGGCCGACCTCGTACGCGAACTCGGCGTCTCCGACATGACCATCCGGCGCGACCTCGAGGTGCTGGCCGAGCGCGGCTTGCTGGAGAAGGTGCACGGCGGAGCCACCGCACTGGGCCCCGGCTCGACCGAGGAGCCCGGCTTCACCGCCAAGTCGGCCAGGCAGCAGCAGGAGAAGGAGGCCATCGCCAAGCGTGCGGCCATGCTCGTACGCCCCGGCACGGCCGTGGCGCTGTCGGCGGGCACCACCACGTGGGCGCTGGCGCACCACCTGATCGGCGTGCCCGAGCTGACCGTGATCACCAACTCGATCCCGGTCGCCGAGGTCTTCCACCGCAACCCGCGCGCCGACCGCACGGTCGTGCTGACGGGTGGCGTGCGCACGCCGTCCGACGCGCTGGTGGGGCCGGTCGCGGTGGCCGCGATCCGCCGCCTGCACGTCGACACGCTCTTCCTCGGCGTGCACGGCATGAGCGTGCGGGCCGGGTTCACCACGCCCAACCTGCTGGAGTCGGAGACCGACAGGGAGCTGGTGGCGGCGGCGAGCCGGCTGGTCGTCCCGGCCGACCACACGAAGTGGAACACGGTGGGCATCAGCACGATCGCCGAGCTGGACGAGGCCGACGTGGTCGTCAGCGACGCGGGCCTGCCGGAGGAAGCACGTACGGAGCTGGCTGAACGGGCCGGCGAACTGATCATCGCGGAGGGCTCGTCGTGAAGCGCACCATCACCCATCTCGCCGACGGCCGGGAGCTGATCTACTACGACCGGCGCGACGACGCCGACAGGAGCGCGATCGACCGCCGCCGGCTTCGACCCCCGGCCGCCGGCCTCGGAGCTGCGCTACGACCCGCTCACCGAGGAGTGGATCGCGATCGCGGGGCACCGGCAGACGCGGACGTTCCTGCCGACCGGCGGCACGGCCGAGTGCCCGCTGTGCCCGTCGTCGGACGAGCGCGCGACGGAGATCCCCTCGTACGACTACGACGTGGTCGTGTTCGAGAACCGCTTCCCCTCCTTCTCCGGAAATTTCGGGACTTATGAGGCCGTGGGCGGGCTGAGCGAGGTCCGTCCGGGTGTGGGGCGGTGCGAGGTCGTGTGCTTCACCTCCGACCACGACTCCTCCTTCTCCGCGCTCTCCGACGAGCAGGTGGTGCTGGTCATGGAGGCGTGGGCCGACCGTACGGCGGAGCTGTCCGGCATCGAGGGCGTCGAGCAGGTCTTCTGCTTCGAGAACCGGGGCGCGGAGATCGGCATCACCATCGCGCACCCGCACGGCCAGATCTACGCGTACCCGTATGTCACACCCAGGACGAAGCTGCAGCTCGGAGCCGCCGAGCGCTACAAGGGGCCGGGGAACCTGTTCGCCGACGTGCTGGCCGCCGAGCGGGCCGAGGGCACGCGGGTGGTCGCCGCAAACGAGCTGTGGACGGCCTTCGTGCCGGCCGCCGCGCGCTGGCCGTTCGAGGTGCACATCTATCCGCACCGGCAGGTGCCGGACCTGGCGGCGCTGACGGACGCCGAGCGCGCCGCGTTCGCGCCGCTCTACACCTCGGTGCTGCGGGCGTTCGACGGGCTGTTCGGGGTCGTCATGCCGTACATCTCGGCCTGGCATCAGGCGCCGGTGCGTACGGGGCGCGATCTGGCATACCTGCACCTGGAGCTGTTCTCCATCCGGCGGGCGCCCAACAAGCTCAAGTACCTGGCAGGCTCGGAGTCGGCGATGGGGGCGTTCGTGAACGACGTGCGGCCCGAGGAAGCGGCGCGCATGATCCGATCACAGATCGATCACTAATAGATTTCTACTTAAGGTCGCATGACTCATGATCTACCACTAATATCCCCATATGCATCGGCCGTAACGCGGCTGATGCCCGCCTAATCCTGGGCGCGTCGCCCGGGAGCCGGGGACCCAACCGCACCTTGGGGTGAATCCGCTACGGCGGTAGGGAGCGACTCCCATGCCCGAACCCGTCAGCTAACCCGGCCGGCAGAGGGAGAGGAACTCATACGTGGCGGCTTCGTCCCCCGCGAAACTTGCCATCGGTCTCATCGCCGCCGCCGCCATCGCCGTCCTCCCGGCGCACGCGGCGACGGCCGCCCCGAAACCGAAAGAGTCCGAGCTCCGCGCTCAGCTCAAGCAGCTGAACAGCAAGGTCGACAAGCTCATCGAGAAGTACAACCTCAAGCGCGTCGAGCTGGCCAAGGCACAGGAGGCCGCCAGAGCCGCGCAGGCCAGGCTGGCCGCCGCCGAGCAGACCCTGGCCGCCGCCGAGCAGCGGGTCGCCGAGATCGCCCGCCTGCGCTACCAGAACATCGACCCGTCGCTGCCCGGCTTCATGATGCCGGGCGACGCCGGCACCGCGGCCCTGCTCGAACAGCTCACCGCCGAGCAGCAGGCCATGGTGGCGAGCGTCGCCAAGGCCCGCGACGAGCGCAAGAAGGCCAGCGATGAGGCCGCCGCGCTGACCGCCAAGATCAAGAAGGACGCGGCCGAGGTGGCGAAGCAGCGCCGCGAGGCCGAAGGCGTCATCAGCGACATCGAGAAGAAGCTGCGCGACCTGGTGCCGGTCGCCACGGGCCGCAGGTCCAACGGCACCTGGGCGCCCGAGCTGCCCGGCGGCCCCGACAACATCACCCCGCGTACGCGGCTGATGAAGGCCCAGATCGAAAAGAACTTCTCGCTGCCGTACACGGTGGGCTGCTTCCGCGCGGGCTCCAGCGGTGAGCACCCGCTCGGCCGCGCCTGCGACTTCATGATGAGCACCGGCGGCACCATGCCGACGCCCGCCAACAACGCGCTCGGCGACCGCATCGCCGAGTGGGCGCTGCAGAACAAGGACAAGCTCGGCGTGAAGTATGTGATCTGGAAGCAGCGCATCAACTCCGGCACCGGCTGGCGCGCCATGGCCGACCGCGGCAGCATCACCGAGAACCACTACGACCACGTGCACATCTCGATGAACTGAAACCAGGGGATGACCAGGGGATGACCAGGGGATGACTAGGGGATATCGCATCTGGCGATGTACATCCACGAATCGAGACGGCGTTTGCGCCGGCGGCCCCTATGCGGTTGAGCGTTCGGAGTGCCGGGTCCGCGATGGGGCCCTGGGTCGCCTGAACTGACAGCCTCACCCCCATCCAGGAGGCAATGCAGACGCAAGGTGTTCGAGTTGCTCGATGGCCGTGGACATGTCATCTGCGAGGGGATGGACAAGCACGTGGTCGGCGCCGGCGTCGAGTTGCGCTTGAACGCGCGCGGCGATGGCGTCCGGGGTGCCCCACGCGACCAGCGCGTCGACCAGCCGATCGCTTCCTCCGTTGGCCATGTCCTGGTGGCCATAGCCGAGACGTAGCCAATTGCGCGCGTACGGCGAATCGGAGCTGATCTTGCCTCGGTACCGCCGCGCGATGGCACGGGCTTGCTCAGGATCGGGTTCGATGACGAACGCCTGTTCGGGGATGAGCAACTTGTCGCTCCCCAGGGCCTCGCGGACGAGCGCGGTGTGTTCGACCGGGGCCGCATACGAATGGACGCCGTCGGTGCGGTCGCGGGCCAGTTGCACCATGCGGGGCTGCAAGGCGGCCAACACCCGGACGAACGGCGCAGCCGGCGGGTTGCGCGTCATCGCTTGGTCCATCTCGTCGAGATAGTCCCGCATGACCTTGAGGGGACGGCCGTAGTCCAGCCCGCCGGCTTCGACCAGAAGCCGTTGGCTGACGCCTATTCCGAGGACGAACCGTCCGGGGTAGGCCTCGGCCAACGTCGCGGCGCCGCCCTGCATTGTGGCGGGATGACGCGCCCAGATGTTGGCGATTCCGGTACCGATCAGCAAGTGCCTGCTCGCGGCGAGTTGAATGCCTGCGTTGGCCAAGGCGTCCTTGCCGCCGATTCCTTCAGGCCCCCATAGCGAGCCATACCCGAGTTGCTCAATGCGCCGCACCGCGTGGCGCCAGCTTTCGACCGGGGTGTCATGGAAGCGGCGTCCGCCAAGCCACACTCCCACGCGTCCCAGCTTCGCCTTCACTTCTGTGATCACTGCCGTAGCCTCCTTGCCACACGACGGCCGCCATCCGGGGATTATCTCCGGTAAGACTGACCGTATCCGGAGACAGTCCCCGCTACAATGGTTCGAGCGGAAGGGAGCAATGGGCGACAAGAGGGCATCGCGTGCAATGCGGGCAATGCGGGCAGACGCGCAGCGCAATCGGGAAAGGCTGCTCGCTGCGGCGAGGGCAGCGTTTGCGCGCGCGGGCGTGGAGACCTCGCTCGATGACATCGCCCGCGACGCCAACGTCGGTTCAGGTACGCTCTACCGCCACTTCCCCACCCGCGAGGCTCTGGTGGCGGCCGTACTCGACGACCGTTACGAAGCCCTCGCCGCCGAGGCCGCCAGGCTTCAGGCTGAGCACTCACCAGGGGAGGCGCTCGTGGCCTGGTTGAAGCTCTTCGTCAACCACCTCATGACGTATCGAGGGCTGGCAGCGAGCGTCGCCACCGTGCTCCACGACGAAACGTCGCCGCTGTACTCGGCCTGCCATGCCATGCGCGCCGCTGCGTACGAACTCGTCGCGACGGCCCAGCGCGGCGGCGCCGTCCGGGATGACATCGACGCCTCGCAGGTCCTTTACCTGGCCGCCGGTGTCGCCTGGGCCGGCGAGCAGTCGGCCGCCGACCGGGCCGGTGTGGAGCACATGCTGGCGGTCCTCGTGGACGGGCTGCTGTGCAACGGCCGCGTTCCGCGGCCGTTCGGCTGATCCCACCGGAAAGCCTGGAAAGCCCGCGCGCCATCGGCGGCCGGTGCTCCCTCCCTCGCCGCCTCAGCGCAGCGGCGGCAGCCGGGTCAGTTGGTCAGCGTGAGCGGGTTGACGAGGTCGGCGTACACGAGGAGACCGGCCATGATGATCATGACGATGGCCACCGCGTACGTCACCGGCAACACCTTGGCGATGTCGACGTACGCGGGCTCCGGCCGGCGCATGATCTTGGCGTACGCCCGCTTGATGCCCTCCCACAGGCCGCCCGCGATGTGGCCGCCGTCGAGCGGCAGCAGCGGCAGCAGGTTGAACATGCCGATCGCCAGGTTGAAGCCGGCCAGCAGGTTGACGAAGATGGCGATCTTCTTCTCGGTGGACAGGTCGGAGGCGAGGATCTCGCCGCCCATGCGGCCCGCGCCCACGACGCCGACCGGGCCCTCGGGGTCGCGCTCCTCGCCGGAGAAGGCGGCGTGCCAGACGCCGACCATCTTGTTGGGCAGGTTGAGCAGGGAGCCCGCGACCCGGACCGACAGGTCGCCCATGTAGCCGATGACCTGGCCGATGCTCTGCTTCTGCATCACCTCGGTGGGCAGCACGCCGAGGAAGCCGACGTTCCTGTCGATCTTCGACGGGTCTTCGAGGTTGGGCCGGTCCTGGGCGATGAGCGTGACGTCGAGCGTCATCGGCTTGCCGTCGCGGATGATGCCGATCTTCGCCGGGCCGGGGCCGTGGGAGCGGATGAGCTTGGTGGCGTCCTCCCACGAGCCGATCTTCTTGCCGTCGAAGGTGACGAGCTTGTCGCCGGGCTTCATGCCGGCCTGCGCGGCGGGGGTCGGCTTGTCGCCGGGCGCGCACTGCGTACGCTGCTCGCTGATGGGGATCACGCACGTGTTGGTGTCGGGCGAGACGATCGGCGCCCAGGTGGGCAGGCCGATGCCGACCAGCAGGATGCTGAAGAAGACGAAGGCGAGTACGAAGTTCATCGCCGGGCCGCCCGACATGATGATGACCTTCTGCCACCACTTCTTGCGGTAGAAGACACGGTCTTCGTCGCCGGGCCGCACCTCTTCTTGCGCGGCGTCGCGGGCGGACTCGATCAGCCCCTGGAACGGCCCTGTGGCGGTGCTGCGCACCTTGCGGGGGTCGTCGCCGGGACGCGGCGGCAACATGCCGATCATCCGGATGTAGCCGCCGAACGGGATCCACTTGATGCCGTATTCGGTCTCGCCCTTGCGCCGGGACCACGCCGTGCCGCCGAAGCCCACCATGTATTGGGTGACCTTGACGCCGAAGAGCTTGGCGGGGACCAGGTGGCCGAGCTCGTGCAGCGCGATGGAGACCATCAGACCGAGGAGGAACAGGATGATCCCCACGGCGTAAAGCCAGTTCATCTAGGCGCGCTCCCGGCAGACGATTGGGACAGACGATTAGGTCCGACAGCCCCAGAGTAGTCGAACTCGCCACGCCTTACGGCTTACCGCTTTTGACAAGCATTGACAGTTTGCGATCAGACGATCACCCTAAGAGACGATGGAGGGGGGCGTCTTGATCCGCATACTGATCGCCGAGCACCTGCCGCTGGTGCGCCGTGGTCTGCTCGCCACGCTCGGGGCCGAGCCCGACATGCGGGTGGTCGCCGAGACCGGACACGCCGACGAGGTCGTCCTGGCGGCGCAGAGCGCCGATCCCGACGTGGCCGTCGTCGATCTCGACCTTCCCGGGCCGCCGGCGCGCGACCTGCTCGCCGAGCACGCGCCCCGGTGCGGGGTGCTGATCCTGTCGGCCTCGCCCAACCCGGCGCAGGTGCGCGAGGCGCTGGCGGGTCCCGCGCTGGGGTTCATGAGCCTGTGCGTACGCCCCGAGCGCCTGGCCGAGGGCGTGCGCCAGGTGGCCGCGGGCCGGCGGGCGATCGAGCCGGAGCTGGCGGTGGCCGCGCTGCGCTGCGCCGACAACCCGCTGACCAGGCGTGAGCTCGACGTGCTGCGCATCGCGGCGGGCGGCGCGCGTTCGACGGAGATCGCCGACCAGCTCTTCCTGTCGGTCGGCACCGTGCGCAATCACCTGTCGCGCATCATGTGCAAGACGGGCGCGCGCAACCGGCTCGACGCGGTCCGCATCGCGAGCGACTGCGGCTGGCTGTGAGCGGTCCGGCGCGCGGGAGAGTGTCGTGACGGGCCCCGGTGGAGCCGCGCCGCTCCGCCGGGGGCCCGACCCCCTAGAGGATCTCAAGCGGACGGCGGGCGTCGCCAGTGACCGCTGTCACGACTCGTCCCGTGTGAAACGTCACGGGCGCCAGATGAGCACCAGCGCGCAGTCGTCGTTGTGGCCGGAGACCATGGCGTTGACCAGGGCTCTTGCGCCGTCGCGGAAGCCGGAGGGCAGCAGCCGCTCCGCCTCGCCGAGCAGCCGGTCGAGCCCGGCGTCGATGTCGCGGCCCGGCTGCTCGATGAGCCCGTCGGTGAAGAGCAGCAGCGCATCGCCCTTGCGCAGGGTGCCGCTGTCGGGCTCGCAGTGCAGGTCGGGTACGACGCCGAGCACGACGCCCTTGGCGGAGGCGACCTGCCAGTTGCCGGTGCCCGCGTCGAACTTCACCACCGGTGGATGCCCGGCCGAGGTGATCGTGTAGTCGCCGGTGGCGAGGTCGAGTCGCAGGTGCACGGCGGTGACGAAGCCCTCGTCGGCTCGCTGCCTGTGCAGGTAGGCGTTGCAGGCGGGCAGGAAGTCGTCGACGGAGCCGAGCAGCCCGCCGAACGTGCCCGACAGCAGCAGCGCCCGCGTGCCGGCGTCGACGCCCTTGCCCGAGACGTCGACCAGCGCGATCTCGACGGTGTCGCCGTCGCGCATCGAGACGAGGAAGTCGCCGCCGAACGACGAGCCGCCGGCCTGCTTGAGCACGACCTTGGCGCCCCAGTCCTTGGGCAGCGGCGGCAGCTCGCCCTGGCTTTTCAGCCGGTCGCGCAGCTCCAGCAGCATCGCGTCGCCGCGCAGGCCCTGCACGCCGAGCTTGCCCCGGGTGCGCGCCATGAGCACGGCGAGCACGGAGGTGAACAGGATGGTCACGCCGAGCCCGAGCCCGATCCGGCCGACGCCGAGATTGACGGCGATGTAGCCGAGCGCGACACCGACGCCCACCAGCAGCTTGACCAGGCTGCGCAGCCGGAGCTGGAGCCCGCCGACGAGCGTGACGAGGATGAGCAGCGAAGGCGAGAACCACTCGTGGGAGACCTCGGCCGCGAGGAACCCGATCACCAGCGCCAGCACGGTGAGCGTGATGAGCAGGTTACGGTCGCGGGCGATCAGCACGCGCCGGACAAACCGAACGACATGCACCAAGAACGGCACCCGCACCAAGGCGGCGCGGACCCGTGGCGGGATCAGCGGCGCCGGACGGGAACTCATGATGGGCCTGACTGTATCGGTCTGACCCGTGTTTGGGCAGCCCACTTGACCAACGCCTTGATCATTAAGCAGGGATAATTCGGTGGCCCCACCCCTTTGCCCGCTCCTACCGTGGATGAATGACGTACCCGATCCGTCCGATAGACGAGTCGGAGTGGCCGGCGTTCAACCGGGTGCTCCAGGAGGCGTTCGGCTGGACGCTGCATCCCGCTCTTCTTGAGCGGAACAAGGCTCGAACCGAGTTCGACCGTACTCTCGCCGCCTTCGACGGCGACCAGATGGCCGGCGTCACCTCCATCTTCAGCTTCACGATGACGGTGCCAGGCGGGCAGCTGCCCGTCGCGGGGGTGACGGCCGTCGCCGTGCTGCCCTCGCACCGCCGCCGCGGCGTGCTGTCCTCGCTCATGCGCAGGCAGCTCACCGACATCCGGGACCGCGGCGAGCCCGTGGCCGCGCTCTACGCCTCCGAGTCGGTCATCTACGGCCGGTACGGGTACGGAAGGGCGTCCACCAACCTGCCGTTCCGCATCGACACCCACCGCTCGGCGTTCGTGCCGAACGCTCCCCAGGACCCGTCGCTGCGGCTCAGGGTGGCGCAGCCCGCCGAGGTGCGTGCGGAGCTGGAGGAGCTGTTCGCCTCCGTCGTCACCCAGCGCCCGGGCCGTTACGTGCGCAGCCGGGAGATCTGGGACGAAATCTTCGCCGACGAAGAGCCCGATCAGAACGGCCACGGCCCGCTGCGCTCGATCCTGGCCGAAGACGACCAGGGTGTCCGCGGCTACGCGCTGTTCCGCATCAAGGCGTCGTGGGACGACAACGACCTCCCCGCGGGCACGCTGTACCTGGGCGAGATCGAGGCGGCCGACCCGGCCGCCTACGCGCTGCTGTGGCGCAGCGTGCTCGACCGCGACCTGGTCACCCGCGTCGAGACCTACGGCAGGCCGGCCGACGACCCGCTGCTCGCGCTGCTCGCCGACCACCGCCAGGTCCGCGCCCGCTGGTCCGACGAGCTGTGGGTGCGCCTGGTCGAGGTGGACCGCGCGCTGTCGGCGCGGTCGTACTCGGCGCCGGTGGACGCGGTGATCGAGGTCGAGGACGACGTGTGCCCGTGGAACGCGGGCCGCTGGCGGCTGACCGCCGACCTGTCGGGCGCCGAGTGCAAGCCGGTGGACGACGAGCCGGACGTCACGCTGCCGGTGGCCTCGCTCGGCTCGGCCTACCTCGGCGACGGCCTGCTCACCGAGCAGCTTCACGCGGGCCTGCTGCGCGAGCACACCGCGGGCACCGTGCGCAGGCTCGCCACGGCGATGTCGTGGAGCCCGAAGCCGTGGACGGGGCTGGTCTTCTAGGGCCGGTCTTCCAGGGCCGGTCTTCCAGGGCCGGTCTTCCAGGGCCGGTCTTCCAGGGCCGGTTTCCCGGCGCCGGTCCCGCGACCGGCGCCGGATCCTGGCGTAGGCTCGAAGTCATGGCACTGCAAAGTCTGCAGATCACGCCGGTGGTCGCCATGCGCGCCCGCGACGTGTCGAGACCGTCGAAGCAGCAGCAGGAGGCCGCCGACCGGCGGCCCCTGCGTGATGAGATGCCCAGGCGCGAGGCCAAGCGCAAGGGCTGACTACGACGGCAGCGAGGGCAGCTGGCCGATGGTCTCGTAGGAGGTCAGCTGCGCGATGCGCCTGCTGTGACGCTCGCTGCCGGAGAACGCCGTGGAGAGGAAGACCTCCACGAACCTGGTGGCGTCCTCGATGGAGTGCATGCGAGCGCCGACGCTGACGATGTTGGCGTTGTTGTGCTCGCGGGCCAGCCTGGCCGTCTCCTCGCTCCAGGCCAGGGCGGCGCGGATGCCGCGCACCTTGTTGGCGGCGATCTGCTCGCCGTTGCCCGATCCGCCGATCACGATGCCCAGGCTGCCAGGGTCGCCCGCGACGCCCTCGGCCGCGCGCAGCACGAACGCGGGGTAGTCGTCCTCGGCGTCGTAGACGAAGGGACCGCAGTCGGTCACCTCGTGCCCATGGTCCTTCAGCCAGGACACGAGGTGGTTCTTGAGCTCATAGCCGGCATGGTCGGCACCGATGTAGACACGCACGGTTCCAGTCTTTCACAGCCCCCGATGAAGGGTTGCGGCCGCTACAGTAAGGACTCCTAGCCGCATCCAGTCCTTACACGGAAGCGAGAGCAAGACCCATGCGAGAGATCCGGGCCATCGGCGACCCCGTCCTGCGCACGCCCGCGGAGCCGGTGACCGACTTCGACCGCGAGCTGCGCAGGCTCATCGAGGAGATGTTCGAGGCCATGTACGCGGTCAACGGCGTCGGTCTCGCCGCCCCGCAGATCGGCGTGTCGCGGCGGCTGTTCGTCTACGACATCGCCGGGCGCAGGGGACACGTGATCAACCCGGTGCTGACCGTCGACGACTCCGAAGAGGTGATCGACCAGGAGGGCTGCCTGTCGGTGACCGACCGGGGAACGGGCAAGCCGCTCTACGCTCCGGTCGCCCGCGCGGCGGGCGTGTCCGTCGAGGGCCTCGACCGGCTGCAGCGGCCCGTACGGCTCAAGGCCCGCGGCTCGCTGGCCCGCTGCCTGCAGCACGAGACCGACCACCTCGACGGCAAGCTCTATGTTGATCGCCTGCCGCGAACCGAGGCCCGGACGATCCTGCTTCAGGCGTAGCTTGGGCGGCATGAGCGTACTTTCCGGCAAGGGCGCGCTGGTCACCGGCGGCGCCAGAGGCATCGGAAAGGCGATCGTCGAGCGCCTGGCCGCCGACGGCGCCGACGTCGTCTTCTGCTACCGCAGCTCCGACGAGGCGGCCGAGCAGGTCGCCAAGGAAACGGGCGCACACGCCGTACGCGCCGATGTGGGCGACGAGGAGGACCTGCGGCGGCTGTTCGCCGAGGCGGAGGCGCGGCTGCCCGGCCTCGACATCCTGGTCAACAACGCCGCCACCGCCGAGGCGCAAAAGCCCATCGACGCGATCACGAACGAAGATTACGACCGGGTGTTCGCGGTCAACACCAAGGCCGTCTTCCTGGCCATCCAGTGGGCGGGCCGGGTGATGCGCGACAACGGGCGGATCATCAACGTCTCCTCGCTCAACACCCAGGTGCCCGCGCCCACCCTGGCCCTCTACTGCGCCAGCAAGGCGGCGATCGAGCAGTTCGCCAAGGTGGCCGCGCGCGAGCTCGGCGGGCGCGGCATCACGGTCAACGCGGTCTCGTCCGGCGCCACCGACACCGACATGCTGCGCGGGGCCAACCCGCCCGAGGCGCTGGAGCGCACGCCTGCCATGACCGCGCTGGGGCGGCTCGGCAGGCCCGACGACATCGCGGCGGTGGTGGCGTTCCTGGCCGGGCCCGACGGGCGCTGGGTGACCGGCCAGAACATCCTGGCCACGGGCGGCCTGCTCGTCTGAGCCCACGGCGGCGGCACGGGCGGCTGCGCGCCTGAAACGCTCGTGCCGACCGGCCGGGCCGCCCGGCAACCCGGCGGGGCCGACACCAGCAGGGGCGCAAGGTCCCTGTGATGAGGGCGCAGAGCCGGTGAGAGGAGGAGCGCCGCGCGGAGGCGCAGCACCGCCCAGAGGCGCAGAGCCACTCACGCGCAGCGCCACTCGCAGACGCAGCCCCGCTCTGAGGCGGAGCGCTGCTGCGAGAGGCGCAAGGCCGCTTCGCGGCGTGGAGGCGCGTGAGGCAGCGCGGGACGCCGGTCAGAGGTGCCGGGACGCCGGTCAGAGGTGCAGGGCCTTGATCTCGAAGAATTCTTCCAGGCCCTGTTCGCCCAGCTCGCGGCCCAGCCCCGACTGCTTGTAGCCGCCGAAGGGGGCCATCGGGTTGAAGCGGCCGCCGTTGATCGACACCTGACCGGTGCGCAGGCGGCCGGCGACCTCGAGCGCGCGCTCCTGGGTGCCCGCCCAGACGGCACCGGCCAGGCCGTACCGGGTGCCGTTGGCGATCTTGACGGCGTCGTCCTCGTCGAGGTACGGGATCAGCGACAGCACCGGGCCGAAGATCTCCTCCTGCTCGATCGTCATGCCCGGCTCCACGCCCGCGAAGACCGTGGGCTCGACGTAGTAGCCGCGCTCGTGCGGCCGCTCGGTGCCGCCGGCCACCAGCCGGGCGCCCTCCTCCTCGCCCCGGATGATGTAGCGGATGACCCGGTCGCGCTGGGCGGCCGACACCAGCGGGCCGATCTTGGTGGAGTCGTCGAAGGGGTCGCCGACGCGGTAGCCGCGGGCGTACTCGACGGCCAGGCGCACGGCCTCGTCGTACTGGTCGCGCTGGACGAGCATGCGGCTCCAGGCCGAGCAGGTCTGCCCGGCGTTGACGAAGCAGTTGGCCACGCCGACCTTGACCGCGAGCGGCAGGTCGGCGTCGGGCAGGATGACGTTGGCGGACTTGCCGCCGAGCTCGAGCGCCACCCGCTTGACGGTCTCGGCGGCCAGCGAGGCCACCCTGCGGCCCGCGGCGGTGGAGCCGGTGAAGGAGACCATGTCGACGTCGGGGTGGGTGGCCATGGCCTCGCCGACGACGGGCCCGCGGCCGCTGACGAGGTTGAACACGCCGGGCGGCAGTCCCACCTCGTCGAAGATCTCGGTCAGCGCGTACGCGGCGAGCGGCGCCACCTCGCTCGGCTTGAGCACCACCGTGCAGCCGGCGGCCAGCGCGGGCGCGACCTTGCACACGATCTGGTGCAGCGGATAGTTCCACGGCGTGATGGCCGCGACGACGCCGGCGGGCTCCTTGACCACCAGCGAGTTGCCGGTGCGCGTCTCGCGCTGGTGGCTTTCCGCCAGCTCGGCGTAGGAGGCGAGGACGGTCGCGGGCATGAGCGTCTGCACCTTGAGCGCGAACCCCAGCGGCGCACCCATGTCGGTGGCGATCGTCTTGGCCATGTCATGCGATCGCTGTCTCAGCAGCTCCGCCGCCTCGGCGAGCAGCCTGCCCCGCTCGGCGGGGCTCGTGCGCGCCCACGCCGGGAAGGCGCGCCGCGCCGCGGCCACGGCCGACTCGACGTCGTCGGGGGTGCCGGCGGGCACATGGTCGATGACGTCTTCCGTGGCCGGGTTCACGACCTCGATGGGTTCGGCGGAAGCCGATGCGGTCCAGGAGCCGTCGATGTACAGCTGACGCATGACCCCATACTGACAGCGACCGGGCCCTGGACGCGAGGGCTCATCCATAATCAGGGATAAGCCCCTTTACACCGCGACCGACTTTTCTGCTCCCGGAGTGTCAGTCGAACTGCGGACGCTTGGTCCGGGTGCGCTTCAGTTCGAAGAAGTCGTCGTACTGGGTGACCTGGAGGACGCCGTCCCAGAGCTTGCCCGCGTCCTCTCCGCGCAGGATCTTCGTGATCACCGGGCCGAAGAACGCGTTCTGGCCGACGCGGATGATCGGGGTGCCGACCTCCTCGCCGACCAGGCCGATGCCCTCCTCGTGGGAGGCGCGGATGGCCGGGTCCCACTCCTCCGAGCGCATCTCGTCGGCGAGCGAACGGTCGAGGCCGACCTCGTCGAGCGAGTCTTCGATGACCTCGCGCAGCCGCTCGGGCTCCTTGCCGAGGCCCTGGTTGTGCAGCCGGGTGCCGATGGCGGTGTAGAGCCGCCCGATGTACTCCTCGCCGTGCTTGGCGGCGGCCGCGGCGATGACCCGTACGGAGCCCATGCCCTTCGCGGCGCGCTCAAGGTAATCGGCGGGGACGTCCTTCTCCTCGTTGAGGAAGTACAGCGACATCTGCCGCCAGCGCGGCTCGATCGGCCGGACCTTCTCGACCTCGAGCAGCCACCGCGATGTGATCCAGGCGAACGGACACGCGGGGTCGAACCAGAGGTCCACGGGAATCTTCTCTGTCATGTCAGCCCGTAACCTGAGGTGGTTCGGGTCCTATTCCCGGCGTGGCAGGATACCGACAACCCCGACGAAGTGGTGAAAAGGAGCACAAGTTGGCAGGCAACCTGACCCGGGACGAGGCTCGCGAGCGCGCCCGGCTGCTGACGGTCGAGTCGTACGACGTGGCACTCGACCTGACCGAGGGAGACGAGCGCTTCGAGAGCGTCACGAAGGTCCGCTTCACCAGCACCGCTCCTGGGTCGTCCACCTTCATCGACCTGCACGGCGCCAACGTCAGGCGGGTCACGCTCAACGGCGAGGACCTCGACGTGTCGGCCTACGACGCCGAACGCGGGCGCTTCCCGCTGCCGTCGCTGGCCGAGAGCAACGAGCTCGTCATCGACGCCGACTGCACCTACATGCGCACCGGCGAAGGACTCCACCGCTTCGTCGACCCGGTTGACCAGAAGGTCTACCTGCACAGCCAGTTCGAGACGGCCGACGCGCACCGCATGTACGCGTGCTTCGACCAGCCCGATCTCAAGGCGGCGTTCAAGCTCACCGTGCTGGCCCCCGCCGACTGGGAGGTCGTCTCCAACGCGGCCGTCGAGACGGTGACCGACTTGCCCGAGCACAAGGGCAAGCACGGCACGGTGCAGGCGGCCAAGCGGTGGGAGTTCCCGCCCACCCCGGCCATCTCCACCTACATCACCGCGCTGGTGGCCGGGCCGTACCACAAGGTGACCTCCGAGCACGACGGCATCCCGCTCGGCGTCTACTGCCGCGCCTCGCTGGCCGAGCACCTCGACGCCGACAACATCCTCGAGGTCACCCGGCAGGGCTTCGACTTCTTCCACCGGGTGTTCGGCGTGCGCTACCCGTTCGGCAAGTACGACCAGCTCTTCGTGCCCGAGTTCAACGCGGGCGCGATGGAGAACGCGGGCTGCGTGACGTTCCTGGAGGACTACGTCTTCCGCTCCCGTGTCACCGACGCCCTGGTCGAGCGGCGCGCCGAGACGATCCTGCACGAGATGGCCCACATGTGGTTCGGCGACCTCGTCACCATGCGCTGGTGGGACGACCTGTGGCTCAACGAGTCGTTCGCCACCTACATGTCGGTGCTCGCCCAGGCCGAGGCCACCCGGTGGGGCGGCGGCGCGTGGACGACGTTCGCGAACGTGGAGAAGGCCTGGGCCTACCGCCAGGATCAGCTCCCCTCGACGCACCCCATCTCCGCCGACATCCCCGACATGCAGGCGGTCGAGGTCAACTTCGACGGCATCACGTACGCCAAGGGCGCCTCCGTGCTCAAGCAGCTCGTCGCGTACGTGGGGCTGGACAACTTCCTGGCCGGCGTACGCGACTACTTCGCCCAGCACGCCTGGGGCAACACCGAGCTGAAGGACCTGCTCGACGCCCTCGAGCGCACCTCGGGCCGGGACCTGTCCTCCTGGTCGAAGGAGTGGCTGGAGACCTCCTGGGTCAACACGCTGCGGCCGGAGTTCGAGGTGTCCGACGGCCGCTTCACCTCGTTCGAGGTGCTGCAGGAGGCCCCCGCCGACTACCCGACGCTGCGTTCGCACCGCATCGCGATCGGCCTGTACAAGCTCGCCGACGGCGAGCTGACCAGGACCAAGCGGGTCGAGCTCGACGTCGTCGGCGCCCGTACGAAGGTGGCCGAGCTGGTCGGGGCCGAGCAGCCCGACCTGGTGCTGCTCAACGACGACGACCTCACCTACGCCAAGATCCGCCTCGACGAGCGCTCGCTGCGGACGCTGGTCGACGGCGGCATCGCGAAGTTCACCGAGTCGCTGCCGCGCGCGCTGTGCTGGTCGGCGGCCTGGGACATGACCCGCGACGGCGAGATGTCCACCCGCGACTACGTCAGGCTCGTCGTCTCCGGCGTCGCCACGGTCAGCGACCTCACGGTCCTGCAGGCGGTGCTGCGCCAGGCCCGCCAGGCCGTGCAGCAGTACGCCGACCCGGCCTGGCGCGCGGAGGGCCTGGCGCTGCTGGCCACCGAGCTGCGCAAGCTGATCGCCGCCGCAGAGCCGGGCTCCGACCACCAGCTCGCGTTCGTGCAGGCGTTCGCCGCCGTCGCCACCTCGCCCGCCGACCTCGACCTGCTGCAGGACATCCTCGACGGCACCTCGGTGCCCGAGGGCCTGGCCGTGGACACCGACCTGCGCTGGACGCTGCTGCAGGCGCTGGTCTCCGGCGGGCGGCGCGGCGCGGACGACATCGAGGCCGAGCTGCGCCGCGACCCCACCGCCACCGGCGAGCGCTCGGCCGCCACGTGCCGGGCCGCCATCCCGACGGCCGAGGCCAAGGCGGCGGCGTGGGAGCGCATCGTGAGCGGCAAGCTGGCCAACCACATCGCCAGGGCCACCATCGCCGGGTTCCAGGACCCGCACCACGTGGAGCTGCTCGCGCCGTACCGGGAGAAGTACTTCGCCGAGGTCGGGCGCATCTACAAGGAGTGGACGTTCGACCAGGCGTCGACGTTCGCCACGGGCTGCTTCCCCGCGCTGCTCATCGAGCCGGCCACGGTGGAGGCCGCCCAGCGCTTCCTCGACGACGCCCAGCCGCCGCAGGCGCTGCGCCGGCTCGTCCTGGAGGGCGCCGACGGCGTCGGCCGCGCCCTGCGCAACCGGGAGAAGGACGCCGCTTCGGCCTGAATCGGGTCTCATCGGTGTAGCCGGTAGGTCTCGGTGGCCTACCGGCTACACGGAGTTGACGGTGTCGCCGCGGCAGCGGTGTTAGCCTCGAACAGTGCTAGGCCCGGGGACCACCCTCAACGACCGCTACGTGCTCGGCGACCGCCTCGGCGGAGGCGGCATGGGCGAGGTCTGGCGTGCCGACGACACCGTGCTCGGCCGCACGGTCGCGGTCAAGGTGCTGATGCCGGCGCTCAGCGAGGACCCGACCTTCATCCAGCGCTTCCAGAACGAAGCCAGGGCCATGGCCACCCTGCGGCACCCCGGCGTCGTCGACGTCTACGACTACGGCGTCTGCGAGGTGGAGGGCCGGCGGGTCAGCTTCCTGGTGATGGCCTACGTCGAGGGCGAGTCGCTCGACCGCGTGCTGCGGCGCGGACCGCACGGCGTCGAGGCCACCATGCGGCTGGTCGCGGAGGTCGCCGACGCGCTGGCCGCCGCCCACGCCCAGGGCATCGTCCACCGCGACGTCAAACCGGCCAACCTCATGGTCAGGGCCGGCGGCGGCGTGGTGCTCACCGACTTCGGCATCGCCCACTCGGCCTCGGCGGGCAACCTCACCGCGACCGGCACCATGCTCTGCTCGGCCGGCTACTGCGCGCCCGAGATGGCCACCGCCAGCGACGTCACGCCGGCCGTCGACATCTACGCGCTCGGCGTGGTGGCGTACGAGTGCCTGAGCGGGCAGCTGCCGTTCCAGGGTGACACCCCCGTACAGATCATCTTCAAGCACCTCAATTCGCCCGTGCCCCGGCTGCCCGACAGCGTGCCGCCGGGGCCGCGGCAGGTCGTCGCCAGGGCGCTGGAGAAGTCGCCCGAGGCGCGCTGGCAGTCCGCGCCGCAGATGGCCGAGGCGGCGCGCAGGGCGCTCAGCGCGCCGCGCGAGCTGCCCGCGCCGCGGCGGCGCAGCAAGGCCCTGCGGGCCGGGCTCACCATGGCCGTCGCCGTGCTCGTGACGGCCGTCATGGCCGGGTGGGTGTGGTGGCGTCCCGCCGAGCCGACCAGCGGCGGGGCCACCGTCTCGCCGCCCACCTTCCTCGGCACGCCGGTCGACATCGAGCCGCCCACGCCGACGGCCGGCACCAAGCGGCCTACGACGCAGCCGGTCAAGCGCTCACACACCCCCAAGCCGACGGCGTCCGTCAAGTCGCCCGTGCCCACCGCCCCGCAGCCCAGTGTGGAGCCCACCACCCCCACCCGCACGCCCACGTCGCCGCCCACCACGACCTCCGAGCCCGAGCCAGAGCCCGAGCCGACGGACGAGCAGCCGACGCTGACGCCCGGGCCGGAGGAGCCCACCGCGGAGCCGTCGATCGGCAAGCCGCCCGGCAAGATCCAGTGCATCCGCGCCCCTTGCCCCTGACCTCCGCCCGCTGGTGGCCGTAGCGCCAGTTCGGCTTGTGCTGACGGGCGCCGCTGCGGCGGCTCACGCGTTCGGTTCCGGCGCGCCTCGGCCGGGGCGTTCCACGCTCGGGTCGCGGCGAGAAGGGGTTCATTTCCGTAATCGTCGGCCGAACGTGAGAAAGTCGTCGCGTGGACTCGACTCGTGACCTGCTCATCGCCCTCGCCCGCCGCTACGCCTTCGCCGATCTCGGCGCGCTCGTATCCGCCGCGGAGATCGCGGACGTGTGCGAGTTCGGGCAGCGGCTGCTCTCGCTCGACGCCGAGGACTTCGCGGCCGAGGCCCGCGCGGTGCCCGCCGACCTGCGGCGGCAGGCCCGCGCATGCCACATGCCGCAGACCCCGCGCCAGCAGCCGCGCGGTGCCCTGGAGTCGCTGCGGCCCGCGTACGGACTGCTGCTGGAGGTCATCGCGGCCCGGTGGGACCGGCGCGAGCTCAGCCCGATGATCGCGGCCGTGCACATCGCCAGCGAGTACCTGCCGCTGCTGGCGTTCGAGCCGCAGCTCGGCCACGCCGGGGACCCGGCGAAGTGGCCGGAGGGGCTGAGCGCGGTGGGGAGCAGGTTCGGGGTGATCGGGGATCGGGAGTGCGATCACACCAAGTCCGAGCAGTCCGCCACGAACCGTACGTTGCGCGTGTCGGTGGAGCCCGCCGAGGGGTGGCGGGCGTACTTCGACCGGCAGCACAGCCAGGTGGCCGGGGCGCTGGCGGTGTGCGTGGCCACCTGCCGCAACCCCTGCACGGCCATGGATTGGATCGATCCCGAGGCGCGGGCCGGCCTGGAGACGCGGGCCCGTACGGCGCTGGCCTTCGCCGACACCCCGCTCGTACGGCTGCGCCACGCGGCGCCGGTGGGCCACGGGTTCGGGGTGCCGTCGCCGGAGGAGGTGCTGGACGCCTGGGAGCGCAGCCGGGCCACGCTGGACAAGAACGCCGTGGGCGCGGCCGCGCTGAAGGACGACGGGTTCCCGCTGCCGGGGCTGCCGTCGCTGTTCTCGGCGATCGCCGACTCCCCCATTGAGCCGTCGAGGCTGCTGGAGGGCGTCAGCAAGCACATCATCACCCTCCTCGAACGTCTCTGAGTCCCCTCCTCGCCGTCCCCTCCCCGCCGTCCCCTCCTCGCCGCCGTCCTGCCGCTCCCGGCGCGGCGGTACGCGACCGAGGTCAGCGGCGGGCCGTGGCCTGCTCGCCCAGGGCGGCGACGCCGTACAGGAGGCCGCCGGCGATGTCGCCCACGCTGAACGCGGTGGCCATCGACATCGCGACGAGGCGGCAGGCGGCATCGCTGAGCCGCCGCCTGGCGTTCTCGCCGGTGACGATCTCCAGGCCGCGCCCCGCCGGGTCGACGAAGACGACCACGGCGTCGGGGGCCTCGGGGCCGAGCGCGGCGTGCAGGCGTTCGGCGAAGTGGCGGCGCGGGCCGGCGGGTTCGCCCAGGTAGAGGGCGAAGCGCAGGCCGCTGCGACGCTCGGCGGTGTGCAGCGCCTGCCTGATGTCGTCGGCCTGCGCGGCGGTCAGTCCCCGCATCGGGCACCTCCCCGCGACCCGGCTTGCGCGGCGGTCAGTCCTCGCACGGCCGCCTCACCAGCCCGCTGAGGCGCCGCCGACGCGGCCGCTCGGTTCGGCGGTCTCGGCGAGGGCGCGCCAGTCGTGCTCAGGCGTCTCGGCCCACTGCGGCACCCGGTCCGCCAGCACCACGCCGGACGTGCTCACTCCGCGTTCGCTCCTGGAGGGACCGCCCAGCCAGACGGGGCCGGAGCGGTCGGGGCGGGGCCCGCCGCGTCCGGGCACCAGGACGAGCAGGCTGATCAGAACGAACAGCCCCATGGACCCCCCGATGAGGACGAGCAGGATCTCTGCCGCGCTGTTCATGCCATGACCGTAGACCGCACCGTTGAGTCCGGCCAGACCCGGCGCGGGTGTCTCACCAGATCGGTGGCCGCCGGTCGCCCCAGAAGCCGCCCTTGGCCGCCTCGACCTGGGCCGACAGGGAGATCAGCAGGCCCTCGCCGCCGATCCGGCCGGCCAGCATGACGCCGATGGGCAGCCCGTCGGCGCTCCAGTGGAGCGGGAGGTTCACGGCGGGCTGGCCGGTGACGTTGTAGATGGCGGGGAAGGCGGCGAAGCGCTTCATCCGCTCGAACGTCTCCTCGGGATCGTGCACGTCCTCGAACCAGCCGACGGGGCGCGGCGGCTGGGTGACGGTCGGGGTGAGGACGGCGTCGTAGGCGTTCGTGATCTCCAGGGCGGCGCGGGTGGCGAGCTGGAGCCGTGCCTGCGCCTGGAGGAAGTCGGGCGCGGTGGTGGCGTCGCCGCGCTCGCGCAGCCAGCGGGTGAGCGGCCGCAGCAGGTGCTCGTTCTCCTTGGGTACGGGGTGCATGCAGGCGAAGGCGTACCAGAGGGTGACGAACGCGGGCACCAGCTCGGGGCCGAAGGGCCGGGGGATCTCGACGACGTCGTGGCCGAGGTCGGCGAGGGTCTTGGCGGCCTCCTCGTACGCGAGCAGCACCTCAGGATGGACCTCCGCCTCCGGCACGACGGGATCGGCGTAGCGGGCGATGCGCAGCCGTCCGGGTTCGCGGCGGGCGCACTCCAGGAACGTGCCCTCGTGCGGCGGCGCCAGGTAGAGGTCGCCGGGCATGTTGTGCGCCATGACGTCGAGCAGGGCGGCGGCGTCGGCGACGGTCCTCGCGATGGGGCCGTTGGTGGACAGCCCGGCCAGGTCGGGGATGATCGGGGCGAAGCTGATGCGGCCGCGCGTGGGCTTGATGCCGTACAGGCCGCAGACGGAGGCGGGGATGCGGATCGAGCCGGCGCCGTCGCTGCCCTGGGCGGCGGGGGCGAGCCCGGCGGCCACGGCCGCGGCGGCTCCCCCGCTGGATCCGCCCGCCGACGTGCGCGGGTCCCACGGGGAGCGGGCGGGCGGTCCGACCGCGGTCTCGGTGTAGCAGGGCAGGCCGAACTCGGGCGTGGCGGTCTTGCCGAGCATGATCGTGCCGGCCTCGCGCAGGCGTACGACGATGGTGTCGTCCACGGGCGCCACGAAGTCACGGTACGTGGCCGAGCCGAAACCGATCGGAACGTCCTTCACCAGGTTAAGATCTTTCACCGGGACGGGCACTCCGGCGAGCGGTCCGTCGGGCAGCTCGCGTTCCATGCGTCGTGCCTGGTCGAGTGCCTGCTCGCCGGTCACGGTCACGTACGCTCCGATGCCCGGGTCGATGCGTTCGATCCGGTCGAGGTAGTGGCGCGTGAGCTCGACGGGTGAGATGTCGCGCGAACGGATGGAGCGGGCTTGATCGAGCGCGGAGAGCTCATGGAGTTCAGGCACGTTCGGACCCCTCGGGCATCTCTAGAGAAGAACAGAAGACATACCCCGAAAACCTGCGTGGAACACGATGAGCCGGGCCATAAAACTATGGACGCGGCAACACTAGGAATCGATTGAAACCCCGGGCTACGGTGAGTTGCGTGGACTCCGACAACCAGCGTGAAGACGGTCACAACACCTCGCCCATCTGGGTGAGCGACCGGCCAGAAAGCAGCGAGCAGACCGCCGCTGCGAAGCCTTCGGCGCCCACTTCCACGTACGCGCCGGTCGAGCGCGCGTCCGTGCTCAGCCTGCTGCAGCAACCACGGGTCCGCCGCCTGCGCAACCGCGTCCTGCTGGGCGTGGCCGTCGCGATCGTGGTGGGCTTCCTCGTGCGCGACTGGCGGATCGGAGTGACCGCCGGTGTGATCGCGGCCATCGCGGAGGCGATCTACCGTTCGCGGTCCAACTCGTCCGTGCCCGCGTGGCGGCGCACGTCGGTGGCCGAGCGCCGCACCGAAGCGCAGTTGCGCAGACTCGAACGCAGCGGCTACCGCACGCTGCACGCCCGGGCGATTCCGGGCAGCGAGGCGCAGATCGACCATCTGGTGGTGGGTCCCACGGGCGTCTACGCGGTCGACTCCGAGAAGTGGGATCGCCGTCTGCCCGTACGCGTGCAGATGGGCAAGAAGCTCTTCCACGGCCCGTTCGACAAGAAGGACCGGCTCTCCGAGGCCAAGTGGGAGGCGTCCGAGGCCAGCAAGCTGATCAGCGAGAAGTTCGGCCGCGAGATCTCGGTCGTGCCGTCGCTGGCCATCTACGGCCCCGCGGTCCCATGGAAGATCATGACCATTCGCGACGTGGACGTCTACGAGGGCCACCGGGCTCGCAAGTGGATCACCAAGCGCGAGCGGGCGCTGACCGCCGCCGAGATCGACCGCATCTACGAGATCGCCGCGCAGGTGCTGCCCCCGCGTTACGGCGAGGACTGATCCCCCCACGCCCCTTCGGCGAGCCCCTGCTCTCCGCCGGGATCCCCGCGATCCCCCGCTGACGTCACCGGCCGCCCGCCTCGCTCTCCGAGGCGGGCGGCCGCTTGTCATGGCCTCGTCGATCTTGAAGGGCACGATCGGATAACGGCTGTCCGCCGTCTGGACAGTCGTCTCATTTACCGGGCGGTGGTCGTACCATGTGAAGACTCACTAAGCGATGGGAGAAGCGCCAATGCCCGCCCTCAGGTCACGTACAGTCACCCATGGCAGGAACATGGCCGGTGCCCGGGCCCTGCTCCGGGCGACCGGCGTAGCCGGGAGCGATTTCGGCAAGCCCATCATCGCGGTGGCCAATAGCTTCACGCAGTTCGTCCCCGGTCATGTGCATCTGCGCGAGGTGGGCGATGTGGTGTCCGCGGCGATCAGGGAGGCCGGGGCGATCCCCCGCGAGTTCAACACGATCGCGGTCGACGACGGCATCGCCATGGGCCACGGCGGCATGCTCTACTCGCTGCCGTCGCGCGAGCTGATCGCCGACGCCGTCGAATACATGGTCAACGCCCACTGTGCCGACGCGCTGATCTGTGTCTCCAACTGTGACAAGATCACGCCGGGCATGCTGCTCGCGGCGTTCCGGCTGAACATCCCGACGATCTTCGTGTCGGGCGGTCCCATGGAGGCCGGCAAGACGCCCGGCAAGAAGCTCGACCTGATCGACCCCATGATCGCCTCCGCCGACGACTCCGTCTCCGACGCCGAGCTGCTGCAGATGGAGGAGAACGCCTGCCCGACCTGCGGCTCGTGCTCCGGCATGTTCACCGCCAACTCGATGAACTGCCTGACCGAGGCCATCGGCCTGGCGCTGCCCGGCAACGGCACCGTGCTGGCCACCCACAAGGCCCGCAAGCAGCTCTTCGAGGACGCCGGCAGGAAGCTCGTCGAGATCACCCGCCGCTACTACGAGGACGGCGACGAGTCGGTGCTGCCGCGCTCGATCGCCACCCGCGAGGCGTTCGAGAACGCGATGGCACTCGACGTCGCCATGGGCGGCTCGACCAACACGATCCTGCACCTGCTGGCCGCCGCCCGCGAGGCGCAGGTCGACTTCGGGCTCAAGGAGATCAACGAGCTCTCGCTGCGGGTGCCGTGCCTGTGCAAGGTCGCCCCCGCCACCGCGAAGTACCACGTCGAGGACGTTCACCGCGCCGGCGGCATCCCCGCCATCCTGGGCGAGCTCGACCGGGCCGGGCTGATCCACCGCGACGTGAACACGGTCGCCGGCGGCACGCTCGGCGACGTGCTGGCCGCCTGGGACGTGCGCTCGCCGTCGGTCAAGCCCGAGGCCGTCGAGCTGTGGCACGCGGCGCCCGGCAACGTCCGCACGGTCAAGGCGTATTCCCAGGACAACCGCTGGGACACCCTCGACCTCGACCGCGAGAACGGCTGCATCCGCGACATCGAGCACGCCTACACCGCAGACGGCGGCCTGGCCGTCCTGTACGGCAACATCGCCCGCGACGGCGCCGTGGTCAAGACCGCCGGCGTGGACGAGTCGATCTGGAAGTTCAGCGGCCCCGCCGTGGTGTTCGAGTCGCAGGAGCAGGCCGTCGACGGCATCCTCGGCGGCCGGGTCAAGGCCGGCGACGTGGTCATCGTCCGGTACGAAGGCCCCAAGGGCGGCCCCGGCATGCAGGAGATGCTCTACCCGACGTCCTTCCTCAAGGGCAAGGGCCTGGGCAAGGCGTGCGCGCTGATCACCGACGGGCGCTTCTCCGGCGGCACCTCCGGTCTGTCCATCGGCCACGCCTCCCCCGAGGCGGCCGAGGGCGGGGCGATCGCGCTGATCGAGGACGGCGACATCATCGACATCGACATCCCCAACCGGACCCTGGAGCTGCGGGTCTCCGATGACGAGCTGGCGCGGCGGCGCGAGCGGCTGCTGGCCGACCTGGGCGGCTACCGTCCGCGCGACCGCAACCGGCCGGTGAGCGCGGCGCTGCAGGCGTACGCGGCGATGACGACGTCCGCCTCCACGGGCGCCTCTCGCGACCTCTCGCAGCTCTCCCGCTGACCTCTGACGGAACGAACCCCCGCCGCCCTCCGGCGGGGGTTCTTCCATGAACGCGGTCGTGGCGTCCGGCTCGGAGCCGTTCGTCGTTCGTCCTGGCCTTCCGCGCGGGCCTCATCCCGCTCGACCTGCCGCGCCTCCGGCCGGACCGGCTGTGGAGCACCCTTCCTGCAGCGCCTGATGAGAGGACTGTCCTTCCGGACAGACTTTCGAAAACTGTCGGCGGTCATCTCTATTGTTGGGGTATGACGACAGTCGTGAAGCACGATTCCCGCCCGCTGACGACCGCCGAGATCGCCGCCCTCGCTCTCTCCCTCGCCCACCTCGGGGCGGGGCCGCAGGCCGTCACCGCACGGCGTGGCCTGCAGCACGCCTTCCAGCACCTCGACCTCGACGACGACGTCATCGCCACCACGCTCACGACCCTCACCGAGCCGCTGCCCGCCGACGTCGCCGCGCGGGCCAGGCTCATGGCCGACGCCATCACCAGCCGGCTCAACGTCCGCCTGCACTACCGCGACGCCTCCGGTCACGTGACCGTCCGTGACGTGGAGCCGGTGACGTGCCTGGTGCACCGCGAATACTGGTACCTCGTCGGCGTGTGCCGGATGCGCCGGGCGATCAGGGCGTTCAGGTTCGACCGGATCATCGCGGTCGAGCCGACGCTGACGCCGTCCAGGCCGCACCTCGCCGACCGCTTCCTGCCGTTCCAGCGCCGCAAGCGGCGCGCGTCCAACGCCGCGTAACACCCGGTCGCCCCTGGGCGCGGCGCGAGATCTGGCCGGGGCTTGACCTGCGACGTCCCGGCCGTTGAAGTGGCGGCTGGCAGGCTCCCGCACATGCGCGTACGGGAGCTGTCGCTGTTCGCCGCCCTGCTGCTCGCCCTCCCCGGCAGTGCCGGGACCAAGGAGGCGGCGCCGCCCCCGAGCCTCCCCGTCCAGCACGCGCCGGCGCCGGCCGAGAGCGCGCCGCCCGCCGACGTGTGGCGGGCCCTCGACCGGCGGCTTGAGCGCTATCTGCGCGGGCGTCCCGGCCGGGCGGCGCTGGCCGTCCACGACCGCACCACGGGCGCCCGCTACGCCTTTCGGGAGCGCGCCTCGTTCCTGCTGGCCAGCGTGGCCAAGGTGGACGTGCTGCTGGCGTTCCTGATGCGGGCGCGGGACCGGCGGCTCAGCGCGTCCGAGCGGCGCCTGGTCTCGCAGATGATCCGGCACAGCGACAACCACTGCGCCCGCGAGCTCTACGCGGCGGTCGGCGGGGCGGACGGCCTGGCCCGCACGCTGCGCAGGCTGGGCGTCAGACACATCGAACCGGGCGCGGCCACGGAGGTGGGCTACACCCGCAGCCGGGCGTCGGAGCAGGTGGAGGTGCTGGAGCGGCTGCTCGTACCCGGTGGGCCGCTGCCCGACCGGGCGCGCCGCTACGCGCTGGAGCTGATGTCGTCGGTGGAGCCGTCGCAGGCGTGGGGCGTCAGCGCGGCGGCCGCGGGCGGCGAGGCGGCGCTCAAGAACGGCTGGCTGCCCGCCGAGCAGCACGGCGGGCTGTGGACGGTCAACAGCGTGGGCCGGCTCATCGTCGCCGGCCACGACCTCGTCATCGCCGTGCTGTCGGAGCGCAGCCCCACCATGGAGGCGGGCGTCGCGACGGTCGAGCGGATGGCGAGGATGGCGGTCGCCGCCGCCACGGGCTGGCCGGCGGCGACCGGAGCACGGCCGCAGGACCACAGCGATGACCGGCCGCGAGGCCGGAACGGTGACCGGCCGGAGGACCGGAGCGGCGACCGGCCGGAGGACCACAGTGACAACCGGCCGAGAGACCGGCTAGGAGGCGCAGCACCCGCCCCCGCAGCAGCCGCCGCCCGCTCGGGGCGCGGCGGCGCTGCCGGTCATCGCGACCGTGGACAGCAGCTTCACCGTGTCGTCGTGGCCCTCGGGGCAGACGGCCGGGTCGTCGGAGGCCGACATCGGACGGGACACCTCGAAGGTGGAGCCGCAGGCGCGGCATCTGAAGTCGTAACGCGGCATGCAGCCATGGTAACCGCGTCAGGCGTACATGACATGGGCGTAGTCGCCGACCGGTTCGTAGCCGATGGCCTGGTAGATGGCGTTGCTGGTGGGGTTGTCCAGGTCGGCGAAGAGCACGACCTCGGCCCCGCGCTCGTCCCTCCCCGTACGGCTGGCGTACGCCGTGACGGCGGCCCCGTAACCGCGTCTGCGGCGTGACGGCGGCGTGTAGACGGGCCCGATGCGGCACACCCCGCCACAGGCAGGCGAGAGCGCGGCCATGGCGACGGGAACGCCGTCGGCCTCCCACACGAACAGCTCCCTGCCGGCCAGCCGCCTGGCGACCCGCTCGACCTCGTCCCCCTCGCCCATGCCGACCTCTTCGCCGAAGGCGTGATACCAGCTCACCAGCAGCGGGAAGTCGCCGGGCACGCAGGGACGGCCCCGGCCCGCGACGTCGGGCACGGCGAGCGTGCCGAGGCGGTAGAGCCGCTCGGAGAGCACCCGCTTGGGCGCGCCGAGCAGCCGGGCGACCTCGGCGGTCACGTCCAGCGGGCCGACGGCCACGGGCAGATCGCCGCCGAACCCGGCCACCAGCGGGGCGACCGCCTCCACGGGCACCGCGAAGAGCCCGGCGGGATGCGGCGGCGTGTGGAAGACCGCGCCGCGCACCTCGCCGTCGACCGTCCACCAGCCGAAACGGGCGCCCTTGGCGGGCATGCCCGCGCGCAGAGCGGCCAGCACCGTGAGCGCGACGGTATTGCGGACCGGGTCGCCGAGCAGGAAGGGCTCGGCGACCGCGGCGTACTCCTCGACGTCCGAGGTGAAGGTCCACATGCCTGACCATGCTGTCAGGCGCGGCCTCCACCCTCAATGTGGTGTTATGCCGGACTTATGCGGCGGCTTCCAAGTAAGGCGCCCATTGCGGGTCGCCGACGAGGGAGGCGCCGATGAGCCGCCAGTGGGCGCCCCTCGGCACCGCGGGGCGCACGCGCAGCGTCCACCCCAGCTCCTCGAGGTACTTGTCGGCCTTCCTGTGGTTGCACGTGGTGCACGAGGCGACGCAGTTCTCCCACGTGTGGGTGCCGCCTCGCGACCGGGGGATCACGTGGTCTATCGTCTCGGCCTTCTGCCCGCAGTAGGCGCAGCGGTAGTCGTCGCGCCGCATGAGGGCGGCCCTGGTCAGCGGAATGCGGGAACGGTAGGGGATACGGACATATCTGCGGAGCCTGATCACCGAGGGCACGTCGAGCGTGCGGCTCGCGGAGCGCAGCACCGCGCCGCGGCCGTCGCGGTGGACGACCTCGGCCTTGTCCCGCAGCACCAGGACGATCGCCCGGTGCAGCGACAAGGTGGTCAAGGGCTCGTAGGTGGCGTTGAGCAGCAGGACCTGGCGCATTATCGGGCCTCTCCGTACTGCGCGCGTATCAAAGGGGACATGCCGCGGCATGTCCCGTCTATCGACCCCTCCTGGGGCACTCGTGCTTCCGTCACAATGGACCTCCGCCGGACGGCCCGACGGGTGGTCACCACGGCACCGTCCTGTCACCCAGTTTGGCGTTTGCACCGCGGTCCCCGCCACCCCAAAAAATCTCACCCTGGAATGACCAGTGGGACGCACGATACGTTTTATGCCCGCTCGACCAGCACTTTACGCATGCCCGTTGGCAGTAGGGTTCGGTCCATGACGCGAGAGCCGTACCCGAGCGCACGCCGCGAAGACACCGTCGACATCCTGCACGGAACCCCCGTCCCCGACCCGTACCGCTGGCTCGAGGACCCGGACAGCCCCGAGACCAAGGGGTGGCTGAACGCGCAGGCCGAGCTGTACGCCCAGGAGCGAGGTGAGCAGCGGTTCAAGGACCGCATCGCCGAGCTGCTCAAGTCCGGCTCTGTGGGGGTGCCGGCCTGGCGCGGCGATCGCTACTTCTTCTCCCGGCGTACGCCCGACAAGGAGCACGCCGTCTACTACGTGGTCGAGCCGGACGGCACCGAGCGCGCCCTGATCGACCCGACGGCGATCGACCCGTCGGGGCTGACCACGCTCGACGCGGTGCAGCCCGACAAGGAGGGGCGGCTGCTCGCCTACCAGCTCTCGGTGGGCGGCAACGAGGAGTCGGTCCTGTACGTCATGGACGTCGCCACGGGCGAGCGTGTGGAGGGGCCGATCGACCGCTGCCGCTACTCCCCCGTGGCCTGGCTGCCGGGCGGCGAGGCGTTCTACTACGTGCGCCGGCTGCCGGCGCACGAGGTGCCCGAGGACGAGCGGCAGTTCCACCGCCGTGTCTACCTGCACCGCGTCGGCACCTCCGCCGAGGACGACGTGATGATCTTCGGGCAGGGCCTGAAGATGACCAACTACTACGGCGTCTCGGTCTCCCGCGACGGTCGCTGGCTGCAGATCTCGGCCCATGAGGGCACCGCGCCGCGCAACGACCTGTGGGTCGCCGACCTGACGGCCTCGCCGATCGACCGGCCCGAGCTGCGGGTCGTGCAGGAGGGCGTGGACGCGCAGACCGGGCTGGTGTTCGGCCGCGACGGCAAGCTGTACATCCACACCGACCGCGACGCGCGGCGGGGCCGGGTGTGCGTCACCGACCCGTCCGAGCCGGGCTTCGAGAGCTGGCGCGACCTGATCCCCGAGGACCCCGAGGCGGTGCTGTCCGACTTCGCGATCCTCGACGACCTGGAGCGCCCGGTCATGCTGGTGGGCTGGACCCGCCACGCCATCAGCGAGATCACCGTGCACGACCTGGCGACCGGCGAGCGCATCGGCGAGGTGCCGACACCGGGGCTCGGCACGATCGGCGGCATCGCCGAGCGTCCCGAGGGCGGCTACGAGGCGTGGTTCGGCTACACCGACAACACCACCCCGCCCACCGTGCAGCGCTACGACGCGCGGACGGGCGAGACCACGCTGTGGGCGGCCTCGCCGGGCGTGGTGGAGGTGCCGCCGGTCCGTACCGAGCAGGTGGTCTACCGCTCGAAGGACGGCACCGACGTCCGCATGCTGATCATCTCGCCGGCGGGTGAGGCGTCCGGCCCGCGGCCCACCATCCTGTACGGCTACGGCGGCTTCGGCCTGTCCATGACCCCCGGCTACTCCGCCTCGATCCTGGCCTGGGTGGAGGCCGGCGGCGTCTACGCCATCGCCAACCTGCGCGGCGGCGGCGAGGAGGGCGAGGAGTGGCACCGCGCGGGCATGCTGGCCGACAAGCAGAACGTGTTCGACGACTTCCACGCCGCCGCCGAGCACCTCATCGCCACCGGCGTCACCACGCGGGAGCAGCTCGGCATCTCCGGCGGCTCCAACGGCGGCCTGCTGGTGGGCGCGGCGCTGACGCAGCGTCCCGAGCTGTATGCGGCCGTGGTCTGCTCGGCGCCGCTGCTCGACATGATCAGGTACGAGAAGTTCGGACTCGGCGCCACCTGGAACGTCGAGTACGGCTCCGCCGACGACCCCGAGCAGTTCCAGTGGCTGCTGGGTTACTCCCCCTACCACCACGTCAAGGAGGGAGTGGACTATCCGGCGACGCTGTTCACGGTCTTCCAGTCCGACACGCGGGTTCACCCGCTGCACGCCTGGAAGATGTGCGCGGCGCTGCAGCACGCCTCCGCCTCGGGGAAGCCGGTGCTGCTGCGCAACGAGGCCGAGGTGGGTCACGGTGCCCGCGCGGTCAGCAGGTCGGCGGACCTGTGGGCCGACACGCTGACCTTCCTCGCCCGGCACACCGGGCTATAGAACCGAGCTCAAGGGCCGGGCTCCAGGACGTACCGGTCCTAGCGCGGGAAGACGATCGTCTTGTGGCCGTCGAGCAGCACCCGCTGCTCGGCGTGCCACTTGACCGCCCTGGCCAGCGTCAGGCACTCGACGTCGCGCCCCATCGCCACCAGGTCCTCGGGCGAGTGGCTGTGGTTGACCCTGACCACCTCCTGCTCGATGATCGGGCCCTCGTCGAGGTCGGCGGTCACGTAGTGGGCGGTCGCGCCGATGAGCTTGACGCCGCGGTTGTGGGCCTGGTGGTAGGGCTTGGCACCCTTGAACGACGGCAGGAACGAGTGGTGGATGTTGATGGCCCGCCCCGCCAGCTTCTCGCAGAGCTCCTCCGACAGCACCTGCATGTAGCGGGCCAGCACCACCAGATCGACCTGGTAGTGCTCGACCAGCGCCATCACCTCGGCCTCCTGCTTGGGCTTGGTCTCGGGGGTGACCGGCAGGTGGTGGTAGTCGATGCCGTACGACTGGGTGAGCGGCCGCAGGTCAGGGTGGTTGGAGACGACGGCGACGATCTCGATGCCGAGCGTCCCGGACCGTACCCGGTAGAGCAGGTCGTTGAGGCAGTGGCCGAACTTGCTCACCATGATCATCACGCGCGGCCTCCTGGCCACGTCGCGGACCGTGAACTCCATCGCGAAGTCGGGCGCGAGCGCGGCGAAAGCGGCGTTGAGCTCGTCCTCGCCCAGCGGCGCCGAGAACTGCACGCGCATGAAGAAGCGCTGCCCCACCCTGTCGCCGAACTGCTGGCTCTCGATGATGTTGCAACCGTGTCCGGCGAGCAGGCCGGAGACGGCGGCCACGACGCCGGGCCGGTCGGGACAGGACAGCGTCAGGATGTATTCGGCGGGGCTGGTCATGCCTTCACTCTCGCGGACTTCGAACAATGGGCCGCCCCCGAGCGTCAGACTTCCGGGCTGGGCGGTCACCGTCGAGGGTACCCGGGAAGTCCCGAGGCAGTGATGCTGTTGGTTCTGTTCCAGGGTAGTTAAGTCGGTTGAAACCTGGACCGATACCGTAGGTGGCGTGAATTGCCTCGTCGCAGGCCGGCGGGGCGGAGATGGAGCACGTTTCCTTGGACGCCGTCGTACTGATCGTGGTGGCCTGTCTGTTCGCCGTGATTTCAGGGGTCAACGACGGCGGTGCGCTGGTCGCGACGGGGCTCAAGCTGCCCACCGTGCGGCCGGTGACCGGGGTCGCCGTGCTCGTCGTCGCGGTGGCCACCGTGCCGCTGCTCACCCACCAGGTGGCGCTGACGTTCGTCAACCGGCTGGCCTCCTTCGACGACCCCGGCGGGCGCGCCGCGATGACGATCGCGGTCGTGGCCGCGCTGATCGTGGTGACCGTGCTCAGCGCGAAAGGCCGCCCGACCAGCCTGACGCTGGCCGTGGTCGGCGGGCTCACCGGGGCCGGGCTCGGCTGGGGCCTGCCGGTCTCCGGCGGGTCGGTCGCGCTGGTGCTGGCGTTCGGCATCGCGGCGCCCTTCGTCGGCGGGCTGCTGGCGTGGGTGCTCATCCGGGTGCTGGTCGCCGCCACCACCGCCAGGGGCCTGTGGCGCTGGCACTGGGCCGGGTTCCTGCTGCAGACGCTGGCGTACGCGGCCAACGACGCCCAGAAGATGCTGGCCGTGTTCATGGTCGCGGCCGGGTTCACGGGGGCGCCCGTCCAGTACACGGTGCTGGTCGCGCTGCTGTTCGGCATCGGCACCATGTACGGGCTGCCCAGGGGCGGCCGCACGCTCAGCCGCGAGATCATCGTCTCGCGGCCCCCGCACGGCGTCGCCGCCGAGCTGTCGGCCGGCACGGCCGTGATCGCGTCCGCGGCGGCCGGCATGCCGGTGAGCATGACCCAGGCCATCGCCGGTGCGCTCATCGGCGCGGGCGTCGCGCAAGGCGGCGGGCGGGTCCGCTGGTACGCCGCGAGCAAGATCGCGGCGGCCTGGCTGCTGACGTTGCCGGCCAGCGGGCTCCTGGGATGGGGCCTCGCACTACTGGTGAAGGGATTCGCGGGCGTGAGGCTGTCGTGACGATCTCGTTAGTGGGGGTGCGTACGTGAAACGACTGAGGCGGATCCGGGACCTCATGACAGGGCGCATGGACAGCGCGCTGTCCGAGGCGCTGCTCGGCCAGCTCGAGGCCACGAAAGAGGGCGCGTGGCTGGCCATGGCCATGATCGGCGGAGAGGTCGGCAGAACGGGCGCGCACGAGCAGATGCGCTCGATCGAGCACCTCGGCGACGAGGAGCGGGCCCGCCTCATCGACGAGCTCAAGACCGCCCTCGTCACCCCCATCGACCGCGAGGACCTGTTCCGGCTCTCGCGCTCGATCGACGACGTGCTCGACTCGCTGCGCGACTTCGTCCGCGAGTCCCACCTGTACCGGGTGCCCGACCAGATCCGCTTCACGCCGCTGCTCGACCAGGTCATCGTCGGCATCGACGCCCTGGAGAACGCCGTGCGCAACCTCACCTCGCGGCCCTCGGTGGTCGCCCAGGACGCGCTGGAGGCGAAGAAGGCGGGCGGCGCCATCCGGCGCATGTACCAGTACGAGATCTCCCGCATCTTCTCCGGCGAGCTGTCCGCCGAGGCCATGAAGGAACGGGAGCTGGTGCGGCGGCTGGAGATCGTGGGCGTGGCCATCGGCGAGGCGGCCGACGCGATCGCCGACGGGGCCATGAAGCGGTGAACCCGCAGGTAGGATGTTCGACTGAGATGGAACAGAACGTGCGTACCACGTCGAGCAGGGCCCGCGGGCTCACCCACACCGCGCCCGCCGAGGTCACGCTCCAGGCCGCCCTCGAGGCGCTCGCCGACCCGATCCGCCGCCGCATCGTGCGCGAGCTGGCCGAGGTGCCCGACTGGGAGCGGGCCTGCGGCACGTTCAACCACCTGCCCGTCGCCAAGTCCACGCTCAGCCACCACTTCTCGGTCCTGCGCAACGTCGGGCTGCTGGAGCAGCGCGACGAGGGCGCGCGCCGCCTCAACCGGCTGCGCCGCGCCGAGTTCGACGAGCGCTTCCCCGGGCTGCTCGCGCTCGTGATCGCCGAGGACGCATGACCGAGGTCCAGGACACCCCCGCCGCCCGCGTCGTCTGCCTCGACCGCGACGGCCGGGTGCTGCTGATGCACTGGTACGACTGGATCGCCGGCATCGACATCTTCGAGCCGCCCGGCGGCCGGCTCGAACCCGGCGAGAGCCCGCTGGAGGCCGCCAAGCGTGAGCTGACCGAGGAGACCGGGCTGCCCGGCGCGGCGGTGTCGGAGCACATGGTGGAGATCGATCGCGACTTCACCTGGCTCGGCGTACGGTACGTGCGGCGCGAGCCGTTCTACCTCGCCCGCTTCGACGAGGCCAGGCCCGCCGTGGTGCCCAGTGCGCTGACCGACGAGGAGGTCGCCGGTTTCCGCGGCCATGTGTGGGCCGAGGAGCTGCCGGAGGGCGTCGACCCGCCGGAGCTCGCGCAGATCATCGAGGCATTGAAGCGGGCTCAGCGCCCGGCCTGACCTCACGCTCAACGTCGACCTGGCTCCCCGATCAGCGCCCGACCTGACCCCGCGCTCAGCGCTCGACCTGACCCCACGCTCAACGCAACCTGACTCACCGCTCAGCGTCCGGCCTGACCCGGCTCCGGCCTGACCCGGCTCCGGGCTGGGCGCTCGGGGCGGCCGCGGCTCGACGCTCAGCGCTCGGTGTGGCCCAGTTCGGTCATCGTCCGCGTCATGAGGCCGCGCAGCAGCTCGCCCGCCAGCTTCTCGTGCCGGTCCTCCACGGACATGCCGGTGTTGACCCGCTCGCGGTAGACCTCGCGCTCGTACGGGTCGGTGTAGGGCAGCGCGGTCATGGCCACGACCACGCTCACCCTCGTGCCTCCTTGCGGCACGACCGCCACCGCGTGCGTACGCAGGCACGTCTCGTCGGGGCCGCCATACCAGCCGCACTTGACCGCGGCATCCGCACTGCCCACCGCCTGGCGCGCCCCGAACGTCTGCGACTCCGGCACCTCCGTCATCCAGCCCAGCACCGCGGCCGCCACCGGGTCGCCGGTCGCGGCGGCCTGGGCGAGCACCGCGTACGCGGCGGCCACCTCGCCGGCCGCGACCTCGACCGAGCCGAACCGCGACGGGTCGCCGTTGGGCGGCCTCCAGCGCACGCCGGTGCGCTCGTACAGGTCGTCGAGGATGACGCGGGGCCCGACCGACAGCCACAGGGCGAGCGTGTCGGCGTTGGACGAGACGACCACCGCGGGCTCGGCGTGCCGGCGCCACCGCTCGGCGTCGGCGATGCGGCCGGCCGCCACCCACGCGTACAGGGGCTTGAGCAGGGAGGCGCAGCGCAGCCTGGTCAAGCCCGAGCTGACCTCGACCGTACGGGCGGGCGGCCCGCCGTAGCCGCGCCTGATGCCCGCCGCCTGGGCTCCGGCGCTCTGGTCGAGGTCGTCGAGCAACTCGTTGAAGCTCACGCCCCAACCGTAGACCCACCGGCCGCCCGCCCCGCGCCATCCGGGCCGTCGGCCGTACACGGATAAGAGGGTTCGTCACAGGTCGTACAGGGTGAGGGTGATCGCCAGAGCGGCGGGAAGCAGCGCGATGACTCCCGCGATCGCGGCGATCCGCCCTCCACGCGACGTCCGGGGCTCCGTCACGTACGCCGCCAGCGCACCCGCCCCGGCGAACATCGCACCGGTGGCCGCCAGGTGCGCGAGCGTGGACGTCCACGACGGCAAAGGCTCCGCCGCGAGCCTGAACACCACGTACATCCCCGCCGCGACCAGCGCCACCCGCCGTCCGGGGCGCACGTCCGCCCCGTCCAGCGCGTACGCCGCGACGGCCAGCAGCGCCAGGCTGATGGCGGCGACCACGCCGATGGCCGGAACCAGGCACCCCCAGTCCCCGCACCCGACGCCCGCCCAGGCCAGCCGCACGCTCGCCCACCACCACGCGCCGAGCGCCCCGCACACCGCGGCACCCCGCCCGATTCGCCGCCCCATGCCCTACATGCTCCCACCACGCAGAACGCGCCGCCCTGCCCACGCCGAGCGGGGCGGGACATGAGAACGGGTGAATCGGCGACGGCCCTCCCCGCCTGCGCCCCACGGATGCGATGGGCTCGGTGCCGTGCAGGGCCGCCCCGCCGGGCGCGGACAGGATCGCGCCAACGGTCTCGCGGACAAGGGCGGAAAGGCGACCGCAGGCGCGAGACGACGTCGCCCAGGCGCGGCGAGGGCGGGCGGCGCGAGGCGATGTCGGGCAGGCAAGCGCGGTGGGCGCACGGCGCGGCCTCCGGTCCGTGCCTTGCCGGCGAGTCAACGCGTGGACGGCGTCACAGTGCGGCGGCGCGGTGGTCGTCGGCGGCGGCCTCGGGGTGGCGGCCCATGGCGCGTAAGACGATGGCGCGGTCGGTGTACAGGTCGGGCTGAGGGTCGAGGGTGATGGCCTGGGTGAGGTCGGCGAGGGCGCCTTCCAGGTCGCCGGTCGCGTAGCGCAGGATGCCACGGTTGCCCCAGGCCGCGGCCAGGTCGGGGGCGTGTTCCACGGCGAGGCCGAGGACGGCGGCGGCCTCGGGGAAGCGGCCGGCGGCGGTCTCCAGCTGGCCGAGCACGGTGAGCAGGTGCGGGTTGCCGGGTGCGAGGGCGAGCCCGGCTTCGACGTCCGCCCTGGCCGCGTCGTCGCGGTCGAGCGCGGCGAGCAGCCCGGCGCGGTTGATGTAGGCGTCCAGGTAGCCGGGGTCGAGCTCGATCACGCGGGTCAGGTCGGCGAGGGCTCCGTCGATGTCGCCCCGCACGGTACGCAGCTCCGCCCGGTTGTAGTACGCCTCGGGCAGCGGCGGCCCGGCGGCGATGGCCTGTTCGAAGTCGGCCAGCGCCTCCTCGTGCCGCCCGAGCCGGAAGAGCAGGTTGCCGCGTTCCAGGTAGTAGTCGGGGAAGCCGGCGTCGAGAGCGATCGCGGCCGCGTAGTCCTCCAGGGCCTCCTTGTGGCGCCCCTGAGCGGCCAGTAACTGGGCGCGGTTGGCCAGCAGCACCATCCGGTGTACGGGGTGCCGGGCGCCGAGCTCGCGGGCCAGCTCGATGGCGGATTCGACGAGGGACAGCGCGGCGTCGATCCGGCCTTCGCGCAGCTCGACGAGCGCCAGGCCGTTGCGGTCGAAGCCGAGCTTGAAGGCGCGCTCTGCGGGGTCGGGCAGCAGGCCGGAGATGGCGATGGCGAGGTTGATCCAGGCGCGGGCGCGGGTGAGGTCGCGCCGGGCGGGGTCGGGGTGGCGGGCGTCGAGCATGGCGGTGCCGTACGCGGCCGCGGCGTGCATGGCGGGGTCCTGGCCGGCCACGCGTACGCGGTCCCAGAGCGCGCGGGCCTCGTCGGTGCGCCCGAGCCCGCCGAGCGCGGTGGCGGTGCGCTGGGCGAAGTCCCACCAGCGGGATCCGCCCGCCTCCGTGCGCGCCATGCCCAGCCGGCCCAGCTCGATGGCCGCGTGCAGGAACCCTTCGCGCATGCAGCGATCGACGAGCGGCCACAGCTCCTCGGGGTCGCTGGGCCCCGGCGGGGGTTCGGGGCCGCCGGAGTAGACGGTGATCGCCAGGATGCCGGGCGGTACGCGCCGCATCAGCACGTCGAGCAGCTCGGCGTCGGTGGGGTCGGCGGCGGCCGCGTTGCACACGGCGATGGCCGACCCGGGCGGCACGGCGTCGCGGACGAACTCGGCGATCCCGTTGGCCAGCCGCAGCGTGCGGCGGGGTGCGGGCACGAGGATGCGTTCCTCGTCGGAGAGCCCGGCGTCGATCGTGCCGCGCCGCACGGGCACGTCGCCGGCCAGCTCGGGCGCGGCGGCCAGGATCTCGATGTCGTGCGCGGCCACCAGTTCTGGAGCGTCCCGCAGTGCCGCCGGCACCAGGTGGCCGAGGAGGGCGGCGGCCAAGGTGTAGGGGCCGCGCGGCCTGCGATGCGCGTCGATCATCGGCATCAGCAGCCGCGCGGCCCCGTTCTGGGCGGGTGGTCCGCCCTCGACCTTGAGGTGGGACCTCTCCTCAGTCACCCCTTGTGAATGACGCTGGAGGTCCCTGCGAGCCTCGCGGTACCAGGCTTGCGGACGACGATGCGCTTCATGGCGTGCCTCTCCACTCGGGGTTAATCACCCATTATTGGGACACCCCACCGAATAGCAAGATTTATCCGAATTAAGTGGGAGGCTAATGGATAAAATGCACTTGCCTTTCGAATGGTATATGTAACCCATTAGGAGCGAAACCAGCGCTGCAATCGTGTGGTATGAGACCGCTCGGAATCCTCCATGAGATCGCACAGGCACCGTCCCAGCAGCGTGATCGATTGGCAGCATCCCGGCCCCGGCGAGCTCTTGGCCCGCACGATGCGGGTGGCCCGGTCGAGCAGGCGCTCCAGGCTGGGCTCCGCGCCGCCCTTGAGCGAGCGGGTCCGCCAGGGGCACGACGCGACGTCCGTGCAGGCGCCGCTGTTGATGTACGGCACCGGCCCGCTCTTGAGCCGCAGCCGGTCCTCGCGCTTGACGCGGTGCTCGGCCAGCACGTGAGCGGCCCTGCGGGCGACCGAGAGCAGGTGGCGGCGGCGCCGCTCCTCCGGCGGCGGCGACCCTGCGGGCCTGGGCAGCGCGAGCAGCGTCGCCCCGCCCATCAGCACGCCGCCGAGCACCATCCCCCAGCCCATCGGCTCGTCGAACCAGATGACCGCGATCGCGGCCACCCAGACGGGCTGCGTGGACATGAGAATCTGGCTCGGCATCGCGGGCACGTGGGCCTGCCCGTACGAGCGGGCGAGAAAGCCCAGCGCGCACGACACCACCGACAGGTGGGCGAGGATCAGCCAGTCGGTCAGGCCGCCCGGCAGGCTGACCCCGTCGCGTACGGCGAAACCACCGGTCAGCACCCCGATGGTGAGCAGCTGGACGGTGGTCAGACCGTACGCGGGAAAGCCGGACGGCCGCTTGGACAGATGGGCGAGAAAGAGCGTGTGACCCGAGTAGAGAGCGGCGGCGAGGAGCGTGACCCCCAGCGCGGACACGGACATGTCGTCGGCGTCCATGCCGCGTACGAGCGTGAACACCCCCATGCCGGCCAGTGCGAGCGCCACCCCCGCCCAGATGCGCCGCGGCACCCGCTGGCGGAAGAGCACCAGCGACAGCAGCGGCGTGATGACCACGCTGCACCCCACGGCGAACCCCGACACCGCGGACGGCAGGTCGTTGAGCGCCATGGCCTGCGCCGTCTGCCCCACCCCGAACAAGACCCCCAGGATCACGCCGTGAAACCAGGAGCGGCGCGACATCCCCCGAAGGCCGCGCGGCCTGATGACGATCAGCGTGAAACCCGCGATGAGATACCGCTCGGCGAGCAGATCCTCCACCGGTAAACGGGGGATGAGATCTTTCATCAGCGGGAACGCCGACCCCCAGGCGGCGCTGACGAACAAGAGAAGCGCGGCTCCCAGTAGGGGGCGGGGAGCGGGCAAGACTGCCATGGCAAAAGCATGGCACTACTAATCGCGACGTCAGATGTACAGGGCGCAGCCGGTGAGGGTTGCTTACACCTCGGTGGTAAGAGCCTCACCCGCGGGTTCGTACAACCTCATCCGTGAGGGCTGAAGGGGGCGTCTCGGACACGTTCCGCTCAGATATCGGGCCCGGTCGGGCGGGGCCGCGGAACGGCCTTAAAAGGAACCGGCGGGCATGTCACGCCGGGAGACCCGGAAATGGTCACCGGGAAAAGCAGAGGTGGCGACCCCAGGAGGGGGTGTTTGGGGTCGTATGTGAGCGGGGCTGTTCAGCTTTCCATTACGGTACGCGGGACGAGCCGTTTCTCTCCGTAGATCACGGTGTGTTCACCGACCCGCTCGCGGGAGAGCTCGCGCCAGCCCCGGCGCTGATAGAGCGCCAGCGCGGCCTCCTGATTCAGCGTGGTGTCACCGCGCACCCGCTGGAAGCCGAGCTCGACGGCGCGCCGCTCGATCGCGGCGAGCATGGCCGCGCCGTAACCGCGCCGTTGATATTCGGGATGCACGCGCAGCCGGCAGACCTCGGCCGTGGAGGTGTCGATGGGTTTCAGACCGCCCATCGCCACGACCCGCGAGCCCACCTCGCCCACCAGGAAGTCGCCGCCGCAGGCGAGATAGACCTCCTGGATGCGGGGGAAGTCGTCTTCGTAGTAGACGCCGTCTCCCGGCACCAGGCCCACCTCGGCGAGGCAGATCCGGTGCAGCGCGAGCAGGGTGTCGAGGTCGGACCAGCGATAGCGCCTGATCCTCAGCTTCATTTATCGCCCCCTTGCATCTGGTGCTGTCTGGGTCGTCGAAGCTGCGCGAAGTACTCGTCCACCCCTGGCGCGCCGGCCGCCTTGAGCGCCTCTCCGAGCGCGAGCGCAGGACGGACGATGAGGTCGGTGAAGTATTCGTCGCCGACCAGGCTGAGCGCGCGGGTGCCGATGGCCACCGCCTCCCCCAGCTCGCCGTCGATCAGCTTGCACTGGGCCTGGTCGAGCCTGATCAGCGTCTGGTCGAGGATGTGGTCTTCGTACTTGGTGAGCGCCTGGCCGAGCACGACCTCCGCCTCGATCGTCTGGCCGAGCTTGGTGAGCACGTCGCCCTGATAGAAGTAGAGCTGCTTTTCGGTGTAGCCGAAGGCGACGTCCTCGCGGTCTTCGGCCTTCATGTGGGCGAACGCGTTGCGCGCCCGCGCCAGCGCGCGCTTGGCCTGATCGACGATCTCCTTCTTGTTCTCGCCCGCGGCCATCGCGGCCAGCGCCCTGGCCTCGACGACCGGCGCCATGGCCTGCGCGGGGCACGGCATGGAGCCCGCCATGTCGCGGCTCTTCTTCGCGAGGTTGAGCGCCTCGCGGGCGTCGCCGAAGTAGAGGGGGACGAGCGACTCGCGAGCGCAGATCCACGCCCGCAGCGCGCGGTCGCCGGTCTCGTCGGCGGCGGTGCGCCCGGTGCGGAAGAACGAGCGGGCCAGCCGGTGATCGCCGAGGTTGATGAGGATCATCCCGCTCAGGCCGGCGAGCTGGGCGGCCATCCTGCACAGCCGCTCCTGCAGGTCGATCGGCTGGCGGCGGGACATCGCCGTGCGCACGGCGCTCAGCTCGAGCAGCACGTCGCACAGCAGCCGCAGCGGCGCCGTCGTCGTGTACTGGCGGCCGAAGCTGACCGTCGCCTCCTCCCACTGGTCGAGCATCGCGGCCGAGACGGTGGCCGAGACCAGCGTCTCGTCCATCCTGCGCCGGATGCCCTCGCACGCCCCCAGCACCGGCCCGTCGAGCTCCACGCCCTTGCTGTCGTTGTTGAGCAGGTTTAAAAGGGTGCGCCGGAGGATGTTCTCGTCCTCCTCCACGTCGGGCTCAGGGTCCATCGGCTTGATCGTCAGGTCGCGCTCCTGCTGCCCGCAGCGCTCCTTGATCTCGATGCCGGCGCTCGGGGCGCGGTGGCTGTGGCCGCAGATGCAGGGCGCGTCGTAGCCGAGGGCGAGCGGCTCGACGCGATAGACGGTGCACAGATAGTGCAGGTATTCGGGGCCGGGGCGTTTCAAGCCGCTCTCGTACGCCGACAGCAGCGTCTCGCCGATGCCGGGCATCGGCTTGTTGTCGCGTTCGAACAGGGCGCGCACCTGTTCGATCACGTCGGCGAGCGCAATGCCGTACGCCAGACGATGCGCCTTGATGCGGGTCGTGCTGAACTGCGCAGTGCACGCCTCATGGATCTCATCGGCTATCTGGGCCGTGGTGCGCCCCGCGGCGAGGCCCCTGGCCCTGATCCGCCGAGCGATCTCAGTCTCTCGGTGCTGTCTGCCGGACATCCCCGGCCCCTCTCACGCAAGTCTCGACCGGTCCGCAACTGGTGACTCAGCGTAGCCCTTGAGTCGCTGTACGCCTACCCATGACTATGAAGCAATGACGGCGGGATGGGAAACGCCGATAGGGAGCCTACGGTTAAGGATCGTCCTCCCGAGGACTGTTTCTTACAACCCATGAGTGAGAAGCGACTCCCCGTGAACGAATAGCGCCGTTGCGCAATCCCCTGACTTGGGCCATGTTTGGCGCACCGGCTAGGAATCCCAAGGGAGGGACGAACGGTGGGGGACGACAACTTCGAGCACCTTGAGCGTCTGGTGACCGAGCTCGGTGCTCGCGGTCTGCTCGCACGAGTGGTCCGGACCCAGAGCGGGCGCACCTTCGTCCGGGTGATCAACCCGGACGCCACGAGCCTGTCCGAGAACGTCACGTGCCGACCGGCCGCCGTCTCGGAGGCCTCGTCCTGGTGGTACTGCTGGTCCTGGGGCGACCGGATGCACACGGCCGACGATCCGGCCGGTGCGGCGAACAAGGTCGCCCGCGTGCTCGCCGTCGCGGGTGAGTGAACGACGTGGCGACCCGGGTGGAGCGCAGCCACCGCGGCTCGTCACGGCACACGGCGGTGAACCGGGTGGAGCGCAGCCACCGCGGCTCACCGCGACCCACGGCGGCTCCTGGGAGCCGGCGGGGTGGCCGGTGCGGAGGGGCGCCGGCGTACCGGGCCTCTGGTCACCCCGCCGGTTCCGGCCGGCCGTACAGGCCGCACCACGAGCCACCCGTCCGCGCAGCCGGGCGGGTGTCCGGGGGATCCCTCCCGGAACCGGCTCGGGGCACGCTTCCGGGTGCGTGTCCCGTCCGAGCCGTCCGTCATCGGAGCGCCGTCTCTCTCCCTCCGCGGCCCAGAGAGCCGGCGACCCCGTCTTCCCCGGCGTGATGTGACGGCGGGCGGTTCGGCCGGCTGTATTTTTGGATCGAAACGGTCCAAAGAGTCGGCCGTTCCGCTTCCGGAGGGGGATCCACCATAGTGTTACTGCTGGTGACGCCGTCGCCACAGCCGACGTCGCCGTCTCCATCGTTGCTGCCCGACGTCGACCAGATCACCACGCAGATGTCGGCCGTCTGCCAAAGCGACACCATCCTTTGCTCTACGCTGGTCAAGGTGTTCGGCAACGAGCCTTGGGCGCCGCTGGTGTCCAACGCGATAACCATCGTCCTCATCCTCGTGCTCGCCTTCGTGGTGCGGAACATCGCGCACCGGATCATCACCAAGGTGGTCAACCGGGCGGCCACGGGCGGCTCGCTCACGAGCAGGTTCCGCAGAGGAGCGGCGACAGACGGCATCGACGCGCTGCTGCACGAGCGGCGCAGGCAGCGCGCCGAGACGATGGGCTCGATTCTCAAGCACGTCGCGTCGGTCGTGGTGCTCGGCACCGCGGTGCTGACGGTGCTCGACCGGCTCACCATCCCGATCGCCCCGCTGCTCACCAGCGTCGGCATCGTGGGCGTGGCGGTCGGCTTCGGCGCCCAGGAGCTGGTCAAGGACTTCATCGCCGGCATGTTCATGCTGCTCGAAGACCAGTACGGCGTCGGCGACGTGATCGACGCGGGCCCCGCCGTGGGCACGGTCGAGGCGGTCACGCTGCGGATCACCCGGCTGCGCGACGCCGACGGGCGGGTGTGGTACATCCGCAACGGCACGATCACCCGGGTCGGCAACGAGTCGCAGGGCTGGTCCCGGGCGTACATGGACGTGCCGGTGCCGTACGACGCCGACGTGGTGGGCGTCAAGGTGCTGCTCGAGCAGGTGGCCGAGGAGATGTGGGCCGACCCCGAGCTGCGCGAGGCCAAGATCGTGGAGCAGCCGCAGGTGTTCGGCGTGGAGCAGCTCTCCGACAGCTCGCTGGTGTTCCGCATCGCCACCAAGACGCTGCCGGCCGCGCAGTCCGAGGTGGCGCGCGAGATGAGGCTGCGGGTCAAGCAGGCGCTCGACACGGCGGGCATCCAGCTTGTAGGCAGCGCCTAAGCTAGTAAGCGTGACAGAAACCTCCTTTTACGACGCCGTCGGGGGCGAGGAGACGTTCCGGCGCCTCGTACACCGCTTCTATGAGGGGGTTGCGGAAGACCCGCTGCTGCGGCCGCTCTATCCGGAAGCCGACCTCACCGGCGCGGAAGAGCGGCTGCGGGGCTTCCTGATCCAATACTGGGGCGGTCCCAAGACCTACAGCGAGCAGCGCGGCCACCCCCGGCTGCGCATGCGCCACATGCCGTTCGTCATCGGCGAGCGCGAGCGGGACGCCTGGTTGCGCCACATGCGCGACGCGGTCGACGAGCTCGACCTGCCGGAGGAGTACGAAAAGCGGCTGTGGGACTACCTGGTGTACGCCGCCCACAGCCTGGTGAACTCACCCACGTAACGGGGCATGACACGCCACATGGAGATCCCCTGGTGGCGTGACGCGGTCGTCTACGAGATCTACGTCCGGAGCTTCGCCGACGCCTCTGGAGACGGTGTCGGCGACCTGGCCGGCATCCGCGAGCGCCTGCCCTACCTGCGGCGGCTGGGCGTCGACGCCATCTGGCTGACGCCGTTCTACCCCTCCCCCATGGCCGACGGCGGCTACGACGTGGCCGACTACCGCGGCGTGGACCCGATGTTCGGCTCGCTCGCCGACTTCGACGCGCTGGTGGCGAGCGCGCACGAGCTGGGCCTGCGGGTGATCGTGGACATCGTGCCCAATCACAGCTCGTCGGAGCACCCCTGGTTCCAGGAGGCGCTGCGCGGCGCAGGCCGCGACCGGTACATCTTCCGCGACGAGCCCAACAACTGGCAGTCCACCTTCGGCGGCTCCGCCTGGACGCAGGTCGCCGACGGGCAGTACTACCTGCACCTCTTCGCGCCGGCGCAGCCCGACTTCAACTGGCGCAACCGTGAGGTGCACGAGATGTTCCTCGACGTGCTGCGGTTCTGGCTGGATCGCGGGGTGGACGGGTTCCGCATCGACGTGGCGATGGGCCTGTACAAGGCGGAGGGGCTGCCCGATGTGGACGGCCAGGCGTTCGGCACGGTCTCGCCGATGTGGGGACGGCCGGAGGTGCACGGCGTCTACCGCGAGTGGCGGCGGCTGCTCGACTCCTACCCGGGCGAGCGGATGGCCGTGGGCGAGGTGTGGACCGACGACCACGAGGACTTGGCCCGCTACGTACGCCCCGACGAGCTGCACCAGAGCTTCAACTTCGCCTGGCTGCAGGCGCCCTGGTCGGCCGAGGCGTTCCGCAAGGTGATCGGCGACACGCTGGCGGCGGTGCCGCACGCGACCTGGGTGCTGTCCAACCACGACGTCGTACGCCACCGCACCCGCTACGAGACCTCCGAGCCCGGCACGGGCCTGGCGCGGGCCAGGGCGGCGCTGCTGGCGATGCTGGCCCTGCCCGGCTCCGCCTACCTCTACCAGGGCGAGGAGCTGGGGCTGCCGGAGGTGACGGACCTGCCGGACGCCGCCAGGCAGGACCCGGTGTTCTTCCAGTCGAAGGGCGAGCAGCCGGGGCGCGACGGGTGCCGGGTGCCGATCCCGTGGACGGTGGATCCGCCCTCGCACGGGTTCTCGCCGGGCGGGGTGGAGCCGTGGCTGCCGCAGCCCGCCTCGTTCGCCGAGCTGAGCGTGGAGAAGCAGGAGGGCGTGGCGGACTCGACGCTGGAGTTCTATCGGCGGGCGCTGGCGCTGCGCCGCGAGCTGGTGGGGGAGATTCCTTACACCTTGGAGTGGCTTGATTCCCCTGAGGGAGCGCTTTTCTTCATCAGGGGGTCGCTGATCTGCGCGATCAACTGCGGCACCGCCCCGGTACGCCTGCCCGAGCACGACGAGGTGCTGCTGCCGAGCGGCCCGCTCAGGCGCGACCTGCTGCCACCGGACACGGCGGTGTGGCTGCGCCGCCGGTCATGATCGCTCGGCCCGCAGCGGGATGACGGGCAGCGAGATCAGCGCGCAGCCCAGCCCGGCGGCGAAGCCCGCCCAAGAGCCGGAGCCCTCGATGAGCAGGCCGAGCAGCGGTGTGGCGGCGAGTGCGACGGTGTTCTGCACGGTGTTGTGCGTGCCGAGCACCCGCCCCGCCCAGCCGGGCCCGGCCAGCTCGCCCGCCGCGAGGTAGGCGAGGCCGTTGCCGGCCACGGTCATCACCGAGGCGAGCGCGAGCATGGCCACGCCGAACGCGGCCCCGGTGAAGCTCCCGGCGACCAGCAGGGCGAGCACGACGAGGTTCCAGAGCGTGATCAGCAGCAGGGGCCGCATGCGCAGTCCGGTGCGGTCCGACCAGCGACCGGCCGCGATGCGTACGGCGGCGCCGGCGATCGCGGCAACCCCGAACAGCCGCCCGGCCGCGACGCCGTCCCAGCCGTAGGAGGTGACCAGGCAGTCCACCCCGTACGTGGTGACGACGATCTGCGGCACCGCGTGAAGGGCGCTGGTGGCGTGCACCCGCCACAGGGCGGGCTGCCGGTACGGCGACCCCGCCGCGGCGGGCCTGCTCTCCGGCGTCGCGTGCGGCGGCTCGGCCAGGAAGAGCCCGGCCAGTACGGCGGCGAGCAGCGCGAGCCCCGAGCAGAGCAGCAGCACGCCGGTCAGGCCGTGAGCGGCGGCCACGGGCGGCAGCACGAAGGCGGCCACGGCCATGCCGAGGGTGTAGGAGACCTGGCGCACGCCCATGGCGACGCCGCGCTCCGGCGGCCGGAACCAGCGCAGCACGATCCGGCCGCCGCCGACCATCGCGGCCGAGCCGCCCGCACCGGCGGCGGCCAGCAGCGCGATGACCGCCCAGGTGCTGGTGGCGAAGGCGGCCCCGGCCAGCGTCACGGCGGCCAGGCCGACGCCGAGGCCGAGCACGAGCCGTTCGCCGTGGCGGTCGGCGAGCGCGCCCCAGGCGACCAGGGCACTCAGAATCCCTATCGCCGGGGCGTTACCGATCAGGCCGCCCACGGGCAGCGAGACACCGAAATGGCGCAGAATTTCGGGCATCACCAGAGGCAGCCCGTACAGCCCTAACGTGACGCTGGCGTGCGCGTTGACGCCCAGCGCCAGCATCCACCACCGTCTCATCGGGCGAGACGGCTCAGACCGCGTAGCGCTTGAGGTAGGCCAGCTCGCTCTCGGTCAGGCGGCGCGGGGCGGCCCGCTCGGCGTCGTAGGCCGCGAGCACCGACTTCGCCGTGACGTAGAGGTCCTCGTCGTCGCGGATCTCGTACTGCAGGGTGAACCGTACCGGGCGGATCTCCGTGACCCAGGTCTCGACGCGTACGGGCGCCGCGCGGAAACCCAGCGGGCGGCGGTAGTCGATCTCGTGGCGGGTCACCACGAGCCCTCCGAAGGGCTCGTGGCCCTCGTTGTACGGGTCGATGCTGAGCATGCCGAACCGCGCGTCCTCCAGGTAGTCGAGGAAGCGCACGTTGTTCACGTGGCCTTGGGAGTCGATATCGCCGAATCTGACCACGCGGGGATAGATGTGCCGTCGTGCCGGGGAAGGTGCAACCACGTCCGCCACCGTACCGGGCGCGCTCAGGTGGCGCGGCGGCGGGCCAGGCAGGTCAGCACGGTCAGCACCGAGACGGCGGCCATCGTGCCGAGCGCCCACCGGTAGCCGGTCACGAGTTGTCCCACGGCCTCCCCCGACAGCAGGCCGAGCGTGCCGGCGAAGACCTGCTGGTGCAGCGCGGCGGGCAGCGGCGCGACGAGGATCGACAGCACCATGCCGGTGCCGACGACGTTACCGGTGTTCTGCAGCATGAGGCGCATCGCGTTGACGATGCCGAGCCTGCTGGACGGCAGGCCGTCGAGGATGGCGGTGTTGTTGGCGGGCAGGAACACGCCGGAGCCGAGCCCGATGAGCACCAGCCCGGCGGCGACGGCCGCGTACGGCATGGTCGTGGACATCACCGCCATCATGACCGCAAGGCCGCAGGTGGTGGTGGCGGCCCCGGCCACGGCCAGGGTGCGGGCGCCGAAGCGGCGCTGCAGGAAGCCGGAGATCACCGAGGCGGTCATGGCGGCGACGGCCAGCGGCAGCACCTTGAGCCCGGCCTGTACGGGGTCATCGCCGCGTACGGCCTGGAAGTAGAGCGCGACGAGGAAGACCATGCCCATGCGCGCGACGGCGTTGAGGAAGGAGGCGAGACTCCCGAAGGCGAACGACGGCTCGCGGAAGAGGCTCATGTCCACCACGGGGTGCGGGGCGCGCCGTTCCCTGAGCACGAACAGCGGCAGCCCCAGCAGGAAGAGCACCGCGCCGCCGAGCACCAGGGGGTGCCCCCAGCCGAGCCTGGTGAACTCCGACAGCGCGAGCAGCAGCCCGCCGAGCGTCAGCAGAACGAGCAGGCTGCCGGGCCCGTCGAGCCCGCCGTCGCGCCGGTCGGGCGCCGTCCTGCGCAGCGTGAGCGAGCCCCACAGCAGGCAGATCAGCCCGATCGGCACGTTGAACCAGAACACCCAGCGCCAGCCCAGGCTCTCGGCGAGCACGCCGCCCAGCGTGGGGCCGATCAGGCCGGCGATGGAGAACGAGGCGACGTACACGCCCATGCCCTCGCCCAGCCGCTCGCGCGGAAAGGCGTCGCTGACCAGCGCGGCGCTGTTGGTGAGCAGCATGGCGGCGCCCGCGGCCTGCACCACCCGCATGGCGACGACCAGCCAGGGGTTCGGGGCGAGCCCGGCGAGCAGGGCGGCGGCCGTGTACGTGGCAAGCCCCAGCAGGTACATCCTGCGCCTGCCGAACAAGTCGGCCAATCTCCCGAATACCACCATGAGGACGGTCGTGGTCAACTGGTAGCCGAGGAGTATCCAGCTCGCCGCCGTAGCGTCGGCGCCGGTCTCCCTCGCGATCTCGGGGAGCGCGACGTTGATCGCGCTGCCGCCGAGCCCGGTCAGGACGCTGGCCAGGCTCACGACCGACAGGGTCCGCCAGGCGTAGCCGAGGGTCGGGGTGGTCGCCGCCAAAGGCCCTTATCCTTTCTAGATTTCAATACTAGAATCTTATTCGCATCGTCAGCCGGTCAAGGATCGAGGTGTCGGATGAGCGGGATAGTCGAGGGCCGCGTGGTGATCGTCACGGGCGCGGCCAGAGGCATCGGCCGGGGGCACGCCCTGGAGTTCGCCAGGCAGGGCGCGAAGGTGGTGGTCAACGACCTCGGAGCGGAGGTGGACGGCACCGGCAGATCGGGGGCGGCTGCCGAGGTGGTGGCGGAGATCGAGGCCATGGGCGGCGAGGCCATCGTCAACGGCGAGGACGTCTCCGACTTCGACGGCGCAGAGCGGCTGATCCGCGCCGCCATCGACCGCTTCGGCACGCTCGACGTGCTGGTCAACAACGCGGGCATCCTGCGCGACCGGATGCTGGTCAACATGACGGCCGAGGAATGGGATGCGGTCATCAGGGTGCACCTGCGCGGCACGTTCGCTCCCCTGCGCCACGCCGCCGCCTACTGGCGCTCGAAGGCGAAGGCGGGCGAGCCGGTGGACGCCCGCGTCATCAACACGACATCGTCCTCCGGCATCTACGGCAACCCAGGACAGGGTAACTACGGCGCCGCGAAGGCCGGCATCGCGGGGCTGACCATCATCGCCGCCAGGGAGCTCGAGCGTTACGGCGTGACGGTCAACGCCATCGCGCCCGCCGCGCTCACCCGCATGACCGAGAACCTGCTGCCGAAGGGCGCCAAGGGCGCCGATCCCGAGGACATCGCGCCGCTGGTCGTCTGGCTGGCCAGCGCGGAGGCACGCGGCATCACCGGGCGGGTGTTCAACGTGCGCGGCGGCGCGATCAGCGTGGCCGAGGGCTGGCACGCCGGCCCCGGCGTGGACAAGGGCAGCCGCTGGGACCCGGCCGAGCTGGGCTCGGTCATCCCCGGCCTGGTCGAGAAGGCCCAGCCCAACGCGCTGACCAACGGCCGCATCCCCGGGCGGGAGGACTGACATGCCACTCGATCACAGCGTCATCGGCGTGGAGAGCGAGCCGTACGAGCGCACGTGGACGGCCAAGGACACCATGCTGTACGCGCTCGGCGTCGGCGCGGGCGTCTCGGAGCTGGAGTTCACCACGGAGAAGGGGCAGCGGGTGCTGCCGACGTTCGCGGTGCTGGCCGCGCAGGCGCCGGGGCGGCGGCTCGGCGGCTTCGACCCGGCCATGCTGGTCCACGCCGAGCAGGGCTTCGAGCTGCACCGCGAGCTGCCGCCCGCGGGCGGCGTGCGGACCACGTCGAAGGTGACCGGCATCTACGACAAGGGCTCGGGCGCGCTGGTGGTCTCCGAGTCCAGAGCCGTCGACCTCGGCACCGGCGAGCTCGTCGTCTCCTCGCGCAGCTCGGTCTTCATCAGGGGCGAGGGCGGCTTCGGCGGCGACCGGGGGCCGCGCGACGCGTGGGCGGCGCCGGACCGGGCGCCCGACCACAAGGTGACGTACGAGACCCGCCCCGAGCAGGCGCTCATCTACCGGCTGTCGGGCGACTACAACCCGCTGCACAGCGATCCCGAGTTCGCCGCGCGGGCCGGGTTCGACCGGCCGATCCTGCACGGGCTGTGCACGTACGGGGTGACCGGGCGGGCGCTGCTGCACAGCGTGGCCGGCTCCGACCCGGCCCGGTTCAAGGCCATGTCGGGGCGCTTTTCCGCCCCGGTCTTCCCCGGCGAGTCGCTGACCGTCTCGATCTGGGTGGACGGCACGGACGTGCTGTTCAGGACCGCGAAAGACGACGGGACCGTGGTGATCGACCGGGGCCGCGCGACGATCGTCTAGTCGCCGGTGTGCAGCGCCTTGAGTGGGTCGAGGCGGCGGATGAGCGTCACCGCCGCCTCGATGACCTCCTGCGCCTCCTCCTCGCTGTCGGAGGTGGCGACCTCGCGGGCGGCCTCGCCGATGATGCTGGTCAGCACGGCCACCGTGAACCGGTCGAGCGGGTCGCCGCCCGCGCCCAGCAGCACCGCGTTCTGGCGCACCCACTCGCGCCCGCGGGTGCGGCGGATCAGCTCGAAGCCCGGGGGTCCGTCGCCGTCGATGAAGAGCCTGACCAGGTCGCGCCGCTCCCACGCGCCCGCGAGGTAGGCCCGCGCGCCCGCGATCAGCAGCTCGACCGGGTCGGTGACCCCCTCCTTCTTGGCCTTGGCCACGCTGGCGGCCGACGCCTGCTCGTGGGCCGCCTGGTGGTCCTCGTACAGGGCGAGGAACAGCTCCGTCTTGCCGCCGAAGTGGTGGTAGAGGCTGCCCACGCTGGAGCCGGCGCGCGCGACGACGTCGGAGACGTTGGAGTCGGCGAAGCCGTGCTCGCTGAAGACCTCTCGGGCGGCCTGCAGCATGCTCTTGCGGGTCTGGGCCGAGCGGCTCCACTCCCACGAGGACTTGCGTGCCATGCCGGTAATCGTAGCGCAGTCAATTCTAGAATCCGATTCTTGACACCGGCCCGCGGAGGCTAGAACCTCTTCCTAGGAAACGATTCTAGAAATGCCCAGGGAGGCGGCTGTGGACTTCTCGCTCACCCCCGAGGAACGGCAGATCCGTGACACCGTCAGGTCCTTCATCGAGAAGGAGGTCATGCCGTTGGAGCCGGAGGTTCTGCGCAACGAGCGCGAGGGCCGCCCTGGGCTCTCCCCCGACGTGCTGAAGGAGCTGCGGGCCAAGGCCAGGAAGTCGGGCTTCTGGGGCATCAACACGCCCGAGGAGTACGGCGGCGCCGCGCTCGGTCCCATCATGTCCGCGATCATCGCCATGGAGACCGGCAGGACGTTCGTGCCGTTCTCGTTCGGCGGCAGCGCCGACAACATCCTGTACGCGGGCACCGAGGAGCAGAAGCAGCGCTACCTCATCCCCACCATCGAGGGCGAGCGGCGTTCCTGCTTCGCGATCACCGAGCCGGGGGCGGGATCCGACGCCCGCAACATCCGCACCCGCGCCGTCCGTGACGGCTCGGAGTGGGTGATCAACGGTGAGAAGACGTTCATCACCGGTGGCAACGAGGCCGACTTCGTCATGGTCTTCGCCGTCGCCGAGGGGTACGGCGTCACCTGCTTCCTGGTGGACAGGGACATGGGCTGGAAGTCCGAGCCGATCCCGACCATGGGCCAGTGGGGGCCCGCCTCGCTCGTCTTCGAGGACGTACGGGTGCCCGAGGAGAACATCCTGGGCGAGCTGGGCAAGGGCTTCGACCTGGCCATGCAATGGATCGGCCAGGGCCGCTACATGATCCCCGCCCGCGCCATCGGCTCGGCCGAGCGCATGCTCCAGATGGCCATCGACTACGCCAAGATCCGCAAGTCGATGGGCCAGCCCATCGCGAACTACCAGGCCATCCAGTGGATGATCGCCGACTCGCAGGTGGAGATCGAGGCCGCCAAGTGGCTGACGCTGTACGCCGCCTGGCGGGTGAGCCAGGGCATGGACGCCCGGCACGCCTCCTCCATCGCCAAGCTCAACGGCGCCGTCATGGCGAACCAGGTCGTGGACCGCGTCCTCCAGATCCACGGCGGCATGGGCTACACCAAGGAGCTGCCGATCGAGCGGTGGTATCGCGAGCTGCGGCTGCTGCGCATCTTCGAGGGCACCGACGAGATCCAGCGGCGTACGATCGCCCGCAACCTCATCAAGGGGCACGTCAGACTCGGCCTCATCGGAGAGTGAGCGGCATGTCCGTCCGCGAGCTGTTCAACCCGCGCTCGATCGCCCTGGTCGGCGCGACGGACAAGTCCGGCTGGTCCATCAGCACGCTGAACAACCTGCGCGCCCATGGCTTCCCCGGGCCCGTGCACCTGGTCAACCCCCGGGGCGGCGTGGTGCACGGCATGCCGGCGCACAAGAGTCTCAGCGACATCGCCGAGCCCGTTGATCTGGCGTACGTGATGGTGCCGACCACGGCCGTGCTCGGCGTGCTGCGCGAAGGCGCCAAGCTGGGCATCGGCTGCTACGTGATCCTCACGGCCGGGTTCGGTGAGGCCGGCGAGGAGGGTGCGCGGCTGGAGGCGGAGGTCGCCGGCTTCGCCGCCGAGCACGGGCTGACCGTCCTCGGCCCCAACGGCAACGGCTACATCAACGCCGCCGCCGGCATCACTCCGTACGGGCTGCCGATCCCGCCGCCGCTGCTGCGCGGCGAGGTCGGCGTGGTGCTGCAGAGCGGCGCGCTGGCCAGCTCGGTGCTCTCCTTCGCGCAGGCCCGCAACGTCGGCATCAGCCTGCTCACCTCCATGGGCAACGAGGCCGTCGTCAGCGTCACCGACGTCATCGACTACCTCGTGGACGACCCGGCCACCAGGGTCATCGCGCTGTTCCTGGAGACCGTGCGCAACCCGGCCGAGTTCTCCCGGGTGGCGCGGCGGGCGCTGGAGGCGGGCAAACCGATCGTGGCGCTCAAGATCGGCCGCAGCGCGCTCGCCTCGCACACCGCGCAGGCCCACACCGGCGCGCTCGTGGGCGACGACGACGTCATCGACGCGGCGCTGCGGCAGCTCGGCGTGCTCCGGGTGCGCTCGCTGGAAGACCTCATCATCACCGCGGGGCTGCTCGCCTCCTGCGGGCCGCTGCCGGGGCCGCGCGTCGGCGTCGTGACGCCGTCCGGGGGCGCATCGGAGATCATCGCCGACCGGGCCGAGGACGAGGGTCTTGAGCTGCCGCCGTTCGCACCCGAGACCGTGGAGCGGCTGCGCGAGATCGTGCCGTCGTTCGGCACCGTGCAGAACCCGCTCGACGTCACCGGGTACGTGCTCATCGACCGCACCCTGCTCGGCCGCGCGCTGGAGACGGTCTCCGCCGACCCGAACATCGACCTCGTCATGCTGCTGTCCGAGCCGCCCAAGCTCGCACCGCCCGACCCCGCCCCCGTGCTCGCCCAGTACCGGGCCAGCGCCGAGCGCATCGCCGCCTCCCGGGTGCCGGTCGTGGTGGTGAGCAACGTGCTGACCGACGTCACCGCGTTCGGGCGGCAGGTGCAGCAGGAGACCGGGTTCCCGTACGTGGCGGGCGGCATCGAGCACGGCATGACCGCCATCGGGGCCGCCGTACGGTGGTCGCGCACGCGGGCCAGGCTGCTGTCCCGGCCCGCACCACTCCCCCGCACCGGCGAGACGCGGCGCCCGCGCGGCGCGCACGGGGTGTGGGCCGAGCACCGCGCGGCGGCGCTGCTGGCCGCGTCCGGGCTGCCGGTCGTGCCGTCCGAACTGGCCCGCTCGGAGGCGGAGGCGGTGGCCGCGGCCGAGCGGTTCGGCTACCCCGTCGTGCTCAAGGCCGCCGCCGAAGGGCTCGGGCACAAGAGCGACGTCGGCGGGGTCCGGCTCGGGCTCGGCGACGCGGAGGACGTACGGCGGGCCTACCGCGAGGTGGCCGCCGCCGTGCCGTCGCTCGACGGCGTGCTCGTCCAGCCGCAGCGCGAGGGCGGGGTCGAGCTGCTGGTCGGCGTCGTCCGCGATCCCGCCTGGGGGCTGACGCTGGCCGTGGGGCTCGGCGGGGTCTGGGTCGAGGTGCTGCGCGACACCGCGCTGCGGGTGCTGCCGGTGGACGCCGCCGAGGTGCGCACGGCGCTGACGGAGCTGCGCGGGGCCGCACTGCTGAACGGGGTGCGCGGCGGTCCGGCCGCCGATCTTGACGCGGTGGCCGATGTGGTGGCCAGGATCGCCGACCTCGCCGAGTCGCTGGGGGACGGGCTGGAGTCGTTGGAGATCAATCCGCTGCTGGTCACAGGGTCTCGGGTGGAGGCGCTGGACGCACTGGTGACCTGGCGCTGACCTCTTCTGGCCCGCCGGCCTGGCCCTGATCCCGCATGACACCGGCCATGCCCACGCGGGCCTTGCGGCCTGGCGGCGGCTCCGCTGTTCAGGGCGGCCTGAGCCCGTGCTCGGGTCGCCTGGAACCGGGCCCGGCAGGAGAGGCGTCCCCTCCCGCCGGGGCCGTCTCATGGCAGGCGGTTGGCCAGGACGAGGGTGGCGGCCGAGGCGAACATGCCGCCGTTGCCCAGCACCACGCTCACCTCCACGCCCGGCACCTGCGCCGCCGCCTCGCCGCGGAGCTGACGCACCGACTCCTGGATGGCGAACATGCCGTACATGCCGGTGTGGGTGTACGACAGTCCGCCGCCGTTGGTGTTCATCGGCAGCCGGCCGCCCGGCGAGGTGTGGCCCTCGGCGATGAACGCCCCGGCCTCGCCGCGCCCGACGAAGCCCAGGTCCTCCAGGCCGTAGATGGGCACGTGGGCGAAGGCGTCGTACACCATGAGGTGATCGACGTCCTCATGGGTGATCTTCGCCTCGGCGAAGGCCGCCTCGCCCGAGAGCCGGAAGCCCTTCGAGGTGGTGAAGTCCTCCATCTGGGAGATCAGCGGCGACTCCGCCGCCTCCCCCGAGCCCAGCAGGTAGACCGGGGAGCGCCGGGCCCGTTCGGGCGTGGTGACGATCAGCGCGCCGCCTCCGTCGGTCACCAGGCAGCACTCCAGCAGGTGGAACGGGTAGGCGACCATGCGCGATGCGAGCACGTCCTCGACCGTGATGAGATCCCGGTACATCGCCCTGGGGTTGAGGTGCGACCAGCGCCGCTGCGCCACCGCGACCTCGGCGAGCTGCTCGTGCGTGAGCCCGGTCTCCTTCATGTAGCGCAGCGCGGTGATCGTGAACGACGTGGTCGGGCCCATCACGCCGTACGGCAGCTCGAACTGGCCGAGCAGCGAGTCCGGCGTGATGCCGAACCGTCCCGCGCCCACCCGCGAGCGCCCCGACTCGCCGTGCGTGATGAGCACGGTGTGGCACATTCCCGCCTTGATCGCGGCGGCGGCGTGCCGGACGTGGAACAGGAACGACGAGCCGCCCACGCCGGTGCCGTCCAGCCAGGCGGGCGTGATGCCGAGCGCGTGGGCGACCTGGATCGGGCCCGGCGTGCCGACCGTGGCGATGCCGTCGATGTCGTGGATGGTCATGCCCGCGTCGGCGAGCGCGTTCCTGGCGGCCTCCAGGTGGAGCTGCAGGGTGGAGTGGCCGGGCAGGCGGCCCACCTCGTCGGTCTCGGCGGCCCCGGCGATCACCACGGTCATCGGGCACCCCCGGCCGGCTCGAACAGCGGCACCGTCACATCGCCGCGCCGCTCGAACACCACCCGCAGCTCCATGTCCAGCTCCAGGTGCTCGGGATCGTTGGGCACGCCCACGATGTTGGTCATCATCCGCACGCCCTCCTCCAGTTCCACGACGGCTATCGCGTACGGGGCCTCGTCCTCGAACCCCGGCGCGGGGCGGTGGTTGATGACGTACGAGTACAAGGTCGCGCGCCCGCTGGCGCGGACCCATTCGACCTGGTCGCCACCGCACCGCGGGCAGCCCGGCCGGGGGTAGAAGTAGTGGCGCTCGCATGCCGTGCAGCGCTGGATCCGCAGCTCGCCCGCGGCCGTCCCGTCCCAGAACGGCTGGGTCTCCGGTGTGGGCTTAGGTGCCGGCTTCATCGGCCTCCCCAATCCTAGTTCTAGAATTCAACTCTAGATCTAAGTTCTACAGCCGCTCAAGAGGCCGGCACACGGGACGGGAAGGCCGACCACTCAGGGGCTGGGGATGCCGTTGCCGTTCCTGCCGCGACCGGCCAGCACGTCCTCAAGCGTCGGGCGCTCCTCGCCGGGCTCGCGCGGCCCCGGCTTGGCGAGCTGGATGAGCACGCCGTGCGCCTCCTTGGGGTGCAGGAACACCTCCTGCCAGCGCGGATCCGACAGGTTGAGGCCGTGCAGCCGGTAGCCGCGCTCGGTCAGCTTGGCCACCGCCGCATCGATGTCGGAGACGTGGAAGTTCAGGTGGTGGACGCCGCCCCTGCCCCTGGTGAGCTCGAAGAAGCTGTCGAAGAACGTGGATCCGGCCAGCGGCTCCATCAGCTCGACCTTGCCGCCGTTGCCGTACGTGAGCTGCAGCGTCCGATAGCCGGCCCGCAGGTTGTCACCACCGCCGCCCAGGTGACGACCGCCCAGCAGGTCGCGGTAGATCGGCAGCAGGTCCCTGATCCGGGGCGCCGCCACGGCGGTGTGGTCGAAGTGCACGTCGAGGCCGTCCAGTTCCAAGTTCACGCGGGGGCTCCTCGCTCTCGGCAATCCTAGAATTTCATTCTAGCCATGGACGGGCTCTTCACTCTTGACGGAGCCACCTGTGAGAGGCAGCATCGCAGAAATAGATTCTAGAGGCGCCTTCTAGAACTACACGGGGGTCAAGACCCGACCAGAAAGGCTGGCCATGAGGCTGTCCTACGTCCGTGAGCTCGACGAGTACCCGACCGGCGCCCGACGCATGAAGATCCTCGCGATGGCCGTGCTGGCCATCCTCATCGGCTCGTACGAAGGGCAGATCGCGCCCGTCGTCCCGCTTCTCCTCAAAGACCTCGACATGTCGCTGGCCACGTACGGCGCCGTGTCCGGCGGCGCCGCCATCACCGGGGCCATCGCCTCCATCATCGGCGGCCGCCTCACCGACCGGCTGGGCCGGGTCCGGCTGCTCATCCCCCTCATGGCGCTGACGGCGGTGCTCTGCTTCACCATGACCCTCGTGCACACCCCGCGCGACCTGCTGATCGTCAGGGTCGTGCTGGCGTTCGTCGACGGCGTGGCCATGGCCAGCACCGCGCCGCTCATCCGCGACTTCTCACCGCGCCTCGGACGCGCTCAGGCGTTCGGTTTCTGGACGTGGGGTCCCGTCGGCGCCAACTTCCTCGCCGCCGCCATCGCAGGCTGGACGCTGCCCATCTTCAACGACTCCTGGCGCTCCCAGTTCGTCATCATGGGCTGCTTCTCGCTGGTCATCTCGATCGTCATCGCGTTCAACATCGCCGACCTCTCCCCCGAGCTGCGGGCCAGAATCCAGCACACGGAACGCGCCGCCACCCAGGTCGTGGACCTCTCCCAGCCGCCGACCCTGCGCTCGCTGTTCAGCCGCCGCAACATCTGGGCCCACGTCGTCGGCATCTCGCTGTGGCTCGTGCTCTACATCACGCTGTCGCTCTTCGGGCAGACCATGCTGGTCGGCGCACTCGGCATCAGCAGCGCGGAAGCGTCCACGATCATGGCCGCCTTCTGGAGCCTCAACCTCATCACGCTCATCGTCACCGGCCGCCTGTCCGACCGTACGCAGCTGCGCAAGCCGTTCTCGCTCGGCGGCACCATCGCGGCCGTCCTCGTCACCGCGTACCTGGCCTTCTCGCTCGGCCAGGAACGCGTCTCCACCGGCCTGCTCATGGTCGTCGGCGCGCTGCTCGGCGGCTCGCTCGGCGTCGCGTACGCCCCCTGGATGGCCAACTACTCCGAGGACGCCGAGGACGCCGACCCGCGTCTGCAGGGCACCGCGTGGGGCCTGTTCGGGTTCCTCAGCAAGGGCATCGCGGTGGTCGGGCTGCTCGTCATCCCGCACGTCGTCGAGGCCACCAACTGGCAGACGTGGCTGTTCGTGGCGCTCGGATGCCTCGTCCTGTTCATCCCCGCCATCCTGATGTTCAACGGCCCCTGGCGCCGCCCCGCCCAGCCCGCTCCGGCGGCGGTGGGCATCGGGGAAGCGGAGGCGTGACGTCAGCCGTACGAGCTCGCGGAGCCCGGCTTCACGCCGGGCACCGCACCGAACGCCCAGCCCAGCACTTCACCCCGGGCACCGCACCGAACGCCCAGTCCCGCGCTTCCCGTCGGGCACTGCACTGAGCGCCCGGCTCTGCACCGAACGCCCAGCCCAGCACTTCACCCCGGGCACCGCACTGAGCGCCCAGCCCCGTACTTCACCCACGGGCCCCGCGCTTGCCGTCGGGCACCGCGCTGAGCGCCCGGCCCGCACTGAGCGCCCGGCTTCACGCTGAGTGCCCGACTCCATGCATGCGCAGGGGCACCGGGACTCGACACGCGATGGTGCCTGCCCAGGTCGGGCCTCTTCCGACCCCGAGCAGCCAGGCCATCAACCGACAGCAGCCGAGGCGTCCCGGGCAGTGCCCGGCGCGCCGGCCGGAACGGACGAGGCAGCATCGGAACGGACGGGGCGGCGGCCGGAGCGTCCGGGGCGGCGGCCAGGACGGCCGGGGCGGGGGCCTGAGCGGATGGCGGGCCGATCGACCGCCCTGCACATGCCGGAGATTCGAGCAGGACGGCACCTTCACCCCACCGCAGTACTCCACAGGAGGCCACCGCCGAGAAGCGGGCTGCAGCTCATCACGCCGGATGGCGACAGCGCAAGGCGCACCGAAAGCAACACCCGGCCGGACGTCATCGACCGTCACGGACGTCTGCGATCACCTGCAGACGCCCGCTGCTCCCTGCGGGGCCGCCGAAAAGGGCGACACCCGCAAGCCCCCGAGCGCCACCGCAACGGGTGGGCGCCCCCAAAATCCCGCACACGCCACCGCAACGGGTAATCGCCCGCAGATCTCGCACACGCCACCGCAACGTGTGGACGCCCGCAAATCTCGCACACGCCACCGCACAGACAGACGCCCGCAAACCCGCGAGCGCTACCGCAACGGATAGACGTCCGCGAACCCACGAACGCCGCCAGACCGGATAGACACCCGCAGATCTCGCGCACACCGGCAGGCGGCGCGGACGACCACGGGACGCCTGGAATGCCCGCGGGGGCGACGAACAACACCCGCGGACATCCACGCATGAACGAACTAGTCGCGGTGGAGCTTGCGGTAGGTCACGCGGTGCGGGCGAGCCGCGTCGGGACCCAGCCTCTCGACCTTGTTCTTCTCGTAGTCGGCGAAGTTGCCCTCGAACCAGAACCAGCTCGACCCTTCCTCCCAAGCCAGGATGTGGGTCGCGATGCGGTCGAGGAACCACCGGTCGTGCGAGGTGATCACGGCGCAGCCCGGGAAGTCGAGCAGCGCGTTCTCCAGCGATGACAGGGTCTCGGTGTCGAGGTCGTTGGTGGGCTCGTCGAGCAGCAGCACGTTGCCGCCCTGCTTGAGGGTGAGCGCCAGGTTGAGCCGGTTGCGCTCGCCACCGGACAGCACGCCGGCCTTCTTCTGCTGGTCGGGGCCCTTGAACCCGAACGCCGCGATGTACGCGCGCGACGGCATCTCCACGTTGCCGACCTTGATGTGGTCGAGCCCGTCGGAGACGACCTCCCAAACGTTCTTGCTGGGGTCGATGCCGCCCCGGGCCTGGTCGGCGTACGAGATCTTGACGGTCTCACCGATGGTGATCGAGCCGGAGTCGGGCGTCTCGCTGCCGGTGATCATGCGGAACAGCGTGGTCTTACCGACACCGTTCGGGCCGATGACGCCGACGATGCCGTTACGCGGCAGATCGAACGTCAGGTTCTCCATCAGCAGGCGCTCGCCGAAGCCCTTGGTGAGGTTTTCCGCCTTGATCACCGTGGTGCCCAAGCGCGGGCCCGGCGGGATCTGGATCTCCTCGAAGTCGAGCTTGCGGTACTTCTCCGCCTCGGCGGCCATCTCCTCGTAGCGCTGGAGTCGGGCCTTGCTCTTGGTCTGGCGGGCCTTCGGGTTGGACCGGACCCACTCCAGCTCTTCCTCCAGGCGCTTCTTGCGCTTGGCGTCCTTCTGCCCCTCGACCTTGAGACGCTGGGCCTTCATGTCGAGGTACGTGGAGTAGTTGCCCTCGTAGGGGTAGCAACGACCCCGGTCGAGCTCCAGGATCCAGTTGGCGACGTTGTCGAGGAAGTAGCGGTCGTGGGTGACCGCCAGGACGGTGCCGGGGTACTTCTCCAGGTGCGACTCGAGCCACTGGACGCTCTCGGCGTCGAGGTGGTTGGTGGGCTCGTCGAGCAGCAGCAGGTCGGGCGCCTCAAGCAGCAGCTTGCACAGCGCGACCCGGCGGCGCTCACCACCGGACAGCTTCGTCACGTCGGCGTCGGGCGGCGGGCAGCGCAGCGCGTCCATCGCCTGCTCAAGCTGGCTGTCGAGGTCCCACGCGTTGCGGTGCTCAAGCTGCTCCTGCAGCTTGCCCATCTCCTCGAGGAGCTCGTCGCTGTAGTCGGTGGCCATCTGCTCGGCGATCTCGTTGTAGCGCTGGAGCATCGCCATCGTCTCGGCGACACCCTCCTGCACGTTGCCGAGGACGGTCTTCTCCTCGTTGAGCGGCGGCTCCTGCTGAAGCATGCCGACCGTGAAGCCCGGCATCAGCTTGGCCTCACCGTTGGACGGCTGCTCCAGGCCGGCCATCATCCGGAGCAGCGTCGACTTCCCGGTGCCGTTCGGCCCCAAAACGCCGATCTTGGCTCCGGGCAGGAACGACAGCGTGACGTCGTCAAGGACAACCTTGTCGCCGTGCGCCTTGCGCACGCGCTGCAGCGTGTAGATGTACTCCGGCATGCCATCTAGCTTAGGGGCTCTCAACCCGGGCTTCCGCCGCTCCTCAGCCCCGCCCGCCCCGGCTCTCGCCTCACGACGCGCCCACCGGCCGCCGACGTGCACGAACACACGTCGTAACGCCGTACGAGAACACCCAGCCGCAAGGATCCGCTACGTCAGCGCCCGCCGTCCACTGCCCCCGGGCGCATGAAACGGCGCTTGCGTACCCGCAGCCCGTTCCCAGCGCGGCTCGGACCGGAAGCTCACGGGCTCTGACCAGGGCGTGGGAGGTGACGCCACCGCATCAGGCGCTACGGGGTTGTGCCAGCGGCCGGTGACCGGCAGCCCAGTCCCTTGACAGCGCTGACACAACCCACGACGACGGTGCAGACGAGCTGGACGAGAAGGACGGACGACCTGGAAGACCAACGAGCGGAAGGCGAACGAGACGTAACAGGAGGGAGCGGAGGAAGAGCGAGAGGCCGGCGAACAGGTCGGCCGGCGAGGCAGATCAACTGACGGACAGGTCAGCCAGCGGACACATCAGCCGGCGGACAGGCCAGCCGGCGGACACATCAGCCGGCGGACAGGCCAGCCGGTGAACGAATCAAGAGGTCGGGTCCGGATCAGGATCGGGATCGGGATCGGGATCGGGATCGATGTCGGAGCCAGGGCCGGATTCGGGATCCTGCGAGGCGGCGTCGCCGGGGATCGCGCGGGGCGGCGTGGACTGGGAAGGCGGAGCCTGCGGGGGCACGGACTGGGGAAGCAGGCTCTGCGGAGGCACGGACTGGGGAGGCAGGCCCTGCGGAGGCACGGACTGGGGGGATGGAGCCTGCGAAGGCGGGGACTGCTGTACGGCGGGGATGCAGACGCGGTCGCGTCCCAGCTCCTTGGCCCGGTAGAGCGCCAGGTCGGCGGCCGCGAGGAGGTCGATCAGGTCGTCACCGTGGATGCTCAGCAACGCCACGCCCGTCGAGACCGTGACCTTGACCAGCGTGTCCTCGACGGGGACGGCCATGTGGCTGATGTGCACGCGCAGGCGTTCGGCGACGCGGCGGGCCTCGTCGATGTCGGCGCCCGGCAGCAGGACCACGAACTCCTCCCCGCCGAACCGGCCCACCACGTCGTAGTCCCGCAACTGGCTGCGCAGCGTGGACGCCACCCCGACCAGCACCTGATCGCCGACGAGGTGGCCGTGCGCGTCGTTGACGCGCTTGAAGTGGTCGATGTCGATGATGAGGAGCGCCAGTGACTCGCCGGTGCGCCGCGCCCGCACGATCTCGGTGTCGGCCTCGCGCTGCCAGGCGGCCGCGTTGAGCAGCCCGGTCTTGGCGTCCGTACGGGCGGCCGCCTGAAGCTGCGCATGCAGCAGGCTGCGCTGCAACAGCACCACGGGCGGGAGCGTGAACAGCAGCAGGGCCGGGTTGAGACCGCAGGCGATCGCGACCAAGATGCCCAAGCAGAGCTCGACGACGTCCAGCAGCACGCTCTCCCGGTCCCACAGCACTTCGCGCCAGCTCATGTCGGGATCGGCAGTGTGGGCGGCGATGGCGATGAGACCGGTGTTGAGCAGCGAGAAGAGCGCGGCGGCGGCCACCGCGAACATGAGCGGGCCCCCGCTCCCCCGCGCCAGCACCATCGGGTCGGGGACGAACCAGTGGAACATCAGGGACGCCGTGCACCCGGCGATCCCGATGGCGGCCGAGCTGAAGACCCGGCGGTAGAGGACGGTGGCGCGTACGCGTACCTGCAGCAGGATCTGCAGCACGATGGGGGCGAAGAGCGCGTACAACGGCGGCAGGAGCAACGCCACCGGCAGCCACCAGGCCGACAGCAAATCACGCGACACCCCGGCGGGCATGCCGAGCCGCCGGGTCGCCTCGATGCAGACGGCACCGCACGCCATGAGGGCGGCGAACGTCAGCACGTCCCGCCAGTGGAAGGCGGTGGACGCCGAGAGCAGGATGATCGCGACGAGATCCAGAGTGACGATCGCGCACAGGTAACCGACCAGGGGGCGGCGTTGCCCTAGCAACGGCCAGCGATCGGCCATTGTTGACACACCGTCGCGAGGTTTGATCGAGGCGTGACTGGTCACCGCCATCTCGTCTCCTCTCTGACTAACGATGTGTAACACAATAATTGCGGAGTGTGCGATGTGCGATGGGAACCGATACGTTTGGCAATGACCACACCTGCTCACATCGTGAGCGGGCCATGACGGACAGCCGTGTCGGAAAGGAGCGACCATGGAGCGGGGCGTGACCTGGACATGACAGGCGCCCAAGCCCACTAAGGCGGGTGCCACACCCACTGGCCGTCCCTCGGGGGCGTTCACGAAGCTCCGGCCGGTGCCCCCTCCCCCTCCCACACCTCCTGCTCCAGCCAGAACTCACCCTCACCCGCAGAACTCGTCCGCACCCCGCGGCCTGCGGCTCCGTCGCAATCCCCCTACTACCTGGGCCTCCCCTCGTCATCCTCTCCGGCCGACCCGGTTCCTGTTTCTCCGTCATTCTTTGTCGGCTCCGCTTCTTCTCCCTCCTTCGCACCTGCGACCTCCATCGGGTGAGGTGTTGATGGGATGCGGCCTTCGTTGAGGGCGGCGCGATCACTGGGTGGGGTGGCGGCCCAGGATCACGCCGCCGGAGGGGTAAGCGGAGGGGAGTCATGACGCGCCGGCCGGGGGTGCGAACTTCCGAATGCCAGTACGTTGCGACTCGGATGCCAGTACGGTGCGACTTCCGGATGCCCGTGCGGCGCGACTTTCGCATGCCAGTGCGGCGGGACTCTGGGATGCCCGTGCGGCGCGACTTCCGGATGCCAGTACGTTGCGACTTCCGGAAGCCGTTACGGTGCGACTCCTCCGCGCGGTTACGCCGCTGCTCGCTCTTCTGGCGCCGGGCGTTCCTTCTTCGCCGTGTCGGTGTCGCTCGTGTCGGTGGCGCTCAGGATTCGGACCCTGTCATTGTTCCGGCCCAGCGTGCGGACGACCTTGCCCTTTTCGGCCCGGGCCTCCGAGGTGGGTGGGTGTGCCTGGTCGGCGTCTGCAGTGATGGTCTCGTCGTCGCCGGGGCGCGGAGCGACCGGGGTTGCCGAAGCGGTCGGGCGGGCAGGGCTGTGGCTCATGGCCCAGTCGCGGGTTTCCTCATCGAGCTTGTCGCGCATCTCCTTGCTCAGCGAGCCGATGCCGCCGCGTTCGGGCTTGGTGAACACGCCCGTGCCCCAGCGCAGGTCGTGGCCGACGGCGCTGGCCTCGATCTCGGGCATGAAGCGGCGGTCTCCCTCGGTGCCGAACTCGCGGATGCGGAGCTTGCCCGACACCACCACCGGCTGGCCCGAACGTACGGAGGCCGCGACGTTCTCCCCGAGCGCGCGCCAGCAGCGGACCGTGAAGCAGACCTTCTCGCCGTCCGTCCACTGGCCGGTCTTCCTGTCGAAGTAGCGATGTGCGGTGAGGACCTTCAGAGAGGTGACCTTGGTGCCGTCGTCGAAGCTGTACTGCCTGGGCTCTGCTGCGACGTTTCCGGTGAGCGTGATGTAGATGTCGTTCATTCGATGCCTCCCATGCGGCGGGCCGGCTGCCCGCGACCTGGGCAGTAGGGTGCCGTGGAAGGGCAGGGGCCGAAGGCTCCGAACGGGGTTCTGTGGATGGGGAGGCAGGCGCGGTTACGCCTGTGGATAGCAGTTCCGCCCGTCGATACCTGTCGATACCTGTCGATAAGGGCGCGCGGGTCGAAGTGCCGGCGATACGGCGGGGGTCAAGAGACGCTTCTGGGGGCGGATAGGCGGCCCTGATGTGCCCGTGTCCGGGCGGGCCGTCGCTCTCAGAACCGGCCGTAGCGGGGCGGGCGCGGCGACCGCCGGCCAAGAAGTGCCCGTATCCAGGCGGGCCATCCCTCGCCAGAACCGGCAATAGCGGGGCGGGCGCGGCGACCGCCGGCCAAGAAGTGCCCGTGTCGGGGCCGGGCCGTCATCTCGCGAGTGGCCGTGGTGGGGTGCCTGCTCGTACGGACAAGCACCCCAGCCCGGGCGACAGCCTTCAGACCGACAGGTCTCGCAGCGCCGTGTAGAACGCGTGGTGCCGCTTCAGCTCCTGCTCCACCGGCTCCACCACCATGGTGGAGGATACGGCGGCGACTCGGCGGCGCATCTCGCGTTCGAGGCGTTCGCGTTCCCGCGATGCCCCCAGCTCGACGAAGTTGCGGGAGGCGATGCCGGACAGCGCGCCGAGCCCCAGGACGGACGCCGTCATGAGCCCCACCCACGGCAGTGTCGCGCTGTCGCCGAGCCACTCCAGCGACTGCGGCAGCCGGTCAGGCATGAGCAGCCCGACCGCCAGCCAGGCGAGCCCGGCCACGAACGCCACCACCAGCAGGTACTGCCACACCTTCAGCAGCCACCACCAGACCGGTACGCGGTCGAGCTGCGGCGCCACCTCGGCGAGGTCGTCGGTGAGCTTCTTCGGGAGGTCTCGGGAACGCGACCGCGCCGCCTTGTAGACGGCCGTGCGCCACACCGGGTGCATGCTCGCCGACAGACCGTCGGCCAGCGCCTGCACCGCGTTGGCGACCTCGGCCGACTGCGCGGAGACCGAGGTGGCGCTGATACCGCGGATCTCCTGCGCGATGTCGTTGAGCTTGAGGCTCTTCAGCGGGTCGGCACGGAACTTCGCCACCCACCGCGGGTACGGCCAGCCGACGTAGCGGTTCGACCGTTCTGCGTACATGTTCTCCATGGCCTCGCCCACGGCCAGGCACGCCCACGGCGTCGCACAGCGCGTCGGTGAGCCCCATGCGGCGGGCCTCGTCGACCGAGGACGGCACCGACAGGGCCTCGCCCAGCGGCATGGCCTGGCTGAGCTTCTGCTCGAGCCGCTGCAGGTCGGCTTCGAGCTTCTGGATGGCGGCGCGGCGCCGGGCGACCGCGGTGGCGATCACGCTCTTGAGGCTTTCGATGCCGCGTCCGGTGACGGCCGAGGTCGGTACGACGCTCGGGTGCTCGACGCCCTCCTTGCGCAGCAGGTCGTTGAGGTCGATGACCAGCTCGGCCAGCTCTTCGGTGGTCAGCCGGTCGGCCTGGTTGAGCGCGAACACGGTGACCGCGTCGTGCCCGGCCAGCTCGGTGACGTAGCGGCGGTGGGTGGAGGCGTCGGCGTACTTCTGCGGGTCGAGCACCCACACCACCAGGTCGGCGAGCCCGATGAGCCGGTCGGCCTCGGTGTCGGTGAGCGCTCTGATCGAGTCGTGGTCGGGCAGGTCGAGCAGGATCAGCCCGTGCAGCTGGCTGTCGCCCTTGTCGAGCGCGCTCGCCCGGGAGAAGCGGTGCCGCCACTGGATCTGCAGCCAGTCGAGCAGCGGGCCAGAGCCGTCGAGCCCCCACACGCAGGCGTGGGTACGGGCGGTGGTGGGGCGGCGTACGCCGGTGGGCGACAGCTCAAGCCCCGAGATGGCGTTGAACAGCGACGACTTGCCGCTGCCCGTGCCGCCCGCGAGGGCGACGACGGTGTGCTCCGACGACAGCTTGAGCCGGTCGCCGGCGCGCGACAGCAGCGCCTTGGCCTCCTCGAGCAGCTTCGGATCGAGCCGCCCTCTTCCATGCTCAACCACCTTGGCGAGCGCGGACAACCTCTGGGCGAGCCCAGGCCGGGTGGTCGTGGTCGTGGTGGTCATCGAGCGACCTCGAGATTGTACGTTGCCTGATAGAGGCGGGTTGCGACGGACTCATCCGGTATGCCGGCGGAGTCGAGCGCCTTCACGTAACGCATGGCCTCCTCATCGAAGAGCATGCCGATCCTGGCCCGCAGATCACTGAACGCCTTGGTGCCGATGCCGCGCAGGGACTCGGCGCCGAGCAGGGCGTTCACCAGCCGGTGCGGCACGCCCTCGCCGTTGCCCCCGCTGAACATGGCCACCATGAAGATCAGGGCCAGCGACTCGGGATCGAATGAGACGATCTTCGACACCGAACGCTTGGCCACGCCCTCCGTGCGTACCAGCTCGCCCAGGTGATCCTGCCAGGACGCGATGGCCCGGCCCGCGTGGCGTACGAGATCGTCCGACGGCCTGTCGAGGTCCTCCCCGAGCTTGGCCCCCAGCTCCGAACGGTGCCGCCAGCGCGCCGCCACCTCCTTCGACGCCCGGTTGGCCGCGGCGACGATCACCGATTCGAGCCCCGACCTGATCGCCGCCTTGAACGCGAGCACCCGCTCCGGCGCCTGCTTGGCCGCCCGGCCTTTCCTGCGCAGGTGCAGCGCCCGCATCAGGTCACCGGACCCGGCGAAGTCCTGCCAGCGCGCCAGCACCTCGCCGTGCAGCAGCGAGCCGTTCTTCGACGCGGCGTCGATGTCGCGCATCGCGCCCGTGAACGCCGTCTCGACGTCGCTGCGCAGCTCCGCCCTGAGCGCGGCCTGCGCCTCAAGGTGCTTGGCCAGCGCGGGCACGCGGGTGCGGAAGCTGTTGAGCACGCCGTTCAGCGTCTCGCGTACGGCCTGCGCCCGCCGCGCCTCGTCCACCGACAGCTCCGCGAGCCACAGCCGCAGCTCCGTCACCTCGCTGTCGGGCAGCCTGCCGTCGGTCACCTTCGACTCGTGGATGACGAACCGCTCGATCTCGCCGAGGCCGTACTCGGTCAGCATGCGGACGAAGTGCTTCAGCACCACGTCCGCCGACTTCTCCGGCACCCGCGACAGCACGATGGCCATCCGCGCGCCGCGCTCCTTGGCCAGGCGCAGCACATTCCAGGCCGGGGCGTCGGCGTAACGGGCGGCCGTCGTCACGAAGATCCACAGGTCGGCGGCGTCGAGCATGCGGCGGGCGATCTCGTGGTGCTCCTCGACCACCGAGTCGATGTCGGGGGTGTCGAGCAGCGCCACGCCCTGCGGCAGCTTCTCCGTCGGGACGATGACCACGCTGTCCAGGCCCGCGTCGGGGCCGGCTTGTCGAGCCGCCGCAGGCCGCCCAGCAGCTCGCCCTCGGCGAACCACTTGTGGTCCTCCGGATGGCAGACCAGCACCGGGACGCCGGTCGTCGGGCGGCGTACGCCCGTACGCGAGACGTTCTTCTCGGCCAGGCTGTTGACCAGCGTGGACTTGCCCGCGCCGGTCGAGCCCGCGACCACGATGAGCGCCGGGGCCGTGCTGGTCTTGATCCTCGGGACGACGTAGTTCTCCAGCTGGGCCAGCAGTGCCTGCTGCGCCTGCCGCGCCTCGGCCGAACCCGGGAGGTCTTCGCAGAAGCGCACGTCGGCGACGGTCTCGCGGAGGGCGTTCAGTGCCGAGGTGAGCGCTTCGACCGTCTCGGGCGGCAGCTCCTCCACACGCTCGCCGGGACCCGGCGGCGACACCTCCGGCCAGGAGTCGTCGCTCTCCTGCGCCTCGCTCTCCTGCGCCTCGGTCTCCTGCGCCTCGGTCTCCTGTGCCGCTGCTTCCGGTACGCCGGTCGCCTCCTCGGCCTGCGCCTCGCCCGCTGCGGCCGGCTCCTTGTCGTCTACGGTCTCGGCCTCGTCTTCCGCGCGCTCGTCCGAGCCCGGCTCCGCGTCCGAGCCCGGCTCCGCGTCCGAGCCCGGCTCCGCGCCGGAGACCGGCTGCTCCGCTGCGTCCGCCGGCTCGCCGGAGTCCGGCTCGCCCCGGCCTTCCGGCTCGTCCTGAGACTGAGGCGCGACGCTCTCGCCGGTCTCCGATGTTCCGGGTTCGTCCGTACGTACGGAAGCATCGGTCTCCTGAACGGGCGCGGCGGCGTCCCCGGCGTCGTCCTGCCGCAGCACGGCCGGCTTCTCGAACAACGAAGGACGCCCCGAAGGCGGCGCGGGCGCGCCGGAGGCGGGCCCGGCGGCCGGAGTGTCGATCGACGGGAACGACGGCCAGTCGATCGACGGCATGGACGGCGCGTCCGTGGACGGAAACGACGGCCCGTCGGTGGACGGCCGCTCGCCGGGCGGTGCGGGCTGACGCAGCGCGGCCGGCTTCTCGAACAACGAAGGGCGTCCCGAAGGCGGCTCGGGCTGCTGATCGACCTTGCGCGCCGGACGGAACGCCCACGAGGTCCCGTCATCGGACGCCGAGCGACTTTCCGCTGCGGGGCGGCTCTCACCGCCGCCTCGGGTACGGGGCGTTCCAGGCGGCCCGTCGCCGGACGGCGTACGGGGGCCGCGAGCCGCGGTGGCCGACCGGCCTGGCGCCGGTGGCGGGAACTCCGCTGAAGGGCTGTCGGTCGTAGAGGGGTCTTGCAGCACGGCTGGCTTTTCGAAGAGCGAAGGTCTGGGGGAAGAAGGTTGTTCGGAGAGCGAACGGGGGCCGCCAGGTTGCCCGCCGGACGCCGGCTTGCTGCTTTCGGCCTCGGCGCTCGGGCCCGGCGCGGCTCCGCTGAGCGCACCCAGCTCGGTGTCAACCGGCAGGCCGGCCGCGGCGACTTTGGCGAGCACGTCGGCCACCTCGGCCTTGAGGCCACCGCGGGCTCCTGCGCCGCCTTTCGAAGGCGCCTCGCGCTCCGAGGAAGCGGCGTCTTCGGTCTCATCGGCCCGGCCGGTCCCGGTCTCGCCGGAATCAGCCGCCGCCGCGCCTTCGGCAGCGGACGTCACGGCCTCCGGCGCGGGGCAGGCGCTCTCGGGTGCGGGCTCGGCTGACTCGCCGTCCGGGGCGGGCTGGGCGGTGCCTTCGCTCGCGCTCGCTGCGGGTGCCTCCGCTGCCGGCTCGTCGTCCAGAACGTCGCCCGGCACCCTCGGCTTGCCGGGTCCGGGCGACTCGGAATCCGCCGGCTCGGGCGTGTCCGCGGACCCGCCCGCGCCCTGGCCGGGGGTGGTGTCGTCGTGGACCTCGGAGAGATCCTCGTCGGTCACCGGGCGGAAGCTCACTGTCTGCTCCCCGGGCGACTCGGGCCGCCCGTCATCCATGGCCGTGTTCACGGCAAGCGCTCCGCTCGAACCATCTCGACCTCCTGGCCGATCCTCACGACGTCGCCGACGATGACGATCGCCGGCGGCCGGATCCCAGCCGCGGACACGCGGTCGGCCACGGTGGAAAGCGAAGCGGTGACCGCCCGCTGGGTCGGAAGGGTACCGTCCTGCACCACCATTACGGGAGTCTCCGGCGAACGTCCGTCACGGATGAGCGCTTCTGCGACCTTCGGGAGGCGTTCGAGGGCCATCAGCAACACCAGCGTGCCCTGGGAACGCGCCAGTGCGGGCCAGTCGACGGTGGAGCGGGGATCGTCGGGTGCGACGTGTACGGAGATGACGTGGAACTCCTGGCTCACCCCGCGATGGGTGACGGGCACGCCGGCCGCGGCGGGCACGGCGACGGCGCTGGTGAGGCCGGGCACGATGGTCACCGGGATGCCGGCTTCGGCGCAGGCGATGAGCTCTTCGCCGCCCCGCCCGAACACGAACGAGTCGCCGCCCTTGAGCCGGACCACGAACTTGCCCTGCCTGGCGCGATCCACGAGCAGCTCGTTGACGGTCTCCTGGGGCAGCGAGCGGCCGTAGGGGACCTTGGCGGCGTCGATCAGCTCGACGTCGGGGGCGAGCTCGTCGAGCAGCGCGCGGGGCGCGAGGCGGTCGGCGACGACGACGTCGGCCTGGGCGAGGAGCTGGCGTCCGCGCACGGTGATGAGGCCGGGGTCGCCGGGGCCGCCGCCGACGAGGGCGACGCCGACGGGTTTGGTGCGGTTTCGCCGGGCGTCGACAGTGCCGTCGCGCAGCGCGCCGACGACGGCGTCGCGGATGCCGGCTGCCCTGCGCGGGTCGCCGCCCGCGGTGACGGCCACGCTGATCTCGTCGACCCGTCCGGTGGCGGGGGTCCAGGCGGCGGAGGCGTCTTTGTCATCGGCGCGCACGCACCACACGCGCTTGGCCTCCGCCTCGGCGGCGACCGCCGTGTTGACCGATCGGTCGTCGGTGCACGCCTGTACGAGCCAGGCCCCGTCGCAGTCGCCGACCTCGTAGGGCCGGGCGTGCCACGTGACCCTTCCCGCGGCGATCAGGTCGTCGAGCGCCGGTGTGACGGACGGCGAGACGACCGTGACCTCCGCACCGGCCTCTAGCAGCGCGGGCACCCGGCGCTGGGCGACGCGGCCGCCGCCAACGACGAGAACCCGGCGGCCGGAAAGCCGCAGGCCGAGGAGGTAGGGACCCATGGGGGGAATCTCCCGTTCGCGAAGGTTGTGTTAAGAGGTAAACCTACCGGCTTCGCCTGTGTCATTTGCTGCGCACACGTTAACGACCGCTGTTGCGATCCCCGCGCCTCTCCCGCGAGGCCCGCCTTCATCGTGACCACGGCGTCCGGCCATCGCTGTCAGGGTCCCAGGATAACCCGCCTCCGCAGGTGAGCACCGGTGTCCACAGAATCGCGCCGCAGCCCCACAACGCGGCGTCCGGGAACGCGGCCGATCTCGCCCATCGCGCGACATCCGGGGAAACCGCACAGCGTCCCTCACCGCGCGACATCCGGGGAAGCCGCACAACCTCCCCCATCGCGCGGCGTCCCCGGGGAGGCCGCGCGGCCTCCCCGGGGACGGCCCCGTCCAGGTCCTTGAGGTCACACCTGCTTCTCGGTCACCCCCGCCGAGTCGAACGTCGCCACCTCGTGCAGCACCCGTACCGCCGCGCACACCGTCGGGTGCGCGAGCAGCCCGCCCGTGCCCTCGCCGAGCCGCAGCTCCAGGTCCATGATCGGGCGGAGCCCGAGGTGCTCGAGCGCGGCGCCGTGCCCGGGCTCCGCGGAACGGTGGCCGGCCACGCAGTGGTCGGTCACGGCCGGGTCGAGCGCGGCGGAAACGAGCGCGGCGGCGCCGGAGATGACGCCGTCGAGGATGACCGGCACGCGCAGGGCGGCCCCGCCGAGGATGAAGCCCGCGATGGCGGCGTGCTCGAACCCGCCGACGGCGGCGAGCGCCCGCAGCGACTCGCTGGGCGAGGAGGCCACGCCGGCGAGCGCGTGCGTACGCATGGCCTGGCGGACGATGCCGACCTTCAGCTCGTACGTCTCGTCGTCGATGCCGGTGCCCCGCCCGGTCACCTCGCCGGGGTCCCTGCCGGTGAAGGCGGAGACGAGAGCGGCCGATGCGGTGGTGTTGGCGATGCCCATGTCGCCGGTGATGAGGCAGCGGGCGCCGTCGGCGACGAGGTCCTTGGCCACCTGGATGCCCACCTCCAGCCCTCTGACGGCCTGGTCGACGGTCATGGCGGGGCCCTGCGACAGGTCGGCGGTGCCGTACGCGATCTTGCGGTTGACGAGGCCGGGCGCGTCGGGCAGGTCGGCCGCGACGCCGACGTCCACCACCGTCACCGACGCGCCCGCCTGGGCGGCGAAGGCGTTGGCGACCGCGCCGCCGTTCAGGAAGTTGGCGACCATCTGCACGGTCACCTCCTGCGGCCACGGGCTGACGCCGCGCGCGTGCACGCCGTGGTCGGCGGCGAAGATGGCCAGGGCGGCCGGCTCGGGCATGGGCGGCGGGCTGACGCCTGCCGCGCCCGCCAGGCGGATCGCGACCTCTTCAAGCGCGCCGAGGGAGCCGCGCGGCTTGGTGAGGCGGTCGTGGTGTGCGCGGGCGTCCGCGAGCGCCTGCGGGTCGGCGGGCCGGATGGCGGAGAGCGTCTCGGCGAGCACGAAAACCTCCACTTACGGGACGAGTTGGAGTGCTTCCTCGTATCGGTCGATGACGACGTCGGCGAGGGTTTCGCAGTCGCCGATCACCTCGGCGCAGCGGATGTCGAGATCGGGGTGCCCGGCGCCGTACGCCAGCGCCTGCGCCCACACGCGCTCCAGCAGCCCGCCGGCGAACAGCAGGTAGGGCACCACGATGACGCGCTTGGCGCCCAGCCGGCGGCAGCGTTCGAGCCCGCCGGGCACGCCGGGCGGGGTGACCGAGACGAACGCGGTCTCGACGGTCATGAAGTCGTAGGCGTGCGTCTCCCAGAACAGCCGGGAGACGCGGTGGACGTCGGCGTTGGCGGTGGCGTCGGTCGAGCCCTCGCCGACCAGGACGACGGCGGTCTCGCCCGGCTCGACGTGGGCGTGCGGGTCCTCCGACGGCGAGGAGTCGACGGCGCGCAGCCGGGGCCGCGCGCCCGCCAGCTCCAGCGAGCGCGGCCTGGAGATCTCGGTGGCCGCCTCGTTGAGCCGCTCGGCCAGCAGGGCGAGCACGCGCGGGTCCGGGCCGAGGGGGCGGCCGTAGTCGTAGACCAGCGTGGGGTGGCGCTGCTGCTCCAGGGCCATCGCGGCGGAGAACTCCTCGCCCATCCTGCTCAGGCTCAGCGGCAGCGCGACGAGCCTGTGGTGCCCCCTGGCGACCAGGGAGGCGACGGAGTCGCTCAGCCGGGGTGTGGCCCGCTCGAGGTAGCCACCCGAGACGTCGGCGCCGGTCTGGTCGAGGCGGCAGCGCAGGCGGTGTACGAACCTGCCGAACTCGGCGGCGTAGGCGTCGTCCTGGGAGCCCTGCCCGATCAGCAGGAGCGGTGGCTTCATCGTGGGGGAATCTCCGGTGCGGTGGACAAAGACACGCGAGGATAACCGATGGGCGCCGGTAGGGAACAGGTCACGCTGTGTGGGCGGGCCTCGCGTGCACGACGAAGACGGGATCCGCGGGGGTCAGGCCGTGCGCGCCGTCGGGTTCGACGCTGAGCCTCGACGCCAGGATCTGCGTGCCCTCGCCTCGGTAGCCCTGCTCGCGCAGCCGGTCGAGCACGGCGGGCACCTGCTCGACCTTGCGTAGCGCGCAGACGAGCGTGCGCGGCCTCCTGACGGCGCAGGCGTCGATCACGTCGAGCCCGCCGCCGCCGACGAAGACGGCGTCGGGGTCGGGCAGCGGCTCCAGGGCGGGCGGCGCCTGCCCTCTGGTGAGAGCCACTTTCACGCCGTGCGCGAGCACGTTGCGGCGCAGCTCGGCGCAGCGGGCCTCGTCCCGTTCGACGGCCACGACGGCCGCGCCGAGCCTGGCGCACTCGACGGCGATCTGGCCGACGCCCGCGCCGACGTCCCAGACCAGGTCGCCGAGGCGCGGCCCCAGTTTGGCCAGCACGTACGCCCTGACCTCCGGCGGCATGACGTCGTCGCCGAACGTCAGCGCCCATTCCCGCGGCCCCGGCTGGGCGCCCGCCACCCAGCCGCGTTCCCCGGGCCGGTGCAGCGGGTCGATGACGAGCACCACCTGGGGGTCCTTCCACGGCCGGGTGGTGGCCTCGCCCATGCGGCTGTGGGTGACGCGCTCGTCGGGGCCGCCGAGGTCCTCGCAGACGATCAGGGCGCGCGGCGTGGTGGGCGCCAGCTCCCTGGCGATCTCGGCGGGGCCGACGCCGGGCGCGACGAGCAGGGCGACCTTGGGGTGCGCGCGGCAGGCGTTGACCACGCGGGTGAGCTGCTCGGGGCCTGACGGCGCGACGACCAGCGCGTCATCCCAGTGCAGCCGGGCACCGGCGAAGGCCCGGCCGACGAGCGACGTGGCGGGCAGGACGTCCGGTTTGAGCCCGTGTGCGCGCAGTTCGCGTACGACGCCGAAGAAGCCGGGATCGCCGGGCGCGAGCACGACCGCGGGCCCTTCGCCGTGTTCGAGATGGTCGTCGATGGTCTGCAGCAGCGCGCCGTCTCCTGCGGTCGCCGCGTTCAGCTTGAGCCGCCCGAGAATGGCGTCGGGGCCGATGACGAGCCCCGCCTCGTGCAGCTTGGTCACCGCCTTGGCCGACAGCTCGGATCCGTCCCAGCCGACAACCGTGATCATGCGCCTCACCGTCCTCAATTCAAGGGTGACGGCTGCGGAGGGGTTTCACAAAGGGTGGCGAGGTCAGTCCGCCGTGCCTTCAGGCCAGGTCCGAGGGGATGAGACTGTAGACGATCAGGTCCTCGCCGGCCAGGGACGAGCGGGCGATGCCCTCGCGGACGAAGCCGGCCTTCTCGGCGACCCGCTGGGACGCGGTGTTGACGGTGGCGGCGCGGAGCTGGAGCCGGGCGAAGCCGTGCCGGTCGAACAGCCAGCGCGCGATGGCCCGCACGGCCTCGGCGGCGTAGCCGTTGCCGCGGGCCCAGGGCGCGGTCATGTAGCCGACCTCGGCGGTCCTGTTGTGCCAGTCGAGGTCGCGCAGGTCGACGTTGACCGCATACCGGCCGGTGGTGAGCTCCTCGGCGGTCCAGGCGATGCCGAGGCCGCGGATGCGCTGGCGTTCGGCGTGCGCGATGTAGGCGCGGGCGTGCTCCTCGGTGTAGCCGCGCGGGACGCCGGTGAACTCCTGGGTGACCGGGTCGGCGCCGGTGGCCGCCAGGTACGGCGCGTCGCGCGGCTCTTGGGGGCGCAGCCGCAGCCGCGGGGTGAGCAGGTCGTCCTTGGGCAGCATGGGGCCTGGTGCTGGGCTGTCGGTGCGCAGCAGGCCGAAGACCACGAGGTCGTGGGTGCCGTCGTCGTCCAGCACGCCGTCGCGGATGACGCCTTCCCAGGTGAAGCCAGCTTTGCGGGCGACGGCGAGCGAGGCGAGGTTGTCCAGGTTCGCGGTCAGCTCGATACGGCGCAGCCCGACCGTCTCGAACGCCCACTTCGTCAGCCCGCGCACCGCCTCGGTGGCGAAGCCGCGGCCCCGGTAGAGCGGGTGCACGCCGTAGCCGACCTCGGTCGTTCCGGTGCTCCACGAGGTCTTGAACAGGCTGATCGCGCCGACGATGAGCCCTTCGGCGTCGGTCATGGCCAGGTGGATGCCCTGCCCGCTGCGGCGCAGCTCGTGGACGCCGTGCCGCAGCCAGTGGTCGACTCCGCCGGTCTTGACGGGCGCGCCGGGCGGCAGGAACCGCGCCCCGGAGGCGACGATCTTGCGGATCCTGGGCGCGTCCTCGGGGCGGAACGGCCGCAGCGTCAGCCGTGCCGTAGAGATGCGCACATCGGGGTCGAACACGCTCGGCAGGGTACACAGCCGCGATGTTTGCCCACGAAAGCGGGGGTAGGGGCCGGGCTTGGAAGGAGTGTGGGAACCATGGAACGTGGGAGCGACAAGCACGGCCCGCGCCTGGACGAGCAGCAGAAGCACGAGACCGAGGGCATGGTGCGCGGCGGCGGCACGACGCACGCCGAGGAGTGGAGGGAGCCCGAGGCCATGTCGTCGTCCGGCGAGGAGACCCCGTCGTACGCGCCCGGCCACGCGCCCGGGGTCCCGCAGGGCATGACTCCGCATGACGTGGACGTCCGCAGCGATCTGGCCAAGTGGCTCAGCGACACCCACTGGCCGGCCTCCAAGAGCGAGCTGCTGGACCGCGCCCGGCGTGAAGGCGCTCCCGATCCCGTGCTCGACATGGTGGAGTCCCTGCCCGACCGCGACTACAGAAACATGGCCGACATCGCCAAGGCCCTGGGCCTCGGCGTGGAGCAGCGGAGGTTCTGAACCGTGCGGCTCGACTTCATCCGCCACCTGTACGACCGTCCCGGCCCGTACGCGTCGGTCTACCTGGGCGCGCTCACCGTCGCCGAGCGCAAGGCCCACTGGCGCAGCGTCCGCGACCGGCTCGATCACGACGTCGACGAGGCCACGATGGACGCCTTGGAGGAGGAGGCGCTGCAGGCGGCGGCCGGGCGGGCGCTGTTCGCCACGGACGGTTCGGTGGTGCTCGCCGAGTCGCTGGAGGAGCCGCCGTCGGAGCTGGTGACCTACACGCCGCTGCCGCACGTGACGCCGATGCTGATGCGGCGCGGTGAGAACGTGCCGCACATCCGGGTCATCGTGGACCATGCGGGGGCCGAGGTGACCGTGTTCGGCGAGGGCGCGCCGCGCCGTACGACGGTGCAGGGCGAGTCGTGGCCGCTGCAGAAGACCTCGCAGGGCGGCTGGTCGCAGCGCCGCTACGAGCGGGCCGTCGAGGAGACCTGGGAGAAGAACGCGGTGGCCGTGGCCCAGGAGATCGACGAGCAGGTGCGCAGGATCGGCGCCGAGCTGGTGCTGGTGGCCGGGCAGCCGAGGTCGCGCGCGTTCCTGCTGCGGCATCTCAGCACGCAGGCGGCCGATCGGGTGACGATCGTCGAGCACGGCAGCCGTGAGGACCACGGCCAGTTCGAGCGGGACGTGGAGCGCGCGCTCGACGAGTGGCTCGCGCGCCGCTGCGCCGAGCTGCTCGAACGCCACCAGGAGACGGACGCGCCCACCGGGCCGTGCCGGGTGTCGAAGGCGCTGCGCGAGGGCCGCGTGCACGCGGTGCTGATGCCCGGCGAGGTGCCCGCGCCCGTCTGGGTCGGCGAGGCCGGCACCCAGGTGGGCACCGACCCCAACGAACTGCGCCACTGGGGCGTGGCGGAGCCGGTGCGCGAGCGCGCCGACTCCGCGCTGATCAGGGCGGCCGCGATGACGGACGCCGAGGTGTGGTTCACCGACGCCGTGGACGACGTCGCGGCGGTGCTCAGGTACTGACGGCCGCTCCCGCCACCCGGGTACTGACGGCCGCTCCCCCGGCGCTCAGGCGCTGACGACCACTTCCAGGGTGCGGGGGCCGTGCACGCCCTCGACCCGGTTCAGCTCGATGTCGCTGGTCGCGGAGGGTCCGCTGATCCACGTCTGCGGCCGCGACGGGTCGAGCCTGGCGATCGCCTCGGGCACGCCGGGGACGATCTGGTCGGCGCGCACCACGCACAGGTGGTAGTCGGGCACCAGCGTCTGCGCCCGCGTGCCCTGCCCCGGGCCGTGGTCGAGGACGATGGTGCCGGTCTCGGCGATGGCGACGGCGCAGCCGGTGATGACGCCGTCGGCGGTGCGCAGGTCAGGCCAGCCGCCCTCGCGGTCGAAGCCCTCGGGAACGAACATCTTCCTGTCGCCCAGGCACGCGTCGATCTTGGCCGGCACCTCGGCCGCCGGTACGACGTGCACGATGGCCCGGTAGTCGTCCACCCGTTCGGCGAACAGCCGTACCAGCGCCTCCTGGTCCTCCACCTGCCGGCCGGCGCGGTAGCCGCGGGGGATCTCCACGTCGGGAGCCCCTGCCACGGCCTTGCCGATCCTGGCGAGGATCTCCTCGCGCGCGCTCACCGCTCCTCCTTCCGGTCGTGCCCGTCGCTCTCGCCGCCGCCGGTGCGCTCCCACCAGTCCCTGAACGGCTCGGCGGGGATGTCCGGCAGGTCCCTGGTGTCGGTCCACGCCGACAGCGGCCCCGGGAGCCGCTTCGGCACCAGCTTGCGCATGCGGGAGGCCGTACGCTGCGCCTTCGTCAGGAGCCGGTGGTCCTCCAGCACCCAGCCGGCCGCCCTCATGGCGGCCTTCTCCGCCGCCGCGTGCGGCGCCTTGGCGCGCAGGTCCACCAGGACCGACGGGATGTCGATGGCGACCGGGCACACCTCGTAGCAGGCGCCGCACAGGCTGGAGGCGAAGGGCAGCGAGGCGTCCAGGTCCGAGTGCATGCCCCTGAGCTGCGGGGTGAGGATCGCGCCGATCGGTCCGGGATAGGGCGAGCCGTAGGAGTGACCGCCGGCGCGCTCGTAGACGGGGCACACGTTCAGGCAGGCCGAGCAGCGGATGCAGCGCAGCGCCTGGCGGCCCACCTCGTCGGCGAGCACGTCAGTGCGGCCGTTGTCGAGCAGCACCAGGTGGAACTCCTGGCCATCGACGGAGCCCGTCCACGTGCTCGTGTACGGGTTCATCCGCTCGCCGGTGGAGCTCCTGGGCAGCAGCTGCAGGAACACCTCCAGGTCGCGCCAGGTCGGCACCAGCTTCTCGATGCCGACGACGCTGATGAGCGTCTCGGGCAGCGACAGGCACATGCGACCGTTGCCCTCCGACTCCAGCACGACGAGCGTGCCGGTCTCGGCCACCATGAAGTTGGCGCCGGAGATCGCGACCTTGCTCTTGAGGAAGCGTTCGCGCAGGTGCAGCCGGGCCGCCTCGGTCAGCGCGGGCGGGTCGTCGGTGAGGTCGCGCGAGACCTCGGGCATCTTGTCGAGGAAGATCTCCCGGATCTCCGAGCGGTTGCGGTGGATCGCGGGGACCAGGATGTGGCTGGGGTAGTCGTCGCCGAGCTGCACGATCAGCTCGGCGAGGTCGGTCTCGTACGCGGTGATGCCCTCCTTGGCGAGGGCGTCGTTGAGCCCGATCTCCTGGGTGGCCATCGACTTGACCTTGACCACCTCGGTCTCGCCGGTGGCCTTGACCAGGTCGGCCACGATGCGGTTGGCCTCGGCGGCGTCCCTGGCCCAGTGGACGGTGCCGCCCGCGCTGGTCACCGCCGCCTCGAGCTGGAGCAGGTAGCGGTCGAGGTTGCGCAGGGTGTGGTCCTTGATGGCCTTGCCCGCGGCGCGCAGGTCCTGCCAGTCGGGCAGCTCATTGACGACGGAGGCGCGCTTCTCCCGGATGGTGTGGGTGGCCTTGCGGAGGTTGAAGCGAAGCTGGGCGTCCTGTACGGCTTTTTCAGACTTTTTCGGGAACGCTTGGGGCATCCCGATGAAGGTCACGCTCATTGGGACTCCTCCGTGGACGCGAGGATCTCGGCCAGATGCATGGTCCTGACGCCCGCCCGCTGGCGGCTCAGCGTGCCGCCGATGTGCATCAGGCAGGAGTTGTCGGCCGCGCACAGCACCTCGGCGCCGGTGTCGAGGATGTTGCGGGTCTTGTCGGCGCCCATGGCGGCGGATACCGACGGGTTCTTCACCGCGAACGTGCCGCCGAAGCCGCAGCACTCCTCCGCGCCCGGCAGCGGGACGAGGTCGATGCCGCGCACGTTCCGCAGCAGCCGCAGGGGGCGGTCGCCCAGGTGCAGGCCGCGCAGCGAGTGACAGGTCGGGTGGTAGGTCACCCGGTGCGGGAAGTACGCGCCGACGTCCTCGACCTTCAGCACGTCGATGAGGAACTCCGACAGCTCGTACACCTTCGGCGTGACCTCCGCGATGGCCGCCGCGCCCTTGCTGCCGGGCTTGACCAGCTTCGGGTACTGCTCGCGCACCATGGCCGCGCACGATCCCGACGGCGCCACCACGGCGTCATAGCCGGCGAAGACCTCGGTGAAGTGCCGCGCCAGCCGTACGCCCTCCGTCCGGTAGCCGGTGTTGACGTGCATCTGGCCGCAGCAGGTCTGGGCGGCGGGAAAGTCCACTTCGCAGCCGAGCCTGCGCAGCAGCGACACGACCGCCTTGCCGGTTCCGGGGAAGAGCGTGTCGTTCACGCATGTGATGAACAGTGCGACTCGCACGACTCTCCTTCCAAGGTATGGTCCGACCACATTATGGTCAGACCATAGTCGAAGACATCATTTCGGGCCAGGGAGGGCTCTTGGACGTAAGCGGCTGGCGTCCGGTCAAGCGGACGCGGACGTTCGAGGACGTGCTCGCCCAGATCGAACGGCGCATCACCGAAGACGGCCTCACCGTGGGCGACCGGCTGCCCGCCGAGCGCCAGCTCGCCGAGCAGCTCGGTGTCAGCCGCTCCTCCGTACGCGAGGCCCTGCGCGTGCTGGAGACCCTCGGCGTGGTCTCCTCCCAGGTCGGCCGGGGCCCCGACGCGGGCGCGGTGCTCACCTCGCGCCCCGACGCGGCGCTGAGCGACCTGCTGCGGCTGCATCTCGGCCTGACCGGTCTCGAGCTGCGCGAGGTCATCGACGCCCGGCTCATGATCGAGCAGTGGGCCGCCGCCCGCGCGGCCACGGCGCGGGCCGACACCTCGGCGCTGGCGGCGGCGCTGACCGGGATGGACGCGGCGGGCTCGCCCGAGCAGTTCGTGGAGCACGACACGGCCTTTCATTGCGCGATCGCGGACGCCTCGGGCAACCGGCTCGTCGCCGCCATCATGCGGTCGCTGCGCGACTCGATGCGCAAGTACTCGGTGGAGGCGGTGCGGCAGGTCATGGACACCTCGATCCTGCGCGCCGACCACGTACGCATCTTGGAGGCCATCGAGTCCGGCGACCCCGAGGAGGCGGCGAGAGCGGTCTCCGAGCACTTGGCGCACGCCTACCCCACGCTCTTCCGCTGACACTCACTCCGCCATGTCGGCCTGGCGGCAGCTCGCGCCCGAGCAGGCGACCATCGCCGACAGCCGCTGGTCCAGCCGCGACAGCAGCGACAGGTCGGCGGACATGATGAGGTTGTCGAGCTGGTAGGGGTCCTCGTCGAGGTCGTAGAGCTGCCGCTCCCCCGTCTCGTACCGCACGTACGTGTACTGCTCGGTGCGCAGCGCCTGATAGGCGGGCACCGGCGTCTGCGCGGCCGACGTCCGGTTGGCCGGGCGGACGAACTCCACCAGCACCTGTTTTCGCCACTGCGGCGGCGGCTGCCCGCGCAGCAGCGGCACCAGCGAGCGCCCCTCGGCGAACGCCGGCACGGTGGCCCCGCCCAGCTCGGCGATGGTCGGCGCGAGGTCGATCGTGGCCGTCATGTGCGCGATCGTCGCGCCCGGCTCGACGCCTGGCCCCCTCACGACGAGCGGCACCCTGATCGCCTCCTCGAACGGCGTGGTCTTGCCGTGCTTGATCCGGTGGGTGCCGAGGTGGAAGCCGTTGTCGGAGGTGAAGAAGATGTAGGTCTTGTCGAGCTTGCCGGACTCCTGCAGCGCCGACATCACCGAGCCGACCAGGTCGTCCACGCCGAGCATCGAGCGCAGCCTGGTGCGGTAGCGCTCGTCGACGGCGGCCTCCGCGCGCCGCGACAGGGGCGGCAGCATCTGCATCCACAACGGCTCGGCGCTGATGTCCTCCTGGTCGAACGACGGGGTGCGGGGCGCGGCCTCCATCGGGAACGCGTCGGCGTGCCGGTAGGCGGGATTGGCCGGATTGTGCGGGCCCACCGGGTTCAGGAAGAGGAAGAACGGCTGGTCCGAGGCCTTGATGAAGGCGCGGGCGTGACCCGCGAGCACGTCGGACAGGTAGTCCCGCTCTCCCCAGCCGTAGTCGCGCAGCGTGCCGTTCTCATTGAGGCGGTAGCCGTACTCCTCGTACAGGGCGCGTACGGGGACCCGCCAGTCGTTCCAGCCGGGCGGCACGTACGTCTCGGGCGCCGAGCCCCCCGGATAGTGGTTGAGGAACTTGCCCATGAGCGCCGTGCGGTAGCCGGCCTGCTGCATCCAGGTGCCGAGCGTGGAGCGTTCCAGGCCCAGCTCGTGGAAGCGGTGGAAGCCGCCCTCGGGCGCGGTGTTGGTCAGCACGCCGTGGCTGTGGACGTGCTGCGAGCGCAGGATCGACGAGCGGGACGGGCAGCACCAGGAGTTCGTCACGAAGTGGCGGTCGAACGAGGTGCCCTGCTCCACGAGCTGGCGGGTGATGTTCGGGAAGTGCCGCAGCGTGCCGCTTTCGAGGTCGTCGGCCATGATGACGACGATGTTGGGCCGCGACTGGCTCTGGGCAACGGTGGGCTCGGCCGCCGGCAGAACAAGCAGCAGGCAGACGAGTCGACACAGGGCCTTGAGCACAGAGTGTGACTTCCCCGGAGCGTCCGTTATTGACACGTGAGGCCCGTCACGGCGGTAATAGAACTTAATTCCGGAGGTGGTCCTCGATGAAGCTCGGCTTGAACCTCGGCTACTGGCAGCGCCACGCCGACGACGCGACCGAATCGGTGCTCGCGGCCGAGCGGCTCGGCTACGACTCGGTGTGGACCGCCGAGGCGTACGGCAGCGACGTCTTCACGCCCCTCGCCTGGTACGGCGCGCGTACCAGGCGCATCAAGCTGGGCACCTCGATCGCGCAGATCTCGGCCCGTCCCCCGGTCACCACGGCGATGACCGCCATGACCCTCGACCACCTCACCGGCGGCCGGCTGCTGCTCGGCGTGGGCGCGTCGGGCCCGCAGGTCGTGGAGGGCTGGTACGGCCAGCCGTTCGCCAAGCCGCTGGCCAGGACCCGCGAGTACATCGAGATCATGCGCAAGGTCTGGCGCCGCGAGGAGCCGGTGACCAGCGAGGGACCGCACTACCCGCTGCCGCTGCCGGGCGGCCTCGGTAAGCCGCTCAAGCTCATCACGCACCCGCTGCGCCAGGACATCCCCGTCTATCTGGGCGCGGAGGGGCCGAAGAACGTCGAGCTGGCCGCCGAGGTGGCGCAGGGCTGGCTGCCGCTGTTCGCGTTCCCGGAGAAGATCGAGCAGATGTACGGCGACGCACTGTCGAAGGCCCCCGCGGACTTCGACGTGGCCGCCATGGTGCTCGTGGTGATCTCCGACGACGTGCGGGCCGCGCTCGACGGCGTCAAGACCATGCTCACCCTTTACATCGGCGGCATGGGGGCCAGGCAGCGCAACTTCCACGCCGACATCATCGGCCGCATGGGCTACGCCGAGGCCGCCGAGCACATCCAGTCGCTCTACCTGGCCGGGCGCAAGGACGAGGCGTTCCGCGCGATCCCGGACGAGCTGGCCGACGGCATCTCGCTCGTCGGCCCGCCCGGCCGGATCAAGGAACGCCTCGAACTGTGGCACCGCAGCCCGGTCACCACCCTGCTGGTGATGGGGGTGCGGGACGAGCCCTCGCTGAAGCTCGTCCGCGACCTCGTGCTCGGCTGAGCGCGTCAAAGGGCGCCGGGTCAGTCGGAGCGGGTCAGTCAGGGCGGGTCAGTCGGGGCGAGTCGGCCGGAGCGGGTCGATCGGGGCGGGTCAGTCGGGGCGGGGCGCGGGGTCCATGGTGACCGCGCGCAGCAGCGGCCGGCTCATCGCGCCCGCGCCGAGCACCCCGGCGAAGCCCACGACCACGCACGCCGCCAGCGTCAGCGCGCCGGTCAGGTTGGGCTCGTCGAGCATGAACGGCGCCGCGCAGAACACGCCCGTCAGGATCGACCCGCCGCCCATCACGATCAGCGGCAGCAGCGTCTCCGACCTGCGCGCCTTGTCCAGCACCTCCAGGGGCGTGCCGGCCAGGCGCAGCAGCGCGTACGTCTGCCGCCGGTCCAGCACCGACGACATCGCGGTGATCCCCGAGCTGGTGATGGCCACCAGGAACGACACCGACAGCACCACGATCGTCCCGACCCGGATGTCGGCCACGATGTCCGTGCCGAAGCGCCGGCTGTCCTCCGGCGTGGTGGGCGTGTGGCCGGGCACGAGATCGGCCAGCGCGGTGCGCGCCCTGTCCACGGTCGCCTCGTCGGCCGAGCTGCCCAGGGCGGCGACCACGACGTCCTCGCGCCGCTCGACGGTGGCGGTCACGCCGGCCGCCCGCAGCCGCTCGCGGGCCTGCGCGGCCGCCTCGGCGGGGCTGCCGTCGGTGACGTTCACGCTGAGCTGCGGCGGCCCCGGCACCTGCTCGAACGCCGCCGGGCTGAGCAGGCCGAGGAAGCCCGCGACGAACCCGGTCAGCGCGACGCCGCTCACCGTGCGCCAGGCCGAGCGCGGGTCGTCCACAAGCCTGCGGGCCGCCAGCAGCATGGCGGGGCCGCGCGCGGTCGAAGCCGCGATCCTGCCGATCATGCCGACCACCCAGGGCCCCGCCAGGTTGATGCACAGGAACGCCACGGCGAGCGCGATCAGGATGATGGTGACGCTGGTCTGCACGCCCAGCAGGGGGAAGACGGCGAGCGAGGCGAGCAGCGCGAGCACGCGGACGAAGCGCATGGCGGGCGGCGTCTCCCGCTTGGCCACGCCGAGCGGGCTCACCACGACCCGCCGCAGCCCGACCACGGCCGACAGGCCGACCAGCAGCGGCACCGCGACCAGCACCCCGGCCAGGGTCAGCGGACCGGGCAGCAGGTCGCCGGCGAACCACGGCCCGCCCTGCATCTCGATCCGCGTGAGCAGCGGCACGGACAGCGCGTACAGGACGGCCCCCGCGATCGCGCCGCCCAGCGCGACCAGCACCGCCTCCGTGACGGTCATCGCGACGACCTGGCCGGGCGTGGCGCCGACGAGCCGCAGCGCGGCGAGCCTGCTGTCGCGCCTGGCCACCGTGAGCCGGGCCGCCGCCCCGCCGAACACCAGCAGCGGCACCACCATGAGCACGCCGGCGATGGCCGACAGCCACTGGTAGGCGACCGCGTCCTCGCTGGGCTCTCCCGCCAGGCTCGCGACCTTGACCGGCGGCTGGGACTGGACCCAGTCGTCGACGCGCTGGGCCGTCATCGCGGGCGCGTCCGGCCTCTGGCCGAAGACCGCGACCAGCTCGCCCGGGTAGACCAGGGCCTCGTCGCCGAGCACGCCCGCGCGCCCGGGATAGCGGTCGGCCAGCTCGTTCGCGGGCAGCTCGTCGGCCAGCGCGGCCAGCCCGGGCGACAGCCACACCTCGCCGGGCTTGGGGAAGCGCGGCAGGCCGGGCGGCGCCTCCGGGTTCGCGCCGTCGAGCGCGGCCAGGTCGATGACGGTGATCTTCTTGTCGCGTACGTAGTCGAAGCGCATCGCCTCGACCGCGACCGCGGCCGAGGCGGAGGCGGCGGGCACCGGGTTGCGCCAGGCGCCGCGATCGGCCCTGGCCTGGAACGCGAGGTTGGCCGCCACCACGAACAGCAGCAGCGCCGTCGCCATCGCCACCGCCCCGAACGTCAGCCAGGTGCCGAGCATCCCCCTGCGCCCGCCACCCTTGATCAGTCGCCAGGTGAGATCGAGGTTCACGCCATCGCTCCGCTCTGCAGCAGGCGGCCGTCGCGCACCTCGACCGTGCGGTCGCACCAGGAGGCCACGTTGGGGTCGTGGGTGACGACGAGCAGGCTGGCGCCGTTGTGCTTGGTCGCCTCCACCAGCAGCCGCATGGTCTCCTGGCCGGTCCGCTGGTCGAGCGATCCGGTGGGCTCGTCGGCGAAGACCACCGCCGGCTTGGTGACCAGGGCCCTGGCGATGGCCACCCGCTGCGCCTGGCCGCCGGACAGCTCGCCGGGCCGCCTGACCTCCATGCCCTGCAGGCCGAGCGGCGGGAACCACTCGCGGGCCTGGCTCACCGCCTGCGCCCGTGACACGCCGCCCAGCATCAGCGGCAGGGCCACGTTCTCGTCGGCGGGCAGTTCGGGCAGGAGCTGACCGAACTGGAAGACGAAGCCGAAGCGGGTGCGCCGCAGGGCGCTGCGCTTGCGCTCGCCGAGGGTGTCGATGCGCTGGCCGAGCAGGTGCACCTCACCGCTGTCCGGCTTCATGATCCCGGCCAGGCAGTGCAGCAGGGTGGACTTGCCGGACCCGCTCGGACCCATGATCGCCACCGCTTCGCCCGCCTGCACCGTGATGTCCACGCCGGCCAGGGCCGTCGTCTGCCCGAACCGCTTCGTCAAGGCCCGTCCAACAAGTACCTCGTTCATAAGGTCAAGCCTTCCGCGAAGGCCGGTGCCCGGGGATCGGCCGTGCGTCCATTCCTGCATCGGCCGAACGGCCGATCCTTAGAGTTGACGACGTGACTATTCGGGTTCTCATCGCCGACGACCAACAATTGGTGCGAACCGGCTTTCAGATGATTTTGGACGCACAACCAGACATAGAGGTCGTGGCCGCCGTCGCCGACGGAGCCGAGGCGGTGGCCGAGGCCAGGAGGCTGCGCCCCGACGTGTGCCTGCTCGACATCCGGATGCCCAAGCTCGATGGGCTGGAGGTGACCAGGCTGCTGGCCGGGCCGGGCGTGGAGAACCCGCTGCGGGTCGTCATCGTCACCACGTTCGACCTCGACGAGTACGTCTACGGCGCGCTCCGCTCAGGGGCCACCGGCTTCCTGCTCAAGGACAGCGGCCCCACGCTGCTCGTGGAGGCGGTCAGGGCCGCCGCCGTGGGCGACGCGCTGGTGTCGCCGTCGGTGACCGTACGGCTGCTGCAGCACCTGGCCAAGCCCCGGCAGCCCGCCCTGCCGCCGGGCGCCGAGCCGCTGACCGAGCGCGAGCTGGACGTCGTACGCCTGGTGGCCAGGGGAAAGACGAACAAGGAGGTGGCCGCCGAGCTGTTCGTGTCGCTGTCGACGGTCAAGACGCACCTGGGGAGCATCCAGGCCAAGCTCGGCGTGCGCAACAGGGTCGGAATCGCGGCTTGGGCGTGGGAATCCGGCGTGGTGAGCTGATTAACAGCGGGGCTCCCGGGATACAAGTGAATCAGAACCTCAGCGCATGGCCCGGGGGAGAACAACGTGCGCTACACCCAGGCATCACCCACCAGAGCCGCTGCCGCCGTCTACGTGACGCTGACCGCCCAGGTACTCTCCCTCGCCGCCCTCGTGATCTTCGAAATGACCCGCGGCCGCGACCTCGCCGCGCGGCTCGCCGCGTTCGGCGGCCGCCCCCAGGGCGCCGACGCCGAGGCGGTGGTGGGCGCGGTGACCGCGTTCGCGGTGCTGATGATGCTGGTGGCGGGCACCACGCTGGCCGCGGCGGCCTCCTACCTGACCTGGCTGGTACGTGCCAGGCGGGCCAACGACCGCTCGGCCGCGACCGGCCCGGTGGCGGCGGCCTGGCTGATCCCGTTCGTCAACCTCGCCGCCCCCGCGGTGCTGGTGGACCAGGTGTGGCGGGGCGCCCGCCCGCCGGCCGGCCGCCGCGGCAGGTGGCTCGCGCTGCTGGCGGCGTGGTGGCTGAGCTGGCTGGCCACGCTGGCGCTGGTGACGATCCGGGTGCCGCTCGGCTCCTCGGCGGGCGACCTGACCGGGGTGGGCGTGCCGGAGCTGGGCTGCGCGGCGGTGGCGGCGGTGCTGTGCGCCGCCACGGTGCACGAGCTGACCGGGCTGCAGCGGGCCGCCCGCACGACCTGGTCCGCGGAGCCGTCCGCCCCGCGGACCCAGGCGCAGCCCGTGGCCCCGGCCCAGCCCGTGGTCCCCGCCCAGCCCGTGGTCCCCGCCCAGCCCGTGGTCCCGGCCCAGCCAGTGGCCTCAGCGCAACCGGTGGCCTCCGCGCAGCCGATGGTGCCGGCGCAGCCGCAGTCCTCGCCGCAGGACGCCGCCCAGAGCGCGCCCCAGACGCCGCTGCAGGCCCCGCTTCAGGCGCCACCCCAGACGCAGCCGCAGACGGGCTGAGCGGCCCCAGGCTGAGCGGCTCCGGCTGAGCAGCTCCGGGCCTCCGGGCGGCTCCGGGCGGCTCCGGGCCGCCGGGCGGCTCCGGGCGGCTCCGGGCCGCCGGGCGGCTTCAGGGCTCAGGCTCAGGCGGGTCGAGCGGCCCCCGTGCGACTCCGAACGTCTCCTCAAGGCTCTTGAGGGCTCAGGCGGCCGTCGGGCCCGAGCTGCCCGGGCTGGCGTGCCAGAGCCGCCTCGGCGGGTTCGCGGTGGCGGGCGGGGCGAGGTCGGAGTAGGGCGACAGGCGGAAGCCGTTGGCGTACTCGATCGGGCGCCCACCGACGCCGCCCGCCGCCTCCTCGGGAGCACGGTCGATGACGGCGCGCACCGCCTCGATGCCCCGCGAGCGCCACAGCGCGTCGAGGTCGGCCAGGTTCCAGCAGTCGAGCGCCCGCATCGTCACCGCCCGCGCGCCCGTGCGCCTGACCACGCCTCTGGCCAGCATCAGCCACGAGCCGAACACGATCGACGCGCACCGGCCCTGCACCGACTCGAAGAACGTCAGGTCGATCGGCCCGGTCGAGTCGTCGAGCGTGGTGAAGATTATCCGCTGGCCCGAGCGGATGGCCGGCGTCTGGGTGGCCACCTTGACCCCCGCGACCAGGATCTCCGCGCCGTTGCGCTGGCGGAGCAGGTCTTTGGAACGTACCACTCCGAGCGCGTCGAGCAGCTCCTCGTGGAAGCTGATGACGTGGCGGCTGACGTCGATGCCGAGGATCTCCAGCTCGGCCTCGACCATCTCCGTCTCGGTCATCTCGGGCAGCTCCCCCGGCGGCAGCCTCTCGCTGAACCCGAGCGGAAGCTGCACCGCCGGCGGAGCCGCGTCCTTGGCCGACGCACCCTGGGACATCGGGGACATGTGGGAGCTGCGGGAGCTGTGGGAGCTGTAGCGCCGGGACTTGCGCGGGCCCGCCTGCACCCCGATGGCCGACGCGCGGTCGAGCGCGCCCACCTGGGCGATCAGGTCGCGGCGGGTCAGCTCGCCCGGCCGCCAGCGCGGGCCGCCGGGGCGCAGGCCGTGGAGCGCGTCGAGGCCGCCGACCTGGACGATCCGCTCGATCGTGGGCCGCGAGGGCCGCGCGCGGTCCCAGAAGTCGGCCAGCGACGTGTACGGCTGCCCCGCCACCATCCGCTCGACCTCGGCCTCGCTCACGCCCTTGATGGCCGAGAACGGCACGCGCAGCGCGTACCCCTTGCCGATGTCGCCGATCCTGAACTCCCTGCGCACCCGCGAGCCGCCGCCCTCCAGCTCGGACGGCCGCACCCGCACCTGGACGCGCGGCCCGAGCCGCTCGACCTGCCAGTGCCTGCCCGACTTGTTGATGTCGAGCGGCAGGATCCGCACCCCGCACTGCCTGGCCTCGTCGATGATGACGCGCGGCGGGTACATGCCGGGCTCGTGCGTGAGCACCCCGGCGAAGAACGCCGCCGTGTGGTGCCGTTTGAGCCAGGCCGACTGGTAGGTGGGCAGCGCGAACGCCGCCGCGTGCGCCTTGCAGAACCCGAACGAGCCGAACGCGTCGAGCACCTGCCAGGCGCGCTCCACGGCCGCGTCGTCGAACCCGTTGGCCCTGGCCAGCGGCACGAACGCGCGGCGCACCCGTTCGCGGCCCTCCGGCGTGTCGAGCGTGCGGCGCAGCTTCTCGGCGTAGGACAGGTCGCGCCCGGTCATCACCGAGATGATCTTCAGCACCTGCTCGTGGAACACCACCACGCCGTGGGTCTCCTTCAGCGCCTCGCGCAGGCTCTCGTGCGGGTAGTACGGCTTCCGCCAGCCGCCCCTGGCCTCCAGGTAGGGGGTGACCATGTCGGAGTTGACCGGGCCGGGGCGGAACAGCGAGATGTCCACGATCAGGTCGTGCATCTTGCGCGGCTCCAGCTTGGCGACCAGCTCGCGCTGGCCCGGCGACTCGATCTGGAAGCAGCCGAGGGTGCGGGCGGCGCAGATCATGTCGTAGGTGTCCTGGTCGTCGTGGGGGACGTACTGGACGTCGGGGCGTTCGGGGCCGTGCTGGGTGTCCAGCTCGACCGTGATGCCGTCCACCCGCTTGATCTCGCTCAGCGCGTACGCCAGGGCCGACTGCATCCGCACGCCCAGCACGTCGAGCTTGAGCAGCCCGGCCTCCTCCACGTCGTCCTTGTCGAACTGCGACATCGGGAACTCCAGCAGGCTGCGCTCCACCGGCGTGCGGTCGCGCAGGCCGGCGTTGCCGATGAGCACGCCGCACGGGTGCAGCGCGATGTGCCTGGGCAGCCCGTCGAGCCTCTCCGCCAGCCGGAACACGCGGTCGAGCCCCGCGTCGCCGAGCCGGCTCTCGCGCAGCTCGGGCAGGTCGCGCAGGGAGGCGGTGATCTGCTTGGCCCTGATGTGCGGGAACGCCTTGGCGATGGCGTCGATCTCGTGTGGCGGCAGGCCCATCGCTCCCCCGACGTCGCGGATGGCGCTGCGGGCGCGGTAGGTCTCCATCATGGACACGCAGGCCACCCTGGACTCGCCGTAACGCTCGAAGATGGCCTGGTAGCACTCCAGACGGCGGGCCGACTCGACGTCCACATCGATGTCGGGCAGCCCGATGCGGCCCTCCGACAGGAAGCGCTCCATGAGCAGGCCGTGGTCGAGCGGGTTCACCTCGCCGATGCCGATGAGGTAGTTGACCAGGCTGCCCGCGCCCGAACCGCGGATCGCGCAGCGGATGCCCATGTCGCGGATCATGTCGGTGATGCCGGCCACCGCGATGAAGTAGCCCGACAGGCGCTTGCGCTCGATGATGGCGAGCTCGTCGTCCAGCCGCCGCCTGGCCTCGGCCGAGCGGTCGAGGCCGCGCCTGTGCAGGCCGTCCTCGACCCGGTTGCGCAGCAGCGGCACCGGGTCGCGGCCGATCTCCGGCAGGTGCAGGGCGGGCGGGTCGTTGCGCAGCGCCAGCACGTCGAGCGGGTCCATCGCGCACGCCTCGGCCAGCAGCCTCGTGGTGCGCAGCAGGCGGACCATCCGCTCCTGGTCGCCCGCGCACACCTTGGCCGCCACCTGAAGCATCTCCTTGGTGCCCTTGAGGTAGGCGTGTGAGGTCGTGCGGTCGAGGTGGCGCGGGTGCAGCGGGACGAGCTGGCGGGCCGCGTCGAGCACGTCGCCCACCTGGTGGTCGGCGGGGTCGAGGTAGCGCACGGCGTTGGTCAGCACGGCCGGCACGTCCATCGACTCGGCCAGGCCGAGCATGCGCACGGCCGTGGTGGCGTCGCGGAAGCCGTACTGGTCGACCAGCTCGATCACCACGCCGGGCACGGCGGCGCGCCACTGCCCGAGCAGCGCGCGCGCGTGCTCGTCGCGCCGCTCCGCCACCGCGCGGCCCACGTCGGAGCGGGGGCCGAGCAGCACCACGAGGCCGTCCTCCGCGCCGAACCCCGGCGTCTCCCTGCCGCCCGCCCACTCGGCGATCAGCTCGCGGGTCACCTTCGGCGCGCCGCGCTCGCCCGCGAAGTGTGCGGCCGTGACCAGGCGGCACAGCCGCGCCCAGCCCTTGCCGCGGGCCAGCACCGTGACGCGGTCTTCGGCGTCGGGACCGGTGCGCGGGCGGGGCGTGCGGATGCCGGGCGCCCTGACGGCCACTGTGGCGGGCGCTGTGGCGGGCCCTGTGGCGGGCGCTGTGGCGGGCGCTGTGGCGGGCGCGTCGAGCGCCAGGTTCACGCCGATGACCGGCGCGATCCCGGCGTCGGCGCACGCCTGCACGTGCTTCATCGCGCCGTAGAGACCGTCGCGGTCGGTCAGCGCCAGGATGTCCATGCCGTACTCGGCCGCCCGGCTCACCAGCGCTCGCGGAAACGCCGTGCCGTAGCGCATCGAGTAGGCGGAGCACACGTGGAGGTGTGGGAACGGGGGCGCCATCAGTCCCACGCCCTCAGCAGCAGCCAGCCGTTGCCGGCGGTGTCGTAACGCAGCTCGTAGGAGCCCACCTCGCGGCCCGGGCTCGCCTCCACCCGCCAGAACTGACGCTCGCCGGGATCGGCCTCGCTGGTCTTCCACCACTCGCGTGCGACCACCCAGTGGTCGAGCACGCGGCGGACGAGGTAGAGCCGGTCACGCCAGACGAACTGAGTCGGCTCCCCGTCTCGGGTCCACACCTCTATCGGATCGCCATAGAGTCTGCTCAAGACGCTTCTCCCCGCGGCTCTGGTGCCTGTGCTGAGCCACCCGGGGGAAGACGGGCGCTTATGACTCGAACATATGTTCTCCCGGCTCGAAACGCAAGTCGCCCGCATGCCTTGCGAGCCGGGTCGCGCCGATCGGGTTTCTGCTGCTGAAGACCGCGCTGCCAGGGCGGTGACGATCGCGGGACCGGACCGCGGGCCGCCGTCGCCGCGCTCGGCATGCGGCCGCATCGGGCGCTGAGTCCCGTCATGCGCCGAGGCGTGCGGGGCCTCCGACGGCGTACGCCGCGTGTCGGGGCGCAGAACTGCGACGATGACGCCTGTATCGGTAAGCTTGCGCGGCGTGAGCGGTGAAACCTCCCACATCGGGCGCTACAGACTGCTAAGCGTGCTGGGGCGAGGTGGGATGGGCACGGTCCACCTCGCCGAAGATCCCACGGGCCAGAAGGTCGCCATCAAGGTGATCAACCCTGAGCTCAGCCAGCACGAGCAGTTCCGGGCGCGCTTTCGCCGGGAGGCGGACGCGGCGCAGCGCGTGCGCAGGTTCTGCACGGCCGCCGTACTCGACGCCGCGCTCGAGGGCAACCAGCTCTACGTGGTCACCGAGTACGTCCCGGGCCCCAACCTCGACGAGGCCGTACGCCAGTCGGGCCCGCTGCGCGGCTCCAGCCTCGACGCGCTGGCCGTCAGCGTGGCCACCGCGCTCACCGCGATCCACGCGGCGGGGGTCGTCCACCGCGACCTGAAGCCGTCCAACGTGCTGCTGTCGCCGGTCGGCCCGCGCGTGATCGACTTCGGCATCGCCAGGGCGCTCGACACGATCGGCGGCGTCACCGGCACCGGCGAGGTCATCGGCACGCCCCGCTACATGGCGCCCGAGGTGCTGCGCGGCGACCCGGTCTCGCCGGCCTGCGACGTGTTCTCGTGGGGCTGCCTGGTGGCGTTCGCGGCCAGCGGGCGGGCGCCGTTCGGCGGCGACACGCTGCCGGCCATGGTCTACCAGGTGCTCAACACCGAGCCGAACCTCGACGCCATCGACCCCGGCCTGCGCGAGCTGGTCGCGGCGGCGCTGAACAAGGACCCGGCCAAGCGGCCCACCGCGCAGCAGCTCCTCGACCAGCTCGTGGGCCGGTCGGCGGCGCCCGAGCAGGCGGCGCACACCGTACAGGTGGCCTGGCAGCAGTCCACCGCCCCGTACACGATCCCTCCCACGGGAGGCGGCGATCGCGCGCGGCGCGGCAGGCTGTACGCGGGGCTGGCCGCCGCCGCGGCGGTCGTGGTCGCGGCCGGGGTGGGCGCGTGGGCGCTGTTCGGCCCCAGCGGGCCGCCCGACAACCTGGGGCTGCTGTACCAGGAGGACTTCACGCAGACGACGGGCGGCTGGAGCGGCACCTACGACCCGGAGAGCCCGGGGAGCGTCGGCTACCGGCCCGACGGCACGTACGGCATCGACGCCGAGCCCGACTACGAGGAGCGGTGGGCCAAGGCGCCCGTCCCCTTCCTGTTCTACAAGCCGACGCAGTCACCCGACCCGTCGGCGAGCCCGACGCCGATGCTGCCCGAATCGGTCGTCATGTCGGTCACCGCCGACGTCAAGAGGTCCGTCGGCACCGGCGAGTACGGCCTCTACTGTCACAACTCCGAAGACGGCGAGAACTACTACGAGTTCATCCTCGACACCAAGGGCAACGCCCGCATCCGGCGCATCGTCGACGGCTCCGGCGGCGTGATCGCCCAGCCCGTGAAGGTGGACGCGCTGCCCGGCAAGGCGCGGATCACCGTGGCGTGCGAGCAGAGCGGCAAGACCGTGCGGCTGTCGATGTGGGTCAACGACGAGCTCGTCCAGGAGGTCGAGGACCCGAACGGGATCGGCAACGGCTCGCTCGGGTTGTTCGCGCGCACGCCTAAGGATGACCGGTCGGTGGTGCGTACCACCTGGGACGACTTCGAGCTGCGCGGCAACCTGGAGCGCTGACCCTCCCCTCGCTGCGGCGCGGGTGTACCTTCGCCGGACGCCCGCGTCCGCGAGCCCTGCCGCGAACGCCCGTATCAGCCAGCGCCCGGACGGACGACGGCTTTCACGAGCGTCCGACGGACGGACATCGGCTTTCATGGGCGTCCGACGGGCGGACGGCGGCTTTCATGGGCGTCCGACGGGCGGACAGCGGCTTTCATGGGCCGTCCGACGGGCGGACGGCGCGAGAGACCGCCCAACGAACGGACGGCGCATGAGACCGCCCGACATGGACGCGGGGCTCAGAGGACGCCGGCGCGGGCGGCGGCGAGTGCGGCGTCGGCGGCGCGGTTCGCGTCGTCCTCGGTGACCGGCTCGTGGGCGACGAACAGCCGGTAGTAGACGGGCGCGACCGCCACCCTGATCACCTCTCGGGGATCGACGACGTCGGGCAGCTCGCCGCGCTCGATCGCCCGGCGCACGACGTCGGCCGACTGCTCGTTGCGCGAGACGAGGAAATCGTGCAGCGAACGGGCGGCCGCCTCGTTCTGCACGGCGGCGGCCACGAAGGCCGACGACACCGGCCCCAGCTCGGGATCGGCGAACCCGGACCGGACGAGCTGGACGATCCCCCGCAGGTCGCCTTCGATCGAGCCCGTGTCGGGGATGGGCCACGGCTCGTCGGCGGCGAGCTCGAGCGCGTCGGCGATGAGTCCTTCGACTCCGCCCCAGCGCCGGTAGACGGTCGTCTTGTGCACGCCTGAACGCTCCGCCACGCGCTCGACGGTCAGGCCGCTGTAGCCGTGTTCTGCCAGCTCGGCGAGTGTCGCCTGGCGCACGGCCATGCGTACGCGGGCGCTGCGCCCACCAGGGCGCTTCATGGGCTCTTTGTGCTCCAAAAACTACTCCAGTTGCGTTAACTCGGTTCGCATGCCATGCTAAAGCTACAACGGTTGCGATTGGAGTTCTATCCTGATCACCCTCCGCGGAGTTTCCAAGTCCTACGACGGGCGCGCCGTCCTCAGCGACGTGTCCGTGTCCGTACGAACCGGCGAGCGCGTCGGCATCGTCGGCGAAAACGGCTCGGGCAAGTCCACGCTGATGCGCCTGCTCGCCGGGGTCGAGCGGCCCGACGAGGGCGAGGTTCACCTGACCTCCGACCTCGGCTATGTCGCTCAGACGCTCGCCGAGACGCTGGGCCTGCCGCCCGGCAGCACGGTCCAGGAGGCCGTCGACGCCGCGCTGGCCGACCTGCGTGCCATGGAGCGCAGGATGCGCGAGCTGGAGTCGGCGCTGGCCGAGGAGGCGTCGCAGGAGGTCATGGACGAGTACGGCGAGCTGTGCACCGCGTACGAGCTGCGCGGCGGCTACGAGGCCGACGCCCGCGTCGACCGGGCCTTCCACGGGCTCGGCCTGGCCCACGTGGGCCGCGAGCGCACGCTCGGCAGCCTGTCGGGCGGCGAGCAGGCGCGGCTGGGCCTGGCCTGCGTGCTGGCGGCCGCGCCCCGCGCGCTGCTGCTCGACGAGCCCACCAACCACCTCGACGAGTCGGCCCTGACCTGGCTCGAAGACCGGCTGCGCGAGCATCGCGGCGCGGTGGCCGTGGTGTCCCACGACCGCGTCTTCCTCGACCGGGTGGCCACCGCGATCGTCGAGGTCGAGCAGGGTGCGGTGACCCGGTTCGGCGGGGGCTACACCGGTTACCTCGCGGCCAAGGCGGCGGCCAGGGCGCGGTGGGAGCAGGCGTACGCGGCCTGGTGTGCCGAGGTGCGCCAGGTCCGCGAACACGCGGCCACCACCGCCCATCGCGTCGCGGCCGGGCGCGCGATGCGCGACAACAACAAGATGGCGTACGACCGCAACGCCGGGCGGGTGCAGAGCTCGATCGCCAGCCGGGTCCGCAACGCCCACGAGCGGCTGCGCCGTCTGGAAGCCGACCCGGTCCCCCGCCCGCCGGACCCACTCCACTTCCGCGCGACGTTCGGCCCGGCGCCGACCCCGCCCCCGGACACCACCTCCGACACGCCGGCGATGTCGCGGACCACCACCGATGCCCAGACGGAGGCAGCACGCACCCAGCAACCCGGCACCGGCACCTCCGCGCAGCAGCCGGGCCCGCACGCCCTCGCCGGCAGCACTCCCACGAAGCCGACTGGCACGACCGCCCTTCGGCAGCAGGCCGGCATGGGCGCCCGCGCACAGACCGTACCGGCACCCCACCGCCCCGGCGCGAGCAACGTCACCCGCGACAGACGGGACGACCAAAACCACCAGGACAATCAGAACCAACGAAATGGCCAGGACGGTCAGGGCGACCAGAACACCGACCAGGTACTCGTACGACTGAGGAACGTCCGGGTCGGCGATCGGCTGCAGGTCGAGGAGCTGACCATCAAGGCAGGCGAGCGGATCCTGGTCAAGGGCGGCAACGGCGCGGGCAAGTCCACGTTGCTGGGCGTCCTGGCCGACCAGGCGCGCTGCCGGGTCGGTTACCTGCCGCAGGAGGTGAGCTTCGACCCGGCGCTGCCGGTGCTGGAGGCGTACGGAGAGGGTCATCCCGACGAGCGCAGGGCGGCGCTGCTGGCCACCGGCCTGTTCCGGCCGCACACCCTCGACCAGCGGGTGGGCGAGCTCTCGGTCGGCCAGCAGCGGCGGCTGGCGCTGGCCAAGCTGCTGGCCCGCGAGCACGACCTGCTGCTGCTCGACGAACCCACCAACCACCTGTCGCCGCTGCTCGCCGAGGAGCTCGAACGCGCCCTCGACGGCTACCATGGCACGCTCGTCATGGTCTCCCACGATCGCGCCCTCGTCCGCCGCTTCCGGGGCAGGGAGATCGAGCTCGCAGGAGGGCGCATCCTTTGACCACCACCATCGGGGGGACTCCCATGTTGACCATGATCGACTGCGGCTCGCCGTACGGCATCGCGACCGCCGCCGACGGCGCACTGTGGTTCACGCTCGTCCACGAAGGGCGCGTCGGGCGGCTGGTGCCGGGCGAGAAGCCTGAGATCCACCAGCTCGACCCGGCCGACGGGCAGCCCACGGTGATCGTGCGCGGCCACGACGACGCCATGTGGTTCAGCGAGTGGCAGGGCGGCCGGGTCACGCGCATCACCGCCGACGGGCGGCGTACGGTGCACACCGTCGACTCGCCGTACGGGCTGGCCGCCGGGCCGGACGGCGCGATGTGGCTCACCCACATGCAGACCGACAGCATCGGGCGCATCGCCGCCGACGGCACGATCACCTCCTACGAGGTGCCGGTCAAGGGCGGCATGCCGTCGTTCATCACGGCCGGTCCTGACGACGCGCTCTGGTTCACGCTCAACCAGGGCAACGCCATCGGCCGGATCTCGCTGTCGGGCGAGGTGACCGTGCACGCGCTGCCCACGGAGGGCGCGGCGCCGGTGGGGATCACGCGGGGGCCCGACGACGCGCTCTGGTTCGTCGAGATCGGCGCAGGCCAGATCGGCCGGATCGACGTCAACGGCAAGATCACCGAATACCCGCTCCCCGACCGCGCCGCCCGTCCCCACGCCATCATCCCCGGCCCCGACGGCGCCCTCTGGTTCACCGAGTGGGGCATCGGCCGCCTCGGCCGCATCACCGTGGACGGCCACATCACCGAACACCCCCTCCCTTCGGTGCCGGCTCCCACCGAACGCGGTGAGGAAGCGCAGGGGGTGAACGACGAGCGCGAGGACGCCTCGCGGGGAACGAGCGCTGGGCACGAAGACGCCTCGCGGGGAACGAACGCCGAGCACAAGGAGGCTGATCAGGGGCCGGCCACCGAACGCCGGGCAGAGCCCCACGGCCTGACCGCCGGCCCGGACGGCGCGATCTGGGTGGCCCTGGAAGCCGGCGCCCTGGCCCGAGTGGACCGCACCTCGTAACGCCGCAGCCAGGCCGACCGTCCCACGCCGCAGGGCAGACCCCACGGCCTGACCGCCGGCCCGGGCAGCGCGACCTGGGCGGCCCTGGAAGCCGGCGCCTTGGTCTGAGGACTGCACCGTGTAGCGCCGAGGCCGGGCCGACTGTGCCTCGCGCCGCCTCGGCGGCCCGAGCGCAGCGCCGTCTCAGTAACGCGTCGGCGACCCGGGCCGGCACCTCCCCAGCGACGCGTCGGCACCGGGTTAGCGCTGCCCGGCAAGGTTCGGCAGGCGACGAGAAAGCCGCGCCGCTGAGCGTTGCCCGGCAAATCCCGGGTTAGCGCCGCCCGTGTGAGGTTGGGTTAGCGCTGCCCCGATATTCAGCGGCAGGGCGAACCCGGCGCCACGCCCCGGCGGCCTCGCCGTAGCCGCCGGCACCCGGCAAAGCCCCGCTCGCCGGAGTGTGGAACTCGACGGTGGCCCGCTCGCCGGAGTGCGCCTGACCCGCAGGAGCACCCGTGAGCTCGCGAGGCGAGAACGGCTGCACGCGGGCATCGTCGCGCAACCCGCAACGGCACGCGGGCATCGTCGCGCAACCCGCAACGGCACGCAGATCCCACCGGCACCCCCGAAGGGCACGTGGCCTTCGCCCCCGCACCCAGAACGGCACCACGGACCACATCCCCCGCCCGAAACAGCACCACAGACCCATCCCCCGCCCGAAACGGCACCGCAGACCACATCCCGCGCCCAGACAGCACCACCAACCGCGTCCGCGCCCGGAACAGCACTACGGACCACATCCCGCGCCCAGAACAGCACCGCGGACCTCGCTCCGTGCCCTGGAAGCACCGCGCGGGCCTCTCCCGCGCCCCGGAACGGCGCTGCGGGCGGCCTCGCGCCGTCCACGCAACGGTGCGCGGTCCTCGCCCGCAGCTCGGAACGGCATGCAGTCCTCACTCCGTTGCCCGGAGCTGCGCGCGGGCAGCGCCCCTGCCAAGCTGGGCGGCCGACCGCGTACGGCGGGTGGCGGGGGTCGGCGGAGGCGGGGTTGACTAGGAGGTATGCATGCGATCATTGTCTCCGCCCACGGCGGTCCAGAGGTTCTCGAGTACGTCGAGCGTCCCGATCCGGTGCCCGGTGAGGGTGAGGTGGTGGTCGACGTGGCCGCCAGCGGCGTGAACTTCATCGACATCTACCACCGCTCCGGCGCCTACCCCCTCGACCTGCCTGCCACCATCGGTTCCGAAGGCGCAGGCACCGTGTCCGCCGTCGGCCCCGGCGTGCAGGACGTCAAGGTGGGTGACACGGTGGCCTGGGCGAGCGTGCTGGGCAGTTACACGGAGAAGGCCGTGGTGCCGGCCGACCGGGTGGTGCCGGTGCCGGACGACGTGCCGGCCGAGCTGGCCGCCGCGGCGATGTTGCAGGGCATGACCGCCCACTACCTGACGCACTCCACGTTCGAGGTGAAGGAGGGCGACCGGGTGCTGGTGCACGCCGGGGCGGGCGGCATGGGGCAGCTGCTGATCCAGCTTGCCAAGCTCAAGGGCGCCACGGTGTACACGACGGTCTCCACCAGCGAGAAGGAGAAGCTGGCCAGGGAGGCCGGGGCGGACGAGGTGCTGCGCTACGACGACTTCGCGCAGGCGCTGCGGGGCTCGATCGACGTGGTGTACGACGGCGTCGGCAAGGCCACGTTCGACGGCGGCCTGGAGGTGCTGCGCCCGCGCGGCCTGATGGCCCTGTACGGCGCCGCCAGCGGCCCCGTACCGCCGGTCGACCCGCAGGTGCTCAACAAGCAGGGCTCGCTCTTCCTGACCAGGCCGACGCTGGCGCACTACGTGGCGGAGCGGGCTGAGCTGCTGCAGCGCGCGTCCGACCTGTTCGGCTGGATCGAGAAGGGCCAGGTACGGATCAACGTCTCCCACCGCTACCCGCTGGCCGAGGCGCGGCAGGCGCATGAGGACCTGGCGGGGCGGCGCACCACGGGGAAGCTCCTCCTCATACCCTGACCTTCATGGACATCGCCACATCGATCTGGTCGTTCGCGGCCGTGGTCGCGCTGCTCACGGTCACGCCGGGTCTGGACACGGCGTTGGTCCTGCGTACGTCCCTGCTGGCCGGGCGGCGTCCGGCCGTGGGCGTGACGCTGGGCATCCAGCTCGGCACGTTGATGTGGGGTGTGCTCACCGCCGCGGGGCTGTCGGCGTTGCTGGCGGCCTCGCAGGTGGCCTACGACGTGCTGCGCTGGGCGGGAGCGGCGTACCTGGTGTGGATGGGGGTGCGCATGCTGCTGGCGCGGGACGCCTCCGGCCATGAGGGGGTGGACGGGCAGGAGGTCCGCTTCTGGAGGGGGTTCAGAAGAGGGCTGGTGACGAACCTGCTCAATCCGAAGGTGGGGGCGTTCTACGTGGCGATGCTCCCGCAGTTCATCCCTGACGGGGTGCCGCACGCGCTCATGGGGCTGGCGCTGGCCGGGGTGCACGTGGCCGAGGGGCTGGTGTGGAGCATGGCGGTGATCTGGTTCGCGTCGCTGATGAGCGGGTTCCTGCGGTCGGCTCGGGTGCGGCGGCTCCTCGATCGGGTGACCGGGGTGGTGATCGTCGGGTTCGGGGTACGGCTGGCGGTCAGCGACTGACTCCGGCTAAGACCTCGGCTCCTTGCCGAAGGCGTCCGGCCAGCCGAGGAGGCGGGCGCCCAGCACGGCCGTCTCCAGCGTGAAGCGCTGCGTGGGGTCGTCCGGGGAAGAAGCCGGTCAGGCGACGGATGCGTTCCAGCCGGTACGTCACCGCCTGATCTTCTGCCGGTTGCCCTTGGACAGCCTGCGCATGGGCACCGACAGGTCGGCGTCGAAGCGTTCCGCCAGGGCCTCGATGCGGGCGGCGGGCACGCCACCGCGAACCCGGCCGAGGAAGCGCAGGTAGTCGGCGGCCCGGTCGCGACCCTCCAGCACCAGCTCGCCGGGCAGGTAGCCCATCCTCGCGCGGACGGCGGGGTCGCAGGGGTGGCCGCCGAGCACGCGTACGGTGCCCCTGGTGGGCCATGATGACGTCGAGGAGGAGCCTGAGCGTCGTGGTCTTCCCCGCGCCGTTGGGACCGAGGTAGCCGAAGACCTCCCCCGGCCGGATGCCGAGCGTGAGGTCTTCAAGGCCGCGGCGGTCGCCGTAGTACTTGGTCAGACCTTCGGCCTGCACCGCTGCTGTCATGCCCGCATCGTCGCGCCGGCGGCGGTTCGGCGTCATGGGGCGAGTACGGCAGTTTGCGGGGCCTTTCGCTGCCGATTTCCGGCAAAGACATCAACCCAGGTTGGCGGGGTAGGGGGCGGACGTAACCGATAGAAACGGGGAAATGGTCATGAGCCGCATCGGAGAGTGGCTGAAGAAGGCAGAGGATTTCGCCAGGGGGCACTCCAAGCAGGCCGACCAGATCGTCGACCGCGCCGAGGAGTACGCCAAGGAGCGCACCGGCCACAAGTACGACGAGCACATCAGCAAGGGCGCCGACACCATCCAGCAGCGCTACGGTGGCGGACAGGAGCAGCAGCCCGGTGAGCAGGCGGAGCAGCAGCAGCCTCCGACGCAGGAAGAGCGGGAACGGCGCATGCCGCCTGAGGGCTGAGCAGCGAAAGGTTCCGGCGGCGGGCGTCCTCGTGGGGTGCCCGCCGCCGAGCTTCAGCGGCGGGCGTCCTCCAGGACCTTCGCCGCGTCCCGCTCGAACGACGGCCTGGCCCCCAGCGTGAGCAGGCCGCCTGCGACCATGGGGATGATCAGGACGTACATGCCGGTCAGCAGCGAGCCGGTCGCGTCGGAGACGATGCCGACGACCAGCGAGCCGAAGGCCGTACCGACGGTCAGGAAGAGCTGCAGGACGGCGAAGCCCAGCCCGCGGGAGGCGGCGGGAACCACGTCGGCCAGGCAGGCCGTCATGTTGGGGATCGCGATCGACATCAGCGCGCTCGACACCAGCGTCAGCCCGGCCAGCGTGCCGATCGAGTCCATGGACAGCGCTCCGGCCAGCACCACCGAGCCTGCCGTGATGCCGCCGCCGCCCGCGAGCAGGCGGCCGCCCTTGATCGTGCCGTGCCACTTCCTGCCCAGCCAGGAGCCGATGAGGGTGCCGGTGAGCGTGCCCGCGATGGTGAGCAGGCCGCTGATCGTACCTGCCGTGGCGACGTCCGCGCCGAGGGTGCGCACCATGAACGTGGGCAGCCAGAAGAACACCCCGGCCAGCCCGAGACTGAGCAGGGCGAGCCCGACGCAGACGAACAGCAGTGTCGGGATGACCGCCACGCTGCGGATCTGCTTGAGGAACGGCGGCTTGCCCTCCCGCGATGCCCCGGACCCGGCCCCGGTTGTGAAGGCCCCGGACGCGGTCGTAAAGGCACCGGATGCGGACTCGCCGGACCCGGACCCGGTCGCGAAGGTCCCGGACGCGGAATCGCCGGCCCCGGAGGTGGCCCCGCCGGATGCGGTCCCTGACGGGTGGGGGCGATCGCGCCGGCGGCGATCAGCCGGTCCAGCTCGCCGCGCCGCGGCTCGCGCAGCATCCAGACCAGCAGCGCCGTGAGCACGCCCGGCACGACCATGATGAGGAACGCCGTCCGCCAGGAGAACGCGGCGGCGAGCTGCGCGCCGAGCAGGGTGCCGACGCCGCCGAGGTACGTGGTGACGCGGGTGAGCCCGTACGCCTTGGCCCTGCTGGCGGGCGGGTAGTAGTCGGCGAGCAGGCTGCCCGCGGCCGGGTTGTCGATGTTCTCGGCGGCGGCCAGCAGCACGCGCATCAGGTAGAACATGGCGAACCCGGTGGCCAGGCCGGAGCCGAGCGTGGCGAGCGCCCAGCAGAAGACGACGATCGCGATGATCCGGGTACGGCTGAAGCGGTCGGCCAGGTAACCGGCCGGCAGGGAGACCACGGCGGCGGCCAGAGCCGCGGCGGTCGGGATGGAGCCCGCCGCGGTGTCGCTGAATCGCCATTCCTGCTGGATGAGCGGGAGCACGCCCGACAGCAGGTTGGCCTCCATCCTGTCCACGAGCCCGACGATGAACAGCACCACCAGCGGTGCCCAGCCGAACGGTGCGCGGGACCGCGCGTCGATGGTGCCCGTACGTGGCGAGCCGAACGTCCCGACCATGCCCACCCTTTCGCTAGCTAACTCTAGAATCCAGTTCTAGGGCGATGTTCTAGACAGAGTGACAGAGATCACAGCGTTCGTAAATGGCCGGTTACCGGGAAATTTCGTGATCTGCGGCTTCGGTACCGTGTGGGCCATGGTCAACGGCGCACTCCTGGTGGCGGGCACCACCTCCGACGCGGGGAAGAGCGTGGTCACGGCGGGCATCTGCCGCTGGCTGGCCCGCCAGGGCGTGCGCGTCGCGCCCTTCAAGGCGCAGAACATGTCGCTCAACTCGTACGTCACGGCCGACGGTGCCGAGATCGGCCGCGCGCAGGCCGTTCAGGCGCGGGCCGCCGGCCTCGAACCGACCGCCGGCATGAACCCGATCCTCCTCAAACCGGGCAGCGACCGCCGCAGCCAGGTCGTGCTCATGGGCCGCCCGGTCGCGGACGTGGACGCCATGGAGTACGGCGCGCTGAAGGACCTGCTGCGCACGACCGCGCTGGAGGCGCTGGAGCGGCTCAGGAAGCAGTACGACGTGGTGGTGTGCGAGGGCGCGGGCAGTCCGGCGGAGATCAACCTGCGTCGCGGCGACATCGCCAACATGGGCCTGGCCAGGGCCGCGAACCTGCCCGTCATCGTGGTCGGCGACATCGACAGGGGCGGGGTGTTCGCCGCCTTCTACGGCACGGTCGGCCTCCTGGACGCCGCCGACCAGGCGCATGTGGCGGGGTTCGTGGTCAACAAGTTCAGGGGCGCGAAGGAGCTGCTCGAACCGGGGCTCGACATGCTCAGGAAGCTCACCGGCCGCGAGGTGTACGGAGTGCTGCCCTGGCTGGACGGGCTCTGGCTGGACGTCGAGGACTCGCTGGCGCTCGACGGGCGGCAGGTGGCCGTGCGGCCCCCGTACGGGCGGCAGACGCTGCGGGTCGCCGTCGTACGGCTGCCGCGCATCTCGAACTTCACCGACGTGGACGCGCTCGCCGCCGAGCCCGGTGTGGTCGTGCGCTTCGCCACCGGGGCCGCCGAGCTGGACGACGCCGACCTCGTCGTGCTGCCCGGCTCCCGGGCCACCGTCGCCGACCTCGCCTGGCTGCGGGAGAACGGCATGGCCGCGGCCCTGCGCGAGCGAACCGGGCCGATTCTCGGGATCTGCGGCGGCTTTCAGATGCTCGGACGGGAGATCGTGGACGACGTCGAGTCGGGGGCGGGCCGGGTCGAGGGGCTCGGGCTGCTGCCGGTGCGGTTCGTGTTCGGGGCGGACAAGCGGCTCGGCAGACCCGCGGGGACGGCGTACGGGGAGCCGGTGCGCGCGTACGAGATCCACCACGGGATCCCGACCGTGGAGGGCGGCGAGCCCTTCCTCGACGGCTGCCGCTCGGCGAACGTCTTCGGCACCACCTGGCACGGCGCCCTGGAGAACGACGGCTTCCGCCGCGCCTTCCTCACCGACGTGGCCCGCCGAGCCGGCCGGGACTTCACCCCCGCCCCGGACACCGACTTCGCCCGGCTACGCGAGCACCGCCTGGACGCCCTCGCCGACCTGGTGGAGCAGAACCTGAACACGGACGCCCTCCTCCGCCTCATCGACCAGGGCCCCCCGAAGACCCTCCCCACCCTCCCACCCGGCGCCCCACCCGCGTAACGGGACAACCGCCGAAAACGGGCGCCACCGCGCGCCAGGGCTGACACCGGAGACGCCGAAGCAAGCCGCGCGCGACGAGACATGATGACACCGCGGACGGAGGGCGAGAGGGAGCAACGCCGCAGGCCGGAAGTGACGCCGACGCGCCTAGGAGGCCGCACGCGGCCACGGCAAGGCGACACCCACGGACAGTGGGCGGTGCCGCAGCGAGCAGCACCCGAACGGCGCACCACCCGCCGGGCACCGGACAACGCGACAGGCCGGGGCAGCGCCACGGGCCGAGGACGACACAGCCGGCTGGACCATGCGGCGGACAACGCGGCCGGGCGAGAGGCGACGCCAGGGCCGGCGAGCGGCGCCAGGCGGGCCGGTGAGGCGACGCCGCAAGCGACGCGCCGAAGGGGACGACACGGCGGGCAGGCGCGCCTGAGCGCGCGACGCGGCGGGCCGGGGTCAGTCAGGCCAGGGCTTCGGCGATGGCGGCGCGGTCCTGGTACTCGCGCCAGTGCACGATCCGCCCGTCCCTGGCGCGCAGCACCACGACGAACGCGGCGTGGGCTCGCGCGCCGGTCCCCGGGACGGTGCCGACCAGCCGGTACTCGGCGACGATCACCTCGGGGTCGGCGGTGTCGTGGATGGTCACGTCCCTGAACTCCTCGAACGTGACGGGGAGGGACGCGCGGCCCGCCCGGGACATCGCCACGACCTTCTCGCGTCCCTCGATCGTGCCCCGCCCGTCAGGGGCGTGCGGCTGCTCCACCACGACGTCGGCGGCCAGCATCTCCTCGTCGAGGGCGGGCGCTCCGGACAGGACGTTGCGTTGGAAGCGGGCGAAGAGGTCGCGCGAGGTTCGCTCGGACATGGCTTTCCTCCGGAGGCGAGGATAAGGTGAGTAACAGACTCACTTTATGAATATGAGTCCACGACTCACTTTTGTCAACGAGCAGACGGATGACCGACAGCAAGCCCATGCGCGCCGACGCCCGGCGCAACCGCGCCCGCATCCTGGCCGCCGCCGAGGAGGTGTTCGCCGAACGGGGTGCCTCCGCGTCCACCGAGGAGGTCGCCGCCCGCGCCGGCGTGGCCATCGGGACGGTGTTCCGCCACTTCCCCACCAAGCGCGACCTCCTCGCCGCGATCATGAAGGATCTGCGGCGCCGGCTGCATCGAGAAGGCGGAGGCGCTCATCGCCGGCGGCGATCCGGCCACCGCGTTCTTCGAGTACTTCACGTTCCTCGTCGGCAGCTCGGCCGGAGCCGGTGCCGTGGTGAGCCTGCTCGCCGATGAAGGCACGCCCATCGAGCCGGGCGAGCAGATCATGGCGCTCGACCACGTCTTCGCCAGGCTGCTCGACGGGGCGCGCGAGGCCGGGACGGTCCGCGCGGACGTGCGTCTCGACGAGGTCATGGCCCTGCTGACCGCCGTCACCCACGGCGCGCTCGCCGCCGGCTGGCCGGACGACCTCCGGCACAGAACGGTGAACCTGCTCCTCGACGCCTTCCGCCCCCGCTGAGGCCCACCGGCTCCGAGATCAGCGCGGGCAGGGCCTGCCCTTGTGGGCGGCCGCGTCGGCGCCGGCGAGGATGGCGTCGAGCTTGTCCCTGGCCGCGATCAGCTCGTTGATCTTGGCGTCCATGCGCTCGCGCTCGGCGCGCAGCCGTTCGAGCAGCTCGGGCACGACCTCGCCGGTCACCACGCACGGCATGATCGGCTCGATGGCCTTGCTGGCGAGCCCGGCGGCGAAGAGCTGCCGGATGAGCCGGACCCGCTCCACCGCGCTCTCGGGGTAGACGCGCTGCCCGCTGGCGGTGCGCTCGGAGGCGAGCAGGCGCTGCTCCTCGTAGTAGCGCAGCGCGCGCACGCTCACGCCGGTCCTGGCGGCAAGCTCGCCGATTCGCATCCCGTCCCCCTCCGCGGCCCGTGCCGTGACCTGTGCCTTTGACGTCGGCGTCAGGGATTCAGCGTAATCCCCGCCCTCAGGGCACGGCCGGGCCCGCCTACCATACGCGGCATGACCACGCACGAGTTCACGCTGACCGCCGAGGGCCCGTTCGATTTCGCCGACTCCCTGCGCTTCGTGGAGGACTGGCCGGTCACGAGCAGGCTGCCGTCCGACGGGCGGACGCTGCGCTTCGCGTACTGCGCCGAGGCCGACTGGCGGCCGATCGGCGTGCGCGTGACGGCCGCCCCGGGCGGCGTGCGGGTCGCCACGACGCGTCCGGCCGGTCCGGCGATCAGGGGCGAGGTGGCGCGGATCCTGTCGCTCGACGTGGACGGCACCGGCTTCGCCAAGGTGGGCGAGGCCGACCCGGTGCTGGGCGACCTGCAGCGGCTGCGTCCCGGGTTGCGGCCGGTGTGCTTCTGGAGCCCGTGGGAGGCGGCCTGCTGGGCGGTGATCGTGCAGCGCTCGTCGATGGTCGTGGCGTCCGCGATCAAGCAGCGCATCGCGGAGCGGTACGGCGCCGAGGTGGAGGTGGACGGGCACCGGCTCGTCGCGTTCCCGCCGCCCGTCTCGCTGCTGGACGCGGGCGGGCTCGGACTGCCCGCGCAGAAGGAGGAATGGCTGCGCGGCCTGGCCAGGGCGGCGCTCGACGGCCTGCTCACCACCGAGCACCTGCGCTCGCTCGCGCCCGAGGAGGCGCTGGCGCAGCTTCGGGAGCTGCCGGGCGTGGGGCCGTTCTCGGCGGGGCTGATCCTCATCAGGGGCGCGGGCGCGCCGGACGCGTTCCCCGGTGACGAGCCGCGGCTGTTCGCGAACCTGCGCGAGGCGTACGGGCTGCCGGAGGACGCTCCGCCGTCGGCGTACCGGCGGCTGGCCGACGCCTGGCGGCCCTACCGGTCGTGGGCGTCGTTCCTCTTCCGCGCGACGGCGTACGGCGTCATGGACGAGCGCGGCTGACGCACCCGAGCCGCGCCCCGTCCCGCGCCGGCTACACGAAAGCCGCGGCGAAAATCAGGACCTGCGGCGGTGCACGCCGACCAAGTGCCCGTTCTGCCGGATCCTGGCCTCCTCGTACGGGCACAGGGGCCGGGTGACGTACGACTGCGCGATGGAGTCGGCCTCGCTGCGATCCACGCCCCAGCCGATGGTGTGCCAGTGCGGATCCCCGCCGGTGGTGTCCAGGACGGCGATCTCGAACAGCTCGGCGGCGGCGGGTGGCGTGCAGCGTACGTGGCCGCGCGCCTCTCCTGTGGCCGCCTGGGCGTTCCGGCTACCGGTCCCCGGCTGTTCCATGTGGGCTCCTTCCTCGGTGGCACAAACCTGGTCCGGATCTGCATGTGCCCCGATCGCCCCCAAGTCAGTCATGCCGCCGGCCGCGCTCGCGCCACAACCGCTCGCGCCACAACCGCTCGCGTCACGACCCGCTCGCGTCCCGGCAGAGCGGGGTCAGTCCTCGAGGATCGGCAGGCGCAGCACGAACCGGGCGCCGACGTCGGAGTCCTCGATGGTCAGCGTGCCGAGGTGGGCGGTCGCGATCTCCCTGGCGATGGGCAGGCCGAGCCCGGTGCCGCCGGCGTCGCGGTTGCGTGCGGCGTCCAGCCGGGTGAAGCGCTGGAAGACGAACTCGCGCTGCTCCGGCGCGATGCCCGCGCCGTCGTCCACGACTTCGAGCACGGCCTCGTCGCCCTGCCGCCGCACGGTCACGATGATCTTCCGTTCTGCGTGCCGTTCCGCGTTGTCGAGCAGGTTCGTCAGCAGGCGGGCCAGCTGCAGCCGGTCGCCGGTGACGACGACGCCGGTCTGCAGGGTGGTGACGACCTCCTTGCTGCGCGGCCGCGCGGTCTCGGCGGCGACCAGCTCGCCGAGGTCGATGGGCGCGCGCTCGTCGGGGGCGCCGGCGTCGAGCTTGCTGAGCGTGAGCAGGTCGTTCACGATCGCCTGGAGCCGGTCGAGGCTGGCCAGCACCTTCCTGCCGGTCTCCTCCCAGTCGGCGTCCTCGGGGTAGAGCAGGGCGTCCTCCACCTGCGTGCGCATCGCGGTGATCGGGCTGCGCAGGTCGTGTGAGGCGTCGGTGGCGAACCTGCGCTGCCGTTCCATCGCCTCCTGCAGCCCGGTGAGCGCGCCCTCCAGTCGTTCCAGGGTCTGGTTGCTCGTCTCGGCCAGCTCCCTGATCTCGTCCTCGGTGTCGGGTACCGGCACCCGCAGCCCGCCGCCGCCCGCGCTGATCTCGGCGAGCTTCCTGGTGATGCTGCCGACGGGGGCCAGCGTCTTGGCCACGATGCGGGAGACCCCGAACCAGGTGAGCCCGATCAGCGCGACCGACACGCCGAGCTGGAAGAGGACGGTCTGCGGGCTGACGTACCACGGCACGGCGGGGCCGAAGGCGTAGACGAGCCACTCGCCTTCCGGCTGGTACGCCGTCACCGTGACGACGATCTTGCACTCACCGGGGAAGGCCGGCAGGTTGCACAGCGTCCCGGTGTCGTTGGCCTGGGTGCGGCCCGGCAGGGCGGTGGTCAGGCGCGGCTGCCCCGCCAGGCTGGGCGTCCAGGCCACCGGCCGGCCGGTCTGGTCGATGACCTGAATGCCGTCGGTGCCCGCGGGCTCGAGCACCTGCGGCAGCCGCTGCTGCTTGATCATGATGAGCACGCGCACGGACACGACGGACAGGTCGTGCGCCCGGATGTCGGCGACCTCGTCCCTGATTCCGACCAGCACGAAAGCGCTCACGATGACGTTCAGCAGCAGCATCGTGACACTGGCGAACATCGCAAGCCGCGTCCGCAACGACCGGCCCCACAGTCTGCCCACGCGTCTCCCCCGGAGGCCAGAACATCACAGCGATGACGTTGGCCGCCATCTTCGGGAGATTCCCTGACAAAGACTTTTAAGGAGCGGCGGCCTACTCGATGACCAGCTCGACCGGCATGTTGCCCCGCGTGGCGTTGGAGTACGGGCACACCTGGTGGATGGCTTCGACGAGCGCGCGGCCCTCCTCGGGGCCGATGTGGTCGGGCAGCTCGACCCGGAGCGGACGGCCGACCTGCTGCTCGTGCTGCGCGACGGGCTCGTCGTCGGCTTCGACCTCGACGATCCCGCCGCCGTACGGGCGACCGCGCAGGAGGCGCTGGCCAGGCTGGTCGGCCCCGACGCGGGGCTCGACGTCAGCGGGCCGGTGGCGGCCCCACCGACTCGCCGGGCACCAGCGCACACGGAATGAGCACGCTGGGCGGCGCCTCTCCGGCTCCTTCGAGCCGGTCGATGAGCGCGTCGGCGGCCATCCGGCCCAGCTCGGCCGCGGGCGCGGCCATGACGGTGAGCGAGGGCTCGATCATCTCGCCCAGCTCGCGCGTGGTCGCCGCCGAGATGATCGACAGGTCGCCGGGCACGTGCCTGCCGAGCGCCCGCGTGCCCTTCACCAGCCCGGCCGCGGCGCCCTCGTTGACCAGGACGGCGGCCGTGACCTCGGGGAAGTCGTCGTGCAGGCGGCGGGCGGCGTCCCGGCCGCCCGCGCTGGTGCTCTCCACGGCGATCACCGCGGGCGGGTGGCCGAGCGGCGCGATCGCGTCGCGGTAGGCCGACTCCACCCGCTTGATGCGGCCCGGCTCGCCGGCCGCGCCGGTCTGCTGGGTGACCAGCGCGACGCGCTCGTGGCCGTGACCGCGCAGGTGCTCGACGGCCTGGTGGATGGTGGTGGCGAAGTCGATGTCGACGTACGGCAGGTCGTCGTCCTCGGTGCGGCCGATCAGCGCGAACGGCACCTGTGCGGCGAGCAGCCGCTCCACCCGCGCGTCGCGGATCTGCACCTCCATCAGCAGCACGCCGTCGACCAGCCCGCCGGCCAGCAGGTGCGACATCTGCTCGTCGTCGTTCACCGGCCACAGCACCAGGTCGTAGCCGCGCTCGCGGGCGCCGTGGGCCGCACCCATGACGAACTGGATCACCGTGGCGTTGGGCTTGGGCTCGAGATCGGGGTGCGCCAGCGCGAGTATGCGGGTGCGCGAGCTGGCCAGGGCGCGGGCGACGACGTTGCGCCGGTAGTTGAGCTCCTGGATGGCCGCCTCGATGCGGGCGCGGGTCTCGGGCGCGACCCGCTTGGTGCCGTTGATGACGAACGAGACCGTGGCGATCGAGACGTTCGCCCGCTCGGCGACGTCGCGCATCGTGACCATGTGATGCCGCCTCCCGACTCGTCAGGGCCGCGCGAAGCACCTGTGACTATATCGCCCGCCGGAGTTTCGTAAAGCGCTTAACTTGTTATTGACATCACGGTGAGATAGGCGCAACATAGCGGTCAAGCCAGCGCGGTTAAGCGCTTTACATCAAGCAGCGTCCGGCCCCGCCCCGAGCGGCCGGATCACTTCCCGCAGCCCTTTTCTCCTTGTCACCGATCCATTTCCGACTTTGTTCGACCCCTGATCGACTCCGTGGCGACCCCCAAGGAGTGGCTCACATGGAGACAGCACGAAAGCGTCACGGGAAGGCGCCCACAGTGGCTGTCGCGGCGGTCCTCGTTCCCCTCACCCTGTCGGCGTGCGGCGGGGCGGCCGCCGGCGTACGCAACACCGGCCCGCTCGTCATCCAGGACTACTACGACGAGCTGCGCGACCCGCTCTACCAGGCGTGCGCGCGCAGGACCGGTCTCGACATCCAGGTCAATCACATCGCCGGCCCCGGCCTGATCCCCAAGGTGCTGCAGCAGAGCTCGTCGCGCACGCTGCCCGACGTGCTCATGCTCGACAACCCCGACGTCCAGCAGATCGCCGAGTCAGGCGCGCTGTCACCGCTCTCCGACTACGGCATGCACGGCGAGGGAATGACGCCGGGCGTGGTGAAGGCGGGCACGTACGCCGGAGAACTCTACGGCCTCGCCCCCTCGGTGAACACGCTCAGCATCTTCTACAACAAAGCGCTGTTCAAGGCGGCCGGCATCACGAAAGTCCCCAGAACCTGGGACGAGCTGCGCGCCACCGCGAAAAGGCTCACCGCGCCCGGCCGGTACGGCTTCGCGATGAGCAACATCAACACCTACGAGGGCTCCTGGCAGTTCCTGCCGTTCATGTGGGGCAACGGCGGCACCGAGGAGGACATCACCACCCCCGAGACCGTGCAGGCCCTGCAATTCCTGGTCGATCTGCGAAACGACGGCTCGATGTCGAAGAGCTCGATCATCTGGAGCCAGGACGACGTCATCGACCAGTTCATCGCCGGCAAGGCCGCGATGGTGGTCAACGGGCCCTGGCAGATCCCGGCGCTCAGAAAACAGCGGGACGTCGACTGGGGCACGTTCACCATCCCGACCCGGCTGGCCTCGCAGACCACGGTCGCCCCGCTCGGCGGCGAGCTGTTCACGGTGCCGCGCACCGGCGACCGGGCCAGGATGGCCGACGCGGGACGGTTCGTGAAGTGCCTGGTCTCACCGGAGCAGCAGCTCGAAACGGCCAAGGTCACGCAGACCGTACCGACGAACCCTGAGGTGGCCGAGCGCGCCGCGGCCGAGGACCCGGCGATCGCGACGTTCGTCACCACCGTGCGGACCGCGCGCTCACGTACCGCGATGCTCGGGCCCGACTGGCCGAAGGCGGCCACCAAGATCTATAACGGCGTCCAGCTCGCGCTGACCGGCAAGGCCCCGCCCGCGCAGGCCCTGCGCCTGGCACAGGGCGAAGGAGCGGCGCGATGACCTCGGCACCGCTCAGCCTCTCCCCCGCCGCCGCGCGCGGCCGCCGCAACCTGCTGTGGGCGCGCCTGCTCAGGCGGGCCACGCCGTGGCTGTTCACGCTGCCCGCGATGGCGTTCGTGGCGATGTTCTTCGGCTATCCGATCGTCCAGAACGTCGTCATGAGCTTCCAGGAGTACACGACCTCGACCTTCTACAGCGGTCACGCGCCCTGGGTCGGGCTCGGCAACTACGTGACGATCCTGTCGAGCTACCTGTTCACGACCACGCTGGTGAACACCGCGCTGTTCACGGTCGGCTCGATCACCTTCCAGTTCGCGATCGGGCTCGCGCTCGCGCTGTTCTTCAAGCGGAACTTCCCGCTCAGCGGCTTCCTGCGCTCGTTGCTGCTGCTGCCCTGGCTGCTGCCGCTGATCGCATCCAGCGCGGTCTGGAAGTGGCTGCTGGACCAGGGGAGCGGCGCGCTCAACCAGTTCCTCGGCCTGTTCGGCATCCCGGCCGTGCCGTGGCTGGTCGATCCGACGCTCGCACTCGCCGGGGTGATCGGCGTGAACATCTGGCTGGGCATCCCGTTCAACGTCGCCATCCTCTACAGCGGCCTGCAGGCCGTGCCGAAGGAGCTGTACGAGGCGGGCGCGCTCGACGGCGCCACCGGCTGGACCGCGTTCCGGCACATCACCTGGCCCAACATCCGGTCGGTGGTGAGCATCGTCATCGTGCTCGGCGTGGTCTACACGCTCAAGGTCGTCGACATCATCCTCGGCCTGACCGGCGGCGGCCCCGCCAACTCCACGCAGACGCTGGCCACGAACGCCTACAACAAGTCGTTCGTCGAGTTCGACTTCGGCCAGGGCGCGGCCATCAGCAACGTCCTCGTCGTGGTCTCGCTCGTCTTCGCCCTCATCTACCTGTTCATCTCGCGCCGCGAGCCGCACGAGTGAGGTGACGCACGTGAACCCCACCTCCACCGCACGCACGCTGCCCATGACGATGCTCGGCGTGCTCTTCCTGGCCGTGATGATCTTCCCGGTCTACTGGATGGTCAACACCAGCCTCCAGGCCGCCTCCGGGGCCGCCGCCGCCGACTTCTTCCCCGTACGTCCAGATCTCAGCGGTTACGTCACCGCCGTCACCGAGCAGGGCCGCAACTTCGTCACCAGCCTGGTCATCGCGCTCGGCACCGTGGTGCTCACCCTCGCCGTCGCGACGCCCGCCGCGTACGGGCTGGCCCGCTTCCGTACCAAGACCGGGAACGTGTTCCTGCTCGTGCTGCTGATCACGCAGATGATCCCGGCGATGGTCATCGCCAACGCCCTCTACCCGCTGTTCAACGCGCTCTTTCTGATCAACAACGTCTTCGGGCTGATCCTGGCCAACTCCGCCGCGGGCATCCCCTTCGCGGTGCTGCTCATCAGGGCGTTCATGGGCTCCATCCCGCCGGCGCTGGTGGAGGCGGCGATGGTGGACGGCGCGGGCAACCTGCGGGCGTTCCTCGCGATCGTCGTACCGATCAGCAAGAACGCGATCGTCACGGCCGCCCTGTTCACCTTCCTGTCGGCGTGGAGCGACTTCCTCTTCGCCCTCACCCTGACCAGCACGCCCGAGGTCAGGCCGATCACGCTCGGCATCTACGACTACATCAGCGCCAACTCGCAGGACTGGGCCGCGGTCATGGCCACGGCCGTGCTCGCGTCCATCCCCGCGGGGCTGTTGCTGATCTTCGCACAGCGCTACATAGCGGCCGGCGCCGTCAGCGGCGCGGTCAAATGACGACGGGAAAGGACGTCCGCATGAACGCTCGAACCCTCAACGTCCTGGTGTGGGGCGAGAACCGGCACGAGCAGGTCGAACCCCACGTGAGGGAGATCTACCCCGACGGCATGCACAACGCCATCAGGCGCGGCATCGAGGCCCGGCTGGGCGAGCGGGCGAAGGTCTCCACCGCGACCCTCGACGACCCCGAGCACGGTTTGACCGAGGAGGTGCTGGCCGGCACCGACGTGCTGACCTGGTGGGGCCATGCGGCGCATGCCGAGGTGGCGGACGAGGTGGTCGAACGCGTGCACCGGCACGTGCTGTCCGGCATGGGCCTGGTGGTGCTGCACTCCGGCCACTGGTCGAAGATCTTCACCAAGTTGATGGGCACGACCTGCACCTTGCGCTGGCGCAGCGAGAACGACCGCGAGCTGATCTGGACGGTCAACCCGACGCACCCCATCGCACGCGGCGTGCCGCACCCCATCGAGATCCCCGCCCAGGAGATGTACGGCGAATTCTTCGACATCCCCACCCCCGACGAGCTGATCTTCATCAGCTCGTTCACCGGCGGCGAGGTGTTCCGCAGCGGCTGTACGTTCCGGCGCGGCAACGGCAAGATCTTCTACTTCAGCCCGGGTGACCAGGACTATCCCGTCTACCACCACCCCGACGTGCTGCAGGTGATCGCCAACGGGGTCGAGTGGGCCGCAGGAGACCCCGACCGGCGGGCGCTGCCGACCCTGCTGCGCTACGAGATGGGCGACTTCTTCAACGGGCACGGCTACCGGGGCGCGATGCACAACAAGGACGCCGAGTGAGCGGGAGGCTGCGCGTCGTCCAGGTGGGCGCGGGCGCGATGGGCATGGCCTGGCTGCGCACGCTGACGGCGTCGGCCGACGTCGAGGTGGCCGGGGTGGCCGACCTCGATGTCGAACGGGCGCGGGCCGCCGTACGCGAGGTGGGCTGTGCGGCGCCGGTCGCGGGCTCGCTCGGCGAGCTGCTCGCGCGGGTCGAGCCGGACGCGGTCGTCAACGTCACCGTCCCCGCCGCGCACACCTCCGTCAGCGTCGAGGCGCTGTTCGCCGGCGTGCCCGTGCTGTGCGAGAAACCGGCAGCGCCGACCCTGGCCGAGGCCATGCTGCAGGCCGCCGCATCCGAGGCGTCGGGGCGGCTGCTGATGATCAGTCAGTCGCGCCGCTACTACGCCGCGCTGGCCGAGTACCGGCGGCTGATCGCCAGGCTGGGCCCGCCCGGCCTGCTCGCCACGTCGTTCTTCCGCGGGCCGCGATTCGGCGGGTTCCGCGAGGAGATGCCCCAGCCGCTGCTCGTCGACATGGCCATCCACGCCTTCGACGCGGCCCGCTACCTGCTCGGCGCCGAGCCGGTGTCGGTGACGTGCGAGAGCTGGAACCCGCCGTGGAGCTGGTACCGCGGCGACGCCTCCGCCACCGCGACCTTCCGCTTCGAAGGCGGCACCCGCTACGTCTACAACGGAAGCTGGTGCGCCGACGGGCTGGAGACCTCGTGGAACGGCGAGTGGCGGGCCGTCGGCCCCGGTGGCAGCGCCACCTGGGACGGCGAGCACCGGATCACCTCCAGCCTCGACGGGGCCGCCGACGTGCCGCCCGGCGAGCACGAGCAGATCGCCGGGGCGCTGGTGGAGTTCGTCGCGGCGGTGCGCGGCGGCCCGACGCCCTCGGGGGCGATCGCCCGTAACATCGGCAGCCTGGCCATGGTGGAGGCGGCGGTCCACGCGGCCGAGACCGGTGAGCGGGTCTCGATCGAGGAGCTGCTGTCCAGCGCGTACGCCGAGGCGCTCACGCTCCCGGCGCGCGAGGAGATCCACGCCCGGCTCGCGTCCTGGCCGTCGCCCGCCGAGCACCTCAGGAACGCCTGATGTTTCCCGCCCTCCCGCTCGGTTAGGTGAGGGATCGCATCCGACGAGCGGGAGGGAACGGGCATGAGCACCGACGACAAGATCCGCAACAAGGCTCAGGAGCTGAAGGGGCGGGCGAAGGAGAACATCGGCGACGCCACCGACGACGAGCGGCTGCAGGCCGAGGGGCGCGCCGACCAGACCGAGGGCGGCCTGAAGCAGGCCGGCGAGAAGGTGAAGGACGCGGGCAAGAAGGTCAAGGACGCCTTCAAGAAGTGACCCCGCGCCGCCGCCCGGGCGCCTTCCGGGGGTGCGGGCGCCCGCCGTGGCGGCGCCGTCGAGGACACGGTGCCGGCGGGTCAGCGGGTGCAGGCGGGGACGGGGCCGAGCCGGACGGTGACCGTCTGGCCGTCCGGCAGGCCCAGGAGAACCGCGTCGTCCGTCACCGTCACCGACGGTGCGGGCGGCTCGGCTTGCGTTCCCGACAGGTGGACGAGGCTGACGTAGACGGCGGTGCCGCCCGGGTGTCCGATCGCGACGGCGTACGGGGTGGCGGAGCAGGGGCCGAAGGCGTTGGCGTGCTCCGCCGTGGCCAGGCCGGTGCCGGTGAAGCCGTGCAGGGCGCGTACGGCGCTGGTCAGGCCGTCGGCGCGCCGGGCCGAGGCCACGCCGTCGCCCTGCCGCAGCTCGGGCGGCGCGGCATCGGCGAGCGCGTGGCCGCCGTCGCGTACGTGGTGCCCGGCCGGTGCGGTGACCTGGTGGATCCTGATCTCTGACGCGCCCGCCGCGACGACCGCCGTCACCACGCGTACCTCCCCGTCCTGCCACGCCGACGCGGCGAACCCGTCGGAGACGGCGAGGGGCTCGATGACCCGCCGCAGGTACGTGGCGCCGCCCGGCGCGATGACGGCCAGGTTGTTGTCCACGCCGCTCGCCTCGGGCCCAGTGTGGCTGGTGTAGGCGAGCCTCAGGTAGTGGGGGTCGGGCGGGCCGTCGGGGTTCCTGACGCGGTCGCGGTCGCTGCCGTGGTTGAGCAGGCGTACGACGCCGTCGCCACGGGTGGCCTCGATCAGCCAGCCGGGCGCCGGCATGGCCACGCTCTGGTCGGCCAGGTCGATCGCGGCCGGCTCCTCGGGCTCGGTCCAGACCGGGTGGTCGGGCGGCAGCAGCAGGCCGAGGAACGCCTTGCTGGCCCAGTACGGCGACGCCGGACCGGAGTAGGGCTGGACGACCGGCGGGAAGGGGTCGTACCAGCCGAGGGTGAGCAGGCCGCGTTCGTCGGGCGCGCCGCGTTCGGCGAAGTGCCGCAGCACGCCGCTGGCCAGGCGGCGGGTCCGGCCGGGCGGCAGCGGCGTGGCGCCGGTCAGCGCGCCCAGCCACAGCGGTGCGACGGTCGCGAACCGGTACGTCAGCGACCGCCCCTGGTGCACGGGCCCGCCGTCGGCGGCGAAGAAGTGCTGGTACTGCTCGAGGAAGAGGCGCAGGCGCTCGGCGTACCGCTCGGCGCGGGCGGTGTCGCCCGCCATCCTGGCCCACAGCGACGGATAGAGGTGCAGGGCCCAGCCGCAGTAGTAGTCGTAGTTCTTGCCCGTGCCGTCGGTGTACCAGCCGTCGCCGGTGTACCACTCCTCGATGCGCTCAAGGCCGCCGGTGATCTCGCCGGGCTCGTACGGGCCGCCCACCTCGGCCAGGAACTGCTCGACGATCACCCGGAACAGCACCCAGTTGTTGTCCGGGGTGCGCTTGCCGATGAACCCGGCCAGCCAGCTCACCACCCGCTCCTGCTGCTCCGGCGTGAGCCCGTCGTACAGCCAGGGCCGGGTCTCGTGCAGGGCGATCGCGATGGAAGCGGCCTCGACCAGCGGCTGCGCCATGTCGGTCAGCTCCGGCCAGGCGTAGGGGTGGCCGCGGTCGGTGCCGGAGATCAGGCCGGTCGCGTACCGCTCGATCAGCTCGGGCGGCACCTCGCCGCGCGCCCCCGCGATCCTGAACGCGGCCAGCAGGAACGTGCGCGCGTAGCCTTCGAGCCCGTCGCTGACCGTACCGGAGATGCTGGGCTTGCCGGGCAGCCGGTATTGGGCGAAGCCCTCGGTGGCGTACGGCACCACCGAGGCCAGCAGATGGTCGGCCATCGCCTCCCAGTGGGCCCTGGTCCAGCCGGTGTGTCCGGACAGCCGGTCGTCGGGCGGGGGGAGGTGAAGCGGCATGAACCGCATCCTAGGTGGATCAACCGCCCGCATTCGAGACCGGGCCGGGCGCTGCGCGGAACCGGAGCGGGTGGTCGAGCAGGGTGCCGGCGCCCGCCCGCTCCCGCTTCCGGCCGACCTGACCGCACCACACCGGCTGAGCACGCGCCCCGACGGTCAGTGGGCGGGCCGAGTCACGTGCGCGGGTGGGTGTCGTCCGTCGCAGGGGTGCGTGAGGGGGTCTGGCGGACGGGGATGGGGTGGACAGCGGCGATCAGGGGCCAGGTGAGGGCGGCCATCTCCGACGGAGGGCGGGGGCAGCCGCGCTGGAGCCAGTCAGCGGCGACGCCGATGAGCGCTCCGGCCGTGAAGGCGGCGACCACGTCGTGCGTGTCCTGCGAGTCGCCACGGTCGCCGGGCGTGCCGGGGCGGGCGGCAGGCTCGGACGGACGCACGCCGGCGCGGGCGGCGGGCTCGGCTGGTCCTGCGCCGGCGCGGGTGGACTCTTCGTGCAGGCGGGCCTCGATGGCGGCGGCGGTGCGGCGGCGGATGTGGTCGGCGACGCGGGCGCTGCCCTGAGGGCCGAGCAGCGCGCGGTAGAGCCCGGCGTGCTCGGCGAGGCTGGCGAAGAACGCCTCCAGCGACGCGGCCGCCTCGGCGAGCGGGTCGTCGGCGTCGAGGCCGGGCATGGGCAGCGACTCGATGAGCCGGTCGATCATCGCGGTGCAGGCGGCCTCGGCCAGCTCGTGCACGTCGCGGTAGTGGTCGTAGAAGGTCGAGCGGCTGACTCCGGCGAGCTCGGCGACGTCGGCGACGGCGATGCGGGACAGGTCGCGTTCCTCGACGAGCCGGAGCAGGGCACGGGCGAGGGCGGCCTGAGTGCGGCGGACGCGCCGATCACCCGATGGTGTGTTGCTTGCTCTCGAGGTCGCCACGCGCTTCACCCTACCTTCTGACGACAGGTGTAGGTTTTCCTACATGTGTGGGTAATGTTCGGGGCGAGAGGGCGGAAAGGACCAGGACATATGCGCATACATGCAGCCGGGGACGGGAGGAAGGCGGAGTGACACCGCCAGAGAGCATCCTGATCGTCGGCGCCTCGGCCGCGGGTCTGGGCACGGCCGAGGCACTGCGGCGCAACGGCTACACCGGGCGGCTGACGCTGCTCGACGCCGAGCCGCACCTCCCCTACGACCGGCCGCCACTGTCCAAGCAGGTGCTGGCCGGGGCGTGGGAGCCGGAGCGCGCGCAGCTCCGCACGCAGCAGCAGCTCGACGCCCTGGGCGCCGGCTTCGTACGCGGCGAGCCGGCCACGGCCCTGGACGCGAAGGCGCGGGCGGTCACCACGGCGTCCGGCCGCGTGGTGCGCGCCGATGCCGTCGTCATCGCGACGGGCCTGGTCCCGTGCCGGCTGCCGGGCCAGGACGACCTCGCGGGCGTGCACGTACTGCGCAGCCTTGACGACTCGCTCGCGCTGCGCCTCGGGCTGACCGCGGCCAGGCGGCTGGTGGTCGTCGGCGAGGGCGTGCTGGGCGCGGAGATCGCGGCGACGGCCAGGGGCATGGGCCTCGACGTGACGCTCGTCGGCATGGGCAGGGCGATCCTCGCCGACCAGCTCGGCGACGTCATCGCCGATCACCTGACCCGTACGCACGCCGAGCAGGGGGTGCGGCTGCGGCTCGGCGTCGCCGTCGAGGCGCTGACCGGCACGGCCGGGCGGGTGACGGGCGTGCGCCTGGCCACCGGCGAGACGCTCGACGCCGATGCCGTGGTGGTGGCCATCGGCTCCCGCCCGGCCACCGGCTGGCTGGAGGGCAGCGGGCTGCGGCTGGGCGACGGGGTGGAGTGCGACGCGCGCTGCCGGGCGGCCGACGGCGTCTACGCGGTGGGCGACGTGGCGTCCTGGCATCACGAAGGGCTGGGCCGCAGGCTGCGCCTGGAGAACCGGACCAACGCCACCGAGCAGGCCCAGGTCGTGGCGGCCAACCTGCTGGGCGCGGACCGGGCGTACACGCCGATCCCCTACTTCTGGACCGACCAGTACGACGTCAAGATCCAGGCGCACGGCCTGCCGTCGGCCGCGGCCGAGACGAGCATCGCGGAGGGCGATCCCGAGCAGCGCCGCTTCGCCGCCGTCTACCGCGAGGACGGCCGGATCACCGGCGTGCTCGGCTGGAACATGGCCAAGCAGGCCCGCGTGCTGCGCCAGCAGCACCTCACGCCCGCGTGAGGCGGCGTCACCGGCATCACCGAGCCGCCCGCGCCGGGCGGCGGACCATCCGAACACGAGGAGAGGCCGCATGAGTGCCAACGAGCAGGTCCTGAACTACCCGATCCCCAACGACGCGGCGCTCGACCCGCCCGCGGAGTGGGCGCGGCTGCGCGCGGAGTGCCCGGTGGCGCACGTGAAGCTGCCGAGCGGCGACGGCGCGCGGCTCATCACGAGGTACGAGGACGTCAAGGCGGTGCTCGCCGACCCGCGCTTCACCCGCCGGCTCACCGCCCCCGACGCGGCGCGGCTGTCGGCGGACGGCGGCGGGGTGTTCAACAGCGACATCGCGCAGATCATCCCCGACGGCGGCGAGGGCCACCAGCACTGGCGGCGGCTGGTGGGCCGGTGGTTCACGGCCAAGCGGATGGCGGCACTGCGGCCGTCGATGACGCAGATCGCCGACGACCTCATCGACGACATGGTCAAGCGCGGCGCGCCCGCCGACCTCAAGGCGTCGCTCGGCTTCCCGCTGCCGGTGTACGTGATCTGCGACATGCTCGGGGTGCCCGCCGAGGACCGCGACCGGTTCTCGTACTGGTCGGACACGTTCCTCAACCTCACCCGCTACTCCAAGGAGGAGATCGACGCCGCCCAGGCGGAGTTCTTCGAGTACATGTCCGGCCACGTCGCGGCCAAGCGGGAGCAGCCGGGCGAGGACCTGCTCAGCGAGCTGCTCGCGGCCGGCGGTCCCGAGCAGGGCGGGCTGTCGGACCTGCAGATCCTGGTGACGGGCATGGGGCTGCTGGTTGCCGGGCACGAGACCACCGCCAACATGATCGGCAAGATGGTCGCGATGCTGCTCGCCGACCGGAGCCGGTGGGAGCGGCTGCTGGACGAGCCCGCGCTGATCCGTACGACGGTCGAGGAGTCGCTGCGCATGGACGCGAACGCCGGCGTCGGCCTGCCCCGCTACCTGCCGGTCGAGGCGGAGGTCGGCGGTGAGGTGCTGCCCAAGGGCACCACGGTGATCTGCAGCATGGCGGCGGCCAACCGCGACGAGCGCGCCTTCGCCAACGCCTCCGAGATGGACATGACCCGCAGCCCGAACCCGCATCTCGCGTTCGGCTCCGGCGCGCACTCGTGTCTCGGCCAGGCGCTGGCGCGAACCGAGCTGCAGGTCGTGCTGGAGGTGCTGCTGCGCAGGCTCCCGTCGCTGGAGCTGGCCGTGCCCGTGGAAGAGCTGGAGCGCGTGGAGGGGCTGGCGGTCGGCGGCCTGCGTACGCTGCCCGTCCGCTGGTGACACCCCGTTCGAGAGGAGACGGACACCGATGAAGGTCATCATCGACGAGGACAAGTGCTGTGGTGCGGGGCAGTGCGTGCTGCTCGCGCCGGAGGTGTTCGACCAGCGTGAGGACGACGGCATCGTGATCCTGCTGGACGAGACGCCGGGCGCGGGCCAGCACGCCGCGGTGCGCGAGGCGGCCGCCGTGTGCCCGGGGGCCGCCATCGGGCTCGCGGAATGACCATCGGGCTCGCGTGATGAGACCGGGTCCGTCCGGCGGTCGTGGCGGCCGGGCGGGCTCTCACCGGGCGAGGCGCGGGTCTCCTCCCTCCGCGCGGCCCGGTGGAACACCATCCACGCCCCGCTGACCCCTTCCGCTCACCGGAGTCAGCCCGGCGGAGCCACGCGTACGCCCCGCCGGCCCCGTTCGCGGGGGTCAGCGGGGCGTTCTCGGTATGCCCGCGATGATGGAGCGGGTGCGGGCCGGAGCCGTGGGCGGCAGGTCGGCGAGCACATCGGCCAGCGTGACCGCCGCGAGGCTGCGCCGCCACGCCTCGTGGGCCTCGAACATCTTCGCCGCCAGCACGCAGGTCTCCCTGCAGTCCTCGGGCGGCAGCGCGCCGCGCCCCCGCATCCGGATCTCGCGGCACTCGTACGGCGAAGCAGCCCCGTCCACCGCCTCCACGATCTCCAGCAGCGTGATCTCGCCCGGCGGCCGGCCGAGCCTGAACCCGCCTTTCGGCCCCGTCGTCGTCGCCAGCACCCCCGCTCTGACCAGCGCCTGGAGCTGCTTGGCCAGGTAGGGAGCGGGCAGGTCGTAGTAGTCGGCGAGCTGTGCGGCCGACGCGGTCGCTCCCGGGTCGAGCTGCGCCAGGGTCGTGGCGCAGTGCAACAGCCATTCGGTGCTCACAGGCAACTTCACGACGACCAGCATAATCTGAGATATTGAGGATCCGAAAAGTCCGAGATATAGTTCGTGACGTCATCGCACACATGGGGGAGATCAACCATGCGCATCGCAGTCGCCGGAGCCACCGGCAACATCGGCTCCAGGACGGCCGCCATCCTTGAGAAGGACGGGCACGAGGTCGTCCGCATCAGCCGGTCGCTCGGCGTCGACCTGACCACGGGCGAGGGGCTCGACCAGGCGCTGGCCGGGGCCGACGCGGTCATCGACGCGCTCAACGGCCCGCCGGGGGGCGTGGAGGAGACGGTCGCGTTCTTCGGCACCACCACCCGCAACCTGCTGGCCGCCGAGCAGCGCGCCGGGGTTCGGCACCACGTGCTGCTGTCGATCGTGGGCGTCCACCGCGTGCCGGGCAACGCCCACTACGCCGGCAAGCGTGAGCAGGAGCGGCTGGTGGAGGCAGGGCCGGTGCCGTGGACGATCGTGCCGGCCACGCAGTTCCACGACTTCGCGGAGATGGTCGCGAGCTGGACGGAGAAGGACGGCGTGGCCACCATCGCGCCGCTGCTCGTCCAGCCCATCGCGCCCGAGGACGTCGCAGCGGTGCTGGCCGAGGTCGCGCTCGGCGAGCCCCAGGGCCGCTATGCCGACGTCGCCGGGCCCGACCCGCAGGACCTCGTGGACATGGCACGGCGCACGCACCAGGTACGGGGGCGCGAGGTGAAGCTGGTGCCGACCTGGTCGGGGTTGTTCGGGCCGTCGATGGCGGGGGACGTGCTGCTGCCGGGCGAGCGCGTACGCATCATGCCGACCACGTTCGAGGAGTGGCTGGCCCAGCAGAAGTGAGTTCCGTGCGGCCTCTTCCTCCCGCGGGCGGAAGGGGCCGTTTCCGGCGGGCACGGCCGGGGGCGCCGGCTCCGGCGAGGGCCGGGATGAGAGCGGCCGGGTCCGGCAAGGGCTGGCGAGAAGTACTGGCCGGTTCAGAAGTACTGGCCGATATGGAAGGGGCGCACGGTCAGCGACGCCGACGCGCGGCTGATCACCTTGACCTTCCTGATGCCCTTCTTCCTGTCGATCCGCACCTTGACGCACTTCATCCGCACCTCGTGGTGCCCAGGCGGCGCGAAGCGGGAGATGATGATGCCGCGCCTGCCGAAGTTCCGCCCCGTGAGACCCACGCCCACCTCGCGGAAGGTGCGCCAGGAGCCCTTGATGGGGAAGGCCGTCGAGCCGACGATCGCGTGGCTGGCGGCGTCCGGGCAGTGCAGGAGCACGCGGATGACGTCGTTCTGGTGCGGCGACTCGGGCGAGACGAAGAAAGAGGTGAGCGTGCGCCAGACCGGCTTCTTGCCGTCGCCGTTCCCGTCGTCATCGTCCTCGGCGGCCTGTACGGGGGCGGCGACGAGCGCGAGCGTCACCGCCATGGCCGCGATCGCCCGCATCCATCCCCCTCGCCTTGTGTGGCCGGCGTCTCCCATGGTGGCGAACGCGACCGTCGTCGCGGCCGGCGCCACGCCGCACCGGCGGCTCGTCCGGACGGCGGGCGCATAAACTGCCGGATATGCGGCGTTTGAGCAGTACGGTGGTCGTGGTCGCCGGGGATGGGGCCGCTGACGTGATCGCGGGGCTGGACGACCGGCACAACGTGTACGCGATCCGGCGCGGCGAGCGCACCGCGGCCGAGGTGACGGATCTCGCGGCCAGGTCGGCGGCCACGTACGTGGTGCACGACGCCGACCCGCTGGCCGACGTGGCCGCGGCGTGGACCGCGTACTTCGACGGCACGGGCGTGGTCGGCGCGCTGGAGGTGGCCATCGAGGCCGCGCTCGCCGACCTGCGGGCGGACCGGCTGGCGCTGCCCGACTACTACCTGGTGCTGGAGTCCGGCGACATGCCACAGACGTGGCGGCACTGGTGGCTCGGCGTGCTGGCGGGGGAGGCGCCCGTACGGGTGGTGCCGGTGCCCGCGTCGTCGTCGGCGGTCGCCCATGAGCTGGGCCGCCTGGCGGCCGGTCGGTGGTGGCCCTCGGACCTGGAGACGTGGCTGCGCGGGCTGCCCAAGGTGGTGCCCGACCAGTTGCTGACGGGTCCGGCCCCGTCGTAGCCGGCGAGCAGGCGGCGCGGCCGCCCGCGACGCGCTGCCCGCCGGCGGGACCGAGGTCGTACAGGAGCGCCTCGTCGCGCATGGTGACGGCGTCGGGAGCGAAGAACGCGCACTGCCCGTGATCTCTGGCAGCGCGGATTTCAGGTGCGGCAGCGGCTCGCCCGTGTGGGTTTCTCAGGGGCGCACCCGGGCGGCGGCGGCCCGGCCCGGCCCGTGAGGACTCTTGGGGCACCCGTGCGGCGGCAGCAGGCCCGCGTATGTCTGATCGTGGCGGGCCCGGCCGTGGCCGCCGTAAGTGCTCCTCGCCCGGTCTCCGCCCTGCTCGGGAGAGCGGCTCGGAAGGGAGACGGTGGAGCGACTCCGGCGCTCGCCGGATAGGGGCCCGGTGGGGGCTCGACCCTGTCCGGCGGCGCGCGGCGAAGGCGGCGAAGCGGGCGCCTCCGGCGCGAGGAGTCACGTCACCGGCTCTGCCGGACGGAGGGGACGCGAGGTCGTCGCGCCCCTCGGCGCGTCCGTCAGCGGATCCGTGTCCGGATCCGTCAGTGAGCGGCCTCGTACTGCTCGACGACGGAGGAGGCGATGCGGCCTCGCTCGCTCACCGGCAGACCCTGGGCCTTGGCCCACTTGCGGATCTCGGTGGCCTTCTCGCGGCTCACGGCACGCGAGGAGCCGCCGCGGCGGCCGCGTCCGCCCCGGTCGGCGCGGACGGCCCTGGCCTTGGTGATAAACGGCGCCAGCGCCTTCTCGAGCTTCTCTCTGTTGGCTCCCGACAGGTCGATCTCGTAGTTGGTGCCGTCGAGCGCGAACCTCGTCGTGCCCTCGGCTTCACTGCCGTCGATGTCATCGATAAAGGATTCAACAATGCGCTTCGCCATTAGGTGCTCCAAATACGTTTACGTTGCAGGTACTGTAACGCTCTTCAGCAGGAATCGCATCTCAGGGGCGTGTCGTGCCTCCGATGGCCCGTCCTCCGGCGCTTTCCCTGGTCAACACTAAACATACCCTCCACCTCATGATTCCGGGTACGGGCCGGCGAGGCCCGCGGTTCGGCCTTCAATGGCGCCGAAACAGCGGTGTTGAAGAGCAATTCAAAGGACACGGTCCGGCCTCGGACATAGGCGAACTCGTCACATCGCCCCGCCCCGCGCGGCGCTGCTTCAACGGTTACTCAAGACCCGCAAGGGCCGGACGGCACGGCGCAGCGCGCCATTGACGGGCTTGCGACCCGGGAACGTTCCAGCAATCCAAGCCGCTTGCGCGGGTACTACCGCTCCCCTAAGTTACGGTCCATAACTTAGGGGGTGATCCGGTGCGGACGGGTGGCCGCCCGGCGAGCTTCACCGTCGCCGACGTGATCGCGGCCGGCAAGCGGATCGGGCTCAACGAGCTGACCATGCAGCGCGTCGCCGACGCGCTCGGCGTGACCACGGCGGCGATCTACCGCCACGTGCCGAGCCGCGCCGACCTGGAGACGCTGGTCGGCGAGGCCATACTCGACGAGCTGCGGCTGGCCGACGACCCCGACGAGCCGCTCGTCGCCCACCTGGTGAGCTTCGCGCTGCAGCTGCACCGCTTCGCGCTCGCCCATCCGGGCTGCGCCTCCTACATGCTGCGCCTGTTCCCGCGCGGGGCGTCCGGTCTCCGGCTGATGGAGGAGGAGCTGCTCGCCCTCGGCAGGCGCGGCTACGATCCCGCCGCCGCGACCGTCATCGCCTCCGGCGTCTCGATCATCGCGCTCGGCCTCACGGTGGCCCAGGAGGAGCGGGCCACCATCGCCGGGTCGCCGGTCGTCGCGCAGGCGCTCGCCTCGATGGACGACTCGGCACTGCTGCGTCAGGCCAAGTCCGGCATCCCCCACCACACCCCGGAGGACCTCTTCGTGCTGCTGCTCAGCGCGGCCGTCGAGGGGCTGGTCGCCCGGCTGCCGCCGGGCGCGCCCGTCCCGGACTCGCCATGGGCGCACAAGCCCCCCGGTGATCCCACCATCCCGACCACGGAGAAGACGCCCTGAACACCGACGACAACGGCCTACCGCCCCTGTCCCCCGAGGACCCCGCCACGGTCGGCCCTTACCGGATCGAGAGGCGGCTCGGCAGCGGCGGGCAGGGCGTCGTGTACGCCGGCCGCGCCCCCGGCGGCCCCCTCGTCGCGATCAAGCTGCTGCACGCCCACCTCGTCGCCGACGACGGCGCCCGCGACCGCTTCCTGCGCGAAGTGGAGACGGCCAAGCGGGTGGCGCCGTTCTGCACGGCCCAGCTGCTCGACTCGGGGTTCGCCTGGAGCCGGCCGTACATCGTCAGCGAGTACGTGCCGGGACCGTCGCTGCAGACCTCCGTACGCGACGACGGGCCGCGCGGCGCGGCGGCGCTGCACCGGCTGGCGATCAACACCGCCACGGCGCTGGCCGCCATCCACGCCGCCGGGGTGGTGCACCGCGACTTCAAGCCGGCCAACGTGCTGCTCGGGCCCGACGGTCCCGTAGTGATCGACTTCGGCATCGCCAAGGCGCTCGACCAGAGCCTGTCGGTGATCAGCAGCCAGCCGTTCGGCAGCCCGGCGTACATGGCCCCCGAGCAGATCTCCGGCGGCGAGGTGGGGCCGCCCGCCGACATGTTCGCCTGGGCCGCCACCATGTACTACGCCGCCACGGGCCGGCGCGCGTTCGGCGGCGAGGGCATCCCGGCGACGCTGCACGCGGTGCTGACGAGCGAGCCCGACCTGACGCCGCTTGACGAGCGGCTGCGCTGGCTGCTGCGCGACTGCCTGGCCAAGGATCCGACGCGCCGTCCGGCGTCGGCGCAGGTGGTGGAGCGGTTACGGGCGTTCGCCTCGTTGACGGACCCGCGCATGCCCAGCCTGGGTCCCGCGCCGAGCCCCGGAAACCCGCCGTGCTCCAGAGACCCATCCGCTCCTGGGCACCCATCCGCTCCTGGGAACCCGCCCGGGAATCCGTCATCGCCCGGGGGCCCGCCGTCCGGCCCCTTCGGCGTGGTTCAGGGGCCGCCGTCCGGACCCTTCGGCGCCGTCCAAGGACGACCCTCCGGACCCTCCGGCGCCGTCCAAGGACCACCTTCCAGACCTTTCGGCGCCGTTCAGGGGCCGCCCTCCGCCGACACCGGCCCGAGCGCGCAGGTGCAGGGGGCCGCGCTCGACACCGGACCCACTCCGCGCGGCAGGACGCGCGCGCTGAAGGTGGCCGTCCCGGTCGGGGCGGTGGCCGTGATCGCCGCCACCGGGATCGGCTGGTACGCCCTGTCGCCCGCCGTCTCCCGGCCTGAGGCGGCGGCCCGCACCCCCGTGCCAACCGCCACGCAGCCACCGCCGCAGCCCACCGCCGAGACGACGACCGAAGAACCCGCAGAAGAACCCGCAGAAGAGCCCACGGAGGAGCGCAAGCCCGCCGAGGCCAGGACCCGCAGGGCGAAGGACCTGGCGAGCTCACGGCCCAGATCCGCCACGCCCACCGCGCCGCGCCGCGTCCCCGCCACGACCGCCGCCCCGACCCCTGCCTCCGTTCCGACGAGGACCTCCGTTCCGACGAGGAAGGCGTCCGCGACGCCCACCCGCAGACCGGCGACCCGCACGCCCGAACCCACCGCGAAAGCATCGAGGTCACCGGCCTCCAAGCGCACCTCCGCCGCGCCCGCCCCCGAGCCCACCACGGGCACGATCTCGTGGTCGGACGTCGACGGGTACTGCAAGGCCAAGGGCTATTCGGGTTCGTACACCGCCGGGTGGACCTACACCGGCTGCAACGGCTCCGACTCGACGATAGACCTGGCCGCGGTGTGCCGGTGGAAGTACCCGGGCTACTCCAACGTCAGCGCCAAGATGCCGGCCAATCCGTGGATACCGACGACGACGTGCGACTTGTCCTGAGACCCCGCCGGGCCGAAGCCCCCGCTTTCAGGGGTGATTCCAGGGATGACCCGGAGGGCGAAGCGGGCCCGCCCCGGAAGAATGGTGCGACATGACGATGAGGAGAGCGGTGCTGATCGCGGGTCTCGCCGGGCTCGCGGCCGTGACGACGGCCTGCGGCGTGGGGGGCTACGTGAGCGAGGACTCCGTCTCGTACGACGTCCCTGACAAGGTGGCGGCGCTGCGGGTCACGACCGACAGCGGCACCATCGAGGTGGTCGGGTCCGACCGTGAGGGCATCCACGTGACCGAGCGGCTGCAGTGGCGCAAGGACAAGCCGACCACGTCCCACGACGTGCGCGGCGACACGCTGGAGCTGGCGTTCGAGTGCCCCACCGCGTGGGGGCTCGGCGCGGCCGGCGTCACCTGCGACGTGTCCTACCGGGTCGAGGTGCCCAAGGCGACCCGCCTCAAGCTGGCCTCCGATTCGGGCGATGTGAAGGTGATCGGCGTCGCGGGCGACGTGGAGGTCACCAGCGACTCCGGCTCGATCAAGGGTGACGAGCTGAGCGGCAAGCGGGTCATCACGAAGTCCGACTCGGGCGACGTGACGCTGGCCTTCGCCGGGCCGCCGGATTCGCTCACCACCGAGACCGACTCGGGGGACACCGAGGTACGCGTCCCCGAGGGGCCGTACCGGATCACCGCCAAGACCGACTCCGGTGACAAGGACATCAAGACGACCGGCGACGCCAAGGCGCAGCGCTCGATCCAGCTGACCAGCGACTCCGGCAACCTCGAACTCTCGCCCGCCTGACCGGGGAAGGCGGCGCTCCCGGCGTGGGCGGCGCCGCCAGAACGTAGGGTCGAGATCGTCACCACATCGGCCTTTTGTGGAGCGTCCATGACCGTCACTCCGGCGCAACTGCGGGCACTCGCGAACCGGGCAGAAGCACTCGCCGCCGAGGTCCGCGCCCTGTGCGCCCACCCCTCCCCTGTCACCACCCCGGACGCCGGCGCGTCGCCCGGCGCCGACCCCCTGGCGGCGGCGCGGCAGGCCGCCGACTGGCTGGCCAGGAGCACCGACGACCTGCGGCGCGCGGCGACCGAGCTGGCCAGGCTGCAGGTGGAGCCGTGCGGCCTGGCCTGGGCGGTCTGCCCCGAGCACGGCAACACGCTCTCCTCCATGGCGGGCGTGTCGAAGTGCCGGGTGTGCGGGTGGAGCCGGAGCACCCCGCGGCCGGGTCAGCCGTGCGGGGCGCCGGTGACGTGGAAGGTGATCGACCGGTCGGGCGGCGAGACGCGGATGTGCGACGGCCACGTGCTCGGCGCCCGCGCGGTCTCCCAGGGCGCCACGTTCATCCGCATCGACCAGGCCCTTACCTGACGGCGGGTTGCGGGAGGGCCCGCGCGGCCCCTCCCGCACCGCTCCTCGGCTATTCGACCTCCGCCACGGGCTGCGCGAACTGCGCCTCGTGCAGGCGGGCGTACGCGCCGCCCGCGGCGAGCAGCGACTCGTGCGTGCCCTGCTCGACGATCTGCCCGTTCTCCATGACGAGGATGAGGCTGGCGTCGCGGATCGTGGACAGCCGGTGGGCGATGACGAAGCTCGTCCGCCCCTTGCGCAGCTTGCTCATCGCCCGCTGGATGAGCACCTCGGTACGCGTGTCGACCGAGCTGGTGGCCTCGTCCAGGATCAGGATCGCCGGTTCGGCGAGGAACGCCCGCGCGATCGTGATGAGCTGCTTCTCGCCCGCGCTGACCGCCGCGCCCTCCTCGTCGATGACGGTGTCGTAGCCGTCGGGCAGCGTGTGGGCGATGCGGTCGACGTGGGCGGCCTCGGCGGCGGCCTCGATCTGCGCGCGGGTGGCGTTCTCGGCGCCGTAGCCGATGTTCTCGGCGATCGTGCCGCCGAACAGCCAGGTGTCCTGCAGCACCATGCCGATGTTGGAGCGCAGCTCCTCCCTCGGCATCTCGGCGATGTCCACGCCGTCGATCGTGATGCGGCCGCCGGTCACCTCGTAGAAGCGCATGATGAGATTGACCAGCGTGGTCTTGCCCGCGCCCGTGGGGCCGACGATGGCCACGGTCTGGCCGGGCTCGACGGTGAGCGACAGGTTCTCGATCAGCGGCCGGTCGGGGCTGTAGGAGAACGACACGTTCTCGAACGCCACCCGCCCCCTGACCTGCTCGGGCCGCGCGGGCTCGGCCGGCTCGGCCGACTGCTCGGCAGCCTCAAGCAGCTCGAAGACCCGCTCGGCGGAGGCGACGCCCGACTGCACCAGGCCCGCCATGCCGGCCACCTGGGTGAGCGGCTGGCTGAACTGGCGGGAGTACTGGATGAACGCCTGCACGTCGCCCAGCGAGATCGACCCCGACGCCACCTTGAGCCCGCCCACCACGGCGACCAGCACGTAGTTGAGGTTGCTGATGAACATCATGGCCGGCTGGATGACGCCGGAGATGAACTGGGCGCGGAAGCCGGAGGTGAACAGCGCCTGGTTGTGCTCGGTGAAGGTCTCGGCCGACTCCTTCTGCCTGCCGAACGCCTTGACCAGCGTGTGGCCGCCGTACATCTCCTCGATGTGGCCGTTGAGCTTGCCGGTCGCGGCCCACTGCGCGATGAACTGCGGCTGCGACCGCTTGCCGATGAACGCGGTGACGACGACCGTCACCGGCACCGTGACGACCGCGATCAGCGCCAGGATCGGCGAGATCACGAACATCATGGCCAGCACCGCGACGACCGTCAGCAGCGAGGTGACGAGCTGGCCCATCGTCTGCTGGAGGCTCTGGGCGATGTTGTCGGTGTCGTTGGTGGCGCGGCTGAGGATCTCGCCGCGCGGCTGGTCGTCGAAGTACCGCAGCGGCAGCCGGCTCAGCTTGCCCTCGATGCGCTCGCGCAGCCGGGCGACGGCCCGCTGCACGACGGTGGTGGTCATGCGGAACTGCGCGATGCCGAGCCCGGCCGCCAGCAGGTAGACGGCCAGCGCCCAGCCGAGCACCTGGGCCAGCTCGGTGAAGTCGATGCCCTGGCCGGGCACGACGTGCATCGAGGCGACCATGTCGGCGAAGGTGTCCTGGCCCTGGGCGCGCAGCCCGGCCACCGCCTGCTCCTTGGTGACGCCGGCCGGGAGCCGTTCGCCGATGACGCCGGAGAAGATCAGGTCGGTGGCGTGGCCGAGGATCTTCGGGCCGATCACGGTGAGCGCGACGCTGGACGCGCCGAGCAGCAGGATGACGATCACATGTGCGCGTTCCGGCCGCAGCAGCCGCAGCAGCTTGCGCAGCGTGCCGCCGAAGTCGAGCGGTTTCTCCGGCGGCCCGCCCATCATGCGGCCTGGGCCGATCTGCGGTTGGGGCCGGCGCGCGGGTGCCTGGGTCGTCATGCCGCGGCCTCCTGTTCGGTGAGCTGGGACAGGACGATCTCCCGGTACGTCGGGCAGGTCGTCATGAGCTCGGCGTGGGTGCCGCTGCCGACCAAGCGGCCGTCGTCGAGCACGAGAATGCGGTCGGCGTCGCGGATCGTGTTGACCCGCTGGGCCACGATCACGATGGTGGCGTCGGTGATCTCCTCGGCGAGCGCGGCCCGCAACCGGGCGTCGGTCGCGTAGTCGAGCGCCGAGAACGAGTCGTCGAAGAGGTAGATCTCCGGCCGGTGCACCAGGGCCCTGGCGATGGCCAGGCGCTGGCGCTGGCCGCCGGAGACGTTGGTGCCGCCCTGCGCGATCGGCTCCTCCAGCTTGTGCGGCATCGCCTCGACGAACTCGCGGGCCTGCGCGATCTCCAGGGCGTGCCACAGCTCCTCGTCGGTGGCGTCGGGGCGGCCGTACCTGAGGTTGGAGGCCACGGTGCCGGAGAAGAGGTAGGGCGCCTGCGGGACCAGGCCGACGATGCGGGAGAGCACGGCCGGGTCGAGGTCGCGTACGTTGACGCCGTCGACCAGCACCTCGCCGTCGGTCGCGTCGAACAACCTGGGGATGAGGTTGAGCAGCGTGGTCTTGCCGCTGCCGGTGCCGCCGATGATCGCGGTCGTGCGCCCGGGACGGGCGGTGAACGTGATGTCCGACAGCACCGGCTCCTCCGCGCCTGGGTAGCGGAAGCCGACCGAGCGCAGCTCCAGCTCGCCGATGCGGCGCTCGGGCGTGACGGGCTTCGCCGGCGGATGCACGGTCGGCTCGGTGTCGAGCACCTCCTTGATGCGCTCGGCGCAGACCTCGGCGCGCGGGATCATCATGAACATGAACGTCGCCATCATCACTGACATGAGGATCTGCATCAGGTAGGAGATGACCGCGGTCAGCGCGCCCACCTGCATGTCGCCGCCGGCGATGCGGTGGCCGCCGAACCAGACGACGGCGATGCTGGAGAGGTTCACGATCAGCATGACCGAGGGGAACATCAGCGCCATCAGCCAGGCCTTGAGCGAGACGTCGGTGAGCCGGTCGTTGGCCACGGCGAAGCGTTCGCGCTCGTGCTGGTCGCGGACGAACGCCCTGATCACCCGGATGCCGGTGATCTGCTCGCGCAGCACCTGGTTGATGCGGTCGATGCGCTCCTGCATGAGGCGGAACAGCGGCCGCATCCGTACGACGATCAGGCCGACCGCGACGACCATCACCGGCAGCACCACGAGCAGCAGCGACGACAGCGCGGTGTCCTGCCGCACCGCCAGCACGATGCCGCCCACGCACATGATCGGCGCGGCCACCATCATGATCAGCGTCATCATGACGAGGAGCTGGATCTGCTGCACGTCGTTGGTGCTGCGGGTGATCAGCGACGGCGGGCCGAACTTGTTGACCTCCTGGACGGAGAAGTCCTGCACCCGGTGGAAGACCGCGGCCCGCAGGTCCCTGCCGAGTGCCATGGAGGTGTAGGCGCCGTAGTAGACGGCCACGATCGAGCAGGTGATCTGGATGAGCGTGACGCCCAGCATCACGAGCCCGACGCGCAGGATCGTGCCGGTGTCGCCCTTGACGACGCCGTCGTCGATGATGTCGGCGTTGAGCGTGGGAAGGTAGAGCGTGGCCAGCGTCTGGACGAACTGGAAGAGGACGACGAGCGTGATCTCTTTCCCGTACGGCCTGAGCTGGACGCGCAGGAGACGGAACAGCATCAACTACTGCTTTCTGTGTCAGGGGTGGGGGTTTCCGGCTGGTCGAGCAGCCGGCCGAGCAGCACGAGGTCGTCGTCGTGCCGCTGCTGCGACGGCCGTACGAGCAGCCCGTCGAGGAGCAGGGACACGATCTGGGCGTCGTCCATGTCGTCGATCTCGTCGGCGCCATAGCTCGACTTCGCCTGCGCGGCGACCGCGATCAGCATGAGCAGCAGGTGCGCCGCGGTCCGGGGAGAACGGTGCAGCCGGTCGCGGTCGGGCTCCATGAGGGCGGCCAGCGCGTCGATGATCCGGTTGCGGCTGTCGACGAGATGCCGGCCGAATTCCTCGTCCTCCATCGCGAGGTCTCTGGCAGCGATGTGCAGCCTTTCGTTGATCGCCATGCCCTGGCGCACTTTGCCGACCACCCGCACCAGGCGGGCGCGCAGTTCGAGCTCGGTGCCGACGGCCTCGATCTCCTCGACCGCCGGCCGGGGGTCGAACGCGCGCACGAGCGTCGCCCGTACGAGCGACGCCTTGTCGGGGAAGACGCCGAAGATCGTGCCCTCGGCCACGCCGGCGGCCTCGGCGATCTGCCGGGTGCTCACCGCGGTGCCGTGCTCGCGCAGCAGGGGGAGCGTGGCCTCGACGAGTGCGGCCCGGCGGTCTTCCGGCGCCATCGCCGGCACCCTTCGCCTCTTACTCGCCGGCACCCTTCGCCTCATACTCATGGGATCGAGGCTAATGAGTGAGTACTCGCTCGTTCAACGGGTTTTTCGGAAGCTGTCCTTTTCGTGCGGGCTCATGGGGTCTGGTGAGGAGCCAGGCCGGTGGCGTCGAGAATTCTGCGGACGGTCTCCTGCGGCGTGCTGTCCTGCCCCACGATCGTCTCCCGCCCGCCCGGCAGCAGATCGCGCTCGCGGTACCACCGCCGCATCTGCTCCACGGTGAACTCGCTGCGCTGCGGGTCGTGCTCGCGCAGGATGTCGCGGCGCACGACGTCCTGGCCGATCAGGGCGAGGCCGCGGCGGCCGTACGCCTGCCTGAGCGCGCGGGCGACGCTGGTCTTGCCGGAGCCGGAGTTGCCGCGGATGACGACGAGGACGGTGCCGGGAGAGCCGCAGAGCACGCGCGACACCGTACCGGAGGCCGCCGGCCACGAGAGGCGGCCTCCGGAGGCGCGTCGGGCTCAGGCGGCGGCGCCGAGGTAGCCGTTCGGGTCGAGCACGTACTTGCGGGCCGCGCCCTCGTCGAACTCGTGGTAGCCGCGCGGCGCCTCGTCCAGCGGGATCGGCGTCGCGTTGACGGCCTTGGCGATCTGTACGCGATCGTGCAGAATCGCCTGCATGAGCTGCCGGTTGTAGCGCATCACCGGGCACTGGCCGGTCGTGAAGGCGTGCGACTTGGCCCAGCCGAGGCCGATCCTGATCGACAGCGAGCCCTGCTTGGCGGCCTCGTCGGCGGCTCCCGGGTCGCCGGTCACGTACAGGCCGGGAATGCCGAGCGCGCCACCCGCCCTGGTGACGTCCATCAGCGTGTTGAGCACGGTCGCCGGGCGCTCGGTCTGCGCCTCGCGGCCGTGGCCGCGCGCCTCGAACCCGACCGCGTCCACGGCGCAGTCCACCTCGGGCTCGCCGAGTATCTGCTCGATCTGGTCCTTCGGGTCGCCCAGCGAGACGTCCACGGTCTCGCAGCCGAAGCTGCGCGCCTGTTCGAGCCGCTGCTCGTTGAGATCGCCGACGATGACGACGGCGGCCCCGAGCAGCAGCGCGGACGCGGCTGCCGCCAGCCCCACGGGACCCGCGCCGGCGATGTAGACGGTCGAGCCCGGCTGCACCCCTGCGGTCACGCAGCCGTGGTAGCCGGTCGGGAAGATGTCCGAGAGCATCGCCAGGTCGAGGATCTTCTCCATCGCCTGGTCCTTGTCGGGGAACTTCAGCAGGTTCCAGTCCGCGTACGGCACCAGCGCGTACTGCGCCTGCCCGCCGACCCAGCCGCCCATGTCGACGTACCCGTACGCCGAGCCGGGCCGGTCCGGGTTGACGTTCTCGCAGATGCCGGTCTTGCCCTCCTTGCAGTTGCGGCATCGGCCGCAGGAGATGTTGAACGGCACGGACACCAGGTCTCCGGTCTTGATGAACTCGACACCTGGCCCCGTCTCGACGACCTCGCCGGTGATCTCGTGGCCGAGCACGAGCCCCTGGGGCGCGGTCGTACGGCCGCGGACCATGTGCTGGTCGCTGCCGCAGATGTTGGTCGCGACGGTCTTGACGATGGCGGCGTGGGGTACCTTGCGCCCCACGTTGGCCGGGTTGACGCCGGGGCCGTCCTTGAGCTCGAAATCGGGATAGTCGACTTCGTGCACCTCGACCTTGCCTGGGCCTTCGTACACGACTCCCTTGTTGCCGGACATGGGGCACTCTCCCTTGTCAGAAGGTGACGAGCGTGTGGATCTTCACGGCTGTTCAGATCACCTCACCTTCCCGGATATAAGGGACAGGAGCTGACATAGACGCACAAATCTGCATCTATTGCCGAGAATACCTTTCGACTCTCGCCCGGTCGCGGCCGTGACCGACTACGGGGCCGCCGTTGACCGACCCCTGCCGTAGGACTGAAAGAAGCTTTCATGGTTCCGATAATTTTCGGCCGCTATAGATACACGTGAGAGCCGCTGTTACCCGGGCTTTTACCGATGATGTACCGAAACATTTCTGCTTCTCGTTGACACATTTCGGAGGCGTACTCACAATGACCGGCAGGTGCAGCCCCCGAAATGATCAAAGGGACCAGCATGATCGAAAGGAAACGCCGCAGCGCGCTCGCCACCGCGCTTTTAAGCGGGCTCCTCGCCACCTGCCTCGCCGTGACCGTGACCTCCGCCGTCGCCTCGGCCTCCGCCGCGCAGCGCCACACCGCAGCCGCCGACTGCAGCGCGGGTTACGTCGCGCTGACGTTCGACGACGGGCCCAACCCCGGCAACACCGCCAACCTGCTCAACGCCCTGACCTCGAACGGCCTGCGCGCCACCATGTTCAACATCGGCCAGAACGCCCAGAACAACCCCTCCCTGGTCAGGGCACAGCGCGACGCCGGCATGTGGATCGGCAACCACAGCTGGTCGCACCCCCACCTGACCCAGCTCGGCAGCTCGCAGGTCGCCTCCGAGCTGCAGCGCACCCAGCAGGCGATCCAGCAGGCGACCGGCAGCGCGCCCCGGCTGTTCCGCCCGCCGTACGGGGAGACCAACGGCACGGTCAGGTCCGTCGCGCAGCAGCTCGGGCTCACCGAGGTGCTGTGGGACGTCGACTCCCAGGACTGGAACGGCGCCAGCACCGCCCAGATCGTCCAGGCCGCCAGCCGCCTGCAGAACGGCCAGGTCATCCTCATGCACGACCAGTACGCCACCACCCTGGCCGCCATCCCCCAGATCGCCGCGAATCTCCGCAGCCGCAACCTGTGCGCCGGCATGATCTCGCCCACCACCGGCCGGGCCGTCGCACCCGACGACGGAGGCGATCCCACCACCCCGCCGCCCGGCGACTCCTGCACCGCCACCATCACGCCCGGCCAGCAGTGGAACGACCGGTTCAACCTGTCCGTGACCGTGTCCGGGTCCAACTCGTGGATCGTCACCGTCACCCTGACCCCGCCGCAGCGCGTCATCGCCACCTGGAACGGCACCCCGTCGTGGGACTCCAGCGGGTACGTGATGACGATGCGGCCGAACGGCAACGGCAACACGTTCGGCTTCACGATCCAGCATGGCGGCAATTGGAACTGGCCCTCGGTCTCCTGCCGTACCGGCTGACCCGCCTCTGGCGGCGCGAGCGGGGGTGACCCGGCTCTGGCAGCGCGAGCGAGGGGTGACCCGCCTCTGGCAGCGCGAGCGAGGGGTGACCCGCCTCGTGGGGTGCGATGGGGGGGTGACCCGCCGCCGTGACCGACCGCCCGCGCGAGGCCGCCAGAGGTGAGCGACCGCAGCCCTCGCGCGGGCGCCGGAGTTGAGGCGGCCCACGCGAGCCGGAGCCGAGGCGACCCACGCGAGCCGGAGCCGAGGCGACCCACGCGAGCCGGAGCCGAGGCGACCCACGCGAGCCGGAGCCGAGGCGACCCACGCGAGCCGGAGCCGAGGCGACCCACGCGAGCCGGAGCCGAGGCGACCCACGCGAGCCGGAGCCGAGGCGGCCCACGCGAGCCGGAGCCGAGGCGACCGCAACAACGCGCCGGCGCGAGGGCCGGATAGGGCGAGCGGCCACCTCCCCGACGACTCGCCCTACGGGAGGCGAGACCAGGTGCGACCACAGGCCCCTGGCGCGAGGTGCCGGGCGGGGACGGCGGCGCCGTCTGCCGGGACGGCTGCCAGGGCGATGGCCGCCCCGCCCGGCTTCGCGCAGGCGCGCAGACGGGTGTGGGCTCATCCGGCCTCACACCCTGGAGCTCCCAGCCTCACTTTCCGCAGTGGCGGGTCGGGCGGGACGGCGGCTGCAAGGCCAGGCTGCGACCGCAGCCCACGGTCACCGGTCCGGGCAGGAGGTGCGGGGTCGGCTGGGGTGAGCGACCACCGCGGGCGGCCGGGGGCGCGAGAGGCCGGCCGATCCTGCCCGGACCGGCCCTCCACGCCCGGCCGGTCGTGGCCGTCCGCTCCCCCGGGGCGGTCCATGATGTCGCCCCCGGCAGGTCCGGGCCGTCCTCCTCTCGGCGGGTCAGGCCGTCCCCGTCCCACACGGTCAGAGCCGTCCTTCTCTCGGCAGGTCAGGCCGTCCCCCTCCCACACCGTCAGGGCCGTCCTCTCCCGGTGGGTCAGGCCGTCCCCCTCCCCCACCGTCAGGGCCGTCCTCTCCGGCCGGTCCGGGCCTTTCGACCTCTCTGGCCGGTCGTGAAGCCCTGGTGGCCTTCTAGTGCGGCCGGCCGGGGAGCTCGCGGCGGACCCACGAGCCGGGGGCCCGCCGCCAGGCCGGCGTCACGAGAGTGGCGCCGGCCATGCCGCGTCACGGGCGCGGCACCGACCGCACCGACGCCACGCACGCAGCACCAGCCACACCAACGCCACGCACGCCGACCGGACCGACGCCACGCACGCGGCGCCGACCGCACCGGCGCCACTGACAGCACCGGTGTGCCACGGGGAGCGGCGCCGCCAGACCCGGTGTCAGCGAGAGGCCGGCGAAGGCAGGGCGTATGGGAACAAGCCGGGGGCTTCACCGACGCAGCGGCCGTGGTCAGGGCGCCACCGTCCGGTGCGCCTTCACCGACGCAGCGGCCGTGGTCAGGGCGCCACCGTCCGATGCGGCGTTTCCGCCGGCGGTTGCGTGCTCCAAGCATGACTCAGCGACCGGCTCCAGCATGCTCAGCCATGGCTCCCCGGCAATGGCTCGGCGACGTTGCGCGTGTGACGTTCGAGCGGTCGTGACCGTACCGGGTCCCCCAGGCCCGGGACGATCATGGTCGTTCGTACGCTTTGGGCGGGAACCGTTACCAGTCCCAGCCGCCCCAGGGGCCGCCCCAGCCCCACCAGCGCCTCCTCCTCCAGCGCCAGCGCCTTCTCCGCCAGCGGCATCGCCAGCCTCGGCGTCCGCAGCCGCCCCCTTGGTCGTATCCCGGGATCCCAGCCATGGTGATTCCTCCCCCGTGTTTACTCCCTTCGCATTCACACTAGGCCGGAAATCACCACAAACTAGGACATATTTCCGGATTTCGCCGACCTTTGACGGCGAATTCACTACGTAAAGCGGTCAACGCATCGGCCCGTCCGCGGCCCCCATCTCCGCCGACAGCCAGGCCGCGATGTGCTCGGCGTAGCTGCCGGGATAAGGCAGCGGATCACCGCCGATCGTGAACACGGCGCACAGGATGTTCACCCCGAACAGCCGGTCCCAGACCCGCGCCCGGCGGTACGTCCCGGCGTCCACGGCCGCACGCACGTTCGGCCAGCCGTGCCGGCTCATGAACGCGGCGTCGATCGCCGGGTCGAACAGGTGCGCACGGTCCCAGTCGAGCACCCCGACCAGCGTCCCGTCCGGGGCCCAGTGCACGTTGCCGCCGGCGAGGTCGCCGTGCACCAGCACGTCGGGCACCGCCTCCAGCTCCAGCGCCGCCGCCAGCCGGCGCTCCGCCTCAGACCGCAGCCGCGACGGCAGCCGGGGCAGCACGTCGTGCTCGATCACGCGCGCCCAGTGCCCGTCGTGCGCCCGGGGCGCGGGCAGCAGCCTGCGCAGCTCGTCCGTCACGGGCAGCTCGCGCAGCGCCGACAGCAGCCCGGCGATCCGCCGGGGATCGCCCTGGCCTTCAGGCAGCCCCGCACCGTCGATCCACGAGACCGCGACCGCCCGGCGCGAGCCGAACTCCACCACGGGGGTCAGCGGCTCCGGCACCTGGAACGGCGGCCCCGCGGCCTTGATCGCCCGCAGGATCTCGACCCCGCGCGGCATCTGCGCCGCTCCGAGCGGGCGCTTGGAGACGCGGACGGCCGCCACCCCCGGCAGCAGCACGACGTCGTGCACGTTCCCTGGGCCGAGCCGCGCCTTGTCGAGCGGCGCTCCGGGCACCAGCGCGTCGGCGATCTCCAGCAGGTCGTCGGTCAGCCGGTCGTTCTCAGTCGATTGCACCGCGCGAGACTATCCGCTGCCGGCAGAGCCGCGAGGATCAAACCTGCACAAGGGGCGCGTGTCACCAGCGGGACGGCGGCCCGTCCGTGCCTAGCGTGAGCGCATGGACGACCGGATACGCCATCACTGGGCGGCTTTCAAGGAGTCGCCGTTCGTGCCCGCCGCCGTGCTCGTCCTCATCGTGTCCGCGGGCGCGGGGCTGTTCGCCGGGTCCTACACGTACGCCATGGCGAACCCCACCCCGCACCGGATCCCGGTCGCCGTGGTCGGGGTGACCCACGAGACCGTACGCGGCGAAGCGTTCGCCGCCGGCATGGAGCAGGCGCTGGACGCCTCGCTCGACCTGACCTATCAGCCGTCCCTGGCGGCGGCCCTGCAACTGGTCGAAGAGCAGCGGGTCTTCGGCATCCTCGTGGTGCGCGGCTCTGACGTCAGGCTCGACGTCTCCGGCGCCGCGGGCGCGTCGGTCGCGCAGGTGCTCACCGAGGCCGCGCCCCAGGTGGCCGCCCGCATCGGGGTACGGCTGACCGTGCGCGACATCAAGCCGCTGCAGCGCGGCGACCCGCGCGGCCTCGCGCTGTTCTACATCACGCTGGCCGCCGTGGTCATGGGGTTCATCGGCGCCGTCCAGCTCAGCGTGCACGCCTCGGAGCTGTCGCCCTGGGAGCGCATCGCGGCCGTCGCGGCGTACGCGGGGCTCGGCGCGCTGGCCATCGTGGCCATCGTCGACTGGGTGCTCGGCGCGCTCCACCTGCCGGTGCCGGAGTCGTGGTTCATCCTGGCGCTGACCATGTTCACGTCGGGGATGGTGTTCACGATGTTCAACACCCTCGTCGGGCGCTGGGCCATGGTGCCCACCTGGGGGCTGATGGTGCTGCTCGGCAACCCGTCGTCGGGCGGCGCGGTGTCCTGGCCGCTGCTGCCGTCGCCGCTCGGCGCGATCGGCCGCTGGCTGCCGCCCGGCGCCTCGGTCAACGCCCAGCACACCGCCGTCTACTTCAGCGGGCACCAGCGGCTGATACCGTACCTGGTGCTGGCGGTCTGGGCGCTGGGCTCGATGGCGGTCTTCCTCCGCTACCGCGAGCGACACCCCGGCCCGAGAGCGCGACACCGTACCGGCTCATGACCGCAACGACGCGGGCTCGTCCAGCCGCAGCGCGAGCAGGGCGACGTCGTCGCAGAACCGGTCGCCGCGGTGCGCGAGCAGCCGGTCGGCCATCTCCTCGAGCGGCAGGTGGCGCAGCGCGGAAGCGGCGGCCGCGAGGTCGTCCATGCCCGCGCCGATCCCCTCCGCCGGCTGCTCGACCAGGCCGTCGGTGTAGAACAGCAGGGTCGAGCGGGCGGGCAGGACCTGCGCGTGGTCGGGGCGCGACAGCTCGGGTGCGACGCCGAGCGGGTGACCGCCGTCGGTGCGCAGGTAGGAGGCGGTGCCGTCCTCGGTGACCAGCAGCGGCGGCGGGTGACCCGCGCTGGACCAGCGCAGCAGCCACTCCCGGTCGCCGTGCTCCTCCAGCCGGGCCAGCAGCACCGTCGCCATCGGCCCGCCGTGCAGGGCGTGCAGCACCTCGTCCAGGCGGTCGAGGATGCGCGACGGCGGACTGCACTGCTCCCAGGCGATGACGCGGAGCATGTTGCTGATCTGGCTCATGACGACCGCCGAGCGCACGTCGTGGCCCATGACGTCGCCGACCACCAGGCAGGCCACGCCGTCGGGCAGCATGACGACGTCGTACCAGTCGCCGCCGATCGGCGGGACCGCGCTGGAGGGGCGGTAGCGGGCGCACGCCCGCAGGCCGCGCATGTCGGGCAGATGCGGCAGCAGGCTGCGCTTGAAGGTCTCCGCGGCGCGGCGGAGTCGTTCGTACAAGCGGGCGTTCTCGATGGCCACGCCGGCCGCGCTGGCCAGGGCCGCGATGAGGTGCTCGTCGTCGTCGGTGAACGGGCCGCCGCCGCGCTTGTCGGCGAAGTACATGTTGCCGTACGCGGTGCCGCGCACCATGACGGGCACGCCCAGCAGGGTGCGCATCACCGGATGGCCGGTCGGGTAGCCGCGGAAGGCGGGATGCGTGGTCACGTCGTCCACCCGCATGGGGCGGCGGCGGGAGACCAGCTCGGCCAGCAGCCCGTGCGCGGTGGGCATGCGGCCGATCTCGTCGGCGACGTCGTCCGCCACGCCGTACGTGACCAGGTCGGTGAACTCGCCGTGCTCGTCCAGCACGCCGAGCGCGCCGTAGCGGGCGTCCACCAGGTGTGCCGAGACCTCCACGATGGTGTGCAGCGCCTGGTTCAGCTCCAGCTCCGAGCTGATCGCCAGAAACGCGTCGAGCAGCCGCCCCATCCGGCCGTGCAGCTCCTGGATCTGCCGCAGCCCCGCTCGCATCCGCTGGACGCTCTCCGCGCCGAGCGGGCCCAGATCGTCGCCGTACGCGCCGTTTTCGCGTTCCTGCTCGCTCACCTCCACCCCCCGGGACGCCTCGCCACCCTCATGCCCAACCGCTTTGGCATGACACCTGGTCAGCGGGGGTGCGCGGCGGGGAGCCGCACCCCGCCACATCTTGACTCTCAGCGTTCACCCAGGTTGACCCTTTAGCGTTATGGGATGGTTACCAACCTGGCCGCCGAGAAAGGCAGCGGCCTGCAAAGGCACACGCAAGCGCTGGAAGCCCGGCAGACCTGGCTTGACGCGCTCCGCGGCCTGGCCGTGCTCGCCGTGCTCTTCGAGCATCTGATCGACGCGCTGTTCCCCGAGGTTCGTACGACCGTCAGCCCGTGGTTCGACTTCGGGCAGTACGGCGTGATGGTGTTCTTCCTCATCAGCGGATACGTGGTGCCGGCCTCGCTGGAACGGCGGGGCAGCGTCACCGGCTTCTGGGCGGGGCGGTTCTTCCGCCTCTACCCGCTGTGGATCCTGGTGGCGCTCGCCGGGACCCTCTTCGCTCTGGTCCCCGTCTACTGGGAGCTGCCGGAGCAGGTGGCCGAGCACCCCATCGCGGGAGCCGTCGCCCACGTGACCATGTTGCAGGACTTCCTCCAGGTGCCCAGCGTCGTCAACGTGTTCTGGACGCTGTCGTACGAGATGGTGTTCTACCTGCTGGTGACCGCGCTCTTCCTGCTCGGCCGGGGCCGCCCGCGCACCGCCGGGGTGCTCGGCGTGGCCGTCGCGGGCGTGCTGGCGGGCGGGCTGCTGCCCGCGGGCGCGCTGTCGAGCGCGCTGGGCGTCGAGACGACCGTGCTCGCCGTCACCGCCGTGGGCGTGCTGGGGCTGGCCGCCGTCCTCGCCGGCGGCCCCCGTCTGCGCCTGGCCGGGGCCGCCGCCATGGCCGCGCTGGCCGTCGTGCTGCTGTGCGTCAACAGCCGCATCGGGGCCTGGCAGAGCGTCGCCATCATGGCCACCATGTTCGCCGGGACCGCGCTCTACCGGCTCGACCACGGCCAGCTCAGGCGCGGCGTGGCGCGCTGGACGATCGGGCTGGTGCCCGCGGCGTCCATCGCCGCCGCCGTCTGGTACGGCCCCGGCTGGGGGATGCCGGACGACGAGGCGATGGCGTTCCGGTGGAGCTGGTCGGCGGCGGTGGCGGCGGCCTGGCTGACGTTCCTGGCCTGCCGCCTGCTCCGCTCGTACGCGATGCCGCGCCCCTTCGTCCGGCTCGGCCTCATCAGCTACTCCGTCTACCTGGTGCACCCCCTCTACATTCAGGTGCTGCGGCGGCTGGTCCCCGACCCGGGGCCGGTGCCGCTGCCCGCCCGCATCGGCTACGGGCTCGCGGTGGGCTGCACGGTGGTGGGGTCGGCCGCCCTGACCTACCGGTACGTCGAGCGGCCCGCCCACGCGTTCGGCCGCCGCCTGCGCGCCAGGTCCGCAGCCGGAAGGCCGGGCCGGGCGGTCAGAGCGTCGAACTGAGCCCCTCGGCGATCTTCCACATCTCGGCCTTGACCTTCGCCATGCTCCCGAGGTCCTTCACGAGCAGCGGGCTGATGGAGATCTCCACCCACTGCCGCTCGGCCAGTTGCAGCAGCAGCGTCGGCGTGCCGTCGCCGCCGTCCTCGCCGGCCCCTGGACGACGTAGTAGCCGGCACGGCCGCCGACGGTGACGTCCTCGCCGTCCTTCTCGTCGCGCAGCGCCTGGATGCGGTCGGTGACGTCCGCGGTGGCGTCGTTCTCGTACACGTAGAGCTGGACGCAGTAGTAGCCGTTCTCGTCGCCGTTGTAGTCGTAGGAGGTGGTGTACCTGTCGCCGAAGTCGAGCGACCGGTGCTTCCACCGCAGGCCCTTGGGCAGGTAGCCCACCTTGACGTGGCCGAACTCCCGCCCGTCGCCCAGGTCCCCGAGGCTCGGCGGATCCGATGGCTCCTGCGGGACGTCGTCGATGGGCGGCGGCTCCGGCGCGGGAGTGACCGTGACCGGGTCGGGAGGCGTGGCCAGGGAGCCCGCGGCCACGTACCCGGCGGGCACGGCCGCGGCCGCCGCCATCGCCAGAGCCGCCGCGGCCGCCCTGAGCCTCCTGCGCCGGCTGCCGGTGCCGGCGATCACCCGTTCCAGCAGGTCGGGCGCGGCTTGCAGGTGCGCGGTCCCCTCGGCCATGGCCTGGCGGAGCGCCTCCTCAAGCGTGGGCATTCCTGATCACTCCTTCCAGTTCCTCGTCGCCGAACGCCGCACGCAGCTTCGCCATCGCCTTCGACGCCTGGCTCTTCACCGTCCCGGCCGAGCAGCCCAGCACCTCGGCCGTCTGCTGCTCGCTGAGGTCCTCCCAGTAGCGCAGCACGATCACCGCGCGCTGCCTGGGCGGCAGCGCGCGCAGCGCCTCCATGAGCACGTGCCGCAGGTCGGCGTCCGTGACGCGGGCCGCACGCTCCGGCGGGCTGTGCACCGGGATGATGCTGAGAATCGCCCGGCGGCGGGCGCGGCTGATGGAGAGGTTGATGATGGCGCGGCGCACATAGGGCTCGGGGCTGTCGCGCCGGACCCGGTCCCAGTTCCGATACGTACGCTCCAGCGCCGTCTGCAGCACGTCCTCGGCCTCCGTCGCGTCCCCGCAGGCGAGGTAGGCGACGCGCAGCAGGCTGGTGCCGCGTGCGGCCACGAACGCGGCGAAGTCGTGTTCCGCGCCGCTCATGATCGTCTTTCCACTGTCACGCCCTCTAGTACGCCTGGGCCGCGAGCCGCGTTGCCCGGTGGCCGGCGATCATCTCGCGGGCGCCCGCGGGCAACTGCCGGGCGGGCTCGGGCGTATAGGAGGGCGTGACGAGACGTATGAGATCGATGGTCCGCTCGGTGATCGCCGCCGGTGCGGTGCTCACCCTCGCCGCCGCACCGCCGGCCGCCTCTGCCGCCGCCGCGCCGCCCGAGGGAGCCTACTGGCGCACCCGGATCATCATGGAGTGGAGCAATTCGCACAGGTTCGGCACGAAGGCGCACCCGTACCGGCTCTCCGAACGGCTGGTCGCCGAGAAGTGGGCCACGCCCGACGGCCGTTTCTGGAGCGGAAGCCGGCACCTGGGGGCGCGGCAGGCCGGTCCCGCCGACGAGAAGGCGTGGCGGCGGGACGGCTCCCCGGCCACGTGGAACAAGACGATCGACGGCAAGACGGTCAAGCTGTCGGCCAAGCCCGCCCACGGGCACGTCACCCCCGAGCGCGAACGGAACCAGTTCTCGCTGGCGGGGCAGCGGCTGACGTACGACGAGGTGCAGCGCCTGCCCGCCGACCCCCGCCGCCTGAAGGACTGGCTCAGCCAGGCCGGCCGGGTCCGGAAGATCGCTGAGAACCAGATGAACTCGTGGGTCCAGGGAAACCTGGAAAAGCTCCTGTTCGACCTGCCCGTCCCGAAGGAGGTCCGTGCCGGGGCGTACCGGCTGCTGCTCACGCTGCCCGGCGCGCGGGCCGCAGGCCAGGCCAAGGACGCGCTCGGCCGCACCGGCGCCGCGGTCGTCATCACCTGGGCCGAGGGCGAGAGCTCGGGCACGCAACGGTTCATCATCGACACCGGGCGGATGGTGCCGCTGTCGTTCGAGAACATCAGGAAGGACGGCGCCGGGCCTGCCGACCGGACGACCACGACGCTGGTCGAGGCCGGCTGGACCGATACGCCGCCGGCGGTCCCCGCGCTCCCCTGACACCCCGGCCGACGCCGGTCCCCGCGCTCCCCCGACACCCCCGTCCGCCGGCCCCGGGGGCGGTCGGCGGACGGGGTGTCCCGGCTGGTCGGCGGCCATGGCGATCTTCCACCTTCCGCTATAGGCTCCAGATCAAGATCATGTGTCCTGCACCACGCCCACCCCAGGGGAGCGTTCACGGCCGGACCCAGGCGCCGCCCGCGTGATCGGAGCCCCGAGGCCACCGCCCGGCCCCGGCCGGACGCCTGACAGGGAGCCGCCCATGCCAGGAACCAGCTCGATGCGCGTGATCATCGCCGGTGGCGGCATCGCCGGGCTCACCACCGCACTGAGCCTGCACGCCGCCGGCATCACCGACGTGACCGTCCACGAGGCGGTGGAGGAGATCCACCCGCTCGGCGTCGGCATCAACCTCCTCCCCCACGCCGTACGCGAGCTCATCGAGCTCGGACTGGGCGACCGCCTGGCCGAGGTCGGGGTGGCCACGGCCGACCTCACCTTCCTCACCCCGCGCGGGCAGCAGATCTGGTCGGAGCCGCGCGGGCTCGCCGCCGGCTACCGGTGGCCGCAGTACTCCATCCACCGGGGGCGGCTGCAGTTACTGCTGCTCGACGCCGTACGCGAGCGGCTCGGCCCCGACGCGGTCGTGCTCGGCTCCCGCATCACCGGCCTCGACCACGACGCCGACCTGCTCGTCGGCGCCGACGGCATCCGCTCGGACGTGCGGCGGGCGCTCTTCCCCGACGAGGGCGAGCCGATACCGGGCGGTGACGTGCTGTGGCGCGGCACCACGTACGGCAGGCCGTTCATGACCGGCAGGTCCATGATCATGCTCGGCGACCGCACGCAGAAGCTCGTCGTCTACCCGATCGCGCCGCCGTCGGAGGACGGCACCCAGCTCATCAACTGGGCGATCCAGCACCGCACCGACGTCCTGGGCGTGCCCACCGGTGACTGGAACCAGCCGATCAGCGTCTCCAAGGTGCTGCCCCACGTGCAGGGCTGGCACTGCGACGAGCTCGACGTGTACGGGCTCGTCGCGGGGGCCGAGCAGGTGCTCGAATATCCGCTGGTGGACCGGGATCCCCTGCCGTACTGGTCGAAGGGGAACGTCACGTTGGTGGGCGACGCGGCGCACCCGATGTACCCGACCGGGTCCAACGGCGGCACCCAGGCGATCATCGACGCGCGCGTGCTGGCGTACGCGCTGGCCAACGGCCTGGGCCTGGAGTTCTACGAGGAGCAGCGCCGCCCGGTCACCGGCGAGATCGTGCTGGCCAACCGCAAGGACGGCCCCGAGGTCATCCTGAAGATGGTCGACGAGCGCGCGCCGCAGGGCTTCTCCGACATCGAGTACGTGATGCCGCGGGCCGAGCGCGAGGAGATCGCCCTGCACTACAAGAAGCTGGCCGGGTTCGAACCCACCACGCTCAACGCCCGCCGCAGCTGGTCAGTGACGCTGGACCGGTGACGGCTCGGCGGCCGGCAGCGGCTCGCGCGCCCGGCCCAGGCTGCTCGGCCACCAGGCGCGCCCGCCGAGGTCGCGGACGAGCGCGGGCACCAGCAGCGACCGCACCACGAGCGTGTCGAGCAGCACGCCGAACGCGACGATGAACGCGGTCTGCACGAGGAACGTCAGCGGGATCACGACCAGCGCGGCGAACGTGGCGGCGAGCACGACCCCGGCCGAGGTGATCACGCCGCCGGTGCTGACCAGGCCGCGCAGCACGCCCTCGCGGGGCCCGTGCGCCTGGGTCTCCTCGCGGACCCTGGACATCAGGAAGATGTTGTAGTCGACGCCCAGGGCCACCAGGAAGACGAACCCGTACAGCGGCACGGACGCGTCGCTGCCGGTGAAGCCGAGCAGGTGCTCGAAGACGAGCATGGAGACGCCGAGCGTGGCCAGGAAGTTCAGCGCCACGGTGGCGACCAGCAGCACGGGCATGGCCAGCGAGCGCAGCAGCACGATGAGGATCAGCAGGATGATCACCAGTACGACCGGGACGATGAGCAGCGTGTCCTTCTGCGCGGTCTCCGTGGTGTCCACCTGCTGGGCGCTGTAGCCGCCGACCAGCACGCCGTCCTCGGCGTGCAGCGCGTCGCGCAGCCGCTTGACGGTCTCCTTGGCCGGCTCGCTGTCGGGCTCGTCGCGCAGCGTGGCCTCGATGAGCACCTTGCCGTCCACGACCTTGGCCTCGCCGCCCGGCCGGCCGGTGGCGCTGACCGGCGCGGCGTCGAAGACGCCCTCGACGGATTTGGCCTTGTCCGTCACGGCGGCGGCGCGCCCGGCGGGCGCGACGATGACGGCGGGCTGTCCTGAGCCGCCGGGGAAGTGCTCGCTCAGCGCCGCCTGCGCGGCCACGGAAGGCGCGTCGTTGACGAACGTCTCAGCAAGCGGCACGCCCCTGGCGTTGAGCTGGGGCGCGAAGAGCGCGAGCGCGGCGAGCGGCAGCACGGACGCGACCCAGACGAGGCGGGGCCGGCGGTCGATGAGCCCGGCCACGCGGTCCCAGATGCCGCGCGCGCCGGCCTCGCCCTGGCGCGGCTTGGCCGGCCACAGGGCGGCGCGGCCCAGCAGCACCAGGGTCGCGGGCAGGAACGTGAGCGCGCTGAGCGCGGCGCAGGCGATGCCGATCGCGCCCACGGGGCCGAGCGCGCGGTTGTTGGTCAGGTTGCTGAGCAGGAGGGCGAGCAGCCCGAGCGCCACGGTGGCGGCGCTGGCCAGGATGGGCTCGATCGAACGGCGCAGCGCGATGCGGCCGGCGGCGTACCGGTCGCGTCCGGCGGCCAGCTCCTCGCGGAAGCGGGCGGTGAGCAGCAGCGCGTAGTCGGTGGCCGCGCCGATGACGAGGATGGACAGGATGCCCTGCACCTGGCCGTCCACGCGGACGATGTCGCGGTCGGCGAGGAAGTAGACCACGGCGCAGGCCAGCCCGAGCGCGAAGACCGCGCCGGTGATGATCACCAGCGGCAGCAGCACGCTGCGGTAGACGGCCAGCAGGATCACCAGGACGGTGACCAGCGCGACCGCGAGCAGCAGGCCGTCGATGCCGGCGAAGGCGTCGCCGAGGTCGGCCCTGGTGGCGGCGGGCCCGCCGAGGTGCGTGGTCAGGCCCTCGACGGGGACGGCCTTGCGGATGCGCTCCAGCACGTCGCCGAGCTCGCCGCTGCCGATGTCGGGGCTGAGCTGCACGATGCCGCGCAGCGCCCGCTCGTCATCGGAGGGGAAGGCGGGGGTGGGGGTGCCGACGACGCCGGAAGCGCCGCTCAGCCCGGCGAGCGCGCGGGTGGCCGCCGCCGTCTGCTCGGGGGTGATGCCGGAGCCGCCTGAGGTCCAGATGACAATGACCGGTTGCGCGGCTCCCTGCCGGAACTTCTCCTGGACGTCCAGAACGCGTGTGGATTCGGCGCTCTGGGGCAGGAAGGCGGCCTGGTCGTTCGTGGCGACCTCGGTGAGCTTGCCGGCGAACGGTCCGAGCCCGCCTCCCACGGCCAGCCAGGCCAGCACCAGAAGCGCCGGGACGAGCCAGCGGATCGATCGCCGCGCCATGGCGGTCACCCTTTCGTCATGCTTTGTAGCTCAACCAATGAGATTCTCAATAATTGAGCTAATGTAGCATGGACGCCATGAACGGCGGCGAGGGGGACATCGATCTGCACTCCTTCGCGACCCGGCTACGCCGGATGACCGCCGAGTTCAACCGCATCGCCCACGAGTTCGCGCAGGCACAGGGCCTGCACACGACCGACGTGCAGGCGCTCATCATGATCTTCGACGCGCCGTCCCCCATCACGCCGGGCAAGCTGCGCGAGGAGCTCAACCTCACATCGGGCGCGGTCACCGCCTGCCTCGACCGGCTGGAGCGGGCCGGCCACATCCGCCGGGTCCGCGACGCGCACGATCGGCGCGTCGTCCACCTCCACTACCGCGAGGCGGCCCAGGAGCTGGCCGCCGCGTTCTTCCGTCCCCTGGCGGATGGCACCGAGCGTGCGCTGAGCCGCTTCAGCCCCGCCGAGCTGCGCACGGTCGCCGCCTTCCTCGACACGATGAACGAGGAACTGGGCGCCCTCCGCTCGGCCCCGCGCTGACGCGCCCGCCCGCCGCCGCCAGGCGAACCCCACCCCGCCCGTCCACCACGCGCCACCCCCCGGCCTTCTACCGCCGTCACGCGCTGCCCACCCTGCCCGCCCGCCTCCGTCAGGCGAGCCCCCGGGGCTCAGGTTCAGGTCGCGGTCGAGACCACGACGCGGCGGTTCTTCGCGCGGCCGTCGGGATCGTCGGAGCCGTCGGGCTTGGTGTTCGGCGCGACCGGCTTGCTCTCGCCGTAGCCCCGCGCCTTCAGCCGCGACCTGTCCAGGCCGCCCTCGGTGGCCAGCCAGTCCACGACCGCCTGCGCCCTTCGCTCCGACAGCGCCTGGTTGTGGTCGTCCGAACCCTTGGCGTCGGTGTGGCCGTCCACGTTGATCACGGCGTCCTCGGCCGCCTTCTTCGCGATCTCGCGGGCCACGCGCTTGAGCTCGGCCTTCGCGGCGGGCTTGATCGTCGCGCTGTCGAAGTCGAACAGCACGTCCGCCTCGATGCTGAACGCGATCGAGTCCTCCCCTTCGAGCGCATCGCTCTCGCCCGCCTCGTACGCCTTGAGCTCCGCCGAGGGGATCTCCACGGCCGGCACGTCGACCGCGGGCACCTCGACGGCGGGCACGTTGACCTCCGGAATGCACTCGTTCTGCTCGTTGCAGGCACTCGGCCGGTAGGCGGAGCTCCGGTAGAGGGACGGCCGGTAGAGGGAGGGCCGGTAGACGGAAGACCGGTAGACGCTCGGCACGTAGCCGCCGTCCTTGGGCACGACCTGGCATTCCTCCGGCTCGGACCGCCCTTCCTGGCGCCTGGCCTCCTCCCGATCGCCCTCCACGCGTACCGGGTCGAGCTTGATGCCGCCCACGTTGACGCCGGGGATCTCCACCGGCGGGATCTCCACGGCCGGGATCTCCACCGGCGGGATCGACGCCTTCCCGAGGCACCCGCCGGGAGCGGGCGCGACCTCGGTGCACTGGGCGGGGACGCGCTGTGCGGGGATGTCCACGCCGGGGATGGTCACGGAGGGCACCTTGACGCCGCCGATCACGGCCTCAGGGATGACCACCGGGTCACTGTGCACGGCCGGGATCTCGACGGCGGGGATCAGCTCCCCATGAGGGCAGCTCGTCGGCTCCGGGGTGGGCGTGCCGGGCTGCCGCGGGGCGCGCGGTGTGGCGGCGCCCGCCACGGGTGACCCGGTACTCGCCGGTGTCCGCCCTTCCTCGCCGCCTCCCCCGTTCGCAGGCGCGCCACACCCCGCCAGCACCATCGCGAGAAGTGACACCACGAGCACAGCTTTCGCCACGCAGAATCCTCCCCCATGAAAACAGGTGTTCGATGACAGCGGGTGGGAGATCCACCACCCGACTGCGCATTATCGCCTCACCTCCCGACTTTCAGGTGCATTTGCCCGATCTGCGGGGAGTGGAGAGGTCCGCAGGTTTTCGAGCAAGGGGTGATGGTCGTGGAGAGTGACGAGGGCGCGATCCGGGTGGGAGTGGAGGAGGAGTTCCACGTCGTGGATCTCTCCACCCGCCGCCTGGCCGCGCGGGCCGACCTGTTGCTCCAGGCGCTGCCGCCGGAGAGCTTCACCCAGGAGTTGCAGCGTTCGACGGTGGAGTCCAACAGCGCGCCGTTCATGAGGCTCGACGACCTGGCGCGCGATCTGGGCGGGCTGCGCAGGCGGCTGGTCGAGGAGGCGGACGCGGTGGAGCTGGGCATCGTCGCGGCGGGCAGCGCACCGCTGGTCGAACGGCGCGAGCAGAAGGTGTCGCAGGAGCCGCGTTACGAGCAGATGCTGAGCGACTACCAGCAGCTCACCCGCGACCAGCTCATTTGCGGCACGCACGTGCACGCCCAGGTGCGCGATCCCGATCTGGCGGTCGCGGTGGCGCACCGGCTGACGCCGTGGGTGCCGCCGCTGCTCGCGCTGTCGGCCAGCTCGCCCTATTGGGACGGCGAGGACACCGGGTACGCGAGCTACCGCAGCCTGATCTGGCAGCGCTGGCCCACGGCGGGCCCGATCGACAAGTACGACTCGGCCGCCGAGTACGACGACATGGTCAACGAGCTGATCAGGACCGGCGTGATCACCGACTCGGGGATGATCTACTCCGACATCCGGCCGTCGCAGCACGTGCCCACGGTCGAGCTGCGCATCTGCGACTCCTGCCCGCGGGTTGAGGACATCGTGCTGATCGCCGGGCTGTTCCGCGCGATGGTGGCGAGGGAGCTTGAGGAGATCCGGCAGGGCGTGGAGCGGACGGTGCAGCTCGCGGCGGTGCGCGCGGCCTCCTGGCAGGCGGCGCGCTCGGGCCTGGAGGGCGAGCTGATCGACCCGGTGAACGGCGTGCCGCGCCCCGCGCCGGTGGTGATCAGGCGGCTGGTGGAGGGCCTGCGGCCGCAGCTCGAACGGGCGGGCGACGCCGGCCTCGTGTCCACCCTGGTCGAGAGGGCGCTGGCCAGGGGAAGTTCGGCGGAACGGCAGCGCCGCGCGTTCGCCCGGCGGGGGCGGCTCGCCGACGTGGTGGACCTGCTGCTGGCGGAGACCCGGGCGTGCGGGTGGGACCGGCAGGGCGATCCGCCCGCGTACCGGTCGGCGTCGTGAACGGCGTCCCATGTGCGGGCTGAGCGGAGAGATCCGCTTCGACGGCGGGCAGGCCGACATCGGGACCGTCGGGCGGATGGCGGAGGCGATGCACGCGCGCGGCCCCGACGGCTCCGGCCTGTGGTCGCGCGGCCCGGTCGCGCTCGGCCATCGCCGGCTGAAGATCATCGACCTGTCGGACAAGGCGGCGCAGCCGATGGTGGACGCCGAGCTGGGCCTTGCGGTGGTGTTCAACGGCTGCCTGTACAACTACGCCGAGCTGCGGCGGGAGCTGCGCGGCGCGGGCTACCGGTTCACCTCCACCTCCGACACCGAGGTGCTGATGAAGGCGTTCCACCGGTGGGGTCCGCGCTGCGTGGAGCACTTCAAGGGCATGTTCGCCTTCGCCGTGTACGAACGCGCCACCGGCCGTCTCGTGCTGGGCCGCGACCGGCTCGGCATCAAGCCGCTGTACGTCGCCGAGGACGGCACCCGGCTGCGCTTCGCCTCGTCGCTGCCCGCCCTGCTGGCCGCCGGGGGCGTGGACACCGGCATCGACCCGGTGGCGCTGCACCACTACATGACGTTCCACTCGCTGGTGCCCGGCGAGCGCACGATCCTGGCGGGCGTGCGCAAGCTGCCGGCGGCCACCGTACGGGTGATCGAGCCGGACGGCGCGAGCACCGGCCACCGCTACTGGGACCCGCTTCACACCCGCGCCGCGCTCCCCGAGGCGGCCGGGCTGACCGCGGCCGAGTGGCGGGAGGCGGTCCTGGGCGCGCTGCGCGAAGCCGTACGCAGGAGGATGGTCGCGGACGTGCCGGTGGGCGTGCTGCTGTCGGGCGGCCTGGACTCCAGCCTCATCGTGGCGCTGCTGGCCGAGGAGGGGCGGGAGCCGCCGGTCACGTTCAGCATCGGGTTCGAGCCGGCGGGCGGCGAGCAGGGCGACGAGTTCGCCTACTCCGACATGATCGCCGGCCGCTTCCGTACCGATCATCACCGCATCCGCATCCCGGACACGCGCCTGCTGGACGGGCTCGAGGGCGCGGTGCGCGCGATGAGCGAGCCGATGGTCAGCCACGACTGCGTGGCGTTCTACCTGCTTGCGCAGGAGGTCGCCGAGCACGTCAAAGTGGTGCAGTCGGGTCAGGGGGCGGACGAGGTGTTCGCCGGTTACCGCTGGTTCCCGCCGCTGGCCGGCGTGCCACGCGCCGAGGCGGCCGCCGTGTACGAGCGCGCGTTCTTCGACCGTTCGCACGAGGAGCTGGCCGCGCTGCTGGAGCCGGACCGCCTGCTCGACCATGATGCGAGCGGCGACTTCGTCCGCGACCACCTGGCCAGGCCGGGCGCGGACACCGCGCTCGACGCCGTGCTCCGCCTGGAGATCACCGCCATGCTGGTGGACGACCCGGTCAAGCGGGTGGACAACATGACGATGGCGCACGGGCTTGAGGCGCGCACCCCGTTCCTCGATCACGAGCTGGTCGAGCTGGCCGCGGCCTGCCCCGCCGAGCTGAAGCTGGCGCACAGCGGCAAGGGCGTGCTCAAGGACGCCGCGCGGCGGCTGCTGCCCGCAGCGGTCATCGACCGGCCGAAGGGGTACTTCCCCGTGCCCGCGATCCGGCACGTGCGGGGCGCCGTGCTCGATCTGCTCCGTGACGCGCTGACCGGCAGGGCCGCCCGCGAGCGCGGCCTGTTCCGCCGCGACCTGGTGGACCGGCTGCTCGCCGACCCCGAGCGGGACAGGACGCCGACGGGTGTGAACACGTTGTGGCAGCTCGGCCTGCTGGAGCTGTGGCTGCAGACCCACGGGTTGTGATGGCGCGGCCGGGTGACGACACGCCCCGCCCGCCCGTCGCCGTGAGCCGGGCGGGGCCGGTGTACCCGTTCGAGGTGCCGCGCCTCGACGACCTGGCGCGCCCGCACCCCGACGGGAACCTGCTGGGCGGGCTGTCGCATCTGCCGGCGGCGGCCGGGCTGACCGCGTGGACCTGCCACGCGCCCGCGCTCGCCCCCGGCGACGGCGCGGTGGCGTACGTCAGCGACCAGGACGGCGCGCCCCGCGTGTGGATCCGGCCGCTGCGCGGCGGCGGCGAGCCGTGGACGGTCGGCACCGGGCCGCAGCCGGTGGTGGACGTGCGCTGGTCACCGGCGGGGACGCACCTCGCCGTGCAGGTCGCGCCGGGCGGCGGCGAGCACACCCAGGTGTGGGCCGTCCAGCCGCACGGCGGCGACCTGCGGGTGCTCGCCGCGCCCTCCGGCGGCTCGGCCGTGCCGGTGCGCTGGACCGGGCGGGGCGAGACGCTGCTCGTCACTGAGACGTCGGCCGACGGCGTGTCCAGGGCCGTGCTCGTGGACGCCGTCACCGGCGCGCGCCAGGTCATCGCCGCGGGGCCGCTGCTGCGGCCCGTCGCCGTCAGCCGCGACCACGCCAGGATGCTGCTGCGGCGCGGGCCGCGCGGCCACCGCCGCATGTACGTGGTCGATCTGGTGTCGGAGGCGCTCGGCGCGCACGAGCCGAGCGACGAGCACCCCTTGCTGCCCGGCCTGCCGGGCACCACCGACGACGGTGCGCTCTCCCCCGACGGCAGGACCGCCTACCTGGTGTCGGACGCGGGACGCGACCGCGCCGCGCTGCTCGCCGTCCACCAGGGGGCCGAGGCCGTGGTGCTGGCCGAGCGGCAGGACGCCGAGCTGGACAGGTTCGCGCTCAGCCCGGACGGCCGCCGCGCGCTGCTCGTGTGGAACCGGCACGGCCGCTCCGAGCTGGACGTCATGGACCTGGAGCGCGGCCGGCTCGAACACCTGCCGCCGCCGCCCGCCGACGTCGTCACCTCGGCCAGGATCGGCTGGGATGGCGACCTGGCCGCGCTCGCCGCCGAGAGCCCGCAGGAGCCGTCCCACGTGCTGCTCTGCGACCTCGACCACGGCGGCTACCTGCACGCGGCGGGCGCGGGCCGGCTGCCCACGGCGGCCGGGGCCGAGCTGGTGCGCTTTCCCGCCCGCGACGGGCTGGAGCTCGCCGCCTGGCTCTACCGGCCGCCGCACACGCAGGGCCCCGCGCCGTTCGCGATCTTCCTGCACGGCGGGCCGGAGGACCAGGAGCGGCCCGCGTTCAACCCGCTCTACCAGGGGCTGCTGGCCGCCGGGATCGGGGTGCTCGCCCCGAACGTGCGCGGCTCCGGCGGGTACGGGCGGGCCTTCCGCGAGGCCGACGACCGCGAGCTGCGCTTCCACGCGATCGACGACGTCGCCGACTGCGCGGCCGAGCTGGCCCGCATCGGCGCGGGCGACCCGTCCAGGCTCGCCTGCATGGGCTGGTCGTACGGTGGCTACCTGACCCTCGCCGCGCTCGTCGCCCACCCCGGCCTGTTCCGGGCGGGCGTGACCGTGAGCGGCATCGCCGACTTCGAGACCTTCTACGCCCGCACCGAGCCGTGGATCGCCGCCGCGGCCGTCCCCGAGTACGGCCACCCTGAGGCGGACCGGCGGCTGCTGCGCGCGCTGTCGCCGCTGCGCTCGCTCGACAGGCTGGCCGCTCCCCTGCTGGTGGTGCACGGGGCGCAGGACACCAACGTGCCGCTGTACGAGGCCGAGCAGGTGATCGCCGCGACCGCCGCGCTCGGCCTGCCCTGCGAGCACCTGATCTTCGACGACGAAGGTCACGAGATCCGGCGGATGGCCAACAGGGCGGCCTTCGTCACCAGGGTCGTGGCGTTCCTGTCGGCCCACGTGAACCCCAGGTGACCCCCGGCCGCCCCCGCTCAGGCGGGCTCGTGCCGCCAGCCGGAGCCGAGCGTGGAGGTGACCGTGACCTCGCCGCCCGCGCGTACGACCGTGAACCTGGCCGGCGTGCCCGTCGCCGGGTCGGTGACGGTGAGCGTGGTCTCGCCGTCGGGTCCGGGGTAGACGCGCAGCGTCAGGCCGTCGAGGTAGTCGTAGTCAGGCCGGTCGTCGCGGGCCCCGACGGGCAGGACGGCGCCTTCGCGCACGTAGATCGGCATCGACGTGAAGCCGTGCCGCTCGGTGCGCCAGCGCCCGCCCTCGACGCGCTCGCCCGTCAGGTAGTTCGTCCACGTGCCCTCGGGCAGGTAGAGCTCCACGGTGCCGTCGGCGCTGAAGACGGGGGCGATGAGCAGGTCGGGGCCGAGCATGTACTGGGTGTCGAGGTGGGCGACGTTGCGATCGCCGGGGAACTCCATCGCCATCGGCCGCATGACGGGCGTGCCCCGCTCGTGCGCCTCGATGCCCGCCTGATACAGGTACGGCATCAGCCGCAGCTTGAGCTTGGTGAACACCCGGGTGACCTCGACCGCCTCCTCGTCGAACGCCCACGGCACCCGGTACGACGACGAGCCGTGCAGCCGCGAGTGCGAGGACATCAGCCCGAAGGCCACCCACCGCTTGAACACGCCGGGATCGGGGGTGCCCTCGAAACCCCCGATGTCGTGGCTCCAGAACGCGAAACCGGAGAACGCCAGCGACAGGCCGCCGCGCAGGCTCTCGGCCATGGACTCGTACGACGAGCCCGAGTCGCCGCCCCAGTGGACGGGCAGCCGCTGACCGCCCGCGGTCGCCGAACGGGCGAACAGCACCGCCTCGCCGCGCCCGCGCCGCTCCTCCAGCACCTCGAAGACGGCCTGGTTGTAGAGCTGGGCGTACAGGTTGTGCATGCGCTCGGGCGAGGAGCCGTCGTGGTAGACGACGTCGAGCGGGATGCGCTCGCCGAAGTCGGTCTTGAACGCGTCCACACCCTGGTCGAGCAGGCCGCGCAGCTTCGACTGGAACCAGCGCGTCGCGCCCGGGTTGGTGAAGTCCACCAGGCCCATGCCGGCCTGCCACATGTCCCACTGCCAGACGCCGCCGTCGGGCCGCCGCAGCAGATAGCCGCGCTCGGCCGCCTCGGCGAACAGCGGCGAGCGCTGCCCGATGTACGGGTTGATCCACACGCATACGCGCAGGCCCTTGTCGTGCAGCCGGGCCAGCATGCCTTCGTGGTCGGGGAAGACGCGCGGGTCCCAGGTGAAGTCGCACCAGTTGAACTCGCGCATCCAGAAGCAGTCGAAGTGGAACACCGACAGCGGCAGGTCGCGCTCGGCCATGCCGCCGATGAACGAGGTGACGGTCTGCTCGTCGTAGTCGGTGGTGAACGAGGTGGACAGCCACAGCCCGTACGACCAGGCGGGCAGCCGGGCGGGACGGCCGGTCAGCGCGGTGTAGCGTTCGAGGATCTCCTTGGGCGTGGGCCCGTAGATGACGAAGTACTCAAGGCTCTCCCCCTCGACGGAGAACTGCACGCGCTGCACCACCTCCGAGCCCACCTCGTACGAGACGTGCCCCGGGTGGTTGACGAACACGCCGTAGCCCCGGTTGGTGAGGTAGAACGGCACGTTCTTGTACGCCTGCTCCGACGAGGTGCCGCCGTCGGCGTTCCAGATGTCGACCGTCTGGCCGTTCTTGACCAGCGGGCCGAAGCGCTCGCCGAGCCCGTAGACCACCTCGCCGACGCCGAGCGAGAGCTGCTGGGCGAGGTGGGCCGACGGCCCGGTCCTGCGCTTGCCGACCGGCCCGGGGTCGGTCTGGGCGTCGGCGTCGAGCCGGAAGTAGCCGATCGACTTGTGGCCGCTCTCGGTGAGCCGCCGCTCGCCCGCGTGGAAGGCCAGGTTCCAGGGGGCGCCGGGCGTCACGGTGGCGCTGAGCGCTCCGCTGGTGAGCGTCGTGCCGTCGGTCTTGGCCGGGCCGTCGCCGTCGCCCGGCAGGTCGAAGCCGCGCTGCTCGCCGCCGCCGATGTGGTGGTCGATGCGGACGCGGATCACGTTCTCCAGCGGTGACGATAGCCGCAGGGTCAGCACCGGGCGGTTGAGCGTGTCGCCGCGGCGGGTGATGACGGTGGTGGGCGCGGTCACGGTGATCGCGTCGTCTTCTGTGTGGATGTCGTAGGCCTCGGCCGCGTACAGCGCGGTGACGCCGGGGCGGAGCTGCCAGAGCCCGTCGGTGAACTTCATGGTTCTAGCCTTTCAGCCCGCCCGCGAGCAGGTCCGCCCGCCAGAAGCGCTGCAGCACCAGCAGCAGCACGATCAGCGGGATCACGGCGACGGCCGAGCCGGTGATGACCAGCGAGTACAGGTCGCCGTCGCCCGCGCCCTTGCCGAGGAACGTGTACAGGCCCAGCGTGATCGGATACTTGTCCTGGTCGGAGAGCATGATGAAGGGCAGCAGGCAGTTGTTCCAGATGCCGACGAACTGCAGCAGGAACACCGTGACCAGGCCCTGGATCATCATCGGCAGCACGATCGTGACGAAGATCCGCAGCTCGCCCGCGCCGTCCAGGCGGGCCGCCTCCAGCGTGCTGTCCGGCACCGCGGCCACCGCGAAGACCCGGCACAGGAAGATGCCGAACGGGTCATTCCGGACAGGCAGCGGGCGCAAACGGACACGACGCTCTTGCGGAGCGCGGGGCCTACGTAGACTCCACCCCGTCGGCGTCACTGGAACGCGGGCGATGCGCCGAGGGCGTTCGATCGAGGGGTCGCCATGCCTGCTGACATGCGTGACGGCGCGGGCGATTTCTCCGCGCCGCAGAGCCGGAGCTCGGGCGCGCTCATCCGGGCCTGGCGCGGCCGGGCGCTGCTGACCCAGGAGGAGCTCGCCACCAAGAGCGGCGTCAACGTGCGGACGATCCGCCGCCTGGAGAACGACGCCGTCCACCGTCCCCGCAGCAGGTCGCTCAGGCTGCTCGCGGAGGCGCTCCAGCTCGACCCGTACGAGCAGGCGCTGCTGGCCGCCGCCGCGACGTCCGCGGGCAGCGCGGACAAGGCCGCCCACGCGAAGGACGCGGGAGACGACGCCGAGACGGGCGACGGCCGCCAGGCTAAGGCCACCGCCGGGTGGCGTGCCCCCCGCCAGCTCCCCAGGGGTGTGCTGCGGTTCGTGGCCAGGGCCGGGGAGCTGGCGGAGCTGGACGCGCTGCTGGGCCCGCGAGCGGACGAGGCGGGCACGCGGATCTGCGTCGTCTCCGGCATGGCGGGCATCGGCAAGACGTGCCTGGCCCTGCACTGGGGACACCGGGCACGCGCGTGGTTCCCCGACGGCCAGCTGTACGTGAACCTCAAGGGCTTCGGCCCGGCGGGCGACGCGGTGGACCCCCGGGACGCCCTGGCCACGTTCCTGGAGGCGCTGGGCGTGCCGCCGCGCCGGATCCCCGAAGACCTGCCCGCCCGCGCCGCGCTGTACCGGACGATCCTGGCGGACAAGCGGGTCCTGATCGTGCTGGACAACGCCGGGCAGGCCGATCAGGTCACGCCGCTGCTGCCCGCCGCACCGTCCTGCGCGGTGCTGGTGACCAGCAGGAACGCGCTGACCGGCCTCATCGCGACGGAGGCGGCCGCCGCGCTGCCCCTCGGCCTGCTGCGTCCCGGCCAGGCAAGAGAGCTGCTGGCGGCCCGGCTCGGCGCGGCCCGCGTCGCCGCCGAGCGCGAGGCGGCCGACGCCATCGTCGCGCGCTGCGCCGGGCTGCCGCTCGCGCTGGGCATCGCGGCCGCGCACGCCGCCGCGCACGCGACCACCCTGGCCGCGGTCGCCGCCCGGCTCGCCGGCCGGGGCAGGCGGCTGGACACCCTCGACGCGGGCGACCCGGCGGCCGACGCCCGTACGGCATCGGCCACGCCTGCCATCGGGCAGGGCGGCACGCGGACGCGGTACGCGCCGAACTCGCCGCCCTCCCCTGACCCCGGTCCGGCGGTGAGGGCCGGCCCGCCCCTCGGCCGCTGAGCGGCACCGGTCAGAAGGCGAGATGCCGAAAGGAGGACCGGACAGGAGGCGAGACCGGGAAAGGGCCCAGGACAGGAGGGGAGACCGGGAAAGGGCCCAGGGCAGGAGGCGGTCAGCTCTCGGCGAGGGCCTCTTCGCCGACCTTCGCGCGGAGCCGGTCGTTGGCCTGTTCGAGCGCGTCCAGCACGATCGCCCGCCGCTCCTCGTCCACCTCGCCCAGCGTCTCCTCGGCCAGCTCGGTCCAGACGCCTTCGATGGCGGGCAGCAGCCGGTGTCCTGCCTCGGTGACGACGATGCGGACCTGGCGGCGGTCGGTGGGGACGGGTTCGCGGCGGAACCAGCCGCCGGTCTCCAGGCGGGCGAGGCTGCGGGTGGCGGTGGGCTGCTCGACGCCGAGCCGGGCGGCGAGCTGGGAGACCGTCATGCCGTCGGGCTCCTGCGCCAGCACCCAGAGCAGCACGTCCTGGCCGGGATGCAGGCCGAGCGCGGCGAGCTTGCGCGCCTTGGACGCGCGGTAGAGCTGGCTCATCTTGTTCAGCGCCCGGTTGACGCGCATCACCTCACGTGCTTCCACAGGACCTCACCCTACTGGTATATAGTCGGCTACCAGATAGCCGACTATGGAAATGAGAGATCGCAATGGACCTCGGACTGGCAGGACGGGTGGCGCTGGTCACGGGCGCGTCGGGCGACATCGGCCGCGCGATCGCCGCGTTACTGGCGCAGGAGGGCGCCCTGGTCGCCGCGACCTGGCACCGGAACGAGCAGCGGGCCCGCGAGCTGGTGGACTCGATCGCCCGCGAGGGAGGCAAGGCCACGGCGGTCCGCCTCGACCAGCGCGACGAGGGGTCGATCCGGGCGGCCGTCGAGCAGGTGCGGCGCGACCTCGGCGAGATCGCGGTACTCGTCGCCAACGCGGTGTCCTGGCCGACGAGGGGACCCGAGACGTGGGAGAGCCTGACCGGCGACTTCACCGCCAACGTGACGGGGACGCTGTCGGTCATCGAGGCCGCGCTGCCCGGCATGCGGGCGGCCGGATGGGGGCGGATCGTGGTGATCTCGTCGGACGTCGTCGCCCAGCCGCTGCCGGCCGGCGTGGCCTACCCCGCCGCCAAGGCCGCGCTGGAGACCGCTGCCGAGGTGCTGGCGGCGCGGGAGGCCCCGTACGGCGTGCTCACCAACGTGGTCAGGCCGGGCTTCACGCTGACCGACCGGGCACTGACCACGCCGGGCTTCGGCCAGGAGGTGGTGGACGCCGAGGCGGCGAAGACGCCCACCCGCCGCATCTGCACCCCGCAGGACGTCGCGAGCACGGTCGCCTACCTCGGCTCGGCCGCGAACGGCCACGTCAACGGCGAGGTCATCTCCGTCGCCGGCGGCCGCCACCTCACCCGCTGACGGCGACAGGCGAACGCCGTCCACCGGCACCGCGCCAGGCCCGCAGGAGCGTGCGGCGGCGCAGCGCCTCGCGGACGGACATCCCGTACGGCCCCCAGCCAGGACGCCTCCCACCGCACCCGAAGCCCAGCGTGAAACGGCGGCGGGCGGACACGGGAACCCCGCATCCGCCCGCCTGGCCCGTTCAGGCCGTCAGCAGACCACCCAGTAGCGGGCGCTCCAGCGGCTGCCGACGCCGGTGTCGCTGATCCTGCTCGGCGCCATGCTCGCGTTCAAAACCTGCCGCGCGGAATTGAGCAGAACCGTTTGCGTGCCGGTCGTCTGGTTGTTGTGAATGGATCCGACGGTGGAGTTGAACGGCGAACCCAAAGTGACCGTCCCGCACGCCCACCGCGATAACCGGCTGCCGTTGAAATTGGTGTCCGACCAGAGGCAGGCGTATTCGTACGAGCAGTTCGCGGTGCCCAGCGGAGTGACGGGCTCGTTGACCGAGCGGGCCTTCGCCTCGCCCGGCAGCGGCAGGGTGAGGATCATCGCGCCGTCCTCGTACGCGATCTCGTTGATGCCGATCTGCTTGCCGCCGCCGTAGTCCTTGAGGTGCTTGTCCACCTCGGCCTGTAGCTCCTTCTTCTGCGACTCGGTGAGCTGGATCTCCGGCGGGGCGGCGGCCCGCGGCTGCGCGGCGGCGCTGCCGGCGAGCATGGTGGCGGCGAGCATGACGGCCGTTCCCATCGTGGCGATGATGCGTCCCCAGCGAATCACTGTAAAACCCTTTCTTCCGCGTGCGCCCGTGCATTTCCCGGGCCTCGTGAGAAGTGTGTGATCCGCGCGCGACCGGCGTCGATCTCTTTCGGCCGCCGCCGAAAGTGCGGTGCCTTTATCGCGCGGGGCGTGCCGTCTTTTCCGCGGATTTCTCAGTACGAAGTGCGGGCGGCCGCTTCGGCGTGCGGCGGCCCGGTGAGCGCCGTGCCGAGCCCGGTCGCGTGGTGGAGCATCAGGTTGGCCTGGCGGACGCTGGCGATGAGCCCGGCCCTGCGCAGCACGTGGGCGTGCTCGCTCGCCGTGCTGACGGAGACGCCGACGTCGCGGGCCAGCTCGCTGGTGGTGCAGCCCGGGGCGTGCGCGATCCGGCTGAGGATCTCCGCCCGCGTCCTGCCCAGGAGCGCCACCAGGTCCCGGCTCGCGACGTCGTCCGGCATGGCCCTGCGGGGGATCGGGAAGACCAGCACGGGCGGCAGCGCCGGGTCCACCAGCGTGACCGGGTTCGCCCGGCCGAAATAGGTGGGGATCAGCGTCAGGCCGCGCCCGCGCAGGTGCACCTCCCTGCCCGCCCCCGCCGGGTAGTCGACTTCCAGCACGGGAGGGCGCCAGCGCATCGCCGGCGCGAGCCCGGCGAGCAGCTGTTCCGCGCCGCCGGAGACCAGGTGACGGTGCATGATGGCGCGTTCCGCCGCCAGCGCCCGGTCGGCCGCCGCCCAATGCGGAGCGAGCACGGCCCGGCAGTACGCCGTCACGACCCGCCCGAGCCGCTGCAACGTCCGCTGATCGCCGCGTGCCAGCTCTTCGAGATCGGCCGAGGCCACGCCGGCGCTGCGGCGCAGCAGCTCCATGTCGTGCCGCACGCGCTTTGTCGGGGTGTCCAGCAACGCCTCGATGGCCAGGTCGTCGCCCGCCTGCGCCTGGATCGGAGTGAGGAAGTCGGGGAAGTACGGGCCCCGTGGCACGAGCGGAAGCAGCAGGTGGCGCACCGACGGCAGCAGGCCGTACTGCTTGAGCCGGACCCGCGCCTGACGGCGCCACGACGCGAGCGTCTGGTCGCCGTCGCGGGCCTGCAGGCGGTGCAGGCTGCCCACCATCTCCCATAACAGGTCGGTACGGGTCGCGATGCGGGTGAGCGCGAGATCGTCCGCGGTGAACACGATGCGCAGCACGTTCTTGGCATGGCCGACCATCAATCCCCCTTGTCCGCCGTGGCCCTCGTGCTCCCCCTGGATGCGTGGGCCGGCCACGGGCGCGCGTCTGACGATCGGAGTATCACTCGATCACGAGGGCCGGGGAATCTTCGATCCCCTACAAGTAGGGCATCAGGCGGCCACAATGCGGACCGGCCGCTTCAGGCGGAGGGCCGACGACGGGCAGCGCCGATCACCGTACGGGACGCTTTGACACCTTCATAGGTAACCGCTATCTATTTGGCTAACCGTTAGGGGGTGGCATGCAGGACGCGGTGCTGGCGCTGCTCGCCAAGGAGCCGTCGCACGGCTACGAGTTGCACGCCCGGCTGCGCCGCAGCCTGGGCCCGCTCGGCGAGGCGATGAACCGGGGCCAGATCTACGTGACGCTGGCCCGGCTGGAGAAGGCAGGGCTCGTCGTCTGCGAGCGCGCCGACGGCCTGCCCGACCGGCCCGAGCGCAAGGTCTACGCGCTCACGCCCGCCGGGCAGCAGCGGGTGGCCGCCTGGCTGGCCGAGGTGGGCTGGCCGAAGCCGGACCTCGCCGAGTTCCATCTCAAGCTGGCCGCCGCCGCGGCGGCCCGGCTGGCCGACCCGGTGGAGCTGATCGCGGCGCAGCGCCGCGAGCTGCTGCGCCGCCTGCGCGAGACGCAGCAGGCGGCGCTCGCCGAGCCGCCGGAGTCGGGCGCCGCCCTGCTGCTGGAGGGGGTCGTGCTGCGGTTGCAGGCGGACCTGCGCTGGCTCGACGCCTGCGAACGAGCCTGGACCCGTACGGAGGACGCATGATCGCGGTGCAGGCCCGTGGCCTGGTGAAGACGCACGGCCAGGGGCGGAGCCGGGTCCGCGCGGTGGACGAGGTCGATCTGGAGGTGCCCGAGGGGCAGACGCTGGCCGTCATGGGGCCGAGCGGCTGCGGGAAGTCCACCCTGCTGCACTTGCTCGGCGGCCTCGAACGGCCGAGCGGCGGCGAGGTGTGGGTGGCGGGGCAGCGCATCGACACGCTGAGCGAGCGGGCCCTGGCCCGCCTGCGGCGGCGCTCCGTCGGCTTCGTCTTCCAGGCGTTCCACCTGGTGGAGGAGCTGTCGGCGGCGGAGAACGTGGAGCTGCCCGCGCTGCTGGCCGGGCGTTCGCCCCGGCAGGCCAGGCGGCGGGCGTCCGAGCTGCTGGAGCGGGTGGGGCTCGCCGAGCGTGCCAGGCATCTGCCGTCGGAGCTGTCGGGCGGGCAGCGCCAGCGGGTCGCCATCGCCCGCGCGCTGGTCAACGAGCCTCGGGTCGTCCTCGCCGACGAGCCGACGGGGAATCTCGACAGCGCGGCGACCAACGACATCCTGCGCGTCTTCGAGGACCTGCGGCGCTCCGGTCAGACCCTTGTGATCGTCACCCACGACGAACGGGTGGCGGCCACCGCCGACCGGCTGATCATGATGCGCGACGGCATGTTCGTCGGCGACACGGTCATGGCGGGCACGGGCGGCGGCGGATGGTTGTCCGGGCTGGGCGGCCACATCGGGCTGGAGGGCTGAGCACCGTGGGCTCCCTTGACGCCTCCAGGCAGGCCCGGCGGGCTCATCGGGCTGGAGAGCCGAGCGCCGTGGGCTCCGACCGCACCGGGGGACTGAGCGCAGCCGGATCTCTCGCCCTTCTCGTGCGGCTGGTGCGTGCCGATCTGCGCCGGCATCGCGTTCAGGGCGTGCTGCTGCTGATCGCGGTGGCCGTGGCCGCGGCGACGCTGGCCGTGGGGGTGTCCCTGCCCGACGTCAGCGACTCGCTGTACGCGCAGACGCGCGCCGCCACCGCAGGCCCCGACGTGGTGGTGCTGTCCGGCGACACGGGCCCCGCCGTGTCCTCGGCGCTGGCCTCCCTGACGGAGGATCCGCGTGTCGTCGCCCATCGGGGCCCGTACCGCGTCGTCTACGCCGATCTCATCGCGCGCGACGGGATCGCGTCCCCGGTCGTGGTGCACGCCATCGGCGAGCGGCCCGCACCGGTCGAGCGGCCGATGGTGACCTCGGGCCGGTGGGTAAGCCCAGGCGGCGTGGTGCTCGAACGCGGCTTCGCCACCGCGCTCGGCGTCGGCCCCGGCGACGAGGTCACGATCGCCAGCCGGACGTACCCCGTCGTGGGGATCGCCGTCACGGCGGCCACCTCGATCTACCCGTGGGCGGCGCAGATCGGCCCAGGCGGAGGTCCCAGCGACTACAGCGGCCTGGCCTGGCTGACCACGTCCGACGCGCGCACCCTCGCTCGGTCCGGCGACCTGCCGGTGACCACCGCCGTGGACCTCAAGCTGCGCGATCCCGCCACCGCCGACACCTTCCGCGACGCCCACCACGAGCTCGACGGGATCAGGGTGAACTTCCACTCCTGGCAGTTCAAGGCCCGGCACGACAAGACCATCCTCAGGAACGCCCAGCCGATCCTGGTGCTCGGCGGCTGGCTGCTCGACCTGCTGGCCGTCACCGGCGTGGCCGCGCTGGCCGCCGGGCGGGCCGCCGAGCAGACCCGCAGGGCAGGTCTGCTCAAGGCCGTCGGCGCCACGCCCGGCCTGATCGCGATCGTCCTGCTCGCCGAATACCTGGTGCCGGCGCTGGCCGGGAACGCGCTCGGACTGGTGACCGCCCGGCTGGCCATGCCCGCCATCGCCAGCCCCACCGCCAGCCGTATCGGCGACGTCTCACTGACCGGCACCGCCGTGGTCGCGGCGACGCTGCTGGCCGTCGCGGTGGCGGTGCTGTCCACGCTGCGTCCCACGTTGCACGCCATGCGTACGGCGACGGTCACGGCACTGGGCGCCGGCGTCCGCAGGCCGGCGCACCGGCCCTGGCTGACCAGGCTGTCCGCGCTGCTGCCCACGCCGCTGCTCCTCGGACTGCGGCTGACCGCCCGCAGACCGGGCCGCGCCGTGCTGCAGGCGTGCGCCACCGCCGTCACCGTGATCACGCTGGTCGCCCTGCTGGCCCTGCACGCCCAGCACGACCGCGGCTACGGCCTGGGCGGCTCGCAGGCCCTGCCGAACCTGCGCGGCGAGCACGACCGCGCGCTGCTGCTCGCCGTCACCGTGCTGATCGTGGCCCTGGCCGTGGTGAACACGCTGATCCTCACCTGGACCACCGCCATGGACGCCCGGCTGAACCTGGCCATCGCCCAGGCCGTCGGCGCCACCCCCGGGCAGGTCGCCGCCGGGCTGTCCGTCGCCCAGCTCCTGCCGGCGCTGTCCGGCGCGCTCGCGGGTGTTCCGCTGGGCGCTGTGCTGCTGTCGCTGTTCGCCGCGCGCAACGCCGCGGCGCCGCCCATGCCGGGGCTGCTCGGGGTGGCGGTGGCGACCGTCCTGGTGACGGCGGCGCTCGTCGCCCTGCCCGCGCGGCTGGCGGCCCGCCGCCCCGTGGCCCCGACGCTCACCGCCGAAGCGGCCTAAGCGGCGGGGTGGAGTAAGCGGCGGGACCGGCAGGCGACGCGACCAGCGGCGCAGCGAGATCAGCGGCGCGGCCCTCAGCGCCGGGGGCGGTGCGATCGGAGCCGCGTGCACCAGAATGGGGGCGATGTCAGATCAGCTCCTCGCGCGGGCCGCCGCCTCGCTCCACGGCCTGGCGCTCGGCGACGCCTTCGGCTCGCAGTTCTTCGTCCCCGCCAACCGCGATCATCTGTCCGCGCGTTCGCTGCCGCCCGCTCCGTGGCAGTGGACGGACGACACCGAGATGGCCTGCTCGATCTACCGGGTGCTCGCCGATCACGGCGGCATCGACCAGGACGAGCTGGCGGCGAGCTTCGCCGCCCGCCACGACTTCGATCGAGGCTACGGCCCGTCCACGAACCGGATGCTCCGGCTGGTACGCGAGGGCGGCGACTGGCGTGAACTGTCGGCGGGGCTGTTCGACGGGAAGGGCTCGTGGGGCAACGGCGCCGCGATGCGGGTGGCGCCGCTCGGCGCGTGGTTCGCCGGTGACGCGGCGGAGGCCGCCCGGCAGGCCGAGCTGTCGGCGCGGGTCACCCACACCCATCCCGAGGCGGTGGCGGGCGCCGTGGCCGTCGCGGTGGCGGCGGCGGTGACCGCCGCGGATCCCGGCCTGCCCGCGGGGCCGTTCCTCGACCGGGTCGCCGAGCACGTGCCGCCCGGCATGGTCCGTGACGGCATCACCGAGGCCAGGCGGCTGCTCACGATCGGCGACCCCGCACTGGCCGCCGGTGCGCTCGGCAACGGGCGGCAGGTGGCGGCGCACGACACGGTGCCGTTCACGCTGTGGGTGGCCGCCCGGCACCGCGACGACTTCGAGACGGCCATGTGGACCACGGCGGTGGCGGGCGGCGACGTCGACACCACGTGCGCCATCGTCGGCGGCATCGTAGCCGCCGGCCCGCAGGCGCACCTGCCACGGCAGTGGCGGGTGCGCTGCGAGCCGCTGCCCGGCTGGGCCGCCGCCCCGCCGCTCACCTTCTAGGCGACCGGGTCACTTCCCGCAGTGCTCGAGCTTCGAGGTGTACTTCTTCTTGCCGTAGTCGCCGCCCCACTGGACGCAGTAGCCCTTGGCCTTGAGCTTGACCGGCCCGGCGTAGGTGGTGAAGTAGCCGGAGTCCACCACGTAATTCTGGCGCTCACGGCGGATGATCGCCTTGAGGAAGACCTTCTTCTTGCTGGGCTTGTTGCGCCAGGTCACCACACAGTTGGTCGTGCCGTTGTAGAGCAGGTAGACGGTGGCGCCGCCCAGGGGCTGGCGGTCGATCACGTGGTACTTGCCGCCGCCGCAGGCGGCGATGGGCGACGAGGCGGCCTGCGCCGGGGCGCTCGTGAGGAGGGATCCGGCGAGGGCCGCCGCGCTGGTGAGCGCGAGCACGCCTGCCCTGGTGAAGATGCGCATAAAAGCCGTTCCTAACGATGGACGTCGGTGAGTGGTGGCCTCCCGCCGTGCTGCGCGGCGAGGCGCGCGATCATGATGATCGTTCACACACGTGTGCGGCAACTTATGCACCTTTGCTACCTATGTCAACCTGAGTAAAACGCATCCCTCGATCCCCGGCAGTCACTCGCCGCCCACGCGCAGCGCGGCGTCGAGGTTGCGGCGGCGGGTCAGGGTGGCGTGCGCGTACGACCCGGCCAGCGCGCACAGCGCCAGCCCGGCCGCCAGCGCCAACGGCGTGAGCAGCCCGGGCGCGTGGCCGGTGACGGGCAGGCCGCCGGCGAAGACGGACACGTCCACTCCTGGCCCCAGCGCGGCCGGCAGGATCATGCCCAGCGCCACGCCGACGGGCGCGGTGATGAGGACGACGGGCAGCAGCTCCAGCAGGACCAGCCACCGGGCCTGCCGGTCGGACAGCCCGAGCGTGCGCAGCAGCGAGATCGTCCGCGTCCGCCCCTCGGCGCCGGCGACGAGCGACATGACGATGGCGACCAGCGCGTACGCCCCCAGCGCCACCGTCACCACCACCATCGTCGTGCGGACGGTCGCGGTGAGCGGGTCGGCCTGGATGTCGCGCAGCGCCGCCGCCTGTGTCTCCACGGTGGCCGATGGGACGAGCCGGGCCAGCTCGGCGGGCGCGATGTCGCCCTTGATCAGCAGCGTGTTGGCGGCGGGCCAGGGCAGCACCTCCCACGGCAGGAGGATGAACTGCCCGCTGGAGTAGAACCCGGGCACGGAGTCGATCACGCCCCGGCCGTTCACCGGCGCCTCCGACAGCCACGTGAGGTCGAAGGCGCCGCGCTGTCCCAGCGCGGGCGAGAGCAGCGCGGACGTGGCGCCGGACAGCGCGGGCGGGGTGATGGGCGCGCCTTCGGTGACCCTGCGCCAGGCGTCGAGTTGCACGGCGACGGTGTACGGCTGCTCGCCGGTGTCCGGGATCTGGGCGCGGCCGGTGAGCGCGAGGGCCACCTCGTCGACGCCGGGCGCCCGGCGTACCCGCTCGATCACGTCGGCCGGGATGTCCTCGATCGACGTCACCTTGATCGGCGCGCCCACCTTCTGCCAGGACGCCAGAAGCTGCGTGGTGGTGATCCCCTCGTGGGTCACGGCGGCGAACACCGACAGGCTCAGCGCGGGCAGCAGGATCAGCACCGGCAGCGCGCCGGTGAACCGCTGCCGCGCCGCCCTGGCCAGCCCCAGGAACGGCACGGCCGAGCGCCCTTTGGCGGCCAGCCGGACGACGAGCCGCAGCGGATAAGGGTGGCACCGCAACGTGATCAGCGCGGCGGCGAGCGTCAGCGCGACCGGGATCAGCAGCAGGTACGGGTCCTGCTGCGCGGTGCCGGACGGCCCGCGGGCGCGCAGCGCGTACGCACCCGCCAGCGCGAGCACGACGACCAGCGCCTCCACCGTGACGCGCCGCGCCGAGGGCCGGACGGTGGCGAGGTCGGCGCGGCGCTCCCGCAGCGGGGCGCGGTGGGCCAGCGCCACGCGGGTCCCGGCGAAGGCCACCGCGGCGACGACCACGACCGCCGGGCCGATGTGCACGATCGGCAGCGCGGGTCCCGCCGGCAGGAACGACAGGCCGTACCCGGCGAGGGCGGCGGGGACCACGGTGAGCGCGGTCAGCCCGGCCCCCGCGGCCACCACCTGCCACAGCGCGGCCCCGCGTGCCCTGGCCAGGGCGAGCGTGCGCTCCAGGCGGTCGGTCAGCAGCCGGACGGCCAGCGCGATCACGCCGAGCGCGACCGCGAACAGCCCGCCGAGCACCAGGTACAGGACGGTCTGCGCGGCCGACAGCGCGGTCATGAAGGCGTCGATGAGCTGCGGCAGCCCGCTGACGAGGCGGTAGCTGATGGTGCCGTCGCCCTGGACGTCCACCTGCCGGTGGAAGTCGGCGACCGCGGGCGGGATGCCGGGCGCATCGAGGGCGTTCGCGCCCCATGGGTCGAGCGGCAGGATCCAGCGGTAGGTGAGCGTGCGGGTCCTGTCGCTCAGCGCGGCCAGCCCGGCGTCCGACATCAGCGTGGTGGTGTGCAGCTCCTCCGGCCCGTCCATGGGGACGACCCTGGTGACGTGGAGCATGTCCGCGTCGTGGCCCCAGGCGGGGTCGGCCGGGTTCGCGGCCCGGTAGACGCCGACGATGCGCACGGCCGTGGAGACGCTCGCGCCGAGCAGCCGCATCTGCCCGACGCGCAGCCCCATCCTGGCCTCGGCCTCCTCGGCGATGCCCACCTCGATGACGGGGATCGCCGAGCCCATGTACCGCATGGACGAGGGCGCGCCGGGCGCGCGGCCCCGCACCCACGTCACGCGCCGGTCGGCGTCGGACAGCCAGCCGAGGTTGACGAACTCGCGAATATCGCCGGTGCCGTCGGCGGGCGTGCGGAAGGTCTTGGCGCTGATATGGCCGCCGGGCGCGACAAGCGGGCGCAGCGCGGCCGGTATGAGCCCGCGCCAGCGCCGTCCGGCGGCCTCGAACTCGGCGCGCGAGTGCATCTCCCCGGCGGGCAGCGCGGGAGCGCCGGTGACGACCAGGTCGGTACGCGCCACTCCGGCCGTGGCCAGCGACCGGCGCAGCGCCTCGTCGTACGACGCCTGCATGGTCCTCGGCAGGCCGGACACGAGCAGGCAGGCGACCGCCGCCAGCACGGCGAGCAGCGCCACGGTGCCCGCGTGCGCGCGTACGCCCAGGGGGATACTCACCGCTCCTCCAAGCTCTGCCCTCGCCACATGCGCCGGGCCAGCCCGGCGACGATCACCGCAAGCGCCGCCGTCACCAGGGCGAGCATCACGGCCACGGACGGCCACGGGAGCCGGAACAGCACGGCGGGCTCGACCGCCGCCGCCTGCCCGGACAGGACGATCCGCGGGACGACCAGGTTCCCGACGGCCACGGCGAGCGCGGTGCCGGACACGAGCGACAGCCCGACGACGAACGCCTGCTCGGTGGCGAGCATGCCGAGCATCTGACCGGGCCCGGTGCCGAGCGCCCGCAGCACGGCGAACTCGGCCCGGCGTTCGCGCGCGGCTACCACGGCGTTCACCAGGAAGCCGAGCACCGCGAAGCCGAGCGCCGCGGCGAACCCCAGCGTCAGACCGCCGTGCAGCGCCCCGACCAGCGGATCGCCGCGCAGCCGCGCGGCCAGTTCGTGCCGGTCGACGGCGCCGGCGTCCCATTGGGGGTTGCGGCGGAGCACCTCTTCGGCGGGCGCGGAGTCGGGGGTGGCGAGCCACCATTCGGTGGCGGGGCGGGACGGCAGCGCCGCGGCCAGCTCGTACGCGTGCAGCGACTCCCAGTCGGCGAGCACCGCCTGCTGCCCGGGTTCGCCGGTGGGCATGCTCGCCACGATGCCCGCCACCTTGATCCGCATGACGTTCCCCGCGAAGCGCACGGACCCGTCCTGCCCCTCGCGGAGCTTGAGCGTGGCGGCGAGGCCGGGCGTGAGTACCACGGGCAGCGGGCCCGGCGCGAAGCGGTCGGCTCCGAAGGCGGTCACGCCCTGCGGGTTCGTCGCGGCCGAGGTGACGGGGACATCCGTGCCGTCCGCGCTCAGCCCGGCCAGCCGCAGGCCCGCCTGCTCGTCGCCGGCCAGGCCGCGTACGGACAGCGGATAGGTGATCTCGCCGGAGCGGCCCGCCAGCGCCGCCAGATCGAGCCGCACCATGTTGACGCCTTCACGCAGCTCGCCGAGCGGCAGGTCGTGCCAGGTGCCGAGCGCGTCCGACAGCACGAGCCTGCCGGTCGCGGCGGCCGGAGACTCCACCCGCACGGTGAGGGCGCGCGGCCTGCCGGGCAGCTCCAGGCGGCCGGCCCGCTCGCCCTTGATCGCGGCGGCGAGCTGCGGGACCGTACGCGACGACAGGTCGGGACGCAGGTGGAACACCTGGGGCAGCCGGTCGGCGTCCAGGGCGAGCAGCAGCGCGCTCTCACCGCCCACGTCGGTCTGCGCGCGGAAGGCCGGCGAGGCGGCGGTGATGCCGGGCAGCCCCGCGAACGCCGTGCCCCGGCCGAGCACGCCCAGCTCGGGCGCCTCGTACGGGCCCGGCAGGCGCAGGTCGGCACCCGCCCGGTGATCGGCCTGGTCACGGTGCGAGTCCCGCCAGGTGGCGGTGGTGGCCATGGAGACGACGCCGACCGCGATGGCCAGCGTCAGCAGCAGCGCCGGGCCCGCGTACCTGAGCGGACGCCTGCTGACCTGCCAGGAGCCGAGCGCGGCGGGGAGGGTGGCGCGGCGCGCGGTGATCCGCTCGGCCAGCCGCGACACGCGCGGCACCAGCCGCAGCCCCAGCAGGCCGCCCGCGAGCAGGGCGAGCGCGGGGCCGGAGATGATCAGCGGGTCGATGCCGAGCCCGCCCGCCGCCGTCGCGGTGACCGGCCCGCCGTAGCGCTGGAGCTGCCAGATCGCCAGCGCGGCCGCCGCGAGCAGCGCGATGTCGCCGCCCGCGCCGTGGATCAGCGCGCGCCGCAGGCCGCGCCCGCGCGCCGACTGCTCCTGCACGTACGTGCGCCGCCCGCCGGCCACCGACGGCAGCGCGAGCAGCACGGCAGCGGCCAGCGCCGCCCCGGACGAGACGAGGTACGCGCCCGCGTCCGGCGCCACCGGCGGGGACGCCATCCCGGGCAGCAGCCCGATCAGCGCGATCAGCGGCGGCCCGAGCAGCGGCGCCACCACCGCGCACGGGAGCGCGATCAGCAGGGCCTCGCCGCCCGCCAGCGCCACGAGCCTGCCCGTGCCCGCGCCGCGCGAGCGCAGCAGCGCCGTCTCCATGCGGCGGTGGTCGGCCAGCAGCCGCGCGGTGAGCACCAGCGCGTACCCGGCGAGCAGCAGCAGTTGCAGCATGGAGATCAGCAGGACGGAGCGGGTCACCAGGGACGCGCTGTCGAGCTGGGTGAGCAGCGCGGGCAGCTCCGTGGCGGCCAGGCAGCTCACGCAGCCGCCCGCCATGAGCCTGGCGCCGATCCCCTCGGCGGCCGCCGCCAGGGGGCGCAGCCGCTCGGAGGTGAGCGCGCCGAAGTCCGGCTCGGCCGCCCACACCGCCCTGACGCTGGTGGCGAAGCCCGCGACGAACGTCTCCCGCGTCACCATCAACGGCCCGTACGTGGTGTACTCGCCGCGCTCCACGCCCCGGCTCAGCAGCTCCTCGCCCGCCCACCGCTCGCTCACCGGGTCGTCGAGCCGGAAGACGCCGACGACGCGGACCTTGACCGGCTTGCCGTCGCTCCTGGCCTTCGTGACGAACTCCGCGCCGCTTGCGAACCCGGTCGCGGTGGCGGCCGGCTCCGAGATGACCGCCTCCACGCTCTCCCCGCCGGTTCGCGGCCACCTGCCGGTGACCAGCCGGGCGTGCCGGTCGAGCCCGTCGTGGCTGCCGAAGCGCAGCAGCCCCGGCAGGTCCGCGTCCTCCTGGCCGGGCATGACGTACGAGTCGGAGCGCAGGCTGGTGGTGACGGCCGGGGGTGCGCCGAAGGCGGCGGCCAGCTCGTCGCGGACGAGCCGGTCGTACCGGGGGAATGTGGTGGCGTCGACCTGGGCGGTGACGGTGACGCTCGTCTGGCGGTAGGAGGCGTCCTGTACGGCGCGGCGCACGCCCGGCCCGGCGATGGCGACGGCGTACATGATCATCGCCACCAGCGTGGTCGTCGCCAGGAGGATCGCCCCGAACGCGCCGAGCAGGAGCAGCGGCTCGTCCAGGGCCCGCTTCACGACCAGCGGCGCCCGCATGTTCGGCCTCTCCTTCCCCGTTCCTCATAGACCTTCGGACGGGGCGGGGAACCGCGGCAAGAGTGATCGACCAGCTGATACGGGAAGGTGACCCGGGCCGTCTCGCGGCGGAAGCGGCCGGGTAGCCGTCATCGACCGCCGGAATGCGGAAACGTCAGGGTGCCGCACGCGCGGCAAGCGGCCCGTACGCACGGACGGCGCGGACGGGCCGCGGGCCTGCCGGGCTCAGGCGTTGCGCTCGCCGGTCAGCCGAGCTCCTTGCGCCCTTTCTCCGTGAGCGTCGCCATGTGCACCGCCAGGCCGAACGTGGTGAAGCCCGACCTCGCCGCCTTCGTGAACTCGGCGATCACCTGGTCGGGCGGGTAGTCGTCGACGAGGAAGTCGTAGGCCGCGTCTCCGTGGTCGCGGATGGCGGCGAGAACCGTCTTGGTGGTCAGCTCGGGGTTTCCCACGTTCTCCTCCAGCGGGCTCCTCCTGTGGTCGCCTCGCACCACGGTCGCACCGGACGGCGGAGCCCGCCATCCACCTCAGAGCTGGTTTTTGATCACCTCGGGTGTGTCCGGCACCGGCTTCGCGAGGTAGCGGGCCTCCTCGGAGGGGGTGAGCAGCCGGGCCTCGCGCAGGATCTTCAGCGACTCCCGCCAGGACTCCCTCGCCTCCTCAAGACGGCCGAGGTCGTGCAGGGTGTGGCCGTACCACCAGTGGGACACGGCGAGCCCCATGGCGTAGCCCGCCTCGCGCTGCAGCCTGATCCCCTCCCGGTACTCCTCGGCCGCCTCCTCCAGCAGCCCGTGCGCCCGCAGGCAGTCGGCGAGGGCGTCGTGGCCGATGCCGAGACCGCCGGCGCCGCTCTCCTCCTTGAGCGTCGCCAGACCGCGCCGCGCCTCGTCCACGGCCTCCGCGGTCCTGCCCTGCCGGTAGTAGACCTGCGCCCGGTTGTTGCGGACGTACGCCTCGTGCAGGGTGCGCCCCGTGCGCCGGGTGACCTCGATGGCGCTCCCCAGCGCGGCGAGCGCGGCGTCGTAGCGCCCCATCTGTGTGTAGGTGATGCCGAGATCGTTGAAGATGCCCGCCGTCGTGTCGGGCAGCCCCGCCCGGTCGCAGCAGTCCAGCGCCTCCTCCAGGCAGCGGACCGCCTCCTGGAGATGCCCGAGCTGCTGGTGGATGGCGGCGAGCTCCTGCAGCAGGTTGCTCTGCACCTTCCAGTCCCCCTCCTGACGAGCCTGCCGCAGCACCTCCTCCCCCACCTCCAGGGCCTCGGCGAACCATCCCCTGCGGTCGAACAGCCACAGCAGGTGATAGCCGAGCCCGGCCGCCGAGCGGTCGGCAAGCCGCGTCGCCTGGCGCACCGCGGCCAGGAGATTGTCGCGTTCCCTGTCCAGCCAGGCGTTGGCGTCCTGCAGCGTGGGCAGCTCCTCGCCCGCCTGCTCCGGGGTGAACAGGACGGTGGTCGAGTGGTCGTTCATCAGGTCGTTGGCCCGCTGCGCGGTGGCCAGGTAGTGCTGCAGCATGCGGCCGGCCGCGCTCTTCCGCTCCTCGCCGGGGATGTCCTGCTCGCGCGCGTACAGGCCGACCAGGTCGTGCAGGCGGTAGCGGTCGGGTCCGGCGCGTTCGAGCAGGCGGGCGTCCACCAGATGTTCCAGCGCGTCCTCCGCGCGGTGCTCCGGCCAGCCGGCCAGCGCGGCCGTGGCGGGCGGCGTGCACGCCGGCAGGTCCGCGTGCCCGAGCAGGCAGAGCAGGTGAGCAGCGTCCCGGCCCGCGGGCTCCTCGTGCAGCTGCTGGTGGCTGACCGCGAGGCTGGCACGCACCGCGAGGTCGGCGTACTCCAGCAGGTCGAGCCGCCGGGCGGCGTCGGCGAGCCGGACCGCGAGATGGGAGAGCGGGCGGTCGGGGCGGGCGGCCAGCCGGGCGGCCACGATGCGCAGCGCGAGCGGGAATCCGCCGCAGAGCCGGACGATCTCCCGCGCCGCCTCGGGCTCGGCCTCCACGCGGTCCACGCCGACGATCCTGGCGAGCAGGGCGGCCGCGTCGGCGTCGCCGAGCCCGCCGAGGTGCAGGTGCCGGGCGCCGTCCAGGGTGGCGAGCGGATGCCGGCTGGTGATCAGGACGCGGCAGCGCGGCCCCGCGGGGATGAGCGGGCGGATCTGGCGTACGTGGCGGGCGTTGTCGAGGATGACCAGCAGGTTGCTCGCGGCGGTGAGCGAGCGGTAGCGGGCCGCCGCCTCCTCGGCGTCGGAGGGGATGGCGGCGCCGTCCAGGCCCAGGGAGCGCAGCAGGCGGCGAAGCGCCTGCGCCGGGTCGAGCGGGGCGAGCCTGTCGGTGGAGCCGTGCAGGTCGACGTAGATGACGCCGTCGGTGAACCGGTCGGCGACGAGATGGGCGACGTGGACGGCGAGCGCCGACTTGCCGATGCCGCCCGGCCCGTCGATCACCGTCACCGGGCTGTCGCTCAGCAGGTCGGCGCGCAGCCGCGCCACCTCGGCGGCCCGCGCCGTGAACGCCTGGACGTCGGCGGGCAGCTCGGCCGGCCTGACGTGCCAGGCCCGCCGCTCACCGGGCAGGTCCAGCTCGGGATCGCCGGCGAGCACGGCCTGGTGCAGCCGGCGTATGTCCTCGCCGGGCTCCAGCCCCAGCTCCTCGACCATGGCCTGGCGCAGGCGCCGGTAGACGTCGAGCGCCTCGGGTGCCCGCCCGTCGCGATAGAGGGCGAGCATGAGCCGGCCGGCCAGGCGCTCGCGCAGCGGATGCTCCCTGACGTGCGCGATGAGATCCACGGCCAGCGCCCGGTGGTCGCCGGTGGCCAGGCGCAGCTCGGCGTGGTCCTCCAGCACGCCGAGCCGCTCGGTCTCCAGCCGTTCGGCCTCGATCACCGCCCAGTGCGCGTCCAGCTCCGGCAGCGCCGGCCCGCGCCACAGCTCCAGCGCGCGGCGGAACAGCACGTCCGCGGTCGCCGCCGCGCCGTCCGCCCAGGCGGCGCGGGCCTGTTCCGCCAGGTGCGCGAAGGCGTGGACGTCCACGCGATCGCGCTCGACCGCGAGCCGGTAGCCGCCGGGGACGGTCTCGATGGCCTCCGCCGCGCCGTGGGCGGCCAGGGTCTCACGCAGCTTCGAGACCACGATGTGCAGCTGCTTGCCCGCGGTGGCGGCGGAACTGCTCGCCCACACGTCGGTGAGCAGCGACTCGGCGGCCACGGCCCGCCCCGCGTCGAGCGCGAGGCGTACCAGCACACCGACCCGCCGCCGCCCGGTGATCGCGACCGCCGTGCCGCCGGCCTCGACCACCAGCGGCCCGAGTAGTTTGATCTCCAGCCCCAACGAACGCTCCCGTCGCCAGCCGAGACCCGGCATTCTACGACCGGAGGACCCGTCCCCCGGCGGGAGCCGGCGGGAGCCGCCGCCCCGCCGTCACTCCCGTGACACGGCCTTGTCGGCGTCGCGGACGAAGGACGGCAGCAGCTCGACGCCCCAGCCCGGCGCGGTCGGAGCCGGTACGACGCCGCCGCTCACCTGTGGCATCGGCCCGTAGACGCCCTGAGTCCACGGGGTGGTCTCGATGCTCCACTCCTGCGGATGCACGCAGGCCGGCATCGCCGCGGCGAGGTGCAGGGTGAAGACGCGCAGCAGCGAGTCGTTCGCGCAGTGCGGGGTGCACGGGATCCCGGCCGCCTCGGCGAGCACGGCGACCTTGCGGGCCCGCGAGACGCCGCCGATGTAGCCGATGTCGGGCTGCACGATGTCCACGGAGCGCATGGCGATCATGCGGTTGAACTGCGGCAGCGAGAAGTCCTGCTCGCCGCCGGAGACCGCGATGTCCAGGGCCGCGGCGACCTGCGCGGTCGCTTCGAGGTCGGGGAACGGGCAGGGCTCTTCGAAGTGGAAGTAGCCGTGCTCCTCCAGCATCCGCCCGACCCTGATCGCCCTGGGCACGGAGAACCCGCCGTTGGCGTCGGCCGACAGGTCCACGTCGGGGCCGAGCGCGTCGCGCAGATGACCGATGATGCGCTCGGTACGCCCGGGCGCGGCGTCCACGTCGCGGCCCATCGCCTCCCCCACCCGGATCTTGACCGCGCGGAAGCCCTGCTCGGCGATGAGCTCGCCGAGCCGCTCCGCCTCGTCCTCGGGGGTGATCTCGCGGGACATGCTGGAGGCGTACATGGGGACGGACGTCCTGGCGTGCCCGCCGAGCAGCTGCGCCACCGGACGGCCGGCCGCCTTGCCCATGATGTCCCACAGCGCCGTCTCCACCCCGGCGACGGCGCGGTGCAGGAAGCTGCTCGGGAACTTGTAGTGGCGGCGCAGGCACGCGTCCACCAGCGCCTCGGCGTCCCACGGGTCGCGGCCCAGGAACATCGGCGCCACCATGCGGTGCAGCACGCAGACCGTGGTGCCCGCCTCGTACGGCGCGGTCTGCCCGATGCCCTCAAGGCCGTCGTCGGTGCGGACCCGGACGACGGCGAGCGGCCCCCGGGTGAGGGTCTCGATCTCGGTGATCTTCACAGGTGCTTCCTCAGCGTCTCGACGAGCGGAGTGCGTACCGCGCACCGGTCGAACCTGAACGAGTCGGCCAGCTCACGCGCCCGGCCGGCGTCGATGCCGGCGAAGAGCGCGGCGAACTCGTCCACCATCGGCTCGGCCAGCAGGATGTGCCGCACCAGCACGTGGATCCACTGCCGCTGACCGAACGGCGGAGGGTCGAAATGCGGGAACTCCTCGGCCACGGTCTTCTCGATCGGCTCCAGGAGGTGGCGGACGCCGGTGTCCACGCCGCCCCACACGTCCACGCCCAGGCGGGCCTTCTTCTCCAGGATCGGGTCGATCGTGCGCACGTACGGGGAGTCGGCGGCGGCGTGCACCACGCCCTGCAGCCCGATGTCCTTGTACGTCCACAGGCTCCAGCCCGCGCCGTGGGCGTCGTAGATGTCGAGCTGGTCGGCCAGGACGCGGTAGCGCGCGGCGTCCAGCGCCGGGTCGCCGCCGTACCGCGTGCTGTAGACGGGGCCGAACTCCCCCACCCAGATCGGGGTGCCGGTGCGCCGCATGTACGCGGCACGTTCCAGGAATCGCGCCTCCAGGTAGTCGCGGTCGACGTACCGGCCGCGCGAGATGCCCGGGTAGTCGCCGCTGTCGGCGAAGCCGGCCAGCGCGTAGTCGTGCACGGTGTAGACGGTGCCGGGCAGCGGGTCGGCGAACTGCTCGAAGTCGGTGGCGTGCCGGTCGCCGTCCAGGAAGAGGACGTGAGCGGGATCGACGGCGCGGATCGCGGCGTGCAGCCGCTCGTAGAACGGGCCGATCCGCTCGCCGGACGGGTCGGCGGGCTCGTTGAGCGGGTTGTACCCGGCGACCCACGGGTTGTCGCGGTAGCGGTCGGCCAGCGCCTCCCACAGGTGCACGACCCGGTCCTGGAAGTGCCGGTGCGTCCAGAACAGCGACCGGTGGGTGGGGTTGTCGCTGTGCCAGCGCTGGTTGTGGTAGCCGGGCGCGGCGTGCAGGTCGAGCACGGTGTACAGGCCGTGGCGGGCGCACGTCTCGATCACCCGGTCGAGCAGCAGGAAGCCCTCCTCCTTGAGCCGCATCGGCCGGTCGTCGTCCTCGAAGTGCCGGTAGTTGAACGGCACCCGGACGCTGTTCATGCCGAGCTCGGCCAGGAAGCGCGCGTCGTCGTCGGTGAAGAACACCTCCAGGAAGCGCTCGAAGAAGGCGTCGTACACCTCCTGCCCGAGCACCCGGCGCAGCGCGGCCCGCTGCAGCTCCTCCGTCGAGGGGTAGCCGGTGATGAAGTTCTCCATGTTCATCCAGCCGCCGAGCCCGACGCCGCGCAGGCGGACCGTCTCTCCGGTCGCGGTCGCCAATCGGTCGCCGTCGATGTGCAGCCTTACGGACTCGTCGTGCATGGTGAAGCGATCTCTCCTTGGAAGATGGGTCATTTGCCGAAACCGGCCGTGAGGCCGCGCACCAGGTGGCGGCGTCCCAGCACGTACGCGACGAGCATGGGAAGCGTGGACAGCACCACCGCGGCCAGCACCGCGGGGACGTCCACGGTGAACTCGCCCTGGAACGCCCACAGCGCCATCGGCAGGACGCGCAGGTCGGGGCTCTGGGTGAGGATGAGGGGGAACAGGAAGCCGTTCCAGACGTGCAGGGCATCGTAGATGCCGACCGTGACCAGGGCAGGGCGGGCGAGCGGCAGCACCAGCCGCCACAGCATGCCCCAGTCGGTGGCCCCGTCCATCCGCATCGACTCGAACAACCCTCTGGGGATGTCGCGGATGAAGTTCGCCAGGATCAGCACCGTGATCGGGATCGCGAAGCCGATGGACGGCAGGATCAGCGCGAGCAGGCTGTCGTACAGATGCAGCCGGGTGATCATGTAGTAGAGCGGGATGATCGTGGCGTGCACGGGGATCGCCAGGCCCAGCAGGAAGACCGAGAAGCTCATGCGGGCGAGACGGCCCTCGCCGCGCACCACCCCGTACGCGGCCATCAGCGACAGCCCGACCGTCACCACGACCGAGGCGACCGTGATGACGACGCTGTTGAGGAAGTACCGCCCGAAGCCGCTCTGCAGCACCAGCGCGTAGTTGCCGAACGTGATCTCGTCGGGCGGGGCGAGCGGGTTGCCGTCGAAGAAGCCGGTCTGGCTGCGCAGGCTGGAGATCACCACGTAGTAGATGGGGACGATGATCACGGCCAGCCAGACGAGGCCGCCGATGCCGGCGCCGATGTTGGGCAGCCGCCGCACCTTGACCCGGGTTCGCGGGCGGCGGCGGGCGATCGTCGTGGTGGTGACGGCCATCAGAGCCCTTCCTGCTGGCTGCGCATGCGGACGAAGCCGGTGTACTTGGTCAGCGAGAAGGCCAGCGCGAGCCCGGTCACGACCAGGATCACCGCGAGCACGCTGGCCTTGCCCATGTCGTTGGCGGAGAAGCCGGTGAGGTACATGTCGAGCGGGAGCAGCCGCGTGGCGTTGCCGGGACCGCCGCCGGTGAGGACGAACACCACGTCGAAGTAGGTCAGCGAGCCGGTGACCATGAGGGTGGACGACGTGATGATCGTGTTGCGGAGCTGCGGCAGCGTGATGTAGCGGAACTGCTTGACCCGCCCGGCCCCGTCGATGTCGGCGGCCTCGTACAGCGAGGCCGGGATCTGCCGGACGGCCGCCTGGTAGAGCAGGGTGTGGAAGGGCACGAACTGCCAGGCGATCACGAAGATCACCACGTACAGCACGAGGTCGGGGTCACCCAGCCAGTCCAGGCTCAGGAAGCCGAGCCCCGGCACGCCGCCCAGCCCGAAGTTCGGGTCGAGCACGGCCTTGAACGCGATGGCCACCGCCGCCGACGAGAGCAGCAGCGGGAGGAAGTACAGCACGGCGAGCACGGCGCGGTAGCGCTGCGTCCCGGCGGTGAAGACGCCGAGCAGCAGGCTGATCGGCGTCTGCACCACCCACGAGAACACCATGATCTTCACGGTGAGGACGAGCGCGTTGCCGGTCACGGGGTCGCCGAGCACCTCGGTCCAGTTGCCGAACCCCTCCCACGAGATCTCGCCGAGGCCGTCCCAGCGCGTCAGGCTGAGGATCACCGCGCCGCCCAGCGGGACCACCGCGAACACCACGAACATCGCCAGCGCCGGCAGGGTCAGCAGCCCGCTGCGGGTGCGGGCACGGGTAGCGGACACGTGCATCGCCTCAGCCGCTGATCGTGGCGTTCATGGTGGTGGCGAACTGCTCGGGCGTGATCTCCTCGAGGAAGACCTGCTGCAGCGTGGTGAGCAGCTTGTCGCCGGCCTCGGGCGCGAGCGCCTGGTCCAGGCTGAGCTGGAAGTTCGGCGCCTTCTTCGCCACCTCGTAGATCATCGAGTAGTACGCCGGGTCGTCCGACTTCGCGATGGCGTCCTCTGCGCCCTCCACCGGCGGGACGTTGCCGACCGCCAGCAGGTCGGCGGCGTACTTGTCGTTCAGCAGGTCGTTCTTGATGTACTCGCGGGCCGCCTGCTTCTGCTCGGGGGTCGCCGCCGACGAGATCGACCAGAAGTTGCTCGGGTTGCCCACCACGTTCGCCGGGTCGCCCTTGCCGCCTTCCACGGCCGGGAAGGGGACGTAGCCGAGCTTGCCGTCGCTGATGAACTTCGGGTTCGCGGTCTTGATCGTCTGGTACGTCGCGGGCAGGCCGAGCGTCATGGCGGCCTTGCCGGTGTAGAGCAGGGCCACGTCGGCGCCGCTGTCGGTGGAGATCGAGGAGAAGCCCTTGACGAAGCCGCCCGCCTTGACCAGCTCCTGGATCTTCGTGGTGGCCTCGGTCACCGCCGGGTCGGACCAGGCGTTCGGCTTGCCCGCCGTGATGTCGTTCATGACGCGGGGGCCGCCGATGCGGTCGATCAGGTACGCGAGCCACGGCAGCAGCGGCCACTTGGCCTGGCCGCTGACGGTGAACGGCGCGATGCCCGCCGCGTTGAACTTCGGCACCAGAGCCATCAGCTCGTTCCACGTCTTCGGGGGCTGCGCCGATCTTGGCGAACAGGTCCTTGTTGTAGTAGATCACCACGGGCTTGACGCCGTTGTTCGGCAGCGCGTACGTCTTGCCGTCCACCTTGCCGACCGCGGCGATCGAGGGCAGGAAGCGCTTCTTGACCGCGGGGTCCTCGGCGAGGTCGCTGATGTCCTCGACCGCACCGGCGGCCACGTACGACGTGAGCACGCCGCCGCCCCAGCCGTAGATCAGCGTGGGCGCCTGCTTCGCGCCGACGGCCGTCCTGATCTTCTGCTTGTACGGGTCGTTCGCGAACTCCTGGATGGCGAACTTCTGCCCGGGGTGTGCGGCGTTCCATGAGCCGAACGAGTTCTGGAACGCCTTGGCGGTGACGCCGCTGATGATCCACGCGGAAGGGCCTCCCGCGTCGCCGCCCGCCGCCGAGGCGGTGCCGGCCTGCCGTGGACCGGATGTCCCGCACGCGGCGACGCCGGTCATCAGCACGGCGAGCGCCATCGCGAGCAGTGGCCTGGGGGAACCGACCGCTGTCTTCATGTCCTTCACCTTCCTGGCACCTTCCTGCGCACCACACGGAGACGCGGCTCCCTGGCGCGACACCGCACAGCGCCGGTCTTGCTGCGGTTAGTCCGGCTTAGTCCGACATCGTGCAGCCCTGCTCAGACCGATGTCAATCGTTATCGATAACGTTTTATATGCGCTAGGATCGGCGGCGTGAACAATGGCCGGGTAACGATCCGCGACGTGGCAGAGCATGCCGGTGTGTCGGTCGCGACGGTGTCGAAAGTGCTCAACGACCGGCACGGCGTATCGGCGGCCACCGTCGATCGCGTGCGCGCGGTCATCGCCGAGCTGGGCTACGAGTCCAGCCTCGTGGCCCGCAGCCTGCGCAACCAGCGGACCAACGTGATCGGCATCCTGGTCTGGGACATCGAGCCGTTCAGCGCCGAGCTGCTCAAGGGCGCCGCCCGCGCGATCAGGGGCACCGCCTACGAGCTCGTCGTCTACGCGGGCGGCGGCAAGGGCTCGGGCCGGGTCGGCTGGGAGCGGCGCTATCTGTCACGGCTGTCCGGCACCCTCATCGACGGCGCGGTGCTGGTCACGCCCACGGTGCTCGACGTCGACGGCGGCGCCCCCGTCGTGGCGGTCGATCCGCACAGCGGGCGCGAGACCGTCCCGACCGTCGACGCCGACAACCTCCAGGGCGGCAGGCTCGCCACCGAACACCTCATCGGCCTCGGCCACCGCCGCATCGGCTTCCTCGGCAGGCCGCCGCGCGACCTCGAGTCCGGCCCGCTGCGCGAGGAGGGCTACCGCTCGGCGCTCGCCGACGCCGGCATCCCGGCCGACCCGGCGCTGGTGCGCGTCGCCGACTACGACGAGAACGACGCCCGCACCACCGTCCGCGAGCTGCTCAGCCTGCCCGACCGGCCGACCGCCGTCTTCGCGGCCAACGACATGTCGGCCATCGCCACCATGGAGGTCGCCGCGTCCATGGGCCTGCGGGTGCCCGAAGACCTCTCGGTGGTCGGCTTCGACAACGTCCCCGAGAGCGTGATGAGCGAGCCCGCGCTCACCACCGTCGAGCAGCCGATCCAGATGATGGGGCGGCTGGCCGTCGAGATCCTGCTGGAGATGCTGGCCGGACGCGAGCCCGCGCAGCGCCACGTCCGCCTCCCCACCCGCCTCATCCCCCGCGCCTCCAGCGCCCCGCCGCCTGGCCGCTGAACGCCGGCGAAGCGCCGCCCGCAGGCCCCGCCGGACGTCCTGGCGACCGCTCAGCCGGACGGCCCCGCCCCGTCAGCGGGACGCCCGCTCGATGATCTCCTGTTCGGTGAGAGGGTCGGCGGGATGGTGGCTCAGGCACTGCCGCGCCCGGATGAGGACCTCGGGGACGCCCTCGCTCGCGGCGTAGAACTGCCCCGTCTCCAGCCGCCCGACGCGGTCCGCGCGGCCGCCCCGGGCTCTGGCCAGCCCTTTGACCACCTCGATCTGCGTGGGGCTGTTGATGCGGCCGATGAACTGCGTCGTGGCGTTGCCGGCGATGTGGTTGTGCAGGCCGCGCGGCGTCTGGGTGGCGAAGACGAGGCCCAGGCCGTACTTGCGCGCCTGCGAGGCCAGGGTGAGCGTGCTGGCCAGCGCCTCGGTCTTCGGCACCGCCGGTACGAACGTCTGCGCCTCGTCCATGACGTACAGCGCCTTGAGCGGGGTGTCCCGGGCGGGATCGCGTTTGATCCAGGAGAACAGCGCCATCTGGAGCCGGCTGACGAAGCCCGGCCTCGCCTCGTCGCTGAGACCGGCGAGGCTGATGACGGAGACGCGGGCCCGCTTGCCCTCCGAGGGGGTCAGCAACTGCTCCGGGTCCACCGGCTCGCCCCGGCCCGCGAAGAGCGGATCGTTGATCGTCGCGGCGGTGAGGAGCTGCCCCAGCTCGGCGGCGATCTGATCGGCGCGGTCGATCTGGCTGACCTCCAGCGGCAGGGCGGCGAGGAGCCTGAGGAACGCGGCGAAGTCGCCGCCGCCCGAGCGGGCGAAGTGGTCCAGCGCCTGGCGGAGGATCGCCTTCCCCTTGCGCGCCTTGGCGCTCGCCCCGTCCACGTTCGCCCTGGGCGCGAGCGCCTCGACGGCGAGGCCGAGGGCGGAGTCCAGCTCGTCGCGGTCGTCCAGCACCGGCGTGAAGTCGGGGAGCGGCTGGAAGGCCAGCGGGCGCCCGCGCGAGCGTCCGGGGGTCCAGATCACCACCTCGGTGCCGGCGAAATAGCGCGCCGCCTTGCCGGCGTCCTCATCGCCCCAGCCGGGAGGCGGGCTGGGCCACGGGTCACCCAGCCTGGCCAGGTCGTTGTTGGAGTCGAGCACGATCGACGACACCCCGAGCAGCGCGCACTCCTCGATGAGCCGCCGCAGGAACACGGTCTTGCCGGAGCCCGACCCGGCGAACACGGCCGTGTGACGGGTGAGCGTGCTCAGCTTGATCTCCAGGTCCGCGCCGCTGTCCAGGCGCCTGCCCACCGTGATGGCCGCGGCGCGGCCGCCCGCCGTCTCCCGCGCCTCGCCTGCCGGTTGACCGGGTTCCGCGGTCGCAGGCTGCGCCGCCGGCGGCCCGAACAGGCTGGTGAACAGCTCGGTGCGGCCGGCCGGGCGGCGGGCGCGCAGCCAGCTTTCGAACTCCGGGTCCCCGTCGGCGGCCATCTGCCGCAGGGCCTCGAAGACACGCAGATCGTCGCCCCGCACCGTGACCGAGCGCCCGCCCCACTCCTTGAGCTGCGCCAGGCGGGCCTGCGTGGCCGGGCCGTCCGACCAGGCGAGGTTGCGGAGCACGACGAAGCAGCGGTCGGGCGTGTCCGGGCCGAGGCCGGAGGCGGCGATGCCGTCGTTCAGCCGTTTGAGTGCGGCGATGTGATGCGGCGCCCCGATCATCCGGAACGTCCAGTGCCGCTGTTCCTCCGACTCCGGGTCCAGCGCCTGCCGCAACCTCGCGTGCAGGCTGGGGCGGCGGCCCGGCAGCGGATCGACGGAGAAGGCCTCGCCCGCCTCGCCCTGCTCCTTGATCCAGGCGTCGAGAGCGGCGGCCAGCAGGGGCGGCGCGAGTTCGTCTTCCTTGTCCGCGTCGAACGGACTCTCCCCGTCGGCCCGTTCGCGCAGGTCGGCGAAGCGTGTGTCGAGCCGGGCCAGGTTCGTCTCCGGCACGGCGGGAGCGGTCTCGGCGACGGTCACCGTCGCGGGGGCCGGTTCTTCCCGGTCGAAACGTTCCAGCGGGCGCACCTGGCCATCGGCCCGGCAGGCCGCGATGTGCGTGCTGATGAGGCGGAGGAGCGTCCTCGGCGTGTGACCGGGGGCCGTCGCGAACGCCTCGGGGGCGATGGGCCACGTCGGTGCGGGCGGCGTGACGCCCGCCTGCGCGAAGGCCACCGCGAACCTCCGCTCGACCAGGACCCGCGCGATGTCCGGGCTGGTGATCGTGGTGAGGATCAGCGAGGGACGGAACCGGTCCTGTGCCGTGCCGATGGCCCGTTTCCTGATCAGGTTCCACGACGAGGGCAGGCATGCCACCAGGCAGAGCGTTCGCTGCGTGGCGTGCACCAGGGCCATGAGGCCGCTCGCGATCTCGTCGATCACGTCCTTACGCGGTTCGGCGTCGGCCGGCGGCTCGGCGGCATCCGTACGGGAGTGCTCCAAAAGCGCGTCGATCTGGTCCACCGCGATGACGCTGGGACCGGTCAGCGCGAGGATCATCGACAGCTCGACCGCGATGTCGTGCGGCTTCTTGACGACGGGGCTCATGCCCCACGCCTTGCGATCGCCTTCCTCGGTCTCCTCGGTGGACGTCAGGTGGTCGTGGGCGACCTCGAGTGCCGGGCCGGACGCGGCGGCGTACAGGGCGAGCGCCCGGATGGTGTCGCGGCAGCGCAGCAACTGCCGGTTCCTGGCCACCAGGCCGTTCACCAGGGCGTCGAGGTCGGCGCGGCCGAGCCCGGACTCTTGCTCGATCGCCGCCTCGATCCGGTCGCCGACGCCGGCGAGCGCGGCCAGGGCGCGCAGGGCCGTCATCGCCTGGCTCGGAGCGTCCGGGCCCGCGGCCGAGCGTCCGAGGTCCTCGACCATCGCGCTCGTGGTGCGGTGCCAGAAGTCGTCGCCCGCGCTGAAGTCCACCAGGAAGAAGTAGCCGCCCGCCTGCGCGATCTTGCCTCTGACCCAGCCGAGGAAGTGAGTCTTGCCGGCTCCGCCCTCGCCCTGGATCACGACGCCGAGCGGGCTGGTACGGGTGGCGGCGGACGCCTCGTCGATGCCGTCGAGGACCAGTTGTTCCGCCCGCGGATGCATGCCGTCGACGTGGAAGGGAGGCGGGTTCCATGCGTGTTCCGCGGTCGTCGCCCAGTTGAGCACCCGGGAGATGGCGTGGAGCGCGCGTTCCTCGTTCTCGTTCATCGGGCCTCGATCGCCAGGAGGTGCTTGTCCACACCGCCTATGAGGACGGCGGCCCGCCTGTCCTCGTCGGTCAGGGTCTTCTGATCCGCCTCCGGGGCCAGGTGGACGCCCGGGGACTGCTCCAGCCGCCGGAGCGCGTCGTCGACCTCCTCGCGGGGAACGTCCTTCAGCCGGGCCCGGACGTGGGTCAGGAGCACCCAGTCCTGCGGTTCGCGGGCCAGGTTCCAGTAGGCGTCGCGGATCGCCTCGGTGAGATCGGACGAGGGCGCGGGCCCTTCCTCGCGGGCCTTGACGACGAACTCGGCCAGGCTCAGGTCGGTCGCGTCGAGATAGCCCTTGATCACGCGGAGCACCCCGTACAGGGTGCGGCCGAGCGATCCGCCGCGCTCGGGAGCCGAGCCCTCCAGCTCCGTCACGCACCACGCCCAGCCGTCGTCGGTGAGCGTGTGGTGGTAGGACCTGCCCAGCTTCTCGCTCGTGACGAGGCCGCACTCGTTCATCCGCAGCCGCGGCTTCCCGTCGAGGGCGTCACCGATATGAGCGCGAAGCTCCGGGTTCGACGCCGCCCCGCCGAGCGTCATCAGCCCCAGAAGCAAGGCCCGCTCCCGGGCTGCGAAGGCGGTGTTCTCCATGGTCAGCTCTCCTCGAATCGATCGTCCACGACCTTGCCGAAGCTGGTCGCTATGAGTTCGCGGCGGCCGTTGACGTCCATCAGGGTTCCGGCGGCACGCACGGGGGTCCGGTTCCTGTGGGCGTCGACGGCCACGTCGTAGGCGGCCTCGTCCGGCAGGCGCACCCAGATCGAGCCGCGTGGCTCGCCGTCCCCGGTCGTCACCCGGCCGCGTACGTGGACGCGGAACCTGTCCTCGCCCCCGTTGTCGAAGAGGGCGCCGATGAGACCCGTGACGGAAGCGCCCTCGCGGTGGAGGCGCCGCAGCCGGTGGGCGACGCGGCGCAGCAGGGGCCCGCTTCCGGCGTCGAAGACCACCGTCCGCGCGGGTACCGCCGAGGGCAGCGCGCGGGCCCAGCGGAAACCGACCTCGAAACCGGCTCCGGGATCGGGACCCGCGAACCGGGCCAGCGCCGCGCATAGGTCGGCCGACACGCCGTCGCGCACAATGCCGTCGAAGACGCTGATGTCACCGGTCCTGCGGACCTCGGCGCCGGCCTCCCGCATGAGCAGCGCGGCACGCTGGAGCAGGGTCAGGGTACGGCGCGCCAGCGGCGGCTCGCCGTCGCCCTCCTCCTGTAACGGGACGCGGACGGTGAGGAGGTCGGCGGCCGGCACGATCGGACCGACCCGGACGCGGGCGAGCAGGTCACGCACGGGTTTGGGGGCAGCGCCGTCGAACACCGGCCTGGGGCCGGTCAAGGCAGCACGCGCCGCCGCGCTCAGGGCGGTCTGGGCGCTGTTGAGCGCCGTGACCGCCTCGACCAGCCCGAACTGCCCGTCAGCGGGGACGATGGGGGTGCGGTACCACTGGACGTCGACCATGGGCGAACCGATGTCGGAGGCGACGTCCTCGGCGGCGCGGCCTTCCACCTTGGCCAGCAGGGCCACGATCTCCCGCAGCCGCCGTGGCCCGTCGGCGAGGCCGTCCGCCCCGGGCACCAGGACCTCGTGATCGCCGTCATGGACCCAGACGGCCGCGCCTCGCCAGCCCTCCGGCTGGCGTACCCAGCCGGTCGCGGCCAGATAACTGCTGATGTCGGAGACCGACAGGCCCTCGATCACGCGAGTGACCCCGTGGGCGCCCCGACGAGCTCACGTAACGCACGAACTGTTAAAACGTTCCCCAAAGGCACCTGAATCGGCACAATTCGCTTAGTACTGGGCGCGGCGATGGGCTGCTCGCCCTCGAATCCGCGGTAATAGCAGAGCCGGCGCAGCGTCAGCCCTTCGGTCTCCACGCGCGCGTAACGCTCGGCCTCCGGCGGGACGACGACGAGAAACAGGTAACGCGGAACGAGAAACGGGCCTTCGACGAGCTTGTTGTACTGCACCTCGTTCAGCCCGCGATACTGCAGATGCGGGCCCTTGAACAGCGGCGTCGACCACGACTTGACCTGCACCTCGATGGCGGGCGACGAGATGTATCCGGCCCTTCCCGGATAGCGAAAGCCCAGGTCGATGCCGTCGTAGTCGAGATCGTCCTGATACACGAGCAGGCCCGCCGCGGAGGCGAGCACCCTCACGTAGTCCTCGGCGAACTTGCCTTGATGGTTCCGCTGGTCCAGCACGCGATCTCCCTCACCGCCGACCGCCCGATCCGCAGGCTAGAGAGTATCCATCTCGCGGCCAAGAGGAAGAGAGATTTCGCTCTGGCGACGTATCGGAGCCACTTTTCCCCCGATTTCTTTTACGGTCACCCCGAATATACGAAATAGTGCGCCCAGCCGAACGGCCGCTCGGCCTGCGCGCCGGCGAGAAAGCCGGTCTCGCTTCCCGCGGCGGCGATCCCATCGGCAAGCCCCGCCGGCGGCCTCGACGACACGAATTCCGCGTCCTGCTGATCCTGCTTTGACCGGTAATCGCGCCTGATGATTTCGTGGCATGCGAGTGAAGGATCACCTCAGCACGAACGCCATGCGAGCCGACTTCGCCGTCGACATGTCGAACACCGTCCGCGAGCGGAAGCTGGGCGGTGACCGTCCCGCCCGCTGTTCGCGGGTCGTTGTCTCGCAGGGGGCCGAACAAGACCCGTCATCTCCGTGCCCGCACCATCTGCGAGCATGGATTCCGCAAGACACGCTGTCACCACGGAAGCGCCGATCATCCCGACCTACGCTTCCCGCATGGCTTTTGTGATCCCAGAGCTCAAGGTCGGCCTGGCCGAGCTCGGCGGCGGGCCCGACGCCCGGTGCGCCAAGTGCGGCAAGCGTGCCACCTTGTACTTCGTCGAGCCGCCGACGGGGAAGCCCACGTACGTGTGCACGGCGGACGCGGGCGCGGAGATCGAGGCGATGCTCCTGCGCGCGGGCGACTGAACGGCTCACCGATCGGCTTTTCGCGATGTGAGCGCGGGGCGTAGAGGATAGGTCGCGGCCGTTCCGCGGGGTGGCGCCGAGGTCGCCGTCGCCGTCGCGGCTTTCCACGCCGTTCCATTCCCTTAAGCCTGACGCACGGGCATCGTCCAGGGAGCACTCATGTCAACGATGGTGTTAGTCCATGGTTTCTGGCACGGTTCGTGGTGCTGGAGCGAGGTCGTCCCCCATCTGGTGGCCGGCGGGCGGCGGGCCGTCGCGGTGGACATGGCGGGGCACGGGCTGTACGCGCGCCATCCGCGGTGGTTCACCCGGCAGCCGTACGATCCCGAGGCGGTCGCCACCGAGGTCTCGCCGGTGGCGGATGTGACGCTCGACGACGCGGCCGAGCTGCTGCTGTCGCAGGTCAAGCTGATCGGCGGCGGCGAGCCGGTCACGGTGGTCGCCCACAGCGCGGCGGGGCCTGTGCTGACGCGGGTCGCCGAGCAGAGCCCCGACCTGGTGGCGCACGCGGTCTACGTCACCGCGTACATGCCGGCGTCGGGCGTGCCGGCGGCGGCGTACACGCGGATCCCCGAGGCCGCGGGCGACCGGGTGGCGCCGCTGGTGCAGGGCGATCCGACCAGGCTGGGCGCGCTGCGGCTCGACTTCGCCACGGACGACCCCGCCTACCGGCAGGGGCTGCGTGAGGCGTTCTACGGCGACGTGGACCCGGCCGTCGCCGAGGCCGCCACCGCGCTGCTGACGCCCGACAGCCCGTTCGGGATCATGACGGGGACGACGGAGCTGACGCCTGCGGGCTGGGGTTCGGTGCCGCGTACGTACGTCGTCTGCACCCGGGACATGGCCATCCAGCCGGCTGTGCAGCGGAAGTTCATCGCCGAGGCCGATGCGGCGTTCCCCGGCAATCCGACCTCCGTCGTGTCGCTGGCCGCCTCGCACTCGCCGTTCCTGTCCGTGCCGGGTGAGCTGGCGGCCCTGCTCCTCCCCCTCGGCCGGTAACCCAAATGGGTGATATCGCTTTTCTGTTATCGTTGCTACATGGCTGATCGGGAAGAGGTTCGCCAGCGCATCATCGACGCCACGACCGAGCTGCTGCGCGACAAGGGCCGCGCGGGAGTGACGACGCGCACGGTCAGCGCGGCGGCCGGCGTGCAGGCGCCCACGATCTACCGCCTGTTCACCGACATGAACGGGCTGCTGGAAGCGGTGGCGGCCGACGGGTTCGAGCGCTACCTCGCCCGCAAGGACAGCCGGCCGTTCTCCGATGACCCGGTGGCCGACTGGCGGCGCGGCTGGGACACCCATGTCGAGTTCGGCTTGGAGAACCCTGAGCAGTACCTGCTCATGTTCGGGCAAACAGGGTCCAACATCGGCAGGGAGCAGGCGCTGTCGCGGCTGCGCATGATCGTCGAACGGGTCGCCGTCGCGGGCCGGCTCGCGGTCGGCGCCGAGACGGCCATGGGCATGGTCCACGCGGCCTGCGTGGGCCTGACGCTCAACCTCATCCGCACCCCTCCGGAGGAGCGCGATCTGTCCCTGTCCGGCCGCCTGCGCGACGCCCTGCTCGCGGCGGTCACCACGGACGCGCCCGCGGGCCCGCCGGACGTCGCTCAGCGGGCCGTGGGCTTCAAGGCCGTGCTCGGTGACGCGAAGGAGCTGTACACGCCGGGCGAGCGCGCCCTGCTGGAGGAGCTCCTCGACCGGGCCGCGAACCACGCGCCTGACCGCTGAAGGTCCCGGGCGCGTGCGCCGCGGGAGACCCCGTGCCACGGGTGCGCCACGGGGTCCCCGCATGCCGCGGCGACGGGTGCGCAGAGGGGTCCACACACCCGTCGCCGCGGGCGAAAAAGCAGGTCAGAGCAGTTTGTCCTGGGTGAACGGGACGTCCCTGAGCCGCCGGCCGATGGCGTGGTAGATGGCGTTGCCGATGGCCGCGGGCACGCCGGTCCCGGGCGTCTCGCCGAAGCCGCGGATCCCGGTCATGCCGCCGTCCTTCCGGTCTGCGAACAGCGTCTCCACCGAGGGCACGTCCGCGCAGACCGGCACCAGGTACGTGGACAGGTTCGGGTTGACGACGCGCGCGGTGTTCGGGTCCACCATCGTGTGCTCCATCAGCGCGAAGCCCATCCCCCACGTCACACCGCCGATGACCTGCCCGCGCGCGGTGCGGCGGTTGAGCACCCGGCCGAGGTCGTGCGCGGTCACCACCCGGGTCACGCGCAGCCTGCCCAGCCTCGGGTGGATGCGCACCTCCAGGAACACCGCGCCGAACGAGTGCCCGGGGGTGTTCTGCCCGGTTCCCGCCACCTCGATGGCGCGGCCGTGACGGTTCATGACGTCGCGGTAGGTGTCCCTGCGGTCGCCGTCACCCCTGGAGAAGAGGCGGCCCTCCCGTACCTCGACCTCGGCGGCGGGCACGCCGTGCAAGGGCGAGCGCGGGTCGGCGACGGCCAGCTCGATCACGGCCTTCCGCGCCTGCCTCGCCGCCTGGTCCGCGGGACCGGCCACGCTGGGCATCGTGGACGAGCCCGCCGACACCCCTGCCGACGGATAGGCGGTGTCGCCGAGCAGCGTCGTGACGTGGCCGAGCGGCACGCCGAGCCCGTCGGCGACGATCTGGCTGAGCACGGTGTAGGTGCCGGTGCCGATCTCCTGTGAGGCGACCCGCAGCGTGGCGCGCCCGTCGGTGCCGATGACGAGGCGGGTCTGGGCCGGGATGACGTTGTGGGTGTGAACCTCGGTGGCCATGCCCCAGCCGACGTACTCGTCGCCGTCCTTGGTGGCGCCGGGCCTGGGATCGCGCCGCTCCCAGCCGAACGCCTCGGCCGCCATCCGGTAGCAGTCGAGCAGCCGCTTGTCGGCATAAGGGACAGGCGGGTCGGCCTGCTGGTCCGCGTCGGCGTGATTGCGGATTCTGAGCTCCACCGGGTCGATGCCGAGCTCGTAGCTCAGCTCGTCCATGGCGGTCTCCAGCCCGAAGTGGGCGGTCGTCTCGGGCGAGCGCATGTAACTCGACGTCGGCAGGTCGAGCCGTACGCCGAGCTGCCGCACATGGACGTTGGGGCAGGCGTACAGGCGCACCGCGGAGTCGCTGCCGTTGTAGATGTTCTCGTCGAGTCGGGTCACCTGCGCGGTCGAGGTGCTGACGATGGCGGTCAGCTCGCCCTGTCTGTCGGCGCCCAGCCGCAGGTGGTGGCGGTATTCGGCGCGGTGGCCGTTGGAGGTGAACATCTGCGCGCGGGTCAGCACCAGCTTCACCGGCCGGCCACAGAGCTCCGCCACCGCCGCGGTGAGCAGCGTGTGCGGGTAGACGGGGGCCTTCGCGCCGAAGCCGCCGCCCAGGTAGGGCGAGATGACCCTGACGCGTTCCGCGGGCTTGTCGAAGCCGAACGCGGCCGCCACGATGTCGCGGACGAACATCACGCCCTGGGTGCTCTCGTACAGGGTCAGCACGCCGTCCTCCCAGACGGCGGTGGTGGTGTGCGGCTCGATCGGGTTGTGGTGCTGCATCGGGCTGCTGTACGTCCGCTCGACGCGTACCTCGGCCCGCTCGCAGGCCGCCGCGGCGTCGCCGCGCTTGATCTCGTTGGGCCGGTCGCGGAAGTTCTGCGGCAGGAACGCCTCGTCGAGCACGTCCGCCAGCCGCACGACCGGCTCCTCGGCGCGGTAGCGCACCCTCACCAGGGCGGCGGCCTCCTGCGCCTGCTCCAGGGTCTCGGCCACCACGTACGCGACGGGCTGCCCCTGGTGGTGCACCCGCGCGTCCTGCATGGGGATGAAGCGCCGGTTGTACGGGAAGTTCGGCACGTTCAGCTTCCGCATGTCGGCGTGCGTGTAGACCGCGACCACGCCGGGGTGCGCGAGCGCCGCCCGGCTGTCGATCTCCAGCACCTCGCCCCTGGCGATCGTGCTCATGACCAGCGCGCCGTGCAGCACGCCGGGCACCTGCTGGTCCGCCGCGTAGCGGGCGGCACCGGTGACCTTCGCCCGGCCGTCGACCCGTGCGACGTCCTGCCCTACGAGCCCGCTCATCGCAGCCCTCCCAGCTCGCTCAGGATGCTCACCAGCGCGCGCTGGACGAGCTCGGCCTTGAACCCGTTCGCCTCGTACGGCCTGGCGTCCCTGACCAGGAGCCGGCCCGCCGCTTCGATCGCCTGGACGGTGAGCGGCCGTCCGCGCAGCGCCGCCTCGACCCGGGTGTCCCGCCACGGGCGGGTGCCGACGCCGCCGAACGCCAGCCGTACGTCCCGCACACGGCCGCCTGTCGTCCGCAGGGCGGCCGCCACCGACACCACCGCGAACTCGAACGTGGCCCGGTCGCGCAGCTTCAGGTAGCGCGACCGCCCGGCCAGGGCGGTGCGCGGCACGTCCACCCCGGTGATCAGCTCGTCCTGCCGCATGACCGTCTCCCTGTCGGGGGTGGAGCCGGGCGACAGGTAGAAGTCGGCGATGGGAACGGAGCGCTCGCCGCCGGGGCCGAGCAGGCGTACGGTCGCCTCCAGCGCGGTCAGCGCCACCGCCAGGTCGGAGGGATGGGTGGCGATGCAGTGCTCGCTGCCGCCCAGGATCGCGTGTCCCCGGTTGTGCCCGGCGATCGCCGGGCAGCCGCTGCCGCGTACCCGCTTGTTGCAGGGCGACGCCGCGTCGCGGAAGTAGCCGCAGCGGGTGCGCTGCAGCAGGTTGCCGCCGATCGAGGCCATGTTGCGCACCTGCGGGGACGCCGAGGCGAGCAGCGCCTCCGACAGCAGCGGGAACTCGCGCCGCACGGCCTGGTGCTCGGCGACCTGCCGCATCCTGGCCGCGCCGCCGATGCGCAGCGCGCCGGAGCCGAGGGTGATCGCGTCGAGGCCGAGCCGGTTGACGTCGATGAGGTGGTCGTGCGCCTCCGCGCCGTCGCGCATGAGGTTGAGCAGGTCCGTGCCGCCCGCCACGAACGTCGCGTTCGGGGTGCTCGCCGCCGCGCGTACCGCTTCCGCCGGGTTACGGGCGACCGTGTATCCGAAGGCCCTCATCGCCGCACCTCCTTCGCGGCGTCCGCGACGGCGGCGACGATGTTCTGGTACGCCGCGCACCGGCACAGGTTGCCGCTCATCCACTCGCGGATCTCCGCCTGAAACCCCGTATGCCCCTCGTTGATGCAGGCGACGGCGGACATGATCTGGCCGGGCGTGCACGCGCCGCACTGGAAGGCGTCGTTCCTGATGAACGCCTGCTGCACCGGGTGCAGCCGGTCGCCGCGCGCCAGCCCTTCGATCGTGGTGATCTCGGCGCCCTGCCGCATCACCGCCAGCGTCAGGCACGACTTGACCCGCTCGCCGTCCACCAGCACCGTGCAGGCCCCGCACTCGCCCCGGTCGCAGCCCTTCTTGGTGCCGGTCAGGCCGAGGCGTTCGCGCAGCGCGTCCAGCAGCGTCACCCTCGGCTCCAGCACGACCTTGCGCGGCCGCCCGTTGACGGTCAGCGAGACCTCGACCGACGCCCCGGGCGCGACGGCGTACGCCTGCTCGGCGGTGGACGCCGCGGCGGCGGGCGCGGGCAGGCCCGTTCCCGCCACGGCCGCGCCCACCGCGACGGCCTTGAGCACCGTACGGCGGGTGTGCGTGGGCACGTCGCGCTCGTAGTCATCGGGCGTGCCGAGCAGCCGCCGGCGCAGCTCGGCGACCTCCGCGCCCGCCTCGGGGCCGTCGTCGTCGGTGAGGTCGAACGAGGTGGACGCGCCGAGCAGCGGCCTCAGGACCCGCTCGGCGCGCCCGACGGCCGGGTGGGTCAGGAACGCACGGTAGGAGTCGAGGTCCTCGACGGCGAAGACCGCGCTCCACTCGTACTCGCCGCCGACGTCGCGGCCGACCACGAAGGCGGTCACCTGCGGGACGGTCCGCCCCTGCTCGCGCAGGGCCCGGAGCGCCTCCTCCCGCTGGTCCGGCGGAACGCCCTCGCGGAAGGTGAATCTGCTGCCGTGAAAGATCATGATGCTCCTTCTCCGTACGGGCCGAGCGCGCGCGGATCAATGCAAGCATCGACAACAGTATTTTGTTATCACTGATTACGTCAAGCGCCGCTAACGGCAGCGCGTTAGCAGCGATACCCGGGTGGGGCGCCGGCCCGCGTCAGGCGAGGATGATCTGGAGCTCGAAGCGGCCCTCGTGCGGGATGCGGAGGGCGTGGAAGCGCCGCCGGCCGTCGCGGAAGTACCGCACGCTGCCCGCCGCGAGCGTGGCCGCCGTCGGCGAGCCCCAGCGGAAGCGGATCGTGGTGCGTCCGCGCCGGACGGCCCGCTCGTCGAGGCCCCCCGAGGAGAAGTTCGAGATCATCGCGGCCGGGCAGGCCGTGGCCATCGTCTCGGCCGACCTGCGCGCCGACACCCGTTCGGACCGGCCTCGGTGGCGGACATCGCGCGGTTCGCGCTCGTCCAGCAGGCCCGGGTCAAGGGCGCGCTGCGTGCCATGGACGGCGAGGTCGAGCAGGTGGCGGGGCCGGGCGGCAAGATGCTGTGGGACCTGCGGGGAGCGCCGCGCCCGGACGAGGCGGCGCCGTTCCATCCGCCGCCGGACGAGGCGTGGGACGGGCTCGCCACCGAGGCGAAGGCCCTGGTGGCGTGGCTGGCCGAACGCGAGCCGCACCCGTGTCGCCGCTACGACCGCTGGTGGGACCAGCTGCCCGCGCTCACCACCGTCCTGCTGTCCGCATAGCCCCCGACCCGCTCTGCTCCCCGGAGCGACGCCTTCCGTCCCAAGATCGCAAAAAAGCCTTTGCAAAAAAGGCTTTGCGGTTTTACGGTGGCATCATGACAGCCGCCAAGGTGCCACTCACCGCTCGCACCGCCGCCCGTCGTTACGCGCTCGTCAGCTTCCTCGCCTGGCTGCCCGCCGGGCTGATGGGAGCGCCCATGGTCCTGCTGATGCTCCAGCGCGGCATGGACGTCGCCACCGTCGGACTCGTCATGGCGATCCACTCCATCGCGGTCGTCGCCCTGGAGCTGCCCACCGGCGGGCTCGCCGACGTCATCGGCCGCCGCGCGACGATCGCGGCCTCCGCGCTGTTCTCCCTGGCCGGTCTGGTGCTGATGGGCCTGGCGACCGGCTTCGGGCTGTTCGCCGTCGCGTTCGTGCTCAAGGCGGTCTCCCGGGCGCTGGCCAGCGGTCCCGTCCAAGCCTGGTACGTCGACACCATGCACGCCGCCGACGGCCCCGGCGCGGACCTCAAGCCGGGCCTGGCCAGGGGCGCGTCGATGGGCTCCATAGCGCTGTGCGGGGGCACGCTGGTCGGCGGCATCGTCCCGCTGGTGCTGCCCGCGTCCTGGTCGCTGGGGCCGCTCGTGCCGCTGTCGGTGCCCATGCTGCTGGCCGCCACCGCCGCCGCCGTGCAGCTCGCCGTCACGCTCGCGGCCCTGCCCGAGCCGCCGCGCGAGCGCGCCGCCTCGTTCGGGAACGTGCTGCGCGGCGTGCCGGTCGCCATCACCGCCGGTCTGCGCAGCGGGCTGCGCGAACGCGCCGTCACCAGGCTGCTGCTCGTCGCGGCCGGCGTGGGCGTCGTGCTCAACGCCATCGAGATCTTCACGCCCGGACGGCTGCAGGAGCTCACCGGGCAGCCGGAGAGCGCGGGCATGGTCTACGCCGCCGTCGGCGCCATCGGGTACGCGGGCAGCGCGCTCGGCAGCGCACTCGCCCCGCTCACCGCCCGGCTGGCGCGCGGCTCGCGCCGGGGTGCGATCACCGGCACCTGCCTGACCGCGCTGTCGCTCGCGGTCCTCGCCGCCTCCACCTCGCTCGGCGGCGCCCTCGCGATCGTGCTCGCCGGTCTCGGTTACGTCACCCTGTACGTCGGCTGCGGCGTCAGCGAGCTGCTCCGCGGCGAGATGCTGCACCAGCGAGCCTCATCGGCCGAGCGCACCACGCTGCTGTCGGTCGACTCGCTGCTCCTGCAGGCCGGAGGCGCGGTGGCGGCGGCCGGGCTCGGCTGGGTGGCGACGCACCTGGGCCTGGCCACCGCCTGGTGGATCACCGCCGGCGTCATCCTGGCCACGGCCGTGCTGTTCCCCGCGCGGAGCGCTCCCGTGCCGCTGCTGCCCAGGCGCCGCAGCCGGTCCCGGCCGTGGCGGCCGGATAACAGGATCGCCATCTTCCGGCGCGGAAGATCTTCTGAGAGGCACTCTGGAATTGTGCCCACTTCCCTGGAACGACGCCGTGCACGCCGGCGCTCGTGGATTGAGCGGGTCGCGTGGATCTTCCTGATCGGATCAGCCGCGGCGCTGACTTTGAGCGGGGCTGTGTACATGGCATTGCCCTTGCCCGACCCGGTCCTTGAGGTCGTGGACAAGAAGTCCAGCCCGCTCGGCATGCTCTTCGGCGGCGCAGGGATGTGGACCGGGATCATGGCCATCTACTATGCTCGCCGGCCGCCGTCGGCCCCGTCTCGGGAGGTCGCCGCACCGCCCCCGCCCGCCGCCGAGCCGCCGCCCACCCCAGAAGCGGCCGGGTCGCCGAGGACCGGGCGAGGCGTGCGTCTGGGACTTTCCGCCGCTCGCGTCCGAGGCCCGATGGGAGTGTCCGGTGGTGGCGGCTGCCTAATGGGCGAGCGGGACGTGGTGACCTGCACGCGCGTCGTCAGCGCGGCTCTGGGGCTGGAGGACGGCGAAAGGCCGGACGAGCCCGTCCAAGTGGACTTCCCGCTGCTCGGCCGGGCGCACGAGCCGATCACGGCGGAGGTGGCGGCGTGGGACGGAGAGGCCGGCGTCGCGGTGCTGCGGCTGGCCGAGCCGCCTCCAAAGGGCGCGCAGCCGGCCAGGCCGGTCATCGCGGACGACCACTGGGGCCACTCCATCCGGGTGCTGGGCTTCCCCGGCGCGCACGGCGGCGGGAAATGGGCGCCAGGAGAGCTGCGCGGCCGGCGCGGTGACGGCTGGATCCAGGTTGATGATAAGGCGCGCGAGTTGACGCCCGGCTTCAGCGGGGCCGTCGTATGGGACGAGGAGCTGAACGCGCTCATCGGCATCCTGACCACCGACGGCTCAGGCGCCCCGTACGTGATCCCCGCCGACGTGCTGCTGCGCGACCTTGCGGCCCAGGCGGCGGCCCCCGCGCCGTACCGAGGGCTGGAGGCGTTCAGGGAGAGCGACGCCGAGGTCTTCTTCGGCCGCCGTCAGGAGGTCGCGGACCTGCTGGAGCGGACCTCGCGGCCGGGCGTCACGGTCGTGTACGGCTCTTCAGGCAGCGGCAAGTCCTCGCTGGTCATGGCCGGGCTGGTGCCCAGGCTCCGGGAGAGGGCGTGCGTGGTCACCGTACGGCCTTCGCATGGGCGTACACCGGTCTACGCGCTGGCCGCCGCCCTGCTCCCGGCGCTCGAACCCGACCAGAGCGAGGCCGCCCGCATGGCCGAGCTGCCGAATCTGGCCCAGGCGCTGACCGGCGGCGGGATCGTCGAGGTCGTCCAGCGGGTGCGGGCCCGCAGCGGCATGGACGAGGTCGTGCTGGTCATCGACCAGTTCGAGGAGATCTACACCGCGGCCGGCGACTCCGACGCGTTCGTGTCCGCGTTGCTGCCCCTGCTGCGGACGCCATCGGCGGGCGTGCACACGGTGCTGACGGTGCGGATCGACTACTCCCACGACGTGCTCGCCCAGCTCGAAACCGCCCAGCTCCGGCGGGACGCGTCCTACATGGTCACGCCGCTCGACCGCGATCAGCTGCGGGAGGCGGTCGAGGGTCCGGCGCGTGAGCGCGGGGTGGCGTTCGAGCCTGGCCTGGTCGATCGCATCCTCGACGACGCGGGCGACGAACCGGGGCAGCTCCCGCTGGTGGAGTTCGCCCTGACCTTGCTGTGGGAACGGCAGAGCGGCGGCGTGCTGGGGCACGACGCGTACCAGGAGATCGGCGGCGTGACGGGAGCTCTGGCCGCCTACGCCGAGCAGGTCTGGAACGAGCAGCTCTCCCCCGCCGATCACCCCCACGCGCGCTCCTTGCTGCTGCGGCTGGTCCGGCAGGCCCCCGACCACCTCCCGTCCTGCGCCGAGCTGCCGCAGGACGCGCTCGGCGATGAGCAGTGGCGGCTCGGCCAGGAGCTGGCGACCACCCGGCTGCTGGTCGCCGCGGAGGACCGGCAGGGCGTGCGGACGCTGCGGCTGGCCCACGAGTCGCTGATCACCCGCTGGGGGCGGCTGAAGGAGTGGGTGGAGGAGGACTGCGAGTTCCGTATCTGGCATTACGAGCTGCGGCGGGCCGCGGAACGCTGGTCGGCCGAGCGCGAGCCCGCCCGGCTGCTGGGCGGCACCGACCTGGAAACCGCACGGGAATGGCTGCGGGAACGTCCTGACGATCTGCTGAAGGACGAGCGCGCCTTCATCGAGGCGAGCGCCCGCGGGGCGGCTCGGGCCCGGCGCACGTGGCAGGTCGCGGTGGCCGCGGGCGTGGCCCTCGTCTTCGTCGCCGTGTTCCTCTTCATCCAGAACCGGAACAAGGAGCAGGAGGGGCAGGAGCGGCTGCGGGCCGCGGCAGCGCAGACCCTGGCCGACCGTGCGGAGAAGGGTCAGGCGAACCCCGACCTGGCGGCCCTGCAGGCGGTGGCCGCCTACCGCACCGACCCCGGCGTGCAGAAGGCGCAGCGGGTGCTGTTCGACCGCTACAGCGACTTCGCCGCCGCGGAACGGCTGCTGGCCGGTTCCGGCGTCACCTCGGAACGCATCCTCGCCGCCGAGGACGGCGGCGTGGTCGTCCAGGAGGAGAGCCACGGGGTCGCGATCTGGCAGCCGGACGGCGGCTCGGCGCTGCCGGAGCGGATAACGCTGTCGTCGCCGCTGGCGGGAACGGCGCTCTCCGCCGACGGCCGCGTGCTGGCCGTCGCCACCGAAGAGGGGGTCGTCGAGCTGCGGCGACCCCGCGATCGCGAGCTGCTCGGCACGCTGGAGATCCCCAAGGGGAAGGCGCTGCTCGCCCTCGACCCTGCGGGCCGGTATCTCGCCGTCCGGGTGGCGGGCTCGCGTACGGTGCGGGTCTGGGACCTGGAACGGCGCCGGGCGCGCGGCGTCTCGCTGCCCGGCGAGGCGCAGACGCTCCAGATCGCCGACGACGGGCGGCTGTCGGCCTCCCTGGGCGACGGCAGGCTGCTGGTGTTCGAGCCGGGACGGTCACGCCCGGCCAGGACGGTGCGCACGGCGGCCGTCTTCGCCCACGACGGCAGGACCGTGGCCGGCTGCGTCCGCACCCGCGACGGCGTACGGGTGCGCAGCCACGACCTGACCACCGGCGCGAAGATCGCGGACTTCCCCCTCACGATCCGCGGCTGCGAGGGCAACGTCGGCAGGCCGGGCACGCTGAGCCACGGCGGCAGGCTGCTGTGCGTGGAGGACGTCGTCATCGACCTGCGGGCCGGGCGGATCATCGGCGCGCCCGCCACGTACACCCCCTCGTACGTGGTCACCGGCCGCGACGGCCGCTGGAGCATCTGGGCGGTCGGCGGGCCCGGCCTGGTCAGGTATCCCGCCGCCCGCACGCTCGGCACCGACCCGTACGCGGTGCGCCAGACCACGGTCACCGATGACGGCCGCCACGTCGTCACCTACGACGGCGACGGCCGCCTGCGCGTGTGGGACGCCGCGTCGAAACTGCTGGTGAGCGAGCGGCTCGCGGCCCCGGACAGCGGCTCGGACCCCGGAGTGGAAACGCGGGTGGTCGCGCTGACCGGGCGTCAGGAGATCGCGGTGATCAGGGCCGGCTTCCCCGACCTGACGCTGATGTCGGTGCCCGACCTGCGCACGATCGGCTCTGCGCGCCTGCCCGCCGGCTCGGCCGATCCGGCACCGCTCAGCCTGCACGCGGCCGCGAACGGCCGTCTGGTCGTCTTCGCCGGGGGCATGCTCACCGTCTGGGACACCGGGCCGCTGCGGCAGGCGTTCGCCGGAGTGGACCTGAGCGAGCGCATTCCCACCGGCGCGACGTGGGACGCGGATCAGGCGCTGGTCGTGCTGCCGAACACCGAGGGCACCGCCGCCCTGGTCATCGAACGGGAGACGAGAGAGGTCGAGCACTGGGACCTCACGCTCGGCCGTGCCACCAGGAGCCATCTCCTCCCCGGCGACGGCGCGTTCGGCACCGTCGCGGCGAGCCCCGATCTGGCCCGCCTCATCACCTACTCTGGCACCGCCGGCGAGCACTTCACGGCCTGGTCGCTGCCGGTGTCGGGACAGCCGACGGCGACGCGGCCCGAGGGCCCGTCCCAGGGCTACATCTTCGACCTGCTCCAGCTCCGCAAGGCGAACCCGGAGCTGCGCTACAATCCCGCGTTCTCCATCGCCAAGATCGGCGACGCGGAAGGGACCCTCACCCTGTTCGACAGGGGCAGGAAGCTGCTCTACAACGCCAATGAGGCGTCCATCCTGTCCAGCGCGCCGGACGACTGGGCCGCGCACGTGTGCGCCGTTCTGGGCGGGCGCTCGTTCACCGCGGCGGAGCGGGCCCAGCTCCCGCCGGGCACCGACACCGCCCCGTGCGCCTCCCCCTGAGCCACCGCATACGGCCAGCCGAGGCCGTGGAGAGCGGCTCGCCGATCCGCGAGCCGCGGCCCGGCCTGACGCGCCGCCCCCGGGTCACCACGCTGCGCGCCTGGGTAGAGGCCCCACGAGGGAACGGGGAGGTGGCCTGATGAAGGCGATCGTGGTGACCGACGAGGCCGCGGGAAGGGCCGGGATGACCCTGGCGGAGCGGCCGCGGCCCGAGCCTGCCATCGGCGACGTGCTGGTGGAGGTGCACGCCTCAGGCTTCACTCCCACGGAGCTGGAGTGGCCGTCGACGTGGGCCGATCGCCTCGGCCGCGACCGTACGCCGGCGATCCCCGGCCACGAGGTGGCCGGCGTGATCGGCGCGCTCGGCTACGGCACGACGGGACTGTCGGTGGGGCAGCGGGTGTTCGGCATCACCGACTGGTACCGCGACGGCACCCTCGCCGAGTACGTGGCCGTCGAGGCGCGCGATCTCGCCCCGCTGCCGGGCGACATCGACTTCACGGTGGGCGCGAGCCTGCCCGTCTCGGGCCTGACCGCCTGGCAGGCGCTGTTCGACCACGGCCGCCTCCAGGCGGGGCAGAGCGTGCTCGTCCACGGCGCGGCCGGCGGTGTCGGCTCCATGGCGGCCCAGCTCGCCGGCGAGGCCGGCGCGTACGTCATCGGCACCGGGCGCGCCGCCGACCGGCAGGCGGTGCTCGGCTTCGGCGCGCGGGAGTTCGTTGACCTCGGCAACGACGCCCTGGAGGACGTCGGCCAGGTGGATCTGGTGCTGGACGTGATCGGCGGGGAGATCCAGCGGCGCTCCGCGGCCCTGGTCAGGCCAGGAGGAACGCTGGTGTCCGTCACGGGGCCGCCAGAGGTGCGACCCTCCGGCGGCCTGGCGATCGACTTCGTCGTCGTGCCCGACCCCGTCCGGCTCGGCGGGATCGCCCAGCGGGTGCGGGACGGGCGGCTGCGGCCGCTCATCGGGACCGTCGCGACGCTGGACGACGCCCCTCCGCCCTCGACCCGGCCGAGCGGGTCAGGGGGAAGACCATCATCAGCGTGCGCCCGTGAGCGGCCGCGACCGGGTCAGTTGGCGACCACGGCGGTCAGCTCGTCCAGGATCAGGGTGCCGGTGTAGCGCATGTGCGGCCTGATCTCGTTGAAGTAGACACGGCGCAGGGTGATCGGGTAGGCGATGCCGGACGGCACCTTGTACGTGATCTGCTGCCAGCCCGGCTCGGTGATGAACGCGGGCTCGATCGTGTGCAGGATGCCGTTCTTGTCGAAGACCTCCAGGCGCGTCCGCTGGTTGTAGCCTTCCGACTTCACCCAGAGCTTGAACGCCGTCGGCTTGCCCGCCACCGGGAAGCGGTTGACGATCGGCCAGATGCCGATGCCGCGCGTCTCGGTGCTCTGCGTGAAGTCGTAGTCCAGCCGCAGGCCGTTGGCGGCGCGCCCGCTCGGGGTGGAGGAGACGGTGCCGCTGGCGCGCATGGTCCACACCCGCCAGTTGGAGGTGTCGTCGAAGGAGTCCACGACCTCCTGCGCCGTCCCGATGCCGACGACCAGGGCGGTCCGCACGCCGCCTGCGGTCATCGTGACGACGTGCTCGCCCGAGCTCGCGCGGGCGGTGACGGTGAACGAGCCGGTCGCGTCCGGGGTGACGGTCAGGGCGCTGGTGTCGTAGGAGAGGGTGACGTCGGCGGGGTCGATGGGGGCGGCGTATCCGGCGGCGTCCACGCCGTTGACGTCGAACGTCCCCTTCGCGCCCTTCTGCGGGAGGTTGAGCCTGCGCGGTCCGGTCTCCAGGCGGGCCAGCTCGCCCAGCACGGTCATCTCGATGTTCCCGGTGGCGTCGCCCAGCCTGGCGGTGACGGTCGTACGGCCCGGGGCGACCGCGCGGAACACGCCCTCGTCGTCCACCCGGCCGATCTGCCCGTCCGCGACCTCCCACAGCGGCCCGGCCTTGCGGGGCATCACGGCGGGACCGTACGTCTCGTCGTACGCGTCCGCCTTCAGCCTGCGGGTCAGCCCGGGAAAGACCCGCTCGGTACGCCACGACGCGCCCGCGTCAGGGCCGGGGAACCGCTTGCGCTCGGTCTCCGTGCTCACCCGGAAGCCGGTGACCCTGCCGCTGCCGCCGGGGTAGAAGATGCCGAGGCCGGTGGGCACCGGCCGGACGCCCGCCGCGTCGGACGGCCGGTTGACCAGCTCGGCGTCCTGCTCGCCCGGCTCGCGGGCGACGAACGTCGTCGAGCCTCCGCCGTCCAGGTTCAGCGCGGTGTGCGCGCCCAGATCGACCATCATCTGCGCCAGCTCGTTCAGTCCGATGCCGCGGGAGTACTCGGGCTGGCGGCCGTCCACCGCGACCACCCACATCTTGGTGCCGTCGGCGTTGAAGCCGACGGCGGTGCGCGGCTCGGGGGTGTTGTTCTCGGCCGAGAGCTGGAGCGGCTGACCGTTCTCGACGAGGAGCTGGCGGCCGCTCATGGCCGCCCTGACCTTCATGTCGCCGGGGGCGCGTACCCGGTAGTCGACGGAGACCGGGTCGCCGACCCGCAGCGAGGACAGCGCGGTCGCCCCGGCCTCCCTGCCCACCAGCACGAACGTGCCCTCGGGGATCGCGCCCTCGCGGGGGACGGTGACCTTCTCGGTCACGACGCCGTCGCGCACCACCACCTCGATGGTCTGGCTGACGTTGCTCACCGGGCGGCAGCGGCAGTAGGTGCCCCAGACCGGGGTGAACATGCCGACCTGGTCCTTCAGCAGCTCCGCCTTGTTCAGCGCGTTCAGCGGTACGGTCTTGCCTCCCGGCAGGTTGACCGTGCCCTCGAAGACGATCTCGCCGATGGCGCCGAGCTGGTCCTCGGAGAACATCACCGCGGTCTTCTTCGTCTGCGTCGCCTTACTGTTGGGCAGCGGCGACTGCAGCACCTCGCCGTCCTGGACGGCCACGCCCCATGGCGCGCCGGAGCCGTTGATGTCGAAGTAGTCGGCGTTCACGGCGGCGACCGCGCCGGCCTCCTTGGCCATCTCGGTCAGCGGGCGCCGCTGCGCGACCTTGCCGGGGAAGATGCGGTCGATCCGCACGCCTGAGGTGAGATCGACCGACAGCTGGTACGTCTGCAGCCAGCCCTCCTGGCCGTCGGCGGCGTCGGGGCCGTACAGCTCGACCGTGCTCAGCTCGACGCCGGGTGCGACGGGCCGGGTCTCGCGGTACGTCTCGGTGCGACCGGCGAGCTGCGCGGCGTCGGCAGCAGCCGTGACGGCGGGCGGCTCGGCCCACGCGGGGACCGGTCCTGTGAGAGTGAGGGCCAGAGCCGCCGATAACAGGGCGGAGGGGACTTTCCATCGCATCGAACCGGGACGAGACATTCTCATCTCCTTAGACAGCGATTCTTCTCAGACGGCGATGCCGGCCGCCCGCCGGAGCATGAACTCGGTCACCGGGGCGAACTCGGCGGGCGTGAAGTTGTCCTCGATGGGCAGTACGGCCTCGTGCCGTCCCCGGGACCGCGCGAGGAACAGGGCGATGTCGTTGGCGTCGGCGATCGAGAGCGTGGGCAGGCCGGCGGCGATCGCCGCGCCCGCCATGCCGTGGTCGGCGATGACGAGATCGATCAGGACGCCGTCGCCGGCCGCCGCGGCGAGCATGGCGTCCATGTAGTCGGGGCGGTGGGTGTGCATGATGGCCTCGTCGTGGAAGGCGCATGCGACTCCGCCGAAGAAGCGGATCCCCGTACGGCCGGCGGAGTACTCGCCGACGGAGATGTCGAGACGGTGGTCGTCCAGGACGCGGACGACCCGGTTGCCGGTGTTGCGCAGGGCGCGCGCCAGCTCGGCGTAGTGGTCGAGCAGCCCGGTCGGGTGCCCGGTCGCCAGCAGCACCGTGCCGCCGCCCTCGCGCAGGAAGGGGGCGAGCGCGTCGGCGTGGGCCAGGATGCCGGCCAGCGTGTGCTCCGGCGCGATGTAGCCCTCCTCGGGGTCGCCGTCGGTGATGCGGTCGCCGATGCCGTCCTCGACGGCGGCGACGACCTCCTCCAGCGTCGCGGTCCGCCAGTCCGGCAGCCCGAAGGTGTTATCCGGGTCGCCGGCGAGCATCTTGCGCGCGTACGCCAGCGACTGCCTGCGCAGGGTCCTGATGCCGCCGGACAGGCTCCGCTCGACGAGCAGCTCGCGCAGCACGGCCTCGTGGTGGTGGGTGCGCATGCCGTCAGCCCGCCGCGACCGCGACGGCGCTCTCGGCCCTGGCCGACGGTGGCCGCCAGGCGCCCTCGGCCCTGGGGAACGCCCGCGCCCTGCCGACCACCAGCCGTACGGCCTCTCCCGGGGACCGGCCGCTCTGGGCCGAGTGCACGATCACGATCGAGCCGCCGACGTCCACGTAGGTGCGCACGACCGGGCCGAGGAACTGCACGTCGCGGACCACGCCGCGCAGCGCGGGGGCGGAGCCGTCCCCGTCGCCGGCGAGCGTCACGTCCTCGGGGCGTACCGACACATCGACGGGCGCGCCGCGCGGGACGGACGCGGATGCGCCCGCGGGCGTCACCGGGAGCACGGCCCCGGCGATCTCGACGTCCCACGAGCCGGGCGAGGTGCCGGCGACCTCACCCGCCAGCCAGTTCGTCATGCCGACGAAGTCGGCGACGTAGCCGTTGGCCGGGGTCAGGTAGATCTCGTGGCCGCTGCCGAGCTGTTCCAGCGAGCCGTCCCGCATGACCGCGATCCGGTCGCCGAGCGCCAGCGCCTCCTCCTGGTCGTGGGTGACGTAGACGATCGTCGTCCCGGTGCCGCGCTGGATCTCGCGCAGCTGCGTACGCAGCTGGATGCGGGTCTTGGCGTCGAGGTTCGACAGCGGCTCGTCCATGAGCAGCACCGACGGGCGGATGGCCAGCGACCTGGCGACGGCCACGCGCTGCTGCTGCCCGCCGGACAGCTCGTTCGGCCGCCGTCCGCCCAGTCCGGCGAGCCCCACCATGTCCAGCGCCTCCTCCGTACGCCGGGCCCGCTCCTCCCTGCCGAGCTTCTGCGCCTTCAGCCCGAACTCGATGTTCTCCGCCACCGTCAGGTGCGGGAAGATCGCGTAGTCCTGGAACACCATGGACGTCGGCCGGGCGTCGGGGCCGAAGCCGGAGACGTCCACGCCGTCGATGAGCACGCTCCCGCTGTCGGGCCGGATGAACCCGGCGATCATCCGCAACGTGGTGCTCTTGCCGCACCCGCTGGAGCCGAGGAGGCAGAGGAACTCGCCGCGGCCGACGACGAGGTTGAGGTCACGGACGGCCGGCACCCCGTCGAACGACTTGCACAACGACTTCAGTTCGATCATGAAATCTCCCTCAGCAGGGGTCACAGGTCGTAGAGCCGCAGGCGGGAGCCGAGGGCGAGCTTCGCGACGGCGAGCCCGGCGAAGCTGACCACCATCAGCCCGGCCGCGACGCCGGTCGCGGCGCCCCACTGGCCGAACTCGGCGAGGTTGACGATGGTGGGCGCGCCCAGGCCGATCCCCGGCGACGTCAGGAAGATCACGGCGCTCAGCGTGTTGATCGCGTGCAGGAACCCGAACACGAGCGACGTGGTGAACGCGCCGCCCAGCAGGGGGAACATGATCTGGACGATGACCCGGGCGCGCGAGGCGCCGAGGTCGGTCGCGGCCTCGTCGATCGACGGGCTGATCTGGTTGATCGTGGTCACCGCGGTCCGGTAGCCGACCGGGATGGCCCGTACCACCATGACCAGCACCAGGATCAGCGCGGTGCCGGTCAGCGCCAGCGGCGGCTCGTTGAACGTGAGCAGCCACGAGATGCCGATCATCGTCCCGGGGATCGCCGACGGCAGCACCGCGAGCCCGTCCATCACGCCGCGGCCGAACACCTTCGTGCGGTGCACGACGTACGCGGCGACCAGCGTGCTGATCGTGGTGATGATCGCCGCCGTGGCGGAGAACAGCGCGGAGTTGCGGATGTCGTCACCGCGCAGCAGCGCCGTCTGCCAGTGGTCCAGCGTCAGGCTCCAGTTCGCGCCCCACGCCCGGGTGAACGAGCCGAACAGGATGCTGCCGTAGATGAGGATCATCAGGAAGCTCACCAGGCCGAGCACGGCGAGCAGGGCCCGCCGCACCGCCGTGGGCAGCGGCGCGGGCGGCAGGCTGCCGGTCTTGCCCGAGACGGTCACCGCGGAGCGGCGCGCCAGGACCCGCCGCTGGATGAGGAAGAGCACCAGCGTCGGTACGAACAGCAGCACGCACAGCACCGCCGCCATCCCGAAGTCCTGCCTGCCCACGGCCTGCACGTACGCCTCGACCGACAGCACCTGGTACCCGGCGCCGATGAGGACGGGGTTGCCGAAGTCGGTGATGACGAACATGCAGACGAGCAGCAGCGCGTTCAGGATCGTGGGGAAGGCGAGGGGCAGCGTGACCCTGCGGAAGGTCTGAAACCACGTCCAGCCGAGGTCCCTGCTCGCCCACTCCAGGGTGGAGCCGATGTTCTTCAGCGTCGGCAGCAGCGTCAGCGTGGCCATGGGGAAGAAGGCGAGCGTCTGGACGAGCCAGAGGCCGCCGAGCCCCAGGAGGCTGACGTCCAGCCCCAGCAGCTCGTGCGTGATCAGGCCGCGCCGCCCGAACAGCAGCAGCACCGCGAGGCCGACGACGAACGGCGGCGAGATGAGCGGCAGCAGCGCCATCACGCGCAGCACGCCCCGGCCCCTGATGTCGGGGCGGCTGAGCGCGTAGGCGAACAGGAAGCCGACCACGGTGGCGCTCAGCGTCGAGGCCACGCCGATGACGACGGTGTTCTCGGCCGCCTCCGCGACGCGCGGCTCGGCGAGCCTGCTCCACGCCTCACCGCCGGGCTCGAACAGCATGGCCACCGTCGGCACCAGGACGAGGAGGACGAGCAGACCGCCGACGTAGAGCGCGAGCGTGCCGACCGTGACCCGGTCGGCCAGCCGGCGCCTGCGGCTGCGCGCCTGCCAGTCCGGCCGGGCCGCCCGCCCTGGGCGCGGATCGCTCGTGAGGGTCGTCGAAGACACGGCCGTCAGACCCCGTACCGCTTGGCGAACTCCTTCGACACCGCATCGCGCATCTCACCGGCGCGCACCGGGTCGTAGTCCACGAGGTCGAGCTCGGCCAGGCTCTGCGCGCCCTCGGGGAGCTTGACGTCGCCGCGTACGGGATAGGAGTGGACCAGATCGACGATCATCTGCGACGCCTTCTTGCCCTGCAGCCACTGGACGAACTTCTCGCCGCCCTGAGGGTTCGGCGAGCCCTGGACGAGCGCGTTGCCGGAGATGACGACGCCGGTGGGTTTGGGGTAGACGACCTCGATGGGGAAGCCCGCGCCGCGCACGTTGAGCAGGTCGTGGGCGAAGGACACGCCGGCCGCGTACTCGCCGGTGGCGACGAGCTGGGACGGCGCTCCCCCGCTGTCGGTGTACTGGCCGACCAGCTTGTGGAACTCGTCGAGGAACTTCCAGGCCGCCGCGTCGTCGCCGGTGCGGAAGAACTGCGTGGCCACGAACGTGTAGCCGGTGCCGGACAGCGTCGGGTTCGGCATGACGAGCTGGCCCTTCAGGTCGGGGCGCAGCAGCTCGTCCCACGTCTTGGGCAGCGGGGCGCCGCCGGTCTCCTCCTTCCACCGGTCGGCGTTGACGCCGACGGTCATGAGGATCAGCTCGTTGGCGTGCCAGTAGCCCTCGGGGTCGATGAACCGCTTGTCGATGCCCTCGGCGCCGGGCTTGTAGGAGCGGATCAGCTTCTCCTTGGCGAGCGGGCCCGCGTCCCCGCTGGCCAGGCCGATCACGTCGGCCTGCGGGCGGCCCGCCTCGGCCTTCAGCCGCGCCAGGAGCTCGCCGGCGCTCTGCCGCAGCACCTTGACCTCGACCCCTGATTCGGCCTCGTACGCCTCGGCGAGCCGCCGAGCGGGTTCCTCGGGCATCGGCGTGTACCACGTCACCGAGCCGCCGGACGCGGACGCGGCGTCGTCGCCGCCGGATCCGCAGGCCGCCGACCCGGCCATGAGAAGTGCTAGGGAGAGCGCGCCCGCGGCGACGCGTAACAGGGTCGTGCGCATGAGTGACCGCCTTCGGATCGAGGCGCCCCCAGCGGGGACGCAAGGTCACGATGCACGAAATGGTGTTATCCAATATGGGTGATGTCAATACCTCTTGTACACCAATTGTCCTCCGGCAGTCGGCAAGTCGTCATCCCAAGGACGTCGCCGCCTGCGTCACCCCGCGGGGGTGGCCGAGATCCTCCTCCGGGTTCGCCGTCAGGTCCAGCTCCGATGTGATCATGTAGCGGTCGCCTCTGAACAACGTCCTGGTGAACTCGATGGGAACGCCGTCCGACGTGCGGGTCACGGTCCTGAACAGGAACGCGGGCGAATACGGCGGTGCTTCGAGCACCTCGGACTCCTCGGGGCTGAGCACCGTCGGCTCGATGTTCTGGGTGCCCGATGCCACCTTGAGCCCGTACTTGTCGGCGAGCAGCCGGTAGAGGGACTTCTCCTCCAGCTCCTGGGCGGGCAGGTCGGGCACCAGGGCGTCCGGCAGCGTGGTGGTGGCGAGCGCGATCGGGTCGCCGTCGGCCAGCCGCAGCCGCTTGATCGTCACGATCGCGTCGGACGGCGCGATCTGCAGCCGCCAGCTCAGGCGGACGCCCGCGTCGGACCGCTCCACGCCGAGGACGCGCGTCGAGGGCGTGATGCCGCGCCGGCGCAGGCCCATGGAGAACGACGAGGCCGTGGGCGACTGGGTGATCGTGGGCCGCGCGACGTAGGTGCCGCTGCCCTGCCTGCGGATGAGATGGCCGTCCCTGACCAGGTCGTCGACGGCGCGGCGCACCGTGAGCCTGGAGACCCCGCAGTCCTCTTCGAGCACCCGCTCGGGAGGGATCGGATCGCCCACGTTGAGGTCTTCGAGCAGGCTCATGATCCGCTCACGGACCATGTTGTGCTTGCGCCCGCGCCGAGCGTCCGCGTCGCTCACGTCCACCCCTCCAGCCCTTTCACCGGCCCCCTCCAGACGGTCTCACCGGCCCCTCAGGCCCGTCGCCGGCGACCCCGACCGTTCTCCTGCAGTTTACGCCCCGGCCACGAATTGGTATTGACGACTTGTATACCAACTCTTACAGTCACCGAAGAATCCTGACCCTCCAGGTGAACCAATGGCGGAGCGCCGTCGCCCCGCCGCTCCTCCGTCCCTCCGACGGGCCGCGACCGTCAGGCCGGGTCCGATCATCGTCGCATCAGGGCCGACGCATGACCACCCTGCCTTGGGACCGCGCCCTTCCCGTCAAGCCTGAGCCCTGAGACACTCCGATCGACAAGGGAGCAGCAGTGGGAAACCCCATGGTCAATCGCCGCCACCTGTTCGGGCTTGCGGGCGCGGGCGGAGCCGCACTCGCCACGTCCGGCCTGTTATCCGCTCCCGCCCACGCGGAAGCGGCCCCCGCGGAAGCCGCACACAACAGGCCGCGCCGCCGCCCCGCCTGGCCCGAAGGGTTCGTCGAGGTGCAACCCGTCTCCGTCGAAGGCGACATCGCCTGGTACGACGTGTCCCATTGGGGCGTCGAAGGCAAGGGCTGGTCCGACACCAAGGCGTACTTCGACCGGCTGCCGGCCAAGGCGGAAGGCGTCGTGACCCCCGAGGTGTGGGCGCGCAGCCGTACCTCCGCCGGGATCCTGACCCGCTTCGTGTCCGACTCCACCACCTTCCGCGCCCGCTACCGGCTCATCTCGGCCACCACCGCGATGTACCACATGCCCGCCATCGGCCACAGCGGCGTCGATCTGTACGCGCGCGCCGAGGACGGCTACGACGCCTGGCTGGCCAACACGCACCCGGCGGGTCAGGACGTCGACGAGCAGATGGGCCTCGCGGTCGATCCCGGCGAGCGCCTCTACACCGCCTACCTCCCGCTGTACAACACCCCGCAGACCCTCCAGATCGGCGTCAAGGCCGGCTCGAAGTTCGTCGGCGTCGCCCCGCGTACCGACCCGCCCGCCGTCTTCTACGGCAGCTCGATCATGCAGGGCGGCGTCGCCTCCCGCCCCGGCATGTCCATCACCGCGCTCCTGGGCCGCCGCTTCGACATCCCCGCCATCAACCTCGGCTTCTCCGGCAACGCCCGCATGGAGCCGGAGATCGCCGAGCTGCTCACCGAGATCGAGGCGTCGGTGTACGTCGTCGACAGCTCTCCCAACATGAACCCGCAGCAGATCTCCGAACGCGCCGAACCCTTCGTGCGCATCCTGCGCGAGGCCCGCCCGGACACCCCCATCGTCCTCGTCGAGGACCGCCGCTACGGCGACGGGCGGTTCGTCAAGTTCCGTCGCGACCGCAACGCCCAGAACGCCGCCGCCCTCCAGGCCGCGTACCGGAACCTGCGCGACGCCGGCGTGACGGGCCTGTCGTACTTGTCGGCCGACGAACTGCCGGAGGCGGAGGAGCTGGTCGATGGGTCGCATCCGAGCGACCTGGGGATGATGACGTACGCGAACGCGTACGAGAGGGTCCTCCACCCCATCCTCGCCCGCCGCCACCACTGACCCCGCCCTCCGTCAGAACGGCAGCCGCTCGTACGCCCGGCCGCCGAGGGCGTGTTCGAGGTAGCCGGACACGGTGTCGTCGTCCCAGCGGGCTCCCGTGAGTGCGACGTACCCGTCAGGGCGGACCAGCACAAGGCCGTCGCCGTCCACCCCGTAGAGAGCGTGCGCATCCCCCTCCGCGTCGATGAGCACGCTCTCGCCGCCCTCGTACGCAAGCCCCGGCTTGACGATGCGGTGGACGTGCACGTCCTCGCCCGCCCGAGGCGCGGGCCCGCTTCCGAAGACGAGCAGCGTGAAGTGCGGGCCGCGGAACAGGTCGAACAGCCGCACCTGCGCCCCGCTCGCCGGGGCGGTGCAGCGGGCGTCCGGGGCGCGGTCGCCCGCGCGGATGCCGAGCGCCTCGTCCAGGTCGCGGGCCAGGCTGCCGCCCCGGTAGGTGATGCCGAGCTGGCTGACGTCGGCGAACGGGTCCTTGCCCTGAAACGCGCCGACGATGCGCTCCGACACGCGCGCCGAGTCGGAGCCGGTCCAGTACCTCCCCCGCGCGGTGGTCGAGGCCAGCACGTGCCGGGCGACCGGCAGGCGCTCCTCCTCGTAGGTGTCGAGCAGCGCCTCGGGGGCTCCGCGCAGGACGTACGCGAGCTTCCAGCCGAGGTTGTAGGCGTCCTGGACGCCCGTGTTCATGCCCTGGCCGCCGGCCGGGGCGTGCACGTGCGCGGCGTCCCCGGCCAGGAGGACGCGGCCGTTGCGGTACCGGTCCACCATGCGGATGTTGACCCGGTACACCGACAGGTAGACCGGATCGCGGAAGCGCACCCCGGGCAGCCCGACCCGCTGCCGGAAGATCTCGGCGAAGGTCTCGACCGAGATCGAGGACGGCTCCTGCTCCGCCCCCTGGGGCAGCGGCGCGGTGAAGAACCAGGTGCCGCTCTTCGGCATGGGGGCCAGCGTCACCATCGCGCCAGGACCGGTGGCCCACATGTGCGCGGCCGAGGCGTCCAGCCCGTCCACGCTGAGGTTGCCGTACAGCATGCGCTGCTGCTCCCACGTTTCGCCGAGGAAAGCGATCCCGGCCCGCTTGCGCACGGTGCTGCCGCCGCCGTCGCATCCGACGAGGTAACGCGCCCGGACGTCGCGGTGCCGGCCGTCCACTCTGAGGCATGCCGTGACCTGGTCGCCGTCCTGGGTGAGGTCGACAAGCTCGCACCCGAGCTCCACCCGGACGCCGAGCGAGGCCAGCCGCTCGCGCAGGGCCTCCTCGGTGAACTGCTGTCCCACCATGAGGCTGCCCGGGTAGGGCGCGCCGGGCAGGGGCGGCGCGTCGTACATCACCGCCTCGCGCACCACCTGGCCCTGCGCGTCGTAGAAGCGCGTGGGAAGAGCCGGCTCGGCGCGTTCCACCAGGCGGCCCAGCACCCCCAGGTCCTCGAACACCTCCTGCGTGCGGGCGCGGACGCCACGGGCCCGCGTCCCCACGGGGTGCGTGGTGACACGATCGATGATCCGCACGGCGACGCCGCGCCGGGCGAGGTCGCACGCCAGGGTCAGGCCCACCGGCCCCGCGCCGACGATGAGGACGTCCGTCACGTCCGGAGTCTCCATGGATACGCACTCCTTCCTCGGGACGGCCCTTGTGACCGCTCGCCCATTCTTAGTGGGCACATGCCCACTCGTCAATTCGACGGTGCACCATCGAGCGTGTGAACAGGCACGACGGGTTCGGCCATCGCGCACCCGGCGGCCCGGGGACGAGTGGCCCACCATGGGGGTGAGCGTGCCGAGGTTCGTGCGCGAGGCCCCTGACGGGCGCGGGATCAGCCGGCGATGCTCCAGCAGTAGAGCAGCTCATCGCTCTCCTTGGCCCGGCGGGCCAGCGCGACGAACTCACCGAGCATGTGGATCGCGTCGTCGAGATCGCCGAGGCCGGTCGGATCCCGCTCCATCCACTGCCGGGCCACCTCGGGCAGGCGGGCGTCCTCGACCGCGGCGAGCGTGTCGCGCGTCGATCGCGCCGTCAGTGGTGGTAGGCGTGGATCACCGCGTGCCCCCTGCCCCGTCCGATGATCCACTTGTTGATCGGCGTGGTGACGAGGAAGGCGATCAGCAGCGAGACCACCAGCGCGCCCCAGAACAGCCCCGAGGCCAGGGTCGCGTCCATCGCGCCGGGTATGACCAGCATGACGCCGTTGTCGACGATCTCCATGACGAGGATCGACAGGGTGTCGGCGGCCAGGGCCAGGCGCAGCGCCTTGCGCCACGTCACGCCGGCACGGAACAGGCCGCGCAGCGTGAGCGCGTACCCGAAGATGAACGCCAGCACGACGGCCAGCAGGATGCTGGGCAGGTTGTGCCAGCCCAGGGCGGTGGCGATGACCATGCCGAGCACCTCGCCGATCGCACAACCCGTGAGACAGTGCAAGGTCGCCGAAGCGGCCACTCCCCACGTCGCCTTCGTCGGCCCGTGGTGACCGTGTCCCTCGGGCTGATGCCGTCCGTGACTACTCTGCGGGTCCGTAGCGGACGTGTGAGAGCCGTGCTCGTGCATCTCATGCCCATCGTGATGCGTCATTTCCGACACGTCCCTTCTACCGCAACAGAGACGAACGAACCCGGGCAGCCGGCGGCCACTATACCCCCTGTGGGTATAGTGGCCGCACCGGTGGGCCGGGCAGGGCGGCGCTCACATCAGAGCCGGCCGAGGACTTGTGGAGATCGCGCGCCTGGTCGAGCTGCCGGCCGACGACACGGCGGCCCGCCGCCACCCCCACACCGCGGCCGCGCTGGTCGGCCTGGCGACGGGCAAGGGGCTCGTGGCGGTCACGGCGCTGCTCGCGGGCCCCGCCGCACTGGCGGCGGCACCGGGCCTGACCGCGCGCCTGGCCCACCACTGCCACGCCCTCCTGGCGCTTTAGCCACCACGGCGTTCACGGATCAGGAGCGAACGAGCCGGGCGATGGCGTCGGACGCCTCCTTGACCTTGGCGTCCGCCTCGGGACCGCCTTTCTGCGTGGCCTCGGCGACGCAGTGAGCGAGGTGCTCTTCGAGCAGCGCCAGGGAGAACGACTTCAACGCGCTGGTCGCCGCCGACACCTGCGTCAGGATGTCGATGCAGTACTTGTCGTCTTCGACCATGCGTTGCAAACCGCGGACCTGCCCTTCGATGCGGCGCAGGCGCATCGCGTAGTCCTGCTTCGTACCGGTGTATCCGGGCATGCTCACCCCTCCTAGTCAGCCGCTCACGACAACACCATACCCCCCTACCGTATTTCAGCCGGAGCCGCGGACTTGACAGATACCCCCGGGTGGTATGTATTTAGCCATCACACATACCCCCTAAGGGTATTTCGCTTCCTGACCAGAGAGTTCTCATGTCCGCACCATCACCCCGGCGCTGGGCCGCACTCGCCCTGATCGCCACCGCCCAGTTCATCGTGATCATGGATACGTCGATCATCGGCGTCGCCCTGCCCCGCATCCAGCAGGACCTCGGCTTCTCGCAGGAAGACCTGTCCTGGGTCTTCAACGCGTACGTCGTCGCGTTCGGCGGCCTCCTGCTGCTGGGCGGCCACCTGTCGGACCTGTTCGGCGCCCGCAGGCTCTTCACCACCGGCTGGATCGCTCTGCTCGCGGGCTCGCTCCTGGCCGGGATCGCACCCGAGGTGTGGGTCGAGCTGACCGGCCGCGCCGTGCAGGGCGTGGGGGCCGCGCTGATCGCGCCGTCCGCGCTCACCTTGCTGAGCCCGCACTCACCGACGGGTTCTCAGCCGCCTTCGCCGGAGCCGCCGCCATCGCCCTCGTGGGCGCCCTGACCGCCGCCACCACGCTGCGGACCCGTACCACCGCACCCACCGAGGAAGTCACGGCCTCCCGTACCTGACGCTGCCCTGGCCCCCGAACCACAGGCGGGCCAGGGCGCGTCCACGCCATTCGGCCCCGATGCCCCACCCGCGCGTTGCTTCGAGAACTCGCCGGACGCGGACGGCGTCTGAACGGCGCCATCGCCGAGCGGCCCTCTTCGCGACTCCGCTCAAAACAACCGGGACACGGCACGCGCCCGGCCTCAGCCACCCCCTTCACCGGACAGCAGGCGATCCACGAGGGCGTTGAGCGTCTTGGCGCCGTCCGGGCCGAGCCGAGAGCTGCTGCGAGGGCGTTCTGCCGTGCGCTTCCGCCGGACTCGTACAGACAGACGAGGACGCTCAGTTCCGCCTCGGAGACACCGGAGGCCGCGGTGGTAACACGGCCTGGGCCGTTCGGCTCGGCGGCCACGTCCTCGCCGGTGTCTGGATCGTGGCGGGCTCCCTGGTGAGCCGTTCCTGGCCGGTGCGCGTCGTCGGCGTCATCACCGGCGTCTGGCTCGCCGGCCACACCCGAAGTCCGTGAATTCACCGGCCATTCGCACTCGGGAACGCACACGCGTTGTTCCGCTCTCTTTCCGTCTCCCCCGGGCGCCCGGATCAGTAGCGTGTACGGCGTGAGGATCGGAGCGTCGGCGCTGATGGCGTCGGTCCTGCTGGTGGCGGGATGCGCGGCGGGACAGCAGACGGGCGACCCCTCGGCCACCAATGCGTCAGCGGCCGAGACCGCGACCAGCACAACCAGACAAAGGCGGTCGCCGACGCCGGGCCCTGTCGTCACCCCGGCCGCCGCCCCCGACGGCTGGCGGTACGCCTACATCAGCGAGCGCCCCGGATCCCGCATCACCGGCATCACCACCGCCGGGCCGCAGGAGGCGTGGGCGGCGGGGGCCGTGGACGGCCGGCTGCTGCTCCTCCGCCACGACGGCACCGCCTGGCGCGAGGCCGAGCCGCCGCCGGGCCCGCCCGTCGTCCCGTCCGCCGGGGAGGTGTGGATCGCCGCGTCCGGCCCGGACGACGTCTGGCTGCTGCTCCCCGAGGTGGTGCCCGGCGAAAAGCACCATCGGGCGCTGATGGCGGTCCGCTGGGACGGCTCGGCATGGCATCAGATTCCTGGGCGTATCGAATCCCCAGGTGTCGCCGCCTTCAAGGTGCTCGGCCCCGCCGACGCCTGGGCCGTCCTCGGACCCGGCGAGCAGGAGGCGTTGCGCTGGGACGGGCGTTCATGGACGAAGGTGCCCTTGCCCGCGAACGCCACGGCCCTGGACGGCTCGCGCGCCACCGGGCTGTGGGCCGTCGGCTTCCGCACCTCTGGGGAGGGCGTCACCGCGACCGAGGAGGCCCAGCCCGCGGCCATGCGCTGGGACGGCGGCTCCTGGCGGCTGGTGCGCACCCCGACGTACGCGTTCCCGTCGCCCAAGCCGCCCGAGGGCACCGCGTCGCTGGAGAGCGTGCTCGTCCTGGGGCGTGACGACGTGTGGGCGAGCGGCACGCACACGTTCAACCACGGCGAGGTGGAGAACGAACCGGCCGATCCACCGCCGATCCTGCTGCACTGGGACGGCCGGAGCTGGACCCGGCAGGACGCCTCCGGCGATCGCGACTACTGCTGCCCTCTCCTGGCCGCGGGCCCGTCCGGCAGCGCTCTCGTCGTGAGCGGCAGCCCGCGCCTGCGCGAGAGCTGGCGGCTCGCCTCCCCTGGCGCGTCCCCGGTCAAGCTGCCAAGCCTGCCGAAGGTTCCGGGGCTGAAGAGGTCGCAGTTCTTCAAGGTCGCGGGGACGGCTCGTACGGGCATGACGTGGGCGGCCGGCACGCTGTCGGCCGACGGCGGCTTCTGGAGCCGCGCCGCCATCGCCGCCCTGAGCTGAGCGCCTTCCGCAACCCGGTGGAACGGCATACTACGGGAGCATGGTCGACGAGACGCAAAAGTCGGATGCGCGAGAACTCGTACGGCTTCTCCTCGCGCTGGGTGCGGACGACTTCGACGGCATCGTCGCCAGGACCGACTTCACCTGCTGCCAGAGCTGCGCAATCGCGGAGCTAGGCGGTGAAGTGCCGGAGGACGAGCGGCACGCGTATCGCGGCTACGTCTTCTGCCACCGGCAGGACATGCGGGACGCCGTGGACGGCGGCCGCCTCAGCCTGGCCTACGGGGTGTTCAACGACGCCGCCGTCACCGCCGACCAGGCGGCATCGGCGAAGAGGTGACCGAGACGATCCGCCGCCACGAGGACGATCCGGTACCGGTATCGCTGCCGCAGGCCAGAAGCCTCCTGCTCGACCTCACGCCCAGGGCGGGCAACTTCGCCGTCTTCATCGGACGTTCGGGCGGCGTCGTCCAGATGCGGTGGGAGAACGGCCGCAGGCTCTGGCTGGAAACCCCTGATGAGAAGGCCCGCCATTCCCACGGCCGCCACGTCACCCCGGACGAGGCGGACGACATGGTGACGATCCTGGCCCGCGAAGACCGCGGAGCCGTCGACCGGCTGGGCAACCTGGAAACCCACCCCTGGGACGGCTGAAAACGAACGGCCGCGCAGGACAGGCGGTAGCTGTCCTGCGCGGCGAGCGAGGTCGAAGGCCGCAGAGCCGGTGGGCGTGGTCGGAGCCTCCCCGGCGATCCGCTCCGGGAGGCTCTGACCGCCGCCGTCGGGCTATCTCAGAGGCGTGGGTCCTCCTGAACCCTCAGGGCGTTGATGATCGGGTCGCGCTCGCCGTTCTCGCGGGTGAACTCGATCTTCAGATCGCCGCCGTCGTGCTCGACGGTGACCGTGTTGGCGTCCGCGGTCAGCGCGCCCACCTTCGCCTGCACGTCGTGGTCGTGGAGCACGGGTTCGCCGTCGACCAGGACATCGAAGGCACGCTGGCCCGCCTTGACCTTCTCGATCTCCGCGAAGTCGAGGCCGATCCGGTACTTTCCGGCGGGCGCGTTCTTGAACACGTAGGAGAACGTCTTGCCGGTCCGCTGGGTGCGGAACAGGTCGTCGTCCTCCGTGCCGCCGATGGCGGCCTTGGTGGCGCGTGCCTTGCCGCCGGCGTGGCCCCACGACCGCGAGCCGAGTTCCTGGTCGGGCGACCAGACGAAGCCGTCGGCACCGACGTACCCTGACCCGCCCGCGTCGACGCCCTGCCAGTAGGCAGAGGTCGCCAGGCGGACCGGCTTGAACTGGGCTTCGCCCTTGGCGGCGTTCGACGCCACGAGCAGGTCCCCGGCGAGCACGCCGGGCTCGACGGCGGCGTTGTCGACCGTCGCCGTGACCGTGGTGGACTCGCCGGCCGCGAGCGTGACCGTGCCGGACGCGGCCGCGCCCGAGAGGGTCAGCCACGGAAGGTCGGCGGCCTCGTGCCCGCCGTCGTCCGTGCGCTTCTGCTCGCTGATCCGCACCTCGAGCGGGGCGGAGCCGGTGTTGGTCACGGTCACGTCGGCGGTGGCCTTCTGGTCCGGGCCGAGGAGCCAGTCGAGCTCGCCCGCCTTGACGCTCGCGACGCCCGTGGTCAGCGCCGCGTCGAACACCTCGGCCTGATCCTTGTTCGCGATGGTCACGGTGCGGCTCGCCGTGACGTAGTTCGGCGCCCAGATCTGCACGGTGTTCTCACCGACCAGCGCCTGGGCCTTCCACCGGCCCTTCGCGTCGGCGGTGATGACCCGCTCGCCGCTCGGCCCGGTGAGCGTGACGATCGCGCCCGCGACCGGCTTGCCGTCGTTCGCGTCGGTGACCGTGCCCTCGATCGTGCCCGCGGCCGGGAGCGTGTACTCCAAGCCCAGACCGGCCGTCAGCTTGGGCTCGTTGAAGGAGTACTGGTGAGCGGGGTTGCGCGTCAGGCTCTCCACGCCGACCGTCGCCGACGACCCGCGGGTGAGCGGGTTCTCGCCGCCGACGCCGGGGCCGTACCCGATCTGGATGCGGCCGTCCGCGATCAGGGTGACCGAGAAGCTCACCCGGGCCGTCCTGTCGTCGCCGAAGGTGACGTTGCGCCACTCGATGACCTCGGCGGCCAGGCCGTCCACCTCGGTCATGCCGAAGTAGATGCCCGCCTCGTCGTCGATCACCAGGTCATCCCAGAACGGGAAGATCCCGTCGTAGGCGTACCGCGTCGGCAGCTCCGTGTTGTTCCACAGGGAGCTGGCCCGGTCGAAGACCAGCGCGCCGTTCGAATTCACGCACACGCCGTCCCAGGCCGTGTCGTAGAACGGGAACAGGAAGCTGGAGTCGAACCACAGCACGCCGCACATGTCGTCGCCGTGCCACCCGGCGTCCCGCGCGCCCTGGCGGTAGAGCCCTTCGGTCACCTTCACCGAGTACGAGCGGCCGGCGGGGACACGGGCACGGGGCCCGGATCCGGCTCCTCGGGCTGCGGCTGCGGCTCCTCCTCCTTGTCTCCGCGCGGATCGAGCGTCACGCGGAGCGCCGCGATGCTCGGGGCCCGCAGGCCCTTGCTGCCCCGCAGCTCCACGGTGAGCGGTCCGCCGTCGTGCTCCGCCACGGCGGTGTGCCAGTCGGCGGCGTCCGGGCCGACGCCCTTGACGGGGTCGTAGGCGTACCGCGTCAGCTTGCCGCCGATGAGGACGTCGAACACCCGCTTGCCCGGCTTCACCTTCTCGATCTCGGCGAACCCGAGGTCGACGGCGTAGGTGCCCTTCGGTGCGTCGGGGAACGTGTAGATCAGGCCCGTGCCCTGCGTGGTGCGCTGGGACTGGAACAGGGCGTCGTCCTCGGTGCCCGCGATCGGGACCCGCGTGGTGATCGTCTTGCCCTTCCCGGTGTAGCCCCACTTCTTGCCGCGGGCCTCCTGGTCGGCGGACCAGGTGAAGCCGGAGGCGTCGGTGAACGAGGGGCCGCCGGCGTTGACGCCGACCTGGTACTTCGTGGTCGTGAGCGTCACCGGGACGTAGGTCTTGGACTGCCGTCCCGCGTCGGAGCGCACGATGATGTTCGCGCCGAGCGTGCCCGGGTCGGCGTCCTTCGAGGAGATCGAGACCTTGACCTCCACCGTCTCGCCCGGGGCGAGGGTGCCGCCGGCCGAGGAGAGCGACAGCCACGGCAGGTCGGTGATCAGGTCGTCCTCGACGTCGATCAGCAGGATCTCGTCGGCGAGCTGGTCGGCCGCCCACAGCGCACCGGTCGCGTCGGTCTCGAGGCCGCCGCCCTGGCCGGCCTTCTGGCCGGGGAACCACCACGCGTTGACGAGCGAGCAGTCGTCGGGGCGGACCTGTAGCAGGCGGGTGGGCCTGTCCGTGGTGCGGTCGGTGTACCAGATGGTGTTCGACGCCTGGTTGTAGGCCAGGCCCATCACCTCGCGCAGCGGCGGGGCGCAGAAGGACAGCAGCTCACCCGCGTTCTCGTGCGACGTCCCGGCGACGGTGCCGATCAGGCCGTTCGCCCGGCCGCCGACGTAGAACACGTCCTCGGCGGGGTTGTAGGCGAGCCCGGTGAGCTGGATGGTGGACCAGTCACCCTTGATCTGGCTGGTCTCCTTCCCCGTCTGCCGGTCGAAGCAGTGGATGAAGCTGGCCGGGCTGTCCTCGATCTGGCACATGTCGCCGGTCTTGGTGTCGAGCGCCATGTCGAACGCCCGGTAGTCGGGGTTCCACTTGGCGTCGAAGACCTTGCCGGTCGGCTTGCCGGTCACCGTGTAGGCGGTGTTGGTCCGCGCGTCGTAGTCGTGGACCCAGACGTCGCCGTCGTACCCGATGCCGGAGGGCTCCTTCTCCTCGATCTTGCCTGGGAGCTGGATGCGGGTGATGACGTCGCCGCCGGAGGTCTTGCCGACCTTCTTGGCCGCCTTCGCCTCCGCGGTGCTCGACGTCTCGCTCTTGCCGTCGATGCTCGACGGCTTCATGCCCTTCGCGCCGGACTTCCACGCGGCGAGGTCGATCTTGCTGTCCGCGCCCTTCCCGGTGCGCGTGGTGGCGCCGTCGGCGTCCAGCTCGGGGTGGCGCGCGGCCTCGCCCAGCGTGTACGTGAGCGGGGCCGAGCCGGTGTTGGTCAGCGTCAGCGTGCCCACACCGTTCTGGCCGGTTCCCATCACGACGTCGAGACCGCTCACCTTCAGGTTCGCGGCGCCGGTGCTGAGGCGCGTGTCGATCGTCGCCCTCGCGTAGAGCTTGTCGAGGGTGAAGTCGTACGACCCCGTCACGTAGTTCGGCGCCTCGACGGTCATCGTGTAGGAGCCGAGCGGGAGCTGGCGGCGGACGATGCCGGTCCCGTCGGTCGTGACGCTCTCGACGAGGCCGTTCTTGTCGGTGATCGAGATCTTCGCCCCGGACACCGGCAGCCCGTCGTTCTTGTCGACGACGGTCGCGTCGACGTAGCCCCAGTCAGGCAGGTCGAAGGTGATGATCATTCCGTCGCGGAGCACCGGGACGTTCTCGGAGAACCGGATGCCGTCCACGCCGGCCCAGCCCTGGATGCCGGTGGTGGCCTTGGCGCCGCCGGTCACCGGGTCGTCGGTGCCGATGCCGTCGCCGTACCCGAAGATCACCTTGCCCGAGCGGGTGAGCGTGGCCGAGAAGTTGACCGGCTCGGTGTACTCGGACCGGAACGGGTAGGCCCAGATCTTGGCGTTGCGGTACTCGATGACGAACGCGTCCTCGCCGTCGACCTTGGTGGCCGCCGTGAAGACTCCTCCGTCGGAGGCGAACTCGACGGGGGTCTGGATCCAGAACGGGAAGACGCCCGCGCCGCCGCTGCCGGGTCCGGTGGTGGTGGTCGGGGAGATCACACCGCGCAGGCCGATCGAGATGGTGTCGTGGCTGCCGTTGTAGAGCGCGATCGGGAACGGCAGGTCCACCGTCGCCCACACGCCGCTGCTGAACGTGACCTTGTCGGTGCCGCGCAGGTACTCGCCTTCGGAGACGGAGCAGCTGTAGCCGCCCTCGTCGACGACGAGCCCGACCGGGATCTCCAGCGAATTGTTCTCGGGGCCGACGGTCAACGGGACGGACGTCGGCGAGAAGCAGGCGTTGGGCGTGACGGCGAGCGCGTACTGACCCTCCGGCACACCGGCGATCGTGAACGCACCGTTGGCGTCCGTACGCACGGCCTCCAGCGGCGTGTCCTTGACGGAGACTTCGGCGTTCGGGACGGGCTGCTTCTTGTCGTCGACGACCTTGCCGGTGATGTCGTGGCGCGCGGCGGCGGTGAGGGCGATCTCGACCGAGGTCTCCTGGCCGAGGGTGATCGAGGCGCTCGCGGTCGCGGTCAGGTACCCGAAGATCCTGGTGCTGAGCTGGTAGTCGCCGACCGGGAGGCTCACCGTGAACCGGCCGTCCTTGTCGGTCCCGACGGACCGGCTGAACGGGCCGCTGATCGTCACCTCGACGCCGGAGACCGCCTTGCCGTCGGCGGTGACGACACCGGTGAGGGTGCCGCCCTGCCGGGGTGCGAGCTCGAGCAGGCGGACGAGGTCGAGCCGGCCTTCGCCGTACTTGTTGTTGAACTCGGCGGTGCCGCCGCACTCGGTGTCGTCGACGTCGACGGCCGACTCGGCCAGCAGGCGGCGGGTCTCCTCGACCTGCCCGATGAGGGTCGGGTCATAGCTCCACAGGGCGGCGACGGCGCCGGCGACGTGGGGAGCCGCCATCGAGGTGCCGGACAGCGCGGCGTAACCGTTGTTCGGGTAGGACGACGTGACGTCGACGCCCGGAGCGGAGATCTCGGGCTTGATCTGGCCGTCCACACCCTCGCCCTTGCGGGAGAACGCCGCGAGCGTGCCGTCCGACGCGTAAGCGCCGACCGAGTAGGCGCTCTTGGCGGCGGCGGGCGTGGAGATGGTGTCGCATGCCGCGGCCGGCGAGGAGTTGCCCGCCGACCAGACGCTGAAAATGCCCGCGGCGCTCCAGGCCTCGTCGATGGCCTGGAAGAAGTCCTCGAAGTCGTGCTCGAGCCTCTGGCCCCACGAGTTGTTGATGACGTGGGGGCGCTTGGACGGGTCGGGGTTGTTCCCGTTGACGTCGGTCGGGGCGAGCAACCACCAGCCGGACTCGAGCAACGACTCGGCGCCGGTCTCTTCGCAGCAGCCGTTCGTCGCGATCCACTGCGCGTCCGGTGCGACGCCGATGTGGTTGGTGCCGTCGTCGCCGACCATGGTGCCCATGGTGTGCGTGCCGTGTCCGTTGTCGTCGCACGGCGCTCCGGTGCACGTATCCCGGGTGGCCATCCAGTTGTAGTTGTGGTCGACGGTGCCGTCGGGCTTCGTGCCGCGGTATTGCCGCATCAGGGCGGGGTGGTCGAATTGCACGCCCGAGTCGATGTTGGCCACGGTGATGCCGGCACCGGTGGCCCCCATCTCCCAGGCCTTGGGGGCGCGAATGGCGTCCAGACCCCACGTGACGGTGCCGTCCTCGGCGGTGGCCTTGGGGCGGGGGGCCTGGTCGTCCGGCGCCTTCTTGTCCACGGGATCGATCAGCGCGACCTGTGGCGCCGCATGGATCTCGGCGACCTGCCTGACCGAGGCGACGTCGAGCGCGAGCTCCTGTGTGCCGCCCTTGACGAGCACGGCGTTGACGAGCGGGTAGGAGGTGTACTTCACGCCCGCCGCGTCGAGTTCGGCGGAGACGGACTCCACGGAGGCCTTGGCCGCGGCCTTCAGTGCGTCGTAGACGAACTGACCGCGGGCGGTCCAATCGGTGATCTTCTTCGCCGGCTCGAGGTCGGCATTGGTGTCGAACGTGATCCAGAAGTCGGAGACCGGCTCCGTGCGGAACCGGCCTTGCAGGTCCGACGCGATCTTGGCGGCGGGTGCACCGGGATCCGGCTCGGCGGCCGACGCCGGTGGTGGCGAAATCATGCTCAGGCCGACCGCTAAGGTCAGCGGAGCGACGAGGGCTTTCAGTCTCACGTGCGGGGGTCCTCCGGCCTACAGGGGTTGGTAGGGGTCGTGGCTCTCGTCATCGCCGTCATCGCCGTCATCCCGGCTGTCCGGGGCGTCGTCCCGGCTGTCCGGGGCGTCGAGGGCGTGAGGGGTGTCGAAGGTGTCAGCGGTGTCAGGGGCACCGGCATCTCCGGGCGACGGCTCCAGCGGTCGCTGACGCTCGATGAGGGAGTCGTCACGCGCGGTGGGTCGCTCAGGCATGCGCTGCCCTAGGGCCATGGATCATGGGAGCCATGCTCGGGCGGGCCAGCGACCTTCGCTATACGGCGGATACGTTATTTTTCATGACGAATCGCCGGAGGAATCCTCTTCTGCGAACACTCCGGACTCTACGGCCTTAACGGCGAGCGCGGTTCGGGAGTTCACCTTCAGCTTGCGCATCGCCGCACGCAACTGCTGATCCACCGTGGCCGGTGACTTGGTCAGGATCCGGCTGATCTCCCGGTTCGTCTTGCCGGCGACGACCAGGCGGACCACGTCGAGCTCACGAGGTGAGAGCCGGTCGCCGTATCCCCGCCGGCCGCCGCGCCACAATCGCGGAACCTCGGCGCCGTGTTCGCGAAGCCGCTGTGCGACCCGGTCCGCATCGCCGCGGGCTCCGAGCCTGAACAGTTGCTCGTACTGTGCGGCCAGCAGCTCCCGGCCCTGCTCGATCCGGCCTTGCGCGATGAGCGCCTCGGCTTGACGCTCGCGGGCGAGCATGGCGTCGTAGGGGCGCGGCAACGCGTCCCAGGCGCGCGCCGCCCGGTCGTACGCCCTCGCCGCGCGGGCGTGGTCTCCGTCCGCGGCGGCCAGCAGCGCACGGCAAACGGCGAGGGCGGCGCGCGGCGCGGGCGCCGTACGGCCCCGCAGTCCTCTGGCAAACTGGTCGGCCAGGCGTGTCGCGGCCCGCAGGTCGCCCGCGGCCAGGTGCGCCTCGATCCGGGCGGGGACGAGGTCCGTCGCCCAGATCCAGATGCCCTTCCTCCGGACCGTGTCCATCGGCTCGTTCGTGATCTGCAGCGCCCGGCCGCTGTTTCCGTCCGTCAGCCACAGCCTGGCCAGCGCGGCGGCGGCCTCCATCGTGTCGTCGGCCGCGCCGAGACGGGCGGACTCCTCAAGGACCAGCCGGAACTGCTCCACCGCGGCGCGCCGCCGTCCCTCCGCGGCGGCCAGCCGGGCCGCGAGGCGGATGCTGCCGAGGTAGAGCGCCGGCCGGTCCCGGTCGGCGTCGGCCAGCGCCGCGCTCTCCTCCGCCAGGCCCTCCCACCGGCCGGTGAACCACGCCAGGTTGGCCTGTTCGAGCCGGACGTTGTTCTGCAGCCGGGACGCTTGCTCGGCCTCGGCGAGGCGCATGGCCACGGCGAGGTGTCTCTCCGCGTCGGCGTACCGGCCCCAGATCAGCGCGCCGGTGCCGACGTTGGTGTGGATGCGGGCCACGTCGAGACGCTCCGCCGAGGTCGCGCCGTCGACGGGCAGGCCGGCGACGACATCCCAGGCCTCCTCCTCGCCGAGCATGAGCAGCGCGGCGGCTCGGTTGCCGGCCAGGTTCAGCCGCTCCGCGGGAGAGTCGACGTCGGCGGCCAGCTCGGCGGCGCGATCCAGCCAGCGCCGGTGGGTCGACGCCGGCCACGGTCCCGCATAAGCCCAGCCCAGATACGTCATCGCCCGTGCCGCCTCGACCGGGTCATGGTCGAGGTTGGTCACCGCCTGCTCGAGCTCGCTGAGCGCGGCCTGCGCCTCGCCCCCGATGATCAGGAGGCGGCCCAGGGGGTTACGGATCTCGGCCTGCTGGCGGGCGGAGAGACCGGGCGTCTCCAGCACCGAACGCAACGTACGGATCACGCGGTGGTAGACCTCGTCGACCGGTTCGCGACGGCCCAGTGCGGCCACTCCGGCGATGCGCGCGACCCGTGCCCGATCCGCCGGTGGCAGCTCGGACCACGACAGCAGATCGACCAGCAGGTCGACCGCCTTGGTGTGGTCACCCGAGGCCATGGCCAGCTCGGCACCCTGCTCGGCGTACCGCGCCCAGGAGCGCGTCTCGCCCGCCTCGCGGAAGTGGTGGGCAAGGCGTGCGACAGGCAGCGGATGGACGCCCTCCAAGGCCCGGCCGGCCCGCAGGTGGAAGTGCCTGCGGTCGATCAGCGGGATCGCTTCGTAGACGGCCATGGCGGCCAGCGCGTGCCGGAATCGCCACTGGCCGTGGTCGTCTCCGTCCAGGACGCCGACCTCGGCCGCCTCCGCGAGGGCACCTCGGCACGCGGCCGGTGACAGACCGGCGGTCATCGCGATCGTGGCCACCGATGACCGCTCGGCCAGCGTGGCCGCGGCTCGCAGCACCTGCTGCGCCGCCGGCGACAGACGGCCCACCCGCTCCCGGGTGGAGTCGCGCACCGTCGGCGGCACCTGGAGCTTGCGCAGCTTCAGCCGGACCCACTGTCCGTCGCGGAAGACGAGGTCGGCGCGGTCGCACATGAGGCGGACCGACTCCTCCAGCATCAGCGGAACCCCGCCGGTCCGCTCATGCATGAACGTCGTGAACTCCTGCGAGATCGGGTTGCCGTCCAGCATCGAGGACACCAGCGCCGCCGTGTCGCCGGGTGGCAGCGGCGCCAGGGCGATCCTCAGCTGGGTCACGCCGGCAGGAAGCCGGGACGTCAGCCGCAGCAACAGCGATCCCGCGTCCACCTCCTCCGGCCGATAGGAGATCACGAGGCTCGGCCCGTCCGATTGCTGCCGAGAGGCGACGAACAGCAGGAACTCCAAGGTCACCTCGTCGGCCCAGTGAGCGTCCTCGACCACGAGAACGTCGACATCCGCAGCCCGCAGCAGCTCGTCCAGGGCGCGGAACAGGCGATGCCGTGCCGCCTTCGCATCGTTCAAAGGCGGCAATGCGGGCGGCAGGTCCGAGGACCATTCAGGGAACAGGGGCCGTAACGCACCCGCGAGCTCGGTGAGCCGCAATCGCGACACCGGACGGTCGATCCCACGGAACGCGTCGACGATCGGCCCCAACGTCAGCGACTCGCGAAGCGGCGGGCACACCGAGACCAAGGCGGTGCGCTCGTCCGGTGCGGCCAGCCACTCGCGCAGCAGCCGGCTCTTCCCGATCCCCGCCTCACCCTCGACCAGCACGATCGCCGGTGGCCGGGCCAAGGCGACGCGTAGCGCCGCCAACTCCCGATCACGACCTACGAACTGCGGCGCAGAGACCGTCGGTGAAGTCCCATCGTCCTCGGGCAAGGGGTCGAGCATGCGAGATGTTCTCGCTTTTCGACGTTCGCGCGCAACTTCTCACCTGCCCGCGTTTCACATCGTGAGCTGCGGGTACTCCCGATCTCCCGGTCGGAGCAGCGGCCCGGTCCGGTCATGCGCGGGGCTCGTGACGCCCCGTCGATCCGGCGATCGGGACATTGCCAGGTCTCCTCGCGCCCAGTGCGTGGGGCGGGCGGGTGGAGGACGACCGATCGCGCTCTTGTGCCGGACGGATTCGCCTCCAGCCGGGCTCACGCCATCCCTGCGCCACGCCCGCCCTGACGTCCTTGTAGCCGTCGGGGCCGCCGGATCGCAGGCGCCCCTTCCCGTCAGCGTCAGGCGCACCACCAGCGGATGCCCTGGTACTGGCGGCCCCAGCGCTGCCACCACGAGATGCGGTGCTGGTACGGGGCCAGGGTCAGGCAGTCGGAGTCCGGCCCGCGCCGCTTGACCTGGTAGGTGACGGAGTAACTGCAGTTGTTGAGGACTTGCACCTTGTGGGTCATCTTGGTCGTCCAGTGCGTGACGCTGACGCAGCTGGCCGGCCTGGGCCGTGGTGGCCTGCGCGGGCGCGGCGGTCAGGCCCCCCAGACCGATCGCACCAGCGACGAGGGCGGTGCCGAGCTTGGCGGTGATGTTCATATCCCCTCCTCCTTTGTCCGCTTGCGGATGAGGAGAACGTAGGCCGCCCGGTGTTGAGCCCTTGTTGAGTTCGCGTTGAGCCGCCTAGGTTCTGAGACGATCAGCAGGTGCGGTCAACACCTCGCACCGGGATGACTTCCTGCAGGCGCTCCGAGTGGAGGAAGGCGGCCAAGGTCCGCCGCCAGACGGTCTTGCTGGTGCTCCCACCGGGCCGGCGCACCGGCGATCAGGACGCCGGCATCACTGAGCGAAACTTCTACAACGCGTCCGAATCCGCAAAACCGCAGGTCGGAACCTGGTCAAAGCGCGCCCTGCAGGATTCGAACCTGCGACCGTCGGATTAGAAGTCCGGTGCTCTATCCAGCTGAGCTAAGGGCGCTCCCGCCTTATTGTGCATGATCCGGCGACATGTCACGCACACGTTTTCCTCGTGTCAGTCTGTCAGGCCGATCACACCCCACATGAACAGCGTCCCGAGCACGGTGGCCGTGAGCGTCCAGCCGGTGGCGCGGCGGGGCGTGTGGGCCTCTGGGAGGATATCGGAGGTGGCGAGATAGAGGAGGAAACCGGCGAAAAGGCCGAGGTAGGCGCCGAGGATGCCGTCGGGGATGGCGAGGAGGATGGTGAGGGCGGCGCCGACGACGGGGGCGAGGGCGTCGAGGCCGAGGAGGGTGAGGGCGCGGCGGCGGGAGTTCCCGTACAGGGACGTGATCGTGTACGTGTTGAACCCGTCCGTGAAGTCGTGAGCGATGACGCCTATCGCCACCGCCACCGCCAAGGAGGCGTCGGTCTGGTACGCGGCGCCGATGGCGGCCCCGTCCAGGAGGCTGTGGACGACGAGGGTGGCGCCCGCGGTGAGCCCGACGCCGGGGCGGGAGCGGGTCCCGGCGTTGTGCGGCACGGGCGGGGCGTGGGCGTGGTGGTGGGTGGCGTAGTCGGACTCGTGGGTGGCGTGCATGCCGACCGACCGCTCGACGACGTGGATGGCGAGGAACGCGAGCGCCAGGGCGAGCATCGGCACGGGCACCCCGTGCACGTCGTACGCGTCCAGTGAGAGCGCCTCGGGGAGCAGGTCGAAGGCCACCACGCCGAGCATGACGCCGGCGGCGAATCCGAGTACGAGGTGGCGTTGCCTGCCGACCTGGTGAGCGACGATCCCGCCCAGCAGCGTCATGACGACGGCCGCCAGCGACAGGAGGATGGGCATGAGGACGCAGGGTAACGGGCCGGGGGCGGGTGAGGCCTGGTTCGGCATGTTACGGGCGAGCGTGGGACGAACCGGGCCTCACCGCACGCCGGGGAACGAGCCGCACCACGGCCGGACCGGGCCTCACCGTACGCGCGCACGAGACGGCCCAGGCATGGCGGCGGGGTTGGGAAAAGTCCGGGCGGGTGGCCTCGGTCCGGGTCTAAGCTGTCGTGGCATGGTCGCGACGCTCCTGCACGAGATTCCCCTGCAGGGCGGGGACGTGACAGACGGGGTGGTGCGCGTCGGAGACACCGTGCGCAGACCGGCCGGTACGTCGACGCCCGCCGTGCACGCCCTGCTCAGACACCTTGAGGCGGCCGGGTTCGACGGGGCTCCGAGGGTGCTGGGGTTCGACAGGTTCGGGCGCGAGATCCTCACCTTTCTCCCGGGCAGGACCGGGCTGCGGGTGGAGAGCGCGAGCGATGAGGCGCTGGCCGGGCTCGCGAGGTTGCTGCGGCGGTTTCATGATGCGACCGCCGGTTTCCCGCTCACGATGGACGGCTGGGAAGGGGGCTCGAATGACGACAAAGCCCCAGAAATCATCGGCCACTGCGATTTGACGCCAGAAAACGTCATTTTCCACCAGGACGACCCCTCCACCCCCTACGCCCTCATCGACTTCGACCTCGCCCGCCCCACCACCCGCCTTTTCGACATCGTCACCACCCTGCGCCACTGGGCACCCATCGCCGACCCGGTGGACCGCGCGCCGCTGCTGCGCGCCGTCGACGTCGGTGCCAGGCTCAGGCTGTTCTGCGACGCGTACGGCCTGCGGCCCCGCGACCGGCGGCGGCTGCTGGAGCTGGCCAGGCTGCGTTTCCACCGCTCGTACACCGTGATGCGCACCCGCGCCGCCGCCGGCGGCAACTGGGCGAAGATGTGGGCGAGCGGCGCGGGCGAGCGCATCCGGCGTGCCACGGCATGGCTGGATGTGCACGAAGATGAACTTCATGCGCGTTTGGTGTGATCCTCTCGGCCTCGCCCTCGGCGTGGCTCTCGACCGGCTGCTGGCCGATCCGCAAAGCCCCGCACATCCCGTCGCCGCGTTCGGGCGGGCCGCCGGGCGGTTGGAGGGCGTGCTGTACGCCGACGACCGGGCGCGCGGGGCCGTCCACGTCGCGGCGTGCGTCGGCGGGGCGGCGGCGCTCGGTGTGCTGGCCGTACGGATCGCACCGCATCGCGCCGTACGTACGGGATTGACCGCACTGGCCACCTGGGCGGTGCTCGGCGGCACCACGCTCGCCAGGGAGGGCGAGTACATGGCCGACGCGCTGGAGAGCGGCGACCTCGAAGGCGCCCGCGCCCGCCTTCCGCACCTGTGCGGGCGCGACCCACGGCATCTGGAGGCCGACGAGCTGGCGCGGGCCACGGTGGAGTCGCTGGCCGAGAACACCTCCGACGCCGTCGTGGCGCCGCTGTTCTGGGGCGCGGTCGCGGGGGTGCCGGGGCTGCTGGCGTACCGGGCGATCAACACGCTGGACGCCATGATCGGGCATCGTTCACCCCGGTACGAGCGGTTCGGCTGGGCGGCGGCCCGGCTCGACGACCTGGCCAACTTCGTGCCGGCGCGGCTCACCGGTGTGCTCACCGTGCTGACCGCGCCCGACCCCGGCGGCGCGCGGGCGATGCTGAGCCGGGACGGCCACCGCCACCCGAGCCCGAACGCGGGCCGCTGCGAGGCCGCGTTCGCCGGCGGGCTGGGGGTCACGCTGGGCGGCACGAACGTCTACGAGGGCAGGACCGAGGAGCGGCCGACGATGGGCGACGGGCCGAAGCCGCGGGTCGCGGACATCCGGCGGGCCGTCAAGCTCACCCGCGCGGTGGGCCTGGCCGCCGCGGGGGCGGCCGTGGTCACGGCCTGGGCGTTGCGCCGCCTCGCCCGGCCCTGAGCGGCCCGGGCGATCCGCCGCCTCACGACCCCGAGCGGCCTGGACGGTCCGCCGCCTCACGACCCCGAGCGGCCCGGGCGATCCGCCGCCTCACCCGGCTCTGAGCCGTCACATCGTGCGGTTGAGGTTGACGACCAGCCAGATCACGAAGACGACGAGAAGCGTCACGCCGATCATCGACTTCGTCGCGTTCTGCGCGACGGCTTTCCTGGCCGTGAGCTGCTTGGTGGTCTGCTTCAACGCCTGCCGCGACATGAGCATCGTCTGAAAACGGCGCCCGAGGCTGAACAGGGCGATGGCGACGAGGATGAACAGGATGATCCGGCCGTCTTGAGGTTCCACGGGCTTACCCCCTGTGGTTCAAGAAACTCTTGTGTCCCCCGAGACGTGTGAACGCAAAGACTACTCGCCCGGCCTCATTTCGCGACCGTGATTAATCCTCCAAATCCACCACGATAGGCGCGTGATCGGACGGCCCTTTCCCTTTGCGCGCCTCCCGATCCACGTACGCCGACCGCACCCGCCCCGCCACGTCGGCGCTGGCGTAGACGAGGTCGATCCGCATGCCCTTGTTCTGGTGGAACATCCCGGCCCGGTAGTCCCAGTACGTGTACGGGTGCGGCCCCTTCATCGGCGTCGGCACCACGTCGTGCAGCCCCAGCTCCCGCAGCTCGGCCAGGGCCTGGCGCTCCGGTGGCGTCACGTGGGTCGAGCCCACGAACAGGGCGGGGTCCCAGACGTCGGCGTCGGTCGGTGCGACGTTGTAGTCGCCGCAGGCGACCAGCGGCCCGGCGGGCAGCTCGGCGGCGAGCGCGTCCCCGAGCGCGGCGAACCAGGCCAGCTTGTACGCGTAGTGCGGCGAGTCGACGGCGCGGCCGTTGGGCGCGTACAGGGACCAGACCCGCAGCCCGCTACAGGTGGCGCCGATCGCGCGGGCCTCGGGGCGGGCGGCGCCGACCCCCTCGGACTCGGCGAAGCCCGGCTCGCCGGGGAAGCTCGGCGTCACGTCGTCCAGGCCGATCCTGGACAGCACGGCGACGCCGTTCCAGCGGCCGTCGCCGTGCGCGGCGGCGGCGTAGCCGAGCGCGCCCACCTCCGCCGCGGGGAACGCCTCGGCCGGGCACTTGGTCTCCTGGAGGCAGACGACGTCGGGCTCGACGGCGGCCAGCCAGTCGAGCAGGCGGGGCAGCCGTGCCTTGACCGAGTTCACGTTCCAGGTAGCCAGGCGCATTCTCCCAGCCTGCCACGCGATGCGGCCTCAGGACGGGAGCGCCTTGCGGATCTTCGCGGCGAGGGCCGCGGCCTCTTCGGGGGTGTGCTCGACGACGCCGTTCTCCGCCATGAGCGCGTGGTACTGCTGCCGCTCGTACGGCACGCCGGGCGGCAGGGCGGCGAAGCGGGCGAGGAACGCGATGTGCTCGTCGTCCTCGTAGATGATCTCCTCCGGCTGGCTGGGATCGCGGCTCACGATCCCGCAGATGAAGCACGGCCCTGTACGGGAGCGTCGCTGGTAGCTCTCCACGTCGAACGGCACGCGCTTGATCGGATCGGTCATCCGGCCCCCAGAGAGAATCGTGATCTTCGCTGCAGAAGCATCTCGCGGCGAGGACCGATCCGGAAGAGCCGGGCGGCGGCGCGTACCGCCCGGCGTCGTCACGCGGACGCGATCAGCGGCTGGTCCAGAGGGGCTTGTTGTCCTTGGAGTAGATGATGATCCGCCCGTCGTTGGACACCGCGAGCCACGCGCCGGGGTTGCCGGCGGTCTTGGTGGTCCACAGCGCCTTGTCGTTCTTGTCGACGACGACCCAGTTGCCCTCGCGCTGCATGATCGAGCGCGCGCCCGGGTGCCCGGCCGTGGGCGTGGTGAACAGCGGGCGCTGCCCGTCGTACAGCACGGCGTTGCCCTCGTCCTGCTGGATGAGCTTGTAGCGGCCGTTAGAGGACTGGACGGTCTCGCCGGGGCGCAGCACGTGCCCGGAGGGCAGCTTGCCGATGTACGCCTTCGACGACCACAGCGGCTTGTTGTCCTTGGAGTAGATCACAAGGTTGCCGCTCTCCTTGGGCAGCAGCAGGTACGCGCCGGGGTTGCCGGCGGTCGGCGTGGACCACAGCGGCTTGTTGCCGGCCCCGTAGATGACGAGGTTGCCCTCCTTCTGCATGGTGGTGCGGGCGCCGGGGTTGCCCGAGGTGGGCGAGGTCCACAGCGCCTTGGTGCCCTCGTAGAACACGAGGTTGCCCTGCACCTGCTGGACGAGCCTGAACCGGCCGGAGGTCAGCGACTGGCCGGGCAGCAGCCACTGGCCGGGCAGCAGCCGGTCCTTGGCGGCGGCCTGAACGGTGGCGGCGTTGGTGGCGGCGTTGGTGGCGGCGGCGCCCGGCTGCGCCATGACGGTGACGGCGACCGGCGCCGCGAGCAGGGCGCCCGCCATGGCGGCCATCGCGGCCTTCTTGGTGATCAACGTTCCTCTCTTCCTCTTCGGACGGAGAAGCTTTCAGACGGAAAGGTGAAGCCAAGAAGCTGACACAAGGCGTTGGCGTTCCGTTGGTGCGCGCCGTCCGCCCAGGTGAGCGCGGTTGCGCGATCCGGTACGAACCCCGCCTGAGCGGCGTTTAGCCGGGTTTTAGCGGCATGCCGCATGCTGTCCTGGATGGATCGCATGGAGTTTCGCCTGCTCGGGTCCATTGACGCAGGTGTCGGGGGACGCCGCCTGGATCTCGGGCCGCGTAAGCGTCGTTTCGTCCTGGCCGCGCTGCTGCTGGACCTCAATCGTCCGGTGCCGGTGGAGCGGCTGATCGACGCCGTGTGGGAGGGCGCTCCCCCGGCCAGTGCGCGGGTCACCGTGCAGGGACACGTCTATCGGCTGCGCCGCGCGCTCTTCGGCGCGCGGGTGGAGACCACGCCGTCCGGCTACGTGCTGCTGGCCGACCCTGACGAGGTGGACGCGCTGCGCTTCCGCGGCCTGATCGCCGCCGCGCAGGGGGCCGACGACGTCGAAGGGGCCGAGCTGCTGGAGGAGGCGCTCGGGCTGTGGCGGGGCCCGGCGTTCGGCGGGCCAGGGGGCGGTCAGGCGCTGGAGCTGGCGGCGATCGAGCTGGAGGAGGCGCGGCTCGCCGCCGTCGAGGAGCTGGCCCGTCGGCTGCTGCGGCTGGGCCGTCCGGAACGGGCGATCGCCCCGCTGCGCGCTGTCGTGGCCGCGGAGCCGCACCGGGAGCGGCTGGTGTCGCTGCTGATGACGGCGTTCTCCCGGGTGGGACGGCAGGCCGAGGCGCTGGAGCTGTACGACCGCACCCGCCGCTCGCTGGCCGACGAGCTGGGCGTGGACCCGGGCCCAGAGCTGCGCGACACGTTCGCCGCCCTCCTCAGCCCGCAGCCCTGAGCAGCACCGCCCTCCTCAGCCCGCGGCTCTGAGCAGCGCCGCCCCCTGAAGCAGCCCTGAGCAGCGCCGGCCCCTGAAGCAGCCTTGAGCGCCGCAGCCGCACGGTCACCCGAGCACGTCGGACGCGGCGCTCTCGTCGAGCCGGTGCCCGTACGCGCGATGCAGCTCCACGGCCCTGCGCGCGTCGCCGATCCGCTCGGGGCAGGCCCGCGCCAGCGCGGTCAGCGCCTGGCCTTCGAGCCGCCGCATCCCGTGCCGGACGGCCGCGTCGAGTGCCTCGCGGGCGTGCCCGGCGGCCTGCTCCGCCCGCCCGCCTTCGAGCAGCACCTCGGCCAGCCACAGGCGGGAGCGGGTCTCCAGGTAGGGGTGGGTGCGCTCGCGGTATTCGGCCAGTACCTCGGTGAGCAGCGCGACGCGCTCGTCCAGGCCGAGCGTGCGGTCCACGCGGGCGAGCGTGGCGCGGGCCTCGGCCAGCTCGCCGTTCAGGCCGCGCTCGCGGGCAGCGGTCACGGCCCGGCGGGCGAGTCCGGCGGCGCGCGCGGCGTCTCCCTTGAGGTGGTGCGCCATGGCGGCGCTGGCCAGCGTGCCGGAGACCTGCGCGCCGGGGGCGTGCTCCAGGGCCTGCTCGAAGAAGCGCACGGCGGCGTCGAGGTCGCCCAGCGCGAGGTGGACGTCGCCGAGCACGGAGTACGCCCGCGCCTCCCAGCCGGGCGGCTCCTCCAGCGACCGGCGCAGCGCGATCGAGCGGAGCTGGCGTTCCAGCGCCTCGCGCGGCTGGCCGGCCCACAGCAGCTTGATCGCGTAGTTCTCCAGCGTGGCGGCGAGCTTCAGCGACGGCTCAAGGCGCTCCCACAGCCGGATGACGCGCTCGTGGGCCTCCATGCTGGTGTGCAGGTCGCCGAGCCTGGCGCTGGCGGCGACGATGTTGGTCAGCGCCGCGAGCCTGCCGGTCTGCCAGCCGGCCTCGTCGTAAAGGCGGGCGGCCGCCTCGTAGTGGTGCACGGCCTGGCGGGGCTCGTTCTGCAGGTAGTGGGCGTTGGCCAGGGTGTGGTGCATGCCGGCCCGTCCGGCGACGTCGCCCGCGCGCTCGGCGGCGGCCAGGGCGCGGGCGGCCAGCTTGATGATCACGCCGGTGGGGTGGCCACCGTACATGAAGGCGCGCAGGACCTCGACCAGCCGCCACAGCGTGCGCCCGCGCGCCTGCTCGATCACCGCGAGCAGGTTGTCCTGCTCGGCCAGGAACCAGGCGCGGGCGGCGGCGACGCCGCCGAACTCCTCTGCGGCGGCGCACGGCGGCGGGTCGTCCGCGGCCAGCGGGAACAGCTCCATCGTGGGCGCGACCAGGCGCGCGGCGGCGCGTGCGGTGTGCAGGTAGTACGCGTGCAGGCCCGCGGGGTCGTCGGCGCCGTCGGCGCAGTGCTCGCGGGCGTAGAGCGCGACGAGGTCATGCAGCCGGTAGCGGCCGGGCGCGTGCTCCTCGACGAGGTGGGCGGAGGCGAGCCCGGCGAGCAGCCGGGTGGCGGTGGCCGGGTCGGTGCCGGCGAGCGCGGCGGCCGAGCGCGCGGTGAAGTCGCAGCCTGGTACCAGCCCGAAGCGCCGGAACAGCACCTGGGCGTCGGGCGGCAGCGCCGCGTACGAGCCGGCGAACGCGGCGGCGACCGTGGCCTGCGGGTCGCCTTCGACGGCGAGGGTGTTCAGGCGGTCGGCGTGCAGCTCCTCGATGTAGGAGCGCAGCCCGGCCCTGCCGAGCAGGTTGGCCCCGGCGATGGCCAGGGCGAGTGGCAGGTGGCCGCACAGGTCGGCCAGCTCGGCGGCGGCCTCGGGGTCGGCGGCGATCGGGCCGGAGCCCACGAGGTCGGCGAGCAGGTCGCGGGACTCCTCCGGGCTGAAGGTGCCGAGCCGTACGCTCTGGGCGCCCTGCAGGGCGAGGCCGCGCAGCGCGTCACGGCTGGTGACGATGACGCCGCAGGACGAGCCGCCGGGCAGCAGGGGGCGTACCTGCTCGGCGTCGGCGGCGTTGTCGAGCAGGAGCAGCACGCGGCGGGTGGCGAGCGTGGAGCGGTAGAGGCCGAGCTGGTCGGCCGCGCCGGTGGGCGCGGGCACGCCGAGCGCGCCGAGCAGGCGTGGCAGCACCCGCTCGGGCGGCAGCGGCTCGCCTCTGCCGTGGCCGCCGAGGTCCACGTGCAGCTGGCCGTCGGGGTAGTCGGGGGCGACCTGGTGCCCGACGTGCACGGCGAGCGCCGACTTGCCGACGCCCGCCGCACCGGTCACCACCGCGACCCGGCCGTCGCGCAGCAGCCCGCGCAGCCGCTCGGCCTCCTTGCGCCTGCCGACGAACCCGGCCACGTCGCGCGGGAGCTGGCGCGGCACGACGGGACGGTGGCCCTCGACGATGCGCTGATACAGGTCGCGCAGCCGGGGTCCCGGATCGACGCCGAGCTCGCCCGCCAGCAGCCGCTGCACCTCGTGGAACAGCTCAAGCGCCTCGGCGGGCCTGCCGTCGTGCCAGAGCGCGGTCATGGCCAGCGCGTGCGGCGTCTCCCGCAGCGGCTCCTCGTCGCGCAGCTCCTGCAGCAGGGCGGGCACCTCGCGGTGGCGGCCCAGCTCGATCAGCGCGGCGGCGTGCTCTTCGACGAGGTCCCAGCGCTCGCGTACGAGCGGCGCGCGCACGCGCTGCTCGACCCAGTCGGTGCCGACGCCCTGCAGCGGCCGGCCGCGCCACAGCTTGAGCGCCCGCTCCCAGGCGGCGACGGCGAGGTCGGGCCGGCCCGCCGCGCGGCCCTGCGCGGCCAGCCTGCGGAAGCGGGCGAGGTCGACCTCGTCATCGCGGGCGACCAGCGCGTAGCCGGCGTTGGTGGTGATGATGCGGTCGCCCAGCGCCTTGCGCAGCCGCGACACCTTGAGCTGGACGATGGTCTTCGCGGTCTTGGGCGGCTCGCCCTCCCACAGCGCCTCGATGAGCAGGCCGACCGGCACGTGCGAGCCGTGCCGCGCCGCCAGCACGCCGAGCACGCACTGCTGCTGCGCCCCCTCGACCGGCACCGGAGCCCCGCCGTCGCGCACCTCCACGGGGCCGAGCACGCGGATGTCCATCCCGACCGAGCATAACGGCCGGCCGAATCATCGCTGACGCGTGCGCTCGACCCCCACGGTGATCTCGTTGCCCAGCCGGCGGCCCAGCAACAGCTCCAGGTCGTCGCCGCTCCAGAACTTGCCGGGGTCGTACCAGTTGGGCCGCCGCCCGGCGGGCAGCAGCCCCATCTCCTCGTAGGTGACGGCCACCACCTCGGCGCAGTAGGCGCTCTCCAGGGCCTGCTGCCGGCGGCGGCGCCAGGCGCGGCCGGGCAGACGGCCCCTGGCCCAGCGGGCGGCCAGCCTGGCGGTGGAGGGGAACGGGGTGCCGTCGAGCCTGGCGACCGTGCGCAGGGCGGCGTCCTCCATCTCGGGGGTGGCCTCGGGGTCGAGCTGGCGCAGCCAGACGCGCTGGCCGTAGCGGTCGGCCCAGACGGTGACCGCGTCGCGCAGGTCGTGCAGCTGCACCCCGCGGTGGTGGCTGCCCGACCACAGGTCGAGCAGCGATTTGCCCAGCTCGGCGTGCCACATCATGGGCGGCAGGTCGTCGATGACGATGGCCATGCCCACGTGGTTGACCGGGCTGTTGGTCACGGTCTGGATGGCGCGGTCGGGGACGGAACGCCCGCGGAAGACCCACAGGTCGCTGGTCCGCGTCACGCCGACGGCCTCGTCGAGTGTCAGCACACGGCTAGCCTAGGCACCATGCGCTGGTGGAAGTGGCTGGGTCTGGCCGGAATCATGGGGGTCGCGGCCACCGGGGCGGTGATCGCGCGGGCCGAGCGGCGGCGCCGCGCGTACACGCCGGAGGAGATCAGGGCGCGGCTGCGCGAACGCGTGGAGCAGGCCCAGACGCAGGAGGCACAGGAGGCTCAGGCCGACGGCTTGAGGTCGTAGACGAAGACCACGTCGGGGTAGGCGGGGTTCTCGTCGTATCCCTGCACGCCGCCGACCAGGGCGCGGCGCGACTTGACCACCCACGGCACGGCGGCGGCGGCCCGTTGCTCGATCACCCTGTTCGTGGCGCGCTCGTAGACGCGCTGCGCCGCGAGCCGGTCGGTCACGGTCAGCTCGGGCACGGTGTCGAGCATCGCGTCGAGCTGCTGGTCGTTGAGGTACGACAGGTTGAACACGGGCGGGTCGGCGCTGTGGAAGACCTGCCCGAAGTAGGAGTAACCGTCGGCGTAGTCGGGCCACCAGTACATGACGAAGATGTCCTGCCCGCGTTTCTTGCCCAGCTCCCACTGCGCGTTCCAGTGCAGGCTGCGCGCCCGGAGGGTGATGTTGAGCGGGGCCAGCGCCCTGCGCAGCCGCGTGACCAGCACCTGCCAGTCGGCCTCGCCCTCGGCGTAGGTCATCGTCAGCCGCAGCGGCCGCCCGCCGGGACCGTCGCCGGCCTGCTGCAGCAGCCGGGTGGCGGTCTTCAGGTCCTGCTTCGGCGTCCGGTTCGGCACGTGGCCGAGCAGCCCTTCAGGGACGACGCCGCTGGCGGGCGCGACCGAGGTGCCGAGGGCCTTGATCAGGCCCTGGTAGGGGACGGCCTTCTGCACGGCCTTGCGCACCCTGATGTCCTTCAGCGGCCCCTGGGCGGTGTTGAACAGCATGAGCGCCGTGGTGAACGAGGGCCGGTCGGAGGTGCGCAGGCCGGGCGCGGCCTGAGCCCGCTGGAACAGCTCGGAGTCGAGCCGGTCGACGAAGCTCGCCTCGCCGCGCTGCAGCATCCGGTACGCCCGCTCGGGATCGGGCACGACGCGGAACTTGATCGTGTTGTAGTGGGGCCGCTCCCACCCGCCCCAGTAGCCGTCGTAGGCGGTGAGCGTGAGCTCGTCCTCCTTGCCCTTGTTCCACCGGCTGACCGTGTACGGCCCCGACCCGGCGTCCCTGCCCTGCTGGAACCACCTGGTCAGGTCGGGGGCCGCCTTGGTGTCGTAGATGTAGGCGGCGTAGCCGGCGGAGGCGACCAGGTCGAGCGGCACCGGATATTTCAGCGCGAACGTGACGGTGAGCGGCCCGTCGACCCGGATGGAGGAGACGGCGTCCCAGATGTAGCTCGCGCCGGTCCTGGCCTTCATCGTGCGCTCGATCGACGCCTTGACCGCCTGGGCGTCCATGGTCCTGCCGGTGTGGAAGGTGACGCCGGAGCGCAGCTGGAACGTCCAGGTGCGGCCGTCGGCCGACGAGCGCCACGAGGTCGCCAGGCGGGGCGCCGACTTCTTGGTGACGGGGTTCCAGTAGGTCAGCGTCTCGTAGACGTTCTGGAAGGCGATGATCTCGTTGCTGTAGGAGCGGCTCGGGTCCCACTCGGTGACGATGTCGGTGTTCTTGACATAGACGAACGGGGACTCCCCCGATGGGGCCCGCTGCGGCTCAGGAGGCGGCGAACACGCCGCGAGCATCATCAGTGCGACGGCCGCTGCGAGTCGACGGCGCAACGCATCTCCCTCTGGTGGCCTGGCGTACCGTAGGAACCTACTCCAAGATCAACCTGGAAGGCGCCACGGTGTCCGAAAGTGCCGAAAAATTGGGCATTCCGGTGATCGTATTGCTATCCTCGGGGCTTGTCCCGTCCGGGGTTGCCAGCAAGGGACCGACCGGAGTGAGGTGCGATGGGTCGTAGCCGAACGATCCGCATGAAGATCATCGGCCTCCTGTTGGTGCCGCTGGCGTCCATGGTGGTGTTGTGGGGGGTCATCACCGCCGTCACCGCTACCGAGAGCTTGGAGCTGCGTCAGTACAAGACAGTCTGGACGAACCTGCGCCTTCCCGCGTACAAACTGATCAACGAGATTCAGCGTGAACGTCTCGTCTCGGCCCAGCTCCTGAAGAACGCCGCGACCAAGACCACCCTGGCCACGCAGCGGACGCGTACGGACGCCGCCCGGGAGTCGTTCAAGCAGCTCTCCAGCAACTCCAAGGACAGATCGGAAGAGATCCGCAGACAGGTGGACGCGGTGAACACGGCTATCGACAGGCTCGACGCGATCCGGGGAGAGATCGACACGGGTCTGTCCGACCGTCTGCACACCGTGGAGTCGTACAACGCGATGATCGACACCCTGTTCGGTCTGCACCGGCGGGTCGCGCTGATCGACGACATCCCGATCTACGAGCAGTCGCGCGTGCTCATCGACATGGGCTACGCCAAGGAGCTGCTGACCAGGGAGCAGGCCATCGGGCTCGGCACGGTCGAGCCGGCCGAGCGGCGGCTGTTCACGCAGATCGCCGGCAACCGGCGTTTCCTGCTCGACCAGAGCCTGGGTGAGCTGGATCCGGAGCTGCGCGACCCGCAGGTCGCCCTCATCACCTCGCCCGCCTACCAGCGGATGCGGATGATGGAGGACCAGATCATCGCGGGCGGCACCGCGCGGAACTGGCTCGGCACCACGGAGGTGCTGGCCAGGGCGTTCCACGAGGCGCAGATGCGGGCCAGCACGACGCTCAACAAGCGCGCCGACCCCATCGCGGACCAGGTGCTGTGGCGGGCGCTCGCGCTGGCGGGCACCGCGCTGGTGCTGGTGATCGTGTCGATCGTGTTCTCGCTGCGGATGGGCAACCGGCTGTCGAGGGAGCTCGCCGCGCTGCGCCTGGCCGCGCTCGAGGTGGCCCAGGAGCGGCTGCCGCACGTGGTGGAGAAGCTGCGCAGGGGCGAGAAGGTCGAGATGCCGGAGCTGTCGGTGGCCAGCACCACGGTCGAGATCGACGACGTGGGGCAGGCGTTCTCCACCGTGCAGCAGACAGCGGTCGAGGCCGCGGTCGGGCAGGCGCAGCTCAGCGAGGGCGTCGGCCACGTCTTCCGCAACCTCGCGCGGCGCAGCCAGACGCTGCTGCACCGCCAGCGCATCCAGCTCGCGGACATGCAGCACCGCGCCACCGACCCCGATCAGCTCGACGACCTGTTCAAGCTGGACCACCTGACCACCCGCATGCGGCGGCACGCCGAGGGCCTGATCATCCTGTCGGGCGCCACGCCGGGCCGCGGCTGGAGCCGTCCCGTGCCGCTGCTGGACGTGGCGCGCGGCGCGGCGGCCGAGGTGGAGGACTACCAGCGCGTGGTCATCGAGCCGATGTCCGGCCACCGGCTGGCCGGGCCGGTCGTCGGGGACATGATCCATCTCATCGCCGAACTGATCGAGAACGCCACCGTCTACTCCCCCGCGCACACCTCGGTCGTGGTGCGCGGCGAGGCGACGGCCAGGGGCTTCGCCTTCGAGGTGGAGGACCGCGGGTTCGGGATGGAGCCAGAGGAGCTGGCCGAGTACAACGAGCGGCTGGCCAGCCCACCGGAGTTCGACCTGGCCGACAGCGACCGGCTCGGCCTCTTCGTCGTCTCCCGCCTGGCCGCCAGGCATGACATCCGCGTGACGTTGCGCGGTTCACCATATGGAGGGACCACCGCGATCGTGTTGATCCCGGAAGAGCACGTGGCCGAACCAGAGGCCGAGGCTCCCGAGCAGAGCCGGCCCGCCCGATGCGGGTGGTGCGAAGTGACTGAAGAGCGCTGGCTGGACGAGGAAGCGGGACCGATCGTCCCCGCCTACCTCCTGACCAGGGGCCGGACGGTGCCCGCGAGCGAGGCGATCGACCTCATGGGCATCATCATCACCGCCGGCGGCCTGACGCCGCCGCGCGGCCTCGACCCCGAACATCTGATCATTCTGCAGAAGTGCACGACCCCCACCCGGCTCGTCGACGTCGCCGCAGAGCTGAATCTGCCGATCGGCGTCGTCCGGGTGCTCGTCGGCGACCTGCACGCCCAGAAGCTCGTGCAGGTCGAGCTGCCGCCTCCCGCGCCGGACGCCAAGGTCCTGCTCGAGGTGATCAGCGGCCTGAAAGCGCTGTGACGGCCGCCTGAACCCCCTATCCGGGCTTTTCAGGCGGCCAGGACGTCCTCGGCCCGGTGACAGGCCACCTGGCGGCCTCCCAGATCCCTCAGCTCGGGCGCCCGCTCGCACTCCTTCACCGCCATCGGGCAGCGCAGCCTGAACGGGCAGCCCGTCGCCGCCGGCACCGCCTCCGTACGCCCCCTCGCCTGCGGGGGCTCTCCCCCCAGCTTCGGCACCGCGTCGCGCAGCGCCCTGGTGTACGGGTGTGCCGGGCTCGCCAGCAGCTCCGCGGTGGGCCCCGATTCGACCACGCGGCCCGCGAAGAGCACGTGCGAGGTCTTGCAGAGCCGCTCGACCACGGCCAGGTTGTGGGTGATGAGCAGGCGCTCGGTGTCCAGGGACGCCAGCAGGTCGAGGACCTTGGCCTGGACGGTGACGTCGAGCGCGCTGGTGGGCTCGTCGAGGATGAGCAGGCGGGGGCCGACGGCCAGGGCGCGGGCGATCACCACGCGCTGGCGCTGGCCGCCGGAGAGCTGGTGCGGGCGGCGGCCGGCCAGCTCGGGGGCGAGGCCGACCTGTTCGAGCAGCTCGGGTACGCGGTGGCGCTCGGCGCGCGGGAGCGCTTCGGCGATCGAGCGGCCGATGCGCATGCGGGGGTCGAGCGCCTCGGCCTGGAAGACCGGCTGGACGTCCTTCCGGAACGTCCGCATGTCCACTTTTTTCAGCGTTTGGTCGCCGTACCAGATATTTCCGGACATTGGGGTGAGGAGGCCGAGGAACGCGCGCGCCAGCGTCGTCTTGCCCGACCCGCTCTCCCCGATCAGCCCCACGCCGCCCTCGGTGATCTCCAGGCTGACGTCGTGGACGACCGGGCGGCGGGCGTACCCGAGCGTCACCCGCTCCGCTCTGAGCACGGGTCCTGTCACGGCAGCGCCTGTCATGGGAGGGCCTCCAGCAGCTCGCGGGTGTAGGCATGGGACGGCTCGGCCAGCACCCGGGCGGCCGGCCCCGACTCGACCACCGCGCCGTCCTTCATGACGAGCACCCGGTCGGCGATCGTCGAGACCAGCGCGAGGTCGTGGGAGACCAGCAGCAGCGCGAGGTCGCGCTCCTCGCGCAGCCGCCGCAGCACGCCGACCACCTCGGCCTGCACGGTCACGTCGAGCGCGCTGGTCGGCTCGTCGGCCAGGATCACCTCGGCCCCCAGGGCGATGGCCAGCGCGATGGCGAAGCGCTGCGCCTGGCCGCCGGAGACCTCGTGCGGGTAGCGGCGCAGGATCGCGGGGTCGAGCAGCACCTCCTCGACGGCCCGCGCCATGGCCTGCTCGGAGTCGTCGCGGCCGTGCAGCCGCAGCGCGCGGCGCATCAGCGTGCCGAGCCTGGTGGCGGGGCTGAGCGCGGCCTGGGGCGACTGCATGACCAGGGCCGCCCTGGCGCCCCGCAGTGCGCGCAGCTCGCGCGGAGATGCCGTCAGGACGTCCACGCCGCACACTCTGACCGTGCCCGAGACCTCGGCGTGCTCGGTGAGGCCGAGCAGCGTGAGCAGCGTCGTGGTCTTGCCCGACCCGCTCTCCCCCACGATCGCCACGCACTCGCCGGCGGCGACGTCCAGCTCGGGCACCGCGGCCACCGGCCGCCCGCCGTAGCTCACCCGCAGGTCGCGTACCTCGATCACCTGACCGCCCTCCGCGGGTCGAGCGCGTTGCGCAGCCCCTCGCCCAGCACGTTGAACGCGAACGCCGTCACCAGGATGGCCAGGCCGGGGAAGGTGACGACCCACCAGTCGGTGGTGAACAGCGCCTGGCCCTGCTGCACCATCAGTCCCCACTCCGCGGTCGGCTCCTGCGCGCCGAGCCCCAGGTACGACAGCGCCGCCGAGGTCAGGATCACCCCGCCCGCGTCCAGCGAGATCTGCACCAGGACCGGGGTGAGCGAGTTGGGCAGCACGTGGCGCAGCACGATCAGCGGGGCGGGCACGCCGAGGCAGCGGGCGGCGTCCACGTACGGCCTGGTCGCGATCGACGCGGCCACGGACGCCGACAGGCGCGTGTACCACGGCCACCAGGTCGCCGCGATGGCCAGGATGACGGTGTTCACGCTGGGCTGGAGCACCACCGCCAGCGCGAGCGAGAGCAGCAGCGCGGGAAAGGCGAGGAACACGTCCGTGATCCGCATGATCACGTCCCTGATCCAGCCGCCCGCGTAGCCGGCGACCACGCCGAGCGTGACGCCGACCGCCGCCGAGACGGCCAGCACCGCCACGGCGATGAACAGCGAGGTGCGGCCGCCGTACAGGATCCTGGTGAGCACGTCGCGGCCGACCTGGTCGGTGCCGAACCAGTGCGCGGCGCTCGGCTCGAGCAGGCTCTCCGTCGGGCGCGTCTCGTCCACCGGGTACGGCGCCAGCCACGGCGCGAGCACCGCGGCCAGCACGATGAGCACGATGAGCACGGCGCCGAACGCGGCGAAGCGGTCGGGGATGCGCGGCAGCGTGCGACGCAGCGGCTGCGTGTCCTGGACGCGCTCCGGTTCCGTGGTGCTCATCGGGTCCTCGTTCTGGGGTCGACGAAGCCCTGCAGGATGTCCACGACCAGGTTGGCCAGGACGTAGACCAGGGCGACGAGGAGGGTGACGCCCGCGATGGCCGGGGTGTCCAGCGACCTGATCGACTCGGCGGCGTAGCGGCCCAGACCCGGCCAGTTGAAGACGGCCTCGACGAGGAAGCCGTTGACGATCGCGTACGCGAAGACGAGCGCGATCAGCGACAGCACCGGGTTGAGCGCCGGCCGCAGGGCGAACTTGGTCAGTATGGACGTCTCGCCGAACCCGAGCGCCCGCTCCAGCCTGGCGTGGTCCTGCCCCGACTCCTCGATGAGCGCGGCCCTGGTCATCTGGGCGATGACGCCCGCCGGGTAGGCGGCCACGACCAGCGCGGGCAGCACGAGGTGATGGAGCGTGCTGGTGAGCATCGGCCAGTTGCCGGTGATGAGGGCGTCCACGGCCGTGATGTTCGTCCAGAGCGTGAGCGGGCTCGTGGTGTCGAGCGAGGTGTCGTACTCGCCGGCGACGGGGAACCAGCCGAGGTGGCTGCCGAAGACCGTCTGCAGGGCCAGCGCCAGCCAGAAGACCGGGACGGAGACCGCCAGCATGCTGCCCAGGCGTACCCCGACGTCCGGCGGCTTGCGCTTGTAGCGGGCGGCGAGCACGCCGAGCGGGATGCCGGCCGCGACGGCCAGCAGCAGCGCCGCGCCCACCAGCTCAAGCGAGGCGGGGAAGGCGAGATAGAGGTCGTCGAGCACCGGCTGCCTGGTGCGCAGGCTGGTCCCCCAGTCGCCGCTCAGCAGGTCACGCGCGTAGTTCAGCAGCTGCACCGGCAGCGGGTCGTCGAGCCCGAACCGCTCACGGGCCTCCGCGAGCTGCTCGGGCGTCGCCTTCGGCCCGGCGAACGCGACCGCGGGATCGCCGGGCACCATCCGCATCACGGCGAACGTGAGCACGACCACGCCGGCCACGACCAGGAGTGCCTGGCCGAGCCGGCGGGTCAGGTAGCGGAGCATGGCCTAGCGCTTGAGGTCGTAGAAGAAGACCACGTTCGGATAGGCGGGATTGTCGACGTATCCCTGCACGTCGGAGGTGAGCGCCCGCTGGTACGTCTGCACGTACGGCACGGCCACCGCCGCCTCCTCCTGGATGATCCTCCGCTGCAGCTCCTCGTAGGTGTCCATGGCGGCCGACTTGTCGGTGGCGGTCAGCTCGGGCAGCTTGTCGATGAGCCCGTCGATCTCGTCGTTCTTCAGGTACGACAGGTTGAACTGCGGCTTGTCGTTGCTCCTGAACACGTTGAGGAACCACGAGTAGGCGTCCGGATAGTCCGGATACCAGTACATGACGAAGATGTCCTGGCCGCGCTTCTTGCCGAGGTCCCACTGCGCGCTCCAGTTCATGGGCTTGGCCTGGAGCGTCACGTTGAGGTTCTTCAGCGCCGAGCTGAGCAGCGTGACCAGCAGCTTCTGGTCGTCGTCGCCGATGCCGTAGGTCAGGGTGAGCTTGAGCTCGGGGTTGTCGGGGCCGTACCCGGCCTCCGTCAGCAGCTGCTGCGCCTTGGCGAGGTCCTGCTTGGGCTGCATGTTCTCGGCGTGGCCGAGCAGGCCGGGCGGCACCAGGCCGCTCGCCCGGTGCCCGGAGCCCTCCAGCGCCGCCACGAGGCCGTCGTAGTCGATGGCGAGCTGCAGCGCCTGGCGGATCCTGACGTCCTTCAGCGGGCCCTCCGCGGTGTTGAACAGCACCAGCAGGTTCTGGAACGACTGGGCCTCCGACACCTGCACGCCCCGCGTCTCGCGCGCCTGGTCGAACAGCTGCGGGTTGAGCCGGTCGACGAAGTTCACCTCGCCGCGCTGCAGCAGCTGCCAGGCGGTGGTGACCTCGGGCGTGACGCGGAAGGTCACCTTCTTGTACTGCTCGGGCTTCCAGCCGCCCCAGTAGTCCTCGAACGCCTTGAGCGTGAGCTCGTTCTCCTTGCCCTTCTGCCAGGAGTCGACCGTGTACGGGCCGGTGCCGGCGGTCTTCTTGCCGTCGGTGTCCACCGCGTCCACGTCGTAGATCCAGGCGGCGTAGCCGGAGGCGGCGACGAGGTCGAGCGGGGCGGGGTACTTGAGGATGAACTCGACGGTGTTCGGGTCGGGCGTCTCGATCTTCTTGACCGGGTCCCAGATGTAGGCCGCGCCGCCCTTTTTGTCGATGTTGCGCTGGACGGCCTTCTTGACGGCCTCGGAGTCCATCGTGGCGCCCGAGTGGAACTTGACGCCCTGCCGCAGCGTGAACGTCCACTTCTTGCCGCCGTCCGACGACTCCCATGAGGTGGCGAGCAGCGGCCTTGCCTGCTTGGTCTTCGAGTCGTACCTGGTCAGGCCCTCGTAGATGTTGGACAGCGCGATGATCTCGTTGGAGTACGAGGTCGCCGGGTCCCAGTCGGTGACCACGTCGTGGTTGGGGGCGTAGACGAACGTGCTGTCGTTGACCTGCCCGCCGGCCGGGGCGCCGGTGCTCGCGCGGGGCTGGGGCGTGCCGCCGGCGCCGCGCACCTGGCCGCCCGCGCACGCCGACGCGGTCAGAGCCAGGACACCGGCCACCCCGGCGACGAACAGTCGCTTGTGCCAGCGCATGGGGGGATCCTTTCGCTATGTCACCGGGCGAGGGGTCCGGCTGCTTTGACGTGCACCCGCACGGCGGGCTCGGAGAGATAGCTCAGCGGCACCTCCAGGAGGTCCACGATCTCCACCGTGGAGGGGTCGGCCCCTGCCGCCACGGCCCGCGCCTGCGCTTCCTCTTTAGCGCTTTCGATGGCCTGTGCCCGGCTTTCTCCCGCAGGCAAGATCGTATCGACTCTGCCGCTCGCGAGCGCGATGGCCGCCCCCACCGCGTTGGCCACCTCGGCGTGCTCGGGCCTGATCACCCGGCTCGCCCCGGGAACCTCCTGAGGCAGCAGGAACGCCCCGCCGCCCACCGCGACCAGGGGGCGGTCGGTACGGCCGAGCGTCATCCTGTCCACGGCGTCGGCGACCATCTCGTCCGCTTTCGTGACCGCGTCGCGGAGCATCGTGCTCTCGTGAGCGCTTGGCAGGCGCTGCGGCCAGTCCTCGCCGCCTGGAGGCACCCGGCCGGCCGCGACGGCGGCGTCCGTCATCGTCGCGGTCGTCCCGCCGAACACCAGCGCCTCCGTGGCGATCCGGTAGCCGACCGAGCCGGGGCCGACGCCGCCGGGGCGCACCACGGTGCCGCCGCCGAGCGCGATGGCCAGGATGTCCGGCATGCGGAAGTTGGTGAGCACGCCGCCGATCTCCGTGGCCGCCGCCGACTCCCTCGGGAACCCGCCGGCCAGCACGCCCAGGTCGGTCGAGGTGCCGCCGACGTCCACCACGATCGCGTCCTGCACCCCCGACAGGTACGCCGCACCGCGCAGCGAGTTCGCCGGGCCCGAGCCGATCGTGGAGACCGGCAGGCGGGCGGCGTGCTCCAGGGTCATCAGCGTGCCGTCGTTCTGCGCCAGGTAGGGCCGTGCGCTCAGCCCGCGCTCGGCGAGAGCCGTGGTCAGGGCGTCGGTGACGTGGGCGGCGACGCCGTACAGCGCGGCGTTCAGCACGGTCGCGTTCTCGCGTTCGAGCAGGCCGAGCGAGCCGATCTCGTGGCTGACCGACACCGGCAGGCCGTACTCGGCGGCGACCAGCTCCGCCACCCGCCGCTCGTGCCCGTCGTCGGCGGGGCTGAAGACGCCGGTGACCGCCACGGCGTCGGCCTCCGCACCGTCCAGGAAGCGGCGCACCGCGTCCAGGTCGAGTGGGCCGATCTCGCGGCCGTCCACGTAATGGCCGCCGGGCACGATCGCCTCGCCGGCCGAGACGGTTGTGCGCAGGTCGTCCGGCCAGTCGGACAGCGGCGGCACCGCCGTGGTGGCCGGCGCGCCCAGCCGCAGCACCGCGACCCTGCCGAGCCCGCGCCGCTCCAGGATCGCGTTCGTGGCGTGCGTGGTGCCCAGCATGACGCGGGTCACCTGGGAACGGTCCTCGACCTGGGCGAGCACGGCGTCCAGCGCGGCGCGCAGGCCGCCGGTCACCTCCGGCGTGGTCGGCCGCTTGGCCTTGGCGATCACCCGGCCGCCCGCGTCAAGCACCACGGCGTCGGTGTTGGTGCCGCCGACGTCGATCCCGATGCGCAGGTCAGCCACGCGCCATCAGCTCCTCCACGGGGACGTAGTCCAGGTCGTATCCGAAGGCGCGCGGTCCCGCCGTCTCCAGGCCCTTGCCCGTACGCCAGAGGGGATCGCAGGGCCAGGCGAGCACGGTCACGCGCTGGCCGTACCTGAGGGCCTCGGTCTGGATCGCGGCGGCCGTCTCGGTGTCCACGACCGTGATGAGGTCAGGCACCATGGCGCGCACCCGGCCCTCCTCGATCGCGACCAGGTTCTCGTTCTGCAGCTCCACGCTCAGGCGGCGGCCGCGGTCGTCGCCGGTGCCCTCGATCGTGGCGGTGCCGCGTACGAACCCGCCCGTCGTGCGCCGCTCCACGTCGGTCAGCTTGCCGGTGATCAGCCGGACCGCGCCCAGGCTCTCGCGCAGCGCCTCCAGCGGGTCGGCGGCGCCCTGCGTGGCCCTGCCGACCTCCAAGGCCCTGGTCACCGAGCCCTCGATGACCGCGCCCCTGGCCGTGGCGGCGGTCAGCACGTAGTCGGCCATCAGCGCGTGCGAGCCCACGGCCACGCAGACGGCGCGCGCGATGCGCTCCGACCACAGGCCGTCGAGCGGGCGGATGGTGACGACGTTGCCCGCGACGTCCGACATGATCACCAGATCGGCGGGAAGCCCGGCCACGTACATCGAGACCATCTGGACCTCGGGGAAGGCCCGTCCCATGCCGTCGGCGTCGAGCAGCGGCACGCCGAGCTGCGCGGCCCAGGCGACCGGCGCGACGCCGTTCGCGCCGCCGATCTCCGACGACATGATCGCGCTCGGCGGGCGGCCGAAGATCCGCTCCACCTCCTCGGCGATGCGCTTCGGCTCGTCCTCGCCGTGGATCATCTCGTGGCTCACGGTCGGGGCGCCGATGCCGGACAGCGGCACCACGAGGGCGTCGTCGGGCAGGTCGCCCAGTTTCACCAGCGGGACCGGCCCGTACTCGCGGATGGCCCTCACCGCCGCCAGCGATCCCGTACGGACGTCTCCCCCGCCGCCGGTGCCGAGCACGGCACAGCCACGGGCGAGCGCCTGGATGTCATTCGCATCAATCCTCATTGGCGACTCAACCAACCACATGGGCGCATATTTCGCCAGTCCAGCGCGTTTCGCGCGGGTGAAAACGTTCACTCGGGACCGTTTCCGTTGGTAAGTGTGGGAGGCGAGGAGAGGAGGTCGCATGCGGATATCGGTGGCCGCCGACAGCAAGGACGGCGTGGCCGAACGGGTCGTGACGGAGCTGCGCAAGCGCGGGCACGACGTCGTCACCCACGGGGCGCTCAACGACGGCGAGCGCGACGACTGGGCGTGGGCCTGCGAGCTGACCGCCCGCGACGTCGCGGAGGGCCGCGCCGAGCAGGGCGTGGTGTGCTGCTGGACGGGCACGGGCGCGTCGATCGCGGCCAACAAGGTGCCCGGGGTGCGCGCCGCGCTGTGCGTGGACGCGTACACCGCCGACGGGGCGCGCAAGTGGAACGACGCCAACGTGCTCGCGCTGAGCCTGCGGCTGACCTCGGAGGTGGTGCTGGACGAGATCCTGGACGCCTGGTTCGAGGGGCGGCCGAGCGACGACCCGGCCGACCGCGCCAACATCGACCACGTGAACGAGATCTGACCCGCCGCTGAGCACCGGACCTCGCGACCCCGGCGGACGCCGGGAAATCGTCGGTCCCGGCCTTTAGGGTGCTGGGCATGACCCTCGTCCTGCACCGCGGCGGGCTCCCCCGGCACCCCCGCCGGACGACCACCGGAGAGTCGGCCGGCCTGGTCGTGGTGCCGTGCGGCGGCGCGGCGGAGGCGGTCGTCGTTCACCCTGCGCGCACTCTGGTCATGAAGGACGGCGTCGTCCTGCACAATTGACCGGCGGGACCATCGAAAGGCAGGCAAGTGCTCTCTATTCACCAGCGGATCGCCGCCGAGCTCGGCGTGCGCGAAGGCCAGGTGCAGGCGGCCGTCGAGTTGCTCGACGGCGGTGCGACCGTGCCGTTCATCGCGCGATACCGCAAAGAGGCCACCGGCGCTCTCGACGACGCTCAGCTGCGCACGCTGGAAGAGCGGCTGCGCTACCTGCGGGAGCTGGAGGAACGCAGGACGGCGATCCTGGAGTCCATCGAGTCCCAGGGCAAGCTCGACGACGAGCTGCGCGCCCAGATCATGGCCGCGGAGACCAAGGCCAGGCTCGAGGACATCTACCTGCCCTACAAGCCCAAGCGGCGCACCAAGGCGCAGATCGCCCGCGAGCTGGGCCTGGAGCCGCTGGCCGACCAGCTGCTCGCCGACCCCACGCTCGACCCGGTCGCCACCGCCGAGAGTTTCGTCACCGAGGGCGTCGCCGACGCCTCGGCGGCACTCGAAGGCGCGCGGGCCATCCTCATCGAGCGCTTCGCCGAAGACGCCGACCTCATCGGCGGCCTGCGCGAGCAGCTCTGGCAGCGCGGCCGGCTGGTGTCGAAGGTGCGCGAGGGCAAGGAGGAGGCGGGGGCCAAGTTCGCCGACTATTTCGACTTCGGCGAGCCGTTCACCAAGCTGCCCTCCCACCGCATCCTCGCCCTGTTCAGGGGCGAGAAGGAGGAGATCCTCTCCGTCACGCTCGAGCCCGACGACAGCCCCGACTACGAGATGCGCATCGCCGCCCGGTTCGGCATCTCCGACCAGGGCAGGCCGGCCGACAAGTGGCTGAATGAGACCGTGCGCTGGGCCTGGCGCACCCGCATCCTCGTCCACCTCGGCATCGACCTGCGCATGCGGCTGTGGCAGGCGGCGGAGGACGAGGCGGTGCGGGTCTTCGCCGCCAACCTGCGCGACCTGCTGCTCGCCGCACCGGCGGGCGCGCGGCCGACCATGGGCCTCGACCCGGGTCTGCGCACAGGCGTCAAGGTCGCCGTCGTCGACGGCACCGGCAAGGTCGTCGACACCGCCACCATCTACCCCCACGAGCCCAAGCGGCAGTGGGACGAGTCGCTCGCCGTGCTCGGCGCGCTGGCCCAGCGCCACAAGGTCGAGCTGATCGCCATCGGCAACGGCACCGCCTCCCGCGAGACCGACAAGCTCGCCGGCGAGCTGGTCAAGCACATGCCGTCGCTCACCAAGGTCGTCGTCTCCGAGGCCGGGGCGTCCGTCTACTCCGCCTCCCCCTACGCCTCGCAGGAGCTGCCCGACCTCGACGTGTCGCTGCGCGGCGCCGTCTCCATCGCCCGGCGGCTGCAGGACCCGCTGGCCGAGCTGGTCAAGATCGACCCCAAGTCCATCGGCGTCGGCCAATACCAGCACGACCTCGCCGAGTCCAAGCTGTCGCGCACGCTCGACGCCGTCGTCGAAGACTGCGTCAACGCGGTCGGCGTCGACGTCAACACCGCCTCGGCCCCGCTGCTCACCCGCGTGTCCGGCATCGGCGCCACGCTGGCCGAGAGCATCGTCCGCCACCGCGACGCCAACGGCCCGTTCCGCACGCGCGCCGCGCTCAAAAACGTGCCCAGGCTGGGCCCCAAGGCGTTCGAGCAGTGCGCGGGCTTCCTGCGCATCAGGGGCGGCGACGACCCGCTCGACGTCTCCGCCGTGCACCCCGAGTCCTACCCGGTCGTGCGCCGCATCCTGACCACCGCCAAGACCGACCTGAAGTCCTTGATCGGCAACACGGCGGTGCTGCGCTCCCTCGACCCGCGCGACTTCACCGACGACACCTTCGGCCTGCCGACCGTCACCGACATCCTGCGCGAGCTGGAGAAGCCCGGCCGTGACCCGCGGCCCGCGTTCAAGACCGCCACTTTCAAGGAGGGCGTCGAAAAGCTGTCCGACCTGTCGCCCGGCATGATCTTGGAGGGCGTGGTCACCAACGTGGCGGCGTTCGGGGCGTTCGTCGACATCGGCGTCCACCAGGACGGCCTCGTCCACGTGTCGGCCATGTCGCGCACGTTCGTCTCCGACCCGCGTGACGTGGTCAAGCCCGGCGACATCGTCCGCGTCAAGGTCCTCGGCGTCGACATCCCGCGCAAGCGGATCTCGCTGACGCTGCGCCTGGACGACGACATCACGACGGAGCAGGGCGCCGAGGGCTCCCGCCGCGGTGCGGGCCGTGGGGCGGGCCGCGCCGACGGGGGCCGTGACGGGGCCCGGGATGGCGGGCGCGGCGGCCGTGGTGACGGCGGCCGAGACGGGCGCGGCGGAGGCGGCCAGCGCGGCCGCGAGGGTGGCCGCGGCGGAGGCCGCCGCCAGGACCGCCCCGCCCCGACGGGCGCCATGGCCGAGGCCCTCAGAAAGGCCGGCCTCGGCGGCGACCTCCGCTGAAAACCGGTCCCCGGTTCCGGCCCGCCCCCGACGGGCCGGAACCGCACACGACCAACCCCATGGAGAGACCGCCCCAACCGGGGCGCCGCCGACACGGGACCTCCACCACCGACCCGCACCACCACCAGCCCGAAACCACACACCACCAACCCCACGAAAAACCGCACCGGCCGAGGGCCGCGCCGACACGGGACCTCCACCAGCCCGAAACCACACACCACCAACCCCACGAAAAACCGCACCGGCCGAGGGCCGCGCCGACACGGGACCTCCACCACCGGCCCGCCCCACCACCTGGCCGGGGAACCAGCACGGCCCACGCCTGCGAAGAGCCGATGGCCTTGAAGGCTCCTCCCCCTCCCCGGTGCCGCTGACGCGGGATTCGCCTTGCCCCCCCACACGACACTGCGGCCCGGCAGAGCCGTGCGAGGCTCCGGCACCGTCCCTCACGTCCAGGAGCCGGTGGGGCAGGGGGCCGGGGCTGGGGCGATACGGTGCAAGGGTGAGCACCTCTGCGTTCGACACGGCGATCACCCAGGCTCGCGACCTGCTCAGGTGGCGTTCACCGCTGCGGACCGAGCTCTGGGCGGCCAGGCTCACGGCCGAGCTCGAGGGCTCGGGCCAGGTGGAGGAGTTCCTGCGGCGGGCCACTGAGGACGGCGGGATGGAGGCCCGGCTCGCTTTGGCCGCCCTCGCCGCGGTCAACCGCCCCGCTACTGCGCCCGGTGTGACGCCCGCCCCTGCCCCCGGTGAGACACCCCTCCCTGCCCCCGGTGAAACACCCGCCCCTGCCGCCGGTGAAACACCCGGTGAGACACCCGCCCCTGCGCCGGGTGAAGGTTCCGCCCTTGCCCCGGGTGCAGATTCCGCCTCTGGTCCGGGTGAGCATTCCGCTCCTGGCTCGGTCGTCGGTGACGAGGGCGGAGCCGCGTCCCTGTCAGGCGGCGCATCCGAGGACTCGCCCCCTTCCGAAGGCGCAACCGAAGGTCCGGCCGCTCCGGGTGAGACGGCCGAGGGCACGGGCGCGGCAGGCGGCGGGCACGACGAGGCTGCGCCGGGGAGTGCGGACGAGCGGCCGGCGGAGGCGGACGGAGGAGCCGAGGGCGCCCGGGCTGCGGGGAGCGTGTACGCAGCAGCCGGGGACGGCGTGCTGGACAGCCTGGCCGGGTGGGTGCGGCGGATGGGGCGGGTACGCTGCGACGGCGGCTGGTACGGCAAGGCCGACCCCTACGGCGAGCAGGTCCTGGCGGTGCTGTCGTTCCGGTACGAGAACGGCAAGGAGCCGCACATCCTCGTCGTCGGCATCGACCAGCCGAGCGGCGGCCTGGCGGTGGACGCGCTGGTGGAGGAGGCGAAGTTCCTCGACGAGCTGGATCTGCGGCCGACGCCTCCCGAGAGCGTGGCGAAGCGTGTCCTTGACGCGTTCGAGCTGACCGACCGCGTTATGGGGGCTCGGGTCGCCGACACCTTGCCGGGGGTTCGGCCGTTCGCGATCACCCGGGCTCGTACCGTACTGGCCCGGACCTCTCACGACACCGGTCCGGCGGGCTCGCAACAGGAGCCATCCGCTGAGGCTCGGCTTGAGGGGCTGGACGTGTCGGGGCCTGGGGTGCGCGAGGCGTTCGACGTGCTGATGGAGTTCGTGGGCGAGCGGACGCTGTGGTGGAGCCCGGCGCGGGTGTCGCAGTTCCTGACGCAGTGGCTGCCACGGGAGGCCATCCTGTCGGAGGCGGCGATCGAGGCGATGCCCGAGGTGGTGCGGGCCTGGACGATGCGTCAGGGCGGCCATCCTGACGTGTTGCGGCAGATCGACCGCGATGCGCCGCGCCTGCCCGGCCTTATGGCGGACGACTCGCTGGCCTCGCTCAACAAGCGCCTGTCGATGGCCGCCAAGGACCGCTGATCGGCCACCCACCGCTCCCGGATCCGCCACTTCGGGCTGTTCATCCGGGCCGCGCCATCCGCTTCGTCGGTGCCGTTCAAGCGGTCTGTCCGCCGTACGGCGGGTGAGCGAGGCGGTCCTAGAAGGCGTAGCGGATGCGGCAGTACGGCAGGCGGGTGCCGATGAGGTCGGTGAGTGCGGCGACGTAGCGGCCCTTGTGGCCGGTGCGGTAGCGGACGTTCCAGCCGCCGGTCTGCGACCGCTTGGCCTGCTGCAGCTCCGGCCGCCACAGCACCTCTTCCGCCTTGGGGTGCCAGCCGAGGTTGACCTCGTGCAGCCGGTCGTTGTGGGTCAGGAAGATCACCTCGGCGGCGAGCTGCGCGCGGGCCTCGGGGCTGAGGGCGTCGTCGAGCTGGGCGAGCAGTTCGGCCCAGTCGTCGAGCCATCCGTCGCGTACGACGACGGGGCTGAAGTTGACGTGCACCTCGTAACCGGCGGCCACGAAGTCGTTGATGGCCTCCATTCTGGCGGCGACCGGCGAGGTGCGGATGTCGAGCAGCTTGGAGTCGGCCATCGGCATGAGGCTGAAGCGGATCCTGGTACCGCCGCGCGGGTCCCAATCGAGCAGGTCGCGGTTGACGTACTTGGTGGCGAAGCTGGCCTTGGCGTTGGGGAGGCGGCCGAACAGATCCACCAGGTCGCGTACGTTCTCGGAGATCGTGGCGTCGACCGAGCAGTCGGAGTTCTCGCCGATGTCGTAGACCCAGTCGCGCGGATCGACCTGGTCGGGCTCGGGTTTGACGCCCTGCCGCCCGGCGTGGCGTTCGAGGTAGCCGAGGATCTTGTCGATGTTGGCGAAGACGGTGATGGGGTTGCTGTAGCCCTTGCGGCGCGGCACGTAGCAGTAGGCGCAGGCCATCGCGCAGCCGTTGGCGGTGGACGGCGCGATGAAGTCGGACGAGCGGCCGTTGGGCCGGGCGGTGAGCGACTTCTTGATGCCGAGCACGAGCGACTCGGTCTTGATGCGGACCCAGCGGCTGACGTTGGTCTCGTCGCCGTACAGCTCGGGGATGCGGTGATGGCTTTCGACCTCGATCAGTTCGGCTCCGGGGAAGCGGGCGAGGATCTCCTGCCCGCGCGGTAGCTCGGCTGCGGCCGGTTCGAGGTAAATGCGCCGGATATCCAGCAAAGAGTTACTGATCGTGATTGCCATATCACGTCCAGGCTACCGGCCGGTCCCCGATGGACGGGCACGTGGCTCTCAGGTGTTCTGCCAGGTCACGGCAGGGATGTGAGAGCGGGCGGCGGCCACACGGGCGCGGCGGGCGGTCGCGGCCGACAAGGCACGGCGGGCGGTCGCGGCCGACAAGGCGCGGCGGGCGGTCGCGGTGCTAGGCGGGCTGGTCGGCGGGGCAGACGTAGGCGGTTCTGGAGGCGATCTGGCAGGTCGCCACGGAGGTGCCGCAGCGGCGGCAGTGCTCGCGCTTGTAGACCCAGCGCTCGTCGGGCGCGTCGGGATCGCTCACCACCTGCCCCGCATCGCGCCCCAGCACCATGTACGACCGCGCCGCCTCCCACAGCCGCCCGGCCGTGGCGGCGTCCACGTCGCGGGCGCCCGGATGCAGGCCGATGAGGAACAGCAGCTCGGCCCGCCAGGCGTTGCCGACGCCCGCCCACACCTTCTGGTCGAGCACGGCCGCCCCCACCGGCCCGCGGAACCCGGTCAGCCGCCGCACCGCCTCCTCCGGCGAGGCGTCGTCGCGCAGCGGGTCGGGGCCGAGCGAGGCGCGCAGCGCGTCCACGCCGTCCGGGTCGAGCTGCTCGCACAGGGAGGGAGCGATGAGGTCGTACGCGACGTCGTCCGTGGCCAGCCGCAGCCGGGTGCCCGCCTTGGGCGGGGTGGCGGGGTCGGCGTAGCGCAGGAAGATGCCGCGCATGCCGAGGTGCACGTGGACGGCGGGCGCGTCGTCGAAGTGGTAGAGCAGGTGCTTGCCCAGCGCCTCGACCGAGCGCAGCGCGCGACCGTCGTACGGCCTGGCGTCGAAGCGCCCCTGCGGCCCGGCCGCGCGCAGGACACGCCCGCCCAGGTCGGCGTGCTGCTCCCGCGCGTGGCGGTGGATCAGGTGTCCTTCCGGCATGCAGAGCCCCTACCCCGATGCCGCCCCGCCGCGCCGCACGAGCACGCCGCCGGAAGCGAGTACGCCGCCGGAAGCGGGCACGCAACCAGAGGCGGGGAAGCGGCCAGAGGCAGGCGAGCGGCCGGAAGCGGGCTAAGGCTCAGCGCTCGATGCGCGGGCGAGCTGGGCCTCGGCGCTGGCGAGCAGCATGTCGAGCGCGATCGGGTACGCGCTGTCGTTCATCCTCGCCACCAGCAGCGGCGCGGTGGCGGCGATGTGGGGGTGGGTCTCGGCGGGCAGCCGCGCGTACGTCTCCCGCCAGACCTCCTCGTCGGCCTCGCGGGCGGCAGGAGGCAGGGCGAGGGTGGCGGCGTCGAGGATGGAGAACGCCAGGCTCTGGTCGATGAAGGCGTGATAAATCCGGACAGCGTCCTCATCCGGAAAGCCCCCGTTCCGCAGGATCCCGAGGATCATCTCGTCACCCGCCACCTCGTTGGGCCGCCCGGTCACCCGGCTCGCGGTCAGCAGCGCCGCCTGGGGGTGCGCCAGGTACGAGTGGTGGATGCGCAGGCCCAGCTCGCGCAGGTCGGCCCGCCAGTCGCCGGTGGGCGCAAAGCCGCTCATGGCGTGCCCGAACAGCTCGTCGGCGATGGCGAGCACCAGGTCGTCCATGCCACGGAAGTACCGGTAGATGGTGCTCGCGTCAGCGCCGAGCGCCAGCCCGAGGCGGCGCGCGGTGAGCCCGGCGGCGCCGTGCTCGCGCAGCATGCGCAGCGCGGTCTCGACGATGAGCCCGTGCGTGAGCACCTGCCCCTGCTTGGTGGGACGCCGCCGTCGTCGCGCGCTCTCGGACACCACCCGCTTGGCCATCGCGGTCACGCTCCTTATGCCAACGCCATTGACGTTGTCCAGCGTACGGGCATTGGATAGCGACACAACCCCCAAAACACTGCTAAAAGGGGACTTATCGCCATGCGTATCCTTCTCGTGGGCGCCGGCGGTGTGGGCACCGCCATCACCCGGATCGCCGCCCGCCGCCCGTTCTTCGACCACATGGTGGTCGCCGACTACGACCTCCCCCGCGCCAAGGCCGCCGTCGCCGCGCTCGGCGACCGCGCCGGGAGGTTCACCCCGGTCAGGGTGGACGCCGCCGACACCCGCGCCGTCACCGCGCTGCTCACCGAGCACCGCTGCGACGTGCTGCTCAACGCCACCGACCCGCGTTACGTGCTGCCCCTGTTCGACGCCGCGCTCGCCGCCGGTGCCGATTACCTCGACATGGCCATGTCGATGTCCAAGCCGCACCCGGAGCGCCCGTACGAGGAGGTGGGCGTCAAGCTGGGCGACGAGCAGTTCGCCAGGGCGGCGGAGTGGGCCGAGCGCGGCAGGCTGGCGCTGGTGGGCATGGGGGTGGAGCCCGGCCTCGCCGACGTGTTCGCTCGTTACGCGGCCGATGAGCTGTTCGACGAGATCGAGGAGATCGGCGTCAGGGACGGCGGCAACCTGACCGTCGAGGGCTACGAGTTCGCGCCCTCGTTCTCGATCTGGACCACGATCGAGGAGTGCCTGAACCCGCCGCTGATCTATGAGAAGGACCGCGGCTGGTACACCACGGAGCCGTTCAGCGAGCCCGAGATCTTCGACTTCCCCGACGGGATCGGCCCCGTGGAGTGCGTGAACGTCGAGCACGAGGAGGTCGTGCTGGTGCCGCGGTGGATCCCGGCGCGGCGGGTGACGTTCAAGTACGGCCTGGGCGAGGAGTTCATCGGCGCGCTGAAGACGCTGCACGCGATCGGCGTGGACCGCACGGAGCCGGTGGCGGTGCGGACCGGCCGGGGCACGGTCGAGGTGTCGCCCCGCGACGTGGTCGCCGCCGTACTGCCCGACCCGGCCGAGCTGGGCGATCGCATGCACGGCAAGACCTGCGCGGGCACGTGGGTGAAGGGCGTCAAGGACGGGCGGCCCCGCGAGGTGTACCTGTACCACGTGGTGGACAACCAGTGGTCGATGCGCGAGTACGGCTCGCAGGCGGTCGTCTGGCAGACCGCGGTCAACCCGGTGATCGCCCTGGAGCTGCTGGCCGAGCGGGTCTGGAAGGGCACGGGCGTGCTGGGGCCCGAGGCGTTCGACGCGCGGCCGTTCCTGGATCTGCTGGTCGCGTACGGCTCACCGTGGGGCATGCGCGAGCAGTGAGGGGGTCGGAGGAGAGCACCCGAACAGGACGTTGGATCATAAAGGTGCCTCGACCCGTACCTGGGAGGAAGACCTCTTGAGCATCGCCGACGACCCCGATCGCGCACCTGCCCGCTCCCACCTGTACGCCATGGGCCTGTCGGAGGAGGAGATGCGCCGCCCTGTGGTCGGCATCGCCTCCACCTGGACCGGCACCATGCCCTGCAACCTGAACCACCGCGACCTCGCCGCCCACGTGGCCGAGGGCGTGCGGGCGGCGGGCGGGCTGCCCATGGAGTTCAACACGATCGCCGTCTCCGACAACCTCACCATGCACACCCCCGGCATGCGCACGTCGCTGATCAGCCGCGAGGTGATCGCCGACTCGATCGAGCTGATGGGCCGGGCGCACCAGTTCGACGCGCTGGTGGCCATCGTGGGCTGTGACAAGACCGTGCCGGCCGCGATCATGGCGCTGGCCCGGCTGGACGTGCCGTCAGTGGTCCTCTACAGCGGCAGCATGATGCCGGGCCGCTGGCGGGGCAAGGATGTGACGATCCAGGACATGTGGGAGGCGCTCGGCGAGCGCGAGGTGGGCCGCCTCGACCAGTCCGAGCTCGACGACCTGGCCAAGCACGCCTGCCCCGGCGCGGGCACCTGCGCCGCCCAGTACACCGCCAACACCATGGGCGCGGTCGCCGACTTCCTCGGCCTCGCGCCGTTCGGGGTGGGCGACATCCCGGCGGTGGCGGAGGAGAAGAACGCGGCGGCCCGCCGGATCGGCGAGATCGCCATGGACGCGCTGGCCCGCGACGCCCGCCCCTCGAAGGTGCTCACCGCCGACGCGCTGCACAACGCGATCGTCTCGGTGGCGGCCATGGGCGGCTCCACGAACGCGGTGCTGCACCTGCTGGCCATCGCCCGCGAGGCGGGGCTGCCGCTGGAGATCGACCGCATCGGCGAGGTCTGCCGCGAGGTGCCGATCATCACCGGGCTCAAGCCGAGCGGCGGCGACCACACGGCGCTCGACCTGTGGCGGGCGGGCGGCACGTCGCTGGTGGTGCGCCGGCTGCTGGAGGCCGGGCTGCTGCGCGAGAACGTCACGCTGGTGGACGGCCGCACGCTGGCCGAGGTGGCGGCATCCGCCGAGGAGACGCCGGGCCAGCAGGTGGTGGCGAGCGCGGACAAGCCGTTCAAGAAGCGCGGCGCGCTGGCCATCCTGCGCGGCTCGCTCGCGCCGGACGGGGCCGTGCTCAAGCTGGGCGGCAAGGACGACTTCCGGCACGAGGGCCCGGCCAAGGTGTTCGACTCGGAGAACGACTGCTACGTCGCCATCCAGGAGGGCCGCATCGTGCCTGGCGACGTCATCGTGGTCAGGTACGAGGGCCCGGCTGGCGGCCCGGGCATGCGCGAGATGCTGTCGATCACCGGGCCGCTGGTCGGCCGGGGGCTCGGCAACTCCGTGGCGCTGGTGACCGACGGCCGCTTCAGCGGCGTCTCGCACGGCCTGGTGATCGGGCACGTGGCGCCGGAGGCGTACCACGGCGGGCCCATCGCGCTGGTGCGCGACGGCGACACGGTGGTGATCGACAGCGCGGCCGGCACGCTCGACCTGCTGGTGCCCGAGGACGAGCTGGCCCGCCGCCGCGCCGAGTGGCGACGTCCCGAGCGTGAGGTCGAGCGCGGCGTGCTCGCGAAGTACGTCGCCACGGTCCACTCGGCCTCCGACGGCGCGGTCACCGTCTGAGCTCGGTCCGCCCGGCCTCCGACGGCGCGGTCACCGTCTGAGCTCAGGGTTCGATCGAAGGGGCACGCGGACGCCCCTGTGACCGGGCAGCGGCCGGGGACGGCTATGCTGCGCAGTGACGTTTCGCGTGCCCTCACCTGAATGGAGACCTGCTCGATGATGAAGGAATTCGCCGTCGAGGTCGTGATGTGGCTTGTCCCGGTCGTGGTGCTGATCGGCGTGGCGCTCCTCGTCACCACCTGAAAAACGGGCGAGTCCCTGAAAGACGCCTGAGGCGTCAGGCCCGGATGCGCGGCTTCCTCGATGCGACTCTGGGCCTGCCCGCCGCTCGGCGCGAACCTCGAAACGCCGCACTGTGCGCACCTGGAGAAGCCGCACTGCGCGCACCTGAGAACGCCGCTCTGCGGGACCTTCAGAACCGCTCGACCGGCCGCCCGGCCTGAGCCCTCAGGGCCCGGCAGGGGTCAGTCCGTGAACGGCGGCGAGTCCGCCGCTTCGCTGAGCTCGGCGATGGCCAGCTCGGCCGTGCTGCGGATGTCGAAGAACTTGTCCAGCGCCGTGATGGCGAACAGGTGCTTGCACCGGCCGTTGAGCCCCGACAGCAGCAGCCGCCCGCCGGAGGCGGTGACGGCTTTGTGCAGGTAGACCAGCACCGACAGGCCGGAGGAGTCACAGACGCTCACGGCCTGCATGTCGATGACGAGCAGCGGCGGCTGGGTGAGATCGAGGGCCTTGGTCACGCGGTCGCGGACCTCGGCGGCAGAACCGAAGTCGAAGTCCCCTGTCAACCGCGCGATGACGCAGGGTCCTTGGAGTCCGAGGCTTATCGACAAGGCCTGCTCCGAAGTCACCCAGTTCCACCTACCCGCGTCGCTCTCCCGATCCAACCACTCTATGAGAAGTAGCGCTTCGGGTTGAACACCAGCATCTGCTCAATCTGGTCGTCGGTCACACCAGAGTCCCGCAGTGCGGCCAAGACATCGTCGTGAATGTGATCGTAGCGCCAGTTCGGCGCCACCGCGTCGCGGGTCTCTTCCCATGAGCCGCCGAAATAGTCCATGAAGCAGGCCGTGTCGTGGCTGAGGACCATGCGGTCGGCGTAGCCGCGGGCGGCGAGCGCCGCGATCGTGGCCACGCGTTGCGCGGTCGGGTTGTACAGGTCGAGGCCGAAGCGGTCGATCCCGAGGGTGGCGCCGGTGTCGGCCAGGCGCATGAGGTAGTCGAGGTCGTTGCTGTCGCCGGCGTGCCCGACGACCACCTTGCTCAGGTCCACGCCCTCCTTGGCGAACAGGTCGAGCGCGAGCAGCCCGCTGCGGGCGCCCGCGTTGGTGTGCACGGTGATCGGCGCCCCCGTACGCAGGTGCGCCTGTGCCACGGCCCGGCAGATGCGCTCGACGCCGGGCGTGAGCCCCTTGGCCTCGACCACGCACTTGAGGAAGGCCGCCTTCACCCCGGTGCCGGCGATGCCCTCGGTGAGGTCGCGCACGAAGTCGTCGATCATGGGGTCGGGGCAGTCGATGAGCAGGCCGGGTCCACGGTGCTCGTACTGGTGCGGCACCTCGTCGTAGAAGTAGAGGCCCGTGGCGGCGATGATGTTGAGCTCCGGCACCTGATCGGCGACGCGCTTGACGCGCGGGATGTTCCTGCCGAGGCCCCACACGGTCGGGTCGGCGAGCGTGCGCACGCCTTTGGCCGCCAGCGCGCGCAGCTTGGCGACCGCGTCCGCCACCCGGGCCTCCTCGTCCCACCACGCTCCCTTGCCGTAGTTGTCCACGTGTTCTGCGGCGAGCACGAACACGTGCTCGTGCATCAGGGTCTGTCCGAGTGAATCGACGTCGACGGGGCCGCGAAGCGTCTCGACGGTGGGCACGGAGCACCTCCATACCGGTTGGTCGGCCGGCCGCCAACGTAAGCCCGGCGATGAAGATCGTCAAACCCCTCGGCGCGGGAACAGCGGGCGCGGCTTGGCCAGCCGGTCGCCGCCGACCGCCGCCGCCACCCGCCGCGCCGCCGTCGGCAGGAACGGCTCGAGCTGCACGGCCAGCTCCCGGCACGCGCCGACCAGCCGGCCCAGCGACACCTCCTGCGCGGCGCGCGGCTGCGCCCAGGGGCGGGCGCTCTCGACGTACCGGTTGGCCTCCTCGACGATGCGCCACACCTCAAGGGCCGCCCTGCGGAAGTCGAAGTCGGCGAGCGCCTCGTCGACCGAGACCTCGACCAGCGGCTCGTCCTGCGGCGGCACGTGGCCGTCGAGGAAGCGGTGCACCATGGTCGCGACCCTGCTGACCAGGTTGCCGAGGCCGTTGGCGAGGTCCTCGTCCGCTCTGGCGCGCAGCCGTTCCTCGGTGAAGTCCGCGTCGCCGACGCGCGGCACCTCGCGCAGCAGCCACCAGCGCACGGCGTCGGTCCCGTACGCCTCCACCAGCGCCACCGGATCGGCCCCGTTGCCCGCCGATTTGCTGATCTTCCGGCCGCCGGCCGTGATGTAGTCGTGCACGAAGATGGCGGTGGGCAGCGGCCGCCCCGCCGACAGCAGCATGGCCGGCCAGTAGACCGCGTGGAAGCGGATCACGCCTTTGCCCACGATGTGCACCTTGTCCTTCTCGTGCACCCACCACCGCTCGTACGCGCCGGGCTCGTCCAGCGCCGTCACGTAGTTGGCGAGGGCGTCCCACCAGACGTAGATGACCTGGCCGGGGTCGCCGGGCACGGGGATGCCCCAGCCGCGGGCGCGGGCGGCCGAGCGGGAGACGCTGATGTCGGCCAGCCCCGCCGAGACGAACGCGAGCACCTCGTTGCGCCGGGCTGCGGGCTCGATGCGCAGCCGGCCGCTGGTGATGAGGTCGAGCAGCGCGTCCTGGTAGCGGGAGAGCCGGAAGAACCAGTTCTGTTCCGACACCTTCTGCAGTGGCTCTGCGTGCCCGTCGGGACAGGGGCCCTCCTGGTAGAACTGCTCGCAGCCCACGCAGTAGAGCCCCTCGTAGTGCCGCCGGTAGAGGTCGTGCTCGGTGGCCCGCCAGATCTCCTCGACGCCCGCGCGGTGCGCGGGGTGCGCGCTGGTCCTGATGAAGGAGTCGAACGACACGTCGAGCGGCCCGCGCAGCGCCTCGAACGCGGCGGCGTTGCGATCGACCAGCTCGCGCACCGGCACGCCTTCCGCCTCGGCGGCCAGCACGTTCTTCAGCGAGTTGTCGTCGGTGCCGGTCTGGAACCGCACGGGCTCGCCGCGCCGCCTGTGGTGCCTGGCCAGCACGTCGGCCTGGACGAGCTCCAGCGCGTGCCCGAGGTGCGGGCGGGCGTTGACGTAGGGGATGGTGGTCGTGACGTACATCGGATGCCTCCGGAAAGCGGGGCCCCGGACACGACGAGAGGCCCCGGATAGCAGGGCCTCAACGTGGACGTGCCTATGGAAGCCCCCTAAGGGGCCATCATTCGGCGGCACGTCGTGATCATGTGGATAGCTTACGCCATGGGCGCGTCCGCTTTCACGCGTCTTTCCGGGGACCCGGGACGATTTCACGCGTCTTTCCGGGGACCCGGGACGACCAGCACGGGCCGGTGCGCGTGGTGCAGCACCCGGTCGGACGTGCTGCCGAGCAGCAGCGAGCGCACCCCGCCCAGCCCTCTGGTGCCGGTCACGATGAGGGAGGCGTCCAGTTCGTCCGCCACGTCCACGATGGTCGACCAGACCGCCACGGAGTCCACGTCGCATCTGGGGGTGGCCTCGAGCCCGGCCTCGCGGGCCAGCTCGGCCCCCTGCCTGGCCAGGTCGCTCATCGCCTCCCCGATCGCCTCGTCCTCGGCGCCCGACTGGTCGATCGTCACCATGAGACCGGCCGACGCCCTGGCCGAGGTCATCGCCAGCCGCTCCCACACGGTCAGCACCACGGCGTGCTCGCCGGGGAACATCCGCCCCGTGAACTGGATGGCGGCCTTGGCGTCGTCGGACCCGTCGTACGCGATCAGAATCGTCATCTCGTCAGCTCCTCGGGAGGTAGGTCAGGGCCTCCCTCTTTCCGGGAGCGCGGCGTTCACGCCTGCCGATTCGATCTTTCTACGCGAGCCGCCCCCGAGAGCTTTCTACGCGAGCTTCCCCGCGAGGGCCGGCACCCGGCGGGCCGACGGCTTGAGCATCGTCAGCCCGGCCAGCGCCAGCACCCCGAGCTCCGTGACGACCACGACGCGCTGGGTCAGCCCGGCGGGGATGTCGTCGTTGGACAGCGGGATGCCGAACATGCGCACCACGTACGGGACGACGACCAGGACCAGCGCGCCCACGGCGATCATGCTGAGCGCCCGCAGCGCCTTGGCGTAGCGGACCTTCGCCCTGGCCAGCAGCAGCCCGGCGAGCGGCATCATGACGAACGCGGCGAAAGCGGCGTAGCGGTGGATGCCGCCCGACAGCGACAGCGGCACGCCGGGCCGGTCGGTCGGGAACGCGCCCACCAGGAACATGCTCGCCGCCCACCCCAGCAGCAGGACGACGACCCAGCGGTTCGCCCCCGCCCGGCGCAGCGCCTCCGCGATCAGCAGGGCGCCCACGGTGAACAGGGTCAGCGACGTGGGCAGCAGCCAGCCGGCGGACTGCCACACGTACTCGCTGATCACGGCGTGCATCGGGTCGAGGTTCGAGCCGGCGTGCAGGGTGAGCATCGCGCCGCTGCCGGCGCCGATGGCCGCTAATCCGCTGACAAGCAATCCCTTCATGCCTCCAAGCTCGCGGAACGCGGGCTCGGCGAACATCGGAGATGGGCCCGAAACCGCCCTGAAGGATCCCTTAACACCTTGGGCTGACACGACTCTGGATGTGGGCTCTGACCTGCGGTTTCCCGACCCTGGGTAGGGTCATCCCCCTCAGGGTGCCGGGGGCGTCCCGACCCCTGTCGGGGGCTCAGGTGGTGAGGTCGAAGTAGGCGCGGACGGTGGTGGCGCCTGGGCGGGTGTGGATGCGGACGAGGTCGCTCAGCAGGTTGACGATCAGCAGGCCGCGCGAGCCCGCCTGGCGCGGATCGACCGGGCGGCGGCCCGCCAGCGGGTCGGTGATGTGGCCGCTGTCGCTGACCTCGCACACCAGCCGGCCGTCCGCCTGCCAGACGCGCAGCAGCCCGGAGCCGCCGCCGTGGTCGAGGCTGTTGGCGCCGAGCTCGGCCACGGTGAGCCGGATGTCGTCGAGCCGGTCGCCCGCGATCCCCCGCGCCGCGGCCTCGTCGGCGGCCAGGGCCCGCGCGGCGGACAGGTTGCCGCGGTCGAAGCGCAGCGAGACGCAGCTCTCGGGCTCGTCGAGCGGCCGGTTGTGGCCCTCGACGACCTGCTCGGGCGCGTAGCCGGCGCTGGCTCGCTCCCCGGAGGCGTCGCGCAGCACGGGGTGGGTGCGCGCGACCTCGCCGATGACCTCGTCGCCGAGCGCTTCCACGTCGTACGGGCACATGATCGTCGCCGGCCGCCCCGCGAACGCCAGGTTGATCAGCGCCTCGTGCTGCGCGCAGGCCGGATATTCGGCGGGCGTGCGGCCCGGCCAGACCGGCTCGCCGATGATCCGCACGTGGCGGCCGGGATGCGCGTCGGCGAAGCCGTGCAGCACGGCGGGGATGATGCGGCCGGGATTGCGGCCCGCCTCGGTCATGTCGAGCATGAGCACGTCGCGGGCGGCGGAGCCGAGCGCGTCCCGGATCAGCGCGAGACGCGCGCCGGGCACGGCCACCGCGACGGGGTCGCCGGCGGCCAGGCCCTCGGTCACGAAGGCCGTGGTGGCAGCCGCGTATTCCCGGTCACTTCGATACAGGAGTGCGGGATGGTGGAACGGGTCTGCCGGCATCAAGCCATCAGGCTACCGAAGGTTGGTGTCATCACCGCACTTCGTTGGGTACCTCATGGGTGTGAAGAGAGTTCAGATCGTTCAGCGCCCCCGTCCGGCGAACCGTCCCTTGCCCCTCGATCTCCGCACCCCTTCCGGCCGGAAACTCCCCTTCTGAAGCGAATTCATGCTCGGGACATGCCGGATTCGCGCATGCGCGCATGTACGGCGGGCTCACCGTGAGCTATCCGCGCAAGCGCCGGTTCACCCACTGATGGAAGAGCGAGATGTGGTGCTCGCTCGGCACGAGCACCCCGCCGTCGCGGTAGGCCCGTGACGACATGCCGGGCTGGGTGCGCTCGCACGCCTCGAAGTCCTGCTCGTTGACCCGGTGGAACAGCTCGACCGACAGTGAGACGTCGGCGCCGGACTCGATCACCTCGGGGTGGTAGAGCCAGTCGCACTCGACCACCGTCCGGTCCACGGCCAGCGGGAACATGCGGTGCAGGATCACGTGGTCGGGCACCAGGTTGATGAACACCTGCGGCTTGACGGTGATCGCGTAGTAGCGGCGGTCCTGCTCGGGCGTCACATCGGGCAGCTTGCCGAAGCCGGGGCTGCCGTCCACGGTGAACCCCTCGACCCGCTCGGCGAACTCGGCGCCGTGGCCGACGTAGTACTGCGCCGCGTAGCCGCCGGCGAACTCCGGGAGGACGGCGGTCAGCTCCGGGTGGATGGTGGCGCAGTGGTAGCACTCCATGAAGTTCTCGACGAGGAGCTTCCAGTTGGCCTTGACGTCGTAGACGATGCGGCGGCCGAGCGCGAGGTCCTCGACGTGGTAGTGCTCGATGGCGGCGGGGTCTCCGAGGCGTTCCGTGGCGGCGTGGGTGACGGTGTCCTCGAAGGAGGGCGGCTCGGCGGCCAGGCAGACCCAGGCGTATCCGAGCCATTCGCGCAGGTGGACGGGGATCATGCCGTACGCGACCCGGTCGATGTCCGGCATCTTGACCAGGTTGGGCGCGGCGGCGAGCCGGCCGTCCAGGTCGTAGGACCAGGCGTGGTAGGCGCACCTGATCGTCCTTTTGACCTCGCCGGCGTCCTCAAGGCATAAGCGCGCGCCGCGGTGCCGGCAGACGTTGAGGAAGGCGCGCAGGCGGTCGTCGCGGCCGCGTACCACGATGACGCTCTCGCGGCCGACCTGGACGGTCCTGAACGCGCCCGGCTTGGCCAGATCGGCGGATCTGACCGCGCAGAACCAGAGGCTCTCGAAGATCTTCTCCTGCTCCTCGGCGAACGCCTCGGGGTCGGTGTAGGCGCTTCCTGGAAGCGTGGGGATCAAACTCGACGTGGTGGTCAACCGGCACCCCTTGTTGCGTATTACGCACCGAGTTGCTCTATATGCGACATAGTCAGGCGGGCTCAGAGGGCTGTCAAGAGGTAGCTGCTGTAGCGGCGCAGCAACGCGGTGTAGACGCGCGTCATGAGCCCGTCGGGCAGCAGTCCGGCGATCGGCCGCTGCATGTCGGTGGCCTCGGTGGCGGCCAGCCTGGCGGGCCTGCGCACCACCTTCGACCTGGCCCGCTCGTACGCCCGCAGGTCCCCGATCGACCGGGTGAGCAGCCAGGCGTCCTCGAGCGCCTGATTGGCCCCCTGCGCCATGGTGGGCGGCATGGTGTGGGCCGCGTCGCCGGCCAGCGTGGCCGGCCCCTCCCCCACACGCTGGGGATCGGCTGGCGGTAATGCGGGAAGAAGCCGGCGTCCTCGATCGTCGCCAGCACGGCCGGCACCGGCTCGGCCCAGCCGCCGAACCGCTCCCGCAGCCGCCCGACCACATCCGGGTCATCGGCCCAGAACGGCCGCCCCGGCGCCGACCTGACGTCGAACCACCACAGCAGGCGGCCCCTGCCCGCCGGGATCAGTCCGCACAGCCCGTTCCGCCCGGCGATCATCACCGCCCTGCGCGACTCGGTCAGCGGGGTCGGCGCGGTGGTGAACCCCTGCCAGGTGACCCACGGGCTCAGCGTGGCCCTGTCGGCCCCCCACAGCGCCGCGCGCACCACGGAACGGCGGCCGTCGGCGCCCACCAGCACGTCACCGCGTACGGTCCGGCCGTCCGACAGGCGCACCTCGGCCCGCTCGGGCACCACGTGCTCGGCGCGCGCGCCGTACGTCACCGGCACGCCGTCGGACAGCAGCTCCACCAGCTCGCCGCGGGCGACGTGGACGACCGGGTGACCGAAGCGGCGCTCGGGCACGGTCAGGTCGAGGGTGAGCAGGCGCCGGCCGTCGGCGGCCCACGACTCCAGCGTCTCCAGGCGGCGGCCGACACCCGTCCAGTCGGCCTTCAGCTCCTCCAGGATGGCCGTGCTGCCGGGCCAGAGGGTGACGGACCCGCCGTCCGTGCGGGGCTCGGGCGACTCCTCGTACACCTCGACGTCGTGGCCCGCGCGCAGCAGGCCGCGTGCGGTGGCGAGCCCGGCGACGCCGGCCCCGATGACGATCACCTTCATCCCGACCCCCCGCTGCCGCGCTGGCGCTGTCTCACGGTCGACACCGGCACCTCACTCTCGGGGGTTCGGGGGCTGTGTCGTTGTTGCCGCTACCCCGTCGAGACGAGATCGTACGGGGCGGGCACCATGCCTTTACGCTCGCCTGATACGCGTGGTGTTAGTGGGGTGCAAGTGACAGTTAAGTGATCGCCCATATCGTGCTTTTCGTAAGTTGAACCAACGGAAGGCACATACATGACTCCCCCTCGTCGCATCGCCACTGTGGCCGCGACGCTCACTCTTGCCGCGATGACCACCGCTTGTGGCGTCCTCGGCCAGGCCGTCGACTGCAACGCCGTGGCCAGCGAGGCCCAGCAGATCGCCACCGAGTGGAGCAACGTGATCAGCTCCAACGCCACGGACCAGGAGGCGGTCGCCGCCGCTTCCAAGTCGGCGGCCGATAAGGCCAGGGAACTCGCCGGCAAGTACGACGGCGAGATCGCCGCCGCTCTGACCGACCTGGCCGACGGCTTCGCCTCGTTCGAGAGCGGCAACGTGACCTCCGCCTCGGGCTTCATGACCAAGCTGAACGGGTTCCAGAGCAAGATCACGTCTGCCTGCTCTTAAAGGGGAACGCGCGGTCGCCGTGACCACCTGTGGGGGACGGGTGAGACGGCGGCCGTGGCCGGCCCGGCCTGGGAGGGCCGGTGTGGCGCGGCAGGGGGCGAGCGCCACGCCGGCCCTGCCGGGAGCCGGCATCGCGAAGGGTCTACGCGGGGCGGGCGCGGCGGGCGGCGATGGCCTGCTCGTACGCGCGGTCGAAGCCGTCGAGCACGGCGTCCCACGAGCCGGCCGCAGGGGCGTCGCGCGATTGTGCGCGGCGATGGCGGCCCGCAGCTCGGGGTCCCGGCACAGCCGGGCGACCGCCCTGGCCAGATCGCCGAGCGAGCGGCCGAGCAGGCCCTCGACGCCGTCCTCGACGAAGTCGGCCACCCCGCTCTGCGCCCGCGCGACCACGGGGAGCCCGGCCGCGCGCGCTTCGAGCGCGGCGATGCCGAACGACTCGCGCGGCGCCGGCGCGACGAACACGTCGGCCGACTCCAGCACCTTGGCGATCTGCTCGCGGGTGTAGCGGCCCGGCAGCGAGACCCAGCCGGTCATGCCGTGGCGGGCCAGGAAGCGCTCCATCTGGCTCCTGGCCGGCCCGTCGCCGACGATCGTGGCCCGCATGGGGATGTGGGCCGGCACCTGCGCGCGGGCGGCCAGCAGCAGTTTCAGCAGGCGTACGGGCTGCTTGCGCGGGGCCAGGCGGCCGACCGCGACCAGATGCACACCTGTCCGGGGGTCGGGCGTCCCCGGGGGCGGCGCCCAGCCGGACAGGTCGAGGCCGTTGGAGACGACGCGGACCGGCACCAGGGGCCCCGCCACGGCGCGGATCGGGGCGGCGGCGGCGTTGCTGACGGTGGTGGCCACCAGCCGCCACCGCTGCCACCCGTACGCCAGCCGCAGCAGGCGGTAGAGCGCCCGCGTCAGCGGATCCCACATGCTGTGGACGGTCACCACGCACGGAACGCCGGCGCGGTGCGCGGCGCGCACGCCCATCCACGCGAACGGCGAGACCGCCCCCGCGTGGACGTGGACCACGTCGGGACGCGCCGAGGTGATGCGGCGCGTGAGATGACCCACTCCGAACGGGTGGACGGGCAGGTCGAACGGCATGGGAGCGACGATCCTGTGGACGCCGGGCAGCGGCTCCCCCTGGTCGCCGTGGCCACCGACACCTCGTGCCCGGCCTCCCGCTGCACGCGCACGAGATCGGCGACCTGAACCTCGATCCCCCCGAGTCGCGGCAGGTAACAGTCACTCACGTGAAAGATCCGCACCCCTCCCAGACTAATCTGGGCCTGTGCCTCCACGTACCGCTGTGTTCTTCCATGCCCACCCTGACGACGAGGCCCTGCTGACGGCGGGCACCATGGCGAAGCTCGCGGCCGAGGGACACCGCGTGGTGCTCGTGGTGGCCACCGCGGGCGAGCGCGGCCTGGCCGACATGGAGCCGGGTGAGGCGCTGGGCGAGACCAGGCTCAGGGAGCTGTACGAGTCGGCCGCGCTGCTGGGCTGCGCCCGCGTCGAGTGCCTCGGCTACGGCGACTCCGGCCTGAGCCCGCAGGGCGGCGTCGCCGACGAACGGCCCGACAACGCGTTCATCGACGCCGACACGGAAGAGGCCGCCAAGGCGCTGGCCGCCATCCTCCAGGAGGAGCGCGCCGACCTGCTCACCATCTACGACCCGGCGGGCGGCTACGGCCACCCCGACCACGTCCAGGTCCACCGGGTGGGCAGGCGGGCGGCGAAGATCGCGGGCACGAAGATCGTCCTGGAGGCGACGGTCAACCGCGACCCGCTGCTGCGGCTGCTGCGGCTGGCGGGGAAGTTCTACCGGTTCCCTCCCGAGTTCGACATACGCACGTTCGAGAGCGCGTACTCACCGGGCGAGGTCATCACCCACCGGGTCAACGTCCGCAGGTACGCCAAACAGAAACGCGCCTCCATGGCCGCGCACGCCTCGCAGGCCACCGGCGGCGACACCGACCGCACGCTCGCCGTCATGCTCAAGGTCCCCCGCCTGCTCTACCGCTACGTCTTCGGCACCGAGTGGTACGTCCGCCGCGACCTGCCGCCCGGCACTCGACTGCGTCATCCTTTCGACGGGTGGCCCACCTGATACTCATGGGGGACGCGCGGGGCCCGGCCTACCGGCAGACTGGACCCCGATGAAGAACAAGTGGCTCCAGATCAGCCTTTCCGTGCTCTCGCTCGGCCTGGCCGTGCTGCTCGTGGTCTACCTGCCGCAGATCGTGCGGACGCTGACCGGCAAGCCGGTCTCGTGGAGCGAGATCGGCGCGCAGTTCGCCGCGCTCGGCGGCGGCGAGATCGCGCTGATGACGGCGCTGTGGCTGCTGAGCCTGCTCTCCTACACGTTCGTGCTGACCAACTCGCTGCCCGGGCTCAACAACCTCCAGGGCCTGACGCTCAACGCGGCGGGCAGCGCGGTGAGCAACCTGCTGCCGTTCGGCGGGGCCGTGGGCGTGGCGCTGTCGTTCGCCATGACCAAGGGCTGGGGCTTCACCAGCCGCGCGTTCGTGGTGATGACGCTGGTCAGCGGCATCTGGAACACGTTGTTCAGGTTCATTCTGCCCGCCGTCGGCATCATCGCGCTGCTGGCCGCGGGCAAGGCGCCCAACCCCACCGTCGCCAACGCGGGCTGGACGGGCGCGATCTCCATCATCGCGCTCTGCCTCGTCGTGGCCGCCGCGCTCTACTGGGACCGCGCCGCGCAGGTGCTCGGCAGGGCGCTGGACGGCATCACCCGGCTGCTGCGGCTGAAGAAGGTGCACGCCTCCGAGGCGTTCCACCGGCTGCGCGCCGACACCGCCGGCGTCGTACGCACCCGGTGGCCGGGCCTCTCGCTCGGCATGATCTTCTTCCTCGGCTTCCAGTGGGCCATCATGGCGGCCTGCATGTCGGCCACCGGTGCCTGGCCCGGCCTCGCCGAGTCGATCGCCGTCTTCGCGCTGTCGCGGGTGCTGACCAGCGCCCTCATCACGCCGAGCGGCGCGGGGATCATGGAGAGCGGGGTGGCCGCGCTGCTCATCGCCTTCGGTGTGGCGGGCACTCCGGCCATCGCCACCGCACTGCTTTTCGGCTTCTGGACTTACACTATCGAGATCCCGTTCGGCGGTCTGGCACTCGGCGCCTGGGCACTGCTGCGCAGGCGGGGCGGCCGGAACGCCGACGCAGAGCCCCCGTCCGCGATCTCGAAGGCCACCTAGTGACAATCCCCATCCCAACGAGTGCTATTCGACCACGGCCCTTGTGCGTGATTCGCAGGCCCGCATAGCGTGGCGGCTGACATGGTGGCGTTCCGAGTTCTGGGGCCAGTCGAGGCGTACGCGCAAGACGACGAACTCGACCTCGGCGGGTTGCGACAGCGGGCCGTCCTGGCCCGCCTGCTCGTGGCCCGCGGTCAGGTCGTGCCCGTTGACACCCTTCTCTACGACTTGTGGGACGACGACGCGGCCAAGGGCGCGCAGTCGGGCCTGCAGGTCTACATCTCACGCCTGCGCAGGGTGCTGGAGCCGGGCCGTCCCCGCGGGGGGCCCAACCGGCTGCTGGTGACGGTCGCGTCCGGCTATGCCCTGCGCGTCGCCCCCGACCAGGTCGACGCGCTCAGGTTCGAGCAGCTCGTCCGCGCCGCGGGCGAGCACCTCGAAGAGGGCGACCCGCAGGCCGCGCGCAGCCGCCTGGAGAAGGCCCTCGGCATGTGGCGCGGCACCCCCTACTCCGACTTCGCCGACCAGGCGTGGGCCGAGGCCGAGGTCAACCGCCTGACCGAGCTGCGCCTGGTCTCGCGCGAGCGGCACGCCGACACGGGGCTGCGGCTCGGCCTGCACGCCGAGACCGTTCCAGACCTGGAGGCGCTGACCACCGAGCATCCGCTGCGCGAGGAGGGCTGGCGGCTGCTGGCGCTCGGTCTCTACCGCTGCGGCCGGCAGGGCGACGCGCTGGCCGCGCTGCGGCGCGCCCGCAACATCCTGGCCGACGAGCTGGGCATCGACCCCGGCCCCGCGCTGCGCAAGCTGGAGTCCGACATCCTGGCCCAGTCGCCCGAGCTGGACCTCGCGCTGCCCGCGCGCGCCGCCAGGCCCGCACCGCCGGTCACCGACACCTGGCCGCCGCGGCCCGCCGCCCACGTCGAGCCGCCGCCGCTGGAGCCCGAGCCGTTCGTCGGCCGCGACGCCGAGCTGTCCAGGCTCACCACGGCCGCCCAGCGCACCGGCAGGTTCCAGGTCGCGATCGTGACCGGCGTGGCCGGTGCCGGTAAGACGACGCTGCTGCGCCAGCTCGAAAGCAGGCTCGCCACCGACGGCTGGACCACCGCGTCCGGCGCCTGTCCCGACTCCAGCGCCACCCCGCCCGGCTGGGCGTGGGTGGAGATCCTGCGCACGCTCATCGAGCGGTTCGGCGCGGGCGAGTACGCGCAGCTCCTCGCGCCGCTGCTGGACGACACCGCGCCCGACCCCGACGAGGACGAGGCGTCGGGCGGGTTCCGGCTGCACCGCGCGGTGGGCGGCTACCTCGCCGGCGTGGCCCGGCGTGGCCCCGTGCTGCTGACCGTCGAAGACCTCCACTGGGCCGACGACCAGACGCTCGCGCTGCTGCGCGCACTGCCCAGCCTGCTCGCCACCAGCAGGGTGCTGCTGGTCGTGACCTGCAGGGAGGGCGAGCTGGACGACCGGCAGTCCGACGTGCTCGCCGCCCTGGCCAGGCTCGGCCCGGTGCGCGTGGGGCTGTCGGGGCTCGACCCGGCGGCGGTCGCCGAGCTGGTCAAGGCCACCTGCGTACGCGAGATCGACGAGGACGCCGTCGAGTCGATCGTCGAGCGCACCGGCGGCAACCCGTTCTTCGTCCGCGAGACCGTGCGCCTACTCGACGCCGAGGGCGCGGCCGACCGCGCCAGCGCCACCGAGGTGCTCTCGCAGGTGCCGTCCGGCGTGCGCGACGTGCTGCGGCGGCGCATCTCCCGGCTGCCCGCGGGCGCGCAGCAGATCCTGCTGCAGGCCGCCGTGATCGGCCGCGACGTCGACCTCGACGTGCTCATCGCGGTGGCCGGCGACGAGGACGCGGTCATCGAGGCCGTCGAGGCGGCGCTGCTGGCCGGCCTGGTGACCGAGCCCGGCCCCGGGCTGCTGCGCTTCGACCACGACCTCGTACGCGACACGATCTACTCCGACGCCTCCCGGCTGCGCCGCACCCGCCTGCACGCGGCGGTCGCGGCGGCGATCGAGCGGCACACGCCGTCCGACGTGGCGGCGCTCGCCCACCACTACTTCCTCGCCGACGCGGCCGACAAGGCGGTCCACTACTCGGGCCTCGCGGCCGAGCAGGCCGAGCGGCGCTTCGCCCACCGCGAGGCGGCCACGCTGTGGGAGCAGGCGATCGCCGCGTTCGACCGTTCCCGTGCCGACGAGCAGGGCGACCAGGCGCGCGAGCGCGCCAAGGAGCGGCTGCAGCTGATGCTGCGGCAGATCAGGGCGCTCGCGCTCTGCGGCGACATGCACGCCGCGCGGCTGCTGCGCCGCCAGGCCATGGACGCCGCGCTGCCGCTCGGCGACCTTGAGATCACCGCGAAGGTGGCGGCGTCGCTGGCCGTGCCGCACAAGGGCATGGCGCGCGACTTCACCCGTACGGCGTGGGAGATCGTCGACGTCACCGAGAAGGCGCTCATGGAGCTGCCGGAGGGCGAGCAGCGGCTGCGCGCGAGCCTGCTGACCACGCTGGCCCTGGAGCTGGAGGGCTCCTCCTCGCCCGAGCGGGGCAGGCAGGCCTCGCTGGAGGCGCTGGAGCTGGCCCGGCAGAGCGGCGACCCGGCGCTGATCGCGGCGGCGCTGAGCGGGCGGCTGCGGCAGTCGTACGACATCCCCGCCGTCGACTTGCGCGAGAGCATCGGGCGCGAGCTGCTCGAAGTGGCCCAGCGCTCGGGGCAGATGGCCACGCAGGCCCTCGCCCACCTGGTGCTGCTGGAGTGCGCGGCGGCCAGGGGTGAGTTCGCGGTGGCCGACGAGCACGCGGCGGCGGCCGACCAGCTCGCCAAGCAGTACGACCTGTCCGCGCCCGCCGCGGTCGTGGTCTGGTACTCCGGGCAGCGGCTGATGATCTCCGGCGACTACGAGGGCGCCGAGCGCGCCTACCGCGAGGCGGCCAGGATGACCGCGCGGGCCGGCATGCTGGAGGGCCGCCAGGACCTGCCGCTGATCACCACGTTCTGCCTGCACCTGGTCGCCGGGCGGGCGGCCGAGATGGTCGCGCCGCTGGCCGAGGCGCACCAGCGCGGCGCCAAGTGGACGCTCGACGCGTACGCGCTGGCGCTGGCCTCCGCCGGGCACCTCGACGACGCCAGGGCGGTGGCCGCGACCCGGCCGCCGGTGCGGCCCGACTTCCTCTACGAGCTGGCCATGACCTGGCGGGCGCTGGCCGGCATGCTGCTCGACGACCGCGAGCGCATGGTCGACTGCTACGACAAGCTCAAGCCGTTCGCCGACCGGGTGGCCGGCGCCGGCACCGGCGTGGTGGCGCTGTGGCCGGTGGCGCTGACCCTCGGCGACCTGGCCATCCGCCTGGGCCAGCCCGACGCGGCCCGGCAGCACTACGAGAAGGCGCTGGAGGTCGCCGAGCGGATCGGCGTGCAGCGCTGGGTCGAGGCGGCCAGGCAAGCGGTCAGCAGCTCACTCGGAAACGGCGGCTCTTGACGGTCTCGCCGCCCTCGGCCGTCAGCTCCACCCGGTACCACCCCGGGCTGCCGGACAGCTCCGCGCGCCACTCGACGGCCCGGCCGGCGGCGGCGAACCCGTCGTAGTGCGACAGGTACGTGCGCCAGGTTTCGGTGGCCGGGCTCCAGCGGGTCAGCTTCCAGCGGTAGATGACGGTGCCGTCGGGGTCGGGGTTGGCCAGGAACGTGCGGGCCACGTACGAGCGGGCGCAGCCGGGGCCGCCGGCCCGCACGGGGCTCACGGTGAGCACGCCGGGGATCGCCGCGGTCCGCCCGTTGAGCTGCCCGCCCGCCTGGCTCACGGCCGGGTCCGCGGCGGGAAGCGTGCTCGCGGCCGAGGGCGTGCTCGCGGCCGGGAGCACGGTCGCGGTCATCGCGGTCTTGGCCGGCTTGGCGGTGGACGGGGTCTCGGCGGTGCCGCAGGCGGAGAAGGCGACGTACGCGCCGGTGACGACGAGGGCCGCCGCGAAGAGCTTCGCGGCGTTCGAGGCTCCGCTGATCAGAACGTTCGCGCTTTTCACCGGCATCGTCACCACCCCTTCTCGCTCGCCTCTAGAGTGAGACGGGGTGCTTGAGCACCGGTTGTCGGTGAGTTGCACCCTTTGCGGGTGGCTTGCACCCCGGTCTGGCAGCGGGGGATAGCCTGAATTAAGGTAAGGCTGTCCTAAGGCTCTGGGAGGGGTGGTGGGCCCGTTCATGTGGCACGCGACGATGGCCGTCCCCGCCCCCACCGACTCGTCCTGGTTCAACCTGCCGTACTGGCTGGTCGGGGTCATCCTCATCGTGGCCCTGTTCGGCGCGTTCCAGGTGTACTACTGGGTCGGCCGCAAGCTCGGCGAGAGGCTGTACGAGTCGCGCGTCGGCGTCAAGATCGGCCGTGATCGCATCACCAGGATCGAGAGCGTGGTCGAGCGCTGGGGCGCGCTCGCCGTCTACGGCTGCTTCTGGGTGCCGATGCTGCGCCACACGCTGCCCTGGGTGGCCGGTGCGCTGCGCGTCTCCTACCCCTGGTACGTCGTGGCCAGCGCGCTCGGCTGCCTGACCTGGGCGCCCCTGTGGTGGTTCGGGCTCACCGCGCTCGTGTGGGGCTGGCTGGAGCTGGCCGCGCGCTCGCCGATCACGGCCGCCGTCGCGGCCGTGCTGGCCGTGGCGGCGGTGGCCTGGTTCACGGTACGCCGCCGCCGCAAGCGCCGCGCCGCCGCAGACCAGCCCCTGGTGCCCCAGGACTCGTAACCGGTCCCGTCTGCTCTGCCTCAGCCGCGCGGCCCGCCCCCACTCCATGGCCCCGGGCGACCCCCGCAGCCCCGGCCCGCGCATATTCGCCTGCCTCCTGGGCTCAGCCCTGGCCGGCCGGCTCGGTCTGGACGACGACCGGGGCGGGCGTGCTGTGATCCTCGATCACCGCCCCGGGCGCGTTCCTGCGCACGGTTTCGATACCGTTCACGCATGCCACTTTGGTGGGGTAACCCTCCCCCACCGCCAGCGTCTGCCCGTTGCCGGCGACGAGTGCGAACCGGTATCCGCCCTGCTCATCACCGCTGATGACGAACTTTCCCGCCATGGCCAACCGCCCCCCGCCATATCGGATCTATGAAGGATTTACCCCCATCTGAGCGCGACGCATGGCCCAGTTAGGCAAACGAACCCTTGATCTCCTGTCACCATGATTGGCATGCGTATTGGGGGTTTGATTAGCTCTGCGGCGGTCGCGCTGGTTGTCGGGTTCGCTACGCCGGTCGTCGGATTCAGCACGCCGGCGCAGGCCGCGAACGCTCCCGCCGTCAAGGCGAAAGAGGCGTACGTCGTCGACTCCGCAGGAACGGTCCACCTCGGCAAGCGAGAGACGAAGCGGGTGCCGGTCGCCAGCCTCGTGAAGATCATGACGGCGTACGTGGTGCTGCGCGAGGCCGACCTCAGCGACGTGGTCACGATCAGCGCCGCCGACGTCAAGTACGCCGCCAAGGGCGGCGCCGCCACCGCGGGCCTGCGCAAGGGCGAGCGCTTCACGGTCAGGGACCTGCTGTACGCGCTCCTGCTGCCCTCCGGCGCCGACGCCGCGAACGCCCTGGCCCGCCACTACGGGCCCGGCAAGGCGGCCTTCGTCGCCAAGATGAACCGCACCGCCCGCCAGCTCGGACTCAAGAACACCCGCTACACCAACGCCGACGGCATGCCCACGCCGTCGAACGGCGGCTACTCCACGGCCGCCGACCAGGCCAAGCTGGCGCAGTACGCGCTGCGGAGCAGCGTCTTCACGCAGGTGGTCGGCAGCAAGGTGCACAAGGTGTCCAAGACCCGCGTGCATCAGGCGCACACCTGGCGCAACACCAACAAGCTGCTGTCGCGGGCCGACGGCGTGCTGGGCGTCAAGACCGGGTTCACGAACGCGGCCGGCTACTGCCTGCTCTTCGCAGGTGAGCGCAACGGCGTGCAGATCGTGGGCGTGCTGCTCGGCGACCAGAACGAGCGCCGGTTCAGCACCGCGGAGAAGCTGCTCGACTACGCGGGCGAGCAGGCGGCCATGAACGACCGATCCCTCGGCTACGCAGGCGGCCGGGCAGTGCTCCGCTGACCGCCCATCCGGCTGCGCGGGCAGCAGGCGCCGCCCAGCCGACCACCTCTTCGGCCGCACGTGCGGCAGACGGCGCTCAGCCGACCACCCCTTCGGCCGCGCGTGCCGGGGACGGCGCTCAGCCGACCGGCGGAGCCGGCCTGCCAGGCCGCGCAGGCCCGCCGGCCGTGTGAGCCGGTCAGCCGAAGGTGATGGTGCCGTGGCCGGGGTAGGCGTGCAGGCCGCTCGCGGCGCAGCCGAGGATGGCCGTGGGCGGCGCGATGCCCCCACTGACCCGCTTCCCGGCCAGCCACCCCGTGCGGACGGTGCCGGTGAGCAGGGTGTCGGCCGGGTGCCTGGCCACCAGGCGGTCGGCCTTGATGCCCAGCTTCGAGGTTCCCGCGGGCCGTCCCGTGGCGCCGAACCAGGTGATCACCGCGGTGCCGCGCACCCGGCGGGCGGTGGCGCAGGACGCCTGGGCGGTGGCTTTGACGTTCACCCAGCCCGACCGCAGGAAGCGGGCCGAGCGGTCGGGCGAGGTGCACCCGGTGAACTCCAGGTAGCCGCGCGCGGAGATGCGCCGCGTCGTCAGGCCGACCCGGGGCGTGAACGTCAGCGGACGCTCGGACGGCGTGGACACGGCACAGGTCAGCGCATCCTTGCCCGACCTCTTCGGCGCCGCGGCGAGCCGCTCAGGAACGGCCCTCTGCGGACCGTCTGCGGCAAGCGGGTGGGGCGGGACCAGCAGCCCCGTCGCGGCGGTGAGCGTGATGATCCAAGCCCCGTTCATGGACCCTCCGGCAGGTGCGCGCGTGCGCACGTTCGGTGATCGGACCATGACAGTGTGCCGCATCGTCCGTGCCGTCCGCCCCCGTCCGGCGTCCCGGCGGCCCGACACGACACACCTGTACGTTTTCCGATGGATTCGGCCCGCCGTCCGTTCCCGAGTAGGGTGAGCCCCACACCCCTCCCAAAGGACATCCTGATGGCGGAATTCGTCGAGGTCCGCACTCTGATCGAGGGCCACGAGGCGGCGGCCGAGCTGGCGCACGGCATCCTGCTCTCCGGGCTCGCCACGTCGATCGACATCGCCGAGGTCTCGCACCCGTCCGCCGCCGACGCGACGGCCTGGCAGCTCACCCTCGTCACGACCGAGCAGCAGATGCCCGCGCTCGAGCGCCACGTGCGCCGCACCGGCGGAGACCGGCCCATCGACCGCGTGCCGATCGCCCACCACTTCGACGGCTACCCCGACTGGCTCACCGGCGACGGCCGATGATGCGGGCCCCGCTCAGTGCCGCCGCTGAGCGGCCTTCGCGCCCGCCCGCTGCACGGCGGCCCTGACCACGCTGAAGACGGCCCCCTGCACGGCGGCCGCGACCAGCACCTCCGCGAGCCCTCGCTCCAGGTCCTCGGCGTCGGGCGCCTCGTCCTGGCCCGAGACCAGCGTCCAGGCCCGCCTGAAGAGCGCGGCGGCCAGCACGCCGCTCAGCAGGCTCACCCCCAGCGATGCGGCTTTCTCGACGGGCTGCATTCCTGCTCCTTACGTTCACGTGGTGCATGCCCGTGCCCGAGGCCAGGTTCTTAAACGTCCCGCTGGTCAGCCCGCATGAGCCCGTGGCAGGCGATGGCGGCGGCGGCCACGACGTTGAGCGAGTCGACGCCGGCGGCCATGGCGTCGGGGCTCATCGGGATGCAGACCGCCTCGTCGGCCTCCTCCAGCCAGTGCGAGGACAGGCCGTCGCCCTCCGAGCCGAGCAGCAGGGCCACGCGGTCGGTGAGGCGGACGCGGTCGATGGGGGTGGCGCTCTGGTCGGGGGTCAGGGCGAGGGTGCGGTAGCCGGCCTCGCGGAGCCGGGCCAGGCCGTCGAACCAGTCGTCCATGCGGGCGTACGGGATGGAGAAGACCGCGCCCATCGAGACCTTGACCGCGCGCCGGTAGAGCGGGTCGGCGCAGCGGGGCGAGAGCAGGACACCGCCCACGCCGAGCGCGGCGGCGGAGCGGAAGATCGCGCCGACGTTGGAGTGGTCGACCAGGTCCTCGAGGACGAGCAGGCGGCGGGCCGGGCCCTTGAGCAGGGTGTCCATGGAGGGCAGGGGCAGGCGTTCCATGGAGGCGAGCGCGCCCCTGTGGACCTGGAAGCCCGCGATGCCGGACATGATCTCGTCGCTGACGACGTAGACGAGGGCGTCGCCGAGCACGTCTTCGAGCGGGGTCAGCCAGCGGCGGGTGGTCAGGACCGACCGGATGGGGTACCCGGCGCCGATGGCCCGCCTGATGACCTTCTCCCCCTCGGCGAGGAACAGGCCGCGCTCGGCCTCCAGGCTCTTGCGCAGCTCGACGTCGCGCAGCCGGGTGTAGTCGGACAGCCGGGGGTCGTCGATGTCGGTGACGTACTCAAGCACCTTCCGATACTGCCATGCGCCGCCTGACCTGCCAGACCAGCGCATGGCATGCGAGGACCGCGCAGAGGCCGATCACGGTGCCCACGCCGGTCTTGGTGATCAGGCTCGCGATGCCGAAGCGGGGGCTGGGCTCGTCGACGAGCGGCCAGAGCAGGGCGCCGGCCACGACGCCGAGCCCGGCCGCGGTCAGCACGGCGGCGCGGGCGCGCGAGGTCATGCGCAGCCGCTCGGGTACGGGCGCCGCCGGCATCCGGGACAGCCCCCGCCATGCCCACCACACGACCGCGGCGAGGCCGGCGGCGGACGAGACGTACTGGAGGAGGCGGAAGAGGGGGATCACCCCGAAGACGTTCACCGACAGCCAGGCGCCCCACTCGATGACGCCTCGGGAGTGGGTGAAGGAGTCCCATACGACGTGGGTGACGACTCCTGACACGGCCCCCGCGGCCATGGGGAGCGGGCGCAGGCGTTCGGGGGCGAGGAGCGCGGCCCGGCCGGCGAGCGCGGGTGGCAACAGCGCGATCAGCGGGTCGCGCAGCACGAGGTGGAAGAGCGGCAGCAGGACCAGGACGGCGAGCGGGTCGATGGTGACGATCCCCGGCCAGGAGTGCCAGACCCGGTATTCGGGCAGGAACGGCAGGAACAGCGGCAGGTCGGGCGCCATCGCGCCGAAGGCCAGCGCCCACGGGTCGAGCACGCGGCGGATCCGGGCCGACGGCCCGATCAGCGGCAGCACGGCTGCGATGTGGCTGGGCGTGAACGGCACCGGACCCTCCCCTTGATCGGGTTTCATTATGCGGGCGAAGCTTGATCGGGTTTTACCGCGATCATTCTTCGTCGCGCTTCGTAGTGGGTACGCTACTTATCGCTGTCGACGGCCGGATCAGCCGGGAGTTCGGGGGTTCATGGTGCCTGATCAGCGGATTCATGAGCATCCGGCCGCGTCAGCCGATTGGCTGCGGGCGGCGCGCGCCGCTCGTACGCTCTCGCTGATCACGCTGGTGTGGCTGGGCGTGGAGAGCGTGCTCGGCCTGGCCGCGGGCCTCACCGCGCACTCGGTCGCGCTGATCGGCTGGGGGCTGTCGGCCCTGGTGGAGGCGGCGGCCAGCCTGATCGTGGTGTGGCGGTTCACAGGCGCGCGTACGCTGTCGCCGCACGCGGAGAGCACGGCCCGCCGGGCGGTGGCGGTGAGCTTCTGGCTGCTCGCCCCCTATCTGATCGTGCACGTGGCCCACGACCTCGACGCGGGGCACCGTGCCGCGCCGAGCGCGCTGGGCATCGTGGTGACGGCGGTCAGCCTGGCCGGCATGCCGGTGCTGGGGCTGGCCAAGCGGCGGCTGGGCAGGCGGCTGGCGTCGGCGGCCACGTCAGGCGAGGGCACGCAGAACCTCATGTGCGCGGCCATGGCGGCCGGAGTGCTGGCCGGTCTGTACCTGAACACGCTGGGCCTGTGGTGGGTGGATCCCGCCGTGGCGGTGCTGCTGGCGGCCGTCGCCGCACGCGAGGGGCTACGCGCCTGGGCCGGTCACGCTTGCTGCCATTGACCGCACCGTACGTAATCGTCGCACCAAAGTGGTGTTTTCCCACAGAGACCACACCGAGTATCGTTCCCGGAGTATTGCGGAGCATCTCCCGCTAGGGTCTCCGAACGGTCTCTAGAACACCTAAGAGGACATCGTGGGGCGACACCGCACAGACGATCTCGACGGAGATTACAGAGCCGGCGAACCCCTCCCGCGCAAGCGACCGAGGAACAGCCGGGGCAAAGTGCTCGTACCGCTGGCCGGTGCCGTCGCGATGGCCGTCCTGCTGGGTGTCGCGGCGTACGTCATCATCACCCGCGACCATGACTGCACCGGCGGCAGGATGCCGCTGCGCGTGGTCGCGGCCCCCGACATCCAGCCCGCGCTCAACAAGATCGCCGGCCGGTACAACAAGGCGATGCACACGGTCGACGGCAAGTGCGTCGAGGTGACGGTCGCCAAGGAGGACTCCGCCAGGACCGCGAACAAGGTCGCGGCCGGCAAGGTCAACGCCGACCTGTGGGTGGCCGACTCCAGCCTGCTCATGGAGAGCATGCGCCAGGCTCCGGGCGGCGAGGCGCTGCCGCAGGTGGAGGGGTCGATCGCGACGTCGCCCGTGGTGCTGGCGGCGGCCAAGTCCGCGGCCTGGCAAGCTGACCGGCGCGCTCCAGCCGAGCTGGATCTCGGTGATCTCCGCGGCCAACGTGGCCAACGTGGACGGCCCCGGCAAGAAGGTCAGGGTGCTCGCCCTCGACCCGCAGAAGAACTCCGCGGGCCTCGCGGCCCTGCTCGCCGCGGCCGGCACGGCCAAGGAGGCCGGGCAGGACAAGGCGCTGGTGGGCGCGCTCAAGGAGCTGTCGGATCAGCTCGTGTCCGACTCGACGGCGCTGCTCGCCAGCCTGACCGTCAAGCCGGGCAGCAAGGTGCCCGTGGGCGTCACCTCCGAGCAGGCCATCTTCGCGCACAACAACAAGAAGCCCGAGTCGCCGGTCGTCGCCCTCTACCCGAAGGAGGGCACGCTCAGCCTCGACTACCCGGTGACGACCCTCGCCAAGGACCCGCAGGTGCTGAAGGCCGCCGCGGACTTCAAGCAGGAACTGTCGTCCGAGGCGTCCGGGAAGACGCTGCGCGACGCGGGCTTTCGCGGCGTGGACGGCAAGGCGGGCAAGGCGCTGACCGAGGCCGACGGCTTCGACGAGGACACGCCGGCCCCGCTCGACCCGCCGGACGGCCCCACCGTCGCGCGCGTGGTGCAGACCTGGACCCGGCTGAACCTCGGCACCCGCCTGCTCACGCTGCTCGACGTCTCCGGCACGATGGCGCTGCCCGTGCCCGGCACCGGCATGACCCGCATGCAGGCCATCAACAAGATCGCCACCGAGGGTCTCGCGCTGTTCCCGCCGGGCTCCGAGATGGGCCTGTGGACGTTCTCCACGCACATGGACGGCAAGGGCAAGGACTGGAAGGAGGTCGTCCCGCTCGGCCCGCTCACCGAGTCGGTCAACGGCACGCTGCGCAAGGAGATGCTGGTCAGGACGTTCGCCCAGCTCAAGGCCAAGGAGACGGGCGACACCGGGCTGAACGACACCGTCAAGGCGGCCTACACGCAGCTCACCAAGACCTACAAGCAGGACAAGGTCAACACCCTGCTCATCCTCACCGACGGCGCGGGCAACGACGACCCGGACGGCGGCGTCGAGAACGCCGAGCTGCTGCGGTTCCTCAAGCAGACCTACAACCCGAAGCGGCCGATCAGCATCCTGCTGATCGCCTTCGGCCCCGACGCCAAGAAGGGCAAGCGGCAGATGGAGGCGCTGGCCAAGGCGACGGGCGGCGAGGCGTACATCGCGGAGGACATCCTCCAGGTCCGCGACTTCTTCCTGCGGGGCATGGAACGCCGCCTCTGCACCCCGAATTGCGACGACTGATGGGAAACCCGCCCTCCATGCCCATTCGGTATGGGGGGCGAACCCGTACGAACCAGGCCGCGTCCTCCTTGCGCGTGGGGCTCCGAAGCCCGGTCCACCCGCGGGGAGGGGAATGTCCGTGCCTGGATGGCCGACCGTCGATCGCGCCGACGAGCAGGAACTGATCGAGGCGCTGCGGCGCGCGGACACCGAGGCTCCCGCCAGGCTCTACGACTTCTACGGCGAGCGGCTGCACGACTACGCCTACGCGCTGTCGGGCGATCGCGACCTGGCCGCCGACTCGGTGCACGACGCGCTGGTGACCGCGCACGGCTGCGCCGAGCGCCTGAAGGAGCCGGCCAAGCTGCGGGCCTGGCTGTACGCGCTGACCAGGTTCCAGGTGCGCGCCCGCCTTGCGCACCGCCCCGGCACCCCGCCCGCCGGGCGCCCGCTGCCCGACCCGGCCGAGCACGACGATCCCGAGCTGGCCGACCTGGTCCACGAGACGCTGGGCGAGCTGCGCAGGGGCGAGCGCGAGGTGCTGGAGCTGTCGCTGCGCCACGGCCTGACCCCGGCGGAGATCGGCGCGGTGCTCGGGCTGACCGGCCGGCAGTCGGCGGCCAGGCTGAGCCGGGCCCGCGACCATCTGGAGATCGCGGCCGCGGCCGTGGTGCTGGCCAGGACGGGACGGGCGCACTGCCCCGACCTGTCGGCCATGGTGGACTCGTGGGAGGGGCCGCTGACCCCGCTGCTGCGGCGGCGGCTGTCGGGGCACATCGGCGGGTGCGAGGTGTGCACCGAGCGGCGGCACCGGCAGGTCTCGGCGGCGCGGCTGCTCGACATGGTGCCGGTGGCGTACCCGGGACTCTCGCTGCGCCGCCGGGTGATCGACACGTGTGTCAGCCCAGAGCTGGACGAGACCCGCGAGCTGATCACCGACCGCGGCGACAGCTTCGACCGCAGCGGGTTCCCCGTGGCGCACGACGAGCGCCCGCGCCGCCACAGGTCGCGCCGCCTGGGTCCGCTCATGCTGGCCGGCGCCTGCCTGCTGGCCGCGACGGGCGCGGTGGTGGTGATCAACGGCTCGGACGCCGCCGAGGTGGGCACGCTCCGCTCCCGCCCGGCGCCGGCCACGACGCCGCCGCCCGCGGAACCCGCCGAGGAGCCGCAGTTCACCGAGGACACCCAAGACACCGAGGACACCGAGGACACCGGGGGACGGAGCCGGAAGAGGAGCCGAGCCCGTCCCCGTCGGCCGGCCGTACGCGCTCGGCCACCCCTCCCCCGGCCTCGCGCCCGGCCGCGGCGCGGCCCAGGAGCCGCCCCGCCGCCCGGCCGACCGCCACCCGTCGCAGGCCCGCGCCGGCCGCCAAGCTGATCGCAACCTGCCCGCGGTCGATCGCCGGCACGGGCGAGATCGGGCTGCGCGCACGCAACGCGGCGGTCTCCTGGGTGGCGACCGCCTCGCAGGGCCTGGAGGTGTCTCCGGAGAGCGGCTCGATCAGGGCGGGCACCACCGTGAAGGTCCGGGTGACGGCCGCGGATCCGTTCGAGCCGGGCACCGGCAGGATCGCCTTCACCTCGAACGCGGGCACCGCCACCTGCACGGTGTCGTGGCAGGGTGAGGAGATCCCGGAGCCGCCGACCGGCCTGCCGACGGAGGACGACGAGCCGTCAGCGGCGCCCACGTCCGGGGTGGCCACGTCGCCGGCGGACGCGTCCGGCTCCGCGCTGGAAGCGACGGATGCGGAGGCTCTGCGTAAAAGCGATGCAAACAGACAGTAGATCGCCCAAACCGAACGACAAATAGGTATATATCGGACCCTGGCTCGAAGATCCTAGGTCACATAGGGCATTCTGGTGTGCTTGGGGACCGCTTCGGGGCCGGCGATCACTTGACCGTGTGTTGAAGGTCACACGAATTTCTTGCGCCTGCCAGTAAACCGGCGCGCGTCGCCAAGCGTCGGCATTGACGTGTTGAGGCGCCGATTGATCCCATGAATTGCGATCGATCGGCGTTCTCACCAGCAAGGCAGGAGAAAGACAGGAGATGCTCAAGCAGCACCGCAGAGCGCTGGCCTGGCTGGTCGCGCTCGCCTGCATCGCAGGGGCGGTCATCGCGCTGTTCGATATCGAGACACCCCTGCGCCCGTTCCTGATCTCCTTGTTCCTTCTGGTCGTTCCAGGGGCGGCAGTGGTGGGACTGTTGCGCGATCGTGACCCCCTTGCCGCACTCTCCGTGGGAGCAGCCGCGAGCCTGGTGCTCAACGTGTTGCTCGCCGAGGCCATGCTGCTCTTCGACGCGTGGTCGCCCCGGGCCGGTGTCGCGACGGTCGCTGTGCTCGGCGGGTTCATGTACGTGCTTCGGGTGTTGTACCGGGGGAACCGCATGCAGACCGAACAGGGGGCCAGGGCAAGGTGAACATCCAGGTAGTCCGGCCCAGAGAACTCGGCGAGTCCGAGCGGGCGCGATGGCGCGAGCTGCAGAAGGCCGATCCGAGTCTGGACAACCCGTTCCTGTCGGTCGAATTCGCCGTGGCGATGGACCGTTTGCGCGACTACGTGAGGGTGGCGGTCATCTCCGACGGGGGGCGCATCGTCGGGTTCTTCCCGTACGAGCGGCACAGTTTCGGCATCGGCAAGCCGCTCGGCGGCTTCCTCACCACGTGCCACGGCCTGATCTCCGAGCCCGGGCTGAAGCTCGACGCCAAGGCTCTGCTTCGTGCCTGCAAGCTCAGCGTCTACGACTTCGACCACCTCGTGGCCGGCCAGCCGACGTTCGCTCCGTACGAGTCGGACGTCAGGCCCGCGCCCGTGATGGACTTCACCTCGGGCTTCGACGCCTGGCTCGAGCAGGTCAAGGCCAATTCCCCCAAGAACCTCAAGACCGTCAGGTACAAGGAACGCAAGCTCGGCAGGGAGCACGGCGAGCTGCGCCTGGAGTGGGCTTCGGCCGACCCCGAGGTGCTGCGCACCCTGCTGGCGTGGAAGTCCGACCAGTATCGGCGGACCGGCCGGGTGGACAGGTTCGCCCAGCCGTGGATCGTCGAGCTGACGGACATGATGCATGCCGAGAACTCAGCGGACTTCGCGGGCGTGCTGACCATGCTCTATGCGGGTGACGTGCCGGTGGCCGGGCATTTCGGCCTCCGTACGGCCACCACGCTCGTAGGGTGGTTCCCCGCTTACGACACCGAGTTCGGCCGCTACTCGCCCGGAATGGTGCACCATATGCGGATGGCCGAGGCCGCCGCGAAGGCGGGGCTGCACATGGTGGACATGGGCAAGGGCGGCAAGGAGTACAAGGACTGGCTCAAGAGCGGTGTCCTCTATGTCTCCGAGGGCCGCGTCTCGCGGCCGTCGGCGACGGCGGCGGTGCACTGGATGGGCCGAACTCCTTTCAACAAGGCCCGAACAATTGTCATGGATCGGCCGTCTCTCTATAGAGCGGCCGACCGTGTGCTCAAGGGCTTCGGTCGGGTGCGCACCTCGATGCAACATCAGGAGTCACCCAATGCGGTAAGTCAGGAACCAACGGGAGCACGTTAGACCGCTCCCGAGCAAGACCCGGCACAGCACCAACACCCTCACTCCACTGGACCGTCGAAAGCACCGTCCGCCGGTTTCGCCGTTGCCGCAGCACCCGGGAACGGTTCACAAGCCGGTGGGCGGTGCCGGTCCCGGAAGGAATCCCTCGCTATGAGTCCCGAGATAACCAAGCACAACGGCAAGGTCCATTCCGCACCGCTGCGGTCGATGCCGCCGCCTTCCGGCTTCACGCCGGTGACGCCCCACCTGGCCATCTCCCCGACCGTCAGCGTGGTCGTACCGGCGATGAACGAGGCGGAGAACCTCCCCCACGTCTTCGCCACCATCCCGCAGTGGGTGGACGAGATCGTGCTCGTGGACGGCAACTCCGTCGACGACACGGTGGCCGTGGCCAAGCGGCTGCGGCCGAACGTCAAGGTAGTGACGCAGAAGGGGAAGGGCAAGGGCGACGCCCTGGCCGCCGGCTTCGCCGCCTGCACCAGCGACATCATCGTGATGATCGACGCCGACGGCTCGACCGACGGCCGCGAGATCATCAACTTCGTGGGGGCGCTGGTGACCGGCGCCGACTTCGTCAAGGGCTCGCGTTACGCCGCCGGCGGCGGCAGCGACGACCTGACGCTGAACCGGCGTCTGGGCAACAAGATCCTCACGGGGATCGTCAACATCATGTACCGGACCCAGTACACCGACCTCTGCTATGGCTACAACGCGTTCTGGGCGCGTCATCTGGACGTGCTCGACCTCGACTGCGACGGCTTCGAGGTGGAGACCCTGATGAACGTGCGTGCCGCCAAGGCGGGGCTGAAGGTGCAGGAGGTGCCGAGCCACGAGCGCAACCGCATTCACGGCGAGAGCAACCTGCACGTCATCCGGGACGGCTTCCGCGTGCTCAAGACCATCCTGAAGGAGTGGCGCCGCCAGCCCACTCCGCCCCGACCCGAGCCCGCCACCACCCCGACCGCCGACCGAGGCGTCGCGTAAAGGATCTCTGTGAACACGTCTGTTGTCATCTGCGTCTACACCGAGGAGCGGTGGGAGGACATCAGGCAGGCAGTCGAGTCGGTCGAGAACCAGACGCGCCCGGCACACGAGCTGATCCTGGTGGTCGATCACAACCCCGACCTGCATCTCAAGCTCAAGCGCGAGTACCCGCAGGCGATCGTGGTCGAGAACACGCACGAGAAGGGGTTGTCCGGCGGCAAGAACACCGGAGTGGCCACGGCCAACGGAGAGATCGTCGCGTTCCTCGACGATGACGCCGTAGCCGACCCCGGGTGGCTGGAGGCTTTGGAGGAGGGCTTCCAGGAACCTGGTGTCGTGGGCGTGGGCGGCCGCACCGACCCCCTGTGGGCGTCGGGGCGGCGGCCCTCGTGGTTCCCGCACGAGTTCGACTGGACGGTCGGCTGCACCTACCGCGGCATGCCCACGGTCAGGGCGCCGATCCGCAACGTCATGGGCGGCAACGCCGCCTTCCTGCGCGACGCGGTCACCGAGGTGGGCGGCTTCCACAGCGGCATCGGCCGCAGCGTGCAGGGACGCAAGTCCCGCCCGCTGGGCTGCGAGGAGACCGAGTTCTGCATCAGGCTCTCGCAGCGCAAGCCGGGCTCGATCATGCTGTACGAGCCGCGCGCGGTGATCGGGCACAAGGTGTCCGAGCAGCGCGAGCGGTTCTCGTACTTCAGGTCCAGGTGTTACGCGGAAGGGCTGTCCAAGGCGCTGGTGACGCGCGAGGTCGGCACCCAGGACGGGCTGTCGAGCGAGCGGGCCCACGCCATGAAGACCCTGCCGCTCGGCGCGCTCCGCGGGGTCGGTGACGCCCTGCGGGGCGACCTGAGCGGGCTCGGCCGGGCCGCCGCCATCGTCATCGGGCTGGCCTGGACGACCTGGGGTTACGTCGTCGGCTCCGTACGGTTGAAGGTGGCCCAGAAGGGGGCGCAGAAAGGGACGCAGAAGGGGGCACAGGAGGGGGCGCAGGAGGGGGCACGGTCATGACCCGCGTACCGATCCTGATGTACCACTCGGTCACCGACACGCCCAACGCCGACACCAGACCGCACGCGGTGCGGCCGTCGGACCTGGAAGAGCAGCTGGCGTACCTGAAGGAGAGCGGCTTCACCCCGCTCACCCTGGGCGACCTGGTGGCCGCGCTGAACAAGAACAACGGCCGCTCGTTGCCCGACAAGCCGATCGTGGTGACGTTCGACGACGGGTACGCCGACTTCCACAGCCACGCGCTGCCGCTGCTCGAACGCTACAACTTCCCGGCCACGGTCTTCCTGACCAGCGGCTGGGTCGCCGACGCCGGCAAGGACGCCGCTGGCCGGCCCCTGGACAGGATGCTGTCCTGGGGCCAGGCCCGCGAGGCCGCGCAGACCGGCATCGAGATCGGCGGTCACAGCCACAGCCATCCGCAGCTCGACCAGCTCCGCATGGAGGACCTGCGTCAGGAGCTGCGCAAGAACAAGGGCCTGCTGGAGGAGAAGATCGGCACCCCTGTCGCCACCATGGCCTACCCGTACGGGTACTCCAGCGCCCGCGTGCGCCGTGAAGTGCGTAAAGCCGGATACTTCGCCGCTTGCGCCGTGAGCAACACGATCGCCGCAGATCGTCACGACATGCTCGCCATCCCCCGGTTGACGGTCGGCAAGCACACGACCATCAACATGTTCAAGCGCGCCGTCGAAGGCACCGCCGTACCTCTCATCTACCTGCGCGAACGCATCCTCACCAAGGGGTACGCGGTCGTCCGCAGGACGCGGTACGGGCTGCAGCGGGTGCGCGGAAATGTCTAGGGTCTGGGCGAGAGTCGTCACCGACCTGCGCAACCCGCTGTTCCGCCAGGGCTACGCGCTGATGGCCAACACGGTCATCACGGGCGTGCTCGGCATGGGCTACTGGCTGCTCGCGGCCCATTACTACACGCCGGAGGAGTTCGGCCGCGGGCAGGCCGTCATCACGGCGATGCGGCTGTTCGCCTCGCTGACGGCGCTGGGTTTCGTGGGGGCGCTCGCGCGCTTCCTGCCGATCGCCGGCCGCCGCACCGCCGAGCTGATCCTGCGCGGGTACGGCCTGGCCGCCGCCACCGGCGGGGTGGCCGCGCTCGGCTTCCTGCTGACGCTGCCGCTGTGGGGCAAGACGTACTCCGTGCTCGCCGGGTTCGGGCCCGGCCTGTTCTTCCTGGCGTCCGTGGTGGTGTGGGCGGTCTTCACGCTCCAGGACGTCGTGCTGACCGGGCTGCGCCGCGCGCCGTTCGTGCCGCTGAACAACCTGATCTTCGGCCTGGTCAAGATTGGCCTGCTGGTGGCGCTGGCCGGGGCGCTGCCCAGCGGCGGCATCTTCGTCTCGTGGGTCATCCCGACCGCGCTCGCGCTCATCCCGGTGCAGTGGCTGATCTTCGGCGTCGTCGTACGCCGGCACGTGCGCGAGTCCGACCCGGTGCGGGAGCCGCCCAGGCTGCGTGACGTCGGCCGCTTCCTGGCCGGCGACTTCCCCGGCACGCTGTCGATCCTGGCCATCGTCTACCTGGTGCCGGTGGTGATCGCCACTCAGGTCGGCGAGGCCACGTTCGGCCGCTTCTCGATGGCGCACACCCTGGCCAGCATGATCGAATTGCTGGCCATGAACATGGCGGTGTCGCTGACCGTCGAGGGCTCCTTCGACCGGGCCGCGCTGGCCGAGAACTGCCGCCGGGCGCTGCGGCGGGCGTTCATGATCGTGGTTCCGATCATCGCGGTCGCGGTGCTCGGAGCGCCGCTGATCCTGCGCATCTTCGGGTCGGAGTTCGCCGAGGAGGGCACGCTGCTGCTGCGGCTGATGGCGGTGGCGGTGCTGCCCAGGGTGCTGATCGAGGTCTATTTGAGCGCTTTGCGAGCGCAGAGCAAGGCGCGGGCGCTGGCGGCCGTGCAGATCGGGCTCGCCGTGCTGGTGCTCGTCTCCACGATGGCGCTCTTCCCGTACTTCGGGGTCAATGCGGTCGGGTATGGTCTGCTCTTCAGTGAGCTGCTCGTCGCAGTTGTGATCTTCGGAAATCTTCGCAAAATCCTCAGAGTGGACGAAACTGGTCGGTCGCCTGTCACCCAGGGGTCGTCCGGGGCCGCATGATGGTCAACGTGAGGCAACGGGACGGCGATGGCAAGACCACGGGGACCAACGACTCCCCGGACGTTCGTGGTGACAAGGAGGAGTCGGACGTGCCCTTCGATCCGGACGCTACCGGGGTCATCCCGAAGCTGACGTTCGAGCCTTCTGCCGAGGAGGGCTCGAAGGCGGCCGGGGAACCCCCGAAGAGCGGCGACGAGGGCGCGGCCGACGCGGAAGAGACCACGGCCATCCGCCTGCCGATTCCCCTCACGTCCGATGCCGAGCCAGGTGCCGAGGACGGGAAGGCCGCCGCCTCCGGTGCCTCCAGCGCGGACGAGGAGGTTGCGGGCACGCAACCCATGAAGATCGCCGCGGCGCCGAAGATCGCCGACGCGCCCGAGACGGCAGACGCCAAGACGCAGAAGGCACCCACCGGCCAGGCACCGGCCGGCGGCGGGGCCGCCGCAAGCGCGACCGCTCCGGGCAGCGCCGCCCCCGGCGCAGCCACCGCGAGCACGACCGCTCCGGGCACCGCCGCCCCCAGCGCAGCCACCGCGAGCACGACCGCTCCGGGCACCGCCGCCCCTGACGCAGCCGCCGCGAGTCCGGCTGCCTCGGGCGGCGCGGGCCACGCCACCAGCGCCGGTGGTGCGAGCCCCGCCCAAGCCGGGCCGACCGGAGCCGGAGGTGGCCCCGGGAGTGCGGCCGGAGCCGGTGGGGCGCGGAGTCTGGCGGAGCTCGTGCAGCCGATGACCGCTCCCGGGCAGGCGCCGGGTGGGGTGGCGGTGCAGAGTCCGCCGATGAGCCCGCCCATGGGTCAGCCGGGCCGGCCCTTCCAGCAGCAGGCCGCCCCCGCACAGCAAGGGCAGCGAAAGCCGAGCGGGCTCAAGGCCAGGATCGGTGCGCTGATCGCCAGTGCGCCCAAGTGGCTCCCCGTGGTGCTGGTCCTTGAGGGCCTGGTCATGTACATCCTGGCGCTCAAGGTTCCCCGGGCCCGATGCGCGGCGTGGACCCGGCCGACATCGACGGCCTCGGCCTGATCTCGGCCCTGCCGGCGACGGCGTTCATCGCCATCCTGATCATGATCGTGTCGTTCTTCGTCACGGTCTCCCAGAGCACGGACCGCAAGTTCCTGCTGCTGTTCCAGATCGCCGCGATCACGTTCGCCCTGCACGGGGCGGGCGCGCTGGTGGCGGAGCAGCCGCGCTTCCCGACGGCTTACATCCATGCCGGTTTCGTGGAGTTCATCGGCAGGACCGGCGATACGGCGATCAACATCGACGCCCGCATGGGCTGGCCGGGCTTCTTCGCGTTGTTCGCGTTCGTCACGAAGGCGGCGGGCATCAGCGACATGACGCCGATCCTGCAGTGGACGCCGCTGCTGTCGAACCTGCTCTACTTGCTGCCGTTCGTGCTCATCCTGCGCCAGGTGGTGGCGACGACGCGGGCCCGGTGGTTCGCGGCGCTGCTGTTCATCCTGGTGCAGTGGATCGGCCAGGACTACTTCTCGCCGCAGGGCTTCACGTTCGCGCTGTATCTGGCGTTCGTGGCGATCCTGCTGCGCTGGTTCGGCCGGGTGGAGCCGCGCACGAAGCCGATCCCGCCGAAGGGCCTGCGCAAGTGGATCGGCAAGCTGGACGCGATGACGCCGGGCGAGCTGGCCAACACCGGCACGTTCCGCGCCGACAAGCTGCTGATGCTGCTGATGCTCATCGCGCTGTTCCTGGCGTCGGTGGCCTCGCATCAGATCACGCCGTTCATGATGCTGGGCGTGCTGACGGCGTTCCTGCTGTTCAAGCGGACGACGCTGACGTGGGCGCTGCCGTTCTTCCTCGGCCTGATGGTGCTGGCCTGGATCAGCTACATGACGGTGGGCTTCTGGGCCAGCCAGATCGACACGATCTTCGGCGGCCTGGGCAACATCGTGCAGAACCTGCGCAGCAACACCGGCGACAGGATCGAGGGCACGGACCCCGCGCACGCGATCGTGCTGCAGGCCCGGCTGGGCATCCTCGCGGTCATCCTGGGCTGCGCGGCGGCGGGGTTGTTCCGCCGGCTGCGGCGCGGGGTGTTCGACCGCTCGGCGCTGATCCTGCTGTGCGTACCGGTGCTGGCGCTGGCGCTGCAGAGCTACGGCGGCGAGATCGGGCTGCGCATCTACATGTTCGCGCTGCCGGGCGCGTGCCTGCTGGCCGCGTACGCGTTCTTCCCGAACCTGCCGGCCGACAGCGCCGACGTGCGCGACGAGACGGTGCCGCTGCGCAAGCGCAACGTGCGCTTCAACCCGCAGCTCACCAGGAAGATCTCGCTGGTGCTCGCGGCCTGCTTCGCGGTGATGTTCGCGATGGCGTTCCTGGTGGCGAGGTACGGCAACGAGAAGTTCGAACGGGTCACCACCGGCGAGGTGGCGGCCCTGCACTACGTCTACGAACACGACAAGCCGAGCGCCCGCGTGATCTACCTGGTGCCGAAGGAGGGCCCCGAGGTCACGCCGTCGATGCCGTGGGGTGAGCGGGACATCGAGCGGGTGAGCTTCGCCGAGCAGGCGCTGGTGTTCAAGGACCCGACGCGGATCGACAAGGCGGTCGCGAAGCTGAAGAGCCAGCCGCGCAACTCGTACTTGATGGTGAGCCGCGCCCAGGTCAGCTACCTGCAGCTCAACGAGGGCTTCCCGGACGACTGGGGCGAGCGGTTCCGCGCCGCGCTGGACAAGTCGCCGGACATCAAGCGGGTGTTCGCCAACGAGGACGCGGCGCTGTACACCTGGAAGAAGTTCGTGCGCGGCACGGAGATCCCCGAACCGCTGCCGTACGAGGGCCGGGGCGACCCGACCTCCCCGTGGACGCCGGTGGGCATCGCCGCGCTGGCCGTGACGTGGGTGGCGCTGTTCAGCTACGAGATCATCCGGCTGAACGGCCCGAACCGGGCGCCGCGCGCCCGCAAGCGGCTGCTCTTCCTGGCGATACCGTCGTTCGTGATCGCGTTCGGCGTGATCATCGAGCGGTTCATCTACATCGCGGCGAACAACTGACGCGCGTCACCGGGGAGGGTGATCGGCGTAGTACTTCAGGGGTACGCGGCCGATCCCCTCCCCGGCGTGACGACGATGACGCAGGCCGCTCCGTAGCGTCGCAGGCATGCGTCTCCCCTTACCTCGCAGCCTGCTGAACCTGATCGTGGCGGCCTCCACGGCGGCTCTCGTGGCGGCTCCGCTGTCGGGCACGGAGATCCCGGCCCCCGCGCCCGTCAAGCCGCCTCCGGGGCTGTCAGAGGCCCGCTACGCCGCCGTACGGCAGGGCATCGTGGCGGCGGAGCGGATGGCGGCCGAGCACGGCCACCGGCGCCGCGCCGAGGCGCTGCGGGCGATGGCGGACCCGGCGCGCCGCTTCCTGTTCTTCGACGGCCGCGACGGCGGCCGGTCGGCGGAGGTCTTCGGCGACCTCGCCACGGCCGAGCGGGTCGCGGTGCTGGTGCCCGGCTCGGACACGAGCCTCGAACGCTACGACAAGCTGCTGTCCGGCGCGCTGGCCTTACAGGCGGAACTTGGCGAGCGGGCGGCGGTGGTGGCCTGGCTCGGCTACCGGACGCCCACCACGTACGACGCCGCGCTGCTGACCCCTGACCGGGCCGACGCGGCGGTCCCGGCACTGCGGGCCTTCGTGGACGAGCTGGGGCAGGCCAGGGTGACGCTGCTGTGCCACTCGTACGGCGCCGTCGTCTGCGGCCGGGCCGCGCCCGTGCTGCCGGAGGTGGCGAACATCGTCCTGTTCGGCGCCCCCGGCACCGGCACCGCCGCCCCGCTGCGCACCCAGGCCCGGGTGTGGGCGGCGAGGACCGCGGGCGACTGGATCTCCCTGGTGCCGCACGCCCAGTTCGGCCTGCCGTTCGTCACGCTGGGCCTCGGCCTGGACCCGGTCGCCCCCGAGGCGGGCGCGCGCGTCTTCCCGGCCGGGGACGGCGGCCACAGCGACTATCTGCGGCCCGGCGCCCCGGCGCTGCACACCATCGCGCGGATCGTCTCCGGCGATGCGTGACCGCGTTCAGACGGCGAGGGCCAGGCCGGCGGCGGGCGGACCTTCGGCGCTGCGCGAGCTGCTCGAACGGGTCGAGCGGGCCACCCCCGCAGGCCGTGACCGCGCCATCGACGGGCTGCGCGCCCTGGCCATCGCCGGCGTGGTGCTCGGTCACTGGCTGGTGACGGCGCTGGTCGCCGACAGCGGCACCCTGCGCGGGGCCAGCCCGTTGCGCGAGCTCCCGGCGTTCACCCCGGCGTCCTGGCTGTTCCAGACGCTGGCGGTGTTCTTCCTGGTGGGCGGGCTGGTCGCGGCACGCGGGCGGGCCCGCGCCGAGCAGGGGTTCCGGGCGTGGCTGCGCAGGCGGCTGGCCCGGCTGTTCGCGCCGGTCATGGCCGTGGCCGCGGTGTGGTCGGTGATCGCGGTGACCATGCTGGCGCGCGGGGTGGCGGTGGACACCGTGCTCGCGCTGGCCGCGCTGGTGTGGTCGCCGCTGTGGTTCCTGCTGGTGTTCGGGGCGCTGACGGCGCTGACCCCGGTGGCGGCGAGGATCGGCCCCGCGTGGCCGGTGGCGGTGGTGGCGCTGGTCGATCTGGTGCGCTTCTGGCTCGGCGGTCCCGGCTGGCTCGGCTGGGTGAACGTGATCGCGGGGTGGCTGGTGCCGTACTGCCTCGGAGCCTCGTGGGCGGGCGGCCTGCCGAGCCGGCGTACGGGGTGGGCGCTGCTGCTGGGCGGCGCCGCCGCCACGGCCGTGCTGGTGCTGTGGGCCGGTTACCCGGCCTCGATGGTGGGCGTGCCGGGCGCGGCGGTCTCGAACCTCGACCCTCCCACGCTGGCCGCCGTCACTTTCGGCCTGGCGCAGTGCGGGGCGGCGCGGCTGCTGGCCGGCCCTTGCGCCGGGCCCTGCGCCGCCCTCTGGCCTGGGCCGCCGTGGCCGTGGTGAACGTCCACGCGATCACGATCTTCCTCTGGCACCAGACCGCGATGATCGCCGTGACCGCCCTCGGCCTGCTGACCGGCGGCATCCTGCCGGGCCTGCACACCGCCCCTGACTCGGCGGCGTGGGTGGCGGCCCGGCTGGCCTGGCTGCCGGTGTTCGGGGCGGCACTGGTGGCGTGCTGCGCACTCGCCGGTGTCAAGAGACCCGGGAGAGCCGGGGGCTGAGGATCAGGCGCCGCCGCGTCCCGACCACTTGATCTCGTACGGCCGGAGCGTGACCTGCCGCCCGTCCACGGTGGCCGTGACGTCCTGGTCGCTGGTGTTGACCATGACGAGCTGCTGCTCCTGCCCGATCGCCCTGATCCTCGGGTCGGAGCTGCCGACCTCCTCGACGCGCACCCCGGCGGGGAACCATCGGGTGAAGCCGCTCAGCAGCCCCGCCATCGGCATCTCGCCGCCGACCTTGGGCCGCCACAGACAGCCGGGGCACTCGCCTTCGCCGTCCTGCTGCGGGTTCCAGTAGAGGGCGGTGGTGACGCCGCTCTTGACGAACTCCATCAGGGCGGCCGCCTGCACGGCCGTGCGCTTCTCCTCGCTCCAGCCGGAGTTCTCCGGCTCGACGTACCACTCGGCCCACCACACGGGCATGTCGCCGCTCTTCTGCCGCAGCCAGTTGGTGATCGCGCTGAACTTGCCGAGCGCGCCGAAGTCGTCGGGCACGTTGCCCTGGTCGGTGGTCATGGTGGCGCCGTCCACCACGATGAAGTCGGCGCCCTTCTTGTGCTCGATCCAGTATTCGATGGCGTCCAGCGCCCGCTGGTCGACGGTGCCCCAGGGCCCGCTCAGCTCCGACGCGCCGCCCGCCGCGGTGGTCCCGATCGACATGTAGGGGCCGCCGACCTTGATCTCCGGATCCACCCGCTTCAGGGCGTCGTAGACCTTGTTGTACATCTCGGTGTAGCCCTCGGCGTCCCACCGGTTGGTGTCGGCGTTCCAGAAGCCCTTGAACTCGTTCCACACCATGTAGTGCTTGACCGTCGGGTACTGCTCGGCCACCCGCGCGGCCAGCTTGGCGAAGTCGTCGAAGTGCTCCTTCTCGGGTGCGACCGTGTGGTTCTTGCTCCAGTCGGTACGCCCGGCCTGCCCGCCCTTCATCCAGTCGGGGGCGCAGCAGAGCGTGATGACCGGGATCGCTCGCGAGGACGCCATGAACGTCAGCCGCCGGTCGAGGTCGCGGAAGTTGAACTGCCCGGGGCTGGGCTCGGGGTTGCCCACGCCCCAGCCCATGATGTGCTGGTTCTGCAGCATCGGCACCCGGCCGAGCATGCCCCTGGCCTGGTCGGCGACGTGTTCGGGCTCGTTGTCCGCGCTGAACTGGGTGTGGGTGACGCCCCAGCGCGGCCAGTTGTCGAGCGCGGGCGGCGGCTCGAGCGTGGGAGCCGGCTGGGTGGGCATGGCGGTGGCGACCTCGCCGCCACTGAACTCGCCGCGGGCCTTGGTGCGGATGGAGGCGTAGATCATGATGCCTGCCACCAGCACCACCGCGAGCACGCCCGCCCCGAGCGCGAGCGGCCACGGCGATCGTCTGCGCGCGTGCCGGCCGTCGGTCGGAATCACTGAACGCTCCTCATCCTCGCAAGGTTGTAAAGCGGGAGAATCCTGAACCTACAAGGTCTGAAGACCGACGAGGGCCGGGTAGCGATACCCGGCCCTCTCAAAGTAGTGCGCCGACCCGTGCGGATCAGGTCATCACCCGACATTCGGCGGCCGCTGGCCGCTCGCGGGGCCCGGCACGCCCGCGTACCGGTACGGCACGGGCTGCCGGCCCGGCTGCACGACGAGGAGCGTGCCCGGGGTGTCGGTGTAGAAGGCGCTCTCAACGGCGGCGGCCACGTCGTCGGCGGTGAGCAGCGGGAAGCCGGCGTCGGCGAACACCTTGCGCGCCTCGGCCACGAGCGGCGTGTCGGTGAAGCCGGGGCAGACGGCGGCGATGCGGATGTTCTGTGCCGCGAGCGGCTCGGCCAGCGCCCGCACCAGGCCCACCACGGCGTGCTTGGTCATCGTGTAGACGGGGTCGGCGGAGTAGCCGACGAGCCCGGCGAGCGACGCGGTGGCCACGATGGCGCCGCCGCCGGAGCGGCGCAGCAGCGGCACGCTGGCCGCCACGCCGAACGCCACGCCGTCCACGTTGACCCCGACCACCTTGCGGTAGCGCGCGGCGTCGAAGTCCGCGAAGTCCACCCGGCCGGTGATGCCGGCGTTGAGGTGCACGAGGTCGAGCCGGCCGAAGCGGCGCTCGGCCAGCGCGACGGCCTCACGCGACGCCTCCTCCCGGCTGACGTCGGCGGCCAGCCAGGCGCCGTCCACCTCCTTGGCCACGCGCTCCACGCCCTGGGCGTCGACGTCGACGAGGACGCATCGGACGCCGCCCGACGCCAGGCGCCGCGCGACCGCGGCTCCGATGCCGCTCGCCGCTCCGGTGATCAGTGCAACAGTGCTCATGACGCTCCTTGCCGGACTTCGAGGCGGTCAGTGCTGGTCGAGCATGCGGTGCGCGCGGGCGATCAGCGTGGGCACGGCCGCACCGATGCGGTCGAATCCCTCACCCACGGTCTTACCCTGGCGGAAGCGGGCGTGGATACCCTCCACGATCACGGCGAGCTTGAAGTTGCCGAACGCCACGTAGAAGCCGAGGTCGGAGATCTCGCGTCCGGACACCTTGGCGTAGTGCGCGGCGAACTCGGCCGCGCTCAGGAAACCCGGCGCGGCCGTCACGTCTCCGGCCACCGGGATGCGCGCCCGCTCCTCGTCGTCCCTGTCGTACCAGTACGTCAGCGTGAGCCCCAGGTCGGCCAGCGGGTCGCCGAGCGTGGACATCTCCCAGTCGACCACCGCCGCGATCCGCAGGTCGTCGAGCCGCAGCAGGGTGTTGTCCAGCCGGTAGTCGCCGTGCACGAGCGTGCCGGGCGCCTCGGCGGGCAGCCGTTCGCGCAGCCGCTCGACCAGGCGGTAGTAGTCGGGCAGGTCGGCGGTCTTCGAGCGCTCCCACTGCTGGCACCAGCGGTCGAGCTGCCTGGCGAGGTAGCCCTCCGGCCGGCCGAAGTCGCCGAGCCCCACCTCGCGGTAGTCCACGGCGTGGATGGCGGCGAGCACCTCGGCCAGCCGCTCCGACAGCCGCCGCGCGCGCTCGGGCGACGGGTCGCCGAGCTCCTCGCGGGTGCGTACGGCGGCGCCCTCGACGTACCCCATGAGGTAGAACGGCGCGCCGATGACGTCCTCGTCGGCGCAGAACGCGACCGGCTCCGGCACCGGGACGGGCGTCGGCGCGAGCGCCGAGATGACCCGCCACTCGCGGCGCATGTCGTGAGCGGTCGGAAGCACGTGACCGAGCGGTGGCCTGCGCAGCACCAGCCGGCGGCCCTCGGCCTCGACCAGGTAGGTGAGGTTGGACTTCCCACCCGAGATCAGCGAGACGGCGCCGGGCTCACCGGCGTCGGGCACGTGTCGGCCCATCCAGGCGACCAGACGGGGGTGGTCGATGCCGGGCACGCTCCCAGATTCGGTCATGACCCCACATTAGAACGTCATTCGGTCCTGAGCGCTAGCTGGGAATCTTGTAACGTTCCGGACCTGCGGCGATGTCGGGGTGGCGAGATCCTTTACTCTGGGTATACACCCCTGGCCACAAGCTGGATAGCGAGTGCATGTCCGACAGTAGGAGCCCATGCGCGTCACCCTTGCTCTGCCTCGTGAACTGGGTCAGCCGGAAGTGAGCCGATGGCGTGCTCTGCAGGAAGCGGACGCCGCCTTCGACAACCCGTTCCTCTCCCCCGAATTCACGCTCACTGTGGGTGAGCTTCGGGATGTGGTCCGTGTCGCCGTCATCTACGACGGCCAGGAGATCGTGGGGTTCTTCCCGTTCGAACGACATCCGCTCGGCATCGGCAAACCGGTGGCGGCGGGCCTGACCGACGCCCAGGGCCTCGTGTACGCCAAGGACGTCGAGATCGACCCGCTGCGCCTGATCAGGGAGTGCGGCCTTTCCGTCTACGAGTTCGACCACCTGGTCTCCAGCCAGCCGCTGGTCAACGCGCGGGCCGAGCGGCATCCCTCGCCGATCATCGATCTGCGCGACGGCTGGGAGCCGTACACGGAGACGCTGCGCAAGAACTCCGGCAAGACGTACAAGTCGACTTTGGCCAAGTCGCGCAAGCTGCAACGCGAGGTGGGGCCGCTGCGCCACGAGTACGCCACCACCGACCTGGCGCCGCTGCGCACGCTGCTCGGCTGGAAGACCGACCAGTACCGCCGCACCGGGCGCACCGACAGGTTCGCGCACAAGTGGATCGTGGAGCTGGTCGAGCGGCTGCTGGCCACGCAGACCGAGAGCTTCGCCGGGGTGCTCGACATGGTCTATGTCGACGACCGGCCGATGGCCGGGCATTTCGGGGTGCGCACGCGTACGACGCTGGCCGGCTGGTTCCCCGCCTACGACCCGGCGTTCGCGAAGTTCTCGCCCGGCCTCATCCACCACCTGGCGATGGCCGAGCGGGCCGCCGCCGACGGCATCCAGATCATCGACATGGGCAGGGGCCAGAAGGAGTACAAGGACAAGCTCAAGAACGGCGAGCTGGAGGTCGCCGAGGGCCGGGTGGCCAAGGCCGGTGTGGCGGCGGGCGTCCACTGGCTGATGCGGGTGCCGGTGCGCAAGACCCGGGCGACCGTGCTGGCCAACCCGATACTGCTCAAAACCGCCGACAAAGCGTTGAAAACGTACGGGAGACTGCGTACTGTCCTACAAGGGTGAAACGCATCGCAGAGCGTACAGACCGTTACTGTCTGTCGCTTCCGTCCAACCGGCTGGGGCTTTATCTCGCACTCCGCCATTGGTGCGCGCCCGGCCAGCGGCTGCTGATGTCACCCATCTCGGCGGACGAGATCCTGTTCCTCGTGCTCGCGGCCGGCCTGCGCCCGGTGATCGCGCCGCTGTCGCCCCGTGACGGCAACATCGACGCCTCGCGGGCCGACCTCGCCTCGGTGGACGCCGTACTGACGACCAACCTGTACGGCCTGCCCGACGACGCGCCCGCCCTCGCCGGGAAGATCCTCATCGAGGACGTCGCCCACGCCATGGAGACCGACGTCGGGGGCCGCCCGGTCGGCACGTTCGGGCAGGCCGCGGTCTTCAGCCTGTCGAAGCACCCGGGCGCGGGCTCGGGCGGCGTGCTGGCCGTCGAGCACGAGTCCGATCTCAAGGCGCTCGCCCGCGCCCGCGACGCGCTGCTCACCCGCGGCTCCCTGCGCGCCGACCTGATGAGCGTGGCCACCTCCATGGCCCGCCAGGCGGCGCTCAGGCTCGATCTCGTACGCCCCGCGCTCATGCTCGCCCGCCGCCTCGGCATGGAGGAGCCACGCGAGGGATACCGCATCCCGCTGGCCGCCGCCGAGCTGAAACAGGCGCTCGAGCAGGTGCCGCTGCTGCCGCCCTTCGACCCGTGGGTCCGCGCCGACCAGCACGCCTACCGGATGCGCCGCGGCCCCGTGGTGCGCTGGTACCAGGCCAGGCGGCTGGAGAAGGTACGCCGTGAGCGTGCGCGCCGGGTGGCGGGCGTCGCACGCCTGGCCGAGCTGCCCACGGTCGCGCCCGCCGTGCTCGACGACCTGTCCAGGCCGCTGTTCCGGGTGCCGCTGCTGGTGGAGGATCGTGACGCGGCGATCGCCGAGCTGGAGCGGCACGGCGTGCCGACCGGCTACCTGTACGACCCGCCGTACGACGACTACGCCCCCGGCTTCGTCGATCCCTCGCCCGACCCGGGCCCGGCGCGCTGGTGGGCCCGCCACGTACTGCCCGTGGACCCGCTGTACGCGCACCGCTCCCTGCCCGTCCTGCGCCGGTTGCGGCCGCCCGCGCGCGGCCCGCACGACTGACCCGCTCGGCCGCCCGGACGCTAGCAGATCAGGCCGGCCGCGCGCGGCCCGTACGACTGACCCGCTCAGCCGCCGAGACCCTCGCGGATCAGGCCGGCCAGGATGCGGCAGCCGCGCCGCACGTCGGACAGCGACGCCGAGCCGTACCCGATGACCAGGCCGTGCACGCGCGGCTCGCCGTGGTGGTGCCGGGCGGTGGAGTCGAGCAGCACCCCGCGCCGCGCCGCCCGCTCGATCACCTCGGGCACCAGGCCGGGCGGCAGCTCGGCGACCACGTGCAGGCCGGCCGTGTCGCCGCGCAGGCGGCTGACCGGGCCGAGCAGCTCGACCACGGCGGCGCGGCGGCGCGCGTACTCCAGGCGCATCCTGCGCAGGTGGCGGTCGAGGTCACCGCGCTCGATCAGGGTCGCCACGGCCTGCTGCACGGGGCCGCTGGTGCGGTCGGCCACCGCCTCGCGCAGTGCGGCGACCTCGGCGAGCAGCTCCGGCGTGCCGACCAGCCAGCCGACGCCGACGTCGGGCGCGAGCGTCTTCGACAGCGTGCCGAGCAGCACCACGCGGGCCGGGTCGAGGCCGTACAGCGCGGGCAGCGGGGCCACGTCGTAGCGGAACTCGGCGTCGTAGTCGTCCTCCACGATCGTCGCGCCCGTGCTCCGTGCCCAGGCGAGCAGCCGTTCCCTGCGCGGGATCGGCAGCCGGCCGCCGAGCGGGTACTGGTGCGCCGGTGTGGTGTAGAGCAGGCGCAGGTCGCCGGGCAGGCCGTCGACGATCACGCCGTCCTCGTCCACCCGGCACGGGACCACCGCCGCGCCCCGGGAGGCGAAGATCGTCCGCGCGGTCGGGTAGCCGGGGTCCTCGACTCCCGCCTTCGTGCCGGGGCCGAGCAGGGCGCGGGCGACCAGGTCGAGCCCGTTGCCGGTGCCCCTGGTGACCAGGACGTTCTCCGGACCGGCGACCACGCCCCTGGCCCGCCTGAGGTGCTCGGCGAGCAGCTCGCGCAGGCGCGGCAGGCCGTACGGGTCCGGCGACGCGCCGGGCGGCAGGTCGGCGGCCCTGCGCCAGGCGCGCTTCCATGCCGCGTGGTCGTAGTCGCGCACCCAGGGCTCGCCCGCCCTGAGGTCGATCGCGCCGGGTGGCGGCTGCGGCGGGGCGGGCGCGCGGGGGCGCTCCCGCTTCGGTTCCTGCCGCGCGCTCGCGCCGCCGGGGGTGAGGTCGGCCACGAAGGTGCCGGAGCCGTGCCTGCCCTCCAGCCAGCCTTCGGCGTAGAGCTGCTGGTACGCCTCCGTCACCACCGTCCTGCTCACCCCGAGCTGCGCGGCCAGCGCCCGGGTGGACGGCAGCCGCTCCCCCGGGGCCAGCGCGCCGTCGAGCATGGCGCGGCGCAGCCGCCCGGCGAGCTGGGCGGTGAGCGGCTCGGCCGACTCGCGGGAGAGGGAGAGTGGCAGGTCAACGGGCGTGCGCATGAAAGTGGTCTCTGCGAAGGGGTCGATAGTGGCCCTACAGCGTAGGTCCACTTCGTCGTTACGGTCGAATCATGCTCTCCACCACAGCGCGTACCACGCTCGGACGCTCGAAGGAGCGCGGCAGCACCGACAGGAACGACCTGTACGAGGTACTCGACACCGGCATGATCTGCCATCTCGGCGTGATCGTGAACGGACATCCGATGGTGATCCCCACCGGCTACGGGCGCGCCGGTGAGACCCTCTACCTGCACGGCTCCACCGGGGCGACCTCGCTGCGCGCGGCCGACGGCAACGAGGTGTGCGTCACCGTCACCCACCTCGACGGCATCGTGCTGGCGCGCTCGATCTTCAACCACTCCGTCAACTACCGCTCGGCGATCATCTACGGGCGGGCGCGGCTGGTGGCGGATCACGACGAGCGCATGGAGGGCCTGCGCGTGCTGTCGGAGCGGCTGGCCCCCGGCCAGTGGGACTACGCCCGCCGCCCCTCGCGCAAGGAGCTGGCCGCCACGGCCGTGCTGGCGCTGTCGCTGGAGGAGGCGTCGGTGAAGATGCGCAGCGGCGGGCCGAAGGACGAGGAGGAGGACTACGAGCTGCCGGTCTGGGCCGGGGTGCTGCCGCTGGTCACGTCGTGGGGCGAGCCCGAGCCGGATCCGCTGCTCCCAGAAGGTATCGCCACGCCTGTTCACATCCTCCACCGGGAGTAGTTCCATAAATTCCGGAACCACCTGGAAAACCCGACTCCTTGATCACGCGTCTCATCAGGTGGGCCGGCTCCTGATGGGAGAGGCATATGGAGTGGAGCGCTCCGGGTTACACGGAGATCAGGCAGCTCGGGGCGGGTGCGAGCGGGCGCGTCGCGCTGGCGGTGCACGACGCCACCGGGGTCGAGGTCGCGATCAAATACCTGTCCGGCAAGCTGCTGCGCGATCCGGCCGCGCTGGCCAGGTTCCAGTCGGAGGCGCGGCTGCTCACCACGCTGCGCGACCCGCACATCGCCACGATGCTGGAGTACATCCAGGACGCCCGCGGCGCCGCCATCGTGATGGAGCTGGTCAACGGCGTCTCCCTGCGCGCCCTGCTGCGCGAGAACGGCACCACCGGGCCTGAGGCCGCGCTCGTCGTGCTGAAGGGCTCGCTGCTCGGGCTGGCCAGGGCGCACGCGATGGGGCTCGTGCACCGCGACTACAAGCCGGAGAACGTGATCGTCCGCGACGACGGGCTCAGCAAGCTCGTCGACTTCGGCATCGCGGTCCGGCAGGGCAGCGCCTCCCGTCCTGAGGGGACGCCGCCGTACATGGCGCCGGAGCTGTGGGAGGGGCGGCCCTCCTCGCCCGCCACCGACGTGTACGCCGCCACCGCCGTCTTCTTCGAATGCCTGACCGGGCACCGGCCCTACCGCTCGACCGAGCCGGTCGTCCTGGGCTACCAGCACCTCCACGCCCCCGTGCCGGTCCAGGACGCCCCCGAGCCGGTGCGCGGGCTGATCAGAGCCGGCCTGGCCAAGGACCCGGCGCTGCGGCCGGCGAGCGCGCTGGAGTTCGTGGCCGAGCTCGAGGCCACGGCGCGGGCGGCGTACGGGGAGGACTGGGAGGAACGCGGCAGGCGGCGGCTGGCCGCGCTCGTCGCCCTGCTCGCGCTGCTGCTGCCCAAGCCGCAGACGCCCGGCGCCGAGGTGACCACGTCGCTGGCCAGGACCGTCTTCCGCGGCATGCGGGCGAACGCGCGCAAGCTGGCGATGGGCGGGGCGGTCGCCGCCGCGGCGGCCGTGGCGGTGGTCGTGCTGATCAACCGGCCGACGCCGGTCGAGGAGGCGGCGGCGGTGGCCGCACCGCCGAGCGAGATCGCGGCGCCGCCCGCCGTACCCTCCGGGGCCGGGGAGACGCCTGAGGCCGCGTCGAGCCCCGAGCCCGACGAGCCCGAGCCGTCCGGCTCCGACATCACCGTGCCCGAGCCCGGCACGCGCTCCACCGCGCCCGAGCCCGAGTCTGGCACCCCATCCACTGTGCCCGAGTCCGGCACCCCATCCACCGTGCCCGAGTCCGGCACCCCATCCACCGTGCCCGAGTCCGCCACCGTATCCGCCGTGCCGGAGCCCGCACGCCCCGAGCCGTCCGGCGGGGAGCCGGAGGGCACGCCGCAGGCCGAGCCGCAGACCCCGCCGGGCACGCGCCCGTCGCAGCGGCCGCGCCCCGAGGAGAGCGCCACCGGCCCAGGCCCGGCCACCTTGCGCCCCGCCGAGCCGCGCACCACCACCCCGGCACCCGGCGGCGACAGGACACCGGACGCTCCCACCGACCGGCCCACGGCCACCGGTGATCCCGCGCCGCCCGCCACCTCCGTGCTCGGCCTGACGCTCGGCCGCATCACGGTGGGCTCCGACGGGGTGGCCCGCAGCACGCTCACCCTCCGGACGAGCGGCACGGGCCCCGTCACCGCCACCGCCGTCTGGTCGGCCTCGGGCGCGGACGGCCGGACCGAGCGCGTGCGCCTCAGCGGCGCCAGGTTCTACGCCCGCACGCTGGCCTGGCGGATGGGCGAGCAGCCGTGCGGCACGACCGTCTCGCTGGCCGCCACCACCTCGCCCGCCGCCTTCGGCGGCCCGAGGACGGCCAGGGTTTCCGTGCCGCCCTGCCCGGCCCGGGTGACCGCGCTGAACGTCTCGCTCGGCCTGCCCGCCGCGCCCGCCCGCACCGCCACGGCCCGGATCAAGGTCACGGCGAGCGGCAGGGGGGCGATCCCGGTGCGGGCCGGGTTCGCGGTGGACGGCGAGCCGGCCGGCACGCGTACCGCCCAGTTGTCCGGGCGTACCTCCTACAGCCGGGCCTTCACCCTCGCGCTGCGCTCGCGCCCGTGCGGCTCCACGCTGTCGGTGCAGGTGACCGCGGGCGGCAGGACGGCCACCGCACGCGCCTCGGTGCCCTGCCCCGCGCAGGTGCGGCGGGTCGCCATCGTGGAGGCGGGCGTGTACGGCGGCGTGCAGGCGCAGGTCCGCGTGACCACGGCGAGCACGCAGCCGGTGCGGCTGACGGTCAGGTTCGCCGCCGGGGCAAGCCGCGACTCGCGGACGGTCACCCTATCGGGCGGCACCTCCTACAGCCGGGCCTTCCGCTTCCCGGCCAGGATGCCCTGCGGCACCAGGTGGTCGATCACCGCTCTCACCGACCCGGCCGCGGCGGGCGGCGCCGACACCCGTACGGGCACCACCCCGGCCTGCCCGCGGGACGACGAGCCCGATCCTCAGGGCTCCCCCTCCCCGGCACGCCGGCGAAAATCCTCCGATCGTGAAGACCCCGTCCGAGGAGCCGCCTCCGGTGGCGAAGACCCCCGCGGAGCAGACCGCTTCCGAGGCGCCTCGTCCCAGGTGAACGGGCCTATGGGCGGCGGCGCGCGGCGCCGTCGCCCGCTGCGTGCGCGACGGCACGCACGGCGATAACCGCAGCACAATCCCTATGAATTTTCGTCACATGTCGTGATTTCGGTAGCGGAACAGTGCTCGCATCTGGTTAAGCTACGGACCTGTTGATGCAGGTGGGGGCCCAGAGACTCCAGAGGAGACCGCGAATGTACGGCGATGGGCCTTGGGGGGTCCCTGGATACACCGAGGTGCGCGAGCTCGGCTCGGGCGCCGGCGGCCGGGTGGTCCTCGCCAGGCGCGATTACGACGGCGTCGACGTGGCGATCAAGTACCTCAGCGACGAGCTGAGGTCGGATGTCTCGTTCGTCGCCAGGTTCCGGCATGAGGCGCGGCTGCTCGCGACGGTGCAGAGCGCGTACCACGCCAGGCTGTACGACTACGTCGAGACCGGCCAGGGCGCGGCGATCGTCATGGAGCTGATCGACGGCGTCTCGCTGCGCGAGCTGATCAGGGCCGAGGGCCCGACCGGGCCCGAGGCGGCGCTGGCCGTGCTCAAGAGCTCGCTGCGCGGCCTGGCGGCGGCGCACTCGATCGGCGTCGTGCACCGCGACTTCAAGCCCGAGAACGTCATGGTGCTGCGCGACGGCACCAGCAAGCTCGTCGACTTCGGCATCGCGGTCAGGGTCGGCGAGGAGGCGAACGCCGCGGGGACACCGCCGTACATGGCGCCCGAGCTGTGGTCGGGCGCGCCGGCCGGGCCCGCGACCGACATGTACGCCGCGACCGTCGCCTTCTACGAGTGCCTGACCGGGCACCGGCCCTTCATGGCCCAGGACATCGCCCCCCTGGTCCGCCAGCACCAGAGCACTGCACCGCCGCTCGAGCAGGTGCCCCAGCCGCTGCGCGGCCTCGTCGAGCGCGGCCTGGCCAAGCACGCGGCCGACCGGCCGCCGTCGGCGCAGGCGTACCTCGCGGCGCTGGAGGAGATCGCGGCGGTCTCGTACGGGCCCGACTGGGAGGAGCGCGGGCGGCACCGCCTGGCCGCGCTGGCCGACGCCCATGCGCCGGTCTACGCCGCCGCGCCCCAGGAGGATCCGGACGTCGAGTCGACCGTCTCGTTCGCGCAGACGCACTACCCCGAGCAGCGGCCCCAGCAGCAGAAGCCGCAGAAGCGCCTGCTCGGCAAGCTGCCCGTCAAGTTCGCGATCGCGGGTGCCGCGCTGGTGGCCGTGCTGGTGAGCGCCGTGGTGTTCATGATCAGCAGCCAGCCCGAGGCCGTGCTCCAGGCCCAGACCACCGAGGTCACGCCGACCTCGGCGGAGCCCGGCACGCCCGACCCGGTGGAGTCCGTACCGGAGGAGACGGACCTGCCGGAGGAGACGGACGAGCCGGTCGAGGAGGAGTCCCCCACGGTCTCGGAGACGCCGACGCCGACGCCCACCCCGGCGGTGACGAGGCGGCCGGTGCGGCCCACCGTACGGCCGGCCAGGACGCCGACGGCGACCCCGACAAGGACGCGGCAGCGGCGGCCGATCAGGACCAGGACGCCGGTCCACAGCCCCACCGCGACCCGCACGCAGGACGAGGAGCCGGATCCGGAGATCACCGGCGACGTCGACCCGCCCAGGGCCGACAAGCCCGACCCGACGCCCACGCGGCCGACCCAGCCCGCGCCGACGTTCACCCCGCCGCGCGAGCCTGACCCGCCCACCGAGCGGCCGACGCCGACCGGCGGGACGTCTCCCGAGTCGCCGCCGACCGGCGGGACGTCCCCCGAATCGCCGCCGACCGCCGGGACGTCCCCTGAATCGCCGCCTCCCGCCGAGACGCCGGCCAGGAGCGGCACCCCGCGCTGACGCAGATCGGGCTTCCCCCGTGACGGCGCGCGCGTCAACCGTCACACTTGCGGTGAAGGGCCGCAGGGCGGGACGGATGCGTGGAACGGCACCGGGGGGCACGAACGGCGATGAACAACCCTGGGAACGGTATCGCCGGGTTCCGATTCACCGAGCACACGTGGGTGACCGAGCTCGGCAACTGGATCGACGCCATCTCACCCGACGGCCGCAGGGCGGGGGCGCTGCTGTTCGACCCGAAGATCATCGGCCTGCCCGGGGTGCGCGACCGCGTGGTGCAGGCCGTCATGACCGACCAGCGGCTCGTGATGGCCGGGGTGAACGGGCTCATCCCCGTGGCCGACGTGGTGGCCGCGGGCGAACAGGTGTGGCTGCTCACCGCGCAGGCGGTCAGCCCCACGCTGGCCGACCTGCTCGCCGCCGGGCCCATCGACCCGAACGGGGCCGCGTCCCTGCTGATCGAGACCGCGCAGACACTGCAGGCGCTGCACGCGGCCGGGGTCACGCACGGCTCCGTGCACCCCGGCACGGTGGTGATCACCGCCGAGGGCGTGTCGCTGTTGTCGGAGCGCGGGCTGTCCGACGCGATCCGCGCCCGGATCTCCCCGCCCGAGCGGGACGCGGCCGGGTGGGCGTCGCTCGCCCGCGGACTCGCGGCCTCCCTCGGTCCCGGCGCGCCGGGACCTGCCGAGCTGTTCGAACGGGCCGCTGCCACCGCGACCACACTGGGCATCGGACCCGCCAGGGACCTGCTGGTCAACGAGCGGCGCACGCTGCCCGGCGGGCGGATCAGCAGGGACGGGCTGGCGCGGGCGGCGCGCGGGCGGTCGGCGTTCGCGCAGGCGTCGCCGCAGGCGGGCGCGCCCGTACCGGCGCCTCGTGACGAGGGCGACATCGTCACGCTGCTGCACGTGCCGGGACGGTCTCCGCAGCCGCCCGTCCACTTCGGCCCCGGGATCGGGGCCGCGCAGGCTCCGGGGAGCGGCGGCCAGGCTGTGGCTGCCGGTGCCGGCGCCGGTCCCGGTATGGGTTCCGGCCTGGCCTCCGGTACGGGTTCCGGTGCGGGCTCTGGCGCGGGTTCCGGTGCGGGCTCTGGTGTGGGCACGCGGGCGCAGCGGCCTGAGACGCCGGTGGAGCGCATCTGGCGGTCGGGCCGCGACGAGGCGTCCACCGTGCGCACCCAGCGCCGGGGGCGGGCCGCGCGGGCCAGGCGGTGGCGCACGATGGCGGCCGGCGCGGTCTTCGCGATCATCATGTCGGGGGCGGTGCTGGCCTGGCTCCGGCTGGGCAACGTACCCGACCTGGCCGTCAAGTCCGTGGACGTGACGGCGCCGAAGAAGACGCAGGGCTGCGACAGCTCCGTGCTCATCACGGGCACGGTCGTCACCAACGGGGCGCCGGGCGAGATCACGTACGAGTGGCTCAAGAACCTGGACGAAGAGGTCGTCACGGGCACGCTGCGCACCGAGTCGGACAGGACCTCGTACGAGCTGCCGCTGCGGTGGACGCTGCAGGGCAAGAGCAACGTCAAGGCCACGGCCACGCTGCGCATCCTCAGCCCCGGCCCGGTTCGCAGCGACAAGGCCAGCTTCACGTACAAGTGCTGATCTCACTAATCTGACGACCATGACCACGCAGACCCCCGCGGGCTGGTACCCGGACCCCTACGGAGAGCCGCAGCTTCGCTGGTGGGACGGCACCCAATGGACGGACGCCACGCACGCCCACGAGCCCGGTCCGGCCCAGCAGCCCTCCGGCCCCCAGTCGCCCGCGCAGCCTCCGACGCAGGGACAGTCCCAGACCGGCCCCGGGTGGACGGTGACGCCGGCCAATCCGACGATGCGGTTCGGCCAGCCCACGTACGGGCAGTCCGCCTACGGCGCGCCGGGGCAGCAGCAGCCGCCGGGCACCGCGCCGTGGGGCGGCGCGCCGCTGCCGGGCCCCGGCTACGGGCCGCCGCCCAAGCAGCGCAATCCGATGCCGTGGATCTTCGGCGGGCTCGCCGCCGTGGTGGTGCTCGCGCTGATCGTGGTCGCCGCCGTCTTCCTCATCAACCGCGACCCCTCCACACAGACCGCCGCGCCGACACCGAGGCCGACGACCGACTCGCGGCCGACCGAGGAGCCTCCGACCCAGGAACCGCCCACGCAGGAGCCGCCAGGGCAGGCCGAGTTCCCGCAGCCGTCCGACGGGCGCATCATCGACGCGCGCGCCGGCGTCTCGTTCGAGGTGCCCGACGGCTGGACGGTGCCGCAGTGGAATCACGTCAACAGCGGCAACCCGACGGAGCAGCAGTTCTCCGCGGCGGTACAGAAGACCTCACAGGAGAACTACCAGGGCGGGTCCGACTGGGTGGGCAACGTCTACACGGGCGTGCTCAACCAGCTCTACCCCTACAGCGGCGTCTCCGGCATGAGCGACACCGCCAAGGCCGTCTTCGTCCACTTCACGACCCAGTACTACTCGCCCGCCCACGAGAGCAAGGTCGTCTCCGACAAGGCCATGAAGATCGGCGACAAGCAGGCGTGGGTGCTGAAGTTCCAGCTCGACTTCACGAAGGTCGCCGAGGACAACGGCTACAAGTGGAAGAAGGAGAACGGCGCGATCGTGCTGATGGACCGGGGTACGGGCCAGAGCCCGGCCCTCATCTACGTCTCCGTCCCCGACAATCTCGGCACCGACGTGGTCGACGAGGTTCTCGACTCGCTCAGGCCCGCATGACCGGTGGCACTAGGCTGGTGCTTGTAACAAGCGGGCGGATTGCTCCGAGCCGCTGGGCGAGGAGAACGAATGAGTGACTTGCTGGTCTGGATCGACTGCGAGATGACCGGGCTCGACCTGAGCCGCGACGCGCTCGTCGAGGTGGCGTGCGTCATCACCGACAGCGAGCTGAACCAACTGGACGAGGGCGTCGACGTGGTCATCAAGCCGCCGCCGGAGTCACTGGAGCAGATGTCGGACGTCGTACGCGAGATGCACACGGCCTCGGGCCTGCTGCCCGAGCTGGCGGGCGGCGTGACGTTGTCCGAGGCGGAGTCGCTGGTGCTCGACTACATCCGCCGCCACGTGCCCGAGCCGAAGAAGGCTCCGCTGTGCGGCAACTCGATCGGCACCGACCGTACGTTCATCGCCCGCGACATGCCCGGGGTCGATGCGTATTTGCACTACCGGATGGTGGACGTCTCCTCCATCAAGGAACTGGTGCGCCGGTGGTACCCCCGGGTCTACTTCGCCGCGCCCGAAAAGCAGGGCGGACACCGTGCTCTGGCGGACATCACGGAGAGCATCAGGGAGCTGCGCTACTACCGCGCGGCGGTGTTCGTCGGCCAGCCGGGACCCGACTCGGCGACCGCCAGAGCACTCGCCGAGCGTGTCACGGGCTAAAGGAGTGGCGTAAAGACTCCCGAACACCGCTACACTTTTCCTGTGCCGCTTCACCGGGAGCGGCCGTGGTGGGTGTAGCTCAGTTGGCAGAGCGCCAGGTTGTGGTCCTGGATGTCGAGGGTTCAAGTCCCTTCACTCACCCCAGGCGGGCGAGGTTCCGACCACGCGGCCTGAGGCAGCGCCTCGGGTTGGCGTACGGGCCTCGCCCTTCTTCTTTTCCAGGCTTCCGGCTTCCCCGGCCCCTCGATGAGGTCCGCATCCGGCGGTTCGGTCGCTGTGATCCGCGTCTCACCTTCGCCGCTTCGCGCCAGGACGTGAAGAGCCCGGCCGATTTTTCCGGCAACACCCCCAAATCGTGACAATGCGGGTTATGCTCGCTGTCTACTGCCAACGCCGTGAGCACGGGGGTTATCGGCGATCTACCGTCCGCGCGCGCCCTCGGAGGCCGGATGAGAGTCGACGACGCAGCGTTTGAAAGCGTGTTCACGTCCCTGAGCAAACGCGAGGCCGAGGTCATGGACCTGATCGCGACGGGGCAGTCCAACGGGGAGATCGCCCAGAGGCTGTTCCTCAGCGAGAAAACGGTCAAGAACCACGTCAACCGCATCTACGCCAAACTCGGCGTCGACTCAAGGGTGTCGGCCATCGGGTTGTGGCTGTCCCGCAAGAAGTAACGCCGGACCTCACCCCTCCCCCGCCCTGCCCCGGGCAGGCGGGCGCGACCCCAAGGGGTCGCGCCCGGAACCCAGGACGGCCGCTCCCGCACGCCCTGAAGCAGGGACAGGCGGGATACGACCGCCCGGAACCGGCCCGTGCCCTCTACGCCCCGAAACAGACGACCACGCCCCGCTGTGGGAGGGGCGCACGCACCTCGCCCCGGCCAGGGTGAGCGCACACGCGCCTCTCTGCTTGCGGAGTGGCGAACGCACAGGCGCGCCCGTCCGTTTCCGGGGTGAGCGACCAGGCGCCCGCTCAGGTGCGGTGCGCCCCTCCCGCAGCGGGGCGTGGGTCACCTGCGGCCAGAGGCGCCGGGACACGCGCCGTCCCCTGCCGGAACGGGGCGAGCCGCGTGCCGCGCCTCCCGCCGGGCGCTCATCGGGGGCCGCAGAAGGAGGACGGGCGCACGGCCGCGCGTGCGGGGAAAGGCGCCCTCGGCGGGCGAACTGGGTGGGTCAGTGAGTTTTGACCGGTCACTGGTCTGTTTGCGGGCGTATGGCGGATAGCAGACCAGCATGGTGGATATCGCGCGGTCGTGGTGGCTGATTCTGGTGCGGGGGCTCGCGGCCGTCGTGTTCGGCATCCTGGCGCTCGCCTGGCCCGGCCTCACGCTGCTCGTCCTGGTCATCTTCTTCGGCGCGTACGCCCTCGTCGGCGGCATCTCCGAGCTGTTCGCCGGGTTCCGCCACGGCGCGCAGTCACGGGCGTGGCTGATCATCTCCGGGATCCTCAGCATCCTGGCGGGCATCATCGCGCTGGTCTGGCCCGGCATCACCTCGCTCGCCCTGCTGCTCATCATCGGCGTCTGGGCGATCGTGTCCGGCATCTCCGAGATCGTGGCCGGCATCCACCTGCGCAAGCAGATCGACAACGAGTGGCTGCTCATCATCGGCGGCGCCCTGTCCGTGATCTTCGGCGTGCTGCTGCTCGCCCGCCCGGGTCCGGGTCTGCTGAGCCTGGCGTGGCTGATCGGCGCCTTCGCCATCCTGTACGGCATCGCCATGATCGCCCTCTCATTCCGCGTGAAGAACTTCACTTCTGGCGCCCGAGTGCCGTAAATTTTGTTTACGTAGCGGCGTTCCTCAAGAGGAATGTCAGACCCGCTGTGGAGGCGCCATGGACGTACACACCCGCCTTGCCCGCCACCTGCTCGTCGACGGCTACCGTCTCGTGCTCGACCTGGAGCTCAGCCGCGGTTCCTGGCTGGTAGACGCCCGCGACGGACGCCGATATCTGGACTTCTACACGTTCTTCGCCTCGGCCCCGCTGGGCGTGAACCCCCCGTTCGACCCCGACTTCGCGCAGCTCCTCGGCCAGGTCGCGCGGAACAAGCCGGCGAACCCCGACATCTACACCGAGCACCTGGCCGACTTCGTCGACACCTTCACCCGCGTGCTGGGCGACCCCGCGCTGCCGCACCTGTTCTTCGTCGAGGGCGGCGCACTCGCCGTGGAGAACGCGCTCAAGACGGCCTTCGACTGGAAGAGCCGCCGCAACGAGGCCGCAGGGCGCTCTCGCGACCTCGGCACCAAGGTCATGCACCTGACCAAGGCGTTCCACGGCCGCAGCGGCTACACGCTGAGCCTGACCAACACCGAGCCCGGCAAGACCGACCGCTTCCCCACGTTCGACTGGCCGCGCATCGACGTGCCCGCCATCCACTTCGGCGACGTCGAGGCCGCCGAGGAGCGGGCGCTGGCGCAGGCGCGGGAGGCGTTCGAGCGCCACCCCCACGACATCGCGTGTTTCATAGCCGAGCCCATTCAGGGCGAAGGCGGAGACAACCACATGCGGCCGGAGTTCCTGCGCGCGATGCAGGACCTGTGCCACCAGTACGACGCGCTGTTCATCCTGGACGAGGTGCAGACCGGCGGCGGCACCACCGGTACGCCGTGGGCCTACCAGCAGCTCGGCCTTGAGCCCGACATCGTGGCCTTCGCCAAGAAGGTGCAGGTCGGCGGCATCATGGCGGGCCGCAGGGTGGACGAGGTGCCCGACAACGTGTTCCAGGTGAGCGGCCGCATCAACTCCACCTGGGGCGGCGGGCTCGTGGACATGGTGCGCAGCCGCGGCCTGCTGGAGATCATCGAGCGGGACAACCTGATCGAGCGCGCCGGGACTTTGGGCGCCACCATCCTCGAACGCCTCACGAAGCTGGAGGCCGAGCACCCTGAGACCGTCTCGAACGTCCGGGGCCGCGGTCTCATGCTCGCCTTCGACCTGCCCGACGCGGCGGCCCGCGACGATCTGGTGACGCGGCTCAGGGAGGAGCACGGCGTGCTGGTGCTGCCGTGCGGGCCCAGGTCCGTACGCCTGCGTCCGGCGCTCAACATCCCCGAGTCCGATGTGGACTTCGGTCTCGCCGCGCTCTCCGAGGCCCTGTAAGCCCTCTTCACACCCTGTGCCCTCGTCACTCCTCTAGCGGCACCCAAGGGCCCACAGGTCCTGCGAGCGGCCTCCACGCGCGTCTCCCGAGCGCGAGCGGAGGCCGCTGCTATTGGGTGACGCTGGCCCTGCTGCGGTGCGGCCCGGCGTACCGCCAGAAGAAGTTGAGCAGCACGGCGGCGCGGTTGCGGTCGCCCAGCAGGTACGCCACGTGCACGAAGATCCACACCAGCCAGGCGGGCAGGCCGCGCATGGTGAACCCGTTGGTGAGCTGGAGCACGGCCTCCGCCTTGCCGACGGTCGCCATGATGCCCGGGTCGCGGTAGGAGAACGGCCGCAGGGGCCGTCCCCGCCAGGCCGCCGCGATCTGCTTGCCGACGTGCTTGCCCATCTGAATGGCGGGCTGGGCGAGCTGGGGAAGCGCGTCGGGCGGCGCGGCCAGGTCGCCGGCCACGAAGATCTCCGGGTGGTCGGGCAGGTTGAGCGCCTCGGTGAGCGTGACCCGCCCGCCCTTGCCCTGCGGCAGCCCCCACGAGCCGACCTCGGGCGGCGCGGTGACGCCGAGCGCCCAGACGGTGACGTCGCTGGGCAGGCGGGTGCCGTCGGCCAGCACCACCGCGTCGGGCTCGACGGAGGCCACGGTGGCACCGAGCCGCAGACGCACGCCGCGCCTGCGCAGCGCCTCGGCCGCCGCGTCGCGCAGGCGCGGCTTGTACGGCGCGAGCACGTACTCGAACCGCTCGACCAGCGTCACGCTGGTCTGGTCGGCCCGCACCTCGGGATGGGTCAGCGGGATCGTGTGGCGGCGCAGCTCGGCGAGCGTGCCGGCCATCTCGACGCCGGTCGCGCCCGCGCCCACCACCACGACGTGCATGCTCTCGCGGCGGCCCGTGGCGGTGTCCTCAAGCTGGTGCTGGAGCCTGCGGCGCAGCACGGCCGCGTCGCCGAGCGAGTAGATCGGCAGCGCGTTCTCCTTGGCGCCGGGCACGCCGAGCCAGTTGGTGGTCACGCCGGTGGCCAGCACCAGGAAGTCGTAGTCGAGCGAGGTGCCGTCCTCGAACTCGACCCGCCGCTCGTCGGCCAGGATCTTGCTGAGCGAGGCGCGCCTGGCCCGCACGTTCGGCCAGCGGGCGGCGTACGTGCGGGTCGGGTAGGACACATCCGACGTGCTCATCCCGGCGGTGGCCACCTGGTAGAGCAGCGGCTGGAAGGTCGCGTACGGGTTGCGGTCGACGAGCGTCACCAGCGCGCCGCTCTTGGCCAGCTCGCGTGTCGCGGCCAGCCCGGCGAAGCCCGCGCCCACGACGACGACCCGTGCTCTCTTGCCCATGACAGGTCCTTCCCCCTGAGAAGTGTCATGGATGCCTATGGGCGCGCCAGCTTCTCTTAAACCGCGCGAACGCGGCAGGACGGACAAAGCACAGATCAGGGCGGGGAAACCGGAAGGCTAGGCGTGCGAGTAGACCACGATCGACACCGCGATGTACTGCACGAGGTACGCCGCGATCGTGAACGCGTGGAAGACCTCGTGGAAGCCGAACCAGCGGGGCGAGGGGTCGGGGCGGCGCAGGCCGTACACGATGGCGCCGGCGGAGTAGAAGACGCCGCCGATGGCGACCAGCACGACGGCGGCCACGCCCGCGCCGTCGAGAAGCTGGGGCATGACGAACACGGCCGTCCAGCCGAGCGCCAGGTAGAGGAGCGTGTAGAGCCAGCGGGGCGCGTTCATCCACAGGATCCGGAACAGCACGCCGGCCAGCGCGCCGCCCCAGATCACCGACAGCACGGCCACCTGGGGCGTGCCTTCGAGTGCGAGCAGCGCGAACGGGGTGTAGGTACCGGCGATGATCAGGTAGATGTTCGCGTGGTCCACGCGGCGCAGGAACTCGGCCAGGCGGGGGCCGAGCGTGCCGCGGTGGTAGGTGGCGGAGATGCCGAACAGCAACGCCGAGGTGATCGCGTAGATGGCGGAGGCCAGCCTGGCCTGGAGTGTCGGGCCGAGCGCCACGAGCACGAACCCGGCGACCAGCGTCACGGGCAGCGCTCCGGTGTGCAACCAGCCTCGCAGCCTGGGCTTGGCGGTGATGGTCGTCATGAAACCTACGGTAGCGTAGGTTACTGGTCAGAAACATCCCCGAACCCGGCGAATCGGGCGTGATGTCGATCTCGCGCCACGGGCCGGTGAACGCTCCTGCCCCGGCGAACGCTAGAGGCCCTTGAAGAAGCGGGCCGCGATGGGGACGGCGGCGTTCCTGCCCGAGCCGCCGTGCCGTACGAAGACGCAGAAGGCCAGGTCATCGCGGAACCCGATGAACCAGGCGTGCGAGGGCCCGTCGGGCACCTCGGCGGTGCCGGTCTTGCCCGAGACGTCCGCGGGGAGTCCCATGCCGCTGGCCGTCCCGTGGTCCACGACGGCGGCCATCATGTCGCGCAGCGCCGCCACCACGCGGGGGTCCATCACGACGTCGCCGTGCGGGATGCCGTCGATGCGGCGTACCTGCTCCTTCGACAGCAGGCGCGGCGAGCGCCAGGTGCCGCTCTCGACGGCGGCGGCGAGCGCGGCCATGCAGAGCGGGGTGGTGACGACCTCGCCCTGGCCGATGGCGTCGGCGGCCAGCATGTCGAGGTCGCCGGTCTCGGGCACCGCGCCGCAGCTTCCGCCGATGCCGGTGGCGATGGAGCGGCCGAAGCCCCACTCCTCGGCCGTCGCGCGCAGGTCGGCGCTCTTCAGCCGGGTCGTGGTCTGCTCGACGAACGTGGTGTTGCAGGAGTACGCGAACGCGTCGGTGAAGGTGACGACGCCGCGGTCCACCGCGCCGTCGTTGCGGAAGGAGCTGTGGAAGGGGATCTGGTACGTGCCGGGGCAGGGCACCTGGGCGGCCGGGTCGAGCCCGCTCTTGAGCAGGGCCGCCGCGGTGATGGTCTTGAACACCGAGCCGGGCGGGAAGACGTCGCGCACGGCGCTATAGTCGTCCTCCAGCCGGTCGGCCAGCGCCAGGATCTCACCGGTGCTGGGCCGGATCACGATCATGGTGGAGTCGTCCACGCCGTCCAGCGCCCGCGCGGCCGCCGCCTGCACGGGACGGGAGAGCGTGGTGCGTTCGACCTCGGCCTTGGGCGCGCGGGTCAGCAGCCGCACGTCGGGGCGTCCTGGAGTCTTGGCGACCAGCGCCCACCCGTGGTTGACCTGCTCGAACTCGGGTCTGAGCGGTTCGAGGTACGCCTCGGCGTAGCTGTCGACGGGGATCTTGTCGCCCTCGCTGGTGACCAGCTCGGCCGGGGTGGGGTCGATCTCGGTCAGCTCCAGCGTGACGCCGTCCTTGAGCATGGGGTGCAGGGTCTCGGGGGTCCATAAGACCTTCCACGCGCGGTCGCGTACGGCCAGGTGTAAGACCCCGTCGAACGGCCACGCGCCCAGCTCCGCAAGCTGCCGCACCCCCGTGAACGGCACCTCGGCGCTCTCCTCCCCAGTGCCGCGCAGCGGGCCCGGGGTGAGCTGGAGCGACTCGACATGTAACTCCTCGCTGAGCTGCCGATGCCGTACGGCGAAGTCCTCGGGAGGCTTGTAGACCAGCCGCGCCATGGCCGCGAGGTCGCCTTCGCGCCAGGCCGCGAAGTACGCGGCGGCCGTCTCATCAGCGCTTCCCTTGATCCGGTTCGACGCGATGACGGCGAAGGCGCCGGCCCCAACTACCGCGACAACGGCGATAACGAGCACAATCAGCCTTCGTCGTCGCATACGGTGCTCCCAGGAGGCGATGAGACGTGGCACGTGGACAGCGGGAACCGACGCCCGGCCGGTACCCGGTGACGTTCGGGGAGATCGAGCTTCTCCGAGATCTGGACCGGCAGGACGGCTGGGTGCTGTCCAAGGATGGCGTACCGCAGTCGTATGTGGATCTACAAGACCCGACATTCCTCGAATTCGAGTATGTACGGCTGATGGCGGATGTGATCGACCTTCTGGCGGACGGGCCGCTGAGCTGCGTCCACGTCGGCGGCGGCGCCTGCACGATCCCCCGCTACGTCTCCGCCACCCGGCCGGGCTCTCGCCACATCGTGATCGAGCCCGACGGCCTGCTGGTCAACCTCGTACGCGAGCAGCTCAACCTGCGATCCGTGCCGAAGCTGAAGGTGATCGTGGCGGGCGGGCGTGAGGGCACGGGCAAGGTGTGGGACACCACGGCCGACCTGGTGGTGCTCGACGCGTTCAGCGGGGCGACGATGCCCGTCGAGCTGGCCACCGTGGAGTACATGGGCGACATCGCGCGCATCATGCGGCCCGGCGGCACGCTGCTGATCAACATGGCCGACGGCAAGGGGCTCGCCTTCGCCAAGCGGCTGCTCGCCACCGTGTCCGGCACGTTCCCGCATGTGGCGCTGCTGGCCGAGCCCGGCGTGATGCGCGGGCGGCGGTTCGGGAACCTCATCGTGGCCGCCTCGCGTACCGAGCTGCCGACCGACCTGCTCACCCGGCGCGCGGCGGGCGGCCTGACGCAGGCGCGCTGCGTGTACGGCGAGGCGCTGACGAACTTCATCGCCGGCGCCGCCGTCATCAAGGACGGCGACCCCGTGCTCGCCCCGGTGCCCCCGCCCGCCGTCTTCGGCTGACGCCACCGGCGCACCGCGGGCGGGCCTGGACCGGCCGCCCCGGGAAAACCGCTATCGCACGTACGGCGGCCGGACCCGGACTGGCCGCCATGACGACTCAGGAAGTGCTGCTCATCGGCGGCCGGGCCGGTTCCGGCAAGAGCACCGCCGGCTACGAGGTGTCCCGGCTGCTGCGCGCGGCGGGCGTGGCCCACTGCCTCATCGAGGGCGACAACCTCTGCGAGGCCCATCCCATGCCCGCGGACGACCCGCACGGGACCGCGATGACCGAGGCCAACCTGGCCGCGCTGCGGGCCAACTACCGCGGGCTCGGCTACCGGCGGCTCATGTACACCAACACCGTGAGCGTGCTGGAGCGCGACCTCGTGACGCGGGCGATGGGCGGCGGGCCGATGCGTGTCGTCGGGGTGCTGCTGACGGCGGGCGACGACACCGTACGGCGGCGGCTGGCGGGGCGCGAGCGCGGCTCCGGTTTCGAGGAGGAGCTGCGGCGCAGCACCCGCGGCGCCCGGGTGCTTGAGCGGGAGTCGGGCGACTGGGTGGTGCGCGTGCCGACGGACGGCCGCACCGTGACCGAGGTCGCCACCGAGGTGGTGGCGGCGACCGGCTGGCTCCAGGACACCGCCGCCTCGACGACCTGATCCCTCCCTGACGCCCCGGCCTCTGCCGACCCGATGCCGGGCAACCCGATCCCGCCGATGCCGGGCAACCCGGCCCCGGACGACCCGATGCCGGGCAACCCGACCCCGGCCGACCCGACCCTGGGCAACCCGGCCTCGGATGGGCTCGCATCCGGCCGCTTCGCCCCTGGCCGACCTGCCCCTGAGCGGCCTCACCACCCGGCCGCCGCGATTCCCTGCCGAACCAGAGGGTTTCCCGTTCGCCAAAAAAGTGATATCACATTGCTAGCAAGATGAAGTCACTTGGAAGGAGGAGAGGATGGCGGAGACGTCGGGCGGGGCCGCGCTTGAGGGCACCGTCGTGGAGATGCCGGCCCCGCGCACGAAGGAGCGCCCGGTCAAGGCGGCCAACGGGTTCGTGATGCTGGCGGTGGCGACGCTGCTGCTCCTGGCCGGGCTGGCGCTGCTCGTGGTGGGGATCGGCCTGCTCGCCTCCGGGGCCGGGCAGGGCGGGCTGTTGCTGCTGATCGGCGGCGGCCTGGCGGCGCTGATCGGGTTCGTGATGTACTTCGGGCTCACCCCCGTGGCGCCGGGCGAGGCCCGGGTGGTGCAGCTCCTCGGCCGGTACGTCGGCACGCTGCGCACCCCCGGCTTCCAGTGGGTCAACCCGATCACCGCCCGCCGCCGGGTGTCCACGAGGATCCGCAACCACGAGACGGACGTGACGAAGGTCAACGACGCCGACGGCAACCCGATCCAGATCGCGACCGTGGTGGTGTGGCAGGTGGAGGACACCGCGCAGGCGGTGTTCGAGGTGGACGACTTCGTGGAGTTCGTGGCCATCCAGGCCGAGACGGCGGTGCGCCACATCGCGAGCACCTACCCGTACGACTCGCACGGCGAGCCGCGACTGTCGCTGCGCGACAACGCCGACGAGATCAACGAGCGGCTCTCGGCGGAGATCGCGGTGCGGGTGGCCCCGGCCGGCGTGAAGATCATCGAGTCGCGCATCATCCACCTGGCCTACGCGCCCGAGATCGCCAGCGCGATGCTCCGCCGCCAGCAGGCGGGCGCGATCGTGGCGGCCCGGCAGCGCATCGTGGACGGCGCGGTCGGCATGGTCGAGATGGCGCTGGCCAAGCTGGCCGAGCACGAGGTGGTGGAGCTCGACGAGGAGCGCAAGGCGGCGATGGTGAGCAACCTGCTCGTGGTGCTGGTCGGCGACCGCGACACCCAGCCCGTCGTCAACACCGGCACGCTCTACCAGTAACCCGTGGAACGCAAGAAGATCCTGCTCCGGCTCGACCCGGTGGTGCACGACGCGCTCGCCAAGTGGGCCGCCGACGAGCTGCGCAGCACGAACTCCCAGATCGAGTTCCTGTTGCGCAGGGCGCTGGCCGAGGCCGGGCGCCTGCCGGAGGGGGTGGGGCGGATGCGCCCGCGCGGCCGGCCGCGCAAGACACCGGAAGGCGACAGCCGCGACGAGGAGGAACCACCCGATGCAGACGGTGCGGCACCGTGAACCGCTCACCCGCTCGGCCTTCCTGCTGGCCTTCGACCTGCGCAAGGACCGCCTAGTGCAGCGCATGGAGCTGGGTCACCTGCTGCGGGCGGCGGCGCTGGCGGAGCTGCTGCTCCAGGGCTGCCTGACCGACGAGGACGGCAAGGCCAAGGCCGTGCACCCGCCCGAGGGCGCCGGCTCCGGCTCGCTGCCGGCGATCGTCTGGGAACAGATCTCGGCGTCGCCGCCGCGCTCCTGGCGGCGCTGGATCCGCAAGGATCACGCCAAGGCCGTCGAGGTGGTCCGCGACGAGCTGGCCGCCGAGCGCCTGATCCGCGTCGAGCGGCGCCGGGTGCTGCTGTTCCCGGTGGAGCGGATCGTGCCGCGCAAGCCGTATCTCTCCCGGCGGCTCGCCGAGCGGGCCGGCAGGGCCGTGCAGGGCGGCCGGCCGGTCGGGCGCGTGGAGCCGGACATCCGGGTGCTGGCCGCGCTGGCGGTGGCGGCCAGATTGAAGGCGGTCGCCGGTCGCAGGGATCGGGCCGCACGCGACCGCCTCGATCAGCTCGGGCAGCCCGTCGAACCGATCGTCACCGCCCTGCGCAAGGCCATCGACGCGGTCAAGAAATCGGGCCCGTCGGGCGAGGGCTAGCGACCACCGACACGACGACCAACCCAGGGGGACCCATGACCACGTCTCAGCAGGCAGCGGCCACGCCTGCGGGCACCGCCCCGCGGGCTCTGGCCCCCGACCTGGCCAGGGGCGCGATGCTGCTGGCCATCGCCTTCGCGCACGCGCCGCTGTTCGTCGCCGACGTCGCCAAGAGCCCGGCCTGGGCAGGTGCGCTCACCGACGTCTTCCTGTTCCTCTTCGTCAACAACCACGCCAGGCCGCTGTTCGCGTTCCTGTTCGGCTACTCGCTGGTCCAGCTCCTCGATCGGCGGCTCGCGCGGGGCTCCGACTGGGTGAGCGTCCGCAAGCTGCTGCGCCGCCGCGGCTGGTGGCTGGTGGTGTTCGGGCTGGCGCACACGGTGCTGCTCGTCCCCATCGACATCCTGGCCGGTTACGGCGTGACCGCCCTCATCTTCGTCCCCTTGCTGCGCCGCTCCGACAAGGCCGTGCTGTGGGCGGCGGGCCTGGCGATGGTGCCCGCCACGGTGATGTCCACGATCGGCCTGTGGCTGCCGATGTCGCAGGGGCGGCGCACGTACGAGGCGGGCAGCGTGGTCACCGGGCAGGGCGCCTCCTACCTGACCGGGCTCGCCGAACGGGCCGGCTCCTGGCCGTTCGCCCTGGTCGTCGAGCTGCTGATCGTGATCCCCGGCGTGCTGTTCGGCATGTGGGCGGCCCGCCGCCGCTTCCTCGACCAGCCGGAGGCGCACCGCCCGTTCCTGGTGCGCGTGGCCGTGCTCACCACGATCGTGTCGATCGTCGGCTCGCTGCCCGCCGCGCTCATGCACGCCGGCGTGTGGACCGGCGCGCCCGCGGGGGTTCTGTGGATCGCGGTGCTGCTCCAGCCGCTCACCGGCTACGCCGGCGGCATCGGCATGGCGGCGATCGTCGCCCTGGTGGCCACCACGGCGGCGGCCCAGCGGCGCGGCCGGCTCACCACGATGGTCGAGGCGCTCGGCCAGCGGTCGATGACCTTCTACCTCTTCCAGTCGGTCGCGTTCATCCTGATCTTCGCCCCGTTCGGGCTGGGCCTGCAGGACGACTTCGGCCTGGCGGGCGCCACGGTGATCGCGGCGCTCACCTGGGTGCTGTCGCTGGTGCTCGCCGACCTCATGCGGCGGGCCCGGTACCGTGGCCCGTTCGAGAACCTGCTGCGCCGCCTGGCCTACCGCTGAGCGGCGCCCGTCACGGCTGCGGTCCGAGGTAGGCCAGGACCGCGGCCACCCTCCTGTGGACGTCGCCGCTGTTCTCCAGGCCGAGCTTGGTGAAGATCGAGTTGACGTTCTTCTCCACCGACGAGATCGACAGGTGCAGGGCGCGGGCGATGGCGGCGTTCGTCCGGCCGTGCGCCATCTCGCGCAGCACGTCGCGTTCCCGCGCGGTCAGCGCCTCCTGCTGGCCGCGCACGTCGCGCCTGGCCAGCAGGCCCTCCACCACCTTGGGGTCGATGACCGAGCCGCCGGCGGCCACCGCCCTGATCGCGCCGAGCAGCTCGTCCAGGTCGCCGACGCGATCCTTGAGCAGGTACGCGTACCCCTCGGTGCCGTGCTTGAACAGCTCGAAGGCGAACAGCGCGTCCGAGAACTGCGACAGCACCACCACGCCCACGTGGGGGTGCGCGGCGCGGATGCGGTGGGCGGCGTCGATGCCCTCGAAGCCCTGCCGCCACTCCCCTCCCGGCATCCTGATGTCGGTGACGACGACGTCGGGGGCGAGCCTGCGTACGGCGTCGAGCAGCTCGTCGGCGTTGCCGACCGCGCCGACGACGCTCACCTCACCCGACAGTTCGAGCAGCCGCCTGGTGCCCTCGCGTACGAGGTAGTGGTCGTCGGCCACCACCGTACGGATCCGCCCATGCTCAGTCATCGACCGGCACCCATGCGTCCATCCGAGTCCCCTTTCCCGGTTCGCTGTCCACGGTCAGGCCGCCGCCGAGCGCGCCGAGGCGGTCGGCGAGCGTGGCGAGCCCTCTGCGGGCCGCCGTACGCGGGTCGAAGCCCGTGCCGTCGTCGGTCACGGTGGCGCGCAGACGGCCGCCGTCCTGCGACAGCCGCACGTCGATGTGGGCGGGCGCGGCGTGTTTGAGCGCGTTCGTCACGGCCTCGCTGACCGTGAAGTACATGGCGCCCTCGATCTCGTCGGCGAAGCGCCGGGTGCGCAGCGGCGCGGGCGCGCTCACCGTCGTCTTGACGGGCAGGCGCGAGCAGCGCTCCTCCACGGCCTCCACCAGGCCGCCCTGGCTGAGCGTGGACGGGTGGATGCCGGCGGCCAGCTCGCGCAGGTCGTCGAGGGTCTGGCGGGCCTGCTCGCGCAGGTGGGCCAGCATGTCGGGACCCGCGCCCGTGGCCCTGGCGAGTTCGAGCCCGGCGATGAGGGCGACGAGCTGCTGCTGCACGCCGTCGTGGATGTTGCGCTCGATGCGGCGGCGCTCGGCCTCCTGGGCGTTGACCAGGCGGGCGACCAGGCGGGCGTTCTGGATGGCGAGGCCGGCGGGCACGGCCAGCGCTTCGAGCAGGCGGCGGTCGGTGCGGGTGAGCGGGCCGCCGTCCCTGGGGCCGGCGCTGATGCGGCCGAGGTCGCCGGGCACGGGCAGCTCCAGCGCGGGCGGTCGGTCCTCGTCGCCGGCGACCACGCGGGTGCCGTCGGAGAGCGTGACGGCGGCCCAGCGCAGGTCGAGCCCGGCGCGGATGGCGGCGGCGAGCCGGTCGAGCTGCTCGGCGGGCTCGGAGGTGCCGGCGAGCGCGGTGCCGAGGTCGGACAGCACCTCGTCCACGGTCGGCCGCAGGTCGAACACGAGGTGCAGGCGCGAGCCCCTGATGCCGATACGGACGTCGAGCAGCCGGTGCCGGACGATCGCCACGGTGATCGCGGCGGGCAGCGCCCCGAGCACCAGCAGCATCCCGAACGTGAGGATGCCCCAGTCCGGCTCGCGACCGGCGTAGGAGCCGCCCAGGATCACCGTCATCACCGCCGCGCCGGTCAAGGTGGCGGCGGTACCGGCGACCATGCACGCGTACTGGCCGCGCTCGTCCCGTCCGCTGCGCCGCCAGCGCACTACGAGCCCGCAGAACACGACCACCGCCGTGACCATCACGACGAGCTGCCCGATCCCCGAGGCGAGCGCGCCGATGAGCCCGCGCACCCCCATCGGGCCGGTGAACGGCCGGTAGGGGGTCACCCACATCAGCAGGGAGCCGATGGTGTGCAGGGCGAGCGCGACGGCGGCGATCCACGCCACCGGCCGCCAGCGGGGCGACGGCAGCCGCCCGTCGGGGAACAGCAGCGGCACGAAGATCCAGGTCAGGCCGTAGAAGGGAGCGAAGAGGACCGACAGCGGGACGACGATCGGCTCGGGGGCGCCGCGCGCGGACAGCCCGACGCCGAGCGTGCCGAGACCGAACGTCAGCGCGGCGGCCAGCAGCAGCGGGCCGTAGCGCAGCTCGGGCCTGCGTACGGTCAGCAGCCAGCCCAGCGCGGGCGTGGGCAGGGAGAGCACGACGAACGCCCACTGCGTCGCCGGGGCGGGCAGCCCGCTCTCCAGGAGAGCGCCCGCGGTGGCGCTCGCGGCCGCGGTCAACGCCACCGGCCCGGCCAGCGGCCTGGAACTCATAGGCCCCCATCGTGACGAGCGTGCGGTCGGGCGTCTATGAGGTTATCCGCATATTTCGTACGGCCGTCCGCACCTGCGAGAACGGCGGCTCACACGGTGGCCCCAGGCAGCGTGCGCGCGATCGACTGGAGGCCACGCAGTCGATCCTGTGAGGAGCCTCGACCATGATCACCCCATCGAAGCCCGCCCGGTTCCTGGCCGCCGCGACGATCGCGGTGACGGCCGGGGTTGCGGCCGGAGTGCCCGTGCACGCCGAGACCATCCGATCCGGCGTCACCGCCGTGGCCGCTCCGGAGATTCCGGACACGCCGGCGGGGCGGCAGCTCGGCTGGGTCCTGCAGGCGGTGTCCCGCGCGCCGCTGCCCGAGCGGGAGCTGCGCGCGCACTTCGCCGCCGGGTTCCTCGGAGACTTCCCGCCCGCGTCGATCAACCAGGCCTTCGCCGAGTACGAGGGCATCACGCTCGAACGGGTGACGGTCTCCCAGGAGCGGCAGCTCGTGGCCCGCGTGCTGCTCGGCCGTACCCCGATCGAGCTGATCGTCGCCGTGGACGGCGCCGGCTTGATCGACGGGCTGCTGTTCCGCGCGCCTGAGGCGCGGAGCTGGCGCGAGGTGGACGAACGGCTGCGCGCGATCGCGCCGCAGACGAGCTTCCTGGCCGCCGAGCTGACCGCCGGAGGCGAGTGCCGCCCCGTGCGCGCGATCGCCGCGGGCAAGCGCCGCCCGCTCGGTTCCATGATCAAGCTGTACGTGCTCGGCACGATCCACCAGCAGATCAAGAGCGGCGCGTACGGCTGGGACACCGAGCTGACGATCGAGGACGAGCTGAAGAGCCTGCCCGGCGGCGAGCTGTACGACCGCCCGGACGGCAGCAAGGTCACCGTGCTCGAAGCCGCCAAGCTGATGATCTCGATCAGCGACAACACGGCCACCGACCTGCTGATCCACAAAGCGGGCCGCGAAGCGGTCGAGCGGACGATGCGCGCCTGGGGCGTGCACGACAAGCGCAACGTGCCGCTGCTGACGACGCGGGACCTGTTCGTGCTCAAGGGCGTGAAGTATCCGCGCCTGGCGAAGAAGTACCTCTCGCTGAGCGACCGCGCCCAGCGCGCCTACCTGAAGAAGGTGGTGGCCGGGCAGACGCCGGCGGACTTCAAGCTCTACACCGAGCCCCGCGAGCTGGACACGCTGGAGTGGTTCGCCACGCCGCGCGACATCTGCCGCGCCTACACCGAACTGCTCAAGCTGGACGACGGGCACATCGGGCAGGTTCTGTCGATCAATGACGGCGGTATCGGGCTGGACAGGGCGAAATGGCCGACGGTGTGGTTCAAGGGCGGCTCGGAGCCCGGCCTGTCGGACGTGGGCTATCTCGCGCGTACGGCAGGTGGCAGGACGTACGTGGTGACCGCGATGGCCGTGGACCACAAGACCCCGCTCGGCAACGTGGCAACGCTGGAGCAGGTCGCGCTGGCCCGCAGCGCCTTCACCCTCGCGGACGGCTCGTGACAGGTCGCGCCGGCCCGCACCGCCTTCACCTGCGCGGGCGACTCGTGACGGCGAGCGCGGACGGCTCGTGACCGCGAGCGCGGACGGCTCGTGACCGCGAGCGCGGACGGCTCGTGACCGCGAGCGCGGACGGCTCGTGACCGCGAACGCGGCGCGCCGGAGCAGGCGCGCCCCACCTGCTGCGGCGTCAGTCCTGTTCGAGCGTGAGGCAGGCCACGCGGTCACCGGCGGTGCCGACCTTGGGGCCCGACTTCACGGTGGCCTTGGAGTGGATGACCAGCGAGCCGGGCAGCTTGGCGGCATCGAGGTTCCACGCGTTGCGCGAGCTGGAGGTGCCCTTGCCCTCGCTGTCGGTGGTGAAGTCGAGCCAGACCTCGCTCACCGGGTCGATCTTCCCGGGCTGGTGCTGGTAGTGCGGGCCGGAGTCGTCGGGCTTCGTGCCGCACGGCTTGGTGTGCAGGTGGGCGCCGTACGCGCGGTCGGGCAGCAGGCCCTCGACCGTGAGCGAGGTGCGGGTCTCGCCGCCGGACGACTCGACGGTGACGCTGGCCTGCGCCCCCTCGGGTGCGAGCTTGCGGTCGTAGGCGATGGCCGCGGTGTCGTCGGTGGTGAACTCGCCCGCCGCGCTCAGGTTGATCGTGTCGTCGGGCGCGGTCTTGGCGTTCTGGACCGGCGCGGACGGCCCCGCGCAGGCCGTCGCCGAGGCCGCCAGGATGAGCAGGAACGCGGGCACGCGCATGAGACCCCCCATGATCCGAGCCCTTCCGGCATACGGGCTCCGAGAGGGCACCCACTCTAACGAGTGACGGACCCGTCACGCTGGGTTATTGGTCCACCGCGCCATGTTTTGCCACGATCTCGTCAATCACAGCAGCGAGCGTGACGTCCTTGCCGGTCAGGCGGCCCGCAGAGTGGGTGGTGAGCGCGAAGTGCAGCGTGCGCCAGCGGATGTCGATGTCGGGGTGGTGGTCGAGCTCCTCGGCCTTGACCGCGATCTCGTCCACGATGCGGATCGCGGCCGGGAAGTCGGGCGCGGTGACAGAGCGCTTGATCACCTCGCCCTCGCGCCGCCAGGCCGGCACGGAGGCGAGCTTGCCGTCGATGTCCATGGCACCACCGTACGGCGACGCCCCCGGGCCGGCCGGGAAGCGCCGCCGGTCTCAGCCGAAGTGGGCCTTGGTCTCCGCGAACGCCTGGTCGGTGCCTTCGAGCGCCTTCGCCACGTCCTCCTCGGTGTGGGCGGCCGACATGAACCAGTTGTGCCAGGGGTGGAGGTAGACGCCGTGCCGCAGGCAGGCGTCGGTCCAGTACATGGCCACCGACAGGTCGGCGTCGCCGTCGAAGCTCAGCCACGGGATCGTGACCGGGCCGGTCTGGTTGATGGTGAACCCGTAGGACTTGGCCTGGGCGTACAGGCCCTCCCTGAGCTGGGTGCCGGCCCGCTCCATGGCGGCGATGCCGTCGGTGTCGCGCAGGGTCTCGATCGTGGCCTTGGCCGCGGCCATCGCCACCGCCGAGAACCAGAACGAGCCGGTCGAGTAGAGCTGCTGCGCGGCGCCGCGCAGCGCGTCGGTGCCGGTGACGGCGGCGATCGGGTAGCCGTTGGCCATCGCCTTCGACCAGGCGGTCAGGTCGGGACGCACGCCGTACGGCTCCCACGAACCGCGCAGGTCGATGCGGAACCCGGCGCGCACGTCGTCGATCACCAGCGCCGCGCCGAGCCGGTCGGCCAGGGCCCGCGCGCCGCGCGCGAACTCGGGCTCGACCAGCTCCTGGTCCTCGAACGAGTCGTGCTTGAACGGCGTGACGATGATCGCGGCCACGTCGCCCTCCACGGTGGCCGCCGCGGCCTCCAGCGACTCCAGCGAGTTGTAGGTGAACTCGACGAGGTCGGCCCGCTCGTTGGGGGTGGTGCCGGCGGGCGACGGCGTGCACCAGGGGTCGGCGCCGTGGTACGCGCCGTGCGCCATCAGCACCTTCGTCCTGCCGGTCGCGGCCCTGGCGACCATGAGGGCCTGGGTGGTGGCGTCGGTGCCGTTCTTGGAGAACATCGCCCAGTCGGCGCTGGGGACGGTGTCCACCAGCAGCTCGGCCAGCTCCACCATGATCGCGCCGGGGCCGTTGAGGCAGTCGCCGAGCCTGGCCTGCCGGGCGGCGGCCTCCTCGACGCGCGGGTGGTGGTGACCCAGCACGACCGGCCCCCAGCTGCACATGAAGTCGATGTACTCGCGGCCGTCCACGTCCCACTGGCGGCAGCCCTGGCCGCGCTCGAAGAACTGCGGGAAGCCGGGTGCGAACAGGGCCGCGTTGAGGTGGCCGTACATGCCGCCCGGGACGACCTTGAGTGCGCGCTGACGAAGCTCTGCGTCGGTCATGGGAGAGGTCCTTGAGGGGGATGGGAGATCTATGAGCGGGCCGGGTCTTGCAGCAGGGCGAGTGTCGAGTCGAGGTCGGTCAGCCCGGCGTCGGAGCCGAGGCCGGTGGCGACGCGGGCGGCCGCCGCGGCGCCCCAGCGGGCGGCGGTCGGCACGTCGCGGTCGTGGAGCAGGCCGGTCAGGAACCCGGCGCAGTACGCGTCACCGCATCCGGTGGTGTCGGCCACCTCCGTCTTGAGCGCGGGCACTCGCTCCTCGCCGTCGGCGGTGACGACGAGACTGCCCGCCTCCCCCTGCGTGACGAGCACGCCGCGGGGGCCGTCCGCGAGCAGCGCCCGCGCGGCGGAGGCGGCGTCGGCCTCGCCGGTCATGAGCAGCGCCTGCGACTCGTTGGGCAGCACGTAGTCCACATGCGGCAGGAACGCCCTGGCCGTCTTCAGCAGGTCGGCCATCTCGGACAGCAGGTCCATCGTGACGATGGTGCCGGCCGCGCGCAGCTCGTCGAGGAGGGCGAAGAAGGCGGGGTCGCCGAGCCCGAACGTGACGTCCATGCCGCCCAGGTGGACGGCCCTGGCGCGGCGCAGCACGGCCACGTCGAGGTCGGCGTAGGTGACGGTGAGGTTGGCGCCGGGCACGTGGAAGCTGGGACGGCCGCCGTCCGGCCTGATCGGCAGGATCGAGGCCGCGGTGCGCTCTCCTGCCCTGCGTACCAGGGCGGAGGTGTCCACCCCGCGCTTGGCCAGCACCATGAGCAGGAAGTCGGCTAATTCGTCGTCGCCGACCGCGCCCATGGTGACCACGTCGTTGCCCAGCTTGACCAGATCGACCGCGGTGCCCGCCGCCGCGCCCGCGGCGGTGATGCGGATCTGGTCGACCAGCACGGTGTCCTGGCCCTCGGGGATGTGATCGACGGGCCTGGCGAGAATGTCGACGATATGGACGCCGACTGTGACGACGGTCATAGTCTAAATAGACAGACGTCCGAATAAAAAGTCAACGGAGGGGCCGATGCCGAAGATCGTCGATCACGACGAGCGCAGGCGTGAGGTCATGTCGGCGGCGCGCCGGGTGATCGTCAGGGACGGCATCGACGCCGCGACCACCCGCGCCATCGCCAAGGAGGCGGGCTACTCGAACGGGGTGCTCGCGCACTACTTCGCCGATAAGGACGAGATCCTGCTCTCCGCGCTGCGGCAGTCGCACGAACGGATCCGCGCCCGGCTCACGGCCAAGGTCGAGAGCGCGCCGACGGCGCTGGCCGCGCTGCGCGAGCTGCTGCTGGACAACCTGCCGCTGGACGCCGACCGCGCCCAGGAGACCCGCCTGGAGGTCAGCTTCTGGAGCCGCAGCCTGGCCGCCGAGCGGCTGGCCGAGGTGCAGCGGGCGGAGGCGGGCGAGCTGCGGGCCGCCGTACGCGAACTGCTCGGCCGCGCCCGCGAGGCCGGCGAGCTGCGCGGGCGCGGCCGCCCGACCGGCGAGACGCCCGGAGACGCCCGCGAGGCCGGCGAGACGCGAGAGGGCCCCGGCACGGTCGGCGAGCCGCGCGGCGACGGCGATCTTGAGGATCTCGACGATCTCGCTGAGGAGCTGCTGGCGCTGGTCGACGGGCTGAGCCTGCACCTGCTGCTCTACCCGGACCGGCTGAGCCGGGAGCGGGCCAGGCGGATCATGCTCGCCGCCGTCGAGCGCCTGTGATGCACTACATTCCCGGCTTATGACCTTTCGCGAGCAATTGTGCGAGTACGGCCGCCGCGCGGTCGAGCTGGGCCTGGTCATCGGCACGTCGGGCAACCTCAGCGTGCGCGACGGCGACCGCATCGCGGTGACCCCCTCGGGCGTCGCGCTCGACAAGCTGACCCCCGAGATGTGCCCGATCGTCGACATGGCGGGCCGGCTCGTCGAAGGCGACCTGCGGCCGTCCAGCGAGACGCCCATGCACCTGGCCGTCTACGAGAGCACGGACGCGCAGGCCGTGGTGCACACGCACTCGGTCTTCGGCACGGTCGTGGCCACGACGATGACCGAGCTGCCGCCCGTGCACTACAACACGCTGCTGCTCGGCGGAGTGGTCAGGGTGGCGCCCTACGCCACGTACGGCACGCCCGAGCTGGCCGAGAACGTGCGCGCCGCCCTGGAGGGCAGGCGGGCCGCCCTGATGGCCAACCACGGCGGGGTGACCATCGGGGCGACGCTGGAGGAGGCGTTCGAGGCCACCCGGGTGCTGGAGTGGCTGTGCGAGGTGTACGTGCGCGCGGCCGGCATCGGCAAGCCCACCGTGCTGACCGACGCGCAGCTCGCCGCCGTGGTCGAGCGCACGCTCAACCCACCGGAGTTCCCCGGGCATGAGGCCGGGCTCGGCAGGAGGACTCCGCGCGGCCTCAGACCGACCCGGCCGGATGGCTCCGCGCGGCCTCAGACCGACCCGGCCGGATGGCTCCGCGCGGCCTCAGACCGACCCGGCAGGAGGACTCCCCCGGCCGGAGCACCGCCTGTGGCCAGGCCGGGCGGGCGCCGTCGCTAGGCCAGCGCGACCTTCTCGGCCAGGCCGAGCGGCAGGCCGCCGGAGCCCGCGATGCGGTCGTGGAACTCCTTCAGCCCGCCGGTGAACGACTCGCGGATGCGGTCGATCTCGATGGCGCCCGTCAGGTAGGAGGGGGCCTGCGTCGGCCAGGCGCAGTAGCGGTTGACCTCGCCCTGCGCGGTGCCGGGCGACAGCGACGCCTTGGTCGACATGAACGTCTCCGCCTCCTCGATCGACATGTCCTCGCAGTGCAGCGCGGTGTCGACGATGATGCGGGCGGCGCGGAAGATCCGGAAGTCGAGGTGCGCGAGCTCGGTGGCCGGGGTGTCGAAGTAGCCGTGCTCGTGCAGCAGCTTCTCGACGTAGAGCGCCCAGCCCTCGACGAAGTACGGCGTCCTGAAGACCTTCCTGACCGTACGCGGGTTCTCCGCGATGTACGACAGGTGCCAGTGGTGGCCCGGGTAGGCCTCGTGCACCGCGATCGACGGCATCTGGGCCCGCGCGTTGGTGCGCAGGCGCTGGCGTACCTGCTCGGGGGTGAAGTCGTCCGGGGTGTAGGGGACGAAGAAGACGCCACGGCGGGAGGCGCTGAGCGGCGGCGGGGCCAGGTAGTGTGCCACGGCCAGCACCGGGCGGTTGTACTCGGCCGACGGCAGCACCAGGCACTCCTCGCCCTCGGCGAAGGTGACCAGGTCGTGCTCGCGGACGAACTCCCTGGCACGGCGCGTCTCGGCCTCGTACTCGGCGCGCATGTCGTCGAGGGTAGGCGCGTGGTCGTCCATGACGACTTCCATGGCGGCCCGCCAGTCACGCGAGCCGTTGACCTTGACCGCCACCTCCTGCATGCGGGCGTCCAGCTCGGCCCAGGCGGCCTTGCCCTTCTCGTGCAGCTCGGCGGCGCCGTAGCCGAGCATCTCGCGCTCGCGCAGCAGCGTGGAGTAGAGCCGCTCCCCCATCCGCCAGGTGCCGCCGCACTCGAAGCCCTCGAGGAAGGTGACGATGTCGTCGAAGGCCTGCGCGGCGGGCTCGGCGGCCTCGGCCAGCTTGGCGCGCAGCTCAGGGTCCTCGACCATCGACGGGATGGTGCGGGTGAGGAAGTTGCGTCCCGTACGCGCCTGGCCGAGCCCGCGCTTGACCAGCAGCGGGGCGGCCAGGTCCGGGTCCAGGTTGGCGCGGCAGGCGGCCAGCACGCCGGGCACCTCGGCCAGACGGGATATCGCGGCGCTCACCAGCTCCGGCTCGGGCTTGAGCCGGTTCTGGAAGGGGTTGTACATGGCCGTGAAGATCGAGCCGAGGTAGACGCTCGGGTCGCGGCGCCACACCGGCCAGGACGCCATGGCGATGTTGCCTCTTAGCTGCGATACGACGAGATCTCTGTCGATCGCGTCGTCCAGCGTGGGCGCTTCGGCCTTCGACAGCCGCTCCAGCCAGCGGACCTGCTCGCGCTCGCGGTTCTGCCAGGCCTCCGCGGTGAAGTCGCCGAGCGTGTGATCGTAGCCATCGGCCCCCAGCATGGCGGCGATGACCGGACGGTCGGAAAAGTACCACTTGAGAAACTCGTCCACCGACGCACAATATCCTGAGGAAATGCCCCTCCAGATCACTGGCGCGCTAGGTGACCCTGACCTGATCCGCCTCCCCTGGGAACTTCCGCTGCAGGACTGGCCGCAGCACCACCTGGTCGATCTGCCGCGCGGCATCTCGCGGCACGTGGTCCGCTTCGCGCGGCTCTCCGGCAAGGTGTACGCGATCAAGGAGATCAGCGAGCGGTACGCCAAGCGCGAATACCAGCTCCTATGGGACCTCGCCAGGCTGGACGCGCCCGCCGTCGAGCCCGTCGCGTACGTCACCGGCCGCGAGAACGGCCTCGACGCCGCGCTCATCACCCGGCACCTGCAGTTCTCGCTGCCCTACCGCGCCGTCATGTCGGGCACCCTGCGCCCCGACACGCTCACCCGCCTGCTCGACGCGCTGGTCGTGCTGCTGGTGCGGCTGCATCTCAACGGCTTCTACTGGGGCGACTGCTCGCTGTCGAACACCCTCTTCAGGAGGGACGCGGGCGCGTTCGCGGCGTACCTGGTGGACGCCGAGACCGGCGAGATGCACCCGATGATCAGCGAGGGGCAGCGGCTCGGCGACATCGACACCGCGCACACGAACATCTTCGGCGAGATGCTCGACCTGGAGGCCGGCGGGCTGCTGCACCCGTCGATCGACCCCATGGAGACCGCCGACGACATCGTCACCCGCTACCACCGCCTCTGGAACGAGCTCAACGAGAGCGAGATCATCGAGGAGGTCGACTGGCACCGCGTCGAGCAGCGCATCCGGCGGCTCAACCTGCTGGGCTTCGACGTCGCCGAGATGATGGTGCGGCGCAAGGTCGGCACCGGACGGCTCATCGTCCGTCCCAAGGTCGTGGACGCCGGACACCACCAGCGGCGGCTGCTCAGGCTGACCGGGCTCGACGTCGAGGAGAACCAGGCCAGGCGGCTGCTCAACGACCTCGACGGCTTCCGCGTCGCCAAGGGGCTGCGCCACGAGGACGAGGCCATCGTGGCGCACCGGTGGCTGGCCGAGGTGTTCCAGCCGACGGTCGAAGCCATCCCGGTGGAGCTGCGCGGCAAGCTGGAGCCCGCGCAGATCTTCCACGAGATCCTCGACCACCGGTGGTACCTGTCGGAGCAGGAGGGCGCCGACGTCGGGCTCGCCAAGGCGGTGGAGTCGTACGTGGAGAACGTCCTCGTGCACAAGCCCGACGAGCAGGCGCTGCTGCCGGACGACGCCGGAGCGCCCGGTGCGACCGGAGCGCTCGACCCCCTCGACGCCACCGATGCGCCCGACACGCCCGACGCCACCGATGCGCCGGACGCGGCCGACACGCCTCACACCGCCGATGCGCCCGACACGGCAGAAGCACCCGACGCATCGGCCGGCAAGTAACCACGAGCCCCGCCGCCGACCGGCCGACCGGCGCGCATGCGAGGTCCGCACTGACCGGCGGCGCGGGCGCAGGGCGCGGCGCGGTCCGGCCGGCGGCACGGGCGCAGGGCGCGCCGCGGTCCGATCGGCGGCACGGGCGCAGGGCGCGCCGCGGTCCGGCCGGTGGCGCGGGCGTGGGCGCGTGGGGCGGGGTCAGTAGGCGACGCCGATGCGCTTGCGCACGTTCTCGTTCTTCTCCAGCTCGTCGGCCACCGCGACCGCGTAGTCCTCGGCGCTGATGAAGCTGCGGCCCTGCTCGTCGCTGAGCAGCGTGTCGCCGCCGACCCTGAACACCCCGGTGCGCTCCCCCGGCGCGATCTCCGCGGCCGGGGAGACGAACGTCCAGTCAAGGTCGTCGATCCCACGGTAGAGGCGCAGCAGGGCGCGCCCGGCCAGCGCCTCCTTCTTGTAGATCTCGGGGAACTCGGGCGTGTCCACCAGGTCCTGGCCCGGAGCGACCTGGAGGCTGCCCGCGCCGCCCACGACGATCAGCCTGCGCACCCCCGCGGTGCGCAGGCCCTCGATGAGCGCCTTGTTGGCCTCCAGGAACGGCCCCTCGGGCTCGGTGCCGTCGCGCGGCGGCGCGATGGCGGTGACCACGGCGTCGTGGCCGGGAGCCAGGCTCGCGGCGTCGTGGATGTCGCCCTTGATGTCACCCTCGGCGGTGCCGCCGCGGCGGCTGACACCGGTCACCTCGTGGCCACGGTTGCGGAGCTCGGCGGCGATGCGCTGACCGATCATGCCGGTCGAGCCAAAGACCAGGATCTTCATGCCGCCAAGAGTATGCATCAGATACTGGTTACTTCATCGTGCTATAAGTACCTCGTGGATACTAAAGGCGACGTCTTCGACCCGAACTGCCCGACCAGGGTGGTTCTCGACCGGATCGGCGACAAGTGGTCGGCCTTGGTGCTGCTCTGTCTCGTCTCGGGGCCGATGCGGTTCACGCAGCTCAGGGAGCGGATCGGCGGTGTCACGCCCAAGGTGCTGACGCAGACGTTGCGTGCGATGGAGCAGGACGGGCTGCTGACCCGCCAGGTGTTCGCGGAGGTGCCGCCGCGCGTGGAGTACACGCTGACCGACCTCGGGCGCTCGCTGCACGGGCCGATCTCGGTGGTGGCGGATTGGGCGGAGCGCAACGTCAACGAGATCATGCGCTGCCGCGAGAAGTACGCGTCGAGCACCGGCAAGTGAAGCCTCAGGGCGACGCGGGCAGGCGTGGAGCGGCGAGTGACGCGGGTGAGCTTGAAACGGCGGCACGGCCGGGCGGGGAGCGGCGGGCGGCGCGGGCAGGCGGGGAGCGGCCGGCGGCCCGGGGCGCAGGGTTGCGGGCCGCCGGCCGGTGGTCAGGCCGAGGTCAGCTTGGTGATCTCGGCGACGATGCCGGGCCAGAGGGCCTTCGGCAGGTCGTGCCCCATCCCCGGGTACGTCACCAGCCGCGCCCCCGGCACCGCCTCCGCCGTGGCGCGGCCGCCGGCCACCGGGATCAGCGGGTCGGCCTCGCCGTGGATCACCAGCGTGGGGACGCGGACGTTCGCCAGCGCCTCCGTACGGTCGCCCGACGCCCTGATCGCCGCGAACTGCCGGGCCGTGCCCGCGGGGTCGAAGCAGCGGTCGTAGGCCAGCCCGGCCCGCTCCCTGACGGCCTCTTCGTCCATCTCGTAGCCCGGCGAGCCGATCGTCGACCAGGTCGCCACCGACTGGTCGATCACCCCGGCGCGGTCCTTCGGCGGCGGGGTGATCAGCGCCGTGATCGCCTCGGGGGTGGGCGGGGCGACGTCGGGTCCCGGCGTGGACATGATCGAGGTGAGCGTCCGCACCCGCTCGGGGTGCCTGATCGCCAGCGTCTGGGCGATCATGCCGCCCATCGAGGCGCCCACGACGTGCGCGGACGGCCAGCCGATGGCGTCCATGAGCGCGGCGGTGTCGTCGGCCATGTCCTCCAGCCGGTACGGCGCGGGCTCCCCCGGCCGGGGCACGCCCGCGTCGTGGAAGTGCGTGGACAGGCCCACGTCGCGGTTGTCGAACCGTACGACGTGGTGTCCCTGCTCCGCGAGGAGCCGGCAGAGCCCTTCGTCCCACTGGATGAGCTGGGCGCCGAGCCCCATGATCAGGAGGAGCGGCCGCCCTGTGGGTGAGCCGAAGCTGTCGTAGGCGATCTCAATGCCGTTTGCGGCTACACGGGTCGTCACGCCGATCAGAATGTCATTCTGGTTGCGGTCCGTAAAGCGGGCATTCGTCCGCCAATAGCGCGCGAAACGCGCGCAGCACGCCGGCGAGCCGCCATGACAGGCCCGCGCCGGATCCGTTGCCGCGAATCGCCGCGCCGGCGCGCGGAGGGGAAGGCACGCCGGCGCGGCGATCGCGCACATCCGCGACGCCGCACGGGGACGGGGACGTGCGCGTCAGCGGACGGCGTGGACGCCGGGTCAGCGCGCGGCGGGTACCGAGCGGCCGCCGGCCTGCTGGTCCTGCTCGTCCTGTTCGGGCGGGGGCGCGGGGTTCCTGTCGCGCCTGGACCAGGCGCCGGTCGAGAACGGCACCGGGTGGTTCTTCTTGCCCACGCCGGGGCCCCACTTGGTGATGACGTACTCGACCTTGATGTGGCCCTGGCCGCCGATGCCGTCGACGTGCAGCGTGTTCGGGTTGAACGTGCCGCCGGTCAGCTCGGCGAACGTCTTGGCGTCGAGGTCGAGCATGATGCCGCGATTGGAGGGCTCGCCGGGACCACGGTCGCCGACGAAGAAGGGCGCCTTCTTGCCCTTGTAGACCACGTATCCCTCGGTCATCAGCGGCCAGCTCGGGCTGGCCGCAAGACCCTTCTGCATGGGCTTGCCGCTGGCCGGCAGCCCCGTGTCACCGGCCCGGCCGGAGCCGTCGTCCCAGAAGTAGGACGCCGTGGTCGAGCCCTTGAGCAGGATCTTTTCGTCTTTGGTGTCGGCATGGGCCGCCGTGCCGGCGATGGTCATGCCGACCGCGCAGCAGGCGGTCAGCGAGGCGAGGGAACGCAGGCCAAAACGGGCAGACATGAAGCAGCTAACCCTTCACGAGGGGACAGGGGGAGTTACGCCGGGCTCTCGGGGGAAATGGGCGCAGCGGGGCAGAGCACCCGCGCGCTACGCGCGGCGCAAATGATGAGCCTGGGGAAGGGGGCCGCTCAGCAGGCGGCCGTCAACACGAAGCGGTCCGCGAGTACGACACGCTGGTGACACATGTGATACGCAATCCTCTCCATCACGCCTACCGGGTTAGCTGACGGGTTCGGGCGGTGGAGTTGCCCTACCGGCCACGGGGGCCGGATTCACCCCAAGGGGAGGGTGGTTCCCCGGTTCCCGAAAGGTTCGGGATTCGGCGCCAGCCGGTCGTCCGTCTTGGGTAAGGACTAGGTCACCGGCTGGTAATGGCGAACACTCTAACGACGGGATCGGACACCCGCAAACGTTTCACCACGAATCGGACAAAAGATCTACCTTCGGCGGGAATGAAATGCGAAAGGGGCACGGCATGCCGTGCCCCTTGGGATTTCGCTTTCTCAGCCGCCGCTCTTACGCCTGAACGATCTCTTGCTGGCGGCCGGACCGTGCGTCCCGTGAATCTTCGATGGATCGAAGCCCCTGCCACCCGCGCCTGAGCCCGCCTGCTGATTGCGCTTGCGTTCGAGCGCCTCGCGGAACTTGCGCTTCATCTCGTCCTCGGGAGTCTCGCTGACTTCCGGCTCCGGTGTATCCGCCATGAGGACCTCCATGGTGTTGGGGATACTGACAGCTTCGCATGGTGCCGTTCATGACGCGAAACCGGCCTCCACCGCGCTCTCCTGCGGCCGGGCAGGCGCTCCCGGGCGGGTGAGCCGCCGGTCCGGCAGGGCGGCCAGCGCGACCAGTGCGATCACCGCGCCCGTCACGCCGAGTGACGGCACGACCAGTGCGGCGGCGGAGGCGTGCGCGGCGGCCTCGCCCGCCACGGGTACGCTCGCGGCGAACTCCGCCGAATACAGCGTGCCGCCGATGGCCAGCGCCACCGAGCCGCCGATCTGCCGGAAGAAGGTCAGGTTCGCCGAGGCGGTACCGAGGTGCCGCGGCTCCACCGACTGCTGCGCGGCCACCGTCAGCCCGGACAGCATCGGCCCCATGCCGAGCCCCAGAGGCAGCATCCACAGGGCGACCGCCACGCCCGCGCTGTCCACGGAGAGGTTGAGGCACAGCAGCGCGCCCGCGGCCAGCAGGAACGGCGAGACCAGCAGCCACGGCTTGTACCGGCCGCTCTTCGACATCAGCGCGCCCATGAGCACGCTGCCCGCGGCCATGCCCAGCGTCAGCGGGTAGATGCGCAGGCCCGAGGCGGTGGCGCTGGCGCCTAGCGCCTCCTGGAAGTAACGGGGCAGGAAGACGACGCCCGCGTACATGGAGAAGGCCGTGACGAACGAGGTGAGGTTGACCAGCGTGTACGAGCGGTTGGCGAACAGCTCCAGCGGCATGATGGGGCTCGCCGCCCGCCGCTCGACCGCCACGAAGACGGCCAGCAGCGCGAGCGCCAGCAGGATCGGCCCGGCCACGGCGGCGTCGGTCCAGGTGTGGCCGTCCAGCCCCTTCTCGGTCAGGCCCAGCAGCAGCGAGGTGACCGCCAGGGTGAAGACCGCGATGCCGGCGTAGTCGGGCCGGCCGCCGCCGGTGCCCGGCCGGTACGGCAGCCGCAGCACGATGATCGCCACCAGCACGACGCCGATCGGCACGTTCACGTAGAAGGCCCAGCGCCAGCTCGCCTGGTCGGTGAAGATCCCGCCGAGGAACGGCCCCGCCAGGTACGTCAGCCCCATCACGGCGCCGATGGCCCCCTGGACGCGGGCGCCGCCGGACGCGGGCGGGAACATCTCCATCACCAGCGCCAGGGACAGCGGCATCAGCGCTCCCGCGCCGAGCCCCTGGAGCGCGCGGAAGACGATGAGCTGCGTCATGTCCTGCGCGGCCCCGCACAGCGCCGAACCGATCAGGAACACCACCATGCCGGTCAGCAGCAGCGGCTTCCTGCCGTGCTGGTCCGACAGCCTGCCGTACAGCGGCACGGTGACCGTGGAGGTCAGCAGGTAGGCGGTCACCGCCCACGTGTAGAGCGTGCCGCCGCCCAGCTCGGCCACGATGCGCGGCAGCGCCGTACCCACGATCGTCTGGTCCAGCATCGCCAGGAACATGCCGCCGAGGACGGCGAACAGGAGGATGCCGTCACCCTTTTTGTCATTGCTCACATGTGAAGAGTGATATGTAAGTCTTTACATGTCAAGCCTTCGATATGCTGGCGGCCATGTCCCTACGGATCGCGCTGCTCGGACTGCTCTCGACCGTCGGCCCCGCCAGCGGCTACGACCTGGCCAAGACGTTCGACGGCTCGCTCAACCACGTCTGGCAGGCGGGGCACACGCAGATCTATCCCGAGCTGGTGAAGATGGCCGCCGACGGGCTCGTGACCGTCGAGGCGGAGGGCGCGAGAGGGCGCAAGATCTACGCGATCACGCCCGAAGGTGAGCGCGAGCTGCGCACGTGGATGGAGGAGCACCACCCCGTGCTGCCCGCACGCAGCGAGATCGCGCTCCAGGCGTTCCTCCTCCACCTGATGGAGCGCGATCAGGCGATCGCCGTCGTCGAGCGCATCAGGGCCCGCTACCAGGCGCAGCTGGAGAAGCTGGAGGCCCTGCGGCCCGGCCGGTTCGGCCGCCACGCCCACGCTTTGGGCCTCGCCCTGGCCCGCGCCGGCCTCCAATGGGCCGACGACACCCTCACCGACCTCGGGAAAACCTGACCCGGCCCGCTCACTTGATCCAGCCGCGCTTGGCGGCCATGACGCCGGCGGCGAAGCGGGTCTCCGCCGAGAGCATCTCCATGATCGTGGAGATGTGGCGGCGTACGGTGCGCAGGCTCATGCCGGTGCGGTTGGCGATCGACTCGTCCTTGAGCCCGAGCGCCATCATCCCGACCAGGCGGAGCTGCAGCTCGGTGGGCCCGCCGCGGGCCGAGGGCACGGGGACGGCCCCGGCCCGGCCGGGCGCGGCGACGGGCGTGGCCCTGTCCCACAGCAGCTCGAAGTACTGCCGCAGCGCTTTGACGATGACGGGGGCCTTGACCAGGGCGATCCCGTCGGCGCCCGTGGGCGTCAGCGGGAGCATCGCGACCTCTTCATCGACGAGCTTCATCTTCATCGGCAGCCTGCGGATGATCCGCACCTCCTCGCCCTCGGCGATGGAGCTCTGGATCACGTGGTGGCCGACCTCGTTCTCGAAGTACTCCGTGGAGTAGATCGACCGGCAGCGGACGTTGCGGGAGATCACGCCGCGCGGCGGCTGGGCCGAGCTCTCCTTGCGCAGCGGCCTCTCGAAGCGCCAGGTGTGCAGGCCGAGGAAGTCGGACTGCGCCGAGTTGATGATCGACAGCGACAGGGAGTGGATCTCCTCCTTGTCGGTCACGATCCTGATGGCCTCCTCGGGGGCCTGCTCGATGGCCCGCCGGGCGAAGATCCGCTGGACGTCGTTGAGCCAGCCGTAGGCGGCGGCGAGGCGGTCGCTCGATTCGATCAGCCGCCGCTGCAGATCGTGGATGATGTCGCGGAAGGCCAGGGCGGGGTCGGTGGGCCGGATGGCGGCCGAGGACGCGTAGACGACCCGGTGGACGAGGCCGCGGGCGATCAGCTCGTCCAGCACCGCGCGGGATCCGGCACGCCCGGCCGCCTCCTCCTCCGGGCACTCGCCCCGGCTGAGGAAGACCGCGTAGCCGGCGGCGAGCCGTTCGGGGAGCAGCCCGCCGAGCAGGTCCCCCATCTCGGCCGCGGCGCCGTCGTCGTGCTCTGTGGTCCGTGGCGCGTCCGTCACGAGTCCCCCGCTGAGCTCCAGGCCCGACAGTGATCAGCGCGGGCACTGTAACACCGTCCATGACGGACATCCAGGTGCCGATCGAGGTGCCTGTTGCTGCCATCCGGCAGCTTCTCCCTCCACCGCAGGAGGGTGCGCGGCCTAGTGTGCGATCGCCTGCCCGTCGGCCGACAGCAACCCCCACCCACAGGTAAGGCGGAGACCGATGATCACACACGAGGTTTCAGCGTCGCCGATCTCACACGGCGTCCGGGGCGCGCCCGCCATCGAGGTGAGCGGCCTGCGGCGGAGCTACGGTGACTTCGAGGCCGTACGCGGCATCTCCTTCCAGGTCCAGCCCGGAGAGCTGTTCGCGCTGCTGGGCACCAACGGTGCCGGCAAGACCACCACCATCGAGGTCCTGGAGGGGTTCTCCCCGCCGACCGCCGGCTCGGTCAGGGTGCTGGGCCACGACCCGTACGCCGAGCGGGCCGAGGTCCGCTCCCGCACCGGACTGATGCTGCAGGAGGGCGGGTTCTTCGGCGACCTGACCGTGGCCGAGACCGTCCGCTTCTGGCGGGACGTCTCGCCGCGCAAGCCGTACTCGGCCCTGGAGATCATGGAACGGGTCGAGCTGGCCGACAAGGCGGAGGTGCGGGTCCGGCAGCTCTCGGGCGGGCAGAAGCGCCGCCTGGACCTGGCCCTGGCCACGCTGGCCCGGCCCGAGGTGCTGTTCCTGGACGAGCCCACCACCGGCATGGACCCCGAGGCGCGCCGCAACACCTGGGCCGTCATCCGGGACCTGGTCGGCTCCGGCACCACGGTCCTGCTGACCACCCACTACCTGGAAGAGGCCGAGCAGCTCGCCGACCGGCTGGCCATCATGCACGCCGGCCGGATCGAGCTCTCGGGCACCGTCGCCGAGGTGGTGGCCGCCCACGGCCACAGCATCCGCTTCCAGCACCCCGCCCAGGTGGCCGCCCACCACCTGCCCGAGCTGGGCGGCGTGCGGCCCCAGGTGGAGGGCGGCACGGTCGAGTACCGGCTCGGCCCCGACCCCGTCGGCACCCAGCAAGCCCTGGCCCGCCTGCTGGCCTGGGCCTGCGATCACCATCTCGTCCTGACCCGGCTCGAGGTGCGCAGCGCCTCCCTGGAGGACGTCTTCCTGGAGGTGGCTCATGGCGCTTGACACGTTCCCGTCGCTGTCCCTGTCGTCGTCCCTGCACGGCCTGCAGCCGTCGCTGCTGCTCAGCCACACCTGGCGGCTGGCCAGGCTCGACCTGACGCTGCTGTTTCGCAACCGGATGGCGTTCTTCACCGCCATCGCCTTCCCGCTGCTGCTGGGCAGCGTGGCGCTGCTGCTGCGCAGCGGGTACGTCTCCGGCGTCTCGACCGGCCTGTACACGCTGACCGGGATGCTCGCCCTGGCCGGATTCTTCGTCACGTTCATGCACCTGACGACCGTGTTCACCGTCCGGCGCGAGGAGCTCGTACTCAAGCGGATGCGCGGCAGCGTCCTGTCGGAGGCGGCGATCTTCGCCGGCAGCGGCCTGGCCACCACCCTGGTCTACGTCGCGCAGACGGCGGTGCTCATCACGCTGAGCATCGTCACCCTCGGCGGGCACCTGCCCCGCAACCCGCCGCTGCTGTTCCTGGGCGTGGTGCTGGGCTCGGTGATGTTCGTCCCGCTGGCGGCGGCCCTGTCCGGCGTGACCAAGAGCGGCGAGTCGGCGCAGATCACCGTGCTTCCGGCGATGCTCGTGCTGGCCGCCACCTCCCAGGCGAGCTTCCCGCTGACCGGCATGCCGGAGTTCCTGCAGCGCATCGCGGCCTCCATGCCGCTCTCTCCGGTCGTGGACGTCATCCGCATCGGCTACTTCGGCCTCGACTTCACCACGGCCGCCCCGCATCCGGCGGTCGGCTTCGCCGAGTCGTGGGCGGTGGCCGCGCCGCGCCTGCTGCTCATCGCGGCGTGGATCGTGGCCGGGACGCTCATCGCCCGCAGGTACTTCCGCTGGGAGCCGCGCCACGGCTGATACGCGCAACTAACACCGTTTCGGTAAAAATGCCCGGTTCTGTTCCTGGTGTTGCGTTGGAGCAGCTCAGGAAATACGTCCGGCGATGAGTCTCTTCGGTCGTGATTTGGCGATGGACCTTGGAGCCGCCAGTACGCGCATCTACGCCAAGCGCAGAGGCATCGTGCTGGACGAGCCCTCGGCCGTGATGTGCGACGGCCGCACCGGCAAGGTCATCGGGTTCGGCGCGGAAGCCGCCGCCCTCGGGGGTGGCGGCCGTACATGCTGGCCGGTGCGCGGCGGCCTGCCCGCGGACACCGAGCTGGCCAGGCGCATGATCCGGCACTTCCTGCGCAAGGTGCACTGGCACCCCTACTCCCGGCCGCGCGTCGTCATGGCGCTGCCCGGCGACTGCACGCCGATCGACCGGGCGGCGCTGCGCGACATCGCGTACGAGGCGGAGGCGAGGATCGTCCGCCTGGTGCCGCACCCGGTGGCGGCGGCGCTCGGAGCGGGCCTGGAGCTGTCGGACTGCACCGGGCACATGGTGATCGACATCGGCCGCGACAGCGCGCGCATCGCCGTGCTGTCCGGCGAGTCGGTGGTGGCGTCGGGCTCGGTCCCGTACGGAGGGCTGGCGATCAACCGGGCGATCGCCAGGTTCGTCGAGCGGGAGCACGGCCTGCTGCTCGACGACGAGGAGGCCGAGTCGGCCAAGCGCCGCTCCACGGGCATGAATCCTGAGGTCACCGTGCGGGCCAGGAACCCGGAGACCGGGCGCGAGCACGAACTGGTGCTCCCCGTGCAGAAGATCTCCGAGGCCATCGCGCCGCCGTTCGAGTCGATCGCGCGCACGGCGGTGGAGACCGTCGAGCGCTGCCCGGCCGAGCTCGCCGCCGACCTCGGCGTGCGCGGCGCGGTCGTGGTCGGAGGCGGCGCGCTGCTGCGCGGCCTGGGCCGCTGCCTGCGCGATGCGCTGTGCATGCCGGTACGCCGCGCCGAGCGCCCGCTGGAGGCCGTGGCGCTCGGGCTCGGCCGCGTCGTGGACGAACTGGGCCTGATCAGGAGGCTGCGCAGCCGCACGTGAGCGGCCCGTACCAGAGCGGCGATCCCGCGCGACCCGTCCGGAAAGCCGTACATGAGCGACCCCGTCCGGCACCGTCTGACAGGAGGCAGGCCCATGACCGTGCGCGGCATCGACCACATCGGGGTCACCGTGCCCGACCTCGAAGCGGCCACCGAGTTCTTCGCCCGGGCCTTCGGCGCCGAGGTGCTCTACGACACCCTCCCCCGCGAGCGGGGGCCAAGGGGCGGCTGGGCGATGGAGCGGCGGCTCGGCGTGCCGCAGGGCACGGTCGAGGTGGCGGTCCGCATGCTGCGCCTGCCGAACGGACCGGGAATCGAGCTGTTCGAGTTCGAGGGGCCACGGCAGGGCGGCCCCGTGGTGCCGTGCGACCTGGGGTGGCAGCACGTCGCGGTGTACGTGGACGACCTGGACGAGGCGCTGCGGCGGGTCACCGAGGCCGGCGGGACCGCGCTGACGGAGCCGGTGCCGCTGCCGGGCCCCGAGGCGGGTCCGCACAACCGGTTCGTCTACTGCCGCACGCCGTGGGGCGCGACCGTCGAGCTGGTCACGTACCCGGACGCGCAGGCGTACGAGAAGGAGACCGATCTGCGCCGCTGGCGTCCGTGAACCGGCTGAGACCCCCTCGTCCGGCGGGGGCGTCCTCGATATGGTCGAAGCGTGCGCGCCCGCCGTCACGTCCTGTCCGCGGTGCTCATCTGCGTCGCGGCGATGACGGCCTGCACGCACGCGTCCGAGCTGCCCGGCTTCGAGGAGGCCGCGCGGCAGCTCGACCACGACACCGACACTCTGCTCGGCTCCGGCCTGACCCGCTCGGCGGTGCGCCTGCTCGACGACGAGACGTGCGTGCCGGGCCAGGTGCGACACTCCGTACGCGCTGAAGGCGACCTCGCCGGCGGCTCCGACGGGCTGCTCGAACGGCTGGGCGCGCTGGGCTACGACCGCGTCGCCGACGACACCGACCTGCGCGACGACGCCGACGACGTCGCGGTCTTCCGCAACCCGCGCACCCAGGTGACGTTCGAGCTGACGCTCAACCCCCGCGACGGCGGCGACATCCGGGTGATCGGCAAGACCGTCTGCTACGCCACCGACTGACCGACCCGCCGGCCTCGGACGCGCGCCACCGGCCGTCCCCGAGCACGCGCGCCACTACGGCGTCGCCAGCGCCTCCGTCGGCGACAGCCGGGAAGCACGGACCGCCGGATAGAGGCCGGCGGCGGCGCCGATGACCAGGGTCGCGGCCAGCCCGCCCGCCGTCGCCCACGCGGGCACGACCGGCGGCCAGCCGCTGTAGAGCGCGTACGCCATCGTCACCCCCGTCCCGAGCAGCACGCCGCCGGCCCCGCCCAGCGCCGACAGCAGCAGCGACTCGGCGAGGAACTGGGTGCGGATCTGCCCCCTGGTCGCGCCGAGCGAGCGGCGCAGCCCGATCTCGGCCCGGCGCTCCAGCACGGAGATGACCATCGTGTTGGCCACGCCGACCCCGCCGACGAGCAGCGCCACCGCGCCGACGCCCAGCAGCAGGCCGGCGAACGCCTGGCTGGTCGCCTGCTTGGCGGCAAGCGCGTCGGACGGGCGGGAGACGTCCACCTCGTTGGGCGCCTGCGGGTTGGCGGTGGCGCCGAGCACCTGGCGTACGGCCTCAAGGCGCGACTCGTCCGACCGGGTGTAGACCGTGGTCGGATGCCCGTCGAAGCCCAGCAGCCGCTCCGCCACCGGCCAGCCGACGAGCACGCCGCTGTCCAGGTCGGAGGCCAGCGCCACCGGCTCAAGGACCCCGATCACGGCGAACCTGACGCCGCCCACCACGATCTGGGTGTCCGGCCCGGCCGCGCCGATGCCGAGCCGCCGGGCGGCCGTCGCGCCGACGACGGCGGCCGGGTAGCGTTCGGTGGCCGCGTTCAGCCAGGTGCCGTAGCTCAGCGTCGCGCCGATGGTGGCGGGCAGGTCGAGTCTGGCCGCGTACGTGCTGATGCCGCCGGTCTGCGCCTCGGGGATGTGCTCGGAGCGGTAGACCTTGGCCTCGGCGACCTTCCCGACGGACGAGACCGCCTGGACGGGGCCGATGCGCTCGATCATCGCCTCGGCGTCCAGCGGGAGCTGCGCCGACTCCCCCATCAGCGTCGTGCCCGAGGTGACGGTGAGCAGGTTCGTGCCCAGCGCGGAGAGCTGCCGGTCCAGCTCGGCGCCCGATGACGACGACAGCCCGACCACGCCGACCATGGCGGCGATGCCGATGGCGATGCCGAGCGCGGACAGGAACGCCCGCAGCGGCCTGGTGCGCAGGCCGACCGCGCCGACCCGCAGCACGTCGCCGGCCCGCATCCGGGCGGGGACCGGCCGGGGCCGCGCCTGCGGCGGTATCGGCCGCTCGACGATCGCCATCACGCCTCGCCCTCCCCTGTGACCGCTCCCGAAGCCACTCCCCTGGCCGCCCCCGTGACCTTTTTCCAGGCGCCGGAGAGCGCCGGTTCCGCCGGGTCCCGCGCCGAGTCGGAGACGATCTCGCCGTCGCGCATGCGCACCTGACGGGGCAGCCCGGCCGCGATCTCCCGGTCGTGGGTGATGATCACGATGGTGGTGCCGGAGGCGTTCAGCTCGCGCAGCAGCTCCATGACGCCCGCGCCGGAGACCGAGTCGAGCGCCCCGGTGGGCTCATCGGCCAGCAGCAGCGGCGGGTCGCCCGCCACCGCCCTGGCGATCGCCACCCGCTGCCGCTCGCCGCCGGACAGCTCGTGCGGCTCGTGCTCCATGCGGTGCCCGAGCCCCACGCGTTCCAGCGCCGCGGCCGCGCGGCGGCGGCGCTCGGCCCGGCTCATACCGGTGTAGACGAGGCCGTCGGCCACGTTGTCCAGCGCCGGGACCTTCGGCGCCAGGTGGAAGGACTGGAAGACGAAGCCGATCGTGGTGGCGCGCAGCGCGGAGAGCTGGTCGTCGGTCAGCGTGGAGACGTCGTGGCCGTCGATGTGCACGCTGCCCGCCGTCGGCCGGTCGAGGGTGCCGATGACGTTGAGCATGGTCGACTTGCCCGACCCCGAAGGGCCGACGATCGCGACCAGCTCGCCGTGGCCGATGCGCAGCGAAACCGAGCGCAGCGCCGCGACCCCGCCGGGGTAGGTCCTGGACACGTCCGCGAGAGCGATCATCGGGTACGTCACTTCGGCATCCCCACGGTCATGCCCTCGGCGATCCCGTCGCCGGACACCTCCACCTTGCCCCCGGCGAACAGACCGGTCTCGACCGCCACGTACCGGGACCTGCCGCCCTCGACGATCTCCAAGCCGTATCCGCCCTCCTGCAGCGCGACGAGCGCCGCGACCGGCACGGCGAGCACGTTCTCGCGCTTGGACGCGGTGAACGTGACGTCGACCGACGCCTTGTCCAGGCCGCGCGCCGCCTTGGCCGAGCCGATCGACACCAGCGCCTCCACCCGCGTCTCCGGCTCCTCACCCTGGCCCTGGGCGGGCACGACGACGGTGGCGACCTCGGTCACCTTGCCCGGCACGCTCTCGCCGTCCGGCAGCGTGACCTGGACCTTCGCGCCCTTCTTGGCCAGCCGCTGGTCCTCGGCGTCAAGCTCCACGGTGATCACCTTCGAGGTGCCCGTGTAGGCGAGCACCTGCTGGCCGGGCTGCGCGGGACGGCCCTCCTCGGCCTCCAGGCTCTCCACGCGCACCTTGCCGGGTGCGAACACCACCCGGCCCAGCTCCACCACGCCGGTCTCGGGCAGGCCGCGGTCGTCCTGCCACTCCATGACGGCCTGTGCGGTGTCCCAGGTGTACTCGTCGTCCACGGTGAAGCCGTCGTAGCCGAGCTTGCTGAGGTTGCGTTCGAGGTTCTCGACGTCCTTGCCCGTCATGCCTGGCTTGAGGTCCCGGTACGCGGGGGTGCCGCCGTACATGAGCGTGACCGGCTGGTCGTCGATGCGGTAGAGCGACTTGCCGCGGGTGATCGTCGCGCCGCTCTCGGGCAGCCAGGTGATCGTGCCGGGCCGCCTGGCGACGGCCGTGGTGACCGGGCCGTAGCCGAGCTCGCCGTCGGCCTCCTTGGTGTCGTGGAGCGTCTGCCTGGTGATCGTCGCGGTGGCCGGCGGCAGGGCGCTCGCCGATGCGGCCGGGCTCGCGCCGCCGTCCAGCACGCCCGCGCCGGCGGCCGCGACCAGCCCGCCGCCCGCCACCGCCACCACGGCCAGCAGCCCCGCCACCACCAGCCCGCGCCTGCGGGTTCCGACTCCCATCAGAGGTCTCCCAGGCCGGCCTCACCGGCCTCCTTCTGGCACTTCTTCTTGGCCGACTCGAAGTCGGGGTCCTCGCCGACCTCCGGGGTGATGCGCATCATGCCGCCCTCGGGGTCGGGGTAGTTCTCGACGCCGTTGTCACGCATGCACTGGGCGAGCTTGCGCAGCCGCTCGGCCGTCTTGCCGTCGCCGCCGCGCTTGCCGTCGCCGCTCGGCGCGTACTGCTTGCACGCCTCCTGGGCGGCCTCCACCTTCTCTCTCGGCGTGCTCTTGTCGAAGCGCATCGTGAACCGGCCGCTGGAGTCGGGGTCCGGCACGTCGATGCCGTTCTCGCGCATGCATTGGGCGAACTTGAGCGCCTTCTCCTTCGGATCCTCGGTCGGCTGCGCGCTGGCGGCGGCCTGGGTGCCCGCGCCGGTCACCGAGGCCACGTCCGCCCCGCCGCCGTCGCCGGTGCCGCACCCGGCCAGCAACCCCGCCAAGAGGCCGGTCGCCAGCAGGGTGGCGGCGCGTGCTCGTTCTCGTCCTCGCATCAGGCTCCCTTTCGTGGAGGAACGTTGTACGAGGGGAGATGGAACAGATCGGGGTGTTTCCTCCGCGTTTCCACCGGCGGCTTACCTGGAGCGAACGCCGCATGCAGCACACTCGGCTTCGTCAGCGAGCTTCGTCGCGAGCTTCGTCAGCGAGAGGAAGGGACCTGAGGAACGTCATGCGGGTGCTGGTGGTTGAGGACGAGCCGATGCTCGCCGACGCGATCGCCGAGTGGCTGCGTGAGGAGACGCATGCGGTGGATCTGGCGCACGACGGGGAGGCCGCGCTCGAACGCATCGCGGTCAACGACTACGACGTGGTCGTGCTGGACCGGGATCTGCCGCGCGTACACGGGGACCAGGTGTGCAGGGAGATGGTGGCCGCCGAGTGCGCCGCGCGGGTGCTGATGCTCACGGCCGCCGCGCAGCTCGACGACCGGGTGACCGGGCTGTCGCTGGGCGCCGACGACTACCTGACGAAGCCGTTCGCGTTCCCCGAGCTGGCGGCGCGGGTGCTGGCGCTGGGGCGGCGCTCGCGGCCCGCCGTGCCGCCCGTGCTGCGGCGGGCCGGGATCACGCTCGACCCGGCGCGCAGGGAGGTCTTCAGAAACGGGCGCTTCGTGCCGCTGTCGAAGAAGGAGTTCGCCGTGCTGGCCGAGCTGATGCGGGCCGGCGGCTGCGTGGTCTCGTCGGAGCAGCTCCTGGAGAAGGCGTGGGACGAGAACGCCGACCCGTTCACCGGCGCCGTCCGCCTGACCATTCTCAAGCTGCGCCGCAAGCTGGGCGACCCGCCGGTCGTGGAGACCGTGCCGGGCGTCGGCTACCGCATCCCATGAGCCGTCCCGTCGGCCTCGCGGCCCCGGCCCGCCTGCTGCGCAGGCCGCGGCCCACGCTGCGGCTGCGGCTCACGCTCGTCTACAGCGTGCTGTTCCTGCTGGCCGGCCTGGCTCTGCTCGCGGTGACGTACCTGCTGTTCGACCAGCAGCTCAAGGCCATCTTCGAGCGCCAGTACGCCTCCGAGCCCGGCAAGCACAAAGAGCTTTTCATCACGAGGAACGGCGTCACGCTCTCCGGCGAGGCGGCCCTGGAGTGGCTGCGCGAGCAGCAGGCCGGCGTGCACGACGCCGCCGTCACCTCGCTCATCGTCCAGGGCGCGCTCGCGCTGCTGCTGGTCGGCGGCCTCGCCGTGGGGCTCGGATGGGTGGTCGCGGGCCGCGTGCTCGCCCCGCTGAACCTGGTGACCGAGACCGCGCGCAGGATCGCCGCCGCCCCCATGGCCGAGCGCGGGCTGTCCGAGCGCATCGCGCTGCGCGGGCCCGACGACGAGGTCAAGGACCTGGCGGACACGTTCGACACCATGGTGGAGCGGCTCGACCGCTCCTTCGACGGGCAGCGCAGGTTCGTCGCGAACGCCTCACATGAGCTGCGCACGCCGCTGACGCTCAACAGGGCGCTGGTGGAGCTGGCCATGCACCGCCGTACGGCGTCGCCCGACGTCAAGGAGCTGGGCGAGAGCCTGCTGGAGATCAACGCCAGGCACGAACGCCTCATCAGCGGACTGCTCCTGCTGGCGAGGTCGGAGCAGGAGCTGGCCGACCGGGCGCCGGTGGACCTCGCGGACGTGGTCACGCACGTGATCGAGCAGAGCGCCGGAGCCGCCGAGTCCGCCGGGGTCACCCTGAAGGAGGTCACCGGCCCCGCCCCCACCACCGGTGACGCGCTGCTGCTCGAACGCCTCGTGCACAACCTGGTGGAGAACGGCGTCCGCTACAACGTGACCGACGGCACCGGCTGGGTGCGGGTGGAGAGCAGGACCGCGTCAGAGGAGACGGTCGAGGTGGAGGTGTCCAACACCGGGCCGAACGTGCCGCCCTACGACGTGCCGCTGCTGTTCAAGCCGTTCCACCGCCTCGGGGACGAGCGGGCCGTGACCGGGACGAGCGCGGGTCTCGGTCTGTCGATCGTCCGGTCTGTGGCGGTGGCGCACGGCGGGGACGTACGGGCGCGGCCCCGCGAGGGCGGCGGGCTGGTCGTGATCGTGTCACTCCCCCGAGCGCGCTGACGCCCCGCTCTGCGAGGCCGTCTCACTCCGCGCGCCGACGCCCCGCTCTGCAAGGCCGTCTCACTTCGCGTCCGGGAGCACCGCCACGGCCTCGACCTCCACGAGCTGGTCGAAGTACCCCAGCACAGTGACGCCGAGCAGCGTGCTCGGGGGCTCGTGCTCCCCCATGTACTCGCGGTAGACGTTCCACACCGTCACGAGGTCCTTCTGGTCGCTGGAGGCGACGTACACGGTGGTCTTCACAACGTCGGTGAGCGCGGCGCCCGCGCTTTCGAGCGCGCTGATGAGGTTGCGCATCACCTGGTGGGTCTGCCCGGCGTAGTCGCCGACGGCCACCGTGGCCCCGTCGGCGTCGAGCGGGCAGGCTCCGGCCACCCAGATGGAGCGGAGCGGCGCGTCGGTAGTGGCGGCATACGCGTAATCGACCTTGGCCAGCCGGTCGTCGCGGACGAGTCGGACACCTGAAGTCATGACCGGTTTCCTATCAGTTGCCCGGATGACGATGCATCTGAATTGCGGTTGGATAACCGTGTCACCCGAGCGTGCCCGAGCTTCGTCCTTTCTCGTGCACCTCGTCCGTCGCAAGGAGAACCGTCGTGCGCGTCCTGCCGGCCGTCTTATCCGCCGCCGCCGTCTTCTCGTTACTCCCCGTGCCGGCCGCCCACGCGGCCGCCCCGATCCAGTACAGCTGCAAGATCGGCGGCACCACGCAGGAGGTCGGCATCGACGTGGAGCTGACCGTGCCGGCGCAGGCCGAGGTGAACGAGGAGCTGACGATCGGCTGGACCGGCTCGTACGCGGGCGACTCCGAGCTGATCGCCCCCGCCACCGGGTTAGAAGGCGACATCAAGATGTACGCCTACGCCGGCATCAGCGGCATCCCGAACTTCACCTCGGCCACCGGCGTCGCCGAGATCGGCACCGTCATCCCCGGCGAGGCCATCCCGCTCCCCACCACCAGGGTCGAGCTCAAGACGACTCCCAGGAACACCGGCACCGGAAAGGTCCACGCCGCCTCGATCAACTTCGGCCTGACGAACACGGATCCGCTGATCGAGTGCGAACCCTCCGACACGGCCACCAGGACCGAGTACACCATCACGGTCGGCACGGGCCAGGGCTCTCCCACCACCTCGTCCAGCCCCACGGCGGACGACACGGAGAGCACGACCCCCACCCCGGACGAGACCGACGACACCGACGAGACGGGCGACCTTGACGAGACCGACGAGGACGCCGAGGAGACCCCTGCCGAGGTGCCGTCGGGCGGCGCGGACACGGGCGGCGGCGGCCTGGCGGGCCCGGACGGCCGGGCACTGATGGGGATCGGCCTGGTGATCTTCCTGGCCTCACTCACCGGCCTGCGCCTGCGCAGACCCCGCCGCACCTGACCGCGCCCGGTCCGTGCCGAACTCGCCGCACCCGACCGCGCCCGACCGGTGCCGAACTCGCCATATCTGACCGCGCCCGGTCCGCACTGGACCCGCGGCACCTGACCGCGCCCGGCCCGTACTGGACCCGCCCCGCCCGGCCCATCACCCGCACCGACCGTCTCGTTGCGCCGCCGACGATGCGCTGCCCTGTGGTCAAACCATTGAACTGAGGCCCGCGCGACGCTACCGTTCACCCTCAAGGACTTCTTGCTGTGAGTAGTATTTTACCGATTGAGGTCTGCCCATGCTCAGACGAGCGACGTTCCCCCTCATCGCGGGCTTACTGACGGCCGCGACGACCGCACTTCCCGCACAGGCCGCCCCTCCCCAGCAGATCGTGTACGTCGCCGAGAACGGCAGCGACGACGCGACCGGCACCATCAACGACCCGTTCGCCACGATTGAACGCGCCCGCGACGCGCTGGCCCGCAAGACCAGCCGCAACCGCCCCGGCGTCGTCTACATCCGCGCTGGCGTCTACCAGACCGCGAAGACGGTCGAGGTGCGCGGCCCGGAGCACTCGTACGTCACCTACGCCGCCTACCCGGGCGAGCAGGTCGAGCTGGCCGGCGTCACCACGCTCGCACCGGAGAAGTTCCGCAGGCTGAGCGACCTGCCGGCCGACGACGCGAAGTGGTCGTCGAAGGCCCGCGTCCCCGAATCGGCCGCCCCGAACGTCTGGGTCTACGACCTCGGCGCGGAGGGCATCCCCACGGGCACGCTCAACAAGAACGGCTTCAACTGGAAGCCGCAGCCGTACGCGCCCGAGCTCATCACCGACGACGTCGCCCAGACGCTGGCGCAGTACCCCAACGGGGACGCCAAGCTCACCAGGGACCACCTGACCGTCAAGGTGGCCCCGAAGGGCGCCCGCGACTACTTCTCCGACAAGACGCCCGACGGCACGACGCTGCCGTACGAGGAGATGCTCAAGCTCCCCGGCCCCGTCTACACGGTCGAGGACGCGGACCTGGCGGCCAGGTACGAGAAGTGGGCCAAGCCGCCGGGCGCCGAGACCCCGGACGGCACGCAGGTCGAGACGGACGGCTGGCTGTCCGGATATTTCGGTAACAACTACGCGAACGACCGCATCCGCATCGACACCGTCGGCGGCGGCGACATCACCACCTACTACCCCACCATGTACGTCGCCACCGACAAGTGGTCCTCGTTCGTGGCCCAGAACGTGCTGAGCGAGCTGGACACCGAGGGCGAGTACTACATCGACCGCTGGCAGGGCCACGACACGCTCTACTACTACCCGCCCGGCGGCACGGTCGAGGGCAAGGAGATCAGCCTCACCTCGTTCGACGCCCCCTTCTTCCAGCTCGAGAACGTCACCGGCGTGACGCTCAAGGGCCTGCGCATGAACGGCACCACAGGGGCCGGCATCCGCTTGCTGGACGCCGAGTCGTGCACGATCGACGGCGTCGAGATCCTCAACGTCAGCATGGACGCGGTGCAGATCGGCGAGGCGAACGACGCGATCACCGCCATCGCCGAGTACCGCACCAGCCGGGGCGGCCACCACAACCGGGTGATCAACAGCCGGCTGCACGACCTCGGCGGCGGCGGGGTCTTCACGGCGGGCGGCGACCGCGACTCGCTCGAACGCGGCGACCACGTGGTGGAGCACAACGAGATCTATGACTTCTCGAAGCTCGCGACGTACACGCCGGCGGGCTACATGTACGGGGTCGGGAACACGTTCCGGTACAACCACGTGCATGACGCGCCGCACATGGCGATCCAGATCATGGGCAACGACATGGTGATCAGCCACAACAGGTTCGAGCGGCTGGTCACGCACGCCTCCGACCAGGGCGTGATCTACTCGGGCCGCGACTACACATATCTGAACAACGTGGTGGCGTACAACCTGTTCAAGGACATCGGCGCGGACGGCAACCAGGCCGTCTACATGGACGACGGCATGTCGGGGATGGTCGTGCACCACAACGTCTTCGACAACGTCCAGCACGGGCTGTTCTACCAGGCGGGGCACAGCAACGTGGCGCGCGACAACGTGTTCGTGAACGTGACGTACATCGGCCACGACAAGCTCTACCACGAGGGCGGCAAGCGGCTGCCGGTGCCCAACGCCAAGGTCGTGATCGAGCGCTTCAACGACATGCTGAAGGCCGGCGAGGGCACCGGCTTCACCAACACCAGGGAGAACGTGGAGAAGTGGTACCGCCACTACGCCAGGCAGTACCCGAACATCCGCGACTGGTACGTGCCGTCCGACGCCCAGGGCGTGCCGTGCACGGCGGTCGGCGAGACCGAGTGCACCGACGAGCAGGTGTGGAGCGACCCGAACTCGGTGTACGTGCCCGCGAACAACGTGCTGACCAGGTCGGTCAGCATCGGTAGCGGCGACTTCGCCTACACCGACGACGCGGGCGGGCTGAGCGTGAAGACGTTCAACCCGGGCTTCGACTCCTTCAACGCCAAGGCGGCCACGCCGGAGGAGGCGGGCTTCGACCCGGCAACGTGGCGCTTCGACGCGCGTAACACGCCGCTGAACAGGACGGAGGGCTTCGGACCCGCGTGGGTGCGCGAGTGGAACCGCACCTTCAGCCTGGACGGCGTCGGCCCCAGGGCGACGCGATGAGGGCTCAAGGCCGGTGAGAACACTTCGGGCGCTCACCTCGCGAGGTGAGCGCCCGATCCGGTACGCCGCCAGGGACTCGAACCCCGGACCCGCTGATTAAGAGTCAGCTGCTCTGACCAACTGAGCTAGCGGCGCGCTGGCAGGAATGAATATACCGGTGATCGCCATCCTGGTCGAATCGGAATCCGGAGGACAGGCCACGCTAGAATAAAATTCGGTACTTCCGGCTCCGGCAGACAGGATTCTTGGATGTTCGACTCCCCCGCCGACGTGACGGAGCGGCTCGCCGCCGTGGACTACCTCTCCGACGACGCCATCTCCACCTCGGTGTTCCTGGCCGCCGCGCTGGGCAAGCCGCTGCTGGTCGAAGGGCCGGCCGGAGTGGGCAAGACGCAGCTCGCCAAGGCCGTCGCCCAGGCGACCGGCGCAGACCTCATCAGGCTGCAGTGCTACGAGGGACTCGACGAGTCCAGAGCACTCTACGAGTGGAACTACAAAAAGCAGCTCCTGCGCATCCAGGCGACCAACGCCGACGACGACATCTTCAGCGAGGAGTTCCTGCTGGAGCGCCCCCTGCTCAAGGCGGTGCGGGCGCAGGAGCCGACCGTGCTGCTCATCGACGAGACCGACAAGGCGGACGTCGAGGTCGAGGGCCTGCTGCTGGAGCTGCTGTCGGACTTCCAGGTGACGATCCCCGAGCTGGGCACCATCGCCGCCACCCGCCGCCCGTACGTCGTGCTGACCTCCAACGCCACCCGCGAGCTGTCGGAGGCGCTCAAGCGGCGCTGCCTCTACCTGCACATCGAATACCCGACCCCCGAGCGCGAGCGCGACATCGTGCTGGCCCAGGTGCCCGGCTTCCGCGCCGATCTGGCCGAGCAGCTCGCGCGTACGGTCGCCACGCTGCGCTCGCTGGAGCTGAAGAAGGCGCCGTCGGTGGCCGAGACCGTCGACTGGGCCAACACGCTGCTCGCGCTCGGCCGCGACGAGCTGGACGAGGCGACCGTGGCCGGCACGCTCGGCGTGGTGCTCAAACACGCCTCCGACCAGGCGCGGGCGATCAAGGAGCTGGGGCTGCCCGATGCCTGAGACCGGCTCGCTGGTCGACCGGCACATCGGCTTCGTGCACGCGCTGCGCGAGGCCGGGCTGCCGGTGTCGATCGCGGAAGGGCTGGACGCGGCCAACGCGCTGCGGGTCATCGACCTGGCCGACCGGGAGTCGCTGCGGGAGGCGTACGCCGCCACGCTGGTGAAGAGGCCCGTGCACCGGCCGGGGTTCGACGTGCTGTTCGACCTGTGGTTCCCGGCGTCCACCACCGGGCTGCGGGCACGGCGCCCCGGCCGCGAGCGCATCGACTTCGCGACGGCCGACGTCAAGGAGCTGCGCGAGCACCTGGCGGACCTGCTGACCGGCTCCACCGACCAGGAGATGCGCGCGTTCGCCGAGGCCATGGTGGAGCGGTTCGGCCGGCAGGAGGCCGCTCCCGGGCGGCAGAACTGGTTCTCCTACAGCGTGCTGCGCGCCCTGTCGCCCGAGACGCTGATGGCCGGCATCCTGCGCGCGGTGCTGCAGGGCCGCGAGCGCGGCGGGCTGGCGGAGAAGACGGTGCGGCAGGGCGTCACCGCGAACATCCGGCGCTTCGAGGAGGCGGTGGCCACCGACGTGCGCCGCCGCATCGCCGAGGACGCCGGGATCGAGCGCATCGCGCGCTCCGCCGTACGCCCTCCGCTCGACCAGATCGACTTCCTCCGCATCACCAGGGCCGACCTGGCGCAGCTGCGCAGGGAGGTGCACCCGCTGGCCCGCCGGCTGGCCGCGCGCCTTGCGATGCGGCAGCGCAAGGGCAAGCGCGGCCGGCTCGACTTCCGCAGGACCATGCGGGCCTCGCTGCAAAGCGGCGGCGTGCCGCTCACCACGCACCTCCGCCCGCCCCGGCCGCACAAGCCCGAGCTGGCGGTCCTCTGCGACACCAGCGACTCGGTCTCGTCGTTCGCGCACTTCACGCTGCTGCTCACGTACGCGCTGCGCGAGCAGTTCACGAAGGTGCGGGCGTTCGGGTTCGTCGACACCGTGGATGAGATCACCCGGTTCTTCCAGCCCGGCTCCGACGTGGTCGAGGCGATGACCAGGCTCGCCAACGAGGCCGACATGGTGCGCTTCGGCCGCACCAACTACGGGAACGCGCTGGAGCGGTTCGCCGAGCGGTACGGCGACGCGCTCGGCCCGAAGACGTCGCTGCTGATCCTGGGCGACGCCCGCTCCAACTACCAGCCGCCCGCGCTCGACGTGCTCAGGTCGCTGGTGTCGCGGTGCCGGCACGCGTACTGGCTGAACCCGGAGCCGCGGCAGCAGTGGGACACCGGCGACTCGGTGGCGGGCGAGTACGGCACCGTCGTGCCCATGTACGAGTGCCGCAACGTCGCCCAGCTCACCGCGTTCATCGAGACCCTGGCGTGACCGGCCCGGTCAGACGCGCTGCAGCTCCCGGGCCGCGGTGCGGGCGAGCACCTCGACCTGCGCCGGGCTGAGCACGTCGCGGTCAGCGGCCTTGATGAGCTTGGCCATCGTGCGCGGCTTGGCCAGCGTCAGGCCCTCGGCCGAGACCACGCCGTTCCTGGGCAGCAGACCGCAGTGGACGGCGAGCATGGGCGTGATGCTCACCTGGATGCCGGTCTCGCGGCTGAGCAGCTCGGCGAACTTCTCCGCCTGCTCGACCAGCGGCTTGGCGGTCTTGCTTCCGTACTTCTCACCGAAGAACAGCCGGCCCGCGTAGCAGGCGATCTCGGTGTCGGGGCTCCACGACTCGTTGTCGATGATCCACACGCCGCCGGGGCCGATCACCAGGTGGTCGATGGAGGCCTGCCCGCGGATCGCCCGGCCGTCGAGCACGTGGTAGTCGTGGCGGCGCAGCGAACGGCGTAGCAGGCGTCCCATGATGACCTCGCCGCGCTTGGCTCCGCGCCAGACGGCGGTCTTGCGGAAGCTGTAGATGTCGTACAGCCAGTCGCCGCCGAAGACGAGCGCCGCCGCCAGCAGGCCGGTGAACGCGGAACCCCCCGTGAGCCCGAACCTGAGACCGAGCGCCACACCGATGATGAAACCCACAGCGGCCTTGACGTACCTGCGCTTGAGCCGGTTGGGCGCGTCGTCGCGCCAGAATTTCTCGTACCACCACTGCGGGGATGAGCCAGTGTACTTCTCGTTGGGCTGCACGTAGATAGAGCCACCGGGCACGGCAAACTCCCCGAAAGTCGTCGTAGTGCAGGATCTGCCACGCCGAAGATCCCTCGCCGGTCAAGGGATACCCATTCCCCGACCAAGGTGAGCCTAAGGTGAGGGAATTAGTACCCGCAAGACCAATCAACCGACCAGTCGGTATGCTAAGGCGGTGACCAAGGGGGACCGAGTGAAAGACGAACCGGTCAGGCAGCGGTTGCTGGCCGAGGCGACCCGGCTGTTCGCCGAGCGCGGCTTCGAGAGCACCTCGGTGCAGGAGATCGTCGCGGCGGCGGGCGTCACCAAGGGCGCCATGTACCACTACTTCGACTCCAAGGACGACCTGCTGCACGAGATCTACATGCGGGTGCTGCGCATGCAGATGGATCGGCTGTTCGAGATCGCCGACGGCCCCGGCACCGTCCAGGAGCGCCTGCACCGGGCCGCGGCCGACGTCGTGGAGACGACGACCGCGAACCTCGACGACTCCAAGATCTTCTTCAGGTCGATGCACCTGCTCGCCCCCGAGACGCGCAAGTCCGTGCGCGCCGAGCGCCGCCGCTACCACGAGCGCTTCCGCGACCTCGTGGCCGAGGGGCAGCGCTCGGCGTCTTCAGCGACCGGGTGCCCGCCGAGCTGGTCGTCGACTACTTCTTCGGCTCGGTGCACCACCTGGGCACGTGGTTCAACGCGCAGGGGCCGCTGACCGGCGCCCAGGTGGGCAAGCACTTCGCCGACCTGCTGCTCACCTCACTCGGGGCCGGGCACGTCGACGAGTGAGGCCAGCGCCTCCCGGTGATCGCCCGGCGTGCCGAGCGCGACCTCGGCGGCCTTGGCGCGCTTGAGATACAGGTGTACGGGGTGCTCCCACGTCATCCCGATCCCGCCGTGGAGCTGCAGGGCCTCCTCGGCCGCGTGCACGGCCACGCCCGCGTTCCACGCCTGCGCCACCGCCACCGAGATCGACGAGGCGTCCGCGACCGCGTTCCTGGCCGCCGCCCTGGCCCTGACCACGTCGAGCCACAGGTCGGCCAGCCGGTGCTTGATCGCCTGAAACGAGCCGATCGGCCTGGCGAACTGGTGGCGCTCCTTGACGTAGGCCAGCGTCGTCTCCAGGCACCACTCGGCCACGCCGAGCTGCTCAGAGGCCAGCAGCCCGGCGCCGAAGCGCAGCACCGCCGCCAGGTCGCAGGCGCCGACCCGGCGGGCGGGCGTCCGCGCGAACGTCACCTCGGCCACCGGCCTGGTCAGGTCGATCGAGGGCACCACCCGGACCACCTCGGGCTCGATGCTCTCGACCGCGTACAGGTCGCCGTCCACCGGCACCAGCAGCACGTCCGCCACCTCGGCCCCGGCCACGCCGGTGACAGTGCCGGACAGCCGCCCCTCGCCGTCCACGCTCACGGACGCGCCCCGGTCAGGACGGTACGCCGAAGCCGCGAACGACACCGCCAGCGCCGCCGTCTTGCGCCCCTCGGCCAGCTCGCCGAGCAGCGCGTCGCGGGTCGGCAGCAGCGCCCTGGTGGCCAGCACCGAGCTGGTGAGGAACGGCACCGGCGCCACCGCCCGCCCCAGCTCCTCCAGGACCACGGCCGCCTCGCTCGCCGACGCGCCCGCGCCGCCCAGCTCCTCGGGCACCAGCAGCCCGGCCACGCCGATCTCGCCGGCCAGCGTCTTCCACAGATCCAGGTCGTACGGCTCGGACTCGACGCGCCTCAGCACCGCGGACGGAGGGCAGCGGTCGGCCAGCAGGGCGCGCACGGCGGCGCGCAGCTCCTCTTCGACGTCGGAATAGAGCAGGCTCATCGCGGCAGGTCCTTCCACGGCACGTCCTTGTCGACACGGGGCTCCGACGGCAGGCCGAGCACCCGTTCGGAGATGATGTTGCGCAGGATCTCGGAGGTGCCGCCCTCGATCGAGTTGCCCTTGGCCCGCAGGTAGCGGTAGCCGGGGCCGCGGCCGTAGAAGTCGACGTTCTCCGAGCGCCTGAACGTCCAGTCGTCGTAGGTCAGCTCGCGCCGGAACTCCATCTCCAGGCCGGTCAGCGCCTGGTTGAGCTTGGCGAACGAGAGCTTCATGCCCGAGCCCTCCGGCCCCGGCTGACCGGCGGCGAGCTGCTCGCGCAGCCGCGCCCCCGACAGGCGGGTCACCTCGGCCTCCACCCACAGCGACAGCAGCCGCTGGTGCAGGTCGTGGGTACGCAGCTCGGGGTGCTCGCGCCAGGCGGCCAGCACGGACGCCATGACGCCGCCGCCGCGCCTGGAGGGCGCGCCGCCGATGGCCACCCGCTCGTTCATCAGCGTCGTCTGCGCGACCCGCCAGCCGTCGCCGACCGCGCCGAGCCGCAGGTCGTCGGAGAGCCGGACGCCGGTCAGGAACACCTCGTTGAACTCGGCCTCGCCGGTGATCTGCCGCAGCGGCCGCACCTCGACGCCGGGGGCGTGCATGTCGCACACGAAGTACGTCAGCCCGCGGTGCTTGGGCACGTCGGGGTCGGTGCGGGCGACGAGGATCGCCCACCGGGCGTGGTGCGCGCCCGACGTCCACACCTTCTGCCCGTCGATCACCCACTCGTCGCCGTCCCTGACCGCCCTGGTGGCCAGCGTGGCCAGGTCCGAGCCCGCGCCCGGCTCGCTGAAGAGCTGGCACCAGATCTCCTCGCCGGTCCACAGCGGCTTGAGGAAACGGCGCTTTTGCTCCTCGGTGCCGAACGCCAGGATCGTCGGGGCGGCCATGCCGAGACCGATGCCCTGCAGGCCGCTGTTGAGCTGCGGGGTGTCGGCCAGCTCCCGCTCCACGACCTGCTGCAGCTCGCGCGGCGCGCCGAGCCCGCCGAGCCCTTCGGGGAACCACACCCAGGCGAGCCCGGCGTCGAAGCGGGCGCGCAGGAACTCCAGGCGGTCACCGCTCGGATCGTGCTCGCTGAGGAACGCGGCCACGCGCTCCTTGATCTGTGCCTCGTTCACATGTACCTCTTCAGCTCGCGATAGGCCAGGGACCGCTTGTGCACCTCGTCGGGGCCGTCGGCCAGGCGCAGCGTGCGCGCGTGCGCCCAGAGCGCGGCCAGGGGGAAGTCCTGGGAGACGCCGCCGGCGCCGTGCACCTGGACGGCCTTGTCGAGGATCTGCTCCACCGTGATCGGGGTGGAGATCTTGATGGCCTGGATCTCGGTGTGCGCGCCCTGGTTGCCCACCGTGTCCATGAGCCAGGCCGTCTTGAGCACGAGCAGGCGGAGCTGCTCGATCTTCACGCGGGACTCGGCGATCCAGTCCTGGACGACGCCCTGCTGCGCGACCGGCTTGCCGAACGTGGTGCGCGACAGCGCCCTGCGGCACATCATCTCCAGCGCGCGCTCGGCGATGCCGATCAGGCGCATGCAGTGGTGGATGCGGCCGGGTCCGAGCCTGGCCTGGGCGATGGCGAAGCCGCCACCCTCCTCGCCGATGAGGTTCGCCGCGGGCACGCGTACGTCCTCGAACACGACCTCTGCATGTCCGCCGTGGTCGGCGTCGGTGTAGCCGAAGACGTGCATGCCGCGCTTGACGTGCACCCCGGGCGTGTCGCGCGGCACGAGGATCATGCTCTGCCTGCGGTGCTTGGGCGCGTCGGGGTTCGTCTGCCCCATGACGATGAAGATCTTGCAGTTGGGGTTCATCGCGCCGGAGATGAACCACTTGCGGCCGTTGATGACGTACTCGTCGCCGTCGCGGACGATCGAGGTCGCGATGTTGGTGGCGTCGGATGAGGCCACGTCGGGCTCGGTCATGGCGAAGGCCGAGCGGATCTCGCCGTCGAGCAGCGGCCGCAGCCACTCCTTGCGCTGCCACTCGCTGCCGAACATGGCCAGGACTTCCATGTTGCCGGTGTCGGGGGCGGCGCAGTTGGTGGCGACGGGGGCGATGGCGGGACTCCTGCCCATGATCTCCGCCAGCGGGGCGTACTGGAGGTTCGTCAGCCCCGCGCCGTGCTCGCCGGGCAGGAACAGGTTCCACAGCCCGCGCTTTCTCGCCTCGTCCTTCAGGTCCTCGATCAGCGGCGGCGGGCTCCAGCCGCTGGTTTTCGCCTGTTCCTCGAAGGCCGGTTCTGCGGGGTAGACGCATTCGTCCATGAAGCGGAGCAATCGCTCGCGCAGGTCCTCGGTGACGGTGTCGAAGGCGAAGTCCATGACGCGACCCTACCGACCGGCCGGTATGAGTGTCGACAGGTGGTTCCCGGCAAATGCCTCCAGGTGGCCATCTACCCACCCTCACCTGGTCTTCTACAGTGGCCGCCATGACCGCGAAGCTGCCCGGCCCTACCGTGCTCCAGAACGACGTCGTCCGCCTTGAGCCGCTCGCCATGGACCACGTGCCCGACCTGTTCGCCGCGGGAGGCGGCGACGACGAGGTCTGGCGGTGGATGCCGGTGCCGGCCCCGCGGACGGAGGAGGAACTGGGCAAGGTCGCGCGCATGCTGATCGACGACGACAAGCACGTGCCGTTCGCCGTGGTGGACCGGTCGAGCGGGCGGGCCGTGGGCTGGACGACGTACGCCGACGTGCCCGGCTTTGAGGCCAGCGTGGAGATCGGCTGGACCTGGTACGGCCGCGCGTCCTGGCGCACGGCGATCAACACCGCGTGCAAGCTGCTGATGGTCGGCCACGCCTTCGAGCTGGGCTACAACCGGGTGCTGCTCAAGACCGACGTGCTCAACGTACGGTCTCAGAACGCGATCAGGCGCATCGGCGGCGTGCACGAGGGCACGCTGCGCCGGCACCGCCGCCGGCCGGACGGCACCTGGCGCGACACCGTCTGCTTCGGCATCCTCGACGACGAGTGGCCGCCGCACCGCGACCGTCTCCAGGCCCGCCTGGCGGCCTCCTAGCCGATCAGGTCTCGGCGGCGGTCCCGCCGAGCATGCCCGTGAGCACCTCGCGGACGGCCCGCTCCAGCTCCTCCCGCGTGGGCATGGCGCCCGCGCCCACGACCGCGTCGAACACCAGGCCCTCGGCGAACGCCACCAGCGTGCGCCCGTGCCGCACCGGGTCGCGCGAGCCCAGGGCGGCCAGGATCGCGACGGCGGGGTCGCGGAAGCGGCGGCCCGCCCTGTCGTAGATCGCGCGCAGCTCCGGCCGTCTGGTGGCCTCCAGCGCCAGCTCGTAGCGCGCGAGGGTGTGGACGCGGTCGGCGAGCCGCAGGTGCAGCGCTCCGGCCAGCAGTGCGGACAGCCCGGCCAGGTCGTGCGTCCGCTCGTACGCGCCCTCGTACGCGCCCGCCACCGCCTCCCACTCCAGCGCGGTGAGCCGGGCCAGCGTCAGCTCCAGCAGCGCCGCCCGCGTGCGCGCGAGGTTGGAGGTGGATCCCGGCGGCAGGCCCGCGGCCTCGTCGACGGCCCGGTGGGTCAGGCCGCGCATGCCGCGCTCGGCGAGCAGGGCGATGGCCGCGTCCGCCACGACGTCTGAGCGCTTCACGGCACCAGATACTACAGGAGTAGTTGGACATCACTACGGACGTAGTATCGTCGAACTACAGACGTAGTGAGCGAAGGAGGCCGCAATGGCCAGAGCCGTGGTGATCGGCGGCGGCGTCGGCGGGCTGAGCGCCGGTGTCGCGCTGCTGCGCAAGGGATGGGAGGTGACCGTGCTGGAGCGGGCGCCCGCCATCGAACCCGTGGGCTCCGGCCTGGCGATCGCCGCCAACGCGCTCAAGGCGCTCGACGCCCTCGGGCTCGGCGACCGGGTACGCGCGCTCGCCCACGCCGAGGGGCCGCTGATGCTGCGCAGGGCCGACGGGCGGCGGCTGACCGCCACCACGGAGGAGGCGGCCGACGGCGCGTACGGCGACTCGGTGGTGGCGATGCTGCGGGCCGCGCTGCTCGACATCCTGGCCGGCGGGCTCGCCGAGGCGGGCGGGCCGGACTGCCTGCGCGTGGGCACGGCGGTCACCGGCGTGGACGCGCAGCGCGGCGTCGTACGGACTTCTGCGGGCGACCTGGCGGCCGACCTGGTCGTGGCGGCCGACGGCATCAAGTCGCTCACCCGGCGCGCGCTCTTCCCCGGGCACCCGGACCCGTCGTACGCGGGGGTGACGGTCTGGCGGGCCCTCATCCCGCTCGGCGACGTGCGGCTTGACGACGGAAGCCCGTGCGACCCGTCACGCGTGCCGAGGTCGGAGAGCTGGGGCAGGGGCGCCGTCCTGGGCGTCCACCTGCTGGCCGGCGACCAGGTCTACATCTACGCCACCGACGTCGCACCGCCCGGCGGCGCCGCCCCGGACGAGCGCGAGGAGCTGCTGCGCAGGTTCGGCGACTGGCACGAGCCCATCCCCGCGCTGCTGCGGGCGGCCGACCCGGCGCGCATCATCCGCGGCGACATCTACTACCAGGCCACGCCGCTGCCCGCCTACCACCGGGGCAGGGTGGCGCTGGTCGGCGACGCGGCCCACGCGATGACGCCCAACCTCGGGCAGGGCGCCTGCCAGGCCATCGAGGACGCGGTGGTGCTGGGCCACCTGGCCGACCCCGCGCGGCCCGGTGAGAGCCTGGCCGCCTACACCGCGGCCAGGAAGGAGCGGACGACCCGGATCGTACGGCGCTCGCTGACGCTGTGCCGGATGAGCCGGCTGCGCAACCCGCTCGCCGTGCGGCTGCGGGACTCCGCGCTGACGGCGGCGAACCGGATCAGCCCAGATCTGATGTTGCGGTCGATGGACGAGATACTGCGCTGGCGTCCACCGGCGGAGGCTGCTCGCTGACAGCGCTCTCCTGAGGGCTCTCCTGGGGGCTCTCCTGGGGGCTCTCCAGGGGTTTGGGCGCTGGGGCCGGCTTGCTCTTGTCGGGGGCCAGCCTGCCCAGCGTGATCGTGCCGCCGATGGTCAGCGCGGCGGCCAGCAGGGCGGGCACCGCCGTACCGGGGGCGGTGGGCAGCGGCTCGCCGAGCAGGATCGCCCCGGCGAACACGGACGTGACCGGGTCGATGACCTGGACCCCCGCGTAGGCGATGCCGAAGTAGCCGACCGCGTACGAGCGTTGCAGCAGCACCACCGCGCAGACCAGCAGCACCGGCACGGCCAGGCTGAACCAGTGGATCAACCGGCCCCAGTCGCCCTGCATGCCGCCGGCCACCACGCGGACGAACGTGGACACGCTCGCCGTCATCACGCCCGCGCCCACCGCCAGCAGCAGCGCCTTGGCCGCCCCGCCCACCCGGCCGGCGAGCAGCTGGGTGAGCAGCGTGACGGCGGCGATCACGCCGATGAAGCCGAGTGCGGCCTTGTCGCTGAGGTGGGGCGGCACGTCATGGGCGGGCACCAGCAGCATCAGCCAGAGCAGGCCGACGGCCACCGCGATCGAGCCGATGATCTCCGCGCGGTACGGCTTGCGCCCGTACATGAACGCGGCGAGCGGCACGGCGAACACCAAGGTGGCCACGCTGATCGGCTGGACGGCCACCAGGGGCGCGAAGCTGAGCGCGACGGCGTGCAGGCAGGCGCCGGTGAAGGAGATGACGCCGCCCACCCACCAGCGGGGGCGGCGCACCAGACCGAGCGAGGCGCCCTCGGCCACGACCTCGTACTGCTGCAGCGCGGCGCCCAGCGCGTAGCCCAGCGCCCCCGCCAGCGCGATCAGCATGCCGACCCAGGTCATCGCGGCCCGCGCAGACGCAGGGATCCTTCCAGGAGCATTGCTCCAGCTTATGAGGCCGGAGGAGGCGCAGAATCATTCTTTAGGCGGAAAAGTCCATACAAATCGGTCTCGACGCGTACGGACTCGTAGCCTCGCCTTGGCCTCCCCTGGGCCCCCGCCGACTCCTGTTTGCCCTGCTATGCCGGTTCCGGGCACACGCAGAACAGGTGGCCCTGCGGGTCCTGGAGCACCACCCAGCGGGTGCCCTCCTCGGTGACGCCCGGCTGGAAATCGGGCTTCGTCGCGCCCAGCGCCACGTATTCCTCGACCGCCCGCTCCACGTCCGGCACCCGGAAGTCGAAGTGGAACTGCTTGTCCGGGCTCGGCCAGGTGACCGGCTTGCGGTCGGGGACGCGGCCGAAGTAGATCGAGACCGTGCCGTCGCCGATCGCGGCGTACTCGTCCTCGGCGTAGGTGATCTCCATCCCGGTCACCTGGTGGTAGAAGCCGGCCAGCGCCTTGGGGTCGGAGCAATCGATCGTGAAGGCCAAGAGGCTTGCTTTCGTCGTCATGGCGGCAAGCGTCTCAGCCGTACCTGCCATCTTCTGTCAGGTATGAGAACCCGCCGGCGCGTGAGGCGCGTCGGGCCTGGGAGCCCGGCGACGGCGAGCCGGAGACACGGCGATCACGTGTGTCTTGTCGGACATCGCGTCAAGTACCCGTCGGTACTCCTGTAAACCCGTAAGAATGCCTTTGCTGTCCTTTAACCAATCCGCAAGCTGATGCCGCCACCCTCTCCACATCAGAAGGGAGATGCCGTGCGTACCAGGCCAGAACGGCTCTACGAGATCGACGGGCTCCGGCTGCTGGCGGCACTGTGCGTAGTGCTGTACCACTATGTCTTCTCCGGCTGGGCCGGAGGAAAGACCACTGTGACGTTCGTCACCGAAAGCGCCTGGGCCAAATACGGCTACCTCGGCGTCGACCTGTTCTTTTTGATCAGCGGTTTCGTCGTGCTGATGAGCGCGTGGGGCAGGACGCCCCGGCAGTTCATCGTCTCGCGCGTGGTGCGGCTCTATCCCGCGTACTGGGTGGGCATCGCCGTCACTGCGACCGTCACCGCGCTGCTCGGATGGGGCATGTTCCAGGTGACGCTGCCGCAGGTGCTGGCCAACCTGACGATGTTCCAGGCGGTGCCGAACATCGAGAACGTGGACGTCGTCTACTGGACCCTCTGGGCCGAGATGCGGTTCTACATCCTCATGCTGATCGCCACCATGATCGGCATCACGCGGGGCCGCATCATGATCGGGCTGTGGGGCTGGCTGGCGCTGACGTTCCTCGTCGAGCTGGGCGTGCTGCCGGGCGTCGCCGACCTGGTCGTCCAGTCCGAGTTCTCCCACTACTTCATCGCCGGGATGGCGCTGTTCCTGCTCTACCGGTTCGGGCTCGACTGGCAGATCGCGCTGCTGGTGCCCATCTGCCTGGGCAACGCCGTCTACCGGGCCATCGGGTACGCCGAGGCCGTCGGCGAGCGCTACAACGTGACGTACTCGCCGGTCGTCATCACCGCCGTCGTCGTGCTCATCTTCCTCGTCATGACGTTCATCGCGCTCGGGGTCACCCGGGCCCTGGCCAGGCCGTGGCTGGTGACGGCGGGCGCGCTCACGTACCCGCTGTATCTGCTGCACGCGCACGTGGGCTTCATCCTGTTCGCCAGGCTCGAAGGGGCGTTCAACAAGTACGTGCTGCTCGTCGGGATGATCGTGGTCATGCTGGTGGCCGCGTACGCGGTGCACCGGTTCGTGGAACGACCGCTCGCACCCCGGCTCAAGCGCCTGCTGTCCAAGAAGGAGCCACCCGCACACGCCGCGGTCCCCGCCGGCACCCCCAGCGCCTGAGCCCGCGCCCCCACCGGCACCCCCAGCGCCTGAGCTCGTGTCCCGCCGGCACCCCGACCCCGTGAGCACCCCTGCCTCGCGAGCACCCGCCCCCGTGAGCGCCCCTGCGGACGGGGCACCACTGGGGGAGCGGTTATCTTAGGGGGCATGCATCGGCGTCTGATCTGTTCTCCGCCTCCCGCCCGCTAGCGGGCGGCGTCTTCTGACCTTCGCCGGGTCGTCACCGATCCGGGGGTGATCGCTGCCCGCTCACCGGGCCTTGATCGATCTTCACCTCCGGAGAACTCTTCGATGACGCATGTCTCCGCCCGGCGGGGCGCCCTTTACGCGTCCGTGGCCGCGACCGCCTGGGGCACCGGCGGCGCCGCCGGGTCGTTGCTCTTCCAGACCGGCGGGCTGGGTCCCGTCGGCGTATCACTGTGGCGCTACATCATCGGCGCCGCCTGCCTGCTCGTTCTCGTCCGCGGCACGAGCCGCCCGCACATGACGGGGCGGACGGTGGTGGTGGGGGCCGGGATGGCGCTCTACCAGACCGCGTACTTCGCCGCGATCGCGCACTCCGGCGTCGCGGTGGCGACCGTGGTGACGATGGGCGCCACCCCCATTTTCACCGCCCTGGGCAGCCGCTTCCTGCTCCGCGAGCGCCTGGGACGCACGGCGCTGGTCGCGCTGGCCGCGGCGCTGACCGGGCTCGTGCTGCTCACGTTCGAGTCCGCGACGGCGGGCACCGGACAGTCCCCGGTGGCCGGGGTGCTGCTGGCGCTGGCCTCCGCCGCCGGGTACGCCGGGGTGACGCTGGTCTCGCGGCGTCACCGCGACGACGGCGGCCCGGAGGCGGCGGCGATCGGCGGGTTCGTGGTGGGCGCGCTGTTCCTGGCGCCGTTCGCGCTGGCGGAGGGCGCGCTGCCCGAGCTGACCTGGACGTCGGCGGCGCTGCTCGTCTACCTGGGCGCGGTGCCGACGGCGCTGGCGTACGGGCTGTTCTTCCGCGCGCTGACCGCCCTGCGCGCCACCACCGTGTCGATCATCTCGCTCGGCGAGGCGGTGGGCGCGGCGCTGCTGGGGGTGGTGCTGTTCGGCGAGCGGCTCACTCCGCTGGCATGGTCGGGCTGCGTGCTGCTGCTCGCGGCGGTTGCCGTGCTGGCCGCACGGGCCGATGCGCCATGATGTGACGGCGCAGACGGCCGGATGAGTTAAGGTCCGGTACGGCGGCGCTTGCCGAATCGTCGCTCCGTTCCCCCAGAGCGGCAGGGGGAACGGTGTCGGCGTAGCGCGCGTTGGAGGAACTGTGGCCTCGCTAAAGGGAATACTGAGGAACCTCCTGGACCGACCGGGAGGCGTCCCTCTCGCGCCCTACCAGAAGATCGTGAAGGCGGCCGGAGCGCGGGAAGACGAGCTGCGCGGCATGCACGAGCTGCCGGTGCCCGATATGAGGGATCTCGCGGAGTTCTGCGCGATCGTCCGTGAGACCGCCGACCGCACGCTCGGCCTTCGGCCCTATGACGTGCAGTTGCTGGGCACGCTGGCGCTGCTCGACGGCAAGGTCGCCGAGATGGCCACAGGCGAGGGCAAGACGCTCTCCGGTGCGATGGCGGCGGCCGGTTACGCGTTGCAGGGCAAGCGCGTCCACGTGATCTCCGTCAACGACTACCTCGCCAGGCGCGACGCCGAGTGGATGGGCCCGTTCTACGAGGCGCTGGGCGTGAGCGTGGGCTGGATCGACCAGAACTCCACGCCCGAGGAGCGGCGCGAGGCGTACGCGAAGAACGTCACGTACGGCCCGGTCAGCGAGATCGGCTTCGACGTGCTGCGCGACCGGCTGCGCACGAAGGCGAGCGAGCTGATCGTGCCCGAGCCCGAGGTGGCGCTGATCGACGAGGCCGACTCGGTGCTGGTCGATGAGGCCAGGGTGCCGCTGGTGATGGCGGGGGCGGCCGACGCCGGCAACACGGTGCCGGAGATGGCGGCGCTGGTCAGGCAGCTCGTCCGCGGCTATCACTACGAGATCGACGAGCAGGCGCGCAACGTCTACCTGACCCCGAAGGGCGCCGACAGCGTCGAGAACATCCTGGGCGTCGACCTCTACGACGAGAACGAGCCAGGCACGCTGATCGAGCTCAACCTCGCCCTGCACGCCCACGCGCTGCTGACCCGCGACGTCGACTACATCGTGCGCGACGGCAAGGTGCAGCTCATCAACCCGTCGCGGGGCCGGGTGGCGCTGCTGCAGCGCTGGCCCGACGGGTTGCAGGCGGCGGTCGAGGCAAAGGAGGCGCTGCCGCCGAGCGAGAAGGGCGAGATCCTCGACTCGATCACCGTTCAGGGGCTGATCCGCCGCTATCCACAGATCTGCGGCATGACGGGCACGGCGGTGGCGGTCAGCGAGCAGCTCGGCGAGTTCTACGGGCTGAAGGTCGCGGTGATCCCGCCCAACCGGCCGTGCATCCGGGTGGACGAGCCCGACCGCATCTATCCGACGGTGCCCGACAAGGACGCGGCGCTGGTGGAGGAGATCCAGGCGGTCCACGAGACCGGGCGGCCGATCCTGATCGGCACGCTCGACGTGGCCGAGTCGGAGAACCTCGCCAAGCTGCTGCAGCGGCGCGGCCTCGAGCCGGTGGTGCTCAACGCCAAGAACGACGCCGAAGAGGCGGCGATCATCGCCAAGGCGGGCGAGCGCGGCGCGATCACCGTCTCCACGCAGATGGCAGGCCGCGGCACCGACATCAGGCTCGGCGAGGGCGTGGCCGAACTGGGCGGCCTGTACGTGATCGGCTCGGGCCGCCACGCCAGCAGCCGGCTCGACGACCAGCTCCGCGGACGGGCCGGGCGGCAGGGCGACCCCGGCGGCTCGGTGTTCTTCGTCAGCATGGAAGACCCGCTGATCACGCAGTTCGTGCCCGACGAGCGCCCGCCCGCCCCCGATCCCGACGGGATCATCAGGCACCGGCGCGGGGCGTACATCGTGGGCCACGCGCAGCGCGTCGCCGAGGGCGTCAACCTTGAGATCCACCGCAACACGTGGCGCTACACGCGGCTGCTGGAGCACCAGCGCGAGCTGATCCTGGAGTGGCGCGACAAGGTGCTGCACGGCGACGCCGCCTCCAAGGCGCTGGCCGAGGCCGACCCCGAGCGGTGGGCGGCGATGCCGGAGGACACCCGCGACGAGACGGCGCGGCAGATCGTGCTGCACGCGATCGACAGCTGCTGGACCGAGCATCTCGCGTTCCTGACCGACCTGCGCGAGGGCATCCACCTGCGGGCGCTCGGCCGGATGAGCCCGATCGACGAGTTCCACCGCGAGGCGGTGGCCGAGTACAAGAAGCTGCTGGCGGAGGTGGAGCGGCGCTCGCTGGAGTCGTTCGAGGCGCCGGAGCCCGACCTGAAGCGGCCGTCGGCGACGTGGACCTACCTCGTGCAGGACAACCCGTTCGGCACCGAGTGGGACCGCATTCTCAAGCGGGTCTCGGACGGAAGCCGCCGCCGCTGACTCACGGCCACGTGGACTCGCCCTTGGGGATCACCGGGCCGTCGAGCACGCCCAGGCGCTCCAGCAGGGTGATGAACGTCGCCGCGTACGGCGAGGTCTCGGTGACGGCGGCCACCCGCGGCCAGTCCACCTGCTCGCGCAGCGCCCGCACCTGCGCGAGCAGCGCGCCGTAGTCGCAGGCATGCTCCGACAGCGGCAGCAGCCAGGAGATCACCAGGTCGGTGGCCTGGAGCACGGGCACGATCACCGCCGACGCCTTCAGCGGCTCGGCCCGGTCGAGCAGCTCGTCGGTGATCGGCATGTCGGAGATCCGGAAGATCAGGTCGACGAGCCGCCCTTCGTCGTACGCCTTGACCAGCCAGTCCTCCGGCGGCTTGGCGGTCTGGAAGCCGATGCCGCGCAGCGCCTCCAGGGCGGCGGGCACGTCGTGCTCGGTCAGCACGAAGTCCACGTCGTGCAGTGAGGGCGCGGCGCCGCGCGCGTAGGCGGCACAGCCTCCGGCCAGCGCGAATTTGACACCGGCGTCCTTGAGCCCCGAGCTGGCTCGCTTGAGCGTGTCGAGGATCGCGTCGGTGACCGCGTGGCTGTGGCTGCCCATGCGCATCGGCTACCCGAACGATCGTCGGCTAGACGTTGGGGACAGGGGTATCTGGGTAGCCCGATGAGCTATGACCGAAATCCTGGCAATGACCGAGCAGACCTATGCGAACGGCCAGGATCGGCCGCTGGCGCGCTACGCGGGACTCCTCGGCGCGTACGGCGGGACGGTCGGCGTGGCCGCCGCCGTGGCGGCGCTGGCGGGCCGCTGGCTGCGGCTCGCGTACGCGAAACTGATGAAGTCCGCCGAATGACCGCTGTTCGAACGGAGCGTTCAAGACAGGACGTTCAGACAGGGCGTTCAAGACAGAGCGTTTAATACTCCAGCCGCACTTCGAGATCTCGATCTGGTCGAGGCTGAGACGTGAGACGGCCACCGCAGTGATCATGTGGGTGTGTGGAATCCAGATGATCGGCGGTGGCCGTGGCAGCCACGGTAGCCGAAATCGACCCGCGTGTATGGGCCGATGCGTTCGATGACCTGTTCGCGCAGGTAGTGGCACCGTTCTTCGGCCGGCGTGAGCCGCGGATCAGAGCGCGTGGTTACCTGCTGGGCCTGCTGAGTTCGCTGGAACGCAAGAACGGCTGGTCCCTGGCCGAGTTCGCCGGAGACGCGACACCCGACGGGATGCAACGACTGCTCAACCACGCCCGCTGGGACGTCGATGCGGTCCGGGATGCACTGCGGGCCCAGGTCGCCGAGCGGCTCGGGTGCCTGGACGGGGTGCTGGTGGTCGACGACACCGGGTTCGAGAAGAAGGGCCGCCGCTCGGCCGGGGTGCAGCGCCAGTACACCGGCACGGCCGGAAAGATCACCAACTGTCAGGTCGGAGTGTTCGCCTCCTACCTGCACCCCGGCCGGCAACGGGTGCTGATCGACCGGGAACTGTATCTGCCCGCTTCCTGGTTCACCGCACCCGAGCGGCGCACCGACGCCGGCATCCCGGAGCAGGTGGAGTTCGCGACCAAACCGGAGCTGGCCTGGAGGATGATCGAGCGGGCCGCCGACGATCCGCTGCTCACCTTCGCCTGGCTCACCGCGGATGAGGGCTACGGCGACAACCCCGTGTTGCGTGAGCGGTGCCGCAGCCGGGGTTTGAGCTACGTGTTCGCTGTCTCCTGTGACCACCCGATCGTGCTGGCCGGCCGGAAGATGCGTGCCGATGAGGTCTTCGCCGCGCTGGAGGAGCAGGCGTGGCAGCGTTACTCCTGCGGCCAGGGTGCCAAGGGCCACCGCTACTACGACTGGGCGTGGATCCCGCTCGGCCCGGCCGAGTGGCTGCTGGCCCGCCGCTCCATCACTGATTCCGGCGAGCTGGCGTTCTACACCTGCTGGGCCACCGGCCCGGTCGCGCTGCCGGAGCTGGTGCGAGTGGCGGGATCGCGGTGGAGCGTGGAGGAATGCTTCCAGGCCACCAAGAACGAGGTCGGCCTGGACCATTACCAGGTCCGCAAGCACCTGGCCTGGTATCGGCACGTCACGTTGGCCATGGTCGCTCACGCTCACCTGGCTTTCCTCGCCGCCGGCCCACCCGGCGCAACGGGCGCTCAGCAGGGCGAGGCTTTCTCGGGCCTGGCCACACAGGGGGCCCTGCCGACAGGGACGATCACAGCTTGAGGGTGCGAACGGTGACGATTCCGGCGAGCTGATCCCGCTTACCGTCAACGAGATCCGGCGTCTGCATGCTCATCTTGCCCAGCCCCGGCACCCTGCCAGTCATCGAATCCGCTGGTCACAGTGGCGACGTCGGCATCAAGCCCGCGCCCGCCGCTGCCATTACCAGCGACAGCGACGAATCATCGATCACTAAATGCGGCTGGAGTATTAAGCAGGGCCGAAAACGGCGGTGCATTTCCCGTTTTCTTTGCCGGCGTAAGAAACAGGTTATGAGTCACCCGCCGAGGGCAGGTGCAGGCCCATGGCTACATTGCTCTGGATCATCGCCGTCATTCTCGTCATCGCCGGGATCTACGTGCTCCTGGCCCGGCGCGACATCCTCTGGGGTATCGTGCTCATCGTCCTCGGACTCCTGGTCGGGCCCGGTGGGGTCAGCATCTTCCATGTCTAAGGGAGCCGTTCTCCCGGTCTCCCTGCCCGCATCCACCGGGCCGATCTCCGAGAGCGGCCCGGCGGTTTTACGGTTCTCCGGTTCTCCAAGGAAATGAGCGTTTTTCAGCGCCGCACGTCTTACTCGTGGACTTCCGCGCAATTGATGCAGTAGACGCAGTAGGCCCGGCCGAGCACCGGCAGCGCCACGTTGCGCACCCGGATGCCGCCCGGCGTCATGCCCTTCTCGCTGCCCTTGTGTGCGTGTCCGTGCAGGATGAGGTCGGCGCCCGCCGTATCGACGGCCTCGGCCAGCAGGTAGCTGCCGAGAAACGGGTAGATCTCCGGCGGCTCGCCCTCCAGCGTCTCCTTGATCGGTGAGTAGTGGGAGAGCACCACGCGATAGTCGGCGACGATCTCCTTGAGCGCCATCTTCCACGACTCGGCGATCTGGCGGGTGTGGTGGACGAACGCCTTGATCTCGCGCTCGCCGAACTCGCTGGCGCACTTGCCCGCGAACCCGCCGCCGAACCCCTTCCCGCCGACGACGCCCAGCTTCTTGTCGCCGCACTGCAGCACCACACCGTCGTCGTCGAGCACGGTGACGCCCGCGTCGCGCAGCTCGGCGGCGATCTCGCGCTCCAGGTCGGAGTGGTAGTCGTGGTTGCCGAGCACGGCGACCGCCGGGATGGGCAGGCCGCGCAGCTCGTCGGCCACGATCCGGCCTTCCTCCAGCGTGCCGTGCCTGGTCAGGTCGCCCGCGAGCATGAAGACGTCGGCGCGGTCCTCGATGCCGCGCAGCCGCTTCCTGTACTGGCCCTTGACGTCTTCACCCAGATGGATGTCGCCTACCGCGGCTATCCGCAGGTCAGTCAAGATGCTCATCCTCCCCCGGCTCGCCGGCCTCGACGACGTTGATCTCGTTGTGCAGGTGCAGGTCGGGCGCGACCTCGTGGGCCACCTGCCCGAGCCGGTCGCGCTGCTCCCACCCGCTGACCTGGCCGCGCAGGAAGAGCTGATCACCTCGGATGTCGACGCGGATTCCCAGCTCGGTCGTACGGGCGTCCTCGGCCAGCGCCTGCTGGACACGGGCCGCGACGTACTGCGGAGCTTCCATCGCTCGTCCCCCTTCTCTGTCGCCGCATGCCCGAGCGCCAATCGCTCAAACAGCCTCAAGCAGCACGAATCAGGTCGATAACCGCCCGTTCCACCGGGCCCGCCGTGGCGAGCTGGCCGAAGTCGGTGTCCGCTCCCAGCTCGGTGAGCACCGCGGCGATCGTCCGCTCCTGGTCGTACGCCTCGATCACTCTCGGGTCCACGTACGACGCCCTGGCCACGGTCGGCGTGTTGCCCAGGTACTCCGACACCTCGCGCATCACCCGGGTGATGGCCTGCTTCTTGCGGGTGACGCTCTCGCGCCCGGCCGGCCCGGACACCGCCAGCCCCACGGCCGCCAGCACGGTGGCGTGCCAGGTGCGGAAGTCCTTGGCCGTGACCTCGTGGCCGATGGTCTCGCGCAGGTACTCGTTGATGTCCTCGCTCTTGATGTCGCCCCAGCCGTCGGCGCGCCGGTAGCGCAGCAGCTCGCCGTCCACCCGCAGCGCCTTCAGCGCGCGCAGCACCTTGCACGCCCCGGGGTCGGCGACGTCCACCTCGCGCAGGATGTCGCCCTTGGCCTGGTAGGCGCAGGTGACCATGCCGCGCGAGCAGGTGATGTGCTCCATCCTGAGCGTGGCCAGGCCGTAGGTGTCGTAGCTCTCCCCGCCGATGCGGAAGAAGCCGATGTCGAGCAGCCGGGCGGCGGTGGCCAGCACCCGTTCCCTGGTCAGCCCGCGTCCCTGGAGCTGCTCGTCCACGATCTTCCTGAACGCCGGCAGCCGCTCGGCCACCTCGAGCACCCGGTCGAACTTGGCCCGGTCCTGCTGCTCGCGCCACACGTCGTGGTAGCGGTACTGCCGCCGTCCCGCCGCGTCGGTGCCCACGGCCTGCAGGTGCCCATGGGGTGAAGCGCAGATCCACACGTCGCGCCAGGCCGGTGGGATGGCGAGCGCCCTGATGCGGGCGAGCACCTCCGGGTCGCGCACCGGCCGCCCGTCGCAGTCGTGGTAGCTGAACCCGCGCCCGCGCCGTCGCCGGGTGATGCCCGGCTCGCTCTGGTCGCTCGGATGCAGCTCGATGTCCGGCCCGTTGACGTCCGGCCCGTTGCCGTCTGGCCCGTTGATGTGTGGCCCGTTGCCGTGTGGCCCGTTGTGTGGCGCGGTCGCGAAGGCCGCTGCCAGGGCTTCGGCATCGGGTGGTTCTGTACGGGGTTTCGTCTCGGGCACTCGAAGCGGCTACCCCCGACGTTAGGCGGCAAACGGCACGGGCAGGGGAAGCCCCATGTCTGACAAAGGTGAGTGGCACGAGGAACGAGACAGCAGAGGTCACGCCATGGTGCCCGCCACCCCCCGCGACGTGGTGCACATCAGAGTCGTCTCCTTCATGCTGGTGTTCCTGTTCGCGTTCACGGTGCTGGGAATCATGACCCGGGCGTGGGTCCTGGCCGTCATCGCGGTCATCGCGGCGATCGTCGCGGTGATCGACCTGCTCATGGCCGTACGACGGCAGAAACAGCGCTCCGGACAAGACGGAGAGGCGGGCTGATCCCGGCATGGCACCACTGCGCGGGCGGGTGGTCGTGGTGACGGGCGCGAGCGGCGGGGTGGGGCGGGCGGTCGCCCGCGAGCTGGGCACGCAGGGTGCCAAGGTGGCCCTGATCGCCCGCGGCACCGCCGGGCTGGGCGCGGCGGCCGTGGACGTCGGCACCGGCGGCGGCACGGGCCAGGTCTACGAGGCCGACGTATCGGATTACGAGCAGGTGCGGCAGGCGGCCGAGCGGATCGAGAAGGAGCTGGGCCCCATCTCCGTCTGGATCAACGCCGCCTTCTCCTCCGTATTCGCGAAATTCACTGACATCTCCCCCGAGGAGTTCGAACGCGCCACCGCCGTGACATACCTCGGATACGTCTGGGGCACCAAGGTGGCGCTCGACCTCATGCGCCCGCGCAACGCGGGCGCGATCGTCCAGGCCGGCGCAGCGCTGGCGTACCGGGCGATCCCCCTGCAGTCGGCGTACTGCGGCGCGAAGCACGCGGTCAAGGGCTTCACCGAGTCGGTGCGCACGGAGCTGCTCGCCGAGCAGAGCAACGTCAAGATCACCCTGGTGCAGCTTCCCGCGCTCAACACCCCGCAGTTCGAGTGGGTGCTGTCCAAGCTGCGCCGGCACCCCCAGCCCGTACCCCCGATCTACCAGCCGGAGGTGGCCGCGCGCGCCCTCGTGTACGCGGCCGAGCACCCCGAGCGCAAGGAGTACTGGGTCGGCACCAGCACGGTCGCCACCCTCATCGCGCAGCGGCTCGCCCCCGCCCTGATCGACCGCTACCTCGCGCGGACCGGCATCGAATCGCAGCAGACCAGCGAGCAGGCGCCGAGCGGAGTGTCCAACCTGTGGGAGCCCGCCGACGAGGACACCGACTACGGTGCGCACGGCACGTTCGACCGCCGCTCACACGGGCGCAGTCCCCAGCTCTGGCTCTCCCAGCACCGCGCGCCCGTCCTCCTCACGCTGGCGATGGGCGGCGCCGCCGCGGCGACCGCCGCCATGCTGCGCCAGGCCGGCCACCTCTGACCGCCGACGGACTGCACCGGGCCGGTCACCTCCGACCGCCGACGGACTGCACCGGGTAGGCCACCTCCGACCGCCGACGGACTACGCCAGGCCGGCCGCCTCCGACCGCCCCTGACCGCCTCGGGCGGGAGCCGACTTATCCGCTCCTGCCCGGGTAGGCGGGCGGGAACCCGTCAACGAGGAGGACATCGTGCCTGAGCGCGATCTTCAGTATCTGGCCGAGCTGGCGGCGCAGCTCCGGGTCGACTCCGTACGGGCCGCCGCCGCGGCCGGCTCCGGCCACCCCACCTCGTCGATGTCGGCCGCCGACCTCATGGCCGTGCTGTTCGCCTGCCACCTGCGCTACGACTTCGACCGGCCCGGCCACCCCGCCAACGACCACCTGATCTTCTCCAAGGGCCACGCCTCTCCCCTCCTCTACGCCCTCTACAAGGCCGCGGGCGCGATCGATGACGATGAGCTGCTGACGTTCCGTCGGCGGGGCAGCCGGCTCGAAGGGCATCCGACCCCGCGCCTGCCCTGGGTGGACGTCGCCACCGGCTCGCTCGGCCAGGGCCTGCCCATCGGGGTCGGCGTGGCGATGGCCGGGCGGCTGGAACGCCTGCCGTACCGGGTGTGGGTGCTGTGCGGCGACGGCGAGCTGGCGGAGGGCTCCATCTGGGAGGCGGCCGAGCACGCGGGCAGCGAGGGCCTGGCGAACCTGACCGCGATCGTGGACATCAACCGCCTCGGCCAGCGCGGGCCCACCCGGCACGGCTGGGACATCGGCGCGTACGCCCGCAGGTTCGGCGCGTTCGGCTGGCACACCATCGAGATCGACGGCCACGACCCCGGGCAGATCGACTTCGCGCTCGCCGACGCCGCGAACACCCGGCGGCGGCCCACCGTGATCCTGGCCAAGACCCGCAAGGGCGAGGGCGTGCTGGAGGCCGAGAACCGCGAGGGCGCCCACGGCAAGGCGCTGAAGGACCCGGACAAGGCCGTGGAGGAGCTGGGCGGGATCCGGGACGTCCGCGTCGCCGTGCACCCGCCGGAGACGGATGCCGCGCCGTTCAGGTTCGGCGACGACGGGCTCGCGCTGCCCGCGTACCCGGTGGGCGAGCAGGCGGCGACCCGGGACGCGTACGGGGCGGCGCTGGCGGCGCTCGGCGCGGCCAGGGGCGACGTGGTGGCGCTGGACGGCGAGGTGGCCGACTCCACCAGGGCCGAGGCGTTCGCCAAGGAGTTCCCCGAGCGGTTCTTCGAGATGTACATCGCCGAACAGCAGCTCGTCGCCGCCGCCGTCGGTCTTCAGGTGCGGGGGTGGAAGCCGTACGCGGCCACGTTCGCGGCGTTCCTGACCAGGGCGCACGACTTCATCAGGATGGCCGGGGTGAGCGGAGCCTCGATCAGGCTCGTCGGCTCGCACGCCGGAGTGGAGATCGGCCAGGACGGGCCGTCACAGATGGGCCTGGAAGACCTCGCCATGCTGCGCGCCGTACACGGCAGCACCGTGCTCTATCCCTGCGACGCCAACCAGACGGCGGCGCTGCTGGCGGAGATGGCCGACCTGGAGGGCGTGTCCTACCTGCGTACGACGCGCGGGCCCACGCCGGTCATCTACCAGCCGGGCGAGCGCTTCCCCGTGGGCGGCTCACGCGTGCTGCGACACTCCGCCGGCGACCGGGCCACGATCGTGGCGGCCGGGGTGACCGTGCACGAGGCGCTGGCGGCGGCCGGCTCCCTGCGTGCGGACGGCATCCCGGTGGGCGTCATCGACCTGTACTCCATCAAGCCCGTGGACACCGCCGCGCTGACCGAGGCGGCCACCACCACAGGGAACCTCATCACGGTCGAGGACCACAGGATCGAGGGCGGGCTGGGCGACGCCGTGACGGACGCGGTGAGCGAGCTGGGGCCGCGCGTGATCAAGCTGGCCGTACGTGATCTGCCCGGATCCGCGACGTCGCGGGAGCAGCTCGCCGACGCCCGCATCGACCGCCACGCCATCGCGGACGCCGTCAAGCGCCTCCTCTGATTCCCGCCGCCCGGCTCTGACCCCGCCTGCTCGCCACGCGGAAGCGCGTTGGGACGAGCGCCGTTCGGATGCCCACCGTAGAAGCCGATCACCGCCGGACCGCCACGCGACGGTCACTCGGAGCGCGTGGCCCCACCGGCGGGCGACTGCTGCCGGGGCCACGGGCGGCGCGCGTCCGCCACGCGGAAGCACCGGGCGCGGCTCGGGAAGCGGAGGGCGGGTGAACGGAGGGCGCGGGGCATGCGGAAAGGCCGGCGATGCGCGGCGGTGGCCGACCGCCGCTCCTCGCCGGCCCTGTCGTCCTGGGCACCCGGCTGGTCGCCGGGAAGCCCGGAACGGCCCGCCGGCGCAGGCCGGTACGGGTGACGCTCAGCGGGACTTGGCCGTGGCCCTCCTGTTGGCCTTTTTGATGGCCGTGACGAGCTCCTGCTTGGTCATCTTCGACCGGCCGCGCACGCCGAGCTTGGCGGCCAGGCCCTGCAGGTGGGTCTTGCTCGCGTTGGCGTCCACGCCCTCGGCCGTACGGCCGGAGCGGTCGGTCGCGCCCTTGTCGGACGGGCCCTTCTTCGCCTTCGGCTCCCAGTGGTCGCCGACCTTCTCGAACGAGTGCTTGAGCGCGGCGAACGCGGTCATGTGCGCGCGGCGTCCCTCGCCGTACTCCTTGACGGCCGAGTCGTGGGCCTTGATCCACGTGTCCTGCGCCTTCTTGGGAGAACGCTTGACGGTCGACGGCAGCTCGTCAACACCTGGCATGGGGCTGCACCTCCTGAAGGGGCGGCGGTTAAAGGGGCGGCTCGTCGTAGCGGCGGCGGTCCTCGTACACGGTGGTACGCCGGGCGTGCGGCTCCTCGTAGATCTCGTGGCGGTGGACCGGCTCGTCGATCGGGCCGACCGCGCGCCGCGCGACCCTGATGCGGTAGAGGCCGAACCCCAGCCCGACCAGGCCGCCCAGCATGAGCACGACGCCGACTACGTTGATGTCGAGGCCGGCGAGGTCGAACTCGACGGCCCAGGTGAGGATCGCACCGAGCATGATGAGGATGATGCTTCCGGCGATGGTCATCTGATCTACCTCCTTGACAAGAAGGAACCTCTATCCACATGTCGAAAAACAAACCCGTCGTGATGATCGGGCTGATGGGCTCGGGCAAGTCGACCTCCGGTCGGTTGATCGCCGAGGCGCTGGGGCTCCCCCTGTCCGACAGCGACCAGTACCTCCTCGCCAAGTACGGGGCGACCTCCGCGCCGATCGCGGCCCGCGAGGGCAAGGAGACGCTGCACCGGTACGAGGCGGAGCACGTGCTGGACGAGCTGGCCGGACCGCCCAAGGTCATCGCGGCGGCGGCGAGCACGCTGGAGAGCCCCGAGGTGCGGGCGGCGCTGCGCAAGGCGTTCGTGGTGTGGGTGGACGCCGACGACGAGGTGCTGCGCGAGCGCATGCACACCAGCGACCACCGCCCCGACTATGACCCGGCCGCCATGCGGGCCCGCCGTGAGGGGTATTTCCGCGAGGTGTCCGACCTGATGTGCGACGTCGGCGTGATGAGCCCGGAGCAGGTGCGCGACGCGGTGCTGAGCAAAATGGGCTTGCCCGGTGATGATCGCGGCTGATAGCCAACGAGGATGTTCGCCGAGAAACCCACGCTGAAGGGCGAGCGGGTGACGCTGTGCCCGGTCGGGCCCGAGCACGCCGAGGGCCTGTTCGAGCTGGTGTCCGATCCGGAGGTGCGCCGGCTCACCGGTTCGCGCGCCCGCTTCGACCTGGAGAGCCTGCGCACCTGGTACGCCACCAGGGCGGGGCACGCCGACCGGCTCGACCTGGCGATCACGGTGGACGGCGCGTTCGTGGGCGAGGTCGTGCTCAACGAGCTCGACACCGACAACCTGTCCTGCAACCTGCGCATCGCGCTGATCGGCGCGCGCGCCTTCGGCAAGGGTTACGGCAGCGAGGCCATCGAGCTGGTGCTCGGCCACGCGTTCCGCACGACGCCGCTGCACCGGGTGCGGCTGGAGGTGTTCGACTTCAACGAGCGGGCCAGGCACGTCTACGAGAAGGCGGGGTTCGTCATGGAGGGCGTCGAACGCGACGCGCTGCTGTGGGAGGGCGAATGGCACGACGTGGTCGTGATGGCCATACTCCGCCCGGAGTGGCAGGCACGTGCCGGAACCCTGGCATAATGATCATGACGCATGGGTCCCCCGAGGCGCGCGGGGGACCTGTGGCGTCTTCGAGGCAACCAATGGGCGGTGTCGTGCATCTAAGCATCAGTGACGATGCGCTTGGTGCCCGGTGACCCCGAGAAGCTTGGCGGCTATTGGCTGGCTGCCAGGCTTGGCGCGGGTGGGCGCGGGGTCGTCTACGACGCCTATGACGACGAGGGGCGGCGCTTCGCCGTCACCGTGCCCAGGTGCGAGGTCGGCCACCGCTACGAGCAGGTGACCTGCCGCCATCTCGCCCAAGTGGTGGCCGTCGGGTCCGACGGCGGCATCCCGTACGTGGTCAGCGAATACGTCAACGGCCCCGACCTGCGCCAGGCCGTCGGGCTGCACGGCGGCCCCTACTCCGGCGACGAGCTGATCGCGCTGGCCGCCGCGCTGGCGACGGCGCTGCGGTCGCTGCACGCGGCCGGGCTGACTCATTCCGGGCTCAATCCCGAGTGCGTGCTGCTGGCCGACGACGGGCCCAGGGTGATCGAGCTGGGGCTGGCGGCCGGGGCGCAGGCGGGCGGCACGTGCCCGTACCAGGCGCCCGAGGTGCTGACCGGGCAGGAGGCCGGGGCTCCCGCGGACGTGTTCGCGTGGGGCGCGGTGGTGCTGTTCGCGGCCACCGGCAGCGACCCGTTCGGCGGCGACAGCCCGGGGGCCGTCATGCACCGGCTGCTGACCGTCGATCCCGACCTGAGCTGCCTGCCCGAGCCGCTGGCCGGGCTCGTGGAGCGGGCGCTGGCCAAGGATCCGGCCGACCGGCCCGCCGCGTCCGAGCTGCTCATCGAGAGCGAGACCGAGCTGCGCCCGCCTGAGGCGTTCGTGCGTACGCCGTCGCTGGGCGAGGTGGCCGAACAGGCGTACCTGTCGCTCACGCCGCGCCAGCAGGAAGAGGTGCCGGGGCTGCTGCTGCGGCTGCTCGACGGCGACCGGCCGCAGGACGAGGGCGAGGCGCTGGCTCCGCTCATGGCGGCGGGCCTCCTCGTACGCCGCAGCATCCGCGTTCCCCCTCACAGACCGCCATCGGCAAGCTCGTCGCGATCAGCGACGACCGCGTCACCCCCGCGAGCGCCGCCCTCTACCGCGCCTGGCCCCGGCTGCGCGGCTGGGTCGCCGACGAACGCGACGGCATGGCCGTGCACCGCCACCTCCGCGAGGCCGCCAGACACTGGTCCGAGCACCGGCGCGACCGCAGCCACCTGCTGCGCGGCGACGAGCTCGCCGACGCGCTCGGCTGGGCCGCGGCCAAGCGCCGCCACGTGCGGCTCAGCCAGCTCGAACGCGACTTCATCAGCGACAGCGTGGCGCTGTCCAGGCAGCGCAGGAAGATGCTCGTGCCCGCGCTGTCGGCCGTCGCCGCCGTGGTCGCGGTCGCGGTGACCATGACGGTGGTGACCGTCCACGGGCAGAACGACCTGCGCGACCGCCTCATCGAGGCCGGCGCGCGGGCCGTCGCCGCGCGGGCCGACGCGATGCGGACCACCGATCCCCGCACCGCGATGCGGCTCAGCGTGGCCGCCTGGCGGATGTCGCCGGTCTTTGAGGCGCGGGCCGCGCTGCAGGCGTCGCTGGTCCAGCCCGAGCTGGGCGTGTTCACCGATCCGCGCGCGGACGGGCGGGCCAACTACCTGCTGCGCGGCGACGAGCTCGTCCGGTGGGACACCGCGTCCGTGACCGTCTACGACGTGCCGGGCGGGCGGCGGGTCGCCTCCTACCCGATGCCTTCAGGGAGCGCCGGGCTGAGCGACGACGGGCGGTTCGCCGAGGGACCTGACGGGCCCATCGAGGTGGCGACCGGCCACCCGCCGGCCGACGGGGTCTTCACGATCAGCCGCGGCAACAGGACCCGGGTCTACCGGGGGCCGCGCGTGCTGTTCGACGTGGTCGATCGCAAGGTGGCGCTCTCGCCCGACGGCACCCGCGCGGCGCTGTCCGGCCTCGACGGGCGGGTGGAGCTGTGGGAGCTGGTGCCCAGGCGGGTGCGCACCGGGGTGGTGAAGGTCGCTCCGCTCGCCGGGGCCGCCGCGCCGGCCCTCGCCTTCAGCCCCGACGGCGTCACGCTCGCGGTCGCCGGGCGCGACGGGGTCACGCTGGTGGGCACGGGCGGCAGGCGTACGGACGCCTCCGACGCCCTCACCGCCCGCACCGCGACGCAGGAGCCCGACCTGCCGGTCCTGCCGTCGCCGACCACGCCGTTCTCCCCCGGTCCCGGGCTCCTCGCCCTTCCGCAGCCGTCGTCTCCGGCCGCCCCCGACGCCCGTACGGACGCCGCATCGCCGCGCCCGGTCGCCACGGCCGCTCCTCCCGCCGCGCCCGACACGCCCGCCACGGCCCGCCCTGTGCCCTCGGGGAAGGGCGAGACACCCTCGGGGAAGGGCGAGACGTTCCGCCCTGCGCCCGAGACGCGCGGGCCGGCGGTCGCGTCGCGCGACAGGATCGCCGCACCGAAGCCCGTCCCGTCGCGCAGCCACGCCACCACCTCCACCCGGCGGCCCTTCCCCACCCCCTCGCCGAGCGGCTCCCCATCGGCCACCGCCTCGCCCGAGCCGACCAAGGTCCCGGCGTCCGGGACCTCCCGGCCCACCGCGACGCCCACGCCGGACGTGACGCGCACGGACCCCGCTGAGGGCCCTGCTGAGGGCCCTGCTGAGGGCACCGCTGAGGGCACCGCTGGGGGCACTGCCGACGAGACCGCTGCCACGAAACCCGAGGACAAGAGGGCGCGGGGCGACCGTGCGAGGCCGTCCGGCCCCGACGCGGGAGCCGGGCAGAACACCGGTGGGCGCAACGCCGCGCCCGCGGGTGACGCAGCGCGGGCGCGGACCGTGACGCTCGCCAAGGCCGTGAACGCCCCGCCGGTGGCGGAGCCCGGCGAGACGCGGGACGCCGTGGCATCGGCGCGCGCTGCCGAACCAGCGCCTGCCGCCGGGGAAGCTCGCACCGCCGGGGACGCACGTACCGCCGGAGAAGCGCGTGGCGCCGCGTCGGGGCCTGAGCCCGCGGACGCGAACGCGCGGGACACCATGGTGACGCGGGACGCCGCGTCCGTGCGGCAAGGCGCGAAGACGCAGGCGGAGAGCGCGAAGGCGCAGGCGCAGGTACGGGCGGAGACCGCGCGGGTCGTGGCGCGGGCCATGCAGGCGAAGAAGGAGCGGGTCAAGAGCAGCGATCCCGGCACGGGCGCGGACGGCACCTGGGGCGTCGAGATCGTGGACGGCCTGGAGGTGACGCCCGCGACGGCGGCGGGCCCGCTGGTGTTCAGCCCGGACGGCCGCCTGCTCGCGCTGCCCGGCGACGGCGAGGTACGCGTGTGGAACGTCGCCGAGCGCCGCCTCGCCGGCTCCTACCCGCTCAAGGACCCCGGCAGGGGCCTCGCCTTCTCCGCCGACGGCCGCGCCCTGCACTACCTGAGCGGCGTCGGCACGGTCGTCTCGCTCGACGTCTCCGGCCTGCCGGCGCCGGCCGGCGAGGAGCAGGTGGCCGCGTTCTCCGGCAACGGGAGGGTCGCGGCCAAGGAGGTGGGCAACGGGATCGAGCTGACCGACGCCGAGAACCACAGGACGCTCGGCCGCATCGCCGCCGCGGGCGACCTGGCGTTCGACGCGACCGGACGGCTGCTCGCGGTGGCGGGCGACCCGGTGACGGTATGGGAGGTGCCGAGCGCCCGCCGGGTGACGTCGATCGCGGCGGGCGGCGACGTTCCGGCCGTGGCGCTCTCCCCCGACGGCCGCACGCTGGCCACGGCGCGCGGCCGTCTCCTGGAGACGTGGGACGTGCACTCGGGGCGGCGGATCAGGGCGTACGAGGGCGTGGGCGACCTGGCGCTGGCCTTCAGCCCCGACGGCAGGACGCTCGCCACCGGCACCCGCCTGCTCGACCTGCGCACCGGGCAGGTGACCCCGCTCGATCAGGCCGCCGAGGCCGGCGACGGCGCGGCGACGACCGCGCTGGCGTTCTCGCCCGACGGCGACCGGCTGGCGTTCGGGCTGGAAGGCGGCAGGGTGCTGCTGTGGAACGTCCGCGAGCGGACCTCCATCGGCACCATCACGACCGGCGGCGGCCCCGTGGACGAGCTGCGCTTCTCGCCGGACGGCGAGCTGGTGGCGGTCAGCGCGGGCCGTACGTCGCTGTGGGACACCGCGACGCTGCGCGAGGTCGGCCAGGCCGGGTCGTGGGCGGCGGGTCCCGCGTTCAACCAGGACGGCACCCACCTGCGCGGCGTGGCGCTGGACGGCTCCGTACGCGAGTTCCCCGTCGATCCGGCGCTGACGGCGCGGGCGGTGTGCGAACGCGCGGGCGGCTCGCTGACGCGCGAGGAGTGGGCCCGCCTGATCCCGGAGGCCGGCTGACCGCGACATCTGCTGACCCGACGGCCCGCTCCCCCGGCCGCGCGGCCCGGCCGCCTCAGTCCCCGTGGCCTGCTACTCGTTGCGGACCAGCTTGATGACCTTGCCCTGCGGAGTCGCCACGAGGTAGCCCGTGCGGTGGTACTCGTCGCTGGCGTAGACGAGCAGCACCTGCTTGACCGAGGTGAAGCCGTAGTCGGGGTCCACGATGATGTGGTGCGATGTCGGGTTGGGCACGCCGAGGTCCTTGTCGGCCCGCTTGAGCAGGGCGGGCAGGCGGTCCCAGTCGAACGTGTCGAGGTCGACCAGCGGCGTCTTCACCTCGCCGCCGATGCGGGGCTCTTCGAGCCGGCCGTCGCGGTAGTCGTAGGTGTCGTAGACGCCCTTGTCGTGCTTGGTCGGCACCTCGATGGAGGCGTGCTGCTCGTACACGTACATCTTGACGACCTTGCTGCCGCCGATGACCGGCTTGGCCTTGGCGAGCATCTCGCGGATGGCGGCGGGGGTCAGCATGTTCCGCGGAGCCGTCGGCGTGGGCGTCTGAGTGGGGGTGGCCGTACGGCTGGGGACGGCCGTGCTCGGGCCGGCGTCCAGGACGGCGGCGCGGTGAGGGCCAGGTGGCTCGGGGTGGGGTCCTGTACGGGCTCCTCGTTCGTGCCGGGCAGCAGCCGCCACACCAGCACACCGGCCACCACGACGGCCGAGAGCGAGACCGCCACGGCCGCTCCCCTGCCGCGCTGCCCGGCGCCTCGCGGGGCCAGCGTGTCCGCCTGCGGCACCGGCCCGCCGCCCGGCGACGGCCGCTGCTGGGGGCGCGCGTGGCCAGGCGGCACGGTGTGCGCCTGCCCCGGCCCCGAGGCGTGTCCCGGCCCCGAGGCGTGCCCTGACCCCGAGGCGTGCCCTGACCCCGAGGCGTGCCCTGACCCCGAGGCGTGCCCTGACCCTGTGACCTGCCCAGGCCCCGTGGCGTGCCCCGGCCCTGCAACGTGCCCCGGCCCCAAGGCATGCCCCGGCCCCGTGGCGTGAGGCCAGGCCGCCTGGCTGGGCTCGGGAGGAGGCAGGGGCTGCGGATGGCCGTGGCCGGTCGGCGGGAAGGGCTGCGGATGATCGCTGTCGGGCGGCGGGAGGGGCTGCCGCAGGCCCGGCTCGGGCGGTGACGCGGGCTGAAGCGGGGATGCGGCGTCGGGGTCCAGGGCCGCGGCGAGCATGCGGTCGAGCGTCTCGGCGTCGGGACGGGCGGCCGGGTCGCGAACGAGCAGCGCGGTCAGCACGGGCGTCAGCGCCCCGGCCCGCTCCGGCGGCGGCACCTCATGGTTGAGCACCGCGGCCAGCGTGGCCAGCACCGTGTTCCTGCGCAGCGGGTGGCGGCCCTCGACGGCGACGTACAGCATCATGCCGAGCGACCACAGGTCGGAGGCCGGCTCGCCCTCGACGCCGTTGATGCGCTCCGGCGCCATGTACTCGGGCGAGCCGATGAACGCCCCCGTGGACGTCAGGCTGGTGGACTCCCGCATGGCCGCGATGCCGAAGTCGGTGAGCACGGACCTGCCGTCGGCGTGCAGCAGCACGTTGGCGGGTTTGACGTCACGGTGGTGGATGCCGACGGCGTGGGCCGCGCGTAACGCCGACAGCACCTCCCGGCCGATCCGCGCCGCCTCCACCGGGGGCATGGGACCGCGCTGGACGCGCTCCTGGAGCGAGCCGCCGGTGACCAGCTCCATGACGATCCACGGGTAGCCCTGCTCGCCCGGATCCACGATGTGGTGGATGGTCACGACGTGCGGATGGTTGAGCCGGGCCAGGGCACGCGCCTCGCGCAGCACCCGGGCGCGCAGCTCGCGGGCGTGCGTGGGATCGTGCTCGTCGATCGACGGGTCGGGCGGGCGCACTTCCTTGAGCGCGACCTCGCGGTGCAGTGCGACGTCCCAGGCCCGCCACACCAGGCCCATGCCGCCTCCGCCGAGGCGCTCCACCAGCTCGAAGCGGCCGTCGATCACCCGTCTCTGCATGCGCAGCAGCGTAAGGCCGAGGCGTCCGCCGCCGCCATCGTGCCTCTACGGGGAAGCCCCGCCAGGGGAACCCGCCGCCGCCAGCGCGCCCCGGCCAGGGAGCACCGCCGCCGCACTCTCGCCCGTTAGGCGCACCGCCGCGCCCCCGCTCGGAAGGCGCCCCGCCCGGAAGGCGCGCCGCCGCTCCGGGCAGCGTCAGGCGCTGATCGCGAGGTCCCCGGCCGTCACCCCGTGGGCGAACGGCAGCCCGCGCGCGTACCTGGCCAGCTCGTCCACGGCCAGGTCGGCGATGCGGGCCAGCTCGCCGCCGAGCGAGCCCGCGACGTGCGGGGTGAGCAGGACGTTCGGCAGGTCGTACAGGGGCGAGCGGCCGGCAGCGGGTCGGGGTCGGTGACGTCGATCACCGCGTACAGGCGGCCTGAGGTCAGCTCGGCGATGAGCGCGTCCTGGTCGACGAGGGCGCCCCTGGCGGTGTTGATGAGGGTGGCGCCGTCGCGCATGCGCGCCAGGCGGGCCGCGCTGACCAGGTGGCGGGTCTCCGGCAGGTCGGGCGCGTGCACGGTGACCACGTCGCTGCGCTCGAACAGCTCGTCCAGCTCGACGTGCGCGACGCCGAGGTCCTCCTTCAGGTACGGGTCCGCGACCAGCACCTCCAGCTCGAACGGCCGCAGCAGCTCGATCACCCGCCGCCCGATCCTGGACGCGCCGATCACGCCCACCGTCCGCCGGTAGTTGCCGAACCCGGGGAACAGCGTGTCGAGGTCGGGCCGCGTGCCCGGCCGCTCCCGGTAGAGCCTGGCGCTGTCGAGCACCCGCTTATTGGCGAACAGGATCGCGGCCAGCGTGTACTCGGCGACCGGCTCGGCGTTGGCGGCGGCCGCCGACGACACCAGCAGCCCGCGCTCCCAGCACGCCTCGGTGACGTGGTGCTTGACGGACCCCGCCGCGTGCACGATCGCGCGCAGCCTGGGCGCCGCCGCCAGCACCTCGGCGGTGATGGGCGGGCACCACCAGCTCGTCAGCAGCACCTCGGCCTCGGCCAGCGCCTCTGCCACAGCGGGGTCGGCGAAGTCGGTGGCCACCAGATCAGGGTCGATGTCGGCGACGGCGAGCAGCCGGTCGCGCACGGGAGCGGTGATGAGGCGGGCGGCGGTGTCGGCGCCCATCGCGAGCAGGGTCTTCGGCCGGGAATCCGTCATTCGCTCCCCCGATGTGCTGCGGTCGCCTTGATCATAACGAGGGGGATATCGCGGGATACGCCCGGGTTGTCGGGGAAGGCCGCTCAGGCCGCGGATCAGCTCAGGCGGCCGATCAGGTCCAGGCGGTCAGCTCAAGGCGGTCAGGTCGCGACGGTCAGCTCAAGGCGGTCAGGGTCGTGGCGGTCAGCCTGAGGCGGTCAGAGCAGGGCGCCGGCGCGGCGGAGCCGGCGTTCCCGGAAGGCGAGCAGCGGGGGCAGGCCGATTCGCAGCGCCACGTACGCGGTGACGAGCAGCGCCTCCCAGAACTCGGCGGACCCGATCTGCCCGGAGGCGAGCCGGTCGAGGCCCCACTGGGCGAGCGACAGCATGAGCGGCAGCATGACGGTGAGGAAGAGCCAGACCATGACCGCCATGCCCGCCACGTACAGGAGCGCGAACCAGCGGGCCATGTCGCGGTCGCGCGCCCCTGACGCGGCGAGCTCGGCGGCCTCCGCCTCGGTGAGGCGGAAGAGCCGGTTCTTCACGGTCAGCCAGGTCGTCCGGTAGAGGTTGTGGCAGCGCAGGGCGTTGGCGAGCAGCGCGTACGAGTCGCTGCGCAGCGGCAGCGCGGCCCACTGCCACACGATGGCGACGACCCTGAACAGGATGACGGCGGCGAGCAGGTCGCTCACCAGGCCGGGCGGGATGATCATCCGCAGGGCGAGCGCGACGGCCACGACCACGATCTCGACGGCCATCCCGGCCAGGTAGACGCCGTGACGGCGGTTGCGCGGCACCGCGACGATCTGGGTCAGGTCGGTCTCATAGACGATGTACATGCCGCGGTAGCTGACGCGGAACGTGGCGGGCACGCCGACCGCGCGCCCGGCGAGCCAGTGCCACGCCTCATGCAGCGCGCCGAACGCGATCCCGAGCACCAGCCAGCCGAAGACGGACAGGCCCATGCTGGGCAGGAACCACGCGTCCTGCCAGGAGGGCCGCAGGTCAGGGCGGGCCACGAGGACGGCGATGACGAACACCAGCGCCGCCGCGTACACCGTCCATCCGGTACGCCCGAACAGGCGGGCCGCGGCCTGAGGGCTGATGCCCTCGATCCACCTGATACGGCGGCCGCGCCCGGAGGTGTCGTCGTCGGGCGCGGCGGTGGCGGCATCGAGCAGGCCCGCCGCGGTGAGCCCTTCGATGAAGTCGTCGCCGTCGACCGGCTCTCCGGCCTTCTCACTGGCGCGCGCCGTGGCCTCGGCCACCGACCCGGTCTCCTGCAGGGTGGTGACGAAGACCGCGCCCGGCTCCGGCACCGCGACGAACACGCCCAGGTCCGGCCGGCCCAGCACCCAGGCCTCGCCGTCGAAGGCGACGGTCAGCCGCGCGGCCCGCTCCCGCAGGCCGGCGTCCGTGGACGCGGTCATCGGTTCCCACCACCAAGAAGTGTGATCGCTGTCGAAGTGCGGAAGCGAGGCGGAAGGCGGGGGTCGCTCCCGGAGCGCGAGGGCCGTCGTGAAGGGCGGGGGGTGGCTCCGGGAGCGCGGGTAAACCGCGTGGCACGCGGGCACGTGCCGTGATCGCCTCTTGTGTGTGGGGCCGCGCTCCACACCGGAGAGAAGCGCGGCCCCGCATCATCAGGAGTCCGAACCCGGGTCGGCGTCGACGGTCAGCCGGGTGTTCTCGATGCGCACGATCTCGATCTTCATGGGTCACCTCCCTCCGCAGACTTCACAGTCGGGATCGCGGGTCCATTCGGTGCGGCTGGTGGCGCATCCGCCCGCGAAGTCGATGATGAGCGGCAGGCCCGCGTAGACCGGCGGCTCGAAGCCGGTGAGGTAGCGCAGGACCTCGAAGGCCCCGTACGCGCCGAGCAGTCCGGCGACCGGCCCGATGCCGCGGTTGGGCCTGGGCCCGTCGCGGTAGAGGCGGATCGCGGCGAGGTCGGGGCTGTCCGAGCCGGCGCTCGGCGGCACGCACGCGCGGCAGGCGCTGACGCCCGGCGCGACGGACCACACGGTGCCGGAGGTGACCCACATGCCGCCCCGTACGAACGGCACCCCGTGCCGCACGCAGGCGGCGTTCACCCACAGGTCGATCTGGGCCGGCCGGTCGATGCCCGAGGCCACGACGTCGGGGCGGGTGCGGGCGACCAGCTCGTCGAGCTGCTCGGGGCTCTCCACGCCCATGTCCACGGTCTCGACCTCGATGGACGGGTCGAAGGCGCGGACCCAGTCGGCGGCGCGCTCCACCTTGCGCGAGCCGACGTCGTCCCATCGGTAGAGGTACTGGCGGGCGAAGTTGCGCGGGTCCACGGTGTCCCTGTCGAGCAGGGTCATCTTGCCGACGCCGAGCCCGGCGAGGTGGGGGATGGTGTTGGAGTTGAGCCCGCCGGTGCCGAGCACCAGCACGTGCGACTCGCGCAGCCGGCGCAGCAGGTCCTCGCGGCTGCGCCGGAGGGTGCCGAACGACTCGAAGAAGGCGAGGTTGCTGAAGTGGCGTTCGGCATCGCCGGGGTCGAGCAGGCCGAGGCTGTCCCCGTCCTCCAGCAGGCGTTCCGCGTCGAGCGCCGCGACGGCGGCGGAGACGTCGGAGACCGGCAGCGACAGCTCGTCGGCGAGCTCCTCGACCGTCCTGCCGCCCTGCTCGAGAAGGTCGAGCAGCTTCTCCACCGTCCCCTCGGGGTCGGTGAGGACCAGCCGGTCGCGGGGGTCGTACACGAGCCGCAGCTCGTCCCCGACACGCTCGCGGGCGAGGGTCTTCAGTCTCGGCCTCATCGGTTCTTCAGCGCCCAATCAGTCACGGAAGTGCTGGTCAGACTCTGACAGCCGGGTGCATGGACGCCGCATGGATCCCGCATGGAACGGCGAGGGGTCCGATTGATCCCTTGTCTGACGCTGCACTAGCGTCTCTGACTGTGCGTTGTCAGGCTGTCCGCGTCTCCCTCCTAGGTCCTCTGGAGGCCGTCGTGGACGGCCGGGGGGTGCGCCTGACCGGCAGGCAGCGCGCGTTACTCGCCGCGCTGCTGCTCGACGCGGGCCGCGTGGTCTCGGTCGAGCGGCTGGCCGAGCGGCTGTGGGGCGGGGATCCGCCGCCGTCGGCGGCCGCCCGGGTGCGCGCGCTGGTCGCCGAGCTGCGCCGGGCGATCGGCGAGACGATCGAGACCCGCAGCCCCGGTTATCTCATCCCCGAGGGCACGGTCGAGGTGGACGCCGACGAGTTCGCCGCCCTCGTCAGGCAGGCGGGCGGCACGGGGCCCGCCGAGGCCGTCGCCGCCTACGACCGGGCGCTCGACCTGTGGCGCGGCGACCCGTACCCGGATCTGAGCTGCCCCGTCGCCGAGGCGGAGCGGCACCGGCTGGACGAGCTCAGGGTCGAGGCGATCGAGGGCCGCGCGCAGGCGCAGCTGGAGCTGGGGCGGCATCAGGAGGTCATCGCCGGGCTGGCCAGGCTGGTGGCCGAGCAGCCGCTGCGGGAACGTCCGCACGGCCTGATCATGCTGGCGCTGCACCGGGGCGGGCGCCTGCCGGAGGCGTTGCGGGTCTACCGGGGGTTCCGTGACCGGCTCGTACGCGAGCTCGGCGTCGAGCCTGGCAGGGAGCTGCAGGCCCTGCACCAGCGCATCCTGGCGGAGACCGCGGAGCCGACGGGGCCCGGCGAGCCGGCGCGTACGGCGGAGCCTCAGGAGGAGCCCGCGGCGCCGATCCCCCGCCAGCTTCCCCCGGTCACCGGCCACTTCGTGGGCCGCGAGGAGGAGCTGCGCCGCATGGACGACGGCCGGGTGACGCTCGTGGCCGGTCCCGCCGGGGTCGGCAAGACGGCGCTGGCGCTGCAGTGGGCGCACCGGCGGGCCGGCTGGTTCCCCGACGGGCAGCTCTTCCTCGACCTGCGGGGCTTCGACCAGCGGGCGCCCATGACACCGGCCGAGGCGCTGCCGCTGCTGCTGCAGGGGCTCGGGCATCCGGCCAGGGACATCCCGGTCGAGCTGGACGCGCAGGTCGCGCTCTACCGGTCGCTGCTCGCGGGCCGCCGCGTGCTGCTGGTGCTCGACGACGTCGGCGAGCCCGACCAGGTACGCCCGCTGCTGCCCGGCGACCCCGGCTGCCGCGTGCTCATCACCAGCCGGCACCGGCTGGGCGGCCTGGTCGCGCTGGACGGCGTCGAGCGCATCACGCTCGGCGTGCTGGAGCAGGACGAGGCGCTGCGGCTGATCTCGGCGGGCGTCGGCGAAGAGCGGCTGTCGCGCGAGTCGGAGGCGTCGCGCGAGCTGGTGGCGCTCTGCGGCAGCCTGCCGCTCGCGCTGTCCATCGCGGTGTCCTGGATCGGCGACCACGAGCACCGCAGGATCGGCGACTACGTGCGCGAGCTGGCCGAGCGCGGGCGGCTGGTGCGGCTGCGGGTGGACGGTGACGAGAGCGTGGCGGTGCGGGCGGCGCTCGACCTGTCGTACCGGGCGCTGCCCGAGCCGGCGCGGCGCGCGTTCCGCCTGCTCGGGCTGGCGCAGGGCGCCGGCATCTCCGCCGCGGCCGTCGCCGCACTGGCCGGCACCACCGCGGAGCAGGCGGCGGTCCTGCTCGGCTCGGCGGCGCGGATCCACCTGATCGAGGAGATCGGCCCCGACCGTTTCGCCGCGCACGACCTGGTGTGGGAGTACGCGGCCCAGCGCGGTCTCGCCGAGGACTCCGCCGCCGACCGGGAGGCCGCTCTCCGACGCCTGTACGACCACTACCTGCGCACGGCGGCGGGCGCGCTCACGGCGGCCGGTTTCGAGGTGCCCGAGACGCCCGGCGGCGAACCCGTGGCCTTCGCCGGACGGGAGGAGGCGCTCGCCTGGCTGGACGTCGAATGGGACAACCTGGCCGGGGTGATCGCCTCCGGCGCGCCGCACGCCTGGCTGCTGGTCGAGGCGCTGACCGACGTGCTGCTGCAGTACCGGCGCAGCCGCGTGGAGTGGCTGCGCCTGGCCGAGACCGCGCTCGCCGCCGCGGAACGCGCGGGCGACCTGCGCGGTCAGGCGGCGATGTGCCACTCGATCGGCCGGGCCCGCCTGCTCGTCGCCGACCTCAAGGGCGCGCTCGGCTACCTCGGGCGGGCGCAGGAGCTGTGCCGCCGCGCGGACTGGCCGCAGCAGGAGGCGGCGGTGCTGCAGACACTCGGCGTGGCGCGCAAGCAGCTCGGCGAGCCGCGCCGGGCCATCCCGCTCTACCGGCGGGCCGCGGAGATCAACCGCTCGCTCGGCCTGGTACGCGGCGAGGCCAGGGTGCTCAACAACCTGGCCTCCGCCCACCTCATGCTCGCCCGCCTCGACCAGGCGGAGGAGTCGCTGCTGGCCTGCCTCGGGCTCACGGGCCGGCCCGAGGACGCGCACCTGCGTACGCTGACGCTGGTCAACCTGGCGCTCGTCCGGCAGCGGCAGGCCAGCTTCGCCGACGCGCTCGGTCACCTGGACGAGGCGCTGGCCGTGGCCCAGGGGGCGGGCCTGCTCTACGCCGAGGCGGTCACGTACGAGACGTACGGCTGGGTGCACCGCGACGCCGGCGACCACGTACGCGCGATCGACGCCTTCACCCGCGCGCTCGGCCTCGCGCAGGAGGTCGAGAACCGGCGCTGCCAGATCGCCTCGCTCGCCGGCACCGCCGCCGCCGAGACCGGGCTCGGCCGGGTGGAGGCCGCGCTGGCGCATCTCGGCACGGCGGCCAAGCTCGCCGAGGACACCGGCATGGGCCTCGACCAGGTGCTGCTGGAACGCGCGGAGGTCAGGCTGCGCCAGGGCAGGCACGCCGACGCCCTGCTGGACGCGGGCCACGCGCTGGAGCTGGTGCGCACCGCCAACCCGCTCGACCTGCCCCGCGCGCACCGCCTTCGCGCCGCCGCCCACCTGGCGTCCGGCGACACCGAGTCGTGCGTACGTGAGTGCGAGCGGGCGCTGCGGCACGCCCGCAGGTCGGGGCAGCCGCTGCAGCACGCCCGCGCCCTGACGACGCTCGGGCACGCCCGCAGCAGGGCGGGTGACGACGGCCGGGCGGCCCGCCTCTGGGCGCGGGCCCACGCCCTGTTCACCGGTATCGGCGTGCCGGAACAGCAGGAGACGGCGGCGCTCCTCACCGGTCACTGAGAAATTCCGGGTCCCGTGGTAATCGAGAGACGGCCGCAGGGACTACTGGGTGTGGACGATCCCCAAGAGCGATTCACCGCGCTGTACGACCGGTACTACCGGAACGTGCTCGGCTACGTGCTGCTCCGCGTCGAGGAGGGCGCGGCCGAGGATGTGTGCAGCGAGACGTTCCTGGTGGCCTGGCGGCGGCTCGACGAGTTACCCGAGCAGGTGCTGCCGTGGCTGCTGGGCGTCGCCCGTAACAAACTCGCCAAGCAACGTCAGCTGTGGCACCGGCGTCAGGACCTGGTCGAGCGCATCTCCGCGCTGACCACCGAGCACGAGCACCTGGCCTGGGACGTCGCCGAGCACGTGGTGGACCGGGAGCAGGCCATCTCCGCCCTGCGCGCCCTTCCCGACAAGGACGTGGAGGCGTTGATCCTGGCCACCTGGTACGGCCTGACACCCGAGCAGGCCGCGACCGTCATGGGCTGCTCGGCGCGGACCTTCAACGTGCGGCTGCACCGGGCGCGCAAGCGGCTCGGCCGCGCGCTCCGCCAGGAGGCGCGGGCCGCCAGGTCACCGGCCCGATCACCCCGCAACAGATTCGCCGAGGAGAGCTGACGTGCGCACGACAACCCTCAGGGGGAGGACATGACCGACCGTACGTTCGCCCGGCTCAAGCCGGAGAAGCTGGACGAGCTCGCCGAGGCGGGCTACCGGCGGCGCCGCGACGGCGATCTCGCCAGGGCGTTCGCCGAGGCCCGGGAGGAGACCCGGCCGGAGCCCCGCCGCCTGCCCGCCCGGCGTCCCGTGTTCCTGCTGGCGGCGGGTGCGATCGCCGCCGTCACGGCGGGCGCCGTCGTCGTCTCGACCGGTGTGCTCACCGGCACGCCGCCCGCGCAGGTCCCGCCTCCGGGCACTTCGCAGGTCGCGACCGGCGAGGCGGGGGCGTCGCCGACCGCGAAGATCGACGCGCGTACCTTCCTGCTCGCCGCCGCCGACACCGCCCTGCGCGAGAAGCCCGGCTCCGGCTCCTATTGGTACGTGCGGCAGCGCACGGCCTCACCCACCGGCTACTGGCCGAAGAAGTTCTGGGACGGCGTGGCCAAGCTGCAGCGCCAGGAGCAGGCCGAGATCGACAGGACCGGCGCGAAGGACGACGAGCTGGTCGCCATCAATGAGAAGTACAACAAGAAGCTGGCGGAGCTGCGCGAGAGCGTCTACCCCGACGGCCCGCCGTTCAAGGCGTACGTCGTCGAGACCGAGGAGCAGTGGCGGCCGAAGCAGGCGGGCGGCACCAACCGCACCAAGCGCTCCGACCGCGAGGTGGTCTTCCCCACGCCGCAGGACGAGGCCGAGTGGCGCAGGCTCGGCTCGCCGAAGCTGCTCGATGACCGGTCTCAGAGCGTGGACGACACCCTGCCCAGGCCGCTGTCGATCTCCAACATGGACATCACCCTGCAGAACGTCGGCGACCTGCCCACGTCGAAGAAGGCGCTGGCCGCCCGGCTGCGCGCCCAGTTCGACCGGCTGCCGGACGACGACAAGGAGTTCGACCTCTACCTGTGGCAGACCGCCGTCGATCTGATGACCGCGCCGACCAGCCCCGGCACGCGGGCCGCCGTCTTCCGGATCCTCGCCGACCAGCCGGGCATCCGCTCCGGCGGCGAGGTGAAGGACGCCGCGGGGCGCGAGGGCGTCAGCGTGGCGGTGGACAGCGACGACGGGTACGAGTTCCGGCTGGTCGTCGATGAGGACACCGCCGAGCTGCTGGAGTACGCGGTGGCGGAGAAGGGCGAGGACGCCACGCGGGTGACGTTCGAAGAGCTCGGCTGGACCGACAAGCTGGGCCGCCGCCCGCAGAGCTGAGACTCCGCACCTGCCGGAGCCGTGCACCTGAGCCGGAGCGCGCCGCCCCGGGCGCGCTCCGGCCGGTCCGGGGTCGCGTCCGGCTCCGGCGGCCTTCAGCGCTCCCTTCCATGCCCCGGCGGCGGCCTTCACCGGTCCCTTCCATGCCCCGGCGGCGGCGCGAAAGCGCCCCGCTAGGGTGTGGGGGACGCGCCGCCACGGGACCGGCCGGGTCGCCGGGATTCGGCGCTGGTTCGAGGAAGGGCTGGGTAGCACGATCCGATGACTGAGCTGGTGACCTTCGGTGAGACCATGGCGTTGTTCGCGGCGCGGCGCACGGGGCCACTGCGCTTCGCCCGCGACTTCGACCTCGGCCTGGGCGGCGCGGAGTCCAACGTCGCGATCGGCGTGTCCCGGCTCGGCCACGCGGCCACCTGGGTGGGCCGGGTGGGAGCCGACGAGTTCGGCGACCTGATCAGGTTCACGCTCGCCGGCGAAGGCGTCGACGTGCGGGCCATCGCCGACCCCGGCGCGCCCACCGGCCTGATGATCAAGGGCAGGCGCACGGCCGACCTCATCGACGTGCGCTACTACCGCAAGGGCAGCGCGGGCTCGCGGCTGTGCGCCGACGACCTCGACCCCGCGCTCATCAGGTCGGCCAGGATCCTGCACGTCTCCGCGATCACGCCCGCGCTGTCGGCGTCGGCGCGCGAGGCCGTGCGCCACGCGATGACCGTGGCCAAGGACGCGGGCGTGCCGATCTCGCTGGACGTCAACTACCGCAAGGCGCTGTGGAGCCCCGAGGAGGCCGGTGCCTGGCTGCGCGAGGTCATCGGCGAGGTGGACGTGCTGTTCGCCACCGAGGCGGAAGGCCGGCTGATCGCCGACGTCGATGACGCCGAGGAGCTGGCCGCAGAGCTGGCCAAGCGGGGGCCGCGGCACGTGCTGATCAAGTTCGGCGCCGAGGGCGCGATGGAGCTGTCCGACGGCGCGGTGCTGCGGGCGGAGCCGTACCAGGTGACCGAGGTCGACTCGGTGGGCGCGGGCGACGCGTTCGCGGCCGGGTGGCTGGCCGACTGGCTGGCCGGCGCCGAGCCCGCCGACCGGCTGGCCACGGCGTGCGCGGCGGGGGCGTTCGCGGTCACCTCGCAGGGCGACTGGGAGAGCCTGCCCCGGCGGTCCGACCTCGACCTGCTGCGGCGGCCGTCCGACGGCGTGAGCCGCTGACCGAGTCTTGGAGCGGCGAGGTCCGTACGTGACCACGCTTTAACATGTGGGGCATGAAACGCCCCCTGGGAGAGCTCGAAGCCACGATCATGGACAGGATGTGGTCCTACCGCAGGCCCGCATCCGTCCGCGACGTGCTCGAAGACCTCCGCAAGGAGCGGGAGATCGCGTACACGACGGTCATGACCGTCATGGACAAGCTGCACACCAAGGGCCTGCTCAGGCGCGAGCCGGTCGGGCGGGCCTACATGTACGAGCCCGTCTCCACCAAAGAGGCCTACACCGCCGAGCTGATGCGCCACGCGCTGGCCGCCAGCGGCAACCAGGCCGCCACGCTGGTCCACTTCCTCGAGCGTCTCACGCCGGAGGAGGCCACCGTGCTGGAGACGGCGCTCCAGGTGGTGCCGCCCGGCAGCCGCCGCCCGTAGCCGGGCTCCCCCTGTTTCCGTCCCAGCCTCGCGGGCAGGCGGGGAGGACTACGCAAGGGGGAAGGAATCGGTACGATGACCGACGTTTCGGGTCAGGGCTCGCGGCCGGACGATCAGCGCCCCATCCTCACCAACCGGCAGGGGCATCCGGTCTACGACAACCAGAACCAGCGGACGATCGGCCCGCGCGGCCCGGCGACGCTGGAGAACTACCAGTTCCTGGAGAAGATCAGCCACTTCGACCGCGAACGCATCCCCGAGCGCGTCGTGCACGCCAGGGGCACGCTCAGCTACGGCTACTTCGAGTCGTACGGCAAGCTCGGCGACGAGCCGATCGCCCGCTACACCAGGGCCAAGCTCTTCCAGGAAGAGGGCAAGCGCACCGACGTGGCCGTACGCTTCTCCACCGTGATCGGCGGGCGCGACTCGGCCGAGACGGCCCGCGACCCGCGCGGCTTCGCCGTCAAGTTCTACACCGAGGACGGCAACTGGGACCTCGTCGGCAACAACCTCGCCGTCTTCTTCATCAGGGACGCCATCAAGTTCCCCGACGTGATCCACTCGCTCAAACCGGACCCCGTCACGTTCCGCCAGGACCCCAACCGGATCTTCGACTTCATGTCGCAGACGCCGGAGAGCATGCACATGCTCGTCAACCTCTTCAGCCCGCGCGGCATCCCCGCCGACTACCGGCACATGCAGGGCTTCGGCGTGAACACGTACAAGTGGGTCAACGCGGAGGGCGAGACCCGGCTGGTGAAGTACCACTGGATCCCCAAGCAGGGCGTGCGCAGCATGACCCAGGCCGACGCCGCCGCCGTCCAGGCGCACGACCTCGGCCACGCCACCAAGGACCTGCACGACGCCATCGAGCGCGGCGACTTTCCCGAGTGGGAGCTGCGCGTGCAGATCATGACCGACGACGAGCATCCCGAGCTGGACTTCGACCCGCTCGACGACACCAAGGTCTGGCCGGAGAACGAGTTCCCCGCGCTGCCGGTCGGCCGCATGGTGCTCGACCGCAACGTGCAGAACCAGTTCGCCGAGAACGAGCAGGCCGCGTTCGGCACCGGCGTGCTGGTCGACGGGCTCGACTTCTCCGACGACAAGATGCTCATCGGCCGCACGTTCTCCTACAGCGACACCCAGCGCTACCGCGTCGGGCCCAACTATCTGCAGCTCCCGGTCAACCAGACCAAGGCCGAATGCAGGACCAACCAGCGCGACGGCCAGATGACGTACTTCGTCGACACCGGCGGCGAGGACCCGCACATCAACTACGAGCCGTCGCTGCGCGGCGGGCTGCGCGAGGCGCACTATCCGCACCCCGACGAGGTCGGCCCGGTCGTCTCCGGCAGGCTCACCCGCAAGCGCATCCCGCGTACCAACGACTACAAGCAGGCAGGCCAGCGGTACCTGCTGATGGAGGAGTGGGAGCGCGACGACCTCGTCGGCAACCTCGTCACCAACCTCCAGCAGTGCGACCGGCCCATTCAGGAGCGCATGGTCTGGCACTTCCTGCTCGCCGAGGACGACCTCGGCCTGCGCGTGGGCGAGGGCCTCGGCATCACACCCGACGACGTCTCGCACCTGGAGCCGCTGCAGAGCCAGGACCTCACCGACGAGGACCGCGACCGGCTGGCCAAGCTGGGCAGGAACGGGCCGCGCGACGTCGAGAACCTGAAGATGACCCACTGCGTCCCGAACGAGCGGGCGGTGCACGCCGAGGCGTGACGCGCACGCGGGGCGGGCCTCCTGCGAGGGGCCCGCTCATCGCATCCGCTGGGGTCGTCAGGCCGGCCAGCGTTCGACGCGCCGCCAGTGTCCACGCCACTCGGCGAACCACGTCGCGAACCACGGATGGGCCCCGGCCAGCGGCATGATGTACGCGACCGTCTCCAGGTAGTAGCGCCGCTGAAACCGCCACGGCATGCGCTGCAGCTCCTGTACGTTGCTCACCCGGTCGGCCAGCTTCACCAGCACCGCCTTGGGCGGCGCCTTCACCAGCGAGGCCAGGTGGTCGGCCTTCGCACCGCCCGGCGGCCTGGTCACCCACCGCACCAGCGCGCCCACCTCGGGCCCGAACCGGCGCGCGACCTCCGCCTCGGTGCAGGGCGTGTCCTCCAGGACGTCGTGCAGCACGATCGAGACCAGCACGTCCCTGTCGCTCAGCCCGGCGCCGCGCACCGCCACCTCCAGCGCCTCGAGAAGATGCTCCAGGTACGGCCGCCCCGTCGGCCGCTGCTGCACGCCGTGCCTGCGCCGGGCGAAGGCGACCGCGTCACGCAGGGCGTCCACGGTGGGCGCGGGGAGCGCCGCGGCCAGCGGGCCCTCCGCGTGCGCCCAGGACGGCCAGCTCGTGAAGATCTCCATCGCGCTCCTTCGTCTGTGATCGTGCCGCGCGCGTGTCCTAGGCTGAGAATATGGCCGAGATCGCGGTGCCCGACGGGTCGTGGACGTTTGATGGGGAAACGCTGCGTATCGTCCCCGGGAGCGATAAAGGCATCGATGAGCTGCGCAGAGCTCTCGGCGACATCGACGTTCCGCTCGAGGCCATCGCGGGGGTGTCGTTCGAGCCCGGGCGCAAGGGCGGCCACCTGAGATTAAGGCTGCGCAAGGGCGCCGACGCGCTCTACGACGTGGTCGCGGGGGCGCTGACGCCGCCCGCCGACCCGTACCGGCTGGCCGTGCCCAAGGGCCGCACGGGCGCGGCCGAATACTTCGCCGACGAGGTGCGCGACACCCTGCGGGTCTTCCAGACGCCCAGCGGCCCCTGCGAGCACTACCTCGTCCGCGTCCCCGACGTGCCCATCACCGCCACCGCCGGCGACGGCACGGTCTCCTTCGACGGCGAGCGCATCCGCCTGGAGTGGACCGGCTGGGCCAGCAGCGACAAGGAGAAGCTGGGCCCGCAGGAGTTCCCGCTGACCGACGTGGCGAGCGTGGAGTGGAAGCCGCAGTCCGGCATGGGCTACGGCAGCCTGCGCTTCCGCCTCAAGGGCGGCGGGCCCGGCCTGGCACCGGACAAGGACCCGCGCTGCGTCTCGTGGGGCGTGCAGCGCTACGGCGGCACCACCGCCCTGGTGGCCGCGGCCGTGCTCGCGCGCCTGCCGCGCGATGTGCCCGAGCCGCCCCAGCCGCTGCCCGCGCCGCCCGCCGACGACGTGCACGACGCGGTGCTGCGCCGCCTGGCCGAGCTGGGCCGGCTGCACCAGTCGGGGGTGCTGACGGATGAGGAGTTCGCCGCGGCCAAGCAGGCCATGATCCGCCGCCTCCAGGAGACGTGACGGGCCGCCGCGCCCTTCCTGACGCACCTTTATCGAGTGGCGACGCGCCCGCAATGACCGGGGATGCCCTTTATTGGGTGGCGGAGTGCCGCGTCCCCTGTGAGAGGCTGCGGAGACCCCGACGACGAGGAGGAGCCGGTGACCGTGACACCTGACGAGGAGCGGCTGCTGCGCCGCGCGATCGAGCTGGCCGCCGAGGCGCGGGCGGGCGGCAACCCGCCGTTCGGCTCGCTGCTCGCCGGCCCCGACGGCACGATCCTGGCCGAAGAGCGCAACAGCACGCTCACCGACCGCGACATCACCGCGCACCCCGAGCTGAAGCTGGCCCGCTGGGCGGCCCGCGAGCTCGACCCGGACACGGCGGCGGCCACCACCATGTTCACCAGCTGCCAGCCGTGCGGCATGTGCGCAGGGGCCATCGCCCGCTCGGGGCTCGGCCGGGTCGTGTACGCGCTGTCCGGCGAGCAGCTCGACGGGCTCAAGCCGCCCGGCAGCGCCTTCACCGACCCGCCCAGCACCGGCCCGGCCCTGTACGACGAGGCCCGGGTTCCCGTCGAGGGCTACTACCGCTAGGCAACGCCATCACCCTTCGCTTACGATCGACCACGCAAAGTGATGTTCGATCGTTCGTCCAGGAGGGGCAATGTCCATGACCATCCGGATGGCCGCGGCCGCCGGCGCGTTCGCGCTGCTGACGATGGGGCTCACCGCGTCGCCGGCGGCGGCCGCCACCCACCTCGACTGCCACACGTTCGTCCACGCGATCGACCGCGACCTCGGCATCGCGTCTTGCACCAACCGCACGGGCCGCGCGTGGATCTTCCGCGCCGTGGTGGTCTGCGGCATGGCCCCTGACGTGGTCGGCGAGTGGGTCCGCCTCGAGCCCGGCGGCTCCGGCGAGTCGCAGGGCTACTGCGGCGGCATCCTCACCACCGGCGTGGGCGCGGTCGGCGTCGACGAACGCCCCGCCTGACCGGCCGTCCTGGCGACCCCACGGCGGGCACCTGAACGCGGCGCCCGCCGTCCCGCCGCATGCGCGGCCCGCCACAGCCGTTCCCGCCGTGGAGCGCCCACCGTGACGACGCCATCCCGAGGCGACGCGGCAAGCTCCTGCCGTGCCTACGCCTTCGCGACGCCGTCCACCCCTTCACCGCCTTCTCAGGAGTGCAGTCTTCGTCTGCTGGACGTAGGGAGCCGATGAGGACGAGGCCGGCTGCGATCACGTAGGCCGCGCGTCCACGGCACCTCGTGCCGGTCTTGCCCGCCTCCCACGCGAAGACGGCGACGCCCACCGCCCGGGGCAAAGACGCCCCACCGCCTGGGGCGAAGACGCCCCACCGCCTGGGGCGAAAGCGCCGCAGACGCAAGAAACCCCAGCCCGGTCATCCCGAGCTGGGGTTTTGCTGTGGTGCGCCGCCAGGGACTCGAACCCCGGACCCGCTGATTAAGAGTCAGCTGCTCTGACCAACTGAGCTAGCGGCGCAACGGGGTTAACTCTATCAGCCCTCGGACAGTGCCCGCGCCGCCCAGGCACATCCGTGCTCATCCGGTCCCTGACGACACGATCACGCCAGGCGGGCCGCCAGCTTCTCGTACGCCCCCAGCACCAGGTCCCAGAACGCCGGCACATCCATGGACGTCGCGACGAGGGCGTTGGCCTGGCGGCCTTCGACGCGGAAGTCCGTCACGGTCATGCCCCTGGTGTACTGCCCGGCGGTCTCCACGTTCACCACGGCGGGCACGCAGGTGAACAGCGACGGCCGCAGCACGTACGCGACCGCGCATGCGTCGTGGATCGCGGGCCCGCCCTCGGCCGTCACCATCCCGTAGTACTGCGCGGCCGGCACCAGCAGCTCCGACAACCGCCCGAGCGGCCGCATGCGCTCCAGCACCGGCGAGGTCACGGCGGCGGTCAGCGTCACGTCGAGACCCAGCATCTTGACCGTCCACCCGGCCTCGAAGGCGATCGCGGCGGCCTCGGGGTCGGCCAGCATGTTGAACTCGGCGGCCGGGTTGTGGTTGCCGCGCGTGAAGGAGCCGCCCATGATGACGAAGTCGCGGGCCCATTCGACGATGCGCGGCTCACGGCGTACGGCGAGCGCGATGTTCGTCAGCGGCCCCACCGCGACCAGCGTGATCTCGCCGGGCGCGGCCCGCAGCGTCTCCACGATGAAGTCGACCGCGTGCCCCTCGGAGGGTCCCCGCGTGGGGGCGGGCAGGACGACGTCCCCGAGCCCGGTGGGCCCGTGCACGTCGGCGGCCCGGACCGTGCGGCGCAGCAGCGCGCCCGCGCTGCCCGGGGTGACCGGCACGTCGCCCATCCGCAGGAACTCGCGCAGCGCCAGCGCGTTGGCGGTGGTGAATTCCAGGTCCACGTTGCCGCCGACGGTGGTGATGCCCACGAGGTCGATCTCGTCCGACGAGCCGGCGGCCAGCGCCAGGGCGAGTGCGTCGTCTATCCCCGGATCGCAGTCAATGAGAACTTTCTTCACTCACCGGAGGATACGCACGGATCAGGCCGGCGTAACGCAGGGATCGGACCGGGATTACGCCCGAGTCGGACCGGGATTACGCCCGAGTCGGGCCGAGGGGTCCCGGGCCGGGCCGAGGGGTCCCGGGCCGGGCCGAGGGCCCCAAATCGAGCCGAGGGGTCCCGAATCAGGAATGGGTCCCGAATCAAGCCGAGGGTCCCGAATTCGGGCCGAGGGGTCCCGAGTCGGCCGAGGGATTACGCCTGGATCCGGCCGGGGGTTGCGTACGCATGGATCGGGCCGGGCAGTTCCCCCAAATCTGCCCGGCCCGATCGGCGGCGGTACAGGCCGGCGTCTTCCCCAAAACGCAGGCGGTCCCGCACTTTGCGGCCCGCGGTCCCCCTCCGCGTCCGCATCGGTGAAGGTCCTCGCGGTCAGTCGCCAGTGCTCCTGACCTGCTACTACGCTACCGAGACGAATGCAACGGTCGCGTCATAACGGGGTCGAATATCTGTTTAATCCCAACTACGGAAGCTCCAACCGGACTTCAGTGCCGTCCTGCAACGACCGGCTCACCGTGCAGTACTTCTCGTGCACCCGGTGGGCGACCGCCTCGAACACCTCGCCGGCCTCCTCCGACGGCAGCTCGACGTCGTACGTCACCGTGACCGTCCCCAGCTTGTTGGGCTCGATCTTCTCCGACTCGACGGTCATCGCCAGGCGCACCAGCCGGTGACCCCGCTTGGCGGTGAGCGGCTCGACGGTGACGATGTTGCACCCGCCGACCGCCGCCAGCAGCAGCTCGACCGGGGTGAACACCCCCTCCTGATCGCCGCCGCCGATCGCAACCTCGGCGCCGCGGGCGTTCGTCGCCCGGAATCCGCCGTCTTCAGTCCGCTCCACACGCACGTTAGCCATGTTTCTAGACCCTACTCAGACGGCTTTCATGTTCGGTCCGCAAGGTTGAGGTATGGCTAGCGAGGCGAATGCTCAACAGGGGCCGATCCTCTTCTGGAGCGGCGTCGCGATCGCCGAGTTGGGGGCGATCCAGCCGGGTTTCGGCGCTCCGTGGACTCCTTCCGCCTACGCCGCGGCGGCGCTGCTCGTCGCCCTCGGCTTCGTCACCGTCAAGGCCGCCGCGTACCTCCGCACCGAGGAGGCCAGGCAGCGCCTGCGGCTAGGCGGCTATCTCACCGGAGCGCTGCTGGTGGCGCACGAGTTCGGCGGGACGACCGCCGTCAGTGGCTTCGGCCGGGTGTGCTCGCTCCTGCTGTACGCGGCCGCGGCCGTGATGGCCGTACTGAGCCACCGCGCGCCCCGGACCTCCAGACCGTCTCTGCTGATCGCGACCGGGCTCGATCCCAGGACGCTGCACGAGCGGCTGGCGGATGAGCCGGGCACCGTCGCCGTCTACCGCACCGAGCGGGTCACCGACGAGCTGCGCGAGCTGCAGGCCCGCTACCGCGTCATCCTCGTGGAGGGCGCCGAGCACGATCCGCGCGCCAAGGAGCGGGTGAGCGCGTCCGGGCTCGGACGTGAGATTCCCGACATCGCCGAGCGCGAGGTGGTGGTAGCAGGTCCGCGCCGCTTTCAGCGTTATGTAGGTGGGGCGCTGTCGCGCCTGGCCGTGCCAAGGTCACAGATCCATTTCAGTTCTGACCTCAAGGTTTAGGCTTACCATACGAGTGATCTGACAGCGTGGACGGCGGACAAGGAGGCAAGATGACGACTTCTGATCGTTTCCAGTCCGTGACGACTTCCATCGCCGAGTCCGCGATGACCTCTCATATCGCCGAGCCCGCCACGGCTCCCCTGACACCGGCCACGGCGGCGTCCTTCCCGGGCAGCAGCCGCACCGAGACCTTCATGGGCCGGCCGGTCACCATCGAGATCCGCACCCCGCTTCCGGCGCGCGAGCTGACCCCGCTGATGGACGACGCCTTCGCCTGGCTGCGCTGGGCCGAGGACACCTTCAGCCCGGCCAAGGAGGACAGCCAGATCAGCCGGCTCAACCGCGGCCTGACCCTCAAGCAGATCCCCGAGCTGATCGAGGTGCTGCACCGCTGCGACGAGCTGAGCGAGTCCACCGGCGGCTGGTTCGACGCCCGCATCAAGGGCGTGACCGACCCCTCCGGCTACGTCAAGGGCTGGGCACTGGAGCGACTGTCCCGCGCGCTGCTCCAGGCGGGCGCGGGCGACCACCGCATCACGGCGGGAAACGACGTACGCGTGCGCGGCTCCCACGCCCCCGGCAGGCGCTGGCGGGTGCCCGTGCGCGACCCGCGTACCGGGAAGATCCGCCGCACCGTGCTCGCACACGACCTCGGCATCGCCACCTCCGGCGGGTCCCGCGTGCTCGACCCGCACACCGGCGAGGTCCGCGACACGCTGGGCTCGGTCACCGTCATCGGCCCCGACCTGGGGCTCGCCGACGCGTACGCGACGGCCATGTACGCCATGGGCCCCATCCAGGCCCGCCGCTTCGCGAACGAGCTGGCCGCGAAGGGCTGCTACGAGACGCTGATCGTGCTGCACGACGGGCAGGAGCTGACCACGCCAGGCTTCGCGACCTACAACGACCGGCGCGCCCGCCTGGCCGGCTGACCGAGCCGCGCCTCACCCCCTCCGGTCCGCACCGCGTGACGCGGACCGCACGTCACGCTCCGCTCACGACTCTGACCGGGCGCGCGCACGGGAGACCCGTGCGCGCCCCCGGCGCTCAGGCATCCGGATGTTTACGCAGGTAGTCGAGATAGATCGGGCGCAGCGCCTCGCCCAGCTTGCCCTCGCCCGCCACGAGAGCGTCGCTCAGCAGCGCCGAGACCCTGCTGAGGTCGTTGGCGCTCTCATCGTGGTGACCGCTGGCGGCCTCGGCCGCCGGGATCACTTTCAGCAACTCCCATAGGAACCCCAGGTCCCCGTGGCGTACGGCGTAGCGCACCGCCCGGTCGTGCAACTCGGCGGCCGGCAACGACTCGAGCCCGTTCGCGTCCATGTCGGTTCCTCCCCTGCACGCCTCTTCCCCCCGATGTCCGTCGATAACCGGAGACTACGCAGAGTGATCGGCGGGCATCGTTCTGACGGCGCCCCTATCGACCACTGAGCTCAAGTGGGAGGATCAACCAGCGTGAGATTCATCATCAGAACGCTCGCAGCGGCAGTCGCGCTGTGGGTGGCCATCCAGTTGCTCGACGGCATTGAGGTCGACGCCCCCGCGAACTCGGCCAAGTACTGGGGTGTCCTGGTGCTCGTGGCGTTGATCTTCGGTGTCGTCAACGCCATCGTCAAGCCGATCGTGAAAGCGCTCGGCTGCGCCATCATCGTGCTCACGCTGGGCCTGTTCCTGCTCGTCATCAACGCGGCGATGCTGCTGCTGACGAGTTGGATAGCGGGCGAGCTCGGCATCCCCTTCCATGTGGACAACTTCTACCCGGCCGCCTTCTGGGGCGCGATCATCATCAGCGTGGTGAGCTGGCTGCTCAGCGCGTTCGTCCCCGACGGCGACTAGACACGCACCATCCATGGAGCTCGACGGTTCCGGCCTGACGTGCGCGCGAGTGCACGAGGCCGCCTGTGAAGGGGCCCGGGTCTCGATCGCCTCCCTCGATCGGGCCCGGGCCGCGTGGGCCACCGCCCAGGAGCTGACCGGCCGCCCGGTGTACGGCAGGAGCACGGGAGTCGGCGCGAACCGGGACGTGCTCCTGGAGGGCGGCGGCCTCGACCTGCTGCGCAGCCACGCGTGCGGTGCGGGCCCGCCCGTCGAACCCGCCAGGGCCAGGGCGATGCTCGTGGTCCGGCTCAACCAGCTCCTCGCGGGCGGCTCGGGCATCGACCCGGGCGTGTGCGAGGCGCTCGCGTACGCGATCAACCACGGTTTCACGCCGCCGCTGCGCACGTACGGGGCGATCGGCACCGGCGATCTGACCGCGCTGTCCACGACGGCGCTCTGCCTGCTCGGCGAGCTGCCCTGGAACCGCGAGCCAGGAGTGGCGGCGCCCGAGCCGCGCTTCCCGCTCGCCTCCAGCGACGCGCTGCCGTTCATCAGTTCGGGCGCGGCCACGCTGGCCGACGCCGCCATCGCGGTGCACCGGCTGCGCCGGCTCATGGAGGCCGCGATCGAGGTGGCCGCCATGTCGTTCGCCGCCGTGGACGCCTCCGCCGAGCCGCTGGCCGCCGTCGTGCACGAGGCGCGCCCGCACCCCGGCCAGGCGGCGGTGGCGGCGGCGCTGCGCGGCCTGGTGGCGCACGAGCCCAGCACCCGCGTTCAGGACCCGTACGGCTTCCGCGCCTTCGCCCAGGTGCACGGCGCGGCCGTGGACGCGCTCGACCGCGCGGTCACCGCGATCGAGACCGACCTCAACGCCTCGGCCGAGAACCCGCTCTTCGCCGAAGACCTGGCCTGGCACAACGGCAACTTCCACTCGGCGCCCGTGGCGCTGGCGCTGGACGCGCTGCGGCCCGCGCTCGTGCAGACCGCGCAGCTCAGCGCCGCCCGCCTGGCCACGCTCATGGACCCGGCCTACACCGGCCGCCTGCCCTTCCTCGCCGACCGTCCCGGCGCGTCCGGCATGCTGATCCTGGAGTACGTCGCCCAGGACGCGGTCGCCGAGCTGCGCCACCTCGCCGCGCCGGTGACCACGGGCACGGCGGTGGTCTCGCGGGGCGCGGAGGACCACGCCGGCTTCGCCACCCAGGCGGCCCGCCACACGCTGCGCTGCCTGGAGCCGCTGGAGATCGTGCTGGCCTGCGAGCGTACGGCGGCGGCCCGCGCGCTCGACGCCCCCGCGCCCGACCGCCCGCTCACGGCCGACCTTGAGGAGTCGCGCCATGCCCTCACCCGCGCCCTCCCGAACTGAAGCCGCTCCCGGCGACCACCCCGCACCAGCCCCACCGCAACCACGCCCCAGCCTGACCACCGCACCAGCCCCACCGCACCATGCCGGGCTGACCACCGCGCGAACCCCGCCAGCCGCGCCGGGCCGCCCCGGCGACATGACCGCCCCGCGCGTAGCTCCGTCAGGCCCCGGAGCGGCGGGCCACCGAGCCGCGTTCGCGCAGCGTCGGCTTCTGCACGACCCGCCGCCTGCGCGCCCCGCCGTCGGCCGCCGCCGCGATGAGCCGCACGGCGGCCCTGACGATGCCGTCGATGTCCCAGTCGACCGTGGTGAGCCCCGGGCTGAGCAGCCCCGACATCGGATGGTCGTCGTAGCCCATGACGGACACGTCGCCGGGGATCGACAGGCCCAGCTCGGCCGCCGCCGCGTAGACGCCGTACGCGATCGAGTCGCTGAAGCAGAACACCGCGCTCGGCTGCTCGCCCGACAGCACCCGCAGGGCGGTCGCGGTGGCGCCGGCCAGGTCGTGGGGCGCGGTGGTCAGCTCGATGTCGAGCCGCAGGCGCTCGGCCTCGGCCGAGACGTGGACGTCGGCGGGCCGGTCGGGGGTGCTCGGCCGGGTGGGCGTGAGCACGGCGATGCGGCGGTGGCCGAGCGCGTGGAGGTGCTCCAGGGCGAGCGTGACGCCGCGCCGGTTGTCGAAGACGACCTCACCGGCCGTACCGGTGATGGAGTCGCCGATCGCCACCACCGGCACCGACTCGCACAGCTCGGGCCAGAACGCGGCGGCGGGATCGATGGGCTGCACGATCATGCCGTCGACGCGCTGGTCGCGGAGCTGCTGGGCCAGGGCGCGCTCGCGGGCCGGGTCGCCGACCGCGTCGAGGATGAGGGCGTAGCGGTCCTTCTCCCGCAGGCCCCTGCTGATGCCGACGGCGAGCGACTGCTGCCACAGGTCTTCGAGCGAGCCGCACAGCAGGCCGATCATGCCGGTGCGGCCGCTGGCGAGTGCCCTGGCGATGGGGTCGGCCTCGTAGCCGAGCTCGGCGGCGGCGGCGCGGACCCGCTCCATGGTCTCCTCCGACACCTGAAGGCCGCGCAGTGCGTAGGAGACGGCCGCCGGCGACAGGCCCGTGGCCCGCGCCACCTCACGGATCGTGGCTCTCTTCCGAGGCATTCAGCCAGCCTATTGCGTGGGACCGGCGAGAGCCGCTTTCCCGTGAGAGCTTGTCGCTTTTACGTAAGAAACGCCCGTTGACATGACCTTCGTGAAGCGTTTCACTGAACCGTATCACTGAAACGGTTCACTCTGACCCTTGCGCAGGCAGACCGGTTTACATGTATTGTGAGTAGGAAATGGCGGGGAAGGAGGGAGTGACGGCATGACGATCGACGTGCACCAGCACTTGTGGACGCCCGGATTCGTCGATGCGCTGCGCACCAGAACCCGCCCGCCGTACCTCGACGGCTGGACGCTGATCCTCGACGGCGAGCCGCCGTACGAGGTGAACCCCGCCGATCACGAAGGGCGCGACACGACCGGCCTGGAGCTCGCGCTGGTGTCGCTGTCGAGCCCGCTCGGCATCGAGTTCCTGCCGCCCGAGGACGCCTGGCCGCTGATCGACGCCTACCACGACGGCGCGCTCGCGCTGGGCGAGCCGTACGGCGCGTGGGCGGCCACCTGCCACAGCGACATCGACCCCGAGCGCCTGGCCAAGGATCTCGACCGCGGCTTCGCGGGCCTGCAGATCCCCGCCACGGCCGTCCCCGACGACCGGATCCTCGAAGTCCTGACCGGCAGGAACCTGCCGCTGTTCGTGCATCCGGGGCCGGCCGCGCTGACCCCGGGCACGCCGCCCTGGTGGCCCGCGCTGGTGCCGTACGTCCAGCAGATGCACCAGGCATGGCACTACTTCCACGCCGTCGTCCGGCCCAGGCATCCCCGGCTGCGGGTCTGCTTCGCGCTGCTCGCCGGCCTCGCGCCGCTGCACTCCGAACGCCTCATCACCAGGGGCGGCGGCGGGCGCGGCCTGGTGGACCGCGACTTCTTCGTGGAGACCTCCTCCTACGGCCCGCGCGCGATCGACGCGATCGTCCGCGAGCTCGGCATCGACGTCGTGGTCAACGGATCCGACGCCCCCTACGCCACCGCACCCGATCCCGGGCTCGGCGCGGCCGCAGGCCACGCCATCCGGGTGGTCAACCCCCGTCGTCTGCTGAACAGAAAGGAGACTCGTACGTGAGCACTGACCAGATCCAGGACGGGGGCACCTGCTCCAGGCTCCCCGAGCGCACTCTCGACCGGCGCGAGCTGCGCGACCTGGTGGACGAGCTGGCCGCCCATCCGGAGGAGTGGCGCGACCAGGTGGACTTCCCCGCCGACGGCGGGCGGCACTACGCCTCCCTCTACCGCGACGCGTACGTGGACGTCTGGCTGCTGTGCTGGCGTCCGGAGGACGACACGGGCTGGCACGACCACGACATCTCCTCGGGGGCGGTGCGCGTGGTGCAGGGCGCGCTGCGCGAGTGCAACCCGCGCATCGGCGGCGAGCACCTGGAGACGGTGGTGACGGAGGGTCAGTCGTTCTCGTTCGGTCCCGACCACATCCACCGGCTGACGGGCGCAGTGGACCAGAGCGTGTCCATCCACGCGTACTCGCCGCCGCTGTGGCGGCTCGGCCAGTACTCCATCGACGGCACGGGCGTCATGCGCCGCGTCTCGGTGAGCTACGCCGACGAGCTGCGTCCCATCGACGAGCCGGTCCCGGAGCCGATCACCGGGCAGGAGGCCGTGCCCGAGGCGCAGCCGGTCGGGTCAGTCGCCTGAGGCCGCACGCGCCCGCGCGGCGGGCCTGAGCACGCAGCAGCTTCCGCAGGGCTCCACGTCCGGCAGGGTGATCCACAGGCAGCAGGTCCTGCGGAAGTAGCCGTCGCCGGCGGGCTCGATCAGCCCGTCGAGCGGCGGCCCGATCAAGCGCAGCAGCTCCATGTAGTCGCCGGGCACGATCGTGGTCAGCGGGTGGGCGAACGCCTCCGCCGTGGAGCCCCACAGCGTGCGCTCGCCCACCTTGGTCAGCGCGTTGATCGCCTCGACCAGCGGGCGCTGCGACTCCTCCAGCGCTTCGCGGATGGCGCCGACGCCGGTGTCCCAGCGCACGCGGGAGGCGGCCAGCGTCACCCCGGCGGGCGAGACCTGGAAGTACGTGGCGTCGAACGGCATGATCGGCACCCGCCCGCCGAGCGCCCACCCGAGCGCCAGCGGCAGCGCGTGCCAATAGCCGTAGGTCTTCCAGAACAGCGCCGCGCCGACGTGCCTCGGGGCGTTCCAGCGCGCGGCCGTCTCGTCCACCAGCTCGGTCAGCAGCGTGTACGGCTCCCGCACCAGCTCGGTGACCGGGGTCCAGGAGCCGTCAGGGTCGATGACGAGGCCGGGCACCACTCCGAGCACCCCGCCGCGCTCGTCCGCCAGCCGCCGGAGCGTGTCGGTCAGCACGCGGGACTCCCCTTCGATCATCGTCGGGCTCCCTCCAACGTAGCAGGGCGACCGGCCAGCCATCCGGCCACGAGCTGCACCACCAGTACGCCGAGTCCGGCCGAAAGCGGCACCGTCCAGCCGCCGGAGATCTCCCTGAGGTAGCCGAACAGCATCGGGCCGAGCGCCGCGACGACGTAGCCGACGGACTGGGCGACCGCGGACAGCGCGGTCACGGCCGCAGGGTCGGCGGGACGCAGCGCGATGATCAGCAGCGCCAGCGCGAACGAGGCGCCCTGGCCGATGCCCAGCACGATCATCCACACCCACGGCAGCGTCGTGGGGGCGAGCAGCATGCCGAGGTAGCCGAGCACGGTCAGCACGCACGCGCCCACCACGTACGGCACCTGCGAGGCGCGCCGCCCGGCCAGCACGGGCACCGCGAGCGAGGTGCCGACCTGCACCGCGTTGGTCAGGCTGAGCAGGTAGCCGGCCTGGTCGGCGGGCAGCCCCGCTTCCAGGAAGATGGTGGGGAGCCAGGCCAGCATGACGTAGAAGGTGAGCGATTGCAGCCCCATCAGCGCGGTGACGTACCAGGTGACGCGGCTGCGCAGCACGGCGCCGAACGGGCGCGGGCCGTCGGAGCCCACCTGCGGCCTGCCGCGCAACGCCTGCGGCAGCCAGAGCAGTGCCGCGAGCAGCGCGGGCACGGCGAGCAGCGCCGTGACGCCGCGCCAGCCGGCGCCGGTGGCGTGCTCGACGGGGACCACCAGCGCGGAGGCGAGCGCGGCACCGGCGACCACGGCCGAGACGTAGACGCCGGTCATGAGGTTGACGCGGGTGGGGAAGTGCTGCTTGACGACGCCGGGCATGGAGACGTTCATGACCGCGATGGCGGTGGCGGCCAGGGCGGAGCCGATGTAGAGCAGCGGCGCGCCGTCGAGCCCGCGTACGGCGACGCCCGCGGCGATGACGAGCAGGCCGGCGAGCAGCGTGCGGTCGAGCCCGATGCGGCGCGCGAGCAGCGGCGTGACCGGCCCGAACACGCCCAGGCAGACGACCATGACGGTGGTGATCGCGCCGCCGCCCGCGGGGCTCAGGCCCACGTCGCCCATGATCTCGTCGAGCAGCGGGGAGACGCCCGCGATGGCCGGGCGGAGGTTGAGCGCGGCCAGGGCGAACCCGGCCACGAGCACGGCGGATCTCAACGACATAGACGACCACTCTGGCACAACCGCTTGACAACGTTGTCCGCCCCTCCCGAGTAGGAAATGATCCAGGCGTGAGACCGACGATGAAGGACGTCGCCTCGGCGGCCGGCGTCGCGCTCAAGACCGTCTCGCGCGTCGTGAACGGCGAGCCCGGCGTCCACCCGGCCACCGCCGAGCGCGTGCGCGCGGCCATCGAGCGGCTCGGCTACAGCCGCAACGAGAGCGCGCGCGTGCTGCGCAGGGGCAGGACCGCCACGATCGGGCTGGTCATCGAGGACGTGGCGGACCCGTTCTACTCGGGGCTGAGCCGGGCGGTCGAGGACGTCGTGATCGAGCACGGCTGCCTGCTGCTGAGCGGCTCGTCCGGTGAGGAGCCCGGCAGGGAGCGGGAGCTGGTCGAGACGTTCTGCGCGCGGCGCGTGGACGGGCTGATCGTGGTGCCGGCCGGTGACGACCACACCTATCTGCGGCCCGAGCTGGAGGCGGGGACGCCGGTGGTCTTCGCCGACCGGCCGCCGGGCGCGGGGCTCGACGTGGACACCGTGCTGGCCGACAACGCGGGCGGTGCGCGGCTGGCGGTACGCCATCTGATGGCGCACGGGCACCGCAGGATCGCCTTCCTCGGCGACGACCCGGCCATCTTCACCGCAGCCGAGCGGCTGCGCGGCTACCGGGACGAGCTGGGCGGCCTGTACGACGAGCGGCTGGTGGCCATGCGGCCGCCGTCGCTGGAGACGATCCGTACGGACCTGGAGCGGATGCTCGCCCTCGACGACCCGCCGACGGCGCTGTTCACCGGCAACGGCCGCTACACCGTGACGACGCTGCGGGCGCTGGAGAGGCGGCGGATCGCGCTGGTCGGGTTCGACGACTTCGAGCTGGCCGACCTGCTCGACCCGGGGGTGACGGTGGTGGCGCAGGATCCGGCGTGGATGGGGCGGGTCTCGGCCGAGCTGCTCTTCCGCCGCCTGGGCGGCGACACCGGCCGTTCGGAGCACGTGGAGCTGCCGGTACGCCTCATCGTGCGCGGCTCGGGCGAGCTGCCCCCGACCGGCTTCTGAGGGCGAGCCGCCCCTGGCCGGCTCCCGACGCGCGTCCCCCGACGCCACGGACCGGGCGCGTTCACACAAGGACGCGTGTGCGGGCGGGGACCGCGGGCTCAGGCGGGGACGCGGACGGCCGGTGAGCGCAGCACGCCCGCCAGCGCCACCGCGACCACCACCCCGGCCAGCCCGGACGCGGCCATGGCGTACCCCGGCGCGATCACCTCGCCGAGCGCGCCGATCAGCGCCGCGCCGGCCGCCTGCCCCGTCATCAGCCCGGCCGACTGCAGCCCGAACGCCTGCCCGCGCACCTCCTCGGGCACCGCGTCCACGAACCGCCGCTGCAGCCCGAGCTGGTACGACAGCCCTGCGGCGCCGAGCGCCGCGAGCACCGCCGCCCACCCGATGCCGGGCCCGAGCGCGAAGGCCGTCCACGGCACGCCGAGCAGCAGCGCCAGCGGGAACGACAGCCGCTCGCGCAGCGCGGGCGCCGCGAAGCGCCCCACGGCGAACTCCCCCGCCGCCATGCCGACGGCCGCCGCCGCGAGCACCATCCCGGCCTGCCCCTGCCCGCCGAGGTACGGCACCACCATGGCCTCGGCCCCCGCCAGGCACACGCATGGCAGCCACATGGCGAGCAGCAGCCCGCGTACGCGCCCGTCGGCGATGAGCCGCCGGTTGACCCGCAGCGTCTGGCGTATCGCGCCGGGCCCGCCGTTCCCCCGCGCCGCGGTGTACGGCAGCCCGAGCCGCAGCACCACGGCCGCCACCGCCGACAGCACGGCGGTGATCGCGAGCGCCCCTGAGGGACCGACGACGGCGAGGACCGCTCCGCCCGCCGCCAGCCCGGCGACCTGCGCGCTCGCCGACGCCATGTTGAGCAGCGAGCGCCCGAGCACGAACGCGTCGCCGGGCAGCACCTCGGGAAGCATCGCCGCCCGCGCCGCGAAGAAGACGGGCGAGAACAGCCCCGTGGCCAGCACCAGCGCCAGCATCGCCCACACCGGCAGCCCGGCGTAGGCGAGCAGCAGGCAGGTGACGGCCCTGACCAGCTCCCCCGCGATCATCAGCGCCCGCGGCGGCAGCCGGTCGGCCAGCGAGATCAGAAGCAGCCCGCCTGCGATGTACGGCAGCCACCCGGCCATGTACGCCGCCGCCGACAGCCCTGCGGAGCCGGTCCGCGCGTAGACGAGCACGGACAGCGCCAGCATCCTGATCACATCGCCGCCGATCATCAGGGCGAAGCTGCCGAACAGGACGCGGAACTCCTTGACGGCGAAGACCTCGCCGAACGTCGCGCTTTTCACGGTTCCCGATGCTCGGGCCCGCCCCGAAGGTGGGGCGACTTTTTCGGATATAACCGAAAGGTGGTGACGATCGAGGTGGTGCCGCAGGACGTGATGGCCAGCAGGTTCGCCATCTCGCCGCTGATCGAGACCATGCACGCCCAATGGGTGCTGGCGGGCCGCTACCGGGCGGGCGCGCACGAGCCGTGGGCGGCGCGGTGGCGCGAGACGTACCGGCGGCTTGAGGAAGAGCTGCCGGCGCTGCGGGCCGCCATGGCGATCACCGGCAACCCGGGCTCGAACGTCGACTTCGTCGCGCCGCCGCCGACGGCCGTGGACGTGCCGTTCGAGGCGGAGATCGCCGCCGTGCGGGCCACGCCGGTGTCACGGGCGCACGCGGAGATCGAGCAGGTGCTGGCCGAGCGGCCCCCGGTGCCGGGCTGGGTGCGGGAGCTGCTGCTGGGCCCCGACGTGGTGACGCTGGTCGCGCGGGCGTACGAGGCGCTGTGGACGGAGATCCTGGTCCACGACTGGCCGCGGCTGCGCGCGGTGCTGCAGCGGGACGTGGCCTACCGGGCGGGGCGGCTGGCGGCGTACGGCTGGCAGGCGGCGCTCGACGACCTGAGCCCGCAGGTGCGCTGGCGCGGCGGGCGGATCGAGGTGAAGCTGCGCAGCATGCACGGGCAGGAGCGGCGGCTGGGCGGCAGGGGGCTGCTGTTCCTGCCGTCGGCGTTCATGGACAGCGTGGGCGCGTACCTGGAGGAGGATTGGCCGTACGCGCTGGTCTACCCGGCCAGGGGCATCGCCGCGTACGGGCAGGCGCGGCCCGCACCCGAGAGGCTGGCGGCGCTGATCGGCCGCAGCCGGGCCCGCATCCTCGCCGAGCTGGCGGAGCCGGCGACGACCACGCAGCTCGCCGCGCTGCTCGGGCAGAGCGTGGGCACGGCCGGCGAGCACGTGGCGGCGCTGCGCGGCGCGGGCCTGATCGCCGGCACCCGCACCGGCCGCAGCGTCGTGTACGCGCGCACCCCGCTCGGCGACGCCCTGATCGGGGCCTGACCTTTCCTCCGGCACGCGCGAAGGGCACGTGGCTATAGTGGGTTGCGCATCAGTTCTGAAAATCTGTTCACAGTCCATTCAGGAGCGCGCGCATGAATGCCGCCGACGTCGCACCCGAGGCGCAGGCCAGGTTTCCCCAGGAGCTGATGTACACCGCGGCCCAGCAGTATTACCTGGAGGACGCCACCCAGGGCGACATCGCCAAGCGGCTCGGCGTCAGCAGGGCCACCGTGAGCCGGCTGCTCACCGAGGCGCGCAGGCAGGGCATCGTCGAGATCAGGGTGCACCGCCCGGCCTCGCTCGGCGACGGCCCGCTGGCCGCCGAGGTGGCCGAGCTGCTCGGCCTCGACCGCGTCCACCTGGTGCCGAAGGTCAGCGGCCCGGCGCTCGGCCCCTGGCTGGCCCCCGGCGTGGCCCGCGCGCTGGCCGGGGCCGGGCTGGAGCCGGGCGACGTCGTGCTGGTCTCCTCCGGCACCACGGTCTACGAGTGCGCCCGCGAGGACCTCGGCCGCTACCCCGGCGTCACCATCGCCCCGGCGGTGGGCGGCCAGGAGGAGCCGCAGCCCTGGTTCCAGACCAACGAGACCACCCGCATCCTGGCAGAACGCGTCGGCGGCGTGCCCGCCTACCTCTATGCGCCGGCGCTGCCCGGACCCGAGCTGTTCTACTCGCTGCAGCACGAGCCGTCGGTGCGCCGGGTGATGGACCTGTGGGAGCGGGCCAAGTGCGCGCTGGTGGGCGTCGGTTCCCCGCCGCTGATGCGGCAGACGGTGCCCTCGCTCATGCCGCGCGACGCCGAGAGCCTGCGCCAGGCGGTGGGCGACGTGTGCATGCGGATCTACGACCGCGACGGCGAGCCGGTGACGTACCCGGGCGGCGAGCGGCTGGTCGCCGCCAAGCAGGAGCAGTTGCGGCGCATCCCGTGCTCGATCGCGGTCGCGGTGGGCGCCGAGAAGGTGCTCTCGATCATGGCCGGCGCGCGGGGCGGCTACTTCAACCAGCTCGTCACGGACACGCCCACGGCCGAGGGCCTGGTGGCGGCGGCTCACCAGCTCTGATCCTCACACCGCTCTGATCCTCACACCGCTCTGATCCTCACACCGCTCTGATCCTCACACCGCCAGCGCTGAACATCTGTGCTGGACAAAGTTTCTGACTGCGCGCTACCGTGATGGACACCCAGGGGTGTCCGCCCGTGCGCGGGCAGCCCCTGTCTTGAGATCGTCGACTCGATCTCGCGCCGGTCCAGGACCTCACATGGAAGGGCATGATGGCGATCATCTGCGTGGACGCCGGCACCACCGTCATCAAGGCCGTCGGCTACGACGAGTCCGGCCTGGAGACGGCCGTCGCCCGGCGCGAGACCGTCGTCACCAGGCCCGCACCCGGCCACACCGAGCAGGACATGCACGCCGTGTGGGACGCGGTGGCCGAGACCGTGCGCGAGGTCGCGGCCAGGACCGGCGGCGCCGAGCTGGTGGCGGTCACCGCCCAGGGCGACGGCTGCTGGCTGGTGGACGCGGCCGGCGAGCCCACCGGCCCGGCCATCCTGTGGAACGACGCCAGGGCCGCCGCCATCGTCGCCGCGTGGACGCGCGACGGACTGGCCGAGACGGCGTTCCGGCGCAACGGCTCCTCGGCCGCGTCCGGGCTGCCGCACGCCATCCTCACCTGGCTGCGCGCCCACGACCCCGACCGGCTCGACCGGTCCAGCGCCATGCTCACCTGCGGCGGCTGGATCTACTCCCGGATGACCGGGGAGATCGCGGCCGACGAGTCCGACGCCTCGGCGCCGTTCATGGACCTGACCGAGCGGGCGTACTCCCCCGAACTGCTCGCCCTGTTCGGCCTGGAGTGGGCCGAGCGGCTGCTGCCGCCGATCCGGCCGTGCCCGGTCGCCGGGCTCACCGCGCGGGCCGCCGAGACGCTGGGCCTTGCGGCGGGAACGCCGGTGGTGATGGCCCCGTACGACATCGCCGCCACCGCGCTGGGCTCCGGCGCGGTCAGCCCGGGACAGGCGTGCGGCATCCTCGGCACCACGCTGTGCACCGAGGTCATCGCCGCATCCCCCGACCTCGACGGCCCGCCGACCGGCATCACCATCGCGCTGCCCGGCGGCTACCTGCGGGCCTTCCCCACCTTCGCCGGCACCGAGGTCGTGCAGTGGACGTGCCGCCTGCTGGGGCTGTCGGCCCCCGCCGAGCTGGGCGAGCTGGCCGCGACCAGCGAACCGGGCGCCCGGGGGCTCGCGTTCCTGCCCTACCTGTCGCCGGCCGGTGAGCGCGCGCCGTTCTCCGACCCGCAGGCCAGGGGGTCGCTGCACGGCATGTCGTTCGAGCACGGCCGCGAGCACGTCGCCAGAGCCGTGCTCGAAGGGCTGACGATGGTGATCCGCGACTGCCTGGAGGCGACCGGAGCGGCCCCGACCGAGCTGCGGGTGTGCGGCGGCGGCGCCAACAGCGCGGTCTGGCTGCGGCTCATCGCCGACGTCACCGGGCTGCCCGTGCACCGCTCCGCCGACAGCGAGGTGGGCGCGCGGGGCGCGGCCCTGGTGGGGCTGGCCGCCACCGGCGCGGCGCCGTCCGTCGCCGAGGCGGCGGCCCGGCACGTACGGCTGCGCGAGCCCGTCGAGCCCGACCCCGCCCGCCGGGCCTTCTACGACGACCTCTTCGCCGACTTTCTGACCCTGCGCGGCGGCGCCGCCGGCACCTGGCCGCTGCTCGCCGAGCTGAGGAGCCGTTCATGAGCGTGTGGGTGGGCATCGACCTCGGGACGCAGAGCGTACGCGCGCTCGCCGTGGCCGCGGACGGACGGGTGCTGGGCACCGGCAGCCGCCCGCTGACCAGCCACCGCGACGGCCCCCGGCACGAGCAGGACCCCGAGCAGTGGTGGCGGGAGCTGGCCACGGCCACCCGCGAGGCGCTGCGCGGCGTGCCCGGCGGTGAGCGGGTCGAGGGCGTGGCCGTGGACGCCACCTCGGGCACGATCCTGCTCACCGACGCGGGCGGCCGGGCGCTGACGCCCGCCCTCATGTACGACGACCGCCGCGCCGACGCCACCCGCGCCAACGAGGCGGGCGCGGCGGTGTGGGAGCGCCTCGGCTACCGCCGCATGCAGCCCAACTGGGCGCTGCCGAAGCTGCTGTGGCTGCTGCGGGACGCCCCGCGAGGAGCCCGCGCCGCGCACCAGAGCGACTTCGTCAACCGCCGCCTGGTGGGGCACGACGTGGCCACCGACCTGAGCAACGCGCTCAAGACCGGCGTGGACCTGATCGAGGAGCGCTGGCCGGAGGAGGTGTTCGACGCGCTGGGGGTGCCCGAGGGCACGCTGCCCCGCGTCGTACGCCCAGGCGCCCGCCTCGGCACGGTGTGCGCGGCGGCGGCCGAGGAGACCGGCCTGCCCGAGGGCACCCCGGTGATCGCCGGCACCACCGACGGCTGCGCCGCCCAGCTCGGCGCGGGCGCCCGGCGTCCGGGAAGCTGGAACTCGGTGCTCGGCACGACGCTGGTGCTCAAGGGCGTCACCAAGGAGCTGATCCACGACCCGCTCGGCGTGGTCTACTCCCACCGCGCCCCCGACGGCTCCTGGCTGCCCGGCGGCGCGTCCAGCACGGGCGCGGGCGTGCTCTCCCGCGACCTGCCCGGCGCCGACCTCGACGCGCTCAGCCGGCAGGCCGCCGAGCGCTACGGCCGCCGCCTGCCGCCCGCCGTCACGTACCCGCTGGTCTCGCGGGGCGAGCGGTTCCCGTTCGCCGCGCCCGGCGCCGAGGGCTTCACGCTCGGCGAGCCGGCCGACGACGTGGAGCGCTACGCCGCCATCCTGCTCGGCGCGGCCTTCGTCGAACGGCTCTGCTTCGACTATCTCGACCTGCTCGGCGCGCCCGTGGACGGCGAGATCATCCTCACCGGCGGGGCCACCAGGAGCGCGTACTGGACGCGGCTCCGCGCCGACGTGCTCGAACGCCCGGTGACGCTGCGTGAGAACGCCGAGCCCGCGCTGGGCATGGCCGTCCTGGCCGGCGGCGACCCCGACGCGATGATCAGGACCAGCGCCGTCGTCGAGCCCGTGGACACCGGCGTGCGCGAGCCGTACCTGCGGTTCGTGGCCGAGCTGGAAGAACGCGGCTGGCTCGACGGCCGGGCCGCCGCACACGCCCGCGAGAGGACCGCCCGATGACCGACCTCGTGCTCGTCCGCCACGGCGAGACCGTCTGGCACGCCGAGAACCGCTACGCCGGGATCAGCGACATCGAGCTGACGCCGCGCGGCCACGAGCAGGCCGCCGAGCTGGCCTCCTGGGCGGCGGGAGCGGGGCTCGCGGCCGTGTGGGCGTCCACGCTGAGCCGGGCGGTGATCACCGCAGAGACCGCCGCGGCCAGGGCCGGGCTCTCCGTGCGCACCGACGCCCGGCTGCGCGAGCTGGACTTCGGCCAGGGCGAGGGCCTCACGTCGGCCGAGATGAAGGCCCGCTTCCCCGAGGCCAGGGCCGCGTTCGAGGCCGACCCCGCCGCGCATCCGCTGCCGGGCGGCGAGGACCCGTACGCCGCCGCCGAGCGGTTCGTCGCCGCGCTCGGCGACATCGCCGCCGCCCACGCGGGCGGCCGCGTGCTGGTCGTCGCGCACACCACCGCCATCAGGCTCTCCCTGTGCCGGCTGCTCGGGCTGCCGCTCGGCGAGTACCGCCGGCTGTTCCCCGGCTGGACAACTGCGCCCTGACCGAGCTGCGCCTGGACGAGGCCGGCACGGGACGGGTGGCGCTGCTGCAGTACAACTCCCCGATTGGAGCCGTTCGTTGACACTCAAAGTCCTCGCCGCAGGCGACCATTTCGTCAGGAACGACCTGCTCATCGACGCGCTGAAGAGCGCCGTGCCCGGTGAGCTGGACGTCCGCGAGCTGACGCTGCCCTGGCCGGTCGTGCCGTTCGGCCCGGTGGGCGAGGTGGACGAGGCGTCCGACGTGGAGGACGAGCTGATCGAGGCGCTGCGCGGCGTCGAGGTGTGCGTCACCCAGATGGCGCCGCTCACCAAGCGCGTGCTGGACGCCTCGCCCGGCCTGCGGCTGTTCTGCGTGAGCCGGGGCGGTCCGGTGAACGCCAACCTCAAGGCGGCCACCGAGGCCGGGGTGAAGGTGACGTTCGCACCCGGCCGCAACGCGGTGGCCACCGCCGAGCACACCCTGGCGATGCTGCTCGCCGCCACCCGCCGCATCCCGCAGACCCACACGGAGCTGAAGGGCGGCGCGTGGCGCAGCGACTACTACTCCTACGACCAGGTCGGGCCCGAGCTCGACGGCAACACGGTCGGCCTGATCGGCTACGGCGCGATCGGCAGCCGGGTGGCCCGCATGCTCGAAGGGTTCGGCGCGAACGTGCTGGTGCACGACCCGTACGTGGCCGCGCCCGGCAACGTCGGCCTGCGCGAGCTGCTGGAACGCTCGCTGTTCGTCTCCCTGCACGCCCGCGCCACCCCCGAGACCGCCGGGATGATCGGCGCGGCCGAGATCGCCGCCATGCCGAAGGGCTCGGTGCTGGTCAACTGCGCGCGGGGCGCGCTGCTCGACTACGACGCGCTGTGCGACGCGCTCGAGTCCGGCCACCTGTTCGGCGCCGCGTGCGACGTCTTCCCCGACGAGCCGATCCCGCCGGGGTCGCGCCTGCTCACGACGCCGAACCTGGTGATGACCCCGCACCTGGCCGGGGCCAGCAAGGAGACGGCGAAGAAGGCGGCGGCGATCGTGGCCGCCGACGTGGCCCGCTACGTACGCGGCGAGCCCATCGCCCACCTCGCCAACCCGAGCTGACCCGAGCTGACCCGAGCCGCCCCGGGCTGAGCCGGGCCGACCTGAGTCACCCGGATCCGGCCCGGGCAGGCCCGTGTCAGCCCTTGAGCGCGCCCGCCATGAGCCCGCGCATGAAGAACCGGCCGAGCAGCACGTAGATCAGCATCGTCGGGATCGACGCCAGGATGGCGGCGGCCATCTGCTGGCTGTACGGGGTGGCCTGCGCACCCGCGATGTTGTTCAGCATCACGGTCGTGGGCCAGCTCGTCGGCCCGGTGAGGAACACCGCGAACAGGAAGTCGTTCCACATCGAGGTGAACTGCCAGATGATCACCACGGCGATGGCCTGCCCGACACCGGCAGGACGACCGACCAGTACGCGCGGAGCATGCCCGCCCCGTCCACCCGCGACGCCTCGATCAGCTCGTCGGGGATCGTCACATAGTAGTTGCGGAAGATCAGCGTGCAGATCGGGATGCCGTACACGACGTGCGCGAGCACCAGGCCGGGGATGCCGCCGTAGAAGACGCCGTCCAGCCCGGTGAGGTCGTTCAGCCCGACGAGGAGCTGCACGAGCGGGATCATCACGCCCTGGTACGGGATGAACATCCCGAACAGAAAGAGCGTGAACAGCACGTCGGCCCCGGGGAAGCGCCACTTGGACAGCACGTAGCCGTTCATGGAGCCGAGCGCGCACGACAGCAGCGAGCCCGGCACCGCGAGCAGCACGCTGTTCCACAGGCCCGGCGCGAGCTTCTCCCAGGCCACCCTCCATGCCTCGGTCGTCCACGTCTGGGGCAGGTTCCACGCCTGCCCCGGGTCGGCCTCGGTGAGCGGCTTGAAGCTGGTGACCAGCAGCACGTAGATCGGGATGAGGAAGATCAGGACGAACAGGATGAGCACGGCGAGCCGCACGTACTGAAAGCCCGCCGCCCTGCGCCCGGCCACCGCCGTCATGACCGCCTCTCCTGCCTCTCCTTACGCACCGACCAGATCAGGTACGGGATCACGAAGATCGCCACGCTGAGCACGATGTAGGACGCGATCGTGGCGCCCTTGGCCGGGTCGTGCGAGTCGAACACCGCCACCCACATGAAGACCGCGGGCACGTCGGTGATGATCTGCTTGCCGGACACCGCGACGATCAGGTCGAAGACCTTGAGCGAGATGTGGCCGAGGATGATCAGCGCAGACAGCGTGACCGGCCGGAGCATGGGCAGCACCACGTGCCGGTAGACGCCCCACTCGTTGCAGCCGTCCACCCGGGCGGCCTCGCGCAGCTCCTCGGGGACGCCGCGGAACCCCGCCAGGAAAAGTGCCATGACATATCCGGACATCTGCCATATCGCTGGCAGTGCCATCGCGGCCATCCCCCAGTCGGGGTCACGGAACCACTGCCACTGCGGCAGCCCCAGCCAGTCGAACAGCCGGTTCAGACCGACCGCCCGCTCCCCCGTGCCGGAGTTCATCAGCCACCGCCACACGATGCCGGTCGCGACGAACGAGATGGCCATCGGGAACAGGTAGATCGCGCGGAACGTGCCCTCGCCCCTGATCCCCTTCTCCATCAGGAACGCCAGGAGCCACCCGAGCAGCAGCGCTCCCAGCACGAAGACGACCGTGAACATGATCGCGTGGTTCACGGACAGGTGCCACCGGGACTGGTCCCAGATGTCCACGAAGTTCTGCAGCTCCACGAACTCGCCCTCGGACACCTCGTCGTGCTGGTCGGTCATCGCCAGGCGGAAGTTCCAGCCCAGCATGCCGTACACGAAGACAGCGATCAGGATGATCGACGGTGTCACGAGGAGCAGCCCGGGCAGCCACGAGCGTGCCCGCCTCACAAGCATGACCTCCCACGGGGGCGGCGGGCCCGCAAGCCGGGCCCGCCGCGCCTGTGCCGTTTATCGAGCGGCTGTTGTCGAGCGATGCACCAGGAGCGTCACTGCGCGTTGGCCGCGGCCGCGTCGGCCAGGGCCTGCTGCAGCGCCTTGACGTCCTTGGTGCCGATGAACAGGCCGACCGCCTCGTTGATCGCGGCCAGCCAGGGCTGGTTCACCGCCACACCGTGCTGGATGGAGCCGGCGAGCTTGTTGCTCTGCCAGTCCTTCAGCGCGTCCGCCAGGTAGTCGGTGTAGAGCGACTGGTCGGCGTCCTTACGGGCGGGGATGGAGCCCTTCTTCGGGTTGAAGGCGTCCTGGCCCTCCTTACTGGCGGCCACCTTCAGCCAGGCAAGCGCCCCGTCGCGGTTCTTCGCGCCCTTGGGCAGCGTGAAGCTGTCGGACAGCCACAGGTAGGTGCCCTCGGTGCCGGGCGACGGCGCCCAGTCGAAGTCCGTCTTCGACGTCTTGCCGAGGCCGCCCTCCGGCGGGTTGTGGAAGTAGCCGTACGCCCAGTCGCCCATGATGTTGAACGCCGCTTCGCCGTCGGCCACCTGCTTGGCCGCCGGCTGCCAGTCGTCCTGCGGGTCGCCCGCGTACTCCATGATCTTGGCGAAGTTCTCCAGGGCGGTCGTCACCTGCGCGCTGTTCCAGTCGGCGCCCGGCTTGAACAGCGCGTTGTAGTTGTCGGCGCCCAGCGTGCCGAGCAGCACGCTCTCCAGCAGGTGGGTGACCGTCCACTCGGAGCCGATGGACAGCGGGATCTTGCCGGTGCCCTTGACCTTCTCCAGCGCCGCGATGAACTCCTCGATCGTCTTGGGCGCACCCGAGACCCCGGCCTCCTTGAGCACGCCCGGGTTGTACCACAGGACGTTGGAGCGGTGGATGTTCACCGGCACGGAGTAGATCTTGCCGTCGACGCTGATCTGCTCGATGAGCTGCTCGGGGAAGACGTCCTTCAGCTTCAGCTCGTCGTAGAGCGGGGTCAGGTCCTCCAGGTTGCCCGCCTTGATGTAGCCCTGCAGCTCGGCGCCCGCGTGGCCCTGGAACGTGTCGGGCGGGGTGTTCGCCTGGAGCTTCGACTGCAGCAGCGCCTTGGCCTTGTCACCGGAGCCGCCCGCCACCGCGGCGTCGAAGAAGGAGTAGTCCGGGTTCTTCTCCTCGAAGATCTTCTTCATCGCCTGCAGGCCGTCGGCCTCACCCGGTCCCGTCCACCAGGAGAAGACCTCAACCTGCTGCTTCCCGCCGCTGTCCGCCGCGGGTGATTGCGATGCCTGTCCGCCGCCGTCGCCTCCGCAGGCAGTCAGACCCAGCACGCTGACCATCGTGATCGATACGGCCGCTAACCACCGTCGCATCCCCACACCATCCCTTCGATCCCCCGAAGGTTTGCTTCTTGACAACGTTGTCAACGTGTGGCTATCAACCCACTTCCGGCCGCGCCCCGTCAAGGGATGGGCGGTAACAGCTCCGCATACTCGAGCTGTGAAGCGATACGCCCCACCGCGCCGGGCTCGCCACCAGCCGAGACGCCGCACGCACGCCGGTGCCCCGCGCCGACCGGCGCGCCTCGGCATGTTGACTGCGCTTGTCAGGCGAGACGTTCCAGCTTGCCGTCGGGGCCCGCCACGACGGTCACGCCGAAGTCGTGGCGGGTGCCCGCGAGATCGCCGCCGCCCGCCGCGATGACCAGCGCCCCCTTCGACACCCCGAGCGCCACCAGGACGAGCAGGTCGCAGCCGCAGTCGGGCGGCCACGTGGTCAGCACGACGTCGGACTCGGTCAGGCGGATCCGCAGGTCGAGCTCCGCCATTTCGGCCAGCAGCTCGGCGTGGGACAGCCGGCGGCCGCCGGGCAGCAGCAGCGCGGGCTGGCGGGCCGCGTCGAGCGCGGGCAGCGCGGCCGGCTCCAGCGAGAGCAGGCAGCGGAAGTCGATCGTGCCGAGCGCGCGGCCCAGCGAGTAGACCTGCCGCACCCGCGACTGCTCGGCCGCCGCGATCGCCGGCTCGGCCAGGTCGGGCGTGGTGATCAGGGCGCGGGCGTCGCACTCGCGCAGCCACGCACCCAGCTCGTATGCCCCCATCCCCGCCGCGACCGGCGCCGCCACCCCGCCCGCCGCCATCACCGTGTGCACCGCGAGCGTCTGCGCCCCCGCCGTCGATACGTGCACGCCCACCACCTGGTCGCGCCTTGCGCCTCTGCGGACGAGGCCGGATGCCGCCCTGGTCACCTCGGTCACCAGGCGGCGGTAGCCGTAGACGTGGCCGCCGCGCAGATCGACGAGGGCGGGACGGTCGCCGCGCTCGTAGGCCCGGTGGAAGACTTCGTGGATCACGGTGCCGGTGGCCGGATCAGGGGCCGGGGCGGTGGATCTCATGCCCGCCAACGTACGGCCGGCAGGGCGGCCCGGCATCCACCGATCTATGTAGGCGGTTGTGCATTCGGCCGGGTGTGCGGGCCCGAGCCCTGCGCGACTCGGGCCCGCTGTCACGAGCCCCGGGAACCCGGCCCCCACCCCTCCGAGAAGGCCGGCCTCCGTACGGACGCGTGACGTCTCCGACCGACCGGCCGCGGCGCCTGCGCTCGCCTGGCGCAAGTGCCGGGCGGCGTGGCCGATCACACGAAGAACGGTAGGCGTGCACATGCCGCCGCACATGCGCTGACATGGCCATTCGACGATGTAAGCGGGGACCCGCCGGGATGTGTAGAGACGTCACTTGCCGCCGATCACCCATGCGGCGATCTGTGTACGCGTGGAGAATCCGAGCGGATCACGTTTCGCGCCCCCGAGCGATCCAGCGGTGAAGCAGGCGGATGAGAGCTAGCTGAGCGCCGCCCGGATCATGGCGCGGGCGATCGCGGTCACCGCCCGGCCCCGCACGCCCGGCCGTTCGAGGACCACGCCCACCGCCACCTCCGGCGCCTCGGCCGGAGCGAACGCCGTGACCAGTGCGACGTCCTGCGCCCCCGGCACGCCGGGCGGCGAGGTGGCCGCCTTCATCGCCACCCGCACCCCCGCGATCGACCTGCTGGTACCACCGGCGCCCGGAGCGGTCGCCATCATGGCCGCCAGGTACCGCGCCAGCATCGGCGGCATCACCGTCCGGTACGCCACGGGCGCCGCCCTGCTGATCACCGCCCCGTCCGCGAGCCGGACGTCCTCCACCAGGTACGGCCGCATCAGCACCCCGTCGTTGGCCACCGCCGCCGACAGCATGGCCACCATGAGCGGCGTGGCCCGGTTGTCGTGCTGCCCGATGGCCGCGAGCGCGGTCTGCGAGCGGTCGGTGGACACCGGGTAGCGGCTGCCGCTGGCGGCCAGCGGGATGCGCAGTTCGCCGGCGTTGAACCCGAACGCCTCCGCCTGGTCCCTGAGCAGGTCCTGCCCGAGCTGCAGCCCGATGCCGGCGAATGCCGTGTCGCAGGGGGCCTGGAAGGCGTACAGGAGCGTGGGGTGCTCGGCGCCGCAGCCGGTGTCGCGCACGTACACGGGCGAACCGGGCAGCCGCAGCCGGGCGGGCGCGTCCAGCAGGACCGTCGGCGTGTACTCGCCCGAGGCAAGCGCCGCCGCCGCGGTGACCAGCTTGAACGTGGCCCCGGGCGGATAGAGCCGGTTGAGCGCCCGGTTGAGCAGCGGCCGGTCGGGCGACCCGCGCAGCCGCTTGGATGTCGCGGCCAGCTTGAACCGGTCGAACGTGGCCAGCGTGTTGGGGTCGTACGTCGGGGCGGTGACCAGCGCCAGCACCGCCCCGGTCGCCGGGTCGATGGCGACCGCCGCGCCCGCCAGGCCGGTGGCGGCGAGCCCGTCGTAGGCGGCGAGCTGCACGCGGTCTCTGATGGTCAGCCGTACCTGCGCGCCCGCGCCGCTGCCGCCGCTGACCAGCGAGCGCACCTTGACCTTGGGGTCGTCGCCGGTCAGCAGGGGCTCCTGCGCCTGCTCGATGCCGGTGGCCCGGCGCAGCGACACGTGGCCGGTGACGGCCGCGTACCTGGCGCCCTGCGGATAGACGCGCTGGTAGCGGTAGCGGCCCTCGGCGGGGCGGCTGGTGGCGATGACGGTGCCGTCGTAGGTGCGGATGTCGCCGCGCGGGCGGGCGTACCGGTCGATGAGCGTGCGCTCGTTCCTGAGGTCGGCGTTCAGCGCGCCCGCGCCGAACGCCTGGATCAGTGTGATGTGCGCGAGCAGCACGAACAGCAGCGCCGAGCACAGTCTGGCCACGCGGGCCAGGGGTACGTTGATCCACCTCGCCCTCGAACCGGCCATGGTTCGAGGTGTACCAACCGCGCCGCAAAGCGGGAGCTAGAGGACGCTGCGGTAGTAGGAGATCTTGTTGTGGATGTAGCGCTGCCGCTCGATGAGGTTGTCGATCTGGGCCTGCACCTGGCGGTCGTGCTCTTCCAGCAGCTCGATGCGGTCGGGGATGGTGTGGTCGCCGGCGCGTACGAGCTCGGCGAAGCGCAGCATGGTGGCGATGGGCATGCCGGTGTCGCGCAGGCAGCGCAGCATGCCGAGCCAGCCGACGTCCTGCTCCGTGAACCTGCGCTGGCCCGCCGCGTTCCGGTTGACGCGCTCCAGCAGGCCGATCTTCTCGTAGTAACGGAGGGTGTCGATGCTGAAACCGGTCTCCTCGGAGACCTCCGCGGGTGTGTACACGCTCACGGGCCCCAGCATCGCACCTGGAGTGCACTCCAGGTCAACCCGAAATGAACGCTGTTGACGTGGAGTGCACTCCAGCCTGCACAGTCGTCGCCATGAACGCCATCGACATCGCATTGGGCACGATCCACTTCGGTACGTCCGTGAGCAAGGAGGACACCTTCGCCATCCTCGACCGGTTCCGCGAGGCCGGCGGCACCAGGCTCGACACGGCCAACAACTACCCGTTCTGGGTAGAGGGCCGTACGGGCGACGAGAGCGAGCTGACCATCGGCGCGTGGCTGGCCGCGCGCGGCGTCCGCGACGAGATGGTGATCAGCACGAAGGTGGGCGCGCGGCCGACCGTCCCCGGCGACCGGACGCTCGACTCGGCCGAGGGCCTGTCGGCGGGCGTCATCGCCAAGGCCGTGGAGGGCAGCCTGCAGCGGCTGGGCACCGACAGGATCGACGTCTACTGGGCGCACATCGACGACCGCTCCACGCCTCTTGAGGAGACGCTGGGGGCGTTCGACGAGCTGGTACGCGCCGGCAAGGTCCGCTCGATCGGGGCGAGCAACATGGCCGCATGGCGGCTGGAGCGGGCGCGGAACGTCTCGGCCGCGCACGGCTGGGCCCGCTACACCCATCTCCAGCTCCGCCACACCTACCTGCGGCCGCGACCGGGCACCAGGCCGGCCGAGACCGGGCACACGCTGGCCACCGACGACACCTTCGACTACCTGGCCGCCGAGCCCGAGATCACGCTGTGGGCGTACAACACGCTGATGTTCGGTGCGTACACGCGGCAGGACCGGAAGATCCCGGAGATCTACGACCACCCGGGCACGGAGCGGCGGCTGGCGGCGCTGCGAGAGGTGGCCGGCGAGCTGGGCGCCACCCCCAACCAGGTGGTGCTGGCCTGGCTGATCGGCGGCGGCGTGGTGCCCATCGTCGGGGTCTCCACGATGGAGCAGCTCGATGAGGCCATCGGCGGGGCGCGGCTCACGCTGGACGCGGGCCGGCGTGCCCGGCTCGACGCGGCCTGCTAGCCCTGCTCGGGCAGCGGCGGGAGGTGGTCGGCGAGGTAGCGGCGGACGAGTTTCTTGCACTCGGCGATCAGGCCGGGATCGCCGGCCGGGTCGGCTCTGAAGGCCAGCTTGAGCACCGAGTCGCCGGCCTCGACGGCGACGAGCAGGGCGCGGTCGAGCTCGGGGCTCGCGGGGGCATCGACGAGGTGGAGCGTCAGCGCGCGCATGCGCTCGGCCACCACGACGCCGTTCTCCTGGGTCTCGTCGAGCGCCCGCTTGCTGCCCCCGACGGCGGGCCCGCCGGGGGTGGCGAGCACCTCGCCGAAGTCGACCACCCCGAAGCCGGGCGTGGTGCGCTTCATCTCCACGAACTCGTCGATGGTCGCATCGACCAGCTCGCCCCAGTGAGCCGGGCGGGCCTGCTGGATGCGCTGGACGACGCGCTGCAGGAACGCCTCCAGGTTGCGCCGCGCCAGCGCACGCACCAGGCCCTGCTTGTCGTGGAAGAACTGATAGAAGGTGCCGATCGGCACCTCGGCCCGGCGGGCGACCTCCTTCGTCGTCAGCGCGTCGTAACCGACCTCGTCGAGCAGCAGCGCACACTCGTCGAGCATGCGCTCCACCCGCTCGACGCTCCGGCGCTGGGCGGGGCGGCGGCGCAAGGTACTGGTCATGTCCCCATCCTGACGCATGTCCGTGAGGCCCAGTCACGCCCTCAGCTAACATGAGCCGGACTCGCGGAGCATTGGAGGGCCGGGCATGTTCTTGTGGGGTACGGCCACGGCGGCCTACCAGATCGAAGGCGCGACCGGCGAGGACGGCAGGGGCACCTCCATCTGGGACGTCTTCTCCCACGAGCCCGGCCGCACCCGCGACGGCCACACCGGCGACGTGGCCTGCGACCACTACCACCGCTGGCGCGAGGACGTCGCGCTCATGGCGGATCTCGGCGTCAACGCCTACCGCTTCTCCATCGCCTGGCCGCGCGTGCTGCCGCAGGGTGCGGGCCGGGTGAACGAGCGCGGCCTCGGCTTCTACGACCGGCTGGTGGACGGGCTGCTCGCGGCGGGCGTACGGCCGGTGCCGACGCTCTTCCACTGGGACCTGCCGCAGGCGCTGGAGGACAGGGGCGGCTGGCTGAACCGCGACACCGCCGAGCTGTTCGCCGACTACGCCGCCGTGGTCGCGGGCCGTCTGGCCGACCGGGTGCCGCTGTGGATCACGCTCAACGAGCCGTTCGTGCACATGGCCTACGGCTACGCGATGGGCCTGCACGCCCCCGGCCACGCGCTGCTGACCGGCGCGCTGCCCGCCGCGCACCACCAGCTCCTGGCCCACGGCCGCGCGGTGGCGGCGCTGCGGGCGGCCGGGGCGCGCCAGGTGGCGCTCACCAACAACCACACCCCGGTCCGGCCCGCCTCCGGCGACGAGGCCGACGTGCGGGCCGCCGAGGCGTACGACATCCTGCACAACCGCCTGTTCACCGATCCCGTGCTGATGGGCGCGTACCCCGACTTGTCGGCCTACACCACCGATCTCGGCTTCGTCAGGGACGGCGACCTGGAGGCCATCTCGGCCCCCATCGACGCCCTGGGCGTCAACTACTACAACCCCACCCGCATCGCCGCGCCGACGGACGACGCCCTGCCGTTCACCGACGCCGGCATCACCGGCCACCCCACGACGGCCTTCGGCTGGCCGGTGGTGCCCGAGGGCCTGCACGAGCTGCTCACCGGCCTGCGCTCGCGCTACGGCGCCGCGCTCCCGCCGATCCTCATCACCGAGAACGGCTGCTCGCAGCCCGATGTCCCCGGCGATGACGGCACGATCGACGACGCCGACCGCGTGGCCTTCCTCAAGGAGCACATCGCGGCGCTGCGCCGCGCCATGGACGACGGCGTGGACGTGCGGGGCTACTTCGTCTGGTCGCTGCTGGACAACTTCGAGTGGGCCGAGGGCTACCACCAGCGCTTCGGCCTCGTCCACGTGGACTTCGCCACCCAGCGGCGCACGCCGAAGCGCTCCTACCACTGGTTCCGCGACTTCCTGAGAGCCCAGAGCGCTCAGAACACCGAGACGTGGACGTGGTCGTAGTGGTTGGCCGTCACGCCGCCGCGGTCGGACATCGGATCCCAGCCGCCGCCTGAGCGTATGTCGTAGTAGCGCTGTTTCCAGATGATGTACATGACGCCGATGCGGGCGCCGTTCTTGATCAGCCAGTTGGCGAGCGCGTCGCCGATCGCCTCGTCGGCGCCGGTGGCCATGGTGCCGCCCCTGGACATCATGAAGTCGCAGGCACGGCCCTTGCCGTGCTCGCCGGGGTCGCCGGGGCGCAGGCAGCCGACGCCGTACTTCATGGGGAAGTTCGCCATGATCTCGGCGCGGACCGCGACCATGCGCGGGGTCAGGCCGCTGGAGGAGCCGGGCTGCTGGAAGCCGTATTTGGCGAGCAGTTTCTGAACCTCGGAACGCCGCGACTGGAGCCGCTTGATCTCCTTGCGGAGGTTCTCGACCTTCTTATTCGCGTTGATCTTGGCCTGGTTCGATTTCGCGATGAGCCTTTTGATGCTCGCGACGCGCTGGGCGCGCTCGTTGGCCATGTACGCGAGGTTCGCGGCCTGCCCGAGCACCTGGTACGGGTCGCCGGAGGGCGTGAGGAGGTGGACGCCTTCGAGCGGCCCGACCATGTAGGAGGTCTGCGCGATGCGCCTGACCTCCTCCTGAGCGGCCTTGAGCTGGGCCTGCAGCGCACCGGATGTGGCGTTCGCCCGCTTCACCTGGAGCTTGATGTCCTCCAGGCTCTGGATCTGGCCGCGGTAGTCCTTTTCGAGCTGGGCCGCCTGCTTGGTGAGTTTCCGCAGCTCAGCAGGGGAGGGAGCGGCTGCGGCCGGGGTGGGGGCGGGGAGTGCGAGCAGCCCGGCGAGCACGGTGAGGAGAACGGCGAGCCGCCAGATTCTCACACCCGTCCCCTCCCCTCGTAGACGGACCGAAACTATAGAAGATGATCTTGATTCCTGTCATCCGAACGACGTAACTGCTGCACCTTTGATGGGGTTCTCGGGCTTTTGACCGACATAAGCGCGACATAAAAATTCGAGCGCTTTCAGGGACCGCCGGCAGCCCGAGACGGCGGCCGAATCCGCCACCGCGAAATGGCGCTCGACGTGCCGGGGAGCGACATCCGCCGGCCCGCGCGCCGCGCCCGCAGGAGGTGCGATGCGCCTCTTGCACGCATGGACAGAACATGGTTCGGTCGCCTTGAGGCACTCCCCCAGCAAGCAAGCATCCGGTCAAGCAGGAGGTCCACGTCATGCGCCAGCACGACAGGCTGTTCATCGGGGGCGAATGGGTGGCCCCGGCGGGCACCGGGACGATAGACGTCATCTCCCCCCACACCGAGGAGGTCGTCGGCCGCGTGCCCGACGGCACCGCCCAGGACATGGACCGCGCCGTCGCCGCCGCCCGTGAGGCGTTCGACCACGGGCCCTGGCCTCGCATGACGTTCGCCGAGCGGGCCGAGGTGATCGGCAGGCTCGCCGACATCTACGACGCGCGGCAGAGCGAGATGGCGCGGCTCATCACCGAGGAGATGGGCTCGCCGATCACCTTCTCCAACCTGGCGCAGGCCCCGCAGCCGCTGTCCATGCTGCGCTTCTACGCCGAGCTGGGCAGGACGTTCGAGCAGGAGGAGCAGCGGCCCGGCCTGTTCGGCCCGCTCACCGTGCGCAGGGAACCCGTCGGCGTCGTGGCGGCCGTGGTGCCGTGGAACGTGCCGCAGTTCGTCACCATGACCAAGGTCGCGCCCGCGCTGCTCGCCGGGTGCACGATCGTGCTCAAGCCCGCGCCGGAGACGCCGCTGGACGCGTACCTGCTGGCCGAGTGGGCGGCCGAGGCGGGCGTACCGGCCGGCGTGCTCAACGTCGTCGCGGCCGGCCGCGAAGTCGGCGAGCACCTGGTCTCGCACCCCGGCGTGGACAAGGTCGCCTTCACCGGCTCCACCGCCGCCGGGCGGCGCATCGCCGCCATCTGCGGCGAGCAGCTCAAGCGGGTCAGCCTGGAGCTCGGCGGCAAGTCCGCCGCGATCATCCTCGACGACGCCGACCTGCAGGCCGGCATGGGCTTCCTGCAGATGGCCTCGCTGATGAACAACGGGCAGGCGTGCGTGGCCCAGACCCGCATCCTCGCCTCCCGGCGGCGCTACGACGAGGTCGTGGACGCCGTCGCCGGCATGGTCTCCTCCCAGGTCGTCGGCGACCCCGCCGACCCCGCCACCGGCATCGGCCCGCTCGTCGCCAAGCGGCAGCAGGAACGCGTCGAGGGCTACATCAGGATCGGCATGGAGGAGGGCGCCAAGGTCGTCGTCGGCGGCCTGGACCGGCCGCGCGACAAGGGCTGGTACGTCTCCCCCACCGTCTTCGCGGGCGTCTCCAACGACATGCGCATCGCCAGGGAGGAGATCTTCGGGCCGGTGCTCGCCGTCATCCCGTACGAGGACGAGGCCGACGCCGTACGCATCGCCAACGACAGCGAGTACGGCCTGGCCGGCACCGTCTGGACGGCCGACCCCGAGCACGGCATGGAGGTCGCCCGCCAGGTGCGCACCGGGACGTACGGGGTGAACTGCTTCATGCTGGAGCCCAACGCCCCGTTCGGCGGCTATAAGGCCAGCGGCATCGGCCGCGAGCTGGGCCCCGAAGGGCTGAGCGGCTACCTGGAGTACAAGACCATCGCCCGCCTCGGCTGAGCCGGCGAGCGGAAGGGGGCCTCCCTGCACGAGACCCCCCTCGAAGGCCCCCTTCCCTCCAGCCCGTACGGACCTAGCGCGCCCCCGCGACGCTAGGTCCAGGCGGCGCGAGACAGCGCGTGACGCGGCCGCTACGGACTGACCACAGCAGTATGTCCCACGACAGGCGCTACGACGCTTTGCTGCCTCGGAGACTTTCTCCCGGTGGTTTCCATCCGTACGCCGCAGGATGACGGGTATTACTCCGAAAGGCGGGTTGTCAGCCATTTGCCGATGCGGCGGATGAGTTCGGGGGTCGCCGCGGACTCCGCGTGCCCGTAACCGGGCTCCACCCACAGCTCCTTCGGCTCCTTGGCGCCCGCGTAGAGCTGCTCGGCGTGCTCCAGCGGGAAGAACGCGTCGGCGTCGCCGTGCACGATCAGCAGCGGCGCCGGCGAGATGAGCCCGGCGGCCTCGTGCGGCGGCATCGGGATCGGGTCCCACTGCCCGCGCGCGATCCTGGTGCGCTTGGCCACCCGCGCCGCCAACCGGCCGAACGGCCGCTCGATCGCCCAGTGCACCTGCCGCATCGGCCGGGTGCCCCGGTAGTACCAGCGGGCCGGGCCGCTCACCGCCACCACCGCGTCCACGCCGCCGCGCAGCCCCGCATGGCGCACGACCACCGCCGCGCCCATGGAGAAGCCCACCACGCCGATCCGCCGGTAGCCGATCACGCGGGCGTGCCTGACCGCGGCCTCCACGTCGAGGATCTCCAGGTCGCCGACCGTGGTCTCGCCGCCCGAGCGTCCGTGGCCGCGGAAGTCGAACGCCATCACGCCGCCGTACCGGCTGAGCACGTGGACGATGCGGCGCGCACTGCGCTCCCGCCACGAGCCGGTGAAGCCGTGCGCCACGACGATCCCCACGTCGGTGCTCGCGCCCTGGCCGGTGGGCGGGGTGTGCGCGGCGTCGATGCGGACGCCGTCCTCGGTTCTGAGCATGACGGGGAAGTTGGGCGCGAACGGCATGCTCACGAGCTTAAGGTCGCCGCCCCCAGGGTCCTCGCCCACACCTGCCGCCGCGTGCCGCTCAGGGGGCGCCGGGGCACCGCCCAGAGACGCCGGGGCTCGACTGGGGGCACCGCTCAGGGGTGCCGGGGTGCGGTGCGGTCGCCGCTCAGGGGCGCCGGGGCGCGGCGGGCTCGCCGCTCAGGTCGGCCATGCTGAGCACGATCCGCACCCGCGACTCCTCGGCCGCGTCCAGCGCCTCGCGCACGTTGGAGATCATCACCCGGGCGCCGCTCTCCTGGATGCGGTCGCGCAGCACGGGCGCGTCGAGATGGGCGGGCAGCGGCCACACGACGCCGCCCGCGGCGATCACCGCGTCGGTCGCCACCAGCAGATCGGGCCCGACGGGCAGGCAGATGAGCACGGTGTCGCCCGGCCGCACCCCCGCGTGCCGCAAGTGGATGGCCGCGACCGCGGACCGCTCGTCCAGCTGCTCCTCGGTGAGCTTCAGGCCGGTGCCCGAGTCCACCATCACGATGCGCTCATCCATGGGGAACACCGTAAGGAGGGCGACCTGTGCACACATGGGGCGGAATATGCAGATCTCTATGCAGATGCGCGCGCTCGCCCACCGGGCACCCTTACGTGACGGACCGGGGCTGCTCGGCCGCCCACACCGCGATCTGCGCACGCGAGGTATAGCCCAGCTTCTCCATGATGTTGGCGATGTGGCGGGCCACCGTCGCCGGGCTGATGACCAGCTCTTCGGCGATGGCCCGGTTGGACAGCCCGCGGGTGAGCAGGCCGGCGATCTCTAGCTCGCGTGCGGTCAGCAGCGAGCGCCTGACCGGCTCGGCCGCCGCCGGGGCGCGCGGCGCGGGCCGTTCGCCGTCGAGCACGTGGCGGGCCGCGTCGTCGGGGCTCATCGTCCTGCCGCGCGACCACAACGCGGCCGTGCGGCCCTCGCCCAGCTTCGTCCTGGCCCGGCCCAGCAGCTCTTCGATCCTGAGCGTGGCGAAGTGCTGGCCGATCGCCTCGCGCAGCGCCGCCGCCGCCGCTGCCGCGAGCACCGCGCCTTCGATGTCGCCCTCGCACTCGGCCAGCACCGACAGCCCCACCAGGCAGCGCGCCACGCCCTGGCGCTGCCCCGTGGCCCGGCTCAGGTCGAGGCTGGCGGCCAGCCGCTCGCGGGCCACGCCGAACTCGTGCAGCAGCGCCGCCACCCGGCCGATCCTGGCCAGGCAGCGCGCCAGCTCGAGGTCGCCGCCCAGCTCGCGCAGCCAGGGCACGGCCTGCTCGTACTGTTCCTTGGCGGTCACCAGATCGCCCCTGGCCTCGGCCACGCAGCCGAGCTGCACGGCGGTCCTCGCCATGATCCAGCGGTGGCCGTGCTCACGCGCCCGCGCCAGCGCCTCCTCGCCGAGCCGCTGCGCCTCGCGCAGCCGCCCCCTGGTCAGCGCCACCGCCGACAGCCCGGCCAGGCCCGCCGCCTGGTTCCAGGTGTCGCCGGACGCGGTGGCCAGCGCGAGGCCCTCCTCGGCGTGGTGCAGCGCCTCATCGGCCCGGCCCATGCGCAGCAGCACGACGACGATGAGGCTGTGCATGACGCAGCGCGGGAACACCTCGTCCGGCGCGAGGCCCGCCAGGCTGCGGCGGGCCAGCTCCAGCGACCGGCTCAGCTCGTCGCGCGCCTCCAGCCCGTACGCGAGGTACGCCAGGGAGTGTGCGATCTCCTCGGCCGGCACGTCGCCGGTGTCCAGCGCGAGCAGCCGCTCCACCCAGCCGACGATCTCCGTGACGTTGCCGCCCAGCGGCAGCAGACCGGTGCTGGTGCGGCAGAGCCGCAGCCCGAGTGCGACGTTGCCGGACTCGGCCGCCCAGTCGAGCGCCGCGCGCTGGTCGTCCATCAGGCGACGGCTCGCCCGCGCCGCCGCCAGCCGCCGCTCCCACGGCTCTCTTGGCGCCGTCAACTCCACCGCGAAGTGGTGTCCGAGCAGGTCGCAGAGCACGCGTAGGTGCCGCTCGCGCAGCGCGCCACGCTCGCCCGCCCGGTCGAGGCGTTCGAGCGCGTACCGCTTGATGGTCTCCAGCAGCCAGTAGCGGGCGCGCGTCTCGTCGCAGAGCACCAGCGACTTGTCCACCAGGCCGCCCAGCAGGTCGAGGATCTCGCCCGCCGCGATGGGCGGGGCGGCGCACACCCGTTCGGCGAGCTCGAGGTCGAAGTCGCCGGCGAACACCGACAGCCGGCGCAGCAGCACCTGCTCGCCGGGCGAGAGCAGGTCGTAGCTCCACTCGACGGCGGCGAGCAGCGTGCGCTGCCGCGCGGGGGCCGTGCGCCCGCCGGTGGTCAGCAGCAGGAAGCGGTCGTCGAGCCGCCCGGCGATGCGGCCGGGGCTGAGCAGGCTCGTACGCGCGGCGGCCAGCTCAAGCGCCAGCGGCAGCCCGTCGAGCGCCCGGCACAGGCGCACCACGTCGGGCAGGCTCTCCGGGCCCAGCCTCGTGCCGACGGCGGCAGCGCGGTCGAGGAAGAGCCGCACGGACTCGGCGTCGGCGGACGCGTCGTCGGGCAGGTCGAGCGGCGGCACCCGCCAGACCAGCTCGCCGGCGATGCGCAGCGGCTCTCTGCTGGTGGCGAGCACGCGCAGCGACGGGCATGCCGACACCAGCGCCGACACCACGTGGGCCGACCTGTCGATGAGGTGCTCGCAGTTGTCGAGCAGCAGCAGGCAGCGCTGGCCGCGCAGCCGGGCCGTGACGGTGTCGAGCAGCGGGGTGCCGGGCTCCTCGCTGACGCCGAGCACCTGGGCGATCTCGTGGTCGACCAGCTCGGGGCGGCCGATCCTGGCCAGCTCGACCAGCCACACGCCCCCGGGGAACGACGGCACCAGCCCGGCCGCCACCCGCAGGGCCAGCCGGGTCTTGCCGATGCCGCCCACCCCGCACAGCGTCACCACGCGGGTCTCGCCGATCAGGTCGCGCAGATCGTCGAGATCGCGTTCGCGGCCGATGAACCGGTTGGGCTCGACCGGAAGGTTGTGCCGGGGGGAATCTGGCATGTGCTCACCCTGCGTCGCCGAAGGATCACACTCTCGCACAGTCTCGCACGTTGTTACAGGCCGAGCGAGCTGACGACCGCCCTTTCGTCCACGACGCGCAGGGTGGGGTCGCCGAGCAGCCGCCGCGCCAGGTCGTACGGCGCCACGACCACGGTCGCCCGCCGCTCCTGGGCCAGCACCCGGCAGCCGACCAGGCTCGGCTCGTGCGCGACGACGACGTGGGCCCCCGCCGTCATCGCCAGGTCGATCGTGCGCAGGCCGCGGAACGGCTCGCTCACGGCGCTGATCACCACGTCGTCCTTGGCGACGACGAGACGGGTGGAGAGCCTGCGCAGGTCGGTGGCCAGCTCGGCGTTGTCGAGCAGCCGCACGCCGTCGAGCGTGATCGCGGGCCCGGCCAGCGGGCCGAACTCGACGGCCGCCGGCCCCACCAGGTCGCCGAACGGCCGGGCGCCCGCGACGGGGCGGAAGGAGAAGACCAGGTCGGCCTTGACCGCGGTGGGGTCGTAGCGGTCGTAGGTGATGAGAATGCGCGACTCGCCGCGGCCGCCGAGCACGGCGACGCCGCCCGCCCAGGCCACCGCGTGCACCGCCACCGGCAGCGCCGCGCCGAGCGGGACGTCGACGAGCACCCGCTCGCCGTAACGCAGCCCCTGCGCCTGCAGACCGGCCGCCGCTCTGGTGACCCGCCTGGCGAAGGCCGCGTAGGACAGCACCTCGCCGGTCCTGACGTCGCTCACCGCCGGCTGATCGCCCTGCATCGGTGCCGCCGCCATCACCAGCTCTGTCCAGGTCATGCCGCCAATCTAGGGATCCGGGCCGCACTTGCCATGCGCAGGAATGTGCAGGCCGCTATGTAGTCGCGGGGATCGGAGGCCGTCAGCGGCTCGCGCCGGTCAGCGGAGGGGATCAACTAGACTTAGGAGGTCGCGACTTCGCGCGGCCGCCCCCACGACACAGAGCGAGACGTCATCATGCCTTTGAACAGCCGCGACGACCTGCGGAACATCGCGATCATCGCGCACGTCGACCACGGTAAGACCACCCTGGTCGACGCAATGCTCTGGCAGTCCGGGGCCTTCCGCGCCAACCAGGACGTCGACGACCGCGTGATGGACTCCAACGACCTGGAGCGCGAGAAGGGCATCACCATTCTTGCGAAGAACACCGCGGTCAAGCACGGCGGCATGACCATCAACATCATCGACACCCCCGGCCACGCCGACTTCGGCGGCGAGGTCGAACGCGGGCTGTCGATGGTCGACGGTGTGGTGCTGCTGGTCGACGCCTCCGAGGGGCCTCTGCCGCAGACGCGGTTCGTGCTGCGCAAGGCGCTGGCCGCGAAGATGCCGGTCATCCTGTGCATCAACAAGGTCGACCGGCCCGACGCCCGCATCAAAGAGGTCGTCGACGAGGTCTACGAGCTGTTCATGGACCTCGACGCCACCGACGAGCAGATCGACTTTCCGATCGTCTACGCATCGGCCAAGGCCGGCCGGGCCTCGCTGCAGCGTCCCGCCGACGGCGGCATGCCCGACTCGGAAGACCTTGAGCCGCTGTTCGACATCATCAAGTCGACGATCCCGGCGCCCACCTACGACCCCAACGCGCCGCTGCAGGCTCACGTCACCAACCTCGACGCGTCCTCCTACCTCGGCCGTATCGCGCTGTGCCGCATCCACCAGGGCGTCATGCGCAAGGGCCAGCAGGTGGCCTGGTGCCGCACTGACGGCTCGATCCAAAAGGTGAAGATCACCGAGCTGCTGATGACGGAGGCGCTGGAGCGCAAGCCCGCCGAGGAGGCCGGGCCCGGCGACATCATCGCGATCGCCGGCATCCCCGAGATCATGATCGGCGAGACGCTGGCCGACCCCGACGACCCGCGCCCGCTGCCGCTGATCACGGTCGATGAGCCCGCCATCTCGATGGTCATCGGCACCAACACCTCGCCCCTGGTCGGCAAGGTCAAGGGCTCGAAGGTGACCGCCCGCATGGTGAAAGACCGCCTTGACAAGGAGCTGGTCGGCAACGTCTCGCTGCGCGTGCTGCCCACCGACAGGCCCGACGCCTGGGAGGTGCAGGGCCGCGGCGAGCTCGCGCTGGCCATCCTGGTCGAGCAGATGCGCCGCGAGGGCTACGAGCTGACGGTCGGCAAGCCGCAGGTGGTCACCAAGGTCATCGACGGCAAGGTGCACGAGCCGGTCGAGCGGCTGACGGTCGACTGCCCCGAGGAGTACCTCGGTGCGGTCACCCAGCTCCTGGCCGTGCGCAAAGGCCGCATGGAGCACATGACCAACCACGGCACCGGCTGGATCCGCATGGAGTTCGTGGTGCCGGCGCGCGGCCTGATCGGCTTCCGTACGGAGTTCCTCACCGAGACCCGGGGCACGGGCCTGGTGCACCACGTGTTCGACTCGTACGAGCCGTGGTTCGGCGAGCTGCGCACCCGCAACAACGGCTCGCTGGTGGCCGACAGGTCCGGCCCGGTCACCGCGTTCGCCATGCTCAACCTCCAGGAGCGCGGCACGCTGTTCGTCTCGCCCGGCACCGAGGTCTACGAGGGCATGATCGTCGGCGAGAACTCCCGGTCCGACGACATGGACGTGAACATCACCAAGGAGAAGAAGCTCACCAACATGCGCTCCTCCACTGCCGAGGAGACGGAGAAGCTGATCCCGCCGCGGGTGATGTCGCTGGAGCAGGCGCTGGAGTTCATCCGCGAGGACGAGTGCGTGGAGATCACGCCCGAGGCCGTGCGCATCCGCAAGGTCATCCTCGACGCCGCCACGCGCGCCCGCGCCGCGGCCCGCGCCAAGCGCTCCTGACGCAACCAGTGGCCAGGCGAGCCCGCGCCGCGTCTTTCTGACGCAGCGCGGGCCACGCCGAGCACTCCCGACACCGCCACGCGGGCCCCACGCCCGCGCAACGTGCGAGCGCTCCGAAGCAGCCACGCGGGCCCGCTCCAAGCGCCTCCCGACGCAGCGCGGACCCGTGCCCGAGTGCTTTTGGCGGAGCCGCCTCAGGTCCGCGCCGAGCGCTTCTGGCGGAGCCGCCTCAGGCCGGCGCCGAGCGCCCTCGAAGCGCCTTCACGAAAATCCGCGTTTTGTCCTACTTAGGCGGGCAAAGTGCGGCTCTCGAGTAAGTGGCGGCGGTCAGTGCGATACCCCTTGCCACCTGTGATGACGTCGTGCTTTTCCCGAGAAGCCGTCAAGTGCCGTTGTCATGGGAGCAGCTGTAATCACACCGTGACCCCATGACATAGAACAAACGCCTTTGCCGGAGAATCATCCCTTTGTGGGAAAGCTCCGGACTGCAATCGCGTTCGGGCTGGCTCTGGTGTCGTTGGGGGCGATCGTTTGGTGCACCGTCGCAGCCAGACCGGTAGCGGGACCCGCGCCGCCCGAGGACACCGCGGCGCCCAACCCGTGGGTGGCCGCCGCCGCCCGCGCCGACCCGGAGGTGGGCTGGGCTCGTACGGCGGCGACGGAGGTCACGATCGCCAGGACGGCGGAGCGCGACCTGGAGCAGGTGCCCGAGGGCCGCATCGACCCCCGGCAACGGCAGATCAAGGTTTCGGTCGTGCACCGGCTCACGATGGTCCGCGACGACCCGCTCATCGAGGCGCTGCGCCAGGGCGCCGGCTTCCCCGCCACGCTGCAGCAGGTCACCGACGCCGCGTTCGGCGCGATCAAGGTGGACAGCGCCGGCCTCGCGCCCACCACCCGCCTGGCGCCGAGGCTCACCACGGCCGACGGGCGCACCACCGCCGAGTTCACGGTCACCCTGCTGCGCCAAGTCCGCACGGACGCGCTGCTGAAGCTGCACTTCGAGGCGCCGAACGCGGTCCCGCTCATCGTCACCGGCCGCTCCATCGCGGTGCTGCCCGGCGAATGGGCGGTGCTGCGGCTCGAAGGCATCACGCCTGAGCATGAGCGGCGGGAGCGGCTCGCGTTCACCGTCGGGGCCTATCCGGTGAGCATGACGCTGGCGCCCTCGTCGCATGGGTTCGCCGACGTGGCCGAGGCCGACGACTTCTCGTGGGCCACCGCGCTCGGCGTGCTGACCGCGATCGCGCTGACCGCCGTGCTGCTGCGCTCGCTGGGCGAGGGCTGGTGGTCGCGGCTGCCCAACAGGGAGCTCGGCGCAGGGCTGGCGGTGGCCGCCCCGGCGCTGCTGATCCCGATGTTCGACGAGGACTGGTCGGCGCTCGCGTACGTGATCCTCTTCCTCGCCGTGCCCCTGCTCGCGCTGCGGCATGCCGGACGGGTGATCCCGGCGAACCCGCCGTGGACCACCCGCGACCTGTTCATGGTCACCGGCGTGGGCGTGCTGCTCGGTCTCGGCATGCTGAGCTGGTCGTGGCTGCACGGGCAGCTCTCCGGGCAGCACCTGCTGGCGGGAGGTGCGGTGGCGGCGCTGGCGGCGGCGGGCGCGGCGGTCGCGTTCAGCGCGGACCTCGGGGTGCGGCCGGTGATCGTGCGGCTGGCGGTGCTGTCGGCCGAGGCCGCGATCGGGCTGCTGGCGCTGGCGCTGTGGCTGCGCGCGCTGCTGAACGGGGTGTATCCCCCTGACAGCGTCCGGCTGGTGCTGGCGCTGGGCTGGGCGATGATCCCGGTGGCGGCCATGGCCGTGGCGACCAAGCGGTGGAGCCGCCAGGTCGTCGTGGGTGCCGTGCTGATCGGCCTGCTCGTGCAGGGCTGGCCGACGGAGTGGCTGGACGCCGGGTCGTGGAGCCTCGCTGTCTCGCAGCCGGAGCCCGCCATCGGCAGCCTCACGCTCACCCCGCTCGTCCGCGGCGTGCTCGGCCTGCTGCTGCTCGGTTTCGTCATGCTGGTGCTGCGCCTGTGGCGGCTCGGCGGGCGGCCGGCGGCCGTGGACGACCCGGTCGCCGAGTCCACCATGATCGCCGTGCTGATGGTGCTGTACATCACGCCGGGAGGCAGCATCTCGCTGGCCGACATCGACGTCCCGCTGCCGCTGCTGGCGATCACCTCGCTGGTGGCCTGGGGCACCTCCCGCTGGCTGCTCAACGGACCGCGCCTGGCCGTGCCCGAACCCGCCGACCAGCACGAGCACCGCAGGCTCGTCAGGGCCGCGCTGCACCGGCGGCTGCTGCTGGTCGCCGAGCAGGAGCTCTACCGGGCGGGACGCAACCGCATCGGCGCGGGCGAGCTGTCGATCCCCGAGTTCGAGCAGCAGCGCGACGCGCTCGAAGGGGCGATGAACCGGCACGGCAGCCATCCGGAGACCGCGTTCGCCACCTCGGCGGGCTGCACGCCCTGGCAGAACGCGGTGCCGGCGTTCACCGTCTGCCTGCTGCTCAGCCTGCCCTTCGCCATCGTGTACGGCTGGCCGGAGGGCGCGGACCTGACCAGCTTCGTCTTCGACGCCCGCTACCTGCTGACGCTGCCCGCGTTCGGCTTCCTGTACGGCTACTTCTACCCGCGCGTACGCGGCACCCAGCCCATGACCAAGGCGCTGCACCTGGCCGCCACCGCGCTGCTCACCGAGCTGTCCGGCTACCTGTCGACGCTGGCCGAGCCCGACATCGGGGCCTTCGACAAGGTGCAGGTGGTGGCGATCGTGGTGGGGCAGGTGCTGCTGGTCTGCGTCGGCCTCGGGCTGTTCTGGGAGTGGCGCATCATGCACCTGGCAGGCGAGCCGTGGGCGCGGGTGCGCACGCTGCGCAGCGTGCGCAGCCTGGCCGCCCCTGCGCTGGCCGTGGTGCTCGCCGCCGGCACCACCGCCGCCTCGTCGGCCGCGGGTCAGACGGTGGACCGGATCCTGAAGGGCGACCAGATCACGGTCACCGCGCCCCGCTGAGCGGGCTCAGCGGCGGGGCAGCTCGCTGCCGCGCACGTGCGTGCACAGCCATTCCACCAGCGGGCCGAAGGCGCGCCATGCGCGCTCGACGCGCCCGCGCACCTCGGACGTGTGCACCCACGGCTCGGGCTCCCAGCGCACGCCCGCATACAGCGACCGATGGCGCAGCAGCTCGATGCGCGGGTGGTCGTCGTCGAAGCCCCTGGGCCGGGTCTTCAGCCGGTCGCCCATCAGCTCATAACCGGCGGTCTCCAGGCGCTCGGCCAGCGCCGCGAGCGGCTTGCCCGAGACGTCCTCGTCCACCGCCGCGCGGTAGCGGGCCACCTGGTCGGAGGCGCTGCTGTAGACGCCGCCCGCGACGAAGAGCCCGTCCGCGCTCACCTCGACGTAGTAGCCGATGCCGGGCATCAGGCCGGCGAAGGCCCCCTGATGCGTCTTGTACGGCGACTTGTCCTTGGAGAAGCGCACGTCGCGGTAGGGACGGAAGAGCCGGACCGCGCCGAACTCCGGCTCCAGCTCGTCGGCCAGCGCCTGCATGGGCGCCCGCACGGCCTCCTCATAGAGGTCTTTGTGCCGGGCGAAGTACGTCTTGGAGTTGTCCGCCTCCAGCCCCTCGTAGAAGATGAACGCCTCGTCGGGGAAGCCGGTGAAACCCATGACGTCAAGCCTGCCACGGGCCGGGGGCGGCTCAGCGCTCGGTGTACATCTTCCCCGGTGACGGGGCCCTGCCGTACAGCTCCGAGACCGTGACGAACGTGAAGCCCCGCTTGGTGAGGGTGTCGAGCACCTTGGGCACGGCGTCCACGGTGGTGCGGTGGATGTCGTGCATCAGCACGATCGAGCCGGGCTTGGCGTGTCCCGCCCGTTTGGCGACGATCTCGGTGACGCGGTCGCGCCAGTCGAGGGTGTCGAGGTTCCACAGGATCTGGGCGAGGCCCTCGCGCCTGGTCTCGGCGGCGACCCTGGCGTCGGTCGCCCCGTACGGCGGCCGCATCACCTGCATCCGCACCCCGGTGAGCCGCCGCACGATCTCCTCAGTGTGCCGCAGCTCCTGCTTCATCCGGTGCAGCGGCAGCGCGGTGAGCGGCGGGTGGCTCCAGGAGTGGTTGCCGATCTCGTGGCCCTCGTCGACGATGCGGCGGACGGTCCTGCCGCCCTTGTCGGCCGCCACCATCTGCCCGACGACGAAGAACGTGGCCCTGACGTCGCGGTCGCGCAGCAGGTCGAGCAGCCGGGGGGTGTGCTCGCCCGGTCCGTCGTCGAAGGTCAGGGCCACGCACTTGAGCTTGGCGCAGTCGAAGTTCCTGCTGCGCGGCCAGCCCGCCTGCATCGACCTCAGCCGCTTGGCCAGCGCCACCGGGTCGAAGGCGCCGAGCCTCATGGGTGTGACGTCCACGTGCTGGTGCTGACGCCGCGCCACCGAGTAAGTGACGCAGCTCGCCAGCGCGAGCAGGGCCAGCGGCAAGGCCCATACGCGCATGCTTCCCCCGAAACGCCGCATGCGGGGGCCTATGGATAGTCCTGGACCGGCACCCCCCGCAGTTCCCTGGCCAGGTCGTCCCACCAGAGTGGGATATCGGCCTGCAATTCCTGGAAGCGGCGCGCCACGCGCATGGCACATCCAAGCGGATCCGTACCCAGATGCCGACGTTTCACCGGTCCTTCCTGCCACCGGTAAAAACCATCTCTATAACGTACGACCAGCCCGATCCACACCGAGATGGTCGCACCGTCGCCTATCTCGTAAGCGCTGGTGACGCCCAGACCGTGAAGCTCCGCCTGGAGCTTCTCGGTCGCCGCGCGGGCCTCACTCACACGTCACCCCCTGCCGACGTCGAGCGCGCCGGCCGCGGGACGCGGTCGCCGCACACCAGGGGTGTACCCAGCCACGGGCATGAGCCGTCCAAGCCATGGAGTAATCATGAAACTCCGCCGGGTCACGCGGAGGGGTTTCGCGCTTATAGATCACGCGTCCGGCGCAGGCGTCTCGTTCAGGTGTCGCCGGCGGTGCGCGGCTCGGCCACGGCCATGATGAACCTGAGCTCGGCGTCGCCCTGGTTGGCGTAGCGGTGCGGCCGGTCGGCGGTGAAGAGCACGGCGGCGTCGGTGCCGACCACGTGGCTCTTGCCCGCCACGATCAGCGTCAGCTCGCCCTCCAGCACGGTGAGCATCTCGCGGGTGCCCGGCGGGTGCGCGTCGCCGTCGTGGTGCTGCCCGGGGCTCAGCCGCCAGTCCCACAGCTCCAGGATCATCGGCATGTCGGCGCCGACCAGCAGCCGCGCCCGGCCCTCGCCCTGGTCGAAGGTGACGACGTCGTCCTTTTGCACGACCCGCACCATGGGCACGTCGCCGACCTCGACCAGGCGGGCGACGGTGACGCCGAGCGCGGAGGCGATCCGGGTGAGCGTGGACACGCTGGGGTTGGTGCGCCCCTGCTCGACCTGGACGAGCATGCCCCGGCTCACGCCCGACCTGGCGGCCAGCGCGTCGAGGGTGAGCCCGCGGTGCGCGCGCTGGGCGCGCACGTTGTTGGCGATGGCCTGGGTGATGAGCTCGGGGTCCTCCATGCAGTGCAGTGTAGTGAATGGGTAGTGCAGCAGGATGTACTCTGTGCATTGCACTAATAGTGCAATACATTGATCCGAGGAAGGACTCCCCCTGGTGACGGTCATCCTGGCGACCGCCTGCGCCATCGTTTACGGCACCGCCGACTTCTTCGGCGGCCTGGCCACCCGGCGCTCGCGGGTGCTCTCCGTCGTCGTGCTCTCGCAGACGGCGGGCCTGGCGCTGATCCTCGTGCTGCTGCCGCTGCTGCCCGGCGCGTACGGCACCCTCGCGCTCTCCTGGGGCCTGGCCGCCGGGCTCGCGGGCGCGGCCGGGCTGGTGCTGTTCTACCGGGCGCTGGCCACGGGCGTGATGTCGGTGGTGGCCCCCACCACGGCGGTCACCTCGGCCGCGCTGCCGGTGGTGTTCGGCCTGGCCACCGGCGACCGTCCCGGCGTGCAGGCGCTGGTGGGCGTGGCGCTGGCGCTCGGCGCGGTGCTGCTGGTCAGCCAGGAGGGCAAGGGCGGCGGGCAGGTCACGCCGCGCTCGGTGCTGGTCTCGCTGGCGGCGGGGGCCGGGTTCGGCGGGTTCTTCATCCTGCTGTCCATGGCGCCCGACGACTCCGGGCTGTGGCCGCTGGTCGGCGCCCGGCTGTCGTCGGTGTCCGTCGTCGCCCTGCTGGCCCTGCTGACCGGGCGCGGTCTGCGGCCGGGCGCGGGGTCGCTGCCCGTCATCGTGGCGGCGGGCGTGCTCGACATGACGGCCAACGTGCTCTACCTGCTCGCCCAGCGTGACGGCCTGCTCAGCCTGGTCGCCGTGCTCGTCTCGCTCTATCCCGCCAGCACGCTGGTGCTCGCCAACCGGGTGCTCGGCGAGCGTCTGCGGGCCGTCCAGATCGCCGGCGTGGTGTGCGCGCTGGCCGCGGTGGCGCTCATAGCCGTTGCACAGCACTCCTAGCCTTGCTACGTTCCGCCTGTGCGCCCTGCCCGGGCACGTTCCGTTGACGGATCGTTGAGGCACGTCGCGGTGCCGTACGACTCCGAGGAGTCCTTCGTGACCCTCACCGTGCCGCGCGTGCGTTCCGCGCTGGACGAAGGCAGGCAGGTGCTGGTCGTCACCGGCGCGGCCAAGCTCGGCCTGCTGGCCGCGGCGCTCGGGCCCGACGCCGCCCGCATCGACAGCCGCTCGCCCGCCGCCTGGTACGCGCATCCGTACCGGATGCTCGCCGCCTGCCACGACTACACCCGCGGCCGCAGCACGCTGGTGATCGCCGAGCCGTCCTGGACGGGCATGAGCGAGCGCGACATCAGGGAGCTGATCCGCTGCGACTCGGTGATCAACGCGGCGCTGCACCGCGCCGCCGCGATCGTGATGTGCCCGTACGACGTGCGCCGGGCCCCCGAGCCCGTAGTGGCGTACGGGCCGGTCATCCACCCGGCCCTGCTCGGGGCCGACGGCGAGGTGACGAGCACCCGCTTCGTCCCCCGCACGACCTGGTGCTCGACGGCGACCACGCACCCCTGCCCCCGCCCGCGCCCGACGCCGAGAGGTTCGGCTTCACCGGCCGCGAGCTGAAGCGGCTGCGCCGGACCGTCGGCGACTACGCCAGGGCGGCGGGCATGGACCACGACCTCGTCACGTCGCTGGTGATCAGCGTCTCGGAGATCGCCGCCAACAGCGTCGAGCACGGCGCGGGCCACGGCACGGTCGCGATGTGGATCAGGGACGGCGAGCTGATCTGCGAGATCTCCGACCCGGGAGGCGCGCTCGACGACCCGTTACCCGGCTACATACCACCAGAGCCCGAATCCCCACGGGGATACGGGCTCTGGATCAGCAGACAACTGTGCGATCTGGTGGACCTGCGCGCGGAGGACGGTGTGTTACGGGTCCGCCTCCACCTGAGGGTGGAGCGGTAGTCAGGCGGCCCGCTGCGCGGGCAGGCGCACGGCGCCCTCCTCGCGGGCGTACTCCTCCAGCATGGCCCGGAGCTGGCGGCGGCCGCGGTGCAGCCGCGACATGACGGTGCCGATAGGCGTGCCCATGCGCTCGGCGATCTCCTTGTACGCGAAGCCCTCGACGTCGGCGAGGTAGACGGCCACGCGGAAGTCCTCGGGAAGGGAGCGCAGTGCGTTCATGACGACGTTGTCCGGCAGGCGGTCGAGCGCCTCGGTCTCGGCCGAGCGCAGGCCGGTGGAGCTGTGCGACTCGGCGGCGTGCAGCTGCCAGTCCTCGATGTCCTCGGCGGCGGACAGCTTGGGCGAACGCTGCTTCTTGCGGTAGTCGTTGATGAAGTTGTTGGTGAGGATCCGGTGCAGCCACGCCTTGAGGTTGGTGCCCTCGCGGAACTGGTGGTACGACGTGTACGCCTTCGCCACCGTCTCCTGCACCAGATCCTCCGCGTCAGCGGTGTTACGGGTCAGGCGCATGGCGGAGGCGAACAGCTGCGACGTCACGGGCACGACGTCCCGCTCGAACCAGTCCTGGCGCTGCTCATCGGTCATGGTGATCAATTCATTCCCCCTTGCGCTATCCCCCGTTTCGGCACAAGCCGCCTGACGGCGGTTCCATCCTCGCAAGCCCTTGGTAAGGGGGGCGTTAGAGAGGTTCCGCTTCGATCAGAAGGGGGGTCATCGTCCATCTGCTCGCGGCGTGCGTCACGTCCACGGCGGGACAAGTCTCATTATCATAACACTACCCACCCAAAATCATAGGAATAGTGGCGAGAGTCACATGGGATAGCGTATGGCCATGAGATTCGTGGACCGGCATGACTCGGGGACACGCCGCTGGGTGGCGGAGGCCATACGCAAGGTCGAGGCCGACGCCAACCGTAGTTGCGACACACACCTGCACGTCTTTCCGCTGCCCCCGCACTGGGGCGTAAACCTTTATCTGAAAGACGAATCGGTGCATCCAACCGGATCTTTGAAACACCGGCTGGCCCGCTCCCTATTCCTGTACGGCCTGGCCAACGGCTGGATCGGCCCCACCACCACGATCGTGGAGGCGTCGAGCGGATCCACCGCCGTCAGCGAGGCGTACTTCGCCCGGTTGCTCGGTCTTCCCTTCATCGCGGTCATGCCCGCCTCCACGTCGCCGGAGAAGTGTCATCTCATAGAGTTCTACGGCGGAAAATGTCATTTGGTTGACGACCCGCGTGCGATCTATGACGAATCTCACCGTCTGGCCGCGGAGACCGGCGGCCACTTCATGGATCAGTTCACTTACGCCGAGCGGGCCACCGACTGGCGCGGCAACAACAACATCGCTGAATCGATCTATTCACAGATGTCCATGGAGCCCTACCCCGAGCCCGCCTGGATCGTGGTAGGCGCGGGCACCGGCGGCACATCGTCGACCATCGGCCGCTACATCCGCTACCGCCGCCACGACACCCGCCTCGCCGTCGTCGACCCCGAGGGCTCGGCCTTCTATCCGAGCTGGGTGGACGGCGACCTCACGGTCACCGCCCCCGGCTCCCGCATCGAGGGCATCGGACGTCCGCGCGTCGAGCCCTCGTTCCTGCCCTCGGTCATCGACCGCATGATCGCCGTGCCGGACGCCCGCTCGATCGCCGCCATGCACTGGACCCGCGAGGTGACCGGGCTCGACGTCGGCGGCTCCACCGGCACCAACATGGCGGCGTGCGTGCAGCTCATCGAGGAGATGCGCGCGGCCGGGGAGCGGGGCAGCATCGTGACGCTGATCTGCGACAGCGGCGACCGGTACAGGGGGACGTACGGCAACCCCGCGTGGCTGGCGGCCAACGGCCTCGACATCGAGCCGCACCTGGAGGAGCTGCGCAGGTTCATGAACAGCTAGGGCACTCGGAACCGGCCGGGCCTTCTCGATGAGGGCGGCGGCCGGTTCGTCAGCGGCGGCTAGGACGTCTTGGCCGGATCGACGCCGAAGATCTCGGCCACGTCGTCCAGCATCGCGTGCGCCCCCTGGATGCCCACCGCGGTCATCCACGTCAGGTCGCTGACCTCGTGCTTCTTCCCCTTGAGCTTGGCCCACAGCGGGTTGCCGACGAACTTCTGCTTCGGCCCGTCGGAGGCCGGGTCCGGATAGGTGGCGACGAAGATGTGGTCGGCGTCCAGGTCGGCGATGCGCTCCTGGCTCACGTTCACCGCGATCGCGTCCTGCGCGGTGGGCTGGCCCTCGGGGCGCGGGAAGCCGACGTCCTTCAGCACCACGCCGGAGTAGGAGTTCTCGACGTACAGGCGGGTGGTCGGCTCGCCGGCGAAGCGCACGATCGAGATGGTGGGCAGCTCGCCCTCCTTCTCCTTGATCTCCCGCCCGATGGCGGCGGCGCGCTCCTCGTACGCCTTGATCCGCGCCTCGGCGAGGTCCTCCTTGCCCAGCGCCTGGCCCATGAGCCGGAGGTTGTCCTTCCAGATGGCCCCGGTGGTCTCGCTGAACACGGTGGGAGCGATCTTGGACAGGCGGTCGTACAGGGCCTCGTGCCGGACCTTGGCCGAGACGATCAGGTCGGGCTTGAGCGCCATGATCTTCTCAAGGCTGGGCTGCTCCAGAGTGCCGACCGACGTGGCCTCCTGGCCGTACCGCTCGACGACCGGGCCGAGGTAGCCGGGCAGCTTCGTCTCGATCGACCGGTACGTGGTGTAGCCGACGACCGGCGTCTCCAGCGTCAGCACCGCGTCCACGAAGCTCTGGTCGAGCGCCACCACCCGCTTCGGCCGCGAGGGGATGACCGTCTCGCCCATCGCGTGCCGCACGGTCCTGAACGGCGCCGCGCTCTTCGAGGCGTCCCGCGCCGATCCGGCGCCTGCGCCCTCCGCCGAGCCGCAGGCGGCCAGTGCCGCCAGCAGGACAGCGCCGACCAGCACGCGCAACGGTCTCATCAGATCCCTTTCCCCGAAGTAAGGTAAGCCTAAATTAGGTTAGCCCTGCCTAACCTGGCATACTTCAGCGGGATCGGGCAAACGTCAGGAGGACTCGGGTGAGCGTTTCCGCCGTCGCCCCGCGCCTCCACGGCATTCAGCGGCGCCGGCTCGGCGTGCTGGGCGTGCTGCTCGCCGCCGTGGCGATCGGCGTCCTGCTGAGCATCACGATCGGCTCCAAGTCGGTGCCGCTCGCCGACGCCTGGCACGCGATCACCGCGCCGACCGGCACCGAGAACGACATCGTCATCCGCTCGCTGCGGCTGCCCAGGACCGCGCTCGGCGTCATGGCCGGCATCGCGCTCGGCGTGGCGGGCGCCCTCATGCAGGGCCACACCCGCAACCCGCTCGCCGACCCCGGGCTGCTCGGCGTCACGCAGGGCGCCGCGTTCGCCATGGTGTCGTCGATCATCCTGCTCGGCACGTCCAGCCTGCTCGCCTACATCTGGTTCGGCCTGGCGGGCGCGCTCGTGGCCAGCGTCGCGGTCTTCGCGCTCGGCATGGTGGGCGGCAGGGGCGGCCCGACCCCCGTCACGCTGGCCCTGGCGGGCACCGCCGTGAGCGCCCTGCTGTACGCGCTGACCTCCGCCATCGTGCTGCTCGACGAGCAGGCGATGGACGTCTTCCGCTTCTGGCAGGCCGGCTCCATCGCCGCCAGGGGCGCCGACGTGGCCTGGCAGGTGCTGCCGTTCATCGCGGCCGGCCTGGTGCTCGCGATGGTCAACGCCCCCGGGCTCAACGCGCTCTCACTCGGCGAGGACGTGGCGAGGAGCCTCGGCCAGAACGTCGCGAGGACCCGCGCCATCGGCGTCGCCGCCGTCACCCTGCTGTCCGGCGCCGCCGTGGCCGCCTGCGGCTCGCTCGCGTTCGTCGGCCTCATCGTGCCCCACCTGGCCAGGCCGCTGTCCGGCACCGACCACCGCTGGCTGCTGCCGTACTCGGGGCTCATCGGCGCGGCCCTGCTGCTGGTCGCCGACGTGGTCGGCCGGGTCGTCGCCCCGCCCGGCGAGCTGGAGGTGGGCGTGGTGCTCGCGCTGCTCGGCGCGCCCTTCTTCGTCGCCCTGGTACGCCGCAGAAAGCCCGTACGCCTGTGATGACCACACTCCCCCTGCGACTCGGCGGCCTGTCCTGGCGGCTGCGGATGCGCGGCGTCGCCGTCACCGTCACGGGCGCCGTGCTGCTCGCCCTGCTCATGGCGCTGAACATGCGCATCGGCGACATCGAGATGACGCTGCCCGAGGTGATCTCCGGCACGTTCGACGCGGGCAGCCCCGCCCACTTCGTCATCATGGAGCTGCGCCTGCCGCGCGCGCTCACCGGCGCCCTGGTCGGCGCCGCGCTCGCGCTGTCCGGCGCCATCATCCAGTCCATCGCCCGCAACCCGCTCGCCAGCCCCGAGATCCTCGGCGTCACCACCGGCGCGTCGGTCACGGTCGTGGCCGGCGTGGTGGCGAGCGGCAGCGTGTACGGCGGCGTCAGCGGCCTGCTCGCCACCCTCGGCATCCCCGCGCTGGCCCTGCTCGGCGGCCTGATCGGCGCGGCCATCGTGTACGGCCTGGCCTGGCGGCGCGGCCTCGACGGCTACCGCCTGGTGCTGGTCGGCATCGGCGTGGCCGCGGTGTTCACCAACGTCAAGTTCTGGCTGCTGACCGTCGGCGACGTCAACGACACCGGCCGCGCCATGGTGTGGATCAGCGGCTCGCTCAACGGCCGCGGCTGGGAGCACGTCGTGCCGACCGGGGTGGCGCTGGCCGTGCTGGTGCCGCTCACCCTGCTCGGCACCCGTTCGCTCGACGCGCTGCGCTTCGGCGACGACACCATCACCGCGCTCGGGGTGCGTACGAACCTGGCCAGGGCGCTGATGATCCTGGCCGCCGTGCTGCTCGCCGCCGTGGCCACCGCCTCGGCCGGGCCGATCGCGTTCGTGGCGCTGGCCTCGCCGCAGATCGCGCTGCGGCTGGTCCGCTCGGGGCAGCCGCCGCTGCTGTGCTCGGCGGTCGTCGGCGCCGTGCTCACCACGGCCGCCGACCTGATCGCGAGGTCGCTGTTCTCCCCCATCGAGTTGCCCGTCGGCATCGTCACCGCCGTGCTGGGCGCACCGTACCTGATCCACCTGATCTGGAGGTCGCGAAAGTGAGACTGCAGGCCGCCGACGTCAAGCTCGGGTATGGCGACCGCCTCATCGTGGACGGGCTCGACCTCGGCATCGAGGCGGGCACGGTGACCACCATCATCGGCCCCAACGGCTGCGGCAAGTCCACGCTGCTGCGCGCGCTCGGCCGGCTGCTCAAGCCGCAGGGCGGCGAGGTGCTGCTCGACGGCAAGCGCATCGACAAGATCCCCACCCGCGAGGTGGCCAAGGTCCTCGGCGTGCTCCCCCAGTCGCCCACCGCCCCCGAGGGGCTGACGGTCGCCGACCTGGTGGCCAGGGGACGCCACCCGCACCAGACGTGGTACCGGCAGTGGTCGTCCGACGACGAGGGCGCGGTCGCGGCGGCCCTGGACATGACGGGCCTCGCCGACCTGGCCGAGCGGCCGCTGGACGAGCTGTCCGGTGGGCAGCGGCAGCGGGCGTGGATCTCCATGGCGCTCGCCCAGGGCACCGACCTGCTGCTGCTCGACGAGCCGACCACGTTCCTCGACCTGGCCCATCAGGTGGAGGTGCTCGAACTGGTCAGGCACCTGCACGAGGAGGGCGGCCGTACGGTCGTCATGGTCCTGCACGACCTCAACCTGGCCGCCCGCTACGCCGACCGCCTGGTCGCCATGCGCGCCGGCCGGGTGATCGCCTCCGGCACCCCGCACGAGGTGCTGACCGAGGAGCTGCTGCGCGAGGTTTTCGAGCTGGACGCCAAGGTCATCCCCGACCCGGTGGCCGGCACCCCGCTGGTCGTCCCGATCCGCCCGCTCTCCCACGCGTCCTGACACCGCCGGACCGCTCGGCCCGCCGTCACAGGAACCCTTGGGCGCCCCCCGGCGGCGCGTCAGGCGTCGCCGAGCTCCGACAGCGCCGCGCGCACGTCCGCGTCGTCCGGGTCCAGCTCCGCGGCCCGCAGCAGGTCCTGGCGCGCCTGCTCGGCCAGCCCCGCCGCCCGGTACGCCAGCGACCTGTTGTAGAGCAGTTCGGCCGTCTCTCCCAGCTTCAGCGCCCGGGTGAGATCCGACACCGCCAGCTCGTTGTCGCCGCGTTCGAACGCGAGCTCCGCCCGTCCCGCCCAGGCCGCGACCAGTTCGGGGTCGATCTCCAGCGCCCGGTCGAAGGCCAGCCGCGACTCCGGGTAGCGCTGCTCGGCCAGCTCGACCTGCCCGAGCACGCACAGCAGGTAAGGATCCTCAGGGGCCAGCGCGAGCCCGCGCTCCACGTCCTGCCGCGCCCGCACGTAGTCGCCCGCGGCGACGTGCAGGCCGCAGCGGTTGACATAGGCGGGGGCAAAGTCCGGGTCCAGCTCCAGCGTGTGGTCCAGGTCGGCGCGCGCTCCCGCCAGGTCGCCGGCCGCGTAGCGGACCTCCGAGCGGTTGTAGTACGCCTCGGGGAACGGCGGGCTGAGCCGCATCACCGCCTCGTAGTCGGCCAGGGCCTCGTCCGAGCGGCCCATGGCGTGCAGCAGGTTGCCCCGGTCGAGGTAGTAGTCGGGGTAGCCGGGGTCGGCCGCGATGGCCCTGTCGTAGTCGGCCAGCGCCTCCTCGCGCCGCCCGCCGAGCGCCAGCAGCTGTCCCCTGTTGGCGTACAGAATGAGCCGGTGGATCGGGTGCTCGTCCTGGAGGTGCGTCTCGGCCAGCTCGATCGCCTGCTCGACCAGCTCCATGGCCGCTTCCCTGCGGCCTCTGCGCAGCTCGACCAGGGCCTTGCCGTTGAGGTCGAAGCCCAGGTGGAAGGCGCGCTCACGGGGGTCGGGCAGCAGCGAGGTGATGGTGACGGCCTCGTTGATCCACGACAGCGCCTGCTCCGGGTCGCGCTGCGCCGGGTCGTGGTGGCGTACGAGGATCATGGCGGTGGCGTACGCGATCGTGGCGCGGTGCTTGGGGTCGGTGCTCAGCCGCCTGGCCCTGTCGTACAGGTCGCGGGCCTCGTCCTCGCGCTCGATCGCCTCCAGCGCGGCGGCGACCCGCTGCACGAGGAGCTGCCAGCGTTCGGGGTCGTCGTCGTACGCCAGCCCGCGCAGCACCTCCAGCCCCGACTCCGCCATGGCGTGGTGGAAGCCCTCGTCGCGGTAACGGCCGAAGTCGGCCCGCAGCGGCCCGCTGCCCGGCGCCGACGGGCCCTCCTCGATGCGCAGCAGCTCGGGGTCGAGCCGGCGGCGCAGCACCTTCACCAGCTCGCTGTCGGTGTAGTCGGCCTCGCCGAGGTTCGTCACCCGCAGGGTGAGCGGCCCGGCGGCGGTCAGGTAGTCGCGCACGAACTCGGCCAGCCCGTTGGCGATGCGCAGGCTGCGCCGTGCACCCGGCACGAGCACCCGCTGCGCTCTGGGCAGGTCGTCGGCCAGCGAGCGCCTGCGCGCGGGCACCGCGGCGCGCAGCGCGGGCGCCGCCGCCCTGATCTCGATGTCGTGTGCGGCGACCAGGTCCGGCGCGGTTTTCAGCGCACCGGGAACGAGCCGCGCCAGCAATGCCGCGGCCAGCGTATACGGCCCGCCGATCCGGCGGTCCGCGTCAATGAGGATCGTCTCCACGTGGATCGTTCTGCCCTGGCCGGCGCCCCCACCGAGACGCCGGCCCCGCAGCTCAGGCGCTGTGCCTCGGAGCCGCCGCAGCGGTCGGCTTCACAGTTCCTGGCCGGTGGACGACGATCTTCTTCATGAGCGGCCTTTCACGTACCAAAGCGATCGAACGATCTTTGATGACGATATATGTCAACACATGAAAAAGAGGTCGATCAAGGCTTATCTGGTAAGGGCTCCTTCACGAATATTTACGGCGTAACCGTAAATCATTCGCCCAAAATGGCGTCCACGAAGACCTCGGGGTCGAACGGCGCGAGGTCGTCGGGCCCCTCTCCCAGCCCCACCAGCTTCACCGGAACGCCCAGCTCCCGCTGCACCGAGATGACGATGCCGCCCTTGGCGGTGCCGTCGAGCTTGGTCAGCGCGATGCCGGTGATGTTGACCACTTCGGCGAAGACCTGGGCCTGGCGCATGCCGTTCTGGCCGGTGGTGGCGTCGAGGACGAGCAGCACCTCGTCGACCGTGGCCTTCTTCTCGATGACCCGCTTGACCTTGCCCAGCTCGTCCATGAGGCCGGTCTTGGTGTGCAGCCGGCCCGCGGTGTCGACGATGACCACGTCGGCCTTGTCCTCGATGCCCCTGGCCACCGCGTCGAACGCCACGGACGCCGGGTCGCCGCCCTCGGGGCCGCGCACGGTGTCGGCGCCGACCCGCTCGCCCCACGTCTGGAGCTGGTCGGCGGCGGCGGCGCGGAACGTGTCGGCCGCGCCCAGCACGACCTTCTTCCCGTCACCGATGAGCGAACGGGCGAGCTTGCCCGTGGTGGTGGTCTTGCCGGTGCCGTTGACGCCCACGACCAGCACGACGGCCGGCCGCTCGCCGTGCTTCTGCACGTGGAGCGTGCGGTCGAGGTCGGGGCCGACCTGGGCGAGCAGCTGCTCGCGCAGCAGGCCGCGCACCTCCTCATGGCTGCGGCTGCCCAGCACCTTCACCCGGGTGCGCAGCTCCTCCACTATGGCGCGGGTCGGAGCCACCCCCACATCGGCGGTGATCAGGCGCTCCTCGATCTCGTCCCAGACCTCGTCGTCGAGGTGGTCGCGCGACAGCAGCTCGAGCAGCCCGCGGCCCAGCGCGTTCTGCGAACGGGCGAGCCGCGAGCGCAGCCGCACCATGCGGCCCGCAGACGGCGGCGGCACCTCGACCTCGGGCGCCTTGACGACCGGCTCGGCGGGCTTGGCCGGAGGCGGCAGCGTGGTGGTCGCGCCCTCGGCCTCCTCACCCGCGCCGGCGGGCTTCTTCTCGCCCTCCTCCGGCAGCACGGGGGCCTCCGGCGGCTTGACCGGCGGCGCAGCCTTGCGGCCCGGCCTGAACAGCAGGAAAAGACCGCCGACCGCCAAGATGGCGACGACGGCCACGATCACGATGACGCCGAGGTAATCCACAAGATGTCAGTTTTCCAGATCGAACGGCATGGTCACGCACAAGGCCACACCGATCAGGCGGACCGGCGCCCGTCGAATCGCCGCCCGGCCACCGGCTCAGACCGGCTCACGCCCTCCGGAACCGCCGCCCGGCCACCGGCTCAAGCCGACTCACGCCCTCCGGAACCGCCGCCCGGCCACCGGCTCAAGCCGACTCACACCCCCTGAGCCTCAGACCGACTCACGCGCTGAACCTCAGGCCGACTCGCGCTCCCTGAGCCGCTGGCTGACCACCTGCGTCACGCCGTCGCCCCGCATGGACACGCCGTAGAGCGCGTCGGCGATCTCCATCGTGCGCTTGTTGTGGGTGATGACGATGAGCTGTGAGCTTTGTCGCAGCTCCTCGAACAGCGTGAGCAGGCGCTGCGTGTTGGTGTCGTCGAGCGCCGCCTCGACCTCGTCCATCACGTAGAACGGCGACGGCCGCGCCTTGAAGATGGAGATCAGGAACGCCACCGCCGTCAGCGAGCGCTCGCCGCCCGACAGCAGCGACAGCCGCTTGACCTTTTTGCCCGGCGGCCTGGCCTCGACCTCGACGCCGGTGGTCAGCATGTCGCTGGGGTCGGTCAGCACCAGCCGGCCCTCGCCGCCGGGGAAGACCCGGGTGAAGATCTGCTCGAACTCGCGGGCGACGTCCTCGTAGGCGGAGGCGAACATCTGCTCCACCCGGTCGTCGACCTCCTTGACCACGGTCAGCAGGTCGCGCCGGGTCTTCTTGAGGTCTTCGAGCTGGGAGTTGAGGAACGCGTGGCGCTCCTCCAGGGCCGCGAACTCCTCCAGCGCGAGCGGGTTGACCTTGCCGAGCTGGTTCATCTGCCGCTCGGCGGCCTTGGCCCGCTTCTCCTGCTCCTCGCGTACGTAGGGGACCGGCGGTTCGCCGGGCACCGGCACGTCGGGGCCGTACTCGGCGATGAGCGCCTCGGCCTCGACGCCGAACTCGTCGAGCGCCCGCTGCTCCATCTGTTCGAGCCGCAGCCGCTGCTCGGTGCGCGCCATCTCGTTGCCGTGGACGCGGTTGGTCAGCTTGTCGAGCTCCTGGCCCAGCTCGCGCACGCGTACGCGGACCTGCTTCAGCTCGGCGTCGACCGCCACCCTGGCCAGCTCGGCCTCGTCGCGCTCGCGCTCGGCCAGCGCGACCGAGTCGTTCAGCGCCGTCAGCACCCTCCTCGCGCCCTTGGCGACGGCGTCGGCGAGCGCCGCCTGACGCCTGCGCCTGGCCCGCTGAGCGGCCGCCTGGGCGCGTTCCTCGCGCTCCCTTCTCGCGGCCCTGAGCAGGCCGTCGGCGCGGCCCTCGATGCCCTTGACGCGCTCCTCCGCGGTGCGCACCTGAAGGCGGGTGTCCATCTCGCGCTGCCTGGCCGCCTCGCAGGCGCTCGCCAGCTCGTCGCGCAGGTCGGTGGTGGGCTCGGACTCCAGCTCCTGGGCGTATTCGGCCTCGGCGAGCCGGACCTCCAGCTCGGCAAGCTCCTCCAGGCGCTCGGCGCGGGCCGCCTCCGCCCTGGCCACGCTCGCGGTCAGGCGTTCGGCCTCCTGGCGCGCGGCGTCGGCGGCGGCCTCGATCTGCGCGAGCCGCCTGGCCGCCGCGGCGCTCGCCTGGTCGGCCTCGCGCTGGCGGCCCCTGATCTGGTCGAGCGTGCCCTGTGCGGCGCTCACCCCTGCCTGGGCGGTGGTGAGCGCGGTCTGCGCCTCGCTGACGCGGGCCTCGGCGGCCTCAAGCGCGGCCTGGGCGGCCTGCTCGGCGGCGACCGCCTCGTCCAGCGCCACGGCGCTCTCCTCGGCCCTGGTCTCGGCCGCTTCGAGGTCGGCGAGCGCCTCGTCGAGCGCGGCCCGCACCTGAAGCACGGAGGTGCCGCCGGTGGATCCGCCGGTGGCCACGTGGGCGCCGACGACGTCGCCCGCCCTGGTGACCGCGCGCAGCTCGGGGTGGCGTTCGACCAGGGCGCGGGCGGCGTCGAGGTCTTCGGTGAGCACCACGCCGGAAAGCACGTGGTCGAGCGCGGGCCGCAGGTGCTCCGGCACCGTCACCAGGTCGGCCACCCACCGGCCGCCGCCCGGCGCCTCGCCGCGCGCACCGCCGTTCGCGCCGTTGGCGAGCGCCACGAGCAGCGTCGCCTGGCCGGTGCCCTGCGTACGCAGCAGCTCAAGGGCCTCAACGGCGGTGTCGAGCGTCTTGACCGTGATGGCCTCGGCGACCGGGCCGAGCACGGCGGCCACGGCCTGCTCGGCCCCCGGCGTCACCTGCATGGAGGCGGCCAGCGGCCCCAGCACCCCGCCCAGATCGGCGTCCAGCAGCGCGGCGCCGCCGTCGCCCTTGGCCAGGCTCAGCTCCAGTGCGTCGCGGCGGGCGGCCAGCGCGGCCACCTTGCGCTGCGCCTCCTGGTCGGCGGCGCGGGCGCTGCTCACGCCCGCCTTGGCCGCCTTGAGCGCGGCGCGGGGCGCTTCGAGACCGGCCTTGGCCTCCTCGACCGCCGCGCGCGCCTCGTCGGCCACCGCCCTGGCCTCCTCGACGGCGGCCTGCGCCGCGGCCAGCTCCTCGGCCAGCGCGGGGTCGGCGGCCGGCACCTCCTGCCGCTGCGCCTCCAGCTCCTCCCTTGCCCGGCGCTCGCGCTCGGTGGCGTCGGCGACCGCCTGGGTGAGCCGGCCGATCTCTTCTTCAGCGGCCCTGGCGCGGCTGCGTACGGAGTCGACCTGGCCGCGCAGCTTGGCCAGCCCCTCGCGGCGGTCGGCGGCGGCCCTGGCGGCCAGCGCGAGCCGCTGCTCTTCGGCGGCCAGCTCGGCCTCTGCCGCCGTCCGCGCCTGCACGGCCTCTTCCAGCAGCTCCTGCGCCTGCTCCAGCTCGGCCCTGAGCAGCTGCTCGCGCTCGCGCACCTCGGCGGCCTCGCGCTCAAGGTCTTCCGGGTCGCGGCCGCGCCGCTCGATGGAGGCGGCGTCGAGCGCGTGGCGGTGGCGCTCCATGGCGAGCTGTTCGAGGCCGGTGATGCGCTCGCGCAGCGAGGACAGCCTGAAGTACGTCTCCTGCGCGGCGGCCAGGCGCGGCTGCGTCTCGGCCTCGGCCGCCTCGAGTGCCGCCTCGCGCTGCTGTGCCTCGGCCAGCTCGGCCTCGACCTGCTGCCGCCTGGCCATGATCGCGGCCTCGTCGGCGGCCTCGCGCTCCAGCTTGGCCCGCAGCGTGCACACGTCGTCGGCGAGCAGCCTGAGCCTGGCGTCGCGCAGGTCGGCCTGGATGACGGCGGCCTTACGGGCGATCTCGGCCTGCCAGGCCCAGCGGCTTGAGCTGGCGGCGCAGCTCGGTGGTGAGGTCTTGGACGCGGGTCAGGTTGGCCTGCATCGCGTCGAGCTTGCGCAGCGCCTTCTCCTTGCGCTTGCGATGCTTGAGCACGCCCGCGGCCTCTTCGATGAAGGCGCGGCGCTCCTCGGGGCCCGCGTGCAGCACGGTGTCGAGCTGGCCCTGGCCGACGATGACGTGCATCTCACGGCCGATGCCGGAGTCGGACAGCAGCTCCTGGATGTCGAGCAGGCGGCAGGTGTCGCCGTTGATCGCGTATTCGCTCTGCCCCGACCGGAACATCAGCCGGCTGATCGTGACCTCGGTGTAGTCGATGGGCAGCGCGCCATCGCTGTTGTCGATGGTCAGCGTGACCTCTGCGCGGCCGAGCGGCGGCCGGTTGGCCGTGCCGGCGAAGATGACGTCCTCCATCTTGCCGCCGCGCAGCGACTTGGCGCTGTGCTCGCCCATGACCCAGGCCAGGGCGTCGACGACATTGGACTTCCCGGAGCCGTTGGGGCCGACCACGCAGGTGATGCCCGGCTCGAAGCGGAGGACGGTCGCCGAGGCGAAGGACTTGAAGCCGCGCAGGGTGAGGGTCTTCAGATACACGAGCGCGACCCCCTCTCCCCGGAACGGACTCGGAAAAGCCTACTGGTCCGAAGGGCCGCGAGTGGGCATCATGGCCGGGACCTGGTCTCCGGGGTGAGGTGTGGGGTGAGGTATGAGGCACGTAACAAGGGACGCCTCATCGAGACGTCCCTGGGTCTTGCGCTCCGATCACTCTCAGGTGAGTGCCGGCTCGCGCTCCTGCATGCGGCTTAGTGCCTCGTCGCGGGTCTGCGCCGCAAGAGCGTCATTGGTGGCCTGGAGTCGGATGAGTTCTGCCTCCAGGTCTCGTATGCGCTGCTGCAGGCGGCGCATTTCCGAGACCATTCGAGGGTCAGGACCGCCGACGTGGCCGAGTAGAGCCTTCGCCATGGTAAAGGGTCCTCCACGCTGAGTGACCAGACTGGTTCGCGCACTTCTATTCCGCGGGAGGGGTGCGCGTGGTACCTAACAAGAGTCGCACCGGCAGTGTGGGCGGTCAAGTCGATCGAACCGCTGAGCCCTACTGATGGGCACTCCCGACATACAACTATACCCTATTTGGGCGGTTTAGCGAAACGAGCTACCTTTCCACAAACCCCCCCAAACTACCTCGGGGTTCGCTCCAGCGTTCTACTACTCCATCCACTCTGCCCGGCGTGTCGCAACCTCTGAGCTGCTCCAGCAGCTTGACGCACGCCTCGCGCGGACCCTCGGCGACCACCTCGACGCGGCCGTCCTCCATGTTGCGTGCCCACCCGGTGAGTCCGAGCTCCAGCGCTCGCGACCGGGTCCACCAGCGAAAGCCCACGCCTTGCACCCGGCCCCGCACCCAGGCGGTCAACCGGGCGTCCGAACCGCCGTCAGACATCCGCACTCCTCCATGCCGCAGTCACGCTGAGTGATCAGGCCACCAGGACGGGCGCCGCGTTCGCATGGGCGACCGCCGCCTCGTTGAACGCCCTGACGGCGGCCGTCTCGCCCGCCTTCGTCCAGGCCAGGCCGAGTATCGAGGCGCGCAACCCGGTGACCGGTACGAACACGACGTCGGCCCGGGGATACTGAGCCGCCGTGGGCGTGCAGAAGAGCATGCCGCCGCGGTTGAGCGCCACCTGGGTCAGGCCCTCCTGCGTGGTCGCCACCTTACCCGCCAGCGGGATCTTCCTCCCGGAAGGGGTCGCCGACGGCGCGATGCGCTCCTGCCAGCCGCGCGGCGCCGGGCCGTCCAGCCCGATGAGCGGGATCGAGGCCAGTTCCTCCGCCTCGATGACCGCCCGCTTGGCCATCGGGTGGCGTACGGACAGGCCGAGCCGGTAGGAGACGCGGTTGAGCGCCTCTCCCGCGGCCAGGTCGGGCTCGTCCACGGGCAGCAGCGTGAACGTGATGTCCACCTCGCCGGCCCGCAGCTTGCCGAAGGGGTCGGACAGCGGGATCTCGACCAGCTTGACCACGCTGCCGGGGTTGCGCCGCTCGTAGGCGCGTACGCTGCCCGCCACCAGCTCGGTCGGCGTGGCCAGGAAGCCCACCCTCAGCTCCCCCGTCACCCCTCTGGCCGCCGCCCTGGCCCTGCTCACCGCCTGCGCCAGGCCGTCGAAGGAGGGCCGCAGGTCGGCCAGGAACCGCTCGCCGAGCGGCGTCAGGCGTACCCGCCTGCTGGTGCGCTCGAACAGCCGCCCGCCGATCCTCGACTCCAACGAACGTACGAGCTGGCTCACCCGGCCTGGCGACAGGTACAGACGCTCGGCCGTACGCGCGAAGTGCAGCTCCTCGCTGAGGACGACGAAGCACTCCAGCTCCCTGAACTCCATGCGCCCCTCCCCGGGCGAACGCTTAGCCTGACTAAACCAAGCCTTCGGGTCTCGTCATTGTTCCCGCCCGCCCGCCGCACGAGGCTGAGCGGCATGACGATGACCGAAGTCTCAAGCGCCGCACGGGCGCGCTGGCTCGCCGTGACCACGGTCGCGGTGGGCACGTTCACCGTGGTCACCAGTGAGATGCTGCCCGTCGGGCTGCTGACCTCGATCGCCGACGACCTCGGCGTGTCGCCGGGCACGGCCGGCCTGTCGATGACGGCTCCCGGGCTGGTGGCTGCCGTCGCCGCGCCGGTGCTCGCGTTCACCGCGCGCGGCCTGGACCGGCGGCTGATCTTGATGGGGTTGATGGCGCTGCTCGGCGTGGCGAACGTGGTGGCCGCCGCCGCGCCCGACAACACGGTGATGCTGGCCGCGAGGGTGCTGACGGGCGTGAGCATCGGCGGTTTCTGGGCGTTCGCCGCCGCCCTGGGCGCCCGCCTGGTGCCGGAGCGCTCCGTGGGGAGGGCCACCTCGATCATCTTGGGCGGGGTGTCCGTGGCGTCCGTGCTGGGCGTGCTCGCGGCGACGTTCGTGTCGTCGTTCGCGGGCTGGCGCAGCGCGTTCGCCGCCGCCGGTGCGCTGTCGATCGCGTTGCTCGCGCTGCTGGCGGCGACGCTGCCGCCGTTGCGTCCCGAGGCCGATGATTCTGGGTCTGCCGCTCGGGAGAAGCGCTTGGCGTGGCTTACAGGGCCGCTGGTGCTCGTTCTGGTGCTCACGGCCCTGACCGTCTCGGGGCACTTCGCGGCCTACACCTACGTACGCCCGTTCCTGGAGCAGGTCTCCCAGGCCGGTCCCGCTTTCATCGGCACCGCGCTCCTGCTGTACGGCGTCGCCGGCGTGATCGGCAACTTCGCCTCCGGAGCCCGCGCGGGCAGGAACCCCAGGTCCACGTTCATCGTGCTGGTCGTCCTGATGACCGCCGCCATGCTGGCGCTCGCGCTGACCGGCATGCCGCCCCTGGCCGCGCTGCTCGTCTGGGGCGTCGGCTACGGCGGCGTCGGCGTCGCGCTGCAGCTCTGGCTCATGCGCGAAGGCGGCGGCGAGCGCGGCACGGCGCTCTACGTCAGCGCGTTCAACCTCTCGATCGCGCTCGGCGCCCTCGCCGGCGGCCGGATCACGGACGCGGTGTCCGTGCCCGCCGTGATGTGGACGGGCGCCGCGCTCACCGCGGTCAGCGCGGTCGTCGCTGGCATCTGGGGCAGGAGTAGGACGACCGGTTCATGAAGGGGTCGCGCCTGATGGGCGTGCCGCAGCGGGAGCAGGGCTGGTCGCGGCGGCCGTACACCTCAAGCGAGCGCTCGAAGTAGCCGCTCTCGCCGTTGACGTTGACGTACAGGCTGTCGAACGAGGTGCCGCCCTGCTCCAGCGCCGCGCTCATCACGGTGCGCACCGCCGACACCAGCTCGGCGATCTTGGGCCGGGTGAGCGTCTGCGTCGGACGCGCCCAGTGCAGCTTCGCCATCCACAGGGCCTCGTCGGCGTAGATGTTGCCGACGCCGCTGATCAGCGACTGGTCGAGCAGGGCCCGCTTGATCTCCGTACGCCTTGCCCGCAGCCTGCGCGCGAACTCCGCCTCGTCGAACGCCGGCTCGAACGGGTCGGGCGCGATGTGCGCGATCGGCGCGGGCACGCCCGACACCAGCGGCGTCAGCATGACGTGGCCGAACGTTCTCTGGTCGACGAAGCGCAGGTCGGGGCCGCCGTCCTCGAAGCGCAGGCGCACCCGCAGGTGCTTCTCCGGCGGCTTGCCGGGATCGGCGACGAGGAGCTGGCCGCTCATCCCCAGGTGGGCGAGCAGCGCCTCCTCCGCACCCGACAGCGGCAGCCACAGGTACTTGCCGCGCCGCTCGGCCGACAGCAGCGTGCGGCCCTTGAGGCGGGCGGCGAACTCGTCGGCGCCCGGCACGTGGCGCCTGATCGCACGCGGGTGCAGCACCTCGGCGGCGGCGATCTCGCGCCCGATCACCCATTGCGCGAGGCCCCGCCTGACGACCTCGACCTCCGGCAGCTCAGGCACCTCGGACCCCGCCCTTCGACAGCGGAGGGAACGTAAGTCTCACCCTCCGGACAACATCGGACGCCGCCCCGGCCCTTCCCGGCGCCCTGCTCACGATCACGCGCATCAGGCCCACCATCTTCGAGCAGACCCCTCCTCCGCCGGTAGCCCCTCCCCTGACCGAAACCCCGCCCACGCCACAGGCGTCACGCCCGAAACGCCTTCACAGCCCGTTTCTGCACCGCCGCTCCTGCCGAACGAGCGGCACTCGAGTGCCCAGCGCACGGCCGGGGTTGTGCCAGCGGTACCGCACCACCCTCCGCACCAGACTCACGAGGCGCGGAGTACCGCACATTCACCAGGGGCGGGCGACCCTTGTGCTAGCGCCGCAGCCGCCACGCACCCGCAGGCTGGATCTTCGGCGCCCGACCGCCTACCGATCGGCGAGGCTCGACGGGCGCTTCCGCCACTCGCCTTCCGGCGGCCCGCACGCTGCCCGCCGCCATAAGGACCTCACGTGGCCTGCCCGGCATCGACGCACCGCGCGCCGCCCGCCAAGCGTCACCAGCCGGCAGAAGGTCACGCAAGCCGGGGCCGCCGGCGGGTCGCCGTCAGGCGGTCGGCTGGCTTTCGCGCTGTTCGCGGCGGGCGCGGATGCGGGTCCAGGCCGCCTCGGCCGCCTGCTGCTCGGCCTCCTTCTTGCTGCGGCCGGTGCCCGAGCCGTAGGACTCGCCGCCGACCCGCACCATCGCGGTGAAGGACTTGGCGTGGTCGGGCCCGCTCTCCTCGACGTGGTACTCGGGAACCCCGAGCGCCTCGGAGGCGGTCAGCTCCTGCAGGGAGGTCTTCCAGTCGAGCCCCGCGCCGAGCGAGGCAGAGCGCACGATCAGCGGGTCGAACAGCAGGTGGACGACGCGGAAGGCCTCGTCGAGGCCCTTGTCGACGTAGATGGCGCCGATCAGCGCCTCAAGGGTGTCGGCCAGGATGGACGACTTGTCGCGCCCGCCGGTGCCCTCTTCGCCCCTGCCGAGCCGCAGGAAGCGGCCGAGGCCGAGGCCCCTGGCGACGTCGGCCAGCGCTCGCATGTTGACCACCGCGGCCCGCAGCTTGGCCAGCTGGCCCTCGGGCAGATCGGGGTGGTTGCGGTAGAGCGTGTCGGTGACGACCAGGCCCAGCACCGAGTCGCCCAGGAACTCCAGGCGCTCGTTGGTGGGCAGGCCACCGTTCTCGTACGCGTAGGAGCGGTGCGTCAGCGCCCGCTCGAGAATCGTCGTCTCAAGGGAGACGGAAAGAACTCGCTCCAGCTCGTCTCGGGCGACCTCGACGGCCACCGGCTTAGGACCTGCGCCCACGTGCTTCCTCCTCGGACATCTTCACATGGCGCGCCGACTGCGGAAGATGCCCGAAAACGTGGTGGGCGTCGGGGTAAACGCGTTAGCCCCGGCGTCCACCACGGCCGCGGGCGAACCGCCGCCGCACGCATCTGAGACGTTAACGCCGACCGAGGCACAATGGCACCCGGTCGGCATCACGTCAACTGCTGGCGATCAGGCGGACGGCTCGACGACCTGACGACGGTTGTAGGTGCCGCAGGTGGGGCACGCAATGTGCGGCTGCTTGGGCGACCGGCACTGCGGGCAGCTCACCAGGGCGACAGCAGTCGTCTTCCACTGGGAGCGACGGGCGCGGGTGTTGCTCCGCGACATCTTTCGCTTCGGGACGGCCACGTCACTTCTCCTGATCGTTATCTTTGTCGGTGAACAAACCTTGCAACGACGCCCAGCGAGCGTCGATCTTCTCGTGCCGGTGATCCTCGCCGGCCTCGGCCAGCTTGATTCCGCACTCCGCGCAGAGCCCGGCGCAGTCTTCCCTGCACACAGGGCTCAACGGCAGTGCGAGCACCACCGCGTCGCGAAACGTCGGCTCGAGGTCGAGCAGCTCGCCGTCGAGCAGCGAATCCTCCTCCGAGGCGTCCTCGTCGGAATAGAAGAACAACTCCTGCAGATCGACCCGGATCTCCGAGGAGACCGGATCGAGACACCGCGCGCACTCCCCGGCGAGCGGGGCCTGCGCCGTGCCTGACACGAGCACGCCTTCCATCACTGCCTCGAGCCGGAGATCCAGCTCGACTTCGGCGTCTTTGGGGACACCGATCATGTCGACGCCGAGATCCGCCGGTGCCGGGAGAGCGAGGGTCAACTGCCGCATCGTGCCCGGCCGCTTCCCCAGGTCGTGTGTGGAGATCACCCACGGGGAGCGGGGGTCCAGGTGCTGAGTCATCCTGCTCTCGCTAGGCATGGCGAAAAGCATCGCCGTCGTACAAGGCCGAAAAGTAAGGATAGCAGCTTGCGACTAGCCTCTAAGCCGCTCGATGAGCAGCTTGTGGACGAGGTCGGGCACGAGACCCGAGACGTCACCACCATACCGGGCGATCTCCTTCACCCGGGACGACGACAGGAACGAATACTCGGGATTCGTGGGCATGAACAGCGTCTCGACTCCGGACATCCGGTAGTTGAGCTGCGCCATCTGCAGCTCGTAGTCGAAGTCGCTGACGACTCTGATGCCCTTGACGATGGCGGGGATCTCGTTCTGCCGGCAGAAGTCGACGAGCAGTCCGTGGAACTTCCGCACCTTGACGTTCGGAATGTCCTTGGTCACGGCCTGCAGGATGTCGATGCGTTCATCCACCGTGAACAGGCTGGATTTCTCGACGTTGATGAGGACTGCCACCGTCACCTCGTCGTACAGCCGGGCGGAGCGGCCGATGATGTCGAGGTGACCATTGGTGACGGGGTCGAACGACCCGGGCAGACTACGCGGCGCAAGACGCCTCCCAGGTCTACGGGTTCCCGGCGGCGCGACCGTACCAAACGGACGCTTCGCCATAACGACGGACCCTCTCCTCAACGTACCCTTTAGGCCACATCAGTGGCCCTCCCCGACTTTCCCTCTCGAACGCCACCAATCCCTCTTCGACCAGCCACCCGTTGTCTCGCAGCAGCTCGAGCACCGTGCGCACGTCGTCATCGGGCAGCGCGTACGGAGGGTCGGCGAAGACGATGTCGTACGGCGTGTCGGCCCGCCTGCCGAGGACCCGCTCCACCTTGTCGGCCACCACCCGGGCCCCGTCGAGACCGAGCGAGGCGACGTTGGCCTTGATCGTGCGCACCGCCTTGGGATCGGACTCCACCAGCACCGCCTCGGCCGCACCCCGCGACAGCGCCTCCAAGCCGATCGCGCCCGAACCCGCATAAAGATCGAGAACGCGGGCCTCGTGCAGGCCGTAGAGGGAGTCCAGCGTCAAGAAGATGCCTTCTCTGGCCCTGTCGCTGGTCGGCCGCGTGCCGCGCCCCGGCGGCACCGCCAGCCGCCGCCCACCCGCCGTGCCTGCGATGATCCGCGTCATGTCCCCCATTGTCCCGCATGTTCATGCAGGTCAAGAGTGGACAAGTGTCGGCCTCGACTACGCAAGGGTGATTCACATCGGGCGGACCGGCCCGCATGATGATGACTGCGGCCTTCAAGGTGACCCACATGAAGGCCGACCGGCGTGATCGTGAGCCCTTCCGCACGCCGGTTCCCTCGGCACCTGACCCGAGGGTGGGCCCAGCCGGGGACGGCATTCGGGGGAGGCCGTCCCCGGCGGCTGGGCCTCACTTCACCGCCACCTCACCCCGGCACCGGCACCCCGCCGGCTTCGGTTTCTCGCCTCACCAGGCACCCGACACGCCCGCTCACCTCGGCTCCCGGCTTCGCTTCCATCAAGCGCCTCACCCACCGGACCTCCGAGCGCCTTGCGCGACGGCACCCAGCCTCCGGCAATTCGACCTGCTCACATCGGCGACAACCGGCCTGACCGCAGCAGCCCGACCGTGCGGTTGATCGACCTCCCCACCCCACACACCTGACCGCAGCAGCCCGACCGCGCGGTTGATCGACCTCCCCACCCCACACACCTGACCGCAGCAGCCCGACCGCGCGGTTGATCGACCTCCCCACCTCACGCACCCCGACCACCAGCCACCCGCCGGCCCTCCCGCCCGAGCGCGGCGGCCCTCCTGCGACGAGGTCGCCGACCGGCGAGGCCATCGAGCTGCTCACCGGACACCCCGCCCCACGCACCGGCAACCCACCACGAGCGCCGCAGCAGCACCCCCGGTTGGCCGTTGTCGCGACGCTCAGGCCGCAGGGCCGATCAAATCCGCAACGCCCACGCCACCAGGGCCATCCGGACCCAAGACGCCCAAGCGGATCGACGGCAGGCCGCAGGGCCGGCCCTGCGGAGATCGGCAGGGTCGGTCCCTCCAGACGCGACCTCCGCCGAGCAGCGGGACCGGTGTCATGTCTTCTCGAGGTACTCGGCGCGTTCGTCGGCCAGCAGGCGTCCGATCTCCGCGCGCAGCCCCTCGTGCCGCTTCAGCTCCGGGTCGCCGGCCAGCAGCGCCGCCGCCTCCTCACGGGCGGTGGCGATGACCTCCTCGTCGCGCAGCAGCTGCAGCAGCTTCAGCGACGACCGCTTGCCGGACTGCGCCGCCCCCAGGACGTCGCCCTCGCGCCGCTGCTCAAGGTCGACCCGCGACAGCTCGAAGCCGTCGAGCGTGGCCGCCACCGCGTCGAGGCGGGCGCGGGCAGGGGTGCCCTCGGGGAAGTCGGTGACCAGCAGGCAAAGACCAGGCAGCCCGCCCCGGCCGACCCGGCCGCGGAGCTGGTGGAGCTGGGAGACGCCGAAGCGGTCGGCGTCCATGATGATCATGACGGAGGAGTTGGGCACGTCGACGCCGACCTCGATCACCGTGGTGGCGACCAGCACGTCGAGCTCGCCGCGCGTGAAGGCCCGCATGATCGCCTCCTTCTCCTCAGGAGGCAGCTTGCCGTGCAGGGTGCCCACCCGCAGGTCGCTGAACGGCCCCTGGGTGAGCATCTCGGCGACGTCGAGGACCGCGAGCAGCAGCAGGCGCTCGTCGTCGGCCGCCGCCCCCATGTCGCCCTCGTCGCCCTCCAGGTCGCCGATGCGCGGGCACACGATGTACGCCTGCCGCCCCAGCGCCACCTCCTCCCTGACCCGCTGCCAGGTGCGCTCGAGATAGTGGGGCTTCTCGGCGGCCGGCACGACGTGGGTGGTGATCGGGGCGCGGCCGGACGGAAGCTGGGACAGCGTCGAGACCTCAAGGTCGCCGAAGACGGTCATGGCGACCGTACGCGGGATCGGCGTGGCGGTCATGACCAGCACGTGAGGGCGCCCGCCGTCGGCCTTTTCGCGCAGCGCGTCACGCTGCTCGACCCCGAACCGATGCTGCTCGTCCACCACGACCAGCCCCAGGTCGGCGAACTGCACGTGCTCCTGCAGCAGCGCGTGGGTGCCGACGACGATGCCGGCCGTGCCGGAGGCGGCGTCGAGCAGCGCGGAACGCCGGGCGGCGGCCCCCATCGAGCCGGTCAGCAGCGTGACCGCCGTGCCGCCGAACATGCCGCCCTGCGCGAGATCGCCCAGCATCGTGGTGATCGAGCGGTGGTGCTGCTGGGCCAGCACCTCGGTGGGCGCGAGCAGCGCGGCCTGCCCGCCGGCGTCGACCACCTGCAGCATCGCCCGCAGCGCCACCACCGTCTTGCCCGCGCCGACCTCGCCCTGGAGCAGCCGGTGCATCGGATGTTCGCTCGCCAGGTCGGCGGCGATCTCCTCGCCGACCTTCGTCTGCCCCTCGGTCAGCGAGAACGGCAGCCGCTCGTCGAACGCGGCGAGTATGCCGTCGGGACGCCGGGGCCTGGGCTTGGCCGGCAGCGCGGTGGCCGCCTGGCGCCGCTGGAGCAGCACGGCCTGCAGCACGAACGCCTCGTCGAACTTCAGCCTCTTGCGCGCCCGCCCGACGTCGGAGAAATCCTTGGGCCGGTGGATCGCCACCAGCGCGTCGCCGAGGTCCTGCAGGCCGTGGCGGGCTCGCAGCTCGGCGGGCAGCGGGTCGTCGAGCGGCCCCAGCGTGTCGAGCACGACGCCGACGGCCCGCCTGATCGCCCACGGCGTGAGGTCTTTGCCCGCCGGGTAGATCGGCACCGGCGCGGCCGCGAACTCCTCGGCGCTCGCCTCGCTCTCCTCGAACAGCTCGAACTCCGGGTGCGCGAGCTGCCAGCGCGGCCTCGACCGCGCCCCGAACAGGCCCACCTTGCCCGCGAACATACCGCGCCTGCCCGGCTTGAGCCGCGACTCGGCCACGTGGGAGCCCTTGCCGAAGAACGACAGATAGATCTTGTTGCCGTTTCCGTCGACGACCTCGACCTCCAGCCAGGTGCCGCCGCGGTTGCGCATCGGCTTGCGCATGAGCCTGGTCACCTCGCCCACCACGGTGACGTGCTCATCGACCTCCAGCGCGTCGAGCGACGTCAGCTCGCCGCGCTCGGCGTAGCGGCGCGGATAATGGCGCAGCAGGTCGCCGACCGTCTCCAAGCCGAGCACGCTCTTCAGCAGCTTGGCGGTCTTCGGGTCGAGCGCCTTCGTCAAAGGCTCGTCGAAACGACTCACGGCATTCAGTTCTACCGCCTGCGACCGACAGGAATCCCCAGCGACGCGGGGACGCAGCGCCCGTGAAGTCGTAAGGAGCGGGCGGGCAAGCCCCTCGGACACCGGCGGGCACGCCGGTGGATCACTCGACGCCGATGAGGAGCGGGTAGCCGCCCTGCTCGCCGTCGTACACGACCAGGTCCACCTCCGGCCGCGTACGTCCGAGATACCGCTCCACCTCCTCCGCGAGCCCCTTCTCCGCGCCGGCCCCCGTGACCAGCGTGACCAGCTCGCCGCCACCCGCCAGCATGCGATCGACCACCGTGACCGCCACCCCGGCCACCGAGTCGCCGATCACCGCCACGTCCCCGCCGATCAGGCCGAGCACGTCGCCGGGCCGGCACACCCCCGCGCTGGTGAACGCCTCCCGGTCCGCCACCGTGACGTGCCCGCAGCGGGTGTGACCCGCGGCGTCGGTCATCGCCACCACGTCGTCGTCGAAGCGCCGCAGCGGATCGTGTACGGCCAGCGCGGCCAGCCCTTGCACGGTGGACTCGGTGGGCAGCACGCTGACCGTCACGCCCTCCTCGCGGGCGATCTCGGCGGCAGCGGCGGCGACCGCGCGTACGCCGTCGTCGTTGGGCAGCACCGCGACCTCGCCGCCCGCCTGCCTGATCGCGGCCAGCATCGCGGGGAGCGTGGGCCGGGTGCCGGGCGCGCGCCGCACCACGACCGCGCCGCACTCCTCGAACAGCGCCGCGATCCCGTCGCCCGCCGCGACCGCCACGACGCCGCGCCCGGTGCCGCCGGCGTGGGTGCGTTCGGCCAGGTACGTGATGCGGATCCGGTGCGGCCGCCCCGCCTTGATCCCCGCCTCCACCGCCGGGCCCGCCTCGGGGACGTGGACGTGCACGTTCCACAGCCCGTCGCCGCCCACCACGACCAGCGAGTCGCCCATCGCGTCGAGCTCTTCGCGCAGCTCCGCGACGGCCCGGTCGCCGGCGTCCAGCAGGAACATCACCTCGTAGCCCGCCCCCGCCTCGGTCATCGGCGACACCCGCGAGGACGGCGCGGGCACCTCGTAGTGTCCGCCGGACTCGCCCGCGATCGCCGTGGCCAGCGTCTCCAGCACGATCGCCGCTCCCGCGCCGCCCGCGTCCACCACACCGCTGCGGGCCAGCACGTCGAGCTGGCCGGGCGTACGGCTGAGCGCCGCCCGCGCCTCCCCCGCCGCCTGCCGCGCCACCTCGGGCAGGTCGCCCTCCACTTCCTGTACGGCCCGCGCCGCCGACTCCAGCACGCTCAGCACCGTGCCCCCGACCGGCCTGGCCACCGCCTCCCTGGCGAGCACCGCCGCCCTCATCAGCCCGGCGCGCAGGTCGGAGCCGTCCTTCAGCACCTCGGCCATGCCGCGCAGCGCCTGGCTGACGATCACTCCCGAGTTGCCGCGCGCGCCCACCAATGCCCCGTACGAGAGCGTCTGCCACACCACGGCGGCGTCCACGTCCTCCGGCAGCGACTCGACGGCCTCGGCCGCGGACAGCATGGTCAGGTGCAGGTTGGTGCCGGTGTCGCCGTCGGCGACCGGGAAGACGTTGAGCGCGTCGATCTCCGACCTGGCCTGGCCCAGCGCGTCGGCGGCCAGGCGGGCCCAGCGTCGTACGGTGGGCGGGTCGAGGATCTTCATGTGGTGCCTCCGACGTACGTCCCCCGACCGACTGCCCTGACAGGTCGGCGGCGAGCGACCGGCCGGGATGGGCCGGGACGTCCGAGCTCACCGCCTGGATGCGCTACGGTTGTGCGAGGAGAATATCGCCGCCCGGGATCCGGTCCAGGTGCTCTGGTTCGCGCCCATCGGCGTGGATCGGATATTCTCATCTGGCTGGCCGGTCGTCCCGGCATGCCCTCCGCCCGGAAAGCATCAGCGGACAGGGCTACATCGACTGTTTTAAAGGAGCGATACCGTGGCTTCCGTCTGCGATGTCTGCCGCAAGGGCCCGACCTTCGGCAACAACGTGTCTCACTCTCACCGCCGCACCCGTCGGCGCTGGAACCCCAACATCCAGACGGTTCGCGCGGTCGTCGGCGGCACGCCGAAGAAGCTGAACGTGTGCACCTCGTGCATCAAGGCGGGCAAGGTCACCCGCTAGTTCACACTTCCGACGAAAGGCCCGCCTCCCGCTTCGGGAGCAGCGGGCCTTCGTCATGCCCGGCCAACGTCAGAGAAACGCATCACGCACGCCGGCGGCGCCGCCGGCCTCACCAGTCGGCGCAGGGTCGGCGCTCCGCCCGGCCCGGCCGGATCGCGGCAGGGCTCACGCGGCCGAGGGTGCCGCGTGCCACACGCCCTTCCTCAGGCTCACGAGCGACGCGTCCCCCACAGCGGTACCGTCCACGGGCGTCGCCTCGACCTGAGGCGGCACCGTCCACGGCGTCGCCTCAGGCCGTGGACACGTCCTGACAGCGGCGTTTTCCGCCATTCCGGGCAATCGGGTACCCACGGCCGTCCCCACGCGCTCTGTGTGGCGCTGAGACGCGCCCATGACGGCCATCACCCGGTACAGGGGCGCACAGCACAGCCTCTCGGCGACGACCGCGAGGCTGAGGCGACGTCGGCGATGCGCGGAGGAGAGCCGCGACGCGCGCAGTGCGCGGTAGCACCTGTCCACCACTCACCTGAAGGCGCGCAGGGACGATCGCCGCAGACGGCTGCGCGGCGGTCCATCAAGCGGGCGTCACGAACATCAAGCGGGCGTCACGAACCGCCATCAAGCGGGCGTCACGAACCGCGCGAAACGTCCACCCGTCCAAGACGCGCCGACCCCGGCAAGCCCGGGCGGAGAGAGGCTCCGCCCGGGGCGTGGAGGGTCAGCTGATGGCGCACTGGCCGGAGACCATGCCGCAGTTGCGGGCCTTGGCGCCCCTGCCGGTGGCGGTGAAGGACACCTTGACCGAGTCGCCGGCGGCAAGCGTGGTGGACAGGTCGAGGATCAGCAGGTCGCCGTCCTGGGTCCACTGCGCGCCGTCCACCTTCACGACCTTGCCCTCGACCGGCACGGACACGGTCGGGCTCTGCAGCGGCTGCGCGGACTCGTTCGACAGCGTCAGGTTCGCCTGGTACGTCGTCAGCCGCTGCTGGATGGTCTGCTTGACGTTGAGCGCGCCGGTGTTGCCGAACGGCTGCTCGAACCCGAAGTCGTCGCCCACGCCGACGCTGTCGTCGCTGGGCGTCGGGGAGGGCTGGTCCTGCGGGGTGGTGCCGGTGTTGTTGTTGGTGCCGGCGTCGTCGAGCTGGGAGACCTCCTCGCTGGGCTCTTCGGAGGCGGTCTCCTGGATGTCCGGCGACGGCTCGGAGACCGGCTTCTCCTCCTGCTTCTTCGCCCTGGTCCTGGTGGGCGTCGGCGACGGGTCGGCGGTGCGGCGCGGCACCCCGGCGTTCATCGTGGGGGTCGGGGCCGCGGACTTGGAGGGCTCCTCGCTCTCCGTCGGCTCCTCCTCCACCGGCTCTTCCTCGGGCGCGGCCTCGGTCTCCTCCTCGGCGGGCCCGGACTCGGCGGGCGCGGGGCGCTGGTTGGGAGCCTGTACGGCGGCGCACGTCGTGCCCTCGCACTTGGCCGGGTCGCTGGAGCTCATGAACTTGACGCCCGCCACCGTGCCGCCGAGCACGACGGCCACGGCGGCCACGGACAGCAGCGCCACGCGGCCCTTGCCGGCCCCGGAGGGCGCGGCCGCGAGCGCGTCGTCGTCTCCGCCGCCGCCACGGCCCTGCCTGCGGCGGCCACGGCGGCCGCGCGGCTCGTCGTCTTCGTCGGGCCAGCCCGGGTCGGCGCCGAGGAAGGAGGTCTCGGCGTTCGCCCAGGCTGGGGTCGGTGCAGCGGTCGGCTCGCCGGCGACCTTGACGTCGCCGGGCTCGGGCGGGCCGCCGTAGACGGGGCTGGGCCCCGAGGGCGAGTCGAATCTCGCCGTACGGTCGTCCGGCGCTCCATCGAAGGAGGAGCCGAAGGGCTCACGCCGGTCCGCGTCGAACGGCCCTTGCTGGTCGATCGGCCCGTCGAACGTCCTGGTCCGCTCCTCGTACGAGCCCCACTGGTCGTCGTCGAAGGCGCCGCGCTGGTCCCTCGGCGGGTCGAACAGCCCGCGCTGCTCGGCGGACAGGTCGGACAGTGTGTCACCGCTCTGCGCGTACGAGAGGCCGGGCTGCGTGCTCGTCTGGCCGGGGCCGCCGCCGAAGACGGCCGTCTGGTCGGCGGGGCCGGGAGCGGGCTGGTTCCACTCCGGCGGGCGGGCGAACGCGCCCGTCGTCTCGAACGGCCCGGCCTCATCCGGCCTGGAGTCGCGCCCAGGCTGCTGCGGGTAGGCGCCCGCGGGGTCGTTGCCCGGCGGGAACCCGCCGGGGACGTTGGTCGGCAGCGCGAAGGCCCCGGTGGTCTCGAACGGCTCCGACTGCGTCGCGCGCGGTGGCGGTGCGTCGGTACGCCGCGGCATCGGGGCCCACTGCCCCGTCACCTCGGGCTGGTCCGGCAGCGAGGGCCAGCCCGGCGGCTCGGCCTGCTCGTCAGGACCCCAAAAAGCGCTGTGCCCCCGTTCGTCCCCGTCTTCGGATCCACCTGTGCCGTGGCGGCCCATGGCTGCCCTTTCTTCCCGGTTACAGTGGCCGCCACTCTTCATAACACCTTTGCTACGCCGTTGTCACAGCAATCCCACTAGTCATACCCCAAACCGGGAAAATTTCACGTAAATCAGGACAAGTCGTCACCGAAAGTGATCCCACCCGCGCTGTCCGATTTCTCTCCCGAGCACGCTCACCCCGGAGCCCTCGGTCACCCGGCCCACGATATGCCACGGCTCCGGCAGCCGTACCTCGGCGGGGAAGGCCGCCGCCAGCGCGTGATCCTCGCCACCCGACAGCACCCACTCCAGCGCATCGGCCCCCAGCTCCTTGGCCGCCGCCGCCACCGGCTCGTCCAAGGTGAAGGGGGCGAAGGCGGCGGGATCCAGCTCCACGTGCACGCCGCTCGCCTGCGCGATGTGCCCCAGGTCCTGCAGCAGCCCGTCGCTGACGTCCAGCATGGCGCTCGCGCCCAGCTCGGCCGCCTCGATCCCGCTCTCGTACGGCGGGCACGGGCGCCGATGCCCCGCCACGGCCTCGGCCAGCGCGGGAGCGGCCACCGGAACCCCGGCCGACAGCAGCGCCAGCCCGGCGGCCGAGCGGCCGAGCCGGCCGGCCACCGCCACCACGTGCCCAGGCCGGGCCCCCGACCGGGTGACGGGAGCGCGCCCGCCGAGGTCGCCGAGCGCGGTCACGCCGAGAACGACCAGGTCGCAGCGGGTCACGTCGCCGCCGGCCACGCTCGCGCCCACGGTGGCGCACTCGTCGGCGAACCCGGCGGTCAGCTCGTCCAGCCAGTCCACCGGCAGGTCGGCGGGCAGGCCGAGGCCGACCACGAGGCAGGTGGGACGGGCACCCATGGCCGCGACGTCGGCGAGGTTCTGAGCGGCGGCCTTACGGCCCACGTCATAGCCGCCCGACCAGTCGCGGCGGAAGTGGCGGCCCTCGATCAGCAGGTCCGTCGAGACCGCGACGCGCCCGTCCGGGGCGCCGATGACGGCGGCGTCGTCACCCGGGCCGAGCATCACCGCGTCGCCTTGGGGCAGACGTCCGGTGATGCGTTTTACCACACCGAATTCGCCGAGATCTCCGACTGTGATGACGCACCTCCTGACGCACACAGGGTACGGTGGCCCTTCGGCGTGATCCAATCGCCCGGGAGGACGTGATGGTGCAGGCCTACATCCTTATTCAGACCGAAGTCGGCAAGGCCGCCGCCGTGGCGCGCGAGATCTCCGGCATCCCCGGGGTCACGCGGGCCGAGGACGTGACGGGGCCCTACGACGTGATCGTGCGCGCGGAGGCCAACAACGTCGATGAGCTGGGCAAGCTCGTCGTGGCCCAGATTCAGGCGGTGCAGGGCATCACGCGTACGCTTACGTGTCCGATCGTCCATATCTGACGGCATATCTGACGGAAACATCTGACGAAAACATCTGACGGGCGCGCACGCGCCCCTGTCGCGGAGGTAGTGGTCGTCGCATGCGTGTCGCCGCCGTCCTGCTCGTTCTCCTCGCACTCGCCGGTTGCGGCGGCACGGTGCAGGTCGAGCCGCCCAGGCCCGAGGGCGAGGCGGCGGCGGCCTGCGACCGGCTGGCGCCGCTGCTGCCCGAGACGCTCGACGGCGAGGAGCGCGGCACCTCGGAGCCGGCCTCCCCGTACGTCGCCGTCTGGGGCTCGGGCGTCATCGCGCTGCGCTGCGGCGTGCCGCGGCCGGTGCGCATGGCGCCCACCGACCAGTTGCAGGAGATCGGCGGCGTGGGCTGGTTCTCCGACCCGGACAAGCCCGCGCTGTTCACGGCCGTGACCGACACCGCGTACGTCGAGGTCACGATCGGCGGCGAGCACGTACCGGCCGAGGTGCTCACCGACCTGTCGAAGCCGATCGCGCAGGCCACCGCGCCGGCGGCCTGACCCGAGATCTTCAGCGCAGCCCGGCCCGTCGCTGCAGCGCGAGCTGGATGAGCCGGTCGACCAGCTCCGGGTACGACAGCCCTGAGGCGGCCCAGAGCTGCGGCGCCACCGACAGCGACGTGAACCCCGGCATGGTGTTGATCTCGTTGAAGATGAGCTTGCCGTCGGGGGTGTAGAAGAAGTCGACCCGGGCGAGCCCCTCGCAGTCGAGCGCCTCGAACGCCCGCACCGCCATCGCCCGCAGCTCCTCGGTGGTCTCCGGCGGGATGTCGGCGGGCACCGTGAGCGACATCTGGTCGGGGTAGTACTTCGCCTCGAAGTCGAAGAACTCCTGCCCGCCCTCGACCTTCACCTCGCCGGGCAGCGACGCGGCCGCTCGCTCGTCGCCCAGCGACTGCAGCACCGCGCACTCGATCTCGCGGCCGGCGATCGCCGCCTCGATGAGCACCTTGGGGTCGTGCTCCCTGGCGAACTCGACGGCCTCCTCCAGCTCGGCGCGGTCGTGCGCCTTGGAGATGCCCTGGACGAGCCTGGCCCTGGCGGGCTTGACGAAGACCGGGTAGCCGAGCTCCTCGGCCTCCTTGAGCACGGCCTCGCGGTTGAGCCGCCAGTCGCGGTCGCGTACGACGACGTAGCGGCCGATCGGCAGGCCCGCCGCGGCCATCACGGTCTTCATGTACGCCTTGTCCATGCCGACGGCGCTGGCCAGCACGCCGGAGCCGACGTAGCGGACGCCCGCCATCTCGAGCAAGCCCTGGATGGTGCCGTCCTCGGCGAACGGGCCGTGCATCACGGGGAACACCACGTCGACCGTGCCGAGCTCGACCGGGATGCTGCCCTGGTCGTACGCCACGAGACTGCCGCCGCCGCCCGAGGGCAGCGCGAGCGCCGCACCTGAGGTGTCGACGACCGGCAGCTCGCCGGACTCGATGGCGAACCGCTGGTCGGAAGCGGCCAGCACCCACCTGCCGTCCTGGGCGATCCCGATAGGGATCACCTCGTACTTGGTCCTGTCGATCGCCTCCAGCACGCTGCCCGCGCCCATCAGGGACACGGCGTGCTCGGAATTGCGACCTCCGAAAACGACGGCGACGCGTGGCTTGCTCATGGTGTCCGAATCTACCGGGGTGTACCGGTCACAGCGAGCCGAGCACGCCGTATTCAGGTCATTTCACAACCCGTATCGTTCCGGCTTCGGTGAGCGCGACATCAGCAGCATGCCCGCCTCGGCCGGAGACATGCCGTCGTGCACGACTCCGACGACGACCTCCGTGATCGGCATCTCCACGTCGTGCTTCCTCGCCAGCTCCAGCACCGACTCGCACGACTTGACGCCCTCGGCGGTCTGCTTGGTGGCGGCGACGACCTCCTCCAGCGTCATGCCGCGCCCGAGGTTCTCGCCGAACGTGCGGTTGCGCGACAGCGGGGAGGTGCAGGTGGCGACCAGGTCGCCCATGCCGGCCAGGCCGGCGAAGGTGTGGGGGTCGGCTCCGAGCGCCGCGCCGAGCCGGGAGATCTCGGCCAGGCCGCGCGTGATGAGCATGGCGCTGACGTTGTCGCCCATGCCCATGCCCGCGGAGACGCCGACGGCGAGCGCGATGACGTTCTTCACCGCGCCGCCCAGCTCGACGCCGACGACGTCGGGGTTGGTGTACGGCCGGAACCACGGCGGCAGGTGGCAGATCGCCTGCAGCCGCTCGGCCACGCTCTCGTCGGTGCAGGCCACCACGGTCGCGGCGGGCTGGCGGTGGGCGATCTCCTGGGCGAGATTGGGCCCGGAGACGACGGCGACCCGCTCGCCGGGCACCTCGGCGACCTCGCGGATCACCTCGCTCATCCGCTTGGTGGTGCCCAGCTCGATGCCCTTCATCAGGCTGACCAGCACCGCGCGCGGCGGGATGTACGGTTTCCACGCCGTGAGGTTGGGCCGAAGCTGCTGTGACGGCACCGCGAGCACCACGAAGTCGGCGCCCGCCAGCGCACGCTCGGGGTCGGTGGTGGCCCGCAGGGAGGGCGGCAGCGGCACGCCGGGCAGGTAGTCGGGGTTGGCGTGGTCGCGGTCGATGGCCTCGACCAGCTCCTTCCTGCGGCCCCACAGCGTGACCTCGTTGCCCGCCTCCGCCAGGATCATCGCGAACGTGGTGCCCCACGAACCCGTGCCGAACACGGCTGCCTTCGTCATGCGCTCACCGCCTCGACGGGTCGTAGGGGGTATCGGGGGCCTTCTCGCCGCGCAGCTCGGCGAGCTGCGCGGTGACCGCGGCCATGATGTCGGCCGTGGCCGCGCGCAGCACGTCGGCGCGCAACGGCTTGCCCTCGTACTTCGACAGGTCCACCGGCGGGCCCACGCTCACGTGGAACGTCTTGCGCGGGAACAGCCTGGGCCGCTTCGAGCCGTACGGCAGCAGCTCGTGTGCGCCCCAGTGGGCCACGGGGATGACCGGGGCGCCGCTTTGCAGCGCGAGCCTGGCCGCGCCGGTCTTGCCGACCATCGGCCACAGGTCGGGATCGCGGGTGCAGGTGCCCTCGGGGTAGAAGAGGATCGCGCACCCGTTGGCCAGCCGCTCCTCTGAGATCCGCAGCGACTTGGCGGCCTCGCTGCTGCCCCGCTCGACGGGGATGGCGAGCAGCGAGGAGATGGCCCGGCCGAGGAACGGCACCTTGAACAGCCCCGACTTGGCCAGAATGACCGGCCAGCGGCCGTGGTTGTACAGGAAGTGCGACAGCAGCACGGGATCGGTCCACGACAGGTGGTTCGCCGCGATGATCACGCCGCCGGTCCTCGGGATGCGGTCGCCGTTGCGCCAGTCCTTCTTGACCAGGAGCCAGGACAGTGGTTTCACCACGACGACTGCCAGGGTCTCCCAGAAACGCGGTGGTCTCGTGGGGCGGCTCATGGTCTTCCTCCAACACGTACGGGGTGCGCCCCAAGTCTCCCGGTTGGCCGCGCGGGCTGTCGAGGCGCGATGCTTACCCTATGAGCATCCGCTGGTCCCTGGTGATTCCGGTGAAGACGCTGGTCGCGGCGAAGACCCGGCTGGCGGCCGCGACGGGGCCCCATCGCACGCGGCTGGCCGTGGCCGTGGCCTGCGACACCGTGGCCGCCGCGCTGGCCTGCCCGCCGGTCGCGCGGGTCATCGTGGTGACGGCCGATCCCGCCGCCGCGGGGCCGCTGGCCGCGCTGGGCGCCGATGTGGTGCCGGATCCCGACCGGGGGCTGAACACCGCCCTGCGCACGGGCGCCGCGCACGCCGTACGCGTCGCGCCCGATGACGCGGTGGGCGCGCTCCAGGCCGACCTGCCCGCGCTGCGCCCGGCCGAGCTGGCGGTGGCGCTGGAGGCGGCGGCCGAGTTCGACCAGGCGTTCGTGCCCGACGCGCTCGACGTCGGCACCACGTTCTACGGGGTACGGCCGGGGCAGCCGTTCACGCCGAGGTTCGGCGGCGAGTCGCGGGCCAAGCACCTGGCGGTCGGGGCCAAGGAGCTGTGCGTGCCGGGGATCGACTCCGTGCGCCGCGACGTGGACACCCCCGACGACCTGCGCGCCGCCATCCGGCTGGGCCTCGGGCGGCACACGGCCGCCGTGGTCGCCGAGCTGTGGCCGGACGCCGGTCTGGACCCCGCCTGAATCCCTCGGCTCCTCGGGCGGCGGGCCGGCGCTTAAGCTGGTGGCGTGCAGGCGACCGTACGCAGTTTCGACCAGGCCACCCGTTCCGGCACGGTCTTCCTCGACGACGGTGCCGTGCTCCCGTTCGGCACGGCCGCGTTCGACGCGGGCCCGCTGCGGCTGCTCCGCTCCGGCCAGCGGGTCAATCTCGGCATGAGGGACGGCGAGATCACCTACATCACGCTGTCCACGTTCCCGGTGCCGGAGGCCTTCACGTCCTGACGCGCCGGCCCGTCCGCAGGTCCGTCTCAAGGCGTCCGGACACGCGGACGCCCGGGCCGCGTGGCCCGGGCGTTCAGCGGTCCGCTGTATTTACTTCTTCTTGCCGATTTTCTTGCCGCCCTCGTTCACCAGTTCTTTGAAATCGGAACCGGGACGGAACTTGGGCGCCCAGCTCTCCGGCACGTTGATTTCCGCGCCGGTGGACGGATTGCGCGCCGTGCGGGCGGGCTTGTTCACCATCTCGAACGCGCCGAAGCCCGTGATCGAGACCTTGTCGCCGCCGGCCACGGCCTTCTGGATGGTGTCGATGACCGCGTTGACGGCCTCCGTGGCCGTCTTCCTGTCGCCCACCCGATCCGCGATGGCCTCGACGAGTTCTCGCTTGTTCATGAAAGTCCTGCTCCCCCAGTTACGGCTCGGGGTTCCAGCTCACGAGTTCGACGTAGAAACCCCTTACGGGCTCTGAAAGTAGGCGGGATCGCGTATGAACTCAATCACCGAGCGGGTTTTCTTCACTACGTGGCGTGTCGAAAGCCTCGTCAAGGGCGCGCAGAAACGCGTCGAGGCGCATCGCGGCCCTTTCCCGGTCGTGCTTGGCCAGGTCGCAGATCGCGAGATAGCGGCGCGCGAGGCGTTCCCTGCGGTCGGCGGGCAGCATGCGGACGCGGCGGTGCGCATCGCGCAACCGCCGCGCCAGTTCGTCGTCGTCTAGACGGTCGTCGGCAGCCATGGCTGCCGACCATTCTCGTACGCCGCCACTTCGCTCTCGTGACGCAGGGTCAGGCCGATGTCGTCGAGACCCTCCATCAGCCGCCAGCGGGTGTAGTCGTCGATCTCGAACGGGACCGTCTGGCCGCCCCAGCGGACCTGGCGTTCGACCAGGTCGACGGTCACCTCCAGCTTCGGGTCTGCCTCGACGGCGGCCTGCAGCTCCTCGACCTTCTCGCCCGGCAGGACAACCGGGAGCAGGCCCATCTTGGTGGCGTTGTTGCGGAAGATGTCGCCGAAGCGGGCCGAGATCACGACGCGGAACCCGTACTGCTGCAGCGCCCACACGGCGTGCTCGCGCGAGGAGCCGGTGCCGAAGTCGGGGCCGGAGACCAGGATCGAGCCGCCCTCGTAGGCGGGGTTGTTGAGCACGAAATCGGGGTCCTCGCGCCAGGCGGCGAACAGCCCCTTCTCGAAGCCGGTGCGGCTGACCTGCTTGAGCCAGACGGCCGGGATGATCTGGTCGGTGTCGACGTTGCTGCGGCGCAGCGGCACCGCCGTACCGGTGTGGGTGGTGAAGGCTTCCATGGAACGTGGTCTCCCTTACAGGTCGGCGGGTGCGGTGAGGCGGCCGGTGACGGCGGTCGCGGCGGCGACCTGCGGCGACACCAGGTGAGTGCGGCCACCCTTGCCCTGGCGGCCCTCGAAGTTGCGGTTGGAGGTGGAGGCGCTGCGCTCGCCCGGCTTGAGCGTGTCGGGGTTCATGCCGAGGCACATCGAGCAGCCGGCCGCGCGCCACTCGGCGCCCGCGGCCTGGAAGATCTCGTGCAGGCCCTCCTCCTCGGCCTGCTTCTTGACCATCATCGAGCCGGGCACGACCAGCGTGCGGGTCTTGACCTTGCGGCCCTTGAGGATCTCGGCGGCGGAGCGGAGGTCCTCGATGCGGCCGTTGGTGCACGAGCCGACGAACACGGTGTCGACCACGATGTCGCGCAGCGGCGTGCCGGCGGTGAGCCCCATGTACTCCAGGGCCCGCTCGGCGGCGGCGCGCTCGACCGGGTCGGAGAAGCTCTCCGGCGAGGGGACGGACTCGCCCAGCGGCAGGCCCTGACCGGGGTTGGTGCCCCACGTGACGTACGGGGTCAGCGTGGAGGCGTCGATCTCCACGACCTTGTCGAAGACGGCGTCCTCATCGGTGCACAGCGACTTCCAGTACTCGACCGCCTGGTCCCACAACTCGCCCTTCGGCGCGTGGGGGCGGCCTTTCAGGTACGCGAACGTGGTCTCGTCGGGGGCGATCATGCCGGCCCGCGCGCCCGCCTCGATCGACATGTTGCAGATGGTCATGCGGCCCTCCATGGAGAGCTTGCGCACGGCCTCGCCGCGGTACTCCACGATGTGGCCCTGGCCGCCGCCGGTGCCGATCTTGGCGATGATGGCCAGGATCAGGTCCTTGGCGGTGACGCCGACGGGCAGCTCGCCGCTGACCTCGATGGCCATCGTCTTGGGCCGGTAGGCGGGCAGCGTCTGCGTGGCGAGCACGTGCTCGACCTCGGAGGTGCCGATGCCGAACGCGATCGCGCCGAACGCGCCGTGCGTGGAGGTGTGAGAGTCGCCACACACGATGGTCATGCCGGGCTGGGTGAGCCCGAACTGGGGGCCGATGATGTGGACCACGCCCTGGCCGTCGTCGCCCATCGGATGGAGCCGGATGCCGAACTCGGCGGCGTTCTTGCGCAGGGTCTCCACCTGCGTCTTGGACACCGGGTCGGCGATGGGGCCGAGCACGGTCGGCACGTTGTGGTCCTCGGTGGCGATGGTGAGATCGGGCCGTCGCACCTTGCGCCCGGCGAGCCTGAGCCCGTCGAACGCCTGCGGACTGGTCACCTCGTGGATGAGGTGCAGGTCGATATAGAGCAGGTCCGGTTCGCCCTCCGCACGACGGACTACGTGCTGCTCCCAGACCTTCTCGGCCAGTGTGCGGCCCATGATCTCCTCCTTGAGAATCTCCGACTTGCTTTCTCATATGTCGAGACTGCAGTATCGGTGTATGGACAACTCTAGCGGAGTCGGAGTACTCGACAAGGCGGTTCTTGTACTCAATGCCCTTGAAGCGGGACCCGCTTCACTGGCCCAGCTCGTCCAGGCCACCGGTCTGGCCCGCCCCACTGCCCACCGGCTGGCCGTCGCTCTTGAGCACCACCGCATCGTGAGCCGCGACACGCAGGGACGGTTCGTCCTCGGACCGAGGCTGTCGGAGTTGTCCACCGCCGCCGGCGAGGACCGGCTGCTCGCGGTCGCGGGACCCATATTGATGCAGCTTCGTGACCTGACCGGGGAGAGCGCGCAGCTCTACCGGCGCCAGGGCGACGAGCGCGTGTGCGTGGCCGCCGCCGAGCGGGCCAGCGGCCTGCGCGACACGGTGCCCGTCGGGTCCGCGTTGCCCATGACGGCGGGCTCGGCGGCGCAGATCCTGCTGGCGTGGGAGGAGCCCGACCGGCTGCACCGCGGTCTGCGCGGCGCCAAGTTCACCGCGGCGACCCTGGCCTCCGTACGCCGCCGCGGGTGGGCGCACAGCGTCGGCGAGCGTGAGCAGGGTGTGGCGAGCGTCTCGGCGCCGATAAGGGGCGCGGGCGGCAAGGTGATCGCGGCGGTGTCGGTCTCGGGGCCCATCGAGCGGCTGACGAGGGCGCCCGGCAGGCTCCACGCGGTGCCGGTCATGGCCGCCGCCGAGCGGATCACCGAGGCCATGCGCCGCTCATCATGATCCGTGAAAGGCGGTATTTCGGGAGCCGACAGCCTCGCGGGCGCACTAGCCTGAGTGCGTGACAGATCGCATCGAGGTAGCCGCCACTGAGCTGCGACCCCTGCTCGAAGAGTTCATCGTGTGGGCGCGTACGAACGCGCCCGAGAGCGACCCGGAGCTGGTGGGGCCCGCCGCGCTGTGGCACCGTCTCGCCTTCTCGCAGGACCTCGGCACGTGGAAGCGCGCCGACCTGCGTAACCTGCTGCTCGACCGCATGCCGAAGGTCGTGGAGGACCCCGACGCGGCCGCCGACGGGATGCTCCCGGCCGTCGACGCCTACCTGACCTTCCTGTCCAGCACAGGCCGGCGTAACAAGGGCTCCGACTCCCTCGCCGATCTGCAGGCCGAGCTCGACGATGTCGAGGACGAGTTCGTCGATCTCATGGAGGAGCTGATCGAGGACGGCGAGGGCGGCGACGAGGAGGACGAGACCGGCGACCTCGGCGACTTCGAGCCGTTCGCCGACGAGCTGGCCGAGCTGGACACGGTCAGGCTGCGCCCCGACGCAGAGCTCGCCGCGGCGGCCCGCCAGGTGCCGCTCATCGCCAAGGCCCGCGACCTCGCGGTGTGGGTGGGCACGGGACGCAAGGTGGGCGAGGAGACGCTGCTCACCGATGCCGAGGTCCTGGAGGCGCTGGAGGCCGTCGGGCTGCCCGAACCCGAGACCGACGGGCCCGTCTCCGAGGCCGTTCCCGAGCTGTGGAACATCTGGAACCTCGCCGTCGATCTCGAATTCCTCGAGCCGGGCGAAGGCGGCACCGTCACCGTCCAGGACGACACCGCCGAGTGGCCGTTCGAGGACGACGACGACGTGCTCGACGCCTGGATGCTCGGCATCCACTCCGTCGACTACGGCGACCCCGAGCTCGACGACGACGATCTCACGATGGCGCTGGCCGGCCTGACCCGGGGCCTGCTCGTCCGGCTGCTGCTCGCCGGCGGCTCGCGCGAGCTCGACGGGCTCGCCCGCGAGCTGAAGGAGGCCGCCGCCGAGCTCGACGAGCTGGGCACCGATGCCTGGGAGGCGGCCGGCGACCCGCTGGCCTCCTCGATCGAGTGGCTGACCGGCTACGGCATGCTCGAGCGCGACGGCGACGTGCTGCGCCTCACCCCGCTCGGCACCGAAGGCGTCGTCCACCTGATCGACGACGCCGACCTCGAAGTGGACGCCCGCCCTGCGATCGACTCCATGAGCGCGCACGAGCTGCTCGCGCTCAGCGCCGAACTGCCCGAGGACGAGGCCGACGCCGAGTTCGCCGCGTGGATGCGGCTGCGCGAGCCCGCCAAGGCCGCCGAGGAGCTGCTTGCGGCCGCCGCCGAGGACGACAGCGACGCGCTCATCAGGGTGCAGGCCGCCAGCGTGGTCGGCACCCTGGGCGAGGCCGCCATCCCGGCCTGGCAGGCGGCGCTCGACCAGCCGTCGCTGCGCCCGTACGCGGCCACCCACCTCAGCCAGCTCGGCGTCGAGGGCGCGCCGGAGCCGACTCCCGACGACACCCACTGGCTGATCCTCGACATGTGGACGATCTCGGCCGGGCTCGGCCGCGCCGAGTTCGTCAGCAGCCTGCGCGACATCGGGCCCGAGATGGTCGGCAACCTCCTCGATGTGATCTGGAAGATTCCGCATGCTCACGTGGAGGAGCTGCTCGACCTGATCTCGCAGGTCCACCCCGACAAGCAGGTGGCCAAGGCGGCGCGGCGCGCGCTGTTCAAGGCCCGTTCCAAGAAGAAGTGACACCCGCCGGGTGCCGCCGCCCCGCCTGACGAGCGCGTCGGCACCCACGAGGTTTTTCCGGGAATTTCCGGTACGAGAGACGAAGCTCACACCACGGTTCTCGGGAAGCGGAGGCCCGTGGGCGGAATCCCGCCGTGCGGACGGAAACCGGCGAAACCGCGGCAGCACCCCTGCGAACGGAAACCGGCGAAGGCGCGAGGGCGCCAGACGAACGGAAACGGGCGAGTGCTCGGCGGACGGAATGGGAGGGCTACTCGGCGGACGGAAACGGGCGAGCCCAGCGGACGGAAACGGAACGGACAGAGACGGGCGAGCCCAGCAGACGGAAACGGGGGGCGGCCAAGCTGACCGAAACGGGAGGGCGCCCGGCCAGCGAAAGCGGGCGAATGGGCATACACGCGGGCAAACAAAAAGCCCCGGGCCTTGAGCGCCGGAGCTGATTGCTGCTGACAGTAGTCCCGACCGGATTCGAACCGGCGCTACCGCCTTGAGAGGGCGGCGTCCTGGGCCACTAGACGACGGGACCTTGGTGCGCTTGCGTGCAGTGGTAGTCCCGACCGGATTCGAACCGGCGCTACCGCCTTGAGAGGGCGGCGTCCTGGGCCACTAGACGACGGGACCCTGTCCACAAGCTGCGTGTGCCGGGGGCTCGCCCCGGCGACGCAGGTAACTCTACCGCACCTGGAAGACCACTCCAAACCGCTTAATGGCCCATCAGATCGGGCCTGTAACGGCGGACCCAGTCCCCCATGGGGCCGCGCTGCCAGGCCGGGTCGAATTCGCCAGCGGAATCGTCACCTCCGGCCGGCCCGTCGCCGGGTCCACGGGCACGCGGGCCAGGCGCTCGCGCATCCAGGACGGGATGCGCGGTGGCACCGTACGCTGCCCCAGCCGATGAGCCCGGCCGAGCGCAGCGCCCCAACGAGCGCGTGGCCACCGTGCTGCACCGGCCGAAGGCCGCAGCGCGACCTCGCCGTCCTGTCTCGCGCCCACCGCGACTCACCGGCCGAGGGCCGCGGAACGACGGGTGCCTCGCGTGTGACGGCCTTCACCGTGCATCGCCCCGGCCGCCTGCAACCCGCCGACCTCCGTCTACCGGAGGGTGTGAGTCGTCGTCGACAGCCGTGCGCCGGCCAGCGGCCTTCAGTCGAACGGCGCCGAGCACCCACCGACCGCACCGCACAGGCGGCAGGCAGCGGGCGCCGCTCAGCTGGCGTGGGGGGACGATCACCGGCTGCGGCGACCCGGTGTCCGTCGAGAGCCATCCGACCTCAGACGAGGGGCGAAATGGGGCTGCGCGAAGGGCGCGGCCATCTGCTGCGGCGACCCGGTGTCCGTCGAGAGCCATCCGACCTCAGACGAGGGGCGAAATGGGCTGTGCGAAGGGCGCGGCCATCGGCTGCGGCGGCCCAATGTCCGTCTGGAGTCGCCCGGCCACGGACGAGGGCGGGGTGGGTGTGCGGGGGCCGGGGTGTCAGGTGGTCAGGAGGCCGCGGCGGTAGGCCTCGCCGACGGCGGCCGCGCGGTCGCGGACGTCCAGCTTGGCGTAGATGTGCAACAAGTGTGTCTTGACGCTGGCCTCGCTGATGAACAGGGCGGCGGCGGCCTCCTTGTTCGTGGCGCCCTCGGCGACCAAGCGCAAAACCTCGAGCTCGCGCGGGCTCAATCGCCCACGGGCGGGTCTGCGTACCTGGTCGGCGAGGCGGCCGGCCACGGCGGGAGCCAGCACGGTCTCGCCTCGGTGAGTGGCCAGGACGGCGCGGGCCAGCTCGGCGGGCGGGGCGTCCTTGAGGAGGTAGCCGGTGGCGCCGGCTTCGAGCGCGGGCAGGACGTCGTTGTCGAACGTGGTCAGCACCAGCACCCGGGGACCTGTGCCGGCCAGCCGCCGGATGGCGGTCATGCCGTCCATGCCGGGCATGCGCAGGTCCATGAGGATGACGTCGGGCGACAGCTCGGCGGCCAGGCGGACGGCCTCCTCGCCGTCGCCCGCCTCCCCCACCACCACGATGTCATCGGCGGCTTCGCGGGCGAGCGCCGCGCACAGGCCGTCGCGGACGATCGGATGATCGTCGGCTATCAGCACCCGCACCGGCATCAAAGCTCCCTCCCGATGTGACGATTGTCGCAGCGTCCCGTCACCGGCCGCCGTCCGTTCCGTCAGGAGGCGGGATGGCGGGTACGGCGGCGGCGATCGCGGTGCCGGAGCCCGGCTCGGACTCGACGGTCAGCGTGCCGCCGACGCCGCCGGCCCGCTGCCGCATGCCGTCCAGGCCGAAGCCGTCAGATCGCCGCTGCGGCACGAACCCGCGCCCGTCGTCGCGGATGTCCAGAAGGACGAGTTCGTCGGTGTACGTCAAGGTGAGAGCCGTTCTGGTGGCCTGGGCGTGCTTGGCGACGTTGGCCAATGCCTCCTGGGCGATGCGGAACAGGGCGGACTCCACGTCGGGAGCCAGGGCGACAGGTGTGCCGGCGACCTCGAAGCGCAGGTTCACGCCCGACGTCTCGGCCCACGAGTCGGCCATGTGCCGCAGGGCCTGGGGCAGCTCGGTCGACTCCAAGGGCTCTGGACGCAGGGCGCTGATGGAGCGGCGGGTCTCGGCCAGGCCGCGGCGGGCCAGCTCGGCGGCCCTGTCGAGGTGCTCGCTGCCCGGTCCGGCGGCGGCGCGGGCGGCGTCGAGCTGGCCGATGAGGGCCACGAGGTCCTGGGCGAGCGTGTCGTGGATCTCCCCGGCAACGCGGTGCCGCTCGTCCAGCACGCCCGCCCGCCTGGCCTGGTCGAGGAGGCGGGCGTTCAGCTCGGCGTTCTCGTCCATGGCGGCGCGCAGGCGCTCCACGAGGCGGCGGCGTTTGTCGTGCTCGGCGGCGACGTACCAGCCCGCGGCCACCAGCGGCACGGCCACGCCGGCGAGCACCGTGAGCAGGGTGTCGCGGTCGCCGGGACCGGCCTGGGCGGCGACGCAGACGAGGGCGGTCAGCGTGACCCCGGCCATGACCAGGCGGGCCGGGAACATGCCGATCGCCAGCGGGTAGCCGATCGAGGCGAACACCACGAATCCCGGGGCCTTGAGCGTCAGCCCGGCGGCGATGGCCTGCAGGACGACGAAGTGGCCGACGACCAGTGCCCGCCGCCGTTCACGTACGGGATGAAGCCACGCGACGGGCGCCAGCCACACCGCCGCCAGCAGCGCCAGGAACGGCCACGGCACGCCCGCCCACGCCGCCGCCACCGGATCCGCCTCTCCAGGCCCTTGAGGGCGCTCCTGAGACGTCCAGATCGCGAGCGGGCCCGCCAGCCAGGACGGCAGACGTTCGGGAGTGCTCAAAGCCGGTGGGGCGCCGAGGACGGTCGCGAGCGAGCCGAGCGCGAGCAGGCCGTAGCCCAGCCCGGCGAAGATCCACCGCTCGCGGCCCTCCCCCACCGCCATCCTTCGCCCCCGCCAACGGCCCTCCCCCATCGTGATCCTCCGCCCGAGCCTCCGCCCCTCCGCCACCGTGTTCCTCCGCGTCCGCCCGCGGCCCTCCCCGACCGCCTGCGGCTCCCGCTCGTCGGCCGTCCCCCGAGCGGGCTGTCCGTGGCCGTTGTGGCTGGTCATGGTGTCGAGCCTGGCACAGCATCGACCGATCGGTGGATGGCCGGCGTCCACCGCTTCTGCGGCCGGTCAGGCGATGTGCGGCATGCCCCGCCGAGGCGAGCATCGAAGACATGAAGGACACGACTCGCAGAACGGTTCTCAAGCTCGCCGCCGCCGGTGCCGGGGCGGTGGCCGCAACGTCGGTGGCCCGGCCGAAGAAGGAGATCACCACGTACGTCTTCGTCAGCGGCTCGAACGGCGGCACCACGGCCGACTCCGAGCTGGTGCTGCGCGGCCACCGCACGGTCGGCGTGGACCTGCCGGGGCACGCGCTGGACGCGCAGTTCCACCGCGCCTACCAGGCGCCGCAGGACCTGAAGGCGCTGGCCACGCTCAAGTCGCCGATGGCGAAGGTGCGGCTGGAGGACTACGTGGAGGCGACGGTCAAGGTGGTGCGCCGGGTCGCCGAGTACGGGCCGGTGATCCTGGTGGGCGGCAGCCTGGGCGGCGCGACGATCACGAAGGTGGCCGACGAGGTGCCGGACCTGATCGACACGCTCGTGTACGACGCCGCGTACTGCTGCACCCGCCTGCGCTCCCCCAACGACTACGCCGCCGCCCCGGAGGGGCGGACGAGCCTGGCGGCGAGCCTGGTGGACGGCATCGTGGCGGACCCCACGGTGATCGGCGCGGTGCGCATCAACTGGCGCTCGGCGAACCCGAAGTTCCTGGACGCGGCCAAGAAGGCGTTCATGGCCGAGGGCGGCGAGGGCGAGTTCATGGCCCTGCTGAACGGGCTGCTGCCGGACGAGAGCATGCTCGTGCAGGGCGCCGACGCCCGCGGCCGGAAGGACAGGTGGGGCCGGGTGCGCCGGGTCTACATCCGCCACACCAAGGACCGGATGATCCCGATCGCGCTGCAGGACCGGATGATCAGGGAGGCGGACGCGGCCACGCCGGGCAACAGGTTCAAGGTTTTCACGGTGGCCACCTCGCACGCGCCGACAAGGCAGGCGTACAAGGAGATCTCCGAAATTCTGCATCGGTTGGCGAAATGAAAAAACGGACGTCTCACCGGGAGACATCCGTTCAGATGCTGGGGTACCAGGACTCGAACCTAGACTAACTGAACCAGAATCAGTCGTGCTGCCAATTACACCATACCCCACCGCTGCGATCTCCTCGCGGAGCGCGTTGGCGACGTCCGAAAGAATAGCCCAGCTCCGGGGCTAAGACCAAAACGAATCCTCCGGCCCGCTCTGCGCTGCCCCACCGGACCCCCGGACGTGCCAAGCTGAAGGGGACAAAACACCACGTGGAGGAGCCCAAGCGTTGGCCGAGAATCCGTTCTTCGCCCCAAGCGATCTGCCCTACGAGCTGCCGCCCTTCGCCGAGATCCGGGAAGAGCACTACCTGCCCGCCTTCGAGCGCGGCATGGCGGAGCAGCTCGAGGAGGTCGAAGCCATCGCCGGCAGCAGCGAGCCGCCGACGTTCGAGAACACGATCACCGCGCTCGAACGGTCGGGCAGGATCCTCGACCGCACGACCACGGTCTTCTTCAGCGTCGCCTCGTCCAACACCACGGACGGCATCATGGAGATCGAGAAGCAGATCTCCCCGCAGCTGACCCGGCACAGCGACGCGATCCTGCTCAACAGGCGGCTGTGGGAGCGCATCAAGCAGGTCACCACCGACGACCCCGAGGAGTCGTGGCTGCTGGAGAAGTACCGCCAGGACTTCATCAGGGCCGGCGCCGACCTGTCGGAGCCCCAGCAGGAGCGCCTGCGCGAGCTCAACGAGGAGCTGTCGCGGCTGTCCACCGAGTTCGCGCAGAGCCTGCTCAAGGCCACTACGGAGTCGGCCCTGGTCGTGACCGACCCCAAGGAGCTGGACGGGTTCGACGAGGCCAAGATCGAATCGCTGCGGAAGGACGACGGCACGTACGTCCTGCCGCTGCTGAACTTCACCGCCCAGCCGGGCCTGTCCCAGCTCACCGACCGTGACGTGCGCCGCCGCCTGTACGAGCTGAGCGTCGGCCGCGCCCCCGGCAACTTCGCGATCGCGGCCAAGATGGCGGCGCTGCGGGCCGAGCGGGCGGCGCTGCTCGGCTTCCCCAACCACGCCGCGTACGTGGTCGCCGACCAGACCGCCAAGACCGTCGAAGCGGTCGAGGAGATGCTCGGCCAGCTCGTCGGCCCGGCCATGCGCAACGCGAAGAAGGAGGCCGAGGCGCTGGCGGAGCAGGCCGGGTTCCCGATCGAGCCGTGGGACTGGCCGTACTACACCGAGAAGGTGCGCCAGGCCCGCTACGACTTCGACGACGCGGCCATGCGGCCGTACTTCGAGCTCAACCGCGTCTACCGCGACGGCGTGTTCTTCGCGGCGACCAAGCTGTACGGCATCACCTTCACCGAGCGGCCCGACCTCGGCGGCTACCACCCCGACGTGACCGTGTTCGAGGTGTCGAACGAGGACGGCAGCCCGCTCGGCCTGTTCGTGCTCGACCCGTACGCCCGGCCGAACAAGCGCGGCGGCGCGTGGATGAACAACCTGGTGGACCAGTCGTTCCTGTTCGGCACGAAGCCGGTCGTGATGAACAACCTCAACGTCACCAAGCCGGCCTGGGGCCGACGCTGCTGACGTACGACGAGGTGACCACCGCCTTCCACGAGTTCGGCCACGCGCTGCACGGGCTGTTCTCGCAGGTGCGCTACCCCCGCGTGTCGGGCACCAAGGTGCCGCGCGACTTCGTCGAGTACCCGTCGCAGGTCAACGAGATGTGGGCGACCTGGCCCGAGGTGCTGGCCAACTACGCCAAGCACCACGAGACGGGCGAGCCGATGCCGGCCGAGCTGGTCGAGAAGCTGAAGGCGGCCGAGACCTTCAACCAGGGCTTCAAGACCGTCGAATACCTGGCCGCCACGCTGCTCGACTGGGCCTGGCACAAGCTCGCGCCCGGCGAGACCGTGGAGGACCCCGAGGCGTTCGAGGCCGCAGCGCTGGAGGCCGCGGGGGTCGCGTACCCGTTGATCCGGCCGCGTTACCGGACCAACTACTTCGCGCACATCTTCTCCGGCGGCTACGCGGCCGGCGACTACTCCTACATCTGGAGCGAGGTGCTGGACGCCGAGAGCGTGGAGTGGTTCAAGGAGAACGGCGGGCTCACCCGGGCCAACGGCGACCACTTCCGCCGCGAGCTGCTGTCGAGGGGCGGCAGCCTCGACCCGCTGACGGCGTTCAAGAACTTCCGCGGGCGCGAGCCCGGCATCGGGCCGCTGCTCGCCCGCCGCGGCCTGGTCTAGAACGCGCCACGGCCGGTGCGGGGGTTCCGCCGCACCGGCCGTACGACGAGAGCCGTACTACGAGAGCCGTACTACGACAAAGGTGTGCTCAGCCGCGCAGGCGGGCCAGGGCGGCGCGCAGCCGCTCCTGCGTGCGCTCGCGGCCCAGCACCTCGATCGACTCGAACAGCGGCAGGCCGACCGTACGGCCGGTGACGGCCACGCGGACCGGCGCCTGCGCCTTGCCCAGCTTGAGCCCCTGGGCCGCGCCGACCTCCTCCAGCGCCTGCTTGAGCGACTCGGGGTCCCAGCTCACGGTCTCAAGCCGCTCGAGGTAGCCGGTGAGGATCTCCTCGGGGGCGTTCTTCATCGCCTTGTCCCACGACGCCTGGTCGAAGACGGGCTCGTCGAGGAAGAGGAAGTCGACGTTCTGCCGGATCTCCGACAGCACCGAGATGCGGGTCTGGGCCAGCGCGGCGACCTTGCTGAACAGCTCGCGGTCCCACGACGGGTCGAGGAAGGGCGCGCAGCGCTCCTCGAACGTCTCCAGCCGCAGCGCCCTGATGTACTCGCCGTTGAACGCGCGCAGCTTCTTCTCGTCGAAGAACGCGCTGGCGGAGTTGACGTTCTCCAGCCGGAACAGCGGCACCATCTCCGACCACGGCATGATCTCGCGGTCGTCGCCGGGGCCCCAGCCGAGCAGCATCAGGTAGTTGACCATCGCCTCGGCGAGGTAGCCCTCGTCGCGGTAGCTCTCCAGCGCCACCTTGTCGCGGCGCTTGGACAGCTTCTTGCGCTGCTCGTTGACGATGACCGGCAGATGGGCCCAGACCGGCGGGGTGGCGCCGAGCGCGGGCCACAGCAGCATCTGCTTGGCCGCGTTGCCGAGGTGCTCTTCGCCGCGTACGACGTGGGTGATGTTCTGGGTGATGTCATCGACCGCGTTGGCCAGCACGTAGAGGGGCGAGCCGTCGGAGCGGGCGATGACGAAGTCCTCCTGCGCCTCGTTGGGGAACTCGACGTTCCCGCGTACGAGGTCTTCCACGACCGTGACGCCCTCGTCGGGGGTGCGGAAGCGCACGGCGCCCTGCGTCAGGCCGCGCTCGCGGCAGTAGCCGTCGTAGCCGCGGTGCTCGGAGCCGGTGCGGGCGACCAGCGTCTCGCGGGTGCAGTCGCAGTAGTAGGCGCGGCCGTCGGCGAGCAGCTTGGCCACCGCCTCGCGGTGCTGCGGCTCGTACGCCGACTGGAAGTAGGGGCCTTCGAAGGCGGGGTTGGATCCGTTGATGCCGATCCAGTCGAGGGCGGAGATGATGCCCTCCGTCCACTCGGGACGGTTCCTCGACGCGTCGGTGTCCTCGATGCGCAGCACGAACCGGCCGCCCGACTGCAGGGCCAGCGCCCAGTTGAACAGCGCCGTACGCGCGCCGCCCACGTGAAACATGCCGGTTGGGGACGGCGCGAACCGCACCCGTACTTCAGTCACGGGAGACCACCTTGTTCGTGAGTGTGCCGATGCCTTCGATGCCGACGCTGACCTCGTCGCCGATCTGCAGGGGGCCGACGCCCGCCGGGGTGCCGGTCAGGATGACGTCGCCGGGGATCAGCGTCATGACCGCGCTGACGTACGCGACCAGCGCGGGGATGTCGTGAATGAGCTGGCTCGTACGGCCGCTCTGCCGGATCTCGCCGTTGACCGTGGTGGTCAGCGCGAGGTCGCTCGCGTCGAGATCGGTCTGGATCCACGGCCCGAGCGGGCAGAACGTGTCGAAGCCCTTGGCCCGGGTGAACTGCACGTCCTTCTTCTGCAGGTCGCGGGCCGTGACGTCGTTGGCGCACGTGTAGCCGAAGATGACGTCTTTGACGCGTTCGACCGGCACCTCGCGGCAGAGCCTGCCGATGACGACGGCCAGCTCGCCCTCATAGTCGACGCGGTCGGACAGCGACGTGGGGTAGGCGATGTTCTCGCCGTGACCGATCACCGAGGTGGACGGCTTCATGAAGATGAGCGGCTCTTCGGGCACCTCGTTGCCCAGCTCGGCCGCGTGCTCGGCGTAGTTTCTGCCGATGGCGACCACCTTGCTCGGCAGCATCGGGGCCAGCAGCTTCACCTGGGAGAGCGGGAACCGCTCGCCGGTGAACTGCACCTGGCCGAACGGGTGGCCGGAGATCGCGGAGACGAACTCCTCGCCTGGACCGCCCTCGACCACGCCGAACGAGACGCCTTCGCCTGTGGAGAACCTCGCTATACGCACCCGTCAAGGCTATCGCCGCCGCCGGAGGGGTCCGCCCACCTCGGGCGTTCGCTGCGCGTCGCGTCCCCTGAGCTGCGAAAGAGCCGCCACTCCGGTGGGTGCGCGACGCGCTGGGGCCTGACCGGGCACCGGAGGCGGCCCGCGTTAGCCTGGAGCCGCACCTGCGCCGCACCGTGCCGTGCGCTGAGTCGTTGCTGAGTCACTGCGCTGAGTCACTGGGCTGAGTCACTGGGCTGAGTCACTGCGCTGAGCCGTGCGCCGACGAGAGGGGACCTGCGATGTCCGTCGTGAAGATCAACGTGCTGACCGTGCCCGCCGAGATGCGCGAGGAGCTCGAACGCCGCTTCGCCGGCCGGGCCGGGATGGTGGAGGCCGCCGACGGGTTCGAGTGGTTCGAGCTGCTGCGCCCGGTCGACGGCACCGACCGATACCTCGTCTACACCCGCTGGCGCAGCGAGGAGGACTTCCAGAAGTGGCAGCAGGGCGAGGCGTTCCAGCGCGGCCACGCCCAGGCCGCCGGCGAGCGTCCCGCCGGCGCCGCCGGACACGGGCAGGGGCACGGTCATGGCGGCCCGGCCGCGACCGGCTCGGAGGTGTGGAGCTTCGAGGTGGTCGAGAACGCGGGCCCCAAGGCGTAGCCCGGCCCTTCGTCCGCGAACGCCCGGCCCCGGGCCACTCGCCCGCGAACGCCCGGCCCCGGGCCACTCGCCCGCGAACACCCGGCCCTGGGCCACTCGCCGCGAACCCCCGCTCCGGGCCACTCGCCCGCGAACCCCCGGCCCTGGGGCCCTCGCCGAGAGCCGAAAGCCGGGCGGGCCGAAAGCCGGGGCCCGAGGGCCGGGGCGAGCGCCAAGGGCCGGGGGCGGAGCCTGCGATCAGTCGTCGAGCGGGTTGCGGATGATCCGGTCCACGATGCCGTTGCGGACGAACCGGGCCGCGTAGCTCGACGGCTTGCGCGCGCCCTGGTCGGCGATGCAGACGCTGAACTCCTTCGCGATCTCCAGCCTCGGATAGCGCTCCAGCACCTCCGCGCGCACGCGGGCCGGGATCCTATCGGTGTCACGGCCCGAGATGTCCATGCCCGTGGACAGTTCGAGCAGGTGCCCTTCGGGGTCCTCGTCCACGGGCACCTCGTCCCACATGTGCCGGACGATGACCTCGGCGACCCGGTCGCGCCGCTCCGGCGACCAGCCGGCACCCGCGCAGAACGCCCAGGCCACGTGCCCGCCGGCCTCCTCGTACGGCACCGCGTGGCTGTCGTACTCGGCGGCCAGGCCGATGTCGTGCAGCATCGCCGCCACGTACAGCAGCTCCGCGTCGAAGGCGATGGCGTTGTCCTGGGCGTAGGCCGCCGCCCACAGGTAGGCACGTATGGAGTGGTTGAGCAGCGAGGGCGTGTGGTAGCGGGTGGCCACTTCGAGCGCGCCCCGGCACGCGGGCGTGTCGGGCATCACCAGGTCGTCGAGTTTCACATGGACCAGCATGCCCTGCCGGCCGGCCGCTGAGGATTGTGGCGGGGCATCGGGGACCTAACGAAACGGCCATTCGGCTTGCCCCTATGATCGTCGTTTCGAAAGCATGTCCCGCCCTCACCTTTTTGTCCCTGGAAGGAACTGGCGTGCGCCGGCTCGCGATACCTCTTGCCTTAACGCTCGTACTCGGTGCCTCGGTAAGCCCGGCACAGGCAGCGACGCAGACGGCGACGACGGCGGACACTACGGGGGGCACTACGGGGGGCGCGGCAGGCGACAAGGTGGCCCGCACCGCCGAGTGCCAGGGCGACTGGCTGCCCGCCACGCCGACCGCCGAGGACGTCATGAAGGGCGAGATCTCGCTGGTCGGGCTGCCCGCGTACAAGCTGGGCAAGAAGATCAAGTGGACGGCGAGCCCGTACCGCAACCGCTCCTGGGAGTACGTCTTCCAGTCGCTGCGCTGGATGGGCACGCTCGTCGTGGAGTACGAGAACACCGGCGAGCAGCGCTACCTCGACCGCGCCACCGAGATCGCCAAGGACTGGGTGGCGCGCAACAAGTACGGCGCCCGCGGCACCCCCTCGTACGTGTGGAAGGACCACCCGGTCTCGCTGCGCACCCAGCCGCTGCTCTGCCTGAGCAGGCATGTGAAGGCGAGCTGGCTGAAGGACAGCCTGGCCGTGCATGCCAAGCTCCTGGCGAACCCGCGGCTGTACAAGAAGGGCCACAACCACGGCATCGACCAGGACATCGCGCTCATGGGCATCGGCTGCCGCTACGGCCGTAAGGACTGGGCGAACCTGGCCGTCAAGCGGCTGACCGGCACCGTCAAGCTCGACGTGGACGCGCAGGGCGCGCTGATGGAGCAGGCGCCGCGCTACGCCGTCTACGTCTACGGCCGCCTCCAGGTCGCGATGAGCAATATGAAGGTGTGCGGCCGCAAGGTGCCCGGCACGATCTCGAAGCGGGCCGAGGCGCTGAAGGACTTCATCGCGCACGCCACCATGCCCAACGGCTACATGGTGCCGATCGGCGACGGCAGCGCGGAGACCGAGCCCAAGATGGAGACGGGCACGCCGAAGCAGAAGGTCAAGGCGTACCGGGCCGGTTACGTCTTCGGCCGCACCAAGTGGGACGAGCCCGAGTCGGCGTACTACTCGATCAGGTTCGGCCCAGGCATGAAGTGGCACGGCCACGAGGACCACCTGGGCGTCACCTACTACGCGCAGGGCCGCGACATCCTCATGGACGGCGGCTTCCACTCCTACGAGAAGAGCTCCTACCGCTACTGGACGCTCTCCCCCGAGGCGCACAACGTGCCGACCGTGGTGGGCGCCAAGTTCCGCCCGCGCACGGCGAGCAAGCTCGTCAAAACCTCGTACGGCAGCGACCGCCAGGCGTTCCGGCTGACCGACAAGGCGTACGGGGTGAGCAGGACCAGGTCGGTGCTGGTGAACCACGACGACGACCTGATGGCGGTCTACGACACGGCGTCGGGCGGCAAGAAGGTCCGCAACATCTGGCGCTTCGCCCCCTCGCTCAAGCTCGTCTCGAAGGAGCGCGGCAAGGTGGTGCTGGGCGACGGCAAGTTCAGGGTGACGCTGCTGCAGTTCACGGCGTCCTGCTCCCGGCTCGGCGGGCAGAAGGTCGAGCGGGGCGGCAAGCTCGGCTGGGTGTCGCCGACGTACCTGTCGAAGGAGCGGGCCAACGTGGTGGTCTCGCCGGCGGCGAAGTCGGTGCTGACGGTGATCGTGCCGGGCACGGACGCGCCCAAGGTGTCGTGCTCGGGCGGCAAGGTCAAGGTGAATGGGGTGTCGTTCTCGGCCAAGGTGCTTTAGAGGCCGAGCACCGACGAGACCGAGCCCTATGAGACCGGGCCCACCAGACCGGGCCCCACCAGACCGGGCCCTACGAGATCGGGCCCTACGAGATCGGGCCCTACGAGATCGGGCGCTGTTGGACCGGGCCCCCTTCGCGGGGGCCCGATGCCGAAAGAGCCGGTCAGCAGTCGTGACCGGCGCGCAGCAGCCCGTACGTGACCGCCTGCTCCAGCGCCTGCCAGGAGGCGTCGATGATGTTCTCCGCCACCCCGACCGTGGCCCATTCGGAGACGTCGTCGCTTGAGGTGATGAGGACGCGGGTGACGGCGTCGGTGCCGTGAGTGCCCTCCAGGATGCGGACCTTGTAGTCGACCAGCTCCAGCTTGGCCAGCTCGGGGTAGAGCCGTTCGAGCGCGAGGCGTACGGCCTTGTCGAGGGCGTTGACGGGGCCGTTGCCCTCGCCGGTGGCGACGATGCGCTCGCCCTTGGCGTGGAGCTTGACGGTGGCCTCGCTGACCAGCTCGCCGCCCTTGGTGCGCTCGACGATGACCCGCCACGACTCGACCTCGAAGTGGCGCTTGCGCTCGCCCTCGACGGTGTCGCGCAGCAGCAGCTCGAAGGAGGCGTCGGCGGCCTCGAACGTGAAGCCGCGGGCCTCGAGGTCCTTGACCCGCTCGACGAGCGTCTTGGTGTCGTCGGGGGTCAGCTCGTAGCCCAGCTCGCGGCCCTTCAGCTCGACGGAGGCGCGACCGGCCATGTCGGAGACGAGCATGCGCATGTCGTTGCCGACCAGGGCCGGGTCGATGTGCTGGTAGAGGTTGGGATCGACCTTGATGGCGCTGGCGTGCAGGCCGGCCTTGTGGGCGAAGGCGGAGGTGCCGACGTACGGGGCGTGGGAGTTGGGGGTGACGTTGGTCACCTCGGTGATGGCGTGCGCGATGCGGGTCATCTCGGCCAGCGACTGCTCGGGCACGAGGTCGTAGCCGCGCTTGAGCTGGAGGTTGGCGACGACGGTGAAGAGGTTGGCGTTGCCGGAGCGCTCGCCGTAACCGTTGGCGCAGCCCTGTACGTGGGTGGCGCCCGCCTTGACCGCGGCCAGGGTGTTGGCGACGGCGCAGCCGGTGTCGTCGTGGCAGTGGATGCCGACCCTGGCGCTGGTCTGCACGGCCTCGTGCACGATCTCGGCCAGCTCGTCGGGCAGCATGCCGCCGTTGGTGTCGCACAGGGCGATGACGTCGGCCCCGGCTTCGGCGGCGGTCCTGACGACCTCCAGCGCGTACGCTGGGTTGGACTTGTAGCCGTCGAAGAAGTGCTCGGCGTCGAGGAAGACGCGCTGACCCTCCGCACGAAGGTGAGTGACCGTATCGCGGATCATCGCGAGGTTCTCCTGGAGAGTCGTGCGGAGGGCCAGCTCCACGTGCCGGTCGTGGCTCTTGGCGACAAGGGTCACGACCGGCGCGCCGGATTCGCGCAAGGCGGCCACCAGAGGGTCGTCCGCGGCCTTCACGCCTGCCCGGCGGGTCGCGCCGAACGCGGCGAGTTGCGCGTGCTTCAGGTCCAGCTCTGTTCGAGCGCGCCTGAAGAACTCGGTGTCCTTGGGGTTGGCGCCCGGCCAGCCCCCTTCGATGAAGCCGACGCCCAGGCTGTCCAGGTGACGTGCGACGGCGAGCTTGTCGGCGACGGTGAGGTTGAGCCCTTCCTGCTGTGCGCCGTCGCGTAGCGTCGTGTCGTAGACGTGGAAGCGGTCGTCGGCCATGAGTCTCTTCTCTCTGCGGGTGCTTCTCTGTCGAGGGCGAGGGGTCGGTTGTCCGGGAAAACAAAAAGACCCCTCACGGACGTGAGAGGTCTGCGCGCTGGCGGTGTCCCGTTTCAGCCAGCGCGCCTGCCGATAATGAGCAGACCGTAGAACATGGTGCCGTCCAGTGTGCCACATGGATTCACCATCTGGCACACCGATCTCACTCCTTGGGACACGGCAGGGAGGGGGACGGTCACACCCGGACGCCGCCACCGTCCGTGATCAGACGCTCCAGCGCGACCGGGTCGAAGACCTCGCCGCCCAGGATCCGGCCGTCGAGCAGCACGGTCGGCGTGCCCTCCAGCGGGATCTTGGCCGTCTCCGCCAGGTGCTCGTCCGCGTACGTCTGCGACTCCACGCACGCGTCCACCGAGGCGCCCGCCTTCCTCGCCGCCGCCACGAGCTCCTCCACCGTGAAGCCCGAGGCCACGCCGTGCGGGGCGGGCTGCATGGCGTACAGGGCGTCTCTGAAGGCCAGCCAGTTCTGCTCCGGCACGCAGCGCGCGGCCGCGGCGGCACGGATGGAGTTGGACCGCATCGGCTCGTCACGGAAGATCGTCACCGCGTGGAAGACGACCTTCACCTTGCCCTCCCTGGCCAGGCGCTGGATCGTCGCGTCGACCCTGTTGTGCATGTCCTTGCACACCGGGCAGTCGAAATCCTCGAACACGTCGAGCACCGGGGCGTCGCTGCCCAGGTCCGCCAGGATCATCGAGCCGTCCGCCTGCCTGGTCAGCTCCACCCCGTCGGACGACACGCCGGGCCGGGCGAAGGCCAGCACCCCGAGTACGGCGATCGCCGCGAAGGCCGCCGCTACCGCCATCAACCGCTTCTTCATGAGCCCACTCTCACCTTTATTCGATCGCGCAGACCCTACCGGAAGCGGTGACAACGCCCATCACACGCGTAGCCGGTCGGCGCGGCGGGCAGTGTGGTTCTCAGGGGTCGTCCTCAGGGGACACGGCAGGTGTGCAAGGGGGGATCATGCGGTACGTGACACTCGGCCGCGACGGGCCGGCGGTCTCGGCGCTGGGCTTCGGCGCGATGACGCTGGCGCCCAGGGTCTACGGCGACGTGAGCGAGCCTGAGGCCACGCAGGCGCTCCTGGCCGCCCTGGATGCGGGCGTCACGTTCGTCGACACCGCCGACATCTACGGCGCCGGGCACAGCGAGACCCTGATCGGGCGGGTGCTGCGGGGCCGGCGGGACGAGGTGGTGCTGGCCACGAAGTTCGGCGGCAACTCCGACGAGCAGGGCAGGCTGGTGCCGGGCATGGGCCGGCCCGAGTACGTACGCAGGGCGCTGGAGGCCAGCCTCGACCGCCTCCGTACCGATCATGTGGATCTGTACTATCTGCACAGGCTCGACCCCACGACGCCGATCGAGGAGACGATGGGCGCGCTGGCCGAGCTGGTGCAGGCAGGGTCGATCCGCTACATCGGCCTGTCGGAGGTGTCGGCGCGGACGCTGCGCCGCGCCTGCGCCGTCCATCAGGTCACCGCCCTGCAGAGCGAGTACTCGCTGTTCCACCGCTACCCGGAGCAGGACGTCATCCCGGCCTGCGACGAGCTGGGTGTGGGGTTCGTCGCCTACAGCCCGCTCGGGCGCGGCCTGCTCGGCGGCGCGATCCGCGGCCGGGACTCGCTGGAGGACGGCGACTGGCGCAGGGGCAACCCGCGCTTCGCCGAGGGCAACGTGGACCGCAACGTGGAGCTGGCCGACGCCGTGGCGGGCTTCGCGGCCGAGCTGGAGCTGCCGGTGGCGCAGCTCGCGCTGGCCTGGCTCGTGCGCCGCGGGACCGTGCCGATCCCGGGGACCCGCCGGGCGGAGAACGCGCGGTCCAACGCCGCGGCCGCCGACGTCTTCCTCGATGAGGAGACGGTGCGGCGGCTCGAGGCGCTGGTGCCGCCGGGCGCGGTGGCCGGTGAGCGGGGGAACGCCGCCTACCTGGCCAACCTCGGCACCTGACGCCGCACGCGGAGACGTCGCCCTGGCCGGCCCCGCCACCTCGCCGGGCTCGGTGCTCGCCGGCCGCGCCGGCCGCCGGGGGTTCAGGCGATCTTGTGGATCCAGTTGTGGGTGTCGGGGCGGGCGCCGTACTGGATGCCGACCAGCTCCTCGCGCACCCGCATGGTGATCGGGCCAGGGGTGCCGTCGCCGACCGTCCAGGAGCGGTCGGCGCCCTTGACCGAGCCGACCGGCGTCACCACGGCCGCGGTGCCGCAGGCGAACACCTCGGTCAGCTCGCCGCTCTCGCAGCCGGCCTGCCACTCGTCCACGCTGATCAGCCGCTCCTCGGTCTCCAGGCCGAGGTCGCCGGCGAGCTGGAGGATCGAGTCACGGGTGATGCCGGGCAGCAGCGTGCCGGTGAGCGCGGGGGTGACGAGCTTGCCGCCGATGACGAAGAACAGGTTCATCCCGCCCATCTCCTCGACGTAGCGGTGCTCGTGCGCGTCGAGCCAGACGACCTGGTCGCAGCCGTTCTCGACGGCCTGCCGCTGCGCCACGAAGGCCGCGGCGTAGTTGCCGCCGCACTTGGCGAAGCCGGTGCCGCCGGGCGCGGCCCTGGTGTACTCGGTGGACAGCCAGACGGAGACGGGCTTGATGCCGCCGGTGAAGTAGGAGGCCGCGGGCGAGGCGATGACCATGTACCGGTAGGTCTTCGACGGCCAGTTGACGCCCAGCCCGACCTGCGTGGCGATCATGAAGGGGCGCAGGTAGAGGCTGTGCCCCTCGGTGGTGGGCACCCACTCTTTGTCGGTGTCGACGAGCAGCTCGAGCGACTCGACGAACGTCTCCTCCGGCAGCTCGGGCATGGCCATGCGCTGGGCCGAGCGGTTGAAGCGGCGGGCGTTGGCGTACGGGCGGAACATCACGATCGAGCCGCCCGCCTGCCGGTACGCCTTGAGGCCCTCGAACAGTTCCTGGGCGTAGTGGAAGACCGCAGTGGCGGGGTCGAGGGTGAGCGGCCCGTACGGCGTGAGCCGCGCGTCGTGCCAGCCCCGGCCCTCGGTGTAGTCGATCGAGACCATGTGATCGGTGAAGATCTGCCCGAAACCCGGGTTCGCCAGTACCTGCTCCCGCTCGGCCGCGGTGCGAGCGTGGTCGGATAGCTGCACGTCGAAGCTGAGCTTCTGAGCGACGGTCATGACGACGATCCTTCTCTCTGCGATCTACCGAAATCTAACGGAACTGCCCGCCGGCTGCGGTTCTGCGCGGCCGCCGCAGGGCGGCCGTGCCGGAAGGCAGTCCGTCCTTCCTATTGTCTCGCTATATGGGATGGCAAGGGGTCAATGGTGCATTAAGCGCACTTCCCCCTGGTGCTGGGGACACCAAAAAGCGCCCGGCAGTCCTCCTAGGGCCGCCGGGCGCTCGTGAATCGGCTAGGCGACCCTCGCCGGCTACTCGCGCGGTGATGTCGTCGCCGATCTGCTGCGTGCTGCGCGGGGCGGCACCCTCAGCACGCGCCGCGATGTCGGCGGCGACGGCCTGCTCCACCTTGGCCGCCTCGGCGCTCAGGCCGAGGTGGTCGAGGAGCATGGCGACGGACAGGATGGTCGCGGTCGGGTCGGCCTTGCCCTGGCCGGCGATGTCGGGCGCACTGCCGTGGACGGGCTCGAACATGCTGGGCGCGGCGCCGGTGGGGTTGATGTTGCCGCTGGCGGCCAGGCCGATGCCGCCCGCGATGGCGGCGCCGAGGTCGGTGATGATGTCGCCGAAGAGGTTGTCGGTGACCACCACGTCGAAGCGCTCGGGCTGGGTGACGAAGAACATCGAGGCGGCGTCGATGTGGGAGTAGTCGACGCTGACCTCGGGGTATTCGGCGGCCACGCGGTTGACCGTACGCTGCCACAGGTCGCCCGCGTAGGTGAGGACGTTCGTCTTGTGGACGAGCGTGAGCTTCTTGCGGGGGCGCGACTGCGCCTTGTCGAAGGCGTAGCGCACCACGCGCTCGACGCCGTAGGCGGTGTTGAGCGACTCCTGGGTGGCGATCTCGTGCGGGGTGCCGCGCCGCATGGCGCCGCCGGTGCCGGCGTAGAGGCCCTCGGTGCCCTCGCGGACGACGATCATGTCGATGTTCTCGGGCGGCGTGTCGGCCAGCGGGGTGCGCACACCGGGGAACAGCTTGACCGGACGCAGGTTGACGTAGTGGTCGAACTCGAACCGCAGCCGAAGCAGCAGGTCGCGCTCCAGGATGCCGGGCGGCACGCTGGGGTCACCGACGGCGCCGAGCAGGATGGCGTCGTAGCCGCGCAGCTCCTGGAGCACCGAGTCGGGCAACGTCTCGCCGGTGCGGTGATAGCGTGCGGCGCCCAGGTCATAGTGGGTGGGCTCGATCTTCGTGCCCACCGCCTCCAGGACCTTGAGTCCTTCTGCGACGACCTCGGTGCCGATGCCGTCACCGGGGATGACAGCCAAGCGGATGTTACGCGACTCCATGGGCGGTACCTTACCGGCTCGTCTCGACTGACGAACACATCATCTCACTGTCCGGACGTCCGATTTTAGACGTATTGCGACCTTTTGACCGTTTCGTTAGAGTCCGTCAGGCCTAATCCACGCAGCAGCTGCGTGGAGCCGGGGACCCAACCTCCCCCAGGGGCGAATCGGCGCGCGCCGTAGGGCTGTCTTCCAGGCCCGAGCCCGTCAGCTAACCCGGTCGGCCGCATGGAAGGACAGACCCCTGTCTCGCATCGCCATCGCCCTGGCAGGCGTCGCCGCCGGGCTCATCGCACTCCCCTCTCCGGCCTTCGCCGACCCCGGCGAGAGCCGCGACCCCGCCGGCCCGGACACGAGCCCGGCCGGCTCGATCACCCTCACCGGTCCTCAGGTCAAGCGCATCCTGGAGAAGCGCCGGCCCAGGCCCGCCTGGAAGGTCGCGCTCAAGTTCGCCATGCGCCAGCGCGGCACCCCGTACGTGTGGGGCGGCACCGGCAACGGCGGCTACGACTGCTCCGGGCTGATGCTCAGGGCGTACAGGAAGGCGGGGATCCACCTGCCGCGTACCGCCGCCGAGCAGTACCACGCGTTCTCAAGAAAGATCGGATGGAACCAGCTCAAGCCCGGTGACCTGGTCTTCTTCAGCGGCCTCGGTCACGTGGGCATGATCTCCAAGCCCGGATACATGGTGCACGCGCCACGTTCAGGCGACGTGGTGAAGGAGGAGAAGCTCTCCGAGTGGCGCCGTCAGGCGTTCGTCGGCGCGGTCAGACCGGATCCCAAGGGCGTCCGCCAGTGGGCCAAGGTGCTCGAACGGCGCAAGGAACCCGCACCGCCGATGCTCACCGCCACCCTCTGAACCTCACCCCTGCGACCACCGGACCACACCCATGAACTCCGGCCGCACTCCGGCGACGACCGGCCCCGTGCGACCAGCGCGGGGCCGCTCGTACTCACCTGCTCTGGGGGGCTCCGCCGTTGTCGCGCCGGTCCAGGGCCATCTGGACGGCCTCGGTGGCCTCGTCCTCGTGGTCCTCGGCACGGTTGTAGGCATACATCTCGTACATGTGACTCATCTCGCTTCGCGGACGCGTTCCTGAAAGAGAGGGGGAAGCCGGGCTCCGGTCGCGAGCCCGATCGGGCCTGATCTCGTGGTCCGGGTTGCGGACCGGGCGAAGGGACTTAACGGCCGACACATGCGCCGCTCACCGCGGCGGGTATGTCGACCTGCCCTAACAGGCCCCGCCGCGGCAGGTAATGAGTACGAGAACCTGGCGCATCACCGGCTACGGTACCCGAGGATGAAGCTTGGATGTCCTACTATCTCGCATCCTGAGACAGAAAAGGGCCGCCGCCCGAAACGGGTGACGGCCCTTCGCAGGTCAAAGGGGTATTGACCCAGCCGGCCGGCCGAAAGGCGCGGCCCTCCGGATCAACCGGGGGCCCGCCCCGTCCGCCCGGCCGGGCTCAGGCTCAGTCCTCCGGATCAACCGGGGGCCCGGCCCATCCGCCCGGCCGGGCTCAGGCTCAGTCCTCCAGGTCGACCGAGCGGCCGCTCTCGGCGCCGATCTCGGCGCCGATCTGCTCGACCACGTCGGCCGGGATCGCCGAGTCGACGGTCAGCGCGATGAGCGCCTTGCCGCCCTTGACGTCGCGGGCCACCTGCATCGAGGCGATGTTGATGCCGTGCTCGCCGAGCAGCCGGCCGACCACGCCGACGATGCCGGGGCGGTCGGTGTAGGTGAAGAAGCACAGGTGGGCCGTCGGCTCGATCTCCATCTCGTAGCCGTTGACCTCGACGATCTTGGTGATCTGGCGCGGCCCGGACAGCGTGCCCGAGACCGAGACCGTGCGGCCGTCGGCCAGCACGCCGCGCACGGTGACGACGTTGCGCCAGTCGGGGCTCTCGGAGCTGGTGACCAGCTCGACGTTGATGCCGCGGTCCTTGGCCAGCAGCGGCGCGTTGACGTAGGTGACCTGCTCCTCCACCACGTCGGTGAAGACGCCCTTGAGCGCGGCCAGCTCGATCACCCGGACGTCCTGGGAGGCGATCTCGCCGCGCACCTCGACGTCGAGCTTGGTGGCCACCTCGCCGGCCAGCGCGGTGAAGACCCGGCCCAGCTTCTCGGCCAGCGGCAGGCCCGGCTTGACGTCCTCGGCGACCACGCCGCCCTGGACGTTGACCGCGTCGGGCACGAACTCGCCCGCCAGCGCCAGCTTCACGCTCCGCGCCACCTGGGTGCCGGCCTTCTCCTGGGCCTCGTGGGTGGAGGCGCCGAGGTGCGGCGTGACGACGACCTGGTCGAGCTCGAAGAGCGGGCTGTCGGTGCACGGCTCCTTGGCGAAGACGTCCAGACCGGCCCCCGCGACCCGGCCCTCCTTGATCGCCGCGTAGAGCGCACCCTCGTCGACGATGCCGCCGCGGGCCACGTTGATGATCCGCACGTTGGGCTTGACCTGGTGCAGCTCGCGGTCGCCGATGAGCCCGATGGTCTCCTTGGACTTGGGCAGGTGGACGGTGATGAAGTCAGCCTGCTTGAGCACCTCTTCGAGGCTGACGAGCCGGACGCCCATCTGCGCGGCGCGGGCCGGCGGGAGGTAGGGGTCGTAGGCGATCAGCTCGACGCCGAACGGCGCCAGCCGCTGGGCCACGAGCTGACCGATCTTGCCGAGACCGAGGATGCCGACGGTCTTGCCGTCCAGCTCGACACCGGTGTACTTCGAGCGCTTCCACTCGCCGTTCTTCAGCGCGGCGTGCGCCTGGGGCGTGTTGCGCGCGCTGGCCAGGATCAGCGCGATGGTCTGCTCGGCGGCGCTGGTGATGTTGGAGGTCGGAGCGTTGACGACCATGACACCGGCCTTGGTGGCCGCCTCGACGTCGACGTTGTCGAGACCGACCCCCGCGCGGGCGACCACGCGCAGCTTGGGCGCCGCGGCGATGGCCTCCGCGTCGACCTGAGTGGCGGAGCGGACGATGAGCGCGTCAACGTCGGCGAGGGCGGGCAGCAGCTGGGAACGGTCGGCGCCGTCGGTGTGGCGGACCTCGAAATCGGCGCCGAGAACGGCGAGACCGGCCTCGGACAGCTCCTCTGCGACCAGAACGACGGGCTTGTTCACTGGTGTGGATCCTTAAGGCAAGGCGGGCTGGGGGAGGGACACGTCCACGGATCCCCCCGGCGGTCCCACAGAGTCTATCGGGCGCTTGTGAACGCGTTCACGAGGGACTCACGATGTGAGACGCGGACCTGAGTACCCACCAGGCGGCAAAGTCATCCACGCGGCTCCCATCTTTGTCTTGATCGGGAGATTTATTCGCCGTTAGCCTGATAAGCCGTGGCCGACTACCTATGGTGCGTCATATGAGCATCGGGAATCCTGCGCTTGCCGACGTGCTCGCCCAGCATGGCACTCCTCACCGCCTCCTGGGCGCTCTTGCCGACGGTGGAGTCCTGGTGGCAGTGCGACCAGATCGTTCCGTGGTCCTCGGGACCACGCAAGTGGGTGACCGGGTGCTGCTGGGTTACACCAGCCCCGCCACCTATGCCCGGCACCGCGGCAGCCATTCCCTTTCGTCCTGCGACGCCGACACCATCCTGGACATCCAGCGCGTCACCGGGGTGCGCGAGATCGTGATCGACGCGGCCGGCCCAGCCGCCGCGGCCGTGCCCATCGAGGATCTGCACCGCTTCATCACCACGACGCGCACGGGACCCACACCCGTGCTGTCGGGTGCGGCTCCCGCCGCCTACGCCACGGGCGCGATGGCCACCGTGTCACGCGGCGCCGCGCTGGCCCAGGTGGCTCCTCCCTCGCCCGAAGCGCCCGCGCTGCCGTGGGTGCCCGCTCCCCGCCCGCATCTGTCGGGGCCGATGCAGCAGGTGGACCCGGGCTACCGGCGGTGCACGCATCCGATCCTGCCCGCGCTGCGCAAGGCGATCGCGTACCTGCTGGTCGACTTCCCGCTCGTGCACCACGTGTGGATCAGCGAGGCCCGCACGGCCTCCGGCGCCACCGGGATCATGCTGCACGTCAAGGTGCACATGTCCGCGGCCGAGGACGTCGTACGCGACCTGCACCGCCTCGTGCGCGCCCGGCTGCCGCAGTTCGCCGCCTCCGGCGCGCCGATCCTGATGGCCAGGGTCGCCGACGCGCGAAGCGAGCGCCGCATGATCGAGATCGGCGCCCACGTCGTCTGCGCCAGCGTCAACGACTGACCGGCGGAGGGTCCGTTCCGCCCGGGCCCTCCCCCGCCGCGCCCTCACCGCAGCTCCCTCACCGCAGCGCCCTCACCGTTGGGACCGGGCTCGCGCCGACCGGCCACGCCCTCGCCGCACCGGGCCCTCACCACCGGACCGGGGCCGGTTGATTCAGGCCGTTACCGCGAAACTGGGCCCTCCCCAACAAGGCCTCGCTCGGATTCAATGAGGTAATGATCACACCGGGCGCGGGCGAGGCCACCGTCCCGAAGGGCGTGCGGTTCGGCTACGGCATCGGCTCCTTCTGCACCGCCACCGTCAACACGGTGCCCGGCCTGCTGCTGCTGTACTACATGACGAACTTCCTGGCCGTGCCGGCGTGGCTGGCCGGCGTGGTGGTGACCGCGCCGAAGGTCTGGGACTTCATCATCAACCCGCTGGTCGGCCGCTGGTCGGACCGGACCGTCTCGCGCTGGGGGCCGCGCAGGCCCTGGCTGCTCGCCGGCGCGTGCACGATGCCGGCCGCGTTCTTCCTGGTGTTCGCCGGTCCCCCGCTGTCCGGGGTGCCCGCCGCGCTGTACGTCGGCGCCTGCTTCCTCGCCACGGCCACCGCGTACGCGCTGTTCGAGGTGCCGTACAAGGCGATGCCCGGCGAGATGACGCACAGCTACCACGAGCGCACGTCGCTGCTGCAGTGGCGGATGGTCTTCATCGGCGCGGCCACCGCGATCAGCGGCGTGCTCGCGCCGGCGATCGCCACCGGCGAGGGCGAGCACGGCACGCTGGACAGCTACCGCATGATGGGGCTGACGATCGCGGTCATCATGCTCGTGGCCATGCTCGCCTCGTTCTTCGGCACCGCACGCGCGCCCATGACGGGGGCGCCCGAGCCCGATCGCGGCGGATGGCGCGAGCAGTTCGCGGCGATCAAGGGCAACTCGGCGTTCCTGTGGCTGACCGTGCTGTCCTGCACGCAGATGCTGGCGGTCAGCATGATGCTGGCCGCGGCGCCGTACTTCGCGACGTACACGCTGGGCGACCCCGGGGCCACGCAGACGCTGTTCGCCGCGCTCGTCGGGCCGATCCTGCTGACCATGCCGCTGTGGGTGCGCCTCGCCAAGCGCCTCGACAAGCGCGGCGCGATGGTGCTGGCGGCGCTGATGTACGGAGGCGGCACCATGGCCGCGCTGGCCACGCCCATGTTCGGCTCGCCGTGGGCGCACGGCTGGATCCTGCTGGTCGGCATCGGCTACGCCGGGCTGCAGCTGCTGCAGTTCTCGATGCTGGCCGACGTGATCGCGACGGACGCGGCGGCGTCCGGCAAGCGGCGGGCCGGCGTGCTCACCGGGCTGTGGACCGCCATCGAGAGCGGGGTCAGCTCGTTCGGCGCGCTGATCTTCGGCGTGGTGCTGTCGATCGGCGGCTTCATCGAGTCGGAGCCGAGCCTGCCGGTCGAGCAGCCGGAGAGCGCGCTGAGCGCGGTCCTCATCGGGCAGACGCTGATCCCCGCACTGATCATCTTCGCCTCGGTGCTGATGACGCTGAAGTACCGGCTCAAGCCGCCCGCCGTACCTGCCTCCGCGACCGCCGAGTGACCGTCACCGCGGGGCTCCGGCACGTCCCAGCGGGGCGGGCGGCGCGCCGGATGGCCCCTGTCCTGGGGCCATTTGCAACCGATCCCCGTATTCTGGACAGCAACCGAGGTTCAGGCCGATACTCGCTCTATGAGCTCCACTCATCCGCCTTTTCGCGCCTCAGATGGGGAACGTGACCGTGCGATCGAGGAGCTCAAGCACCGCGCCGTCGAGGGCCGCATCTCCCATGACACCTTCGTGGGCCGGGTCGATCAGGCACTGCGCGCGCGTAACCGGCACGAGCTCGATGAACTCGTGGCCGACCTGCCCAGGCGGCCCACTCTCCGGCAACGGCTGACGGACGCGGTCGCCTCGCTGTCGGAGTTCACCACCAAGATCCAGGCCGCGTGGCGGCGGCCCCGGCTGCCCCGCCTGGCGCTCCCCGACGACGACCGCGAGCGTTACGTGGTCGGGCGCGGGTCCTCCTGCGACCTCGTGCTCACCGACCTGACCGTCTCCCGCGTGCACGCCGAGCTGCGCCGCGAGGGCGACGGCGCGTGGATGCTGGTCGATCTCGGCTCGCTCAACGGCACCCGGCTCAACGGGTGGCGGCTGGTGGGGCCCGCGCGGGTGAAGTCGGGCGACGAGGTGGCGTTCGGCGACTGCGGCTTCCTGCTCACGGCCGAGCGCCCATCCTGACACGTTCTCAGCCGTCTGTCCTGACGCGCCGGACGGCGCCGTTCCGGCGTGTTGAGAAAAGAGCCGTCCGTACGCGGCCCGCCCGTTCTCACAACGCCGCCACAGCCGATAAATACGTGTATTTGCGGATTACAGGCTGCCTGCGGTGATTCATGCTCTTCTGGCGATTCCCCCAGTCACTTGGAGACCCCATGCGGCGCACCTCAGCCTCACTCATCGCGGGCGCGCTCGTCGCGGCCCTCGCGTGGGCGTCAGCCCCCTCCTCCCCTGCCATCGCACGCGACCCCGACGTGGGCGTGGCGGACCTGACTCAGGACATCAACCAGATCCTCAGCGACTCCCGGCTCACGATCGCCCGCGCGGGCGTCGTGGTGAAGAGCGCGAAGACCGGTGAGGAGCTGTACGCCACCGACGCGGGCAAGCTGCTCATCCCCGCGTCCAACACCAAGCTGTTCACCTCGGCCGCCGCCGCGGAGACGCTCGGCCTCGACTACCGCTTCACCACCAGCGTGCTGAGCACCGGACGCAAGGCGGGCTCGGTGCTGACCGGCGACCTGGTGCTGCGCGGCACCGGTGACCCGACGATGCTGGCCGAGGACTACGACGCGCTGGCCGCCCAGGTCGCCAAGGCCGGCATCAAGGTCGTCACCGGCAAGCTGGTGGCCGACGACACCTGGTTCGACGCGCAGCGCCTCGGCAACGACTGGGCCTGGGACGACGAGACCGCCTACTACGCCGCCCCGATCTCGGCGCTGACCGCCGCGCCCGACCGCGATTACGACGCTGGCTCGGTGGTCGTGGCCGTCTCGGCGAGCGGCGGCAAGGTCAAGGTGTCCACGACGCCGGAGACCGACTACCTGAAGATCGTCAACAAGGCGACGGTCGGCGACTCGACGAACGTGCTCATCGAGCGGCAGCACGGCACCCGCACGGTGGTCATCACCGGCACGGTGAAGGACCCGTACCAGGAGTGGGTGGCGGTCGACGACCCCACCGCGTACGCGGCCTCGCTGTTCCGCGACGGCCTGAAGCGGCACGGCGTCAAGGTGCTCGGCCCGACCACGACCGGCGCGGCCCCGTCGGGCGCCAAGGAGCTGGCGAAGCACGAGTCGATGACGCTCGGCGAGCTGCTGGTGCCGTTCATGAAGCTGAGCAACAACATCCACGCCGAGATCCTCACCAAGGCGATGGGCCGCAAGGTCGCGAACCAGGGCACGTGGTCGGCCGGGCTCAAGGTCACCACGGACTTCGCCAAGGCGCACGGCGTCGAGGTGATCAACATGCGGGACGGCTCCGGCCTGTCGCGCCGCGACGGCTTCTCGCCGGCCTCGATCGTGCAGCTGCTGTCGGCCGTACGCGACAAGCCGTGGTTCGGCACCTGGTACGAGTCGCTGCCGATCGCCGGCAACAGCGACAGGTTCACCGGCGGCACGCTGCGCAGCCGCATGCAGGGCACGCCCGCGGCCGACAATGTGCACGCCAAGACCGGCTCGCTGACCGGCGTCACCTCGCTGTCCGGTTACGTCACGAGCGCGGACGGCGAGCCGCTGATCTTCTCGATCATGCTGAACCAGTACCTGTCGGGCTCGCCGAAGGACATCGAGGACAAGATCGCGGTCCGGCTGGCGCAGTTCTCGCGTACGGCGGCGGTCGATGAGACCGTCCAGCTCCGTGCGACGGAGGCGCCGCAGGCGGGCGAGCTGGAGTGCTCCTGGCTCAAGCCGGCCTCCTGCTGACGGCCGGCCGACGGCTCCTGGCAGCCGTGCACGGGCCGATTCCACGGCCGGTGCACGGCTGATCCATGACCGGCCCACGGCCGGCGCACGACCCCGGCGTTTCCCTGACGCGCGGGAGGCCGCCGGGGTTTACCGAGATCAGGCGGTATGTCATCACGATTCGGCCACTTGGAGCTCCAAGTTAGTCGGCCATTTGCCTACAAACGCGGCTCAGTCAGGACAGAATTCGTGATTGAGCGCCAACGCCGCCCGCCTCAGGCGCTCGTACGGACCATGGGAGCGACAGGGCTTCACCGGCCACCCCGAGCCGGTCTCCCACCGCACGCCCGCAGCGCTCCCCTTCGGGCGGACCCGGCCGCGCCTCCCCCCGCACACAGGACCGCGGCCGGGTCCGCATAACACGAGCCAGGTTCGCGATCCCGGCGAAGGTCAGTCCTGCGGCCGGTCCGAGAAGCGGGCGAGGACCAGCGCCTCGACCACGCCGACCGCCGCGTACGCCAGGATCGACACTCCGGTGACCACCACGATGTCCGCCCACACCTCGTCGTAGCGGAACCCGCCGATCGCGCGCAGGATCTCAGCGCCGATGCCCTGGCCGGTGGCCAGCCACTCGGCGATGAGCGCACCGATGATCGAGGCGGGCACGGAGATCCTGGCCGAGGCGAAGACCGAGGGCATCGCGGTCGGCACGGCCACCTTGCGCAGCACGGTCATCCGGGTGCCGCCGTACGCCATGATCAGATCGGTGGCCTGCGGCGAGGCCGAGCGCAGTCCGAAGGCGATGTTCACCAGCGCGGGGAAGAACACCACGATGCCGCCGATGACCGCCACCCCGAGCAGCTCACGGCCGAAGATCAGCGTGATCAGCGGCGTCATGACCACGAGCGGCACCGAGCGCAGCAGCATCGCGACCGGCATGAACGTCTGCTCGACGGTCCGGAACAGCACGAACAGCACGGCCACGACGCTCGCCGCGACCATGCCGGAGACGAAGCCGGTGGCCGCGTCCCTGATCGTGATGCCGAGCGCGCCGAACACGGCGTCCCGATGCTCCTGCGACGACGTCAGGTACTCCCACACCTGCGGCGGCCGCTTGCCCACCAGCGGGCTGATGCCGAACGCCTCCAGCGCCAGCCACCACGCGGCCACGACGATGACGACCGAGGGCACGAGCGGGCCCACGATCCGCAGCACGGTACGCCCGATCACCGCTGGGCCTCCCCTCTCGACCACGGCGTGACCACGCGGGCGACGAGCGCGACGATCGCGTAGCCGAGACCCGCGATCAGGCCGGCGACCAGCGCGAGCCCCCAGGTGCGCGGCACCTGGAACTGCTGCTGCGAGATCATCAGGGAGACGCCGAGCCCCTGGTCGTTGCTGCCGAGGTATTCGCCGATGATGGCGCCGAGCAGCGCGGACGGGGCCGAGATCTTCAGCCCGGCGAACGTGCTGGGCAGCGCCGCGATGACCTGGACGTACCTGAGCCTGGCCAGGCGGCCGCCGCCGTAGACGGTGATGAGGTCGAGGCTGGCCCGGTCGGCGGAGCGCAGTCCGAGCAGCGCGCCGATGAGCGTGGTGAAGAAGACGGAGATGGCGGCGAGGAACACCACGGTCGCCTCGCCGCCGAAGACGACGAGCACGATCGGCCCGATGGCGAGCAGCGGGATGCAGTAGCTGATCACCGCGAGCTGCGTGGCCACGGCCTCCAGCCTGGGCACGAGCAGCACCAGCAGGGCCACGGCGATGGCCAGCCCATTGCCCCACAGGAAGCCTTGGACGGCGGCCGACAGGGTGGCCGAGGCGTTGGGGCCGTAGAAGGACCAGCCGTCTTCGGCCATGGAGGCGACCACCGCGGCCGGGGTGGGCACCGCTCCCCGCCGGCGAAGACCGTGGCGGCCAGCAGCCACCACAGCGCGACGAGGACGACGACGCCGATCAGGCCCTGGATCCGTCTCATGAGCCCTGCCCTCTCAACCGTGCCCGAACAGCAGGTCGCTGAGGTGGTCGTGGAGTGCGTGGAACTCGGGCGTGCGCATCATCTCGGGCGTGCGCGGGCGGGGCAGGTCGATCTCCACCAGCTCGATCACCCGGCCGGGGCGCGGGCTCATGACGGCGACCACGTCCGAGAGGAAGACCGCCTCGCCGATGCCGTGGGTGACCATGAGCGTGGTGGCGGGCTTCTCCGTCCAGATGCGCAGCAGCTCCAGGTTCAGGCGCTGGCGGGTCATGTCGTCCAGGGCGCCGAACGGCTCGTCGAGCAGCAGCACGCTGGGCTTGACCACCAGTGCGCGGGCGATCGAGACCCGCTGGCGCATGCCGCCGGACAGCTCCGACGGCCGTGCCTTCTCGAAGCCTTCGAGCCCGACCAGCTTGATGAGGTCGTCGATCACGCCGGGCTCCGGCTTGATGCCGGCGACCTCGAGCGGCAGCCGGATGTTGGCCGCGACGCTGCGCCAGGCGAGCAGCGCGGAGTCCTGGAAGGCGATGCCGAGCTGGTGGCCCTTGCGCAGCTCCTGCGGCGTCAGGCCGTTCACCCGGATCTCGCCGGTGGTGGGCTCCTCCAGCCCGGCGAGGATGCGCAGCACCGTGGACTTGCCGCAGCCGGACGGGCCGAGCAGCGACAGGAACGAGCCCTTCGGCGTCTGCAGATCGACGTCCTGGACGGCCGTCAGTCCCTTGCCGAAGGTCTTGCTCAGCCCGGTGATGCTGATGCCGCTCATGACAGCTTCAGGCTCGGGTCCGCCTGGTAGACCTCGTCGAGGATCGACAGGTCGAAGAGCTGCTCGGCCTTGATGTTCAGCCCGGCCTTGGCCAGCGAGGCGATGTTCTGCTCGATCAGCTCGGGCGTCATCGTGAACAGGCCGTTCTGCTTGACGTCGGGGGTGACGACCAGCTCGTTCTGCATTTTGGCCTCTTCCGTCTGCTCCTTGACGTCGAGGTTCTGGTCCTTGCCGTAGACGGTGGCGGCCAGCTCGGCGGACTTGGCCGGGTCGGCGACGGCGTCCTTCCAGCCCTTGATCTCGGCGGTCAGGAACGCCTTGAGCTTGTCGCGCTCGTTGTCGATGGTCTCCTGGGTGACCGTGAACGTCTCGGCGACCAGCGGCAGCCCGGCGTCGGAGAGCAGCAGGTACTCGGGGTCGTGGCCCTGCATGCGCAGGTTGACCGGGCCGCTGGTGACGAAGCCGACGTAGCCGTCGAGCTGGCCGGAGGTGAGCATCGACGGGTCCGACTGGAACGGCACCCTGGTGACGCTGGAGGCGTCGAGGCCGTTGGCCTTGAGCAGCGCGTTCCAGACCAGCTCGTTGGAGTCCTGGACGCCGATCCGCTTGCCGGCGAGGTCCTTGGCCTCCTTGATCGGGTTCTTGCTCAGCGAGATGATCGCGAACGGGTTCTTCTGGAACGTCGCGCCGACGATCTTCAGCGGGGCGCCCTGGAGCACGGCGGGCGCGGTGATCGTGGGCGCCGACAGGCCGGCCCAGCAGCGGCCGGTGGCCAGGCCCGACTCGACCGAGGTGCCGGAGCCGCCGCCGGACAGCAGCTCGACCTGCGTGAACCCGGCCGCCTTGTAGTAGCCGTTGGTGTCGGCGAAGTACTCGCCGGCGAACTCGACGTTCTTCTTCCAGGAGAGCTGGAGCTTGACCGCGCCGAAGCCGTCCCCGCCCGAGGAGGAGCCGGACGTGGCGGTGCCGTTGTCGCCGCAGGCGGCCAGACCGAGCGCAAGACCGGCCAGACCTGTCGTCCGCAGGAACGCGCGACGGTCGAAGGTAGCCATAATTCTCCTTGAACGGCGGTGAACCAGCAGGTCAGGACGGTATCTGTCGATTATTACCAAAGTGTGACGGTCATTTCGGACGATGGCCGCGAAAGCCTGCCGTATGCGCATATCGCCGGAAAACCGCTGGCCGTCCCTGTAGGTCCCTACGAGAGCGCCCCGCGAGGACCGTAGATCCCTCCAGCCGCCCGGCCGCTCCGGTACCGTCGAACGGAAGATGAGACTCGACGGAATCCCCCTTTGGGACGGTACCGAATTCCGCGGCCCGGTCGACCTGACATGGGAGCCCGACCGGATCACCGGCATCGACGCCGCCCCCGCCGGACACGCCGACCTGTGCGTGCTGCCCGGCCTGGTCGACACGCACGTCCACCTGGTCGGCTACGCCGGAGACGGCGAGCCGCCCGACTTCGCCACCTGGCCGCTCACCACCACCCGCGACGAGCAGGTGCTGCACGGCGTCGCGCACGCCCAGAAGGCCATGCGCCACGGCGTCACCACGCTGCGCGACCTCGCGGGCGACGAGGCGCAGGTCGCGCTGCGGCGGGTCTTCGACGCCGGGGTGCTGCCCGGGCCGCGCATCCTGGTGCACGGCGTGGTGGGGATGACCGCCGGGCACAACGACCTGTTCGTGCCGCCCGCCGTGCCGTCGCCGCTCAGGAAGCCGGTGGCCGACGGGCCCGACGAGTGCCGCAAGCTCGTGCGCACCTGGGCCAGGGCCGGCATGGACGGCATCAAGCTCACGACCAGCGGCGGCGTGCTGTCCATGGGCGATAAGAACGCCTGGCGCAACTACACCCGCGACGAGATCAGGGCCGTGATCGACGAGGCGCACGCGCTCGGCATGCCGGTCGCCGCGCACGCCCACTCGGAAGAGGGCATCCGCGTGGCCGTCGAGGAGGGCGTCGACTCCATCGAGCACGGCACGCTGCTCAGCCGCGACCTGGCCGAGACGCTGGCCGCCAGGGGCACGCCTGTGGCGCCCACGCTGCTCATCAACGAGGCCATCGCCGAGGGCCGGGTGCCGGTGACGCCGCAGGCCAAGGCCAAGGCAGCCGAGCTGGTCGCCACCCGTGACGTGCTGCTCGCCCAGGCCGCCGCGCTGGGCGTGCGGTTCGTGCTCGGCACCGACGCCAACGGCCACCACGTGCAGTTCGGCGACCAGCTCGCCGAGGTCGTCCGCATGACGCGCATCCTCGGCATGGACGCGGAGTCGGCGCTGCGCGCGGCAACCTCCGACGCCGCCGACGCGCTCGGCATGCCGGTGGGCCGGATCAAGGAGGGCCTGGGCGCCGACCTGATCGTGCTGCGCGGCCGCCCGTGGGAGAACATCGAGGACCTGGCCGCGGAGAACATCGTGGCCGTGGTGTCACGGGGCCGCGTCGTCGCGGGCCGGCTGCCCTGAGCCCTGCCCTGAGCGCAGGGCGAGATACAGGTCCGTACGGTCGCGCATCGACGACATGCGCCGCCCGGTCAGCTCCTCGATGCGCTGCATCCGGTAGCGCAGGGTGTTGACGTGCACGTACAGCTCGTCGGCGGTGCGCTGCCAGGAGCCGCACGTCTCCAGGAACGTGTCCAGCGTGCGCAGCAGCTCGGAGCCGTGGCGGGCGTCGTACTCCTCGACGGGGCCGAGCAGGTGGTCGCGGAACGAGCGGCGGGTCGCGGCGGGCAGCGCGGCGAGCAGCATGTCGAAGCTGTCGATGTCGGCCAGCGACATGATCGAGACGGGGCCCGGGCCGCCGCGCGCCGACTCCATGCCGCGCCTGGCCGTCTCCAGCGCCTCGCCGAGCTGCGAGACGCTGGCCGCCATCTCGCTGATCCCGGCGGCGATGCTGGTGCCGGGGCGGCCGGCGATCAGCGCGCGCAGCTCGTCGGCCAGGCTCTTGCGCGAGGCGCGGCCGTTGACCAGCACGATCGCCTCGTCCGGGGTGCCGCCGACGATCAGGTGGCGGCCCTTCCTCGCCAGACCCTCGTGCAGCAGCTCGGGCAGATCCAGCTCGGGGCCGCCGGTCAGCGTCACCGCCATGGCAGCAGTGGGCAATCCCGGGTCGGCGCCGAGCAGCCGCAAGTGGGCGGATACCTCGCCGGGCGGTATGCGGCCGAGCACGTCGAGCAGGGTCTGCGCCCTGGCCCGCTCGGCCCTGCGCTGCTCGGCGGCGAAGCCCTCGGCGGTCACCACCTCGGTGATCGCGCCGAACGCCTGGTCGGGGGCGGCGAGCAGAAGCGGCAGGCGGCGCCGCTCGCACGCCTCGACCAGCTCGGCCGGCAGCTCGCCGAGCACGACCAGGCCGACGACCAGGCCGGCGGCGTCGCTCGCCCACAGCGCGTCGGCGAAGCGCTCGCAGTCGGAAGGCTCGGAGTACCAGACGCCGCTGGTCAGCACGAGGTCACCGGAGCGCAGGTAGCGGCGGGGATCGGGCAGGTCCGTCGGATAGGCCCTGAGGATCTCTCTGCCGAGCGCGTCGGAGCCCGTCACCAGCGTCAGCCGCAGGTCCTCGCGTGCCAGCAGATCCTCCAGCCTCATGAAATCTGATGTTATGCCAGGTCAACACGTGAGAGTTCAGAGGTTCGCACGATACCTAGGCCCTGACAGGTCCTGTTTACTCGTGGGCATGCGTCCCAAAGCGGAACTCCACCTGCACATCGAGGGCACCCTCGAACCGGAGCTCGTCGTCGAGCTGGCCAGGCGTAACCGGATCGAGCTGCCGACGTACGACGTGGAGGCCATCCGCGCGCGGTACTCGTTCGCGAACCTGCAGTCGTTCCTGGACGTGTACTACGAGAACCTCGCCGTGCTCCGCGCCGAGCAGGACTTCTACGACCTGGCCGCCGCCTACCTGCGCAGGGCGGCCGCCCAGGGGGTGCGGCACGCGGAGATCTTCTTCGACCCGCAGGCGCATCTGAGCAGGGGCGTGCCGCTTGACGTCGTCTTCGGCGGGCTGTCCGCCGCGCTCAAGGACGGCCCTCTTTCGGCGGCGCTCATCCTGTGCTTCCTCCGCGATCGGGGGCCGGAGGAGGCCGAGCAGGTGCTGCGGGCGGCGCTGCCGTACCGGGAGCACTTCATCGGGGTGGGGCTGGACTCGGCGGAGGTGGGGCATCCGCCGTCGCTGTTCCGCCGGGTGTTCGAGATCGCCGGGGGCGAGGGGCTGCACCGGGTGGCGCACGCGGGCGAGGAAGGCGGGCCCGACTACGTGTGGGAGGCGCTCGACGTGCTGCGCGTCGAGCGGGTGGACCACGGCATCAGGGCGATGGAGGATCCGCAGCTCGTGGCCAGGCTACGGGAGGAGCGGATCCCGCTGACGGTGTGCCCGCTGTCGAACGTGCGGCTGCGCGTGGTGCCGTCGCTGCGCGACCACATCCTGCCCGCGATGCTGGACGAGGGCCTGCTGGTGACCGTCAACTCCGACGACCCGGCCTACTTCGGCGGCTACGTGGAGGACAACTACGCCGCGTTGCGGCGGGAGCTGGGGCTGAGCGAGGAGCAGCTCGACGCGATCGCGCGCAACTCCTTCGAGGCGTCGTTCGCGTACGAGGGCTGAAGCCACTCCAGGGACAAGGCGAAGGGGCCCGCCCTCGGCTGGGCGGGCCCCTTGTGCGTCCGTTTCTCGTCAGGCGCTCAGCACGCGCGAGAGGAGCTGGTTCAGGAGGTCCAGGTCGAGGAAGTCGTTGTCCTCACCGAAGTTGTTCCACTCGCCGAAGTCCCATGTGGCATCCTTGCCGTGGTTCGGGCCAGGAAGGATGCGAGCCTGAGACGACTCGGCCGTGACGACGGGCGACGCGGCGAGCGCGGAACCTCCGAACATGACCATCCCGCCGACGAGCCCGGCCAGGACGAGTCCCTTGCGATACATAGTGTTTCCCCTGATACCTCTCGACTACTCTCCGTAGCTACCGGAGGAAGATCTGCCCCTCGCCCAAGTTCGACAAACGCCCATATTTTCGCTGTTGACCAGGCCGAATACGGCGTCTGGCCGAACGGATACCCTCGGTCGCCTTACTTGACGAATCAGTGTGCCGCGCTGAACGCGGGCGGCCTTTGAGCTTGCCCGTCCATGACCGGCCCGCGGGGCCCGCCGAGCCCGTACAAGCGGGGTTTCACGGACAAGTCAGCACGACCGGTCCGTCCTCCGTGATGGCGACCGTGTGCTCGACGTGAACGCTCCTGCTGCCGTCGCCCGAGCACACCGACCAGCCGTCGTCGGCCATGTAGTAGTCGTCGCGGCCACCGGCCATCAGGCTGGGCTCGATCGCGATGACCAGGCCGGGCCGCAGCCGCAGCCCGCGCCCACGAGGTGCCACGTTGGGCACGAACGGCGACTCGTGCATGGCCCGGCCGATGCCGTGGCCGCCGAAGTCGTTCTGCATGCCGTAACCGGCGCCGCGGCCGACCGTGGCCATCGCGTGACCGATGTCGCCCAGCTTGTTGCCGGGCCGGGCCGCTTCGATGCCCGCGGCGAGCGTCTCCTCGGCGACCCTGATGAGCTTGAGGTCCTCGTCGCGCGGCGTGCCGACGGTGAAGCTCACCGTGCCGTCGGCGTGCCAGCCCTCGACGAACGCCGCGCAGTCGATGCTGATCAGGTCGCCGTCGCGCAGCCGGTACGGCGTCGGCAGGCCGTGCAGCATCACCCCGTTGACGGAGGTGCAGATGACGCCCGGATAGGGCGTCGCACCGAACGACGGGTGGTAGCCGAAGAACGACGCCCCAGCCCCCGCCTCCTCGATGACGGTCCTGGCCACCTCGTCCAGGTGCTTCAGCGTCACTCCGACGCCGGCCTGCTCCCGCGTCGCCGCGTGCACGGCGGCCACGACCCGGCCCGCCTCGCGCATCGCGGCTATCTCCCCGGCTGACTTGAGCTCGATCACGGCCCCTCCTCGTCGATAACTATACCGGTATTTTTATCACGCCCAGCGGGCGCGGCGACACCGGGGAGGAGCGCGATGCGGTCAGTCCATCCCCCTCCTGCCGGGCGTCCAGAAGGGCTTCGTCCGCACGTCCCTGCGCTGCCAGCCGCGCTCTGTCACCAGGTGAGCGCGGATCGCCTGGATGGTGCGGGCCTCACCCGCCAGGTAGGCCACGCCCGGCTCGTCCGGCAGGTCCAGCTTCCTGACCGCCTCCAGCAGGGTCTCGGACGAGGCCGCCGGAGCGCCGTTCCTGCACACCGTGACCAGGCCGCCCGGCAGGTCGAGGTGGTCGCCCGGCCCCTCGGCCTCCACGGCCCCGTAGACCCTGGCGTCCTCGGGCAGCGCCCGCAGCATCGCCCCGAACGCCACCGAGGCCGTCTCCTCCCCCGCGAACAGGTGGTACGGGGCATCGGGACACAACACGAAGGCGCCTTCCGGGCGGGTGAAGGCGACCTCATGGCCGGGCTCGACGCTCCTGACCCAGGTGGTACCTGGCGCGTCGCCGCCGTGGTCGTACCCGATCAGCTCGATCGACTCCCGCTCGGGGTCGAGCCGCCAGACCGAGTACGTCCGCAGCACGCCGCCGAGCACGCTCCCGCCGCCGACGAGCACCCGTACGTGCCGGCCCGGAGTCCAGCTCAGGCCGGCGATGCCGGCACCGGCGATCCTGATGCGCCGCATGCGCGGCGCGACCTGCTCGGTCTCGGCGACCCGTCCCTTGACGAGCCACGGGTCGAGCAACCTGCGGGCGAGCGGGCGGCTCATGACGACCTCCGTTTCGGATCGGGCAGGCGGCGGGCGAGCGGATGCCTCATGACGACCTCCGCTTCGGGTCGAGCTCCTCGATCCTGCGGCGGGCGTCCGTGAACACCTCCAGCACGCCCTCGATCACCCGGGAGTCGCCGTGGGCGTGCGCGAGCGTCTTCACCGCCGCCTTGACCAGGCGCAGCGCGGGGCCGATGATCTCGGCGGCCTCTGGCTCGCCGAACATCCCCCACTGGCCCCTGCTGGCCGCGCGGCCCCACAGCCGCTCGATCTCCTCCCGCTGCTCCTCAGCGACCCGCAGGCCCTCCTCGGTGGCGTGGTACACCCTGCGACCCCCTCCGGCCTCGGCACGGACGAGACCCTCGTCCTCCAGGAGCTGGAGCGTGGGGTAGATGGAGCCGGCGCTGGGCTCGTAGGTGCCGTTGAAGCGGTCGGCGAGACGGGTCATGACCTGGTAACCGTGACCGGGCTGCTCGGCGATCAGGGCGAGCACGGCCAGGCGCAGCTCGCCTGGCCCGAAGAAGCGGCCCGTGGGGCCGAGCCCGCCCGCGCCCGGATTGCGGCGCGCGTTCATCATGCCTCGGATGCTATATCGAACGATATATCGCCGTAAAGACGTAATAACTCGACTTCCGGAGAACGAGCACCTTGCCGCCGGCGTGACCGCCCTCCACCTGGGCGATCGCCGCGGCGGCCTCCTCCAGCGGACAGGTGCGATCGATGCCCGGGGTGATCGCCCCTGACGCGACCGGCCCGCGCGGCGTCGCGAGGTCGGCGGCGTTCTCGCTGGTGACGAACGTGACGAAGCGGTGGCCAGCGAACCGCGAGGTGAGGTGCCCCGCCACCATCCGCCCCGCAGGGCCCAGCCGGCGGCCGTCCGACCCGCTGTCGGGGATCAGCGCGCCGCCCGGCGCGAGAGCCGCCTGCTCGTATCAGCCCCGGCGGCATCGCGGCCAGCGGGCCGCCGGCGGGCACGGTGACGCGCTCGGCGAACGCGCCCCTGCGGCACCCGAAGACCCGGTCGCCCGGCCGGCACGCTGACGCCCTTGCCCACCGCCTCGGCATCGCCCGCGAAGTCGTTGCCCAGCGTGAGGTCCTTCGGCCGGGTCAGGCCGGCGACGGCGCGGAAGACGGACGGGCTGTCGCGCATCAGGTGCCGGTCACCCGGGTTGACCGCGGCGGCGCGCGCTCTGACCAGCGCCCCGCCATCGCCGGGCGCGGGCGTGGCGACGTCGTGCAGCTTCGACGACCTCAGGCGGGCCGTAAGCGCGGCAGGAATCTCTGGCATGTGACGACTTCACCTCTCCGTGGTCCGGCGCGAGCGGGCACGAAAAAGCGCGGCGGGCGAGGGGTTCTCCCCCTCGCCCGCCGCGCTCAGCGGTTTCACGAGGCCACCCGCGGGCCACCGGCGGGCCGCTCGCGGGCCCGGCGGTAAGACCGGGCGCCAAGGCCCGGCGACATCGCCGGGCGCGTGGCCCCGCGCGCAAGGCGCTTGACGGCGCTTGGTGAGGCCGGCGAGGCTCAGGCGTCAGCCACCCCGCGCCGGCCGCCCCTTCTCAGCCCTTGAGCCAGCTCATCATCGGGCGCAGCTTGGCGCCCGTCTTCTCGATCGCGTCCTCGGCGAGCTCCTCGCGGTAGCGCTTGAACTCCTTCTGGCCGCTGTCGAACTCGCTGACGAGCTGGCGGGCGAAGCTGCCGTCCTGGATCTCGCCCAGGATGCGGCGCATCTCCTCGCGGGTCTGGTCGTTGATCACGCGCGGGCCGCGGGTGTAGCCGCCGTACTCGGCGGTGTCGGAGACCGACCAGTACATCTTGGAGATGCCGCCCTCGTACATGAGGTCGACGATCAGCTTCATCTCGTGCAGGCACTCGAAGTAGGCGACCTCGGGCTGGTAGCCCGCCTCGATGAGCGTGTCGAAACCGGCCTTGATCAGCTCGGAGACGCCGCCGCACAGCACGGCCTGCTCGCCGAACAGGTCGGTCTCGGTCTCCTCCTTGAACGTGGTGCGCAGCGCGCCGGCGCGGGTGCCGCCGATGCCCTTGGCGTACGACAGCGCGAGGTCGAGCGCCTTGCCCGAGGCGTCCTTCTCGACGGCCACGAGCACCGGAACGCCGCGGCCGGCCTCGAACTGGCGGCGCACGAGGTGACCGGGGCCCTTGGGGGCCACCATGCAGACGTCGACGCCCTCCGGCGCCTCGATGAGGCCGTAGCGGATGTTGAGACCGTGGCCGAAGAAGAGCGCGTCACCCTCCACCAGGTTCGGGGCGACGTGCTGGTTGTACAGGTCGCGCTGGACGTGGTCCGGCGCGAGGATCATCACGAGGTTGGCCTCCTCGACGGCCTCGGACGGGGTGAGCACCCGCAGGCCGTCGTTCTCCGCCTTCTCCCGGCTCTTGGAGCCCTCGGGCAGCCCGACGCGCACATCGACACCCGAGTCACGCAGGGAGAGCGCGTGGGCGTGGCCCTGGCTGCCGTACCCCAGCACGGCCACGTGACGTCCCTGGATGATCGAGAGGTCGGCCTGGTCGTCGTAGTAGATCTCGGTCACTTGCTAAAAACCTTTCAGGCGGTACGGTCCAGTGCCCTGAGGGACCGGTCGGTGATGGAGCGGGCACCGCGGCCGATGGCCACCATGCCCGATTGGACGAGTTCTTTGATCCCGAACGGCTCGAGGACCCTGACGAACGCCTCAAGCTTGTCGGGAGTGCCGGTGACCTCGATGGTCACCGCGTCGGCCGCCACGTCGACGCAGCGGGCCCGGAAGAGCTGCACGAGCTCCAGCACGTGGGAGCGGCTCTCCGCGTCGGCCTTGACCTTGATCAGCATCAGCTCGCGCTGCACCGACTGCGCGGGGTCCAGCTCGACGATCTTGAGCACGTTCACCAGCTTGTTGAGCTGCTTCGTGACCTGCTCAAGCGGCAGCTCCTCGACGTTCACCACGATCGTGATGCGGGAGATGTCGTCGTGCTCGGTGGGCCCGACGGCGAGGGAGTCGATGTTGAACCCCCTCCGGCTGAACAGCGCCGAGACGCGGGCGAGGACACCGGGCCGGTTCTCGACCAGCACCGACAGCGTGTGACGGCTCATCGCTCGCTCACCCTCCTTCGTGCGCCGCGCGGGCGCTGCGTCGTCGCGCCGGGTCCGCTCCTAGTCATCCTCGTTCTCCCACTTCGGCGCCATGTCACGGGCGATCTTGATGTCGTCGTTGCTCGTGCCCGCGGCCACCATGGGCCAGACCATGGCGTCCTGGTGGACGACGAAGTCGACCACGACGGGCACATCGTTGATCTCCATGGCCTTCTTGATCACGGCGTCCACGTCTTCCGGACGCTCGCATCGTAGGCCCACACAGCCATAGGCCTCGGCCAGCTTGACGAAGTCCGGGATCCGCCGGACCGTCTGCAGGTCGGTGTTGGAGTAACGCTCGTCGTAGAACAGGGTCTGCCACTGGCGGACCATGCCGAGATTACCGTTGTTGATGACCGCGATCTTGATCGGCACGCCTTCGAGCGCGCAGGTGGCCAGCTCCTGGTTGGTCATCTGGAAGCAGCCGTCGCCGTCGATCGCCCACACGGTGGCGTCGGGCCGCCCCATCTTGGCGCCCATCGCGGCCGGGACGGCGAAGCCCATCGTGCCGAGGCCGCCGGAGTTGATGAACGTGCCCGGCTTTTCGTAGTCGATGAACTGCGAGGCCCACATCTGGTGCTGGCCGACGCCCGAGACGTAGTAGGTGTCGGGGCCGACGATGGCGCTCAGCCGCTCCATCACGTACTGCGGGGCCAGCGAGCCGTCCTCGAACGGCTCGTAGCCGAGAGGGTAGGTCTCCTTGTAGCCGTTGAGGAGCTTCCACCACTCGGTGTAGTCGCCCTTCTGGCCGGACGCCTTGATCGCCGCGACGAGGTCGCTGATGACCTCCTTGGCGTCGCCCACGATCGGCACGTCGGCGTGGCGGTTCTTGGAGATCTCCGCCGGGTCGATGTCGGCGTGCACGACCTTGGCGTGGGGGGCGAACGTCGACAGGTCGCCGGTCACCCGGTCGTCGAAGCGCACGCCCAGGCCGATGATCAGGTCGGACTTCTGCAGCGCGCCGACCGCCGAGACGCTGCCGTGCATGCCGGGCATGCCCATGTGCTGCGGGTGGCTGTCGGGGAACGTGCCGCGGGCCATCAGGGTGGTGACGACCGGGATGTTCGTCAGCTCGGCGAGCTCCCGCAGCTCCTCCGACGCGCGGGCCTTGTGGACGCCGCCGCCGACGTACAGGACGGGCCGGTGGGACTCGGCGATGAGCTTGGCCGCCTCGCGGATCTGCTTGCTGTGGGGCTTGGTGACCGGGCGGTAGCCGGGGAGCTGCATGACGGGCGGCCAGCTGAACGTGGTCTCCGCCTGCAGCGCGTCCTTCGAGATGTCCACCAGCACAGGGCCGGGGCGTCCCGTGGAGGCGATGTGGAACGCCTCCGCGATCGTGCGCGCGATGTCACCGGCCTCGGTGATCAGGAAGTTGTGCTTCGTGATCGGCATGGTGATGCCGGAGATGTCGGCTTCCTGAAAAGCATCGGTGCCGATCATGGGCGAGGCCACCTGTCCCGTGATCGCCACGATCGGCACCGAGTCCATGAACGCGTCGGCCAGCGGTGTCACCAAATTCGTGGCACCTGGGCCGCTGGTCGCCATGCACACCCCGACCTTGCCGGTGGCCTGCGCGTAGCCCTCGGCCGCGTGACCCGCACCCTGCTCGTGGCGTACGAGCACGTGCCGGACCTTGGTCGAGTCGTAGAGGGGATCGTAGGCCGGGAGAATGGCACCGCCCGGGATCCCGAACACTATGTCGACTCCGACGTGCTCCAGTGCCCTGACCAGGGCCTGTGCACCTGTCATCCGTTCGGTCATCGGCTCGTTCCTTGCGTGGCTACTCGCTTAAGGACATAAAAAATGCCCCTTCCCACCGAATGGTGGGTCTGGGGCGGCGCGCAGGTCGTAGTGCTTCGCTATCGGCCTGCGCGCCGGCGAAGTACTACGAGAATCTCACTGCGGAGCATGGCCTACACGATAGCCGCTCCGAACGCCCCGGTGTCAACTTGGTGGACACATGTCTCAAACAGTGAGACTCGTCCGCATGAGCGAGTCGACGCCGCGCGCCGCCATCGGCCGCGCCACCAGGAAGCCCTGCCCCCTCGTGCAGCCCATCTGCTTGAGCAGTTCGAGCTGCTCGGGACGCTCGATCCCCTCGGCCACCACGATAAGCCCGAGGTCGTGCCCGAGCTGCACGATCGTGCGGGTGAGCAGGGTCAGCGTGTCGTCCTTGCCGAGCCCCGACACGAACGACGGGTCGATCTTGATCATGTCCACGGGGAGCTGGCGCAGGAAGGCCAGCGAGGCGTAGCCGGTGCCGAAGTCGTCGATGGCCAGCCGCACGCCGAGCGAGCGCAGCTCCGACAGCCGCTTGATCGTCTCCTCGGCGTCCTCGACCAGCATCTCCTCGATCACTTCGAGCGTGAGCGACGAGGCGGGAAGGCCGCTCTCGCGCAGCGCCTCCTCGACCGTCTCGACGAACCTGGGCGCCATGATCTGCCGCGCCGACAGGTTCAGCGACAGCCCGATGTCCCACGACGAGGCCCGCCAGGCCGCCACCTCCCTGCACGACTCGCGCAGAATCCACTCGCTCAGCGGCACGATCAGCCCGGTGTCCTCGGCCGGGCCCAGGAACTGCTCGGGCGGCACGAACACCGAGCCGCGCCACCACCGCACCAGCGCCTCCATCGCGGTCACCCGCGACGTCGCGAGGTCCACCACCGGCTGGTACTCGATGGCGAACTGCTGCTCGATCAGCGCCCGCTGCAGGTCGGCCGCCAGCTCCAGGCGGCGCACCACGTCGGCGTGCATCTGCGCGGCGAACACCTCGACCCGGCGTCCGCCCAGCTCTTTGGAGCGCGCCATGGCGACGTCGGCGTTGCGCATGAGGTCGCCGGCGGGCATGCCCTCCTCGGTGAAGGCCACCCCGACGCTCGCCGTCAGCGCCACGTCGCGGTCGGCCACCCGGAACGGCTCCTGCGAGACCGCGCGTACCAGCCGCTCGGCCAGATCGACCGCCACCTGCGCCTCGCCGCCGGTCTCCACCAGCACCGCGAACTCGTCGCCGCCCCAGCGGGCCAGCGTGTCGTCGGCGCGTACGGCGCTGCGCAGCCTGCGTGCCGCCTGCCCGAGCAGGTAGTCGCCGCTGGCGTGCCCCACCGAGTCGTTGACGGAGGTGAAGCCGTCGAGGTCAAGGAAGATCACCGCGACGTTGCCCGACGTGCGGCCCGACAGCACCTCCCTGGTGCGCTCCTCGAAGTAGGCGCGGTTCGGCAGCCCCGTCACGCCGTCGTGGAAGGTCAGGTGGGCCACCTGGTTGCGCAGGGCCTCCTCGTCGCTCACGTCGCGCGTGGTGACCAGCATCAGCTCGTCGCCGCCGACCTGGCGGGTGGCCACCGACTCGGTGGGCCGCCAGGTGCCGTCGGCCGCGCGTACCCGGCAGGCGATCAGGCAGGCGCCCGGCGTGGCCGCCGCCTCGTCGTCGAGCGTCAGGGCGCGCATGGCGACCTGGATGCCCGGCACGTCCTCCGGGTGGATGTAGTCGAAGATCGAGCCGCCCACGACGTCGGCGGGCTTGTAGCCGTACGTCGCCTCGACGCCGGCGCCGATCTCCCGTACGACGCCCTGGTAGTCGCAGGTGAACACCACGTCGCCGGTGCTCTCCGCCAGGTCCATGAGCTGGCGGCGGCCCAGCTTGACCTGGCCGCGCAGGCGCAGGTTGGTGGCCGAGGCGACGAACAGGCGCACCAGCAGGAGCAGCACGGCCGAGGCGCTGAGCGCCGCGACGCCCGCGTTGGGCGGGTCGGGATGGCTGCCCATCTGATGGGCCGCCATCGAACAGACCGCCACCGCGACCAGCACCAGCGGCGCGAGGCCCACCGCGTGGCCCACGGCGGGACGGCCCGCCGCCCGGCCCTTCGGTCCCCATGGCACCGCGGCCAGCATCAGGAACGCGACCGGCGCGAGCATGACGCTCCACAGCTGCGGCTCGCCCTCCAGCAGCCGTCCCACGGCGGAGCCCACCGCGGCCACCGTCATGGTGACCAGCACGCCCAGCCCCGCGAGGCCGAGCAGCCACGACTGCGCCTTGCTGGTGACCACCGAGGGGATCACGGCGCACGTCACCAGCAGCGCGATCATCGGCGGCAGCATGGCCAGGGTGAACCCGACCGGGTCCGCGGCCTCCGCGTAGACATGCCGCAGCGCCGTCACCCACCCGATGAGCAGGAGGGACACGGCGCACAGGTAGGCGTCCGTGAGCTGCCGTAAAGCCGTCCTGGCCGGGAACCTGCGGTCGGCGGCGATCAGCGCGCCGCCGGCCGTGACCACGGTGCCGAGCAGGACGAACATGTCCGCGAAGTTGACCACGAACCCGTCGGCGAACGGCCGCAGGGTCACCCCGGCGGCCCAGATGACCGCGCCGCCGCCCATCCAGCGGGCGCTCGCCGCCGAGGGGCGGTGCGTCGCGGCATGTCGTACCGAGGCGATCAGCAGGGAGGCCGCGGCGATCAGTGCCGCGAGCCCGCCGGCGACCGCACCGGTGATCGTGGCAGGGGCCTGCGCCAGCAGGACGGTGGCGAACGCCACCGCGCCTGCCACCGCCGCGGCGGCCGGCGGCACCCGTGGATCACGCCAGCGGATCAAGTCGTTGCCCATCCCGTCTCGAACTCTGCACCCGCGACCGCCGAAGCCCGGACGATCACCTCTGCCAGTGTGTGCGGTCGTAGGTGCGCGGGTGGTGACAACGCCGATGTCGTCACCGATCTGATAACCAGACAGACCAATTGCCGCTGCCAAGAGATCCTTGACAGTGAGTCAGGAACTCCTGGCAAAGGTAACCGTACGCAGCTGAGGTCACGGACCAGCCACGTTCCGGAATCCTCTCAGTACGCGTCGGTTATGACGTTGACCAGCTCTTCACCGGCGAGGTAACGCTCCAGCTGGGCCCGGATGAGACGCAGCGTCCGCCGTTCGGACGCGGGGGTGCTGCCCGCGATGTGCGGCGTGATCAGCACGTTGGGCGCGCTCCAGAGGGGGTGGCCCTCCGGCAGCGGCTCCGGCGCGGTCACGTCGAGCGCCGCGCGCAGCCTGCCCGTCTTCAGCTCGGCGACCAGGGCGTCGGTGTCGACGATCGTGCCCCTGGCCGCGTTGACCAGCACGGCTCCGTCCTTCATGCGCGCGAGGAACGCGGCGTCCACCATGCCGGCGGTGTCGGGGGTGGCCGGCACCAGCAGCACCACCACGTCGGCGTCCGGCAGCAGGGCGGGCAGCTCGTCCATGGCGTGCACGCCGTCGCGCGCCCTCCTCGCCACCCGGACGACCTCCACCTCGAACCCCTCCAGCCGGCGCTCGAGCGCCGACCCGATCGAGCCGTAACCGACGATCAGCACGCGCGAGTCGGCCAGCACGTCGGTGTGGTGGTAGGTCCACTCGCCCCTGCGCTGCGCGTCCACGAAACCGGGGAACTCCCTGAGCACCGCGATCATCGCGCCCACCGCCCACTCGGCGGTGCCCGCGTCGTGCACGCCGCGCGCGTTGCACAGCACCGCGCCCTCCGGCATGTGCGGACGGTACGGCTCCACACCGGCCGTCACCGTCTGCACCAGCCGCAACGAGGTCATCCTGGCCAGCGTCCCCGGCACGTCGGGCACCGTGACCAGCGGCGGAACCCAGACCTCGACCTCCTCCACCCCCTCGGGCATCGGAGTCGTGCTGTTGTAGACGGCACATTCGATGCCGGGAAGGTCGGAAAGTGCAGCTGCCACCGATTCGGACGGAACCCAGGTCTTCATGCCGAGAACCTTACGACTGCGGGGGCAGGATGGAACACATGAGGAGGCTCTGGACGATCATGCTGCTGGCCGTTCTGACGGCGTGCCCGGCTCTCACAGCGTGCTCGGCGAGCGGCGGCGCGGTCAAGCCCACCGCGGCCGTGCAAGCCGATGCCGCCCCGGGCGAGCCGAAGGACGTCGCGACCGGGCTTTCCGTGCCGTGGGGGATCGCGTTCCTGCCCGGCGGCGACGCGCTCGTCACCGAACGCGACACCGCCCGGCTGCTGCGCGTCACCCCCGCGGGCCAGGTCACCGAGCTGGCCACCATCAGGGAGGCGCGGCCCGACGGCGAAGGCGGCCTCATGGGCGTCGCCGTCAAGGACCAGCAGGTCTTCCTCTACTACACCGCCGAGAACGACAACCGCATCGTGCGCTACCGCCTCGCCGGCGACGCGCTCACCGACGAGCGGCTGCTCGTCCGCGACATCCCCAAGGGCGGCATCCACAACGGCGGCCGGCTCGCCTTCGGCCCCGACGGCTTCCTGTACGCCACCACCGGCGAGACCGGCGACCAGGACCTCGCCCAGCAGCGCGACTCCCTCGGCGGCAAGATCCTGCGCATGACCGTGGACGGCGCGCCCGCGCCCGGCAACCCGTTCGGCACCCTCGTCTACAGCTACGGCCACCGCAACGTCCAGGGCCTCGCCTGGGACCCGTCCGGGCGCCTGTACGCCTCCGAGTTCGGCGCCAACACCTACGACGAGGTGAACCTGATCAAGCCAGGGGGCAACTACGGGTGGCCCGAGGTCGAGGGACGCGGCGACGATCCCCGCTACGTCAACCCCATCCTCACCTGGCCCACGTCGGAGGCGTCGCCGTCCGGGATGGCGTACGCCGGCGGTTCCCTGTGGGTCGGCGCGCTGCGCGGCGAGCGGCTCTGGCAGATCCCGCTGGGCGCCGATGGATCCGCCGGGTCGCCGGTCGCCCACTTCACCGACCGCTACGGCCGCCTGCGCGCCGTGGCCACCGCCCCCGACGGGTCGCTGTGGGTGGGGACCAGCAACAAGGACGGCCGCGGCTCCCCCCGTCCCGGCGACGACCGCCTCCTCACCGTCACCCCGTCCTGACCGCACCCTCCCTGTGGGAACCCGGCCCGTCCTTCCCGCTCGGGGCGTTCGTCGAACGCGTGACTTCGGGGTGATCGGCGGAGGTCCTTTCCGGTGGGGAGAAGGGGCGGCGGCTGAGGCCCTTCCGGCGGAACGGAGGGCCCTGGCTGAGATTCCTCCGTCCGCGCGTCAGCGGCCGGTGCAGACCGTTTGGGGGCGGGGGCGGTACTTGGTGGTGACCTTCTTGTCCTTCTTGACCACCTTGCCGTCCTTGTGGAAGACGCGGGTCACGTCGATGGTGAAGCCCTGCTCCCCCGTCGTCGGTACGCAGTCGGGCGCGGTGCTGACCTCGCGCCGGAACGGGGTGAAGTCCCGCCGCTCCGACTCCACCGCCTCGATTTTGTCGTACCGCTTGACCCCCCACAGCGTGACGGTGACCGACGTCGGGGTGGAGGCGGTCTTGATGAGCACGCCGTTCTCCGAGTCGTTGCGCCACTTGAGGTCGGGGTCCGGCCAGAGGAGCGTCGCGTCGCGCCCGGCGGGGTAGCGGGCGGAGTAGTAGTCCATGGGCTGGTGCTCGACGTCCTCGAACCCGGCGAAGTACGCCGCGTTGTACAGCGTGGTCGCGAACTGCCCGCCACCGCCGCCGACGACGTTGACCGTGCGCCCGCCGACGACCTGACCGGCCTGGACGTACCCCTCCTCGACGGTCCGCTCGCCGAGCGCCTCGTTGAGCGAGAACGTCTCGCCGGGCCGCACCACGTAACCGTCGAGCTTCTCGGCCATGCGCTTGATGTTGGTGACGCGCGGCTGGCAGCAGTCGAAGGTCGTGGTGAACGAGGCCGCGATCTCCTTGATGCCGAGCCCCTGGATGCGGGAGGTCTCGACGGTGGGGGCGACGGTGCCGAGGCGTACCGGGATGACCCGGCTGCCGCCCTGGTCGAACACCTTCTCGGCGTCCCTGGCGAGCAGCTTGTCGTTGACGCCGCGTCCGGGCCGCGAGGGCACGAGGACGGGCTTGCCGTTGACGATCTCGTACGTCGCGTCCCTGGGCTGCTGCGCCTCGTCCACCAGGTTGTTCTCGACCTGCCGCAGCACGGCCTTGGCGTTGAACCGCGGCACGAGCCGCCCTTCGCCGTCCACCTGGTACGTGAGGTTCGCCGCGATCATGGCCGGCGGGATCTGCACCTGCTTGGGCCCGAGGGTGAGCGTCAGCGGCGCGGAGACGGCGGCCCTGGCCTTGGTCAGCGCCTCTTCGACGGCCCCCGGGGTGGTGGCGGGCTTGGCGGGCCTGAGGGTGAGCACGACGTTGCCGCCGCCGTTGAGGAAGGCCTTGCTGATCCTGCGGATGGCGTCGTCGCGGTCGAGCAGCACGCCGTTCTCGGGCATGCGGGCGCGCGGCTGGAGCCCGTTGAAGACGATGCGGCCCTCGCGGGCGGGCTTGTCGACGGTGCCGGCGAGCCCTTCGACGGTCCTGGCGAGCTGGGCGGCGTCGAGGGTGATCTTGGGGGTGAGCTCGGTGGTGCCGGTGAGCCCCCGCCAGACCTCCTCAGGGGTGGGGAACCCGCTGGGCGCCTGCCCGATGGTGCCGACGACGTCGAGTTCGAGCCCGGCCTCGTCGGCCTGGATCGTCTCCTTCTTGCCGCCGATGTCCGCGATGACGGGCTTGCTGAGCTTGGTGGCCAGCTCGGTACGCAGCTTGTCGGCGGCCTTGGTCACCGTCAGGCCGCCGATGTCCACCCCGGCCACCCGGGTGCCGCGCAGCACGGAGCCGGACATGAGCACGGCAGGCACCACGTACGCGAGCGCGGCCAGGATCACGACCAGCGAGACGATCGCGGGCAGCAGCCGACGGCGCCGTGGCGGCTCGGGCTCTTCGAAGGACGACGGGCGTTCCGGCGTCCCGAAGACGGGCGCGGGTTGCGCGGGCTCCTTCTCGGAGGCCATGGGCCAGGGTTGCGCGGGCGGAGCGGCCGGTGGCAGCGCCCCGCCCTTGCCCGCCGTGCCGCCCGCGGCGCTCGGGCCTTGGGCCGGTCGGGTCTCCTGACGGTCCGGCGGGCCGAAGATGTCCCGGGAGACCCCGGGGGGCAGCCCTTCGATCCGCGGCTTCCTGGAGACCTTCGACGTGGGTAGAGGCACCGAGGCGAACGGGTCGGTCGGTGATTCGATCGGTCCGGCGTTTCGCACGCCTCAATCTCCTCCAGGTCCGCAGCCAAGTCTCAGGCAACAGTAAGGCACGCAGATCGGCATATGTCACGGGAAATGGCTACGGAAGTGTGTCAACCTAGCCACCGGTAGCGATGTTCGGGCCGTCCGGCGGTCCCGTAACGGGGCCTCAGCTCGGCCTGGCCGACCGCGCACAGGTACTCCAGATAGCGGCGGGCGCTCACCCGCGACAGGCCCGTGAGCTCGGCGGCCTCGGCCGCGGACAGGTCGCGCCCGGCCTCCCGCAGCGTGTCTGCGACCAGCGCACAGGTGGCCGCCGACAGCCCCTTGGGCATGGGAGCGGCGGACGGCAGGACTCCGAAGAGCCGGTCCACGTCGTCCTGGCGCGCCTCGGGGCCGATGGCGGTCAGGCGCTCGCGGGTGTCGGCGTACTGGCGCAGGCGTTCGGTGAGCGCGGCGGCGGTGAACGGCTTGATGAGGTAGTTGACCGCCCCGCCGCGCATGGCCTCCCTGACGGTGGGCACGTCACGGGCGGCGCTGATCATGAGGACGTCCACGTCGTGCAGCGCCTTGAGCACCTCCAGGCCCGACATGTCGGGCAGATAGATGTCGAGCAGCACCAGATCGGGCCGCAGCTCGGCCACGGCGGCGAGCGCCTCGGCGCCGGTGTGCGCGACCGAGACGACCTCGAAGCCGGGCACCCTCGCCACGTAGCCGCTGTGGATGCGGGCCACCATGAAGTCGTCGTCCACGACCAGCACCCGGATCGCGGCGTCGTTGCGGCCCTCGGTCGCGGTCATGTGGCGGCCCTCGCGGGGAGCAGTGCGGTGAAGACGGCGCCGCCGTCGTTGCGTACGCGCACCCAGCCGCCCCTGCGCAGGCACGCCTGCCGGGTGAGCGCGAGCCCCAGCCCGCGCGGCCCCGAATGCGCGGCCTTGGTGGTGAAACCCTCCCTGAAGACCTCCTCCACCAGCTCGGGTGCGATGCCGGGGCCGGAGTCGCCGACCCGTACGTGCAGCCCGTCGGCGTCGGCGCGTACCGACACCTCGATCGTGCCCTCCGCGCCGTCGAGCGCGTCGATGGCGTTGGCGACGAGGTTGCCGACCACCAGCACCGCATCGCGCGGGTCGCCGAGCGCGCCCTCGGGCACCGAGGAGTCGTCGGAGAGCACCAGCCTGGCCCCGCGCTCGGCCGCCTCGGCCGACTTGGCCATGAGCAGCGCGGCCAGCGTCGGATCCTGGACGCGTTCGCGCAGGTCGGTGGCGTTGGTGTCGTGGGTGGTGCGGGTGATGAAGCCGATCGCGGCCTCGTGCTCGCCGAGTTCGAGCAGGCCGACCACGGTGTGCATGCGGTTGGCGAACTCGTGCGCCTGCGCCCGCAGCGCCTCCGTGGCGCTGCTGGTGTCGTCCAGCTCACGGGCCAGGCGGACCAGCTCGGTACGGTCGCGCAGGGTGACCACCCAGCCGAGCTGGCGGCCGCGTACCCAGACGGGGGTGCGGTTGAGCACCAGCACCCGCTCTCCGTGCAGCACGATGCGGTCCTCGCCCGGGTCGGCGCCGCCGAGCACGTCGCGCATGCGCTCGGAGACCGGCATCGTGGCGAGGTCCTCGCCGACGTCGCCGAGCAGCTCGCGGGCGGCGTCGTTGACGAGCGTGACCCTGCCCTCCATGTCGAAGGCGATCAGGCCCTCCTTCACTCCGTGCAGCACGCCCTCGCGCTGCTCCAGCAGCGCGGCGATCTCCCGCGGCTCCAGCCCGAACGTCTGCCTGCGCACCCGCGCCGTGATGAACCCCGCCAGCGCCAGCCCCGCGAGCAGCACCGCGAGCGCGGTCCAGATGAGCGGCGGCAGGGCGTCGAAGAGCTGGCCGGTGACGGTGGTCGCCAGCACGCCGACGGAGACCAGGCCGATGACCTCGCCGTATTCGTCTCTGATGGGCGTCTTGCCCCTGAGCGTGGTGCCGATCGTGCCGGTCTCGATGCCGACCCAGCTCCGGCCGGTACGCAGGACCGTGCTGCCGTCGGTGGACAGCTTCTCGCCGATCAGCGAGGCGTTGGGGTGGGCGTAACGCCGCTGCTCGGTGTTGGCGATGACCACGTAGTCGGCGCCGGTCTCGGCCTGGACGCTCAGCGCCAGCGGCTGCAGCACGCTCTCCGGGTGCTCCAGCTTGAACGCCTCGCGTACCTGCGGCAGCGCGGCCACCGACTGGGCGATCGCCAGCGCCCGCTGCTGGTGCAGCGAGTCGAGCTGGTCGCGGGTGTGCTCCGCCCACACGGCGGCCGTGCCGCCGGCGGCCAGCAGCACGATCACCATCTGGAGCGCGAAGAGCTGCGTGCCGAGCGAGGCGTCACGAACCCTTCTCAGCCTGTTCATCGAGGCTCATCGAAACAAAAGCAGGTCACGTCCGGGTCGCGACCAATACGACCACTACGACGGCAACCACGCAAAGCCTCGACGTGGCGGGGAATAGGACCTCACCATGCCACTCCCGACGACTGTGAATTCCCCCACCTTGGAGTGAACATGCGCTTGCGCGTATTCGCCGCCCTCGCGGCACTCACCCTGGGCGCGTTGACGGCCTGCGGCGGCGCCGGCGGAGGCGGCGCGTCCGCGAACGCCACCCTGCGCATCATGGCCCCCGCCTCGCCCGGCGGCGGCTGGGACCAGACCTCCCGCGTGGCCGAGCAGGCGTTCAAGGCCGCCGTGCCGGACCGCAAGGTCGAGGTGTACAACGTGCCCGGCGCCGGCGGGACGATCGGCCTGGCCCAGCTCGCCGGCGAGAAGGGCAACGGCAACCTGCTGATGACCATGGGCCTGGTCATGGTGGGCGCCATCGAGCAGAACAAGTCGAAGGTCACGCTGGCCGAGACCACGCCCATCGCCAAGCTGACCGAGGAGTACGAGATCGTCGTCGTCCCGGCCGAGTCGCCGTTCAAGACGCTGGCCGACCTGGTCGCCGCCTGGAAGGCCGACCCGGCGAAGGTGTCGATCTCGGGCGGCTCGGCGGGCGGCACCGACCACATCGTGGCCGGGCTGATGGCCAAGGCCGCAGGCGTGGACCCCAAGCAGGTCAACTACATCGCGCACTCGGGCGGCGGCGAGGCGCTGAACGAGCTGCTCGGCAACAAGGTCAGCGCCGGCATCTCGGGGGTGGGCGAGTTCGCCGAGCACGTGAAGTCCGGCAAGCTCCGCGCGCTGGGCGTCACCTCCGGCGAGCGGCTGCCCGACCTCGACGCGCCCACCCTGAAGGAGGCCGGGCTGGACGTCGAGCTGTCCAACTGGCGCGGCTTCGTGGCCCCCGGCGGGCTCTCCGACGCCGACAAGAAGGCCCTGACCGACCTGGTCACCAAGATGCACGACGCGCAGCCGTGGAAGGACGCGGTGGCCAAGAACGGCTGGATCGACTCGTTCCAGACCGGGCAGGAGTTCGCCGACTTCCTCGCCGCCGAGCAGACCAGGGTCAAGGGCATCATCGCCGAGATGGGGCTCGTGTCCTGATGGCTCGCTGGTGGCGGCCCGAGCTCGGGCTGGCGCTCGTGGTGCTGCTGCTGGGCGTGCTCGTCGTGGTCGGCACGCTCGACGTGTCGGCCGCGGCCTCCCAGCTCGGCCTCGGGCCGCGGTTCTTCCCCATGCTGGTGGGCGGCGCGATGGTGCTCATCGGCCTGTTCTATGTGGCCGACGTGCTGCGCGGCGGCCGCGCCGACCCTGAGGAGAGCGAGGACGTCGACGCCGACGCGCCCACGGACTGGCGCACGCTGAGCCTGGTCAGCGGCGTCTTCCTGGCCTTCGCCGCGCTGCTCGACCTGCTCGGCTGGATCATCGGCGCGAGCCTGCTGTTCTTCGGCCTGGCCGTCGTGCTGGGGGCCGGGCACCGGCTGCGCGCGGCCGGGATCGCGGTGGTCATGGGCGTGGTGACGTACCTGCTGTTCGTGAAGGGGCTCGGCGTCTCGCTGCCCGCCGGGCCGCTGGAGGGGCTGATCTGAGGTGACCTCGTTCCAGCTCCTGCTCGACGGCTTCGCCGCCGCGCTGACCCCCGTCAACCTCCTGTACGCGCTCGTCGGCGTCACGCTCGGCACGCTCGTCGGCGTGCTGCCCGGCATCGGGCCCGCGATGACCGTGGCGCTGCTGCTGCCGATCACCTTCACCGTGCCGCCGACCAGCGCGTTCATCATGTTCGCCGGCATCTACTACGGCGGCATGTACGGCGGCTCGACCACTTCGATCCTGCTCAACACGCCCGGCGAGTCATCGTCGATGATCACGGCGCTTGAGGGCAACAAGATGGCCAGGCGCGGGCGGGCGGCGCAGGCCCTCGCCACGGCCGCCATCGGCTCGTTCGTGGCCGGCACGATCGCCACGGCGCTGCTCGTGGTGGCCGCGCCCGCGGTGGTGAGCTTCGCGATCTCGTTCGGTCCCGAGGACTACTTCGCGCTCGCCATCCTCGCCTTCACCGCCGTCTCCTCGGTGCTGTCGCGCTCGATCGTGCGCGGCCTGGCATCGCTGGGGCTCGGCCTGGTGATCGGGCTGATCGGCATCGACCAGCAGACCGGGCAGGCGCGGCTCACGCTCGGCATCCCGCAGCTGCTCGACGGCATCGACGTGGTGATCGTCGCGGTCGGCCTGTTCGCGCTGGGCGAGTCCCTGTACGTCGCCAGCCGCCTGCGGCACGCGCCTCCCGAGGTGGTACCGGTGGGCCGGGCCTGGATGGGGCGCTCCGACTGGCGGCGCTCGTGGAAACCATGGCTGCGCGGCACGGCCCTGGGCTTCCCGTTCGGCGCGCTGCCCGGCGGCGGGGCCGAGATCCCGACGTTCCTGTCGTACGCGGCCGAGAAGCGCCTGGCCAAGGGCGTGGCCAAGGAGGAGTACGGCAAGGGCGCCATCGAGGGCGTGGCCGGTCCCGAGGCGGCCAATAACGCCTCCGCGGCCGGCACCCTGGTCCCGCTGCTCACGCTGGGCCTGCCGACCTCGGCCACGGCCGCGATCATGCTGGCCGCGTTCCAGCAGTACGGCCTGCAGCCCGGCCCGCAGCTCTTCGACCACAACCCGGCGCTGGTCTGGGGCATGATCGCATCGCTGTTCCTCGGCAACACGATGCTGCTGGTGCTCAACCTGCCGCTGGCCCCGGTGTGGGCGCGCATGCTGCGCATCCCCCGCCCGTACCTGTACGCCGGGATCGTGCTGTTCGCCGCGCTCGGCGTCTACGCGCTCAACGGCACCGTCGTTGACCTGTTCGTCCTGTACGTCCTGGGCCTGCTCGGCTACGCCATGCGCCGCTTCGGCCTGCCGATCGCGCCCGCCGTGATCGGGATGATCCTGGGGCCGATGGCCGAGATCCAGCTCCGCCGGGCACTGGCCATCGGGGCGGGCGACGTGACCGTGCTCGTGCGCAGCCCGGTCGCGGTCGTCCTGCTCGCGCTGTCCCTGCTCGCCCTGCTCAGCCCGCTGATCAGGCGGTGGTACGCCCGGCGCAACGCGCCCGCACGTACGGAGCCGGAAAGGAAGGCGCCCGCAGGCATCTGAACGCGAAAGGAGGGCCCCGCCCACGCGGGACCCTCCTTGACGGCCTTTCGCCAAGACGGCCTCACCCGCGGGGAGGGGCCGTCTTCGCCGCGGTCACTCCTGGACGCCGAGCTTCTCCAGGATGAGCTGGCGGGCCCTGGCCGCGTCGGCCTTGCCCTTGCTGGCCCGCATCACGCCGCCGACCAGCGCACCGGCCGCGGCGATCTTCCCGGAGCGGACCTTCTCGGCCGCGTCGGCGTTCTCGGCCAGCACCTGGTCGATGAGCGCGGACAGCTCGCCCTCGTCGTTGACGATGCGCAGGCCGCGCCGCTCGACGACCTCGTCCGGCGTGCCCTCGCCGGCCAGCACGCCTTCGAGCACCTCGCGCGCCAGCTTGTCGTTGAGCGCGCCGGAGGCGACCAGCTCGGTCACCCGGGCGATCTGCTCGGGCGTGATCGGCAGGTCGGCCAGCGCCACGCCGGTCTCGTTGGCCCGCCGCGCCAGCTCGCCCATCCACCACTTGCGGGCGTCGGCCGGCGGGGCACCGGCCGCGACCGTGGCCTCGACCAGGTCGATCGCGTCGGCGTTGTGCATGGCCTGCATGTCGAGGTCGGACAGGCCCCACTCGGCCTGCAGCCGCTTGCGCTTGACCGACGGCAGCTCGGGCAGCGCGGCCTTCAGCTCGGCCACCCACGCCTTGTCGGGCGCGATCGGCACCAGGTCGGGCTCGGGGAAGTAGCGGTAGTCCTGCGCCTCCTCCTTGGACCGGCCGGAGGTGGTGGTGCCGGTGTCCTCGTGGAAGTGGCGGGTCTCCTGGATGACCTTCCCGCCCCCGGCCAGCACCGCCGCCTGCCGCTCGATCTCGCTGCGCACGGCGCGCTCGACACTGCGCAGGGAGTTGACGTTCTTGGTCTCCGTACGGGTGCCCCACTCCGACGACCCGCGCGGCATCAGCGAGACGTTGACGTCACACCGCAGCGAGCCCTCCTCCATGCGCACGTCGGAGACGCCCAGCGAACGCATGATCTCGCGCAGCTCGGTGACGTAGGCCCTGGCCACCTCCGGCGCGAGCCGGTCGGCGCCCGGGATGGGCTTGGTCACGATCTCGACCAGCGGGATGCCGGCGCGGTTGTAGTCGACGATCGAGTAGTCGGCGCCGTGGATGCGGCCGGTGGCACCGCCCACGTGGGTGGACTTGCCGGTGTCCTCCTCCAGGTGCACCCGCTCGATGCCGATCCTGACCGTCTTGCCCTCGACCTCCACATCGATGTAGCCGTCGTAGCAGAGCGGCTCGTCGTACTGGGAGATCTGGTAGTTCTTCGGCATGTCCGGATAGAAGTAGTTCTTCCGGGCGAAGCGGCACCATTCGGCGATCGAGCAGTTCAGCGCCAGGCCGATGCGGATCGTCGACTCGATGGCCTTCTGGTTGGCCACCGGCAGCGCCCCGGGGAGCGCCAGGCAGGTGGGGCAGACCTGCGTGTTGGGCGGCGCGCCGAAGGTCGTCTTGCAACCGCAGAACATCTTCGACTTGGTGCCCAGCTCGACATGCGTCTCGAGGCCGAGCACCGGCTCGAAGCGCTCGAGCGCTTCGTCGTACGGCATGAGCGTACCGGCAGTCATGGTGAGGTCCTCAGTTTCAGCTCGTTGCGTGTCACGCCAGCTCCGGTGCCTTGGACAGCAGGCTGCCGCCCCAGCGGCTCTCCAGGGCCTGCTCCACGGCCGCGCCGACGCGGTAGCAGCGGTCGTCGGCCAGGACCGGGGCCATGATCTGCAGGCCGACCGGCAGGTTGTCCTCGTCGGCCAGACCCACCGGCACGGAGATGGCCGCGTTGCCCGCCAGGTTGGACGGGATGGTGCACAGGTCGGCGAGGTACATCGACATCGGGTCGTCGGTGCGCTCGCCGATCGGGAACGCCGTGGTCGGCGTGGTGGGCGAGACCAGGACGTCGACCTGCTGGTAGGCGGCCTCGAACTCCCGGGCGATGACCGTGCGCACCTTCTGGGCCTGGCCGTAGTAGGCGTCGTAGTAGCCGCTGGACAGCGCGTACGTGCCGAGCATGATGCGCCGCTTGACCTCCGGACCGAACCCGGCCGCCCTGGTCAGCGCCATGACCTCCTCGGCGCTGCGGGTGCCGTCGTCGCCGACGCGCAGGCCGTAGCGCATGGCGTCGAAGCGGGCCAGGTTGGACGAGCACTCCGACGGCGCGATCAGGTAGTAGGCGGGCAGCGCGGTCTTGAACGACGGGCAGGAGACCTCGACGACCTTGGCCCCGAGCGACTCCAGCAGTTGCACGGCCTCGTTGTAGCGGGCCAGCACGCCCGGCTGGTAGCCCTCGCCGGAGAACTCCTTGACCACGCCGATGCGCATGCCGGCGACGTCGGGGTGCTTGGCGGCCTCGACCACCGAGGGCACCGGCGCGTCGATGGAGGTGGAGTCCATCGGGTCGTAGCCGGAGAACGCCTCGTGCAGCAGCGCCGCGTCGAGCACGTTACGCGCGAACGGGCCAGGCGTGTCCAGCGAGCTGGCGAACGCGATCAGGCCGTAGCGGGACGAGCCGCCGTAGGTGGGCTTCATGCCGACGATGCCGGTGACGGCGGCGGGCTGCCGGATGGAGCCGCCGGTGTCGGTGCCGGTGGACAGCGGCGCCTCGTAGGCGGCCACGGCGGCGCTCGACCCGCCGGACGAACCGCCGGGCACCCTGCTCAGGTCCCACGGGTTGCGGGTGACCTGGTAGGCGGAGTTCTCCGTCGATGAGCCCATGGCGAACTCGTCGAGGTTCGTCTTGCCCAGGATGACCAGGCCGGCCTCGCGCAGGCGGGCGGTGACGGTGGCGTCGTACGGCGGCCGCCAGCCTTCGAGGATCTTGGACGCGGCCGTCGTCGGCATGTCGCGCGTGGTGAAGATGTCCTTGTGGGCGACCGGCACACCGGCCAGCGGGCCCAGCTTCTCCCCGCCCGCAGCCGGGCGTCCACCGCGCGGGCCTGCTCCAGCGTGGTCTCCCGATCGACGTGGAGGAACGCCTGCACCTTCGGCTCGACCTCGGCCATGCGGTCGAGGTGCGCCTCGGCCACCTCGACGGCCGACACCTCGCCCGCGGCGATCATCGCGCCGAGCTCGGCGGCGGTCTTGCGGATCAGGCTCATGCCTCCTCCCCGAGGATGCGCGGCACCCGGAAGCGGTCGTCCTCGACGGCGGGCGCGCCGGCGAGCGCCTGGTCGGGCGTCAGAGACTGTCGCACCTCGTCGGCACGGAAGACATTGGTCAGCGGAAGCGCGTGCGACGAAGGCGGCACATCCTCGGCGGCGACCTCGGCCACCTTCGCGACCGACTCGATGATCGCATCGAGCTGGGTGGCGTAGTGATCGAGTTCGTCGTCGCTGAGCGCCAGCCTGGACAACCGGGCCAGGTGTGCGACCTCGTCGCGGGTTATGGCGGACATGAGTCGTTGAACCCGTTTCGTGGATGGAGTCTTTGGACACTGCCATCCTAGGGGTCTTGACGTAGCAGCCCCGAACGCATTATCCGCTCAGGCGGAGCTGACTTCGGGCTGGTACTCGTACTCCACCGAGCCGCCCGTGCGGTCGCGCAGCCAGACCGCGGCCTCCTCGGCGGGCATCGGCTCGCAGAACAGCCAGCCCTGCCCGGCGTCGCAGCCCAGCTCGACGAGGCGCATCGCGACCTCCTCCGACTCGACGCCCTCGGCGACCGAGCGCAGGCCCAGGCTCCGTACGAGGTCGACGATGGAGCGGACGATGCGGTAGTCGTCCTCCGACTCGGCGATCCTGCGGACGAACGAGGCGTCGATCTTGACCTCCGAGACGGCCAGCCGCTGGAGCCGGATCAGCGAGGAGTAGCCGGTGCCGAAGTCGTCGATCGCGAGCGGCACGCCGAGCGCGGCCAGCGCCTTGATGGTCTCCTGCGTGTACGCCTGATCGCCGGTCAGGATGCGCTCGGTGACCTCGAGCTGGATGGCGGCGGGCGGCAGCGCGTACTTGGCCAGGCCCACCCCGAGCTGCTCGGGCAGGGCGGAGCCGAGCAGGTCGCGGGCCGAGATGTTGACCGAGATCTGCACCCGCAGCCCCGTGTGCCACCAGGCGGCGGCCTGTCGCATCGCCTCCTCGATCACGTAGGCGGTGAGCTGCCGCATCAGGTACGACTGCTCGGCCAGCGGCACGAAGTCGGCCGGCGCCACGGGCCCGTGCACGGGGTGCCGCCAGCGCAGCAGCGCCTCTACGCCCTGCACGTCGCCGGTGCCGAGCGCCACCTTGGGCTGGTAGTGCAGGCGCAGCTCGCGGTTGTCGATGGCGCGGCGCAGGTCGCCGAGCAGGGTCAGGCGTTCGGGAGAATTGCGGTCTTTGTCGGGCTGGTAGAGCTCGACGCCCGTACGCCCCTCCTTGGCCAGGTACATCGCCACGTCGGCCCGCTGGAGCAGCAGCTCGAAGTCGGGCGCGTGGTCGGGATAGAGCGCGATGCCCACCGAGGCGTCGAGGTCGAACGTCATGCCCTCCAGGCGCACCGGCTCGGTGAGCGCCGCGCGCAGCCTCGCTGCGACCTCCCTGGCCGCGTGGGCGTCCCTGATCGAGGGCAGCAGCACGGCGAACTCGTCGCCGCCGAGCCGCGCCACGACGTCTCCCGGGCGTACGGCATGAGTGAGCCGGTGGGCGACGAGCTGCAGCAGCCGGTCGCCGACCGGGTGGCCCATCGTGTCGTTGACCTCCTTGAACCGGTCGAGGTCGAGGAGGAACAGCCCCACCCGCTCGTCCTGGCGCACCTCGGCCAGCGCCTCCTCGGTGCTGACCACGAGCATCTTCCTGTTGGGCAGGCCGGTCAGCTCGTCGTGCATGGCCTGGTGGTCGCGGCGCAAGGAGAGAGTGGCGGTGAAGTAGACGGCGGCCAGCGGGGCCACGAACAGCGGCACCAGCCCCGGCGAGTGGTCCATGACGACCACCACCAGGGGCGCGAGGCCCAGCAGGCCGATGTACACCAGTGCTTGGGGGCCGACGCTGGCCCTGAGCACGCGTACCAGCGAGCGCCGCTCGTGCAGCGCCACCGCGCCGCACACCAGCGCGCCTCTGACCAGGAAGTACGCGATCCCCGCCAGCGCGATGGCCAGCAGGTCGTCACCCGCGGGCACCCAGGGCGCGGCCGGGCTCGGCACGATGCCGAACAGGCTCAGCACCACGGCAGCCGCGATCAGCGCCAGGGAGGACTGCGCGATGTTGAACATGACCCGATGCCACGCCTTGCGCGTCACCACGCCGTTCATCGCCACCGCCACGGCCTGCATGAGCACCGCGACGGGCAATCCGAGGTGCAGCAGCACCGCGAAGGTGAACATGGTGGACGGGTACGTGCCGCCCACGGCGGTGGCCGACGACACCATGACGGGCCGCAGCTCGCCCAGGATCACCAGCACCGCCAGCACCCAGAACAGCGGGGTGCGGGCGAGCTCCACCAGACCGGACGGGTCCAGCCGCAGCATGGCCACCACCAGACCGGTGAAGCCGATCACGGTGACGCCCGCGAGATAACCCCACAACGGCGTGCCGACGCGTGGCCCTTTGTCGCGGGTGTCGGTTGGGTCAGTCATCGGTAACAGAACCCCCATTAGGTCACTATGGGAGGGTACGACCTTCACCCCACTTCGCGAAACCAAGCGCGTACGTTCCGTCACTTCTCCTTTCCGACATATACCCAAAAAGCACCCTGTGTAGCAAACCGAGCACACAGCGACCCCAACCTACGCCGAAGCAGCCGGAACCCTGGCAGCGCCCACACGGCTCGCATAGAAGACGACCAACCCCCGCAAACGGTTTGCCACCCCCGCAAACAACCCGTAAGAAGATCCGCACTCCCCGTTCTCGGAGGGGCCGGAGCACGACCGTCGGGGCCGCTCCCGGTCACGTCCACGGACTCCCACGAACTCCATCGAAGAGCGGACACCTCCTTCGAAGGAGATGTCGAAGGAGATGACGCGCAGACGGCACTCCCCCGATGTGAGGGCGGAAACCAGGGGGCGCTCGGGTCACTCGGCGGTTCGAGCGACAGCTCGCGCCCGCAACGGCCAGACCAGGACGGGCCTACAACGGGCAGCATGAGCGCATCCCGCAGCAACCCGCCAGACACAGCGGGAGCGCACGAGCGCGATAACGCGGAAGGGGGCCGCCCGCGCCCGCGAGCCGCCCCCTTCAACTGACCCCCGGTTCAGTCCTCCGGTGTGGTCGCCACCTGGGCCGCCGCCTCGGGGCCTTCGTTCAGCAGCACCTCGAAGCCGGCCCGGTCCAGGATCGGCACCTTGAGGTCCACCGCCTTGTCGTACTTCGACCCCGCGTTCTCCCCCGCGATCAGGAACGACGTCTTCTTCGACACCGAGCTCGACACCTTGCCGCCCCGGCCGGTGAGCTCAGCGGCGGCCGAGTCGCGGGTGTAGCCGTCGAGCGTGCCGGTCACCACGAACGTCAGGCCCTGCAGCGTCTGCGGCCCCTTCTCGGGCGCGGGCTCGTCCTCCATGCGGACCCCGGCGGCCCGCCACCGATCGATGATCTCGCGGTGCCAGTCGACCTCGAACCACTCCTTGATCGTGGCCGCCACCTTGGGCCCGATGCCTTCGACGGCGGCCAGCTCCTCCTCGGAGGCGTTCATGATCGCGTCGATCGAGCGCATGGCGTCGGCGAGCGCGCGGGCGGTGGGCGGGCCGACGTGGCGGATGGAGAGCGCGACCAGCACCTGCGCGAGCGAGGACTGCTTGGCCCGCTCGAGCTCCTCCATCAGGCGCAGCGCGTTCTGGCTGGGCTCGCCGTTGACGTTGGAGAAGAACGTGACGACCTTCTCCTTGCCGGTCTTCGGGTCGATCTTGGGCAGCCCGGTCTCCTGGTCGCGGACCACCGACTTGATCGGGATGAGCCGGTCGAGGGTGATGTCGAACAGGTCGGCCTCGGTGCGCACGACCGGCTCCTGCGGCGGCAGCGGCTGGGTGAGCGCGGTGGCCGCGACGTAGCCGAGCCCGTCGATGTCGAGCGCGCGCCGCCCGGCGGCGAAGAACAGGCGTTCGCGGATCTGCGCGGGGCAGCCGCGCGCGTTGGGGCAGCGCAGGTCGGCGTCGCCCTCCTGCTCGTACGCCAGCTCGGTGCCGCACTCGGGACAGTGGGTCGGCATCACGAACTCGCGCTCGGACCCGTCGCGCAGCGGCACGACCGGCCCGACGATCTCCGGGATGACGTCGCCCGCCTTGCGCAGCACCACGGTGTCGCCGATGAGCACGCCCTTCTTCTTGACGATCGCGGCGTTGTGGAGCGTGGCCCGCTCGACCGTCGAGCCCGACACCGAGACCGGCTCCATCACCCCGAACGGCGTCACCCGCCCGGTGCGCCCCACCCCGACCTGGATGTCGAGCAGCTTGGTGTTGACCTCTTCCGGCGGGTATTTGTACGCGATCGCCCAGCGCGGCGCCCGCGAGGTGGAGCCCAGCTCCCGCTGGGTGCGGAAGTCGTCGACCTTCACCACGACGCCGTCGATCTCGTAGGGCGGGTCGTGGCGGTGCACGCGGTAGTGCTCGATGAACTCGTTGACCTCGTCGAGCGTCGGCACCACCTTGTAGAGGTCGCTGACCGGCAGCCCGAACTCGCGCAGCCGCTCGTAGCACTCCGACTGCGCGCGCGGCTCCTCGGACCCCTCCCACACGCCGATGCCGTGCACCAGCATGCGCAGCGGCCGCTGGGCGGTAATGCGCGGGTCTTTCTGCCGCAGCGTGCCGGCCGCGGAGTTACGCGGGTTGGCGAACGGCGCCTTGCCCTGCTCGACGAGCTGCTCGTTGAGCTTTTTGAAGTCTTCGACCGGGATGTAGACCTCGCCGCGCACCTCGACCAGGCTCGGCACGTCGTCGCCCTCGAGCCGGTGCGGGACGCCCTTGATCGTGCGGACGTTGTCGGTGACGTCGTCGCCGGTGCGGCCGTCGCCGCGGGTGGCGGCCCGCTCCAGCTTGCCGTCGCGGTAGACCAGCGCGACGGCGAGCCCGTCGATCTTCAGCTCGCACAGGAAGGGACCGGGGTGGCCCTCGGCAAGACGCTCGGCCCGCGACGCCCAGGCGGCCATGTCGTCGGCGTTGAACGCGTTGTCGAGGCTCTCCATCCGGTTGAGATGCTGAACCTTGGCGAAGTCGCCCGACACCGGCGCGCCCACCTGTTGCGTGGGCGATTCGGGCGTCTGCAGCGAGGGATATTGCTCCTCCAGCGCGAGCAGCTCTTTGAACCACTCGTCGAACTGGGCATCGCTCACCGTGGGCTGGTCGAGCACGTAGTAGCGCCAGCGCGCCTCCTTGACCAGCTCACTCAGCTCGGCATGCCGCTTGAGCGCGGTCACCGGCACACCCTCGACCTCGCCGCCCGGCTCACTCACGCGACGTCTCCTTCCGTACGACGACCTGAGCAAACGCTACCGCCGGCCACCGACAAAACCATGTCTCAGCCGCCCTCGCCCGCGGGATCGTCCCTGAGCACCTGGGCCGCCTTCGTGCACGCGCCTAGCGCCTGGCGCGCGTAGGCGGGAGAGGCGCCCGCCAGCCCGCACGCCGGGGTGAGCACGACCTGCTCGGTCAGCCGGTCGGCCGGGAACCCCAGCCGCCGCCACAGCTCCAGCGCGGGCTTGGCCACCACGCCGATGTCCGGCAGCCGGGTGTCCACGCCCGGCACGACGCCCATGAACAGCGTCAGCCCCGCCTCGAACAGCTCGCCCAGCTCGTCCTCGTCGCGCCGCCGCAGCAGCGAGGCGTCCACCGACACGCCGCGCGCTCCGGCCCGGCGCAGCAGCGCGAACGGCACATCCGGCGCGCAGCAGTGCACCACCGGCGACTCAAAGTGGCGCAGCGACTCCTCGACCCGCCACTCCTCGACCGCGGGCAGCCGCCCGAACCCGGACGCGGTCGGCACCGTACCGGCCAGCACGCCGGGCAGCCCCGGCTCGTCGAGCTGCAGCACGATCTCCGTCACCCCGGGCAGCCGCCTGCGCACCTCGGCGCAGTGGTCGGCCACGCCCTGCGCCAGCGAGGCGATCAGGTCGCGTACGGCGCCCGCGTCGGACAGCATCTTGTCGCCGTGCTTGAGCTCGATCGACGCCGCCAGCGTCCACGGCCCGCAGACCTGCAGCTTCAGCGGCCCCGCGTAGTCGTGGCCGACCTCCTCGAGGCCGTCGAGGTCGCGGCGCAGGTGATCGACGGCGCGCTGGTGGTCGCGTCCGGGCCGGTCGGTCAGCCGCCATCCCGAGGGCTGCACCTCCACCGGCAGGTCGATCAGCAGCCCCGCGCTGCGCCCCACCATGTCGGCGCCGACGCCCCGCGCGGGCAGCTCGGGAAGGTACGGCAGCCCCGGCACCTCGCCGAACACGACCCTGATCGCCTCAAGATGATCGGAACCGGGGTGCGAGCCGACCCCGGTGGCCTCCCACATAGACATGGGCACAAGCGTAGGCTCTGCCGCATGAAGCTCACGAAGCACGATCACGCCTGCGTCCGCGTGGAGAAGAACGGCAAGGTGCTGGTCATCGACCCGGGCGCGTTCACCAGGGGCCCGGTGCTCGACGGCGCCGACGCGGTGCTCATCACCCACGAGCACGCCGACCATGTGGACGTCGACCGGCTCAAGGCCGCATCGCCCGACTTGGAGATCTACACGTGCGAGGGCGTCGCGGCCCTCTTGACCGAGGTGCCGGGCAAGGTCCAGGTGGTACGCCAGGGCGACGGCTTCGACGTGGCGGGCTTCCGTGTCAGGGTGTTCGGCGAGTGGCACGCCTACAACCACCCCGACATGGCGGTCGTGCAGAACGTCGGTTTCCTGATCGACGACGAGGTCTTCTACCCGGGCGACGCGCTGACCGACCCGGGTGTGGAGGTGCCGACGCTGCTGGTGCCGACCGGCGCGCCGTGGCTCAAGCTCGCCGAGACCGTGGAGTATCTGCGCAAGCTCCGCCCGGCGCGGGCGTACTCGACGCACGACGGCCTCTACGGCGAGATCGGCCTCGGCCTGGTGGACAACTGGCTGCGCATGGAGGCCGACAAGCAGCAGGCCGACATCCGCCGCATCCCGGTCGGCGAGTCGGTGACGATCGGCTAGCCGATCAGCTAGAAGATCAGCCGGCGGACATGATGGTGGCCGACCCGATGACGGTGTCGCCCGAGTAGAGCACGGCCGCCTGCCCGGCGGCGACGCCCGTGGCGGGCCGGTCGAGCTCGATCGTCAGGCCGTCGCCGGTCTCTTCGAACCGGCACGGATAGACCTCGCCGTGCGCCCTGAGCTGCACGGTCAGGTCGTCGTAGCGGGACGGGCCGTTCCAGACAGGGCGGCCGCAGGTGATCGTGGTGACCTCGAGCGCCGAGCGCGGGCCGACCGTGACCGTGTTGGAGACCGGCTCGATGGACAGCACGTAGCGGGGACGTCCGTCGGGCGCGGGACGGTCGATGCGCAGGCCCTTGCGCTGGCCCACGGTGAACCCGTGAGCGCCCTGGTGGGTGCCGACGACCTCGCCGTTCTGGTCGACGATCGGGCCCTCGGCGGAGCCGAGCCGCTTGGCCAGGAAGCCGCGGGTGTCGCCGTCGGCGATGAAGCAGATGTCGTGGCTGTCGGGCTTGTCGGCCACGGTCAAGCCGCGCCGCGCGGCCTCCTCGCGCACCTCTGCCTTGGTGGAGTCGCCCAGCGGGAACATCGCGTGGCTGAGCTGCTCGCGGGTGAGCACGCCCAGCACGTACGACTGGTCCTTGCTCTGATCGACGCTGCGCGACAGCACGCCGTCGACCAGCCTGGCGTGGTGGCCCGTGGCGACCGCGTCGAAGCCGAGCGCGAGCGCCCTGTCGAGCACCGCCGCGAACTTGATCTTCTCGTTGCAGCGCAGGCACGGGTTGGGCGTGCGGCCCGCGGCGTACTCGGAGACGAAGTCCTCCACCACGTCACGCTGGAAGCGCTCGGCCATGTCCCAGATGTAGAACGGGATGCCGATGACGTCGGCGGCGCGGCGCGCGTCACGCGAGTCCTCGATCGTGCAGCAGCCTCTGGCGCCGGTGCGGTGGGATTGGGGGTTGGCCGACAGCGCGAGATGCACACCGGTGACGTCGTGGCCGGCCTCGGCGATGCGGGCGGCGGCCACCGCTGAATCGACGCCGCCCGACATGGCGGCAAGCACACGCAATCCCATGACTCATCCAGCGTACTGTCCGAGCGGGAGTGCGCGACCATGGCATGGGTCTGGAAGGATTCGTCCATGCGACTGTTCGGGCGCAAAGACGCAGACGAAAGGGCGGGCCAGGGGAAAGCGGCCATCGCCGGATTCTGGACCTGGTGGCAGGAGAACAGGCCGCGGCTGGACGCGATGATGGCCTCCGGCGAGACCGGCGAGCTGGAGGAGCTGCTGGCGGCCCCGGTCGCCGCGATGGATCCGGCGCTGGTCTGTGAGGTGGCGCCGGGCAAGGAGGCCGCGCACGCCCTCGTGGTGACCGCGGAGGGCGACGCCGAGCTGCGCCCGCTCGCCCACCGCTGGGCCAAGGCGGCGCCGCCGGCCGACCTGCTGTGGGAGTTCCACCCGTCGCGCCAGGCCGACCCGCGCGCCGCCGAGCGCACGATCGACGTCGGCGAGTACACGGTCGGGATCGACAGGATGACGCTCGGGCTGCGCGTGCCGCGCAATCAGGCCAGGGTCGACGTGGCCGCCTACCATCCGGTCTTCGGCGAGCTCGACCCCGAAGACCGGATGCAGACCGCGCTGCGCGCCCTCGACGCGCTGCTCGGCGAGGACGAGGTGGCCCGGTGGGTGGGCGAGATCACGGCGGTCGCGTTCGAGCCGATCGACGCCGTCGCGGCCGTCCACCTGCCCGCCGTGGTCGCCGACGTGGCCTCGGGGATCGGCGAGGACGAGTGGGTGCTGCTGGAGGGGCAGGCCGGCGGCAAGCCACTGGCGGCCACCGCCCGCTACCCGCTGCGGCCGGTCGATCATCCGCTGTGCGACGAGCACATCGCCATCACGCTCCCGTACGCCGAGCGCGACGAGCAGGACCTGCCCGCGGGCGGCTCGCTGGAGGCGCTGCGCGACCTGGAGGAACGGCTGACCGCACGCCTGGGCGAGCACCCCGCCGACGCGCTGCTCGCGGTGCACCTGAGCGCCGACGGCCACCGCGTCATCCACGTCTACGCCGACCCGGACGCCGGCGCCGCCGCGATCGCCAAGGAGCTGGCCTCGGGCTGGCGGGAGGGCAAGGCGCTGGTGGACGTCTCACGCGACCCGGCCTGGACGGCCGTCGCCCCGTTCCTCACCTGACGTCCGCTGACGTCCGCCCCGGTGCCGGCCCGGCTGAGGCGGTCTCATGAGCGCCCCCGTGCCGGCCCGGCTGAGGCGGCCTCATGCGGAGCCACCCCTGACCACCTCATGCGGAGCCGGTCCCGGCCGCCTCATGCGGAGCCGCCCCTCACCGCCTCATGTGGAGCCGGCCCTGCATGTGACCCTCATGACGGGCCGCCCACGGCCGCGCGGGTCAGCCGAGGCCGGCGCGGCGGGCGCGCTCCACGGCGGCCGGCAGCACCTCGATGAGGCGGTCGATGTCGTCGCGCGTGGAGGTGTGGCCCAGCGTGAAGCGCAGCGAGCCGCGCGCGGCGGCCGCGTCGGCGCCCATGGCGAGCAGCACGTGGGACGGCTGCGCGACCCCGGCCGAGCAGGCCGACCCGGTGGAGCACTCCACGCCCTTGGCGTCGAGCAGCATGAGCAGCGCGTCGCCCTCGCAGCCGGGGAAGGAGAAGTGGGCGTTGCCGGGCAGCCGGTCGTCTGGGTCGCCGTTGAGCACGGCGTCGGGCACGACCTCGCGTACCCGTCTGATCAGCTCGTCGCGCAGCTCCGACAGGCGGCGGGCGAGCGCCTCCTGCTCGCGTACGGCGACGCTGACCGCGGCGGCGAACGCGGCGATGCCGGGCACGTCGAGCGTGCCGGAGCGCACGTCGCGCTCCTGACCGCCGCCGTGCTGCACGGACACCGGCGTCAGCCCCCTGGCCAGCAGCAGCGCGCCGACCCCGACAGGACCGCCGACCTTGTGGCCGCTGATGGTGATCGCATCGGCGCCCGAGCCGGAGAACGACACCGGAAGCTGCCCGACGGCCTGCACGGCGTCGCTGTGGAACGGGATGCCGTGGTCGTGGGCGATGGCGGCCAGCACCTGGACGGGCTGAACGGTGCCGACCTCGTTGTTGGCCCACATGACGCTGATCATGGCGACGTCGTCGGGGTCGCGCTCGATGGCGGCGCGCAGCGTCTCGGGGTGGACCCGGCCGAGCTCGTCGACCTCGAGCAGCTCGACCTCGGCGCCCTGGCTGCCGGCCAGCCAGTGGGCGGGGTCGAGCACGGCGTGGTGCTCGACGGAGCTGATGAGCACGCGGCGGCGCGGGCGGCGCGCCCAGTAGAGGCCCTTGACCGCGAGGTTGTCGGCCTCGGTGCCGCCCGAGGTGAAGACGACCTCGCTCGGCCGCGCGCCGAGCGCGTCGGCTATCGTTTCCCGTGACTCCTCGACCACCCTGCGTGCCTGACGACCGGCCGCGTGCAGCGAGGAAGCATTTCCCACGCGTTTGAGTTGAACCGTCATGGCCTCGATCGCTTCGGGCAGCATGGGGGTGGTCGCCGCGTGATCAAGATAGGCCGACGGTCTGGTCACCCGTTCAGGGTATCTCGTTTGCGACTGTACCGTCCGGACGGTACAGTAGAGGTATGCGAAGGGACGAGCTTTTGGACGCGGCGGAGGAGATCCTCTGCGACCAGGGCTCGACCGCGCTCACCCTGGCCGCGGTGGCCGAACGGGCGGGCGTCAGCAAAGGTGGCCTGCTGTATCACTACGGCTCCAAGGAAGCCCTGATCAAGGGCATGGTGGAGCGGCTGATCGACGACTTCGACGAGCTGGTGGCCGCCCAGACGGGCGCGACCTACACCGAGCGCTACCTGGCCGCCACGCTGGCCGCCGTGCGCTCCGGCCGCCTGCGACGCTGGGCCGTCGTCACGGGGGCGTCGGGCAACGTGCTGCTGCTCGCTCCGCTCCGCGAGGCGATGGCCCGCTGGCACCGCGAGGGGCTGGACGACGAGCCCGATCCGCTGGCCTCCCAGGTCGTCCGGCTGGCGTGTGAAGGGCTGTGGGACGTCGCCAGCCACGACCCCGAGCTCTACAGCGAAGAGGACCTTCAGGCCCTGGAGCGCCGCCTGACGGCGATGCTCGCTCCGAGCTGACCCGCCGCCCCGGCGCGCCGCCACGACTGACGCCTCGTCGTGCCCTCGTGGCGAGCGCCGCCGGCTCATCCCCCTTCACCCCCTTCACCCCCCTTCATCCCCCAAGGGCGCCTTCACGGCGCCCGTTTTGACCATCCCCCCAAGGGCGCCTTCAGGGGCGCCCGCTTTGACGTGCGCCGTGTCGGATTCCGGTGCGGCGCTCGGCATGCCGAAACGCGGCCCCTGCCTGCTGCCGGGCCTGCGGCTCCGGCATGCCCGCAAGCAGTGACCCAAGACGTACACGTACGACGACTTCAGTGAGGTGTGGCCTTATGACCCGCGAGCTGAGGAGTGCCCGTTACGGGGCGGTCCTCACCTTTGTCCTTGCCGGCCTGATGGTGGGCACGATGACCGTGCGCATCCCCGCCCTGACCGACAAGCTCGGCCTCTCCGAGGCCATGGTCGGGACGATCCTGCTGGCATGGGGCCTGGGCGCCCTGGTGACGATGCAGTCCATGCGGCGCGTCATGGCGCGCGTGGGCAGCCGGGCGGTGTTGCGGGCAGGTGGTCCACTGACGGCACTGAGCCTCCTCGGCGTGGGCCTCGCTCCCGACCTGCCGCTGCTGCTGACGGCCGTGGTGCTGTTCGGCATGGCGTTCGGCGTCATGGACGTCGCCATGAACGCCCAGGGCTCGGCCGTCGAGCAGGCCTACCGGCGGCCACTGATGAACGGCATGCACGCCGGCTGGTGCGTGGGCGCCATCTCGGCGGGCGCGCTCGGCAGCCTCGCGATCGCCGCAGGACTGCCGTTCACCACGCACGTCACGCTGATCGCGCTGCTCGCGCTGCCGGTCATCGCGCTGCTCGGCCGTACGTACCTGCCGGAGCGGCCCGCCGTGGCCACCGCGGCGCAGGGGCGGCGCCGCATGCCGCCGGTCGTCTACCTGCTGGGCGCGATCATGTTCTTCGCGTTCATGGTCGAGGGCACCGTGGCCGACTGGAACGGCCTCTACATGCGCAACGAGCTCGGCGCGCCCGAGGCCGTCGCGGCGCTCGGCTACCCGGTGTTCGAGGTGGGCATGCTCATCGCCCGCGTGACCGGTGACCGGCTGCGGGTCAGGTTCGGGGTGCGCGGCATGCTCACCGTGTCGGGCGTCGCGACGGCCGGGTTCTTCTCGGTCGTGCTGCTCGCCCCCGCCGCGATGGTCGCCGTGCCGGCGATGTTCTTCGTCGGGCTCGGCGTGGCGACGATCTCGCCGCTGACGCTGTCGCTTGCGGGCACCGCGACCGACGCGCCCGGCCCGGCGATCGCGCAGGCCGGCGCCATGGGCTACGCGGGGCTGCTGCTCGGCCCCGTGGTGATCGGGTTCCTGTCGGACGCGGCCGGCCTGCGTACGGCGCTGAGCATCGGCGTGGGTCTCGGCGTGCTGATCGCGCTGGCCGCGCGCCTGCTCCCGCACGGCGAGCCGGCCCAGGTGACCCGCCTGCCGGAGCCCGAGCCCGAGCCTGAGCCCGAGCCGGTCAGGGCCGCCGCCTGAGAGTTCTCTGTGGATCGGCGCGGGCGGCCTGGCATCTCGCCACATGCGCCGCCCGCGCTCACAGAGAACTCACAGAAACCCTCAGAGCGCCTCCAATCAGCCGCTTCAGGCTGGATCGCATGATCCAGCTCAATGGACTGACCAAGCGCTACGGCGAGACCGTCGCTGTGGACCACCTCACCTTCACCGTGCAGCCGGGCCTGGTCACCGGCTTCCTCGGTCCCAACGGCGCCGGCAAGAGCACGACCATGCGGATGATCATGGGCCTCGACCTGCCCACGTCCGGCACGGTCACGATCACCGGCCGGCGCTACCACGAGCTGCGGCACCCGTTGCGCACGATCGGCGCCATGCTGGATGCGCGGGCCGTGCACCCGCGGCGGAGCGCGTACAAGCACCTGCTCTACCTGGCGCAGTCGAACGGCATCCCGGAATCCCGCGTCGGCGAGGTGCTGGAGCTGGTGGGCCTGGCGGACGCGGCGGACCGGCCGGCCGCGGATTCTCCCTCGGGATGGGCCAGCGGCTGGGCATCGCCGCCGCCATGCTCGGCGACCCTCCGGTGCTGCTGCTCGACGAGCCGATCAACGGGCTGGACCCCGAGGGCGTGCTGTGGGCGCGCAACCTGATGCGCGGGTGGGGCGCCGAGGGACGCACCGTGCTGGTCTCCAGCCATCTCATGAGCGAGATGGCGCTGACCGCCGACCGGCTGGTGGTGATCGGCAGGGGACGGCTGCTCGCCGAAGGCGACATCGCGGACTTCACCGCGAGGGGGTCGGTCGTGGTCGTCCGTACGCCCGACGCCGGTCACTTCGCCCGGCGGCTCGCGCTCGCGGGCGCCTTCGTCGAGCCGGGAGAGACCGGCGAACTGCTCGTCAAAGGCATGTCACCGCCCGATGTCGGCAGGCTGGCCGCGGCCGAGAACGTCACGCTCTACGAGCTGAGCATCCGAGAGCCCTCACTGGAGGAGGCATTCATGGAACTGACCCGCGACGCCGTCGAGTGGGGTGCGGCCCGATGATCGACGCAGGAGCGCTCAAGGCCGAGTGGACCAAGTTCAGCAGCCTCAGGGCGACCATGGCGCTGTCGGTGGCGGCGGTGCTGGTGTCGGGCCTGTTCGGCTGGATGTTCTCCAACGCCGCCGCCGCCGAGTACGCCACGCTCACCCCGCAGGAGCGGCTCGGCTTCAACCCCGTCGAGCTGGGCATGCGCGGCATCTTCCTGGTCCAGGTGCTGCTCGCGGGCCTGGGGGCGCTGATCGTCTCCACCGAGTACGGCTCGGGCACCATCACCGCGAGCATGGCCGCCGTCGGCAGGCGCGGCCGGCTGCTGGCCGCCAAGGCCGGCATGACGGTGCTGAGCGCCCTGCCGGTGAGCGTGGCCTCCATCGTCCTGATGTTCACGGTCAGCCAGAGCACGCTGGCGGCGGGCGGCGCCCCGGCCGCGACCCCGGGCGATACGACGGCGATTCAGCTGCTGCTCGGCGGGCCGATCGTGCTGACGCTGATCTCGCTGTTCGGGCTGACACTCGGCGTGCTGCTGCGCAGCACGGCCGCCGCGGTCAACTTCTCCGTCGTCTTCCTGCTGTTGCCCATCCTGTCGAGCGTGATGCCGGGCTTCCTGCAGGTGGTCGTCAGGTTCTTCTGGCCCAACGCGGCGCCGTTCCAGGCCATGTACGGAGCGGAGAACGTGCCTGATTTGTTGGGATATGGGCTTATTGTGGCGTTTGTCGTGGTCATGCTGGCAGCGGCCTACGTCCGGTTCACCCGGAAGGACGCCTGATTAGTGTGAGATCGGGAGGTGGCTCACATGGCCGAGCGGCTGCTGGTGGTCGATGACGAGCCCACCGTCAGAGAGCTGCTCTCGGCGACGCTGCGCTTCGCGGGCTTCACCGTGAGCTCGGCCGCCGACGGCCTGCAGGCGCTGGACGAGGCCCGGCGCGACCCGCCCGACCTGGTGCTGCTCGACGTGATGCTGCCCGACCTCGACGGCTTCGAGGTGCTGCGCAGGCTGCGCGCCCTGCCCAGGGCCGGCGGTCGTCCCGGCCCCGTGCCGGTGCTGTTCCTGACCGCGCGCGACGCCAAGGCCGACAAGGTCAACGGGCTGCGGCTGGGCGGCGACGACTACGTCACCAAGCCGTTCGACCTGGAAGAGCTGCTGGCCAGGATCCGCGCCATCCTGCGGCGCACCGGCGGGACCCCCGACGATCACACGCTGGTGGTCGGCGACCTGGAGCTCGACCCCGAGGGCCACCAGGTCACCAGGGCAGGACGTCCGGTACGCCTGTCGCCCACCGAATACCGGCTCCTGCACCACCTGATGCTCAACGCGGGCCGCGTACTGCCGAAGGCGTCCATCCTCGACGCCGTGTGGCGCTACGACTTCGCGGGCGACACCAGCATCGTCGACACCTACATCAGTTACCTGCGCCGCAAGCTCGACACCGGCGACTCGCCCAAGCTGATCCACACCGTGCACGGGGTCGGCTACGTCCTGCGGCGGCCGAAGCCGTGAGAGGGCTTCTGCGCGGGCTCTCGCTGCGCGCGCGGCTGCTCGCCATCACGGTCCTGCTGCTGGTCGCGGGGCTGGCGCTGATCGGTTCGGTGTTCGTACGGCAGCTCGAAACGCAGCTCATGGCCCGCACGGACGCCCAGCTCACGCCCATGGGCACGGCCATGTCGATGGTGCCGCCCGAGCTGGCCTCCGCGCTCGGCTCCCGGCTCGGCGGGGCGGGGACCGTCTTCACCGGCCTCGACCTCGCCACCCAGGGGTACGCGGCCTACCTCGCGCCCGACGGCCGCGTGCTGCGCGCGTACGGCGGCGCCGCCGGCATCGCCTGGCCCCGCCTCGACACGGCCGGCATCGCCCAGCGCGACGGGCGGCCGTTCACCGTGCGGGACGCGGACGGCACGGAGTGGCGGGCGGTGGCGCTGCCGGCCCGGCGGGCCAGCGCCGAGTTCGCGTACACGGGCGTGGTGGCGGCGGTGTCGCTGGACGGCCTGCGCTCCACCGTCGATCGCATGCGGGCCGTCTGCCTCGTCGCCGGGGCGATCCTGCTCGCCGTACTCGCCCTGGCGGGCGGCCTGGCCATCCGCGCCGGGCTCGCCCCGCTGCGGCGGGTGGAGGAGACCGCGGCCGCCATCGCCGGCGGCGACCTGTCCAGACGCGTACCCGAGCCGGGACCGCCCACCACCGAGGTCGGCCGCCTGGCCCGCTCGCTCAACACGATGCTCGCCCAGATCGAGCAGGGCGTCGCCGCCAAGGTCGACTCCGAAGCGCGCATGCGCAGGTTCGTCGCGGACGTCAGCCACGAGCTGCGCACGCCGCTCTTCGGCATCAAGGGCTTCTCCGAGCTGTACCGCATGGGCGGTATCGAGGCCGCGACCGCGCTCGCCCGCATCGAGAGCGAGTCGGGGCGGCTCGCCAAGCTGGTCAACGACCTGCTGCTCCTGGCCGGCATCGAAGAGGACGACGGGCCCGGGCTTGAGCTGACCCCCATGGACCTCCGTACGCTCGCCGCCGACGCCCGCCACGACCTCACCGCCCTCGACCCCACCCGCCCCATCACCTTCACCGGCCCCTCCGGCGGGCCCGCCGCCACCGCACCCGTCCTGGGCGACGAGGCTCGGCTGCGGCAGGTCGTCAGCAACCTCGTCGGCAACGCCGTCACCCACACCCCCGCCGGCACACCGGTCAGAATCGGGGTAGGCACGGAGGGCGGCGACTCGGTGCTGATCATCGAGGACCAAGGCCCCGGGCTCGCCCCCGAGGAGGCGGCCCGGGTCTTCGACCGCTTCTACCGCGCCGACGCCTCCCGCGCCCGCGCGACGGGCGGCGCGGGGCTGGGGCTGGCGATCGTCCGCTCGATCGTGGCCGCCCACGGAGGCCGTGTCGACCTCCGCACCGCCCCCGGCCAAGGCGCCGCCTTCACCATCCGCCTCCCCACCACCACCCCCTGACCCCTCGCTCCGCACACGAGGGCCACCCTCCCGGCTGAGGACCCGCCGGGACGCTCGCACCACTACCCCCGGGCAGGCGGCCACGCGGCCAGGCGCGCACCGCAACGCGACCACCAGCGGCGTGGCCGCGACGCGGGCACATCCGGCCCGGGCTCGGAGCGTGGGCACACCGCCGGACGGCGAAAGCGGGCCCCTGCCTGCCGCTGGCAGCAGGCACTCATCGGGCAGCGGAAGCAGGCCCGCTCCGGGCGCTTGAAGCGGACCCGCCACCGAGCTGGACCACCTCCGAGCAGCGAGCCGGACCCACCACCGAGCAGCGAGCCGGACCCACCACCATCGGGCCAGACCCACCACCGAGCAGCGAGGGGTCCCACTACCGGGCAAGCGAAAGGGCCGGGGTGACAGGCCCCGGCCCTTTCCACGTGCGCTACTTGCGCTTCTTGATCTCTTCCGTGAGCTGCGGGACCACCTGGTGGAGGTCGCCCACCACGCCGTAGTCGGCCAGCTCGAAGATCGGCGCCTCCGGGTCCTTGTTGATGGCGACGATCGTCTTGGCCGTCTGCATGCCGGCCCGGTGCTGGATGGCGCCGGAGATGCCGGCCGCGATGTAGAGCTGCGGCGAGACGGTCTTGCCCGTCTGGCCCACCTGGAACTGGTGCGGGTACCAGCCGGCGTCGGTGGCGGCGCGGGAGGCGCCGACGGCGGCGCCGAGCGCGTCGGCGAGCTCTTCGATGACGGCGAAGTTCTCGGCGGAGCCGACGCCGCGACCGCCGGAGACGACGATGGCGGCCTCGGTCAGCTCGGGACGGGCGCCCTTCTCCTGCTTGACGCGCTCGACGACGCGGGCGGCCTTGGCGGCGTCGGAGAGTGCGACCGTGACCTCCTCCTCCGCGCCCGCGCCGGCGGACGGGACGGGAGCGGTGGAGTTGGGACGCACGGCGATGATCGGCGTGCCCTTGCGGACCCTGGAGTGCACGTTGATACCGCCACCGAAGATCGACTGGTCGGCGACGAAGCCCTCGCCGACCCCGACGGCGTCGGTGATAACGCCGGAGTCGGTCTTGATGGCCAGCCAGGCGATCTCCTTGCCCTCGGCGGTGGCGGCGATGAGCACGCCGGCCGCCGACTTCTCCGTGACGAGCTTGGCGAGCAGCTCGGCCTTGGGGGCGACGACGTGGTCGACGAGGTCGCCGGAAGCGGCCACGTAGATCTTTTCTGCGCCGTATTCGGCGAGGCGGGCCTTGGCCTCGGGCGTGAAGCCGGGGCCGGCCCAGACGGCGGCGGGCGTGCCGAGGGTGCGGGCTAGGGTCAGCAGTTCGAGCGTGACCTTCTTGACCTCACCGTCGACCTGCTCGACGAGAACGAGAACGTCCGACATATCAGTTAAACCCCCCGTTCTCAGATGAACTTCTTGGATGCCAGGAAGTCGGCCGTCTTCACGCCGCCGTCGCCCTCGTCCTTGACGATCGTGCCGGCCGCGCGCGGCGGGGCGGGGGCGAAGTCGACCACCTCGGACCAGGCGGCACCCAGGCCCACCTGGCCGGGGTCGATGGAGGCGTCGCCGATGGCCAGCGTCTCGACCGGCTTCTTCTTGGCCGCCATGATGCCCTTGAACGACGGGTAGCGAGGCTCGTTGATCTTCTCGACCACGGAGACCACGGCGGGCAGCGTGGCCTCGACCCGGTCGTAGCCGTAGTCGGCCAGCCGCTGCACCGTGATGGTGCCGTCCTGGATGTCGACCTTGTTGGCGAGCGTGAGCTGCGGCGCGCCGAGCCGCTCGGCGAGCATGGCGGGCAGCATGCCGGTGCGGGCGTCGGTCGACTCGGAGCCCAGGATGACCAGGTCGAACCCGATCTTCTTGAGCACCTGGGCCATCGCGTACGAGGTGGACAGCGCGTCGGAGCCGTGCAGCGCGTCGTCGCTGAGGTGGACGGCCTTGTCGGCGCCCATGGCCAGGGCCTTGCGGATGGTCTCGGTGGCCTTGGCGGGGCCCATGGTCAGGACGGTGACCTCACCGCCGTGGGCCTCCTTGATCCTCAGCGCCTCCTCGACCGCATACTCGTCAAGCTCGTTGACCACGCCGTCGGCGGCGTCCCGGTCGAGCGTGTTGTCATCGGACCGCAGCTTGCGCTCGGTCGCCGTGTCGGGGACCTGCTTCACGCAGACGACGATGTTCATGGCCGGTGGCCGACCTCCCGTAGTTCGCGTGCGCCTCCGCCTCGTTGCGGCGGCGCCGAATCCATCTGTCCAGACTGCCAGGTGCCCCGGGGGCATCCGACAGAGGGTCTGCCGTGGTTTCGCCGTTATGTTACCCATGGGTAGCTTTCGCGCAAACCGGCACGAAAGCTCTCCCCACCATACCGAACTTTATTCGGTCAGCACCTGTGACATCTCTTACGCCGACAGCAGGAAGACGATCCCGACCACCAGCGCCGTGACCCCGAACAGGGCCAGCGTGAACGTGCTGAACCACGCCGCGAGCCCGAAGCACAGCCCCACCGTCCCCGCCACGGCGACCAGATCGGCGATCATCCGGCCGCGCCGGTAGGGACTCTTCGACAACAGCGCCACGCCCGCGTCGATCACCACGGCCAGCGAGTACGCCGCCAGCAGGAACAGCGACACCTCGGGCAGCGGCTCCCGCGCCGCGGCGGCCAGCAGCGCCACGAACAGCGCCGACCCGGTCAGCCACCACCTGCGCACCTTCTCCCGGTGCCTGGCCCTGGACTCCTCCACCGACCGCCGGTACTGCTCCTTGCCCGGCCGCCACTCCCTGGTGGCCATCTCGTCCTGCTCGGACGCACGGGACCGTGCGGGCATCGGGCGGGGCGAGGGCATCTGGGCGACGGGCTCCACACCGAGCCGGTCGCAGATCTCCGCGGCCGTGGGCCGCTTGGCCGGGTCGGTGGACAGGCACGCGCGTAACAGCGGCTCCAGCCAGTCGGGCACGCCCTCCAGGTCGGGCGGGTGGTGCACGACGCGGTAGGCGACGGCGGAGGCGGGCCCCTGTCCGTACGGCTGCCGCCCGGTGGCCGCGTACGCGAGCGTCGCGCCGAAGGAGAACACGTCGGCCTCCATCCCGGCGGGCCGCCCTTCCAGCACCTCGGGCGCGAGGTAGCCGGGCGTGCCGACGACCGCCCCCGAGGCGGTGACGGACAGCGAGTCGAGCGCGCTGGCGATGCCGAAGTCGATGACGACCGGCTCGCCCTCGGTCACGATCACGTTGGCCGGCTTGAGGTCGCGGTGGATCACGCCCGCCTGGTGCATGGCCTGCAGCGCGTCGGCCAGCCCGGCGGCCAGCCGCCGCAGGTCGGCGACCGGCACGGGCACCGCGCTGAGCGGGCGGCCCTGCACGTAGCGGGTGACGATGTACGGGCGATCGCCTTCGAGTGAGGCGTCGAGCACCTCGGCGATGTGCGCCCCGCCGACCCTGCGCATGGTCTCGACCTCGCGGGCCAGCCGCGCCAGCGCCGCGCTGTCGGCGGCGACGTGGGGGTGCAGGACCTTGACCGCGACCGTGCGCCCCTCGGGGTCAAGCGCCAGGTGCACCTCGCCGAAGCCGCCTGACCCGAGACGGGAGAGAAGCTCGTACGGGCCGAGGTGCTCGCTCATACTTCCTCTCTCCCCCGTGGGACCAGGCGGACACTCAGGACCAGAAGTTCAGGAAGCTCAGCCCCAGACCGTCCATCAGGCTGCCGATCAGGCCCGTGATCAGACCGATGGTGCTCTGCCTCGCGTCGCTGGCGAGGTCGTCGATGACCGACTCGGGCGCCCGCCACGGGTACCAGTCGGTCGGCTGCCCCATCGCGAACATCACCGCGAACAGCGCCGCGGTGCCCACCAGCAGGACCGCGACGAGCGCCGCGCCGGGGCTGCGCAGCATGCCGGTGAGCGAGCGGGTGACGGCCCTGCGCGGCGCGCCGCCGCCGGGCAGCACGAACAGGCCGGCGGCGAAGGCGCCCGCGGCGTACGCGGCCGCCTCGTTGACGGTCATCGACCCGGCCCAATAGAGCACGCCCCAGACGCACACGCCGAACAGCAGCGCGAGCGGCACGTGGACGACCGTGACGAGCGCCGATTTGATCAGCGCCCATGGCGTGCCGACGAGGACGAGCAGCGGGTCGGCGGCGCTGCTGCCGCGTATCTGCCGCCGCTTGACCATGTCGCCGAACAGGTATTCGCCGATGCGCAGCACGAGCGCGAGCGCGACGGCGATGGCGCCCGCCACGACCGGCATCACCACCGACAGCGCCACCAGCGTGACCAGCAGCAGCAGCCCCGTGACCTGGGCACCGAACAGGTAGCGCTTGCGCTCGGCGGGCGGGGTGTACTGCGGCGGCGGCGGGTAGGGCCTGGCCTGCGCCGGGGCGCTCTGCGGCGGCGCGGGGTAGCCGGCCACGCGCTGGTCGGGGCGCGGCGCGGGCGGCCTGGCCGCCGTCGGCGCGGGGATGTAGGGAGGCGGACGCTCTTCACGCCTCGTGGGCGTCAGCGGCGGGCGCTCCTCGCGCCTGGTCGGCGTCGGTGACGGCGCGGGCGGCGGTGCGGGCTCGCCGTACTCGACCGGCGGCAGCAGGTCGGAGAAGGTGTCCATGGTGCGGGTGCGGTCGGTCAGCCGCTTGGTGCCCGTCGGGCCGTCGAAGGACGCCTCGTTGAACGTCGTCACCGACGGGTCGAGCTGGTTGGCCATGCGCAGCAGCTCGGGCGCGGTGGGCCGGGCCGCGGCGTCGACCTGCAGCGCCTTGCTGAGCCAGCCGCGCAGCCAGACCGGCGCCTTGTCGAGCTGCGCCCGCCCTTCCATGATGTTGAAGCAGACCGACTCGAACGTCCCCGTGCCGAACGGCGGCGCCCCCGTGGCGGCGAAGAACACGGTGGAGGCCAGCGCGTGCACGTCGGCCGCCTGGGTGATGTCGGAGTCGCGGATGATCTCGGGGGCGAGGTAGCCGGGCGTGCCGACGAACATGCCGGTCTGGGTCAGCCGGGTGGCGTTGACCAGGTGGGCGATGCCGAAGTCGATGACCAGCGGCTCGCCGTCGACCAGCATGACGTTGGACGGCTTGAAGTCGCGGTGGATCACGTCGGCGGCGTGGATGGCCACGAGCGCCTGGCACAGCCCCTGGGCGAGCCTGATGACCTGGCGGGCCTCCAGCGGCCCCTCGGTCAGGACGGTGTCCTCGAGCGTGCGGCCGGGCGCGAACCGGGTGACGATGTACGGCTGGCCGCCCACCAGCTCGGCGTCGATGACCTCGGCGACGTAAGGGCTGCGCACCCGCCGCATGGTCTCGACCTCGCGGGTGAGCCGGTCGCGCGCCTTGAGGTCGGCGGCGACGTGGGGATGCAGGACTTTGATGGCGACTTCCCGGCCCTCGCCGTCGAGACCGAGGTGGACGACCCCCATGCCACCTTCGCCGATCTTCCTGACCAGGCGGTAGGGCCCGAGGCGTTCTGGTGCTTGGGTGTTCATCGCCACCTTCCCCGCGTCATCCCCCCGAATTCCCCCTCAGTCCTTCCAGTTGCTCCACCACGAAATCGACGTTCAGTGGAGTCCATACCCCAGCCCCCTCTGGCTTGTCCCCGAACGTGCCGTAGGCGAGGATCAGCGAGAGCGCGGCCGCGACCACCAGCACCCCTGCCATCACCATCGCCGCTGTTCTCGAGGGTACGAGCGATGAGAGCGTTCTGCGCATCTGTTTGCCCGGACCTTCGACTCCGGGGCCCGCGCAGAGGGTCCACAGGGCGATGGAGGCGCCCCAGGACAGGGCGTAGTAGGGACTCATGTGGACCACCACGGTGAGCAGCAGCGTCACCGGCAGCCCGAGTATCAGCGCGTAGAGCGTGAGCGCCAGCGTGATGCCCGCCGACTTGGCGAGCACGGCGGGGAAGGCGAGCACCCTGACCACGTCGAGCGCCGCCGCTCCCGCGGCCCTGCGGGCCACGAGCTGCGGCTGCGCCAGGTCGGCCGCGCGCAGCAGGATCACCGCGGGCAGCGCGACGGCCGCCACGATGACGGGCGCGAGCACGGCCGCCACGATCATCAGGACCAGCAGCATGGCCGCGGAGATGCCGTACGCGCGGGAGCGCTGCAGCACCTTGCCCGGCGGCACGCTCGGGACGTACGGCTCCCGCATGGTGCTCGGGTCGGACTGCGGCGGCACATACGGTGGCTGCTGCGCCGGGATGTAGGGCGGCGGCTGCAGCGGCACCGGGTTGGGCCGCGCGTACTCGGGCGGGCCCGCGTTGGGCCTGCTCAGGTCGGGCCGGCTCCCGTGGGGCGCCGCCGCGGCGTGCGGAAAAGGCCCCGCCTGTGGAGGCACGGCGTTGGGCCCGCTCGCGCTCGCAGGCAGGGCGTTGGGCCCGCTGGTGCGCGGGGGCACCGCGTGGGGGCCGCTCGTGGCCGGCGGCGCGACGGGAGGCGGGCCGGGCGGCCCGGCGTGGGGAAGCGCGTTGGGCTGGCTCGTGCCGGACGCCGGCGGCTGCAGCAGCCGCCGGAACTCGGGCGAGTCGGGGCGTACGCGCCGGGTGGGCACGTCGCCCTCACTCGGCGGCGGCACGGGCGGGCTCTGCTGGAAGCCCTGCTGCGGCACGCCCTGGGACGGCGCACCCTGCGGCGGCCCGCTCTGCGATGGCGCGGCGGCGCCCTGCGGCGGCTGGGCGGCCGCCTCGCGCTGGATGCGCCGCAGCTCCTCGGGCGAGACCCGGCGGGTCGGCCACGGGTCGCCCTGGTCGGGCAGCAGCGAGACGTACTGCTGCTCGGGCTGCGACGGCGCGGGCGTGCCCGCCTGGTCCTGGCTCTCGATCAGCCGCTGCGGCGTCACCGGCGGCGTGGAGATGTCGTAGGACGGCTTGTCGGCGACACGCGGCGGGGCCGCCTTGTACGCGTCGGGGTGCGGCACCGTGGAGATCTCCTCGGGCGCGCCGCCCGGCGGCGGCTTGGGCAGCATGCGCGCAGTCTGCTCGGCCAGCTCGGCGGCCTTGGGCCGCTTGGCGGGATCGCGCGAGAACGCGGCCTTGAGCAGCGGCTGCAGCTCGGGCGGCGCGGCGCTGATGTCGGCCTTGCCCGCGGTGATGTTGTAGAAGATCATCTCCAGCGTGCCCTTGCCGAAGGGCGGCTGGCCCGTGCAGGCGTAGAGCATGGTGCCCGCCCACGCGTGGATGTCGACCTCCGGCCCGGCCTCCTGGCCCTCGATGATCTCGGGCGCGAGGTAGCCGGGGGTGCCGATGAACATGCCGGTCTGCGTCAGCCGCGTGGCGTCGACCGCCTGGGCGATGCCGAAGTCGATCAGCACGGGCTCGCCGTCGAGCAGCAGCACGTTGCCGGGCTTGAGGTCGCGGTGGATCACGCCCACCGAGTGGACGGCGGCCAGTGCGGTCGCCACGCCGTGCGCCACCTTGACCAGCGCGGGCAGGTCGAGCGGCCCGTCGTCCTTGACGATCTCGTCGAGCGGCAGGCCGGGGACGTAGCGGGTGACGATGTAGGGGCGATGACCGGTGACGTCGGCGTCGAGGACCTCGGCGATGTACTCGCTGCGCACCCTGCGCATGGTCTCGACCTCGCGCGAGAGCCGCCGCCTGGCGACCTCGTCGCCGGCGACCTCCGCGCGCAGGACCTTGACCGCCACCTGCCGCCCCTGGGGGTCGACAGCGAGGTGGACAACGCCCATCCCGCCTTCACCGAGCCGCCTGAGCAGCCGGTAAGGGCCTAGTCGGTCATCGTTCATGGCATGAAGCACCATACCGGCTTAATCCCCGCCCACGAGATGAACCATGAGGCCACATTCCCACTCGTACAACGTCCACGAAGCCCTCTCCGGTTTCCCAAACGACGGTCTCGAATCGGCCTCGATTTCGTCGTTCAGCCGGCCAGGGTGAGCACCTCTGCCTGCTTCAGCCCGGCCAGCGTGGCACCGGAGACGGCGAGCTTCGACCTGCGCACCCCGCTGCCGATCACGACCCGCGGATGCTCGGCGACCCTGGTGTCCACCAGGATCGGCCACTCTTCGGGCAGGCCGACGGGGGTGATGCCGCCGTACTCCATGCCGGTGAGCTCCACCGCGTCGGCCATCGGAGCGAAGCTGGCCTTGCGGGCGCCGAGATGCCTGCGCACGACGCCGTTGACGTCGACCCGCATCGTCGCGAGCACCATGCAGGCGGCGTAGCGCGTCTCGCCGCCCCGCTTGGCCGCCACCACGACGCAGTTGGCCGACTCGTCCATGCCCACGCCGTAGCGCTCGCAGAACGCGGCCGTGTCGGCCAGCTCGGGGTCGATCTCGGCGACCTCGGCACCCTCCAGCTCGGGCACGGCGCGGGCCACGGGCTCGGCGAGGAGGTCGAGCCGCTCGGTCGCGGGCACCCACTGCAACGTCATCTCCCACTCCTTGGATCGCTTCTCCTGCCGAGCCTATTGCGGCCGTCAGAAGCAGCGTGCGGCGTCACGGCGACTGCAACACGCGCTGGTGCAGCTTGGTGACGACGGCGCGGGCCGACTCCATGGCCCCCGCCTGCCAGGCGATGAGATGGGTGAGCCAGTCGCCCGCGAAGTAGACCCTTCCGGCCGGGCGTTGCAGAAGAGTGAACGACGAATCAAAGGCAGGCCAGCGCACCCAGCCGCCCTCGATGTGCTCCTGCCGGTGCCAGGCGACGGAGGCGCTGGACAGGACGTTCTGTCGGTACTTCTCGCCGTGGATCTTCTTGCCCTGGGTGAGCGCCCTGCGCCTGCGGTCCTCGGGGCTGAGCGCGCCGTACAGCTCGGCCTCGGGGCCGGTGTTGTAGTAGCCGACGAGCAGGCCGCGCTCGGCGTGGTAGTCGTGCGAGGGGTACCAGATGTGGGTGATGTCGAGGTCGGTCTCGGTGACGCCGCCGTAGATGCGGTCCTCGCGCTCCCACCAGCGGGTGGCGTACTCCAGGCCGATCTTGCCGGCGGCGACCGGGGTCGGCTTGGCCAGCGCGCTGGTGACCTGGGGGCCGAGGTTGTGCGGGATCCTCGCGAGGATGTGCGGGGGCAGCGTGGCGATGCAGTAGTCGGCCTTCATCACGCCGCCGGTGTAGGCGACCTCGACGCCGTCGTCCATCGTGGTGATCTTGGTGACCTTGGCGCCGGTCTTGATCCGGTCCGTGCCGACGGCCTTCTGCAGCGCGGTGACGATCGCGTCCATGCCGCCGACGGGCTGGAACATGGGCGTGGCCTGCTCGAAGCCGAAGTCGTTGGTGATCGCCCTGCCGGTGCCCGCGGCCAGCACCTGGCGGAGGGTGCCGGGGCCGTCGAGCGGGGTGCCGGCGCCGACCGCGGGCCACTCGGCGAAGCCGCGCCGGTCGGAGCCGGTGTAGTCGAGCCTGGGTCCGAGGTCGCCGAAGCGCCTCAGAAACTCCAGCAGGCGCTCCTTGTCGTCCCTGGTGAGGGTTCTGTCCAGGGCGCCGGTGTCAGTGGCCTTCGCGAGGAGTTCGGCGACATATCCGTACATGTCGGCGCGGGCGGTGCGGGCCCGCATCGTCTTGCCGTTGACGTGCACGTACGCGGCGGCGTTGGAGTTGACGAACGTCTCGATGGGGACGCCCAGCTCGCGGCAGTAGTCGAGGGTGACCATCCACGGCGCGATACGGCCGGGGCCCGCGTTGAAGTAGACGCCCTCTCCGAACGTCACGTCCTGGGCCGGGCCGTTCAGCTCGGTCACGCGGTCGCCGCCGCGCAGCGTGAGGTTCCTGCCACCGGCCTTGGGCCTGGCCTCCAGCAGCGTGCAGTCGTCGCCGGCCTTGCCCAGCTCGTACGCCGCGGTGAGCCCCGCCACCCCGGCGCCCAGGATCACGACGCTGGCCGACGCTTTGCCGCGCAGCGTGAAGTCGCCCTCGCGCGGCGGCGTGAACTCCTTGTCCTGCCCGGTGGGCGCCAGGCCGAGCGCGCCCATGGCGGCGTACATGGCGCCCGCGCCGCCCGCCGCGCCGATCCCGACGAGCAGGCCGCGCCGGGTGAGCGCGCCGCCCTTACCGGCCCCTTTGCGCGTCTCCTTGACGGCTTCCTTGCCGCCGGTCTCGCCGTCAGCCATAGGGGCCGCTGCCGCACGCGACCTGGCCGCCGATCGTGGCGAAGATCCCGAACAGGGCCATGATCTGCGTGAAGTCGTCGGTGGTGAACTCGGTGTGGCGGGTCCCGGCGAGCTTGACGCCCGGCACGAGCGCGACGGCCGCGGCGATGGCGGTCGAGTTCCACTCCACGCCCAGCGTGTACGGCGGCTCCACGACGTACGGCGTGAAGTCGGTCAACCGGTTCAGCGCCCGCTCGGTGGCCTCACGGATCCTGGCCTGGGCCACGCTCGGCGGCAGCAGCTCGGCCGAGAACTTGTCGATGCCCTTCTTGACCGCCACGGTCTCGACGTCGCCGAGCAGCTCCCGGGCCTCCTCGCCGACCGCCTCGTCCCCGGTCACCAGCACCACGGGCACCCCGTGGAAGCCGGCGCACGCCGCGACCAGGCGGGTCTCGCCGCACAGTTCGCCGTTGAGGTAGACGTTCTGGATCTCCTTGCCCATCCACGTGTGGTTGAGCACGCCGTCGGGCACCCCGGCGCGGGCGTGGTAGCCGACGAAGCAGGCCGCCTGGAACGACCCGTCGAGTCCCTGCGCCATCCGCTGCGCCTTGCCGGGCCCCCTGACCAGGGTCGCCCTGGGGTCGAGCAGGTCGATCCTGAGGTTCTTGGTGGAGCCGTGGGCGTCGTTGACCAGCACGGTGCTCGCCCCGGCCGCGTACGCCCCCTCGATCGCGGCGTTCGCGTCGGCCGTCATCAGCTCGCAGCCGCGCTCGTAGCCGCGCTTGCCGGCGTGCATCTCCTCCGGATCGGTCAGCCCGGTCACGCCCTCCATGTCGACCGACAGATAGACCTTCACGCCGTCGCTCCACTCCCCCAGGTCTCCACCTGGCGCACTTCGGACTCCGTCATCAACCCGACGTTCGCCTCGATGAACGCGGCCGCCTGCGCGCGCCAAGGCTCCGGGATCTCCTCCAGCGCCGGCGGGTAGCAGTGGTCGAGCCAGCGCGTCGTCTCCTCGCTGACGTCGAAGTAGTCGAGCGCGGGGGCGAAGACGGTGTTCTCGATGCCGGGGACGCGGGCCAGGCCGTACTGGATCATCTCCTGGCCGCCGTACGGCGGCTTCTTGAGGTACTTCTTGACCGCGGGATGCTCGGGCTTCATCGGCGTGTTCAGCGGGCGGCGCTCCACGGCGGCCTGGATGAGCTCCTTGTAGAGGCACTTGCCGCAGTTGCGGCAGGGGCCGTCCACGCCGCGCAGGCACCAGCGCACCTGCTCGCGCAGCGGCGAGCCGAGCGCCAGCCGCATCGTGGTCGCCTCGCTGACCCCGCCGACGGGCAGCACGATGTGCACGCCCGCCGCCGCGAATAACCGCCCCCAGCGGCCGTGCGGCGCCCACATGGGGTTGTCGGGGGTGTAGCGCCACAGGTAGCGGCCGCCGCCGAGCCAGCGCGAGCCCATCTCGTAGCCGAACCCCAGGCCGCCGATGTCGAGCGCGTCGGCGAGCAGCAGCGCACCGGCGGCGACCGCGTGGTGCTCGGGGTAGCCGGGGCGCGGCTCGGCGAGGGTGTACTCCAGGTCGGATTCCACCACGGTCAGCTCGCGGCCGGTCTGGGCGGCCAGCTTGGCCAGCACGTCGGAGCGGTAGTGGGGCCAGCGGTTCGGCACGCGCGGATGCGCCACCCGGCGGAAGTGCACGAACGGCGCCTCCGGGTACATCGTCGCGGCCGCCACCGAGTCGGCGCCGCCGCTGTAGGAGATGGCCAGCCGCGACCCGGGACGCCGCCGCTCGGCGCCCACCGGGCCCGCCTCGACGCCCCAGCCGGCGTGCAGCGCCTCGGCCAGCTCGGCGGAGATCGCCCGGTCGAAGGTGACGCGCCTGCGCGTCCACGGGGCGACGACCGTCCAGGCGGCGACGGCGTACAGGTCGGGGTGTGCGTCCTCCGGGACCCCGCGGATCGAGCAGGAGTTGATGGCCAGCTTGATCGGGTACTCGTCGGAGGCCCTGCCGGTGATCTCGTCCTCGGGGTCGAGGCGGAAGCTCAGGTGCGCGGCGCCCGTCCAGGTCACGCGCACGGCTGCTCCTCGGCACGGCCCCGCTCGTCACGGCGCTCGTTCCGGCGCTCGTCTCGGAGCTGATCCTTGAGCTGGTCGATGGCCTGCCAGACGAGGACCTCGTTCTGCAGCACGCCGTCGAGCGCCTTGGCGGTCTCCTGGGCCAGGCGGTGGGTGTCGTCGATCTTCTTTTTGTCGATCACCGGCTGGCGGGCCTTGCGCAGCCGTTCGACCTCCTGCTGGAGGCGCTTGACCTCCTGCTGGAGGGTGGCCATCTCCCGCCGCAGCGTCTGGACCTCCCAGAGCGCGTCCTTGATGTCCTGCCGGTGATCGGCGATCGAGATGTAACGAGAGTCGAACCACGTGCGCACGGCCTTTTTGAGCCGCGCCGGGACCGGGACGCGCTTCATGGAAGGCCACCATAGTGGCAAACGAATCCACCTTTGGACGCCGGTAACCGGATGTTCTGGCTTCTGTTGGATATCCGCCCAGATAGGCCGCGAGAACGCTCAGCGACCGGTGAACTTCGGCTTGGTCCGCTCCGTGAACGCCCGCATGCCGATCTTGGCGTCCTCGGTGGCGAACATCCCCGAGAAGTGCAGCCGCTCGATCTCCAGGCCCGTCTGCAGATCGGTCTCAAGACCGTCGTCGATGGCCCGCTTGGCGGCGCGCAACGCGAAGGACGGCCCGCCGACGAAGGTGGCGGCCCACTCGAGCGCGGCGGTGTAGACCTGCTCGTCCGGCACCACCCGGTCGACCAGCCCGATGGCGAGCGCCTCGGCGGCATCGACGTGGCGGCCCGAGAAGATGAGGTCCTTCGCGCGGGACGGGCCGATCAGCCGGGGCAGGCGCTGGGTGCCGCCCGCGCCGGGGATGAGGCCGAGCTGCACCTCGGGCTGGCCCAGCTTGGCCGACTCGCCCGCCACCCGGAAGTCGGCGCACAGCGCGAGCTCGCAGCCGCCGCCCAGGGCATAGCCGGTGATGGCGGCGATGACCGGCTTGCCGATGCGGGCCACCGCGTTCAGCGCGCCCTGGAGGGTGGCGGAGTGCGCGGCCATGTCGGCGTACGACATGGTGGACATCTCCTTGATGTCGGCCCCGGCGGCGAACACCCGCTCACCGCCGTACAGGATCACCGCCTGCGCCTGCGGATCGGCGTCGATCAGCGTCGCCGCCTCGGCCAGCTCCCGCTGGACCTGGCCGTTGAGCGCGTTCATCTTCGGACGGTCGAGACGGATCGTGGCGATCTGGTCGGCCACTTCGACGCTCACAAACTCACCCATGACCCGAACCTAACAGCCGGAGATCACCTGCCCGCCGCCGCCATGACCTCGTCCACGGACTTCTTGCTGCGCGCGACCCTGACGATCGCGGCGGACAGGCGCGCCAGGTCCGCCCCGGAACCGGCCAGCTCCGCGAGCGGACCCGCCTGGCGCGGCAGGCCCAGCTTGCCCGCACCGTCCAGCACCCGCCGGTCCAGGTGCGGTGCGACCTGCGGCCAGACGGCCTGCACCTCGCGCAGGAAGATGTCGGCGCCCGCCTGCCCGATGCCGGGGAACTCCATCAGCAGCTCCGCCATCCGCCGCTCGTCGCCGCCGGCCTCGTCGCGCAGCCGCCGCAGGTCGCCCTTCCAGCGGTCGATGATCAGTTCGGCGCCGTCGCCGAGCATGGTGGCGGTGCGCTCGTCGTAGCGGCGGTAGTGCCCGCGGCCCAGCGCGTCCACCCGGTCCTGCCAGGTCGCCTTCCGCATGCCCTCGGGCGTGCCGCATCCGGCCGCGAACAGCTCCTTGGCCGCCGCCACCGCCACGTCCGCCGAGATGCGCGCGCTCAGCAGCGTGGCGAGCACCAGAAGCTGGTAGAGCGGTTTGGGGCGGTCGGCGAGCCTGATCCCCGCCTCGCCCGCGTACGTGCTGCCGTAGCGGTCGAGCAGCGCCTCGACGACGGCTCCCGCGGTCTTTGCTCCCATGCCGTCCCCGCTACCCGCGACCCCCGCGCGCATGTGTTTGCCGCTCCCGGGCCGGGGGAGTCGGAGGGTTCCAAGAGGACAAAGGAGCAGCTCGTGCTGACATTGACCGATAACGCCGTGGTCGCCATCCGCGACCTCTTGGTCGGGGAGAACGTGCCCGCCGAGGCGGGCCTGCGCATCGCCCCGAAGGCAGACGAGGCAGGAACGCTGGAGGTCACGCTGGCGAGCATGCCGCACGCCGGTGACCAGGTCGTCGAGAAGGAGGACGTACGGGTGTTCGTCGCCGAGGAGGCCGTGCGGATCCTCGACGACAAGGCGCTGGACGCCCAGCCGGGCAGGCCGGGGCAACCGTCGTTCCGGCTCGACCGGCGCACCTGACCGCACGCGGGCTCGGCGGCGCACCGCCGGGCCCGTCCCCTCACCGCTTCCCTCGCGAAAAGACGGGACACAGCGGATGTTTCGTGTGACGATGACGGCGCGTCCGATTCCAGGGAGTGTCCGATGTGTCACGATCCGCTGCTTCCTTCGCCCGTGGCCGCCGCACTGGCCGACTACCGATCGTTGCGCGACGCGCATGACGTCCGCTGGGGCGAGCCGCCCCTGTCGTACGTGGTCCAGGCGTGGGCCACCCTCTACCTGCGAAACGACCGCGACTTCTGGCCCATGGGCCTGCGGCAGATGGCCGCGCGGCTGCCCGATGTGCCCGAGGAGGAGCTGGAGGACCACCTCGGCGAGGTGGAGCTCGACCGGCTCGTCCGCGACGCCCTCGGCGGCCAGACCCCCATCCACCTGCCCGCGCTGCGGCTCACCCCGGACGGCTGCGCCGTGGCGGCCGAGCCCCGGGTGGTGGTGGACGACCGTCCCTTACGTACGCCGTTGCTGCTGGACTCCAGCCGCGACAAGCCGGTCACGGTCGTCGTGGACGGCACCACGTACGTGGTCGAGCCCGGCGGGGCCAAGGTGGTCGAGGTGGCCGGGCCGGTCAGCGTGGACGGTCAGCCGGTCGATCTCTCGCCGCTGGTCAGACGGGCGCCGGCGGCCAGGCTGCGGCTGCGCGCCGGGTTCCCGTGCCGGTGGAGCGTCACGGGCGGCAACGGGCAGGGCTGGTACCCAGAAGGCGCGCCGCCCAAGCTCGACGGGCTGCGGCGGCCGTTCTTCCACGGCGACGACATCGTGCTCGACGTACCGGCCGAGCCGCTCACCGTGACCGTCACCCGTGGCATGGAGTACGGCACCGCCGAGGCCGTCGTGACCCCGCAGCCGGGCGGCGAGACGCTGGTCGAGCTGACCCCCGAGCGGATCTACGACGCCGCCGCGCGCGGCTGGTACGGCGGCGACATGCACGTCCATCTCAACTGGATGGGCGAGGAACCGGCCGCGCCCGCACTGGCCGCCGCCGCGCAGCACGGCGAGGACCTGCACGTGCTCAACCTCGTCGCGGGCAATGTGGCGAGCGAGCGGGTCTACGACCGGGAGGCGCTCGAGCACTGGGTGGGCGAGGACCTGCCCTGGTCGGACGAACGCCACCTGGCCAGGATCGGCGTCGAGTACCGCAGCGACCTGCTGGGCCACTTCACCGCGTTCGGGCTGCGGCGGACGCCGAGCCGCTACCACACCGGGTTCGCCGGGGCCGTGGACTGGCCGGCCAACGCGGTCGCGCTGGAGGAGCTGCGCTCGCTCGGCGGGCTCACCGGGTACGGGCACCCGTTCCACACCCCGTTCACCGACGACGACCCGCCCGACGTCGTGCTCGACAGGGCGCGCAACTGCTCGGCCAGGGAGATCGTCGCCGACGCGGCACTCGGCCTGATCGACTCGCTCGACGTGCTCAACCACTCCTCGATCGCCGCGACCGCGGCCGTCTACCGGCGGCTCATCGGCGCGGGCAACCGGCTCGCCGTCACCGCGGGGACCGACGCCGTGCTGTCGTTCTGCCGCCGGGGCACCTCCTCGGGACCGCCCGGCTGGGAACGCGTGTACGCCCGGGTCGATGGGCCGCTGACGGCGCAGTCGTACGCAGAGGCGATCAGGGCCGGGCGGACCTTCGCGACCACCGGGCCGTGGCTGGAGCTCACCGTGGACGGGCATGGGCCGGGTGACCGGCTCGACCTGGCCCCTGGGCAGCGGGTGGAGATCACGGTCGAGTCCATCGGGCCCGAGGTCGACACGCTGGAGATCCGTACCGCCGACGGCGTGCTCGCCCAAGGGCCGCCGGGACGGCTCGCGGCCACGCTGGAGGTGACGGAGCCGACGTACGTGGTGGCCGTCGCCACCGGCGGGCCGCACCCGCGCACCATGCGTGCCGACGGCGCGCACGCGCACACCAGCCCCGTCTACCTCGACGTCGCGGGGCGCGCGGTGGCCAGGGAGGCCGACGTGCGGTGGTGCCTGGCCTGGCTCGACCGGCTGGCGGAGCTGGTGCGCCGGTTCGGCGTGTTCGACTCCCCCGAGCAGCTCGACGACCACCTGCAGCTGTACGAGCGCGCCGGGGACGTCTACCGCGCCCGCCTCCCCTGAGAACGTCTGCCGCTGAGAACGTCTGCCGCGCCCGCCTCCCCTGAGAACGTCTGCCGCTGAGAACGTCTGCCGCGCCCGCCTCCCCTGAGAACTACGCCTTGCCGGAGAGCCGTTCGACGCCGCGCAGCAGGGCCGAGTGGTCGAGGCCGCCGTCGCCGTTCGCGTCGGCGGCGGCCACGAGCTGCGCCACGAGCGCGCCGAGCGGCAGCACGACGCCGGCCTCGCGGGCGGCCGAGGTGACGATGCCCAGGTCCTTATGGTGCAGCTCGATCCGGAAGCCGGGCTCGAAGGTGCGCTCGACCATGTTCTTCCGCTTCTGCGCGAGCACCGCCGACCCGGCGAGCCCGCCGCCCAGCACCTCCAGCGCGGCCTCCAGGTCCACCCCGTACGCCCGCAGGAACACCACCGCCTCCGCCAGCGCCTCGATGTGGGCGGCGACCATGAGCTGGTTGGCGGCCTTGACGGTCTGCCCGGCCCCGCTCGGCCCGACGTGCACGACGGTCTTGCCCACCACGTCGAAGATCGGCTTGGCCGCCTCGAACGCCTCGGCGTCCCCTCCCACCATGATCGACAGGGTGGCGTTGCGCGCGCCCGCCTCGCCGCCGGAGACCGGGGCGTCGAGGTAGCGCAGGCCCCTGCGCCCCGCCTCCTCGGCCAGCTCGCGCGTGACATCGGGGCGGATGGTGGAGAAGTCGATGATCAGCGTGCCGGGCGCGGCGTGGGCGAAGACGCCGTCGTCGCCTCTCAGCACGTTCTGGACGTCCGGCGAGTCCGGCACCATGATCGCCACGACCTCGGCGCTCGTCACGGCCTGCGCGACCGATTCGGCCACCCGGCCGCCCGCCTCCGCCAGCGGGCGCGCCTTCGCCGGTGTGCGGTTGTAGCCGGTCACGTCATGCCCGGCGTTGACCAGGTGCACGGCCATGGGACTGCCCATGATGCCCAGGCCGATGAAGGCGATGGCGGTCACTGCGATGATCCTCCCGTGTCGGACGCTGTGTCGGACGCTGTGTCGGACGCTGTGTCGGACGGCGCCTTGGACGCTGCGCCGGGGTGGCCGCCGCGCTGCTCCGTGGGCAGCCAGGCGAACGCGCCGGCGGTCTCCGCCCGGTATTCAAGGCCGACGTACCCGTCGTAGCCGGTGGCGTGCAGAGCGTCGAGCCACCGCTGCAACGGCAGCTCCCCGGTGCCCGGCGCGCCCCTGCCCGGCGCGTCGGCGATCTGGACGTGCGCGATGCGGCCCGCGTACCGGTCGATGGCCGCCGGCACGTCGTCGCCGTTCACGGCCAGGTGGTAGAAGTCGGCGAGCAGGCCCGCGTTCCGCACCCCGGCCAGCCGGTCGAGCACGGCCACCGCGTGGGCGGCGGTCAGCAGCGGGTAGCGGGGCGCGCCGCTGACCGGTTCGAGCAGCACGGTGCCGGGCACTCCTGCGGCGCAGGCGGTCAGCGTCTCCAGTGCGAGCTCGTCCTGCTCCTCCGGGGCGACGCCGTCGATGCGGTTGCCGTACAGGGCGTTGAACGCGCGGCAGCCCAGCCGCTCGCCGATGGCGGCCACGACCGGGATGTTGTCGAGCAGCTCCTTCGTACGGCCCGGCCACGACACCAGGCCGCGGTCTCCTGCCGCCATGTCACCGGCGAAGAAGTTGAGCCCGGTCAGGCGTACGCCCGCGTCCTCGATCGCGCGGGCGAACGCCTCCACCTCGCGATCCTCCGGCACCGCCACCGGCCACGGCCACCAGAACTCCACCGCGCCGAACCCGTCGGCGGCCGCCGCGTGTGGTCGCTCCAGCAGCGGCAGGTCGGTATAGAGGAGAGAGCAGTTGACGGTCCACCTGGTCACGCACGAGCCTCTTCCGGTCGGGCGGGCCTCCCGTCGGGGGCCCGCGCCCACTCCTGGTCGAGATGGCATCGTGGCACACCGTACGCCGCCCGCCCGCCGCGGGGCGGCGCGGCCTCCACCGCACCGGCCGGCACTCAGACCCGCCCCCCTGACCACGCGGCGGATGTTCACATCGGCTCGCCGGCGACGGAAGCGGCCTGACAGCCCCGACATCACCGGCCCGGCGGCGCCGGACGTCGACTGACAGCCCCGACGTCACCGGCTCGCCGGCATCGGGCTGCGGGGCGATAGGCGACGGACGGCGCAGCGGCGACGGGCGAATGCCGGCCCGAGCCGCACAAGGTTGACCTCAAGCTTGCTTGACGTTGCACGCTCGGAAGGCGAACCCGATCCGTCTTCTCTTGGAGCACCCCATGCATGCCGTCGTTCTGCATTCTTTCGGTCCCGCCGAGAACCTGCGTTACGAGGTGGTCCCCGACCCCGAGCCCGGCCCCGGCCAGGTGCGCATCGCCGTGAAGGCGGCCGGTGTGCACTTCATCGAGACCGTCATGCGGTCCGGGGCGACCGGAGGGATCATGCCGCCGCTGCCCGAGCTGCCGACGATCTTCGGCGGCGAGGTCGCGGGCCGCGTGGACGCCGTCGGCCCGGACGTGGATCCGTCCTGGATCGGCCGTGACGTGGTGACCTCGGGCGGCCGTCCCGGCGGGTACGCCGAGCTGGCCGTCGCCGACGTGACCGCCCTGCACCCGCTGCCCGAGGGGATGGACCACGTGACGGCCGCCGCGATGATCGTCACCGGCGCCACCACGATGCACTTCCTGGACGTGGCCGCGCTGACCTCCGCCGACGTGGTGCTGGTGACGTCGGCGGCCGGCGGGATCGGGCGGCTGGTCGTCCAGTACGCCCGCCGCATCGGCGCCACCGTGGTCGGCGCGGCGGGCGGGCCCGCCAAGGTGGCCGCCGTCCGCGACCTCGGTGCCGACCTCGCCGTCGACTACAACCAGCCGGGCTGGGACGAGGAGGTCGCCGGGCACCTCGGGGGCCGCAAGGTCACGGCGGTGCTCGACGGGGTGGGCGGCGACAAGGGGCGCGCCGCGTTCGGGCTGCTGGCCGACGGCGGCCGGTACGTCACCATCGGCAACGCCTCCCGTGCGGACTTCTGGCCTGCGGACGAGGAGCTGTACGCGCGCGGTCTCACCGCGACCAGCGCCCTGCAGCTCCTGCACGAGCATCCGGAGAAGAGGCCCGAGTACGAGTCCAGGGCCCTGGCCGCCGCGGCCGATGGCACGCTCGTGCCGGCCGTACAGACCTTCCCGCTGGAGCAGGCCGCCCAGGCCCACGCCGCCCTCGAATCCCGCCGCACCACAGGCAAGGTCGTCCTCGTCCCGTGACGGAGGGACCCGCCGGCCTTCGGTGCGGCGACGCCGGCCGGAGCGCGCCCGGCCCCTGGCGTCCTCGGCCTCACGTCGGCCGAGGCTGAGGTGCGGCCGTCGGCGAGTGCGCTCGGCTCCGAAGCACGGCTCCCCGGGCGAACGCCACTCCGCCCCGGGGCGCGTCAGCCCGGCGGCGAGCGCCTCCCACCCACCACCTCGGCCCGACCGATGCGGCAGCGAACGCATCTCACCCCACCCCAAGAAACGGCCAATGTGGCGACAGGCGCATCTCACCCACCCCGAGGAACAGCCGATGCGACAGCGAACGCATCTCACCCCCCACCCCGAGGGACGGCCGGTGTGGCGGCGAAGAGCATTAAGAGCTGAAAAATATCTTCGCAAAGATCTCGCCTGAGAAGGAAAATGTTGAGACGCTGAGTCGCGATATGCGCCCCCCAGTCCCGAGGAGTGGTTCATGCGCAGACTACTGGCGACCTCGCTGGTCGCCCTGCTGGCCTTAACGCCGGCGAGCCCCGCCCAGGCGGAGGCGCAGGTGCCGGCCGATCGGCAGCAGGCGTTCGCGGCGGCGGCGAAGGAGTTCGGAGTCCCCGAGAGCGTGCTGCTGGGCGTCTCCTACCTGGCGTCCCGGTGGGACGCGCACGCCGGACAGCCGTCCGTCGACGCGGGCTTCGGCCCCATGCACCTGACCGACGCCGCCGCCTTCACCGCAGGCAACCATCATGACGCGGGCAAGGAGGACGCGCGCGGCGACGAGAGCCGTCCGCTGCCCGCCCCCGAGCCCAGGCCCGCACCCGAGGAGCTGCCGGCCTCGCTGCGCACCATGGAGCGGGCCGCGCAGCTGACCGGCGAGAGCCGCGAGCGGCTGCGTACGGACGCCGCCGCCAACATCCGCGGCGGCGCGGCGCTGCTCGCCGACTACCAGAAGTCGCTCGGCGCGCCGCTCAGCGACGACCCCGGCCAGTGGTACGGCGCGGTCGCGAAGTACTCGGGCGCCGAGGAGGCGGGCGCGGCCAAGTTCTTCGCCGACGAGGTCTTCTCGATCATCAAGGAGGGGGCCGAGCGGACGACGGACGACGGCCAGCGGGTCCGCCTGCCCGCCGTGCCGCGCCTGAACGCGATCACGAAGTGGCTGGAGAAGCTCGGCCTGCGCCCGCCGGTGCGTCCTGACGGCATCGAGTGCCCGGCCTCGATCTCGTGCGAGTGGATCCCGGCCGCGTACGAGCAGCTGCCGAACGACGACTACGGCCACTACGACCTGGCGAACCGTCCGGCCAGCCAGAAGGTCGAATACATCATCATCCACGACATGGAGGGATATTTCCTGCCCTCCATCCGCCTCAACCAGGACCCCACCTACGGCGCGAGCTGGCACTACTCCGTCCGCTCCACCGACGGCCACATCGCCCAGCACATCAAGACCAAGGACGTCGCCTGGCAGGCGGGCAACTGGTACATCAACGCCAAGTCCGTCGGCATCGAGCACGAGGGCTTCCTGGCGGAGGGCGGCACCTGGTACACCGAGGCGATGTACCGCTCGTCGGCCCGCCTGGTCCGCTACCTCGCGCTCAGGCACGGCGTGCCGCTCGACCGGGCCCACATCCTCGGCCACGACAACGTCCCCGGCACCCTGCCGTCCACGGTGCAGGGCATGCACGAAGACCCGGGCCCGTTCTGGGACTGGGCGCACTACTTCCAGCTCATGGGCGCGCCGCTGCACGGCCTGGGCGGCCCGCGTTCCGGCGCGGTGATGATCAAGCCGGACTTCGCCACGAACAAGCCGTACTTCTACGGCTGCGACCGGCAGAACCCGGAGGCCGACTGCCCGCCGCTGCCGGCCGGCACCGTGTGGCTGCGCACGGAGCCGCGCGAGGACGCGCCGCTGGTGAAGGACATCGGCAAGCACCCGACCGGCGAGTCCCTCTACAGCGTGTACGACCACAGCGCCCGCGCCAGCACCGGCCAGCGCTTCGCCGTGGCCGAGCGCCGCGGCGACTGGACGGCCATCTGGTACCTGGGTCAGAAGGCGTGGTTCCACAACCCGGCATCGAACCCGACCGCCGTGCCGTCCATGGGCCTGGTGGTCACCCCGAAGCCGGGCAAGGAGACCGTGCCGGTGTACGGCAGGGCCTACCCCGAGCAGGAGGCGTACCCGGAGGGCATCCCGTACCAGGAGGTGACCCCGCTGCAGTACACGTTCTCGGCGGGCGAGAAGTACACGCTCGCGGGCGTGGCGCCGGCGGAGTACTACCGGGCGGTCACCTTCAACCTGGAGGACCACACGGTCGTGCGCGGCAAGACCAAGTACCTGCAGATCCAGTTCGGCCACCGCGTCATGTTCGTCAAGGCTGACGACGTCCGGGTGATGTTCTCCGGGTGAACTCGGTGACGGCGCGCCTGGTGCTTTCGAGCGCCTTTTGAGAGGAGTCGAACGTGCGCTGGGCGACGCCGACGAACAGGCAGTCGACGACGAGGAGCTGGCTGATCCTGCTGGCCAGGGCGCCGGGACGGAACTCCGTCTCGCGCCCGGCCGAGATCAGCACGTGTTCGGCCAGCTCCGCGATCGAGGAGCGGGGGTTGTTGGTGATGGCGACTGTGGTGGCCCCCGCCTCCTTGGCCCGGCTCAGCGGCTCCAGCACGTCGGGGGTCTCGCCGGAGGTGCTGATGCCGATGGCGACGTCACCTTCACGCAGCAGCACGGCGCTGGTCAGCGCAAGGTGGGCGTCCTGGAAGGCGTGGCTGGACAGGCCGATGCGCATCAGCTTCTGTGCGACGTCCTCGGCGACCAGGCCCGAGGCGCTGACGCCGTAGGCGTCGATCCTGCGGGCGCCGACGATGGCGTCGACCACCAGGCCGAGCCGCTCGGAGGTGAGCTGGGCGACGGTGTCGTTGATCGCCTCCGACTCGGCCCGCGCCACCTTGTGGATGACCTCCGACAAAGGGTCGTCGGGGGCGAGGTCGCCGGGCACCAGCCGGTCGGGCTGTGCGGCGGCGGCCGCTAAGGCCAGCCTGAGCTGCGGGTAGCCGGAGAAGCCGAGCAGCCGCGCGGTGCGCACGATCGTGGCCTCGCTGGTGCCGGAGGCGGCGGAGAGCTCGGTGATGGTGCTCCTGGCCACCGTCGCGGGGTCTTCGAGGATGAGGCGGGCGACGGTCTGGGCGGCAGGCGTCAGCGACGGCAGCACACCGCGGACCGTGGCCACCAGAGTGTCGGCCCGCAGGCCGTTCCCGCTGTCGTCCACCCCCTGATTATGCCGTGTTGACCGCATAGTTGGCCGCACGAGGGAATGCCGCTGTCCTAGCGCAATGTCCCGTTCGTCATGCCGGTCGGTTCCTCGGGCACGGTGACGAGGCCCAGCTCCGCCGGGGTGACGAGCAGCGGGTGGTGCGGGACGACGCGCACGGTGTAGCCGAACGCGCCGGTGCGGTCGAGCGGCACCTTCCCCGTGTAGTGGGCGCGCCGGTCGTCGTCCACCGACTGCACCGACAGCGTCGCATACGACGGGCGCTCCAGCTCGTCGTGCGGCCCGACCTTCCCGTACGCGGCCTGCACCTGCACGTCATCGGGATCGAGGTCGCCGAGCGCGATCGTGGCGTGCAGCTCGATCGAGGCTCCGACCTCCGGCGTGTCGCCCACGCCCGTCGCCTCGACGTGCTCGACCCGCACTCCCGGCCAGGCCCTGGTCACCCGCACCCGCCAGGCGGCGAACGCCTTGGCGGGGGCGTAGGAGTCGGCCGACAGCGCGCGGGCGGAGGCGGCGGCCGGGTTGTAGAGGTTGAGCACGTACTCGCGGAGCATGCGCCCGGCGAGCACCTTCGGGCCGAGCGAGGCCAGCGTGTGCTTGACCATCTCCATCCAGCGGCGCGGCAGGCCGTCGTAGGCGCGGTCGTAGAAGCGGTCGGACACCTCGTGCTCGATGAGGTCGTAGAGGGCTGCGGCCTCCAGCTCGTCGCGGCGGTCGGGGTTGGCGACGCCGTCGGCGGTGGGGATGGCCCAGCCGTTGGTGCCGTCGTACCACTCGTCCCACCAGCCGTCGCGGATGGACAGGTTGAGCCCGCCGTTGAGCGCGGACTTCATGCCCGAGGTGCCGGACGCCTCCAGCGGGCGCAGCGGGTTGTTCAGCCAGACGTCGCAGCCCTGCACCATGAGCTGCCCGAGCGCCATGTCGTAGTCGGGCAGGAACACGATCCGGTGGCGGACCTCCGGCTGGTCGGCGAATTTGACGATCTGCTGGATCAGCTTCTTGCCGCCCTCGTCGGCGGGGTGCGCCTTGCCGGCGATCACGATCTGCACCGGGCGGTCGGGGTGCAGCAGCAGCTCCCTGAGCCGCGCCGGGTCGCGCAGCATGAGCGTGAGCCGCTTGTACGACGGCACCCGCCGCGCGAACCCGATGGTCAGCACCTCGGGGTCGAGCGCGTCGTCGATCCAGCCCAGCTCGGCGTCGGAGGCCCCGCGCTCGCGCCACGACTTGCGCAGCCGTACGCGGGCCCCTTCGACCAGCCGCCTGCGCAACTGGCCGCGGATCCGCCAGATCTCCTCGTCGGGGATCTTCTGGATGTCCTCCCAGCCGCGGGCCCGCTCCACCAGCGTGGGCACCTCGCGCCCGGCCAGCTCCATGAGCTCGCGGCCGACCCAGGTGGGGGCGTGGACGCCGTTGGTGATCGAGCCGATCGGCACCTCGTCCACGTCAAAACCGGGCCAGAGATCTTTGAACATCTCCCGGCTGACTTCGCCGTGGAGTTTGGAGACGCCGTTGACCCGCTGGGCCAGGCGCATGCCCATCACGGCCATGTTGAACCTGGACGGATCGGACTCCGCGCCCAGCGCGAGAATGCGTTCGACGGGCACGGTCGGCCAGGCGTTCGCGCCGCCGAAGTGCCGCTCGATCATGTCGCGCGGGAAGCGGTCGATGCCGGCGGGCACGGGCGTGTGGGTGGTGAACACGGTGCCCGCGCGCACCGCCTCGAGCGCCTCGTCGAACGACATGCGGGCCTCGGTCAGCTCGCGGATGCGTTCGAGCCCGAGGAAGCCGGCGTGGCCCTCGTTGGTGTGGAAGACCTCGGGCTCGGGGTGGCCGGTGATGCGGCAGTAGGCGCGGATCGCGCGTACGCCGCCCACGCCGAGCAGCAGCTCCTGCATGAGCCTGTGGTCGGTGCCGCCGCCGTAGAGCCGGTCGGTGACGTCCCTGGCCGCGTTGTCGTTCTCGGCCACGTCGGAGTCGAGCAGCAGCAGCGGCACCCGGCCCACCTGCGCGACCCACACCTGGGCGTGCAGGACGCGCTCGTCGGGCAGCGACAGGCGGATCTTGACGGGCGTGCCGTCGGGCTCCTTGAGCAGGCTGAGCGGCAGCCCGCCGGCGTCGAGCGACGGGTAGTGCTCGAGCTGCCAGCCCTCGGGTGAGAGCGTCTGGGTGAAGTAGCCGTGGCGGTAGAGCAGGCCCACCGCGAGTATGGGCACGCCCAGGTCGCTGGCGGCCTTCAGGTGGTCGCCGGCGAGGATGCCGAGGCCGCCGGAGTACTGCGGCAGCGCGGCGGCGATGCCGAACTCCGGCGAGAAGTAGGCGATGGCCCGCGCGCTGTCGGGCAGCGTCTGGTACCAGCGTGGAGCGGTCATGTATTCGCGCAGGTCGTCCGCCGCGTCGGCGAGGCGGCGCAGGAACCGGCGGTCGGCGGCCAGCTCGGTGAGCCGGGCCGGGGTGACGGCGCCGAGCAGGGCCACGGGGTCATGGCCGACCTGTTCCCACAGATCGGCGTCGACCTCCGCGAAGAGGTCCATTGTCTCCGGGTGCCATGACCAGCGGAGATTGTGGACGAGCTCGCCGAGCGCGGCCAGCTCCGCGGGCAGGACGGTGCGGACGGTAAACCGGCGGATAGCTCTCACGTTTCTGCACCCTACGGGCTAGGAGGGACCTCTGAGTCCTTCACCCTCATCAAGGCCCTTCAAACCCCTTCCGGGAACAAGCATGAAGAGCGACTATTGGGGCAACTTTCCAGGTTGTTGGGCTATCCCGCGCTCACTCGTGGGAGGTCTATCCACTGCTGTCCACAAATCACATGCAAGGATCGATCCTGCCAGGGAAAGCCTCCGGCGGCACCGGGAGTGTCGCCGCAAACCTCTGAATGCGATGATCGGACGAATTCCCATCACGGACATCTCCCCCGTCGTCGACTGCGGGCAGTGGCCCGCGAAGGCGGTCGCCGGCGAGACCTTCGAGATCTCGGCGACCGTGTTCAGAGAAGGACACGACGCTGTCGCGGCGGGCGTGGTGCTGACCTCGCCCGACGGGCAGCGCGGACGTTTGAGACAGATGCGCGAGCTGGCGCCCGGCACCGACCGGTGGGGCGTCGAGGTCTCGCTGCCCGCCGAAGGCGACTGGCTGTTCCGCGTCGAGGCGTGGAGCGACCCGATCACGACCTGGCTGCACGACGCGGAGATCAAGATCCCGCGCGGCATGGACGTGGACCTCATGTGCGAGGAGGGCGCCCGGCTGTTCGAGCGGGCGGCCAAGGCCGTGCGCCCGGCCGACTGCCCCAACGCCGGGGAGGTGAAGAACGGCGGGCAGCGGCAGAACGGCACCGGCGAGGGCGCCTGCGGCCACCGCGCGGCCCTGCTGTCGATCTCGGCCACGCTGCGTGACGAGAACCTCGACCCGCGGGCCCGGCTGTCGATCGCCCAGCTTCCCGAGACGGCCGCGCTCCTTGAGGCGCATCCGTTCCGCGAGCTGGTGACCAGGTCGAAGTCGCACAAGATCAGGGTGGACCGGCGCAGGGCGCTCTACGGCTCCTGGTACGAGTTCTTCCCCGGTCGGAAGGCGCCGTGGTCAGCGAGAACGGCATGTCGAAGTCCGGCACGTTCCAGACGGCCGCCAAGCGGCTGCCCGCGATCGCCAAGATGGGCTTCGACGTCGTCTACCTGCCGCCCATCCATCCGATCGGCAAGACGTTCCGCAAGGGGCGCAACAACACGCTGAGCCCCGAGCCCGACGACCCCGGCTCGCCGTGGGCGATCGGCTCGGAGGACGGCGGCCACGACGCGGTCCACCCCGACCTGGGCACGATCGAGGACTTCGACGCGTTCGTCGCCCGTGCGCGGGAGCTGGGCATGGAGATCGCGCTGGACTTCGCGCTGCAGTGCTCGCCCGACCACCCGTGGGTGAAGGAGCATCCCGAGTGGTTCACGATCAGGGCCGACGGCTCGATCGCGTACGCGGAGAACCCGCCGAAGAAGTACCAGGACATCTACCCGCTCAACTTCGACAAGGACCCCGAGGGGATCTACAACGAGGTCAAGCGGGTGCTGCGGCACTGGATGGACCACGGGGTGCGGATCTTCCGGGTGGACAACCCGCACACCAAGCCGGTGTCGTTCTGGGAGCGGCTGCTGGCCGATGTGCACCGCACCGACCCTGATGTGATCTTCCTCTCCGAGGCGTTCACGCGGCCGGCGATGATGCGTACGCTGGCGAAGACCGGTTTTCACCAGTCTTATACGTATTACACGTGGAAGAACAGCAAATGGGATGTTGAGAGCTACTTGACCGAACTGGCCAAGGAGACCTCTGCTTACCTGCGGCCGAACCTGTTTGTGAACACTCCGGACATCCTGCATGAATACCTGCAGCACGGCGGGGTGCCGGCGTTCAAGATCAGGGCCGTGCTCGCCGCGCTCGCCTCGCCGACGTGGGGCGTCTATTCCGGTTACGAACTCTACGAAAACGTGCCGGTTCGCCCCGGCAGCGAGGAATACCTAGATAGCGAAAAATATCAGTACAAACCGCGCGATTGGGCCGCGGCCGAACGCGAAGGACGGACCCTCGCTCCCTTCATCACTCATCTGAATTTGTTCCGAAGAGCGCATCCCGCGCTTCAAGAATTGCGTAATCTACGGTTCCACAGGGTCGACTCACCGGACATCGTTTGCTTCTCCAAACGACTCCCGGGCGCCTATGACCCGGCCACACGAAGGCACGGTCTGGGCGACGTCGTCATAGCGGTCGTCAACCTCGATCCACACCACACCCACGAGGCGACTGTTGATCTCGACCTGCCTGCGCTCGGCCTCGACTGGAACGCCGAGTTCGTCGTCGACGACGAGTTGTCAGGCGAGTCGTACCGCTGGCGGCAGAGCAACTATGTACGCCTCGACCCCCACATCCAGCCTGCCCATATTCTCACCGTAAGAGCCGCGCCACGGTAAGAACCGAATTCAGCGGGGAGTCTTCGACGTGTGTGAAAGCGCCTCCCTCATGAGCCTCCTGCGAGGCGGCTCATGAGCCTCACACCTATTCCCAACACCTTTGACGAGGAGAAACCGCGCGACCCCCATTGGTACAAGCGCGCGGTCTTCTACGAGGTCCTGATCCGGGGTTTCTCCGACTCCAACGGCGACGGGACCGGCGATATCCGGGGACTCATCAACAAGCTCGACTACCTGCAGTGGCTGGGCGTGGACTGTCTGTGGCTGCTGCCCCTGTATGAATCGCCGCTGCGCGACGGTGGTTACGACATCTCCGATTTCATGAAGATCCTTCCCGAGTTCGGCGACCTCGGGGACTTCGTGAAGCTGGTCGACGAGGCGCACAAACGCGGCATGCGGGTCATCGCCGACCTGGTCATGAACCACACCAGCGACGCGCATCCGTGGTTCCAGGCGTCCCGGCACGACCCCGAGGGCCCGTACGGCGACTTCTACGTCTGGTCCGACACCGACGAGAAGTACCAGGACGCCCGGATCATCTTCATCGACACCGAGACGTCCAACTGGACCTACGACCCCGTACGCGGCCAGTACTACTGGCACCGCTTCTTCCACCACCAGCCGGACCTCAACTACGAGAACCCGGCCGTGCAGGAGGCCATGCTGGAGGTCCTGCGGTTCTGGCTGGACCTGGGCATCGACGGGTTCCGGCTGGACGCGGTGCCGTACCTCTTCGAGGAGGAGGGCACCAACTGCGAGAACCTGCCGAAGACCCACCAGTACCTCAAGCGCATCCGCGCCGAGGTGGACCGGCTCTACCCCGACCGGGTCCTGCTCGCCGAGGCCAACCAGTGGCCGTCGGACGTGGTGGAGTACTTCGGCGACCCGGTCAACGGCGGGGACGAGTGCCACATGGCCTTCCATTTCCCGCTGATGCCGCGGATCTTCATGGCCGTCCGCAGGGAGTCCCGCTTCCCCATTTCCGAAATTTTGGCTCAAACGCCGAAAATTCCGGAAAATTGCCAATGGGGGATCTTCCTCCGCAACCACGACGAGCTCACGCTCGAAATGGTCACGGACGAAGAGCGCGACTACATGTACGCCGAGTACGCCAAAGACCCCCGCATGCGGGCGAACGTCGGCATCCGCCGCCGCCTCGCGCCCCTGCTGGAGAACGACCGCAACCAGATCGAGCTGTTCACCGCGCTGCTGCTCTCGCTGCCCGGCTCCCCCGTGCTCTACTACGGCGACGAGATCGGCATGGGCGACAACATCTGGCTCGGCGACCGCGACGGCGTGCGCACCCCCATGCAGTGGGACCCCGACCGCAACGCCGGCTTCTCCGACTGCGACCCCGGCCGGCTCTACCTGCCGGTCATCATGGACCCGATCTACGGCTACCAGGCCATCAACGTCGAGGCCCAGCAGAAGAACGCGGGCTCGCTGCTGCACTGGACCCGCCGGATGATCGAGATCCGCAAGCGGCATCCGGTCTTCGGGCTCGGCGGCTACGCGGAGCTGAACTCCTCCAACCCCAGCGTGCTCGCGTTCGTCCGCGAGCTGGGCGACGACCGGATGCTGTGCGTGAACAACCTGTCACGCTTCCCGCAGCCGGTGGAGCTGGACCTGCGCAGGTTCGTGGGGGTGTCACCGGTGGAGACGATGGGCGGCGTACCATTCCCGGCGATTGGCGAACTTCCGTATCTTTTGACGCTTCCCGGGCATGGGTTCTATTGGTTCACACTCCCGCCGGCCATCACCCAGGAGGAGTAGGGCGTGCTTGATCAGCTCCTTGCCGTATGGATCAGCCGTCAGCGTTGGTTCGGCGGCAAGGGGCGCCCGATCGACGAGCTGTCGATCGAGGCGGACGTCGAGCTCTCCCCGGGCTGCGGCACCTCGTGATCGCGGTCTGGCAGGAGGGCTCGCGTGACCGCTACCAGCTTCTGGTGGGCGAGCGTACGGACCTGCCCGACCGGCTGAGCCACGCCCTCATCGGCACCGCGGGCGACACCTACCTCTACGACGCGGTGCATGACAGCGACCTGATGCACGTGCTGCTCGAGGGCATGGCGGCCGGTGAGACCCGCAGCGGCCTGCGCATGCGGCACGTGCCGGACCACGTCATCGACACCTCGCCCCGCAGCTCCGTGCTCGGGGCCGAGCAGTCCAACACCTCGCTGGTGTACGGGGACTCCTACATCTGCAAGCTCTTCCGCCGGCTCATCCCCGGCGTCAACCCCGAACTGGAGATCATCACCGCGCTGGCGGCCAGGAACGCGCCGCACATCGCGCAGCCGTACGGGTGGATCGAGGCCGATCTCGACGGCACCGCCACCACACTCGCGATCATGCAGGAGTACCTCACACCCGCCAACGACGGCTGGGACCTCGCGCTGGCCAGCGTGCGCGACCTGTACGCCTCCATGCCCGAGGTGCCGGCGGGCGAGGCGGGCGGCGACTTCGCGGCCGAGGCGCTGCGGCTGGGCATGGCCACTGCCCGCGTGCACCACGAGCTGGCCGCCGCCTTCCCCACGGACGTCGTGGAGATCCACGAGATCAAGCGCATGGCGGAGGGGTTCAGGCGCCGGCTGGGCCGGGCCGTGGGCGAGGTACCCGAGCTGCGGGAGCATGTGAGCGTCATTGAGGACGCCTACCACCAGGTGGAGCTGCTCACCACAGAGGTGCCCGTGCAACGTGTTCACGGAGACTTCCATCTGGGGCAGGTCATGCGCACCCCGACGGACTGGGTGATCCTCGACTTCGAAGGCGAACCGGGCCAGCCACTCGCCGAGCGCCGCGCCCTCTACTCGCCGCTGCGGGACGTCGCGGGCATGCTGCGCTCGTTCGACTACGCGGCCCGCCACCTGCTCGCCGGGCACTCCGAGGCCGAGAAGCTGGAGCCCCGCGCCCAGGAGTGGGCCGACCGCAACCGCGCCGCCTTCCTCGACGGCTACGCCGAAGGCGGCGGCGTGATCACTCCGGCCGACGCGGCGCTGCTGCGGGCGTTCGAGCTGTCCAAGGCGGTCTACGAGGTCGTGTACGAGGCCCGCAACCGCCCCACGTGGCTGCCCATCCCGCTGGCCGCCTTCCGCCCGCGCACCACGTGAGCCGCCGTCACGCCGATGCGGGCTCGTCCACCAGCTCCTCGACCAGCCCCGACAGGCCCTCGTGCCCCAGGCCGCGCGCCACGCGGCGCTCCATGATCTCCTGCATCGGCAGCAGCAGGTCGGGCCGCACGCCCTGCTCGTGGAACGCGCGCGGGCGCCGCGCTGCGGGTGAAGGTGTCGCAACTGCGGCGGGCGCTGGGGGACCGTGAGCTGGTGGCGTACCGGCCGCCGGGGTACGCGCTCTTGGCCGAGCCCGAGGCCGTGGACGCCGGGCTGTTCGCCTCCCTGCTTCAGCGCGCCCGTCGGACCGCCGGGCTTGAGGAGCGCGCGGCGCTGCTGCGTCAGGCGCTCGACCTGTGGCGGGGACCTGCCTTCGCCGAGTTCGCGAGCGCCCCCTTCGCGCTCGCGGCCGTCTCCAGGCTGGACGAGCAGCGGCTGGTGGCGTACGAGGAGCTGGCCGAGACGCGGCTCGGGCTCGGCGAGCACGCGCTGGTGGCCGCCGAGCTGGCCGACCTGGTGGCCGCGCATCCCCTTCGGGAACGGCTGCGCGCCGCGCACATCCGCGCCCTGTACGGGGCCGGGCGGCCCGGCGAGGCGCTGGCCGGCTACCAGGACCTGCGCAGGCGGCTGGCCGGAGAGCTGGGCCTCGACCCCGGGCCCGAGCTGGTCGAGCTGTCGAGGTCGCCGAGGCGGTCGCCGCCGTGCTCGGGCTGCGCGACGACGCGCCCGGCGCGCTCCAGGACCGCCTGCCCGCCGCGCTCGCCGGTCGGCCGACGCTGCTCGTGCTGGACAACTGCGAGCACGTCATCGAGCAGGTCGCCGAGCTGGCCGGGCGGCTGCTGCGGGCCGCGCCGGAGCTGCGCGTGCTGGCCACCGGCCAGGAGCCGCTGCGCATCGAGGGCGAGACCGTGTACGCCGTGCCGCCGCTCGACCTGGAGGCGGCCGTCGAGTTGTTCACCGCCCGCGCCGCGCTCGGCACCCGCCCGAGCGGCGAGGCCGATCCCGACGTGGTGGAGATCTGCGCGCGGCTGGACGGCATCCCCCTCGCGCTGGAGCTGGCCGCCACGCGCATGCGCACGCTGACGCCCCGGCAGCTCGCCGAGCGGCTCGACGACCGGTTCCGGCTGCTCGCCTCCGGGCATCGCGACGCGCCGGCCAGGCAGCGCACGCTGCGGGCGATGATCGACTGGAGCTGGGAGCTGCTGACCGGCGCGGAACGGCTGGTGCTGCGCCGCCTGGCCGTGCACGCCGACGGCTGCACGCTGGAGGCGGCCGAGGACGTCTGCGCGGAACCGGGCCTCGACGTGCTCGACCTCCTGGCCCGCCTGGTGGACCGCTCGCTCGTCCTCCGGACGACGGGCCCCGGGGCGGATGGCCGGTACCGGCTGCTGGAGTCGGTGTCGGCGTACTGCGTGGAACGGCTGGAGGCGGCGGGAGAGCTGGATGAGGTGCGGCTGCGGCACCTGCGCCACTACACCGCGCTGGCCGAACGCCTGGAGCCCGCGCTGCGCGGCGAGCACGCTCGCCGAGATCACCGGCGACTACGCACGCGCGGCGGCGCTGCGTGCCGAGCAGCTGCGCTTCGCCGAGGAGCTGGGCCTGTGGAGCACGGTGCCGGACGCGCTGTCGCGGCTCGGCCGCGTCGCGCTGCTCACCGGCGACCACGCGCGGGCCGACGAGTACCACGAGCGGGCCAGGCGGCTCGCGGCGGCGCAGTCGAACCGGCCCGCCGAGGAGTTCGCCGAGGTGGGGCTGGCGCTGAGCGCGCGCAGGCAGGGCAGGCTGGACGAGGCCGAGCGGCGGTTGCGCGCCTGGCTCGGCTGGGTCGATGACGTCGCGGGCGACCCCGGGGCGGCGCTGATCCTGGCCGAGCTGGGGTTCGTGGCCGAGCAGCGCGGCGCCGCGGCCAAGGCGCTCGACCTCCAGCTCCGCGGCCTGGCGATGGCGCGCAAGGTCGGCGATCCCCGTGCGGTGGCGCTGGCCCTTGAGGGCCTGGCCGGCGCGCGTGCGCTCGGCGGCCGTCACGGGGAGGCGGCGCGGCTGCTCGGCCGGGCCGCCGCGCTCAGGGAGTCGGTGGGCGCGCCGCTGCCGGCCGGCGAGCGGGGCGACGTGGACCGCATCGCCGCGGCCGTCCGCGCTGCCCTGGGCGAGGAGGAGTACGCGGGCGAGTGCGCCGCGGGCGCGGTCACGCCGCTGGAGGAGGCGCTGGCGAGCGTCCTGCCCGAAGACGCCGGGTCGCTGGCGGCCCTGCTGTCCGAGGACTCCGCACCGCGGGAAAGCCGGCCGGGCGACGGCTTGGAGGACGCGTTCACGGCCACCGTTAAGAGCGCATCGCCGGAAAGCATCCCTGGTGCACCTTTTGTCTAAACCCAAGAACAACCCCGGTTTTCCGCACTTGCAGTGATTGTCGGGGTGAAAGCGGGCAGTGCCTGGGATGAACGGTCAACTTAGGGCAGGGTTGGGAGCATGCCGATGAGGACAGAGCTCGACCGCCTCGCAGGCGGCGCGCACCACGATCCGCACTCCGTGCTCGGAGCGCACCCCGTAGACGGCGGGGTGGTGTTCCGCGCGCTGCGCCCGCTCGCCGAGCGCGTGCGGGTGGTGCTGGAGGACGGCTCTGCCCACGACATGAAGCACCAGGCGCACGGCGTCTTCGAGGTGACGGTGCCGGGCCTGGACAAGGTGCCCACGTACACGTTGAGCGTGAAATATCCGGGCGCGGAGCCGTACGAGATGCGCGACCCGTACCGGCACTGGCCGACGCTCGGCGAGGTGGACCTGCACCTCATCAGCGAGGGCCGGCACGAACGGCTGTGGGAGGCGCTCGGCGCGCGCGTGATGAAGCATGAGGACGTCGAGGGCACGGCGTTCGCCGTCTGGGCGCCCAACGCGCGCGGCATCCGCGTGATCGGCGACTTCAACCACTGGGACGGCACCGCCTACCCGATGCGCTCGCTGGGCCGTTCCGGCGTGTGGGAGCTGTTCATCCCGGGCCTCGGGGCCGGTGAGCGGTACAAGTACCAGATCCTGGGCGCCGACGGCGTGTGGCGGGAGAAGGCCGACCCGATGGCGCGGCGCACCGAGGTGCCGCCGATGACCGCCTCGGTGATCGACAAGTCCGACTACAGCTGGCAGGACGACGCCTGGATGGTCGCCAGGCGCGAGAAGCAGCCGCAGCAAGAGCCGATGAGCGTCTACGAGGTGCACCTGGGCTCGTGGCGGCCCGGCCTGTCGTACGTGGAGCTCGCCGACCAGCTCTCCGAGTACGTCGTGGACATGGGCTTCACCCACGTGGAGCTGCTGCCGGTGGCCGAGCACCCGTTCGGCGGCTCGTGGGGCTACCAGGTGACCTCCTACTACGCGCCGACGGCCAGGTTCGGCACACCCGACGAGTTCCGCCACTTCGTCGACGTCATGCACCAGCGCGGCATCGGCGTGCTGCTCGACTGGGTGCCCGCGCACTTCCCGATGGACGACTGGGCGCTGGCCCGCTTCGACGGCACCCCGCTGTACGAGCACGCCGACCCGGCCAGGGGCGAGCACCCCGACTGGGGCACGTACGTCTTCGACTTCGGCCGCAGGGAGGTGCGCAACTTCCTGGTGGCCAACGCGCTGTTCTGGCTGAAGGAGTTCCACATCGACGGCCTGCGGGTGGACGCGGTGGCCTCGATGCTCTACCTCGACTACTCGCGGCGCGAGGGCGAGTGGACGCCGAACGTCTTCGGCGGCAGGGAGAACCTCGACGCGGTCGAGTTCCTGAAGGAGATGAACGCGGTCTGCTACCGCGAGGCGCCCGGCATCTCGACGGTGGCGGAGGAGTCGACGGCCTGGCCTGGGGTCTCGCGGCCGGTGCACCTCGGCGGCCTGGGGTTCGGCTTCAAGTGGAACATGGGCTGGATGCACGACACGCTCGAATACCTGCGCCACGAGCCGATCTTCCGCCAGTACCACCATCACCAGATGACGTTCTCGCTGCTGTACGCCTACTCCGAGAACTACGTGCTGCCGCTCTCCCACGACGAGGTCGTGCACGGCAAGGGCTCGCTGCTGGCGAAGATGCCGGGCGACGAGTGGCAGCGGTTCGCGCAGCTCCGGGCGCTGCTCGCGTTCATGTGGGCGCATCCCGGCAAGCAGCTGCTGTTCATGGGCGGCGAGTTCGGCCAGGGCTCGGAGTGGTCGGAGAGCCGCGGGCTCGACTGGTGGGTGCTGGAGTTCGACGGCCACCAGGGCGTGCAGCGGCTGGTACGCGACCTCAACCGGATCTACCGCGACACCCCGGCGCTGTGGGAGCAGGACACCAAGCCCGAGGGCTTCCGGTGGATCGACGCCGACGACGCCTCGGGCAACACGTTCTCGTTCGTCCGGTACGCGGGCGACGGGTCCGCGCTGGCGTGCGTGGTGAACTTCAGCGGCGGGCCGCACGAGCACTACCGGCTGGGCCTGCCGTACGCGGGCCGCTGGACCGAGACGATCAACACCGACGCCTACGACTACTGGGGCAGCGGCGTGGGCAACCTCGGTGCGGTCGAGGCCGACGGCGAGCCGTGGCACGGCCTGCCGTACTCGACGACGCTGCGGGTGCCGCCGCTCGGCGCGGTGTGGTTCACCCACCCCGGCCCGGAGCTGAACGAATGAGTGACGCACGCTGAAAGTTCGGTGAGAAAGCGCGGCGGGGGCCTGTGCCCGCCCGGAAAATCACCCTAAACTCCGAGATCATCCCCTCTCGGAGGACGCGTGCGATTCCGCCCCTTGTTCGTGAGCTCGATCGCGCTGGCCCTGCTGCCGCTCGCGGGCCCGGCGTACGCCGACGAACCGACGCCGGCCCCCACGCCCGGCGTCACCCAGGCACCACCTGTGCAGCAGCAGCCTGAGCCGTTACCGGAGCAGGCGCCGCCGGCTGAGGAGACGCCGGCGCCGGAGACCTCTCAGGCGCCTCAGGAGCCCAAGGCTCCCGAGGAGAAGATCGAGGAGGGGTTAGGCGTCGACGGCGGCACCGAGCGGGCCATCGTCGAGCTGACCGACGCGGGCGCGCACGCCACCGTCGCGACGCTGGCGGCGTCCGAGAGCGTGGACGTGGTGCTGCAGCCGCAGAACCAGTCGTACATGGTCGTGGAGGGCACCGCCGAGGAGCTGGCCAAGCTGGCCGAGGACCCGCGCGTCTCGTCCATCCACCGCGACCGCCTCTACAGCCCGGCCGAGGTCGCGCCGAACCTGTCGCTGATCGGCGCCGACCAGGTGCACCAGAGCGGCAGGATCGGCTCCGGCCAGGCCGTGGTGATCATCGACACCGGCATCGACGTGGACCACCCGTGGTTCCAGGGCCGGATCCTCGCCCAGGCGTGCTTCTCGGCCACCGAGGACGCGGGCGTGCGATCGCTGTGCCCGAACGGCCAGAATCAGCAGCTCGACGGCGACGCGGCCGCCGCGACCACGCCGGCCTGCCTGTCGGGCTCGGTGAACATGTGCGACCACGGCTCGCACGTCGCGGGCATCGCGGCCGGCACCGGCGGTGTCGCGCCCGGCGCGGGCATCGTGGCGGTGCAGGTGTTCAGCCGGATCGACGACGAGGACCTGTGCGGCGAGCCGGCGTGCCTGCTTGCGTACGAGTCGTCGCTGCGCCAGGCCCTCGACTACGTGGCGAACCTGACCCTCGACCGGCCCATCGCCGCGGTCAACCTGAGCCTGGGCGGCTGGCTGTACGACACGAACTGCGACACCGTCGAGGAGGGCGCGGTCTTCAAGGAGAAGATCGACGCCCTGCTGGCCAAGAACATCGCGACCGTGGTGGCGGCGGGCAACGAGTACTACGCGGGCGTGGCGCATCCGGCCTGCGTCTCCACGGCCGTGGCGGTCGGCGCGAACGACAACGACGACCACATCGCCGACTTCTCCAACCGGGGGCCGCTGCTCGACCTGTTCGCGCCGGGCGTGGACGTGGTCTCGGCGGTGCCCGACGACGCGACGATCGCCTACAGCGGCACCTCGATGTCCACCCCGCACGTGACGGGCGCGCTGGCGCTGATGCGCGAGGCGTACCCCGACCGGCCGATGACCGAGCTGATCGAGGCGCTGAAGAGCAGCGGCCGTCCGTACACCTACGAGGTGGACGGCGCGCAGGTCACCACGCCGCGTCTCGACCTGGCCGCGGCCCTGACGGGCGCCTCCCCGCAGCCGCCGATCTCGCAGAGCCCGGCGCCCGAGCCGCCGCCCGGCCCGCTGGAGCCGAACCCGACCGACGGCAGCGGCCCCACGCCGGAGCCCGATCAGCCGTCGGACCCGGACCCGCAGCCTTCCACGCCGCCCAGCCCCGTGCCGCTGCCCACGGTGACGGTCACGGTGACCGTGACGGCCACGGCGTCGCCGAGCCCGACGGCGGCGAAGGCGGCGGCCGTGTGCACGCGGGGCACCGCGGCCAAGAAGCTAGACGCCAAGGAGTGGGCCGTCGAGGTGCACCGCAGCAGCGGCAAGCTGACCGACGCGACCCTCACCTGCTACCTGAAGCTGATCTCCAAGTCGAGCAAGGTGTTCTCCGAGCTGACGAAGGCGTCGTCGCTGGGCAAGGCGTACCGGGTGCTGAAGGCCAAGAGCGGAAGCAGCAAGGCGAAGCTGGACAGCGCGCTGCTCACGGCCTGGCTCAACTGGGCGCACGGCACGAACGGCACCAAGGCGCTGACGGCGGCGGAGAAGGTGCGGATGAAGAGCAAGCCCTCCGCCAAGGCCCTGAAGAAAGCCACGCAGAGCATCCTGAAAACCGTCAAATAGCTAAATGTAGGAAGAAGGCCGGGCGAAGAGCACCGGCCTTCTGCTCTTCGCCCGAATCGCCGTAAAGAAGCCACCATCGTTTGTCTGCATCACATACGCCCCTGACATCACGCTTGTCACAGGCGGGGAGGTAGCGGCTGTAACCAGCCGGGAGCCGGAAGCGCTTCACGGCTCCAGCCTCCGGGAGGAACAAGTGAGGCTACGGTCTCTGCTGGCCGGCGCGACGACGCTGGTCGTGACATCAGCCGTGCTCTACGCGGCGCCCACGCTCCACGCCAATGCCGCCGACGCGGGCGATCCGATCATCAGCCCCGCGCTGGCCTCCGAGGTGCAGGCCAAGAGCCGGGTCCGCTCGATCATCCAGCTCAAACCAGGCCAGAGCGTCCAGGCGGTCGCCGCCGACCTGGAGCAGGCCTCCAATGGCAGCCGTGTCGTCGAGGCGACCGGCTCGGCGAACTTCTTCGTCGCCGAGGTCGACCGGCGCACGCTCGACAAGCTCAAGAAGGACGACCGCATCCACTCGGTCTACAAGGACGAGCTGAGCATGCCCTTTCTCGACGTCAGCACCGCGCTGATCCGCTCGGACCGGGCGAACCAGGCGGGCTGGAACGGCACCGGCACCACCATCGCCGTACTCGACACCGGCATCGACCGGGACCACCCGTTCTTCGCCGGGCGCATCGTGGACGAGGCCTGTTTCTCCTCCGCCAGCGCCACCGACGGCACGGTCTCCCTCTGCCCCAACAACCAGCCCAGCCAGACCGGGCCGGGCGCGGCCGACGCCGAGACCGCGCAGTGCCTGGTCAACGGGCAGAACGCCTGCTCGCACGGCACCCACGTGGCCGGCATCGCGGCGGGCAGGATGACCGCCGGCGCGCCCGCCAGCGGCGTCGCCCCCGAGGCGCGGCTGCTGCCCATCCAGGTGTTCAGCCGGGTGGACAACGCCCTGACCTGCATGCTGCGGGGCACCACCGCGCCCTGCTTCCTCAGCTACACCTCCGACCAGAAGCTGGCGCTCGAGTACGTGTCGCGGGTGGCCACGACGCACAACGTCGCCGCGGTGAACATGAGCCTCGGCGGCAGCACCGCGTACTCGGAGGCGTGCGACACCGACCCGGACGCCGCGGCCGTCAAGCCGGAGTTCGACCTGCTGGTGAGCCTGGGCGTGGCACCCGTGGTCGCGGCGGGCAACAGCGGGGCCGCCAACGGGGTCGCCTCGCCGGCCTGCATCTCCACCGCCGTCGCCGTCGGGGCCACCGACGACAGCGACCGGCTGGCCACGTTCACCAACAGGGGGCCGCTGCTCGACCTGCTGGCACCGGGCGTGACCATCAACTCGTCCGTGCCGGACGACACGTACGGGAACAAGAGCGGCACCTCGATGGCAGCGCCGCACGTCGCGGGGGCGTTCGCGATCATGCGGCAGGCCAACCCGGAGTTCACGGTCACGCAGAACCTGCAGCGGCTGCGGGACACCGGGAGGGCGATCCAGTTCGACGCGGCGGGCACGCCGGTGGTCACCTCCAGAATCGATCTGGAACGCGCCACCACCGCCACGCAGGCCAGCAGGGATCCCCGGATTTGAGCGGGTGCAACGGGCCGGACCCTCGTGGTCCGGCCCGCTCGCATGCCTACGGCGCGCTGTCGGACAGAACAAGAAGCGGTAACGGAACTCTTGCGCCTCTCTGACATCTGTTGTCGGATTAATACACTTCGGTGGACAAATTTCCCTTGAGACCCCGGAGGAACGGTTTGCGTCTCCCGTCTCTGTTCGCCGGAGCCATCGCGTTAGCAGCCGCATCGGCGGCCCTGGTGGCCACCCCCGCCCACGCCGACCCAGAATCCAAAATCGACCCCGCGCTGACGGCCGCAGGCGAGCACCGCGCCATCGTGCACGTCCGGCAGCCCGCCAAGGTGCAAGCCGTCAGGTCCAGCGCCGAGCAGGTCAAGCGCGACCGGCGCAACGTCGAGGCGCAGCCGCCCGCAGAGCTCGCCGGCAAGCTCGACTTCTTCGTCTACCGCGGCACCCGCGCAGAGCTGGAGAAGATCGCCGAGCAGTCCGACGTGGTCTCCATCCGCAAGGACAAGCTGAACAAGCCCAGCCTGATCGAGAGCGTCCCGCTCATCGGGGCCGACAGGGCGCACAACGCCCGCATCACCGGTGACGGCAGCGCCGTCGCCATTCTCGACACCGGCATCGACGACGACCACCCCGCCTTCGGCGACCGCATCGTCGCCCAGGCGTGCTTCTCCGCCGCCGACCCCGCCGACGGCTCCAGCCCGCTCTGCCCCAGCGGCAGCCAGTTCCAGCTCGGTGACGGCGCCGCCAACGCCGAGACCGAGGCGTGCATGAACGGCGCGCCGCAGCCGCAGTACGGCCTGTGCTACCACGGCACGCACGTCGCCGGCATCGCCGCCGGACAGCGGACCGCCGACTTCCCCGCCGACGGCGTGGCCCCCAAGGCCAAGATCATCGCGGTGCAGGTGTTCAGCCGCTTCGACGACTCGCCGTACTGCAACGGGCAGCCGGTCTGCATCCTCGCCTACGACTCCTCCATCCTGACCGGCATGGCCTACGCCGAGCTGCTGGCCCACGAGTACCGCATCGCCTCCGTCAACCTCAGCCTCGGCGGCGGCGCGTACACCTCCAACTGCGACGAGGGCGACGGCGCGGACTTCAAGGCCGAGGCGGACAAGCTCCTCGCCAAGGGCGTGCCCACCGTGGTCGCGGCCGGCAACGAGGGCAACCAGGCGGGCGTCTCCTGGCCTGCCTGCGTCTCCTCCGTCGTGACCGTCGGCGCCACCGACAAGCAGGACGCGGTCGCCTCCTTCTCCAACCGCGGCACGCTGCTCGACGTGTTCGCGCCGGGCGCGAGCATCACGGGCGCCATCGCGGGCAACGCGTACGCGACCCTCAGCGGCACCTCCATGGCCGCCCCGCACGTGGCCGGCGCCTTTGCCCTCCTGCGCCAGAAGGACACGTGGTCGTCGGCCGACACGCTGCTCAACGCGCTCAAGAGCACCGGCAAGCCGATCACGTACGACAGCGGCGGCGCGCAGGTGACCACGCCTCGGATCAACGTCTGGGCGGCGCTGCGCTGACCCCGCCTGATCCCTTGAAGTAGCGAGTCATCGGCCGGGCCCGGCACCACGGGCCCGGCCGATGCGCGTTTGCGGCCCATCGATGGCGCCGGCGCGTTCAGCGTCGTGCTCTCCGTCTTCACGCTGGGCGCGACCTTCCGCTCTCTCGCGCGGGCCAGGATGCGCGAGCTGGAGGAGGGGCGCGCGGCGGGCAAGGTCGTCATCACCTCTCTGAATGACCGACCTTTCGCTGAGAGCGGATGCGAGGCCGCTGACCTGCCGTCACGCGCGTCCGGGAACCCCTGTTCCGGCAAAGGCGTGCTTTTCGAATTGTGTCGCTTAGGGTGGCTTCTATGGACGCAGGCAAGGCGATCTTCGATACCGTCGGCAAGCTTCGCCAGCGGCGCACCGCCCCGCTGGTGCTGGAGCTCGATCTGACCGAGGGCCTCACCGAGGGCCCGCCGGCCGACCCGCTCGCCGCGGTGCTGTCCATGCGCAAGCCGCGCCTGGCCGACGTCCTGTCCGGGCTCAAGCGGGCCCGCCAGGACCCACGGGTCAAGGCACTGGTCGTGAAGATCGGCGGCAACCCGCTGGGGTTCGCCATGGTCCAGGAGCTGCGCCAGGCGGTGATCCGGTTCCGGGCGGCGGGCAAGCTGACCGTCGCGTACGCCGAGACGTTCGGCGAGTTCAGCGGCGGCACCATCCCCTACTACCTCGCCACCGCCTTCGAGCGCCTCTACCTCCAGCCGAGCGGCGACGTCGGGCTGACCGGCCTCGCCATGGAGCAGCGCTTCGTGAAGGGCGCGCTGACCAAGCTCGGCGTCGGTTACGAGGTGGGCCAGCGCCACGAGTACAAGACGGCGATGAACACCTTCACCGAGGACCGCATGACGGACGCGCACCGCGAGTCCGCGGCCCGCCTGCTGGAGTCGCTGACCGAGACGGTCGTGGCGGGCATCGCCGACGGCCGCAGGCTCGACCCGGAGAAGGTGCGCGAGCTGATCGACCAGGGGCCGTTCATCGCCTCGGAGGCGCAGGAGGCGGGGCTGGTCGACGAGCTGGCCTACCGCGACGAGGTCTACGACGAGCTGAAGCGCGCCGCGGGCGAGGACGCGCACCTGCTGTACCTGGCCCGCTACGCCAAGGCCGCCAACGTGCGCAAGCTGCCGCAGCCCATGGCCGACGGCATCGCGCTCGTCCACGGCAGCGGCCTGATCAAGACCGGGCGCAGCGGCCGCAGCCCGCTCGGCGGCGGCGGCGCGATGGGCTCCGACACGATCTCCGCCTCGCTGCGCGCCGCCCGCCGTGACGAGCACATCAAGGCCGTGGTGTTCCGGGTGGACAGCCCCGGCGGCTCGTACGTCGCCAGCGACACGATCTGGCGCGAGGTGGCGCTGACCAGCAAGGTCAAGCCGGTGATCGTCTCGATGGGCGACTTCGCGGCCTCCGGCGGCTACTTCGTGTCGATGGCGGCCGACGTGATCATGGCACAGCCGGGCACGCTGACGGGCTCGATCGGCGTCTACGGCGGCAAGCCGGTGCTGTCGGAGCTGATGGAGAAGGCCGGGGTCAACTCCGAGCTGCTCGCCGAGGGCGCCAACGCCGGCATGTTCTCCCTCACCAGGGGTTTCTCGCCCGAGCAGTGGGAGCGGGTGAACGCCTGGCTCGACCGCATCTACGACGACTTCGTGAACAAGGTCGCCAAGAGCCGCGACCTCAGCCGCGAGCGTACGCACGAGCTGGCCAAGGGCCGGGTCTGGACGGGCGCCGACGCGCACGCCAACGGGCTGGTGGACGAGCTCGGCGGGCTTGAGGACGCGCTGGCGCTGGCCAGGAAGCGGGTGGGGCTGGCCGAGGACGCGCCCGTACGCACCTATCCCCGGCTCAACCCGCTCGAACGGCTGCGCGGCCCCGAGTCCAGCGAGGACAAGGCGGCGGCGCTGGCCAGGATCCGGCTCGACGCGTGGGGTCCGCTGGCGCGGCTGTCGGCGGAGCTGGGCCTGCCCGCGGGCGGCCCGCTGCTGCTGCCGTCCTGGTATCGCATCCGCTGACCTCGCGGCGGACCGGACAGCGGGGCGCGGCGCGGAGGCGGTACGTCGCCTCACGAACGGCGGCAGGGCGCAGAGACGGTCCGTCGCCTCACGAACGGCGGCAGGGCGCGGAGGCGGTACGTCGCCTCACGAACGGCGGCGGGCCCGCGCGCTGAGGCCGGGGCTCAGGTGGCGATGGTGCGGTAGCGGCTGCGCAGCCGGACCAGCGGCTGCCGGCGCGCGTCGACGTAATCGACGGCGAGCACGGCCGCGATGAAGATCGTGTGGTCGCCGGCCACGACGACCTTGGTGGTCTCGGCCTCGATGGCGGCCACCCCGCCCTCGATCACCAGCGCCTCCGTGTGCGGCCCCCGGTGGTGCGGGGTGCCGGCGACGAGCAGGCGGGCGCTCGGCCGTCCCGCGGCGGCGAAGCGGCTGGCGACGGCCGTCTGATCGGACGACAGCAGGGAGGCGGCCCAGCGGCCCTGCCGGAGCAGCACCTCGTTGAGGTAGCCCTTGCCGGCCAGGCTCACCAGCACCAGCGGCGGCTCCAGCGAGACGGACATCAGCGTCGAGACGGTGGTGCCGATGTCGTCGCGCCCCTCGCGGGCGGTCACCACCGCCACGCCGGCCGCGAGCTGGGCCATCGCCTCGGTGAACAGCTCGGTCACCGCGACGGGCTCCACAGGTCGAACGCGTTTCCCCGGCCGGAAGGGCTCCGGTGGCCGTAAGGGCGGCACGCCACGGCCGGGCCTCCGCACGGGCGGAGGCCCTCGGCGCGGATGGCGGCGCTCAGACGAGGCCGTTGCTGGTCAGCCATTCCTTGGCAACAGTAGCGGGCTCGTCCTTGTTGACGGAGATCTTCTGCATCATCTGCAGCAGCGCGTCGGTGGTGAGCTTGGCCGAGATGCCGTTGAGCGTGGTCCTGACGGTGTCGTCGGCGGACGCCTTGTGCAGCAGCGGGATCACGTTCTGGGCGGCGAAGACGTTCTTGGTGTCCTCGAGCGCTACCAGATTGTTGGTCGTCATCTTGGGGTCGGTGGTGAAGACGTTGCCGACCTGGATCGAGCCGTCCTTGAGCGCGTCGGCCGTGGTGGGGCCCGTGGGCTTCCACTCCTTGAACTCCAGCCCGTAGACCTCCTTGAAGCGGGTCTCCCAGCGCTTTTTGAACTCGGGCGGAGCCCCCAGCACCATGTCCTTCGAGACCTTGGCGAGGTCCTCGATGGTCTTGAGACCCTGCTTGTCCTGGGTCTCCTTGGTGACCGACAGGCTGTCCTTGTCCTCGGCGGGCGAGGAGTCGAGCACCTCCAGCTCGGGCGGCAGCTTCTGCTTGAGCGCCGCGTCCACCTCCTCGGTGGTCACCGAGGTGTCCTTGACGTCGATGTAGGCGAGCAGGTTGCCGTTGTACTCGGGGACGATCGTCAGGCCGCCGCTCTTGACCTGGTCGAAGACGACTTCACGGCTGCCGATGCGGGGCTTCTCCTCCACCTGCACGCCCTTGGCCTCCAGAGCCTGGGCGTAGATGGAGGCGAGCAGCACGCTCTCGTCGAAGTCGAAGGAGCCGATGATCGCCTTGCCTCCCGCACCGGAAGCCGAGCCGGAGGGTGCCGCGCTCGTCGTCTCGAGCGGGTTGCTCCCGGTGGATCCACCCCCACCGCAGGCGGCCAGTGCGAGCATCGCCGACAGGAGGACCCCCGCGATGCCGTACGTGCGTCTCATGACTTTTCCCTTCTTAGCGGGAGGTTATACAGCAAAACCTAGCGAACCTTGAGGCGCCGGCTCACCCCCGGAGAGACCGCCACCCTCTGGGCGAGGGCGAACAGAGCCTGCACGACGAGCGCGAACAGCACAATCAGTACGGAACCACCGACGACGCTCGCGTAATCCTTGGTCGCGAAACCGTCGATGACGTAGCGGCCGAGCCCGCCGAGCCCCGTATAGGCGGCGACCGTGGTGGTGGCCACGACCTGGATGGCCGACAGGCGGCAGCCCAGCAGGATCAGCGGCAGCGCCACCGGCACCAGCACCCGTCCGAGCACCTGCCCGCCGCGCAGCCCCATCCCGTACGCGGCGTCGCGCAGCTCGGGATCGACGCCCCTGATCCCCTCGAAGGTGTTGACGAGGATCGGCGGCACCGACAGCAGCACCAGCGGGATGATCACCGGCCAGATCGAGCTGGTGCCGAGCAGCAGCACGAACATCACCAGCAGCCCCAGCGTGGGCAGCGCCCTGGCCAGGTTCGCCGAGACGACGACCAGCAGCGCACCCCGCCCGGTGTGACCGATGAGCAGGCCGAGCGGCACCGCGATCAGCGCCGCGAGCACCAGCGCAAGCGCCGAGAACTCCAGGTGTTCGAGCAGGCGGGCGGGGATGCCGCCGGTGCCCGACCAGTTGTCGGGGTTGCCGAAGAACTCGGCGAGCCAGCCGATGAACGAGGTCAGCCAGTTCACGGCGCCGCCCCCTTCCGCGCGCGCACCCACGGGGTCAGCAGCCGCTGCGCCAGGACGAGCAGACCGTCGGCGACCAGCGCGAGCGCCACGATGAGCACGATGCCGACGATCACCGGCGGCATGAACGGGTTCTGGTAGGCGCGGGTGAACAGCCCGCCGAGCCCGCCCTGCCCGATCAGCGCGCCCACGCTGACCAGGCTGATGCTGGAGACCGCGACCACCCGCAGCCCGGCCAGCACCACCGGGATGGCGATCGGCAGCTCGACCGCGAGCAGCCGGCGCAGCGGGGTGTAGCCCATGGCGATCGCCGACTGGCGTACGTGGTCGGGCACCGAGTCGAGCCCGTCGACCACGGCCGGGAGCAGCACCGCCGTGCCGTAGAAGGCCAGCGGGATGATCACCGTGGTCTGCGACAGGCCGGTCACCGAGATCAGCAGCATGAAGACCGGCAGCGACGGCAGCGCGTACACCACGTTCATCAGCCCTGACGTGGGCTGATAGAGCCAGCGCCAGCGCGCGCAGGCCAGGCCGAGCGGCACCGACACGATCAGCGCGAGCAGGATCGGCATGAACGACATCACGAGGTGGTCGGTCAGCAGGTTGCGGATGCTGTCGACCCGTCCGGTGTCCCAGTTACGCCCGATCCACTCCCATAGCGAGGGAGGGCCGTCACCCATCTGCGGCCTCCGCCAGCGCCTCGTCGAGGGCCTGCCGGCTGGCCACGCCCACGACCTTGCCGTCCTCGCCGAGCGCCACCGCGTTGCCGGACGGCGACAGCAGCGCGGCGTCGAGCGCGGCCCGCATGCTGTCGCGGCCGTGGCGGTAGGCGCCGTACGGCTCCAGCTTCCCGCCCGGCTCGCCGGTGCGCCAGCCCACCGGCCGGCCGTCGCCGGTCACGACCAGCACCCACGGCTCGGGGAGACGGCCGAGGACCCCTCAGGCACGGTCAGGTCCGTACGCAGCCGCAGCCCCTCCGTGGAGACGAACTGCAGCCGCCTGATGCCCCGGTCGCGCCCCAGGAACTCCTGCACGAAGTCGTCGGCGGGCTGGGCGAGCAGCGTCTTAGGGTCGGCGAGCTGGGCCAGCTTGCCGCCCACCCGCATCACCGCCACCCGGTCGCCGAGCTTGATGGCCTCGTCGATGTCGTGCGTGACGAACACGATCGTCTTGTTCAGCTCGCTCTGCAGCCGCAGCAGCTCGTCCTGCAGGCTCGTGCGGACGATCGGGTCGACGGCGCTGAACGGCTCGTCCATGAGCAGCACCGGCGGGTCGGCCGCCAGCGCCCTGGCCACGCCCACGCGCTGCTGCTGGCCGCCGGAGAGCTGGAACGGGTAGCGCTGGCCGAGCGCTGCGTCGAGCCCGACGCGTTCGAGCAGCTCCATGGCCCGCGACCGGGCCTTCTTGCGGTCCCAGCCGAGCAGGTAGGGGACGGTGGCGATGTTGTCGACGATCTTCCTGTGCGGGAAGAGACCGGCCTGCTGGATGACGTAGCCGATGCCGCGCCGCAGCGTTGGCGGGTCGATGCCCTGGACGGGGACGCCGTCGAGGAGGATGCGGCCCTCCGAGGCGTCGATCATCCGGTTGATCATCCGGAGCGAGGTGGTCTTTCCGCAGCCCGACGGGCCGACGAGTACGGTGATCTCGCCCGTGGGCGCCTCAAGGTCGAGATGATCGACGGCGACGGTGCCGTCTGGATAGCGCTTGGTGACAGACTCGAATGTGATCACGCGCGAACTCTCGCTTCGGGCTTTCGGTGGCAGCGCCGCAGCCCCCGTGCCACGACCGCCGCATGATCTCCTGAACCCACAGACTACGGCGATACTTCCCGATGTGTCCCCTCGGGATTTCCTTAAACGCTTCAGTTGACGCGTTACCGAATGCGGCCTTCTGGGGTGGAGATTCGCATGAATTCTTTATCTGGTAGTGCGCCGGACCACGCCAGTTGGCATGATTACCCTCACGAATCCTGACGCATCAGCTCACAACCTCCCGACGCGCACCACTCCCCCCAGCGTTCGCATCCACAAGAGGACCGGCCCGTGTCTCAGCCGCTCACCGATCAGCGCCGGCGCGCAGAACTGATCGCAGAGCTATACGACCGCCACGCCGCCGGGCTGTTCGCGTACTGCGCCGACCAGCTCGGCGACCTCGGCGCGGCGTCCGACGTCCTGGCGGCCGTGCTCAACGGAGTCCCGGACACCGCGCCGCCGCGCGCCGCGCTGTACGCGTTCGCGCGCCGCGAGATCCACCGCAGGGACATCGTCTACTCGCCCCCTGCCGTCGATCCGTTCATCGACCCGGCCACGGCGCTCGTCGAGCGCTCCCTGCGCGAGCTGCGCCCGCACCAGCGCGAGGTGCTGGTGCTGTGCGCGGTGTGCGGGCTGAGCAAGGACGAGCTGGCCTGGGTGCTCGACGTCGCGCCCGACACCGCCGAGGAGCTGACGATCGCGGCGGGACAGCAGTTCCGCCAGGCGCTGAGCACGGCGCTGGCCTCGACCGGAGGACGCCTGCCCACGCCGGTCGCCGACGTCTACGGCGCGCTGCGGGTCGCGCCGCTGCCCGACGTGCTCGGCCGCCTGCCGTGGCCGCAGCCGCCCGGTGCGCTGCGCATCCACTTCGCCGGCTCGCGCCCGGCCGCGCCCGGCCCGCTGTTCACCAAGCCGCGCTGGCCCAGCCCGCCGGTCTGGCCGCAGCCGCTGGCCGAGGCCGACCCGGCGACCAGCACCGTGATCTTCCCCGCCGAGCTGCTGACGCCGCCCGCCTCGTCGCGCAGGCCCGAGCACGACGCCACCACGGCCCCGATGCCCAAGCTGCGCGACCCGCTCAGGCCGCCGGGCGACATCCTCGACCCCGATCTGCCGCTGCGCGACCCGCTCGGCTCCACCCGGGCGTTCAGGGATCCGCGCACCGGGCTTCCGTTCGGCGAGCAGGGGTCGGCCCGCGATCCGCGCGACGTCGGCGACGTGCTGGCCTGGTCGGACAAGGCGGCCGGCAAGACGACGGACAGAGCGCCGGACAGAGCGCCGGACAGGGCGGCCGGCAAGACGACGGGCAGAGGGACGGACAGGGCGGCGGACAGGGCGGCGGACAGGGCGAGCAAGCCGGTCGAGCGGCCGTTCTACCTGGCCGAGCCGCCGCCCAGCGCGACCGACCCGTTCATGACCGGTGACGTGATCCTGCCGAAGGACGCGCCCGATCCGTACATGACGGGCGATGTGCTCGTGCACAACGGTCCGGCCCGGCCGGTCCCCCGGCCGAAGCGGTCCGACCGGCAGCGGCCGCCGATGGAGCCGCGGCCCACCCCCGAGGAGTTCCTCCGCCTGCCGGAGACGCCGCTCGGCGCGGTGCGGACGCCGGAGACGGTCCGCGAGCCGGCCGCACCGCTGTTCCGGCCGCACACCCGGCCTGCTGAGCAGCCGGGCAAGTCGGTGCGCCGCGGGTCCGGAAGGAAGGCCGCCGGGCGCGAGGGGCGCGGCAAGCCCGCGAAAGAGCCCGTCTACCGGCTCCCTGAGCGCCTGTCCGCGCCGGAGCCTGGACCGCAGGCCGGGTCGGAAGGCTCCCTGACCAGGGCGGAAGGCTCCCTGACCGGGACGGAAACCTCCCTGACCGGAGCGGAAGGCTCCCTGACCAGGGCGGAAGGCTCCCAGGGCACGCGTGGGGCGGAGCAGCGGGTGGTGCGGGAGACTCCGCGTGAGGCGGGGGCGCGGGCCGTCCGTGAGCTCGTGTTCGAGGCGGGCTGGCAGGAGACGTCGCCGATCGCGCCGCGCCCGGTCCGGGCGCGTCCCGTCCCCAAGCGCCGCCCCGAGGTGACCCGCCGCCCGCCGAAGCAGCGCCGCCGTAAGGACCGCCACTACGACTGGGTGTGGGAAGCGGCCGGGTTTCTGCTCTGCGTGGCGATCGCGATGATCGTCTTCTTCTCGATGCCGAGCGTCCTCGGCCCCTGACCTTCCCCGAACCCTCGGGGAGGGTCTTCAGCCGGCGGTCAGGATCAGCCCGCTGGTCGGCACCCCGGTCCCGGCCGTCACCAGGACGTTGGAGACGTCCGGGATCTGGTTGGCCGCGGTTCCCCTGATCTGGCGGACGGCCTCGGCGATGCCGTTCATGCCGTGGATGTACGCCTCCCCGAGCTGCCCGCCGTGCGGGTTGACCGGCAGGCGGCCGTCCAGCTCGATGCCCTCGTCCCGGACGAAGCCCGGGGCCTCGCCGCGCCCGCAGAAGCCCAGCTCCTCGAGCTGGGTCAGCACGAACGGGGTGAAGTGGTCGTACAGGATGGCCGTCTGGATGTCGGCGGGCGACAGCCCCGACTTCTCCCAGAGCTGCCGGCCGACGACGGACATCTCCGGCAGGCCGGTCATGTCATCGCGGTAGTAGCTCGTCATCATCATCTGCCCGGCCCCGGCCCCCTGCGCGGCGGCGGCGATCAGCACGGGCGACCTGCGCAGGTCGCGGGCGCGCTCGGCCGAGGTGACGACCAGGGCCACCGCGCCGTCGCTCTCCTGGCAGCAGTCGAGCAGGTGCAGCGGCTCCACGATCCACCGGGACGCCTGGTGCTCCTCCAATGTGATCGGCCGGCCGTGGAACCAGGCGGCCGGGTTCGTGGCGGCGTGGCGGCGCATGGCCACCGCCACCCGGCCGAAGTCCTCGGAGGTGGCGCCGTACACGTGCATGTAGCGGCGGGCGAACATGGCGACCCAGGCGGCGGGCGTCATCAGCCCGTACGGGACGTGCCAGCTCATCTCCAGCCCCTGCGAGGTGGGCTGCCCGGTCAGGCCGGAGTTCGGCTGCCCGAAGCGGCGGCCAGAGCGCTCGTTGAACGCCCGGTAGCAGACCACCGTGCTCGCCATGCCGGTCGCCACCGCCATGGCCGCGTGCGCGACCGTGCCGCAGGCCGCGCCGCCGCCGTACTCGACGCGGGAGAAGAAGGTCAGCTCGCCGATGCCGGTCTCCCTGGCCACGGCGATCTCCTGGTTGGTGTCCTGGGTGAAGGTGACCAGGCCGTCCACGTCGGCGGGCGACAGACCCGCGTCGTCCAGCGCCGCGAGCACGGCCTCGGCGGCGAGGCGCAGCTCGGAGCGTCCTGACCGCTTGCTGAACTCGGTGGCGCCGATGCCCGCGATCGCGGCGTTCACCGCGCCTCCCCTGGCGCTCCCGGACCTGACGCTCCCGGACCTGACGCTCCCGGACCTGACGCTCCGGGACCTGACGCTCCCGGGCCTGACGCTCCCGGTGTGAGGCGGACGGTCGCGGTGGCGTGGTCGCCGAGGCTGACCCGGCCGCGCACGCGCACCGCCGGCTCGCCGTCCGCGCCCTGCACGACCGTGCCGGTGAAGGTGAGCCGGTCCCCCGCGTACGCGGGCACGCCGAGCCGCACGTCGATCGACCTGATCACCGCGCCGGGCCCGGCCCAGTCGGTGACGTACCGCTGCACCAGCCCCATCGTGGTGAGGATGTTGAGGAAGATGTCCTTCGAGCCCTGAGCGCGGGCCAGCTCCGGGTCATGGTGCACGGGCGTGAAGTCCCTGGTGGCCAGCGCCGTCGAGATCACCATGGTCGGCGTCAGCTCGATGGTCAGCTCGGGCAGCTCCGTGCCGATCATGCGGGCTCCCATCTCGGCAGGACGAGTTCGGCGTCCATCGCGTCGAACCGCACCCGTAACCGCATCCCGACCTCCACGTCACCGGGCGCGCAGCCGACGATGTCGCCCACGACCCGTACGCCTTCCGGCAGCTCGACCACCCCCACCACGAACGGCGTCTCGCGCCCCGGCACCGGCGGATGGTGGTGCACGACGTAGCTGAACAGCACGCCCTCGCCGCTCGCCACCGTGTAGCCCCGGTTGGCCGAGCGGCAGCGCCGGCACAGCGGACCTGGCGGGTGGCGCAGCTCACCGCAGTCGGCGCACGCCTGGATGCGCAGCTCTTTCTGCTTGGCGCCGTCCCAGAAGAACGCGGTGTCGTCGCTGACGGCCGGCCGCAGTGGGTACGGCGCCCGCTCCTTCTCGGGCTCGGGGCGGAACTTGAGCACGCGGAACATCATCGTGGCGACCGGTTCGTCCTCGTCGGTGTACCAGGTGACGTTCCAGGTGGCGAAGTAGCCGACGCCCAGGGCGGTGCGCTTGGGCCCGGCCAGCCCCGCCAGCCGGGTGGCGGGGGTCAGCCGCTCCCCCACCCGCGCGTACCGGTGGTAGGTCTGCTCGCAGTTCGTCGCCACCACGCCCGTGTAGCCGCTGCGGTCGAGCGCGGCCAGCAGGTCGTCCACCGGTGAGCGCTCCTTGCCCGCACCAGGGCCGCGCATCGTCCACACCTGGGCCATGGCGGGCGGTGCCAGGCCGCGTTCGAGGTAGACGGGGTTGGCGTCGCCCATGGCGGCCAGCCAGTGGCGGATCATGGGGACGTTGACGGGGTCGTCGGCGGGTGCGCCGCGCACCTCCCCCAGAGCCGTCTGCTTGGCGGCCAGCTCGTGCAGCTCCGCGTCGCTCAGGACGAGCCCTGCGCCGCTCATCGGGGCGCCGCTCATCGGGGCGCCGCTCATCGGGGCGGCCTCGGCAGGCTCAGGCCGAGCATGGCGATCAGCTCGCGCTGCACTTCGTTCACGCCGCCGCCGAACGTCAGCACCACCGCACCCTTGGCGGCGTTGTCGATGCGCTCGATCAGCTCGGCGGTCTCGGGGTCGGCGGGGTCGCCGTACCTCGCCAGGACGTCGCCGACGATCCTGCCCGCCTCCTGCATGCGCTCGGAGGCGTAGATCTTGGTGGCGGACGCGTCGGGCGCGCCCAGCCAGCCCAGGTCCATGTTGGCCGCGACCTGCCAGTTCAGCAGCTCGTTGGTACGGAACGCGGCCCACACGGCGGCCAGCGCCCGCCGCACGCCCGGCTCGGCGTCCAGCCCCGTACGCCGGGCCCAGGCGCGGAACCGGTCGTAGACCTGGCCGAGGTTGCCCGCCGGGCCGAGCGTGACGCGCTCGTGGTTGAGCTGGTTGACGATGAGATCCCAGCCGCGGTCCACCTCGCCCACGACCATGTCCACGGGGACGCGGACGTCGGAGTAGTAGGTGGCGTTGGTGTGGTGGCGGCCGTCCATGGTCACGATCGGCGTCCACGAGAAGCCGGGATCGGTCGTGTCGACGATCATCATCGTGATGCCCTTGTGCCGCTTGGCCTCGGGGTTGGTGCGGGCCGCGAGCCAGATGTACTGGGCGTAGTGCGCGCCGCTCGTGAAGATCTTCTGGCCGTTGACGACGTAGTGGTCGCCGTCCAGCACCGCCGTCGTGCGCAGCGCGGCCAGGTCGGTGCCCGCCTCCGGCTCGCTGTAGCCGATCGCGAAGTGGCACTCGCCGGCCAGGATGCGGGGCAGGAAGAAGTCCTTCTGCCGCTCGGTGCCGTACTGCATGAGCGTGGGGCCCACCGTCTGCACGGTGATGATCGGGTACGGCACTCCGGCGCGGGCGATCTCGTTGGCGAAGATCTGCTGCTCCAGGGGGCCGTAGCCGCCTCCGCCGTACTCCTTGGGCCAGCCGATGCCGAGCTTGCCGTCCCTGCCGAGGCGGCGGCAGTGCTCCATGTACGCCTCGCCGAACGGATCGTCGGCGATCTCGGCCCGGTCCTCGGCGGTCAGGCAGGAGCCGAAGTACTCGCGCAGCTCGTCGCGGAGCCTGCGCTGCTCGGGTGTCAGGTCGATGTACATCAGACGAGCGCTCCGATCAGGTCGAGCTGGGCGTCCGCGCCGCCGAGCAGATGGGACAGGTGCCCCGCCTGGGCGAAGTAGCGGTGCAGCGGGTAGGTGACGTCGAGGCCGAGCCCGCCGTGCAGGTGCTGGCAGGTGTAGAGCGCCCTGACAGACTCGCCCACGTGGTACGCCGCCAGCGCCAGGTCCTGCCCGGCCGGCAGCCCCTCCGACAGCCGCCAGGCCGCCGACCACATGGCCACGTCGAGCGCCCGGCCGGCGATGTAGACGTCGGCGATCTGCATCGTCACCGCCTGGAACTCGGCCAGCGCCCGCCCGAACTGCCTGCGCTGCTTGATGTGGCCGGTCGTCAGCTCGAGCGCGCCCGCGAGCACTCCGCTCGCCTGGGCGGCGACGGCCGCCGTGAACACGTGTACCGCGTCTTCGGCCGCCTCGGGCCGGCGATCCGCTCGGCGGGGGCCGCGTCCAGCGTGATCGTGGCGGCCGGCTCGCCGGTCGAGGTGTGTTCGGGCGTGCCCGCCGGGCTCTCGGCCAGGAACAGCCCCTCGTCCGCCGTCACCAGCACCGCGGCGCCGTCCGGATACGGCACCTGCGTCTTGCGCCCGGTCACCGTCCAGCCGCCCTGGGCCCGCACGGCGGTGGTGCGGGGCGGGGCGTTCAGCGGCGCGCCCGGTTCGCGTACGGCGAGGGTGAGCCGGGCGCCCGGCGGCCGCTGCAGGTCTCGTGCGCCGTGGCGGGCCAGGATGAGCTGGGCGGCGAGCAGCGGCAGTGCGGGCAGCGCCGCCGCGCGGGCGCCGACCTCGCGCAGCACCACGGCCATCTCCACAGGGCCGAGCCCCGCACCGCCCGCCTCCTCCGGCACGCACAGGCTGAGCAGGCCGGCCTGGGACAGCCGCTCCTCGTCCGCATCCTTCGCCAGCACCTCGGCGGCGAGCCGCTGCAGCTCCCGCTGGGTCTCGTCCAGGTTGAAATCCACGTCTACATCTCCAAGAGGTGTCGCCTGCCGTGCCGTACGAAGTCCTCCTCGATGTCCTTGACGTCCGCGTCGGTGAGCCGCCTGAACCCGTCCCGGGTGCGCCACCAGACGGGGTCGGCGGTGCGCCACGCCTCGCGGGCCAGGTGCCGCTTGATGACCTTGTGCGAGGGGGTCTGCGGCAGCTCGCGGGCGATGCGGACGTACCGGGGCAGCGCCTTCGCACCGAGGTCGGCGCGCCCGGCGAGGAAGGCCGCGAACGCCTCGGGGTCGAAGGCGCGCTCCAGCACGAGCGCCGCCATCACCTGGTCGCCGGCCGCTGCGTCCGGCACCGGGTAGACCGCCGCCTCCACCACCCCGCCGAACTCGCGTAACGCCGCCTCGATGGGCGTGACGGCGAGGTTCTCGCCGTCCACGCGCAGCCGTTCCGTGCCCCGGTCGGCGAAGAAGACATGGCCCTGCCCGTCGGCGTAAACCAGGTCGCCCGACCAGAACGCGCCGTCCCTGATCCTTTCGGCGTCCGCCTCGGGGTCGTTGTAGTAGCCGTCGAACAACCCGAGCCCGGCCGTGTTGACCAGCTCGCCGATCGCCTCATCCGGGTTGAGCAGGCGGCCGTTCGCTATGTGCGCGGGCGGGCAGGGGCGGCCCGTGGTCGGGTCGAGGATCCGTACGCCCTCCGGCAGGCGGCCGAGGCAGCCGGGCGGCCCGCCGGGGTCGGGGGTGAGCGAGATCGCCGTCTCCGTCGATCCGAAGGCGTCGATCACCCGGCAGCCGAACCGCTCCCCGAACCGCCTGGTCGCGACCGCGCTGCCCTCGTTGCCGAAGGCGATCCGCAGCGGGTTGCCGGCGTCGTCCGGGCGCTCGGGGGTGGCCAGCACGTACGACAGGGCCTTGCCGACGTAGTGGAGGTACGTGACGCCGTACCGCCTGATGTCGGGGAGCAGGCCCGAGGCCGAGAAACGGCGCCGCAGCACCAGCCGGGCCCCCGACGCGACGGCCGGGGCGTAGGCGGCCATGAGCGCACCCGAGTGGAACAGCGGCATCGCGCAGTAGACGGCGTCGTCTGCGGTGAGCATCGCGGCCAGGCTGAGGCCGGGGACGGCGAGCTTGCGCTGGGTGATGCGTACGGCGCGGGGGCGTCCCGAGGTGCCCGACGTGAAGATCAGCATGACGAGATCGCCGCCCGCCGGCTCGGCGAGGTCGTGGGCCGCGGACAGGGACGCGCCGGCGCGTGGAGCCGGCGGCTCGGCCTGGCTGGGGCTCTCGCGCTCGGCCCGGTTTTCGTCTGCGGGCGGGGAGACCGCGGGCGTGTCAGGGGCGAGAGGCTTGGCCGCCAGCCCCAACGCACCCGCGACCTCGTCAGCGAGGGCTCCGAAAGGAGCATCGGCCAAGAGCAGGGTCACGTCGGTGGCGCGGGCGTCACGTACCAGCTCAGGGGCCGCCCTGGTGGGGTTGAGCGCGACCACCACATGCCCGGCCAGCGCCGCGCCGCCGATGAGGAAGACCAGGTCGGGAACGTTCTCGCTGAGCACACCGACATGCGTGCCCGGGCCGTGCGCGGACAGGCGGGCCGCGGCGGCGCGGCAGGCGGCGACGTGTTCGCGCCACGTCCACACCCTGTCCTCGAACACCAGCCCAGGGCGGTCGTCGCCGGCGCGTGCGGTCAGCAGGGAGGCGAGCGTGTCCGCGGTCATCGCTCCTCCAGCAAGCGCTAGGTTCGCTGACTCGCAAACTAGAACAGATTCTAATGAGTGTCCAGCGGAGGCCCTCTGAGATATGGCGGGATATGTCCGTGTAACGCCGTAGACATGGGCCGATAGGGCCGGTTTGTGACTCACGAGTAACAAGCCGTGCCGTCACAAAATCAGATAACGTGTTCTCATGCGTTCTACGCAGGCCACCATCGCAGCGCCCCCCAGCGACTCCGAGGGCACCATGGAAAACCCTTCCGCCCCGGGCGGGCACAGCGTACGCACGCGCAGCCAGCACCAACGCCGCAAGCGCATCGTCCAGGCCGCGGCGGCGCTGGCCTCGCGAGGCGGCGTCGAGGCCATGCAGATGCGCACGGTGGCCGAACGCGCGGGCGTGGCGCTTGGCACGCTCTACCGCTACTTCCCCTCCAAGATGGACCTCGTCGTGGCCGTCGTCGGCGAGGAGCTCGACCTGCTGGAGAGCAGCATCGAGCGCCGCCCGCCGAGCGCCGCCACCCCGGCGAGCCGCGCGGTCGACGTGCTCATGCGGGCCACCAGGGGGCTCATGCGCGAGCCCGAGCTGGCCGACGCGCTCATCCGCTCGCTGATCATGGCCGAGGTGCAGACCCCCTTCGGCGACCGCATGACGGGGCTGCTGCTGCGCGTCTCCGCCGACGGGCTCACCCTGGAGGAGGCCGGCGAGGAGCAGATCGACCTCGCGGGGTCGCTGGCCAGCGTGTGGGTGCAGGAGTTGCTGGAGATGCTGCGGGGGCGGCGCACGTACGACCAGATCCAGCGCCGCATCGAAACCGCCGCCGCCCGCCTCCTCTCCGACATCTGACCCCACCCTGTCCCACCACCGCCCCGAGCAGCGGGCCACCACAGCGCGCCTCGGCGATCCGACCGCCCCGCGCCGTGCGCTGCCCCGGCCGCCACCCCGAGCGGCACGCCACCCCAAGCGGCCAGCCACCCCGAGCAGCGCGCCGCTCCAAGCGGTGGGCCACCCCTGGCAGTGAGCCTCCGCAACCGTGAGCTGCTCCGCAGCAGGGGGCTGCTCACGAGCGGCCGGTCACCCCACGCGACGCACCACCCCCACGCGGCCGGTCACCCCGAGCAGCCGGCAGCCCCGAGCACGGGGGCCGGGACAGCCGGGCGGTGAGCGGACTGGGGCGGTTCTGTCGGTGGCGGGAGCTATACAGGGGGTATGACCGACAAGCCGACGAGCGAGGACTTCCTTCGCTTGGCTGATCCGATGCGGCGCGAGCTGTTCGCGCACTGTTACCGCATGATGGGCTCGGTGCACGACGCCGAAGACCTCGTGCAGGAGACGTACCTGCGTGCGTGGAAGGCGTACGAGGGCTTCGAGGGGCGTTCGTCCCTGCGCACGTGGCTCTACCGCATTGCGACGACCACGTGCCTGACCGCGCTCGACAGCCGTAACAAGCGCCCGCTGCCGACCGGGCTCGGCGCTCCCAGTCAGGAGGCGACCGCGCCGCTCGTCCGCGACGAGGAGGTGCCGTGGCTGGAGCCGGCGCCGGATGACCTGCTGGGCGCCGGGGCCGACGACCCGGCGGCGATCGTGACCTCGCGCGAGAGCATCAGGCTCGCGCTGATCGCCGCGCTGCAGCACCTGCCGCCCCGCCAGCGCGCGGTGCTGGTGCTGCGCGACGTGCTCAAGTGGAAGGCCGCCGAGGTGGCCGAGGCGGTGGGGGTCTCGACGGCGGCGGTCAACAGCCTGCTGCAGCGGGCCCGCGCCCAGCTCGACGAGGTGGCGCCGAGCCTCGACGACCCGGTGGAGCCGCTGACGCCGGAGCAGCGGGAGCTGCTCGACCGTTACGTCGCCGCGTTCGAAAATTACGACGTCGACGGCCTGGTCCATCTGTTCACCGAGGACGCTGTCTGGGAGATGCCGCCGTTCGTCGGCTGGTACCAGGGGCCGGAGACGATCGCCGAGCTCACCAGGACGCAGTGCCCGGCCGAGCGGGCGGGCGATCTGCGCCTGGTGCCGGTGGCGGCCAACGGCCAGCCGGCCTTCGCGGTCTACCTCCGCAAAGACGGCGTCTACGGTCAGTTCGCCATCATGGTGCTGACCCTGTCGGGCGACCGCGTCAGCCACGTCGGCATGTTCTTCGAGGAGAAGCTGTTCGAGGCGTTCGGCCTCCCGCCGAAATGGGAGGGTTCCGAAACAAACTAGAACCGATTACAGTCGCGCCAGAGCATCCTTCTGGAGGCGGCTATGGGCACACCCGTGATCGTCGAGGCCGTACGCACCCCCATCGGCAAGCGGGCCTGGCTGGCGCACCTGAAACCGCAACAGGTTCTGGCCACGGCGCTGAACGGGCTGATCGACCGCGCGGGCATCGACCCCGCGATCGTCGGGCAGGTGTTCACCGGCTGCGTGACGCAGGCGGGCGAGCAGGGCGGCCACGTCGGCAGATACGCCTGGCTCTACGCCGGCCTGCCCCACGAGACCGGCGTCACCACGGTCGACGCCCAGTGCGGCTCGTCGCAGCAGGCGGTGCACCTCGCGGCGGCGCTGATCGCGGCGGGCGTGATCGAGGCCGGCGTGGGCTGCGGCGTCGAGGTCATGAGCCGGGCGCCGCTGGGCAGCAACGTGCGGCCCGCCGAGCCGCGTCCCGACGACTGGAGCATCGACCTGCCCGACCAGTTCACGGCGGCCGAGCGCATCGCGCGGCGGCGCGGGCTGACGCGCGAGCGGCTCGACTGGTTCGGGGCCCGCTCGCAGCGGCTCGCCGCCAAGGCGTGGGCCGACGGGCGGTTCGAGCGGGAGATCGTGCCGGTCGGCGACGTACGCAAGGATCAGGGCCTGCGCGAGACCACCGTCGAGGGCCTGGCCGGGCTGAAGCCGGTGGTGGAGGGCGGGCTGCACACCGCCGGCACCTCGTCGCAGATCTCCGACGGCGCGGCGGCCGTGCTGGTGATGAGCGAGGAGGCGGCGCGGCGGCACGGCCTGCGTCCCCGGGCGCGCATCCTGGCCCAGGCGCTGGTCGGCGCGGAGCCGTACTACCACCTCGACGGGCCGGTGGCGGCGACGGCGAAGGCGCTCGCGACGGCGGGGATGACGATCGGCGACATCGACAGGTTCGAGGTGAACGAGGCGTTCGCGTCGGTCGTCCTGTCCTGGGCGAGCGTGCACGAGCCCGACTTCGACCGGGTCAACGTCAACGGCGGCGCGATCGCGCTCGGCCATCCGGTGGGCGCGACCGGCGCCCGCCTGATCACCACGGCGCTGCACGAGCTGGAGCGCGCGGACCTCGGCACCGCGCTCGTCTCGATGTGCGCGGGCGGCGCGCTGGCCACCGCGACCATCCTGGAACGCATCGGCTGACCGCCCACCACAAGGCACCACGGAGCACCACGAATCGGGGGCACATGAAGACCAGGCGCAGACCGTACGCGGAGCAGCGTCCGCAGGACCTCGGCGGCGGGGTGTGGAGCGTGCCGGTGCCGATCCCCGGCAACCCGCTCGGCTACACGCTCGTGTACGCCGTCGAGTCCCCCAGAGGCCCCCTGCTGATCGACGCCGGGTGGAACCACCCCGACGCCTGGGACGCCCTCTCCGGCGGCCTGGCCGTGCTGGGCCTCGACGTCACGACGGTGAGCGGGGTGGTCGTCACCCATTTCCATCCCGACCACGCCGGCCTCGCCGGGCAGGTCCGCGAGGCGTCCGCTTGCTGGATCGCCATGCACGAGGACGACGCGGCGCTGGTCAGGCTCATGACCGAGTACGCCGCGAGCGAGCAGGACGACTTCCAGAGCGACATGCTGCGCCGCGCCGGGGCCGACCCGAGCGAGGCCAGGCAGGTCATGGGCACCAGGCCCGTGCCACCTGCCATGCCCGACCGCGAGCTGCGCGACGGCGACCTGGTGGACCTGCCGGGTCGCGAGCTGCGGGCCGTGCACACGCCGGGTCACACGCCCGGCCACATCTGCCTGCATCTGGAGGACGCGGACCGGCTGTTCACCGGCGACCACGTCCTGCCCGACATCACCCCGCATGTGGGCATCTACCCCTACGATCGCGACGACGTCGATCCCCTGAGCGACTTCCTGGACTCGCTCGATCGCGTCGCCGACCTCTCCGCGTCGTGCGGTCCCCTCGACGCGCTCCCCGCTCATGAGTGGATATTTCCGGATGTTGCGGCGCGCGCCGCCGAGATCCGCCACCATCACGAGGAGAAACTGGAACGGCTGCGCGACCTGCTCGCCCGGCAGGCGCAGCCGCTGACCATCTGGGAGGTCGCCGCGATGATGACGTGGAACCGGCCGTGGGGCGAGCTGCCCCCGGCCTTGCGAGGCATGGCGGCCGGGGAGGCCGCCGCCCACCTGCGTACGCTGGAGGCGCGCGGCCAGGTGCGCCGGCACGCAGGGGTCGATCCGGTCCGCTTCCAGGCTCTAAACTCCTAGACATCCGATGTCTAGGGAGAAGAGTGTGGCGGTCACCGACGCGGCCATCGACAAGATCAAGCAAATGATCGTCTCGGGCGAGCTGGCGCCCGGCGACCGCCTGCCCAAGGAGGCCGACCTCGCCGAGCGGCTCGGCCTGTCGCGCAACTCGCTGCGCGAGGCCGTGCGCGCGCTGTCGCTGATCAACGTGCTCGACGTGCGCCAAGGTGACGGCACGTACGTCACCAGCCTGGAGCCCCGGCTGCTGCTCGACACCATGTCGTTCGTGCTCGACCTGCACCGCGACGACACCGTGCTGCAGTTCTTCGAGGTACGTCGCATCCTCGAGCCTGCCGCCACCGCGATGGCCACCGAGCAGATGACCGACGCCGACATCGAGGAACTGCGGGTGATCCTCGAAAAGCTGCCCGATGAGCCGACGGTCGAGGAGCTGGTGGCCAACGACCTGGAGTTCCACCACCGCATCGCGCAGGGCTCGGGCAACAGCGTGCTGTGCTCGTTCATCGAGAGCCTGTCGGGGCCGACCACCCGGGCCAGGATCTGGCGCGGGCTCACCCAGGAGGGGGCGATGGAGAAGACGCGCGAGCAGCACACGGCGATCTACGAGGCCATCGCCGCCCGCCAGGCCGACGTGGCGCGTTCATGGGCGACCGTGCACATCGCGGGCGTCGAGGCGTGGCTGCGCCGGGCCCTGGAAATGGACTGAGCGGACGACCACACATCGGAGGAATCACCCCGCCAGTCAGTGGATCAGCCCGGGAAGGCCCATCCGGCGCCCACCCCGGGCTCTCCCGTGACACCCCGCCCCCGGGCGCTCCCAGGCGGCGCTTCACGGGTCGGTGAGCGGGTGAGTCGGCACCACGTCGGGCTCCAGGTCGCGGTAGACACGATCGGCGGGCTCGGCTGCGGGTAGGACCGGTCTTGTGCCCGGCAAACTGACGAAGTATCGGAGCAAACGCGACCCCAGCCGCACGCCTGAGCCCGTCCCCGGCACCCCATCCGCCACCCCGGGCGGCGACGCGTTCGTCATCCAGGAGCACCATGCCCGCTCCCTGCACTGGGACCTGCGGCTCGAACGCGACGGCGTGCTCGTCTCCTGGGCGGTGCCCAAGGGCCTGCCCGCCGACCCCGGCACCGACCACCTCGCCGTGCACACCGAGGACCACCCGATGGAGTACCTCACCTTCCAGGGCGAGATCCCCCAGGGCGAGTACGGCGGCGGCACCATGACCGTCTGGGACAGCGGCACGTACGAGACGGAGAAGTGGTCGGAGGACGAGGTCAAGATCGTGCTGAACGGCGAGCGGGCCTCCGGCCGGTTCGTGCTGTTCAAGACCAGGGGCGACAACTGGATGATCCACCGGATGGGCGCGGCGGTCCGCGATCCGTTCCCCGACCTCGCGCCCATGGAGCCGACCGAACGGGCCAGGCCGCCAAGGAACGTCGCGGACCACGCCTTCGAGTTCGCCTGGGGCGGGCGGCGGCTGCTGGTGCCGATCGACGGCGGGCGTACCGAGGCGGCCCGCGAGCACCCGTGGCTGCGCGAGCTGGCCGAGTCGTTCGGCAGCCGCACGGCCGTGCTGGACGGCGAGCTGGTCACGCTCGGCGGCGCGGAGCTGCTCGTCTTCTACGACCTGCTGTACGACGACGGCCACGCGCTGACCGGCGAGCCCTACAGCGTGCGTCGGGCCGCCCTGGAGGCGCTCGACCTGGCCGGCGGCCACTGGCAGACCGCGCCGTCGTGGCCAGGGGAGTTCGCGCCGGTCCGGCAGGCCGCCAAGGAGCAGGGGCTGCCGGGGGTGGTGGCCAAGCGGCTCGACTCGCCGTACGAGCCGGGCCCGTCGAAATCCTGGCTGTTCATCCCCTCCTGAACGAAGAGTTTCAGGCCGAGACGCCGGAGCCGCGCGACCACGAAGCCGGAGCCCCCGCCTCCCCCAGCATCCGACTACAGCATCCAACTGCAACGTCCGGCTACAGCATCCAACTACAGCATCCGACTACGGCATCCAACTACAGCGGCCGACCACAGCATCCGGCTACAGCATCCGACCACAGCGGCCGACCACAGCGGCCGACTACAGCAGCCCCTCCGACGCCAGGTCCTCCCACAGCTCGTCCGGCACCGGCCGCGCCCGCAGCGCGGCGTTCTCCCGCACCTCCTGCGGGCTGCGCGCCCCCACGACGATCGTCGCGACCGCCGGGTGCCGCAGCGGGAACGCCATCGCCGCCTGCGGCAGCGTGACGCCGTGGCGCTCGCACACCGCGGCGATCCGCCGGGCCTTGGCCACCACGTGCTCGGGCGCGGGCAGGTAGTCGAAGGTGCCGCCCGGCTCGTGGGTGGCCAGCAGCCCGCTGTTGAACACCCCGGCGGCGAGCACTTTGACACCCCGCCGCGCGCACTCCTCCAGCAGCGGCAGGCCGGACTGGTCGAGCAGCGTGTAGCGTCCGGCCAGCATGACCACGTCGATGTCGGTCTCGCGGACGAAGCGCAGCGGCACCTGCCACTGGTTCATGCCGACGCCGACCGCGCGGATGCGGCCCTCGGCGCGCAGCTCGGCCAGCGCCGGGTACGCCTCCTTGATCGCCTGGTCGGCGTGGTCGTCGGGGTCATGGATGAAGGCGATGTCCACGCCGGGCAGGCCGAGGCGGTCGAGGGACTCCGCCAGCGACGTGCGTACGCCGCCCGCGGAGAAGTCCCACACCCGCTCCAGGTCGTCGGGCTCGGCGAAGCCCAGCTCCTCGCGCCCGCCGGCCTTCGAAGGACGCGAGCCGGCCGGCCGCAGCAGCCGGCCGACCTTCGTCGACAGCAGGTAACCCGACCGGCCGGCCAGCGCCGCGCCGATCCGCCGCTCCGACACGCCGAGGCCGTAGTGGGGGGCGGTGTCGTACAGGCGGATGCCGCTCTCCCAGGCGGCCTCGACGGTGGCGCGCGCCTGCTCCTCGGCCACCGCGTCATAGAGGTTGCCGATGGGAGCGCCGCCGAAGCCGACGCGGGGCAGCTCGATCCGGTCCATCAATCTTGTGCCTTTCCTCCGGCGATTCTGCTGATCATGAGCGCGACGAGGATGATGGAGCCGTAGATGACCGGCTGCCAGAAGCCCGAGACGCCGATGAGCGTGAGGATGTTCTGCACCAGGCCGATCACCAGCACGCCGGTGAGCGCGCCAAGGATCGTGCCCTTGCCGCCGTCCATGCTGACACCGCCGATGACGGCCGCGGCGAACACCATGAAGATCCAGCCGACGCCCTGGTTGTTGCCGATGGCGCCGAGCCTGCCGGTCTCCAGCACGCCGGCCAGCGCGGCGAGCGTGCCGCCCAGGATGAACACGCCGTACAGGACGCGGTCCACCCTGATGCCGGCGGCGCGGGCGGCGTCGAGGTTGCCGCCGATCGCGTACAGCGCGCGGCCGAGCCGAAGGTAGCCGAGGCCGAAGATGCCGGCCGCGAACAGCACGCCGGCGATCCAGATCGAGGCCGGCAGCCCCAGCCACATGGCGCTGCCCAGGTAGAGGATCGACTCGGGGAGCTGGAACAGCGTCTTGCCCTCGGTCGGTCCCTGGAGCAGCCCGTGCACGATGATCAGCATGGCCAGCGTGACGATGAACGCCGAGAGCTGGAACCGTATGATCAGGAAACCGTTGAACGCGCCGATCGCGGCCCCGATGAGCAGCGCCAGCGGGATCGCCAGCGCCCCCGGCAGCCCGATGCCGAACCCGCCGGCCGACACCGGGATGACCAGCATCACCGCGATCGCGGGCGCGGTGCCGACCGTCGACTCCAGCGACAGGTCGAACTTGCCGGCGATCAGGATCATCGCCTCGGCCAGCACCAGCAGCGAGATCGCGGCCTGCTGCTGGAGCACGTTCGTCAGGTTGCCCGGCGTCAGGAAGGTCGGGTCGAGGAACGCGCCGACGACCAGCAGGAGCACGATCACCGGGACGAGCGTCAGATCGCGGAACTTGGCCAGCCGCACCCGAGGGGCCGGAGCCGTCAAAGCAGTCACTCTTCTATGCCTTCCATCACGGCCACGAGCTCGTGGTCACTCCAGCCACGCGGCACCTCCTTGACGACCCTGCCGTGGAACATCACCAGCACCCGGTCGCAGATCCGCAGGTCGTCGAGCTCGTCGGAGACCACCACGGCCCCCGCGCCGCGCTCGACGGCGTCCTCGACGGCGCCGAGCAGGGCCTGCTTGGCCTTGACGTCGACGCCGGCGGTCGGATTGATCACCACCAGCACGGCCGGGTCGTCCACCAGCGCCCGCGCGAACACCACCTTCTGCGCGTTGCCTCCCGACAGGTCGCCCACCGGCTGGTCGGGGCCTTCCGTCTTGATGTCCAGGGAGGCGATCAGCCGCTCGGCCGTGGCGCGCCGCCGCGCGGGCGAGACGACGCCGAAGCGGCCGAGCTTGCGGGCGATCGGGAACGTGGCGTTCTCCCCCACCGACAGCAGCGGCACGAAGCCCTCGTGGTGGCGGTCCTGCGGCACGAACCCGAGCCCGGCCCGCATCGCCGCGGGCACGTCGCCGGGCTTGACCCGGGTGCCGTTGACGGTGACCGTCCCGGCGTCCGCCTTGCGCAGGCCGACCAGGGTCTCGGCGAGGCTGACCTTGCCGCTGCTCGCCGAGCCGGCCAGGCCGACGACCTCGCCGGACCTGACCGCGAGGTCGATGGCGGAGTAGCGGTCGGCCAGCGACAGCCCCTTGCCCTCCAGCACCACGCGCTCGCCCGGCGTGTGCTCGCGGGCCTGGTACTCGGTCGTGGCCTCGCCGGTCATCGCCGCCACCAGCTCGTCGTGCGGCAGGTCGGCGACCGGGCTGGTCAGGACGTGCCGGGCGTCGCGGAAGACCGTGACGCTCTGGCAGATCTCGTAGACCTCGTCGAGGTGGTGGGAGATGTACATCATGGTCACGCCCTGCTCGCGCAGCGAGCGCATGCGCGCGAACAGGCGCTCGATCGCCGGCCCGTCGAGCCGCGCGGTGGGCTCGTCCAGGATGATGAACCTGGCGCCGAACGACAGCGCGCGGGCGATCTCCACGAGCTGGCGCTGCTCGACGCTGAGGTCGCCGGCCAGCGCCTGCGCGTCCACGTCCACCTCGTACGTGTCCAGCAGCTCCCTGGCCCTGGCCCGCAGCGCCCGCCAGTTGATCTTCTGCCCGTCGGACTGGCGGTTGAGGAACAGGTTCTCGGCGACGGTCAGGGCCGGGATGATCGTGGACTTCTGGTAGACGCAGGCCACCCGCCGCCGCCAGGCGTCACGGTCGCCGAGCGGCGGCGCGGGCTCGCCGGAGAAGCGCACCTCGCCCTCGTCCGGGCGTTGCAGCCCGGTCAGGATCGACACCAGCGTGGACTTGCCCGCGCCGTTCCTGCCGACCAGCGCATGCGTCTCGCCCTCGGCGATCGCGATGTGCGCGCCGTCGAGCGCGGTCGTCGGGCCGAAGCGCTTGACCACGTTCCTGGCTTCGACGTGAACGTTCATCACTGGGCCTGGTTGCCCCAGAGGGCCTTGTCGTCCACGTTCTCCTTCGTCACGAGCGGCGCGGGGAGCTGGTCCTCCAGGCCGTTCGGAAGCTGGATGATCGTGCTGTCGTGGTCGGTCGGGCCGGGTTGGAACGTCTTGCCCTCGGCCGCGGCCTTGGCGTAGTAGAGGGCGTACTTGGCGTACAGGTCGGCCGGCTGCGAGACCGTCGCGTCGATCTCGCCCTTGCGGATCGACTCGAACTCCTGCGGGATGCCGTCGTTGGAGACCACGAAGATGTGCTTGGGGTCGTCCGGCGGGACCAGCAGACCCTTCTGCTTGAGCACCTGCAGCGTCGGCGCCAGGTGCACGCCACCCGCGTGCATGTAGATCCCCTTGATGTCGGGGTTCTGCTCCAGGCGGGTCTGCAGCATCGACGCGGCCTTGGTGCCCTCCCACTCGGTCGGCTCGCTGAACACCGTGATGTCAGGGAACTTGGTCTTCATGCAGTCCAGAAACGCCTCCGACCTGTCGCGGCCGTTGATCGAGCCGAGCGAGCCCTGGAGCTGCACCACCTTGCCCTTGCCGCCGAGCTTCTCGCCGAGGAACTCGCAGGCCTTGGTGCCGTACGCGCGGTTGTCGGCGCGTACGACCATGTAGACCTTGCCCTTGTCGGGACGGGTGTCCACGGTGACGACCGGGATCTTCTTGTTCTCCAGCTGCTGCAGGATGTTGGCGACGGCGCCGGTGTCCTGCGGGGCCATGACGATGACCTTGGCGCCCTGGCCGATCAGCGCCTGCACGTTGTTGACCAGCTTGGCCACGTCGTTCTGCGAGTTCGTGGCGGGCATGAGGTCCACCTTGAGCTCTTCGGCCATCTGGGGGACGTACTTGATGTAGGAGTTCCAGAAGTCGGAGTCGGCGCGGGGGTGGTCGATGCCGACCTTTCCGCCGCCGCCTCCTCCTGCCGTCGTGGCGCCTGAACCGCACGCGGTCATAGCCGCCAGCAGGGCCGCTGCCGCGACCGCCCGTCCGAACTTCATGGGGGGTACCTTCCTTAGTCGCCTGGCCCTCCGGCCGGAGGGCCATCGGCCTTGGTCGCCCGGCCCTCGGGGCGGAGGACCGTCGGCTTTTCGTCGCCTGACCCTCGGGGCGGAGGGCCGGTCGGCCGGCGGCCTCGCGGGTCGCCGGCCACAGGTCGGGGCCTTCGCACGTCTCCCGCCGCTCGGCCGGCGGGTCTTCGAGATCGCGGGGTCGTCGGTCAGGTGGATGGACGTAGCCGCAGGCCCTGCATGCCGCCGTCGACCGCGAGCGCCGTGCCCGTGGTCGAGGCGGACTCGGGGCTCGCGAGGTAGGCGATCGCCGCGGCGACCTCCTCGGCGGTGACCAGGCGGCCCATGGGCTGCCTGGCGTTGAGCGCCGCGCGTTCTGCCTCGGGGTCGTCGGCCGCCTCCAGCAGCCTGGCCACCCACGGGGTGTCGGCGGTGCCGGGGTTGACGCAGTTGACCCGGATGCCCTCGCGCAGGTGGTCGGCGGCCATGGCAAGCGTCAGCGACAGCACCGCGCCCTTGGTGGCGCTGTAGAGCGCGCGCTGCGGCAGCCCGGCGGTGGCGGCGATCGAGCAGGTGTTGACGATCGCGGCGTGCTTGGATTGACGCAGGTACGGCAGCGCGGCGCGGGCCACCCTCACCATGCCGACCACGTTCACGTCGAAGACCCGATGCCACTCCTCGTCCGGGTTGTCCTCGATCGTGCCCTGCGCGCCGATGCCGGCGTTGTTCACCAGCACGTCGATACCGCCGAGCCGCTCGGCCGCCTCGGCGACCGCGGCCCGCACCGCGGCGTCGTCCGTGACGTCCGCCTTGATCCCGATGAACGGCTCGCCCGGCGGGTTGAGGTCGAGGCAGGCGACCCGCATGCCGCGTACGTGCAGCGCCGAGGCCGCCGCCAGGCCGATGCCCGAGCCGCCGCCGGTCACGATCGCCTTCAGGCCGTCACTCATGCGTCGTCACCTCCATGGGAGTCCGTCCTCCAGACCTCGCCGCCGGGGAAGGTGTGGGCGGCGATCGACTCCGGGCGCATCTCCGCGCTGAAGCCCGGCCGCGACGGCGCCATGTACCTGCCGTCCTTGATGACCACGGGGTCGACGAAGTGCTCGTGCAGGTGGTCGACGTACTCGATGACCCGGCCGTCCATCGTGCCGCTGACCGCCACGTAGTCGAACATCGCCAGGTGCTGCACCAGCTCGCACAGCCCCACGCCGCCCGCGTGCGGGCACACCGGCACCCCGAACTTGGCCGCGAGGAGCAAGATCGCGAGGTTCTCGTTCAGCCCGCCCACGCGGGCGGCGTCGATCTGCAGGTACGACAGCGCCTCGGCCTGCAGCAGCTGCTTGAACACGATGCGGTTCTGGACGTGCTCGCCGGTCGCCACCGGGATCGGCGCGATGCCCCGCGCGATGGCGGCGTGTCCGAGCACGTCGTCGGGGCTGGTCGGCTCCTCGACCCAGTGGGGGTCGAACTCGCGCAGCGCGTTCACCCATTCGATGGCCGAGCCGACGTCCCAGCGCTGGTTGGCGTCGATCGCGATGGGGAAGCCGTCGCCGCAGACCTCCCTGGCGACCCTGAACCGCCGCCGGTCGTCGTCGAGGTCCGCGCCGACCTTGAGCTTGATCTGGCCGAACCCCTGCTCCAGGGCCTCCTTGCAGAGCCTGCGCAGCTTCTCGTCGTCGTAGCCGAGCCAGCCGGGCGACGTCGTGTACGCCGGGTAGCCGGTCTCCTGCAGCCGGGCGATGCGCTCGGCCTTGCCGCTCTCGGCCGCCCGCAGGATCGCCAGGGCGTCGTCCTTGGTCAGCGCGTCGCTCAGGTAGCGGAAGTCGATCAGCTCGACGATCTCCTCCGGCGACATGTCCGCGAGCAGCCGCCAGATCGGCTTGCCCGCCCGCTTCGCCTTGAGGTCCCACAGCGCGTTGACCACGGCGGAGATCGCCATGTGCATGACGCCCTTCTCCGGGCCCAGCCAGCGCAGCTGCGAATCGTTGATCATCTCGTGGTAGAGCGCGCCGAGGTCCTCGGCGTCCTTGCCGATCACGTACGGCCGCAGCGCCCCGATCGCCGTGGTCTGCACGTCGTTGCCGCGGCCGATGGTGAACGCGAAGCCGTGGCCCTCGTAGCCGTCGTCGGTCTTGAGCACCACGTACGCGGCCGAGTAGTCGGGGTCGGGGTTCATGGCGTCGGAGCCGTCGAGGTGGCGGGAGGTGGGGAAACGCACGTCGTGCGTCTCCATGTCGACGATCCGGTACGCCCCTGCGGCCGTCATGCCTGCCCCACCGTCTGGCGCTGGCGGCCCAGGCCCTCGATCTCCAGCTCCATCACGTCGCCCGCGCGCAGGTACGGCTGGTCGGGACGGCCCATGGCGACCCCGGCGGGCGTACCGGTGTTGATCACGTCGCCCGGCTCCAGCACCATGAACTGGCTCAGGTACCGCACGATCTCCGCCACATCGAAGATCATGTTCTTGGTGTTGCCGTCCTGGCGCAGCTCGCCGTTCACCCACAGGCGCATCGCGAGGTTCTGCGGGTCGCCCACCTCGTCCGCCGTCACCAGCCAGGGGCCCAACGGGTTGAACGTCTCGCACGACTTGCCCTTGTCCCACTGGCCGCCGCGCTCAAGCTGGAACTCCCGCTCGGACACGTCGTTGGAGATCGCGTACCCGGCGACGACCTCCAGCGCCTCCTCCCGGCTGCCGAGGTAGCGCGCCTCACGTCCGATGACGATGGCCAGCTCCACCTCCCAGTCGGTCTTCACGCTGCCGCGGGGCACGAGCACCTCGTCGTACGGGCCGACCATGGTGTTGCTCGCCTTCATGAACACCACCGGCTCCGTCGGCACCGCGGCCCCGGATTCGGCGGCGTGGTCGCTGAAGTTGAGCCCGATGCACACGATCTTTCCCGGCCGCGCGATCGGAGCTCCGACCCTCAGCCCTTCGGCTTCGACGACGGGCAGGTCACCCCGTTCCAGCGCCTCCCGTACCCGCGCCACACCACCGGAGGCGAGAAATGCCCCGTCGATCTCGGGCTCGCCAATGTCACGCAGGTTGCCGGCGTCGTCCATGACCACCGGTCGTTCCTGGCCGACAGGTCCTACTCGCAGCAGCTTCACACCGCATCCTTCGCCTATACATCGGATGTCTCGCCTCACGATGCTCGTGCGGGCATGTGCAACGTGTCAAGGGCCACTCCCCGGAAGGCCGCTCCGAGCACCTCCACGGCGACCCTGGCGCGACCTGTCGTCCGATGTTTCGCCACCACCACGCGAAGGGGTCGGCCAGGCACCCGAGGGCCGAAATACGCCTGAACCGCCTATTTCTGACCCTTCACACCATCGACGACATAATCCCCGAGCCAGAAACCACCGAGGCCCTGACCGAAAACCCGCAGCCTTAAATCCATGCCCATTCCTTGGGATGACCTCCGAGCTCTTGGGCGCAAAATCGGCCACGAAATGGGGATGCAGCGGGAAGAGCCCGCACCCGTCCTTGACGGGCGTACAACCACGTAATAGAACACGTTTCAGGAATCGCTTGACCAAGCGCTTGACCTACGAGGTGACCCCGCGTGCACATCGACCTGGTCGACAGGGACCTTTACGCGACCGCAGGACCCCCTCACGCCCAGCTCGCCTGGCTGCGCGCGAACTCACCGGTCCACTGGCACGACGGCGAGCCGGGCTTTTGGGCCGTGACCCGCTACGACGACGTCGTGCACGTGTCGCGGCACTCCGAGCTCTTCTCCTCCCACCGCAGGCTCGCTCTTTTCGACGAGTTCGAAGAGGACCAGATCGCGCTGCAGCGCCTGATGATGCTCAACCAGGACCCGCCCGAGCACACCAGACGGCGCGCCCTGGTGAACCGGGGATTCACCCCGCGTACGATCGGCGCACTCGAACAGCACATCCGCGACATCTGCGACGACCTCCTCGACAAGGTGTCCGGCGAGGTCGACTTCGTCACCGAGATCGCCGCGCCCCTCCCCCTGTACGTGATCTGCGAGCTGCTCGGCGCTCCCGTGGCCGACCGCGACAAGCTGTTCACCTGGTCCAACCGCATGATCGGCGCCCAGGACCCCGACTACGCCCCCAGCCCGGAGGAGGGCTCGGACGCGGCCATGGAGGTGTACGCGTACGCCAACCAGCTCGCCGCGCAGCGCCGCGCCAACCCCAGGGACGACATCGTCACCCGGCTCCTCCAGCCCAACGAGAACGGCGAGACCCTCGGCGAGGACGAGTTCGACCTGTTCGTCCTCCTGCTTGTCGTGGCCGGCAACGAGACCACGCGCAACGCGGCCTCCGGCGGCATGCTCGCCTTCTTCGAGCACCCCGGCCAGTGGGACCGGCTGATCGCCGACCCCACACTGGGCAAGACGGCCGCCGACGAGATCGTCCGCTGGGTCTCGCCCGTGAACCTCTTCCGCCGCACCTCCACCACCGACCAGGTGCTCGGCGGGCAACAGATCAAGGAGAACGACAAGGTCGTCGTCTTCTACGCCTCCGCCAACCGCGACGCCTCCGTCTTCCCCGACGGCGACGTCTTCGACATCGGCCGCGACCCGAACCCCCACATCGGCTTCGGTGGCGGCGGCGCCCACTTCTGCCTCGGCAACCACCTCGCCCGGCTCGAACTCCGCGTCCTCTTCGAACAGCTCGCCCGCCGTTACCCCCGCATCCGCCAGACCGGCGCGGCCCGCCGCCTCCGCTCGAACTTCATCAACGGCATCAAAGAACTCCCGGTGAGCGTCGGCTGACCGACCCTTCGGACAGGCGACCCGCACGCGGCACGGGCGCCGCACCGGGCGGGTCGGCTGACCGACCCTTCGGACAGGCGACCCGCACGCGGCGCGGGCGCCGCACCGGGCGTACAGCGCACGGGGGAACGGAGCAAGCTCAGGACAGCACGAGCGCCCGCGCGGTGCGCGGCGCGGGCGCCACAGCGGACACTCCGTCTGCGGAGGCAGCCCAAGCGCCTGCGCGGTCCACGCGCTGCGGTCATGCGCTGCGGTCCATGTGCTGCGGTCCGTGTGCTGCGGTGCCTGTGCTTGAGCGGTCCGCGCGCTGCGGTCCATGCGCTGCGGTGCCTGTGCTTGCGGTCCGTGCGTTTGAGCGGTCCCTGCGTCGAGTAGCTCACAAGCCGAGGCGGTGCACGCATCGGATCACCCCCGCACTGGGCGCACGCGAGGTAGCCAGCACGTGAGCTGGGCAGCGCGCACTGGGCACCCCAGGCAGCGGCGACGGCTCGCACACCGGGCGCACGCGTGCTGGACAGGCGCGCTGGGCAACCCAGGCGGCAAGGGCAGCTCGCACCACCAGGCAGCACACCCGCTGAGCGACCCACACGCCGAGGACAGCCCACGCGCCAGGGACAGCCCACGCCCCGAGGACGACCCACCCGCCGGTAGACCCACACACGAGGCCCGTGCGCTGGGGCGACCTACATGCCCGAGACGGCCTGCACGCCGAGAGCAGCCCACACGCCGGGAGCAGCCCAAGCGCCGGGAGCAGCCCACGCGCCAGGGACAGCCCGCGCGTCGAGAGCGGCCGGCGCAACAACCCGCCACATGGCAGACCGCCTGCAGCGACCGGCCCTTACAGCAGCCGCCGACTCCCCTCACCCGCACGGCGATCGGCCCCTCACCGTGACCGGCCCCCGCAGCGAACGACGGAGGTGGGCGGTGTGTTCGCGAAGGTGGCCTCAGGCAGGGGAACCCGTGCGAAGGGGGTAGCCGTCCGCGGGGCCGGCCCGAAGGCGGCCGTGGACAGGGCGAGTCCGCGATCAGGAGGTGACCGGCCGCCCGGGTCAGCCGGAAAGAGGGCTCTGGGAGGGGTCAACGGTAGCGGGATCTTCGGCGGGCGGCGCGGATGCGGGCGAGGATGCGGGTGGTCACTTGGGGGCCGGGTCGCCAGCCTTGCTCGATCAGGGTGTCGGCCACCTGGTGGAGGAGGCCGGCGATCTGGCCGGGGATGACGTCTCGGCGGACGGCGATCACCCGCCAGCCCTGGCGGCGCAGCTCCTCGCGGCGGTCCGCGTCGCGTTGCTGGTCGGTCGGCGAAGTGTGGTGTTCGCGCCCGTCGTACTCCACGGCGACCTTGAACTCCTCCCAGCCCAGGTCGAGATAGGCGCAGCGGTCGTCGCCCAACTGCACCTTGATCTGGGTGGTGGGTCTGGGGAGGCCGCCGTCCACGAGGATGACCCGCAGCCAGCTCTCCCGTGGGGAACCGGCTCCCTTGTCGGCGAGGCTGAGGGTGTCGCGCAGGCGCCAGGAGTTGAGCGGACGATGCCACAGCGCCTCCATGTCGACGCCCCGCCGCGCGAACTGGTCGAGGATGGCCACCGCCTCCATGCGAGGCAGCCAGCGGGCGCAGTCGAGGGCCGTGCGCTCCCTGGTCGTGAGGCGGACGCCCTTGTGGTCGGTGACGTCCTCCTGCGGGAGCGGGGCCAGGTACGTCACGCAGTCGGCGACCGCCAGGTAGCTGGGAGCGATCACTTCGACGGGCCACTCGGACTCGGGGGTGGTCAGAGCCTGCAAGCCCCAGATATGAGCGGCCGTACGACCGCAGGCCACGGCTTGAGGGATGGCCGAAGTGATTCGACGGGCGCGTTCCGTCAGGGACACGGTCGTTCCCATGCCTACGAACGCGGTCGTATCGAGCTGTGAGGATGTGGTCGTTCCGGGGTCTGCGGGTCCGGTCGTACCGGACCCTGAGGATGTGGTCGTTCCGCGGTTTGAGGATCCGGTCGTACCGGCGTCGGGAACGGGTGCGTGCGCGAACGGTTGCCAGGTGGTTGAGCTCCTGAGGGGCTTGGTGGGGTGAGCCATGGGTTGAGGGTGGCGGAGGGTGGCCGGTTGCGGAGGGGCCGAGCGTGGTTCTGTGGATGAAGTGAGGTATCCACAAGCCTGTTGTTCGGCCCTCTCCGTCGGCCAACTTGGCCTCTCCCCGTCGGCCAGCCCGGCCCCTTCCCGGCGGCAAGCCCGGTCCCTCTCCGTCGGCCGGCCGATCCTTCCCGGCGGCAAGCTCGGTCCTTTCCACCCCGGCTTGCCTTTTGGGCCCAGTCGCTTCGCCGCTCATTGGGCTCGGTGAGCGGGGCTCCTGGACCGTCAGGGGTGGAGGGTCAGGCCCTTGAGGGATTTGTCGACGGGGGTCTTGGGGCCGTAGACGGAGACGCCGACCAGGTTGAGGTCCTCGGCCGAGTACGCCCGTACGGCGGCGCGGTTGTCCTCGTCGTTGCCCGTCTTGAACATCTCCTCGGTGTAGACCGCCACGCGCAGGTCCCGCGCCTTCGCCTTCTCCCGGACTTTGCGCAGCTCATCGAGGTCCGCCTGATAGATGACCACGGGCTGGCGGAACATCGGCAGGTACGGGTTCCCCGACCCGTCCTCGTAGTCCTCCCCCATCACCTCGGGCACCCCGCCGGCGATGGCGCTGGCGAGGAAGGCGGTGACGTTCAGGCGTTGCCAGGCGGCGAGGTCCGAGCGGACGACGATGCCGATTTTGGTGTCGAAACGCATGTTCGGCAGCATTCCGGGCCTGGGTGTCATCCGTATAGAACGCTCGTGCGCCACCGCCGGCCCGGCCCCGAGCGCCCAAGCCCGAGCACTCGGGCGCCCCGCCGCGAGACCCCAGCGCGCCAGACCTCAGCGCACCAGACCTCAGCGCACCAGACCTCAGCGCACCAGGCCCCAGCGCACCAGGCCCCAGCGCACCAGGCCCCAGCGCGCCCCTACGCGGCCAGGATCGGCTGCCAGTTCGGGACCTCGTGGTAGCGGCGCAGCTCCGCCAGCCCCGCCACGATCCCGCCCCACGCCGCGTACGGCGGCCGGGACTCGTCGAACCCGCTCTGCACCAGCGTCAGCCGCGTCTTACCGCCGGACCCCTCCAGCTCCCAGGTGCCGACGCCGTTCTCGCCCCAGCCGATGGAGAGCTTGCGGGCGGGCTCCAGCTCCAGGATCTTGGCGGGGTCGGGGTCGTTGTCGAAGCCGCCCATGGCGAACCGCCCGCCGACGTGCGGCTCGATCTCGATGGGGTACCCGAACCACTTGGTGACCGCCTCCGACGACGTCAGCGACTCGAAGATCCGCTCGGGCGAGGCCGCGATCTCGACGCTGGTGCGCAGCTCGGCCGAGGTGAAGTCGGTCTTCTCGGTGAGCGGGCGGCCTTCGAGGTACTCGGCGAGGTTGGCGAGCACCAGGCACCAGTACGTCTGGAGCACGCCCCTGATGCTCTTGCCGGTGATGACGTCCTGGAAGTTGAAGTGCGTCTGCGACAGCGTCACCACGGTGTGGTCGCCGTCGGCCTCCCAGGTCAGCTCGCTGGTGGTCTCCTCGCCGTCGAGCAGCCAGGAGAAGCCCAGCGTGCGCTCGTCGGCGTGCAGCAGCCGCTGGTGCGGCGCGTCGCCCTCGGGCGTCGTACGCCCCCAGAACGCGAAACGTCCCGCCTCGAGGTCGACGTCCACGTGCTCGGCCAGCCAGACGCGCAGCGCGTCGGGGTCGGTGAGCGCGCGGCGCACCTGGTCGGCGGTGGCGGGGATGCGGGCACGAAGAATCATCGGCTCATTCATCGTCTGGTTCTCCTTCTGGCTGGGGTACGGCGTGGGGGTAGCAGGCGACCGCCAGCTTGAAGGCGTCGCCCTCACTGCCGCCGTAGCGGGTGAAAAGGTCTTGCAGCGTGGTCTGAAGCTCGTTCAGGAACTCCTGCCGCCGCTCCGGGAGCACGCGGATCTCGCCGGACAGGCCGATCGACGGGAGCTCGGGGGCGCTGCGGTCGAGCGCCGCGATGTCCGCCTGCACCTCCTCCATGAGGTCGAGCAGGTAGCCGAGGCTCAGCTCGTCGCGGACCTTGCGCAGCCCGATGCGGCCGACGAGGCGCGGCGACAGCCAGTACGACCGTGCGCCGGCCTGGTAGATGCCCTCGTGGACGCCGCGCACCTTGCGCTCGGCCACCTGGTCCACCAGCCCCGCCTCGACCAGCCGTTTGACGTGGTAGTAGACCCGCTGCGGCGTCTGGCCGAGCGCCTGCGCGACCTCTGAGCAGGTGCGGGGCTCGGCCAGCTGCCGCAGCACCTCCACGCGCTGCGGCTTGAGCAGGGCTTCGGCCTGCTCGATCTCTTCCAGGTACAGGACGTCTCTCATTGCAAAAATCATGTTTTACGTAAAAACTGGCTTTGTCAATAGCATGGGAAGGGTGACGCACGACTGGTCCCGCTACTGGAGGTCGCCCGACCGGCCTCTGGAGGCCATGCACGCCCACTTCGAGCGGCACGTCTACCACCGGCACAGCCACGAGACCTACTCGTTCGGGGTCACCGAAGACGGAGCCCAGTCGTTCACGTGCCGGGGTGCGGCGCACACGAGCGCCGCCGGGATGATCATGGCTTTCAACCCCGAGGACCCGCACGACGGGCACGCCGCCAACGCGCTCGGGTTCACGTACCGGATGGTGCACATCGGTCCCGAGCTGGTGGCGGACGCGCTGGAGGACGCGACGGGACGGCGTACGGGTCTGCCCCTCTTCGCCGCACCCGTGGTGGACGATCCGGCCCTCGCGGGCGCGCTACGCGCCCTGCACGCCGCGCTCCTCGACGAGACCGGCCGCGCGACCGCTCTGCGCCGTGACGAGCTGCTCGCCGCCACGATCGCGCAGATCGTACGGCGTGCCGCCGCCTCCCCTATCGCGACCGCCCGCGTACGCCCCCATGCGGTGGCCGCCCGCGCCAGGAGCGTCCTGCACGACCGCCTGACCGACGATCTCACCATCGACGACCTCGCCAGGGCGGCGGGAGCCAGCCGGTACGCGGTCTACCGCGCCTTCCACGACGCCTACGGCCTCGCGCCCAGCGACTACCAGCGTCAGCTCCGGCTCAGGAGGGCCCGCGACCTGATCGCGTCCGGCACGCCCATCGCGCAGGCGGCCGCGTTGGCGGGCTTCGCCGACCAGAGCCACCTGACCCGGTGGTTCACCCGCTGCTTCGGCCTGACGCCGGGGGCCTACCGCGCCGCCATCACCACCAACCGCTGAGCGTCCCCCGGGCACCTCGGTCGCGGTCGGACGTGACACCTCGCGGTCAGGCGTGCCGTCTCGCGATCGAGGGCGCCGCCTCGCACCTCTCGGCCGAAGGCGACGCTAGGAGGCGCCGGCCAACGCCGGAGAAGAGCGCCGGGAAGGAGGCGGAAGGCGCGAGGGAAGGGGCCGGCGAGCGTCGGGGAGCCGCTGGGAAACCTCAGGGTCAGGGCCAGGAGCTGTCGTCGTGGGGGTCGCCGCCGTCCCTGAGCAGCCGCAGATCCGCCTCCACCATCATCGCCACCAGCTCGTCGAACGACACCTTCGGCTCCCAGCCGAGCTGCGCCCGCGCCTTCTTGGGGTCGGCGCACAGCAGGTCGACCTCGGCGGGCCTGTGGAGGGTCGGGTCGGTGACGACGTACTGCTCCCAGTCGAGCCCGGCCGCGCTGAAGGCGGCCTCGACGAGCTCGCGCACCGACTTCATACACCCGGTGCCGATGACGTAGTCCTCGGGATGATCGGCCTGCAGCATCAGGTGCATGGCCTTGACGTAGTCACCGGCGAAGCCCCAGTCGCGCCGCGCCTCCAGGTTGCCGAGCCGCAGCTCGCTGGCCAGCCCGAGCTTGATCCTGGCCACGCCGAGCGAGACCTTCCTGGTGACGAACTCGGCGCCGCGGCGCGGCGACTCGTGGTTGAACAGGATGCCGGAGACGGCGAACATCCCGTAGGACTCGCGGTAGTTCTGGGTGAGGAAGTGGCCGTACGCCTTGGCCACGCCGTACGGGGAGCGCGGGTGGAAGGCGGTGCGCTCGTTCTGCGGGGTCTCGCTGACCTGCCCGAACATCTCGGAGGACGAAGCCTGATAAAAGCGGATCTGTCCGCCGGAGGCCGAGCCGCCCCGCGACACGCCCGAGCACACCCGGATGGCCTCCAGCATGCGCAGCACGCCCATCCCGGTCACCTCGGCCGTGAGCTCCGCCTGCTCCCACGACATCGGCACGAACGAGATCGCGCCCAGGTTGTAGACCTCATCGGGTTGAACGCGTTCCACCGCCGAGATCAGCGACCCCTGGTCGAGCAGGTCGCCCCGCACCACCTGGACGTCGGAGAGCAGCTTGCGCATCCGCGACACGCGCGGGTTCGCCTGACCGCGGGCCAGGCCCCAGACCTCGTACCCCTGCTCCAGGAGATGCTCCGCCAAGTAAGAACCATCCTGGCCGGTGATTCCGGTGATCAGAGCGCGCCTGGCCAAGGGGTCCTCCAACGATCGCCTGCCCCATCCCTCAGGGACGGAATGTACCGCCAAGCACCTCTACGAGGCACCAAGTCGTCTAGAACACGTTCCACCGAACCACACTCGGTCACGAAGATGTCGCAGTTCGCACGCCCTGTGACAGTGTTTGTGAACAATTCCAGCCGACCTACCGAATGGTAGCCTTTTCGGACTAAGGTCATCTGCCACGGTACACGCCCGATCCTGGGCCCTACCGGCGGAGAAAGGGGTGTCCGTGCGGGAGCCAAAGCTGCGGATCGCGCTTCTGTCCTACCGCAGCAAGCCCACCTGTGGTGGTCAGGGTGTCTATCTCCGTCATCTCAGCCGGGAACTCGTCGCGCTCGGGCATCACGTCGAGGTCTTCTCCGGCCAGCCGTACCCCGAGCTGGACGAAGGCGTCATCCTGCAGAAGGTGCCGAGCCTCGACCTCTACCGCGACGAGGACCCGTTCCGCACTCCCAAACTGCACGAGTACCGCGACTGGATCGACTGGCTGGAAGTCGGCACGATGTGGACGGCCGGCTTCCCCGAGCCGCTGACGTTCACCCTGCGGGCCTACCGCGAGCTGAAGAAACGCGTCGGCGACTTCGACGTCGTCCAGGACAACCAGACCCTCGGTTACGGCCTGCTCGGCATCAAGCGGCTGTTCCCCGTGGTCGGGACCATCCACCATCCGATCAGCGTGGACCGCCGCATCGAGCTGGAGGCCGCCGAGGGCGCCAAGAGGCTGAGCCTGCGCCGCTGGTACGGCTTCGTGAAGATGCAGGCCCGCGTCGCCCCCAGGCTCAGCCCCATCCTCACGGTCAGCGAGTCGTCGCTGGCCGACATCCACCGGGACTTCAACGTCCCCCAGGCCAACATGCGGCTGATCCCGCTCGGCGTGGACACCCGCTACTTCCACCCCCGCCCCGAAAAGCCGCGGCGCAAGGGCTCGATCGTGGCGGTGGCCAGCGCGGACTCGCCCATGAAGGGCGTGGCCACGCTGCTGCGCGCGGTGGCGAAGCTGGCCACGGAACGCGACGTGCACCTCACCGTCGTCAGCAAGCCCACCCCCGGCGGCCCCACAGAGCAGCTGGTGCAGGAGCTGTCGCTGCAGGACAGGGTGCGCTTCGTGCACGGCATCTCCGACGACGAGCTGGGCGAGCTGATCGCCACCTCGGAGATCTCCGTCGTGCCCTCCCTGTACGAGGGCTTCTCCCTGCCGGCCGTCGAGCACATGGCCTGCGGCACGCCGCTGGTCGCCAGCCGTACGGGCGCGCTGCCCGAGGTGGTCGGCGACGCGGCCGTGCAGGTGCGGCCGGGCGACGCCGAAGAGCTGGCCGCGGTGCTGCGCCGCCTGCACGACTCGCCCGAGGAGCGCGAGCGCGTGGGCAAGGCGGGCTACGACCGTGTCATGGAGCGCTACACCTGGCACGTCGTGGCCAAGCGGACCGTCGAGGCGTATCACGAGGCCATCGAGAACCACAAGAGGAGAGGCAAGTAGTGCTGACCGTGGACTTCGCCCGCCTTCCCGTGGGCCCCGGCGTGCGCGTGCTCGACCTGGGCTGCGGCGGCGGCAGGCACGCGTTCGAGGCGCTGCGCAGAGGCGCCGACGTGACGGCGTTCGACATGGACCAGTCGGAGCTGGACAGCGTCGCGGCCATGTTCACGGCCATGGACAAGGCGGGCGAGGTGCCGGAGGGCGCCACCGGGGAGATCGTCCAGGGCACGGCGCTGGACATGCCGTTCGAGGACGGCAGCTTCGACCGGGTGATCGCGGCCGAGGTCCTCGAGCACATCCCCGACGACATGACGGCCATGCGGGAGATCTTCCGCGTGCTGCGTCCCGGCGGCACGGCGGCGGTGACGGTGCCGAGCTTCCTGCCCGAGCGGATCTGCTGGGCGCTGAGCGAGGCGTACCACACCGCGCCGGGCGGCCACGTGCGCATCTACACGCTGGCCGAGCTGTCGGCGAAGCTGAAGTCCGTCGGGTTCGAGATCGGGCCGCACCATTACGCGCACGGCCTGCACTCGCCGTACTGGTGGATCAAGTGCGCGGTCGGCGTGAACAACGACGACCACCCGCTCGCCAAGGCCTACCACCAGCTCCTGGTGTGGGACATCATGAAGCGCCCCGCCGCGACCAGGATCGCCGAGAGCCTGCTCAACCCGATCATCGGCAAGAGCGTGGTCCTCTACATCAGGAAGCCATGATCTCCCGCGCGGAGGTCGTGCGGACGGCCGAGAGCATCGCCGCGATCCAGCAGGAGGACGGCGGCGTTCCGTGGCCCGAGGGTCACGTCGACGCGTGGAACCACGTCGAGTGCCTGATGGCGATGTCCGTGGCCGGCCTGCGCGAGCCGGTACGCCGCGGCTACGCCTGGCTGGCCCGCCACCAGCGCACCGACGGCTCATGGCCGATGAAGCTGGTGGGCGGCGAGCCCGTCGAGCGGGGCGGCGAGACCAACCACGCCGCCTACGTCGCGGTCGGCCTCTGGCACCACCACCTCGTCACCGGCGATCGGGGCTTCACCGAGGAGCACTGGCCGATGGTCAAGGCCGCGCTCGACTACGTGGCGGGGCTGCAGACCGAGCGGGGCGAGATCGTCTGGGAGCGCGACGCGCAGGGCAGGGCCGCCTCGTACGCGCTGCTGACCGGATGCTCCTCCATCCACCAGGGGCTGCGCTGCGGTGTGCTGCTGGCCGAGTTCCTGGGCGACCCGCAGCCGCACTGGGAGCTGGCGGCCGGGCGGCTGGCCCACGTGGTGGCGGCGCACCCGGAGGCGTTCGCCGACAAGAGCCGCTTCTCGATGGATTGGTACTACCCGGTGCTGGGCGGCGCCGTACGCGGGCGTCAGGCGGTCGAGCTGCTGGAGCGCGAGTGGGAGACGTTCGTGGTGCCGGGGCTCGGCATCCGGTGCGTCTCCGACCAGCCGTGGGTCACCGGGGCCGAGACGTGCGAGCTGGTGCTGGCGCTCGACGCGCTGGGCGACACCGAGCGGGCCAAGGCCCTCTTCACCGACGTACAGCACCTGCGGCACGAGGACGGCTCGTACTGGACGGGCTGGCAGTTCGCCAACCAGCGGCACTTCCCGCACGAGCGCTCCGGCTACACCGCCGCGGCGGCGGTGCTGGCGGCGGACGCGCTGCTCGGGCTGTCGGGCGGGTCGGGGATCTTCCGCGACGTGGACGGGACCGCCGTGTCCGATCCCGAGGTGTGCGGGTGCGCGGCCGTACGCGGGGCCGAGGAAGGCCGCTGACCGGCGCCCGAGCCCGCCGTACGCACGTCGTACGCACCTCGCACGCGACGGAGAGCCGCTCAGCGCCGCACAAGCGCTTTTGCCGGTTCTTTGCCGGGGAAATCCGGTGCGCCGCCGCCGAACGCCCTAATGCGGTTACTAGCTTCGTGTCTGGCCGTACGAGGCGTCTTCGGGGGAAGCGTGGGCGACACGGGCACAACTTCGTTCTTGGACCAGGTCAGGACCGAGCCGACAACCCTGCCGGCACTGTCGCGCCCGAAAGGGCTGCTGAGGCTGCTGGCGAAGGACCCGCTGGAATCCGATCTGAGCCGGCGCAGGTTCCGGCTCAGGGGCGGCACCGCCCGTACCGTCTTCGGCAAGGCCGAGCAGTCGTACGTCTTCGGCTACAACGCGGCGATCTCCCGCGAGATCGAGAAGGTCGAGGAGATCCCGCAGGAGCAGCGGCCCTTCGGCTACGAGGGCGCCGCCGCGGCGTGCACGGTGCTCGACCTGCTCACTCTGACCCGGGGCCGGCGCCTTCACGAGCTACTGGCCGGCCCCGCCCAGCATCACCGCCACGCCGCCTACCTCGGTGCCGGGCGCGGCTACGCGCTGCTGCGGCTGCGCCCGGTGTGGGGCGCGCGGCGGGCGCATCCGCTGCTGCGCTGGCTGGCCGTGGACGGGTTCGGCTTCCAGTGGGGGCTGTCCAGGACCGACCGCATGGTGGGCGAGCGCATGATGCCCGACCTGCTGACCCGGGCGCACTGCGCGGTGTTCGACCAGGGCCTGGGGCGGCTGCTGTGGTACCACGACTGCGCCTCGCCCGACGACGTGGCGGCGCGGATCGCGAGCTACCCGCCCTCGCGCCGGGCCGACCTGTGGAGCGGGGTCGGGTTCGCGGCGACCTACACCGGCGGCGCCGAGGCCGACGAGCTGTGGTGGCTGACGGAGCACGCGGGGGCCGACGGGTTCCGCGCGTACCTGGCGCAGGGGTGCGCGTTCGCGGTGAGCGCGCGGCTGCGCTCGGGGCTGCTGCCCGACCATGCGGCGCAGGCCGTGCCGATCCTGGCGGGCGCGGAGCCCGACGAGGCCGCCTCCTGGACGGACGAGGCGCTCATCGCGCTCGGGCACGAGGCGCACACGAATGAGGACTTCCAGCGCTGGCAGTCGCGGATCCGCCAGGCGTGGACCCGCAGGCACCGCTACTGACGGGCGCGAGGTGCCAGGTGCGACTCAGATGCCGGGCGCGACACGTTCCAGTACGCGCAGCGACCCCGTCACGGCCACCTCGGCGAACGCGCCGGAGGCCAGCGCCCGCAGATAGACCCGGTACGGGGCCTGCCCGCCGTCGGCCGGGTCGGGGTAGATGTCGTGGAAGACGAGCGCGCCTCCGGTCCTGACGTGGGGCGCCCAGCCCTCGTAGTCGCGGGTGACGGGCTCGTCGGAGTGTCCGCCGTCGATGAACAGCATGCCGAGCGGGGTGTTCCACAGCCTGGCCACCTGCTCGGAGCGCCCGACGATGGCGATCACCTCGTCTTCGAGACCGGCGGCGGCGATGGTGGCGCGGAAGAACGGCAGCGAGTCCATCTTGCCGAAGCGGGGGTCGATCAGGCTGGGGTCGTGGTGCTCCCAGCCGGGCTGGATCTCCTCCGAGCCCCGGTGGTGATCGACGGTGACGACCACGGAGCCGGTCTGGCGGGCCGCCGCGCCGAGGTAGATGGCCGACTTGCCGCAGTAGGTGCCGATCTCGCCGATGGGGCCGAGCTTGCCGTAGCGGCGGGCCGCCTCGTAGAGCGCCAGGCCCTCGTCGTCCGGCATGAAACCCTTGGCCTGCTGGGCCGCGCGCAGCAGCTCTGGCGGCATCGTCATAGCCCTGCACCCTAGCCGAACCGAATAACATTCCGCCGGGCTCTTGCCGGGCCGTTCTGCAACCTGTTCTACTTGGCACGTGAATCAGCGCGCTCGCATCGCGATGCCGGAGGACGAGATCGCCGCGTTCCTCGAAAGCTCCGGCAAGCTGCAGCTGGCCACCATCAACCCCGACGGGACGCCGCACCTCGTCACCATGTTCTACGGCCTCGACGAGGGCCGGATCGCGTTCTGGACCTACCGCAAGTCCCAGAAGGCCCGGAACATCGCCCGCGACCCCCGCGTGAGCTGCCTGATCGAGGCAGGAGAGAGCTACGACGAGCTGCGCGGCGTGCTCGTCTACGGCACCGCCACGCTCGTGGAGGACCGCGACCACGTCATGGCCATCGGCCTCAAGGTCGCCCGCCGCACGACGCCGGGAGTGGCCGACGAGCTGCTGCTCCCCTACGTCGAGAAAACCGGGCTCAAGCGGGTCGCGTACGTCGTCGAGCGCACCAGAGTGGTCTCATGGGATCACAGGAGGCTCAGATGAAGGTGAAGGTCGACGAGCTGGTCTGCGAGGCCAACGCCGTGTGCATGGGGCTCGCACCCGAGGTGTTCGAGGTGGACGACGACGACCAGCTGCACATCCTGCTCCCCGAACCACCCCCCGAGCTGCAGGACCGCGTCCGCCACGCGGTCAGGTCCTGCCCGAAAGCCGCCCTGTCCATCGAAGAATAGCCGCACACGGCGGACCACCCCCAGGCACGAGGAGGAACTTCCATGCGCGCCGCGATCCTGCACGCCGTAGGCACCGACAGCAAGCTCGACCTCCGCGACGACGTCACCCTCGCCCCCGTCGGGCCGGCCGACGTCCGGGTACGGATCCGGGCCACCGGCGTCTGCCACTCGGACCTGTCGGCCATGTCCGGCGTGCTGCCGCAGCCGGTGCCGCTCATCCCCGGCCACGAGGGCGCGGGCGAGGTGGTCGAGGTGGGCGAGCACGTCAGCTCGGTCAAGCCGGGCGACCACGTGGTGATCAGCTGGCGTCCCGCGTGCGGCGAGTGCGACCTGTGCGTGGGCGGTCAGCCGTTCCTGTGCATGAAGTACCTGATCGAGTCCTTCAGCAAGGGCAACTTCCGCTTCGGCGGCGACAACGCGACGGCGTTCGGCATGGCCGGGTGCGGCACCTGGGCGGAGGAGGTGATCGTGCCCTGGCAGGGCGCGATCAAGATCGACGATGACGTGCCGTGGGAGGCGGCGGCGCTGATCGGCTGCGGCATCACGACCGGCGTCGGCGCGGCCATCAACACCGCGAAGGTGCGGCCCGGCTCCACGGTCGTGGTGATCGGCTGCGGCGGCGTCGGCCTGTCGGTCATCCAGGGCGCCAGGGTCAGCGGCGCGCGGACGATCCTGGCCGTGGACCCGCTGGTGTCCAAGCACGAGCTGGCCAGGAAGGTCGGCGCCACCCACACCACCACGCCCGAGCAGGCGGCCGAGGCGGTGAAGGAGCTCACCGGCGGCGCGGGCTTCGACTACGCCTTCGAGGTGGTCGGCAAGTCCGCGACCATCCAGAGCGCCTGGCAGCTCGCCCGCGCGGGCGGCGACGTGATCGTGGTGGGTGCGGGCGCGCTGGACGACATGGTGTCGATCTCCGCGTTCAACTTGCTCTTCGACGGCAAGAACCTGCTGTCCAGCCTGTACGGCGAGGCCGACGTGCGACATGACTTCCCGTACTTCGCCAAGCTCTACAAGGCCGGGCTGCTCGACCTCGAATCACTGATCAGCGCCCGGATCCGGCTCGGCGACCTCAACGACGCCGTCGAGGCGCTGCGCGGCGGCGAGGTGCTGCGCCAGATCGTGGTGATGGACTGACGCCCGGACGCGCTCCGCGCCGCAAGGAGACGCCGGCGTGGTCGGGGCCTCCCGCACAGGGGCCTCCCGCACAGGGGCCTCCCGCACAGGGGCCTCCCGCCCAAGAGGAGAGAAAGCGGACATCCGGACATACGCCTGCCGGCGCCCCCGCAGGGACGCCCGGTCCGGTCCCCCGCCGCTCAGGTGGTGGAGAAAGCGGCGTCGAAGGCCTGGCTCGGCGGCGTGATGGCGTTGAGCCTGCGGATGTAGCTCAGCGCCTCCTTGGCCCCGTCGAGCCGGTCCATGCCGGCGTCCTCCCACTCGATCGAGATCGGCCCGTCGTAGCCGATCGCGTTGAGGGCGCGGAAGCAGTCCTCCCACGGCACGTCGCCGCGGCCGGTGGAGACGAAGTCCCAGCCCCTGCGCATGTCGGCCCACGGCAGGTGCGACGACAGGCGGCCCTTGCGGCCGTCGCCGACGCGGACCCGCGTGTCCTTGCAGTCGACGTGGTAGATGCGGTCCTTGAAGTCGAGGATGAACCCGACCGGGTCGATGTCCTGCCACACCATGTGGGACGGGTCCCAGTTGAGGCCGAACGCCGGCCGGTGGCCGATGGCCTCAAGGGTGCGCACGGTGGTGTGGTAGTCGTAGGCGATCTCGCTCGGGTGCACCTCGTGGGCGAAGCGCACGCCGACCTCGTCGAAGACGTCGAGGATCGGGTTCCAGCGGTCGGCGAAGTCCTGGTAGCCGGCGTCCACCATCGAGGCGGGCACGGGCGGGAACATCGCGACCGTGTGCCAGATCGACGAGCCGGTGAAGCCCACCACGGTCTTCACGCCGAGCGCCGCGGCGGCGCGGGCGGTGTTCTTCATCTCCTCGGCCGCGGCCTGCCGCACCGACTCGGGGTCGCCGTTGCCCCAGATGCGGGCCGGCAGGATCGCCTTGTGCCGCTCGTCGATGGGGTGGTCGCAGACGGCCTGGCCGACCAGGTGGTTGGAGATCGTCCACACCTTCAGGCCGTGCTTTTCGAGCTGGGCGCGCTTCTGATCCACGTAGGAGGGGTCGGACACCGCCTGCTCGACGTCGAAGTGGTCACCCGAGCAGGCGATCTCCAGGCCGTCGTAGCCCCACTCGGCCGCGAGCCTGCACACCTCCTCGAACGGCAGGTCGGCCCACTGCCCGGTGAACAGCGTGATCGGTCTCATCAGTCCTCCACCTCCGTGTAGCGGCTGTTGTCGGCCGCGCTGCGCTCGACCGCCTCCAGCACCCGCTGCACCCGCAGGCCGTCGGCGAACGACGGCGACGGGTCGGTCCCGTTGGCGATCGCTTCCAAGAAGTCCTTGACCTCGTGAGTGAACGTGTGCTCGTAGCCGAGGCCGTGGCCCGGCGGCCACCAGGCGCCGACGTACGGGTGGTCGGGCTCGGTGACGAGGATCCGCTCGAACCCGCCGCCGCCCTCGCTGTACCACAGCTCGTTCATCGACTCGAAGTCGAACGCGAGGCTGCCGCGCGAGCCGTTGATCTCGATGCGCATGGCGTTCTTGCGCCCGTTGGCGAAGCGGGTGGCCTCGAAGGAGGCCAGCGCGCCGCCGGACATCCTGCCGATGAACAGCGCGGCGTCGTCGACCGTGACCTGACCGCGCTCCGCCGAGCCGGTGGCGCCCAGCCCCGCCGACTCGGTGGCCAGCGGGCGCTCCTTGATGAACGTCTCCGTCAGCGCGGAGACGCCCAGGAGGTTCTGGCCGGTGATGAACTGGGCGGCGTCCACGATGTGCGCGCCGATGTCGCCCAGCGCGCCCGAGCCCGCCTTGTCCTTCTGCAGCCGCCAGACCAGCGGGAACTCCGGATCGACGATCCAGTCCTGCAGGTAGACGGCGCGGACGTGGCGGATCTCGCCGACGCGTCCCTCCTCGACGTACCGGCGGGCGAGCGCGACCGCGGGCACCCGCCGGTAGTTGAAGGCCACCATGCTCTTGCCCGGTGCCTTGGCCGCCGCCTGCGTCATGGCCTCGGCCTCCGCGACGGTGTTGGCCAGTGGCTTCTCGCAGATGACGTGCTTGCCGGCCTCAAGCGCGGCGATGGCGATCTCGGCGTGCGAGTCGCCGGGCGTGCAGATGTCCACGATCTGCACGTCGTCGCGTCTGACCAGCTCTCTCCAGTCGGTCTCGACGTCGGCCCAGCCGAGCTGCGCAGCGGCCGCCTCGGTGCGTTCCTTCGACCGTCCCGCGAGCACCGCCATGCGCGGTGCGAGCGGCAGGTCGAAGAACGCTCCGACGCTGCGCCAGGCCTGGGAGTGGACGCGGCCCATGAAGGCGTAGCCGACCATGCCCACGCCGATGGTGGTCTTGTCTGACATGCAACCCCCGATCAGGTTCAGGATTCGAAGCCGAGCGCCAGGTAGTTCTCGACGTTGTCCTTGGTGATGGTCTCGGACGCGAGCGTTATGGACTGGGGCACCTGGTTTTCCACCAGATCACTCATGCCCTTCCCCTGTGCTATCAGACGCGCCAGTTTGATCGCCGAGGAGGCCATGGTCGGGCTGTAGGTGACCGTCGCCTTGAGCACGGACGTGCCCGACTGGATCTCCCGCATCGCGTTCAGCGAGCCGGCGCCGCCGACCATGATGAACTCGTCGCGGCCCGCCTCCTTGATCGCGGCCAGCACGCCGACGCCTTGGTCGTCGTCGTGGTTCCACATCGCGTCGATCTTCTTGTGCGCCTGCAGCAGGGAGGTGGCGACCTCGTTGCCGGTCTCCACGGTGAACTGCGCGTCCTGCTTGGCGGTGACGCTGAAGCCGTACGTCTTCAGCGCGTCCTCGAAGCCCTTGCTGCGCTCCTGGGTCAGCGGCAGGGTGGCGATGCCCTGGATCTCGACGATCACCGGGTTCGACACGCCCTTGTCCTTGAGCTGCTTGCCGATGAAGTGGCCGGCGGCCACGCCCATGCCGTAGTTGTCGCCGCCGATCCACGTCCGGTAGGCCAGCTTGTCGGGGAAGATGCGGTCGAGGTTGACGACCGGGATGCCCGCCTCGGTGGCCTGCAGCGCCACCTGGTTGAGCTGCTGGCCGTCGTTGGGCAGGATCACCAGCGCGTCCACCTTGGCCGCGATCAGCGACTCCACGGCGGAGATCTGCTGGTTGATGTCGTTGGTGGGCTCGACGGGCTTGAAGTCGATGTCGGAGTACTGCTTCGCGGTCGCCTCGGCGTTCTTGGCGATGGCGGCGATCCAGCCGTGGTCGGCGGCGGGGGCCGAAAAGCCGATCGTCACCTTCTCGCCCGGCTGGTCGTTGCCGCCGGTGGCCGCGGCGGACGGCGCGGGCGCCGCGCTGCTCGGCGCCGCCGCCGGTTCGTTGCTGGTGCAGCCCGCCGCCAACAGCACGGCTCCGCCGACGAGGAATCCCCTGCGCGCGACGTGGTCACTCATGGTGCTCTCTCCTTCAGGTTCCGCCGCTGGAGAAGGACGGCGACGACGATGATCAGGCCCTTGGCGATCAGCTGGTCGCTGGTGTTGAGCCCGTTGAGAATGAAGAGGTTCGTGATCAGGGTGAAGATCAGCAGGCCCAGGATCGAGCCCATGATCGTGCCCCTGCCCCCCGTGAGCAGCGTGCCGCCGATGATGACGGCCGCGATGGCGTCCAGCTCGTACAGGTCGCCGTGGGTGGACGAGCCCGTCGTCGTGCGCGCCATGATGAGAATCGCGGCGATGCCGCAGCACAGCCCCGACAGGGCGTACAGCAGCATCGTGTGCCGGCGTACGTCGATGCCGGCCAGGCGGGCGGCCTCAGGGTTGCCGCCCACCGCGTACGTGCGCCGCCCGAAGGTCGTGCGGTTGAGCACGATCCAGCCCAGCACCACGACCAGGGCGAAGATGTAGACCATCAGCGGGATGCCGAGCACGCGGGTGGTCGACAGCTCCACGATGGCGGTGTTCTCGGGCTGGATGAGCTGCGTCTTGCGGTCGGACATGCGCTGGGCCAGGCCGCGGGCGGCGACCAGCATGGCCAGGGTGGCGATGAACGGCACCAGCCGCCCGTAGGCGATGAGGATGCCGTTGACCAGCCCTGCCCAGGTGCCGACGAGGATGGCGCACATGGCCATCACCGCCGGCCCGTACGACTGTGTGGCGACCGTCGTCGCCCACACGCTGGCCAGCGCCATGACCGCGCCCACCGACAGGTCGATGCCGCCGCCGATGATGACGAACGTCGCCCCCACGGTGATGACGCCGATCGTGGCGGCCAGCGACAGGATGCTGACCAGGTTGGAGGCGGTCGCGAAGTTCTCGGGTCTGGTGATCAGGCCGACGATCACCAGCAGCGCCAGCGCGCCGATCAGGCCGAGGTGGCGCATCTCGGTCACCCCGCGGATCGACGGCCGCATCGGCAGCACCGCCTTCGCGGCGGGCTGGTCTGTTGCGGGCTCGCTCATCACGCCGCCCTCCCATTCATGATCATGTCCAGTACGCGATGCTCGTCCAGCTCGGCCGCCTCGCCCTCGTGGATGACCCGGCCCTCGCGCAGCACCAGCACCCGGTCGGCCAGGCCGAGCACCTCGGGCACCTCGCTGGAGACCAGCAGGACGCCGATGCCCTGCTCGGCCAGGTCGCGGATGACCGCGTACAGCTCGGCCCGCGCGCCCACGTCCACGCCCCTGGTCGGCTCGTCGAGCAGGAGCAGCTTGCGGCCGCCGAGCAGCCAGCGGGCCAGCACGGCCTTCTGCTGGTTGCCGCCCGACAGGGTCCTGATCGGGCGTTCGGGGTCGGGCGGGCGGATGTCGAGCATCTCCGCCAGGCGGCGGGCCTCGGCGCGCTCCCGCTTGCGGTCGAGCCAGCCGAATCTGGCGAAGCCCGGCAGCGTGCCCAGCGTGATGTTCGCGGTGACGCTCTGGTCGAGGAGCAGCGCCTGAGCCTTGCGCTCTTCGGGGGCGAGGCCCATGCCCCCGCGTACGGTGCCGACGACGCTGCGCCGCATCGGGCGGCCGTCGAGCAGGACGCGGCCGGTGGCGGGGCGGGCGCCGTACACGGCTTCGAGGATCTCCGAACGGCCGGAGCCGACGAGCCCGGCCAGCCCCACGATCTCCCCGGCCCGCACCGAGAACGACACCCCGGAGAAGACGCCGGGCGAGCTCAGGTTCTCCACCCGCAGCACCTCCTCACCCGGAGGGCGCTCGGCCCTGGGCGGGAAGACGTACTCGACGTTGCGGCCGGTCATGAGCGAGACGATCTCGGAGGTGGGCGTGTCGCGGGCGGACAGGCCGACCGCGACCGTGCGGCCGTCCTTCAGCACGGTCACCCGGTCGCCGATCTCGCGGATCTCCTCCAGGCGGTGGGAGATGTAGACCACGGAGACGCCCTGGGCGGTCAGCTCGCGGATGATGCGGAAGAGGTTCTCCACCTCGTCGTGGGCGAGCGCGGCCGACGGCTCGTCCATGATGATGAGGCGGGCGTCGTGGGAGAGCGCGCGGGCCATGGAGACCACCTGCTTGGCGGCCGGTGACAGCCGCCCGACCTCCGCCGACGGGCGGATCTCCGGGTGGCCGAGGCGTTCCAGCACGGCGGCGGCGGCGCGGCGGCCGGCCGCCCTGTTGACGAAGCCGAAGCGGGCGTGCTCGTGACCGAGGAAGATGTTCTCCGCCACGGTGAGCCCGTCGACCAGGTCGAGCTCCTGGTAGATGGTGGCGATGCCGAGCCTGATGGCGTCGATGGGGCTGCTCGGGCGGGCCTCGGTCCCGTTGAAGGTGATCGTGCCCTCGTCCGGCTGGTGCACCCCTGCGAGCACCTTGATCAGGGTGGATTTGCCGGCGCCGTTCTGGCCGAGCAGGCAGTGCACTTCGCCCGCCCGTACGTCCAGATCGACTCCGTCCAGCGCGCGCACGCCGGGGAACTGCTTGACGATGCCCTTCATGACCAGCATCGGAAGTCCCTTTCAGGCGTTGACGATGCGGTTGATGTTTTCCGGTGACAGGTAGTGCTCGATCGCGAGGATCCCGGCGCCCAGGGCGGCGGCGTTGATCCCCGTACGGCTCGGCGTGATGGACAGGTGATGGGTGGCCAGGGGCAGCGACCTGCGGTAGACGGTCTCCCTGATGCCGGCGACGAGGTGCTCGTGCACCCGCGACAGCGCGCCGCCGATGACGATGACCTCGGGGTTGAAGAAGTTGACCAGGCTGGCGAGCACCTCGCCGATCAGCCGGCCCGCCTCCCTGACCAGGCGCAGCGCCTGGGTGTTGCCCGACTGCACGAGCGCCACGACGTCGGCGCCCGACTCGGCGGGCAGGCCCAGCTCGCTCAGCCGGCGCGCGATGGCGGCGCCGCCGGCCACGGCCTCCAGGCAGGCGCTGTTGCCGCACCGGCAGCCGGCGTCGTCGTGGCCGCTGACCCGGATGTGACCGATGTCGCCCGCGGAGCCCTGGGCGCCCCGGTGCAGCTTGCCGTCGGCCATGATGCCGCAGCCGATGCCGGTGCCGACCTTGACGAACAGCAGGTGCTTGATGTCGGTGAAGGCGTTGCGGTGCTCGCCCAGCGCCATCACGTTGACGTCGTTGTCCACCAGGACGTCGACGCCTTCGAAGTACTCGGGGATGGGGTAATCGTTCCAGCCCGGCATGATCGGCGGGTTGTTGGGCCGTCCAGTGGCGAACTCGACCGGTCCGGGCACTCCGATCCCGATCGTGCGCAGCGCGCTGTGGGGGCGGCCCGCCTGGGCGAGCAGGTGGTCGATGCGCTGGTTCACGTGGGCCAGCACGCTCTCCGGGCCGTCGGCGATGAGCAGGGGGTCCTCGCACTCGGCCAGCACGTTGCCGGAGATGTCCATGAGCGCGACCCGGCAGTGGGTGGCGCCCAGGTCCACGCCCGCGAAGGCGTGGTCCTCGGTGTGCAGGCGGAGCTGGCGCGGCGGCCGGCCGCCGGTGGACTCGCCGCTCTCGGTCTCCTCGATGAGGCCGCGCTCGATGAGGGCGTCCACGCGCTGGGAGATCGTGGATCTGGCCAGGCCGGTGAGCCTCGCCAGGTCGGAACGGGTGGTCGCCGAGCCCGCGCTGATCAGCGTCAGCACGTCGCCGGCGGAACCCGGCTGGGGGGTCATGCCGCGACAATAAGATCGCTGATGCGGCAAATCAAGAGCCTGTATCGACCAAACTCGCCTTACTTCCGCCGAAGATCGAACAAAGACCTGTTTGTTCTCAAAAATCCACCGTTCTGACACAAAAGCCCCCCTCGCCGACGTGCGGCGACGGCGCGGCTCCGGGCCTACGCGCACTCGGGAAGCGGACCGACACGAAGGCCCCGTCGCCGGCGTGCGGCGACGGGGCCCCCGAGGAACGTACGGTGCTAGAGCATGGCCTTCATGGAGTCTCCGGCGGTCAGCACGTACGGCTGCTCGGCCATCACCGACTCCCAGTTGCTCGCGATCGCCTCGGGCGTGATGTCGTCGGTCTTCCAGCCCGGCCCCTCGGCCACGAACACCCGTGCCACCCGGCCGGCGCCGACGCTGAACACCTCGCCGCTCGTCTCGCACGACTCGTGCACGAGGTAGGCGACCAGCGCGCTGACCCGCTCGGGGGTGAACTTGGCCTCGAACTCGGCCGGCAGCAGCGCCTCGGTCATGCGGGTCCAGGCGATCGGCGCGATGGCGTTGGCCTTGATGCCGTTGCGCGCGCCCTCGATGGCGATCGTCTTGGTCAGGCCGACCAGGCCCATCTTGGCGGTGGAGTAGTTGGCCTGGCCGAAGTTGCCGAACAGGCCCGCCGGGCTGGAGGTGTTGACGACGCGGCCGTAGCCCGCGGCCTTCATCAGCGGGTACGCGGCCTGGCTGACCAGGTACGAGCCGCGTACGTGGACGGCCAGCACCGCGTCGAAGTCCTCGACGGTCATCTTGCCGAACGACTTGTCGCGCAGGATGCCCGCGTTGTTGACGACGATGTCCACCTTGCCGAAGGCGTCGACGGCGGTCTGCACGATGGCCCGCGCGCCCTCGGGGGTGGCGACGTTGTCGGTGCTCGCGACGGCCTGGCCGCCGTTCTTCGTGATGAGGTCGACGACCTCGGCGGCGGGCCCTTCCGAGGCGCCGGTGCCGTCGAGCGCGCCGCCGAGGTCGTTGACCACGACCTTGGCCCCGCGCTCCGCCAGCAGCAGCGCGTGCGACCTGCCGAGGCCGTGCCCGGCCCCCGTGATGATCGCGACCCTGTCGTCGAACCGAAGCATCGAACCTCCCAGGCAGGAGAACATCGTTCTAGTACGCCTACGATAACCGGCTCAGGGCGCGCGCCACAGATCCGGCTCGCCCCGCTCGCGATCGCCTTAAGGCGCGTGCCACAGGTCCGGCTCGCCCGGCTCGCGCACCACCCTGCCCTTGGCCTCAAGCCAGGCCAGGTGCGCCAGCGTCTCGTTGTTGGCCGAGCGCCGCATGAACGGCGGGATCGTCTCCCACGGCCGCGACCAGGTGAGCCTGGTGGCGACGTCCCAGCAGGCCGCCGCGCCGCCCTCGGCGAGCACCCGTTCGATCTCGGCGAGGCGCGCGTCGTGGTGCGCCATCACGGCGTCCACCCGCTCGGCCAGCTCCAGGAAGCGGTACTCGTGGGCGGGCAGCACCTCGTCCACCTCCAGCTTGCGCACAGCGGCCAGCGCGTCGAGGTAGTCGGCGAGCGGGTTCGGCCCCGACTGCGGGTGCACGGCCACGATCGGCGTGATCTTCGCGAGCACGTGGTCGCCGGAGAACAGCACCCGCCGCTCGGGCGAGACGAAGCACAGGTGGCCGGGCGAGTGACCGGGGGTCCAGACGGCGCGCAGGTCCCAGCCGGGCAGGCCCAGGTCGTCGCCGTCCTCGACCAGGCGGTCCGGCTTGGCCATGGTGACCACGTGCCTGATCATCATGGACGCGCCGGCCAGCTCGTCCAGCGTCAGCTCGGGCACGCCGCAGCGGCGCAGCAGCGCCCGCTCCCGCTGCACCAGGGCGTCGATCACGTCGTCGTCGTAGCGCTCGCGGATCAGGCGGGCGTCGGCGGGGTGCAGCGCGATCCAGGCGCCCGACACCTCGCGGACCCGCCCGGCCAGGCCGTAGTGGTCGGGGTGGATGTGGGTGACGAGCACCCCCTTGACGTCGGTGATCGCGTACCCGGCCACCCCCAGGCCGGCCACGAGCGCGTCGTACGCCTCGTCGGTGTTCCATCCGGCGTCGATGATCGCGACGCCGTCGGGGAGTTCGAGCGCGTAGACCAGCACGTACCGGAGGGGGTTGATGGGGATCGGCACCGGGATGGACCACAGGCCGGGGCGTACGCGCTCGATGCCGGGAACGCTCCCGCCGGCCCATGCCTCCCGCTGTGCCGCGTTCGCGGGGGTCACCACAAATTTCGCCACACGCCCGAATATAGTTCTGTCACAGAATCGTGTTCTACTAGGGGTCATGAAGCCGAGCCGCGAGATCTCCGATGATGGCCGCTTCGTCCGCCAGCCGAACCGTTTCACGGAACGGCTCGGCCCGCCCGAGCCCGGCCGTTACCGCCTCTACGCCTCCTACGCCTGCCCGTGGGCCCAGCGCGTACTGATCGTCCGCAAGCTCCTCGGCCTGGAGGAGCTGCTCGAGGTCGCCATCACCGACCCCATCCGCGACGAGAAGGGCTGGCGCGTCCCCGGCGGCGACCCCGAATACCTGTCGGAGCTCTACCACGCCACCGACCCCGGCTACACCGGCCGCTACACCGTCCCCTGCATCTGGGACATCAAGGAAAAGCGCATCGTCACCAACGACTTCCCCCAGATCACCCTCGATCTGGAGATGTCCTGGGGCACCTCGCCCAACCTCTATCCTGAGCGCCTGCGTCCCGACATCGACATCATGAACGACCGCCTCTACCACGGGCTCAACAACGCGGTCTACGAGGCGGGCTTCTCGCGGAGCCAGCAGGCGTACGAGGAGGCGGTGGCCCGCGTGTTCACCACCCTCGACTTCCTCGAGGTGCGCCTGGCGGAGTCGGAGTTCCTCTTCGACACGCTCACCGACAGCGACATCCGCCTCTACACCACGCTGGCCCGCTTCGACACCGTTTACTACTCGCACTTCAAGTGCTCGGTCCGGCGGCTGGTGGACTATCCGGCGCTGTGGGCGTACGCGCGCCGCCTCTACGCCATCCCGGCCTTCCGCGAGACCACCGACTTCGACCAGATCAAGCGCCACTACTACATGACGCAGACCAACATCAATCCGAGCCGGATCGTGCCCGTGGGGCCTGAGCTGGACTGGAGCCTCTAGCTCCGGCCACCGGCGGCCCGGGGCCGCCGGCACCGCGACCACGACCCGCCCACACCCTGCCCGGGGCCGTCAGCACCGCGACCACGCCTCACCCACGCCCTGCCTGGGCCGGCCTGGGCGGTCACGACCCGCCCACGCCCAGGCAGGCCGGCCGGGGCGGCCGGCGCGCAGGCCGCCCGGGACGCCCGCCCCTGAGGCCCTCCTCTCTGCCAGGAAGGCGGGCGGTAAGGCCGCCCCCTCTGGCGCGTGCCGCCGGCCTGCCGGGGCCTGCCTTTTTATGCGGTCAGAAGCCTGTCGCCGCCCTCCTCGGCCAGAACCTCGGCAGGCGTGGGCGCCTCCGGGTCCAGATCGATCAACCACTCCATGTAGAGCGACAACGAGATCCCGCGCCGCTTGGCGGCCAGGTCGAATCGCTTCTTGAGCACTTCCGGCACACGGGTCTGCAAAGGCACATTGCCCCCACCGGTCCCCTTAGGCCGCTGCACTCTCCCTGGTATTCCTGGCATGCCGAGGATCATCGCGCATCTACCAGGACCGATGCATTCAAGTGATCGGCGTGTCGCAAGAATTCTTTCCCGATCCGTGAACCAACGTGGAGCAACAAAGCCGCAAATCCGGAACGACCGGCACCATTCGGACGGGGTCGGGGGCCGCCTTGCCGGATCCCCCGGCGTGGGGGCATTCAGCCCGCCCGGACGACGACAGCCCGCCCGGACGACGACCGAGCAGGCCGCGGATCGGCATCAACCCGAGCCGGATCGCGCCCGCGGGGCCTGAGCCGGACTGGAGCCTTGAGCCACCGGCAGCCGTACGAAGAACAGGACCGAGGCCAGCAGCACCACGACCACGACCGTCCACGCCCACGCCAGGCCCGCCTGGGCGGCCAGCGCGCCGAGCGCCAGGTTCCCCACCGCGCTGCCGCCCTGTAACGCCAGCGAGCCGGTCGAGGTCACGGTGGTGCGCTCGGCCGCGGTCACCGCGTTGTGCGTCAGCTCCAGGCAGAGCACCGAGGTGATCGCGGCGCCGACGAACAGCACGACGTAGGCCACACCGGCGCTCGCCGTACCCGCGAGTCCGTCGAGCGACGACGTGGCGGCGAGCGCCGCGACGGCGAGCGCGCTCAGCAGCGTCCCTGCCATCGCTCCCCGCGCCGAGCCGCCCGCCAGCGCGGCCGTACGGGGCGCGAGCGCGCTGCCCGCCGCGCTGCCGGCGAACCCGAGCGCCGCGACCACCGCGTAGAACAGGCTGCCCCGCTCGGCCGTGCCCGCCAGCTCGGCCAGCCGGCCCGGCGTGAGCAGCTCGACGCTCACCAGCATGAGGCCGGAGACGGCGGCGGCGCCCATCATGCGGCGCAGCACCGGCGCTCCCGCCGCCAGCCGGACGCCGCCCACGACCGTGGCGGGCACCTCGCGCAGCACGCCGCCGAGCGACCTGCGCGCGCGGGCCGGCTCGGGCAGCGCGAACAGCACCACGACCAGCAGCGCCGCGGCGGCCACCACCCCCGCAAGCGGCGGCGCGGCCAGCGGGAACATCAGCGACGACGGCACCAGCAGCGGCAGGCAGCCGCCGCCCAGCACGCCCGTGCACAGGGCGACGGACTCCATCATCGCGCCCTTGGCCAGGCCGGGCTTGAGGTCGGCTTCCCGGCCCTCGACGGCGTGCAGCGTGTCGACGTACCAGGAGGTGGCCGGGCCGCTCGACAGCGCCCGCGCCACGCCCTTGAGCACGCCGCTGGCCAGGAACATCCAGAACGTCGTGGAGACGCTCATCAGCACGAGCGCCGCCACGGTGAACGCGGCCGATGCGGCCAGCACCACGCGCCGCCCCACGACGTCGGACAGCCCGCCGGTGGGCAGCTCCAGGCTCACGGTGACGACCGAGAACACCATCGTAGCCAGCCCGATCTCCGCCAGGCCGAGCCCGCGCTCGCTCATCAGCAGCACCATGACGGTCATCTGGAGCCCGGTGGGCAGCCAGGTCAGGAAGCTGACGAGCATGTAACGCCGCAGAGCCGAGCGCGCGGTCACGTCCGTTCCTCCCGCTTTTGCGGGAAGCCGCCCACGAACAGGTGGACGGGGCGGCTGTCCTGCGCGCCCGCGTACCGGGCGGTGAGCTCGCCGAGCAGCTCCTCGGCCCGCCTCATGAACTCGGCGAGCGCCTGCGGCGGCAGCTCGGCGAAGTGGTCGTCCACGCCCGCCGCCTCGACCCACTCCGGCAGCCAGTCGTCCTCGTCGAACCCCAGGATCCGCTCCGCCAGCACCTCGGCCTGCCGGGTCCTGATGACCTCGACCGCCTCGCGCCCGCCCGGCACGCCGACCATCTCACGGCTGTTCCACGAGGTGTAGCGGTGGCGGGCGCGCCAGCGGCGCTCGCGGCCGTCACGGCCGCCCGGGTCCTCCTCGATGAAGCCGTACTTGAACAGCTCGCGCAGGTGATAGCTGGTCGAGCCCGAGCTCTCCCCCGTCTTGCGGCCCAGTTCGCTGGCCGTGGCGGGCCCTTCGGTGCGCAGCAGGCCGAGCAGCCGGCCGCGCAGCGGGTGTGCGACCACCTTGAGCGCCTGCGGATCACTGATCTTGTAGCGGTCCTCCATGCCGCCGACGATAACCCGCAAAAGCAATTTTGCAAAGGTACTTTTGCGGTTTTGCGCGCTCCTAGACTGTGGGGATGCTCGACGACATCTGGGTTGACGACTCCGTCTTCGCACTCCGCCCCGACTTCGCGGTGCTCGCCATGACCGCACACGGCCTGCGCAACGGGCCCACGGACGACAGGTCGCGCGGCTGGCTGAAAGAGGCGGCCGAGGTGGAGGTCCAGACGGCCAAGATCGACGCCTGGAAGGACGCCTACCGCGCGTTCGGCGCCAAGCCGTCGCGCACCAGGCCCTCGGTCGACGCGCTCACCCGGCGCATGCCGCTGCCGGAGATCAACCTGGCGGTCGACGCGTACAACTCGGTGAGCGTCAAGCACGCGCTGCCCATCGGCGGCGAGGACCTCGACCGCTACTCAGGCCCCGCCCGGCTGGTGCGCGCCACCGGCGACGAGCCGTCGGAGGAGGCGCTCGGGCAGCCCGAGCCCGGTGAGGTCATCTGGCGCGACGACATCGGCGTCACCTGCCGCCGCTGGAACTGGCGCCAGGTCGTGCGCACCCGGCTCACCGAGGAGACCACCAACGCGATCTTCCTGCTCGAACGCCTCGAGCCGATGTCGCTGGAGGAGCTGGAGCAGGCAGGCGATGAGCTGGCCGCACTCCTCAGGGAGCTGTCGCCGGACGTCAGCATCGCGCGCAGAGTACTGACATCCGGGAAATAAACCTCCGCCCACGGTGTTGATACCAAAGAGTAATAAAGGCTGCACCACCCGGATTGACGAGGGGGGCGTGACGTCTTTGCACGGTCCTGAGACGATCGTTCGAGGCGGCACGCCCTCTTGGGCGCGCGCTACCGGTCTGGGCGAGTAGCCTTGGACAGGTTCTCTAACATCAACGCCGATCTGCGGAAGAGGGCGATTTCCGCCGTGTCGTCTGAGTCGTCGCGGACAAACCCGCTGGCAAGCTTTGGTCAGAACGAATGGCTTGTCGACGAGCTGTATCAGAAGTACCTCCAAGATCCTGAGTCTGTCGACAAGGCCTGGTGGAACTTCTTCGCTGACTACAACCCTGACTATGGACCGGGCCGATCCCCGGCCAGGGAGGCGGCGAACGGCAGTGTGACCGCGCCCGCGCCTCCCCAGGCGCCGAAGGCGCCACCGGCCGAAAAGCCGAAGCAGCCGGCCACCCCGGTGCCCCAGGGCGCCGAAGAGGTCAGGCTGCGCGGCGCGGCGGCACGCACGGCCGCCAACATGGACGCGTCGCTGTCGGTGCCGACCGCGACCAGCGTCCGCGCCATCCCGGCCAAGCTGCTCATCGACAACCGCATTGTGATCAACAATCACCTCAAGCGGGGTCGCGGAGGCAAGGTCTCCTTCACGCACCTGATCGGGTTCGCGATCGTCAAGGCGCTGAAGACCATGCCGGAGATGAACTACTCCTACGCGGAGATCGACGGCAAGCCCACCCTGGTCAAGCCCGAGCACGTCGGGTTCGGCCTGGCGATCGACGTCCAGAAGAGCAACGGCGAGCGCCAGCTCCTCGTGCCCTCCATCAAGGCCGCCGAGCAGATGGACTTCCGGCAGTTCTGGATGGCCTACGAGGAGATCGTGCGCAAGGCCCGGGCGGGCAAGCTCGGGGTCGACGACTTCACCGGCACCACCATCTCGCTGACCAACCCCGGCACCATCGGCACCGTCCACTCCGTCCCCCGCCTGATGCCCGGCCAGGGCACCATCATCGGCGTCGGCGCCATGGAATACCCGGCCGAATACCAGGGCGCATCGCCCGACACGCTGTCGCGCCTGGCCGTCTCCAAGGTCATGACGCTGACCAGCACCTACGACCACCGGATCATCCAGGGCGCCCAGTCGGGCGACTTCCTGCGCCAGATCCACCGGCTGCTGCTCGGCGAGGACGGCTTCTACGACGAGATCTTCGAGGCGCTGCGGATCCCGTACGAGCCGGTCCGCTGGGTCCAGGACATCTCGGCCTCCCACGACGACGACGTGGCCAAGTCCGCTCGCGTGCTGGAGCTGATCCACGCCTACCGCGTGCGCGGCCACCTGATGGCCGAGACCGACCCGCTGGAGTACAAGCAGCGCAAGCACCCCGACCTCGACATCCAGAGCCACGGCCTGACGCTGTGGGACCTGGAGCGCGAGTTCGCCACGGGCGGTTTCGGCGGCCGTCCGCTGATGAAGCTGCGCGACATCCTGGGCGTGCTGCGCGACTCCTACTGCCGTACGGTCGGCATCGAGTACATGCACATCCAGAACCCCGAGGAGCGGGCCTGGATCCAGGAGCGGGTGGAGAAGCCGCACAAGTCGCCCGCGCGTGACGAGCAGCTCAACATCCTGTCGCGGCTCAACACCGCCGAGGCGTTCGAGACCTTCCTGCAGACGAAGTTCGTCGGCCAGAAGCGCTTCTCGCTGGAGGGCGGCGAGTCCCTCATCCCGCTGCTCGACTCGGTGATCAGCAAGGCCGCCGACGAAGACCTCGACGAGGTCGTCATCGGCATGGCCCACCGCGGCCGCCTCAACGTGCTCGCCAACATCGTGGGCAAGTCCTACGCGCAGATCTTCGGCGAGTTCGAGGGCAACATCGACCCGCGCACCGCCCACGGCTCCGGCGACGTGAAGTACCACCTGGGCGCCACCGGCACGTTCACCGCGCCGAGCGGCAAGACCATCACCGCGTCCGTGGTCGCCAACCCCTCCCACCTGGAGGCGGTCGACCCGGTGCTCGAGGGCGTCGTCCGCGCCAAGCAGGACCTCCTCGAGCGCGGCGAGGAGGGCTTCACCGTCCTTCCCGTCCTCGTCCACGGCGACGCGGCCTTCGCCGGCCAGGGCGTCGTGGCCGAGACGCTCAACCTGTCGCAGCTGCGCGGCTACCGCACCGGCGGCACCGTCCACGTCGTGGTCAACAACCAGGTCGGCTTCACCACCTCGCCCGCCTCGTCCCGTTCGTCGGTCTACGCCACCGACGTCGCGCGGATGATCCAGGCGCCGATCTTCCACGTCAACGGCGACGACCCCGAGGCCGTGGTGCGCGTGGGCCGGCTGGCCTACGAATACCGGCAGGCGTTCCGCAAGGACGTCGTCATCGACCTCATCTGCTACCGCCGCCGCGGCCACAACGAGGGCGACAACCCCGCCTTCACCCAGCCGCTGATGTACGACCTCATCGACGCCAAGCGCTCGACCCGCAAGCTCTACACCGAGGCCCTGATCGGCCGCGGCGACATCACGGTCGAAGAGGCCGAGCAGGCGCTGCGCGACTACCAGGCCAAGCTGGAGCAGGCGTTCACCGAGGTCCGCGAGGCGGCGAAGAAGCCTCAGGAGGCGGCCGCCATGCGGGTGCCGCCGGCCGAGGTCGTCAAGTGGTCCCACGCCGACACCCACACCGCGATCACCGACGAGACGCTCAAGCGCATCGTCGACACCCAGCTCAACCTCCCCGAGGGCTTCACGCCGCACCCGCGTCTCGCGCCGGTGCTGCAGCGCCGCGGCCAGATGGTGGAGCAGGACGCGATCGACTGGGCGATGGGCGAGACGCTGGCCTTCGGCTCGCTGCTCATCGACGGCCACCCGGTGCGCCTGGTCGGCCAGGACTCCCGGCGCGGTACGTTCACCCAGCGCCACGCCGTCCTCGTCGACCGCATGACCGGGGCCGAGCACACCCCGCTCAAGGCGTTCAACGAGGGCACCACGAAGTTCTACGTCTACGACTCGCTGCTCAGCGAGTTCGCGGCGCTCGGCTTCGAGTACGGCTACAGCGTGGTCCGGCCCGACGCCCTGGTCTGCTGGGAGGCGCAGTTCGGCGACTTCGTCAACGGCGCCCAGACGATCATCGACGAGTTCATCGCCTCGGGCGAGCAGAAGTGGGGCCAGAAGTCCTCGGTCGTGCTGCTGCTGCCGCACGGCTACGAGGGTCAGGGTCCCGACCACTCCTCGGCCCGCATCGAGCGCTTCCTCCAGGTCTGCGCGCTCGACAACATGACCGTCGCCCAGCCCACCACGCCGGCCAACTACTTCCACCTGCTGCGCTGGCAGGTGCAGTCGGGCCGGCGTAAGCCGCTGGTGGTCTTCACGCCGAAGTGGCTGCTGCGCCACAAGGCGGCCACGTCCAAGGCGTCCGACTTCACCTCGGGCACCTTCCAGCCGGTCCTCGGTGACACCACCGTGGACCCGGCGAAGGTGACCAAGGTGGTGCTCAGCTCCGGCAAGATCTACTACGAGATGCTGGCGCAGCGCGAGAAGCTCGGGCGCGACGACGTGGCGCTGGTCCGGCTGGAGCGGCTCTACCCGTTCCCGGCGGAGGAGCTGGCCGCCGAGCTGGGCCGCTACGGCGCGCAGGCCGAGCTGGTCTGGGCTCAGGACGAGCCGGTCAACATGGGCCCGTGGCCGTACCTCACGCTCAAGCTGGCCGAGGACCCGCAGACGCTGGGCGGCCGGCCGATCCGGCGGGTGTCGCGTACGCCCAACAGCTCGCCGGCGACCGGTTCGCACAACCAGCACGACCGTGAGTCCGAGGAGATCCTGCGCCAGATCTTCGGCTGATCTCGTGCGAGCTCGCGTGATCACCCGCGTTTGATCATCGACTCGCGAACGCCGGCTCGTGATCACCGGCTCGTGATCACCGGCTCGTGATCACCGGCTCGTGATCGCCGGCTCGTGATCACCGGCTCGCGTGACCTCCGGTGAGCCCCCTGCCTTCGGTGGCCGGGGGCTCACTGCTGTCACGGCAGGCTAAAGTCAGGGCGGGGCGCTGGGGCGCGCCCCAGGAAGGTTCGAGGGAGGACGATGTACTTCACCGATCGGGGGATCGAAGAGCTGGTCGAGCGGCGCGGCGAGGAAGAGGTCAGCCTGCTGTGGCTGGGCGAGCGGCTGCGCGAGTTCGTCGACCTCAACCCCGAGTTCGAAACGCCGATCGAGCGGCTGGCCACGTGGCTGGCGCGGCTGGACGACGACGAGGACGAGTGACCGCACGCCCGGGGCCACGGCGGTAGTCTCGAAAACAGGACGCGATACATCTTGAGTTCGACTCGAACGCGACATATCGTGTTTTGCGTAGAGACGATGTCCGTGGAGAAGGGGTGGGAAGCATGCCGCAGTGGACGATCGACGCGCCGGACCGGCTCACGTTCGACCAGGTCGACGACCTCGATGTACGCATCGTCGCCGGCCGGCTCGACGTCCTGGCCAGCGACGGCTCGTCCACCCTGGAGGTCGCCGAGATCGACTCGGCCTCCCCGCTGCTCGTCACCTACGAAGAGGAGACCCGCACGCTCACCGTCGCCTACCGCGACCTCACCTGGGACGGCCTGCTCGGCTGGCTGCGCCGCGACAAACGCAGAACCGTGCTGTCCATCGCCGTCCCCAGGACCTGCCGGGTCAAGGCGGGCGTGGTGACGGCCCCGGCCGTGGTCGCCGGGTTCGAGCGGGTCACGAACGTCAAGAGCGTCTCCGGCGACATCGTGCTCGACGGCGTCAGCGGGGAGGTGCTGGCCAACACCGTCTCCGGCGCGGTCGAGAGCCGGGCCATGGAGGGCGATCTGTCGTTCATCAGCGTCTCAGGCGACCTCACCGTGGCCAAGGGCACGCCGCGGCGGCTGAAGGCCAGCACCGTCTCCGGCCGCATCACCGCCGACCTCATGCTCCGCCCCACCGGGCATGTGACGCTCAACAGCGTCTCCGGTGACATCCTGGTCAGGCTGCCCAAGAACGTGGAGGCGGACGTCAGCGTCAAGTCCACCTCCGGGCGGCTCGTCAGCACGTTCGAGGAACTGTCAACCAAGAGCGCTCCCGGCAGCAAGTCGATGTCGGGACGACTCGGCGGCGGCATGGCCTCCCTGTCGGCCATCACGGTCAACGGCGAGGTCGCGCTGCTCAAGGGAGAGAGGTAATGAGCCCTGTCTTCGGTCACGGCCGGCTCCGGCTGTACCTGCTGAAGCTGCTGAGCGAGAGCCCGCGCCATGGCTACGAGGTCATCCGGCTGCTCCAGGACCGCTTCCTCGGCGTCTACTCGCCCTCTCCCGGCACCATCTACCCGCGCCTGGCCCGGCTGGAGGAAGAGGGCCTGGTGACCCACGAGGTGGTCTCGGGCAAGAAGGTCTTCTCCATCACCGACAAGGGACGCGACGAGCTCAACGACCGGCTCGACGAACTCGCCGACCTCGAACAGGAGATCTCCGCCTCCGTCCGCGACATCGCCCGCGAGGTCAAGGAGGACGTCCGCGACACCGTCAAGTCGCTGCGCGAAGAGCTGACCCGGATGGCGCGGGACGTACGCACCGGGACCGCCGAGGACGCCCGGCGGCAGCGACAGCGGCAGAAGGAGGCGCTCAAGCGGCTGCGCGACGAGCAGAAGCGCCAGTGGATGGAGCACGCCTCGCACTGGCAGGACGAGAGCGAGCGGCTGCGCAGAGAGTGGCGCAGGATCTGGCAGGAGGCGTGGAGCACGCTCGGCGGCCCGCCGTCCGACGGCCCCGCCGACCGCGCCGCCCTGGACGCCGAGCTGGGCGAGCTCCTCGCCGACTTCGTCGGGCAGGCCCGCCGCGAGGCATCGCAGGCCCGGCTGACCCCGCGGAAGCTCGCCGACCTCCGCGCCGCCCTCGACGCCGCCTCCCGCAACGTAAGAGAAATCCTCGAACGTTGACCACCGGGCCCGCCCCGAAACCCACGCCCCCGACCACCGGGGCCCGCCCCGGGACCCGCGCCCCGACCACCGGGAGCCGCCCCGGGACCCGCGCCCCGACCACCGGGAGCCGCCCCGAGACCCGCGCCCCGACCACCGGGGCCTGCCGGGAGTCGCACGCCCTGAACCTCTGCGGCTCGCCGGGGCCGGGCACGCGAACAGGCCGCCCTCGGCCAGGCGCGCGCAGCGGTCACCGCTGACCAGCCATGCGCCGGTCACCCCTGACCAGCCATGCGCCGGTCACCCCTGACCAGCCATGCGCCGGTCACCCCTGACCAGCCGTGCGCCGGTCACCGCTGACCAGCCATGCGCCCCGGCCGTCCTGCGCCGCCCGCAGCCACACGCAGGCCAGGCGGCGCGGATCGACCGCCTTCCCGCACACGGTCCGACGGCCACTGGCGCGAATCGACCGCCTTCCTTTGACCGGTCCGACGGCCACAGGCGCGTTCCGCCCAGACGCCCACCGACCTACGCCCCGACCACCGCTGAGCACGATCCCGCCAGATCTCCTACGGCCCCGCGCACCAGCCGCCCTCCGGCCAAGTGCCCGAAGCCTCACCCCTCGCCCGGCGCAACACCCCGCCGCCCCGCTATGGGCGGTGCGCGACCAGACGCCCACCCCACAGCATGGAGCGCGAGACAGCATGGAGTGCGAGCCGGGCGCGCTCGAGCAGGCGTGCGAGCCGGGCCCCGGCGATCCCACGTCGTCAGCCCCAAGGTGGGGGCCGCCTACCGGCAGGCGGGAGTCAGGCGGCGTCGCGGCAGGAGCGGCGTTCGGCGCGGCGGGCGTGGTAGGCGAGGGCATGTAGCGGAGGCGGTACCGCCGGGGCGGCAGGTCGGGCGGCACCTCACGTTCGGGCACCCGCAGGCCCGCGCGAGTCATATCGCCGCGAGCTGCCGCGACTCCTCGTAGAAGCGCCGCTGCTGCTCCTCGGTGTACGGCGTGCCGAAGTACCGGTTGAGCGCGATGAAGCGCTCGAACAGCGCCAGATGCACCCACGCCCACGCCTCACCGTTGAGGGCGTGGTAGCGCCGCCCGCGCGCGTCCACGCCGCCGATCGGCGCGTGTAACCGCCGCGGCCGCCGCCCCTCTGCGGGCCCTTCGGCCCCGCCGTACACCCACTTCTGCACGGAGATCAGCGTGCGCTGCAGCCGCCCCCCCAGGGATCCTGCCGGTACGTGGAGTGCTCGGCGACCGCCGCCCCCACCGCCGGATGCATGGTCTGAAGCACCAGCGCGCTGCCGGCACGAGGAGGTTGCGGTACTCGCCGGCGGTGTCCCAGTGCATCGAGCCCGGGCCGAACGGCACAACGTCCATGCTGATCACTCCTGGGTGATGGGCCCATCCCCTCTGTATCGCCCAGAAGCCAGCAGAAGTAACTTGTCACTTATTCACCGGGTAAAGACGATCTTTCCGAAGATCTCGCCCGACGCCAGGGCTGCGAAGCCGTCGCGCGCCTCCGTCATCGGCATCACCCGGTCGACCACCGGCCGCACCCCGGTCTGCTCCAGGAACACCGCGAGCCGCCGCAGCTGCTCCAGCGTGCCCATCGTCGAGCCGACCACCGACAGCTGCAGGAAGAAGACCCGCTGCAGGTCGGCCGGCGGCACCGCGCCGCTGGTCGCCCCGGACACCACGATGCGCCCGCCCGGCTTGAGCGACTTGAGCGAGTGGCTCCAGGTGGCCTGGCCGACGGTCTCCATCACCGCGTCCACCCGCTCGGGCAGCCGCGCCCCCGGCTCGAACACCTGGTCGGCGCCCAGCTCCAGGGCCCGCTGCCGCTTGCTCTCCGAGCGGCTGGTGGCCCAGATGCGGTATCCGGCCGCCCGGCCGAGCGCGATCAGCGCCGTCGCCACGCCGCCGCCCGCGCCCTGCACGAGCACGGTCGAGCCGGGCTGCAGCCCGGCCTTGTCGAACAGCATCCGGTACGCGGTCAGCCACGCCGTCGGCAGGCAGGCGGCGTGCTCGAAGCTCAGCGCGGCGGGCTTGGGCACCAGGTTGCGGCGCGGCACCGCCACCCGGTCCGCGAACGTGCCGTCGTGCACCTCCGACAGCAGCGACCGCTTCGGGTCGAGCGTCTCGTCGGGGCCCGAGCCGATCACGGAGTGCACGATGACCTCGTTGCCGTCCTCGTCCACGCCGGCGGCGTCGCAGCCCAGCACGATCGGCAGGCGGTCCTGAGTGATGCCGACGCCCTTGAGCGTCCACAGGTCGTGGTGGTTGAGCGCGGCGGCGCGTACGGTGACCGTCGTCCACCCGTCCGGCACCTTCGGCTCGGGGTGCTCGCCCAGCGTCAGCCCGGTGAGCGGATTGTCGGGATCGATCTGTGTGGCGGTAACGGCGAACATGGCCGCACCCTACTTCAGCCCATCCCGTCACCCCAGCCCCGCACCGGCGCGGCCACCAGACCGCGCTCAAGTGAGCATGCGCACGCGCGACCGCGCGCCCGCCGCTCAGGTGGGCCGTCCCGCGACCAGCCGCCCGCGCTCAGCCGCCGGCCACGGACGCGCTCAGGTGAGCGTGACGCGGAGCTGGTCGAGCACCGTGCGCCGGAACTCGGGTGGCCCGGTGACCGCGACCAGGACGTCACCCCGGCACACCATCTCGCCGCGCCGCCCGGGCCCGTCGATCACGGCCGGCATCCGCGCCCTGTCGGCGCAGTCAGGCGTCGGAACGAGGGCCACCCGCTCCCCCAAGCCGCCGAACCAGAGCTGCGGCCCCACGGGACGGCCCTGCACGACCGTGCCCGGCGCTGCCAGCCGGACTCCCTTGCCGGCCGAGAGCACGAGGTAGCCGTCCTTGGTCACCCGTCCCTTCACCTGGCGGGCCATCGTCATCCGCTGCTCGAACGTCAGCCCCTGCCCGACGTCGTGCAGGGCGAGCCGCCACCGCCCGAACGCGAACAGCAGCACCTGCCCGCGCGCCCCGCTGCCCGCAGGACGCGGCCAGAGGGTGACGTTGGGCGTGAAGTTCCTGATCGGTTTGCCGCCCCGGGTGATCTCGATCTCACCGGCGTAAGGGGCCACGAACTGCCGGAAGCGGCCGTCCACCCACGCGCTCCAGAACGGCCGCGACCCCATCTCCGCGAGCCCCAGCTTAGCCGGGTAGCGCACCTCGGCGCGGGTGCCGTCGGGGAAGACGACCTCGAGCAGCTCGTCGCCGCCCTTGCGGGCGGGCCGCGCGGTGAGAATGTTGGGCGCGCTCTCGACCCTGGTGAGCGACCAGATGGGCGCGGGCGTCGGCCCTTCGGCGTCGGTCTCGGGCTCGGGCTCCCGGCTGGTGAGCACACTGACGGCGCAGATGGCCACGAGCGCCACCACCACCGTCCACTCGACCCATCGGCGGTGGCCACGCTCGTCTGACTCGATGACGTCGAACCGGTCCGCCACGACGTTCCTAGCCGAGTAGTGCTGGCGTGCGCCCTTGTGCTCAGTTCAGTTGAGCGGCGACCGCCAGCGCAACCCCTCGAACCGGGCGAAATCCCTGTCGCAGGTCACGAACTCACATCCGTGCTCGATGGCCAGCGCGGCGAGATAGGCGTCGGGAATGAGCTTTCTCCGGGCGTCGGTCTGCCTGAAGAGCCTGGTGAAGATCTCCCAGTGACGCTTCCCTGGAGTGACGACGATGGCATGAGGCTGATTTCGCACCTGGTCGGCGAAGGTGAGGATCTTCCGCATGTCCGGCGGATCCTGGTGAATGGCTCCGTTGCTGAGCACGCGGATGAACCCGTTGATCACAAAGTCGGAGACCGCGTAGGCGGATTCGCCGTTGACCTGTTCATCGATCAGCTTGTGGCAGACGACGTGGTGCGGCGCCTCCGTACGGAAGGCGTTGACGAGGATGTTGACGTCAGCGAGCTGCATCGGCCTCCGCCTTTCCGTATCCCTCGATGTCGTCTTGCTCCATCAGGTGGTAGATGAGCTCAGGGGTCAGGTCGATCTCCGGCTTGAGCCGCGCGTCGCTGGTGACGAGCTCCACGCGGGGCCGTTCGGCCGCCTCCGTGGCGCGGTTGAGCAGTTGCCGCAAGGCGTCCTCCATCACTGAGGTGAGACTCCGTCCGTTTCTGGCCGCGTACGCCTTCGCCTCGTTGAGGAGCGCCTCGTCGATGCGCACGGTTGTCCTCCGCATGACTCCAGCGTGAGCCCGTGACATAAAAATGTCAACCACGGATAGTAGTCACTCGAACACGGCTTCGCATCCGCTTTCCCTCACCACCTGGCCACATTGACCTTGCCGTCCGTGCTCACCCGCACCTCCTGGCCCACCAGCTCACGCTGCTCGGCCTCGGTCGCCAGCGCCTCGTCCTCGATCACCGCGTACGCCCGCCCGCCGGGCACCTCCACCACCGCGAACCCCTTCTCCACGACGCCGTCCCGCCCGTGCGCCACCGTGTACCCGGCCACCACCCCGGAGCCCGAGCAAGCAGAAACCACGGGTACCTCGCGCGCGACGTGCACGGGCGAAGGGTCGCCGAGCCGCCCGCCGGGCTCGCTGGACCACACCGCGCACGTGTGCTTGGTCAGGTGCATCCCGACGCCGGTCACCATCCCGTGCCCGGGCCTGGCGCGCAGCAGCCCGGCCATGGTGGCGGTCGCGTGCAGCACGTAGTCGCTGGCGGGCCCGCCCGCGTACGGCAGCCCGCCCGTGACGGTGAGCCCGCGCGGATCGCACGGGTCGAGCCCGAACGCGTCGCACGCCTGGCGCAGCGCGATGGCGAAGCAGCTGTAGACGTCGAGTGCGTCCATGTCGCCGAGCTCCAGCCCGGCACGCTCGAAGGCGGCACGTGCGGCGGCCCCGGCGGCGGTGGACGAGGCGAGGTCGGGCCGCGCGGCCACCTCCCAGGTGTCCTCGGCGTACGCCCACCCGCGCAGGTAGATCCGCTGCTCCTCAGGCACGCCCAGCCGGTCGGCGAGCCCGGCACCGGCCAGCACGACGGCCGCCGCCTGGTCGACTTCGAGCACGGCCACGGTGGAGCGCGTATACGGCCAGCCGACGAACCGCCGGTCGGCGGCGAGCTCGTCGGCGGTTCGCGCGGTCCTGCGCCAGGCGTAGGGGTTGGCGGCGGCCACCTCGGTCATCGGCGCCATGATCCGGGCCCGCTCGCTCATCTCCTCTTCGATGGTGAGGCCGAGCCGGGCCCTGCGGGCGGTCTCCATGATCGGGTACGTGTGCACGGGCATGAACAGCCCGTGCGCGAGCGCCGACGGGTGCGGCGGGCGCTCCCATCCGTACGGCGGCTTGGGGTCGGCGGGGTGGCTCCACGGCGCGTGTTCCCCCGCCTTCCGGTACGCCCGCCGCGTGGCCAGCGCCTCGGCCCCGGCGACGAGCGCGCTGTCGAACTCGCCCGCCGCGATCCCGGCCGCCGCCTCCCCGATGAGCCGCTGGGGCGCGGTGCCGCCGACGGCCGAGTAGGCGCGGTGGCGCGGGTGGGCCCCGAGACGCTCGGCGAGGCGGCCGACGGGCGAGTCGTACTGCCAGGAGTCGGTCCAGACGATCTGGATCGAGCCGAGCCGGTCGGGTGGCAGCCGCGCGTCCTCGGCGGCCTCGCGCGCGACCGACTCCCACAGATCGAGCGGTTCAGGGCCGGGTTGCTCGCGAATCGTGCGCTGCGCGATGCCGATGAGACAGGGGGTGCGTGAATCCATGAGCACAGCTAACCAGAACATCGCTCTGTTGATAAGCACCGCATATCGAGTGGCGCACGCTAATGCCCGTTACAGCTGTTGCCAGTGACATTAAACACAGCCTCGACCAGCAGAGATGCCCATCACGAATACATGCATATTCGCTATTCAGATAACAGAACGGAACCGTCCCATGCTTTTTCTCGTCGCTTTCTGGAAGCCCGCTCAAGCCATTCATTAGCGTTTCGGGCGTTTTCCTGGCCCACCGGGGCGCAGCACCCCGCTCTGGGCCGCCGAAAGCTGAGAGGAGCTCCATGTCTTCCCGAGCAAGGCGCATCGCGATCCCCCTCGCCGGCCTGATGGCCATCGGGCTCACGGCAGGGACGGTCAGCAGCGCCGCGGCCGGCACCGCCGGTACCGCGACAAGCACCGCCGCCGCCACGACCACCAGCAGCAGCACGGCGCGTTCCGACGTCGTCTCCAGGAACGCGGCCACCCCCGCGGAGCAGGCCGTCCGGTTCTGGACCCCCGACCGCGTCAAGCGGGCCACCGACCACAACGACGGCCTCGACCTCACCACCAAGGGCCTCAAGCGCGCCGGCGGCGAGACCCCCGACGGCCCATCCGGCTCCGTCCCGCCCATCGGCGCGGAGAAGGCCAAGAGCACGAAGAGCAAGCAGGTCAACCTGCCCAACACCGTGGGCCGGGTGTTCTTCACGCTGCCGAAGGCCGACCCCCGTAACCCCAAGAACTGGCGCTACTGCTCGGCCACATCCGTGCAGGGCAAGTACCGCAACCTCGTGGCGACCTCGGCCCACTGCGTGTACGACACGAAGAAGAACACCTTCTACGACAACTGGGTCTTCATCCCGTCGTACTGGGACGGCGACACCGCCTGGACCGGCAAGGCCCCCTACGGCATCTACGCCGCCAAGACCTTCAACGCCCACGACGACTTCGTGGTGAAGGAGGACTACGACTACGACTACGCGTTCGTCAGCGTCTACAACGGCATCAAGGTCGACTGGGAGAAGGCCGGCAAGCGCTGGCGCTGGACGGTCAAGAACGTCGGCAGGCTCGGCGACAACGTCGGCGGCCAGGGCTTCACGTGGAACAGGAGCACCAAGCTGAACGTGTTCTCGTTCGGCTACCCGGCGGGCCAGCACCCCGACGGCGACAGGCCGTACACCGGGCGGACCATGAAGTGGTGCTACGGCAAGACCAAGCCGATGCCGGAGTCCAAGAAGTACAACCTCCAGGAGCACTTCGGCGTCAAGTGCGCCTTCACCGCGGGCGCGAGCGGCGGCCCGCTGCTGGTCAACTACAACAGCGCCGCGCGCACCGGCTACCTCGTCGGCGTCAACAGCGTCGCGTGGGACACCGACGGCAACGACCGCTACGACCACATCTCCTCGCCGTACTTCAACGGCGACACCTACAAGGTCTACAAGGCGGCGGCCAACCGCTGGACGGGCAACATGCCGCGCTGATCGAACGGCGCCTCAGGCCCCGGTTCCCCTGGTTCCGGGGCCTCTCGCCGTGCACGGAAAGCCGCCGCGGGCGGCTCGCGCGCGGTACTGCGTCACGCGCAAATTCGGGTACGCTGACACCACCCCTGACCTGCGCGAACGCCGCAAGATAATGATCATTTACGCGTATCGTCGCGCTATCACTGACGACATCCTTATAGCTCACGATGCACTCTTGATCAGGTAACGAATCTCTATCCGAGCTGCAATAGAGTCTGTACTTCTGGAAAAATCCACCGTTACCACCCGAGAAAGGCAATTCATGATCCCCCGAGCCAGGCACCTCGCGGCCGCTGCCCTGGGCAGCGCGCTGCTTGTGCTGCCTGCGCTCACGACGCCCGCGCACGCGGAGGCCAGGACGGCCGCGGTGGCCGCCCCCACGAGCAAGGTCTACGCCGCCCCGCTGGCCAAGACCGCCGCGGACGTCAAGCGGGTGGCCGAGTACTGGAAGCCCGAGCGGCTGAAGAAGGCCGACAGCTTCAACCCCGCCACGCCGGGCACCTCCGAGAACGTCTCCACGACCACCACCGCATCCGCCGCCCCCGTGGCGGCGGTCCGGCGTTCGACGGCAGCGCAGAGCGTGAACGCCGTGCCGCCGCGCAAGGGCGGCGCCGCGCGGACCATGGGCAAGGTCTTCTTCCGGTTCGGCGACAAGGAGTACTGGTGCTCGGCGGCCTCGGTCGCGGCCAGGAACCGCAGCGTCGTCGCCACGGCGGGACACTGCGCGTACGACTCCCGCCACGCCAAGCCCGCCGACTACTGGATCTTCGTCCCCAACCCCGGCCCCAACGGCGAGACGCCCGACGGCATCTACGTCGGCTCGTCGATCGCCCTGCACGAGGACTGGTCGGGCAAGGCCGACTACGACTACGACTACGCGTTCGTCACCGTGCACCGGGGCTTCACCTGGACGGCCAAGAACGGCGGCTACGTCATGCAGGACGTCGGCCGGCTCCAGGACAACGTGGGCGGCCTCGGCATCGAGCTGAACAAGAAGCCCGGCACGTACTCGGTGGCCGCGTTCGGCTACCCGGCGGGGCTGCAGCCCGACGGCTCGGCCCCGTTCAACGGCAAGACGCTGCGCAAGTGCCCGGAGCGCACCACCCGCTTCACCGTCGCGCCGAGCCGCGACCTGCAAAAGGGCGTGGAGCTCGCGCCGTGCGACTTCAGCCCCGGCGCGAGCGGCGGGCCCTGGGTGATCGGTTACGACGACACGCGCCGGCTCGGCAGCCTCAACGGCGTCAACAGCCTGACCTGGAACAGGGACGCCAAGGGCGGCTATGACGCGGTGTCGTCGCCCTACTTCGACACCACCACCGGAGAGGTCTACCGGCACGCCGCCAGGCTGACCACCCCGGCAAATGTGACGTAGATCATAGCAACCGATCGAGCCACTCAGGTGTCCAGCGCCTTCTCTGTCACGAGACGATCACGGCGCGCTTGGAACGTGCGGGGATGATCTCCAGCAAATTCCCAGGAAGAGGATCAAAGCTGTAGGTTCCGGGCTGTCCGTTTGCTGAGTTCAGGAGGGGCAAGAGGCACCTCCCTGCCAGCGCAACCTGGAGTTACGTTGAAGCGAATCCTCCTGCCCGCCGGCGGCGCCCTTCTGGCGACCGGCCTGATCGCCTCCAGCCTGCCCGTCACCGCGCAGGCCGCCGGCCGCGTCGCCCACGACCCGATGGCCCGCAACTCTTCCGCCGCGGTCTCCATCGCCTCCTTCTGGCTCGCCGCGAACGGTGCGGCGCTGCGTTCCGCGACCCAGTACACGTGGGACTCGAAGGAGGTCAGGAAGGTCGTCTCCAAGGGCGGCTACACCCCTGACGGCCGTCCTGGCACGACCGCGCCGACCGGTGGCACGAAGGCGGCGGGCGGCCAGAACGTGAACCTGCCCAAGACCGTCGGCAAGGTCTTCTTCGTCGACGCGAACGGCAAGTACCGCTGGTGCTCGGCCACCTCGATCCAGTCGAACTACCGCAACCTGGTCGCCACGGCCGGCCACTGCGTGTACGACACCGACAGCAACAGGGACACGCTGGACAAGTGGGTCTTCGTCCCGGGCTACTACCAGGGCAAGGCTCCCTGGGGCATCTACGTGGGCAAGCAGGCCTTCACCCACTACGACTTCGACGTCTACGAGGACTACGACCGCGACTTCGCGTTCGTCACCGTCTACAACGGCATCACGCTCCAGCGGGTCAAGCCGGTGAACCGGCGCGAATACCAGCGCTTCACCGGCCCCAAGCGCGCCTGGGGCGGCCGCTACCACCTCCTGCTGGTCAAGGACGCGGGCCGGCTCGGCGACAACGTCGGCGGCCAGGGCTTCGCCTGGAACCAGCCCACCGGCAAGCCGGTGCGCGCGTTCGGCTACCCGGCCGCGCCGCACCCCGACGGTGACAAGCCGTACAGCGGCGTGACGCCGAAGCACTGCTACGGCAAGCCCACCGGCAAGCGGGTCGGCGCCTCCTGGCTCAAGATCGAGGAGCACGTGGGCCTGAAGTGCGCGGTGACCCCCGGCTTCGACGGCGGCCCGTGGCTGCTGAACTACAGCAACAGCAAGCGCACCGGTTACGTCAACGGCGTCACCAGCACGTTCGCCGACCAGGACGGCAACGACCGGATCGACTACATCACCTCGCCGTACTTCGACGGCGAGACGGCGGCGGTCTACAACGCGGCCAAGAACGTCTGGTCCGGCAAGATCGTCGGCCGGAACGGCGAGCTGTACAAGTAAGCCCTACCAGGGGAAGGCGAGGGTCTCGGGTCACCGAGACCCTCGCCTTGTTTTCTGGGGCGGTTCAGCCCGGACACGTGGTCTCTGAGGCTATTAAGTACTGAAGCTCAGCCTCTGCGAGAGTTCCACCCGCAAGTCCGATTTCCCTGGTGGATCGGCCATAAAGCCGCGGTTTTGCGGCGGTTCACCCCGGAACGAACCCCGCCATACCCCTCTAGAAGCGCCTCACACGCGCCTGGGAGCCCGCGGAGGCCCGCGCACGGCTCCAAGCCTTCACAGGGGTCATGGGACGGCCAGAGCGGCCCTGAGGGCCCGTTCGCGATCTTCGCTCTCCAGCGGCGCAGAGGGCCTCGCATGCACGAAACCCCCGGTGCGAGCGGGGTTCCTGAAGAGTCAAGAGGCGGGAGCTGAAGATCACCTGGGAGGCGAGGGGGAGGTTAGACGGGCGGAGGCTCCAATCTGGTTCCTGTGATCTAAGTCACATTCATCTGGTAACCCGTCGTATCGACATACTAACCGTACTTCCACCTCAAGAGCATCATCTCCCACATACCCTGCGACAACGTGATCCACTAGTCACGCCGCGCGAAGATCTCTGACCGATAACGGAAAGGTAACGGAGGTAAGGGTGGGTGCCGGATCTTGCGAAGCGGGTTTCACCTGCGGAGATCACCACGCTATGGTCCTTGCCATCCCTTTACTGACGCATGGGACGCAAGTTGCGACCCACGACAGAGCAAGGAGCAGTTCCCTTGAAGCGCATCCTCATCCCCGCCGGTGGCGCCGTTCTGGCCACCGGTCTGCTGGCCGCCGGCCTCGCCGGTACGGCCTCCGCCGCGTCTGACGTTGCCAAGGACAACCTGGCGACCTCTGCTGCGAACGCGAACGCCATCGCTCAGTTCTGGGCCGAGAACAACGGTGCTGCCCTCAAGGCCGCCACCGAGTCCAACGTCTGGGACAAGACGGACGTCGCCAAGCTGCAGAGCAAGGGCGGCGCCACCACGGACACCAAGCCGGGCTCGACCGCGCCGATCGGCGAGGAGAAGAAGACCGCCGCTAAGGTGCAGAACGTCAACATGCCGAAGACCATCGGTAAGGTGTTCTTCGTCAACAGCAAGGGCGAGAAGAAGTGGTGCTCCGCCACTTCGATCCAGTCGAAGTACCGCAACCTGGTCGCCACGGCCGGTCACTGCGTGTACGACACTGGCGCCAACCGCGACGTGATGGACAAGTGGGTCTTCGTCCCCGGCTACTACCAGGGCAAGGCTCCTTGGGGCATCTACGTCGGTAAGACGGCCTTCACCCACTACGACTTCGACGTCTACGAGGACTACGACCGCGACTACGCGTTCGTCACCGTCTACAACGGCGTCAAGGTCGACGGCAGCGAGAAGAGCACCAACGTCTCCAAGGCCGAGTGGGACAAGTACACGGGCCTGAAGGGCGCCAAGGACGTCGAGATCAGCAAGGAAGAGTTCCTTAAGGGCAAGCTCGACCCGACCTCGACCGAGTCCTTCTGGGTCAAGCGGGGCTCCGCCCCCGAGGCGACCGGCCCCGACTACCCGGGCGCCGAGGTCGGCAAGGTCGAGGTGTCCGAGGCCCAGTACAAGCGCGCCGGCATCGGCAAGGGCAACGGTCGCAAGTTCGGTGAGCCCGTCACCGAGGTCGTGACCGCCAACGAGGCCGCCGCCTACAAGGCCAAGCAGCGCCGCAGCCCGAGCCGCTACCCGGCCAAGGTCGAGCGGGACCGCCGTGGCAACTGGACCATCACGCACTTCTACGTGCAGCAGTGGTACAAGCCCGGCACCGACACGAAGTACTTCAAGACCGTCTTCTACATCATCGACCACAAGTCGCTCGACGCCGGGCGTCTCGGTGACAACGTCGGCGGTCAGGGCTTCGCGTGGAACCAGCCGACCGGCAAGGACGTGCGCGTGTTCGGCTACCCGGCCGCTGCGCACCCCGACGGCAACAAGAACTACACCGGCATTACTCCGAAGTGGTGCTACGGCAAGACCACCAAGAAGCTGGTCGGTTCTGCTGCCAAGAAGATCGAGGAGCACGTCGCCCTCAAGTGCGCCATGACCGAGGGCGCCGACGGTGGCCCGTGGCTGTACAACTACAGCAACAACAAGCGTCTCGGCTACGTGAACGGTGTCACCAGCACCTTCAACGACCAGGACGGCAACGGCCGCGTGGACTACATCTCGTCGCCGTACTTCGACGGCGAGACCAACACGGTCTACAAGGCCGCCGCGAACAGCTGGTCCGGCAAGGTTGTCTGACGTAACGCTTAGCGACCGGTTCTGACCGATCGTTCAACGTTACAAGCGAAGGGCCCGGCATCCCGCCGGGCCCTTTTGCTGTTCCCGGACCGCGCTCTCCGCTCGACCCCCGAACGAACCCCGCCCGGTTTCGCCTGATTTTGTGGGTTCCTTGGACGTACGGGAGCCCGATACGGTGCCACCAAACCTGTGTGATCTGCATCACACTTGACATTTCGCCCCGATTCGGGGCGTCCCATCACCCTCCGGACGTCACACTGACACCTTCTTTATGTTGATCAGCCAAGACGGGCCGGCGATCACCACCGGTTAACTCCGCGCGTTTACGCCTTTTAAACATCACAGATCGATTACGCCCGGCATGTCGCGCTTTTTCATCTCAAAGCTTCTACCGGAGCTCAAGATCGAGACTGTATGTTCCTCGCATCCCTTTACTGACGCATGGGACGCAAAAGGCGTCCCACGACAGCGCAAGGAGTTACTGTGAAGCGCATCCTCCTCCCGGCTGGTGGTGCCGTACTGGCCACCGGCCTCCTCGCCGCCGGCCTGTCCACTACCGCGCAGGCCGACTCGAAGGTCGCCAACGCCGACCTGGCGAAGAACGTCGCCGCGGCCCAGGAGATCGTCGAGTTCTGGACCAAGTCGAACAACGCGGCCCTGAAGAAGGCCGTGGCCTTCAGCCCCGACTCGCTCGAGGTCAAGAAGACCGTCTCCGGTGGCGGCTATACGGCCGACACAAAGCCGGGCATGACCGCGCCGATCGGCGGCGAGAAGAAGGCGTCCGTCAAGGTTCAGAACGTCAACCTGCCGAAGACCATCGGTAAGGTCTTCTTCGAGGGCCACGACGGCAAGCTCTACTGGTGCTCCGGCACCTCGATCCAGTCGAAGTACCGCAACCTGGTCGCCACGGCCGGGCACTGCGTCTACGACGTGGTTTCGAACAAGGAAGTCGTCTCCCGCTGGGTGTTCGTCCCCGGTTACTACCAGGGCAAGACCCCGTGGGGTCTGTACGTGGGCAAGCAGGCCTTCACCCACTACGACTTCGAGGTCTACGAGGACTTCGACCGCGACTACGCCTTCGTCACGGTGTACGACGCCCTCAAGGGCTCCGTCAAGGAGCCGAAGAAGGTGTACTGGGACGAGTTCAAGAAGTACCGCGGCGAGAAGTTCGTCAAGGAAGTCCCTGTTTCCCGGGAAGAGGCTCGCAAGCGTCTGGACCCGCACAACAAGGACGTGTACTACCTCAAGGGCGCTGTGCCCGACGAGAAGGTCGGCCCCGACTACCCGGGTGCCGAGCTGACCAAGCGCGAGGTCACGGCCCAGGAGTACTTCCGTGCCAAGACCGGCCAGGGCCAGGGTCGCAAGTACGGCGAGCCGGAGGTCGAGCAGGTCACGTACAACGAGGCCATCGAGTACCTCAAGGGCCAGGGCTGGGACCCGAAGAACAACAAGCCGGCCGTTCCCAACGAGAAGTTCCCGGGCACGGTCAAGCTCGACCAGCGCGGCAACTCCACCATCACCCACTACTTCGTGCAGCACTGGGTGAAGAAGGGCACTGAGCGGGGCTGGGTCCGCAAGGACTTCTACATCGTCGTCAGTGGCCTGAAGAGCGGTGGCCGCCTCGGCGACAACGTCGGCGGTCAGGGCTTCGCGTGGAACCAGCCGGCGGCAAGAACGTCCGGACCTTCGGTTACCCGCAGGGCCTGCACCCGGACGGCAACAAGCCGTACACCGGCGTCACGCCGAAGTGGTGCTACGGCAAGACCTCGCACAAGAAGCTGATCATCGAATCCCGCAAGGTCGAGGAGCAGCTGTCCTTCAAGTGCGCCGTGACGGCGGGCTACGACGGTGGTCCGTGGCTGTACAACTACAGCAACGCCAAGCGTCTCGGCTACGTCAACGGTGTCACCAGCCTCTTCGTCGACCTCGACAAGAACGACCGCTACGACACGATCACCTCGCCTTACTTCGACGGTGAGACCAACGTGGTCTACCAGGCCGCCGCGAACTCGTGGTCCGGCAAGCTCGTTCCGTAAGACGCGGCTTCGTGATCAGCGAACGTTCCTGATCGGAGACGGCGCACCCCGAAGGGCTCGGCAGCTAGCCGGGCCTTTCGGCCTTTCGTGAGGAATTTGTGAGCAATTCGCATACCAGAGTGACCTGTGAGTCGATAGGGTCTTTACGCCCTTTTTGACAACAGTGGAGCCTCCGTTGAAGCGCCTGCTCATCCCCCTAGTTAGCGCCGGCCTCAGCGCCGCAGTTCTGGCAGCACCCGCCACCGCCCAGCCGCACTGGGCTTCCGATCCCCTGACGCCGAAACCAGCCGACGCGTACGGAGCCGCCTACTTCTGGCTCGACGCCAACGGGGCCGCCCTCCGCAAGGCGACGCAGTACACCTTGGACACCAAGGCTGCGCCCAAGCTCGTCTCCACCGGAAGCAAGTCCGCGCCGAGCGGCAAGCCCGGCATGACCGGCCCCACCACCAACACCAAGGCCACCACCAGCAAGAACGTCAACCTGCCCAAGACCATCGGCAAGGTCTTCTTCCTTGACGAGAAGGGCCGGTACCGCTGGTGCTCCGCCACCGCGATCCAGTCCAGGAACCGCAACCTGGTCGCGACCGCCGGTCACTGCGTGTTCGAGCACGGCAAGGACGACGTCTTCGACAAGTGGGTGTTCGTCCCCGGCTACTACCAGGGCAAGGCCCCCTGGGGCGTGTACGTCGGCGCGTACGCCTACACCGCCTACGACCTCGACACCTACGACGACTACGACGGCGACTTCGCGTTCGTCGCGGTCCACAACGGCTTCGCCCTCGCCCCCGAGCGCGAGGTCTCCCGCAAGGAGTTCGACGCCTGGCTGGGCGACAAGTGGGTGAAGGCCCGCGAGATCAGCCCGCAGGAGTACATCAAGTGCAAGCTCAACTTCGGCGAGTGCTGGACGCAGGGTCACGGGGCGCCGAGCCTCGTCGGTCCTGACCACCCGGACGCCGTGGTCGAGCGGGTCGAGGTCTCCAAGGCCGTCTACGACCGCGCCCGCGTCGGCAAGGGCCAGGGTTACAAGTTCGGCACGCCCGTGACCGAGCAGGTCACCGCCCGCGAGTACGCCGCCTACAAGGGCCCCGGCACCAAGGGCAAGGACAAGCTCGGCAACTACACCATCACCCACTACTACACGCAGAAGTGGGTCAAGCCCGACAGCGGCCGCAAGTACTACCGCGCGCAGTGGATCGTCGGCATCGCCAAGGACCTCGGCGCGCTCGGCGACGTGGTCGGCGGCCAGGGTGTGGCCTGGAACCAGCCGCTCGGCCAGCAGGTGACGGCCTTCGGCTACCCGAGCGCCCCGCACCCGGACGGCGACAAGCCGTTCACCGGCGTGACGCCGAAGTGGTGCGCCGGCAAGACCTACACCAAGAGCGTGCAGGTCAACACCTTCAAGGTCGAGACGCACCAGATGCTGAAGTGCACGATGACCGGCGGCGCCGACGGCGGCCCCTGGCTCCTCAAGTACAACAACAGCAAGCGCACCGGCTACGTCAACGGCGTGACCAGCGTGTTCGCCGACAACGACGGCAACGGCCGGATCGACCACATCAGCTCGGCCATCTTCGACGGCGAGGTCGCCGACGTCTACAACAAGGCCCAGTACAAGGACACCGGGGCCATCGTGACCCCCAAGGGCGAGCTGCTGCAGTAAGCACCGCCCGCTGACGGCCAGCACCCCGGCGACGCGTCAGGGTGCTGGCCGTTCGCGCGCTCAGACGGCCGTCAGCTCGCGGGTGCGCTCCCGCAGCGCCAGCACCGGCCGCTCGTTCTTGTACGGTTCGAGCCGCCGCCGCAGGTCGGCCGCGTACGACCGGGACCTCGCCGACTGCAGCTCCCCCGCCAGCGCCAGCGCCTCGGCCGCGGCCGAGCACGCCTCCTCGAGCTCACCGCACTGCAGCAGGCCCGCCGCGAGCAGGGACAGATTGAACATCCGCCCCCGCACGTAGCGGCCGTCCATGTCGAGGGAGCGCCGCGCCTGGCGTACGACGCGCTCGCCCTCACCGAGGTCACGGAAGCAGTGGGCGAACTTGGCGGACAGGTATGCCTCGTCGAAGTAGCCGAGCCAGGTGGGCTCGTCATCGGGCTTTCTGGCCTCGAAGGCGCGTTCGGCCTCGTTGAGCGAGGCGCCGCAGGCGCGGGCGTCGCCCAGGCCGGCGTGCGCGTGCGCCTCGAGGACGTGGGCGGATGCGAGGAGCGTCTGCACGCCGGCCTTGCGGGCCGCGAGCTGGGAGGCCCTGGCCAGGTCGAGCGCGTGTGCCGGCTGGCCCATGTAGATGGCCTGGTGGGCCATCCCGGCCAGGATTTCGCCGCCCAGGGTCTGGTCGTCGGCGCCCCTGGCCAGGCGCAGGGCCTGGATGAGGTAGCGCTGGGCGAGACCGTGCTGCTCCATGTCGTAGGCCATCCATCCGGCCAGCCTGGTCAGCTCCGCCGCGGCGGAGGCGAGGCGGCGGCCGGTGGCCTCGTCGTAGGCGCCGTCCTTCAGCAAAGGCGAGACGGCGGTGTCGAGATATTTGATGACGGACGAGCGGACCCTGCCGCTGCCGAATCGGTTGTCGAGCTCACTGAACGATCGAGTGACCTCGTGGATGGCGGCGATGTCGGCGCGGCCTACCCGCCGCGTCCCTGTGCCGCTCAAGCGTCCTTCTTGTGGAGACGTCAGCCAGCGTACGGCTCCGACGGAGCCGGCTCCTATCGCGAACGTCGAGTCGATCAGGAACCTCCGTCTCTCCACATCGGCCCGCCACAGTGCCGTCACGGTCGCGACCCCCTCCTGCCACGTGTGCGTGAACTGCTGTCCGAGATCGAGGGGTGTGATGGTGGCCGGCATGCCGAGATCCTCAGAGGTGATCGGCCGGCCCAGCCGCAGCGCGAAGATCTCGCTGAGCAGGGCGGGAACCGGATCGCGCGGCCGTTGTCCGCCGATCCAGCGCAGCACGGAGCTGTGGTCGTACTTGAGGCCCGGGGTGCCACGGGCGGCTCCGAGATCGTTGAGACGCCTGGCCAGTCCCTTGTGGGAGAAGCCCGCCTCTGCGATGAGCTGCTGCAGCAGTCGGTTCGGCTCGCGTTCCATCGCTCTCCTCGTCAAGGAGTCGGCGCCCACATCCTTACAGAGAGCTACTGTTATATCACCTTGAGTAAAAGATCCGTGACGGTTCGCCAAGGTCACCCCAAATTCCGTCCGCACCCGGCGCCGGCCACGCTCCTGGACGGGGAACGCAGCTACCCGTGAAACGGGCGGGCAATCGGCGCGTACGAGAAGATCGGAAAGGGCGGGCGAGAGCGGAAAGCCCTCGCCCGCCCCGTGGTCGCGGACGCATGAACGCCGCGCAGGTCAGAGGCGCGCGACGCCGTCGGCTCTGGCCTGCGCGGCCACCGCGGCGGTGACGGCGGGCGCGACCCGCTCGTCGAACGGGCTCGGGATGACGTACGTCGCCGACACCTCGTCGCCCACCACCTCGGCGAGCGCGTCGGCGGCGGCCACCTTCATGTTCTCGGTGATCGCCGTGGCGCGCACGTCGAGCGCGCCCCTGAAGACGCCGGGGAAGGCGAGCACGTTGTTGATCTGGTTGGGGAAGTCGGAGCGGCCGGTGGCGACCACGGTGGCGTGCCTCGCGGCCACATCGGGGTGCACCTCGGGCGTCGGGTTGGACAGCGCGAACACGATGGCGTTCTCCGCCATGGAGGCGATCGCCCGCTCGGGGACCGTGGAGCCGGACAGCCCCACGAACACGTCAGCCCCGGCCAGCGCCTCCTCCGTCGAGCCGGTGTGCCCGGCCTTGTTGGTGTCGCGGGCGAGCGCCTGCTTGACCGGGTTGAGCCCGTCGCGGCCCTCGTAGATCATGCCCTTGGAGTCGGCCACCGCGATGTCGCCGATGCCGGCCTCCAGCAGGATGCGGGTGACGGCGACGCCGGACGCCCCGGCTCCCGCCACGACGGCGCGCAGGTCGCCGAGCGCGCGGCCGGTCAGCCGGGCGGCGTTCTTCAGCGCGGCGAGCACGACGATGGCGGTGCCGTGCTGGTCGTCGTGGAAGACGGGGATGTCGAGCGCGTCGCGCAGCCGCCGCTCGATCTCGAAGCAGCGCGGCGCGCCGATGTCCTCGAGGTTGATGCCGCCGAACGAGGGCGCGAGGCGTACGACGGTCTCGACCAGCGCGTCGACGTCGGTGCAGTCGAGGCAGAGCGGCACCGCGTCGACGCCGCCGAACTCCTTGAACAGCAGCGCCTTGCCCTCCATGACCGGCATGGCGGCCGACGGGCCGATGTCGCCGAGCCCGAGCACGGCGGTGCCGTCGGAGATCACCGCGACCACCCGGGAGACCCAGGTGTAGTCGGCGGCGAGCGCGGGATCGTCGGCGATGCCGGAGCAGACCCTGGCGACGCCGGGCGTGTAGGCGAGCGACAGGTCGGCGGCGTCGCGGACGGGCACGGTGGAGCGGATCTCGATCTTTCCGCCGCGGTGCAGCGCGAAGGCCGGATCGTCGTCGAGCGATGAAGTGGAATCTGAAGCGGGCGTGGCAGCCACAGCGACCCCTGTAGTGATTGGTAGCGGAGAAACCTTCTGCGGACGAGCGCGAGCGGGCTGGCTTCGGTAGCTGCCAGAGTCCCCTCGCCGAACGTCTCGTTGAGGGGGTTCGGGGGTCACCCGTGTCCCCATACTGCCACATCGTGAGATGGTGATCGATGTCGTTTCCGCGGAGCCACGGCGGCCCGAGGGCCGGTCACGTGCCGTTTCCCCGTGCCCGCCGCTGTTCCGGGCCGTCCGGTGTCACCGCCGACGCCGTTCCGTTGACGCATCGTTAAACGCCCGATGACAGTTACGGACAAAACCCCATTTAAACTGCACAAAACGCACTTCATGGCACTTGACTTCCCGAGGAGGCCGTACATGGCCCTCAGCCCGAAGGGCCGCCGCGGCTACGCCGCCGGCGTGCTCGCCCTGACCGCCGCTCTCACGCTGACCGCGTGCGGCGGCGAGAGCGGCTCGAGCTCCGGCACCACCAGCGCGAGCGCCTCCGGCGCGGCAGCCGGCGTCAAGCTGGTGCAGCCAGGCAAGCTCACCGTCTGCACGAACATTCCGTACGAGCCGTTCCAGTTCAAGGACGAGAGCGGCAAGATCGTCGGGTTCGACGTGGACATCGTCGACCTGGCCGCCAAGAAGCTCGGTGTCGAGCAGAACATCGTCGACATCGACTTCGCGGTGATCAAGAGCGGCGCCGCCATGGCCGCCGGCAAGTGCGACGTCGCCGCCGCCGGCATGACCATCACGCCCGAGCGGCAGCAGAACATCGACTTCTCCGACCCCTACTTCGACGCCACGCAGGCCCTGCTGGCCAAGAAGGGCACCGGGGCCAAGTCCCTTGAGGACGTCAAGGCCAAGGGGCTCAAGCTCGGCGCGCAGGCCAGCACCACCGGCCTCGACTACGTCAAGAAGCAGGGCTTCGACCCGACCGAGTACGCCGACTCCGCCAAGGAGCTGCTCGCGCTGCAGGCCGGGCAGGCCGACGTGATCGTCCAGGACCTGCCCGTCGTGCTCACCTGGCTGAAGAAGCCCGACATCGCGGAGAAGTTCGAGATGATCGCCAGCCTCGACACCGGCGAACAGTACGGCATCGGCCTGAAGAAGAACGCCGACCCGGTGCTGCTCAAGACGATCAACGAGGAGATCGCCAAGGCCAAGCAGGACGGCACCTACGAAAAGATCTACGTGAAGTGGTTCGGCAAGAAGCCCGGCGAGCTGGGCTGATCCATGGCCGAACAGCCCAAGACGGCTGAGCCTGCCCGCGCCAGGCTCAGCCCCCGCAAAAAGCAGCAGATCAGCCGGGGCATCCAGTACGCCATCCTGGCCGTCCTGCTGGTCGGCGTGATCCTGTACGCCGACTGGGGCAGCCTCGCCCAGAACTTCGCCAAGGGCGAGGTGGCGCGCGAGGCCCTGCCGGACCTGTTCACCATCGCGCTGCGCAACACGATCATCTACGCGGTCGGCGGGTTCGTCTTCTCGTTCGTGCTCGGCCTGGTGCTGGCGCTGATGCGGCTGTCGCAGGTGCTGCCGTACCGGTGGATCGCGATCCTCTACATCGAGATCTTCCGCGGCCTGCCGGCCCTGCTGATCTTCCTGTTGATCACATTCCTGCCGCTGGCGCTGCCCGGCTTCGAGGTGCCGTTCGGCACGTACGGTCAGGGCATCCTGGGCCTCGGGCTGGTGGGCTCGGCCTATCAGGCGGAGGTGTTCCGCGCGGGCCTGCAGGCCGTGCCCAAGGGGCAGATCGAGGCCGCGCGCTCGCTCGGCATGTCCGCCTTCAGGGCGCAGCTCACGGTGGTGATCCCGCAGGCGGTCAGGATGGTCATCCCGCCCACCACGAACCAGTTCGTGGCCCTGCTGAAGGACTCGTCGCTGGTGCTGTTCCTCGGCGTCTCCGGCGAGTACGTCGAGCTCGCCAAGTTCGGCAACGACCTGGCGTCCCAGTTCGCCAACGCCACGCCCATCATGGTCGCCGGCGTGACGTACCTGATCGTCACCATCCCGCTGGGCTACCTCGCGTCCCGGCTTGAGGGACGTAAGGGAGGGACGCGATGACGCACGCCATCGAACTGCGCGACCTGCACAAGCACTTCGGCAAGAACGAGGTGCTCAAGGGGATCGACATGACCGTCGACCCCGGCCAGGTGGTCTGCGTGATCGGGCCGTCGGGCTCCGGCAAGTCCACGTTGCTGCGCTGCGTGAACCTGCTGGAGACGCCCACCAGGGGCAAGGTGTTCGTCGAGGGCGTCGAGGTGACCGACCCCGACGTGGACATCGACGCCGTACGCCGCCGCATCGGCATGGTCTTCCAGCAGTTCAACCTGTTCCCGCACATGACCGTGCTGGAGAACGTCATGATCGCCCAGCGGCGGGTGCTGAAGCGGAGCAAGAAGGAAGCCGAGGCCGTCGCCAGGGAGAACCTGGAGAAGGTGGGCGTCGGCGCCAAGTGCGACGCGCTGCCCGGCCAGCTCTCCGGCGGCCAGCAGCAGCGGGTGGCCATCGCCAGGGCCCTGGCCATGAACCCCGACCTCATGCTCTTCGACGAGCCGACGTCGGCGCTCGACCCCGAGCTGGTCGGCGATGTGCTCACCGTCATGCGCAAGCTGGCGGAGGAGGGCATGACGATGATGGTGGTCACCCACGAGATGGGCTTCGCCCGCCAGGTGGCCGACCGCGTGGTGTTCATGGACGGCGGTGTGATCGTCGAGGACGGCCCTTCGTCCCAGGTCATCGGCGATCCGCAGCACGAGCGTACGCGGACGTTCCTGCACCGCGTGCTGCACCCGGAGGACTGATCGGTTCTCCGCGATCGGGAGGGCGGGGACGCGAGCGGCGTCCCCGCCCTTCTGGTGTAATACACCGGCATGGACCTGACCTCTTACGCGGAGTGGGCGGTCCGGCTGGTCAACGACCTCGCGCCGCCGGCCGAGCTGCGGCGGCTGCGCGATGAGCTGGCCGCCGTGTTCGGCGCCGCCGGTGACGAGCGCGCGGTGGCGGCGCGGCTCAACGCCCTGCTCGAGCGCTATCCCGTACGCCCGCAGCTCACGGACCACGACGGCTCGGGCTGGCATCTGCACCTGGCCGAGGATCCCGCGGCGACGGCGGTGATGGGACTGGCCGCGGTGGTGGCGGAGCTGGGCGTGGACCGCCTGGGGCGCTGCCAGGACGCGCGCTGCGGCCGCGCGTTCCTCGACACCTCGTCCAACCGCTCGCGCCGCTACTGCTCGGCCCGCTGCGCCAGCCGCGCCAACGTGGCCGCCTACCGCGCCCGCCGCCGCGAGGGCGTCCTGCCGACGAGCGGCCCGCGCGTCAGCGGCCAGTAGCGCAGCACCACCCGGCCCACGATGTCGCGCACGGGCCCGAAGTCCCAGCTGTCGCGGCGCCCGCTGGCCCGCTGGTTGTCGCTCTCCAGCCACCAGCCCTCGTCGGAGTGCCACTGGGCGCGCTTCACGATCAGCCTGCCGTCACCGGGCATGCGCGCGACGACGAGGTCGCCGGGCCGTACGGCGGCGCCCCTGCGTACGAGCAGCCAGTCGCCCGGCAGCAGCGCCGGCCGCATCGAATCCCCTTCGACACGCACTCTCATCGGCTGTGACCCCCTACTCCGCAGGCGTCGGGACCCGAGTAAGGTCGGTTGTGGACCAAGCTGATTCAGCATCCAGGAAGGACTTTCTGATGCTCGCACGACTGCTACGACCGAGGCATGTCGCATCCGCACACTGCGACCTGCCCTGCGGTGTCTATGACCCCGCCCAGGCCCGCATCGAGGCCGAGTCGGTCAAGGCGATCATGGAGAAGTACGCGGCCAACGAGGACCCGGTCTTCCGCGCCCGCGCCATCAAGATCAAGGAGGAGCGCGCCGAGCTGGTCAAGCACCACCTCTGGGTGCTCTGGACCGACTACTTCAAGCCGCCGCACCTGGAGCAGTACCCGCAGCTGCACCAGCTCTTCTGGGACGCCACGAAGCTGGCCGGCGCGGCCGGTGCCAAGGGCACGGTCGACGTGTCGAAGGCCGAGGAGCTGCTGGGCAAGATCGACGAGATCTCCAAGATCTTCTGGGAGACCAAGGCCGCCTAAAACGGCACATAAGGCTCTGTGCGGTTACGTACCGCACAGAGCCTTTTCCGTTGATGGCGAGTCTGAATCGTCCAAGCACCGCTCAGGGGCGGTAAGTTGCAGTCAGCGTCGGATTCGCGAGGAGGAACGTGACCGAGGAAACCGAGACGCGCGCGGAGGGCGTGGCCGGCATCCGCGATGTGGTGAGCATCAGGCTTCCCGCGGCGAGTGCCTACCTGTCTGTGCTGCGTACGGCTACCGCCGGCCTGGCTGCGCGGCTTGACTTCACCCTGGACGAGATCGAGGACCTTCGCATCGCCGTCGACGAGGCCTGCGCGATGTTGCTGAGCGAGGCGGTGCCGGGCACGGACCTCACCGCCGAGTTCGAGCTGACGGGGCAGGAGATGCAGGTCAGAGTGGAGGTGACCACGGTCGGCAGCTCCGCGCCCAAACGCGACGACTTCGCCTGGATGGTCCTGACCGCTCTGGCCGACGACGTCGACGCGGTGACCGACTCCCCCGATCGCATGGCGATCGTCCTGCGTAAGCGCCGAGGCGCGGCCCAGAATGCGGCGGGGCCGGCGTGACGGAAAGGACTGGAGCCATGGCCACCAGCGAACACGCCGTGCCCGACCGGGTGCGTGCTCGCATGCTCTTCGCCGAGCTGGCCGAGCTGGGCCCCGACGAGCCGCGCCGCCAGCGCATCAGGGATGAGCTGGTCGAGCTTCACCTTCCCCTGGTCGAATATCTGGCGCGCCGTTTCCGCAACCGGGGCGAGTGGCTCGACGACCTCACCCAGGTCGCGACCATCGGTCTGATCAAGTCCATCGACCGGTTCGACCTCAACCGCGGCGTGGAGTTCTCCACCTACGCCACGCCCACCATCGTCGGCGAGATCAAGCGGCACTTCCGTGACAAGGGCTGGGCGGTTCGCGTGCCGCGCAGGCTTCAGGAGCTGAAGCTCTCGCTGACCAAGGCGATCAGCGACCTGTCGCAGCGCGAGGGGCGTGCCCCGACGGTGGCAGAGCTCGCCTCCTACCTCAAGATGACCGAGGAGGAGGTGCTCGAAGGGCTCGAGTCCGCCAACGCCTACTCCACGGTCTCGCTCGACGCGCCCGACTCCGGCGACGACGACGCGCCCGCGGTCTCCGACTCGCTGGGCATCGTGGACGAGTCGCTTGAGGGCGTCGAATATCGCGAATCGCTCAAGCCGCTGCTCGAACGGCTTCCGCCGCGCGAGAAGCGCATCCTGCTGCTGCGTTTCTTCGGCAACATGACGCAGTCGCAGATCGCCACCGAGCTGGGCATCTCACAGATGCACGTCTCTCGCCTGCTGGCCCGCACCCTGGCCCAGCTCCGCGAGGGCCTGACGGCCGAAGACTGACACCCGGGTTTTCCGCACCCGCGCCGCGAAAGGGGGCGACGTGCGGAAAACACGCCTTGCCGCCGTCCTGCGCGCCTATCCGTCGCCGTAGAGCGCGTGGGTGGTGGGGGAGCGAGCAGCGTCACGATCCCGGCGACGGCCACCACGAGCAGCGGGATACCGAGCTGCGCCTGGCCCGACTGCATCAGCGTGACGGAGACCGGCAGCATGAAGATCTGGGTCAGCACCGCCGGCGACCTCCCCCACTTCTCCATCTGGAACAGCCCGCCCAGGGCGACCCAGAGCAGCCCGGCGCCGACCAGGAACCCGAACGCCGCCTCCGCCAGGGCGGTGGTCGTGTCGTCCGGCTGGCCGGTCAGTGTCTCGACCGCGACGAAGACGCCGAGCCCGAGCGCGATCAAACCCTCGACGGCGACGATCGCGGCGGCGATGAGAAGGGTAAGCGGGCGACCGTTCACGGTCCGTACCCTACCTCCAAGGGCGGCCGCCCCGAGAAATGGGACTTTCGGCTGATAAGCCGGACAAGCTCACCGGATACGCTGGCGCTATGCGCGCCATGCTGCTGGTCAACCCCAAGGCCACCACGACGAACGCCCGCACGCGCGACGTGCTCATCCGCGCGCTCGGGGCGGCCGTGGACCTCGCCGTCGAGGAGACCCTCTACCGGGGCCACGCGGCGTCACTGGCGGCCACCGCCCGCGCCAAAGGCTACGACCTGGTGGCGGTGCTGGGCGGCGACGGCACGGTCAACGAGACCGTCAACGGCCTGCTCAACCCGGTCAACGGCGAGGCGCCGCCGCCCGGCGACCCCAGCACAGGCCGGCCCGGGCTGATCGTCATCCCCGGCGGCAGCGCCAACGTCTTCGCCCGCGCGCTCGGCCTGCCCAACGACCCGGTGGAGGCGACGGGCCAGGTGCTCGAAGCGCTCAGCCGCGGCCGGCGCAGGACCGTGGGCCTGGGGCAGGCCCTCTGGGAGGGCCAGAGCCGCTACTTCACCTTCTGCTCGGGCATGGGGTACGACGCCGAGGTTGTACGGGCCGTAGAAGGCCTGAGAGGCACCGGCCGTAAAGCGACCCCCGCCCGGTATGTGAACACGGCTCTGAGGCACTATCTGGCCACGGACAAGCGGCATCCTGCGATGACCGTGACCGGCCCCGGCATCCCGGCGGCCGGAGGGGTGTTCATGGCGATCATCTCCAACACCTCGCCGTGGACGTACGTCGGCAGCCACCCGGTGCGCCCCACCCCGTGGGCGAGCTTCGAGACCGGGCTCGACCTTCTGGGCCTGCGCAAGATGGGCCCGCTGACGCTCGCGCCGGTGATCCGGCATATCCTCACGGAGAGTGAGGCACTTCCGTCGGGCCGGAACCTCGTCCAGCTCCACGACGAGGCCGAGTTCACGATCACCGCGGACCGTCCCGTGGCCTTCCAGCTGGACGGTGACTACCTGGGCGAACGCGAGACCGTAACGTTCCGGTCTACACCGAACGCGTTACAAGTTCTGGTCTAGGCGGTTACATTCGGTCATTGTGTGACGCATCCGACACCCATAACCGCCAAAAGTTACCTGCAACCCCCTTGCGTGCACTCTGCGTGGCTGACAGGCTCAAGCATGACGTCCGAACGTAGGACCTTTAACAACCCCAGGGTCCTCCGGCGGACGGCGGACAAGCCCGATCCCCCACAGGATCCGGGTCATTGTTCGCACGAGTTAGTGAAACTCTTCACAAAGTAGTAGCCGCGCGGAGCCCGACCGAAGGCTCCATCTACTAAGGAGTGGACGCATGGACTGGCGCCACCGAGCTGCCTGCCGTGACGTGGACCCCGAGCTGTTCTTCCCGATCGGCAACACCGGCCCGGCACTCTTGCAGATCGAGGAGGCCAAGCAGGTCTGTCGTTCCTGCTCGGCCATCGACGCCTGCCTGAAGTGGGCCCTGGAGTCCGGCCAGGACGCCGGCGTCTGGGGCGGCATGAGCGAGGACGAGCGTCGCGCGCTCAAGCGCCGCACCGCTCGCGCCCGCGCCCGTGCCACCGCCTGACCCCGATCACCTTCCCCACCCTACGACGGCGCTGTCAGCCGGGCGGAAGCGGGATCGACAACACGACCTCCGTACCGCCCTCAAGGCGCGGCTCGATGGCGAGTCGCCCCGACAGCTCCCCTTCCACCAGCGTGCGCACGATCTGCAGCCCCAAGCTGGTGGAGCTGTCGAGATCGAAGCCGTCGGGCAGCCCGCGGCCGTCGTCCCAGACGGTCACGTTCAGCCGCTCGTCCGCGGACTCGACCATCACCTCCAGCCGCTTGGGCCGCCCATGCTGCATCGCGTTCTGCAACAGCTCGGTCAGCGCCATCGCCAGCGGGGTCGCGATCAGCGACGGCAGCACGCCGAACTCCCCTACACGGCGCGGCGTGACCGCCACCTCGGGAGACGAGACCTCCCCCGCCATGGCGATCACCCGGTCGGCGATCTCGTCGAAGTCGACGAACTCCTCGGGAGCGTGCGACAGCGTCTCGTGAACGATCGCGATCGACCCGACCCGGCGCACGGCCTCTTCGAGCGCCTCGCGCCCCTCGGGCACCTGCAGCCGCCTGGCCTGCAACCGCAGCAGCGCGGCCACGGTCTGCAGGTTGTTCTTGACCCGGTGGTGGATCTCGCGGATGGTGGCGTCCTTCGTCATCAGCTCGCGCTCGCGCCTGCGCAGCTCGGTGACGTCCCTGATGAGGACGAGCGCGCCGATGCGGCCGCCGCCGACGATCAGCGGGATCGCGCGGAGCTGGACGATCGTGCCGCCCGACTCGACCTCGGTCTCCTTGGCCGCCTTACCGCTGGCCACGACCATGAGGTCTTCGTTGATCGGCTCGTCGGAGTAGCACAGCTGGGCCGTGACCCGGCCGAGCTCCGCGCCCACCAGGTCGGCGTGCAGGCCGAGCCTGCGGTAGGCCGACAGCGCGTTGGGCGATGCGTACGTGACGCGCCCCGCCCTGTCGAGCCTGAGCAGGCCGTCGCCCACGCGCGGCGAGCGGACCAGGATCGGCTCGTCCTCCGAGAACGGGAAGCGCCCCTCGGCCACCATCTGCGCCAGGTCGGAGGCGCTCTGCAGGTAGGTCAGCTCCAGGCGCGACGGGGTGCGGGCCGAGGAGAGGTTCGTCGAGCGCTGGATGACCGCGAGGAAGCGGCCCTCGCCGCCCTCGACCGCCCGGCGCACGGGGATGGTCTCCTCCCTGACCGGCACGCCCGTGGACCAGTCGGGGTCGCCCTCGCGGCAGATGCGCCGCTCGTTCCACGCCGTGTCGATGAGCCGGCGCTCGCCTTTCGCCGCGACCGTGCCCACGATGTCGTCGTGATAGACCGTGGGACCCGTGGTCGGGCGCATCTGGGCGATGGCGATCCAGCCGTTCTCCCCCAGCAGCGGCGCCCACAGGATGAGGTCGGCGAACGACAGGTCGGCCAGCAGCTGCCAGTCGGAGACCAGCGAGTGCAGCCAGTCGAGATCCGCTTCGTCGAGAGCGGTGTGGCGGGCTACGAGGTCGCTGAGTGTCGGCACGAGTGCATCATGCGTGCTTTCGGCCGCAACAACCAAACCGACCCCCGGGCGGGCGGACATGTTTCACTACAGAGGTGACGGGTGGGCGCGCTGCGCCCTTTCCTCCGGCACGGCCGGCGTGCGGACCGGTGGCACGGCTGCTCACTCGTACAGTGAGACGGACACGACACCGGCCACTTCGCTGGACTCATCACGAAATCTCATATTGTGAGAAGCGTCATACCGCCGAAGCCGCGAGCCCACGAGAACGCGCCGGTACGCGACCAGCCGGAGGTGATCCCCACGAGCGCGAGGTTCTCCCGGCCCCCATGCGACACGGCGCGCGAAGCCGCCTCGGTTGCGATCGCGCACGGTGCTGTGGATATTCTTCACCATCAACCTGAGCTGCCCGGATCCGCGCGTGCCCACACCCGCACGCGCCCGGCGCCGGTCGGCCGCCGCGGCCCGCGGTTGACCACTCGGGCCGAAGTGAGTTCCGATGATCTCGCGGTGACCAGACACGCCCTCACCGCCGTGGCAGAAGTGAAGGTGAGAGCGTGAGCGACGACAGCCCCCGCGTACCGAAGTACTACGACGTGAAACGGGCCCTGCTCGAACTCACCAAGACCCTTCCCCCGGGCACCGCGCTGCCCCCTGAGCGTACGCTCGCCGTCCGGTTCGAGACCTCGCGCACCACCGTCAGGCAGGCGCTCACCGAGCTGGTCGTCGAGGGGCGGCTGCTGCGCATCCAGGGCAAGGGCACGTTCGTCGCACAGCCCAAGGTCGCCCAGGTGCTCCAGCTCACCTCGTACATCGGCGACCTGCGCACCGCCGGTCTCGAGCCCGACACCAAGATCCTCGAGATGGGCTACATCACCGCCGACGAGACGCTCGCCCGCCGGCTCGCCATCAAGCCAGGCGGCCGCGTGCTGCGCATCCACCGCCTGCGCCTGGCCAACGGCGAGCCCGTCTCCATCGACACCACCCACCTGTCCGCGCGCCGCTTCCCCCGCCTGCGCCGCGAGCTCGAGGTGCACTCCTCGCTGTACGAGACCCTGCACAACGCCTACAACGTGCGCCTGACGGACGCCGAGGAGATCATCGAGACCGTCCTCGCCACCCCGTACGACGCCAAGGCGCTCGGCGTGGACGTGGGCCTGCCCATGCTGCTGCTCACCCGCCACGCCTTCGACGCCGACGGCAACCCCGTGGAGTGGGCGCAGTCGCTCTACCGCGGCGACCGGTACAAGTTCGTCACCCGCCTGCGCCGCCCCTGACCCTCCCGGCACGACGGCCCTTGACCGGATCCTCTCCCCTGACGCCGATCTTCTACGCTTGGGCGCATGAGCGTTCTCGTCGTCGCAGGCACCGGGACCGGTGTGGGGAAGACCGTGGTGGTGGCCGCGGTGGCCGCGCTAGCGGTGGACCGCGGGGCCGACGTCGCCGTGGTGAAGCCCGCCCAGACCGGGGCGGCCCCCCTTGACGATGGCGACGTCGATCGCGTGATGCGGCTGTCCGGGGTGCGGACGACGTTCGAGCTGAGCCGCTTCCCCGACGCGCTGCCGCCCGCGGCGGCGGCCCGCGCCTGCGAGATGCCGCCCGCGTCGATGGCCTCGGCGGCCACGCTGGCGCGCGAGCTGGCGGAGAGCAACCGGCTGGTGCTGGTGGAGGGCACAGGCGGGCTGCTCGACCGCTACGACGAGGACGGCGCCACCATCGCCGACCTCGCGCGTACGCTGCGCGCGCAGGTGCTCGTCGTGGTGGGCGCAGGGCCGGCACGGTCAACCAGACCGCGCTCACCCTGGAGGCGCTGGCCCACCGGGGGCTCGACCTGGCGGGGGTCGTCATCGGGCGCTGGCCGGCCGAGCCGGGGAAGGCGGAGCGCGCCGCCGTGGCCGACCTGGAGATGCTGGCGGCGCGGCCCCTCGCGGGAGTGCTCCCCGACGGCGCCGGCGACCTGGCGGGCCCTGAGGCGTTCCTCGACGTCGCGCGGCGCGGGCTGAGCCCCATGCTGGGCGGCACGTTCGACCCGTCGGTCTTCCGCCAGACCACCTGAAGCCGGGCCGGCGAGACGGGCACGAGGGTGGGGTTTTCCCTACCTTCCACCGGCACACCAGGCCCATTTCAAATCCCTGCCGCCGATCAATACCGTTGAGCCATGAAAGTCCCCCGTCCCTGGTCGGCGCGTGCCTGGCTGGACACGGCGCATGTCATGGCCGGCGTGCCCGTCTCCTTGCTGCTCGGCATGCTCACGCTGGCCCTGGCCGTGGTGCCGCCGCTGCTGGCGCGGGTGGTCCCGAGGTTCACGGGGGTGCAGCGATCGCGGTTCGAGGCGTTCCTCGACGCCCGCATCCCGCCCGTACGCTCTCCGGCGAACCTGCGCACGCCCGCGACGTGGCGGCAGATCGGCTACCACCTGCTCTCGCCCTGGGTGACCGTGATCGCCGCAGGGCTGGTCGCGACGGCGTGGGGCGGTGCCGTGGTGGGGCTGCTGGCGTTCCTGCCCGCGAAGTTCCAGAAGCCGCCGCTTGAGTTCCTCTTCGACCTGCGCAACAACCGGGTCGTGCTCGTCTACATGCTCGTGGGGCTGACGCTGGCGCTGCTCGCGCCACTGCTGGCGCGCGGCATGGCGGCGCTCGACCTGGCGGTGGCGCGTACGCTGCTCGGCCCGAGCCGCAGCGAGCTGGACCAGCGGATCGAGACGCTGACCGAGAGCCGGGCCGGGGTGATCGACGCGGCCGACGCCGAGCGCCGCAGGATCGAGCGCGACCTGCACGACGGCGCGCAGCAGCGGCTGGTGTCGCTGGCCATGAACCTGGGGCTGGCCAGGGCGACGCTGACGGACCTGCCGGATCCCGCGCGCGAGGCGATCGCGCAGGCCCACGAGGAGGCCAAGCAGGCGCTCAAAGAGCTGCGCGACTTCGTCCGCGGCCTGCACCCCGCGGTGCTGAACGACCAGGGTCTCGACGCGGCGCTGTCGGGTGTGGCGGCCCGCGCGCCCTTCCCGGTGAAACTGCACGTCGACATCGAGCGGCGGCCGACTCCGACCATCGAGGCGGTGGCCTTCTTCGTCGTGTCCGAGGCGTTGACGAACACCGCCAAGCACGCGGCGGCCACCAAGGCCGAGGTGCGCGTGCGGCGTGAGCGCGACCGCCTGCACGTGCTCGTCTGGGACGACGGCTGCGGCGGTGCCAGGATGGACGGCGGCACCGGGCTGCGCGGCCTGGCCCAGCGGGTCGACTCCGTGGACGGGACGCTGCGACTGTCCAGCCCGCTGGGCGGACCGACGACGATCGAGGTGGAGCTGCCGTGCGAGTAGTGCTCGCAGAGGATTCCGTACTGCTGCGCGAAGGGCTGATCAGGCTACTGGACGCGGCCGGCATGAAGGTCGTGGCGGCCGTCGACGAGGCCGAGGGCCTGCTGCGCGCGACCGAGGAGCACCGGCCCGATCTGGTCATCACCGACGTGCGCATGCCGCCCACGCACACCGACGAGGGCCTGCGCGCCGCGCTGGTGCTGCGCCGCCAGCAGCCGAAGCTCGCGGTGCTGGTGCTCTCGCAGTACGTCGAGGAGCGCTACGCCGCTCAGCTGCTCGCGTCGGCCGCGACGGGCGGTGTCGGCTACCTGCTGAAGGACCGGGTGGCGGACGTGGCGGAGTTCATCGACGCGCTGCGCAGGGTGGCGGCGGGCGGCACGGCGCTCGACCCGGAGGTGGTCGCCCAGCTCCTGCTGCGCGGCAACAGCGACCCGCTGGAGCGGCTGACGCCGCGCGAGCACGAGGTGCTGAAGCTGATGGCCGAGGGCCGCTCCAACGCGGGCATCGCGCAGGCTCTGGTGCTCAGCGAGGGCGCGGTGGGCAAGCACATCGGCAACATCTTCGCCAAGCTCGGCCTGGCCCCGGACGAGGGCGACCACCGGCGGGTGCTCGCGGTGCTGCAGTTCCTCAAGATCAGGAGCCTGCCGTGAGGTCGGCGTGGCTCGTGGCGGGCGCGGTGGCCACGGTCATCGCGCTGACGCTCTCCACGGTGACCCTCTGGCGGGTGTTCGCCCAGGCGCGTACGCCGAGGGACGTCACCTTGCGCTCGATCCCGTTCGACGGCGACAGCGTCCGCGTCAAGGCCGGCAAGGGGCAGGTCGCCCTGTCCGTGCTGCCCGGCAAGGCGGGCGAGCTGCTCGTGGAGCGCTCGTTGCGCTGGGACCGGGACCGGCCGAAGGTGACGGAGGACTGGAACCCCGCCTCCGGTACGCTCCTGCTCGACGCGGTCTGCCCCGGCTCCGACCAGCCCGACGGCCCCCTCTGCCAGGCCGACTACACGCTGTTCTTGCCGCCGGAGACGGACCTTGAGGCGAGCACCCGCGGCGGTCGGATCACGGTGCACGAGCTGTTCGGCGACGTGCGCCTGACGTCGGTGTCGGGGGACGTCGACGTCAGAGAGGTCTCGGGCGACGTCTGGGCGCGTACGGGCACGGGAAGCGTGGACGCCGACGGGCTCACCGGCAAGAAGGCCGACGTGGAGGTCGGCTCGGGCGACGTGGAGCTGATGTTCGCGGTGACGCCGTCGCAGGTCAAGGCGGTCGTCCGTACCTCGGGTAACGTCGCCGTGAACGTGCCGCCGCAGGCGCGCGCGGGCACGGACGGCGCCCACGCGTACAACGTCACGGTCTCCGGCACCAACACCACGGTGGACGTCCCGCAGAGGGAGGACGCCAAGCGCACGATCGTCGCGACGACCGAAGACGGCATCGTGACGGTCTGCTGCCAATAGTCCTGGTTCGTCGCGCGCCAAAGGCCGGTCAACGCGCCGGTCGAGGTCTGTTTACTCCTGTGACTGGTTGGTAAGTTCCGGGCATGGAGTCTGCGAAGCACGCCGGTGACGCCGCCGTCGCCGTGTCCAAGGCCTATGGCGTCGAGACCATGTTCACCCTCTCGGGCGGCCACGTCTTCCCCCTCTACGATGGCGCGGTGCACGAGGGCATGCGCATCCTCGACGTACGCCACGAGCAGAGCGCGGTCTTCGCCGCCGAGGCGACCGCACGGCTGACCAGGAGCCCCGGCCTGGCGGTGCTGACGGCGGGCCCGGGCGTCACCAACGGGGTGAGCGGCGTGGCGACGGCACACTTCAACGGCTCGCCCGTCGTGGTGCTCGGCGGCCGGGCGCCCCAGTCGCGCTGGGGCAGCGGCGCGCTGCAGGAGATGGACCATCCGCCGCTGCTCGACCCGATCACCAAGCTGTCGTTCACGGCGAGCGGGGCCGACTCGATCGGGCAGGACGTCGAGGTGGCCTTCCGCACGGCGGTGGCGCCGCATCGCGGCCCCGTCTTCCTCGACTTCTACATGGACCACCTGTTCTCGCCCTCCCCTGTCCACGAGGTGCGCACGCAGACGCCGTCCCCGCTGGAGCCCGACCCCGACGACCTGGCGGGCATCGCGCGCCTGCTGGCCGAGGCCGAGCGCCCGGTCCTGGTGTACGGCTCCGACGTGTGGATGGACCGCGCGGAGGAGGCGGCCCGCGACTTCGCCGAGACGTGGCGGCTGCCGGTCATCCCCAACGGGCAGGGCCGCGGCATCCTGCCATCGGGCCACGAGCTGCTGGTGACCAGGGCGCGGGGCATGGCCTTCGGCCAGGCCGACCTGGTGATCGTGGTGGGCACGCCGCTCGACTTCCGGCTCGGCTACGGCTGGTTCGGCGGCAAGGACGGCGCGCCGCTCGCCAGGGTGGTGCACATCGCCGACGCGCCCTCGCAGCTCACCACCCACATGCAGCCGGCCGCGTCGGCCGCGGGCGACCTGTCGGTGGTGTTCTGGAGCCTCGGCACGGCCTGCGCGGAGGCGGGGGTGAAGCCCGACGCGTACGCGCCGTGGGTGGAGAAGCTGTCCGGCGCCGCCAAGGCCGCCATCGCCAGCGACGCCGAGCTGCTGGCCTCCGACGCCGACCCGATCCACCCGATGCGCATCTACGGCGAGCTGGCCAAGGTGCTCGACGACGACGCCGTGGTGATCGGCGACGGCGGCGACTTCGTCTCGTACGCGGGCAAGTACGTCGAGCCGAAGCGGCCGGGCAACTGGCTCGACCCCGGCCCGTACGGCTGTCTCGGCACCGGGCTCGGCTACTCCATCGCCGCCCGCCTGGCCAGGCCGTCCTCACAGGTGGTGCTGCTGCTCGGCGACGGCGCGGCGGGCTTTTCGCTGATGGACGTCGACACGCTGGTGCGGCACAGGCTGCCGGTCGTCATGATCTGCGGCAACAACGGCATCTGGGGCCTGGAGAAGCACCCCATGCAGCTGCTGTACGGCTACGACGTGGCGGCCGAGCTGCAGCCGCAGTGCCGCTACGACCAGGTGGTCACCGCGCTCGGCGGCGGCGGCGAGCTGGTGACCAAGCCGTCGGAGATCGGTCCCGCGCTGCGCAGGGCGTTCGACTCGGGGGTGCCGTACATGGTGAACATCGCGACGGACCCGCAGATCGCCTACCCGCGCAACACGACGGGCGTCTGACCCGTCAGGGCGCCTTGGAGGGCGTGGGGGTCGGCGTGGGCGTCTCCGGCGGGCTGTCCTCGGGGCAGACGCTGTCGATGAGCACCATCTTGATCTCCGTGCCCTTGTCCACCGCCTTGCCCGGCCCCGGCGTGGTCTGCTTGATCCGCCCGCAGCGCCGGCCGTCGGTGGTGGTCGTGCGGTCCTCGATCACCGGCTGCAGGCCGGCCGCCTCGATCATGCCCTGGGCCTCGAGCAGACGCCTGCCCACCACGTTCGGCACCAGCACCTTCTTGACCGTCGGGCTCGCGGATGGCGACTTCGACGGCGTCGGGCTGGTGGAAGGCGTGGTGGTGGGCGTCTTGGCGGGCTCCTCGGTCGCCACGGGGGTGCTCCGGGTGACCGAGGGCTTCGGGCTGTAGGGGCGGTTGACCGTCTGCTCGGCGGCTCGCGTCGGCTCGGGCTCGCGGGTGGGCGGCTCGGCCGTCCTGGTCTTGGGGGGCCTGCTCGTCTTGGGCTTGCCCTCCTTACCGTCGCCCTGGTTGGCCACAGCGGAGGTGGTCTGGGTCGGCTCCGCGGGCGTGCCGGTGATGCCTGTCAGCGCGACCGCACCGGCGCCCGCGCCGAGCACGACGGCCGCCGCGATGCCGGCGACCAGCCCGGTCCTGCGCGGCGCCTTGGCGGCACGCCGGCTCCGCGCCGCTCGGAGACGTTGGTGTCCTCCTGGGCCAGCCGGGCGCCGGTCTGGTAGGGGTCGGTCTCGCGCGGCTGGTAGGAGCCGGTCTGGTACGCCTCGGGCGGCGGCGCCATCGTCGCCCCCGTGGACGGCGCGGTGGACAGCGCGCCGGACAGCGCCTCGGGCGCGGCCGGGGTCTGCCCGCTCGCGATCGCCCTGGCGGCCTCGCTCATCGCGCGCGCGTTGGGGTAGCGCCTGGCGGGGTCCTTCGACAGGGCGATGTCCACGAGCCGGCGCACCGGCTGCGGGATGTCGGCCGGCAGCGGCGGCGGAGCCTCGCGGATGTGCTTGAGCGCGATCGTGACGGCGCTGTCGCCGTCGAAGGGCCGCTGGCCCACCAGGCACTCGTACGCGACGACGCCGAGCGCGTAGATGTCGACGGCGGGCGTCACGGGGGCGCCTTCGGCCTGCTCGGGAGCGCAGTAGGCGGCGGTGCCGAGCACCATGCCGGCGTCGGTGAGCCGGCTTGCGATGTCGGAGCGCGCGATGCCGAAGTCGGTGAGCACGAGCGTGCCGTCGCGCTGCACGAGCAGGTTGCCCGGCTTGACGTCACGGTGCACGATGCCCTGGTCGTGGACGGCCTGCAGGGCCGAGGCGGCCTGCGCGATCAGCTCCATGGCCGCCTGCGGCGGGATGCGGCCCAGCCGGGCGAGCAGCCGGTCGAGCGGCTCGCCGTCGACGAACTTCATCACCAGGTAGACGGTGTCGCCGCTGACGCCGTAGTCGTAGACGTCCACGACCCCGGGGTGGTTGATCGTGGCCATCGCCCGCGCCTCCCCCTGGAAGCGGGCGACGAAGCCGGGGTCCTGCATGCGGCCTGGGAGCAGCACTTTGACGGCGACGGTGCGGGCGAGCACGGTGTCCTCGCCTCGCCACACCTCGCCCATGCCACCGGCGCCGATGCGGGTATCCAGGCGATACCGTCCCGCCAGCGTCGTCCCTTGGGCCACCATGATTCCCCCGCTACCCCCCTACGTCCGTACCTCTCCCACCCCGCGGATCTCCAACAAAGCGAAGTTTTGTCGCGGTGAGGTTACACAGTGGTCACGGAACTCAGAGAGTGTACGACTCACCTGTCTCACATGCCACTCAAAAGCCTCAAGCCGTACAAAGCCTATCCTGAGGCCTTGTAGGAGCACTTGTCCGCGTTTCCGGGAAGTCAGCGGGCCCATTCCGCCGCCCTTAGGCTGATCCCCATGACGCTCGCACCAGGGCTGCGCGCCCAGCTTTCGACCGTCGTCGAGATGGCCGACACCGCCAAGGAGATCGGCAGCGGTGATGTGCCCGTGCTGGCCACACCCCGGCTGCTCGCCCTGGCCGAGGCCGCGACCGTACGCGCCGTCGGCCGGCATCTCGCGCCCGGCGAGACCTCCGTCGGCACCCGGGTCGCCCTCGACCACCTGGCCGCCAGCCCGCTCGGCGCGCGCGTGCAGGTCGGCGTCGAGCTGACCGAGGTCGACGGGCGGCGGCTGGTCTTCGCGTTCGAGGCCCACGACGAGCGCGGCGCCGTGGTCGGCAAGGGCACGATCGAGCGCGTCGTGGTCGACCGTGCCAGGTTCCTCGCCCGCACTACTCGATGACCGCGATCAGGTCGCCTTCCTGGATCACGTCGCCCTCGGCCACCTTGAGCTGCGCCACCACGCCGTCGTCCTCGGCGATCACCGGGATCTCCATCTTCATGGACTCGAGGATGACGAGCGTGTCGCCGTCGGAGACGGTGTCGCCCTCCTTGACGAGGACCTTCCACACGTTCGCCACCATCTCAGCGCGTACCTCAGCCACCGGGACCTCCCTCTTTCACTGATCCAACAATCTCATGCGGCCTACGCGCGCATCCGCGCGACCAGGCCGGTGTCATAGTCGCCGGCGGCGAACTCCGCGTTCTCCAGCAGCTCCGCGCAGAACGGCAGGTTGTTCTTCGGGCCCTCGACGACGAACTCCGCGATCGCCTTGCGGCCCTTCTCCAGCGCCTCCGCCCGGTCGGAGCCGTGGACGCACAGCTTGGCCATCAGCGGGTCGTAGAACGGGGTGACGGTGTTGCCCTCCGCGTAGCCCGAGTCGACGCGCACGCCGTCGCCCGCAGGCTCCTCCCACGCCGTGATCTTTCCGGGGCCGGGGAAGAACCGCTTGGGGTCCTCGGCGTACACCCGGAACTCGATGGCGTGGCCGCGCGGCTCGGGCCGCACCTCGGGGCGCTCGCCGGCCGCCACCCGCAGCTGCAGCTCGACCAGATCGAGGCCGGTCACCAGCTCGGTGACCGGGTGCTCCACCTGCAGCCTGGTGTTCATCTCCAGGAACACGAAGTCCTGCTTGTCGGCGTCGACCAGGCACTCGACCGTGCCCGCGCCGACGTAGCCGACCGCCTCGCCGGCCCGCACCGCCGCCTTGAGCATGCGCTCGCGCAGCTCGGCGCTGATGCCGGGCGACGGCGACTCCTCGACGACCTTCTGGTGGCGGCGCTGCACCGAGCAGTCGCGCTCGCCCAGCGCGACGACCTCGCCGCCGGGCAGGCCGAGGATCTGCACCTCGACGTGGCGGGCCCGCTCGATGTAGCGCTCGAGCAGCACGGCGGGCCCGTCGAGCGCGTCGCCGGAGAACCGCGCCGCCGCCCTGGCGGCCTGCTCGTACGCCTTGGCCAGCGCCTCCTCGTCGTGGGCGACGCTCATGCCGATGCCACCGCCGCCGCCCGCGGTCTTGACCATGACCGGGTAGCCGATGGACTCGGCGGCCTTGAGCGCCTGCGACAGGTCCGTCACCGGCTCGCGGGTGCCCGCCGCGACCGGCACGCCGGCGGCCTCCATGAGGTTACGAGCGTTGATCTTGTCGCCCATTTTGTCGATGGCCTCGGGCGACGGGCCGATCCACACCATCCCGGCCTCGATCACGGCCCTGGCGAACGCGGCGTTCTCGGCGAGGAAGCCGTAGCCGGGGTGGATCGCCTTGGCGCCGGTGTCGCGCGCCGCCTGCAGCACCTTGGCGACGTCGAGGTAGCTCTGCGCCGGGTTGGCCGGTCCGAGCAGCACGGCCTCGTCGGCCTCGCGGACGAAGGGCAGGTCGGCGTCGGCCTCGGAGTGGACCGCGATGGCTCGCAGGCCCATCCGCTTGACCGTGCGGATGATCCGCCGCGCGATCTCCCCTCGGTTGGCGATCAGAACGGGTCCGAGCGTCTCAGTAAGCACGCCGACAACCCTACGACCGCCACTGCCTTGACCCCTTTCCCCCTAAACCACCGATCCGGCGAGCACGATCTGTAGGAAACCCACAAAAGTGAACGGCTGGAAACACCTCCGGAGCGCGGCCGGCTGTAGATCTCAGACCCGGCCGCGGTCGATCACGCGGGCCAGCGCCTCCACCGCATGGGCATCGTACGCGCTGCCGGCCGACAACCGGATGCGCTCCAGCGCCGCCCCGCTCCTGTCGCGGTCGGTCGAGGGCCCCACCAGGTCGTCGTAGGCGTTGGCGACCTTGATGATGCGGCTCGACAGCGGCGGATCGTCGGCGATCATGTCGCACTGCCTGCGCACCACCTCGGCCACCCGGTCGAGCACGCCCGTCTGCTTGATGACCTCGGCGCCCAGCTCGGCGATGCGGCGCGCCTGGTCGGGCTCTGTCAGCACGGTCGCCCCGCCCGGGATGGGGTCGCGCAGCGAGAGCTGGCCGATGTCGTGCATGAGCGCGGCGTACTCCAGCTCCAGCAGCTCGGGCTCGGCCATGCCCAGCTCCCTGCCGATGGCCACGGCCAGGCGGCTGACCCGGCGCGAGTGCCCCGGCTCGACGTAGCCGCCGACCTCGGTGACCCGCGACAGGGCGCGCACGGTCTGCAGGTAGGTGGCGCGGATGCCGGCGTACTTGCGGAAGGCCACCTGCGTGACCAGCAGCGGCGCGGCGAACACCAGCAGCGCCACCAGGTCCATGCTGTGCGTGGCCAGCGCCAGCAGCACGCCCGACGACCCCACGGCGGCCCCCAGCGGGAACGCCATGTTGAGCTCGTCGCGCACCGCCACCCGGAACGCGGTGCGCACCTGCTCGGCCCGCAGCAGCGCGGCGATCAGCACGTCCACCAGCAGCGTGATCGTGATCAACGTCACCATCACCGCCAGCGCCGGCCACCAGGTGCTCGTGGGCGGCGTGGTCAGCTCGTACAGGGGGTCGGCCAGCGGGCGGAAGGCGAAGGCCAGCAGCGCGCCGGTGAGCAGCCGCCTGGCCATCGCGTCGAGGCGCGGCGGGCGGCCCACCGCCAGGTGCGGCAGCGCCCCCGCCAGCATGCCGACCGCGATCACCGCCACGACCTGCAACGCCGAGTGGCGCAGCGGGTTCTGGCTGAGGTCGAGCAGCAGCGTGTAGCCCAGCGCGGCGGCGGCCCCGATGGGCGCGACCTCCCTGTTGCCCGGCATGGTCAGCCTGGCCAGCTCGCCGACCGCGATCAGCGCGCCGAACCCGACCGCGATCTCCGGCCGGTCGAGCCCCTCGGCCGCCGTGTACGCCACACCGGTCAGCGCCACCAGCCCGGCCGCGCAGATGAGCAGCAGCTGCCCCGAGTCGAGCCTGCGCAGGACCGTGTGCAGCGACCGGTCCCGTCTCCTCACACGCTCAGTGGTGATCATGGCCCGGTCACGACCTGGATGGGCATCGTCGGGTCGTCGTGGTCCTTGATCTGCGTCTCGGCGACCTCGGGCGGCGGCGGATCGACACGGCGCGGCGGCTGCCACGGCTCGCGTTCGAGCGCGCGGATGAACGCCGCCACCATGACCGGGTCGAAGTGCGTGCCCGCGCTCTTGCGCAGCTCGTCGATGGCCACCGGCACCGGCCGCGCGCCCCGGTAGGAACGGTCCGACGTCATCGAGTCGAACGCGTCGGCCACCGCGATGACCTTGGCGAACTCGGGGATCTCGTCGCCCGCCAGCCCCATCGGGTATCCGGTGCCGTCGTGCCGCTCGTGGTGGTGCATGATCCCGGCGTACGCCTCGTCGAGGAAGCCGATGCCGCGCACGATCTCCAGCCCGCGCATCGGGTGAAGCTGGATCGCGGCGAACTCCTCCTCCGTCAGCGGCCCCTCCTTCTGCAGCACCTTGGTGGGCACGCCGAGCTTGCCCACGTCGTGCAGCATGCCCGCGTAGCGGATGGCGCGCACCCGCTGGGGGCCCATGCCGATCTCCTGCGCGATCATGGACGACGCGTGTGAGACGCGCGTGCAGTGACCGCGCGTGTAGTAGTCCTTCGTCTCCACGGCCTGACAGAGCGCGGCGATCGTCGCGTCGTACGAGCGCTGCTGCGCGTGATACTGCCCGAACGCCCAGCGCGCCACGAACAGCGGCACCAGCACCAGCACCGCGGAGATCGACGCCACCGTGGCCCACAGCCCCGCCACCAGCAGCCCGAACGTGCCGTAGCCCAGATACGACAGCAGGAACTGGGCCATGCCGCGCATCGGCATCTCGGTGGCCCGCACGTGCGTGGCCAGCCCGATCATGGTGAGCGTGAGCGCGATGTTGAGCGGCACGAACACGGCCGTGGCCGCGGCGTACGGGCCGATGAGGTCGTCGAACGCGTTGACGTCGGGCACGCCGACCCGGCCGTCCAACGCCTCGTAGACCCGCCCGGCGGTGTAACCGCAGATGGCGAATTGAGCGCCGTTGAACAGCCGTTTGACCAGCGGCAGTCCGGGCCTGACGCTGACCATCGCGGTCAGCCCGACCAGCGCGGCGCCCTCGGGGCCGATCAGCACCACCGCCGCGAGCGAGGCGGAGAAGCTGACGGACACCGCGGTCTGCTCCACGTTGAGCAGCGTCGGCATCGACTCGCACACCAGGAACAGCAGGGCGAGGACCAGGAGAATGTCCAGGTCCTCGGTGACCACGGGCGCGCCGGAGACGATCACGCCGCGGACGATGAGAGCGGCCGCCGCCCCGATCACGGCGACCAGATAGACCCTTGCGGGCCACGGCAGATCACGCATGGCGGCCCCCCATAGCCATCAGGTCCAGGTCACTCCGGGAGGCAGGATGCCGCCGGACATCAACGCGACCGCGGGAGCGATCAGCACGAGGGTGGTGAGCAGCCGGGCGACCGTAACCTTCGACATCCACATGCCTCCACGTCGACTTGTGGGTCTCACGCTACAGAAGACAGGGTGGCCGCAAGGGGAGAGTCGGAAATCGCAAGCAAAGCGTAATCAAGTCACTACTTGCCGCGACGCGCGGCGGCCCATTCGACCGTCTTCTTCAGCCCGGTCGCGAGGTCGGTGCGGGGCTGCCAGCCGAGGCCCTCGTGGGCGGGCACCGGGTCGACGGCCATCGCGGGCAGGTCGCCCGGCCGCGGCGGCGCGAAGCCCGGCTTGTCCTGCGCGCCGGCCGCGTCGGCGATGAGGCTGTGCAGGCGCCGGTCGGTGGTCTGGATGCCGGTGCCGAGGTTGAAGCGGCGGCCGTTGCCCTCGGGGCCGCAGGCGCGGACGAAACCGTCGACCACGTCGTCGACGTAGACGTAGTCGCGGGTCTGGCTGCCGTCGCCGTAGACGACCGTGGGCGTGCCGTTGAGCAGCGCGTCGGTGAAGATCGAGACCACGCCGGCCTCGCCGTCGGGTGCCTGGCGGGGGCCGTAGACGTTGGACAGCACCAGCGTGGTGTATTCGAGGCCGTACAGGGCCTTGAACGTGGCGAGGTAGATCTCGCCGCTCAGCTTGGACGCCGCGTACGGCGAGCGCGGGTCGGTGGCCGCGTCACCGGGCACCGGGATCGTGGCCGGCCGCCCGTAGACGGCGACCGACGAGGCGAAGACCACCTTGCGGGTGCGGCCCTCGTGGGCGGCGGCCAGCACCGCGGCCGTGCCCTCGACGTTGAGCCTGGCGTCGTAGGCCGGGTCGGCCACGCTCTTGCGCACGCTGATCTGCGCCGCGAGGTGGCAGACCACCTCCGGCTGCAGCTCGGTCATCAGGTCGACGAGCGCGCGGTCGCGGATGTCCATCTCGTGCAGCCGGAAGCGGTCGCTGGTGGCCGCCTCGGCGAGATTGTCGCGACTGCCGGACGACAGGTCGTCGACGACGTCGACTTCATGGCCGTCGGCCAACAGGCGATCGACGAGATTCGATCCGATGAACCCGGCACCACCGGTGACCAACACGCGCATGAAGTGAATCTTAGTCGGCGAGCTCCGCCCTCACTTGCGCGATGCGATCGAGCACCTTGGACCGCAGGTCGGCCGGAACCGGGTCACAACCACAGTGTTTGTGGACCAGCTCCTTGACCGCTTTGTCCAGGTCGTACTCCTTGAGGCAGGGACCGCACTCGTCGAGATGCACCTTGATCTGCGCGACGTCGCTCTCGGTCAGCTCGCCGTCGAGGTACTCGTAGACCTTGTCGAGCACTTCACGACAGTCGGTGTCGTGCGGGTTGCCACAGCTCATTTCGATCCCTCCGCCGGGACCAGGCCGCGCTCGCGGGCGTAGTCCTCAAGGAGGCCCCGCAGCTGCCTGCGTCCCCTGTGCAGCCTCGACATCACGGTGCCGATCGGCGTGCCCATGATGTCGGCGATCTCCTTGTAGGGGAAGCCTTCGACGTCGGCCAGGTAGACCGCGATCCTGAACTCCTCGGGCAAAGACGCCAACGCCTTCTTGATGTCGCCGTCGGGCAGGTGCTCGAGCGCCTCGACCTCGGCGGACTTCAGACCGCTCGAGGTGTGGGACTCGGCCCGCGCGAGCTGCCAGTCCTCGATCTCCTCGGTGCCCGACTGCTTCGGCTCGCGCTGCTTCTTGCGATAGCTGTTGATGAAGGTGTTGGTGAGGATCCGGTAAAGCCACGCCTTCAGGTTGGTGCCCTGCTGGAACTGGTGGAAGGACGCGAACGCCTTGGCGAACGTCTCCTGCAGCAGGTCCTCCGCGTCCGCGGGGTTCCGGGTCATCCGGAGCGCCGCGGAGTAGAGCTGCTCGAGATAAGGCATGACGTCGCGCTCGAAGCGCTCGCTTCGTTGCTCCAGCGTCTCCGCGCCTGTCGCGGGCACCGGACCCACCCCCCTAAGATCACCGGTGGCCGGCTGTGGCGGTACACCGTACTCAGGGGAGGATACCCGCTGGCTCGCGACCGATGGGTCAGCGGGTCGGGGTTCAGCCAATGTGAGCATGCTCGTCGCAACACACCCGAGCCCTTGTCTGTTCCCGCAAGATAGAAGGTACGAAGGACCCGGTGCGGGGAACGTCATACGTACCGGCTGGTAGCCCTTTTTCCGGAACCCAGGAGTCGCGTGTGCTGCCCATTCCGGCCGAGGAACTGAACGGCTCAGGGACGCTCGGGCCGTACTGGACCTTCTACCGCGCCGTCGCCGCCGAACAACTCAACCGATGGCTTCCCGCCGAACCCTCCGTCATCCTCGACCTTTCCGGCGGCCGCGGGCGATGGTCGGGCCAGGCCGCCAGAGCCGGGCACCGGGTGATCGAGGTGCTCGACTTCCGCCGCACCGCCGACAGTCAGTCCCGGCTGCGCGACGCCGACCGCGTACGCCACGTGCGCGCCGACGACCTGGCGTTCCTGCCCGACGAGAGCGTGGACGCGGTGCTCGCCGAAGAGCGCGTGATGTCCATCGAGCTCATGGCCGAGTCCGCCATGAACGACGTGGCCAGGGTGCTGCGGCCCGGCGGGCGCGCTCTGGTGTGCGTCGACTCCCTGGTGCTCGGCATGGCCATCCTGGCCGAGCAGGAGCAGTGGCAGCACCTCCGGCAGACCGGCGAGGTCATGCTGGTGCCGTGGCCCGACGGCAGCATCACGCGCTGCTTCAGCAGCACGCAGCTGCGCGAGCTGCTCCAGGGCGCCGGCCTCGAGATCGAGTGGATGCGGCCCCGTACGGTGCTGTCGCCGTCCACGGTCGACCACGTGCTCGGCTCGGACGCGCGGGCGCTCAACTACCTGGTGCGCACCGAGCTCGAAGCCCATCCCGATGACGACGACACGGTCGGCATCCACCTGGTGGCCAGCGCCCGCAAGAAGTGAGGCCAGGGCCGCGCCCTCCACTCCCTCCTGTACGACCGGATCGGATCAGCGGCGGCGTTCGCGTTTGCCCTGGCAGGGCACGCATCGCGCCGCCTCGGGCCGGGCTTCGAGCCTGCCTTCCGGCACCGGCTTGGCGCAGTCGACGCACCGGCCGTACGCGCCCTCGTCGATGCGTTTGAGCGCCTCGACGATGGCCTGCCGCTGGCTCGTGGCAACGGTCAGCATGGCCTGGGCCCGGTCGGCGTCGGTCAGGTCGGAGCCGGCGTCGGCCGCAGAGCGGTCGCGCACGCCGACCGGCTCGCCGCGCAGGACCCCGATCGAACGGTCGAGGTCGGCGAGCATTTCTTCCAGCCGCTCACGAGCGGTCGTGACATCCACGAATCCGCACCTCCGGGTAAAGGGGTACGCCGCGGCCAGGACCCCCCGGATGTCCCGCCCGGTGTGATCAAGGGGGCAAGGTTCAGCGGTGACACCGTGTGAACGGTTGCATCGCTTTCCTCACCGGATGCCCACTTACCGGGCTTCTTACACCTTTAAAAGAGCGCGGTCTCCTCCTCGTCGGGGAGGGGTTTGATGAGGTCCGGTCCGTTGTTGCGGACGTTGTTGACGTCCGTGGACACCGGGTACGCGGTGAGCCGTCCCGGCTCGGCGGGCACCAGCAGCCGCCCCGCCTGCTCGGTGTCGGTCAGCTTGGGATCGAGCCACTCCGCCCAGTGATCCTTGTCGATCATCATGGGCATCCTGTCGTGGATGCGGCCGAGCTGGTCCTCGGCGTTCGTGGTGATGACGGTGCAGGTCACCAGCCACTTGAGCGGGTCGTCATCGTCCCTGGACGGGTCCTTCCAGAACTCGTACAGACCGGCCATGGCCAGCACCCCGCCATCGGCCGGATGGATGAAGTACGGCTGTTTCTTCTTTTCGCCCTCGACCGGCATCCACTCGAAGTAGCCGTCGGCCGGCAGCAGGCACCTGCGCTTGGCGAACGCCTGCCGGAACGACGGCTTCTCCGCCAGAGTCTCGGCCCTGGCGTTGATCAGCCGGGAGCCGATCGACGGGTCCTTGGCCCACGCCGGCACCAGGCCCCACTTGACGACCCTCAGCTGCCGCACCGCCCGCTCGGCATCCTTGGGCACGCGGCTCAGCACTGCGTAGACGTTCTTGGTCGGCGCGACGTTGTAGTCGGGCCCGAGCTCCTTGTCGGGCTCCGGGTCCTGCTCGACCTGGAACTCCTCCAGCAACTCGTGCTTCTTGCGCGCCGAGGCGTATCTACCGCACATGACCCCACACTGCCACGTCAGGCTTTCGCGCGCATGTTCGCCTCATGGTGCCGGCCGGTTGCAGCCGCCCATGCGGTCCAACCGCTGGGCGGCGCCTACCGGCACGTACCGGGTCGGGCGGCGCACGGCCTCGCCGTCACACTCCCCACCAGCGCGTGCCCACCGTTCACCCGCCCCACTGTCACGGTGCCTCACCTTCACCTGCCGACCCGCACACGCCCACGCGCGGGGACGCCCCCGCCCTCACACGCCCCGCTCTCACACACCGACCCGCACACGATCGTCTGCGGCGACCACCGACGGAGCATGTGACGGTCGTCCACAGGGAGCGACGACAACAGCCCCGTCATCCACAGCCTGCGGCCTCCGGCCACCCACGGCCAGTACTCTTTGACCATGCCCGCTCAGCACTGGCCCGCCCCGACGGCGACAGATCCCGTCGTCGCCACCGTCCCGCTGCCCGGCTCCAAGTCGGTGACCAACCGCGCGCTCCTGCTGGCCGCGCTCGCCGACGGTCCAGGCGTCGTACGCCAGGCCCTGCGCAGCCGCGACGCCGACCTCATGGTCGCGGCGCTGCGCGCGCTCGGCACCACGTTCGAGGCCACGCGCGAGACTTCGGCGGGCGTCGACTGGGCGGTGACGCCGGGCCCGATCCGCGGCGGCGCCCACATCGACGTCGGCCTGGCCGGCACGGTGATGCGGTTCGTTCCGCCGATGGCGGCGCTGGCCGATGGGCCGGTCTCGTTCGACGGCGATCCCCATGCACGCAAGCGCCCGATGGGCCCCATGCTCGACGCGCTGCGCTCGCTCGGGGCCCGCGTCGACAACGACGCGCTGCCGTTCACGATCAGCGGGCCGACGACGGGCGGCGAGGTGACGCTCGACGCGTCCGGCTCGTCGCAGTTCGTCTCGGGTCTGCTGCTGACGGCCGCGCGTTTTGAGAAGGGCATCACCGTACGCCACGTGGGGCCGCCGGTGCCCTCGCAGCCGCACATCGAGATGACGATCGAGATGCTGCGGGCGGTGGGCGTCTCGGTCGACGCCAGCGAGCGCGACGTGTGGCGGGTGGAGCCAGGGCCGATCACGGCCAGAGACGTGACGGTCGAGCCCGACCTGTCCAACGCGGCCCCGTTCCTCGCGGCGGCCCTGGTGACGGGCGGCACGGTGACGATCCCGGCCTGGCCGGCCCGCACCACCCAGCCGGGCGACGCGCTGCGCGGGCTGCTCACGTCCATGGGCGCCACGGTCACCCGCTCCGGCGACGACCTCGTGGTCACCGGCACCGGGAAGGTCACCGGTCTCGACGCCGACCTCCACGAGGTGGGCGAGCTCACCCCGACCATCGCCGCGCTCGCCGCCCTGGCCACCACGCCGAGCCGCATCAGGGGCGTGAGCCACCTGCGCGGCCACGAGACCGACCGCCTGGCCGCGCTCGTCACCGAGATCAACCGCCTGGGCGGCGACGCCGAGGAGACCGACGACGGCCTGATCATCCGGCCCCGCCCGCTCCACGGCGGCGTCTTCCACAGCTACGACGACCACCGCATGGCCACGGCCGGCGCCGTGATCGGCCTCGCGGTGCCGGATGTCGAGGTGGAGAACATCGCGACGACCGCCAAGACCTTGCCGGAGTTCGTCCAGATGTGGACCACGATGCTGGCCTCCCAGTGACCACCGCCACGTGGACGTCGATGCCGGACCCGCGATGAGCCTGCCCATGCGGACACCGGATGTAGGGCCCGCAGTGAGCCTGGCCCTGCGGACTGCACACACTGGATCCGCGAGGATCTCCGCTCAGCCCCACGCGCACCACGCCCCGGCGGCCTCGGCCTCCGGGGCCCGGCTGCGGGCGCCGTCCGCTCACCAGAGCGGCGTCACGCGCCTCACCTGCGCGAACGGCTACTTTTCCGGCACCGCTGGTTTCACCGTGGAAGCCCCGGGCACGTCGGTGAAGGCCACCACGTGAGAGCACGTCGCCCGGATGACGACCATGAGACCCACCAGCACGACACCGCCGCCCGAGCGACCCCGGGTGAAGCCGCCCACCCCAGCCCCGAAAGCCACTCGCTCGGGCAGAAGGCGTACTTTCGCCCACCACCCGAGGCCCGACCGCATCCCACGGAGAGCCGGACACCAGCCGCCCACCCGGCTCGCCCCAGCCCGCCGGCTCGCCCCGCCACCCGGTTGGCCCCACCCACCCGACTCACATGACCCGCCGACTCGCACCACCGCACGCCGGCACGTTGGCCACGCACGGATCGGCACGCAGGCCACCCATGGGTTGGCACGCAGGCCAACACGGACCGGCATGCAGGTTTCGCACGGGTCTGCGCGCAGGTCGGCATGGACCGGCGTGCAGATTTCGCACGGGCCGGCATGCAGGCCGCCGCACAAACCGGCACGCAGACCAACGCACACCCGATGCACCGACCGACCACCTGGCCCCTCCCACCTGCAGACCGAGCACACAAGCCGGGGGGCGGGATGCGCTGCCTACGAGCGGACGACGATCGGCAGCGCCAGTCGGCAGCGCCGGTCGACAGCGCCGGTCGACAGCGGGAGACGAGCGGACAACGGCCGGCGCAGGGAGACGAGCGGGCGGCAGCCGACGGATCGACGAGCGTGCGACCGAACGGGCAGGCAGGCAGATTGACGATCGGGTGACGATCGGTCGCGGGATGTCGTAGGACGTTCCGCAACCTGCCTACCATCACCACTACAAACCAAGACAATCTTCACGAAAGGGGAGCGAGCGCATGGGAGCGGACCGCTGAGGAGGCGGGAGTACGACGAGGACGACGTCAGGGTCAGGCCGGGCAAGGGTTCCAGGCCGCGGACCCGAATTCGTCCTGCGCATGAGGACGCTGTGGAAGGGTTTGTGGTGGCCGTGGACCGCGGCCGCTACACCACGCTGGTCGAGGCCGAACGCCCCAAGGGCTCGGCGCAGAAACGCAAGCCGCCCAGCGCCGGCTCGTGGTCGCCATGAAGGCCCGCGAGCTGGGCCGCAAGGGCATCGTCGTGGGCGACAGGGTCGCGCTGGTCGGCGACGTATCCGGCAAGCCCGACACGCTGGCCCGCGTCGTACGCGTGGAGCCGCGCACGTCGATGCTGCGCCGCTCGGCCGACGACGTGGAGGACAGCGACGGCATCGAGCGCCCGGTGGTGGCCAACGCCGACCAGCTCGTGATCGTGACCGCGCTGGCCGACCCGCCGCCGAGACCGCGCATGATCGACCGCATCCTGGTGGCGGCGTTCGACGCGGAGATCGACACCCTGCTCTGCCTCACCAAGTCCGACCTCGCGCCGCCCGACGAGCTGGTGGCCCTGTACGAGCCGCTGGGCGTGCCGTACGTCGTCGTGCACAAGGGCGGCCCGCTCGACGAGCTGCGCGAGCGCCTGGTGGGGCGGATCAGCGTCCTGGTCGGGCATTCGGGAGTGGGCAAGTCCACCCTGGTCAACGCGCTGGTGCCGAACGCCAACCGCGCCGTCTCCCAGGTCAACGCCGTCACCGGCCGCGGCCGTCACACCTCGACCTCGGCCGTCGCGCTGGAGCTGCCGGAGGGCGGCTGGATCATCGACACGCCGGGCGTACGCAGCTTCGGACTGGCCCACGTCTCGACGGAGACGGTGCTGGCGGCGTTCCCTGACCTGGTGGAGGGCACCGTCGACTGCCCGAAGGGCTGCAACCACCTGAGCGAGGGCTGCGCTCTGGACGCCTGGGTAGCGGCGGGCAACGCCGACCCCGCCCGCCTGGAGTCCCTGCGCCGTCTCCTGGCGAGCCGCGAGGGCACCTTGGACGACCCCACGGCCACCCGCAGCGCCTGAACCCTCCGCCCGCTGACACCCCCGACCAGGCAACGTCTCCAGCGACCGGCCACTGCCACAACGCGTGCGAAGCAGTGCTGCACACCGCTGCCACAACGCGTACGAAGCGGTGCAGCACGCCGCTGCTCAGCACCGGCGCACGGCCCCTGGCCCCGGGCGGCTCCACGACCGGCTCCCGGCCGCGCGCCCTACCAGGCGCCGGCGAGCACCCCGGTTCGGCGATGCCACCCCAAGTGCCGAGGCGAGCGGTCGTCATGAGATTCGCCTGGCAGAGGTGGAAGCGTGGCGGCCGGCGGCGCGGTCCGGCCGCCGAGTCCACCCCGAAAGCCACCGAGTCCACCCCGAAAGCCAGCGAGTCCACCCCCGAGAGCCGGGCAGCGAAAGCGAAGCGAACGGATGCGCCCCAGGCCACCGACCCGCCACGGCGGTGGTCAGGGGCGGTTGGGGCGGAGGGTCCAGGTGACGGTGAGGGTGGAGACGACGACGCCGTCCGCGTTCGTGATCTCCACCTCCACATCGAACTCCGGCCGCTCCCCCGCGTCCAGCCGCGCCAGGACGTCATCCCGCGACGCCGACAGCCGGGCCGAGGCCCGCACCTCGCCGGTGGCGACCTTACGGAACGCGATGGTCGCCGTGGTCGGCAGCGGCACCGCCCGGTCCAGCTGATCGGCGAAAAGAGACAGCACGGCGGCCCCGGACGCGGACTCGGCGAGCGTGAAGAGCACCCCCGCGTGCGGCCCGCCGACGTGGTTGGCGAGGTCCGCCCGCGGAGGTACGCGGCAGACCGCCCGCCCGTCCTCGGCCGTGTCGAAGACGATGCCCAGGGTCCGGGCGAAAGGGACCGACCGCAGCAGAAGCTCACCGACATCTTGCGACATGCAGGACATGCTACTGATGAGTAACTGAAAAGGCGGTTACCAGAAAAGGGGCGTTGGTAACTGATGTCCGTAAGGCCGACACGGTAGCGTGGGCGACCGTGCAGAGTTATAACGATGATCTGCGCCTCGCGCATGTCATGGCGGACGCCGCCGACGACCTGACCATGCGACGGTTCAAGGCGGTCGACCTCACGGTCGAGACCAAGCCCGATCTGACGCCGGTCAGCGACGCCGACCGCGCGGTGGAGGAGGCCATCAGGGGTACGCTGCGCCGCGCCAGGCCGCGTGACGCGGTGGTCGGCGAGGAGTTCGGCAAGACCGGCTGGGGCGCCCGCTCGTGGATCATCGACCCCATCGACGGCACCAAGAACTACGTTCGCGGCGTGCCCGTCTGGGCGACGCTGATCGCGCTCATGGAGTACGGCAAGGTCGTCGTGGGCCTGGTCTCGGCCCCCGCCCTGGGCCGGCGCTGGTGGGCGGCGGCCGACGGCGGGGCGTGGACGGGCAAGAGCCTGACCAAGGCGACCCGCATGCACGTGTCATCGGTGTCGTCGCTGGAGGACGCCTCGTTCTCGTACTCGAGCTTCGGCGGCTGGGAGAAGGCCGGCAAGCTGGACAACTTCCTCGACCTGAGCCGCGCCTGCTGGCGGACCCGCGCGTACGGGGACTTCTGGTCGCACATGATGGTCGCCGAGGGCTCGGTGGACGTGTCGGCCGAGCCGGAGCTGTCGCCGTGGGACATGGCGGCGCTCACCGTGATCGTGGAGGAGGCCGGCGGCGTCTGGACGGACGTCGCCGGCGTCAAGGGCCTTGAGGGCGGCAGCCTCGTCTGCACGAACGGCCTGCTGCACGACCAGGTCATCGACCGCCTCAACGGCACGACGGTCAGGACCTAGGAACGCCGCACGCCCGCCCTGCCCCGGATCTCCCGGGTCGCGGCGGCCAGCGCGTCCTCGTCGGCGATCGTGACGTTCTCCTCGTACGTCACCCCGCTCGGCGGATCGTCGTGCCCGATCGGATCGGCGTCCCAGAAGTTGCCCCGGTAGGTGACGTTCTCCAGCGGCGGCCCGACGTGCAGCACGGCCGTGTTGTCGGCGCGCATGACCACGTTCTCCTCGACGAGCACCCAGCTCGCGCCGTAGTCGGTGTAGAGCCCGAAGTTGTACGGCGTGCGCGTGTCCTTGATGACGTTGCCCCGCACCACGGCCCCGGTCTCGGCCGAGTCGCCCTGCGGCCCGGAGAGGTAGACGCCGCCTCCGTCGGCCAGCACCTGCATGGTGCCGGCGGTCAGGTTACGCAGGATCCGAGTGCCCTCGCCAGGCCCGGCCACGATGCCGCAGTGGGGCACGTCGGTGACCTCGTTGTGGGCGACGACGCAGCCTCGGGTGCCGGTGACGGCGATGCCGGGCGACCCGCTGAACTCCAGCCCGATCCCGCGCACCCGGTTGTCCTCGATCACGCCGCCCCGGGTGCCGTTCATGGTGACGCCGCCGCCGGACAGCGTGTCGAACTCGCACCCGGATACGGTGACGCCCTCGCCCCCGCTGACGCCGAGTCCGGTGGCGCCCAGCCGGGTGAACCGGCACCCCTCGACCTCGGCCCCACCCGCGTCCACGAACTCCACACACGCCGGAATCGTGACGGAACTCAAGGGATACATCACATATGCGCCCTCCCCCAGCTCCGCCCGCTCGACCGGCCCGCCCTCGTAGAACCCGCTGCCGTGATAGTGCACGAACCCCTCGGGCCGCCCGGGACGCGTCCACGTGGCCTCGGCGAACACCAGCCCCCTGAACGCCACGTCCCGCGCCCCCGCCACCCGCACCAGCGTCTCCAGGACCGGCGCGACGACCCGCGCGGACCCCGGCTCCTCCCCCGGCAGCGGCAGGTACATCAGCACGTGCCGGCCCGGCCGCGACCGGTCGAGCACGAACGTGCCGGGCTCGCGCAGGAAGCTCGGGTCGTTCTCGACGGAGGTGGGCAGCCCGGGTCCGATCGAGGTGTGGCCCTCGTAGACGGACCGGTACAGCTCGTACGCCCACCCGAACCCCGGCTGCGCCATGGTGATCACGGTGGAGTCGCCCTCGCGCGCGATCCGGGCCACCTGGAGGCGGGCCTCGGTCCACGGGTAGACGCCCCGGTGCACGAACTCGACGTTCTGCCAGGTCAGCGGCTCAGGGCTGTCGGTGACGTAACCGGTCTCGGTCGCGGTGACCGTGCCAGGCAGCCCCGGTACGGCGGCACGGGGCGCGCGGCGGCCGTTCACGTAGAGCTGGCGGATGTCGAGGCCGCCGACGTCGGCCAGCCACACCCCGTCGCGCACGCGCCAGCCGGCGATCTCCCGCCCGCCGCTGATGACGGCCTCCTCCTGCCCGGACGTGCCGTGGCCGGCCGCCTGGTAGACCGTCCCCGAGTCGGCCTCGCGCAGCTCGAACGGCCGATTCAGTACGTGGACACCGCCCCCGAGATGCACGACCGCCTTCCCACCCGCCTCGCGGGCCGCCGCCCGGGCGCGTTCGAGCGTCGCGAACGGCCGGTCCTCGGTGCCCGGCGCGGAGTCGTCACCGGACGGCGACACATAGATCTGGATCATGACAAACCGCCTCTGCCTCGTTTATGCCGTACACAGATTTGTACACCATAAACTAGACCTATGGACGACGGCGTCGAATTGTTGTGGCGGGAGCGCGGCGAGGAGAGCGCGCCGCGCGCCGGGCTGACCCTTGACCGGATCGTGCGCGCGGGCATCGAGCTGGCCGACGCCGAGGGTCTTGAGGGCCTGTCGATGCGCAAGGTGGCCGACCGGCTCGGCTTCACCACGATGTCGCTCTACCGCCACGTACCGGGCCGCGACCAGCTCGTCGCCCTCATGCGCGACGCCGTGATGGGCGAGCACGCACCGGAGGACCCGAGCGACCGTACGGACGAGCCACGAAGCGACCACCAGGACGCCGGCCCACAGGAAGACGGAAGCGACCAGAAGGGCGCGGACTGGCGCCCCCGACTCGAAGCCCTGGCCAGGCAGGGCTGGCGCCTCCGCCGCCGCCACCCATGGCTGGCCGAGGTGCGGGGCTCACGCAACATCCCCGGCCCGAACGCGGTCGCGACCTTCGAACGCATGCTGAGCACCCTCATCGGCACCCCGCTGCGCCCCCACGAGGTGATCGCCGCCGTCAACCTGATCGGCCGCTTCGTGGACGCCGAGGCCCTGAGCCTGGTCGAGACCCTGCGCGAGGAGCGCCGCAGCGGCGTCTCCGAGGAGGAGTGGTGGGGCGCCCGCGACTCCCTGTACGAACGCCTGACCGCCTACCCCACGATCACCCGCCTGTGGGAGTCCGGCGGCTGGGACGACCCCGAGGACTCCTTCGAGTTCGGCCTGCGCCGCATCCTCGACGGCATCGAGGCCCTCATTCGGGAACGTGACGAAACCCGTGACGATTCATGTCGCGAATGCGGCAAACCGCTGGAGCCGGCCGCCACAGGCCGCCCCCGCGTCTACTGCTCGCGCGCCTGCCAGCAACGCGCGTACCGCACAAGAAAGAAGCCGTGACGGGCACAGAGGCCGCTCAGAGCGCCAGCACCCGCCGCACGGCGGCCATCAAAGCGTCCCGATATCCCCCGCCGTACAACACCACGTGCACGAGCAGCGGATGGAGCTGATGCAGCGGCACCCGCTCCCGCCACCCGTCGGCAAGCGGCCACTCCTCCTGGTACGCCCCCAGCACCCGATCGAGATACGGCAGCCCGAACAGATCGAGCATCGCAAGGTCCGTCTCCCGATGCCCGCCATGGGCCGCCGGATCGATCAGCACGCCCTGCCCGCCGGACCACAGCACGTTCCCGCTCCACAGATCCCCGTGGATCCGCGCGGGCGGCTCGGCGGGCCCCGCCACCTCGGGCAGCCGCTCCACCGCCCGCTCGACCAGCGCGACGTCTGAGGCGGGCAGCCGCGCCTGCCGCAGGAACGGCAGCACCCGTCGCTCGCCGTAGAAGGCCGGCCAGTCGGGGGCGGCCGCGTTGTCCATCGGCAGCTCGGCGATGAACCCGGGCCACGGCGCGCCGAACTTCTGCGCCCCCGCGCGGTGCATCCTCGCCAGCGTCCGCCCGAACCGCTCGGCGGCCTCGGGGGTGGGCCGCTCCTCGCGTACCCAGGCCAGCACCAGCCGGTCCGGCTCCGCCTCGATGACCTCGGGCACCGCGGCGACCTCGCCGAGCCAGCGCAGCCCGGCGGCCTCCGACAGCAGCACCTCGGAGGCGGGACCGCTCTTGACGAACACCGCCCGCCCGTCGTCCAGCACGCCCCGCCGCAGCCGCCTGCCGTGCGAGGTGCCCAGCTCCTCAGTGAATCTCATCGGCGATGTGCTTGGCGACGCCCTCGGCGGCCGACTCGACCAGGTCGAGGACCTCTTCGAACCCTTCGCGGCCCCCGTAGTACGGATCCGGCACCTCGGCCCCCTCCGGCGCGGCCGGATCGAACGACCGGAACAACCGCACCTCGACCCCTTCGGGGGCGATCCGCTGCAGGTTGGACAGGTTGTCCCGGTCCATGGCGAGCACGAGGTCGTACCGGTCGAACCAGTCCCTGGTGAACTGCCTGGCCCGGTGCGAGGAGCCATCGTAGCCGCGCAGGGAGAGGGTCTCCAGCGCCCGCTCGTCCATCGGGTCGCCCACGTGCCATCCTCCGGTGCCGGCGCTCTCGACGACGACCTGGCCGTCGAGACCCCGGTCGGCGAGCACCTTCCGCAGCACGACCTCGGCCATCGGCGACCGGCAGATGTTCCCCATGCACACCACGCATACGCGATACGTCATGCCTCCATTGTGGCCAGCCGGGCAAGTGCTCCGACCTGCGCCGTTCACGTACGGACCGCGCCGGATGAACCGGCCGCAGCGGGGCCGGTGCAGCACACCGACCCACAGCGTTCACTGTCCGTTCATCCGCTCTCGGGGGCCGAGTCACTTTCGCCGCCTAGCTTCATGCCCGACTAAGGACCAAGTGGGAGGAACCCAACCGTGAAGTATGCAGGCCGGCTCGCCGCCGTCGCCGTCGCCGGCGCGCTCTCGCTCGCTGCGTGCGGCACAGACAACAACAACCCCTCGGGCAGCACGACCTCCGCAAGCGCCGCCGCGCCCGCGGCGGACAACGGTCTGAGCGGCTCCGTCAACGCCGCGGGCTCCTCGGCCCAGGCCAACGCGATCACCGAGTGGACGAAGAACTTCACGGCAGCGAACCCGGGGGTGACCCTGAACTACCAGCCCAGCGGCTCCGGCGCGGGCGTGCAGGCGTTCATCCAGGGCACGGTCGCCTTCGCCGGCTCCGACTCGGCGCTGAAGGACGACGAGCCTGCCCAGGCCGACGCCCGGTGCAAGACCGGCAAGGCCATCAACATCCCGATGGTCACCGGCCCGATCGCGGTTGTCTACAACCTCCCCGGCGTCGACGGCCTGCAGCTGTCGCCGAAGACGCTCGTCGGCATCTTCAACAGCAAGATCACCAAGTGGGACGACCCGGCCATCAAGGCCGAGAACCCGGACGCCCAGCTCCCGTCCACGCCCATCCAGGCGGTCCACCGCTCGGACGAGTCGGGCACCAGCGACAACTTCACCAAGTTCCTCAAGGCCACCGGTGACTGGCCGTACGAGCCGGCCAAGGCGTGGCCCGCCGAGGCGGGCGGCCAGGGCGCCAAGGGCTCCGACCAGATCGCCGCCAGCGTGAAGGACTCCGAGGGCGCGATCAGCTACGTCGAGCTCTCGTACGCCGAGAACTCCTCGCTGCAGAAAGCCAAGATCGCGAACGGCTCCGGCGAGTTCGTCGAGCTGACCCCGGAGAGCGCGGCCAAGACGGTCGAGACCGCCGAGATCAAGGGCACCGGCAACGACCTCGCGCTGTCCATCGACTACGCCACCAAGACCCCGGGCGCCTACCCGATCGTCCTGGTGACGTACGAGATCACCTGCGAGAAGGGCCTGCCCGCCGACCAGCAGAAGATCGTCAAGAGCTTCCTGACCTACACCGCCAGCGACGAGGGCCAGGCGGTGCTGAAGGAGCTGGGTTACGCCCCGCTCTCGGGCGACCTGCTCACCAAGGTCAGGACCGCCGTCGAGGCCATCTCCTGAGCGGCTCATGACGACGGACGTACGTACCCGTGAAGGCGGACCGGACACCAGCCGGTCCGCCTCGCGGCGCAGCATCGGTGAAGGTCCCTTCCGGTTCGTCTCCACGGCGGCGGGCGTCATCCTGCTGGCGATCATGGCGGCCATCGCCGTGTTCCTCATCAGCGAGGCGATCCCGGCGCTGCAGGCGAACAAGGCGAACTTCCTCACGGAGCTGACCTGGGACCCCAACGGGCAGCAGGTCTTCGGCATCGCCGCGCTGGCCTTCGGCACCCTGCTCAGCTCCGCGCTCGCGCTGGTCATCGCCACCCCGATCGCGGTCGGCGTGGCGCTGTTCATCTCGCACTACGCGCCCCGCAAGCTCGCCGCCCCGCTCGGCTACCTCATCGACCTGCTCGCCGCGGTGCCCAGCGTCGTCTACGGCCTGTGGGGCCTGGCGTTCCTGGTGCCGTTCATGCGGACGCCGTCGCAGTGGCTGAACGAGCACGTCGGCTGGTTCCCGCTGTTCGCCGGCGAGGGCGTGATCGGCGGCAAGACCATGCTCGCCGGCGGCATCGTGCTGGCCATCATGATCCTGCCGATCATCGCGGCCATCTCACGCGAGGTGTTCCTCCAGGCGCCCAAGATGAACGAGGAGGCGGCGCTCGCGCTCGGCGCGACCCGCTGGGAGATGATCAGGATGGCCGTGCTGCCGTTCGGCCGTCCGGGTGTCATCAGCGCCGCCATGCTCGGCCTCGGCCGCGCCATGGGCGAGACCATCGCGGTCGCGCTGATCTTCCCGGCCACCTTCGACATCACCTTCGAGATCCTCACCCCGCACGCCAACAGCATCGCCGCCAACATCGCCAACGGCTTCGGCGAGGCCACCGACATCGGCCGGGGCGCGCTGATCGCCTCCGGTCTGGTGCTGTTCCTCATCACGCTGCTGGTCAACATGGCCGCGCGACTGATCATCAACCGCCGCAAGGAGTACGCGAGGGCCGGCGCATGACCTCGATTCAACGCATCTCCACCGGCCGCCGCATCAAGGACCGGGTCGTTCAGGCCCTGGTCTATGTGGCGTTCGTGCTGGCCGTGGTGCCGCTGGTCTCGGTGCTGTGGCTGGTGGTCTCCAACGGCCTGGCCCGCTTCGACATGGAGTTCCTCACCCACTCCATGAACGGCATCGGCGCCAGGGACGCGGGCGGCGGCGCGTACCACGCCATCGTCGGCACCCTCGAACAGGTCCTGCTGGCCTCCGTCATCTCGGTGCCGATCGGCCTGTTCACCGCCATCTACCTCGTCGAGTACGGCGCGGGCGGCCGCCTGGCCCGGGCCATCAGCTTCTTCGTCGACGTCATGACCGGCATCCCGTCGGTCGTCGCCGGGCTGTTCATCCTCGCGTTCTGGATCCTCTTCCTCGGCTTCCCCTACTCCGGCTGGGCGGGCGCGCTCGCCCTGTCCATCCTGATGATGCCGACGGTCGTCAGGTCCGCCGAGGAGATGCTGCGGCTGGTGCCGAACGACCTGCGCGAGGCATCGTACGCGCTGGGCGTGCCCAAGTGGCGCACCATCGTCAAGGTCGTGCTGCCGACCGCGTTCACCGGCATCGTCACCGGCGTCATGCTGGCCGTGGCCCGCGTCGCCGGCGAGACGGCTCCGCTGCTGATGACGGTGTTCTTCACCAACTCCATCAACCACGACCCGTTCAACGGACCGCAGATGGGCCTCCCCCTCTTCGTCTTCGACCAGGCGGCCCGTCCGAACGACACCGCCATCGACCGGGCGTGGACCGGAGCCCTCACGCTGATCCTGATCGTCATGCTGCTGAACCTGGTGGCGCGCCTGATCGCCTGGTGGCGTGCGCCCGCCAAGGGCCGATAGGGGGTAATAACCACAATGTCCAAGCAGATCCAGGTTTCGGGCCTCGACGCGTACTACGGGTCGCACAAGGCGATCGAGGACGTGTCGATGACCATCGAGCCGCGGTCGATCACCGCGTTCATCGGCCCGTCCGGCTGCGGCAAGTCGACGTTCCTGCGCACGCTCAACCGCATGCACGAGGTCATCCCCGGCGCGCGCGTGGAGGGCAAGGTGCTGCTCGACGGCGAGGACCTGTACGCCCCGGACGTCGAGCCCGTCTCCGTGCGCCGCATGATCGGCATGGTCTTCCAGCGCCCGAACCCGTTCCCCACGATGTCGATCTACGAGAACGTCGCCGCCGGGCTCCGGCTCAACGGCGGCCGCATCAGCAAGTCCGAGATGGACGACATCGTCGAGGACTCGCTCAAGGGCGCCAACCTGTGGAACGAGGTCAAGGACCGCCTCAACAAGCCCGGCGCCGGCCTGTCCGGCGGCCAGCAGCAGCGCCTGTGCATCGCCCGCGCGATCGCCGTACGGCCCGAGGTCCTGCTGATGGACGAGCCCTGCTCCGCCCTCGATCCGATCTCCACGCTGGCCATCGAGGACCTCATGGCCAAGCTGAAGGACCAGTACACGATCGTCATCGTGACCCACAACATGCAGCAGGCCGCCCGGGTCAGCGACCGCACCGCCTTTTTCAACCTCGCCGAACAGGGCAAGCCCGGCAGGGTCATCGAGATGGACGAGACGTCGCGCATGTTCACCAACCCCTCACAGAAGGCCACCGAGGACTACATCACGGGGCGCTTCGGCTGATGACCCACCAGCAGGCGGCGCCCACGATGAACGGGGACACCAGGGCCAAGCCCGTACTGCTCATCGCCGACCCCGACGGCTCCGTGGTGGACGACGTCGCCACCGCCCTCGAACGCGAGGGCGTGGCCGTCACCGGGGCGCCCGACGGCGCCCAAGGGCTGCTGCAGGCCGGAGCGCTCCAGCCGGACGTGGTGCTCGTCGCGGCCACGCTGCCGGTCATCGACCCGGTCGAGTTCGTCCGCGCGGTACGGCTCGCGCGCTCGGTGCCCGTCCTGCTCGGCGTCGGTGAGGGGCACGCCGACCAGGCCGTACGCGCGCTCGCGGCCGGCGCCGCCGCCTGCGTGGCCCGGCCCTACCGGGTGCCGGAACTGCTGCCGTTCATCCAGGCCAGCTCCCCCGAGCCGCGCAAGGTCCTCACCGTCGGCGGCGTCGAGCTGGACGTCCACGCCTACCAGGTACGCGTCGGCGGCCGCGCCGTCCACCTGCCGCTGCGCGAGTTCGAGCTGCTGCAGTACCTCATGCGCAACGCCGACCGCACGGTCACCCGCGAGCAGATCATGCGCCACGTCTGGCACGCCGCCGCCAACACCTCGACGAACACCATCGCGGTGCACGTCAAACGGCTGCGGGCGCGCCTGGGCGACGAGGACGACCAGCTCATCCAGACCGTACGCGGCGTGGGCTACCGGCTGGTCACCCCGGGCAACTCCGAAAAGCCCGCATGACGCGCTCGGCCACGCCTTCGACGGTGGCGATGCCGTACTCCACCTGAGGGCTGCCCTCGCTCAGCACGGCCACGGCGAAGTCCCGCCCGTCACCTCTGACGAGGCCCACGCTGGCCGTGGCCCAGCGCCCGTTCGACACCCGGCGCAGCCAGCCGTTCTTCAGCGCCACCCGTTCACCGCGGCAGGCGGCGGCACTGATGCCCCAGTCCTGCCCGTCCACGACCGCGCCCATGAGCCTGCGCACCTGAGCGCGGTCCTGCCGCCTGAGCGGGCTCTTCTTCGCGACGAGGGCCGCCATGAGCCGTACCAGGTCGTCGACGGACGTCTGCGTGATCCCCCAGCAGTACAGGTCCACGCACCTGCCCGCCACTCCCCGGGTATGCCGCAGCCCGAACCTCCGCCCCGCCGCGTCGAACCCTCTCACCCCACCGATCCGCTCCCACAGCCGATCGGCCGCGTGGTTGTCGCTGTAGCGGATCATCCGATCGGCATCCCGCCGCACCGCCGCCGGCAGCTTCTTCCACGGCGTGCGCAACAGTAAGGCCATGAGAATCTGCACCTTGGCCACGCTGGCCGTGATCATCCGCTCCTCGGCGTGATAGGCGTAGGTTCGCCCGGACCCCAGCTCCTTCACCATCACCGCCACCCGCCCGGTCCGCCCCGCGAGATACCGATCCAGCCGCCGCGAGATCTCCTTGCCCGGCACCTCTCCCCTCGCCACGACCCGCTGCTGCTCCACCAGCAGTCGTCCGTCTTCCGGCCTCCGTAAGACCCCCACCCGGCCGTGAGCAGCGGCACCCGCACGGTCAGCGACGCAACACGGCCCACCCGCGCACGTCCTTCAGGCGCCCGAGCCACCGCCTTGACATCCCCAGCGACGACCAGCGGCGAAATCAACGCGAGCAACCCCACGAACAGCCACGCCACCCTGCCCCAGGCCCCGACCATTCGAGCATTATCACGACATCCCCGACACCCCCGCCACCCCGCCCGAAGCCCCACTCCCGCCCCCGAAACCCAGCCCTCACCCGAAGACCGCCCCCGACAACTTCTCCCACCCAGCCACCCCAGGCTCTCAAGCACGCGACCCGCAACACCAGCCGACCCGTCCACCCCCAGCCCTCACACCCCGGCAAGCGCCCTCGCCCAAGTCCGGCACCAAAACCCACCACCCCGAACAGTCCATCCTGTAAGGCACACCCGAACACCACCGGCAGCAACGAACCCCCGACCCACCCGCGCTGACAAATGCACCCTGGAGCGCGCGAACAGGCCCAAGCAAGGCCGGCAACAGCCGAAAACCCACCCCACAGAAAACCCGACCGCACCCACACACTCTCAACGCACGAAACCCCACACACCCGCCACGAAAAGCCCCTCCAGGGAGAAAAACCCAGCCACTCAAAAAAGGGAGGGGCCACGACGCCCTAAAACGTCACATCCCCTCCCCCACACGAAGAAAGGGAGACACCCAAGGCACCAGAACCCCTCCCCACACCGAAGAAAAGCCCTGACACCACAACCGCTAGCACCCCCCACGCACCAAAAGAACCCCGACACCAAGAACACCGGCCCCGCACGCAAAAGGGGGAGGCGCCCCGACACCCCAGACGCCGGAACCCCACCCCCACACACGCACACACAAAACACACACACAAAGAGAGAGGGGCTCCGACACCACAACAGATGCCAGAACCCCACCCCAACACACACAAAAAAGAGGGGCCTTAGTATCCGAAACCAGATACCAAGACCCCTCTCATCAAAGATTGTCCGGCGGTGACCTACTCTCCCACACCCTCCCGAGTGCAGTACCATCGGCGCTGAGAAGCTTAACTTCCGGGTTCGGAATGTAACCGGGTGTTTCCTTCCCGCCATAACCGCCGTAACCCCACGAAACAGCACACCACTTGCTGTCTCAGAATTGCCTAGTGAACGCGAGCAAAAGCTTTGTGGTCAAGTCCTCGGCCTATTAGTACCGGTCAGCTCCACACGTTACCGCGCTTCCACCTCCGGCCTATCAACCCGGTCATCACCCGGGAGCCTTACCCCACAACGTGGGTGGGAGACCTCATCTCAAGGCGAGCTTCCCGCTTAGATGCCTTCAGCGGTTATCCCTTCCGAACGTAGCCAACCAGCCGTGCACCTGGCGGTACAACTGGCACACCAGAGGTTCGTCCGTCCCGGTCCTCTCGTACTAGGGACAGCCCCTTTCAAGTCTCCTACGCGCGCAGCGGATAGGGACCGAACTGTCTCGCGACGTTCTAAACCCAGCTCGCGTACCGCTTTAATGGGCGAACAGCCCAACCCTTGGGACCTACTCCAGCCCCAGGATGCGACGAGCCGACATCGAGGTGCCAAACCATCCCGTCGATATGGACTCTTGGGGAAGATCAGCCTGTTATCCCCGGGGTACCTTTTAGCCGTTGAGCGACACCGCTTCCACACGCCGATGCCGGATCACTAGTCCCAGCTTTCGCTCCTGCTCGACCCGTCAGTCTCACAGTCAAGCTCCCTTGTGCACTTACACTCAACACCTGATTGCCAACCAGGCTGAGGGAACCTTTGGGCGCCTCCGTTACCCTTTAGGAGGCAACCGCCCCAGTTAAACTACCCACCAGACACTGTCCCCGATCCGGATCACGGACCAGAGTTAGACGTTCAAAACGACCAGAGTGGTATTTCACCAACGACTCCACCCGAACTAGCGTCCGAGCTTCCCAGTCTCCCACCTATCCTACACAAGACGCTCCAAACGCCAATGTCAAGCTGTAGTGAAGGTCCCGGGGTCTTTCCGTCCTGCTGCGCGTAACGAGCATCTTTACTCGTAGTGCAATTTCGCCGGGTCTGCGGTTGAGACAGCGGGGAAGTCGTTACGCCATTCGTGCAGGTCGGAACTTACCCGACAAGGAATTTCGCTACCTTAGGATGGTTATAGTTACCACCGCCGTTTACCGGCGCTTAAGTTCTCACCTTCGCCAACTTACGTCAGCTAAGCGGTCCCCTTAACGTTCCGGCACCGGGCAGGCGTCAGTCCGTATACATCGTCTTACGACTTCGCACGGACCTGTGTTTTTAGTAAACAGTCGCTTCCCCCTGGCCACTGCGACCCCCACCAGCTCCAGCAGCAAGTGCCATCACCAGCAGAGGTCCCCCTTCTCCCGAAGTTACGGGGGCAATTTGCCGAGTTCCTTAACCACAGTTCACCCGATCGCCTTAGTATTCTCTACCTGACCACCTGAGTCGGTTTAGGGTACGGGCCGCCACAACACTCACTAGAGGCTTTTCTCGGCAGCATAGGATCATCCACTTCACCACAATCGGCTCGGCATCACATCTCAGGATCACACGCGGCGGATTTGCCTACCGCGCTCCCTACATGCTTACCCCAGGACAACCATCGCCTGGGCTGGACTACCTTCCTGCGTCACCCCATCGTTTACCTACTACCCAATCAGGCCGAGCGTTCGGTCTAACACCACCTCCGAAGAGGCAGCTGACTTAAGGACTCTTAGTATCAAGGGGTTCAGTATGGGCGCGTTGAAGCGGGTACGGGAATATCAACCCGTTGTCCATCGACTACGCCTGTCGGCCTCGCCTTAGGTCCCGACTTACCCTGGGCGGATTAACCTGGCCCAGGAACCCTTGGTCATCCGGCGCGAGGGTTTCTCACCCTCGATTCGCTACTCATGCCTGCATTCTCACTCGCACAGCCTCCACAACTAGATCACTCTGCTGCTTCACCGGCTGCACGACGCTCCCCTACCCACCAACAGGCTCAGTGTCCTGTCAGTGCCACGACTTCGGCGGTGTGCTTGAGCCCCGCTACATTGTCGGCGCAGAATCACTTGACCAGTGAGCTATTACGCACTCTTTCAAGGATGGCTGCTTCTAAGCCAACCTCCTGGTTGTCTCTGCGACTCCACATCCTTTCCCACTTAGCACACGCTTAGGGGCCTTAGTCGGTGATCTGGGCTGTTTCCCTCTCGACTACGAACCTTATCGCCCGCAGTCTCACTGCCACGCTCTCACTTACCGGCATTCGGAGTTTGGCTGACGTCAGTAACCTTGTCGGGCCCATCGGCCATCCAGTGCTCTACCTCCGGCAAGAAACACGCAACGCTGCACCTAAATGCATTTCGGGGAGAACCAGCTATCACGGAGTTTGATTGGCCTTTCACCCCTACACACAGATCATCCCCCAGGTTTTCAACCCTGGTGGGTTCGGTCCTCCACCCAGTCTTACCTGAGCTTCAACCTGCCCATGCGTAGATCACCCCGCTTCGGGTCTACAGCATGCGACTCAAACGCCCTCTTCAGACTCGCTTTCGCTACGGCTCCCCCACACGGGTTAACCTCGCCACACACCATAACTCGCAGGCTCATTCTTCAAAAGGCACGCAGTCACATCACAGCTGAGCAAGCCCAGCTAAGCTCCTACGGCTTGTAGGCACACGGTTTCAGGTACTCTTTCACAACCCCTCACCGGGGCACTTTTCACCTTTCCCTCACGGTACTCGTGCACTATCGGTCACCAGGGAGTATTTAGGCTTACCAGGTGGTCCTGGCAGATTCACACAGGATTCCTCGAGCCCCGTGCTACTTGGGATCCCCTCCAACAGTCCATCCAATTTCGCCTACCCGGCTCTCACGGTCTACGGCGCCCCTTCCCAGAGGCTTCGACTATCAGACGGATTTATCACTGCTCGTGGCTCCGGCAGAAGCCACCGGAAGGTCCCACAACCCCGAACATGCAACGCCTGCCGGCTATCACACACGCCCGGTTTAGCCTCATCCGCTTTCGCTCACCACTACTCACGGAATCACTATTGTTTTCTCTTCCTACGGGTACTGAGATGTTTCACTTCCCCGCGTTACCACCAACCGCCCTATACATTCAGGCGGAGGCAACACCACATGACTGGTGCTAGGTTTCCCCATTCGGACATCCCCGGATCAACGTCTGGTTGGCGACTCCCCGAGGCTTATCGCAGCCTCCCACGTCCTTCATCGGCTCCTGATGCCAAGGCATCCACCGTGTGCCCTAAAAAACTTGGCCACAAAGATGCTCGCGTCCACTATGCAAATCTCAAACAACAAACAGCGACTCCAGACCCCACCACACAAACCCGTGCAGTGTTCGCTGGCCCTGTCTCCAAGGAACCGGTCGCCCGTTTCCTCAGGACCCAACAGTGTGCCCAAGCTCACCAAGCCCCCGCACGCCCGTTCCCACTCCCAACCATCCCCACAAGAGAGACCGCTGGGCGGTACTAGCACGCCGGCAACCCGGCAAACCTGAATAACCAGTGCTCCACTCGTGAGCTGTCACCACCCCACCAGACACTCGCCGGTGAAGAGTGAAGATGCTCCTTAGAAAGGAGGTGATCCAGCCGCACCTTCCGGTACGGCTACCTTGTTACGACTTCGTCCCAATCGCCAGCCCCACCTTCGACCGCTCCCCCCACAAGGGTTGGGCCACGGGCTTCGGGTGTTGCCGACTTTCGTGACGTGACGGGCGGTGTGTACAAGGCCCGGGAACGTATTCACCGCAGCATTGCTGATCTGCGATTACTAGCGACTCCGACTTCATGGGGTCGAGTTGCAGACCCCAATCCGAACTGAGACCGGCTTTTAGGGATTCGCTCCACCTCACGGTATCGCAGCCCTCTGTACCGGCCATTGTAGCATGTTTGCAGCCCAAGACATAAGGGGCATGATGACTTGACGTCATCCCCACCTTCCTCCGAGTTGACCCCGGCAGTCCCCCATGAGTCCCCAACCCTCCGAAGAGGTTGCTGGCAACATGGAGCAAGGGTTGCGCTCGTTGCGGGACTTAACCCAACATCTCACGACACGAGCTGACGACAGCCATGCACCACCTGTCACCCAGCCCAAAAGGGAAGATCTATCTCTAGACCGGTCCGGGTGATGTCAAACCTTGGTAAGGTTCTTCGCGTTGCGTCGAATTAAGCAACATGCTCCGCCGCTTGTGCGGGCCCCCGTCAATTCCTTTGAGTTTTAGCCTTGCGGCCGTACTCCCCAGGCGGGGCGCTTAATGCGTTAGCTCCGGCACGGAGATCGTGGAAGACCCCCACACCTAGCGCCCAACGTTTACAGCGTGGACTACCAGGGTATCTAATCCTGTTCGCTCCCCACGCTTTCGCTCCTCAGCGTCAGGTAAGGCCCAGCAAGCCGCCTTCGCCACCGGTGTTCCTCCTGATATCTGCGCATTTCACCGCTACACCAGGAATTCCACTTGCCCCTACCTACCTCTAGCCGGCCCGTATCCACCGCAGACCCGCAGTTAAGCTGCGGGCTTTCACGGCAGACGCGACCAGCCACCTACGAGCTCTTTACGCCCAATAATTCCGGACAACGCTTGCGCCCTACGTATTACCGCGGCTGCTGGCACGTAGTTCAGCCGGCGCTTCTTCTGCAGGTACACGTCAACTTCGTCCCTGCTGAAAGAGGTTTACAACCCGAAGGCCGTCATCCCCCACGCGGCGTCGCTGCGTCAGGCTTCCGCCCATTGCGCAATATTCCCCACTGCTGCCTCCCGTAGGAGTCTGGGCCGTGTCTCAGTCCCAGTGTGGCCGGTCGCCCTCTCAGGCCGGCTACCCGTCGTCGCCTTGGTAGGCCACTACCCCACCAACAAGCTGATAGGCCGCGAGCCCATCCCCAACCGAAAAAACTTTCCACCACCAGACCATGCGGCCGGAGGTCGTATCCGGTATTAGACCCAGTTTCCCAGGCTTATCCCAGAGTCAGGGGCAGGTTGCTCACGTGTTACTCACCCGTTCGCCGCTCGAGTACCCCCGAAGGGGCCTTTCCGCTCGACTTGCATGTGTTAAGCACGCCGCCAGCGTTCGTCCTGAGCCAGGATCAAACTCTCCAAACAATGTCTGGAAAACAATCCCAGCCGACATCAACAACATTGATGCCAACTAAAAGGAATCCACGTCATGGAAACATGACGGGGTAATGCATCATGCACTGGCTTTTAACACACTGTTGAGTTCTCAAGAAACGGACGCGTACATCC